>NZ_LR134352.1:2160000-6983363 GCF_900637185.1 Nocardia asteroides | reverse complement strand
CACGAAGTCGGTGTCGTTGTCGCGCTCGACGTACTCGGTGAAGCCGGCCAGCTCGCCGTCGTAGAACACGTCGTAGCGGTTCTTCTCCTCGTTGCGCACGACCCGGCGTTCGGGCTCGCCCGTGCTGGGCTGTGCTGCGGGGGTGGGCTGCTCGGTCATCTTCTTGCGCTCCTTCCGCACCGGCACCGGGTGCGCGCTCAGGATCGACACGCGGTTGAACGCGCCGATCGCGACGGCGACCCAGATGATCACCGAAATCTGTTCCTCGGACCAATGCTCGCGGGCGATCTCGTATTCCCGGTCGGTGCGCTCCTCGTCGGGCAGCGTGGTGACCGCCTCGGCCAGCCCGAGCGCGGCCCGGTCGGCGGCCGAGTACGTGCCGCCGCGCCGCCAGGCGGGCAACACCGCGATCTCCTGCGCGGACAGGCCCGCGCCGAGTCCGGCGTGCTCGTGCACGTCCAGGCAGTAGGGGCAGCCGTTGATCTGGGAGACGCGCAGATTGATCAGTTCGATCAATCGGCGGTCGATGCCCGCGGCCGCGGCGGCGGCCCTGATCTCGGCGGCGGTGGCGCTGAGCGCCTTGAAGATCGCCGGGTGCTGCTTGTCGATCCACACGCGTTCGTTGCGTTCGGTCACCCTCGCGATGCTAGCCCCGCGCGCCGCGGTCCGCCCGGACCGCGGCGCGCCGGGGATTACTCGCGGCCCGCCGAGGTGAAGCTCATGTCCGCGTACCGATTGCCCGCCACCCGCGCGGCGATCGGCTCCAGCGTCGCGAGCTCGGCGTCGGTGAGCCGGACCGTGGCCGCCGCGACGTTCTCGGCCAGCCGGGTGCGCTTGCGGGTGCCGGGGATCGGCACCACCGCGAGGCCGTGCACGTCGGCGCGGGCGTGCACCCAGGCCAGTGCCACCTGGGCCTGGCTGATCCCGTGCGCCTCGGCGATCTCGGCCAGCGGGGCGAGCAGGTCGGCGTTGTGCCGGGCGTTGTCGCCGGTGAAGCGCGGCTGGTGCTGCCGGAAGTCCTGCGCGCCCAGCTCGTTCGCGGCGCGGAACGCCCCGGTGAGGAAGCCGCGGCCCAGCGGCGAGTACGGCACGAACGCCACCCCCAGCTCGGCGGCGGCGGGTACCGCGGTGCGCTCCACGTCGCGGGAGAACAGCGACCACTCCGACTGCAGCGCCGTGATCGGGTGCACCGCGTGCGCGGCGCGCAGTTCGTCGCCGGTGACCTCGGACAGGCCCAGCGCGCGCACCTTGCCCGCGGCGACCAGTTCGGCCAGGGTGCCGACGGCGTCCTCGATCGGCACCCGCGGATCGCGCCGGTGCAGGTAGTACAGGTCGATGGTGTCGACGCCGAGCCTGCGCAGGCTGGCCTCGACCGACGAGCGGATGTACTCGGGGGAGTTGTCGAAGCCGCGGAAGGCCGGGTCGTCGGCCTTGCGGACGATGCCGAACTTGGTCGCGATCACCAGGTTCGCGCGGTTGGCGCGGACGAAGTCGGACAGGAACTCCTCGTTGTGCCCCGCGCCGTAGACGTCGGCGGTGTCGAACAGGGTGACGCCGAGTTCGAGGGCGTGGTCGAGAGTGGCCCGCGATTCGGCCAGGTCGGAGTCGCCGTAGAACTCGCTGATGCCCATGCAGCCCAGACCCTGCGCGCCGACCAGCGGGCCGTCGGTGCCGAGGGTGGTGGTCGGCAGTGTCGCGGTGGTGCTCATGTTTCGGTTCCTTCGCTCGTGTACGCGGTGAGCGCGGCCGGCTGCTCGGCCCCGGATCGGCCCTCGTAGATGCCGATCTTGTAGTCGAGCACGGCCACGGTCTGCTGTAGTTCCGCGATCTTGGCGAGCACGTCGGATCTGGTCTGCCGGAACATCTCCAGGCGCTGCGGGTAGGTCTGTTCCCCGGCCCGCACCAGCTCGGCGTAACGGATCATGTCGGCCACCGGCATGCCGGTCATGCGCAACCGGCTGATCAGCGCCAGCCACTCCAGGTCGCGATCGCTGAAGCGGCGGTTGCCGGTGTGGTCGCGGCCGATGTAGCCCATCAGCCCGATGCGCTCGTACCAGCGCAGCGTGTCGCGGCTGAGCCCCGAACGGTCGGCGACCTGGCCGATCGAGTATTTCGGGCGCTCGCGCTCGTCGTCCCCGCCGTCGGTGCGCAGGGCCGCGTCCAGATCCATCATGTTCGTCCCTTCTCGTGGAACCCCACCGAAGCTAGCCAGCTGGAGTGCACTCCAAGCAAGACTTATTCTCGCGGGACGAACGAATTCAGTTGTACTTCGGCAGCTCCTGCACGGCCCACTTGTTGCCGTCGGGATCGGCGAAGAAGGTGAACAGGCCCCAGCCCATGTCCTGCACCGGCGAGGCCTCGACCCCGGCCGCGACGAGCTGTTCGTAAGCCTGCTGAGCGCTCGGCACCACCATCTGCATGCCCTCGACGCTGCCCGGCGCCGCGCCGGTGAGCCCGCGGCCGATACAGATCGAGCAACCCGACCCCGGCGGAGTGAGCTGGACGAAGCGGATGTCCGGGCTCGGGGTGTGGTCGTGATCGGCGTTGAAGCCGATACTGGTGTAGAAGTCCTTGGCCCGATCGACATCGGTGACCGGGATGGCAACGAGTTCGATTTTCCAATCCATGCCGTTCAGCATGGCACCGGAGACCGACAGAAACGTAGTGTGGATCACATGGCTGGTAAGGACATCGACCGGATCAGGGCCCGATCGGCCTGGGAGACGGTCAAGGAGAGCCCCGTGATCACCGCGATCGCGGTGGCGCCGGTGGTACTGGTGCTCGGCGTGGTGTGGTGGCTGACGAACGGCTTCGTCGCCTTCGTGCTGCTCGCCCTGCTCGGCGTCGGCATCGTCGTCGGCGGCAAACTGCTGAAGTAGCCGCCGTCGCGCGTCAGCGCGGCACGTGGAAATACGTGAGTTCGCCCGAACCGGGGTCCAGCTGTGCCCACCGCCGGTCGAACTCCAGCACCGCCAGCGCCGAGGTGGGGAACTTGCGGCTCAGCTCGGTGGCTTGATCGGAGTCCCGGTTGGCAGCCAATTCCCAAGCGGTCCACGGGATCCCCGGCACATGCCCGACGATCAGCAGCGTCTCGACGCTGTCGTCGGTGAGCTGGATGAGCTCGATCAGGGTGTGCGGATTCGCCTCGTAGATGTCGTCGGTGTACTCCACGGGCGCGTCGACGCCGGTGGCCGCGAGGGTCTGCCTGGTCCGGGTGGCGGTCGAGCAGCGCACCGCGTCGATGGGCGGCATCGTCGCGCGCAGCCAGTCGCCGGCCAGCGCCGCCTCCCGCTGCCCGCGCGGCGCCAGCGGGCGCGCGTGATCACCGACGCCGTCGGGATAGGCCGATTTTCCGTGCCGCATCAGGATCAGGGTCGCCGCCATGGGACCACCGTAATCCCGACCGCAGGTGAGGTCGCGGTCACACTCGAGGCACACTGAAAGCTGCGTCACCGTAGATGTGTTCGTGGCACACCCGCCGCGGGCCCGCTCCGGACGACGTCTCGAGCCACCGACCACACATTTCGAGGATCTGCACACTATGGCCTACGTCATCACGCAGCGTTGTTGCAACGACGCCAGCTGCGTCACCGAGTGCCCGGTCGACTGCATCCGCCCGACCCCGGATCAGCCGGAGTTCGCCACGGCGGAGATGCTGTACATCGACCCCGACACCTGCATCGACTGCGGAGCCTGTGTCGACGCGTGCCCGGTGGACGCCATCTTCTCCGAGGACGACCTGCTCGCCTCGCTGGCCAGGTACCGCGAGATCAACGCCGCCTACTTCCAGCGCCACCCGCTCGAGTCGAACTTCGACCCGCTGACCACGCCGCCGCGCCCGCCCAAGGACCTGGGCACCCTGCGCGTCGCGATCGTCGGGGCGGGCCCGGCGGCCTGCTACGCCGCCGACGAACTGCTGCGCCGCAGCGACGTGGAGGTCGAGATGTTCGACCGCCTGCCGACCCCGTGGGGTCTGGTGCGCGCCGGCGTCGCCCCCGACCACGCGGGCACCAAGAACGTCGCGAACATGTTCGAATCGGCCTTCCGCCGCGACACCCTGCAGTACTACCTGAACGTCGAGGTGGGCGCCCACATCGACCACCAGGAGCTGCTCGACCACCACCACGCGGTGATCTACGCGGTGGGCGCCTCCAGCGATCGCAAGCTCGGCGTGCCCGGCGAGGACCTGCCCGGCAGCCACTCGGCCACCGAGTTCGTGGCCTGGTACAACGGCCACCCCGACTTCGCCGACCGCGAGTTCGACCTGTCCGGCGAGCGCGCCGTGATCGTCGGCAACGGCAACGTCGCCCTCGACGTGGCGCGCGTGCTCACCGTCGACCCCGACGAGCTGGCCAAGACCGACATCGCCGACCACGCGCTGGAAGCCCTGCGCAACAGCAACATCCGCGAGGTGGTGATCCTCGGCAGGCGCGGCCCGCTGCAGGCCGCCTACAGCACCCCGGAGTTCCTGTCGCTGACGCATCTGAAGGGCGTCGACGTGGTCGTCGACCCGGCCGACCTGGAACTGGACCCGCACAGCCGGGCCCTGCTCGACGACCCGAACATCGAGCCGTCGCTGCGCCTGAAGTACACCCTCGCGCAGGAGTACTCGACCGGGCAGCACGACCCGTCGCACAAGCGGATCGTCTTCCGCTACCTCACCACCCCCACCGCGGTGCACGGCGACGGCAAGGCCACCTCGATCGAGTTCGCGCACAACGAGCTGACCGAGGAGAACGGGCAGCTGGTGGCCACCGCCACCGACCGCACCGAGTCGCTGGACACCGGCCTGGTGCTGCGCTCCATCGGCTACCGCGGTGTGCCGATCGCCGGCCTGCCGTTCGACGAGCGGCGCGGCACCGTGCCCAGCGAGCACGGGCGGGTCATCGAGGCGACCGAGCCGGTGCCCGGCGTGTACGTCTCGGGCTGGATCAAGCGCGGCCCGCGCGGCGTGATCGGCTCCAACCGGGTCGACGCCGAGGAGACCGTGGAGGCGCTGATCGCCGACTTCATGGCGGGCAAGCTCACCGCGCCGAGCAAGGGCAGGGCCGCGCTGCAGGCGCTGCTGGCCGAGCGGCAGCCGGAGCTCGTCGACCGCAAGGGCTGGAAGACCATCGACCAGGCCGAGAAGACCGCGGGCAAGGCGGCGGGCAGGCCGCGGGTCAAATTCACCACCCGCGCCGACCTGCTCAAAGCGGCCAAGGGCTAGCCCGAAGGCCCCGGTCCGCGCGGCGGGCCGGGGCTATTCCGGCAGCGGCATGATCCGGACGACGGTGGTGGTGATCCCGCCGACGACGAACCACAGCCGCAGTACCGGCCGGCCGGTCCGGTCGCCCGGTTCGTACCGGCCGCGCACGGTGATGTGCTCACGGGCCAGCACCGGCGCCACGTACTCGATCACCGCGCGATGCGGCCCGGCGACGAGCTTGGGGTAGTCGACCAGGAACTGCTCCACCGCCTGCCAGTAGCAGGTGTGGTTGACGTGGTTGAACTGGTCGATATCGGTGGCGCGCACCGGGAACGGCAGATCGGTGTCGGACTCGCGCGGGGCCGGATCGGTGAGATACGGCCGCCAGCGTAAGCGGTGCTCGTCGGTGTACCGGGCCAGGTAGGCCAGGCCCTCGTCGCTGATCCGGGCGGGCAGGTTGCTGGATTCGCTGAGGTTGATCCAGAACCCCTCGGTCTCGATCAGGCCGCCGCCGTCGCTGGTGATCCTGGTGCGCATGTTCGTCCAGCGGGTCGACATGCTCGAGCACCAGCGGGTCAGATGCACCTGGTCGGGCCAGGTGACCGGCCGGATGACGTCGATGACCGTGCGGCGCACGATCCAGGTGGGGTCGGTGCGGTGCAGTTCGGTCCGGTGGAGCTCGTCCCAGGAGATGTCCTGCAGGTAGCGCGCGACGGCGTCGAAGCGCAGCCGCTGATACGGATCCACGTCGCCAGCCCGGACGGGCCACGCCGCGGCGAAACCCATGCCCTCCTGGGGAAGCGGGGCCAGTGGCTGATCGAGTGACACTTGTGCTCCTTGCGCGGCGAACCAGAGGTGTACCGCGACTTCTTGCGTAGTTCTGCAGACGACTTTACGGGTCGCAGATCACACCCTCACGCGGAGCCGGGACAAGTGGGACCAGGTGGGTCTCACACAGTGGGCACCGGCGGTCTTGTCGTACATGACAGAGCTATCCGCTCCCGGTAGCCTGCTGGAATGGCCGGCGGAGCGATGGCGGGCTCGATGTTCGGGCGCTATGAGTTGCGCAGACTTCTCGGAGTCGGCGGCATGGGGGAGGTCTACGAGGCCTACGACACCTCCAAGAACCGGACTGTCGCGGTGAAGGTGCTCAATCGCGAGCTGGCCCGGGACCCGGTCTACGTGCAGCGTTTCCGGCGTGAGTCGCAGGCGATGGCGAGTGTGCAGGAACCGCACGTCATCCCGGTGCACGACTGGGGTGAGGTCGACGGTGTCCTCTACATCGACATGCGCCTGGTCAAGGGCACCGATCTCAAGGAGCGGCTGCAGCGGCACGGCAGGCTGACCCCCGGCGAGGCGGTCCAGGTGGTGGAGCAGATCGCCGCCGCGCTCGACGCGGCGCACGAGATCGGGCTCGTGCACCGCGACGTCAAGCCGGCCAACATCCTGATCACCGGCAGCATGTTCGCCTACCTGGTCGACTTCGGCGTCGCGCACGCCGACTCCGATCCGCATCTCACCAGCACCGGCAGCGCCGTCGGCTCGATGGCCTACATGGCTCCCGAACGCTTCGAGGACGCGCCGCTGACCGCCGCGGTCGACACCTACGCGCTGACCTGCGTGCTCTACGAATGCCTGGTCGGCCGGGTCCCGTACCCGGTGAACAGCCTGGCGGGCGCGATCGGTTCGCATCAGATGGCGCCGCCGCCGCGACCCAGCGCGGTGGACCCGGCGCTGGAATTCTTCGACGCCGTCGTCGACCGCGGCATGGCCAAGCGGCCAGGACAGCGCTACGCCACCCCAGGTGACCTGGCCCGAGCCGCCAGGACCGCGCTGGTGCAGACCGAGCGGGCCGCCCCGCGGACCGCGCCCGGCCCGCAGCTGTCGGTGGCGACCGTCATCGGCCAGGTGCCACGGACGCCGGACCCCGGCCAACCGCCGCCACCCACCGTCTCCGGCCCGCAGGTGGTGGTGCCGGCGAGCGCGCCACCGCCGTGGACACCGCCGCCGGGCTACCGGACGCCCACCGGCCCGCAGCCGACCCGCGTCGGCGGGTACACCCATCCGTCGGCCCCGCTGCCGCTGCCGCAGCAGCCGCCGCGGCGCAGTGCGTCGACCCCGATCCTGGTCGGCGCGCTGGGCGCCCTGATCGTGCTCGCCGCGGTGGGCGGCGCGGTCTGGGTGATGCTGGACCGCGGCGGCGACCAGGCGGCCGAGCCGCCCAAGGCCACCGGGGAGATCCTCGTCCCGCCGCCACCGGCGATCGAGACGGTCAGCCAGACCGTGCCGACCACCACCCGCACCGTGCCGACACCGTCGAAGACCACGGTGCCGCCGCTGCAGTCGAGCGTCGCGGGCGCCGACGGCCAGGGCTTCCTCAGCGGCGGCGCGCGCTGCAACGACAACGACGCCGCGATGACCATCGCGCGCACCACCGGCTCGCGGGTCGTCATCTGTCACACCGGCGACAACCGCTACTACTACAAGGGCGCGCGCGCCAGCGACGGCCTCGGGATCGAACTCGACGACCCGGTGCCCACCGGCGGCGGCGGATTCACCGCGACCAATCCGACCGACGGCACGCAATACCAGCTCACCCCGGCCGGCCTGACCATCAGCAAGGGCGGGTCGGTGCTGGCCAGCGAGCAGGTCACCGAGTTCGCCCATCGCTGACCGGTTCGCCGGGTTATGTTCTCGGGTAGATGTCACTCCAGAGAGGTACGGCGAAATGCGCGCAGCCCAGGTCGGCACGTTGGACGGACCGTCGGCGATCGAGATCGTCGACCTGCCGGAACCGGCCGCCTATCCCGGCGGGGTCCTGATCGACGTGCACGCGGCGGGCATCGCCTTCCCCGACGTGCTGATGACGCGCGGTCTCTACCAGATGAAGCCGGGCCTGCCCTTCGTCGTCGGCGGCGAGGTGGCCGGTGTGGTACGCGAGGCGCCGGAGGGCTCGGCGCTGCGTCCCGGTGACCGCGTCGCCGCGCTCACCATGCTGGGCAACGGCGTGGCCGAGGTGGCCGTCTCGCCCGAGCACGCGGTGTTCAAGCTGCCGGACAACGTGTCGCTCGAGGCGGGCGCCGGCATCCTGTTCAACGACCTCACCGTGCACTTCTGCCTGACCAAGCGCGGCCGGATCGCCGCGGGCGAGACCGTGCTGGTCCACGGCGCGGCGGGCGGCATCGGCACCTCCACCCTGCGCATGGCCAAGGCGCTCGGCGCGGGCCGGGTGATCGCGGTGGTGAGCACCGACGAGAAGGCCCAGGTGGCCAAGGCCAACGGCGCCACCGACGTGGTGCTGACCGAGGGCTGGCTGGCCGCGGTGAAGGAACTCACCGAGGGCCGCGGCGTCGACATCGTGCTCGACCCGGTGGGCGGCGACCGCTTCACCGACAGCGTCCGCGCGCTGGCGGGCGGCGGCAGGCTGCTGGTGGTCGGCTTCACCGCGGGCGAGATCCCCACCGTGAAGGTGAACCGGCTGCTGCTCAAGAACGTCGAGGTCGTCGGTGCCGCGTGGGGCGAATGGGTGATGAGCCACCCGACCTACCTGGCCGAGCAGTGGGCCGAGGTCGAGCCGCTGCTGGCCTCGGGCGCCATCCCCGCGCCCGAACCGGTGCTGTACCCGCTGGAGCGGACCGCCGAAGCCGTTGCCGCCCTGGACAACCGGACCGCCACCGGCAAGGTCGTCGTCCAGCTGCGCTGAGCCGCGCCGGTGTCGGTGCGCGCCGGTATCGTCGGCGCGACACCGGCCGTCGAAGGAGTGCCATGCAGCTGTCGAATCGGGTGCTCAACCGCACCCTGCTGGCCCGCCAGCACCTGCTGGAGCGTTCGGCGCTGACGGTTCCGCGGATGTGCGACCACCTCGTCGGCCTCCAGGCCCAGGACGTCCCGCCGCCGTTCATCGGATTGTGGAGCCGCATCGCCGGCTTCGACCCGGCGACGGTGTCGACGGGCCTCGAGGATCGCTCGCTGGTCCGCATCACGCTGATGCGCGGCACCATCCACCTGGTCACCCCGCCCGACGCGGTCCGGATCGCCCCGCACATCCAGCCGGAGCTGGAGAAGGTGCCGTTCCGCAAGGGCTTCAACTACGGCGCGACGGTCGGGCTCGACCCCGAGGAGGTGCGCGCGCACGGCGAGGAGGTCCTGGGCGAGGAGCCGGTATCGGCTGCCGACCTGCGCGTCGCGGCGGCCCGGATCTATCCCGACCGCGATCCCGGCGCCATCGTGCAGACCTGGCTCTATCAACTGCCCGTCCTGCAGACGCCGCCGCGCGGCCGGTGGCGCGACAACAGCAAGCCGGTGTGGTCGCGGGTGCAACCGTGGCTCGGCCTGCCGCTCGACCCCGGCTACCCGGTGGCCGAACTCATCCTGCGCTACCTGCGCGCGTTCGGGCCGGCGAGCACCATGGACATGCAGGTCTGGTCGAAACTGCCCGCGATGAAGCAGGCCGTGGCCGACCTCGGCGACCGCGTCCGCACCTACACCGACGAGCGCGGCCGCACCCTCTACGACGCCGCCGACCTGCCGCTGGCCGACCCGGAACTGCCCGCGCCGGTGCGGCTGCTCGGCTGGTACGACAACCTGCTGCTCTCGCATCAGGACCGCAGCCGGGTCATCGGCGATTCCTCCGCGCCCCCGCTGCGCACCTTCGCGTCCGCGGTCTCGCCCGTCCTCGTCGACGGCTATCTCGCCGGCCTCTACAAGGTCTTCGTCAAATCCGGCACCGCCCGCCTGCGCGTCAGCCCGCTGCGCGCCTGGACCACAGCCGAAGCGGCCCAGGTCGAATCGGAGGCCGCCGCCCTGCTCGCCTTCCTCGAACCCGAGTCCACGCCCGCGGTGGAGATCCTGGCCCCCGGCGCCGACGTGCGGCCGTGACCGCCTCAGCGCTGGTCGCGGTAGGCGGGGGCCTTAGCGGTGCCGGTGGGAGTCAGGGTGTGCAGCAGCGGCATGGTGCGCCGGGCGATCACCGTGGACAGCACGATCACGCTGTGCGAGCGCACCACCGACCCGGTCCGATCGATGCTGAGCAGGACCGCCTGGAGTCCGGCGTGTGAGTCGGCGCCGATGCGGCACAGCACGTCGCCGGAGCCGGTGGTGGCATAGGCCTCGAGCACGCCGGGAATCGCCGCGAGCTCGGCGCTGACCGTGTCCAGCGCGCCCTGCGCGATCTCCAGCGTCACGAAGGCCTGCACGTCGAAGCCGGCCGCGGTGACGTCGATCTGGGGGTCGTAGGAGGCGATCACCCCGGATTCCTCCATCCGGTTGATCCGCGCCTGCACCGTCGCCCGCGCCACCTTCGTGCGCCGCGACAGCTCCAGGATTCCGGCCTTCTGGAACTGGTGCATCGCGGCGAGGATCGCGAGATCGAGTTCGTCCAGTTTCGCTGGCGTCCGCATCGAGAGACCTCCGTGCGCTCGCGGTCGGGTGCTATTCAAATTGTCCACCATCGAGGCCGTGCAGGTAGCTTCTCGTGTCAGCCTGTCCACCGTTCGGTGATGTAGTTGCCCAGGTGGGCCGCTGCGGGATTTCCTAGGTCATGACCATTGAGCAGCAGCTCGTCGGGCTGATCGAGCACGACGACAGTGTCGATCCGTTTCCGGTGATCGGGTGGGACGCGCTGGTCTGGGTGGTGGGCAACGCGACCCAGAGCGCGCACTTCCTGCAGTCGGCGTTCGGGATGCGGCTGGAGGCCTATTCGGGGCCGGAGACCGGCAACCGCGACCACAAGGCGTTCGTGCTGCGCAGCGGCGGCGCGCGGTTCGTGGTGCAGGGCGCGGTGGATCCGGACAGCCCGCTGGTGGCCCATCACGACCGGCACGGTGACGGCATCGTCGACATCGCGCTCGAGGTGCCCGACGTGGACCGCTGCATCGCCTGGGCGCGTGAGCACGGCGCCCGGATCCTGGTCGAGCCGCACGACGCGAGCGACGAATTCGGCACCGTGCGTTCGGCGGCCCTGGCCACCTACGGCGAGACCAGGCACACCCTGGTCGACCGGTCCGGCTATTACGGGCCGTATCTGCCCGGCTATGTCACCCGCACCTCGACGCACCGGCGCCGCGACGCCCGGTTGTTCCAGGCCATCGACCACGTCGTCGGCAATGTCGAGCTCGGCATGATGGACCGCTGGGTCGAGTTCTACCGGGGCGTCATGGGTTTCACGAACATGGCCGAATTCGTCGGCGACGACATCGCCACCGAGTACTCGGCGCTGATGAGCAAGGTGGTGGCCAACGGCAACCACCGGGTCAAGTTCCCGCTGAACGAACCGGCGGTGGGCCGCAAGCGTTCCCAGATCGACGAGTACCTCGAGTTCTATCGCGGACCGGGTGTCCAGCACATCGCGCTGGCCACCGGCGACATCCTCGCCACCGTCGACGCCCTGCGCGCCGAGGGCGTGGAATTCCTGCCGACCCCCGACACCTACTACGAGGATCCGGAACTGCGCGCCCGCATCGGCCACGTGCGAGTTCCGGTGGGGGAGTTGCAGCGCCGCGGCATCCTGGTCGACCGCGACGAGGACGGCTACCTGCTGCAGATCTTCACCCGCCCGATCGCCGACCGCCCCACCGTCTTCTTCGAGCTCATCGAGCGCCACGGCTCACTCGGCTTCGGAAAGGGCAACTTCAAAGCCCTCTTCCAGGCCATCGAACGCGAACAGGAGGCCCGCGGCAACCTGTGAGTGCCTGCGGGCCCCTGCTGTGCCGACTCGGCGGGAACTACGGCGAAGACGGCGCGAGCAGCGCGAAACGCCCGTCCGGAAGCTGCTTGCAGAAGAAGGCGTCGTTGCGGCCGTCCATGTACTTCGCCCGCCCCTCGCGCAGGCATTCGCCATGGGTGTCGTAGATACCGCGAACGCCGCCGACGGCGGAAGCGGTGCTGATGCCGATCGACGTCAAGGCCAGACCGGCGAGAGTGGCGGCGACGACAATTCGCCCGATGTTCTTCTTCATGTGAAATTCCCCCTTGTTTCGATGTGCGCGGCCGACGAATCCTCGCAGGCCACGCGGTGCGCATCCGAAACAGAACCACCTGAATGGTCCCCCCCGGAACAAGCAGCGGAATTCTGGCGAAAGTTGTTCGCCGAAAAGCTCTTTCGAATCCCCCTGCCGGTTCAGGCTAACGCAGGACCTGCACCGCGGCAAGGAGGTACGCGACGAGCTGACGGTGTCGCCCCGGCGGGGTGGTGGGGCGGGTGCGACCCCGCACTGTCGGTTACGGCCCGACTCCGGCGCACTGGGTAGAGTTTCGGCTATGCGGTTCAAACCTGCGGTGGCGATCGGGCTGGCGTGCGTGGCACTCGTCGGCTGCGGATCGGGCGACTCCGACGACTCGTCGGGGCCCGCGCGGACGCCGCAGAAGGTCGCCGCGCTGGGGCCGTTCGTCGGGGAGTGCGGGCATGTCAACGACGACGAGGTGCGCTCCATCGCCAGGCTGTCGCAGGTCTCGGCGGTGTTCCGGAACTCGGTCGGTTGCAACTGGCAGTCGGCGGGCCTGGACTCCGCGGTGGTGACCTTCGCCTCCTATCGCGGCAGCCCGATCGATCGAGAGCGGGCGTGGGTGCAATCGAAGGACCGCGTCACCGAGACGGTAACGCTGCAGGGCCGTACCGGATTTCAATCTCACGGCACCAGCTACGGCACCACCACCTGCGACTTCGCCATCGGTCTCGGCGACGACTTCTTCGAGTGGTCCACCTTCGGGTACACCGCGCCGGGCCGTGGCCCGTGTGACGCGGCCAGGCAACTCGCGGAACTGACCCTGGGGCGGATGCAGTGACGCGGGCGAGGACGCGCGTGGCGGCGATCGTGCTCGCGCTGGTCGCGGTGGGTAGCACCGCCGCGGGCTGTGGCCGCACCGTGCCGGGATCGCCGGCCGCGGTCGGCGAGGGCGGCGGCAACGAGGGCGTGGTGAACATGGATTTCGACAAGCTGCTCCGGGAATGCGAAGTGCTGACCGAGGGGCAGATGGCCGAGGCGGTCGGGGGCGACGCGAGTTTCCGCGGCTCGTTCGTCGGCGCGGTGTGCATGTGGGATGTGCAAGGCGCTCCCGGCGGTAACGCGAAGCTGACGTTGAACTGGTTCGAGCACGGCTCCCTCAACGTGGAACGGCAGACCTATCAGAAACTCGGCTACGAGTCGTCGATCACCACGATCCAGGGCGCCTCGGCCGTCCAGATCCGCAGGCCGGGCGATCCCGACTCGTGCGGGGTGAGCGCCAAGGCCGCCGACGCGGGCATCGTCGGGTGGTGGATCAACTACCGGGCGGGCTCGGCGCACCCGGACCCGTGCCCGGTGGCGGCCAAGCTCGTCGAACTGACCCTGAATCGGGCCCGGTAGAGCCCCTGGCCCGGCCCCCGCTTTGACCCCGTTTCGGGCACGCGGGTATCGTGGATCCCTGTGCCCGGATTGCTACGGGCAAGTTCGTGCGTGAACGTAGGCCAGCGAAAGCGGCCGGAACGTTCCAGCGTGCCCAGAAAAAGGGCCCTGAGCTGCGCGCGACACGCCCGACCGCGGGTCAACGGAAACACGGTCGGACGTGCGAGTGAAAGCTCGATGAACTGAAGACATATGTTCTGCCCACCGCAAAACAAGCCGCAATTACCAATAAGGAAAGCCGGTCTATGCCAACCATCAACCAGCTGGTCCGCAAGGGTCGCCGCGACAAGGTCTCCAAGACCAAGACTGCGGCCCTGAAGGGGAGCCCGCAGCGTCGTGGCGTGTGCACTCGCGTGTACACCACCACCCCCAAGAAGCCGAACTCCGCGCTCCGTAAGGTCGCGCGTGTTCGCCTGACCAGCGCAGTCGAGGTCACGGCGTACATCCCCGGTGAAGGCCACAACCTGCAGGAGCACTCGATGGTGCTCGTGCGCGGCGGTCGTGTGAAGGACCTCCCCGGTGTCCGCTACAAGATCATCCGTGGCTCGCTCGACACCCAGGGTGTGAAGAACCGCAAGCAGGCCCGCAGCCGCTACGGCGCCAAGAAGGAGAAGAGCTGATATGCCACGCAAGGGCCCCGCACCCAAGCGTCCGCTGATCAACGACCCGGTCTACGGGTCGCCGCTGGTCACTCAGCTGGTCAACAAGATCCTGCTGGACGGTAAGAAGTCCACCGCCGAGCGCATCGTCTACGGTGCCCTGGAGCAGGCGCGCGAGAAGACCGGCACCGATCCGGTCGTCACCCTCAAGCGCGCGCTGGACAACGTCAAGCCCGCCCTCGAGGTGAAGCCCCGTCGTGTCGGTGGCGCCACCTACCAGGTGCCGGTCGAGGTCCGTCCGGGCCGCGCCAACACCCTCGCGCTGCGCTGGCTGGTCAGCTACTCCCGCGCCCGTCGCGAGAAGACCATGGTCGAGCGTCTCGCCAACGAGCTCCTCGACGCCAGCAACGGCCTCGGCGCTTCGGTGAAGCGTCGCGAGGACACCCACAAGATGGCCGAGTCGAACCGGGCCTTCGCGCACTACCGCTGGTGATTGCCGCCCGGCCCGTCGCTAGTGTCGGCGCCGGAAGGCTTTCAGTCGGGACGCGGCACTTCGGTGCCGCCCCCGGCGTTGACATTGTGACGACCCGAACCAGGGTCGTTCCCGAGAATCCCAACTAGCTAACGAGCGGGGAAGATTTCCGTGGCACAGGACGTGCTCACCGACCTGAACAAGGTCCGCAACATCGGCATCATGGCCCACATCGATGCGGGCAAGACCACCACTACCGAACGCATCCTCTTCTACACCGGTATCACGTACAAGATCGGTGAGGTCCACGACGGCGCCGCCACGATGGACTGGATGGAGCAGGAGCAGGAGCGTGGTATCACCATCACCTCCGCCGCTACCACCTGTTTCTGGAAAGACAACCAGATCAACATCATCGACACCCCCGGGCACGTCGACTTCACCGTCGAGGTGGAGCGTTCGCTGCGCGTGCTCGATGGTGCTGTCGCCGTGTTCGACGGCAAAGAGGGTGTCGAGCCGCAGTCCGAGCAGGTGTGGCGTCAGGCCGACAAGTACGACGTGCCGCGTATCTGCTTCGTCAACAAGATGGACAAGCTCGGTGCGGACTTCTACTTCACCGTGCAGACCATCAAGGACCGCCTCGGCGCCAAGCCGCTGGTGATCCAGCTTCCGATCGGTGCCGAGAACGACTTCGAGGGCATCGTCGACCTGGTCGAGAACAACGCCAAGGTCTGGAAGGGCGAGACCAAGCTCGGTGAAGAGTACGAGGTCATCGAGATCCCGGCCGATCTGAAGGACAAGGCCGAGCAGTACCGCCAGGAACTGCTGGAGACCGTCGCGGAGTCCGACGAGGCGCTGCTGGAGAAGTTCTTCGGCGGTGAGGAGCTCTCGATCGAGGAGATCAAGGGCGCCATCCGCAAGATGACGGTCAACTCCGAGCTGTACCCGGTGCTGTGCGGTTCCGCGTTCAAGAACAAGGGCGTGCAGCCCATGCTCGACGCGGTCATCGACTACCTGCCCTCCCCGCTGGACGTCGAGGCCACCACCGGCCACGTGCCCGGCAAGGAAGAGGAGCTCGTCACCCGCAAGCCGAACGTCGACGAGCCGTTCGCGGCGCTGGCGTTCAAGATCGCGGTGCACCCGTTCTTCGGTGAGCTCACCTACGTCCGCGTGTACTCGGGCAAGGTCGACTCCGGCTCGCAGGTCGTCAACTCGACCAAGGGCAAGAAGGAGCGCCTGGGCAAGCTGTTCCAGATGCACTCCAACAAGGAGAACCCGGTCACCACGGCCTCGGCCGGTCACATCTACGCCGTGATCGGTCTGAAGGACACCACCACCGGTGACACCCTCTCGGACCCGCAGAATCAGGTCGTCCTCGAGTCGATGACGTTCCCGGACCCGGTCATCGAGGTCTCGATCGAGCCCAAGACCAAGTCCGACCAGGAGAAGCTCGGCACCGCGATCCAGAAGCTGGCGCGCGAAGACCCGACGTTCTCGGTCAAGCTGGATGCCGAGACCGGCCAGACCGTCATCGGCGGCATGGGCGAGCTCCACCTCGACATCCTCGTCGACCGCATGAAGCGCGAGTTCAAGGTCGAGGCGAACGTCGGTAAGCCGCAGGTGGCCTACCGTGAGACGATCACCAAGGCCGTCGAGAAGCTCGAGTTCACGCACAAGAAGCAGACGGGTGGCTCCGGCCAGTTCGCGAAGGTCATCATCGCGGTCGAGCCCTTCGTCGGCGAGGACGGCGCGCACTACGAGTTCGAGAACAAGGTCTCCGGTGGTCGCGTGCCCCGTGAGTACATCCCGTCGGTCGACGCGGGTGCCCAGGACGCCATGCAGTACGGCGTGCTCGCCGGCTACCCGCTGGTGAACCTGAAGGTCACCCTGCTCGACGGCGCCTACCACGACGTCGACTCGTCGGAAATGGCGTTCAAGATCGCGGGCTCGCAGGCCCTCAAGGAAGCGGCCCGTAAGGCCGGTCCGGTGATCCTCGAGCCGCTCATGGCGGTCGAGGTCATCACGCCCGAGGATTACATGGGCGACGTGATCGGCGACCTCAACTCCCGCCGTGGCCAGATCCAGGCCATGGAGGAACGCAGTGGTGCCCGTGTCGTCAAGGCGCTGGTTCCGCTCTCGGAGATGTTCGGCTACATCGGTGACCTGCGGTCGAAGACCCAGGGTCGCGCGAACTACTCCATGGTGTTCGCCCAGTACGCGGAGGTTCCGGCCAACGTGTCCAAGGAGATCATCGCCAAGGCGACCGGCGAGTAATTCGCTTGCCGGGGCCAAGTACGCTTGGCCCCGGCAACCGGGCGTCAGCACGACCCCCTTTAATAACCGCACTGCTGCAAAAAAGCACGCACTAACTAGTCCAGGAGGACAACAGTGGCGAAGGCGAAGTTCGAGCGGACGAAGCCCCACGTCAACATCGGCACCATTGGTCACGTCGACCACGGCAAGACCACGCTGACTGCCGCGATCACCAAGGTGCTGGCTGACAAGTACCCGGATCTGAACGCCGCGTTCGCGTTCGATCAGATCGACAAGGCGCCGGAGGAGAAGGCTCGTGGTATCACGATCAACATCTCCCACGTCGAGTACCAGACGGAGAAGCGCCACTACGCGCACGTCGACGCCCCGGGTCACGCCGACTACATCAAGAACATGATCACCGGTGCGGCCCAGATGGACGGCGCCATCCTCGTGGTCGCCGCCACCGACGGCCCGATGCCGCAGACCCGCGAGCACGTGCTGCTCGCCCGCCAGGTCGGCGTGCCCTACATCCTGGTCGCGCTGAACAAGTCGGACATGGTCGACGACGAGGAGATCCTCGAGCTCGTCGAGATGGAGGTCCGCGAGCTGCTGGCCTCGCAGGAGTTCGACGAGGACGCGCCGGTCGTGCGTGTCTCCGGTCTGAAGGCCCTCGAGGGCGATCAGAAGTGGGCCGACTCGGTCCTCGAGCTGATGGCTGCCGTCGACGAGTCGATCCCGGACCCGGTCCGTGAGACCGAGCTCCCCTTCCTGATGCCGGTCGAGGACGTCTTCACGATCACCGGTCGTGGCACCGTCGTCACCGGTCGCGTCGAGCGCGGCATCGTGAACGTGAACGAGGAAGTCGAGATCGTCGGCATCCGTCCGGAGAAGACCAAGACCACGGTCACCGGTATCGAGATGTTCCGCAAGCTGCTCGACCAGGGCCAGGCGGGCGACAACGTCGGTCTGCTGGTTCGTGGCATCAAGCGCGAGGACGTGGAGCGCGGCCAGGTTGTCGTGAAGCCGGGCACCACCACCCCGCACACCGAGTTCGAGGGCCAGGCGTACATCCTGTCGAAGGACGAGGGCGGCCGCCACACCCCGTTCTTCAACAACTACCGTCCGCAGTTCTACTTCCGTACGACTGACGTGACGGGCGTTGTGACCCTGCCCGAGGGCACCGAGATGGTCATGCCCGGTGACAACACCGAGATGTCCGTCAAGCTGATCCAGCCGGTCGCCATGGACGAGGGCCTGCGTTTCGCGATCCGTGAGGGTGGCCGCACCGTCGGTGCCGGTCGCGTCACCAAGATCATCAAGTGATTTCCTGAATCACTGACACCGCAACGGCGTCGCTCCCCCCGGGGAGCGGCGCCGTTCGGCGTTTTCCGGCGCGGCCGTGACCTCGGGGGTCATCGTGTCGCGCCGCCGGGGTCGGTAGCGTCCAGGGCAATTGCTGGTCCGGATCGGAGGGTGGCGCGTGGCTGAAGTGCAGGGGTTCGAGGTCACTGAGGGTGTGCTCGAGCACGGGATGCCGTATCTGGCGTTCGGGGCGGGGCGGCCGCTGGTGTTCCTGCGATGGTTCATGCCCGATCACGCGAATCCGACGGGGTGGATCCGGAAGTCGGAGGTGAAGACGCTGGCGCCGTTGGCGCGGCACTTCCGGGTGTACGCGGTGAACCGGGCGCCGGGGATGGCGGTGGGGACGACCATGGCCGATATCGCGCGGGAGCACGCGGAGGGACTGGCGGCCGAGTTCGGCGGGCCGGTGGACGTGCTGGGTATCTCCTCGGGTGGGTCGCTGGCCTTGCAGCTCGCCGCGGATCATCCGTCGGCGGTGCGGCGGCTGGTGATCGCGTCGTCGGGGTATCGGCTCGAGGACGAGGCGCGGGCATCGCAGATGCAGTACGCGACGGCCGCCGCCGCGGGCAGGCGATCGCTGCACCACCTGGCCACCCAGGGGATCGAGTCGCCGGTCAAGCGCCGGCTGGTGAGCGCTTTCGCCTGGCTCGCCGACCCGCTGGTGCGACCGAAGAATCCCGCCGACACCCTCGCGTTCGTGCGCGCCGAGGACGCCTTCGACGTCGACGGCGAACTCGCCGCCATCACCGCACCGACCCTGGTGATCGGCGGTGACCGCGACGAGTTCTACTCCGTCGACACCTTCCGGCACACCGCCGAGGGCATCCCCGGCGCCCGCCTGGTGCTCTACCCGGACACCACCCACCTCGGGGCGATCAAGCACCCACGGTTCGCGCCCGAGGTCACCGCGTTCCTCGACGCCCCGGAAGACTGACGCGCGAGCTCAGGCCGGAGCCAGGAGCCGGACCCGCACGGTGACCCGGCCACCGTCGCGGTGGGTGACCGCGTGGCCCGCGTGGTCGACACCCGCGATACGCAGCGTGACCGGGCCGCCGCAACGGCTTCTCCTGTCTGTGAAGGGCGGGCACGTGCGGCCCACGGTACCGAGCCCGCCTGGCAAAGCTCTGAGACTCGTTGGCGCCGAGCGGGTTACCGCGTCAGCGGATCTTGGCGCCGTAGACGTGGTCGACGGCCAGGGTCATGAGGACGCGGCGGTCGGCGACCATGACGTCGCGGTATTCGGTCCAGTCGGGGTGTTCGCCCGCGGCGGCGCGGTAGTAGTCCACGAGGGCTTCGACCTCGGGGCCGTTCGGGTCGGTGCCGGGGCCGGTGAGGGTGACGGTGCCCTCGGCGGTGGCCCAGGACCAGCCGTCGGGAGCGGTGACCTCGAGGGCGGCGCGCGGGTCGCGGCGCAGGTTGACGGTCTTGGCGCGGCCCTCGGTCATGGAGACGTAGATGCGGCCCGCCGCGCGGTCGTAATAGGGGGTGACCGGGGACAGCTGGGGACGGCCATCGGCCTTGATGGTGGCGAGCACGCCGAGCCTGGCGGCCGCGAGCAGATCGTGCGGGTCGAATTCCGCTGTCATCGGGGGACTCCTCTGCGTGGGCGGATCGCTGATCGGGGGCAGCGGCGAACCCGCGATGTCCCCTCGCTGTGACGAACGGCGTGGCCGGGGTATTTATGCCCGGCGGCTCGGTTCGAATCCGGTGGCCCGGCCCAGTACTCTCGCTGCGGGGGCGGGAGAGAGCCCTGTTCGTCTCGGGAGGGGAATCATGACGTATCCACCGCAGCAGGGCCCTGGCTGGGCGCCGAATCAGGGACAGTCCTACGGCGCGCCACCGCAGTACGGCGGTCAGCCGGACCCACGCTATGCCGCCCAGCCGTTCCCGTCGCCGGAGCAGGCCTACCAGCAGGGCTGGGGGCAACCGCAACCGCCGCGCCCCGATCCGTTCTGGAAGAACCCGCTGGTCCTGGCCGGCGCCGCGGTCGTCCTGGTGGGCGCCGTCGTGATCGGCCTCATCGCGGTCGCCGGCGGGGACGACGACAAGGGCACGGTGGCCGCCGTGACCTCGACCGCCCAGGCCGCGCCGTCCCCGGCCGCCGCCGCGCCGGCCACCAGCACCGGCAAGACCACGACGTCCCCGAGCAAGGCCGCCGCGCAGACGGTTTCGGCGAACGCGCAGGCGGTGCTCGACGCCATGCCCGCGCCGCTGCGCAAGGTCGTCGCCGCGAACAAGATCACCGAGAAGGAGCCGGTCGGCTCCGACACCTACAAGGTGCGGGTGGTCGGCACCGTGCCCGCCAAGGACGCGCTGACCGTGGGCCTGCTCAAGACGATCGACATCGACCGCTACCCGATCTCCTGGATCGACACCGATCCCGATCGCCTGCTGCGGATCTGGAACTCCCAGCACCCGGACTGGCTGATCGACAAGGGCGAGAAGAAGATCCGGGTCGACACCTCGATCCCGGGCGGCGGCGCCACCGTCGAGACGTTCGACACCACCACCAAGCTGTACTCGGTCATGTCGGGCTTCAAGGACAAGGAGTCGGCGCTGAAGTACGTGGAACGCGCCGGTTTCTGAGGTCGCGCGGAAAACCCGTCGACAGCGCGGCGGGCGAGCGCGTAGAACTGGTCGCATGGTTACAGCACGTCCGCAGTCGCGGTTCTAGCTCGCATCGGGTCCTCGGGCGCCGGTGTGGCGCCGCGTGATCCGACGCCCGTGCCGTCACCGGAACGCCCTACCGGCGAGCGTCGATCCATCGACGCGACCAGCTGGGGGATTCCCATGACCAGACCACGCACCGACCTCGCCCGCCTGCGCAATATCGGCATCGCCGCCCACATCGACGCGGGCAAGACCACCACCACCGAACGAATCCTGTTCTACACCGGCGTCACCCGCGTCCTCGGTGAGGTGCACGACGGCACCGCCGCCATGGACCGGATGATCCAGGAGCGCGAGCACGGCATCACCATCGCCGCCGCCGCGACGACCTGCGCGTGGCGCGACCACGAGATCACCATCATCGACACGCCCGGCCACGTCGACTTCACCGTCGAGGTCGAGCGGTCGCTGCGGGTACTCGACGGCGCGGTGGCGGTGTTCGACGCCAAGGAGGGGGTCGAACCGCAGTCCGAGCAAGTGTGGCGACAGGCCGACCGATACGGCGTGCCGCGGATCTGCTTCGTGAACAAGATGGACAAGCTCGGTGCCGATTTCGGGTTCACCGTGCGGACCATCGCCCAGCGGCTCGGGGTGCGGCCGTTGGTGATCCAGCTGCCCATCGGTGCCGAACGCGACTTCGAGGGCATCGTCGACCTGGTCGAGATGACCGCGAAGGTGTGGCGTGGCGACACCGGCCACGGTGCGCGCTTCGAGGTCGTCGCGATCCCGGACGAGTTGCGGACCGAGGCCGAGCAGTACCGCGAGGCGCTGATCGCCACGGTCTCCGATGCCGACGAGGCAGTGCTGGAGCGCTACCTGTCCGGCAGGCCGATCCCCGTCGACCTGCTGAAGGCGGCCATCCGCACGATGACGATCGACGCGCGCGCCTACCCGGTGCTGTGCGGCTCGGCGCTGGCCAACATCGGGGTGCAACCGCTGCTGGACGCCGTCGTCGACTACCTGCCGTCGCCGCTGGATGTGGCTGCGGTGCACGGCTTCTCGCCCGAGGGCGAGAACATCGAGCGCGCGCCCGAGCTCGCCGAGCCGTTCGCGGCGCTGGCGTTCAAGGTCGCGCTGCACCCGTTCTTCGGCAAGCTCGTATACCTGCGGGTGTACGCGGGTCGGGTGGAACCCGGTGCGGCCGTGCTGAATTCCGCCAACGGACGAAAGGAGCGCCTGGGCAAGCTGTTCCAGATGCAGTCGAGCACCGAGATCGCGGTCGATCGGGTCCACGCCGGACAGATCTGCGCGGTGATCGGGCTGAAGGAGACGAGCACCGGCGACACCCTGTGCGATCGGAACGCCCCGATCGTGCTGGAGTCGATGTTCTTCCCCGAGCCCGTCCTCTCGGTCTCCGTCGAACCGCGGACTCGCGCGGATCAGGACAAGCTGGGCACCGCCCTGGCGCGCCTGGCCGAGGAGGATCCCACGTTCACGGTGCACGTCGACGCGGAGACCGGTCAGACGGTCCTCGGCGGGATGGGCGAGCTGCACCTGGAGATCCTGGTCGACCGCATGAAGCGGGAGTTCCGGGTCGAGGCCGAGATCGGCGCGCCGCGGGTGGCGTATCGCGAAACCGTCACCGCCGCGGTCGAGCGGTTCGAGTACACCCACCGCAAGCAGGTGGGTGGGCACGGGCAGTTCGCCAAGGTGGTGATCGCGGTGCATCCGCACGTGGCCGAGGACGGCGCGGTCTACGAGTTCGAGAGCCGGGTGAGCGGCGGGCGTGTGCCGCGGGAGTATCTCCCCGCGGTCGACGCGGGCGCGCAGGACGCGCTGCGGGTCGGCGCGCTCGCCGGGTT
Organism: Nocardia asteroides; assembly: GCF_900637185.1. NCBI lineage: Bacteria > Bacillati > Actinomycetota > Actinomycetes > Mycobacteriales > Nocardiaceae > Nocardia > Nocardia asteroides. The sequence goes on along the minus strand of NZ_LR134352.1, from coordinate 6,960,633 downwards.
CCCCCTGGTGAACGTGCGGGTGACGCTGCTCGACGGCGCAGCCCACGTGCAGGATTCGTCGGACCTCGCCTTCCGGCTGGCCGGTGCGGCGGCGGTGCGAGCCGCGGTCGCGCTGGCGAAACCGGTGCTGCTCGAACCGGTGATGGCCGTGGAGGTCGTCACCCCGGAGGAGTACCTCGGTGAGGTGATCGGTGACCTGAACGCCCGGCGCGGGCGAGTCACCGAGCTCACCGAGCGGGCGGGCGCGCGCGTCGTGCGGGCCCTGACCCCGCTCCAGGAGATGTTCGGCTACATCGGCGATCTCCGGTCGAAGACCCGGGGCCGGGCCACCTACGCCATGGTGTTCGACTCCTACGCGCCGGTTCCGCCCGGCGTCGCGGCGTCGATCATCGCCGGCGGATGAAAGACACCGGTGGCGTCGCGTCCACGGATGCGGCGCCACCGGTGCCTGCCGCGCGCGGTCGGACGACTTCGCGCGCACCCGGTGCCGGTGACGACCGACTACTCGGCGGCCACGTGGCCCCGTGTGTCCGTCGTCTCGGGCGTCGCTCCGCCGAGCAGCCGCAGTGCGTCGGCCGAGCGGGCGTCGTGCGGGGTGTAGACCTCGAGCCGATGATCGGGGCTGTCCGGTTGGAGCCACACCTGATAGTCGACGTCGACGCCGCCGACGGTCGGATGATGCAGCCGCATCGCACCGACGGTGCAGTCGGCCACCTCGCCCTCGGCCCACAGCGTCGCGAATTCCGCACTGCGCATGGCGAGTTCGCCGATCAGTTCGGCCAGGTGCGCGTCGGTCGGATAGCGGCCCGCGGTGAGGCGCAGATAGGCGACGTGGACGCGGGCCAGTTCGGCCCAGTTGCGATGCAGGTCGCGGGTGAGCGGGTCGAGGAAGAACATGCGCGGGATCGAGGGCCGCAGGGCCGGGTCGGCGGGTGCGGCGAAGTCCAGGTGTTCGGCGAACAGCGCGTGCCCGGTGCGGTTCCAGGCCAGCACGTCACCGCGTCTGCCGAGCACGATCGCGGGCATGGTCTCGCCGAGCGCGTCGAGCAGGGTGAGCACGCGTGGATGCGGGCGTTCGGGTTCGGAGCGGGTCAGGCGGGGCGCGGCGGGTCGTCCGGCCAGATTGTGCAGGTGCGTCGTCTCCGCCGCGTCGAGTTGGAGTACCCGGGCGATGGCCGCGACGACCTGCGGTGACGCGGTGCCCGCCTGGTCCTGTTCCAGCCGCGTGTAATACCCCGCGCTCACGCCGGCCAGCTGGGCCAGTTCCTCGCGGCGCAGCCCGGGCACCCGGCGGGTGGCGCCGTAGGTCCGCAGCCCGATGCGGTCGGGGGTGATCCGGTCGCGGCGGGTCTTGAGGAACGCGCCGAGGCTTTCCAGTTCCATACCGTCCCAGCGTAGGCAGCGCGGCGGGTCCGTGGGTATCCCGGCGAGGTGTACCCATGAGCGGGTCTGGTTGCCGGGCGCGTGGCGCCGCAGATTCGAGGTCATGACTCGAACCGACACAGCCCCACTGCGGGCCTGGCTGGGCCTGCTGGTGATCCTGGGCCCCGTCCTGCTGGTCGCCATGGACGGCTCGGTGCTGTTCCTGGCCATGCCCGCGATCACCGCCGCGCTCACCCCCACCGCCGACCAATCCCTGTGGATCCTGGACAGCTACGGCTTCGCCGTCGGCGCGCTGCTGATCGCGTTCGGCGCGCTCGGCGACCGGTACGGCAGGCTGCGCCTGCTGCTGACCGGTGCCACCGTCTTCGGTATCGCCTCGGCGGCAGCGGCTTTCGCGCCCAGCCCGGAGATCCTGATCGGCCTGCGCGTGCTGATGGGGGTGGCGGGAGCGACGCTGCTGCCCTCGGCGCTGGCCATTCTCAGCACGCTGTTCGCCGATCCGCGGCAGCGCGCGCAGGCGATCGGCGTCTTCGCCGCCACCTTCGCGGCCGGCTTCGCCCTGGGTCCGATCGTCGCGGGACAGCTGCTCACCCGGTTCTGGTGGGGTTCGGTGCTGTTGATCAATCTGCCGGTGCTGCTGGTGTTCCTGGTCCTCGCGCCGCTGCTGCTGCGTGAGGTGCGGGAGGCGCGGACCGGGCGGGTCGACGTGGCGAGCGTGCTCGCCTCGGCCGCCGGGCTGCTGCTCACCATGTACGCGGTGAAGCACGCGGCGGCGGCCGGGCTGTCCGGGAGCGGCCTCGGCGCCGGGTTCGTGGGGCTCGCGCTGCTGACGTGGTTCGCGCGCAGGCAGTCGCGGATCGCGAACCCGCTCGTCGACTTCGGGTTGTTCCGCAATCCGGTGTTCGCGATCGCGATCGTCACCGGGTTCCTGCCGCTGGCCGCGTGGTCGGCGACCGCCTATCTGGCGAGCGCCTACCTGCAATCGGTGCTCGGGCTGTCGGTCGCCCGCGCGGCGCTGCTGGCGGTGCCGGGCGCGGTCGTGCTCACCGTGGCCGCGGTGCTCACGCCGGTCGTGGTGGGCCGGACCGGCCGGTCGGCGGCGCTGATCGGCGCGCACTTCTTCATCGCGGCGGGCCTGTTCCTGCTGCTGTTCGCCGGGACCGGCGGCGGGACCGGCTGGTATGTCGCGTCGACCGCGGTGGCCGGGATCGGCTACGGCATCTCGTTCAGCGTGGTCGCCGATATCGCCGTCGCCGCGGTGCCCCCGGCGCGGGCCGGTTCGGCCGCCGCGCTCGCCGAGACCGGCAACGAACTCGGCAACGCCGTCGGCATCGCGGTCTTCGGTTCCCTGGCGGCCCTGCTGTTCCGGCTGACCGGCCCGGAGCTGGCCCCGACGCTCGGCGAGACGGCGCAGGTGGCGGGGATCGCCCCGGCCGCTCTCGCGGACGCGCGCGTGGCCTTCGTCACCGGCCTGCACGCCGTCGCCGCTGTCGCGGGCGTGCTGCATGTCGTCCTGGGCGTGGTCGCGGTGCGGGTCCTCTCAGCCCAGCTGGGTCATCCCCGCCGCCACCACCTGGGCGACATCGAGCAGGTCGTCGGGCGTCGGCACCGGGACGCCGTCGAGGGCGTGCAGGCGGTCGGTGCTGGCGATGGCGAACATGGCCGAGACCCACGCCGACGCGCAGGCGTGCAGCGTGCTGGGGCGGATGGGGGTGGGGACGCTGGCCTGGAGGACGCGGGCGGTGGCGTCGAGGAGCTGATCGCGCAGGACGCGCAGGGTGCGCCGGACGTCGGGGTGGGTGTCGGCCTCGCGCCACATGATCACCCGCAGCACCGAGGAATGGTGGTCGCGCAGGTTGATGGCGGTGTCGAGGTTGACCAGGCTGGCGGCGGGATCACCGGGCGCGACGACGGCGTCCAGATCGTCGAACGGGCGGCTGGGCACGCGTTCGCGCATGAGCGCGGACAGGATCGCGTTCTTGGTGGGGAAGTAGTAGAAGACCAGTCCCTTGGGCACACCGGCGGCCGCGGCCAGCGCGGCGGTCGGGGTGGCGTCGAAGCCCTGCGCGGCGAACAGGGTTTCGGCGGCATCCAGGATGAGTTGCCGGGCGTCGCCATCGCGCTTGGCGTTGCGGCGCCCGACGCGTCGGTTCGGCATCAGTGATGCGGAACCTGCTTGTGCAGGCGCTCGTTCATCGCCGGCAGCGCGGCGACCGCCACCACCGCCGTCACTACCCCGACCACCCATGCGGTCCAGGATGCGCCGCGGAAGGCGGTGAAGTCCATCGCCCACGGCGAGATGAACAGCAGCACGCCGAAAAGGCCCATCGCGTAGTCGGCGCTGGACATGCTCGCCCGTGCCATCTGGATCAGACCGGTCGCGGCGATGAGTACACCGAGCACGATCAGGGTCCAGCGGGCATTGTCGTTGGTGTCGACCCACAGGGGCGACAGCGCGGTGAATGCGCCGAGCACGACGGCGAGAAGATCCTGTGCGCGGCTGTCTGTGAACATGGGGATTGCCTCCTCGAGAGACGAAAAATACTTCTGACCTCGGTCTACTCCTGATTGACCGCCCGGTCGATATCGGGAGCGGCACGGTTGCGTTGCGACGTGGGTATCACCTGTGGCCGGGCGCACTGGTACAAACATTCGGGGGGCCGTAGTGGCCCGCGACACAAGACATGGCATGGGCGGTCGACCCCGGCGGCGGTGGCTCGCGTGAGCGCGGAGCGCGCCGCACATGCCGAGAGGACACAGGTATGAGCGCGCCCATCGTGATCGTCGGAGCGGGTCTGGCAGGCCTGCGCACGGCGGAGGAACTGCGCCGGGCCGGCTACGAGGGCGGCGTGGTGCTGCTCGGTGACGAGTCGCGCCCGCCGTACGACCGCCCGCCGCTGTCGAAGCAGTTCGTGCGCGGCGAGACCGACGACACCACCCTGCGCCCGCCGGAGTTCTTCGCGGACAAGGACATCGAGCTGCGGCTCGGTACCGCCGTCACCGGCGTCGACACGGCCGCGCGCACCGTCGCCCTGGCCGACGGCGGCACGCTCGCCTACGACCAGCTGATCATCGCCACCGGGCTGCGCCCGCGCAGGCTGCCGGGACTGCCCGCGGTGGCGGGCGTTCACGTGCTGCGCGCCCACGAGGACGCCGAGTCCCTGCGGACCGAGCTGGACGGCGCGGGCCGCGCCCTGGTCATCGGCGCCGGTTTCATCGGCTGTGAGCTGGCCGCGAGCTTCCGGGCCGCCGGGCTCGAGGTCACCCTGGTGGAGCCGCAGCCGACCCCGCTCGCCTCGGTGCTGGGTGAGCAGATCGGCGGGCTGGTCGCCCGGATGCATCGCGCCGAGGGTGTGGACCTGCGCTGCGGGGTCGGCGTGGACACCCTGCGTTCCGACGACTCGGGCCGGGTGCGGGGCGCGCTGCTCACCGACGGCACCGAGATCGCCGCCGACGTGGTGGTGGTCGGCGTGGGTTCGGTGCCGGTCACCGACTGGCTGGCCGATTCCGGCATCGAGCTGGCCGAACCGTCGGCCGGTGGCGGCGTGCTGGCCGACGAGGTGGGCCGCACCTCCGCCGCGGGCGTCTGGGCCGTCGGCGACGTGGCCGCCTGGCAGCACGACACCGGCGTCCGCAAGCGCGTCGAGCACTGGACCAGCGCGGGCGAGCAGGCCAAGCTGCTGGTCACCGCCCTGCTCGGGGGCGCGGCGCCGACCGCCGCGCGGGTGCCCTACTTCTGGAGCGACCAGTACGACGTCAAGATCCAGGCGCTGGGCACCCCCTCGCCCGCCGACGACGTCACCATGGTCACCGACGACGGCCGCAAGTTCCTCGCCTACTACTCCCGCGACGGGATCCTCACCGCCGTCCTGGGCGCGGGCCTGACCGGCCAGGTGATGAAGCTGCGCGCCAAGCTGGCGACCCCCACCCCGGTCGCGGACCTGCTCGCCGCCGCGGGCTGACCCCGCACACGCACGGCGGCCGCCGGACCGTGGCCGCCGCGCGTGGATCGGATTACTGTGGGGCCGTGGGGTTTACCGAGTACTCGGCCGGCGATGTCGTCTATTTCCCAGCGGGCCCGTTCAGCGGGGTCTGCGGTGTCGTCAAGGAGGTCGACGTCCATCGCGCCACCGTGCGGCTGGAACTGTCCGAGGGGGTGGCGCACCGCGAGGGCGGTGTCCTGCGCGAACGGCGCCACACCCTGACCGCCGCCTTCGACGAGATCGAACTGGTCTAGCCGGCCGGAACACGGTCGCGACGGGGACGTTCGCGGGCCTGTAATACGGTGGACCGGTGATCGTCGCGCTTATCGATTCCGGCCTCGGCCTGCTGCCGACGGCGGCGTGGTTGCGCAAGTCGCGTCCCGATGTGGATCTGCTGCTGCTGCTCGACCCCGAGGGCGCGCCCTGGGGGCCCAAGCCGGAGGACTGGGTCGTCGAGCGGGTGCTCGGCGCGGCCCGTCAGGCGCTCGAACTCGGCGCCGAAGTGATCGTGCTGCCGTGCAATACCGCGAGTGTGACGGCGCTGGCGCACGTGCGGGCCGAGGTGGGCGAGTCGGTGCCGGTGATCGGAACCGTGCCCGCGATCAAGCCCGCGGCGGCGCAGTGCCGGTCGGTCGCGGTGTGGGCGACCGCGGCGACCACCGCCAGCCGCTACCAGGCCGACCTGATCGCCCGTTTCGCCGGTGACGCGAAGGTGGTCGGCGTGGCCTGCCACGGCCTGGCCGACGCCATCGACCGCGGCGACCTGCCCGCCATCGCCGAATCCATCGCCGACGCCGCCGCCCGCACGCCGGCCGACGTCGAGGGCGTCGTCCTCGGCTGTACGCACTACCCGCTGGTCATCGACGCCATCGTCGGCGCGCTGCCGGACGGCGTCCGCCTGTTCGACAGCGCCCAGGCCGTCGCCGCGCAGACGATCCGCAAGATGGACGAACTGGGCCGCCCGACCACCGGCACCGGGAGTGTGACGGTGCGCAACAGTGGCCTGCCGGGGGAATTGCCCGGCAGCGCCGCCACTTTCGAGTCCGGCCGGGTGGTCGGCGCGCAGGTCGGCTGAGGCCGCCGCCCCTCGCCCCGGTACCGCCCGACCGGGTCGGCGCCGGAACACGCCTGCCGGAGTTCGCCGCGAATCTGTCGGTCCGCCGGTGTTGAATGCGAGGGAATTCCCCCGACGCCGGAGGTGCACCGTGTCCGAGCTTCCCACTGCCGCCCAGGTACGTGCGGCGCTCGCCGCGCTGGCCGATCCCGCCGATGCGATCCACCTGCAACGGTTCTTCAAGACGGGCGCGGGTGAGTACGGCGAGGGCGACGTCTTTCTCGGCGTCCGCGTCCCCGCCACGCGCAAGGTCGCCAAACAGTTCGCCACGCTCCCGCTGAAGCAGATCGGCGACCTGCTCGACGGCCCGGTCCACGAGGAACGCCTGGCCGCGCTGCTCATCCTGAACGCCCGTTTCGCGGCGGCCTCGAAACCGCGCACCCGCGACGACGCGGCCCGCGCGGAGATGGTCGAGTTCTACCTGGACGCGGTGCGCCGGGGCCGGGTGAACAACTGGGACCTCGTCGACGCCTCCGCCGAGCACATCGTCGGCCCGTGGCTGCTCGACAAGGACCGCGCCCTGTTGTTCGAACTGGCGCAGCGGGATTCGCTGTGGGAGCGGCGGGTGGCGCTGCTGTCCACCTTCGCCTTCCTCAAGGCGGGCGACGCGAGCACCACGCTGGAACTGGCGGCGGTCCTGCTCGACGATCGCCGCGACCTCATCCAGAAGGCGCTCGGCTGGATGCTGCGCGAGGCGGGCAAACGCGTGGACCCGGCGGTGCTCACCGGCTTCCTCGACACGTACGCGCCGCGCCTGGGCCGGACCGCGCTGAGCTACGCCACCGAGCACCTGACGCCCGAGCAGCGCGCCGCCTACCGCGCACTGCGGTGAGGCGGCGCGGGCGGGCTCAGAACTGGATCTTCAGGCGGTCGGTGACCGGCCGCGCCTGGCAGCCCAGGATGTAGCCGTTCTCGATGTCCTCGGGGTCGAGGATCTCCGCGTTCCCCATCTCGACCTTGCCCTCGAGCACGGTGCACGCGCAGGAGCCGCACTCGCCCTCCTGGCAGGAGTAGGGCACGTCCAGGCCCTTGTCGAGCATGATGTCGACCAGGGTCTGCTTGCGCGGCCAGGACAGCTCGTGCACCTGCCCGTCGAGTTCGACCTCCACGGTCGCGGCGTCGGCGGCTTCCTCGTCGCTCACCTCGACGGGCGCGTGGTCGGCGAACGGGTCGCCGGCCAGCGAGTTGAAGACTTCGGCGTGGGTGCGGGCGCGCGGGACATCGAGCGAGGCCAGCGCGTCGTGCACCAGGTCCATGAACGGCTTGGGACCGCACATGAACGCCTCGTAGCCGGTGTAGGGCGCGACCAGGGTGGCGACCATGTCGGCGGTGGGCAGGCCGAGCAGCGGTTCGAGCCAGTGGATGACGGTGAGCCGCTGCGGATGCTTGCCGACCAGGTCGCGCAGCTCGTCGGCGAAGATCACCGAGCCCGCGTCACGGTTGGCGTAGACCAGCACCACCTTGCCGGTGCCCTGCGACAGCGCCGACTTCAGGATCGACATCACCGGGGTGATGCCGCTGCCCGCGCCGAACAGCAGCATGTCCTCGTCGAGGTTCTTGGGGGTGAACACGCCCGAGGGCGGCAGCACCTCGAGCTGGTCGCCGGCGGAGATGTTGTCGCACAGCCAGTTCGAGCCGTAGCCGCCCTCGGTGCGCTTGACCGTCACCTTGGGCAGGTCGTCGGTGAACGGCGAGCTGGCCAGCGAGTAGCAGCGGGCGACCGAGCCGGTCTGGTCGCTGGGGATGCGCAGGGTGAGGAACTGGCCCGGCGTGTACTTCATGCGTTCGGCGAGCTCGGCGGGCACCTCGAAGACCACGGAGTTGGTGTCGGCCGTTTCGGCGATCACCGCGGCAACCCGCAGCACCACCGAGCGCGAACCGTGCGGAACCTCGACTGTGGTCATGTCGTCCTCTCGAACAAAACTAGAACGTGTTTCAGTTTCATGCTAGGTCGGGACGCGCCTGCAGGGCAAGCTGTGCCTCGAGTCCGGCGACGAGTACCTCCATCCCGAAGTCGTAGGAGTACTTGCCGCGCAGGTCCGCCATGTACTTCGTGGCCCTGGCCACCGCCTCGGGCAGCAGTACGTCCGGTGGAACCGAGCGATCTCGCGGATTCACCCTGCTGCGGCCGAACAGGTAGGTGTGGATGGTCGCGTAGGCGGCCAGCACGTTGCGGTCGCTGAACCCGGCGTCGAACAGGATCTCCATCACCGCGTCGATCAGGTCGAGCTGCTTGCCGAGCATCTGCTCGAGCAGGATGTCGCCCAGGCCGGGATGCCTGCGCAGTTTATCGTCTATCTGGTCCACCAGTTCACGCAGGCGCTGCTGCCACGGGCCCGATTCCCGCGGTGGTTTGCGTACCCCGACCAGGGCGGCGCTGGCGACCAGGTCGAGCAGCTCGCGCTTGTCGGCGACGTAGTAGTACGGCGCCATCGGCGAGACGCCCAGTTCCCGGGAGAGCCTGCGCATCGACAGCTTCTCCACGCCGTCCTCGCGCACCACGCGCAGTGCCGCCTCGACGATCTCCGACTCCGACAGCGTCGAACTGGCCCCACTCCCTGTCCCGCCGTGGTTACGCAAGCTTCCGCCTCACCTCTACCGCCACCGGGCACTCCGGCCCGTTCCCGTCCTGCCCCCGGAATTCTAGAGGGGTGCGCTGACGTGCTCCTGGCCATCGAGATTTTCGAATTCCGCCCTTTTTGGCAGTCACTGACGTTATGGTCGGCGGTGACCGGCAACACAAGGAGGTAGTGATGGCAGAGCACGACGAGGAACTGGTCACCGAGACGCTGATCGAAGAGGTCAGCATCGACGGCATGTGCGGCGTGTACTGACGATGGAGGCAGGCGTGCTCGACCTCGACACCCGCTGGACCCTGCACCCCCGGGTCTCGCTGCGACCGGAATCCTTCGGTGCGCTGCTGTATCACTTCGGCACTCGCAAGCTCTCATTCCTCAAGAGCCGCGATCTGGTCGAGGTGGTGCAGTCGCTGCCCGCCCACACCTCGGTGCGGGACGCGCTGCGAGCCGCGGGCGTCGGAGTGTCCGACATGCATGTCAAGGCACTCAGCCAGCTGGCCGACACCGACATGATCGTGCCCGCGCCGGGTCCGGTCACGCCGGTGACCCCGGTGCGCATGCCTGCCTCCACCGACACCACCCAGGGCGGCAGGCTGATCGACCGTTTCGAGTCGGGTCTGGCCGCGCCGATCTGCCTCACCTGGGAACTCACCTACGCGTGCAACCTGTCCTGCGTGCACTGCCTGTCCTCGTCGGGGCGCCGCGACCCGAACGAGCTCACCACCGAACAGTGCAAGGCGCTCATCGACGAGTTCGAGCGCATGCAGATCTTCTACGTCAACATCGGCGGCGGTGAACCGACGGTGCGCCCGGACTTCTGGGAACTGGTCGACTACGCCACCGCGCACCACGTGGGGGTCAAGTTCTCCACCAACGGCGTTCGGATCAACGAGGAGGTCGCCGCGCGCCTGGCCGCCAGCGACTACGTGGACGTGCAGATCTCCCTCGACGGCGCCGACGCCGCGGTCAACGACGCCGTGCGCGGGCCCGGCTCCTACGACACCGCGATCCGCGCCCTGGAGAACCTGCACAACGCGGGCTTCAAGGACGCCAAGCTCTCGGTCGTCGCGACCCGGCACAACATCGCCCAGCTCGACGAATTCAAGGCCATCGCCGACCGTTACGGCGCCACCCTGCGGCTGACCCGCCTGCGCCCGTCGGGCCGCGGCGCCGACGTGTGGGACGAACTGCACCCGCTGCCCGAGCAGCAGCGCGAGCTCTACGACTGGCTGGTCGCCAACGGCGAGGGCGTGCTCACCGGCGACTCGTTCTTCCACCTGTCCGCCTTCGGTTCCGCGCTGCCCGGCCTGAACATGTGCGGCGCGGGCCGGGTGGTCTGCCTGGTCGACCCGGTGGGCGACGTCTACGCCTGCCCGTTCGCCATCCACGACCGCTTCAAGGCCGGAAACATCGTCGCCGACGGTGGTTTCGACGCCGTGTGGACCAACTCCGAGCTGTTCGGCGAACTGCGCGAGCCGGTCGACGGCGGCGCCTGCACCAAGTGCTCGCACTACGACGCGTGCCGCGGCGGCTGCATGGCGGCCAAGTTCTTCACCGGCCTGCCCGCCAACGGTCCCGACCCGGAATGCGTGCAGGGCTATGGCGAAGCGGCGCTGTCGATGCCGGGACGCACCATTCCGCGACCGGCGGTCGATCATTCGCGGCCGGTTCGGACCCGCGGCCGGGTTTCGTTGCCGCTGACCGTCAAGCGCGCGCCCGCCAAGGCGTGCAACGAGAGTCCGCTCGGCTAGGACGATCGATTGCCGAAAGTGCGCTGCCGATCTTGTTGACGCGTCCGATTACCGGTCACAGCGGCATTTCTGGCGGACTTTCCTCCTTTTTTGTGGGGTGATGATGTCTGCGGGCTCGAGTGCGAATAGCATGCGAGGAATGCGCCATGATCGTCTGCCCGACGGCTTCGGGGTACGGATCGATCCACGGGTACGCGCATTTTCCGGGGGTCGGATCCTGATCGGCGGATCCCCCGCGCGGATGCTGCGACTGGCCCCGGAGGCCGCCGAGCTGATCGGCGACGGGTACCTGGAGGTGACCGACACGAAGTCCGCGATCGTCGCCCGCCGGCTGCTCGATTCCGGTGTGGCGAACCCGCGGCCGCGGCTCGAACCCTCGCTCGACGACGTCACCGTGGTCATCCCGCTGTACAACAACGCCGACGGCCTCACCCGGCTGCTGGCCACGCTGCGCGGGCACAACGTGATCGTCGTCGACGACGGTTCCGACGAGCCGGTGCTGCTGCCGCCGCGGCAGGGCCGGGGGCAGGTGACCGTGCTGCGGCACGAGTCCCCGCTCGGACCCGCCGCCGCCCGCAATGCCGGATTACGGGCGGCGACAACGGGCTTCGTCGCGTTCCTGGACTCCGACGTCGTCCCGCGCAGCGGCTGGCTCGAGGTCATGCTCGGGCACTTCAGCGATCCGCAGGTGGCGCTGGTCGCGCCGCGGATCGTGGCGCTGGACAAGGAGTCCAACGCACTGGCCCGCTACGAGCACACCCGCTCCTCGCTCGACCTCGGCAGGCGCGAGTCGGCGGTGCACGCGCGCGGTGTCGTGTCGTATGTGCCGAGCGCGGCGCTGCTGGCCCGGCGCGCGGCCGTGCTCGGCGAGGGCGGCTTCGACGAGTCGATGCAGGTGGCCGAGGACGTCGACCTGTGCTGGCGGCTGGAACGGGCGGGCTGGCGGTTGCGCTACGAGCCCGCCGCGCATGTCGCCCACGATCACCGGGTGGCCTTCCGCGCCTGGTTCGGCCGCAGGCTGTTCTACGGCACCGGTGCCGCGCCGCTGAGCAAGCGGCACGCGGGCATGGTCTCGCCGCTGTCGCTGCCCACCTGGACGGTGCTGGCGAGCATCCTGTTCGCGACGCTGTCGCGGTGGGGACTGCTCGGCGGCCTGGTCACCTTGGCCACCGCGCTGTTCCGGATGCGGCGGGTGTTCGCCGAGCTGGACAATCCCACCCGGATCGCGGCGGTGTATCTGGCGCGCGGTTACTTCGCGGGCATGTGGCGGCTGGCTTCGGCGATGTGCCGGGACTATTGGCCGGTGACCCTGCTCGCGGTGCTCACCTCGCGCCGGATCCGCAAGATCGCGATCACCATGGCGCTGGCCGACGGCCTGGCCGACTGGTTCACCCATCGCGACGCGGGCGGCCTGGACCCGGTGCGCTATGTGGCCTACAAGCGGATCGACGACATCGCCTACGGCAGCGGCCTGTGGCTGGGCGCGATCCGGGCCCGCAGCTTCGAGGCGCTCAAGCCCGACGTGCAGCAGCGCTGAGTTCGGCTGCGTGACGAACACTCTCGTCGTCGGCGCCGGATCGGCGGGCTGTGTGCTGGCGGCGCGGCTCAGCGACGACCCGGCGCGCACGGTGCGGGTGTTCGAGGCGGGACCGGTGTGGGCCGGGCCCGCCGACATTCCCGCACCGCTGCTCGACCCCGGGCACCTGCCGGTCGGTCCGGAATCCCGGGTGCTGTGGCGGTACCGGGGAAATATCGTGCGGGGCAGGCTCGTCGGCGGGTCGGGCGCGATCAACGGCAGCTACTTCGCCCGGCCGACCGCCGCCGACTTCGCGGCTTGGAGCGCGGCTGCCGACAGCGCGCTGTGGTCGTTCGAGTCGGTCCTGCCGACACTGCGCGACCTCGAACACGACCACGATTTCGGCACCGCCCCCGGTCACGGCGTCGCGGGCCCGATCCCGGTGCGGCGCACCGCCGACCCCGCCCCGGTCAGCGTCGACTTCGCCGAGCGTTGCGCCGCCGCCGGTTTCGCCGAGATCGCCGACCTCAACGCGCTCCCCGGCGCCGAGCCGAGCGACGGCTACGGCCGGGTCCCGCTGGCCTCGGCGAGCGGCCACCGCGCCGGACCGGCCCTCACGCATCTCTATCCCGTGCTGCACCGGCCCAATCTCACGGTCACCGGGGACACGATGGTGACCCGGTTGCTGCTGCGCGGTGACCGGGTGGTCGGCGTGGAGTGGGTGCGCGGTCGCGAGCGGGGGACGACGTTCGCCGATCACGTGGTGGTCTGCGCGGGCGCGGTGGAATCGGCCGCGCTGCTGATCCGTTCCGGCATCGGGCCCGAGCAGCAGCTGCGGGCGCTCGGGGTGCCGGTGGTACGTCCGGCGCCGGTGGGCGCGTGGTGCACCGACCATCCCGAGATCGGTGTCGAGTACCCCGGCGCCGCGCCGGCCGGGTCGACCGTCGCGCTCGAATACGTCCTGGAACTCGGCGACCTCGAACTGCGCCCGTACACCCCGATGTTCACCCCGGGACTGCGCAGGCTCGGGGTCGCGCTGATGAATCCGGAGTCCACCGGCGTTCTCACCCTGGTCTCGGCCGACCCGTCGGTCCCGGCCCGGATCGAGCAGCACCATCTCCGGGCCGCCGCCGACCGGGACCGCTCGCGCGCCGGGGTCGAACTCGCGGCCGAGATGCTCGGCCTGCCGCTGGGCGCCGTCGACGATGCCTGGCTGCGCGCGCATCTGGGAACCTCCCAGCATCTTTCGGGCACCTGCCGAATGGGCCCGGCGAGCGACCCGCGATCGGTGGTGGACGCGGGCGGCCGGGTACACGGTGTCGACGGCCTGACCGTGGCCGATCTGTCGGTGGTGCCGGTGCCGCTGCACCGCGGTCCGCAGGCCGCGACGGTGCTGCTCGCCACAGTCATAGCGCGTCGGCATGCGGTGTGACGAAGTGACATCTGCTACCACAATGTGACCTGCGGGACAAACCCGCACTTCTGACGAAGCTGCCGATAACTCACCGGTACAGTTTGTAGCGGGAAAGAAAGGCAAATGGTCAGCAATCTTGCAGGTGGGCGGCCCCCACGGCAGGCGACGGAGTCCGGCGCACAGCTCGGAGCTCTGGAAGCCTATGCCGCACAGGCCCATGGTTTTCTCAGTGCCGGTGGTGACCAGCTGACCCAGCTGGCCGGCCTGTTGCGTCCGCTCGTTCTCGAGTCCTGGCTACGCAGTATGCGTGGCGGGATCGATCCGGCGGACACCCTCGACGGTCGCGGTCTTCGCGGTGCCGATCTGGTGCGTTACCGGGATGCTCATCCCATCGCCGCGCTGATGCCACTGATCGACAAACTGCTGGTCCAGGACGCGGCACGCGCCGGTCTGATCGTGACGGTCGCCGACCAGTTCGGTCGGGTGCTGTCGGTACACGGCCACCCGGAACAGGTCGCGGCCGCCGCCGAGATCGGCGTGCGCGAAGGCGACGACCTCAGCGAGCGCCGCATCGGCACCAACGCGGTGGGTCTCGTCGTGCGCACCGGGCGCGCGACCTGGATCCACGGACCCGAACATTTCCTGCATCGCATGCATCAGATCACCGGTGCCGCGGCGCCGGTGCACGAGCCGGACGGCCGGTTGATCGGCGTGCTGATGATTGCCGGCGGTATGCGGGTGGCCAAGCCCGAGATCCTCGCTCTGGTCAAGGCCGCGGCCACGGCCGCCGAGATGGATCTGGTGCTGCGGGCGATGCGAGCCGGGCGCGGCGGTGCCGCGACCGAGGCCGCGGGCAACGGGCACACCGGCCATGTCGCCGAACCGACGCGGCTGGGGCTCGACGTGCTCGGCCTCGGCCAGCCGCAACTGAGTGTGGCGGGGGAGCGCATCTCCCTCTCGCAACGCCATGCCGAGATCCTGCTGCTGCTGACCGAACATCCGGAAGGGCTCGGCGCCGATCATCTGGCGCTGCTGCTCGACGACACCGATCTGGACAACGGCACGATCCGCGCGGCGATGTCGCGGCTGCGGTCGGTGGTCGGCGCGAATGTCGTCGGATCGCGTCCTTACCGTCTGCGGGTTCATGTCGCAACCGATGTGGAGGCCCTGCGGGCCGCCCTCGACTCCGGTGATATCGAATCCGCATTGCGCTTGTACGCCGGTCCGGTGCTCCCCAGATCGTCGGCTCCGGGTATTTGCGACATCCGGGACGAGCTCCGGGTGCGGCTGCGCACCGCGGTGCTCGCCTCCGCCGACCCCGGCGTGCTGCGCCGGTGGACCGCGGGCCCCGAGGGGCGTGACGATGCCGCCGCGTGGGCCGCCTACCGTGCCACCGTCGATCGCGATTCGCCCCTGTATGCGCAGATCGAGGCCAAGATCCGGGTGCTCGATCGGCGCCTCGGTGCCGATGCAACGCAGATGCAACGTTTCGGCTCATAGTCTCCATTTCTGAAAGTGCGGTAGCTCACACATCCGGCGTAGATGTGGCGGAGCACACACTGCTGCCCAGGTCATGGGCACCTCCCGAAACCCCCTGGACAATCGTCCGGATTTTTTAGCGGAAAAAGTTTCTTTTTATTAACTGACCGCCTAGTGTCTGCAATGCATGGACAGGCAGCCATGTGATGTAAGTGACAAAGCCGGGGCGCGAGGCTCGAGCCGCGGCCGCGATGTTGGAGGAACGATCAACAGCTAGGCACCCCGCGGCGGACCACCGTTCGTCGCGCCGGCGGCCCCCGGGTCGTCGATCTCGTCCACATGATCTGTCGGGGATCCTGCGCGAGTGCGGCGCTACGCGCCCACTGCGCTCCTAGGCGAATTTCTCGCATCACGGAGTACCAGAGGTGTCTTCGTGCTGCCCGAAAACGGTTCGCCTGTGCTTTTTTTCGCGATTCGAGGAGGCTCTGGTGCACGGTACGGAGTTGGGTGGGTTCAGCGCGCGACCAGAAGACGCGGAGGTCGGCGCCGCCGCGACGGCGCCGTTCCCGCTGACCCCGGCCCAGCTGGGAGTCTGGTACGCGCAGCTGCTCGACCCCGAAGTCCCG
Organism: Nocardia asteroides; assembly: GCF_900637185.1. Classification (NCBI taxonomy): domain Bacteria; kingdom Bacillati; phylum Actinomycetota; class Actinomycetes; order Mycobacteriales; family Nocardiaceae; genus Nocardia; species Nocardia asteroides. The sequence continues at coordinate 6,944,788 of NZ_LR134352.1, read as the reverse complement.
ATCACCATCGCCCAGTACGTCGACATCACCGGCGAGCTGGATGCCGCTGTGCTGCAACAGGTCACGGCCGAGGCGGCGCACGCCTACGGCTCCCCGCTGGTGCGCATCGGCGAATCCGACGGCGTCCCTTACCAAGTCGTCGACCACAGCATCCCGGTCGAGACCGAGCTGCCGGTGATCGACCTGCGCCACCACGACGACCCCGTCGCCGCCGCCCAGGAATGGATGCGCGCGGAGTTCGGCGCGCCGCTGGACCTGCTCACCGACCGCCTGGTCGCCGGCGCGCTGCTGCGGGTGGGCGAGCGGCGCTGGTTCTGGTACCTGCGCGGACATCACATCGTGCTCGACGGCTACGGCGCCTTCACCAACTCCCAGCGCATCGCCGAGCTCTACACCGCGCGCGTGCTCGGCACCCCGGCCCGCGAGGTCGTGCCCGGTGACCTGGCCGAACTCGTCGAAGGTGAACAGCGCTACCGTGAGAGCACCCGCTTCGCCAACGACCGCGAGCACTGGGCCGAACGCATCGCGGGCCTGGACAGCCCGACCAGCCTGGACAGCCGCACCGCGCCGCGCGCCGCCATCAACCTGGTGACCGGCGGCAGGCTCTCGGAGAAGCTGGTCGACCGGCTGGAAACCATTGCCGCCAGCGATGATTCGACCATCTCTGCGGTCCTGCTCGCCGCCTTCGCCGCCTACCTCGGCCGGCTCACCGACCGCCCCGACGCGGTGCTGAGCCTGCCCGTCACCGCCCGCACCACCGCCGTCATGCGCCGTTCGGCGGGCATGCTCTCCAATATCGTGCCGCTGCGCCTGCCCACCGGCGCGGCCGGCGCCACCACCACCTGGGGCGAGCTGCTGCGCGCGGCCCGCGTCGAGGTGGCCGGGGCGCTGCGGCACCAGCGCTACCGGGCCGAGGACATCCGCCGCGACGCCGAGGACGACGGTCGTCCGGCCCGGCGCGCGCTGTTCGGCCCGCTCGCCAACTTCATGCTCTTCCGCAGCGATCTGACCCTCGGCACCACCACCGGCCGCTACCGGGTGCTGTCCACCGGCCCGATCGAGGACCTGAGCCTCAACGTCTACTACGGCGACCGCGACCGCGTGCACGTCGACTTCGAGGCCAATCCCCACCTCTACGACGCCGACACCCTCGCCCGCCACCACGCCCGCTTCCTCGGCTTCCTCGAGCGCCTGGCCGCGGCCGACCTGGACACCGCGATCGGCGCGGTCGAGGTGGCGACGGAGCTGGAACTGCAGGTCAGCACCAAGATCTGGAACGCGACCGGCTTCGACGTCGACGCCGCGCTGGCCGAGCGCGCGGTGCGGGCGGCGACCCTGCCCGCCCTGTTCGAAGCCCAGGTGGCCCGCACCCCCGACGACGTCGCGGTGCGGATGGCGGGCGAGGACTCCGCCACCCTCACCTACCGGGAGCTGGCGCAGCGGGTGAACCGGCTGGCCCGCCGCCTGCGCGCCGACGGCATCGGCCCGGAGTCGCTGGTGGCGCTGAGCATCCGCCGCTCGACCGATCTGGTCGTCGCCATGTACGCGGTGCTCGCCGCGGGCGCGGCCTACGTGCCGATCGACCCGGATCACCCGGCCGACCGGATCGCGCACATCCTCGACACCGCTGCGCCGGCCGTCGTCCTCACCACCAGCCGGGACGGCGCGCCCGGCGCGGGCACGCTGCCCGTGCTCGCGGTGGACACCCTCGACCTCACCGGGTTCTCGGCCCTCCCGCTGACCGACGCCGACCGCACCGCCGCGCTGCGGCCCGGGCATCCCGCCTACGTCATCTTCACCTCCGGCTCCACCGGGCTGCCCAAGGGCGTCGCGGTCGAGCACGCCGCCATCGTCAACCGGCTGGTCTGGATGCAGCACGCCTACCGCCTGCACGGCGTGGACGTAGTGCTGCAGAAGACGCCGATGACCTTCGACGTGTCGGTGTGGGAGTTCTTCTGGCCCTTGCAGATCGGCGCGACGCTGCTGCTCGCCGAGCCGGACGGGCACCGCGACCCCGGCTACCTGCGCGCCGTGATCGCCGAATACGGCGTCACCGTAGCCCATTTCGTGCCCTCGATGCTGGAAGCCTTCCTGGCGCAGCAGGAGATCGCCGAGCGCACCTCGCTGCGGCTGGTCTTCGCCTCCGGCGAGGCGCTGCCCGCCGCCCTGGCGCAGCGGCTGCGGCTGCTCACCGGCGCGCGGCTGCACAATCTCTACGGCCCGACCGAGGCCGCGGTCGACGTCACCTTCCACGAGGTGAACGACGCGGACCGGACCACGGTGCCGATCGGCGCGCCGGTGTTCAACACCCGGCTCCATGTTCTCGACTCGCGGCTGCGGCCGGTACCGGTCGGGGCTCCGGGTGAGCTGTATCTGTCGGGGGTACAGCTCGCCCGGGGTTACGTCGACCGCCCCGAGCTCACCGCGGGCCGCTTCGTCGCCGATCTCGCCGCGCCCGGCGAGCGGATGTACCGCACCGGCGACCTGGTCCGCTGGACCACCAACGGGGAACTGGAATACCTGGGCCGCACCGACTTCCAGGTGAAGCTGCGCGGTCTGCGGATCGAGCTCGGCGAGATCGAGGCCGTGCTGGACAGCGTCGACGGCGTGGCGCGGGCCGTGGTCGTCGTGCGCGGTGACGCGGGCGTCGGCGAACAGCTGGTCGCCTATGTCGTGGAGGCCGAGCCGGGTGTGGTCGCGGCCGAGGCGCTGCGCGAAGCCGCGCTGCGCGCGCTGCCCGCGTACATGGTGCCCGCCGCGTTCGTGCTGCTCGACGCGCTGCCGGTGAACGCCTCCGGCAAGCTGGACCGCAAGGCCCTGCCCGCACCGGCCCGGGTCGTGGTGGCCTACGCCGATCCCGTCGGCCCGGTGGAGCAGACCGTGGCGCGCGTGTTCGGCGAGGTGCTCGGGCTGGAGCGGATCGGCCGCGACGACGACTTCTTCGCCCTCGGCGGCAATTCCCTGGTCGCCACCCAGGTGGCGGCCCGCCTCGGCGCCGATCTCGGCTGCCGCCTCGGCGTGCGCGACCTGTTCGGCGCCACCACGCCGGCCCGGCTGGCCGCCGCGATCGCCGAGCGCGCCGACGCCGGTGTCACCGCGCAGCTGCCGGTGCTCGCGGCGCGTCCGCGTCCCGCGCTGATCCCGCTCTCGCCCGCGCAGCAGCGGATCTGGTTCCTCAACCGCTTCGATCCGTCGGCACCCGGCTACAACATGCCGTTCGTGGTGCGTTTGCGCGGCGCCGCGGACGCGGACGCGCTGGTCGCCGCGCTGAGTGCCGTCGTCGGACGGCACGAGGCGCTGCGCACGGTGTTCCCCGCCGTGGACGTGCCGGGCGAGGTCGCCGAACAGGTGGTCCACGCACCCGAACTCGTGCGGATCGGCGAGCCCACCGAGGTCGGCGCCGCGGAGCTGGACGCGGAGCTGGCTCGATTCGCCTGCGCCGGTTTCGATCTCGAACGCGAGGCGCCGTTCCGGGCGCGGCTGTTCGTTGTCCCCGGAGACGGCGCGAACCAGGGCGAGTCCGCGCTGGCAGTCGTCCTGCATCACATCGCCGCGGACGGTGTCTCGCTGCAGGTGCTGGTGCGCGACGTGCTCGCCGCCTACCAGGCCGCGGTCGCGGGCACCGAGCCCGGCTGGGCGCCGCTGAGCGTGCAGTACGCCGATTACGCCCTGTGGCAGCGCGAACTGCTCGGCGCCGAAACCGATCCGCAGTCGCTCGCCTCGCGCGAGATCGCTTTCTGGGAACGGACTTTGGCGGGGCTGCCGGACCAGCTGGAACTGCCATCGGCGCGGCAGCGGCCCGCCGTGCCGAGCATGCGCGGCGCCCGCACCAGCTTCACCATCGACCCCGCGCTGCACCGGCAGCTGGCCGAGCTGGCCGACCGGGCGGGCGCGTCGCTGTTCATGGTGCTGCACACGGCGCTGGCCGTGCTGCTGGCGCGGCTGTCGGGCACCACCGACATCGCCGTCGGCACCGGTGTCGCGGGCCGCGGTGACCGGGCCATCGACGACCTGATCGGCATGTTCGTCAACACCCTGGTGCTGCGCACCGAGATCGACCCGGCCGCGAGCTTCACCGCCGCGCTCGAGCACACCCGCGAGACCGACCTGGCCGCCTTCGCGCACGCCACCGTCCCCTTCGACCGGCTGGTCGAGGTGGTCAACCCGGCCCGCTCGCAGGCCAGGCACCCGCTGTTCCAGGTGGCGCTGAACTTCCAGGCCGGGCTCGACACCAGCTTCGAGCTGGGCGGTACCCCGGTCTCGGTGCACGAGATCGAGCTCGACATCACCAAGTTCGACCTGCAGATCACCCTCGCCGAACGGCGCGGCCCCGGCGGCGGCCCGGCGGGCATCGAGGCGGTCACCCTCTACGCCACCGACCTGTTCGACGCGGCCGAGATGACCGAGCTCGGCGCCCGTTTCGTACGACTACTCGCCGCGGCCGTCGCCGCGCCGACGACTCCGGTCGGCGACCTCCCGCTGCTCTCCGACGCCGAGCTGGTCCGGCTCACCGGCATGCGCGGCGCCCCGGTCACCGCCTCGGGACTGCTGCCCGATCTGCTCGCGGCCGCCGTCGCCGCCGACGCGGACCGGATCGCGGTCACCGACGGCGAGCGCGCCCTCACCTACCGCGAACTCGACCGTGCCTCCTCGCGCCTGGCCAGGGTGCTGGTGGACGGTGGCGTCGGCCCCGACGACATCGTCGCGGTCGGGATTCCGCGCTCCGTCGAATCGGTGCTGGCCGTGTGGGCGATCGCCAAGGCCGGCGCGGCCTGGCTGCCCGTCGATCCGAGCTACCCGCTCGATCGGATCACCCATATGGTGACCGATTCCGGCGCGCGAGTGGGTCTTACGGTGTCCGAGGTCCAGGACGCCCTGCCCGGGCCGGCCGAATGGCTGGTGCTGGACGAGCTGAAGCTGATGGCCGACTGCGCCGCCCGTTCCAGCGACCCGCTCACCGACGCCGAGCGGGTGCGCCCGCTGCGCGCCGAGCACCTGGCCTATGTCATCTACACCTCCGGCTCCACCGGTCTGCCCAAGGGCGTGCTGGTGACCCAGGCCGGCATCGCCGGGTTCGCGGCCGAGGAGACCGACCGCATGTTCGGCGCCCCGGACGCGCGGGTGCTGCAGGTCGGCTCGCCGTCGTTCGACATCTCGGTGATGGAACTGCTGCTGGCGGTGAACTCCGCCGCCACGCTGGTGATCGCCCCGCTGGGCCGCCACGTCGGCGCCGAGCTGGCCGAACTGCTGGTGCGGGAACGGGTCACGCACGCGCTGATGACCCCGTCCGGGCTGGCGGTGCTCGACCCCGCGCAGCTCGACGACCTGCGCATGGTCATGGTCGGTGGCGAGGCCTGCCCGCCCGACCTGGTCGCCCGCTGGACCGCCGGTCCGCGGCCGCGCGCGTTCGTCAACGCCTACGGCCCGTCCGAGACCACGGTCGCCACCAATATCAGCGCCCCGCTCACCGCCGACGCCCCGCTGACGCTGGGCACCCCGCTGCGCGGCATCGCGCAGTGGGTCCTCGACGACCGGCTGCGCCCGGTGCCCGCCGGGGTGGCGGGCGAGCTGTACGTGGCGGGCGCGCAGGTCGCGCGTGGCTACCGCGGCCGGTCCGCACTCACCGCGGGACGCTTCGTGGCCTGCCCGTGGGAGCCGGGCGCGCGGATGTACCGCACCGGTGACCTGGTCCGCTGGACCGCCGAGGGCACCCTGGAATACCTGGGCCGCAACGACGACCAGGTGAAGTTGCGTGGCTTCCGGATCGAGCTCGGCGAGGTCGAGGCGGCGCTGCTCGCCCAGCCGTCGGTGCGCCGGGCGGTCGCGCTGGTGCGATCCGACGCCCATCGCGGTGACCAGCTGGTGGCCTACTTGGTGCCGCACACCGAATCGTCGACGACCGACGTCGCGATTCCGACGCCGGGTGGGGTCGGCGCGGGGACCTCGGATGTCAAGGGCGGCGTCGCGGGAGTGCGGGGTGTCCCGGTCGACATCGACGCGATCGCCGCCGCGCTGCGGACTTCGCTGGCTCCGCACATGGTGCCTGCCGCGTTCGTGGTGATCGACGCGCTGCCGCTGACCCCCAACGGCAAGCTGGATCGCCGGGCGCTGCCCGCACCGGTGTTCGCCGCCCGTGCCTTCCGTGCCCCCGCCGCGGGCACCGAGACCGTGGTGGCCCAGGTGTTCGGCGAGGTACTCGGGGTCGAGCTGGTCGGCGCCGACGACGACTTCTTCGCCCTGGGCGGCAACTCGCTGGTCGCCACCCAGGTGGTGTCGCGGCTGGGCGCCGCGCTCGGGGTCACCGTGTCGCTCAAGGTGCTGTTCGAGGCGTCCACGGTCACCGCGCTGGCAGCGCGGCTCGGCGCCGGGGAGACCGCGCCCACCCGGGCGCCGCTGGTGGCGGGCGAACGGCCGCAGCGGGTTCCGCTGTCCTACGCGCAGCAGCGCATGTGGTTCCTCAACCAGTTCGACGCCGACTCGGTCGCCGACAATATCGCCGCCGCGATCCGGCTGACCGGCGCGCTCGACCATGCCGCGTTCGTGGCCGCCGTCGCCGCGGTCTTCGACCGGCACGAGGCGCTGCGCACCCGCTACCCGGCCGTCGACGGGATCCCGTTCCAGCAGGTACTGGCCGCCGGGCAGCTCACCATCACCCTCGAGCCGGAGACCGTGGACCCGGCCGGTCTCGACGACCGGATCCGCGCGCTGGCCGCGGTGCCGTTCGCGGTGGACCAGGAACCGCCGGTGCGCCTGCACCTGCTGCGCACCGCCGCCGAGGAGCACGTCCTCGTGCTGGTGCTGCACCACATCGCCGCCGACGGCTGGTCGGTCGCGCCGCTGACCCGCGACGTGATGGTGGCCTATGCCGCCCACCTGGCCGGTGAGACGCCGCGGTGGCACCCGCTGCCGGTGCAGTACGCCGACTACGCGCTGTGGCAGCGCGAAGCCCTCGGCGCCGAGGACGACCCGGACTCGCCGATGGCGCGCCAGATCGATTTCTGGACAGCGGAACTGGCCGACCTGCCCGACCTGATCGCCCTGCCCGCCGATCGCCCGCGTCCCGCGGTGGCGACCGGCCGTGGCGCCCGGCACGCCTTCCTCGTGCCCGCCACCATCACCGACCGGCTGCGCGCGCTCGCCGTCGACGCGCACGCCTCGCTGTTCATGGTGCTGCACGCCGCCTTCGCCGCCACCCTGGCGAAATTGTCCGGGCAGCACGACATCTCGATCGGCACGCCGGTGGCGGGCCGCGGCGATCAGGCGCTCGACGAACTCGTCGGCATGTTCGTCAACACCCTGGTGCTGCGCACCGCCGTCGACTCCGGCGCGAGCTTCGCCGACTTCGTCGCCTCGGTCCGCGACGGTGACCTGCGCGCGCTGGCCAACACCGATGTCACCTTCGACCGGCTCGTCGAAGCCGTCAATCCGGAGCGGTCCACCGCCCGGCACCCGCTGTTCCAGGTGATGCTGGACTTCCAGAACAACTCGCAGACCGAACTCGAGCTCGCCGGCCTGACCGCCGCCGAACTCGAGATCGACACCCGCACCGCCAAATTCGACCTCCAGCTCACCGTGCGCGAGACCGCCGACGGCCTGCTCGCCCGGTTCGAGTACGCGACCGACCTGTTCGACGCGCAGACCATCACGGATTTCGGCAGCCGCCTGCTGCGGCTGCTGGAGACGGTGACCGCCGATCCCAACGTCGTGATCGGCGACATCGACCTGCTGAGCGCGGGCGAGCGCACCCGGATCCTGGAGACCTGGAACGCCACCGAGTACCCGGTCGACCAGACCATGACCCTGGTCTCGCTCTTCGCCGCCCAGTCGGCCCGTACTCCGGGTGCGACCGCGCTGACCTTCGAGGGCGAATCCCTCACCTACGCGGCGTTCACCGAACGCGTGAACCGCCTTGCCCGCCTGCTGATCTCGATCGGCGTGCGGCCCGACCGCACCGTCGCCCTCGGTATGCGCCGCTCGGTGGACCTGGTCGTCGCCATGTACGCGGTGCTCGCCGCGGGCGGCGCCTACGTGCCGCTGGATCCCGAGCATCCGGCCGAGCGGCTGGCCGCCGTCCTCGACGCCGCCGACCCGGTCTGCGTGCTCACCCGCGCGGCCGACGGCCTCGACCTGCCCGCCGACCTGCCCGTCGCCGTGCTCGACCTCGAACAGCTCGACACCGCCGACTACGCGGCCGACCCGATCACCGACGCCGACCGCCTGGCCACCCTCACCCCGGCCGCGGCCGCGTACCTGATCTTCACCTCGGGCTCGACCGGCACGCCCAAGGGCGTCGTCGTGACGCACGCGGCGATCGTCAACCGCCTGGTGTGGATGCAGGACGCCTACCGACTCACCGCGAACGACACGGTGCTGCAGAAGACGCCGGCCACCTTCGACGTGTCGGTGTGGGAGTTCTTCTGGCCCTTGCAGATCGGCGCCCGACTGGTGCTGGCCCGGCCCGACGGTCATCGTGACCCGGCCTACCTGGCCGAGCTGATCGATGCCGAGTCGGTGACGGTCGCTCACTTCGTGCCCTCGATGCTGTCGATGTTCGTGGCCGCGCTCGGCGACACCGCGCGCTGCGCCTCGCTGCGGCTGGTGTTCGCCTCCGGCGAGGCGCTGCCGCCCGCCCCCGCGCACGCGCTGCGACGGCTGACCGGCGCCGCCGTGCACAACCTCTACGGACCCACCGAGGCCGCGGTCGACGTCACCTTCCACGAGGTCGTCGACGCCGACACGCACACCGTGCCGATCGGCGAGCCGGTGCACAACACCCGCGTCTACGTCCTCGACGGCAGGCTGCGGCCGGTGCCCGCCGGCGTGCCCGGCGAGCTGTACCTGGCCGGCGCCCAGCTGGCCCGCGGTTACGCGGGCCGGGTCGACCTGACCGCCGACCGTTTCGTCGCCGATCCGTTCGCGGCGGGCGAGCGCATGTACCGCACCGGTGACCTCGTCACCTGGAACGCGCACGGGGAACTGGAATACCTGGGCCGCACCGACTTCCAGGTGAAGCTGCGCGGTCTGCGGATCGAGCTCGGTGAGATCGAGGCCGTGCTGGGCGGGCTGCCCGAGGTCGCGCAGGCGGCCGTGCTGGTCCGCGACGACCTGCTGGTCGCCTACCTCGTGGCCGAGGATCCCGACCTCGACGAGGTCCGCGCCGCGCTCGGCCGGGCGCTGCCCGCCTACATGGTGCCCGCGGCGTTCGTCGTGCTGGCGGCTTTCCCGCTCAACGCCTCCGGCAAGCTCGACCGCAAGGCGCTGCCCGCGCCGGCGTTCGAGGCGGCGGTGTTCCGCGCCCCGGTCAGCGAGACCGAACGGATCGTGGCCGCCACCTTCGCCACGGTGCTCGGCTTCCCGGCCGATCGCGAGGTCGGTCTGGACGACGACTTCTTCGCCCTCGGCGGCAACTCGCTCAACGCCACCCAGGTGGCGGCCCGCCTCGGCGCCGCGCTCGACACCCAGGTTCCGGTGCGGCTGCTGTTCGACGCGCCGACCGTGGCCGCGCTGGCACAGCGGTGCGTGGCGCTGCGCGGCACCGGCCGCCGACTCGCCCTGACCAGTGGTGAACGGCCGCAGCGGATTCCGTTGTCGGCGGCGCAGCGCCGGATGTGGTTCCTCAACCGCTACCTCGCCGACGCGGAGGGCGCGGGCGACGCGGTGAACAACATCCCGGTGGCCCTGCGCCTGACCGGTGACCTCGACATCGCCGCGCTGGAGGCCGCGCTCGCCGATGTGGTCGGCAGGCACGAGACCCTGCGGACCAGCTACCCGGACGGCCCCGACGGCGCCGAGCAGCTGATCGCCGACGCCGTCGCGCTGCCGCTGCGGCCGGAGCCGGTCACCGCGGCCGAACTGCCGGACCGGCTGCTGTCCTGCGCCGCCGTGCGCTTCGACCTCACCGCCGAGATCCCCGTGCGCGCGGAGCTGTTCGAGGTCGACGGCGAGCACGTCCTGGTGCTGGTGATCCACCACATCGCCGCCGACGGCTTCTCCCTCGGCCCGCTGGCCGCCGACCTGATGATCGCGTACGCCGCCCGCCGTGACGGCGCGGCCCCGGCGTGGACGCCGCTGCCGGTCCAGTACGCCGACTACGCCCTCTGGCAGGACGCGAACCTCGGCGACGCCGCCGACCCGGACTCCCTGGCCCACGCGCAGCTGGCCTTCTGGCGGCGCGGCCTGGCCGGTGTGCCCGAGCAGCTGGAGCTGCCCACCGACCGGACCCGCCCGGCCGAGTCCAGCTTCCGCGGCGGGGTGCACCGCTTCCAGATCGACTCCGATCTGCACAGTGAACTGCGCGAACTGGCCCGCAAGCACGAGGCCACCCTGTTCAGCACCGTGCACGCGGCACTGGCCGTGCTGCTGGCCCGGCTGTCGGGCAGCGGCGACATCGCCATCGGCACCCCGGTCGCCGGTCGCGGCGAGGCCGCGCTGGACGGGCTGATCGGCATGTTCGTCAACACCCTGGTGCTGCGCAGCCAGATCGACCCGCGCGCGGAATTCGAGACCACCCTCGACGCGGTCCGCGCCGGCGACCTCGACGCGCTCTCGCACGCCGACATCCCGTTCGAGCAGGTCGTCGACGCCGTCGACCCGGCCAGGTCGCGCAACCGTCACCCGCTGTTCCAGGTGGCGCTGGTCCTGCAGAACTTCACCGTGCCCGCCCTCACGGCGGCCGGGCTCGCGGTCGCGCCGCTCGACATCGACGCCGCGGTCGCCAAGTTCGACCTCCAGTTCACCGTCACCGAATCCGACGACGTCGACGGCCGCGCCGACGGCATGGCCATCGAGATCGCCTACGCCACCGACCTGTTCGACGCGGGCAGCGTCGCGGTGCTGGCCCGCCGGTTCACCCAGGTGCTGGCCGCCGTCGTCGCCGACCCGACCGTGGTGGTCGGCGACATCCAGCTGCTCAGCGCCGAGGAACAGCAGCGCACGCTGCACGACTGGGCCACCACCGGCGACTCGGTCGCCACCGGCCGCGAGACCATGCTGGACCGGTTCGGCGCGATCGCCGCGGCACACCCGCACGCCGTCGCGGTGAAGGCCGGGCAGACCACCCTCACCTACGGCGAGCTCGACGCCTGGTCCAACCGGCTCGCCCGCAGGCTCGTCGGCGCCGGGGTCGGCCCGGAAACGCTGGTGGCCGTGGCCATGCCGCGCTCGGTGGAGCTGGCCGTCGCGCTGCTCGCGGTGCTGAAGGCGGGCGGCGGCTACCTGCCGATCGACCCGAACTACCCGGCCGACCGCATCGAGTACATCGTCGACGACGCCCGCCCGCTCTGCGCGATCGCCGCACCGGGGACCGGGCTGGCCCGGGACTGGTTCGGCGGCCCGGTGATCGACCCCGCCGCGCAGAACCTGTCCGGCTTCGCGGCCGCGCCGCTGACGGACGCCGACCGCCGCGCCCCGCTCGCCCCGGCCAACACCGCCTACGTCATCTACACCTCCGGTTCCACCGGCAGGCCCAAGGGTGTCGTCATCCCGCACGCGAATGTGCTGGCCCTGCTGGACAACAGCGCCCGGCACTACGCCTTCGGCCCGGCCGACGTGTGGACGATGTTCCACTCCTACGCCTTCGACTTCTCGGTGTGGGAACTGTGGGGCGCGCTGCTCACCGGCGGCTCGGTGGTCCTGGTCGACTACTTCACCTCGCGCTCGCCCGAGCAGTTCCGCGAGCTGCTGCTGGCCGAGCGGGTGACCGTGCTCAACCAGACCCCGTCCGCGTTCTACCAGCTCGTCGCCGCCGACCTGGCCGCCGAACCCGCCGACTACGCGCTGCGCGCGGTGATCTTCGGTGGCGAGGCGCTGGAACCGCAGCGGCTGTCCGGCTGGTTCGCCCGGTACCCGCACGCGCCGCGGCTGGTGAACATGTACGGCATCACCGAGACCACGGTGCACGTCTCCTACCGGGAGATCACCCCGGACACCGGCTCCGCCAGCGTGATCGGCGGCGCGCTCGCCGGACTCACGGTGCGCGTGCTGGATTCGCGGCTGCGGCCGGTCCCGGTCGGCGTGCCCGGCGAGATCTACGTCTCCGGAGCGCAATCGGCGCGCGGCTATCTCGCGCGGCCCGCGCTCACCGCGAGCCGGTTCGTCGCCGATCCGTACGGCGCGCCCGGCACGGTGGCCTACCGCTCGGGCGACCTGGCCCGCTGGACCGCCGACGGCGACCTGGAGTACCTGGGCCGGGCCGACCAGCAGGTGAACCTGCGCGGGTTCCGGATCGAGCTCGGCGAGATCGAGTCGGCGCTGCTGGCGAGCTCGGTGGCCCCGCGCGAGGTCGCGGTACTGGTGCGCACCGACCTGGTCGACGAGCCGCGGATCGTGGCCTACCTGGTCGCCGGTCCCGAGACCGGTCGCGTCGACCCCGCCGCCCTGCGCCAGGAACTGGCCCGCACGCTGCCCGAGCACATGCTCCCGGCCGCCGTGGTGTCGGTCGAGCGGATCCCGCTGACCGTCAACGGCAAGCTGGACCGGGCCGCGCTGCCCGCGCCGGTGTTCGAGACCACCGCCTACCGCAAGCCGGCCACGGTGACCGAGGAGATCATCGCCGCGGTCTACGCCGAGGTGCTCGGCCGCACCGCCGACGAACGGCCGGTCGGCGCCGACGACGACTTCTTCGCCCTCGGCGGCTCCTCGCTGCTCGCGGCCAAGGCGGTCACCCGCGTCGGCGCCGCCCTGGACCGCCGCGTCGGGGTGCGGGCACTGTTCGAGGCGCCACGGGTGGCCGACCTGGCCGCCGCGGTGGACGCGCAGGCGCGCGTCGACCGTCCGGCCCTGGTCGGCCGGGCCCGGCCCGAGCGGCTGCCGCTCTCGCCCGCGCAGCAGCGGATGTGGTTCCTCAACCGCTTCGACCGTGCGTCGGTGGCCTACAACATCCCGTTCGCGCTGCGCCTGTCCGGCGCGCTCGACGTGACCGCGCTGCGCGGCGCGGTGGGTGATCTGGTGGCCAGGCACGAGTCGCTGCGCACCGTGTACCCCGAGCTCGACGGCACGCCGGTGCAGTCGATCACCCCTGCGGCGCAGGCGGTTCCGGAGCTGGCGCCGGTGCCGGTCACCGAGGCCGAGCTGCCCGCGGCGATCCGTACGCTGGCGGCCACCACCTTCGACGTCACCACCGAGATCCCGGTGCGGCTGCGGCTGTTCCAGCTCGGCGACACCGAGTTCGTGCTCGCCGCCGTGCTGCACCACATCGCCGCCGACGGCTCCTCGATCACGCCGTTCGTCGCCGACCTCATGCGGGCCTACACCGCCCGCCTGGCCGACACCGCGCCCTGCTGGACCCCGCCCGCCGTGCAGTTCGCCGACTACGCGCTGTGGCAGCGTGAGCTGCTCGGCGACGAGGCCGACCCGGCGTCGGTAGCCGCCCAGCAGGTCGCCTACTGGCAGACCCAGCTGGCCGGCCTGCCCGATCAGCTCGCCCTCCCGACCGACCGGCCCCGCCCGGCCCGGCAGAGCCTGCGCGGCGACAAGGTGAGCTTCACGGTCGACGCCGACCTGCACGCCGCGCTCGTCGCCCTCGGCCGCCGCGGCGGCGCCACCCTGTTCATGGTGGTGCACGCGGCCTTCGCCGCCCTGCTGGCCCGGCTCTCGGGCACCGCGGACATCGCCGTCGGCACCCCGAACGCGGGTCGCGGCGAAGCCGAACTCGACGAGGTCATCGGCATGTTCGTCAATACGCTGGTGCTGCGCACGGCGGTCGCGGGCGACGCGCCCTTCACCGACCTGCTGGCCGCCGCCCGGGCCGCCGACATCGCCGCCTTCTCGCACGCCGACGTCCCGTTCGAGCGGCTGGTCGAGGTGATCAACCCGGCCCGCTCGACCGCCCGGCACCCGCTGTTCCAGGTCGGCTACTCGTTCCAGAACCACGAGCGCGGCCAGCTGGAGCTGCCCGGGCTCACCGTGTCCGACATCGAGTTCGACGCCGGGGTGGCCCAGTTCGACCTGCACCTGTTCGCCCTGGACAACTACGCCGCCGACGGCACCCCCGCAGGCATCGACCTGGCGCTGGGTTACGCCACCGACCTGTTCGACGCCGCCACCGCCGAACGGTTCGCCGGCCAGCTGCGCCGCATCCTCGAAACCGTCTGCACCGCACCGGAAACCGTGGTCGGCGAGCTCGACCTGCTCGGCGCGGACCGGGCGCTGCTGCTCGACACCTGGAACGCCACCGCGCACCCGGTCGACCAGCTCACCCTGTCCGACCTCGGCGCCCGGCAAGCGGCCGCGACCCCCGGCGCGCTCGCTCTGGTGGACGCCGACACCGGCGACTCGCTCGACTACGCCGCCTTCGACGCGCGGGTCAACCGGATCGCCCGGCTGCTGATCGCCGAGGGCGTCGGCCCGGAACGCACGGTCGTGCTGGCCATGCGGCGTGGTCTGGACCTGGTGATCGCCATGCACGCCGTGGTGCGGGCGGGCGGCGCGTACGTGCCGATCGACCCCGATCACCCGGTCGACCGGATCGCCTACATCGTGGCCACCGCCGCCCCGCTGTGCGTGCTCACCACCGCCGCCGACGGCGTCCCGGTGACCGTGGACGTGCCGGTCTTCGAGCTGGATCACCGCATCCTGGAGGAACTCTCGGACGAACCGGTGACCGATGCCGAGCGCGTCGCCCCGCTGCGGCCCGAGCATCCGGCCTACGTCATCTTCACCTCGGGCTCGACGGGCCTGCCCAAGGGCGTCGCCGTGCCGCACGCGGCGATCGTCAACCAGCTGGCCTGGCTGCGCGACCGCTTCGCCATGACCGGCGCCGACCGGGTGCTGCTGAAGACCCCGGCCACCTTCGACCTGTCGGTGTGGGAGTTCTGGTCGCCGCTGACCTCCGGCGGCGCGCTGGTCGTCACCCGGCCCGGCGACGAACGCGATCCGGACCGGTTGCGCGACACCATGTCCCGGCACGGCGTCACAGTCCTGCACGCGGTGCCCTCGCTGGTCGGCATGCTGCTGGCCGCCGAAGCCGCGCCGGCCCTGCCGGATTCGCTGCGCGCCGTGCTGGCCATCGGCGAGGCGCTGCCCGCCGCGACGGCCACGCAGTTCCGCGCCCGCGCCCCGCACGCCCGGCTGCACAACCTGTACGGGCCGACCGAGGCCGCGGTGTCCATCACCGAATACGAAGTGGCGCAGGACCCCGCGCACTCGGTGCCGATCGGCACGCCCGCGTGGAACAGCGAGCTGTACGTGCTCGACGCCCGGCTGCGGCCGGTACCCGTCGGGGTCGCGGGTGAGCTGTACCTGGCCGGTGCCCAGCTGGCCCGCGGTTACCACGGTCGCTCCGCGCTCACCGCGGACCGATTCGTCGCCAACCCGTTCGTCCCGATTGCAGAGGCCGCGCCGCGCGACCGTGCCGTCGGCACCCGCATGTACCGCACCGGCGATGTCGTCCGGTGGCGGGCCGACGGCACCCTCGAGTACCTGGAACGCGCCGACTTCCAGGTGAAGATCGGCGGGTTCCGGATCGAGCTCGGCGAGGTCGAGACGGCGCTGCTGCGCTGCGCGGGAGTGCGTGCCGCGGTCGCCGTCGCCAAGACCGACGAGCGGGCGGGCGCGCGTCTGATCGCCTACGCCGCCGTCGCCGAGCTCGCGCCCGGTGACGAGGTGGCCGTGGCCGCGCGACTGCGTGGCACTCTCGCCGCCGAACTGCCCGCCTATATGGTGCCCGCGGCGCTGGTGGTGCTGGAGTCGTTGCCGCTCAATGCCAACGGCAAGGTCGACCGGGCCCGGCTGCCGGAACCGGAGTTCGGCGAGGCGGTCTTCCGCGCACCGGTCACCGCCGCCGAACTGCTGGTCGCGCAGACCTTCGCCGAGGTGATCGGCTGCGCGAGCGCCGGCCTGGACGACGACTTCTTCGCCCTCGGCGGCAACTCGCTGATGGCGACCCGGCTGGCCGCCCGGCTGGGCGCCGCGCTCGGCACCCAGGTGCCGGTGGCCGAGGTCTTCGACGCCCCGACCGTGGCCGCCCTGGCCGAGCGGCTCGGCGCCATCGACCGCTCGATCGCCCGCCCGCCGCTGACCCGGCGCACCGGCGACGGACCCGCGGTGCTCTCGCCCGCGCAGCAGCGGATGTGGGTGCTGCACCAGCTGGCGCCGCAGTCGGCGGCCTACCACATCCCGGCCGCCATCCGGCTCACCGGCGAACTCGACCTGCCCGCGCTGCGCTCGGCGGTCGGCGATCTGCTGGCCCGCCACGACACGCTGCGCACCCGCTACCCCGACACCCCGGCCGGCCCGGTCCAGCAGGTGATGCCCGCCTGGTCGGCGGCGGTGGAACTCACCCCGCTCCCGGTGACCCCGGCCGATGTCGAGGCCCGGATCGCGGCTCTGGTCGCCCAGCCGTTCGACATCACCGCCGCGCCGCCGGTGCGGGTGGCGCTGTACCACCTGGGCGCCGACGATCACGTCCTCGTGGTCGTGGTGCACCACATCAGCGCCGACGGCTACTCCATCGCCCCGCTCACCCGGGACCTGGTGCGCGCCTACGTGGATCGCAGCGAGGGCCGCGCGCCCGGCTGGACGCCCCTGGACATCCAGTACAGCGATTTCAGCGCCTGGCAGCACGAACTGCTCGGCGCCGAGTCCGATCCCGACAGCGTGCTCAGCCGCCAGCTCGGCTACTGGACCCGCGAACTGGCAGGCGCGCCCGAACTGCTCGCCCTGCCCACCGATCGTCCCCGCGCCGCCCGGCGCGAGATGCGCGGCGACGCGGTGCGGTTCGAGGTCGACGGCGCGCTGACCCGGCGCCTCGACGAGGTGGCCCGCGAACACCACACCACGCTGTTCACCCTCGTGCACAGCGCGCTGGCGGTGCTGCTGGCCAAGCAGACCGGCAGCGCCGACATCACCATCGGCGCGCCGGTGGCCGGTCGCGGCGCCCGCGAACTCGACGATCTGGTCGGCATGTTCGTCAACACCGTCGTGCTGCGCACCGAGGTGGACTCCCGCGCGCCGTTCACCGACCTGCTCGCCCAGGCCCGGCGCCGGGACCTGGCCGCCATCGCGCACGCCGACGTGCCGTTCGAACAGGTCGTCGACGCCATGGGCCGCACCCGCTCGGGCGCCTACACCCCGCTGTTCCAGGTGATGCTCACCTTCCAGAACATGCCACCCGGCGGGATAGAGCTACCCGGGCTGCGGGTGCGGACCCTCGACCCCGGCCTGACCGAAGCCAAGTTCGACCTGCATCTGACCGCCCTGCAGCGCTACGACGCCGCCGGTGCGCTCGACGGGCTGGACCTGCACTTCGGTTACGCCACCGATCTTTTCGACGCATCGACCGTCCGGACCCTGACCGAGCGGTTCCGCAAGGTCCTCGTGGCCGTCGCGGCCGACCCGGCCGTCGTGGTCCGGGCGATCGACGTGCGCACCGACTCGGAACTGACCCCGCGTCCACGCGCCTACACCATTGCCGATCTGCCGGGCCTCGTCGGCTCGGCGGCCCGGCTCGCGCCGGCGACCGTGGCATTCGCCCACGGCGAGCACGCCATCTCGTTCGGTGCCCTCGACGCCAAGCTCACCGCGGTGAGCAAGGCGATGGGGGCCGCGATGAAACCCGAAGCGCTGGTGAACGTCGCGCTGGCCGGGCTGGTGCCCGGCGTGCTCGCCGCACTCGGCGCGTCCGGACTCACCACCACTTTGCAAACACTGGTGACCGATGCCGCCGCGGTGATCGCCGGGTCGGGGTCGGCTGACGACTCGGAAGGACAACTCTGATGTCGCACACGGATTCGGTCACGGCCGCTGTCTCGCTCGACGCGCTGCTGCGTGACTCCGCCGACGAGCGCAGGCGTGACCCCGCCACCTTGCTCGCCGCCTTCACCACCCGGATCACCCAGGATCCGGACGCCGTCGCGGTGCGCGACGGCGCCACCGAACTGAGCTACGGCGACCTGGGCGAACGGGTCGACACGCTGGCGGCCTGCCTGGCCGGGCGCGGCGTCGGCCCGGAGACCGTCGTCGCCGTCGACCTGCCGCGCTCGATCGAGCTGGTCGTGGCCGTGCACGCGGTGATCACCGCGGGCGGCGCGTTCGTCCTGCTCGACCCGGACGCCGCCGCCGACGTGCGGCAGCGCACCCTCGCGCTGGCCGCGCCGGTCCTGCTGATCACCGCGCCCGACGCGGCGCCCGTCGCCGAGGTGCCGACGGTGCGGGTCGACGCGGTCGCCGCCGACGACATCGGGGCCGACGAATTGGCGGGCCCCGGCGCCGACAATCCGGCCTACCTGGTGGTCGACGTGTCCGGCGCCAACGCCGTCGTCGTCGGACACCGTGCCGCGCAGGCCAATTCGGTGTGGCGGCAGCGACTCTGCGGCCTCGGCCCCGGCGACTCGGTGCTCTGGCACGCGCCGCTGACCGGTCAGGCGACAGTGGGGGAGATGCTGCTCGCCCTGCAGACCGGCGCCACCCTGGTACTGCCCACCGGCGACTCGCTGGCCCGCTCGATCGCCGAGACCCGCGCCACCGCAGCCTGTTTCGATCCCGAACAGCTCGCGGCGCTGGCCGCGCTGCCCGACGCCGAGGAGCGGCTGGACTCGCTGCGCATCGTGCTCAGCTACGGTGCGCCGCTGCCCGCCCGCACCGGGGCCGCGCTGCGCGCCGTCAGCGGCGCGACGCTGTGGCACGTGTACGGCAGGCCGGAGACCGCGGGCGAGGTGGTCGCGCACGAGGTGACCGGCGCCGACCTCGACGTGGTCCCGCTCGGCTCGGCCGCCGACGACGTGGAACTGCTGATCCTCGACGAGCACCTGTGCCCGGTGCCCGACGGGGAGGTCGGCGAACTCTACGTCTCCGGCGTGCAGCTGGCCCGCGGCTACCTGGGCAGGCAGGCCACCGCGGCCACCTTCCTGGCCAACCCCATCGGACCGGTCGACGACCGGATGTTCGCCACCGGCGACCTCGTGCGGCGCAGGCCGCCGGGCGACGGCTGGACCGCCGAACTCGAGTTCGTCGGCCGGGTCGACGACCGGAACCCGCTCCCCGCCGCGCCCCAGGGTGGCCTACCCGGGGAACTGCTGCTCGACGAGTTCGAAGCGCAGGCCGCTGCCACCCCTTTCGACCCGGCGGTCGTGTACGCCCCGAGCACGGGTGAGGCGGCCTCGATCATCACCTACGGTGACCTCGACCGCCGCACCAATCAGCTGGCCCGCCACCTGAGCGCGCTCGGCATCGGCCCGGAATCCGCTGTGCTCGTGGATATTCCGCGTTCGGTGGAACTGGTGGTCGCGATGTACGCGGTCCTCAAGGCAGGCGGCGCGGTGGTGCCGGTCGATACCGCGACCAGCCCCGCCGTGCTGCCGCCGGTCGCCGACCCGGCGCTGGTGCTGACCGTGCGGACCCGCGATCACGGTGCGGTGTACGGCATTCCGTGTGTCGTGGTCGACGAGGTGGCGCTCGCGGAGTACTCCGACGAGCCGATCGCCAGGTCGGAGCGGCGCGCGCCGGTGCTGCCCGAGCATCCGGCGTTCGTGCTGTACCCGCACGGCGTCACCCAGGGCATCACCGTCAGCCACATCGCCGCCGTCCACCGGCTGACCGGCATGCAGGGCCGGCACGCCTTCACCGGCCGCGACGTGTACCTGCATCAGGCGGTCGTCGGCGAGGTCACCGAATGGCACGGTTACGTGCTGCCGTTGCGGGTGGGCGCGACCGTCGTGCTCACCGAGCCACCCGATCCGGCGCGGTTAGCCGAGCTGGTCGCCGCCTACGGCGTCACCGCCGCCGACTTCACCCCGCGGCGGCTCACCGCGTTCACCGAGCACGTCCACCGGGCCGGGCTGCGCGCGGAGATCGCGTCGCTGCGCAGCGTCGTCGTCCTCGGCGCGCCGCTGTCCGCCGCCGAGGTCCGCGCCTTCGGGGCCGTGACCGGCGCCCGCCTGCACCACGACTACGGCAGGGCCGAGGCCACGGTCACCCTCACCTATCCCGCCGCGGCGCACACCGACGGCGTCGAGCCGCCCGCCGTGCGGGTGCGCGAATGGAACCGGCGGGTCTACGTGCTCGACGCCCGGCTGCGCCCGGCCAGTCCGGGTGTCGCGGGCGAGCTGTACCTGTCCGGCGCGCAACTGGCGCGCGGCTACCGGGACGACCCGATCGGCACCGCGGGCAGTTTCGTCGCCAATCCCTTCGGCATCCCCGGCGAACGCATGTTCCGCACCGGCGAACTCGCGCGCTGGGAGATCGACGGCACCGCGGCGGCGCTGGTCCGCCTCGGCGCCATCGGCGCGCCGGACACCGGCACACCCGCGGCGCCGCCCGGCCGCGGCGCGAGCATGCGTGCCCGGATCGGTGCCGGTGTCGGCGCCCGGATCACCGAACTGTCGCGGCGGCACGCGGTTCCGCCGTTCGCGGTGGTCCGGGCCGCGATGACGGTGTTGCTGGGCTGGCGGTCCGGCACCGCGGACGCGGGCACTCTGGCCGAAATGCTCTGTGCCGAACCGGATTCCGTCATCACCTCGACCACCGCGGCGACCAGCGAGACGTGCGCGCTGAGCGGCCCGCTCGGCGCGGTGACCCTGAGCTACCTCGACACCGGCGCCGAGGCCTTCGGCGTCCCCGGGCTCGACCTCACCGAGGTCCGCTTCGACGGGCCGACCGTCGCCGACGGCGTGCACTTCATCGTCTCCGCGGGCGCGGGCCCCGACAGCGACCTCGGCGTCGAGATCGAATACAGTGCGGACCGTTTCGACGAAGCCGCCGCCGCCGCGCTGCTGCGCCGCTTCGCCCGCGCCCTCGGCCTGCTCACCGCCGACCCGGACGCCCCCAGCGCGGCGTTCGACCTTCGTACCCCCGCCGAAAGGAACACCCCATGAGCAATCCGTTCGACGACGAGAACGCCCAGTTCTACGTTCTGGTCAACGCCGAAGGCGAACACTCCCTCTGGCCCACCTTCGCCGCCGTCCCCGGCGGCTGGACGGTCGCCTTCGGCGCCGCCACCCGCACCTCCTGCCTGCACTACGTCGAATCCCACTGGCTCGACATGCGCCCCAACTCCCTCATCGCCGCCATGGCCAACGAAAGCTGACCCGCCCGTACAGTGAGGTATGCGAACCGTCACGCGCTACCGGATCGGCGTCGCGGTGGCGCTCGTCGTCGGTGTGGCGGTCGGCGGGTGGCTGACCGCGGTCCTCGGGTCGACGAACCCTGATCCGCCGGGGCGGAAGTCGGCGAGCCACGACGTCGAGCACGCCGAGACGGTGCTGTTCGAGTCCGATCGCGGATTTCCCACCGTCCGGACGGTGCTGCGGTCGCCCGCCGATGTCAGCCAGTTCGCCGGCCGGTTCAGCGATGCCGGTGAGGACCTGCCGCAGAAGATCGAAAAGGCGCTGTCCGGACGTGATTTCGAGGCGGAGGCGCTGATCGCCCTGTCCTGGGGCGCGGGATGCCTGCCCGGCGACGGTGCGAAGCTGACCAGCACGGGTGGCGCGGACTATTCCGCCCGCCTCACCGGAGCCGACGACCCGCCGCCGGAATGCTATGCGCCGTGGGACATTCTCTCGGTGTTCGCCCTGCCGAAGGCCGACGTACCGCCGGATACCCGGCTCGGCGGCCTGCGCCCCGACCCGCCCGGTCCCGCCGAGCTCACGCACTTCACGAGGATCGCCGCGGCCACCGCGCGCGCAACGGAGGTCTCGCAGCCGGATCAGCTCGCCGCGTTCGTCAGCGGGCTGGAACCCGCCGCGGCCGCCGACATCCGCTCCGCGAGCCGGCGGAGCGCGGGGGACCGCAGCTTCGCGTTCGTCCTGACCGGGTGTCACAACGACGGCGCCTACCTGGTCGTTTCCCGCGAGCGGCTGCGCCCGGTACTCACCGCGGCCGAACCCGTGGTCTGCGTGGCCCCGGACTTTTACGTCGCGGTGTTCACCATGGCGGCGGAGTCGGTGCCGCCTACGGCGACCATCGGCTGATCCCGGATTCGTTCAGTCGGCGCGGGTCAGTGGTGGGGGCTCCCAGGTGCCGTCCATCGCGGGCTCTTTCGGCGCGTAGAGGCGCAGGGTGAGGGAGAAGGTGCCCTCGGCGGGGATGGGGAGCCAATTGCCGGTCGGGACGCGGGGGCGGGGATCCTCGGCCTGGATGACGATCTCGACCGAACCGTCGGGTGCGACGGCGGGCGGCGGGACGTGGCCGACCGTGTAGATGTCGTCGGCGTTGGGGATCAGGAAGCCCTGGGGATCGTAGGCGGTGAGCGAGGCGAAGGCGTGCGTCGGCGGCCACTGGCCAGGGCCGAAGCGGAGGCGATAGCGCGCCGGCGTGCCCGCGTCGTCGGTGGCGCGGGCCGACCAGATCGTGGCGTAGAGGACGTCGCGGATCGGGGCGAGACCGGGGGAGCGCATGGTGAGGGCGGCGCGGCGCAGGTAGTCGGTGCCGAAATTGCCCAGGTCCAGCGGGATCTCCCAGCCGTTCACGTGCCGGGCGGTGGGATCGGGCCAGTCGGCGATCGTGCGGTGTGCCCGGCGCACGGCCTCGTCGAGCAGGTCGCTCGGGTGCTGGTCGACGGTGCCGCCCGGTCGCACCCCGATCGTCGCCAGCTGCCGCATCAGCGGGGCGTCGGCGGGGGCGGGCGGATTCTCGACCATCAGCCGGCACATGCGGTCGAAGTAGGTGCGCCCGTCCAGCGCCGCGATCCGTTTCACCGGCGGCTCCGGGCCGCGGTCGATCGGGTGTACGCGGCTGATCGTGCGGTCGAGTTCGCCGCGCTGCCAGGCGCTCAGCGGGACCAACCGGATCTGCTGCTGGAAGCGGTTCACCGCGGGCGCGTCGGCGGTTCCGTTGATCTGGATCCTGCCCACGATCGTCGCCATGGCCGAGGGCATGTGCAGCCGGGTGGTGTCGGCGGGTACCTGTCCCGACCAGGCCGGACCGGTGAGGACGTAGGTGTAGGGCGGCCCGTCGACGGTGCTGCGCGGCTGCAGGCCGGTCAGATCGTGCACGGTGTTGCCCCACCCGTCGACCAGCTGGAAGATCCAGTACCGGTCCGCTTCCATGCCGGGGATCTGCAACACCAGCGGTTCGTCGGTGAGATCGAGCCAGGCTTGCGAGTACACCATGTCGTGGCTGAGCCGGGCCACGCCGCGATCGTAGGGATCGGGCAGCACGCTGTGGTCGATCGTGTTGGTCGGCCCGCTCGCCGCCCGCATCATGTCCAGCATGATCATCGGATAGCCGAAGATGTAAGCCGCCTCGGACAGTCCCAGCACATCGGGCGTACCGGTTGTGTGCACCGGCCCCGGTATCGCCACCTCGTCGTCTCCGCACCCCGCCAGGACGGCGGCCACCGAGACCCCGGCGCCGAGCCCGAGCAGCGCGCGCCTGCTCAGCCCCTCCGCACCCCGGTCCCTGGCCATCGATTCACCCTAATCGCCGTCGCCGCGGCCCAGCCTCACACACAACGGGTGAAATCCGCAGGTCAGCTGGTCGGCGCCGACTGATTTTCGGGCGGTGGACGATTCAGAACAGGACCAGTGCGGCGCACAGGCCGGCGAGGGCGACGAACTGCAGGGCGACCCGGTACTTCAGGATGCTGTCCCACCGGTCCTGCAGCGCGCGGGCATCGGCCGGGACGACGCCGCTCAGGGCGGCAGCGGTCTGCCTGGTGTTGATCGGCTTGGCGACGCGGACGTAGAAGCCGAGCCAGGTCACCAGCGCCGCGACCGTGATCCCGGCCGCGACGGCGGCGCCGATCTGCCCGGCGCACAGCGCGATCACCAGGGTGAGCACGGCGGTGACCACGCCGCCCACGCCGGCGATCGGCATGCGCTTGTCGCCGTAGTAGTGGCCCCAGCCCGCGCTCAGGGTGACGGTGGCGTCGTCGAGCTTGCGGTAGACGGACCGGGTGATGACGGTGGCGCAGACATCGGTGCCGTAGATGACGGCATTGGCGAGCACGGCGGCGATGGCGACGATCTGGCCGGTGGCGATGAGCATTTCGGTCTCCCTCTCGTGATACCTAGCAATGCTAGGAACTGGAGCAAAGGTAGCACCGATTCCGCTAGCTTGTCTAGCGTTGCTAGATTTCCAGCCCGTCGACGACCAGGACGCATCGGACCTCGACTTCAGCCGAGCAGCACCCGGTGCATGAGATGGGATACCCGGGCCCGGGACGCGACCGGATCGGGGCCGAAGGCCTGACCGAGGTCGATGACCATGGCGAAGGCGGCGTGCACCAGGAACCGGGCCTCGGCGGCGGACAGTTCGGGGCGTTCCTCGCGGACCAGGCGCGCCCATTCCTGCACGCTGAGCCGCTGGATATTGCGCAGGACCGCGCGCTCCTCGGCCGGGACATGGCCGAACTCGGCGTAATAGACCACGGCGAGCGCGCGCTCGTCGAAGGTGTCGGCGACGAACTGCTCGATCAGCACGTCCAGAGCGGCGGCACTGCCGTCGGTACCGGCCACCGCGGGACCGATCGCGCCGGACACCCGATCGGCGGCGCGACGGAACGCGGCCGCGAGGATGTCGCTCTTGCCGCGATAGAAGCGGTACACCGCCGAGGCCGCCGACAGACCGGCCGCCGAGGCGATGTCTTCGACGCTCACGTTCGGATAGCCGCGCTCGTGGAACAGCTCGACCGCTTTGCGCAGCAGCAGTTCGTGTTTGAACGACTCCGGGATCTCGATCTGCGCCGCCTGCTCGGAATTCACTGCCGCGGGCGGCAATTCGTCGTCGATCAGGGCCAGGCAGGCCGCGCCGAGCAGCCGGTTGAGCGTGCGGGCGGGAAGCGCGGCATGGTGATCGGCGATGCTGGTGATCACGCCGAACATCGCGGTCGAGAGCATGCGCAGGTCCGGTGCGGCCAGCTCGGGCCGCAGGATCGCGAGCTGTGTGTCGAAGGCGGCCAGCACCGTGGCGCGCTGTTCGTCGAGCACCAGCCGGTCGGCGGGCTCGAGGTAGCGGCCCTCCCAGCGCACCAGCGTGACGGTGGAACGGTTCTCCACCGTCGCGCCGACGAGCCCGGTCAGCATGTGCCGCAGCCGTTCCGCCGCGGTGAGCGTCGCGTCGGCAGGCACCTCGATCGAGGTGGTGAAGGCGTTGCCGACCCGCAGCAGTTCCTCCCGGAACAGGGCGTACTTGCTCGGGTAGTGCCGGTACAGCGCCGCCGAGCTGATCCCGAGCCCCGCCGCGATGTCCTCCATGCTCACGCCGTGATACCCGGCCGCGCCGAACGCCATCGCCGACGTGGCCGCGATCTGCGCCCGCCGATTCTTCGGCCGCCGCCGCACCCCGTCCTTCGTTCCGCCGACTACCGATCCACGCGCACCACGAGACTCGCCGACATTCATGCGAGAAGTGTATTAGGGCTTGTGGGGTGGGGTTATCCGGGCATACCAGTCGAGCAGGGACGGGTCGTCGACGGCGCTGCGTTCGACGACGCGAGCGGGGTCGGCGCCCTGGAAGAGTTTCTTGATCGGGACTTCGAGTTTCTTGCCGGTACGGGTGTGCGGGACGCCGGGGGCCTCGCGGATCTCGTCGGGGACGTGACGGGGCGAGACCTCGGTGCGGATGGCGGTGGCGAGGCGGGTCTTCAGATCGTCGGTGAGGATGGCGCCGGGGGCGAGGACGACGAACAGCGGCATCCAGTAGCCGCCGTCGGGTTGTTCCGCGCCGATCACCAGGGCCTCGGCGATCTCCGGGAACTGTTCCACCACCTGGTAGATGTCGGCGCTGCCCATCCGGATGCCGTGCCGGTTCAGGGTGGAGTCGGAGCGGCCGTGCACGACGATGCTGCCGTGCTCGGTGAGGGTGATCCAGTCGCCGTGCCGCCACACGCCGGGGAAGGTGTCGAAATAGGCGTCGTGGTAGCGCTTTCCGTCGTCGTCGCGCCAGAACCGCACCGGCATCGACGGCATCGGCTGGGTCACCACCAGTTCGCCGACCTCGCCGCGCACCGGCGCGCCCTGCTCGTCGAAGGCGTCCAGCGCCACACCCAGATACGGCGCCGACAGCTCGCCCGGCCAGACCGGCACGGTGGGCGCGCCGCCGATGAAGGCCGACACCACGTCGGTGCCGCCGCTGATCGAATTCACCTGCACGTGCTCGCCCGCGTGCTCACCCAGCCACAGCGCGCTCGACACCGGCAGCGCGGATCCGGTGATGCCGACGGTGCGCAATGCCGACAGGTCGTGATCGGCGCGCGGAACCGACCCGGCCTTGATGCAGCCGAGCACATAGCCGGGACTGGTACCGAGCACGGTGGCCCGCACCTGGGCGGCGATGCGCCACAGCGCGTCCGGCGCGCCCGCGGTGGGGCTGCCGTCGTAGGTGACCACGGTCGCGCCGGTGAGCAGGCCGGCGACCTGGAAGTTCCACATCATCCAGCTGGGGCTGGTGTACCAGAAGAAGGTGTCGTCGGGACCGATGTCGGATTGCAGGCCGACCGCCTTCAGGTGCTCGAGCAGCACGCCGCCGTGCCCGTGCACGATGCCCTTGGGCAGTCCGGTGGTGCCGGAGGAGAACACGATCCACAGCGGATGATCGAAATCGACGGCGGTGGTATCGATCACGCCGAGCCCGGGATCGGCGATCGCGTCGGCCCAGGCGATGGAATCGGGGACGTCCAGGCCGAGCTGCGACACCACGACGGTCGCGCGCAGTCCGGGCAACCCCTCCTGGAGCGCGGCGATATCGGCGCGCTTGTCGTGCTGCTTACCGCCGAACCGGTAGCCGTCGGCGGTCACCAGCACCGTCGGTTCCAGCTGACCCAGCCGGTCCAGCGCCGCCTTGGCCGAGTAGTCCTGGCCGCAGGCGCTCCACACCGCGCCGATGCTCGCGGTGGCGAGGAAGGCGACGATCGCCTCCGGGATGTTGGGCAGATAACCGATCACCCGGTCACCCGCGTCCACGCCTTCGGCGCGCAACGTCCGCGCGAACGCGCTGACCTGCTCGATCAGCGCCGCCCACGAGATCTCCACCGGCTCGGCGTCCTCGTGCAGGGCCAGTACGGCGGGCCGGTCGAACCGCGCCTGCCGCACGATCTGGTCGACATAGTTCAGCCGCGTCCCCGGGAACCACTGCGCGCCGGGCATCGCCCGCGCGCCCAGCACCTCGCCCGCGATCGGACCCAGTTCGAAGTAGTCCCACACCGCGTGCCAGAAACCGGCGATGTCGTCGACCGACCACTGCCACAGTGCCCGGTAGTCGGGGTACTCCTCGCCGGTCCGGCCACTGACGAAGGTGGCGAAGTCGGTGATCCGTGCCGCGGCGATGTCCTGGGCAGTCGGTTCCCATTGCGGTCGCACCGGATGTCCTCCTCGTACTGGTTGCGCGGGCCGGGACGACCCGGCCGATGATTACCCCGGTGCGCGCGCGGTACTCGGCCCGCGCACCGGGTGGTGCTCAGCCGGACAGTTCGGCCCGGCGGACGATCCGCTCCGCGTGCCGCAGCACCGGCGCGTCGACCATGCGTCCCTCGAACGCGAAGACGCCCCGATGGTTCGGCACCGCGGCCAGCACCCGGCGGGCCCAGTCGAGCTCGTCGGGGTCGGGCGCGTAGCCCTCGCGGATGACCGCGACCTGGCGGGGATGGATGGCGACCTTGGCGTCGAAGCCGACCGCCACCGCGTCCAGCGTCTCCACCGCCAGCCCTTCCAGGTTCTCGATGTCGAGGAACACCGAATCCAGGGCGAACCGGCCGAAGGCCTTGGCCGCCAGCAGACTCGACGACCGCACGTGCCGGGCGACATCGCGGTAACCGCCGTCGGCATGCCTGCTGGAATTGCCGCCCAGCCCGGCCACCAGATCCTCGGCGCCCCACATCACGCCGACGGCGTTGTCCACGGCGACCGTCTCGGCCACCCGCACGGCGCCGAGCGGCGACTCGACCAGCACGATCACCTCGTAGCCGGTCAGGCTGCGGACCTGTTCGGCCGCTTCGCATTTGGGCAGCATCACCCGGCGATAGGCGGTCTGCGCGAGCGCGGCCAAGTCGGCCGGGTACTCGTCGGTGTCGGCCGCGTTCACCCGGACGACGGTGCGCTCCGGGTCGAGCGGTGTCTCGATCAGCGCCTTCTTGGCCGCGGCCTTGTCGGCGGCGGCCACCCCGTCCTCGAGATCGAGGATCACCACGTCGGCCACGGCGGCGGCCTTGGCGAAGCGCTCGGGGCGGTCGGCCGGGCAGAACAGCCAGGCGGGTCCGGCGGGTTCCCAGGCGCTCATGTCGTCGGCGCCTTCCGGACCAGGGTCTGGCGCACCGCTTTCGCCACGATCACGCCGTCCTGGTTGCGCGCGGTGTGGGTGAGGCTGACGATGCCCTCACCCGGGCGGCTCTTGGACTCGCGCTTGTCGGTGACCAGCGTTTCGGCGTACATGGTGTCGCCGTGGAACAGCGGCGCGGGCAGCGACATCTCGGAGAAGCCGAGATTGGCCACCAGCGTGCCCTGGGTGAGCTGGGCGACCGACAGGCCGACCAGCGTCGAGAGGGTGAACATCGAGTTCACCAGGCGCTGGTTGAACGGCGGCTGCGCGTCGGCGAAGTGCGCGTCCAGGTGCAGCGCCTGGGTGTTCATGGTCAGCGTGGTGAACAGGACGTTGTCGGCCTCGGTGATGGTGCGGCCGGGCCGGTGCTCGTAGATCGTGCCGATCTCGAACTCCTCGAACCACAATCCCCGCTGGACGACCCGCCGCGTCACAGACCCAGCTCCCGAGCGATCAGCATCAGCTGCACCTCCGTCGTGCCCTCACCGATTTCCAGGATCTTGCTGTCACGGTAGTGCCTGGACACGGGGTATTCGTTCATGAAGCCGTTGCCGCCGAAGATCTGGGTGGCGTCGCGCGCGTTGTCCATGGCGGCCTCGCTGGCCACCATCTTGGCGATCGAGGCGGCCTTCTTGAACGGCTTGCCCGCCAGCATCAGCGCGGCCGCGTCGTAGTAGGCGGTGCGGGCCACGTGGGCGCGCGCCTCCATCCGGGCGATCTTGAACGCGATGGCCTGGTTGCGGCCGATGGCCTGCCCGAACGCCTGGCGTTCGCCCGCGTAGCGCACGCTCTCGTCCACGCAGCCCTGCGCGGCGCCGACCGCGAGCGCGGCGATGGCGATGCGGCCCTCGTCGAGGATGCGCAGGAAGTTGGCGTAGCCGCGGCCGCGCTCGCCGAGCAGGTTCTCCTTCGGCACCCGCACGTCGGTGAAGCTGAGCGGGTGGGTGTCGGAGGCGTTCCAGCCGACCTTGTTGTAGGCCGGTTCGGCGACGAAGCCGGGGGTGGAGGTCGGCACCAGGATGGTGGAGATCTCCTTCTTGCCGCCGGTCTGCCCGGTCACCGCGGTGACGGTGACCAGCCGGGTGATGTCGGTGCCGGAGTTGGTGATGAACTGCTTGGCGCCGTTGATCACCCAGCTCTCGCCGTCCTCGACGGCGGTGGTGCGGGTGCCGCCCGCGTCGCTGCCCGCGTCGGGCTCGGTGAGCCCGAAGCCGGCCAGCGCCTGCCCGCTGGTGAGCTGGGGCAGCCATTCGGTCTTCTGCTTGTCGTCGCCGAAGCGGTAGATCGGCATGGCGCCGAGCGAGACGCCCGCCTCCAGGGTGATGGCCACGCTCTGGTCGACCTTGCCGAGTTCCTCGAGCGCCAGGCACAGGGCGAAGTAGTCGCCGCCCATGCCGCCGAACTCCTCGGGGAACGGCAGGCCGAACAGGCCCATCTCGGCCATGCCCGCCACCACTTCGTACGGGAAGCTGTGCTCGGCATCGTGTTTCGCCGAGACCGGGGCGACGACCTGCTGGGCGAAGTCGCGCACGGTCAGGGCGAGCTGGCGGTACTCCTCCGGCAGCGATCCGGTGGACAGGTAGTCGGTCATGCGGGGTTTCCTTCGGGCTCGGTGTGGGCGACAGCGGAATCAGTTTCGGCGGGGTGGGCCAGCACGCGGACCAGCACCTGGTCCAGCTTCACCTGCGCGCCCGGCTGCACCAGCACCTCGACGGTGCCCGCGACCGGCGCGGTGAGGGCGTGTTCCATCTTCATGGCCTCGATGACGATCACCGGATCGCCCGCGGCGACGGTCGCGCCGTCGGCGACGGGGGCCGCGATCACCGCACCCGGCATGGGGCTGCGGATCTCGGCGTCCCCGACATGTCCGGCGTCACCGCGCACGCTCGCCTCGGCGACCTCGCGCAGCACGGCGACACCGTCGCGGGTGCTCACCCACAGCTGGCCGTCGGCCTCGGCGACGCGATGGGTGCGCCGGAGCCCGTCCACGGTGAGCGTGAGCACGTCGCCGGTGAGAGTCGCGGTGAGCGAACGGATTCCGTCATCGATGGGCGTGGACGCCCGGGCCGCGGGTTCGCCGTGCGGGGCGGTCCGGGCGCCGGCGCCCGCAGCGGATTCGCTCGCGGCGTCGTCGGTGAGCCGCACGGTCGCGGATTCCGGTGTGCCCGTGAGGAAGACGTGGCGGGTCCGGTCCCCGGCGGCGAGGCGGAGCACGGTGGGCGCCGGTGCGCCCAGGCGCCAGCCCGAGGGCGCCGACCACGGATCACCGTCGGTGGCCGACCAGCGGCGCAGCCAGTGGTAGGTCGCGGCGGCGACGAACTCGTCGTCGGAGACCGGGGCGGGGTGGAAGTCGGCGACCCGGCGGTCGAGCAGGGCGGTGTCGAGGCGGCCCGCCTGCACGTCGGCGTCGGCGAGCAGGAAGCGCAGGAATTCGATATTGCTCGTCACGCCGAGCAGCACCGTCTGCGCCAGCGCGCGGTCGAGCCGGGCCAGGGCGTCGGCGCGGGTGTCGCCGCGCGCGATCACCTTCGACAGCATCGGGTCGTAGTCGCTGCCGACCACGGTGCCTTCGAGCAGACCCGAATCCACCCGCACGCCTCCGCCTTCCGGCTCCGACAGCGCGAGCACGGTGCCACCGGTCGGCAGGAAACCGCGACCCGGGTCCTCGGCGTAGACGCGCGCCTCGACGGCGTGGCCCACCAGGCGGATCTCGTCCTGGGTGCGCGCCAGCTGCTGTCCCGCGGCCACCCGCACCTGGCACTCCACCAGATCGACGCCGGTGACCAGCTCGGTCACCGGGTGTTCCACCTGCAGGCGGGTGTTCATCTCCATGAAGAAGAACTCGTCGGGCCGGTCGGCGGAAACGATGAACTCCACGGTGCCCGCGCCGACATAGTCGACGCTGCGCGCGGTATTGCAGGCCGCGGTGCCGATGCGGGCCCTGGTCGCCGGGTCGAGCAGCGGCGACGGCGCCTCCTCGATCACCTTCTGATGCCTGCGCTGCAAACTGCACTCGCGCTCGCCCAGGTGCACCACATTGCCGAACTTGTCGGCCAGGACCTGCACCTCGATGTGCCGGGGCCGGGTGACGAACCGCTCCAGGAACAAGGTGTCGTCGCCGAACGCGGCACCTGCCTCACGGCGTGCGCTGACCAGCGCGGCGGGCAGATCCTCGGCCCGGTCGACCCGGCGCATGCCCTTGCCGCCGCCACCGGCCGACGGCTTCACCAGGACCGGGTAGCCCACGTCGGCGGCGGCGGTGATCAATTGGTCGTCGGTGAGTCCCGGCTCGGCGATGCCGGGCACCACGGGCACACCGAACGCGGTGACCGTGTTCTTGGCGGTGATCTTGTCGCCCATCACCTCGATCGCCTTGGCGGGCGGACCGAGGAACACGATGCCCGCGTCGGCCAAGGCCGCGGCGAAGGCCGAATTCTCCGACAGGAAGCCGTAACCGGGGTGCACGGCCTGCGCGCCGGAGCGGATCGCGGCGTCGACCACCTTCTCGATCGACAGGTAGCTCTCGCGCGCGGGCGCGGGCCCCAGACGCACCGCCACATCGGCCTCGCGGACGTGGCGCGCGCCGGCGTCGGCGTCGCTGTACACCGCGACCGAGCGAATACCCATGGCGCGCAAGGTCTTGATGACCCGCACCGCGATCTCGCCGCGATTGGCGACGAGCACGGTGTCGAAGTCGACGGGGTGGGAATTGTTCAGCATGTCGCTCACATCCGGAAGACGCCGTAGGAAACGGGCTCGAGCGGCGCCTGCGCGCACACCGAGAGGGCAAGTCCGAGCACGGTTCTGGTGTCAGTGGGCGCGATCACGCCGTCGTCCCAGATCCGCGCGGTCGCGTAGTAGGGATTGCCCTGGTTCTCGTACTGCTCCCGGATCGGCGCCTTGAAGGCCTCCTGATCCGCCTCCGACCAGGGCTTGCCCGCGCTGTCGAGCTGGTCGCCGCGCACCGTCGCCAGCACCGAGGCCGCCTGCTCGCCACCCATCACCGAGATCCGCGCGTTCGGCCACATCCACAGGAAGCGCGGCGAATACGCGCGCCCGCACATGGAGTAGTTACCCGCGCCGTGCGAGCCGCCGATCACCACGGTCAGCTTGGGCACCCGCGCGCACGCGACGGCGGTGACCATCTTGGCGCCGTGCTTGGCGATGCCGCCCGCCTCGTAGTCGCGGCCCACCATGAAGCCGGTGATGTTCTGCAGGAACAGCAGCGGGATCTTGCGCTTGTCGCACAGTTCGATGAAATGCGCGCCCTTCATGGCGGATTCGCTGAACAGCACGCCGTTGTTGGCGACGATGCCCACCGGATGACCGTGGATGCGGGCGAAACCGGTGACCAGCGTCTTGCCGTATTCGGCCTTGAACTCGTGGAAGCCCGCCTCGCCGTCGACGATCCGGTCGATCACCTCGTGCACGTCGAACGGGGTGCGCGGGTCGACCGGGACCACGTCGTAGAGCTCGTCCTCGGCCTTGGCGGGCGGGGTGGTCGGCAGCACCTCCCACGGCGCCTCGGGGCGCGGGCCCAGCGTGCCGACGATCTTGCGCACGATCCGCAGCGCGTCGCGATCGTCGTCGGCGAGATGGTCGGTGACGCCGGAGGTGCGCGAGTGCAGCAGGCCGCCGCCCAGGTCCTCGGCCGAGACGACCTCGCCGGTCGCGGCCTTCACCAGCGGCGGGCCGCCGAGGAAGATGGTGCCCTGGTCGCGCACGATGACGGCCTCGTCGGCCATCGCGGGCACGTAGGCGCCGCCCGCGGTGCAGGAGCCGAGCACCGCCGCGATCTGGGCGATGCCCTTGGCGCTCATATTGGCCTGGTTGTAGAAGATGCGGCCGAAGTGATCCCGGTCCGGGAACACCTCGTCCTGGCGGGGCAGGAAGGCGCCGCCGGAGTCCACCAGGTACACGCACGGGAGGTTGTTCTGCGCGGCCACCTCCTGGGCGCGCAGGTGCTTCTTCACCGACATCGGGTAGTAGGTGCCGCCTTTGACCGTGGGGTCGTTGGCCAGGATCAGGCATTCCCGGCCCTCGATCCGGCCGATCCCGGCGATCACGCCCGCGGCGGGGCATTCGTCGTCGTACATGCCCGTGGCGGCCAGCGGGGCCAGTTCGAGGAACGGACTGCCGGGGTCGAGCAGCTGTTCCACCCGCTCGCGGGGGAGCAGTTTGCCCCTGGCCACGTGCCGCTCGCGGGACTTCTGCGGACCGCCCAGCGCCGTGCTCGCCAACCGCTGTCGCAGGTCGTCGACCAGGGCGTGGTGCGCGTCGCGGTTGCTCGTCGCGGCCGCGGCGTCGTTGTCGAGGTCGTGCGTCACCGTCATCACGCCATCCTGCCATCCGGTTAATCGCCAATAACTGAAATTCAGGTTAATCTTGACTAACCAAGTTGTCCAGAGCAGGTGAAGGGAGACGAGGTTGGCTGCGGTCGAGCCCGCCCCGGCGACCCGGCGTGACGTGCTGAAAGCCCAGCGACGCGAGCAGCTGCTCGACGCGGGAGCCCGGCTCATCGCCGATCGCGGGTTCTTCGGTGTCCGCCTCGACGACCTCGGCGCGGCCGTCGGCATCAGCGGTCCCGCGGTCTACCGGCACTTCGCGAACAAAGAAGCGCTGCTGATCGAGCTGCTGGTCGGCGTCAGTGAGCGGCTGCTGGCCGGCGGGCGCGCGGTGGTCGAGGCGGCGGAGTCGCCCGGCGCGGCGCTCGAGGGCTTGGTGGACTTCCACCTCGACTTCGCCTTCGGCGACCCCGAGCTCATCCGCATCCAGGACCGCGACCTGGACAATGTGCCCGCCGCCGAGCGCCGCACGCTGCGCCGCACCCAGCGGCACTACGTGGAGGTCTGGGTACAGGTCCTGCGCGACGTGCATCCCGGCCTGGCCGAGGAGACCGCCCGGATCCAGGCGCACGCGGCCTTCGGCCTGATCAACTCGACCCCGCACAGCGCCACTCCGGCCAGCGCCACCAAGGCGCGGCCGGTGCTGCGGCAGATGGCCATGGCGGCGTTGACGGCCCCGGTCACCGGCGGATAGCCGCGACCGGCGGCTCACTCGAACTGGTTGCGCAGCCAGCCCGGTCCCACCGAATCCGCGCCGTAGGCCTCCACCCGATGCCGCAGTTCCCGGTCGGCGGTGACGACCGTGAGCTGCTCGAACCCCGTCGCCGCGGCGACCACTTCGACGATCTTGTCGTCCCCCGACCGCTCGGCGAGCACCACCGTCATCCGCGGCGCGGTCGGTTCGTCCCCGTCCACCGCGCCCTTCGCCGCGCCCTCGAGCACCACGATCACCTCGGTCGCCTCCGGCAACCGCCCCACCAGCCCCGCGATACTCCCCAGCAGCCGCCGCGCCGCCCCCGCCCGGTCCCGCCACCACCCGTCGGCCTTGGACCCGATGACATTGGCCGCGTCGACCACGATCACCCGCTTCGGCTCGCTCATCGTTCCAGTCTGCCCGGCCCCCGGTGCCCCGACCAGGGGCACGCCGGTTCGCGCCGTGCGGTGACGTGGCGCGGTGGCTACAATTGGCTAGAAATTTATGGCTACGAAAGGGGACGTGGTGGAGGTCGGTGTGCGGGACCTACGGGATCACCTCAGCCGTCATCTGGCCGATGTGCGTTCGGGGCGAACTGTGACGGTGACCGACCACGGGAAACCGATCGCTCGTATCGTCCCCGTCGATCGGCTGACGGCTTTGGAACAGTTGCGCGAGGAAGGCCGGATCCAGACGGCCCGCAAGCGCAAGCGGCCTACGGCCGAGCCGGTTCAGGGCAGCGGTATGGTCTCCGACCTGATCGATGACCAGCGTCGGTGATCGGCTACCTGGATACTTCGGCGTTCATCCCTCTGTTGGTGGCCGAGCCGGGCAGCGCCGCGTGCCGTCGATTCTGGGACGTGGCCGACGACATCGTCGCTTGTCGGCTGCTCTACGTGGAATCGTCGGCGGCGCTGGCCCAGGCGCATCGAATGGGCAGGCTCGACGAGATCGCACTGCGCTCGGCGATGCGGTTGCGGGATGAGTACTGGCAGCAGCTGAACGTGACAGAGGTGGACGAGGCGTTGATCCGGACGGCGGCGGACTTCGCGCAGGCGCACGCATTGCGTGGCTACGATGCGGTCCACTGCGCGGCCGCGGCGCAACTGGACGACGACGACCTGGTTGTGGCGTCGGGCGATCGGAAGCTGCTCGCCGCGTGGAAGGCGCTGGGAATAGCCACTTTCGACACGAATTCGCCGGAGCTCTAGGCCGGCCGGATCAGGTCCGGGCCGGGACCTCGAGGGGGGTCAGGTGGCCGTCGGTCATGCGGTA
This sequence comes from Nocardia asteroides, assembly GCF_900637185.1. Taxonomy (NCBI): domain Bacteria; kingdom Bacillati; phylum Actinomycetota; class Actinomycetes; order Mycobacteriales; family Nocardiaceae; genus Nocardia; species Nocardia asteroides. Next base: position 6,909,289 of record NZ_LR134352.1, on the reverse strand, counting down.
GACGGCGTCCATGCGGTGCAGGTGGGTGGGGTCGTGGGTGACCAGGATGGTGGCGGCTCGGTGGGTGCGGGCGATGGTGGTGATGAGGTCGAGGACGGCGGCGCCGCGTTCGGTGTCGAGGGCGCTGGTCGGCTCGTCGACGACGAGCAGGGCGGGGTCGTTCATCAGGGCGCGGGCGATGTTGACGCGCTGACGCTGACCGCCGGAGAGCTGGGCGGGTCGCTTGCCCGCGTGGTCGGCGAGTCCGACGGCGGCGAGTAGTTCCATGGCGCGGGTGCGGGTTTCGCCACGGCTCGCGCGCTTCCTGCCGCCGAGGTGGGCGGTTACCTCCAGCTGTTCGACGGCTGTCAGGGCCGGGATGAGGTTCGGCTGCTGGAAGACGATGCCCATCGCGGTGCGGCGGACGGTGGCCGCCTCGCGCCTGCCCAGCGTCGCGAGATCGGTACTGCCCGTGTCGGTGTCGAGGACGACAGTGCCCGCGTCGGGTCGGATCAGCGTCGCCGCCACCGCGAGCAGGCTCGACTTGCCCGAGCCGGACGGTCCGGTGACGGCGGCGATGGTGCCGCCGGGGACGCGCAGGCGCACGCGGTCGAGCGCGGTGAGCCTGCCCGCGCCGTCGGGGTAGGTGAGGGTGACATCGGTGAGAGTGAGCGCCATGGGGGAGTCCTTCAGCGGGTCGCGCCGAGCGCGGTCAGCGGATCGGTGGTGAACAGGAAGCGCAACGCGACCGCGGCGCCGGCCAGGCCGAGCGCGATCAGGGCCAGCGCGGGGACCAGCGTCGTCGCGGGCGACAGCACGAACGGCATCGCGTCGCCGAGGAACAGGGAGGTCACCGCGGTGATGCCGAGCCCGGCCGCGACACCGGCGACCAGCACGATCGCCGCCTGCGCCAGCGCGTCGAGCACCAGTGAACCGGTGGTCGCGCCGAGCGCCTTCAAGGTGGCGATATCGGGTTGGCGCTGGACCGTCCACACCGTGAAGAAGGCCCCGATGACCAGCGCGGAGATGGCGAACAGCAGCACCGTCATCAGGGTGAGCGAGCTGTTCTCGGCCTGGTAGGACCCGATCGCCCGCACGGCATCCTGCGCGGGCACCGTTCGGGTGCCCGCTTCGGTATCGAGGGCCGCGGGCGAAGCGTCGCCGGTCACCGCGAGCACGGTGGCGGCGCCCGAGCGGGGGCTGGCCGCCTGCCAGTCCGCCATGCTGGTCCAGACGACCGGCGTGTGGCTGTACCACTCGTCCCCGGCCACCTCGGCGACGGTGAACTCGTGGCCTGCCAGCAGCACGGTGTCGCCCGCGCCCGCCGACAGCTCGCGGGCCGCCGCGGCGCTCAGCACCACCGCGCCCGGCGCGGTAGCAGGATGATTGCCGAAGGCCGACGGGTCGCCGCCGAACAACGCCACCTGCTCCGGGCTGGCGCCCGCGTGCTCGGCCCGCGCCCGGGAGATGCCGATCGGGTCCACCCGGATACCGTCCGTGGCCCGCCACCGCGCGATCTGCTGCTCGGTGAGCACCGACGAGTCGAAGGACGGATCGGTGCCGGTCTCGGCGAACACCACGTGCTCGGCGTCGATGCCCTCGACCGCGGAGATGTTCTGGTGGGCCAGTCCGGCGGTGAGGCCGCTGAGGAAACTCACCAGCACCGCCACCAGCAGTACGACGGTGGTGATCAGCAGGAAGCGGCCGCGGGCGGCCCGCAGATCTCGGAGTGCGACGAACATGCCTCCACTCTCGCCGCGCGCGTCCGGTCCGCCATCGCACCGGCGCAGGAAACCCCGTCCATCCAAGGTGGGCCCGCGTTTACACCTTTCGATGGATGCCGGGGCAGTTGCCGCACATAAGCTGGTCGGGTGCACTCGTCCCCGCTGACGCCGGTCGTCACCACGCTGCGGCTCGGCCTGCATGTGCTGGTCACGGCGCTGGCCGTGGTGGTCGTGGTGCGGGCGGTGCTGCCGGGCGGCGGGGATCACGATGTCGCGGTGGTGGTGTCGACCGTCGTCTGGCTGCTCGTCTACTTCGCGGGCGCCGAACTGCTCCGGCGCGCCGGTGTCGCGACCGACCCGGAGCGCACCGACGGCTCGACCGTCAGGTCACCGGCGACCGCGGTCCTGCTCTGGCTGTTCGCGCTCACCGCGTTGTGGCTGCTGCTGCTCGGACTCACCCCCGACGCGGTGTACCTGGCCTTCGGATTGTTCTTCCTCTACCTGCACCTGTTGCCGCGGCCGTGGAGCCTGATCGCGGTGGTGCTGGCCACGGTGGTCGGCGTGCTCGGCTTTGCCGCGCATCGCGGCTGGTCGGTGGGCGCGGTGGTCGGGCCGGTGTTCGGCGCGGCGGTCGCGATCGGGATCGGGCTCGGTTATCAAGCGCTGCGCCGCGAGGCGCTGGAACGTGACCGGCTGATCGCCGAATTGCTCGGCACCAGAGCGATTCTCGCCGAACGGGAACGTACCGCGGGCAAGCTGGCCGAGCGGGAACGGCTGGCCAAGGAAATCCACGACACCGTCGCGCAGGGGCTCAGCAGTATCCAGTTGCTGCTGCACGCCGCCGAGCAGGCCGCGCCGGATCATCCAGCGCTGGACCGGATTCGGCTCGCCCGGGAGACGGCGGCCGAGGATCTGGCCGAAACCCGCAGGCTCATCGACGAATTGTCGCCCGCCGCGCTCGACGGGCAGTCGCTGGCCGAAGCGCTGGCCCGGATCTGCGATCGCGCGCAGTCGCCCACCCTGGCGACGCAACTGCTGGTGGAGGGTGAACCGGAGCGACTGCCGATGCCGGTGGAGGCGGCGCTGGTGCGGATCGCGCAGAGCGCGGTCGCCAATGTGGTGCAGCACGCCGCGGCCACCCGGATGCGGGTCACCCTCACCTACGACGACACCGACGCGCACCTCGACATCGTCGACGACGGCATCGGCATCGACGCGGCCGTGCTGCGCGGCTCGCGCGGGCCCGGGGCGGAGGACGCCGGCGTGCGTGGGTTCGGGCTGTCGGCCATGCGCAGCCGGGTCGAACAGCAGGGTGGTGCGATGACGGTCGAGTCCGAGCCGGGCCACACCGCGGTCACGGTGTCCTTCCCGCTGGGAGCCGCCGAATGATCCGTTTGCTGCTCGCCGACGACCACGCCATCGTGCGCGCCGGGCTGCGCGCCCTGCTCGAGGCGGCCGACGACATCACCGTCGTCGGCGATGTGCCCGACGCCGACGCGGCCGTCGCCTTCTGCGCCACCACCCCGGTCGACCTGGTCCTGATGGATCTGCGCTTCGGCGACGGCCGCAGCGGCGCCTCCGCCACCGCCGGCCTGCGCGCCCTGCCCACGCCGCCGAATGTCCTGGTGGTCACCAACTACGACACCGACGCCGACATCCTCGGCGCCATCGAGGCGGGCGCCGTCGGCTACCTGCTCAAGGACACCCCGCCCGCCGAACTCCTGGCCGCCGTCCGCGCCGCCGCCGCGGGCGAGAGCGTGCTCTCCCCGACGGTCGCCTCCCGCCTGATGACCCGCGTCCGCCGCGCCGACACCACCCTGAGCCCCCGCGAAGTCGAAGTCCTGCGCCTGGTCGCCGCGGGCCTGTCCAACCGCGACATCGCCAAACAACTGTTCCTCAGCGAGACCACCGTCAAGTCCCACCTGGTCCACATCTACGCCAAACTCGGCGTCAAATCCCGCACCTCCGCCGTAGCCACCGCCCGCACCCAGGGCGCCATCTGAGCTGTTCCTACGCCGGGCCGTCGGCCTGCCACGGATCGATGACGGGAATGCCGGTCGGTGCGAAGTCCTTCGTATTGCGGGTGACCACGGTCATCCCGTGTTCACTCGCGGTCGCCGCGATCATGGTGGCGCGCTCGAGACGGGGATCTGGGACGTGCATGCGCGCGGCACGGCGCGCGACCGCGAGGTCGATGGGCAGGATCCGCCCGGCGAAAGCGTCGAGCACGGTGTCGTCGAGCCATGCTCGCAGCCGTTTGCCCTGCGCGGAGTCGCGGCGCTCCACGCGGTTGATGCCGATGTCGAGCTCCATGATCGTGACCACGCTCAGATAGAGCTCCGAGGGCCGCCGCGCGGCGATCCAGGACCGCACCGACGGGTCCGCCGAGCGCGCCGATTTCCGCAGCTCGCTCAGCACGTTCGTATCGAGCAGGTAGCTCACAGCTCCGGGACTTTCAGGTCGACCCGCAGCGGTTCCGGCTCGAAATCGATGTCGTCGTCATCCATGCTCAGCCGGGCGACCAGGTCCTGGCTGTCGGCCCGTAGCCGCCGATACTCCTCGATGGACAGCAGCACGAACGCTTCCTCGCCGCGATCGGTGATCACGACGGGGCCCTGCAGAGCTGCGCGTTTGGCCGCGCTGACGTCCTGGTTGAGCTCGCGAGCACTCATTCTCGACATGCCGCCTCCAGTAGGTAGGTATGTACCTACAATAGCGCGCCGACCGGTCGGCGACATACCTCGCGTCGTCGGGGTGGCCACGCGGTGTCCGCGCCTAGGGTGGGGGGATGGCCTCTCTTGCTGATGCTCAGGTGCGCGAGTTTCTCTCCCACGGGACGCGGACGGGGAAGGTGGCGTTCACCGGTGGTGACGGGCGGCCGTTGGTGACGCCGGTGTGGTTCGTGGTGGAGGGGGACGAGCTGGTGTTCAACACCGGGAAGAACACGGCCAAGGGGCGGGCGTTCGCGCGGGATCCGCGGGTCGCGCTGTGCGTGGATCTGGAGGAACCGCCGTACGGGCTGGTGGAGGTGCAGGGGACGGTGACGTTGTCGGAGGATCCCGGCGAGCTGGTGCGCACGGCGACCGAGATCGCGGCCCGCTACATGGGGCCGGACAAGGCCGAGGAGTTCGGCAAGCGCAACGGGGTCGCGGGCGAACTGGTCGTGCGGGTGCGCCCGACGAAGGTCATCGCCCACTTCCGGGTGACGGAGTAGGCAGGCCAGGGACCGTGCCGCCGTCGCTGTTCGGGTCGACGGCGTCGGGGCCGGGCGGGGTGGGATCGAACGGCGGCGGGTTGGTGCGGTCGAACAGCGGGGACGAACAGGTCGCGCCCGGTTCCGGTGTGGTGTACGGGTTCTCGCGCAGGGCGAGGATGAACTGGTCGATCCGGTGGTCGTCGGCGCGGTCGAGTTTCAGCTGGTGGCCCCAGGATTGCAGAGAGATGGGGTCGGCCATGCCGGGGATCGGCGACATCAGGGTGTAGGGCCGACCCGTCACCCGGGCGGCGAGCGCGGTCCGGTCCGTCGCGCTCACCTTGTCGGGGTTGTAGGCGATCCACACCGCGCCGTGTTCCAGCGAGTGCACCACGTTCTCGGTGCGGACCCCGGTGGCGTACACGACACCGTCGCAGGCCGCCCACCTGCTGTCGTGCGGTCCGCCCAGCGGCGGGATCACGGGGTAGGCGACCCGCTGCGTACTGGTCACGTGCAGGCCGGGCGGGAACTCGGTGATCACGATGCCGGGGATCTCGCGGGACGGGTCCTGGTTCTCCTGGGTGGGCACGAAGGCGTCCGTCGCGGCGACCGGGGTGCCGTCGACCTTGCCGCCCGGCGCGCACCCGGCGACGAGGAGCGCGGCGATCGCGATGCCCACCGTGGCGGCGGCGCTGCCCACCGTGGCGGCGGCGCTGGTAGTTGGCGAAATCCGCACTGCGGTCCCCTGTCGTCGGGACGGCCCGCGCCGTCGGGTCCGAACATACTTGCCCGCCGCCCCCGCCACCGCGCCCACGGTCTCGACAACCCGGGTGACCTGCGCGAAAGCGCGCGTCGCTGCCGGTTCGGACGGACGACCAGAGCTACCGTTTCGGCAAGTTTCCTCGGCAACGGCGCTGGCGAACGGAGCTCTGGCATGGCCGGACGAACTGTGCTGCGGGCCTGGCTCGCCGCCTCCCTCGGCGCGCTGCTCGCCGTCGGCACCGCGACATTCGCGCAGGCCCAGCCACCGAGCCCACCCGCCGACCGCGCGTCCGAGCACTTCGAGGACGCGGAGTCCGGCCTCGCGATCGACGTGTTCTACTGCAGCTCGCGCACCCAGACCTACACCGTGCCCGCGGGCACGACGAGCCTGTACATCGAGGCCGTCGGCGGCCAGGGCCAGACGCCGAATCCGAACTTCACCGGTATCGGCGGGCTCGGCGGACAGGTCAGCGGTGGTCTGCGGGTGACGCCGCAGCAGCAGTTCCAGGTGCAGGTCGGGTGCGCGGGCGGGGAGAACGGCGGGTTCTCGCCGTACGCGCCGGGCGGGGCCAGGGGCGAGGCCGTCGATCAGGTCACCAATTTCGGGACGGTCTACTCGAGCGGCTGGGACGGCGGTGGCGGCGGAGGGGCGTCCGCCGTGCTCGGCCCGGACAACGCGCCGGTACTGGTGGCCGGTGGCGGCGGCGGGGCGGGCGGCAACGCGCCCGACTGCTATTCGGTGTCGCCGGTGCAGGACTCGACCTTCTTCTACTGCGGCGGCGGCTCCCGGCGCGACGGCGGCGACGGTGGTGACGGCAGCGCCGCGGTCGGCTGGCAGGAGGGTCCGCCGTGGACGGGTGGGGCGGGCGAGAACAATCCGGCGGGCACCACGCCCAGCGGTCTCACCTGTGGTGGTCCACGCGCGGGCGGCGCCGGGCACACCTTCGACAAGACCGGCGGCGGTGGTGGCGGTGGCGGCGGGGGTGGCGGCTATCAGGGCGGCGACGGTCAGGGCGGGGGATGCGGTGGCGCGGCCGCGCCGGAGACGCCGATCTCGCACGGCCCGCACGCGGCGCCCGGAGCCGGTGGCGCCGGCGGCGGTGGCGGGACCTCGTACGCCTCGCCGGGTCTGTCGAAGGCGAGCGTCACCACGGCGTCGGTCTCGGGCGACGGCTACGTCCTGTTCCTCACCTCGGCCGACGGCGTCCGCACCACCACCTTCGGTGTGCACGGTGACCAGGCCCAGTACTACTGCGTGGGCGACGGCGTCGACGAGATCTTCGCCGACGTCCTCGGCGCGGCGGGCGGGGGCGGCGGCCACGACTTCGGCGATGTGGGCACCGGCGGCGCGGGCAGCGGGGTGCAGGCCGTCATCGCGGTGCGGGAACGCAAACAGCTGAAGATCGAGGTCGGCCGGTACGGCGGGGCCGGTGGCGGCTGGGGGTACGGCAAGGGCGGGTCACGGGGGACGGCCGACTCCGACGCCTCCTACAGCGGGGCCGGTGGCGGTGGCGCGTCGGCGGTGAGCCAAGACGAAGCCGAGTGCGGGACAAGACCTTCCAGAGACAGCAAACCCATCGTGATCGCCGGTGGCGGCGGTGGAGGCGGTGGCAACGGCTTCGGCGCCGGCGGCGGTGACGGTGGCAACGGCGCTCCCACGCCCGGCGACGGCGGCAGCGGCGGTTTCGGCGGCGGTTTCGGCGGCGAGGGCGGCAGCGAACGCGGCGCCGACGGCGGCCACGCGACCGGCAGTACCACCGGCGGTGGCGGTGGTGGCGGTGGTGGCGGCAGCAACGGCGGCGGCAAAGGCCATGGCGCACAGGACGGCAACGACGGTGGCGGTGGTGGCGGTGGTGGCGGCCGGTCCACGGTCGAGGCCGTCGCGAACCAGCGGCCGCACTTCTACAACGGCCCCGACGGCAGCTACGGCAATCGCGATCGGCTCAACGACGGCAAGGTGCAGCTGATCGTGCCTATCCCGTCGAAACGCAGCCGGGTGAACCTGATTTCGGGCAACAGCCAGAGCGCCTATTCAGGTCAGCCGTTCGCCCAGCCGTTGCGGGTGCAGTTCGTCGACGCGATCCATGGTCCGCAGGCGGGCAAGTCGATCACCTTCGAGCTGCCTGCCGGGCAGCCGCCTGCCGCCGTCTTCGCCAACGGCGGCACCAGCATTCAGGCCACCACCGACGCGGAGGGCTTCGCCGAGGTGCGCCTCACCGCGCTGCCCGCCGCGCGGCAGGGCGAGCTGAGCGGTGGTTTCCTGGTCCACGCCGCCGCCACCGACGACCCGGCCCACCTGATCGGCGGCACCGTCTTCCGCCTGCACGACGACCAGGTTCCCACCGAGATCGAGGTGACGACGAGCGCGCCCGGCCAGATCTCCCGGGTCGGCGAGCCGGTGAATTTCCGCGCGAAGGTGAGCCAGAAGCCCGGCACCACACCGGCATTCGGCACACCGGCCGGTCACGTGCGGTTCGAGATCGACGGCGTCGCGACACCGGGACCGATCGAACTCGTCGACGGCGTGGCGACCCTGCCCGCGATCAGCGGTCTGCGGCCGGGCACCCACCACGTGCTGGCAACCTACCTGGCCGACGACCCGAGCAAGGTCTTCGCGCCGGTATTCGGCAGTGTCGGGCTGCTGGTGCAGGCCGACCAGGCGGCCACCGAAACACACCTGACCCTCCCACCGCCGCCGGTGCTCGCCGGCGCGGTGGTCGGCGCCACGGTCACCGTGCCGACGCCGAGACCGGATACCCCCGCGCCGACCGGTGCGATCCTGTTCGCCCAGAACGGTTCTCCACTCGGCGACCCGGTGCCGATCGCGGCCGACGGCACCGCGAGCTCACCGCCGCTGCGCGCGGGTACCGGCACGATCGAGGCGCGCTACCTCGGCGACGACAACTACGCGCCGTCGCAGGGACAGGCCGAGCTCACGGTCTACACCGCGACCACCACGACGACGGTCAGTGCCGACCACAACCCGGTCTCCTACTTCGAACAGCTCGACCTCACCGCCCGGATCACCCGCGACCCGGCAGGGGAGATCGACGCGGGCACCGTCCAGTTCTCCGCCGACGGGAAACCGCTCGGCGCGCCGGTGCCCGTGGACAACGGTCTCGCGATCGCCCGCGACGTCGACGTCGCCCACCTCGGCTTCGGCACCCACCTGGTCGCCGCCGACTACTCCGGCGACGCGGCCACCGGGGTCGCGCCGAGCCGGGGCACGATGACGCTGTGGGTGCTGCGGGTGGGCCAGTCGCCCGGCGACCTCCCCGGCGACGTGGGCGTGCGCCTGGACCTGCCGCGCACGGCCGAGCCCGGCGCGCAAGTGACGGCGACGGTCACCCTCACCAATGCCGGCGGCCGACAGGCGACCGGGGTGGAAGCGCGCCTGTCGACCCAGGGCTGGGACCGGCTGGTCGACCCCGGCGGCGGTGAGGTGCGCCCGACCCACGTGCGCTTCCTGCTGCCCACCCTCGAGGCGGGGGAGACCAGGACGTTCACCGTGGTCTTCACCGCGCCCCGCCGGCTGACGCTGATCACCTCGTTCCTGCACGTGTCGAGCGCGAGCACGGACGCGAACCCGCGGAACAACCTGCATCTCGCGTCGACCTTCGTGCGGGCGACGACGCGCTGAGCCGTCGTCGCGGCGATCCGGACGGCGCTCGGGAACGGGCGATACGCGGGCTCTACGCTGCTGGCATGACGGTGCACTTCATCGGCGCGGGCCCCGGCGCGGCCGACCTGCTCACGGTGCGCGCGGTGAACCTGCTGCGCGCGAGCCCGGTGTGCCTGTACGCGGGCACCTACCTCGACCCCGAGGTGCTGGCACACTGCGCGCCCGGCACCGAACTGATCGACACCCAGCGCCTCGACCTGGACCAGATCACCGAGCACCTGGTCCGCGCGCACCGGGCCGGGCAGGACGTGGCCCGCCTCTGCTCGGGCGACCCGTCGATCTACTCGGCGCTCACCGAGCAGACCCGCCGCCTCGACGCGCACGGCGTGCCGTGGGACATCACCCCCGGTGTCCCCGCCTACGCGGCCGCGGCCGCCGCCCTCGGTACCGAGCTGACCGTTCCCGAGGTCGTCCAGTCGGTGGTCCTCACCCGCACCCAGGCCCGCTCCACCGCGATGCCGGAGGGTGAAGCGCTGGCCAACTTCGCCGCCACCGGGGCCACCCTGGCCCTGCACCTGGCGATCACCCGCGTCCGGATTCTGGCGGCGGAACTGGCCGGCGAGTACGGCCCCGACTGTCCCGTCGCCGTGGTCTACCGCGCCAGCCAGCCCGAACAACTCGTCCTGCGCGGCACCCTCGCCGACATTGCCGACCAGGTCGAGGCCGCCGGCCTGCGCCAGGCCGCTGTGATCCTCGTCGGCCGGGCCCTCACCCCCTCGCTCGACTGCGCGCAATCCCACCTCTACGACCCGGCCCGGGTCCGGGCGAGCGCTACCCCGGGAGCAGACCGCCCGGTGTGATCCACGCCTCAGTTCCTGCGCCGCCGAAGCCATCCCACGACGATGTGAGAACGCAGACAAGCGTCAGCTAACCGGCTCCGTGGTCCTTACCTGGTCCGATGCTCGGTGGCTATGGAGGTGGTTGGTTGCCGGGCGAGCGCACCGGTAGATTGGTGCGATGGTTTGCGACGAGCACACCGGCGCTGCCGGTCCGGCGGTCGTGGGCATGGTCTCGGCCATGTAACACGACCGGACGGCCTGACAGATAGTGCCAATGGACATTTTTTGCCTGATTGATTTCGAGAACTGAACCCGAGACGCAGGCGCCACGCTAGTTCTGGCTGAGGCGCCTGCGTTCCGGTGTCGTCGGGGAGCGCCTACCCAGGTGTTCCGGAAGCGAGGTTTGGGTTGGACCGGCTGGATTTCGGCGGAAACGGCGAAACTGGTGACGGACGTGGAGTCTCTGCGGAGTACTTCCCGCTCTCGCCCGCACAGCTGGGTATCTGGTACGCGCAGCACGTCGACCCACAGGTGCCGATCAACATCGCCCAGTTCGTCGACCTGCGTGGCCGCCTCGACGTGCCCACGCTCGAGCGCGTCAGCTCCGCGGCCGCCGCGGAGCAGCAGTCGGGCTTCCTGCGCATCGTCGAGATCGACGGCGAACCGATGCAGACCGTCGACCTCACCCAGGACGACACCCTGATCTATGTCGACCTGCGCGGCGAGGCCGATCCCGAGGCCGCGGCCGCGGCGTGGATGCGCGCGGAGTACTCCCGCCCGCTCGACATCGTCGCCGACCGCCTGGTCCAGGCCGCCGCGCTGCAGCTCGAGGACGAGCGCTGGTACTGGTACGCCCGCGTCCACCACATCGTGCTCGACGGTTTCGGCGCCAACAACTTCGTCAACCGCACGGCACAGCTCTACACCGCGGCCGTCACCGGCGTGGACGCGCCGGACAACAAGGCCACCGATCTGCGCGCGCTCTACGAGTCGGAGATCGCCTACCGCGACAGCTCCCGCTTCGAGTCCGACAAGCAGCACTGGGCTCAGCGGGTGGCGGGCCTGGAGGAGGGCAGCAGCCTCACCGGCCGCTCGGCCCCGCCCTCGCCGGTCAACGACGTCACCAGCGCCGCCCTGAGCCCCGCCCAGGACGAGCTGCTCGACGCCGCCATCGCCCGCCACGACACCACCTCGGCGCCGCTGCTGATCGCCGGCTTCGCGGCGTACCTGGCGCAGATCACCGGCACCGAGGACGTCATCCTCAGCCTTCCGGTGACCGGCCGCACCACCGCCGTGATGCGCCGCTCCGGCGGCGTCACCTCCAACATCGTGCCGCTGCGCCTGCGCGTCGGCCACGACACCACCGTGGCCGAGCTGCTGCGCGCGGTCACCACCGAGGTCTCCGGGGCGCTGCGCCACCAGCGCTACCGCCACGAGGACATCCGCCGTGATTCGGCGGGCGACGGCATGGTCGCCACGGAGTTCTTCGGTCCGTGGGTCAACATCATGCTGTTCGACAACGGGCTGCGTTTCGGCGACATGGACGGCACCCTCAACGTGCTGTCCACCGGTTCCATCGAGGACCTGGGCGTCAACTTCTATCAATCGCACGGCGGCACCCGCTCGCACATCGACTTCGAGACCAACCCGAACCTGTACACGGCGTCGGAGGCGGCCACCCACCACGCCCGGTTCCTGGAGTTCTTCGACCGCTTCCTGGCCGCCGACGCCGCGCTGCCGGTGTGGCGCCTGCCGGTCACCGGCGCCGCCGAGCTGGAGCGCTCGCTGACCGAGTGGAACGACTCGGCGCACGAGGTCCCCGCGACCACCCTGCCCGCCCTGCTGGACGCGCAGATCCCGCTCACCCCGGACAACATCGCGCTCGACTTCGAGGGCCGGACCCTCACCTACGCCGAGTTCGGCGCGCGGGTCAACCGGCTGGCCCGGTTCCTGATCGCCGACGGGGTGGGCCCGGAGTCGCTGGTCGCGCTCGGCATGCGCCGATCGCTGGACCTGGTGATCGGTATGCACGCGGTGCTGCGGGCCGGTGGCGCGTACGTGCCGATCGACCCCGACCACCCGGCCGACCGCACCGCCTACATCCTCGAGTCCGCGGCACCGGTTTGCGTGCTCACCACCACCGGCGACGACCTGGACCTACCGGAGACGGTGGCCCGGGTGGAGATCGACACCCTCGACACCGCCGCCTTCGCCGACGCGCCGATCACCGACGCCGACCGCCTGGCGCCGCTGCGCCCGGACAACACGGCCTACGTCATCTACACCTCGGGTTCCACCGGCCGCCCCAAGGGCGTGGCGGTGACCCACCACGCGATCGTCAACCAAGAGCTGTGGATGCTCGACGAGTACCGGTTGACCGCCGACGACGTCTACCTGCAGAAGACCGCCACCACCTTCGACGTGTCGCTGTGGGGCTACTTCCTGCCGCTGATGGTCGGCGCCAAGCTGGTCATCGCCTCGCCGGACGGCCACCGCGACCCGCTCTACGTGGCGGACATGATCGAACGCCACGGCGTCACCGTGACGGACTTCGTGCCCTCGATGCTCACGGTGTTCGTCTCGCACGCCACCGCGGCCCAATGTGAAACGCTGCGTGCGGTTTTCGTGATCGGTGAGGCGCTGCCGCCGGAGACCGCCGCCGGTCTGCGGGCGATCTCCACCGCGGGCCTGCACAACCTGTACGGCCCCACCGAGGCCGCGGTCTCGGTGACCTACTGGGAGGCCACCGAGGCCGACACCGTGACGGTGCCGATCGGTATCCCCGAGTGGAATGTCGAAGTGTACGTGCTGGATTCGCGGCTGCGCCCGGCCGCGATCGGCGCCCCGGGTGAGCTGTACCTGGCGGGCCGTCAGCTGGCGCGCTGCTACCGTGGCCGTCCCGATCTGACCTCGGATCGCTTCGTGGCCAACCCGGTCGGCGGGCCCGGCGAGCGCATGTACCGCACCGGTGACCTGGTGCGCTGGAACGCCGACGGCGTGCTCGAGTACATCGGCCGCACCGACTTCCAGGTGAAGTTCCGTGGTCAGCGCATCGAGCTCGGCGAGATCGAGACCGACCTGCTCGCGCATCCGGCCGTGAGCCAGGCCGCGGTGCTCGTGGTGGACACCGCCACCGGCCAGCAGCTGGTGGCCTATGTGGTGCCCGCGCCGGGCCAGTCCGCCGACCCCGCGACACTCACCCGCTTCGTCGCCGAGAAGCTGCCCAGCTACATGGTGCCCGCCTCGATCATGGTGCTCGAGGCGTTCCCGCTCAACACCTCCGGCAAGCTGGACCGCAAGGCGCTGCCCGAGCCCGTGTTCACCGCCGCCGCAGGCGATTTCCGCGCCCCGCGCACCCCGGCCGAGCAGATCGTGGCAGGCATCTTCGCCGACGTGCTCAGCCAGGAGCGGGTCGGCGCCGACGACAACTTCTTCGAACTCGGCGGCAACTCGCTGGTCGCCACCCAGGTGGTGGCCCGCATCGGCGCCGCGTTCGGCATCCAGCTGGGTGTGCGCGCGCTGTTCGAGACCCCGACCGTGGCCGGGCTGGCCGCGCGGGCCGAATCCGTCACCCCCGCCGATGTCTCCGCCGCGCGCCCGCCGCTGGTGGCCCAGCAGCATCCGGCGCAGGTGCCGCTGTCGCTGGCGCAGCAGCGGATGTGGTTCATCAACCAGTTCGACCCCGCCGCACCGACGTACAACCTGCCGTTCGTGGTGCAGATGAAGGGCCGCGTCGACGTCGACGCGCTGATCGCCGCGCTCGACGACGTTGTGGTGCGCCAGGAATCGCTGCGCACCATCTTCCCCGACGCCGACGGCGGCTACCAGCAGGTGCTCGGTGCCGACGAGTTCGATCTCGGCATCACCGTCACCCCGATCGACCAGTCGCTGCTGCGCGACGAGCTGATCAACTTCGCCTCCACCGGTTTCGACGTCACCCTGGAACTGCCGATCCGCGTGCGGATCTACCAGGTGACCGGCGGAACCACCAACGGCACACCGGAATTCGCGGTCGCCTTCGTGGTGCACCACATCGCGGCCGACGGCTTCTCGTTCGGCCCGCTGGCCCGCGACGTGGCCACCGCGTACCTGGCCCGCTCGGCGGGCGAGGCGCCCGGCTGGGCGCCGCTGCCGGTGCAGTACCGCGACTACACCCTGTGGCAGCGCGAACTGCTCGGCGCCGAGAGCGATCCCACCTCGATGGCGGCCCGCCAGCTCGACTACTGGCAGCGCGCGCTGGACGGCCTGCCCGATCAGCTCGACCTGCCCAGCGACCGGCCGCGCCCGCAGCGCCAGAGCTTCCGCGGCGCCCGGGTCGGTTTCGACATCGACGCGCGGACCCACGAGCAGCTGGCCGCGCTGGCCCGCGCCAACGGGGTCACCCTGTTCATGGTCATGCACGCCTCGCTGGCCGTGCTGCTGGCGCGGCTGTCCGGCACCACCGACATTGCGGTCGGCACGCCCATCGCCGGCCGTGGTGAGCAGGCGCTCGACGACCTGATCGGCATGTTCGTCAACACCCTGGTGTTGCGCTCCGACGTCGACCCGACCCAGCCGTTCAGCGAGTTCCTCGCGCGGACCCGCGAGACCGACCTGAGCGCCTTCGCCAATGCCGACGTGCCGTTCGAGCGGCTCGTCGACGTGCTCAACCCGTCGCGCTCGCAGGCCAGGCACCCGCTGTTCCAGGTGGTCCTGTCGTTCCAGGAGATGTCGCACGGCACCCTGGAGCTGCCCGGCCTGTCGGTCAACGCCGACGAGGTCGAGGTCGACATGGCCAAGTTCGACCTGCAGTGGACCCTCACCGAGGAGCACACCGGCACGGGCGCGCTGTCCGGCATGACCGGCGTGCTCACCTACGCCGTGGACCTGTTCGACCAGTCGACCGTGGAAGAGCTGCTGCTGCGCTGGCGGCGCGTGCTCGACGCGATCCTGGCCGACCCGGCGATCACCGTCGGCGCCATCGACGTGCTCGACGACGCCGAGCGCACCGACCTGGTCACCCGCTACGGCGCGCCGGCCGCGGTCGCGCGCACGCTGCCGCAGCTGATGGCGCAGGCCGCCCGCGAGACCGAGGCGACCGCCGTGGTGTTCGAGGGGACAGCTGTGTCCTACGGCGAGCTGGATCGCCGCTCGAACCAGGTGGCGCGCTTGCTGATCCAGCAGGGGCTCGGCGCCGAGGACTTCGTCGCCGTGGCGGTGCCGCGCTCGCTGGAGTCGGTGCTCGCGGTGTGGTCGGTCGCCAAGACCGGCGCCGCGTTCGTGCCGGTCGACCCGAACTACCCGGCCGACCGCATCGCGCACATGATCACCGATGCCGGTGTGTCCGTGGGTATCACGGTCACCACCGAGGCCGGCGAACTGCCGGAATCGGTGCGCTGGATCGAGATCGACGAGGTCGAGCTCGACGACATCTCCGACGCGCCGCTGGCCCCGCGCGAGCTGGTCCGCCCGACCGATCCGGCTCAGCCCGCGTACCTGATCTACACCTCCGGTTCCACCGGTGTGCCCAAGGGCGTCGTGGTGACCCATGCCAGCGTCGCCAACTTCTGCGCCGAGCAGATCGACCTGTACTCGCTCGACTCCGACACCCGCGCACTGCATTTCGCCTCGCCGTCGTTCGACGCGTCGGTGCTGGAACTGCTGCTGGCGCTGGGTCGCGGCGGCACCCTCGTGGTCGTGCCGCCGGGCGTGTACGGCGGTGAGGAACTGCGCGACATCCTCATCACCGAGGAGGTCACCCACGCCTTCGTCACCCCGGCCGCGCTGGCCACCTTCGACGCCCGCGGCCTCGATCACCTGCGGGTGCTCGCCGCCGGTGGCGAGGCGGTGCCGCCGGAGCTGGTCACCAAGTGGGCGGTGCCGCTGCCCGACGGTTCGCGCCGCATGCTCGGCAACGTCTACGGCCCCACCGAGACCACCATCGCCTCGAACCTGTCCGAGGGCCTGATCCCGGGGGAGCGGGTCGTCATCGGTGGACCCATCCGCGGTGTCCACACCCTGATCCTGGACGACCGCCTGCGCCCCGTGCCGGTGGGCGTGGCCGGTGAGCTCTACATCGGCGGCGTCGGCATGGCGCGCGGCTACCACGCGCGCGCCGCGCTGACCTCCGACCGTTTCGTCGCCAACCCGTACGCGCCCGGCCTGCGGATGTACCGCACCGGTGACGTGGTGCGCTGGACCGCCGACCGCAATGTCGAGTACGTCGGCCGCTCCGACTTCCAGGTGAAGGTCCGCGGTTTCCGGATCGAGCTGGGCGAGATCGACTCCGCGCTGGCCTCGCACGAGACCGTCGACTTCGCGGTCAGCATCGGCCACAAGAACAAGGGCGGCAGCACCTCGCTGGTGTCCTACGTGGTCGCGGTGCCGGGCAGTTCCATCGATGTGCCCGCGCTGACCGACCATGTGGCGCAACGTCTCCCCGCGTACATGGTGCCGTCCTCGATCATGGTGCTGGCCGCGATCCCGCTGACGGTCAACGGCAAGCTCGACCGCCGCGCGCTGCCCGCGCCGGTGTTCGAGGTGCGCGAGTTCCGCGCGCCGACCACCCCGATCGAGCAGATCGTGGCGCAGGTCTTCGCCGACGTGCTGGAGCTGTCGCGGGTCGGTGTCGAGGACGACTTCTTCGAGCTGGGCGGCAACTCGCTGATCGCCACCCAGGTGGCCTCCCGCATCGGCATCGCCCTGGACACCCGCGTCCCGGTGCGCATGCTGTTCGAGGCGCCCACCGTCGCGGCGCTGGCCGCGCGGGTGGAGTCGCAGGCGGGCGACGGCGCCCGCAAGGCGCTGGTCGCGCGCGAGCGGCCCGAGCTGGTGCCGCTGTCGCTGGCCCAGCAGCGCATGTGGTTCCTGAACCGCTTCGACACCGCCTCGGCGGTCAACAACATCCCGGTCGCGATCCGCCTGTCCGGTGACCTCGACGTGGCCGCGCTGCAGGTCGCCGTCATCGACGTGATCGACCGGCACGAGTCGCTGCGCACCGTGTTCCCCGAGTCGGGCAACGGCCCGGTGCAGGTGGTGCTCGACGCCGCGCAGATCGTCCCCGACCTGACCCCGTACCGGGTCACCGAGGACAACCTCATCGACCATCTGATCGACCTGGCGTCGATGGCCTTCGACGTCACCAGCGAGGTGCCGCTGCACGCCCGGCTCTTCGAGATCAGCGAGACCGAGTACGTGCTCGGCATGGTGGTGCACCACATCTCCGCCGACGGCTGGTCGATGGCGCCGCTGTCGCGCGATGTCATCGTCGCCTACGCCGCGCGTACCTCGTGGGAGGCGCCGACCTGGGCCGAATTGCCGGTCCAGTACGCCGATTACGCGCTGTGGCAGCGCGAGGTGCTCGGCTCCGAGGACGACCCGCAGTCGCTGATCTCCTCCGAGATCGACTACTGGACCCGCGAACTCGCGGATCTGCCCGACGAACTGGTGCTGCCCGCCGACCACCCGCGCCCGCCGGTGGCCACCTACCGCGGCGGCACCTACAGCTTCGTCATCTCCGGCGACACCCAGCGCGCCCTGGTGGAGCTGGGCCGCCGCTACAACGCCTCGCTGTTCATGGTCATGCACAGCGCGCTGGCCGTGCTGCTGGCCCGCGCCAGCGGCACCAGCGACATCGCCATCGGCACCCCGGTGGCCGGCCGTGGTGACCAGGCCCTCGACGACCTGGTCGGCATGTTCGTCAACACCCTGGTACTGCGCAGCCAGGTCGAGGGCGCGACCCCGTTCGCGACCCTGCTCGACCAGGCCCGCGAGACCGACCTGCAGGCGTTCGCGCACGCCGACGTGCCGTTCGAGCGTCTCGTCGAGGTGCTCAACCCGCCGCGTTCGCAGGCCCGGCACCCGCTGTTCCAGGTGATGCTGTCGTTCCAGAACAACAAGCAGGCCTCGCTGCAGCTGCCCGGCCTGTCGGTCAGCGGCATCGACTACGACTCGCAGCTGGCCAAGTTCGACCTGCAGCTCTCGCTGACCGAGATCCAGGACACCGACGGCGAAGCCGGTGGCATGGCCGCCGAATTCTCCTATGCGCTGGACCTTTTCGAAGAGTCCACGGTCGCCGCGTTCGCGCGCAGGCTCGACAACATCTTCGCCGCGATCGTGGCCGATCCCGAGGTCGCCGTGGGCGACATCGATCTGCTCGCGCCGGAGGAGCACGCGCAGGTCCTCGTCGACTGGAACGACACCGCCCGCGCGGTGCCGCCCGCCACCCTGATCTCGCTGTTCGACGCGCAGGTCGAGCGCACGCCCGACGCGGTCGCGCTGGTCTTCGAACAGGAACAGCTGACCTACCTGGAGCTGCAGGAGCGGGCCAACCGCATCGCGCGCCGCCTGATCGCCGACGGTGTCGGCCCCGGTTCGCATGTGGCCCTGGCCATCCGGCGTTCCACCGAGCTGGTCGTGGCCATGTACGCGGTGCTGCAGACCGGCGCCGCCTACGTGCCGCTGGACCCGGATCAGCCCGCCGACCGCATCGGCCACATCCTCGAGACCGCGCAGCCGCGCCTGGTGCTCACCAGCCGCCGCGACGCGTTCGAGGCCGAGGGCGTCACCGTGCACGCCGTCGAGAACATCGAGTCGCCCGCCGATTTCAGCGGTTCGCCGATCCGCGACGCCGAGCGCACCCAGCCGCTGCGTGCCACCAACACCGCCTACGTGATCTTCACGTCGGGTTCGACCGGCCGCCCCAAGGGCGTCGCGGTCGACCACGCCGCGATCGTCAACCGCCTGCTGTGGATGCAGCACGAGTACCCGATCGATGCTGCCGACGCGGTGCTGCAGAAGACCCCGGCCACCTTCGACGTGTCGGTGTGGGAGTTCTTCTGGCCCTTGCAGACCGGCGCGCGCCTGGTCGTGGCCAAGCCCGACGGCCACCGCGACCCGGTGTACCTGGCTCAGATCATCGCCGAGCGCGGCATCACCACCGCGCACTTCGTGCCGTCGATGCTGTCGGTGTTCGTGTCCACCCTGGGCAACAACGGCAACGGCACCGCCGTGCGGATGCGTCAGGTGTTCGCCTCGGGTGAGGCGCTGCCCGCGCCCACCGCGCAGCGCCTGCGCGAGCTCACCGGCGCCCGCCTGCACAACCTGTACGGTCCCACCGAGGCCGCGGTCGACGTCACCTATCACGAGGTCGTCGACACCGACGTGGAGTCGGTGCCGATCGGCCGTCCCGTGTGGAACACCCGGGTGTTCGTGCTGGACGCGCGCTTGCACCCGGTGGCCCCCGGTGTCGCGGGTGAGCTGTATCTGGCGGGCGATCAGCTCGCCGTCGGCTACCTCAACCGGGCCGACCTCACCGCCGACCGCTTCGTCGCCAACCCCTACGGCGCGGCCGGTTCGCGCATGTACCGCACCGGTGACCTCGTCACCTGGACCCGTGACGGTGAACTGAACTACCTGGGCCGCACCGACTTCCAGGTGAAGCTGCGCGGTCTGCGCATCGAGCTCGGCGAGATCGAGGCCACCCTGCTCGCACAGCCGGGTGTGGCGCAGTCGGTCGTCGTGGTGCGCGCCGACGCGCACGCCGGTGACCAGCTCGTGGGTTACGTGGTGCCGGAAGCGGATTCGAGCATCGACGTCGCCGCCGTGAAGGCGGGTATCGCCGACGAACTGCCCGCGTACATGGTGCCCGCGGCCCTGATGGTGCTCGACGAGTTCCCGCTCAACGCCTCCGGCAAGCTCGACCGCAAGGGGCTGCCCGCGCCGGTGTTCGAGGCCAAGGTGTTCCGCGCGCCCTCGACCCCGATCGAGGAGATCGTCGCGGAGATCTTCGCGGATCTGCTCGGCGCCGAGCGGGTCGGCGTGGACGACGACTTCTTCGCCCTGGGCGGCAACTCGCTGGTCGCCACCCAGGTGGCGGCCCGGCTGAGCAAGGCGCTGAACGCCGAGGTCGGCGTGCGCACCCTGTTCGAGGCGCCGACCGTCGGCGCGCTCGCCGCCCGGGTGGAATCGCACGCCGGCGCGGGGATGCGCGCCGAGCTCACCGCGCGGCCGCGCCCCGAGCACCCGCCGCTGTCGCTGGCACAGCAGCGGATGTGGTTCCTCAACCGCTTCGACCTCGGCGACACCGGCGACGCGGGCACCTACAACATCCCGGTCGCGGTCCGCCTGCAGGGCCTGCTCGACCTGCCCGCGCTGCGCGGCGCGGTCGCCGACGTGATCGCCAGGCACGAGTCGCTGCGCACCGTCTACCCCTCACACGACGGCACCGCCTTCCAGAAGGTGCTCGCCGCCGCCGTCGCCATCCCCGAGGTGGAACTGGTCGAGGCCGACGAGACCGACATGGCGATCTCGCTCTACGAGTTCGCCCGCCGCGGGTTCGACGTCACCGCCCACGCCCCGGTCCGCCTGCGGGTCTACGAGCTGGGCGAGCGCGAGCACGTGCTGGTGATGGTGGTCCACCACATCGCCGCCGACGGTTTCTCGCTGCGCCCGCTGGTGCGCGACCTGATGACCGCCTACGTGGCGCGCACCGCCAACGCCGAGCCGGGCTGGCCGCCGCTGGCCGTGCAGTACGTGGACTACGCGCTGTGGCAGCGCGAGACCCTCGGCGAGGAGACCGATCCCACCTCGCTGATCTCCGAGCAGCTCGACTACTGGCGCGGCGCGCTGGCCGATCTGCCCGACGAGCTGCGCCTCGGCCACAAGTCGCGGCCCGCGCAGGCCACCTACCAGGCGGGCACGCACCGCTTCGAGGTGCCGGGCGAGCTCGTCGACGCGCTGAACCGGGTCGCCCACGAGCACGGCACCACGCTGTTCATGGTGGTGCACAGCGCCTTCGCGGTGCTGCTGTCGCGCCTGTCGGGCACCGAGGACATCGCCGTCGGCATCCCGGTGGCCGGTCGTGGTGAGCAGGCGCTCGACGACCTGGTCGGCATGTTCGTCAACACCCTGGTGCTGCGCGCCCAGGTCGACCCCGCGGCCACCTTCACCGAGCTGCTCGGCCGGGTCCGCGAACACGACCTGGCCGCGTTCGCGCACGCCGACGTGCCGTTCGAACGCCTCGTCGAGGTGCTCAACCCGGCCCGCTCGCAGGCACGGCACCCGCTGTTCCAGGTGATGCTGTCGTTCCAGAACCTGGGCCGCACCACCCTGGAACTGCCCGGCCTCACGGTCTCCGAGCTGGCCATCGACCAGCACGTGGCCAAGTTCGATCTGCAGCTGGCGCTCAGCGAGGTGCCCGCCGACGACGACAGCCATATGGAGGCCGAACTCGTCTACGCCACCGACCTTTTCGACGCCGGCTTCGCCGCCACCTTCGGCGCCCGCCTGCTGCGGGTGCTCGAAGGCGTGGTCGCCGATCCGTCGGTGGCCGTGGGTGACCTCGACCTGCTCGACGCCGCCGAGCGCACCCTGGTGCTCGACCGCTGGAACGACACCGAATTCGCCGTCGACGCCGCGCTGAGCACCCCCAGCGACGACGACCCGGCCACTCTCAACGCCTTGTTCGAGGCGCAGGTCGCGCGCACGCCCGACGCGACCGCGCTCACGTTCGAGGGGACGAGTCTGTCCTACGCCGAGTTCGCGGTGCGGGTGCGGCAGCTGGCGCGCTGGCTCAAGGACGCCGGCGTCGGCCCGGAATCGTATGTGGCCCTGGGGATGCGGCGCTCGATCGACCTGCTGGTCGGCATGTACGCCGTGTCCGCCGCCGGTGGCGCGTACGTGCCGCTCGACCCCGATCACCCGGCCGAGCGCATCGAGCACATCCTCGAGACCGCGCAGCCGGTGTGCGTGCTGACCTCCGGGGAGAGCCTGCCCGGCGTGGCCGGGCGCGAAGTGCGCATCGATCAGCTCGATCTGTCCGGCCAGTCGGCCGAGCCGGTGACCGACGCCGACCGGCATCGCCCGCTGCGCTCGGACAACACCGCCTACGTCATCTTCACCTCCGGTTCGACCGGTCGCCCGAAGGGTGTGGCGGTCAGCCACGCCGCGATCGTCAACCGCCTGGTGTGGATGCACGCCGCCTACGGCCTGGCCGCCGACGACGTGGTGCTGCAGAAGACGCCCGCCACCTTCGACGTGTCGGTGTGGGAGTTCTTCTGGCCCCTGCAGGTCGGCGCGCGCCTGGTGGTGGCCAAGCCGGACGGGCATCGCGACCCGGCCTACCTGGCCCGCCTGATCGCCGCCGAGCAGGTCACCACGGTGCACTTCGTGCCGTCGATGATGGCCGTGTTCGTCACCGAACCGCTTGCCGCGGACTGTGTCTCGCTGCGCAATGTGTTCGCCTCCGGTGAGGCGCTGCCCGCGCCGACCGCGCAGCGCCTGCGCGAGCTGACCGGTGCCGCGCTGCACAACCTGTACGGCCCCACCGAGGCCGCGGTCGACGTGACCTATCACGAGGTCACCGACGCCGACACCGACACCGTGCCGATCGGCGCCCCGGTGTTCAACACCCGTCTCTACGTGCTGGATTCGCGGCTGCGACCCGTTCCGGTGGGTGTCGCGGGTGAGCTCTATCTCGCGGGCGTGCAGCTGGCGCACGGCTATGTGGGTCGCCCCGACCTCACCATGGACCGCTTCGTCGCCGACCCGTTCGCCCCCGGCGAGCGCATGTACCGCACCGGTGACCTCGTCACCTGGACCCCGGACGGCGAGCTGGAGTACCTGGGCCGCACCGACTTCCAGGTGAAGCTGCGTGGTCTGCGCATCGAGCTGGGCGAGATCGAGTCGGCGCTCACCGCGCTGCCGCAGATCGCCCAGTCGGTGGTCGTGGTCCGCGCCGACGAGCGCACCGGCGATCAGCTGGTGGCCTACGTCATCCCGCAGCAGGGCTCGATCGTCGACACCGACGCGGTCAAGGACGCCCTCGGCGCCGAGCTGCCGGTGTACATGGTCCCGGCCGCCTACGTGGTGCTCAACGCCTTCCCGCTCAACGCCTCCGGCAAGCTGGACCGCAAGGCCCTGCCCGCGCCGGTGTTCGCCGCGCGCACCTTCCAGGCGCCGGTCACCCCGGTGCAGCAGATCGTGGCGGCCACCTTCGCCGAGGTCCTCGGCGCCGGTCAGGTCGGCCTCGACGACGACTTCTTCGAACTCGGCGGCAACTCGCTGGTGGCCACCCGGGTCGCCGCGCGCCTGTCCGAGGCGCTCGACACCCAGGTGCCGCTGCGCGCGCTGTTCGAGGCGTCCACCGTGGCCTCGCTGGCCGCCCGGGTGGAGACCGCCACCGGCCGCGGCGGGCGCATCCCGCTGGTGCCGCAGCCGCGTCCCGAGCTGGTCCCGCTCTCGCAGGCCCAGCAGCGCATGTGGTTCCTCAACCGCTTCGACAACCGCACCGCGGTCAACAACATCCCGGTGGCCATCCGCCTCACCGGTGACCTCGATGTCGCCGCGCTGGAAGCGGCCATCGCCGACGTCACCGCGCGGCACGAGTCGCTGCGCACCTTCTACCCCGAGGTCGAGGGCGCCGGGTACCAGCAGGTCCTGCCCGCCGACGAGGTCCGCTTCGCGCTGCCCGCCCAACCGGTGACCGCCAACGAGGTCGTCGCCCGCGTAGTGGAACTGGCAGGCGTGCACTTCGACGTCACCCGCGAGGTGCCGTTCCGCGCGAGCCTGCTCCGCGTCGACGAGCGCAACCATGTCGCCGTCCTGGTCATGCACCACATCAGCGGTGACGGCTTCTCGCTGCGTCCGCTGCTGCGCGACGTGGTGGTGGCCTACACCGAGCGCGTGCGCGGCGAGGTCCCCGCGTGGGCCCCGCTCGAGGTGCAGTACGCCGACTACACGCTGTGGCAGCGCGAGGTGCTCGGCGAGGAGTCCGATCCCGAGTCCGTCGCCGCGAGCCAGATCGCCTACTGGACCGAGCAGCTGCGCGACCTGCCCGACCAGATCGAGCTGCCCGCCGACCGGCCGCGTCCCGAGATTGCCACCAATGCCGGTGACCTGTACCGCTTCTCGGTCGACGCGCGACTGCACCAGTCGCTCACCGACATCGCCCGCGCGCACGGCGTCACCCTGTTCATGGTGATGCACGCGGCGCTGGCCACCTGGGCCGCGCGCCTGTCCAACAGCACCGACATCGCCATCGGCACCCCGATCGCGGGCCGCGGCGAGCGCACCCTCGACGACCTCGTCGGCATGTTCGTCAACACCCTGGTGCTGCGCAGCGAGGTCGACCTCGGCGCCCGCTTCGGCGACCTGCTCGACCAGGTCCGCAAGGTGGACCTGGCGGCCTTCGCCAACGCCGACGTGCCGTTCGAGCGCCTCGTCGACGTGCTCAGCCCCACCCGCTCGCAGGCGCACCACCCGCTGTTCCAGGTGGCGCTCACCTTCGAGGCGGCCACCGCCGCCGACACCGGCACCGTGGCACTGCCCGGCCTTGACCTCGACGTCGTCGACTTCGACCCGGGCACAGCGAAGTTCGATGTGCAGCTGACCGTGGGCGAGGCCGCCGACGGCTCGCTGGCCATGTCCTGGAACTACGCCACCGATCTGTTCGATGCCGAGACCGTCGCCGCCTTCGGCGACCGCCTGGTGCGCATCCTGCGCAGCGTCGCCGAGAACCCGGACGTGATCGTCGGCGACATCGACCTGCTCGGCGAGGCCGAACAGCGCGACGTCGCGCAGCGCTGGGTGTCCTCCGGCGCCGACGCCATCGCCCTGCCGGTGATCCACGATGCGAGCACCCCGGCGGGTCACCGCCGTGGCCTGTTCGGCAACAAGCACACCACCCTGGTCGACCTGTTCGACGCCGCCGCGGCGGCCTACCCGGACCGCATCGCGGCCAAGTTCGGTGTCGAGTCGCTGACCTACGCCGAACTCGACCGGCGCGCGAATGTGCTGGCGCGCAGGCTGATCGACGACGGCGCCGGCCCCGAGTCGCTGGTCGCGGTGATCCTGCCGCGCTCGCTCGACCTGGTCGTCGCGCTGCTGGCCGTGGTGAAGACCGGTGCCGGTTACGTGCCCGTCGACCCGACCTACCCGGCCGAGCGCATCGCCTACGTGCTCGAGGACTCCCGGCCCACCAGCGTGGTCCTGGACTCGACCGTCCAGGTGACCGTGCCCGCCGAGCTGCCCTCGGTGGTGCTCGACGGATTCGCCGTGGAGACCGGCAATGTCGAGGACGCCGACGACCTGCCGATCACCGACGCGGACCGGATCGCGCCGCTCTCGCCGGACAACGTCGCCTACGTCATCTACACCTCCGGCTCGACCGGCCGCCCCAAGGGCGTCGCGGTCGCGCACCGGAACGTGGTGCGCCTGTTCGCCAACACCGATCGCGATTTCGGCTTCGGTCCGCGCGATGTGTGGACGCTGTTCCACTCCTACGCCTTCGACTTCTCGGTGTGGGAGCTGTGGGGCCCGCTGCTGTTCGGCGGCTCGCTCATCGTGGTGGACTACTACACCTCGCGCTCGCCCGAGCAGTTCCTGGAACTGCTGCGCGTCGAACAGGTGACGGTGCTCAACCAGACACCGTCGGCGTTCTACCAGCTGGCCGAGGCCGACCGGATCGCCGGACCCGGCCTGGCGCCGCTGGCGCTGCGCTACGTCGTGTTCGGTGGCGAGGCGCTGGAACTGCGCCGCCTGTCGGACTGGGTCGCCCGTCACGGCGACAGCGCGCCGACGCTGGTGAACATGTACGGCATCACCGAGACCACGGTGCACGTGTCGTACCGCGCGCTGGACGCGAAGACCATTGCCGCCGCGGCCGGTTCGGTCGTCGGCCGGGCCATCGCGGGCCTGGGCGTGTACGTGCTCGACAACCGGCTGCGGCCGGTGCCGGTGGGCGTCGCGGGCGAAATGTATGTCGCCGGACCGCAGTTGGCGCGCGGCTACCTCGGTCGCCCCGACCTCACCGCCACCCGTTTCGTCGCCAACCCGCTGGCGGGCCCGAACCAGGCCGGTTCGCGCCTGTACCGCTCGGGTGACCTCGCGCGCTGGAACCGCTTCGGCGAACTCGAATACCTCGGCCGCGCCGACGATCAGGTGAAGGTCCGCGGTTTCCGCATCGAACTCGGCGAGATCGAAGCCGCCGTGCTGGCCCAGCCGGGCATCGCCCAGGCCGCGGTCATCGTCCGCGAGGACCAGCCGGGCGACCAGCGCATCGTCGCCTACGTGGTCGCCGACGGCGACGCCGAGCCCGACCTCGACGTCGTCCGCAGCGGCGCCGCCGAACAGCTGCCCGCCTACATGGTCCCGGCCGCGCTGGTCCGCCTCGAGTGGATCCCGCTGACGGTCAACGGCAAGCTGGACCGCCGTGCCCTGCCCGCGCCCGCGGTGCAGGCGCGCGCCTTCCGCGCGCCGGTCACCCCGGTGCAGGAGACCGTCGCCGCGGTCTTCGCCGACGTGCTCGGCCTGGACCGGGTCGGCGTCGACGACGACTTCTTCGACCTCGGCGGCAACTCGCTCATCGCCACCCGCGTCGTCGCCCGCATCGGCGCGGCGCTCGGCGCGACCGTGCCGGTGCGCGCGCTGTTCGAGGCGTCCACCGTGGAAGCCCTCGCGGCGCGGGTGGAATCGCACACCGGCGGCACCGCCCGCGCGGCGCTGGTCGCCCGCGAGCGCACCGACGGCGAGCTGATCCCGCTGTCGTTCGCGCAGCAGCGCATGTGGTTCCTGAACAAGTACGACACCACATCGGCCGCCTACAACCTGCCCGTCGCGATCCGCCTCACCGGCGCGCTCGACACCGAGGCGCTGGCGCTGGCGCTGGCCGACCTGCTGCGCAGGCACGAATCGCTGCGCACCCGCTACCCCGAGCACGGCGGCACCCCGGTGCAGCAGATCGTGGCCGCCGAACGCATCTCGCTGGATCTGCGTCCGGTCACGGTCACCCAGGACCGGCTGTTCGACACCGTCACCGAGTTCGTCTCCACCGGTTTCGATGTGGCCGAACAGGTTCCGCTGCGCGCCCGCCTGTTCAAGGTGAGCGACGACGAGCACGTGCTCGTCGTGGTGGTCCACCACATCGCCGCCGACGGTTTCTCCATCGCGCCGCTGACCCGCGACGTGATGCTGGCCTACACCGCCCGCGCCCAGGGCACCGCGCCCGGCTGGGCGCCGCTGCCGGTGCAGTACGCCGACTTCGCGATCTGGCAGCGCGCCGTGCTCGGCACCGAGGACGACGCCGACTCGCTGCTGTCGCGCCAGGTCGGCTACTGGCAGCGCCAGCTCGCCGGTGTCCCCGACGAGCTGACCCTGCCGTTCGACCGGGCCCGCCCCGCCATCGCCTCGCATCGCGGCGCCACCGTGCACCGCGAGCTGTCGCCGGAGCTGATCGGCAAGCTCGACGAGGTGGCCCGCAGCCAGGGCGCGTCGCTGTTCATGGTCATGCACACCGCGCTGGCGGTGCTGCTGTCGCGCCTGTCCGGCTCCGACGACATCGCCATCGGCACGCCCATCGCGGGCCGTGGCGAGCAGGCCCTCGACGACCTGGTCGGCATGTTCGTCAACACCCTGGTGCTGCGCACCGGCGTGCGCCCGGCCGAGTCGTTCACCGACCTGCTCGAGCAGTCCCGCAAGGCCGACCTCGACGCGTACGGCAATGCCGATGTGCCGTTCGAGCGCCTGGTGGAACTGCTGGCGCCGGAGCGCTCGCAGTCGCGCAACCCGCTGTTCCAGGTGATGCTGGCCTTCCAGAACCTGGACCGCGCCACGCTGGAGCTGCCCGGTCTGGCCGTCTCCGCGCTGGACCTCGACGAGAGCGTCGCCCGCTTCGACCTGCAGTTCACCCTGTCCGAGCTGGGTGAGCCGGGCAGCGGCGGCATGGCGCTGGCACTGAACTACGCCACCGAACTGTTCGACGAAGCCACCGTCGACACCATCGCCACCCGCTGGGAGCGCGTGCTCGCGGCCGTCGCCGCCGACGCGTCGGTGACCGTCGGCGCCATCGACGTACTCGACGCCGCCGAGCGCACCGACCTGGTGTTGCGGGTCGGCGAGCCGCCGGTGCCCGCGCGCACCTTGCGCAGTCTGCTCGCCGACGCTGTCGCCCAGAACCCGACCGGCGACGCCGTCGTGTTCCAGGGGACAGCTCTGTCCTACGCCGAGCTCGACGAGCGCTCGAACCGCCTGGCGCGCTTGCTGATCGCCGAGGGCATCGGCGCCGAGGACCTGGTCGCCGTCGGTGTGCCGCGTTCGGCCGACTCGGTGTTCGCCGCCTGGGCCGTCGCCAAGACCGGCGCCGCCTTCGTGCCGGTCGACCCGACCTACCCGGCCGACCGCATCGCGCACATGGTCACCGACTCCGGCTCACCGCTGGGCCTCACCGTGGCCTCCGTGCGCGAGGGCTTGCCCGAATCGGCCCGCTGGCTGGTGCTCGAGGAACTGGATCTGGACGCCTTCGACGGCGGCCCGATCGACGACGCCGAGCTGGTCCGGGCGACCACGCCCGAGCAGCCCGCCTACGTCATCTACACCTCCGGCTCGACCGGTGTGCCCAAGGGCGTCGTGGTCACCCACGCCGGTCTGGCCAACTTCGGCGAGGAGCAGGCGAAGCGCTACGCCCTCGACTCCGACACCCGCGCACTGCATTTCGCCTCGCCCTCGTTCGACGCCTCGATCCTGGAGCTGCTGCTGGCGCTGGCCCGCGGCGGCGCGCTGGTCGTGGTGCCGCCGGGTGTCTACGGCGGTGACGAACTGTCCGAGCTGATCCGCGCCGAGCGGGTCACCCACGCCTTCATCACCCCCGCCGCGCTGGCCACCTTCGACCCGAGCGGCCTGGACTCGCTGCGCGTCCTGGTCGCCGGTGGTGAAGCGGTGCCCGCCGACCTGGTGAGCAAGTGGGCTGTTCCGCTGGCGGACGGCACGACTCGTGCCTTCCACAACGGCTACGGTCCCACCGAGACCACCATCATGACCAACATCAGCGCGGCGCTGACGCCGGGCGAGCTGGTCACCATCGGTGGCCCGACGCGCGGTATGCGCTCGCTGATCCTGGACGCCCAGCTCCAGCCCGTTCCGGTGGGTGTCGCGGGTGAGCTGTATCTGTCGGGCATCCAGCTGGCGCGCGGCTACCACGCCCGCGCCGGCCTGACCGCCGACCGCTTCGTCGCCGATCCGTTCGTGCCGGGGGAGCGGATGTACCGCACCGGTGACGTCGTGCGCTGGACCGCCGACGGCACCGTCGAATACGTCGGCCGCTCCGACTTCCAGGTCAAGATCCGTGGTTTCCGTATCGAACTGGGCGAGATCGACTCCGCGCTCGCCGCGCACGAGACCGTCGACTTCGCCACCACGGTCGGCCACAAGAGCACCGCGGGCGCGGTCTCGCTGGTCGCGTATGTGGTTGCCGCGCCGGGACATTCGATCGATGTCGCGGCGCTGACCGCGCACGTCGAGGAGCGCCTGCCCGCCTACATGGTGCCCTCGTCGATCATGGTGATCGACCACGTGCCGCTGACTCCGGTCGGCAAGCTCGACCGCAAGGCGCTGCCGGAGCCGGTGTTCGCCACCGAGGTCACCTTCCGGGCCGCGCGCACCTCCGTCGAGCAGACCATCGCCGAGGTCTTCGCCGAGGTGCTCGGCGTGGAGCGGGTCGGCGTGGACGACTCGTTCTTCGCCCTGGGCGGCGACTCGATCGTGTCCATCCAGCTCGTCTCCCGGGCCAAGGCCCGCGGCGTGCTGTTCACCCCGCGCCACGTCTTCGAGCAGCGCACCGTCGCCGGGCTGGCCTCGGTGGCCGAGACCGCCGATGTGGCCTCGGCCGCCGCGATCACGCTGGCCGAGCTGCCCGGTGGCGGTGTCGGCGAGATGCCGCTGACCCCGGTCGTGCGGTTCATGGCCGAGCGGTCCGGTTCGTTCGACCGGTTCAACCAGACCATGGCGCTGGAACTGCCGGTCGGCATCGACCGGGCGGGCATCGCCGCCACCGTCGGCGCGGTCGTCGACCGCCACGACATGCTGCGTTCGCGCCTGCACCAGGTCGACGGCCGCTGGGTGGTCGACACCGCGCCCGCCGGCGCGGTCGACGTCGACGCGCTGATCGATCACAGCACCTTCCCGGCCGACGCCACCGACGACCAGCTGGTCGAGATCGCTTCCGCCGCACTGGATGCCAGCCTGGACCGGCTCGATCCGGCCGCCGGTGTGGTCGTCCGCTTCGTGTGGCTGGAGCCGACCGTGAGCGCGTCGGCGCCCGCGATCTCGCTGCCCGCGACCGGCGATGCCGCGGGTTCGGCCGTCGGCGCGCTGGCCGGCACCGAAGCCGCGGCTGCGGCGAAGGTCACCCGCGCCGGTCGCCTGATCGTCGTCGCCCACCACCTCGTGGTCGACGGAGTCTCCTGGCGCATCCTGGTGCCCGACTTCGTCGCCGCCTGGGGTCAGCTGTCCGCCGGACAGGCCCCCGAGCTGGTCGCCCCGGCCACCTCCATGCGGGCCTGGGCGCACGCGCTGGCCGACGAGGCGCGCACCCCCGAACGCGCCGCCGAGCTGGACTTCTGGCGCGAGGTCGTCGCGACCCCGGATCCGCTGCTCACCGAGCGGCCGATGAACCCGGCCGTCGACGTCTCCGGCGTCATCGAGAAGCTGCCGGTGGAGGTGTCCGCCGAGGTCACCAAGGCCCTGCTGACCACCGTGCCCGCGCTGTTCCACGGCGGCGTCAACGACGGTCTGCTCACCGCGCTGGCCCTGGCCGCCGCCAAGTGGCGGGCCGCGCGCGCCGGCACCACCGGTGATCAGCTGCTGGTGCGCCTGGAAGGCCACGGCCGTGAGGAAGAGGTGGCGCCCGGCGCCGACCTGTCCCGCACCGTCGGCTGGTTCACCGCGATCTTCCCGGTCCGCCTGGACCTGGCCGGCATCGATATCGATGCCGCCCTCGCCGGTGGTCCCGCGCTGGGCCGGGCCGTCAAGGCGGTCAAGGAACAGCTGCTCGCCGTGCCCGACAAGGGCATCGGCTACGGCCTGCTGCGGTACATGAACGCCGAGACCGCCGCGGAGCTGCCCACCCAGCTGCCCGGCCAGATCAGCTTCAACTACCTGGGCCGCGTCGCCGACAGCGACGTGCCCGACGCCCTGCGCGGCTTCGGCTGGATCCCCGCGCCCGAGCTGGCCGCCCTCGGTGGCGCCTACGACGCCGACATGCCCGCGATGGCGCCGCTGGACGTCAACGCGATCGTCGTCGGCGACAAGCTCAGCGCCAACATCGGCTACCCGAGCACCCTGCTCGGCGCCGACGAGGTGCGCGAGTTCGCCGACCTGTGGGTCACCGCGCTGGAAGCCGTCGCCCGGCACGCCAACTCGGCCGACGCGGGCGGCCACACGCCGTCCGACTTCGCGCTCGTGCGCTCGACCCAGCGCGACATCGACGTCTGGGAGAAGCGCTACCCGGCGCTCACCCAGGTGTGGCCGCTGGCCGCGCTGCAGGCCGGTCTGTTCTTCCACGCCCGCCTGGCCGCGAGCTCGGTCGACGTCTACACCGCCCAGGCGGTCCTGACGCTCACCGGTCGCGTCGACGCCACCCGTCTGCGCGCCGCCGCCCAGGCCCTGCTGGACCGGCACGAGACCCTGCGCACCGCGTTCGTCACCGACCACGACGGCAACGCCGTCCAGGTCGTCCTCGATCACGCCCAGGTGGCGTGGACCGAGCACGACCGCACCGAGACCGGTGAGTTCGCCGACCTGGTCGAGGCCGACCGCACCGCCCGCTTCGACCTGGCCGCGCCGCCGCTGATCCGCTTCACCCTGATCCGGATCGCCTCGGCGGATGCGACGGGCCCGGAGGCGGCAGCTCGCGTAACCACGGAGGGACCCGCAGCCGCCGGATCCGGCACCGACGAGTGGCGCTTCGTGGTGTCCAACCACCACATCCTGCTCGACGGCTGGTCGACCCCGCTGGTCATGCGTGACCTGCTCGCGCTCTACGCGCTGCACGGCGACACCAGCGCGCTGCCCGCCGTCCGCTCCTACCGCCACTTCCTGGAATGGGTCGCCCAGCAGGATCACGCGGTGTCGGTGGCGGCCTGGTCCGACGCGCTGCGCGGCGTCACCGAGCCGACCCTGCTGGCCAGGGCCGACGCGGGCCGCGAGATCGCGGCCCTGTCGGACGAGTACCTGTTCGACCTGGACGAGCCGGCCACGGCCCGCCTGGTCGCGCTGGCCGCCGACCTCGGCGTCACCCCGAACACCGTGCTGCAGGTCGCCTGGTCGATCGTGCTCGGCCGGATGACCGGCCGTGACGACGTGCTGTTCGGCACCACCGTCTCCGGCCGACCGGCCCAGCTGTCCGGTGTGGAGGGCATGGTCGGTCTGTTCATCAACACCGTCCCGGTCCGGGTGCGTTTCGACGCCGCCGAATCGGTGCGCGAGGTGCTCACCCGCACCCAGGGCGAGCAGGCCGACCTGCTCGACCACCACTACATCGGCCTGGCCGAGATCCAGTCGGCCGCCGGCGTCGGTGGCCTGTTCGACTCCCTGGTGGTCTTCGAGTCCTACCCGGTCGACGCCGAGGGCATCAAGGCCCAGGCCGCCGACATCGACGGCATGGCCGTCACCGGCCTGGACGCCGCCGACGCCACGCACTACCCGCTGTCGCTGATCGCCCAGCTCGACACCCAGCTGCGCATCCGCGCCGGCTACCTGAGCGACCTGTTCGACGCCGCCACCGTGCACCGCATCGCCGAGCGCCTGATCCGGGTGCTCACCGCGATCACCACCGAACCCGGTGTGGCCGTGGGCGATATCGAACTGCTCGACGCCGCCGAGCGTGAGCTGGTGGTGCGCGACTGGAACGCCACCGCGCACGAGGTGGACACCACCGCCACCCTGGTCTCGATGTTCGAGGCGCAGCTGGCCAGGACGCCGGACGCCGTCGCCCTCAGTTTCGAGGGGACGAGTCTGTCCTACGCCGAGTTCGCCCAGCGGGTGTACCGCCTGGCGCGCTGGCTGATCGATCGCGGCGTCGGCCCGGAAACCTATGTGGCCCTGGGCATGCGCCGCTCGATCGACCTGGTGGTCGGCATGTACGCGGTGAGCGTGGCCGGTGGCGCCTATGTGCCGCTCGACCCCGATCACCCGGCCGAGCGCACGGAATACATTCTGGCGACGGCGGATCCGGTGTGTGTGCTCACCTCGGACACCGATCTCGAGATCGACACCGCGCAGGTCCGCATCGACCTGCTCGACCTGGTCGGCTACGCCGATACGCGCATCACCGATGCCGAGCGCACGGTGCCGCTGCGTCCGTCCAACACCGCGTACGTGATCTTCACGTCCGGTTCGACCGGTCGTCCCAAGGGCGTCGCGGTGAGCCACGGCGCGATCGTGAACCGTCTGGTGTGGATGCAGACCGCCTACGGTCTCACCGAGGCCGACGTGGTGTTGCAGAAGACGCCCGCCACCTTCGACGTGTCGGTGTGGGAGTTCTTCTGGCCCTTGCAGATCGGCGCGCGCCTGGTCGTGGCCAAGCCCGACGGGCACCGTGATCCGGCCTACCTCGCCGAGATCATCCGGGCCGAGGGCGTCACCGTCACCCACTTCGTGCCCTCGATGCTCGCGGTGTTCGTCGCCGACGCGGCCGCCGCGCAGTGCGAGTCGCTGCGGATGGTGTTCGCCTCCGGTGAGGCGCTGCCGCCCAAGCCCGCGCACCGCCTGCGCGAGCTCACCGGCGCCGCGCTGCACAACCTGTACGGCCCCACCGAGGCCGCGGTCGACGTCACCTTCCACGAGGTCGTCGACACCGACACCGACACCGTCCCGATCGGCGCCCCGGTGTTCAACACCGAGGTCTACGTGCTGGATGCGCGGCTGCGGCCGGTTCCGGTGGGTGTCGCGGGTGAGCTCTACCTGGCGGGCACCCAGCTGGCGCGCGGCTACGTGGCCCGTCCGGACCTGACCGCCGACCGCTTCGTCGCCAACCCCTTCGAGGACGACGGTCGGCGGATGTACCGCACCGGTGACCTCGTCGCCTGGACCGAGCACGGCGAGCTGGAGTACCTGGGCCGCACCGACTTCCAGGTGAAGCTGCGCGGTCTGCGCATCGAGCTGGGCGAGATCGAGTCGGCGCTGACCGGGCTCGACGAGGTCGCCCAGTCGGTGGTCGTGGTCCGCGGCGACCAGCACACCGGCGACCAGCTGGTGGCCTACGTCATCGCCGCGCCGGGCCGCACCGTCGACATCGAGGACGCCCGCGAGGAGCTGGGCGAGAACCTGCCCGCCTACATGGTGCCCTCGGTCATCGTGGTGCTCGACGAGTTCCCGCTCAACGCCTCCGGCAAGCTCGACCGCAAGGCGCTGCCCGCGCCGGTGTTCGAGGCCGCGGTGTTCCGCGCCCCGACCACCCCGGTCGAGGAGATCGTGGCCGCCACCTTCGCCGACGTGCTCGGCCTGGAGCGGGTCGGCCTCGACGACGACTTCTTCGCCCTCGGCGGCAACTCGCTGACCGCGACCCAGGTCGCCGCCCGCCTGTCGGCCGCACTGGAGACCGACATCGGCGTGCGCGAGCTGTTCGAGGCCTCCAGCGTGGCCGGGCTGGCCGCGCGGGCCGAGACGCACTCGGGCACCGACCGCCGCGCCGCCCTGGTCCCGCAGCAGCGTGGCGAGCGGGTGCCGCTGTCGCTGGCGCAGCAGCGCATGTGGTTCCTGAACCGCTTCGACCCCGAATCCGCGGTCGACAACATCCCGGCCGCCGTGCGGCTGTCGGGCCTGCTCGACCGGCAGGCGCTGCAGGTGGCCGTGGCCGACGTGCTCGCCCGCCACGAGTCGCTGCGCACCTACTACCCGGAGGTCGCCGGCGCGGCCCACCAGGTGATCGTGCCGACCGGCAAGGTCATCCCCGACCTCGCGCCCATCGAGACCACGAGCGCCGAACTGCCGCAGCGTCTTTCGGCGCTGGTGGCGACCGCGTTCGACGTCACCGCCGAGGTGCCGTTCCGGGCCGCGCTGTTCGAGATCAGCCCGACCGAGCACG
This sequence comes from Nocardia asteroides, assembly GCF_900637185.1. Classification (NCBI taxonomy): domain Bacteria; kingdom Bacillati; phylum Actinomycetota; class Actinomycetes; order Mycobacteriales; family Nocardiaceae; genus Nocardia; species Nocardia asteroides. Next base: position 6,874,335 of record NZ_LR134352.1, on the reverse strand, counting down.
TGCTCGCCCTGGTCGTGCACCACATCTCGGCCGACGGCTTCTCCATGGGCCCGCTGACCCGCGACGTGATGACCGCCTACAGCGCCCGCGTCGAAGGCGCGGAACCGGCCTGGCGTCCGCTCGAGGTGCAGTACGCCGACTTCGCGCTGTGGCAGCGCGCCGTGCTCGGCGACGAGGACGACGCCAAGTCCGTGATCGCCCAGCAGATCTCGTTCTGGGGCGAGCGGCTGCGCGGCCTGCCCGAGCAGCTCGACCTGCCCGCCGACCGACCGCGTCCCGCGGTCGCCAGCGGTCGCGGCGCCACCCACACCTTCGAGATCGACGCCGAGACCCACGCGGCGCTGGCCGAACTGGCCCGCACCCGGGGCGCGACGCTGTTCATGGTCACCCACGCGGCGCTGGCGCTGCTGCTCTCGCGTCTGTCCGGCGAGGCCGACATCGCCATCGGCACCCCGATCGCGGGTCGCGGCGAGCGCGCGCTCGACGACCTGATCGGCATGTTCGTCAACACCCTGGTGCTGCGCACCGAGGTGGACGGCGACGCGAGCTTCACCGAGCTGCTCGGCGCGGTGCGCGCGAGCGACATCGCGGCCTTCGGCCACGCCGACCTGCCCTTCGAGCGCCTGGTCGAGATCATCAACCCGGCCCGCTCGCAGGCGCGGCACCCGCTGTTCCAGGTGATGCTGGCCTTCCAGAACACCGGCCAGACCAGCCTGGAGCTGCCCGGTCTGACGGTCAGCGGTGTGGAGCTTCCGGTCGACGTGGCGAAGTTCGACCTGAACGTGGTGCTCACCGAGAAGCGACCGGCGGGCCCGGAGGCGGTAGCGAAGCGTGACCACGCAGGGCCCTCGGGAGCGGATCAATCGGGCACAGCGAAGCAAGCCGGCAGCGCGTCCGGGATCGTGGCGGAGCTGATCTACGCCACCGATCTGTTCGACGCCGAGACCATGGCTGGCTTCGGTACCCGGTTCGCGCGCCTGCTCGCCGAGATCGCGGCCACCCCGGACCGCGCCGTCGGCGACATCGAACTGCTCGACGCCACCGAGACCGCCCTGGCCGTGCGCGGCTGGAACGACACTGCGCGCGCCCTGCCGGACGCGGGCACCCTGGTCGAGGAGTTCGCCCGCCAGGCCGCCGCCACCCCGAACGCGGTCGCGATCGTCGACCCGGCCACCGGCGCCACGCTCACCTACGCCGAATTCGCTTCGCGTGTGCACCGTTTGGCGCGTCGCCTGATCGAGGCGGGCGTCGGCCCGGAGACCCTGGTCGCCCTCGGTCTGCGCCGCGGCATCGACCTGGTCGTCGCCGCCTACGCCGTGCAGGAAGCCGGCGGCGGCTACGTGCCGCTCGACCTGGACCAGCCCGCCGACCGCATCGCCTACGTGCTGGAGACCGCCGCTCCGGTGGTGGTCCTCACCACCGAGCGCGACGGTTTCGACGCGGGCGAGCTGCCGACGCTGGCCGTCGACACCCTCGAGGTGGCGGCCTACGCCGACGCGCCGGTCACCGATGCCGAGCGCGTGGCGCCGCTGCGTCCGCAACACCCGGCCTACGTCATCTTCACCTCCGGTTCGACCGGTCGCCCCAAGGGTGTCGCGGTGTCGCACGCCGCCGTGGTCAACCAGATCCGCTGGATCACCGGTGAATACGGCATCGGCGCCGACGACGTGGTGCTGTTCAAGACGCCCGCCACCTTCGACGTGTCGGTGTGGGAGCTGTTCGGCCCGCTGAGCACCGGTGGCCGGATCGTGGTGGCGAGCCCCGACGGGCACCGCGACCCGCAGTACCTCGCCGATGTCATCGCGGCGCAGCGCGTCACCATGACCTCCTTCGTGCCGTCGATGCTGACCGTATTCGCGGGCAGCGTCGACGCGGCGGCCGTCCAGGGCGGAGCTCTGTCCTCGCTGCGGGCCCTGCTGATCGCCGGTGAGGCGTTCACCGGTGACGCGGTCGCCGCGCTGCGCAAGGTGAGCGACGCCGCGCTGTTCAACCTGTACGGCCCCACCGAGTTCACCGTCCACGCCACCCACGGCCCGGTCGCCGACCAGGTCGACGGCGCGGTCCCGATCGGCGCGCCGGTCTGGAACTCGCAGGCCTACGTACTGGATTCGCGTCTGCACCCGGTCGCCGCCGGGGTCGCCGGTGAGCTGTACCTGGCCGGCGCGCAGCTGGCGCGCGGCTACTTCGGCCGCGCCGATCTGACCGCCGACCGCTTCGTCGCCGACCCGTTCGGCACCGACGGTCAGCGCATGTACCGCACCGGTGACCTGGTGCGCCGCGACGAGCAGGGTGTCATCACCTACCTCGGCCGCACCGACTTCCAGGTCAAGCTGCGCGGTCTGCGCATCGAGCTCGGCGAGATCGAGGCCGCGCTCACCGCGCACGAGAGCGTCGGGCAGTCGGTCGTGGTCGTCCGTTCGGATGCCCGCACGGGTGACCAGCTCGTCGGCTACGTCGTGCCCGCCGCCGGTGCTACCACCGAGATCGACGCGCTGCGTGCGCATCTGGCCGCGCAGCTGCCGTCGTACATGGTCCCGGCCGCGTTCGTCGTGCTCGACGAGATGCCGCTGAGCGCCAACGGCAAGCTGGATCGCCGTGCGCTGCCCGACCCGGTGTTCGAGGCGCGCGAGTTCCGCGCGCCGAGCACGCCGATCGAGGAGATCGTCGCCGCCACCTTCGCCGAGGTGCTCGGCCTGTCCGGCGACCGCGCCGTCGGCCTGGACGACGACTTCTTCGACCTGGGCGGCAACTCGCTGATCGCCACCCAGGTGGTGGCTCGCCTCGGCGCCGCCCTGGACAGCCGCGTCCCCGTGCGCGTGCTGTTCGAGGCGCCGTCGGTGGCCGCGCTGGCCGCCAGGGTGGAATCGCACGCGGGCAGCGGCAGCCGCCGCGAGCTTGTCGCCGGACCGCGCCCGGAGCAGATCCCGCTCTCGCTGGCCCAGCAGCGCATGTGGTTCCTCAACCGCTTCGACAGCGCGACCGCGGTCAACAACATCCCGCTGGCCGTGCGGCTCACCGGCGACCTCGACATCGAGGCGCTGCGCCAGGCCGTGGCCGACGTGGTCGAGCGGCACGAGGTGCTGCGCACCGTCTACCCGGAGACCGCCGAGGGCCAGGGCGTGCAGGTGGTGCTGCCCGCCAACCAGGTCCCGATCGCGCTGAGCCCGATCACCGTGGGCGAGGACGAGATCCGCGACCGGATCAGCGAACTGGTGCTAGCCGGTTTCGACGTCACCGCCGAGGTCCCGGTCCGTGCCGCGCTGCTGCGCGTGGCGGGCTCGATGGACGGCTCGCACCCCGACACCCACGTGCTGGTGTTCGTGGTGCACCACATCTCCGGTGACGGCTGGTCGGTGCGTCCGCTGGCCCGCGACGTGATGATCGCCTACGCCGCGCGCTCGCGCGGTGAGGCGCCGGGCTGGGCGCCGCTGCCGGTGCAGTACGCCGACTTCGCGCTGTGGCAGCGCGAGACCCTCGGCGCCGAGTCCGACGAGTCCTCGATGATCGCCCAGCAGGTCGCCTACTGGTCGGCCAACCTGGCCGGCCTGCCCGACCAGCTGGACCTGCCCACCGACCGTCCGCGCCCGGCCGTGGCCTCCAACCGCGGTGGCGTGCACGAGTTCTCGATCGACCCGGCGCTCACCGCCGGCCTGAACGCGCTGGCCCGCGAACACGGCGCCAGCCTGTTCATGGTGGTGCACGCCGCGTTCGCGGCGCTGCTGGCGCGCCTGTCCGGCACCGACGACATCGCCATCGGCACCGCGGTCGCGGGTCGTGGTGAGGCGGTGCTCGACGACGCGATCGGCATGTTCGTCAACACCCTGGTGCTGCGCAGCGCCGTCGACCCGGCCCAGCCGTTCACCGGCCTGCTCGCGCAGACCAGGGAGAGCGACCTGGCCGCGTTCGGCCACGCCGACCTGCCGTTCGAGCGCCTGGTGGAGATCCTCAACCCGGCCCGTTCGCAGGCGCGGCATCCGCTCATCCAGGTGATGCTGTCGTTCCAGAACACCGGCGAGGCCTCCTTCGAGCTGCCCGGCCTCGAGGTCGCGGGTGTCCCGCTGGACGTGGTGACCGCCAAGTTCGACCTGCACCTGAACCTCACCGACCGGCACCGTCCCGACGGTTCCGCCGACGGCATGGCGGCCGAGTTCGCCTACGCCACCGACATGTTCGACGCCGACACCGTCGCCGCGCTCGCGCAGCGCCTGGTGCGGATGCTGACCGCGGTCGTGGCCTCGCCCGAGCGCGCGATCGGCGAGGTCGACCTGCTGGCCCCGGCCGAATACCGCCAGGTCGTCACCGGCTGGAACGCCACGGAGCACCCGGTCGACCCGGCCGCGACCCTGGTGTCGATGTTCCAGGCGCAGTCGCTGACCAGCCCGGACGCGATCGCCCTCACCTTCGAGGGGACGACTCTGTCCTACGCCGAGTTCGCCGCGCAGGTGAACCGCCTGGCCCGGCACCTCATCGCCCAGGGCGTGGGCCCGGACACCATGGTCGCGCTCGGCATGCGCCGCTCGCTCGACCTGGTGATCGGCATGTACGCGGTGAGCGTGGCCGGTGGCGCGTACGTGCCGCTGGATCCCGACCACCCGGCCGAGCGCACCCACTACGTGCTCGAGACCGCGGCCCCGGTGTGCGTCCTGACCACCGCCGGTGACGAGTTCGACGCGGGCTCCACCACCGCGCTGCACATCGAGAGCCTGGACCTGTCGGCGTACTCCGACGCGCCGGTCACCGATGCCGAGCGGATCGCCCCGCTGCGGCCGGCGAACACCGCCTACGTGATCTTCACGTCGGGCTCGACCGGTCGCCCCAAGGGTGTGGCGGTGAGCCACGGCGCGATCGTCAACCGCCTGGTGTGGATGCAGGCCGCCTACGGCCTCACCGCCGCCGACGTGGTTCTCCAGAAGACCCCGGCCACCTTCGACGTGTCGGTGTGGGAGTTCTTCTGGCCCTTGCAGATCGGCGCGCGCCTGGTCGTGGCCAAGCCCGACGGGCACCGTGATCCGGCCTACCTGGCCGCGATCATCGCCGCCGAGGGCGTCACCACCGCGCACTTCGTGCCGTCGATGATGTCGGTGTTCGTGGCCGAGCTGGTCGAGACCGCCGCCGTGGCACTGGCCGAGGGCACGACGACCGCGAGCAGCCTGCGCCTGGTCTTCGCCTCGGGTGAGGCGCTGCCCGCACCCACCGCACAGCGCTTGCGTGCGCTCACCGGCGCGGCCCTGCACAACCTGTACGGCCCCACCGAGGCCGCGGTCGACGTGACCTTCCACGAGGTCACCGACGCCGACACCACCTCGGTGCCGATCGGCGCCCCGGTCTTCAACACCCAGGTGTACGTGCTGGATTCGCGGCTGCACCCGGTGCCCGTCGGCGTCCCCGGCGAGCTGTACCTGGCCGGTGTCCAGCTGGCGCGCGGCTACGTGGCCCGTCCGGACCTGACCGCCGACCGCTTCGTCGCCGACCCGTTCGGCGCCGACGGGGCCCGCATGTACCGCACCGGTGACCTCGTCACCTGGACGTCCGCGGGCGAGCTGGAGTACCTGGGCCGCACCGACTTCCAGGTGAAGCTGCGCGGTCTGCGCATCGAGCTGGGCGAGATCGAGTCCGCGCTCACCGCGCTGCCGTCGATCGCCCAGTCGGTCGTGGTCGTGCGCTCCGACGAGCGCTTGGGCGACCAGCTGGTCGGCTACCTGATCCCGGCCGCCGGCGCGAGCGTCGACCTGGACGCTGTTCGTACCGAACTCGGCGGCGCGCTGCCGGGCTACATGGTGCCGACTGCGTACGTGATCCTGGAAGCCTTCCCGCTCAACGCCTCCGGCAAGCTCGATCGCAAGGCGCTGCCCGCGCCGGTGTTCGAGGCCAAGGTGTTCCGCGCGCCCTCTACCCCGATCGAGGAGATCGTGGCGGGCACCTTCGGTGACGTGCTCGGGGTGACCCGGGTCGGCGCCGACGACGACTTCTTCGAACTCGGCGGCAACTCGCTGCTGGCCACCCAGGTCACTGCCCGGATCGGCGCGGCCCTGGACACCCAGCTCTCGGTCCGCGACCTGTTCGAGGCGTCCACCGTGTCCGCGCTGGCCGCTCGCGCCGAGCACAACGCGGGCTCCGGCCGCACCCGTCCGCGCCTGACGGCGGGGGAGCGGCCCGCGATCATCCCGCTCTCGCCCGCCCAGCAGCGCTACTGGTTCCTCAACCAGTTCGACACGTCCACCTCCGCGGTGGACAACATCCCGCTGGCCGTGCGCCTCACCGGCGAACTCGACGTGCCCGCGCTCGAGCAGGCGATCGGCGATGTGTTCGCCCGGCACGAGATGCTGCGCACCACCTACCCGCGCTCGGCCGACGGTCCGCACCAGGTGATCCTGCCGGTCTCGCAGAGCCGTGCCGTGGTCCACCACATCGAGGTGGACGAGGCCGATCTGCTCGGCACCGTCATCGAATTCGCGATGACCACCTTCGACGTCACCGTCGAGGTGCCGCTGAAGGTCGCGCTGTTCAAGCTCTCCGACACCGACCACGTGCTCGCGTTCACCGTGCACCACGTCTCGGCCGACGGTTCCTCGATGGGCCCGCTGGCGCGCGACATCATGGCCGCCTACGTGGCCCGCGTGCAGGGCGAGGCGCCGCAGTGGGCGCCGCTGCCGGTGCAGTACGCCGACTACGCGCTGTGGCAGCGCGAGGTCCTGGGCGACGAGTCGGACCCGGAATCGCCCGCCGCCAAGCAGGTCGCCTACTGGAGCACGGCCCTCGCCGGGCTGCCCGACCAGCTGGAACTGCCCGCCGACCGGCCGCGCCCGCCCGCGCAGTCGTTCCAGGGCAAGGCGATCCGCTTCGAGATCGATCCGCAGCGCCACGCCGCGCTGCACGAACTCGCGCGGGCCAACAACGCCTCGCTGTTCATGGTCGTGCACGCCGCCCTCGCGGTGCTGCTCGCGCGCCTGTCCGGCACCGACGACATCGCGGTCGGCACCCCCATCGCGGGCCGTGGCGAACGCGAACTCGACGACCTGATCGGCATGTTCGTCAACACCCTGGTGTTCCGCACCGCGGTCGACTCCGGTGCCACCTTCGCCGAGCTGCTCGCCGACGTGCGCGAACGCGACCTGGAGGCGTTCGCCAACGCCGACGTGCCGTTCGAGCGCCTGGTCGAGGTGCTCAACCCGGTGCGCTCGACCGCGCGCAACCCGCTGTTCCAGGTGGGCCTGTCGTTCCAGAACCTGGCCGACACCACCTTCGAGCTGCCCGGACTGACCGTCAGCGCCGTGGACTACGACTCGCAGCTGGCCAAGACCGACCTGCACGTCACCCTCTACGACCGCTACACCGACGACGGCACCCCGGCCCAGCTGGTCACCGAATTCGGTTACGCCATCGACCTGTTCGACGAGTCGACGGTGCAGAGCTTCGCCGACCGCTTCCTGCTGGTGCTCGACGCGGTCGCCGCCGACGCGAGCGTCCCGGTGGGCGATATCGACCTGCTCACCGCCCCGGAAGCCGACCAGATCGTCACCGCGTGGAACGACACCGCCCAGGCTGTCGACACCGACGCCACCCTGGTGTCGCTGCTCGACGCCACCGTGGCGGCCACGCCGGACGCGGTGGCCCTGGTGGCCGACGCGGCCGACGGCCGTCGCGAGCTCACCTACGCCGAGCTCGACGCCGAGGTGAACCGCCTCGCGCGGCACCTGATCTCGCGGGGCATCGGCACCGAGGATCGGGTGGCGCTGGCCATCCGCCGCTCCGCCGAGCTGATCATCGCCATGTACGCGGTGGCCCGCACCGGCGCGGCCTACGTGCCGATCGACCCCGATCAGCCCGCCGAGCGCACCGACTACATCCTGGCGACCGCGGCGCCCGCGGTGGTGCTGACCACGGCGAACGCCGAATTCCGCACGGCGGCGGCCGAAGTGGTCGTCCTCGACGAGCTCGACCTGAGCACCGTGGACGCGACGGCGATCACCGAGCGTCGCGGCGCCCTGGTGCCCGCGAACACCGCGTACGTGATCTTCACGTCCGGCTCCACCGGCAAGCCCAAGGGCGTGGCGGTCTCGCACGGCGCGATCGTCAACCAGCTGCTGTGGGAGACGGCCGAATTCGGCATCGGCGCCGACGACGCGATCCTGTTGAAGACCGCCGCCACCTTCGACCTCTCGGTCTGGGAGTTCTGGACCGCCGCCGTCGCAGGCGCCCGCCTGGTGGTCGCGACCGCCGACGGCCACCGCGACCCGGCCTACCTGAACGATCTGATGCGGGCCACCGGCGTCACCACGCTGCACGTGGTGCCGTCGATGCTCGACGCGCTGCTCACCGAATCCGGTGCGGCGCTGCCGCGCACGCTGCGCCGGGTGCTGGCCATCGGTGAGGCGCTGCCCGCGTCCACCGCGCAGCGTTTCCGCACCGCCAACACCGCCGAACTGTTCAACCTGTACGGCCCGACCGAGGCCGCGGTCTCGATCACCAGTCACGCGGTGACCGACGCCGACCAGGTGTCGGTGTCGATCGGCGCGCCGGAGTGGAACAGCCGTGTCTACGTGCTGGATTCGCGCCTGCGGCCGGTGCCGGTTGGTGTCTCCGGTGAGCTCTACCTCGCCGGTACCCAGCTGGCGCGCGGCTACTACGGCCGTGCCGATCTGACCGCCGACCGCTTCGTCGCCGATCCGTTCTCCTCCCTCGGCGAGCGCATGTACCGCACCGGTGACCTGGTGGCCTGGAATGCCGACGGCGAACTGGACTACCGGGGCCGCACCGACTTCCAGGTGAAGATCCGCGGCTTCCGCATCGAGCTCGGCGAGATCGAGGCCGCCCTGCTGCGCCAGGACGGCATCACCTCCGCCGCGGTGCTCGCGCACACCGATCCCGTGGTCGGTGACCGCCTGGTCGCCTACATCGTGGCCGGCGCCGAGGTCGACAAGCTGGCCCTGCGCACCGCGCTGGCCGCCGAACTGCCGTCCTACATGGTCCCGACAGTGTTCCTGCAGCTCGACGCGCTGCCGCTGAACGCCAACGGCAAGCTGGACCGCAAGGCCCTGCCGGAGCCCGAGGTCGAGAAGGCCGTGTTCCGCGCGCCGGTCAGCCCGAGCGAACAGCTCGTGGCGGCGACCTTCGCCGAGGTCCTGCGCCTGGACGCCGACAAGCGTTTCGGCCTGGACGACGACTTCTTCGCCTGGGGCGGTAACTCGCTGCTGGCGACGCAGGTCGCCGCCCGCCTGGGCGAGGCGCTGGACACCCGCATCCCCGTGCGCCTGCTGTTCGAGGCGTCCACGGTGGCGGCCCTCGCGCAGCGGATCGAGCAGCACGCCGAGACCGGCGACCGCAAGGCGCTCACCGCGGGCCCGCGGCCGGAGCACATCCCGCTCTCGCTGGCCCAGCAGCGCATGTGGTTCCTCAACCGCTTCGACACCCAGTCGGCGGCCTACAACGTGCCCGTCGCGGTCCGCCTCACCGGCGACCTCGACGTAGCCGCGCTGCGCGCCGCGATCACCGATCTGGTGTCGCGCCACGAGATCCTGCGCACGGTCTACCCGCAGACCGAAGCCGGTGCGGCACAGGTGATCCTGTCGCCCGCGCAGGCCGCGCCGGAACTGCTCGAGCGCACCGTAGCCGCCGACGAGGTGGAAACGGCGGTGGCCGAACTGATGTCGACCATCTTCGACGTCACCGTCGAGGTGCCGCTGAAGGTCGCGCTGTTCCGCGTGGCGGGCACCGACGAGTTCGTCCTGGCCATGGTCGTGCACCACATCTCCGGTGACGGTTCCTCGGTGGCCCCGCTGACCCGCGACCTGATGACCGCCTACGCCGCCCGTTCGACCGGTCAGGAGCCCGGCTGGGCTCCGCTGGCCGTGCAGTACGCGGACTACAGCATCTGGCAGCGCGAACTGCTCGGCAGCGAGGACGATCCGGACTCGATGGCCGCCAAGCAGGTCGCGCACTGGAAGCAGGCGCTGGCCGAGCTGCCCGATCAGCTCGACCTGCCCGCCGATCGTCCGCGCCCGGCGGTGCAGACCTTCGCGGGCAGCAAGGTCGACGTGCAGATCGACGCCGACACCCACCGCGCGCTGGTCGAACTGGCCCGCGCCGAGGGCGCCACGCTGTTCATGGTCGTGCACACCGCGCTGGCCGTGCTGCTGGCCCGCCTGTCGGGCACCGACGACATCGCCATCGGCACTCCGATGGCCGGTCGCGGCGAGGCCGTCCTCGACGACATGATCGGCATGTTCGTCAACACCCTGGTGTTCCGCACCAAGGTCGACGGCGGCGAGGCGTTCACCGAGCTGCTGGCCCGCCAGCGCGAGGACGACATCGCGGCCTTCGCCAACGCCGACGTGCCGTTCGAGCGCCTGGTCGAGGTCCTCAACCCGGTCCGCTCCACCGCGCGTCACCCGCTGTTCCAGGTGGGCCTGTCGTTCCAGAACCTCAGTCGCGCCACCCTGGAGCTGCCCGGCCTGACGGTCTCCGGACTCGACATCGACTCGCAGCTGTCGCAGTTCGACCTGCACCTGATCGCCACCGACCGCTACGGCGACGCCGGTGAGCCCGAGGGCATCTCGGGCATCTTCACCTACGCCACCGACCTGTTCGACCACGCCACGGTCGAGGGCTTCGTGGCGCGGTTCGTCCGGCTGCTCGGCGCCATCGTGGCCACCCCGCGCACCGCGGTCGGCGACATCGAACTGCTGGCCCCGGCCGAGCGGACCCAGATCCTGGACACCCGCAACGCCACCGGCTCCCGCGTCGACACCGCGGCCACCCTGGTCTCGCTGCTCGACGCCTCGGTGGCCGCCGATCCGAAGTCGACCGCCCTGGTCACCGACGACGGCGCCCAGCTCACCTACGCCGAACTCGACGCGAGGGTGAACCGCCTGGCCCGCCACCTGATCTCGCTGGGTGTGGGCCCGGAGGCCCGCGTGGCGCTGGCGCTGCGCCGCTCGGTGGACCTGATCGTCGCGATGTACGCGGTGGCCAAGTCCGGTGGCGCGTACGTGCCGGTCGACCCCGACCAGGCGGCCGAGCGCACCTCCTACATCCTGGAGACGGCGGCACCGGTCTGCGTGCTGACCAACGCCGAGGCCGAGTTCGACACCGCGGTCGCGCCGCTGGTGCGCATCGACGAACTCGACCTCGAAGCCCTCGGCGCCGGACCGATCGCCGATGCCGAGCGCACCGAGCCGCTGCTGCCCGCGCACACCGCGTACGTGATCTTCACGTCCGGTTCGACGGGCCGGCCGAAGGGTGTCGCCGTGCCGCACGGTGCCATCGCGAACCAGTTGCAGTGGAAGCTGGTCGAATTCGGCATGGACGCCGCCGACGCGGTGCTGCTCAAGACCGCCGCGACCTTCGACCTCTCGGTCTGGGAGTTCTGGTCGGCCGCCGTCTGCGGTGGCCGCCTGGTGATCGCCGCGGCCGACGGCCACCGCGACCCGGCGTACCTGAACGAGCTGATGTCGCGCGAGTGGGTCACCACCCTGCACGTGGTGCCCTCGATGCTCGACGCGCTGCTGGCGGCGGGCATGCCCGACTCGCTGTGGCGGGTGCTGGCCATCGGTGAGGCGCTGCCCGGTGCGCTGGCGCAGAAGTTCCGCACCGCGTTCCCGCGTACCGAGCTGTTCAACCTGTACGGCCCCACCGAGGCCGCGGTGTCGATCACCTCGCACCGGGTCAACGCCGCCGACCAGGGTTCGGTGTCCATCGGCGCGCCCGAGTGGAACAGCCAGGTGTACGTCCTGGATGCGCGGCTGCGTCCGGTGCCCGACGGTGTCGCCGGTGAGCTGTACCTGGCGGGCGCGCAGCTGGCGCGCGGCTACTTCGGCCGCCCCGACCTGACCGCGGACCGTTTCGTGGCCAACCCGTTCACCCCGGGTACCCGCATGTACCGCACCGGTGACCTGGTGGCCTGGCAGAACGGCGAACTCGACTACCGTGGCCGCACCGACTTCCAGGTGAAGATCCGCGGCTTCCGCATCGAGCTCGGCGAGATCGAGGCCGCGCTGCTGGCCCTGCCGGAGATCGCGCAGGCCGCCGTCATCGCCAAGTCCGACCCGCGCACCGGGGACCGCCTGGTCGCCTACCTGGTCGGTACGGATCTCGATGTGGCGCAGGTGAAGTCGACGCTGGCCGCCGGGCTGCCGTCGTACATGGTGCCCGCCGCGTTCGTCGTGATGGACGCGCTGCCGCTCAACGTCAACGGCAAGCTCGACCGCAAGGCGCTGCCGGAGCCGGAGTTCGAGGCGCAGGCCTTCCGCGCGCCGTCCACCCCGATCGAGGAGATCGTGGCGGGCGTGTTCGCCGACGTCCTCGGCGCCGAGCGCGTCGGCGCCGACGACGACTTCTTCGCCCTCGGTGGCAACTCGCTGCTGGCCACTCAGGTCGCGGCCCGCCTCGGCGCCGCCCTGGACAGCCGGGTGCCCGTGCGCCTGCTGTTCGAGGCCTCGACGGTCGCCGGGCTCGCGGTGAAGGTGGAGCAGGGCGCGGGCGCCGGTGGACGGCGCGCGCTGGTCGCCGGACCGCGTCCGGCGCAGGTGCCGCTGTCGCTGGCACAGCAGCGCATGTGGTTCCTGAACCAGTTCGACACCAGCTCCGCGGTGAACAACATCCCGGTCGCCGTCCGCCTGACGGGCGCGCTGGACGTCGAGGCGCTGCAGCTCGCGGTCGCCGACGTGCTGGCCAGGCACGAGACCCTGCGCACGGTGTACCCGTCGGCCGACGGCACCCCGCACCAGGTGATCCTGCCGGTCGAGGGCAATGTCCCCGACCTCACGCCGGAGACCGTCGCTCCCGACGAGGTCCCCGACAGGATCGCCGGCCTGATCTCCACCGGGTTCGACGTACTCGACGAAGTTCCGTTGCGCGCGAAGCTGCTCCGCCTCGCGGACGACGAGTTCGTGCTCGTCTTCGTCGCCCACCACATCAGCGCCGACGGCTGGTCCATGGGCCCGCTGACCCGCGACGTGATGGTGGCCTACGCCGCCCGCGCCGCCGGGGAACGGCCGGGCTGGGCACCGCTGCCGGTGCAGTACGCCGACTTCAGCGTCTGGCAGCGCGAAGTCCTCGGCTCCGAAGCCGACGACACCAGCCTGATCTCCCAGCAGGCCGACTACTGGAAGCGCGCGCTCGCCGGCGTCCCCGACGAGCTGAACCTGCCGCTGGACCGGCCGCGTCCGAGCACGCAGTCCTTCGCGGGCGGCCGGGTCCTGTTCCCGATCGACACCGAGATCCACGCCGGCCTCTCGGCGATCGCCCGGGAACAGAACGCGACGCTGTTCATGGTCGTGCACACCGCCCTCGCGGTGTTCCTGGCGCGCATGTCGGGCACCGAGGACATCGTCATCGGCACCCCCATCGCCGGTCGTGGCGAAGCCGAACTCGACGACGTCATCGGCATGTTCGTCAACACCCTCGCGCTGCGCACGCAGGTCGGCGGCCAGCTCGGCTTCACCGAGCTGCTGGACCGGGCGAAGGAGGCCGACCTGGCCGCCTTCGCGCACGCCGACATCCCGTTCGAGCGTCTGGTGGAACTGCTCAACCCCGAGCGCTCCACCGCGCGGCACCCGCTGTTCCAGGTGGCGCTGTCGTTCGAGAACCTGCCCGACGCCGCGTTCGAACTGCCCGGCCTGTCGGTCTCGGCCGTCGACTTCGACGTCGACACCGCCAAGTTCGACCTGCTGCTCACCGTCCGTGAGGCGGCGGCGGGCGACGACGCCGGCGCCTACGCCGAGTTCTCCTACGCCACCGACCTGTTCGACCAGGCCACCGTCGAGAAGTTCGCGCAGCGCTTCCAGCGTCTGCTCGCCGCGGTCGTCGCCGACACCACCACCCCGGTCGGCGATCTCGAACTCCTCGACGGCACCGAGCGCACCGAACTGCTCACCCGCACCGGCGGTCCCGCCGCGTCGACGAGCACCCTGCCGGAGCTGCTGGCCCAGGCCGTGGCGGCCAACCCGACCGGTCAGGCGATCGTCGCCCCCGGCGAGTCGGCCGACATCGGACTGGTCGGCGCGCTCGTCGACGCCGGTGACGCCCGGGCGCTCACCTACGCCGAGCTCGACGCGGCGTCCTCGCGTCTGGCCCGCGTGCTCATCGCGCGTGGCGCCGCACCGGAGACGGTCGTCGCCATCGCCATGCAGCGCTCGCTGGAGACCACCCTCGCCATCTGGGCCGTGATCAAGTCCGGCGCGGCGTTCCTGCCGGTGGACCCGAAGTACCCGGCCGAGCGCATCGCGCACATGATGTCGGATTCGGGTGCGGCACTGGGCATCACGATCGCCGCCGAGGCCGGCCACCTGCCCGCGCCCGCGCTGGGCGAGTGGCTGGTGCTCGACGACGCGGTCCTGCAGGCCGAGGCCGTCCGGCAGTCCGCCGAGCCGGTCACCGACGCGGACCGCAACGGTGCCGTCCGGACGACCAACACCGCGTACATGATCTACACCTCGGGCTCGACCGGTCTGCCCAAGGGCGTCGTCGTCAGCCACACCGGTGTGGCCAACTTCGCCGCCGCCCAGGTGGCGCAGTTCGGGCTCGGGTCGGACGCGCGCACGCTGGCGTTCGCGTCGCCCTCGTTCGACGCGTCGATCCTCGAGTTCCTGCTGGCCGTCGGCTCGGCGGGCGCGCTCGTCATCACGCCGGTCGGCGTGGTCGGCGGCGAGGAGCTGGCCGAGATCATCGTGGGCCAGGAACTGACCCACGTGTTCCTCACGCCGCTGGTCGCGGCGTCGATGGAGCCCGCGGCACTGGCCGGGCTGGAAGCGCTGATCGTCGGTGGCGACAAGGCCCCCGTCGACCTGGTGGCGAACTGGCACAGCGCGGGCACCGACCCGGCGCACCACCGGTTCTACAACGCCTACGGCCCGACCGAGGCGACCATCGCGACCAACCTCTCCGACCCGCTGCTGCCCGGCGACACCATGAACATCGGTGGGCCGATCGCGGGCGCCACCGTGTACGTGCTCGACAACCGCCTGCGCCCCGTCCCCGCGGGCGTGGCCGGTGAGCTGTACCTGGGTGGCGTCGCGCTGGCGCGCGGCTACCACGACCGCGCCGGCCTCACCGCCGAACGCTTCGTGGCCAGCCCCTACGCCGAGGGCGAGCGGCTGTACCGCACCGGTGACGTCGTCGCCTGGCGCACCGTGAACGGCAAGTCCGTCGTGGAATACGTGGGCCGCAACGACTTCCAGGTGAAGATCCGCGGTTTCCGCATCGAACTGGGCGAGATCGACGCGGTCCTCACCGCGCACGACGACGTCGAGTTCGCCGCCACCATCGGCCGCACCACCGACGCGGGCGCCACCATCCTGGTGTCCTACGTCCGGGCCACCCCCGGCGCGGCCGCCGACCCGGCCGAGCTGGTGGAGTACGCCGCGCAGCAGCTGCCCGCGCACATGGTGCCCGCGGCCGTCATGGTGCTCGACGAGATCCCGCTGACCCCGGCGGGCAAGCTCGACCGGCGCGCGCTGCCCGAGCCGGTCCTCGCCCCGCGCGAGTTCCGCACGCCCACCGGTGAAGTCGAGGCGATCATCGCGGCCGTCTTCGCCGAGGTGCTCGGTGTGGACGCCGTCGGCCTGGACGATTCGTTCTTCGCCCTCGGCGGTGACTCGATCCTGTCCATCCAGCTGGTCTCCCGCGCCAAGGACCGCGGCGTGCTGTTCAAGCCGCGCGACGTCTTCGAGAAGCGCAGCGTGGCCGGGCTGGCCGAGATCGCCGTGCTCGCCGGCGATGCCGACCAGATCGTGCTGGAGGAACTGGCAGGCGGTGGCGTCGGTGAGATCCCGATGCTGCCGATCATGCGCCAGATCCTGGCGAGCGGCTCCACCTACGACCGGTTCTCCCAGTCGATGGTGCTGCGCCTGCCCGAGAACCTCACCGAGGACGTCCTGCACGCCACCGTCGGCGCGGTCTTCGACCACCACGACGTGCTGCGTTCGCGGGTGGCCAAGGATCCCGAAAAGGGCTGGGTCTTCGAGGCATTGGCGCCGGGCGAGGTCGACGTGGCCGCGCTGGTGCGCCGCGTCGAGGTGCCCGGCGAGATCGGCGACGAGCAGCTGTCCAAGCTGGCCTCGGTCGAATACGACGAGGCCATGGGCAGGCTCGATCCCGCGAACGCGGCCATGGTGCAGTTCGTGTGGTTCGCCTTCGGCGAGAACGCCGACGGTCCGCGCCGCCGCGACGCGCTGCTCATCGTGGGTCACCACTTCGTGATCGACGGCGTCTCCTGGCGCATCCTGATCCCGGACCTCGCCATGGCCTGGGGTCAGGTGGCGGCCGGCCAGCAGGTCGCGTTGCCCGTCAACGGCACCTCGATGCGGCGCTGGGCGCACAGCCTGGTCGAGCAGTCGACCGATCGCCGGGCGGAACTGCCGTTCTGGCGTGAGGTCTCGGCCACCGCCGACCCGCAGCTGGGCGCGCGCGCCTTCGACCCGCGGGTCGACACGTTCGCCACCGTCGACCGGGTGCAGGTCACCCTGTCGCCGGAGGTCACCGACGCGGTGCTCACGGCCATCCCCGGCCTGTACCACGGCGGCGTCAACGACGGCCTGCTCACCGCGCTCGCGCTGGCCGTATCGCGTTGGCGCGAGGACGAATCGGGGACCGCGGCGCTGATCAAGCTGGAGGGCCACGGCCGCCAGGAGGAGATCGTCGCCGGTGCCGACCTCTCGCGCACCGTCGGCTGGTTCACCACCGCCTTCCCGGTCCGGCTCGACCTGGCCGGCGCCGATCTCGACGACGCCTTCGCCGGCGGCGCCGTGCTCGGTGAGCTGATCAAGTCGGTCAAGGAGCAGATGCTCGCGGTGCCCGACAAGGGCATCGGCTACGGCATGCTCAAGTACCTGTCCACCGAGGGTGCCGATCTGCCGTCCGTCGGCCAGATCAGCTTCAACTACCTCGGTCGCGCGACGGCCGGTGAGATCCCGGCCGAACTCGCCGAGCTGGGCTGGGTGCCGGTGGCTGATCTGGGTCAGCTCGACGCCGAGATGGACCTGGACATGCCCGCCAACGCGACGCTGGACATCAACGCCATCGTCAACGACGGCGACGAGGGCCCGCAGCTGGGCGCGAACATCGCGTTCCCGACCGGGCTGCTCACCCAGGAGCAGGCGCAGCGCTTCGCCGACCTGTTCGTGGCCGCGCTGACCGCGCTGGCCACCCACGCGCGGCGGACCGACGCGGGTGGTTTCACCCCGTCCGACATGCCGCTGGTGCGGGTGCAGCAGTCCGATATCGAGCTGTGGGAAGGCACCTATCCGGCGCTGTCGGAGGTGTGGCCGCTCTCGCCGCTGCAGGCGGGCCTGATGTTCCACGCCATGCTCAGCTCGGCGACCGTCGACGTGTACACCGTGCAGGCCGTGCTCGACCTGACCGGCACGCTCGACACCGAACGGCTGCGCCGCGCCGCCCAGGCGGTGCTGGACCGGTACCCGAACCTGCGGACCGCGTTCGTCACCGACTCGGCCGGTCAGCCGGTGCAGGTGGTGCTGTCGGAGCTCGAGGTGCCGTGGCGCGAGGTCGACCTGACCGATCTGCCCGAGGACGAACGCCTGCCGCGCATGCAGCAGCTGCTCGTCACCGACCGCGCCGACCAGTTCGACATGGCCACCGCGCCGCTGATCCGCTTCGGCCTGTACAAGACCGGTCCGGAGCAGGCGCACCTGGCGATCACGGTGCACCACATCCTGATCGACGGCTGGTCCATGCCGCTGCTCATGCGCGACCTGCTGGTCCTCTACGCGGTGCACGGTGATCTCACCGCGCTGCCGCGAGTGGCCTCGTACCGCAACTTCCTGTCCTGGCTGTCCGGCTGGGATCGCGAAGTGTCGCTGCGGACCTGGGCCGAGGCGCTGGCCGGGGTCGAGGGCCCCACCCAGCTGGCGCCCGCGCCGCGCACCGAGGAGCGCTACGAGATCGGCAAGGTCGTCGTCGAGATCGACAACGACCGCACCAGGGCGCTCGGCAAGCACGCGGGTGAACTCGGCGTCACCGTGAACACGCTGCTGCAGACCGCGTGGGGCATCGTCGTCGGCCGCCTCACCGGCCGCGACGACGTGGTGTTCGGCGCGACCGTGTCCGGCCGCCCGGCCGAACTGCCCGGCGTGGAGTCGATGGTCGGTCTGTTCATCAACACCCTGCCGGTGCGGATCCAGATCGACGACCGGATCAGCGCCGAGGAGCTGACCAAGCGGGTGCAGGCCGAGCAGGCCGACCTGCTCAGCCACCACTTCGTCGGCCTGTCCGACATCCAGCGGGTGGCGGGCGCCGGCGCGGCGTTCGACACGCTGCTGGTGTTCGAGTCCTACCCGATGGACAAGGACGCCGTCACCGCGGCGAGCTCGATCGACGGCATGCAGGTCACCGGCGTCGGCCTCGACGACGCCACGCACTACCCGCTCACGCTGGTGGTGATGGCCGAGTCGACCATCGAGATCACCCTGCGCTTCCTGCGCAGCACCTACACCGAGGACGAGGTCCGCACCCTGTCCGCGCGGTTGCTGCGGGTGCTCGACGAGCTGCTCGACAACCCGACCGGCCTGGTCGGCGACATCGACATCCTCGACGCGGGTGAACGCGCCCAGCTGCTCGCCGAATCCGGTGTGACCGCGGCCGTTTCGGCCCCGGTCGCGGTCACCGGGGTCGGCGCGCAGACCGTCGCCAAGGTGCTGGCCGAGGTCGTCGAAGCCGATCCGCAAGCGCCCGCGCTGCTGCGCGGGGACAGCGAGATCGCCTACAGCGCGCTGGATCGCAAGTCCTCGCAGCTGGCCCGCGTCCTCATCGCCCGCGGTGCGGGCCCCGGTGACGTGGTCGCGATCTCACTGCCGCGCGGCGTGGATTCGGTACTCGCCGCCTGGGCGATCCAGAAGGCCGGTGCCGCGGTCCTGTTCGCCGGTGAACTGACCGGTGTCGAGATCGCCGAGACCGGCGCCACCTTCGGCATCAGCGCCGAACCGGTGGCCGGTGTCGCCGGGCAGTGGCTGGTCCTGGCCGACGTGGAAGCCGAGATCGCCGCCGCCGCGGCGCATCCCGTCTCCTACGCCGACCGCGTCCGCCCCCTGTCCGAGGACCACCCCGCCTTCGTCCAGGTCACCGGCGCCACCACCACGACGCTCACCCAGAGCGCCGCGGTGGCCCTGGCCGAACGCCTGCGCGACGAACATGGCATCGACTACGAGTGCACCACCTACACCACCCACGCCTCCGGCCCCGCCGCCATCCAGGAATTCCTGGCCGCGTCCACCGCAGGCGCCCTGTCGGTCCTCCCCACCGGCCCGGTCGAAGACGACCTCGCCGACGGAGAGGTCACCCACTGGTTCGTGGTCGAAGGAGACTCGACCGACCCCGCCGACGACGAGATCACGATCGTCGTCGCGAAGTAGCCCCACCCCGCTCGCCTACCCGGGTCCGCCCTGGTAGGCGAGCACAGGTGGCTCAGTCGACGCCTGCTAGCTGGCTAGCGGGAAATCGCGCTAGTCAGCTTGCTGAAGGAGCTGCTAGCTTGGTAGCGTCGATCGATGATCGCGGAGCAACCGACCAGGAAGGTCCTGCAGGCCCTGAAGAAGGAGGGCTGGTCGAAGCTACGCGGTGGAGCCGGCAGTCATTCGATCTATGGTTGCCGGTCGGGCAAGCATGACGTGAGCGTTCCTGATGGGCACCGAACCGTTTCGCCAGGGGTGGTTCGAACGATCTTCAAGGCCGTAGCGGCATGCAATTGCCCGGAGGAGGATGCGAAATGAGTACGGCAATCACCTACGACGTGCACGCGAATCGTGTCGGACGATGGTGGGAGATCACGGTTCCCGACGTGTACGGGGACGATCCGTGCGGGCAGGCCAAACATCTCACCGACGTCGGCTACGAAGCCCGGACGATTATCGCCGCCAAACTCGATGTACCGCTGTCTCGTGTCGAAACCCGTTTGATCGTCGATGATTTCGGCGACGCCCGCGACGTGAGCGGACGCGTGCGTCATATCTCCGAGCTCCGCTCGAAAATCGAGCGCCTCACCGAGGAACTGAACGACGAGCAGCGCTCCCTGGTCCGCGAACTCCGCCGCGAATCAGTCCCCGACGTCGACGTCGCCACCCTCCTCAACGTCGCCCGCCAGAGAATCGGCCAGCTGGCGAAATAGGGTCTCGGCGCTTCGGCGGTGGTTGTGGATCCGGGTGGAGTTGGGTTCGGTGTGTGCCGCCTGGGCGCTATTTCTCCGCGTCGAGCAGGGTGTTCAGGCCGGTGAGGAGGAGGTCTAGGCCGAAGGTGAAGTCGGCGATGCCGGAGTGGGATCCGGTGATGACGAGGGTGGTGAGGGTGTGCATGTGGGGGTGGGTTTCCGGGGGGATCAGGGGGAGGAAATGGGTGGCGGCGGTGGTGTATTCGGTGGGGTCGAGGGGGAAGTTGACGGCTTGGAGGGTGAAGCCGTAGATGTGGCTGTCGAGGGCGTTCCAGGCTCGGTCGGCTTGTACGTAGGTGAAGCCCGCGGTCACCAGGCAGGCGAGGGTGGCGTCGATGTAGCGGAGCATGGCGGGGCCGACATTGACGCGGGAGCCGATCAGGCCGGTGGCCCACCGGTGGCGCAGCAGGACCTCGTGGGCCGAGATCGCGCGGCGGCGTAGTTCGGCCTGCCAATCACCACCGGCCGCGGGCACGTAGATCTCGGCGACGACCAGGTCGACGATGCCGTCGAGCAGGTCGTCCTTGTTGGCGACATGGTTGTACAGCGACATCGCCTCCACGCCGACCGCCTTGGCGAGCCGGCGCATCGACAGCGCGCCCAGACCGTCCCGGTCGGCGATCCCGATCGCCGCGCGCAGCACGTGCTCCCTGGTCAACGGCGTGCGAGGTGGCATGGCGTGTCCTGACTGTCTCCTTGACCCACTTACGGCGTAAGCGTAGCGTCTGGCGAAAGAGGCTTACGCTGTAAGTGCGAGAGGGAACGCTCATGACCGGTGTGGATACGACGACGATGACCGCCTGGGTCGCGCCCCGCTACGGCGGCAGCGAGGTGCTACGCGCCGAGCTCGTACCGGTCCCGGTGCCGGGGGAGCGCGAGGTGGTGGTCCGGGTCGATGCCGCCTCGCTGTGCAGTGGCGATCTGCACCTGCTCACCGGCACGCCGTATCTGCTGCGGCTCGGCTTCGGCCTCCGCAAGCCCAAGCGGCCGCGGATCGGCCAGAATCTCGCCGGTGAGGTGAGCGCGGTCGGCGCCGGTGTCACCGAATTCGCGGTGGGTGACCGGGTTTTCGGCACCGTGCCCAGCGGCGCGTTCGCCGGCTACGCGCGCGCCTCGGTGGACACCCTCGCGATCGTGCCCGCCGCGCTGAGTATGGCGGAGGCGGCGGCGATCCCGGATTCCGGCATGACGGCCCTGCAGGGGCTGCGTGATATCGGCGCGGTGCGGCCGGGTCGGCGCGTGCTGGTCAACGGCGCGTCCGGCGGGGTGGGCAGCTTCGCGGTGCAGATCGCGAAGGTCATGGGCGCGCACGTGACCGCGGTGTGCAGCACCAGGCACGTCGACATGGTGCGCGGCATCGGCGCCGACGTCGTGATCGACTACACGGCAGACGATTTCACCCGAACCGACGAGCCCTACGACGTCATCTTCGATCTCGCGGGCAACCGCACCCTGCGTGAGTGCCGCCGCGCGCTGACCGCCGACGGCGTCTTCGTCTCCTCCGCCGCCGCGCCCGGCGACAACTGGTTCGGCCCGGTCCGCTGGCTCGCGGCGGTGGCGCTCACCGACCTGGTGACCCGGCAGACCTTGAAGGCGCTGCTCATGCGGCCCGCCGCCGCCGACCTGACCTATCTGGCCGGGCTGGCGGCGGCGGGTTCGCTCCGTCCGGTGATCGAGCGCCGAATCCCTCTGCGGGAGGCGAACTCCGCGATCGAACAGTTCGCTCGCGGGCACGCTTCGGGAAAGACGGTCCTCACCGTGTCCTGAACAGGGCCGCCACGTCGACGGTGTCGGCCATGGCCGCCGCGCCCGCGTCGTTGAGGTGCATGCCGTCGCCGCTGTCGAACTCGGGCCGGATGAAGTCGGGCCGCGCGGGATCGGCGACGGCGCGGTCGACATCGAAGACCGAGTCGAAAACGTCGGTGGCGCGGATCCATTCGTTGACCGCGTGCCTGGTCGGCTGGGTTTCCAGCAGCGGCATGCCGGGGTACACGCACCCGGCGTAGGGGCCGATGGTCGCGACGTGGATGCGCAGACCCGCCGCGTGCGCCCGGTCCGCGAGTGCGGTGAAACCGGCGATCAGCTCCGCCGCGGTCGCCGACGGCTGGCCGCCCATCGCGCCCAGGATGAGGTCGTTGATGCCGAAGTTCACCAGCACGTCGCTGACGCCGGGAACCGCGAGGGCGTCGGATTGGAAACGCCCGAGCCCGGATTCGCCGATCTCGGTGGCGGTGAGCCGGTTGCCCGCGATGCCGTTGTTGACCACCCAGCCGTCGGTGAGGCGCGCGTTGAGCGCGTCGACCGATCGGCGGTTCGCGCTCAGGGTGGTGCCGACCCCCTCGAACCAGGAATCGCCGAACGCCACCGCGACCCGGCTGTCCGGCGCGGCGAGCACGTCGATGCCGGTGACGAAGAACCGGAACGGAACCTCCTGCGCGCCGGGCAGTTCCACATCGGCGCTGTGGTCCCCGGCGGTGATGTAGGCGATCTCGCCGGGCTGATGCGAGTAGGTCGCCAGGCCGGTCGATTCCGGCAGGTACAGGCTGAGCAACAGATCCTCGCCCGCGCCGACTGTCAGGTCCACCGGATCGCTCACCAGTTCCGCGCCCGGCGCCACGACGGCGATCGGCTCGCCGCCGAAGCGGAGCTCCCGATCCGTCTCGACCGCCGATCCCGCCTTGCGATGTCCCACCCGCGCCGCGCCGATCAGCAGCGGCGCCGTGCCGTAGCGATTGGTCAGCCGCACCCGCAGTGCCGCGCCGCCACCGGCCAGGCGTACGACCTGGCGCACCGTCTCGTCGTCGAAGGCGCGCGATTCGGCGAGCTTGATCTGCTCGTCGGGGCTGATCACTCCGGAGCGGAAACCGGCGACCCACATCTGCTGCATGACTACTCCATTAGTTGCTTCGAGGAATATTGCGTATGCATAGTTCTACACCGGAGTATTCCGCGCGTCAACTATCCGCTGAGCAAATATTGGCTAGAGTGGTCGGCATGCAGGAACTGTTCGACGACCCGCGGCTCACCATCTCCGGCTTGCTGTTCGAAGCGCACAGCGGCGTGCTGAAAAAGGTCGAGCCGGTGTGGAAGGCGCACGGCCTGTCCGGCCTCGATCTCAATGCCCTCATGCGCCTGAGCCGGTCGCCGCGGCGGCGTCTGCGGATGTCGGATCTGGCCGCGCAGACCGACCTGTCGACCAGCGGGGTCACCCGGCTCGTCGACCGGCTGGCCGCGGCCGGTCTGGTGGAACGCAGGCTCGATCCCACCGACCGGCGCAGCGCCTACGCCGCGCTCACCGATGCCGGCGCGACCCGGCTCGAGCAGGTGCTGCCCGACTATCTGGTCGCGCTCGAGGAGTGGCTCACCGGGTTGCTCACCCCGGCGCAGCTCGACGGCCTGGTCACGGGCCTGCGGGTGATCCGCGACGCCACCAATCCCACGGCCACGGCCATCGCCGACCGGCCCTGAGCGCTACTCGGCGCTCTCGCGGTACTTGCGGACCTTCGACAGGTTTCCGCAGCGGTCCATGGAGCACCAGCGGCGGCGGCCGGGGCGGGACGCGTCGACGAACAGCAGGCCGCAGGTCTCCGACGCGCACACACGAATGCGGGCGGCGAGGGGACTCGCGAAGAGGTCGACGGCGTCGCGGGCCAGCGTGGAGAGCGCGGCGCGCGCGGTCGGCGCCGGGTAGTCGCGGGTGCCGTCGGCGCCGAGCTGGGGGACCAGGGGTGGTTCGGTCGCGGCGGCATTGACGACGGCGATGTCGGCGGGGTCGAGGGGATGGCCCGCGGCGGCGCCGAACGCCGCGCGGGACAGGGCCGCGCGCAAGGTGTGGAACGCCGCGAGATCGGTGTCCTCGGCGGATACCTCGGGCAGCTCCAGGATGACGCCGAGCCACCGGCTCAGGTCCTCGGTGGTGTGCACGATCTCCCACACCGCGAGCTCACCCTCGCCACCGGTGTGTACCAGGTCGAGGCAGGCGCGCCCGGTCTGGAAGCGACGGCGCACCGCGGGCGGGAGAGACTTTCGCTCTTGCATGACACCAGTTTAACCGGTTACCGTCATGGCATGGCAATCGCGACGTACATCAATCCCGAATCCCTGCATTCCAACCCCGCATTCTCGCAGGTGGTGCGAGTCCCCGCCGGCGCCGACCTGGTCTACATCGGCGGCCAGAACGGGGTCGACGCCACCGGCCGCGTGGTCGGCGCCGACCTCGCCGCGCAGGTCCGCCAGACCCTCGACAATCTGCGCGCCTGCCTGGCGGCGGCCGGCGCCGAGCCCGCCGACGTGGTCAAGTGGAACCTGCTCATCAAGGAGGGGCAGAGCCTCCAGGAGGGCTTCGCCGCCTTCGGCGCGGCGTGGGGTCCGATGCCGAACCCGCCCGCGATCACCTTCGCGTTCGTGTCCGGTCTCGCGGTCGAGGGCGCGCTGATCGAGATCGAAGCGGTGGCTGCGGTTCGCTGATCAGTCGGTGAGTTCGCCCGCGGTGCGCCAGGATTGGCGTTCGGCGGCGAAGGCGTCGGCCTGCACCGCGCGGAAGTCGGCGATCGAGCCCGCGTTCTCGGTGAGGAAGCGGCGGTAGTCGGCCAGGCGGAATTCGCCGTCCTCGGTGGGCACGTGCACCTGGCCCGCGGCGAAGTCGGCGCGCAGGTCCAGCAGTTCGTCCGGCTCGACGGGATACCACCGGATGCGGTCGAAATAACGCAGCAGCCAAGGCGTTTCGGCATCCGTGTGGAACCGGTCGACGCCGGGGCCCGCGGTGCCGACGGGGCGCGCCCGGTGGTTCCAGACCTGCGTGGTGCGGCCGACGAACTGGTATCCGCCGGGTCCCTCCATGCCGTAGATGCACAGGTAGGCGCCGCCGATGCCGACGGCGTTCTCCGGCGTCCAGGTGCGGGCCGGGTTGTACTTGGTGGTGACCAGGCGATGCCGGGGGTCGGTCGGCGTGGCGACGGGCGCGCCGAGGTAGACGTCACCGAGGCCGAGCACCAGGTATTCGGCGTCGAAGACCGTGCGGTAGACGTCGTCGACCGAGTCCAGGCCGTTCATCCGGCGGATGAACTCGATGTTCCACGGGCACCACGGCGCGTCGGCGCGCACGCCGTGCATGTAGCGGGTGATCGCCTCACGGGTGGACGGGTCGTCCCAGGACAGCGGCAGGTGGACGGTCCGGCTCGGGACCACCAGCTCGGCCGAATTCGGCAGGTGCGCTTCGGCTTCGGCGAGCAGATCGAGCAGCTGGGGCACCGGCAGCACGGCGGGGTCGACGCGGATCTGCAAGGACCTGATGCCCGGGGTGAGTTCGACGACACCGCGCGGACTCAGCGCGATCAGATGCTGGTGCAGCGCGTGGGCCCGGGCCCGCAGGCCCAGATCCAGGGTGAGCGTGCCGTATTCGACCAGGACGCCGTCGTCGCCCTGGCGGCGGTAGGTCACGCCGGTCTCGTCGTCGACCTCGGCGCGGCGCAGGATGCCGTCGTCACCGTCGCGGCCCGCCGACACCACCGTGCCGAACCCGGCGCGGCGGCGCTGACCGAGTTCGTTCGCGGGCGCGGCGTGTTCCGCGCGGATCGGCACGAAGCGGACCTTGTCGCCGGGAGTGAGCTGGCCGAGCTTCCAGCGGTCGGCTGCGACGACCGTCACCGGGCAGACGAAACCGCCCAGGCTGGGGCCGTCGGGGCCGAGCAGGATCGGGGTGTCGCCGGTGAAGTCGAGCGCGCCGATCGAGTAGGCGTTGTCGTGGATGTTCGACGGGTGCAGCCCCGCCTCGCCGCCGTCGGTGCGCGCCCACTCCGGCTTCGGGCCGATCAGCCGGACGCCGGTGCGGTCGGAATTGAAGTGCACCTCGTAGTCGGTGCCGAGGATGGTGTCGAAGTCGGCGCGGGTGAAGAACTCCGGTGCGCCGTGCGGGCCCTCGGTGACCGCCAGTTCCCAGCGGTGGCCGAAGGCCGGGATATCGGTCATCGGGACGGCCGCGGCGAGGCGGGCGGGGGGTGCGCCGAGCGTCAGCGTGTCGTCGGCGCGCAGGGCCGCGCCGGTCCCACCGCCGAACTTTCCCAGGGTGAAAGTCGCCGCGCTGCCGAGGAATTGGTCGACATCGATACCGCCGGAGACGAGGACGTAGGTGCGCATGCCCGGACCGCGGATCGCGCCGACGTCGAGGACGCCGCCTGCGGGCACCTCGACCGTGCGCCACTGCTCGACCGGCGTGCCGTCGACCCGTACGTCGGCGACCGCGCCGGTGACGCACACCCAGGTCGCCGCGCCGAACCGCAGCGCGGGCCCGCCGAGCGTGCATTCCAGTCCGGCCGCGCCTTCCGGGTTGCCGAGCACGCGGTTGCCCAGCCGGAACGAGAGATCGTCCATCGGTCCCGACGGCGGAACGCCGATGTGCCAGTAGCCGATGCGGCCGGGCCAGTCCTGCACGGTGGTCTGCATGCCGGGGCGGAGAACCTCGACCGAGCGCGCGGTGTCGGTGCCGTGCCCGCCGAACGACGCCGGAGCGCCCACGGGCAGGCTCGCGATCGCGGCGGCGGCATCACGGCTGCCCGCGCGGGTGGCCGGGATGGATGAACGGGGCACGGTGCCGGTCGATTCCGAGACTCGGCCCACGGCGATCGTGGCGTCGACGCGGCTCATCGGGTCACCACCATGCGCACCGGCGTCGGGTCGAAACCGTTGCAGGGGTTGTTGATCTGCGGGCAGTTGGAGACCAGGACCAGCGTGTCGATCTCGGCGCGCAAGGTCACCTTCTTGCCCGGCGCGGACAGTCCGTCGACGATGCCGAGGGTGCCGTCGGCCTCCACCGGGACGTTCATGAACCAGTTGATGTTGGACACCAGATCCCGCTTGCCCAGACCCCATTCGAGCGCGGCGGTGAGGAAGTTCTCCACGCAGGCGTGCTGGTGGCGGGTGTGGTGGCCGTAGCGCAGGGTGTTGGATTCCTGCGAGCAGGCGCCGGCGATGGTGTCGTGATTGCCGACCTCGTCGGCGACCACCGTCATCAGCGGGGTGCCCGCCTCGGTGCGCAGCACGCTGCCCGTGGTCAGGAAGATGTTGCCCTGCGCGGCGACGGTGGCCTGCGCGCTGTAGCGGTCGGTGCGGTCGGCGGCGGAGTAGAGCAGGCAGTCGACGGCCTGGTTGCCGTGCAGGTCGATGATCTCGAGCTGGTCGCCCGCGCGGACGATCGCCGACCACGGCGCGTTGGCGGGAACGGTCTCGTCGAGGACGACGATGCGGGTGGACGTGGTCATGCCGGAACCTCCGTGTTCAGTGCGGCCGTCCAGGCGGCTTCGGTGTTGGCCACGGCCCGTCGGTATTCCGGGTCGTCGTTGGGGAGGGTGCCGAGTTCGGCGGGGGCCGACCAGGCGACCAGGTCGAGGTCGCCGGTGGGGCGCTCGTCGAGCGGGTGCGCGGCATTGGCGACCAGCAGGGTCAGCGGCAGGTGGATCAGCAGGTCGAGCGCCGCGCCCGCGGGTGCGTTGCCGGTGGCGACGAGACCGCCCACGGCGTCGACGCGGACGCCACGGAACAGTCCGATCGAGGGACCGATGTCGCGGGGTTCCAGGCCCTGCTTGGCCCCGGCGAGGTGCAGTTGCCGACGGCCCGCGATGGTCGGGCCGCACAGGGTGTCGTGGTGGCCGGAGGAGTCGGCCAGCACGGTCGCCAGCACCCGGCCCTGATCGGAGAGCAACGGGTGTCCCGCCCCGAGATAGGCCTGCCAGGGCACCTTCACGGTGTCGGCGACATTGAGCCGCTCCCACGGTGATTCGGCGCGCAGCAGGAACAGATGCGCGCCTGCGGTTCCGGTGGGATCGGCGAACCGCACGCGGGTTCCCCGGCCGAGCACGACATTCGCGTACCCGCCCGCGGGAATGCGCTGCGCGAGAACCACGGTGGCGGGGTCGACGCCGTCGGGCAGGTCGGGGCGGGCGATGGTCGCCGCCGCGGCTTGGGCGCGCGCGTGGGCGCGGGCGCCGTCGGTGGACTGGGTGCTCGTCATCGAGAAGCTCCTGCGTCGAGGGAAAGGAGGCGGGGCGGGTGGTGGCACGGCCGGCGTATCCGGCCGTGCCACCGTGGATCACGCGGCGGCAGGCGCGGTTTCGGCGATGGGCTCCTCCGTGGTCCGGACGGCGACCACGAATCGGTAGACGACGGCGCCCACGGTGAGGATCACCGCCACCGACAGCGGACCGGCCCAGAGCTGCCACCAGCTGCCACCCGCGGGGATGTACACCTCCGGTCGCGGCCAGGCCAGGTTGATCACCATGGCGATGCCCCACGCCACGGCGAGCGCGTTGATCGGCACGCCCCAGCGCCCCAGGCTGAACAGCGCCGGATCGTCCATGGCGGGCAGGCCCTTGATCCTGCGCACCAGCAGCGGCACGGTGACCAGCAGGTACGCCAGGTACAGGCTGACGATGCAGACACTGGCCAGCGTCGCGAAGATGGCGGGATTGCCCAGGTTCAGCACCAGCAGGCCGATGCCGAGCGCGCCGATCACCACCGCGGGCCACACCGGGGTGCCGAAGCGCGGGTGCACCGTCGACAGCGCCTTGGCGAACGGCAGCTTGCCGTCGCGCGCCATCGAGAACATCAGGCGCGAACCCGCGGTCTGGATGGCCAGCGTGCACACGATCACCGCGACGGCAACGCACCCGAGCAGCACCGATCCGGCGGGGCTGTTCAGCTTCGACATGATGACGTAAGCCAGTCCGCCGGAGGCCAATTCGCCGTCGGACAGGCTCGGCGCCGCCATCAGCGCGCCGATCAGCATGAGTCCGCCGCCCAGCGCCGACACCGACAGGGCCAGCAGGATGGTGCGCGGGGCGACCCGGCGCGGGTTCTTCGTCTCCTCCGACAGCTCGCCGGCCGAGTCGAAACCCACCATCACATACGCGGCCATCAGACCGGACACCAGGAACGCCGCCCAGTACGGGCCGGGCGCGGCCTGGTCGGTGTGCAGCACCACGCCGGGGCCACGCTCGGCGCCGGTGAAGAACAGCGCGATGATGGCCAGCACGCCGACGATCTCGATGGTGACGCCGATCGAATTGATCCGGGCCATCAGGTCGATGCCGATCACATTGATCGTGGTGGTGACCACCAGCAGCGCGCTGCCCAGCAGTACGGCGTTCATCGCGCCGTCGCGGGAGGTGAGCGCGGTGTCGGTGCCGATGATCTGGAATCCGCTCCAGATCGTGGGCAGCACCACCTGCAGCGCGATGGCGGCGGCCGCGGCGGTGACGACCTGGGCGATCACCATCATCCAGCCGGCGAACCAGCCGATCAGCCCGCCCGCCAGGCGGCGCGACCACTGGTAGATACAGCCGGAGATCGGATACCGGGCGGCCAGCTCGGCGAAGTTCAGCGCCACCAGGAACTGGCCGGCGAAGACCAGCGGCCAGGTCCAGAAGAACGCGGCGCCGCCGAACGAATAGCCGAATCCGAAGAACTGGAAGATCGTGGTGAGGATGGAAACGAACGAGAAGCCCGCCGCGAAGGACGCGTAGCGTCCCAGCTTGCGGTGCAGGACCGGCTGGTAGCCGAATGCCGCCAGATCGGCACTGTCGCGGGCGGTTTCGGGCGGGACGGCGGGGGAGTCGAGAGTCGCGGCCATGTCGGTGTCCTTCGGCGGTGCGGCCAAATATCTATCAGTCGATAGTTTTGCGCTCGCGATCGCTCGAACGGTGTCGTGCGTGTATCGAGTGTGGGACGCGCGGTAACTTCTGCGTTGCCCACGTTTCTATCGAGTGACAGGAATTCGACCGCGCGGCATCCGCGCCGGTGAGCAGCCCCTCCCGGGGCCGGTCCGGTCCCGATGACAGAATCGGGGACGTGGCAAACCTCGGACCCGGGCGCCCCCGGCTGGAACAGCGACGCAGACAGGGGACGACGCCGCGCGCGGAGATCCTCGACGCGGCGGCGGAACTGTTCACCACCAAGGGCTATGCCAACACCTCGACCAGGGCGGTCGCCGACGCCGTCGGCATCAGGCAGGCCTCGCTCTATCACCACTTCGCCGCCAAGGACGACATCCTCGACGCCCTGCTGGCCGAGACCATCGCCGCCCCGGCCGCGCTGGCCGGGCGCATGCGCGCCGAACCCGACGACGCGATCACCAAGCTCTACGCCCTGGCCCTGTTCGACGTGCGCCAACTCCGCGCGGCCCGCTGGAATCTCGGTGCCCTCTATCTGCTCCCCGAGGTGCGTACCGAACGCTTCGCCGTCTTCCGCGACCGCCGCGACGAGCTGCGCGCCCATTACGAACACCTGGCCGCCGCGGCCGCGCCCACGGCCGCCGGCGCCCGGATCCTGCCCTTCCGCCTGGTCGAAACGGTCATCGGCATCCGCTCCGACGAAGGCGCGGCGGGTCCCGAGACCGAACACGTCATCCCCGACGCAATCGTGCGCGTTATCGGCCATCCCGCCGACCCCGCCGAGATCCGCACCGCCGCCGAAGCCCTGCTCGCGCGCGTCGGCGAGATCGGGACCGATCCCGCCTGAGCAGGGCCGCGGCGCGCGCTCAGCCGGCGATGAACTTCAGGATGTCGCCGATGAGCTCCTGCTGGTAGGCGCCGAAGATGCCGTGCGGCGCACCGGGATACACCTTCAGCGTGCCGTCGCGGACCAGCTCGATCGACTTCAGCGCCGCGCCCGCGATCGGCACGATCTGATCGTCGTCGCCGTGCGCGATGAAGATCGGCACCTCCAGCGCCCGCAGGTCCTCGGTGAAGTCGGTGGCCGAGAACGCGGCGACACACTCGTAGGCGGCCTGGATGCCCGCCTGCATGCCCTGCCGCCAGAAATCCTCCTGCGCGCCCTTCGACACCGTGGCGCCCTCCCGGTTGAAACCGAAGAACGAGGGGGCGAGCTCCTGGTAGAAGTTCGACCGGTCGGCCAGCACTCCGGCCCGGATCCCGTCGAACACCTCCATCGGCAGGCCGTCCGGGTTCGACTCGGTCGCGACCATGATCGGCGGCACCGCGCCGACGGTGACGACCTTGGCCACCCGCTCGCGCCCGTGCCGCGCGGCATAGCGCACGACCTCGCCGCCGCCGGTGGAATGGCCGATCACGACGACATCGCGCAGGTCCAGCGACTCGATCAGCTCGGCGAGGTCGCGCGCGTAGGTGTCCATGTCGTTGCCCTGCCACGGCTGCGCCGAACGGCCGTGCCCGCGGCGGTCGTGCGCGATCACGCGGTAGCCCGCGTCGGCGAGGGTCTTGCGCTCGAGCGACCACGCGTCCGAGTTCAGCGGCCAGCCGTGGCTGAAGACGACGGGTTGCCCGGTGCCCCAGTCGGAGTAGTAGATCTCGGTGCCGTCGGACGTGGTGAAGTAGGGCATTGCGTTCCCATCGAAGAGGCGGATCGGTAGGTTCACCATCGTTGCTGGCCGGATGCCCGGCTGTCGCCTGCCGTACCGGCCGCCGATCCCGCTCTTTCGGACAGGCTCTAGATTCTCCGGTATGCGTGCTCTGCCCGA
The DNA here is from genome assembly GCF_900637185.1 of Nocardia asteroides. NCBI lineage: Bacteria > Bacillati > Actinomycetota > Actinomycetes > Mycobacteriales > Nocardiaceae > Nocardia > Nocardia asteroides. The sequence goes on along the minus strand of NZ_LR134352.1, from coordinate 6,842,692 downwards.
TCGTGCCCGAATTCTTCCTCCCTCCGGGCCGCGGCGAATCGGGTTTCTCCTGTTCGACGGGGTGAAAGCCCTCGACTACATCGGTCCGGCAGAGGTTTTCGTCGAAGCCAATCAGTTCGCCGAGGCATACGACGTGGTGCTGCTCTCACCCTCGGGCGCGCCGGTGCAGACTTCCGTCGGCGGTGGGGTTGCCGTGGCGATGGCCGCCGCCGACGCACCCGCGCTGGACACGCTGGTGGTGCCGGGCAGCGAAGTGTCGCCCGACGAGTTCGTCCGGCCCGATCTCGTCGCGGCCGCGCGCCTGCTCGCGGCCCGCAGCAGGCGCGTCGTGTCCATCTGCAGCGGCGCGTTCGTCCTCGCCGAACTCGGCCTGCTGGACGGGCGCGCGGCGACCACGCACTGGAAGTTCGCCGACGAGCTGGCGCGCCGGTATCCGCGGGTCGACCTGCGGCCCGACCGGATCTTCGTCCGCTCGGGCGAGATCGCGACCTCCGCCGGTGTCGCCGCCGGAATCGACCTGGCCCTGGCGATCGTCGAGGAGGACTGCGGCAGCGCGGTGGCGCGCCGGGTGGCACAGGGACTGCTGGTGTACCTGCAGCGCTCCGGCGGGCAGGACCAGTTCTCCACCCCACTGCGCGCCGTCGCGGCCCGGCCGGGGCCGGTGCGCGTGGTCACCGACCTCATCGCGCGCGACCCCGCCCGCCAGCACAGCGTGCAGGCACTCGCGCGCCACGTGAACGTGAGCCCGCGCCATCTCACCCGGCTGTTCACCGAGGAGATCGGGATCGGCCCGGCCGAATACGCGGCCAGTGTGCGGTTCGAGCTGGCCAGGGCCCGGCTCGAAGCCGGGAGCTCGGTGAGCCGGGCGGCCGCCGACGCCGGGTTCTCCAGTGCCGAGTCCTTGCGCCGGGCCTTCATCGCCCGGCTCGGCGTCTCGCCCTCGGCCTACCGGCGACGCTTCCGCTCCGGCGCCGGGGCGCCGCCCCCGGAGCAGGCCGCCGCGGGCTGAGCGCCGTCAGCGGGTGGTCGGCGGGGCGATCTGCCAGTGCTGGTTGAGCGCGCCCGCGATCTCGGGGAGCACGGTGATCGGGATCCGCTTGGCGCGCAGGAATTCCCGGATCTCGGTGACCTGCTCGCGTTTGCGCATGTCGTAGGCGCCCGCGACGGGACGGACCACCGGCGGGATGGACAGCAGGACCAGCTCGTCGGTGGAGGCGCCGCCGGTCAGGTCGAGGGCCAGCGCCCAGCGGGAACGCTCGTCGAGGGTGAACCGGCCCGCGACGACCCGATCCCACGGGACCGTCGCGGACCGGAACGGGGTCCTGGTGTAGATGGCGTGCTCGGTGAGCTCGACGACATCGCGCACGAACAGCGCGACACCCGCCGCGACGCCCGCGATCGCGCCGACGAGCAGGCCGGTGACCACCCGGTTCACCCCGAACATCGCCAGGAACAACCCGACGAAGCCCGTGGTGACCAGCAATCCGATCAGGCAGTAGAACAGGCTCCGGCTCGCAGGCACGACCCCGGCACGCACGACCGCCATGCGGACCTCCTTCTCGACGACTCGCGGCCCACCCTAGCGGCAGGCCTCACGACCCGAGCGACACCGCCGCCTCGGAGGTCTCCACCAGGAAGGTGAAGGTCTCCTGGAAGTACAGCTGCACGGTCTCGGCATCGTGGCTCAGGTAACCGATCGACAGATCCTGGCCCAGCGCCAGCTCGAAGTCGCCGCCGCGGGTGGTGAGCGCGAAGCCGCCGGTGATGGCGGGCGCCCAGATGATCTCGCCGTCGATCAGCCGCTCGATATGGGTGCGGATCGGGTGACCGTGGTCGGAGGTCTCGCTGACCTTGGTGTACAGGTCGGCGCTGAGCACCACCGAGTACGGGCCCTGCACGCCCGCCAGGCGCAGGCCGGTGAGCGCGTGCGAGATCGCGTCGGGGATGTCGACGACATTGCTCGGCAGCGCGACCGGATCGTTGGACGCGGCCGCCCGGATGCCGGTGATGCCGGCGGCGGCGTAGCTCTCGAAGATCGCGCGGTCCTCGGCGAAGGCGATCTTCTGGGCGGCGTCCTTGAGGTTGTCGAAGTCGGCGTCGCCCGCGCCGCGCTCGATGTCGTCGAGCTCGGCGCGCTGCAACGTGAACGGCACGCGCAGCTCCACCAGCGGTTGCACCACCCGCTGGTGCGCCTGGACGCCGGTGTCCGGGGACTCGATGGAGGTGAGCCTGCCGCGGTTGAGCGCCGAGTACGCGACCCCGTGCGGGCCGGACACGTCGACGACCCGGCGGCCCGCGATGTTGCGCTTGAACGTGCGGGTGGCTTCTTCCTCGATCTCGGCCCAGGCCTCGTCGCTGATCGGCGCGAGTTCGCGATGCAGGTTGTTCATTCAGATACTCCTTTTCATCGTGCCGATGCCGAGCGAGCCGTCGGAGCCGGCCGCCGCGGCGTTCGCCTGTTCCACCGGGGCGAATTCGGGCAGGGAATCGGATTCTTCGTCGGTGGCTACGGATTCGGGTGCGTCGGGCAGGTCGTCGAGGAAATCGACGGTGGGGGTGAAGAACAGGGTGCCGGTGACGGCGAAGGAGAAGTCCAGGATCCGGTCGTAGGCGGCCTCGTCGGTGCCGAGGAACATCCGCTCGAGCATGCGTTCGGTGACGCTCGGCGTGGCCGCGTAGGCGATGTAGTACGTGCCGAACTCGCCGGTGCCGATGGTGCCGAAAGGCATGTTGGCCCGGAGGATCTCGCGTTCGGTGCCGTCGGGGTCGACCAGGGTGTTGACCGCCACGTGCGAGTCGGCGGGCTTCACGTCGTCGGGCAGTTCGTAGTCGGCGAGCTTGGTGCGGCCGATCACCCGCTCCTGCTCCTCGATCGAGAGCGCGTTCCACTGGTCCAGCGGATGGGTGTACTTCTGCACGATCACGTAGCTGCCGCCGGTGAATTCGGGATCCTCGTCCCCGATCAGCGCCGCCGACGCCGCGGCGCGGCCCTCGGGATTCTCGGTGCCGTCGACGAAACCGAGCAGATCGCGCTGTTCGAAGTAGCGGAAGCCGACGGTCTCGTCGACGATCGTGGCCGCGCCGCGCAGCCGCTCGCCGATCACCATGGCCAGTTCGAAGCACGGGCCCTGGGTCTCGGCCCTGATGTGGAAGAGCAGGTCGCCCGGCGTGGCCGGGGCGCTGTGGATCGGGCCGGCGTAGCCCGGGAACTCGTGCAGCTCAGCGGGTTTCGGGCCGACGAAGAGCCGGTCCCAGGCCGCGGCGCCGATGGAGGTGACGCAGGACAATCCGTCGCCGGGTACCCGGAAACCGATGGAACGGCGCAACCCGGAGATATCGGACAGGAGGTCACGCACCGCCGACTCGCCGCCCTCGTCGATGGTGGCGACGAGGAAAATGGCGGCCGGCGTGAGTGGATCGAGGATCGGCTGAGGCTCACCCATGCCGTCCAGAGTAGAGCTCCGCGCCGACAGGTACGCGCCACGCCCTGGCGTGTCAGCGACCCGCGGGCTACCCCTACTTGGCGACGGTCAGCAGAAACGCCACGTCATCGATGGCTTTCACGCTGTGCCGGGCCCGTGGGACCACGATCAGGTCACCCGCCGAACCCTTCCACTCGTCGGTACCCGAAATCAGCACCAGCGTGCCGGTGAGCACCTGGATGGTGGCGTCGCCCGCGTTGTCGTGTTCGGCCAGGCTCTGGCCCTCGGTCAGCGCGACCACGGTCTGCCGCAGCACATGGGTGTGGCCGCCGATGACGGTCTGCGAACTCCGGCCACTCGTCGAGGTGGCCGCCAGCTTCAGCTGTTGGCGGGCCACCGCGGTCAGCGATTTCTTGTCCATGACATCGCGCCTTTCCCGGGGGCTTGGTATCAGGGAGTATGCCCGAGACCCCGCCGGGAACCGGCCGTTTTGCCCCGACCGTCACCGACGTGTTGTCAGCGGCGGGTGTAGTGGCGAACGCGATATCTCAGGCCCGATTTCGACTCCAGCCAGGCGGTTTCCGGCGCGTGCCAGCCCGCGTCGATCGGCGGGGCGAAGGCGTCGCCGGCGACGGTGGTGTCGACCTCGGTGACCAGCAGGTTCGTCGCCAGGGGGAGGGCGGCGCGGTAGATCTCGCCGCCACCGGCGATCCAGACGTCGGCGTCACCGGCCAGCGCCAGCGCGTCGGGGAGGGAGGCGGCGCGTTCGGCGCCCTCGGCCGACCAGTCCGGCTGCCGGGTGACCACGATATTGCGGCGCCCGGCCAGCGGGCGGAAGGCCGCGGGCAGCGAATCCCAGGTGCGCCTGCCCATGACGACCGGGTGGCCCATGGTGGTGTCGCGGAAGTTGGCCATGTCCTCGGGGACGCGCCACGGAATCGTGTTGTCCACCCCGATGACGCCGTTCGCGGCCTGCGCCCAGATCAGGCCGATCCGTCTGCTCACACCGCCACCGGCGCCTTGATGGCCGGGTGGTGCCGGTAACCGGTGATCTCGATGTCCTCGTAGGTGTAGTCGAACAGGCTGGTGGCGGGGCGCAGGTGCAGCTGCGGGAACGGGTAGGGCTCGCGGCCGAGCTGCTCGCGCGCCTGGTCCACGTGGTTGTCGTAGATGTGCACGTCGCCGCCGGTCCAGATGAACTCGCCCGGTTCCAGCTCGGTCTGCTGGGCCACCATCAGGGTGAGCAGCGCGTAGCTGGCGATATTGAACGGCACGCCGAGGAACAGATCGGCGCTGCGCTGGTAGAGCTGGCACGACAGCTTGCCGTCGGCCACGTAGAACTGGAAGAACGCGTGGCAGGGGGCCAGGGCCATCTTGTCCAGCTCGGCCACGTTCCAGGCCGACACGATCATCCGGCGCGAATCCGGGTCGGTGCGCAGGGTGTGCAGGACCTGGGAGATCTGGTCGATGTGGGTGCCGTCGGGCGTCGGCCACGAGCGCCACTGCACGCCGTAGACCGGGCCCAGCTCGCCCTGGGGGTCGGCCCACTCGTCCCAGATGGTGACGCCGTGTTCCCGCAGCCAGGACACATTCGAGTCGCCGCGCAGGAACCACAGCAGCTCGTAGGCGATGGACTTCATGTGCACCCGCTTGGTGGTGATCAGCGGGAAGCTCTCGGCCAGGTCGTAGCGCAGCTGGTGCCCGAAGATGCTGCGGGTTCCGGTGCCGGTCCGATCCGCTTTGGGCGTGCCGTCCTCCAGCACGTGCCGGAGCAGATCCTCGTACTGCGTATCAGGGGTGGCCACGCCTGGCGATTCTAGTGGGCGCGGCACCTGGCAAGCTCTCCGCGTATGCGCAAGCTCTACGTGATCGGTATCGGTGCCGGTGACCCCGACCAGGTGACGATGCAGGCGATCAAGGCCATGCGACACGCCGACGCGTTCTTCGTCATCGGCAAGGGCGCCGAGAAGCGGGAACTCGTCGACGTCCGCACCGCGATCCTCACCGAGCACGTGCCGGGTCCGCATCGGATCGTCGAGATCGCCGACCCGCCGCGCGACCGCACCCCCGACGACTACGCCGGGGTGGTCCAGGACTGGCACGAGCGCCGCGCTGCCCTGCTCGCGGCCGCGTTCGACGAGGTCGACGGGGTGGGCGCGATCCTGGTGTGGGGTGATCCCGCCCTCTACGACAGCACCCTGCGGATGGTCGAACTGGTCCTGGCGCGCGGCCGCTCGGCCTTCGACTACGAGGTGATCCCCGGCGTCACCAGCGTCGCCGCCCTGGCCGCCGGGCATCGCGTGGTGCTGCACCGGATCGGCGAGCCGGTCCACGTGACCACCGGGCGCAGGCTGCGCGAGGAAGGCCTGGGCCCGGGCTCGACCGTGGTGATGCTCGACGGCGACTGCTCGTTCACCGAGATCCCCGGTGACGACGTGCACATCTGGTGGGGCGCCTACCTGGGCATGCCCGACGAGACCCTGATCGAGGGCCCGCTGCGCGAGGTGGAGCAGCGGATCCTGACCCGCCGGGCCGAGCTGCGCGCGGCCAAGGGCTGGATCATGGACGTGTACCTGCTGCGGAGCCGATAAACTGGCCGGGTGCCCGAGCTACCCGAGGTAGAGGCGCTGGCGCAGTTCCTGCGGGACCACGCGGTCGGCGCGGTGGTGGGGCGTGTCGACGTGGCGGCGCTGAGCGCGGTGAAGACGTTCGACCCGCCCGTCACGGCGCTGTCCGGACGCGATGTCACCGGCGCGAACCGGTGGGGCAAGTTCCTGGGCATGGACTGCGGCGGGCTGTGGCTGATCACCCATCTCTCGCGTGGCGGCTGGCTGCGCTGGGTGGACGAACCGAATCCGCTGCCGCCGAAACCGGGCGGCAAGTCGCCGCTGGCGCTGCGGGTGCACTTCTTCACCCCCGAGGGCGCCACGCCGGCGATCGACCTCACCGAGGCGGGAACGAAGAAGCGGCTGGCCGTCTACATCGTCGACGATCCGAAGGCGGTGCCCGGTATCGCGCGGCTCGGGCCGGACGCGCTGGCGGTGACCGAGGACGAGTTCGCCGCGTTGCTGCGCGGCACCTCGCAGCGGATCAAGACCGCGCTGGTGGACCAGACCCTGCTCGCCGGAATCGGCAACGCCTACTCCGACGAGATACTGCACACCGCCAAGATCTCGCCCTTCGCCAATACGAAAACCATGCCGGCGGAGACCGTTTCGCAGCTGTACGCGGCGATGCGGGAGGTCCTGCTCGACGCGGTGGCGCGCTCGGTCGGCCAGGACGCGGCCCGGCTCAAGGGCGAGAAGCGATCCGGGATGCGCGTCCACGCGCGCACCGGCGAGAAGTGCCCGGTGTGCGGTGACGTGGTGCGCGAGGTGTCCTACGCCGAGCGCTCGTTCCAGTACTGCGCCACCTGCCAGACCGGCGGCAAGGTGCTCGCGGACCGGCGGATGTCGCGGTTGCTCAAGTAGGTCACCGGTCGCGCCTGGCCTCCAGCAGCCGCAGCCAGAACTCGCTGACGGCGGGAAACGCCGGTACCGCGTGCCACAGCGTCTCCAGCGGCACGGCACCGACCACCGCGATGGTGGCGGCGTGCAGCTGCTCGCCCATGTCGGGGCCGACGAAGGTGGCGCCGAGCAGGCGGTCCGCGGCGGCGTCGATGACGAGTTTGGCGCGGCCGTGGAAGTCGTCGCGCGACAGCGACGAGCCCGCCACCGCGATATCCAGCTCCACGGTGTCGACGGCGAATCCGGCCTTGCGCGCGTCCTGTTCGGTGAGCCCGACCGAGGCCAGCTCCGGCGCGGTGTACACCACCTGCGGCACCTGCCCGTGGTCGGCGCTCGCGGCGTAGCGCGGACCGTCGAGCGGCTTGCCCTCGGCGCGCGCGGCGATCACGTCGCCGCACACCCTGGCCTGGTACTTGCCCATGTGGGTCAGTGCCGCACGGTGATTCACGTCGCCCACGGCGTAGAGCCAGTCGCCGGGCACCGAGCGGACGGTCAGCTGATCGTCGACCTCCACATAGCCGTCGGGCAGGCCGACGCTGTCCAGGCCGAGTCCGCCGGTGGCCGGGGCGCGGCCGGTGGCGACGACGATCTCGTCGACCTCGAGTTCCCCGTCGTCGAGGACGAGGGTGACCGGCCCGCCGTGGATGGCGCCGACGCCGGTGGCGACCGGGTCGCGGCGGGCGATCAGGCTCGGCTCGGTGTGCAGCCGCACGGTGACCACGCCGGTGTCGCGCAGGCCGCGCAGGATCAGTTCGGCGGCGAACGGTTCGGCACGCGGCAGCAGCCGGTCGCCGCGCACGAGCATGGTGACTTCCTCGGCGCCCAGTTCGGCCAGCCAGGTGGCGGCCTCGCAGGCGACGACGCCGCCGCCGATGACCGCGACCCGGCGCGGGACGATGGTCAGATTGGTGACGTCGCGGGAGGTCCAGGGCAGCGCGTCGCGCAGGCCGGGCGTGTCCGGGATCGCGGCGGTGGTGCCGGTGGCCAGGACGACGGCGTGCCGGGCCCGCAGGACGCGCACACCGTCGCCGGTGTCGACCTCGACGAGTCGTTCGCCGACGAGCCGGCCGGACCCGCGGACCGGCTCGATGCCCGCCGATTTCACCCAGTCGACCTGGGATTCGTCGTCGTGGTCGTGGACGAAGGTGTCGCGGCGGGCGAGGACGTCGGCGACCTGCGGTCCGGCGGCGGTGACGCCCGGCATGGACCGGCCCAGGCTCAGGACTGCGCCGGGCCGCAGCAGCGCCTTGCTGGGAATACACGCCCAGTAGCTGCATTCGCCGCCGAACAGCTCCCGCTCGACGAGCGCGGCGGTGCGATCGCTGCCCGCGACGGCGTAGGCGGCGGCGTTCTCACCCGCCGGGCCCGCGCCCAGGACGATGACGTCGTAGTCGGCGTCGGTCACTGCAGATAGCCCTCGACCTGACGCGGCGAGCGCATCTCGGTGTCGTTGGGGGATTCGTCGGCGCCGGAGCGGGCCCGGCGTTGCCGCAGCAGATCCCACGCCTGATCGAGCATCACTTCCAGCTGCGCCAGCTGCTGCCGTTCGGCGACCGGGTCGATCTCGCCCGCGGTGGCCTTGGCGCGCAGCGCGTGCTCGTCGTCGACCAGCTGTTTGATTCGCGCCAGAATGTCCTGATCGTTCATGTGCTCACCACTTCGATGGTCGGAGGGGTAGTGCCCGAACAGCGACCCGCGTGGGCCTGGGCTCCACTCTACGACCGCGTCGCCACGGGTGGGGTGGACGCGGACCGTGGCCCGGCCGCCGCGGCGAGGCAGTCGGCGGCGATCGGCATGGCCGTGGCCAGCTCGGCCGCGCTCGCCGCGGTGTAGCCGATGGCGACGCCGAACCGGTGCGCGGCGCCCAGATGGTGGCGGGCCAGGCCGTCGAGCAGCACCCCGCGGGCGTGGGCGGCGGCGATCGCCCGCTGTTCGGCGGCGGCGCCGGGCAGTTCGACCACCACGTGCGAGCCCGCGTCGTCCCCGATCACCGGGAGCCCGCGCCGGGCCAGCTCCGCGACGACGAGGGCACGGCGGGGTGGCACCACCCGGCGCAGCCTGCGCAGGTGCCGGGCCAGGTCGCCGTGCCGGGCGAACTCGGCGAGCACCCGCTGTCCGGCCGGGCTCGGCGCGGTGCCGGTGGTGGTCCGGTAGGCGAGCACCGCCGCCGTGATGTCGGGCCGCGCGACGAGCCAGCCGACACCGAGGGTGGTGGCGATGATCTTGCTGGTGGTGCCGAGGTGCACCACCACGTCGGGGGCGATCGAGGCCAGCAGCGGCAGTGGCGCTGTGTCATAGCGCAATTCGCCGTCGTAGTCGTCCTCGATGACGAAGATGCCGCGTGCCCTGGCGAATTCGACCAGCTCCACCCGCCGCGCCGCGGGCATCCGGGCGCCGAGCGGAAACTGGTGCGCCGGTGTGCAATACACCGCGCGCACGCCGTCGGGGATGTCCTCGACGCGCAGGCCGTCGGCGTCGACGGGCACCGGAAGCACCCGGATGCCCGCGGCCCGGAACGCGCCGACCGCGCGCAGGTAGCCGGGGTCTTCGATCGCGACCGCGTCGCCGGGGCGCAGCAGCGCGCAGGCCAGTTCGCCGACGGCGGCGCTGGTGCCCGCCGTGGCCAGTACCGCGGCGCCGTCCGCGGCCAGTCCCCGGTGGCGCAGCAGGTGCTCGGCGACGGCGCGGCGGAACGCGGGTTCACCCGCGCGGTCCCTGCGGGCGTCGGCGGGCTGGTCACCCGCCGCGCGCCAGGCACGGCGCCAGGCGGCGGGGTCGACCGCCTCGGCGCACGGTGCCCCCGGTCCGAGGTCGAGCAGATCGGCCACGGGCTCGGCGTCGAGGCCCGGCGCGGTGCGCGGCGGCGCGGCGGCCGGGGCCGTGCTCAGGTAGGTGCCGGAGCCGCGGCGGCCGGTGAGCCAGCCCTCGGCGTGCAGCTGGTCGTAGGCGGCCGACACCACGGCCCGGCTCACGCCGAGCCGGCTCGCGAGGGCGCGCGAGGACGGCAAGCGGTCGTCCACGCGCAGTACTCCGCCGGTGGCCGCGGCCCGCAGGGCATCGGCGACCTGCACCGACAGCGGTTCGGCCGCCGCCCGGTCGAGCGGGATCGGGAGGTCGTCCAGCATCGTCCACCTCGAATTGGCCTGTTGATCTTCTGGCGAAGTGGACCTGTTTCCAGGCCACTTCTCCGGCGAAGCTCATCTTATGACCACGCACGACGCTTCCCGCACCCCTTTGTCGCCGACCCCGCGAACGACCCTCACCCGGGCCAAGGAACGCGGCGTGGCCGATCGCGCCGCACTGGACGCGGTGCTCGACGCCGGTCTGGTCTGCCACCTCGGCGTGCTGCTCGGCGGCTCGCCGGTGGTGCTGCCGACCATCTACGGCCGGCTCGGCGACACCCTGTACCTGCACGGATCCACCGGCGCGGGCAATATGCGCGCCGCGATCGACACCGACATCTCGCTGTCGGTGACCCACGTCGACGGCCTGGTGTACGCCCGCTCGGCCATGCACTTCTCGATGAACTTCCGCTCGGCGGTCATCCGCGGCCGGGCGACGCTCGTCACCGACGAGGCCGAACGCACGGCCGCGCTGCGGGCGATCGTCGAGCAGGCGGCGCCCGGCTCCTGGGACCGGGTGCGCCCGCCCAACCGCAAGGAGATGGCCGCGACGATGGTGCTCGCGCTCGACCTCACCGAGGCCTCGGTGAAGGTGCGCACCGGCGGCCCCAACGACGACACGGCCGACATCGCGACCGGCGGCGTCTGGGCCGGGGTGCTGCCGCTGCGGCAGGTCTGGGGCGAGCCGATCGACGCGGACAACCTGGAGCCCGGCCTCGACGTGCCCGCCGACGTACTGGCCCGGGTCACCCCGGTCGCGGTCGGCTGAGTCAGCGGCCTGCGGCGCCGAGCGCCATCAGGTCCTTGGCCGAGACCTCGGGCAGATACGCCTTGGTCAGCGCGATCCCGATCCGGGGCAGGTCGGCTTCGTCGCGGTAGCACAGGAACACCGGTTCGTGGCGGGGCTGGAACTTCGCCTTGAACGTGTGCAGCGACCGGAAACCGTAGTACGGCTCCATCGCGGCGCCGAGCCCTTCGAGCAGACGATCGATCGGCTCGGCGCCGTCGGCGCCCGCAGTCCGGGCCAGCGGTGCGCCCGAGAGCGAAACGATCTCGGCGCCTTCCTCTTTGAAGGCCTGGCAGGCCGAGGCGATCAGGAACTCGATCACCGGCCGGAAGCCGTCGGGGCGCCTGCGCATCACGTCGAGGGTCCAGCCGCGGATCTGGTCACCGGCGCCGAACACCGGCAGCCACGAGGTGACGCCGTGCACGCTGCCCTCGGCGTCGACCGCGAGGCCCACCCGCACGGCCGGGTCGAGCGCCTCCTCGACGCCGCCGAGGGTGAAACCCATTTCCGGCAGGCCCTTCTCGCCCACCCATTCCTCCGAGATCGCGCGGACCTGCGCCAGCACCGCGAACGGTTCGTCGTCCAGCTGTACCAGCCGGAACTCGATGCCCTCCTTGCCCGCCTTGTTGATCGCGGAGCGGATGTCCTGCCAGGCCTTGCCCTTGAACTCGAGCTGGGGCAGATCCACGATGGTGTCCTCGGCGATCTGCGCACTGCGCCAGCCGAGTTCGGCGGCCAGGTCCGCGACCGTCCGCGTGGTGGAGAACAGGCACGGCACCAGACCCTCGGCCTCGCACCCGTCGGTGAAGCGGGCGATGGTGTCGGGCAGCAGGTCCGGCGGGCCGACGGGGTCGGTGAGCGCGACGACGGTGCCCGCGTGCCGCTGGTAGGCCACGTAGCGTTCGCCGTCGTCGGCGAACCAGTACTTGTTCTCCGGCCAGGTGGTCATCCACGACATGGTGCTGCCGCCGTAGCGCGCGAGCAGGGCGCGCACGGCGTCGCCGGGCTCGGTGCCCGACAGCGCGCCGCCGGAGATCTTGCGCCGCACCGGAACCCGGAACGCGCCGCGTCCGCCGTAGAGCAGCGCCACCTCACCGGCCCACAGCAGCGCGGTGCCCACCGTGACCGCGCCGGTGGTCCGGTAGTCGGTGCCGATCGCCACGCCCAGCAGCACGAGCGTGAGCGTCACGTGCAGCGCGCCGTAGCCGAGGGCGACCCACCAGGCCCAGCGCCTGCCCTTGCGCAGCTGGTCGGCGACCACCGCGATCACCACCACGGTGAGGATCGTGCTGCCCAGCGAACCCCGTTCCTCCGCGGTGGGGCCGAGCAGGCTGTCGCCGGGGAAGAAGTACACCAGCACCGAGGCCGCGGCGATCACCAGCAGGCCCACGAACGCGAGCATCCGGACCTCGCGCCGGGTCCGTGGCCAGAAACCGTGCTCGCCGCGGCTGAACAGCTTCTCGCCCAGCGGTAGCCACACCGCCGCGGCGAGCACGTGCATGAGATCGGCGAAGGTGGATTCGAACAGGAAGGTGATGGCCACCCACGCGCCCAGCGCGGCGCGGACCCGCAGCCGCCACGGCGAGCGCAGGGTGGCCGACACCGCGGCCAGGCCCGCGATGGCCGCCGTGGTGAATCCGACGTCGCGGACGTCGGCGAGCCGGTCGGCCCAGCCCAGGTGGGTGTGCGCGAGCAGCCCCACCGTCAGCGCGGCGCCGAGCACCCCGATCAGCTGCCCGCTCACACACACCAGCGCGGTGCGCGCGGTGCCGAGCCGCCACTCGGTCCAGCCGACCGCGATCGCGAAGAACACCGCCATGGTGACGTACTGGAACGGGGTGAGCCCGAAGGGCCAGCCGGACAACGGCGTCCACCACTTGCCCTCGGTGAGCGCGGGCCAGCCGTAGGCGATGTCGTGGAACCAGGCGCGGCCGTCGAGCCTGTGCCAGAGCCCGCCGGTCGCGACGCCGAGCACGACGACCAGGGCGAGGAAGGCGATCGTGAACGGCACCCGGCGCAGGACGGCGCCCACGCCGGCGAGCGGGCCCGGCGGGGCCGGTGCGGTGGCAGCTGTGTCGTCGTCCATCGATCCACCCTTTGCTGCGAGTGCGCCGCACGGGCGCGGTGAAGTCGTCTGTGTACGGTATGTCATCCGGTCGCGTCCCGGACCGGCTCGCGCCAGAGGGTTCGGCATCTGTGGAGGTCAGCGATGACGAGGCTCACCGATCTGTCGTTGCTCACCGGGTGGCTCCCGGTGACGCTCACGGTGCTCGGCGTGCTGGGTGCGGTGTGGTTGCTGATCGCCCGGTCGCGCCGCTATGTGACGGTCACCGCGCCGATCGTGGTGCTCACCGCCGCCGTGTTCACCACGGCGCTGTATCTGGTCGTCGAGGAGGTGTGGCGGCCGCTGTCGGATCCGATCGCCGTCTCGGTGTACGTGCTGATCGGGATCGCGGTGGCGGCGGTGCTGCTGGTGGTGCCGCGGATCCTGGTGCGCAGACGGGTGTGGACAGCGGTGGTGACGGTACTGGCCGCGGCGGCCGTGCTGGTCGCGGTCGGCGTCCGGATCAACCTGATCTACGCCTCCTATCCGACGGTCGGCACCGTCTTCGGCGTCGACGAGCTCGATCACGTCGCGGCCGATCAGCTGACCCGCACCGCCGAGGTGGTGACCGGGCGGCCGCTGACCTCGGTGTGGCACGCGCCCGCGGGGCTGCCCGCGCACGGCAAGGTGCTCTCCGCGAGCATTCCGCCCACCGCGTCGGGCTTCGAGGCGAGAGATGCCCAGATCTACCTGCCGCCCGCGTATTTCGCCGATCCGCGACCGCTGCTGCCGGTGCTGGTACTGCTGGCCGGGAACCCGGGCGCGCCGGAGGACTGGTTCGTCGGTGGCCGGCTGGCCCGGACCATGGACGAGTTCGCCGCGGCGCACGAGGGGCTGGCGCCGGTGGTCGTGGTCGCCGACGGCACCGGGAGTCAGCTGGCGAATCCGCTGTGCCTGGACTCGCGGCTCGGCAATGTCGCCACCTATCTCGCGGTCGACGTGCCCGCCTGGACCAGGGCCAACCTTCAGATCGACCCGGATCCGCGGGCATGGGCGGTGGGCGGGTTGTCCTACGGCGGGACCTGCTCGCTGCAACTGGCCACCAACTGTCCGCAGGTGTACCCGACCTTTCTGGACCTGTCCGGGCAGGACGAGCCGACGCTGGGCGACCGGCAGCGCACGGTCGACGCGGCCTTCGGCGGCGATACCGCCGCGCTGCTGCGGGTCAATCCGCTCGATCTCCTACGCACGCAGCGCTTTCCGGATTCGGCGGGAGCGTTCGTGGTGGGCGCCGACGACGCGGAATTCCGCCCGCAGGTCGAGCGGATGTACCAGGCGGCCAGGGACGCCGGGATGGACGTGCGGCTGCGCGAGCTGCCCGGCGGCCACGACTTCGCGCTGTGGTCCGCCGGGCTGCGCGATCAACTGCCCTGGCTGGCAACCCGTCTCGGCATCACGCCCTGACGGGCCAGCAGCACGGCGAAGGCCAGGAGCCAGCAGCTCCACAGCAGGTAGCCGACGAAATTGACCAGTCCGGCCTGCTCGGCGATCGGAGCGAGCACGCCGACGGCGATGGCCGCGGCGCTGACATAGCCGAGCCAGGCGAACCAGCCGGGCACCCGGTCGCGCAGCGCGGTGACGACCAGCGCCGTCCATGCCGCGGTGAGGGCATAGCCGAGCGTTTCGCCGACGAGAGTGCCCAGCACGGTGTTGAGCGTCGCGAAGGTGTCGAGGGATTCCGGCGTGCCGTCGGCCGCCAGCCCGGGGACCAGCAGTGGCCAGCGCAGCAGCCCGACCGCCTGCACGACGGCGGCGGCGATGCCCGCCCGCACGGCCCAGCGCATGGTGGCCGAGTCGTCGAACCGGCCGACGAGCACCGCGAGCGGACCGAACGCGCAGGCCGCGACGGCGAGCAGGGTGAACAGCGCTACGACGGTGGACTGGTGCGCGCGGAACCGCGCGAGCACGTCGGCAGCGGGGGATTGCAGGACGTCGGGGTAGTCGAACGACACACCCAGGCCGGTGAAGGCCAGGTTCATCAGGATCGGGGCGCAGATCAGCAGCGTGATGGCGGGCCAGGGCTTGGTACGCATGAGATATCCGTTCTGGCTGTACGGGGTACAGGTAGCTGTACGGAGTACAGTCCAACGCATGGCGGACGGGAAGTCAACACCTCGGCGCGCGCCGGCCGGTGCGCCGCGGCCGACGCGGCGGTCGTTCACCGAGCAGCAGGTCGTGGACACCGCGCTCGAGCTGCTCGACGAAGGCGGGCCCAGCGCGCTCTCGATCCGCGCGGTGGCCGCCCGGCTCGGGGTGAACCCCAACGCGGTGTACACCTACGTCGCCAGCCGGGCCGATCTGGAACGCGCGGTGATCGAGCGGGTGCTGTCGGCGGTACCGCTGGGTCCGCTGTCCGATCCCGGCGTGGAGTGGACCGCGGCGGTCATCCAGTTCGCGCTCGGCCTGCGCGAGCAGTTGCTGGCCCATCCGGCGGTCGCGACGCTGATGATGTCGGGCTCGATGGACGGCCCGGCCGCGCGCGATGTCGGCGAGGCGATGTTCGGCTGCCTGGCTCGCGGCGGTCTCCCCGCGCCCGCCCGCGCGCACGGCGTGTACGCGGTGATCGTGCAGGTGCTGGGCGCGATCGCGCTGGAGGTGGCCGAGACCGACGGAAAGCCGCCGCTGCCACCGGAATCCGAGCGCATCGCCCAGCGCAGGGCGGCCCTCGACGAGCTGGACGCCACCCGCTGGCCGCGCACCGCCGCGCATCTGGACGAGATCGCCGCCTGGAACTCGGTGGATCAGTTCGTCTGGGGGTTGCGGGCGCTGCTCATCGGCATGACGGCAGCCTGATCAGTCGTCGATCACCACGCCTGCGCGCGTAGTCCGGCGGTCGAGCAGACGCGATCGGTCGCGGTGAGCAGGGTTTCGCGATCGCGCTCGAGGCTCACCAGGGCCAGCGTGTAGCGGTCGGTGAGCAGGGACAGGTACCCCGACAGCCGGGTGCGCGGGAACTCGGTGAGTCCGGGGTGGATCGCGCGGGCCGCGACCCGGTCGCAGTGGTGTGGGCCGACGGTGCGCAGGGACTCGGGGAGGGTTCCGATGTTGGAGCACAGGATGTCTCGCTCGCCCGCGCCCTTGCTCAGTGAGTAGGCCCAGCGGTCCGGGATGACCTGGAGGATCTCTTCCGGCAGGCCCGCCGGGCTCGACATGCGGCGCTGATAGGCGATGCGGGCTTTGTCGCGGATCGTCGCCGGAGTGTCGGTGCGGTCGATGGCGATGTCGGTGACGGCGAGGTCGTTGTCGACGCGGGGTTCGTCGCGGGTGTCGACGGGCAGGCTCGCCTCGATGATCGGGGGCTGGAAGCCGCTCTCCCACAGGATATTCGCGACCAGGTGGATGAACAGGCTGTTCGGGGTGCCACCGGCGGCGGCCGCGGCGGAATCCCACGCGATCGCGTCGAAAGCCAGCAGGATGCTGTGCACCGCGCGATCGGCTGCGTTGTCGGGAACGGTGGTCGCGGGCGGCCGGGGAATGCCGCGACGCAAGGCGCGTGCGGTTTCGCCGAGGACGATCGACCACTGGGACAGGGCATCGGCCCAGTCGGATGGCGAAGTGGGACGGCCGGTTTCGGACGGCGGAATCGCGCACTGGTGCCGGTCGAGTTCGTCGAGGGCGACGGCGACAGCGTGGATCAGGCCGCGCGCGTCGGCGAGCGCGTGCGAACAGGTCAGGGCGACAACGGTTCCGCCATCGCGCAGTGGCGCCGCGGACAGGCGCCAGCCGGGGCCGAACTCCGGGTCCAGATCGGCGCCGAGGGTATCGGCCCACGGCAGGATCGCGTCTTCGGACAGCGGTGTGCCCGCGATGACCAGTGGATGCGCCGAGACGGTGGGCCGCCAGCCGCGTCGCGCGCCGGGGACACGGGCGCGCACCACCCGTCTGCCCAGGCTGCCGACCCGCAGGCGATCGTGGATCGCTTGCAGCAGCGCGGGTTCCATCGCCTCGTCGATCCGCCACAATCCTTGCAGCGCGATCGGGGTGCCCATCCCACGGTGGGTCCGCAGGAAGATCTCGTCGACGACGGTGAGCCGGTCGGTCACCGGTGGTCGGTGCTCCCGTGCCTGCCCGCGCCCGCGGCGAAGCGAGCGGCGCCCTCGAGCGCGCCGCCGGTGAGCGCGTCCAGTCCGTGCCGGAACTCGATGCGCATGGCCTCCTCCTCGGGACGGCCCTGCGCCTCGTAGAGCGCGGCGCGGTCCGAACGCAGGCAGGTCTGGGGGAGCGCGGCCAGCTGACCGGCCAGTTCCTCGGCGACGCGGCGGGCGTCACCGGTCGGGACGACCCGGGTGACCAGTCCCATCTGCAGCGCCTCGGGCGCGCTCACCGCGCGACCGGTGAGGATCATGTCCAGCGCCCTGCCCTCGCCGACGATGCGCGGCAGCCGCACGGTGCCGCCGTCGATGAGCGGCACGCCCCAGCGGCGGCAGAAGACGCCGAAGGTGGCGTCCTGTTCGGCGATCCGCAGGTCACACCACAGCGCGAGTTCCAGTCCGCCCGCCACGGCGTAGCCGGAGACTGCCGCGATCACCGGCTTGGACAGGCGCAGCCGGGTCGGTCCCATCGGGCCGTCACCGTCGACGGTGGCCTGGTTGCCGGTCTCGGTGCCGAGCGATTTGAGGTCGGCGCCCGCGCAGAAGGTGCCGTGCTCGCCCCACAGCACCGCGACCGAGGCTGTCGGGTCGGCGTCGAAGGCGCGGAAGGCCTCGGTCAGCGCGCGGGCGGTGGGCCCGTCGACGGCGTTGCGGGCGTGGGGCCGGTCCAGGATCACCGTGGTGACCGGGCCTGCGTGTTCGACGCGTACGGACATCACTCGACCATACGGCCGATCCACCCCTTGCGTGAAGTAATGAATCAGTGGTTCACTTCTTGGCATGGTGTACCGCAGAACCCCGGCCGTGCAGGCCCGGCTCGACGCGCAACGGGCGCTGATCGTGCAGGGCGCCACCCGGGTGCTCTCCCGTGACGGCTTCGCCGGCCTGTCCATGGCCGCCGTCGCCGCCGAGGCGGGGGTGGCCACCGGCACGGTCTACAAACAGGTCGAGAACAAGGCCGCGCTGGTCGCCGCGGTGTTCGAGACCGTCGTCGCGCGCGAGGTCGAGGCCGTGCGCGCCGCCGTGGCCGAGGGCGACGCGCTGCAACGGGTGAGCGCGGCGGTGGAGACCTTCGCGGGCCGCGCCCTCAAGAATCCGAAGCTGGCCTACGTGCTGCTCGCCGAACCGGTGGACGCCGCCGTCGACGCGCAACGCCTGGAATTCCGCCGTGCCTTCGCCGCCGCGTTCGAGTCCGCGATCGTGCACGGCGTCACCACGGGCTCGGTGCCCGCGCAGGACGCGGCGATGAGCGCCGCCGCCCTCGTCGGCGCGATCGGCGAGGTGCTCGTCGGCCCGCTGGCGGCCGCGCCGCCCGCCGAGACCGTCATCCCCGAATTGGTTGCTTTCGCCGTGCGCGCGCTGGGCGCGCGCCCGGAATCGCTGTAGTCGAAGGAGTTCCGGCCATGCCGACCCATGAAGTCTTCAACCAGGTTCCCCCGCTGGTGCCCTTCGACGCCGCGCGCAACCCCGCGCTGCTCGAAGGCCTGCACCGCGAGGGCGCGGGCTGGGCCGAGGCCGAGGTGCGCGAACTCGGCAGGCTCGCCGGCGATGTCGCCGCGCAGGAGTGGGGCAGGCTCGCCAACGAGTACCCGCCGGTCCTGCACACCCACGACCGCTGGGGTCACCGCGTCGACGAGGTGGAGTTCCACCCGCACTGGCACGACCTGATGTCGGTCGCCGTCGCCCACGGCCTGCACGGCTCGCCCTGGCTCGACGACCGGCCGGGCGCGCACACCGCCCGCGCCGCCAAGTTCTACACCTGGGGCGCCGCCGACGCGGGCCACATGTGCCCGATCTCGATGACCTACGCAGTGGTGCCCGCCCTGCGCCACAACCCGGAACTGGCCGCGCGCTACGAGCCGCTGCTCGGTTCGCGCAGCTACGATTTCGGCCTCCGCGAGCCGTCGACCAAGTCGGGGCTCATCGCGGGCATGTCGATGACGGAGAAGCAGGGTGGCTCCGACGTGCGGGCCAACACCACCACCGCGGCGCCGCAGCCGGACGGGTCCTACCGGATCGTCGGGCACAAGTGGTTCACCTCCGCGCCCATGTCGGACATGTTCCTCACCCTGGCCCAGGCGCCGGGCGGGTTGTCGTGCTTCCTGCTGCCGCGCGTGCTGCCCGACGGCACCCGCAACCCGATCCGCATCCAGCGGCTCAAGGACAAGCTGGGCAACAAGTCCAACGCGTCCTCGGAGATCGAGTACGAGAACGCCACCGGCTGGCTCGTCGGCGCCGAGGGCGCGGGCGTGAAGACCATCATCGAGATGGTCAACATGACCCGCCTCGACTGCGTGATCGGCTCGGCCACCGGCATGCGGATGGGCGCGGTCGCCGCCGTGCACCACGCCAGGCACCGGGAAGCGTTCGGCGCCAAGCTGATCGATCAGCCCGCCATGCGCAATGTGCTCGCCGACCTGGTCGTCGAATCCGATGCCGCGACCACGGTGATGATGCGGCTGGCCGGCGCCACCGACCGCGCCGGCAGCGACCCGGCCGAGGCCGCGCTGCGCCGCATCGCGCTGGCCATCACCAAGTACTGGGTGTGCAAGCGCGCGCCCGCGCACGCGGCCGAGGCGCTGGAATGCCTGGGCGGCAACGGCTATGCCGAGGAATCCGGCATGCCGCGGCTGTACCGGGAGGCGCCGCTCATGTCGATCTGGGAGGGCTCGGGCAATGTGGCCGCGCTGGACGCGTTGCGCGCCATGGGCCGTCAGCCCGAGACCGTCGAGGCGTACTTCGCCGAGGTCGGCCTGGCGCGCGGTGCCGATCCGCGCCTCGACGACGCGATCGACCGCGTCGGCAAGGAACTCACCGACCTGTCCGACATCGAATACCGCGCCCGCCGCGTGGTGGAACTGATGGCACTGGTGCTGCAGGGCGCCCAGCTGGTGCGGCACGGTCATCCGGCGGTCGCGGACGCGTTCTGCGCCACCCGGCTCGGCGGCGACTGGGGCATCGCCTTCGGCACCCTGCCCGTCGGCGCGAACACCGGCGCCGTCATCGAGCGGGCCTTCGTCGACCTGGACTGAGTAGGTTGATCCGGTGACCTCGGACGACGGCACCCTGCCGGTGCGCGACCTCGCCCGGCGCGTACCGGCGGCCCCCGCGCCGGGGCAGCGGTATCTGCTCGGACTCGCCGGTCCGCCCGGCGCGGGCAAATCGACGCTGGCGCAGCGGCTGTGCGCGGAACTCACCCGGGCGGGCAGGCCCGCGGTGGTGGCGCCGATGGACGGTTACCACCTGCGCAACGAGGTCCTGCGGGCGCGGGGCGCGCTGGCGCGCAAGGGCGAACCGGACACCTTCGACGCCGCCGGGTTCGTCGCCGACCTGCGCTCGCTGCGGCAGTCGCGGGTCGGTGAACCGGTGCCGTGGCCGCTGTTCGACCGGGCCGTGGACGAACCGACTCCGGCGGGTGTGCTCGTGCGCGACGAGGAGATCGTCGTGGTGGAAGGCAACTATCTGCTGCTCACCGAGGCCGAGGCGCCCGGCTGGTCCGCGGTCGCGAGTCTGCTCGACGCCCGCTGGTACCTCGACGCGCCGCGCGCGGTCCTCACCGAACGGCTGTTGCGCAGGCACACCCTCGGCGGCCGCACACCCGCGCAGGCGAGCGTGAAGGTCACCGACAGCGATCTGCGCAACGCCGACCTCGTCGCCGCGAGCCGGTCGCGCGCCGACGCGGTGCTCACCGCACAGGGCGCGGGGTACCGGATCGGCCGGGTGACTCGGCAGGGCTGATCGGTCGGCGGCCGCTCGGCGCGTACACCACGGAATCGGGCCGTCGACGGGCAATCATGGAGTGATGACGCGACGGTGGCGGACCAGCATGCCGGGGCACGCGCTGCGCAACGCGGCGGCGGCGGTGTGCGCGCTGCTGCTGTACTACAGCGTGCCGATCGGTGTCGTGTTCGACCTCGACGCCTGGCCGGGGCGGGTGCTCGGGGTGTGCACCTTCGTCGCCGGGATCATCGGGCTCGGCTGGCTGGTCTGGCGCCGGATCCAGCACTTCCTCAACGCGCCGTCCTCGGCGGGCGGACGGGTCGACGGTGTGCTGCTGGTGGTGTGCATCGTCTGTGTGGTCTTCTCGCTCTACTACTTCCGGCTCGAGCAACTGCAACCCGGCGAGTTCGACGGCCTGGTCACGCGCACCGACGCGCTGTACTACACGATGGTCACCCTGGGCACCATCGGCTACGGCGACGTGCACGCGGTGGGTCAGGCGGCCCGGATCGCCACCATGGTGCAGATCGTGTTCGACCTGATCGTCCTGGGCACCCTGATCTCCATCGCGACCAACAGCGTGAACACCCGCATCGCCGCCGCCGACCGCGCGGCCGCGAAACGCGCGGCCAGCGACGAGATCACCGACGATGGGCGCGATACCACTCGATGAGCTCGTCGGTGGAGGAATCCAGGTCCGCCGCGGGCCGATCCGCCTCGCTCAGCAGCGGCATCAAGGCCAGCGCCTGCTGCTTGCCCAGCTCGACGCCCCACTGATCGAAACTGTCGATACCCCAGATCACGCCCTCTACGAACACCTGGTGCTCGTAGAGCGCGATGAGCTGACCCACTGTGGCGGGCGTGAGTTCCGGCGCCAGGATGGTGGTGCTGGGCCGGTTGCCCGGCATCACCTTGTGCGGCACCAGCTTCGGGTCGGTGCCCTCGGCGGCGATCTCCTCGGCGGGCTTGCCGAAGGCCAGCACCTTGGTCTGCGCGAACAGGTTGCTCATCAGGATGTCGTGCATGCTGCCGGTGCCGTCGCGGGTCGGCAGGTCGTCGGTGGACCGGGCGAAGCCGAGGAAATCGGCGGGGATCAGCCGGGTGCCCTGGTGCAGCAGCTGGTAGAAGGCGTGCTGGCCGTTGGTTCCCGGCTCGCCCCAAAAGATCTCGCCGGTGGAGGTGGTCACCGGGGTGCCGTCGGCGCGCACCGACTTGCCGTTGGACTCCATGGTCAGCTGCTGCAGGTAGGCGGGAAACCGGGCCAGATCGTTCGAATACGGCAGCACCGCCCGCGATTCCGCGCCGAAGAAGTTCGTGTACCAGACGCCGAGCATGGCCAGCAGGACCGGACCGTTCTCGGCGAGCGGCGCGGTGGCGAAATGCCGGTCCACGGCGTGCATTCCGCCGAGGAACTCGCCGAACTGCTCCTTGCCGATGGTCACCATCACCGACAGGCCGATCGCGGAGTCCACCGAGTAGCGGCCGCCGACCCAGTCCCAGAACCCGAACATGTGCGCGGGATCGATCCCGAATTCGGCGACCCGCTCGGCATTGGTCGACACCGCGACGAAATGCTTGGCGACGGCGTCCTCGCCGAGCGCGGCGACGAGCCAGCGGCGGGCGGCGGTGGCGTTGGTCAGGGTCTCCAGGGTGGAGAAGGTCTTGGAGGCGACGATGAACAGGGTGGTCGCCGGGTCGAGCCCGGCGAGCTTGGCGACCACGTCGCACGGGTCGACATTGGAGACGAACCTGGCCTCGATGTTCGGGTCGGTGTAGTGGCGCAGCGCGCGATACACCATGTCGGGCCCCAGATCCGAGCCGCCGATGCCGATGTTCACCACCGCGGTGATGCGCTGCCCGGTCGCGCCGCGCCACTGCCCGGAGCGCACCGAATCGGCGAATTCGCCCATCCGGCGCAGCACGTCGTGCACCTCGGCGTCGGCGTCGGTGCCGTCGATGCACAGCTGGTCGCCGTCGGGCAGCCGCAGGGCGATATGGCCGACCGCGCGGTCCTCGGAGGTGTTGATGTGGGCGCCGGAGTACATCGCGTCGCGCCGCTCCGGCACGCCCGCGGTCTCGGCGAGTTCGACCAGCAGACGCAGGGTTTCGCGGGTCACGCGATGCTTGCTGTAGTCGATGTGCAGGTCGGCGACCTGCAGGGTCAGTTCGCTGCCGCGCTTGGGGTCGTCGGCGAACAGCTGGCGCAGGTGCACGGGTGCGACGCTGCGGTGATTGTCTGCCAGGGCCTGCCAGGCCGCCGACGCGGTGATGTCGCTGGTCACGTCAGCCGACATTACAGCGTCCGGTCCGGTCCGGCCCCGCAGTCGGGTGTGCTCGGCCTACGCTGGCGGCATGGTGTCCGAACGTGACGTAGTGGAATTCGTACCGAAGGGTTTGTGGATCGGCTCCGGGCCGGTTCCGGCGACGGGCGGGGGCACCTTCGCGGTGCACAACCCCGCCGACGGATCGGTGATCGCCGAGGTCGCCGACGCGACGCCGGACGACGCGATGCGCGCGCTCGACGCGGCCGCGGCGGCGGGCGAGGCGTGGGCGGCGACCCCGTCCCGGGAGCGGGGCGAGATCCTGCGCGCGGTCTTCGATCAGCTCACCGCGCGGGCCGAGGAGTTCGCGCTGCTGATGACGCTGGAGATGGGCAAGGCGCTCACCGAGAGCCGCAACGAGGTCCGCTACGGCGCCGAGTTCTTCCGCTGGTTCAGCGAGGAGGCGGTGCGCGTGCACGGCCGCTACCTGCACGCGCCCTCGGGCACGGGCCGGATCATGGTGGCGAAACAACCGGTCGGTCCGTGTCTGGCGATCACGCCGTGGAACTTCCCGCTCGCCATGGGGACCCGCAAGATCGGCCCCGCGCTCGCCGCCGGCTGCACGATGATCGTCAAGCCCGCGTCGGCCACCCCGCTGACGATGCTGGCGCTGGCCAGGCTGTGCAGCGAGGCCGGACTGCCCGACGGGGTGCTGTCGGTGGTCACGACGAGCCGTTCCGGTGCCGTCACCGGCCCGCTGCTCGACGATCCGCGCCTGCGCAAGCTCACCTTCACCGGCTCGACCGAAGTCGGTAAGAAGCTCGTCGCGGCCTCCGCGAACAAGCTCCTGCGCACCTCCATGGAGCTGGGCGGCAACGCGCCCTTCGTCGTGTTCGACGACGCCGACATCGACGCGGCCGTGGCCGGCGCCATGCAGGCCAAACTGCGCAACGGCGGCGAGGCGTGCACCGCGGCCAACCGGTTCCACGTGCAGCGCGGGGTGCTCGACGAGTTCACCACCAAGCTGGTCGCGGCCATGACCGACACCGTGGTGCTCGGCCCCGGCACCGACCCGGCCAGCACGCTGGGGCCGCTGGTCAGCGAGGACCAGCGCGAGATCGTCAGCGACCTGGTCGAGGACGCCGTGGCGGCCGGCGCGCAGCTGCTGCTGGGTGGCAAGGCGCCCGGCGGACCCGGCTGGTTCTACCCCGCGACGGTGCTCGGCGATGTCCCGCCCGCGGCCCGCATCCTGCGCGAGGAGGTGTTCGGGCCGGTCGCCCCGATCGTCGCCTTCGACACCGAGGAGGAGGGCCTGGCCGCGGCCAACGACACCGAATACGGCCTGGTCAGCTACGTCTACACCCGGGATCTGGACCGCGCGCTGCGGGTCGCGGAGGGACTGGAGACGGGCATGGTCGGGGTGAACCGCGGTGTCATCTCCGACCCGGCGGCGCCGTTCGGTGGCGTCAAGGAATCGGGCTTCGGCCGTGAGGGCGGCATCGAGGGCATCGAGGAATACCTGAACACCAAGTACATCGCCCTGACCTGAGACACGAAACCGCCCCGGGGATGGTGTCGCACCCGGGGCGGCTTTGTGGAAGCGGCGAGCTGGTTGCCCGCCGCGTGGCTGGTGGTGGCCCTAGCGGCCGAGGCGTCCGCGACCGAGTCGCAGCAGGAGCATGGCGAGGGTGTGCCCCTCCTGGCCGAGCTCACTGAAGCGCTCGAGCACCTTCATCTCGCGACTGTGGACCAGCCGCGGACCGCCGGAGGCCATCCGGGTGCGACCGATGATGCGCGAGATCTCGCTCCGGCGTTTGATCGCGGCGAGGATCGTGGCATCGAGCTGGTCGATCTCGAGACGGAGCTTCTCGATCTCCGCCTCGGATTGCGGCAGCGCCGAATCGGACCCGGTGGTCGTAGCAGGGGTGCTCATCATTCATCTCCTCGTGTCAGAACTGGGATCGGTCCGGCCGCACGGCCCGTTACCCGATCTGTTCTTTCACCCTGAAACTTTCCCGATGGGCGGTACGTGATCCCCCCGGGAGTGCGCAAAAAGCCGCGCCGACGCCACGATATCGGATCGGATGCCGATCCGGGCATGCGGCGATGCACTGACCATGAGGCCCAGTGTGCCACGGGCATGTAACTATGCAAAACAGTTGTGTTTGTGAATCAGCTGAGAACCCGGCGGTTCGGTGCCTGTCGGTGCCCGCCGGTAGCGTGGACAGACGATGGATATCACGGTCGCTCCCCACGCCTCAGCCGCCGATCCCAGCGAACCCGCGCCCGCGGAACTATCGCGTCGTGACAGCGGTGGTTCCGGCACGTCCGGCGGCGGTCTGGCGGAGGCGGCGGCCCGGCACAGCGCCGAGCAGGAGCAGCGCCGCAAGGAGCGCGAGCAGCGCCGGGCCGAGGAGACCGAGCGCCTGCTCGACGGGCTCAATCCGCAGCAGCGGGCCGCGGTCGTGCACGCCGGTTCGCCGCTGCTGATCGTGGCGGGCGCCGGCTCGGGCAAGACGGCCGTGCTCACCCGCCGCATCGCCTACCTGCTCGCGGCGCGCGGCGTGCACACCGGGCAGATCCTGGCGATCACCTTCACCAACAAGGCGGCCGCGGAGATGCGCGAGCGGGTGGCCGGGCTGGTCGGCCCGCGCGCGGCCAGCATGTGGGTCTCCACGTTCCATTCCAGCTGCGTGCGGATTCTGCGGATGCAGGCCGCGCTGCTGCCCGGCCTGAATTCGAATTTCTCCATCTACGACGCCGACGATTCGCGCCGGCTGCTCACGATGATCAGCCGCGATTTCGACATCGACACCAAGAAGTATTCGGCGCGTTTGCTGGCGACCGCGATTTCCAACTTGAAGAACGAACTCATCGGCCCCGAACAGGCCGCCGCCGACGCCGAGGCCGACGAGACCGAACTGCCCGCGCTGGTGGCCCGCGTCTACGCCGAGTATCAGAAGCGGTTGCGCGCGGCCAACGCGATGGACTTCGACGACCTCATCGGCGAGACGGTCGCCCTGCTGCAGAACCACCCGCAGGTGGCCGAGTACTACCGGCGCCGGTTCCGGCACGTCCTCGTCGACGAGTACCAGGACACCAACCACGCGCAGTACGTGCTGGTGCGTGAACTCGTCGGCCATCACAGTGCCGACGCCGCCGAGGAATCCGGCGTCGAGCCCAGCGAACTGTGCGTCGTCGGTGACGCCGATCAGTCGATCTACGCCTTCCGCGGCGCGACGATCCGCAACATCGAGGAATTCGAGCGCGATTTCCCGGATGCTGAAACCATTCTGCTGGAACAGAACTACCGCTCCACCCAGCACATCCTCTCCGCCGCCAACGCGGTGATCTCGCGCAACGAGGGGCGCAGGGAGAAGAAGCTGTGGACCGATTCCGGTGAGGGTGAACTGATCACCGGCTATGTCGCCGACAACGAGCACGACGAGGCGGCCTTCGTCGCCAAGGAGATCGACAAGCTCGTCGACGCGGGCGAGGCCAACTACGGCGACGTCGCGGTGTTCTACCGCACCAACAACAACTCACGGGCGCTGGAAGAGATCTTCATCCGGATGGGCCTGCCGTACAAGGTCGTCGGCGGCGTGCGCTTCTACGAGCGCAAGGAGGTCCGCGATGTGGTGGCCTACCTGCGCGTGCTGGAGAACCCCGACGACGCGGTGAGCCTGCGCCGCATCCTCAACACCCCGCGCCGCGGCATCGGCGATCGCGCCGAGGCCTGCGTGGCGGTGCACGCCGAGCAGCGCGACATCGGTTTCGCGGCCGCGCTGCGCGACGCCGCCGACGGCAAGGTCGCCCTGCTGAACACCAGGGCCCAGCGCGCCATCGCCGGATTCCTCGACCTGCTCGACGAGATCCGCGCGGCCGGGCAGCGCGCCGACAGCGAATACCCCGACGTGGGCAATGTGGTCGACGCGGTGCTCGACCGCACCGGCTACCGCGCCGAGCTGGAAGCCTCCGACGACCCGCAGGACGGCGCCCGGCTCGACAACCTCAACGAACTGGTCAGCGTGGCCCGCGAATTCAGTTCCGAGGCCTTCAACAACGCCGAGGCCGCGCGCGAGGAGGGGCTGCTGCCCGAGGCGGGCGACGGTGAGCCCGAACCCGGTTCGCTGGCGGCCTTCCTGGAGCGGGTGTCGCTGGTGGCCGATACCGACCAGATCCCGGACGAGGGCTCGGGCGTGGTCACCATGATGACCCTGCACACCGCCAAGGGCCTGGAGTTCCCGGTGGTCTTCGTGACCGGCTGGGAGGACGGGCAGTTCCCGCACATGCGGGCGCTGGGCGATCCGACGGAGCTGGCCGAGGAGCGCAGGCTCGCGTATGTGGGCATCACCCGGGCGCGGCAGCGGCTCTACCTGTCGCGCGCGGTGGTGCGCTCGGGCTGGGGGCAGCCGGTGTCGAATCCGGAATCCCGTTTCCTGCAGGAGATCCCGCAGCATCTGCTGGATTGGCGCAGGCTGGAGCCGGTGGTGTCGCCGGTGCAGCGCGGCCGCAGGCGCGAGGACAGCGGCGGTTTCGAACGCGACTGGACCCGGGGCGACGGCTGGGATCAGCGTCCCGGCGTGCGCGGCGGCACCGGGTCGCGCAGGCCCGCGCCCGGCGGCCCGGTCAAGCGCAACAACACCGATCTGGTACTGGCCGTGGGTGATCGGGTCAGCGACGACAAGTACGGCCTGGGCCGGGTGGTCGCCGCCGACGGTGTCGGGCCGCTGGCTACCGTCACCATCGACTTCGGCACCGCGGGAAAGATCCGGCTGATTCCTCAGTTCAGCCGGACCATCGTCAAGCTCTAGTCAGTGCGGTAGCAGGTCGGCGAGGGCCTCGTCCAGGGTGGGGAAGCGGAACACGAAGCCCGCTTCGCGCAGGACCTCGGAGGTGGCGTGGCGGCCGGTGAGGCCGAGGGCCGCATCGGTGCGCAGGGCCACCGCACCCACCTTCAGCATCGCCGCCGGGGTGGGCGGGGACGGCGGCCGGTGCAGCAGGCGCCGCAGGGTGGCCATGAGTTCGGCGTTGCGGACCGGGAATTCGGTGGCGGCGACGAGAATGCCGCCGGGCAGCGTGCGGCCGGGATCGAGGCCGAGCGAGGCGCGGACGATCGCCAGCCAGTCCTCGATGTGGATCCAGCTGAACCACTGGTCGCCAGGGCCGACGCGGCCGCCGAGACCCGCCTTGGTGAGCTGGGCGAGGCGTTTGAGGGCGGGGGCGTCGGGGTCGAGGACGATGGAGGTGCGCAGGATCGTCCAGTGCTCGGCGCGGGCGGGGTCGAAGGTCTCCTCCCACGGCTGGGCGACGCCGGTCATCTGCGGCAGGCCGACCGGCAGGGGAGTGGTCTCGGTGCACCGGGTCTCGCCCGCGTCGGACCAGATGGCGGTGGTACTCGCCTGCACCCAGTAGTCGACCGGAGTGTCGCGCAGACCCGCGGCGGCGACGAGCGCGGCGGTGGAATCCACCCGGCTGGAGCGCAGCTCGGCGATATTGCGCTCGGTGGGCCTGCAGTCGACCAGTTTGCCCGCGAGGTTGATCACCGCGAGCGGGCCGGGTTCGCGCAGTTCGGCGGCCCAGGCGCCGACCGAGCGCCCGTCCCATTCGGTCTGCCGGAACGGCAGCGCGGGGTTGCGGCGGCGGGTGAGCAGGGTGATCCGCTGTCCCCGGCAGGTGAGGTCGGCCGCGATCTGGGTGCCCAGGGCGCCGGTGCCACCGGCGATGACCACGGTGAGCGCGTCGGCGGCGGGGACGAGTCCGGCCAGCCGTGCCAGCCGCGAGAAGTTCACCCGCGCATCGGTTTCGACGAAGGGCCGCACGATCGCGCGGGCCGCCCCGGCGGAGGCGCCGGTGAACCGCAGCTCCTGACTGATCTCGGTGCCGCCGTCGCGCGGGGTGAGCCGCCAGGTGAGGTGCATGCTCCCGGCGGGCTCGGGCTGTTCGATGCGCAGTTCCCGCTCCGGCACGAACGTCCGCACGGTGAACGATTTTCCGAAGCGACCGTGGATCCGCGCGCCGACCGTGCCGTTCGGCAGATAGTCACCGGTGGCGCCGACCGCGGTCGGTCCGTGCATCCGCACCGACCGCACTCCCGGATTCCATTCC
Organism: Nocardia asteroides; assembly: GCF_900637185.1. Classification (NCBI taxonomy): domain Bacteria; kingdom Bacillati; phylum Actinomycetota; class Actinomycetes; order Mycobacteriales; family Nocardiaceae; genus Nocardia; species Nocardia asteroides. The sequence goes on along the minus strand of NZ_LR134352.1, from coordinate 6,813,571 downwards.
GGCCACTGCGTGAGATCCCCGAGCACACTCCACACCGATTCCGGTGGGAGAGCGATGAACTGCGTGTACTTCGTCGTACCAGCCATGACTGGAACGCTAGCCCGACCACCAACTCAGCGGAAGCGTGCTACTGATCACGCGACAACTGATCGACGCGCCAGAAGACGCGGAGCGGCTGCTCAGTCGCGCAGGCCGCCGAGGCTGATGCCCCGGGTGGCCAGCCACGGCACCGGGTCGATCTTGTCGGTGCCGTTGAGCCAAACCTCGAAGTGGCAGTGCGGGCCGGTGGAGAAGCCGCGGTTGCCCATGGTGGCGATCTGGTCGCCGGCCATGACGCGCTCGCCGGCCGAGACCGTGGCGGTGTCGATGTGGCCGTAGATGGTGACGGTGCCGTCGTCGTGCAGGACGCGCACCCACATCCCGAAACCGGAGGCCGGACCGGCTTCGATGACGGTGCCGTCGGCGACCGAGTAGATCGGGGTGCCGATCGGCCCGGCGACGTCGATGCCGAGGTGCTGCACGCCCCAGCGGGCGCCGAAGCCGGAGGTGTAGTTGCCCGAGGTGAACTTGGCGAACAGCGGCCGTAGCTTCGCCGATTCCTGCGCGGCCAGGTCTTCGGCGAACTTCTGGCCCTTGGCCAGGATGTCGTCGAAGTGGCTCTTGTCGGCGACCGTGCTCGCGTCGAGAACCGAGGCGCCGGTGGTGTTTCCGTCGATGTCGGCGGTGCTCATCGACTGGGCGGCGATCTCGTGGATCTGGCCCGCGGCCTCGTAGTCCACGCCGTGCGCGGGCTGACCCGGGTCGGCCATGGCGGCCTGGCCCGCGGCGACGACCGCGCCCGCGGCGACCGCGATGACCGCGGCGCGGCCCTTCAGCGCGGCGGGCGGGGCGGGAACGCGGTGGGCGCCACCCTTGCGCTCGGCGCGGCGCGGACCGGGCTCGTCGGTGGTCTCGGCGGTGGGGGTGGGTTCCCACGAGGTGGCGTAGGCGCCGGAGTCATAGGTGTGGGACTCGTCCGGGGTCCATTCGTCCTCGGCGGGGGTCCAGGCGCTGTTGTCGGACCAGGTGTGCTGGTCGTTCCACATGTCCTGCTGCGGCCACGCCGTCTCGGGCGCCGCGGCGGGCGCGCGACGGCCCTGCGGATGCGAGGTGTACTCGTCGGCGTACCGGTAACGGTGGCCGGAGTTCGAACGATTTTCGACTGTGAAGGTGGAGCGGTGGTTCATCGGCTGCGCCGAATCGCCGACGGCTGATCCAAGCGAGTGCTGACGTGCCTCAAGCTTGTCGTCCTCCTCAGTCCTGACTTGCCAGTCGTGACCTGGTTGTCGTGACCTGGTTGTGACTTCGACCGCATTGACGGTAACGAAGCGATTGCAGAGTGGCAAGCGCTGTCCGAAAACCTATCCTATCGTGTGAGATTCGTCACCGTAACGCAACGTGAGTTCTCACGGTTTTCCGGCGCTCCGGGTGAGGTGTGTCGACTACATAAGGTAGTAGATCGTGAGGTGTCGCGGCTTTACATGTTCCGACCTGCCACGGCGTCGGAAAAGCCCCGAAAACTACTCGCCAGTAGCCTTGGCCAGCGGTTTTTCCGACCTCCCCTCACCCGTCGTGACCTGCGCCACTTAGGATGAATGTGGCCGATTGGCCCTCCATGTGACTGGTTAGAGTCCGACCCGACCCGCTACCGACGTCGGGCCGCCAACAAAGACGTTGTCATAGCAACGCAGACGAGACGGTGAGTACATGGATCTCTTCGAATATCAGGCGAAGGAGCTCTTCGTTAAGCACGGAGTGCCTTCGTCGGAGGGCCGCGTTTGCGACACGGCCGAAGAAGCACGCGCCATTGCCGAGGAAATCGGCAAGCCTGTCATGGTCAAGGCGCAGGTCAAGGTGGGCGGTCGCGGCAAGGCGGGTGGCGTCAAGTACGCCGCCACCCCGGAGGACGCGTTCACGCACGCGCAGAACATCCTGGGCCTGGACATCAAGGGCCACATCGTCAAGAAGCTCCTTGTCGCCGAGGCCAAGGACATCGCGGAGGAGTACTACATCTCCTTCCTGCTCGACCGCTCCAACCGCACCTACCTGGCCATGTGTTCGGTCGAGGGCGGCATGGAGATCGAAGAGGTCGCCGAGAAGACCCCCGAGCGCCTGGCCAAGGTCCCGGTGGACGCCGTCAAGGGTGTCGACCTGGCCTTCGCCCGTGAGATCGCCGAGAAGGGCCACCTGCCCGCCGAGGTGCTCGACGCCGCGGCCGTGACCATCCAGAAGCTGTGGGAGGTCTTCACCAAGGAAGACACCACCCTGGTCGAGGTCAACCCGCTGGTGCGCACCCCCGGCGACGAGATCCTCGCCCTCGACGGCAAGGTCACCCTGGACGAGAACGCCGAGTTCCGTCAGCCCGGCCACCTCGAGTTCGCCGACGTCGACGCGACCGACCCGCTCGAGCTCAAGGCCAAGGAGAACGACCTCAACTACGTCAAGCTCGACGGTGAGGTCGGCATCATCGGCAACGGCGCCGGTCTGGTCATGTCGACCCTGGACGTCGTCGCCTACGCGGGCGAGAACCACGGCGGCGTGAAGCCGGCCAACTTCCTCGACATCGGCGGCGGCGCCTCGGCGGCCGTGATGGCAGCGGGCCTGGACGTCATCCTGGGCGACGCGCAGGTCAAGAGCGTGTTCGTCAACGTCTTCGGCGGCATCACCGCGTGCGACGCGGTCGCCAACGGCATCGTGGGCGCCCTCGAGGTGCTCGGCGACGCGGCCACCAAGCCGCTGGTCGTCCGTCTCGACGGCAACAAGGTCGAGGAGGGCCGCAAGATCCTCGCCGAGGCCAACCACCCGCTGGTGACCCTGGCCCAGACCATGGACGAAGGCGCCGACAAGGCTGCCGAACTCGCGTTCACCGCCAAGTAAGGAACACTGACATGTCCATCTTCCTGAACAAGGACAACAAGGTCATCGTCCAGGGCATCACCGGCGGCGAGGGCACCAAGCACACCGCGCTGATGCTGAAGGCGGGCACCAACATCGTCGGCGGCGTCAACGCCCGCAAGGCCGGCACCACGGTCACCCACACCGACAAAGACGGCAACGAGATCGAGCTGCCCGTGTTCGCTTCCGTGGCCGAGGCCATGGAGAAGACCGGCGCCGACACCTCCATCGCGTTCGTGCCGCCCGCCTTCTCCAAGGACGCCATCATCGAGGCCATCGACGCGGAGATCCCGCTGCTCGTGGTCATCACCGAGGGCATCCCGGTGCAGGACTCCGCCTACGCGTGGGCCTACAACGTGGAGAAGGGCGAGAAGACCCGCATCATCGGCCCGAACTGCCCCGGCATCATCACCCCCGGCGAGGCGCTGGTCGGCATCACCCCGAACAACATCACCGGCAAGGGCCCGGTCGGCCTGGTGTCGAAGTCGGGCACCCTGACCTACCAGATGATGTACGAGCTGCGCGATTTCGGTTTCTCGACCGCGATCGGCATCGGCGGCGACCCGGTCATCGGCACCACCCACATCGACGCCATCGAGGCGTTCGAGAAGGACCCGGAGACCAAGATCATCGTCATGATCGGCGAGATCGGTGGCGACGCCGAAGAGCGTGCCGCGGCCTACATCAAGGCCAACGTCACCAAGCCGGTCGTCGGCTACGTCGCCGGTTTCACCGCGCCCGAGGGCAAGACCATGGGCCACGCCGGCGCCATCGTCTCCAGCGGCGGCGGTACCGCGCAGGCCAAGCAGGAGGCTCTGGAGGCCGCGGGCGTGAAGGTCGGCAAGACGCCGTCCGCCACCGCCGCGCTGGCCCGCGAGATCCTGGAGAAGGCGTCGATCGCTTCCGCCTGATCGATCTCACACCCGCCGAAGGCCGCCTCCATGTTTGACGGAGGCGGCCTTCGTCGATTTATCCACAGGCGGGATCGGTAGGTGGTGACCGCGGGAGCGGCGTGCAGTAGCGTCAGATACCAGATCAGCACCAGTCAGTTCGACGCGACCGATGCGCACGACTCGACAAGGAGACGACGACATGTCCTACCCGACCGGGGGCTCCGGGTACAACGCACCCGCGACACCCGCCGCGCCCAGCCAGGGCCCGAGCACCGGTGCCGCCGCGGCTGCGCCATCGACCGCGACCACCGCGGATGGCAAAGGGCTGCCGTTCATTCTGACCGCGGCCACCGCAGGCCTCGGCGTGCTGACGTTCCTGCTCGGCTTCCTGCCGTTCGTCGGCGCCAAGCCGGTGACGCTGGGCGGCACCACCGTCAGCAGCGACGAGACCGACAGCCTGTTCGCCTACTTCGGTGGCGCCGCGACGCTGACCATCGTGCTGGTGGCGGGTCTGCTGGCCGCGGTCTCGCTGCTGCCCAAGCAGAATCTGCTCGGCGCCGCCGCCGCGACCGGTGTGGCCGGTCTGTTCGGTGTGCTCGCGCTGTCGTTCTCGCTGCCCGACGGTGTCGAGCTGGAGTTCGGCGCCTACATCGTGATCGTGTTCGCGCTGCTCACCGCGGCCGCCGCGGTCGTCGGCCTGCTGTTCGGGCTGGGGATCATCAAGCCGCCCGCGCCCAAGCCGGCGCAGCCGCAGCAGCAGCCGGGTCAGTACGGGCAGTACGGCCAGCAGCAGGGTTACGGCCAGCAGGGCTACGGCCAGACCACCGGTCAGCAGGCCTACGGTCAGCAGGGTTACGGCCAGAGCCAGACCGGCGGTCAGTACCCGGCCGCCTCGCCGTACGGCCAGCAGAGCCAGCCGTCGGTGCCGCAGGCTCAGCCGTCCTATGGCCAGCCGCAGCAGCCGTCCTACGGTCAGCCGCAGCAGCAGTCGCCCTACGGCCAGCAGTACGGCGCGCCGCAGCAGCCCTCGCCGTACGGCGGTGCGCCGCAGGCACAGCCGCGTCCGGACGAGAGCGCGACCCAGAACTTCGGTGGTCAGCCGCAGGCCGGTCAGCAGCAGGGGCAGCCGTTCGGCGCGCCGTCCTACGGGCAGCCGGGTCAGCAGCCGGGTGCCGGCTCGCCGTTCGGAGGCGAGCAGAACGCCGATCCGGCGTCGGACGCGACCACCGCGTTCCGTCCGAGCGACGACAACAAGTAGAAACGACGGCCGCCGCGCGTGGCATCGGATGCATCGCGAGCCCACAGGTCCGCCTGTGGGCTCGCGGCGCGCCTGCCCCGCGGCCGCCGGGGAAGCTGCCACGCTGAATTGTCATGAGCTCCCGTAACGCCCTCGTGCGCCGGACCTCCGGGTCGCGCGGCGACGGGGCGGCCACCGCATCGCAGACCGGGCACGGTCACGAACCGCCCTGGTGGTCGCTGTCGCCCGAGCGGGCGCGGACGCTGCTGCTGGTCGCGGCCCGGCCGACCATCTGCGCGATGACGGCGACGATCGTGCTGGTTCTGGTGGTCATGCTGACCGCAGGTACCGAGCTGACCAGCGCGCCGGGCGCGGTCGCCGCCACCTGGCTGGCCGCGCACCAGATTCCGCTCACCGTCGGCCGCACCACCCTCGGCCTGCTGCCGCTGGTGCCGACCGCGGTGCTGGTCTGGCTGGCCGCGCGCGAATGCGCGCGCGCGGTCCCCAAGCGGCCCACCCCCGTCGACCTGGGCTGGCTGGCCGCGGCCGTGCTGGCCGGACCGATGCTGGTGACGGCGGTCTGCTTGGCCGTCACCGGTGACGCGGCCGGCGTCACCCCACTCGAACCGCCCGGCCCGCTGACGGCGTTCGGCTGGGTGTTCGCGCTGTACCTCGGCGCGGCCGCGGCGGGCATCGCGAGCCGGGCGCTGCCCGCGATCTGCGCGCTGGTTCCGGTCGAGATCCCGGCGTGGGCGGTGCTCGGCGCCCGCGCGGCCCGCCGCACCGTGCTGCGGATGCTGGGCTGCGCCGCGCTGGCCACGGCCGTCTCGTTCTTCACCCATCTGTCCCGGCTCGACGGCGCGTATCAGCAGGCGCACAACGCCACCGACGTGCTCGGGATGACCTTGCTGTCGCTGCTGTACCTGCCCAATGTGGTGATCGCCGCGGCCGGGCTGCTCAGCGGTGCCGCCGTGCAGTTCGGGGCGGGCTCGGTCGGGCTGTTCGGCGTGAGCGCGGGGCAGGTGCCCGCGCTGCCCGCGCTCATCCCGCTGCCCGAGGGCCCGGCCGCCGCGTGGTGGCCGGTGCTGCTGCTGGTGCCGCTCGCCGTGGGGGTGCTCGGCGGGATCGAACTCGGGCGCACCAGCGACGACCGTCCCGGCGCGCCCTGGGCGACGCTCACCTCCGCGGGCCTGTCGACGCTGACCTTCCTCGTGCTCGCGATCCTCGGTGGTGGTCAGCTCGGCGCCGTCGGCTGGGTGGGCGTCGACCTGCCGATGCTGGTGGTGCTCATGGTCACCTGGTTCGGCTTCGGCGGCTTCGTGGGCATGGTCTTCGCCCGCCGCTTCCTCGCCCCGGCCGCACCCGCCGTCGACGACTACGACAGCTACGACGACCTCGACGAGTACGACGACTACGACGAGGACGATCACTACGACGACTACGACTACGACGACGAAGAAGACGACGAGTACGACGACTACGACGACGAGGACGAGCCCGCCGTAGAAGTCGACGCCGAACTCGTCGAGGACATCGACGACGACGTCGAGGTCAGCATCGCCGCGCCCGGCTCGGCGGACCGGCCCGCCGACGACATCGTCGACGCCGAGGTCGTCGAGTCGGACCTGCCGGAAGGTGACAAGACCACCGGTCGTTAAGCTCGACCCGGCGGTATCGCCGATCGCCGCCGCCCGACCAACGCAGGAGTAGAGCGCTGACGTCCTCGTTTGCCCAGTGGAAGCCCGCAGGGACCCCGGCCACCGTCGTCGTCCTCGCCTCGGGCACCGGCTCGCTGCTGAACGCGCTGCTCGCGGCCGCGCGCGAGCCCGGATTCCCCGCGAAGATCGTCGCGGTCGGCGTCGACCGCGTGTGCCAGGCCACCGAGCACGCCGAGACCGCGGGCATCGAGCACTTCCGGGTCGCCGTGCAGGACTTTCCCAACCGGTCCGCCTGGGACGTCGCGCTCACCGAGGCCGTCGACGCGTTCCGGCCCGACCTGGTGGTCTCCGCCGGTTTCATGAAGATCGTCGGCCCCGCGTTCCTGGAGCGTTTCGGCGGCCGGTTCATCAACACCCATCCCGCGCTGCTGCCCGCGTTCCCCGGCGCGCACGGGGTGCGCGACGCGCTCGCCTACGGCGCCAAGGTCACCGGCTGCACGGTGCACCTGGTCGACGGCGGGGTCGACACCGGCCCGATCCTCGCGCAGGAGGCGGTCGACGTGCTGCCCGGCGACGACGAGGCCACCCTGCACGAGCGCATCAAGGTTGTCGAGCGACGGTTGCTGGCGGAGGTCATCGCCGCTGTCGCGACGCGAGGCATTGTCTCCGACGGACGAAAGGCAGAAATTCCAGATGAGCGAGCACGCCGGTGAGTGAACGTAAGGCGATCCGCAGGGCGCTGGTGAGCGTCTACGACAAGACCGGGCTCGTCGAGCTGGCCACCGGACTGCACGCCGCCGGCGTGGAACTGGTGTCGACCGGTTCGACCGCGGGCAAGATCGCCGAGGCGGGCATTCCGGTCACCAAGGTCGAGGACCTGACCGGTTTCCCGGAGACCCTCGACGGCCGCGTGAAGACGCTGCACCCGCGCGTGCACGCAGGCATCCTCGCCGACACCCGCCGCCCCGAGCACGTCGACCAGCTCGTCGAGCTCGGCGTGGAGGCGTTCCAGCTGGTGGTGGTGAACCTCTACCCGTTCACCCAGACCGTGGCCAGCGGCGCGAGCATCGACGAGTGCGTCGAGCAGATCGACATCGGCGGCCCGTCGATGGTGCGCGCCGCCGCCAAGAACCACCCGTCGGTGGGCGTGGTGGTCGACGTGACCGACTACGACGACGTGCTCGCCGCGGTGAAGTCGGGCGGGTTCACCCTGGCCGAGCGGACCGCGCTGGCCGCCAAGGCCTTCCAGCACACCGCGAGCTACGACGTGGCCGTCGCGAGCTGGATGGGCTCGGTCGCCGTGCCCGCCGTGCAGCCCGAGACCGAGCAGTTCCCGGGCTGGGTCGCCGGTTCGTGGGAGCGCGCCGCGGTGCTGCGTTACGGCGAGAACCCGCACCAGGCCGCCGCGCTGTACACCGGCAACGACGGCACCGTCGGTATAGCCCAGGCCGAGCAGCTGCACGGCAAGGAGATGTCGTACAACAACTACACCGACGGTGACGCCGCCTGGCGCGCCGCCTTCGACTTCGACGAGCCCGCCGTCGCGGTGATCAAGCACGCCAACCCGTGTGGCATCGCCGTCGGCACCGACATCGCCGAGGCGCACCGCAAGGCGCACGCCACCGACCCGGTCAGCGCGTACGGCGGCGTGATCGCGGCCAACCGCGAGGTCAGCGTCGAGATGGCCGAGCAGGTCGCCGAGATCTTCACCGAGGTCATCGTGGCGCCCGGCTACGCGCCCGGCGCGGTGGAGGTGCTGGCGCGCAAGAAGAACGTGCGCGTGCTGGTGGCCCAGCCGCCGCAGCGCAAGGGCGTGGAGCTGCGTCCGATCAGCGGCGGCGCGCTGCTGCAGGACCGCGACGTCCTCGACGCCCCGGGCGACGACCCGGCCAACTGGACCCTGGCCGCCGGCGATCCGGCCGACGCCACCACCCTGGCCGATCTCGAATTCGCTTGGCGCGCTTGCCGTGCCGTGAAGTCGAACGCCATCCTGCTGGCCGACGACGGCGCCGCTGTCGGCGTCGGCATGGGCCAGGTCAACCGGGTCGACTCCTGCAAGCTCGCGGTCGAGCGCGCGGGCGAGCGGGCCAAGGGGTCGGTCGCGGCCTCCGACGCGTTCTTCCCGTTCTCCGACGGTCCGCAGATCCTGATGGCCGCGGGCGTGCGCGCGATCGTGCACCCCGGTGGCTCGATCCGCGACAAGGACACCGTCGAGCTGTGCAAGGAAGCCGGCGTCACGCTGTACCTGACCGGAGCGCGCCACTTCGCGCACTGAGTTACGGCGAAAGCCCACGGGTGCCGCACCGAATCCTCGGTGCGGCACCCGTTTTCGCTATTCGGCGTCGATCACCTGACGGCTGCCGAGTGGCGCCTTCAGCGTGATGTCGATGGTGCCGAAGACGGCGTTCATCGTGCACATCTTGCCCACCGCGTCGGCCCTGGTACCCGCGCGCAGCGCGACCGTCACCGCGTCGGTGGATTCGGTGACGGTGGCGTCGACGCCGAAGCACTCCGGGTTACCGGTCTGGAAATTGACGCCGATCGTGTTGTCGCTGAGCCGGGTCCACGACGTGAAGGGGAGGGGATGGGGGTCGACGATGGTGGGATCGGCGGTGAAGCGGTGGCCGAGGCTCGCGTTGCCGTCCTCCGGCCGGGCGCCGGCTGTCGTCGAATTGGATTGGGGTGCAGCGTCATCGGAGCTCGAACACGCGGTGAGCGGGCCGGACAGCACGGCCAGGGCGGCCGCGGCGGCGGTGAAACGCGACATCGTTCGCATGGCGCGAGCCTAGTCGGCGTGGCGCGCGCGTTCGCGCGGCCGGGTGCGGCATCCTAGTCACGGTCCTCGCCACAGTGAACTTTCCGCGAACGCTGCGCGTAACTCACCCATTTCGGCTCGGCGGGGACTACATTCGCTTCCGACGCGGCGCCGTGGCATACGGTCGGCGTCACTTTGTTGGATGCTCTGCAACTGGATCTTCGAAAGGACGAACGTGGGCGACACGCTGCGCGTAGGCGAAGAACTGGGACTGGGACAGTCCCTGACCGGCGGTGCGTACACCCTGGCCCTGCAGCCGGACGGCAACCTTGTGCTGACCGAGCCCGACGGCAACGTCGTGTGGGCCGCACAGACTCATGGACAGGACGTGCAGCGCGCGGCCCTGCAGCACGATGGCGACTTCGTCATCTACAAGGGCGACGGCTCGCGCGTCTGGGCGACCGATACCGCCGGTAAGAACGTCGAGCGGCTGGTCGTGCAGCCCGACCGCAACGTCGTGCTCTACGGCACCGACGACTCGGTCGCGTGGGCCACCGCCACCAACACCGACAACCCGCTGCCCGCCCCGGCCGCCGAGCCGGAGCCGGTCGCCGCCGCCCCCGTCGCCGAGGAGGTCCCGCCGCCGCCGGCCGCGCAGACCTACACGGTCGAGCCGGGCGACACCCTGTGGGCCATCTCCGAGCGCTTCTACGGCGACGGCAACCGCTACCACGAGATCGCCAACGCCTCCGGGATCGACAACCCGGACCTGATCAACGCGGGCCAGGTCCTCACCATCCCGTGACGATCTGACCGCGGCGTCTCATCGCCCGCGTAACGAAAGTGGCCCCGAGGCAACAGCTTCGGGGCCACTTTTCGGTCTTCGTCGTCCTACCGGCTGGTGAAGGGCAGCAGCGCCATCTCACGCGCGTTCTTCACCGCGACGGCGACCTGACGCTGCTGCTGCGGGGTCAGGCCGGTGACGCGACGGCTGCGGATCTTGCCGCGGTCGGAGATGAAGGTGCGCAGCAGGTTGACGTCTTTGTAGTCGACGACTTCGATGCCCGCGGCGATCAGCGGGTTCTTCTTCGGCTTACGGCCCTGCTCGGCGCGTGCCTTCTTGGACGGTGCTCGCTTCACTGCCATGCGATGTTCCTTCTCACGAGATCAGTGGGTGTCTACCAGCTCGATTTGTGGACCCCAGGGAGCTCGCCCCGGTGGGCCATCTCGCGCACACGAACACGGGAGAGGCCGAACTTCCGGAGATGGCCGCGTGGCCGGCCATCGGCTGCATCCCGATTGCGCAATCGTACCGGACTGGCGTCGCGGGGCTGGCTGCGCAGTTCGGCCTGCGCGGCGGCGCGCTCGGCGTCACCGGTTCCCGGCTTGCGGATGAGCTCCTTGAGCTCGGCGCGCCGGGCGGCATAGCGCTCGACGATCGCGCGGCGCTGTTCGTTGCGGGCGATCTTGGACTTCTTCGCCATCTCAGCGCTCCTCGCGGAAGTCGACGTGCTTGCGCACGACTGGGTCGTACTTGCGCAGGACCAGCCGGTCGGGGTCGTTGCGACGGTTCTTGCGGGTGACGTAGGTGTAGCCCGTCCCCGCGGTGGACTTGAGCTTGACGATCGGCCGGATGTCGGTCGATTTCGAGGCCATGGGGCTCCTCCTAGATCTTGTCGCCGCGAGCGCGGATGCGGGCCACCACGGCCTCGATCCCGTCCCGGTCGATGGTCTTGATGCCCTTGGCGGAGACCGTCAGCGTGATGCGGCGGCCCTCGCTGGGCAGGTAGTAGGTCTTGCGCTGGATGTTGGGGTTCCAGCGCCGGTTGGTGCGCCGGTGCGAATGCGAGACGGCTTTCCCGAAGCCGGGCTTGCGACCGGTGACCTGGCAGTGGGCCGACATGCGACCTCCCTCCATGGGTATGACAACCATTTTCGACAACAGGTATTCCGCACTGTACCGTTGGGCCAAGTTAAATGAAAATCGTTATCGAAAGGGGTTTCGGGTGCTGGACCAGTCCGACCGGAGAACGCCCGTCGTGCTGCTGGCCGGCTTCTCCGGACCCGCCATGACCGGCGTGGAGCACATCGCGGCGACGCTGAGCGAGGACGCGGGCACCGTGGTGGTGCACCACGACCTGGCCGAACTGCGCGAAGGTGTGGTGCGGCGCACGGTGCGCACCGCGGGCACCGTCACCACCACGGTGCTGGAGCTCGCGCACGGCTGTGTCTCCTGCACGCTGCGCGCCGACCTGCTGCCGATGCTGTGCACGCTGGCCGCCCGTGAGCACGTGCGTCGCATCGTGCTGGCGCTGGACCCGGCCATCGAGGCCGAGGCGCTGTGCCACGCGATCGACACCGTCGAGGTTACCGGCGTGGCGGACCGGGTGGACGGGCCCGCGGGCCGCAACGTGCGCATCGAGGCCGTGCTGACCTGCCTGGACGGGCAGCAGTGGCTGGCCGACGCCACCGGCGACGAGGCGCTGGCCGATCGCGGCCTGGCCGCGGCCGACGACGAACGCACCGTCGCCCAGGTGGCCGTTGGCCAGGTCGACTTCGCCGACGCGCTGGTGGTGCTCACCACCGATGTCGACGCGCTCGAGCGCGAGCGGCTCGACGCCGTGCTGGCCCGGATGGCGCCCGCGGCGCCGGTGGCCTGGCTCGCCGAGCTGCCCGCCTTCGACGCCGTGGAGATCGGCGCGCTGCTGACCCGGATCCCCGCCGACGCGCGCCGCGGCCGGATCTTCGACGCGCACGCGCCGCTGCTGCGCGGGCAGCCGCCGCTGACGACCGACTGTGGCGTCACGATCATCGAGTTCGCCGCGCGCAGGCCGTTCCACCCGGTCCGGCTGCACGAGGCGCTGGATGTGCTGTTCGACGGTGTCGTCACCGCGCGCGGCCGGATCTGGTTGGCCACCCAGCCGGATCAGGTGGTGTGGCTGGAATCGGCGGGCGGTGGCCTGCGGGTCGGCGGCGCCGGTCGCTGGCTGGCGGCGATGAGCGCCGAGGAGCAGGCGGGCGCCGACCCGGACCGCAGGGCGATGGCCGCGCTGCGCTGGGACGAGCGTTTCGGTGACCGCGATGTGTCGCTGGTGATCCTGGCGCACGACGCCGACCCCGCCGAGATCCGGCACGCCCTGCACTGGGCGCTGGTCGAGGACGACGAGCTGCTGCTGGTCGACCGCGCGCCGGAGCGAGTCGCCCAGTGGGAGGACCCCTTCGGCGACTGGCACGAAGACCCCTGCGCCGATCCCACCGAGGCCACGGCCACGGCGGGGGAGCGCACCGATCCGAGAGGAGAAACGTCATGAAAGCGGGCATCCACCCCGACTATCACCCCGTGGTGTTCGAGGATTCGAGCACCGGCAAGCGGTTCCTGACCCGGTCGACCGCGACCGCCGACCGCACCGTCGAATGGACCGACGGCAACACCTATCCACTGCTGATGGTCGACGTCACTTCCGATTCGCACCCGTTCTGGACCGGGGCGAGCCGGGTGCTCGACACCCAGGGCCGGGTGGAGAAGTTCGAGCGCAAGTACGGAAAGCGCACGCGCGCAGGCAAGGAGGGCTGACCCGTGGCGGTTCCCAAGCGCAGGATGTCGCGCGCCAACACCCACAGCAGGCGTTCGCAGTGGAAGGCCACCGCGCCGCAGCTGGTCCCGGTCACCGTGGGCGGTGTCGAGTACCGGGTGCCACGCCGTATCGTGGCAGCCGTGCGGCGTGGTCTGATCGATCCCTCGCGGATCTGATTCCACCCGCACCTCGGAGTTCGAGAGCTGGTTCGGAGGGGACAACCCGAATCGGGGATCGGACACAGCAACGGCCTGCCGGATAACTCCGGCAGGCCGTTCGCGTGCGCCCAACGCGACAGTCACAGTTCGCGGCCCGCCTCGCGTCCGAGGGGCGAGACGTCCCGGCGAAGCCGAAGTATCGCCCCTCGGACGCGAGGCATCAGGGGGCCGCGAACCCCGCGGCGCCAGCCGCCATAAACTCAGCCTTCGCGTTCGGCGAGTTCGACCAGGGCGGCCGCGAGCTGGAAGAACTTGTTGCTGCCGAGGTCGGCGATGGACTTGATCTTGAGCGCGTCGAGCAGCTGCTTGTCGTGCGCCTCGGTGAGACCGGCCAGGGCCGACGGCGGCGCGGCGAGGATTTCCTTCAGCGTCTTGTTCTCGAATTCCTTGTCGAGAACTTTGTCGAGCACCACGTTGACGGCCATGCGAACTCCTTCGAACGAACCTTGGATGTGCTGGGCGAGACGAATGCGCCCTCGGCGACGATAACCCGTGGAACGGCGGTGTGGGGGGCGAACGCGCCGCCGGTGGCCGGTTCGGCGGGTCGGGCTGTCCAGGGGGCTATCACCGCGGGCGTCGCGACCGCCCGACGGTGCGGAGATGGGCGCGGGGCTATCGACCGGTTAACCATGTGACACATACCACTTGGCCCGAGTGCGGCGAGCGGCTTGCCGGATGGTTGCTGCACCGCGCAGAACGGACTTCTGGTTTGTTTTGCCGCACAGGAAAATTCCCGAACGACTGATGCGGAGTCCTTGGCGGGTATGTACTCTCGTGCGGGAGGGCGGGTTCTCCGGTTAAGGAGAACCCGCTCATCGCCACTTCAGGGGCGGTTTTCGGGCCGGACGCGGTGCGCGGCCACGGATTCCGCGAGCGGGCCCGGAGTCCGGTATCAACCGGACAAACCGGGCGATAGCTGGTCAGCGAGCGGCGACCGGCCGCCGCGGCGCCTCGGTCCGCTGCGCGGCTTCGCGCCGATCCGGCGCCACCAGCACCGCGGTGATCGGCACTGTCAGCCCCAGCGCCCCGATCACGAACATCGGGAACACCATGTCGAACAGCGGCAACCCGGACGGGGTCCGGCTGCCCGGATCGATCGTGAACTCCAGCGCGGTGATCGCGAAGAAGTAGACGCCCGCGGCGCCGAGCGCGAACAGCAGCGACCCCGCGATCCGCAATGGGATCGAGCGGATCACCTGGAACGCCCACAGCATCGCCGTGCACACCGCGATGGACAGCAGGATGGCCAGGCCGATCAGGCCGAGCGACTCGTCGACACCGCCCTGCACCTCGAGCGCGTCCAGGGTCAGATAGATCGACAGCCCGACGCTGAGCCCCATCGTCAGCCCACCGACGACCAGGCGCGGCAGCTGTGGCTCCCGGCCCGCGATCAACAGGCCGGCCAGCACGCCGACGACCGCGACGGCCAGCGCCGACGCGCCGAGCGCGGCATTGAGCCGGATGACACTGTCGGGCACCCGGATGGCGAGCAGGGCCACCGCGTCGGCCAGCCAGATGCCCACCCCGCCGAGCGAGACCGCGGCCATCGTCAGCCAGACCAGCCGGAACCGCAGCGAGTACTTGGCGTGCCGCACACAGGCGAACGACACGAGCGCGCCGAGGACCGACAGGGCCAGCGCGAGCCAGGCGATGCCGAAGCCACGACCGAACGTCTCGACGTCGGTCGCGGCGAGCACGTCAACCACGCCGGCCAGCCTCCTCGAACTGCTGCGGCTCCAGCTGAGCGATGGCGTACTCGGTCACCGCGGCCAGCGCCTGCCGCACCTCGACGGCGTTGCGCGCGTCGATGTCGACGATCGGGATGCCCTCGCGCACCGAGAGCGCCTCGCGCAGTTCGGCGATCGGGAAACGCGGGGCGTTGGGGAAGCGGTTCACCGCGATCAGGAACGGCAGCCCGCGCGCCTCGAAGAAGTCGACGGCCGCGAAACTGTCCTCCAGCCTGCGGGTATCGATCAGCACCACCGCGCCGATGGCGCCGCGGATCAGGTCGTCCCACATGAACCAGAAACGCTTCTGGCCCGGGGTGCCGAACAGGTACAGCACCAGGTTGCCCGGCAGCACGATGCGGCCGAAGTCCATGGCGACGGTGGTCGTCTCCTTGTCCGGCGTCTCGGCGAGATCGTCGATGCCGTCGGAGAAATGGGTCACCATCGCCTCCGTGCGCAGCGGCACGATCTCCGACACCGACCCCACGAATGTGGTCTTGCCCGCGCCGAATCCACCGGCCACGACGATTTTCGTCGACGCGACCCGTTGATCGGGTGCCGGGGGGCGCATGCCCTCAGAGGCCACGGAGTCCACGCAAAGTCCTCTCCATCAGTGATCGGCGTTCGTCGTAGCTCGCCTGCTCGGTCAGCGTCGAATGCACTCGAAGAATCCCGCCGACAACGAGATCGCCGATCATCACCCGGACCATACCCAGTGGGCGGCCGAGGTATGCAGCTATTTCCGCGACCGAGAGCCGATGAGTCCCTAGTCGCACGATTTCGGTACGCAGATCTCCTGCGGGCCATTCCATGTTGTACGCGACCGTCTCCACGACCGCCTCCAGCGGCAGCGTGACGGCGGGTTCGGTCCGGCCCGAGGTCAGCGCGTAGGGCCTGACCCTGGTCGTCGGCCGGTTTTCTGCTCCGTACGGGCTCGACATCTCACCTCAGCCGGCGGAGCGGGCGGTGGCGGTGACCGCCGAGCCCACCCGATCGACGAGCAACGCCATCTCGTAGCCGATGCGGCCGATGTCGTGGCTCTTGTTGGCCAGAACCGCCAGGTGCGAGCCGTTTCCGACGCTCATCACCAGCAGGTAT
This sequence comes from Nocardia asteroides, assembly GCF_900637185.1. Classification (NCBI taxonomy): domain Bacteria; kingdom Bacillati; phylum Actinomycetota; class Actinomycetes; order Mycobacteriales; family Nocardiaceae; genus Nocardia; species Nocardia asteroides. Next base: position 6,797,476 of record NZ_LR134352.1, on the reverse strand, counting down.
CCGCGCTGCATCTCCACGATCGACTGCATCACCTTGCCACCGTCGAACAGGTGCGCCGCACCCATCGACAGGCTCGCCAGGCCCGCGGTCACCGCGGCCAGCTGCTCGGCCCGGTCGGACGGCAGGTGCGGGCTGGTCGCCTGCAGCAGACCGTCGGCCGAGACCAGCACCGCGTGCGAAACGCCGGGCACGTCCCTGGTGAAGCGGGCGACCAACCAGTTCAGATTCTCGTCTGTGGGATGCGCGTTGCTCATTCGAGGCCTCCGTCGTTGTACTGGATCTCGGCACGGCCACTGCGAACGCCGCTGAGATGTCTGGTCAAGTTGCTGCGGATCTCCTCGGGATCGCGCGCGCCCGCTTCCTCGGCGGGCGCTAAGCCGCCGGGGACGAGCTGGGCGCCCGGTTTACGGATCGGCAGGCCGCCGACGGTGCGCGAGGAAGTCTGCGGATTGCCCGCGCTGGCCGCGGCCGACCAGCCCGCGTCGCCGGGGGAACTCCATGATGCGCCGTTGCCGCCGGATTCGACAGTGGCCGAGGCGGGTTCGACGAGCCATTCCGAGACCATCCGCTGATAGATCGGGGTCGGGGCCTCACCGGGCACCGGCTGCAGCCGGGTGCTCGAGGTCGGCATCGGGTCGGCCGCGGCGACCGGAGCCGGCTGCTGCACCGGGGCGGGCGACTGGACAGGCTGCTGCGTCGGCGCCGGCGATTGGACGGGCTGTTGCACCGGGGCGGGCGACTGGACCGGCGCCGACGGCGGCACGGGCGTCGGCTCGGGTCGCGGTTCCGGCGCCTGCCTGCGCGGCACCTGGTTCGCCTCGGTGAGCTCGGTGAGCGCGGAAGCCGGAACACGCTGCGGCAGACCGACGGGGCGCGGCGCGGGCTCGGCCCGCGGCGGGACCGGCGCGGCGGGGACCGGCAGGTCGTCGGTGTCGTGCTCGTGCTCGGCCCACAGCCCGGTGGGCTCGTCGGGTTCCGGTTCCGGCTCCGGCGCCGCGACGCGGGCGGGCTCCGGCGGCAGGCCGTTGGCTGGCCTGCGCTGCGGCAGCCCCGACGGGGTGAACGGCGGCCTGGCGATGTCGGTCTGCTCGGTGTCGTGGTTCGGCACCAGCGGATTCGGGCCGGTCGGCGTCGCACCGTAGGGCGCGGCGCCGTTCGGCGCGGTGACCGGGTTCGGGCCGGTGATGTCGGCCGGGGTCAGCGCGTGCGGACCCATGGCGGCCGTGGCCAGCGCGTGCGAGCCGGTCGACACGATCGGGTTGGGACCCGTCGCCGGACCCGACAGCGAGGGCGGCGGCGGGGCGACCAGCGCGCTGGGCAGGTGCACGCTCGCGGTGATGCCGGGCTGCGGCGCCTGGGTGGTGGTCCGGCGCAGGCTGACGGTGATCGTGTGCCGCTTGGCGAGCCTGCCGACCACGAAAAGACCCATCCGGCGGGCGGTCTCGATGGTGACCTCACCACCGGAGGCGAGCCGGTCGTTGGTGGTCTGCAGATCGTCGGCCGACATGCCGAGGCCGCGGTCGGTGATCTCGATCAGGTAGCCGCCGTCGACCGCGCGGCCGACGATGACCGCCACCGACGTGCTCGGCGGCGAGTAGCGCAGCGCGTTGTCGATGAGTTCGGCGAGCAGGTGCTCGATATCGACCGCGGACTCACCGGCGACGATGCCGTCGGGCACGTTGCCGATCTCGACGCGCTGGTAGTCCTCCACCTGGGAGACCGCGCTCCACAGCATGTCCGACAGCGGCACCGGCGGCAGATGGCCGCGGCGCAGCACGGTACCGGCGAGCACCAGCAGGTTGTCGCCGTTGCGGCGCATGCGGGTGGCCAGGTGGTCGAGCCGGAACAGTGTCTGCAGCCGCGACGGGTTGTCCTCGTCGTGCTCGAGCTCCTCGATCAGGGCCAGCTGCTGTTCCACCAGCGACTGGCTGCGGCGCGAGAGCGTCTCGAACATGTTGCCGATCTGCAGGCGCAGCCGCGCCTGGTCGGCGGCCAGGTTCAGCGCCTGCTCGTGCATCTCGTCGACGGCGCGGGCCAGCTGACCGACCTCGTCGGTGGAATGCACGCCCACCGGGGTGATCTCGGGCGTCGCGCCGCCGCTGCGCACCACGGCCAGCTCGTCGGGCAGCTTCACATGGGCCACCTCGAGCGCGTCGCGGCGCAGCCTGCGCACCGGGACGACCAGGGTGCGGGCCACCGCCAGCGCCAGCGCCAGACCGGCCAGCAGCATCCCGAGCACCAGCGTGGTCTCGCGCAGCGCGTTGGTCTGCGCGTCGGAGGTGTTGGTGTCGAGGGTGTGGTCGATGTTGTCGAGCAGGGACGCGATGCTCGAGGCGTAGGTGTCGGAGCTGACCTGCAGGGTGTTGAGCAGCGCCGGATTGGTGGTGGGGTCGCCGTTGTTCTGGCTCAGCACACCGATGCGGGTCTGCACGGCGTCGAGCAGCGCGGCGGTGCTGCCCGCGTTCTCCGGCATGATCATGGCGTAGGTCATGATCGTGGTGGCCTCGGAGCCGAGCTCCACCAGCATCCGCCCGCGCACGGCCATGCTGCGGCCCGCGTCGGGGGTGGCGATCAGCATGCGCTGGTGGGTGAGCACCCTTCGCGCCTGGTGCAGCGCGCTGAGCTGCAGGAAGTAGCGCTGGACCACGAAGTCGTCGACCTTCGGGGTCTTGGTGAGGGCGTTGCCGATCCGCTCACCGATCTCGTCGGTCTGCTCGCCGACCATCGCCGGGGAGCCGCCGCGCACGGTGTTGCGCAGGGTGGCGCCCAGCGTGGTGGCCGCGGTGATCTCGGCCGCGATGTCGGGCTCGACCTTGGCCGAGCGCAGCGCGCTCTGCACCTCGGCGAGCGCCTGGTCGTAGTTGGTGAGCGCCGCGTCGGTCTGCGGGTCGGCGATGGCTCCCCAGTTGGCGGTCGCCGCGACGGCGAGTTGCTCGGTCGCGGTGGCGAATTTGACGACCGGCCGGATGACGGTGGCCTGTTCGGTCGCCGCGCCGAGCTGGGTCATCATTTGCAGTTCGTTGTTGATGCGCAGCACGGCGAACGTGGTCGCCAGCATCACCGGCAGCACCAGCACCACACCGACCTTGCGCGTAACCGACCAGTTCGACAGGCTGAATTGCCAGGAGCGCGATGCAGGTTCCATCCGCGTGCGTTGCCTCTGCTTCCACGTATGACCCGGGCCCGCGCGGGGAGGTCGCGGAGGATGCGAGCGCAGAACCAACTGGAGGTCTTCAATTACCGCAGGAAAGATACCGTGCTGGGTGGTCAACGGCAATCCGGGCCGTGTACCCGGAAATTCGCCGAATATGCGCTGACACAAAGACGATTCGCTCTGAGTTGTCAAGAGCGACAGGCCGCGACACCGATCCGGGTCCGCCACGCGGGGCGTGACCCTCTCAGTGCGTTCTCAGTCGGTCACGGCAAACTGAGCACATGCGCATTCTGGTAGTCGACGACGATCGCGCCGTGCGGGAATCACTGCGCCGGTCGCTGAGCTTCAACGGCTACACCGTCGACCTGGCGGTGGACGGCATGGACGCCCTCGAAAAAGTGGCCGCGGCCAGGCCCGATGCCCTCGTGCTCGATGTGATGATGCCCCGGCTGGACGGGTTGGAAGTGTGCCGCCGCCTGCGCAGCACCGGCGACGATCTGCCGATTCTGGTATTGACCGCCCGCGATTCGGTCTCCGAACGCGTCGCGGGGCTCGACGCGGGCGCCGACGATTATTTGCCGAAGCCATTCGCGTTGGAGGAATTGCTGGCGCGTTTACGCGCGTTGCTGCGCCGACGTGCGCCCGACCCGGGCGAAGCCTCCGAAGCGATGGTGTTCGCTGATCTGTCGCTGGATCCGGTGACCAGGGAGGTGGCCCGTGGCGAGCGCGCCATCAGCCTCACCCGCACCGAGTTCTCGCTGCTGGAGATGTTGATGGCCAATCCGCGCCGGGTACTCACCCGCGGCCGGATCCTGGAAGAGGTCTGGGGCTACGACTTTCCCACCTCGGGAAATGCGCTGGAGGTCTACATCGGCTATTTGCGCCGCAAGACCGAGGCCGACGGGGAGGAACGACTGATCCACACCGTGCGCGGCGTCGGCTACGTGCTGCGCGAGACCCCTCCGTAGGCGGCGGGCATGGCCTCCAAGGAACCCGCGGTCGCGGTGCTGCGCCCGGCGGACGCAAGCGAGATGCGTCCGCCGATGCCGCTGACCCGCTCGGTGTCGCTGCGCTGGCGGGTCACCCTGCTGGCGGCCTCGGTGGTGCTCATCGCCGTCGCGGTCACCTCCATCGCGGCCTACGCGATGGTGGCGCGCGCCCTCTACGCCGACGTCGACGCCCAGCTCGAGGCGCGCGCGGCGACGATGATCAACAACAACTTCGAGACGCTGGGCTTCCAGTCGATCGTGCTGGCCGGGCTGTTCTCCAACGATGTCGGTGTCGCGCTGATCTACGCCGACCACAAGCCGTACATGCCACCGCAGCAGACCATCCCGCCGGTGGGCGCCCAGGAGCTCGCGGTGGCCGACGGCAAGCTGAGTTCGTCCCTGCGCACCGTCGGTGACCAGCGGGTTCTCGCCGCGCGCACGCATTCCGGCGCCACCCTGATCATCTCGCAGAAGCTGTATCGCACCCGCGAGGTGCTCGACCGGCTGGCGTGGCTGCTGTTCGTCGTCGGCGCCTGTGGTGTGGTGCTGGCCGCCGCGGCGGGCACCGCGGTGGGCCGCACCGGCCTGCGCCCGATCGCCCGGCTCACCGCCGCCACCGAGCGCGTCGCCCGCACCGACGATCTGACCCCGATCCCGGTCACCGGCGACGACGAGCTGGCCCGGCTCACGGAAAGCTTCAACACGATGCTGCGGGCCCTGGCCGAATCCAGGGATCGCCAGCGCAGGCTCGTCGCCGACGCGGGCCACGAGCTGCGCACCCCGCTGACCTCGCTGCGCACCAATATGGAACTGCTCATCGCCTCGGGCAGGCCGGGCGCCCCGCGGCTGCCCGACGAGGACATGGCCGAGCTGCGCGCCGATGTCGTTGCCCAGATCGAGGAGCTGTCCACCCTGGTCGGCGACCTGGTCGACCTGGCCCGCGAGGACGCGCCCGAAACCGTCTACGAGCGGGTGGATCTCGGCGAGGTGGCCGAGCGGGCGCTGGAGCGGGCGCGGCGCAGGCGCACCAACGTCACCTTCACCGCCGAGCTGAGCCCGTGGTTCGTCTACGGGCACGAGGCGGGCCTGGAACGCGCGGTGCTCAACGTGCTCGACAACGCGGCCAAGTGGAGCCCCGGCGACGCCGAGGTGCGCATGACCATGCGCCCGGCCGGACCGGGCCTGCTCGAACTGGCCGTGGCCGACGCGGGCCCCGGCATTCCCAGCGGCGAGCGGGAGCTGGTGTTCGAGCGGTTCTACCGCACCACGGTCTCGCGGTCCATGCCCGGTTCCGGGCTCGGGCTGGCCATTGTCAAACAGGTGGTCACCAAGCATGGTGGCACCATCGCGATCGATACCTCCGATCGCGGCGGCGCCCTGGTCCGGATCGTGCTGCCGGGCGAAGCGCCCGCGATTCCGGACGAATCCGAACCTGGCTCGAGATGATCGGCCGCGGAGTCTAGGCGAACTGACGGGGCGATCTCAGCCGCCTCTCAGTACCCGTCACGAAGCTGGTCGGCAAGCGTGAGGAGACAGACACCATGACCGACGATCCCCAGCAGCGTCCTGCTGACCAGCCCGCCGACCCCGGACCGGGCCACACGGATCATCCCGCCGAGGCACGGTTCCCCGGTCAGGGCCAGGGGCCCGCCGCCGCCCAGCCGTCCGGCCCGATCCCGCAGCCACCGTTCCCCGGCCCGGCGCACCCCGGCGGCCCCGCCTCCGACCCCGCCCGGCCCGTCGCCGGTCATCCCTACGGCTCCGCGCCGTCGCACTCGCCCGAACAGCCGTACGGCGCCGCGCCCTCCCACAGCGCCGAGCAGCCGTACGGCTCCTACGGCACCGCTCCGCTGCCCGGCGTGCCCGCTTTCGGCGCGTCCCACGGACCGCAGGCGTACGCCGGTCAGCCCGGCGCCTATGCCGCCCCGCCCGCACCGCAGCGCAAGCCGTTGCGGCTGGGCCTGGTCGCGGGCGCGACCGCGCTGGCGCTGGTCAGCGGTGGCATCGGCGGTGCCGTCGGCGTCCTGGCCACCAACTCCGACTCGGCCGCGGTGACCAACGCGCTCGACGTGCCCAAGCCCGCGGTCAACAACGTCGCCAACGCGCCGGCCGGATCCACCCAGGCGGTCGCGCAGCGGGTGCTGCCCAGCGTGGTGATGATCAAGGTGGCGGGCGCCCGCGCATCGGGGGAGGGGTCGGGGGTGGTGCTGTCCTCCGACGGCCTGATCCTCACCAACAATCACGTCGCCGCCGGGGCGGGGGCCGCGGCCAAGATGGAAGTGGTCTTCAGCGACGGCAGCACCGCGCCCGCGACGATGATCGGCGCCGACCCGGTCTCCGACCTCGCCGTCATCAAGGTGAGCGGCAAGACCGGGCTCACCCCGATCGAGCTCGGCACCTCCGACGGGCTCGCCGTCGGTCAGCCGGTGATCGCCATCGGCTCGCCGCTCGGCCTCGCGGGCACCGTCACCACCGGCATCGTCTCCGCGCTCAACCGCCCGGTCTCCACCAGTGGTGAGGGCACGCCCAGCCAGGTCAACCCGGTGATCGACGCGATCCAGACCGACGCCGCGATCAACCCGGGCAACTCCGGCGGCGCCCTGGTCGACGGCCAGGGCAAGCTGATCGGCATCAACACCGCCATCGCCAGCCTCGGTGGCGAGGCGGCCGGCGGCGCGCAGAGCGGTTCGATCGGCCTCGGCTTCGCGATCCCGGTCGACCAGGCCCGCCGCGTCGCCGACGAACTGATCAAGACCGGGCACGCCACCTACGCCCAGATCGGGATCAAGCTGCGCCCGCAGGACACCGCGGCGCGGGTGCTCGAGGTGACCCCCGACAGCCCCGCCGCCAAGGCGGGCATTCCGGCGGGCGCGGTCGTCACCCGGCTCGACGACCGCCCGATCGACTCCGGCGACGCGCTGATCGCCGCGGTCCGCTCGCACCAGCCGGGCGACAAGGTGAAGCTCACCTACACCGACGAGCAGGGCGGCAACGCCAAGACCGTCGAGGTCACGCTCACCGGCGCGGCCGTGGAGGGTGGCCGATGATGCGTTCGAGCGCGGCACTGTCGTGTGTAGGCGCTACGGTGATGAGCATGGACATCGATGCTCCCGTGGCAGGGCGTGCACTGGTAGTTGTGGTCGACGATCGGACGGCGCACGGCGGCGTGGATTCGATCGGCCCGCTCGTCACCGAACTGCTCAGCGAAGCCGGCTTCCTGGTCGACGCGTCGGTGACGGTGCAGGCCGAAGAGGTCGAGATCCGCAACGCCCTCAACACCGCGGTGATCGGCGGTGTCGACCTGGTGATCTCGGTCGGCGGCACCGGTATGTCCCCCCGTGACATCACCCCGGAGGCCACCGCCCAGGTGCTCGACCGGGAACTGCCCGGCATCACCGAGGCGCTGCGGGCGTCCGGCCGGGTCGCCGGATCGCTGGACGCCGGGCTCTCGCGCGGTGTCGCCGGCATCTCGGGCAGCACCCTGGTCGTGAACCTGCCCGGCACCCGCTCGGCCATCCGCGACGGCATGGCTACGCTCGGCCCGCTCGCGAGCAGGGTGATCGGCGAGCTCTCCGGATTGGACGAGTGAGCACGATGACCCGCCCGGACAGCACGTCGTCGCCCGATCCCGAGGCGGCCCGGCGCAAGGCCGCCGAGGCCGCGCGCCTGGCGCGGATCTTCGGCGACGTGCTGCCCGAGACCACCGGCGACGAACGCGGCGACGATTCACGCCGCTCCGACAGTGATGAATGGTTACGGTCGCAGGTGCCACCGCATCACGGGTGACCGTTCCGTTATCTACGTAGCGGCTACGTAATAAAGCCTCACCGAAATGTCCTTTTCGGTGTGATTGCGAACGGGTGACAATTCCTCTGGACCACGCTTCTGCGTGGTCCTTTGTCGTATGGGCCGCCAATTGCGGCCAACGGCCATCTCCGGTCCACCCCCGTTGACGCGATCATGCACGGATGCATTTATGCACGTCAAAGCATGCGGCGATGTGTGCTCCTGTGCCTGGGGTCACAATGAAATTTACGAACTCTTTCGTTGCTGGAACTACGGCACAGCGTTTAATGTTCGCCATCGAGCCATCAACTATCGGCCCCCGCAGTACCCCACTTCTGAGCGTCGAACCACCCGGTGGAGCCCTGGCTCGGGTTCGCCACACCGGCCCCGTCCGTATCGTCGAAATAACAGTTGGTTACGTAACGGCAACAAAGGGGCGACACACTGAGCTGGGCCTGTGAGGTCCACCCGTCCGGTCTCGATGGTCGAGGCCGGCTGCTAGACACTGATGAGGGGAAGTATGAGCGAGAACCGCACCACCGGTGTGCGCCGCGGAGCCCGTGCCGCGGGCGTCGGCGCTGCCGCGGCCGCCGTGGCTTTCGGCCTGCTGTCGACCGGTGCCGCCAATGCCGATACCTTCGTGCCGTTGCCGGACGGCCAGAAGGTGAGCCCTGCGGGCGTCACCATCACCCGCACCCACGAGAGCGCCCTGATCTCGCCGTCCATGGCCGCCAACGGCGCGGGCCGCGTCGTGTGGGTCTCGGGCTCCGCGATCGCCGAGGTCGCCGACACCCCCGAGGGTGAGGTCGGTCCCTGGAACGGCCCGTCCGGCCGTCCCGGCTCGAACAACTCCTCCACCCACGGCACCTCCCAGCTGAACACCGGCTACATCGTCGGTTGCCAGGTGAGCATCGCCGACGACGCGATCGGCGCCGGCGTCTCCGGTGGCGTGAGCACCGGTGGCGTGAGCGCCGGCGGTTCCATCGGTGTCAACCTGGGCCCGGGCGAGGTCAAGTTCGTGCAGATCAGCTCGAAGGACATCCAGAAGGCGGGCACCTACGCCGTCGATTACCAGGACGCGGAGATCGAGATCCAGGGCTGCGCCGGCTACGCGCAGGCCCGGGCGTACACCGTGGTCGAGATCATCGGCGACCACTACTCGAAGACCACCCTCTACGGCATGCCGTTCAGCATCGGCTGACGTCTTCGAACCGGTACGAATCTTCTTCTCGCTACGGCGAACTCACTCTTCGAGGGACAAAACCAATGATCAACCGTACGTTCATGGCGCGGATGGCGGGCGTCGGCGCCGCGGCCACCGTGGCTGTCGGCCTGTTCTCCACGGGCGCGGCCAACGCCGACACCTTCGTTCCGCTGCCGGGCGGACACATCACCAAGGTCCTCTCCGACGGCACCGTCGTCGACATCAGCCTGGTGGGCGAGTCGGCCAACATCAACCCGTCGATGGGCTCCACCCCGGTCCACCGCAACGCGTGGGTCTCCGGTAGCGCGCAGGTCACCGTCTCCGACGGCGGCAGCGGCAAGATCTACCCGGGCTACACCGTGGGTTGCCAGGTGAACATCGCCGGCGGCGGTGTCTCCGGCGACGCGACCGTCGAAAGCGACTGGGAGGGCAACGCTTCCGGTGGCGTCGGCACCGGCGGCGAGCTCTCGCTCGGCCCCGGCCAGTCCAAGTCGTTCTACATCCTCGACATCGAGAAGGCCGACGACTACGGCTCCGAGTCGCACGGCAAGAACAACAAGTTCAAGAACGGCTCCGGCTCGGTCACCTGGTCCGACTCGACCATCGGCCTCACCGGCTGCGGCGGCTACGCGCAGGCTCGCGCCTTCGTCAGCGTCGAGGTCGAGACCGACAACGTCATCAGCTGGGTGACCCTGTGGGGTCAGCCGTTCAGCCTGGGCTGATCTGCTCGATCACCAACCCGACAACGGGCCGGCCGCGAAAGCGACCGGCCCGTTTGTTGTGCCGTCGGCATACTCGGCGCTGGACATTGCGGGGTCGTCTCATTATGTTTGTGGCGAAATCGTGCTATTCAGCTTTCTCGATACACCTCCCGGCTGGGCGAGTCCGCCCTGTTGCCAGCAACGCGGTCCGCGGACCCGTTTCGGCTGGGCCCGGGCGCAACACAGATATCGGCCTCGATGGTCGAGGTCGATTTTGCGTACACCTCGAGGGGAAGTATGAGCGAGAACCGCACCACCCGCGTGCGTCGTGGCGCCTGGAGCGCCGGCGCCGCGGTGGCCGTGACGATCGGCCTGCTGTCGACCGGCGCTGCCGACGCGGATACCTTCGTGCCCTTGCCGGACGGGCAGAAGAACGGTCCCGGCGTCACCGTCATTCGGACCGGTGAGAGCGCTGTCGTCTCCCCGTCGCTGGCCGCCAACGGCGCGGGCCGCGTCGTCTGGGTCTCGGGCACCGCGCGCGCCGATGTGCAGGTCACGCCGGAGGGCGAGGTGGGTCCGTGGAACGGGCCGTCCAACCGCCCCGGCTCCAACAATTCGTCGACACACGGTGCGTCGCAGCTGAGTACGGGCTACCTCGTGGGGTGCCAGGTGAGCATCGGTGACGACGCGATCGGCGGCCAGGTCGGCCTCGGCCTCGACAGCGACGGCCCGATCGGTGAGGCCTCCATCGGCCTCGATCTCGGTCCTGGTGAGGTGGCCTTCGCCCAGATCAGCTCGAAGGACATTCTGAAGCCGGGCGTCTACTCGGTGGAGTACCAGGACGCCGAGATCCAGGTCCAGGGGTGCGCGGGCTATGCCCAGGCCCGGTCGTACACGGTGGTCGAGATCATCGGTGACCACTACTCCAAGACCACCCTGTACGGCATGCCTTTCAGCATCGGCTGAACACGAGCCGACGAAATTCTCGCTAGTTCACACGAATTCACCCTCGAGGGGTCACCAGTGATGATCAATGTTGGCAGCATGGCGCGCGCGGCCGGTCTCACCGCCGCGGCGACCATGGCGTTGGGCTTGTTCTCCACGGGTGCGGCGCACGCCGACACCTTCATCCCGCTGCCGGGCGGGCATATCAGCAAAACCCTCTCCGACGGCACCGTCGTCGACATCAGCATGGTCGGGGAGTCCGCGAACATCAATCCTTCGATGGGATCCACTCCCGCGCACCGGAATGCGTGGGTGTCGGGCAGTGCGCAGGTCACGGTGTCGGGCGGGGGCGGCGGCAAGATCTTCCCCGGCTACACCGTCGGCTGCCAGGTCAACATCGAGGGCGGCGGTCCGCAGGCCGAGGGCGGGTTCGACTCCGGTGGCGCGGTGGGCCTCGGCGGCGGTGCGCTCTCGCTCGGCCCCGGCCAGTCGAAGTCCTTCTACGTACTCGACCTGGAGATGCCCGACGACTACGGCGAGGAATCGCACAAGACCCGCAACGCCTTCAAGAACGGCAGCGGCTCGGTCACCTGGGCCGACGAGACCATCGGGCTGTCCGGCTGTGGCGGTTATGCCCAGGCCCGCTCGTTCGTGAGCGTGGAGGTGGAGACCGACAACGTGATCAGCTGGGTCACCCTGTGGGGCCAGCCGTTCAGCCTCGGCTGATTCGTCAGCGCGGGGGAATCGGGGCTCGGTCCACGGGGCCGGCCCCGATTCCCTTCTCGGCGAACGGAACTCAGTAGCTGTGCTTGCCGCCCTCGGAGCTGGCGTCGCGCTCGGAGAGCAGGTCCCGGATCTGGATCAGCACCTCGTTGTCGGAAAGCACCTCGTCGGCCTTGGAGAAGCGCTTCTTGGCCATGGTGGCGGGCAGCACCAGGACGAAGTACAGGATGACGGCGATCATCAGGAAATTGATGAACGCGGTGATGATGGGTCCGATCGCGATGAAGGTCGCGGGCTTGTCGGCGACCAGCTGGATGCCGAGTCCCATCTCGTTGGTATCGCCGAACACCGCGAGCAGCGGGTTGATGATCCCGGTGGTGAACGCGGTGACGATCGCGACGAACGCGGTACCCATCACGACGGCGACCGCCAGGTCGATCACATTGCCGCGGAGCAGGAAGTCTTTGAAACCTTTGAGCATTGCCGATGTCTCCTTCGTCTAGGAGCGGGCCGGGGGCACTGTGCTCCAGGTTCGAATGCTGTGAAACGGTCGAGCAGGTTCGTGTGTGATGCTAACCAGCATTGCGGCAAATTTCTCGCGAACTGATTCAGGGCGGGATCCGCGAGCCGTGCCCACGCGTCAGTGGAAGACGACGGTGAGCGCGGTGCGCAGCGACGCGCCCGCCACCGCCGTGGCGTTGTGGGCGTCCAGCGCGACCAGGACCACCCGTTCCGTACCCGAGCGCCGCTCGCCGCTCGTGGTGACCAGCACCACGGCGGCGTCGGTCGCCAGGGTGCGGGCCGGTTTGCTCGCGCCCGGTCCGCCCGCGTCCTCGACGCCGACCACGTCGACCCGATCGCCCGCGCGCAACACCTCGGCCACCGCCGGATCGGCCAGCCGGATGGGCACGATCCTGGCCTCGGGGCTGCCCGCCGCGGCCGCGGCCAGACGCGGGCCGACCACCCGCAGATCGGTGAAGGTCTCGCCCGCGCGCATCGCGCCGGTGAGTGTGGCGCCGAGCAGGGCGGCGGTATCGGTGGCTGAACCCGAAGGCAGGGAACGGGATTCGCGTTCGTCGAGGCGCAGATCGTCGGCGGTCAGCAGCCTGCCCGGTGCGAGGTCACGGGCGGCGACTACGACGGTGTGCCGGGCGGCGCCGGGGTCACCGCGTACGAACAGGGCCAGTGCGAGCAGGGCGAGCGCACCGGCGGCCAGACGGCGGGCGAGCAGGGCATCGGCCCACGCGGGGCGGTTACCGAGGGCGAAGCGCCAGGAACTGCCACGTCCCAGATCGGCGAGACTGCGAGTCATGCCCGAAGCCTAGGAGCGTGGCAGTGCGCGAAAGCCGCCGAAAGTCCAGGTTGTGGACAACTACGGGGCTGTGGACAAATCGGGAAGTATCAGCTGGCGGCGGCGGGGGTGGAGCTGGTGCTGGTGGCCGCCGAGCTGCCGTTGCCGCTGCTGTCCGACGAGGACGACTTGGCGGGCTCGCTCGCGGTGGACGCGCCACCCCGGCTGTCGGTGCGGTAGAAACCGCTGCCCTTGAAAACGATGCCGACCGAGTTGAACAGCTTCCGCAGCTTCCCGGAACACTGCGGGCATTCCGTCAGTGTGTCGTCGGAGAAGGACTGAACGATGTCGAAGCGGTTGTCACACTCGGTGCACGCGTATGAATAAGTTGGCACAGGATCCTCCGCAAGTCTCGTCGATCTAGCACTCTACCGCCGACACTGCCAACGTTGCGAATCGCCTTTTCATTCCGGGGAAACCGGCCGGTCAGCGCCCGAGTTCGCACAGGCCGCCGCCGGGCGTCAGTGCCCAGCCCATCCGCCGGTCGTGCGGCTCCTCCGGCAAGTGGTCGACGAGTTCATCATCGCGCACCACGGCGATCAGGCGCGCGCCGGAACCGGCGGCGCCCAGCGTCCGGTCGTAGTAGCCGGCGCCGCGACCGAGCCGGACACCGCGCCGGTCCACCGCCAGCGCGGGCACCAGGATCGTCGTGGCGGTGGCGACGGTCTCGGGCGGCAGGGTCGGCGTCGTCGGCTCGCGCAGGCCGAAGCGGGCCTTGCGCAGCGAATCGGCGCCCTCGTAGCGCGCCCAGCTCAGCGGGCCGGGTTCGCCGGTCACCGGCAGCAACACTGTGGCGTCGCGCACACGCAGCGCGTCGAGCATGCGCAGATCGCCGGGTTCGCCGCGGATCGGAACGTAGGCGCAGACCACGTCGTCCGCCCCGGCCAGCGGGCCGATCGCGGCCGCCAGCGCTGCGGCTTCGACGGCGTGCTCGGACGGCGTGACCTGTGCGCGCGCGGCGAGGATGTGGCTGCGCCACGCATATTTGGTGCGCTCACCGGGCATCTCCACAGCGACCACCCTAAGCTCTTGCCGACGCCGGATCGTCGCGACGGGCGATCGGACGGCAGCTGAATGGATAGGGTATGCGCATGACAGACAAGACTTCCGGTTTCCGCACTGCGGTGGTACCCGCGGCCGGACTCGGGACGCGGTTTCTGCCTGCCACCAAGACGGTGCCCAAGGAATTGCTGCCGGTGGTCGACACCCCCGGTATCGAACTCGTCGCCGCCGAGGCCGCCGACTCTGGCGCCGACCGGCTGGTGATCGTCACCTCGCCCGGCAAGGACGGTGTCGTCGCGCACTTCGTCGAAGATCTGGTGCTGGAGAGCACCCTGGCCGAGCGCGGCAAGTTCGCGCTGCTGGAGAAGGTCCGCAAGGCGCCGGGCCTGCTCGACGTGACCTCGGTCGTGCAGGAGGAGCCGCTGGGCCTCGGGCACGCGGTGGCCCAGGCCGAGGCCGTCCTCGACGCCGACGAAGCGGCCATCGCCGTGCTGCTGCCCGACGACCTGGTGCTGCCGTGCGGCGTCCTGGAGACGATGAGCCGGGTGCGCCGCGAGCGCGGCGGGTCGGTGCTGTGCGCCATCGACGTGCCGAAGTCGCAGGTCAGCGCGTACGGCGTGTTCGACGTGGAGGATCTCACCGAGGGCGCCGAGGCCGATGTCCTCCGGGTCAGGGGCATGGTCGAGAAGCCCGAGCTGGCCGACGCGCCGTCGACCTTCGCCGCCGCCGGACGCTACCTGCTCGACCGGGCGATCTTCGACGCGCTGCGCCGGATCGAGCCGGGCGCGGGCGGTGAACTGCAGCTCACCGATGCCATCGCGCTGCTGATCGCCGAGGGACACCCGGTCCATGTGGTCGTCCACCGTGGGTCGCGCCACGATTTGGGTAACCCGGGCGGCTATCTTCGAGCTGCCGTGGATTTCGCCCTCGAGCGGGAGGAATACGGTCCGCAACTGCGTGAGTGGCTGAACTTCCGGCTCAGCCCGGAGTGGGACCCTCAGGCCCCGAACGCATAGCGGTTGGACAACAGGCAGGCAGTCGCCGATAGACACAGGAGCTCGATGCGCTCGGTTGAGGATCAGCTGATCAAGGTCACCGCGGCCGCGGTCGCACCCAGGCCGGTCCGGGTCGCGATATCCGAGGCCCAGGGTCTGCTGTGCGCGGAGGACGTCGTCACCGAGCGCCCGCTGCCCGGCTTCGATCAGGCCGCCATCGACGGGTACGCGGTGCGCAGCGTCGACGTCGCCGCCGCGGGGACCGATGTGCGCGACGAAGAGGGCGAACTGATCGACCTCACCCTGCCGGTGGTCGGCGAGGTGGTGGCCGGTTCCCGCCAGCCCATCCGGTTGCAGCCGCGCCAGACCGTGCGCGTCGACACCGGAGCCCCGCTGCCGACCCTGGCCGACGCGGTGCTGCCGGTGGACTTCACCGACGGCGGCCGGGCCAGGATCAAGGTGTTCGAGCCCGTCCGTTCCGGCGACTACGTGCGCCGCATCGGCGACGACGTGCAGCCCGGCGACGTGGCAGTGCGCGCGGGCACCATCATCGGCGCCGCGCAGGTGGGCCTGCTGGCCGCGGTCGGCCAGGACAAGGTGCTGGTCCACCCGCGTCCCCGGCTGTCGGTGATCTCCATCGGTGGCGAGCTGATCGATATCGATCGCACGCCGGGACCGGGCCAGGTCTACGACGTGAACTCCTACGCGCTGGCCGCCGCCGCGCGCGACGCGGGCGCCGACGTGAACCGGGTCGGCATCGTCAGCGCCGATCCGCGCAGGCTGCGCGATGTGGTCGAGGGCCAGCTGGTGCGCTCGGAGGTCGTGGTGATCGCCGGCGCGGTCGGCGGCTGGGCCTCGGAGCAGGTGCGCGAGGCGCTCGACGGGCTCGGTGAGCTGGAGGTGGACCGGGTGGCGATGCACCCCGGTTCGGTGCAGGGCTTCGGGCGGCTGGGCCGCGACGAGGTGCCGACCTTCCTGCTGCCGTCGAATCCGGTGAGCGCGCTGGTGGTCTTCGAGGTGATGGTGCGTCCGCTGATCCGGATCGCGCTGGGCCGCAGGCAGCCGATGCGCCGGATCGTCAACGCGCGCACCATCACTCCGATCACGTCGATGCCGGGGCGCAAGGGCTACCTGCGCGCGCAGCTGCTGCGCGACGAGGCCACCGGCGACTACCTGGTGCAGCCGCTGGGCAACGGCACCAACGGGTCGTCGCACCTGCTGGCGACCTTGGCCGAGGCCAACAGCCTGATCGTGGTCGATCCCGACGACACCGATTTCCGCACCGGTGACGAGGTCCGGGTCGCGTTCCTGGCGCAGCGCGGCTGAAACGTGGAGTCGATGAACGTATTCCGGGCAGGTCAGCATCCCGGATGGCCGGCCCGGCTCGGCCCGGTGGTCGTGGCGGGCGGTCAGGTCACGCTGCGGCCGGTGCGGTTCCGCGACGCCGCGGCCTGGAGCCGGATCCGGCTGCGCGATCGGGACCATCTGGAACGCTGGGAGCCCACCGGTCGCGGCAGCTGGGAGGCGCGCAACCACGCGTCGAACTGGCCCTCGCTGTGGACGAGCTTGAAGGCCGAGGCCAGGCGGGGCGCGATGATCCCGCTGGTGATCGAGGTCGACGGGCAGTTCAGCGGCCAGCTCACCATCGGCAATATCGTGCGCGGCGCGCTGCGCTCGGCCTGGATCGGCTACTGGGTGGCCAAGGATCTGGGCGGGCAGGGCGTGGCGACGGCCGCGCTGGCGCTGGGCCTGGACCACTGCTTCGGGCCGGTCGGCCTGCACCGGGTGGAGGCCACGGTGCGGCCGGAGAACCTGGCCAGCCAGGCGGTGTTGCGCAATGTCGGCTTCCGCGAGGAGGGGCTGCTGCGCCGCTACCTCGATGTGGACGGCGAATGGCGCGATCACCTGCTGGTGGGCTTGACGATCGAAGAGGTCATGGGCACCGTCGTCGATCGCCTGGTCAGAGAGGGTAGAGCGGCACTGCCGTGAAATTTCTGTTACTCATGTGACAGGTGAGCACGGCGCGCCTGCCGCGTACGCAGGCGTGCCCGAATTAACCTACGGACGTCGGTAGTGCGTCCACGAAACGGACAATACGCGCAGGCGGGGACGGGAGGTGATGACCGCGATGCCGAATTCGATCCTGTGGATCGGACTTGTCGTGCTGTGGGTCTTCGTCCTGTTCCCGATTCTGGCGGACCGGCATCCCCGGATCCGCCGCACCACCGATGCCGCGCTCGCCACGCGTGTGCTGCACCGTGGCGGGGCCGAACGACGGATTCGCATCGGGGCGGCGGGCGGTCACGAGAGTGACCCCGATTATCGCCCCCGTGTGCTGAGCAGGCGCCCCCACCGTACTGATTCGGAGGATCGGATGACGACACCGGCCGACGAGCCCGTCACCGAAGCTGACGACGAGAAGCTCGCCACCACACCGCAACTGGAAGCCGCGTCGGAGGTCGAGGTGGAACTCGACGACGACGCGACCGCCGTCGAGAACGAAAAACCCGCCGAGACAACCGCTTCCGCCGACGACGACGTCGACGATACTGCGGCGGAGCCGGACTCGGACCGCGACACGGCCGAGCCCGACGCCGACGACGCGGACGATCCGCCGGTCACCGCGCGCATCCCACCCGCGCCGCCGGCCCGGCTCGACGACGTCGCCGAGCCGATCGCCGCCGCCGACGAGGACGACGACGACTTCGTGCCGAGCCGCCGCGGCCGCGGCGGTTACGACCCCGAGGCCGACGCCATCGCCCGCGCTGCGCGCTACAGCTTCCGCCAGCGCGCCGTGCTCGGGCTGATCATCGCCGTCATCCTGTTCGCCGCGTTCGGCCTGCTGCTGAACTCGATGTTCTGGTGGGCGTGCGGGCTGTCCACGGCCGTGCTGGTGGGCTATCTGGCCTATCTGCGCAAGCAGGTCCACGTGGAGGAGGAGATCCGCCGCAGGCGCGCGGCTCGCCTCACCCGGGGCAAGCGCCGCGAGGACACCGCGACGCCGGAGGCGGCGACCATCCGGCGCACCATGGACCGCGACACCGCGCGGGCCCTGCGCCGCCGTTCCACCCTGCTCGACACCGACGACGAGGACCCGATGTTCGAGCACCTGGAAACCTTCGATCCGGCCACCGCACGCGCCCTCCGCACCCGGGTCGACGACCTCGGGCGCGCTGTCGGCGAGTAACTGGTGAAACCACGCAAAATGGCAGGTCAGAGTACCGATTCGGTATCTGGGCGCAACGCCTGATACAGTGTCACAGCGCGGTTCGCCAGAGCCGCACGGGGCTATAGCGCAGTTGGTAGCGCGTCTCGTTCGCATCGAGAAGGTCAGGGGTTCGATTCCCCTTAGCTCCACTCCCAGATCCCCAGGCGCAACGCCTGGGGATCTTTTTTGTGTGCCTGAAGTCCAACTGTCTCGGACAGCTCTTGCCTCCACGCTGTGATCCGGCTAACCTCACTCCAGATTTGAGACGCATCCGTCTCAAGTGGGAGAGGAAGTAGATGGGATGGCACCGGTGACGAAGATGTCCCGCAGGTTGGCGGCCTTGGCGGTCGCGGTCACGGCGATAGCGCCCGCACTCAGCGTCGCGGTGGCGACGGCCGAACCTGCTGGGACAGCTCCGGTGGCGGTGCAACCGGCGCCCGCGGTGGCTGTTCCGCCGGAACTGGATCCGGCGTTCTACCGGCCGCCCGCCGAGCTGGTCGCGGCCAAGCAGCCGGGCGAGATCATCGCCGCGCGGCAGGTCAACGTGGCCAACGCGGGCCTCATCCCGGTGAATGTCGACGCCTGGCAGGTCTCCTACCGTTCCACCAACACCAGGGACGAGGCCATCGCCGCGGTCGCGACGGTGCTCAAGCCGCGCGGATCGACCCCGGACAAGCTTGTTTCGATGCAGATCGCCGAGGACTCCCTCGCGGCCTACTGCTCGCCGTCCTACGCCGTGCAGCAATGGTCGGCCGCGGCCGCGCTCGGGCAGATCGTGGCGCCACTGGAATTCGTCGTCGCCCAAGCCCAGCTCCAGCAGGGGTGGGCGGTGGTCATTCCGGATCACCAGGGGCCCGACAGCGCGTTCGGCGTGGGCCCGCTGGGCGCCCGGATCACCCTCGACGGCATCCGCGCCGCCCGCGACTTCGCGCCGATGCGGCTCGCGCCCGACACCCGCGTCGGCATGTACGGCTATTCCGGCGGCGCCATCGTGACCGGCCATGCCGCCGAGCTCGCGCAGAGCTACGCCCCCGAACTGAACATCGTCGGCGCGGCCATCGGCGGTGTGCCCGCCGACTTCGGCCCGCTGCTCGACATCGGCAACGGACAGATCTGGTCGGGCATGATCATGGCCGCCGTGCTCGGACTCGGACGCGAATACCGCGAGTTCGGCGAGCTGCTCGACCGTGATCTGGACCCGCTCGGACAGGGCCTTTCGGTGATCAAGGGCGGCCTGTGCGTGCAGTACAACACCGCGCTGTTCCCGTTCCTGAACATGAAGGGCATGCTGCGCGTCCCCGAGGGCGACCCGATGCGCAATCCCGTCGTGCGCGACGTGCTCGACAAGACCCGCATGGGCAAGGCCGTCCCGGACATGCCCATGTTCATCTGGCAGGCCAACCCCGACGAGCTGATTCCGGTGGGCCCGGTCAACACTCTCGTCGACACCTACTGCCAGAGCCCGGACGCGCAGGTCCAGTACATCCGCGAACACCTCGGCGAGCACATCACGACCGAGGTCTCCGGATCGGCGACCGCGCTGCTGTGGCTGCGTGACCGCCTCGACGGCGCCCCCGCCGCCCCGGGCTGCAGGACCGCCGACGCCGGCCTGCTCGCGCTGAACCCCGACGGACTGGCGCTGCTCGCGAACACCTTCGGGGAGACCATCGCCTCCTTCTTCGGCAAGCCGATCGGTGTCCGCTAGCCGTCACCGCCGACTCCCGCAGATCCCCAGGTCCCACGGCCTGGGGATCTTTTCGTGCGGTGCTACGGTGGCGGTGTGCTCATCGAGGTCGACAGACTCTAGCCGCCCAGTCGAAGGCGGCGTTCCGGCAGTGCGCGCTCCGTCGAGCGCGAGCACCCTCACCTGCGCCTGAACCGGCGTGCCGCCACGCGGTCACGTCCGCCTGCCTTCGCCTGCTGCCCGGGATCTGTCACATTTCTCGCAGCCGCTCCTTCGCGAGCAGGAAAGAGCCACTTCTCATGTCCACTTCCATCGTCCTGCGCGGTGTCACATTCGAATGGCCCGACGGCACCGTCGCGCTGCACGACGTCGACGGCGCGTTCTCCGCCGGGCGCACCGGCCTGGTCGGCCGCAACGGCGCGGGCAAATCGACGCTGCTGCGCCTGATCGCCGGAATTCTCACACCGACCTCGGGGCGGATCGAAACCACCGGCGACGTGGGCTATCTCCCGCAGACACTCACCCTCGGCCGCGACGCCACCATCGCCGAGCTGCTCGGAATCGCCGACAAGCTCGCCGCCGTGCGCGCCATCGAGGCCGGTCGCGTCGACGAGGCGCTGTTCGACACCGTCGGCGACGACTGGGACATCGAGCCGCGCGCCGACGAAGCCCTGCACGAGATCGGCTTCGGCGCCGCCGATCTCGATCGCCGGGTGGGCGCGATCTCGGGCGGCCAGGCGGTGCTGGTCGCCATCACCGGTCTGCGCCTGCGGCGCACCCCCATCACCCTGCTGGACGAGCCCACCAACAACCTCGACCGCGAAACCCGGTCCGCGCTCACCCGATTCGTGGACAGCTGGCCGGGGACACTCGTGGTGGTCAGCCACGATCTGGACCTGCTCGAGCACATGGACGCCACCGCCGAACTGCACGGCACCACCCTGACCACTTTCGGCGGTCCCTACAGCGCCTGGCGGCAGCAGCTCGACCAGGAACAGGCCGCCGCCCAGCAGGCGGCCCGCACCGCCGAACAGGCGCTGAAAACCGAGAAGCGCCAGCGCATCGAGGCCGAGACCACGCTGGCCCGGCGGGAACGCACCGGCAAGGCCACCCAGCGCAACGGCGGTATCCCGCGCATCCTCGCGGGCAATCGGGCGAGCAAGGCGCAGGGTTCGGCAGGCGCGCTGCGCACCACCCTCGACGCGAAAGTACGCGCTGCCCAAGAGGTGCTGGACGCCACGGCGGCAAGGGTGCGTCGCGAGGAACACATCCACCTCGACCTGGCCGACCCCGAAGTGCCACGCGGCAAACGCATCGCGGACCTGTCCGACGGTGATCGGACCGTCCTGATCCAGGGCCCGGAGCGGGTCGCGGTGGTCGGCCCCAACGGCGCCGGGAAGTCGACGCTGCTCGAGAATCTCCTGCACGGCCGCGCCGGTGTCCTGCACACCGACCGCGTGGGATATCTCCCGCAACGCCTGGACGGTCTGGACGAGCGGCTCGGCGCGCTCGACAATGTGCACGCGGTGGCGCCGGGCACGCCGCCCGCGACGATCCGCAACCAGCTGGCCCGATTGCTGTTGCGCGGCAACAGCGTCGAACGGCCGGTCGCCACCCTGTCCGGTGGAGAACGATTCCGGGTCTGCCTGGCCCGGCTGCTGCTGGCCGACCCGCCCGCCCAGCTGCTGGTCCTCGACGAACCGACCAACAACCTCGACATCGCCACCGTCGACCAGCTCGTCGAGGCGCTGGCCGGCTATCGCGGCGCACTGCTCGTGGTGAGCCACGATCTGCCGTTCCTGCGCCGGCTCGGCATCGACATCGTCGTCGAACTCGACGCCGCGGGCCGGTTCCAGCCGGGCGCGACGCTGTAGACCGCCCCGCCGGGCCCGGTCAGCGGGCCCGGCGGTGGGCGGCGCGCCGGGTCAGCGTGTCGACGATGCGCTACCACGCCGGGGAGGCTTCCGCGATCCGGGACGTGACGAGTGCGTCGGTGCCGGGCCTGGCGGCGGGCGGCGCGTGCGCGATCTCCCAGGCGTCCAGGTCGTCGATGAGCTGGTCGAGGCGGGGATCGCGCGGGTCCCAGCCGACGGCCGCGTCGACCGCGCGGAGCAGGCGGATCGTCTCGGGGTCGTCCAGTTCGGCGTTCTTCTCGCGCACCCGTCGCGGGAGGGCGGCTGGGTCGAGGGCGCACAGCAGGATCCAGGAGTCACGCTCGAGCCGGATCCGCTCCTCGCCGATGCCGAAGCCGCGCAGCCGGTCCAGGACCGCGACCACCTCGGGCGGCAGGACCAGCCGTTCACCGCTCGCCAATTCCGCGATGCGGGCGCGGTATTCGGTGAGCTGATCGATCTTGCGGCGCAGCTCGGCGTCGATATCGGTGACGGCGGCGGCGAATTCGGCGGGCCGCGCGTGCAGCAGGGCGTCGATGCGGGCCAGTGGGACACCGGCGTCGGCGAGGGTCCTGATCCGGATGAGGTCGACCGCGGCCTGGGCGCGATAGCGGCGATAGCCGGAGGCGTCGCGCTCGGGCTCGGGCAGCAGGCCCACGTGGTGGTAGTGCCGGACGGTGCGCACGGTGACGCCCGCGGTCGCCGCGAGCTGGCCGATCGTGAGCACCGTCCTCCTCGGATCCCCGCCGAATATGCGCACGTCGAGTCTAGGCGCGCGCCGTCAGGGCGAGCACATCGCGCACGGCCGCGACGACAGCGTCGGGACGGTCGAAGCAGAGGCGATGGTGCACGGTGTCGGTCAGGATCCGGTGCTCCCCGCGCGTGACCGTGCGGACCAGGGCGGCGTCCATGCCCGTGCGCCCGGCGTGCATCGCCGCCAGCGCGTCCGCGGGCTGGGTGGGGTCGGGGCCCAGCGCGCTGAGCGCGATCAGCGGGACATCGGGCAGGCCGGGTCCGGCGCGCAACTCGGCGGCCAGCTCGCGCAGATTCGCGCGCTCGGCGATGCCGACTCGGGTCCACTCGTCGGTGTCCTTCGCCGCGAGCAGGGTCTGCCGGATGTCGGCGGGATAGTCCGTCAGCAGTTCGGCCCGCTGGGCGCGCAGGGCGGGACGCAGCTGGTCCAATTCGGCGAGGTCGGTACCCATCCGCTCGGCCGCGGCCAGCCGCATGGCCGTAGGCATGAAGTGGTCCCAGTCGCGGTGCAGGCCGTCGAGCCAGACCAGTCCGGCCACCTCCGCCGGGTAGAGCTGGGCGAAGCGGTGGGCGTAGAAGCCGCCCAGCGAATGCGGCACGAGGACATAGGGTTCGGGCACAGCGAGAGCCCGCAGGAGCGCGCGCAGCTCGGTGGCGACCGCGGCGGCGCTGCGCGGCAGGTCGAGCGGGTCGCTGAAGCCGGTGCCGCCGCGGTCGTACACCACGGCGGTGGCGAACCGCGAAACTGTTTGCTGGACGCCGAAATAGTCCAGGCCGACCGCGCTCGCGCCGGGCAGGAACACCACCGTGGGCCCGCTTCCGGCGCGGTGGGTGAACAGGCGGTGGCCGGCTACTTCGGTGAACCCGCCGACGGGTGGGGCGCACCGGGCCGGGGGAGTACTGGGCTGCGTCATGGGATCAGCCTGCAACCCTGACGCAGGGTCAAGGTCAATCCCGTTACCGACAATCATTTCCGGGACTTGCCTGAAATCCTCGCTCTGATATTCGGTAATTCGGGTCATCAATTCGAAATGATCATTGGCGCCGTTACCGTTTTATCGCCGAGATCACATCTGTACCCGCCCCGTTCGCGCGTTAATCACAGCGATTCGCTATTGCCGTGCCGCGTATTTGCGGACCCTGCCGACAGCCGATAACGTTCCGGTCAACTGAACAATCCGAGCAGGACCGCGAGCATGGCCTCGAAAAGTTCGCTGCCGGGGAGCAATCGGTTCATCAGCGAACAGACGTGACGCCGCCGACGGGAGGGGGGCGTCACGATCGGAAATACCAGGGGCAGTTCATGACAGCGGTCATCACGGCACGCGCCGTGCCGGAAGATGTACCGAATATTCACCCGTCGTTCGCTTATCGCGGAGTCGCGCTGATCGCTTCGATCACGGCAATCGTGCTGACCGCGACGGCGGGGCGATACGAATTCTTCGGTGACGAACTCTATTTCCTTTCCGCCGGGCGGCGGCTCGACTACACCTACGCCGACCAGGGTGTGATCGTCCCGCTGGTCGCCTGGATCTCCGATCAGCTCGCGCCGGGATCGGTGATCGCGCTGCGGTTCCCCGCGGTGCTGATGTGCGTGGGCGCGGTCGTGATCGCGGCCCTGATCGCGTATGAGCTGCGCGGTAGCCACCGTGCCCAGCTACTCGCCGCGGCCGCCTACGCGATGTCGGGTCTGGCGGCCAATCAGGTGGTGCTGAGCACCTTCTCGTTCGACGCCACCTTCACCGCCGTGATCACCTGGCTGTTCATCCGCTGGGTGCGTACCCGGCAGGACTGGCTGATCGTGGTCGCGGGTCTGGTCGCCGCCGTGGACATGCAGGTGAAGTGGATGATCCCGATCGTGTGGGGATGCCTCGGGCTGGCCGTGGTGCTGTGCGGCCCCCGCGAGGTGCTGCGGCGCCCGGCGCTGTGGGTGGCGACCGGCATTCTCGCGGCGTCGCTGGTCCCGATCCTCTACTGGCAGTCCCAGCACAACTGGCCCCAGCTGGCCATGGGCGCGGTCATCGGCGCCGAACAGGACGCCACCGGTTACGGCCCCATCGGATTCCTGCCGCAGTGGCCCATCCTGGCCGGCGTCATGGGGACCCTGCTGCTCGCGATCGGGTTGTGGGCGGCGTTCAAGCAGGAGTCGTTGCGGCCCTACCGTTTCATCGCGGTGGCGCTGGTGATCATGACCGCCTTCGTGATGCTGACCCACGGCAGGCCCTACTACCCGGGCGGGCTGTTCCCGGCGATGTTCGCCCTCGGCGCGGTCGGGCTGTGGCAGTACGACCGCAAGCGCTGGATGAACCTGGCGCTCTACCCGATCGCGGCGCTGTCGGTGCTGGTGGTGCTGGTGACCCTCACGGTGGTGCCGTTGTCGCCCGGCTGGCGCACACAGGCCGAGGACGCGATCGATCTCGGTCTCCGGGCGGCATTCTTCGGCAACACCAACTGGACCTCGCTGGTCGCGGCCGTCGACGCCGGGTACGACACGCTGACCCCGGCGGAGCAGGCGCACGCGGTGATCGTCGCGCAGGGCTATCCGCAAGCCGGCGCCATCGAGCACTTCGGCGGGCGGTACGACCTGCCCGCCACCTACAGCCCCAGCCGTGGTTTCGGGTTCTTCGGCCCGCCACCGGATTCGGCGACCACCGTGATCTATGTGGGCCTCGACACCGCCGAAGCCGATCTGCGGAGCCGTTTCGCCCAGGTGGAACGGGTGGGCGGGCTCGACGATCCACTGGGCGTTCCGGGCATCGACCGTATGGTCGCGGTCTGGAAATGCCAGGGGCCGCGGGAACCCTGGTCGGTCATGTGGGACTCGATGACCACGCTGTACTACGACCTCGGGCTCTGGCGCGATCCCGCCACGAGTACCCGGCCCACGCGCTGACCCGGCCTCAGAACAGGCCGCGCAGCGCCAGGAACCGCAGACCGCCCGCCGCCGCGAGCACCGCCAGCACGGCGCCCGCCTGCGCGGCCCCGCCGAGGCCGGGCGCCACGGCCGCCAGCCCGGCCAGGGCCGCGGTGCTGGTGGCCAGGCCGACCAGCGCCAGCCCGCCGCCTTCCCACTGGGCGGTGAACCAGCCGACCCGCCCCGCCGCGCGGAAGGTCAGCCTGCGGTGCAGTTCGTTGGCGAGCACCGTGCTGACCACCGAGCCGATCGCGTTGGCGACCAGCGCGCCGAACCCGCCGCACGCCAGGAACAGCGCCGCGTAGGCGATATTGCTGACTCCGCCGACCAGCGCGAACCGGACCAGCTGGGCGAACACGTGATCGCCGCGCAGCGCCCGCCGGACACGGGCGAGCGGTTCCCGGAGCGGCATCGGGGCGAGGACGGGACCGAAGACCGGGGTGGCGATGGCGATGCTGTTCACGCGGACAACGCTCGCCCGGCCCGCTGACGCCGACCTGACGCCGGACTGACACGCCACTGGCGCCGGCCGCCGGTCGCGCTGTCAGCCGCCGTGTCAGAGCGCTGTCAGGTCGGTATCAGCCGCACCGGCGACGGTAGTTCCCATGAACAGCACAGCCATCGCGGCCTCCGGGCTGCGGAAGTCCTACGGGGACAAGACAGTCCTCGACGGTATCGACCTCACCGTCGGCGCGGGCACCATCTTCGCCCTGCTCGGCCCGAACGGCGCGGGCAAGACCACCACCGTGAACGTCCTGACCACCCTGCTGAAGGCCGACGGCGGCACCGCGCGGGTGGCGGGACACGATCTCGACACCGAGACCGGGGCGGTCCGCGCGGCGATCGGCGTCACCGGCCAGTTCGCCGCGGTCGACGACCTGCTCACCGGCGCGGAGAACCTGAAGCTCATGGCCGACCTGCACCGCCTGCGCGGTGCGGAGGGCAAGCGGGTGGTCGGCGACCTGCTCGAGCGGTTCGACCTCACCGCCTCGGCGGACAAGCAGGCCGCGAGCTACTCCGGCGGCATGCGCCGGAAGCTGGACCTGGCGATGACCCTGGTGACCAAGCCCGAGATCGTCTTCCTCGACGAGCCGACCACCGGTCTCGACCCGCGCAGCAGGCGCACCATGTGGGAGATCGTGCGCGAGCTGACCGCCGGTGGCGTGACGATCTTCCTCACCACCCAGTACCTCGAGGAAGCCGACCAGCTGGCCGACCGGATCGCGGTCCTGGACCAGGGGCGGATCGTCGCCGAGGGCACCGCCGAGGAACTCAAGCGCCGGGTGCCCGGCAGCCACATCCGGTTGCGCTTCGCCACCGCGGCGGAGCTGGCCACGGCCGCGGACATCGTGCCCGGCGCCACCGCCGACACCGACGCGCTCACCCTGAGCGTGCCCGGCGACGGCGACTCGAAATCCCTGCGGGCACTGCTGGACCGGCTCGCCGCCCACGACCTCGAGGCCGAGCAGGTCTCGCTGCACACCCCCGATCTCGACGACGTATTCCTCGCCCTCACCGGGCACCCCACCACGGAGGCCGAAGCCCGATGAGCACCCTGTCCGCCGCCCTGTTCGACTCGTCGGTCATGTTGCGCCGCAACTTCACCCACATCACCCGTTCGCCCGTCACGATCTTCAACGCCGCGCTGATGCCCGTAGTGATGATGCTGATCTTCGTCTACGTCTTCGGTGACGCGTTCGACGTGGGCGAGAACTACATCGACTACGCGGTGCCCGGCATGCTGATGCTGGCCATCAGCTACGGCCTGTCCGGTACCGCGGTGTCGGTGAGCTCCGACATGACCACCGGGGTGATCAACCGGTTCAAGGTGATGGACGTGTCCCGGGGCGCCGTACTCACCGGACATGTGGCGGCGAGCATGGTGACCAACGTGGTCGCCATCGGTTCCGTCCTCGCCGTCGGCTTCGCGCTGGGCTTCCGTTCCCCGGCGAGTGCGGCGCAGTGGCTGGGCGCGCTCGGTGTCCTGCTGGCCACCGCCTTCGCCGCCGCGTGGCTCACCGTCGCCCTCGGCATGGCCGCGAAAACCCCGGAGGCCGCGGGGATGTCGGTGGTGCCGCTGATCATGCTGCCCTTCGTGAGCAGCGCGATCGTGCCCGCCGACAAGATGGGCCCCGGCGTCCGCCAGTTCGCCGAGTACCAGCCCTTCACCCCGATCATCGAATCAGTCCGTGGGTTCCTGACCGGAAGTCCTTCCACGGGGTACACCGTCGCGGCGCTGGCCTGGTGCGCGGGGTTCGCGGTGGTCGGATACCTGTGGTCCCGAGCCACTTTCACGAAGCGGGCGTGAGTGCCATCGGCCCCCGACCCCTATCGCCCCGGTGATCACCGATCGCCGGGGCGATCGGTGTGTTCGGTGTGGCTTGTCATGAATAGTGCTGGAGCCCAGACGGTTTGGAGGCGCCGCACGTAGGCTGTGTGGTGCGTGGATATCGGGCCGCCAGCGGCGCGACGGCTGCGGTGCGGTCCGCTGGGGAGCTGGGACGAGGGGGTTCGGATGGTCGATCCAGGCGCGGTCGCGATCGTCATCCGCGGCAAGACCGACGGTCTCCCCGAGGACCGGACCGCCGAGGTCACCGTCTGCGATCCGGGACCGCGGCACGTCCGGGTGCGGTTCGGCGGCTCGCGGGACTACTCGTTCGGATGGGACCGGGTCGCGATCCTCGAACATCCGACGCGGGTGTCGCTGGGATCGGGCGCGCGGCTGTTCGTCGACGGATCGCCGCAGGACGCGACCACCGGCTACCTGTTCACCGGACCGCCGGATGCCGGGTCGTGGTGGCACGTGCTCAACAGCCGTGGCGGGTGGGACGTGTACCGCGCGGATCGGGTGCTGGTGCTGCCGAACGCCGCGGGCGATCCCCGATCCCGCGAGGTGCTCGCGTACTGGCGCGCCGTGGCCGGGAAGCTGGCGGGCGATTCCGGTGTCCTGCTGCGTAACCACGAGAAGCTGGACTTCGTCCACCCCGACAGCGCGCTGGCCCGGATCCTCGCCAAGGGGCCGATCCCGGCCCGGCCCGACGCCGAGATGCCGTTGCCGCTCTATCCTTTCCACACCAACATCAGCCAGACCGACGCGGTGCGCAGAGCGCTGCGCTACCCGATCTCGGTCATCGACGGCCCGCCCGGCACCGGCAAGACACAGACGATCCTCAACATCATCGCCTCGGTGATCTGCCGACCCGACGCCACCGTGGGGGTCGTGTCGTTCAGCAATTCGGCCGTGGACAACGTCTTCGAGAAGCTGACCAGGGAGGGCTTCGGGATGGTCGCGGCCAACCTGGGGCGCGCGGAGAAGCGGCAGGAGTTCTTCGATCGGCAGGGCGGCCGCCACACCGCCGTCGACACGCTGCTGCGGGCGGGCGCCGCCACCCCCGCCACCAAGACCGCGAGCGAACTCGCTGCGGTGCACCGGCGCCTCGACGACCTGCAGCACCAGGACCGCCGCCGGGCCGAGCTGCGCGGACAACTGCACGGATACCAGTTGGAACAGCGGCACTTCCAGTCCTTCTTCGACCGTGGCGAGGTGCCCGACGCCGACGCCCTGCCGCTGCTGCGGCGCTACAGCGCGGACAAACTGCTCGACTTCATCGCCGACACCGATCCACGCCGGCCCCGCGACAGCGGGTGGGAGCGGATGCGCGACACCATGAACCGCTACTTCCGCTACCGTGCGCTGCGCACGGTCGACGCCGGCGACGTCGAGGTGGTCCTGCGGATCCAGCGCCTGTACTACGCGAAGAAGATCGCCGAACTGGAGCGGCGAGTCGAGCAGCTCACGAAGACGCTGGAACACAAGAAGTTCGAGGCGCTGCGCGCCGACCGGACCCGGCTGTCCCAGCAGCTGCTCGGCGACGCGCTGCGCGAGCGGTATCGCGCGCTGTCGCGCACGACCTATACCCCGGCCTACCGATATCGGCAGTTCCGGCAGTTCACCCGCGACTACCCGCTCATCCTGAGCACCTGCCATTCGCTCCAGAACAGCATCGGGCCCTCGTTCCTGCTCGACTACCTGATCATCGACGAAGCGTCGCAGGTGGATCTGCTCACGGTGAGTCCGGCGCTGGCCTGCGCGCGCACGGTGATCGTGGTCGGCGATCTGGCGCAGCTGCCGCCCGTCACCACCGAGCTCGCCGATCCGCCGCAGGCACCCGCGCCGGACTTCGACTACCGGCGCAGCGTGCTGTCCTCGATCATCGACCTCTTCGGCGCCGAGCTGCCCCGGACGATGCTGCGCGAGCACTACCGGTGCGATCCCGACATCATCGAGTTCTGCAACCGGAAGTTCTATGGCGGCAAGCTGATTCCTTACACCCGCGGCGCGACGGGTGGCTCGGCGCCGATGACGGTGGTGCGGACCGTCCCTGGCCACCACATGCGCCGGACCTTCGGCGACGACGACCCGATGTCGAAGGGGCGCAGCAATCAGCGCGAGATCGACGTCATCCGGCAGCAGGTCCTGCCGTGGGTATCCGCCGACACCCCGCCGCACGAGATCGGGGTCACCACGCCGTACCGTCGCCAGGCGAACAAGGTGGCCGACGCCCTGATCGAGTCCATCGAATCCGACACCGTGCACAAATTCCAGGGGCGGGAGAAGGAAGTGGTCGTCATGACCACGGTGCTCGACGACTCGCGCAGCGCGGTGGCGGCACTGGAATTCGCCGACGACCCGAAACTGATCAATGTCGCGGTGTCGCGGGCGGTGCGCTCGTTCGTGCTGGTCACGCACCCGTCCGAGCTGCCCGCCAGCAGGCACCTGCGCGATCTCATCGGCTACATCCGCTACCGGGACCCGGACAACGCGGTGGTCGACAGCGAGGTGGCGTCGATCTTCGACCTGCTCTACACCGACTACACCGCCCGGCGGCGCAGGCATCCGCTGATCGGGTGGGGTCGCACCGAGTGGCCGTCGGAGGACATCGCGCTGACGATGCTCGAGACCGTGCTCGCCCGGCCCGGCTACCACCACCTCGCCGTCCACCGGCAGGTGTTCCTGCGGAACGTGTTTCCGCGCTCGCTGGACAGGCTCGACGAAAAGCAGCGCCGGTTCGTCCGGGATCGGGCGTCGTTCGACTTCGTCCTCTACAACCGGATCACCAACGAGAACGCGGGCGCTGTCGAGGTGGACGGCTTCGGCACCCACGAGGCCGACCCGGCCCAGCTCGCCCGCGACAGGCTCAAGGATCAGATCTGCCGCCGCTACGACTTCCCGTTGCTGCGCCTGCCGACCACCGGCAGCGACGAAGCCGCCCGGTTCCGGGCGTTCCTGGACCGGCTGGCCTGACCGCGTTCAGCGGGCGAGGACCAGCCCGACCAGCTCGGCCGGGTCGGTGTCGGCTCCCGCGCGCACGGCTGCGTGGAAGGCCTTGTCGCCCAGGTGTTCCCGGGTGGACCGGGCGACCCGGGTCGCGTCCGGGTGGGCCAGGTCGGGCAGGCCGCGGGTGGTGTCGCTCGCGCCGAGGAGCCGGGCGGCCCGGTCCGGTTCGCCCGAGCGCAGGGCGAGGTCGGCGATGCCGACGAGCACGTGGGCCACCAGGGGAGCGTGACCCGCCGCCCCCGCCGCCGCGTAGGCGGCGGTGAGATGGGTGGCCGACTCGGCGGGGTCGGTGGCCAGGTAGCCCAGCAGCACATGCACCATCGCGCTGACGTTGGGCTGTTCGGCGTCGGGGCCGAGCAGCGTGCGGGCGAGGGCGATCTGGTCGTGCGCCAGTTGCGGGTCGTCGCCCCAGCGGGCCAGTTCTGCACGCGCCATGGCGACTTCGGCCAGCGCGGTGGGCCAGCCGTTCTGATCGGCGTGCCGCTGCGCCTCAACCAGGGCGGCGGCGCTCGCCGCCGGATCGCCGAGCAGCTGATGCAGATGGGCTTGCCTGGCGCGCATGCCCACCACGTCCTCGACCGCGCCGACCTCGGTGACCACCGCGATCGCGTCGTCGAGAAGTGCCACGGCCCGGGCGAATTCGCCGCGCATGGCGGTGCGGTTGGCCAATTCGGTGAGCGCGAAGGAGATGCC
Organism: Nocardia asteroides; assembly: GCF_900637185.1. Taxonomy (NCBI): domain Bacteria; kingdom Bacillati; phylum Actinomycetota; class Actinomycetes; order Mycobacteriales; family Nocardiaceae; genus Nocardia; species Nocardia asteroides. The sequence continues at coordinate 6,766,144 of NZ_LR134352.1, read as the reverse complement.
CCAGCGTTCGCCGAGCGCGCGGAATTCGGTGAGCGCCTGCGCGAGATACTCGTCTGGCTCCGGGCCGGCGTGGCCGAGCACGGTGCGCAGCTTGCCCAGCTGGAGCCGGGCCAGCGCCCGCACCCAGGGATCGTCGTCGTCGAGCACCGATTCGAAGGCGGGCAGGTACTCGTCCGGGCCGCCGAGCATCCGGTCCAGGGCGGCGGTGAAGCGCAGCGCGGGATGGCCGCCGCCTGCCTCGCGGCCGAACCGGTGCGCCTTGCGGATCCACTCCGCGACCTGCTGTTCGTCATTGCGGCCCGAGGTGACGAAGTGCACGACCAGCCCGTACACCAGTGCCCTGGTCTGGTCGTCGACCTCGCCGGGCAGCTCGGCGGCGGCGATGACCAGTTCGGTGCCCTCGCCCTTGTGCCCGCCCAGCCACCAGTACCAGCCCGCGGCCCCCGCGAGCCGCATCGCCGCGGCGGCGTCCGCGTCGGCCAGCGCGCCGCGCATGGCCGCGGCGATATTGTCGTGCTCGGCCTCGAGTACGGCGAGCCAGCTGAGCTGCTCCGCGCGCCGCAGGTGCGGTTCGGCGGATTCGGCCAGGCCGGTGAAGTAGTCCAGGTGCGCGCGCCGGGCCGCGTCGGCATCGCCCGACTCGACCAGGCGGTCGGCGGCGTACTGCTTGATGGTCTCGAGCATCCGGAAGCGCGGACTGTCGTCCGGGGTCACCAGCAGCAGGGACTTCTCCGTCAGCGTGGTCAGCAGTTCCAGCACCTCCCACTGCTCGACGGCACCGCCGTCGGCGCAGACCTGTTCGGCCGCTTCCAGACTCGCGCCACCGGCGAACACCGCGAGCCTGCGCAACACCTGCCGTTCGGCGTCGCTGAGCAGTTCCCAGCTCCAGTCGACCACCGCGCGCAGGGTCCGGTGCTGCGGGATCGCGGTGCGGCTGCCGCCGGTGAGCAGCCGGAAGCGGTCGTCGAGGCGGTGCGCGAGCTGGTCGAGCGACATCGTGCGCAGACGCGCGGCCGCCAGTTCGATGGCCAGCGGGATGCCGTCGAGCGCGCGGCAGATCCGGGCCATGGTCGCCAGGCTCGCCGCGTCGGTGCCCAGGTCCTTGCGGATCGCGCCCGCCCGGTCCCGCAGCAAGGCGACGGCGGGGGCGGCGGCGATCGCGGTGGGCTCGGCGTTCGGGGCGGGCAGGGCCAGCGGTTCGACCTGCCACAGCGCCTCGCCGGTGATGCCGAGTGGCTCACGGCTCGTCGCGAGGATGCGCAGGCGGGTGCACTCGCCGAGCAGCCGATGCGCGAAGGCCGCCGCCGCCTCGACGACGTGTTCGCAGTTGTCCAGGATCAGCAGGGTTTCGCGGTCGCGGATCGCGGCGATCAGCCGGTCCATCGGCTCGGCGTTCGGTGCGCTGCCCAGCAGCGCGTCCCTGAGCCCGAACGCGGCCAGCGCCGCCTGCGCCAGATCACCGCCGCCGTCGGCGCCCGCCAGTTCCACCAGCCAGGCGCCGTCGGGCAGATCGCCGAGCATGGTGCGCGCGGTCTCCACCGCGAGCCGGGTCTTGCCGGAGCCGCCGGGGCCGGTGACGGTCGTGAGCCGGTGCGCCGCGATGAGTTCGCGCACCGCCGCGATATCGGCGCGCTTGCCGACGAAGCTGGTCAGCTCGGCGCGCAGGTTCGTGGTGCGTTCCTCGGCCCGTGCGCCGACCTCGCCGCGCAGCAGCGCGACGTGCAGTGCCGAGAGCTCCGGCGACGGGTCGACGCCGAGTTCGTCGGCCAGTTCCTCGCGGGTGCGCTGATAGACCGCCAGCGCCTCCGGCCCGCGGCCCGCGGCGGCCAGCGCCCGCATGAGCGCGCCGGCCAGCCGTTCCCGCACCGGATGTTGCGCGACCAGGTCGGTCAGCTCACCGACCAGCTCGGGGCCACGCCCCAGCCGGATATCGGCCTCGTACAGGTCCTCCAGCGCGGCCAGGCGCAGGCCCTCGTAGCGGGTGATCACGGCGGCGGCCTCGGTGCTCTCGCCCAGCTCCGGCATGGCCGCGCCGCGCCACAGCTGCACCGCCTCGCGCAGCAGCGCGGCCTGTCGCGTGTCGTCGCCGCCACGGGCCAGGTCGAGCAGCTGATCGAAGCGCACGGCGTCGACGGCGCCGGGGTCGACGGTCAGCCGGTAGCCGCCCGGCTGCACCTCGAGCGAACCGTCGGGCAGGGCGCGGCGTAAGCGGGAGACCAAGGCCTGCAACGCGTTCGCCGCGTCGGCGGGCGGCTGCTCACCCCAGATCCAGTCGACCAGCTTCGACTTGGCGACCGCGCGTCCGGGTTCGAGCGCCAGCGCGATCAGCAGGGCCCGCAGCCGGGCGCCCGGTACCTCGATCGCACCGCCGTCCGTGGTTCGGATCTCCAGCGGTCCCAGCATCGCGATCTGCACCGGCCCATTGTGCCCCGCACGTCAACCGGTCGTCCGACCTGCTCGGCGTGAGCGGGGTGGACGCGGTGTCAGGGCGCGCGTCAGGCCGGTGTCAGCCCGGTATCAGCGCGGCTCGCGACAGTAGTCCACATGAACAGCACGACCAGCGCGGCTCCCGGGTCACGCCGAGGGTGCCGGTTCACCGACTACCGCGCAGTACCGACTCCCGAGGAGACCGTCATGACCACCACCTTCCAGACCCCCGCCCCGATCGCCGTCACCGTCGACGTGCTCGCCGCCGATGTCACCGTCATCGCCTCCGAGCGCACCGACAGCGTCGTGGTGATCCGTCCCGCGGACCCGGCCAAGAAGGCCGACGTGCGCGCCGCCGAACAGACGAAGGTCGACTTCGCCGACGGCGTCCTGAGCGTGAGCAGCCCGAAGAACTGGCGCACCTACACCCCGTTCGGCGGCAACGCGGCGATCGCGGTGACCATCGAGGTGCCCGCGGGCTCCCGGCTGACCAGCACCACCGGCGTGGGCCAGGTCCTCGGCGCCGGCGAGCTCGGCGACTGCGAGGTGACGGTGTCGCTGGGCGACATCGTCGTCGAGCGGCCGCAGGGTTCGGTCACCGCCAAGACCGCCAAGGGCGACATCCGCATCGGCGCCGCCGTGCGCGGGGAACTGCGGCTGGAGACCTCGGTCGGCGCGGTCGAGGTGGGCATCCACCCCGGCAGCGCGGCGCGCCTGGAGAGCGACACCTCGCTCGGCACCGTCCAGAACTCGATGGCCCCGGTCGGCGCCGAGCCGGTGGACACCGTGCGCGTGTTCGCGCGGAACTCGCTGGGCAACATCGTCATCCGGCACGCCGAGGCGGCCTGAGACCATGATCGACACCACCGCCGTCCCGCACGGCCTGCCCCAGCACCGCGACGCGGGCCCCTTCGACCCGCCCAGCGCGATCACCCGCCTGCGCGCCACCCGCCCGGTGAGCCCGCTGAAGTTCCCCGACGGCCACGACGGCTGGCTGGTCACCGGCCACGAGGCGGTGCGCAGGCTGATGGCCGACACCCGGTTCAGCTCGCGCCAGGACCTCGGCGTCGTGCACGTGCCGTACGAGACCCCCGGCATGCCCGCCGCCACCGAACCGTCCCCGCCGATGCCGGGCGTGTTCGTGGCCATGGACCCGCCGGACCACGGCAGGCTGCGGCGCAAGCTCACCGGCGCCTTCACCGTGCACCGCATGCGGGCGCTGGAGGAGCACATCGCCGAGATCGTCGAACAGCGCCTCGACGCGATGGCGCGGCTCACCCCGCCGGTCGACCTGGTGGCCGAGTTCGCCTTGCCGGTGCCCTCGCTGGTGATCTGCGAGCTGCTCGGCGTGCCGTATGAGGACCGGGCGACGTTCCAGGTCAACACCGCCAAGTTCCTGGTGCGGGACCAGACCCTCGAGGAGAAGATGGGCGCGCTCGGCGCGATGAACATGTACCTGGCCGAGCTGGTGACCCGCAAGCGGGCCGAGCCCGGCGAGGACATCCTCTCCGACCTGGCCCGCGACGAGGATCTCGGCATCGACGAACTGACCGGCATCGCCTTCCTGCTCCTGCTGGCCGGGCACGAGACCACCGCGAACATGCTGTCCCTCGGCACGTTCGCGCTGCTCGAGCACCCGGCGGAGCTGGTGCACCTACACGCCGATCCGGAGCTGATCCCCGACGCCGTCGAGGAACTGCTGCGCTACCTGTCGGTCGCCGACATCTTCTACCGCTACGCCACCGAGGACATCGAACTGTGCGGCGAGACGATCCCCGCCGGCTCGACGGTCGTCGTCTCGCTCCTGGCCGCCAACCGCGACCCGCTGCGCTACGACGATCCCGACCGCCTCGACGTCCAACGAAAGGCCCGCGGGCACACCACCTTCGGCCACGGCATCCACCTGTGCCTGGGCCAGCAGCTGGCCCGCATCGAGCTCCGCGCCGGTTTCGCCGGCCTGCTCCGCCGCTTCCCGACCCTGGCCCTGGCCGTCCCGGCGGAGCAGGTGCCACTGCGCAGCGACATGAACATCTACGGCGTGCACCAACTCCCGGTCACCTGGTCGACGAGCTAGTCCCGACGCCGCGAGCCCCTGGCCCTCCCGCCGGGGGCTCGCGGCGTGTGCTCAGGCGCGCAGCGGGCTGGGCCGAGCACCGAAACGCACTGCGACATCGAGAAGTCGAGATGTTTCATCGCCGCCCGCTGGACGGTGGGGAGGTCTAGTAGCGATAGCGGGCCTGGGCGATGAGGATGTTGTCGCCGGAGACGGCGTAGACCAGACGATGCTCATCATTGATGCGCCGAGACCAGTAGCCGGACTTGTCGCCCTTCAGGCTCCGGCTTACCGAGACCGGAGAAGGGATCGCGATCGATGTCGTCGATCAGACGTAAGACCCGCAACGCTATCTTCCGGTCGGTGGCTGTCCAGTGGCCGAGGTCTTCGAATCCGACCTTCGCGAAGACGACCTTCATTCGAGCTCTTTCGCGAGCCGCTCCATGTCGATCTCCATCACGTCACCGGATTCCAGCTGCGCGATTCCCTGGGCAAGACGTGCCGCGTTGGCAGGGGAGCGCATCAAGTACAGCGTCTCCCGCAGAGAGTTGTATTCGTCCTCCGAGATCAGTACGGCGTTGCCTTTGCGGCTGGTGATATGAATAGCGACAGCATCGTCGTTGACCTGTTCGATCAACGGATAGAGACTGGCGCGTGCCTCGCTGGCGGACATGCTGGTCATCGGATACTCCTCTCCCACCCCACACGCCTATGGTCCGGGAATGCGGTACGAGTGTCGACCGTGTGGTGCTCGGCGTGACGAGCGGGTGGGACCCGGCTTTCGATAAGGTACCGATCGGTCCGCGTGTCGTCGCGGGGCCGGGAGGAGAGCGCCGCGAATGCCGATGATCGGACGGGACAGCGAGCTGGCGGAACTGGCCGCGCTGGTGGGCGCTCCCGAGGGCCGCAGCGGCGTCGTGATCGAGGGCGAACCCGGGATCGGGAAGTCGACCCTCGTCGAGCGGGTGGTCGTGGTGGCGGCGGACGCGGGGTTGCGGGTGCTGCGGACCACGGGTGTGGAAGCCGAGCACGGCCTCGCCTACGCCGGACTGCACCGGGTGCTGTATCCGCTGCGCCGGGCCTTCGACGCGCTGCCCAGCCGTCAGCGCGAGGCGCTGACCTGCGCGCTGGGCATGTCGGACCTGGTCGAGGAGCCGAGCCCGCACCTGGTCGGGCTCGGCGCGCTGACCGTGCTGGCCGATGTCGCGGCCGAGCGGCCGCTGCTGGTCGTCGCCGAGGACGCGCACTGGCTCGACCCGGCCAGCGCCGAGGTGCTGGCCTTCGTCGCGCGACGGATCGATGCCGAACCCGTCGTCCTGGTCGCCACCGTCCGCGACGGCGCGAGCTCACCACTGCGTGATGCCGAGCTGGCCGTGATGCGGCTGGGCCCCCTGTCCGACGCCGACGCGAACGCGCTGCTCGACCGGATGGCGCCGGGCGCACCGGCCCAGGTGCGGCGCCGGGTGCTCGCCGAGGCACACGGCAATCCGCTCGCGCTGACCGAATTGCCCACGGCCGCGGTCGATCTCGCCGACACCACCGCCGCGCTGCCGCTGACCGAACGGCTCGAACACGCCTTCTCGGCTCGCGGCGCGGAACTGCCCGAACACACCAGGTCGGCGCTGCTGGTCGCCGCGCTCGACGACGGCAACGCGCTCGCCGAGATCCTCGCCGCCACCGGGCAACTCATCGGATCCGTGGTCGACGCCGACGTGCTCGCGCCGGCGGTGAGCGCGCGCCTGATCGATATCGGCTCCGGCACAGTCGCTTTCCGCCATCCGCTGGTCCGCTCCGCACTGGTCACGGCGGCGCGGGCGGAGGAGCGCTGCCGCGCGCACCTGGCGCTGGCCGACGTGCTCGCCGGGTCGCCGGATCGCCAGGTGTGGCACCGGGCGGCGGGCACGCCGGGCACCGACGAGGAGGTGGCGGCGGCGCTGGAGGCGGCCGCCGAACGCGCCAGGCACCGCGACGGGGCCATCGCGGCCCTGGAACGCGCCGCCGCGCTCAGTGGCACTCCCGGCCGCCGCGCCGACCGGCTGCTGCGCGCGGCCGAACTCGCCGTCGAATCGGGTCGTCGCGACATCGTGGACCGGCTGGTCGACGCCGCGCGCTCGCTGCCGCTCACCCCGGGGCAGGAGGCCACGGCGAGCTGGGTACTCAGCGCGCCCGAGGACGGGATCAGGGAGAGCCCGGCGCGGATCGGCGAACTGGCGGCGCTGGCCGCCGCCGTGGCCGCCGACGGGTATCCCGATCCGGCGCTGCGGATCCTGTGGGGCGCGGCCATGCGGTGCTTCTGGTCCGAGCCGGGACCGGACATCCGGCGCGCGGTCCTGGCCGTCGCCGACTCCTTCGGCATCCCCGACGGGGATCATCGCAAGCTGGCGATCGACTCGATCGTGGCGCCGTTCGAGCGCGGCGAGCAGGTCCTCGGCCGGCTCCGGGTACTCGCGGCCACCACCGGACACGACCCGGAGGTCGACTACTTCCTCAGCAGCGCCGCCTACCAGGTCGGCGCGTTCGATCTCGCGGCCCACTTCGCCGGGGCGGCCGCACCCGGCTTCCGCTCCGCGGGCAGGCTCGGCCTGCTGACGCGGGCGCTGGCCATCCAGGCGTGGAGCCTGGCCAGGGTCGGTGACCTCGCCGCCGCGGCCCCCATCGCGGCCGAGGCGGCGGCCTTCGCGCTGGAGACCGGGCAGACCTTCATGCACGCGTCCGCCACCGGCGTCCAAGCCGAGATCGCCGCGCTGCGTGGGGATTACCCGACGGCCACGGCTATCGCCGCGGACACCGAACGGACCGGGCTGGCCGCCGCCGTGCGACCGGTGCTGGCGACCGTGCAGCTCACGCGCGCGATCATCGCCCTGGGCGAGGGCCGTTTCGACGACGCGTTCACCGATCTGGCCCGCGTCCACGATCCGCTGGACCCGTCGTATTCGCCGGCCCTGCGGGTGTGCTTCCTGACCGAGCTCAGCGAGGCCGCGGTGCGCGCGGGCCGCACCGAGGCCGTCGCGAACCTGCTGCGCGGGCTGGAGCCGGTGGCGGCGGCCACCTCGTCCCCGGCGCTGCACATCGGAATGCGGTATGCCCGAGCCGTTCTCGCGGGCGACTCGGCCGCGGAGATGTTCGCCGAGGCACTGGCGGCCGATCTCACCGGCTGGCCGGCCGAACGCGGCAGGCTGCACCTGGCCTACGGCGAGTGGCTGCGCCGCCAGCGGCGGGTGGTCGAATCCCGGACCCACCTGCGCACGGCCAGGGAGATCTTCGACGCCCTCGGTTTCACCGCCTGGAGCGAGCGGGCCCGTCTCGAGCTGCGCAGCGCCGGCGAATCCAGCCCGAACCGGGACCCGGACGCGCGCGAACGGCTCACGCCGCACGAGCTCAGCATCGCCCAGCTGGCGGCGCAGGGGCTGACGAACCGGGAGATCGGGCAGCGGCTGTACCTGTCGCACCGGACGGTCAGCACGCACCTGCACCGGATCTTCCCGAAACTCGGCATCAGTTCGCGCGGTGACCTCGCCGCGCTGCTGCCGACACTGGACGACGCGGCGGTCTGACGGCGCCGAGCGATCGACACCGATTACGTCATCCGACGCACGCGGCGGACCCCACCCGCTCCCTAGCTTCGATGACATGGACATCAATCGACGACGACTCTTCGGCGGCGCGCTCGCGGCGGGCGCCGCGGGGCTGGCCGTGACCTCCCTCGGCGCCTGCGCCACCGAAGCGCCGGCCGCGCCCGCCGTCCCCGGCGCCGCGCTGCGGGCGGGGGCGGGAGCCAACACGAGCCTGGGGCCGATCAAGACGATCCAGGCGGGCGTGCTCGACATCGCCTACGCCGAATTCGGGCCTGCCGCAGGTCAACCCGTGGTGCTGGTGCACGGCTGGCCGTACGACCCCTACAGCTTCGCCGACGTGGGCCCGCTGCTGGCCGAGTCGGGATTCCGGGTGCTGGTCCCGTTCCTGCGGGGGTACGGGCCGACCCGCTTCCTGTCCGCGCAGACGCCACGCAACGGTCAGCAGTCGGCCATCGCGCGCGACATCGTCGACTTCCTGGACGCGCTGCGCATCGACAAGGCGGTGCTCGGCGGATTCGACTGGGGCGCGCGGACGGTCGACATCATCGCGGCGCTGTGGCCGGAGCGGGTCAAGGCCATGGTCGCGGTGAGCGGGTACCTCGTCACCCAGCTGGCGGCGCAACAGCAGCCGTTGGCGCCCGCGGCGGAGCTCGGCTGGTGGTACCAGTACTACTTCGCCACCGAACGCGGCCGCCTCGGCTACGCGCGCAATCGGCACGATTTCAACAAGCTCATCTGGCGCAACGCCTCTCCGGCGTGGGATTTCGACGAGGCCACCTACCAGCGCAGCGGCGCCGCCTTCGACAATCCCGACCACGTCGACATCGTCATCTCCAACTACCGGTGGCGCCTCGGCCTGGCGCCCGGTGAACCGCGGTACGACGACTACGAGCAGCGGCTGTCGACCGGCCCGGTCATCACCGTCCCCGCCATCACGATCAGCAGCGACTTCGACGGCGCGGCCAAGGACGGAAAAGGCTACCGGGGCAAGTTCACCGGGAAGTACGAGCACCGCGTGCTCGACGGCATCGGCCACAACGTTCCGCAGGAGGCGCCACGGCCGTTCGCTCAGGCGATCGTCGACGCCGACCGGATGTGACCGGAAGGCACAGTCACACAGACGAACTCCGGCGCGGGGCGATCGCCGCCCGGCGCCGGAGTGCTGTCGATCGCTAGACGGTGATGGTCTGGTACTCGGTGTACTGGCCCAGTCCGACCGCCCCGAACTCGCGACCGATCCCACTGGCCTTGAACCCGCCGAACGGGCCGTCGAATCCCACCGGCGCGCCGTTGACGGTGACCGTCCCCGTCCGGATGCGGCGCGCGACCGCCAGGGCGGCGTCCTCGTCGGCCGACCACACGCCGCCGGAGAGCCCGTAGTCGGAGTCGTCGGCGATGCGGACGGCGTCGTCGATGTCGTCGTACGGGATGACCACCAGGACCGGGCCGAAGATCTCCTCGCGCGCGATCCGCATGGCCGGGGTCACGTCGGCGAAGACGGTCGGGGTGACATAGAAGCCGTCGCCCAGGCCGGGCGGTAACTGCGGCCCACCACAGACCAGGCGCGCGCCCTCGGCGATACCCGCCTCGATGTAGTCGCGGACCCGCTGTTGCTGATCGCCGCGGACCATCGGCCCGATGAACGTGCTCGGATCGCTCGGATCGCCGACCGGCAGCGACTCCACCAGCGCGGCGAGCGCGGCCACCACCTCCGCGTACCGGCCGCGCGGGGCGAGGATCCGGGTCTGGGCGATGCAGGATTCACCGTTGTTCAGCAGCGATCCGAACTTCAGGCCCGCCGTCACCGCGGCCAGGTCGGCGTCCGGCAGGATCACCGCCGCCGACTTCCCGCCCAGCTCGAGGCTGACGCGCTTGAGCTGCGCGCCCGCGATGGCCGCGATCCGCCTGCCCGCCCCGGTGGACCCGGTGAACGCGATCTTGTCCACCCGGGGGTGCGAGATCAGGTGCTCGCTGGTGTCGCGGTCGGCGGGCAGCACGCTGAGGACGCCGGCGGGCAGCCCGACCTGATCCAGCAGGTCGGCCAGCAGGCCCATGCTCAGCGAGTTCTCCGGAGACGCCTTGAGCACCACCGAATTCCCGGTGAGCAGGGCGGGCAGGATCTTCGCGGTCGCGGCGGCGAAGGGCGAGTTCCACGGAATCACCGCGGCGACCACGCCGACCGGCTCCCGGCGGACCACGGTGCGAACCGGGTCGGCCGGGTCGGACGGGATGAGCGTGCGCTCCCACGGAAAGTCCTCGGCCGCGGTGAAATAGGCGCGCGCCTGCCGGGTCAGTCCCGCTTGGCTCGCCGTGGTGAACCAGGCGGCCGAGCCGTTCTCGGCGGTGATGAGCGCGGCGATGCGGTCGGCCTGGGCGGCGCGCAGCTCGTCGAAGCGCCGGAGCGTGGCGATGCGGCGGGCCGGTGGGGTGTCACGCCAGACGCGGCTGTCGAAGGCCGCGGCGGCCGCCGCCACCGCCCGGTCCACGTCGGCGGGTTGCGCCTGCGCCGCCCGGCCGATGACCGAGCGGTCGTGCGGGGAGAGGATCTCCAGGAGGGCGGGTTCGCTGGGTTCGGTCCAGGTGCCGCCGACGTAGAGCCGGTCGTAGACGATCACGCCACCGCCTCCTCGCCCTGCTGGTCGCGGTAGGTTTCCAGCAGCCGCAGCCAGACCTCGCCGATGGTGGGGAACGACGGCACGGCATGCCAGAGCCGTTGCAGCGGAACCTCTCCGGTGATCGCGATGGTCGCCGAGTGCAGCAGTTCGGCCACCCCCGGACCGGCGAAGGTGGCGCCGACGACGACACCGCGATCCGGATCGAGGAGCACCCGCGCCCGTCCGCGATATTCGGGATCGTGCTGGATCGCGCCGGCCACGTGGCCGATCTCGTAGTCGACCACGTGCACCGCGCGTCCGATGCGGGCGGCGTCGGCGGTGGTGAGGCCGACCGAGGCGATCTCCGGGTCGGTGAACACCACCTGCGGCACCGCGTCCAGATCGGCGGTGGCGGTATGCGCGCCCCAGCGCCCGGTGTCCAGTGCCTGCCCGCGCGCTCGCGCGGCGATGACCGCCCCGGTGATGCGGGCCTGGTATTTGCCCTGGTGGGTGAGCAGGGCCCGGCGATTCACGTCGCCGACGGCGTAGAGCCACTCGCCCTCGACCGCGGTGACGGTGAGCGTGTCGTCGGTGCTCAGCCACCCGCCCGGCCGCAGGCCGACGGTGTCGACGCCGAGGTCGGTGGTGCGGGGTGCGCGCCCGGTCGCCAGCAGCAGTTCGTCGGCCACCAGCTCGGTGCCGTCGGCGAGGGCGAGGTGAACCTCGTCGCCGACCCGGGTCGCCGTCTCGATGGTGGTGCCCAGTCGCAGGTCGACGCCCGCTTCCCGGAGCCGCTCGGTGACCAGGTCCGCGGCGAACGGCTCGACGCGCCCGAGCAGCCGGGATTCCCTGGCGATCAGGGTCACCCGGGCGCCGAGGGCCTGCCAGGCGGTGGCCATCTCCACCGCGACCACCCCGGCGCCGAGGATCGCGAGCCGGTCCGGCACCGACCGCGCCGCCGTGGCCTCGCGACTCGTCCACGGCCGCAGCGCGTCCAGATCGGGCAGCGGTGGCAGTGCGGCGGTGGTGCCGGTGCACAGTGCGACCGCGTGCCGGGCGAGGAGCCGCACGGTGCCGCCGTCGGGCGTGCGGACCGTCACCCGCTTGGGCCCGTCGAGCCTGCCGTGGCCGCGCACCAGGTCGACCCGCACGGAGTCGAGCCAGGCGAGCTGGTCCTGGTCGTTCCACTCGGCCGCCATGCGGTCGCGATGCTTCAGCACCGCGGCCGCGTCGAGACCGCCGGTCACCGCGCCAGCCACCCCGGGGAAGCGGGCGGCCTCGCGATGGAGCAGCGCCGGGCGCAGCATCGCCTTGCTGGGTTCGCACGCCCAGTAGGAACATTCGCCGCCGACCAGTTCGGCTTCGACGATCACCGTGCGCAGCCCGGCGGCGCTGGTCCGGTCGGCGACGTTCTCACCGACCGGACCGGCGCCGATCACCACGACGTCGTAGCTGCGGGTTTCGTTGTCGGACATGATGTTTCCTTCCGGGTCAGCGGCCGGGCGCGCGCTGGGTGACTTCCTGCAGGTACCAGCCGTTGCCGTCGGGATCGGTGAACGCGGCGAAGGAGCCGTAGGAGCGTCGCCGCGGGTCGGCGCCCGGCACCCGGTGCGCGGTGCCGGGGTGGTGGAACACGCCGGTGGCGTCGCGGAAGGGGCCGTCGACCGCGACACCGCGCGCGGTCAGTTCCGCGACGGCCTGCTCGATATCGGTGACGATCAGGTGCAGGCCGTGCGTGGAGCCCGGTGCGGCCGAGGCGACTCCGGTGCCGAAGATGATCGAGCACTCCGAGCCGGGCGGGGTGACCTGCACGACGCGATAGCCGTCGTCCACCGGGAAGTCGGCGTCGAGCCGGAAACCCAGCCGGTCGACGTAGAAGGCCTTGGCGCGGTCGACGTCGGCGACGGGCAGCACGACGACTTCCAGTTTCAGATCCATGATCGGTGATCTCCTCGAACGATTTTCGTGATGGGTCAGTGGGCGGCGGCGGCCTGTTCGATGACGTCGGCGACGACATCGGGATGCGAGACGGCCACCGAATGCGAGGCGGCGACCTCGGTGATCCGGGAATGCGCCCGCTCGGCCATGAACCGCTGCGCGGCGGCCGGGATGTTGAGGTCCTGGGTGGTGACCACCGACCAGTTGGGCTTGTCGGTCCAGGCGGCCACCGTGGCCTTCTCCTCGAGCGCGGCCTGCGCGATCGGGCGCTGGGCGGCGGCGGCCAGCGCGGCGCGCTCGGCGGGCACGTCGGCGGCGAACTGGGCGGGGAACTTCGCCTGCTGGATGTACAGGTCGGTGCCCGTGCCGCCGTCCGCGCCGGTGACCGGGACCGGGTCGAGGGTGCCGGGCAGGGTGGAGCCGGGGAACTTGTTCGTCAGCTCCAGCGCGGTCTCGCCCGGGGCGGGCTGGAAGGCCGCCACGTAGACCAGCGACCTCACCTGGTCGTTGCCCGCGGCGGCCGCGCTGATGACCGATCCGCCGTAGGAGTGCCCGACCAGGACCACCGGGCCCTGGAGGTGGCTGATCACGCTGCGCACGACCGCCGCGTCCGCGGCCGGCCCGCGCAGCGGATTGGCCACCGCGACAACGGGATAGCGGTCGGCGATGAGCTTGTCGACGACGTCGTTCCAGCTCGAGCCGTCCGCGAACGCGCCGTGGACCAGGACCACGGTCGGCCGTGGCGCGTCCGGCGTGGGGCCGGCCTGGGTGGTGGTGCTCGCGGTGCAGGCGACGGCGAGGGCGCCTGCGGCGACGGCGGCGGTCGCCGCGGCGATGATCCGGTGCGGGCGGCGGATGTCGACCATGTCGATGGTCCTTTCGAACGAACGGTGCGATGCGGGTGGTTTCACCCTGGGCCGCACCGCCCGGCCGCCACATCTGTCATCTGACGCCGACCATGACGTAGTCGCCCGCGATTACGTCATCGCCTGCGTCATCCGACAGATTCGGCGGGTACCCGCGGACGGCGATCGTTGTGCCATGACAACGATCCGGTTCCACCTGCTGTCCACCCTGACTCCCGCCGAGGTGGTGCGCGTACTCACCGACTTCGGCCCCACCCGCCCCGAGACCTGGGCGAACACCATCGACGCCGCGCACTTCGTGGTGCACGAGCGCGGCGACACCTGGGCCGAGGTCACCGAGGGCACCGCCGCCGCCTGGGAACGCGCCCGCTACGACTGGGATCCCGCCGGCGACACCGTCACCGTCACCACGCTGGACTCCAAACTCTTCGGCGCGGGCGGCGGCTGGGTCTTCCGTGCCACGCCCACCGAGCGGGGTTCGCGCGTCGACGTCGAACTGACCCGCACACCCACGGCGGTCAAGGGCAAGATCCTGGCTGCGCTGCTGCCGCTGATCGGACCGTCCTCGCTGCGCAAGTCCTTCGCCGCACCGCTGCGAGCCGCGTGATGCCCGCTGTCCGCCCGCAGGCGCCAGTCATGACCGAACGCCCTTTCATCGCAACCCTTTTCGTGACCGGCCCGATCGCGATGGTGATCTGGTCGGAAGCCGCCGTGCTGCACGGCCGCGGCCCCGGTCCGCGCGAACTACTGGGCTGAGCCCGAACCGATCGAACGGAAAATCCCATGAACAAGACCGCAGTACCGGCCGTCGCGACGACGGAACGGGCGTCGGTGATCCGGCTGTCGCTGGGCCGCGGAGTGCTGGCGATCGGGTGGGCGTCGGCCTTCGCCGTCGTGAGCGACACCCTGGGCCCGGTGGCCGTCGCGCTGCTCGTCGCCTATCCGCTGATCGACGCCGTGTCGTCGCTGATCGACCACGGGGGAATGCCCGACGGACCCGAACGCCGGGTGACGGCGCTCAACGGCACACTGAGCGCGGTCGTCGCCGTCGCGCTCGGCCTCGCCGGCGCACTCGGCGGAGCGGGCGCGGTGCTCGGGGTCTTCGGGGCCTGGGCCGTGGTGTCGGGCGCGGCGCAGCTCGTCGTCGGCCTGCGCCGTCGGGGCCCGGTATTCGGTAAGCAGTGGCCGACGCTGATCTCCGGTGGTCTGTCCTTCCTGGTCGGCCTCACCTATCTGGCCCAGGCGGCGGGCGACTCGCCGTCACTGCACGTGCTGTCCGTGTACGCGACCGGCGGCGGCGTCTTCTTCGTCGCCCAGGCGGCACTGCTGGCGTGGAAGTCACGTCAGGGCAGCGAAATTCACTGATTCATCGTCGAATTCGACAACGGCAAGGAGCATTTCATGACCCAGCGACTGCGCGGCAAGACGGCGCTGATCACCGGATCCACCAGCAATATCGGGCGTTCCATCGCGCTCGCGTTCGGCGCGGAGGGCGCGCACGTCGTCGTGTCGGGCCGGGACCGGGCGCGCGGCGCGGAGGTCGTCGAGCGGATCCGGGGCGACGGCGGCACCGCGGACTATGTGCGCGCCGATCTCGACGGCAGCTCCGCCGCCAGCCGCGCGCTGGCCGCCGCGGCCGTCGAGGCGGCGGGCGGACGGCTCGACATCCTGGTCAACAATGCCGGAATCTATCCGCGCGCCACCACGCTCATGGTCGACGACGACACCTTCGACCGGATGTACGGCGTGAACGTGAAGGCGCCGTTCTTCCTGACCCAGGCGCTGGTCCCCGGCATGATCGCCGCGGGCGGCGGCATCCTCGTCAATCTCGGCTCCTGGGTGGCCCGGCTCGGTGTCGGCTCCGGCGCGCTGTACAGCTCCACGAAGGGCGCGATGGAAACCCTCACCCGCGCCTGGTCGGCCGAGTTCGGGCCGGACGGCATCCGGGTCAACGCGATCTCCCCCGGCGTCATCCTCGCGCCCGACGGTGATCCCGCGATCGAGGAGGTGGCCGGGGTCATGATGCACGGCACCCCGGCTGGCGCGACCGGCCGCCCCGATGCCATCGCCGCCGCGGCCGTCTACCTGGCCTCCGACGACGCCGCGTTCGTGCACGGCACCGTCCTCGATGTGGACGGTGGCCGTACCGGCGTCGCGGTCGTCGCCGGAGCAGGCCGGCGCGGGCATGGTCGGTCCGCCTGAAACGCCGACGGCCACCCCCGGGTGGACCGGGAGTGGCCGTCGGCGCGGGCCGAGGTCAGTGCTTGACCAGGACCGGCTGTTCCGGCTCGTCGGACGGGGTTTCGTCCTGGGCGCCGTGCGGGTTGCCCGCCGCGCGGTTCGGCAGCAGCACGGCCATGGCGATCACGATCAGGGCCAGGGCGGCCGAGACCAGGAAGGCCAGGCGCATGCCGTCGAGCGCGGCCGAGGTGGGGTCGGTGCCCGCGTCGATCAGCGAGGTGCTGCGCGCCGACATGACGGTGACCACCAGGGCCGTGCCGAACGCCGCGGCGACCTGCTGCAGGGTGCCCAGCATCGAGCTGCCGTGCGAGTACAGATGCATCGGCAGGGCGCCCAGGCCCAGCGTGAACACCGGCGTGAACGCGGCGGCCAGCGAGACCATCAGCAGGATGTGCAGGGCGAGCAGCTGCCAGTACGGCATGGTCAGCGAGATCTGGGTGAAGCCGGCCAGCGAGACGGCGATACCGATCGAGCCGGGGATCACCAGCATCCGGCCGCCGAACTTGTCGAACAGGCGGCCGACGGTCGGGCCGAGCAGACCCATCGCCAGACCACCCGGCATCACCAGCAGGCCGGTCTCCAGCGGGCTCAGGTGCCGCAGGTTCTGCAGGTACAGCGGCAGCAGGATCATCGAGCCCATCATCGCCAGGAACGCCACCGCCATCAGCACCAGCGCCTTGCTGTAGGTGCCCGACAGCAGCACCCGCAGGTCCAGCAGCGGGGTGCCGTTGCGCTGCAGCTGGATCTGGCGCAGCGCGAACGCCGCGACCAGGGCGACGCCACCGGCCACGATCAGGGCCGGAGTGGTGTAGCTGCCGCTGTGGAACTTGCTCAGACCGAACACCAGGCCACCGAAGCCGAGCGCGGCCAGCGCCACGCTGAGCACGTCGATCCGGCCCGCCTGCGGCTCACCGACATTCTCCAGCTGCCGCAGCCCGAGCCAGGTGACCAGACCGGCGATCGGCAGCATGATGACGAACAGCCAGCGCCACGACGCCACCTGCAGGATCAGCCCGGAGATCACCGGGCCCATGGCGGGCGCCACCGAGATCGCCAGGGTGACGTTGCCCATCACGCGGCCGCGGTCCTGCTCGGCCACCACGGTCATCAGGGTGGTCATCAGCAGCGGCATCATCACCGCGGTGCCGCCCGCCTGGATGATCCGGCCGATCAGCAGCACGGCGAAGCTCGGCGCCAGCGCCGAGATGACGGTGCCCGCGATGAACACGCCCATCGCGGTGGCGTAGGCCTGCCGGGTGGTGACCCGCTGCAGGAACCAGCCCGTGGTCGGGATGATCGCGGCCATCGTGAGCATGAACGCGGTGGACACCCACTGCGCGGCCACCTCGGTGACGTGCAGGTCCGCCATCAGCCGCGGGATGGCGTTGATCATGATGGTTTCGTTCAGGATGACCACGAAGGTCGCGAGCACCAGCACCCGGATGACGGTGGGTGTGCGCCCTTTCGTCGTCGTCGGGGATAGGTCGGCCGGCATCGGGGTACCTCCAGAACAGGGATCGGCAGGGCGAACGGTGGCCCGATGCCGAGTCGACTGCGTCCCGGCACCACATCAGAGAAGACGGATTCGGTCGGTCCAACTCATCGGGCGCGGCACAGTATTCCGCTCACCTACGACACAAATCACCTTCTTTTCGCTGCGGGGCCCGCGCGATAGCCGAGTGAACCCGCAGGTAGAGGCGATTTTCTCGCGTCGATTTCGGGTGATGGTGACCCTGGTCACTCGTCCGATACGCACTGTTCGGGGTGCGTGTGCGGGTCGAAACCCCGGGGTATACCGGAGGAGTGACGGCATCGAGACTGTGGCTTGCTGTGGTGTGCGCGATCGTCGCTTCGCTGGGGGGTGTCCAGGCGTCGGCCGATCCGGGGGCGCGGGTGGCGGGGGAGGCGCCGCTGGGCGGGCGGGCCGCGCAGCTCGACGTGTATTCGCCCGCGATGGGCCGGGTCATCCAGAACCGGGTGATCAAGGCGGCCGGTCCGGGCGCGCCCACGCTGTACCTGCTCACCGGCGCTGGCGGCGGCGCGGACGGGATCTCCTGGTGGGACAACACCGACGTGCGCCAGTTCTTCGCCGACAAGTACGTCAACGTGGTGATGCCGGTGGGCGGCGCGTTCACGCTGTACACCGACTGGATCGCCGACGATCCCGGCGTCGGCCGGGTGCGCTGGGAGACCTACCTGACCAGGGAACTGCCCGAGGTCATCGACGACGCGCTCGGCGCCAGCGGCCGCAACGCCATCGCCGGTGTCTCGATGAGCGCGTCCTCGGCGCTGGACCTCACCATTCGCGGCGGGTCCAGGTTCGCCGCGGTCGCCGCGCTGAGCGGCTGTCCATGGGCGGCCGACCCGCTCGGCATCACCATGGCCAGTGCGCAGGCCGTGCGCGGCGGCGGCAATCCCGGGAACATGTGGGGTCTGCCCGGCGGGGACGTGTGGCGCGAACACGACGTGTTCGCCAACGCCGGCGGGCTGGCGGGCAAGACGGTCTTCCTGTCGGCCGCCACCGGCATCCCGGGCGCGAACGACGCCGGGCTGCCGTTCCCGCCGCTGGAATCGATCGCGGGCGCGTGCACGGCGGCCTTCGCCGGGCGCCTGGGTCAGCTCGGTATCCCGGCCACCTACGTGCACCGGCCGACCGGTTCGCACACCTGGGGCCAGTTCCAGGCCGACCTGCACGAGGCCTGGCCGCACCTGGCCGCCGCCATCGGGGCTTGAGCCTCAGGCGTCGACGGCGACGGAACCGCTCGGCGTGACGATCTCCTCGGCCGGAGCCGGCGTGACCGGCTCCACGACGCTGTCGTCGCGCCTGCCACGCCGGTACCACCACTGCAACAGCCCGACGGCCACCACAGCAAGGGCCGCGCTGGTGAGGCTGATCGGCAGGCCCGGCGGACGCCAGGTCACCGTCAGCCGCGCGTTCCTGGTGCCGGGCGGGATGTCCACGGCGACGAAGGTGCCCGCGACCGCGCGGACGGGGATCTCGCGGTCACCCAGCGTCGCGGTGTAGCCGGGCCAGGCCAGGCGCGACAGGACGATCCGGCCGCCGGTGCCCGAGGACACCGTGGCGCTGCTGGTGAGACCACCCTCCGCCATCACCGTGGCGTGCACGCCGGACTCGTGTGCGATGACATCACCGGGCGAGGGCAGCGGGTTGACCCGCTCCAGCACCCAGATCTGCGCCTCGTGCCCCGGGTAGTGCACGAACTTCCAGCCGGCGGGCGCGGGCTTGTTCCCCGCGTCGGGATATTGGCTGCGTTGCAGGACAACGCGATCCAGCCGCATCAGGTCGACGACGGGCGTGTCGGTCGACGGCTCCACCGCGAACACCTTCTGATACGCCTGCGGGCAGGTGCCCCCGTCCCAGGCCATGCACAGCAGCCCGGCGAAGGCCGCGTGCCCGACCGGGGTGTAGCCGTTGACGTACTGCAGGCCCAGATTCTTGGCGTAGCTGCCCAGCGCGATCGAGCCGTAGGTGCCCGCCAGGGTGCGCTCCTCGTCGCGCACCATCACCCGGTCGGCCAGTTGCAGTGTGCGACCGCCGAAATCGGGGAACGCGGCCGTCATCTCGGAGCGGCGCTCGGGGAACCCGTACGACAGCGGCGTCTTCGGCGCCGCGGCTACCTGCGCGAAGGCGATGGGGAAGATCGACACGATGGTCAGCGCGGCCGCCGCGGTCACGCCGCGGGTGCGCGCCAGCCACAGCACGCCCGCGCCGAGCGCCACCACGACGATGACCCCGAGCAGGTGCCGCTCCAGCAGTTTCGGCGCCGCGGAGAACGACCGGACGAACAGCAGCGCGATCAACGCGCCCGCCGCCGCGTAGCGCCGCTTCGACGCCGCGAACACGCCGTAGCGGCTGAGCAGCACGCACACCAGCACCAGCAGCGCGATCGCCAGCATCGGCAGCACCCGGGCGGGCCAGCGCAGCGGGCCGATGGCGCCGGGCCCCGCGGTCCACATCAGCGCGGCGACGGCGAACAGCGCGATCCCGCTCCACTCGGACGCGGCGCGCGCGGCGGCCTTCCAGTCCACGAACGCCAGCGCCGGGATCACGAACCAGGCGATGTAGACCATCGGCAACGGCTGCACATGGCCCCACCAGGCGGTGAACGCGGGCACCGTGCTCGGCAGGCTCGCGTTCAGCGATTCCGACCACGGGACGGTGAGGAAGGGGTCGTTGTGGATGGTGGAGACGTCACCGCGCCAGGTGGCCTGCGAGGACAGCAGGATCGGCAGGTTGGCGACCATCGACGCGGCCACGGCCAGACCGGCGGTGCCGAGCACCCGCAGCACCGGCGCCCAGCGCCGCTGGTACAGGTATTCGCCCGCGGCGACGGCGGCGATCATCAGGCCGGATTCGACGGCGGGGAAGGCGTATTGGATGGTCAGCGCCAGGTACAGGAACACGAACAGCGGGATCGGCCCGGAGCGGCCCCTGGCGTAGAGCACCGCAGAGGCCCAGGCGTGCACCAGCCACGCGGTGCCGGTCTGCGAGGTGAACCAGCTGGCCTCGTCGAAGAACAGGAACCAGCCGCTGAACGGGAACGCCACGCCGGCCACCGCCGCCCAGGGCGCGCGGGCGCCGTAGGCCAGGCAGATCCGGAACACCCCGAGCGCGGCGATCGCCGAGAACACCAGCTTCACCGCGGTCGCGTAGGCCGCCAGATTGTCGAACGAGGGCGCGAGCAGATACACCAGCAGCTGCGCCGGGTTGTAGAGCCCGGCCTCCTCGAGGCTGTAATTGCCCGCCATCCACTCCCACGGCACCATCGCCGGGAACCGGCCCGCCCGCAGTTCGGTGCCCAGCAGCTGCCACATGGGCACGTACTGGGCCTCGGTGTCGTCGGTGTAGAAGTGCCGCGAGTCGCCGAGCAGGACCGCGAGATAGCCGGCCAGTACCGCGATCACGACGATGATCGCCCACTGCGCCACTTGTTTTCGCGGCTCCAGCACCGCGCGTACCCACACGAGCGCGGGAGCATAGGGCATGGAAGTGAATCGGACAATACCGAGGCCTGTCCCGGCGTGGTGGTGGACGTTTGACCAGCTCAGGTGTGGTTAGGTTGGGGTAACCACATCTCGGTGTGCCGCGCTGTCCGGATCGCAGTTGGTAGCATGGCCAGACCGAGCCGACCCTTCGAGAGAGTCATCAATGCAGTTCGAAATCGTCGAGCGGGACGAGACATGGGTGGCCGGTCTACCGGTCCGTAGTCCCAAGCGTGCGCTCGGGGAGCTGCGCGACCGGGATCTCGAAGCCGCGTGGTCGGCCGTCCTGCACCAGGATCTCGGTGGCCCGCTGGCCAGCGCGTACACCGACTACACCGGTGAGCTGAGCACCTACAACACCCAGATCGTCGGGTACCAGTGCGCGTCGCTGGATCAGGTCACGCGCGGACACCTCGCCGCCCGCCTCCCGCGCGGCACCTACGCGCGCTTCTCCTCGGTGGGTAACTTCCCGCAGGTGATGACGGATCTGTGGACCCAGATCGCCTACGCCGAGGAGCACAACCAGATCAAGCGCACCTTCACCGGCGATTTCGAGTGCTACCCGCACGCGTACAAGATCGACCTGTATCTGGCGGTCGATCCGCGATGAGCTACACGATCGTCGTGCGCGGCGGCGCACTGTACGGCGGACTGGCCGTGCCGCGGGTGCATCCGAGTTTCAAGGTGAGCAACAGCGACCTGATCGAGTTCCTCAAGGATCGGCTGCGCGACCGTCCCGGCGGCGGCGAACCGCTGCACACGGTGTACGTGCCGGACCCGGCGGGCAACTGGAACGCCCTGGTGGCCAGGGAATTCGCCTCTCCGGACGACGTCCCCGTCGGCGACCTGATGGTCCGGGTGCCCAAGGGCATCTACGCCCGGTTCGCGCCCAACGGCGATTACCACGATCCGGTCGAGGATGTCTGGGCCCAGGTGGACGACGCGACCGCCTCCGCGGAGATCTCCCGGGCCTATCGCGAGGAGATCGAGGTCTGGCACGGGCCCGACACCGTAGAATTGTTCGTTTCGATCACGGTAGATAGCTGATCGGTAGCCGGGTCGGAACCGGACGGTTGGTATCGACCATAACCCGCTACCTACACCCCGGTTGACCTGCGGATATTTCAATCCGCTCTGAATGTTGTCGGGGAATTTGCCACTGGCCTGGTGAATTCCTTTCGGATGACGGATACTGCGTAGGAAATCTTTGGCCGGTCGGACGAAACCGACAAGGGTGTAGCTACGGAGTTGTATGAGGGTGTCGGTTCACACCGGCGTGGGCCAGGCCGCCGGGGGAGCGGATGCGGGAGGATTGCACTACCTCGACGATCTGTCCGGATGCCGGGTTCGCGTCGGTACCCCCGCGGAACTTCCCGAGCTGTGGCGGCGATATGTCGACGGTGCGCTAGTTGTTTACCGGCACTACGGAGTTGAGGACGCCCTCGACATCGAGTCCATCGCCGACGGCCGGACCACCACGATGTTCCTCGTCGCGCAGGATCCGGACGGCACCGTGGTCGCGGGGCTGCGCGCGCACGGTCCCCACCGCACCGCCGACGAGATCGCGGGCTTCCAGCCGTGGCTCGGCGCCGAGGGTGAGCGGGAGTTGCGCGCCGCTGTCGCCGAACGGGTTCCGGCCGGCGTCATCGAGACCAAAGGGGCGTGGTCGACCCGGGAGCGGCCGCGCAGGCCCGAACTCGGCGAGCTGCTGGCCCGCGGCATCGTCCACCTGGCCTGGCTCCTGGACGCCCGCTACGTCTTCGGGGCCAGCCCGCTGCACCGGCTCGAGCTCTACGGGTCGAGCGGCGCGCAACAGCCGCCGGAGATCCCGGCGGTGAACTACCCCGACGACCGGTACGTCACCGTGCCGATCTGGTGGGACCTGGAAGACCTCTCGACCGCGACACCGTCCCAGCGTGAACTGGTCACCGTCGAACGCGCGCAACTCGCCACCACGCGGGTGCCTGCCGGAAACCCGGAGCTCTCTTGACCCGAGCCGCTGTGCCCGCCACCACCTTTCGGCCCCGAATCCTGAACGAGCACGATCCCGCCGACGCGGCGGAACTGGCCGGCCTGCGGGCCGCCGCCGAGGTCGTCGATCTGCGTGCCGGCATGCGCGCCGAACTCGGCAAGCTCAAGACCGCGCCGTCGGCCGATCCCGCCGAGGACCGCTGGGTGTACTACCCGTGGCGGTCCGCGCTGGTCGGCGTGGTCGGTACCGAGGCCTTCCGGGCCATCCGGCTCGACCGCAACCGCAACAAGCTCACCGCGGACGAACAGCGGCGGCTGCGCGAGCGCGCGATCGGCGTGGTCGGGCAGAGCGCGGGTCACGAGATCGCCTATCTCGCCGCGCTGGAGGGCATCTGCGGGCAGCTGCGGATCGCCGACTTCGACACCGTCGAGCTGTCCAACCTGAACCGGATCCCGGGCGGGCTCTTCGACATCGGCCTCAACAAATGCGTCGTCACCGCCCGGCGCATCGCCGAACTCGACCCGTACCTGCCCGTCCAGGTCTACCCGGCGGGCATCGACGAGAACACGATGGACGAGTTCCTGCGCGGGCTGTCGGTCGTGGTCGAGGTGTGCGATTCGCTCGACGTGAAGCTCGCGACCCGCGAAGCCGCACGGCGACACCGGGTTCCGGTGCTGATGGAAACGAACGACCGCGGCCTGTTCGACGTCGAACGCTTCGATCTCGAGCCGGACCGGCCGCCCTTCCACGGCCTGCTCGACGGCGCGGGCAGCCGCGAGCTGCGCGACCTGTCGACCAGGGACAAGGCCCCGCACGTCATGCGGATCATGGACCCCACCCAGCTGTCGGCGCGCCTGGCGGCCAGCCTCGCCGAGATCGACGAGACCGTCACCACCTGGCCGCAACTGGGCAGCGAGGTCGGGCTCGGCGCGGCGGTGATCGCGACCGCGGTGCGCCGGATCGGTCTCGAGCAGCCGCTGCCCTCCGGCCGGATCCGGGTCGATCTGGACCAGCAGCTCGACCGGCTCGCCAGCCCGGAACCCGCGCGGCACACCGGCGCGGCGGCGGAGGCGGCGAAGCTCGACGTGGTCGCTCCGCACGGGCGCATCGCCCGGATCCTGCACTGCGTGGAGCGGGCGCCGTCCGGTGGGAATTCCCAGCCATGGGTGGTTCACACCGAAGGTGAGCTTGTTCACATAGCGGTGGATCCGAATCGCAGCTCCGCCATGGATATCCGATTCCGGGGCAGCGCGCTGGCCCTCGGCGCGGCCCTCTACAACGCCCGCGTGGCGGCGGCGGCCCAGGGTTTGCTGACTCGCTCGGAGATCGCGCTGGGCGGGGCGAACCCGGTCTCGATCACCCTGCGATTCGACGACGGCGCCGACCCCGAACTGGCCGCCGACTATCCCGCCGCCCTCGCCCGGGAGACCAACCGGCACCTCGGTGACGGCGCGCCGCTCGCGACGGGCGTGCTCGACGCCCTCACCGCGGCGGCCGCCCGCGAGGGCGCCGCGCTGTACGGCGTCGTCGACCGCGCCGACCTGGGCGAAGCCGCCGAACTGCTGGCCGCCAGCGACCGGATCCGGTACCTGACACCCCGGTTGCACGCGGAGATGTTCAGCGAATTGCGCTGGCCCGACGAGGATCTGCGGACCGGTCTGGACGTGCGCAGCATGGAGCTCGGCCCGGCCGAACAAGCCAAGCTGCAGATCGGCGTGCGCGCGGATGTGATGGCCCAGCTGCGGGATTGGTCGGGGGGCCGGGCACTGGGCGAGTACACCCGTGACCGGGTCGAATCCGGTTCGGCGGTGATCGTCGTCACCGTGCCGGCCGAGCCGGTCGAGACCGATCTGGCGGGCTATGTCCGGGCCGGTAGCGCCGTCGAACGGGTGTGGATAGCCGCGCAGAAGCTGGGGCTGGCGGTACAGCCGGTGTCGCCGGTTTTCCTCTATGCCCGCGACGGCAACGATTTGCACAACGTATCCGCTGCATTCACAGATACACTGACCTCGATCCAGAAACGGTTCTCCGCACTGATGAGAGTCCCCGGGCATGAGACGGTCGCTGCTGTACTACGACTGAGCTACGCCCCTGCTCCGACAGTTCGGAGCGAAAGGCTCCCAGTACTCGGTTCAGGGAACGACAGATAGCACGATCGGAGAAACGGTGCCGCGGCGAACCCTCGACTCGTTGGTGACGCAGGTCGCCTCGGAGTTGATGGGTGTCGACGCCACGACCATGGTCTCCGCCACGGAGCGGGTCCTGGCCAGCCTGGTCAGCTACTTCGACGTCGACTTCGCCTACCTGCGTCACACCGACCGCAAGCACCGCCAGACCGTGCTCATCGCCGAGTGGCCGCGCCGACCCGAGGTGCCCGAGCCCGACCCGCTGCGGGTGATCGACTTCGAGCAGGCCGACTCGCTGTTCCAGGCCAGCGAGAACGCGGTCGAGCCGATCATCGTCAGCCGCGGCGACGAGTACCCCGACTACCAGGAGACCATCCGGCGCAGCACCGGCATGCCCGACATCGTCACCGCGTGCGTGCCGCTGGTCTCGCGCGGCGTGTCGACCGGTGCGCTGGGCTTCATCCGGCGCGGTGACCGGGTGTGGAGCGTGCGCGAGCTCAACGTCCTCAAGGCCATCGCGGCCCTGTTCGCCCAGCTCCAGGCGCGGGTCGCGGCCGAGGACCAGCTGCGCTACATCGCCTCGCACGACGACCTGACCGGTCTGGCCAACCGCCGCGCCCTGCTCGAATACCTCGAGGACCGGCTCGCCGCGGGCAATGTGGGCCCGGTCGCGATCTTCTTCCTCGACCTGGACCGGCTCAAGGCGCTCAACGACTTCCTCGGGCACAACGCGGGCGACAACTTCATCCGCACGCTCTCGGCCCGGCTGCGCAAGAACTTCGATCCTGAGGACATGATCGCCCGCCTCGGCGGCGACGAGTTCGTCATCGTGCCGGCCAAGACCATGGACGCCGTCGCCGCGGAGCTGGAAGCCGCCCGGATCCAGGAACTCGTCGGCAGGCGGGTCTCGGTCGGGCAGGAATCGGTCAGCCGTGGTGTCAGCGTCGGCGTGGCGCTGGGCGTGCCGGGCGAGACCACGGTCTCGGATGTGCTGCGCCGGGCCGACCACGCCCTGCTCTCGGCCAAGTCCGGCGGCGGCAACGGCGTCGCGGTGTTCACCGACGCCATGCGCATGCAGTTCGAACTCCAGGACGACGTGGAGGTCAACCTGCGCAGCGCCGTGTCCGACGGCTCGATGGTGCTGCACTACCAGCCCGAGGTGGACCTGCGGACCGGCCGGATCGTGGCGCTCGAGGCCCTGGTGCGCTGGCAGCATCCCACCCGTGGCCTGCTGCCGCCCGGCGCGTTCGTCGCCGTGGCCGAGGCCACCAACCTGGCGGGCGAACTGGGCCGCTGGGTGATCCGCTCGGCCTGTTCCCAGTTCGCCGACTGGCGGCGGCGCGGGCTG
Source organism: Nocardia asteroides (assembly GCF_900637185.1). NCBI lineage: Bacteria > Bacillati > Actinomycetota > Actinomycetes > Mycobacteriales > Nocardiaceae > Nocardia > Nocardia asteroides. Next base: position 6,740,000 of record NZ_LR134352.1, on the reverse strand, counting down.
GCCGCCAATGTGGTCATCCGGATCAACGTGTCGCCGGTGCAGCTGGTCAGCGCCGACTTCGTGGAACGCATCGAGGACATCCTGCGGCTGTACGGGATCGACGGCAGTTCGGTCTGCCTGGAGATCACCGAGCACGTGGTGGTGCAGGACCTGGTCCGCACCCGGCTCACCCTGCGCGGACTGAAACGGATGGGAGTCCAGATCGCCATCGACGACTTCGGCACCGGCTACAGCTCGCTGTCGCACCTCAAGGCGCTGCCGGTGGACGCGGTGAAGATCGACCGCGGTTTCGTGCAGCGGCTCGGTGACAGCAACGACGACCTGGCGATCGTGAAGTCGATCATCGGCCTGGCCGGTTCGTTCGGTCTCGGCGTGGTCGGCGAGGGCGTGGAGACGCCGATGGCGGCGCGCACCCTGGTCGGCCTCGGCTGCTACCGCGCGCAGGGCTTCCTGATCGCGCGGCCCATGCCGACCGACGAGGTCGAGGCGCACCTGCGCGACGGCCGCATCCCGCTCGACCTCGACCTGCCGCGGGCCGGCCGCGGCGTCCCGAGCTGACGGCGGCGATGTCGGGCGACTGGATGCTCGTGGAGACCCTTGCCTCGGACCTGGAGCCGAGCGTGGTCGCCGTCGGAGAACACCCCAAACAATGGACCCCGCTGGCCTCGCTGCGCCGCTGGGTCGGCCCGGCCGCGGCCGGACTCGCGGTCGAGGCGATCCGGCAGTGCCGCGACACCGGCCTGCCCGTCCGGCTGGTCGACGGTGACCGGGTGGCCGTCGCCGAACCGGTGCACTGTGCCTTCGGCGGGGTGCACGGCGTGGAGCTGTGGACCGGCACCGACGGCGCGCCCGTTCCGCCGCGTCGGCCGGTGGCCGCGTGGGACTGGGAGGCCGACACCGAACTCGCCTACCACGGCCCCGGCCTGGAGGAACTCGTCTTCGCGCGCGATCCCGCGCGGGTGGAGGTCGTCCGGACGCCACCGGACGCCTTCGGCCGGATGGTCCGCTTCGACGGCCGGGTCGACTACTTCGCGATGGTCTCGCGCCTGGACCTGGGCGGCAACTGGCAGGGCGAGGTCGACATGGCGGGCGACGACGACCGGGTCCGGCACTTCCAGATGATCACCAGGGCCCGCCCCGGCCTGCGCCGCATCAGCGCGCTCATGCACGACATCCCGGTCCTGAGCCCCGCCGAGGCGGTCGCCGACCCCGACGTCACCATCCTGCGCGCCGTCTCCCAGCGCAGCGGCGTAGGCGTCGGCATCATCGAACTCTCCACCGCCCTCATCTACGAGTGGGCAGGCGAACCCCTCCCCCCACTCGACCGCTGGGCCGTCGAACGCCCCACCGTCGACCCCGACGACCTCACCGCCCTCCGCACGGCCTGCGCCGAGGTCGCCGAACGCCCCGGCATGTCCCGCCGCCTCTCCCTCCGCGTCCGCTTCGCCACCGGCGACTGGGTCCTAGCCCAGGTAGAACTGGTCTCCATGACCATCGCAGGCACCGGCCACGGCCTCCTCCGAGTCTGGGCCGAAGACCCCGCCCACGCCGGTTAGCCACTGCCGTTGCGCTTGGGCGATGCCCTACTTGCCCGCAGGAAGAGGCTGAGGTGGCTCCTGCACGTACGGCTCAGGCCGGAACGGTTCGCAGGTCCGGCGCTCCAGATCGTTCGGCTGGCCAGGGCGCTGCGCGAACTCCTCACCGGAGGTCCGGACCACCAACAATCTCGGCACGGCGGTCGTCTCACCGTCGGCGGATTTCTCGGTGGTCAACTCCACTGTCGAACGCACAGCGTGGTATTCGTGAGGTTCGTCGAGCAGTGCCAGTTGACCATCTTTACCCGAGGAATACACGCCGGGCGTGTCATACCTGCATATAGTCACGACCCACCGGTCGCCGTCCTGCTCCGAAATATCGACCGCCCGATAACGTGCGCCACCCGTTTCCGGTAGGCGCGGCGCGCCGTCATAGGGCAGCGCCGCGTTGAACGGGCCTACCGCCTCGTTGATCTCCGGGAGGAGAGAATTGTCCTTGTTGCCGATACGGATGACTTCAGAACCTGGACATCGAGGGCCGGTTGTGCCGCAGCGGTGGCACGTTCGGTCGGCTCTACGGCGATATCCGACGTGAGGGGCTTCGCCAGTTCACCCAGCGGGGCAGAGGCACATGTTGCGGGGCAGCGAGGTTCAGGCTCGGGATGAGAAAGGCTCTATGTCGCGTGGCTATCGATGTATTGCGACACGTATTTACTTCCCGGCAGGAAGTGGCTGGGGTGGCTGTTGGAGATACGGATCGGGTCGAAATTGTTCGCAGGTTTGCCTCGCCATATCGTTGATAATCGGCTGGGAGTCAACCACCAGGAATCGAGGTGTATCCGACTTTTCTCCGGCGCCGTTCGGATCCGTCGTCAACGCTACGGTGTGCGTATCAGCCGCGTATGGGATATGCGGCGTACTTAATTGTAGCTGACCATTGGTGCCCATCCTGTACACCCCTGGCGTATCGTATCTGCAAACATCGAAATCCCATCGAGATGACGATATTTCCCTGACGGCGACCACCCGATAAGTGTCGCCTCCGGTTTCTGCAAGCCTTTCTATCGGCACGTACGCGGGCTTATTTTCAGGGCCGACGATTGCAAGAATCTCGGGTGGAATTTTTGAATCGGCCAGGGGATTCCAATCGCTGACCAAGATGTTCTTCCTTACCGCAGTTTCGGCAGCCTGTTGTTGTTGTGTGGTCAGCGGGACGGCAGCATCCCATCCGGTTTTCACGGGCGGGAATGGGAACGGTGAGCTGGTAACCGGCGCGGCAGTGGCATTTCTTGCGGGATCCGTCGCTGGTGATGTAGCGCACGAGGATGCGAAGAACGCGGTAACGGGGATGAGTGTGGCGCCAAGAACCTTTGCTGGGAATCTCATTGAAATCATTTACCCACTCCTTCGGTTCCTGTCCGGATTACTGAAAGGCTTGAGCCACCCAGGCCTGTGCCTGATAGTGTAGTCATCCCATATTTTGTCGCGTAATCATCTATTAGCGACTGAAATCCTTGCGACTGCATATAGGCGGCCAGCTGTCGCTGCGTTTCCTCTGGTTGGGGAATATTCAGATTGATGGGTTGACCGGTTTGTGAATCTATTAGATTTTCATTGTCGAGCATTCCATGTGCAAGTGCATTCTCAAGGATTTTTTGCTGAAATTCGTTTACTGCCAGCGAATTCATTGTGGCACTTTCGGGATACTTGACCGATAGCTTTTCGGGCTCGTCGACATAGTTCATAATTGCCCCCTCGACGAGGCCCTCTCCAAGCATTGCTGCGACTTTCTTGCCTCCCTCCACGCCCGTGGCTGCCCCTAGTCCGTAACTGTCTTGCGTGAGGCCTTTTGTATAGTCCAACCCTACATCGACACTTCCCATAATTATCTGGTCGACAAGTTTCGCTGCAGCCTTCTTGTTGTCGTAGATCTCTTGTTGGGCGTTATTGTAATCCTGGACAGTGTTCTGGTCCTGGAATGTGAGCGCATTGGCGGCCGCATTCGAGATGCGACCATCCAATGTGGCGAGACTGCTGAGATGTTGCTCAAGGTATTTCCCGGGCGGCATTTCGTTCTGCGTGAAGGCGCTGTTCAAGATATCTGTTTCATACGCTGATCGCGCCATCTCCAGGGTCAGCCTGCCACCCTCGGATTGGCTTGCCAAGTACAGCAGACGATTTGCATCCGTCACAGCGAGCTGTGCCTCACCGTGCTCAGGAAGGTAGGCAGTTCCGGGGGACAAGTGGTTGTCCCATGACTGGAGATTGGACCCCATGGCAACCGACAATCCCCGAGCAAGTTCAGGATTGTTCACGAATCCCAGCTCGATCTTCTGGAACTCCTCCACATCGATCCCACCCGACCGATGGCGATCGGGTTTGTCGTCGTCAGGATCGTCCACCTCCTCGCGTGGTGTGAGCAGGTCGGGCAGGTGAGTGAGGGTCTCGCGTGCTTGCAGGGCGTCGGTGGTCAGTTTGCCGTCCGCGCCGACTTCATGAGACTCGGTGCCGACCCAGTTGATCATCTGGCCGGCGGCGGTGCCGTTATCGACCCAGTCGTGTTGGAAGATCCCTCGCACGACCTGCGGGTCGTACTTCTCGTAGCTTTGTCCGGGGACGTCCTTGCCGAAGAGTTCCTCGCTGCCGTTGCCCGTCAGCAGGGCGTAGCTGCTGTCGTTGTTGCGGGCGCCGACGGAGAGCAGGTCATTGGCGCTGAGTTCGTTTCGTTGCAGCCACTCCGGTTCGTTGTCCTGGCCGGTGTACTTCTCGTAGCCGCCGTTGTCGGTGATGTACGCCAGGTTGGCCGCCTGGCGATCGAGTTCGACACCGAAACGTTCGCCGGGAATGTAGGCCTGGTCGGAGGAGGCGAGGAACTGCCCGAAACCGCGCATGTCCTTGGTGTATGCCTGGACGCCGGCCCATTCGTCCATGTTCGGCTTGAAGAAGCCCGAACGGTAGTCGTCGGGCAGGTCACTGGTGTTGCCGTCGGGGCTGTCGTTCAAACCGGGTCGGGTGCCGATGAGTTCGCGGACTTCGGGGTGGAGCTGGTCCCAGCCGCCGCGGTTGACGATGGCGCCGGTGGTGTCCTTGGTGACCACGTCCTCGTTGGACAGCGTGAGCAACCCGTCGGCGAGGTTCGAGCGGAGTTCGAGTGCCTCGGGTGAACCGTTCATCACGAGGCGGTCGGCCAGATCGATCAGGCCGTCACGGCCGGCCTTGTCGTACAGGTTCTCCAGGTAGGTCATGGTCGAGGCGGGGACCGTGACTTCCTGGCCGTTCGCCAGCGCCTCGAGCTGCTCGGGGGTGAGTCCGGCCTGGTCGAGGCGGGCGGTGATCTGGGCGATCTCGGCGTCCGACAATTTGCCGTCGGCGATGGTCTCGCCGTCCTGACGGCCGAGCGCGGCCACATCGACGGTCGTCGGGGTCGGGACGTCCAAACCGTTGCCGAGTTGATCGCCACGGACGCGCACCTCGTCGGAGGCGGCGTTGATGGCGGTGATCGCCTCGCCGACGGCCGTCAGCAGGCTCGTCTTCCCGGTATCGATCAGGCCCTGGTGATGGGTGATCCGGTCTTTGATCTTCTGCTTCTGCTCGTCGGTGTAGTCGGACTCGGTGTACGGCTTGGCCGCGACCTTCCAGCTGTCGTCGACGGTCAGGCCGACGGGGCACTCGGCGTCGGTCTCCGCATCAGCGACCCTGCGGAGCAGTGCGTCACGCTCGCCGGACAGCCGGGAGTCGGCGTTGCGCAGGGCGGTGGCGATGTCGCGAATCTCGATCGACAGCCTGCGTCCCTGGTCGTTCTCCTCGTGGAAACGGTCGTAGGCGGCCAGATAGGCCGCGCCCTGCCAGCCGGTTCCCTGGAAGTGGGTCAGCATGGATCCGAGCTGGGCTTCGTAGGCGGTGGTGTCGTCTTCCAGCTCCTGAGCCCATTCCGACAGCTTGGCCGGCTTCCATGCGTCGACATTCGCGCGGGTCGTCATCAGCCGACGCTCCCGGTGGCGAAGAAGTCCATTTCCTCCAGGCGGTTCTTGAATTGCTGGTCGGTGGTCTGGACGTTGTCGGCGCACTGGTTGACGATGGCCGCGAGCTTCTGCATCCGCTCGGCGATCCGCAGCCACGCGCCCTCGGAGTACTCACCTGCTTTCGCGCACGCGGCCCCGATCTCGACGCCGGGGAAAGCCTCACCGACCTTGTCGCCGTTGGTCCGGACATCGATCTTGTCGATCTCTGCGCCGACCGAAGTGACTGTGGTGGCGAGTCGCCTCAGCTCATCTATATCGACCTGCAACACGAGATGTTCTCCCCCTCCGATAAACAACCAGGAACCGTCCAGTCGGTGAACTCTACAAGATCTGCGGGTGGCTGAATCGTGCGAATGGGAGCACTACTCGCAAAGGTCTGCGCCGGGTGGGCGACCGCATCTTTCGACGCTGTTCACGCGTTGTTTCACGGGCTGGTTCCGGCGGGCATCCGGGTCGTTGAACGATCGGACGGGTGCGCATCGTGCAGCTCGCCAACTTCTATGGTCCGCGATCGGGTGGGCTGCGCACCGCCCTGCATCACCTCGGGGAGGGGTATGTGGCGGCTGGGCACGAGGTGGTGCTGATCGTGCCGGGGGCGCGGCGCAGCGAAGAGGTATTGCCCACGGGGGCGTTGCGAATTACGCTGCCCGCCTTGGCAATTCCGTTCACCGGCGGATACCGGGCGGCGGATCCGCGGCGGGTGGCCGAGGTGCTGGGTGGGCTGCGGCCCGATGTGCTCGAGGTGTCGGATCGGCTCACGTTGCGTGGGTTCGGGCGGTGGGCGCGGCGGCGCGGGGTGGCGAGTGTGATGATCTCGCACGAACGGCTCGATCGGTTGCTCGGGCAGTTCCTGCCGGGGCCTGCCGCGCGGCACTGCGCCGACGTCGCCAACCGGCGTACCGCCGACGACTACGACATGGTGGTGTGCACCACCGACTTCGCCAGGGCGGAGTTCCAGCGGATCGGCGCGACCAATGTGGAACTGGTGCCGCTGGGGGTGGACCTCGACCTGTTCAGCCCGCGCCGCCGCGATCAGCGGCTGCGCGCGGATCTGGGCGTCGCGGGTCATCCGCTGCTGGTGCACTGTGGCCGGTTGTCGGTGGAGAAGCGGGTCGACCGCAGTATCGAGGCGGTGGGCGCGCTGCACCGGGCCGGGGTGCCCGCGCGGCTGGTGGTGGCCGGTGACGGGCCGCGCCGCGAATCGCTCGAACGCCGCGCCCGCACTTTGCCGCCGCTGCCCGGCGGCGCGCCCGCCGTGCACTTCACCGGTTTCATCAACGATCGGGCGATGGTCGCGAAACTTCTCGCCACCGCCGATGTCTCACTGGCGCCCGGCCCGCACGAGACCTTCGGGCTCGCGGCGCTGGAAGCGCTGGCGGCGGGCACGCCGGTGGTGGCCAGCCGGTCCTCGGCGCTGGCCGACATCGTCACCACCGAATGCGGCGCCATCGCCGCCGACCGTCCCCGCGCGTTCGCCCGCGCGGTCACCGATGTGCTCGCCATGCCGACCCCGGGGCGCAGGCAGGCCGCGCGGACCAGGGCCGAACAGTTCACCTGGCCGCGCGCGGTGGCGGGAATGCTGGCCGTGCTGGACCGCTAGGCGCCGGACCGGGCCGCCAGCACCGCGTCGTAGAGTTCGCGCCGCGAGGCGCCACGGGCGGCCGACACCTCGGCGCAGGCGTCCTTGAGCCGCATCCCCGAGTCGACCAGGGTCTCCACCTCCGTGACCAGGTCGGCCGGGTCGGCCGAAACCGGTTGCGCGCCTTCGAGAACCACGGTGATCTCCCCGCGCGCGCCCTCGACCGCCCACGCGGCCAGCTCGGCGAGCGTCCCGCGCACGACCTCCTCGTAGGTCTTGGTGAGTTCGCGGCACACCGCACCCCTGCGGTCGGGGCCGAGCACGGTGACCGCGTCGGCCAGGCAGTCGGCCAGCCGGTGCGGCGCCTCGAAGAACACGCAGGCCCGCTGCTCGGTGGCCAAGGTGCGCAACCATTCCCGGCGCTGCCCGCCCTTGCGCGGGGCGAACCCGTCGAAGCAGAACCGTTCGACCGGCAGGCCCGACAGTGCCAGCGCGGTGGTCACCGCCGACGGGCCGGGCAGGCAGGTGACGGGCAGGTCCCGCGCCACCGCGGCGGCGACCAGCCGATAGCCGGGATCGCTGACCGACGGCATGCCCGCGTCGGTCACCAGCAGCACGGTCAGGCCGCTCGCGAGGTCGTCGAGCAGGGCCGGGATCCGGGCCGTCTCGACGTGGTCGTAGAAGCTGACGACACGCCCGGTGATCTCCACGTCGAGGGCCTTGGCCAGCGACCGGGTCCGGCGGGTGTCCTCGGCGGCCACCACGTCGGCCGAGCCGAGTGCGTCGCGCAGCCGCTGGGACGCGTCGCCGATGTCACCCATCGGGGTTGCCGCTAAGACCAACAAGTGCTGTCCAGCCTCTCCGGTAGTTTGGCGCAGCGACCATTCTGTCAGGCGGGCAGGCAGCGCCGGTCCGCGCGTCGGCGGGAAACGAGGGGGACAAGTGTCGGGTCGGACTTCGGTGGGCGCACCGCCTACGATCGGGGCGTGATCCCGGTGACCGAAACGCGTGCGATGCCACCGTCGCGGCCCGCCTCGGCGCTGGTCAGTCCGGCCCCGCTGCGACCGACTCCCGACTTCGGCCCGCTCGACACCGCGCGCGGCTGGGCGGTCACCGCGGTGCTCACCCTGATCGCGGCGCTCACCCGGTTCGTCAACCTGGCCTATCCCACCGACGCCCGCACGCCGGTCTTCGACGAGAAGCACTACGCGCCGCAGGCCTGGCAGATGGTCACCGGCGGCGGCGTGGAGGACAACCCCGCCTACGGCCTGGTGGTGCACCCGCCGGTCGGCAAGCAGTTCATCGCGCTCAGCGAGGCGATCTTCGGCTACAACGCGCTGGGCTGGCGCGGCAGCGCGGCGCTGGCGGGCACCGTGCTGGTGCTGCTGGTGATCCGGATCGTGCGCCGGATGGCGCGATCCACGCTGATCGGCGCCTTCGCCGGCATCCTGCTCATCGCCGACGGGCTGACTTTCGTGTCCTCGCGCATCGGCATGCTCGACATCTTCATGGCGCTGCTGGTGACCGCCGCGTTCGGCTGTCTGATCGTCGACCGCGACGAGGTCCGGGAACGGATGGCGCGCGCCGATCTGGCTGGCCGGGTCGGGCTCACCGGTTTCGGGCCACGGCTCGGTGTGCGCTGGTGGCGGTTCGGCGCGGGGGTGCTGCTGGGGCTGGCCTGCGGCACCAAATGGTCGGGCCTGTACTTCATCATGTTCTTCGGACTGCTCTGCGTGGCCTTCGACGTGAGCGCGCGGCGCACCTACGGGGTGCGCAAGCCGTGGGTGGGCACCCTGGTCCGCGATGTGGGCCCGGCGCTGTACGCGCTGGTGGTGATCCCGCTGCTGGTGTATCTCGCGACGTACTGGGCCTGGTTCGCGAACGAAACCAGCGTGTATCGCTACACCGTCGGCAATCCGGCCGTGACGAAAGACCCCATCGGCACCGGGGGTTTCTGGTCGTCCGTGGCGCCGGACGCGCTGCGCTCGCTCTGGTATTACAGCGCCAGGACGATGGAGTTCCACACCGAGCTCACCAACTCCTCGGGCAATCACCATCCGTGGGAATCCAAGCCGTGGACCTGGCCGATGGGCCTGCGCCCGATGCTCTACTACTACGCCGACGGCACCGTCACCGGTTGCGGCGAAGCGCAGTGCGTGAAGGCCGTGATGGCGGTCGGCACGCCCGCGCTGTGGTGGCTGGCGCTGCCCGCGCTGGGCTGGATGATCTGGCGCACCGTGGTGCGCCGCGACTGGCGCTACGCGGCGGTGCTGGTGGGCTACGGCGCCGGTCTGCTGCCCTGGTTCCTGACGCTGGACCGGCAGATGTACTTCTTCTACGCCGTGGTGCTGGCGCCGTTCCTGGCGATGGGCGTGGCGCTGATCCTGGGCGACATCCTGGGACCCTCCCGTCCGGCCGGCATCCCGCGCAGCCCGAACGGCACCTATCTACCCGCCCCGATGAACGAGCGCTATGCCCTCGGCCTGCTGATCGTGAGCATCTACCTGGGCCTGGTGATCGCGAACTTCGTCTGGCTCTGGCCCATCCTCACCGCTCAGCCGATCACCCCGGCCAGCTGGCAGGACCACCTCTGGCTGCCCAGCTGGCGGTGACATCTCACAACCGAACGGCGTTGCGGCGCACAGATTTCGATCTATCCGTGCGCCGGATCCTCGGATAGGCTGGCCGACGGGTCGCGCAGTACGGCGCGATTCATTCTGGGAGGGGAACCCACATGATGCTTTCACGCCTGCCCATCGGCACGGGGATCGCGTTGTCGAAGGATCCCTAGCCCGGCGAACGGTGAGTCCGCTCGTCAACGGTGCCGGGCGGGCTCAGCCCTTTAGAGCCGATTCCACGAAGTGCCGGGCGGCGGCGTCGTCGAGACCGAGTCTGCGGACGGTCGTCACGTAGTCCAGGGCCGCGCGGCTGGCGATATCGCGGGTGGGATCGCCGGAGGACGCGATGAAAGAGCCTTGGCGGCCACGGGTTTCGAGGACACCGTCGGCCTCGAGTTCCCGATAGGCGCGAGCCACGGTATTGGGGGCGATACCGAGTTCGGCGGCCAGCGCGCGCACGGTGGGGATCTTGGTGCCCGCGGTGAGCGTGCCGGCGCGGACCTGTTCGATCACGGCCATCCGCAGCTGCTCGTAGGGCGGCTGGGTGGTGTCGGTGGACAGCTCGACGTGGAACATCTTCGCTCACACCTCGTCTCGGGACAGCGGGCAGGACATGCAGCGCGGGCCGCCGCGGCCGGAGCCCAGCTCCGAACCCTGGATGGTCAGCACTTCGACACCGGCGTCGGTGAGCCGGGAGTTGGTCATCTCGTTGCGCTCGTAGGCCACGACCACTCCCGGGGCGAGGGCGAGGGTGTTGTTGCCGTCGTCCCACTGTTCGCGTTCGGCGGTCGGACCGTCGCGGCCGGTATCGATCACCCGTAGCTTCGCGATGCCCATCGCGGCGGCCGCGGCGGGCAGGAACGGTTCGGGTCCGTCGATGCTGATCCGGTCCAGGTCGCTGCGGCCGGAGAACCCGTCCTCGCGCCGGATCGTGAACGCCTGCAAGGTTTCCCGCACGCCGGGATACATCACCACGGCGTCGGTGTCGACCATGGTGCACACGGTGTCCAGGTGCATGGTCGCGCGGTTCTGCGCGATCGGCACCACCAGCACGGTGTGGGCCAAATCGTCGTCGAAGAGGCTGCGCGCCAATGCTTCCGCGCCCGCGGGGGTGGTCCGTTCGCCGACGCCGACGGCGACCACGCCCGGCGCGAGCAACAGGACGTCGCCGCCCTCGATCGGGGCGGTGTGCGATTCGTAGGCGCGGCGCACACCGAGGAAACGCGGATGGAAGGCATAGACGAGATCGGTGATCGAGGTTTCCCGGATCCGGGCGGGCAGGGCCAGCGAGGTGATCGCGACCTTGGGGCCCACCCAGAACGACGAATCGCGGGTGAACAGCAGATTGGGCAGCGGATCGATGACGAAATCACCGCCGTGGTGCATCCGGCGGACCAGCGAGGTGGTGTCGGGGCCGAACGGCAGTTCGTCGAAAGTCATCCCGGCCATCAGGATGTCGGCGAGCTCGCGCGCGGGGACCTTGCGCAGTTCGGCGGCGAGCTGGTCGGCCAGGCCGTGGCCGAGCCTGCGGGCGTCCACGGCGGCCGAGATACCCTGGATTCTGGCCGCTCCGCTCACCTCGAGTGTCTCGGCGAGCAGGTCCGACAGCAGCAACACCTCCACGCCGCGTTCGCGCAGCAGCGCGGCGAAGGCGTCGTGCTCGGCCTGGGCGCGTTCCACCCAGGGAATACCGTCGAACAGCAGCTGGTCGTTGTTGCTGGGGGTGAGCCTGCGCAGTTCGTCGCCGGGGCGGTGCAGCAGCACCGTCCGCAGCGTGCCGACCTCGGAGGTGACGGCCAGGCGCGAGTCGGAGGCGGTTCCCATGCGGAAACCGTAATGCGAGGAGCGCGCGTCGGCACGGAAGACCCGCAGACCTGTGCGGGTTGGTCCGCCCGTTTTCGTACGCGACACAAATACCTAAAGTATTGTTGAGGTGAAAGCGGGAGGAGCGAAGATGACGACGGCCGATTGGCAAACGAAGGAGCTGACCCCCGGGCAGCTATCCGATCGTAGTGGAGTTGCAGTGTCCGCGTTGCACTTCTACGAACGGGAAGGTCTCATATCGAGTCGTCGGACCAGCGGCAATCAACGGCGCTACGCTCGGGAAACGCTGCGCCGGGTCGCGTTCATCCGGATCTCCCAGCGGGTGGGGATCCCGCTCAGTGAGATCCGCTCCGCGCTGGACCGGCTGCCGGAGGGCCGCACGCCCACCCGGCGCGACTGGGAGACGCTGTCCACCACCTGGCGCGAGGACCTCGACGACCGGATCACCCAGCTGGTCCGGCTGCGCGACAACCTCACCGGCTGCATCGGCTGCGGCTGCCTGTCGCTGGGGTCGTGCAAGCTCGTCAACGAGCACGACCGCCTCGGCGCGGAGGGGCCGGGCGCGCGGGTACTCGACGTCCAGCTCAACTGCCCGCCCAGGTCCAACTGCTAGCCCGCCTCCCCGCGTACTCCGGCCAGACTCAGGTCCGGGGTCCAGCGACGTCGGCGTCCGCCTGGATGTCAACCGGTGCGTCTGCCCGTACCCGGTGAGTTACCCATGTTGTTTCGAGACCAGTCGTCGGCTTCTCGAACGGTGGCCCGGTGAACCGCGGTGCGGCATCATCGCTGGCATGACCTCTCTGGACGCGAAAGCGAAGACTCTGCTCGAACTGCACCGCCCGGGCGATCCGGTGGTGCTGCCAACCGTGTGGGACGCCTGGTCCGCGAATGTCGCTGTGGCCGCTGGCTTTTCGGGGCTGACGCTGGGTAGTCACCCGGTCGCCGACTCGGTGGGCCGCAGTGACGGCGAGGGGATGAGCTACGACGAGCTGCTGGCGCGGGTCACCCAGGTGACCGGCGCGGTGGAGGTGCCCGTCTCGGTCGACATCGAGTCGGGCTACGGGCTCGAGCCCGCGCGGCTCGTCGAAGGGCTGCTCGCGGCGGGCGCGGTGGGGCTCAATATCGAGGACACCGTGCACAGCGAGGGCAAGCGCCTGCGCTCGCCCGAGGAGCACGCCGAGCTGGTGCGCGGGCTGCGCACGGCCGCCGACGCGGCGGGCGTGCACGTGGTGATCAACGCGCGCACCGACCTGTTCCTGCGCCAGGACGGCGACGAGGCCGACCGCGTCGACCGGGTGATCGCCCGGCTGCGCCTGGCCGCCGACGCCGGCGCGGACTCGCTGTACCCGGTGGGCTGGCACTCCGACGAGGTCCAGCGCAGGCTCGCCACCGAACTGCCGTTGCCGATCAACGCGATCGCGCAGCCGGGGACACCCGCGAAAGAGCATCTCGCCGAACTCGGCGTCGGCCGGATCAGCTTCGGACCGCTCCTGCAAGCGGCACTGGGCGCCGAAGCGACCAAGCTCCTCGCCACCTGGCGCTGATTTCACACCAACACCTGGCGCTGAACTCGTATTAACACCTGGCGCTGACCTCGCACAAACACCTGGCACTGATCTCGCACGAACATGGGTAACTCGTCGGGAACGGGCTGACCAGCTCGGGTCACCTACCGCCGGCCGCCGACGGTAGGTGACCCGGACCCGGGTCTGGCCTGAATTCGCGGGGAGGCGGGCAGCCTAGCTCAGTCTTTGGGTTCGATGTAGCGCGGGAACACCGGCTCCGGCGCGGGCAGGTCGACCCCGGGGACCAGGGGAGTGGCGATATCGGCGAAGGTACGGCCGTCCTGGGCCAGCAGATCCAGGATCTTGGCGGCCGAACCCGGCATCACCGGCTGCACCAGGATCGCCACGATCCGGACCACCTCGAGGGTCACGTAGAGTACCGTGGCCATCCTGGCCAGGTCCGCCTCGGTGCCCGACTTGCGCAGCGCCCAGGGCGCGTTGGCGGAGAAGTAGCGGTTGGTCTCGCCGAGGGTCAGCCAGATGGCCTCCAGCGCGAGATGCATCTGCTGGGCGTCGAACTCGGTGCGGCAGCGCTCGAGCAGGGCGTTGGCGCGGTCGAGCAGGGCGCGGTCGTCCTCGGTGAACTCGCCCGGGGCCGGGGCCTTCGCGTCGCAGTTCTTGTTCACCATGGTCAGGCTGCGCTGGACCAGGTTGCCGAACTCGTTGGCCAGGTCGGCGTTGATGCGGCCCGCGATGGCGTCGTTGCTGTAGCTGCCGTCCTGGCCGTAGGAGATCTCCCGGAGCAGGAAGAACCGCACCTGGTCCAGGCCGTAGGTGGCCACCAGCTCGAGCGGGTCGACGACATTGCCCGTCGACTTCGACATCTTCTCGCCCTTGTTGTACAGGAACCCGTGCACGAACACCCGGTCCGGCAGTTCGATGCCCGCCGACATCAGGAACGCAGGCCAGTACACCGTGTGGAAGCGGGTGATGTCCTTGCCGATGATGTGCACGTTCGCCGGCCAGAACCTGCCGAAGCGGGCCGACTCGGTGTCGGGGAAGCCGACGCCGGTCAGGTAGTTGGTGAGCGCGTCGACCCACACGTACATGACGTGATCGGGGTGGCCGGGCACCGGAACACCCCAGTCGAAGGTGGTGCGCGAGATCGACAGATCCTTCAGCCCGGCCTTGACGTAGCTGACGATCTCGTTGCGCCGGGTCGCGGGCGCGATGAACTCGGGGTGCTCCTCGTAGAGCGCCAGCAGCTTGTCCTGGTACTCGGAGAGCTTGAAGAAGTAGTTCGACTCCTCGGTCCAGGTGACCGGGGTCTGGGTCTCGGTGGACACGCGGGTGCCGTCGTCGAGGAGGCTGGTCTCCTCCTCGGTGTAGAACGCCTCGTCGCGCACCGAGTACCAGCCGGAGTAGTTGCCCAGGTAGATGTCGCCGTTGGCGAGCATCTTCTCCCAGAGGGCGACGCTGGCGGCCTTGTGGTCCTCGTCGGTGGTGCGGATGAAGCGGTCGAAGGAGATGTCGAGCGCCTTGTCCATCGCCTCGAAGACGTCGGAGTTGCGGGCCGCGAGCTCCTGCACGGGGATGCCCTCGGCGGCCGCGGTCTGCTGCATCTTCTGGCCGTGCTCGTCGGTGCCCGTCATGAAGAACACGTCGAAGCCGTCGAGTCGCTTGAACCGGGCCAGCGCGTCGGTCGAGATGTACTCGTACGCGTGCCCGATGTGCGGCGCACCGTTCGGGTACGCGATGGCCGTCGTGATGTAGAAGGCGGGCGCCTCGGCGCCTTCAGCTGCGCTCATGATGCGAACTACTGTAATCCGCGTGGCAAACCAGAATCGTCCGGCTCCGCCCCTTCCGCCGCCGCTCGCACCGCTGATCGACGCGCACACCCACCTCGACGCGTGCGGCGCGACCGACGCCGAGTCGACCAAGCTGATCGTGGACCGGGCCGCCTCGGTGGGTGTGGGGCAGGTGGTCACGGTCGCCGACGATCTCGCCGCGGCGCAGTGGGCGGTGCGGGCCGCGCAGTGGGACGACCGCGTGTACGCGGCTGTCGCACTGCATCCCACCAGGGCGAACGCGCTCGACGACGAGGCCAAGGCGGAGCTGGAGCGCCTGGCCACCGACCCGCGCGTGGTCGCGGTCGGGGAAACCGGGCTCGACTACTACTGGCCCGGCAAGCTGGACGGCTGCGCCGACATCGAGACCCAGATCGAGGGCTTCCGCTGGCACATCGACCTGGCCAAGCGGGTCCGCAAGCCGCTGATGATCCACAACCGTGAGGCCGATCACGACCTGCTCACCGTGCTGCTCGACGAGGGCGCGCCGGACACGGTGATCTTCCACTGCTTCTCCTCCGACGCCACCATGGCGCAGGCCTGCGTGGCGGAGGGCTATGTCCTCAGCTTCTCCGGCACCGTCAGCTTCAAGAACGCGCACGAGTTGCGCGAGGCGGCCACGCTGGTGCCCGACGATCAGATCCTGGTCGAGACCGACGCGCCGTACCTGACGCCGCACCCGTATCGGGGCGCTCCGAACGAGTCGTACTGCCTGCCCTACACGGTGCGCGCGCTGGCCGAGGTGCGCGAGCAGGACCCGGCCGAGCTGGCCGAGATCACCACGGCGAACGCGCGCAGGCTGTACCGGATCCGCTAGGGCGTTTCGTCCGGTCGGTAGGGGACTGGACGCTAAACGTGTTTCGGCTCACATCCGCCGGTCGCGGTCGTTATCTACCAGCTACGTCTATACCGAATCGTGACCTGCGATCCCGCTGATCGGGGCGTTCGGTGTTGTCTGACGCAAACCTTGTCGTTATCGTTCTGTAACCATGTCGGCTTTTGCGCGGATCAACTCGTCTCGCTCGCCGCTGCTGTACGCGGCGGTGGCGGCCTTGCTGCTGACGCTGCTCGTCGGCGCGTCGATGGCCATCGTCAACCACAAGACGGTCGCCCTGGTCGTCGACGGCGAGCGCAGCGAGTTCACCACCATGTCGCGCGATGTGCGGGCCATCCTGGCCGCCGCGGGCTACGAGCTCTCCGAGCACGACTCGGTGACCCCGGCCGCGAGCAGCAAGGTCGGTGACGGCGCCACCATCACGCTCAACCGCGGCCGCGAGATCACGCTGTCGGTCGACGGCACCGAGCGCAAGGTGTGGACCACCGGCATCACCGCGGGCGACGCGCTCGCCCAGATGCAGATCCCGTCCGACAGCCACGTGGTGCCGACCCGCACCGAGAAGCTGCCGCTGGCCGGCGCCGCGCTCAGCGTCTACAGCCCGCGCACGGTCTCGCTCGTCGACGGCCTCGCCGCCGCGGTCGACGTGCGGCTGGCCGCCGCGACCGTCGGCGAGTTCCTCGCCGCTGCGGGCGTTCCGCTGAAGGACCAGGACTTCACCGAACCCGCCGCGACGACCCCGCTCACCGAGGGCATGCACGTCACCGTCACCCGGCAGCGGGTGGAACAGCGCACCGAGACCCTGCCGCTCGAACCCACCGAGCTGGTGATCGAGGACGTCACCATGAACATGAGCCGCACCGTCGTGGAGAACCCCGGCGCGCCCGGCCTGCACGAGGCCACCTTCGCCGTCACCATGACCAACGGCGTGGAATCCGCGCGCGTGCAGACCAACTCGAACGTCATCACCCCGGCGCAGCCCAAGACCATCCGCAAGGGTGCCAAGCCCGGCACCGAGGTGCCCCCGGTCCGCGACGGCGCGATCTGGGACGCGCTGGCCCGCTGCGAGTCCACCGGCAACTGGGCCATCAACACCGGCAACGGCTACTACGGCGGCATCCAGTTCGACCAGAGCACCTGGGAACGCCAGGGCGGCCTCAAGTACGCCCCCCGCGCCGACCTGGCCACCCGCGAGGAACAGATCGCCATCGCCGAGGTCACCCGCGCCCGCCAGGGCTGGGGCGCCTGGCCCGCCTGCACCAGCCGCCTCGGGGTGAGCTGACGCGATCCCGGCGCGCCTTCCCGGCGGGTCGGGTTGATCGGGGCGGTGAGCCCGGTACGGTGCACTCGTTTCGCCGAGTCCGCTGTGCTCGTGCGGTGGTCTCGGCTCGTCGGCGAGTCGAAGGTGGTTGTGATGCGTGGGGTTTCGGCCTGGCGGTGGGCGGCCGCCGCGGTGGTGCTGACGGCGGGTGCCGGGGTGTGCGCCCCGCTGCCGGTCGCGTCGGCGGCGGCGCCGGGGACGGTGATCGCGGTGATTCCGCAGGCCGACGGATTCCACGGCATGAACGGCGCGCAGGTCGTCGAGTACTGGACGCACGGTGTGGCGGGCGAGCCACAGCCGGCCAGCGGGGCGCTGTACCTGCCGCCGGGTGACGCCCCCGCGGGCGGCTGGCCGGTGGTCGCCTTCGACCACGGCACCACCGGGCTCGGCGCGGGCTGTGGCGGGCAGTCGGATCCGGCCGGCGCGCCGTGGCCGGAGTCGCAGGCCGCCCAGGACGAGTTCCTGCGGCATCTGGTGGCCCAGGGTTATGCCGTGGTCGCGCCGGACTACCTGGGGCTCGGGCGATTCGACACCGGACCGCATCCCTATCTCGGCATCGACACCGAGGCCACCGCCACCCTGGACCTGCTGCGCGCGGCCAGGTCGGTGCGCCCGGACCTGTCGCCGGTGTGGGTGGCGGCGGGCATGTCCCAGGGCGGGCAGGCCGCGCTCGGCACCGGTCACCGGCAGTCGAGCTACGCGCCGGAGCTGGACTTCCGCGGCACCATCGCGATCGATCCGGAATCCGACGTGGAGAAGGTGGCGCCGCTGCTCGGCCCCGGCAATCCCGATCGGGTCAGCGGCGGCATCCTCGGTTTCTCGGTGAGCATCCTGGCCGGTCTGCGGGCGGCCAGGCCCGACGCGCAGGTCGACAGCTACCTGAGCCCGCTCGGCCGCCGGATCCTCGACGAGATCGGCACCCTCTGCCAGGACGCCATCGACGAGCGGGTCGCCGAGTTGACCCTGGGTCAGCTGCTCACCCGCTCCCTCGGCGAGGAGCCGCTGCGCTCGGTGATGGCCGACTACATGACCGTCCCCACCAGCGGTTACGACGCGCCGATCCTGTTGCTGGTCAACGCCACCGACCGCACGGTGCCCTCGCCCCTGCACGCCGCGCTGGCCGCCCAGTTCACCGCCAACGGGGTGGACTACACCCCGGTGGTCGGCACCGGGAAACACTGCGAGCTGAATCCGGCGATGATCGCCGCGATCGATGATTTCCTGGCCCGGGCGCGCTGAACCGTGTCGATGTGTAACCCCCTGAAACCGAAGTTCCTGAGCCGCACCCTGATCGCGGCCGTGCTCTCGACCGCCGTGCTGGCCACCGCCGCCGCCGCGTCGGCCGACCCCGGCAACGTGCTCGCCGCCGAGTCCCGTCCCGACGGCTGGCACGGCCAGGCCCGCGGCGCGGTGATCGAATACACGACCACCGATTCCGCCGGGGCCGAACGCCCGGCCAGCGGTGCGCTCTTTCTGCCCGACGGCCAGGCGCCCGCCACCGGCTGGCCGATCGTCGCCTACGACCACGGCACCCTGGGTTCCGGCGTCGGCTGCGGCGGGCAGGCCGATCCCGAACTCGCCCCGCTGCCGGCCAATCGCGCCGCCGAGGACGAGCTGATCGGCCGTCTGGTCGAGCAAGGTTACGCCGTCGTCGCCCCGGACTACCTGGGGCTCGGGCGCTTCGACACCGGGCCGCACCCGTATCTCGAGGTGGCCAGCGAGGCCTCGGCCACCATCGACCTGGTGCGCGCGGCTCGCGAAGCCGAGCCGGACCTGTCGCGGACCTGGACCGTCGTCGGCGCCTCGCAGGGCGGGCACGCGGCGTTGAGTACGGCCCATGTGCAGCAGACCTACGCGCCCGAACTGGACTTCCGCGGCGTGGTCGCGCTCGATCCCGCGTCCGATGTGGAGAAGGCGCTGCCCCTGCTCGGGCCCGGCTTCCCGGAGATCGAGGGGACCGCGGCCCTGACCGGCTTCACGGTGAGCATTCTGGCCGGGCTGCGCGCGACGCATCCCGAGGCCGACGTCGACTCGTATCTCACGCCGAAGGGCAGACAGATCGTCGACGCCGCGGGTACCCGGTGCATCGACGCCATCGTCGCCGACGTCAAGGGACTCGGCTTCGGTGACCTGCTGGCCCGCCCGCTCGCGGACGGTCCGCTGCGTCCCGCGCTCACCACGTACATGACCGTGCCGACCAGCGGCTACGACGCGCCGATCCTGCTGCTGGTCAACGCCACCGACACGGTCGTGCCCTCGCCGCTGCACGCCGCGCTGATCGCCCAGCTGGCCGCGGGCGGTGTCGACTTCGAGACGGTGACCGGATTCGGTCAGCACACCGTGCTCAGCCCGCGGATGTGGAGCGCGCTCGACGGTTTCGTCGCGCGGGTGAACGCCGCCCCGCCACAGCGCTGAACGACGTGCCGGTTCGCTCGATGCCCGGGCGGACCGGCCGTCGATCTGTACACTCGTCCAGGAATTGTCGCCTGGTGGAGAGCTGAAATCCCGTGCCGAAGACCCCGTTCCGCGCCGCCGTGCTCGCCGCCCTCACCGCGAGCACGCTGCTCGCCGCCGGCTTCGCCCCTGCGACCGCCGACGCGCCCGGCTCGCTCATCGCGGTGGAGGCCAGGCCCGCGGGCTGGCACGGACTCGCGCGCGGCTCGGTGATCGAATACTGGATGACCGACTCGGCCGGCGTCGCGCGCCCGGCCAGCGGCGCGCTGTACCTGCCCGAGGGTGACGCGCCGGCCACCGGCTGGCCGATCCTGGCCTACGACCACGGCACCTCGGGTTCCGGACCCGGCTGCGGCGGCCAGGCCGACCCGGAGCTCGCCTCGATGCCGCAGCTGCGCGCCGCCGAGGACGCGCTGATCAAGCGGTTCGTGGACCAGGGCTTCGCCGTCGTCGCCCCCGACTACCTCGGTCTCGGCCGCTTCGACACCGGCCCGCACCCATACCTGGAGGTCCGCAGCGAGGCGACCGCCACCATCGACCTGGTCCGAGCCGCCCGCGCCGCCGAGACCGGCCTGTCGCGCACCTGGAGCGTGCTCGGGGTGTCGCAGGGCGGGCACGCCGCGCTGAGCACCGCGCACGAGCAGGCCGCCTACGCGCCCGAACTGGACTTCCGCGGCACGGTCGCCATCGACGCGGCCTCCGATGTGGAGAAGGTGCTGCCCTTCGTGGGTCCGGAGCTGCCGGAGATCCCGGCGCTGGCCACGGCCACCTCGTTCGTCGTCAGCATCCTGGCCGGGCTGCGCGCCACGCACCCCGAAGCCGAGGTCGACTCCTACCTCACGCCGCTGGGCCGCTCGCTGGTCGACGCCGCCGGGCACCAGTGCCTGGACGCGATCATCGCCGGGACCCAGGGGCTGTCCGCGCGCGACCTGCTGACCCGCCCGCTCACCGGCCTGCGCGAGGTGCTCGCCGCCTACATGACCCTGCCGACCAGCGGCTACGACGCGCCCATGCTGCTGACGATGAACGTCACCGACACCATCGTGCCCTCCCCGCTGCACGCCGCGCTGGTCGCCCAGCTCGCGGCCAACGGCGTCGACCAGCAGGTGGTGCCGGGCAACGGCAGGCACGGCTCGATCTCGGCCGAGCAGCGCGCCGCGATCGACGCCTTCCTCACCCGGGTCAACACCGCCCCGCCGCAGCGCTGAGCTGCTCGATCGGCCGGGTTGGTAGGTTCTAGCGGTGCCCGAACCAGAGATTCCCGCGCGCGGTCGCGCCGCACTGCTCGGTCCCGCCGAGGTGCGGACGCTGGCCGAACGCTTCGGCGTCCGGCCGACCAAACAGCTCGGGCAGAACTTCGTGCACGACGCGAACACGGTGCGCCGCATCGTCACCGCCGCGGGCGTCGGCACCGGTGACACGGTGCTGGAGGTCGGGCCCGGCCTCGGCTCGCTGACGCTGGCCCTGCTCGACGTGGTCGACCGGGTGGTCGCCGTCGAGATCGACCCGGTGCTGGCCAACTATCTGCCGGAGACCGTCGCCGACCGCGCGCCCGGCCTGGCCGATCGCCTGCAGGTGGTCGAGGCCGACGCCCTGCGTGTGCGCCCGGACCAGCTGCCCGCCGAGCCGACGGCACTGGTCGCGAACCTGCCCTACAACGTGGCGGTGCCGGTACTGCTGCATCTGCTCGCGGTGCTGCCGAGCATTCAGGTGTCGCTGGTGATGGTGCAGGCCGAGGTCGCCGACCGGCTCGCGGCCGAACCCGGCAACCGGGTGTACGGGGTGCCCAGCGTCAAGGCCGGTTTCTTCGGCACGGTGCGCCGCGCGGGCGCGGTCGGCACGCAGGTGTTCTGGCCGGTGCCGCGGGTGGAATCGGGCCTGGTCCGCATCGACCGCTACGTCGAGCCGCCGTGGCCGATCGACGAGGACCATCGCAAGCGGGTCTTCGAGGTGATCGACGCGGCATTCGCGCAGCGCCGCAAGACGTTGCGCTCGGCGCTGTCCGGCTGGGCGGGTTCGCCCGCGGAATCCGAGCGCAGGCTGGTCGCGGCGGGCATCGACCCGACCGCCCGCGGTGAGACGCTCGACACCGCGGCGTTCGTCCGCCTGGCCGCGCAGGCCTGACCGGCGAATCCCGGGCTCGCGCAGCCGAACCCGCAGTACACCGGCTGTTCACCGGGGCCCTGTGCCCGCACCCTGTGAAAGCAATTGTGGACAACCGGTTTTCGCCCGCATCGGAGTTGATCATGATGTCCGGACGACATCGCCGGTCCGGTGCGAAAACCGCCGGTGGCGGGCCGCTGGGTGCAGATGTGGATGACTCTGTGGATGATTCACGACGTCCAGGCGCCGGTATGAACCGTCGGTGAACGCCGACACCCACCACGTTTTCGGCCGCCTCGCGTTCGAGGGGCGCGACGTCACGCCGTAGGCGCTGTATCGCCCCTCGAACGCGAGGTTACGAGGCCGAAAACCCGCGGCGCCAGCCGCCTAGGATCCAGCCAGTTCGTAGCCTGCCTCGTCGACGGCGGCGGCGATATCGGACTCGGTGAGTTCGTTCGCGCTGTCGACCTTGACGAGACCGCTGGCGAGGTCGACGTCCACGCTGGTGACACCATCGATCTTGCCGATCTCCTGCTTGACCGAGCTCACGCAGTGTCCGCAGGTCATCCCCGTGACGGTGTAGGTGCTGGTGGCCATGGCCGACTCCTTCGCTCTTCGCTCATACGGTCCAGGGGTATGTCCCCGACACGAATGAACATACCCCCCACGGGTACCCGGCGCAACCCCTTCGGTGCGCCGGTGTGCGCGGGATCGCACTTCTCGTCCCCGCATGGCGGGATTCAGCGCGGGTACTCGTCGGTGTAACCCGTTACGCTTGGTGACCGTGCTGTCAGTTGTGCCCAGCCCGGTCGTCGTGCGCGCGCCTTCGAAGGTGAATCTGCATCTCGGAGTCGGTGATCTGCGTCCGGACGGCTATCACGATCTGACCACGGTCTTCCAGGCACTGTCGCTGTCCGACGAGCTCGAGCTGGCCCCGTCGGCCTCGCTGACCGTGCGGGTCACCGGCGAGGGCGCGGCCGAGGTACCGACCGATCGGGAGAACCTGGTCTGGAAGGCGGCCGTGCGGCTGGCCCATCTGGCGGGCCGGGCGCCGCTGGTGGAGATCGCCATCGCCAAGGGTATCCCGGTGGCGGGCGGCATGGCGGGCGGCAGTGCCGACGCGGCCGCCGCGCTGGTCGGCCTGAACGAGCTGTGGGACCTGGGCCTGGGCCGCGACGAGCTGTCGGCGGTGGCCGCCGAACTCGGCAGCGATGTCCCTTTCGCCCTGCACGGCGGCACCGCGCTCGGCACCGGCCGCGGCGAACGGTTGCTGCCGGTGCTGTCGCGCAACACCTTTCACTGGGTGCTGGCCCTGGCCAAGGACGGGCTGTCCACCCCGTCGGTCTTCCGGGAACTCGATCGGCTGCGCGCCGAAGGCGAACCGCCGCGCCTGGGTGACCCGCAGAAACTCATGCAGGCGCTGGCCGCGGGCGACCCGCACACCTTGGCGCCGCTGCTCGGCAACGATCTGCAAGCCGCGGCGCTCTCGCTGAAGCCGGAACTGCGCCGCACGCTCCGTGCCGGGGTGGGCGCGGGCGCGCTCGCCGGCCTGGTCTCCGGCTCCGGTCCCACCTGCGCGTTCCTGTGCGATACCGAGGAGGCCGCGATCGCGGTGGCCGCCGAACTGGCCGGTGCCGGGGTGTGTCGCAGTGTGCGGACCGCCAGTGGCCCGGTGCCCGGCGCGCGGGTGCTCGAGACCGAGCGCTGAGGCTCAGCCGACCAGGTCGGCGAGCCGGTCGACCTGGTCGGCGTCGCGGCCGTAGCAGTAGAGCATGACCTCGTCGGCGCCGAGTTCGCCGAACTCCGCGATGGTCGAGCGGATGGCCTCGGGCGTGGTGAGCAGGCCGTCCAGCATGAAGGCCGAGCGATCGCCGGCGAAGGCGTAGTAGGCGCGCATCGCGGCGCGGGCGTCGGCGAGTACGTCGTCGTCACCGAGGGCGACATTCACCTGGGCGACGATGCGCGGTGCACCGGCACGGCCGTGGTCCTTCCAGGATCGGCGCACGGTGTCGAACAGGCCGCCCGCCCACGACGGCGGCGCGGCGGCCAGGAAACCGCCGCCGCACCGGCCGACCCGGTCGAGCGCGGCCGGCTGGAAACCGCCGAACAGCAGCTCCGGTCCGGTGGGCTGGACGGGCGCGGGACCGATCGGGCCGCAATCGGGACCGAACGGTTCGCCCGCCCACAGCCGCCGCAGCAGGTCGATCTGCGCGTCGAGGCGGCGGCCGCGGGTGCGCGGGTCGGTGCCGGCGGCGACGTGGTCGTCGGCCCGGCCGCCGACGCCGACGCCGAGGGTGAACCGGCCGCCGGACAGCACGTCGAGGGTGGCGGTCTGCTTGGCCAGCAGCGCGGTCTCGCGCAGCGGTGCGAGCAGGACCTCGGTCTGCAGCCGGATGCGGCGGGTGGCGCCGGCCAGGGCGGCCAGGGTGACCAGCGGTTCGGGGTTGTCGTAGACGAGCCGGTCGAGCAGGCCCAGCGTGCGGAACGGGCCGTCGTCGGCGCGGCGGGCCCAGTCGAGCAGGGCGGCGGGGTCGGAGATGGGCAGGCCGAGGCCGATGTGCATGGAATCCTCCGGTAAGAACGTTGTTCGTGTCGAACGTTGTTCGCTACGAACGACGTTAAACGAACGATGTTCGTGGCGCAAGGGGAGCGGCCAAGAGCCGGGCCGACCGGGGCAAGTAGGCTCGTCACGGCCCCACAGAAGTCACGCGGAAGGCGGGCGAGCAACACCTATGTCCAACCTGATCAACCTCGAACAGGTCTCCAAGAGCTTCGGCATCAAGCCGCTGCTGGACGACGTCTCGCTCGGTGTGCACGCGGGAGAGCGGATCGGGGTGGTCGGTCTCAACGGTGGCGGCAAGACGACCCTGCTCGAAGTCCTGACCGGCCTGGAGGCGCCCGACAGCGGCCGGGTGAGCCGCGTCGGTGGCCTGCGGATGGCCGTGGTCACCCAGCGCGGCGTGCTGCCCGAGGGCGCGACCATCGGTTCGGTGGTGCTCGCCGGCCTGTCCGACGACCTGTCCACCGCCGACATCGCCGAGCACGAATGGGCCGCCGACGCGCGCATCCGCTCGGTGCTCGACGGCATCGGCATCGCCGACCTGGGCCTGGACACCCCCGTCACCAACCTGTCCGGCGGCGAGCGCCGCCGCGTCGCCCTGGCCGCGGCCCTGGTGCGCGAGCTGGACCTGCTCGTCCTCGACGAGCCGACCAACCACCTCGACATCGAGGGCGTGCAGTGGCTGGCCGAACACCTGATCGCCCGGCGCACCGCGCTGGTGGTGGTCACCCACGATCGCTGGTTCCTCGACACCGTCGCCACTCGCACCTGGGAGGTCGTCGGCGGCAAGGTGGAGACCTACGAGGGTGGCTACGGCGACTGGATCTTCGCCCGCGCCGAGCGCGCCCGCCAGGCCGACGCCACCGAGGCCCGCCGCCAGAACCTGGCCCGCAAGGAACTGGCCTGGCTGCGCCGCGGCGCCAAGGCCCGCACCTCCAAGCCGCGCTACCGGGTGGAGGCCGCCGAGGCGCTGATCGCCGACGTGCCGCCGCCGCGCGACTCGGTCTCGCTGGCCGCCTTCGCGCGCAAGCGGCTGGGCCGCGTGGTGATCGAGCTCGAGGACGCCACCCTCACCACCCCCGACGGCCGCGTCCTGGTCGACGACCTGACCTGGCGCCTCGCCCCGGGCGAGCGGGTGGGTCTGGTCGGCGTCAACGGGTCGGGCAAGACCACGCTGCTGCGCGCGCTGGCCGGCGCCGCCGAACCCGCCGCGGGCAAGCGCATCCAGGGCCAGACCGTCCAGATCGGCTGGCTGCGCCAGGAACTCGACGATCTGCCCACCGATCTGCGGGTGCTGGAGGCGGTGCAGCAGGTCGCCCAGCGAATCATGCTCGGCGACAAGGAGATCTCCGCTGGTCAGCTGGCCGAACGGCTCGGCTTCACCCCGGCCCGCCAGCGCACCCCGGTCGGCGACCTCTCCGGTGGTGAGCGCCGCAGGCTGCAGCTGACCCGCATCCTGATGGCCGAACCGAACGTGCTGCTGCTCGACGAGCCCACCAACGACCTCGACATCGACACCCTGCAGCAGCTCGAGGACCTGCTCGACAACTGGGCGGGCACCCTCGTGGTCATCAGCCACGACCGCTACCTGGTCGAGCGCATCTGCGACACCACCTGGGCGCTGTTCGGTGACACCAAGCTCACCAACCTGCCCGGCGGCATCGACCAGTACCTCACCAAGCGCGCCGCCCTGGCGTCGAGCGCCAAGCCCGCCGCCGCGAAACCGGCCGCGTCGTCGACGGATTCGGCCGACCGCCGCGCGGCTCGCAAGGAACTGTCGCGCCTCGAACGCAGCATCGCCAAGCTCGACGAACGCGAGCAGAAACTGCACGTCGCCCTGGCCGACGCCGCCACCGACCCGGACAAGCTGGTGAAACTCGGCGCCGAACTCAAAGAGGTCGTGCAGGAAAAGGAAGCGGCCGAGGAGCGCTGGCTCGAACTGGCCGAGGACCACTGATTTCGCGAGCACATGGGTAACTCACCGGGACGGGCTGACCTGGCCCGGTGAATCGCCGGTCAGCCGCCGACGTGACGCAGCCCAGCGCTCAAGCCTGGCCTGAAGTCTCGGAGAGGCGGGACAGCAGGCAGGTTTGCACGAAATCGGCGCCGAACTCGGTGAGGATGATGCTGCGGTAGCTCACCTTCGTACCGAATCCACGCTTGAGCGCGTCGCGCACCTGCTCCTGCGCCTCGATGAGCTGGTAGCGGCTCGGATTGCCCACGGGCTCACGGGTGAACTCGATCAGCCCGAGCCTGCGCAGGTTCGGCAGGTACTGCGGAACGCGATTCGGGAAGCGCAGGCCCGCGTGCTCGCCGACCATGGTCAAGCCGCTGATCAGGCGCTCGCCGCCGAAGGCCCGCTGACGGCCGGTGCGCACGTCGAGCGCGGGCTGCGGTCCGTCGACGTGCAGGAACCGCAGCACCCGCGCCTCGTCGGGGGTGATCTCGGCGAGGATGCCGGGATAGGCGGGATGGGTATCCGGCTGCGCCGCGTGCGTGCTGGCCGAGAGCCGCAGCAGTTCGGCGCCCTGTTCGCGCAGTGTCGGCATGCCGCCGTCGCCGTGCTGCTCGCCGCCGACCGGCAGGCCGAGCGCGTGCCGGAGACGTTCGCGCACTTCGCCTTCCGCCTCGGCGAGGACTTCCTTGGGCGGGGCGCCCGCGATGCTGCCGCGCAGCACGGTGACGGTCACCCCGAGCGCGGTGTCGAGCGTCCACAGCGTCATGCCCGAGGCCGCGGTGAGCGCGACCCGGGCGACGCCGGTGGCCGCGCGCACCGTGCGGACCGGCGAGACGGGCAGCACGCCGCGCCGGTCACCGGTTGTTTCGAGCGGCGGTACCGGTCGTCGCACCAGTTCGGTGGACGGGGTCCCGTCGTCTACATCCATGTCGTCGCTACTCCTGTTCCGAAGACCAGGATGTGAGCGTATCCGGCGAGCAGCCCCAGCGCGCCGCCATGGACGAAAAGCAACCATTCGTCCTGTTTGATCGCCGAACGCAGCATGTCCACGAAGTCGTGCGGGGAAAGTGCGGACATTTGCCGGGCGATGTATTCGTTGACCTGCCTGCCCTGTTGGACGTTGAACTCCGGGTCGGCGAAGGCCATCGGCGCGATCGTCATGGCCTCGGCGGTGAGCGTGGACTGCAGCGAGTCGTACTCGCGGCTGCCGAGCATGAACTTCACCGCGGGCCGGGCCGGGCCGAGCGCGCGGTCGGCGGCCGGGCGCAGGGTGTCCTCGAGCATCTGCAGGGTGCGGTCCGAGCGCGGGCCGTTGAGCAGTTCGTCGCCGATGTTGGCGACGGTGACCACCTCGGTCGAGACCAGCGCCGCGTAGCCCGCGGTGATCTCGGGCTGGCGCTTGATCAGCAGACCCTGCCGCCACGGGCACCACCACTTGGGCGTGGCGGGCGCGAAGATCATGTTGATGCCGACCCAGTTCACCACCCAGCCGATGACGATGCCGCCGACCGGCAGCACGATCAACGGCGACAGGCCGGTGGTGTGCAGCGCGAGCACCAGCAGCAGACCGCAGGGCGCGCCGAAATAGAAACCGAAGTTCTGCATGAACCGCAGTTCCTTGGCGCCGAGCACCTGGAACAGCTGGTTGAGCAATTGCGGACGGGCCTGGAAATAGCGGATGACCATCTGCTTCACATCGAGCAGCTGATCGATATTGGTGCCGAGTTCGATGGTGAGTTCGCGCAGGATCTCGGGCAGTTGCGAGCGCACCCGCTGATGCACCATCTCGCGCACCTGGGTCGGCAGGTTGTACCAGAGCTGCGGATGCTCGCGGCGCAGGATCACTTCGACGATGTCGCTGATCTGCGCGTCGGCCACCTCGGCCAGATGTTCGGCGAGCTTCTCCGGATCGAGTTCGCGGTAGAAGTCGGCGACGCTGCCCAGTTTGGACAGGCCCTTGTCGACGGCGATGCTCGCCATTTTGTCCGCGCGCGAGGGCACGATGCCCTGCCAGCCGATCCGGCCGTCATAGCTGAGCAGCGGCAATACCTGGATCCGCTTGGGCAGGTACGGAAAGACCGCGCGGAGCCCGGGTAGCTTCACGCCGTAGAACTTGATCGGCTGGAACAGCATCAAAATGCCGGTCCAGTTGGTGATGTATCCGATCACTCCTGTGAAAAGAGGAATGGTCAGAATTTCGAGCAGGAGTGTCGGGTGTAACCCGAACACACTCTCCAACAACGACACCCTCCTGCCGTAGCCCGGTGACCACCGCCTTCACCGGCAAACCAAAATTAGCACCCCCATGGCGAGGTGACCCTACTGTGAGGTGGGGAACTGGGTCCATTCGTCGTGCCCCAGGCCACAGGGTAGTGTCTGAGACATCAGTCACAGAACCTGTCCCGAATGCCGTACTCGTCCGGACGAGTCGGAACAATGAGCACCACCACAATTCGTGACAGGCCACAACGGGCGCGTTCAGGGGGCGCGCTGCGTATGCACTGTGCCTGGAGCGTGGTCGGGCAATAATCTGTGGGCGAGCGTTCCCATGGCGAGACTTCGGAGTTGGACGTGACAGACGACAGGACCGGACAGGATCTGGCCCGTGCCGGTACCCGCGCCGTCGAGCGCAGCTCGGATGTCGAGCAGCGACAGATCAGCAACGAGGCCAGGTTGATCCGCGGCGTGTTCCGCGCCGCCGGGCTGGCCGCCGGCACCGCGGTGCGCGGCAGCCAGTGGGCGGTCGGGACCACCTACGAGGTGACCAAGGAACTGGCCCAGGCGGCGCTGGACGGCGAGTCCTCGGCGGATATCGCCGAGCGCACCGGCAACGCGCTGCGCTCGATCGCGCGCAGCGCGCTCGGCGTCACCGAGGGGTCGGTGCGCGAGATCGTCAGCTACGTGCCGACGCCCAACGGATCCAGCCAGCAGGCCATCACCGTGGGCCCGTACCTGCGCTCGGCCAGTACCGAGGACCTGCGCAGGCGCGGCGACGCGCTGCTGGCCCGCTCGGCCGACGTGTACTTCACCGAGGACGTGCACCCGGCCTACGACCGGATCCTCGACGAGATCGCCCCCGACGAGGCCCGCATCCTGCGGTTCATGGCCCTCAACGGTCCGCAGCCGGCGGTCGACGTGCGGACCAACCGCCCGCTCGGCATCGGCTCGGAGCTGGTCCAGGGCGACCTCACCTCGGTGCCGGAACAGGCGGGCGTGCGCTACCCCGACCGGGCCAGGTCCTACCTGATCAACCTCAACCGCCTCGGCCTCACCTACTCCTCCGACGACCCGGTGGTGCTGAGCCGCTACATGGTGCTCGAGGTGCAGCCGGTCGTGGAGGACGCGCTCAAGAAGGCGGGGCGGGCGCCGAAGATCGTCCGCAAGAGCCTGCGGCTGTCGGAGTTCGGCGAGGACTTCTGCCGCACCTGCTTCACCATCGGGTAGCTGAGACAGCCGCGCCCGCCGACGCCGGAGGTCACGCTCCGGTGTCGGCAGTGATAGCGATCTGATACAGATCCGGCACTGCGCGCGTTTCAGTGGGATCGTGGAGGAATGGAGCAGGGGTCCGAATCCGCGAACGTGCGCGTCGACGAACCGGTCGCGCCCACGTGGGTGCGCCCTGGGCCGCTGCTGCCCGGCGACGACGAACCGATGGTCGCCGGGCCGGAGGTGGGGGAGGACCGGATGGCCGAGCAGCCCGGCGTGCGCGCGACGGACGACGAGGCGCCCGAGCCGGTGCCGCGCCCGCCCGATCACCCCGACGACCTGATCGCGATCAGCAGGCTCAAGTTCCGCTACCTGCGCGCCCTGGACACCAAGTCCTGGGACGAGTTCGCCGACACCCTGGTCCCCGAGGCGACCGCCACCTACAGCGAATACCTGCAGTTCGAGTCGCGCGAGGCGTTCCTGGCCTTCCTGCGCAACACCCTGGGGCCGCACGTCATCACCGAGCACCGCTGCGATCACCCGGAGATCGACGTCGACGGCGATACCGCCACCGGCACCTGGTACCTGGCCGACACGGTGATCATCCCCGAGCACAACATGTGCCTGCGCGGCGCGGCCTTCTACACCGACCGCTACGTGCGCTGCGAGGACGGCCACTGGCGCATCGCGCACACCGGCTACGAGCGCACCTACGAGGTGGTGCTCTCGCTCAGTGATCTGCCCAGCCTGCGGTTGACCGCGAGCCGCTGGGGCATGATCGCCCAGGAGAACCACATCTCCTCGGTCGAGCGCAACCCCGGACCGGCCGCGTAGCCCGACTCAGACAGTCGACCAGTTAGTCCGCCGTGGCGACGAGCGGCTCCAACGTGAGCTTCGGATGCTCCTTCTCGATGTACTGCAGCCGCCACTTGTCGCTGAACAGCGCCAGGATCGCCCCGTCGGTGCGGGTGAACACCTCGACACCGCGCTGACGGTCGAGTTCCGGCGCCGACTCGGCGTCGGTGCGCCGGGCCAGGGTGAAGGGCAGGAAGTCCAGCTGGGTTTCCACATTGAACTCCGCCTGCATGCGCGCGGTGACGACCTCGAACTGCATCGGGCCGACCGCCGCCAGCACCGGCGACTGATCACCGCGGGCGTCGTTGCGCAGCACCTGCACCACGCCCTCGGAGTCGAGCTGGTCGATGGCCTTGCGGAACTGCTTGTACTTGCCCGCGCTCTGCGCGCGCAGGGTCGCGAAGTGCTCGGGGGCGAAGCTCGGGATGGGCGGGAACTCCACCTTCTTGTCCACGAACAGGGTGTGCCCCGGTGCCAGCGCGGTCGCGTTCACCAGGCCGACCACATCGCCCGGGTAGGCGGTGTCGACGGTGGTACGCTCGCGGCCGAACACGGTCAGCGCGTACTTGGTGGCGAACGGCCGACCGGTCTGCGCGTGCGTGACGACCATGCCGCGCTCGAACTCGCCGGACACGATCCGCATGAACGCCAGCCGGTCGCGGTGCGCGGTGTCCATTCCGGCCTGCACCTTGAACACCACCGCGCTGAACGGATCACCGGTCTGGCGGTCCTTGCCGGTGACGTCGGCGCGCGCACCCGGCGCGGGCGCCAGCGCGACCAGCGTCTCCAGCAGCTGGCGCACGCCGAAGTTCAGCATCGCCGAGGCGTAGATGACCGGCGAGGTCTGCCCGGCCAGGAACAGCTCCTGGTCGTGGTCCTGCCCGGTGGCCGAGAGCAGCTCGCTCTCCTCAGCGGCGGTCGTCCAGGCCTCGCCCTCGCGCGCCTCGGCCTCAGCCGGGCTCAGCGACTCCTCCGGTGCGATGGTCGCGCCACCGGCGGTGCGGGTGAAGTGGACGTACTCGGTGGCCTCGCCCTCGGGGCCGCGGCGCAGCAGGCCGCGGAAGTCGCCCGCGATGCCGACCGGCAGGAACAGCGGGGTGGGCGTCAGACCGATCCGCTCGCTGATCTCGTCGAGCAGCTCCAGCGGCGCCTGGCCAGGGCGGTCCCACTTGTTGATGACGGTGATGACCGGGATACCCCGGTGCCTGCACACCTGGAACAGCTTCAGCGTCTGCGGTTCCAGGCCCTTGGCGGCGTCGATCAGCATGACCGCGGCGTCGACCGCGGTGAGCACGCGGTAGGTGTCCTCGGAGAAGTCGGAGTGGCCCGGGGTGTCGACCAGGTTGATCACGTTGTCGACATCGGACCCGGCGGCCCGGTAGTTGAACTGCAGCGCGGTCGAGCTCACCGAGATGCCGCGCGCCTTCTCCATCTCCATCCAGTCCGACACGGTCGACTTGCGGCCGGCCTTGCCGTGGATGGCGCCCGCCTCGGAGATCATCTTGGCGTGCAGCGCCAGTGCCTCGGTGAGCGTGGACTTACCGGCGTCGGGGTGCGAGATCACGGCGAAGGTGCGGCGGCGCGCGACCTCGGCGGGAAGTCCGCGCGGGGTGGGGGCTGCGGTCTCTCCGGACTCGGTCAACGCAGGTACCTTTCGCAAAGGGTCGGCAACCTATCCAGCCTAAAGGTCACCGGTCCGGCGAGGTCGGCCGGGTGTTTCGCGCGGACCGACCCGGTTTTTCCGGGCGATGCGGATGCGATATGGTTGTCGGGTTGTCTCGGCGAGGGTGAGTGACCCCAGTGGTGTGCTCACCGTGATCGACGCGGCTCGGCCTTCCGGTCGTCCTCGTTCGTTCTTCGTCCGACGAGTAGACGTTGACCCCGCAGATGGGTCGCCACAATGACCAGCCCGGAAGAGCCGTAGGAGCGCATTCAGTCATGTCCGACGTGAACCAGATCGAAGCCGCCGTCCGCACCGAATTCGGTAAGGGCGCCGCTCGCCGTACCCGTCGCGACGGCAACGTGCCCGCCGTGCTGTACGGCCACCAGGCCGAGCCGCAGCACCTGAGCCTCAACGCCAAGGCCTTCGCCGCCATCCTGCGTGAGCACGGCACCAACGCGATCCTGAACCTGGTCGTCGACGGCAAGCAGCAGCTCGCTATGACCAAGTCGGTCGTGGTCCACCCGATCCGCCGCTACATCGAGCACGCCGACCTGCTGATCGTCAAGCGCGGCGAGCGCGTCACCACCGACGTGAACGTCACCGTCACCGGCGACGCCGCCGCGGGCACCCTGGTCACCCAGGAAGCCACCACCCTGTCCATCGAGGCCGACGCGCTGAAGCTGCCGGAGGCCATCGAGGTCTCCGTCGAGGGCATCGAGGCCGGCACCCAGATCCTGGCCGGCGCCATCGAGCTGCCCGCCGGTGTCACCCTGGCCGCCGACCCGGAGGCGCTGATCGTCAACGTGATCGCCGCGCCGTCCGCCGCCGAGCTCGACGAAGAGGGCGAAGGCGCCGCCGAGGGCGAGACCGCCGAGGCCGAGGCCGAGTCCGCCGAATAATTCCGCTGGTACGGTTCGGCCGATGACCGAATCCTCCGGGCCCGCACTCGTGGTGGGGCTGGGTAACCCCGGCCCCGAATACGAGCGCACCCGCCACAATGTGGGCTTCCTGGTCGCCGACGTGCTCGCCGAGCGCGTCGGCGGCCGTTTTGCCGTGCACAAGAAGTCGGGCGCCGACCTGCTGCAGGCCCGGCTGGACGGGCGCCAGATCCTGATCGCCAAGCCGCGTGCCTACATGAACCTGTCGGGCAGGCCGGTGGCCGCGCTGGCCAAGTTCTTCTCGGTGCCGGTCGACCAGGTGATCGTCGTACACGACGAGCTCGACCTGCCGTTCGGCACGATCAAGCTCAAGCAGGGTGGCGGCGAGGGCGGGCACAACGGCCTGCGCTCGATCTCGCAGGCCCTCACCACCAAGGACTACCTGCGCACCCGGATCGGCATCGGCCGTCCGCCCGGTCGCCAGGATCCCGCCGACTACGTCCTCAAGCCGTTCGCCGCACCGGAACGCAAAGAGGTGCCGGTGATCGTCGAACAGGCCGCCGACGCGGTCGAGCTGCTGCTGAAGGTCGGGCTGGAAACCGCCCAGAACTCGTTGCACTAGTTTTGGAGCGCTGGCGCGCTCGAGTTCGCGGCCCCTTGTGTCCCGCCGGTCAGGCGCCGTTGCTTGCTCCTTCGTCGCGTACGCAACGGCGCCTGACCGGCGGGACGGCCGCGAACCGCCGCTGCGCGGCGGCCCCTCCTCGAGGTCGGGGCGGGGTGGCCGGGCAGCGACGGATCGGTGTTACCTCAGGTGCACCGCTGTGGCCGCGCGGCGCAGCTTGCCCGACGACGTCTTGGGCAGGGCGCCGGGGCCGAGCACCGCGACCGTGCGCGGGCGGGCGCCGACCTCGGTGAACACCTCGTGGACGATCTCGCGCTCCATCCGTTTCACCTCGTCGGGATCCTGGTAGTCGTTGGATTCCACCACCACGGCGAAGCTTTCGCGCTTCTCACCGGCGTCCAGGCGCACCGCCACCGCGTTGCCGGGCCGGACGCCGGCGACCCGCATGGCTGCCCGCTCGATGTCGGTGGGGTAGATGTTGCGGCCGCCCATGATGATGACGTCCTTCATCCGCCCGCACACCACGATCAGCCCGGCCTCGGTGAAGTAACCGATGTCGCCGGTGTCGAGCCAGCCCTCGGCGTCCTGGGCGGGCCGGAACCCGTCGACGGTCACATAGCCCGAAGTCACGGCGGGACCGCGCAATTCGATGACGCCGACCGTGCGCACGGGCAACGGCTGGCGCTCGGCGTCGACCACCCGGCCTTCCAGATCGTCGACCAGGTGACCCAGGGTGGGCAGCCTGCGCGGGGCGCCGTGATGACCGTCCTCGGCCACCGGCACCGCCTTGCCCACCGCTTCCAGCAGGTCGGCGTCGATGATGTCGAGGACCATGCCGTGGCCGGGGTCGGGGATCGAGACGGCCAGGGTGGTCTCGGCCATGCCGTACACCGGGGTCAGCGCCATCGGGTTGAGCCCGAAGTGCTTGCCCGCCTCGGCCAGCGCGACCATGGTGTCCGGGTCGACCGGCTCGGCGCCGTTCCACATCCACCGCACGCTGGACAGGTCGATCGATCCCGGTTCGGCCTGGCGCAGCCGCCGGGCCAGCAGCGAGTAGGCGAAGTTGGGTGCCGCCGTGACGGTTCCGCGGTACTTGGCGATCAGCTCGGCCCACAGCAGCGGCCTGGCCAGGAAGTCCAGCGGGGTCACGCACACCACTTCGGCGCCGAATTGCATGGGCACGCTGAGGAAACCGACCATGCCCATGTCGTGGAACAGCGGCAGCCAGCTGATCATCACGTCGTCGTCGAGCTGGAATTTCACCCGGTTGAACATCGCGTGCGCGTTGACGTTGAAGTTCCCGTGCGTGATCCGGACGGCCTTGGGCGAGCCGGTCGACCCAGAGGTCAACTGCTGCAGCGCGATATCGGACTCGGCGGTCGGTACCGGATCGGTGTCGGGACCGTCGTGCAGGTCCTCGATCTTGACCACGGTGATCCCCCGTTCGAGCAGTACGGGTTCGGCCGCGGCGAACGGCGCGCCCAGGACCACGGCCTTGGCCTCGATCATGCCGAGGACGGTCTCGGTGTCGCGGACCCAGACCGCCAGGTCGGTGCGCGGAGTGGGCTGGTGCAGCATGGTGATCGAGGCACCACGCATCCAGATGGCCTGGCAGACAGGGGCGATGTCGACCGGCAACCCGGCGAGCACGCCCACCGCGTCGCCGTGTTCGATCCCGGCGGCCGCCAAGCCGCCCGCCATCCGCCGCGCGGCGCGATGGATTTCCCCCCAGGTCTGCCGCAGCGGCGCTTCCGGTTCCCCGGTGACCAGCCCCCGCGGGCTGGTCAGCGCTGTGGCGAACATTTCGTCGGTGAACCTGCTCAACGTCGGACTCCCTTTACGCCAACGATCGGTTTCGGCCGTGCTCTCCCAACAGAAAATCCCGCCCCGCCCACCCGGTGTTAACCCCGACTGACAACCGAGTTCCCCCTCGCCCCGTGGTCGGCGGCGAAGGAGGCAGCGTAGCGGTCCACATATGGTCTACCTGATTGCCTGGCAATTTCTTGCATCAGCTGGTCAGTTGCCACTCTGACCTGGGCTCGATGAACCGCTGCCGGATACCGCCGCGCCGGCTGGATGCTGATGCGCACCTTGGTGAAACGCAACAGTTTCCGACCGCGCGGGTTCATGCGGTCGGTTCCGTCCAGCACCACGGGCACCACCGGCGCCCCTGTAGCCATGGCAACGCGCAGTGCCCCGGTGCGACCACGATAGACCCTGCCGTCCACCGACCGGGTGCCCTCGGGGTGAATTGCCCACGCGCCTCCCCGCGCGAGGATCGCGGTGGCCGCGGCGAGCGCGTCCGCGGCCGCGTCGCCACCGGTCCGGTCCACCGGCACCTGCCCGGCGGCGGTGAAGAACCGTCGCTTCGCCCGCCCGCGCAGGCCGGTCCCGGTGAAGTACTCCTGTTTGGCCAGGAAGGTGAGCGGGCGCGGGATCACCAGGGCCAGGTAGAGCGAGTCGATGAAGGCCAGGTGATTGGCCGCGATGATGACCGGCCCGGTGCGCGGTATGTGCTCGAGCCCCTCGACCTGCGGTCGCCCGAGCAGCCGGAGCAGCGGGCCGATCAGGACGTGTTTGCACAGCGGGTACCACATAAGACCTCCGAGTAGACAGTGTCTACAGCACGATAGTAGACAGTGTCTACGAATGCGCGGGAGGCCGCCGCGCACCCGGTGTGCAGAATTGCCCGTATGTCCGAACCGTTGCGCGCGCGCCTGATCGACGCCGGGGTCGAACTGCTCGAACGCGACGGCGTCGGTGAGCTGGGGCTGCGGGCCATCGCGCGCGCGGCCGGGGTGTCCCACGGTGCGCCGCGCCGCTGGTTCCCCACGCACGCCGCCCTGCTCGCGGCCATCGCGGCCCGCGGCTTCGCCGATCTGACCGACCGGTTCGCCGGGCTCGCGGCGATCGACGATCCCCGGGAGCGCCTGCGCGGGATGGCGATCGACTACCTCGACTTCGCCGTGACCAGGCCACAGATGTTCACCCTGATGTTCCGGCACGACCTGCTCGCCGGTTCCGGCGAGAATCTCCGGGCCACCACCCGCCCGCTGTACGGCCGGATCGTCGACCTGGTCGCCGCGGCGGCGCCGGGCGCCGACGCCACCGCGACGGCGCTGCTGCTGTGGACGAATGTGCACGGCCTGGCCACCATCGCGGCCAATCGCACCCTGGAAGTCGTTGCGCCCGACGTCGACCCGCGTGCGCTCGCCGACCGGATCGTCGGCGAGCATCTGCGCTAGTGGGTGACGCGGGCCAGCGTCGCGACGAAGCGGTCCAGCTCCTCGGTGCTCACGAAGTAGTGCG
Organism: Nocardia asteroides; assembly: GCF_900637185.1. Lineage (NCBI taxonomy): Bacteria > Bacillati > Actinomycetota > Actinomycetes > Mycobacteriales > Nocardiaceae > Nocardia > Nocardia asteroides. Next base: position 6,703,087 of record NZ_LR134352.1, on the reverse strand, counting down.
GGGACGCGCGAACCACCGCGGGTAGCGCGCGGCCGGTCATGTCGAGCAGGGTCGACCAGGCGTGACTCACAGTCACCGTGACGTCGTGTTCGGCGAGCCGGTCGCGCAGCCACATCGGGTCGCGGTCGTCGACGGTGAAGGAGACGATGCCGCTGTGCTCGGTGCCGAGGTCGCGCACCCGGACGCCGGGCACCTCGGGCAGTGTCTTGCGCAGGTGGTCCGCGCGCTCGGCCACCGCCGCGTAGGCCTGGTCCGGGCCGATGCCGAGCAGGTAGTCGACGGCGGCGCCGAGGCCGAGGCGTGCGGCGATGCTGGATTCCCAGAACTCGAAGCGCGAGGCGTCGGGGGCGAGCCGGTACTCGTCGCGGCTCACCCACTGCGCGCTGTGCAGGTCCAGCCGCGCGGGTTCCATGGACTGGGCGAGTTCGCTTCGGACATACAGGAATCCGGTGCCACGCGGACCGCGCAGCCACTTGCGCCCGGTGGCCGAGAGCGCGTCGACACCCAGCGCGGCGACGTCGATGGGCAGCTGTCCGATCGACTGGCAGGCGTCGAGCAGCACCAGCGCGCCCGCGTCGTGCGCGATCCGGGTGGCCTCGGCGACCGGGTTCACCAGACCGCCGTTGGTCGGCGCGTGCTGGAGCGAGACCAGCCGGACCCGCTCGTCCAGCATGGCCGCCAGCGCCGCGGTATCCAGGCGTCCGGTGTCGTCGCTGGGGATGTGCTCGACCACCGCGCCGGTCTGGCGCGCACGTTGCAGGGCGGCGATCGCGTTGCTGGCGTAGTCGGCCTCGGAGATGAGGATTCGGTCGCCGGGACGAAGCGGGATCGAGTACGCGAAATCGGCCCACGACCTGGTGGCGCTGTCACTGAGCGCGATGGTGTCGGGGGTCGCGCCGATCAGGGCCGCGATCGAGGTCTTCACCGCGGCCAGATCGTCGAGACGCTCGTTTGCCGCCCGATAGCCACCGATCTCCGCTTCGCGGCGCAGATGGGCGATGACGGCCTCGGTGACCACTGTGGGCGACAGCGACGATCCGGCGCTGTCGAGGAAGATTCGGCCCTGGGAAAGTCCCGGGGTGGCGGCTCTGATCGCGGCGAGATCCAACATGGCGACGACCATACCGCCGGGGCGATGTTCCTCATTTGGACACTTTTTCTGTCGGAGGCCCTCGCTATTCTGGATTGGGTCGGCTGCACGAGCACGTTGATTCCCCAGCACGCGGAGGTTGGCATGGCGGTCATTCTGGAACGTTCGTCATGGCCCGATTCCGCCGTCGACCAGGGCGAACTATCGTCCAGAGCCGCGGCGGAGGCCTATGTCGGCGGGGTCTGTTTCAAGCTCGGGCCACCCGCGCTGATCGGCGCCGAACTGGAGTGGCTCACCGTCGGGCCCACCGGTGAGCGGCCCGCACTCGAGCTCATGGCGGCGGCCCTCGGGCCCCACGCACCCGTCTCGATCGCCCCGGCCTCGGCCGCGGCCCCCCTGCCCGGCGGGAGCAGGGTGACCATCGAACCCGGTGGTCAGATAGAACTTTCCAGCGCACCGTTCGCCGATCCGGAGGCGCTGACGCAGCACCTGCGCGCTGATGCGGCCCGTTTGCGGGACCTGCTCGCCGCCGCGGAGATCGGCATCGTGGCCGCTGCCGCCGACGTCGATCGGCAGGCCGAACGCCTGCTCCGCCTCCCTCGCTACGCCGCCATGGAACGCCGCTTCGCGGCCGTCGGGCCGTTCGGCACGCTCATGATGTGCAATACCGCGGCCACCCAGGTCAGCGTCGACGCGGGCGCCGACGCCGACGAGGTGCGGGCCCGCTGGACCGCCCTGTACGTGCTCGGACCCGCGCTGATCGCCGCCTTCGCCTGTTCGCCCCGGCTGGCGGGCGCACCGCGGGGTGAGTGGGCCTCTCAGCGGATGCGCACCTGGTTGCGGCTGGATCCGTCGCGTACCAGGCCGCCGGTCGCCGACTGGACCGACCCGATCGCCGCCTACGCGCACTGGGCGCTGGACGTGCCGCTGCTCTGCGTGCGCTGTACCGAGCCGGGCGCGGACTGGTCACCGCCGCCCGGCGCCACCTTCGCCGACTGGCTGTGCGGGGCTCTCGACGACGAGGTCGGCCGCCGCCCGAACCGGGCCGACCTGGACTACCACCTCACCACCCTGTTCCCCCCGGTCCGCGCCTCCGGCCACCTCGAGGTCCGCTACCTCGACACCCAGCCGGGCGACACCTGGACCACCCCGATCCACCTCTTCGACGCGCTGCTCTCGGCGCCTGCCGTGATCGCCGAGGCGACCGCGCTGGCCGCGCCGGTCGCGGGGGAGTGGTTCCGCGCCGCCCGCGACGGACTGGCCGACCCGGAGCTGCGCGCCGTCGCGACCGGCCTGTTCGAGCTGGCCGAGGCACACGCCCGATCCGCCACCGCCGCACAGGAATTGGCGCACGCCGCGCGCCGGTGCCGCGCGGGTGCGGTCCCGTCCCAGTCCCCCTCTCGTTCGGAGCCGACCCGGTGACTCTCTCCGCCCCCGCCGATCACAGCGACCGCGACCGCACCCGCGACCGGATCGCCGAGGTATTGCAGCGCGCCCGCCGCCGCACCGCCACCCTCACCGACAGCGTCGGCGAAGCCGATCTCGTCGCCCAGCATTCGCCGCTGATGAGCCCGCTGGTCTGGGATCTTGCGCACATCGGCAATCAGGAGGAGCTGTGGCTCGTCCGCGATGTCGGTGGTCGCGAGGCCGTGCGGGCCGACATCGACGAGCTCTACGACGCGTTCAAACACGCCCGCGCGAACCGGCCCACGCTACCGCTGCTGAACCCCGACCAGGCCCGCGGCTACGTGGGCACCGTGCGCGAGAAGGTCTGGGACGTGCTGGATTCCAGTGACCTCGCCGGAAACCCGCTGGTGGACAACGGCTTCGCCTTCGGCATGATCGCCCAGCACGAACAGCAGCACGACGAGACCATGCTCGCCACTCATCAGCTGCGCGTCGGCGCGCCGGTGCTGTCGGCCCCGCCCGCACCCACCGCGGCGGTCCCGGCCGCGGGCGAGGTGCGGATTCCGGCGGGTGAGTTCCTGATGGGCACCTCCGCCGACCCCTGGGCGCTGGACAACGAGCGCCCGGCCCACCCGGTGCACGTGCCCGGCTTCGCCATCGATGTCGCGCCCGTCACCAACGAGCAGTACCTGGCGTTCGTCGCCGACGGCGGCTACGAGCGGCCCGAGCTGTGGTCGGAGCGCGGCTGGGCGCATCGCCAGGAGGCCGGGCTCGTCGCGCCGCAGTTCTGGGAGCGCGACGGCGAGCAGTGGACCCGCCTCGCCTTCGGCGTGCGCACGCCGCTGCGGCCGCGTCAGCCGGTGGTGCACGTGTGCTGGTTCGAGGCCCAGGCCTATGCGCGCTGGGCCGGAAAACGCCTGCCCACCGAGGCCGAATGGGAGAAGGCGGCCAGGTACGACCCGGCCACGGGCGACTCCCGGCGCTACCCCTGGGGTGCCGACGCGCCCGACGCGAGACACGCCAACCTCGGTCAGCGGCATCTGGAACCCGCCGAGGTCGGCGCCTATCCGGCCGGCGTCTCGGCCACCGGCGTGCACCAGCTGATCGGTGACGTCTGGGAATGGTGTTCCTCGGGTTTCGAGGCCTACCCGGGCTTCCGCGCGTTCCCCTACCGCGAGTACTCCGAAGTCTTCTTCGGCGGCGACTACCGGATCCTGCGCGGCGGTTCGTTCGGTACCGACGAGGTGGCCTGCCGCGGCACCTTCCGCAACTGGGACCACCCGATCCGGCGCCAGATCTTCGCCGGCTTCCGGCTCGCCCGCGATCTGCGAGCGGACGAGATCTGATGGGCGACCGAGCTTTCCCGCCCCGCCCTGCCCGGTGCGAGGTGGACCGCTGATGTGCAGGCACCTGGGCTACCTCGGCCCGTCCGAGTCGGTCGGCGAACTCGTGGTGCGCGGACCGCATTCGCTGTACGTCCAGTCGTGGGCGCCCGCCGACATGCGGGCGGGCGGCACCATCAACGCCGACGGTTTCGGTGTCGCCTGGTGGCGCCGCGCCGATATCGGGGTCGAGGGCGAGCGCGCGGCCGTCACCCGCTATCGCAATGCCGCGCCGATCTGGACCGATCCGGCGGTGGTCGAGGTGCTCGGCCAGCTGGAATCGCGCGCCGTGCTCGCCGCCGTCCGGTCGGCCACCGTCGGCATGCCGGTGGAGCGGGGCGCGTGCGCGCCGTTCACCGACGAGCACTGGGCGTTCAGCCACAACGGTGTCGTGCCCGACTGGCGGATCGCGCTGACCGCCGTGCTCGCCGACCTGGACGAACTGCTCGCGCCCACACCGGTGTTCGGTTCCGCCGCCGTGCTCCTGCACGCCGAATCGCTGACCGACTCGGCGGCGCTGTGGGTGCTGCTGCGCGGCCTGCTCGCCGCGATCACGCCCGACGGCCCAGTCACCTCCCCGGACGACGCGCTGCGCCTGCTGGTCACCGCCGTCCTGCGCCGTCAGCCGACCGCGCGCCTGAACCTGCTGCTCGGCGACGGGCAGCGGCTGTGGGCCACCACCTGCAGGCACGCGCTGTCGGTGCTCGTCGCCGACGACTACATCGTGCTGTGCTCCGAACCGTACGACGACGATCCGCGGTGGCGGCCCATCGCCGACCACCAGCTGGTGGCCGCCACCGCGGGCCACTGCACCGTCACCGCTCTCGAGCTTCCCGCCACCGAAAGGGTCCGTTCATGACCGCGCCGCTGCTGGACATCCACCTCACCGACGACGATCTCACCGCCGCCCTGCGGGCCGACGCCGTGGCAGGTCTGACGGCCGAGCCGAAGTCGCTGCCGCCCAAGTGGTTCTACGACGCCCGCGGCAGCGAACTGTTCGAGCGGATCACCGAGCTGCCCGAGTATTACCCGACTCGCACCGAGCGGGCCCTGCTGGAACGGGTCGTCGGAGAGATCGCCGCCGCCGCGCGGCCCGAGGTCCTGGTCGAGCTCGGCTCCGGCTCGGCCGCCAAGACCCGCCTGCTGCTCGACGCGCTCACCGCCGAGGGATCGCTGAAAACCTATGTGCCGCAGGATGTCTCCGCGTCGGCGCTGCGCGGGGCGGCCGCCGAGGTGGCGGCCGAGTATCCGCAGCTGGCGGTGCACGGTGTCGTCAGCGATTTCACCGACACCCTGCACAATCTGCCGCGCGGCGGCCGCCGGATGATCGCCTTCCTCGGCGGCACCATCGGCAACCTGGTCCCCGCCGAGCGCGCGGAGTTCCTGGCCGGCATCAACGAGGTGCTCGAACCCGGGGAACTGCTGCTGCTCGGCGCGGGTCTGGTGATCGATCCCGCGGTGCTGGTCCCGGCCTACGACGATGCCGCCGGTGTCACCGCCGAGTTCAACCGCAATGTGCTGCACGTGCTCAACCACCGTCTCGGCGCCGATTTCGAGCCGGCGAAGTTCGAGCACGTCGCGCTGTGGGACGCCGCGAACGAGTGGATCGAGATGCGCCTGCGCGCCACCGAGGAGATGACAGCCACTGTCGCCGATCTCGACCTCACCGTGCGGTTCGCGGCGGGTGAGGAGATGCGCACCGAGATCTCCGCCAAGTTCCGGCCCGAGGGACTGCGGGCCGAACTGGACGCGGCCGGTTTCACCACCGCGCGCACCTGGACGGACCCCGACGAGCGATTCGCCCTGGTCCTGGCCGAACGGCAGTGAGCAGGTCCTACAGGTCGAGTTCGCCGGCCAGGTATTCGCCGTTGATCAGGTCCTCGTCGCCGGCGCGGTCACGGTCGAGGTCTTCCGCGCCCTCGCTCGCGTCGTCGTAGAGGTCGCCGTCGACGCCGTCGTCGCCGACCACCCGGACCGCGGACACCTCGGCGGGGCGCTCGTCTTCGGCGACGGCCTCCCTGGCCGCGCTGCCCTCGGACCACTCCTCGGCCAGCTCCTCGCCGATCCCGAGGAACCCGTCGGCGTCGGCCTCGTGGTTGCGGATCACGTAGTCGGCGGGCGGGTCCTCGACGTACCGCTCGTATTCGACGATGTCGTCGGCCTGATCGTCGTCGCCCATGTCCATGTCCAACGGTTCACGGCTCATAGGTCCAGTATCGGCTTCCGCCCGGCGTCCGTCACGCAAGGCCACGCGCCGCCTCGGCCCTGGTCAGTGCTCGATGCCCTCGAAGACGCCGGTGAACCACTCGACGAGCGGGCGCAGCTCGGTCCAGGCCCGCCGGATCTCGGTGGCGGCGGCCGGGGTGCTCAGCCAGTCGGGGGCGCCGAACTCGCGGCGCGCGGTGAGCGACTTGTGGCGCAGCAGCTCGATGCGGGGGTGGTCGGCCGGGTAGCCCTTGGGCTTGGTCTTGAGCTGGTCGCCGCCGATGGTGAAACCGGCCGCGGTGGCGTCGGCGAGGATGTGTTCGAGTTCGGCGCCGCGGACGTCGTCGTCGATGGTGGCGCGCAGGGTGGCCAGCGCGGCAGGCGACATCATGTAGCAGCCGCCTGCGACGAAGAGCCCGGCCGCGCCGATCTGCACGTACCAGCCGACGCCCGGCATGGTCGCCGCGACCGCGCCCTGATGGTCCTTGTACGGCGACTTGTCGGCGGCGAACCGCACGTCGCGGTAGGGCCGGAAGATCTTGGCCGGGCCGAACTCGGCCTCGAGCTCGGCGGTCAGCGCGGTCATCGGCGCGCGCACCGCCTCCTCGTAGGTCTGCTTGTGCGCGGCCCAGAAGGTCTTGGAATTGTCGGCTTCCAGGTCCTCGTAGAAGTCGAGGGCCGTCAGCGGGAAACCGGTGAACGCGTCGGCAAGCTCGGGCACGGCTACCAGTATCACCCCTCGGCGCTCAGGCTCCGCCGATCGCCACCACGAGCAGCACGAACACCACCGCGGCGAGGGCGGCCACCGCGGCATTGGCGATCGCCGCCCACTTGCCCATCTGCTCGCCCTTGGCATGGCCGACGACGCCGAGCACGATCCCGGTCGGCGCCGTGACCAGCACCGGAATCCCGCACAGCATCGCACCGCCGAGCACCGACGCGGCGACACAGCAGAAGCTGATGATCGACCAGATCGGCGTGTTGTCGGCGTACCCGTACCGCGGCTGGAGACCCGGCGGCGGCTGATACGGAATCGGCCCCGGATAGCGCGGGGCACCGTAGCCGACCTGCCCCGGGACAGGGTAGGCGGGCGGATACGCGGGTGGCGGCGGCGGATACGGCGGCAACTCGGCCGGTGGCGCCGGACGCTCCAGCCCCGCCCACGACGCCTCGGCCCGCACGGGTCCCGGCGCAGGCGCCGGCGGCAGCTCGGCGGGCGGCAGGTTATCGGTCCACATCCGCTGAGTCGGCTCCGGCGGCGGCGGAGCGTCCTGCACCCGCGGCTGCTCCCGGTCCTTACCCAGCTCGACCCGTCGTTCCGGTTCGGTACTCATATGCCCCCTGCCACGTCCCGGACTACAGGACCACCATGCCCGAAGACCAGTCGGCGCGCCACGTCCGAAGACGAGCGCGCCGACCGCTTTCACAAGAACATGGGTAACTCACCGGGTACGGGCCAACCCGTCATTCCCGAAAAGCTTGCCGCGTCTCCAGCGTCCCCGCACCTGAGTCTGGCCAAAGTACGCGGAGAGGCGGAACAGCTCAGGCGTTGCCGTTGAAGAGGCCGGTTACGGACCCGTTCTCGAAGACCTCGCGGATGGTGCGGGCCAGCAGCGGCGCGATGGACAGCACGGTCAGCGTGGGGAACTTCTTCTCCTCGCTGATCGGCAGGGTGTTGGTGATGACGACCTCGCGCGCGCCGCAGTTGGCCAGGCGCTCGGCGGCCGGGTCGCTCAGCACGCCGTGCGTGGCGGCGATGATGACATCGCCCGCGCCGGCCTCCTTGAGCACCTTCACCGCGCCGGCGATGGTGCCACCGGTGTCGATCATGTCGTCGATCAGCACGCAGGTGCGGCCCTCGACGTCACCGACGACGCGGTTGGACTTCACCTGGTTGGGGACCAGCGGGTCGCGGGTCTTGTGGATGAACGCCAGCGGCGTGCCGCCGAGCGCGTCGGCCCACTTCTCGGCGACCTTCACGCGGCCCGCGTCGGGGGAGACGACGGCCAGGTTGTCCGAGGGGTAGTTGGTGCGGATGTACTCCGAGAGCTGCACCAGCGCGTGCATGTGATCGACGGGGCCGTCGAAGAAGCCCTGGATCTGGTCGGTGTGCAGGTCGACGGTGATGATGCGGTCGGCACCGGCGGTCTTGAGCAGGTCGGCGACGAGGCGGGCCGAGATCGGCTCGCGCCCGCGGTGCTTCTTGTCCTGGCGGGCGTACGGGTAGAACGGCAGCACCGCGGTGATCCGCTTGGCGGAGCCGCGCTTGAGCGCGTCGATCATGATGAGCTGTTCCATCAACCACTGGTTCAGCGGCGCGGGGAAGCTCTGCAGCACGAAGGCGTCGGAACCGCGCACCGACTCCTCGAACCGGACGAAGATCTCGCCGTTGGCGAAGTCACGCGCGGTCTGCGGGGTGATGTCGACGTCCAGTTCCTTGGCGACCTGCTCGGCCAGCTCGGGATGTGACCGGCCGGCGAAGAGCATCAAGTTCTTCTGGTTGTCGATCGAGAACGCGGTCACTGCTGGTTGCCATCCTTTTGCTCGATTGTCTGATCAGACGTCTCGTTTGCCGCGATGGCCTCCGCCGCCGCGCGCGCCGCAGCGGTTCCTGGACGGTAACGCTGCACCCAGTTCTCAATGATGCGCTGTGGCCCACCCGACACGGCCAGTGCCCCCGGTGGAACGCTTCTACGCAGCACAGTACCCGCTCCGGTATAGGCGCCGTCACCCACGGTGACCGGAGCGATGAACATGGTGTCGCTACCGGTCCGCACGTGCGAACCGACCACGGTGTGGTGTTTGTCGACACCGTCATAGTTGACGAAAACGCTGGAAGCGCCGATGTTGCTGTACTCGCCGATGGTCGCGTCACCGACATAGGTCAGGTGCGGCACCTTCGAGTGCGCTCCGATCGAGGCGTTCTTCGTCTCCACGAACGCGCCGAGCTTGCCTTCCTCGCCGACGACGGTGCCCGGCCGCAGGTAGCTGAACGGCCCGATGGTCGCGCCCTCGCCGATCTCGGCCCGCTCGCCGTGGGTGCGGATCACGCTCGCTCCGTCGCCGACGACCACGTCGGTGAGGGTGGTGTCCGGCCCGATCTCGGCGTCCTCGCCGATCCGGGTCGCGCCGAAGAGCTGGGTGCCGGGGCGCAACACGGCGTCGCGCCCGATCCGGACGCTCGCGTCGACCCAGGTGGTCGCCGGGTCGACGACGGTGACGCCGGCGCGCATGTGCCGTTCGAGGATGTAGCGGTTGAGGGTGGCGCCCGCCTGGGACAGCTGCACCCGGTCGTTGACGCCGGTGACCTTGTTCGCGTCGACCAGGCGCGCGCCGTGCACCGGGTGCCCGGCCTCGCGCGCCAGCCGCAGCACGTCGGTCAGGTAGAGCTCGTGCTGGGCGTTGGCGGTGGAGAGCCTGCCGATCATCGTGCGCAGCACGGTCGCGTCGAAGGCGTAGACGCCGGAGTTGACCTCTTTGATCCTGGTCTGTTCCGGGGTGGCGTCGGCGTGCTCGACGATCTCGGCGACCTGGCCGTCGGCGTCGCGCACGATCCGGCCGTAGCCGTTGGCGTCGTCGGGGACGAAGGTCAGCACGGTGACCGCCGGGCGCTCGGTGTAGCTGCGGTGCTCGTCGAGCAGCGCGGACAGCGTGTGCCCGTCCAGCAGCGGCACGTCGGCCGAGGTGACGAGCAGGTCGCCGTCGAAGTCCGCGGGTACCGCGTCCAGCGCGCACTGCACCGCGTGGCCGGTACCGAGCTGCTCCTCCTGCACCGCGCAGACGATCTCGCGGCCGAGTTCCTTGCCCACCTCGGCGACGGCGGCGCTGACCTTCTCGCGGTCGTGCCCGACCACGGTGATCAGGTGGGTCGGCGCGATCTCGGCGGCGGCGTGCAGCGCGTGCGAGAGCATCGACCGGCCGGCCAATGGGTGCAGCACTTTCGGAGTCTTCGACCGCATTCGCGTCCCGGCACCTGCGGCGAGGACGACGACGGCGGTCTGCGGTGGCATGGATCTCCCTCGGCTGCCTGTCAGCGAGTGTGCTGTGGCGGGTTCGGTCGGTAGATGGTGCGGGCCGACGATACGTCACTGTGTCCGTGTGTGCTCCGCCGCCAGGACTCGAACCTGAACTATCTGAACCAAAATCAGAGGTGCTGCCATTACACTACGGCGGATCGCCACACCAGTGGGCCGTGTGACCCACCACTGTGCTACGGCACGGCCATGATCCTCGCACAGTTGCCGCCTCTCCGGAAATTCTGGCGTGCCCGCCTCTCCGAGGATTTGGCCGGACTCGGGTGCGGGGTGTGTCGGGTGGGCGGCAAGCTTGCGGGAAGTGGCTGGGGTAGCCCGTTCCCGGTGAGTTACCCATGTTCTTGCCGAAGCGGCTGCTCCGGGGCGGGGGCCGAGGTTCGGCGGGGGTCTGAGACAGTTGTAAGACTGTCGGGCGGTAGGAGAGGCGGGGATCTGGTGAGTGACGCGGGGCGGCCCAGCAGACCGAGGATGACCGGGACCCAGCGGCGGCAGCAGCTGATCGAGATCGGTCGCGCGTTGTTCGCCGAACGCGGGTATGACGCGACATCGATCGAGGAGATCGCCCAGCGTGCCCAGGTGTCCAAGCCGGTGGTCTACGAGCATTTCGGCGGCAAGGAGGGCTTGTACGCGGTGGTCGTGGACCGCGAGATGTCCATGCTCCTGGACATGATCACCTCCTCGCTCACCCAGAACCGCTCCCGGGTGCGGCTCGAGCAGGTGGCGCTGGCCCTGCTGGCCTACATCGAGGAACGCACCGACGGCTTCCGGATCCTGGTCCGCGACCAGCCCGCCGTGAACGCCGACGGGCGCTACTCGAGCCTGCTCAACGAGGCCGTCAACCAGGTCGCGCATCTGCTCGCCGGTGATTTCGCGCGCCGCGATCTGGATCCGAGCCTGGCCCCGCTCTACGCGCAGGCGCTCGTCGGCATGGTCTCCACCGCGGCCACCTGGTGGCTCGACGAGCGCACCCCGCCGAAGGAAGTGGTCGCGGCGCATCTGGTCAACCTGTGCTGGAACGGATTGAGCCACTTGGAAGCCGAACCGGGGCTCAGCTCCGAATGGAATACCGGGCGGACCCACGGAACGGCCGGGTAACCGGGCGATAGCGCCCTTCGCCGCAGCGAATCCAGGATTCGGCTGCCACCGGAAAGTCTGGTGGTACGGTTCACCCATCCTTTTGGGTGCTGCCGGGCGGTAAGTCGATCAAACTTCGGGATGTCGGTCTACTTCAGGATGGCTGGATTATTGGATGACAGGCGGATCTGATGGCTAGGCAAGCGCGCGCGGAGATCACCCGCGACTCCGTCCTTGCTGGCGCTGCCGATGTCTTTCTCCGTTTGGGCTACGCCAACGCGAGCCTCAGCGAAATCATCGCGCAGTCCAATGTGACCAAGGGCGCCTTGTACTTTCACTTCGGCTCCAAGGAGGAGCTGGCCAGGGCGGTGGTCGATCAGGGCAACGAACGCCTGGTCGGCTCGTGCCAGGGATTCTTCGATTCCCGGGTCCCCGCGCTGGAGGCGTGCATCGGCATCACCTACGTGGTGGCCGACCTGTCGATGAACGATCCGATGGTGGGGGCGATGCTCAAGCTCACCCACCAGATCGGTGACTATCGCGGCGCCCAGGGCGACAACATCGCCAAGGTCTGGAGCGAGACGTACCGGGTGCTGGCCGAGCGGGCCATCGCGCAGGGCGATCTGCACGCCGACCTGGACCCCGAGGTGGTCGGCCTGCTGCTGCACGAGCTCACGGCGGGCGTGCACATCGTGGCCGTCGGCACCGAGTCGATGGAGCAGATGGCGTCCCGGATGGAACGCGCCTGGTACTTCCTGCTGCCCTCGATCGTGCCGACGGAGAAGCTCTCCTACTTCCGCGAGTTCGCAGCCTAGACGCTGCGGTCGGTGGCGAGCACCGCCCGCACGTCGGCCTCGGCGCCGGTCGTCTCGATCCTGACCTCGTTGCGGCCGAAGGCGTGCAGCAGCAGCTCCGAGGGCTTGCCGGTGAGTACGACCTCCGGGCCCTCGGCGCGGTGCGCGGTCACCCGGTCGCCGTCCGGCGTCGCGAGCACCACGGCGACCGGCGACTTGCGGTAGGCCGTGCGCGCCACCATGCGCAGCGCCGACCACAGCCGCTTCTCGTCGGCGGCCGCCAATTCCCGTGGCGTCCAACCGGGTTCGGCTCGGCGGACGTCCTCGTGGTGGACGAACATCTCGGTCAGGTTGGCGTAGGCGTCGACCGGCTTGAGCGGTGACCACCACGGCGGGCCGGTGCGGACCAGTTCGGCCAGTTCGGCGAAGGGTCGCTGGGCGATCTTGTCCTGGGCCGCGTCCAGGTACCCGGCCAGCGGCTTCACCAGGATGCCGAGCGAGGCGTCGGGCCTGCGTTCGCGCACCACCAGGTGGGCGGCCAGATCGTGCACCGTCCAGGTACCGCACAGGGTGGGGGCCGCGGGCCCCGCTTCGATCATCGTCGCCACCAGGGCGTGGCGTTCACGCTGAGCCAGACTCACGCCTCCGACCGTACGCGCCGGCGGACGGTCGCCGCAGTGCCGGGCCCGGGACGGTGGGGGACGGAGGCGTGTCGGTGCCGGAGATTAGACTCGACGCGGAACATCCCGTCTGCGTATTCAGGAGCGTTCATGTCCTCCCTTCGTCCTCCGCTCGCCGGTCTGGCCGAGGCGGCTGGGGGTGACGCCGCGCTGCGGACGGTTGCCGACCTGGTCGGGAAGTCCGGGGTGGAGCTGGTCGCCCCGTCGGCGGTCCGGCCCTTCGTCGCGCAGGCCGTCGCCGCCCAGCGACCGCTGGTCGTGGTGACCGCCACCGGCCGCGAGGCCGACGACCTGACCGTCGAGCTGGCCGAGATGCTCGGGCCCTCGGTCGCGCAGTTCCCGTCCTGGGAGACCCTGCCGCACGAGCGGCTCTCGCCCGGCCCCGACACCGTGGGCCGCAGGCTCGAGGTGCTGCGCAGGCTGGCCCACCCCGAGGACCCGGTCTACCCGGAGCCGCTGCGCGTCGTCGTCACCACGGTGCGTTCGCTGATGCAGCCGATGACGGCCGGGCTCGGCGACATCGAGCCCATCGTGCTGCGCACCGGCGCCGACTACGACTTCGACGAATTGCTCACCCGCCTGGTGGAATTCGCCTACACCCGGGTCGACATGGTCGGCAAGCGCGGCGAGTTCGCCGTGCGCGGCGGCATCCTCGACCTGTTCCCGCCCACCGCCGATCATCCGGTGCGCGTGGAGTTCTGGGGCGACGAGGTCACCGAGCTGCGCCCGTTCTCGGTCGCCGATCAGCGCTCGCTGGACGAGCAGTCCGTGGAACTCGTCGTCGCGCCGCCGTGCCGTGAACTGCTGCTCACCGCCCCGGTGCGCGAGCGCGCGGCCGCCGTCGCGGCCGACAACGCCGCCGACGCCGCCCTGGTCGAGATGCTGGACAAGATCGCCGAGGGCATCCCGGTCGACGGTATGGAGGCCCTGCTGCCGGTGCTCGCCCCCGGCCATCTCAGCCTGCTCACCGAGGCCCTGCCCGCGGGCACCCACCTGCTGCTGTGCGATCCGGAGAAGATCCGCACCCGCGCCGCCGACCTGGTCCGCACCGGCGAGGAATTCCTCGAGGCCTCCTGGACCGCGGCCTCGTTCGGCAGCGACGCGCCGCTGGGCGCGCACGGTCTGGACCTGGCCGCCTCCGGCTATCGCAGCCTGCCCGAACTGCACACCAGCGCCGACGAACTCGGGCTGCCGTGGTGGACGCTGAGCCCGCTCAGCTCCGGCGATCCGGTCGAGGTGAACTTGCCGGTGCTGGCCGGTCCCACCGCGCGCGGGTCCGAGGAACTGGTGGCCACCATCTTCGCCTCGCTGCGCGCGCACGTCGCCACCGGCGGCCGCGCGGTCGTCGTGGTGACCGGACACGGTACGGCACAACGCATCCTGGAACGCCTCGCCGACGCCGAGGTGCCCGCGAGCGCGCTCGCGGCGGGGGCGGCGCCGGAGCCGGGCGTGGTGGGAGTGCTGTGCGGTTCGCTGCACGACGGCGTGATCTTCGACGACGCCGGGCTGGTCGTCGTCGCCGAGTCCGACCTCACCGGCAACCGGGTCACCGCGCCCAGCGAGGGCAAGCGGCTGCCCGCCAAGCGCCGCAACCAGGTCGACCCGCTGGCGCTGTCGGCCGGTGACATGGTCGTGCACGACCAGCACGGCATCGGCCGCTTCGTGGAGATGATCGAGCGCACGGTCGGCGGCGCCCGCCGCGAGTACCTGGTCATCGAGTACGCGCCGGGCAAGCGCGGCCAGCCGGGCGACCGGCTGTTCGTGCCGATGGAATCGCTCGATCAGCTGTCCCGCTATGTCGGCGGCGAACTGCCCAGCCTGTCCAAGCTCGGCGGTTCCGACTGGGCGAACACGAAACGCAAGGCGCGCAAGGCCGTTCGTGAGATCGCGGGCGAGCTGGTGCAGCTGTACGCGGCCCGCCAGGCCGCGCCGGGTCACGCCTTCGCCCCGGATACCCCGTGGCAGCAGGAGATGGAGGACGCGTTCGCGTTCACCGAGACCGTCGACCAGATGACCGCCATCACCGACGTGAAGGCCGATATGGAGAAGGCGGTCCCGATGGACCGCGTGGTCTGCGGCGACGTCGGCTACGGCAAGACCGAGATCGCGGTGCGCGCCGCGTTCAAGGCGGTCCAGGACGGCAAACAGGTCGTGGTGCTCGTGCCGACTACGCTGCTGGCCCAACAGCACCTGCAGACCTTCACCGAGCGGGTCGCCGGGTTCCCGGTGACGGTGAAGGGCCTGTCGCGGTTCACCGACGCGGCCGAGTCCAAGGAGATCATGGCCGGGATGGCCGAGGGCGAGGTCGACATCGTGGTCGGCACGCACCGGCTGCTGCAGACCGGCGTGCGCTGGAAGGACCTCGGGCTGGTCATCGTCGACGAGGAACAGCGCTTCGGTGTCGAGCACAAGGAACACATCAAGGCGCTGCGCACCCACGTCGACGTGCTCACCATGTCGGCCACCCCGATCCCGCGCACCCTGGAGATGAGCCTGGCCGGCATCCGCGAGATGTCGACCATCCTCACCCCGCCGGAGGAGCGCCATCCGGTGCTCACCTACGTGGGCGCCTACAACGACAAGCAGGTCACCGCCGCCATCCGGCGCGAGCTGATGCGCGACGGCCAGGTGTTCTACGTGCACAACCGGGTGTCCTCGATCGACAAGGCGGCCAAGCGGATTCGCGATCTGGTGCCCGAGGCCAGGGTGGTCGTGGCGCACGGGCAGATGAACGAGGACCAGCTCGAGCGGACCGTGCAGGGCTTCTGGCAGCGCGAGTTCGACGTGCTGGTCTGTACCACGATCATCGAGACCGGCCTGGACATCTCCAACGCCAACACCCTGATCGTGGAACGCGCCGATTCGCTGGGCCTGTCGCAGCTGCACCAGCTGCGCGGTCGCGTCGGCCGGTCCCGCGAGCGCGGCTACGCCTACTTCCTGTACCCGCCGGAGAAGCCGCTCACCGAGACCGCCTACGACCGGCTGGCCACCATCGCGCAGAACTCCGATCTGGGCGCCGGTATGGCGGTGGCCATGAAGGACCTCGAGATCCGCGGCGCGGGCAATGTGCTCGGCGCCGAGCAGTCCGGCCATGTGGCGGGCGTCGGTTTCGATCTGTACGTGCGGCTGGTCGGCGAGGCCGTGGAGGCCTATCGCGCGGCCGCCGACGGCAAGCCGATCGTCACCGAGGAGAGCAAGGAGGTGCGCATCGACCTGCCGGTGGACGCGCACATCCCGCCCGACTACGTCGCCAGCGACCGGCTGCGGCTCGAGGCCTACCGCAAGCTGGCCGCCGCGCAGGACGACGCGGCACTGGCCGCGGTGGTGGAGGAGCTCGTCGACCGGTACGGCCCGCTGCCGGTGGAGGTCGGCAGGCTGGTGTCGGTGGCCAGGCTGCGGCTGCTGGCCCGCTCCTACGACGTGGCCGAGATCGTCGTCACCGGAACCACGCTGAAGATCGCTCCGATGACCCTGCCCGATTCCAAGCAGCTGCGGCTCAAGCGGCTCTACCCGAGCGCCACCTACCGCGCGGCCAGCGGTCTGGTGCAGCTGCCGCTGCCGCGGGTCACCGACAGCGTCGGCGCCGAGCGGGTGCGCGATGTGGCCGTGCTGCAGTTCGTCGCCGATCTGCTGCTGGCACTGGACGGTAAACCGCAAGGCCTGGTGGATCTTTCGGTGCCGACCGAAGTGACCACGGTCTGATGGGCGAGGCGCAGGAGGCGGCCGACACCGCGGTGGTGGCGGCCGGGCTGGCCGGCGCGGTCGAGGTGATGGACCGGCTGTGGCATTTCGGCGGCTGGGAGACCACCCAGACCCACGACTCGCTGCGCCCGTACCTGCTCGAGGAGACCTACGAGCTGCTCGACGCCATCCAGGCGGGCGACTACGAGACGATCAAGGAGGAACTCGGCGATCTGCTGCTGCAGGTGCTGTTCCACTCCCGGATCGCCGAGGCCGCGGGCGAATTCACCGTCGACGAGGTGGCGGCCACCCTGGTGGACAAGCTGGTGCACCGCAGCCCGCACCTGATCGCCGCCGACCTGCCTGCGGGCACCTCGGTGGCCGACAAGATCGCCGCCCAGGAAAAGGCCTGGGAGGAGCGCAAATCCGCGGAGAAGTCGCGGCGCTCCTGCCTCGACGGGATCGCCATGGCCCAGCCGGCGCTGGCGCTGGCCGAGAAAGTTCGCTCCCGCAGCGCCAGGGCGGGGCTGCCCGACGATCTGATCCCCGACGCGCTGCGCGTCGTCGAACTCGGCGGCCCCGACTCCGCCGAGGAACGACTGCGCAAGGCCACCCTGGACTTCGCCCGCGCCATCCGAGCCACCGAGGACGCGGCGGAATCCGCACGCGGCGACCGGCTCCCGCTCACCGCGACCGAATGGCGTACTCACTGGCCCGCATAGCTACCGGTCGGCTATCACCTCACGGCGGCTGAGACGTTGCTGAGATCTGGTGGACAATCCGGCGCAGGCCAGCGAGCAAGTGGCACACCGAATTAGACTCGGGGTGGCTCGCCGTTCGCGGTGGGTCACGCGATGTCCGACGATGGTCGAGGTGAGGTAGATGGCAACAGAAGTCGATCCGGCAGGACAGGATTCCATGACCGATCATCCGGAGCTCGACGTGTTGCCGGTGTGGCCGCAGGAGACGATCGCGGTGCTGGTCACCACCGATCCCGCGCCGCACGCGATTCCCGTGTCGTGGCCGGTGCGCGCCGGTGACCGGCGCATTCTGCTCAGCCTCAAGTCCGACCGTGGCTCGCTGGCCCGGCTGCGGGCCCAGCCCGAGGTGGCGTTGCTGATCCTGGGCGGCGGCAATGTGGCGCTGTGCGCGCGGGGACGCGCGAAGGTGATCGCCGAGCAGATGCCGGCCGCCGAGGACTACACCGCCGTGCAGCTGGACGTCGACGTGATCGACGACCACCGCCAGTCCGCCTTCGCGGTGGATCGGGGTATCCAGCGTACCGTGCTCGACGAGACCGAACTGCACGCCTTGGAGGGCCGGGTCGAGACCCTGCGGACCTGGGCCGAGAGCGGACACTGACCAACACGATCAGATAGAAGGGTTTTCATGAGCGTCACACTCGCCAAGGGCGGCAATGTCTCGCTGTCGAAGCAGACCGACAATCTCACCAAGGTGGCCGTCGGTCTCGGCTGGGACGTGCGCACCACCACCGGCGCCGACCACGACCTCGACGCCAGCGCGCTGGCGACCGGCGCCAACCTGAAGGTGCTCTCCGACCAGCACTTCGTCTTCTACAACAACCTGCGCTCGCCCGAGGGCACCATCGAGCACACCGGCGACAACCTGACCGGCGCCGGCGACGGTGACGACGAGGTGATCAACGTCGACCTGGCCGCCACGCCGCCGACGATCACCAACATCTTCTTCCCGGTCTCGATCCACGACGCCCAGGCCCGCGGCCAGTCCTTCGGCCAGATCCGCAACGCCTACATCCGCGTCGTCGACGCCATCACCGGCGTCGAACTGGCCCGCTACGACCTGTCCGAAGACGCCTCCACCGAGACCGCGATGGTCTTCGGGGAGCTCTACCGCCACAACAGCGAGTGGAAGTTCCGCGCCATCGGCCAGGGCTACGCCTCCGGCCTGGCCGGCATCGCCAGGGACTACGGCGTCAACATCTGACCGGTACGCTTCGACCGGACCCACCGCACCGCAGTGGGTCCGGTTTTCGTTGCGCGGGAGGGGTGGGAGTTGGAACGGGGCAGCGTTTTCGCCGGGTACACGATCCTCGGTGAGCTCGGCCGAGGCGGGATGGGCACGGTGTATCTGGCCCGGCATCCGCGCCTGCCGCGCAATGTCGCGCTGAAGCTGCTCGCCCGCGATCACGTCGCGGATCAGGATTCGCTGCGCCGGTTCGAACGGGAAGCGGAATTGATCGCGGCGCTGGACCATCCCGGCATCGTCACCGTGTTCGACCGTGGGTCGGTGGACGGTCATCCGTGGCTCACCATGCGTTATGTCGAGGGGACCGACGCGAGCCGCCTGCGGGCCGAGGATCTGCCGCTGCCGCGCGCCGCCCGGATCGTCGCCGATATCGCCGGAGCGCTGGACTACGCGCACCGGCGCAATGTGCTGCACCGCGACATCAAGCCCGCCAATATCCTGCTGACCGTGGAAAGCGGCGCCGAACGCGCGCTGCTGTCCGACTTCGGGATCGCGTTGCCGGGCAACTCCACCACCCACCGCACCGCGACCGGGACGATCAACGCCACGCTCGCCTACGCCTCGCCGGAACAGCTCACCGGCGCCCCGCTGGACGGCCGGGCGGACCAGTATTCGCTGGCCTGCACCCTGTTCCGCCTGCTGACCGGCCGGACACCGTTCGTGGCCGACGACGCGGTGGCCCTGATCGCCGGGCACTTGCAGCTCGACCCGCCCGCGCCGAGCACCTATCGACGCGATGTGCCACGGGCACTCGACGAGGTCATCGGCCGCGCGCTGGCCAAGCGTCCGGACGAGCGCTTCCCGTCCTGCGCGGAGTTCGCGGCCGCCGTCGCCGCCGCGATCGCGGTGCCCGCCGCTCGCTCGTCGGCCGAGGTTCGGCCGTCGGCCGTCGCGTCGGTGCCGTCGACCGGCGCCGTGGCCGCACGACCGCGCGCGACCACGAGCAAACCGGCACGGACCGTGGTGTTCCGTCGCTGGCAGGCGGCGCTCGCCATCGCGGCGGTCGTCGTCCTGGGTGTCGGATCCGGACTGGCCGTGGTGAAGATGCTGGGGGTCGACTCGATCACCGAGTCGGCCTCGGTGACCACCACGGTGAGCCAAGCGAAGACTGCGCTGAAGCCCGCGACCGCAGCGGACACCGCCGAGGCCGCGCGGGCGATAGAACTCCTGCGCACGACCTTTCCCCGGATGACCCCTGCGGGGTCGGAGGGACCCGGGTTCCGCGGCACTACGTGTACGTCACATGCCAAAGTGATCGTGCCGCACGCACTCCCCACGGTCGCGCCAGCTCTCGGCGAATGGGTGTCGGCGTGGCGGTGCCTGGGTGGACTCGATGCCCGATGCTGCGCGTACTACATCGTCGCCTACCGGACTGCGGCCGACGTGCAGAGTGTCGTCGACCGGCTGCAGGCCCGTTCCAGGCTCGCGGATTCAATCGGGACGGTGGCCGTGACCAACCACTGGTTCTCCCTGCCGAGAGACTCCTCCGAGACTACGAATCTCATCACGACGTTTCCTGGTGATCCCGTTCGCGGAACGATGCTCCTGTACGCGACGCCGCTCTACGGAAACACCGTCGCCACCCGGGACGAGATAGCGAACACCATGACCGCCTGGTGGCGCGACGCTCCGCTGGCGTGAGCGCCGCACCGCCATCGGTCAGGTCGACTGGGTCGCCGGGATCCTGCTGGGCTGTGCGGCCCCGGCGCGATCGAGCAGCGACAGGTACTTGCGCAGCATCAGGACCGCGGTGGTGGCCAAGCCTGCGGTGAGACCCCACCACACCCCCGCCGGGCCCAGGTGCAGGGGGAAGGCGAACAGCAGGGCCGCCGGCAGACCGACACCCCAGTAGCCGACCAGGGACAGGCGGAAGCCGGCCGAGGTCTCCTTGAGACCGCGCAGCAGACCGGTGCCGATGTTCTGGGCGGCGTCGAAGAACTGCAGGACGATGCCGATGAGCAGCAGGGTGTGGGCGATCGCGACGGTGTCGGTGTCGGCGAGGTCCAGGAACGGGGCGAGCACGAGGTCGGGGGCCACCACGTAGACCACGCCGGTGATCGCGGCGACGACGCCCGCCTGGCGCAGCGCCAGCCAGGCCAGCGCCCGCGCGTGGCTGTACTCGTCGCGCCCGACGGCATGGCTGACCAGGATCGACGCGCCGTGCGAGATGCCGATCGCGACCTGGAACACGATGTAGATGATCTGGTAGACCACATTGTGCGCGGCCAGCGCGGCGGGCCCGAAACTGCCCATCACCAGCGCCAGCACCGAGAACATGCCCGCTTCCGACCCGTAGGTCAGCGCGATCGGGGTGCCGAGGCGCAGTTCCTCGCGCACGATCGACCAGCGCACCGGCCACGGCGTGCGCGGCAGGATCGGGCCGAGTGTGTCGTCGCGCGCCACCATCGCCCAGAACACCCCGAAGGTGATCAGGAAGACGAGCGAGGTCGCGATGCCCACACCGGTGAGACCGCTGGCGGGCAGTCCGGCCCAGCCGTGGATGAAGCTGAGCGCGAGCACCAGGTTCAGCGCCACCGAGCCGAGCGTCACCAGCAGCAGCGCCTGCGGCCGCTGCATGCCGACGGTGTACTGACGCAGTACCTGGAACCACAGACACGGCAGCAGGCCGGGCGCCAGCGCGATCATCATCGGCCGAGCGAGTGCGAACACCCCCTCGTCCTGCCCCAGCCAGGGCAGTACCCAGCCCAGCCCGATCAGCAGCGCGCCGCCGAGCAGACCGGCGATGGTCGCGATGACGAACGCGGCCCGCACCACGTCGCGGATCTCGTCGTCGGGGGAGTCGCCGCGCTTGCCCGCGGCGCCGACCGCACCGGCGATCTGATTGCCGGTGCCGGTGATCAACCCCACGCACATGGTGCGGATCTGGTTGAACAGCACCAGCGCGAGCCCGCCCGCGGCGACCTCACGGATCCCGAGTGTGCCCATCAGGACCAGATTGGTGGTCGAGACCGCGATCTGCGCCAGCTGGGTGAGCGCGATCGGCGTCGCCAGCTTGGCCAGCGCGCTGTTGTCGGTGGCCTTGGTGCTCACCCACCCACTCCGGGATTCGTCTCGCGCGTGCTCGCGCTCACCTGACCTCCATCAATTCGTCGTGGCGCCGCAGCGGCGAATAGCGGCGCAGCAGCGTGGTGACCTCGCACTCGGCGGCGGGGTCGAGCAGCTCCCGCGCGGCCATCCAGTCGTCGTCGAAGACGGTGTCGAGGTACTTCTCGCCACCGTCGCACACGATGGTGACCACCGTCGACCCGGCCGGAAACTCCTCGAGCCGCGCCAGGGCATTGTGCACCGAACCGCCCGCCGAACCGCCGATCAGCAGCCCGTGTGTCCTGGCGACGGCCCGCGCGGTGGCGAAGGCGTCGACGTCGCTCACCTTCACGCCCTCGTCGAGCTGGGAATAGTCGACCGCGGTGCCGATGGTCGCGCCGGGCGGCGTGCCGGTGCCCGACTGCCAGTACGGGCCGCCCTCGCCGCCGAAGGCGATGGATCCGACCGGTTCCACGCCGATCACCCTGGCGGGTTTGCCGAGTTCGCGCAAGCGGGTGGCGGTGCCGAACAGCGACCCGCCGGTGCCGACCGCCGACAGCAGGATGTCGACCCGCTCCACCTCGTCCAGCAACTCCTCGGCCACCGCGTAGTAGCCGACGGCGTTGGCGTCGTTGTTGTGCTGTTCGGTGAAGTACGCGTCGTCGCGGGCGGCCGCCATCGCCTCGGCGAGGTCCTCCCGTGCCGAGGTGGCGAGCTCGTCGTCACCGTCGTCGGCGACGAACACCAGGTCGGTGCCCATGGCCTTCATCGCGCGTATTTTGTCCTTACAGGCGTGGTTGTCGACCACGGCGGTGAACCGGTAGCCACGTTCGGCCGCGATCACCGCCAAGCCGAGTCCGGTGTTCCCGGACGTCGACTCGATGATATGCCCGCCATCGCGCAGCAAACCTCGCCGCTCCGCGTCGAGCACCATCGAACGGGCCATCCGGATCTTCGCGGCGCCGGTCGGGTTGAACTGTTCGAGCTTGAGCAGCAGCCGGGTGCCGGTGTCGGTGACGGCGAGTTCGAACAGGGGAGTGCGGCCGATCAGATCCGTCACGCGGGTGACGAGAGCCATGGGGTTGTTCCTCCATCGGGTCGGGAGCTCGGGGGGATCAGCGGGCGGTGGCGTCCAGGGTCCAGCGCAGCCGGGCGCCGTGCTCGCGCAGCACGACCTTCGGCGGGAGCGGGAGTTCGTGGAACGGGGACTCGTTGGAGTCCATCTGATACCCGGCGGTGTTCGGGTAGACGAGCAGATCGCCGACGCGGGCGCGCCGCGACAGCGGGATCCGACGCCTGCTCAGCAGGTCGGATTCCAGGCAGGTGGTGGCGCCGACGCAGCTGGGCGCCGGGGCGCCGGGCCGTGCGGGCCACAGCACCGGATCGGGCAGGTATTCGCTGGCGAACCACTGTTCGGACAGGCTCAGGCTGGTGCCGTCGACGGTGAGGATGTCGTACGGTTCGCCGTGCGCGGTCCGGGTTTTCACGCCCTGCACCCGGAACACGGAACTGCCCGCCTGATCGAGCAGCGCGCGGCCCGGTTCGACGGCGAGCCGGATTCCGTTGTCGCGCAAGAGCCCGGCTAGGTCGTTGTGCGCCAGGATGGCGGCGAGCATGTCCGCGCCGGGGGCCGGGAAGTGATACGGGTAGTAGCCGCCGGTGGGCGCTTCGCCGTGAAACCAGTCGTCGCTCGGTGAGTTCCGGAACTGCGCCCAGGATTCGGCGTCGAGGTAGTCGACACCGAAGCCGCCGCCGATCGAGATGGTGTCGGCGGGATGCCCGGCCGCCCGTGCCCGCAGGCAGAGTTCGACCAGACCGGCCGCCTGCTCGGCGCGCGCGATCGCGTCGTACCCCGACAGGTGGAAACTGAAGCCGCGCAACTCGATCGGCCCACGCGGCACGATCGTCCGGACGGCCTGGTCTAGTTCGTCCGGGTCCAGGCCGAAGCGGCTGGTAGATCCCTCGGGAAGCACCCGCAGCAGCACGCGCGCCGGCAGGTCCATGCCCGTGAGCCGGTCCAGCTCGTCGAGCGCGTCGAGCGCGATCGACGCATCGTGCCGGGCCGCCAGCCACAGCAGCTCGTCGGACTTCGCGGGTCCGGTGATCATGAGGTCCGCACCCCGCACACCCTGTGCCAGTGCGGCGACCAGTTCACCGGTGCTCGCGACATCGATACCCGCGCCGCCGTCCGCGCACGCCCGAGCCACACAGGCCGCCTTGTTCGCCTTCTTCCCGAAGTAGACGAACCCGTCGACGCCCGCGGCGGTGAACGCGCGCTGAAAGGCCTTGATGTTCAACGCGACTCGCTCGGGAAACAGCACATGGAACGGCCCGCCGACGGCCTCGGCGATATCGCCGAGCACTTCCGGATCGTCCATCAGCCGCCGTTCCAGCGCGCCGATCGCCGCGGGCAGCGGTGGTGCGCAGTGGCTGGGCCGCGCACGCGGCGGGTCCACCGGACGCACAACGACGGCGTCGGCGGACGAACCACCGACGCCGCCATCGGTATCCGTCAGTCCCACAGCGGCACCTCGACGCCCCGTCCCTCGGCGATGGCGCGGGCCGCGAGGGCGTGCGCGACCGCGATATCGGTGAGCACCAGGCCGCTGTTGTAGACGAAGATCTTCTCGTCCTCGCGGCGTCGCGCGACCGCTGCCCTGGTGAGGATCTGCGGCAATTCGGCGTCGACGCTGCGCAGGGTCCCGTCGGGCCCGGCCATGTCGGTGCCGGTGAGTGCCATCTGCGCCGCACTGGTCGCCACCACCCGGTCCGCGTCGACCAGTGTCGAGGGCGCCAGCCCGTAGCCGACCAGCACGGCGACCGAGCCCGGTGCGAGATGCTCGGATTCGAGCGCGACCTCGGTGCCCGGCCCCGCGGTCGCCAGCACCACGTCGGCCTGCGGCGCCGCCGCGTAGGGGTCGTCGACCACTTCGAGCAGCGCGTGCGGCGCCGCCTCGGCGAGGTGGGCGTGCACCGCGGCCAGTCCCTCGGGATGGGTGCCGAACACCATCAGCTTGCGTAACTGCGGATTCGCCGCGAGCAGGTGTGGCAGGGCGTTGCGTCCCTGGGTGCCGGTGCCGATGAGCAGGGCGCTCTCGGCGCCGCGCCGCACGGTCTCGCGCACCAGCAGCGCCGACACCGCCGGCGTGCGCAGCGCGCCGACCCTGGCGCAGTCCATCATCGCGATGGGCGCGCCGGTGGTGTCGTCGTAGAGGGTGATGGTGGTGTAGTACCGCTTGGTGCTGCGGTCGTGGCCGGGATCGAACTTGTAGGAGGTCTTCATGGCCACCACCCGGCGCCTGCCGTCGCGGCCCAGCATCGCGTAGGACACCGAGGAACCGCCGGGATCGGCGACGCTCAGCTTGCGCGGGTTGTCGGATTCGCCTGCCGCGAAGGCGAGATACGCCTCCTCGACGGCCCGGACCACCTCCGCCGGGGTGATCGGCACGTCGGCCAGGTCGCTGCGCGAGAGCACCCGCAGCGGGATGCTTCGGTCACGGTTGTTCAACGGATCCTCGTTCATCTGTCCTGCCCCGCTCTGCTGTCCGATCGGTGCTCGCCCGGAACGGCGCGATCACTTCTTGCCCATACCCATTCTCGGACGACTCCTGCGCGCGCCTGCGACGTTCGGGCAACCGGATGTTCACGCGCTTGAGCCAGCGGTCGGTGCCGTCGTAGCGGGCGCGGAACGGCACCCGGCCGTGCACGGCGACATCGTTGTCCAGCAGCAGGATCTCCCCGGGCGCGAGCGCGGGCGCGTGGCAGACCCGGGCCAGCTCGGCGGTGAGGCGGGTGTAGGCCGCGGCGAACACCGGGTCGGCGTCGTCGAGCGGGGTGTAGGCGGGATCGTAACGCAGTGTGGGACTGCCATTTTCGTCGAACCACACGGTCGGCAGCGCGGGGGCGGGCTGGTCGAAGCCGGTGCCGTAGGACACGTCGGGCAGGATCGGCACCGTCGGCACGGACAGCGTGCGCAGGTCGCCCTCGGTCAGCTCGACCTGCCGCACCGACGACACCGTGGTGGCGACCCGGTCGCGATTGCGCAGGCAGGTCAGCATCAGCAGGTTCGCGCGGGCGGCGTGGAAGGCGTCCTCGGTGTGCGGGCTGAGCAGGGTGGAACTGCTCGCGCCGGACTGCTCGTCCTCGTGGCCCGCCGCGGGCACGATGTTGTTGACCAGCCTGCCGTTCTGCTGGCCTGCCCAGCCGAACGGCTCACCCGCGCAGCGCGCCAGCAACAGCATCGCGATGTCGAGATCGAGCGAGCTTGTAGCGGCGGCGCCGGTGGCCGCGGCCTGCCAATGCGGCGGGGTCGGGCCGAATTCGGCGTCGTCGACGGGCAGACCGCGTACGACGGTGGCGCCCGCCGCGGTGGCGGGTGGGCGCACGGCGTCGCGGACGGCGTCGGGGAGCTCGTCGACCCGACTCGCGATCTGGGCCAGCAACGCGGGGTCGTGCAAGGTGGTGGTGTGAAGTGTGTCACCTAATCGGTGACGAATGTCGGACGCGAGAGCGCGGACGGCCGAGGCGGCGTCGTGGGGCAGCTCGCGCTGTTCGATGTCGTGCAGGTGAAACGTCATACGTTCGGACAGAACGCTTTTCACCGGCCATCCCTTCTTCGCATCGGTCGAACGCGGGTGAAATTCGGACTCGATGTGCGAAGGTAGTGCCTGTATTCTGATTAGGCAAGACTTACCTAATGTGTCGCTCGGAAATAGCGGGTTCACATAACGGGCAGTTGTACCCCAGCCGTCGACGGGGTGGTCGTCCGGGGTGTCCGAGTCGACTGCGGTTCGGTGACGGTGGCGACGAAGCTCCCCACCCCGCGCTGGTTTTAGGCTAGCCTCGCCTAGTTTGCGGCGTCGGCAAAAGGGGTGCGGCGCATGCGGTTCGAGGGAGGCAACATCATGGGTTTCACTCGCAGGCAGCTCCTGCAATCCGGGCTCGGCGTCACCGCACTGCTACTGGTGGCCGCGTGCACGAGCGACGAGGAGGCCGACGGACCCGCGAAGCAGGGTGGCACCCTGCGCGTCGGCGCGCTCGGCACCGCCGCCCGGATCGAACGAGATCCGCACGCCAACCTCAGCAACGACAGCGACTTCCTGATCGCCTCGCTCGTCTACGACGCGCTCACCGTCCCCGGCGGTGACCCGAATGTCGCGCCGCGTCTCGCCTCGCGCTGGGAACCCTCGCCCGACAACCGGCGCTGGACCTTCACCATCGCCGAGGGCGCCACCTTCCACAACGGCGCGCCGGTCACCGCCGACGACGTGGTCTGGTCCATGCGGCGGCTGCGGCAGGTCGGCGGCGCGTCGAAGATGCCGGTGGCCGAGAACGACATCGTCGCCGACGGGCCGAACCGCGTGGTGTTCACTGTGCCCGCACCCAATACCCAACTGCCGCTGCTGCTTCGGCTGATGACCTTCACGGTGCCGCAGGGCACCACCGACTTCACCGCCGCCGTCGGCACCGGGCCGTTCCGGCTGGAGTCCTATCAGAACGGCAACGCGCGGCTGGTCCGCAACGAGCGCTGGCACGGCACCCCGCCGCTGCTCGACGCGATCGAGGTGACCATGTTCGACAGCGTCACCGCGCTGGGCAACGCCGCGCTCGGGGGCCAGATCGACCTCGCCTCGAACGTCGGCGCGATCGCCGGGCGCACCGCCGCGGGCCGCGGCGACCTGCAGGTGGTCCGGCGCGCGAACGACACCATGCTGGGCGTGGCCATGCGCGCCGCCGACGGACCCTTCGCCGACGCGCGGGTGCGGACCGCCCTGCGGCTCGGCGTGGACCGGACCGCGCTGGTCAACCAGGTGCACTCCGGCTACGGCAGCACCGCCGCCGACATCCTCGGCACCGCCGACCCCGCCTACGACACCGCCGTGCGTCGCGATCGCGAGGTGGAGCGGGCCAAGACCCTGCTGCGCGAGGCCGGCTTCGACACCGGTCGCAGCTACCCGTTCGTCACCAAGGCCGAGGTCCCCGGCGAGGTCGAATCGGCCAAGGTGATCGCCACCCAGCTGGCCGAGATCGGCGTGAAGCTCGATGTGCAGGTGGTCGAATCCGGTGCCTTCTACGACCAGACCTGGCTGAACGCGCCGCTGTACACGGTCTCGTGGGGCACCAACGACTCGGTGCTGTTCCTGGCCGACAAGCTGATGACCACCGGCTCCAACCGTAACGAAACCGCTTTCCGTGACCCGGAATTCGACGCGGCGACCGCGAAGGCGCTGGCCGCGTCCGGCGACGACTACACCAAGGCGGTGCGCGATATCCAGCGCATCGAGTTCGAACGCGGTGGCTACCTGGTGTGGGGCATGGCCGACGGCGTCGACATCGCCGCCGCGCCGGTGCGCGGGTTGCCCACCCTCGGCGGCTTCGCCCGCGTCCAGCTGGAACGTGCCTGGTTGGCGTGAGCGCCGTGCAGACCCTCGTCCTCCCCGTGCTGCGGCGGATCGCGCTGCTGGTGACCCTGCTGGCCATCGTCTTCGTCGCGGTGGACCTGCTGCCCGGCAGCGCGGCGAGCTCGGCGCTGGGCCGGGACGCGGATCGGGCCGAACTCGCCGCCAAGGAGCACGAGCTCGGCCTGGACCGGGCGCTGCCGGTGCAGTTCTGGCACTGGCTCACCGGGGTGCTGACCGGCGACTTCGGGCAGACCGCGCGGGGTAACTCGATCGGGACGCTGCTGGCCGACAAGTTCCCGCAGACCCTGCTGCTCGGGGGGATCGCGCTGCTGCTGACCGTGGTCACCTCGCTGGCACTGGGCTGCTGGTGGGCGGTCCGACCGCGGGCCTTCGGCGCGCGGTTGTTGCAGCCGGCCAGCACCGTCGCCGTCGCCGTGCCCGAATTCGTCTGCGGCACCGTGCTGATCCTGGTCTTGTCGCTGGCCACCGGATGGTTGCCCGCGGTGACCATCACCGACCGTTCCGGATTCCCGGCGGGGCCCGAGATGCTGGTGCTGCCGGTTCTGGCACTGGCGATTCCGCAGATCGGCT
This sequence comes from Nocardia asteroides, assembly GCF_900637185.1. NCBI lineage: Bacteria > Bacillati > Actinomycetota > Actinomycetes > Mycobacteriales > Nocardiaceae > Nocardia > Nocardia asteroides. The sequence goes on along the minus strand of NZ_LR134352.1, from coordinate 6,674,696 downwards.
GGAACGCGCGGGTGGTGCGCTCGGCGCTGCTCGACGTCGGTACCGCGCCGCACGTGGAAAACGCGGTGCTGGAGGGGCTTCCGGCGCGCACGATCCTGGTGCGGCACATGCTGCCGTTCGCCGCGCCCACCATCGTCGCCGGCTACGCCACCTCCGTCGGCATGCTGTTCGGCGGTGCGCTGGTGGTGGAGACGCTGTTCAACTATCCGGGAGTCGGCGCGGTGCTGGCCGGTTCGGTCGCCGACCGTGACACCGCGACCGTCGCCGCCGTGGTCGCGTTGACCGCGATCGTGATCATGGTGCTGCTCGGCGTCGCCGACATCGTGCGCAACCTGGCCGCGGGAGGTGCGCGATGAGCGGACGTCCGCGCGGATCGTGGTGGCGGTGGACGCTGGCCGCGGGGATCGGGCTGGTCGTGCTCGCGGCCGTCCTCGGGCCGCTACTCGCGCCGCACCCGGCTGACAAGGCGGTCGGGATGCCGTTCGCCGAGCCCGGCGGGCAAGCCGTGCTCGGCACGGACCGGCTCGGTCACGACGTGCTGAGTCACCTGCTCACCGGCGGTACCGAATTGCTGCTGGTGTCGGCGGTGATCGCTGTGCTGGTGACCGTGCTCTCCGCGCTGCTCGGCGCGGTGGCCGCGGTCCGCCCGCGCGCGGGTTCGCTGATCGAGCTGGGTGGCGACCTGGTGATCCTGCTCCCCGCGGTGCTCGGCATCCTGCTGATCCTCACCGCGTGGCCACAGGGCGGGGTGAGCGCGCTGATCGTCGTCGCGCTGCTGTTCGGTGTGCCCTACTGTGCCCGGATCTTCGCCGCGGCCGCCGCGGGCATCGCCGCCACCGGCTATGTCGAGGCGGCCGTCGCGAGCGGGGAATCTCTCCCGCACCTGGTCTTCCGTGAGATCCTGCCCAACCTGCGGGCCGTCTTCACCACCCAGCTCGGCCTGCGCTTCGTCGTCGCGGTCTACCTGGTCAGCACCGTCTCCTTCCTCGGCGTCCCGGCCCTGTCCGACGACAACTGGGCGAACATGGTCCGCGACAACGCCTCCGGGCTGCTCCTCAATCCCTGGGCGGTCCTCGCGCCCAGCGCCGCCATCGCGATCGTCGCCGTGGGCGTGAACCTGGTGGTCACCGGCGGTGCCGTCCGCAGGCCCGCCGGATCCGCGAGCAGTCCCGCGGCAGTGGCGCGGCCTGAACCGGCGGAGTCGGTGAACAAAAGGTCGGCTCGTTTGGTCGACGCAGGTCACCGCGCCGGTGGATCGTCCACCTCCGAGAACGAACAGGCCTCGGCCGGGGTAGCTGAGCCGCGGGAGGATTCGCGGGACGGTCGCCGAGACGACTGTGGGATCTCGGTGGTCGATGCCGGAGACGCGGCGGTGGTCGAAGGGCTGACTGTGGTCGCAGCGAGTGGGGCGGTGCTGCTGGCGCCGTTGTCGTTCCGGTTGAAGGCCGGGACGGTGACCGCCCTGACGGGGGCATCGGGGGCCGGGAAGTCCACGGCCATGCGGGCATTGCTCGGGCATGTGCCCGCCGGTGCGCGGCGCGACGGCACGGTCCTGGTGGCGGGGCACGAGGTGTTCGCGCTGGATCCCGGTGCGCTGCGGTCGTTTCGGCGGACCCGGATCGCCTACGTCGGCCAGGATCCCGGCTCCGAGCTGAATCCGCTGCTGCGCGTGCGCACCGCGCTCGCCGAGGCGGCGCCGAAAGCCTCCGACGCCGAACGTCGCGCGATGCTCGAGCTCGTCGGCCTCGACGAAACCCATCTGCGCCGCCGCTGCGGCCGCCTCTCCGGCGGCCAGCAACGCCGCCTCGCCCTGGCCCGCGCCTTCCTGCGCCGCCCGGACGTGCTCGTCCTCGACGAGCCGCTGGCCGGTCTGCACGGCTCCTTGCGCACCGATATCGCCCGCCTCGTCGCCGACCTAGCCGTCCGCGAATCCACCGCCGTCCTGCTCTCCGGCCACGACACCACCACCATCCACGCCATCGCCCACACCGTCATCGAGGTCCACCCGCCCGGCGGTTCCCCGATCGTCGGCCCGGCTGCCCCAGATGCCACGGGCGCGGTGGAACGAAAAGCGCCGCATGACAGCACTACCGAGCCGGACCCATCGACGGAGCCGGACGAACGCAGTCCCGGTCGGCGCGAGACAGCGTCGCCGGACGGACGGCCGGGTGACGCGGAGCGCGGGAGTTCGGAGCGCGGTCGAGGTATCGATGCGGCAGCGATCAGGGACGACAGCGAGGCCAGTCAGGGGAGAGCCCTGGCCCTGCGCGTCGACGGGGTGACGGCCCGGGCTGACGGGCAAGACGTGCTCGCCGACGTCGGATTCACCGTCGACGAAGGGCAGTCGCTCGCCGTGGTCGGCCCGTCCGGCGCGGGCAAGACGACCCTCGCCCGGGTGGTCGCGGGCCTGCGGCCGGCGAACGCCGGAACACTCGCCCTGCGCGGCGAGGCGATAGCTCTCGATCGCCGTCGCCGGATCAAGGCCGCGCCCAGGGGGATTCAGCTGGTCACGCAGAATCCGCTGGCCGCGCTCAATCCCCGCCGGACGGTGGAGCAGACCCTGGCGCGCCCGCTGCGCCGGATCGCCGAGGTACCGCGCACCGAGATCGCGGCACGGGTCGCGTCCCTGCTCCGCGCCGTGGAGCTGCCGGTCGAACTGGCGGACCGGCATCCACACGAACTCTCCGGTGGGCAACGGCAACGGATCGCGCTCGCCCGGGCGCTCGCCGCCGACCCGGCCGTCCTGATCTGCGACGAGATCACCACCGCGCTGGACGCGCCCACCGCCGCGGCGATCATGCGGCTCCTCGACCGCCTGCGCGCCGACCACGACACCGCCGTCGTGCTGATCAGCCACGACATGGCCCTGGTCGCCGCCCACTGCGCCGAACTGCTCGTCCTCGACCACGGCCGCGTCGTCGAATCCGGGTCGACGACAGCGGTTCTCGCGGCTCCGGAACAGCAGGCGACGGCAGCCCTGCTCGGCTGACTGCCAGGAGGTAACCAGCCGGGCCGCGCTGCCCCCGGCGTGATCAACGCCACCGCATCCACTCTGAGAACTCGCTGTGAGAGGTGCCGTGGCCGCCGCGAATCTGGATGATTGGTTGAGTGTCTGTGCAGAAGATCGGCGTTCTCGCCGCGGTGGCGGTGACCGCGTTGCTCGCGGGGTGTAGTTCGCTCGCCTCGATTCCCGGTGACATGCCGCCGGGTCCCGGCACCGCGCTGCCCGTGATCGACGTGGACGCGCCGGGCCGGGCGGCCGAGCAGTTACGTGGCTGGGCCGACGAGCAGTCGGGGGCGGTCGGCATCGACACGGTGGCGCTGGAGGCCTACGGGTACGCCGCCGCGGTGCTGGCGCGGTCCAAGCCCGAGTGCGGGATCGCCTGGACCACCCTGGCCGGGATCGCCAGCGTGGAGAGCGGGCACGGCACCCATCGCGGCGCGTCGGTGGACGGCGACGGCACGGTGCGGCCCGCGATCATCGGCGTCGCCCTCGACGGCACGAAGAACAATGCCGAGATCCGCGACACCGACGGCGGCAGCCTCGACGGCGACACCACCTACGACCGGGCGGTCGGGCCGTTGCAGTTCATCCCCGAGACCTGGCGTCGCTGGGGTGTCGACGCCAACGGCGACGGCGTGATCGATCCGCAGAACATCGACGACGCCGCACTCACCGCGGCCAGGTACCTCTGCGTCCGCGGTGGCGACCTGACCTCGGCCGACGGCTGGCAGCGCGCGCTGTTCGCCTACAACCAGTCGAACAAGTACATGCGGGTGGTGCGTGACCGCGCGGCCACCTACAGCATCGGCCGCCGGGTGTAGTTCCCGCCGGGCCGGAGTGCCGGTTACTCGACGTCACGCCGAGACGATAGGCTCGCAACCGCACGGACCATCCCGTGAGACCTACCGTGCCTTCAGTCGTAAGGAGTCGTTTTCGTGGCCATCATCGAACAGGTCGGAGCGCGCGAGATCCTGGATTCGCGCGGCAATCCCACTGTCGAGGTCGAGATCGCCCTCGACGACGGCACCCTGACCAGGGCGGATGTCCCCTCCGGCGCGTCCACCGGTGAGCACGAGGCCGTCGAGCTGCGTGACGGTGGCGACCGCTACAACGGCAAGGGTGTCACCAAGGCCGTCGAGGGCGTCCTCGACGAGATCGCACCCGCCATCATCGGCCTCGACGCCGTCGAGCAGCGCACCGTCGACCAGGTCCTGCTGGACCTGGATGGCACCCCCGACAAGTCCCGCCTCGGCGCGAACGCCCTGCTCGGCGTGTCGCTGGCCGTGGCGCGCGGCGCGGCCGAGTCCTCGGGCCTGGAGCTGTTCCGCTACCTGGGCGGCCCGAACGCCCACGTGCTGCCCGTGCCGATGATGAACATCCTCAACGGTGGCGCGCACGCCGACACCGGCGTCGATGTCCAGGAGTTCATGGTCGCCCCGATCGGTGCCCCCACCTTCCGCGAGGCGCTGCGCTGGGGCACCGAGGTGTACCACTCGCTCAAGGCCGTGCTCAAGGAGAAGGGCCTGTCCACCGGCCTGGGCGACGAGGGCGGCTTCGCCCCCGACGTCGCGGGCACCGTGGAGGCGCTCGACCTGATCAGCCTGGCGATCCAGCGCGCGGGCTACAAGCTCGGCACCGATGTCGCGCTCGCGCTCGACGTGGCCGCCACCGAGTTCTACACCGCGGGCGAGGGCTACAAGTTCGAGGGCAAGGTCCGCACCGCCGCCGAGATGGGCGAGTTCTACGCCGACCTGCTGACCCGCTACCCGCTGGTCTCCATCGAGGACCCGCTGTCGGAGGACGACTGGGACGGCTGGGTCGCGCTCACCGACTCGATCGGCGACAAGGTGCAGCTGGTCGGCGACGACCTGTTCGTCACCAACCCGGAGCGCCTGGAAGAGGGCATCGCCAAGGGCGCGGCCAACGCGCTGCTGGTGAAGGTCAACCAGATCGGCACTCTCACCGAGACCCTCGACGCCGTCGAGCTGGCGCACCGCAACGGCTACAAGACGATGATGTCGCACCGGTCCGGCGAGACCGAGGACACCACCATCGCCGACCTCGCGGTCGCCGTGGGTTCGGGCCAGATCAAGACCGGCGCCCCCGCTCGCTCCGAGCGTGTCGCCAAGTACAACCAGCTGCTGCGCATCGAGGACGCCCTCGGCGACTCGGCACGCTACGCGGGTGACGTGGCCTTCCCGCGTTTCACCGGCGAGTTCTGACGAACTGCAGTACCGCAGTACAGGTTGAGATGACGGGGCGGTAGCGAATGACCGAGCGACGTGCGCGTGGAACCAGTCCGGGTGGACGAGGCGACCGCCGCACGTCGCGGGCCGCACGCTCCCGCCCCAGTCATCTCGACGCCGCGGGCCGCCGCACCGCGGCCAAGCGCACCACCCGCCGCAGGCCGGAGACGGCCACCGGCGGCACCCGCAAGCCCAGCGGCAAGCTGGAACGCGGCGAGCACACCATCCTCGGTCTCTCGACCGGCAAGGCGGTGATCCTGGCCGCCGTGCTGTGCGGCCTGGCGCTGACGCTGGCGGTCCCGACCCGCACCTACTTCAGTCAGCGGGCCGAGGCGGCCGCGCTGGCCCAGCAGCGCGCCGAACTCGACGCCGACCTGGCCGCCCTGCGCGACCGCAGGGCCCAGCAGCAGGACCCGGCCTACATCCGGTCCGAGGCCCGCGACCGGTTGCGGCTGGTCATGCCCGGCGAAACCCCTTACATCGTGCAGATTCCCGGCATCGAAGCACCGGCGCCGCCGCCGATGAGCACCCGCACCGCGGCGCCCGACCCCTGGTACACCGACCTGTGGCGCAGCATCTCCGAACCGGCCCCGGAAGGACCAAGGTGACCGCACCGACAGAGCGCGACCTCGAGATCATCGCCCAGCAGCTGGGCCGCGAGCCGCGCGGTGTGCTCGCCGTGGCCTACCGGACTCCGGACGGTCTGCCCGCCGTGGTGAAGACCGCGCCGCGCCTGCCCGACGGCACCCCGTTCCCCACCCTGTACTACCTCACCGACCCGCGCCTGACCGCGGAGGCGAGCAGGCAGGAGTCGGCCGGGGTGATGCGCGAGATGTCCGAACGTCTCGCCGCCGATCCCGAACTGGCCGCGGCCTACCGCGCCGCGCACGAGAGCTACCTGGCCGAACGCGACGAGATCGAGTCGCTGGGCACCGACTTCACCGGCGGCGGCATGCCCGACCGGGTGAAGTGCCTGCACGTGCTGATCGCGCATTCGCTGGCGAAGGGCCCCGGCCTCAACCCGTTCGGCGACGAGGCCGTCGCCCTGGCCGCCGACGCCGGCCTGCGCGGCACCGCCATCCCCGCCGACTGGCCCGCCGCCCGCACATCCGAAGAATCGGCATAATCGCGGACAGCGCTTCGCGCCGGTTCCGCACCGGTGCCGGGCGATCGGGCCGACCAGGAGGAACATCATGACCGAGCGCATCGCCGCGGTGGACTGTGGCACGAATTCGATCCGTCTGCTGATCTCCGAGGTCGCCGCCGACGGCACCCTCACCGACGTGCACCGCGAGATGCGCATCGTGCGGCTGGGCCAGGGCGTCGACGCCACCGGCCGGCTGGCGCCCGAGGCGATCGAGCGCACCAGGGCGGCCCTGGCCGACTACGTCGACGTGATGCTCGCCCAGGGGGTTTCGCGGGTCCGCATGGTCGCCACCTCGGCCACCCGCGACGCCGCCAACCGCGACGATTTCTTCGACATGACCCGCGCCGAACTGGGCCGCGTGGTCGAGGGCGCCGTCGCCGAGGTGATCACCGGCGACGAGGAGGCGCGGCTGTCCTTCGCGGGGGCGGTGGGTGAACTGTCCGCCGACGCGGGCCCGTTCGTGGTGGTCGACCTGGGTGGCGGTTCCACCGAACTGGTCGTCGGCGACGGCGACGGCGTGCGCGCGGCCTACTCCGCCGACATCGGCTGCGTGCGCGTCACCGAACGCTGCCTGCCCGGCAACCCGCCGACCGCCGACCAGGTCAGCGCGGCCCGCGAATTCGCCCAGACCAAACTGGACGAGGCTTTCGCCAAGGTGCCGGTGGACGAGGTGCACACCTGGGTCGGCGTCGCGGGCACGATGACCACCATCACCGCAGTCGCCCTCGACCTGCCCGAATACGACTCCACCCGGGTCCATCTGACCCGGCTGAGCCTGGCCGAGGTCCACGATGTCTGCGACCGGCTGATCGCCATGGACCACGACCAGCGCGCGGCACTGGGCCCCATGCATCCCGGCCGGGTCGACGTGATCGGCGGCGGCGCGGTGATCACCGAGGTGCTGGCCGACGAACTGGCCCGGCGCGCCGGGGTTTCCGAGCTGGTCGTCAGCGAGCACGACATCCTCGACGGCATCGCGATGTCGATCGTGGAGCGATCCGCCGACCACTGACCACACCGACATCGCTACGCACCGGACCGGATCCGGTGCGTAGCGGCATCGGGCTATCGGATCAGGGCAGCACCTGCGGGATGACCTCCGGCACGACCGCACCGACGGCCGCGCCGATGAGGGCGCCGACGAGGGCGTTGGGCAGACCGACCAGCCCGACGCACGGCAGGTACAGGATCATCGTGGTGATCATCGGGATGCACACCACCGCGGCGGCGACCAGTCCCACACCCGCGCCGATCGCGGCGGCGTTGTGCACCGGATCGGAGTACTGCGCGGCCGGGTTGGTGGCGATCGTCTTCACCTCGGCGGCCGCGGCCTGGGTCATCTGGGGGGTCGCGGTGAGGGTGCGGCCGTCCTCGGAGATCTGGGTGGCGACGGTGATGGTGTTGCCACCGACGGTGCCGAAACTGGTCGGCACCTGGGCGATCGGGCTGCCCGCCGCGTTCTCGACCGTCAGCGTGCCGTCCTGGGCGAGGACGAAGCGTCCGTCGTCGACGGTGGCGGAGACGGTGCGCAGGTCGGGGGCGACCGTCGTGTGGTAGCCGATGCCCTCGGCCTGACCCACCGACGACAGTCCCGCGACGTACTGTGCCTGCTGGTCCGCGGTGACCTCGGCCGAGGCCGCACCGGCGAACGTGACCGCGACCGCGACCGGCAGAACCGCGGCGAGCACGCGCCGCGTCGCGCTGAAACTCGAGCTGTGGAACATATCGGAGAAACTCCCTCTCCGAACCCGCCCGAAGAATTCGACCCCCCGGGTGAATTCGAGATCGTGGTCGATGAACACAGATGATTCGGATTGCCCCGGCGTCTTGGATGGCTTTCTTCGCCCGCCCTTTTCATTCCGGGCGTGGCGTGAGGTTTCTCAGCGCACCTCCGCGCACGTTTTCGGCCTCGTCCCAGATCGCGCTGCGCAGTTCGTCGGGATTCGACGGGAATTCCTCGCGGGCCAGTACCTGGGAACGCGCGCGCCGGGCGATGCCGACCATCGAGCGGAATGCGCGGAATATCTGGATTTCGCCGTCGTGGCCGCTGTTCCATTCATCCAGGTAGACGTGGTCGGAGCCGAATCCGGAGGGGTCGAGGCGGGCGGCGTCGACGGCCCACACCCGGCAGTCGTCGGGGGTGCGCGGGGTGAGGACGAGGGTGCCGCCTCGGCGGGTGATCTCGCCGCGGACGCGGCGGTGCCGGTGCTCGGTCCACCAGGTCTCGAGCGCGTTCGGCGCCAGCGTCCGGTCCAGTCCGAAGGTCTGCCATCGCACCGTGCCCGCCTGGGTGCGGGTGCGCGTCCGCAGGGCCGCGGCGGCGCCGTCGTCGAGCCGGGTACACCAGCCCGGCACCAGCACGATCGGGTCCGCCGGATCGGCGTCGAACGGTGTCGGCAGCAGGAATTCCCGGTCGATCAGCACCACGGTCCCCGGCCGGGCCTGATACGACAGCCCCCACAGCAGCCGGGCGAGCATCCGCGCGCCGTACTCGTCGGACAGCACATGCCAGGTATCGTGAAAACGATTGGTGCTGAACCGGGTTCGTGATCCTGGCCGTGGCGTCACGACTGTCCGGACGCCGCGAACTCCCCGCACGGTGTGCCGGTGCAGTTTCAGGCCGTCATCGATGTTCCGGGCGTTCCCCGGTCGTTGTCTTCTCATCTCCCCAAGGAGGCCACAGCGCCGCGCGCCCGGGCAATCGGTTTTCCGGCCGACGTCAGCCGGGCCGGACGGATATCGTTAGACAAACATGTCTATGTGTCTTACCGTGGAGGCATGAGTTCAACGACGTCTCATGCCGCGGTCTTCGAGCTTCGCTCGGGGGAGACCTGGCGCGATCCCTGGTCCATGTACGCCGCGCTGCGCGATCACGATCCGGTCCATCGGGTGATCCCCGACGGCCGGGAGGACGCGGACTTCTACGTCCTGTCCCGCCACGCCGACGTCTGGGCGGCGGCCAAGGATCCCGAAACCTTCTCCTCTGCCGCGGGTTTGACCGTGGACTATGTGGACCTGGCCGCCGCCGGATTCGGCGCGGTCAAGCCGTTCGTCTTCATGGATCCGCCCGAGCACACCGACTTCCGTCGCCGGGTGTCGCCCGGATTCACCCCGCGCCAGGTGAATTCGGTGGAACCCGCGGTCCGCCGCTTCGTCGTGGACCGGATCGAAAGGCTGCGCGCGGCAGGCACCGGCGACATCGTCGAGCAGCTGTTCAAACCGCTGCCGACAATGGTCGTCGCGCACTATCTCGGGGTGCCGGAACAGGACCACGGCAAGTTCGACGCGTGGACCGAGAACATCGTCGGCGGCGCGGTCGCCGGTGCCGGACTCGCCGCGGGCGACCAGCACGCCTTCACCGCGGTCGGTGAACTCGCCGGCTACTTCAGCGAACTCATCGCCCGCCGCCGCGTGGAACCGGGCGACGACACCATCTCGCACCTGCTGGCCTCGGGCCTGGGCGCCGACGGCGACAACGACGGCCTGATCGCCATCCTCGGCTTCGCCTTCACCATGATCACCGGCGGCAACGACACCACCACCGGCAATCTCGGCGGCGCGGTCCAGCTCCTCACCGCCTACCCCGACCAGCGCGAGCTGCTCGTCGAGGACCGGTCGCTGATCCCCGACGCCATCGAGGAGTTCCTGCGGATGACCTCGCCGGTGCAGGGACTGGCCCGCACCACCACCCGCGATGTCGAACTGCACGGCACCACCATTCCCGCCGGTCGCCGCGTCCTGCTGCTGTACGGCTCGGCCAACCGCGACGAACGCGAATTCGGCGACACCGCGGGCGAACTCGACATCCGGCGCAACCCCAAGCGGATCCTCACCTTCAGTCACGGTCACCACCACTGCCTCGGCGCGGCCGCCGCCCGCATGCAGGCGCGGGTCGCGCTGGAGGAACTGCTCGCCCGCTGCCCGGACTTCACCGTCGACCTGGACGCGGTGCGCTGGTCGCAGGGCAATTACGTGCGCTGGCCGGTCGCGGTGCCGTTCCGGGCGGTGCGGGCGTGAGCGGCGACTGGCTCGCCACCGACCGCGCCGACCTGGCCGCCGAGCGCATTCTCGACGCGGCCGCCCAGCTGTTCGCCGAGCGCGGGGTGGCGGCGGTCGGCATGCGCGACATCGCCACCGCGGCGGGCTGTTCGCGGGCGACGCTGTACCGCTACTTCGACAATCGCCAGGCCGTGCGCGTGGCCTTCGTGCATCGCGAGACCCGGCGCATCGTGGCCGGTCTCGGCCCGCGGGTCGCCGGCATCGCGGACCCGGGGGAGCGGATCATCGCCGCCATGCTCGGCGCGGTCGCCGCGGTCCGCGCCGACCCGCTGCTCATCGCCTGGTTCCGGCCCGACGACTCCGGCACGGCGGGGCGCATCAGTCAGGATTCCGATGTCATCGAATCCCTCGCGGTGACCATCTTCGCCGACATCGACCTGTCCGATCCGGAGCGCGGCCGGCTGGCCCGCTGGCTCACCCGCATCATCGTCTCCCTGCTGGCCACGCCGGGTCGCGACGACGCGGACGAGCGCGCCATGCTGGAGCAGTTCGTGGCCCCCGTCATCCCACGTGCCTTCGTCTGAGGACCGACCCAACTAGAACGTGTTCTATATTCGAGGCACAGTTCCGGCTATACCTCGGGAGTCCAGACATGTACCAGTGGTCCGACGAAGATCTGATGTTCCGCGACGCCGTGCGCGGATTCATCGCCAAGGAAGTCACCCCACACGTCGACCAGCTGGAGAGCGGCGCGCTGCCGCCGTTCGACATCATCCGCAAGCTCTACGCCACCTTCGGGCTGGACGAGATGGCGCGCGAGGGTCTCGCCAAGGCGATCGCGCGGGAAGAGGCGGGCACGACCGGCTCGGGGAAGTCGGGCGGCTTCAGCGGCGCGGGCAGCATGGGCGTCATCCTGAACAGCGAGCTGGCCGGGGTGAGCCTGGGCCTGGTGGCCTCCATGGGCGTGAGCCTGGGTCTCACCGCGGCCACCATCCGCAGCCGCGGCACCCTCGCGCAGAAGAAGCGCTGGCTGCCCGAACTGGTCACCATGGAGAAGGTGGGCGCCTGGGCGATCACCGAACCCGACTCGGGCTCCGACGCCTTCGGCGGGATGAAGTCCTACGTCCGTCGCGACGGCGCGGACTACATCCTCAACGGCCGCAAGACCTTCATCACCAACGGCCCGTACGCCGACGTCACCGTCGTCTACGCCAAGCTCGACGAAGAGGACGGCACCGACCGCCGCGACCGCAAGGTGCTGGCCTTCGTCTTGGACAAGGACATGCCGGGCTTCGTGCAGAGCCCGCCGTTCAAGAAGATGGGCATGAACTCCTCGCCGACCGGCGAACTGTTCTTCGAGAACGTCCGCATCACCCCCGACCGGCTGCTCGGCGAGACCGAGAACCCGGCCAAGGGCGACGGAAAGGACAGCGCCAAGGAGTCTTTCGCCGCCGAGCGCATCGGCATCGCGTCGCTGGCGCTGGGCATCATCAACGAATGTCACCGCCTGTGCGTCGAGTACGCGAAGTCGCGCAAGCTGTGGGGCAAGGAGATCGCGCAGTTCCAGCTGATCCAGCTGAAGCTGGCCGAGATGGAGATCGCCCGGATCAATGTGCAGAACATGGTGTTCAACGCCATCGAGCGCACCGCGGCGGGCGACAAGGTGACCCTGGCCGAGGCCTCGGCCATGAAGCTGTACTCCTCGCGCGCGGCGACCGAGGTCGCCATGGAGGCCGTGCAGCTGTTCGGCGGTAACGGGTACATGGCCGAATACAAGGTCGAGCAGCTGGCGCGCGACGCCAAGTCGCTGATGATCTACGCGGGCAGCAACGAAATCCAGGTCACCCATATCGCCAAGGGTCTGGTCGCCGGATAGGTCCGAATTGTCGCGGCGCGCTCGGCCGGGCGCGCCGCGCATGGCTCGTTTTCGCTATTCGCGCAGGTCGCGGGCTCGTATACTACGAAGATGCGAATCCGCCGGGAGGTTCTCGTCGGCGCCGCGGTCGCCGCCGCGACCCTCGCCCTCGCGCCCGCGACCTCGGCCACCCCGTCCTCGGGGGTGACCGTCCAGCCGCTCGCCCAGGTCGACGTGAGCGCGTTCGTCCCGTTCGCCGAACTACCGACCACCTACACCTTCCGCCGCATCGGCCTCGCCCCCGGCGCCACCCTCGGCTGGCACTATCACGACGGCCCGGTGCTGGCCTTCGTCACCGCGGGCTCGGTGACGCGATACGAGGCGGCCGACTGCCTGCCGGTCACCTACACGGCCGGCCAGGGGTTGTCCGAGACCGTCGGCCCCGACCACGTCCACGTCGGCCGCAATCTCGGCACCGAACCGGCGGAACTGTACGTCGCCTACCTCAACCGGCCCGGTGAGCCCCTGTTCGTCGACGCCCCGGACCCGAACTGCCCGTAGCGCGGGTCAGGCGCCGTCATCGGCCTGGCGTGATCGAGCGGGTTCCGGGAGGGCACAGGCCATGCCGTCCGACATTCCCGTCGGCTGCACGCCGAGACCCTGGTTGAGCCGGGCGCGCTGGTTCTCCCACGCGATGCCCGCCGCCAGCTCGGTCAGCTGGGCCTTCGACAGATGGGTGAGCAGTTCCTCGCGCACCTCGTCGAGGTCGACGGCCGGAGTCGACGTCATCGCCTCGGCGAACGCGATGACCAGGCGTTCCAGCTCGGTATAGGCGGTGCTGGTGCGGTACCGGGGCAGGTCGGTGATCTGCTGCTCGGAGAGTCCGCTGGTGGCGGCCAGCGCCGAGCCGATGTCCAGGCAGAACTGGCAGGCCACGAGCCCGGCCGTCTTGAGCTCGGCGAGTTCCTTGAGCCGGGGATCGAGTTTGTTGCTGAACAGCAGCGCGGTCTCGTAGACCGCCGTCGCCGCCCCGATCTGCGGCCGTCTGCCCAGCCACCCCACCAGATCACCGCGATTGCGCCGGGCCTGGCCCAGCACCGTGGCGTAACTCCGGATCCGCTTGGCCACCCGCATCGATAACACCCCTCCGTGTCGACGATTCGCCTCACCTGTGAACCTACGCCGGGCCGGCCCCGAACCCCAGCGTGATCTCAGTCGCCGAAGCAGGCCGCGGCGCCGCCGGCGGCGAAGGTGCCGGTGTCGCAGTAGGTGGTCCGCGGGTAGTACGGGCCCATCGTGGTGGCCGGGTCGGCGCCGGAGTCCTGGGACGCCTGGATCGACGACGGATAGAACGCGGCGCTCGGAGTCATGTTCCGCAGGAACAGCACCTTGTCGACGGCGGTGCTGCCCCAGGGGATGACCGTCACGGTCGCGGGCAGGTCGGCCGGAACATCGGCGGGCGCGGCGACCACATAGGTGTAGTACCCGTCGCCGTCGAGCGCGGTCTGGAAGTCGGCGGCGCAGGCGACCACCGGATATGGCGAGACCAGATCGTTCTGGCACATCGACCAGTACCGCACCTCGGTCGGCTCGGTGGGCGACTGTCCCGCCCTGGTGTCCGGGAAGGTCGGCGCCTTGCCGCGCACCACCAGCAGGCGTCCCGGCTGATAGCTGAGGCGCGTCCCGATGTACTTGTTGTCGCCGTTCGGGAAGAGCCCGGAGGTACTGGCCGGGTTCCGGAACGTCGCCTCCGGCGTGTTGCCGGGAAACGCGCCCGAGGCGGCGCCGGCGATGAGCCGGTCGAAGGCGCCCTTGGCGGCATCGGCGACCGGACCGGTGTAGGCGCTCGGGTCGAACGGCTGCGCGCACGGCTGCGCCGGGACCTGCGCGCCCGCGAGGGAGAATCGCGCGTCCGGCAGCGGAACACCGCCGCTGAGCGAGGCCGGATCGGTCGGCACGTAGACCCGGACGATGACGAACCCGATCGTCGTGCTCTGCCCGGGCGCGACGGCCTGGATCTCGTTGCGGCTGTGGTCCGCCGGGCCGTTCACCAGCGTGGCGTGCCACTGCCGTTGCTCCGGCGGCAGCGCGGCGGCCGACGCGTCGACGTACGGGTTCGCACTCCCCGGATCCGCGACGATCTGGTTGTCGCGCAACGTGTCCACCGTGTCGAGATTCGTGCCGTAGGTGTTCAGCGAGAAATACCGCGCCGCCGGATACGTGCCGGACAGCTCGATCGAATCGCCCGGCCCGAGCGCGTACGGCATCAGCCAGTACGTCGAATTGGCATCGGGGAACGCCACATTCAGCACCGTGCTATTGGACATGAACCGCCACGCGCACAGCGGCGAGTCCGGCGCCCCCGCCGACACCGGTGCGGTCACCCCCACCACGGCCAGCGCCATGGCCACCGCACAACCGACGCGCACGAGCAAAGCCACAACCGAATGCATGACGATCCCTTCGCTGCACCAGAGCTGTCGAAGAATCCACACGTCGTCCACGCCAACCGCGGCCGGCTAACGCATCACCATAGTGCGCCCCATGGGCGACACCGAACCCGCCACCCTTAAGAATTCCGCATGCGCGCCATTGGCGACCGTCCCTAGATTCATGTGTGTCGCCGAAGGGGCGAATTCATTTACACCAGGGGAGATTTCAGTTGAAGAAGACGATTACGGGACTGCTCATGGGCGCGCTGGCGACGGGGGCTGTGGTCGCCATGGCGCCCGCGGCGCAGGCGGCGCCGTACGCGAACCAGAAGGATTGTCTGGTCGCCGCGAAGCAGCGGGAGCAGGAGCGAGTCGCACAGGGCGATATCAACGTTCCCAACTACACGTGCGTGCGTGACGGAAACGGCTGGCGGATCACCATCACGCGCTAGTCGCAGGCGGCGCGGGCACAGGGTTTGCGACGCTGTGCCCGCGCCATCCGGCCGTCGCTCCGAACGTCACTTCGTCGGGGCGGCGTTCTCGTCGATCGCGCGCGTCAGGCGTTCCGCCACTTCACTCGGGGGAAGAACCGATAGGGCCTGATTGACAATCAGCCAATCCGAGACATCGTCACCGCGGACATATTTGCAGAAACAGTTGTAGATCGCGTAATAGCCGAGTTCGACCGAGTCGGGAAATGCCAGATCGTCGTCCTGCAGCGCAGCGATGGGCTCGAGATACCGCTTACCGATATCGGCGACATCCTCACCCGCTCCGGCCGCGCGAAGGGCATCGCCAGGAAGCTCGACATCGACACGATGCCACATCCCGACCACCGAGTCGCGGTACCGAAGCGCAGCGGGCTTTCCCTGCACATAATCGTTCCAAGCCAGCAGCGCATCCTCGCACAGTGACAGATGAACCAGCCGTCGACTGTCGGCTCCCAACTGGAAGAACGGGTGCCTCGAAGCCATAGCCGATTCTAACGAGCACCACCGACCCCGACATTCGGGGCAACCGAAATCATCGGCCCAACCCTACGATTCGGCCATGACCCTCCTGACTCGCACACTGCGCATCGGCATCGCCACCCTCGCCACCACCACCGGCCTCCTCCTCACGGCAGGCCCGGCCACCGCCGAAACCACCGGCAGCAGTTCCCTCGACACCGGCTCCGCCCAAGACCTCATCGATGCCTTCGCCTGCGCCGTAGGCGCCAAGTCCTGCTCGATCGTCATCCCGCAGTAGGCGGTCGGCAGGGGCCTGGCATGGTGCGCCTGGCGGAATGCGCTGGGGCCACAGCACCACGCCGATGATCACTG
This sequence comes from Nocardia asteroides, assembly GCF_900637185.1. Lineage (NCBI taxonomy): Bacteria > Bacillati > Actinomycetota > Actinomycetes > Mycobacteriales > Nocardiaceae > Nocardia > Nocardia asteroides. The sequence continues at coordinate 6,658,691 of NZ_LR134352.1, read as the reverse complement.
CTACCGGCAGTCCAACCGCGACTACGAATCCGAGCGTGATCATCCGTCCGCCCTCGTCCCGACGAAGCCCGCCGGTAGACCACACCCGTCGCGTTGTTCGGCAGCGGTCAACCACGCGGCGATATCATCGAGCGACCCATGACAGACGACTCGAAACGGGCTGTACAGCTCCCAGCCGAACGGTGACTCCGGTGCGCGTCGGACTGCCATCGAACGGCGTGCGGCCCGCTCGTTCAGGCTGTCGAGTAGCGGTTTGATCGCGTTGCTCATCAGTCCCCCTGTGGGTATCGGTAGCGATGCGCCCACCGCCGAAGAGCTTTCGCCATCGTTCGCGCAGCTCACTGCACCCGATGCGCCAAGAATTATCCGCGGCGTCGGTCCGGCGGTGGGGCTGAGAGATACTCTCGGGGACTACCGAGAAAATGGCCCGACCAATACGGTTTACCTATGTTTACCGATGGCGGGGCGGTGACCGGGGGCCTGCTGCGCGAGCTGCGCACGATCGCCGGGATCGGACTGCGGACGATGGCAGCACGCACATGCTTCACGACCGGCTACCTGTCCCTGGTCGAGACCGGGCGTAAGCCAGTGACCTCAGCCGTTCTGGCCGGATACCGAGCGGTACTCGGCGACCCGACGTTGGGTCTGGCGAATGTCGACCCGGAGCGGCTACAGGCCACGGTCGCCGACCCGTCCGCCGCCGGCACCTCCAGCCTGGAGGACGTCGCGGTAATCCTCGAACGCACAAGGCATTTGGAAGACGCGGCAGGCGCGGAACTCGTTGCGCCGGTGATCCGGGGGATGGACGGCGTAGCCCGGGCGCTCGCCGCCGAGCGGGTCGGTGGCAGCGGGGCGGCGTGTATCGCATCGGAGGTCGCGCGTTACCGGGGATGGCTCGAGCACGCGATCGGTCGTCCGCATCTATCCAACCGTGCGCTCGAAGATGCGGCACGGCTCGCAGAGGCAGCGGGGGACCGGTCCCAGCTCGCACACTCCTACAGCTTCCGCGCGTACACCGCGCGCCACCAGGGCGACACCGCGAGGGCGGTCGCGCTGACAGATGCCGCTATCGGCGTGGACGGCGCGCACCCGATCCTCGGTGTGTACGACCGGTACCAGCGCGCGGAACTGCTCGCGGTACGCAAGGAATCACGCCAGGCGGGAAAGGCTCTGGTCCTGGCGGACAAGGCAGCCGAGGCGGCAGACGGGATCGAGCTGCCGACCTTCGGCTACTGGTACACGGCCGGATTCTGGGGCGTTCAGCGAGGCATCGTGCTGGCGCTGCTCGGCCGCAAATCCGACGCCATGGCCGAGGCTGCACAGGGCGTAGCCGCGATGCCCGCTGGGCACCAGACCGCCGGTTGGCTGGCATCAATGCTCGAACAGATCGACCCTGAGATGAACTCGGGGAGTTAGTCCGCGGTGTGGTCCACCTCCGATAGCCTCGGTTCGTGTCGGCATTCTTCCCTCCGATCGATCCGTACGCCGACGGCCTGCTCGAGGTCGGCGACGGCAACGAGGTGTACTGGTGTGCCAGCGGGAACCCTGCCGGCCGACCGGTGTTGGTGGTGCATGGCGGGCCCGGCAGCGGGAGTAGTGAGCGGGCCCGGAAGTCCTTCGACCCGAGCCTTTTCCGGATCGTGCAATGCGACCAGCGCGGCTGCGGCCGCAGCATTCCGAACGCCGCCGACCCGGCCACGGACATGACGGTGAACACCACCGAACACCTGATCGCCGATATGGAGCGACTGCGCGTCCATCTCGGCATCGACCGCTGGCTGCTCTACGGCGGTTCCTGGGGCTCCACACTCATCCTCGCCTACGCCCAGCGGTACCCGGAGCGGGTCACCGGGATCATCTTGATCGGGGTCACCACCACACGCCGCCGCGAGATCGACTGGCTGTACCAGGGGCTCGCGCGACTGCTGCCCGCCGAATGGTCGCGGTTTCGATCCGTACTGGGCCGCGACAGCGACCTGGTCGAGGGCTACCGGCAGCTACTCGAACACCCGGACCCCGCTGTGCGGCGCGGCGCCGCGATCGAGTGGTGCCGCTGGGAGGACGCGGTCATCGCGCACGAATCCCAGGGCAGTCCAGGTCAATACAGTGCCGTATCCGACGCCGACATGCTCGCCTTCGTCCGGATCTGTACCCACTACTTCGCACACGGGGCATGGCTCGACGAAGGCGTACTGTTGCGCGACGCCGGGCGGCTGGCCGGGATCCCCGGCGAGCTGATCCACGGCCGCCTCGATCTCAGCGCCCCACTCGAAACCGCATGGGAACTCGCCAACGCCTGGCCGGATGCCCGTCTGCACGTCATCGACGACTCCGGACACACCGGCAGCCCCGCGATGGGCGAGGCCCTCGCCGCCGCCCTCGCCCGCTTCGCACAGCCGGATACCGACTCGACCGGATAGTTTCCGGCGGCAACGACGTTCCAGCCGAGCACGCCTCCAGCGCCGAGACTTGGGGACGTTCGCGCGTGCCGCTTGTCCCACCGAGTGACCGGGTTTGGGTCGGTCCGACGAAATCGGGCTGCGTTCCGGTACGGCGCTCTGCGAGCATGGCTGGATGCCGGATCTGCTGTGGACCGAGGTGAAGAACTTCTTCGACCCGCACCTGATGGGTGCGCTGCCGGATCTGTGGGTGCCGGACACCTCGGTGGAGGACTGGCAAGCGGTGTTCGACCTGGTCCGGCCCAATGGTTGGGCGATTGAGTACGTAGTAGACGACATCGTGCTACCGCTACCGGCCGCGGCGGAGTTCCTGCCACGCGCTGTCGATGCGGAGGAGCACGTCGTGCTGTGGGTCAGGCCTGCCCCGGCTGTGACGGCGATCTTCTATCCGATGTCGGCCACGGAGATCGATTTCGACGTGGACCTCCGCGAACTCCAAGGCCAGGCGGGAGTCGATACCCTGTGCGGCTTCATATCCGCGCTCGGTCGTCGGTTGGGCAAGCCCGTGTTCATGGCCGCCGAGGGGCAGTACGGCTACCCGCTGCTCGGGTTCGACCCAGCAGCCGATCGTGTGGTGCTATTTGCCGATCCGATAGACCCGGGAGCTTGAAGGTGGGGTCCGTGGCGGCCTCTGTCGATCTCGAGGGCACGCCGCTGTGGATCGGACAGGTGGGGTGAGCGTGTCCCGGGGGAGCTCAGGTCTGTTACCTGCGACGATGGAGTGCCCCCACAGGGACTCGAACCCTGACTTGGCGGATTTTAAGTCCGCTGCCTCTGCCAATTGGGCTATAGGGGCGTCCGGGACAGCCTAGCGACTCGTACGGGTGTACCGGAATCGTGTCGGTATACAAGGTCGGCCCGGCGTGTCGTCGATGACCTGCCGGACCGACCTTATCCCCGAAGGCGCTGGTCAGTCGGCGGTCGGGGCTTTCTTGCCGAGCAGGGAGTGGCGGCGGCCGTAGGCGAAGTAGACGGCGAAGCCGATGATCATCCAGACGATGAAGCGCAGCCAGGTGTCGACCGAGAGGTTGACCATGAGCCACAGGCACGACAGCACGGCCAGGATCGGCAGGAGCGGGACCAGCGGGACGCGGAAGCCGCGGGGCAGGTCGGGCCGGGTGCGGCGCAGCACGATGACGCCCACCGACACCAGGACGAAGGCGAACAGGGTGCCGATGTTCACCATTTCCTCGAGGGTGCCGAAGTCGACGAAGCCGGCCAGCACGCAGCAGACGACGCCGACGATGGCGGTCAGCCGCACCGGCGTGCCACGCGAACCGGTGTGGGCCAGCCAGCGCGGCAGCAGCCCGTCGCGCGCCATCGCGAACAGCACGCGGGTCTGGCCGAGGAACAGCACCATCACCACGGTGGTGAGACCGGCCAGCGCGCCGATGGAGATGACGTTCTTGGCCCAGTCCACGCCGTGGATGGCGAAGGCGGTGGCCAGGGTGGCGTTGTCGCCGGCCAGGTCGGTGTAGGGCACCATGCCGGTGAGCACGAGCGACACCGCCACGTAGAGCACGGTCACGATGAGCAGTGAGCCGAGGATGCCGCGCGGGACGGCCTTCTGCGGGTTCTTGGTCTCCTCGGCGGCGGTGGCCACCACGTCGAAACCGATGAACGCGAAGAACACCAGGCTGGCCGCGGCGAGCAGGCCGTACCAGCCGAAGTTGCTGTCACCGGCGCCGGTGAGGAACGAGAACAGCGACTGGTGCAGTCCGCTCGCGCCCTCCTCGGCCGGCTGCGACGGCGGGATGTAGGGGCTCAGGTTGGAGGCCTTGAAGTAGGTCATGCCGAGCACGAGCACCAGCGCGATCACGGCCAGCTTGATCGCGACCGCGATCGCCGACACCCGCGAGGACACCTTGGTGCCCACGGCCAGCAGCACACCGAGCACCGCGATCAGCGTGACCGCGCCCCAGTCGAAGGTGACCGAGCCCAGTTGCACGGTGGCCGTTTCGAATCCGAAGACCGTGCCCAGATACTGCGACCAGCCCTTGGCCACCACCGACGCGGCGAGCGCGAACTCCAGGATGAGGTCCCAGCCGATGATCCAGGCCACCAGCTCGCCGAAGGTCGCGTACGAATAGGTGTAGGCGCTACCGGCGACGGGCACGGTGGAGGCGAACTCGGCGTAGCACACCGCGGTCAGACCGCAGGCGATCGCGGCGAAGACGAAGGCCAGCGACACCGACGGTCCGGCGACATTGCCCGCGGTCCGCGCCGTCAGCGTGAAGATGCCCGCGCCGACGACCACGGCCACACCGAAGATCGTCAGGTCCCAGGCCGTGAGATCTTTGCGGAGCTTGGAATCGGGCTCGTCGGTGTCGAGGATCGATTGCTCGACGGACTTGGTGCGGAACAGCCCGCCCCAGCCGCCTGCTGGTCGGGTCGCCCCTGGTGTGGCTTCCGGTGTCGGCACGGTCCTTCTCCTTCTGTGCGAACGTCTTCGGGGAGTACCCGCCCGGACGGGTCAGTGCACGCCCTGCATGTGGCGCTTGATCCAGGGCGCGCACGCGGCCACGACGAGACCCGCCGCGATGGCGGCGGCACCGCTGATTCCGAAGTAGGCGGTCTCGTTCTCGGGGCTGTAGTAGCGGGCCAGGGTGCCCGCCATGGACGTGCCGATGCCGACGGAGAAGAAGTAGAGGGCCATCATCTGCGAGCGGTAGGCGGCGGGGGCCAGGTGCGTGGTCACCGCGAGACCGATCGGGGACAGCAGCAGCTCGGAGACCGCGAAGCCGCCGAGGATGACGAAGACCGCGAGCACCGGGACCGTCTTGCCCTCGAATCCGCTCAGCAGCGCGAACAGCCAGAAGGCGATACCCATGCCGATGACGCCGAGCGCGAACTTGATCGGCGTGCTCGGCGCCCGATTGCCCAGCTTGGTCCACATCAGCGCGAACAGCGGCGAGAGCGCGATGATCCACACCGGTTCCACCGAGCCGATCCAGCTGGCGGGCGCCTCCCAGCCGAAGATGCGCCAGTCGACGCGCTCGTCGGAGTACACCGCGAGCATGGTGAACATCTGCTGGAACAGCGACCAGAACACCGCGTTGGCGATGAACAGCGGAATGAACGCGCGCACCCTGGTGCGCTCGACCGGGGTCACCTTGGCGCTGGTGAGCAGCACCGCGAAGTAGGCGATCGAGGCCAGCACGATCACGCCGGTGGTGACATCGGACAGGTTGTCCAGGGTGATCAGGCCCGCCACGACGGCCACCAGCACCACGACGGCGGCCACGGCCACCCCGATCAGCACCGGGGTCAGGTCGCGGCGGGTGATCGGGTTGGGCACCTCGCGGCCGTGGGTACCCAGGTTGCGCCGGAAGACAACGTACTGGGTCAGGCCCAGCGCCATGCCCACCGCGGCGGCGGCGAAGCCGGCGTGGAAGCCCCATTCGCGCTGCAGCAGACCGGTGAGCAGCGGGCCGGTGAACGCGCCGATGTTGATGCCGAGATAGAAGAGGGTGAAGCCACCGTCGACGCGGGCGTCGTTGGGCGCGTACAGGGTGCCCAGCAGCGAGGAGGCGTTGGCCTTGAGGGCGCCGCTGCCGAGCGCGACGAGCACCAGGCCGACGCCGACCCCGGTCAGCCCGGGCAGGACGGCCAGCGCGATATGGCCCGCCATGACCACGACACCGCCGTAGAAGACGGTTTTCTCCATCCCCAGCACCCGGTCGGCAATCCAGCCGCCGAGCACGGTGGACAGGTACACCAGGCCGCCGTAGGCGCCGACGATGCCGAGCGCGGTGCTCTGGTCGAGGCCGAGCCCACCCTCCGTGGTGGAGTAGTAGAGGTAATAGCCCAGGATGGTGAGCATGCCGTAGAAGGAGAAACGCTCCCACAGCTCCACGCCGAACAGGTTGGTCAATCCGATCGGGTGGCCGAACAGGGTCCGTTCGGCAGCCTTCTCGGCGGGGCCAGGTAGGTGACCGACCCGCGTTTCGTCGGTGGACATAGGGGAACGATCCCACGTCCGAACGGTGTACAGCAATTTTCCCGCATCATCGCGAGTTCGGCGCGCCGCACCCCGGCGGGACGGCCCGGCTCGCCGCGCGACCCGGCCGCGCGCGAATTACGCTGGAGGGGCCTGACTCCCGCGACGGACGAGGACTTCCCCATGCTGACAGCCGAGGTGACCGTGCCGGTGGAGTGCGCGGCGGCGTTCGCGACCCTGGCCGACGGCTGGCTGTACGCGAGCTGGGTGGTCGGCGCCTCCCATATCGGCCGGGTCGATCCCGAGTGGCCCGCGGTGGGCAGCCGGATCCATTACCGGTTCGGGTTGTGGCCGGTGCTGATCAGCGACACCACGGTGGTGCGCGCGGCGGACCCGCCACATCGGCTGGAATTGGAGGCCAGGCTCTGGTCGGTCGGTTCGGCGCTGATCCGGATCACCCTCAGCGAGGATCAACCGGGTCGGACCACCATCCGGATGACCGAGCGCGCCTCCAGCGGTCCGGCCCGGCTGATTCCCGGCCCGGCGCAGGACATCGCCTTTGCCGCGCGCAATCAGGAGTCGCTGGACCGGCTCGCGAACGTGATCATGGCGCGCGCCCAGAATTCCGGCGGATCGCCGCACGATCGCTGACGACCGGGCGCGGCCACCCGGCCCGGCAAGGGACAGGGTGGCCGCGCCGGGCCCGGCCACGGCGACTACTGGCTCGGTTCCGGGAGCGCGCAGTCGTCGACCTTGGGGTTGACGCCCATGTAGTTCAGCGGACCGGCGATCACGGTCACGGCGATGGTGCCCAGGCTCGCGCAGTTCTGTTCACGGTCGGTGAAGTAGCCGCGCTGACCGGCGGCGAGGACACCGAGCAACAGCCAGATCACTACGAGAACGGTGATTATGCGTGGCACGTTCGCGGTCATGTTCGTTCCTCCTTCGAAAGATCAGGCTCGCGTCACCAGTAGTGGCGACGACCGCCGACCGGGCGGCCGAGGCTGCCGGTCAGGGCCAGGACCAGGCCGATCACGAGAAGGACGACGCCGATCGTGGACAGCAGCGAGATGCCGAACACCAGGCCTGCGATCAGGAGTACTGCGCCGAGAAGAATCATCGAGCTCACCTTTTCGGTATGGGTAAAACGTCGGACGCGCCGGATCGCACGTCCTATGGGCCGTATGCCCGGTTCTCCGGATCGGAAACAGGCATCTGCTGCGCGGGAACGGATCTGCGGCGGATCAGGGGGCCGTCGTGGGCGAAGCGGCCTGCTCCCGCCGTGACGCCGCGGCATTGTCGGCGGTGAGCCGGTAGACGGTGCGTTCCAGGGTGGCCAGCACCTCGGTGATCGGCAGGGTCCCGGCGGCGAACCGCCCGATCAGGGCCAGTGCCATATTGCCCATGATCAGGCCGAGGTCTTCCAGATAGCCCGTGTCCAGGCCGCGCAGGGTGACCTCGGCGGCGGGCAGCACGGCCGCCAAGCCCTGGCTGTCGAGGCGCTCGCCGCCCGGCCCGGTGCGGGCGTGGTGATAGGCCACGAGCATCTTGGGATTGCGCTCCCACGGCTCGAAGATGGTGCGCAGCATGCGGTTCAGGCTGTCGCGCACCGATTCGCCGGGCGCGGGCGGCGCCACGTCGGCGTAGGCGTTGGTGTCCATCCACTGGTGCAGGGCGGCGATGATCAGCTCGTCCCTGGTGTGGAAGAGCCGGTAGATCTTGGCGAGCGAGACGTGCGCCTGGGCGGCGACGGTCCGCAGCTGCACCGCTTCGTAGCCCTCGGTGTTCAGCAGCTCGAGCACCACCGCGATGATCTTCGCCGATGCGTCCGATTCGGTTCCGCTGCTCACGGTTGAATGGTAGCGTCGCGCAGCGGTAACCCAGTTACCGCTGGATGGGGACGGTGCACACCCTGTCTGAACGCCGCGATACCCGACCACTCAGGCGCAAGAAAGGCGACCCCGTCCGCCGGGGTCGACGACAACTCCATGATTCGTTCGTTCCCCCGCACGGCGCGCCGCTACGGCCTCGCCGCGGTGGCGGTCCTGCTGCTTCCGCTCGGCGCCGTCGCCACCACACCCGCGATCGGTGCACCCGCTCGCCCGCCCGTCCAGTGTCTGCCCGGCTCCCTGCCCGAAACCGGCCTGCAAGGCGACGTCCCCGCCGCCGACCGCGACAGCGGCCGTTCCCGCGACGGTTTCCGCTGCAATATGCGTCTGCTCGGCAGTTCGGCGGGCCGCGGTGGCGGCATCACCTCGGTGACCTTCGACCACTGCGCCTATATCGGCACATTCTTCCCGGGCAACCTGCTCGGCCCGGACGAGGGCGTGCGGGTGCTCGACGTCGCCGACCCGGCCACGCCCGTGCACACCACCACCCTCACCGAGCCGGCCATGCTGGCGGGCACCTGGGAGAGCCTGAAGGTCAACGCGGCACGCAAACTCCTTGTCGGCGCGGGTGTTCCGGCGCTCACCGGGGCGGGTTTGCTCTCGGTCTACGACATCTCCGACTGCGCGCATCCCCGGCTGCTCAATCCCGGCCCCGGCACGAATATCGCGCTGCCGGTGCCGATCACCGCGCACGAGGGCGGCTTCTCCCCGGACGGCCGCACCTACTGGGCTTCGGGCACCGCCCCGGGTCTGCTCAGCGCCGTCGACCTCACCGATCCCGCGCAGCCCCGGGTGATCTGGCAGGGTCTGCCCGGACTGTCCATGCACGGGTTCGGCTTCTCGCCCGACGGCAACCGCCTCTACCTGGCCGACAATCTGGGCGGGCTGAAGATCCTCGACGTCGCCGCCGTCCAGCGCCGTGACCCGCAACCCCACGTCCCCGAACTCGCGGCCATGACCTGGACCGACGGCTGGGCCACCCAGCACGCCGTGCCGGTGACCTACGGCGGCAGGCCCTACGTCTTCGCCGTCGACGAGGCGGGCTCGGGCGGGGTGAAGCTGATCGACGTCGTCGACGAGCGCGCGCCCCGGATCGTCGATTCGATCAAGCTCGCCATCAACCTGCCCGAGCATCAGGACAGCATGCTCGCCTCGGCGTCGGGCGGCTCGCTGTTCGCCTACGACGCGCACTACTGCGCGGCCGACCGCCCGGTCGACCCGACGGCCCTGGCCTGCAGCTGGACGTCCTCGGGCATCCGGGTCTTCGATGTGCGCGACCCCGGCGACATCCACGAGATCGGCTACTTCAACCCGCCCGCCCGGACCGGTGAGAACGCCGGGCTGTGGAATTCGCCGCACGCGCTCGCCTCGATCATCGGCCCGCCGCTGCTGGCGGCGCCGACGCTGGCCCAGGCGATGTTGCAAGGCGCGTTCGAGCCCGCGCAGGCGCTCAGTACGCGCACCGGCACCCTGGCGTTCGGCGATCTGTCGACGGACTGGTGTTTCTCGCCGCCGGAATGGCGGGGCAACCAGCTGTGGACCACCTGCGCGGACAACGGTTTCCTGGCGCTGGAACTCGCCCCCGAGGTGTACACCCCGCCCGCCGGGCAGACCTCCACCACCGGATCATGAACCGGTACCGCGTGATCCGGGCCGCCGCCGCGATCGGCGTGATCGCGATGTCGCTGGCCATGGGCGCCGCGCTGCGCCCGCTGCTGCCCGGCGGCGCACTGCCCGCGGCGCCGGTGCTGACCGCGACCGAGATCGGTTTCGTGCAGGACATGGTCGCCCACCACGGTCAGGCGCTCGCACTGGTCGACCGGCTGGACCCGGCCGCCGACCCGGCGGTGCGCGCGCTGGCCCGGCAGATCGCCGACACCCAGCGCACCGAGCTGGGCCTGCTGCTCGGCTGGCTGCGGCTGGCGGACGCGCCGGTCACCGCCGCCGAGCCGATGGCCTGGATGCGTCCCGTCGGCGCGCACCGGCACGCCGGTGTCGACCTCGCGCACCATCATTCGACGATGCCCGGCATGGCGAGCACGGCCGAGCTCGACGCACTCGCCGCGGCCCGTGGCGGCCCGGCCGAGGTGCTGTTCCTGCGGCTCATGCAGCGACATCACCACGGCGGCATCGAGATGGCCGCCGCGGCCGACGCCCGGCTCGACGGCGGCCACGTCGAGCGCGCGGCCCGCGACATGATCACCGGCCAGGGCCGCGAGGCCGGGTTGCTCGGCCTGCTGCTCGACCGCCGCGCCTGAGCCGGGCACACATCATTCCCACCCCCACCGATGAAGGTTTTCCCGAATGCCGAAGTTCACCCGCCGTACCCTGCTGACCGGTGCGGCCGCCGCAGGACTGACCCTCGCCACCGCCCGGACCGCCGGGGCCGTACCCGGCATCGCCGCCCGTCACGGCGGCATCCCGCTGACCACCGAGGAACGCCGCGTCGTCGTCATCGGATCGGGATTCGGCGGCGGCGTCACCGCGCTGCGCCTGGCCCAGGCCAAGGTGCCGGTGCTGCTGCTGGAGCGGGGCAGGCGCTGGGAGACCGGGCCGAACGCCCAGACCTTCCCGCTGGCCACGCAACCCGACAAGCGGATGCTCTGGTATCGCTCCGACCCCATGGTGTTCGGCAGGCCGCTGGTCTTCGAGCCCTACGCCGGTCTGGTGGAGGCGGTTCCGGGTGAGGGCATGACGGCCCTGTGCGCCGCCGGGCTCGGCGGTGGTTCGCTGATCTACCAGGGGATGTCGCTGCAACCGGAGCGCGCGGTCTTCGAGGCGCACTTTCCGGCCGGGCTCGACTGGGACCGGCTGGACCGCGTCCACTACCCGCGCGTGGCGCGCATGCTCGGGCTCGCGACCGCGCCCGACGAGCTCGTCGCCCACGAGAACTACGCGGCGGCACGGATCTTCGCCGAACGGGTGCGCGGCGCGGGCTTGCCGCTGTCGAAGATTCCGATGCCGATCGACTGGAACTACGCGCTCGCCGAGCTGCGTGGGGAGATGCGGCCGTCCTACACCAACGGTGACGGCGCGCTCGGGGTGAACAACGGCGGCAAGCACTCCGTCGACGTCACCTATATCGCCGCCGCCGAGGCCACCGGCCTGGTCGAGGTGCAGACCCTGCACGAGGTGACCGAGATCGAGCGCGCCCCCGACGGCCGCTGGGTGGTGCGTGTGGACCGGGTCGACACGTCCGGAAACGTGCTGGAGCACAAGGTGATCACCACCGGCGCGCTGGTGCTGTCGGCGGGCAGCCTCAACACCACCAGGATGCTGGTGCGGGCGCGCGCCACCGGCCTGATTCCCGATCTGCCCGACGATGTCGGTCGCGGCTGGGGCACCAACGCCGACCGGATCTACGTGTGGCGCGATCCGGCCGCGGGATTCGGGGCGGCACAGGGCGGTCCGGTCGTGTACGGCAGCAAGAACTGGTCCGACCCGCAGGCCGCGTTCACGGTCATCCAGGCGTCGATCCCGTCGCTGCCGATCGACCCGGGCGCCACCATGCTCGTCGGTTACGGCGTGAGCTCCGGTCGCGGCGAATTCGTCTACGACGCGGGCAAGGACGCCGCGACCCTGCGCTGGCCCGGCGACGGTGACCGCGCGATCCAGGACGGCCACATCGGTCCCGCCGTCGCTCGGATCGCCGGTCCCGGCAGCACCCTCGTCGACACCAACGCCCTGTTCCCGTCCACCTGGCACCCGCTGGGTGGGGCGAACATGGGCTCGGTCTGCGATCTGGACGGCCGGGTGCTCGGTCAGCGTGGTCTCTACGTCATCGACGGTGCCCTGATGCCCGGCAACACCGCCGCCTGCAACCCCTCCATGACCATCGCCGCCATCGCCGAACGGGCGCTGGAGAACCTCGTCCGTACCGACGTGGGCAGCGTCATCTGAGGAACCGCGGCGCGCCGGAAACGGGCGCGCCGCGGGGGAACTCAGCCCGCGGAACCGGGCAGGACGGCCGAGCCGGTGTTGGGCGGGGGCACCGGCGCCGACGAACCCAGATCGGCGTCGAAGGAACCGGTGCCGCTGCCGACGTCGACCGAACCCATGGAACTGCCGGTGGGCGGGCCGATCTCGACCGAACCCGACGGCAGCAGGTCCCAATCGAGGCCGCCGATGGCACTGGCGGTGCCGCCGGAGCCGAGCAGGGTTCCGGCGGCGAGCACGGCCAGCAGGCCGGCCCGGCTGGTGGACTTACGGATGGACATGGGGCGATACCTCCGAGCACTTCGCTGTGATAGCGCCCATACAGTATCTGAAATATGTCTGTTTCATAGCTGGGATCGGTGACCGACTTCCATCTGGACGCGATAGCGGTCGGCGCGATACCAGCTGTGGGTGTGCTCGATCGGCACCTCCGCGCTGAACGACACCCGGTCGAAATGCAGGACGGGAGCGCCCTTCTTGACGCCGAGCAGCACGGCGATCCCGGTGTCGGCGGCCTGGGCGTCCACGGTCTGCTCGGCCCGCTCGATCGGACGGCCGTAGTGCTCGGCGGTGGTCCGGTAGATCGATCCGGTGAGGTCGTGCGAGATCAGGCCGGGCAGCAGTTCGGGATTGAACCAGGCGTCGTCGACGCTGATCGGCTCCTCGTCGGCCAGCCGCAGCCTGCGCACGTGATAGGCGCGCGCGTCGGTGGGCAGGCGCAGCGCGCGGGCGGTGGCCTCCGGCGGCACGGCCTCCTCGGCGACCAGCACCAGGGTGGTCGGCTGATGGCCGAGCGTGCGCATCTCCTCGGTGAACGAGGCCAGATGCAGCCGCGACTGCACCGGCCGGTGCGCCACGAAGGTGCCCTTGCCGCGGACCCGGACCAGATAGCCCTCGTTGACCAGCTGACCGATCGCCTCACGCACGGTGATCCGGCTGACGCCGTAGTCCTGCATGAGGTTGCGTTCGCTGGTCATCAGGTCGCCCGGCTGTAGCTCGCGCGTGCATTTCTGCAACAGGATCGCGCGCAGCTGTTCGTGTTTGGGCACTGCGCTGTCGCGCAGCGGTGCGGGCATGAGGGCGGCTCCTCTCGCGAGCGTGCACCGGTCCCTACTGGTCCTGTCCGGCGGCTTCGAGAATACGCGACCGCGATGAAGACCGACAGCCTCGCACACCGACCGGATCGGTGGACGAGGCTGTCGGGCGGAACGGCGCTCAGGACAGTGCTTTGGCCTTGAGCTGCTCGAATTCGGCCTGGGTGATCGAACCCGCGTCGAGCAGCCGCTTGGCGTCGGCGATCTGCGCGGCCGGATTGGTGCCCGCGGTCTCCCTGATGTAGGAATCCTGGGCCTGCTGGATCTCCTTGGCCTGCGCCTGCGACCGCTCGGCCATGCCCTGACCGCGCGCGATCAGGTACACCAGGGCGGTGAGGAACGGCAGGAAGATCAAGCAGATGATCCAGATCGCCTTCACCCAGCCCGAGGTCTTGTGATCACGGAACAGGTCTCCGATGATCATGAAGACCATGAGCAGGTAGGCGACAAAAGCGAAGCTCACAATGATGAGCCAGATGACTTCCCAGAATGACATGGCACACCTCGCGGGGGAGAGGGATCGATCGTCTGGTGGGGCGATCGATTGAACCACGCCGGATGCCGGGAAATAGCCGGTCGCCGCGCGTTTCCTTGACCCTGTTCAGGGTGGGTACCGCCTCAGCGGATCCCGGGCGTCGCCGGATCGCTTCCGACGCAGCCCAGCACGACGCAGCCGGGCGGCCAATCCGAGAACGGCGGCTTGGGCGTCTCGCCCAGGCAGTCGACGAAACTGCACCCCGGATAGGCGTAGGGTCCGATGCCCAGCGTGCCGAGGAGCGCGTCGGGGCGCGCGATCATCGGATCGGTCACGCTCACGTCGGGCCGCTCCTGATACGGGCCGGGATCGGGTAGCTGCCGGTCGACGAAAGACGCCACCAGCGAGCGCATCACATTGTGGGTGTAGGTCGAGGAGGCGCCCGGCGTGGCCACGCCGGTCCAGTTCAGCATCAGGCCCAGGCTGGGCACGATGTAGCTGTCGTTGCGCAGCATGCCCGACATCTTCACCGCGTCGTCGGGCAGGCCGGGGAACTCGAGCCGGCACGGAGCGCCGTTGATCACGAACAGGAAGCCGTAGCAGGGCATGCTCGCCGAGGGCGAGAGCGCGGCGCGCATGTAGTCGTCGGAGATCACCTGCCGCTCGTTCCAGCGGCCCCGATTGCCCACCAGCAGGCCGAGTTTGGCGAAGTCGTCGGGCGGCAGGATCAGATGCGCGTGGCCGTAGGTGTTCCCGGCCCGGTCACGGGCCCAGAAGTAGTCCGAGCGCGCGATACCCAAGGGGTCGAACAGCTTTCGCTGCGCGAAGTCCTGGAAATCCTCGCCGACGGCCCGTTGCACGATGTAGACCAGCAGGTCCACCGCGCGCTGGCTGTAGCGGAACATGGTGCCCTGCGGGCGCTCGATCGGCATGGCCAGCGCCTGGGCGACGACATTCGGGTCGAGCGCGGCCAGCCCGGTCATGCCCTCGGCGGCGACCGCCACCTCCATCCCGGAGGACTCGGTGAGCAGGTTGCGCACGGTGATCTCCCGATGCGCGGCGTCGCCCAGGCCCTCGGGCAGGTAGCGGCCGATCGGCTCGTCGACCACCAGCTTGCCCTCGTCCACGGCCAGACCCGCCACCAGCGCGACCACGCTCTTGGTGCCGCTCCACAGATTCCAGGCGACCCCGCCCGATTCGGCGTTACGCGGACCCGCGGCGACCAGGCAGTTGTTGCGATATAGCTGGATGTTGAAGCGGGTGGTGTCGACCGCCAGGTTCATGGTGGCGGCGAGCCGGTCCGGATCCAGCGCCGCCTCGGCGGGTGTCGCCGTCTGCGGCGTGCGGCCCGAACTGACCTCGCACTGCTTGGCGGTGCCGGGTTCGGCCTGCGCCGCGCCCGGCAACAGCGCTCCCGAACCCAGCGCCATCGCGGCAACCAGCGCCGCCACACCATGTTTCACTGACCCGCGCACACAACCCTCCCGATGAAGACTCCGGAAAGGCAATCGCGAACAGTGACGTTCTTGTTACGGTGATCAGTTGCCGTACGGCTTGCACACGTCGATCGCGGTGTCCTTGGCGGCGTTGAAGGTGTCGATCACGCCGTTGAGTTCGTCGGTGGGAGCCCGGCGTTCGAGCGTGTCGGCCAGGGTGTTGGTGTTGTCGCGGTAGGCGCGCAACGGGGTGGCCAGCGAGGGGATCACGTCGTTGGTGATCTTGCGGCCGAGATCCTTGGCGTTGTTGCGCAGCGTGGTGACGGCTTCGTCGGCCTTGGCGTCGGTGTCGGGCGCCCTGCTGTTGCTGGCGTCGATGTAGGCGTTGAACGCGGTCACCGAGCTCTTGTTGGCCGCGCGCAGGCCGTCGCAGGCGGTGTCGTTGGCCTTTTCCACGCGCGCCGCCGAGGACGCGGCCACCTCGGAGGTGTAGGAGGCGAGGTCGGCCTGGTTGGCCTGCGCGTCGCCGGGGACCTGGTTGGTGCAGGCGACCAGGATCAGGCCGGTCGCGGCGGCCGTGAGCGCCGCGGTGACCCCCACGCGTTCCTGTCTTCTCATGTCTCCCTCTCCTCCCTCGGGGCCGCCGGCTCCGGATTGCGCCGGAGCCGAACATATCGACCGTACTGGCTGGAGGCGGGTGACGTCAGCTCGCGGTGGCGATTTCGATGACCAACCGAGACGTCGGGCCGGTCCCGGCGCCGGACCACGCGGCCCGGCGCCGGTACCCGGTCAGCGCTGGCCGAGCATGCCACGCATGGTGGCGATTTCGGCCTCCTGAGCGGCCACGATGGCCGTGGCGAGCTGCCTGGACTCCGGATTGACGCCGTTCGCGAGCTCGGTGCGGGCCATGTCGACCGCGCCCAGGTGGTGCTCGATCATCATCTCCACCCACTGCTTGTCGAACTCGGCGCCCTGGGCCGCCTGCAGCGCGCTCATCTGCGCGTCGGTCAT
This sequence comes from Nocardia asteroides, assembly GCF_900637185.1. NCBI lineage: Bacteria > Bacillati > Actinomycetota > Actinomycetes > Mycobacteriales > Nocardiaceae > Nocardia > Nocardia asteroides. The sequence goes on along the minus strand of NZ_LR134352.1, from coordinate 6,642,451 downwards.
CATGCCCGGCATCGAGTGGCCCTCGTGCCCGGCGCCCGCGCTCGGTGCGGGCTTGCCGAAACTGGTCAGCAGGGTGGTGATCTGCTGCATCTCCGGCGCCTGGGCCTGCTCCACCTGCGCGGCCAGCGCGATCAGCTGCTGGTTCTGGGTGTGGCTCGGCACCATCTTCGCCATCTCGACCGCCTGCGCGTGGTGCGGGTACATCATCTGCAGGAAGGTGACGTCGGCGTCGTTGAAATCGGTGCGAGCCGCGGCCGTGGCGCCGGTCGCGCTCGCCGAGCTGGTCGCGGAGTGGGCGTCGTGGGTGGTCGCGTCGTTGTCGTCGCTACAGCCCGCGGCGAGCAGCAGGGCGCTCGCGGCGGTGACGGCGAGGACGGTGGCGCGGGTACGGCTGATGAACATGGGGATCCTCCTGGGGATTCGTGGGAACGCGGGACGGGAACCGCCGCCGGACACGCCGGTGGCGGGCTGACCTGTCAGATCCGCAGAATCGCCAGTTGAGCCAGGGTGAGGACGGTCCACGGCGGCGGCCGCTCCCGCCTGCCCCGCCAGGTGCGGACGGCGCGCGCGGCCGCGGCCTCGACATCGGTCAGCCGGTAGAGCAGCACGAGCGTCGCCGCGAGTACCAGCGCGACGAGGACGAAGACGCAGGAATGCACCGCCGAGTGCTCGTCGCAGCCGGCCGCGCCGCAGCCGGTGTCGCGCTGATCGGGGGCGAGTGGCGTCGTCGCGGCGGCGGGGGAGGCGGCGGCGAGCACGGGGAGGGCAGGGGCGGCGTCGTGACGGGGCGCGGCCGCGTGGGTGCCGGCCGCGCGCGAGTGGGTTGCGGTGGGTGCGGGCTCGGCCGCCGCGAGGTGGCCGGTCCGCGCTGGTTCGGTGGGCCCGTGCGCGGCGTGATCCGCCTCGGCGGCATGGCCCGGTCCGGCGAAGACCGCCGAGTGCATGGCCACGATCCCGGCCAGCAGCATCAGCAAGGCGAGCACCCTGGCCAGGCCGGGTGCGCGCAGGAGCGGATGCCGAGCGATCACGGTGCCCAGTCTAACCAGCGCGATCCGGTCGGTGGAAATACCCGCACACGGTAGGGGTAGCTACTGGACGGCGATGTCGACGACCAGCCGGGGCGGGTTGGTCAGGGCGGTCACCGTGAACGGCGGCCGGTCGGCCTCGACCCCGATGAACGACTGGGTGGTGCCCTCGAAGACCAGGGTCTTGTAGACGCCGGCGATGCCCGGCGCACTCGGGTCGGTCGCGGGGTCGGGGCCCGAATAGGCGGGCACCGGCGAGTCGAACGGGTAGGCCGAGCCCAGGATGCGGACCTCGAGAATCGAGTCGCCCGCCACGTCGACGGTCTTGCCGCTGCCGTCCTGGACCGCGCGGTCGGTGTAGTCGACCTGCCAGCCGGGCGTGCCGGTCCCCGCGAGCGCGAAGACCACCCGGTCGAAACCGGGCTGACGGCCGATCCGGATATCGGTGACGGTGAGCGCGGCACCGGCGGACGCCTCGGCCGACTTGGGCGAGCTGTCGGTGGGCGCCTCGCCGGTGGCGTCGGCGAAGGTGCTGGTGGTGCTCGTCGTCGGCGGTGGCGAGGCGGCCGGCGTGTCGTCGGTGCCGCAGCCGGGCAGCGTCAGCGCCGCGGCGGCGACCAGTCCGAACACGAGAGCGTTACGCATGAGGCCGATGGTACGCAGCGGCGGCGCCGGGGTGGGGGAGGAAAGGCCGGGTGTGTTCGGGCTACGGCAAGTTTGCTGGGCCGGTCGCGGCCACGCGGATCGGCCGGAATGTCGCGCGTACGGCGACGAAACCCCGCGGGCGGCAGGTTCGCCGGACCCGCCGCGGTGCGAGCTCGTCGGCGCGAACGCGTGCTCGCGGCGCGGTGAACGCGGGCGAAACAGTGGGGAACAACGGGATTCGTGACATCGACCGCACCGAAACCGTGCGCAAGGGTGTCGCAAATCGATGGAAGCTGTTCGTGCCCATCGAAATACCCACTCCGACAACGCGCTGTGAGCGGGGCCACGGACCGATACTGGGCCCGGATGTGACGGTGGGGCAACGATCTAGCACACTTGTCGCGTGGACAGAGTCGAGGACGTATTCACCCGGTTGCGCCGGTATCCGGACGTGGAGGCGCCGAACCTCTATGCCGTCGACGCCGCCGACCGCCTGCTCCTCGACACCGCCGCCGACGCGCTCGCGGCCGCCGGTAGCGGCGAGGTTGCGGTGATCGGTGACGCGTACGGCGCGCTCACCCTCGGGGCGGCCGCCCGGCACGATCTCACCGGTCTGCGCGTGCACCAGGACCTGCTCACCGGCGAACTCGCGCTCGCGGGCAATGCCAAGAATCTGGGGCTCACCGATCGCTACACCGCGCACGATCTCGACGCGGAGTTGCTGGCGGGCGCGCGGGTGGTGCTGATGCGCCTGCCCAGGATGCTGGCCGGCCTGGCCGAGATCGCCGAGACGATCGCCCGCTTCGCGGCTCCCGATGTCGTCGTGTTCGCGGGCGGGCGCGACAAGTACCTCACCCCGGCGATGAACGAGGTGCTGGCCGAGTCGTTCGGGCAGGTGCGCGCGAGCCGCGGCAGGCAGAAGTCGCGGGTGCTGGTCGTGGGCGAGCCGCTGCCGGTGGGGGAATCCCGGTTCCCGGTGGCCGAGCGGATCGCCGAGATCGACGGCGACGTGCTGGCCTACGGCGCCGCCTTCTCCGGCCCGCGCCTCGACATCGGCACCCGCTTCCTGCTCGAACATCTGGACCGGATGAAGCCGGACGCGCGCGAGGCGATCGACCTGGGCTGCGGCACCGGCATCCTGGCGGTGGCGCTGGCCAAGTCCCGGCCGCACCTGCGCGTGGTCGGGACCGACCAGTCGGCGGCCGCGGTGGCCTCGGCCAGGGCCACCGCGGTGGCCAACGGCGTGGCCGACCGGGTGACGGTGGTGCGCGACGACGCGATGTCCTCGGCCGCGGACAACAGTGCCGACCTGGTGCTGTGCAATCCGCCGTTCCATGTCGGCGCGGCGGTGCACACCGGATCGGCGATCAAGATGTTCGCCGAGACCGGGCGGGTGCTGCGCCCCGGCGGGGAGCTGTGGACGGTGTACAACTCACATCTGAACTATCGCGGCGTGGTGGAGCGGATGGTCGGACGGACCGATGTGATCGGCCGGAACCAGAAATTCACGGTGACGCGGTCCGTTCGTGGTCTGCGCGACGTACAACGATAGAGCCGGTCGGACGGGGTAGAGTCCGATTTGTCCGATCGTCGGGTGTCCGGTCCAGGCTGGGAACTTTGTCCGATCGCGGCACGTTGAACAGGGCAGTTGGAGCTGTACAGCGACTAATAACTCCAAGAAAGGCGCACGGTGCGTACCTCATCGAATCCGGTGTTCAAGAACTTACCTCGCCAGGAGGGAGTCGGCGGTTACGCGAACTTCGGTTCGGGCGTGGCCGGCGCGGGTCAGCTGGGCAACCAGCAGTACGGCGAGTACGGGCAGCAGTACGGCCAGCAGTTCCAGCAGGCCCCCGCCACCCGCGCGATGACCATCGACGACGTGGTCACCAAGACCGGCATCACCCTCGCGGTGCTGACCGTCACGGCGATCATCTCGTTCGCGCTGTCCTCGGCGAACCCCTCGCTCGCCCCGCTGTTCGTCATCGGCGGCGGCCTGGTCGGCCTGGTGCTGGTCCTGGTGGCGAGCTTCGGCAACAAGATGGACAACCCGGCCATCGTCCTGTCCTACGCGGCGTTCGAGGGCCTGTTCCTCGGCGCGCTGTCGCTGATGTTCACCGACGTGACCTTCGGCGGTGTGGGCGGTAGCGCCCTGATCGGCCAGGCGGTGCTCGGCACCTTCGGTGTGTTCTTCGGCATGCTCGTGGTCTACAAGACCGGCGCCATCCGGGTCACCCCGCGCTTCACCCGCATGCTGCTCGGCGCCATGGTCGGTGTGCTGGTCCTCATGGTCGGCAACCTGATCGCGAGCTTCTTCACCGACGGCGGCTTCGGCCTGCGCGACGGTGGCGCCCTGGCCATCGTGTTCAGCCTCGTCTGCATCGCGATCGCCGCGTTCAGCTTCCTGTTGGACTTCGACGCCGCTGACCAGCTGATCCGCGCCCAGGCCCCGGAGAAGGCCGCCTGGGGCGTGGCCCTCGGCCTGACCGTCACCCTGGTCTGGCTCTACGTCGAGATCCTCCGCCTGCTGAGCTACTTCCAGCGCGACTGAGAATCGGCCTGAACAGCACAAAAGCGGCTCCCCACCACGGTGGGGAGCCGCTTCGCTATGTCTGGACTAGCTGAGACGCTCGATGATGAGAGCCATGCCCTGGCCGCCGCCGACGCACATGGTCTCCACGCCGAACTGCTTGTCGTGGGTCTGCAGGTTGTTCAGCAGGGTCGCGGTGATGCGGGCGCCGGTCATGCCGAACGGGTGGCCCAGCGCGATCGCGCCGCCGGAGACGTTGAGCTTGTCCTCGTCGATCTTCAGCTCGCGAGCCGAGCCGAGCACCTGCACGGCGAAGGCCTCGTTGATCTCGAACAGGTCGATGTCGGAGACCGACTTGCCCGCCAACGCCAGCGCGCGCTGCACGGCCTCGACCGGGCCGAGGCCCATGATCTCGGGCGACAGGCCGGACACGCCGGTGGAGACGATGCGGGCCAGCGGGGTCAGGCCCAGCTCCTTGGCCTTGGTGTCGCTCATGATGACCAGCGCGGCGGCACCGTCGTTGAGCGGGCAGCAGTTGCCGGCGGTGACGGTGCCGTCGGGACGGAACACCGGCTTGAGCTGGCTGACCGCCTCGTAGGTGACGCCGGCGCGCGGGCCGTCGTCCTTGCTGACGACGGTGCCGTCGGGCAGGGTCACCGGGGTGATCTCCCGCTCGAAGAAGCCGGCCTTGATGGCCTCCTCGGCGCGGTTCTGCGAGCGCACGCCCCAGTGGTCCTGGTCCTCGCGGGTAATGCCGGTCAGCGACGCGACGTTCTCCGCGGTCTGGCCCATCGGGATGTAGACGTCGGGGATCAGGTTGTCCTCGCGCGGGTCGTGCCACTGGCCCGCGCCGCCCTCGGCGGTCTTCTTGGTGCGGGCCTCGGCCTCGGCGAACTCGGGGTTCTTGGTGTCGGGCCAGCTGTCGGCCGAACCCTTGGCGTAGCGGGAGACGGTCTCCACACCGGCGGAGACGAACACGTCGCCCTCGCCGGCCTTGATCGCGTGGAAGGCCATCCGGGTGGTCTGCAGCGAGGACGCACAGTAACGCTGCACGGTGGTGCCCGGCACGGTGTCCAGGCCCAGCTGCACGGCGACGTTGCGGGCCATGCCGAAGCCGCCCTCACCCGCGGGGGAGCCGGTGCCGAGCATGATGTCGTTGATCGTGCTCGGGTCGAGTGCGGGGACCTTGGCCAGCGCGGCGCGCACCATCTGCGCGGTCAGGTCGTCCGGACGCATCCCCGCGAGGGAACCCTTGACGGCACGGCCGATCGGGGAGCGGGCGACGGAGACGATTACGGCCTCGGGCATGAGGACTCCTTTTCGGATGGTTCAGTGAACGGCGTTTACAAGCCGGTCTTTCTGGAATCTACGTCTCGCCGTGCGCGACCGGAAGACCAGGGCGGGTCTGCACCGCTCCGACGAGGACGGGCAGCAGCTGGGCCGCCGCCAATTCGTACCCCGCCGCGGAGGGGTGGAATCCGTCGGTGGCGAAGAGGATCTCGGGCGCGGCGCGGAACTCCGAGGCGACCAACGGCGAGCCCATGGCCACCGGGATTCCGCCCGCGATGGTGGTCGCCACGGTCTGCGCCTTCGCCAGGCGCACGCTCCAGTTCGCGACCACCGTCCGCAGCGGCTGCGGGATCGCGGTGACGGTACCCAGGTTCGGACACGTCCCGACGATCACGAGCGCGTCGGCCTCGCGCAGCCGTGACACCGCGGCGGCCAGCCTGCGCGCCGAGGCGCGGATGGAGTGCTTCTTGGTGATGTCGTTCCCGCCGACCAGGATCACCGCGGCGTCCGGCGGCGGCCCCGCGACGAACATCGCGTCGACCTGCCCGGCCAGACCCTTCGAGGTGGCGCCGGAGATCGCCTTGGTGCTGAGCCGGATCCGCAGCCCCGTCGCGTCGGCGAGGCCGCGGGCCAGCCGCACGCCCGGCACGTCGGCGGCGCCGAGGCAGCCGAGCCCGGCGGCGGTGGAGTCGCCGAAGATCATCAGGTGCAGGTCGCTGGGCACGCCCTTGCGCCACGGTTCGGGCAGTTGTGCGCCGGGCGCGTACACGCCGTCGGCCTCCGGCGGCTTGGAGGTGTCGCGGCCGATGACCGCGCGTGCCGCCCCGGCCTGCGTCATCAGTAATCGGTAGGTCGCCCAGGAGACGGTGCCCGCACCCGAACCGGCGAGCACGGTGGTGGCGCCGGTGACGGCGGCGGTACGCCAGCTGATTCGTGGTGCGCTCACATCCGAAAATTGTACGGCGGGAATCGGCCGCCGGGCAGGCGCCGTGCCCACTGAGCGGGCGGCTCGCGCGGTGCCACGAGAGCCACAGATCCCACCGCGCCGCCCCTCCGAGCTACCCGTGTGCGCACGAAATCACGGGTGCGGTGACCGCGGCACCCACCGGTGCCGTAGGCCACATCGTCGGACCACGTCGCGCCGCGGACCTAGGGTTCTGCAACGATGGGGCTATGCGCATCGCGGATCATGTCGTCGACCTCATCGGCAACACGCCCCTGGTTCGGCTGAACTCGGTGGTCGGCCCGAACGCGGGCCTGGTCGCCGCCAAGATCGAATACCTCAACCCCGGCGGCAGCTCCAAGGACCGGATCGCGGTCAAGATGATCGACGCCGCCGAAGAGGAAGGGCTGCTGAAGCCGGGCGGCACCATCGTCGAGCCCACCTCGGGCAACACCGGCGTCGGCCTCGCACTGGTCGCCCAGCAGCGCGGCTACAAGTGCGTGTTCGTCTGCCCGGACAAGGTCAGCGAGGACAAGCGCAACGTGCTGCGTGCCTACGGCGCCGAGGTCGTGGTGTGCCCGACCGCCGTGCCGCCGGAGCACCCGGACAGCTACTACAACGTCTCCGATCGCCTGGTCCGCGAGATCGACGGCGCCTGGAAGCCGAACCAGTACGCCAACCCGGGCGGCCCGGACAGCCACTACGAGACCACCGGTCCCGAGATCTGGGCCGACACCGAAGGCAAGATCACGCACTTCGTCGCGGGTGTGGGCACCGGCGGCACCATCACCGGCACCGGCCGCTACCTCAAGGAGGTCTCGGGCGGGAAGGTGAAGATCGTCGGCGCCGACCCCGAGGGCTCGGTGTACTCCGGCGGCACCGGCCGCCCGTACCTGGTCGAGGGTGTCGGCGAGGACTTCTGGCCCTCGGCGTACGACCCGAGCGTGCCCGACGAGATCATCGCCGTCTCCGACGCCGACTCCTTCGAGATGACCCGCCGCCTGGCCCGCGAGGAGGGCCTGCTGGTCGGTGGCTCCTGCGGTATGGCCGTGGTCGCCGCGATCGAGGTGGCCCGGCGCGATCCCGACGCCGTCGTAGTGGTGCTGCTGCCCGACGGTGGCCGCGGCTACCTGTCCAAGATCTTCAACGACAAGTGGATGAGCTCCTACGGCTTCCTCACCACCCCGCTCGAGGCCGGTCCCGAACCGCTCGTCGGCGACGTGCTGCGCGGCAAGTCCGGCGAGCTGCCCGACCTGGTGCATACCCACCCGTCGGAGACCCTGCGCGACGCCATCGAGATCCTGCGCGAGTACGGCGTCTCGCAGATGCCGGTCGTCGGCGCCGAGCCGCCGGTGATGGCGGGCGAGGTCGCGGGCAGCGTCACCGAGCGCGACCTGCTCTCGGCCGTCTTCGAAGGCCGCGCGCAGCTCACCGACTCCGTGGCCCAGCACATGAGCCCGTCGTTCCCGCTGATCGGCTCGGGCGAGCCGCTGTCGACGGCCACCAAGGCCCTGTCCGACACCGACGCCCTGATGGTCGTCGAGGACGGCAAGCCGGTCGGCGTCATCACCCGCCACGACCTGCTCGGCTTCCTCAGCACCGGCTCCATCGGCCACTGAGCCCGGCGCCGCCCCTACCCACGGGGCGGCACCGGCACCCGGTCAGCGGATGAGCGCCGCGTGCAGTGCCACCCACTGCTCCGGGTGGACGTAGGCGACCACCGTGTCGTGGGCGATGCCCGCCGCGGCCAGGGCCGCATGGACGCCCAGGTAGCGGGTGCGCAGCGACGCGCGACCGTGCAGCCGATTGTGCTCAATTCGACGGGCTGAAACCCACACGACCCGGACTGAGCTCCCTGAGTGCGCGAGCCGGCATCTCTCGATAGCCGTTGGCGCGCAAGCGCTTCCGAGACGCTGTCATTCGTCCATGAATTGACAACCTGCATGGATGTCCGAGAGGGTGGGCTGAAACTCTACGGAGAAGGCCTGGACAAACGGGGGATTGATGGCGATTCGACTCGCGCTGCCGACATCGTGCGGAATTGTCGAGCTTTGGTGATGGCGACCGGTTCAACCACTAGGGCGATCCGGGCGAGCTCTGTAACGACGAGCATTATCGGCGGGAGTCAGATCTCGCAGGCGAGTTCGGATATTGACGGTCTACCGGAAAACAAGCGGCCGTCCATGGTTGCGGTGGCAGCGATCGCAGTTTCGCTCGTGTCGTCGTGCGGGCTGAATACTGCGGAAAGTCCTGTGATGACAGAGTCGAGTCATACTCGTCGCGAGCAGTGCGATCGGACGCTGACCTTCTTCGCGAGAGATCTCGAAATATCTTCTGCGGGTATTGAATACGGATCCGGCGCGCCCGGCGAGAAAATTGGGCTGGGAGCTCTCTGTACGATTACGCAGGATCAGCTTGCAGTGGGGCAGACGCGCCTACGGGCAATGTTGCCGGACGAGTCGAAGCCCGCCTTGCTCGAGGACGACCTGAGCTACATCCCGCTGTCCGGGACGGACGAGAAGGTGTGGATAAAGAAGGCGGCCAGCGCGGTGTACATCGTTACCCAGGTTGATGGTTGGCAGGGCACTCTCGATATACAGACGGCTCAGATCAACTTGCAGGAGTCGAGGACCAGCGCCGGTCGAACCAAGTTCGAGGTATCGGACTTGCAGATCCGAACCGCGTCTCAGTTCCTGCTCACTTTGACCGAAGAACTCGGGGCACAGGGCTGAGCGAAGGCAGGTGCTGACCGGAACCTCGAGTGAGCCGGAGTGAGAGGGATAGGCGCTTCCGGCGGGAGGCGAGGTCGCTGCGGCCGGAAGTGCGTCGTGACCCTGGGGGCCGGAATGCCTCTTCGGCCTCGGCTTCCTCAGCACCGCTCGATCCAGTGACCTGCGCGACCCGCGGCGCCGCCCAGTGGACGGCGCCGCGGAACGGCTAGCCCGTCAGCGCCGCGTGCAGTGCCACCCACTGCTCCGGGTGGACGTAGGCGACCACCGTGTCGTGGGCGATGCCCGCCGCGGCCAGGGCCGCGTCGACGCCGTGGTAGCGGGTGTGCAGGGACGCACGGACCGAGCCGCCGATTCCGGAGAATCCCGTGCGGACCAGTTCGGTGTAGGAATCCCGGTGGGCGACAAGGGGTTCGGCGCGACGGTCGATCCGCAGGATCGCGGAGTCGACGGCGGGGACCGGTCGGAAGCTGGTGCGGTGCACCTGGCCGTGCAGCCGCCAGTCGAACCACGGCCAGCTGGTCGCGGTCAGCAGACTCCAGCGCCCGTAGTCGCCGGTGCGTTTACGCGCGTACTCCCGCTGCGTGAGCAGGGTCGCCGAGGTGAGCGCGGGTGCGGCCAGGCACCAGTCGACGATCTCCGCGGTGACGGAGAACGGGATGTTCCCCACCACCGCGAACGGGGTACGCGGCGCCTTCGCCTTGGTGAAATCGCCACGTATCACCCGGATTCCGGCATCGGCGCCGGTGCGTGCCGAGAGTTTCGCCGCCAGCAGCGGGTCGATCTCGTACGCGGTGACCTGCGCGCCACGCGCGGCCAGTGCCCGGGTGAGTACGCCCTCGCCCGCACCGGGCTCGAGCACGGTCCCGGCCGGGTCGGCGGCCGTCATCATCAGGTCGACGGCCGAGGAGTCCACCAGGAAGTTCTGGGACAGCGTCCGGCGCGCCTGATCCCGCGATGTCCGGCCGCCGGCCCGTCCGGTGACCTTGCGCTGAGTGTGTGAATAGTTTCGGTGTGCAAAATCCTGCGCCACGGCAGTAGCCCCTTCGGGTCATCGAGTAGTGGAAAGCTCGATGGGCCCTGGGCGCGCCGGTGGACGCCGAGAGTCTCCGCGTCCGCTAGCGGGCCAGAGCCCGGGCGGAGCGGATGCGGATGAACACGTTGCAGGCGCACAGAGACGACATGCGGCTCACCTTAGGAAGCGCTCGGCGCGCGGCGCAACCGAATTTCGGCGCGGCATCGTGGCCGTCGCCGATCCGGCTCACGGCACCGGCCGGGACCGACCCGATCGGGATCGGGGACCGTCGATCGGGTCGGTCGCCGACGGCTAGGCGGGCCGGGTCCTCGGCAGGACGCCGGACGCCGTCCGCAGGGTGGCGACGGCGGACGCGGCGGCGGTGACGGCACTGTTGACGGAGATCTCGCCCCGCATGCCCGGCGCGGCGACCATGTCGCCCACCAGGTACACCCCGTCGCCGCGGTCGATGGCGTGCCGGTCGCGCCAGGTGCTGCCGGGCCGGTCGTTGGCGCCGGTCCGGTTCTTCGCCGTCGACGTCCGGTGGAAGGTGGTGCGGGAGCGCCAGTCCGGGACGGTGGCGTCGGCGAGGGCTTCCAGCCTGCGGTGCGCCGATTCGCGGGATTCGTTGTCGCGCACCGGCATCTGGAGCTGGAACAGCGACTGCCCCGCGGGCGCGATGCTGTCGTCCTGCGCGGTGTAGCACTCGTGGAAGCCGCCCTGGTCCAGGTCGAAGACCACGAACCGGTCGCGCCGGTCCTTGGTCACCGCGAGATCGAGCAGCGCGGCGAAACCGCCGGTGCCGCGCAATGTCTCGTCACCGAGCAGCCGGCGCGCGGCGTCGAGATCGGTGGCGACGATGACCGGCCCGTCGGCCGGCAGCGTGTCGATGCGCGATCCGGTCTCGATGACGACGCCGAGCTCGGTGGCCCGCGCGATCATCCGGTCGAGGACCCGCTGCCATCCGCCCCGCACCCACCGGACCCCGGGGACACGCGCGCCGAGCGCACGCTGGAACAGGTCCCAGACGAACGCGGCCGACAGGGCGCCGGTGTTCGCGTCGTAGGTCACCACGCTGATCGCGTTGGCGACGTGGGTGGCGGTGCGCTCGTTCCAGCGTTCGGACGCCCAGCTGTGGAAGTCGACGTCGACCGGCGCGCGCAATCCCCTGCGGGCCTGGGCGCGCAGCATGCCCGGCGACGGCACGTGCCGGATCCGGCCGTCGACGCGGAAGCCGACCTTGGCCGCGTCGGCCGGGCCGGGCCAGCCGAGCCCGGCGACGAAGCCGCGCTCCTTCAGCCAGGTGTAGTGCGGTCCGTCGGCGTAGAAGACATGGGCGCCCTCGTGGGCGACATGCGGTGGCGGGGTCGCACGGCCCCGGCCGCCCAGCGTCCGGTGAGCCTCGTGCAGGCGTACCGGCACGCCGGTCTCCGCGACGGCGATCGCGGCGGTGAGACCCGCCAGTCCGCCCCCGACCACGGTGATGGTGGTGTTCATCGTCGGTCCTCTCCCTCGGTGTCCGCCCAGTCGAGCCGGGCGGCGATCATCTCTGCGGTGGCTCTGAGGTAGCGCTCGGCGTCGACGTTCGCCGGATGCCCGCCGTCGAAGATGTCGCGGATCAGCCAGAAGTGGGCGACCGCGCCGACGAGGACGGCGGCGGTGGCATCCCAGTCCTGGTCCCGCCCGCGCGGGCCGGCGAGTTCGGTGAGTCCGCGGGTGACCACCGACATCACCACGGCGTACTCCTCCTGCCGGAAGACCTCCAGCATGGGAGCCGGAATCGAGTTGTCCCGCAGGAGAATCCGGGTGACATCGCGGCCGTGGTCGAGCCGGGCGAGGCCGATCCGGCACAGTGCCTCGAGCTGGTCGACGGTCGAGCCGGACGGCGCGGCGGCGGCGAGGGCCGCGGCCATCGAGAAGTCCGGTGACACGTACAGCTCCCACTCGCCGCGGTCGCCGAGCTTCGCCGCCACCGCCTGCACCAGCAGTTCGTCCTTGGACTTGAAGTGCCGGTAGAGCGCTCCCGAACCTCCCGACAGTCCGGCGGCCCGTTCGATCTGCGCGATCGAGGTCTTGGCGAAACCCTGCTCGCCGAACAGGCGCAGAGCCTCGGTCATGATGCGTTCCCGCGAGGTCGGGGCCACGGCACCTCCGTCGTTGTAAGTAACCACTTACTTACACTCTGATCCCGATCCGGCCCTGGCGCAACCCCGGGCCCCGGTCAACGGCCGGATGACCGGGCGAAGAGCAACTTTCTCGCAAATTGGAGATTCGGTGCGGTCAACCCGGGTACCCAGCGGTGGACAGGTAGCGGGCGGGAAGAAGCGAAAGGATGTGCTGTGGATATCTCCGTCGTCGCGATCGATTTCCAGCAAGGTTTGTCCGACGCGTGGAGTTCGGTCGCGCAATTCGTGCCCAAATTGGCCGCCTTCGTCGCCATCCTGCTGATCGGCTGGATCATCGCGAAAGTGGTCGCCAAGGTCGTCGACGCGGTGCTAGAACGCGTGGGCTTCGATCGGCTGGTCGAACGTGGACAGATCAAGAAGATGCTGTCCAAGAGCAAATACGACGCCTCCGATCTCCTCGCCAAGATCGCCTATTACGCCATCCTGCTGATCGCCCTGCAGATCGGTTTCGGGGTCTTCGGGCCCAACCCGGTCAGTGATCTGCTCACCGGCATCGTGGCCTGGCTGCCCAAGGCGGCGGTGGCGATCGTGATCGTGGTGATCGCGGCGGCCATCGCGCACGCGGTGAGCGAACTGGTCACCTCGATGCTGGGCGGGCTGTCCTACGGGCCGATGCTCGGCCGGATCGCGGCGGTGTTCATCTGGGGTATCGGCATCATCGCCGCGCTGAACCAGATCGGGGTCGCGACCTCGGTGACCACGCCGATCCTGATCGCCGTGCTCGCCACCATCGGCGGCATCCTGGTGGTCGGTGTCGGCGGCGGCTTGGTCCGGCCGATGGAACAGCGCTGGAGCAGCTGGCTGGGCAACCTGGAGGCCGAGATGCCCGCGATGAAGGGGCAGGCCGAGGCCTACCAGCGCGGACGCGAGGACGCGGCCAGGGTGAGCGGTCAGGCGGCACCCGGTGCGCACGCCGAGAACGCGCAGCAGTGGGTCACCCCCGGTGCGGGTTACCCCGAGCCGGGGCGCCAGGAATGGGGTGGCGAAACAGCTCGATGACCGACCGGCGCCGGCGCTTCGCCCACCGATACGGAGGCGAAGCGCCGATTCCGGTGTCTCAGGCGTGCCGGCAGACCGCGGCCAGGCGCAATTGCAGCCAGTCGGCCTCGGACCAGGACGCGGGGGCGACCGCCAGCAGGCCGCCCGCGTATTCGGCGACCTGGTCGAGCAGCCCCCTGGCATAGCCGGCGAGCAGAACGGTGAGCGGTATCCCCGTCGATTCGCCGACGCCGAACGCGAGAATGTCGCGCACCGCCGCGGCGTGCTGATCGAGTTCGGCCGACAGGCCGGGATTGTCCGCCGCGGCCAAGGCCGCGGGAATTCCATACGTGGTATTCAGTTTGTGCAGATGACGTCGTGCCGAGAATTCGAGCAACGCGGGGCCGGGCGAAAACACCACCAGATGGTAGCAACAGGGCGGATTCGCCCCGGCGGCGAACTCGGCGCAACCGCGCATTCCGATCGAATTGTGTTGAGCGCAACCATGGTCGAGCGCCCAGGAGTCCTGCTGGACTGCTGACATGGCCACCGAACGCCGCACCCTGAAGACCGTCACCGGGGTGAGCGGATCACCCGACGTGTACGCCGCCGCGCTGGATCCCACCCGGTCGACCCTGGACGAGGCGGTGCGCGTCGCCCGGATCGCCGAGGAACACAAGATCGGCGCGCTGTTCGCCGCCGACCTGCTCGCCTTCGGGGCCCAGGGCGCGATCGGCGCGCAGGAACCGATCGTCCAGCTGGCCGCGCTGAGCGCGGTGACCACCCACGTCGGCCTCATCGCGACGGTCACCACCACGTTCCACCACCCGTACAACCTGGCCCGGCTGTTCGGCACCCTCGACCACGTGAGCAACGGCCGTGCGGCCTGGAACGCGGTGACCTCCTCGCTCGGCGAGGAGAACTACGGCGACGCGGACCTGCCCAGCCCCGAGCGGCGCTACGACCGCGCCACCGAGGCGCTCACCGTGGTCAACGCCCTGTTCGACAGCTGGCGGCCGGGCGCGCTGCGGCCCGACGGCGCGGGCGGCACAGTGCTCGACGCGTCCCTGGTCCGGCCGATCGACCACGCGGGCGAACACTTCTCGGTCCGCGGGCCGCTCAACATCCCGCCGCTGCCCCAGGGCAGGCCGGTGCAGTTCCAGGCGGGGCAGTCCGCGGGCGGTATCGAGCTCGGCGCCCGCTTCGCCGAGGTGGTCTTCACCTCGCTGCCGACGCTGGAGGACGCCGTCGTCTACACGAAGAAGATCCGGACCCGCGCGCGGGAGCTGGGCCGCGCCGACGGCCTGCCGCTGATCTTCAGTTCCTTCCACGCCACCTACGGCGCCACCGAGGCCGAGGCCCGGCGGCTGGTGCGGGAGGCGGCCGAGGCCACCGACTTCGACGCGGGCCGCCGTCAGCTGGCCGACATGCTGGGCGGCGGACTCGACCTGTCCGAGCTGCCGCTGGACAAGCCGATACCGGAAAGCCTCCTGCCGCAGCTGGATTCGGTGCGGCGTCGCCGCGGCCGGGTGGAGATCTTCAGCAAACTGGCCGCCACCGGCGCGACGCTGCGCGAGCTCGTCGTTGCCGCCAAGGACACCGGCCACTGGGCCGCCGCGGGCACGCCCGAACAGCTCGCCGACGCCATCGAGGAGCGCTACCGGGCCGGCGTCCTTGACGTGATCTCGCTCGGCGGCCTCACCGACCCGCGCACCGGCGACTTCGTGCTCAACGGACTGCTGCCCGAGCTGCGCCGCCGCGGCCTGGTCGACACCGACTACCTCGGCGGCACCTACCGCGAGAACCTGGAACTGCCCCCGCCGGCCTGACGCTCAGAACGGCACCTCGGTCGTCAGCAGTCCGGTCCCGCTCGCCCGGCCGGACAGGATCCGGCAGAACTCGACGGCGTCGAGCTCGAGCGCGGGACCGTCGCCCTCGGCCCAGCTGCCGCCCGCCGGGCCGTGCAGCGTGAGCCGGTAGGGGCTGCCGTGGCGCTGGGCCCATTCGCGCACCACGCCGTCGACGATGCGACCGTCGTGCTCGGCGGACAGTTCCAGCGGCCGCCCGGTGGCCCGGCTCAGGTCGACGCGGTGCATCCACGGGTCGCGGGTCAGGATCACCTCGGTCAGGTAGCCGACGGTCCAGCGTTCGTCGACGCCGTTCACCCGTTCGGCGCCGGGCATCGGCAGCTTGCGGACGAGGCCGGGCAGCCTGCGCCGAGCCGCCGCGGCGCGGGGTCCGAGCTCGGCGAGCAGCGCGGTCAGCTCGGCGGGTGAGCGACCGCCGAAGAGGTCGACCTGATGGGCGGTGAGTGCGTCGATGCGCGGCTGCCCGGGTTCGCAGCGCCGGTCGGCGGCGCGCTGCTGCCGGACCATCTCGGGGAACGACGCGGTCATCGCCGCCATGCCGACGACATGCGAGAGCATCTGGCGCACAGTCCATTCGGGACAGTCGGTGGGACGGTCCCAGTCGGCGGGGTCGAGCGCGGCCGCGGCGCGGGCGATGCGCTCGTACTCGGTGGCGGCCAGGGTCATCGATTCCGGACGTGGTGAGGCGCTGCGGCGGGGCCGGGTGGGCGCCGGGGTGGTGGTGGTCATGGGTTCCCTCGGATCAGGCCGGCAGGCCGACGCTGTCGGCCCACATGGTCATCGCGCGTTCGATCAGCCTGCGCCTGCTGTCGCCGGCCGGATCGTTGGCGAGTTGCTGGTCGATGAGGCCGCCGATCAGGCAGAACCAGATCTCGATGTCACCCCGATCGGTGACACCTGCCTCGGCGAACAGGTCTACGGCGGCGCGCACCACCCGTTGCGACGGCGCGAACGCCGCGGCCGACGGTTCGAATCCGGGCACCGTGCGCTGATTCATCAGCTGGTAGCGGGCCAGATCCGCGACGGCGAAATCGAAGAAGCTGTAGGCCACCGCCAGCAGCCGGGCACGCGGAGCGTCGGGCAGATCGGCGGTGACCCGCGCGGCGTGCTCCTCGTACTCGGCCCAGGCCTGGCCGAACATCGCGTCGTAGATCGCGTGCTTGGCCGGGAAATGCGTATACAGCGACGGCGCGCGCATGCCGACCCTGGTGGCCACCTCGCGCAGGGTGAGCTGGGCCAGTCCGTGTTCCCTGGCGACATCCCACGCGACCTGCAGAATCTCCCGCCGTGTCGCCTCACGGCGTTCGGCTTGCCTATCGCGAGTAGTTTCACCTAACACGATTAGAATTGTGACGCAGATCACGACCGGGGTCAAGGGTTTCTCGCTGGTCGCCGGGTGCGGCGGACTTGCGTCAACGGGGTGCCGGGTGGATTCTGGGCGGGTAGTACCGACTCGAGACAACTTTCGGCTAACCAGCTAGGCGAGCGAAAGGGCCCGTTGTGGACGTCACCGAACCGGCCATCCAGCTGCTCGGCCTGACCCCCGTCATTCCCGCGGCCGCGGGCTACGCCGCCCGTGCGGGCGTGAACCGGGGGCTGCGGTCCCCGTACGCCCCGCTGCTGGGCCGATTCCTCGCCGTGATCCTGTGGGGCTGCGGCGGTATGGCTTCGCTGACCGTCCTCGGCATCCCCACGGCGATCACCGTCCCGATCGCGCTCACGGTGCTGACCGTCGTGGTGGCGGTACTGGCGCTGGCCTTCGCCGGCGGCCTGATCCGGCCCGCGCCCGCGCGGGAGCCCGGGCAGGGCCTGATCATCCGCGGCTGACTAGCGGAAGGCGTTCGCGTCGGTGAGCGCCTTGCCGAGCACCAGCTGATGCACCTCGGCGGTGCCCTCGTAGGTGAGCACCGACTCGAGGTTGTTCGCGTGCCGCAGCACGGGGTAGTCGAGGGTGATTCCGTTGGCGCCCAGGATCGTCCGGCACTCGCGCGCGATCGCGATGGCCTCGCGGGTGCTGTTCAGCTTGCCCGCGCTGATCTGCTCGCCGGTGATCTCGTGCCGGTCCTTGAGCCGGCCCAGGTGCAGCGCCAGCAGCTGGCCCTTGCCCAGTTCCAGTGCCATGTCGGCGAGTTTGGCCTGGGTGAGCTGGTAGGCGGCCAGCGGCTTGTCGAACACCTCGCGGGTGCGGGCGTAGTCGATCGCCGCGCTCAGGCAGTCGCGGGCCGCGCCGAGCGCGCCGAACACGATGCCGAAGCGGGCCTCGCTGAGGCAGGCCAACGGCGCGCTCAGGCCACGGGATTCGGGCAGCACGGCGTCGGCGGGCAGCCGCACGTCGTCGAAATCCAGTGCGGCCGTGAGGGACGCGCGCAGCGAGAGCTTGCCGTGCAGTTCGCGGGTGGTGAAACCCGGTGTGCCCGCGGGGACCAGGAAGCCGCGCACCCGCGGCTTGTCGGCGCCCTCGTCGACGTAGGCCCACACCACGGCCACGTCGGCGACCGAGCCGTTGGTGATCCACATCTTGGAGCCGTTGAGCACCCAGTCGTCGCCGTCACGCACGGCCCTGGTGCGCATGCCGCCCGGATTGGAACCGAAGTCGGGCTCGGTGAGCCCGAAGCAGCCGATCAGCTCGCCGGCCGCCATGCCGGGCAGGTAGTGCTGCTTCTGCTCCTCCGAGCCGAAGAAATGGATGGCCGACATGGCCAGCGAGCCCTGCACCGACACCATGCTGCGCACGCCGGAATCGACCGCCTCGAGCTCCTGGCAGGCCAGGCCGTACGCGGTCGCGGACATGCCCGCGCAGCCGTAGCCCTCGAGGTGCATGCCGAGCAGGCCCAGCTTGCCCAGTTCGGGCGCGAGCTCGCGGGCCGGGAAGGTGCCTGCCTCGAACCACTCGGCGATGTGCGGGCGCAGCCTGCGCTCACCGAAACGGGTCACCGTGTCGCGGATCTCGCGCTCCTCCGGGGAAAGCAGCGGGTCGATCGCGAACAATTCCTCAACAGTCACCATGGCCGCAGCCTAGTCCGCCGCGCCCGCGCAATACCCCAGCGTTTCGGCCCGGATCCGGCCAACTAGTCTGAGGCCATGAGTGAGCTGGGATTCTCGACCAGGGCCATCCACGCCGGATATGAACCCGATCCTCAGACCGGTGCGGTCAACGTGCCCATCTACGCGAGCTCCACCTTCGCCCAGGACGGCGTCGGCGGCATGCGCGGCGGCTACGAATACGCGCGCACCGGCAACCCGACGCGCACCGCGCTGGAGGCCAACCTCGCCGCGCTCGAGTCGGGCAGCTTCGGCCGGGCCTTCGCCTCCGGCATGGCCGCCACCGACTGCGCGCTGCGCGCCACCCTGCGCCCGGGCGACCACATCGTCATCCCGGACGACGCCTACGGCGGCACCTTCCGGCTGATCGACAAGGTCTTCAGCCAGTGGGGCATCGAACACTCGCCCGCCCACATCGCCAACCTGGACGAGGTGCGCGCGGCCATCCGCCCCAACACCAAGCTGGTGTGGGTCGAGACCCCCACCAACCCGCTGCTGAGCATCGGTGACATCCCCGGCCTGGCCGACATCGCGCACGCCGCGGGCGCCAAGCTGGTCGTCGACAACACCTTCGCCACCCCGTACCTGCAGCAGCCGCTGCTGCTGGGCGCCGACATCGTCGTGCACTCCACCACCAAGTACCTGGGCGGGCACTCCGACGTCGTCGGTGGCGCGCTGATCACCAACAGCAAGGAACTCGACACCGCGTTCGCGTTCCTGCAGAACGGCGCGGGCGCGGTGCCCGGCCCGTTCGACGCCTACCTGACGCTGCGCGGCATCAAGACCCTCGCGGTGCGGATGGAGAAGCACTGCGACAACGCCGAGGTGATCGCGGAGTTCCTCACCAACCACCCGGCCATCTCGCAGGTGGTCTACCCGGGCCTGCCCACGCACCCCGGCTACGAGATCGCGCAGAAGCAGATGCGCCGCAGCGGCGGCATGATCTCGGTGCGGCTGGCCGGCGGCCGGGAGGCGGCGCTGAAGTTCTGCTCGCGCACCGAGATCTTCACCTTGGCCGAGTCGCTGGGCGGCATCGAATCGCTCATCGAGCACCCGGGCGCCATGACCCACGCCAGCACCGAGGGTTCGGCGCTGGAGGTACCCGCCGACCTGGTCCGGTTGTCGGTGGGCATCGAGGACATCAGCGACCTGCTCGCCGATGTCGAGCAGGCGCTGAGCTGACGGGACACCCACACATGACGAAGCGGCCGCATCCGAGTCTCGGATGCGGCCGCTCGCGTTCGGGTTCGTTCGGTGCGGGCTCGGGCTCAGCCGTGGTACGGCTCGGCGCTGACCAGCGTCACCTTCATCGTGTTGCCGTTGGGCAGCGTGTACTCGCGGGTCTCGCCCACCTTGGCGTCGATCAGCGCGCCGCCCAGCGGGGAGTTCGGCGAGTAGGTCTCCAGGTTGGTGGCGCCGAGGCCCTCTTCGCGCGTGGCGATCAGGAAGGTCTCGGTATCGTCGGAGTCGCCGTCGTAGTAGACGGTGACGACCGAACCCGGCAGGGCGACACCGGACTTGGTGGGGGCGACGCCGACCTTGGCGTTGTTCAGCAGCTCCTGCAGCTGGCGGATACGCGCCTCCTGCTGGCCCTGCTCCTCACGCGCGGCGTGGTAGCCGCCGTTCTCCTTGAGGTCGCCCTCTTCGCGGCGCTCGTTGATCTCGGCGGCAATGACCGGACGATTGGCAATGAGCGAGTCCAGCTCACTCTTGAGCCTGTCGTGCGACTCCTGGGTAAGCCAGGTCACATTCTCGGTCATCTCGATCACTCCCTAGTAGTTGTTCCCGGCGCACCGGGATTCCCTGAAACCAGCACTTACCCACCGATGAAGCGGGCATGCGCCAGCCCGACGGCTGGAGCGATCCTGGGGGTGAACCCGTAACCCGGAAACAGCACCGCTGGCCGCCAATGCAGCAAACACGGCTCCGAGCCCCGGAACCGTGTATCAGCCCATTTTAGCATGTCTCACAAAGATGCAGGTCAGGTGCGATTGTGGCTGCTATTCGACGCGGAGATAGCCCGGTATCTGCTCGGTGCAGCCGTAGATGTCGCCCGCGGAGGCGCGCGCCGAGGACTTGACCGTGGTGGTCACCTGCACGCTGGTGGAGTCGGAACCGGGGACGAGCACCTCGCGCCTGCCGACCTCGGCGCCGTCGCGATCCATGGCCCGGACGAAGCAGACGACGTCGCGCTGCGGGGTGTCTCTGGTCACCTTCATCCGCACCGACAGCGTCGAATCGTCCACCACGACGTAACCGAGCTGCTCGGTCTCGATCGCCTTCGGCCCGTATTTCTGGAAGCCGAGGTAGGCCACGCCGAGCCCGGCGACCACGACGCCGATCCCGAGAACGACCAGCGGCCACAGCCGACGCGCCGGGGGTTTGGTGCCGTAGCGATCGGCGTGTCGCGCGGCGGCCGCGGCCGAGTCGGCCGCGGCGTCCGGTGCGGGCTCGGTCATCGGTTTCACGCTCCCGGGGGTGGTCGGAACAAACGGGGGGTCGGATGGAACTATAGGGAACGAAGTTCTGACACCCGCGAGCGAGAGCGATGGTGAGCGAGACGTGAGTGGCCTTCGCCTCATGGCGGTGCACGCCCACCCCGACGACGAGTCGAGCAAGGGCGCGGCGACCACGGCCAGGTACGCGGCCGAGGGCGTCGACGTCCTGGTCGTGACGTTGACCGGTGGCGAGCGCGGCAGCATTCTCAACCCGGCCATGGACACCCCCGGCGTCCTGGACCGGATCGAGGAGGTCCGGCGCGAGGAGATGGCCGCGGCCGCCCACGCGCTCGGTGTGCGGCAGCACTGGCTCGGCTACGTCGACTCGGGACTGCCCGAGGGCGACCCGCTGCCGCCGCTGCCGGAGGGCTGCTTCGCGCTGGTCCCGCTGGAGGAGTCCACCGAGGCGCTGGTGCGGATCGTGCGCGAGTTCAAGCCGCACGTGATCACCACCTACGACGAGAACGGCGGCTACCCGCACCCGGACCACATCCGGTGCCACGAGGTGTCGGTCGCCGCCTACGAGACCGCGGGCGACCCGGACAAGTTCCCCGACGCCGGTGCTCCGTGGACGCCGTCGAAGCTGTACTACGACCACGGCTTCAGCATGAAGCGCCTGGAGACCTTCGCCGAGGAGTACGAGCGCATCGGCGAACCGTTCCCGCTGCAGGAGTGGCTGGACCGGATGCGGCAGTTCAAGCGCGGTGACGCGTGGGGCCGGGTGACCACCCAGATCGAATGCTCGAAATACTTCCCCCAGCGTGACGACGCCCTGCGCGCGCACGCGACCCAGATCGATCCGAACGGGGCGTTCTTCGCGATCCCGTTGGAGATGCAGCAGCGGCTCTGGCCGACCGAGGAGTTCGAATTGGCCAAGACGAGGGTGAGCACCGCCATCCCGGAGACCGACCTGTTCGCCGGTATCGAGGACGCCGACCGGTGATGTTGGTCTACCTCGCGCAGAACACCCCGACCGGACCCGAGTTCGGCAAGGCGTCCCCGCTCGGCCTGCTGGTGATCCTGATCCTGCTCGCGGGCACCGTGCTGCTCGTGCGCTCGATGAACAAGCACCTCAAGGGCCTGCCCGAGACGTTCGAACCCGAACATCCGGAACCGGACCAGAAGGCGGACGAGGGCACCGAACCTGGCGCCATCGAGCCGGAAACCGGCAAGGGCGCCACCGAGACCCCGAAAACCGAGTGAGCTAGGGCAGCCGGGCGATATCGGTCACCAGCTCGCCGACCAGGTCCCTGGCGGCGGCCGCGTGCTCGGCCAGCTGCCGCGGCGCCCCGGCCGCGCTGAGCTCGATCATCTTGTTCATCAACCCGAAGATGACGACGAGCCTGCGTAGCGCGGCCCTGCGCTCGGCCGCGGTCAACTCGGTGCTCAGTGTCTCTGTCCCCGTCACGTGAGTGTGATCGGCGCACCGCCACACAACGTTTCGCCGCGGCACCGCGACCCGGGGTGGACCGGCCGCACGGGCGGATCCACGCACCGGGCCGTGCGGTCACCAGTCGATGAGGTCGAGTTCGTGCAGGCGGCGGAAGACCATCATGGAGCCGGGGGCCACGTGGTCCATGGCGGCGTATTCGCCGACGGTGAAGTAGCGGAATTCGGCGATCTCGCCGGTGGCGCGGGGCTCGCCGGTGAGGTCGCCGAGGAAACAGGTCATGTGCAGGCCGGTGTTCCTGCCGTGGCCGAACGCCTCGGCCTCGAAGATGCCCAGTTCGGCGACGCCGGACACCCCGACGCCGAGTTCTTCCTCGATCTCGCGATGTAGCGCCTGTAAGGGGGTCTCGCCCGGATCGATCTTGCCGCCGGCCATGTAGAAGACGTCCTTGCCCTCCGGGCGCGTCTGGATCAGCCTGCGGTCGCGGACATGGGCGAGGGCGGCGGTGCGGATCATGGGCACAACATTATGGGGCGAGGCGCCGCGGCTCACGTCGAACCGCCCACGCCTCGCCCCGGTGTCTGGGTCAGCCGAGTGTCCGGCGACTCCCATGCGGTGCCGGGCACCCGTGCCGGCCGTCAGCGGAAGACCCGGTCCTGCTGGTCGGGAACGGTCGTGCCGTCCGGCCTGCGCAGCGGCACGCCGGTGCCGTCGGCGGCGGTGAATCCCGCTGAGGCGCACGGATACGGCTCGGACCTGCGCGGCTTCGGGTCGATGAACATCGGGTTGATCACCCAGGTGCCGTCGTCGGCGCCGTAGGCGTTGCACATCAGCTCGGTCTTGTTGCGATTGACCACCAGCCGCAACCCGGTCGCGTCACCCAGGAAGACCACGTCGGTGTCGGAGTCGCCTGCGGCGAAGGCGGCCCGCCGGGCGGCGGGTAGCTGCTGGAAGGCGGCCGCGCCCTCGACACCGAAGACCTGCTCGTTGACCCGGCAGCGCTTGCCGTCGATGTAGGTGATCACCTGGTCGAGGTCCTTGCCGCCGCAACCGGGGATATGCCCGGTGTAGACGCCGTTGTCGGCCAGCAGCGGTACGCCCATCACCTTGTCGCCGGGGATGTCGAGCTCCTCGGCCCAGACCCGGACCACCGGTTCGGCCGAGGCGGAGATGATCCGCACGTCGAACCCGTTGTCGCGCAGGACGGCGATCAGGTTCTGGATCTGGGAGTAGTACCGCACATAGCCGTCGACCTCGGTGGTGCCGATGGTCTGTTCGGATCCTTCGGTGGCGTCCAGGTTCTGTTTCCTGGCGGCGCGCGCGAAATCGGCGATCTGGGCTTCGGTGTAGCCGCGCATCAGCTGCACCACGAGTGCGTAGCCGGGGTTGGTGAGGCGGTGGTCGTAGTTCGCGAAGGCCGGTTCGCCCGCGGTGGTCTCGGATTCGTCACGACCGAGATCAGTTCGCCGACATCGTTCTTCACCACCGTGTTGTCCCAGTCGAACAGCGCCAGCGGTGCCGAGGCCGAATCCGTTGTGCCACATCGGCCGTTCTCGCTGATGAATTGCCCGATGCGCTCCCGGTTGTCGCCGTACCAGGGCTGGGCCGGATCGAGGGCCGAGCAACTCTGCGCGGCGGTGGGCGTCTCGGCGGTACCGCACGCGGCCGAGCCGAGCAGGGCAGCCGTCAGCGCCACCGCCGCGAGGGCGGAGTTCTTCGTCATGTCGGGATTCCTCAGCTGTCCGTCGCCGCGGCGATGACGGTGGTGTCTGCGTTGTCGAGAAGGTCGACGCGGGAGGTGTCCTTGAGGTCGACGCCGGAACGGCCGAGTGCGCGCGCGCCGGCGACCAGATTGGCGACCACCCGGGCGGCGTCGGCGTAGGTGAGCCCGTCGGGCGGATGGATATTGGAGACGCAGTTGCGTTCGGCGTCGGCGCGGCCGGGCCGGGGCAGATGGGTGAGGTAGATGCCCAGGCTGTCGGCCACCGAGAGGCCGGGGCGCTCGCCGATGATCACCAGAACGGTGCGCACGCCCAGCGCTTCGCCGATGTGATCGCCCAGGGCGACGCGCGCCTGAGTGGCGATCACCGGCGGAGCCAGGGTGTAGCCCTCGCCGAGTTCGCTCGCCAGCGCGGCCAGCAGGCCCGCGCCGTGATCGGTGAGCGCGCGCGGGGACAGGCCGTCGGCCAGCACGAAACCGATGTCGGCGCCGTGGTTTTCGACGCCGGACAGGTCGGCGGGCAGTCTGCCGAGATCGGGACGGCGCAGATACTCGGAGCGGTCGGCGGCCCTGCTGGTCACCGAAAGGGGTTCGCCCAGGCCCATGCTCGCGATCTGCTCGGCGAAGATCTCCACGTCCAGCGGGACGTGCACCGCGTCGCGGGCGGCGGCGTGCGCGGCGCGCAGGGCGAGGACCTCCGCGGTGGGCAGCGCGTCGCCGGTGCGCCCGAGCCCGATCCTGGCCTGGGTGTTGCGCCGCAGCTCGCGCCAGAACTCCTGGGCCACCGCCGGGTCCGCGCCGGGCCGGTCCGTCGCCTGCTCGCCCACGGCGTGTCCTCTCGGTTCGGAATGCACGATGCGCAGAACTGGTTTCGTCATCGGTTCGCCGCCAAGGCGCGTAGCGGTGAGGACAGCGGCTCGACCTGGCGGATCCGGCCGTTCGCGTCGAGCATGCCCAGGCTCGCCAGCCAGGTCTCGAATTCCGGTGCCGGACGCAGGTTCAGCACCTGCCGGGCGTAGAGCGCGTCGTGGAACGACAGGCTCTGGTAGCCCAGCATCACGTCGTCGGCGCCGGGCACCGCGATGACGAAGGCGCAGCCGGCGGCGCCGAGCAGGGTGAGCAGGGTGTCCATGTCGTCGGCGTCGGCCTCGGCGTGGTTGGTGTAGCAGACGTCGACGCCCATCGGCAGGCCGAGCAGCTTGCCGCAGAAGTGGTCCTCGAGCCCGGCCCGGATGATCTGCTTGCCGTCGTAGAGGTACTCCGGGCCGATGAACCCGACGACGGTGTTCACCAGCAGCGGTCGCAGCTCCCGCGCGACGGCGTAGGCGCGCGCCTCGAGGGTCTGCTGGTCCACCGGCCGATCACCTACGCCCAGATGGGCATTCGCGCTCAGCGCCGAACCCTGACCCGTCTCCAGGTACATCACGTTGTCGCCGACAGTGCCGCGCGCGAGTGAGCGGCCCGCCTCGTTGCCCTCGCGCAGCAGCGAGAGGTTCACGCCGAAGCCGGTATTGGCGCCCTCGGTGCCGGCGACCGACTGGAACACCAGGTCCACCGGGGCCCCGGCCTCGATCAGGCCGATGGTCGTGGTGACGTGGGAGAGCACGCACGACTGGGTCGGGATGTCGAAGCGCAGGCGGACCTCGTCGAGCAGGTGCAGCAGATCGGCGGTGGCCTGGGGCGAGTCGGTGGCGGGGTTGATGCCGATCACCGCGTCACCGCAGCCGAGCAGCAGCCCGTCGAGGGTGGCGGCCGCGATGCCGCGCGGATCGTCGGTGGGATGGTTGGGTTGCAGGCGGGTGCTCAGCCGGCCGGGCAGGCCGATGGTGGTGCGGAAACCCGCGGTCACCTCGGTCGCCTTCGCGACGGCGATCAGATCCTGATTGCGCATGATCTTGCTGACCGCCGCCACCATCTCCGGCGTCAGGCCGGGCGAGACGGCGGCCAAGGTCACCGCCGCCGAGCCGGTGGCGGCGACCGCGAGCAACCAGTCGCGCAATCCGCCGACGGTCAGATGCGAGACCAGGGCGAACGCGGTCCGGTCGTGGCTGTCGATGATCAGCCGGGTGACCTCGTCGGTCTCGTAGGGCACGACCACCTCGGTGAGGAAGGTGGTCAGCGGGACGTCGGCCAGCGCCCACTGCGCGGCCGCCCGTTCCGCGTCGGTCGCGGCGGCGCAGCCTGCCAGCTGGTCGCCGCTGCGTTCGGGGGTGGCCTTGGCCATCAGGTCGACGAGGCCGTCGAAGGTGTAGGTCGTGGCGCCGACGGAACTGCGGTACACGGTCATCGGGTGCCGCCTCCTTTCGCGGATTCGGGTGGGTTACTCGAGTTCTTGTTCCGCCTTCGCCAATGCGGCGAATTCCTCGTCGGGCGACTTGGCGACCAGGTGTTTGCGACTGTAGAGGCCGAAGTAGGCCATGAAGGCGCAGAACACACCGAGGGTGAACAGCGCCGCCTTCGGATCGACCAGGAAGGTCGCCGCCACCGAGGCGGCCGCGATGACCAGGGCGAACGAGGTGGTCGCGATGCCGCCCGGGGTGCGATACGGCCGCGGCATCTGCGGCTCGCGGACCCGCAGCACGATGTGGCTCACCATCATCAGCACGTAGCTCACCGCGGCGCCGAACACCGCCATGTTCAGCAGCATCGCGCCCTCGCCGGTGAGCGAGAGAGCGAAGCCGATCAGGCCGGGCACGATCAGCGCCAGCACCGGCGCCTTGCGGGAGTTGGTCACCGACAGGCTGGTCGGCAGGTAGCCGGCCCGCGAGAGCGCGAAGGTCTGCCGGGAGTAGGCGTAGACGATGGAGAAGAAGCTGGCCACCAGGCCGGCCAGGCCGATGTAGTTGACCACCTTGGCCGCCGGGCTGTCGCCGAGCGCCTCCACCAGCGGGTTGCCCGAGGTCGACGCGCCCTGCGCGCCGAGCGCGCCGGTCACCAGGAACAGCACCACCGCGCCGGTGACCACCAGCAGCAGCATGGCCACGATGATGCCCTTGGGCACGTTCTTCTCCGGCTCGGTGGCCTCCTCGGCCGCCAGAGGCACGCCCTCGACGGCCAGGAAGAACCAGATGGCGAACGGGATCGCGGCCCAGATTCCCAGATAGCCGAACGGCAGGAACGACGAAGAACCGGTGGCGTCGGGATCCGGCGCGATATTCGTCAGGTTGGCCACGTCGAACTTGCCCAGCGCCGCCACCGCGAAGATCGCCAGACCCACCAGCGCGATCGCGGTGATCACGAACATCGCCTTGAGCGCTTCACCGGCGCCACCCAGGTGGATGCCGATGAACAGCGCGTACACCGCCAGATACACCCACCAGCCGTCGGTGATCCCGAACAGGTTCAGCGACTCCACATAGGCGCCGATGAAGGTGGCGATGGCGGCCGGTGCGATCGCGTATTCGATGAGAACCGCTGTGCCGGTGGCGAATCCGCCCCACGGACCGAGCGCGCGGCGGGCGAAGGTGTAGCCGCCGCCCGCCGCGGGCAGTGCCGAGGACAGCTCGGCCATGCCCAGGACCATGGCCAGATACATGGCGGCGATGACGATCGCGGCGATCAGCAGACCACCGAAACCGCCCTCGGCCAGGCCGAAGTTCCAGCCCGAGTAGTCGCCGGAGATCACATAGCTCACGCCGAGACCGGCCAGCAGCACCCACCCGGCCGAGCCGGAGCGCAGGGTGCGTTTGGCGAGATAGTCGTCGGCGGGCGTCTCGGTGCCCGTGCCGGGAATCGCGTCGGTACTCACAGGAAAGCTCCTCATCAACAAACAAGCGCGTAGCGACGGCAACGGTGATCGTCGAGGGTTGAAGAATGGTTGACGACTGTTACGGCCGTGGATCCCACAGGTCAGCGGCGCGTATCGAGCGCCGCCGACCTGCGGAAACGATGTGAGAACGCGTGTTTCACATCACTGGGGAAGGGTGTCACCGGTGGGTGGCGGGGGCTGGGATTCCAGCGCGGCCACCTCCTCGTCGGTGAGCAGGCGTGAGCGGATCAGGAACCGCACGCCCTCGGGGGCCTCGAGCGAGAAGCCGCTGCCCCGGCCGGAGACCACGTCGACGGTGAGATGGGTGTGTTTCCAGTACTCGAACTGGTCGGCACTCATCCAGAACGGGGTGTCGCCCGGCAGATATCCCAGCAGCACATCCGCGGCGCCCACGCGGAATTCACCGCGCGGGTAGCACATCGGGGAGCTGCCGTCACAGCAGCCGCCGGATTGGTGGAACATGACCGGGCCGTGCTGCCCGGTCAGTTCCCGCAGCAGCGTCGCCGCCTGTTCGGTGAGGTCGACGCGCTGCCCCATCAGAAGAAGCCGAGCTTCTGCGGCGAGTAGCTGACCAGCAGGTTCTTGGTCTGCTGGTAGTGCTCGAGCATCATCTTGTGGTTCTCGCGGCCGATGCCGGACTTCTTGTAGCCGCCGAAGGCCGCGTGCGCCGGGTAGGCGTGGTAGCAGTTGGTCCACACCCGGCCGGCCTTGATGCCGCGGCCGAGGCGGTAGGCGGTGTTCATGTCGCGCGTCCACACGCCCGCGCCGAGGCCGTAGAGGGTGTCGTTGGCGATCTGCAGCGCCTCGTCGGTGGAGTCGAAGGTGGTCACCGCGACGACCGGGCCGAAGATCTCCTCCTGGAACACGCGCATGTCGTTGCTGCCCTTGAAGATCGTCGGCTCGATGTAGAAGCCGTCGGCCAGCCCGTCGACGGTGCGGACCGCGCCGCCGGTGAGGACTTCGGCGCCTTCCTTCTTGCCGATGTCGATGTAGGACAGGATCTTCTCGAACTGGTCGTTGCTGGCCTGCGCGCCGATCATGGTGGCCTCGTCGAGCGGGTTGCCGCTCACGATGGCCTTGGTGCGCTCCACGCAGCGGGCCATGAACTCGTCGTAGATCGACGACGCGATCAGCGCGCGCGAGGGACAGGTGCACACCTCGCCCTGGTTGAGCGCGAACATCACGAAGCCCTCGACGGCCTTGTCCAGGAAGTCGTCGTCGGCGGCCATCACATCGGGCAGGAAGATGTTGGGGCTCTTGCCGCCCAGCTCCAGCGTCACCGGGATGATGTTCTCGCTGGCGTACTGCATGATCAGCCGGCCCGTGGTGGTCTCGCCGGTGAAGGCGACCTTGGCCACCCGGGGGCTCGACGCCAGCGGCTTGCCCGCCTCCACGCCGAAACCGTTGACCACGTTGAGGACTCCCGGCGGCAGCAGATCCGCGACCAGCTCGACCACCTTCATGATCGAGGCGGGGGTCTGCTCGGCGGGCTTGAGCACCACCGCGTTACCGGCCGCCAGCGCGGGCGCCAGCTTCCAGGTGGCCATCAGGATCGGGAAGTTCCACGGGATGATCTGGGCGACCACGCCCAGCGGCTCGTGGAAGTGGTAGGCGATGGTGTCCTTGTCGACCTCGCTGATCCCGCCCTCCTGCGCGCGCAGCACGCCGGCGAAGTAGCGGAAGTGGTCGACCGCCAGCGGCAGGTCGGCGGCCAGGGTCTCGCGGACCGGCTTGCCGTTGTCCCAGGTCTCGGCGACGGCCAGGGCCTCGAGGTTGGCCTCGATCCGGTCGGCGATCTTGTTCAGGATGTTGGCGCGCTCGGCCGGGGAGGTCTCACCCCAGGCGTCGGCGGCGCGGTGGGCGGCGTCGAGGGCCAGCTCCACATCGGCGGCGGTGGAGCGGGCGATCTCGCAGAACGGCTGACCGTCCACCGGCGAGGTGTTCTCGAAGTACCGGCCCTCCACCGGCGGCACCCACTTGCCGTCGATGAAGTTGTCGTACCGCTTGGCGTAGCTGACGATGCTGCCCTCGGTGCCCGGCTTGGCGTAGATCATGTGCGGAAGCTCCTCGCTGATTCCGGTGAATCGTGACGCCCATCACTATCCGCCCCGAGGGTTGATAAAACGTTGAAGCCGGACCGATCAGGCGCGGAGGGCGCAGATGTCATCGGCCACCGCCGAGCCTGGAGTTGGCACCGTGGTCGGCGGCATGCTGTAGGGGTGGGAGGGGTACAGATGGCTATGAGGGGGATCTTCTCGGCTCTGTCGATCGGCGTGGACTACCGTCGGCTTTGGCTCGCGCAGGCGTTCTCATCCTTCGGCGAGTACTTCTTTGCCGGAACGAGCACGGTATGGGTTGCCGTGCAACTGTTTCCGGACAGTCCGAGTCTGCCCGCGCTCGTCGGAGCGGTAATTCTCGCGGCTTCGATTCCCCGCATCGTCGTCGGGCCCCTGGCTGGGGTTTACGCGGATCGCCGGCATCCGCGGACGATGATGATCGTCAGCGATGGGGTGCGGGCCGGGCTCCTCGCATTCCTGCTTCTGATCGTTCAGTTCGGCGGCCTGGGCAGCGCGCAGCTCTTCACCGTGATTCTGGCCTGCGTCGTCGTATCCGAAACGAGTGCGCAGTTCTTCAACCCTGCTCGGGCTTCGATCATGCAGGTGGTCATTCCCGAGGACAGGCGTGTCGATGCCGCGAGCCTGTCGATGTTCTCGCTCACCGGTGTCGCGATTGCCGCCACCGCTGCCGGGCCCGCCGTATTCGGCCTTTTCGGTGCTCGGGCGGCAATATCCTCGTGCATTGCGGCGTACGTTCTTTCGGGGATTCTGACTACGCGGGTGTGTCGGGAACATCGTCCTGCGCCACGAGTGTCCGGCAGGTTCTGGCGTGACTTATCCGATGGTTTTCGCGCGGCCTGGCGTGCGCCGATGTTGCGAGTCGTGCTGATCGGGGCCTGCTTCTACGGTGTGTCGTTGGGTGTCAACAGTTCGGTTCTCGCGCTGTTCGGACTGAAATCTCTGGGATTGGCGCCGAGCCACTACGGATTGCTGTCGATGATGTTCCCGCTCGGCAACATGATCAGTGCCGCGCTCGGGGTGAAACTCGTCAAGTGGGCCGGTGTGCACCGTGGCTATCCGGTGGCATTGTCGGCGCTCGGGCTCGGGTATTTCGCCTATGCGTGTGCCGGCCGGTTGGTGACCGCCTGCCTGTTGATGCTGGTGTGCGGGGCCGTCTTCTCGATCTATGTCATGTGCCAAGGCCCGATTCTGCAGGAAGCGGTGCCCGAGGGATATATGGGGCGCATCAGCGCGGTGGTCGGACCGCTGGTTTCGATGACCTCGGCGGTATCGACGCTTTTCGCGTCACAGGTGCTCGCATTCGCTGGTGCTCACGGCGTGATTGCCGGCGACGGCAGCCGGCACGACCCGTACCGGCTGCTGATCATGTTCGGTGCCGCCTTCCTACTGGTCGGAGGTGCCGGTATCTATGCCGTACAGGTGCGGGCGCGTCGGAAGAGTCAGTGGTCCGCAGCGGTGGGATGAGGCCGCACTGCCGCGGCCGGCGAGCGGCGGAAAGCGGGAGGTTGAAGCCGGACCGATCAGGTGCGGAGGGCGGTGTGGAGGCGGGCGGCGGCCATGGCGCGGCGGGGGTCGCGGGGTGGGAGCAGGGTGAGGGCGTGTTCGTGGACGGCGATGTCGTCGGGGGCGGATTCGCCGTAGGTGAGGGCGTGGTCGGGGTCGGGGCTGGCCAGGACCGCGTTGCGCATGGCGACCTCGAGGTAGTCGCGCCACTCGCTGATGCCGGGGGTGTCCGAATCCGGAAGCAGCGGACCGTGATACAGCCGGACGGCGGTGTCGAGGTCGCCGGATTCCAGTGCCCGCAGCACGTCGACGGCGTCGCAGGACAGGGCGGTGGTGAAGCGGTAGACGCGGTTGGTGATGTCGCCGCCGGTGGCGCGGCGCAGGTACGACATCTCCGACTTCAGGGTGCTCGCGCCGACCGCGCGATCGCCGTAGACGGCGTAGTGCAGGCGTTCGTGGCTGTAGCCGTCGTCGTCGAGGGCGAGCAGCGTGAGGATTTCCAGCTGGCGCGGGCGCAGCCGGATCGGCACACCGTCGCGGATCAGTTTGCCGCCGCCCAGGCAGGTCAGGCGCATGCCGGCCGGCGCGGGCATCGCCGTGTGCAGTTTGGACTCGATGGCGGTGGTCAGCGAGCGCACCGTGGCCATGGCCAGCGGATGCGAGCGTTTCCAGGTTGTCGACAGGTCGAGCACGCCGAGCAGCGTGCCGTCGGCCGCGCGGATCGGCGCGCAGTAGCAGACCCAGCCGTGCAGGGCGGCCACCAGATGCTCGGCCGAGAACACCGTGTGCGGTTGATCGGTGCGCAGTGCCAGCGACAGCGCGTTGGTGCCCATGTGCGCCTCGTCCCAGCGGCCGCCGGGCGCGAAGTTCACCTGCTCGGCCCGCCTGCGCATGACCGGTCCGCCGTCGGTCCACAGGATGGTGCCCGAGGCGTCGGTCACCGCGGCGACGAAGCCGGCCTCGGCGACGCCGTGCAACTGCTCGCTCAACTCGGTGACCGGCCCGCGCAGCGGCGACTGCGCCCATCGCGGCGCGATGTCGTCGATCTCGCTCTCCGGCGCGCAGTCACGCCCCGGGTCGACCGTCCGCAACGACCGCAACCACGACTGCGCGACCTCGGTCCGCACCGCCGAACTCCCCGGCGCCGATCCGCCCGCGGGCACCCACTGCGCCCACTCCCGCTCCAGCGCGGCGCGCTGTGCCGAGAGTGTCAGCTGCGAGGCCATCTGCGGTTTCGCGTCTTCCTGTTCGATTGCACGACGGGGTTTGCACCTTCATCATGCCCCACCTCCGCCCACTGAGCAGCAGTTTCCACGGCCCTACCGGGCTCGCTCGTACCATGGCGATGTGCCTGTGCATCCGGTTCGGATCGCCGGGGCTGTGGTCGATGTCGCGGTCCCCGGGTGGTCCATGGCGGGGGTGGGGTTGGCGGGGTTCGCCGGGCGGGCGGCGGCCGAGTTGGAGCTGCAGGTGGTGCCGTATCCGGCGTCGACGTTGTTTCTCGATTTCGGGGACGGGTGGCTGGTCGGCGCGGAGGGCGGGACGGGGCAGCGGGGGAGCGCGGTGATCGGGCTCGGGGCGGCGCGGGTCAGTGGGCGGGCGCGGGACGTCGAGCTGTTGCAGGTGCGGTTGTCGCCGGTGGTGGCGCATGCCGTTCTCGGGCCACCCGGAGGAGCCGCGGTGGTCACTCTGGACGAGATCTGGGGCCGGGACACCGAGCGCCTGCGGGAGCGGCTGCACGCCGCGCCGGGGTGGGACGAGCGGTTCGCGATCGTGCGGTCCGAGATCATCCGCCGCGCCGCCGCGGGCGGCCGGGTGGACCCGGAGACCGCCTACGCGTGGCGGCGCATCGTGTCGTCCCAGGGCCGGATTCGAGTGGACGCGCTGGCGGACGAGGTCGGGTGGAGTCGCAAGCGGCTCTGGGCGCGCTTCCGGGCGCAGCTCGGCGTGACACCGAAGCAGGCCGCGCAACTGGTGCGCTTCGACAACGCCGCTCACCGGCTGGCCGCGGGGGACAGTGCCGCGATGGTGTCGGCGGAGAGCGGATACACCGACCAGTCGCATCTGCACCGCGCGGCGGTGTCGTTCACCGGGCTGACACCCTCGGCGCTGGCGACCGCGCCATGGCTGTCGGTCGACGATGTCGCGTGGGCGGGTCGCCCGTACGCGACCACCGGATGACCCTGGCGCTGTTCGAGACCGGTCGATCAGGTATCGGCACCGAGTAGGTACTGAATCCCAAGATTATTGGCTCTCACTGCCTTTCATGCGCCAGTTTGTATTGCGACCGATCGGTCAATTATGTCAGGCTCTGAGCGTCATCCGATCGGCAAGGTAAGGCTCTGGAGGATTCCCGCATGCAACGAAATATGACCCTGTTCAAGGCGATTCGGGCGGCCGCCACGGTCGGCGTCGTCGCCGCGGCGGCCGCGATGCTCGCTCCCGCCGCCTCGGCGACCGTCACCAGCATCGGGATCGAGCCCTCGGTCACCCTCGGCGCCCATCGGTACGGCACGACCTGCACCTACAACGTGAGCGTGACGGTCGACGACGACACCAAGCGGGTGTACTTCTTCGAAGAGGGGCAGGGGCCGAGCGGATTCGCCGACGCGATGCCGTCCGGCGGGGTCGCGAAGACGACGTGGACGCCGTCGCGGCCAGGTATCACCTACATCTACGCCGTCCAGCCGGACGCGTGGCCGGAGACCCGGCAGGTCGTGGACGTGGGCACCGGTATCGATCTCGGATCTGCCTGCGTCGCTGTGTAACCCGGCAGCTCCTCCCGGCGGGAACATTTGTCCAATACTTCGATCCGCGTGCCGTCGATGCTGAATCAGTCGCGCGCTCGGCGCGATGTGATCGAGGAGGTACGACATGAACGAGGGGTCCCGCCGGGAGAAGGTGTCGTGGGGTGTGCGGTTGCTGCACGCCGTGCGGAAGGAACCGGACTGGGAGTCGCTGACGGCGCAGGAGCTGGCCGCTGTCAGCGCGGCCGCGAATCGCACGGCGTCGTCCCCGCTGTCCCGGCTGATCACCGGCTTCCCGGACCGGGGCGCCACGATCGGCTGGCAGGAGGTGACTCTCGCGGATCGGGTGATCCCGGTACGGGTCTACCGCCCCGCGCGTGCGACGGACGACCCGCTGCCGCTGGTGGTGCACGTGCACGGCGGCGCCTACGTCGGCACCGCCGTGCAATGCGATTGGGCCAACAGCCATCTCGCCGCCCGGCTGCCCGCCGTCGTCGTCTCGGTCGAGCATCGGCTGCTGGCACCGGGCACCCCGCTGTCGGCGGCCGTCGACGACGGCTGGGACGTGCTGCGCCACGTGGTCGCCGCAGCCGCCGACTGGGGGATCGACCGCACCCGCGTCGCCGTCGCGGGGGAGAGCTGCGGTGGGCTCATCGCCGCCATGACCGCCATCCGGGCCAGGGACGCCGGCCTGGCGCTGCGCGCCCAGATCCTGGTCAACCCGGCTGTCGACCCGACCGCGTCGATGCTCGACTACCCCTCGATGACCGACCCCGGCGACAGCCCGATGCTGACCCTCGCCCGCCTGCGCTACTTCCAGCGGCTGGCACTTCCCCCCGGCGCCGACCCCGCCGTCGTCTCGCCGATCCACGCCGACCTGCGCGACCTCGCCCCGGCGCTGGTCCTGGTCCCGACCGTCGACCCCATCGCCGACCACGGCCGCCGCTACGCCGAACGGCTGCGCGCCGCGGGCACCCCCGCCCGCCTCCTCGAACACCCCGGCGCCCCACACGCCTTCATCGCCCTGCCGGGGCTGGTCCGGCAGGCGAAGACCGCGCGCGCCCAGATGACCGAATTCCTCACCGATCGGTTCGCGGTGCGGCCGTCGCCGCGGCCGCTGCGCTGAGGAGCGCGTGGGGGTCACGCGTCGCCCGGCCGGGTATGGAAGGGTGGCAGGTGTGAACCGGTTGGGTAGCGCGACTTCACCGTATCTGCGTCAGCATGCCGACAACCCGGTGCATTGGCGGGAGTGGGATGCCGACGCGCTGGCCGAGGCGGCGGAGCGGGATGTGCCGATCCTGTTGTCGATCGGGTACGCCTCGTGTCACTGGTGCCATGTGATGGCGCACGAGTCGTTCGAGGACGTGGCCACGGCCGCGCAGATGAACGCCGACTTCGTGTGCGTGAAGGTGGACCGGGAGGAACGGCCCGACCTGGACGCGGTGTACATGAACGCGACCGTCGCCATGACCGGCCAGGGCGGCTGGCCGATGACCTGCTTCCTGACCCCGGACGGCGCGCCCTTCTACTGCGGCACCTACTACCCGAAGCAACCGCGCGGCGGCATGCCCTCGTTCACCCAGCTGCTCAGCGCCATCACCGACACCTGGCGCAACCGGCGCGAGGACGTCGACAAGGCGGCCGAGCAGGTCACCGACGCGCTGCGCGCCCAGGCCACCGGGCTGCCCGACGCCGAATTCGCCGTCGGTCCCGAACTGCTCGACCAGGCCGTGCTCGCCGTCGCGGGCGACGAGGACCGCGCGCACGGCGGCTTCGGCGGCGCGCCGAAGTTCCCGCCGTCGGCGCTGCTGGAAGGGCTGCTGCGGCACTGGGAACGCACCGGCGACAGCGCGGTGTTCGACCTGGTCGAGCGCACGGCCGAGGCGATGGCCCGCGGCGGCATCTACGACCAGCTGCGCGGCGGCTTCGCCCGCTACTCCGTGGACGCGGGCTGGCTGATCCCGCACTTCGAGAAGATGCTCTACGACAACGCCCTGCTGCTGCGCGCCTACGCCCACCTCGCCCGCCGCGCGCCCGCGACGCCGCTGGAATCGTTGCCGCACCGGGTGACTCGCGAGACCGTCGAGTTCCTGCTCGCCGATCTCGGCACCGCCGAGGGCGGTTTCGCCTCCGCGCTCGACGCCGACACCCACCTCGAACCCGGTGGGCCCGGCGTCGAGGGCGCCACCTACGTGTGGACACCGTCGGAGCTGATCGGCGACCTCGGTCCGCTCGACGGGGTCTGGGCCGCTGAGGCTTTCGGCGTCACCACGGCGGGCAACTTCGAGCAGGGCACCTCGGTGCTCACCCGGCGCAGCGATCCGGTCGACGCCGAGCAGTCGGCCCGCTTCGACCGGCTGCGCGCCCGGCTGCTGGAACTGCGGGCCCAGCGCCCGCAGCCCGAGCGCGACGACAAGGTGGTCACCGCGTGGAACGGCATGGTGATCACCGCCCTCGCCGAAGCCGGTGCGGCACTGGAGGAACCGTCGTGGGTGGCGGCCGCGGTGCGCTGCGCCCGGTTCCTGCTCGACGTGCATCTGGTCGACGGCAGGCTGCGTCGCGCGTCCCTCGACGGTGTCGCGGGCACGCCGACGGGCGTGCTCGAGGACTACGCCTGGCTCACCACGGGTTTGCTCGCGCTGTATCAGGCCACCGGTGAGGCGGATTGGCTCGCCGCCGCGCAGGTGTTGCTGGACAGCGCGATCGAGCATTTCGCCGATCCGGAGCGCCTCGGCAGCTGGTTCGACACCGCCGACGACGCCGAGACGCTCGTCGCCCGGCCGCGCGATCCGGTCGACGGCGCCACCCCGTCGGGTTCCTCGGCCCTGGCCGAAGCCCTGTTGACCGCGTCGGCCGTCGCCGATACCGAGCGCGCGGTCCGCTATCGCGAACTGGCCGACCACACCCTCGCCCGCGCCGCGGTTCTGCTGGCGCGCGCACCGCGCACCGCGGGCCACTGGCTTGCCGTCGCCGAGGCGTCCCTGCGCGGCCCGATCCAGGTGGCCGTCTCCGCGACCGAGAAGTCTTCGGCCGCAACCGAACTCCTCGCCGCGGCGCGCGCCTCGGCGCCCGGCGGCTCGATCGTGCTGGCGGGTCAGCCCGACACCGCCCCGCTGCTGGCCGACCGCCCTCTGGTCGACGGCGCGCCCGCGGCCTACGTCTGCCGTGGCTCGGTGTGCGACCTCCCGGTCACCGACCCCGCGTCGTTGACCGCCGCACTGCGCGGCTAGATCCGGAGCGCTGTTCGTCTCCGCCGACGGCGTCGCCGAAGCACGGGGGCGGTCGACCGGCCGATCCTGCTCGGGCACGTACGGCGGGTCTCACCGATGATTCTCCCGCGTCGTGCGCGCCGGGCGGCTGCCGATCGCGCCGTTGCGAGCCTTTGATCGGCGCAGTATCGACCGTGAGTGGTGTCGCGGGCCTACTGCCCGGGACGACGACCGCGCGGTTCCGTTCACCGCACCGGCGGGATGTCCGTCCAGGTGCGGGTGCGGCCGGGGATGCCGCGCAGGCGCAGGTCCTTGTGCCGCTTCCAGTGGGCGCGTTCGGTGGGGGCGGCGGCCTGCAGGACCGCGTCGCTGACCAGGACGCGGCGGGGCACTTCCTTGGCCATGGTGGTCAGGCGGGCGGCCTCGTTGACCGCGTCGCCGATGACGGTGAATTCGAGGCGGGTGTCGGCGCCCACGTCACCGGCGAAGACGCGGCCGCGGGCGACGCCGATGCCCACGTCGAGTTCGCCGGTGGCGACGACCTCGTCGCGGATGCGGCGGGCGGCGCGCAGCGCGGGGGTGGCGTCGTCGGGCAGGGCCGACGGCGCGCCGAAGATACACAGCGCGGCGTCGCCGGCGAACTTGTTGACCAGGCCGCCGTTGGCCTCGGTGGCCGCGACCACGGTGGCGAGCAGCCGGTTGAGCTTGTGCACGAACTGTTCCGGGGCCATCTCCGCCGACAGCTGCACCGATCCGGTGACGTCGACGAACAGCGCGGACACCGTCCGCACGTCGCCGGTGAGATCGGTGCTGCCCGCCAGTGCGCGTTCGGCGACGGTGGAGCCGACGTGCCTGCCGAACACGTCCTCGGTGTGCGCCTGGTCCTGCAGCGTCGCGGCCAGTTCGTTGACGGAGTGCTCGAGGCGCCCGATCTCGCTGGCGCTGCCGACGGGAACGCGCACGTCGAGTTCGCCCCGGGTGATCCGGTCCAGCGCCCGGTACATCGTGCGCATCGGGGTGGCGACCGACCGGGCCAGCAGCGCGGTGGCCAGCGCGCCGACCAGCAGCGCGACGATGGTGAAGATCCAGGCCGCCCGCACCCGGTCCTCGGCGGGGGTGGCCGGATCGCTGAGCACCACGATGATGATCAGGCCGGGCAGCGCGCTCGACACCGCCCAGGTGACCAGCACCCGGACCAGCACGGTGGAACTCGGATGCACGGTGGGCCCGAGCACCGCGGTGATGATCGGGACGGCCGGCCGGATGAGCCGGTCCAGGATCAGGTAGGTCGCGCCCGCGGATTCGAGGGCGCCGAGCGCGAATCCGGCGATCACGACGGCTTTGTTGTCGTAGTCGGTGAAACGGTCGACCAGCCACACCGTCAGCGCGATGCCGGGGATCCACAGCACGATGGCGCGCAGCGTGATCGCGGCGGGCAGCGCGATCAGGCGGCGGGCTTCCTCGGGCGTGGGTTTGCGTCCGTCATCGAGCCAGCGCAGGTACCGGCGCCGGTCGTAGATGGCCATGGCGATGCCGAGCCCCACCGCGAACGCGGGATAGATGCCCAGCAGGGAGGCGGCCTCGCGCCAGTTGGGACCCACCCGGGTGAAGACGCCGTCGGCCCAGGCGACCAGGAAGATGGCGCCGAGGCCGACCAGGTTGGCGGTGATCACCACCAGCGCCAGGCCCCAATAGCTGCGCAGAGCCCAGCGGACCAGCCGATTCACCGCGCACGCTCACACAAGACGCGCCGAAGCGCCCTGAGCTCACATGCTGCGCTGACGGGTGACACGAATATCGAGCATAGAAGGCCCCGCCGGGCCCGCCGCGCGCACGCGCCGGTCAGCCGAGCACGACCAGCCAGATGGCGACGTAATGGAACATCGCCGCGAGCACCGTCGCCGCGTGGAAGAACTCGTGGTGCCCGAAGTGCGTCGGCCACGGATTGGGCCATTTCGTGGCGTAGAGGATCGCGCCGACGCTGTAGATCACGCCGCCGACGGCGAGCAGCACCAGCGGGAGCACGCCCACGTTGTGCAGCAGTTCCGGCGCCACCGGCACGATGGCCCACCCGAGCAGCAGGTAGAGCGGCACGCCCACCCAGCGCGGCGCCGTCGGCCACAGCAGCTTGAGCGCCACCCCGGCCAGCGCCCCGGCCCAGACCACGATCAGCAGTGTCCGCCCGGTCGAGCCGGGCAGCCCGAGCAGCGCGAACGGCGTGTAGCTGCCCGCGATGAACAGGAAGATCATCGAGTGGTCGGCCCGCTTCATCCGCACCCTGGCCTGCACGCTCTGCCAGGTCACCCGGTGATACACGGCACTGATCCCGAACAGCAGGCACACGGTGATCCCGTAGACCAGCGTCGACCACCCCGCCGTCGCCGACTCCCCGAACGCGACGACCACGAGCACCGCCACCGCGATCGCCGCCACCCCGACGGCCCACGTATGAATCCACCCCCGCAGCAGCGGCTTGCCGAGCGCGACAAGCTCCTCGACCTCAGCCCGCACAGAGTCCACGAATCCTCCCGAAGCAAAAACCTACGGTACCGTAAGTTAGCCCCCACGCTACGTCAAAACCCGACCCCACCACCACAAACGTGCCCACCCCCACAAAGACCCCAACCCACTGATCTCGAAAGAACATGGGTAACTCCCCAACCACCCCAGAACAGGACTACGCACTCTCCGCCGGCCCGGTGCGCCACTCGCCACCTCCCCACGACCGGCAAAATACCCGGAGAGGCGGTCCAGGCGTAGGGTGCGGGCGTGGAGTTTCTCGGTCGGGTGCGTGGTCTGCCATATCGCATCTACGAAGCCAGGCTGTCCAAGCAGCTGGCCGACAAGCAGCACCCTCGCCATGTAGCCGTCATGTGCGACGGCAATCGCCGCTGGGCGCGGGAGAACGGGTTCACCGATGTCAGCCACGGTCATCGGGTCGGCGCGCTGAAGATCGCGGAGCTGGTCGGCTGGTGTTCGGACGAGGGCATCGAGATGGTCACCGTCTATCTGTTGTCGACGGAGAATCTGCGGCGAGATCCCGACGAGCTGGAAACCCTGTTCGAGGTGATCACCGATGTGGTGGAGGAGCTGTCCGCGCCGGAGCAGAACTGGAGTGTGCGGATCGTCGGTTCGCTGGCGGGTTTCCCGGAACTGATCGCCAAGCGGCTGCGGGTGGCGGCCGAGCGCACCAGCGGGCGCGACGGCGTGCATGTGAATGTGGCCGTGGGTTACGGCGGGCGGCAGGAGATCACCGACGCGGTCCGGTCGCTGGTGCGGCAGGAGATCGCGGCGGGTGAGTCGGGTGAGGATCTGGTGCAGTCGATCACGGTCGACGCGATCGGCCAGCACCTGTACACCTCGGGTCAGCCGGATCCGGATCTGGTGATCAGAACCTCTGGCGAGCAGCGGCTTTCGGGTTTCCTGCTGTGGCAGAGCGCGTATTCGGAGATCTGGTTCACCGAGGCGTACTGGCCGGAGTTCCGCCGGGTCGACTTCCTGCGCGCCCTGCGCGATTACGCCGCGCGGCACCGCCGTTTCGGCGCTTGATCGTCACCGGGGTCGCGTACTCTGCGGGCAGTGGAACCCGATCAGCCGTCGTATATAAGTTATGAGGAATTCGGCAGGCGATTTCTCGAGTACGCCGTCTCCGAGCAGCGGATCGCCGAGGCCTTCGGCGAACTCACCGGAGCTGCTTTCGATTTCGGGCCGATCGGGGTGGGGCCGGGTCGTCTGGCCAAGGTGACGGCCCAGGTGGAGCTGGGGCGGCCACGCATCCTGCGCTACGTCGACGCCTTCATCTCCTTCGAGCTGACCATTCCTCTGCACGTCGACCTGGTGGTGGATCTGGCGGTGGACCGGTCGCGCTTCCGGGTGGACGGCACGGTGCACCTGCATCTCACCGCGCGCACCGCCGATCCACTGCGGGTGATCATCGATATCGCCGAGCCCAGGCCCGCTGATGTGCGGGTGAACGTGGCGAGCGCGACCAAGCGCGGGCAGCTGCTGCGGGTGCTGGCGAGCGTGGATCACGAGATCCGCCGGTTCGTGGCCCGCTATATCGCCGAGGAGATCAGGAAGCCGGAGATCGCGGCGGTCCGCAACATCGATGTGGCGACCAGGCTCGACGCGGCCTGGAAACTGTAGGACGGCGCCCCGTGTCCCGTTAGGCTGCTGCGCGAGACGTGGCCGACCTAACACGGGCAGGGGTGAGCTGTGGGAGTTGCGAGCAGGCCGGGACCGGGCATCGGTGCCCGCCTGGCGGCGATCGGTGCGGTGTCGGGCGCGGTCCTGCTGCTGGCGGGCTGCGGCGTCGACCGGACCGCGCCGCCCGCGATCACGCCCGAGGGTGGCCCGAACGCGACGGGCGCGGTGTTCGCCTATCGCACGGAGGGGGAGCTGGCGGTGGTCCGCGCCGGCGACACCGTGCGCGCGCCGGGCAGTTTCGGCTATTCGTCGGCCGCGGTGAACTTCACCAGGGACGGCCGGTACGCGTTCGCGGTGGAGGCGGGGTCGAAGACGCTGGTGGCGCTGGGCGTGCGGGACGGCAAGGTGTCGCGGATCGAGTGCGACTGCACCGACGCCGTCGCCCTGCGCGGGTCGGTGGTCGGCTGGTGGCGCGAGCCCGGCGAGATCATGAGCATGGATCTGGCCGGGACCGCGCCCCCGGAGACCGAACGCGAGGTGGAGCTGCCCGATTCGCCGAGTCCGCTCTCGGGCGGCCGGTTCGACGACGCGCGGCTGCTCGCGGCGACCGAGGACTACCTGCTGGTCGCGCGGGTCGAGTCGCGCGGGCTGTGGTGGGAAAAGAGCCACCTGTACGCGATCGGGGCCGACGCGATCCTGCCGCTGGGCCGGGTGCCGGGCATCGACGCCAATACCGCCGCCGCGGCGGGCCGGGACAGTCACCAGTTCGTCCTCACCGGGACCACCGGGCGCAGCGCGTCCTGCGGGACCGGTCATGTCGCGACGATCGACGTCCGCAGCAACGCGGTGCTGGAACTGCCCGAACTGCCGGGCGAATGCTCGGCGGCGTACAGCCCGCGCTGGGGCGGCGATCGGTCGATCACCGTGGCCACCAGGAAGTGGGCCGATCTGGCCGGCGCGCCGAGCGCGGTGGACCGGCTGCAGTCGGCGGCGCAGGGCTGGGCGCCGGTCGCGGAGGTGCCGGTGGTCGACATGCTGCCGGGCGCGCCCGAGTCGATCGTCCAGGTCGTCGCCGGTGATCCGACCTCGGCCCGCGAGACCCCGAACGGGGTGCTGTTCGTCGAGAAAGGCGGCACGCGAACCGAACTCGCCACGCGGGTGGTCTCGCTGGGCGCGCCCGACACCGCGAAATAGGTCGCGCAGGCCGGTCTGCTCATCCCTGAACCGCGGCGGGCCGTGGGGCGGGTCGGCTCGCTCGAGCCGTCGTGATCTGCGGCGGGCTATATCGCCGGTCAGCTGCGCCGAGCCGTCGTGGGCCAAGCCGGGCTGTGCGGTGGAACCGCGGTTGAACCATCGTGACCCGTCTCGCGTATACCCACCCGCCGGGCGCCGTTCCCGGCCGGTCGGCGCCGCGCACGGTGGCGCCGGGGTGGGGAATTCCGGAGGTAGGGATGGGAATCGGTCGGTTTCGGTGGGTGGTCGTGGCAGCCATGGCCGTCCTCGGCACGGGGTGCGCGCCCGCGCTGCCGCAGGGGCCGCAGATCGTGACGGGCGCGCCGCCCGCCACGTCGCTGTTCGCGGTGCACACCACGACGGGCATGGGCGTGGCCGACGCGTCCGGGATGCGTGGTGACCGGGTGGGTGACTACCGCGACATCGGGTTCAGCCAGGACAATTCGCTGGCCTACGCGGTCGACGGCGACGGTATGGTCTCCGCGCTGGAGACCGCGGAACTGCTGGTGGCCTCCGGCCGTTTCGACTGCCACTGCGCGCGAGTTTTCCCGCTGCACGACGCGGTGGTCGGCTGGTGGCACGACGGCGCCGTCATGCACGCCGACTTGCGGAACCCGGAACCCGCTGTGCTGCGGTCGATCACGCTGCCCGAGCCGCGTGACCCGCTGGACGCGGGCAGCGCGCTCGCCGGGACCGAACTGATCGCGCTGGACCGCGATCGCGCGGTGCTGACCCGGATCGAATCGGTTCCCGGCGCGAGCTGGGGCGTCAATCACCTGTAC
Source organism: Nocardia asteroides (assembly GCF_900637185.1). Classification (NCBI taxonomy): domain Bacteria; kingdom Bacillati; phylum Actinomycetota; class Actinomycetes; order Mycobacteriales; family Nocardiaceae; genus Nocardia; species Nocardia asteroides. The sequence continues at coordinate 6,599,128 of NZ_LR134352.1, read as the reverse complement.
GTGGTCGACCTGAATTCCGGTGCGGTGCAGCAGTTCGGCCGGATCCCGGAAGTCAACACCGTGTTCCGGCAGGCCGCGATCGCGGCGGACGGCCGGTCGGTGGTCGTGGCCGGTTACAGCCGCGACAATGTCGCCTGCGGCACCGCCTCGGTGCACCGGCTCGACCTGGCCACCGGCGCGGTCGATTCCGCGGGCCCGCCGTTTCCCTCGTGCAGCTCGATCGCCGACATCCGGGCCGACGGCGCCGATGTCGTACTGACCCGGCTGGTGTGGGACCGCGACGATGCGAAGACGCTGCTGTCGTCGACGGTGTGGCGCTACCGCGACGGCTGGACCCAGGCCGGCGCCGATCCCGCCCTGCGCCTGATCACCGATCCGCTCCGGCTCGAACTGCGCCGCACCGGCCCGGCCGCCCCGTTCGGCACCCTGACCGGCGACCTGTACCTGGACGGAAAGTCATTGCTGGGCAATGTGATCGAGGTCCGCACCGCGCACCGCTGATCAGAGCTTGCGCAGCCGCAACCGGTTGATCGTGTGGTCGGCGTCCTTGCGCAGCACCAGGGTCGCGCGCGGGCGGGTGGGCAGGATGTTGTCCACCAGGTTGGGCCGGTTGGTGGAGTTCCAGATGTCGCGCGCGGCCGTGGTGGCCTGCTCGTCGTTGAGCGCGGAGTAGTGGTGGAAGTGCGCGTCGGGGTCGGCGAAGCCGGTCTTGCGCAACGCGAGAAAGCGCTGCACGTACCAGTTCTCGATGTCCTCGATCCTGGCGTCGACGTAGATGGAGAAGTCGAACAGGTCCGACACCATCAGCCGCGGCCCGGTCTGCAGCACGTTCAGGCCCTCGACGATGAGGATGTCGGGCTGGCGCACGCAGTGCTTCTCGTCGGGCACGATGTCGTAGGAGATGTGCGAATACACCGGCGCGCACACCTCTTCGGCGCCCGACTTCACCTCGGTGACGAAGCGCAGCAGCTTGCGCCGGTCGTAGCTCTCCGGGAAACCCTTGCGGTGCATGATGCCGCGGCGGGTGAGTTCGGCGGTGGGGTAGAGGAATCCGTCGGTGGTCACCAGGTCGACCCGCGGGTGGTGGTCCCAGCGGGCCAGCAGCGCCTGCAGCACGCGCGCGGTGGTCGACTTGCCCACCGCCACACTGCCCGCGACGCCGATCACGAACGGCACCTGCTTATCGGGATGTTTCTCCCCGAGGAAGGTGGCGGTGGCGGCGAACAGCCGCTGCCGCGCGGCCACCTGCAGGTGGATGAGACGCGCGAGCGGCAGGTAGACCTCGGCGACCTCCTCGAGGTCGATCTGCTCGCCAAGACCGCGCAGTCCGGTCAGTTCCTCCTCGGTCAGGACCAGGGGAGTGGACTTGCGCAGGGTGCGCCACTGCTTGCGGTCGAACTCCACATACGGGCTCGGTTCGCTCATCCGTGCCACTTACCCCACGCTCCGTCCGGGCGCACACGCACAGCTCGGCTGCCCGTCCAGTGAGATCCGGGATAACTCTGACCGCATGCCGCGATTGTGCTCCGTCCCGGCCGTCCACGCGCAACAGGGGGTTTGGCTACTCGCCGGTAACGAGGGACAACGCCGAGGTAGGGCCCGCTTTTCCGAATTACCCCGTAAGGTCGGACGGCATGGGGTCCCATCCACTTGTCACCGAATACCTGCGGCTCGGACTGGCTTTCGACCGGCTCGAGGAAGGCTTCGTCGACGCCTACACCGGCGATCCGCAGCTGCGCCGCGACGTCGAGAACGCGCCGCTTCCCGAACCCGCCGACCTGGTCCGGCGCGCCGTCGACCTGCGCGCGGGCCTGGCCGACGCCGGGCTGTCGGCGCGGCGCACCGAATTCCTCGACGCCCACCTGGTGGCGATGGAGTGCTCGGCCCGCAAGTTCGCCGGGGAGGACATCGGCTTCGTCGACGAGGTCCGCGCCTACTTCGACGTCGACATCGCCCCCGGCGACCCCGAGGACTACCGCGCGGCGCACCGGCTGATGGACGAGGTCCTCGGCGGCGAGGGTCCGCTGGCCGAGCGCGCCGCCGCCTACCGGCGCGGTGACGAGATCCCGCCGGAGCGGCTCGCGGTCTGCGTCGAGGCGTTCTCCAGCGCGCTGCGCGAGCGCGTCCGCGAACGCTATCCGCTGCCCGACCACGAGACCGTCACCTACGAGGTGGTCGGCGACAAGCCCTGGTCCGGATTCAACTACTACCTGGGCAATTTCCACTCCAAGGTGGCGATCAACTCCGACCTCAAGCAGCACATGGCGCACCTGCCCGCGCTCATCGCGCACGAGGCATACCCGGGCCACCACACCGAGCACTGCCGCAAGGAGGCCGGGTTGGTCGCCGCGGGCGAGGACGAGCAGACGCTGTTCCTGGTCAACACCCCGCAGTGCCTGATGGCCGAGGGCCTGGCCGACCTGGCGTTGCAGTCGATCATCGGACCGGGCTGGGGTCTGTGGGCGCAGGAGATCTACGCCGACCTGGGCTTGCGATTCGACGGCGAGCGCGCCGAACGGTTCGCGACCGCCTCGGCCGGGCTGCTCGGCGTGCGCCAGGACGCGGCGCTGCTGCTGCACGATCGGCGTCGCGGCGAAGACGAGGTGGCGGCGTTCCTGCAGCAGTGGAGCCTGGCCACGCCGGAGCGGGCGCGGCAGTCGCTGCGCTTCCTGTCCTCGCCGCTGTGGCGGGCCTACATCAGCACCTACGTGGAGGGCTACCGCCTGCTCGGCGGCTGGCTGGACAACGCCGTCGACGCGCAGGACCGGGTCGAGCGATTCGGCCGTCTGCTCGACGAGCCGCTCACGCCGGGCGCGATCCGGCGGATGCCGGTCTGAGCTACAGGACGACGGCGCAACCGCCGGGGCTGAACAGTGAGCAGACGAGATAGCTCAGCTGCATCAGCAGCGCCTCGATCGGGTTGGCCGGCGCGATGGCCGGGGTCACGGGCAGGGGGTTCATACCTGTGTCATCGGTCACCGCGTCCGCCGCCGTTACCGCGTTTCGCCCTGTCGGGCCGGTCGACGACCCGGCCGCAAGCCTGTGACCTGGGTCTCCCGGGTGGCGGCCCGGCCGGTGTTGCGCTATCCCCGTGCTCGGGCGTCCACGCGCGGCCCATAGACTGAGGGTCGTGACGCAGACGACCGCTTCGGTGAATACCCAGTCTCTCGGTGAGCTCGATCCCGAGTTGGCCGCCGCGATGGCGGGCGAGCTCGCCCGCGAGCGCGACACCCTCGAGATGATCGCCTCGGAGAACTTCGTGCCGCGCGCGGTCCTGCAGGCGCAGGGTTCCGTGCTCACCAACAAGTACGCCGAGGGCTACCCCGGTCGTCGCTACTACGGTGGCTGCGAGGCCGTCGACGTGGTGGAGACCCTGGCCCGCGACCGCGCCAAGGAACTCTTCGGCGCCGAGTTCGCCAACGTGCAGCCCCACTCGGGCGCGCAGGCCAACGCCGCGGTGCTGATGGCGCTGATGAACCCGGGCGAGACCCTGCTGGGTCTGGACCTCGCACACGGCGGTCACCTCACCCACGGCATGCGCCTGAACTTCTCGGGCAAGCTCTACGACGTCCACTCCTACGGTGTGTCGAAGGAAGACCACCGCATCGACATGGACGAGGTCCGCGACATCGCGAAGGCCTCGAAGCCGAAGGTGATCGTGGCCGGCTGGTCGGCCTACCCGCGCCACCAGGACTTCGCGAAGTTCCGCGAGATCGCCGACGAGGTCGGCGCCTACCTGTGGGTCGACATGGCGCACTTCGCCGGCCTGGTCGCCGCCGGCCTGCACCCCTCCCCGGTGCCCTACGCCGACGTGGTGTCCTCCACCGTGCACAAGACCCTCGGCGGCCCCCGCTCCGGCCTGATCCTGGCCAAGCAGGAATTCGCCAAGAAGCTGAACTCCGCGGTGTTCCCGGGCCAGCAGGGCGGCCCGCTGATGCACGTGATCGCCGCCAAGGCCGCCGCGTTCAAGATCGCCGCGACCGAGGAGTTCAAGGACCGTCAGGTGCGCACCCTCTCGGGTTCGCGCATCCTGGCCGAGCGTCTGACCGGCGCCGATGTCAAGGACAAGGGCGTCTCCGTCCTCACCGGCGGCACCGACGTGCACCTGGTCCTTGTCGACCTGCGCAACTCCGAGCTCGACGGCCAGCAGGCCGAGGACCTCCTGCACGAGGTCGGCATCACCGTCAACCGCAACGCGGTCCCGTTCGACCCGCGCCCCCCGATGGTCACCTCCGGCCTGCGCATCGGCACCGCCGCCCTGGCCACCCGCGGCTTCGGCGACGCCGAGTTCACCGAGGTCGCCGACATCATCGCCGCCGCCCTCGCCGGCACCTCCGACACCGAGACCCTGCGCGCCCGCGTCGCCAAGCTGGCCCAGAGCGTCCCGCTCTACCAGGGCCTCGAGGACTGGCGCCTGCTCGGCTGAGCCGACCCCCGACCGAACGCCCTCGCCCGCCGATCATCCAGCGGGCGAGGGCGTTTCGTCGTTTCAACCCGTAACGCCCACCGGGTCACCGGACCGTGTCCCGAAGACCTGCCGCGCGTCACGCCGCCGCACGGCGGGGAGCAGATAGCGTTCCGGGCGTTCGGGAACGGTGCTGTTGCCGAGGACCAGGATCGGCATGATCACCCCGACCAACCAGGCCGCGAGAAGGCGGCCCACACGGGGGTAGCGGCCGGTGTCGCGGTCGATGATGACCAGTCCGAACACGGCTTTGCCGAGCGTCGTCCGTGTCACGGACTGGAGCACGACCCGGTCGACGAACGACGCGAGCAGGAAGTACCCGATCATCGTCCACCACTTGATCTGCGTGCTGTCCCAATCCTGGTGCGTCACGGCGTGACGCGTCACCTCGTCGCTGAGGAACACGACACCGAACCCGATCGCCAGATGCACGACGACGTCGAGCAGATAGGCCAGCGTCCGGCGCAGCTTCCGCGGTGACGGGAAAGTGGCATCGTCGAGCCCGCCGTGCTTGCCCGGCGGTTCGGGTGTTTTCGCGGGAGAAGTGCTGTGTGGCTGCGGAATCGGAGGAGCGGACTTGTCCTTGACCAGCAGGGCGGTACCGAAGCGCGGCGGCACGTAGAAGAGCGACCGATAAGCCAGCTGCGCGCCCGCTCCGCCCGGTTTCGCGATGAGACCCGCCTTGTTCGGCACCCCGGCGAACCAGACGACCTTGTCATCGCCGCCGAATGTTCGCGACGACCATTTGCGCAGCACCAAGGTGCCTGCGACTGACCCCCGGTCATCCAGCAGATTGACCCATTCCTGAATTTGGGGCCGAAGAGTCTCGATATTCCACACCTGCCAGCGATGCCTCGCCGACAACCACCGGCGAAACGCGGTTCGCGTCATGACCAGTCCGGTGATCGTGAGCGGCAGAATGGCCAGGAAGACGAACACTGCGGCGTCGGAGCTCCGCCCATCAGCCTCGCCCGCCGGGCCGGAAGTCCCCGCCAAGTGCAGAAACGCTGGCACACAGGCAATTCCGCAGACCAGCACCGCCAGCGCCCGCGCGGTGGTCCACACCAGCGTCCACAGCGTCCGCGGCGTATGCCACGCCCGCCTCCCCAACTGCTCCTGAACCGCCATCTACCCCCCACTTTCGTGTTCTATCGGTTGGACGCACGGACCCTCGGTTCGGTTCCCTCGCCGGGGCGAGGATTGCGCACCGGTTCTTCGGATCCGGAGTGCCAACATAGCCGGAAACGCGCAACCGCCCGCGGTGCCGTGGTGGGCAGCGCGGGCGGGTGAGCGTGGGGTGGTAGGTCAGCTCACCAAGGGGCGCAACGCTTTGGCTGCTGCTTCGATGACGCCCGGCTCGTGGCCGTTGGTGATCATGTTGACGATGACGCCGTCGATGCCATGGTCGAGGACACGGGTCTGGATCTGTTCGGCGACTTCGTCCGGGGTGCCGACGAATTGGCGGTCGGCGGGGGTGGCGCGGATCTCGGCGGGAGAGAGGGTGGACAGGTCGATGCCGTAGCGGGCCAGCATGTCGGCCTGCTGTTTGCGGGCGCGGTCGCCGTCCTCGTCGGCGATGACGAAGGCGAGGAAGCTGGTTTCCAGGGTGGCCGGGTCGCGGTCGGCTTCGGCGCAGCGCTGGTGCAGGGCCTCGACCTTGCGTGGCAGTTCGGAGGCGTTGGCGATGATGTTGAGGTGGTCGGCGTAGCGGGCGGCCAGGGCGAAGGTCTTCTTCTCGCCGCCACCACCCAGCATGATCGGCAGGTCGTCGCGGACGCGCGGCTCGTTCATGGCGTTCTCGGTGCGGTACCAGGCGCCGTCGACGGTGGGTCGCTGTCCGTGCAGCATGGGCGCGATGATCGCCAGCGCCTCCTCGAGCCGCTGGAAGCGTTCGGTGAAGGTGCCGAACTCGAAGCCGTACTGCTGGTGTTCGAGTTCGAACCAGCCCGCGCCGATGCCGAGCACGGCCCGCCCGCCGCTGACCACGTCGAGGGTGGTGACGGTCTTGGCCAGCAGCGCCGGATTGCGGTAGGTGTTGCCGGTGACCAAGGTGGACAACTGGATTCGGTCGGTGGCCGTGGCGAGCGCGCCGAGCGCGGTGTAGGCCTCGAGCATCGGCTCGTCCGGGCTGCCGATCCCGGGCAGCTGATAGAAGTGGTCCATCACGAAGGCGGCGTCGAAGCCCGCCGCCTCCGCCGCCCTGGCCTGCGCGATCACCGTGGGGAAGAGTTCGCGCACCGAGGACGTGTTGCTGAAGTTGGGCATCTGGTAGCCGAGGCGAATGCTCATGCCGACGACCATAGAACTTGGAGTGCACTCCAGGTCAAGGGTGTGATGCCGTCGCGGCGACCAGACTCGGGTAGTCGATCAGGTCGATGTCGTTGGCTGCCTTGTCGCCGTATTTCAGCATGAGCGTGAACAGGGGCGAGCCGAGGAACCAGTTGCGGGCCTTGATGCCGAGCGCGGTCTTCGGCGCGAGGAACCGTCCGGTGTTCGAATTGCCCGCGATCTTGGCGTAGCGGCGCATGATCCGTTCGTAGGCGTCGAACGCGGCCACGTGATCGCCTGCTGCGCATGCGAGTTCGCCCGCCAGAACATAGGCGCCGACGACGGCCAGTCCGGTGCCGAAGCCGGCCAGCGTGTTGCCGTAGGCCGAGTCGCCGACCAGCGCCACGCGTCCACGGGTGTAGGCGCCGTCCATCCTGACCTGGCTGATCGAGTCGAGGTACACCTCGTCGAACTCGGCCAGATCGGCGAGCATGCGCGGGACGTGCCAGCCGGTGTCCGCGTAGGTCGTGGTGATGACGCGGCGCGCGGCGTCGATGTCGTCGCGGTCGTATTCCAGTGTGGGACTGGCGAACAGGTACATCTGCTGTGCCTTGGACCCGCCGTCGACCGCGAGCTTGCCCGGGGTGTTGTGGGCGTAGCCGCGCGCCCGCTCGCGCGGCAGGGCGGCGTCGGCCCAGCGGCTGGTGCCTGCCACGCAGTAGTAGTGACCGAGGTGGTGCACGTAGTCGGACTCCGGACCGAAGGCCAATCGCCTTACCCGCGAATGGATTCCGTCGGCACCGATGACCAGGTCGAAGGTGCGTGACGGCCCGCGCTCGAATTCCACGCGCACACCGGACTCGGTGTCGGTGAGCGCGGTGACGGTGTCGCCGAAGACGTAGTCGACGGTGTCGGCGGTCCGTGCGTACAGGATCTCGGCCAGGTCGCCGCGCAGGATCTCGATGTCGCCGCCGGTGAAGTCGCCGGACAGCTGCGCCAGTTCGCGGCCGTCGTCGTCGACGAAGGCCAGGTCGGTGGTGCCGGTGCGGCGGGCGCGGACGGCGTCGAGGATGCCCATTCGCTCGAGCACGGTGAGGTGGGTGCGGCCCTTGAAGTCGACGGCCTGGCCGCCGGGGCGCAGCGCGGGCGCCCGCTCGACGACGGTGACGGCGAAGCCGTAGCGATGCAGCCAGTAGGCCAGGGCGGGCCCGGCGATGCTCGCGCCGGAGATGAGAACGGTCTGGTTGCGCATGGTGTGCCCCTCGAAAGATTGGTGTCCGATGGAAACTGTATCCGGTGGATGCTGATTAGAGTATGGTAGACACAGTTCCGCGTCAACCGGGAATTCGAGAGGATCGATCGATGCCAGCGCCGACCACCGTCGAACTGCTCTGGGGCACCGCCCAGCGGCCCAAGCGCGGCCCGAAACCCGCCCTCACGCTGGCGGGCATCGTCGCCGAGGCGATCGCGCTGGTGGACGCGGAGGGACTGGCCGCGCTGTCGATGCAGCGGCTGGCCGAGCGGCTCGGCTTCACCAAGATGTCGCTGTACCGGTACGTGCCGGGCAAGGAGCAGCTCACCGCGCTGATGCTGGACACGGCGATGGGGGAGGCGCCGCGACTGGACGGCGCGTCCTGGCGCAGTGGACTGCGGCAGTGGATCGAGGCGATCTTCGCGCGCTACCGGGCCCACCCGTGGACCATCGAGCTCACCCTCGGGATCCGGCCGCTGGGTCCGAACGAGATGGGCTGGACCGAGGCGGCCGTCGCCGCGCTGGCGGGCACCGGCCTCACCGGTCCCGAACGGCTCGACACCATCGTGTTGCTCAACGGGCACGCCCGCAGCCTGGCCCAGCAGGTCGAATCGGTCGGCGACGGCGACGGTGCCATCCAGTTCGCCGAGCAGTTCACCGCCATGATGGCCGCGGCCGGTGGCCGGTTCCCCGCCGTCGAGGCGGCCTTCGCCGAGGAGGCGGCGGCCGTCGGCGCGGGCGCGGCACCCGGCGCGGCCTTCGACTACGGCGTCGACCGGATCCTGGACGGGCTCGCCGTGCTCATCGACCGGCGTGCTACGAGTGGGTAGCGCGCCGGGTCTGGTCTGGCGCGGGCGAACGTCCTAGGCTCGCAGCATGACCGACCAACCGGAGCTGCCGGAGAACGCCGTCACCGTCGTGCGGGAGTTCTTCGCCGCGTTCGCCGTCGACGCCGTCGACGAGGCGCTCGAGCTGCTCGACCCGGCGATCGTCTGGAAGAACACCGGCCTGCCGACCCTGCGCGGCAAGCAGCGGGTCGCCCAGGTGTTGCGCGGCCTGGAACGGCCCGCGTTCGGCTTCTGGGCCGAGATCCACCACATCGCGGCCGACGGCCCCATCGTGCTCACCGACCGCACCGACTACCTGCGGGCCGGACCGGTCCGGATCGGCTTCTGGGTCACCGGCACCTTCGAGGTGCGCGAGGGCCGGATCGTGCTGTGGGACGACCACTTCAGCATGGGCAACGTGGCGCGCGGCACCGTCGTCGGTGCGGCGCGGGCGGTGCTGCGCCGCTGATCCCGCCGGGGACTACCGGTGCTTGCTCAGGTAGTCCAGGTACGTCGGCCGCAGCACATCGGCCAGTTTTCCGTCGCCGGCGTGGAAGTAGTCGTCGATCATCGGCAGCACGTACTTGATGTCGGCCTCGCTCTCGCCGATGTCGCCCGCCTCGGCCTGCGCGGCCGGAATCGCCTTGAGCAGGTCCCACAGGAACTTCACGTCGCCGCGGCGCACGGCCGTCTTCACCGCACGGTCGTGCAGTTCCTTCGACGACAGTTTCGCCAGATCCTCGTCCTCGGCCATGCTTCGACTCTAGCGCTCGCCGACACCGCGGTGGCGGATCCTTCGCGTCGGCGCCGGTTAACGACAAATTCACGGACACGTCCGGCTGTCCGGCAGCGCGGCCGGGCGCCGACCGGTAGCGTCGGTGATGCGGGCCGCGTCGGTGTGGCTCGTACGGGAGGTCCTGACCGTGACTGAGCTACTCAGTGCGAGAGGGCCGGCACCCGGCCCTCGTGGCGGCTGATCAAGCCGCCTACCAGGACGGACCGGTCCAGCGAGATCGTTCGCGCGGGTGCCGTGCGAACACATAAGGAGCCCACCGTGACTGCTGCACGCTCCGTTTCCGCCCCCGCGATGCACACGGCCTCGGCCTCGAAGAAGGGGGTCCGCCCCTCGCGTTCCGGTCGCAAGACTTTCATCGTCGACACCTCGGTCCTGCTCTCGGATCCGTGGGCCGTCACCAGGTTCGGCGAACACCAGGTGGTTCTGCCGCTGGTCGTGATCAGTGAATTGGAGGCCAAGCGGCACCACCACGAACTCGGCTGGTTCGCCAGGGAAGCCCTGCGCATGCTCGACGACCTGCGGGTCAACCACGGCAGGCTCGATCAGCCGCTCCCGATCGGCACCGACGGCGGCACTCTTCAGGTGGAGCTCAACCACACCGACCCGTCGGTGCTGCCCGCCGGATTCCGTTCGGAGACCAACGATTCCCGCATCCTGGCCTGCGCGCTGAACTTCGCGGCCGAGGGCGCGGAGGTGGTGCTGGTGTCCAAGGACATCCCGCTGCGGGTCAAGGCGAGCGCGGTCGGCCTGTCCGCCGACGAGTACCACGCCCAGGACGTGGTGACCTCCGGGTGGAGCGGGATGGTCGAACTCGACGTCGCGGGCTCCCAGATCGACCAGCTCTACGCCGATTCGGTGATCGACCTGGACGAGGCGCGGGAACTGCCCTGCCACACCGGGATCCGGCTGCTCGGTAGCAGCTCGAGCGCGCTGGGCCGGGTCACCCCGGACAAGCGGGTGCAGCTGGTGCGCGAGCGGGAGGCCTTCGGCCTGCACGGCCGCTCGGCCGAACAGCGCATCGCGCTCGATCTGCTGCTCGACGAGAGCATCGGCATCGTGTCGATGGGCGGCCGGGCGGGCACCGGTAAGTCGGCGCTCGCGCTGACCGCGGGCCTCGAGGCGGTGCTGGAACGGCGGACACAGCGCAAGGTGGTCGTGTTCCGGCCGCTGTACGCGGTGGGCGGGCAGGAACTGGGCTATCTGCCCGGTTCGGAGAGCGAGAAGATGGGCCCGTGGGCCCAGGCCGTCTTCGACACGCTCGACGGGCTGGCCAGCCGCGAGGTGATGGAGGAGGTGCTCAGCCGCGACATGCTCGAAGTGCTGCCGCTGACCCACATCCGCGGCCGCTCGCTGCACGATTCCTTCGTGATCGTCGACGAGGCGCAGTCGCTCGAACGCAATGTGCTGCTGACGGTGCTGAGCCGGCTCGGCACGGGCTCGCGGGTGGTGCTCACTCACGATGTCGCCCAGCGCGACAATCTGCGGGTCGGCAGGCACGACGGTGTGGCGGCGGTGATCGAAAAGCTCAAGGGACACCCGCTTTTCGCGCACATCACGCTCACCCGGTCCGAGCGTTCGCCGATCGCGGCGCTGGTGACCGAGATGCTCGAGGAGTACGGCCCCAACGCGTAATCTCGGCAATCGGGCCGCGTCGCGGGCCTGATTGCGTTTGATTACCGCGAACAGTGGGTATTATCCGCGGCGACACCAATCCAGCAACGGCTCGGCGAACAACGTTCCGCCGGGCCGTTGCGGATGTCGGCCAGGCTCCATTCCGGGGGCGTGCCCCCGGGGGGCCACTCGCGAGAGGATGGATATGAACCACTTCGCTCGACGTACTGCCGCTGGAGGCGCCGCGGTCCTCGCCGCGGCCGGTCTGCTGCTCGCCGCGGGCTGCAGCGACGAAGATCAGGACAAGGCCAAGGACACCGTCGGCTCGGTGACCTCGGCCATGGGCGGGGCCGGCTCGACCACCACCACCGGTATGGGCGGCATGACCACCACACCCGACGCCGACGAGAGCGGCACCGGCACGGCCACCCCCACCACCAGCGCGACGGCCGCCGGTGAGTCCACCACCATCTCCACCCCGAACGGCGACATCACCGTCTCCGGCGAGGTCTACAAGAAGTACGTCGCCGCCGGTGGCGCCACCAGCCCGCTCGGCGCGCCGGAGGAAGCCCAGGAGGCAGGCCCCAACGGCGGCCAGTACCAGGACTTCGAGGGCGGCACCATCTACTGGAGCTCGGACTCCGGCGCCCACATCGTCTGGGGTGACATCCGCGAGACGTGGGAGGACGAGGGCGGCGCCAACGGTCCGCTCGGCTACCCGACCTCCGACGAGACGAACACCGCCAACGGCGGCAAGCAGAGCGAGTTCACCGGCGGCACCATCGTCTGGGTCAACGGCGAGACCACGGTGACCAAGAAGTAGCTCCGATGCCCGGCCCCGGCGCGGGGACCTGATCACCGTGTAGGTCCCCGCGCTTGCGGCCGACCGGCTAGGTTGTCGGAGTGCAGAAAACTTTGACCGACCGCGAGCTGCTGGACTCGCTCGCGGATGTGGTGGAAACCAACCTGGCTCGGCACACCGAGGTGGCCGAGGGCTGGCAGCCGCACGAGTTCGTGCCGTGGGCCGACGGGCGCAACTTCGCCTTCCTCGGCGGCACCGACTGGACCCCCGAGCAGTCCGAGCTGAGCGAGACCGCCAAGCTCGCGCTGACGGTGAGCGTCCTGGTCGCCGACAACCTGCCGTCCTACCACCGGGAACTCGGCAAGCATCTGCGCACCGGTCCGTGGTGGCGCTGGGTCGGCCGGTGGACGGCCGAGGAGAACCGCCACGAGATCCTCATCCGCAACTACCTGATGGTGACCCGCGCGGTGGATCCGGTGGCCCTGGAACGGGCTCGCATGGCGCACATGACCGACGGCTTCAACCGTCCCCCGCTGCACCTGATCGAGGTGCTCACCACCTGCGCCCTCGAGGAGCAGGCCGCCGCCATCCGGCACCGCAACACCGCCGCCCTCGGCGAGAACCCGATCGTCACCGCCATCGCCGAGAAGCTGGCCGCCGACGACGCGCTGCAGGCCGACTTCTTCGCCGCCCTCGTCGCCGCCGCCCTCGATCTGGTCCCCGACCAGGCCGTGCGGGCCATCGCCGACCAGGTCGCGACCTTCCGTGTCCCGCAGGTGGAGCTGCCCGGCGGCGGCTCCAGCGACGAGGCCCTGGCCGAGGCCGGCATCTACGACCGGGCCAAGGAAGGCGAGCTGGTGTTCGGGCCGCTGCTGAAGCGCTGGAACATCTTCACCCGCACCGACTTCAGTGAGGAAGGCGAGAAGGCCCGCGCCGAACTGGCGCACCTGGCCTGACCGTCCCGACGCGAACGGCCGTCACTCCCTCGGGGTGACGGCCGTTCGCGTGCCGATCAGGACTCGCGATCCACGTTCGCCATCGCGAGCACGTCCAGCTTCTGATCGAGTTCCTCGACCGAGAGCTTGTCCGGGGTCAGCCCACGGTCGATGACCGTCTGCCGGATCGTCTTCTTCTCCCGCAGAGCCTGTTTGGCCACCGCCGCCGCCTCCTCGTAGCCGATGGCCGAATTGAGCGGGGTGACGATCGACGGTGAGGACTCGGCCAGCGTGCGCAGGTGCTCCTCGTTGGCGACCAGGCCCACGACACACTTGTCGGCGAACAGCCGGGAGACATTGGCCAGCAGGCGGATCGACTCCAGCAGGTTGCGCGCCATCACCGGAATGTAGACATTGAGCTCGAACGCGCCGCTCGCGCCGCCGAACGCGATGGCGGCGTCGTTGCCGACCACCTGCACCGCCACCTGCGTGACAGCCTCGGGCAGAACGGGATTCACCTTGCCGGGCATGATCGAACTACCGGGCTGCAGATCCGGCAGCTGGAGCTCGCCCAGACCGGTCAGCGGGCCCGAACCCATCCAGCGGATGTCATTGGCGATCTTGGTCAAGCTCACCGCGACGGTGCGCAGCGCGCCGGAGGCCTCGACCAGCCCGTCGCGCGCGGCCTGGGCCTCGAAGTGGTCGCGAGCCTCGCGCAGCGCGTCGATCCCGGTGGCGCGCACCAGCTCCGCCACGACCTTGGTGCCGAACCCGGCCGGCGCGTTGAGCCCCGTCCCGACCGCGGTGCCGCCGATCGGCAGCTCACCCAGCCGGGGCAGCGTGGCCAGCGCGCGCTCGATACCCGCCTCGATCTGCCGGGTGTAACCGCCGAACTCCTGGCCCAGCGTCACCGGCACCGCGTCCATCAGATGCGTGCGCCCCGACTTCACCACCGTGCGCCACTGCTCCGACTTGTCCAGCAGTGCCAGCCGCAGATGCTCCAGCGCGGGCACCAGGTCCGTGATGACGGCCTCGGTGGCGGCCAGATGCGTCGCCGTGGGGAAGGTGTCGTTGGACGACTGCGACATGTTCACGTCGTCGTTCGGGTGCACCGTCACCCCGTTGCGCGCCGCGATCGAGGCGATCACCTCGTTGGCGTTCATATTCGAACTGGTCCCCGACCCGGTCTGGAACACATCGATCGGGAACTGATCGTCGTGCAGACCCTCGGCGATCTCGTTCGCCGCGGCGACGATGGCATCCGCCTTCCCCGGATCCAGCAACCCCAAATCCTTGTTGACCTGCGCACACGCGGCCTTCAACAGCCCCAAGGCCCGGATCTGCGCCCGCTCCAACCCCCGCCCACTGATCGGGAAGTTCTCCACCGCCCGCTGCGTCTGCGCCCGCCATAACGCCTCGACCGGCACCCGAACCTCCCCCATCGTGTCGTGCTCGATGCGGTACTGCACGTCGTCATCAGCCATGCCTCGACCCTAGGACGATCCCGCCCCGAATGGGGTCCCCACACCCCCGCAAAATCCCACACCCCGAAGGGGGAATAGACCAGGCGGTGCCCAGTCGTACTCGACCGCCAGGGTCACAGCAGTCGATGGAATCCGAGGATTTCGTACTCGTCGTCGAATGACATCGCGACCGACCGCTCATCCCCTGCAATGAAATCCAGATTGTCGCCAAGAGCGCTACGAAGAGATGCGAGCCAGCGGCCATCCTCGACGACGCACTCCAAAAAAGGGAAATTTTCCAAGCCGGTGCCGCAGTAGAACCGGGACCCGATCCGCGCCTCTCGCAAGAGCGTTTTGTACCAGGCGGTGATCCGATCGGTCCCGGCGCTGTCGTCGATTCTGGCGTTCGGGACCGTGGAGAGTCGATTGAAATTGCGGAGTGTGTCCAGGGCTTCCCTCGAAATCGCGGCGCGATCTCGGTATCCGACAACGTCGATCCCGTCCAGGCCGTCGACCAAGCGGCGTAGCTCCCGTCTCTCTCGGAGCAGGGTCAGCTTGTCCCGAAGATCTTCGCTCGCCAATCAATCGTCCCGACGTCGGATTCCGTATGGTCACTTCGTGCGGCCGTCGATGGCCACCATGCGTAGTGGATCGACGTGTCGAGCGCCGGAGACGTAGAGCGCCCAGAGCAGTTCACCGTGGGGAATGTGGGGCTCGCCGCGGGTGTCGACCCGAACGGCGATGCCATCCGGTTGTCGGGTGATGTCCCACCACGTCCATGCGCGCAGGTCGGGGTCGAAGCAATAGATCCACTCCGCTGGGTCCCAGGGAGGTCCCAGGTTCGCCGCGACGTAGTTGTTCGCGCCCTCGGTGCTCGCGAAATCCGGTGCGTCCCGAAACCATCGGGGCAACGAGTCGAGCGCGATTTGCTCGTCCAGATCGAAGTCGACGGTCTGGGCAATGTCGACGGCGGCTGAGATCAACGCCCGGAATCGTTCGATGTAGAGCTCCGCCGGTATGGCGGGGCGTACCGCGAACATCGCCAAGGATGCGCTGGGGATCATCGGCTTCCTGCTTACGAGAGGTCCGGCCGACTGTCGAACGACCGTGCAAAGGCCGCGCACCGAAGTGCGCGGCCTTTCACATCACGGCAGGGGCGGGTTGGCGCTGTCGTCGCCGTCGAAGTCGACGGAGGAGTATTCGCGGAGCTTGGTGAGGCGGTGGTAGGCGTCGATCATGCGGACGGTGCCGGACTTGGAGCGCATGACGATGGACTGGGTGGAGGCGCCGCCGCCGAAGTAGCGGACGCCGCGCAGGAGGTCGCCGTCGGTGACGCCGGTGGCGCAGAAGAAGACGTTCTCGCCGGCCACCAGGTCGGTGGTGGACAGGACGCGGTCCAGGTCGTGGCCCGCGTCGATGGCCTTCTGGCGCTCTTCGTCGTCCTTGGGGGCGAGCATGCCCTGCAGCTCACCGCCGAGGCAGCGCAGCGCGGCGGCGGCGATGATGCCCTCGGGGGTACCGCCGATGCCGACGAGGATGTCCACGCCGGACTCGGGGCGGGCGGCGGCGATGGCGCCGGCGACGTCACCGTCGGAGATCAGGCGGATGCGGGCGCCCGCGTCACGGGTCTGCTGGATGATCTCGGCGTGCCGGGGGCGGTCCAGGATGCAGACGGTGAGGTCGGAGACCGAGGACTTCTTGGCCTTGGCGACGCGGCGGATGTTCTCGCCGATGGGGGCGGTGATGTCGATCGAGCCGGCGGCGTCGGGGCCCACGGCGATCTTGTGCATGTAGAACACGGCCGACGGGTCGAACATGGCGCCGCGCTCGGCGACCGCGAGGACCGAGATGGCGCCGGGGGAGCCCTTCGACATCAGGGTGGTGCCGTCGATCGGGTCGACCGCGAAGTCGACCTCGGGACCGGTGCCGTCACCGACCGCCTCGCCGTTGTACAGCATGGGCGCTTCGTCCTTCTCGCCCTCACCGATCACGACGACGCCCTGCATGGACACGGAGCTGACCAGCTGGCGCATCGCGTCGACCGCGGCGCCGTCGCCACCTTCCTTGTCTCCGCGGCCGACCCAGCGGCCCGCTGCCATCGCGCCTGCCTCGGTGACGCGGACCAGCTCGAGTGCGAGGTTACGGTCGGGTGCCTCGCGGCGGCTGGGGGCGGGCGAAGATGCCGTCATTGCGGAGTGCCTCCTTGGCGTCGGTGTACGCGGCAATTGTCGCATTAGGATCGGCACGGCCGTGCACGACCTGCGAAGCCCCGTGGCGGGCCTGGTCACCGGCGAGTGGATACTGGTAGCCGTGGCCCAGCAGAAACACCGGATCTTCAACGACTATCGCGACCTGTTCTGGTCGCTGATCCCGTTGGTGTTGATCGCGATCGTGCTGGCGGGCGCCGCGAGCCAGTGCACGGTGGCCACGAACGGCCCGACCCAAGGTCAGGTGCCGTTTTTCGATGCCGACGCCGCGCTGAAGTCGGACGCCCGATCGCTGCCGTTCGCGATCCGCAATCCGGACCTGCCGCAGGACTGGGTGTCGAACTCGGGCAGCCGCGACACCATCGTCACCACCGGCGGTGGTCCGGTGAGCACCGTCGGTTACATCACTCCGCAGGGCACCTACATGCGGTACTCACAGACCTCCGCGTCGGAGGAGGCGCTGTCGCGGCACGTGCTCGGCTCGCGCTATCCCACCGGCACGCAGGACATCGCCGGGCACCGATGGGTCGTCTACAGCGAGCCGACCGAGGAGTCCGGCTGGATCACCGACCTGGACGGTGTCCGGATCCTGATCACCGGCGCGGGCAACGAGGCCGCGTTCGCCACGCTGGCCGAGGCGATCACGGTCGCCGCGCCGCTGGCGAAGTAGCGGCCGGACCTACTCGCCCGCCTCGTCGGCGTGCGCGATGGCGTCCTCCACGCGCTTGCGCGCACCGGCCAGGTGCTGTTCGCAGCGGCTGGCCAGCGCTTCGCCGCGTTCCCACAGGGCCAGCGAGTCGTCGAGGTCGAGGCCGCCCTGTTCCAGCATCTTGACCACGTTCACCAGCTCGTCGCGGGCGCGTTCGTAGCCGAAGCCCGCGATCTCGGCGAGGGTGTCGGTGGGCTCGGTTCCGGCGTCGGGCACGATCATTTCCCCTTGTCGTCGGTGGCTGGTGTCAGGCGCTGGGTGCCGAGCGCGGCGGCGCTGACGGCGCCGTCGGCGACGCGGATGCGCAGCTGGCTGCCCGCGGGGGCGTCGTCGATCGCGCGGACAACGTGCCGTTCCGGTCCGGCCACGCGCTGCACGACAGCGTAACCACGGGCCAGCGTCGCGGCCGGGCCCACCGCGGTGAGTTTCTCCCGCAGATGCGCGGCCGCGGTCGACTCGGTACGCAGGGTCTGCTCGACCGTGCGGCGGGCCTGGGCGCGCAGCCGTTCCACCTCGTCGTGCCGGTGCCGCAGCTCGCGCAGCGGATCGGCCAGCACCGGGCGCGAGCGCAACTGGGCGATGAGGTGGGCTTCGCGCTGCACCCAGCCGCGCAGCGCGGCGGCGGAGCGGGCCCGCATCTCGCGCACGCCGGCGAGTTCGGCGGCGGCGTCGGGGACGATGCGCTTGGCGGCGTCGGTCGGAGTGGCGGCGCGGACATCGGCGACCAGATCGCTGAGCGGGGAATCGGGTTCGTGGCCGATCGCGCTGACGATCGGGGTGGTGGCGGCGGCGATGGCCCGGCACAGCGCCTCGTCGGAGAACGGCAGCAGGTCCTCGGTGCTGCCGCCGCCCCGCGCGAGCACGATGACGTCGACAGCCGGGTTACGGTCCAGCGCGGCGAGCGCCTCCAGCATCTGCGGCACCGCCGTCGGACCCTGCACCGCCGTGTTCTCGACGATGAAACGGACTGCGGGCCAGCGGTTCTGGGCCACGGTGAGCACGTCGCGTTCGGCGGCGCTCGCCCGCCCGGTGATGAGCCCGACGGTGCCGGGCAGGAACGGCAGCGGCCGCTTGCGGCGCGCGTCGAACAGGCCTTCCGCGGCCAGCAGCGCCTTGAGCCGTTCGATGCGGGCCAGCAGTTCGCCGATGCCGACCGGGCGGATCTCGGTGACCCGCAGCGACAGCGTGCCGCGCCCGGTGAAGAACTGCAGCTTGCCGTAGACCACCACCCGGCTGCCCTCGGTGAGCGGAACAGGGCTGCGGCGCAACAGGTCCGGATCGCAGGTCACCGACAGCGACATGTCCGCCGAGGTGTCGCGCAGCACCAGGAACGCCGTGCGGGTGCCCGGGCGCAGGTTGATCTGGGTGACCTGCCCCTCCACCCAGACGCTGCCGAGCCGGTCGATCCACTGCGCGACCTTCACCGCGATCGACCGCACCGGCCACGGTTGCTCGGCCGAACTGCCCGGCGCGTCGGACTGCACGGCAGCCGAGCCCGCGGGTGCGCCGTCCTCAGTCATACGTCAGGTATACGCGGCGCTACCGACACAAACAAAAGCGGCCGCGACCGGCGGGTCGCGGCCGCTTCGAGGCCTGCGGACAGCCTTACTGGGCCTGCACGGTCGCGATGCGGTTGGTCAGCATGGTGACGAACGGGGCGCGGGCGCGGGTCTGCTGCTCGAAGGCCAGCAGCTGGGCCAGCTCCTCGACGGTCAGCATGCGCAGCCGGGCGCGCAGCTGGGCCAGCGTCATCGCGGGGTAGTCGTAGCGGATGGCGACCTCGGGGGCCTGCACCTCCTCGGGCTCCGCCGTGACGACCGGCTCGGGCTCCGGCTCGGCGGCCCGCTCCTCGGACTCGAGCAGCAGCAGCGAGGCCGGGGCGGCCTTGCCGTTGGTCTGCTCGACCGGGGTCTCCTCGGTGAACAGATCGAAGCGGCTGGCATGGCCGTTGGTGGCCACGGCGGGCTCGGGCGCGATGTCCTCGTCGAAGGTGGCCCACTCGGGCTGCTCCTGCGGAGCCGAACCCAGACGCTCGAACACCAGGTCGCCCTTGAGCGCGAGACTGGTGACGAACTGCTGCACGTGCATCGTGGTCTGCAGCACGCGACTGATCGCGGTGATCGGGAAATTGACGGCGGCGACGGGTAGCCGCCGGGTCTCTTCTAAGGCGTAGACCGCGGCACCGGCGGCGACCCTGGCCAGGAACGGAGGACGAAACATGGTCCCAGCCTGCCGCAAACGGCCTGTGATGCAAAGGTCCAGGCGCCCCCGATGTGACTTTCGCCCCTCTATCCGCCCTGATCCCGCCCGCGCGGCGCACGTAAGCTGTGGACTATGACCTCGGCAATTCCCTTGAACGTCGGTATCGCGCGCTCCGCGGGCGCGTCGGCTGCCGGTGGCAAGCGCGTGCTGCTGGCCGAGCCGCGCGGCTACTGCGCCGGCGTCGACCGCGCCGTCGAGACCGTGGAGAAGGCGCTGGACAAGCACGGCGCCCCGATCTACGTCCGCAAGGAGATCGTGCACAACCGGCACGTGGTGGAGACGCTACGTGAGCGCGGCGTGATCTTCGTCGACGAGACCGACGAGGTGCCCGAGGGCGCGCTCGTGGTGTTCTCGGCCCACGGTGTCGCGCCGATCGTGCACGAGACGGCCGCCGAACGGAACCTGCGCACGATCGACGCCACCTGTCCGCTGGTCACCAAGGTGCACCAGGAAGCCAAGCGTTTCGCCCGCGACGACTACGACATCCTGCTGATCGGCCACGAAGGCCACGAGGAGGTCGAGGGCACCGCTGGTGAGGCGCCCGAGCACGTGCAGCTGGTCGACGGTCCCGACTCGGTGGACAAGGTCACCGTGCGCGATCCCGCGAAGGTGATCTGGCTCTCGCAGACCACGCTGTCGGTCGACGAGACCATGGAGACCGTGCAGCGCCTGCGTGAGCGGTTCCCCACGCTGCAGGACCCGCCCAGCGACGACATCTGCTACGCCACCTCCAACCGGCAGACCGCGGTGAAGGCGATGGCGCCCGAATGCGATCTGGTGATCGTGGTCGGCTCGCGCAACTCCTCCAACTCGGTGCGCCTGGTGGAGGTCGCCCTCGGCGCAGGCGCGCGAGCGGCCTACCTGGTCGACTACGCCCGCGAGGTCGACCTGGCCTGGCTCGACGGCGTGCGGACCGTGGGCATCACCTCGGGCGCCTCGGTGCCGGAGATCCTGGTCACCGGCGTGCTCGACCTGCTGGCCGAACACGGTTTCGGCGAGGTGCAGCCGGTGACGACCGCCAACGAGACCCTGGTGTTCTCGCTGCCGCGCGAGCTGCGCGCTTCGCGCCGCGACGCCTGACACCGCCTGACAAAGAAGCCCCGCCGCGTACTCGCGGCGGGGCTTCCTTCTTCTCTAGACGTTGTCCGGCCTGCGCCGTTCGGTACGGCCGGTGTCGGCGCGGTCGCGGTAGCGCACGTTCGGCTGCGGATGCGGTGGGGCGTCGCCGCGGCGGCGCTGGGTGCGGGCCGGTTCGGCCTCGCGCGGGGCCGCGGCGCCACGGGCGGCGCGCGGTTCCCTGGTCCTGGCGGCGGCCGGGGCCCGCTTGGGCTCGGCCGGGCGCGCGGGACGGCGGGCGGGGCTCGCCATGTCGACCGTGGTGACCGGGTCGTCCAGGACGGCGGTGCCGCGGCGGGTGCGCTTGCCGCGGGCCGCGTCGTCGAGGGTCTCGGGGCGACGTCGTTTGACGGGCTTGCGCTCGGTCTTGCGTTCGGCACGGCGTTCGGGCGTGGCGGCCCCTGCCGTCGCGGGGGAGCGCCGGGCCAGCGCGATCCGGGCGCCACCGATCGCCAGGACGAGCACGGTCGCCAGCATCATCGTCGGGAAGCGTTCCACCAGCGGGATGACGAGATTCATCAGCACGTCTTTGATGGAGGTGGTGGCGCGTCCACCCAGCATC
Source organism: Nocardia asteroides (assembly GCF_900637185.1). Taxonomy (NCBI): domain Bacteria; kingdom Bacillati; phylum Actinomycetota; class Actinomycetes; order Mycobacteriales; family Nocardiaceae; genus Nocardia; species Nocardia asteroides. The sequence goes on along the minus strand of NZ_LR134352.1, from coordinate 6,577,853 downwards.
TGGCAGGCCACCGGCACCGCGACGAACAGCAGCAGCGGCGGCATGACCATGGTGGAGAACAGCCCGCGGAACCGCACGGCGCACACGGCGAGCACACAGCCGAGCACATACAGCGCCGAGAACGTCGTCGTCGGGTAGGTCTCGCCCCCGAGCGCGTCGATCAGGAACCCGAACGCCGTCATGCCCGCCGCGAGCAGAATCGCGCCCCAGGCGGGGACGCCGGGCACCGAGGGCAGGATCGAACGTTGCGGCGCGGGCACCCGGGGTCGCGCACGTTGGGAAGCAGCCACCCCATGACACTAACCGCACAACCCGGCCCCGGGCGCCGCGGCACGGGGATCTCAGTACCGATCCTCGGCGTCGGCGAAGGCGACGACCCGTGGTCTGGCCTCGGTCGGCCGGATTGCCGGCAGCTCCTGATCGGCGATGCCGAGATCGTGCATCCGGCGCGCGGTGACCAGCACCCGCGACTCCACCGAGCCCACCGTCGCGTTGAAAGCGGCCACGGCCTTACCGAGATTCACCCCGAGATTGTCCAGGTGTTCGGCCACCTTGCCGACCCTGGTGTAGAGCTCCTTGCCCAATTGCTGCACCGTTGCCATGTCCCGGGACAGCGCTTCCTGCCGCCAGCTGAACGCGACCGTGCGCAGCAGCGCGATCAAGGTGGTGGGGGTTGCCAGGATCACGTTCCGGCCGAACGCGTACTCCAGCAGGCCCGCGTCGGTGGTGAGGGCGGCGTCGAGGAACGGGTCGCCCGGGACGAACAGGACCACGAACTCCGGGGCCGGATCGAAGGCCGCCCAGTAGGCCTTGTCGGCCAGCTGGTCGACGTGGGCGCGCAGGTGTTTGGCGTGCCGGGCCAGCAGCTGGTCGCGGGCGGTGGGGTCGTCGGTGGTGGCCGCGTCGAGGTAGGCGGTGAAGGGGACCTTCGCATCGACGACGATGTGTCTGCCGCCCGCCAGCCGCACCACCAGATCCGGCCGCACGCCGCCGCGATCCCCGGCGCCCGCGCGGTGCACCTGGGTGTCGAAATCGCAGTGCCTGGTCATGCCCGCCAGCTCGACGACACGCTCCAGCTGGATCTCGCCCCAGCGCCCCCGCACCTGCGGCGCGCGCAGGGCCGCCACCAGCTGGCCGGTCTGATCGGAGAGCCGATGCGAGGTGCGCTGCATCCCCGCGACCTGTTCGCGCAGGCCGGAGTACGCGTCGATCCGATGATGCTCCACTTGGCGGATGTGCTGCTCGAGCGCGCCGACCGCGTCGCGCAGCGGGTCGACCAGCGCGCCGATCGCGGCCGAATGCCGCCGTGCCGCATCCTCGTTCGCCGCGTGCAACGACTGTTGCAGCAATCGTTGATTGTCGCCCGCGGCAGCGAGCCTGGCCTCCGCGGCCGCGGTGCGCTGACCACCGCGGGCGGTATGCCCCAACCAGCCGAGACCGAACCCGGCAGCGAATACCAAGACGAGCGCGACGAGCATCGAGGCGGTCATAGCCGCGATAGTGCCCGAGGGCACCGACAAACTCGCAATCACCGGGCAACCCGGGCGTGGTGCCACGCCGACGCCACGCCGGGCGGCGACCCTCGCGGGGTGCGTCGATTGAATTCTGTCGGGGGTGTGGCCTAAGTTTCGCCGCATGCGGATCCTGCACACCTCCGACTGGCACATCGGGCGCACCTTCCACGGTGTCGACCTGCTGGCCGACCAGGCGCTGGTGCTGGCATCGATCGCCGAACTGGTGACGGCCGAGTCGGTCGACGTGGTGGTCGTGCCCGGCGACATCTACGACCGCTCCATCCCGAACGCCGACGCCATCGCCGTCTGCAACGCCGGTTTCGAAGCCATCCGGGCCGCGGGCGCGCGGATCGTGGCCACCTCGGGCAATCACGATTCGCCCGCCCGGCTCGGCGCAGGCGCCAGTTTCGCCGCCGCCGGCGGACTGCATCTGTGCACCCGGGTGGCCGACGCGGGCAGGCCGGTCCTGCTCGACGACGCGCACGGTCCGGTGGCGTTCTACGGCATCCCGTATCTGGAACCGGAGATCACCCGCGTCGAACTCGGTGTGCCACAGGCGCGCTCGCACGCGGAGATCCTGGACGCGGCGATGGGCCGGGTCCGTGCCGATCTCGCCGACCGCCCGGGCACCCGGTCGGTGGTGCTCGCGCACGCGTTCGTCGTCGGCGGTGCGGCGACCGGGTCGGAACGTTCCATCTCCGTCGGCGGGGTGGAGACGGTGTCGATGTCGGCGTTCGACGGCATCGACTATGTGGCGCTGGGACACCTGCATTCGCCGCAGACGCTGTCGGACTCGGTGCGCTACAGCGGGTCTCCGCTGCCGTACTCGTTCGCCGAGAACTCGCACCGCAAGGCGGTCTGGATCCTCGATCTCGACGCGACCGGCCTGGCCGAGGTGCGCAGGCACGATCTGCCGGTGGTGCGCGGGCTCAGCAAGCTCACCGGCACCCTCGACGAGTTGCTCACCGACGAGCGGTACGCCGACGCGCAGGCGCACTACGTCTCGGCCACCCTCACCGACCCCACCAGGCCGGTCGATCCCATGCGTAAGCTGCGCGAGCGGTTCCCGCACGCGGTGCACGTGGAATGGGCACGGCCCGAGGGCAATCCGGAGCTGCGTTATCGCGAGCGGGTGCACGGCCGCCGCGACGCCGAGGTGGCGGCGAGTTTCCTGACCGACGTGCGTGGCGAGCCGAGCGAAGGGGAGATGGTGTGGGTGGAACGCGCCTTGGCGGCCGCGGTGCACGAACCCGACACGCGGCGGCTCGACTCCGGCCTCGACGGTGCCGAGTCCCTGGAAGTGACGGCGTGAGGCATCCGCGCTCCGCCGGGACGGGCGGCGGTGCGGCGTGAGACTGCACCGGCTGGAGATGGTCGCGTTCGGCCCGTTCGCCGAATCGACCGTCGTGGATTTCGACGCGCTCGGCGGCGACGGGCTGTTCCTGCTGCACGGGCACACCGGCGCGGGCAAGACGACGGTGCTCGACGCGATCGCGTTCGCCCTCTACGGCCGGGTGCCGGGCGCTCGTGGCGACAGCAAGCGGCTGCACTCCGACCACGCCGACCCGCAGACACCGCCGCGCGTCACCCTGGAGGCAACCCTCGGCGGCAGGCACCTGCGCCTCACCCGCAGCCCCGCCTTCGAACGGCCCAGCCGGGACGGCACCAAGACCAGGGAGATCCAGGCCAAGGGCACCCTCGAATGGCTCGACGGTTCGGGCGAGAACCTGTCCCGGCTCACCGACATCGGTGACGAGGTGCTGCGCCTGCTCGGCATGAGCGCCGACCAGTTCTTCCAGGTGGTGCTGCTGCCGCAGGGCGATTTCGCCAAGTTCCTGCGCGCGGAGAACGAGGACCGCGAGAAGCTGCTCGAAAAGCTCTTCGACACCCAGCGTTTCGGCGTGGCCGAACAGTGGCTGGCCGACCGCCGCCGCGCCGCCGGGGCCGACCTGGAGACCCGCAGGCAGGGCATCGATCGGCTGATCACGAAGGTCGGCATGGCGGCGGGGTACGGCGGTGCGGAGTCGGTGGGTGTCCTCGATGCCGTCACCTGGTCGCAGGACCTGCTGGCCACCGCGCGCACCGAGCTTGCCGAGGCCAACGCGAATGCCGAACTGCGCCAGAAGGAATCGGCCACTGCGCGCACCGAGGCGGAGGAGCAGCGGCGGATCGTCGAGCTGCACGCCCGGATGGCCGCGGCGCGGGCCGAACTGGCGGGGTACACCGCCTCCGCCGAGCGCCGCGCCGAGCTGGAACACGAACTCGCGCAGGCGCGCCGGGCCGAACCGGTCGTCCAGGCCATCGACGAGGCGCGCTCGGCGGTGCGCGCCCTGCGTCGCGCGGAGACCGCGACCCGTACCGTCGCCGGGCGGCTGGCGGTGCAGGTGAACGCCGAAGCCGCTGCCGATATCGCCGGTATCGATCTGCTCGAGATCGTGTTCGACGTGGACGACAGTGAGCGACCGGAAGTCGCTGCGGCACAACCTGGTCCCGCGACTGGTCACAACGGCCCCGAGCGGCGGAGCGCTGGGCACGCGGGCCGCCTGGGCGAGAAGGCCGGGAGTACGCGAGAGAATCACCCCGGAAGCTTCGATCCGGGTGCGGTGCGTGATGTGGTCGGTGATCTCGACGGCGCGGTGAGTCAGTGGAACGCGCTGCTCGGCGTGCTCGGTGAGGTGCGGGCCGATGCCGAGGTGGCGCAGCAGCTGACGGCCGAGCTGTCCGCGCACGAGGCCGAGGCGATCCGGCTCACCCAGCGCGCGACCGAACTGGGCGAGCGTCGCCTCGCGCTGCCCGCCGTCCTCGCCGAAGCGGGGGAGCAGCTGCGGGAGGCGACCGATGCCGCCGCGGCGCTGCCCGGCTTGCGCACCGCGCTCGGCAAGTGGCAGGAATCCGCAGCTGCCGCAGTGGAATTGGCCAGGCAGCGGCCTGCTCTGGACCGCGCGCAGGCCGAGTTCGACGCCGCCCGTCGTACCCATCTCGATGCCAGGGAGCGCGTGCTCGATCTGCGCACGCGTCGCCTGGCCGGGATGGCCGCCGAGCTCGCGGGCGCGCTGGCGATCGGCGCGCCGTGCGCGGTGTGTGGTTCCGCCGACCACCCCGACCCGGCCCAGCCCACCGACGACGCCGTGTCCAAGGACGCCGAGGACGCCGCCACCGTCGCCGAGCAGCAGGCCGAGGCGGTGCGCGACCGGATCGCCGAGCGCATCGGCGTCATCGAACGCGAGATCGAGGCGCTCACGGCGCGTGGCGGTGACGCCGACCCGGTCGTGCTGGCCGATGCAGTCCGTAGCGCGACCCACCGCGTCGAGGACGCCACCGAGAACGCGAACCGCGTCGCATCCCTGACCGCCCGCCTCGACTCCCTGCGCACCGAGGAGACCGCGCTGCACGAGCAGTCCCGCGACCTCGACGCCCGCCTCGGCACCGTCACCGCCACCATCGCCGCCACCCGCACCCGCCTCGACGAACTCACCCTCCGCCTGCGCACCGCCGCGGGCGCCGACAACGCCGTCGAAGCCCGCACCACCCGCCTCGAGGCCCTGATCGCCGCGGCCACCGCCCTCCGCACGTCCCGCACCGAGGAATCCACCACCCGCGACGCCGTCCGCCAAATCGCCACCCGCGTGGAAACCCTCGCCCGCACAGCGGGTTTCGTCCCCGAAGGCTACGAACACGCGACCAGCGCGCCCATGACCGGAGTCGCGGCCGGCCCTGCCACCGAGACGACCGGCAGCACCGTCGCACCGAGTTCTACCGCCGGTGCTGAGGCTGCGGAGACTGTCGATGCTGTAGCCGAATCCGCCGACGCGCCTTCTGAGTTCGGTACCGGCCAGGTCACCCCTGAACTCGCCGCCACGTCGGTCGACACGCGCCCTGCTGCCACCGCGAGCACCGGCGTGACTGCTGTGCCCGCCGATGTCGCCGCCGGCGAGTCGGATGCAGGCGTCGGTTCCGAGGCCGCTATGGCGACTGGCGCCGATGCCGATAGGACCGCCGCGCGCTCTGGTGGTCCCGCCGCTGCCGCCGACGCCGCTGCCGCCGACGCCGCTGCCGCCGACGCCGCTGCCGCCGCTGCCGACGCCGACGCCGCTGCCGACGCCGACGCCGCTGCCGACGCCGCTGCCGCTGCCGCTGCCGCCGGTGCCGACGCCGCTGCCGCCGGTGCCGACGCCGCTGCCGCCGGTGCCGACGCTGCTGCCGACGCCGCTGCCGCTGCCGGTGCCGGGACCGCCACTGCTGCCGACGCCGATGCCGATAGGAGCGCGGCGCGCTCTGGTGGTGCCGCCGGTGCCGCCGACGCTGCTGCTGCTGCCGACGCCGACGCCGCTGCTGCCGACGCCGTCGCTGCCGGTGCCGCCGACGCCGCTGCTGCCGCTGCCGCTACCGACGGGACGGATGCCATTGTCGGGACTGACGCCGTTGACGCTGAGCCTGCTGCCACTAGCGCGGCCTCGGGTCACGAAGCGGGTAAAACGCAGCGGCGGGCCGCGAGTGTCGTTCGGTTCGAACCCGATATGCCGACGCTTTTCGATCTGTTCGACGAGGACCCCGTCGAGGACGAGCCGGAGCCCGAGGCGGAACCGGCGCCTCCCCGCGACGACATCGCCCTGCTCACCGCCTACGCGAAGGTCGTCACCGCGGTGGCGCGTACCGCGCAGCGGCTGGCGGAGATCGAGGCCGAGCTGACCGCGGCGGATCGGGCTCGGGCGCATGCGGAGGCGGTGCTGGCCGAGCCGGCGATTCGGGCGGTGGCCGAACAGGTGCCGGGGGATCTGGCCGCGTTCGAGCAGCGGTTCGCCGAGGCGCAGGGCGCGTTGACCGCGGCGGTGTCCGCGCAGTCGGCGGCGGCCGAGCGGGTGGCGCAGCTGGAGCAGTTGGGGACGCAGCTGTGGGGCGAGGTGGAGCGGATCGCGCCCCGGCAGCGCGATTTCGACGAGCTGGCCACGCTGGCGGAAGTCGTCGCGGGGCGTGGGGAGAACAGTCGGCGGATGTCGTTGCGGTCCTACGTGCTCGCCGCGCGGCTCGAGGAGGTCGCGGTGGCGGGGTCGCTGCGGTTGCGCCGGATGTCGGGTGGGCGTTACGAATTCGTCCACTCCGACAAGGCGGGTCCGCGGGGCAGGCGGGGCGGGCTCGGACTCGATGTCCGCGACGACTACACCGGCGCCGTCCGCTCCGCCAAGACCCTCTCCGGCGGCGAAACCTTCATGGCCTCACTGGCGCTCGCACTCGGTCTGGCCGATGTGGTCGCCGCCGAAGCGGGTGGGCTGGTGCTGGACACGCTGTTCATCGACGAGGGTTTCGGCAGTCTCGACGCCGACACCCTCGACGCGGTCATGGGTGTCCTCGACGAACTACGCGCGGGCGGTCGCGTCGTCGGCGTCGTCAGCCACGTCGACGAGATGCGGCAGCGGATCCCGAGCAGGCTGCACGTCATCCGCGGCCGCTCCGGCTCGGTCCTCGAGGTCAACGTCGCCTGAGCCGGGACGCAGCAGCGCGACAGCGAGCAGCGCACCCACCGCCGCCATCCCCGCGGCGGCCAGGAAGGCCATGGCCAGGCCGGTGCGGTACGCGGACTCCGGCGCGGCCGGAGATGATTCGGTCACCTTCTGCGCCAGCAACAACAGCGCGGTGACGCCGATGCCGGAACCGATCCGGCCCGCGGTGTTCACGATCCCCGCCGCGGTTCCCGCCGCTCGCGGCCCGACCGCGGTGACAGCGGGCTGGGTGACTCCCACGAACGCCGCGGGCAGGCCGATGCCGAGCAGGATCGCCCCCGGCAGCACGTCGACCGCATAGCTCGCGTGCTCGGGCAATCGGGCGAACAGCGCCATGGCCAGCGCCTGCAGGGCGAGTCCGCCGGCGAGCACCCAGCGGGCGCCGAACCGGTCCAGCGCCGGCGGCAGCGCCGTGCGTGAGACGACGATGTTCACCACCGCGACCGGCAGCACCGCCAGCCCGGACAGCGTGGGGCTGTAGTGCTGGGTGTGTTGCAGGTACAGCGCGAGCAGCGCGAACACCGGCACGTGCGCGGCTCCTACCAGGAAGTTCACCAGCGCCGAACCGCTCACCTGCCGCACTCCGAACATCGACAGCGGCAGCAGCGGATGCGGCGAGCGCACCTGGATCAGCAGGAACACCGCCAACAGGAATCCACCCGCGCCGAGCACCGCGCCCGCACGCGCGCTCTGATCCGGAGTGCCGAGCGCGCCGATGCCGTAACCGAGCAGCAGCAGCGACGAAGTCCCGGTCACGGCGCCGGGCAGGTCCAGCAGTCGCAGCGCCGCACCCGCGCGCTGGGTGTCGCTGGGCAGCAACCGGATTTCGGCCAGCGCGAGCAGCCCGACCGGCACGTTGATCAGGAAGATCGACGGCCACCCGAACAGGTCGGTGAGCGGCCCGCCGAGCGCCGTGCCGAGCGCGGCACCCGCCGCGCCCATGGCGCTCCACACCCCGAACGCCCGGTTGCGGGCCGCCGGTGTGGTGAAGACCGCGGTGAGCAGCGCGAGCTGGGCCGGGATGAGCAGCGCGGCGCCGACACCCTGGGCAGCGCGGGCGGCGATGAGCACCGCCGCCGACGGCGCCAGCCCGGCCAGCGCCGAGGCCACGGTGAACACCGCGAGGCCGGTCGCGAACATTCGCCGCGCGCCCAGCAGATCGGTGGTGCGGCCGCCGAGGAGCAGGCAGCCGCCGAAGGCCAGCAGGTAGGCGTTGGTCACCCAGCCCAGGCCGGATTCGGTCAGGCCGAGCTCGGCGCCGATGGTCGGCAGCGCCACGTTGAGCACGGTGGTGTCGAGGAAGACGACCAGCTCGACGGCGGTGATGAGCAACAGGATCACCCGCTCGCGGGGTGAGGACAGGGAACCGGACATGACGCGGCCTCTCGCTAGAGCAGTACTCTAGCGAGAATGTCACTGTAGTTCCGCTCTAGTCAAGTAGGATCTGCGGCATGACGGAACGCACCGCCGGGGTTCGCGCGGCCAAGACCATCGCCAATCGCGCCCGCATGCTCGCCGCGGCCAAGGAGCTGTTCGTCGAACGCGGCTACGCGGCGACCACGATGAAAGCCATTGCCGAACAAGCGGGCATGGCCGTGCAGACGTTGTATTTCACCTTCGCGACCAAACGCGCGATCCTGCTCGAGGTGCTCGACACCGAGATCGCCGGCGACGCCGAACCGGTCGCGACGATGGACCGGCCGTGGTTCGCCGAAGCCGTCGCCGCGCCGCCCGCCGAACAGATCCGGCTCCAGGTGGCCGCAGCGGCCGGGATCCACGCGCGGGTGGCCGCGCTCCTCGAAGTTGTCCGTTCGGCGGCGGCCACCGATCCCGAACTGGCCGAGATCTGGCAGACCAATCTCGCCCAGCGGTGGACGGTGCAGCAGCGGCTGGTCACCGAGCTGGCAGCGAAAACGCCCTTGCGAAAAGGGGTTTCGGTCGATCGCGGCGCCGATATCGCGCTCGCGCTCACCGCGCCCGAGACCTACCGGCTCCTGGTCGGCGAGCGGGGGTGGTCGGCTCGGGAATGGCAGGATTGGGTCGCGGACGCGCTGACCCGAGAGCTGCTCGGGCGCTGATTCAGGCCGCGACCGGCTGCGGCTGCGGCCGCGCGGCGAACCCGGGCAGCCACCCGTCGACGTAGGGGATCATCAGCTGGATGAGCGGGCCGATGCCGAAGGCGTAGACCAGGGTGCCGATACCGACGCTGCCGCCGAGCAGCCAGCCGGTGGTGAGCACCGTGGCCTCGATCCCGGTGCGGACCGACCAGACCGGCCAGCCGGTTCGTGCGACCAGTCCAGTCATCAGTCCATCGCGGGGGCCTGGACCCATCCCGGCGCCGATGTAGAGGACGGTGGCCGCGGCGTTCACGACCACCGCGACCAGCATCGCCGTCACCCGCAGCCAGAGCCCGTCGACGGCCGGGATCAGCCAGAGCCCGGCGTCGACCGCGATCGCGATCACCACCACATTGCTGACCGTGCCGAGCCCGGGCCGCTGCCGCAGCGGGATCCAGGCCAGCAGCACGGCGACGCCGGTCAGCGCCGTCACCGCGCCGAAACTCAGCGGCAAGTGCGCGGCGACGCCCTGATGGAAGACGTCCCACGGGTCGAGCCCGAGCCCGGCCCGGATCATCACCGCCATCGACGTCCCGTACAACCACAGACCGGTGTAGAGCGCGACCAGGCGACGAGTGAGCATGCGTTTCAGGATCCCGCCCGACTGGACCTCGCAAAAGATCCACTCACGAGAAACTGGCCTCGTCCGGCGCGGTGGAGGGACGGTCCACTACGCCTCGTGCGCGAGCAACCAGCGCTTGGCGTCGAGACCCCACCGGAACCCGCCGAGCTGCCCGCCGATCCGCAGCACCCGGTGACACGGTACGAACAGCGCCGCGGCATTGCGCGCGCACGCGTTGGCGGCGGCGCGGGTCGCGGCGGGCCTGCCGGACAGGCCGGCGAACTCGGTGTAGGTCACCGGTTCGCCCGCGGGGACCTTGCGCAGGACGTCCCAGGCGTGGCTGAGGAATTCGCCGGAACGCTGGTGGACGGGGATCGCGTCGATCGCGGTCAGGTCGCCGGCGTGGTAGTCGGTCACCGCGCGGGTGACCTCGCCGAGCGAGTCGCGCCGCCGCAGCTCGCTCGGCCGCAGGGCGACATGGATGACTGTGGTCAGCTCGGCCGGATCGGCGGTCCAGCCCGAGCCGAGGACCGCGCCGTCGGCGTCGACGATGACGGTGAACGGGCCGATCGGAGTGGGCACGGTGGCGACGTCGGCGAGGCGGGTGATGGTGGCAGACATGGTGTTTCGCTTCCGGTCGGGGATCAGGCGTGGACGAGGACGGCGCCGCGGTGCGCGAGGGCCGTCTTCCACAGGTGCATGGACAGGTAGGAGCGCCACGGCGCCCAGCGGGTGGTGTTGTCGAGATCGATACGGGCCAGCACGGCGCCCTGGCGGACCACCAGGTCGGTGCCGAGCAGGATGTCGGGGTCGGCGAGCAGGCGCATGGTGACGTAGTCGGCCGTCCACGGCCCGACGCCGGCCAGCGCCAGCAGGTCGCGGCGCAGTTCGGCGGCGGTGCGGCCGGGGTGCAGGGCCAGCTCGCCGTCGGCGATCGCCCGCGCCGCGGCGACCACGGCGGCGATCCGGCGGGTGGGCCCGGTGAGGATGTCGGCGCCGCGCTCGGCCACCGCCGCCGGGGTGGGGAACAGCCGGGGGACGGCGCCCTCGATCGGTTCGCCGAGCGCTGTCACCAGGCGCGCGGTGTGCGTGGCGGCGGCCTGCACCGAGATCTGCTGACCGATCATGGTGCGCAGCAACAACTCCGGGCCGTCGAGGCAGCCGGGCACGCGAATGCCCGGGGTGAAGGCGGTGCCGTCGATGCCCAGCGCGTCGTCGATGCCCTGCGGGTCGGCGTCCAGGTCGAGCAGGTGCCGCACCCGGGCCACCGTCGGCGCGAGATCGCGCATGTCCCGCAGCGCGAGTTCGGCCCGCACGTGCCCCGGCTGGAACGACAGCCGGATGGTGGCGTGCCCGTGCGGGGTGCGCAGACTGCGCGTGTAGACGCCGTCCTCCCAGGTCTCCATGCCCGGCACGGTGTGCGCGGACAGGAACCAGGCCAGCCAGCCGGTGTCGAGCGGCTCGCGATACGGCAGCCGCAGGGTGAGCAGGCCCGGGGTGGCGGGGGCGACCACGTCGGAGCGGGGTGAGCGTCGCGATTCGGTGCGCATGGTCGTCGGGCTCACCGCGAACACCTCGCGCACGGTGTCGTTGAACTGGCGGATGCTGGCGAACCCGGCCGCGAAGGCGATGTCGGACATCGGCATCTCGGTGGTCTGGATGAGCAGCCGCGCGGTGTGCGCGCGATGGGCCCTGGCCAGGGCCAGCGGTCCCGCGCCGAGTTCGGTGGTGAGGACGCGGGTGAGCTGACGTTGCGAGTAGCCGAGGGTAGCCGCCAGCGCCGGGACGCCGCCGCGTTCGATGACGCCGTCACCGATCAGCCGCATGGCCCGCGCGGCCAGATCCGCCCGCACGTTCCACAGCGGTGATCCGGGCGCGGCGTCGGGCAGGCACCGGCGGCAGGCGCGATATCCCGCCTGCTGGGCCGCCGCGGCCGTGGGTAAGAACGAGACGTTGACACGTTTGGGCGTGATCGCCGGGCACGACGGCCTGCAGTAGATGCCGGTGGTGCGCACCGCGGTGAAGAACTGCCCGTCGAAGCGGGAGTCCCGGGTCGACACCGCGCGGTAGCAGCGTTCGAAGTCCAATGCCGTGATCGTCACGGCTTCCACAATGCCCGCATCACCGACGAGCTGCTAGCGGAAATCGGCCACTTATCCCCGGTGCTGTCCTGCGGTTGTCCGGCCCCTCCGGCGACGCCCGGTCGGCATCGCGTTCAGCAGCAGCGCGTGGTCGGATTCCGCTCCGCCTCGGCGTAGCGGTCACGCCAGTACTGGCGCTCGCTGGGGACCGGGCAGCCGGGATGCGCGCGCTGGAGATGGGCGACATAGCGCTGGTAGTCCTGGCCGCCGTTGATCGCGCTGTACCACCGGGCGACCCCGCGCACGCCCGCCCACAGCCGCGTCAGCAGCGCACGGGCGGGGGCGGCCGATCCGGTGGACCGGTCGCTCCCGTCCCGCGACGCGCTCACGACACGTGCGCCGATCCGGGCGCGGTGACCTTGCCCTCGGCGATCAGCACGTCCCACTCCTTCTGCACGTCCTTCTCCGCGGCGGTCGAGACGAAACCGCTGGGCGCGAAGATCTTCGACGGCTGCTCCTCGGACTCGGTGCTCGACACCGTGCCCGACCGGATCGCCCGCACGCACACGATCGCGCCGACCACGGCCACGATGAGCACCAGCACCGCGAACACGATGGAGAGCGTGCCCTGGATGAAGGTGTTGCGGATGGCGATGTCGACCTGCTCCGGGGTCTTGGCCGTCAGACAGCCGGTGCCCGCTTCCTTGGCGGCCTGGCACAGGCTGTGCTGCTTCCAGTAACCGAGCTTGGGATCGGCCGAGAAGATCTTCTGCCACGACGCGGTCATCGTGACGAGCAGATCCCAGACCAGCGGAACACCCGGAATCCAGGCCCATTTCAGCAGGCCGCGCTTGACGATGATGGTCAGCACGATGGTGAGCGCGATCGCGGCCAGCAACTGGTTGGCGATACCGAACAGCGGGTAGAGCGCGTTGATGCCGCCGAAGGGATCGTTGACGCCCATCAGCAGCACACCGCCCCAGCCCGCCACGACGAGCACCGAGCACAGCCACGCGCCGACCCGCCACGACGGGTCACGGAACTTGGTGAAGCCACCGCCGAAGTTGCCCAGCGCGTCCGACACCAGGAACCGCGCGACACGGGTGCCCGCGTCGATCGTGGTGAGGATGAACAGCGCCTCGAACATGATCGCGAAGTGATACCAGAACGCCTTCATCGATTCGCCGCCGAGGAACTTGTGGAAGACCTCGGAGATGCCGACCGCCAGCGTCGGCGCGCCACCGGTGCGCGAGATGATCGTCTTCTCACCCACGTCGGCGGCCGCGTCGGCGAACAGTTCCGGCGTCGCGGGCGGACCGGACAGCCCGAGCGTGTTCGTGTACGCCGCGGCCTTTTCCGGGGTGCCACCGGTGAGCCCGAGCGGAGCGTTCATGCCGAAGTACAGGTGCTGATCGATGATCGACGCGGTGATGATCGCCATCACCGCGACGAACGACTCCATCAGCATGCCGCCGTAGCCGATCATCCTGGCGTTGGATTCCTTGGCCAGCAGCTTGGGCGTGGTGCCCGAGGACACCAGCGCGTGGAAGCCCGAGAGCGCGCCACAGGCGATGGTGATGAACAGGAACGGGAACAGGCTGCCCGCGAAGGCCGGACCCGTTCCGGTGTGCGCGAATTCCGACACCGCGGGCGCCTTCAGCACCGGCATGGTGATCAGGATGCCCGCCGCCAGCAGCACGATCGTGCCGACCTTCATGAACGTCGACAGGTAGTCGCGCGGAGCCAGCAGCAGCCACACCGGCAGCACCGAGGCGAAGAAGCCGTAGGCGATCAGGCACCAGGCGATGGTGGTGCGCGAGAGGGTGAACCAGTCGGCGCCCCACTCGGTTTCCGACACCCAGCCGCCGCCGACGATCGCCGCCAGCAGCAACACGATGCCGATCGCGGACACCTCGCCGACCTTGCCCGGCCGCAGATACCGCAGGTACACGCCCATGAACAGGGCGATCGGGATGGTCATCGCGATGGAGAACACGCCCCACGGGCTCTCGCCGAGCGCGTTCACCACGACCAGCGCCAGCACCGCGAGCAGGATCGTCATGATGGCCAGGATCGCCACGATCGCGGCGACACCGCCGATCGCGCCCAGCTCGTCGCGCGCCATCTGCCCGAGGCTGCGCCCGCGGCGGCGGGTCGAGGCCCACAGCACCAGGTAGTCCTGCACCGCGCCGGCGAACACCACGCCGACGATGATCCAGATGGTGCCCGGCAGGTAACCCATCTGCGCGGCGAGCACCGGGCCGACCAGCGGCCCGGCGCCCGCGATGGCGGCGAAGTGGTGCCCGTAGAGCACCCGCCGGTCCATCGGCATGAAGTCCTTGCCGTTGTCGTAGATCTCGGCGGGAGTGGCCACGTCGTCGCGCGGCTTGGTGATCTTCCATTCGATGAACCGCGCGTAGAACCGGTACGCGATGATGTAGGTACAGACCGCCGCGATGACGATCCACACCGCGTTGACCGACTCGCCACGCACGAACGCGAGGATCGCCCACGCGATGGCGCCGAGCACGGCGATCCCCGCGAACACGGCCTTCTTGGCAGGCGTGATCGGCGTGCGATCGACGACACCGACCGGAGGCAAGTCCGGGTCGGTCCGCAGATATTCGATGGTCGCCATTGACTCAACTCCCTGGTATAACGCGCAGAGCCTCGGGTGAAACATAGGAAACGTAGCCGATGGGCCCAGCGCGTCGGAGAGGTTCACCCACCGTCGCCGCCAAGATGAAATTTTGTTCAGCGGGTCATTCGCCGCGGTAGGTGCCGAAGCTCCAGAGGTTGCCTTCGGGATCGGCGACGGAGAACCCGCGCGAGCCGTAGTCCTCGTCGCGCAGGTCGCGGATCAGGCGCGCGCCCGCCGCGATGGCGCGCGCGTGCAGGGCGTCGGGCTGGTCGGTGACCAGGTACAGGGAGGCGACGCCGGCCGGGCGGGTGCCGAAGGGGCTGTCGTCGCGTCCGGTGGAACCGAACATGATCCCGCCGCCCGCGGGCCAGCGCAGTTCGCCGTGTTCGACGACCGAGGCGTCGTCCTCCCTGGCGTAGACGGCCACCTCTTCGAAACCGAAGGCGGTGGTGAGGAATTCGATCTGGGCGCGCGCGTCGTCGAAGGCGAGGCACGGCCAGACCGCGGTCTGGGTATTGGTCGAAGTAGTCATGGTCTCAGCCTCCCGCCGCCGGGGCGTCCGGGTCTTGGACGGATGGAATCTCCTCCGCCAGCCAGGTGGTCGGGGCGCAGCCGGCCAGCTCGGCGAAGTCGCGGTTCAGGTGGGCCTGGTCGTAATAGCCGCAGGCGGCGGCCACCTGGGCGATGGAGACATAGGACGGGGTGGCCGCCAGCATCCGCCGGGCCCGCTCGAACCGGATGATCCGCGCGGCCAGTTTCGGGCTCGCGCCGAACTCGGCGGTGAACTTGCGGGTCAGGTGCTGACGGCTCCAGCCGATCCGCTCGGCCAGCGGCGTGATCTCGCAGGTGCCGCCGGTGCCGACGAGAGTGCGCCAGGCCCAGGTGAGTTCGGGTCCGGCGAGACTGCCGGTGCGCGCGGCCGTGCTCAGCGCCCGATCGCAGGCGGCGAAGCGGCCGGGCCAATCCGGTTGGGACTGCACGGCATCGGCGAGCTGATCCCCCAGCGGGCCGCTCGCGTCGGCGCATTCGATCGAGACATCCCACAGTTCGCTCGCGGGCATGCCGAACAGCACCCGGCTGCCCAGCGGAGTCAGCTCGATCGCGATGCCCTCCTGGAAACCGGTGTGCGCGATCATCGCCGGGCTCGCCTGCAAACCGCTCAGCACGCAGCGGTAGCTCCCGGGCGACTGGTGCGGGTCGGTGTGCTCGACCACGTCGATGGTCGGGCCGATGGCGACGATGAAGGTCATGTGCCGCGAGGGCAGACCCCGGTGCAGGCCGGGCTCGAACCCCGCGAGCCGATAGCCGATATAGCGGTCGATGAAGGCCGCCAGCACCGGCGCGGGGGCCGCGGTCACCACCTGCGTGGTCGACTCCATACGGTCACGCTACGCCGGGGACGGTGGTGGCGACCAGGGCCGACCGGCCGCCGGAGACCGGTGTGGCGTGTCCCACGCGTCCCGGACGCCGCTGTCGGGTAACCGTTCTGTGAAGGTGCTCTCCGTGACGCGCGCGCGTCGGTGAGATTTCGCACTCACAGCGCTGTGAGCTGTGGGAACGTGCACTCGTCCGGTTACCGTTGCGCCTTCGCCCGAATTCAGGAGGTGTCATGCGGCGAGTTCAGTACGAGCGCAGCGGTGGTCCGGAGGTGCTCGAGGTCGTCGCGGCCGAGATGCCGGTGGCCGGTCCCGGTGAGCTGCTGGTGAAGGTCGAGGCGGTCGGTGTCACCCTGTCGGCGATTCGCCGGATCAGCGGCGAGGTGCCCCAGCAGCTGCGGGCCGAAGTCGCGGGTGAGGTCGTCGCGGTCGGTGACGGTGTCGACGGGTTCGACCCCGGCTACCGCGTCGTCGGCCTGTGCGCCGACGCCTACGCCGAATACGCCGTGCTGCCCGTCGACCAGGCTTCCGCCATCCCCGACGGCGCCTCCGCGGTCGACGCGGTGGCGCTGATGCGCAGCGGTCTGGTCGCGCTCGGCGCGCTCGACGCCGCCGCGCCGCGTGAGGGTGAGACCGCGCTGGTCACCGCCGCCGCGGGCGGCGTCGGCCACCTGGCCGTGCAGCTGGCCCGCGTCCGCGGCGCCGGCTGGGTCGTCGCCGCGGTCTCCGACGAGGCCAAGGCCGACTTCGTGCGCGGTCTCGGCGCCGACGAGGTCGTCACCTACGACCAGCTGCTCGCCGCCAAGCAGGCCGACTTCGCCCTCGACGGTGTCGGCGGCGCAGGCCTGGGCGACACCTTCGGCGCGCTCGCCGAGGGCGGCCGCGTGGTCACCTACGGCACCGGCGGCGGCCTCATCGACACCGAGGACCTGCTGGCGGGCGGCAAGACCCTGTCCGGTTTCCGGATCGGCCGCCTCGCCCAGCGCGACCCCGCCCGCTACGAGGACCTGCGTCAGGAGGTGTGGCAGTACTACGCCTCCGGCCTGCTGCACCCGGTCGTGCACGCCGAGTTCGGCCTCGACGAGGCCGCCGCCGCGCACGCCGTCATCGAGCAGCGCGCCAACCTGGGCAAGGTCGTCCTGGTTCCGTGATCGCCGTCGACCCGCTCCGCCCGTGCGGGGCGGGTTCCGGTGGTCTCGCGACCGGGCGCACCGCGTAGACTCTGATCCTCGTGAGCCTCACCCTCGGAATCGTCGGCCTGCCCAACGTCGGAAAGTCGACGCTGTTCAACGCGCTGACCAAGAACGACGTGCTGGCCGCGAACTACCCGTTCGCGACCATCGAGCCCAACGTCGGCGTGGTCCCGCTGCCGGACCCGCGCCTGGACAAGCTGGCCGAGATCTTCGGTTCCGAGAAGATCGTCCCCGCCGTCGTGTCGTTCGTCGACATCGCGGGCATCGTGAAGGGCGCCTCCGAGGGCGCGGGCCTGGGCAACAAGTTCCTGGCCAACATCCGTGAGGCCGACGCCATCTGCCAGGTGGTGCGCGTGTTCGCCGACGACGACGTGGTGCATGTCGACGGTCGCGTCGACGCCGCCGCCGACATCGAGGTCATCGAGACCGAGCTGATCCTGGCCGACATGCAAACCCTCGAGAAGGCCATCCCGCGCCTCGAGAAGGAAGCCAAGGTCAAGAAGGACCGCAAGCCGCTGCTCGACGCTGCCAAGACGGCGCAGGAGTTCCTCAACGAGGGCACCACCCTGTTCGCGGCGGGCAAGAAGGTCGACGGCGAGCTGCTGCGCGAACTGTCGCTGCTCACCATCAAGCCGTTCCTCTACGTCTTCAACGCCGACGAATCCGTGCTCACCGACGAGGCCAAGGTCGCCGAACTGAAGGCCTCCGTCGCCCCCGCCGACGCCGTCTTCCTCGACGCCAAGGTCGAAGCCGAACTCCTCGAACTCGACGACGAGTCCGCCCTCGAACTTCTCGAGTCCATCGGCCAGACCGAGCCCGGCCTGCACGCCCTGGCCCGCGCCGGCTTCCACACCCTCGGCCTGCAGACCTATCTCACCGCAGGCCCCAAGGAAGCCCGAGCCTGGACCATCCACCAGGGCGACACCGCCCCCAAGGCCGCAGGCGTCATCCACACCGACTTCGAACGCGGCTTCATCAAGGCCGAAATCGTCGCCTTCACCGACCTCGTCGAAGCCGGCTCCATGTCCGCCGCCAAGGCCGCGGGCAAGGTCCGCATGGAAGGCAAGGACTACATCATGGCCGACGGCGACGTCGTCGAGTTCCGCAGCGGACTAGCCTCTGGGAAGAAGTAGCAGCACTCGGTTAGGGTTACGACACTGCCAGTCGGGAACAGGTCTTCGACAAGGTCGGCCGGCTCCTTGCACAGTAGACGGTGTTGAGCCAGCATAGCGCTGCTGCGTTTGCGCATATCGCACAAGGTAACCGTTGCACTTTGACCGTTCGATCGGTGCTACTTGTACTTTGCCTGTCGTCAAATTCCTGCCTATTGGTCAACTGATCAGTTCGTTTGTTGACAGCAGCGAGCGGAATCATGGGCGAATCCGCAAACGGTGCGCATTCCGCCCTTCTTTAGTACTCTCGTGGTGTGACAGTGCCCGAACTATTCGATCAACTTGAACCTCAGCTAACTGAGGAGCGTAAGAAAGTTGACGTTGCGTATCATGACTTCTCGGTCCGCGAGCTAGTCCGGATGCTTGTGGACCGAGAGCTGAACATCGCACCAGCGTATCAGCGCAAGTATCGCTGGAAGTCTGAAGTTGCCTCCATCTTTATAGAATCAATTTTTCTTGGGCTTCCAATTCCTCCGATCTTCGTGGCCACTGATACGGGCTATGAGTGGGAAGTCGTAGATGGGCTGCAACGACTCTCCAGTCTGCTGCTCTTTTGCGCTCCCACGCGTGAGGACTTGAGTCTTGTGGGTCGTGGTAGCCACCTGAAACTTGAAGGCCTTCAGAAGCTGTCTAAATTGAATGGTCTGCGTTTCGCGGATTTTCCGCGAGAGCTCCAGTTGTATTTCAATCGTCAGCCGCTGAAAGTTATTTCTCTTACCGATAAGAGCAACCCGGATGTGAGGTTCGATCTATTCGAAAGGCTTAACGCTGGTGCGATATCTTTATCGCCGCAAGAGGTGCGCTCCTGTATCTTTAGGGGCCCCTTCAACGACTTCTTGGATCGCCTAGCTGCTACTGAAGAATTTCAGGTACTTCTTAAACTAAACGACTCTGCAACAAAGGATGGTACAGCGGAGGAAGAGGTGCTTAAATTCTTTGCCTATAAGAACAATGCTCCAAACTTTACAGGACGTGTAAAAGAATTCCTGAACGACTACATGAAATCCGCGACGAAGACGTTTGATTATGGCGGAGAAGAAGAGGTCTTTCGTAGGGCGGTGGAATTTGTTTATGAGGCGACCGGCGGAATGCCGTTCTTGAGAAGTGGCGCTCAGGTTACACCGACTGTCCAGTTCGAAGCCTGCCTAGTCGGTGCGGCAAAAATTATTGAGCGTGGTGACCGCCCTTACGTTTCTGATGCAAACTGGATAAACGACGAAGAATTGAAAGAATTCAGTCGCGGGGGGGCTAATACACGCGCACTGTTGGGTAATAGGATTGACCGCGCGATTACATTGTTCGGGGGGTAAGTTCTGTGACTTGTGAGGAGGAGGTTTTCAAGGCTGCGGACCGCGCATTGGCTCGAGTAGATCGTCTGAAAACCTTTCTATTGCATGCTTCAACCTCACCGCCTGGATTGCCGCAGAATGCGTATTCACAGGAAATTCGAGCGTCATGCATCATATTCTCGATGGCAGAGCTTGAGTCTCTGGTTACCTACGTGATCCGGAGTGTGAATGGTGTAATAAACGATCGAGCCCATGTGGTAAGTGATATCAAACCCTGCCTGCGTTCGATCGCGTGTCATAGCGTATTTGATAGTCTCAGGACGGTTGCTGATTCACAGAAAGTGTGGAGCAGCCGACAGTTAGTTACGACACTGGAGTCGTCTACGGATATACTTGAACTTCCAGTTACCTACGGTACTGCTCAGCCGCCTCTGGACGGGCGGACTTTGACACCAGGGCATTTCATAAGGATATGGTCCATATACGGGCTCGATGGGACCTGGTATCCGACAATCTCGTGCGCAATGACACTCACAAAGTTGAGTGGCGCTAGAAATGACTTAGCGCACGGAAATGAGCCGTTCAACATCATATTTTCGCAACCGGGACTAGATGTAAAGTCGATTGAGCGTTACATGGACGAAATGTGCATGCTGTACATTCATTTCTCTAATTCGTTCGTGGACTACATCGAAAACTCTCGCTATATCTAGCGTCCGGCTTATCGGAGTAGCTTTCTGGTGTTATGACTTAAATGCTGTCCGATTTTATCATCCGGCAATTCGGAAGGCGGTGGTTAACATTGTAGATGGTTGCACGCTGGGTTGGTTTGCGCACGACAAATCCGTATGTTATTGGCGGCGCAGGCGTGCGAGGCTGGCTGACAGAGTGACAATTCGTCATCGACCAGTTCGCTAGGTCTAGGGCAGCTCCTGTTGTAGGCGAGTTTCGATGTGGTCGAGTTTCGCAGCGAACTAGCCTCTGGGAAGAAGTAGCACCCGGGTCGATTGTGCGGCCGGATTTCTTAGCCGGCGTCGAGCCCCGGATACTTGACCGTGCGCGTTCGGTGCTCGGTCGTTCCAAATACTAGTCCGGCGCTTCTTCGTCGAGGAAGTCCAGGGCTCGCGCGAGAGTGGCGAGCTTAGCTCGGACAAGCGCTGGGCTGTCAACGAGGTGATAGGCGGCCGGTCGTCCGCGATCGGCACGCACCGTCCGGACCGAGTCAATCAACGGATGCTGCAGCAAGTCTAGCGTCGCCTCAATATCTGTGGGGTGTGGGCGAGAACCGGTGCTGCCCTCGCGTGCAATCAAGTAGATCTGATCGCTGGTGAGCGCCCCACGTGTGATCTCATCGGTGTCACGTGCCTCTTCCGCGAGCACAGTGATGATCTGCGCCAAAAGGTCTATTCGACGTTCGGCACCAGACCAGCGCAGGTCGAGTTGCCGCCGGTCGTCCTCTTTGCCGGTGATTAGACCCAGGTAATGGTAGGGCGACAGCGGCGAATTAGCATGGCGTACAAGGACTTCCGTCAATTCGGTCGTCGTGATCAGCACGACACCATTTTGTTCTGCTCGCGTTCGTACTCGCCCTGTATCGAAGCCGGGTCCAACCAGGACGACATGGTCGGCTCGGTGCTTGGATTGATGCTCGCGCAGCGTATCAAATGACACCGCCCCCTCGTTTACGGATCCTGATCGCGCAGACTTGGCATCCACGATTATTCGAACTGGCTTTAGCTCGCCATTATCCACAGTCGCCAGTACATCTGTCTTGCCGCCGCCACCGATATGGCGAGCCTCGAAACCGAGAAATTGAAACGCGCGTGCTACGGCTTGCTCAAGCCGGATTGGGCTATCGGCATCCCTACCCCCGTTCATCAAATCGCGGCCGATGTCCGCGGCCTGCTGTAGCTGGGTCTCGCCCGTCGGTTCACCGGTCTCTCCCACGCCCGTCTCGCCGGACCCGCTGGTCTCTGCAACGTCGCGTGGTGTTTGCAGGGGATACCGGGCTGCGATTTCCTCACCGAGAGCAGTCGACTGGTAGCGCCAGTTCGCCCGCTCCATGATCAGCCCAGCCGCCAGGAGAATCTGGAGGCGTGTTCGGACGCCACCTACATCGGCACGGCGAAGCCCGTAGTTCTCCACGGCCGCGCGCGCGAGATCTGGTGCTCGGTCGTGCTCCCGCAGCATGGGGATGATTTCGAGCATGAACAGGTATCGGGTGTGCATCGCAAGCACCAAGTCGAGCGGCTCTGCCGTCTCCAGCCAAGCACGGGCAGCGGGTGTGGGCTCGTAGACATTTAACGATGTCTGTTCGATCAGGCCGGACTTGGTGAGCGTTGTAAGGATCGCGCCAAAAGAAGATTCACTCACCCCAAAGTGTTTTTCGGCAAAAGTGAGCAGTTGAGCTTTACTAACGGAGGGAGAAGCGGCATTGACCAACGCCTGCAGGGCTTGCACGACGTCGGTCTCTCCCTTACCACGCGGCACGTACCCGAGAATCTGATTCCGGGATTCGAGCGCCGACGGTGTCAGGTCGGCAAGGAGGTCTGCAATCGCGGTTGGTGGGTCTTTAATCTCTATTGGCTGCGACGGGGAATGATCTACTTCGGTTGGGCCGTCGAGAGCGAGGCTAGATAGCAGCTTTTCGCCGCGGTCGGTAAGAGCCACGAGCGTTGCAGTCCGGTACTCGACTGCGCCCATGCATGACAGCCAAGTCACACGCCGTCGCGCCTGATCGGCCGTGGTCCACGTGAGGTCATACCGGGTAGCTGCTGCCTCCATAAGTTCGCGCACCGAGAGTGGGCCTGGTCGAAGGGTGTCCAACAACTCGCCCACATACCTGACGTGGCGATGGAAGATCGCCAAAAGTGCGGCGTCATCGCCCGACTCTAGCCAAGCCAGTGCCTCGTCAGCGACCGCAACGTGGGTACGGTCGACCGGCTGTACGAACCCAGCGGATGACAACGGCTTCAATGCGTCGCGTAGCGATCGCTCTTGGCCGCTCCCGTCGCTGATCGCGACCGTCAACAGTCCATCGTGTACGAGGACAGCCTGCAGCAGCTCACGCAAAATGACGATCTGTCTCGCCCCGCCGCCAGGTAGGTACGGCATAGCCGAAAGACGGGACCTCCATGGCAGTGGCCTGACGACGACCGCTTCGCTCGGCTCGTCAACGCGGTTTCCTCTATCGTTAAGGTCGCTTGGAGCAGCATCCATCAGGCTATTATGAATGATCGGTGGCTCTGCCGTAGTCCGATACGTAAGATGCTCGGACCCCCGCAGGTGGTCACAAGTCGTCGAGGAAACCTGGTTCAGGTATCACGCTTCAACCTCAGCGGATAGGCACAGTGTGAGATGGAGTGAGAGCGCTTCAGGCAGCGAATCCGTTGTGTCCCAGGGTATCGCAACAAGGCCATCTGATACTTCGTGCCGAAGCCCATACGGGCTATCTCGACGATCGCGGTTGTCTCCGATGTCCAGTGCTGCAACTCGAAGTCGATCGAGATCGCCGACATTGCCTCGGCCACCATGTGCTCTATGTCGCGATGGCCTGTTCGGTCTTCCATGACGTTCAGTTTAGTGGAACAGATGAAAATATTGAACACGACGCGGGCGCGGTCTTCCTCAACGTCAAGGTCGAGACCGGTTCCATGGCGGCAGCCAAGGCCGCGGGCAAGGTCCGCATGGAAGGCAAGGACTACATCATGGCCGACGGCGACGTCGTGGAATTCAGATTCAACGTGTAATCCCTTGCGCCTGGGGCCAATTGAAGGAGCCCCAGGCGCGGGCGGGGGACTACAGGCCGCCGGTGTTGAGCAGCCGGTTCACCGTGGGTTGGGCGCCGACATTGCCGTTGAGCTTGGGCAGCACGACATTCTTGGTGGATTTGTCCTTGATCCAGTCTGCGATGACCGTGTAGCTGGCATCTCCATACGTCGCCTTGTACAGGGCGCCGACTCCTGCGACCATCGGCGCAGCGAATGATGAACCCTTGCCGATCGCGAAGCCGCCACCGATCTTCGGCATGGGGACCAGATGTCCGGGTGCGTACAGTTGAATGCAGCCACCCCAGTCCGAGGTGTCGGCGGCGTGATCGTCGGCGTCCGTGTGCGCGACCGCCATGACCCCGGCCGCATCGGCAGGCCAACCGAGGCAGGCGTCCATTTGACGATTACTCGTGGAATTGGTGATGAAGAAGCCGGATTCGGCGAGATTGTTGAATACCCCGCGCATCCATCCCGCCGCGATCTGGTCCTCGAATGTACCGGTTGCGTTGGCATTGGACGACAAGTTCACTACGGCAGGCTTCTGGCCGTGTCCCAGCAACCAGTTGGTGGCGCTGAGAATATCGGTGAAGCTGGCTCCCGAGTCACAAGGTGATATGCGGAGGGAGACCAACGTGACCTTCTTGGCCACGCCGAACTTGGCGCCGCCCAGCATGCCTGCGACGCCGGTACCGTGCTGATAATTCGCGCAGGTGGCGGTCATCGGCGAGGTGATCGTGGACATGCCCTCGGAGGCTCGTCCCTCGAAGTCCGGGTGAGTGACATCTATGCCACCGTCGATCACGTAGGCCGTGACGCCGGCGCCGGTGGCACTAGTGGTGTAGTTTCCATCACCGGGCAGAGCTGCCTGATTGATTCGATCGAGTGC
Source organism: Nocardia asteroides (assembly GCF_900637185.1). Classification (NCBI taxonomy): domain Bacteria; kingdom Bacillati; phylum Actinomycetota; class Actinomycetes; order Mycobacteriales; family Nocardiaceae; genus Nocardia; species Nocardia asteroides. Next base: position 6,553,754 of record NZ_LR134352.1, on the reverse strand, counting down.
CCACCCCGGACCAGGTTGGTCGGTCGGAGTGTACCCATCGACGCTCGAGGGACTCAGTGTGTGCTGGTCCTGCAGGATCAACTCCACCGATGAATCGTCCTGTAGCGCTTCGATTTGATGCTTCGAGAGTTTCGCACTGAAGGACCTCAGCGCGGTCGCTGTTACCCGAGTCTCGTTGATCTTCGCCCTTGTCAACACGGCGTCGAGGTCCGCGCCCTCTTTCACGCCGACGATATAGACGTCTGGGATGCCGCGGCCGTTTTCTGCCAGTGCCACAGGCACCTTCGGCTTCTGCTCGGCAGGATCGGCGGCGGCGGGGATCGCCGCTGCGGCCAGTATGGAAAGTACCGCGACTGGCAGCGCCAACCAGGTCGTTTTCACGTGAATGAAGTCCCCTCGCTTGGTGAAATGCGTTGTTGCGCAGGTGGATCAGTTGCCCCGAAGTCGCCGCAGCGCGTAGTCGTCAGCGTTGGCCGAGAAGCTCCCACCCCATCCCGCCCGGAACGGTACGGACCCCGAATCTCAAGTGAAGTATGTATGTTTCAAATATGACGAAGATTACTAGGCCTCCTGTTGCGCATAAGTAGCGGCGCGTCGAATGTGCTGGAAACCGTTGTGCGCAGGTAGAGCGCGGACCGTGTCCAAAGGTGGACGGCCGTGACGTCCCAGCCGGCCGCGAGGACGGCCTTCGTGCAGCAGCGAGGTAGCGGTAGGTGACTGGTTGACGACGATCGCCGACTGGGTATCGGCGGCCTAAGCTCAGGTCGTGTACAACGAAATCCCTTCGCCGAGGGAGGAATTGGAGCAGCGGCTCCGGGCCGCTCTCGTCGGCTACCCCGCGTTCACAGTGCGGGCGGTCGGCCGGCGTGAACTCCGTATCGAACGCCCCTACCGTCATGATCTGCGGGGAACTCCGTATTGCTTCCGGCTACACCTCGAACAGAAGCGTAAGTATGCCCTGACCTGGGAACTTTGGGACACGGAGGGGCAAACTCCGCGTCGGGAACGAGATCGGGAGCAACCGGTGCGGGACTTGATCGCGGCCGAGGTGTCGGAGTTGGGTTGGCGACCGGGACGTAGCGTCGTGGGTTGGATGATCACCATGCTCATCACGACGATCAAGATCGTGATGGCAGTGATCGTGGCGCTGGTGTTCGCTTACTACGTCGGCAGATAGCGAAGCGCACCTCAGGATCGACCGTTCGGTCGTCCATGGCGTTCACTTCGATTGAACGCCGTCAAATACTGAACATGGCGGCCGCCTGCGCCGGGGAGCCGGTCGCTCGGCGGGGCTCAGGAGATGCCGAGGGTGGCGGCGGTCAGGTGCCAGAGGCGGGCGGTGGCTTGGTGCTGGTCGGCCGGAGGTGTCGAGCGGAGTTGCTGGGCTATGCCGTGGCGGAGGCCGCCGATGACGTAGGCGCCCGCGCTGTCGGGGTCGAGGGTGGTGGAGAGCTGACCGGCGGTCTGGCCGTGGCGGATGTTGTCGGCGGCCTTGGCGCTCATTCTTTCGATGTGGACGGCTTCCAGTTCGGCGAGGTCGGGGTCGAGGGCGGCGCGGGTGAGGAGGATGGGGGCCAGGGGGTCGTCGAAGTGGTAGGCGACGAACAGGTGGGTGCGGGCGTGTTCGCGGGTGGCCCAGTCGGCGTCGGCGGGGAGGTTGGCGTCGGCGATAGCGTGGCGTAGGCCGTCGTAGAAGCCGTCGTAGATGGCGGCGAGCAGGCCGGACTTGGAGCCGAAGTGGTGGTAGAGGGCGCCGGTGCTCAGGTTGGCGCGGCGGGTGAGCGCGCTCAGTTCCAGGACGCCGTTGCCGCGGACCAGTTCCTCGCGGGCGGCGGTGAGAAGTTGTTGACGTCCGATCGGAGCGCGTGCCATATTCGAAACATAACAGAACTCAGTTATGTTAGAGGAGCCGGCATGAGCAGCGAAGTGTCCTCGTTGACGGATTTGGGCGGCGATCTGGCCGGTACCTACCGGCGGACCGCGAGCGGCGGCGCCGTCGTCGACCCGGCGGTCGTCGAGGCGGATCTGGCCGCCGTGCGGCGCGACGGGTTCGTCATCCTGCCGGACCTGCTCACTGCCGACGAGCTGGCCGGGATTCGCGAATCCGTGACGCCGCTGCTGAATCGGCACGGCCGCAACAACTTCGAAGGACACACCACCCAGCGCGTATACAGCGTGCTGAACAAGACGGCGAGCTGCGACCGGATCGCCGACCATCCGCGGGTGCTGGCGCTGCTGGACCGGATGTTCCAGCCGAACTACCTGCTCTCGATGTTGCAGGTGATCAATATCCTGCCGGGCGAGCAGGCCCAGATGCTGCACACCGACGACGGCTTCTACCCGCTGCCGCGTCCGCGCGCGGCCCTCGGCGCGGCCACGATCTGGGCCATCGACGACTTCACCGCCGACAACGGCGCCACCGACATCATCCCCGGCAGTCACCACTGGGGCGATCGGCTGCCCGCGGACGAGACCCGCGAGCCCGTGGTGATGCGCGCCGGTTCGTGTGTGTTCTTCCCGGGCACGCTGTGGCACGGCGGCGGCGCCAACCGCACCGACCGGCCGCGGCTGGCCGTCACCGCCCAGTACTGCGAACCGTGGTTGCGGCCGCAGGAGGCGTTCACCCTCTCGATCACCCGCGACACCGCGCGCCGGGTCTCCGAGGACATCCGGCGCATGCTCGGCTACAGCATCCATCCGCCGTTCATCGGCCAGGTCGACGGCATGCACCCGAAGCGCCTGCTCGAGCCCGGCGCGCAGCCGCTCTAGTTCGCGCCGAGTTCGAGTTCGACCGCGCCGGTGAGCAATCGACGGGCGCGCGGCAGATCGAGCGATCCGCTGTGCCAGCGCTCGCTGAGCCCTTCGACCAGGGCGGTGAGGCGTTCCGCGGCGGCGGCGGGGTCGACCGTGGCGGCGACCGTGCCCGCCGTCTGCGCCGCACCGATCAGGTCCGCGATGTCGGTGTTCCAGGCGGTGGTGGTGGTGCGCAGTGGCGCGCGCAGATCGGCGTCGAAGGCCGCCGTGGCGCGCAGTTCGCCCCAGGCGACGCTGTTCTCACGCACCGCGTCGACGTCCTGGAGTTCGAGCAGCAGCATGTCCAGCACGCGGGTGCGCGGATCGGTGGCGGCGGTCCCGTCGGTGTAGGACTGGGCGCGGTGATTGATGTGTTCGAGCGCCGCGCGCAGGATGCCGGCGCGATCCTTGAAGTGGTAGTAGATCAGCGCCGTGGAGACCTCGGCGGCCGCGGCGAGCTTTTCGACCCGCAGTCCGCGCACGCCGTCCTGGGCGATGACGCGGACCGCGGCTTCCATGATCTGGGTACGACGATCCGACACGATTCCTCACAGTAGGTGCCCGGCCGGGGGCCGGAGGCGGCTCAGTCGACGGGTTCCTGCTGGGTGGTGCAGTGGATACCGCCGCCACCTGCGGCGATGCCGTCGATATTGATCTGCACCACTTCCCGGCCGGGGAACAGCCGGGTCAGGGTCGACGCGGTGGCGGCGTCGGCGGCGGGATCGCCGAACTCGGGGGCGATCACCGCGCCGTTGCAGACGTAGAAATTGATGTAGCCGGCGGCGAAGTCGTCGTTCTCGAACTGCTCGCGCACCGTCGACGGTCCCGTGAGCACTTCCACGCGCAGCGGGCGGCCGTGCGCGTCGGTCGCCGTGCGCAGGATGTCGAGGTGACGGCGGGTGACGTCGTAGTCGAACGAATCGGGATCGTTGTCGAGCCCGGCGACGACCACGCCCGGGCCGGTGAAGCGGGCGTAGAAATCGGTGTGCCCGTCGGTGATGTCCTCGCCGGCGATGCCGGGCAGCCAGATCACCTTCTCGATGCCGAGCAGATAGGCGAGTTCCTCCTCGACATCGCGTCTGCTCCAGCCCGGATTGCGGTTGTTGTTGAGGACGCAGCTCTCGGTGATGATCGCGGTGCCCTCGCCGTCGACCTCGAGCGCGCCGCCCTCGAGCACCAGATCGGTGTGCAGGGTCTCCACGCCGGCCCGGGCGGTGACGAACTCGGCGACCTTCGCGTCGGCGCGGTGGCGCTGCTTGTCGCCCCAGCCGTTGAAGTTGAAGTCCACGCCGGCCTTGGCGTCGCCGCCGCGCACGAACACCGGTCCGGTGTCGCGCATCCACAAGTCGTCGAGGTCGGTGGTGATCAGTTCCACGTTCGCGGCGCCGATCAGCCGCTGGGCCTGGGCGAGGTCGCCGGGGCGGACCAGCATGGCGACCGGCTCGAAGCGGGCGATGGTGGTGGCGATGGTGGCCAGGTTGCGCTGCACCTCGGCCACCAGGTGGGCGCCCCAGATCCGCTCGTCGGCCACGAACGCCATCCAGGTGCGCTTGTGCGGCTGCCCCTCCTCGGGCATGAGCCAGGTCCTTCCGTCGTGCTCGGCCGTGGTGGTGCTGTCGTCGCAGCCCGTCCACAGCACGCTGCCGAGTGCGGCCAGCGTGGTCTGCACGAAAGTGCGTCGTCGCATCGGTTTCTCCTTCCGGTACGTCCGACCCTAGATCCTGACTGAAATTTCAGTCAAGGTGACGCGCCCCACCTGGGTGGGGTTCTGTCCACCCTCGGGGCGTGGGCGCCAGCACTCGGGGACCTGATGAGCGCGGCCGATCCGGCGCAGAGTTGTACCTGTCACCGCACCACGAATCGGAGGCCACGATGAGCATCAGGACAATCACCCAGGTCGGGGAACGTCGGGTGCCGGTCGTGACCGGAGACGGCGTGGAACTCGCCGTGCGCGAGTACGGCAGCCGCGCCGCGGAGCTGACGGTGGTACTCATTCACGGGCACTGCCTGCGCACCGAATCCTGGGCCGGCGTCCGCGACGCGCTGCTGCGTGACTACCCCGGCGCGCGGGTGGTCTGCTACGACCACCGCGGCCACGGCGAGTCCGCCGTCGCGCCGCGTCAGACCTACCACCTCGAACAGCTCGGCGACGACCTGCACACGGTGCTCGACGCCGTCGCGCCCACCGGGCCGGTGGTGCTGGTGGGGCATTCGATGGGCGGGATGACCGTGCTCACCTACGTCAGCCGGTATCGGCACGAGATCGGTACCCGCATCGTCGGCGTGGGGCTGGTGGCGACGGCCGCCAGCGGGCTGGCCGACGCCGGCTTCGGCCGCCTGCTGCGCAACCCGATCATCTCCGTGTTCCAGGCCGCCGTCCGGCGCGCGCCGCGGCTGATGCAGCGTGCGAAGGTGCTGGCCTGCAAGGTTTTCGCGCCGGTGGTGCGGACCGCGGAGTTCGGTGACCGCACGGTGAGCCCGCGGGTGCTGGCGCTGGCCGAGGCCATGCACAACGCCACCTCGATCGTCACCATGGCGACCTTCCTGAGCGCGTTCAAGACCTTCGACCGCACCGACGCGCTGGCCGACCTGTCGACCGTGCCCACCCTGGTGCTGTGCGGCTCGGCCGACCTGATGACGCCCGCTTCGCACTCGGTCGCCATGGCCGCCGCCGTCGACTACGCCGACTTCGTCCTGATCGAGGGCGCGGGCCACTCGGTCATCCTCGAGCAGCCCGCCCAGGTCGCCGCGGCCATCGCCCGCCTGGTCGGCCGCGCGCGCACCGCCGACCGCGCCGAACTGGCCCTCGCCGCCTGACCCGCCGTCACGGGCGGCCCGGTGGTTCCGGTAGCAAGTCGCAGCCGAGGTATTGGAAAGCCTCGTCGAGGGCATCCTCGGGGACCGGTAATTCGAATTCATGGATCGGGGAGTTCGGCGCTAATTTTTCGCTTCATGCGCCGGGTTCGTCAGCGATATTCCGGATAATTCGGCCGAAGGCGCCCGCGACGATATCGAGGGCGTCGTCGGTGACCGGGTCCACGAAGTGGTCGCGGACAATTCTTTCGTAGCCGGGTAACGCCGCGTCGACCGTGCGGGTGCCTGCCCGGGTGAGTTCGGCGACGACGCCGCGGCGGTCGTACGGGTCGGGCCTGCGGCGCACGAAATCGCGGGCTTCCAGGGCCCGGACCAGGTGGGTGAGCTGGCCGCGGGAGACGCGGACGCGGTCCGCGAGCGCACTCATGCGCAAAGCGGATTGTGGTGCGCGGTGCAGGGCGAGCAGAATCCGGAATTCGGCGAAACCGAGCTGATGGCCCTGTTCCAGGTGGCGGTTCACGATGTCGTCGAGTGAGGACTTTCCGTCGAGGTAGGTACGCCAGGCCAGTCGTTCGCGGGGTGTCAGTTCGTCGTCGCTCTCGTCCGTCGAACGAGAACGCTCGTCCACCATGGAGCGGATGTTACCGCGTTGATGTCGATCACACTCATGTCGCTATTGCTATTTGTTATCACTCCGAACGGCGATGTAGGCGACGGAATTGTTGAAGATTTCACTATTCCCGCGGACGGGAACCGCCGGTTCGACTGGTGTCCGACGCTGCCGTCTGAAAACCTCTGCGGCAGAGCTGATCTCGTGAAGCGCGACAGCGGTGACAGGGAAACGATCGCGAAATACGTTGGGTCAGGGGGCATCTGAGATGTGTGCTGGAGAGGACTGGGCGCAGCGGATATCGCAGGCGCTGGCGCCGGTCCGGGTGGAAGTCGGCGCGCGGCAGCGGCCACGCGGCCGGATCGCCGCGCAACGATTCGCCGGCTTCGATCTGGCCGTGCTGCGGGCAGGTCCGCAGACGCTGCACTCGGTGCCCGACGACGCCTCCGGTGGCGATGTACTCGTGAGCATCCAATTCGAAGGACAGGCGGAAGCCGAGCACGCCGGGCGCACGATCGCGGTCGGCCCCGGCGATTTGGTCGTCTACCGCGCCGGCGATCCGTTCCGCTGGACCATGCGCGAGGACTGGGCCCAGGTGCTGTTGCGGCTGCCCCTGGACACGCTCGCCGACGGCGCGATCACGGCCCTCCCGCTGCACCTGCCCGCCACCGGCGCGGCCGAGGTGATCGCGCGATTCTTCGCCGGTGTCGCGGAACTGCGCCAGCCCGAGCACGCGGCGGCGCTGGCGGTGGGCGGCCTCGACATGGTCCGCGCGGTGGTCGCCGCCGCGCGCACGCCGGTGCTCGCCGAGAAGCCGGGGCGGGCGCTGTCGCGTGGGCAGGTGCTGGTGTTCCTGCGCAGGCATTTCACCGATCCGGAACTGACCGTCGACGGGATCGCGCGCGGCTGCCTGGTCTCGCGGCGCACGCTGCATCGGGCCTTCGAGTCGCTGGGGACCAGCCCGGCGGCCATGCTGCGCGGGATGCGCGTGCGTCACGCCAGGCAGCTGCTGCTGCGAGACCGGGCGCGGTCGGTCGCCCGGGTGGCCGAGGCGAGCGGGTTCGCCTCGGTGCGGCAGTTCTATCGCGCCTTCCGGCTCGAGACCGGGATGACGCCGGGACAGTTCCGGGTGGTCAGGACCGGCGCCCGGTTACCCGTGACCGCCCTCGGGTTGACGGCGTGAGGTCGCCAGCGCGGCGTAGCGGCGCATGTCGTCGGTGGCCGGGCGCTCGAACCGGTCGATTTCGGTGAATCCGGCGTCGGCCAGCACCGCGGCCATGGTGTCGACCGGCCAGCGGTAGGCGGGCGTGACCTTGTGCGCGAACACCTCCACCGGCTCGTCGGTGTCGAAGAAGCCGAGCACCAGCCGCCCGCCCGGCGCCAGCACCCGGGCGAATTCGGCCAGCACGGCGGGCAGTTCGCCCGGTGTGAAGTGGATCAGCGAGAACCAGGCCAGCAGGCCGCCGATCGACCCCGTCGGCGCGTCGATGGCGCGGATCGAGTCGACCCGGAACGGGATCCCGGGATAGCGGGACGCGGCGTGGGCGATGAACTCCGGGACGAGGTCGATACCGGTGGCCGCCAGACCCGCCGCGTGCAGTGTCTGGGTGAAATGGCCTGGTCCGCAGCCGAGGTCGAGCACCGGGCCGTCGGTGCCGGCGAGGTGGCGCAGGACGAACGCGGAGTCGTCGGGAGGCAGGTCGGTGGGGGAGCCGAACAGGTCGATGTACAGCTCGTTGATCGCGCTGTAGGCCGTTCGGACGGTGGTGTCGGACACCACGCCGACGGTAGCGGCGGGGTGTGACTGAACAGTGCATGCCCTGTCGCCGCGATCGTTTGTGGTCCGAGGTCCGGGGTAGTCGACTGGCAAGGAGCCGTACTCCCCAGTCGTAGACGAAGGGATCCGACGATGCCGATCAAGCCTGTCCGCCGCGTTGCCCGCACCCTGCTGGCGACCACATTCGTCGCCGGGGGCATCAACGCCTTGCTGAATCCGAAACCGCGCGCCGCCGCGGCCACCGCGCTGGCCGACAAGGGCCGGGCCGACCTGCCCGACTCCCTGGCCGCCCGCGTCCCCGACAACCCGGACGTGCTGATCAAGGTCAACGCCGCCGCGCAGATCGTCGGCGGGCTGGTCCTGGCCAGCGGCCGGGCACCCCGCCCCGCCGCGTTCGTCCTCGCGGCGACCGTCATTCCGGGCACCATCACCGAACAGGACTTCTGGGCCGAGCCGGATCCGGATCGCCGGGCCGCCAAGCGCGTCGGCTTCCTGAAGGATCTGGGGCTGCTCGGTGGCCTGCTGATCACCGCGTCCGACACCGCGGGCAAGCCGTCGCTCGGCTGGCGCGCCAGGCAGGCGCTGTCGCGGCGCGAGTCGCGCGTGGCCGCCGAGAGCGCGGCCCTCGTCGGCGCCGCCAAGCTGCGCGGCGCCCAGGTGGCCGACGCGGCCGGCGAACAGGGCGCCCACCTGGCCGACCTCGCCCGCGAGCGCGGCCCGGAGCTGGCCGAGGCCGCCCGCGAACGCGGTGCGCACTGGGCCGAGGTCGCCAAGGACCGTGGCCCGGAGCTGGCCGAAGCCGCCCGGGAGCGCGGTGCCCAGTGGGCGGACGTCGCGAAGGATCGCGGGCCGGAGCTCGCCGAGGCGGCCAGGGACAAGACCGCGCAGTGGGCCGAGGTCGCGAAGGATCGCGGACCCGAACTGGCCGAAGCCGCCAGGGAGCGCAGCGCGCACCTGGCCGAGGTCGCGCAGGAGCGTGGACCGGAGCTGGCCGCCGTGGCGCGGGAACGCGGCGTGCACCTGGCCGAGGTCGCGCGGGAACGCGGTGCGCAGCTGGCCGAGGTGGCCAAGGAGCGGGCGCCCGAGCTGGCCGAGGCCGCGCGGGAACGCGGTTCCCATCTGCTGGAGGTGGCGCTGGCGCGTGGCTCGCACGCGGCCGAGGTCGTGCGCGACCGGGCGGAGAAGCTGGAGGAGGCGGCCAAGGAACGGCGGTCCGCGCACTGATCGCGCGGGCCGGGGCCCGGCGGCCTGAATCCCACTGCCCCGATATCCGTGGTCTGCCGAACCGGCCCGCCGCGCCGGACAATTGAGCCGGGTCGGGACCGGTCGCCGAAAATAATGCTCCGAGAACCGTGCAAAGTGGTCAATCCGCTCGAATCGGGCTCGGAGCGTTGTTTCGGCGTGAATACTGCATATTCGCAGTGCTTTTCGGAGAGTGGGATTCAGCTGATGTCGTCCGGTCGTGAAATGTCCAAGCCGTATGCCGTGCGAGTCGCCGTGGTGGGTGTCGCGCTGGCGATCGGGATGCTCGGCGCGGCGGGTCCCGCGTCGGCGCTACCGGGCTCGGGCTCGTCGACCGGGTCGGCCACCGGCTCGGCCGATCTGGCCTCGGGTTCGGCGAGCGGCTCCTCGGGTGCGGCCGCCGCGGGTGCCGCCAGCCTCTACCTCACCTGGCAGTCGGCGCAGTTCATCCAGAAGACCATCCAGATGCTGCTGGCCATCCCGCGCGCCCAGATGTGAGGCGCCTACTTCCAGGCGCGTTCCCAGCGTTCGGCCGCCCAGTCCCGCACGTCGGGACTGAGCGCGATCGCGGGCAGCAGCAGCGCGAAGCCGAGGGCCAGCACCGCCAGCCGCACCCAGACGCTGAGTTCGGCGACGGCGCGCAGCAGCGCGGGTAGTACACAGAGCGTCGCGAGTACGACCAGGACGATGGCCGCGAGATTGCGGCCGGGGCCCGCGATCAGCGCGGAACAGGTGCCGAAGCACAGGCCGAGGACCAATCCGCCGACCCCGACGAAGTAGTTGTCCCAGGCGAGCCAGCTCGGGCGGGTAGACCGGTGAGTGACCACGCGGCGGAGCTTAGCGCGCTCAGTCCTGTCCGCGTGGCGGTCTGGGCCAGGGGTTTTCCTCGATCCGCTCCACCGAGCGGTTGAACTTCTGCATGAGCCTGCTCAGCTCGGTCACGTCGTGCTCGTCCCAATCCGCCACGACGACACCGATTCCGGCCGCCCGGTGCTTCTGATCGGCGGCCAGCGCGGCCTTGCCCTGCGCGGTCGCGCGGATCTTCCTGGCCACGCCGCCGTCGGGATCCGGGACCCGTTCCACCAGATCCTGTTTCAGCATCGCCCCGACCTGGCGATTGATGGTGGAGATGTCGAGCTGGAAGGCCTCCGACAGTTCCCGCAGGCTCAGCGGCTCGGTGAGTTCGAGGCGGGTGAGGATCAGGAACGCGGAGCGGTCGAGCAGGAAGCCGGGTCGGCGGCGCGCCGGGGTGGGGAAGTGGCGCGAGATCAGGTTCAGCTCGAACACCAGGCGGGTGAACGGGGTGTCGTCGACGGGGCCGGAATCGGACATGTGCCAACTATGTCGTGTGGATCACTCCGAGTCCAAATTGTGTACCATACACATGCTGTGTACCGTGCATATTCGTGTCCGTTACCGATGCCGACGTCTCGCCGGCCACTCCCGAAACCCGTGGCGTCACCCCCGTCGTGCTCATCGCGGTGCTCAGTACGGTCGGCGTCGTCGTCTCGCTCATGCAGACGCTGGTCATCCCGATCATCCCGTCGCTGCCCACCCTGCTGAACACCTCGGCGTCCAACGCGTCCTGGGTGGTCACCGCGACGCTGCTGGCGGGCGCCGTCTCCACGCCCATCGCGGGCAAGCTCGGCGACATGTTCGGCAAGCGGCTGATCTTGGTGATCAACCTGGGCTTCATGATCGTGGGCTCGATCATCTGCGCGAGTTTCTCCTCGCTGCTGCCCGAGATCGTCGGCCGCTCGCTGCAGGGTGCCGCGGTGGGCGCGATCCCGCTCGGTATCAGCATCATGCGCGACGAGCTGCCTGCCGAGCGGGTCGGCGGCGCGATGGCCGTGATGAGCGCGACGCTCGGCGTCGGTGGCGCCGTCGGCCTGCCGTTCGCGGCCGTCATCGCGCAGAACGCGGACTGGCACATGCTGTTCTGGGTGGCCGCCGGGCTCGGCGCGCTGTGCGCGGTGCTGGTGTTCGTGTTCGTGCCCGAGTCGCCGGTGCGCACGCCCTCGAAGTTCGACTTCGGCGGCGCGGTGGGTCTGTCCATCGCGCTGCTCACCCTGCTGATCGGCATCACCAAGGGCGCCGACTGGGGCTGGGCCAGCCCGTCGATCCTGGCGCTGTTCGCGGTGTCGGTGGTGAGCTTCCTGCTCTGGGGGCTCTACGAGCTGCGGCAGTCGGCGCCGCTGGTGGACCTGCGGGTCTCGGCGCGGCCGCGGGTGCTGTTCACCAACCTGGCCTCGATCGCGGTGGGCTTCGCCCTCTACGGCATGTCGCTGACCTTCCCGCAGCTGCTCATGGCGCCCGAGGCCAGCGGCTACGGCTTCGGCCTGTCCATGGTGGTCGCCGGACTGGCGATGGCGCCCACCGGCCTGGTGATGATGCTGCTCTCGCCGGTGTCGGCGCGGCTGTCGGCCAGGAAGGGCCCGAAGCTGACCCTCGCGCTCGGCTCGGCCGTGATCGGCATCGGCTACCTGTGCGCGGTGGTCATGATGGACAGCGTCTGGCAGATCATGCTGGCCTCGGTGATCGTGGCCGGTGGCGTCGGCCTGGCCTACGCCGCGATGCCCGCGCTGATCATGGGCGCGGTGCCGATCACCGAGACGGCGGCCGCCAACGGCCTGAACTCGCTGATGCGCTCGATCGGCACGTCCACCTCGGCTGCGGTGATGAGCGTGGTGCTCGCGCACATGACCATGCAGCTCGGCCCGCACGTGCTGCCCTCGCGGGCCGGGTTCCACACCGCCTTCTTCATCGCGATGTCGGGTGCGGTGGTCGCGATCGCGCTCACCGCCTGCATCCCGGTCCGCAAGGCGGACTAGCTCACTCCAGGATCGGGCAGAACACGACCAGCGACCATTCGCGGCGCGGGATCGTGTACTCGAGGGCGTGCATGATCATGGTGATCGGCTGCCCGGTCTCCGGGTCCTTGAACCGCTGCACGGGCCGGTCCAGATGGGTCGGCGCGTGCGGTTCGGTGGTCCAGAACTCCGCCCATTCCGGCGCCTGGGAGCAGGCGCCCACCAGCTGATCGATGCGTGCCTGCGGCACCACGCCCGGGCTCATCACCCGGAAGCCGTAGACGCACAAATGGACCTGGGTGTGCCAGTCCAGCATCGCCTCGCGGGCGCGGGGATCGAGCAGCATCCATTCCAGCAGGGTCGTGCCCGCGGTGAGACCGGGGAAGATGCGCTCCCAGGCCGCGTTCGCCGCCACGATGTCGAAGGTCGAATACACCTGCAGGCTGGCCGGATACGGGATCGCGTTCAGCAGCACCAGGTCGGTGATCGGCACCTGGTCCGCGGGGTCGGGCGGGGCGCTGTCGTAGCGGTCGGCCAGCGACAGCGACACCAAGTGGTCGCGGAACAGCGCGGGTACCTCGAGCACGTCGAACATCGCGTTGAGAGCCTCGATGGTCGGCGTGCGCGTGCCCTGCTCGATCTTCTGGATGAGACCGGGCGAGATGCCCGCCGCCGCACTGAGCGCGGCCCGGGTCAGGCCCGCCGATTCCCGGCGTTCGCGCAGGTAGCGCGCGATCGGTGGATGCGGGTTTGCCACGTCGCAGTCCTCTTTCGGAAACAGGGGTTCGCTAGGCGTCCGGTCGCGGGACCATGGCGACCAGCGCCCATGGCCTGCGTGGCAACGCGAAATCCAGGTTGTGCATCGCCATCACCGTCGGCTCGCCGGTGTCGACGTGCCGCACGATCAGCTCCGGTTGCTCGATGCCGTACGGCGGGGGCGGCTCCGTCGTCCACAGCTTCGTCCATTCGGGGGCACGGGAACAGGACGCGACGAGCTCGTCGATCCGCTCCTGCGGCACCACGCCGGGGCTGATCACCCGGAAACTGTAGACGCTCATATGGATCTGCCGCTCCCAGTGCACGACCAGCGAGCGCGCCGCCGGATGCAGCAGCATCCATTCCAGCAGCGTGGTGCCCGCCTCGAGGCCGGGGAACTGGCGCGCCCACGGCTCGTTGACGGCCAGCACGTCGAAGGTCGGGAAGACCTGCAGGCTGGCCGGGTAGGCGAAGCCGTTCAGCAGCAGGAGCTCGGTCTCGGGTACCGCCATCTCGACCGGCGCGGGCCGGTCGTAGCGATGCGACAGCGACAGCGACACCAGATGGTCGCGGAACGGATCGGGGATCCCGAGCGCGTCGCACAGCGCGGTCAGCGCCTCCAGCGTGGGCGAGCGGGTGCCCTGTTCGATCTTCTGGATGAGCGCGGGTGAGACGCCGGCCAGGGCGCCGAGCGCGCTCCTGGTCAGCCCGGCCGACTCGCGGCGTTCGCGCAGGTAGTGCGCGATCGGCGCATGCGGGTCTTCCACGCAGGCATCCTCCAGTGGTCGTCGGTACAAATTGGGACAGTCGTCTAGCTTGACCGACAGTAAAGCTTTCGCAAAAATTCTCACAGCCGAGCGGGTGATCGCGCGGCTGCCAGCCCAGCGTGGCGCGGTGCTCCAGGCCGGCGATCGCGCTGGTGCGGTCAGTGAGTTCCGGAGCGGTACGTGTTCCAACCACGTCCGCGCCCCGTGCGTGGACGTCGCCGGAGGGGACGGCACGCACGCTGGATGCGCGCCGAGAGCGCGGTAGCGAGCCGACGCCCGGGTGGCGCAGGGGTCCACCCGGTGGTCGTGCTCCGCCCGGCCCGCTCCGGAGCCCACACACACATTCGCGCATCCGGGAACCAGTGGCGTCCCCGATTCGTCTTAGAGTGCAGAAGACAGATCGAAAGTGGGGGGCGATGGCGCAACTGCAGACCGAACCGATCGAACGGACCGGTCGCCGGGGCCGGTGGGCACTCGGTATCTCGGGGTTTCTCGCGGCCACGGCCGTGGTCGTCGTCGGGCTGGTGTGGTGGCAGCACGACTGGGGCGAGCAGTTCCCCGCGCTGGACAGCGAACACCTCGACGAACAGCAGATCGCCCTGGTCGACGTGCTGCGCCAGGAATTCGAGCACCCGGGTGACGGCAAGAAGTACGCCGAGGGCGTCGAGGAGGCCTGGTGCGCCGACTTCGTCAGCTGGACGATGCGGGCGGCGGGCAGGCCGCTGGCCAATCCGAATTCCGGGTCGTGGCGCATTCCCGGCGTCTACACGCTGCAGGAGTACTACCAGAGCGTCGGCCGCTTCACCCCCGGCAGCGTCGGCTACCGGCCCCGCATGGGCGACGTGGTGCTCTACGGCCCGTCGAGCCCGCTCGGGCAGCACACCAACATCGTGCTGAAGGCCGACGGCGACACCATCACCACCATCGGCGGCAACGAGATGGGCTCGGTGCGCGTCCGCACCATCACCCCCGCCGACACGCCCGATCTGGTCGGCTACGGGCGTTTCTGAAATCGATTGTCGCTCATGACAACTGGGAAGCTCCGGGACGGCGCTCCAGCGCTGGTACCCGTACGATGGAGTCGGTGGCGCCCGGCAGCGCCCCGGCCGGCCCCTCCGTCCTGCTTCCCCCTCATCGGCAGGACGGGGGAGTTGTGCCTGTAACCGCCGGTTCCACCTCGTCCCGTACCGTGTCCGATGTGCGCGGGAACGTGAGTGAACAGGCACGGCGGGATCCGAGATGGATCGAGTACGCCGATTTCGGCGAGCGATTCGTCACCTACGCCGTCACCGAGGAGCGGATAGCCGCAGCCGTGGCGGGCATGACCGGCCGAGGCGTCACGATCGGCCCGTTCTCCCTCGGACCGGCCGGACTGGCCGGATTCGTCGCCGAAGGCGCGCTGGGGACGCCCGTGGTCACCCGTAACCCCGGTGACGCCCTGACCTTCAACGTCCAGGTGCCGCTGACGCTGGCGGTGAACCTGGTGCTGGGTGGCCGCAAACTGCGCCTGGCCGCCGTTGTCGAGATCGGCCTGACCCTGCACGCGCGCACCGCGCAGCCGCTGCTGGTGGTGATCGACGTGGCACCGGTGACGGCCAGGGACGTCAGCTTCACCCTGCGCGCCGAGGCCATCGACACCGCGTGGGAGATGCTGCTCGACCCGATCGCCGGGCTGGTGCAGCGCGAGGTCGCCAACCGGGTCAACGCCATCGTCAACGACCCCAAGGCCCGGCCGGAGCGGGTCTTCGACATCGAGGCCATCCTCGACGGCTACCGCTCACCGCACCGTAACGACACCGTCTTCGAGTGGATCGACTTCCGCGAGTTCGGCCTGCGCTTCTTCACCCAGATCGTCACCAGGGAGCGGGTGCACGACGTGGTGGCGCAGATGGCGGGCAGTGAGATCGCGATCGGCCCGCTCTCCGAAGGACCGCGCGGCGCGGCCACGGTGACCGTGCGCGGCGCGATCGAGCAGCCGCGCGTCGTCGACCGGGGGATCGGCGCGCCGGGCGATCCGCGGGTGTTCGACATGACGCTGCCGGTGGGCCTGGACATCACCGTCGACGTGCTCAAGGCCAACCACTACCGCGCCGACCTGGAGATTCCCCTGGTGCTCACCGCCAGGGCCGCCGAGCCGCTGCAGATCGTCATCGCCGTGCCGCCGCCGGCCGTCGAGGACATCTCGCTGGAATTCACCGCCAAGGGGCTGCGCGCGGCGACGCTGGCCCGGCTGGCCGGGATCAAGAAGCAAGTGGTGGCCCAGGTGGTGGCCGTGGTCAGCACCGAGGTGGCCGATCCGGCGGGCCGCACCATCGACGTGGGCGCGGCCATCGACAGCGCCACCTGACCCCTGTGACCACTGGGACGAAAGTGACCTTTGGTTCTAGCGGTTCCCCTGTGGTTGTGGTGAAATGAGTGCACGTTCGAGGCTCCCGGCGCGCGGGATTCGGGGAAGGCGCGCCGGGCACGCTGCCGGTTGAAGGTCGGGTTGCGCGAAGGAGTCCTGCGATGCGTTCTGTTCCGGTGACCCGGCGCGAGTTCTTCGGATTCGCCGCCGCGGCGGCCACTGTCGGCCTGGGTCTGTCCGCGGCGCCCGCGGCGGCCCAATCCTTCGGCACCCTGGTCGACTACGCCGCGGGCGTGCCCTCGGCCGAGGCCATCGCCGCCGCGGGCCATATCGGGGTGATCAGGTACGTCTCCGACCGCAGGCCGGGCGCGGAGTGGATGGAGGGCAAGCCGCTGCTGGCCGCCGAGGTCGAGGACCTGTGGGCGGCGGGGCTGTCGATCGTGTCGAACTACCAGTTCGGCAAGGGCCCGACGGCCGACTGGCGCGGCGGGTTGGAAGCGGGCAAGGAGCACGCCGAACGCGGCTGGGCACTGCACACCGTCGCGGGCGGGCCGGACACCGCGCCGATCTACGCCTCCATCGACGACAACCCGTCCGAGCAGGAATTCGACGAGATGATCGCGCCCTACATCGAGGGCTGGCAATCGGTGCTCGGCGCCGAACTCGTCGGCATCTACGCCAACACCCCCACCATCGACCGCGCGCTCGACGCGGGCCTGGGTTCCTGGTTCTGGCAGCACAATTGGGGGACGCCGCAGGGGTACGTGCACCCGGCCGCGCAGCTGCACCAGTTCGAGATCGACAAGCGCGACATCGACGGCATCGGCGTCGATCTGAACCGGGTGCTCGCCGAGGACTACGGCCAGTGGTGACGGATTAGGTCTGGCAGTGGCAGGTCGGCGCGAGCCGCAGCTCCGGCTCGTCGTCGGGGATGACCCGCAGCGCGGTCCGGCCCTCCGGCTCGGCCAGGACGCCGCGCCAGGCCAGCAACGACCACCGCGACAGCCCGGACAGCGCCGATCCCAGGCTCACGAACGAGCCCGACGACAACGCCGACCCGAACGACCCGACCGACCCGATGGACAGCACCGACCCGACACTGCCGATCGACAGGACCGAATACGCCGACCCGATCGACAGAATCGACCCCTCCGAACGCCAGGACAGGATGGAGCGCCGCGAACGCGCACTCCGAATCGACCGACTGCCTTCTGAACAAGAGCGCTTGGTCGCCATGATTCCCGGTCTACCACACCCCACAGCCCCCAGGAACCCCCAAAAAAGCCGAGAGACCACTGACCGACGCAAGCACATGGGTAACTCACCGGGCACGGGCAAACCAAGCCCCCACCACTGTCTGGCCGCCAACGCAAACCTCCCCGCGCCCCAGGTCTGGCCTGGAGTCCCGGAGAGGCGGAACAGCCGCCAACGCAAACCTCCCCGCGCCCCAGGTCTGGCCTGAAGTCACGGGGAGGCGGAACAGCCGAGTTCTAGACGGTGAAGAAGCCCAGGGTGGGCATGAACGAGCAGGTGCGCGGGGCGGCGCCCTCAGCCTGCGTGGTCAGCGAACCCGAGACCACCGCGACGACGCGACCGTGTCCGGTGCTCGCGATGGCCGACAGGGTGGCCGGGCCACCCGGGTTGATCTTGGCCTCGTCGGTCAGCGTCTGCACCGCGGACTGGCGGGTGTCGAGGTTGAGCCACTGCACCGTCATCGGCGGGTTCTGCTCGGCGGTCGGGGCCTTGGTGCCGAGCGCGGTGAACACGAAGCCGGCCTGACCGGGTTCGACGCCGGGCGGCGGCAGCTGGGCCGGGCCCGCGACGGCCAGCGCGGTGCCGACCGAGTCGGCGCCGTCACCGATGCAGCCCTTGCCGATGGTGGGGTACAGGAACTGGGCGATGACCGGACCGTCCTGCGGGATCTCCGGGCCGCCACCGCCGCTGCCGTCGAGGAAGGTGATGATCCGCTCGAGGGTGGACTTGATGGCGGGCGGCAGGTTCAGCGTGGCCAGCAGCGCGCGCGCCTGGTCGAGCAGGGCGGTCTGCGGGCTCGCGACGTCGGCCGGGCCCGCGATCAGGCCCGCGACGGCGGGGGCGAAGGCGGCGAGCGCGTCGACCGGGACGCCCTCGGGCACCATCGGCACGCTGACCGGTGCGGCCTGCTGAGCAGGCGCCGGAGCGGCGATGGTCGACGCCGGCGCGACGAGCATGGCGCTTGCCGCAATGGCGAATGCGGTCGTTGCGATCCGCGATCCTCGGCTACGAAGCACTTGTCTAGCCGTCCTTACCTCGGTGTTGCGATGGGACGAGGGTGTCGAGCCCTTCGATGTCGGGGTCACTCTAAGGACATCGCTGCCGTGTTGTACAGCCGCCTGGCCAGTGGCATCGTGACGACACCGACCGTGTTCATCGACGCTAGCCCCCAGCGCTGTTACAGCTGGGGATGTTGATGCAAATGTTACCGATGGTGTCGTGCGCTCGCGCGCGGGCCCGGGCGCGGTGGCGCCGGTGGCCGCCCGGTTAAGGTGATCGGAGCAACGCGACGCGGTGCCGACGCCTCCCTCCCGACCGAAAGCCTGGCCTTGAACCGACATCTCCGATGGGCTCTCGTGCTGCTCGGACTGTCCGTGCTCGCCCGGCTGGGCTGGATGTTGTTCGCGAAGAACGGGCTCAACGTCGTCGACCTGCACGTCTACGTGGACGGGTCGGCCGCCCTGCTCACCGATCGCCTCTACGACTTCACCTACGCGGAGAAGACGCCGGACTTCCCGCTGCCGTTCACCTATCCGCCGTTCGCGGCGCTGGTCTTCTTCCCGCTGCACTATCTGCCGTTCTCGGCGGTCGCGGTGGGCTGGATGCTGGCCACCGTCGCCGCGCTCTACGGCGTGATCCGGATCAGCTTCGAACTGCTACTGGGTGCCGAGCGCGCGCGGCGGACCCGCTGGATCACGGCCGCGGTGGCGTGGACGGCGCTGGGTGTGTGGCTGGAGCCGGTGCGGACCACCATCGACTACGGCCAGGTGAACGTGTTCCTGGTGTTCGGCGCGATGCTCGCGGTGCGCAGCGCGCGCTGGTGGATCTCGGGCACGCTGGTCGGCGTGATCGCCGGCATCAAGCTGACGCCCGCGATCACCGGCCTGTACTTCGTGGCTCGCCGGCGCTGGGCGACGGTGCTGTGGTCGGCGGCCGCCTTCGGGCTGACGGTGGCTGTGAGCTTCGTCATCAACGCGCACGAGGCGAAGCGGTACTTCGGCACCCTGCTCGGCGACGCCGACCGGATCGGGCCGGTGGGCTCGGTGTGGAACCAGTCGCTGCGTGGAACGCTGAGCAGGATCCTCGGCTACGACGTGCAGTCGGGACCGTGGTGGATCGCCGCGGTGCTGGTCACCGTGGTGCTGGCGCTGCTGGCCTGGCGCACGCTCGGCCCCGACGACCGCCTCGGCACGCTGGTGCTGGTGCAGCTGTTCGGCCTGATGATCTCGCCGATCTCCTGGTCACACCACTGGGTCTGGCTGATCCCGACCGTGCTGTGGCTGCTCTACGGACCGCTGCGGACCCAGCTCGTCGCGCGGATCCTGGCCGGGTTCTGGGTGCTGACCATGCTGATCGGGGTGCCGTGGGTGCTCTCGTTCGCGCAGCCGACCATCTGGACCATCCCGCGCCCGTGGCCGCTGGCCTGGCTCGGCGCGGTCGACGTGATCGGGGTGTTCGTCCTGCTCGGCTGGCTGATCTGGCACGGGCGCGACACCCTGCGCGCGCAGGCGCGCCGGATCGGCCGACGCGAGGTCGAGGTGCCCGCGGCGAACTGAGCGCTCAGCCGCCGACGAGGTCGTCGATGGTGTGCGCCAGCGCCGTGTCGTTGGCGGTGAGACCGCCCGCGGAGTGCGTGCTCAGGGTGAAACGGACTGTGCGCCATCGGATGTCGATGTCGGGATGATGGTCGGCCGCCTCGGCGGCGTTGGCCACCCGGCGGACCAGCTCGATGCCGGCGAGGAAGTCGGGGGCCTGCACCGCGCGGGTGATCGAGGCGCCCTCGCGTGACCAGTCCGGCAGCGTGGCCAGGGCGATGGTGATCTCGGGGTCGGACAGCAGTGCCGGTTTCGAGGTACCCATACCAGCAGTTCTACGCCTCGCCGGGGCAGCGCGCATCGCCCGTCGTCGGACGGCTCAGGCCGCGCGCGCCTTCTTCAGTGCCTTTTTGAGATCTTTACCGCACATTCCCGCGGCTTCGGCCTTCTTCATGCGCATGATGACGACGGGGCATTTGAAGCAGCGCGTCTTCTTCCTGCAGCACTTTTTCTTCGGCTTCAGGCTCGACACCTTCTTCGCCTTCACCTTGCCCATGCGGGTTAGCGTACCCTAAGTACAATGCCTGACACGTGCGCGCCACTCCGGTACCGGTACGGTGTAACAGGCCGCGATGCCAGATGAATGCGCGCCAATACACCAACATGCAGGAGGATTGAGGCGTGTCGTCTACACGCGATTTTCGCAACGTCGCCATCGTGGCCCACGTCGACCACGGCAAGACGACGCTGGTCGACGCCATGCTTCGTCAGTCGGGTGCGTTCGCCGAACGAGCCGAGCTGGTCGACCGGGTGATGGACTCCGGTGACCTGGAGCGCGAGAAGGGGATCACCATTCTCGCCAAGAACACCGCGGTGCACCGGCACCACCAGGACGGCTCGGTCACCGTCATCAACGTGATCGACACCCCGGGCCACGCCGACTTCGGCGGCGAGGTCGAGCGCGGCCTGTCCATGGTCGACGGTGTCGTGCTGCTGGTCGACGCGTCCGAGGGCCCGCTGCCGCAGACCCGGTTCGTGCTGCGCAAGGCGCTCTCGGCCAAGCTGCCGGTGATCCTGGTCGTCAACAAGACCGACCGCCCCGACGCCCGGATCGAGGAGGTCGTCGAGGAGTCGCACGACCTGCTGCTCGACCTGGCCTCCGACCTCGACGACGAGGCCGCCGAAGCCGCCGAGCTGGCGCTGGACCTGCCGGTCCTCTACGCCTCCGGCCGCGAGGGCAAGGCCTCCAAGGAGCGTCCGGAGAACGGTCAGGCGCCCGACGCCGAGAACCTCGACGCCCTGTTCGACGTGCTGCTCAACAACATCCCGGCGCCCAAGGGCAACCCGGAGGCGCCGCTGCAGGCCCACGTCACCAACCTCGACGCCTCGGCGTTCCTCGGCCGTCTGGCCCTGGTCCGCATCCACAACGGCGAGCTGCGCAAGGGCCAGAACGTCACCTGGATCAACGCCGACGGCGCCAAGCAGGTCAAGATCACCGAGCTGCTGCAGACCATCGGTGTCGAGCGTCAGCCGGGCGAGGTCGCCGTCGCCGGTGACATCGTCGCCATCGCCGGTATCCCGGACATCATGATCGGCGATACCCTGGCCGACATCGACAACCCGGTCGCGCTGCCGCGCATCTCGGTCGACGAGCCCGCCATCTCGGTGGTCATCGGTACCAACACCTCGCCGCTGGTCGGCCGGGTGCAGGGCCACAAGCTGACCGCCCGCATGGTGAAGTCGCGCCTGGACTCCGAGCTGATCGGCAACGTGTCGCTGCGCGTGCTCGACATCGGCCGCCCCGACGCCTGGGAGGTGCAGGGCCGTGGTGAGCTGGCGCTGGCCATCCTGGTCGAGCAGATGCGCCGCGAGGGCTTCGAGCTGACCGTCGGCAAGCCGCAGGTGGTCACCAAGACCGTCGACGGCAAGGTGCACGAGCCCTTCGAAGAGCTGACCATCGACTGCCCCGACGAGTACCTGGGCGCGATCACCCAGCTGCTGGCCGCCCGCAAGGGCAAGATGGTGCAGATGAGCAACCACGCCGCCGGCTGGGTGCGCATGGAGTTCATCGTCCCCTCGCGTGGCCTGATCGGCTTCCGCACCGTGTTCCTCACCGAGACCCGCGGCACCGGCATCGCCAACGCCGTCTCGCACGGCTACGCGCCGTGGGCCGGTGAGATCCGCGCCCGCCACACCGGTTCGCTGGTGTCGGACCGCGCGGGCACGGTCACCCCGTTCGCGATGATCCAGCTGGCCGACCGCGGTCAGTTCTTCGTCGAGCCGGGCGCCGACACCTACGAGGGCATGGTCGTTGGCATCAACCCGCGCGCCGAGGATCTCGACATCAACGTCACCCGCGAGAAGAAGCTGACCAACATGCGCAGCGCGACCGCCGACGTGATGGAGACCCTGGCCAAGCCTCTGACGCTGGACCTCGAGCTGGCGATGGAGTTCTGCGCCGGCGACGAGTGCGTCGAGGTCACCCCCGAGGTGGTCCGCGTGCGCAAGGTGGTGCTCGGCGCCAACGAGCGTGCTCGCGACCTGTCGCGCCGCAAGGCCCGCGACCGCGCGGTGAGCAACTCCTGATCGAGTTCTGACAGTGGGACGGTACTTCGGTACCGTCCCACTGTCGTTTTCCACGGAGACCGGTGCCGGGCTCCGCACAGATGGGCGAGGTAGGGTGCCAGAGTGAGCTCGGGGGTCAGACGCGCAAGGTGGCGCGTGGCGGTGTTGGCGATGACGGCCTCGACGGCGGTCCTCGCCGGTTGCACCGCGAATCCACCACCGCCCATCGAGAGCACCGATTCCCCCAAGACCACCCAGGCCAAGCCGGGGAAGAACACCGTCGTGGTGGCGATCGACGACATCGGCATCGGCTTCAATCCGCATCTGCGCTCGGACCAGTCGCCCGCGACGAACGCGGTGAGCTCGATGGTGCTGCCCAGTCCGTTCCGGCCGGTGCCGAACGCGCTGGCGCCCGGCGTGGTCGACCGGGTGCCCGACGCCGCGCTGATCGAATCCGCCGATGTCACCGCGCAGGAACCGTTCACGATCACCTACACGCTGCGCAACCAGGCCAACTGGTCCGACGGCGCCCCCATCGCCGCCGAGGACTTCCGGTTCCTGTGGCAGCAGATGATCACTCAGCCCGGCGTGGTGGATCCGGCGGGCTACCGGCTGATCTCCGATGTTGCGTCGGCCGACGGCGGCAAGAAGGTCACCGTCACAATGACGCAGCCGTATCCGGCGTGGCGGGAGCTGTTCTCGAATCTGCTGCCGTCGCATCTCGTGAAGGATTCCCCCGGCGGATTCGCCAGCGGTCTGGCCGAACGGATCCCGGTTTCGGGCGGGAACTTCACGATGCGGGTCGACCGTGGCCGCGATGAGATCCTGCTGGAGCGCAACGATCGCTTCTGGGGCACTCCGGCGGCACCCGACCAGATCCTGTTCCGCCGCGGCGGAACCTCGTCTCAGCTGGCCGAGTCGTTGCGAACCGGGGATGTTCAGATGGCGCTCGTGCACGGCGGCGTGGCAACGCAGGCACAACTCGCCGCCATTCCCTCGGTGCGCACCACCATCATGCCGCAGGCCCGTGAGCTTCAGCTGGTACTCAACGGTCGCTCGGGCGATCTGAGTGACGCGCGGGTGCGCAAAGGGGTTCTGGCGTTGCTCGACCCCGGTCTGTTGGCAACTGTCGGTGCGCAGTCCGGTGGCTGGGTGGAACCCGCACGCGCGCAGATACTTCCACCGTCGAGTCCCGGGTACAGTCCGACCGCGCCCCCGCGCCCGAGCACCGAGGAAGCGTTCGCGCTGCTGGCCGAGGCCGGTTTCGGGCGCACGCCGGAAACCGCACAGACCAACTCACCCACCTCGCCGGCGCCGCAGCCACGGCCGGTGGTCCGTACGGGTAAAGCGCTGACGGTCCGGATCGGCGCCGTCAACGAGGACGCGGTCGCCCTCGCCGTGGCCAATACCGCCGCCGACCAATTGCGCAGTGCCGGAATCGATGCCACCGTTCGCGGTCTGCCCGCCGACGAGCTGTACGGCAAGGATCTCACCGACTCTGCGGTCGACGCCGTTGTCGGCTGGGAGCTGGCCGGTGACGACCCGGCGACGGCGCTGGCCTCGCGCTACGGCTGCCCGCCCCCGCAGCTCCCCGCTGCTGACAGCAAGGCGCTGGCGGCGGCCGAGTTCTACCGCACGGCGCCGAGCAATATCGGCGGGGTGTGCGACCCGACCCTGCAGCCATCGATCGACGAGGCGCTGCGTGGTGTCGAGGTACCGCGCGTGCTGGCCGAGGCCGAACCACGGCTGTGGGAGTTGTCGACCGTGCTGCCGATCGTGCAGGACAATGTCGTCGCGGCGGCGGGACCGCGGGTGGACGGCGTCTCGCTGTCGGGCGCCATCCAGGTCGGTATTTTCGGTGACGCCGCGCAATGGCGGAAGCTTCCGTGACGACCTGTTCGGACGCCTCGTACTTGTCAGGCGCTGCGCGGTCCTTTAGCCTGTTGGCTGTGCGACCGAAAAGTCGCGCCGTATCAGGGAGGGGATTGACAGTGCGTACCAAGATTGGTGTCGCTTTTGCTACGTCGGTGTTTTCGATTGGATGTCTGGCCGTCTTGGCTGCTCCAGCGCAAGCCGCCGACGAATATATCGGATCATGTCACTACACTGACGGTTCCTGTAAGGCTGCTGCCGACCAGCGGTGCCCGGGTCAATACAAAATCGTCCAGCGAAATGACGGATCGCTGATCGATGATTGGTTCTGTGTCCGGCTGTAACGGAGCTGGCCCTGTCCACTGGACAATGTGATGTCGCTGAGGGATCACCGCAGGTGGTGAACCCTCAGCGACTGCTCACGTCGACTCCCGGCTTCGCGCAGAAGTGTGGGGATTTGCGTAGGTGCAGGCTTCGGCGTCGACTCGTGCGAGCCGATGCCCGGGTGTTCGGCAAATGCGAATAATTCGCGTATCGCTCACATAGTGAAGAGTAGTCGAATTTCTCCGTCCTTTCAGATTCTGATGTCTTGTTGCTGTCGGGTAGATTTCGGTCGGAAAATCGGACCAGTCGATTCTGGGCTTTGCTGTGTAGCGCGGCGGAAAAGGGCGGGCGGGTGGCGCGCAGACGTGTCGGCACATATCCCGGCTGCAGATTTCGTTGTGTCGTGAGGATTAATGGGGCGCGTCGGCTAGCATTCAACGGTCGCTGGTTCGGCGACGGGAGGAGAGGTGCTTTCGATGGACGGAACCCGCGGAACCGGCGGACTGTTGCTGGTGCACGCCCACCCCGACGACGAAACCCTCACCACCGGTGGCACGATCGCGCACTATCGCAAGCGTGGCGTCCCGGTCACCGTGGTGACCTGCACGCTCGGCGAGGAGGGTGAGGTCATCGGGGAGCGGTGGGCCGGTCTGGTGGCCGCCGAAGCCGACCAGCTCGGCGGGTATCGCGTCGCCGAACTCACCGCGGCGCTGGCCGCTCTCGACGCGGGCGAACCGTGGTTCCTCGGCGGCGCGGGGCGCTGGCGGGATTCGGGGATGGCGGGCACGCCGTCGGCCGAGCATCCGCGCGCGTTCGTGAACTCCGGCGACGCGGCGGTCGAGGAACTGGTGGCGGTCCTGCTCGAGCTGCGTCCCCGCGTCGTGGTGACCTACGACCCGCGCGGCGGCTACGGCCATCCCGACCACATCCGCGCCCACGAGATCACCACCGCGGCGGTGGCCGTCGCGGCCGAACGGGGTTGGGACGTCCCGAAGTTCTACTGGACCGTCACCGACGCCGACCTGCTGCGTCAGCACACCGCGGCATTGGCCCGCCGCACCGTCGACGAGCTGCCGGGCGCGCTGCCCGCGGGCTGGCGGCTGCCGGTGGAGGCCGAGCTGGCCGCCATGTCGACCACCGGGGTGACCACCGTGGTCGACGTCTCCGACGCCGTCCCCGCCAAGCGGGCCGCCATGCGCGCGCACGCCACCCAGGTGACCGTCGCGCCCAGTGGCCGGGAGTTCGCCCTGTCCAACAACATCGCGCTGCCGGTGCTGCCGGAGGAGCATTTCACCCTGGTGCGCGGCAGCAAGGGCCAGGTCGGCGCGGACGGCTTCGAGCACGACCTGTTCGCCGGTCTCGATTGAGTCGCTAGCCACGGGGTTGCCGTGACGCCACCGGTGGCCGCCCGGTAGGTTGCCGATGTCCGCGTATCCGGGTGTTGGTGCACGAGGGGTGGCGTCATGACCACAGTGGGTGATCGGCCGGAACTCGAGGACGAGGACGCGGGCTACCACCAGTCGCTGGGCAAGCGGCAGCTGATGATGATCGCCATCGGTGGCGCGATCGGCACCGGGTTGTTCCTGAGTTCCGGTGGCAGGCTGGCCAGTGCCGGACCGTCGCTGTGGGTCGTCTACGCGGTGTGCGGCGTGTTCGTGTTCTTCATCCTGCGCGCGCTCGGCGAGCTGGTGCTGCACCGGCCTACCTCGGGCTCGTTCGTCTCCTACGCTCGCGAATTCCTGGGCGAGAAGGCCGCTTTCGTGGCCGGCTGGATGTACTTCCTGAACTGGTCGATGACCGGCATCGCCGACTCCACCGCGATCGCGCTGTACTTCCACTACTGGCAGCCGATGACGGTGGTGCCGCAGTGGGTACTCGCGCTGATCGCGCTGGTGATCGTACTGATCGTGAACCTGGTGAGCGTCAAGGCCTTCGGTGAGATGGAGTTCTGGGCGGCGCTGGTGAAGGTGACGGCGCTGTGCGCGTTCCTGGTCGTGGGCACGGTGTTCCTGCTCGGCCGGTTCACCGTGCGCGGCGAGCCGACCGGGCCCGCGATGATCGCCGAACACGGCGGGCTGTTCCCGACCGGCATCCTGCCGCTGGTCACCGTCACCTCGGGGGTCGTGTTCGCCTATGCCGCGGTCGAATTGGTCGGTACCGCGGCGGGGGAGACCAAGGACGCGGAGAAGCTCATGCCGCGCGCGATCAACTCGGTGATCCTGCGGATCGCGGTGTTCTACGTGGGCTCGCTGCTGCTGCTCGGACTCCTGTTACCCTACACCGCCTATCACGAGGGCGAGAGCCCGTTCGTCACCTTCTTCGCCGCGCTCGGGGTGCCCGGCATCGGTTCGCTGATGAACATCGTGGTGCTCACCGCGGCCTTCTCCAGTCTCAACGCCGGGTTGTACTCGACCGGGCGGATCCTGCGCTCGATGTCGGTGCGCGGCAGCGCGCCCCGGTTCACGGCGGTGATGAGCGGTCACGGGGTGCCCTACGGCGGCATCCTGCTCACCTTCGGGATCGCGTTGCTCGGGGTGGTGCTCAACGGGGTGGTGCCGGATCAGGCGTTCGAGATCGTGCTGAACCTGGCCTCGCTCGGCATCCTCACCTCGTGGGCCACCATCGTGCTGTGCCAGCTGCAGATGTGGCGGCTGTGGAAGCGGGGGCGGATCGAGCGGCCCGGGTTCCGGATGATGGGCGCGCCCTACACCGGCCTGCTGACGCTGGCGTTCCTGGGCACGGTGCTGGTGCTGATGGCGATCGACCGGCCGATCGGCACCTGGACCGTGGCGAGCCTGGCACTCATCGTGCCCGCGCTGCTGATCGGGTGGCGCTTCGCCGGGCCGCGGGTGCGTGCGGCCGATGCCGTGCGCCCGGCCGAATAGACTCCGTGGCATGGTGACCGACTCCGATCAGCCCGCAGGGACACCCACCGCCGTGCTGCGGTCGGTCCGGCTGCCGTCCCGGCTCGACCCCGTGCTCTCGGGACTGATCGTCGTGCTGCTGCTCGTCGACGCGCTGATCACCCTCGCCCTCGAGGTGCTGTTCCTGCCGCTGTACCTCGGGGCGGTGGCGTTCCCGATCGCGGCGGTGCTGGCAGCACCGATCAATGTGGGCCTGGTCTACGGCATGGAGTCGGTGACCGGCAGGCTCGGGTTCACCTTCGCCCCGATCGTGGTGTGGGTCTTCGGTTTTCTCGTCTGCTCCTCGCGCGGACCCGGTGGTGACGTGCTGCTGCCCAGCGACGGGCGCACCCTGCTGCTGCTGGCCTGCGGCGTGCTCGCGCCCGCCGCGTACCTCTACTTCCGGGCCAACACGGGTCTGTTCCGCTCGGCCTGAGGGTCGTCAGCCGCGGCGGGTCTCGGCGCCGTCCAGGATCAGATCGATCGCCTGGCTGAACTGGTTGAGCGCCCCGGTCGTCGCCTCGGCCACCACCTGTGACCGCTGGTCGACGTAGCGGCGGTGCAGCCGGGGGAAGCCTGCCGACGCGGCGGCGCTGGCCGTCATCACCCGGTCGACCCAGTCCTGCGGCGGCAGGCCGCTGCGCGCGATCGTCATCAGCAGGGCCGCCTCGTTGGCCGAGGAACCGACGATGAACCGGAACAGCGTGTTGGTGGTGACGTCGACGATGGCGTCGTCGAAGCCGCCCGCCTCCACGATGGCCAGCATCCCCTCGGTCAGCCGCATCATGTTCGGGCCAAGGTAGGTCAGGGCCGTGTTGCTGAACACGATGGTGATCCACGGGTGCGCCAGCAGTGTCGCGCGGAGTCCGTCGGCCTGCTCGTGCGCCGTTTCCCGCCAGCGCGCGGGATCCGGCGCCGGGCACGGGACCTCGCCGATCACCTGGTCGACGACCAGTTCCAGCAGTTCGTCCTTGTTCGCGACGTGGGTGTAGAGCGAGGTCGCGCCCGCGCCGAGCCGGGCGCCGAGCTTGCGCATGCTGAGCGCGTCGAAGCCTTCCTCGTCGAGCAGCGCGATCGCCTGGGCGACGATCTGATCTCGGCTGAGCGCGGGTTGATCTCGGCGTTCGCGGGTCGGCCTGGTCCACACCGATGCGATCTCGGTCGAGTTCGTGCTGCCCGCGGCCATCGCTGCCTCCTGTGCTGGGGATGTCGGTCTCCACGTCGCGTTGTCCGCACAGCATAGCGGTTCATGAACACTGTTCGGATTCCGTACGCCGTACCTATTGCGTACGTTGTTCCGCAGTCTTACAGTGTTCGACATAACCGCACACTGTGCGGCGACATTCGAGAGGAGAACGGGATGGACGCGCTCGCAACGGCTTCCACCGGCCAGGAGACCCGGAACCCACGGCGGTGGTGGATCCTGATCGTGCTGTGCCTGAGTTCGCTGGTGCTGGTGGTGGACAACATGGTCCTCACCGTGGCGATCCCGCAGATCGCCACCGATCTGGGCGCGAGCTCCCAGCAGATCCAGTGGATCATCGACGCCTACCTGCTGGTCTTCGCCGGCCTGCTGCTCACCTCGGGCAGCCTGTCCGACCGGTTCGGCCGCAGGCTGGTGATGGTGATCGGCCTGGTCCTGTTCGGCGGCGCGTCGCTGCTGGCCGCCTACGCGAGCAGCCCCGAGCTGTTGATCGCGGGCCGGGCGCTGATGGGCATAGGTGGCGTGCTGATCATGCCGAGCACGCTGTCGATCCTGATCACCGTGTTCGACGACGACGAACGGCCCAAGGCCATCGGCGCGTGGAGCGCGGTCGCGACGGTCGGCATGGTCGGCGGTCCGGTGGTCGGCGGCGTGCTGCTGGACCACTTCTGGTGGGGTTCGGTGTTCGTCCTGAACGTGCCCATCGCCGCGGTGGCCATCGTGGCCGCGCTGGCGCTGATGCCGGAGTCGAAGGGCCCGTGGCGCAAGCCCGACGTGCCCGGCATGGTGGCCTCGATCATCGGCATGACCGCGCTCGTGTGGTCGATCATCTCGGTGCCGCACGCCGGCTGGACCGACCCCGGTGTGCTGGCTGGATTCGCGGTCACCGTGCTCGCCCTCGGCGCCTTCGTGCTCCGCGAGCTGCGCACCGACGAGCCGATGGTGCCGCTGCAGCTGTTCGGCAACCGCACCTTCACCGGGTCCAGCTTCTCGCTGGTGCTCGTGACCTTCGCCAACGGCGGCCTGGTGCTCGTGCTCACCCAGTACCTGCAGTTCGTGCTCGACTACTCGCCGATGCGGACCGCGCTCGCCTTCACCCCGATGGCGGTGACCCTGCTGGTGGCCAACGGGATCGGCGCGGTGCTGGTCGGCAAGCTGGGCGCGCGGATCGTCACCATCGCGGGTCTGCTCGTGGTGGCCGCCGGCTTCGCGGTGCTGGCCACCCTCGACGCCGGCGCGAGCTTCACCCTGCCCGCCGTGGCCATGGCCCTGCTCGGCGCGGGCGGCGGGCTGGCCATGCCCGCCGCGATCGGCGCGCTGATGAGCGCGGTGCCGGGGGACCACGCCGGTGTGGGCTCGGCGCTCAACGACACCATCCAGCAGGCAGGCGCGGCCCTCGGTGTCGCGGTACTGGGCGCGGTGCTGGCGGGAACCTTCGCCGGCGCCATGCCGGACTCGGCGCCCGCCGCGGCCAGGGAGTCGATCGCCGGTGCGCTGGGCACCGGGGACGGCACCGTCATCGGCCTGGCCCGCGATGCCTTCTGCACGGCCATGCAGGTCACCTTCGGGGTCGGCGCGCTGGCCTCGGTGGCGGCGGCGGTGCTCGCGGTGGTGCTGATGCGGGACGCGAAAGCGGTTGCGGGCGAGGCGGAATCCGAGTTGGCGACCGCCTCGGCGTAGTCGCCGGGAGTGCGCGGCGGCCGGGAGTGGCTACTCCCGGCCGCCGCCGTCTGCGTCAGGTGCGGCCGTATCGGTCGGTGCTGTCTCGGGATTCGGCTGCTGCCAGGGCCAGCGGCCGGTCAGTTCGAGTTCCAGGGAGTAACTGAGGAAGGTTCGTACCAGCACGATCAAGGCCAGCACGCCGACGCTGGTGAACGTCGGCGCGATGGCGACGGTGCGGATGATGTCGGCGGCGACGAGGAATTCCAGGCCGAGCAGGATGGCCCGGCCGAGTCCGCGCCGGTAGTCGCGATAGGCGGGATCGAAGTCGCGGCGTCTGGCCAGCGCGTTGGCGAAGCGCACGGTGCCGTACAGCGCGCCGAGGACGATCGCGGCGACGCCGGCCCCGTCCAGCACCTTGCCCGCGGTCTCGATGATCTCGGTGAACTCCACCAACCGCCTCCGTCCGCATCCCGGCGTCCTGTCCGAAGGCTACGCCGCGGACATCGCCATTTCGGGCGGACACTCCCGGTCACCTGGCTGATCGGCGTCGGCAAGCCGGGCCCGGCGTACGGAATCCGGTGCCCGCCCGGTCCGAGCGGTCAGCGGCGGCCTGGCAGACCGGGTGTGACCGCCTCGATCAGCGCCACCGCCTCCGCCAGCGGCAGATCGATCACCGAGTACGCCTTCTTGCCCGCGGCGGTGGCCGCGACCACGGTCGCCAGTCCCGCGCGCCGCTGCCAATACGTGCGGCGGATGGTCCAGCCGATGATGCCGGGTGACTCCAGGCAGTCGCGATTGCGGTCGAGGCTGCCGTGCCGGGTGATCAGCCAGGTCGGGCCGGTGCTGCCCGGCAGGACCCGGTGCCCGAGGCTGCGGTAGCGGTCCTCCGCGAGTGCCGCCATGATCAGGGCGAACACCACCGGGACCGACCAGACGCCCGCGGGCAGTGGACCGGTTGTGAGCGCGAGCGCGAGCATCAGCGCGACCAGGATGCCGACCGGCCACGCCGCTTTGGTGTACCGGCGGCGCCGGGCGGCGGGACCGTGCCGGATCAGCTCGATGGTGCCCAGGGTCGCGCCCGTGACCGGTGCCGAGGCGCCCTCCTGGCCGGGCTCGCGACGGGTGCGCAGCAGTTCGTCGAGGGTCCGTTCGACGGCGGACCTCGGGGCCTGCGGGAGGATCTTCTGGCGGGGGTTCTCGCCGGTCATGATCATTTCCAGCTGGGCGGCCCTGGCCGCGCGCAGCAGCAGCGGATCGTTGAGGGTCGCGCCGCGGAAGCGGGCCAGGTCGAGGGTGATCTGGCGGGTGGTGAACAGGCCGTGGCGCAGGTGCAGGGTGCTCCCGTTGTCGAGTACCCGCAGGCCGAACCAGGTGGCGAGGTACTGCGCGCACGCGGCGGCGCTCACCAGGGCCAGCGAGAACAGCGACAGCCCCGCGATGACGAACGCGACGACCGGCGCGGTGTCGTCGTCGAGATGCTGCACCGCCGACGAGCGCGACACGACGTCGATCAGCCCGTACTGCGCGCCCAGGCCCGCGATCGGCGCGACCACGGCCAGCCCGGTCAGCGACAGCGGCGCGTACCGCACCCAGGCGGGCCGCCAGTGCCCGATCTCGATGCCCGACTCGGCGGCGTCGTGCGGTGAAACATGCGACGGCACCGGCGTATCGGCGGACTCGGGCACCGATTGCCCGGTGTGCGAGAGCAATTCGGCACGCAGCGCGGGAATCCGGCTGATGTCGAGCGCGTCGAGTTTGAACTCCTCGCCCTTGTCGGTCTGCTTGCCGGTGCCGATCGCCAGCACCGCCAGCCCCAGAACCCGGTGCAGCAGATCGGCTTCCACGTCCACCGACCGGATGCGCGGGCGCGGGACCGACAGGGTGCGCCGCTGCACGATCCCGCTGCGCAACTGCACGTGATCGGCGTCGATGCGATAGGAGGTGGTGAACCAGCGGCCCACGCCGTACCCGGCGATCAGCGTCACCGGCAGCAGGCTCCACAGCGGATTGCCGCTGGTGGTGCCGACGATGATCGAGCCGAGCAGCACCGGGATGTACTTCACGATCTCGTTGATCGGGTACACCAGCAGCATGCGCGGATCGAGCCGCTGCCAGGCCGGCGGCGCCGCGGATTCGATCACGTGGCGTCCCCGCGATGCTGGGCGGCGATGGCGGCCAGCCGGGCGACGGTCTGCTCGGCGATCGGCAGGTCCAGCGCGCTGATCTTCACCGCGCCCGCCGAGGACGCAGTGGTGACGGTGACCGTGGCCAGCCCCAGCATCCGTTCCAGCGGCCCGCGCTCGGTGTCGACGGTCTGCACCCGCGAGATCGGCGCGACCCGCGATTCCTGATCCAGCCACCCGACCCGGGTGTAGACGGCCTCGTCGGTGACCTCCCACCGATGCACCGCGTACCGCCACAGCGGCACCACGAGCACCCCGAGCGCCGCCAGGACCACGATCACCGCCCCCGCCACGAGCTGCCAGCCGCGATGCTGCGCGTCGACCGCGAACCACACCCCGAGCAGCACACACAGCACCGCGATAGCGATCGCGTTCTCCAGCGCCCACAGCAGCTTGGCCTTGGCACTGGGACGCCAGGCCGGCTCGGCCAGGATGGTGGAGGGCGGCTGCGACATGCTGCCATGGTTCCATGCGAGGCACGGTCTCTTCACCCTCTCGGGAATACCCGTGGTCGGTCGGAGGGTTGTCGTGCGACGAGGACGACCGACACCTGCCTGTCCAGGCACCGTGAGCAGCCGACCGCACGTTCCGGAAAGAAGTAGCGCATGATCGACGGGGTGACCGACCTTCCGAACCCGAGCGTTCCCCTTCCGCCGCCGACACCCGCCGCCATGCGCCGGGCGCTGCGCCGGGCACGCGACGGTGTCACCCTGAATGTCGACGAGGCCACCGTCCTGCTGCACGCGACCGGCGACGATCTCGCCGATCTGTGCGCCAGCGCGGCCCGCGTCCGCGACGCCGGGCTGGAATCGGCGGGCCGCCCCCGCACGATCAGCTACTCGCGCAATGTGTTCATCCCGCTCACCAAGCTGTGCCGGGACAAGTGCCACTACTGCACGTTCGTGACGGTGCCGGGCAAGCTGCGCGCCGAGGGTCACGGCATGTTCCTCGAGCCCGACGAGGTGCTCGAGATCGCCCGCCAGGGCGCGGCGCTGGGGTGCAAGGAAGCCCTGTTCACCCTGGGCGACCGGCCCGAGGACCGCTGGCCCGAGGCCGCGCAGTGGCTCGACGAGCGCGGCTACGACTCCACCCTGGACTACCTGCGCGCCGTCTCCATCCTGGTGCTCGAGGAGACCGGGCTGCTGCCGCACCTCAACCCCGGCGTGATGAGCTGGGCCGAGATCGCCCGGCTCAAGCCGGTCGCCCAGTCGATGGGCATGATGCTCGAGACCACCTCGACGCGGCTGTTCACCGAGAAGGGCCAGTGCCACTACGGCAGCCCCGACAAGGACCCGGCGGTGCGGCTGCGCGCCATCACCGACGCGGGCAGGCTCTCGGTGCCCTACACCACCGGCATCCTGGTCGGCATCGGCGAGACGCTCACCGAGCGCGCCGAGTCGATCATGGCCCTGCGCAAGCAGCATCGCGAGTTCGGGCACATCCAGGAAGTGATCGTGCAGAACTTCCGCGCCAAGGACGACACCGCCATGCGCGACGTCCCCGACGCCGATGTCGCCGAGTTCCTGGCCACCGTCGCGGTGACGAGACTGCTTCTGGGCCCGGATGTTCCGGTGCAGGCGCCGCCGAACCTGGTCTCGCACAGCGATTGCCGCGCCCTGATCGACGCCGGCATCGACGACTGGGGCGGCGTCTCCCCGGTGACGGTCGACCACGTGAATCCCGAACGCCCGTGGCCGAACCTGGACACCCTGCGCGAGATCACCGAGGCGGCCGGCTTCACCCTGGTCGAGCGCACCTCGGCGCATCCGAAGTACGTGCGGGCCGGGCACCCGTGGATCGATCCGCGCATCGGCGCGCACGTCGCGGCGCTCACCGACCCGGCGACCGGTCTGGCCCGGGCCGACGCGCTGCCCGTCGGCCTGCCGTGGCAGGAGCCGGACGAGTCGTGGGAGTCGGTCGGGCGCGTCGACCTCAACACCGCCATCGACACCGAGGGCCGTAACACCGACAGCCGCAGCGATTCCGGGCTCGGTCAGCAGGTCGTCGGCGCGTTCGGCGACTGGGAGACCATCCGCGAACACGCCCGCGACCTGGCGACCACCGCGCCCGAACGGCTCGACTCCGACGTGCTCGACGCCCTGCGCGCCGCCGAGCAGGACCCGGCCGGGCTCACCGACGACCAGTACCTGGCGCTGGCCACCGCCGACGGCGTGGACCTGGACGCCATCGCCGCCCTGGCTGATTCGCTGCGGCGCGAGGTCAACGGGGACGACGTCACCTACGTGGTGAACCGCAACATCAACTTCACCAACATCTGCTACACCGGCTGCCGGTTCTGCGCGTTCGCCCAGCGCAAGGGCGATGCCGACGCGTTCACCCTGAGCACCGGCGAGGTCGCCGACCGCGCCTGGGAAGCCCACGTCGACGGTGCCACCGAGATCTGCATGCAGGGCGGCATCGATCCCGAACTGCCGGTCACCGGCTACGCCGATCTGGTGCGCGCGATCAAGGCGCGGGTGCCGGGCATGCACGTGCACGCGTTCAGCCCGATGGAGATCGTCAACGGCGCCTCGCGCGGCGGGCAGAGCATCCACGACTGGCTCGCGGCGCTGAAAGAGGCCGGGCTCGACTCCATTCCGGGTACCGCGGCCGAGATCCTCGACGACGAGGTGCGTTGGGTCCTCACCAAGGGCAAGCTGCCCACCTCGGCCTGGATCGAGGTGATCACCACCGCGCACAAACTGGGCATCCGGTCCAGCTCGACGATGATGTACGGCCACGTCGACAATCCCAAGCACTGGGTGGGCCACCTGCGGGTGCTGCGCGGCATCCAGGACGAGACCGGCGGCTTCACCGAATTCGTCCCGCTGCCGTTCGTGCACCAGAGCGCCCCGCTCTATCTGGCGGGCGCGGCCCGGCCCGGACCGACCAATCGCGACAACCGCGCGGTGCACGCGCTGGCCCGGATCATGCTGCACGGCCGCATCGACAACATCCAGACCAGCTGGGTCAAGCTCGGCACGGTCGGCACCCGGATGATGCTCACCGGCGGCGCCAACGACCTGGGCGGCACCCTGATGGAAGAGACCATCTCCCGGATGGCCGGCTCCCAGCACGGCTCGGCCAAGACCGTCGCCGAACTCACCGAGATCGCGGCGGGCATCGACCGGCCGGTGCGCGAGCGCACCACCGTCTACGGCACGGTGCCGCCCAAGCCGGTGGCTCTGCCGCTGACGATCGGCTGAGCGCGGCGAATGCCGAACGGGCTGATCAGGATTCGAGCCGGGCTCGAATCCTGATCAGGCGCTCCGCCAGCTCGGTTTCATCGATGACGCCGCGGGCCACCAGCGAGTGCGCCAGCGCGACGAGCTGGTTCTCGGGGTAGGGCAGGCTCGGATAGACGGTCGCCGCGAGCGCGTCCTCCTCGTCGCGCCTGGCCTGGAAGTCCAGGCCGCCCGGCGCGCACCGGGCGTGATCGAGCGCGTCGCAGAGGCCGTCCAGGCTGGACTTCCACGGTGGCAGGGGATTGGTCACGCCGTAGGCGGCGGCCATCCGGGGCCACACCTGGTCGCGGTCGACGATCGCGCGCAACGACGCGATATCGCGTGGGGTACTCATCGTCGCCTTCCGCTAGGTCGCCGGGTGGATGGCGGGCCGGGTCGCGGTGATCACGTTGGTGGTCACCCCCGGCTTCGGGAGCGCGACGCCGATCAGGCAGTCCCTGGTGATGATCTCCGCGAGCTGATCCTCGGTCCAGCCGTCGGTGCCGGCGGGACGCATCGGCAGCACCATGAACCGGTGTTTCTGGTTCGAGTCGTGCACCCGTACCGCGACCTCCGGCGGCAGCGTGAGCCCGAACTCCGAGAGCACCTGGCGCGGCCAGCGCACCATGCGGCGCCGATAGTTGGGCGTGCGGTACCACTCGGGTGAGTTGCCCAGGATCGGGCGCGGGTAGCACGAGCACAGCGCGCACACGATCACGTTGTGCAGCGTCGGGGTGTCCGCGAGGATGGAGAACGCGGTGAAGTCGCTGGGCGTACCGAAACCGGTCGGCTCCAGCCAGTCCACGCCCACCTCCTTGCTCGCCGTCATCGGCTCGGCCAGCGCCAGCGCGTGGAAGTCGGGATCGAGCCAGGCCCTGGCCACCAGGCGCACCGCGGGCGTCGGCCCGATCTGCTCGGCGAACTCGGTGAACCGCCGGTGCTCCTCGGCGGTGAACAGGCCCTTCTCGATGCACAGTTCGCGCAGCGCGATCTCGAGCACCTCGAAGTCGGTGATCTCGTCGACCATGGGCGCCACGGTGCGCTCGTGGTCGTGGTCGTGGTCGTGCTCGGTCATACCGCCGCCTCCAGCCAGCGTTCGGGGATCTCGGTACGCAGGACGTCGCTCGCGGGCCCGGTGTAGCCGTGCCACAACCGCGCCATGTCGAACTCCACCACGTAGAACCACTCGGGTTTCGCGTCGCGACGGTCCCAGGTCTCGTCCTCGGGGGCGGGGCTCTCGTAGGCCGTCGCGGCGACCTGTCCCACCGCGCCGCGTACGTACTCCGGTGTGCGTGTGTAGAACAGCGCGGGCAGTTCCCGCACCCGCACGGCGTCACCGACCGCGAAGGCCGCCGGGCCGGCCTGTCCGGCGAACACCTGCGGATCGCCCTTGCCGACCGCCTCGAGGTGGTGCCGGTTGCGGCGGACCTGGGTACCGTCGCCCTCGAACTTCGGCTCGGCCGCCGACGGCCGCCCGGCCAGGCCGCCTGCGTAGCGCGCCTGGACCTCGAGCATCCGTTCGCTCAGCTCGGTCAGGCCGATGTGCTGCTTCTCGGCCAGGACCCGGGCCACGGCGAGCAGCCAGCGGCCGTAATACGGCAGGCCCAGGTACATGGTGCGGCCGAGATCGACATTGCCGATCCGGCGCCGTTCCTCCGACAGCCAGATCCCGCGCCAGGCGAGTACCTCGCAGATCACATAGGTGTTGTGCTCCCAGACCTCGTACTGTTTGTTCTCGTAGGTGATCGCAGCGTCGGGTTCACCGCCGACATCGTGGTCGGTCTTCAGATAGGCCCACAGCCGTGCGTGGTCGAGGAGGTCCGGCGGCGGCGCGTCGGGAAGTTCGGGATATGCGGATTTCAGCCGGGCTACCAGATCAAGCGCGGCCGCACGATCTTCCGCCGTACTCATGGCGGCTCCCTTCGTTGCGCTGACGACAACGAGATCCTGTTCTGAATCTAGGGTCCGATACGCCGGAGGTAAAGAGTGATCGGCTGATCGGGAGTGCGAGTTAGGGCAGGCTGACCTGGGACTGAGGTGCGGTCTCGGGATAGGGTTTCGGTTGGCGGAGTACCACCGCAGGTGAGGACAGACTAGGAGAACGGCAGTGCCGTACATCATCGCTGAACCGTGCGTTGACGTGAAGGACAAGGCGTGCATCGAGGAATGCCCCGTGGATTGCATCTACGAGGGTGGCCGCATGCTCTACATCCAACCCGACGAGTGCGTTGACTGTGGTGCGTGTGAACCGGTCTGCCCGGTGGAGGCGATCTTCTACGAGGACGACACCCCGGACCAGTGGAGCGGTTACATCAACGCCAACGTCGACTTCTTCGACGAGCTCGGTTCGCCCGGCGGCGCCACGAAGGTGGGCAAGGTCGACTACGACCCGGCCTTCATCAAGGCGCTGCCGCCCATGGCCGAAGAATGAGGGTCAGCAGCCTGCTGCCCGACTTTCCCTGGGACACGATCGCCGCGGTCAAGCAGAAGGCGGCCGCGCACCCGGGCGGACTGGTCGACCTGTCGGTCGGCACCCCGGTCGACCCGGTCGATCCGCTGATCCAGGCGGCCCTGGAATCGGTGGCCGCGGTCCCCGGCTACCCGACCACGCACGGCACCCCTGAGCTGCGCGAGGCCGCGGTGGCGGCGCTGGCCCGCCGGTACGGCATCACCGGGGTCGACCCGGCCGCCGTGCTGCCGGTGATCGGCACCAAGGAGCTCATCGCCGGGCTGCCGCGCCTGCTCGGGCTCGGCGCCGACGACCTGGTGGTGATCCCCGAGATCGCCTACCCGACCTACGAGGTCGGCGCGCTGCTGGCGGGCGCCAAGCCGTGGCGGGCCGACGGGCTCACCCAGATCGGCCCGCAGAAGCCCGCGCTGATCTATGTGAACTCGCCGTCGAACCCGACCGGCAAGGTGCTCGGCGTCGACCATCTGCGCAAGGTGGTGGCGTTCGCGCGCGAGCGCGGCGCCGTGGTGGCCTCCGACGAGTGCTACCTGGGCCTGACCTGGGAGGGCGAGGCCGTCTCGATTCTCGACCCGCGCGTGTGCGACGGCGACCATACCGGCCTGCTGGCGATCCATTCGCTGTCGAAGACCTCGAACCTGGCCAGCTACCGCGCCGGATTCGTCGCGGGCGACCCGGAACTGGTGGCCGAACTGCTCGAGGTGCGCAAGCACTCGGGCATGATGCTGCCCTTCCCGATCCAGGCCGCGATGACCGCCGCGCTGCGCGACGACGAGCACGAGGCGCGGCAGCGCGAGCGTTACCGCGCGCGCCGGGACCTGCTGCGAAAGGCGTTGCGGGAAGCCGGTTTCCGGATCGACTTCTCCGAGGCGGGCCTGTACCTGTGGGTCACCCGCGGTGAGTCCTGCCGGCGCACGCTGGACTGGCTGGCCGAGCGCGGGATCCTCGCCGCGCCCGGCGATTTCTACGGTCCGCGCTCGCCCGAGCACGTGCGGATCGCGCTCACTGCGACCGACGAACGGATCGCCGCCGCGGCCGAACGCCTGGCCTGATCCACCGCTTCCGCAAACCCCGGGCACTCCCGTGCCTGGGGTTTCGTTTGTCCGAAACGCGGTTGTTTCACTGCAAGTCTCGGTATAACAGGTTCTCATTGCAGTCTCGATGAGGAGCCTCTCTGTGCGTGAATTCTTGTATGAAAAGCCAGGTCAGTACCGCTACACTGGCGGCCTATCGCGGCGCCGCTTCCTAGCTGCAACAGGTTTCACGCTCGGTGCGGCGGCGCTGGGTGGCCAGGCGGTCGCCGCCGCCGCGCCCGCCGCCGACGGCGACAAGGTCCCGGCGCTGGTCATCGGCAGCGGCTACGGCGGATCGGTCGCCGCGCTGCGGCTGGCTCAGGCGGGGGTCGACGTGCTGGTCGCCGAGATGGGCATGTCCTGGACCAAACCGGGCTCCGACGGCAACATCTTCTGTCCGGTCCTGAAACCCGACGGCCGCTCCTACTGGCTGCGCGACACCACCGATCAGCCCGTCGGCTACTTCATGGGCGGCTCGTACAACAAGGACATCGACCGCTACACCGGCGTGCTCGACTCGGAGAACTTCGGCGGGATCCGGGTCTACCAGGGGCGCGGCGTCGGTGGCGGCTCGCTGGTCAACGGCGGCATGGCGGTGACGCCCAAGCGGGAGAACTTCGGCGCGATCCTGCCCTCGGTGAACGCCGACGAGATGTACGCCACCTACTACCCTCGGGCCAACAGCGCGCTGGGGGTGAACTCCATCGACCAGAACTGGTTCGAATCGGCCGAGTGCTACCAATTCGCGCGGGTGGGGCGCAAGCATGCCGAAAGGTCGGGCTTCGGCTGGACTTTCGTGCCCAACGTCTACGACTTCGAGTACATGAAGAAGGAGCAGGCGAACACGGTGCGCCGCTCCGCGCTGGCCGGTGAGGTGATCTACGGCAACAACGCGGGCAAACGCTCGCTGGACAAGACCTACCTGGCGGCGGCCACGGGTACCGGCAAGGTGACCATCGCCGCCCAGCACATGGTCACCGGGGTCACGCCCAGCGGCGGTGGCTACGAGGTGGAGCTGGCCCAGATCGACACCCAGGGGCGCACCACCGCCACGAAGAAGATTGTGGCGGAACGGGTCTTCTTCGCCGCGGGCAGTATCGGGACCAGCAAGCTGCTGGTCGCCATGAAGGCCAAAGGGCAGCTGCGCGACCTGTCCGACGCGGTAGGCAAGAAGTGGGGCAACAACGGCAATGTGATGGTCGGCCGGGCCAACCACATGTGGGATGCCACCGGCAGCCTGCAATCGGCCATGCCGTGCCTGGGTATCGACAATTGGGCCGACGCGGGCGGTCCCGCGTTCGCCGAGGTGGCGCCGTTCCCCTCCGGGCTGGAGACGTACGTGAGCCTGTACCTGGCGATTACCAAGAACACCAACCGGGCCCAGTTCACCTTCAACTCCGGTACCGGCAAGGTGGATCTGAACTGGCAGACCGCCTGGA
The DNA here is from genome assembly GCF_900637185.1 of Nocardia asteroides. Lineage (NCBI taxonomy): Bacteria > Bacillati > Actinomycetota > Actinomycetes > Mycobacteriales > Nocardiaceae > Nocardia > Nocardia asteroides. The sequence continues at coordinate 6,513,134 of NZ_LR134352.1, read as the reverse complement.
GCCAGCCCTCGATCAATGCTGCCAAGCGGATCTTCGACAAGATCAACAGCAAAGAGGGCACCATCTACCGCACCGACCTGTTCGGCGTGTACAAGACCTGGGGCGACGATTTCACCTATCACCCGCTGGGCGGCTGCGTGCTCAACGAGGCCACCGACAACTACGGCCGCCTGCACGGCTACCAGGGTCTCTACGTGATCGACGGCTCGCTCATCCCCGGCAATACGAGCGTGAACCCCTTCGTCACCATCACCGCGCTGGCCGAACGCAATATCGAACGGATCATCGCCGACGATCTGGGCTGACCTCGCGTCCCGGCTGCCGGATCGGCTAGGGTCCGGCAGTCGGAGTGTGGGATCGAAAGGCTCGTCACGAATGCACGGGGTGGAGTTCGGCGCGGGCACGGTGTTCGCCGGATATCGGATCGAAAGGCTGCTCGGCCGGGGTGGCATGGGAACCGTGTACCTGGCGGCGCACCCGCGGCTGCCGCGGCAGGTGGCGCTGAAACTGCTGAATCGGGAACTGTTCTCGGATCCGGAGGTGCGCGGGCGGTTCGAGCGCGAGGCCGATGTGTCGGCGCACCTGGATCATCCCGGCATCGTGTCGGTGCTCGACCGGGGTGTCGAGGACGGGCTGATGTGGATCTCCATGCAGTACGTCGACGGGACCGACGCCTCGGTGTTCCGCGGCACGCCGGTGGAGCCCGCCCGCGCGCTCGGCATCGTCGCCCAGACCGGTGAGGCGCTGGACTACGCCCATGAACGCGGGGTGCTGCACCGGGATGTGAAGCCCGCCAACATCCTGCTGGCCCGCGCCCGGACCGGTGATCGCGTCCTGCTCACCGACTTCGGCATCGCCCGCCTGCGCGGTGACGCCCGTCAGCTCACCCGCACCGGTGCCTTCCTGGCCACCCTCGCCTACGCCTCACCCGAACAGCTGTCCGGCGCCGCGGTGGACCACCGCTCCGACCAGTACTCCCTGGGCTGCACCCTGTTCACCCTGCTCACCGGCGAAAGCCCGTTCCCCGCGGACAATCCCGGCGCCGTGGTCGCCGCGCACCTGACCAAACCGGTGCCGAGCGCCTCGGCCGCGGTACCGGCCCTGCCTGCCGCCATCGACGCCGTGATCGCCCGGGCGCTGGCGAAGAACCCCGACGAAAGATTCGGCAGCTGTGCGGAATTCGCGCAGGCGGCGACGGCGGCGCTGGCGCCGGGTGGGCCGTCGCCGGTCGGCGCAAGCGGGTCGGGATCGGGCGGGCACGCGGTGGTGGGGGCCGGGTATGGCGTCGGCGTGGCCGGTCCCGCCGTGGGGGCAGGGCCCACCGCCGGTGTGGACGGCTCGACGCCGAGCCTCGGCGGGGGTAACGCCCTGTGGGGATCGAATCACCAGGTGGGGCAGGGGAACCCGCCGATGCGGCAGGCCGGCGCTTCCAGGTCGAGCCCGGCGATGGCGACGGTGATCGCCGCACCGCCGCAGTCGCTTCCGCGACCGCCGGTCGACGGTGGGGCGGCGGGGCCGCGGTGGGATGTGCCCGGGTACGGCTCGGGCCGTGGGCCGGTCGCACCCCGGAAAGCGGTGTCGTCGCGGTGGCGGGTGCTCGCGGTGAGTCTGCTGGTGCTGGCGCTCGTGGCCGGTGTCGGTGTGGTCGGGGTGGGGGCCGTGTACTGGAAGTTCGTGCGGCCGGGGCGGATCGCGCCGCTCCCGGTGGCGTCCTGGGGCGAGCATCGCTCGATCCTCTATGACTTCTCCGGGGCGCTGCCCGCCGATCCCACCGCCACCGGATGGCTGGATTCGAAGTGCCACGCCACCGGCGCGCTGGTCGTCCAGACCGGGGACCCGGTACCGCTGCGGCAGATCACCTGCACCGATTCCCAGGGCGTCACCTCCTGGTACACCCAGTACGCCGATTCCGCCGCCGCCGACGCCTACCTCACCCGGCACGCCACCGCGCAGCCGGACACCACCCGCAAGGCCGCGGTCGGCGCGAATGCCACCATCACCGCGTGGCGCCCCCGTGCCGGCGAACCGTTCACCCTGGCCGCCCGCCGCGCTGTCGACGGTGTCGGGCAGCCGGTCGTCGTCGAGGTCTCCGCGCCGGGTGGTTCCTTCGAATCGACCCAGCTCAACTGGTATCTCTGGGCGCCGCTGTAAACGCCTGCCACGCTGGGGTGTTCGCCGCGCAGACCTCGCGCCGCTAGCGCACGGGGACCAGCGCGGCCCCGACGAAACGCAGCACCAGCGCGGGCAGGGCGTCGAGGACGTCGGCGGACTGGTCGGCGGGGCTGCCGTAGGTGTGCGCGGCCACCGAGAAGCCGGGCGCGAACGAGGCCGACGCCACCTCGGGCGCGCCCACGTCCGACCAGCCCCACTTGCTGCCCTGCACGCCGGGCAGCTGCGCGGTGCCCCAGTTCTGCGGGGTGCCGTCGGCGGCGGTGTTGCTCGCGCCCGCCATCCATTCGAAGATCGGCGAGCCGGGGTCGGTGCGCTGCTTGGTGACCAGGAATTCGGTGAGATCGGCGGTGCTGGTGGTGGAGCGGCCCCAGTCGGCGGTGCCGTGGGTCTGGCGCAGGTTGTATTCGCTCGCCGTGGCCTCGATGGCCTGCGGATACTTGTTCGCCAGTTCGGTGGCGGCGCCGTCGTCGGAGTCGCGGATCATACGTTCGCCCAGTGCGCGGTCGGCAGGGGAGCCGTCACCGTGGCGCAGCGCGTAGTCGACGATGTAGAGCTTGGACATCGACAGCGCGCCGCGTGGTTCGTGCTCGTTGGCTGTGCCCCAGGCGAATCCGCCGGGCGTGCGCAGCGACATGGCGGTGCGCGAGGGCACCGTGTTCGGGGCCTCGTCGGCGTGGGCGGCGGGCGCGGCGATCGCGAGCCCGACGGCGGCCGCCGCCACACACCATGTCACTGTTCGAATGCCCACGAGCGTCCTCCGGTTTCCGCGCGACGGTGATCACGATCGTGCGAATGAAACCCGAACGTCGCAGGTCGGCGCGGGAGGCGCGCGGGAGAATCGGTCAGATCAGCGGCTTGCCCGTGCGCTGCCTGCGCCGCATGTCGGCCAGGGTGAGATTGAACGGAAAGTTGCGGATGGCGCGCGGCATGCGGGCCGAGATTCGCCCGCCCGTGCGCATCAGCCGGTTGAGCCTGCGCTCGTCGCGGTCGGACCAGGACAGGCCCATCTCGTCGCGCAGACGCTGGGGCAGCAGGCCGGTGGTGAACCAGCGGTGGAAGCGGGCGTAGGGCTGACGCAGCGGCCTGGCGACCATCTTCAGATCGAGCAGGTCGTCGAAGTAGGCCTTGATGGTGGGGTCGATGCTGGTCTTGGCCAGGTTCTCGGTCCAGTAGGCGTCGAAGGCGGCGCGGTCGGCCGGCCACATCTCGCGCGGCACCTGCAGCGTGGTGCCGAGGTGGTGGGCGTATTCGTAGAAGGTGTCGGCGATCTCGTCGTCGGTGGGGCCGTAGATGCGGGCCATCACGTCGACCGAACCCCAGTACAGGCAGGCGGCCACCCACATCTGCAGGTTGCGGTCGAAGGCGTTGTACTTCACCGGGCTGTCGGCGGTGGAGTGGACGTACTTGTGCGCGCCGTTGACGGCGGTGCGGTAGGCGGCGCGATCCTCGTCGGTGCCCATCAGGGCCACCGCGAGATAGGTCAGCGTCGTGCGCGTTCGCTTCACCGGGTGCAGCATGATGCTGCCGCTGTGGACTCGGGATTCCGCGACGCCGTAGCCGACCGGTGCCAGACTGAGCTGCATGATCACATTGGCGGTGGCGCCCCAGAAGGCGGCCGAACCGTCGACGTAGTCCCGGATGTCGAATTCCGCTGGTCCGGAGCGGCCCGAGCGCGCGCGAGCAAGGATGGTCATCGTTGACCCCTTCATCGGTGAGAGAACTATACAAAGAATGTCTCATCATGTCGCCGGGGTGTCAACGGACGGCGGCGTGCGACAGGCGAATCGCGTGGCATTAGCGTGAACGAATGCCCTACGGTCCGCCGCTGCTGCTCTCCTCGCTCGACCCGATCGCCGTCGCCGCCGGGGCCGACATTCCCGACGCCGTCACCATCGATGATGCCACTCTGTCGCGCTCGGATCTGCTGGGTGCGGCGACCTCGGTCGCCGAGCGGATCGCCCGCGCCGACCGCGTCGCCGTGCTGGCCGAACCCACCGTGCGTACCGTGCTCGCGGTGGTCGGCTGCCTGATCGCGGGCGTCACCGTGGTGCCGGTGCCGCCGGACTCGGGCGCGGCCGAACTCGAGCACATCCTGCGCGACTCGGGCGCTCAGGCCTGGCTCGGCGCCGCGCCGGAGGGCACCGGGCTGCCGGTGGTGCCGGTGCGGCTGCACGCCCGCTCCTGGCACACCTACCCCGAGCCCGACCCGGCCTCGACCGCGTTCATCCTCTACACCTCCGGGACCACGGGCGCGCCCAAGGGCGTGATGCTGAGCCGGGCCGCCATCGCCGCCGGGCTCGACGCGCTCGCCGAAGCCTGGGCCTGGACCTGGAAGGACACCCTGGTGCACGGGCTTCCGCTGTTCCACGTGCACGGGCTGATCCTCGGACTGCTCGGCCCGCTGCGGGTGGGCAGCCCGGTGATCCACACCGGCAAACCGACGCCGGAGGCCTACGCGGCGGCGGGCGGCAGCCTGTACTTCGGGGTGCCGACGGTGTGGTCGCGCGTGGTCGAACAGCCCGAGCTGGCCCGGCGCCTGGGCAAGGCCCGGCTGCTGGTGTCGGGCAGCGCGCCGCTGCCGGTGCCGGTGTTCGAGAAGCTCGCCGAGCTCACCGGGCAGGCGCCGGTGGAGCGCTACGGGATGAGCGAAACCATGATCACGCTGTCCACCCGCGCCGACGGCGAGCGCAGGCCGGGCTGGGTGGGCACGCCGGTGCGTGGCGTGGAAACCCGGCTGCGCGACGAATCGGGGGCGCCCGTGCCGCACGACGGTGAGAGCATCGGCGCGTTGCAGGTGCGCGGGCCGATGCTGTTCGGCGGCTACCTCAACCGGCCCGACGCCACCGCCGCGGATTGGACCGAGGACGGCTGGTTCCGTACCGGCGACGTCGCGGTGATCGACGCCGAGGGCTTCCACCGCATCGTCGGGCGCGAATCCATCGACCTGATCAAGTCCGGCGGGTACCGGATCGGCGCGGGCGAACTGGAGACCGCGCTGCTCGGGCACCCGGCGGTGGCCGAGGTCGCGGTGGTCGGGCTGCCCGACGACGACCTCGGTCAGCGCATCGTGGCCTTCGTCGTCCCGCGCGCGGTCGGCTCCGCCGAGCTGGCCACCGAACTGATCGCCCATGTGGGCGCGCAGGTTTCGGCGCACAAGCGGCCCAGGGAGGTGCGCTTCGTCGAGAGCCTGCCGCGCAACGCGATGGGCAAGGTGCAGAAGAAGCTGCTCGGCTGACTCAGTCGCCCCTGCTGCCGCGCGCGCTCAGCGCCCGGATCGGCCCGATCAGCCGGTGGTAGAAGGGCCGCACCACCCGGCCGGGCAGATACCGGTGCCGTTCCTCCACCCAGACGCGCGCCCTGCGGTGCGCGGCGATCGGCGAGAACCGTTCGGGGTCGGGCGGTTCGGTGGTGTGGAACTCGATGCGGCACAGGTGCTTCGTATTGACGAAGCCGTACTGGCTCGGGCTCACCAAGCGGATCGGTGCGCCGTGGTCGGCGGTGAGCGGCTGCCCGTCGAGCCGGTCGGCGATGAGCACGTCGGCGGCCAGGGCGTCGTCGAGCAGAACGATCGACTGGTAGCCGTCGAGTCCGGCGAACACGACGTGGGTGATCGTGGCGCCGGGCCGCACCGCGGGCTCGACCCGCTGCCGGTAGAAGGTCTCGAACGAGGTCCCCTCCCACCGCAGTCCGGTCGCCGACCAGCCCGCGACGCAGTGGAAGTCGGCGAGCTGTTCGTGCCGGGGGAGGGCGGCGAGGTCGGCCTGGGACAGCGTGACCGGTTCGGTCAGCGCGCCGGTCAGCGTGAGCGTGGGGGCGGCGGGCACCGGCGGCGGTGGGTGATGGAGGTGGGTTCCGAAGCGCGGAAAGCCCTCGACCGCGCGTTGACCAGGGGGAAGTACCATGACGATCCTCCAGATATACGGTTCCGTATATCTGGGAGCCTACCCGCGGTGCCCGACGGCGTCGAGCACCGCGAGGCGCAGGTCACCCCGGAATCCGGACGCCCCTGAGCTTTTCGGGGTTGCGGACGCAGTAGACGGCGGTGACCACGCCGTCGGTGACCTCGACGGAGGTGACCTGGTCCAGGACGCCGTCGATGGTGACCGCGACGCTGGGCATCGCGTTGTAGACGCCGGTGTGCACCCCGATCGCGCCCATCCTGCTGCCCTTCTGGAACAGGCCGACCACCAGCCTGGCCACCTTGTCGGGGCCGAGCACCGGCCTGCGCACCGCGTTGACCACGCCGCCGCCGTCGCCGATGTAGACCACGTCGGGGGCCAGCACGTCCATCAGCGCCTGCACGTCGCCGGTGGCCGCGGCGATGGAGAACCGCTCGGCCACCGACTGCGCCTCCGACGGGGTCGCCACCGCGGTGTGCCGTTTGGCGTGCACGCGCTCGCGCGCGCGCTGATTCACCTGGCGCACCGCGGCTTCGGACTTGTCCACCGCCGCCCCGATCTCGGCGTAGCTGAAGGCGAACACCTCGCGCAGCACGAACACCGCGCGCTGGATCGGCGTGAGCGTCTCCAGCACCAGCAGCATCGCGGTGGTCACCGCCTCGCCGGTGAGCACGTGCTCGACCCCGTCCGGCGACTCGGCGGCCAGCGGCTCGGGCAGCCACGGGCCGATGTACTCCTCGCGCCTGCGCGCGGCCGAACGGAGCACGCTGAGCGCCTGCCGGGTGACGATCCGGGCGAGGTAGGCGCGCGGGTTGTCGACCGTGGCCGGGTCGACCTCGCGCCAGCGCAGGTAGCTGTCGTGCAGCACGTCCTCGGTGTCGGCCACCGAACCGAGGATCTCGTAGGCGATCGAGAACAGCAGCCTGCGGTGCTCGGCGAATTCGTCGGCCGGATCGGGGGTTCCGGTCATTTCTTCGGTCCGCGCAGCCAGACGGTGTTGCCGGTGCGCGCGCTCCACGCGGCGTAGCGGACGATGCGTTCCTTGGTGACGGCGGCGACCCGGCCACGGAACGCCGCGGGCAGCGGGGAGTCGTCGCGCCGCGAGGTCTGCATGACCGCGTCGTGCCTGCCCAGGCTCAGCGCCTGCCCGCCGTAGCCCATCGAATAGGGCCGTGGCTCGCGTCCGTCGATCATCCTGGCCAGCGTATCGGCCGCGTGCGCGCCCTGCGGCGCCGCGGTCGCGCAGGCCATGCGCGCGCCGGGGACGGCCGCGCAGTCGCCGACCGCGAAGATCCGCGGATCGGTGACGCTGCGCAGGTACGGGTCGACCAGCGCCCGGCCGGTGGCGTCCACGGCGAGGCCGCTGCGCGCGGCCAGGTCGGGCACCGCCGACACGACCGCCCACAGCGTGAGGGCGGAGTCGAGCGCGGCCCCCGAGCGCAGGGTCACGGTGGTGCCGTCGATCGCGACGACCTCGTCGGTGTGCACTCCGACGCCGAGCCGGTCCAGGCTGCGCAGCACGCGCCGCTGTCCCGCGTCCGACAGGCTCGCCCCGATCTGCGCGCTCACCAGCCGCACGGTCAGGTCGGGCCGGGCCTCGGCGACCTCGGCCGCGGTCTCGATACCGGTGAGGCCGCCGCCGATCACGGTGACGGTCGCCTCGGCCGGCAGCGCGGCGAGGGCGCCTCGCGCCTGCTCGGCGCCCTCCCACGTGCCCACCGCGATCGAGCCGGGCAGCGGCGTCGCCGTGCTGCCGACCGCGAGGAACAGGTGGTCGAACGTCAGCCCGGTGCCGTCGTCCAGGGTGACCGCGCCGTCGCCCACCTTCTCCACGCCCGCCACCCGCGTCTCGATCCCGGGACGCAGCATCTCCGCGAGCGGTGTCGCCGCCGACCCCGTCCCCGCCAGCTGTTCGTGCAGCCGCACCCGCTCCACGAACTCCGCGCGCGGATTCACCACGGTGATCCGTGCCCCCGCGACCTTCTTCCTCAGCCGGTTCGCCGCGACCGCCCCCGCGTACCCCGCTCCGACCACCACGATGTCCATCTCTGCCTCCTGCCGTGGAATGTGCGTCGACCATGAGATGCGCGGGCGCCCGGATTCGTGATGGTGAGGTGGGTCACAGGTCGTCACGCCGGGGTCCGGAAACGACGACGGCCCCGCGCTCGGTGAGCGCGGGGCCGTCGGAGTGGGGCTCAGTCGTTGGCGTGCAGGGCGGCGTTGAGCTCGATGCCGGTGCCCTGGCGCGGGACCACCTCGACGGCGCCGGTGGTGGAGTTGCGGCGGAACAGCAGGTTGTTCTGCCCGGACAGGGTCGCGGCCTTGACCACGGTGCCGTCGGGGCCGGTCACCTTGGTGCCCGCGGTGACGTAGAGGCCCGCCTCGATGACGCAGTCGTCGCCGAGGGAGATGCCGAGGCCCGAGTTGGCGCCGAGCAGCGAGCGTTCGCCGACCGAGATCACCTGGGTGCCGCCGCCGGACAGGGTGCCCATGATGGAGGCGCCGCCGCCCACGTCGGTGCCGTCGCCGACGACGACGCCGGCCGAGATGCGGCCCTCGACCATGGAGTTGCCCAGGGTGCCCGCGTTGAAGTTCACGAAGCCCTCGTGCATGACGGTGGTGCCCGAGGCCAGGTGCGCGCCGAGGCGGACCCGGTCGGCGTCGCCGATCCGGACGCCCGAGGGCACCACGTAGTCGACCAGGCGCGGGAACTTGTCGACGCTGAGCACGGTGACCGGGCCGCGGGCGCGCAGCCGCAGCCGGGTCTGCTCGAAGCCGTCCACCGCGCACGGGCCGTGGTTGGTCCACACCACATTGCTGAGCAGGCCGAACTGGCCGTCCAGGCTCAGGCCGTGCGGCTGGACGAGGCGGTGCGAGAGCAGGTGCAGGCGCAGGTACACGTCGTGCGCGTCCACCGGGGCGGCCGACAGGTCCGCGATGGTGGTGCGCACCGCGATCACCTCGACCCCGCGGGCGGCGTCGACCCCGAGCAGCTCGGCGAACTCGGCCACCTCGGCGGCGTCCAGGCGCTTGGAACCGGTCTCGGTGAATTCGCCCAGCTCGGGGCTGGGGTACCAGGTGTCGAGGACCGTGCCGTCCGAGGTCACGTTGGCGATGCCGACTGCAGTTGCTCCCTGAATACTCACGGCCTTCATCTTGCCGGTTCGGCGGCCGGAAGTGTCGGCCACCCCCTGACAGCGCACGGGGTGCGCGAGCGCGAACGCCCACGCACCCCGCGCGGTGCTACAGCCGGTGGATCAGGGCTGGCCGGTCGCGAACGCGATCACGGCGTCCAGGAACTCCTGACCGCCCATCACGTAGCCGCCGATCAGCGCGCCGGCCGGGATGGTGATCAGCCACAGGAACGGGATGAACGCGCCGATGACCGCGCCGATGACGATGCCCGGCAGGTTCTTGTTGACCTGCTCCATCAGCCGGTCGTAGGAGCTGATGTCCTTGGCGTTCGCGACGGCGCCCAGCTTCGCGGTGTCCTCCTGGCTCATCGACGCGGCCAGGGTGACGCTGCGCCCGTCCTCGCTGATCGTCGGCGTGACCGCGATCGGCAGCCCGGCGACCTCGGAGCGCAGCGGCGCCTGGTCGACGGTGACGCCGTCGGAGGTGCGCAGCTGCACGGCCGAGCCGTCGGCGGCGACCTCGAACCGGCCGCTGTCGACCGCCCAGGTGATGGTCTTGTCCGCGGGCGACACCGAAGTGGTGTAGTTGATTCCGTGGGTAACACCGGAAGTCGCGCCCCCCGAAGCCACTACGGCAGGCTGCTCGGTCGCCACGGCGGGCTGACCGTTGGCGGTGGCCGCGGTAATCCCCATCGCGGTGATCGCCAGGAATGCAGCGGTAGTGATCTTTCCGAACTTCATTTCGTGTGAATCCCTCCGTATTTCCGGCTGCCCCGGAAAGGGCAGCGCCAGAACGCTAGCGCGCGGCAATTCGGCTGCCGCGCAAGGGGGTTCATCGTCAAACAATCGTAATATTTGCTCCGGCGGGTAATTCTCGCGCAATTCGTCGCGGTGCCGATTGCGTATTCGGGGGCTGATTGGTGGCGACGGCACGGGCACCGCCGATTCGCTCCCCGGATGCTGTGTTTCCCGGGCACCGCGCGCGCAGGTGGGAACGCCGGTCACCGAGCGCGCCGCCCGGTGAACAGCGGAGGTGTCCGCCGTGCCGTACTACTGTCGAGATGTGACTCTCGATTTGCATGCCGACCCCATCCAGTTGACGGCCGCCCTGGTCGACATCCCGAGTGTGTCGCGGGACGAGGCCAAGATCGCGGATCTGGTCGAGCAGGCATTACGGGAACAGACCACCGGCTTCGAGGTGCTGCGGCACGGCAACGTGGTGCTCGCGCGGACCACCCGCGGCCTGCCCACCCGGGTCATCCTGGCCGGTCACCTGGACACCGTGCCGATCGCCGACAACGTGCCGAGCCGTCCCGACAAGGTCGACGGCGAACCGGTGCTGTTCGGCTGCGGCACCGTCGACATGAAGTCCGGCGACGCGGTGTTCCTGCACCTCGCCGCCACCATCGCCGATCCGGCGCACGACCTCACCCTGATCTTCTACGACGGCGAGGAGATCGCCGCCGAGTTCAACGGCCTCGGGCAGATCGAGCGGGAGATCCCGGAGTGGCTCGACGGCGACCTGGCCATCCTCGGCGAGCCCTCCGGCGGCTGGATCGAGGCAGGCTGCCAGGGCACGCTGCGGGTCCGGCTCACCACCTCCGGCGTGCGCGCGCACTCGGCCAGGGCCTGGCTGGGCGAGAACGCCATCCACGGCCTGGCGCCGGTGCTCGAACGGCTCTCCGGGTACGAGGCGCGGCAGGTCGACATCGACGGCTGTGTCTACCGCGAGGGCCTGTCGGCCGTGCGGGTGGCGGGTGGCGTCGCGGGCAATGTGGTGCCCGATGTGGCCGAGGTGGATGTGAACTTCCGTTTCGCCCCCGATCGCACCGTCGAGCAGGCGATCGCGCACGTCCGCGAGGTCTTCGCGGGGCTCGACGTCGCGTTCGAGGTCACCGACTCCTCGCCCGGCGCGCTGCCCGGCCTGACCGCGCCCGCCGCGCGCACCCTCATCGACTCGGTCAACGCGCACGGCGGTGGCGGCGTGCGCGCCAAGTACGGCTGGACCGACGTCTCGCGCTTCGCCGCCCGCGGCATCCCGGCCGTCAACTTCGGCCCCGGCGACCCGAACCTGGCGCACAAGCGCGACGAGCACGTCCCGCTGAGCCAGATCACCGCCGTCACCGCCATGCTGCGCACCTACCTGTCAGCCCGCTGACGACCGCCGTTCCCTCCCACCCAGTAGCGTGGTGGCATGTCTACCGATTCCGCTGACCAGGCTGGGAAGGTCAAATCCACGGCGAAGTTCCGGGGGCCGGTGATGTTCCGGCGCAACCGCAAGCAGGGCATGCGCACCGCCGACCGGAACCTGCTCGACTCCCGGCAGGACAGCGACTGGGTACACACCGATCCGTGGCGGGTGCTGCGGATCCAGGCCGAGTTCGTGGAGGGTTTCGGCGCGCTCGCCGAGGTGCCGCCCGCGGTGACCGTCTTCGGATCGGCGCGGACCCTGCGCAGCGATCCCGAGTACGCCGCGGGCCAGGCCATCGGCGCCGCGCTGTCGCAGGCCGGTTTCGCGGTGATCACCGGCGGCGGTCCCGGCGCCATGGAGGCCGCCAACCGCGGATCCTCGGAGGCGGGCGGATATTCGATCGGCCTGGGGATCGAGCTGCCGTTCGAGCAGGGCCTCAACGAGTGGGTCGATCTCGGGATCAACTTCCGGTACTTCTTCGTGCGCAAGACCATGTTCGTGAAGTACTCGCAGGCCTTCGTCTGTCTCCCCGGCGGTTTCGGCACCCTCGACGAACTGTTCGAGGCGCTGACGCTGGTGCAGACCCGCAAGATCACCCGGTTCCCGATCATCCTGTTCGGCAGCGCCTACTGGACGGGCCTGGTCGACTGGCTGCGCGACACCATGGCGGTCGCGGGCAAGATCTCGCCGGAGGACCTCGACCTGATCCAGATCACCGACAGCGTCGACGAGGTCGTGCGGATCATCCGGGGCGAGACCGGCGACCACGCCGACATCGAGCGCCTCGGCACCGAGGACAAGTGGTGAGCGCGCCCTATTCCGTCTGCGTCTACTGCTCGGCCAGCACCACCGATCCCGCCCTGATCAGCCTCGCCGCCCGCGTGGGCACCGAGATCGCCCGGCGCGGTTGGCAACTGGTGTCCGGCGGCGGTCACGTGTCGATGATGGGCGCGGTCGCCACCGCGGCCAGGGCCGGTGGCGCGCACACCATCGGCGTGATCCCGAAACACCTGGTGCACAAGGAAGTCGCCGATGTCGACTCCGACGAGCTGCTGGTCACCGACACCATGCGCCAACGCAAGCAGCTGATGGAGGCGCGCGCCGACGCGTTCCTCGCGCTGCCCGGCGGGGTCGGCACACTGGAGGAACTGTTCGAGACCTGGACCGGCGGCTACCTGGGCGAACACACCAAACCCGTGGTGGTGCTCGACGCCGACGGTTTCTACGGCGGCCTGTTCCGCTGGCTCGACGAACTGTACGAACGCAGAATCGTGACGCGGCAGGCGCGCGAGCGGCTCATCGTGGCCACCGACCTGCCCGCCGCGTTCGCTGCACTGGAACCGGCCGCGGCCGAGGGCTAGAGGAGATTTCGACGTGAGCAACGACGCCCGCTCGACCATCAGCGTGTTCGACCTGGCCAGGGCGCTGCCCGGGATGGCGCTCGACGCACCGGGCATGCTGCGCAACGCGCGCGGAATGCTGGTGCGGCCCAAGGACACCGCGTCCATCGGCCTGTACTTCCAGCGGGTCGCGCACCGTCGCCCCGACCGGGTGTTCCTGCGCTTCGAGGGCAGCTCCTTCACCTACCGTGCCGCCAACAGCGAGGTGAACCGGTACGCGGCGGTGCTGGCCGAGCGCGGGGTGCGCCGCGGCCAGGTGGTCGGCGTGCTGATGACCAACCGGCCCGAGACGCTGTTCACGGTGCTGGCCGTGCTCAAGCTGGGCGGCACCGTGGGCCTGCTCAACTACAACCAGCGTGACCAGGTGCTGGCACACAGCCTGGGCCTGCTCGACGCGGTGCTGACGGTGGTCGGCGCCGAATGCGCCGAGGCGCTGGACTCGCTGCCCGAGCCCGCGACGAACCTGCTCACCGCCGAGGACCTCGCCGCGGCCGCCCGCACCGCCCCCGACGCCGACCCGGCGGTCTGCGCGCGGGTGACCGCCGGCGAGCGGGCGTTCCTGATCTTCACCTCCGGCACCACCGGCATGCCCAAGGCCAGCGTGATGACCCACCTGCGCTGGACCAAGAGCATGTCCGGCCTCGGCGGCCTCGGCGTGCGGCTGCGCGCCGACGACGCCCTGTACTGCTGCTTGCCGCTGTATCACAACAACGCGCTGACGGTCGCGCTGTCGGCGGTGCTGGCCGGCGAGGCCACCTACGTGCTCAGCCGCAAGTTCTCGGCGTCCAACTTCTGGGACGAGATCGCCCGCGAGCGCGCGACCGCGTTCATCTACATCGGCGAACTGTGCCGGTACCTGCTCAACCAGCCGGTGCGCCCGGCCGAGCAGGGCAACCGGGTGCGGCTGGCGGTCGGCAACGGGCTGCGGCCCGAGCTGTGGGACGAGTTCCGCAGCCGGTTCGGCATCGACCGCGTGGTCGAGTTCTACGGGTCGAGCGAGGCGCCGCTGGCCTTCGTCAACGCCTTCGGCGTCGACCGCACCGCCGGGCTGTGCCCGCTGCCGTACGCGGTGGTGGAGTACGACGACGAGACCGGCAAGGCCAAGCGCGGCCGCGACGGCAAGCTGCGCCGGGTGCGCTCGGGCGGGGTCGGTCTGCTGCTGGCGAAGGTGAACGACCGTCAGCCCTTCGACGGCTACACCGACAAGCGGGCCTCGGAGTCCAAGCTGGTGCGCGACGGCTTCAAAAAGGGCGACTGCTGGTTCGACACCGGCGACCTGGTCCGCGACCAGCACTTCTGGCACATCGCCTTCGTCGACCGGCTGGGCGACACGTTCCGCTGGAAGGGCGAGAACGTGGCGACCACCGAGGTGGAGGGCGCGCTCGACCACGACGAGGCCATCGCGCAGGCCGTCGTCTACGGCGTCGACATCCCCGGCACCGACGGCAAGGCGGGGATGGCCGCGGTCACCCTGCACCCCGGCGCCGAATTCGACGGCAAGGCGCTGGCGGCGACCGCCTACCAGCGGCTGCCGCTGTACGCGATCCCGCTGTTCGTCCGGGTGGTCGCCGAGCTGGAACAGACCTCCACCTTCAAGAGCCGCAAGGTGGAGCTGCGCAAACAGGGGTACGCGCCGGACACCGACAGCGAGCTCTACGTCCTGTCCGGTCCCGCGACCGGCTATGTCCCCGCCTACGACGGGTACGCCGACGACGTCGCGGCCGGTCGGGCTCCGCGCTAGCAAGGTAACGTCTGGTCTCGCATGAACATGGCTAATTCGTCGGGCACGCCCGGACTTCGACCGCCGACACAACCGCCTGCCCGGAGCGCCGGCAGTAGCGGTGCCGAGTCGTCGGCAGCGGGGCAGGCGCCGGGTTCTACGTTGTGTGGTCGCTCGGTCGCCACCGATCGTGCCCTGGTCATGGCGATCGTGAACCGCACCCCCGATTCGTTCTACGACCGGGGCGCCACCTTCAGCGACGCGGCCGCCATGGAACGCGTCGCGCGCGCGGTCGACGAGGGCGCCGATCTGGTCGACATCGGCGGGGTCAAGGCGGGCCCGGGCGCCACCGTGGACGCGGCCGAGGAAACGCGGCGGGTGGTGCCGTTCGTCGCGGCGATCCGCGCGAAGTATCCCGAGCTGTTGATCAGTGTGGACACCTGGCGTGGCGCCGTGGCCAGGGCGGCGGTCGAGGCGGGCGCCGACCTGATCAACGACACCTGGGCGGGCGCGGACCCCGAGCTGGTGCACGTGGCGGCCGCGACGGGCGCGGGCATCGTGTGCAGCCACACCGGCGGCGCGATCCCGCGCACCCGCCCGCACCGCGTGCGCTACGCCGACGTGGTGGCCGAGGTGACCGGCACGGTGGTCGCGGCGGCGGAGAAAGCGGCGGCGGCGGGCGTGCGGCGCGACGGCATCGTGATCGATCCCACGCACGATTTCGGGAAAAACACCTATCACGGGCTCGAGTTGTTGCGCGGAATCGACGGTCTTGTAAATACCGGATGGCCAGTCTTGATGGCGCTGAGTAACAAGGATTTTATCGGGGAGACTCTAGGTGTCGGTCTGACCGAAAGGGTCGAGGGCACATTGGCGGCGACCGCGTGGTCGGCCGCCGCGGGCGCTCGAATCTTCCGGGTCCACGAGGTCGCCGAAACCCGGCGAGTCGTCGACATGATCGCCGCGATCCAGGGCATCCGGCCCCCCGCACGAACTCTGCGAGGTCTGGCATGAAAATCCAACACCGCGAGCCCGCCTGGGCCACCACCCACACCTGGGACACCCCTGACTGGACGGTCGGCGAACTGGTCGCCGCCAAGGCGGGCCGCACCGTCTCGGTGGTGCTGCCCGCGCTGAACGAGGAAGACACCGTCGCCACGGTGGTGGCCAGTATCCGGCCGCTGCTCGGCACGCTCGTCGACGAACTGATCGTGCTCGACTCCGGCTCCACCGACGCCACCGCCGAGCGCGCTCGCGCGGCCGGCGCCGAGGTGATCAGCCGGGAGGAGGCCGTGCCCGAGCTCGAGCCGGTCCCGGGCAAGGGCGAGGTGCTGTGGCGCTCGCTGGCCTGCACCACCGGTGACCTCATCGCCTTCGTCGACTCCGATCTGATCGACCCCGATCCGGCCTTCGTGCCCAAGCTGCTCGGCCCGCTGCTGACCACGCCGGGCACCCACCTGGCCAAGGCCTACTACCGGCGTCCGCTGCGCCAGGGCGAGGCCGTCGACGCCAACGGCGGCGGCCGGGTCACCGAGCTCGTCGCCCGGCCGCTGCTGGCCGCGCTGCGGCCCGAGCTGTCGCAGGTCCTGCAGCCGCTGGGCGGCGAGTACGCGGGCACTCGGGAACTGCTCACCGCGGTGCCGTTCGCGCCCGGCTACGGCGTCGAGATCGGCCTGCTGCTCGACACCTACGACCAGCTGGGCATGGATGCCATCACCCAGGTCAACCTGGGCGTGCGCACGCACCGCAACCGCCCGCTGGCCGACCTGGGCGTGATGAGCCGCCAGATCCTCGGTACCGCCCTGCGCCGCAGCGGCGTTCCCGATTCCGGCGCGGCCCTCACCCAGTTCCCCATGATCGAGGGCGAGTTCATCGCGCACTCCACCGAGGTCTCGCTCGAGGATCGCCCGCCGATGAAGACCCTGCGGCCCGAACAGGTCGCGGCCTAGCGATACCGCGAGCGCCGCGCCGGTTCGTCGACCGGCGCGGCGTCGCGCTGTTCAGCTGTGGCGGGTCCGCCGTTCGGCGCGGACGGTGAGCAGCGCGGCGGCGGCCAGCGCGATCAGCAGGATCACCGACAGCAGGACCTGCGGATGCAGTCCGAGGGCGGTCGGATTGTCGAAGCCGGGGTCCTGGATCGCGGTGCCGGGGAACAGGAATGCCCCGAGCAGCCCGAGCCAGGGGGTGGCCAGGAGGGCGCAGGCGGTCCACAGTCGCCTGCTGCCGGGTCCGCGCAACAGGACCAGGGCCAGCGCGCCCAGCAGCATCGACATGACGATGTACTGGGCGTCGTGGAATTTGGCGTGCGGCGGCCACTCGGCGTTGTCGAGGTGCTGGGCGGCGCCGCCGGGAATCACGAAATCGGCGAGGAGCGCGCCGAATACCGTGACCACGGCGACGACGACGGCGAGGATGCGGGCGGTCATGTCACGAATGTCCTTGCCTGGAACTGGGATCGGTGGGGTGGCCGCGCAGGAAGTCGTCGACGACCGCGCGGACGTAGTCGAGCTCGAAGGTGCGATGCGCGACCAGGCGGCGGAAGAACAAAGGACCGTGCAGCTGATCGACAGCCAGGTCGACGTCGAGTCCGGCGGGCAGCTCGCCACGGGCGACGGCCTCGGTGAGGACGGCGCGCGCCCCGCTGGTGCCCGACCGGTACAGCGCCGCCTTCACCTGCGCGAATGCCGGGTCCACCGAAGCCCTTTCGATCAGTACGCGCATGGCCTGTTCGCTGGCGGGCTCGTGCAGCATCGCGTGCGTGGCCGTCAGGGCGGTGAGCAGATCCGTGCGCAGCACGCCGGTGGGCGGTGTCCGGGCCAGGTCGATGTGCAGGGTGATGGCGGCCCGGATCAGGTCCGCGGGTTCGGGCCAGTGCCGGTACAGCGTGGCCCTGCTGATCCCGCTGTGTGCCGCGACCGCGCCGTGGGTCAGCCCGGCCAGGCCCTGCTCGACCAGCAGTGCCCGCGCCGAGGCCAGGGCGGCGTCCCGGCTGCGCACGGTCCGCGGATCGGGTGGTCGCACGTTCCCTCCCTGTGAGACAGTCTGTTTCGTATCTATGAAACAGACTGTATCGAAGATGGGGTCGGCGCGAAAGCGTCAGCGGCGATGGATGGGCCCGTCCAGGGCGGACAGCGGGCGTGCGGTGGCGCCGCCACGGGTCGCCAGGATCTGGGCCAGGATGGAGACGGCGGTCTCCTCCGGCGTGTGGGCGGCCAGGTCGAGGCCGAGGGGGCTGTGGACGCGGGCGAGATCGGCGGGGGTACAGCCGAGATCGCGCAGGCGGCGGGTGCGGTCGGCATGGGCGCGGCGCGAACCGAGAGCGCCGAGGAAGCCGAGGGCGGGCAGCCGCAGGGCGGTGGCGAGCAGGGGGACATCGAACTTGGGATCGTGGGTCAGCACGCACACCACGGTGCGATCGTCGACGCGGCCCGCGCGCTGCTCCGCGTCGAGGTAGCGGTGTGGCCAGTCGACGACCACGGCGTCGGCCGCGGGGAACCGGGCCGGGGTGGTGAAGGTTTCGCGCGCGTCCACCACGGTCACGTGGAAGCCGAGCTGGGCCGCGGCCACGGTGAGGGCGCGGGTGTAGTCGTTCGCGCCGGCCAGGATCAACCGGGCGGACGCGCGGAAGACCTGCACGAAGGTCCGCGGCCGGGTCGCCTGGGCGGGCGTGCATTCCTGGGCGCCGATCAGGCCGCTGTGGCCGGCCGCGAGCAGCGCGGCGGCATCCTGGTCGAGCTCGCGCCACGGCGCGCTGCGGCCGGAGCGGATCAGCGCGCGGTCGGGGCAGCTCTCCAGGGTGGTGGCGTAGGCGATCGGCGTGTGCGTGGCGAGGGCGCGGGCCAGCTCGGTGAGCTGCGGCAGGTCGGTTGCGTCGAGTCGTTCGACGAACACCTCGATCTCGCCGCCGCAGGGCAGTCCGACGCCGAAGTCGTCCGCGGCGGCGAAGCGTTCCGCGCCGGCCTGCCCGTCGCGCAGCACCTGACCGGCGGTCGCGAGCACGGTGGATTCGACGCACCCGCCCGAGAGCGAACCGAGGACCTGGCCGTCGGCGGTCACGGCCATGGCGGCCCCGGTCTCGCGCGGCCCGGCGCCGGTCCGGTCGACGATTCTGGCCAGCGCGAGCGGGCCGTGGGGGAGCAGGTCGAGCAGTTGCCCGAGGATCTCACGCATGGCGCACCGGCCTCTCCGCGATCACCGTCGCGGGCGGGTGACCGTGCTGACCAGCCTAGCTATCGCGCAGCAGGCGCGCGCGGCGTCAGTCGAGAATCTCGCGGTGTGCCAGTTCGCCGGGCACCGTGCCGCGGTGGAAGAAGCAGCGGAACACCTCGGCGGCGAGTTCCGCGGTGAACACCTCTTCGGGGTAGACGTAGGTCTCCTCGTCGCCGTGCGGCAGGTACACCGTCGGCAGGCCGAGCCGGTTGCCGCCGAAGCCGAGGGTGAAGCGCCGGGTGACGTGGTCGACCGTGCGGCGTAGCTGCAGGGTCATGGCATCGGCCGAGCCCGCGCACTGCAGCGCGAGATCGCCACGGGCGGTACTGACCGCCGTGGTGACCTCGGTGGCCGGCATGGGGTCGGGCAGCACTGTCAGATCGAGCGCGTACCGCTGATGGCCGTCCAGGCGGCGCAGCGGGCGCAGGAAGCTGTCCACGTCCTCGTGCGGGCCGATGAAGACCTTCAGGCGATCGCTGTAGGTGAGGCGATGGGTCGCGACGATGACGTCCTCCGCGGTCGGCTCGGTGCCGATCGGGGGGACGGGAAGGGGTTCCGGAGTGCTTGCCGCGCGCACGGGCAGGACCCGGCATGCGCTGGCCTCGGGAGACGAGAACATGTGACGCTCACCTACTCACATTCGGTTACTCGCTAGCAATCTAAACATCGTGCGGAACTTGTGATGCATAACAATAGCGTGATGCAGATCACAAAGTGTGCATAGTTTAGATCTAACTATGGACGAACCCGGGTCGTAGCCAACCTGGGGTCGGTTTCATGGCGATAAACCGGGGTGAGTAGGTCTGCGTCGACGGGTTCACCTGTGGTCCGGTCGTACCGGACCGCGATGAGCACCGAGAACAAATGGCTGCTCGCGCGTTCGTGCAGGGTCGCGAGCCGGGTGGCCAGCAATCGGATCGCACCCAGCGAGCCCGGCGGATGCAGTCCATCGATCAGCATCACGCTGCCGCGCCGGTCGGGGCGGGGCAGCCGGGCCAGGTAGGCGATGTCGTGCGGTTCGGTCCCGCCGGGGCGGTAGACCCGGCGCGCGGCGCGGTCCTCGATGCCCCGCCGGGTGTCGCCGGCGCGGGTGACGGTCCGGCGCAGGCGCGGGTCGGCCACCACCAGCTGGCGTAGGCTCGGCGAGAGCTCGGGACCGCCGAGGACGACCAGGCCGTCGCGGTTGAGGTCGACCGGCCTGCCGGGCAGGAAGGTCTCCACGGTCGCGGCGAAGCCCAGCTGCCGCAGCAGCTCGGCCAGGCGCTGGGCCGCGGCCGGGTCCGGTGCGCCGAGCAGCCGCCCGGCACGGACCTCGGGGGCGAGCACGGTCAGTGCGCCGTGCCCGAAGAACAGGCCCTCGGGGACCGGTCCCTGTGTGCTCACCTGATGGATGCGCGCACGGGAGAGTCCAGCCGCGGCGCCGATCCGGGCGAACGTCCAGCCCTCGGCATGGAGTTCGCGGATCACGGCGCGCCTGATCCTGGTGAGTTCGTTGATGGTCTGCTGAGCAGCCGCCACTCCGTCGGTGGCTGCCTTGAGTCGCTCGACCTTGTCCTCGATCGCAAAGACTCGTGCCACGTCATCGGCCGACATGTGCGAAGTCTAGACAGCTCGACAGCATTCCGTGTCTATAACGGTTGACATCCAACTGTCTTGCGCCACAACGACAATCATGTTCGACTTGTCGGCAATCACAATCGGCCGAGGTGATCGCGGTTGTGACCTGGTCACGCGACCGCCGGGCAAATGCCGACCGTGCGGTGTTTTCCGGCGATTACGTCGCGTCGAGGTCGATCGGCGGGCGCTCGTTGCGCTCCAGCGGCTTGGACAGCGAGGGCTTCGACAGCGACGTCGATCCGGTGCCGGGCATACCGCTGCTCGTCCCGAACAGCTGCTGCTTGTCGGGCACCGCGTTCTCCAGATCGCGCAGCACCGAGTCGTCACCGCCCAGCAGATGCTTGGTGACGGCGGCGCGCGGGCTCATCCCACGCAGTTCGTTCAGCTCGGCCAGCGGCTTGCGCAGCTCCTCGAACTCCGGTCCCAGTTCCTGCTTGAGCTGCGAGGTGGCGCCACTGGCGTAGTCGCGCACCTGCCGCAGCGAACGCGTGGTCCAGCGGACCGCGCCGGGCAGGCGCTCCGGGCCGAGGATCACGAGGGCGGCGACGAGCAGGATCATCATCTCGCTCCACCCGACATTGCTGAACACGAACCCAGGTTACCTGGCAGCACGGGCGGGCGCCGGTGCGAGGTGGTTGCGTGCGGGCGAACAGAAAATGCCAGGTGGCCGCGCGGCCACCTGGCATTCGTGCTGCTCGGGCGTCAGTCGGACTCGAGGGTGACCGGGATGTCGACCTTGCGGCCGTCGCGGACCAGCTGGACGGTCACCGTCTGGCCGATCTGGTGCAGCTGCTCGGCCACGGTGAACTCGTCGGCGCTGGTCACCTCGCGGTCGCCGATCCGGATGATCACGTCGCCCTCGCCGATACCCGCTCTGGCGGCGGGGCCGCCGGGCGTGACGTCGGCGACCTCGGCGCCGCTGGTGACCTCGTTGGCGACCGTCTTGGTGCGCACGGCCAGGCGCATGGTCGGATGGTGCATCTGGCCGTCGCGGATCAGCGTCTGCGCGACGTTCTGCATCACGTCCACCGGGATGGCGAAGCCCAGGCCCACCGAGCCGCCGGTCTCGCTGCGGATGGCGGTGTTGATGCCGACCACGCGGCCCTGCATGTCCACCAGGGCGCCACCGGAGTTACCCGGGTTGATCGCGGCGTCGGTCTGCACGGCGTCGATGACGGCGTTGGTGTCGCTGCCCTCGCCGGCCAGTTTCACCGGGCGGTGCAGGGCGCTGACGATGCCGGAGGTGACGGTCTTGCTCAGGCCCAGCGGCGAGCCGACCGCCAGCACGTCGTCGCCCACCTGCACGTCCGCGGACTTGCCGAGGTTGGCCACGGTCAGGTTCTTGGCCTCGACCTTCAGTACGGCCAGGTCGGTCTTCGGGTCGCGGCCCACGATCTGGGCGGGTACCCGGGTGCCGTCGGAGAACTGCACCTGGATGGCGGCCCGCTCGGACTTGTCGGTGGCGGCCATCGAGATCACGTGGTTGTTGGTGACGACGTACCCGGCGCCGTCGATGACGACACCCGAACCGGTCGCGCCGTTGTCGCCGACGGTGACCCGGATCGACACCACCGACGGCAGCACCGCGTTGGCCACGGCGGCGATCCGGCTGTGCGGCTCCTCCACCCCCGCGCTCTGGTCGAGGGTCACCTCGCGCGAGGTCAGCGTCGAGGCGGTCTCGGCGGTGATCCGCCCGATCAGCCCGCCGAGCACGGCGATGCCGAGGGCGAGCGCGGCCAGCACGGCCAGCGCCTTGGGCGCCACGCGCGAGCCGAACAGCACCTCGCGGGCGGTGAGTTTGGGTGCGTCGGGCAGACGTTCGGCGGCGGGCGTGGCGACGGCGGGCGCGCCGAGGCGGGCCGCGGCCGCCGGGTCACGCCAGGGATCGACCGGTCCGGCGACGACCGTGCGCGCCTCGCCGGACCCCGGCTCGCGCTGCAGCAGTTCGTCGGAACCCTCGGGGCGGGCGAAGGCCTCGGCCAGCACGCCGTCCGGCGGGCGCTGGGTGATGAGCTGATCGGCGTCCTGGGAGTCCCGGCGCTGCGGGTCGTGCGGTGCGAACGAGCCGTTCTGCCCGTTCGGGCGGCGGAACGCGCGCGCGGTATGGCTGTCGATGTGCGGCCGGTACACGGGGCGCGGGCCCAGGCTCGGTGCGTCCGACGGCCGCAGGTTCCCCCGGTCGGCCGCCGAATCCGCGTGTTCGGTCGATCCGGAATTCGTCGATTCGCCTGTCACGCCCGTGACTCTACTTGCGCCGCCAGGTTGTCCACCGGGTCGCGGTGAAGGAATCGGTGATGAATCCGAGAATCGCCTCGTTACGGCGCGGCGGTTCGGGGCTGGTGCCGGGCAGTTCGGCCAGCGGGATCCGGGTCAGGCTGTCGTGCAGGCTGCGTGGCACCGCCACTTCGGCGGCCCGGCGCAGAGCGATCCGCGCCTGCTGCTGGGCGTCGACCTCGGCGGCGCACTCCGGGCACACCGAGAGATGCTGTGCGGCACGCAGGTAGGCGTTCATGCGGAGCTCGCCGTCGACATAGGCCGCGATCGCCTCGCTGGCCAGATGCTCGGTGGGCTGAAAGCGCGGGGGACGACCTGCGGAGCTGGGGTCCACGCTCATACGGAGTTCTTCCTTCCGACCGACATCACCCGAGAGGCCCGATGACGTCGACAACGGCGTCACCCGGCGTAGGCGTCAGCGGAGTACCGCTGCTCAGTTCCATTATGCGCAAGGTAGTCGCGCAGTGCCTGCCGCCCACGGTGGATCCGGCTGCGCACGGTGCCCAGTTTCACGCCGAGCGTGGCGCCGATCTCCTCGTAGGACAGGCCCTCGATGTCACACAGGACCACCGCGGCACGGAACTCCGGCGCCAGCGAGTCCAGCGCCTTCTGCAGGTCGGGGTCGAGCCGGGCGTCGTGGTAGGACTCCTCGGGAGTCGGACCTTCGGCGGGGACTCGGTCGTAGTCCTCGGGCAGCGCTTCCATGCGGATGCGGTTGCGCCGGCGGACCATGTCGAGGAACAGGTTGGTGGTGATGCGGTGCAGCCAGCCCTCGAAGGTGCCGGGCTGGTAGTTCTGCAGCGAGCGGAAGACCCGGATGAAGGTCTCCTGGGTGAGGTCGTCGGCGTCCTGCGCGTCGCCGGAGAGGCGGTAGGCCAGGCGGTACACGCGGTCGGCGTGTTCGCGGACGAGTTCGTCCCAGGACGGCATGACGGTGCGATCGCCGGTCGCGTCGAAGGCCGCGGTACCGGTGAGTTCGCCCTCGAACTGCGCGTCGTCGGACGCGGCGAGGTCGGCGGTGGTGGTCTGGTCGGGCAGTGTGGCGTGACGCGCCGTGTCTACCATCGGGATGGGACACCTCCTACTCGGGACCGCTGGCACGAAACCTGCCGGGTCCGGGTCAGCGAACCTTGCTATCGGAATCAACCAGCAACTGTGTGAGGTTGTTCCCGCGTCTCGTACCCGCCGCGATCGGCTGGTCTTGCGTAGGGCAACTATTTCCTGCCCCGATATGGGGCAGATGTGGAGATCCTGAGGGAGACCTGAGAATCCGGGCCGGACCTGACCCTAACCCCGCCCGCACCGGAAAAACAGCAGTTCCAGGCCCTTCGTGACCTTTCCGCAAACTTTCGGCAATTGCCTGTTCGGCGCGCGACACTTATCCACATCGGCGCATTCGCTGAATACACAGACCCCCTCGGTGGCCTAGCCTCATAGCTGTGGCATCGAACGTGGAGCGGAACCTGGCCTATGTGGAGGAGTCCGTCGTCGAGGACGAGGTCCTCCTCGACGCGCGCGAGCGGGCCACCGAACTGGGTGCCGCGCCCGTGCCGGCCTCCGTCGGCGCCCTGCTGAGCATGTACGCCCAGATGCTGGGCGCCCGGGCGGTCGTCGAAGTGGGCACCGGCGCCGGGATCAGCGGATTGTGGCTGCTCGACGGCATGCGCGAGGACGGCACCCTCACCACGATCGACTCCGAGCCCGAGCATCAGCGCGCCGCCAAGGAGGCCTTCCGCACCGCGGAGATCCCGCCGGCGCGTACCCGGCTCATCAACGGGCGCGCCCTCGACGTCCTACCCCGGCTCGCCGACGGCGCCTACGACCTCGTCTTCGTCGACGCGGCCCCGATGGAACACCCGTTCTACGTGGAGCAGGGCGTGCGCCTGCTGCGCGAGGGCGGCGCGTTCATCCTGCACAACGCGCTGCTCGGCGGGCGCGTCCCCGACCAGACTCAGCGCGACCCGGCCACCCAGGCCGTGCGCGCGGCCACCCGGGCCATCGCCGAGAACCCCGAGCTCACCAGCGTGCTCATCCCGATCGGCGACGGTCTGCTCTGCGCCTCGCGCTGCTAGCCGACCCAGATCCCCTTGCCGACGGTGACCACCCCACCGTGGCTCACGGCGAACCGCTCGCGATCCCGGTCCAGATCCACGCCGATGATCTCGCCCTCGCCGACCACCACGTTCTTGTCCAGGATCGCGTGCCGCACCACCGCGCCCTTGCCGATCCGCACCCCCGGCATGAGCACACTGCCCTCCACGGTGGCGCCGTCGTCGATCAGCACATTGGAACTGAGCACCGAGTTGCGAACGGTGGCCGCCGACAGGATCGACCCGGCGCCCACGATCGACTCCTGGGCCAGCCCGCCGCGCGCGAACTTGGCGGGTGGCAGGTTCTCGGCGGCACCGCGGATCGGCCAGTGCTTGTTGTAGAGGTTGAACACCGGGTGCACCGAGACCAGGTCCATGTGCGCGTCGTAGAAGGCGTCGATGGTCCCGACGTCGCGCCAGTAGCCGCGGTCGCGTTCGGTGGCGCCGGGCACCTCGTTGTCGGCGAAGTCGTAGACGGCGGCCTTGCCGGCCGCGACCAGCGCTGGGATGATGTCGCCGCCCATGTCGTGGTCGGAGTCGGAGTTCTCGGCGTCGGCGCGGATGGCGTCGACCAGCACCCGGGTGGTGAAGACGTAGTTGCCCATCGAGGCGAAGGTCATGTTCGGATCGTCGGGCGTGCCGGGTGGGTGCGCGGGCTTCTCCAGGAACTGGGTGATCCGGCCGGACTCGTCGGAGTCGATACAGCCGAACGCGCTCGCCTCGCTGCGGGGAACGCGGATGCCCGCCACGGTCACGCCGGCGCCGGACGCGATGTGGCTGGCGACCATCTGTTCCGGGTCCATCCGGTACACGTGGTCGGCGCCGAAGACCACGATGTAGTCGGGGTCCTCGTCATAGATCAGGTTGAGCGACTGCATGATCGCGTCGGCGCTGCCGGTGTACCAGCGCGGCCCGAGCCGCTGCTGCGCGGGCACCGGGGTGATGTACTCACCGGTGAAACCGGACAGCCGCCAGGTCTGCGAGATGTGGCGGTCCAGCGAGTGCGACTTGTACTGGGTGAGCACGCACAGGCGTAGATAGCCCGCGTTCACCAGATTGCTGAGCACGAAGTCGATGAGCCGATACGCTCCGCCGAACGGAACCGCGGGCTTGGCGCGGTCCGCGGTGAGCGGAAACAGGCGTTTGCCCTCGCCACCGGCGAGCACGATCCCGAGTACGTGCGGCTGGCTCCTCACCCTGTCAACGTACAGGCTGGGCGGCACCACGGTGGCTCATGTCGACCCGAGGGTCTAATTTGGACCAGTGAGTTCTGGCACCCACGGCGAGCAGACGGCGGCGGAAACGCTGCGGGTCGCGATGCTGACCCGGGAGTATCCGCCCGAGGTGTACGGCGGCGCGGGCGTGCACGTCACCGAACTCACCGCGCGGCTGCGGAAATTGAGCGAGGTGACGGTCCACTGCATGGGCGCGCCGCGCCACGGCGCGGTCGTGCATCGTCCCGATCCCGAGCTGTACGCCGCCAACGCCGCGCTGCAGATGATGTCGGCGCAGCTGCGCATGGCCGACGCGGTGGGCGCGGTCGACGTGGTCCACTCGCACACCTGGTACGCGGGCCTGGCCGGGCATCTGGCCGGCGCGCTGTACGGCATTCCGCATGTGCTCACCGCGCATTCGCTGGAACCGCGCAGGCCGTGGAAGGCCGAGCAGCTCGGCGGCGGTTACCGGCTCTCCTCCTGGTCGGAGCGCAACGCGATGGAGTACGCCGACGCCGTGATCGCGGTGAGCGAGGGCATGCGCCACGACGTGCTCGACGCCTATCCGGCGATCGACCCCGACCGGGTTCACGTGGTGCACAACGGCATCGACGCGACGGTGTGGCATCCCGGCCCGCCGGCCGGCGACGAGGCGCCGGTGCTGGAACGTCTCGGCGTGCGCACCGACCGGCCGATCGTGTCGTTCGTCGGCCGGATCACCCGGCAGAAGGGCGTGGGTCATCTGCTCACCGCCGCCGCGCACTTCGACCCCGGCATCCAGCTGGTGCTGTGCGCGGGCGCGGCCGACACCCGCGAGCTCGAACTCGAGGTGGCCGACGCGGTCGACGGTCTGCAACGCCGGCGCGGCAACGTGTTCTGGGTGAAGGAGATGCTGCCCACCGAACAGGTGCGCCAGATCCTCACCGCCTCGGCGGTCTTCGTCTGTCCCTCGGTCTACGAGCCGCTCGGCATCGTGAACCTGGAGGCCATGGCCTGCGCGACCGCCGTGGTCGCCTCCGACGTGGGCGGGATTCCCGAGGTCGTCGATGACGGCGTCACCGGCCGGCTCGTGCACTACGACGCGGGCGACACCACCGCCTACGAGCGGGGTCTCGCCGCCGCCGTCAACGAGGTGGCGGGCGATGCGGCCGTCGCGACCGACTTCGGCGCCGCCGGTCGCGCGCGGGCCATCGCGCGGTTCGACTGGGCGCGCATCGCCGAGAACACCCTCGAGGTGTACCGCAGCGTGCTCCGCTAGCCCGGGGAGCGTTCGGGAATGGCCGATCAGGCCACGGGGAGGTAAGTCGACACCGCCACCGCGGCGGTCACCTCGGTGAGATCGGGCAGCGCGGCGATCCGCGGGTCGTCGGCGGGGGCGCCGTGGAAGGCGGACGGGCCCATCCCGATCACGTGGGTGACATCGCGGTGGGACAGCTTCATCGGGAACGTGACCCGGCGGTGGTCGACACGTTCGAAGGTGCCTGCCATGGCCTCGGCCAGGCGGCGTTCCTTGTCCGGGTCCACCCGGACCATCCCGAGCGGGCCGACCAGTTCACGCAGATGCTCGGCGGTCGGCGTGACCACCACGAACCGGCCACCGGGTGCGAGGACCCGGGCGACCTCGGCGGGGTTGCGCGGGGCGAAGACCGACAGGACGCCGGTGAGTACGTTGTCCCGGATCGGCAGGCCGCGCCAGGCATCGGCCAGGATCGAGGCCATGCGGGGATGGGCGCGGGCGGCCCGGCGGGCGGCGGGCTTGGCGACGTCGAGTGCGATGCCGTCGGTGCCCGGAACCGCCGAGAGCACCTCGGCGAGGTAGTAGCCGGTGCCTGCGCCGACCTCGAGGATCGCCCGAGGGTCGTCCGCGGTCGTCGTGCCGAACGCCTGGGCCGCGGCAGCGGCGATGGGCGCGAAATGCCCGGCGCCCTGGAACGCGGCGCGGGCGTCGAGCATGTCGGCGGTGTCGCCGGTCATCTTGGTCGATGCGCCGGTCAGCAGCCCGACATAGCCCTGGCGGGCGATGTCGAAGCTGTGCCCGGTGGTGCAACGCAGCGCACGATCGCGCGGGTGCAGTTCGTCGCCGCACTCCGGGCAGGCCAGGAGCGCGGAGACCGCGGTGAGTGCGGTCAGCTGGTGACGCTCTTCAGTTCGTCACCGAGCGCCGCAGCCTCGTCCGGTGTGAGTTCGACGACCAGACGCCCGCCACCCTCGAGTGGAACCCGCATGACGATTCCACGACCTTCCTTGGTTGCCTCGAGGGGACCGTCCCCGGTACGGGGCTTCATGGCCGCCATCCTCTGCTCCCTCCAGATCTGCGCGGTCGAGTGCGCATATGTTCTCGGGCTCGCCGGGTGTTCGGCGGGCCACACCGGTCCTATTCTTCCCTATTGCCGTCTCGGGCGGACACCTGAGTACGAAATGTGACTGGCGAGTCGGTTCCTTTCGGGGCCGGGTCGACCCAGCAAACCGCCAGGTGGTCGTCCACCATTCCGGTCGCCTGCATCAGCGCGTAGGCCGTCGTCGGGCCGACGAAAGCGAAGCCCCGGCGCTTCAATTCCTTTGCCAGAGCAATGGATTCAGGTGTGGTCGCGGGCACATCGGCGATGGCCGCCGGCCGGGGGCGCGGCTCGGGAGCGAAGGACCACAGCAGCTCGTCGAGGCTGACCGGCAGGTCCCGAGCAACCCGCGCGTTGGCGATCACCGCGTCGATCTTGGCGCGATTGCGGACGATCCCGGCATCGGCGAGCAGCCGGGTCCGGTCGTCGTCGCCGAACTCGGCCACCCTGGCGATCTCGAACCCCGCGAACGCGGCCCGGAAGGCCGGTCGCTTGCGCAGGACGGTGATCCAGGCCAGCCCGGACTGGAACGCCTCGAGACACAGCCGTTCGAACAGCGCGTCGTCGCCGTGCAGGGGCTTGCCCCACTCGGTGTCGTGGTAATCCCGGTACAGCGCGGAACCGGTCGACCACGGGCAGCGCACCAGCCCGTCGTCGACGAGGTCGGTCACGGGCGGTCCTGCCCGGAGCTCACGTGGGCCTGCCACTGCCGGGCGTGCGCCAGCTCCAGCTCGAGCTCGTCGATCCGCTCGGCCAGCCTGCTCAGCGCCCAGTCGACCTCACCGGCCTTGTAACCGCGCACCACCTGCTGGAACCGCAGCGCGCGCACATCGGCGCCGGTGACGCCCTGCGCGGGCAGCACCGTGGCCGTCGTGCCCTCGGGCAGCGGACCGAGCTCCTCGGACCGGCCGAACACCGCGCTGGCCAGCAGGAACAGCATCGCCGCCACCAGCCCGACGATGAGCACGTACAGCAGCAACGTCATTTCCGCCTCCCCGCGAACTTCCGGCCGGATTGATGTGCGTGGGCACCCGGCGTCGGCGGCCGACGGTTCTCCAGTCGGCTACCTTCGCCCGTCCCCGTCGAATTACCCATGGCCTACAGGTGGCGGGTGGTATCGATACCGAGCGACATGCCCGCGAGCCCGCGGCGGCGGACGGCGAGCTTGTCGGCGACCTCACGCAGCGCCTTGGCGGCCGGGTTGTCCGGATCGCCGATCACGATCGGGGTGCCCGCGTCACCGCCCTCGCGCAGCGCCTGCTCGATCGGGATCTGGCCGAGCAGCGGCACCGTGGAGCCGACGGCTCGGGTGAGGCGCTCGGCCACGACCTGGCCGCCGCCGGAGCCGTACAGCTCCATCCGGGAGCCGTCGGGCAGGTCCAGCCAGGACATGTTCTCCACCACGCCGGCGATCCGCTGCCTGGTCTGCAGGGCGATCGCGCCCGCGCGCTCGGCGACCTCGGCGGCCGCGATCTGCGGGGTGGTGACGACCAGGATCTCGGCGCTGGGGATCAGCTGGGCGATGGAGATCGCGACGTCACCGGTGCCGGGCGGCAGGTCAAGCAGCAGCACGTCCAGGTCGCCCCAGAAGACGTCGGCGAGGAACTGCTGCAGCGCGCGGTGCAGCATCGGACCGCGCCACACCACGGGCGTGTTGCCCTGGGTGAACTGCGCGATCGAGATCATCTTCACGTCGTGCGCGATCGGCGGCATGATCATCCGCTCCACCTGGGTGGGGCGGGCGTCGGTGCCGAGCATGCGCGGGATGGAGTGGCCGTAGATGTCGGCGTCGAGCACGCCGACCGACAGGCCGCGCTCGGCCAGCGCGACGGCCAGGTTGGCGGTGACGCTGGACTTGCCCACACCGCCCTTACCGGAGGCCACCGCGTAGACGCGGGTGAGCGAACCGGGCTGGGCGAACGGGATAACCGGCTCGGCCGAGTCGCCGCGCAGCGACTTGCGCAGTTCGGTGCGCTGCTCGTCGCTCATCACATCGAGGTCGACGGTCACCGCGCCCGCACCGGGCACATCGGCGACGGCCTTGGTCACCCGCTGGACGATCTCGGTCCGCAGCGGGCATCCCGACGTCGTCAGGAAGATCTCCACGTGCACGTCACCGCTGTCGGCGATGGCGATGCTCTTGACCATGCCCAACTCGGTGATCGGCTTGCGGATCTCCGGGTCGTCGACCTTCGCGAGCGCCGCCCGCACATCCGCTTCCGTAATCACTGGCATACGCCCGATTTTATGCTGCCCCGGATTCGGGGAAGGTCCTGGGGCTGATCCGGTCGTCACCGTAGACACCCGGGTGCCGAACCCGCCACGAAGCCCGGATACCGACGCGCGAGCGCAACGCCCTGGGCAGGTCCGACACCGTGTTCACCGCCGCCCGGCCCTGGATTGCGCCACCGCGGCCACGAATTCCGGATGCGCGGACACGATCAACTGATCCGCGTCCTGATTCATCCACACGTCCGCGAAGAACCCCGCTCGGCTCCAGGTCAACAAGGCCACGAACGTCGCGATCGGAAAGCACCCGGGCACCACCGCGAAGCCCAATGGCACATAAAGCGGACTCAGCTCCAACAGAACCACCGCTACGAGAACGGCAAGCGTCGACAAGGTCGCCAGCAGCACCGTCAGCGCACGTTCAGCGGCAAACGAGGGCTGGTCGGTGGGGTGGGATCTCAGATTCGGGGGAGGTCGGAGGGCTTGGGGGCCATGCCGCTGGAGTAGGAGGTGGACCAGGCCATGACGTTGGCGACGTAGGCCATCGAGTTGTTGTAGCGGAGGATGGCCTTGGACTGCTGGGACAGGTCGCGCATGTTGAGGCCGCCGTCGCAGAGGTAGCGGCCCGCGGTGAGGGCGGCGTCGAAGAGGTTCTGCGGGTCGGCGACGCCGTCGCCATTGCCGTCGGCGGCGTAGCGGTGCCAGGTCTCGGGCAGGAACTGCATGGGGCCGATGGCGCGGTCGTAGCCGCCGAGGCCGTCGAGCTCGCCGCCGTCGCTGTCGTGGATGACATTGTTGCCGTACAGGCTGCCGTCGAGGACCGGGCCGTAGACGGCCTTGATCGGGTTGCCGTCGGCGTCGGCCTTGCCGTAGGCATGGGTCGACTCGACCCGGCCGATGCCGGCGAGCAGGTTCCAGGACATGCCGCAGGTCGGATTCTCCACGGCCAGTTGCTCTTCGGCGCTCTGGTACGCGGCGACCGCGATGCCGGGGATGCCCAGCGGGCCCGCGGGCAGATCGGACGACGCCCGGTTGTCCGGCAGCGCAACGGTTTTCACGACGGGCGCGGCCGAGGCGGACTGGCGGGCCTCCGCGTGCGCGACCTCGGCCAGGTCGGCCTGGGGCGCGGCGACCAGTTCGGGCGCCGCTTCCGCGTCGGCGCCCGGCAGCAGGTCGTGTTCGACGGCGGCGGTACTCGCGGTGGTCGCGTCGGTGGCGGCGGCGGTAACGGCCACGAGCCCGGCGGGGACCAATCCGGTCAGTGCGATGAGCGAGCTACGTCGAACCGTCGTAGCAGGCTGTTTCCGATGACGACCCACTGTGTGGTGCCCTCCTCAACCGTGTTGGATGAGAAGAGATTACCGCACCCGAGACCTTTTTGTTACCCCTCCGTGATCTGTGTTTCGGTTTGATTTCTAGGGAGCCGGCGGGCCGGGCGGCAGCGGGATGACGATGTTGAACGGCAACGTGATCCCCGGCTGCGGCGTGGGCGCCACCGGCGCGGGCTCGGCGGACGCCGGTTCCTCGGCCGGCGCGACGCCAGGCTCCGGGGTCTTCGTCGGGTCCTCGGTCGCGGGCGCCTCGGCAGGCGGGGGTGCCTGCTCGGTGGTGGCCGGGGTGCACACCGGCGCCGTCGCCTGCTGCTCGGGCTCGGGCTTCGTCGGATCCTTCGGCGCCGCGGCGCCGAAGGTCTGCTCGACCTGGCGCTGCTCCGGCTCGATCGGATTCGGCATCTGGGCGGGCACCGGCTCGCTGACGCACACCTCCGGCGCGGGCGCGACCGGGGCGGGGCAGAAGATGCCGCAGGGGATGGGCGGCAGGCCGGGCAGGGTGATCATCACCTGCGTCGGCGTGGTCACCTTCGGCGTGTTGGGCGGCAGCTGGTTGGTGGTTCCCGGCGGCGCCGCGGTGACCGGTGCGTCGGTGGTGGCGGCCAGCACGTTCGGGGAGACCAGCGGGGCGCTGCCCGGCGGCACGATGTCGGGGGAGATGGTCACCTGGCTCGGCGCGCCGCCGGTCCGGTAGGCCGCCGACCAGCTCAGCACGTTGGCCGCGTACGACATCGAGTTGTTGTAGCGCAGCACCGCGCGCAGCTCCTGGGACGCCTCGCGCAGGTTGAGCCCGCCCGAGCACAGGTACTTGCCCGCGCCCAGGGCCGCGTCGAAGACGTTGTGCGGATCGGTGGCGCCGTCGCCGTTGCCGTCGGCGGCGTAGAGCGCCCAGGTGCTGGGCAGGAACTGCATGGGGCCCACGGCCCGCACGAAGCCGCCGTCGGCTTCCTTGATCACCTCGTTGCCGGGCAGGGTGCCGTCGAGCGCGGGGCCGAAGATCGGGGTGGTGGAGGTGCCCGCCGCGTCGGTGCGGCCGTTGCTGGCGTGCCCGGACTCGATACGGCCGATGCCGGCCAGCAGGTTCCAGGTGAGCCCGCAACCGGGCTGAGCGCTCTCCAGCGCCAGCTCGGCATTGCGGTAGGCGGCGAGCACGATCTCCGGGATGCCAAGCGCGCCACTGCCGGTGGGCAGCGAAATGCTCTGCAGCGGCACGGTTCCCGCGAAGGGGGCCAGGCTGTTGGCCGACGGCGACAGCGCGCGCAGCTTGCGCGGCGCCTCCTGGCTCACCGGCAGCAGGCCCACGATCTCGGAGGGATCGGTTTCGGGAGTGTCCTCGGCGGTGCTCGCGGTCGCGGCGAGCAGGGCCTCCGGCGCGGTGGGCGCGGTGCTGGGCGTCGCGGTCTGCACGGCCGAACCGGAAGCGACGAGTCCAGCGACGACAAGGGCCGACATCGTTATCGGAGCAGAGATTCGCACGGCCACACCAACCCTTTTCGTCGAAGCAGCGGCACCGCAGAGTCCCCCTCCGGGCCGCCCGGAACAACGTGATCCAGGTTACCTACCGGTCAGGAAGTTGTAGAGCATTTCCGGTTACTCGTCTGGAGCACCTGGCGAAACCGGGGCAGGAGTGGGCGTTTGACCGGAGGTTTTCTTGCGTGCGGCTTTTCGCTTCTTCTCCGGCTTCGGCGCGCCGTCGGGTGCGGTGACCGCGTCGATCCGGTCGAGCACCTCCTTGATCTCCTCCAGCTCCCGGCGCAGGTAGTCGCGGGTGGCGACATCGCCGACGGCCAGGCGCAGCGAGGCCAGCTCGCGGGCGAGGAACTCGGTGTCGGCCTTGGTCTGCGCGGCCCGGCTGCGGTCCTCCTCCAGCGAGACCTTGTCGCGGTTGTCCTGGCGGTTCTGCGCCAGCAGGATCAGCGGCGCGGCGTAGGCGGCCTGGGTGGAGAAGGCCAGATTGAGCAGGATGAACGGGTACGGGTCCCAGCGCAGCGCGACCACGAACACGTTGAGCACGATCCAGACGATGACGATCACCGTCTGCATCGCCAGGTAGCGCCCGGTGCCGAGGAACCGCGCGACCCGCTCGCTGCTGCGCGCGAAGGCCTCCGAATCCCAGTCGAAGCTGAACCGCGAGCTGACCGGGGTTTCCAGCCGCTGCCTGGCCGGGTTCTTCTCACTCATAGCCGGCTCCCGTCCGGGCCCAGCTCGGTGTGGGCGAACTGCTGTTCCTCTTCTTCACGCCAGTCCTCCGGCAGCAGGTGGTCGAGCACGTCGTCGACGGTCACCGCGCCGAGCAGGTGATTCTCGGCGTCGACCACCGGCCCGCAGACCAGGTTGTAGGTGGCGAAGTACCTGGTCACCGCCGAGAGCGGCAGGTCAGGCGCCAGCGGCGTCAGGTCCGTGTCGACGATGCCGCCGACCAGATGCGCCGGTGGTTCGCGCAGCAGCACCTGGATGTGCACGCACCCGAGGTAGCGCCCGGTCGGGGTGGCGGTGGGCGGCCGGACGACGAACACCATCGAGGCCAGCGCCGGGGTGAGATCGGGATCGCGGACCCGGGCCAGCGCCTCGGCGACGGTGGTCGACGGGCTGAGCACGATCGGCTTGGGCGTCATCAGACCGCCCGCGGTGTCGGGCGAATGCGCGAGCAGCCTGCGGACCGGCTCGGATTCCTCCGGGTCCATCAGGGCCAGCAGCGATTCGGCTTCGCTCTCCGGGAGCTCGCCGAGCAGGTCGGCGGCGTCGTCGGGGTCCATCGCCTCGAGCACGTCGGCGGCGCGGCGCACCTCGAGATGGCCGAGCAGGTCCACCTGGTCGTCGTCGGGCAGCTCCTGGACGACGTCGGCGAGGCGTTCGTCGTCGAGCGCGATCGCCACCTCGACGCGGCGCTTCTCCGGCAGCTCGCGCAACCGGTGGGCCACGTCGGCGGCGCGCAGGCCCTCGAATTGCTCGAGCAGGGTGGTGACGTCCTGGCCCGGGCGGCCCACATCGGCGGGGGTGAGGCCGTCGACCTGGGACCAGTCCACCACGTGCACGGTGCGCCTGCGCCCGATCCGGCGGTGCCCGCGCACCGCGACCCGGCCGATCACCCAGTCCCTGGTCCTGGTCTGCTCGATGCCGAGATCGGAGACGAACACGTCGACCCCGGCCAGGTCCGGCAGGCCGGGATCGTTCACCCGCACCTGCGAATCCACGATCTGGGCCAGCGCCAGCATCTCGCCGGGGCGCTGGGCGAACCGGCGCAGGCTCACGGTGCCGGTGTTGAGGGTGACGATGCCCGGCTCGATCGCGGTGACGCGCAGCATCGGCACGAAAATCCGCCGCCGGGTGACCAATTCGACGACCAGGCCGTGCACCCGTGGTTGCTGGCGCCCGTGCCGGACGGCCACGACGACGTCGCGGACCCGGCCGATAGACTCCCCGTCCGGACCCAGCACCGTCAGGCCGGCGAGCCGGGCGACGTACACCCTGGTGGTTGCCATGACCCTCAGGCTAGGCGGTCCGCAACGGCCGGGCAGCACCCGCCACGGCCGGTGTGACGAACAAAGGAGGAGGGCCCATGAAGCCCCGCCGCTCAGTGCTGGCCGTACCCGGCAGCAACCCGAAGATGATCGCCAAGGCCAAGGGCCTGCCGGTGGACGAGGTCTTCCTCGATCTCGAGGACGCCGTGGCGGCGGGCGCCAAGACGGCCGCGCGCGCCAATATCGTGGCCGCGCTGAACGAGCCGGGCTGGGGCGCGCAGCTGCGGGTGGTCCGGGTCAACGACTGGTCCACCGAGTGGACCTACGCCGACGTGATCACCGTCGTGGAGGGCGCGGGCGCGGCGATCGACGCGATCCTGCTGCCCAAGGTCACCGACGCCGGGCAGGTGCGGGCGCTGGATCTGCTGCTGACCCAGCTGGAGAAGGCCTGCGGGCTCGAGCTCGGGCGGATCGGGATCGAGCCGCAGCTGGAGAACGCCATCGGCCTGCGCAACATCGACGCGATCGCCACCGCCAGCCCCCGGGTGCAGGCGCTGGTGTTCGGTCCGGCCGATTTCATGGCCAGTATCAACATGCGCACGCTGGTGGTCGGCGAACAGCCGGAGGGCTACGACGTCGGCGACGCCTACCACCACATCCTGATGACCATCCTGCTCGCCGCCCGCGCGCACGGGCTGCAGGCGATCGACGGTCCCTACCTGCAGGTCCGCGATGTCGACGGCTTCCGGCGGGCGGCCGGGCGCACCGCCGCACTGGGTTTCGACGGCAAGTGGGTGCTGCACCCCGATCAGGTCGACGCCTGCAACGAGATCTTCAGCCCGCGCCAGGCCGACTACGACCGCGCGGAACTGATCCTGGAGGCCTACGCCTTCCACACCTCCGCCGCCGGCGGCGCTCGTGGCGCGGTGATGCTGGGCGATGAGATGATCGATGAGGCCAGCGCGAAGATGGCGCAGGTCATAGCGGAGAAGGGCCGAGCTGCGGGAATGACGCGCACAACGCGTTTCACTCCGCCCCAGCCGGACCAGAACTAGCAGAATGGGACTATGACGAATCCCTTGGGCAACCCGAATCGCGGGCGGCAGGCGTTGCCGACGCCGCCGTCGGGCTGGCCGGTCGGCTCGTATCCGACCTACGCCGAGGCGCAGCGCGCGGTCGACTACCTGGCCGACGGGCAGTTCCCGGTGCAGGACGTGACCATCGTCGGCGTCGATCTCATGCAGGTCGAGCGGGTGCTGTACCGCCTGACCTGGGGCAAGGTCATCGGCGGCGGCGTGGTCTCGGGCGCCTGGCTCGGCCTGTTCCTCGGTCTGCTGCTGAGCCTGTTCACCACCACCGGCGGAGCGTTGGGCCCGCTGGTGGTCGGTCTGCTCGGTGGCATCGTGTTCGGCGTGATCACCACCTCGATCCCGTACGCGGCCACCAAGGGCCAGCGCGACTTCGCCTCCACCATGCAGCTGGTGGCCGGCCGCTACGACGTGCTGTGCGACCCCAAGACCGCCGAGCGCGCCCGCGACATGCTGGCCCGATTGGCCCTGTGACGTCATGGATGTGGTGGACACGGTCCGCACCGCGGTGCTGGACCACTACGGCGTCGAGCGCGCCGGGGTCGACTCGGCCTCGGTGACCTTCCTCGGGCTGGAGCCGATCGAGATCCTGCGCATCCCCGGTGACGGCGCGGTGCACTACGCGACGCTGGGCGGGTCACGCCATCCGATGGGAGATCCGGCCGATCTGCTGGCCGACCCGGTGCGCGGCCCGCGCGCCGAACTGGTGCTGACGCTGCTGGCGAGCGCCGGTCCGCAGGCCGGTGTGGTCAGGTCGCTGGGCGTGCTCGTCGCGACGCCGTCGGTGGAAGGCGTTGTGCTGCAAGCGGACGCGCTGCTCGACCTGGGAGAACCGTTGTGGCACAACGCGCCCTTCACGGCGGTGCTGCTCGGCGAGAGCGACATCACCGAGGTCTCGCTGCCCGAACCGGCCGAACCGGTGCGGTATCTCACCGTCACCCCGATCACCGCCACCGAGGCCGCGTGGGTACGGGTACGCGGCGCGCAGGCCCTGCGTGACGCGTGGGCCGAGGCCGGGATCGACGTGCGCGACCCGGGCCGTGGCGCGGTGAACCTCTAGATCCACTTGCTGCGCCGGAACACCACCAGCAGCACACCGCACAGGGCGACCATGATCAGCACCACCACCGGATAACCCCATGGCTGGCGCAGCTCCCACATGGAGTCGAAGTTCATGCCGTAGATGCCGGCGATCATGGTCGGCACGGCGGCCATGGCGGCGTAGGCGGCGATCTTGCGCATGTCGGTGTTCTGCTGGACGCTGATCTTGGCCAGCGCCGCGTTGACCAGGCCGCTCAGCGATTCGTCGAAATAGGCGATGTGCTCGGTGACGCTGGTGTGGTGGTCGGCGACGTCGCGCAGATAGCGGCGGATCTCCTTGGGCACCGGCAGATCCTGGTTGTGCACCAGCAGCTGCAACGGCGGGCCCAGCGGCGAGACGGCCCTGCGCAGCTCGACCACCTCCCGCTTCAGCTGGTAGATCGAACCGATGCCGATCTTGGAGGCGGGCGTGAACACCGCTTCCTCCATCTCGTCGATATCGGATTCCACCGATTCGGCCACGTCGACATAGGAGTCGACCACGTGGTCGGCCACCGCGTGCAGCACCGCGATCGGGCCGAGGCGCAGCTGATCGGGCCGGCGTTCCAGCTCGTGGCGCACGCCGGCCAGTCCGGTGTGCTCGCCGTGGCGCACGGTGATGGCGAAGTGCGGGCCGGTGAAGACCATGATGTCGCCGGTCTCGACGATCTCGCTGATGGCGTGGATGTCGTGCTCGATGTAGCTGACGGTGCGCATCACCAGGAACAGCGTGTGGTCGTAGCGTTCCAGCTTCGGGCGCTGCCTGCCCTGCACCGCGTCCTCCACCGCCAGCGCGTGCAGGCCGAAGATCTGGGCGATGTCGGTCATCTGCCCCTCGTCCGGATCGTGCAGCCCCACCCAGACGAACCCGGCCTCGGTCGCGGTCGCGGCGGCCAGCGCCCGCTCCGGCGTGAAATGGCCGGGCAGCCGCTTGCCGTCGACATAGACACCGCAGTCGACGATGGCGCGCGCGGTGGGCACCGGGACCCGCGGCCGTGGCGGTGCCGGTCTGCTCGGCCCGCGAAACGACGGCATCTGCGGTAGCGAAGGCACGCGCCCGAGCCTACGGGCACCGGCGTAGTCGGC
Source organism: Nocardia asteroides (assembly GCF_900637185.1). Classification (NCBI taxonomy): domain Bacteria; kingdom Bacillati; phylum Actinomycetota; class Actinomycetes; order Mycobacteriales; family Nocardiaceae; genus Nocardia; species Nocardia asteroides. The sequence continues at coordinate 6,474,603 of NZ_LR134352.1, read as the reverse complement.
CCAGGAGCGCACGCCCGGTGAGACCGCACTGTAAGACTGAGAGTGTGCGCATCGATCTGCATACCCATTCGACGGCCTCCGACGGCACGGACAGCCCGGCCGAGCTGGTGCGCCGTGCCGCGGCGGCCGGTCTCGACGTCGTCGCGATCACCGACCACGACACCACCGCGGGCTGGGCCGAGGCCGAGGCGGCCCGCCCGCCCGGCCTGACCCTGGTGCGCGGGATGGAGATGTCGTGCCAGGGGATGGGTGAGGACGGCTACCCCGTGCCGGTCCACCTGCTGGCCTACCTGTTCGACCCCACGGCCCGCGGCTTCGCCGAGGAACGCGAACGGCTGCGCGCCGAGCGGGTGGCGCGGGTGCGCGCGATGGCGGAGAAGATGGTGGCCGACGGCCTGCCCGTCGACCCCGACGCGGTGCTGGCCGGCGCGGGCCCGGCGGCCGGACGCCCGCATCTGGCGCGGGCGCTGGTCGAGGCGGGCGTGGTGGAGAGCGTGGACGCCGCGTTCAAGGACCTGCTCGCTCCGCACGGCCCGTACTACGCGGAGAAGGCCGACACCCCGCTGAGCCGGGCGGTGCAGCTGATCGCCGCCGCGGGCGGAGTGAGCGTGATCGCGCACGTGCGGGCTCGCAAGCGGGGCAGGCTGCTGGCGCTCGAGGAGATCAGGGATCTGGCCGCGTTCGGGCTCGGCGGCCTCGAGATCGACCATCCCGACCACAGCGACGCCGATCGCGCGGTGCTGACCGACCTTTCGGCCGAGCTCGGGTTGCTGCGGACCGGTTCGTCGGACTACCACGGCAGCAACAAGACCATCGAGATCGGCGCCTGCCGGACCGATCCGGAACAGTTCGAGGCGCTGATCGGCAAGGCGAGCGGGGTGCCGGTGATCGCACCGTGACGCTGGTGCGCGCGCTCAGCGGCGTGGTCGCCGGCGGCGTAGTGGTGCTGCTGTGTGTGGTGGCGGGCGCCGCGGTGATGGGCGCGCGCCGCGATTTCCCTGGGCCCGGCGCCGAGTCGCTGACCTGGCACGTTCTGGCCGCCGTCGTCGTGGTCACGGCCCAGCTGTTCGCCGATCGGAACCGGGGCGTGGCGGCGCTGTCCGGGTCGGCCGTCGTGTTGATCACGACCGGTGTACTGCTTTGGACACAATGGTGGGGTTGACCGCCGCGTAATGGTTGCGTCCGGGTGAACTGTGCCCGAATATTTGACCTTGTGAGCAACATCGAGACGGATGTTCTGATCCTCGGCGGCGGGCCCGCCGGGCTCTGGGCCGCCGTCTCGGCCGCGGCCGCCGGTGCGCGCGTCGTCCTGGTGGACAAGAACCGCTGCGGGTCCAGCGGTTCCACCGTCTACGGCAGCACCGCGCTGTGGGATCTCGCGCCGGGCCGGGACCGGGCCGAAGCCGTGGTCGCGACGCTGGCTCGCGGCGGCGGGCTCGGTGACACAGCCTGGCTGCACCGGGTCGCCGACGAGACCCACCGCAGGTTGCAGAGCTGGTCGGGGACCCGGCACCGCGCGCCGGTCCCGGCGGGCGAGGAAGCCGCGGCCGTGCTGCTCGACGGCGCGAGCTATCTGCGCAGGCTGCGCCGCGGCGCGCTGGAAGCCGGCGTGCGCATCCTCGATCACCATCCGGCGCTGCACCTGCTCGTCGACCCGGCGGGTGCCGTGGTCGGCGCGGCCGGGGCGCAGCGGCACAACAAGTTCCGGCCGTGGACCGTGCGCGCGGGCGCGGTGGTCGTCGCGACCGGCGGCTGTGCCTTCCTCTCCGGCGGCGCGGGCACCGAGGTGAACACCGGTGAGGGCCTGCTCATGGCGGTGGAGGCGGGCGCCGAACTGTCCGGGATGGAGTTCTCCAGCGCGTACGGCCTGGCGCCGGTGCTGGCGCGGGTGCATCCGAATCCGGCGGTCGCGCCCGGGCTCTCGGTGCACTTCGCCGCGCTCTACGACGAGGCGGGCAGCGAGCTGGCCGGTCGCTACCCGTCCGCGCTGGCCGCGCTCGCGGACGGCAGGCGGGTCTTCGCCGCCCTGCACGAGGTGCCCGACACCGTCCGGCACTGGCTGAGCAGGCACGGCGCGGTCGACCAGGCCGGGCGGGTGCCGGTGCGCGCGGTCCTGGAAGGCACCGTCCTCGGCGCGGGCGGACTCGCCCTGGCCGGCACCGACTGCGCGACCACGCTGCCCGGGCTGTATTGCGCGGGCTCGGCCGCGGGCCGCGAGGTCGTGGCAGGCGCGGCCGGGGTCACCGGCGGACTGGCCGGTGCCTGGGCGGTGGCCTCGGGCACCTGGGCGGGCGAGGGCGCCGCCGCGTTCGCGGTCGGCGCCGACCGCTCGGCCGACGCGCGACCGGTGCTCGGCGCGGGACTGGGTCCGCACGCGCACATCGATCCGCGCTCGGTGATCGGGTTGGTGCAGGAGCACACCCTGCCGCTGCGGCGCAGCTACCGGCGCAGCGCGGGCAGCCTGGGTGACAGCATCGCCGAATTGGACGCGATGTGGCCGGGCGCACAGTTCGAGCTGGGCGGGATCGGCGCCGAACGGGTGCGGGCCAGGCAGGCCGCGGCCCTGCTCGCGGTCGCCCGCTGGGCCGGCTACAGCGCGCTCGTGCGGGCCGAGACGCGGGGCATCCACCGGCGCATCGACCACCCGGACGCGGTGGCGGGTTGGCGGGTGCGGCAGCGATGTGGTGGGCTGGACGAGATCTGGGTCCGCCGCGACACCGTGCCCGCCGCGCACGGCGAACAGCTCACCGCAGGGCGACCCGCCACGGTGTGATTGTTCACCGGTTGTTCCCCGTCAGCTGCGAGTTTTCTCTAACGCCATGGCAATTCGCCACGGATACGCTCGACCTATGACGCGTTGCCCGGTGACAGACGGAACCGGTTTGGCAAGCGGTCGGCCCGGCTGGCAGAATATTGCGGATTCCCTGCCCTTGCCACCGCCGGGTTCGGGGACCTTGGTGACCTATCGCCTCGCGACGCACCGTCGCGGCCGAGGGTCGACCCGTTCGTCCGCCCGGACCACCCGTCCGGCTCCGCTCGCCGGATCAGTGCCGCGCCAGGAGACCGTTTTCCCGGTGTTCCCCGACGGCTGCGCACCCCATGAGCGTCATGAAATTCCGTAATCCCGATATACCCGGCGGTAACCGTCCCCCGGTTGAGTCCGACTCGAGCAGGAGTGAAATCGTGTCACCTGTGACTGACGCACCGAATGCCACCGCGGCGCCCCAGGCCGATGACGCAGCGAGCCTCGCTGCCATCACCCAAGACGAGATCTTCGCGGGCCACCTCGGTGGCAAGTTGTCGGTCGAGCTCAGTGCCCCGCTCGAGACCCAGCGCGATCTGTCCATCGCCTACACCCCGGGTGTCGCGCAGGTCAGTCGCGCGATCGCCGAGGACGCGGCGCTCACCAAGACCTACACCTGGACCGAGCGTCTGGTGGTCGTGGTCAGCGACGGCACCGCCGTGCTCGGCCTCGGCGACATCGGCCCGCGCGCCTCGCTGCCGGTCATGGAGGGCAAGGCCGCGCTGTTCAAGAAGTTCGCCGGCCTGAACTCGATCCCGCTGGTGCTCGACACCACCGACCCGGACGAGATCGTCGAGACCCTGATCCGGCTGCGCCCGAGCTTCGGCGCGGTCAATCTCGAGGACATCTCGGCGCCGCGCTGCTTCGAGATCGAGCAGCGCGTGATCGAGGCCCTGGACTGCCCCGTCATGCACGACGACCAGCACGGCACCGCCATCGTGGTGCTGGCCGCGCTCAAGGGCGCCGCCGCGCAGCAGGGCCGGGACATGTCGGCGCTGAAGGTCGTCGTCTCCGGTGCCGGCGCGGCCGGTGTGGCCTGCGCCAACATCCTGCTCGCCGCCGGTGTGCCCGACGTGGTCGTGCTCGACTCGAAGGGCATCGTCAGCGCCGGTCGGGACGGCCTCAACGGCGTGAAGGCCGACCTGGCCGCCCGCAGCAACCCGCGCGGTCTCACCGGTGGTGCCGCCGAGGCGCTGGCCGGGGCCGACGTGTTCCTCGGTCTGTCCGCGGGCACCATCCCCGAGGAGCTCATCGCCTCGATGGCGCCGGAGTCGATCGTGTTCGCCATGTCGAACCCGGACCCGGAGATCCACCCCGAGGTGGCCGCCAAGTACGCCGCCATCGTGGCGACCGGCCGCAGCGACTTCCCGAACCAGATCAACAACGTGCTCGCCTTCCCCGGCGTGTTCAAGGGTGCGCTGGACGCGGGCGCGCGCCGGATCACCGAGGGCATGAAGGTCGCCGCCGCCGACGCCATCTTCGGCGTCGTGGCCGGTGAGCTGTCGGTGGACCGGATCATCCCGAGCCCGCTGGACCCGCGCGTGGCGCCCGCCGTCGCCGAGGCCGTGGCCGAGGCCGCGCGCGCCGAGGGCGTCGCCTAGTCCGCACCGCCGTACCGACTGCGCCCCGTTCCCCGGAACGGGGCGCTGTCGCGTTGTCTGGGATCATCGGGGGATGACGACCTTCTCCGCGCAGCTCCCCGACGAGGTGTACGCCCAGCTCGCCGGCGCGGCCGAGGCCGACGGCCTGTCGGTGAACGCGGCGGTCGTGACGGCCGTGCAGGAGTGGCTGCAGGCGCGCGCCCACCGCGTCCAGGAGCGCGCCCGCCTGCAGCAGGTGCTGGCGGCGGATCCCCACCTGCGCGCACTGCTCGGCGACGACTGACCGCGACCGAGGTGCGCCGATGAACAGCCGGGGCGAGTCGTCCACAAGCGGGCGATCGCAGACCCCGGATACCCGCTGACTCGCGCCGATCGGCCCGGACTACTCCGCGACCCGCGATACGTCGGCGCCGACGACGGTCCCGCGTGCCAGTCGCCCGGTGCCCGGCGCGCTCGCCCACACCGCCGCCGCCAGCAGCGCGTCCAGCACCAGCGCCAGCACCGCCACGAGCAGCGCGCCCACCAGGACCAGGTCGTAGCGATACAGACCGATCCCGTCGAAGATGTAGCGGCCGAGGCCGCCGAGGTTGACGTAGGCGGCGATGGTCGCGGTGGCCACCACCTGCAGCGTGGCGGCGCGCAGCCCGCTCAGCAGTACCGGCAGGGCGTTCGGCAGCTCCGCCCGGAACAGGACCTGCGGCTCGGTCATCCCCATCGCGCGGGAGGCGTCGACGACATCGGCGGACACGTTCGCGATGCCCGCGTAGGCGCCCGCGAGCAGCGGCGGCACGCCGACGGTGATCAGCGCCAGCAGCGGCGGGATCAGCCCGAGGCCGAGCAGCAGCACCAGGAAGGTGAGCAGGCCCAGTGTCGGCAGGGCCCGCATGGCATTGGCGAAACCGACCAGCGCGGCGCTGCCCCGCCGGGTGTGCCCGATCACCAGGCCCACCGGCACCGCGATCACCGCCGACAGCGCGACGGCCAGGAAGCTGTACCAGAGATGTTGCAGCACACGGGTTTCGATCCCGGCCGGGCCGCCCCAGTTGGCGCCGTCGCTCAGGTACTGCCAGGCGTCGACGAACAGATTCATGCCGCCGCCCCCGCCGTCCGCCGCCCGCGCGTGTCCGCTCGGGTCCACGGGGTCGCGAGCCTGCCGAGCAGGAACACCAGCCGGTCGAAGATCAGCGCGAGGACGAGCGTGACGATGATGCCCGCCACGATCTGGCCCGGATAGTCGCGCTGATACCCCTGGGTGAACAGCTTGCCGAGCCCGCCGACGCCGATCAGCGCGCCCACCGACACCATCGCGATATTGGTCACCACCACCACCCGCAGCGACGACACGAACACCGGCAGCGCCAGCGGCAGGTCGACGGTGAGCGTGCGCCGCAGGCGGCCGAAGCCGATCGCGTCGGCGGCGTCGACGACGTCGGCGGGCACGGTGTCCAGCGCGGTCGGCACCGCGATGAGCAGCAGCGCGGTGGAGTACACGGTGAGCGCGATGATCACGTTCAGCGGATCGATGGCCGAGATGCCGATCAGCGGCGGGATGATCACGAACAGCGCCAGCGACGGGATCGTGTAGGCCAGGCTCGACCCGGTCGTCAGGATCCGTCTGGCCCAGCCGCGCCCGCGCACGGCGGCGCCGACCGGAACCGCGATCACCAGGCCGAGCAGCAACGGGACCAGCGCCAGCACCAGATGGGTGCGGGTGATCGCCATGACCTCGGCGAAGTTGTCGATCAGATACCTCACGAGCGGTCCTGGCCGAAGTACTCCCGGTTGCGCTCGGCGTCCTCGGCGCCGCGCTGTTCGGCGAGCTGGGCGAGCACCTCGGTGGCCGGCAGCCCGCCGCGCACGGCGCCGGAGTCGTCGACGGCGACGCCGATGCCCGACGGCGAGGAGATGGCGGCGTCGAGTGCCTGACGCAGGTCGCCGTCCGGCGTGAACAGCGAACCGCCCGCGGACACGCTGTCGGACAGCGCTTTCCCGGCCCGGACCGCCTCCACGCCGGTGGCGTCCACCCAGCCGCCCGGTCGGCCGTCGGCGTCGACCACCAGCGCCCACTCGCCCTGGGCCAGTCGTGACCCGGCCACCTCGTCGGCCGTGACGGTCCGGATCGGCGTCAGCGCGAGGGACCCGGCGCTGCGGAACGACAGCGCCCGGTAGCCACGATCGCGGCCGACGAACCCCGCGACGAAGTCGGTCGCGGGCTGGGCCAGCACCCGCTCCGGCGTGTCGTACTGCTGCAGCACCCCGCCCCGGCCGAACACCGCGAGCTTGTCGCCGAGGGTGATCGCCTCGTCGATGTCGTGGGTGACGAACACGATGGTCTTGTGCAGTTCGGCTTGCAGCCGCCGCATCTCGACCTGCAGTTCGGCCCGCACCACCGGGTCGACGGCACTGAACGGCTCGTCCATCAGCAGCACCGGCGGGTCGGCGGCCAGCGCCCGCGCCACGCCCACCCGCTGCTGCTGACCGCCCGACAGCTGCGCCGGATACCGGTCGGCCAGCCCACGATCCAGGCCGACCCGGTCGAGGACGGTCAGCGCGGCGGCGCGGGCGGCCTTGCGGGACTCGCCCAGCAGCATCGGCACCGTCGCCACATTGTCGATCACGGTGCGGTTGGGCAGCAGCCCGCCGCTCTGGATCACATAGCCGATGCCGAGGCGCAGCCGCACCGGGTCCACGCCGGCGATGTCGCGGCCGCCCACCGTGATGGTGCCCGCGCTGGGACTCACCATCCGGTTGATCATCCGCATCGAGGTGGTCTTCCCGCACCCCGACGGTCCGACGAACACGGTGAACGAGCCCGATTCGATCGTCAGATTCAGGTCGCGCACCGCCCGGGTACCGTTCGGATAGGTTTTCTCGATTCCGCGGAATACGATGTCGGACAACGGGACTCCTAGCCGATCGGGGAATCTAGTCCCTGCGCGGTGATCCAGGCCAGCGCGGCGGCCTTCGGTTCGATCTTGCTGTCCCCGGACACGGCGGTATTGAGCGAGATCAGCTCGGTGGTGGTGAGTTTGGCCGAGACGGCGTCGAGCACCGCCACCGCTTTGTCGGTCTTCTTGGCGGCATTGAACAGCGGCACCACGTTCTGGGCCGCGAAATTGCTCTTCGGATCGGCGAGGACCACCAGGTTGTTCTGCGCGATCGCGGGGGAGGTGGTGAAGATATCGGCCGCGGTGACCTGTCCGTCGACCAGCGCGCGCACCGTCGCCGGGCCGCCGCCGTCGGCGATGGGCACGAATGCGTCGCCGGCGATGTCGAGGCCGTAGTTCTTCTTCAATCCGGGCAGACCGCCGGGCCGCTGGGCGAATTCCGCGGGGGCGCCGAATTTCACCTCGGCCGAGTGCGGGGCCAGATCGGCGATGCTGGTCAGCTTCCATTTGTCGGCGGTCGCGCGGGTCACCACGACGGCGTCGGAATCCTGGCCGGGAGCCGGTGTCGCGATGGCCAGCTCGGTGCCCAGCGCCGCCGTCAGCGCGGCGTTCACCTCGGGTTCGGCGGTGGCGGTGGCGTTCTTGTCCAGGTATTGCAGCAGGTTGCCGGTGTATTCCGGGATCAGCGAGATGGCGCACTGGCGTAAGGCCGGAATGTAGGCCTCGCGGCTGCCGATGTTGAACTTCGTGTCGACCTTGAAACCGTTGATCCGCAGGACCTCGGTGTAGATGTTGGCGACGGTCTCGGATTCGGGGAAATTGGCCGAGCCGATGATCAGCGCGTCGCTGGCGCAATCGCCTTTGGCTGCCAGTGGGTCGGAGTTGCCGCAGGCGGACACGATCATGGCGGCGGCCAGTGCGACAGCGGCTGCCAGCACCCGGCCCGCGCGGACGGCGAACCGGCGAGCCGGCCGGCGTTGTCCGTGCGAAGAGGAGGAGAACGCGGTTTTCACTGGTGTCCTTCCGGCAAAGGCGGGCAGTGCGCTGTGCATGCGTCCCGGGGGCCGCAGGTACATTCTGGGTGTTCATACTGCCCGCGTCGCGCCGAATTGCGTGGGTTGACCGCAAATACGGGAAGTTGGTGTCGCCGGATGGTGTCGCGAGCGGTGCGCCGGGCAGCGACCGCGCTACTGGTCGTCACCTGCGCGTTCGGTGCGGTTTCCTGTGCCGGTGACGAGCCGGGAACCGCCGTCGCGGTGGGCGCGGATTCCTCGGCGGAATCGATTGTGCTCGCGCAGGTCTACGCGCAGGCGCTGGCCCGCGCCGGCGTCGCGACCACCGTGGTCGCCGACGCGGCCGACCCGGCGGCCGATCTCGACGCGGGCCGGATCACGGTGCTGCCCGCCCGTTCCGGCGCGTTGCTCGACCGCTGGCACCCGGCCGCGTCCGCGCGCACGCCCGAGGACGTGGTGGCCGCCGTCAATGCCGCGCTCCCGGCGGGCCTGTCGGTGTCCGACCCCGCCGACGGCACCGACCTGCGCTCCCGAATGCTGGTCACCCCGGAGTTCGCGGCTCGCGAGAACCTCGGCACCGTCGCCGCGCTCACCTCGCGCTGCGCCGAGTTCACCGCGGGCGCCGTCGACCTGCCCGGTCTCGACGGCACCGCCACCGCGCCGAACGGCTGCGCCTTCGCCACCACCACCCGCTATCCGGATCTGGCCGCGCTGCGCCAAGCGCTGCGAAACGGCGAGATCCAGGTCGGCATCGTCGACGGCCCGCCCGCCGACGCCGCGGACCTGGTCGTCTTGGACGACCCGAAATACGCCGTGCGCGCCCAGAACCTGCTCGCCCTGTACCGCTCCGGCCAGTTCGACCGCATCGAGCTGAAGAAGCTCAACTACGTCGCGGGCGAGCTCACCACCGAGGGCCTGCTCGACCTCGTCGCCCAGGTCGAGTCCGGCACCGACCCCGCCACCGCCGCCCGCCGCTGGCTCGACGAACACGGCCTCTAGGCCGCTCGCCGACACCTGGCGTGACGGGCCCGCCCGCTCGCCGGGGCGGGCCCACCGACGACGAAACCCGCCCCGGCGCATCGCGTTCCGGGACGGGTTCCTTTAGTCGGGCGGTGCGGTCAGGGCACCAGCTGCGGGTTGAGCGTCACCGCGCCCGCGCCGATGCCCGCCCCGACGAGCGCGCCGATGCCCGCCGCGGGAATTCCCGCGATGCCCGCGCCGATGGCGGCGCCGATCGCGACACCCAGGACCGCGCCGACGGCGATGGACGGCGCCGCGATCACGGCCTCGGCGGCCAGCCCGGCGAGGAAGATCGGCACGTCGATCAGGCAGCCCGTGGTCACACAGCCGACCATCGCGCCGATCAGGACGCCGGCCGCGACCGTACCGATGCCGATCAGGAAGCCCGCGCCCGCGCCGATGACGCCACCGACGACCGCGCCCGGCACCGCGCCGACGACGGCGGCCGGAATCCCGGCGGCCGCGGCGCCGACCCCGGCGCCGACCAGGGCCCCGGTGCCCACCTTGTCGGGCGTGGCGAGCGGCGCGTCGATCGTCATGACCGCCTCGGCGGGCGTCGCGACGGTGCGGAACGACACCGGACGGTCATCGACCCGCACGACGTGCTGGTCGTCGACGGTGACGGTGTGCCCGTCGATGGTCATCGTCCGGTCGTCGACGAAGGTGATGGTGTGGCCGTCGTAGGTCGTGGTGCGCTCGACGTTCGAGACCACCGGTGCGACGGGCGCCGCCGAGGCGATGTCCGCACCGCTCACGGCGATGACCACCGGCAGCGCGCCCAGGACGAGTGCCCGGCTGAACCTTCTCGAGGCATGGCGACGAGTCATTGTTCCCCCCAAATATTTCGTTCGAATATCTCTCAGACGCGATGATTCAACCGGAATCGGAATCCGAACTTCAAAATTTGTGACGGCGCGAACGTTGGGCCCTGATGGTGCCGGCGATCACAGCGGGGGTCCGCGCCGAGTGTTGCCGGGGCTATGTTCCGGGCCGTATATTCCTACTGGAATATTTGGTGCGGAAGTGGTCCCGTGTCGGCGCGGGAGTGGAGGTGCGGCCGTGGGTCAGCCAGGGCGGAATGCGATGACACCGTTGGCGATCGCGGTGCTCGCCCTGCTCGACGAGCGGCCCATGCATCCCTACGAGATGTATCAGCTGCTGATCTCGCGTCGCGAGGACCTGCTGATCAAGGTGCGGCCGGGCTCGCTGTATCACGCGGTGGCCCGGCTCGCCGTCGACGAGATGGTCCGGGCGGAGGGGACCGAGCGCGAGGGCAACCGGCCCGAACGCACCACCTACCGCATCACCGAGACCGGCCGCGCCGCGTTGCGCGGCCGCATCGCCGACCTGCTGCGCACGCCGGTGCAGGAGTTCCCCATCTTCCGGGTGGCACTCGCCGAGGCGCACGCGCTGCCGCTGGACCAGGTGATCGCGCTGCTCGGGGAACGTACCGATCACCTCGCCGCGGCGCTCGCCGATCTCGAGGCGATGCTGGAATGGGCGCGCGGGCACGATATTCCGCGCCGCTACTTCTTCGTCCTGGAGTACATGCGAGCCACGACGCGGGCCGATCTGGCCTGGATCCAGGACTTCACCGCCGAACTGGCCGGTGGTGGCGTCGCGTGGGAACAGTTCGACCCGGTCACCGGCGACCGGATCGAACCCGATCCGCCCACCACCGAACCGCCGCTCGGGGACGACCCCGATGCCGTGCCCCGACCGAGGTGGGCGGCCGACGCCGCCCGTAGCCGATAGGAATTCGATGACCACCGAACGTAATCCGTGGCTGGCGCTGTTCGCGCTGGTGGTCGGGTTCTTCATGATCCTGCTCGACATGACGATCGTCGCGGTCGCCAATCCCGCGATCATGACGGACCTGAACAGCGATATCTCCAATGTCATCTGGGTGACCAGCGCCTACCTGCTCACCTACGCGGTGCCGCTGCTGGTGACCGGCAGGCTCGGTGACAAGTACGGGCCCAAGAACATCTATCTGATCGGCCTGGCCCTCTTCACCGGCGCGTCGCTGTGGTGCGGTCTGTCCGGCAGCATCGGCATGCTGATCGCCGCCCGCGCCGCGCAGGGCATCGGCGCCGCGCTGATGACCCCGCAGACCATGGCCGTGATCACCCGTACCTTCCCGCCGGACCGGCGCGGCGCGGCGATGGGCCTGTGGGGCGGTGTCGCCGGGCTGGCCACGCTGGTCGGCCCGATCCTGGGCGGCGTGCTGGTCGACAGCCTGGGCTGGGAGTGGATCTTCTTCGTCAACGTGCCCGTCGGCATCATCGCCTTCGCGCTGGCCGTGTGGCTGGTGCCCGCGCTGCCCACCAACGACCACAAGTTCGATCTCGTCGGCGTCGCGCTCAGCGGTATCGGCATGACCGCGCTGGTGTTCGGTATCCAGGAGGGCAACGCCAACGACTGGTCGCTGCGCATCTGGCTGCTGATCGGGTTCGGTGTGCTCATGCTGATCGCGTTCGTGGTCAACCAGGCCCGCAACAAGGGCGAACCGCTGGTGCCGCTGAGCCTGTTCCGCGACCGCAACTTCTCGCTGTCGAACATGGCGATCGCGGCGATGGGCGCGGCGATCACCGCGATGACGGTGCCCTCGTACTTCTACCTGCAGGCCGTGCGGGAGATGTCGCCGACCGAGTCCGCGCTGGTGTTCGCGCCGATGGCGATCCTCACCGGTTTCGCGGCGCCGTTCGTCGGCAAGTTCGCCGACCGCCTGCCGCCGCGGCTGGTGCCGACCGTCGGCTTCACCCTGTTCGCCGGTTCGGTGTTCGCCTTCGCCGAGCTGATGACGCCGGATTCGTCGATCCCGCTGTTCATGCTCGCCGCGGCCGTCGCGGGTCTGGCCAATGCCTGCATCTGGGCGCCGCTGGCGTCGACTGCCACGCACAACCTGCCGATCGCGCAGGCCGGCGCCGGTGCCGGTGTGTACAACACCACCCGGCAGGTCGGCTCGGTCCTCGGCAGCGCCGCCATCAGCGCGCTGATCGCCGCCCGCCTCACCGCCAACGGGCTCGGCGGCGGCGGTCCCGTCGGCGAGGGCGCCGCCACCGGCCCCCTCCCACCGCACATCCTCGACGAGTTCAGCACCTCGCTGGCCCAATCGATGCTGCTACCCGCCGCCATCCTCGTCATCGGCATCATCGCCTCGTCCCTGTTCGTCGGCCACGGAAAGTCCGACGCCACCCCGACCCCCGAACTGGCCAAGGCCGACGCGGGTTCCTGAACACCATGCCACCGCCTGCCCCCTGGCGTCATCGCGTGGCGGGCAGGCGGTTTGCTGCCCTGCGCTGTGGGCGGGCTAAACTGCGAGTGTGCAGGTCCGGTACAACTTCCGGCTCTACCCGACGCCTGGCCAGCGGGTTGCGTTGGCCCGGGCATTCGGGTGCGCACGGGTGGTGTACAACGACGGGTTGCGTGTGCGGCAGCAAGCCCGCGCGGCGGGATTGCCGTACGTCAAGGACTCGGTGCTGCAGACCCAGGTGATCACCGCGGCCAAGAAGACCTCGGAACGCGCGTGGCTGGGGGAGTCGTCATCCGTGGTGCTGGTGCAGGCGCTCGGCGACCTGCACACGGCCTACCGCAACTTCTTCGCCTCGGTCACCGGTAAACGGAAAGGTCCGAAGGTCGCGGTGCCGAAGTTCCGATCCCGCAAGGACAATCGGCAATCGATCCGGTTCACGCGCAATGGCTTCAGTCTTCGATCGAATCGGCGACTGTATCTGGCCAAGATCGGCGAGCTGAAGGTCGCGTGGTCGCGGGCCTTGCCGTCGGAACCGTCGAGCGTCACGATCGTCAAGGACGCGGCAGACCGGTATTTCGCCTCGTTCGTGGTGCAAGCGGACGACAGGTCGTTGCCGGAGGTCGAGTCCGAGGTCGGCATTGATCTGGGGTTGACTACTTTCGCAGTGCTCTCGGATGGGACGAAGATCGTCTCGCCGAGGTTTCTGCGGCAGGCCGAACGGCGGCTGCGCAAAGTTCAGCGGGCGCTGTCTCGCAAGCAGAAAGGATCGAAGAACCGGGCCAAAGCCCGGGTGAAGGTGGCTCGCGTCCATGCGAAGGTGGCCGACACGCGCCGGGACTGGGCGCACAAGCACTCCAGAAAGATCATCCGCGACAATCAAGCGGTGTTCGTGGAGGACTTGTGCGTGAAAGGTCTGGCGCGGACGCGGCTGGCGAAGTCTGTCCACGATGCCGGATGGAGTATGTTCACCCGCATGCTCGAGGAGAAGGCCGCGCGGTACGGACGGCATTTCTCCACGGTGGACCGGTTTTTCCCGTCGACACGCTTGTGTTCGGCCTGTGGTGTGGTCAGCGAGAAGAAGCCGTTGCACATTCGGGAATGGGTATGCACGTGCGGAGCTGTCCACGACCGTGATCTGAACGCAGCACACAACATCCTCGCCGCCGGACGGGCGGAGAGGTTAAACGCCTGCGGAGGGACAGTAAGTCCAGCCGCCTAGCGGAAGGCACGTCCCTGTGAAACAGGAACCCACTGAAGAACCGAAAGGTTCAGTCGGAATCCCGGCCGTTCATGGCTGGGAGGGCGTCAAAGCACGTTCACTTTCGCGATTCGTGTCTGCAGCTCTCCTGGCAGCCGCGTTTCCGCTGGTATCACCCGTTCAGTCCGCGATCGCGGCACCGTGTTCCGACGTGGAGGTGGTGTTCGCGCGGGGCACCGCGGAGCCCGGCGGCGAGCTCGGGCTCACCGGGACCTCCTTCGTCGAGGCGTTGCGGGTGAACTCCGGTGGCCGCTCGGTCGGCGCATACGGCGTCGACTACCCGGCCAGCAGCGACTTCGCCGACCGGCTCGCCTTCGCGCACACCGTGGTGCGCGGCATCGACGACGCGCAGCGCCGCGTCGAGTACATCGCGGCCAACTGCCCGGCCACCCGGATCGTGCTCGGCGGTTACTCGCAGGGCGCCGCGCTGGCCGGGTTCGCCACCGGCACCGGTGTGCCCGACGGTGTGCCCGCGGAGTACCGGTCCTATCTGCCCGCGCCGATGGCGCCCGAGGTGGCCGAGCATGTCGCCGCGGTGGTGCTGTTCGGCAAACCGTCGGACCGGTTCATGGCCGACGCGGGCGCGCCCGCCGTGGTGGTCGGTGCGGCGTACGCGGGCAAGACCCTCGACCTGTGCATCGATGCGGACAACATCTGCGACGGTTCCCCGCTCGGTCAGCCCAATGCCCTGCACACCCTCTACGGCATCAACGGAATGACGATCACCGCAGCGCAATTCGCCGCGCAGCGGTTCTAGCTCCCGGGTGACGGAAATGCCGGTCACGGGTGCGGCCGGCCTTTCCCGCTGTCAGGCGACCTGGAGGGTGAGGGTGGGATAGCCGGTCGCACCGTCCGGCACGACATCCTGCTGGACCGCGGTCTGCGGCGTCCCCGTCTCGTCGAGGGCGCGGGCGCGGAGGGTGTGCTGGCCGGAGGTGGCGTCCCAGTCGTAGACCCATTGCCGCCAGGTGTCGACGGTGACCTCGGTGGACAGCCGCGCCGCCCGCCACGGACCGTCGTCGATCTGCACTTCCACCCCGGTGATACCGCGATGCTGGGCCCAGGCGACACCGGCGATCGTGGTGCGGCCCGGTGGAATCCGGCCGCGCCCGCGCGGGGTGTCGATGCGCGTGCCGGTCTTGATCGGGCCCAGCGCCGACCAGCCGCGCCGGGTCCAATAGGCGGTGGCCCGGTCGAATCGGGTCACCTCGAGTTCGGTGACCCACTTGGTGGCCGAGACGTAGCCGTAGAGACCCGGCACCACCAGGCGCGCCGGATACCCGTGCCGAATCGGCAGCGGCTCGCCGTTCATGCCGATGGCCAGCAGCGCGTCGCGGCCGTCGGTGAGCGCGCTCAGCGGGGTGCCCGCGGTCCAGCCGTCGGTGCTGCGCGAGAGCACCATGTCGGCCTCGGGCAGCGGGCCCGCCTCGGCGAGCAGTTCGTCGAGGCGGTAGCCGAGCCAGGGGGCATTGCCGATCAGGTCGCCGTTCACCGGATTGGACACGCACGCCAGCGTCACCAGCCGCTCCACCGGGGTCCGCCGCGCGAGATCGTCCCAGGTGAGCCGGATTTCGCGCGCGACCAGGCCGTGGATGCGCAGTTCCCACGCGTCGGTGGACAGCTGGGGAACGACCAGCGCGGTGTCGATCCGGTAGAAGTCGCTGTTGGGCGTGAGAAACGGGGTGAGGCCGGGCACCGGCAGGTCGGCCTCGGCGGGCAACGCGGGCAGCGGCGCCACCGGGCGGGGGAGTGCGACCGTCGCCCGTTCGGCCGACACATCGGTCCTGGCGCCGCCGAGCAAACGTCCGGCCAGGCCCGCACCGATCGCGAAAACGCCTGTCGCCGCGATCCCGCCGAGGACTCGGCGGCGGCCGGTGCTCGCCGTGTCGGCGGCCGCCGTGCTCGTTTCCGGCTCGCCCGGCCGAGCCGGCCCGCGTAACCCGGCGGTGCTCGCCGTGTCGGTGGCCGCCGTGCTCGTTGCCGGCTCGTGGGTGCTCGCCGGATCGAGGTCTGCGAGCGCGTCGCGTCCGGACTCGACGTCGGCGTGGATGTCTCGGACCGGGCCGGTGTCGGCGGTATCGTCGGCGGCTGAGTCAGCGGCGGAGCTGTCCGCAGCGGGGCCGCGTGCCGGAGCCGCACCGGCGGCCACCTCCGCATCGATCCGGCGGGTGAGCGCACGCAGCGCGAGAATCCCTGCGGCGGTGCCGATCAGCGCGGGCAGCGCACCACCGATCCCATCGACCCGGCCCGCCCCGACGACGGCCGCCACCACCCCGAAGATCCCGAAGACGATCGACCCGACCGGCCGCCCGACCCGCTCCAGCGCGCCGGCCAGCCCGGCGACCACCACCGCCACCACGCCCATGCACACGAACAGCACGGCTTTGTCGTTCGTGCCGAAGGTCTGGATCGCCCACTCCCGGATCCCGTCCGGGGTATGGTCGACGACCGTCGCGCCGAGCGCGTAGGCGGGCGCGCTGCCCGCACCGGTGAACACCGCGACCAGCTCGGCCACCCCGAGCACCAGCGCGGCCGCGACGATCCCGGCCACCACCCGCAACAACGCCATACAGCGAGCCTACGTCGGGCGCGGCGAAACAGCTGCGCGCACCACCGACTGAAAACTACACTGTGTAGTAGAACTGAATCCGTCCTCGGCAGGAGGCTCCCATGCCCGAGACCACTCCATCCGACACCGCACTCCGCCGCGCGACCGGCGTCTTCGCCGTCGCCCTCCTGGTCCACGGCGCCGACCACATGCGCCGCGGCATGGAGGTCACCTCCGCCCTCGTCAACGCGCTGGGCACCCTGCAACTGCTGGCCGCTCTGCTCGTCGTCTACCTGGTGTTCCGGCGCAACCCGTCGGCCCCGCTCGCCGCCGCCGTCGTCGGCTACGCCAGCGCGGCGGGCTTCTTCGTCGTCCACCTGCTCCCGGACTGGTTCGGCCCGCTCAGCGACAGCTTCATCGCCGCCCCGCCGCGGGCGAAGGTCACCGGCTTCTCCTGGTTCGCGGCACTGTTCGAAATCGTCGCCGACCTGGCGCTGGCCCTCGCCGCCACTCGCGTCCTGCGCGAACGCTCGGCCCGCGTCCTCGCCTGATCGTCCAGGAAAACGCGAAACGGCCGGTTGCCCAGGGCAACCGGCCGTTTCACGGCGTATCTCAGCTGTAGATCTTGTCGACCTCGGACGCGTACTGCTTCATGACGACAGCGCGCTTGAGCGACATCTTCGGGGTGAGCTCGCCACCCTCCTGGGTCCAGTCGACCGGGAGGATGCGGATCTTCTTGATCGCCTCGGCCTTGGAGACCTTCTTGTTGGTCTCGTCGACCGCGGCCTGCACCTCGGCGACCAGCGTCGGGTTCTCGATCAGGGTCTCGATCGCGGTGTCGGCGGCGACGCCGTTGCGATCCTTCCAGCCCGGCAGGGCCTCCGGGTCGAGGGTGATCAGGGCGCCGATGAACGGCTGACCGTCACCGACCACCATGACCTGGCTGATCAGCGGGTGCGCGCGCAGGGAGTCCTCGAGCACGGCGGGGGAGACGTTCTTGCCGCCCGCGGTGACCAGGATTTCCTTCTTGCGGCCGGTGATGGTGATGAAGCCGTCGGCGTCGATGGCGCCCAGGTCACCGGTCTTGAACCAGCCGTCCTCGAAGGACTCGGCGGTGGCCTCCGGGTTGCCCCAGTAGCCGTCGAACACGACCGAGCCCTTGAGCAGCAGCTCGCCGTCCTCGGCGATCTTGGCCGCGTGGCCCTGGATCGGGCGACCCACCGAACCGACCCGGATGAACTGCGGGGTGTTCACGCTGAACGCGGCGGTGGTCTCGGTCAGGCCGTAGCCCTCGTAGATGGTGACGCCGACGCCACGGAAGAAGTGACCGAGGCGCGCGCCCAGCGGGCCGCCACCGGACACGGCGGCCAGGCACTGACCACCGAGCGCGGCGCGCAGCTTGCTGTAGACCAGCTTGTCGAAGACGAAGTGCTTCAGCTTCAGGATCAGGTCGGGGCCGCCCTTTTCGAGCGCCTCGCTGTAGGCGATGGCCGTCTCGGCGGCGGCGTCGAAGATCTTGCCCTTGCCGCCGTCGTGCGCCTTCTGCTTGGCCGAGTTGTAGACCTTCTCGAACACGCGCGGGACCGAGAGGATGAAGTCCGGCTTGAACTCGCCGAACTGCTCCACCAGGGTCGTCCAGTCCGAGCTGTGCCGGATGGTCACCTTGGAGTCGAAGGCGATCAGCGCGACCGCGCGGGCGAACACGTGCGCCAGCGGCAGGAACAGCAGCGTCTTCTGGCCCTCGGAGACGAAGGCGGACAGCTCGATGCCGCCCGAGCGCGACTCCGCGTAGAGGTTCGCGTGGGTCAGCTGCACGCCCTTGGGCTTGCCGGTGGTGCCCGAGGTGTAGATCAGGGTGGCCGGCGAGGCCGCGCCGACCTGCTTGCGACGCTCGTGCACGACGGCGTCGTCGAGGTCGGCGCCACGCTCGGTGAGCTGGTCGACCGCGCCCTTGTCGATCTGCAGGGTCTCGGCCAGCGCGGGCAGCGAACCGGCCTCGATCTCCTCGATCGTGGCGCGGTGCTTGTCGTTCTCGACGACCAGCAGCTTGGTCTCGGAGTCCTGCAGGATCCACTTGGCCTGCTCGGCGGCCGAGCTGTCGTAGATCGCGACGGTCACGCCACCGGCGGCCCAGATCGCGAAGTCCAGCAGCGTCCACTCGTAGCGGGTGGCTGCCATGATGGCGACACGGTCGCCGAGTTCGATGCCGGAGGCGATCAGGCCCTTGGCGACGCCGATAACGGCCTTCTCGAACTGCTTCGCCGTGACGTCGTTCCAGCCGCCGCTGCCGTTCGGGACGTTGAACAAGACCGTGTTCGGCGTCTCCGCGGCGAAGCGGAAGACGTTGTCGGAATTGTTCGCATCGTCCGGGATGGTGTAGGAAGCCGGAACTTCGAACTCTCGCATCAGTGCCCTTCCAGTGGGTTCTACTCGCCAGTAATCTACGACACGTTCGGCCGGGCCGCGATATCGCCGTCCGAAAATCCTGTCACCAGGACTTATCGTAAATCGTCGATCGATACTGGCTGGATTGCCTCTCGCAGGAATTCTGCGAGTTCGCTGAGGGCCAACGCTGCCTCGGTGACCAGCGCGGCCTGCAGTTGCGCGACATGCCACAGGCCGCGGGTTTCGGTGAAGCGGACGTGCACGCCCGCGCCACGCAGGGCGGAAACCAGCTGGCAGCACTGATCGTGTAACAGTTCGCTCACATCGGCCTGCACATAGGTGGGAGGCAGCCCGATCAGGTTTCCGGCGAGCGGGGCGTAGCCCGCTTCGGTTGCGGCGCCGTCGCCGAGGTAGTAAGCGGCGCACGCCTGCGACCACGCCCGGTTGATCACCAGGTCGCGGCTGCGGCTCGGCACCTGGGTGGGGTCGACCCAGGGCGCGATGAGGCCGAGCGCGGCGGGCGTCATCTGGTGACGCTCGATCAGCCGCTGGGCCAGCGCCAGCGCCAGCCCGCCGCCCGCCGAGTCACCGGCCACGCAGATCTGGTCGGGCCGGTAGCCCACGTTCCCGACCAGGTCGAGGAACGCCGTCTCGGCGTCGTCCAGGCCGGCCGGGAACGGGTGTTCCGGCGCGAGCCGGTAGTCCAGCGAGTACACCGCGCAGGAACTGTCCCTGGCCAGCCGCGCGACCAACGAGCGGTGGGTGGCCAGCGAGCCGACGACATACCCGCCGCCGTGCAGGTACAGGATCGCGCCCGCGGCGCGCTCCGGCGGGACCGCCCCGGTCCGTGAACCGGGCATCGCGGCCTCGGCGATGACCCGCTCGGCCGGGCGGCCGCCCAGCTGCAGATGCTGCACGACCGAACCGTCGGGCATCAGCTGCAGCCGGGAGGCCACGTCGAGCAGAGCGCGCTGCACCGTCACCGGCAGCCGCGCGTTGAGCGTCACCCGGAAGACCGGGTCGAGCACGGCGCGGACGATCGGCAGCGGAATGGTGAACTCGCGCATGGCGTTTCCTAGTCGCGTCAGTGCGGCATGAAACGGCCGTTGACCACGGCCGAGATCCGGTTGTAGCCCGAGGCCAGGAAGCGCACGCTCACGTCGAGCACCTTGGCCTCCCAGCCGATCAGCACGCGCGCGTGACCCTTGCGCACACCCTCGGTGATGGTCTGCGCGGCCATCTCCGGGCTGTGGATCGCCAGGTACTTGTCGAACAGCGAGGCGGTGTTCTTGCCGTCGATGCCCTCGGCGTAGGTGGCGTTGCGGGCCACCGCGGTCTTGATGCCGCCGGGGTGCACGCAGGTGACCTTGACCGGCGACTTGGAGATCTTCATCTCCTGGTACAGCGCCTCGGTGAAGCCGCGCACCGCGAACTTGGCCGAGTTGTAGGCCGCCTGGCCGGGCACGGTGACCAGGCCGAACAGGCTCGACACGTTGACCACGTGGCCGTCGCCGGACTCGATCAGCATCGGCAGGAACGCCTTGGTGCCGTTGACGACGCCCCAGAAATCGACATCCATGATGCGTTCGATGTCTTTGAAGTCGGTCTTGACCACGTCACCGTGGTAGGCGATACCGGCGTTGTTGTAGATCTGGTGCACGACGCCGAAGTGCGCCTTCACCGAGTCGGCGTAGACCAGGAACGCCTCGCGCTCGGCCACGTTGAGCCGGTCGGACTTGACCTGCGCGCCGAGGCCCTCGACGATGCGCACGGTCTCGGCCAGGCCCTCGGCGTCGATGTCGGACAGCGCCAGCTTGGCGCCGCGCCGGGCCAGGTTCTCGGCCAGCGCCCGGCCGATGCCGGAGCCCGCGCCCGTGATCACACAGACTTTGTTCGTGAAGTAAGCATCATTGCTCACTGTGCTGCCACCACTTTCAGTTCGGTGTCGGAGTCGGTCGAAGAAGTCGTGTCGTAGGCAGCGACATCGAAATTCTTGGTCAGCCTACGGAACTGGAAGGTGAAATCGGGCCACAGCGTGGTGTTGTTGCCGTGCTTGTCCAGGTACCAGCTGGCACAGCCGCCGTTCATCCAGACGCTGTCGGCCATCTTCGCCTGCAGTTCGGCGTTGTACTCGCGGACCGCGTCCTGACGGACCTCCACGGTGCGCAGGCCCTGCTTGTCGATGGTGGCCAGGGCGTCGGCGACGTAGTTGATCTGCGACTCGATCATGAACACCATCGAGGTGTGGCCCAGGCCCACGTTCGGGCCGAGCAGGAAGAACATGTTCGGGAAGTTCTCGATGGTCGAGCCCTTGTAGCCGCGCTGGCCGACCTCGTCGAACTGCTCGGACAGGGTCTGCCCGGTCCGGCCGACGATGGTCTCGAAGGCGGGGGAGTCGGTGACGTGGAAGCCGGTGGCCACGATCAGGGCGTCGATCTCGCGCTCGGTGCCGTCCTTGGTGACGATCGAACCGGGCTTGACCTCGGTGATGCCCTCGGTGATCACCTCGACGTTGTCGCGGTCGATCGCCGGGTAGTACTCGTTCGAGATCAGCATGCGCTTGCAGCCGATGCGGTAGTTCGGGGTGACCTTGGCGCGCTTGACCGGGTCGCGGACCTCGGCCAGCAGCTTGGCGCGGGAGATGGTCTCGAAGATCTTCATCAGCGCGGGGTACTTGGCCAGGCCGACGACCTGGGTCTCGCGGGCGGCGTAGATGGCCGCGCGGGACAGGCGCTGCACGCCGGGAATGTACTTGAACGCCAGGCGTTCCGGCAGGAAGTACGGGCGGTCCATGCGCGGCAGCAGCCACGGCGCGGTGCGCTGGTAGAGGTCGAGGTGGGCGACCTTGTCCGCGATGGCGGGCACGATCTGGATGGCCGAGGCGCCGGTGCCGATCACCGCGACCCGCTTGCCGGCGAGTTCCACGTCGTGATCCCAGCGGGCCGAGTGGAAGATCTCGCCCTCGAACTCGTTGATGCCCTTGATGTCGGGCAGCGACGGCTCACACAGGGCGCCGACGGCGGAGACCACGGTGTCGGCGGTGAAGTCGCCCTTGCTGGTGGTGATGTCCCAGCGCGCGGTCTCGGCGTTCCAGCGCATCCCCAGCACGTCGCAGTCGAACAGGTGCTTGTCGAGCACGTTGTTCTTCTCGGCGACGCCGCGGATGTAGGCCTGGATCTCGCCCTGCTTGGAGAACGAGCGCGACCAGTCGGGGTTCAGCGCGAACGAGTACGAGTACAGGTGCGAGGGCACGTCGCACGCGGCGCCGGGGTAGGTGTTGTCCCGCCAGGTGCCGCCGACATCGCTGCCGCGCTCGAGGACGAGGAAATCGTCGCGGCCCTGCTGATGCAGCCGGATGGCCATACCCAGGCCCGCGAACCCGCTGCCGACGATGATCGTCCGGACGTGGCGGGGGGCGCGGTCGGTGACAACTTTGTCTGTAACCTTGCGACTCATGTAACCCAGACTACTTTCCTATTGAGCGGGAGTCAACAGCTATTGAATCAGATTCAGTAGCGTTAGGATGAGCTACGTGACTATCAGGAGTGCGGGAGCGGCCAAGCGGGTGCGTCTCAGTCCCGAGGAACGTCGGCTGCAGCTGATCACCCTCGGCGCCGAGATGCTGGCCGATC
Source organism: Nocardia asteroides (assembly GCF_900637185.1). Taxonomy (NCBI): domain Bacteria; kingdom Bacillati; phylum Actinomycetota; class Actinomycetes; order Mycobacteriales; family Nocardiaceae; genus Nocardia; species Nocardia asteroides. Next base: position 6,452,199 of record NZ_LR134352.1, on the reverse strand, counting down.
GGTCGCTCGAGGACATCGCGGTCGACGACATCGCCAAGCAAGCGGGCATCTCGCGCGGGCTGCTGTTCCACTACTTCGCCTCGAAGCAGGAGTTCCACGAGGCCATCGCCCGGCACGTGAGCGCGGAGTTCTTCGCCGCCGTCACCCCCAACCGGGACCTGTCGCTGTTCGACATGCTGCGCGACTCGATCGAGCGGTTCGTCGACTACGCCACCGAGCACTCCGCCTCCTACCGCGCGGTGCTGCGCGGCCCGGCCAGCGTGGCCCCCGCCGTGGTCGGCTACGTCGACGAAACCCGCGGCGCCATCGCCGATCTCATCGTCGGCGAACTCCCCCTCCCTCCCGACGACCCCGACCTGGCCCGCCTGACGCTGACCGTCCGCGGCTGGATCGCCTTCGTCGAGGAGACAATCCTCACCTGGATGGCCGAAAAGCCCATCTCCCGAGAACAATTGGTGGATCTGCTGGTGGAATCGCTCCCGGCCCTGGCTCTGAGCCCGGCACTGATCGCGGCACTCCAGGGCTGAGGTCCGGCGCCGAGGTGGTCGTCCGGCATGGCGTGTACGGAGGAGGTCGCGTGCGTGATCCGCTGAATCCCGGTCGGCACCAGCTCGTACGCCCCGACGGAACAGTCCTGCGCGGGTGGTCGGTGGGTGTCGGGTCGACTGTCCTGTTGCTGCACGCCGGGGGTGAGCGGAGCCGGGTCTGGGAACCGGTGGTCGGTGGGCTGGTCGCCGAGGGCTGTCGGTGCGTCGCCTTCGACCTGCGCGGACATGGAGACAGCGGAGGTTCCGCGCGGTCGGTGACGACCTGCGCGGCCGACATCGCCGCGATGATCCGCGACGAACCGCCCGGCTGTGTCGTCGTCGGCGCGTCGCTGGGCGGGTTGGCCGCGCTCGCCGCCCTCGCCGATGCCGAGGTGTGCGCGCGGGTCGCCGGTCTGGTGCTGGTGGACGTCGTCCCGACCATGAATCCCACCCGCGTTCGCGAATTCCTCTCCGGGGCACCTGATTTCGGTTCGTACGTCGAGATCGTCGAGGACATCCTCGGCGGGATTCCCCAGCTCGGGCAGGCCGCGGCGGCGCTGGAAGTGCCGGTACTGCTCGTGCGAGCCGGTGAGCGCACGCCGGTCACCGAGGATTATGTCGACGAATTTGTGCGCCTGGTGCCGCATGTCGCCGTCCACCGGATCGCCGGTGCCGGTCATCTCGTGGCCAGGGAGCGCCCCGGCGAACTCGCGGAGGCCATCGCCGGGTGGCTGTCGACGGCCCTCTCTCGCGGCTGATCAGCCGGAGCCTTTGGGCCGGGCGCGGAAGTGGGCTCGTTCGCCCTGTTTGCCGAAGAGGCTGAGGAATTCGACCGGGTGGTCGTCGGCGGCGCCGAACCAGTGCGGGACGTGGGTGTCGAATTCGGCGGCTTCGCCGGGGGTGAGGACGATGTCGTTGTCGCCGAGGATCAGGCGCAGGCGGCCGTTGAGGACGTAGAGCCATTCGTAGCCCTCGTGGACCTGGGGCTCCTCGGGCCGATTGCGGGCGTTCGGGGCGATGATCATCTTGAAGGCCTGGATGCCGCCCGCGCGCTTGGTGAGTGGGAGCATGGTCATGCCGTGGCGGGTGACCGGGCGCAGGTGGATGCGCGGGTCGCCGGTGGGTGGGGCGTCGACGAGTTCGTCGAGGGTCACGCCATGGGCTTTGGCCAGGGGAAGCAGCAGTTCGAGGGTGGGTTTGCGGTCGCCGGACTCCAGGCGCGACAGCGTGCTGACCGAGATGCCGGTCTCGGTCGAGAGGTCGGCCAGCGTGGTCCGGCGTAGTTTGCGCAGTTCACGGAGCCGGGGGCCGACCGATCCCAGCGTCTTCTCCAGGTCGTCCATGGATCCCAGTTTGCCATAGCGGCAAGAAAGATTGCCACCACCGTCATGCGGGGTGCACGGTGGATCGCGAAGGAGGCTTGGAGATGACACAGTTGAACGACACCTACGACGTGGTGGTCCTCGGCGGCGGCGCGGCCGGGCTGAACGCGGCGCTCATGCTGGCCCGTTCCCGCCGCACGGTCGCCGTGATCGACGCGGGTTCGCCGCGCAACGCGCCGGCCGACGGAGTGCACGGGCTGCTCGCGCGGGAGGGGATGCCGCCGCTGGAACTGCTCGAGCGCGGGCGTTCCGAGGTGCGCGGGTACGGCGGGCACGTGGTGCCCGGCCGGGTGGTCGGGGTCGAGCGGCCGGATGCTGTTGTGGGCGAAGGTGATCCGGCCCCGATCGGGTTCGGGTTCCGGGTGACGCTGGAGGACGGCCGCGCGGTGTCCGCGCGCCGCGTCCTCGTCGCCACCGGCCTCGCCGACGAACTCCCCGAGGTGCCCGGGCTGCGGGAGCAGTGGGGCCACGGCGTCCTGCACTGCCCCTACTGCCACGGCTGGGAGGTGCGTGACCAGCGCATCGCCGTCCTGGCCGGCGGACCGATGTCGGTGCACCAGGCGCTGCTGTTCAGTCAGCTGAGCGAGGACATCGTCTTCCTCACCCACACGGCCGCCGGGCCGAGCGACGAGGACGCAGAAATGCTTGCCGCGCGCGGCATTCGGGTCGTCGACGGCGAGGTCGCCGAGGTGCTGTCCACGGCGGGCACCCTCACCGGCGTCCGCCTGGCCGACGGCACCGTGCTCGACCGCGACGCCCTCGTCGTGGGCCCGCGCATGAACACCCGCGCCACCTTCCTCGCCGGCCTCGGCCTGGAACCGCAGCCGCACCCGTCCGGCATCGGTGACCACATTCCCGCCGATCCCGTCGGCCGCACCGCGGTCCCCGGCGTCTGGATCGCGGGCAATGCGACCGACCCGTCCGCCCAGGTCGGCGCGGCCGCGGCGGCGGGTGCCATGGCGGGTGCGCAGATCAATGCCGAACTGGTGATGGCCGAGACCGAACACGCGGTCGCCGCCCGGCGGCCTGGCATTCCCGCCTGATCGGGCGCCCTCGGCGGGGTGTGATGTCTCGCCGGGGGCGTTCGCGGGTGGGGTCGAACCCGCCGGGGTGGGGAACTCGGATCCAGGTCACCGCCGCCGCCGAAGCAAGCGAAACCTCGCCGCTCTGGCGGTCGACTGGTCGGTCAGCGGCGTCGCTACGTGTTCCGGCTGGCGGAGAGGTGCGTGCGACAGCCTGTTCCCGGTCAGGGGCATCGGCGCTGAGGTTTCGGAGGCTACGTGTTCCCGTTCGGGGTCGTGTTCGTGTGGCTGTGCCGGGCGGCGTATTCGAAGGTCGGAACTGTTGCCGCTCAGCGTGTTCGGGCAAGCGCGTCGTCGATGGCCGAGGTCAGCAGGGCGTGGGCCCGTTCGGCGGGGAGTTGGCCGAGGGTGACGTGGAGGGCCAAGCCGTCGAGGAAGGCGAGGAGGGATTCGGCGGCGTCGGTGGGAGCGGGGTGGTCGGGAAGGAGACCGGCGATGTGGTCGCGAAAGGCCAGGCCGTTCGCGGCGATGGTGCCCGCGATCGGGGGACGCACCGAGGCGAACGCCAGGTAGCCGATGAGACTGCGGGCTTCGGCGACCGATTCCGGGTCGTCGGTGGGGAGCAGGGCGGTGAGGATGCCGTGCAGCCCGGGTTCGGGGCCCGCGGCGTCGATCCGGGTGGCGATGCGCTCGGCGATGGTGGTCGAGGCGTACTCCATCATCGCCTCCTTGGTGGGGAAGTAATGCTGGACCTGACCTGCGGAGACACCGGCTTCGGTGGCGACGTGGCGCAGGCTGATCGCCTCCAGTCCGTCGCGGGCGAGCAGGCGCATCACCGCGTCGCTGATCGCGGCCCGCCGGGCACTGTGGTCCACGCGTTTCGGCATGGACCCCATCTTTTCACGATGCGATCGTATTGCCATATCGGCTCGCCAGTCTTTACAATGCATTCGTATTGCAAAGGAGGGTGGCATGCGCCCGATCATGCGGCTCGGACTTCGTTTCGTCCGGCTCGAAATCGACATCTGGGTCAGCCTCGCACGGGCGATCACCCGCAGGCCCGACACCCTGGGCGGCACGCCGATCCGCTACGCGGGCGCGGTGTCCGCGGTGATCTGGGCCTTCGTGGTGGTCAGCGCCATCGAGATCCCGGCGGTGCACGTACTCATCCCGTGGGCGCCGGTGCGGCTCGCGGTGCTGGCGCTCGGGGTGTGGGGACTGCTCTGGATGCTCGGCATGCTCGCCGCGCACCACATGTATCCGCATGTGCTGCAAGGAGATCGATTGCGAGTGCGCTACCTGCGCCGGGTCGAATTCGTGATCCCGCTGGACGCGATTCGCGCCGTGCGCCAGGATCTGCGCGCCTACGACGGCTCGAAATCGGTGCGTCTCATCGACACCGACGTCCTCGCAGTGCCGATCGCCGACTCGACGAACGTGCGAGTGGACCTCACCGCACCGCACACTTTCGCCACTCCACAGGGCGCTGTCACCGTACGCACGGTCGTCTTCTGGGCCGACGATCCCCGCGCCGCGATCGCGGCGATTCGCGCGACGCCGGAGCGAACCGGCGCCGCCTGAGAACCGTCAGCCGGGAAGTGGTGCATCCGAGGGGAATCGGCGCACCACGGTGATGGGGCCGACGATGTGGCGGTTGAACTCATCCAGTTCCTCAGCCGGAATCCAGTATTCGAGAATGTCGCGGCCACCGGCCTGTTGCACGTCGTAGCGGTCGAGGAAGTCGGCGCGCACCGCGAACCGGGTCACATAGCCCGCGCCGGAGGCGGGGACGTTCCAGTCGCGTGCGATCAGGACCGCGTACTCCTCGGTGAGGACCGGGTAGAAAATCGGCTGGTCGGGCAGCCGCGCCGGCCACGCCGACCACCCCGACGCGGCGACCAGCGCCAGTTCCTCCGGGCCGGTCGGCCGCCACAGGGTGGTGGTGCGCATGTGTCCTCCTTGTCGAGGAACGCACAGTAGCCGGGCGCTGGGCGCTGAGGCCACCGGTTATCCGGGCGCCGCGTCCGACTCGAAGGCGGTGACGCGCAGCGGTTCGAGGGCGCTCGGGACGGGGTGCCCGATAGGGCCGAGTGAAAGATGGCGGTAGGCAGCCGACGCAGGCGGAGACATTGCCACCGGCCTCCTCTGGCGTCATGACCACGTGCCTCATTCCGGTGCGCCCAAAATGGACATCGCGGGTCTATATCCGTTGCGTCGTCTGCGCTGCCGCGTCAAGAACGTCACTATTCGATCTGAGGCGCAAATATTTTACGCTGCTATAAGTCATGTATAGGGCGGAGATCATTCCGTAGCCATTACGTGGATTGACCCCGCAGACTCAATCTGCAGAGCCGGCTCGGGGGTGTGGCACATTGGTATTGGTGTATTAGATCGAGCCTGCTGCCGGGCGGCAGCGGAAGTCGAGATCCTCATAACGAGTCTGACGTGGAACGTCGAGACTGGTAGGCGACCGGCAGTGTCACGTCGCGTCGATGAGTCATTCGTGAGCGGCGGCCGGTTCAGGGCTACGCTGTTCGGGTGGGAGAAGATAGTGAGTCCGGGGCCAAGTCCGACAACGGGGGGCGTTGGTGGGCAGTGCGCCGACAGCGGACTACCCAGAGGCCATTCTGGCAAGAGCTACCGATCTTGATGCTTGTCGCAGCGCTGATTGCTGCGTTCATGGTCACTTTTGTCGGCCGCCCGTATGTAATTCCCTCGCAGTCCATGGAGCCTACTTTGCACGGCTGCAGTGGTTGCACAGGCGATAGGATTTATGTCGAGAAACTGAGCTACTATGGGGATGATCCAGAACCTGGCGATGTGGTCGTTTTTGTTGGACCACCTTCGTGGAACACCATGTACACATCAATTCGCTCCAGCAATCCCGTCGTGCGGGGATTGCAGAATTTCTTGTCGTATTTTGGGCTGGTTCCACCTGACGAGAATAATTTGGTCAAGCGGGTGATTGCTGTAGGTGGCCAAACGGTTCAGTGCTGCGACCTTCAGGGTAGGGTTGTCGTAGATGGTAAGCCGCTGAATGAACCGTATGTGGTCAAAGACTATGCCTGGGACCCTGATGGAAGTAATGCGGTATATCCCAGAGGTCGGGTATTCGGGCCAGTGAAAGTGCCTGATGGGTACTTGTGGGTCATGGGGGATAATAGAAATGAGTCCAGAGACTCCCGCGCGCACGTGGCGGACGATTTCCAGGGTGCGGTGCCCATCGACAACGTGCGTGGTCGTGCCGTGTTCAAGATTTGGCCGCCAGGGAGAATCGGGTCGGTTGAGGGGCGGAATCCACAGAGCTGAATAAGCTGCGTAGGCAGGCCGACATCTACCGGTAGCTGAGTTGGCAGTCCTCAGGAATCCCAGTGGGATCGATACCAGAGATCGTCGTGCCAGAGATTGTCGTATCGCAAGTGGTCGTGGATGGGCGACAAATCGGGGCCGGACCTCGAGGGCGGGTCGTATGGTGTCGAGTAGGAGGTCTGGGCGGCCGATTGCGCGCCGTCGCTGACTGTCTGCGAGCGTGCCCGGCGGGGCAGAGGGACTCTTCTCGGCGACGGCGAGTCGGCAATGACAGTTGCGTAGGGGTTGTCCTCGCCGGGTGTTATCACGTCGTACGTGTCGCGGCTATCGTTGGCCGGCTGGTGTGGGCGGATCAGGTGTGCTGGCTGGTTCTCTGGATCTGTGCCGTGCGCGACAGCGCTCAGTGCTGCCTCGTCGGTTCGGCCTTGCGCATCTGGACTGAGATCCGGAGGCTCGGGTGTTGGGCTCGGATCCGGGTTTCGTTGGCGGGGCGAGGCTTCGTCGTGCGGCTGTTCATCATTCGGCGGCTCGGGCTGCGGCGATTCGGCCGGAGCGTCTACCGGGGTGCTTGATCCGGCAACAGCTTCATCGAGATCGTCGCCGGTCTGGGCGTTCACATCGGCCGTGGACGTTTCGACCGTGTGGTCTTCGAGCGTTGCTCGCATGGCCTCGCCGGCTTCGGCGTGAGCGAGTCGGTGTAAGACGACGATGTGGTCGACCAGCTGTTGCGGATCCAGTCGCTGGCCGGACTCACTGAGCCGGACCGTATGCAGCGCACCGTTGGCGCCGACCTCGACAGTCACTGAGCTGTCGCTGGAGGATGCAGTCCCCCGGATACGCAGTAGAACTTCTTGCAGGTACTCCAACCGTGCGTTGTCGGCGTCCTCCGTCATGACAAACCTCACTAGTTCCTCGGTGCATAGCATCGAACGCGTCTGCACAGCTGTCGATGTGGCGCTGGGGGGCGGGAAACCACCCGTTCAGCCTCGGTATCGGCGGCCGTCGAGCACTTCGTGCGGTGCTGCCCTGCTGCCCACCCCCGGCAGTCCGCCACTGGTTCCACGATGGTTTCGATCTCGATGGAACCATTTCCGAGTCTGCCGCGTCATATCCAGTGACACAACAGATCTGGTCTCGAACCGCGAAGCGCAATGCCGAACGCAAGGCATGCGCCCGCCGCACGAGTCCGAGCGCACACCAGGTCACATCGAAACAGTGGCCCGGCAGGGGGATTCATGGAGATGAACAGCGAGGGATTGCAGCTGCTGGCAGGCAGCCAGGGTGCGTCGAGCCTGGAGCTGTGGGCTAGCGGAGGTCGGCTGACGAGCGCGGCAGCCGAATATGCTCCGGGGCAGGCCGGCCGCGACTATCAGTACTACGGAACACAGATTCAAGCGGCGATGGAAGCGATCGGCGTTCAGGTCGCCGGCTGGGCCGCCGCTCTGGAGCAGCACGGCAGTGGCTTGACGATCAGCAAGAACGCGATCGTCGGAACGGACGACACAGCGGCAGCCGGCATCGGCGCGGTCGACGGGACCCTCTGATGCAGGGGAGCACCGAGCAAGGTGATACCGATGTCGATCGGATTTTGGCTCAGGGACTCGGCAAACTGAATGCGCTCGGACAGTTCATGTCCCTGTACAAGGACTGGACCGGAGCGTACCCACACGAGACGAGCCCTGACACACTGCTGGACGGCTATCAGCAACAGCAGGGTATGAGTGTGGAGGCGCTCCGAACCTACGCGACCGCGCTCAGCAACGAGCTGGCCGTGACGCTGAATGACCTCGTCGTGGATCAGCAGTCGGCGGTGGGCCAATTGGATGCGGTGTGGAACGAATCCGCGGGATCGGCTGCAGCGTCGCAGGTGCAGGCGCAGCTCAGTGTCGGGATAGCAGCCGATACCGAAGCTCTGTCCCTCGCCTCGGACACCGTCACTACGGCTGCCGACACCCTCGAGCGGATGGTTTCGCAGAAGGCCTCCGCTATCGAGGAATGCCTCAGCGACAACATCGCCGGTTTGTCACTTCAGCAAGTCTGCCAGCTGGTGGAGTACGCCAAGAACGGGTTCGGCGCTTCGAGTTCCGAAGAGGCGGCAGCGAAGCTGCGCGCGATACTTCCCGAATACCCTGGTGGTTCCGATGTCTCTTGATCCGCAGCAGTACGCGACTGAGTGGCTGAACTCGGTGTTCAAGCCGGATGTCGAGAACAAGGTGCAACTCGTGTCGGGACTGAACACCGAAACCGATACCGCCGTGGCAGGTTCGTTGCAGACGGTCGCAGGCCAGATGGATACTGCGGCTGGGACTGGCGGGACTCAACCTGGTGGGGCGCAGACCGGTGGGGACCAATCCGGCGGAAGCCAAGCCGGCGGGGCGCAGACCGGTGGGGACCAATCCGGCGGAAGCCAAGCCGGTGGGGCGCAGACCGGTGGGGACCAATCCGGCGGAAGTCAGGCCGGCGGGGCACAGACCGGTGGGTCGCAGAGCGGCGGCGGGAGCCAATCCGGCGGCACCTCAGACATGGGTAAGGCCGGTGAGTGGCGTCCTGGGGACATCGCCAACGTGCTGGATTCGGCCAGCAAGATCACTGGCAGCATTCCTGACCTGATCAAGGCTGTCGGCACGTTGGACGATGATGTCGACGACATCATCAAGGCTGGTGGCGAGGCCATCAAGTCGGGTGGCGAAGGCATCGCGACGGTGCTCGACTCGATCAACAAGATGGACGACCCGACGGCCAGTGGATCGGATTCCCCGGGCTCGAGTACTGACGGTGCGGCCAAGTCTGGTGGAACCCAGGGGGACGGGAGTCAGTCTGGTGGGGCTCAGGCTGGCGGGAGTCAGTCTGGTGGGGCTCAAGCTGGCGGGAGTCAGTCTGGTGGGGCTCAGTCTGGCGGGGCTCAGGCTGGTGGGGCTCAGTCTGGCGGGAGTCAGTCTGGTGGGGCTCAAGCTGGCGGGGCTCAGTCTGGTGGGGCTCAGTCTGGCGGGAGTCAGTCTGGTGGGGCTCAGACTGGTGGAACTCAAGTCGGTGAGACCAAGGTCGGCGGTATCCAAACTGTCGGGAACATTGTCTCGTCCGGGTCGCCGGGGGCCACCGTGCCCGCGAGCGTTTCCCAACCTCTTCAACCCTCACTGGCCGGGCTTCCCCTGCTCCGAGCGGTCTCCGGTAGCGACCAGGAGCACCGACGTGCCCCGAGCATCACGACGGCACCTACCACGGCGTCGAGCGACGAACAGGAGGCTCCGCAGTGAATCCGATCGCGCGTTTGGAGAATCTCGGTGACCAGCACGCATCCGCGGTCAAACGTATTCGGGATCAATTCGAGCAAATCGACCAGCGCGCGAAACAGAGCTCTCGGGAACTCGCTGCTCGGGAGCGGGAACGCCGGGCTGACCGCGACAAACAGAGAGCGCCCCGGAAGTCCGCCGCCGGGCCCCTCGCACCCAGCGAACTGCTCGGCCACCCGGAGCTGCTTTTGTGGGCCCTGAGGAAGTAGCTGTTCTGCCGACGCGGGTGTCTTTCCGGTACGAGTCGATCATCACTACGCGGATAAGCCTGTGCCCACAGGGGTTATCGAGGGCGCGGTGCCGGCGGGATAGGGGTGGATCGGCGGTCCTAGGTCTTGGTGGCCCTGGTGGAGGGGGCTCGGTGGGGTGAATCTGGGGGTATGACACAGACGATCGCCCTGGTTACCGGGGGCAACAAGGGGCTCGGCCGGGAGACGGTGCGCAGGCTGGGTGGGCTGGGGTGGCAGGTTTTTCTCGCTGCTCGGGATGTGGGGCGTGGTACCCGGGCGGCTGCCGAATTCGTCGCGGACGGGCTGGATGTGCGGTTCGTGCCGCTCGATGTCACCTCCGACGAGTCGGTCGCCGCGGCGGCGGAGACGGTGCGGGCGGGCGCGGGTCGGCTGGATGTGCTGATCAACAACGCGGCCGTCGCGGGGTCGCGTACCGCGCCCGGTGACACCGTGCCCGACGAGCTGCGGGAAGTGTTCGAGACCAATGTGTTCGGGCCGATCCGCGTCACCAACGCGTTCCTGCCGCTGCTGCGCGCTTCCGGGCATCCGCGCATCGTGATGGTCTCCAGCGGTGTCGGATCGATCGCCACAATCTCCGAGCCGAGATTCGCGGGCCTGCTGCCACCTGCCCTCGGGTACCCCAGCAGCAAGGCGGCGCTGAACATGGTCACCGTCATGTACGCGCGGGAACTGACGGGGATGCGGGTCAACGCGGTCGATCCCGGGTATACGGCGACCGACCTCAACGGGCACAGTGGATTCCAGACCGTCACCGAGGGCACCGACGCCGTCGTGGCCCTCGCGACGGCGGACCGGGACGGCCCGACCGGTGGCTTCTTCGACCGCACCGGCCCCACCTCGTGGTGAGAGCGGGTGCCCTGCTCGCGGCCGGCGTGGCGGCCCTGCGGGCGGCCGGGTTCGACACCTCTCCGGAGACCACGATCGACGCGCTGCGGCGGTGCGGCCCAGTTGAGCGCGGCTACTTGTGGCCGCCGCCGTGATCGTGGCCGCCGCAGGTGTCGGTGCGCCTGCCGTCGGTGGCGCTCGCCTGGCCCGCGCCGTGGCCCTCCAGCGCGGCGAACGGGCCGCATTCGTGCGGGGCGATCCACACGTGCACCATCGGATTGCCCGAACCGGGGTTGATCGAGTTGGGCGGGCAGTTGCCCTGGGCATCGGTCACGCCCGCGACGACGGGACCGTTGTCGCCCGCCTTCCAGCACAGGTTGTCGTGGACGTGCCACTGCATCAGCGAGCCGCCGAAATCGGTGAGCGCCGGGTCGTCGATCTTCTTGCCGTTGGCGATGTACATGGCCGAGACCAGGGTGCGGTTCGCGCCGTCGACCCGGTAGACCAGCGACTCCGGGTGCGTGGCGTCGAGGAAGTTGCCGTCGCGGATGTAGCCGGTGTTGATGTAGTGCTCGTAGCCGGTCGCCGCGTCGCCGATCGAGCGGAAGCCGAGGGCGCCGACGGTCGACACATCGGCGAAGGCGGGCAGGCCGTCGAGGGTGCTGCGGATCAGGTTGGTGGCCCGCTGCTGCTGATCGGCGGTCACCCCGGGCACACCCGACAGGTCGATCGGCTGGGTGGGGTCGAACGGGCGCGGCCACGCGGAACCGGTGTCGTGGTGGTCGCCGTGGTCCTCGCCGGCGGCGTGGGCGTGGTCGCCCGTCTCGCCGTGGCTGTGCACGTGGCCGACGCCGTTGAGCATCGCCGCCAGCGCCAGCACGCCCACGGCGGCCGCCGCGACTCCGGACCGCAGCGGTGGCAGCGTCGCCTGGGGGCGGAGCAGGCCGATGCCGACGGCCACGGCGGCGAGCGCGCCGAGCGCGGCGCACACGGTGTCGGCCACCTGCGGCGACTCCGCGGTCAGTCCGGTGATCCACGGAATGTCGGCGAAGCGGGTGAAGGCCCAGATCGCCGCCGCGAAGGCGTTCACCGCCAGCACCGCCGACGCCACGATCCGGCGTTCGCTCAGCAGCACCGCGAGTCCGGTCGCGCACTGGATCGCGGCCAGCACCACCATCGATCGCGCCAACGTGGCATGTTCGGTGTGCATCCCGGCGGCCATGAAGTGCACCGCGCCCGCGCCGACCGACGAGATCCCGCCGAGCAGCAGGAAGCCGTTTCGTCCGCTCACTTCTACGCTCCTATCGATGGTTCGTGCCGCACGCTACCTGGCCGCGATGAGGCCGGGGTGCCGCGCGGTTGAGAGATCTCTGAGAGCGGCCGTTGCCGTATTGAGACCATTACGGTGGGTAACGATCGCCGGGTGGGTCGCGAAATCGCAGACATGAGTCTGAAAAGCACACAAGGTCAACGGGTTTCGGTTCGGGTCGGGGTGGCCGCCGCAGCGGCCGTTACCGCGCTCGTCGGGTTCAGCGGTCCGGCCACGGCATTGCCGTCGGATCAGGTCGTCCAGTTCAACCCGACCCTCGCCAGGATCCCGGGCACCGGCTGCGCGGCCATCATCAATGCCGAGACGGTCCCGCAACCGCAGGCCGGGCAACTCGGTGTCCGCGTGAAAATCGTCCAGACCGGCGAGAGCTGCGACGTCTATCGCGTCTCGGTGCGGTGGAAGAACCTCGATACCGGCGTCGCGAACGCCCAGTCCCACAAGGTCGACAGCAACGGCGTCATCGAACACGCCCCCGACGGCGTGATCACCGGCATGGGCATGGCTCCCGGCCCCGGCCGCGTCGAGGCCACCATCGTGGCCACCACCGACACCTACCCCAACCACCATGACCTGGAACAACTCTCGGGCAAGGCCTGGATCACCCTGAACGCGTAAACAGGAAAGCCGACAGGGGCGGACGTAGGCGCCCGGAAACGGCCGACGCCGGGTGGATCGGGGGATCCACCCGGCGTCGGGCGTTGTGCGGGGAGGGATTACGCCGTGGGCTCGAAGGCTTCGGCGATGATCTCGGCCTGTTCGACCGCGTGGACCTTGGACGAACCCGAGGACGGGGCCGACATGGCGCGGCGGGAGATGCGGCGGAGCTTGCCGAGGCGGTCGGGGAGGACCTCGGGGAGGTTCAGGCCGAAGAACGGCCAGGCGCCCTGGTTGGCGGGCTCCTCCTGGACCCAGGCGATGTCGGTCGCGTTGGGGTACTTGGCCAGTGCCTCGTTGAGGCGGTACGTCGGGATCGGGTACAGCTGCTCGACCCGGACGATGGCCACGTCCTCGCGCTTGTGCTTGGCCTTCTCGGCGGCGAGCTCGTAGTAGAGCTTGCCCGAGGTCAGCAGGATGCGCTTGACCTTGGCGGTGTCGCCGATGCCCTGCTCGTAGGTGGGCTCGTCGAACACCGAACGGAACTTCGACTCGGTGAAGTCCTTGATGTCGGACACCACGGCCTTGTTGCGCAGCATCGACTTCGGGGTGAAGACGATCAGCGGACGACGGATGCCGTCGAGCGCGTGGCGGCGCAGCAGGTGGAAGTAGTTGGCCGGGGTGGACGGCACCGCGACAGTCATCGAACCCTCGGCGCACAGCTGCAGGAAGCGCTCGATGCGGCCGGAGGTGTGGTCGGGACCCTGACCCTCGTGGCCGTGCGGCAGCAGCAGCACCACGTCGGAGAGCTGGCCCCACTTGGCCTCACCGGAGGAGATGAACTCGTCGATGATCGACTGGGCGCCGTTGACGAAGTCACCGAACTGGGCCTCCCACAGCACCAGCGCGTTCGGGTTGCCCAGGGAGTAGCCGTATTCGAAACCGACGGCGGCGTACTCGCTCAGCGCCGAGTCGTGCACCGCGAACCAGCCCGGCTTCTCCGAGCCGATGTTGTGCAGCGGGGTGTACTCGTTGGCGTTGAGGCGGTCGATGATGACCGCGTGGCGCTGGGTGAAGGTGCCGCGGCGCGAGTCCTGACCGGTCAGGCGCACGTCGTGGCCCTGGTCGATCAGCGTGCCGAAGGCCAGCAGCTCGGCGAAGGCCCAGTCGACCTTGCCCTCGTAGGCCATCTCGCGGCGCTTCTCCAGCACCGGCTTGACGCGCGGGTGCACGTTGAAGCCGTCCGGCGGGGAGTTGAACGCGTCGCCGATACGCTGCAGGACCGACTTGTCGACCGCGGTCTGCACGGTGGCGGGGACCTTCTGGTCGTCCTCGACGGACTCCGACGGTTCCGGGCTGTACTTCTCCAGCTCGCGGACCTCGTTGAACACGCGCTCCAGCTGACCCTGGTAGTCGCGCAGCGCGTCCTCGGCCTCCTTCATGGAGATGTCGCCACGGCCGATCAGCGATTCGGTGTAGGCCTTGCGGACCGAACGCTTGGTGTCGATGACGTCGTACATCTCCGGCTGGGTCATCGAGGGGTCGTCGCCCTCGTTGTGGCCCCGGCGGCGGTAGCAGACGAGGTCGATGACGACGTCCTTGCGGAACTTCTGGCGGAAGTCGACAGCCAGGCGCGCGACCCAGTCGCAGGCCTCCGGGTCGTCACCGTTGACGTGGAAGATCGGCGCGCCGATGAACTTCGCGATGTCGGTGGAGTACTCGGTGGAGCGGCTGTTCTCCGGCGCGGTGGTGAAGCCGATCTGGTTGTTCACCACGATGTGGATGGTGCCGCCGACGCGGTAGCCGCGCAGGCCACCCAGGTTCAGCGTCTCGGCGACCACGCCCTGACCGGCGAACGCGGCGTCGCCGTGCAGCATCAGCGGCATGACCGAGAAGCCCTCAGGGCCGTCGCCCTTGTCCAGCAGGTCCTGCTTGGCGCGCACCAGGCCCTCGAGGACCGGGTCGACCGCCTCCAGGTGCGAGGGGTTGGCGGTGAGCGAGACCGCGATCTCGTTGTCGCCGAACATCTGCAGGTACTGGCCCTCGGCGCCGAGGTGGTACTTCACGTCGCCGGAGCCGTGGGTGGCCGCCGGGTTCATGTTGCCCTCGAACTCGGTGAAGATCTTCGAGTAGGGCTTGCCGACGATGTTGGCCAGCACGTTGAGGCGGCCGCGGTGCGGCATGCCGATGACGACCTCGTCGAGCGAATGCTCGGCGCACTGGTCGATGGTGGCGTCCATCATCGGGATGACGGCCTCGGCGCCCTCGAGCGAGAAGCGCTTCTGGCCGACGTACTTGGTCTGCAGGAACGTCTCGAACGCCTCGGCGGCGTTGAGGCGGTTCAGGATGTACTTCTGCTGGGCGACCGTCGGCTTGACGTGCTTCTGCTCGACCCGGTCCTGGATCCACTTGAGCTGCTCGACGTCGAGGATGTGGGTGTACTCCACACCGACGTGGCGGCAGTAGGCGTCGCGCAGGATCGACAGCACGTCGCGCAGCTTCATCCGCTCCTGGCCGTGGAAGCCGGCGACGTTGAAGGTGCGGTCCAGGTCCCACAGGGTGAGCCCGTGCTCGGTGACGTCGAGGTCGGGGTGGCTGCGGAACTTGTCCTTGACCAGGCGCAGCGGGTCGGTGTCGGCCATCAGGTGACCGCGGTTGCGGTAGGCCGCGATCATCTCGAGCACGCGGGCGCTCTTGTCGACGCCGCGCTCGCTCATGTCCTTGCGCCAGCGGACCGGCTCGTACGGCACGCCGAGGCCGTGGAAGATCTCGTCGTAGAACTCGTCGGAGATCAGCAGGTTGTGGATCGTGCGCAGGAAGTCGCCGGACTCGGCGCCCTGGATGATCCGGTGGTCGTAGGTGGAGGTGAGCGTCATCAGCTTGCCCACGCCGATCTCGGCGAGGCGCTCGTCGCTCATGCCCTGGAACTCGGCCGGGTACTCCATGGCGCCCGCACCGATGATCGCGCCCTGGCCCGGCATGAGGCGCGGCACCGAGTGGACGGTGCCGATGGTGCCGGGGTTGGTCAGCGAGATGGTGACGCCGGAGAAGTCGTCGGCGCCGAGCTTGCCCTCGCGGGCGCGGCGGACGATGTCCTCGTAGGCGGTGTGGAACTGGCCGAAGCTCATGTCCTCGGTGCCCTTGATGGCGGCGACGACCAGCGAGCGGTTGCCGTCCTTGCCCGCCAGGTCGATCGCCAGGCCCAGGTTGGTGTGGGCCGGGGTGACCGCGTTGGGCTTGCCGTCGATCTCGGCGAAGTGGCGGTTCATGTTCGGGAACGCCTTGACCGCCTGCACGATCGCGTAGCCGAGCAGGTGGGTGAACGAGATCTTGCCGCCGCGGGTGCGGGCCAGGTGGTTGTTGATCACCAGGCGGTTGTCGATCATCAGCTTGGCCGGGATCGCGCGCACCGAGGTCGCGGTGGGGATGGTCAGCGAGGCCGACATGTTCTTGGCGATGGCCGCGGCGGGGCCGCGCAGCACCTTGGACTCGTCGGCGGTGGCGACGGCCGTCTTCGGCGCGGTGGTGGCCGGCGCGTTCGACACCGGGGCAGGCGTGGTCTGCGGCGCGCGCACGGTGGCCGCGGCGGGCTTCGGCGCGGGAGCCGGGGCCGGCGCGGGAGCCGGCTTGGGCGCCGCGGCGGCCGGAGCGGGAGCAGGAGCGGCTGCCGCGGGAGCGGGTGCGGCCGGGGCCGGAGCGGCCGCCTGGCTGTTACCGGATTCGGTACTCGCCTCGGGGGTGTAGTCGGCGAGGAACTCGTGCCAACTCGCGTCGACCGACGATGGGTCCTGTTTGAACTTCTGATACATCTCGTCGACTAGCCACTGGTTCTGTCCGAACTGGGAAGTTGAGCTGCTCACAGCTGGTGTTCGCCTCATTTCGTTCTTCGCGCTGCGACGTTTGTGACGTGCCCGGCAGGGGTATCAGCGGATGGCTGCCGATGCGCCCTCACCGAGCATATGCCCAGGGCCTAACCGGCGTTGCTACTGACCCGATCTCCTCGATCACGACCGGTCACGCGCCGACCCTATTCCCTCCGCCGCGATGCCCGCAGCCCAGAGTCGCGCGTAACGTCCGTCGCGGGCGAGCAGTTCCTCGTGGGTTCCGAACTCGACGATCCGGCCCTGCTCGACGACGCCGATCAGGTCGGCGCGCGCGGCGGTGGCCAGCCGGTGCGCGACGACGACGGTGGTGCGACCACGCGCCAGCGATCTGCTCGCTACCAGGACCGATGCCTCGGTCTCCGGGTCGAGGGTGGAGGTGGCCTCGTCGAGCAACAGCAGGTCGGGATCGACCAATTCGGCCCGCGCGAGCGCGATCAGCTGACGCTGTCCGGCGGATAATCCCCGACCTCTTTCACCGACCGGTTGGTTCATTTTCTGCGGTAATCCGGCGATCATCTCGGCCGCGCCGACGTTGGATGCCGCGGTGCCGATGTCCACCGGTGTGGCGAAAGGTTGCCCGAATGCGATGTTGCTCGCCACGTCGCCGGTGAACAAGTGAGCTTCCTGCGGCACAATTCCCAGCCGCCGCCGGTAATCGGTGAGCAGAAATTTACGCAAATCGACCCCGTCGACCCGGATCGCACCGGCCGCGGGATCGTCGGGGAGGTCGTAGAGGCGCGCCAGCAGCTTCACGATGGTGGATTTGCCCGCGCCGGTCGCGCCGACGAGTGCCAGGGTCCGGCCCGCGGGCACGGTGAAGGAGACGCCGTCCAGCGCGGGGGCGTTGGCGCCGGGGTAGCGGAAGTGGACGTCGTCGAAGACGATCTCGCCGTCGAGCCGGTCGACGGCGATCGCGTCCGGCGGATCGGCCGCGATGGACGACTCGGTGCGCAGCAGATCGCCGATCCGGCGCAGCCCCACCCTGGCCTGCTGATAGCCGTCGAACACCTGCGACAGCTCCTGGATCGGCGCGAACAGCAGGCCCAGGTACAGCACGAAGGCGACCAGGGTGCCCGTCGTCGTGCGGCCCTCGGCGACCGCGTTCGCGCCCAGGTAGACCACCACCGCCAGCGCCAGATCGGCCCAGGCCTGGCCGAAGGAGAAATAGGCCGCGATGGCGCGCTGGGCGCGCATGCGGGCGTCGCGGTAGCGGTGCGAGTACTCGGCGAAGCGGCGGGCCGCGCTGGGCTCGTTGCGCGCGGCCTGCACCGCGCGCAGGCCGGCGATGTTCTCCTGGAAGTCGGCGTTGACCACCGAGACCCGCTCACGCGAGACCGTGTAGGCGGTCGAGGACACCCGGCGGAAGGCCAGCGTGGCCAGCAGCATCGGCGGCACGGTGCCCAGCACCACCAGGGCCAGCCCGGCATCGATGAAGACCAGGCCGACGGCGACGCCGACCAGGGTGATCAGGCCGACCAGGCCGGTGGCGACGCCGGTCTGCAGGAACGTCGACAGGGCGTCGACGTCGGTGGTCATCCTGGTCATGATCCGGCCGGACAGTTCGCGCTCGTAGTAGTCCAGCCCGAGGCGCTGCAACTGGGCGTAGCTGCGGACCCGCAGGCCGAACAGCACCCGTTCGCCGGTGCGCGCGGTGAGCACGGTGACGGCGGCCCCCACCAGCAGCCCGGCCAGCACCAGGGCGATGCCGATCGCGCCCGCGACGGCGAGCGCGGTGCCGTCACCCGCCGTGACGCCGGTGTCGATGGCGTAGCGGACCAGCGGTGGGAAGGCCACGCCGATCAGCGCGTCGGCGGTCAGCAGCAGCATGACCGTGGCGACCAGGCCGCGCACCGGGCGCAGCAGCGCGCGCAGGCCGAAGCCGGGTTGGGGCGCGCGCAGGTCGCCGGGCAGGCCGGGCTGTTCGGTGGCCGGGGGCAGCGCGTCGACGGCGGCGCGCAGTTCCGGTGTCTCGCTGAGGTCGGCCGAGGCCGCCGCCATCGACCGGGGTCTGCCGCTCTCGGGCAGATGCTTCGCCGACGTCGGCGCGGTGGGGACGACCGAGCCGACGGGCCCGGGCAGCCGGATGACGCGGTCGGCCTGGGCCAGGGTCGATTCGCGGTGCGCCAGGATCAACGTGGTGCGCCCGCCCGGGTCGGGCAGCCTGCGGAAGATCTCCGCCTCGGTCACCGCGTCGACCGCGGAGGTGGCGTCGTCGAGGACGAGCACGCGCGGGCGGGTGAGCAGCACCCTGGCCAGGGCGACGCGCTGGCGCTGCCCGCCGGACAGGGTCAGCCCGCGTTCGCCGACCACGGTGTCGTAGCCGTCGGGGAGCGCGGTGATGAAGTCGTCCGCGGCGGCCGCCGTCGCGGCGGCCCTGATCTCGGCGTCGGTGGCCTCCGGCCGGCCGAGGGCGATATTGGCGGCGATGGTGTCGGAGAACAGGAAGGGATCGTCGAAGACCACGCCGAGCGCGCCGCGCAGGTCCTCGGCGCGCAGGTCGGCCACGTCCACGCGGGTGCCGTCGGTGCCGACCAGGTTGATCCGGCCCGCGTCGGGCGCGTAGAAACGGGGCAGCAGCAGCGACAGTGTCGACTTGCCCGAGCCGGCGGGCCCGATGACGGCCACTGTCTCGCCCGGCCGCACGGTGAGGTCGAGGTCGTGCAGCACCGGCTGTTCGGCGTCGAAACCGAACCGCACCCCCTCGAATTCGAGGCCGAGCGGGCCCTCTGGCACCGCCGCGGGACGGTCCGGGTCGACCAGCACCGGCGCGGCGTCGATCACCTGGAACACCCGGTCGACGGCGGCCTTGGTGAGCTGGCCCATGATGATCACCGAGGTGATCGTGCGGGCCGCCGAGGTCATCGTGGCCAGGTAGGCGGTGAACGCGAGGAAGGTGCCGACGCCGATCGCGCCGTGCCGGGCCAGCACCCCGCCGACGATGATCACCGCGACCAGCCCGGCCTGCGGCAGCGCCGAGACCACCGGCGCGAACCTGGCGTTGATCCTGGCCGCGCGCAGCCGCTCGGCGAACAGGCGGCGGCTGTGGTCCTCGAGCACGTCGACCATCCGGGCCTCCTGCCCGAAGCCCTTCACCACCCGCACACCGGTGACGGTCTGCTCGACGTGTTCGGCGAGATCGGCGGCCCGCTGCTGGGCCGACCAGGTCGCCGCGTACAGGCGGGGCCGCAGCCGCAGCACCACCACCGCCATGGCGGGCGCCACCAGCAGCGCGGCCAGGGCCAGCGGCGGGCTCAGCCACACCATTACCACCGCCGACAGCACGAATTGCAGCACGGCCAGGCCCGACCACGGCACCATCGCCAGCAGGCCCTGCACGAGTTGCAGGTCGGTGATCGAGCGGGACACCACCTGGCCGGTGCGGATGGCGTCCTGGCCCGCGCCGTCGAGGCGTTGCAGCGCGCCGAGCAGCGAGACCCGCAGGCTGTGCTGCACTTCCAGCGACAGCTTGCCCGCCCAGAGCCTGCGTGCGAAGGTGGCGGCGAACCGGCCCGCCGCGAGCAGCGCGAGCAGGGCGGCGGCGCTGCCGATGACCGCGGTGTCGCCCGCGACCGCGGCGTCGACGGCGCGTTTGGTGGCCAGCGGCGCCGCGATCGAGACGACGGCCCCGGCCAGGACCGCGGCGCCGATGCCGGCGAGCAGGCGGGGATGCCGCAGGCTCAACCGCCACAGTCTGCGGATCCACCCCGGTGTGGTGGTCGCCATCGGGCCTACAGGTCGCGCCGGCGCAGGTCCCACCAGCCCGCGGCACCGATCGCGGTGGTCCAGAGCAACAGCACCACCAGGGCGGCGGGCGTCGGCGCGAACACCTCGGCGTCGGCGAAGGAACCGGCGCTGACCCCGGCGACGGTCGCCGAGACGGGCAGGATGGCGGCGAAGCCACCGGCGCCGAATCCCTTGGCCACCATCCAGATCAGCGGTTCGAGCACGAACGCCCAGCCCAGCACCAGCCACACCGCGCCGCTCACGGTGCGCAGCAGCAGGCCGATGCCCGCTCCCAGCACCGCCCAGCACATCGCCACCAGCAGTCCGGCGCCGAGCACCTCGAACAGCCGCCAGCCGAATTCGGCCTTGCCGCGCGCGGCGGCCAGCAGCGCCACCACGCTCACCACTTCGGCGGCCAGCGCCACCAGGAAGGCGAACGCGGCGGTGGTCGCGTACTTCGCGGTGACCAGCCGGTCGCGATCCGGCGCGAACAGCACGGTCAGCGCCATGGTCCGCTGCCGGTACTCGCCGCCGGTCGCGGCGATGCCGAGCAGCGCGGCCACGACCGTCACCGCGGCCGAGCCGAGATAGAGCCCGATGGTCGCGGCGCCGGTGACCGGCTGGCCGTCCGGATCCGCCGGACCCGCCATGACGGCGGTGATCAGCGTGGCGACCAGCGCCAGCGCGACGGGGGCGGCCAGTAGCAGCCGGGTCGGGCGCAGGGCCAGCACCTTGCGTGCCTCGGACTCGATGCCGGGAACGAGATCGGCGGGCAGCACAGTGGTCATCGTGGCATCCCATACGAGGTCGGCGCCGGGGCGAAGGTGGCCGCACCCGCGGGCGGCGCGGGCACGGCGGGCCGGTGGCCGCGGGGCTTGGTAAGCGAGGCCAGCACCCGATCGGGATGGATCGGATCGGCGACGATGCTGCCGATGCGCACCTGCGCGGTCTCGGCGACCGCGCGGATGGTGGCCTCGTCGGCCTCGGCGACGGCCAGGCGGCCGTCGGGACGCATCACCGCGTCGGTGAAACCGCGCGCGGCCAGCGCGGTGGCCAGCGCGATCGAGGGCGAGGCGGCCACGACGAGCCGGTCCGGATGACCGCGCCGCAACCGCGCGGGCGTGCCCTGCCAGACGACCGCGCCCTCGCTCAGCACGACCAGCTGATCGGCGGTGGCCACCACATCGGCGAGCTTGTCCGAACTCAGCAGCACGGTGCCGCCACGGCCGACGTGCCCGCGCAGTACCTCGTGCAGCCAGCCGCGGTCGAGGCCCTCGGCACCGGCGAACGGATCGTCGAGCACGAGCAGCGGGGGATCGGCCAGCAGCGCGGTGCCCAGCGCCAGCCGGGTCTGTTGACCCGGATGCAGCTGGGCCACAACGGTATCGGTGACAGCGGCCAGCCCGGTGTCCGCGAGGACCGCCTCGACCCGCCGCCGCGACACCCCGGCGACCGGGGCATAACAGCGCAGGTGCTCGCGGACCGTGCGTCCCGGATGCAGCCCCCGCGGGTTGAGCACCGCGCCGACGCTGCCCGGACCCGTGCCCGGCAGCCCGTGCTCGACGGTGCCGGTGGTCGGCTGCTGCAGACCGAGGACGATCCGCAGCACGGTCGACTTGCCTGCACCCGCCGGGCCCACCAGCGCGGTCACCGAGCCGGTCGGCACCGCGAACGCGATGTCGTGCACGGCGCCGACGAGCTCGTACTGCTTGCCGACACCGCGCAACCGCACGGCGTCGCCGTGGGCGCGGCTCACTGCGTCTTCGCCGACGGCGAGTCGATGGCGGGGAGCGGGTCGGCGTCGATCACCGGGTGCAGCGGGCTCGGCCAGAACGCGGGCGCGGGCCCGAAAGCCTTGCGCGCGTTGTCGATCGTCACCTTGCCCAGCGCGCGGTTACCCGCGCCACCGATGGCGGCGCCGATGCCCGCGGGCAGGATCTTGCCCGCCATCAGCGCGGCCCGCTTGGTGATGAAGCGCTTGATGAACTGCTGCAGCAGCCGGTTGTTGATCGAGGCCATGCCGGGCACCTTGTTGGCCAGCGTGGCCGCCCAGTTCTTGGACGAGGTGCCCAGGCCCTTCTGCACGATGGCCATGCCCGCGTCGCCGAGGACGACGGCCAGCACCAGCGCGCGCCTGGCTTCCTTGTCCTCCGGCTCGATGCCGTGCACATAGGCCCTGGCCAGGGTGAACAGCGCGGAGGCCTCCATGAAGAACGCGGTCTCCGCGCTGATCGCGCCGAGCGCGGCCAGGGTGCCGACGCCGGGCACCGCCGCGGTCGCGCCGACCGCGGCGCCGCTGCCGGTGACGGCGAGCAGGTACTGCTTCTCCAGTCGTTCGACGAGCTGGGCGGGACTCTCGCCGGGATGACGCTCACGTAGATAGGCGACGTAGCGGCGCACGGCGGGCGCCTGCAGCTTGGATCCGGTGTCGAGCACGTCGACCACGGCCTTCTCGATCGCTTTGTTGAACACGGCGTCGTCCTCCTCTTCGCCCGGCAAAACGAACTGTAGGGCACCGAGGTCCCCGACAACTCATCATGTCAACGAGTGCCGACACCGCGTCGGTTCCACGATGTGGGCACCATCTCCACCGGGTTCCCGCCCGGTTCTACGCTGACGGGATGAGCGCAACGCAGCCCACCCGCCTGATCCGCGACTTCACCGACGCCGGTGCCGAGATCGCGACGATCACCATCGATCATCCGCCGCTGAACCTGTTCGACCGGCGGCTCATGGACTCGCTGATCGCCGACGTCGCCGCGCTGGGCAAGCAGCCGCCGCGCGCGGTGCTGATCCGGGCCGAGGGCAAGGTCGTCTCGGGCGGGGTGGACGTCAACATCTTCGACGGGCTCACCGTCGAGGAGGGCGCCCGGCTGTGGAGCGACCTGTTCGCGAACCTCATCCATCCGATCGAGGCGCTGCCGTGCCCGGTGGTCTTCGCCGCGCACGGGCTCACGCTCACCGCGGCCTTCGAGGTCTCGCTGGCCTGCGACATCATCCTGGCCGCGCCCAAGGCCAAGTTCGGCCTGGTCGAGACCGTGGTGGGGCTGACCCCGTCGATGGGCGGCCCGCAGCGCCTGGCCGAGCGCGCCGGATCGGGCCGCGCCCGCGAGTTCGTGATGACCGGCGACCTCTACGACGCCGCCACGATGGCCGAGTGGGGCGTGGTCAACGCGGTCCACGAGGACGTCGACACCGCCGCCCGCGAGCTCGTCGCCCGGCTGGCCGCGGGACCGACCCGCGCGCACGGCGCCACCAAGCAGATCATCGAGGCGTGGCGTTCCGGCGGTGTGGCACACGCGGATTCGGTGACCCCCGCGGTCTCGGGCGAGCTGTTCGCCACCGCCGATCTGCGCGGCGCGGTGCGCAGCTTCCTGGAGATCGGGCCGGGCAAGGCGACCTACCGCGGCGAATGACCCCGCCGAGTGCCTGACAACGATGTGATCCACGTCATATAGTCACAGGTGCGGTGCTGCATCGACGTACGTGGAGGTCCGGATGGGTCAGAGCGAGCACGAACCGGGCGCGACCATCATCGAGTTCCCCACCGGGGGTGCGGCCGGCCGGCTGACCAGGGGTTCCGACGGCGTGCTGCGCTACGGCGACCTCAGCCCGGCCCTCACCGAACTGCTCGATCTGCGCGTGCACTCGTTCACCGGCCGGGAGGCCGTCGTCGAGGTCGGCGGCCCCCGGCTGACCTATCGCGAGCTGTGGCACAGCGCCTCGCGGATCGCGGGCGGCCTGCAGGACCACGGCATCGGCTACGGCGACCGGGTCGCGGTGCACATGCCGACCAGCGCGCGGTGGGTGCAGGCCTTCCTCGGCGCGTTGCTGTCCGGCGCCGTGCCGGTGCTCGTGCCGGACTCGCTGCCGCCCGCGGTCGCCGAGCGGGTGATCGCCGACAGCAGTGCCGATTTCGTGCTCGGCCCCGACGGTCCGCTGCCCGACAGCGCCGCCTACATCGACGACGGCGCCGCACTCGACGACCCGGCGCTGCTCTGCTACACCGGCACCGCGGCCCGGCGACCGGTGCCCACCGGCGTGGAACTGAGCAACGAGAACCTGCTCTCGGCCGTGTCGTCGGTGATCGGGGCCCTCGACCTGCCCGCCGACGGCCTGCGCAACCTGGTGCTGCTGCCGCTGGCCCACGCCAGCGGCTGTGTCGACCAGCTGCTGCCCACCTTCGCCGTGGGCGGGACCGTGGTGCTGGCGCCGGGCGCGCGCGATCTGGCCGACGTGCTCACCGCCGAGCGGATCGACACGGTCTCGGGCACGCCGCGCCTGTTCGCCGGCCTGCTGCCCGCGCTGGCCGCGCGCGGGGGCGGGGCCGGGGTGCGGCGGATCAGCAAGGCCTGTCACCGCTCCGAACGCGCCGCCGCCGCGGCACCGGCCAGCCTGACCGCGGCCCTGCGCGCGGCTTTCCCCGCCGCCAGGCAGTGGTCGGTGTGGGGCGCCACGGAGACCAGCGGCATCGGCCTGATGGTCGACGACACCGACCGCACCGAGTCCACCTCCACCCTCGGCTTCGCCTTCGGCGGAACGGAATTGGCGCTGGCCGGACCGCATGCCGACGCGGGCCGCGGCGAATTGCTGTGCCGCGGACCGAATGTCAGCAGGCGCTACTGGAACGACCCGGACGCCTCGGCCGCCCGGTTCAGCGGAAGCTGGTTCCACACCGGCAATCTGGTGAGCATCGAGGCCGACGGTCTGGTCCGCGCGGTGCTGCCGATGCGGCAGCGCCGCGTCAGCGGGCTCTAGCTCACAGCAGCCGGGCGCGCAGCTGCGTGCGTAGCTCGCCGGTCAGGCCGATGGCGGCCAGGTAGCCCTCGGTGTCGCCGTAGGCGTCGGCGACGGTGGCGTCGGCGGTGCGCAGGTACTCCTCGTGCACGCCGAGCAGGTCGTCGGACAGCGCGGCGCCGTTGCCGATCTTGGGTTCGAGCAGCACGCGCAGCGGCGCGACGGCGGCATTGCTGGCCAGGTAGTCGGCGTAGACGTCGTCCTCGGTGACGCCGACCGCGCGCAGCAGGGTGGCCACCGCCCAGCCGGTGCGGTCCTTGCCCGCGGCGCAGTGCACCAGCGCGGCGCCCTCGCCAGCGACGACGGAGCCGGCCAGCCGGGTGATCGCGGCGTGCGCCTCCGGCATCACCGGGAACTGCCGGTAGACCTCGAGCATGTGCGCCCGCGCCGAGACGGTCTGCGCCTCGTGCGGGGGCGCCTGCTCCATCCGCGAGTCGAACGGCGTGATGTGCAGCCGCACGCCCGCGGGGAGCACGTCGTGGCCGATGTGGTCGATCTCCCCCAGGCCGCGCAGGTCGTGCACGTCGGTGACGCCCAGGCCGCGCAGCGTGTCGTGGCCCTTCGCGTCGAGGCCGCTCAGCTGGGCCGAGCGCAGCAGCACGCCGGGGCGCGTCGTCGTACCGTCGGCGGTACGGAGCCCGCCCACATCGCGGAAATTGAAGGTGCCGCTGAGGGCGAACTGGTCGGCAGGAGGCGAGAGAGTCACTTGACCAGGTTATCGACGCCACCGGCGCGCCGGGGAGGGAGTTCGCGGATCCGACACGCACTGTGTTGTGTCCGTTTCGCCGGGTGCCACTGTGCCGTCGCCCACAGGGAGCGGCCGTGACCTGCGCATACTTGTACCATCGACTAGAACTGCGAAATCGGGCCGTCGGGGCGCCGAATGCGGGGGAATGTGCGCTATTCAAGCCGTATGGTCGGTTTTACAAAAGGTCGCATTCGGATAACAAAACAATCTTTCAGTCTGAAAAACACGACTGAAGCAGTTCGTGAATCCAGAAAACCTTCTAAGATCGAGCTCGCTGGATAGGTTGATCCGCAACGGTCGTCCTCATCCACTAGCTCGCATCGCCGCGGGCAGCGAAATTTGTTGCCGAGGAGTTGTCGTTGAGCGCCAGTCGTGAACTTACCGAAACCGCGCTGCGGCCCGCTGTATGTCAGGCCGTCGAGCAAGCCGCAGCGAGTACCGATGCCGCGGGCGTGCGCGCCCTGCGGATCTTCCTGCACGCCGGGCTGAGCGCCTACTGGCCGCTGGTGAAAGCCGCGCCGGAGCGTCAGGTCGCCGCGTACGAGACCGCGCTGCAGACGCTGCGGGAGCGCTGGTCGCCCTCGGGCGGCACCGTCGGCGATCCCACGGCTACCGCTTTGTTCCGTGAGCTCGACGACGAGGCGATCGGCTTCCTCGGTCTGTGCGCCCGGCACTCGGGCACCCAGTGGCTCGAGCCGCTCGACTCGATCGCCACCTACATGGTCTCGGTGCTGCACGGCGCGGTCCTGCGCTGGCTCGCCGACGGTAACGACGAGACCACCCTCGTCGTCATCGACGATCTGGTCGGCTGCCTGACGCTCAAGGCCGTCGAAGCCTGATCCGCCGCGATGCTGGACGCCTGACCAAATAGGTGGTTCAGTAGTCGAGTGACCCAGACGACATCGCTGCACCCGCTGCACGCGGCGACCGCCGACCTCGACCCGCCGCTGGCGGCGCTCGACCTCGCCGCGCTCGACGCCAACGCCGCCGACCTGGTCCGCCGCGCGAACGGCGTCGCGATCCGGGTCGCCAGCAAGTCGGTGCGCTGCCGCGCCGTGCTCGAGCGGGTGCTCGGCGACGGACTCACCGCCCGCGACGGCTTCGCCGGCATCATGGCCTACTCGCTGCGCGAGGCCATCTGGCTCGCCCGCCTCGGCGCGGGCGACATCCTGCTCGGCTACCCCGTCACCGACCGGGCCGCGCTGGCCGAACTGGCGGGCTCACCCGAGCTGCTGCGCGCGATCACCCTGATGATCGACGACGTCGCCCAGCTCGAACTCACCCGCGCCGCCCTCGGCACCGACCTGGTCCATCCCCGGGTCTGCCTCGACGTCGACGCCTCGCTGCGGATCGGCCCGCTGCACCTGGGCGTGCGGCGCTCCCCGGTGCGCGACCCGGGCCAGGCCGCGGTGCTGGCCACCGAGGCACGCAGGCGCGGCTTCGACGTGGTGGGCGTGATGACCTACGAGGCCCAGATCGCCGGCCTGCCCGACAGCAACCCGGCCGTGCGGGTGGTCAAGCGGCTGTCCGCGCGCGAGATCGGCCGCAGGCGCGGCGAGGTGCTCGACGCCGTGCGCATGGTCACCGGGCCGCTCGAGATCGTCAACAGCGGCGGCACCGGCTCGATCGAGGTCTCGATCGGCGATCCCGACGTCACCGAGGTGACCGCGGGTTCCGGGCTGTACGTGCCGACCCTGTTCGACCACTACCGCTCGTTCACCCCGCGCCCGGCGCTGTTCTTCGCGACGCCGGTGCTGCGCAAGCCGACCCCGACCATCGCCACCGTGTTCGCGGGCGGCTACATCGCCTCCGGTCCGGCCGGGCCCAGCCGGGTGCCGCTGCCGGTGTGGCCCGCCGGGCTGAAGCTGCTCGGTTCCGAGGGCGCGGGCGAGGTGCAGACGCCGCTGGCCGGGGGCGCCGAACTCGCGATCGGCGACCGCGTCTGGTTCCGGCACGCCAAGGCGGGCGAGCTGTGTGAGCGCTTCGACCGCATCCACCTGGTCGACGAATCCGGTTCGCGCACCACCGTGCCGACCTACCGGGGCGAAGGGCAGTGCTTCGGCTGAGCTAGCTCAGCAGCGCGCGGACTTCCTCGTCGTCGAGCTGGTGGAAGTCGTGGTAGGCCATGCCGACGCCGCCGAGATCGGCCGGCGTCCACAGGCAGATCAGCTCGTCGCACTCGCGCCGGACCCGGCGCGCCGCCTCGGGCGAGGACACCGGCATCGCGACCACCAGCCGGTCCGGGCGCTGCGTCGCCGCCACCCGGCACGCGGCCAGCACGGTGGCCCCGGTGGCCATGCCGTCGTCGACGATCACCACCGCGCGCCCGCCCAGCGGCACCGGGTCACGCACCCGCAGGGCGTGCTGCCTGCGCGCCAGCTCGATCCGCTCGTCGCGCTCGACCTCGTCGAAGGCTTCCTGGGTGACCCCGCTGCGCTCGACCACGTCGCGGTTGACGACCAGCACGCCGGTCTCGCCGAGCGCGCCCATGGCCAGCTCCGGCTGCCAGGGCAGCCCCAGCTTGCGCACCAGCAGGATGTCGAGTTCGGCGGCGATGACCCCGCACACCGCGGCCGCCACCGGCACACCGCCGCGCGGTAGCCCGAGCACCAGCGGACGTGGCGCCCGCAGGTGTTCCAGCGCCTTGCCGAGGACCCGGCCTGCCGCGGCGCGATCCGGATAGACCACGTCTCGAACGCTACTCCGCGACCGGCTCCGGCGATACGCGCTCGCTGATCGCGAACCGGCGCAGCGACAGGCTCGGGTTGGCGGTGCGCACCCGCGCCACGTGCCCGAGATCGACCGTCGCGGTGAGGACGCCGGGGTCGTCACCGAGCTCGGCCAGCACCGTGCCCGCCGGGTTGACGATCATCGACGCGCCCGCGCCACGCGGCGCGCACTGATCGGCCGCGGCCACGTAGACGGTGTTCTCGATCGCGCGGGCGCGCAGCAGCGTGGTCCACTGTTCGACCTTGGCCGGGCCGGGAATCCACTGCGCGGGCAGCAGCAGCACGTGCGCGCCCGCCGCCGCGACACGCCGACACCCCTCCGGGAATCGCAGATCGAAACAGGTCTGCATGCCGAAGATCACACCGTCGACCTCGAAGGTGGCGGGCGCCACGAGCGGACCCGGCTCGACCACATCCGATTCCAGATGCCCGAACGCGTCGTAGAGATGCACCTTCCGGTACACCGCGACCAGCTCGCCGTCGGGTCCGGCGGCCAGCAGGGTGTTGCTGATCCGGGTGGCCTCCCGGCTCGTCCGCTCGACCATGCCCGCGATCAGGAACACCCCGAATTCGGCGGCGAGGGCGCGCAGACCGGTGCCGAACGGGCCGTCGAGCGGCTCGGCGACGGCCACCACCCGCTCGTCGAGCCGGGTCACCGCAAACATCGAGTATTCGGGCGCGAGCACCACCTTCGCGCCCGCCGCCGCGGCGGCGCGGACGTGCTCGCGCAGGGCGGCCAGATTGGCCGTCGGCTCGGTCTGGGGAGCGAATTGGACGACGGCGATCGTCACCCCGTCCGCCGCCGGTCGCTGATGCGCTGACCCGTTCTGCAGTTGCATAGGTCTCACCGTATTCACCCGGTGGCCGGTCCAGCTACCGCCAGGCAGTAAACTGCAGCTCAATGAGTACTAATGAGGTCGACAGCGTTCCTGCCGACGACGACAGGCACGACGAAGGCCCGACCTTCGCCGATCTCGGGATCGATGACCGCATCCTGGCGGCCATCGCCGATGTGGGCTACGAGTCCCCGTCCCCGATCCAGGCGGCGACCATCCCGCCGCTGCTCACCGGCGCCGATGTCGTCGGTCTGGCGCAGACCGGCACCGGCAAGACCGCGGCCTTCGCGATCCCGATCCTGATGGGTCTGGACACCGCGCAGAAGAAGCCGAGCGCGCTGGTGCTCGCGCCCACCCGGGAGCTCGCCATCCAGGTCGCCGAGGCCTTCGGCAAGTACTCCGCGCACATCCCCGGCCTGCACGTGCTGCCCATCTACGGCGGGCAGAGCTACGGCGTGCAGCTGTCGGGCCTGCGCCGCGGCGCGCACGTGGTGGTCGGTACCCCGGGCCGCGTCATCGATCACCTGGAGAAGGGCACGCTGGATCTGTCCCAGCTGCGCTACCTGGTGCTCGACGAGGCCGACGAGATGCTCAAGATGGGCTTCCAGGAAGACGTCGAGCGCATCCTGGCCGACACGCCCGAGGACAAGCAGGTCGCGCTGTTCTCGGCGACCATGCCGGGCGCGATCCGCAAGATCTCCAAGCAGTACCTGCACGACCCGATCGAGATCACGGTCAAGTCCAAGTCGCAGACCAACACCAACATCACCCAGCGCTGGGTGCAGGTGTCGCATCAGCGCAAGCTCGACGCCCTCACCCGCGTGCTCGAGGTCGAGGACTTCGAGGCGATGATCATCTTCGTCCGCACCAAGCAGGCCACCGAGGAGCTGGCCGAGAAGCTGCGCTCGCGTGGTTTCTCCGCCGCGGCGATCAACGGTGACATCGCGCAGAACCAGCGTGAGCGCACCATCGGCCAGCTGAAGTCGGGCGCGCTCGACATCCTGGTCGCCACCGACGTGGCCGCCCGCGGTCTCGACGTGGATCGCATCTCGCACGTCGTCAACTACGACATCCCGCACGACACCGAGTCCTACGTGCACCGCATCGGCCGCACCGGTCGCGCGGGCCGCTCGGGTCAGGCGCTGCTGTTCGTCGCGCCGCGCGAGCGGCACCTGCTCAAGTCGATCGAGCGCACCACCCGGCATCCGCTCATCGAGATGCAGCTGCCCAGCGTGGACGACGTCAACGCGACCCGCGTCTCGAAGTTCGGCGACATGATCACCGAGAACCTGTCCTCGGACAATGTGGCGCTGTTCCGCAAGCTCATCGAGGACTACGAGGCCGAGCACAACACGCCGCTGGTCGACATCGCGGCCGCGCTGGCCGTCGGCGGCTTCGACGGCGACAACTTCTTCATGGAGCCCGAGCCGGAGCCCGCCCCGCGGCGCGAGCGTGATCGGGACCGTGAGCGCGCCCCGCGCCGCTACGACGACGACGATCGCGCGAGCCGCGGCCCGTCGTTCTCCCGCGAGACCGGCCAGGAGCTGGCGACCTACCGGATCAGCGTCGGCAAGCGGCACCGCGTGGTGCCGGGCGCGATCGTGGGCGCCATCGCCAACGAGGGCGGCCTGCGCCGCAGCGACTTCGGGCACATCAGCATCCGGCCGGACTACAGCCTGGTGGAGCTGCCTGCCAACCTGCCGCACGAGACGCTGGAAGCCTTGCGCCGCACCAGGATCAGCGGCGTGCTGATCCAGCTGCAGCCCGACCAGGGCCCGCCGGCACAGCGGCTGAACTCGCGCGGTCCGCGTCGCGATCGGGACCCGCGCCCGCGCACCGAACGGCGCAAGCCCCGCTCCTAGCGGCGGCTCGCCGGGGTCGTACCGCGCGCGAAGGATCGACATGTCCGCGGGTAGCGCCCTGGTCGCCCGGGGCGCTGGTTAAGGTGTTGCCGTCGGGTGTGCGTGAACACAGGAGGGCCGCGTTTGTTCGTGTCCGGTGATCGGGTGGTCGGTGCCGTCGGCGATCTCGTGCGCGCCGCGGACTGCGAGTTCGCGCTGTTGCGCGCGCTCGACACAGCCATCGGCAACCTGCCCGGCGTACCGGACGCCGCCACTCCCGTCGTCCGCGCGGCGGAGGTGGCGCCGGAGTTGCTGCGGCACTTCGGCGACACCCTGATCCGCGTCGCGTCGCCGGAGACGCCGGGCGCCACCCCGGCCGAACGCACCCTCGCCCTCGCCACCGCCGCCGAACAGACCCTGACCGCGCTCCGCGCGAACGCGGCCGCCGTCCATGGCGCGGTCTTCTTCGACGGCCGATTCGCCTGCGGGATGGACCTTCTGGTCCGCGACCCGGACACCGGGCAGTACACCCTGCACGCCACCACCACCGCCGCCCTGGCCGGGGCCACCGCCGTGCCGGGCGCATCGGCTACTGCCGTGCCGGGCGGATCGGTTACCGCCGTGCCGGGCGGATCGGTTACCGCCGTGCCGGGCGGATCGGTTACCGCCGTGCCGGGCGGATCGGTTACCGCCGTGCCGGGCGGATCGGCTACTGCCGTGCCGGGCGGATCGGTTACCGCCGTGCCGGGCGGATCGGCTACCGCCGTGCCGGGCGGATCGGCTACTGCCGTGCCGGGCGGATCGGCTACTGCCGTGCCGGGCGGATCGGCTACTGCCGTGCCGGGCGAGTCGGCCACCGCTGGTCCTGGACATGGCACGGTGACCGGCTCCGCTTCAGATGCCGCATTGGATAAGTTCGTGTCAGGCGACGACTTCAACTCCGAAGCGGCGGACGGACCGGAGGGCGCGGAGCCCGCGGCGACCGACGCGTCCGTCCCCGACAGTCGATTCGGCCTGGCGGGGGACGACTTCCGGGTGCTGCGACGTGAGCTCGCGGCCGGACGGACCCCGTTCGAGCGGGCCACCGCCTCGGTCGGTGCCGTCGACGCCGACGTGCCCCGCGAGACGCTGCGGGCCCGGCTGGCCTTCGCTGCCTGTGCGGAAGCGTTGACGGCGGCGGGAATCGGGGTCGATCCGGTGGCGCGGCTGGCGACGCCCGCGGGGGAGCAGCGGATGCGGGCCGACGAGCTCGCGCCGGTGTACCTGGCGCGGCGCGCGCGGGTGGAGCGCATCGTCGAGGAGAAGCTGACCGAACTGCTGCCGGTGCAGTGGGGCGACC
The DNA here is from genome assembly GCF_900637185.1 of Nocardia asteroides. Classification (NCBI taxonomy): domain Bacteria; kingdom Bacillati; phylum Actinomycetota; class Actinomycetes; order Mycobacteriales; family Nocardiaceae; genus Nocardia; species Nocardia asteroides. Next base: position 6,419,772 of record NZ_LR134352.1, on the reverse strand, counting down.
CGCGCTACCTGGCCTGCGGGCGGTGCGCGGCTTGCCGGGCGGCGGCCGTCAACGCGCGGGACCTGTTGCTGGTGGCCGGGATCCGGCCCACCCAGCGGGCACGGCTGCGCGAAGCGGGCGTGCTCACCATCGACCGGCTCGCCACCACCACGACCCCAGTCGCCGGGCTCACCCCGCGCACGGTGACGGCGCTGCGCCGCCAGGCCGAGATCCAGGTGCGGCGCGAGCGCACCGGCGAACCGGCCTTCGCCCTGCGCGACGCGGCCGCGCTCGGCGCGCTGCCCCGCCCGCACCACGGCGACCTCGCCCTCACCGTCGAGCTCGATCGGCGCGGCGGCGTCGCGGTGCTGGAACTGGCGGACGCGCACACCGTGGTCTACCGGCCCGCGAGCACGGGCCCGATGACCGCCGACGTGCTCGACGAACTGCTCGACATCATCGGCGACCACCGCGCCGCCGACCCGGATGTGCGCGTCTACCACCACGGTTCGGCGGTGCGCACCGCCCTGCTGGACTGGGCGGGCACCCTCGGCACCGGCGCCGACCTGCTCGACGAGCTGCTCGCCGACGGCGCCCTGGTCGACCTCGCGCCGATCGTGCGCACCGCGCTGCTGATCGGCGAACAGTCCTACGACACGGCCGGATTGGCCGGGCTGCTGCCCGCCACCGAGGCCCGCGCCGTCACCGTGCTCGCCCTGCGCGACTGGTTGCTCGCCCGCGCCGCCGAGGCGGGCATCGAGGTGCCGGGCGCTCGCTTCGCCGTCGCCGAGGCCGACGCGCCGCCCTCGCTGCGTCCCGGCTCGCTGGAGGCCGCGCTCACCGAATTCGCCGCCGACGCCGCCGGTGACGCCGCCAGGGCCGCCGCCCTGATGGCCGCCGTGCTCGGCTACCACCGCCGCGAACGGCAGCCGCGGTGGTGGGCGCACATGGACCGGCTCGGTCTGCCGGTGGGCGACTGGGCCGACGCGCCCGGCGTGCTCGTCGCGGAGTGGGGCACCGTCGACACCAAATGGCATCGCACACCCCAGCTTCCGACGATGCGCCGCTACCTGACCCTCACCGGCCGCCTCGGTACCGGCGCCACCCTCACCCCCGGCACCCAGATGGTGACCATCTACGACGGTGCCGCCGCCGCGGGCATGACCCAGGCCCTCGGCCGTCGCGCCACCGCGACCGCCACCGTGCTCGGCTGCGCCGTGGACCCGAACTTCGACGACACCGTCCGCCTCGAGGAACTGCTCCCCGCCGGTTGCCCGCCCTACGACGACCTGCCCGCCGCCATCGCGCCCGGCCCGCCCGACGGCGAGGCCGAAATCGAAGCGGCACTGGAACTCACCGCGCAGGACCTGCTGGTGACCCTGCCCGCGGTGCCCGAGAACGCCGTGCACGATCTGCTGCTGCGTCGCGCGCCCCGCCTGCGCGACGGCATGGCGCTGCCCCAGGCCCACGGCGACATCGCCGCGGCGCTGGCGAGCGCGGTGGGCGCGCTGGACTCCTCCTACCTGGCCGTGCACGGGCCGCCCGGCACCGGCAAGACCGGCACCACCGGGCGCGCCATCGAACGGCTGGTCACCCGGCACCGCTGGCGCATCGGTGTCGTCGCGCAGTCGCACGCGGTGATCGAGCGGATCTTCGACGCCGTCGTCGAGGCCGGGCTGCTGCCCGAGCTGGTGGCCAAGAAGGACGTGGCCTCGGTCGGTCCGGAATGGTCGGCCATCGACGCCGACAAGTACCCGCGGTTCCTCGACAACGCCGTCAACGGCTGCGTGATCGGCGGCACCACCGCCGATTTCGTGGACGAGACGCTGATCGCGCCCGGCGCGCTCGACCTGCTGGTGATCGCCGACGCGGGCGCGAGCTCGCTGGCCGACACCGTCGCGGTGGCGGTCAGCGCGCGCAACCTGCTGCTCATCGGCGACCCGGTGCCCGCCCGCGCCCAGGCGAGTCACCCCGAACCGGTGCAGGTCTCGGCGCTGGAATGGCTGTGCGAGGGCGCGGCCACGCTGCCCGCCGAGCGCGGCTACTTCCTCGACCGCACCTGGCGCATGCATCCCGCCGTCTGCGACCCGGTGTCGGCCAGTTGCTACGACGGCAGGCTGCGGGCCAGCGAGACCATCACCCTGGCGCGCGACCTGGCCGGGATCGCGCCCGGCGTGAGCACCGTGCTCGTCGAACATCGCGGCAGCGCCACCGAATCCGATGCCGAGGCCCGCGAGGTGGTACGCCGGGTGCGTACGCTGCTCGGGGAGACCTGGACCTCCGGCGGTCGCGCGCGCAGACTGCACCCGCACGACGTGTTCGTCGTCGCGCCGTACGCCGCGCAGGTCGCCCGGATCCGGACCTTGCTGGCGCGGGCCAAGATCGAGGACGTGCTGGTCGGCACGCCCGACCGGTTCCGGGGCAGGGAGGCCGCCGTGGTGGTGCTCTCGATGACCACCTCCACCCCCGCCGACGCCCCGTTCGGCATGCGGGCGCTGTTGTCGCGCACCGTGATCCACGAGACGCTGTGCCGGGCGATGTGGAAGGCGATCGTGATCCGCTCGCCACTGCTGACCGAATATCTGCCCGAGACACCGGAGGAGCTGGCCGCGCTGGCCGGGTTCCTGCGCCTGGACTGAGTTCTCAGACCCGGCGCAGCAGCCTGCGTAGCCAGTCGGCGGCGGTATCCGGCGCCGCGGCGACGATGTCGACGTGGTGGCCCGTGTGCACCAGGTAGCGACCGTCGCCGGTGACGTCGATCCACGACAGCACCCCGGACGGCGGTTCGTGGGCGCCGGGGCCGACCAGGATCTGGCCGATCCCGCTGCGCGGCCGCTGCAGCAGCTTGCGGACGCGCGCCGCCTCGGACGGCCCGGCGACGGGTGCGGTCACCAGATCGCGGCTGTCCTCGCGCACCCGGGCGGCGAGCGCGGACAGCCGTGGCCCGGCGCCGACGGGACAGGCGGGCAGGCGGGAGAAGACCTGGGCGGCGAACCGTTTCGTGCCGCCGACCTGGACGTGCACGGTCCCACCCCGGTCGTCGCCGGTACCGGGCGCCTGGACCGCGAGCACCGCGACATCACCGGTGACGGCACCGAGCATCCGCACCGGCGCCGTCGCCGAGCCGCACACCTCGACCCGGATCTCCGGCTTGCCGAGGACCCGCAGCGCCGCCGACAGGTCCGCGTCCAGCGTCGCGGCGCACCAGGCGTCGAGCGCGGGCTGACGCGCAGCGCGTTCGGCGGTGTCGCGGGCCGAGGCGCGCACGGCGAGCGGATACGGGATCCGGTCGCCGTCGGTGCGCGCCCAGGCCAGCGCGAACTGGTCCGGCGTCAGGTGCCAGTTCACCCCCGCTCGGTCCACTCACCGAGCACGGCGGGACTGGTCGGCTCCATCTTGCCGATCAGGGCGTTCACCTCGTCCGCGGGTTCCAGGTAGGTCGGTTCCTCGTCGAGGAAACGCAGGAACTCGTCGTCGTCCTCGTCCTCGTAGTCGTCCTGCCTGGGCTGCGGGCGGGGACCGCCGGACGGGCGGGTGGTGTCGGCGGCCACCATGGCGCCGCCCATCAGACCGCCGATGGCGCCCGCGCTCATCCCCGCGGTGGCGTCGGCGCTCGCGGCGGCCGCGTCATGGCGTCCGTCGGCCGAGGCTGCGGAGGTGGGATCGCCGGCGTTGGCGGCCGTGACGGCGTGGCCCGAGTTGGCGGGCATCGTGGGAACGCCCGCGCCGGCGGCTGTGACGGGGTGGCCCGAGTTGGCGGGGATAGTGGGATCGCCTGCGTCGGCGGCCGTGGTGGAATCGCCCGTGTGAGTGGGCGTGATGGGGCTGCCCGGGTCGGCGGCGGTGACCGGACCGCCGTCGGCGGCCGAGGCGAATTCATCGGTGGCCGTGCGGGGTCCACCAGCCAGGGTGTCGGCGGACCCGGGGCGGGTGGTCCGGGCGGGGCGGCCGATGCTCGGATCGGCGGAGGCGTAGCCGACCGGCGCGGCGGCTCCAGCCGATCCGCCCACGGCGGCGGGGACGGTCCCCGGCGCGGGTTGGACGACCTGTCCGGGCGCCGCGACGGCCGCGGGTGCGGTGGCCGGGGGAACGAACGCGGCCGCGGAAGTCGTTGTCGCCGGACGGGTTCCGTCGATCGCGGTAATTGCGGACGCAGCGGTGGCCGGGTCGGCGGCACCGACGGTGACCACGCCGGGTGCCTCCGCAGCCGCATCGGCGGTGGCGGGAGCGCCGACACCCGGTGCCGCGACGACGAACTCGGCGGACGACGGGGCTCCGGCCTTCGGCACGGCGGCAGCGGGCACGGCGCCCGGTTCGGTGACGGGGTCGGGGAAGGCAGGCACCCCGGCGCCGGTAGGCACGAACGCGCCCGCGTAGATCGTCTCCATGGCACGGACCGCGTCGAGCCGGGCGTCCTCGGCCCGCCGGGTGATGTCCGCGTTGTCGGTGGCCCGCTCGTTGTCCAGCAGCGCGGCCGCCGAATCCGGTCGCACCGTGGACGGTTCGGCGACGGCCGCGCGCACCGACTCGGCGGCGTCGCCCGCCTGCCCCAGGCGCACACCGACGGCGGTGAGCACATCGGCGATCCGCCTGCCCGCCTGCTCGAACGCGGTGATCGCGTCGGCGGCCGACTGGGCGGCGCCACCGCGCCAGCCGTCGGCGATCGCGGCGCTGATCTCGGCGTGCGCGTTCTCCACCTCGGTGCCCAGCCCGGTGGCGGTGGTCAGGAAGACCTCGCCCGCGCTGGTCAGCGCGGCCGGATCCAGTTGCCGCACGGCTTCGTAGATCTGGGTGTGCGAGAGATTGTCGAAGACCTCGACGACGGGGGCGTAGTCGGGATCGGTGCCCGCGGTGCGGCCGGAAATGCTACGCATCCTGGCCTCCGGCCCGGGTGATCGAGGCGGCCGTGGCCTGGTCGCCCTCGCGGTAGGCCGCGCCCGCGGCACGCAGCACGGCGGCGAGTTCGCGCGCGGTGCTCGCGTAGGCCCGTAGCTGCTCGAGCGCGTCGGCGGCCTTCGTCTCGAAACCGGTGCGCAGCGCGGTGCCCGAGGCCAGCGGGCCGAAACCGGGGATCACCGCCGTCGCGCCGAGCGCCGTCAGCTGGGCGTCCACCGCGTCGGCCAGTCGCTCGTAGCGCAGCGCGCAGCGTTCCGGGGCGCCGTCGGCGACCAGCAGGCCGTCGATCCACAGCCCGCCTTCGTCCACGGCCTGGCCGAGGGCGGCCGTGTTCGGCAGCCCTGTTCGATTCGGTTGCACCGTCTTCCCCCTCCGTCGTTCATCGCACCGCGGCGAGTACCCACTCCGCGATCTCGGCCGCGACCCGCTGCTGCACCGGTTCGTGCAACAGGTCGTGTCCGGCGTCGGTGTACTCGCGCAAATCTACCGATCCGTGCCGTGCTGTCCATAGCCGCACCGCATCGATCGGCGCGCGCCGATCGTCGACCCCGTGCACCGCGAGCACCGGCAGACCCGGTGCGGGGGTGAATTCGGTGGCGTGGCGCGGTGTGCCGCAGAGCACGAGCGCGGCCAGTCCGTCGTGGTCCGCGGCGACGGACAGGGCCGTGACAGCGCCGAGCGAATGACCCATCAGCACCGGCGCGGTGGCCGTCGCACCGGCGACCTCGTCGAGCAGTCCGCGCGCGTCGGCGGCCAGTTCGGCGATGGTGCCCGGCGCCGCCGGATCACCTTCGCTCAGGCCCTGTCCCGCGGTGTCCAGTGCCCACAGTTCGATCCCGGTGGGACCCAGCGCGTCGGCGAGGCGGTGGTAGTGCCCGCTGTGCTGGCCGGTACCCGGCAGCAGCACCAGCGACACGGCTGGCCGCTCCACCGGCCACCGCCGGTAGTGCAGCCTGCCGCGCGGACTGTCGAAGTAGGGCACGCACCGATTATGACGCCGGGCGAATTGCCCTGTGCGACAGCATCGGTACCCACGCGTACCGCCCGGCGGATGTGCGCATCCCCTTACCTGCCGGTAGCCGTTAGACTTCGCCCGTCGAGCTGGTCAACAGAGTCGAGGTCTGCCATGTCGTCGTTCCGCCGTTGCGTCGCCCACGTCGTCGTCGGCGCGGCCGTCGTGACCACCGTGTCGCTCGGGACCGGGACCGCGGGCGCGGCCCCCACCGCCGAGTGCGGACAGGCGCGCCAGGACGTCGCCATCCGGTCGAGCGTGCCGCTGCTGGACTGGTCGGAGAACTTCGGTCTCGACAGCGAGGGCGACCTGTGGGTGTCGCGGGTGATGCGCGGTGAGGTGCAGCGCTACGACCGCGACGGCAAGCTCGTCGCGACCGTCGCGGTGGCCGCCCCCGGCGCGGTCCGGTTAGGTCCGGACGGCCTGCTCTACGTGGTCACCGGCAATTCGCCGCTGGCCGGGTCGGGTGGGATCGTCCGCTTCGACCCCACGGCCGACAAGCCGGTCCCGGCGCCCTTCGCCACCGGTTTCCCGCAGCCCAACGGCGCCGCGTTCGACGCCGACGGCAACCTCTACGTCACCACCCGCGACGGCGTGCACCGGCTGCGCCGCGACGGCAGCGAGGACATGGAGTGGTGGTCGTCGGTGAACGTCGAGGGGCCCAACGGCATTGTCGTCGTGGGTGATTCGGTCTACGTCACGGCCAACTACGTCACCGCCGACGGCGCGCCGGTGGGCCGGGTGCTGCGACTGTCGCGGACGAACCCGGCCGTGAGCAGCACGGTCGCCGACCTGACCTCGTTCGGCACGCTGCCCGATTTCGTCGACGACCTGGTCGTGCGCGACGGCGTCCTCTACGTCACCACGCTGGCCGGTCATCTCGTCCGCGTGGACCCGGCGACGGGCGCGGCCTGCAATGTCGTCTCCACCCAGCCGCTGACGGCGGTGGTCGCCGATCCCGCCGACTCCTCGGCCCTGCTGGCCGGATCGGAAGAGGGCACGGTCCTGCGCATCCGGCCGCTCGGCTAGCGGCGGTCCCACGCCCGGCGGACTGACGAGAGCGGGCCGATCAGCGGCCGACCGTGCCCTGCGGTTCAGCCGCCGACGGTGACCGCGGACGGCGCGGGCGCCGGAGCCGCGGGCTGCGGCGTCTCCACCGGAGCGGGCACCGGAGCCGGTGCGGGCGCGGGGGTTTCGGGCGCGGGCGCCTGCGTCTGCGGTGTTCCCCCCTCACCCGAACCCGGGCTGGTGGCCTGCGGTGCCGGCGCGGCGGGCGCCGCGGGGGCCTCGGTGGCCTGCACCGGCAGATCGGGGACGACGAAGGTGCCCACGGTCGGTGTCATCACGCAGCGCGCGCCGGGGTAGTCGATGGTGCCCCACATGGAGGCGATGATCGTGCCCGCGCCGCTGTGCACGGTCTTCGACAGCGACGGCAGCTGGAACTCGGTCTGGTCGTCGAGGGCGACGATGCCGCTCTGCCCGTTGTTCACGTTCACCCAGGCCACGCTGAGCCCGGATGCCAGCGCGAAGCCGGTGTGCCGCGGGCTGGCGCTGAACCGGATGTCGCCGGGGGTCAGGCTGGTCTCCGTGCGCGGGCCCGGTCCCTCGACCGTGGCGGCGGCGATGATGGTGGTGATCGGGCCGTTGCTGCCGCAGCCGAAGGTCGGCGCGGCGTAGCTGAACGGGATGAACTGCGCGGAGATGTCGCGCAGGGTGTCGGCGCCGACCAGCTTGGTGAAGCTGTCCAGCGCGCCGACGCCGGCCTTGGCCGAGACGTCCTCCCCGGCGATCCGCGACAGGTTCCCGAGGCCCTCGTCCAGCGGGGTGGGGCTCGCGCTCGCGGTGCTCGCCAGCAGTGCCAGCGCGCCGATGCTCGCCGCGGTGACCGCCGCTGCCCTGCCTGCGATGGATCTGCCGTTCACCCGTGACTCCTCGGTGGCTGCTCGTCACCGGTTCCCCGGCTCGTCTGGCAACGTACCAGGTCGGCGCGGGGGTCGCCGAGCCGACGGCGCGCACGTCACCACCGGCGCGCGGACGGACAGGTGTGATGTAGTCGACACTCCCGCTTACTCAGAGGTAGGTTTCATTCGACGGCTACCAACCACGCTGGGAGACCCGGATGAAGTTAGCCCTTTCCCCTGAAGAGGTCGCCTTCCGCGACGAGCTCCGGCACTTCTACACCACCGAGATCCCGGTGGAGATCCGCGACCGCGTCAAGTACGGCCACGAGCTGTCCCGCGACGACATCGTCACCGCGAACAAGATCCTCAACGACCACGGTCTGGCCGTGCCGAACTGGCCGGTGGCCTGGGGCGGCAAGGACTGGACGCCGATGCAGCGCCACCTCTGGCTCGACGAGATGCAGCTGGCCTCGGTGCCCGAGCCGCTCACGTTCAACGCCTCGATGGTCGGCCCGGTGATCGCCCAGTTCGGCTCCGAGGAACTCAAACAGCGCTTCCTGCCGCCCACCGCGGCCCTCGACATCTGGTGGTGCCAGGGCTTCTCCGAACCCGACGCCGGCTCCGACCTCGCCTCGCTGCGCACCACCGCGGTGCGCGACGGCGACTCCTACATCGTCAACGGCCAGAAGATCTGGACCACCCTGGGCCAGTACGCCGACTGGATCTTCTGCCTCGTGCGCACCGACCCGAACGCGCCCAAGAAGCAGGCGGGCATCTCGTTCCTGCTCTTCGACGTGAAGTCGCCCGGCGTCACCATGCGCCCGATCAAGCTGATCGACGGCAGCTACGAGGTGAACGAGGTCTTCTTCGAGAACGTCCGGGTGCCCGCCGATCAGCTGGTCGGCGAGGAGAACCAGGGCTGGACCTACGCCAAGTTCCTGCTCGGCAACGAGCGCACCAGCATCACCGGCGTCGGCAAGACCAAGGTCAAGATCGGGCTCGCGAAAGACTATGCCCGCCAGACCAGGACGGGCCACGGCACGCTGCTCGAGGACCCGGTCTTCGCGGCGCGGGTGGCCGAGCTGGAGAACGAGCTGCTGGCCCTGGAACTCACCCAGCTGCGGGTGGTCTCCAATTCCGCCGACGGCAAGCCCAACCCGGCCTCCTCGGTGCTCAAGCTGCGCGGCTCCGAGCTGCAGCAGGCGGCCACCGAACTGCTGCTCGACATCGCGGGCGCCGACGCGCTCCCGGTGGACGCCGACGGCATCGCCTCGCCCGGCTGGGCCCAGCACTCCGGTCCCGGCTATCTGAACTACCGCAAGGTCACCATCTACGGAGGCTCGAGCGAGGTACAGCGCTCGATCATTTCCTCCACGATCCTCGGATTGTGAGGCGCTGACATGGATCTGGAACTCACCGAAGAACAGACGATGCTGCGCGACACCGTGCGCGACCTGCTGCGCCGGTTCTACGACGGCGAAGCGCTGGCCAAGGTCGGCGAGACCGACCCCGGCTGGAACCGCACGGTCTGGAAGCAGCTCGCCGAGCTGGGCGTGCTCGGCCTGACCATCGACGAGGACGACGGCGGCGTCGGTGCGGGCCCGGTCGAGGCGATGCTGGTGCAGGAGGAGCTCGGCCGCGCGCTGGCCCCGGAACCGGTCCTCGACGCGGTGGTGATCCCGGCCAAGCTGCTCGAGCTCACCGGCAGCGCCGAACAGCGCGCCCGGCTGCTGCCCGCGCTGGCGGGCGGCGAGAAACTGCTCGCCTTCGCCCATGCCGAACCGGGACAGCGCTGGCCCGCCACCGAACTCACCACGACGGCGGCCGCGCAGGGCGACGGCTACACCGTGTCCGGGGTGAAGAACCCCGTGCTGCGCGGTGATGTCGCCGACGAGCTGATCGTCAGTGCGGTGCTGCCCGGCGGCGGCACGGGCCTGCTGCTGGTCGATCCCACCGGCGCCGGCGTCACCAAGCGCGCCTACCGGACCTTCGACGGCAGGCGCGGCGCGCAGTTCGACTTCGACGGCGCGCCCGGTGAGCTGCTCGGCGACACCGTCGACGCGGCCGAGCAGATCGCGCTGACCCAGGGGTACGCGCAGGCGGCGCTGTGCGCGGAATCGGTGGGGGCGATGGAGATCGCGCTGACCCTGACCACCGAGTACCTCAAGGCGCGCAAGCAGTTCGGCGTCACCTTGTCGAAGTTCCAGACGCTCACCCAGCGGGCCGCGGACTGCTACGTCTCGCTCGAACTGGCCCGCAGCATGAGCTTGTTCGCCACCGCCGCGCTCGCCGACGGCGGCAACGATCCGGTGGTGGCCTCGCGGGCGCGATTGCAGGTGGGCCGTTCGGCCGAGCACATCGGGCAGGAGGCGGTGCAGATGCACGGCGGCATCGGCGTCACCGCGGAGTATCCGGTGAGCCACTACGTCGCCCGGCTCACCGCGATCGGGCAGACGCTCGGTGGCGCGCTGGAACATCGGCGGGTGCTGGCCGACCGCGTCGGCGGCTACGACCTGCCCGAGCTGTAGCGGCGGACGGGACTGGTGCGTGCCCCCGGCGGGGTGCGCACCAGTGCTGTGTCAGCCCTCGTCGGTGGTGGTCGGCGCCGTGGTCGTGGTTTCGGCGGTGTGCGCGGGGGTGGGGGTGACGGCGGTGTCGGCGCCGGTGGGCGTCGGGGAGGTCGCGCGGTCGTGCGCGTGCGTCGTGGGGTAGTCGGTCTCGGCGGCTTCCTCGTCCTCGACGGTGGGCCGGGTGGTCAGCGTCGGGACCGGGACCGGGCGGGTGGTGCGCGACGGTGTCGTGGTGGTCTGGTCCTCGGTGGTCGTCTCGGGAGCGCGGGACTCGGTGGTCGGCTCCGGCGAGCGGGATTCGGTCGTGGCTTCCGACGGCCGGGAACCGGAGGTGGTCTCGCCCTCGGCGGGCGGCTCCGACGGCGAGGTCTCGGTGGAGCTGAGGCTGAACGGTTTCCGCGGCGACATGTACGGCGCGATCCGCCAGGTGGGGGAGGGTGGGATTGGGACCCGGGTGGTGGTGGAGGTGCTGCTGTCCTCGGCGATCCGGCTCGGCGCGGCGGCCAGATTCGCGGCCAGCGGCGGCGGCGGGACGTAGACATCCTGCTGGCCGACGCCACACGCACCGATGATGATCAGTCCGAGCGACACCGCGCCAACAGCGATTGCCGGACCTGCCAGCTTGGTCCTGCTGTCATCCATCGCGTGCACTCCTCGTCGGCTTCGAGTCGCCTCACAGTAGTGCAGGGTTGGCCAAACGGCCTATTTTAAACATATTCGATTCAGATATCGGATTGATTTCGTCAGCGTGTCGCGGGGACGTGTCGCGCGCGAAGGGCGTCGCCGAGTCGTAGCGTGTGTGAGCAATGTGACGCATGAGACGCCCGGAACGAAGTCCCTGACGCGCGAAAGTTGCGCGAAGAAAGAATCTGATCGGCGTCATCGAGGAGAATCTGATGGGAGCTTATTCGACACCCCGGCTGGAATCCGTAGCGGCGACCGAAGATCCGGTCGTGTCGGCAACTGTTCAGCACGCACTGTCGAACCCGCCGGGCAATCGCGCTTTCGCGGTGGTCGCGCGGGTCATGGGCTGGTTGTTCTTCGTCGGCGGTCTCGTCGGCGCCGGGCTCGGCATCGCCGGCCTGCACGTGGAGATCACCGTCGCCGGCCTGATCCTGGCCTGCACCGCTGGCCTCATCCTGCTGAAGCTGCGCACCGATCGCGACGCGCGCGAAAAGGACTGATCAGCCCTGTAATTCAGCTGCGAACCGGCCGCTCGAGGCCTACGGTCGAAGGCGTGCGCATCGATATCACCGGCGACGCCGCCCGCTTCCTGGCCGACGCGGAACCCTTTCTGCGTCGAGACCCCTTACGCCATACGGTGATCGCGACCGGTGCCGCCAATGTGCTCGGCGGCCGCGCCGGCGGCGCGGAGACCCGGTTCCTGTCGGTGCGCGACGACGCGGGTGAGGTCGTCGGCGTCGCGCAGAGCTCCTACGGCGGCAACGTCTACCTGGGTGAACTGCCCCCGCACAGCATGGCTGCCGTCGCCGATGCCTTTCACGCCGAGGAACCTGCGCCGACGAGCGTCGAGGGCGTCGACGTGGCCGCGACGGCCTTCGCGCGGCACTGGTCCACTCGGTCCGGCGGCTCCTTCGCCGAGTTGTACGGAGCCCGGCTGTTCCGCCTCGGAACCCTGGCCGTGCCCGAGGTTCCCGGCGAGCCGCGCCAGGCGATCATGGCCGATCTCGGGCTGTGCCGGGTGTTCATCGAAGCCTTCTACGCCGAGATCGGCGATCCGCCCCGGCTGGACGAGACCGCCGTCCGGCGTCGGATCCAGGCCGGGCTGTGGTGGCTGTGGGAGCGCGACCACACGCCGGTGGCGCTCGTCGCGCGGCAGAGCGAGATCCTGGGCTGGGCCAGGATCGGGCCCGTCTATACGCCACCGCTACTGCGCGGCAACGGATACGCCAGCGCGCTCACGGCCACGGTGTCGGCCGTGATCCGGGCCGAGGGCGCCGATGTCTGCCTGTTCACCGACACTGCCAATCCCACGTCGAACAAGATCTACCAGGCGATCGGCTTCGAGCCCGTGCGCGACTTCGTGCACTACACGCTGACGGCGGCCTAGCTCAGCGGCGCGGCCTGCCACCAGGCCAGCATCTGCGCCTCGTCGGCGATGAAACCCCGGCTGTACATGAGCATCGCGGCACGGGCCGGGTCGCTGTCGAAGCGGGTGACCATGCGCGGCGACCTCGGCTGACTGTCGTGCAGCACGAAGTTCGTGTAGCTGTGGCCGGAGTGTGGCGCGGCGCGGGTGTCGTTGGCGGGCAGGGCCGCGACAGCCTGGCGCGCCTGGTCGGCGCTCGGGTAGAGGAAGAACTCGTAGGTCGCCTTGTTGCCGCCGCCGAAGCAGTGCCACATGACCACCCAGTCGCCCATGTCGGCGTCGTCGGAGTCGCGGCTCGCGGTCGTCCGGTCGTAGGCGAAACAGCCCGCGCCGCCGAGCCCGGAACCGGCGTGCACCAGGGTGCTCGCGCTGGTCTGCGGCAGCATGCGCGGGAACTGTTCGCTGAGCTGGGCGGCATTGGCGCCGATGACCGTGCGGTCGCTGGTGGTCGGCGTCGTGCTCGGGGTGTACGGGCGCTGCGCGGTCGAGGTCGTCGTGGGCACAGCCGATTCCGAGGCGGGGACTTCGGCCGAGCCGGTGCTGTCGGGCCCGGTCACCGTGCCGACGATCATCCATCCCACCAGCCCGAGCAGGACCAGCAACGCCAGCCACGCCACCGGCGAGGCCTCCCACCGGGACTTCCGTTTCCGGCCCAGGTAGTCCTCGGCCACCTTCGACCGTCCACCGTCGGCATCCCGCGGCCGCTGCGCCCGCGCATTGCCGTACGGCGCACCGGATCCCGGGCGCGCCGACGATGCCCAGCCTGCCTGTGGACTTTCAGGCCATCCGGCCTGCGGCATGCCGGGCGAGGACTGCCCGGAACCACCGGGGTGCGCGCCGGACCAACCGTGCTGCGCACCGGGCGTCGCCTGTGGAAAGCCCGGCGAAGGCGGCTGCCCAGCCCCGAACCGGGGTGTCGCGCCGTTCCACCCGGCCTGCTGTAGTCCAGGCGTCACCTGCGCCGAACCTGGGGAGGCGGCCTGTGCACCGGTCCAACTGCCTTGCTGGGCACCGGGCGTTGGCTGGGGAAGGCCGGGGGCCGAGGACTGCGCGCCGGGCCAACTGCCCTGCTGGGCACCGGGCGTTGGCTGGGGAAGGCCCGGCGACGAGGACTGTGCGCCGGGCCAACTGGCCTGCTGCGCACCAGGCGTGGGGGACGAGGGCTGCGCGCCGGTCCAACTCCCTTGCTGTGCACCGGGCGTCACCTGAGGGAACTCGGGCGACGACTGTGCGCCGGGCCCGGTGCTGCGTGGCACAGGCTGGGGAAGGCTCGGGGACGAGTGTCCGCCGGTCGCGCCGGCGAGGGGGAAGCCGGGGGCGGGGGTGTAGGGGGAGTCGCGTGGGTAGGTGCGGGTCTGGGCGGTGGCCGGGAAGGGGTGGCCGGGGGACGGTTCCGTGAGGGCCGCGGCGGCGGCCGCGGCGAACTCGGCGCAGGTGGCGAAGCGATCGGCGGGGCGCTTGGCCATGCCGCGGGCGATGACCTCGTCCAGCGCGGGCGGCAGGTCGGCGCGCCGGGCGCTGGCGCGCGGGGGATCCTGCTGGAGGTGGCCCTGGATCACGGTCACCGGATTGGCCGCGTCGAACGGCGTGGTGCCGGTGAGCAGCCGGTACAGGGTGCAGGCCAGGGAGTACTGGTCGGCCCGCCCGTCCAGCGCGATGCCGGAGAGCTGCTCGGGGGAGGCGAAAGCCAGGGTCGCGGTGAAGGTTCCGGTCTGGGTGAGCTTGGCGGCGTTGTCGTCGTGCAGGCGCGCGATACCGAAGTCGGTGAGATACACCCGCTCGCCGCCGTCGACCGGCTCGATCAGGATGTTGGCCGGTTTCACGTCGCGATGCAGCACGCCGCGGCTGTGCGCGAAGTCCAGGGCGGCCGCGGTCTCGGCGACGATCCGCACCGCCCGCGCCGCATCCACCGGCGCGGGCAGCGAGGCCGCGTCCGAGCCGTCGATGTAGCGCATCGAGATCCACAGCTGGTTGTTCTCGACGCCACGGTCGTAGACGGTGACGATGTTCGGATGCTCGAGCTGCGCGACCAGGTCGGCCTCGCGTTCGAACCTGGCCCGGATCTCGGTGTCGTCGAACAGTTCCCGGTTCAGCAGCTTCATCGCGGTGCGCCGGGGCAGGCGCGGATGCCGCGCCAGATACACCGAGCCCATGCCGCCGCGGCCGAGCAACCGCTCGATGGTGTAGCCGGCGAAGACGTCGTCCTGGTCGAGCATCGACATCAGTTCAACGGCGCCGAGCGCCACCAGCGCAGCACCTCGTCGGCCTTGCCGTAGCCGTCGGTGAACATCAGGAACTGGGCGCGGTCGGGATCGCCGGTGAACTGGGTGATGATCTTGTTCCCGTTGTCGGTGTACTTGTAGTTCGTGTACTGCTTGCCACCGTTGGTGTCGACCGACTTGGTGTTGGTGGGCAGGGCGTTGATCACGGCCTGCACGTCGGCCGCCGTGTCGTAGACGTAGATCCGGTAGAACGGATCGTCGCTACCGCCGCCGTCGTAGCAGCGCCACTGCCACACCCAGGCGCCGAAGTCCGGGTCGCCGTCGTTGGCCGAGGGGGTGTAGCTGCTGTCGGTCTCCCAGCAGGAGGCGCCGTTGTAGCCGGTGTCGCCGTCGACGGTGGCCGGCACCATCTGGCTGAACTCGGCGCTGATGGCGTCGGCGTTCGGGGTGACCTGCTTGCCCGCGACCGCCGAGGTCGTGGTGGTGCTGCCGCCGCCGGAATCGTCACCGCTGACCGCGATGCCGATGCCGATCAACAGGGCAAGCACCACCACCACGGCGACCACGATGCCGACGATCAGCCCGGTGTTCGACTTCGACGGTGGCCGCTGCCCGGCCGAGTACGCGCCGTAGTTGCCCGTCGGCGGGCGTGGCGGCGCGGGCGGCGTCGGATACTGCGGGCGCGACTGCTGCTGGTACGGATTCTGGGTCGCGGCGCCGCCGGTCAACGGCGCGGCGGACTGGTTGGCCATGGGGCCCGCGGTCATCGGGCCCTGCGTCATCGGCCCGGCGGTCATGGGACCCGCCGTCATCGGGCCCTGGGTGTGCGGACCCTGGTTGACGGTGCCCATCGGCCCGCCGGTCAGCGGGCCCTGCGTGGCGAGCGGATACGGCGAGCCGGTCTGCGGGATCGCGCCACCCGTGGTCGGACGCTGACCTCCCGTCACCGGGATCGCGCCGCCGGTCGTCGGGCGCTGTCCCACGATCGGCATCGCGGGCGCGCTCGGATTGTTGAGCGCGGCGATCGCGGCGTTCGCGAAATCCGAGCAGGAGTCGAAGCGGTCGTCGGGACGCTTGGCCATCGCCTTGGCCAGCACGCCGTCCAGCGCGTACGACAGCCCCGGCCGCACGGTGCTCAACGGCGGCGGCGGCTGCTGCAGATGTCCCTGGATGACGGCGGCCGGATTGGTCGCCGCG
This sequence comes from Nocardia asteroides, assembly GCF_900637185.1. Lineage (NCBI taxonomy): Bacteria > Bacillati > Actinomycetota > Actinomycetes > Mycobacteriales > Nocardiaceae > Nocardia > Nocardia asteroides. The sequence goes on along the minus strand of NZ_LR134352.1, from coordinate 6,403,885 downwards.
AACGGCCCCGACCCGGTGAACAGCCAGAACAACGTGCAGGCCAGCGAGTACTGATCGGACCGGTGATCCAGCGACGCGCCGGTGAGCTGCTCGGGCGAGGCGTAGGCCAGGGTGGCGGTGAACGTGCCGGTCTGGGTGAGATGACCGGTGTCGTCGCGCAGTCGGGCGATGCCGAAGTCGGTGAGGTAGACGCGCTCGCCGCGGCCCGCGCCGGAGCGGGCGAGCAGGATGTTGGCCGGCTTCACGTCGCGGTGCAGCACGCCCATCCCGTGCGCGTAGTCCAGCGCGTCGGCGGTCTCCTTCACGATCTGCAGCGCGCGGGCGGGCGGCAGAGTCTCCGGATCCACCGAGGCGGCGTCGATACCGTCGATGAACTGCATGGAGATCCACAGCTGCTCGTCGTCGAGACCGCGGTCGTAGACGGTGACGATGTTCGGATGATCCAGCCGCGAGACCAGATCCGCCTCCCGCTCGAACCGCGCCCGCACCTCCTGATCGAAGAACATCTCGCGGTTGAGCAACTTCAGCGCCGTCATCCGCGGCAACCGGGGGTGCTTGGCCAGGTAGACCGAACCCATGCCACCACGGCCGAGCTGCCGTTCGATGACGTAGCCGGCGAAGACATCTCCGTTGGCCAGCATGTCTGCTCCACTTCCCGCCGTGCGCCGGGACCCACCAGCGCACGCGCGTACAGCAAGAAAAGCCGCGGCCGGGTGGCCCGCCACGGGAAAATCAACGAAACCTTAGCAGTCGGACGACGTGCGGATCCCCGCCCGCGCGACGGCCGACCCGACCCCGCCGATCACGGTGGCCTGCGCGGCTGCGGCGGCACGATATAGCCGGGATGGTTACGCCCACCGGGGAAATCGATGGTGCCCTGCCGATGCGTTCCGCGTCGCGCGGGCACGGCCCCGCCGCCGGTCGCGGGCCGAGGGGCCTGCGGATAGGGCTGGGCCGGAGTAGTCGGCCCCACCGCGCCGGTCGGCGGCACCTGCCGGTACGGCTGCGGCGGCGTGGCCGGACGCGAATACGGTTGCTGCGGATACGGTTCGCGGGCGCGCAGCACCACTCCGGTCGCCGTGACCTGCTGGTGGTGCCGGTGCCACGGTCCCGGGGCGGCGAAGAGCGCGGACCTGGCCGCCTGGGCGAACTCCGCGCAGCTGTCGTAGCGCGCGTCGGCCCGTTTCGCGGTGGCCCTGGCCAGCACTACGTCCAAGGTGGTCGGCAGATCCGGGCGCAGGCCGCGCAGCGGCGGCACCGGCCGGTTCAGGTGCGCCTGGATCACCGCGGCCGGATTCGGGCCGGGGAACGGCACCCGCCCCGTCAGCATCCAGAACAAGGTGCAGGCCAGCGAGTACTGGTCGGCCCGGTGATCCAGCGGTGCCCCGGCCAGGTGCTCGGGCGCCGCGTAGGCGAGGGTGGCGGTGATGGCGCCGCTCGACGAGAGCGTCGTCTCGCTGTCGCGCACGGCCGCGATCCCGAAGTCGGTGAGCACGACCCGTTCCGGACGGCCGATCGGCGGCTTGGCGAGCAGGATGTTGGCCGGTTTCACATCACGGTGCAGGACCCCGCCCGCGTGCGCGAAGTCCAGCGCGGTCGCGGTCTCGGCGATGATCTGCACCGCGCGCTCGGGCGGGAGCACGTCGACGTCGGCGGTCGCCACGTCGGTGCCCGCCACGTACTGCATGGAGATCCACAGCTGGTCGTCGTCGGTGCCGCGGTCGTAGACGTTGACGATGTTGGGGTGCTCGAGCTGGGCCACCAGGTCGGCCTCGCGTTCGAAGCGGTGCCGGATCTCGTCGTCGGCGGACAGGTCGCGGCTGAGCAGCTTGAGCGCGGTGAGCCGGGGCAGGCGCGGATGCCGGGCCAGGTAGACCACGCCCATCCCGCCGTAACCGAGGACGCGCCGGATCGTGTACCCGGCGAACACGTCGCCTTTGCGCAACACCGCGAAGTCACCCCCTCCAGGGCAGAGCACCCGTCCGAAAATTCTACCGATGTATCTCTCGACGGCCCCCGGGTGCAACAAGGTCCGATCCTGTCGGTGCCGCGGATTAGGGTGACGTCATGCGCATTGGAGCACACGTTCGTGACGAGAGCGATCCGATCGGCTTCGGCGAGAAGCTCGGCGCCGAGGTCATCCAGCTGTTCGTGGTCGATCCGCAGAGCTGGGACAAACCCCAGCCGCATCCGCAGGCCGCCGAGATCCTGGCCAGCCCGATCGACGTGGTGGTGCACTCCTCGTACCAGATCAATGTGGCCAGCCTGAACAACCGGCTGCGCATGCCCTCGCGCAACGCGGTGGCCCAGCAGGCGAAGGCGGCCGCCGAGCTGGGCGCGTTCGGCCTGGTCGTGCACGGCGGGCACGTGCGTTCCGACGCCGAACTCGACACCGGGATCGACAACTGGCGCAAGCTGTTCGAACGTCAGCAGGACAAGGGCGGCTTCGCCGTGCCGATCCTCATCGAGAACACCGCGGGCGGCAATCACGCCATGGCCAGGCACTTCGATTCCATCGCCCGGCTGTGGGACGCGGTCGGTGACTACGGCGCCGGTTTCTGCCTGGACACCTGCCACGCCTGGGCGGGCGGTGAGGATCTGGTCGGCATCGTGGAGCGGATCAAGGCCATCACCGGCCGGATCGACCTGGTGCACCTGAACTCCTCGCGCGACGAGTTCGACTCCGGCGCCGACCGGCACGCCAACTTCGCCGAGGGCACCATCGACCCGCAACTGCTGGCCGAGGTGTGCCGCACCGCGGGGGCGCCGGTCATCCTGGAGACCCCGGCCGACGGCGTCGCCGACGACCTCGCCTACCTGCGGGAGCACCTCGGCTGAGGCCGGTTGCGATCACCGCGAACCTAAACCTGTGGCTCGAGCGGGTTTTTCGGTGTGCTTGATGCACATCAACCGACGAGTACGACAGTGAAGGTGATCTCCCATGACGGTCGACCACGCCACCCCCGCCACCCTGACGGTGACCAAGCTCGGCGCCCACATCGGTGCCCAGGTCGACGGTGTCCGTCTGGGTGGCGACCTCGACGCGGCGACCGTCGCGACGATCCGCCGGGCGCTCAACGAGCACAAGGTCATCTTCTTCCGCGGCCAGCAGCACCTCACCGAGGACACCCAGCACGAGTTCGCGCAGCTGCTGGGCAGCCCCACCACCCCGCACCCCACGGTGACCTCGCAGGGGGTCAAGAGCCTGGCCATCGACTCCGAGACCGGCCGCGCCAACTCCTGGCACACCGACGTCACCTTCGTCGACCGGGTCCCGAAGGCGTCGATCCTGCGCGCGGAGTACCTGCCGACCTACGGCGGCTCCACCACCTGGGCCTCCACCGTGGCCGCCTACGACTCGCTGCCCGAGCCGCTCAAGCTGCTCGCCGACAACCTGCGGGCCGTGCACACCAACGTCTACGACTACGCCGCCCGCAATGTCGAGCCGCTGCGCCCGAAGACCGCCGAGTACCGCGCCGAATTCCAGTCCACCTACTACGAGACCGAGCACCCGGTGGTGCGCGTGCACCCCGAGACCGGTGAGCGCGCGCTGCTGCTCGGCCACTTCGTGAAGAACTTCGTCGGGCTGTCCACCAGCGAGTCCCAGGCGCTGTTCCGCCTGTTCCAGGACCGGGTCACCCGCCTGGAGAACACCACCCGCTGGACCTGGGCCGACGGCGACGTCGCCATCTGGGACAACCGCGCCACCCAGCACTACGCCGTGGACGACTACGACAGCCAGCCCCGCCGCCTGACCCGCATCACCCTGGCCGGCGACATCCCGGTCGGCGTCGACGGCCGCCCCAGCACCGTCATCGAGGGCAACGCCGAGCACTACTCCATCGTCGAGGACGTCGAGCTCCTGGCCAGCTGAGCCGACGCGCCCCCGGGCGGCCCGCTGATGCCGCGGCGACGCGCAGCAGCGATACTGCCTGCATGAGTATTCGGCCGCTCGACGGGGTCCGGGTCCTGGAACTCGGCAACTACGTCGCCGCTCCCACCGCCGGACGCATTCTCGGTGACTTCGGCGCCGAGGTGATCAAGGTCGAACGGCCCGGTACCGGCGACGAGTTACGCAACTGGCGGCTCTACGGCGGTGACACCTCCATGCTGTACCGCACCGTCAACCGCAACAAGAAGTCGATCGTGCTCGACCTGCGCACCGAGGCGGGGCGTCAGGTCGTGCTCGATCTGCTGCGGCACTGCGACGTGCTGCTGGAGAACTTCCGGCCCGGGATGCTGGAGAAGTGGGGACTCGGGCCGGAGGTGCTCGAGCAGGTGAATCCGAAGCTGGTCATCACCCGCATCTCCGCCTACGGCCAGACCGGCCCGATGGCCGCGCGTCCCGGGTTCGCCGCCGTCGCCGAGGCGGTGGGCGGGCTGCGTGAGCTCGTCGGCGATCCCGATCGGCCGCCGGTGCGGGTCGGGGTCTCGATCGGTGACTCGATCGCGGGCATCTACGCCGCGTTCGGCACGGTCATGGCGCTGTTCCAGCGCGAGCGGGTGTCCGGCCCGGTGCCGCAGGTGGAACGGATCATCGACGTGGCGCTCAACGAGTCGATCCTGTCGGTGATGGAGTCGCTGGTGCCCGACCACCTCGCCTACGGCATCAACCGGGAGCGGGTCGGCGGCCGGATGGAGGGCATCGCGCCCAGCAACGCCTACCCGACCAGCGACGGCTACAGCATCATCATCGGCGGCAACGGCGACGCCATCTTCCAGCGGTACATGCAGGTCATCGGCCGTCCCGACCTGGCGGTCGACCCGGAACTGGCCGACAACGCCGGACGCTGGCGCAACCGCGAGCGCCTGGACGCCTCGATCGCGGAGTGGTCGATCCGGCACACCAGGGCGGAGGCGCTGAAACTGCTCGACGACGCGGCCATCCCCTGCGGCCCCATCTACACCGCCGCCGACATCGTGGCCGACGAGCAGTACCGGGCACGCAATATGATCCAGTCGTTCCCCGTCGACGTGGGCGAGCCCGAACCCAAGGACGTAGGGTTTCCCGGCATCGTCCCGGTCATCGGGGGACAGTCGCTGCCGATCCGCAATGTCGGCCCCGACCTCGGCGAACACACCCGCGAGGTGCTCGGCGAGCTGCTCGGGATGAGTGAAGATCAGATCGACGCGCTGGAGGCATCGTGAGCAGGCGAGTACACGGCAGACGCCGCCCACCGGTGCGCAGCAAGTGGGAGCAGCGCGGGCCCGGTCACGTGCGCCCCACCGTGCACCCCACCCCGGCCAGCGTCGGCGACAAGCCGTGCGGCGGCGTGATGTGCGTGCCCGCGCAGGAACCGGACCACCGCCGATGACCGCGCCGCTGCTGCGCGATGTCACCCTGCGCGACGGACTCCAGCTCACCGGCAAGGTGCTGCCGACCGAGCAGAAGATCGACGTGGTGCGGCGGCTGCTCGCGGCGGGGGTGCCCGCGCTGGAGATCGGTTCGATGGCCCGGCCGGACCTGGTGCCGCCGATGGCCAACTCGCTCGACCTGATCGCCGCGCTCACCCCCGACGAGCTGGACAGATGCTGGGTGTGGGTGGCCACGCCCCGGCACATCGAGAAGGCGGCGGCCGCGGGCGCGCGCAACTTCCAGTACTGCTTCTCGGTCTCCGACGCGCACAACAAGGCCAATATCGGCCGCGACACCGAGGCCTCGGTGGCCGCCATGCCCGATGCGATCCGGCTGGCGCGGGAGGCGGGCGGCTCGATCCAGCTGTGCCTGGCCACCAGCTTCACCTGCCCGTTCGACGGTCCCGTCGACCCCGAACGGGTGCTGGCCATCGCCCGTGACCCGCGCACCGACGGCGCCGCCGACATCGTGCTGGCCGACACCCTCGGCCAGGCCCACCCCGGCCAGGTGAGCGCGCTGGTCGCCGCCGTGCGCGCGGACACCCCGCCGCGCCGCATCGTGTTCCACGGGCACGACACCTGGGGGATGGGCGTGGCCAACACCCTCGCCGCCGTCGCTGCGGGCGCGGGCATGGTCGACGGCGCCCTCGGCGGGCTCGGCGGCTGTCCCTTCGCGCCCGGCGCGAGCGGCAACACCGCCTCCGAGGACATCCTCTTCGCCACCCGCCCGGACTGGTTCACCCCGCCCGCGCTGGCGAGCCTGGTCGGGCTCGCCGAGGAACTGCTCGCCGACCTCGGCGAACCCAACCGCTCTCGCACCGCCGAGGGCGCGCGCTCCGAGGCCGAGGCGTTCGGCTGGGTCATCCGGTAGGTCTCCGGGGAATCCCGGATGGCGCGGTGCCCGGTGGACAGACAGACTGGACACCATGACTTCGCACGCCATGGGCACCGAGGCCGTCGAGACGGCGGCCGACACCGAGATCGCGGCCGCAGCGCTCGACCTGATCAAGCAGTACGGTTCGGGAGACACCCAGGTCAAAGCCCTCGACGGGGTGTCGGTCGAGTTCGCCAAGGGCGAGTTCACCGCGATCATGGGCCCCTCGGGCTCGGGCAAGTCGACCCTGATGCACTGCCTGGCCGGCCTCGACAGCGCCAGCGGCGGCGAGGTCCGCATCGGTGACACCGCGCTCACCGGGCTGTCCGACAAACAGATGACCGCGCTGCGGCGCGACCGGATCGGCTTCGTGTTCCAGGCGTTCAACCTGGTACCGACGCTGACCGCGCTGGAGAACATCACGCTGCCGCTCGACATCGCGGGCCGCAAGGTCGACCAGGAATGGCTCGACACCGTGGTCAAGCGCCTCGGCCTGGGCGACCGCCTCGGCCACCGGCCCTCGGAGCTGTCGGGTGGGCAGCAGCAGCGCGTGGCGTGCGCCCGCGCGCTGGTCGGCAAGCCGGAGATCATCTTCGGCGACGAACCCACCGGCAACCTGGACTCGCACTCCTCCGGCGAGGTGCTCGCGATCCTGCGCGCCTCGGTCGACGAGTTCAAGCAGACCGTCGTCATCGTCACCCACGACCCGCGCGCGGCCTCCTACGCCGACCGGGTGGTCTTCCTGGCCGACGGCCGGATCGTCGACGAGCTGCGTGATCCCACCCAGGATTCCGTCCTCGACCGGATGAAGGCGCTGGAGAACAAGTGAGCCCGAACCCCATGCGCAAGGTGGCCTTGCGCAATCTCGCCGCGCACAAGGTGCGCCTCGCGCTGACCGTGCTGTCGGTGGTGCTCGGCACCGCCTTCATCTCCGGCTCGTTCGTCTTCACCGACACCCTGCAGCGCACCTTCGACGGCATCTTCGCCGGTCAGGCCGAGGGCGTCGACGTGCGCGTCGGCCCCAAGGAGCGTCAGTCGCTGGGCCTGCCCACCAATATCGTGGACGCGCTGGCCAAGACCGAGGGCGTGGAGCGGGTCGCCCCGGCCATGAACGGCCCGGTGGTGCTGCTCGATCCCGACGGCAAGAAGGCCGTGCAGACCGGTGGCGCGCCCAGTTTCGGCCTGTCGTACCTGCCGCCGGACCAGGCCGTCGAGGAACCCGACACCTTCGTCGCCGGTGCCCCGCCCACCCAGCCGGGGGAGATCGCGCTCAACGCCAGCGGTGCGGAGAAGGCCGGGCTGCGGGTCGGCGACCGGACCAAGGTGCTGATCCCGTCCAGGGGCGACCCGTTCGACGTCACCCTCACCGGCATCTACGAGATGCCGGGCACCGAGGGCGGCGGCGTGGTCGCGGTGATGTTCACCGAGCCGCAGGCCCGCAAGCTGTTCACCGACGGCACGCACGTCGCCTACGCCGATATCGCGGCGGCGCCGGGCATCTCCGCCGACGACCTGCGCGACCAGCTCGCCGCCGGCCTGCCCAACTACAAGGTGCAGAACGCCGACGAGGTCCGCGAGGACATGAAGAAGGAGATCTCCGAGGCGCTCACCTTCATCAACTACTTCCTGCTCGCCTTCGGCGCGATCGCCTTGATCGTCGGCACGTTCATCATCTACAACACCTTCTCGATGATCGTGGCCCAGCGCCTGCGCGAGCTGGCGCTGCTGCGCGCGGTCGGGGCCAGCAGGCAGCAGGTGGGCCGGTCGGTGGTCGCCGAGGCGGTGGTGATCGGCCTGATCGGCAGCGCGATCGGCCTGGCCGCCGGGATCGGGCTGGCGTTCGGTCTGTCGGCGCTGCTCAACGCCTTCGACCTCGGGCTGCCGACCGGTTCGCTGACGGTGCTGCCGCGCACCGCGATCGTCGCGCTGCTGGTCGGCCTGATCGTCACCGTCGCCAGCGCCTACGCCCCGGCCCGCCGGGCCGCGAAGGTGCCGCCGGTGGAGGCCATGCGCTCGGAATTCGCCAGCGCCGGTGACTCGCTGCGGGTCCGCACCATCGTCGGCGCGGTACTGGCGGTGGCCGGGGGCGTGCTCGTCTACGTGGGCGCGCAGGGCACCGGCAAGGGGTCGGCGGTCACCGTCGGCATCGGCGCGCTCGGGTTGATCCTGGCCGTGCTGCTCGCCGCGCCCGCCCTGTCGCGGCCGATGGTGCTGGTGCTGGGCGTGCTCACCCGCCCGTTCGGCGCGATCGGGCAGATGGCGCGCAACAACGCCGTCCGCAATCCGCGCCGCACCGCCGCCACCGCGTTCGCGCTGACCCTCGGGCTGATGCTGGTCTCGGCGATCGGCATTCTCGGCGCCTCGGCCAAGACCAGCGTCGGCGTGCTGATCGACAAGGGCGTCAAGGCCGAGTACGTGCTCGCGGGCCCGCAGATGATCGGCGCGCCGATCGGCGCGGTCGACGCGGTGCGCAGCCAGGTGCCCGGCGTCAGCGACGTCACCGGTATCCGGGTCGTGGCGTTCAAGGTCGGTGACGAACAGATCGGCGCCACCTCCCCGGACGGCCCGATCGATCCGGTGATGGACATCGATGTGCTCAGCGGTTCCACCGCGCTCGCCCCCAACGGCCTGCTCATCGACGAGAAGGAAGCCACCGACCGGGGCTGGAAGGTCGGCGACGCGGTCACCGTCACCAGCCTCGACAACAAGAAGTTCGACCTCACCGTCGGCGGCGTGTACGCCAACTCGCCGCTGCTCGGGCCGATGGTCGTCGACCCCGGCGTCTACGACCAGCTGATGCCACAGAGCCTGCGCACCAACATCTTCGTGCTGGTGAAGGCGGCGCCCGGCACGGATATCACCGCCATGCGGGCGAATCTGGAGAAGGCCACCGAACCGTTCGTCGTGGTGCAGGTGCAGGACCACGAGGACTTCAAGGGCGCCCAGGGCAAGCAGATCAACACCCTGCTCGCCATCCTCTACGGTCTGCTGGCGCTGGCCGTGGTGATCGCGGTCCTCGGCATCATCAACACCCTGGCCCTGTCGGTGGTGGAACGTCGCCGCGAGATCGGCATGCTCCGCGCCGTCGGCACCCAGCGATCCCAGGTGCGCCGCACGATCTACCTGGAATCCATGCTGATCGCCATCTTCGGCGCGATCGTCGGCCTGCTCCTCGGCATCGCCCTCGGCGTCGGATTCCTGCGCACCCTGCGCGACCTGGGCATCGACCAGATCACCATCCCCTGGTCGCAACTGCTCATCGTCCTGATCGCCTCCGGCGTCGTCGGCGTCCTGGCCGCCGTCTGGCCCGGCGTCCGCGCGGCCCGCACCCCACCCCTCGCGGCCATCGCGGATCTGTAAGGACCGGTAGCCGATTCGGCCCCTGGTGGATTCGTTCCACCGGGGGCCGATCGTCTTGTGTGAACCCTTCCGATGCCGAAGATCCGATACGCGCGCCGGGTCGCGAACGACGGCGCGTTTCGCCGCGGGGCCGCGGGGCTGCCAGCGTCACCGGCTAGGCCGGGTAGCGGGCGTACCAGTCGTCGGTGGGTTGGCCGTGGTCGTCGCGGGGTGGGGTGAGTCCGAATTCGGTGCAGTAGTCGGTGGCCAGGCGGTCCAGGACGCGGCGGGCGTCGATGGTGTCGGACCAGCGGCGGGGGAGGGCGGGGCGGCCGTAGCGGGCGCCGAGGAGGCTGCCCGCGATGGCGCCGGTGGCGTCGCTGTCGCCGGAGTGGTTGACCGCGAGCAGGAGTCCGGTGCGCACGATCACGTGGGACGGCCCACCGACCGCCTCGGCGGCCAGCGTCGCGAAAACGGCGATGGACAGGGCTTCGGGTCCGATCCAGCCCTGGCCCAGGGTTTCCAGGTCTTCGGGAGTGGGTGCGCTGCCCGGCCGGGTGGTGCGGGCGGCCAGGGTGATCGCCGCGTCGACAGCGGCCGCGGTCTCCTCGTGGTCGGGGTAGGTCGTGAGTTCGGCCCGGGCCCGGTCCAGGGCGGTCGCGGTATCGACACCCCGGCTCAGCTGGTAGACGAGCGCCGCGAGGGTACCGGCGGGCAGCCAGCCGCTGGGGTGGCCGTGGGTGAGCGCGGCCGCGTCGCAACCGAGTTCGAAGATCGCGCCGAGCGCGGCGCCGGAACGGTCCGCGGCGTAGCCGAATCCGCACGGCGCCGCGCGCATCACCGCGCCGCTGCCCTTGGAGTTGTTGATCGGCTGGTCCCGGGTGCCGAGCACGCCCCGTTCGGACGCCCGCCGCAGGGCGGTGTACACCGAATTCGCGATGCCGCGTTGCTCGATCAGTTCGGGATGGTGGGTCAGCGTGCTGTGTAGCTTGGGGGGTTGACCGGGCAGCTCGGCGACCTGCCCGCGCAGCCACACCAGCATGCCCTGCTGCAACAGCCCCAGCGTGGCCCCGCCGATGCCCTTGGCCCTGGCCCGCACCGAGCCGCGGATGAGCGCCTCCACTGTGAACGCGGTGAGCTGGGTCTCCTCGGAGATGCGCAGGTCGGTGGCGTTGTCACCGATGCCGAGATGACCGTGCGCGGCGCGGATCTGTTGCAGCGTCCGGGTTTCCACGGGTGCGCCCAGCGCGTCACCGATCGCACCGCCGAGCAGGCAGCCGTGCACCGCGTTCAGCCACACCGGAGCGGCGTTCGCTCCCGCATCGCCGCCGGTCCGCGGGTGTTCGCGCCGGTCTACCCCGGTCGCCGGCCCGGAAACCGGTCGACCGCCGTGCCGGTCCGGATGCCGGATGTCGATCCGGGGGCCGCGGTCGGCGGGCGACTGTTCCCGCGCGGTCGGGTCGAGCCGGCGGGCCGGGTCGCCTCGATGCGACGGCGGCCGACTCGCGCCGGTGGACGGGGCAGCGTGGCCACGAATGTCATTGCCGGATCGATGTTCCGGCGCACGGAGGCCAGGGTTCTGGGCGCTGGTGGACGGCATTGCGTGGTTACGGATGTCGTCGCCGGGGCGGTATTCGGGCGCGCGGTCGCCGGGACTTCGGACGCTGGTGGACGGTGTCGCGTGGCCGCGGCTGTCGTTGCCCGCGTGATGCTCCGGCGCGCTGCCGCCGGAGAGCCGGCCACTGGCGGGCTGGGCGCCGGTTCGGGGGGAGCCGGCCGACGCGGGGCCGGTGCGGCGGTCGACGGCCTCGGCGAAAGCGGCGGCGAAGTCCGAGCAGCTGGCGAACCGCCGCGCCGGATCCTTGGCCATGGCCTTGGCGAGCACGGCGTCGACCGCCGGCGGCAGCGCGGCCCGGTGGGTGCTGGCGCGGGGCGGCACCGCGTTCAGGTGGCCGAGCATGACGGTTGCCGGGTTGGGCGCGTCGAATGGGCCGGTGCCGGTGAGCAGCCGGAAGACGGTGCAGGCCAGCGAGTACTGGTCGCCGCGATGATCGAGCGGAGCGCTGCTGAGCTGTTCGGGCGAAGCGTAGGCGATGGTGGCGGTGAACTGGCCGGTGCGGGTCAGGCCGCCGGTGTCGTCGAGGAGCTTGGCGATGCCGAAGTCGGTGAGCACCACCCGTTCGTCGAAGCCCGCGCCGACTCCGGCGGTCCGGGAGAGCAGGATATTGGCCGGCTTCACATCGCGGTGCAGCACGCCCTGCCGGTGCGCGTAGTCCAGCGCGCTCGCCGTCTGGGCCAGGATCTGCGCGACCCGATCGGTGCCGAGCTGCGCGGTCGGTACCGCGGCCGCGTCCACACCGTCGACGAACTGCATCGCGATCCACAGCCGTTCCTCGTCGAGGCCGCGATCGTAGACGGTGATGATGTTCGGGTGGTCGAGCTGGGCGACCAGATCGGCCTCCCGCTCGAACCTGGTCCGGATCTCGTGGTCGGCGAACAGATCCCGGTGCATCAGCTTGAGCGCGGTCAGCCGGGGCAGCCGCCGGTCCCTGGCCGCGTAGACCGCGCCCATCCCGCCCCGGCCGAGCTCCCGTTCGACGACGAATCCGGCGAACACATCCCCGCGCCGCATCATCGCCTCACCCCCCGTTCACCGAACTCGATCGTTGGCAGCCTAGCGAAACTCGGGCCGTCACACGGCCGGAGCGTGTGTCTGCGCCCACCGCGCGACGTCGCCGCGATCCAGCGCGGTGGCCAGCAGATCCGGGAATTTGTCGGGTGTACAGGCGAAGGCCGGGATGCCGAGGGCGGCCAGCGCGGCGGCATTGTCGTGGTCGTAGGCCGGTGCGCCGTCGTCCGACAGGGCGAGCAGCACCACCACCTGCACGCCCGCTTCCTTCATCGCGTTGCAGCGGCGCAGCATCTCCTCGCGGACACCGCCCTCGTACAGGTCCGAGATCAGCACGAACAGGGTGTCGGTGGGCCGGGTGATCAGCGACTGCGAGTACGCGATGGCCCGGTTGATGTCGGTGCCGCCGCCGAGCTGGGTGCCGAACAGCACGTCCACCGGGTCGCTGAGCTGCTCGGTGAGATCGACGACCTCGGTGTCGAACACCACCAGCGAGGTCTGCAGCGACCGCATCGTGGCCAGGACCGCGCCGAACACCGAGGCGTAGACGATGCTGGCTGCCATCGACCCGGATTGGTCGATCGCCAGCACCACGTCGCGCTTGATCGACTGCGCCTTGCGCCCGTAGCCGACCAGCCGCTCGGGGACGACGGTGCGCTGCTCGGGCAGATAGTTGGCGAGATTCTTGCGGATCGTGCGGTCGAAGTCGATGTCACGCAGCTTCGGTCGGTGGGTGCGGGCGGAGCGGTTGATCGCGCCGGTGACGGCGGCGACGGTCTTGGCGGCGATGCGCTGCTCGATCTCGCGCACCACTTTCTCCACCACCATGCGCGCGGTGGCCTTGGTGGTCTCGGGCATCACCCGGTTGAGGCCGAGCAGGGTGCCCACCAGGTGCACGTCCGGTTCCACCGATTCCAGCAGTTCCGGTTCGAGCAGCAGCTGGGTGAGGTTGAGCCGCTGCACGGCGTCGCGCTGCATCACCTCCACCACGCTCGCCGGGAAGTAGGTCCGGATGTCGCCGAGCCAGCGCGCCACCCGTGGCGCCGAACCGCCCAGTCCACCGGACCTTTTCGTCGTGCCGCCCGCCTCGCCGGTGTTGTACAGGGCGGCCAGCGCCTGATCCATGGCCTGGTCGGCGCCGCCGGACAGCCCGCCGAGCTGGTCCTCGGCGGCGGACCCGAGGACGAGTCGCCAACGGCGGTCGTGGGATTCGTCGGTGCCGGTCATGTGTGCTCCTCATCGGTGCGGAAGGTCCCCGGACGCGCGGTCATCCCGCGGCGCCGAGAATCGAGGCGGCGGCGCGCAGCGCGAGTGCCCCGCGATCGGGATCGACGGCGGTGGCCGCCGCCTGCGTCACGGGTGCGGCGCCGGTGTCGCGCAGAGCCTGGCCGATGGCGCGGCGCTCGCCCGATTCGAACGCGCCGAAGGTGCGGCGCAGCAGCGGCAGGGTGGTGACGAACTGGTCCTCGGACAGGGTCCGCAGCCAGTCGTCGATGCGGCGCAGCAACTCCCGGTCGTGCACCAGCAGCAGGCCGCGCCCGCCGAGGAATCCGTCGATCCAGGCGGCCTTGGCGGCGGAGGTGTTGCCCACCGACAGCGCGGCGGCCAGCCTGCGGGCCGAGTCGGCGTCGTCGATGCGTTCGGCGTCGCAGAGCAGCCGCACCGCGCGGCCGCCGATCGCGCCGTGCACGTCGTCGCGGTCGGCGATGCGCTGCAGGGTGGCCAGCCATTCGGTGGTGGCGTGCTCGTCGTCGCGGGTGCTGATGGCGGTGTGCGCGGCATCGATCTGGGCGCGCAGCGACTCGGCGGCATCGGTGTCGAGGCCGGTGACCGCCCCGGGCAGGCCGGCGCAGATTCGCACCAGCAGGCCGTCGGCGACGTGGCCGAGCGCCTTGGTGTCGGTGCCGCGGACGTCGCCGTAGCGCAGCGTGCGGGTGAGGCCGGGCAGCGCCGCGAGCAGGTGGGTGACGTCGTGGTCGAGGGCGGCGGCCGCCTCCAGCCGGGTGATCAGGCCGTCGGTGGCGCCGCTCAGATCGGCGAGCAGGGCCAGCTCCAGGGCGTCGGCGAGGGCGGCGACGGTGACGCCGTCCTTGTTCGCCGTGTCGAGGATCTTGGTCTCGGCGGCGGTGCGCAGCGTGGTGCCCCACACCGCGGCCTCCACGATGCGCACCTCGAACTCCGGTTCCCAGCGCAGCGTCCACGTCTCCCGGAAGGTGCCGGTATTGCGAACCTCACCGACGGTCGGTGTGCCCCAATCGATCCCGAGCAGACGCAGCCGATGCAGCAGCTGCGAGCGCTCGACGTCGCGGTCCTTGCGCAGATCCAGGTCGACGGTGCGGGCCAGCGCTTCCTGCTTGAGGCGCAGGGTCCGGCTGCGGGCCCGCAGGTCCGCCGCCAGCGGCACGGTCGGGGTGTCTTCGGGTACGCCGCCGAGCGTCTCGCCCACCACGAGTTCGTCGATCACCAGGCGCAGCATGGTTTCGTCGCCGCCGCACATGACCGCGCGCACGGCCTCGGTGACCTCGGACAGGCCGGCCAGCGGCCGGTCCCGCAGCGCGGCCATGGTGTCGGCCAGCCGCACCGATTCGATGATGTGCGCGCTCGACACCGGCAGATCGTGGGCCCGCAGCACCCCGGCGACCTTGGTCAGCCAGCGCGCCACCGGCCGCTCGGTCTCGGTGAACAGGTGGTGGTACCAGCCGGGTGAGGTGACGCCCGCTCCGTAGCCCGAGCCCGTGGCCAGCCGGGAATGCGTCCAGGGCACCCAGGTGAGCGCGGCTTTGGTCTTCGGCATGCCCTTGAGCAGCCGGGCATCGGGGGCGGCGGGCCCGAGCGCACCCGTCAGCGCGGGCGCGTGCCAGGCGCCGCACACCACGGCCAGCCGTCGCGCTCCGCCCTTGAGCGTCTGCCGCATCACCTGCCGCATGTACGCCTCGCGGCGCAGGGTGTGCTGGTCGACGACCAGTGGTGCCACCTGCTCCGGTGCGGCGGGCGTGGTCGTTGTCCGGTCTTCGCCCTCGGTGCCTCCGGTGCGCTCGGTGCTCTGGCTGTGCTCGGTCTCCCCGGTAGCAGGCGCACCGGTGTGCGTCGCGGCGTCGTGCGGGGCGTCCTCGCGCAGAGCTGCCATCGCCTCGGTGATCGCGTCGAAAGCCGCGCTGTCGGGGACGGATTCGACCACCGAGTCCCACCAGCGTTCGGCGTCGTCGTAGCCGGCGGCCGTGGCCAGCGCGGCCAGCGGGTCGGTGCGGTCGCCGCGTGCCTCGTCCTCGGCGACGAGCACATTCGCGGCGGGCAGGTCGCAGAAGCGCACCGGCACGGCGTGTTCGACGCCGTAGCGCATGGCCTGCCATTCGGGGGAGAACACCGCGAACGGCCAGAAGGCGGCTTTGGCCGGTGTATCGGGCACATAGGCCAGCAGCGCGACCGGCGGCGCCATGGTGTCGGCGGCGACGAAGCCGACGAGCGGATCGGCGTCGGCGGGCCCCTCGATGAGGATGGCGTCGGGCCGGAACTCCGCCAGCGACTGCCGTAGCGATCGCGCCGACCCCGGTCCGTGGTGGCGGATGCCGAAGACCCGGGTCTGCGCGGCGCCTTCGGCCTCGACCGGCTCGGCCGTGCTCGGGCCTGGCGTCGAGTGGGCCGGATCGTGGCCCGGGGGCGTGGCGTCGGTCGGTCGATTCATCGAAAATCCCCTGTGTGCGGTCGGTTCCGTCCTCCCTGCGGTGCGCGGTCAGCCGGTGATCTCACGGCAGGCGCGATAGAAATCGGCCCAGTCCGGGCGCTCGCGCACCACGGCCTCGAGGTATTCGGTCCAGATCACCGAGTCGGCGACGGGGTCCTTGATCACCGAACCGAGCACCGCGCCCGCGATATCGGAGGCCCGCAGCACACCGTCGCCGAAGTGTGCCGACAGCGCGAGGCCGTTGGTGATCACCGAGATGGCCTCGGCGGTGGACAGCGTGCCCGACGGCGTCTTGAGCTTGGTCCGGCCGTCGGCGGTGATGCCCGAACGCAGTTCGCGGAACACCCGCACCACCCGGCGCACCTCCTCCGCGGCGGCCGGAACGGTCGGCAGTTCCAGTGCCGCGCCGAGCTGTTCGACCCGCCTGCTGACGATGGCGACCTCGGAGTCCTCGTCGGCGGGCAGCGGCAGCACCACCGTGTTGAAGCGCCTGCGCAGCGCCGAGGACAGGTCGTTCACGCCGCGGTCGCGGTCGTTGGCGGTGGCGATCAGATTGAAACCCTTGGCCGCCTGCACTTCCGCGCCGAGCTCGGGCACCGGCAGCGTCTTCTCCGACAGGATGGTGATCAGCGCGTCCTGCACATCCGACGGGATGCGGGTGAGTTCCTCGATCCGGGCGATCGCGCCGGTCCGCATGGCGGTCATCACCGGCGAGGCGACCAGCGCGGCGTCGCTGGGGCCTTCGGCGAGCAGCCGCGCGTAATTCCAGCCGTAGCGGATCGCTTCCTCGGCGGTACCGGAGGTGCCCTGCACCAGCAGGGTCGACTCGCCGCTGATCGCGGCCGAGAGATGTTCCGACACCCAGGTTTTCGCGGTGCCGGGCACGCCGAGCAGCAGCAGGGCGCGGTCGGTGGCGAGAGTGGCCACGGCCACCTCCATCAGCCGGCGCGGGCCGACGTACTTGGGGGTGATCACGGTGCCGTCGTCCAGGGTGCCGCCGAGGATGTACGTCACCACGGCCCAGGGGGACAGGCGCCAGGACGGCGGGCGCGGGCGGTCGTCGACGCGGGCCAGGGCCGCGAGCTCGTCGGCGAAGGCCTGTTCGGCGTGCGGGCGCAGCAGGGTGGTCGCCGGTTCGGTGGTGGTCATCGCAGCTCCTCGAGCATGGTCGCGCGATCGGTGAGATCGTGGGCGAGTCGGTGGAAGGCCTGGTGCCAGGCGGGGTCGTCGGTGCTGTCGGCGAGCGCGGTGACGCTGCCGGCCAGCTCGGCGGGCAGGTGCACGCCCGCCGCGGTGAGCAGGGCGCGGTCGGCGTAGACGCCCGCGCTCGCGTGGGGTTGCCGGGCGGTGGTGCGGGCCCGTTCGGTCAGCAGACGCAGCACATGGTCGGCGACCGGCCGCGGCCACGGATGGCCGAGTCCGGGCAGGATGGCGTGCAGCTCGGTGAGCTGGTGCGCGTCGAGGTCGAGTACATGCTCGACCCGGTCGGTGGCGTCGAGCAGGGTGAACAGTTCGCGGCGGCGCAGCACCGCCTGCTCGGTGGGGGTCGCGTGCGCGAACAGCGCACGGGCCCAGGTGGTGTCGCGCTGGGCGAGGGCGGCGTCGACCCAGCCGTCGACGATGGCCTTGGCGTGCCGCGGCGGCAGGCTCAGGGTGAGCGCGGCGGTGGCGGTGCCCGCTCCGGTCGCGCGCACCAGTGGTTCCCACGCGGTGAGCGGGGTCGCGGCGATCGCCTGGTGCAGCGTCTTCAACGTCGAGTCCGGGGTGTCCCAGCGCAGCGTCGCCTGGTCGGTGCTGTCGGTGCTGTCGGTGATGCCGTCGCGGCGGGCCTGCGCGTCGACCTCGGCGGGCACCGCCACCTCGACCGTCCCGTCGGCGTTCACCCGCAGCCAGGCCCGCACGCGGGCGGCCATCCGCTGTCCGAGCGCGGAGCCGGGCAGCCGGGCCAGCAGGCCGGCCGCGGTGCGGCGCACATCGCCGCGCCGATCGTCGAGCGCCCGTTCGAGCAGTGGCTCGTCGTGCAGGTTCAGGCCGTCGGCGAGCAGCGCGAGCAGCTCGGCCTTGATCGCCCCCGATTCCTTGGCCCACGCGGTGGTCAGCACCTCGAGGGCGGCCGCCGGGTCGCGCCTGCGCAGCTGCGCGAGCCAGTCCTTGCGCTCGCCCGGTGCGCCGAACAGCCAGATGTCGTCGGTGCCAGGCGATTCGGGCGTCTCGTCAAGGTGCTCGGCGACCGCGGCGCGGTCCACCGGGAAGGCGTCGAGCAGTCCGGACCAGGCCGGGTTCCGGGCCGCGAGCCAGCGTCCGCGACGTCCGGCCATGCGCAGCAGGGAGCCGCGCAGGCTGACGTCCGAGGCCGCGGTGAGCGCCTGCACGCAGAGCACGTCCGGCAGCCGGAAGTCCATCGGGGCGGCGGCGGCGAACCATTCGGGCAGGAAGGCCGACTTGTCGGCCAGCATCCGGCTGAGCCGGTCGGCCGCCTGCCGGGGCAGCAGCGGGCGTGGGTCATCCAGCGCGGGTTCGGGTTTCGGCGCGGAGCCGGGCAGCCGGCCACCGCGCAGGTACAGATCCTGGAGCGCGGCGGTGTCGAGCAGCCGGACCGCCGGTTCGCCGGAGCGCTGCGGAACCGCCGCCGCGATCGCGGGCGCGAGGGTGACGCCGTCGGCACTGCGCCGCGCGGTTCCCAGCAGGGCCACCGAAACCAGTTCGGCCAGTTCGGGAGTGTGCGCGGCGCGCGCCGGGAACTCGGTCTCCAGGTCGGTCACCTCGCCCGCGCTGAACACCGAGATGGGGTCGAATCCGTCGGCGCGCCACTCGCCGGTCACCGTCACCGGATGACCACCGGCGACCGCGGCCAGCCGCCAGGGCCGCACCCCGGCGGGCAGCGGCAGCGCGGCGCCCTCGGCGTCGACGAGCTGCCAGCCGTGCTCGTCCAGCACCGGCGTCACGTCGCGGAGCAGGGCGGGCCAGGAACGCAGCCACGGATCGGCGCCGAGTGCCCCGGCGTAGGCCGACAGGGCGCCGTCGACGGTGTCGCCGCCGATCGCGGGCACGGTGGTGAACGGCTCGGGGACGCCGTGGCGCGCACCCCACTGCACGCGCAGCGGCGCGGCGCCGGGGTAGTAGTGCAGATCGGCGTCGACCTCGTGGCCCGGCGCGGGGACCTCGCCGGTGAAATTCGGTGTGCCGAAGGAATGTTCGACCAGCACCGCCCAGCGTCCCCCGGTCCGGCCCCGCAGCCAGGTGCGGCGGGTGTAGAGCCGCTCCTCCTCGCCGACCCGCATGCCGAGCACCAGCCAGCGATCGCGCACCGCGGGCTCGGCCAGCACCGTCTCGGCCTGCGTCGGGTAGCCGATATGGGTGCGGATGCCCGCCTGCAGCGGTTCGGGCACGGCGTCGATCGTGCGATGGGCCAGCACCAGCAGGTGCAGCCGGGCGTACTCGCGCAGCAGCAGCTCCGGCCAGTGCTCGCTGGTGAGCACGGCGGCGGGCAGCCTGCGCAGGGTCGCGGCGACGCCGGGCGCCTGGGCGTCGACCATCCTGGCCGCGATCGCCTCGTAGGCGGCGAACGAGCGGTCGGTCTGGGCCAGACCGGTGCGGATCTGGTCGGTGAGCCAGATCTCCAGCTCGGTCAGCCCGGCCGACACCCTGGCCCGGCGTTGCTCGACGGTCGCCTGGGAGGGGGTCGACGCGGCCTTCGCCCTCGGTGGCGCGGCGGCCTTGGCGGCGCGACCCGCCAGCCACTCGGCCGCGAAGTCCGCGGGCTCGTCCTGTGCTCGCACCGCCCCGCCTGCCCAGGTGAGCAGCAGCGACAGGGCGTGTTTGCAGGGGAATTTGCGGCTCGGGCACGAGCATTTGTACGCGGGACCGGCCAGGTCGACGATCGTCTGATACGGCTTCGCGCCGCTGCCCTGGCACAGTCCCCACACGGCGGACCCGCTCGCGCCGGTGCCGCGCCAGCGACCGGCCAGCTTGCGCGCGGCAGCCAGTGAGCTCGCGTCGGGCGCGAGCGCGCGGACCTGGTCTTCGGTCCATGGCGCCTGTGGATCGGTCATCGCTTCCCCCGTTCTCTGTCGCCGAAATATGTACCGCAGCGCACCGACAACTGCCGTCCACGCCGACGAAAGTCCTGGAAAACCCTGGCGCTGTGGCAGATTCATGCCGGAAGACTTGCCGAGGAAGGCAAACTCTGGCATTCTGACCTGTTCGGCTCGCCCGGACCACTCGCGTCGCTCATCGCAGCGTATCGCGGGTGTGAGCACCTCATCGAGCTGCCCGCCGGGGTGGGCGAGGGGTGGACATCGAGGGGCCCGCAGCGGCCTCACGATGGCCATTCCACTCCCGCGGGCAGATTCGCTGGGGCGCTGCGCATCCCCTGGGCGAACGTCCGGCGATCAGGTAGCGTTTAACTCGGCCACCGCGGTGCGCGCGGGCGCGAAGGGGGATGTCGCACAGTGTGCTCGGATCGGATCGCCCAGGTGGTCGCGCGCGAGCTCGACGCCGACCCCGTCGTGGAACGCCAGGTCGCCGACTGCGTGCTGGCGGCGCTGGCCGCGACCGACGGTGATCCGTCCGCGCCCGAGGCGGGCGACACCGGTGTCTTCCTGCGGGCCATCACCGTGCACGGTTTCCGCGGCATCGGGCCCACGGCCACCCTTCGGCTGAATCCGGGGCCCGGGCTCACCCTGGTCGTCGGGCGGAACGGCAGCGGCAAATCGAGCTTCGCCGAGGCCGCGGAATTCGCCCTGACCGGCGGAAACCGCCGCTGGGACGGCCGGTCGACCGCCTGGCGGGAAGGCTGGCGCAACCTGCATGAACCCGACCTCGCGCGGATCGAGGTCGACCTGCTCACCGCGGGCGAGGACAGCGAGCTCACGATCGCCACGCACTGGGCACCCGGCAGCGAACTCGGCGAAGCGCACTGGACCGAACGGCGCGGTCCCGCCGCCCCCGTCTCCATCGACCCGGGCAGCAGGCGTCAGCGCCTGGACCTGTACCGGCCGTTCCTGTCCTACAGCGAACTCGGCGCGCTCGTCGACGGCAAACCCAGCGACCTGTTCGACGCCCTGCACCGCCTGCTCGGCCTCGACGAACTCGCCGCCGCCGCCGAACACATCCGCCTGCGCAAGCTGGAACTCGAACGCGCCGTGAAGGATTCGCGGCAGTCCCGCACGGACCTGCTCGCCGAACTCGCCGACGCCGACGACGACCGGGCCCGGCGCGTCGCCGACCTGCTGCGCGCCCCCGAACCCGACCTCGACGCGGTCGCCGCGGCCGTCGCGGACTCCGCTCTGGGCTCCGACGGCCCCGACGGACTGCGCGCCATCCTGCGCCTGTCCCTGCCCGACCCGGCCCGGGTGGCGGCGGCGGTGGATCGCCTCGCCGAGGCGTCCACCGCGCTGGCCCGCCACGCGACCGCCGATGCGGAGGCCGACCTGCGGGTCCTGGACCTGCTCACCCGCGCCCGCGACCACGTCACCGCCGGCGGCGCGTGCCCCTGCCCGGTGTGCGGCCGTGGCGATCTCGACACCGACTGGCTCGCCGCCGCCGACACCGAAATCGGCGAGCGCAGTGCGCAACTCGCCGCGCTGCGGGCCGCACGCGTCGAATTCGACGCCGCACTGGCGCAGGCGCGCGCCCTCACCTCCCGCGTGCCCGCCGAACTGGGTCCGGAACCGTCACCGCCCACCGAACCCGGCGTCGGCCGACCGTCCGCCGTCGACCCGGCTCCCGTTACGGTCAGCGCGTCGGCCGACGGTAATCCGGACGACAACGAGCCCCTGGGCACGCCCACGGAGACGGTGGACCGGCGAGACGAATCCACCGGCCCGCCGCCCACCGGCCGCCCACTGTCGCCGAGCGACACTGCCCCGGGCGCGGTGGATCCCGGCGCGCTCCGCCGACAGCTCGCCGCGGTGCGCGCCCGCTGGGCGGCGTGGTCCGCGCTCGGCGAGGTCGACCACGACGCCGGTCTCGCCGAACGGCTGCGCACCGTGTACCTGGCTCTGGCTGCGGACCTCGCTGCGCTGCAACGAGATACCCGGGCCGACCTCGACCGCCTCGATGCCGTCTGGTCACCGCTGGTGCCGCGCATCCTCGCCTGGCTCGACCCCGCCCGCGCGGTCTCGGCCGACGCGGCGGAACTGCGGGTGGTGAAGAAGGCCGCCGACTGGCTCAAGTCGGCCACGGCCACCATCCGGGGCGAGCGGATGCGGCCGCTGGAGAGCACGGCGCGGTGGGTCTGGAGCACGCTGCGTCAGCAGAGCAATGTCGAGCTGGGCGCGATCCGGTTGCAGGGCAGTGCCGGGACGGCGCGGCGGGTGCTGCTCGACGTGACCGTCGACGAGGTGGACGGCGCCGCGCTGGGCGTGATGAGCCAGGGTGAGCTGCACGCGCTCGGGCTGTCGCTGTTCCTGCCGCGAGCGACGGTGGCGCACAGCCCGTTCCGGTTCGTCATGATCGACGATCCGGTGCAGGCGATGGACCCGGCCAAGGTCGACGGACTGGCCATGGTGCTCGCCGAGGTCGCCACCACCCGGCAGGTGGTGGTGTTCACCCACGACGAGCGGCTGGCCGAGGCGGTGCGCCGCATGCAGCTCGACGCCACCGTGCTCGAGGTGCAGCGCCGGGAACGCTCGGTGGTCGAGGTGCGGGTCACCGGCGACCCGGTCCGCCGCTACCTCGACGACGCCAGGTCGCTGGTGCGCACCCCGCAGCTGCCGCCCGCCATCGCCGACGAACTGGTCGCCACCTGCTGCCGGTCCGCGATCGAGGCGGCGGGTCTGGCCAAAGCCCGGCACGAACTGCTGGCCGCCGGACTCGACCACGCCGAGGTGGAACGGCGCGTCCGCAACGCGCACACCACCCGCGCCATGCTCACCCTCGCCCTGATGGGGCCGCGCGCCCGCGTCGACGACCTCAACAAGCACCTCAGCGCGGTCGGCGGCCGCTGGCTGGTGGGGGTGCTGCGCGACGCCACCGCGGGCGCGCACGTGCCGATCGACCGGCCGATGCGCGAATTGATCAGCGACACCGAACGATTCATCGCCTGGTTGCGCGCCCATGAACCCACCGCGGTGCGCGTATGAGCTCGGCACAGCGGCCCGAGGCGTGCCCGTGAACCGCCGGAGCAGGCCCCGGCGCCCGAAATTCACGCCGCGCCCGTCCGTGGCCGAGCGACTGGAGGCCGCCGACCACCTGCTCTCCGGCGCGGTGTCCGACGCGGGCGGGGTGTGGTCGCGGGCGGTGGCGTGGATCCTGCGGCTGGCGCTCGAGCAGGCCGTAGACGAACTGTGGGCGCAGATCGCACCCGAACTCATGCGCTGCCCGATGCGGGCCCAGCTGCTGGCCCTGCGCGTCTACGCCGGGCCGGAGACGGCCGGTCAGGTGGGCGCGCTGTGGGCGGCGCTGTCGCGGGCCGCGCACCACCTCGACTACGAGATGGCGCCCAGCGTCACCGACCTGCGGCGCTGGCGTGATCAGACCGGCGAGCTGGCCACCGCGCTCGAGCTGGTCCCGCTGGCGCACCAGCCGTTCGGCTGACCGCCCGGACGGGCACCGCGACCGGCGACCCGGCAGGATGACCGGCATGGGTGAAGCGAAACCGTGTCCGTGCCGCCGTGGCGAACCGTTCGACCAGTGCTGCGGCCCGATCCTGGCGGGCGACAAGCCCGCGCCGACCGCCGAGACCCTGATGCGCTCGCGCTACACCGCCTACGTCGTCGGCGACACCGGCTACCTGCTGCGCTCCTGGCACCCGAACACCCGGCCGGCCGACCTCGAGCTCGATCCGGCGCAGCGTTGGCTGTTCCTGGAGATCGTCGGCACCTCGCGCGGCGGCCCGTTCGACGACACCGGCACCGTGGAGTTCATCGCGCACTCCAAGACCGGCGGCGTGCGCGACGCGATGCACGAGAACAGCACCTTCGTCCGGGTCGACGGCGCGTGGGTGTATCTCGACGGCACCTTCCAGGCCTGACCCGTGGATACTGACCCCGTGCCCAGGATCGCGATCGAATACTGCACCCAATGCCGCTGGCTGCTGCGCGCGAGCTGGATGGCGCAGGAACTGCTCACCACCTTCGCCACCGAACTCGGCGAGGTGGCGCTGGTCCCCGGTCAGGGCGGCATCTTCCGGATCACGCTCGACGGCGAACAGCTGTGGGAGCGCAAGGCCGACGGCGGATTCCCCGACATCGCGCTACTCAAGCAGCGCGTGCGGGACCGCATCGCCCCCGACCGCGATCTCGGCCACGTCGACCGGCGCGACTGAACTCCGGCGAACCGGGGTCAGCAGCAGCCGCCGCCACCGCAGCAACCCCCACCCGCAGGCCGCGGCGCGGCGACCGGCGCGGGCGCGCTGCCGCGGCCCACGGTCGCGAAGGTGGTCAGCAGTTTGACCGTGTCGTCGTGGCCCGCGGGGCACGCGGCCGGATCCGAGGACTGCGCCATCGGCCGGTTCACCTCGAACGTGTCGCCACAGGAGCGGCACCGGAAGCTGTAGTTCGGCATCGGCACAGTGTAGGCGGGCCGGGCGACACCGTCGCAGCTGTGGCGCAGCACATATCCAGCTAACCGTTACCTGCGGGAATGGTGCGTTGGGAGGTCGATCGGGGCCAGCGGACGTACTCTCGAAAGGGAGTCACCAGGTGCTGCGGCCTGCGGGAGCAAACGCGCAGGTACCCGTGAGGTCGCGCCGGCTAGGAGGTGTGCGATGAGCATTCAGTCCGATATCGACCCCGACGTGCGGACGCACGAGGCCGAACCGCTGGCACGCACGGAATACGGAAACGTCAGTGGTACCTGGGACGGGCCGGTCGCGGTCTGGCGCAGCGTCCCCTACGCGGCGGCGCCCGCGGGTCCGGCCAGATTCGCACCGCCACGACCGCCGCGGCGCTGGGACGGCGTGCGCGAGTGCGTCGTGTACGGCGACATCGCCCCGCAGGCGATGGGCGCCATGGTCCCGGTCGATTCCGATCTGGCGATGGGCGAGGACTGTCTGTGGGTGAACGTGTGGTCCCCGCGACCCGAGCCCAGCGAGGACGAACCGCGCCCGGTGATGGTGTGGCTGCACGGCGGCGCCTACTGCCTCGGCACCGCCGCCCAGACCATCTACGACGGCCGCAAACTGGCCGAGGCGGGCGACGTGGTCGTCGTCTCGGTGAACTACCGGCTCGGCGTGCTCGGCTTCCTCGACCTGTCCACCTTCGGCGAGCAGTTCACGCCGAATCTGGGCCTGCGCGATCAGCTGGCCGCGCTGGCCTGGGTCCGCGACAATATCGCCGCGTTCGGCGGCGACCCCGGCAACGTCACCGTCTTCGGTGAGTCCTCCGGCGCGGGCTGTGTGACCGCGCTGCTCACCGCGCCGGCGGCCGCCGGGCTTTTCCACAAGGCGATCGCCCAGAGTCCGCCCGCCACCACGGTTTTCGGGCAGGAACGCGCCGCCGTGGTCGCGCAGCGGTACCTGGAACTGCTCGAACTCGGTCCCGGCGAGGCGGATCGGCTGCTGGAGCTGCCGATCGAGCGGCTCGTCGAGGTCGGGGCGGTGCTGCTCGACGAGGTCCCGATCAAGGAGCCGGGCAGGCTGGCCGCGGCGCCGGTGGTCGACGGTGATCTGCTGCCCGGCTATCCGATCGACCTGTTCCAGCAGGGCCGCTCCCACCGGGTTCCGCTGCTGATCGGCACCAATCGCGACGAGGCCTCGCTGTTCCGGGTGCTGCGCTCGCCGATCATGCCGGTGACGCCCGACGCGGTGAACGCCATGCTGCGCGATGTCGCGGCCTCGCATCCGGAGATGGGGCCGGAGCGGATCGCCGAGATCACCTCGGCCTATCCGGATCTGGCGAAAACCCGTGGGGCGCTGGCCATGTCCACCGACGCGGCGTTCCGGATGCCCGCCGCCTGGGTCGCCGAGGGGCACGCCCAGCATTCACCGACCTGGATGTACCGGTTCGACTACGCGACACCGATGTTGAAGGCCGCCCGCGTCGGCGCCGGACACGCCACCGAATTGCCTTATGTCTTCGGCAATTTCGGCACGCTCAACCATGACCCGACCTTCTGGCTCGGCGGCCGCAAGGTCTCGGACGCGGTCTCGGGCCGGATGCAGCGCCGCTGGCTGGCCTTCGCCGAACACGGCGTCCCCGCCGCCCTGGACGGCTCCAAACACTGGCCGCACTACCGCTCCCCGGCCCGCACGACCCTGCTCATCGACACCATCGACCGCGTCGTCGACAACCCCGACGCCGACCTGCACACCGCCTGGGGCGACCACGCGGTCGGCTTCAGCTGACCGCGCGGCGCCGGGACGGTGACAGGTCAGACGTCGGTGGAGAAGCGGATGCCGCCGTCGGGGATTTCCACGCCGGGCCAGACCCGGGCGCCGCGGAGCAGTTCGCAGCGGGCGCCGACGTTGGCGCCGTCGCCGATGACGCCGTCGCGGACCAGGGCGCGCGGGCCGATACGGGCGCCGAAGCCGACGATGGAGCGTTCCACGGTGGCGCCCGCCTCGACGACCGCGCCGTCGAAGATCACGGCGCCGTCCAGGCGCGCGCCCGCGCCGATCTCCGCGCCGCGGCCCACGACCGTGCCGCCGATGAGCAGCGCGCCCGGCGCCACCCCGGCGCCGGGGTGCACCAGCGACTCACCCCGCTGACCCGGCAGGGCGGGCGAGGGGGCGATGCCGCGGACCAGGTCGGCCGAGCCGCGGACGAAGTCCTCCGGGGTGCCCATGTCGCGCCAGTAGGAGGCGTCGACGTGACCCTGCACCCGCGCGCCCTCGGCGAGCAGCGCGGGGAAGACCTCGCGTTCCACCGACACCGGGCGCCCGCTCGGGATCTTCTCGATGTACTCGCGGCGGAACACGTAGCAACCGGCGTTGATCTGGTCGGTCGGCGGATCCTGGGTCTTCTCCAGGAACGCGGTGACCCGGCCGTCGGCGTCGGTCGGCACGCAGCCGAAGGCGCGCGGATCGCTGACCCGGACCAGATGCAGGGTGACATCGGCGTTGGTCGACTCGTGCGTATCCAGGATCGCGCCCAGATCGGTGCCGCCCAGCACGTCGCCGTTGAACACCATCACGTTGTCCGCGCGCAGCTTGGGCAGCACGTTGCGGATACCGCCGCCGGTGCCCAGCGGCTCGGTCTCGGTGACGTACTCGAGCTCGAGCCCCAGGTCGGAGCCGTCACCGAAGTGCTCTTCGAACACCTCGGCCTTGAACGAGGTGCCCAGCACCACGTGGGTGATCCCGGCCTCGGCGATGCGGGCCAGCAGGTGGGTCAGGAACGGCAGCCCGGCCGTCGGCAGCATCGGCTTGGGCGCCGAGAGGGTGAGCGGACGCAGCCGCGTGCCCTGTCCGCCGACGAGGATGACCGCGTCGGTGCCTGAGTTGCCTGCCATCGAGTTTCCCCTGTTCACAGTGACGGCGCCCTGGTCAGGCGCCGGTGCGCGCTTTCTCGCGCAGCGCCGATCGAACCGCAATCCGGGAGCGAACCGCAAGTCCGGCGCGCAGCGCGCCCCGCAACGGCGCCTGCCACCAGTGCGGATGCCGGTCGGCCTGGAATCGGTAGGCACTGGCGTGGTGGGCCGGCAGCATCAGTTCCGGATGCTTGCCCGCGGCGTGACCCTTGGCGTGGGTCACCTCGGCGTCGGGGACGAACACATTGTGCCAGCCCGCCTTGCCCATGCGGTCACCGAAGTCCACGTCCTCCATGTACATGAAGTAGCGCGAGTCGAAGCCGTCGATGGTGTCGAAGGCGGCCCGGCGCACCAGCAGGCAGGAGCCCGACAGCCAGCCGACCACCCGCTCGGAGATCTCCTCGTTCTCCTGCCGGTAGCGCACCGACCAGGGGTTCTTCGGCCAGATCGTGCCCAGGATCGCGTGGCCCGCGCCGTCGGCGAGGCCGGGGACGCGGCGCGCGGAGGGGTAGACGCTGCCGTCGGGTTCGCGGACCATCGGCCCGAACGCGCCGGCCCGGGGCCAGCGCTTCGCGGCCTCGAGCATCTTGTCGATGGAGTCCACGCCCCAGCGGATGTCCGGGTTGGCCAGGATGACGAACTCGATCGACGGGTCGATCTCGGCGACGGCCCGGTTGATGGCGCCGCCGTAGCCGATGTTGCCGCCGGTGCGCAGCAGCCGCACGTGCGAGTTGGCCTCGGCGACGAGCTCGGGCACGCCGTCGGTGGAGCCGTTGTCGGCCAGGATCACCTGCGGCTTCTCGCTGGTGGCGTCGGCCAGGGTGGTGATGAAGTGCTCGAGGTGCTCGCCCGGCGAATAGGTCACCGTGACGACGGCAAGGCCAGCGGGGGCCACAGAATCGGCTGCATCGGCTGCGTTCACGACTGGGCAGCCTAGCCGGAGACCCGGCGGAATGTGTCGGTGAGTGCGGAACGCCAGGGCCGCAACGGGGTCAGTCCCGCCGCGTTCCACACCGTGGGCGAGAGCACCGAATAGGCCGGGCGCGGTGCGGGTCTGGGGAAAGCGGTGGAGTCGCAGGGCAGGACCCGCGCGGGGTCGGCGCCGAGCTCGGTGAAAACCGCCCTGGCGAGGTCGAACCAGGTGGCGGTGCCGGAATTGGTGGCGTGCAGCACCCGGGGGGCGTCCGGCCGGGTGCTCAGTTCGAGCAGGGCGGCGGCCAGGTCGGCGGCGCTGGTGGGGGAGCCCACCTGGTCGTCGACCACGCTGACCGTCTCGCGCTCGCCCTCCAGCCTGCGCATGGTCGCGACGAAATCGCCGTCGACCCCGGCATACACCCAGGCGGTGCGCACGATCTGCGCCGCCGGACACAGCTCGCGCACCGCCTGCTCACCGGCCAGCTTGGACTGTCCGTAGACCGTGGCGGGCCCGGTCGGGTCGTCCGGCTCGTACGGTGTGCGGGCGGTGCCCGGGAAGACGTAATCGGTGGAGACGTGGATCAGCCGCGCGCCCGCCGCGGCGCAGGCCGCGGCCAGGACGGCGGGACCGGTGGCATTGCCGGTGAAGGCGGCCTCGCGGTCGGTCTCGGCGGCGTCGACGGCGGTGTAGGCCGCGCAGTTGAGCACCACGGCGCCCGGGCTGACGACGGCGTCGACGGCGGCGCGGTCGGTGATGTCGAGCTCGCTCCTGCCGTAGCCGGCCGCCGCGGGCGCGAGCCGCAGGATCTCTCGCCCCAGCAGACCGCGCGCTCCGGTTACGATCAGGCGAGTGGGGGCGGGGGAATCGGCGTTCACGCGGCCAGTCTGGCACGCCGGAGCACCGGTGGTTCGGCCCGAGTGTGGTAACTGTTGGTTAGCCTGTGATGGCCGGTTACGGCGGACGAGCCCAGGTTTTCGAGAAGGCGGGGTTTGCCGGGGGAGATACGGGCCGGGCGCGGAGTTCGTCGAGAGGATGCACGAGTGCGAGAGTCGACCAGACCACCAACGATGGCCGCGCAGACCGGTGCCCTCGGCCCGGCCAAGGTGATGGTGGCGATCTCGGCGGTCCTGGTGCTCGCCCTCACCGGCTTCGCCTGGCGCAGCGTCGACAATCTGATCGCCAATATCGACCGTATCGGCGGCCTCGGTCTCGGCGGCGGCCGTGACGGCGCGGTCGACATCCTGCTGGTCGGCGTGGACAGCCGCACCGACGCGCACGGCAACCCGCTGACCTCCGCCGAGCGCGCCATGCTGCACGCCGGCGACGAGGTGGGCACCAACACCGACACCATCGTGCTGGTCCGCGTACCCAACGACGGCAGTTCGGCCACCGCCATCTCGATCCCGCGCGACTCCTACGTCGACATTCCCGGCCAGGGCAAGGGCAAGATCAACTCCGCCTACGGCTCCACCAAGGAGACCGAGCGGGCGAAACTGCTGGACAAGGGCAGTTCCGAGGGCGACGCCGAACGCGAGTCGACCAAGGCGGGCAGGCAGGCGCTGATCAAGTCGGTGGCCTCGCTCACCGGCATCACCGTCGACCACTACGCCGAGGTGAGCCTGCTCGGGTTCGTGCTGCTCACCGATGCCGTGGGCGGGGTCGAGGTGTGCCTGAACAACGCGGTGGACGAATGGATGTCGGGCGCGGAGTTCCCGGCCGGGGAGCAGCGCCTCGACGGGCAGCAGGCGCTGAGCTTCGTGCGGCAGCGGCACGGGCTGCCCCGCGGTGACATCGATCGCATCGTGCGTCAGCAGGTGTTCATGGCCCAGCTGGTCGGGCAGCTGCTCAATGCCAAGGTGCTGGCGAATCCGGGCAAGCTGAACGAGATCAGCGAGGCGGTCGGGCGCACCGTGGTGCTCGACGAGGACTGGGACGTGCTGGCCTTCCTGCAGCAGCTGAAGGATCTGTCCGGCGGCAAGGTGGAGTTCGAGACCATCCCGGTGGCCGATCTCAACAGCATGACCTCGGCCGGTGAGTCGGTCGTGCGGGTGGAGCCGAAGGCGGTGCAGGACTACGTCGCCGGGCTGGTCGGCGAGGAGAAGTCCGGCGGCGACGACAAGCCGAAGGTCGACCCGTCGACGGTGGCGGTGAGCGTGTTCAACGCGGGCGGAAAAGCCGGTCTGGCGGCCAAGGTGTCGGCGGCGTTGACGGGCAAGGGTTTCCGCGAGGGCCTGGTGGGGAACTACACCGGCGGCAGCGTGAGTTCGAGCCGGGTGCTCGCCGCCGACGAGTCCGACCCGAAGGCCGCCGCGGTGGCGGAGGCACTGGGTGGTCTCACCGTGGTCGCGGATCCGTCACTGTCGGCGGATACCGTGAGCGTGGTGCTGGCGAGCGACTATTCTGGTCCAGGCTCGGCCGCGGCGGGCATGTTCGATTTCGATGGAACATCCTCGGCGACCGCGACGCCAGTACCGCCAGCCCCGCCGATCGACGCAGGCCAGAACGGACCGAAATGCGTGAACTGACCCATGCGTGAGCCGAACTCCACCCTCACCGACGCCCTCCTCGACCCGATCCTCGAACGCGACCCGGCCGGTCCGCGCGTCACCTGGTATGACGACGCCACCGGTGCCCGGATCGAACTGTCCGGTCTGACGCTGGCCAACTGGGCCGCCAAGACCGCGAATCTGCTGCGCGACGAGTTCGCGCTCAGTCCCGGCGCCCGGGTCGCGGTGCTGCTGCCCGCGCACTGGCAGACCGCGGCCGTGCTGCTCGGCTGCTGGTGGGCGGGCACCGAGGTGGTGCTCACCCCCGATCCCGACGCCGACCTCGCGCTGGTCACCCCCGACCGGCTCGACGACGCCGACGGAGTGGGCGAGGTGGCCGTGCTGTCGCTGGACGCGATGGGCACCCCGGTGCGGGACCTGCCGGTCGGCGTCACCGACTTCGCGACCGCGGTGCGCGTGCACGGCGACCAGTTCCTGCCCGGCGGTTTCCGCGCCGCGCTGGACGGTCTCTCGGTGAGCCAGGTGCTCGACGACGCCCGCACATCGGCTGCCATGCAGGGCATCTCGGCCGGTGACCGGGTGCTGTCGAGCGCGCCGTGGGAGACCGTGGCCGAACTGATCGACGGGTACGTCGCGGTGCTGTACGCGGGCGCCTCGCTGGTCCAGGTGGTCAATCCCGATCCGGGCGCGGTCGAGCATCGCGCCACCACCGAACGGGTCACGATCCGGCGCTGATCTCCTACCCCGGTAGGAGACGATCTCCGACTGGAACACGTTCCGTTTCGGTCGTGCAGTCCGTACGGTGGAGTCATCCTTCGGCAGAGTGGCAGGGGTGGCGATGAACGCGCAGTACTGGTTGCGATGGTCGGCCGAGCACGGGGCGCCCCGGGCGGTCCTGCGCTGGCGGGTCCGCAGGCGCGACCCCTTCGCCACCCTGCTCAGCGGGCAGCGCGGCCTGCACGATCCGTATCCGCTGATCGACGAGCTGCGCGGGTCCGGCGGGCTGCTGCACACCCCGCTCGCGCACGCCGCCTTCGACCACGCCCAGGTGCGGGGCATCCTGCGCGACAGCAGGTTCGGGGTGCGCCAGGCCCTCGGCGGTGATCTGCCCGCGCCGTGGCGCAGGCTGGCCGCCCTGGTGACGCTGCCGCCCAATCCCGTCGAACCGCCGTCGATGCTGGTCATGGACCCACCCGAGCACACCAGGATGCGCAAGCCGGTGTCCTCGGCGTTCACCCCGCGCGCCATCGCCCGGCTGCGCGACCGGGTGGAGATCGTCACCGAGGAACTGCTCGGCGCGATGCCCGCGCACGGCTCGGTCGACCTGATCACCGACTACGCGGCCCGGGTGCCGATCGCGATCATCGCCGACATGCTCGGTTTCCCCGCCGCCGACCGCGACCTGTTCCTGCGCTGGGGCGACCGCGTCACCCCGCTGCTCGACATCGGCACCCCCTGGGCCGCCTATCGCGACGCGATGCGCGCCATCGAGTCGATGGACGACTACCTGGCCGCCCACATCGCCGGGCTGCGCCGCGAACCCGGCGACGACATCCTGTCCACGCTGGTCCGCTCCGGCGACCTGGACCTGCGCGAACTCCAGGCGGGCGCGAGCCTGCTGATGGGCGCCGGCTTCGAGACCACGGTCAACCTGATCGGCAACGCCATCGCCGCGCTGTCGGCCCACCCCGACCAGCTGGCCATCGCCCAGGCCGATCCGGACCGCTGGCCCGCCGTGGTGGAGGAGACGCTGCGCTACGACCCGCCGGTGCAGACCACCGCGCGCCAGGCGCTCGAGGACGTCGAGATCGACGGGACCACGATCCGCGAGGGCAGCACCGTCATCCTGTCGCTGGCCGGCGCCAACCGCGACCCCGCGGTCTTCCCCGACCCGCACCGCTTCGACATCGACCGCCCGAACCTGAAGGAGCACGTGGCCTTCAGCAGCGGCATCCACGCCTGCCTCGGCGCCAGCCTGGCCCGCATGGAAGCCGTGCACGCCCTGCGCGCCCTCTACACCCGCTACCCCGACCTGCGCCTGCGCGGCGCCCCCACCCGGCGAAACCTGTTCACCCTGCACGGTTTCGAGCACATGCCCGTCGACCTGGGCCCGGTCGCCCGCACCCAGGCCCCCGACGATCTGGCCGGGACCGTCAGCCGGTCCTAGGCGCCGGTGCGCCAGCGGTAGCGGGTCTTGGGGCGGCCCGCACGGCCGTAATCGGCGCGGCGCTCGGCCAATCCGTCGTCGGCGAGCTTCTCCAGGTAGCGCCAGGCGGTGATGCGGGAGACGCCGACCGCCGCCGCGGCGTCGGTGGCGGTGATGCCCGCCTCGGCCGAGCGGACCGCGCGCGACACCTCCTCCAGCGTGTGCTGCACCACGCCTTTCGGCGCGCCCGCGCGCTGGTCGGCCGTGCGCAGGGCGCCCAGCGCGCGGTCGATGTCGTACTGCGACAGGGCGGCCTCGCCCGCGGGGAGCGCGGTGTCGAAATCGCGGTAGCGTTCCAGCTTCTCGCGGAACGCGGCGAAGGTGAACGGCTTGAGCAGGTAGAGCACCACACCGTGCGCGACGGCGTTGCGGACCATGGTCAGTTCCCGCGCCGAGGTGATCGCGATGACGTCGGGACGCGGCTCCAGGCTGTTGAGCGCGGCGGCGACCTCGAGTCCGCTGATGTCGGGCAGGCCGATGTCCATCAGCACCAGGTGGAACGGGTTGCCGTCGGCGATCGCCTCGGCGGCCAGGCCGAGCGCGTCGCGCCCGGTGTGCGCGACACCGCCGGTGACGAATCCGTCGAGCCGCTCGAGGTAGGCCCGGTGCGCCTGGGCGATCAACGGCTCGTCCTCGACGATCAGGACGCGGATCATGAGTTCTCCCTCAGCGGAATGCGAACGGTGACCGCGCTGTGTGGTGCGGCCGTGGTGGTGATGGCGCCGCCGTGCCGATCGACGAGGCGGTGCACGAGAGCCAAGCCGAGTCCGGCGTGGTCCGATTTGGTGGTGTAGCCGCGTTCGGCGGCCCGTACGAACATCTGCGCCGACATGCCGGGACCGCTGTCGCCGACGCGGACCAGCAGTTCGCCGTCGCGGTGGCAGACCGTCACCTCGACCCGCTTGTCGACGGTGCCCGCCGCGGCGTCGATCGCGTTGTCGACCAGATTGCCGACCAGGGTGACGGTCTCGTGGGCCGAGAGCGGATCGGTGGAGTCCAGTGCGGTGTCCTCGCTGATCGCCAGGCTCACCCCGCGCTCGGCCGCCTGGTCGACCTTGCCCAGCAGCAGCGCCGCCAGCGCCGCGTCGCCCACGGCCGACAGCAACCGGTCGATCAGCACCTGCGACAGCCGCAGCTCCGCGGTGGCGAAGGCGACGGCCTCCTCCGGGCGGCCCAGCTCGACCATCGTCACCACGGTGTGCAGCCGGTTCGCCGACTCGTGCGCCTGGGCCCGCAGCGATTCGGCGAAGCCGCGCACCGAATCGAGTTCGCCGAGTACGGCGCGCAGTTCGGTCTGGTCGCGGATGGTGAGCACGGTGCCGATGTCGCGGCCCTCCCAGGTGACCACGTCCTGGTTGACCAGCAGCACCCGGTCGGTGGTCACGTGGGTCTCGTCGCGCACCACGCCGTCACGCATGTGCTGCAGCGAGATCGGCAGGTCGGTGCGGTGCACGGGTCCGTCGGGCAGATCGAGCAGGGTGCGGGCCTGATCGTTGACCACTTCGGCGGGGCCAGGTCCGGTGCCGAACACGACCAGGCCCTCGTGCACGGAATGCAGGACGGCGTCGTGGTGCTCGTAGAGCGCGCGCAGTTCGTCCGGCGCCAGGCCGTGGGTCTGGCGGCGCAGCCTGCGGCTGATCAGGAACGACGAGCACGCGGCCAGCAGCAGCCCCGCCGCCGACACCCCGAGGATCACCGGCACCTGCGAGGCGACCTGGGTGCCGATCTTGGACCGGGTGACCCCGGCCGAGACCAGCGCCACCACCCGTCCGCCGTCGTAGACCGGAGTGACCGCGCGGATCGATGGGCCGAGCGAGCCGGTGAAGGTCTCGGTGAGGGTCTGCCCGGCCAGCGCGGCGTCGATGGTGCCGATGAACGGCTTGCCGATCATGTCGGGATTGGTGTGGGTGTAGCGGGTGCGGTCCGGCGCCATCACGACGATGAAGTCCATGCCGGTGTCGGCGCGGATCCGTTCGGTCGTCGGCTGCAGCAGCCCGCTCGGGTAGGGGGAGTTCACCGCGGCCAGCGTCGACGGCGCCCTGGCGACGGTCACCGCGACGTCGCGGACCTGCAGTTCGGTGGCCACGTCGTGGTCGTGGCGAGCGTCGAAGACCGCCAGGACCGTCCCGGTGCAGATCATCAGGGCCAGCACCACCAGCTGCCAGACGAAGGCCTGCCCGGCAAGCGACAGCCGTACTCGTCGCATCGTGCCCTCCGACCTCATCCTGAAACTTATGCACCAAATGTGATGGGTATCACAGCTGTTGCTCATGCTTGGTCGCCATGAGCACAACCACCGCAGCATCGCGGAAACGCGACCATACCCACTGGCTGTACATCGCGGTGATCTTCGCGGTCCTGGCGGGCATTCTGGTCGGCCGGCTCGCGCCGGAATTCGGTCAGTCACTGGCACCGCTGGGCACCCTGTTCGTGAACCTGATCAAGATGATGATCGCACCCGTCATCTTCTGCACGATCGTGCTGGGCATCGGATCGGTGCGCGCGGCCGCCACCGTCGGCAAGGTCGGCGGCCTGGCCATCGCGTACTTCCTGGCCATGTCGACGGTGGCGCTCGGCATCGGCCTGGTGGTCGGCAACCTGATCGAGCCGGGCTCGGGTCTCGGTACGGGCACCGCGGGCGCGGGCGCCAAGTACGCCGAGCAGGCCCATGGCGCGGGCGGCACCTGGGACTTCGTCCAGAACATCGTCCCCACCACGCTGGTGTCCGCGCTCACCGCGGGCAGCGTGCTGCAAGCGCTGTTCGTGGCACTGCTGGTCGGCTTCGCCGTGCAGGCGATGGGGGAGACCGGCGCGCCGATCCTGCGGGCGGTGGCGCTGGGCCAGAAACTGGTGTTCCGGATCCTGTCGATGATCCTGTGGCTGGCCCCGATCGGCGCGTTCGGCGCCATCGCCAACGTGGTGGGCCGCACCGGCTGGTCGGCGGTGGTCGAGCTGGCGACGCTGATGATCGCGTTCTACCTGACCTGCCTGGTGTTCGTCTTCGGCGTGCTGGGCGTGGTGCTGCGGCTGGTGTCGGGCATGTCGATCCTGAAGCTGTGCCGCTATCTGGCGCGGGAGTACCTGCTGATCGTGGCGACCTCGTCCTCGGAGTCGGCGCTGCCGCGGCTGGTCGCGAAGATGGAGCACGCCGGGGTCGAGCGCACCACCGTGGGTGTCGTCGTGCCGACCGGATATTCGTTCAACCTCGACGGCACCGCGATCTACCTGACCATGGCCTCGATCTTCATCGCCGACGCGATGGGCAAGCCGCTGAGCCTGGGTGAGCAGATCGGGCTGCTGCTGTTCATGATCATCGCGTCCAAGGGCGCGGCCGGGGTCACCGGCGCGGGCCTGGCGACGCTGGCGGGCGGCCTGCAGAGTCATCGTCCGGAACTGCTCGACGGCGTGGGCCTGATCGTGGGCATCGATCGCTTCATGTCCGAAGCCCGTGCGCTGACCAACTTCTCGGGCAACGCCGTCGCCACCCTGCTCATCGGTACCTGGACCAAGACCGTCGACGCCGACCGGGCGCGTCGGGTGCTGGATCGGGAGCTGCCGTTCGACGAGGAGACCATGGTCGACGACCACCCCGTGGAGGCCCCGGTGACCGACCCGGACCCGGACCCGGTTCCGGTGCGGTGACACACGCGAAGGGCCCCGCGGTGGCTGCGGGGCCCTTCGATGCGCGGTGGCTCAGACGCGGGCCCACTTGCCCGGGTTGAGGTGGTACTGCACCAGGGCGGTGGCGTGCCCGTGCCCCATGCCGTGCTCGGTCTTGAGCCAGTTGACCAGCGCGGTGTGCCCGGTCGGTTCGGCGGTGCCGAGCAGGGCCAGCCACTCGTCGACGGTCCGGCCGTACTTGGCCTCGATGGTGGGGAAGTAGGACGCGGGGCCGTGCGGTGCGTTCGCCATGGTGGTTCCTCCTCGGTGGCTGCTCGTCATCGGTGAAGACGATGTGGCGGACCGGAATTCATCGCCGTGGTGGTCGAGGTCACACCGCGACCGCGGCGCGCGGCGCGACGGCGGCCGACCGGGCCTCGCGGACCAGCAGGGCGCCCGAGAGGGCGACCAGCGCCGCGGTGAATCCGTGCACGCCGAAGGCGACAGCGGTGGAGCCGCTCCAGCTCAGCACGGTCAGCATGTCGCCGACCGGGACGAGCGCGAGCACCAGCAGGGTGACGCCGAGCGCGAACCGCTGCCGCAGGGCCAGCAGCGCGATGATCAGGATGCCGCTGACCGTGTCGCGCACCCCCTTGAGATTGAGGAACGCCTGCGCGTCGCCCGAGGGCCAAGCGGGCAGGCCGAAGCCGGGGGCGATGGTCTCCGGCGTGATCAGGTAGCTCAGGCCGATGTAGAGGATGAAGGCCGCGCCGGCCAGGGAGAGGGCGGTGGCGATGCGCGAGACGGTCATGGGGTGCTCCTGTTGCTGTGCTCTGAAATCTAGCGGCGCTAGGTGATGAGAGGAACGATAGCGCGCCACCGCCCTCTTGTCTAGCGTTGCTAGAATTTCGAGCATGAGCACGCAAACGCGCAAGGAACGCGACCGCGCCCAGCGCCACCAGCAGATCATCGACAACGCGCGCGAGCTGGCCGAAGCGGAGGGCTGGGACGCGGTCACCATCCGGAAACTGGCCGACCGCATCGAGTACAGCCAGCCGGTGCTGTACAGCCACTTCGCCAACAAGGCCGCGATCGTCGGCGCCGTGGCGCTGCAAGGGTGTATCGAGCTGGCCGAGGAGGTGCGCAAGGCACGCGAGAGCGCGACCGACCGCACCGAGATGTTCGACAAGGTCGCCCGCGCCTACCTCGACTTCGCCGCCGCCAACCCGGCCCGCTACGACGCGATCTTCGTCCTCACCACCGACCTCACCTTCGGCCTGGACGCCCCGCAGCCGCTGCGCGACGCCTTCGCCGGCCTCGAGGCGATGTTCAGCTCCGGCGCCGAGGGTGACGAACTCGGCGCGCGCACCGAGGTGGCCTGGGCTTCCATGCACGGCATCGTCACGCTAGAGCGCAGCGGCCGATTGCGCCCGGAGCTGCGGGAACGGCGGATCGCCCTGCTGGTCGAGAGCTGGGCCGCGTTCGCGTGACCACCGCCGGGTGGCCGGCCGCACGGTGACCGACGACTCCTCGGCGGCGGTCCGCGCGCCGCGTAGGTTGGAGTCGACGGCGCGGGTCGCCGCGTCGGCCGAGGGCGAAGGGACGGCGGATGGCTGAGGTCGTAGTAGTCGGTTCGGGACCGAACGGCTTGGCCGCGGCGGTGATCGCGGCCCGCGCGGGCCTGTCGGTGCGGGTGCTCGAAGCCCAGGAACACCCGGGCGGCGGATCCCGCACGGCCGAGCTGACCCTGCCCGGCTTCCACCACGACGTGTGCGCGGGCGCCCATCCGATGGCGCTGGCCTCGCCCTTCTTCCGCGCCTTCGACCTGCCCGCGCACGGGGTCGACCTGCTCACCCCGACGGTGTCCTACGCCCATCCCCTCGACGGCGGTGTCGCGGGATTGGCCTGGCGCAATCTCGAATCCACCGTCGCCGACCTCGGCGCCGACGGCCCGGCCTGGCGCGCGCTGTTCGAGCCCCTGGTCGAGCACTGGCCCGACGTGGTCGACCTGGCCATGTCGGATCTGCGGCATCCGCCGCTGCGGCCCGCCACCGCGGTGCGCTTCGGTCTGCGTCTGCTCGAGCAGGGATCGCCGTTGTGGAACAACCGCTTTCGGGGCGAGGTCGCGCCCGCGCTGCTCACCGGTGTCGCCACGCACGCGATCACCCAGCCGCGCGCGCTGCCCGCGGTCGGCGCCGCCCTGCTGCTGGGCACCCTCGCGCACGCGGGCGGCTGGGTGATTCCGCGCGGCGGCAGCCAGGCCATCCCGAACGCCCTGATCGCCGAGCTGGAACGGCTCGGCGGCGAGCTCGTCACCGGGCACCGCGTCGACGACTTCGCCGAACTGGCGTCGGCCCGGGCGGTCCTGTTCGACACCTCGCCCGCCGAACTCCTGCGGATCGCCGGCGACCGCCTGCCTGCGCGATACCGCAACGCGCTGGGCCGGTTCCACTACGGCGGCGCCGCCTGCAAGGTGGACTTCGCGCTGTCGGGCCCGGTCCCGTGGTCCGCGCCGGGCTGCGAGCTGGCGGGCACCCTGCACCTGGTGGGTTCGCGCGCGGAGGCGATGCGGGCCGAACGACAGGTCGCCGCGGGACGATTCGCCGACCGGCCCTATGTGCTGGCCATCCAGCCGGGCGTGGTCGACGCGACCAGGGCGCCCGAGGGCAAGCACACCTTCTACACCTACGCCCACGTCCCCAACGGTTCCGACCGCGACCTCACCGAGACGGTGATCGCCCAGGTCGAGCGCTTCGCCCCCGGCTTCCGCGACCTGATCCTGGCCCATCATGTGACCCCGGCCGCGTTCATGCCCGCCCACAACGCCAACTACGTCGGCGGCGACATCTCCGCGGGCGCGATGACCGTGCGCCAGACGGCGTTCCGGCCGCTGGCCCGCTGGAACCCATACGCGACCCCGATCCCCGGCACCTACCTGTGCTCGTCGTCCACCCCGCCGGGCCCCGGCGTCCACGGCATGCCGGGCCTGCACGCGGCCGGGCATGTGCTGCGCACCCGCTTCGGGATCGTCACCGACCCGCTGGACCTACTGCGCGGCGCCGCGCCCGCCTATCACTGAGTCTCGGCGGCCGCGTGCGCGGACTCCGGCTTGAACACGTCCGGTTCCAGGTACACGGTGCAGGCGTTCGGGGCGGCGGCGCGGATGCGGGCGTCGGCGGCATCGATGGCCGCGCCGACCTCGCTGATGTCCAGGCCGGGCCGCATCGCGATCTTCGCGTTCACCAGCAGGTCCTCCGGGCCGAGATACTGGGTCTGGATCCGGATGACCCGCACGATGCGCGGATCGGCGACCAACGCGGCCCGCATCGCCGTGTCCTCCCGCGGCGTCGCGCCCTCGCCGATGAGCAGGCTCTTGGTCTCCACGATCAGCACCACCGCGTTCACCCCGAGCAGCAGCCCGATGAGCAGCGTACCGACCCCGTCCCACACCCCGTTGCCGGTGAGCACCGACAGGCTCACCCCGGCCAGCGCGAACACCAGGCCGATCAGCGCGCCCATGTCCTCGAGCAGTACCACCGGCAGTTCCGGATTGCGGGTGTTGCGGATGAAATGCCACCAGCTGTGCTTGCCCTTCAACGGCGCCGACTGCTTGCGCGCGGTCCGGAAACTGCCGCCCTCCAGCACCATCGACACCAGCAGGATCACGATCGCCACCGAGGGCGACTCGATCTCGTGCGGGAACCGGATCTTGTGGATCGCCTCGTTCACCGCGAACAGGCAGCCCATGGTGAACAGCACCAGCGCCACCACGAACGAATAGAAGTACCGGTTGCGCGAATACCCGAACGGGTGCAACGTGTCCGGGTCCTGCCCGGCCCGGTTGCGCCCGACCAGCAGCAGTGCCTCGTTGCCGGTGTCGGCGACCGAGTGCACGGCCTCGGCCAGCATCGACGACGAACCGGTGACGAACGCGCCGATGAACTTCGCGATCATGATGCCCGCGTTCGCCCCCAGCGCGGCCAGGATCGCGATCTTGCTGTCTCCTTCGGCGGCCATGTCACCGAACGGTACCCGCCGGGCCGAGCGCGTCGCGGCCACGCGCCGACCGTGTCGGTGGACGCGCATCGCCGCCACCCCGGGGGAGTGACGGCGATGGGAGCGGACCGGATCAGGCGGGCTGGGTGCGGTACAGGTCGGGCTCGAGGTAGATCAGCCGGGCGGTGGGCACCGCGGCCCGCACCCGCACCTCGGCGGCGTCGATGGCCTCGGCGATGTCGGCGATGCCGAGGTTCGGCGCGATCGCGACCTTGGCGGCGACCAGCATCTCCTCCGGGCCCAGGTACTCGGACTTGAGGTGGATCACCGAGGTGATCTTGTCGCCGTCGACCAGGTTGTCGCGGATGGCGCGGTCCTGTTCGGGGGTGGCGCCCTCACCGATGAGCAGGCTCTTCATCTCCACGATCAGCACGATCGCGATGAGGCCCAGCAGGATACCGATGGCCAGGGTGCCGATGCCGTCGTAGACCGGATCGTCGGTGACCACGGTCAGGCCGACCGCGGCGAAGGCCAGGATCAGGCCGATCAGCGCGCCGGTGTCCTCGAGCAGCACCACCGGCAGCTCGGGGCTGCGCGAATTGCGGATGAAGTGCCACCAGCTCGCGTCACCCTTGAGCGGCTTGGACTCGCGGTAGGCGGTGAGGAAGCTGAACGTCTCCAGCCCGATCGCGATGCCGAGGATGACGATCGCCACGATCGGCTGACTCAGCTCCTCGGGATGCTGGATCTTGTGGATGCCCTCGTAGATCGCGTACACCGAGCCGAGGGTGAACAGCACCAGCGCCACGACGAACGAGTAGAAGTAGCGGTTGCGGCCGTACCCGAACTGGTGCAGTTCGTCGGCGTCCTTGGCGGCCGCGCGCTGACCGAACAGCAGCAGACCCTGGTTCGCCGTGTCGGCGACCGAGTGCACCGCCTCCGCCATCATCGACGCCGATCCCGTGATCGCGGCGCCGACGAACTTCGACACCGCGATTCCCGCATTGGCCGTCAACGCGGCGACGATCGCCTTCTTGCCACCACCAGCCGACATTTCGGCCCGCCCTTCTGCTCCGCTGTACAAATCGTGCCCGCAACAGACTAGGCGGCCGCGTGCGAAAAGTGCGCCCCGGCGTCAGTTCACGGCGCCGACACAGGCGCTGAACAGCTGTGCCCGGCCGCCGACCGCGCGGGCCTTGATGTCGGTGTCGGCCGCCGAGATCCACGCCGCGCTGCCGCAGGGCACGGTCAGCGCGTGCCCGTTCTGGTACAGCTCGACGGTGCCCTCGGTGCACAGCACGATGCCGGGTCCGGCGTCGGCCAGCACCACCGGTTCGGCGTCGGCCGACAGGTCGAACCGGCACAGCGCGAATTCCGGCGCGGGCGTGCGATACCGCATGCCGCCGTCGGTGCCGGGTTCCGGTTCCAGCACCGGCAGATCGATCGGCTCGAAGTCGAGCACCCGCAGCAGTTCCGGCACGTCGACGTGCTTGGGCGTGAGCCCGCCGCGCAGCACGTTGTCGGAGTTGGCCATGATCTCCACGCCGACACCGCGCAGGTAGGCGTGCAGATTGCCGGCCGCGAGGAACAGGCCCTGGCCCGGTTCCAGGGTCAACCGGTTCAGCAGCAGCGCGGCCAGTACGCCCGCGTCGCCGGGGTAGGCCTCAGCCAGTTCCAGCGCGGTGCGCACCTCGGCGGTGAACGCGCGCTCGCCCTTGCCGGACAGGTACCGCACGCAGCCCTCGAGCACCGCGGGCAGCAGCGTCGACAGGGCGGCGGGCGGCAGCGTGATCCAGGTGGTGAACAGGGTGCGCAGCCCGGCCGAATCGGGCTGGGCGGCAAGCAGTTCGGCGTAGATGTTCAGGCCGGGCACGTCGAGCGCGCGCAGCAGCTCGACGGTCCGGTGCGGATCGCGGAAACCGGCCAGCGCCTCGAACCGGTCCAGCGCCACCACGAGTTCGGGCTTGTGGCTGTCGTCGCGGTAGTTGCGCATCGGCGAATCCAGCGCCACCCCGGTGCGGTTCTCCCGCTCGAAACCGACCCGCGCCTGCGCCGAACTGGGATGCGCCTGCAGCGACAGCGGTTCCTCGGCCGCGAGGATCTTCAGCAGGAACGGCAGCCGGGTGCCGAAGTCGTCGGCCACGCGGCCCAGCTCCCGCGCCGGATCGGCGGCGACCACGTCGAGCAGCGATTGGGTGCCGCCGTCGGCGAGCTTGACGTGCGCCGGGTCGGCGGGGTGGGCACCGAACCAGAGTTCGGCCTCGGGATGGGCCGACGGTACCGGCCTGCCGCACAGCTGAGCGAGCGCGGTGCGCGACCCCCAGGCGTAGGAACGCAGCGCACCAACGAGTTCCTGCACTAGTAGCGTCCCCCGTCGTGATATGGATCCGGGGCCTGCGCGGTCGTCCCGCGCGTTCCCGTCAGTCGAAGATAGGCGGCGGCCATGTCCAGTCGCAGCGCCAGCACCGCCAGCTGCTCGATCTCGCTGCCGTGTCCGCCCCCCGCGGCGGAGGTGGCGGCGGCGCTGTCGGTGGTGGGGGCGGTGCCGGGCTCGGCCAGCTGGGTCTGCAGCACATCGACGTCGGCGTGGACCAGATCGGCGTCGACGAGGCCGTTGCCCGCGCCGTCGAACACCGCCAGCTTGCGGCGCGCGGCGGCCTGATCCGGATGCACGCTCAGCGCGAGCACCCGCACCCGGTCGACCGGGGCGGGCCCGTCGAGTTCCTCGTCGTGGAACAGCGGATCGAAGCCGGGCGCCGACCCGCCGGTGGCCTCGGACAACCGCGCCACGGCGGCGACCGCGTCGGCCAGATCGGCCGCGGCGGCGAGCTTGCCCGCCGACTGCAGCAGCACCTCGGCGCCGTGCCCGGCCAGTTCCACCGCGGCGGGGGAATCGCCCGCCAGCACCACACCGACACCGTGCATGCGCGCGGCCAGCGTCTTGGCCGGATTGTGGAAGACCTCGTTGTGCGGGCCGTCGCGTAACGCCTCGGCGTCGAGCATGTCGGCCAGCGCGGTCAGCTCGGGCGTGGCGGGCACGCTGCGCTGGGCGTCGACGCCGCGCAGCACCGCGATGCCGACGGCGAGGAACCGCAGCAACCGGTTGTGGTCGAGCACCGGCACCCGCGGTTCGAGCACGATGGCCCGGCCCGCGGCGACCGCGCGCAGCGGACCCTCGTTGGGCGCGGCCACGACCACCTCGGCGCTGCGGCGCAGCGCCCGGTCGACCGCGTCGATCAGCCGGGGATCACCCGCGTCGTCGCCGGCGACGAGCACCACGTCGAGCGGACCCACCCACGGGGGCAGCGAGGTGACGGGCACGATCGGCAGCCCGGCCCGGTCGCCCAGGGTGGCGACCAGCAGTCCGGCGGCCCTGGCCGCCCGGCCCGAGCCGGAGACGAGCACCAGACTGCGCGGGCGCAGCTGCGAGAGCCGTTCGACGAGCGAGGCCTCGGCGACCGCCGCGGCCGTCGCCCGCACCTGCGCGCCACCCGAAGCCGCCGAACGCAGGGCACCGCCGGTGTCGGCCGCCTCCAGCGACGCGGCATCGTCGAGGTCGAATACCGGTGTTCCAGCGATCATCGCCGATCCCACCTCCCCTCATCGCGCTGTGTCGTCTGCCGGCAAGCCGTCGGCGAATACAAGGTCTGTGATTCCACTATTCCAGTCAGGCGCGGACGATGCCCAGGATCTCGGTCACGAGTTCGTCGACTTCAGCCTGCGATCCGGCCTCGACGTTGAGACGAAGCAGCGGTTCGGTATTCGAGGCCCGCAGATTGAACCAGGCATTGCCGCCCAGGTCGACGG
Organism: Nocardia asteroides; assembly: GCF_900637185.1. Taxonomy (NCBI): domain Bacteria; kingdom Bacillati; phylum Actinomycetota; class Actinomycetes; order Mycobacteriales; family Nocardiaceae; genus Nocardia; species Nocardia asteroides. The sequence continues at coordinate 6,359,562 of NZ_LR134352.1, read as the reverse complement.
TCACGCCGTCGAGGCGGTCCACCGAGACGGTCCGGTCGGCGAACGCGGCCAGCACCGCGGCGGTGCGGTCGGCGGCGTCGGCGACGGTCGAGTTGATCTCGCCCGAGGCTGCGTAGACGTCGTAGGCGGCCATCAGCTCCGAGACCGGGCGCTGACCCTCGCCGAGCGCGGCCAGCACGTGCAGCGCGGCCAGCATGCCGGAGTCGGCGCCCCAGAAATCGCGGAAGTAGTAGTGCGCGGAGTGCTCGCCGCCGAAGACCGCGCCCTCGGAGGCCATCTCCTGCTTGATGAACGAGTGGCCGACCCTGGTCCGGACCGGCTTGCCGCCGAGCCGCTCGACCAGCTCGGGTACCGCGCGCGAGGTGATCAGGTTGTGGATGACCGTGGCGCCCGGCTCCTTGGCCAGCTCCCGCTCGGCCACCAGCGCGGTGATCGCCGAGGGCGAGACCGGCTCGCCGCGCTCGTCGACCACGAAGCAGCGGTCGGCGTCGCCGTCGAAGGCCAGGCCGATGTCGGCGCCGCTGCGGCGCACCAGCGCCTGCAGGTCCACCAGGTTCTTCGGGTCCAGCGGGTTGGCCTCGTGGTTGGGGAACGAACCGTCGAGCTCGAAGTACAGCGGCACGATCGTGACCGGGCCCAGGGTGCCGAGCACCGCGGGGACGGTGTGCCCGCCCATGCCGTTGCCCGCGTCGACCGCGATGGTCAGCGGGCGGATGTCGTCGAGGTTCACCAGCTCGCGCAGGAAGGTGGCGTAGTCGGCGAGCAGGTCGACGGTGGAATCGGTGCCCGCGGCGCCGTCGTAGCCGGGCACGCCGTCGACGATCTCGGCCGAGATGGTGGCCAGCCCGGTGTCCTGGCCCACCGGCAGCGCGTTGGCGCGGCACAGCTTGATGCCGTTGTAGCGGGCCGGGTTGTGGCTGGCGGTGAACATGGCGCCCGGACAGCCGAGCTTGCCGGAGGCGAAGTAGAGCTGGTCGGTGGAGGCCAGCCCGATGTGCACCACATCCAGGCCCTGGGCCCGCACGCCGTCGGCGAAGGCCGCGGCCAGCTCGGGGGAGGACTCGCGCATGTCGTGGCCGATAACGACCCGGGTGGCGCCCTCGGCGCGCATCAACCGGGCGAAGGAGGCGCCCACATCCTGGACGAACGCCGCGTCGATCTGTTCGCCCACCACCCCGCGGACGTCATAAGCCTTGATCACGGCGTTCACGAGTTCGCCAGAGCGCGCGACAGTCGTCATGACCAACACCCTAGTGGGGGACGGCCCGCAGGTACGCATGTACCTGTCGGCATGAGCGGTGACCCGCTGATTTCGTTCGGACACGGGTAACTCGCCGACCACCTCTAGCTGGGCGGTGGGAACGTAGGACCTGTACGTACGGCCGAGCTCCCGGACCTGTACGGCCTGAGTTCGCGGAGAGGCGGTACCGCCTGAGTTCGCGGAGAGGCGGTTAGGGATCGGGGAGGACGCGGAGGTGGCCGCGGCGGCCGGTGCGGGTGGTGCGCGGGGCCGCGGGGGCGTTGTCGCGGTAGCCGGGCTGGTCGGCGTCGGCGGGGCGACGGCGCAGGCCCGCCTCGCGGACGGCCTCGGCGAGGGCGGTGAGGTCGTCGTCGTCCGGCGTGCTGGAGGAGAATCCGCCTTCGTGGCGCACCAGTTCCCAGCCCTTGGGGGCGGTGATGCGGCAGGCGTGGGTTTCGCACAGATCCCAGGAGTGCGGTTCGGCGACGGTGGCCAGTGGTCCGACGACGGCGGTCGAGTCGGAGTACACATAGGTCAGCGTCGCTACAGCGGGGTTCTTGCAGCCGGGTCGGCAGCAACGACGCATGGGGATCACGACACCGAGATTAGCCCTCCGGCCCGCAAAAGTGGATACGGACACGCGGTGATACGCCCGGTTGTCGGGCGGTTCGTCACTCCGGTTCCGGATCGATGAGGTCCGGATCGACGCCGAGATAGGTCGCGATCTGCTGCACCAGGACCTCGCGCAGCAGCTCCACCAGATCGTCGGGATCGGCGGCGCGCAGTTCCAGCGGCTTGCGGAACAGCACCACTCTGGCGCGGGTGGCCGCGCCACGGGAGTCGACGCCCGCGGGGATCAGCCGCGACAGCGGCACCGGCCCGTCGGCCACCACCTCGTCCGGCCAGGTGACCGAATCAGGGTGCAGCGGACGGATTTTCGGGACATCGTCGACGGCGATGTCGAGCTTGGTGAGGCGGTCGTGCCAGCGGGTGTCCAGCGGGGCGAAGGCCTCGAGCACCAGCCGATCGAATTTCTGCCCCCTCGTGCGCCACGCGGGAACGGTGGGCGGGAGCATGGGTCCGCGGACACCACGGCCGCGGCGGGTCACCGATCGGGCGGTGGGCGCCGGGGTATGACGCCGGGAGCGTGCCATGGGGTTCGTCCGCCTTTCTCGCGTGCACTGCCTCGTGCCCGTCGAGCCGGGGGACGGTTCGACTACTGGGCGTGCGCCCGAAGCACCGACGTACTGCGCCTGCGTGCTCCGGGCTGGAGCCTCAGAGTCTACTTTCGAACTATTCTCTAACCGATTCCGCGCTTCAGCCTGCGGCGCTCTCGTTCCGAGAGGCCACCCCAGATGCCGAAACGTTCGTCGTGCGCCAGTGCGTACTCCAGGCACTGGTCCCGTACCTCGCAGCCCATGCAGATGCGCTTCGCCTCGCGGGTCGAGCCGCCCTTCTCGGGAAAGAACGCCTCGGGGTCGGTCTGAGCGCACAGTGCGCGTTCCTGCCACTGCTCTTCGATGGACTCGAACATCTCGTCGAAGCCCGTCACGACCAGACTCAGCCGGGGAGCAGCGACTTCGCTTACCACGTCCGGTTCCGGCCAGCTCATGTCAGCGCAGACAGCGTGAGCTGCGCCTGCTGTGGAATCGGTCGGCGAGACCAGGTTTTCGGTCATCGTTCCGCCTCCTCACTATGTGTTAGCGCAGAATGATTCTTTCCGTCGGACCAACACCGAACGCCGACGGCCCAACACCGCGACGTAGTCTCGCGGGCTTCCCCGAGCCTGTCCTCCGGCGAGCCAACACCCTCTCGCAAACGCCCCCGCGCTATGCCTATCGCGGTGACCGGAATGACATGTCTGTGATTAGACACGCCGCACTTGCCGGTGGTCAACCCGCCGTCACCCTTCCGTTACACTCCGCACCCGCCTTTCGTTTTGATCTTGTTATGTGCTGTGGCAAATGACCAGCAACTTTGCCGGAATTCGGCGCGGAACCGTCCGGCAATCGCCACCGCATAAGCTCTGACCCTGTGACTGCACAAAACGCGGTGCGCGAGCCCAAGATCGCCGTTCTGGTCGGCGGTGTCGGCGGCGCACGGTTCCTTCTCGGCGTCCGGCAGCTGCTGCCCGACGCCGACATCTCGGCCATCGTCAACGTCGGCGACGACGTCTGGATGCACGGGCTCCGGATCTGTCCCGACCTCGACACCTGCATGTACACCCTCGGTGGCGGGATCGACCCCGAGCGCGGCTGGGGTCACGCGAACGAGACCTGGCACGCGAAAGAGGAGCTGGCGAAATACAACGCCCAGCCCGATTGGTTCGGCCTGGGCGATCGCGATATCGCCACCCATCTCATCCGTACCGAGATGCTGCGCGCCGGATATCCGCTGTCGGCGGTCACCGAGGCGCTGTGCAATCGGTGGCAGCCGGGCGTGCGCCTGATCCCGGCTACCGACGATCGCTGTGAAACCCATGTGGTTGTCAGTGATCCCGACAACCCCGGCGAACGTCGCGCGATCCACTTCCAGGAATGGTGGGTGCGGTACCGCGCGGCGCTTCCGACTCACGGATTTGCCTCGATCGGTGCCGAACAAGCCTCGCCGGCCCCGGATGTGACCGAAATCATAGCCTCCGCCGACGCCGTGTTGCTGGCCCCTTCCAACCCCGTCGTGAGCATCGGCGCCATCCTCGCCGTGCCCGGTATCCGGGGCGCGCTGCGCACCACCGAGGCCAAGATCGTGGGCCTGTCGCCGATGATCGACGGAAAGCCGTTGCGCGGCATGGCCGACGAGTGCCTCTCCGCCATCGGCGTCGAGTCCACGGCCGAGGCGGTCGGGCGCCACTACGGCGCGCGCTCGGCCACCGGCATCCTCGACGGCTGGCTGGTGCACTCCACCGACACCGCCGACGTACCCGGCGTCGAGGTGCGCAGCGTGCCGCTGCTGATGACCGATCCCGAGGCCACGGCCGAGATGGCCCGCGCCGCACTGGAACTGGCGGGAGTCAAGGCATGAGTGTGCTGCCCGATCACGCGGCCGACGAGCTGCGGATCCTGCCCGTCACCGGGCTGCCGGAGTTCCGGCCCGGTGACGATGTCGCCGAACACCTTGCCGCGCAGGCGCCCTGGCTCGCCGACGGTGACATCGTCGTGGTCACCAGCAAGATCATCTCCAAGGCCGAGGGCCGCATCGTCGCCGCGCCGACCGACCCGGAGGAGCGCGACACCGCCCGCCGCAAACTCGTCGACGACGAGGCGGTGCGGGTGCTCGCGCGCAAGGGCCGCACCCTCATCACCGAGAACCGGCTCGGCATCGTGCAGGCGGCCTCCGGGGTCGACGGCTCGAACGTGGCCGAGGGCGAACTGGTGCTGCTGCCCACCGATCCCGACGCCAGCGCGAAGGCGCTGCGGGCCGCGCTGGCCCAGCGCCTCGGGGTGAACGTCGCGGTGGTCGTCACCGACACCATGGGCCGGGCCTGGCGCAACGGCCAGATCGACGCGGCCATCGGCGCGGCCGGGCTGCGCGTGCTGCACGACTACGCGGGCGCGGTCGACGGGCAGGGCAACGAGCTGCACGTCACCCAGGTCGCGATCGCCGACGAACTCGCCGCGGCCGCCGACCTCGTCAAGGGCAAGCTCGGTGGCGTCCCGGTGGCGGTGGTGCGCGGCCTGGCGACCGACGACGACGGATCCACCGCCGCTGCCCTGCTGCGCGGCGGTGTCGAGGACCTGTTCTGGCTCGGTACCGCCGAGGCGATCGAGCTCGGCCGCAAAGAGGCTGTGCCGCTGCGCCGTTCGGTGCGGGCGTTCTCCGACGAGCCGATCGACCCGGAGCGGATCAGGGCGGCCGTGGCGGTCGGGCTCACCGCGCCCGCGCCGCACCACACCCGTCCGGTGCGCTTCGTCTGGCTGCGCAAGCCGAAGCTGCGGGCTCAACTGCTCGCGGCGATGGCCGAGCGGTGGCGGGAGGACCTCATCGCCGACGGCCTCGACCCGGAACGGGTGGAGCGGCGGGTCGCGCGCGGCCGCATCCTGTTCGACGCTCCCGAGGTGATCATCCCGTTCTGCGTCCCCGACGGCGCGCACGCCTATCCAGACGCCCGCCGCCAGGCCGCCGAGCAGACGATGTTCACCGTCGCGGTGGGCGCGGCCGTGCAGGGACTGCTGGTAGCGCTGGCCGCCGATGGGCTCGGCAGCTGCTGGATCGGTTCGACGATCTTCGCCCCGGAGATCACCCGCGAGGTGCTCGGGCTGGACGAGGACTGGATGCCGTTGGGCGCCATCGCGATCGGTCATCCGCTCGACGAGCCCACCCCGCGCCGGGTGGGTTCGGCCGGCGCGGGCCTGGTCGAGCTGTGAGCGCGGAGTCGCTGCACGCGTCGGCCACTGCGCTGCTCACCGAATGGGATCCGGCGAGCGGACCCGACCGCTCGCTGCGCGAGGCGATGCTGGCGTTCCTGGGTTCGGCGCCGCGCGGGTGTCTGCGCGAGCACGCGCCGGGGCACATCACCGCCTCGGCGATCGTGTTGTCGCACGACCGCAGCGAGGTGCTGCTCACGCTGCATCCGCGCGTGGGCCGCTGGATCCAGCTCGGCGGCCATTGCGAGCAGGGTGACGAGACGGTGGCCGACGCCGCGCTGCGCGAGGCCGTGGAGGAGTCGGGCATCGCGGACCTGCGGCTGACGCCCGGGCTGTACGGCGCGCAGGCGCATCCGATCACCTGTTCGCTGGGGGTGCCCACGCGGCATCTGGACCTGCTGTTCGAGATCGTCGCACCGGCGGGCGCGGTCCCGGTCCGCAGTGCCGAATCGACGGATCTGCGGTGGTGGCCGGTGGCCGAGCTACCGGCCGGCGCCGACGTCCTGCTGGTTCCATAGAGGCCGCTACAACGCTCTGACCTGCATCGACAGCGACCGTGCCCGGACCGGGCACGGTCGCTGTTCCGTTATCCGACCGTTGCAGCTTTACAAATCATCGAATTTGTCTAGACGCCGGACAAATCGGGGCCTATCGTCTGTGACAGAGAGTTACGCACATCACAGATGTGAGATGTGCCTCACGATGGAGACGACGATGTCGACAGATGCCAACGCGTCCGAGCAGCGGGTCGCGCCGCCGCAATGGCGTGATTCCAAGCGCTACCTCTGGCTGTGGGGCCTGTTCGCCCCGACCGGCCTGTTCACCATCGGGATCCCGCTGATCTGGGGGATCAACCAGCTGGGCTGGCACCGGCTGGCCGAGGTGCCGTTCTGGCTCGGCCCGATCCTGGTCTACATCCTGATCCCGCTGGCCGACCTGTTCTTCGGTCCCGACGGCAACAACCCGCCCGACGAGGTCATGGAGTACCTGGAGAACGACAAGTACTACCGGTACCTGACCTACCTGTACCTGCCGTTCCAGTACGCCTCGCTGATCTTCGCCTGCTACATCATCACCGCGCCGAACCTGCACTGGCTCGGGTTCCCCGGCGGCGCGAACGTGGTGGACAAGATCGGCATCGCGATCAGCGTCGGCATGATCGGCGGCATCGGCATCAACACCGCGCACGAACTGGGCCACAAGAAGGTGCACCTGGAGCGCTGGCTGGCCCGCATCGCGCTGGCCCAGTCGTTCTACGGGCACTTCTACATCGAGCACAACCGTGGTCACCACGTCCGCGTCGCCACCCCGGAGGACCCGGCCAGCGCGCGGATCGGCGAGACCTTCTGGGCGTTCTGGCCGCGCACCGTGTGGGGCAGCTTCCGCTCGGCCTGGCATCTGGAGCAGGAGCGGCTGCGCCGGCTGGACAAGAGCCCGTGGACCTTGCGCAACGACGTGCTCAACGCCTGGGCGATGTCGGTGGTGCTGTGGCTGGGCCTGATCGCCGTCTTCGGCGTCGAGGTGCTGCCGTACCTGATCCTGCAGGCCGTCGTCGGATTCAGCCTGCTCGAGTCGGTGAACTACCTCGAGCACTACGGGCTGGTGCGGCAGAAGACCGCCACCGGACGCTACGAGCGGCCCGCGCCCGAGCACAGCTGGAACAGCGACCACATCGTCACCAACATCTTCCTGTACCACCTGCAGCGGCACAGCGACCACCACGCCTACCCCACCCGGCGCTACCAGACGCTGCGCAGCTGGGACGGCGCGCCGAACCTGCCCAGCGGCTACGCGAGCATGATCCTGATCGCCTATTTCCCGCCGATCTGGCGCAAGGTGATGGACAAGCGGGTGCTGGCCCATTACCGGGGTGACGTCACCCTGGCCAATATCGAACCGAAGCGTCGTGACACAGTGCTGGCGCGGTACGGACAGGGGGATCCGGCATGAGTGCGTACAAATGCCCGGTCTGTGATTATGTCTACGACGAAACGAAAGGAGCCCCGCGCGAAGGATTTCCGGCGGGAACACCATGGGCGTCGGTACCCGACGACTGGTGCTGTCCGGACTGCGGGGTGCGCGAGAAGATCGACTTCGAAGCGGTAGGAGTGTCGCAGTGACCGAGTACAAGCTCTACCAGTGTGTGCAGTGCGGGTTCGAATACGACGAGGCGCAGGGCTGGCCCGACGACGACATCGCCCCCGGCACCAAGTGGGAGGACATTCCCGACCACTGGACCTGCCCGGACTGCGGTGCGGCCAAGTCCGACTTCTTCATGGTCGAGATCGAACGTTCGTGAGTATCGCGGGCGCGCCGCGCGCCGCGCGCATCCCGTACCAGGAGGCCGCGCGCGAACTGCTGCGTACCTCCGTCCTGGACGGGATGCGCGAACTGCTCACCGAGCGTGACTGGTCCAAGATCACGCTCGGTGACGTCGCGGCGCGCGCCGGGGTCAGCAGACAGACCCTCTACAACGAGTTCGGTTCCCGCGCGGGCTTGGCGCAGGCCTACGCGCTGCGGCTGGCCGACGATCTCGTGGACCACGTGCGCGAGGCGCTCGACGCCAATGTCGGCGACGCCCGCGCCGCCATCCGGGTCGGCATGACCGGCTTCTTCCTCGCCGCCGCGGCCGATCCGCTGGTGCGCTCGCTGCTGGCCGGGGAGATGAAGCCGGACCTGCTGCGCCTGATCACCCTCGACGCGGGCCCGCTGCTCGAACACGCCACCGCGCGGCTGGCCGCGGTCTTCCAGCACGGCTGGGTGGCCGCCACCGACGCGGAGGCCGACGTCCTGGCGCACGCGCTGGTGCGCATCGCGCTGAGTTACATTCCCAACCCGCCGGTGCCGGAGCGGGACGCGCCCGCCGAGATGAGCGCGCTCCTGAGTCCCTATGTCGAGGCCATTGTGCAGGTACGGGGCATCAGGAGCCCCTCTGGTGACGGTAGTCACTCCGGCCTGTGATCGTCTCTGATTCGCCGACGTGTAACCATCACCACGTTTGTCGACGTGACGCTGTGTAACGCGCCACCGGTCTGTCAGTATTCACATCGGTCGGCGATTGGTCTTTTTACTGCGGAGCGTGCGTGCAAACGGTTGGCAAACCGGGGGGTTTCCGTGACCCCAAACGGTATCTCTGGGCTTTAGGGCTGATCGCTCCGGCGAGCGCGTTGTTGCCCTCGCAGCTCGTGTACCACACCAAAGCCGAAGTCTTGTGGTGGATCGGTCCCGTGATCGTGCTCATCGCCATTCCGATCCTGGACTGGATCGTCGGCGAGGACGGCAACAATCCGCGCGACGAGGACTACGAAGCGCTCTCGGCGGACCGGTATTACCGCTGGTGCACCTACCTTTTCCTGCCGGTCCAGCTGATCGGCCTCGTCATCGCCTGCGTCATGTGGACCGGCGACGAACTCGACGTCCTCGACAAGCTCGGGCTGGCCGCGACCGTCGGCTTCGTCAGCGGGATCGGCATCAACGCCGCGCACGAATTGGGCCATCGGGTCGAGCGTGCTGAAAGATTGCTGTCGAAAATCGCGCTTGCCCAATCCGGGTACGGTCACTTCTTCGTCGAACACAATCGCGGCCACCACGCCCGGGTCGCGACGCCGGAGGACCCGGCCAGTGCCCGGCTGGGGGAGTCGCTGTGGGAATTCCTGCCGCGCAGCGTGATCGGTGGCTTCCGCTCCGCCGTCCAGCTCGAGCGATCCCGCCTGGCCAGGCAGGGCCGCGGCTGGTGGAGCGCGGGCAACAACATCCTGCAGGCCTGGGCCATGAGCGCGGTGCTGTTCGGTTCGCTGATCCTGGTCTTCGGCCCCGGCATCATCCCGTGGCTGGTGCTGCAGGCCTTCGTCGGCATCGGGCTGCTGGAGGCGGTCAACTACGTCGAGCACTACGGCCTGCTGCGCGCGCGCAAGCCCAACGGCCGCTACGAGCGCTGCTCGCCCCGCGACAGCTGGAACTCCGATCGCCTGGTCACCAACATCTTCCTGTTCCATCTGCAGCGCCACAGCGACCACCACGCCAACCCTGGTCGCCGCTATCAGACCCTGCGTTCGACCAGCGAATCGCCGCAGTTGCCCGCCGGCTACGCCACGATGCTGCTGCTGGCGGCCGTCCCGCCGCTGTGGCGTGCGGTGATGGACCCCAAGGTGGCCGCCCATTACGGCGGCGATCTGTCGCTGGCCAACGTCGCGCCGCCCAAGCCGCGGCGTTTGCTGGCCCGAAACCGCGCCACGGCCTGACCGCGCGCACGGCCGACCGGGAAACGGCGGGGCCGACAGGCGGTAGCCTTGCCTCGGTACTGACTACCAGGAGAGGCTGATGACGACCTCAGAACTTCCCGCGCGCACCGAGCTGACCGCCGACGTTCGCAACGGCATCGATTACAAGGTGGCAGATCTCTCGCTGGCCGAATTCGGCCGCAAGGAGATCCGCCTCGCCGAGCACGAGATGCCCGGCCTGATGGCGCTGCGCCGCGAATACCACGATGTGCAGCCGCTGCGGGGCGCGCGCATCTCCGGCTCGCTGCACATGACCGTGCAGACCGCCGTCCTGATCGAAACGCTGGTCGCGCTCGGCGCCGAGGTGCGCTGGGCGTCCTGCAACATCTTCTCCACCCAGGATCACGCCGCCGCCGCGGTCGTCGTCGGGCCCACGGGCACCGTCGACGAGCCCAAGGGCACCCCGGTGTTCGCCTGGAAGGGCGAGACGCTGGAGGAGTACTGGTGGGCCGCCGAGCAGATGCTCACCTGGCCCGGCGAGCCGGCCAACATGATCCTCGACGACGGTGGCGACGCGACCATGCTCGTGCTGCGCGGCGCGCAGTTCGAGAAGGCCGGTGTGGTCCCGCCCGAGGACGCCGACCACTCCGCCGAGTACACGGTGTTCCTCAACCTGCTGCGCGAGCGCCTCGCGACCGACAAGACCAAGTGGAGTGTCATCGCCGACTCGGTCAAGGGCGTCACCGAGGAGACCACCACCGGCGTGCTGCGGCTGTACCAGTTCGCCGCCGCGGGTGAGCTGGTGTTCCCGGCCATCAACGTCAACGACTCGGTCACCAAGTCGAAGTTCGACAACAAGTACGGCACCCGCCACTCGCTCATCGACGGCATCAACCGCGGCACCGACGTGCTCATCGGTGGCAAGAAGGTGCTGATCTGTGGCTACGGCGACGTCGGCAAGGGCTGCGCGGAGTCGCTGGCCGGCCAGGGCGCGCGCGTGCAGGTCACCGAGATCGACCCCATCAACGCGCTGCAGGCGCTGATGGACGGCTACGACGTGGTCACCGTCGAGCAGGCGATCGGCCAGGCCGACATCGTCATCACCTCGACGGGCAACAAGGACATCATCACCCTCGAGCACATGAAGGCGATGAAGGACCAGGCCATCCTGGGCAATATCGGCCACTTCGACAACGAGATCGACATGGCCGCCCTGGAGCGCTCGGGTGCCTCGCGCCTGAACATCAAGCCGCAGGTCGACCTGTGGACGTTCGAGTCGGGCCGCGCGATCATCGTGCTGTCGGAGGGTCGCCTGCTGAACCTGGGCAACGCCACCGGCCACCCGTCGTTCGTGATGTCGAACAGCTTCTCCAACCAGGTCATCGCGCAGATCGAGCTGTGGACCAAGCCGGAGGAGTACGACAACGAGGTCTACCGGCTGCCCAAGCACCTGGACGAGAAGGTCGCGCGGATCCACGTCGAGGCGCTCGGCGGCACGCTGACCAAGCTCACCAAGGACCAGGCCGAGTACATCGGCGTGGACGTGGAGGGCCCGTACAAGCCGGAGCACTACCGGTACTGACGGTCTGACCGACAGTGGCCCGCCGACCCGCACGGTCGGCGGGCCACTGTCGTGTTCGCCCGGGCTGTCAGCCCACCGGCCCGGTGTCGCAGATCGTCGGGTTGTTGCCGTTGCTCAGCGACAGCAGGCCGCAGAACAGGAAGCCGGCGGCCTGGGATGAGCCGGTGTCGGTGGCGGCCTCGTTGCTCCCGGTGAGGAAGGCCTGCCCCGAACCGGTGGCGGCGCCGGCGTTGACCAGGGGGTTCAACAGGTCGATGACGGCCGAGCCCTCCGCGGACGCGGTCGGGGCGGCGATGCCGGTCAGCGCGCCGAGCGCGGCGAACGCGAGGGCGGCGGTGGTCAGTCTGCGGGTGCTCATGAAACTCCTGGACGGTGACGGGTGCGTGAGCCCACCGTGCCCGGACCGGGTGACGCCCGCCAGACCGGAGAATTCGGGGCTTTATGAAACATAAATGCTTCGGAGTCGTGCCGGAACAGCGCGACGGCCCGCCGATCGGGAATCGACGGGCCGTGCGAGAGGGGCTCAGATCAGGAGCAGGCAGACCGGCAGCGGGATGACGGCTTCCAGAACGGCGCAAACGGCGAGTTCGGCCGCCGAGCCCGCGGCGGCGGACCCGGCTTCGGCCGAGCCGCTGAGCAACGCGGACGAGCCGGTGCGGGCGTGGTCGCCGCGGCCGACGGGTTCGGCGGAGGGTGCGGCGGTGGCGAGGCCGGAGCCGGCGAGGGCGATACCGAGCGCGGCGACGGCCGCGGTGGCGCGGAGAACGGTTCGGGTGGGCATGGTGACTCCTGGATCGAGCGGCCCGGAGCGGGCGAGGGGATGCTCTGGAATGAGACCACTTCACACCGTCGCGAGGGGGAGAAACGGGCAAACCGGGGCGTGCGGCACGCGCGGGCGCGGGGCGGGTAATCTCACCGCTCATGGGCGTGTTGATTACGGTGGAGGGCCTCGACGGTGCCGGTAAACGGACGCTGATCGACGGCCTGATCACCGAACTGTCGGGGAAGGGGCTGCGCGCGGGCACCCTGGCCTTCCCGCGATACGGCCGCTCGATCCACGCCGACCTCGCCGCCGAGGCCCTGCGCGGCGGGCACGGCGACCTGGCCGGCTCGATCAACGCGATGGCGATCATGTTCGCCCTCGATCGCGCCGAGGCGAGCGCGGAACTGTCGAACCTGTTGGACGCCAACGACATCGTCGTGCTGGACCGCTGGGTGGCCTCCAACGCCGCCTATTCCGCCGCGCGCGCCGCGCAGGACGCCGACGGTGAAATCGTCTCCTGGGTGGGCGATCTGGAGTACGGCAGGCTGGCCCTGCCGGTGCCCGACCTCACCGTCCTGATCGACCTTCCCACCGAGGTCGCGGCCGAACGTGCCCGGCGCCGTGGTGAACTCGACAGCGCCCGCGCGCTGGACGCCTACGAGCGGGACGGCGGCCTGCAGCACCGCACCGGGGAGGTCTATCGTGAGCTGGCCGACCGCGACTGGTTCGGCCGCTGGTGGACATACCGATCCGATGACGATAGGCCCGCCCTACTCACCCTCTGCTCGGAAATCGCTGCCGGATAAGGTTGGATACGCGACGGGTTCACATCATTAATGGCGTGGCAGCCCGATCCTGGCCTGGGAGATGACAACATAGGACTATGAAGCCCAAGATTCTGGTCGTCGACGACGATATGGCACTCGCTGAGATGCTGACCATCGTCTTGCGCGGGGAAGGGTTCGACCCGCACGTGGTCGGCGACGGCACACAGGCCCTGTCGGCGGTGCGGGAGATCCGCCCCGACCTGGTTTTGCTGGACCTGATGCTGCCCGGCATGAACGGCATCGACGTATGCCGCGTGCTGCGGGCCGATTCCGGCGTGCCGATCGTCATGCTCACCGCCAAGACCGACACGGTCGACGTGGTGCTCGGTCTCGAGTCCGGCGCCGACGATTACATCGTCAAGCCGTTCAAGCCCAAAGAGCTCGTCGCCCGCGTGCGCGCGCGCCTGCGACGCACCGAGGACGAGCCGGCCGAGCTGCTGTCCATCGCCGACATCGTCATCGACGTGCCCGCGCACAAGGTGACCCGCGGCGGCGCGCAGATCTCGCTCACCCCGCTGGAGTTCGACCTGCTGGTCGCCCTGGCGCGCAAGCCGCGTCAGGTGTTCACCCGCGAGGTGCTGCTCGAGCAGGTCTGGGGCTACCGGCACGCGGCCGACACCCGGCTGGTCAACGTGCACGTGCAGCGGCTGCGGGCCAAGGTCGAGAAGGATCCCGAGAATCCGGAGATCGTGCTGACCGTCCGCGGTGTCGGCTACAAGGCCGGACCGCCGTGATCGGTACCCGCGAGGCGCCGCTGTGACCGACGGTCGACCTGCCGGTACAGCGTCAGCGCCTCCAGCGCACGAGGGTGCGCAATCCTTCGTCACGCAGCTGCGGCGATGGGCGGCCCCGGTCATGGCCTGGTTCCAGGCCGTCGGGACCGCGCTGGGCCACCTGTGGCGCCGTTCGCTGCAGCTGCGTGTCATCGTGTCGACGTTGACGCTGTCGCTCATCGTCATCACGATTCTCGGTGTCGTGCTCACCGGTCAGATCACCGACCGGCTGCTCGAGGCCAAGATCAACGCGGCGGTCGAGGAGATGGATCGTGCCCGCAGCACGATCGAGAACAAGCTCTCCGGGGTGCACGACGCGAACAGTCAGCAGCAACAGCTCGCCGACGCGCGCGCCGCGCTGTCCAGCCGCGGCGGCACCGGCCAGTCCACCGGCGCCGCCGGTAGTTTCGACTCGGCGCTGGCGATGGTCGGCGGCACCCCGCCGCAGGAGATCACCACCGACCTCATCTCCGAGGTGCCGCCGGAGCTGCGCCGGTTCGTCCAGCGCAACCAGGTCTCCTACCAGTTCACCACCGTCGCCGACCCCGACGGCTATCGCGGGCGCGCGCTGATCATCGGCAGCCCCAGCGCCGAGGTCGCGACCCTGGAGATCTACCTGATCTTCCCGCTGGCCAGCGAGGAGGCCAGCCTGTCGCTGATGCGCGGCACCATGCTCATCGGTGGCGTCGTGCTGCTGGTGCTGCTGGCCGCGATCACGGCGCTGGTCACCCGGCAGGTGGTGCTGCCGATCCGGTCGGCGGCCCGGATCGCGGGCCGGTTCGCCGACGGCAGGCTCAAGGAACGCATGCTGGTGCGCGGCGAGGACGACATGGCCCGGCTCGCGCAGGCGTTCAACGAGATGGCCGAGAGCCTGTCGAACCAGATCACCCAGCTCGAGGAGTTCGGCAACCTGCAACGCCGGTTCACCTCCGACGTCAGTCACGAGCTGCGCACCCCGCTCACCACGGTCCGCATGGCCGCCGACCTCATCCACGGCTCCAGCGACGATCTCGATCCGGCGCTGGCCCGCAGTTCGGAGCTGCTGGTCAACGAGCTGGACCGATTCGAGGGGCTGCTCAACGATCTGCTCGAGATCTCCCGGCACGACGCGGGTGTGGCCGAGCTGCAGGTGGAATCGCTCGACATGCGCATGTGCGCGCGGGCCGCGATCTCCACGGTCCGGCACCTGGCCAAGGAGGCCGGCGTCGAGGTCGTCATCGACCTGCCCGAGGACCCGGTCGTCGCCGAGGTGGATCCGCGCCGGGTGGAGCGCGTGCTGCGCAATCTGCTCGCCAACGCCATCGACCACAGCGAGGGCAAGCCGGTGCTGATCCGGATGCGCGGCGACGCCGAGCTGAACGCGGTGGCCACCGTCGTGCGCGATCAGGGCGTGGGTCTGCGACCGGGCGAGGAGAAGCTGGTGTTCAACCGCTTCTGGCGCTCGGATCCGTCGCGGGTGCGCCGGTCGGGTGGCACCGGCCTCGGCCTGTCGATCAGCGTCGAGGACGCCAATCTGCACGAAGGCAGGCTCGAGGCGTGGGGCGACCCAGGGGTCGGCGCCAGCTTCCGGCTGCTGCTGCCCATGGTGCGTGGCCGCAAGCTGGGCGCGAGCCCGCTGGCGCTGGAGCCGATGCTGCGCAAGGTGCCCGCGCTGCCCGAGGCCGATCCGGACGTGGCCGTCGAGACGGAACCGAGCGAGGCCGCCGAGCCGCCCGGCTCCGAGACCGACCCGGCCGCCGGAGCCCCGGCGGCGAACGGCCGCGAACCCGCGACCGAGGCCGACGACGAGGAGCCGATGTCCACCGAGACCGGAGACCGACAGTCATGACGAACGCGGGTGGTGATCGCCGGCGGTGGCGAGGTGGACTGCTCGCGACCGTCCTGACCGGTCTGCTGGTACTCACCGGCTGCGCGAGCCTGCCGGAGTCCTCGGCGCCGCAGGCACTCGGCACGATCAACCGCGCGCCGACCTCGGAGGGCCCCCCGCCGCCGATCTCCGGGCGCGATCCCGACCTGCTGGTCAGCGATTTCCTCACCGCCAGCGCCGACCCGGCCAACCGGCACGCCGCGGCCCGTCAGTACATGACCGCCGAGACGGCCGGTGAATGGAACGACGAGGCGGGCACCACCATCGTGGACCGCCCCGACACCCTGCGCGAGTCCCGCTCCGGCGACAAGACCAGCTATGTCATCCGCGCTCGCAAGGTCGGTGAACTCGCCGGCGACGGCGGATACCGGGCGGTGGAGGGCACGCTGGAGAACAAGATCGAGCTGAGCAAGGTCGACGGTGAATGGCGGATCACCGAGCTGCCCGACGGTGTCGTCATGGACTCGACCGCGTTCGACAAGTCCTACCGCCGCTACGTCCTGCAGTACGTGGACCCGGGCAGTTCCGTGCTGGTTCCGGACCCGCGCTGGGTCTCGGTCCCGCGCGCCCAGCTCACCGAGCGGCTGGTCGGCATGCTCGGCGCGGGCCCGCAGTCGACGATCGCCCCGGTGGTGCGCAATCAGCTGGCCCAGCCGGTGGCGGTGCGCGGCCCGATCACCAAGGCCAACAACGAACCCGGCGAGGTCGGCATCGGCATCGGTGGCGTGCGCATCGACTTCACCGGCATCGGCACGCTCGGGCAGCGCGAACGCGAACTGCTCGCGGCGCAGGTGGTGATGACGCTGGCCGGCGCCGACATCCTCGGTCCCTACGTCCT
The DNA here is from genome assembly GCF_900637185.1 of Nocardia asteroides. Classification (NCBI taxonomy): domain Bacteria; kingdom Bacillati; phylum Actinomycetota; class Actinomycetes; order Mycobacteriales; family Nocardiaceae; genus Nocardia; species Nocardia asteroides. The sequence continues at coordinate 6,343,088 of NZ_LR134352.1, read as the reverse complement.
GCTGGCCGACGGCAAACCGCTCGACGACCGTTACGCGAGCGGCTGGTCGGTCGCCGACCTGGACCAGTACAGCGCCTCGGCGCCGGGCCAGAACCGGATCGGCCTGCACGCGCTGCGCGACGGCACGCTGGTGCAGGTGACCCCGGACGGCATCGTCACCCCGAGTGGTTCCTTCGGCGAGGCGACCAACCTGCAGTCGGTCGGCATCTCCGCCGACGGCCAGTTCGTCGCCGCGGTCGCCGACACCGGCAGGCCCGCGCCCGAGCCCGGCCGGACCCTGCTGATCGGCAACTACGGCGCCAAGGCCTTCGCGGTCGCCGAGGGCGCGAGCATCGCGCGCCCGTCCTGGACCGCCGACGGCGGCGCGGCGTGGACGGTGCTCGACGGCGAGCGGGTGATCCGGGCCGTCACCGACCGTGCGACCGGCAACGTCTCGGTGCAGGAGGTCGACACCACGGCCCTGTTCGAGGGGGCGGGCGCGCCGCGGCCACCGATCAGTGAGGTGGCCGTCTCGCGGACCGGGGTGCGTGCCGCGCTGATCGCCGACGGCAAGGTCTACGTCGCGGTGGTCGAACGCCGCGCCGACGGCAAGTACGCGCTCACTTCCCCGCTGCCGCTGGCCCTCGGCCTGAGCAGCCGCGCGGTCTCGCTCAGCTGGGTCACCGGTGACACGATCATGGTGGCGCGCGAGGGCAATGTCGACCCGGTGTTCACCGTCTCCATCGACGGCTCCCAGTTCACCCCGGTGACCTCGCAGAACCTGACGCCGCCGGTGCGCGTGGTGACCGCGGCGCCCGCCACCCAGTACGTCGCCGACTCGCGCGCGGTGCTGCAACTGCAGACCGCCGATCCGGCGCGCAACGACCGCTTCTGGCGTGAGGTCCCCGGCCTGACCGGCGACCGCGTCGTCCCGGTGCTGCCCAGCTGATCGGTGTCGGTGGGCGATGTCATACTCGCTCGCTATGAGAGCTTTGCTCGATCTGGTGCTGCCCGTCCACTGCGGTGGTTGCGCGACCGCGGGCACCGCCTGGTGTGCCGACTGCGCCGACATCCTGAGCCGCGCGCCCGTGCGGGTCCGCCCGCGCACCGATCCCGGCGTGCCGTGCTGGGCGCTCGGGCCGTACCAGGGGCCGGGCAGGCGGGCCGTACTGGCCGCCAAGGAGCACGGCCGACGTGATCTGGCCGCGCCGCTCGGCCTGGCTCTGGCGCTCGCCCTGGCCCGCTTACGCGACCGGGACAGACCGCTGCTGCTGGTTCCGGCGCCCACCCGGCCCGCGGCCGCACGGCGCCGCGGCGGCGACCCGGTGGCCGGCGCCGCGGCGATGGCGGCGCGGTGGCTGATCGATAGCCGATGCGTGCCGCTGCTGCGGATGGGGCGCGGTGTGCGCGATTCGGTCGGGTTGAGCGCCGGTGAGCGCGCCGACAATCTGCGCGGGCGGATCATGACCGCGCGCGGGGTATCCGAACCGGCCGTTCCGGCCGCGAACTCCGAGGTCGTCGTGGTCGACGACGTGCTGACGACAGGGGCAACCGTCACCGAGTCGGTACGCGTTCTTGGCCGAATCGGCGTATCGCCGTGTGCTGTTTTGGTGACCTGTGCGGCTTGACTCCGCGAAATTTGCGTGAACAGTGGCGGACTTGCCCATGGCGGACTAGCGTCGCGATCACACACCGAACGACGAGTTTGGGAGGTGGCGCCGCGGACATCTGGTGCCGAGCGAATCCCGATCGGCACAGCTCAATCCCGCCGCATTCGCTTCATCGTGTGCGGCCATATCCGGGAGGTACGCGTGACGACTTCTTCACGGGCATCAGTGCGAGATGCTGACCCTACGGCGCAGGGCGAAAGCGCCGCCGACTCGACCGAGAACCCGCACGCCGAAGTGGTGGTCTCCGGTCGGAATGTCGAAGTCCCCGACCACTATCGAATCCATGTCTCGGAGAAGCTGGCTCGGCTCGAGCGCTTCGATCCGTCGATATTCCTCTTCGATGTGGAACTGTTCCACGAACGCAACCGTCGTCAACGCAAGGCCTGCCAGCGGGTGGAGATCACCGCACGGGGGCGCGGACCGATCGTGCGCGCGGAAGCCTGCGCCGACAGCTTCTACGCCGCCCTCGAATCGGCCACCCAGAAGATCGAGAGCCGACTGCGCCGGACCAAGGACAAGCGGCGCGTCGTGCACTACGGCGACAAGACGCCGGTCTCGGTCGCGCAGGCCACCGCGACACTGGTGGATGATTCCCTGTTCGCCGCGCCGAACGGCGCCGCGGCGCACGCGCACGCCGAAGAGCCCGAGCTGAACGAGGGCCCCGGCCACATCGTGCGCACCAAGGTGCACACCGCGACACCGATGTCGGTGGACGACGCGCTGTACCAGATGGAACTGGTCGGACACGACTTCTTCCTGTTCCACGACCGCGAGACCGACCGTCCCTCGGTCGTCTACCGCAGACACGCCTTCGACTACGGCCTGATCCGACTGGCCTGATCCGGCACCACCGATCCGGGCATCCGCTTCCAGCGGGTGCCCGGATCGCGTTCAGCCACCGAAGGTTTCGTGATGCACGGCCTCGGCCAGGGCCCGGCCGGTCCGCCAGCCGAACCGTTCCAGGTCGGGGACCTGCTGGAACTCGCGTACCGGCCCCACGCACAGCCAGGCCACCGGCTTGATCCCGGCGGGCAGATCGATCAGCGCGCGCAGGAATTCCGGATCGTAGAACGACACCCAGCCGACGCCGACCTGTTCGGCGGTGGCGGCCAGCCAGAGGTTCTGGATCGCCAGCACGGTCGAGTACACGCCGGTCTCCGGCACGGTCGCACGGCCCAGGATCTGGGGTCCGCCGCGGCGGTCGTCGTGGGTGACCACGATGCCGGTGCCGCTCTCGACGATGCCGTCGATCTTGATCGGCTCGAAGGTCTCGGCCCGGTCGGCGGGCAGCGCGTCGCGGAACTCGGTGCGCTTGTCCGCGACGTGCTCGGCGAAGCGGCGCAGGGTGTCGGCCTGGCGGACCACGACGAAGTCCCACGGCTGGGAGTTGCCGACGCTGGGCGCGCGATGGGCGGCGTCGAGGATCCGCCAGAGGGTCTCGTCGCCGACGAGCTCGCCGGTGAACTCGGCGCGCACGTCACGGCGCAGGCGGATCGCGTCGTAGACGCTCAACTGGTCGGCACACACGCCGACCAGTCAACCAGGACCGTCAGGCCGCCGAGCGGCGGGCCAGCTTGCGACCGGCGGCCAGCGCGGTGCGCAGGCCACGGCGACGGCCGGTCACCGGGTCGACGGTGGGGACTGCGTTGCCGCCGAAGAACCGCTCCGACTTGGTCTCCGGCGCGTCGTCGGAGGTGTGGCGCAGGTACTTGTTGGGCAGCGACAGCTTGAGGATCGTGCGCCAGGACTTGAAGTACTGCACCGGCAGCGAGCCCGTGGTGTAGGGCAGGTCGTACTTCTCGGCCAGCTCGCGCACCCGCACCGCGATGTCGGCGTAGTGGTTGCTCGGCAGGTCCGGGAACAGGTGGTGCTCGATCTGGTGGCTCAGGTTGCCGGTCATGAAGTGCATGACCTTGCCGCCGCTGATGTTGGCGCTGCCCAGCATCTGGCGCAGGTACCACTCGCCCTGCGTCTCGTTCTCGATGTCGGCTTTGGTGAACTTCTCGGCGCCGTCGGGGAAGTGCCCGCAGAAGATGACCGCGTTGGTCCACACATTGCGCACCACGTTGGCGGCCAGGTTGGCGGTGAGGGTGGAGAAGAACGACGGGCCGGTGAGCAGCGGGAAGATCAGGTAGTCCTTGGCGGCCTGCTTACCGATCTTCTTGAGCACCAACTTGCGGTCGGCGTCGAACTGCTTCCACTCCGGGGAGTCCTTGCTCCACTTCTTCTTGGCGACCTTGCCCAGCTCCAGGTGCTGGATGGCGACGCCGTACTCGAACAGCATCTGCAGCAGCAGGTTGTAGACCGGGTTGCCCAGGTAGAACGGCATCCAGCGCTGGTCGCGGGTGACGCGCAGCAGGCCGTAGCCGATGTCGTCGTCCATGCCGAGCACGTTGGTGTACTTGTGGTGCAGGAAGTTGTGGGTGATCTTCCAGTGCGCCGACGGGCCCGCGTTGTCCCATTCCCACGAGGTGGAGTGGACTTCCGGATCGTTCATCCAGTCCCACTGCCCGTGCATGACGTTGTGCCCGATCTCCATGTTCTCGATGATCTTGGCGGTGCCGAGCAGGGCGACGCCGGCCAGCCAGGCCGGGGGCAGGAAGCTGGCGAACAGGACGGTCCGTCCACTGATCTCCAGCGCTCGCTGTAGGCGGATGACGTTGCGGATATAGCGCGCGTCGGCGGCCCCCCGCGAAGATTCGATTTCGCGGCGGATCGCGTCGAACTCAGCACCGAGAGCTTCGACATCCGCGGCGGTGAGGTGCGCGTATTCCTTGACATCCGAGATCGCCATGCCGGTTACACTACCGTAGGTTACGAGAGCGTAGGTTGGCGATTTCGCGCCCTGAATGTGTGAAACGTCCTATTGCGAAATCGAAATCGAGATGTTATCTCAGGCGTGTCGGGCCATCCGTCGGGCCGCCCGGTCGCGCAGCACGCCGCGTTCCTGCTTGGCCCGCTCGGCGAGCGCGCGCTTGGCCTCGCGCAGCGCCAGCTTCTCCTGCCGGGCGCGCGCCTTCAGCGTCGCCTTGGCCTCGCGCAGCACCTCCTTCTCGTGCCTGGCCTTGATCTCGAGCGTCACCTTCGCGTCGTGCAGCGCCGAGCGCAGGCCGAAGCGCTTACCGGTCTCGGGGTCCACCCGCAGCGCCTCCGGCAGCGAGATGCCGGTGAACTTGCGCTCCGAGGACGTCTCCGGCGCATCGTCGGCGGTCCGCTTGAGGAAACGGTCCGGCAGGGCCAGCTTGTGGATGGTCCGGAACGCCAGCAGGTACTGCTTGCCCAGCGAGCCGGTGGTGTACGGCAGGTCGTACTTGTCGCACAGCTCGCGCACGCGTACCGCGACCTCGGGGTACCGGTTGCTCGGCAGGTCGGGGAACAAGTGGTGCTCGATCTGGTAGCAGAGATTGCCGCTCATGAAGGCCATCACCGGACCGGCCTTGAAGTTGGCGCTGCCCAGCATCTGGCGCAGGTACCACTCGCCCTGGGTCTCGCCGTCGAGCTGCTCGATCGTGAACTTCTCGGCGCCGTCGGGGAAGTGACCGCAGAAGATCACCGCGTAGGCCCACAGGTTGCGCACCAGGTTGGCGGTGGTGTTCGCCTTCAGCGTGGACTTCCAGGCGGGGCCGGTGAGCGCCGGGTACAGCACGAAGTCCTTGACCACCTGACGACCGGCCTTGCGCGCGAACTCCTTGTTCGGCTCCGAGAACACCTGCTTGGCGGGGATCCCGGCCAGCTCCTTCTCGATACCGAGGTCGTGCAGCGCGATGCCCCACTCGAAAGTGGCGGCCAGCAACAGGTTCGCCGCCGGCTGCACCAGGTGCTTGGGGTGCCAAGCCTCGTCGCGGGTCATCCGCAGGATGCCGAAGCCCAGGTCCTCGTCCTTGCCCAGGACGTTGGTGTAGGTGTGATGGGAGTAGTTGTGCGCCCGGCGCCACTGCGCCGAGGTCCCGGTCATGTCCCACTCCCAGCTGGTGGAGTGGATCTCCGGATCGTTCATCCAGTCCCACTGCCCGTGGCTGACGTTGTGCCCGAGCTCCATGTTCTCGATGATCTTGGCCACCGACAGCAGCGCCGTGCCGCCGAGCCAGGCCCAGCGGTTGCGGCTGCCGAACAGCACCGCGCGGCCCGCGACCTCGAGGGCGCGCTGGGCGGCGATGGTGCGCCGGATGTACTTCGCGTCGCGTTCGCCACGCGAAGTCTCCACGTCACGGCGAATCGAATCGAGCTCTTTCCCCAGTGTCTCGATGTCGGCGGCCGTGAGATGGGCGAAGGCCTGGATATCGGTGATGGCCACCGGGGTCCTCTCTGTCGGTTGGCGGCTGGCCGGTTCAGCAGTGAACGGGCCGAGAACGGAGCGGCTGCGCCGCTGTTCTCGGCCCTGACGCGCCGGTCGGCACGAGGTGGGCCGGGACCAGCCGCTGTCGGCCAGTCATATGGCCGACGCATGACTCCGAGGGTACCCGCTGTCCCGCGGCGGCGGGATCCTCAGATGTCGAGTGTGCAGTCGCCCGCGGCGGCCGAGATGCAGGTCTGCACCTTGTCGCCGGGCTGGCGTTCGTCACCGTTGCGCAGATCGCGGGCGTGTCCGGCCGACAGCGTGACCACGCAGGTCTGGCAGATGCCCATGCGGCAGCCGAACGGCAATTGCACGCCCACCGACTCGCCCGCCTCGAGCAGGCTGGTCGCGCCGTCGGCGGCGACGGTGCGACCGGTGGTGCCGAAGGTCACGGTGCCGCCCTCGCCGATCGCCGAACGCTCCACCTCGAAGCGCTCCACGTGCAGCTTGTCGGGGATCCCGGCGGCCTTCCAGTGGTGCTCGATCGCGTCGAGCATCGGTGCCGGACCGCACGCCCAGGTCTCGCGCTCGCGCCAGTCGGGGTAGAGCTCGTCCAGGCTGGCCAGCGAGAACAGGCCCTGCGCGTCGGTCAGCTGCAGGTGGGAGACGAAGCTGGGGTGCTTGTCGTGCAGGGCGCGCAGCTCGGCGCCGAACATCACGTCGGCGTCTGTGGGCGCGGAGTGCACGTGCACCACGTCGGTGACACCGTCGCGCCGGTCCAGCGTGCGCAGCATCGACATCACCGGGGTGATGCCGCTGCCCGCGGTGAGGAACAGCACCTTGGCCGGCGGCGGCTCCGGCAGCACGAACCCGCCCTGCGGCGCGGCCAGCCGGACGATGGTGCCCGCGGCGACCCCGTTGACGAGGTGGCTGGACAGCTTGCCCTCCGGCATCGCCTTCACCGCGATGGAAATGAGCCGCTTGCCGCCCTCGCCGGTCCAGTCCGGCGGACAGGTCAGCGAGTACGAGCGCCAGTTCCAGCGGCCGTCGATCAGGATGCCGATGCCGATGTACTGGCCCGGCTTGTACTTGAAGTCGAAACCCCAGCCCGGCTTGATCACCAGGGTGGCCGAGTCGGCGGTCTCCTTCCGCACCTCGACGATCCGCCCGCGCAGCTCCCGCGCCGACCACAGCGGGTTGGCCAGGTGCAGGTAGTCGTCGGGCAGCAGTGGCGTGGTCACCCGGGCCACCGCGCCGCGCAGCACGTTGAGCTTGCCGCCGCGATCGGCGACCTGCGCGGCCGGTGCTTCCAGCCATTCCCGGAACTTGTTCATGACCATGCTTGCCGTTGTCTCCCTGTGTGCATCCGAGCAGGCGTGCGGTGCCTCGCTCGCAGCCAGGTTACGGCATCGTAGGTTTTCTGGCAGGGGGCGGATTGCCCGCGATGCCGGGATCGGTCAGAGCAGGTCGAGCAGGAACGGGAGTTCCTGGGTGGCGTACCAGGCGAGCTGGTGGTCCTCGGCGTCACCGAGGACGAACTCGGCGTCGGTATCGCCCAGATCGGCGGCGTCGATCACGTCGACGGCCTTGGCGACCTGCGGCTCGGCCTCGGCCAGGTCGACATGCACCGAGGCCACCTGGTCGTAGGTGATCGGCCCGGCCAGCTTCACCACGGCGTCGTCGAGATCGGGCCGCAGCTTGGCGCCGGTGACGTCGGCGGCGATCACCGCGCGCCGGTAGACCGGGCTGCCCGGCGTCGCGTCCGTGTCCGCGGCGGGGGCGTCGTCGTCGAGCCCGTCGCGGTCGGCGGCCAGTAGCCGCAGCGACGCCCTGGCCGCCTCCTGCATCGCCACCTCGGCGAGTTCGTCGTCGTCGCCGGCGGCGTAGGCCTCGCGCAGCGCGGGCGTGACCGCGAAGGCGGTCGCGCCGAGCGGAAACACCTCCCGCTCGTCGACGAGCCTGCGCAGCATCGGGATCGTCGCCGGGATGTAGACGCGCAGCTTGCCGTTGTCAGATACAGGCACCGAGCAACTCCTCCATCGATTCGTGCACCGACGCCGCCAGGACGTCGATGTCGGCCATGGCGTCGCGGTCGGCGTTGAGTCCGTAGAAGACCTGACCGTCGTACGAGGTGAGCCCGAAGCTCAACGTCTGATTGCGCAGCAGCGGCGATACCGGATACATCTCCAGCATGCGCGCTCCGCCGATGTACATCGCGGTCTGTGGACCCGGCGCGTTGGTGATCACCAGATTGAACGTGTTGTCGGCGAAGGTACTCGCCGCGCGCACGCTCATCGCGTGCAGGCTGGCGGGCGCGAAACCGGCCAGGTGGACCAGGGTGCGGGCGCGCACGCCGCGACGCTGCCTGCCGGCGGCCTCGGTGGCGTGCGAGATGTGCGACAGCCGCATCACCGGATTCGGTTCGCCCACCGGCAGATCGATGAGGAACGAGGACACCTCGCTGGCCGGGGTGAGCTGGTCGTCGCCGTCGACGTAGACCGACATCGGCACCACCGCGCGCAGGTTCGTCGACTCGACCAGTGCCTCGTTGCGCGAGAGCAGCCAGTTGCGCAGCGCCCCGGTGACCACCGCGAGCACGGTGTCGTTGATCGAGCAGTCGAAGTGCCGCCGGATGGTGCGATAGTCCTCGAGGTCGGTGCGCACCACGTCGAAGCGGCGGCTGCGCGAGGTCCTGGCGTTGAGCGGGCTGTCGGCCACGCCTGAGGTCGCGGCGCGGACCGCGTCGGCCGCCGCCTTCACCGCCATCCGAGTGCCGCGGACCAGCCCGAACGCGTTGGAGCCCGCGTCGCGGGCCACCTCGTAGGCCTCGCGCGGCTGCGCGGCCAGCTGCGAGAGCGCGCCGGCCAGCAGCTCGACGTCGGTGGGCTCGCGGGGCGCGCGCCAGGCGTCGTCGGCCAGATCTCGGGGCAGCGGGGTGTTGTCGAGGATCACGTGCCCGATCTCGAGCGCGGTGTCGCCGTCGACGAGCGCCGAGTGCGACTTGGTGAACACCGCGCTGCGCCCGTCGGCCAGTCCCTCGATCAGGTACATCTCCCACAGCGGCCTGGCCTGGTCCAGCGGCCGCGAGGCCAGCCGGGCGACCAGGTCGTAGAGCTGTTCGTCGCTGCCCGGACCCGGCAGCGCGGAGCGGCGGATGTGATAGGTGATGTCGAAGCGGCTGTCCTCCACCCACACCGGCCTGCCGAGGGCGAGCGGGATCTCGCGGACCTTGCGGCGATAGCGGGGGACCAGCGGCAACCGGGATTCGACCAGGTCGATCAGGCCCTCGTAGTCGAGAACCTGGCCCGTGGCGCCGGTCGCGGTGTTCTGGAGGATCGCGAGAGAGCCGATGTGAATCGGGTTGCTGCTCGACTCGAGCCGGTAGAACGACGCGTCCTGCGGCGTCAATCTCGTGATCACGCGCTCCGATACTCCTTCCGGTGCCGCACCGCGCAGATCGGGCACGTGCCTCATCCTACGTCAACGTAGGTGAATCGCGGTGCCGGGCAAGGAGCCTCATCGGCCGTTGTGACCTGGGCCGATGGCATCGGCCGGTACGCCGGGCACGGGTACTCCCGGCCGGGTACGGTGGGCTGCGGACTACGATGGCCCATAACACCGTGGCTCACTAGCCGAACACACTCCGACCAGAGGACTGACGAGACCCGTGCCTGCGCTGACACTGACGAGGTTGCTACGGATTGGTGAAGGTCGCATGGTCAAGCGGCTGTCGAACCTCGCCGACGAGGTCATCGCGTACGGCGAGGAGATCGAGCAGCTGACCGACGACGAGCTGCGCGCCAAGACCGCCGAGTTCAAGCAGCGCTACACCGACGGTGAGACCCTCGACGACCTGCTGCTCGAGGCCTTCGCGGTGGCCCGCGAGGCGTCCTGGCGAGTGCTGAACCAGAAGCACTACAAGGTGCAGATCATGGGCGGCGCCTCGCTGCACCTGGGCAACATCTCGGAGATGAAGACCGGTGAGGGCAAGACCCTGACCTGTGTGCTCCCGGCCTACCTGAACGCCCTGTCGGGTGAGGGCGTGCACGTCGTCACCGTCAACGACTACCTCGCCAAGCGCGACGCCGAGTGGATGGGCCGCGTGCACCGCTTCCTCGGCCTCGAGGTGGGCGTGATCCTGGGCGGCATGACCCCCGCCGAGCGCCGCGTCGCCTACCACGCCGACGTCACCTACGGCACGAACAACGAGTTCGGCTTCGACTACCTGCGCGACAACATGACCCACTCGCTGGACGATCTCGTCCAGCGCGGCCACAACTTCGCCGTGGTCGACGAGGTCGACTCCATCCTCATCGACGAGGCCCGTACCCCGCTGATCATCTCGGGCCCGGCCGACGCCTCGTCCAAGTGGTACGCCGAGTTCGCGCGCATCGCGCCGCTGCTGAAGAAGGACGTCCACTACGAGGTGGACATCAAGAAGCGCACCATCGGTGTGCACGAGGCGGGCGTGGAGTTCGTCGAGGACCAGCTCGGCATCGACAACCTCTACGAGGCCGCGAACTCGCCGCTGGTGAGCTACCTGAACAACGCCATCAAGGCCAAGGAGCTCTACACCCGCGACAAGGACTACATCGTCCGCGACGGCGAAGTGATCATCGTCGACGAGTTCACCGGTCGCATCCTGGTCGGCCGCCGCTACAACGAGGGCATGCACCAGGCGATCGAGGCCAAGGAGAAGGTCGAGATCCAGCCGGAGAACCAGACGCTGGCCACGATCACCCTGCAGAACTACTTCCGCCTCTACAACAAGCTGTCCGGCATGACCGGTACCGCCGAGACCGAGGCCGCCGAGCTGCACTCGATCTACAGCCTCGGCGTGGTCCCCATCCCGACGAACAAGCCGATGGTCCGCAAGGACCAGGCCGACCTGATCTACAAGTCGGAAGAGGCCAAGTTCAACGCGGTCGTCGACGATGTGGTGGAGCGGCACGAGAAGGGCCAGCCGGTCCTGATCGGTACCACCAGCGTCGAGCGCTCGGAGTACCTGTCCAAGCAGTTCACCAAGCGCGGTGTGGCCCACTCGGTGCTGAACGCGAAGTTCCACGAGCAGGAAGCCCAGATCATCGCCGAGGCCGGCCGGCCCGGCGCGGTCACCGTCGCCACCAACATGGCCGGTCGTGGTACCGACATCGTGCTCGGCGGCAACGCCGACATCATCGCCGACATCCTGCTGCGCAAGCAGGGCCTGGACCCGGTGAACACCCCCGACGAGTACGAGGCCGCCTGGCACTCCGCGCTCGAGCAGGTCAAGAAGCAGACCGAGGCCGACGCCGACAAGGTGCGCGAGGCAGGCGGCCTGTACGTGCTCGGCACCGAGCGCCACGAGTCGCGCCGTATCGACAACCAGCTGCGCGGTCGTTCCGGCCGTCAGGGCGACCCGGGCGAGTCCCGGTTCTACCTGTCGCTGGGTGACGAGCTGATGCGCCGCTTCAACGGCGCCGCGCTCGAGGCGATCATGACCCGCCTGAACCTGCCCGACGACGTGCCGATCGAGGCCAAGATGGTCTCCAAGGCCATCAAGAGCGCGCAGACCCAGGTCGAGCAGCAGAACTTCGAGATCCGCAAGAACGTCTTGAAGTACGACGAGGTGATGAACCAGCAGCGCACCGTCATCTACGGCGAGCGCAACCGGATCCTGCGCGGCGAGGACATGGAGGGCCAGGTCCAGAGCATGATCACCGACGTGACCACCGCCTACGTGGACGGTGCGACCGCCGAGGGTTATGTCGAGGACTGGGACCTGGACAAGCTGTGGACCGCGCTCAAGACCCTGTACCCGGTGAGCCTGGACCAGAAGGAACTGGTCGGCGAGACCGCCACCGGTGACGCGGGCGAGCTCACCCGCGACGAGCTGCGCCAGGCCCTGCTCGACGACGCGCACACCGCCTACGAGAAGCGCGAGCAGGAGATCGACGGCCTCGCCGGCGAGGGCGCGATGCGCAACCTCGAGCGTCAGGTGCTGCTGTCGGTCCTGGACCGCAAGTGGCGCGAGCACCTCTACGAGATGGATTACCTCAAGGAGGGCATCGGCCTGCGCGCGATGGCCCAGCGCGATCCGCTCGTCGAGTACCAGCGCGAGGGCTTCGACATGTTCGCCGCGATGCTGGAGGGTCTGAAGGAGGAGTCGGTCGGCTTCCTGTTCAACCTCCAGGTCGAGGTGCAGCAGCCGCAGCCCGAGGGCGTCTCGGTCGGCACCGGTCTGCGTTCCCCGGTCGGCGCCGCGCGCCCCCAGGACGCCCCCGCCGAAACCCAGGCCCCGCCCGCCCTGCGCGCCAAGGGCATCACCGATCAGGCCCCCCGCGGCCTGAACTACTCGGGCCCCGCCGAGGACGGCCGCGCCGAATCCCATTCCGACGCCCAGGAATACGGCGGCCAGCAGTCCGGTACCCGCCGCGAGCGCCGCGAGGCCGCCCGCGCCGACACCAAGGGCAAGCGCCGCCGCTGACCCGACTCCCACCGAGGCCCCCGCACACAGTGCGGGGGCCTCGGTCGTTGCCCGGCACTTCGACCATGCATGTACTATTGCATGCATGGTCGCCTTGCAGATACGTGATGTGCCGGAGCCGCTGCGCGACCAGCTGGTCGCGCTGGCCCGGCAGCGTGGCCAGTCGCTCCAGGCCTTCCTGTTCGACCTGGTCCGCGACGAGGCACGCAGGCAGGACAACATCGCCGTACTCAAACAGTTCAGCCCCGCCGCGATGGACATCGCCTTCACCACGCGCGAGGTGGAAGTCGCGCTGGATGCCGAACGGGCCGAACGGGATTCGGACCTGGGCGGGCGGGGGCTCGGCGGGTGATCGTGGTCGACGCGTCGGTGTTCGTCCATGCCCTCCTGAACCCGGACCCGCTCGGCGATGCCTGCCGCAGTGCCCTGGAATCCGACAATCGATGGATCGCTCCGCAACACTGGACGGTCGAGGTGCTGTCGGTGATCCGGCGGTTCACCCGCGCGGGCACCATCACCGCCGAGCAGGGCGCCCGTGCGGTCACCGCTCTCGGCAGGCTGGACCCCGAGGTTCCCGTGACCCGGGTCCTCGTCCCCAGGATCTGGGAACTGCGCGACAACCTGTCCGCCTACGACGCCGCTTACGTCGCGGCCGCCGAAGCCTATGGGTGTGAGCTGCTCACCACGGACAGCAGGCTGGCCAACGCCTCCGGTGTGAAGTGCGCGGTCCGCGTCGTCGGAGACCGCGAGTAGCGCTCAGTTCACGGAAGACGACGAACTGGTGGGTGTGGTGGTCGTCGACGACGTGGTTGTCGACGACGATGGCGCGGATGATTTCGGGGTGCTCGGGCCGGTGGGCGTGGTCGGGGTGGCGGTGGGGATGGGGCCGACCGTCAAAGAACGAGCGCGAGATTGCCAGGCGGCGGGAAGATCGCCCTTGGCGGATGTCGCGACCGTGTGGGTGTCGCCGGAATGGCCGCGGGCGGCGAAGAGGGTGGCGGTCTTGCCGCTGCGGTTGTAGACGGAGACGGTGGCGGCGTCGATGTGCTGGCCCGCCAGGTCGGGGGAGCCGATCTTGAACAGCGACATCTTGCCGGTGCCCTCGCTGCCGGTGAACAAGCACAGGTAGTCGGTGGGGCAGCGGTCGTAGCCGGTGCAGCCGCCGGTCCGCTTGCACCAGCTCTCGGTGACGCTGGTGAAGGTGTTGCCGCTGATCTTGGTGGTCTCCGAGCCCTTGCCGTTGTCGAGAGTGACCTCGTGTTCTTCGTCGGGCGCCGCGCCGATCCGGTCCAGCAGCAGCGTGCAGGCCTTGCTCAGCGCGAGGCCGGTGGCGGCGGCGATCAGTGTCGCCGTCACGGTCACGCCGGCCCGCATCTTCACCACCACGGCGTCGATGATCGGCACCACCAGCTCGCAGGCGATCTCCTGCGCGATCTCGGCGGTCGACTTCTCCCCGGCTGGTTTGTCGTCGAGGCAGGCGGCGGCGCCGAACCCGACGACGACTGCGAGGATCACCGCGAACAGCTTCTGCACCGCGTCAGAATGCGCGCGGAATACGCACCAGGGCAAGGAAATTCGTGAGTGCGTGCCCCGCGCCCGGGCGTGGTTTCGGTTAGTGCAGGGAACGAACGGTGACGGCGGGGGCGCCCGAGGCGGCGAACCAGGCGGCGAGTTCCGCGCCGTCGAGCCAGTGCGGGCTGCGTTCGCCCACGTCGACCGGGCCGTCGATGGTGCCCGCGGCCCCGGCGACGGCGCAGTGTCCCAGCCGCGCGCCACAGAAGCTGGCCGAGTCGACGCGGCACCCGCGCAGGCTGGCGCCGCGGAAGTCGGTGTCGCTGAACGTGCCTCGGCGCAGGTCGGCGCCGGTGAGGTCGGCGCCGTGGAAATCGGAGGTCGCGAAGTCGGCCTTCATCAGGCGGGCGCCGTGCAAGGTGGTCTCGCGCAGGGTGCAGTCGCGGGCCTGCGCCTTGCCCAGGTCGGCGCCGGTGAGGTCCGCGCCGGACAGATCCGTGGACAGCATCCACGCGCCGTAGAGGTCGGTGTCGACCAGCCGCGCCCCCGTCAGCCGCGCCTCGCCGAGCTCGGCGCCACCCAGGTCGAGCCCGGACAGGTCGCTGCCGCCGAGGTCGAGTCCCCAGCCGTTGAACAGCATTTCGGTCGTGCGCGGGGCGGCCGGGTCGGTGGGCAGATTGTTCAGATAGCGGGCCAGCGCCTGCCTGGCGTCGGGGTCGGTGGGCCAGGAGGGCACCGCGTGCAGATCACCTTTCGGGCGACGCCGCCAGAATTTCATGAGCCATGTTTACACCCTGTGGTTTTCGCGCGTGCACGATCCCGGCGGGTCGGTGGATCAGCTGGCCCGATGGATGGGGTGGACCCGCGACAGCGCGCGTTTCGCCTCGGCGAGCGAGATCAGCTGATCCTCGTCGTCGATCTCGGCGACCGCGGCTTCGGCCCACTCCCGCAGCAGCGTGGACACCCCGACGCGGCGTTCGTCGGCCAGGTCCTTCAGGCGGGAATGCAGCCCGAGGGGCAACCGGATGGAGGTGGTCACCATGATGTCCTCGTTGGCGGGCAGCCGGGGCGGGGCGTCGGCGGGCGCGTCGGAGAAACTCAGCCGATCCATGAAGTCGGTGAGTTCTTCCTTACTCGATGGATAGTCCTGCTCGCTCATGCGGTGTTCCCACTTTCCCACTCCTCGAACTGCGCCAGTTCCTCGGCGCGCAACGCGCGGGCGCCGATGATCACCCACGTCCAGTCGTCGCGCTGCCGTGTGACCACGATCAGCGGGCGTCCGGCCGTGGTGCGCCCCCACACCGTCAGAACGGCCACCTGACCGTCGAAGGCCGGGCGTGGCCACCGTCGTGACGCTGCGAGGACCTGCCGTACCTCGCTGGGTTCGACGCCGACCAGGTGAGCGATCGCCCAATCAGGCCACTCGAAACCCATAACCTCATAATACGCACGTAGTAACAGCCTGTGAACGGCCTGTGCTCTGGTCGCGGGTCGGGGCGGCGCACCGGTGGACGACACATGCGGGCGCGGTGGGTGGCCCGGTCGTACCCTCGAGGACGTGCGCACGGGCGAATCGTCGTGGTGGTGAGGTGACGAGCGAAGGTGGGGCGATGGTGCGGGCCGGGGAGATCGAGCGCCAGCTCTCGGCCTCGGAGCGCTGGTTCTGGCTGGTCGATCAGCTGTCGCCGGCCAACTGCGTGGTCCGCCTGCGGGTACGCGGGCCGATCGGCGCCTACCGGCTCGAGGACGCGGCGGCCGCCGTCGTCGCCGAATATCCACTGCTGCGGGTGGTCGTCGCGGACGGCCCGCGGTTCGTGCCCGCGCCGGATCCGCATCTGCCGGTGCTGCACCGGATCGTCGCCGACCCGGACGAGTGGCGCACCGTCCTCGACGAACAGCTCGCGACCCCGGTCGACCTCGCGACCGCACCGGGCAGGCTGATCGATCTGGCCTGGCGCCCCGGCACTTCCGACGAACAGCACGACCTGATCCTGGTGTTCTCCCATGTGCTGATCGACGGCCGGTCGATGGCCGCGCTGGGCTCGCGCATCCTGGCCGTCGCCTTCGGCGCACCCGCGGCCACCGTCACCCGTCCGCCGACGCCGCCCGCCGACGAGCTGATCCCGCGCAGGCACACTCGCCTGCTCACCTGTCTCCGCACGAATCTCACCGGCCAGCTCACGGTGTTCACCCGGCGCGCCGTCGGCCTGCCCGGCACTCCGCCGCCCCTGCGCGCCCGCCGTACCCGCACGGTCATCCGCGCCATCGACGGCAACGAACTCGCCGCGCTGCGCACCCGCTGCCGCCGCGCGGGCGTCACCGTCAACGCGGCCCTGACCGCCGCCCTCGCCCAGGCGCTCGGCGCGCTGAACCGCCCACTGGGCTCCGGGACGGCCGCGATCGGCATCCCCGTCGACGTCCGCTCCCGGCTGCGGCCCGCGCCCGCCGACGACGAACCGGGCATGTTCACCGCTGTCGTCCCGGCCTTCGTCCCCTTCGGCCCGGGGGAGTCACTCTGGGACGCCGCCCGGGCCGCCAAAGCGCAACTGGCCCAGCGCATCACCGGCGGCGCCGACCTGGCCGGCTTGGCCGCCATCCGCTACGGCTGCCCCCGTTCCCTCGAATCCGGTGTCCGCGCGGTGGAACTCGTCGATCGCCGGGCCCCGTGGAATGTCACGCTCAGCAATCTCGGCAGGCTCACCGCCCCCGAAACTCCCGCGCCGCTGCCGATCACGGCGCTCACCGTCGCGGGGACCAACTCCTGTGCCAGCGCCCTCACCGTCGCCGTGGCCACCTACGACGACACGATGTCGATCACCTTCTGCTACGTCGACACCCAGCTCCCGCACGCCACCGTCGAACTCCTGGCCGACCGCACCGTCGCCCCGCTCAACCGCTGACGACGGTTCAGTCCAGCCGGTGCCGCAGCTGCTCGCGCAGGGCGGTGCGGTCGGGCTTGTTGGTGCGGCCGGTGACCGGGATGCGGTCGACCAGGACGATGTCGTCAGGCACGGCGGAGGTGTCGATGAGATGCGGGAGCCGGGTGCGCAGCAGCGTGGCGACATCGCCCGCGCCGGGAGCGGGCACGACGGCGAGGACGATGCGCTCGTCGCCGACCTCGTCGGGGATGCCGACCATGATCGCTTCACGAACCCCGTCGATCGCGGTGATCACCGGTTCGTACAGTCCCGGATAGATATTGGTCTTGCCGCGGATCATCATGTCCTTCTTGCGGCCGGTGAGGACCAGCTGGTCACCGTCGAAGCGGGCGAGGTCGCCGGTGTGGATCTCGGTGAGCGGTTCGTCGCCGAGATAGCCGCGACACAGATTCGGCCCCGACAGCACCAGCTCGCCGTCCGCCGCGATCCGCGCGGTCACCCCGTGCACCGGCGCCCCGAGCAGATCGCCGGTGTGCGCGAGCTTGGCGACATCGTTGGTGACCGCGACGGGCAGGATCTCCGTCATCCCGTAGACGGCCAGGAACTCGGTGCCGGGCAGCGACTTCCGGGCTCGCCGCAGCAGCGCGGGCGTGACCGGCGCGCCGCCGAGCGCAACCTGGCGCAGATACGGCGGCGGCCCGATCTCGCCGGCTTCGAGCGCGGTGAGCGCCACCGCCAGATCGGCGGGGGTGTAGAAGGCGTGCGTCGCGCTGTGCAGATTCTGGGTGAACCGCACCGGATCGACGTGGGTGCCGAACCGGGGATACGGCGGCATCGCCCAGCGCGCGCCCGCCATCAGCGCGGGCAGCCCCATCATCAGCTGCTCGGTGTGCAGGAACGCGCCCGGCGCGAGGCTGGTCTGCCCGCCCATCGCCGCCAGCCCGGCGCCCAGCGAAGCCCGGGTGTGGACAACGGCTTTCGGGTCGTCGGTGGTCCCGGAGGTGAACACGATGAGCGCGGGCGCGGCCGGGTCGGCGCGCACGGTCGCCGTGCTCGCGGCGGGACCGGTGAAGCGGCGCAACGGAATCGACCCCGCTGGGGTGCCGGGCAGCCAGGGGCCGCTGTGGATGTGGCGCACGTCGAGCGCGCCGAACCGGGGGAGGGCGAGCCCGCGCCTGCGCCCGAACCCGGACAGCGGTCCGCTCACCGCGTACAGCAGCGATTCCGTGGCGGCCCAGGTCGGTTCGACCAGCGCCACGCGGCGGGCGAACAGTTCGGGCCCCACGCCGGGATCGACGAACACGATGGTGCCGCCCGCCGCGATCACCCCGAAGATCAGGGTCACCGAGGACACGCTCGGCCGGATCGAGAACAGCATCCGGTCGCCCGGAACGAACCCGGCCGCACCGAGATTGGCCGCGACCCGGTCGACGGTGCCGACCAGCTCGCGATAGGTCATGGCGCGCTTGCCCACCGTGCCGAGCGCCGAGGCGTCGGGGATGCGGTCGGCCTGCATCCCCAGGTGGTCCAGGAAATCGATCGTCACCGGATGTCCACGATGTCGGGCCGGTACCGGTGGTCGGCGTACCAGGCCAGCGTCTTGCGGATGCCCCACGCCCGCACCCGCCGGTTGGAGCCGTAGACCCGCACGTCGCGACGCAGGCCGTAGTCGGTGGTGATCGTGCGCACCGCGTTCACCAGGGCCCGGTCCTCGTGCAGATCCTCGATCGCGGTGCGCGGGAATCCGCCTGCGGCCGTGTACAACTCGGCGGTGATGGCCATATTGCAGCCGGGCGTCATCACGTACGGGCCCAAGTACTTCGGGTCACGATTGCCCGAGCGCACCTTCCCGAAGGCCGAGGCCACCTCCAGCGCGACCCGGATGACGGTGCGGTCGACCCACGAGATGCCTTCGTCGGTGCGCGGCACCAGCTGCCCGCTGACCAGCCGCAGTCCGGTGCCGAACGCCGCCTTGATCCGCTGCGTCCAGTCCGGTGCGGGCAGGCAGTCGGCGTCGGTGCGGGCGAGGTAGGCCGCGCCCTGGGCGATGGCGTAGCGCATCCCGGTGTCGGCGGCGGCGCCGGTGCCCTTCTGCGGCTCACTGATCACCTCGATGGCGGGCACGGGATGCGCCGCCGCGAACGCGCGCACGATCTCGACGGTGCGGTCGCTGGAACCGTTGTCGACCACCACCACCCGGAAGCCGGTATCACGCTGCGCGGCAATGGCTTCCAGGGTCGCGCCGATCCCGCGCTCCTCGTCGAAGGCGGGGATCACCACCCAGAGCTCGCCGGCGCTCACAGCTGCGCCACCAGCCGGTCCAGGCCGCCGATCTCGGTGACCCAGTCGTGGAAACGGTCCAGTCCCTCGGCGAACGGGACCGTCGGCCGGTAGCCGAGTTCGCGTTCGGCGCGCGACAGATCGTAGGTCGCCGATCGGGTGACCAGGGCGACGGCGTAGCGCGACAGCGGCGGCGTCCAGCGCTGCGCGACCGCCGGGATCCGCCACACCGTCTCGATCGCCGCCAGCGCGCCGCCCAGCACAGGAGCGGGCACGGTGACGCGCGGTGCGGCCAGCCCGAACCGCTCGGCCACCGCCGCCATCGTCGGCCATACCTGTACCGGCTCCGCGTCGGCCACGAAATAGGCTCGCCCACCGACATTCTCGGCCGTCAGCGCCAGTTGCACCGCGTGCGTGAGATGGTCGATGTAGCACAGCGAGGCCAGCACCTCGCGCCCGCCGGACAGGTCGGGCAGCCGGCCCGCGCGCAACTTCGCCAGGATCTGCACGATCGGCCCGTGCCGATCGCCGGGGCCCCACACCGCGCGCGGCCGCAGCGAGCAGGTGGTGAACGCGGGCGTGTCGGCGGCGAGCACCAGCTGTTCGGCGACCGCCTTGGTCTGGCAGTAGCTGTTCAGGAAGCGGTCCGGATACGGCACCGTCTCGTCGATGCCGAGCTGATCACCGCCGTCGGGCGCCATGAGCGCGCTGGGACTGCCGAGGAACACGAACCGCCGCGCACCGGCCGCCGCGGCCTCCTGCATGAGCCGGTCGGTGCCCGCCACGTTCACCGCGAAGAACTCCGCGGGCCTGCCGAACTCCCCGAGCAGCGCCGCGGCGTGCACCACCGCCCGCACACCGGTGACGGCGCGGGCCAGCGCGGCGGTGTCGCCCAGCTCGGCGACCGCCACTTCGACACCCGCCGGGGCGGTCGCCGGATCCCGCACCATCGCCCTGACCGTCGTTCCGGCGCCGGCCAGGGCGCGCACGACCGCGCCGCCGACGAATCCGCTCGCCCCCGTCACCAGGACAGTCATGACGACACCGTACGGCCGCGCCCGCGCGGCGTCACCGATCGCCGAGGGTTTTCCACCAGGTCGCCCCGAACAGCATGGTCATCGCCGCGGCCCGGCCCGCCGGAATCCCACGCCGGGCGGCCTCCCGCCGCGCCACCGGAATCTGTGCCGCGTGCACGCCGACGCTGAGCATCGCGTCGATCCAGAACACGATCCGGCCCAGCCGCGACCGGAACGGCCGCACCACGCCGAGCGCCAGGAAGGCCCAGCCGAGCACCGGGATCGCCCGCAGTGCCAGCACCGCGGACGAACTCGGCACCCCCGGTGCGCGATGCCGCGCCCGGCCGTTGCGCGGCGCCTCCACCGTCCAGCTGAATTCGTCGTCCCCGGCCGGGGTCGCATGCATGGCCATTACCGCACCTCAGGTCCGCGATAGGTGACCGCTGCGGCCGTCGGACCGCCGTCGGCGGCGACGAACAGCAGCGGACGATCGGTCAGTCCGGCCGCGCGGGCGGTCACATAGCCCGCGGTCAGGGCCGAGGTATGCGCGTCGCCGGCGAGGTCGTCGGTGACGACGGTACCCGCGCCGAGTTCGGCGGCCAGCTCCGCGGCGAACTCCGGCGTCGGCTTGCCGCAGATCAGCACCACCTCGGCCGCGTCGAGATCGTCGGCGGCCAAGGCTTCCCTGGCCGCGGCGGCCGCGTGCTCGACGAGTTCGCCGGTGCTCGTGCCCAGTTCCACCGTCATGGCCGAACGGCCGGTCGTGCCCATCGCCGACAGCGTGACGTAACCCTGTGGATCGGGCAGGGTGTCGCCGGCGCTCACGTGTACGCCGCCGAATCCGGTGGCGGTGGTGGAGTTCTCCAGCACCAGCGCCGCGCCGACGGGCGTGAAGGTGAACTCGGCGTCGGCGCTCATCGACGGGTGCGCGTCACCGGAGACGACGACCACGTGTCCGGTGGGCAGGTCGGCCAGCAGCGACGCGGCGACGCCGACGGCGTTCACCAGGCCGCAGGCGCCGTTCATCAGGTCGAACGACAGGCAGGGCACGTCACCGGGCCGGTACTCCAGGCCGATCTCGGCGGCCTGCTGGATGAGCGCGGCCACCGCCGGTTCCACGAGGTTCGCGTCGCGATAGACACCGACGTTGATCAGCGCGTCGACCTGGTCGGACGGACAGTTCGCCGCCTCCAGCGCCGCCCGTGCCGCCGTGGCCGCCTGGCCCACCGAGCTGACGCCGCCGGTCTGCGTGACGGCCGAAGAAATGATGATTCCCATACTGTCCTATACCCGCAGATCGCCGATTGTCACCGACAGGAATCCGGCGACCACCCCGGAAGCGGCCGGCACCAGCAGCACTTTCGACCCCGGCGCGATCAGTCCCTGCCGCAGTGCGTCGTGCAACACCACGAAATGTGAAGTGGAAGCGGTGTTCCCGTACCGGTCGAGCACAGCCAGCTTGGGCGGCATCACCGCGTCGAACTCGCGCTCGGCGATCTTGTCGATCAATTCCACGGCGGGACCGCTGAATTGGTGATGGATCAGGTAGTCGTAGTCCTCGGCGGCGAAGCTGGAACCGCGCGCAGCCAGGAACTCCCGCTGCCGCGAGGTCCACAGCAGGTACCGGGACTCGTTGTGCATCGCGCGGTTGTCGGTGTAGAGCGCGACACCGGGCCCCTGATCGCTGGGCATGCCGAGGCACAGCTTCGCGAACGCGGCACTGGTGTTGAGTTCCACGTAGTCCAGGCCGGGGCCGTCGGTGCTGTCGAGCAGTACCGCCGCCCCGGCGTCGCCGACGGTCAGCGAGGCGAACTGCGGATCGTATTTCTGCGAGATCTCGCGCACCGCGGTATCGGCGATCGGGGTGATGCACTCGCCCGAGACCACCAGGCCGCGCCGGACCGCGCCGGAGCGGATCATCCTGTCCAGCACCAGCACTCCGGTGAGCATGCCCGCGCACGCGTTGGACACGTCGAAGTGGATCGCGCGGGTCGCGCCCAGCTCGGTGCGGAGCATGAGCGCGAAGGAGGGTTCGAGGCAGAAGTCGTCGCCGCGGGTGCGGGTGATCGAGCAGGAGATGATCACGTCGAGATCGGTGGCCTCGTACCGTGAGTTGGCCAGCGCACTGCGTGCCGCCGCCAGCGCGATGCCGAAGGAGTCTTCTCCCGGCCCGCGCACGCGCCGGGCCGCGACGCCACTGACCTTCTCCAGATCCAGTGGCGCGTCGATGGCCAGCCGGCTCATCAATTCCGCTGTTGTGACCTCGCGGTCGGGCAGATAGGCGCCGACGGCTTCGATTGTGGATCTCACCATGTGCTCTTTCACTTCCGCGCCATACTAGCCACAGATCTTCACTAATCGGGCGGGGTCAACTAGATTCTGCCGGGGTGTGGAGTGTCGCCCGACGTCATGAACTCACCCTACTCGCCGCAGGTCAGCCCTGGTTGCCAGGCGTGCTGCTGCTGGGCAGGGTGGCGCGCCCGATCCGCAGGGTGCCGAAACTGGGCTGGTTCGTGGCCGATCCGCTGGTCGCGCGCCAGATCTACAACGACAGCACGCACTTCAGCATCGTCGCCGAGGGCGCGGCCGGGCACTGGTGGGCACAGGTCATCGGCGACTGGGTGGAGGACCTGTTCGAAGGACCGGGCCACACCGAGCTGCGGACCAAGGTTCGTGACCTGTTCACCCTCACCCACACCGACGCCCTCGTGCAGCGCGTCATCGGTCCTGACCTGCGGGATCTCTCGGATCGGCTGGCACGGGGCGAGACCGTCGACATCGCCGCGCGGGCCCAGATCCTGGTCGGGCGCAGCGTGTCCGACCTGGTCGGCATGCGCCCCGAGGACATCGCCGCGGCCATCGGCGGTGACCCCACCGACGACACCGACGCGCTGTTCCTGCGCCTGTTCCACCACGTGGAAGAGCTGGTCAACCTGGGCTTCGGCACCATGGCCTCGACCACCCTCGACCCCGTCGCGGTGGCCCGTGCCAAAGAGCTGGCCACCCGTTTGGCTGTCAATGTCCCTGGCGCCTACGCGCGCGCCGACCCCGACACGACGCTCGGGCGCTGCCGGGAACTCGGGCTGGACGTGGAACACGCGGCCGGCCTGGCGATCCTGATGGCCGTCGCGGGCACCGACACCCTGGCCAGCGCGATGACCAGGATGGTCGCGATCATGCACGACACCGGTCAGCATCGGGCCCTGCTGGCCGCACCCGAACGGCTGCCCGACGCGGTGCGCGAGACCCTGCGGGTGACCAGTCCCGCCTATCTGGTCGGCCGGTCGGTGACCGCGGACGTGCGCGTCGGCGGGCGGGAACTGCGCGCCGGGGAGCACGTCAAGATCCTCACCTGGACGATCAACAACGCCGTCGGCGAGTTCTCCGTGCACCGCGACTACGTGCCGGAGACCCGGCAGCTGTGGTTCGGCGGCGGACGTCATCTGTGCCTGGGCGCGCAGCTGGTCCACTCCGAACTGACCGCGCTGCTCACCGCGCTCACCGCCGACGGCAGGCCGTGGGAGATCGTCGAGCGCCGGTATCGCCGGAAGGTGTTCATCCCCACCTACGAGACCTTGCGCATCCGGCTCGCGCGCTGACCCGGACAGCACGAAGGCCCGCCCACCGATCGGTGGACGGGCCTGTCGCGGCTGGGGCTACTGGTTCTCCGGCGCGTTGATCCGGTTGTGGAAACCGATGCCGATCGCGATCGCGGCGGGCACGCCGGTGATCACCAGACCGGCCGCGGCGCCGAGCGGGATGCCCACCGCGCCACCGGCCAGGCAGCCGGCGACACCGGTCGCACCGCCGAGGGCGAGTACCGGGATGCCCAGGATCAGGCCGCCCGCGGCGCCGATCGCGCAGCCGGCGACACCGCCGACGAGGGTGCCGACCAGGGTGCCGATGGCGGTGATGATGCCGAACTGGGTGGCGGCGGCGCTCACCGCGTCGTCGAAGGCGTCCTGCCGGACGACGTCCTTGAGCAGGGTCGACGGGCGGGCCGAGGCGGCCTCGGTGCGCGGCGTCAGCACGGCGCGGGTGCCGTCGATGGCGGCGTCGATCGGGTACTCGAGATCGTTGAGCGTGTAGGCGAGCGGGAACCCGACCACCACGTTGCCCGCGTCGTCGAGCACCTGGAACTGGTTGTTCGCGGTGGTAAGCGAGCCCGCGTCGGTCTCCACGACCACGGAGTCGCCCTCGATGGCGGTCTTCCAGTTGATCCCGGGCAGCACCTGGTTCACGCCCTGGCCGACGCCGTCGAGGAAGGCGGGGACGGGGGCGGGCGCCGGAGCGGCGTGCGAGGTGCCGGTGGCGATACCGAGCGCGGCGATGACAAGTGCGGAGGTTGCGGCAACCTTGCTGAACTTCATGAATGCAGTCTTTCCCTCAATGGCATGCTCCCGGGGGAGCGCAGGCCCTCGATCGAGCACCCATGATCAAGTGTCCAACTCAATGTTGCTGAGATGTAACTTAAGATCTCATAAGAGTTCAAAACGGACAGTGATCTGCGTCATTACCGCCGAATGGCGTTTGCCGCTAAGTGTTTTCGCTCGGAAATACACCGCCGTGATCTGGAACACGTCGCCGCAGCTCACCCCGAGACGAGCTGGAGCCGGCGCGACAGGTCGGAGGCGAACACCCGCCCGGGATCCACCCGATCCCGAACCCGCCGCCATTCCGCCAACCGCGGGTACATCGCCGCGATCGTCTCCGGGGTGGTGCGCGAATCCTTGGCGAAATAGAGGCGTCCGCCCGCCGCCAGGACGAGGTCGTCGAGCTCGGCGCAGAACCGGTCGAGACCGGGCGCAATAGGAAAGTCCAAGCTCAGCATGTATCCAGGGTGCGGCCAGGACAGTGGCGCCGGGTTGCTCGCCCCCATCCGCTTGAAGACGTTGAGGAACGAGCGGTGGCCCGATTCGGCGATGGTCTGCACGGCGTGGGCGAGCTGGTTGTCGGCGCCGTAGGGCATCGAGAACTGGTACTGGAGAAATCCGCGCCTGCCGTAGGCGCGGTTCCATTCGCCGAGCAGATCCAGTGGGTGATAGAACTGCGTCAGATTCTGGATCCGGCCACGAGCCTGGCGCGGGAACATACGATGCGCGGCCTCGGCGGCGATGCGCGTGGTCGTACCGTTCACCATCCCGTTCGGAAAGATATCGGGCACGGTGAACAATTGCGGTGCGTCGAAATTCAGCGGTTTGCCCCGAAGTTTCGGCGGGAGTTGGTCCACCGTCGCCAGCGAGCCGCGACTGAATCCGGCGCGACCGAGCTTGGCCCCGGTGGAAATGGTGTCCGGCACCGACATCGAATAGTCGTAGCCGTCGTCGGATCCGTTGGTGAGCAGCTCCATGGTCTCGTCGAGATCGCGCGTACGGTCGTTGTCCACCAGGAAGTAGGCGGTCTCGGTGTGCTTCAACCGGATTCGCGCTCCGATGATGATGCCGGTCAGCCCCATGCCGCCGACCGTCGCCCAGAACAGGTCGGATTCGGCGCCTTCCGGCGTCAGCGTGCGGACCGAGCCGTCGGCGGTGAGCAGGTCGAGCGACACGACGTGGTTGCCGAAGCTGCCCTGCGAATGATGGTTCTTGCCATGGATGTCCGAGCCGATGGCGCCACCGATCGTCACCTGCCTGGTGCCGGGGAGCACGGGAATCCACAGCCCGTACGGCAGCGCCCGGCGCATGAGGGTGTCCAGGCTGACACCGGCGTCGACGGCGACGATCCCGCTGTCGGGGTCGATGTCGTGGATGCGGTCCAGCGCGGTCATGTCGATCACCAGGCCGCCGCCGTTCTGGGCCGGGTCGCCGTAGCTGCGGCCGAGACCGCGCGCGATGACGCCGCGTGGGCCGGCGGTCCGTACGCGTTCGGCGATCACCGCGATGTCGGAGGTGCGCAGCACCTCGGCGACGGTCGGTGCTGTTCGGCCCCAGCCGCTCAGGCTGCGTCGGGTGCTCACTGGATTCCCCTGCGTGAAAGTCACAGGGGCACACAGTAGGACGCGTTGCTAAGCGGAGGCTGAGGGGCGGTGCGGGGTCAGGGTGCCGGTGGTGACGGTGGTGGTGCGGGTGCAGGCGGCGGTGAGGAGGGGTTGGTCGTGGCTGATCAGGAGGACGCCGAGGCCGGTGGCGGCTTCGGACATGATCAGGCGGATGACGGTGGCGGTGGTGGCGGCGTCGAGCATGGCGGTCGCCTCGTCGAGGATCAGGTGGCGGGGGCGCTGGGCGAGGGCGCGGGCCACGCAGGCGCGCTGGAGCTGGCCGTCGCTGAGGGCGTGCGGGCGGCGGTCGAGGAGGTCGGGGGTCAGGCCGACGGCCGCGATGGCGGCGGTGAGGTCGGGGGCGGGGGCGCGGCGGATGCGGGCCGGCTCGGCGATGATCTGGGCCAGGGTGAAGTGGGGATTGGCAGCGGCGCGCGGATTCTGGAAGACCATGGCGACGGCGCCGCGCTGCTCGCGCAGCGGCTTGCCGTCGAGGGTGACCCGGCCCGCGCTGGGCGTGAGCAGCCCGGCCAGGACTCGGGCCAGCGTGGTTTTGCCCGAGCCCGAGTCGCCGCTGATCCCGACGATCTCACCCGGCGCGACCCGCAGGTCCACCCCGCGCAGCACCGGCTCCCCGGCGCGATACCCCGCGCTGACGGCCTCGGCGATCAGCATCACGACCTCGCTCGGCGGATCAGGCGCTGCTCCTCGCGGCGCAGCTCGGTGGTGGTGCCCGCGTACGGGCAGATCTCGGACAGCCCGGTCAGCGCGCGCGGCGGATGCGGGAGCGGACGCAGCCCGCGTTCGGGCAGCGCCGCCAGCAGGTCACCGGTGTAGGCGTGCCACGGATCGGCCAGTACCTGCGCGGCGGGCCCGACCTCCATCAGGCGCGAGGTGTACATGATCGCCAGCGTGTCCGCGATGCCCGAGCGTTCGAGGTGACTCAGATCGTGGGTGATCAGCAGGACCGCCGCGCCCCGGTCGGCGCACTCGCGCAGCAGCTGCCCGATCTGGTCGGTGCGGGCCTGGTCCAGGCCCGAGGTCGGTTCGTCGGCGATGATCACCTCCGGGTCACCGGCCAGCGCCGCGGCCACCGCCGCCCGCTGCGCCATCCCGCCGGACAGTTCGTGCGGGAACATCGCCAGCGCCGCGCTGGGCAGCCCCGCCCGGTCGACCAGGTCGGCGGGAGTGTGCGCGGTCCCGAGCGCGGCGATGGTCTCGGCCAGCTGGGCGCCGATCGTGCGCACCGGGGTGAAATGCGTCCCGGGCGACTGCGGGACCAGCGCGACGTGCCTGCCCCGATACGGCTGATCGGTGCTGCGCAGATCGAGCGTCCGGTCGGCCAGTTCCAGCCGGATCGACCCGGTGACCACGGCTTCCGGCGGCAGCACGTCGAGCACGGCGCTCGCCACGATCGATTTCCCGCAACCGGATTCGCCCGCCAGCGCCGTCACCGTGCCCGCGGCGATATCCAGCGTCACTTCGGTCGCGGCATGCACAACGCCTGTGCCGCACACCGGAATCCGCACGGTGAGATCGGTGATCGACAATCCGGTCATCGCGGCATCCTCGACGGTTTCGGTGGCAGCAGCACCCCACGCAGCGCCGATCCGGCGACAGCCACCGCCACCGTGGTCAGCACCAGGAAACCGGCCGGGAAGGCCAGCGTCCACCAGCCGCCGAGCAGCAGCGAGGTCCGCGCCTCGGCGAGCAGGGTGCCCAGGCTCGGTTCGTGCGGGGGCAGCCCGAACCCGAGGAACGACAGCGTCGACTCGTGCCAGATCGCGTGCGGCAGCAGCAGGACCACCGCGATCAGCGCCTGCGGGGCGACGGCGGGCAGCAGATGCCGCCGCAGCAGATGCCCACGCCCCGCCCCGGCCAGCACCGCGGCCGCCACGTACTCGCGTTCGCGCAGACTCAGGCTCTCCGCGCGCACGATCCGGGCGACCTGCACCCAGTGCGTCAGCCCGATCGAGAGCACCACCGCCACCGTGTTGCCGCGGAACAGCGCCACGAGCACGATGCCAAGCAGCAGGTGCGGCAGCGCGTTGGCGGTGTCGGCGGCGCGCATCACCACCCGGTCGGTCCAGCCGCCCGCCAGCGCCGACACCGCGCCGACCAGCACCCCGATCGCCGTCGACACCGCCGCCGCGCAGGCCGCCACCAGCAGCGAGGTCCGCAGCGCCGCCGCGATCCGCACGAACAGCGAACGCCCGGCCGCGTCGGTGCCGAACCACCACGCGCCCGACGGCGCCTGGCGGGCGACGGCGAAGTCGGTGAGCCGGTCGTCGACACCGGCCAGCCACGGGACCAGCACCGCGTACAGCACCACCGCGACCAGCACCGCCAGCGCCATCGTCAACCGCCGCTCAGCCATCGGCCCGCACCCGCGGATCCAGCACCACGACAGCGACATCGGCGAGCAGCGAACCCAGCATGACCGCGCAGGTGGTGCCCACGGTGAGGACCGCGAGCAGCGCCATGTCCAGATCCTGCGCCGACCGCACGAACGCGCCCGCGACGCCGGGCCAGGAGAAGATCTCCTCCACCAGCACCGCGCCGACCACGATCTCGGGCAGGCGCACCCCGAGGATCGTCACGAACGGCGCGAGCGAGGCGGGCAGGATGTGCCTGCGGGTGATGGTGGCGTTCTCGATCCCCCGGGTCGCCGCGCCCACCACGAAGTCCTCACTGCGATTGGCCGACACCGACTCCCGCACCGCCAGCAGCAGCCACGGCACCTGCGAGAGCGCCAGCGCGGCGGCGGGCAGCACGAGATGCCGGGCCACCTGGCCGAACCCGACCTCGGCCCCGGCGTCGGTGAGCCCGGCGGGCGGCAGCCAGCCCAGCCCCACCGCGAACAGCGCGATCGCCGCCAGCGACACCACGAACGGCGGCAGCCCTTGCAGCACCACACAGGTGGCGGCCAGCGCCCGGTCCACGATGCCGCCCCGACGCATCCCCGCCCAGACACCCGCCCCGAGCGCCACGGCCACGGCCGCGCTCATCGCGACCACCACCAGCAGGACCGTCCACGGAATGCGCTGGGCGAGTAGCTCGCTCACCGGCTGGGCGAATCCGCGCGACACTCCGAGATCGCCGTGGACCAGGTCGACGGCCCACCGCCGGTACAGCTCGTACCAGGGCAGGTCGACGCCCAGCTGCTGGGCGAGCACGGTCCGGTCGGCCGCGCTGGTGGATTCGTAGCGGTCACCGAGATAGCCGACCAGCGGATCGAACGGCGACACCGCCGCCGCCGCGAACAGCGCGGCCGACACCGCCGTCAGCACCGGCACCAAGGTCGCCAGCCGGAGCCCGATCATCGCGCCGAGACCACGCCCGCGCCAACGGGTCACCGGCGCGTCCAGGTGTGCAGCGACCACCACGGACCCCAGGTGACGCCGTGGGCGTGCGGTTCGAGAATCCGTCCCGAACTCGCCCAGCCCGACTCCTTCAGCACGTAGGTGTGATCGAGGTGCACCAGGAACACGTGGCTCGGGTCCTGGACGTACCGGCTCTGCACCTCGCGATAGGCGCCGGCCCGCACCGCCGGATCGGTACTGCGCCGCGCCCGGTCGAGCAGCGAGTCGATCGCGGGATCGGTGTGCCTGCTCGCATTGTCGTAGGGGCTGCTCGCGCCGGGATCCGCCGACGGCGAGTGCAGGGTGCCGTAGACCTGGGTGTCGGGATCGAAGGGTTCGGCGCCACCGCCGAGCAGAATGCCCGCCTGCCCGATGCGTGGCTCGATCCGATCCCAGGACAGCGCTTCCAGATCCACCTCGACGCCGACGCGCCTGGCATCGGAGGCGAAGGCGAGGGCGAGGTCGCGGCGCAGCGTGTCGGTGGAGTTGTACATCACCGTGAACCGGGCGCGCACACCGTCTTTCGCGCGGATGCCGTCGGCGCCGGCGCGCCAGCCCGCGTCGTCGAGAATCCGTTCGGCACGGGCCCGGTCGAAGGTGAAAGTGGCTGCCGGATTGTGTGATTCGCCGTAGACCGCGGGTAGTGGGGTGTAGGCGGGCCTGCCGTAGCCGCCGAGGATGTTGTCGATCATGGACTGCCGGTCCACCGCGTAGTTCAGGGCCAGGCGCACGGCCGGATCGCCCGCCACCCGGTCGCCGGCGGGCATCGAGACGCCGCGCCAGTCGGCGGAAGTGCTGGACCGCACCGATATCGACGGCTTCCCGTCGAAGGTGGCGGCCAGCAGCGGCGGCAGGGAGGTGCCGTCGAGTTCGCCGCCCGCCATGCGCTGGGCGCGGGTGTTGTCGTCGGGGACGTGGAGCAGGGTCAGCCGTTTCACGGCAGGCGCACCGCCCCAGTAGTTCTCGTTCGCCGCGAAGACCGCGCGGGTGGGCTCCAGGCTGGTGAGCCGGTAGGGGCCGGTGCCGATCGGGGCGGTGTTGAGCGGGGACGCGGTGGCCGGTCCCGGCGTCGCGACCGACTCCGACGGGACGATGCCGATCAGCAGTTTGGTGTGGAAGGCGGCATAGGGATGGCGCAGGGTGAATCGCACCGACGCCGGGTCGACCGCCTCCACCCGCTCGATCATCGAGAACGAGGACCGCGCCTCCGACGCCGAGGCGGGATCCAGAATCGCCCGGTAGGTGGCGACCACGTCGGCGGCGTCGAATTCGGAGCCGTCGCTGAAGCGCACGCCCGGGCGCAGCGGCGCGGTCCAGACGGTGGCGTCGGCGTTCGGTGTCGGCAGCGCGGTGGCCAGCGCGGGTGCGAAACCGGGCAGGCCCGCGCTGCCCGTCAGGCGCAGCAGGCCGTCGTAGACCTTGGCCTCGCCGGCCGCGCCGTAGCCCGCCACCGGGTTGTATCCGCCCAGCTCATAGGCGTCGGCGAGGACCAGGGAATCGGTGGGACCGCTGGTCGGCGCGCCGCACGCGGACCCGGCGACGACCAGCGCGCACGCGGCCCCCACAGCGAACAGCGGCCGAGCGCGGAGCCTCATCCCACATCCCAACTCATGTCTATCTGAACAGATGGACAGATAATAGCGGCGCTGTCCAGCCGGGGACTAAGCTGAGCGGGCCATGGGAGAGCCACGCACACTGGAGGGAACGCCGGTCGAACTGGGCCGGCGCGCGATCGGCGATGTCGAGATCGCCGCCTGGGCGCAGCGTTTCGACCTGCTGTCCGACCCGAACCGCCTGGAAATCCTGCTCTGCCTGCACCGCACCCCCGGTATCAGCGTCGGCGAACTCGCCGCCGCCATCGGCCGCACCGAGAACGCCATCTCCCAGGCCCTGCGCGTCCTGCGCCACGAAGGCTGCGTCACCTCCACCCGCGAAGGCCGCACCGTCACCAACCGCCTGACGGACCCCACCATCCACGAAATCCTCCACACCATCGGCGCCAAACACACCTGAGGTGACTGCGTGGCCCGGAGGTATGGGCGCGCAGGGGAGGCGAGACGCGGGGCGAGCACGTGGCGCCGCGCCGCAGGTGTTGTGGCTCAGGGGAATTCGGCGACCACTTCGTAGAGGGCGGGGTTGGCGGTGGCGACCCGGCGGGCCTGGTCGACGGAGGCGACGACGGTGGGGTTGAGGCCGGCGGCCTCGCAGGCTTCGGCGCTGTCCCAGTGGGCGACGTTGATCAGCTGGAAGCGGGTGTCGGGGAGCAGGGCGCGGTGCAGGCGGACGTCGCGGAAGCCGGGGGCGGTGCGCATGAGGGCGGCTCGCTCGCGCCACTGGTCGACGAAGGCGTCGACGTCGGCGGCGGCTACCTCGATGACATTGATGAAAGTGACTCCCTGGTCGGGCATGTCGGAATCCTTCAGTTGGTGGAGCCGGGGCGGACGATCATGAGGACGACGACGGCTGTCCAGAGCAGGTTGTAGATGCCGGCGAGCATCGACAGGGTCTTCAGGCGCCGGCCGGTGTCGGGTTCGGCGAGGGCCAGGCGCTGGAGTGGGTGGATCTGGACGGCGAGCAGGCCGCCGGCGATCGCGGTGGTGATCATGGCGACGGTGATCCAGATTTCGTTCATCCGGCCCTGGATGGTGGCCAGCACGATGCCGATCACCGGGACGATGATCGCGAGCTTGGCGTAGTTGCCGGTGATCCGGTGCAGGGCCACCGCCACCGACCGGCTGCGCACCGAATCCGGGTCGGGCCCGCCCGCGGCGACCGGGGCGTAGCGGGGAAACAGGCTGGTGGCGACTGCCGAACCCCCGACGAAGACGATGCCCGCGACCACGTGCACGGACAGCAAGAAATGTTCCACCGGTGAACTCCCTCCGACCTTCAATATGGCTGAAGCTTAGCTCGAGTTTCAGCCATGTTGAAGGTTGTCTGGATCACGTCCGGTGGGAGCGCTGGTCAGGCGGGTGACGCGCCGGTGAACGCCGCCACGATGGCCGCCCCGACGCGCCGCTGGATGGGATCGGCATCGGGCCCGAAGAGCTGGGTGTCGACCTGGGTCACCACTTTTCGCGCCTCGCCGAGCAGTCGCGTCCCCGCCTCGGTGAGCTCGATCGCCGAGGCCGACCCGGCGCGGGCCGTGCGGTCCTGCACCAGTCCCGCCGCCACCAGCGACTTCACCGCGGTGTGCGCACTCTGCACGCTGGTCCCCGACATCCGCGCCAGCTCGCTGAACGAGGCTCCCGGGACGCCGTTGATATGCCCGAGCAGCCCGAGCCGGGCCACGGTGAGATCCAGCGGCGCCAAGGCAGCGCTCAGCTCGGCCTCGACCCGCCGCGACAGCGTGATCACCAGGATGGTCGGGCTCATCGCCGGCGGTCGGGGGCGCGGATTCTCGGTGGTCACCCGGTCATTTTCCCGTACGCGCCCACACCCGGCCGGGACAGGCCGGGCGCGGGCGCGCCGGATCAGATGCCCGAGCGGATCATGCCCTTGCAGCGCATGAGGAATTCGGCCAGGTAACCGTCGTGCGGAACGCCGGGCCGCAGCCAGGTGGTGGGATTGTCGCCGAGATAGAGATTGGTGATCGTCGGCTCGGTCAGCAGGGCGTCGACCAGGTCGGCGCGGGTGGTCATCGCGGTGAGCACCAGTGAATCCCGCAGGGGCGCAATGCCGTCCGCGGGCCGCCAGGGCCCCACCCAGACGCAGGGGAAGGCCAGCTCGACGCCGAGCTGTGGTGCCGTCGCCGAGTCGACCAGGTGGACCGCGGGGCGCAGCACCGCGCCCCCGGACGGCAGTTCGTCGACGATGGTCTCTCCGCCGAGCAGCGGCCGCGCCGATCCGGCGACCTCGTGCAGGTATTCGTCGATCGCGACCACCGCGGGCACCGGCTGCACGGTGAGCAGGGCGTCGGGATGATCGGCGGGCAGGCTCGGAATGCGGGCGAGCCGCTCGGCCAGCGCCCGCGCGAGCGGCTCCGGATCGCCCTCCACCAGCACCCCGGTGGTGCAGGTGCAGGCGGTGCCGCCCAGGTGACTCACCGAATCGGCGATCACGTCGATCCGCTCCCGCCAGTCCACGTCCGCGGTGATCAGGATCTTGGACCGGCCGGGGCCCTGGGTGAGCACCCGCGGGCTCGCGCCGTACTTGTCCACGACATCCTGACCGCCGTACACGATCGCGTAGTCGGCCTCGGCGATGATCACGTCGGCGGCGGCGTAGTCGGTGGGCAGCAGGGTCACGATCTCCGGCGGGAAGCCGGCCGCCCGCAGGGCACTCACCAGCCGGAACGCGGTGAACGGCTCGCGCGCCGACGGCCGCACGACCACCTTGTAACCCAGCGCCAGCGCCTCGGGCCAGAGCCCGTGCACCGCCGGAGTGTTGCCCGCCGCGTGCACCGCGAAGACGTCGCCCTTGCGGACCCACACGCCCGCGCCGTCGCCGGTGCGCGCGTCGGACCACTCGGCGACGGCGCCGCGCGGCATCGCCAGCGCCATCGTGTCGGGCTGTGCGCGCAGCACCTCGGCGACCCACTCGACCGACTGGCGCACCACCTGCCGGGGCACGCCCGACACGGTCGAGACGATCCGGACGTACTCCTCGGGATCGAGCCCGCCGATGGTCGCGGTGGTGAACAGCTCGGCGGCCTCGCTCATCAGCGCGAGGCATTCGCCCACCGGCAGCGTGGGCGCGGCGCGCATCGCGGTGAGCGCCCGCCGGACGAACAGCGCCGGAACCTGGCCCAGCTCACCGACTTTCGTGCCGTCCAGCGCGGTGATCGGAATGCGCTGCCTGGCCCGGTACGCGCCGGCCGGGCCGAGGGCGTCGATCTCGATCATCAGTACACACCCTCGATGACCGACTTCTCGGCGAAGGTCGACACCGGTCGCACATCGGCGACCGCGCAGCCGAGCGTGCCCGGCGCCGGCTCGGCGCGCAGCGCGGTGTCGCGCTCCAGATTGTTCGGCAGCAGCGCGTATCTGGTGAGATGGTTCATCACCACCTGTCCGCGCTCACCCTCGTCGACGTCGTCGCCGGTGGCGGGGTCGACCACCCGGAAGGTGATGAAGGGGCTGGGCGTGTCGAACACCGCGAGCCCGTCGTCGCGTTCGCTGTCGCGTTCACGGGACATGCCGAGGATGGTGGTGCTGCCGTAGAGGCCTTTGAGCGGGATGCCGGGAAAGACCTCCTGGCGCAGGATCTCCCTGGTGTCGGCATCCATGTGTGCTCCACTCCAGCACAGGTACCGCACCTGCGCGCGCACCGCGTCCACGAGCTCCGGGCGCCTGGCCAGTCGCTCCAGCAGGGGCGGCGTGGTGATGAGGATGCCCACCGACTGGGTGGTCAGGATCGCCGCGGCCTGGTCGATCAGGTGCTCGGCGTAGCGATCGGCGCCCTCGGTGTCGCCGGTGGCGATGAGGTGCTTGATCCAGCGCGGGTCCAGGTCGACGGTGAACTTCACCCCGTCGTGCCTGCGGGCGCGCCGGGAGGCGAACTCGCCGAACATGTGCGGGCCGCTGGGCGCGATGGCCAGGGTGTTCGTGGTGCCGAGGTCGGCGTAGTGGTGCTCGTCCCAGGACAGCGCGAATTCCATCCACCGCTCGAACATCACGAACCGCTTCGGCGCGCCCGTCGTGCCGCCGCTCTCGTAGATCCCCGCGATCTCGCGATCGGCTCCGCGCAGACCGCGCGGAATCAGATCCCCGACGGCGACGTCGCGGAACTCGTCGATCACGTTGGGGAACAGGCGAAGATCGTCGAAGGTCCGCACGTCGGTCCGTGGATCGAAGTCGAGCCGTTCGACGCGGCGCAGCCAGTACGGGCTGCCCGTCTCGGGGCTGAAATGCCAGTGCATCACCGCCTGGATGTAGTCGTCGGGGTCGGGGTCGACCACATCCAGATCGAGTATGTCGGACCACATGGCACAGCCTCCGGAGCGCGCAAGGAGTGGGCGTTTTGCGAGGTTTATCGTTGCGCGCCCACTGCTTGCGCCGGTGGTCCCGGCGCCCACGTCGATCAGACGATAGGAACGTCGATGGTGCGGTCTACGCGGGCAGGGCCGGGATGGTGCGTGGGTGGACGACCTCGGGGGAGACGGTGATGATGTCGCAGCGCGCGAGCAGGGCGTCGGGGAGGTCGGGATCGAGGTGGGTGAGGTCGGGGATGACCACCGCGACGGCCTCGGTGGTGGCGACCACGTCGAGGAGGCGGCCGATCGGATCGGTGGTGCGATTGCTGAAGACGACGGTCTTGGTGAAGCGGTAGCCGAGCCGCTCGGCTAGCGAACGGATCTGCGTTTCGTCCCAGGATTGGGCGACACCCGAGATGTCGCGGCGCAGATAACCGATCGCCGGTGGCTTCATGGGGGAGACGCTACCGGCGCCGGGTGTCCGAGACCGGGAACGCGGACGAACGTGAGTCGAATTCGCAATCTGAATGATGCTCATTTCGGATTCCGGTCCGCGAGTGCCCGCCGCCGTGATCTACTGCTCGCCAACTCGGGCGAACCAGCCGCCTCGACGACGATGTCGAGGGGCGCCCGACGCATGTGGGAGACAACGATGGTGGACAGAAACAGGCAGCGGGCAGCCGGTGCGATGGCCGTGTTCGCGGTGGCGGCGGGTTTCGCCGTGGCGGCGGTCCCCGGTACGGCCGCGGCCGCCCCGGGCACGATCACCTGGAACGACGGGAACAGCAAGTTCACCAGGACGGTGTCCAACACCAACCCGGTCGTCGGCGACACCGTGACCGTGACGACGAAGTTCGAACGCACCGGCATCCCGGTCGAATACATCTACAACATCAAGGATCTGCACCCGGCCTGCCTGACCCCGGTCGCGGGCTCGGCGAAGATGGGCGGTGACCCGGTCCAGCTCGACACCTCGTCCTCGGACTGGGTGCGTGCCGAGTTCGGCATCACCAAGTACCCGGTGTACCCGAACATCGAGCCCAAGTCGCAGACCTTCGAGGTGCAGTACAAGGTGGGCGTGAACTGCGCCCGCGACACCCCGCTGCCGACCTCCATGCACTACGGCGGCTCCCTGGGCGACGGCACCTATCAGGGCAAGGGCCCGGCCATCACGGTGTCCAGCGACGCGGTGTCGAGCACGGTCATCACCGACGTCTCCGGTGCCCAGGTGGGCAAGGCCGTCACACTCGAGGCCAGCGTCTCGCCCGCGGCGGCGGGCGGCACCGTCCAGTTCAAGGCGGGCGACAACGTCCTGGGCGACATCCCGGTCGGCGCGAACGGCAAGGCCTCGATCGTGTGGACCCCGGGCGCGCCCGGCGCCTACACCATCGGCGCGACCTTCTCCGGGCGCAGCGGCGTGGCCAGTTCCTCGACCACCAAGGTGGTCACCGTGGCCGACGTGCCGACCGATCCCGGCCCGGGTGACGGCGGCGGCACCGGCACCGGATCCTTCGGGTTCTGAGCACCCTCCCCGGCACGGAATCGGTTGCTACCAGGTCTCGTTGGAGATCAGCGCGGTCAGCAGCTGACGAATCGCGGCGACCCGCCGTTCCGTGCCGGGGAGCTGGTCCAGCGCGCACTCCGGATCGGCGGGCGGCCCCAGGTGGGTGCAGCCACGCGGGCAGTCCTCGATGGCGTCGGCGAGGTCGGTGAACGCGGCGATCACGTCGTCGGAGGTGATGTGCGCCAGCCCGAAGGACCGCACGCCCGGTGTGTCGATCACCCAGCCACCGCCGGGCAGCGGCAGCGCCACCGACTGGGTGGAGGTGTGCTTGCCCTTGCCCACCCCGGACACCTCGCCCACGGCCCGATACGCGTCGGGCACAAGACGATTCACCATCGTCGACTTGCCGACGCCGGAATGGCCGATGAGGGCGGTGAGCCGGTCGTCGAGCAACTCCAGCACCGGCTCGATCGGGTCGTCGATCCCCGCGTAGCGGATCTTCAGATCCAGACCCTCGAAGGCGGAAGCGAATTCGGATTCCGCCACCAGATCGCGCTTGGTGAGCACCAGGATCGGTTCCAGCCCGCCTGCATACGCGGCCACCATGGCCCGCTCGACGAAGCCGGTGCGCGGCGGCGGATCCGCCAGCGCAACCACGATGAACAACTGCTCGGCATTGGCCACCACGATCCGTTCGAACGGATCGGTGTCGTCGGCGGTACGCCGCAGCACGGTGCCGCGCTCGGCGACGCGCACGATCCGGGCCAGGGTGTCGGGCTTGCCGGTCAGATCGCCGACGACGTCGACCTGGTCGCCGACCACGATCGGGGTGCGGCCCAGTTCCCTGGCCCGCATGGCCACGATGCGGCGGTCGGCGTCACCGTCGAGGACACACCCCCAGCGCCCGCGGTCCACCGAGACCACCATCGCGGGCTCGGCGTCGCTGTGCTGGGGACGCGTCTTGGTGCGCGGTCGCGAGGCCCGGCCGGGACGAACCCGCACATCGGTCTCGTCGTAGCTGGCTGCGGTGCGGCCGCGGCGGCTCAGCGCACCGCTCCCTCACCCGATAAGGCGGGAGCCAGCATCTGCTCCCACAGCGCGACGAAGGTCGGCAGCGTCTTGGCGGTGGTGCCGATGTCCTCGATCTCCACGCCGGGCACCCGCAGGCCCAGGATGGCGCCCGCGGTGGCCATCCGGTGGTCGGCGTAGGAGTGCCACTGCCCGCCCTTCAGCGGGGCGGGATTGATCACCAGGCCGTCCTCGGTCTCGGTGACATCGCCGCCGAGCCGGTTGATCTCGGTCGACAGCGCGGCCAGCCGGTCGGTCTCGTGACCGCGCAGGTGCGCGATGCCGCGCAGGTGCGAGGGCGAGTCGGCCAGGGCGGCCAGCGCGGCGACGGTGGGGGTGAGTTCGCCGACGTCGTGCAGGTCGATATCGATGCCGGCCAGGCTCGCCGGGCCGCGCACGGTGAGCACACCGTCGAAGATGCGCGCCTCGGCGCCCATCCGCACCAGGATCTCGCGGATCACGTCGCCGGGCTGGGTGGTGCCGCGCGGCCACATCGGAATGCTCACCTCGCCGCCGGTGACGGCGGCCGCCGCCAGGAACGGGGTGGCGTTGGACAGATCGGGCTCGATCTCCCAGTCGACCGCGCGGATCGGGCCCGGCTCCACGGTCCAGGTCTGCGCGCTGCGCGAGTCGGCGGGGGTGTGCACCACCACGTCGGCGCGGCGCAGCATCTCCACCGTCATCTCGATGTGCGGCATGGACGGCAGCTGCTTGCCGTCGTGGTGGACGGTGATGCCCTCGTCGAAGCGGGCCGCCGAGAGCAGCAGCCCGGAGACGAACTGCGAGGAGCCGGAGGCATCGATGGTGACGGTGCCGCCGCGCAGCCTGCCGGTGCCGTGCACGACGAACGGCAGGGCGTCGCCGTCGACGTCGAGACCGAGCGCGCGCAGCGCGTCCAGGATGGTGGTCAGCGGGCGGGACTTGGCCTGCTCGTCACCGAAGAAGGCCACATCGCCGGTGGCCAGGGCGGCCGCCGGCGGCAGGAACCGCATGATGGTGCCCGCCAGCCCGCAGTCGACGGCGGAACTGCGCAGCGGCGCCGGGGTGACCTCGAGCGTCTCGGCGTCGCCGAGGATCTCGGTACCCAGGCCCTGCAGCGCCTTGATCATCAGGTCGGTGTCGCGGCTGCGCAGCGCACCGGTGAGGGTGGACGGGCCATCGGCCAGTGCGGCCAGGATGAGCGCGCGATTGGTGATGGATTTCGAACCGGGCAGGGTCACGGTCGCGTGGACGGGGACCTCGATATGGGGCGCTGGCCAGAAACTCACCCGCCCATCTTCGCGCATGTGCGGTCCGGACACACGGCTGGTGTGGAATTCGACCGCGTCGCGTCGCCTCCGGGTGTCGGACTCCGATGAGACGATGGCCCTATGTGCGGACGATATGCGACGACCACGAATCCGGGTCGGCTGGCGGCCGAACTCGACGCGATCGACGAAACCGATCTCGACACCGACCAGCAGGACGCGGCGGTGAGCTACAACGTGGCGCCCACCAGTCAGGTGCTGACCGTGGTGGAACGGCACGAGCACGGTGAGCCCGAGGACGACCCGAAGCTGCGGGTGCGCCGCATGCGCTGGGGCCTGATCCCGTCCTGGACCAAGGCGGGCGAGCCGGGCGTGCCCGCCAAGGGCAAGCCGCTGTTCAACGCCCGCGCCGACAAGGCGATCACCGCGCCCTCGTTCCGCGACTCGGCCAAGCACAAGCGCTGCCTGGTCCCGATGGACGGCTGGTACGAGTGGCTGGTGGAATCGGCGCCGACCGCCAAGGGCAAGGCCGTCAAGCAGCCGTATTACATGGCGCACGCCGACGGTTCCCGGCTGTACATGGCCGGGCTGTGGTCGGTCTGGCGCGACCGCGAGGCGCCCGATTCCGCGCCGCTGCTGTCGTGCACGATCCTGACCACCGACGCGATCGGCGACCTCGCGCGCATCCACGACCGGATGCCGCTGCCGATGCCGCGTGAGCACTGGGACGCGTGGCTCGACCCCGATCATCCGGCGCCGGCCGAGCTGCTCACCGGCGCCTCGCCCGAGGAGGTGTCGTCGATCGTGGCGCGGCCGGTGTCGACATTGGTCAACAGCGTGCGCAACAACGGCCCGGAACTGCTCGCCACGGCTGACACAGCGGGCGAACCGGGGTTGTTCTGACGCGACGGGCCGGATCAGCGGTCGCTGATCCGGCCCGTCGCGGGTACGTCAGAGCTTGCAGGGCACCGCATCGGTGGCGATGTTCAAACCACACTTGAGGATGCCGGTGGCCAGGTCGATCAATTCACTGGCGACACCGCCGCCGAGCTTCTCCGCCTTCTCAGCCTTTTCGTCCTTCTCCGGCGCGGCCTGCGGCGAGTTCTTCGGCGTGCCCTGGCCGTTGAGCGGGTAGTCGCCCGGGTCGGTGGGCGCCGAGGGCGCGACGGGTGGGATGGCGGTGGCCGGCGCGGCGAAGGCGACAGCGCCGAAGGTCAGGACAAGAGCACCGGACAGGGTGGCGATCGTCGAACGAGCGGACATTTCTCGCATCACATCCTCGGGTCGAATCGGTCGTACCGGGCGCGGAATGCGTCGTTGTGGATTCGGAACCAGACCGGGATCGGATGGCTATCCGCGCGCCTGGGCTGTGATCTCCGCCGTGACCGCGCCCGTCGCGCGGACCAGATCGGCCGGGGCGAGCTCGATCTCGAGCCCCCGTCTGCCCGCGCTGCACAGCACCCGGTCCCACGTCAGCGCCGAGGCGTCGACGACCGTCGCGAGCTTCTTGCGCTGTCCCAGCGGCGACACGCCACCCAGCACATAGCCGGTGGTGCGCTCGGCCTTGGTCTTGTCGGCCATCCCCGCCTTCGGCGCGCCCAGCGCCGCGGCCGCCGCTTTCAGCGACAACTTGGCCGGTACCGGCAGCACCGCCACCGCCAGCGCGCCGGTGGACAGCTCGATCACCAGCGTCTTGAAGATCTGCCCGGCCGCCACCCCCAGCTCGGCGCCGAGCGCGTCGACGGCCTCGCCGCCATAGGACTCCGCCCGCGGATCATGGGCGTAGGCGTGCACCCGGTGCGCGATACCCGCACCGGTGAGGACCTTGATAGCGGGCGTCGACGCGGCTGCCATGAGCGTCACCCTAACCACCGCGCCGCCCCGCCCGGCAAACAATTTTCCGACCCGCCGGGAACACCGGTCCGTGAGTGCATGTTGCACACGAGTGACAAGCCAACCGCCCCCCGACCGGTGAAGGAGAGACTGTGACAGTGCTGCTCGAGGAGCGTCCCGTCTCGCCCCGGGGTGCGCGATTGCCTTTCGAATCCGTGGTGCCGGTAGATTCGGCTACTACGGCGATCGAAGGGATTGGTGTGACGAGCGACGATGACGTGGTGCCCACCGAGGCATCAGGCTCGGCAGTCGACGACGCCGAGCTGGCGGCCCGGTTCGAGCGCGACGCGCTCCCGATGCTGGACCAGCTCTACGGCGCGGCCCTGCGGATGACCAGGAACCCGGCCGACGCCGAGGACCTGGTGCAGGAGACGTATGTGAAGGCGTTCCAGGGGTTCAAGTCCTTCAAGGAGGGCACCAACCTGCGCGCCTGGCTGTACCGCATCCTGACCAACACCTACATCAACTCCTACCGCAAGAAGCAGCGTCAGCCCGCGCAGTACCCGACCGACGAGATCACCGACTGGCAGCTCGCGGCAACCGCCGAGCATTCCTCGACGGGCCTGCGCTCGGCCGAGGTGGAGGCGCTGGACGCGCTGCCCGACGACGAGATCAAGGCCGCGCTGCAGCAGCTGCCGGAGGAATTCCGGATGGCGGTGTACTACGCCGATGTCGAAGGCTTCCCGTACAAGGAAATCGCCGACATCATGGGCACCCCCATCGGTACCGTGATGTCCCGGCTGCATCGCGGCCGTAAGCAACTCAAGGGTTTGCTCGCCGACGTGGCGCGCGACCGTGGATTCGACCGTGGGGAACGCCAGGAGGTTTCGAAGTGAGCGACCCCGATATGGAGATGGACTGCACGGCGGTTCTGGCCGACGTATGGCTCATGCTCGACGGCGAATGCGACCAGGCCACCCGTGACCGGCTCCAGCAGCACATGGACCACTGCAGTCCGTGCATCGAGGCCTACGGCATCGAGGAGAAGATCAAGGGGCTGCTCAGCCGCAAATGCGGTGGTGAGCACGCGCCGGAGGGTCTGCGCGAGCGGCTGAAGCTGGAGATCCACCGCTCGATCACGGTCACCAGGATCGAGACCACCGAGGGCTGAGCGCCCGGGTCGGGACACAGAAAAGGGGCACCCGTCGGGTGCCCCTTTTCGCAACTTCCGAGCGCAGCTCAGGAGTTGGGCCGCTTGCCGTGGTTGGCGGCGTTGCCCTTACGGCTGCGCTTCTTACGTCCACGCTTACCCATAGGTAGCTCCCTTCTCTGGGTCCTCCCCGCCGGAGCGCGGAGCACGATCTGATCGAGAGCCATTGTTTCATGTGTGATTGGCTGTAGCTTCGGCGGATACGGCCATCGCCCGCTCGCGGTGGCCGAACGACTACTGAACGGGGTGCCATGGCTGAGGAAGTGCGCGCGGAGATGGTCTCGACCGTGCTCGCGGTGGAGGTCGCGGTCGGCGAGCACGTCCAGGTCGACCAGACGCTGGTGCTGCTGGAGTCGATGAAGATGGAGATCCCGGTGCTCACCGAGGTCGAGGGCGACGTCACCTCGATCGATGTGCGGCCCGGCCAGGTGCTGCAGGCGGGCGACCTGATCGCCACCATCGCCTAGGACACCGGACAAGCGAAGCGGTAGATCCACGTGGCAACACTGAGCGAGCTCCTGGCCGAACACACCGACCTTCCCGGCATCGCCGTGGATCACTTGCAGCGGGTGGTGGGCGACTGGCAGTTGCTGGCCGACCTCTCGTTCTCGGATCTGCTGCTGTGGGTGGGCGCCGGACCGGTCGCCGACGGGGCCGACGTCGTCTGCGTCGCCCAGATCCGCCCGACGACGGCGCCGACGGTCCATCTCGACGACAAGGTGGGCACCACCGCCTCGCGCATCGATTTCCCGCAGGTCTTCGACGCCCTGCTGACCGGGCAGACCGCGCGCACCGACACCGAGGTCGAGGTGAGCAGCGTCTATCACCCCAGCCCGATGCACGCGGTGCGCGAGGCGATCCCGGTGCGCTGCGGCGAGGACGTGATCGCCGTGCTCAGCCGCGACTCCGATCTGCAGCGCGCGCGGGTGCGCAGCCTGCTGGAGACGGCGTATGTCTCCTGCGCCGACGACCTGTGCCAGATGATCGCCGACGGCAGCTTCCCGACACCGGAGGACCGCGCGGCGACCCATTCCAGCCCACGCGCCGGCGACGGCTTCATCCGCCTCGACACCGACGGCATCGTCGTCTACGCCAGCCCCAACGCGCTGTCGGCCTATCACCGGATGGGCATGCAGGCCGATCTGGTCGGCCAGGATCTGGCGGTGACCACGCGCTCGCTGATCACCGACCCGTTCGACGCGCAGGAAGTGGTGGCCGACATCCAGGCCGCGCTGGCCGGGCGCACCGGCCGCCGCATGGAGGTGGAGGCGCGCGGCGCGACGGTGCTGCTGCGCACGCTGGTGATGCGGCCCGGCGGCCAACTGGCCGGGCCCGCGGTGCTGGTGCGTGACGTCACCGAGGTGAAGCGGCGCGACCGCGCGCTGCTGAGCAAGGACGCCACGATCCGCGAGATCCACCACCGGGTGAAGAACAATCTGCAGACCGTCGCGGCGCTGCTGCGCCTGCAGGCCCGCCGCACCGAGAACCCGGAAGCCCAAGTGGCGCTGACGGAGTCGGTGCGCCGGGTGACCTCGATCGCCTCGGTGCACGAGATGCTGTCGATGTCGGTGGACGAAGAGGTGGATCTCGACGAGGTCGTCGACCGGCTGCTGCCGATCATGGCCGACGTGGCCACGGTCCACACCGCGCGGATCAAGGTGCGCCGGGCGGGCTCGCTCGGGGTGTTCTCCGCCGAGCGCGCGACGCCGCTGGTGATGGTGCTGACCGAACTGGTGCAGAACGCGATCGAGCACGCCTTCGACGCGGGCCAGAACGGTACCGTGACGATTCGGTCGGAACGGTCGGCCCGCTGGCTCGACGTGATCATCAGCGACGACGGCCGTGGCCTGCCCGCCGGGTTCAGTCTGGAGAGTTCCGACCGCCTCGGCCTGCAGATCGTGCGGACTCTGGTGACCTCGGAACTCGGTGGTTCGATCGGGCTGCACCCGGGCGCCGACGTGGGGACCGACGCGGTGCTGCGGGTACCGCTGGGCCGTCGCTCGGCGCGCTGAGAATCACCGAAAACGGCTGTAGGGCAACAATAAACCCGGCACCGCGAGGTGCCGGGTTCTCACACGCGTTACCGGACCGGGCTGAATGGCCCGGTAACGCCTCCTTCGTCGACTAGACGGAGGTACGCGTACGGGTGCGCGCGTTGCGCCGCTTGAGCGCGCGACGCTCGTCTTCGCTCATTCCACCCCACACGCCGGCATCCTGTCCGGACTTCAGGGCCCACGACAGGCAATCGGCAGTGACGGGGCAACGGGCGCAGACCAGCTTGGCATCGGCAATCTGCGCGAGCGCCGGACCACTGTTACCCACCGGGAAGAACAGCTCGGGGTCCTCGTCGCGACAGATGGCCTTGTGGCGCCAGTCCATTCCTCTGCTCCTTTGCGCGGGCGCCACAAGGGCACCTCTGGTTAGTGGATCGTTCACTTGTGCGACTCGAATGTTTCCGCACGGTTGCTTGTGAATGCTTTCACGAACACCGTAGATGTCAATAGGTGTCCGGCGCACCGTGGGGGAGATCACGCTCTAGAGGTCCCACAGGGGGAACCTGCCCGGTCCTTTGTACTCGCGTCTACTGGTTTTCGCAGCGCAACCGGGAGATTTTTCCGCGTGTCCGGAGGTCAGGACGGCTTGGGGGCCACCACATCGAGCACACTGGGCACCGATGTGAAATGCACCATCTTGCGTTTTCCGATGAAGTCGCCATCGATTTGCAGGCCGATCTCGGTCGGCGTCTCGACGTGCACCGAAGGGACGTCGTCGGCCCGAAACAACACGTCCGACTTGGGGTTTCCAT
Source organism: Nocardia asteroides (assembly GCF_900637185.1). NCBI lineage: Bacteria > Bacillati > Actinomycetota > Actinomycetes > Mycobacteriales > Nocardiaceae > Nocardia > Nocardia asteroides. The sequence continues at coordinate 6,298,089 of NZ_LR134352.1, read as the reverse complement.
TCTCGGCCAGCAACTGGCGGGCAAGCAGCAGCGTGCGGGTCACACTCATCGATCGCACCGCGAACACCCCCAGCCCGGTCTCGAACGTGGTATCGGGATTCGTGCGAATCGGGCGGTCCTCGAGATAGGTCCACGGGCTCGAATTCGTGACGAAGGCGTAATACACCGACTCCACCGGATCGTGTCCCGGGACCTCGACAGTGACGCTCGGTTCTTGCTTGCGCGCGCGGAAGAACTGGCGCACGGTGGTGCGCAGATACCGGGCCGGGGTGGCCTTGCGGCCTTTCGCGCGCGCGGCGTCGATCGCCTCGCACACATCGGCGTCCAGGCCGACGCCCGCGCTGAAGGTGAACCAGCGGTCGTCGGCCAGCCCGAGCCCGATCCGGCGGTCGGCGTCGCGGCCGAGCAGATCGATGAGCTGGTTGGTCGCGGTGACCGGATCGGGGGACAGGCCGAGCGCGCGGGCGAAGACGTTGGCCGAGCCGCCGGGGATGATGCCGAGGCGCGGCCGCCACACCTGGTCGTCACCGACCTGGGGGACCGGCAGGAACCCGTTGATGGTCTCGTTGACCGTCCCATCGCCACCGTGCACGACGATCAGGTCCATCTCCTGGGTCGATGCCCACTGGGCCAGTTCGGCCGCGTGGCCGCGATGCTGGGTGTGCGCAACGGTCAGCTGGGTCCGGCTCTCCAGGGCATGGGCGAGCAGGTCCCGGGTCGCCGGGGTGGTCGAGGTGGCATTCGGGTTGACGATGAGCAGCGTCCGCACGCTGTCGAGGGTAATGGGCGTCACCGATCGGCCGGTACGCGCCGGGCCGCCACGACACGGCGTCGTAGGCTGGGGCCCGTGGCGGAGCAGGACGTGACAGACGGTGGCGAACAGCGCGAGGGCGAACCGGCGCGAGCGGGCATCCCGGCGAGCGTGCGGGTGGCGGGCGCGCTGGTGACGCTGGAGGGCCTGGCCGGTGTCGGCACGGCGATCGTGCTGGTGGTGCGGGCGCTGACCGGCCACGACCAGTCGGTGGCCAGCGGCATCGGCACCGCGATGTGGTTCGGCGTGCTGTTCGGCGGCGTGCTCGCCGCGGGCATCGCGCTGCTGCGCGGCAAGCGCTGGGGCCGGGCCATCGCGGTCATCGCCCAGGTGCTGCTGCTGCCGGTGGCCTGGTCGTTGCTGACCGACTCGCATCAGCCCCTGTGGGGAACCCTGCTGGCGATCGTCGTCGTCGGCGCGCTCGGCGCGCTGTTCGCGCCCGCGTCGAGCCGGTTCATGGCCCAGGACTACGGCGAGCTGCCCGACGACGAGCGCGACGGCCGCTAGTCAGGCCGTGGCCGCGCGCAGCGCCGCGCGGCACAGCTGATCGGCCCTGCGCGTGGTCTCCGGCTGTCGGAAACCCCGGGTGAGCGCGAGCACCTGCGCGCACGCGGTGTCCAGGTCGACGAGGTGGCCCACGGAGACGAACAGCGGCTTGACCCCGTCACGGGTGCGCAGGGCCCGGCCCACGATCTCGCCGTCGATGGTGACGTCGGTGGCGTCGCCCCGGCGCGGGCCCGGTTCCCGGTATTCACCCCACACCGATTTCGCGACGCCGACGGTCGGAATTCCGGTCAGCAACCCCACATGGCAGGCCAGCCCGAAACGCCGCGGATGGGCGATGCCCTGGGCGTCGCAGACGAGCAGATCCGGTGTGCCGGTGAGTTTCTCCAAGGCGGCCACGGTCGCCGGGAGTTCCCGGAACGCGAGCAGTCCCGGCACATAAGGGAATTCCGAAATTCCTTGTGCCACAGCAGTTTCCACGGTATCAAGGGTGGCGATATCGAGAATTACCGCCGCGGTGGCCACCGTGCCGTCCTCGGCATAGGCGGAGTCGATTCCGGCCGCGGTCGAGAATTGCGGCGGCGCGGGGTTTTCCGCGCGCACCAGCGGGCGCAGTTCGTCCTGGAGCGCGATCGCCGCCGCGGGCGTGTCCGGCCATTCGGCGGGTGCGGTGATCCGCATCCGGTTCAGCCCGCCGTCGCGGCCAGCGCGGCCAGTTCGGCACCGGCGATCCGGTAGCCGATCCACTCGTCCTGCGCCGCGGCCCCGAGGGATTCGTAGAACGCGATCGAGGGCGTGTTCCAGGTGAGCACCGACCACGAGACCCGGCTGTAGCCCTGCGCCACCGCCTCGGCCGCCAGCGCGGCCACCAGCGCCCGCCCGAGCCCGCTGCCACGCGCCTCCGGCCGCACGTACAGATCCTCCAGGTAGATCCCGTGCACCCCGTCCCACGTGGAGTAGTTCAGGAACCAGATCGCGCACCCGACCACCACCCCGTCGAGCTCGGCCACATGCGCGAACAGCGCGGGCGCCGCCCCGAACAGCGCCGTGTCGAGCTGCTCGTCCGTGAGCGTGCACTCCTCGGCGGCCTTCTCGTACTCGGCCAGATCGTGCACCAGCCCCACCATCGCCGGCACGTCGGCGGGGATCGCGCGGCGGACGACAGCACTCATCGGGTGGCTCCCTCGGTGGGTTCGGTGCGGGTGGTGAGGTTGTGGCCCCAGACGGTGCGGGCGTCGTGGTCGTAGCCGAGTTCGCTGATGGCGCCGGTGGACATGGCGAAGCGGCGGCCCTCGGTGACCGGGAATTCGGACCAGCGGGCGATCAGGACGCGGGAGAAGTGGCCGTGGCCGACGAGGACGACGTCGCGGTCGGCCAGCAGGGGCTCCACGCGGGCCAGGACGCGGTCGGCGCGGGCGCCCACCTGCTCGGTCGTCTCGCCGCCGGGGACGGGGGCGGTCCACACGGTCCAGCCGGGGACGGACTCGCGGATCTGGACGGTGGTCAGGCCCTCGTAGTCGCCGTAGTTCCACTCGGCCAGGTCGTCGTCGACGTGGGCGTGCCCGAGGCCGGCCAGCTCCGCGGTCTGGCGGGCGCGCAGCCGCGGGCTGGTGAAGACCAGCGGATCGCGCAGGTCCAGCGATTTCAGCACGAGCCCGGCCGACCTGGCCTGGGTCTCACCGAGCGAGGTCAGTGGCAGATCGGTGTGGCTGGTGTGCCGTCGCTGCCGGGACCAGGTGGTTTCGCCGTGGCGCAGCAGGACCAGCCGGGCGTCGGGAGTGGACATGGGTCCATCATGGCAGGCGCGCGCCGGGCGACCCCGTCAGCCGAGGGCGTAGAGCTGACCGCCGCGCCGCTCGAACACAGTGTTGCCGAGGACGGCCGTGGAGATGGTGCCGCCGTCGTAGTCGCTGCGCTGGACCGGGATCCGGGCTACCGTCGCGCCGGTGGCGGAGTCGACCGCGAGCATCCCGTCGGCCACCGGGACCAGCAGCCTGCCCGCCATCAGCGCGGGCGTGCCGAGCACGTTCGGGACGGTCCACGCCGGCTGTAAAGTGCTCGCGCTCAACGCGATCAGGCTGTCGCCGGTGAAGACGTACACCGACGATCCGAGCCGGGCCACCGTGGTGGTCCGCTCGTTCCACGGCGCGGCCAGCCGGTGTTCGGCGATCTCGTTGCCGGTGCCGTCGTACACCGCGAGCCGCGCGGGCAGCCCGGGTTCGGTGGCCGTCGCCGGGGTCGGCGGGTAGTAGACCGCGACCTTGTTCTCCGACACCGCGATCACCCGCACCTCGGGGGCGTCGGCGCCCGGCGCGGTGAGTACCCGCGAGCCGTACTCCTCGGGGTTGGTCGACTCCTTCGGCGCCGGATTGAGCACGGTGAGCCGGGCGGTGGGGTCGTCGGGGCAGCGTTCCAGCACCGCGAGCCGGGTGGAACTCGACGCGGCCGAGTGCAGGGCGCAGCCGGAGCGGGGCTGGGTGTTCGGGTTCACCGGTGCGTCGAGGTAGCCGTATTCGAGGGTGCGCACCAGGTCCGAACGCCACATCTCCAGCCGCTCTGGGCCCAGGGCGAGCAGATAGGTGCCGTCACCGGTGACGGTGATCGCGTCGTCCATGTAGCTGCTGCGCGCCACCTCGCGCTGGCCGGTGTCGGCCGCGAGCATTGTGGTCTGGCTGCATCCGCGCTGGTCACGGTAGGTGGCGATGACGGTGCCGAACTGCGATTCCACCGCGCACAGCGGCATGTCCCTGCGGTACCACCACAGCTGCTCGCCGGAGCGTGGATCGCGGCCGCTCACGGTGCCCGCGTCGCCGGTGACCACGACATTGCCCGCGGTGAGCGCCCGCGTGCTGGCCGCGTCGCCCGCGTGCCACAGTTCGTTCAGGGTGGCGGGCAGCTGGGTGGCCGCGGTGACCGTCGACGGCGGGGTGGAGGCGGTGACCGAATCGGTCCCGGTGGCGTCGGCTCGCGCCCACACCACGATCGCCGCCACCACGAGGGTGACGGCGATCGCTACTGCGGCAAAGATATCGGCGCGCGTCCGCCGCTCGGGTGCGAGCACACAGGCGAGTGTATTTGCCGCACGCCGGCACCCGAGTCCGCGGGCCCTGGTGGCTCGCTCGCGCCGGTAGCGCTGTCGTCCGCGCGCAGGCATCTGACCAGCGGAACGTCGACCGCATCCGGCCCCGAGGGGCAAGGGGCGATCGGCGTGGCGTGCCGCGTCGTGCGTCGAGGTCGGCGGGCTGCCGGGCCGGGAGTCCGGGTGATCGGCGCCGTCCGCGAGGCCGTCCTCCGTGCGCAGGCGCCTGACCAGCGGAACGTCGACCGCATCCGGCCCCGAGGGGCAAGGGGCGATCGGCGTGGCGTGCCGCGTCGTGCGTCGAGGTCGGCGGGCTGCCGGGCCGGGAGTCCGGGTGATCGGCGCTGTCCGCGAGGCTGTCCTCGGCGCGCAGGCGCCTGAGCAGAAGACCGGCGGGTGCGCCGACCGCCTCGGTCCCGAGGTGGGCAGGGGCGCTCGGCGTGGCGGGAGCGTCAACCGTGCCCGGTCCCGAGGAGAGGCAGAGTCGCTCGGCGCGTGGGGACGGGGCGAGCCTGACCGGGGCGGCAAGCGGAAATGCGACCGCCCCCGGCCCGAGGTGGGCAGGGGGCGGGCGGCGTGCGGGGCCTGGGTCAGGCGTCGACGGTGACGGGGCTGTCGACGGATGCCGGGCTGTCGGCCGTGGCGGACTCGGCCGGCTTGCGCCGACGGCGGCGCCGGGCGGGCTTGGCTTCGGCGGGCGCGTCACCGGTGGTGGCGGGCTCGGCGGCGGCGTCGCCGGTGGCGGACTCGGTAGGGGAGTCGCCCGAGGCGGCCGGAGCTGCTTCGGCGCCCGACTCGGTCGTGGTCGACTCGCCCGACTCGGCGGGCTTGCGGCGACGGCGCCTGCGGCGGGCCGGCTTGTCGCCCTCGGCGTCGTCGGCCGGGGCCGCGGTGGTCTCGCCGGTGCCCGCGTCGGCCTGCGGCTCGGTGGCCGCGGCATCGGCCTTGCCGCCCCTGGTGCGGCGGCGGTTGCGGGTGGACTTGGGCCGCTCGGGGCGGTCCTCCACCACGTCGCCCTCCTCGCGGACCGGCTTCGGCTTCCGGATGACGCCGGTGACGCCCTCCGGGATGCCGAGATCGGAGTACAGGTGCGGCGAGCGCGAGTAGGTCTCGGCGGGCTCGGGAATGCCGAGGCCGAGCGCCTTGTCGATGGCGGCCCAGCGGTGCAGCTCGTCCCAGTCGATCAGGGTGATCGCGACACCGGTGCGCCCGGCGCGGCCGGTGCGGCCGATCCGGTGCACGTAGGTCTTCTCGTCCTCGGGGCACTGGTAGTTGATGACGTGGGTGACGTCGTCGATGTCGATACCGCGCGCGGCGACATCGGTGGCGACGAGCACGTCGATGCTGCCCTTGCGGAACTTGGTCAGCGCCTTCTCGCGGGCGATCTGGCCCAGGTCGCCGTGCACGGCGCCGACCGCGAAACCGCGCTCGGCCAGGTCGTCGGCCACCTTCTGCGCGGTCCGCTTGGTGCGGGTGAAGATCATCGTGGCGCCGCGGGACTCGGCCTGCAGCACCCGCGCGACCAGCTCGCTCTTGTCCAGCGCGTGCGCGCGGTAGACGAACTGCGCGGTGCGGTCGTGCACGGCGGAATCGTTGGCCAGCTCGGCGCGGATGTGCGTGGGCCGGGTCAGGAACGTGCGGGCCAGGGTGATGATCGGGCCCGGCATGGTGGCCGAGAACAGCATGGTCTGCCGCTTGTCGGGGACCATCGCCAGGATGCGCTCGATGTCGGGCAGGAAGCCGAGGTCGAGCATCTCGTCGGCCTCGTCCAGGACCAGCACGCCGATCTTGCCGAGGATCAGGTGGTTCTGGTTGGCCAGATCGAGCAGGCGTCCGGGGGTACCGACGACCACGTCGACGCCGTCGCGCAGGGCGGCGATCTGGGTGTCGTAGGGCCGGCCACCGTAGATGGAGGCGACCTTCAGCGGGCCCTGGTGGTTGGTCAGGTACTTGCTCGCGTTCTCCAGGTCCTTGGTGACCTGGATGCACAGCTCACGCGTCGGCACGATGACCAGGGCGCGCGGGGTGCCGTCGAGCGGGGTGGTGCCGGAATCGGCGGTGGCGACGCGGTGCAGCAGCGGCACACCGAAACCGAATGTCTTGCCCATGCCGGTGCGGGCCTGACCGATGAGATCCTCGCCGGCCAGCGCCAGCGGCAGGGTCAGTTCCTGAATCGCGAAGGTGCGTTCGATGCCGATCTCGCCGAGCGCGCGCACGATTTCGTCGCGCACGCCCAATTCGGCGAAACTCGGCGGGATGTGGGTGTTGTCCAGTTCGGCCGTCAGGAGGGTGTCGGTCAAACCGGGTTCCTGTTCGACAGTGATCTTGCTCAGGGTTCGTGCCTTCCTCGTCATTGCATCTCGCACGCACGAGGTGGGGCGGGCCGGTCGGCCCGCGACGACCACATATCCGCCTGTGATATTCACCGGGCCTGCACCGAGCGCTAACGCGTCATCGGCGCGGCACATCGGTGATGCGGATTCGGTGCGCGCACATTTTCCGTGGACATCGCCGCTGTTCCACCCGCGTGAGGCGCAGGCGAAGTGCGGGAGTACCGCGCCCGCAGAGCCTGTCGGGGCGATAAATCTAGCGTTGTCCACGGTGATTGTAGCGTGATATTGTTCGCAGCCCGAATTTCGGCCCGGCTTCCCGGTGCGGAAATGGCCTCGATCAGGGGCGTTGCGCGCCGTTCGGGCCGTGTCCCGCAGGGCAATTCGGCCGTCCCGCAATTCGGGCGTGGCGCGGCACTGTAACGAGGCTCACGTGGGACCGGCGGTACCGGATATGAGACATTCTTGTCGTGAGCATCACCGACACCGTCACCACCGCGGCCCGCAACGCGTGGGCGCTGAGCTTCGGCTCCGGCATCGAAGCGCCCGACCCGGCGCCCTCGACCGTGCTGTGGGACGAGCCGCATCGCTTGCTGCGTCGCTACGAGAGCGAAACAGCTTCCGCCGCAAGTGATTCCGCGGTGCTGCTGGTGCCGCCGCTGGCCGCGCCCGCGACCTGCTTCGACCTGCGTCCCGACCAGAGCCTGGCCCGGCATCTGGTGTCCACCGGCCGCTCGACCTACCTGGTCGACTACGGCGACATCAGCTTCGCCGACCGCGCGATGGGCTTCGAGGACTGGGTCACCGACATCCTGCCCGAGGCGATCCTGCGCACCAGCGCCGATCGCGGCGGCGCGCCCGTCGACCTGGTCGGCTGGTCGATCGGCGGGGTGTTCGCGCTGCTCACCGCGGCCGCCAACCCGGAACTGCCGATCCGCTCGGTCACCGGCGTCGGCTCGCCGCTGGACTACGACAAGATGCTCGGCATGCCGCAGCTGCGCGCCGTCGCGAGCCTGACCGGCGGCCAGGCCACCACCGCGCTGGTGCGAGCCGCGGGCGGCATCCCCGCGCCGCTGGTCAAGATCGGCTACCGGCTCGCCGCCATCGACCGGGAACTGGCCAGGCCGATGTTCCTCGCGACCAATATCGCGCGCACCCGGACGCTGGCCAAGATGGAATCCATCGACCGGTTCCGGGCCGCCATGCCCGGCTACCCCGGCCGCTTCTACGGCCAGATCTGGGGCCGGTTCATCCTGGCCAACGACATCGGCAAGGGCAGGCTGCAACTGCGCGACCGCGTGGTGGAACTCGCCGACGTGCGCGTCCCGGTGCTGCTGGTCGGCGGCACGGCCGACGTCATCACGCCCAAGGCCGCCGTCGAGGCGGGTCTGCGCACGCTCACCGGCTCGCCCTCGGTCACCTACGAGGTCGCTCCCGGCAGCCATCTGGGCATCCTGGCTGGCCCGGACGCCCGCCACACCACGTGGACCTACCTCGACAAGTTCCTGGCGGAGCGCGACTGATCATCGATCGGGACTAAGGTTGACGGTCATGGGAGCACAGACCTCTGCCGCGCCGGATGTTGCCTCGACCGAACCGCTCGCCGCGGACCACCCGGGGGTGACCGAGCTGTACGCCGTGGTCGCCTACGGCGAGATCTCGGCCTTCTACCGGCTGGCCGAAGAAGCCAAGCTCGCGCCGTCGCTGCGCGGCCGGGTGGCCGTGGCCAAGATGGCCGCCGCCGAGCTGGCGCACTTCGAGACCCTGGAGTCGGCGCTCACCGCGCGCGGCGCCGATCCCGAGGCGTCGATGGCGCAGTACCAGGGCGCGTTGGACTCCTACCACGCCTCCACCGACCCCTCGACCTGGCTCGAGTCGATGGTCAAGTTCTACGTCGGTGACGGTCTGGCCGCCGACTTCTACAGCGAGATCGTCGGCGTGCTCCCCGCCGAGGTCGCCGACGTGGTGCGCGACGTGCTCGCCGAGACCGGGCATTCGCAGTTCGTCGTCGACGAGGTCCGCAGCGCGGTGGCCGCCAGCCGCTCCGAGCGCGACCGCCTCACCCTGTGGGGGCGCAGGCTGCTCGGCGAGGCGATCACCCAGGCTCAGTACGTGATGGCCCAGCGCGACGAGCTGGCCGAACTGGTCCTCGCCGCGACCGGTGACCTCAACGGCATCGCCACCCTGTTCGACCGCATGCAGGAGCGCCACGCCGCCCGCATGGCCGAACTCGGGCTGTAGTCGTTACTCGCCGACCGCGTGACCTGGTACCAGACGCAGTTCTGGTGCGCGGGCCGCGGTCTGGCGCGGTAGCCAGATGACGACCTGCTGATCGCGCTCGGCCGCCAGGGTCTGCACCGTGAAGGTGAGCGTGCCGCGGACCGGGTGTTCGAAGCCGAGCAGGGTGGGGGTGTCCTCGGCCAGCCGGTGCGGTTGCCAGCGGCGGGCGAATTCCGGTTCCGTGCACAGGTGCGCGATGACCGCGGCCACCCGCTCGTCCTCCGGCCTGCGCAGCCGGGTGCGGGCCAGCTGATCGGCGAGGTGGTCGGCGTACTGCGGCCAGTCGCTCACCGTGGTCCGCGCCAGCGGATGCCGGAAGGCCCAGTCGGCCAGGTTGACCTGGGCCGGGTCGTCGAGCAGGCCCAGCGGCCGGGCCAGGTCCGCCCAGGCGGAGTTGTAGGCGAGGACATTGGCGCGCGGGCCCAGCGCGAAGGCCGGTGTCGGCGCGAGCGCGTCGAGCACCCCGCGCAACGCGGTCGGCACCTGATCCAGGACCGGATCGAACGCGGTACTCGGGCAGCGCGCCTCGGCGCTCGAGGTCAGTGCCAGCCAGCCGAAGTGCGCGCGTTCGGTGTCGTTGAACCGCAGCGCGGTGGCCAGCGCGTCGACGACGGCCATCGACGGGTTGGTGTCGCGGCCCTGCTCGAGCCGGGCCAGATAGTCCGCGCTCACGCCGGCCAGCACCGCGACCTCCTCGCGTCGCAGTCCGGGCGTGCGCCTGCGGCCGCCGCCGGGCAGCCCGACCTCCTGCGGCGTGAGCTCGGCCCGCCGGGCGACGAGGAGTTCCGCGAACGCCGAACGAGCCGCCGTGTGGTCGGTCATGTCGTGGCCTGCCATATCTCGATGGTGCCGGGTCCGCGGCTCGGCAGCCACGCCCTGGCAGGTCCAGGATAAGCGCGGTCTGGTTAGCGGACTGCGGTCCGGTCAGGGTGGAGGCATGACTTCTCCGACACAGACCCAGCAGCTGAAGGCCGGATCCTGGGCGCTGGACGCCAGCCACTCCACGGTCGCCTTCACCGTCCGCCACCTCGGCATCGCCAAGGTCCGCGGCGGTTTCACCCGCTTCGAGACCGAGTTCGTCGTCGACGAGACCGGGGCCGCGACCATCGGCGCCACCATCGACCTGGACTCCTTCGACACCGGCAACGCCGACCGCGACGCCCACATCCGCAACGCCGACTTCCTCGACGTCGCCAACCGGCCGACCCTGACCTTCCGTGCCGCCGGTCCGGTGCGCGTGGCCGAGTCGTTCACCGTCGAGGGCCAGGCCACCCTCGGCGCCGTCACCAAGCCGGTGACCCTCGAGGTCGAATGGGGCGGCGTCGCCGACTTCGTGGACGGCACCCGGCACGCCGGCTTCTCCGCGACCGGCACCATCAAGCGCACCGACTTCGGAGTCGGCGGTCCCATGCCGGGCATGCTGTCGGACGCGGTGAAGATCGAACTCGACATCGAGCTCGTCGAACCCGCCTGATCCGTTCGCTCACAGCGCAGGCGGGCATGACGCCGTCCTCACCCGCCTGCATTAGCCTGGGAGACGACAACACAGGACTCTTACGTTCGGAGGTTGGCCGTGGAGGTCAAGATCGGTATTTCGGATAGCCCGCGCGAGCTCGTCATCAACAGCGCGCAGAGCCCTGATGAGATCGAGGCGCTGGTCTCCGAGGCGCTGAGCGGCGCGAGCGGTGTGGTGTCGCTGACCGACGAGAAGGGCCGCAAGTTCCTGATCCAGTCGGCGAAGGTCGCCTACGTGGAGATCGGCTCGACCGCGACCGGCCGCGTCGGCTTCGCCACGGTCTGAAGTACTGACAGCGAAACACCCCGTCATCCGAGGATGGCGGGGTGTTTTCGTACAGCTCGGCGGGCCGATGGCCCTGGCGCGCTAGCCGATCGGGTGCAGCGGGACGTGCTTGAGGCCGCCCCAGGCGAGCGCGACGGTGGTGTCGACGGCTTCGTCCTTGGGGATCGGGCGGTCGGCCTCGAGCCAGTAGCGGGCGGTGAACTGGCTGGCGCCCACCAGGCCGACGGCCAGGATGCGCGCGCGGTAGGGGTCGAGGCCGGAGTCGTGGGCGACGAGGTCGAAGACCGCGTCCACGCACGCCTCGGTGGCCTGCTCGACCCGGCGCTGCACCTGCGGCTCGCTGGTGAGGTCGGATTCGAAGACGAGGCGGAAGCCCTGCATCTCGTTGTCGACGAAATCGAAGTAGGCGGCGACGGCGGCCCGCACGCGCTGCTTGTTGTCGGTGGTGGAGCGCAGCGCCTGGCGCACGCTCGACACCAGGATGTCGACATAGTTCTGCAGCACCGCGAGGTAGAGCTCCAGCTTGCTCGCGAAGTGCTGGTACAGCACCGGCTTGCTGACACCGGCCACCTGGGAGATCTCGTCCATCCCCGCCGCGTGGTAGCCACGCTGCACGAAGACTTCGCTGGCCGCGAGCAGAAGCTGCTGGCGCCGCTCGTCACGAGGCAGCCGGGTGCCGCGCTTGGCCGGGACCGTTTCCGGCACCGATCGGCGCGAGGTCATGCGGTCCACGAGGTCTGTCATCTCGGCTCTCTTTGTCGATTACCCCGGGCCATGGGTGAGCGGTCCGGTATCCCACGAACGATACCCGCCTGGTGTTCCCAACAAGTTTCGCCCTGGAAATGTAGTACCAGTAAGCGGGGTTCGCCGGGCCGTAACCGCGGGATCTCGCGCGGGGGCCGCAAGGCCGGGGTTGCGCACTGTGAGAATCTGGTGGGGTGACCGACCGACCGGAACGACCATCCGGCGGCGGGCGCGATGTCGCTCGCCCCACGCAACCCACCGAGTCCGGTTCTGTGACGTCGGCGCCAGAAGGGCGAGAACTGCAGGTCTACGACCCGCTCGGGCTGTATCAGCCCGCCGACCGATCACGGCAGCCGCTGCGCGCCCACTGGAATCCCACCGACGCCGACCTCGGCCGTCAGCGCAGCCCGCAGCGCGAGGCCAAGAAGCAGAGCGCGATCGGCCGGTTCGTCCGCCGCTATGGCTGGCGGGCCTACGCGTTGCCGGTGTTGCTGGCGGTGACCGTGCTGGTGATCGTCGACGCGCTGCGGACCGGACCGGCCCCGGCCCCGACCGACCCCGGTTTCGGCGCGTTCAGCACCGAGGTGGCGCGCACCGGCATCATCGGCGCGCCGCCGGGCGACGGCAAGTTCCCCGCCGACCTGCCGCTGGGCGCCCTGCCCGAGGGCGGCGACTACGTCGACCGCGCGGCGGGCACCTGGCACGTGGTGCCCGGCGCCGGCGCCCAGGTGGGCACCGGCACCGAGCGCGTGTTCCGCTACACCGTGGAGGTGGAGGACGGCATCGACACCGCCCCCTTCGGCGGCGACGCCGCGGTGGCCAAGATGGTGGAGACCACCCTGGCCAACCCCAAGAGCTGGATCCACGACCAGCGCTTCGCCTTCCAGCGCATCGACACGGGCGACCCCGACTTCCGGCTCTCGCTGACCTCCCGCGAAAGCACCCGCGCCGCCTGCGGTTTCGAGATCCCGATCGACTCGTCCTGCTACAACGCCGACATCGACCGGGTGGTGCTGTCGGAGGTGCGCTGGGTGCGCGGCGCGCTGGCCTTCGACGGCGACATCGGCTCCTACCGGCAGTACCAGATCAACCACGAGGTCGGCCACGCCATCGGCTACCACGGCCACCAGCCTTGCGAGACCGACGGCGGCCTCGCCCCGATCATGATGCAGCAGACCTTCGGCACCAAGAACAACGACATCGCCACCCTCGACCCACACGGCGTCGTCCCCGCCGACGGCAAGACCTGCCGCTTCAACCCCTGGCCGTACCCGAGGGGGTGAGCCCCGCGTCCATGCGCGACCATGGACGGGAAGAACCCCGCGGCCGGCGACGTTGTCACCATTGCCAACCCGCACGGTTTTCGGCCGCCTCGCCGCCGAGGGGCGAGGCGTAACGGCGAAGCCGCAGAATCGCCCCTCGGCGGCGAGGTCACGAGGCCGAAAACCCGCGGCGCCAGCCGCCATAGATACAGGAGCTCTGACGTGTCATTCAACGGGTCCCTGCCGCCGCTCGTGGAGCCGGCCGCGGAACTGACCAAGGACGAGGTCGCTCGCTACAGCAGGCACCTGATCATTCCCGATCTGGGCGTCGACGGTCAGAAGCGCCTGAAGAACGCCAAGGTGCTCGTGATCGGCGCAGGCGGGCTGGGTTCGCCCGCGCTGCTGTACCTGGCCGCGGCCGGTGTCGGCACGCTCGGCATCGTCGAGTTCGACGAGGTCGACATGTCGAATCTGCAGCGCCAGATCATCCACGGCGAGTCCGATATCGGCCGGTCCAAGGCCGACAGCGCCCGCGATTCGATCCTGGAGATCAATTCCGGGATCGACGTGCGGCTGCACAAGATCCGCCTGGAGCCGGACAACGCGGTCGAGCTGTTCGGCGAGTACGACCTGATCGTCGACGGCACCGACAACTTCGCCACCCGCTATCTGGTCAACGACGCCGCGGTGCTGGCGGGCAAGCCCTACGTGTGGGGTTCGATCTACCGCTTCGAGGGCCAGGTGTCGGTGTTCTGGGAGGACGCCCCCGACGGCCGCGGCATCAACTACCGCGACCTGTACCCGGAGGCCCCGCCGCCGGGCATGGTCCCGTCCTGCGCCGAGGGCGGCGTGCTGGGCGTGCTGTGCGCCTCGATCGGTTCGGTGATGGTGACCGAGGCGATCAAGCTGATCACCGGCATCGGTGAGACGCTGCTGGGCCGGCTGATGGTCTACGACGCACTGGACATGAACTACCGCACCATCAAGCTGCGCCGCGATCCGGAGCGTCAGCCGATCACCGAGCTGATCGACTACGAGGCGTTCTGCGGCGTGGTCTCGGAGGAAGGCATGGCCGCCGCGGCCGGCTCGACGATCACCGCGGCCGAGCTGAAGGATCTGCTCGACGCGGACAAGATCGAGCTGATCGATGTCCGTGAGCCGGTGGAGTGGGACATCGTGCACATCGAGGGCGCGACGCTGATCCCGAAGGACCGCATCCTGTCCGGTGAGGCGCTGGCCGAGCTGCCGCAGAACAAGCCGATCGTGCTGCACTGCAAGACCGGTATCCGCTCGGCCGAGGCGCTGGCCGCGCTCAAGCGGGCCGGTTTCGCCGACGCCACGCATCTGCAGGGCGGCGTGGTGGCCTGGGCCAAGCAGGTGGATCCGTCGCTGCCGGTGTACTGATCGGGTAGCTGCGCTGTTGCGGTCCTCGCCGAAGATTGCGGCGAGGTCGCAAAGTGGAGTTGCCAGCGTGCCTTCGGGCTCCGGGGGTGAAACCGGGGTTACGGTACGGCCGTGACCTCAGTCGAACCTCCCGAGCATGTGCGGGCCACATTCGGGCTTCGCGAAGTGACACCGGTCTCCCTCGGTGACTGGGACGGCGGCTGGCGGCTGGGTGACGTGGTGCTGAGTCCGGTAGCCGATCATGCGCGGGCCGCGTGGTCGGCGAAGGTGCGCGAGACGCTGACGGTCGACGGGCTGCGGGTGGCGCGGCCGGTGCGGGCCACCGACGGCCGGTATGTGGTGTCGGGCTGGCGGGCCGACACCTATGTCGACGGCGCGCCGGAGCCGCGGCACGACGAGGTGGTGTCGGTGTCGCTGCGCCTGCACAAGGCGACGGCGACGCTGGAACGTCCGCGGTTCCTGGTCCAGCCGCCGGTGGCGCCGTGGGTCGACGTCGATGTGTTCGTGGCCGCGGATCGGGCGGCGTGGGAGACGATTCCGCTGCGCAGCCTGCGGGCCGGTGGCGTGCCGATCACCGCGTCGCCGGACGGGCAGCGCAGCCTCGAGCTGATCGGTCAGCTGTCCACGCTGCGCAAGCCGATCCGCAGTCCCGATCAGCTGGTGCACGGCGATCTGTTCGGCACCGTGCTGTTCGCCGGCGCGCACACGCCCGGTCTCACCGACATCACTCCGTACTGGCGGCCCGCCGCGTGGGCGGCCGGGGTGGTCGTGGTGGACGCGCTGGCGTGGGGCGGCGGTGACGACGGACTGCTCGACCGCTGGTCCTCACTCCCGGAGTGGCCGCAGATGTTGTTGCGCGCGTTGATGTTCCGGCTGGCGGTGCACGCGCTGCACCCGCGGTCGACGCCCGAGGCGTTTCCCGGTTTGGCCCGCACGGCCGACATGGTCCGTTTGGCGCTGTAAGGGCGAATTGCGCCGATCGTGACCGATGGGTCGGATGTGGTTTCAAATCCGTTGAGACCCAACGTTTCCTGGCAGGTGACGTGCTATCTTCAGCGAGCATCGCCGCCATGTGTCCTGCGCCGGACCGGGGGACCCACCGCGGCCCGTCACGAGCGGTGAGGATTGCTGCGGGTGAGAATCCAGCCCAGACAACAGATTCTGGATATTTGGAGCGCCATGCTCTCGGCCTGCTACCGGGACGAGAAATGGCATTGGGACGGTGTGCTCGGCGCCAATTCGATCAGCGATTCCGAACAGCTGCTGTGCCTGCTGTATCCGGCGACCGAGATCGAGAGCTTCGCGCTGGACCGGCCGGAGGCGATGTCGGACGACGTCAAGATCGTGCTCGAGGCCTTCGGCGGGCAGGCCAGGATCGGGATCACGGTGCTCGGTCTGGTCGAGGAGTACCTGGCCCGCAACACCGATCCCGACGGGCTGCCACGGTTCGACGCGGGCAGCTATCTGCGCGCCACCGCCGATCGGGAGCCGACAGCCGCCCAGCACACCCTGGAGGTGGTGGACGGCTACTCCATGTCGGTGACGCTGTGCATCGCGGCGCTCGGTTTCGCGCGGGTCTTCGACCGCTGGGCGCGCACCGAACGGCGCAAGGATGTCAGCGCCAGGATCGCCGAGCTCAGTACGGGTCTGAGCACCCGGCTCACGGCCGCGATGACCGGCCTCGTGCGCAGTTTCGTGGTCAACACGGCCTCGCCGCGTTCGCCCTCGGGCAAGGCGATGCTGGGCATGCTCAACCAGTCGGGACAGCCCGAGAAGGTGGTCGTGGACGCGGTCTCGCGCAGCCTGGACCGGGTCAGGGCCCGGCTGCGCAACGACGTCACCCTGGGCCGGGCGCCGGAATCCGAACTCGACGACGAGGATCTGCTGTTCGAGTGCGGCTGGAGCTGGGGCGTGGTGCAGGGTGCCGACCCGGTGGACTTCGTGCCCGACGCGATCGGTTCCAGCGTCGGCTACGCCGACCCCCGGCCCTACCTGTACTTCACCATCACCGCGCTCGACGGCATCAACGACGTGCTCTCCCAGCGCACCAGAGAGCTCGACCTGCTCGACGACACCCAGTACCGCCTGGCCGAGGCGCTGCGCATCCGCTGGGACATCACCCAGCGCTACTGGGCCACGGTCGCGCGGTTCGGCAGCGGCACCTGGCCGCTGGAGGACATTCCGTGGCGCACCTCCGACGGCGAGGAGTCCGACTACTTCTCCCTCATCGTGTCGGCGGTGCTGATCCAGGAACTGGTGGCCCGCACCGCCTCCGACGACGACCTCACCCGCGCGATCGGCATCTTCGACGAGCTGGCCCGGCGCGGCCGCATCATCCGCAGACCCACCCAGGACGACCCGTCGGTGTCGCTGCACCACCCCGGTGTCCGGATGACATTGCGCGGCAGCGAACTCGTGGAGGGCGGCGGTCCCCGGCTGGAGTGGATCGCCTCGGACTTCGCGCCGGTGCTGCTCAAGCGGAGTCTGCAGGCGGCCCGCCTGTCCGGCAACATCACCGCGCGCGACCGGCTGATGGAGCTGGCCAAGAAGGTGATGGACCACCTCGACCTGCGCATGATCACCGAGGGCGACGCCGCGGGCCTGTGGGACGACCCCGGCGCGGCCTTCGGCGCCGCGGCGCGGGCGGGTCAGACCCTGCCGTCCTGGTACATGACCGAGCGAGTCATCGAATGCCTGGTCACCGCCGACCGCACCTACCGGGAGGCGCCGTTGCGGTCGCCCGCCATGGTCGTGCGCGCGGTCGAGCTGCTCAACGAGGCCGAGCACCTGCTGAACCAGGAGATGCTCAATGTCAGCGTCGAGGACACCTCGGCCAACCGCATCGCCCTCGACGGCGTCGAGCAGCAGCTGGCCAGGGCGCGCGACGTGGTGAATCTGCAACCGGGAACGGCGTTCACGCTGGCCTCGGCGGCCCTGATCGAACTCGACCGGCTCGCCTACGCTCGTCTCGACGCGATGAGGAGCACCTGATCACATGATCGTTTTCGCCACCTCGGACAAGGGCGGCACCGGGCGGTCGGTGACCAGCTGCAACCTGGCCTACCGGCTGGGTTTGCGCGGCATCAGCACGGCCTACCTGGACTTCGACTTCGGCTCGCCCACCGCGGGCGCGCTGTTCGAGATCAGCGCGGTCGAACGTGGCACCCAGCCGGGCAACGGCCTGCACTCGTATCTGCGCGGTCACAACACCCTGCCGCAGCGCATCGACGTGCGGGCCAACACCAACCGCGACGCGCTGCGCAGCCAGCGCTCGCGCGGCGGCAAGCTGGTGCTGCTGCCCGGCGACGAGGGCGGCGGCGAGGCCATGTCGGCCAACGACACCCAGGTGGTGCGCCGCTGCCGCGAGCTGCTGCTCGACCTGGACAGCACCTACAAGGTCGTGATCGTGGACCTGAGCGCGGGCCGATCGGTGGCCATGCAGATCGCGCTGGAGGCGACCAGGCCGCAGGACATGCCGGACAAGGAGGTGTGCTGGCTGGTCTATCACCGCTGGACCCGCCAGCATCTGATGGCCGCCCAGGGCTTGGTGCACGGGCCCAAGGGCCTGTTGAAGACCGGCGTCGAACTCGGTTACGCGCCCGACGACCTGCTCGCGCGAATCCGCTTCGTGCGCACCGCCGTTCCGCGCGTCACCGACGAGCACGCGGCCAGCGGCGGACCGCAGGCCGCCTGGCTGCTCAAGCAGAACGACGCGCTGCGCTCGCTGGCCGCGGAGTACCGGCTCGGCGCGGGCGCGTTGCTGGGGGAGACGCCGGTGGAACCGGTGCTGCAATGGCGCGAGCAGATCGTGCTCGACGCGGACGTGAACGCGGGCATCGCCAACCGCGCCACCGTCGACGCCTTCGAGGAACTGGCGCGACGGCTGTGGGATCGCGCCACCTGGGTCCGGGTGTAGCCGGGCACAAGCCACAATCCCGGCAAAGGTTGCGAAAAGGACTGCGGGAGGGGAAAATTCGACCGGGCGTGTTCCGGCTGTGCACTGCCCACGTGGTGGTTAGAATCGCCAGCGATTCTATCCCGACGGGTTGACAAGGGGCAGTGGTTGTGGGTGGCGCCGTCTACGCCGAGTCGACGGCGTCCGTTCGAGTCGAGGATGTTCCGCTCGCGCACCTGTCGATCGAGGTCGGGCATTTCTACATGTCGGATCTGCTCAACGGCGAAGCGGCCATCGAGGCCCAGTTCCGCCGGGTCGCCCCGCTGCTCGAGGCCTTCACCGATATCGCCAGGCGGGAATTCGGCGAGGTCGCCGGTGGCCCGTCCCGGGTGCGGGTGAGCACCTGCTTCCTGCTCGACGACTACTTCCAGACCGACGCCGACCCCCGCCGCATCGTGCCCAAACTGCTGCGCATCGCCGGCGACTGCGGCGTCCGGATCGACTACCTGGCCAGCGAGGCCGGGTGCAGCAAGTACCTGCGCCGCCAGCACGACGAACCCCGGATCCCGCTGGCGCAGATGGTGGCCGATTCCATCGTCGCCGAGCCCGCGCCCGGCAGCACCGGGCGCAGGCCGCCGACCGCGGAGTCGGGCTGGCTGTGCAACGGCGATCGTTCCAGCGATCACGAGCCGGGCCAGGCCATGGAGGTCGGCTACCGGCCGCCGGTGGAGTTCGCCGCGCGCAACCACTCCATCTTCCTCGACGTCGAGATGTGGCGCGACCGCGGCGCCGGCCAGGACGTGCTGTGGTCGTGTCCGTTCCTGGCGTCGGTGTGGCAGCTGCTGCGCCTGGGGATGCTGCGCTACGAGGGCAAGGCCGTCGTGGACGCGGAGTACTGGGCGCCGGGACACGAATGGCCCGCCCGCTGGAGCGATTTCCCGAGCGTGATCCGGTTGCAGGAGCGCGCCGCGCCCTTCGCCGCGTTCCGCTCGCTGTCGCTGCTGCCGCAGCGGTACGTGGGAATCGAGCACGCGGTGCGGATGATCCTCGACCATGTGCAGCCCGACCCGGCCGTCGTCGCGCTGATCGCCCGCCGCGCCCGGGAGCAGGGGATCACGATGACCGACGACGTCACCGACCGGCTCTCGCACCACTTCCTCAGCTCCGTCTGATCGCATGCCCTCACCTGCGCAAACCAGTTACGCTGCAGCAATGCAACGCAGCGGTGGTCCGCTGGCACTTCTGGGCGAAGTGCGCACCGGCCTGCTTCCGGAGTCGGCGGCGCTGAGCCGCGGGTCGGCGGCGGAATTGCTGACCCTGGTTCGCGGCCGTCGCGTGCAATCGCGGGAACGGCCGGTCAGCTGGGCACAGTCCCCGGTGATCGCTGAAGGGGTCGACTGCAGGCTCGCGACGCCGAATCGCGCGCGGGTGCGGGCGGTGGGCACGGTCGCCGCGCACGCCGTCGTCACCGGTGGGCGGATCCTGCAGAGCTCGGCCATGGCGGCGGTCACCGCGGGGGAGGGGACCCACCGGCGCGGCTGGGGGCACTACCTCGGGCGGATCGGCATCGTCGAGATCCTCACCCGGATACCGGCCGATGTCGGCAGTCTGCTCGTCGAGGGGTTCCTCGGCACCGGCGACCCCACCGTCGCCACCCTCGACCCCGGTGCGATCGCGGCCCGCCTGCACATGCGGGTGCGCACCGATCCCATGCTGAACCAGAAGCCGCCGATCCAGACCGGCGCGTCCCGGCTGCGCTGGGCGGCCAGGGTGGAACACGGTGCGGCGCCGAGCATGTCGTTCGTGTTGCTCGACGAGGAGACCCGGCTCGCCTCGGTGGTCGTCGGCGACGAGGTGGAACTGGCGGCGGTGCAGGGCTTCTGCGAGGACCTGGCCCTGCACGACTGGCTGCTCACGGTGCTCACCGAGGTGATCGACGAGGCCGAGATGGCCGAGCTGTCGCGCAGCTCGCCCGCGCAGGTGCTCACCCCGCTGCTGGAGCATCTGGTGCACCTGTGGCTGCCCGGGGCGTTCACCCCGCCGCCACTGCGCGGCCTGTGGGTGGGGCTCGAGGCCGATCCCGGGTTCACGGTGCAGTGGAACTCGCGCATCGGCCAGCTGCGCGACCGGGTCGCGGTGGCCACCCTCAGTGCGCTGACCCGCAGCCAGGCCCGGTGGTGATCACAGCCGGAACAGCTGGCGCACCAGCAGCGCGAAGAACACCGAGGTCGACACGATACCGGCGTAGGACTCCACGATCAGCGTGGTCTGGGCGAAGGTGCTCAGCGGTGGCAACCCCTCGGTGCCGACCGGGTTCAGGAAATTGAGCAGCCCCACCCGGGTGGCGGTGGCGACCCCGATCCCGGTGCTCGACAGGTAGAAGACCAGCACGAACAGCGCGATCTCCACCGCGATCCAGGCCAGCAGCAGGAACGGCCGATACCCGTAGCCGCACAGCAGGTCCGAGGCGATACCGGGCGCCCGCCGCCAGCGTGGGTTGCGCGCCCTGGTCTTGGCGCGGGCCAGGTTCAGCCCGCACCGGTCCTGGCCGCGCGGGTTCTCGGTGATGGTGTGCAATCGGTAGGCCTGGCGGTAGGCCAGGGCCGCGTGCGCGGGCAGCTTGTGCGCCGAGAGTTGTTCGCCCAGTTCCTCGTACCGCTCGGCGAGCAGGGCCGACTGGGTGCGGCTCAGCCGCAGCGGGCCGCGGAATTCCACCTCGGCGGCGAACAGCGCGGTGAGCACCGTCTCGCAGGCCAGTTCGCGACCCGCGTTGTCGAGGACGTCGGGATCGGCGTCGCGGTAGAGGTGGGCGAAGACCAGGCTGTCGCCGATCCGGCGCGAGGACGGCGGAACATAGTCGGCGAGAAACTGTTCCACGCGATGATTGAGTTCGTCGAGCAGCGTGTATTCGGTGGCGGCTCCGGGCGCGCGCTGGAAATCGGTGATCACGTCGGCGAAAGCCCCGGCGTGCCTGCGGATCAGGGTGGTCTTGGAGGCGACGAAATCGCCCAGCCGGTCGTGCTCGGCGTATTCGGTCATCCGTCGTCGACCGGTCCGCGATCTTTGTGCCAGCGCCGATCATCCGGATCGGCGGCCGCCCAGTCGTGGGTGATGCGGTGTACCAGCAGATCTCGTGGTTCACCGGCGCCGAAATACTGGTCCTCGTGGTCCACCCAGGTGAAGCCGGAATCCTTGTACAGATTCGCGGCGGGCACATTCGACGGGCGCACGGTGATGAAGATGGCCTCCACCTGGGAGGACCGGCAGCGGGCCACCGCGCGGTCGAGCAGCGACCGGCCGAGTCCGCGCCCCTGGAAACGCGCCGACACGGCCAGCCCGATCAGCCACGCCGACCGCCTGCCGACGGCCACCAGCGCGTACCCGCAAATCGAACCTGCCAGATCGGCGACCACCCATTGCGAACCGTGGATATCGAACAATTGCCGCAGCGCGAAATAGGGATAGGCCAGCGGCATGAATTCGTGCGATTCGAGCTCGGCGATGGCGGCCAGATCGTCGACGGTGGCGGATCGGAATCGTAGCTCTGCCTGCTCGTTCGAGGATTCCAATACCGCTCACCTCTGCCGCCCCGGTGCAAGTCTGAACTCCAGGGTAAGGGCAGATCGGTGCTCGTGGCCACCATCGCGGCCGAAAGGTGTTGGCACACAGCCGAAAGCCACGTCCGGCGAGGGGAGGCCGGACGTGGCTTTCGGGGTGGGACAGGTGGTTACTCAGACGCTGGCGTAGGCCAGCGAGGGGACCCGGTCGGTGGCGAAGCTGGAGCGCAGGTAGCACCACCAGGTGACCGCCGCCATCACCAGGAACACCGCGGCGTAGGCCCAGAAGGCGGGGGCCATGGTCTTGAGGTGGACATTGGACAGGCGCAGCGCCTGCTGGACCACGAACCCGCCCGCGGCGCCCACCGCGCCGATCACACCGATCGCGGCACCGGCCTGGCGCTTGGCCGAGATGGCGGCTTCGGCGATGTCGATGCCGTGTTCGGCGGCGTACTTCTTGGCGGTGGCGTTGAAGATCGACGGGATCATCCGGTAGGTGGAACCGTTGCCGATGCCCGCCAGCACGAACAGCGCCAGGAACGCGGCCAGGTAGAGCGGGAAGCTCTTGAGGTCCACCGCGAGCACGATGAACGCGACCGCGATCGACATGCCGCCGAAGACATAGACGGTGATCTTGGCGCCGCCGCCGACCTTGTCGGCCACCCAGCCACCGAACGGGCGGCTGAACGAACCCACCAGCGCGCCGAGGAAGGCCAGGTTGCCCAGGGTGGTGATCCAGCCGATCTTGGCCAGGTCCGGGAAGGTGGCCTTGATCAGCGTCGGGAAGGCGAAGGAGAAGCCGATGAACGAGCCGAACGTGCCGATGTAGAGGAACGCCATCACCCAGGTGTGCCGGTTGGTCAGGGCCAGCTTGTAGGACTTGCCGTCGGACTTGGCCTCGGTGACCGAGTCCATGAAGTACAGCGCGCCGAGGGTGGCGACCGCGATGAACGGCAGCCAGAACAGCACGGCCAGGGTGATGCCGAAGCGGTAACCGCCCGCGTCCTTGGCCATCACGTGCGTGCCCAGGGTGATCAGCAGCGGCACGATCAGCTGGGTCTGCGCGACACCGAGGTTGCCGCCCGCGGCGTTGAGGCCCAGCGCTGCGCCCTTCTTGCCCTCGGGGAAGAAGAACGAGATGTTGGCCATCGAGGACGAGAAGTTACCGCCACCGACACCGGCCAGCGAGGCCAGCACCAGGAACACCCACATCGGGGTGCCCGGCTGGTTGACGAAGTAGATGATGCCCAGGGTCGGGATGAACAGCATCGCCGCGCTGAACGCGGTGAAGGCGCGTCCACCGAACTTCGGGACGGCGAAGGTGTAGGGGATGCGCAGGGCGGCGCCGACCAGGGTCGGGACGGAGGTCAGCAGCAGCGCGTTGCTGACCGCGGTCGGGTTGCCCTTGCCCAGGCCGGCCAGGAACTCGAAACCGGCCGAACCCATGGCGGTGACGATGGAACCCCAGATCACCCAGATGCTGAAGCCCAGGTTCTCGGCGAAGACGGAGAACCAGAGGTTCTTGCGGGCGGTCTGCTTGCCGCCCGCTTCCCAGAACGCCGGATTGTCGGGGTTCCACTGGGTGAGCCAGCGGCCCTTCTTCTGATATTCGAAGGACGGGGATTCCGTCTCCTGGCCGGTGGCGGCGATCGCGGTCATCGGCTTCCTCTCGATCGGGCTCTGCGGAGGCGCATCGTCGTCGGGCGCCGGCGGCGATGCGTTCCTTGCGGGGTCGAGATAAAACGGTAGGAGCCGGTTGTTGCGTGACCGTGGCTTCAGGTGACGTTCCCGGCAACTCGGGCTCACCGACCGAAGCGCCGGTCGGTGACTGCTCGGTTACCTGGCCGTAGAGAAGGTTCCGGTGTCAGCGATCCGGATACTCGGCGATGAGCGAACCGAGGAAGCAGCGGGTCGCCTGCATGGCCTTGTCGGCGTCGCCGTCGATGACGGCCTGCACGAGTTCGGCGTGCTCGGTGTCGTAGGCGTCGTCGGAACGGGCGGTGCGCGCGTGGATCACGTGCTCGATGATCGGCAGCAGCGAATCGTAGAACTCCAGATATACCGCGTTGTGGCTGGCGACGACGATCGCCCGGTGCAGCTCCACGTCGGCGGCGATGGCGACCGGGTCCGGTTCGGTCCAGTTGCGGTTGCTGCGCTCGGCCAGCAGCCTGCGCAGATTGGCGATGTCGGTGTCGTCGCGGCGGCGCGCGGCCAGACCGGCCGCGGTGGTGTCGAGGGCCTGGCGTAGCTCGAGGATGTCGCGCTCCTCGGCGTCGGCGAAGTACTTGGCCAGGGTGCCGCCCACCTCGGAGGTGGCGATCACATAGGTGCCCGAGCCCTGACGGCGTTCGAGCATGCCCGCGTGCACGAGGGCCTGCACGGCCTCGCGCACGGTGTTGCGCCCGGTCCCGGTGAGCTCGGTGAGCTCGGGTTCGGTCGGGATCCGTTGGCCGGTCGGCCAACGGCCGGAACGGATTTCGGCCCGAAGCTGCTCGGTGACCTGGGCGATGAGGCTGGTTCGCCGGACGGGTTGCACGTCGCAAGGGTACCGCTGCTCACAAATCATTGCACCGATCATCGGGTCATCCTATGATTTGTCGGTGACCGCGACCCTCCCCGATACCAGCTCCGTGCCCGATGTGGGCACCCGCAGCCGCACCCGCGCGCTGATCGAAGGCCGCCTGCTCGTGCTGGCGGCCATTGTCATGTCGGCCCTCACCCTGCGCGCCGCGGTCACCGCGTTCAGTCCGCTGGCCGAGGAGATCGGCGCCGACATCGGGTACGGGACCGCGGTGGTCGGGGTGTTCGGCATGCTGCCCACCGCGATGTTCGCGGTCGCGGGGCTGATCGCGCCGCTGCTGGTGCGCCGGTACGGGCTCGAGCGCACGGTGCTGCTGGCGATGCTGCTGGCCGGTCTGGGCTCGCTGACCCGCGCGTTCGCCGCGGGCACCGGCGAGCTGCTGGCCTTCTCCGCGGTGGTGCTGCTCGGCATGGGCATCGGCAACGTGGTGATCCCGCCGCTGGTCAAGCGGTATTTCGCCGACCAGTTGGCCGCCATCAGCTCCCTCTACATCGTGATGGTGCAGATCAGCACCGTGGTGCCCGCGTTCGTCGCGGTGCCGCTGGCCCACGATCACGGGTGGCGCATCTCGATGGGTGTGTGGGCGATCGTCGGCTTCGCCGCCGCCGTGCCGTGGCTGTTCGTGCTGCGCGACCGCAAGGGTCGTGACCTGCACGATGTCACCGCGCTGCCGGCCGAGCCCGCCGCGGCTCCCGGCAAGGTGTGGCGCTCCCCGGTGGCCTGGGGCATGGCCGCCATGTTCGGCATGACCTCGCTGACCACCTACGCGATGTTCGCCTGGCTGCCCAAGATCCTGTCCGACGCGGGCGCGAGCGCGGCCTTCGGCGGCAGCATGGTCGGGCTGTTCGCGCTGATGGGGCTGATTCCCGCGCTGGCCGCCCCGACCGTGGTGTCGCGGATGCGCAACCCGTTCCCGGTGGTCGTCGGCTGCATGGTGCTGTTCGTCGTCGCCTTCGCCGGTCTGCTGATCGCCCCGATGGGCGCGCCGGTGCTGTGGGTGGTGCTGCTGGGCCTGGGCCCGAGCACCTTCCCGATGGCGCTGACCCTGATCAACCTGCGCACCCACACCCCGCACGGTTCGGCCGCGCTGTCGGGTTTCACCCAGGGTGTCGGCTACGCCGTGGCCTGTGTCGGGCCGTTGCTGTTCGGCATGCTGCACACCTGGACCGGTGGCTGGCTGGCCCCGTTCGGCATGCTGCTGGTGGCGCTGGCGGTGCTGCTGGCCGGTGCCTGGCAGGCCTGCAAGCCGCGCATGCTCGAGGACACCTGGAATTGAGCCGCGAAATTCTCACTGTTCGAGTTGCGCCGGTGTGCGTGCGGAGTAATGCTGTGTAGATCACACCCTCACCGAGGTGTATGCCGATTTCCGGCTGCTTCCTTACGTGCGGAAATCGTTGTGTCACATGCCGGAAACAAAAGCCCCGATCTCACCTCCCTGATCGGGGATTCGTGAGAAACCGTTGATTCGGGCGACATTTCCCGCAGCATTCCGGCAATACCCATTTCCTACCGTTGGGCCATCGCACTTTTGGGAGGCCCAACTTGAGCACGCTGAAGCGTAACCACGACATCGAGCACTGGGATGCCGAAGATGTCGCGGCCTGGGAGGCCGGCGGCAAGGACATCGCCAAGCGCAACCTGATCTGGTCGGTGTTCGCCGAGCACATCGGGTTCTCGGTGTGGTCGATCTGGTCGGTGATGGTGCTGTTCATGCCCACCGACAAGTTCGGCATCGATCCGGCGGGCAAGTTCTTCCTGGTCGCCATGCCGACCCTGGTCGGCGGATTCCTGCGGATCCCCTACACCGTGGCCACCGCCCGCTTCGGCGGCCGCAACTGGACGATCTTCAGCGCGCTGCTGCTGCTGGTCCCGCTGCTGCTGACGCTGTACTTCGTCACCCAGCCGGGCACCTCGTACACGACCTTCTTGATCGTGGCCGCGTTCGCCGGTGTCGGTGGCGGCAACTTCGCCTCGTCGATGACCAACATCAACGCCTTCTACCCGCAGCGGCTCAAGGGCTGGGCGCTGGGTATGAACGCCGGTGGCGGCAACATCGGCGTCCCGGTGATCCAGCTGCTCGGCCTGCTGGTGCTGGTGACCCTCGGCGGCGACTACGCCTACCTCATCTGCGCGATCTACCTGGTCCTCGTCGGTGCGACCGCGGTCGGCGCCGCGCTGTACATGGACAACCTGCGCAACCAGAAGGCCGACCTGTCCTACATGGGCAAGGCCCTGCGGGTGCCGCAGTCCTGGGCGATCGCGTTCCTCTACATCGGCACCTTCGGCTCGTTCATCGGTTACAGCTTCGCCTTCGGCCAGATCCTGCAGATCAGCTTCAAGGCCGGTGGCGACACCGCCGCCCAGGCCGCCGTGCACGCCGCCTCGATCGCCTTCATCGGCCCGCTGCTCGGTTCGCTGGCCCGCCCCTACGGCGGCAAGATGGCCGACCGGATCGGCGGCAGCAAGGTCGCGATCGGCACCTTCGGCGCCATGATGGCCGCCGCGCTGATCGTGATCGCCGCCTCGACCATGGCCGACCGCAACAACGGGATCGCCTCCGGCGCCACCATGGCCTTCCTGGTCGTCGGCTTCATCGCCCTGTTCGTGCTCTCCGGTTTCGGCAACGGCGCCGTCACCAAGATCATCCCGTCGGTGTTCGAGGCCAAGTCCAAGAGCCTGCGGATGCCGCGCGCCGAGCAGGCCGCCTGGTCGCAGAACACCGGTGGCGCCCTGATCGGCTTCGTCGGCGCGATCGGTTCCCTCGGCGGCGTCGGCATCAACATGGTGCTGCGCACCTCCTACGCCAGCACCAACTCCGCGACCACCGCGTTCTGGGTGTTCCTCGCCTTCTACGTGGTCTGCGCGGCCGTCACCTGGACGGTGTTCCTGCGTCGTCCCCGTCTGTCCCCCGTGTCCTCCGACTCCGATGTCGTGGTCGAGGCCGAGTCCCTGGTCCTCGAGGCCGAAACATCCGCTTCGTCGGCCAAGACGTCGGCTCGCTGACAAACCGACCATCATCAAGGAGGTCACTCTCATGAACAGCACTCGCAAAACAGTGGTCGTGGTCGGCCACGGCATGGTCGGTCACCGTTTCGTCGAGGCCCTGCGCGCCCGCGACGAGGCCGGTCAGTGGCAGGTCGTCGTCCTCTCCGAGGAGAAGCTGCCCGCCTACGACCGGGTCGGCCTGTCCTACTACGTCGGCAACTGGAACCCCGACGAGCTGGCGCTGCCGGGCAACATGTACGACGGCGACGCCTTGGTCGACCTGCGACTGGGCCAGCGCGGCGCCTCGATCGACCGCGAAGCCAAGACCGTCACCAGCTCCAACGGCGACGTCATCGCCTACGACGCGCTGGTCATGGCCACCGGCTCCTACGCCTTCGTGCCGCCGGTCCCCGGCCACGACCTGCCCGAGTGCTTCGTCTACCGCACCATCGACGACCTCGACGGCATCCGCGCCGCCGCCGAAGCCGCAGGTCCCGGCGCGCACGGCGTGGTCATCGGCGGCGGTCTGCTCGGTCTGGAAGCGGCCAACGCGCTGCGCCTGATGGGGATGACCCCGCACGTCATCGAGTTCAACGACCGCCTGATGCCCGCCCAGGTCGACGCGGGCGGCGGCGCGATCCTCGAGCAGCTGGTCTCCGACATCGGCCTGAACGTGCACACCGGCGTCGGCACCGCCAAGATCGTCTCGATCGAGGAGGACGGCCCGCACAACGTCACCCTGCACCTGTCGGACGAGTCCGAGATCCACGCCTCCCTGGTGGTGTTCTCCGCCGGTATCCGCCCGCACGACGCGGTCGCCAAGGAAGCCGGCCTCGAGCTCGGCCCGCGCGGCGGCATCCTGACCGATGTCACCCTGCAGTCCAGCGACCCCAGCATCTGGGCGATCGGCGAGTGCGCCGCGGTCGAGGGCATCTGCTACGGCCTGGTCGCGCCCGGTTACACCACCGCCGAGATCGTCGCCGACCGCCTGCTCGGCGGCGAGGGCGAGTTCCCCGGCGCCGACATGTCCACCAAGCTGAAGCTGATGGGCGTCGACGTGGCCTCCTTCGGCGACGCGCACGGCACCACCGAGGGCGCGCTGTCGGTCGTGCTGCACGACGCGGCCAAGGGCACCTACGCCAAGCTGGTCGTCTCCGACGACGCGCAGACCCTGCTCGGCGGCATCCTGGTCGGTGACGCCAGCCAGTACGCGGCGCTGCGCCCGCTGGTCGGCCGTCCGCTGCCCGCCGACGCCGCCGCGCTGATCTCGCCCGCCGGCGCCGAGCTGGGCGCCGACGCGCTGCCCGACGACGCCCAGATCTGCTCCTGCAACAACGTCAGCAAGGGCTCGATCTGCGGCGCGATCGCCGAGGGCGCCTGCGACATCCCGGCCATCAAGAGCTGCACCAACGCGGGTACCTCCTGCGGTGGCTGTGTGCCGATGATCAAGAAGCTGCTCGAGCAGTCGGGCGTGGAGATGTCCAAGGCGCTGTGTGAGCACTTCACCCAGTCGCGCGCCGAGCTGTTCCAGGTCGTGCAGGTCACCGGCATCCGTACCTTCTCGGAGCTGATCGCCAAGCACGGCAAGGGCACCGGCTGCGACATCTGCAAGCCGACCGTCGCCTCCATCCTGGCCTCCACCTCGAGCGATCACATCCTCGAGGGCGAGCAGGCCGCGCTGCAGGACACCAACGACCACTTCCTGGCCAACCTGCAGAAGAACGGCACCTACTCGGTGGTGCCGCGGATGCCCGGTGGCGAGGTCACCGCCGAGCAGCTGATCGTGATCGGCGAGGTCGCCAAGGAGTTCGGCCTCTACGTCAAGGTCACCGGTGGTCAGCGCATCGACCTGTTCGGCGCCACCGTGGACCAGCTGCCGCCGATCTGGCAGCGCCTGGTCGACGCGGGCATGGAGTCCGGCCACGCGTACGGCAAGTCGCTGCGCACCGTCAAGAGCTGCGTCGGTTCCACCTGGTGCCGCTACGGCCAGCAGGACTCGGTCGGCATGGCCGTGCTGCTGGAGAAGCGCTACCGCGGGCTGCGCTCGCCGCACAAGCTCAAGCTGGCCGTGTCGGGTTGCGCGCGCGAATGCGCCGAGGCCCGCGGCAAGGACGTCGGCGTGATCGCCACCGAGAACGGCTGGAACCTCTACGTCGGCGGCAACGGCGGTCTGACCCCCAAGCACGCCGTGCTGCTGGCCGGCGAGCTCGACGACGAGACGCTGATCAAGTACATCGACCGCTACCTGATGTTCTACATCCGCACCGCCGACCGCCTGCAGCGCACCGCGCCGTGGCAGGAGGCCCTGGAGGGTGGCATGGACTACCTCAAGGGCGTCGTCTGCGACGACAGCCTGGGCATCGCCGCCGACCTGGAGGCCGCCATGGCCAAGCACGTCGACGGTTACAAGGACGAGTGGGCCGCGGTGCTCGAGGACGAGAACAAGCTGTCCCGGTTCGTCTCCTTCGTCAATGCCCCTGACGAGACCGACCCCACGATCTCGTTCGACGACAGCGGTGAGCGCAAGGTTCCCGTGCTCCTGGGTCTGCCCGGCATGCCTGTCGGTGTTGGCTCGGACACAGCACCGGCCGGGAAATAAACGCTTAACCCTGCGGAAACAGGGCGCCTGTACCAATAGGTAAGGCGTTCGGAGGAGGAACCGATGACCGTTATCGACACACCCACCATCACCACGGAGACGGCGACCTGGACCCAGGCGTGCCGGCTCGACTTCCTGATCCCGGGCCGCGGCGTCGCAGTCCTGCTGAAGGGTGGCAGGCAGGCCGCACTGTTCCTGCTCACGGACGGCACGCTCGCCGCCGTCGGCAACATCGATCCGTTCGGCCGGGCCGCGGTGATGTCGCGCGGCATCGTCGGCGATCGCGGCGGCGTCCCCGTCGTCGCCTCGCCGCTGCTCAAGCAGGCCTTCTCGCTGATCGACGGCCGCTGTCTCGACGACGACACGCACTCCATCCCGGTGTACGCCGTGCGGCTCGACGGTGGCGTCGTGGCGGTATCCAACGAGCCGGTGCCGGTCGCGGGCCTCGAATCCTCGGACGGCTGAGTACATGACTGGACCTACCGACAGCGGCAACGGCCTTGCCGGTTTCACCATCGGTGTCACCGCGGCGCGCCGCGCCGAGGAATTCGGCACCCTCCTCACCCGCAAGGGCGCGACCGTGGTGTCCGCCCCGGCCATCCGGATCATCCCGCTGGCCGACGACACCGAACTCGAGCGCGTCACCGAGCTGCTGATCGCCGATCCGCCGCAGATCACCGTGGCCACCACCGGCATCGGCTTCCGCGGCTGGATGGAGGCGGCCGAGGGCTGGGGCCTGGCCGAGACGCTGCGCGACACCCTCGCCGCGACCCGGATGCTGGCCCGCGGCCCCAAGGCCAAGGGCGCCATCCGCGCCGCCGAACTGCGCGAGGAATGGTCGCCCGCCTCGGAGTCCTCGGCCGAGGTGCTCGACCACCTGCTCGCCGAGGGCGTCGAAGGGGTGCGGATCGCGGTGCAGCTGCACGGCGCGACCACCGAGTGGGAGCCGGTTCCGGACTTCTGCGAGGTGCTGCGCTGCGCCGGCGCCGACGTGGTGCCGGTGCCGGTGTACCGGTGGGAGCCGCCGGCCGATCGCGGCCCGATGGACAACATGATCGAGTCGATCATCTCCGGCAGCCTGGACTGCGTCACCTTCACCAGCGCGCCCGCCGTGGCCTCGCTGCTGATGCGGGCCAAGGAGACCGGGCTGCTCGAGTCGGTGCTGCACGCGCTGCGCGGCCGGGTGCTCGCGGCCTGCGTCGGCCCGATCACCGCGGCGCCGCTGGAGGAACTCGGCGTGCCGACCACCATGCCGGGCCGTGCGCGCCTCGGTGCGCTGGCCCGCCACGTCGCCGAGGAACTGCCGCGCCGGGCCAGCCGCATCTACGCGGCCGGTCATCTGATCAGCGTGCGCGGTGGCTGTGTCGTCGTCGACGGTGAGGTACGTCAGCTGGCGCCCGCGCCGATGGCGCTGATGCGCTCGCTCGCCCGTCAGCCCGGCCGGGTCGTCTCCCGCGAGGACCTGCTCTCGGCGCTGCCCGGCGGCGGCGACGACACCCACGCCGTGGAGACCGCCATCGCCCGTCTGCGGGCCGGCCTCGGTACCCCCAAGGCCATCCAGACCGTCGTCAAGCGGGGCTACCGCCTCGCGCTCGACGCCGCCGACTGCGCCGACCCGCCGGTGGGCCGTCCGCCGGTGCAGTCGCCGCATCAGGCCGGGATCGGCACGCCGGCCCGGTCGCCGCGTCCGGCGCACGCGATCGGGGCGTGGTGAGTACCGCGCGGCCGGGTGAGCCGGCCCTGGTGCTCGTCGCGCACGGCACCCGGAGCGCGCGCGGCGTGGAGATGATCGCCGCGCTCGCCGACGCGGTGGCCACCGAACTCGGTGCCGCGGTGTCGGTGCGCGCGGAAGGCGCCGAAGCCGCGGCGGCGGCGCCCAATCCGGCGCTGCGCACCGCCTTCGTCGACGTGCTCGGCCCGTCGCCGTCGGAGGTGCTGCGCGACCTCGACGGACCGGCCGTGCTGGTTCCGGCGTTCCTCGCCTCGGGCTACCACGTCTACCAGGACGTGCCGCGCGAGGTGGCCGAGAGCGGTCATCCCTCGGTCGCGGTCACCGCGGCCATGGGCCCCGATCCGGCCCTGACCAGGATCATGGCGGTGCGCCTGCGTGCCGCGGGCTGGCGGCCGGGCGACGCGGTGGTCTTCGCCGCCGCCGGTTCCTCGGACGCGCGGGCCCGGCAGGATGTGCGCCGCGCCGCGGGCATGCTGGCCGAACAACTCGGCGCCCCGGTCCGCATCGCCTACGTGGCGACCGGCACCCCCAGGGTCCCCGAAGTCGTCGCCGAGCTGCGCGAATCCGGCGCCGAACGGGTCTACGTCGCGTCGTATCTGCTGGCCCACGGCCTGTTCCACCAGCGTCTGCACGACGCGGGCGCCGACGGCATCGCCGAGCCCATCGGTGTCCATCCCGCGGTGGTCCGGCTCATCGCCGACCGCTACCGCACCGCCGCTCGCGACCTGGTCCGCGCCCAGGTCCGCTGAGCGGTCCCGGCGCCGCGCGGGCTCGGGGGCTCGCGCGTCGTCGTCGGGTAGCTCCGGTCCGCGGCGGATAGAGTTGGCCGGTACTTCACCGGGAGGGGACCACCGTGCCAGATCCATCCGCAGACCACGAGCATCCGCGCCCGCAGGATGACCTGACGTCGTACCCAGACGCTGTTCCCGGGGCGCCCGGCGCCCCGAACGCGGCGGTTCCACAGCCGCTGTATCCAGGTGCCGCCGCGGGGCCGCGGCCGCCTGTTTCGGACGCGCCCGTGCCGCGACCTGTGGTCGATGGGCGACAGTCGCGCCCGGACGATGGGGGATCGCCGGTCCCGTGGGCGGGCGCCGGCCCTGCCCTGCCGGGGGCCACCGCCGCTTTCGCTGGTCAGCCTGTGCCGCCGCCGGGCGTGCCCGGGCAGCCGCCGTATCCGGCATCCGTGCCCTATCCACCGCCCGTGCCGGGCCAGCCGCCGTATCCCGTTGGCGGACAGCACTATCCGAACCAGCCGGTGGCACCCTCCGCGCCCCGGACGATGCCGCAGCAGGTGCAGATCTCGTTCTACGTGATGCTGGCGGGCGCCCTGGTGACCGTGCTCAGCGCCGCGTACATGCTCACCACGATCGACACCATCCGCGACAACGCGTCGCATGCCTCGAGTGGCGTGCTGCGCGGCGACGAGCTGGATCTGGTGGTGTACGCCGGAATCGGCGGTGGGTTGCTGACCTCGGCGGTGTCCGCTGGGTTGTGGATCTGGATGGCGTTCGCGTGCCGGTCCGGCAAGAACTGGGCCAGGGTCACCGCGACCGTGTTCTTCGGCATCAATCTGCTGTTCGCGGTGATCGGGGTGATCGGCGTGGTGATCGGGGGCGACCTGGGCACCGGCACGGGGACCGACCCGCAGTCGCTGGCCTTCAGCGCGGTGACATTCCTGATCGGGGTCGCGGCCATGGTGCTGCTGTGGCATCCCCGCTCGTCGGCCTATTTCGCCCCGGCACCGCCGCCCGCCTACGCGCCGTACCCGCCTACCGGGCGGTGGTGAAGTTCGCCCGGTAGGTGCTGGGCGGCACCCCGAGCTGA
Organism: Nocardia asteroides; assembly: GCF_900637185.1. Lineage (NCBI taxonomy): Bacteria > Bacillati > Actinomycetota > Actinomycetes > Mycobacteriales > Nocardiaceae > Nocardia > Nocardia asteroides. The sequence continues at coordinate 6,264,701 of NZ_LR134352.1, read as the reverse complement.
CGGATCATGTACCGGCGCAACGACTCCGCCGCCCTCACCGCGCACGCCACCGGCGCCGCTGACCGCGCCGGTGCGCTGAACCTGTCGGTGGCCGGGCGCACACTGGATCCATGGCCTATGACGAGGAACTCGCCGAGCGGATCCGGGAGATCGTCTACCCGGGGCGCGACCTCACCGAGCAGCGGATGTTCGGCGGGCTCGCCTTCCTGATCGGCGGCAATATGGCTGTGGCCGCCAGCGGCAAGGGCGGGCTGATGGTGCGGGTCGACCCCGCCGAGGGCGAGGCGCTGCTCGACGGCGGGACGGCGACGCCGATGGTGATGCGCGGGCGGGAGATGCCCGGCTGGATCCGCGTCACCACGGCCACCGTCGCCGATGACGCGGTGTTGCGGGAGTGGGTCGAACGCGGCGTGCGCTACGCCGGGAGCCTGCCGCGAAAAAAATCGAAGAAAAGTTCGGGAGATGTGTCGAGCCGATGATGACGGCTCCGACCAAGGGGTGACAGCAGGCCAACACACAGCCCCAAGGAGCACATCATGTCCGTCACCACCTTCCTCTGGTTCGACACCGAGGCCGAAGCCGCCGCCGAGCTCTACACCGCGACGGTGCCGAATTCACGGATCGTCGAGGTCACCCGTCAGGGTGACGGGTCGGCCTTCATCGTCGGCATCGAGCTCGACGGCCACTCGGTCACCCTGATGAACGGCGGCCCGGGACACCCGCCGACCGATGCCGCGTCGCTGCAGGTCATCGTGGACAGCCAGGACGAGATCGACCGGCTCTGGGACGCGCTGTCCGAGGGTGGCGAGCCCGGTCCCTGCGGCTGGCTCACCGACCGGTTCGGGGTGTCCTGGCAGGTGGCGCCCGCCGTACTGCCCAAGCTGCTGGGCGGCGAGCCCGCGCAGGCGATCGCGGTGGGGACCGCGCTGCGGAGCATGTCCAAGCTCGACATCGCCGCGCTGCAAGAGGCGTACGACCGGGCCTGATCGGTGACGAACGACGACGGCCGCCGCGGATCGGTATTCCGCGGCGGCCGTCGAGGCGTGGGTCGGGTCAGCCGGCCGAACCGGTCAGCAGGCCGCCGAGGTCGGCCGAGCCGGTGCCGCCGGGGGTCGGGGTGGTCGGCTTCTCGCTGACCTGCACGGTCACCGTCTTGACGCTGATCAGCTCCTGTACCGCCTTGATCTCGTGCGCGCCCGGAGTCGACGGGGTCCAGGTGATGGTGGCCTTGCCGTCGGATACCGACACCGGCTCGCCGATCTGGGTGCCGTTGTCGGAGAAGGTCACCTTGAACAGGAACGAGGTCGCGGTGACGTCGGCGGTGACGGTGTACGGGGTACCGACGTAATGCGTGGTGCCGCTGACGGTCACGCTCTGCACGAGCGCCGAGGCCTGCGGCGCCACCAGGACGCCGGCCGCGGCCACCGCGGTGAGTGCTGTGAGTCCGAAGCCGGCCCGCCGAGCCTGGTTGGTCTTCATGGTGTGTTCTCCTGTTTCGCGCTGTCCCACCGCTGTGGGTGTGGGCGAGACTATCCACCCGGTCGGCTCGCTGTCCGGGAAACAGAAAAACACATGTTTAAAATCATCTGGACCAATTCGTCGCAGGTGGCGCCGGATTCACCCCGTGCGGATGAGGCGATCGCGCGCCGGTGCGCCGAGACTGGGCACATGCCGACGTCGGGTGCGGTTCGCTACCAGTTCGTCATCGAGGGCGAGCTGACCGAACGTGCCGTCGCGGCCTTTCCCGAACTCCGGCGCAGCGCCCATTCGGCCACCGGAACCACCACGCTCTATGGCGAACTCGCCGACAACACCGCCATGCGCGGGGTGCTCGCTCGCATCGATGTCCTCGGGCTCACCCTGCTCGGGATGTCCCGGTTGCCGGACTGACCGGGGAAGATAGCCAACAATTAGCCGATATGGGTAAACCTGGTCGATGACGTCGATCTCATAACCATCGGCTCGTCGCTCCGTGACTCCCGAACGCGCAGGTCGGGTTTCGCCTACCGTCGAACCTGCTGGTGAATCGGACCCGCAGGGGAGACGACGAGCTCAGGAGTGTGGTGGTGGCAGCCTCGTACCGCGCGTTAGCTGAAATGCCTTCGGTCGCCGATGTCCGCGTCCCCGAGCTGTCCTTCGCCGCCGTCCGGTGCGCCGAGATCAGCGCCCGCTTCGATCGCGCCCAGGCCGGTGCCGGGCACACCGTGTTGGTGTCCGGCCCGGCGGGCAGCGGCAAGACCGTCGCCCTGGTCGACTGGCTGACCCACTCGCGCCGGGTCCGGTCGGCCACCGTCGGCTGGCTCACCGTCACCGCCGCGCTGGCCGACAGCGGCGACCTGCTGCCCGCCATCGCACGCGTGCTGGACCGGTCGGCCGAGATGGCCGCCGACGCCACCGTGCGCACACCGGTCGACCAGGCGGCCGACCTCGTGGCCACGCTCACCACAGCCGAGCGCACGGTGCTCATCGTCGACGACGCCCACCTGCTGACCGATCCGATGCAGCTGGCCGGCCTGGAACACCTGCTCACCCATCTCCCGCCGACGGTCACCGTGCTGATCGCGGGCCGATTCGATCCGCCGCTGCGCTGGCATTCGCTGGAACTGGCGGGCCGGCTCACCCGGCTCGGCGTCGCCGACCTCGCGCTCACCCCGGAGCGGATCGCCCGGCTGTTCGCCCAGCACGGCTGCCTGCTCGACGACACCGAACTCGCCATGGTGCACGCGCTGACCCGCGGCTGGGCCGCGCTGGTCCGGATCGCCGCCATCTACGTGGCCGCGAACGCCGACGACCGCGACACCGCGCTCACCACCTTGGCCCGCCCCTCGCACGCGGTCGCCGACTTCCTGGTCGCCGAGCTGATCCAGTCGCTGCCCGCGCCGACGCTCGAATTCCTCCTGGCCACCGCGGTGCCCGCGCGGTTCTGCCTGCCGATGGCCGAGGAACTGGCCGGTGAGCACGCCGCCCGCATCGTCGACGAGCTGCTGCGCGCCAACTTCCCCATGCAGACCGTGGCCGAGGCGGGCCAGCTGTGGCACAGCTACCACCCGCTGCTGCGCGCGTATCTGCTCGCCGAGGCCACCCACACCAGGGCCGACAGCCTGCCCGGCGTGCACCGCCGGGTCGCGGAATGGTTCGGCGCCGCGGCGATGCCGGGCGCGGCACTCGACCACGTCATGGCCGAACCCGGCGCGCCGGGCCTGGTGCCGTTCGTGCGGGAGTGGGGTCCGCGCATGGTGCTCGACGGCACCGGCCACCTGCTGCTCGCCGCGGTCGAGCACCTGCCCGAGGCCACCGACGACACCTTCGTACGGCTGCTGCGCGCGGCCGTCGCGGTCGAGAACGACGAGATCGCCGCCGCCGAGGTATATCTCGAGGCGGCCCATGTGGACAGCGAGCAGGTCTCGCGCCTGGTCCCGGCCGCCTGGACGGCCGCCCTGGACCGGGCGGTCAGCGCGGGACTGGCGGTGCTGGTGGGGGATTCGGCCTCGTTGCGCTGGCCGTTGCCCGCCGTGACGGGCCAGCTCGATGTGGACTGCTACGCCGCGCTGCACTGCGGCACCGCGGCGGTCACCGGCGGTGACCTCGACGGTGGAACCGCCGCGCTGCGCCACGCGCTGGTACACGCCGAGGAAGTGGGACTGGGCCGGATCGCGGTGCGGGCCAGGACCGGGCTGGCCGTCGCGGCCGGATCGGCGGGCCGGATCAACGAGCTACGCACCCTGGCCGAGGCCGCCGTCGCGTGCGCCGAGCGGCACGACCTGACCCGGTCGCCCGAGGCGGCGAGCGCCCGGGTGATCGCGGCTTACGGTGCCTACCTGCAGGGTTCGGCCGTCGACTTGCCGGGCGCACCCGGCGGCACTGTGCCCGAGGCAGGCGCGCCCGCGCCGGTGCGACAGGGCGCGATCTACGCGGGCATCATGACCTTCGACGCGGCCACCGACCGGGCCGCCGTCGCGACGGCACTGTGCGCGCAGGCCCATCGGCTGCTCGACGAGTCGCCCGGCCTGCTCGGCGTCGGCACGCTGGTCACCGACGTGCTGTGGTTGCTGTTGCGGCTCCAGGCGAAAACCGATGCGCAGCATCTGGTCGACCACGCGCTGCGGGTGTTCGGCCTCACCCCGCAGCTGGCCGTCGCCGAGGCGGGCCTGGCCGTGCACACCCACCGGCCGACCGCGGCGCTGGCCCAGCTCGAACCCGTCCTCGGCGGAGCTTCGCAGCTCACCGCTGGTCCGCTGGTCACCGCCTGGTTGCTGGTCGGGGTCGCCGCCGACCGGCTCGACCGGCCGCGCAAAGCCGAGGACGCCTTCGAACAGGCCCTGGCCCTGGCCTGCGGGGAACACCTGATCCGCCCGTTCCTGGACGTGCCGGGCGCCGCCGAGGCACTGGACCGGCTGGGCGGCCGATTCGGCCGGTACGACGCCTTCGTCGACCTGGTCCGCTCGCACCGCGCGCCCGCCACCGACGCACCCCAGCTCACCGACACCGAACTGGCCGTCCTGCGCCAGCTCCCGTCCGGCATGACCGCGATCAATATCGCCGCCAACATGGGTGTTTCGGTGAACACGGTCAAGACCCATCTGCGCGGTATCTATCAGAAACTCGGTGTCAACGCCCGCGCCGACGCCATCACCAACGCCCGCCGCGTCGGCCTCATCTGAGCGTCGCGCCACCCTGTGGGAAGGACCCCATGACCAGTCAGCAGCAGGATGTCTCGGCCACGGTCGCAGCAGGCGCCGATCGGGCGTTGCGCGCACTGCCCTTCGACGACGCCCAGGATTTCGCCGATGCCGAACGCGGCTTCGTCGCGGCGCTGACGCCGGGCGTGGTGACGGACGCGGCGGGCGCGGTGGTCTGGAACAGCGACGAGTTCGCCTTCCTCGACGGCGATTGCCCGCCCACGGTGCACCCGAGCCTGTGGCGGCAGTCGAAACTCTGTGCGCTGCAAGGGTTGTACGAGGTCACCGACGGCATCTACCAGATCCGCGGACTCGATCTGTCCAATATGACCCTGGTCGAGGGTGAGACCGGCGTGCTGGTCGTCGACCCGCTGATCTCGGCGGAGACCGCGGCGGCCGGGCTCGCGCTGTATCGCGAGCATCGCGGCGATCGCCCGGTCGTCGGGGTGATCTACTCGCACTCCCACATCGACCATTTCGGCGGCGTCAAGGGGGTGACCACCGAGGACGACGTCGCCGCGGGCCGGTGCCCGATCATCGCGCCGGCCGGGTTCACCGAGCACGCGGTCGAGGAGAACGTCTACGCGGGCACGGCGATGGCGCGCCGGGCCGCCTACATGTACGGCGCGGCATTGCCCCGTGGCCCACTGGGTTCGGTGGGCGCGGGCCTGGGCCCGACCACCTCGACCGGAACGCCGACGCTGATCGCGCCGACCGTTCGCGTCGACCACACCGGTCAGGCCGTCACCGTCGACGGCATCGCCATCGAATTCCAGATGACCCCCGGCACCGAGGCGCCCTCGGAGATGAACTTCTACTTCCCCGACCGCCGCGCGCTGTGCATGGCCGAGAACGCCACCCACACCCTGCACAATCTGCTCACCCTGCGCGGCGCGCTGGTGCGCGATCCGCACGTGTGGTCGAAGTACCTCACCGAGGCGATCAACCGCTACGCCGCCCGCGCCGATGTCGTATTCGCCTCCCACCACTGGCCCACGTGGGGCACCGAGCGGCTCACCGAATTCCTGTCCGTGCAGCGCGATCTCTACGGCTACCTGCACGACCAGACGTTGCGCGCGCTGAACAAGGGCGCCACCGGAATCGAGATCGCCGAGGACATCCAGCTGCCGCCCGCCATCGAGGCGGCCTGGCATACGCACGGGTACTACGGGTCGGTGAGCCACAACGTCAAGGCCATCTACCAGCGGTACATGGGCTGGTTCGACGGCAACCCGGCCAACCTGTGGCAGCACACCCCGGTGGACGCCGCGGTCCGGCACCTGGACTTCATGGGCGGCGCGGACGAGGTGGTCCGCAAGGCGCGCAAGGCCTTCGACGACGGCGACTTCCGCTGGGTCACCCAGGTGCTGAACTACGTGATCTTCGCCGAGCCCGACAACGCCGAGGCCAAGGCGCTGCAGGCCGACACCTTCGAGCAGCTCGGCTACGGCTCCGAGAACGGCACCTGGCGCAACTTCTTCCTCATGGGCGCCTACGAACTGCGCCACGGTTCGGTCGGCACCCCGACCGTCGCGGCCTCGCCCGACATCGCCGCGGAGCTGTCCGTGGAGCAGGTCTTCGACGCGATTGCGCTGCGCGTCGACGGTCCGCGCTCGTGGTCGGCGCACATCGTCATCGACTGGCACCTCACCGACACCGGCCTCGTGCACCGCACCGAGCTCCGCAACGGCGTCCTCGTGCACTTCGACGTGGAGACCGACGACCTGCCGCCCGCCGGCGTCACCTTCACCCTCACCACGGCGAATCTGCGCGCGGCCCTGCTCGGTACCGAGGATCTGTCGCACCTGATCGCCGACGGCCGCATCGTCGTCGACGGTGATCCGACCAAGCTCGCCGAACTCGTCGGCTACCTGGACAATCCGGATCCCGACTTCGCCATCGTCACCCCCTGATCCCGCCGCGACTTCCGAGGACGAAGGGGCATCGATGCTGCGATTCCTGGTTCCCCCGGCTCAGCGCAGGTCGCTGGACGAGCTCACCGGCAGCCTGGATCTGTCGGTCGGGGACAGCACGGCGAAACGATCCGCGTTCTGGGTCATGCTCGTGCTGTCGGCGGTCATCGCGATCTCCGGTGTCGTCGGTGATTCCACCGCGACGGTCATCGGCGCGATGATCGTCGCGCCGCTGTCGGTGCCGATTCTCGGGGTGGCGCTCGGCGTGGTCACCGGCCGCGCGGCGCTGGTGGGGCGCAGCGTGATCCTGGTGCTGTCGGGGGTCGTGATCGTCGTCGCGCTGGGTTTCGTGTTCGCCCAGGTGCTGCCGAATCCGGTGGATGTGCTGTCGAACGCGCAGGTCACCGGGCGCACCTCACCGAAGCTGATGGATCTCACCGCGGCGATGGCCACCGGCCTGGTCGCGGCGGTCGCGATCACCCGCCGCGACGTGGGCGACGTGCTGCCCGGCGTCGCGATCGCGATCTCGCTGGTGCCGCCGCTGGGTGTGGTCGGCGTGTGCCTGGGTTCGGGGGCGCCCTCGCTCGCGCTCGGGGCGTTCGTGCTGTTCGCGTCCAATGTCGTCGCCATGATCATCACGGCGACGGCGGTGCTGCTGATCGCCGGGTACGCGGCCGAGGCCGAGGCGGCGACGGCGCGTCGCGGTCGGGCCTACCTCGTGCTGGGTGCCGTTCTGGTGCTGGTGACGATTCCGATGGTGCTCAATTCGCTGTCCACCCTGTGGGCCGGGCAGATCGCCGACGCCGCCAGGGACTGGCTGCGCGACGAGCCGGGGGCGCAGGTGGTGAACGTGACCCTGCAGAACGACGTCGCCACCGTCTCGGTGCTCGGTCCACAACAGCTGCCGCCGGTGTCGGAACTGCAGCGCGCGGTCGACGATCTGGTGCCGTGGAACCCGGACGTCGTCGTGGTGCACACCGTCGGCGGCCGGGTCCGGCAGTAGGGCCGCCGAACTCGTCGGCTACCTCGACGACCCGGACTTTGCCCGAGGTCGTCAGCCGTCGGTGTCCAGCACGGCGCGCACGGCCTCGATCATGAGATCGGTGGCGCGTTGGAGAACCTCGGTCAGCGGCTCGCCGAATCCCGTCGCGGCCCAGTGATCGACGGCGGCGAGGTAGCCCCAGGCGGCCTGGGCGGCGGCGTAGCGGATGTTCAGGTCGATGTCGGCACGCCCGAGCCGCTGGGTGAGCAGCTCCCGGATGTGGTGTTCCAGGCCGTGGATCTGCAGCAGCTCACCGGCGCGGACCTCGGGCTCGGAGGTCATCAGCTGGACCCGCCGCCGGATGCGTTGCTCCTCGCCCGCGTGCGCCAGGGCCGCGATGACCATCGGCGCGACGGCGGCGACCGCGACCAACAGCTCGGTGGCGGTGACGGTCTCGCTGCCCGCGGTCAGGATCGTGAGGGCCTGAGTGTCGATGTGGTCCCAGACGACCAGCTGTTCCTTGGTGCCGAAGTAGCGGTAGATCGTGCTCGCCGAGACCCCGGCGGCGGCGGCGACCTGCTCGACCGACACCTTGCGATAGCCGTCGGACTCGAACAGCCCCAGGGCGACATCCTGGATTTCCAGCATCGCCTGAATCTTGCGGCGCTCCAGCAGACCGGGCGCCTGCGGCGGGCGGAGGGGATCGGGCACCCCGAAACGATACGCGAGCCCCCGGTCCTCGGCGGTCACCTCTTGCGCCCCCGGCCCGAGCGCCGCTAGCCTATGAAAGTCACTTTCAGACAGCGAGTGACATTCATCTGGGGGGCCGCTTCGGTTCACCGAGAGTGCAGGAGTCAGGGATGGGTGGAAACTCCACAGTCGGCGCCGGATCCGCGCGCCGAACCGCGCCGCGGCGGCACGATCTCGTCGTCGACGGGCGCCGCGTCGCGTACACGCAGGCGGGGGCCGGTGACCGAGTCTGCGTCCTCGTCCACGGCCTGGGCGGCTGTCGGCGGCACTGGGCCGCGACGATCCCGGCGCTGGCGCGCACGCACCGGGTCCTCGCGGTCGACCTGCCGGGATTCGGCGATTCCGAGAAACCGCGCGCCGCGACCATCGGCAACGCGGTGGCGGTGATCGACGCCCTGCGGGACCGATGCGAGGTCGAGCGGATCGATGTGGTGGGGCACTCGATGGGCACGCTGGTGGCGTGCGAGGTCGCGACGACCCTGCCGCACACGGTGGACCGAATCGTGCTGGCCGGTGGCCCGATCACCTCGGTGCTGGAGCTGTTCGCCGCGCCGATCACGACCTTGCGCCGCGACCCCGGGCTGGTGAGTTTCCTGATCGAGGCGGCCACCGCGGGAGTGCCGCTGCCCTCGTCGATCAAGGAACTGATCGTTCGGACACCCTGGGCGCGCAGGCTGGCGCTCGCGCCGTATGTGCCGCGCCCGGACGACATCCCCGCGGAGATGTTCGCGCACTTCCTCGCCGGCGTCGGCGGTTCGGGCACCCTGTCGACATTGCGGCAGGGATTCGGCTACGACTTCACCGCCGCGCGGTCGCTCACCCGTCCGACGCTGGTGATCGGCGGCGAGCTCGACCGGATCGCGCCCGCCGCCGATCTGCACGGCTTCGCCGCGGGGAACCCGGCGGTGCGGCAGGTGGTGATCCTGCCCGGCACCGGGCACCTGCCGATGCTCGAACAGCCCGAGGAATTCAATCGAACGGTGACCGGGTTCCTCTCCTCCGAATCCGCCGCAGCGGGAGCCAGGTGATCTCATGACAACGTTGCCCACCGACATCGCCGCCGATCTCCGACGTCTCGTCGAATCGGAGGATCTCGGCTCGTCCTTCTTCGCCGCCGCTGCCGACCACGCCGCCGTACCTCGGCACCGCGCCGGATGGCAGGCCCTGCACGAGTTGGAGATCCGCACCCAGGCCGGTGTCGGCGCGTTCCTCGAACGCGTCCATCCGGCCATTCCGTCGACCAATGCCGTCGCCGACACCGTCGGCCGCATCGGCGGCAGCGGATTGCACGTGTTGCCCTATGGGCTGCAACTGCGCGCGGTCCGGGAAACGACCACCCGCTACCTGCCCGCGTTTCATCGCCTCGCCCACTACTACGCCGACACCGCCGAGGCGGCGTTCTTCGACTACGTCGTCCGCCATGAACTGGCCATCATCGAATTCACCAGTCACGCCCTCGCCGACGCTCCCGCCGGTCTCGACGCCGTGCTCCGGCTGCTCGACCACCCGGTGCCGCGCACCTGAGCCCGCGATCGATCGCGGGGGCCGCCGCGGCTCAGCCGAGCAACTGGGCCTTGGCCGCGGCGAATTCGGCGTCGGAGAGGGCGCCGGCGGAGTGCAGTTCGCTCAGTTCCTTCAGCTTGGCGACCACGTCGACCGGTGCGGCGGGCGGTGCCTGCGGCGGCGGTGGCGGGGGAGCGTAGGCGGGCTGGGGTGGCGGCTGCTGGGCATAGGCCTGCTGGTCGGCGTAGGCCTGCTGCTCCGACGAGCGGCGGGCGGCGCGTTTGTTCACCGCGTTGGAGGTGGCGGTGGCCGTTCCGGCGACGACGGCGGTGCGGGCGATGGTGCCCAGCAGACCCGGTCGCCCGACGCGACCTCTACGTAGCGGCATGTCGAATCCTCCCTAGGCCGTCGCCGCGGCGGCCACCGCGGTCTCGACGGCATCGCGCGGTACCTGCACGTGCAGGGCCACCTCGCCGCGGCTGTCGCGCACCGCGGTCGCCAGCCGGGCGGCCCAGGTCTGTTCGAAGACCAGGATCGCCGCGGTGCTGCCGGGTGCCATGGAGGTGCGGACCACTTCCACATCGGCGTCGCTGACCAGGTCGATGTCGGCGGCGGTCAGCCCGGTGAGGCCGACCTCGGTGAGGTCGTCCTCGATCTCGAGTTCGGTGACCACCCCCGCCTCGTCCATCGTCAGCACGATCAGATCGAGCAGCGTCACCAGGCCGTTGCCGACCACCTCGGCGAGCGCGTCGGTGACGGCGTCGTCGACGGTGGTGCCGGGAAAGGTGAGGACGAGGAAGTCGACCGGGCCCAGCGCAGGTGTTGTTCCCATGGGGCGATCCTGCGCCGTTGCGGTGCGGTCCGCCTCACCCGATTCGGATGAACCGCGCCGCGCGCCCGACAACTAGTGTCGGCCTCGGTCCGCGCTCACCCCTGTCGGAAGGACGCCCATGAACGGCATCGTCGTCGCGGTGGTCGGTGCGCTGCTGTGCTTCTACGGGATCCGCTCGGTGCACCTGGGCATCCTGGCGATCGGCTTCGGCCTGGGCTGGCTGATCGCGGATCTGTTCAACGCCACCTTCTGGTGGTTGCTGCTGGTGGCGCTGATCGGCGCGATCTCGGCGTGGGTGGTGACCTCGCTGGTGTTCCGGTTCGCGTCGTATTTCATCGGCGGCCTGACCGGCGCGATGATCGGCGCCAAGCTGGCCACCGTGTTGCAGCCGGGGGACAAGAACGTCGCGCTGAGCATGATCGTCGCGCTGGCGATGTGCGTGGCCGGCGCCTTCCTGGCGCAGCGCTTCCGCGCCCGCGCGCTGCTGTGGCTCACCTCCATCGGCGGCGCGGGCATGGTGCTGGCGGGCCTGGGCCGGATGGACGACTCGCTGGCGTTCCTGCGCGAACCCGAGCAGGGCTGGCAGCAGATCACCTCCACCCTGGCCTGGATCGGGCTCTCGGTGCTGGGCTGGATCACCCAGCGGCATCTGTTCGCCGAGAAGCTCGGCATCGAGCACCTCGCCGGTGACGACGACCGCAAGGCGGACCAGCGCAAACGCAACGGCGGCTGGCCCACCGGGTAGCGCCTAGTCGCCCGCCGGGGCCTGCAGCGCGGGATACCAGACGTCGGTGAGCACGGCGGCGGCCTTCTCCGCGGTGACCTCGATGGTGCCCTGCATGGCCCACCGGGTGAAGAACCGCTCGAGCTGGGCGACGAGCAGCTCTATCCGCAGCCTGGCCTCGTCGCGGCGCGGTTCGGGCCAGCGGGCGAGGTAGGCGGGCATGCTGTCGGCCAGCGTCATGATGCCCTCACGCGCCACGGCCCGGAACTCCGGTTCCAGTGCGGTGGCCTCGTCCCAGGCCGGGAGCATGTCCTTGTTGGTGAGGAACCAGTAGATCGCGCGGGTCATCCACTCCGCGAACGCCTCCCGGGATCCGGTGGTGAGCACCCGGTCCAGGTCGGCGTAGAACTCGCGGACGCTGGTCAGTGTGCCCTCGTTGGCGATCGCCCGCAGCACCTCGCCCTTGCTGGTGAAGTGCAGGTAGAAGGTCGCCCGGCTGCAGCCGACGGCGGCGACGATGTCGTCGACGCGGACATCGGAGTAGCCCTGGGTCTCGAACAGCGAGCGCGCGGTGTCCACGATCCTGGCCCGGGTGAGGCGCTTCTGTTCCTCGCGCAGCGAGCCGCGGCGGCCACTGGATTCGGTCGGCATGGCTTCATCCTAGACGATCCGATCATTCACTAGACATGATGTCCAGCGAGACGCTACGCTGTGCTTCACGTCACTCGGCTGGGTCACCGTCGATCGAGCCGTTCAGGAGTTGTGCATGGATACACGCGAATTGCCCAGGGTCTGCGTCATCGGCGCCGGACCTTCGGGTATCACCGTCGCCAAGAGGCTGGCCGAGAACGGCATCCCGTTCGTCTGCTACGAGGCCTCCGACGAGGTCGGCGGCAACTGGTACTACAAGAACCCCAACGGGATGTCGGCCTGCTATCAGAGCCTGCACATCGACACCTCGAAATATCGCCTCCAGTTCGAGGACTTCCCCGCGCCCGAGGAATGGCCGCATTTCCCGCACCATTCCCAGTTGCTGCAGTACTTCAAGGACTACGTCGAGCATTTCGGCCTGCGTGCGCACATCCGCTTCGACAGCCTGGTCACCGCCGCCGAACGCGACGAGGACGGCCTCTGGCACGTCACCACGCAGGCAGGCGACACCGAGGTCTTCGACGCGCTGATCGTCTGCAACGGCCACCACTGGAATCCCCGATTCCCCGACTACCCGGGCGAATTCGACGGTGTGCTGATGCACAGTCACGCCTACAACGACCCGTTCGATCCGATCGATATGCGCGGCAAGCGGATCGTGGTGGTCGGCATGGGCAATTCCGGCCTCGACATCGCCTCGGAACTGTCCCAGCGCTTCATCGCCTCGAAGCTGTTCGTCTCGGCGCGGCGCGGGGTCTGGGTCCTGCCGAAATACGTCAACGGCGAAGTGGGCGACCGGCGTTCGATGCCGTCCTGGATGCCGCCCAAGCTGGCGCTCAAGCTCAAGCAGCGTTTCGTCCGCAAGAACCGCGGCGACATGCGCAACTACGGTCTGCCCGCCCCCGATCACGAGCCGTTCGAGGCGCACCCCTCGGCGAGCGAGGAATTCCTGCACCGGGCCGGCTGCGGCGATGTGGAATGCAAGCCCGCCATCACCCGATTAGACGGTGACACGGTGCATTTCGCCGACGGCAGCAGCGAGCGGGTCGATGTGATCGTGTGCGCCACCGGCTATCACATCAGCTTCCCGTTTCTCACCGACTCCGCGCTGGTGCCCGATGCCGCCAACCGGTTCCCGCTGTTCCAGATGATGCACAAGCCCGGGGTGGACAATCTGTTCTATCTCGGCCTGGCCCAGCCGATGCCGACGCTGGTCAATTTCGCCGAGCAGCAGAGCAAGCTGGTCGCCGCCTATCTCACCGGCCGCTATCACCTGCCCCCGCGCGAGCAGATCGATCAGGTACTCGCCGCGCAGGAGGCCGCCCGCACCGGGCGCTATTACGATTCACCGCGCCACACCATCCAGATCGAATTCGAGCCGTATGTGCGCGCGATGACCAAGGAGATCGAGCGCGGCGCGAAACGCGCCGCCGCGGCGGGCAATACGCTGCCCGTGCGCGCCAGGGCGACGGCGGAGGTGGCCCGATGAGCGCCGCCGGTTTCTGTCGCGACGAATTCGCCGCGGTCCGCGCGGCTTTCGACGAGCAGCTCGACAGCGGCGCCGAACTCGGCGCGGCGCTGTGCGTCACCGTCGACGGTGATCCGGTGCTCGACCTGTGGGGCGGCTACGCCGACGCGGGCAAGACCACGCCGTGGGCCGCCGACACCCTGGTCAACGTGTTCTCGGTGACCAAGACGATGACCGCGCTGTGCGCGCTGCTGCTCGTGGACCGGGGCGAACTCGACCTCGACGCGCGGGTGGCCGCCTACTGGCCGGAGTTCGCGGCCAACGGCAAGGAGTCCATCCAGGTCCGGCACCTGCTCTCGCACACCTCGGGCGTCTCCGGCTGGGAGAAGCCGATCGAGCTGCCCGACATCTACGACACCGAGGCCGCCGCCGCCCGGCTGGCCACCCAGGCGCCCTGGTGGGAACCGGGCACCGCCTCGGGCTACCACGCCATCAACTACGGCCACCTGATCGGGGAGCTGGTGCGCCGCATCACCGGCCGCTCGCTCGGCCGCTTCTTCGCCGAGGAACTGGCGGGCCCGCTCGGCGCCGATTTCCACATCGGCACCGGCCCCGAGCACGCCGACCGGATCGCCACCCTGATCCCGCCGGAACTGCCCGAGTTCGACCTGTCCACCCTCGATCAGGACAGTGTCCTCATCAAGACGCTCACCAGCCCGTGGCTGGAGGTGTCCGAGACCGCGACGCCGCAGTGGCGGTCGGCCGAGATCGGCGGCACCAACGGCCACGGCAACGCGCGCTCGGTGGCCCGGGTGCAGTCGCTGATCGCCAACGGCGGCGAGCTCGGAGGCAGGCGGTTCCTCGGGCCCGCCACCATCGACCAGATCTTCCGCGAACAGGCCGACGGCGTCGACCTGGCCCTGCTCACCCCGCTGCGCTTCGGCATCGGCTACGGCCTGCCCCGCCCGCAGACCTTCCCGCACATCCCCGACGGCCGGGTCTGCTGGTGGGCGGGCTACGGCGGGTCGATGGTGGTCAACGATCTGGATCGCCGGGTCACCTTCGCCTACACCATGAACCGGATGGCCACCGGCCTGATCGGCTCCGATCGCTGCGACCGGTACCTGAAGGCCACCTTCGACGCGGTGGGGGCCCTGCGATGACCATGCGCGCGATGCAGCTGACCGCCCCGGGCACCCTGGAACTGCGCACGGTGCCCGTCCCCGAGCTGGGCCCCGACGACCTGCTGCTGCGGGTCGGGGCGGCGGGCATCTGCCATTCGGATTCGTTCGTGCTGAGCCTGCCGTATCCGCTGGGCGACAAGCCGCTCACCCTCGGCCACGAGATCGCGGGCACCATCGAGGCGGTGGGCGCGCGGGTGGCGGGCCGCCGGGTGGGCGAGCGCGGCCTGGTGTATCTGTGCTGGTCGTGCGGCGAATGCCGGGAGTGCCTGCACGGCAACGAGAACGTCTGCCTGGCGGCGGGGCGCACCGCGATGCCGCCGTGCCCCGGCCTCGGTCCCGACGGCGGCATGGCCGAATACGTGCGGATCCCGGTGCGTTCGTTCGTGCCGATCGGCGAGATGGACTTCGCCCAGGCGGCCCCGCTGGCCGACGCGGCGCTCACGCCCATGCACGCGATCCGCGGCGCCATGGATCAGCTGTGGCCCGGCGCCACCGCCGTCGCCATCGGGATCGGTGGCCTGGGCCATGTGGCGGTGCAGCTGCTGAAGGCGCTCACCGAGACCAGGGTGATCGCGGTCGACGTCGACCCGGGCAAGCTGGCCCTGGCCACCGCCTGCGGCGCCGATGTCGCGCTGATCGCGGGCGCCGACACGGCGGCCGCCATCCTCGACCTCACCGGCGGCCGCGGCGCCGAAGCGGTCTTCGACTTCGTCGGCGCGGACGCCACCGCGAAGCTGGCCGTGGAGACCGTCGCGCCCAACGGCGCGTACCGGATGGTCGGGCTGGCCGGCGGCGTGCCCGGCATCGACTCCGGCCCGGCGGGCGGTCCCGGCCTGCCGTGGGGCGCCACGGTGCGCAAGTCCTACGGCGGCACCCGCGCCGATCTCGTCGACGTGATCGCGCTGGCCGCCGCGGGCAAGGTCAGCGCCGAGATCGAGCGTTTCGACCTGGCCGACGCCCGTACCGCCTTCGACCGGCTCGACGCGGGCGCGATCCGCGGCCGCGCCGTCCTCATCCCCTGATGGAGAACCAGAACATGACCGAAGTCGTAGACCCGCAGGAATTCGTGGCCAAGGTCGCCGCGGGCCTCACCGCGCCGGGCGCCCCGTTCGAGCTGACCGTCGAACCCGTTCTCGGCGTGCCGATTCCGGTGCTCGCGCGGCGCCGCCGCAGCCTGCGTGACCTGCTCGAGCACTCGCTGCGCTGGGGCGAGCGCGACTACCTGGTCACCGAGGACCGGCGCCTGTCGTTCACCGAGCACGCCGCGGCGGCCGGTGCGCTGGCCACCGCCCTGGCCACCCGGTACGGCGTCGGCAAGGGCGACCGGGTCGGCATCCTGGCCGCCAACGGCCCGGACTGGGTGATCACCTTCTGGGCGGCCCAGTGCCTGGGCGCGATCCCGGTCGGCTACAACGCCTGGTGGGCGCCGCGTGAGATCGCCTACGGCCTCGACCACGCCACCCCCGCGGTCGTGATCGCCGACGCGAAACGGGCCGCGCTGCTGGCCGCGACCGGCACCGAGATCCCCGTGCTCACCATGGAGACCGACCTGCCCGCCCTGATCGCCGAGTTCGGCGGCGGCGAGCTGCCCGCCACTCCGGTCGACGAGGACGACCCGGCGGTGATCCTCTACACCAGCGGCACCAGCGGCAAGCCCAAGGGCGTGGTGCACTCGCAGCGGAACATGGTGGCGATCAGCGACTATCACCGCTTCACCGACGCCATGCTGGCCGCCTTCACCGGGCAGCCACCGGGCGACGGGCCCAGCGACCGCCGGTACCTGGTCACCGCGCCGCTGTTCCACATCGCCAGCCTGCACAACCTCGTCATCCCGCGCCTGGTGACCGGTGCCGCCGCGGTGTTCCCGCACGGCGCGTTCGAGGTGGGCCGGGTGCTGAGCCTGGTCGAGCGCGAGCGGGTGACCAACTGGGCCGCGGTGCCGACCATGGCCTCGCGCTTGCTGGATCACGATGTGGCACAGCATGATCTGTCGTCGCTGGCCGCGCTCTCGCTCAACTCGGCGCCGTCCTCGCCCGCGCTGCTGGCCAGTCTGCGCGCGAAGATCCCGTCGCTGCAGTTCGCGCTCACCACCAGCTACGGCCTCACCGAGAGCGGCACCGCGGCCACGGTCGCCACCCCGCTGGATCTGGCCGCCGACGACGCCTCGGTCGGCCGGGCGATCTTCGGGGTGGCACTGGAGATCCGCGACGCCGACGGCAATGCCGTGCCCGACGGGGAGGAGGGTGAGATCTGCATCCGCAGCCCGTACGTCATGCTCGGCTACTGGAACGACGAGGCGGCCACCGCCAAGGCGATCGACGGCGAACGCTGGCTGCGCTCCGGTGATTTCGGCACGGTGGTCGACGGCAGGCTGACCGTGTCCGGCCGGCGCACCGACCTGATCCTGCGCGGCGGCGAGAACGTGTACCCCATCGAGATCGAGAACGTGCTCGCCGAGCACCCCGCCGTCGCCGAGTGCGCGGTGTTCGGCGTCGCACACCCCGACCTCGGCCAGGAGGTGGCGGCCGTGGTGGTCGCCGAGCCGGGCGCGGTGGACCCGGAGGAGCTGCGAGCCTTCGTCGCCGAGCGGCTCGCCTATTTCAAGGTGCCCGCCCGCTGGCGGATCACCTCGGACGCCTTGCCGCGCAACGCCACCGGCAAGGTCACTCGTCGCGATCTCGCGCTGTAGGGAGCCGGACATGTTCGACAGCATCATCAAGGGCGGCCGCTGGTTCGACGGCACCGGAGCGCCGTCGGCGATCCGCCACCTCGGCATCAAGGACGGCAGGGTCGCCGAGATCTCGGCGACCCCGCTCGACGAGACCGGCTGCGCCCGGGTCGTCGACGCCACCGGCCAATGGGTCGTGCCCGGCATGGTCGACATCCACACCCACTACGACGTGGAGGTGCTGCTGGATCCGTCGCTGTCGGAGTCGGTGCGCCATGGCGTCACGACCGTGCTGCTCGGTTCCTGCTCGCTGTCGACCGTGCACGTCGACGGCGAGATCGCCGGCGACCTGTTCGGCCGCGTCGAGGCGATCCCGCGCGCGCACGTGGTCCGCGCGATCGAGGAGACCAAGACCTGGCACAGCGCGGCCGACTACGCCGCCGCGCTCGACGCGCTGCCGCTGGGCCCCAATGTCGCGAGCTTCATCGGCCACTCCGACATCAGGTCGGCGGTGATGGGCCTGGACCGCGCGACCCGCAAGGACGTGCGGCCCTCGGAGACCGAGATCGCCGCCATGGCCGCCAAGCTCATCGAGGCGCTCGACGCCGGCTTCGTCGGGATGTCCTCGCAGCGGCTGCTGTTCGACAAGCTCGACGGCGAGCTGTGCCGCTCGCGTACGCTCCCGTCGACCTATTCGACCAGGGCCGAACGCCGGGCGCTCAACACCATCCTGCGCGTGCGCGGTCGCGCGTTGCAGGGCGGGCCCGACGTGAACCGGGCCGACACCATGCTCGCGATGGCGGCGAGCAGCATCGGCCTGTGGCGGGCGCCGCTGAAGGTGAGCCTGCTCTCCGCCGCCGACATCAAGGCCATTCCCGGTGTGGCCAAGGTCTTCCCGCTGCTGGCCCGCGCGGTCAACGCGCTGAAGGGCAACTTCCGCTGGCAGCACCTGCCGGTCCCGTTCGAGGTGTACTCCGACGGCATCGACCTGCCGATCTTCGAGGAGTTCGGTTCCGGCGCGGCCGCGCTGCACCTGGCGAACCACATCGACGAGCAGCGCCACCTCATGCAGGACGAGCAGTACCGGCGCCGGTTCCGCAAGGACTACGACCAGAAGTACGGTCCCCGCGTGTGGCACCGCGACTTCTTCGACGCCGACATCGTCGAATGCCCCGACCCCACCGTCATCGGCAAGACCTTCGGCCAGGTCGGCCTGGATCGCGGTGACCTGCACCCGGTCGACGCCTTCCTCGACCTGGTCGTCGAGCACGGCTCGAAACTGCGCTGGCGCACCACCATCTCCAACCACCGGCCGTCGGTGCTGAACGTCCTGGCCGCCGATCCCGGTGTCCAGCTGGGGTTCTCCGACGCCGGGGCGCACCTGCGCAACATGGCCTTCTACAACTTCGGCCTGCGCCTGCTGCGCCGGGTCGCCGACGCCGAGCGCGCCGGCACCCCGTTCATGACGATCGAACACGCGGTGCACCGGATCACCGGCGAACTCGCCGACTGGTACGGCATCGACGCCGGGCACCTGCGCGTCGGTGACCGCGCCGACGCCGTCGTCATCGACCCCGCGCACCTGGACGACACCCTCGACGCCTACGCCGAGGACCCGATCCCGGAGTTCGACAATCTCCCGCGCATGGTCAACCGCAACGACGCGACCGTCACCGCGGTGTTCGTGGGCGGCCGGTACGTGTTCGGCGCGGGCGCGAAGGATCCCGTGCTCGGCGCCGAGCGCACCGGCCGCTTCCTGCGCGCCGGCTAGCCGGGACGACCGCCCGCCGACTCGCCCTGGCGGCGGGCCGGTGGGCGCTCGGCCCACCTCGATCTGCGACAGTCGACGGGGAGACCGCGCGGTGCGGCCCGGACGCGCCTGTCAGCGAGAGGATCGACATGTCGGATGCGAAGCGGATCACCTGGGGCAAGCCGCGCCGGCCCAGCGACGAGGATCGCGACGCCTTGCGCGCCGACCTACTCGCCAGGGCCCGCGCGGTCCGGTCGGACGGCTGGGCGGGTCACCGCGACGCATGGCCCGCCGGTCAGGTCGCCGTCGTCGCCTACCTGCTCGGCGACACCGAAGTGCTCGCCGAGCTCGAGGAAACCGACGCGACGGTGCTGAGCCGGTTCGCCGCCGACCTGTTCGGCTTCGTCGGCGGCCGCAAGGACAATGAGAAGGGCCTGGTCCAGACCCAGGCCTGGTTCGACGAGGTCCGCGCGCTGCTGCGCTGAGCTCAGACCGTGGCGTCGGGGCGCAGCACGCAGCGGGTGGTGGAGTAGATGGTCGGCATGCACTCGTTGCAGTGGGTGCACAGCGAGCGGGTCGCGCTGTCGGTGGCCCAGCGCCGGACCAGGTCGGGCTCGCGCAGCAGCGCCCGGCCCATGGCCACGAAGTCGAAGCCGTCGTCGATGGCCTGCTGGGCGGTCGGCCGGTCGGTGATGCCGCCGAGCAGGATCAGCGGCACGGTCAGCTCCTCGCGGAACCGGCGCGCCTTGTCGGCGAGATAGGCCGGGCGGTACGGGTATTCGCGCAGGAACTGCTTGCCGACCAGCTGGAAGCCCCAGCGCGTGGGGATCGGCAGCGTCTTGGCGAAGTTCTTGCGCGGGGCGTCGCCACGGAAGATCGCCATCGGGTTCAGCAGCGAGCTGCCCGCGGTGAGCTCGATCGCGTCGACCCCGCCGTCGTCCTGCAGCCAGGTCGCCACCTGGAGCGACTCCTCGATCGAGAACCCGCCGCGCACACCGTCTTCCATGGTGAGCTTGGCCGTCACCGCCATCGTGTCGCCGACCGCGTCGCGCACGGCCCGCAGCAGTTCCCTGGCCACCCTGGCCCGGTTGACCAGCGGACCGCCGTAGTCGTCCTTGCGGCGGTTGAGGATCGGGCTCAGGAACGAGCTCGCCAGGTAGTTGTGCCCGAGGTGGACCTCCACCGCGTCGAAGCCGGATTCCCTGGCCAGCCGCGCGGCGCGGGCGTGCGCGGCGACGACCTCGGCGATGCCGAGCGCGTCGGGCACCTTGGTGAAGCGCATCCCGAGCGGGTTGAACATCCGGCTCGGCGCCAGCGCGGGCGCGCGGTTGGACGCGGCGTTGGCCACCGGCCCGGCGTGCCCCAGCTGCGCGCTGACGGCGGCGCCCTCGGCGTGCACGGCGTCAGTGAGCCTGCGCAGCCCGGGCACGGCCTCCTCCCGCATCCAGATCTGGTGCCGGTCGGTGCGGCCGCCCGGGGCCACCGCGCAGTACGCGACGGTGGTCATCCCGACGCCGCCCGCGGCCACCTCGCGGTGGAACTCGATCAGGTCGTCGGTCACCAGCGCGTCGGGGGTCCGCCCCTCGAACGTGGCCGCCTTGATCACCCGGTTCCGCAGGGTCAGCGGACCGAGAGTGGCGGGTGCGAGGACATCGCTCATGCACAAAAGTGAAACACGTTACAGTCTGGTGAGGCAATGCTTGGTGCCCACTCAGCGGACCTCCGGATACGACGAGGCCCCGCCCGACTGTGGTCGGGCGGGGCCTTCGCGATCGATCTACCAGCGGTCGGGCGTGACCGGGGCGTCCCAGGCCTTGGCGAAGCGGGTCTTGTCCTTGGTGTCGACTTCCTTGCGGCGATACACGATGTAGGGCCGGGTGAGGTAGCCGATCGGCGCGCTGAACATGTGCACCAGCCGGGTGTACGGCCAGGCCGCCACCAGGGCGAGCACCACCAGGCCGTGCAGCTGGAAGGTCCACGGCACGCCGACCATCAGGCCCGGTTCCGGGTTGATGGTGAACAGGCTGCGGAACCACGGCGAGACGGTCTCGCGGTAGTTGTAGGTGCCCCACAGCAGGTTGGACCCCCAGGTGTTGAGCAGACCGGTCACCAGCGCCAGCGTGAGCAGCGTGTACATCAGCACGTCGTTGCGGCTGGTGGCCTTGCGCACGGCGGGCACCACGATCCGGCGGTAGCACAGGATCGCGACACCGGCCACCACCATCAGACCCGCGACGGACCCCGCGCCCACCGCGACGAGGTGATAGGCGTGCTCGGAGATCCCGATCGCGCTGGTCCACGCCTCCGGAATCAGCAGCCCCATCACGTGCCCACCGAACACCCCGAGCATGCCGAAGTGGAACAGCGGACTACCCAGCTGCAGCAGCTTGGACTCGTAGATCTGCGAGGACCGGGTGGTCCACCCGAACTGGTCGAAGCGGTAGCGCCAGACATGGCCGAGCACGAAGGACGTGGCGGCGATGTAGGGCAGGATCAGCCACAGGCCTTCGGGGAGCGGGATGGTGGCGTTCATCGGCGGCCTTCCGTGGCGTCGAAGAGGACGGGGTCCATGGCGAAGGGTTCCAGCCCGACTTCCTCCTCGGGCGGGCCCTGCGCGGCGAGTTCGGCGATCCGGCGCCGGTCGGCGGTGGTCACCGGCGGCAGGGTGCTGAGCACCGCGGCCAGGACACCGCTGTAGGGGGAGTCGCTGTCGCCCAGCGACAGTCGCAGCAGCTCCAGTACCGGCACGTGCTCACCGAGCAGCCGCTCCCCGCCGACCGGGTCGACGGTGGCGGCGAACTCCAGCAGCACCGGCAGGTGGTCGGGCAGTTCCTCGTCGCCGAGTTCCACCCCCGCCTGCCGGTAGGCGTGCTTGAACCGCAGCAGCGCCATCCCGCGCTTGCGGGTGTCGCCGTAGGCGTAGAAGGTCAGGTGCAGGCTGGCGCGGCGGCGCATGTCGAAGGTCTCGACATAGCTCTGCGCGACCTCGATCGAATCGGTGTCACGCAGGTAGGCGAGCACCGCGTCGAAGTGCGCGCGCACGGTCTCGGGCAACTGCGCCGCCGCGGCGCTCAGCTGATCGACCATGGCCAGCGTCGACTCACCGGGGTAGTCCAGCAGCAGGGCCGCCAGCCGCCACACGACCCGGCGGTCGTGCTCGGACAGCTCCAGCACCGGCTGTGGCCGCTTGCGGATGGAGAGCAGGCTCATCGCTGCTCCCCTCGCGCGCGGGCGGTCACGGCGCGACTCCGCCGACGGTGGCATCGGTGGTGGCGGCGCCGTTGCCGCCACCACCGGACCCGGCGCCGTTGCCGTTGTTGCCGTTGCCGTTTCCGGTCGGCACGAGTCCGCTGGTGCTGCGCCCGTCCCAGTTGAGCAGGTTGATCCGGCCCGACTTGTCCTCCGGCGCGGCCTGATTGGTGTCGGCCAGCGAGAACTTCTCCACCACCTGGTCGAACGCGGTCATGCCGGGCCCGCCGTCGGTGTCGAGCGAGCAGCCCGTGGCCAGTGAATCCAGTTCGTGCGCACGGGAAGTGGCGCCCGAGGGGATCACGTAGCGGTGCTCGTACTTGGCGATGGCCAGGAGCCGGTACATGGCCTCGATCTCCTCGGGCTCGAGCCCGATCGAGGGCGCGATACCAGGTTCGGGCTCCTCGCCGAGGTTCACCGAGCGCATGAACGCGCGCATGCCCGCCAGGCGTTGCAGCGAGGCGCGCACCGGCCCGATCTCCCCGGCGGTGAACAGCTCCGCCAGGTATTCGATCGGGATGCGCAGCGCGTCGATGGCGCCGAACAGGTTGCCCGCGTCCTCACCGTCGTGACCGGTCTCGCTGAGCACGTCCACCACCGGCGACAGCGGCGGCACGTACCAGACCATCGGCATGGTGCGGTATTCCGGATGCAGCGGCAGCGCCAGCTGGTAGTCCACGATCAGCTTGTAGACCGGCGAATCCTGCGCGGCCTGAATCCATTCCGGCGAGATGCCGGCCTTCTCGGCCTCGGCGATGACTCGCGGGTCGTGCGGGTTGAGGAACACGCCGAGCTGCGAGGGGTACAGGTCCTTGTCGTCGGTCACCGACGCCGCCTCGAGCACCGCGTCGGCGTCGTAGAGCATCACGCCGATGTAGCGCAGCCGCCCGACGCAGGTCTCCGAGCACACGGTCGGGATGCCGACCTCCACGCGCGGGTAGCAGAAGGTGCACTTCTCCGCTTTGCCCGTCTTGTGGTTGAAGTAGATCTTCTTGTACGGGCAGCCGGTGATGCACTGGCGCCAGC
This sequence comes from Nocardia asteroides, assembly GCF_900637185.1. Taxonomy (NCBI): domain Bacteria; kingdom Bacillati; phylum Actinomycetota; class Actinomycetes; order Mycobacteriales; family Nocardiaceae; genus Nocardia; species Nocardia asteroides. The sequence continues at coordinate 6,241,322 of NZ_LR134352.1, read as the reverse complement.
CTCGGCACTTGTCCTGGTCGACCAGGACGATGCCGTCCTCCTCGCGCTTGTAGATCGCGCCCGAGGGGCACGACGCGGCGCACGAGGGGTTCAGGCAGTGCTCGCAGATGCGCGGCAGGTAGAACATGAAGGTCTCTTCGAACTCCAGTTTCACCTTGTCCTCGAGCTTGCCGAGCAAGGGGTCCTTGCCGACCGCTTCGGGACCGGAGCCCAGGTCGTCGTCCCAGTTGGCGCCCCAGGTGACCTTGGTGTCCTCACCGGTGATCAGCGACTTCGGCCGCGCGACCGGGGTGGTGTCGGTGGGCGGGGAGGCCAGCAGGTTGTCGTAGTCGTAGCTCCACGGTTCGTAGTAGTCCTCGACCGTGGGCAGGTCCGGGTTGGCGAAGATGTTCATCAGGCGCTTGAACCGCGAGCCCGACTTCAGCGACAGCTTGCCACGCTTGTTCAGCGTCCAGCCGCCCTTCCACTTCTCCTGGTCCTGGTACTGGCGCGGATAACCCTGTCCGGGACGGGTTTCCACATTGTTGAACCAGACGTACTCGGTGCCGCCGCGGTTGGTCCACGCCTGCTTGCAGGTCACCGAGCAGGTGTGACAGCCGATGCACTTGTCCAGGTTCATGACCATGGCGAGCTGAGCCATTACGCGCATGTCAGTACTCCACGTTCTGGTTGCGGCGGCGGATGGTGGTGACCTCGTCACGCTGGTTTCCGGTGGGGCCGTGGTAGTTCAGGGCGAAGGACTGCTGGGCGTAGCCGCCGATCAGGTGCGACGGCTTGATCAGCACCCGGGTGAGCGCGTTGTGGATACCGCCGCGCTTGCCCTTGGATTCCTTGGTGGTCTGCTCGGTGCCCTCGATGCGCGGCACGTCCACGGCGCGGTCCTGCGCGTGGTACATGAAGACCGTGCCCTCCGGCATGCGGTGCGAGACGATCGCGCGGGCGACGACGATGCCGTTGCGGTTGACCGCCTCGATCCAGTCGTTGTCGGCGACACCGATCTTGGCCGCGTCCCGGTCCGACATCCAGATCGTCTGACCGCCGCGCGAGAGCGTCAGCATGTGCAGGTTGTCCTGGTAGGCGGAGTGGATGGACCACTTCGAGTGCGGGGTCAGGTAGCGCACGGTGACGCCGCTGCCGCTCACATTGCCGATGCTCGGCTCGGCGAACAGCGCGGTCATGTCCAACGGCGGCCGGAAGATCGGCAGCTGCTCGCCGAGCTCGATCATCCAGTCGTGGTCGAGGTAGAAGTGCTGACGCCCGGTGAGCGTGTGCCACGGCTTGAGCCGCTCGACATTGATGGTGAACGGCGAGTACCGGCGGCCACCGCTCTCACTGCCCGACCACTCCGGTGAGGTGATCACCGGGACGGGCCGGGCCTGGGTGTCGGCGAAGGTGATCTGCTTGCCCTCGGCCTCGGCCGCGAGATCGGCCATCTTGGTGCCGGTGCGCCGTTCCAGCTCGTGGAAACCCTCGACCGCGAGGCGGCCGTTGGTGGTGCCCGACAACGCCAGGATGGTCTCGGCGGCGAAGGTGTCCTTGGCCAGCGAGGGCCGCCCGGCGGCGACGCCGGAGATCACGGTGCCGTTCTTGCCCGCGAGGTAGGCCACCTCTTTGTCCGGATAGGTGGTGATGCCCTTGGTGGTCACGCCCAGGGTGTCGACCAGCGGGCCCAGCGCGGCCAGCTTCTCCGCGATCTTGGTGTAGTCGCGCTCGATCTCCACGATCTTGGGCATGGTCTTGCCCGGGATCGGCTCGCACTCACCGGCTTTCCAGTCCAGCACCTTGCCGCCGGCCTGGGCCAGCGCGTCGGGGGAGTCGTGCTGCAACGGCACCGCGACGATGTCCTTGCGGGTCCCGAGGTGCTTCTCGGCCAGCCAGGAGAACCCGCGCGCGATCCGGTGGAACGCGTCGAAGTCGGTCTTGGCCTCCCACGGCGGGGAGATGGCCGGGGAGAACGCGTGCACGAACGGGTGCATGTCGGTGGAGGACAGGTCGTGCTTCTCGTACCAGGTGGCGGCGGGCAGCACGATGTCGGCGAACAGCGTGGTGCTGGTCATGCGGAAGTCCAGCGCCAGCAACAGATCCAGCTTGCCCTCGGCGCCTTCCTCGCGCCATTCCAGTTCCTGCGGGCGCACGCCGGTGGCGTCGGTGGTCTGCAAGTTGGAGCCGCAGCCGAGCAGGTGCTTCTGGAAGTACTCGTTGCCCTTACCCGAGGAACCGAGCAGGTTGGCTCGCCACACCGTGAGCACGCGCGGGAAGTTCTCCGGGGCGTCGGGGTCCTCGCACGCGAACCGCATCTCGCCCGATTTGAGCTGGGCGACAACGTGTTCGGCCGGCGTCACGCCGGCGGCCGCGGCCTCGTCGCTCAGGTCGAGCGGATTGCGGTTGAAGGTCGGGTAGCTCGGCATCCAGCCGAGACGACTCGCCAGGGCGATGTTGTCGGCGGCGGTGCGCCCGGCGAACTTGCCCTTGCCCAGCGGCGAGGCGAACGCGTCGGAGGTGAAGGGGTCGTAGCGCCACTGGTCGTTGGTCAGGTACCAGAACACGGTGCCCTGCATCTGCCGCGGCGGGCGCTGCCAGTCCGACGCCGAAGCCAACGTGGCCCAGCCGGTGACGGGACGGCACTTCTCCTGGCCGACGTAATGGGCCCAGCCGCCGCCGTTCTTGCCCTGGCAGCCGGTGAGCAGCGTCAGGGTGAAGAAGGCGCGGTAGATCTGGTCGGAGTGGAACCAGTGGTTGGTGCCCGCGCCCATCAGGATCATCGAGCGACCGCCGGAACGTTCGGCGTTGTCGGCGAATTCGCGGCCGATGCGCGCGGCCTGCACGGCGGGTACGCCGGTGATGCGTTCCTGCCAGGCCGGGGTGTAGGGCGAGTCGGCGTCGTCGTAGCCCGTGGCCCACTCGCCGGGCAGGCCGTCACGGCCCAGGCCGTACTGCGCGAGCAGCAGGTCGAAGACGGTGGTGACCCGCTTGCCCGCGACGATCTTCGTCGGCACACCGCGGCGGATGGTCTCGGCCGAGTCGGTGTCGAAGCGCGGCAGCGCGATCTCGGCGGGGGCGTCGCCGGAGTGGCCGAGCAGGGTGAGCAGCGGGTCGACGCCCTCGAGATCGAGGTTCCACTTGCCCGCGCCCTCGGGGCCGAAGCGATGCCCCAGCGAGCCGTTGGGCACGACCGGGTTACCGGCCTGATCGAGCAGCACCGGCTTGTGCTCGGCGCCCTCGCCGGTCTGGCCGAGGTCGGCCGCGGTGAGGAACTTGCCCGGCAGGGCGCCGCCCTGATCCGCCGCCTCGTCGAGACAGATCAGGTACGGCAGGTCGGTGTAGGACTTGATGTAGTCCAGGAACATCGGAGTCTGCTTCTCGAGGAAGAACTCCTTGAGCACCACGTGGCCCATGGCCATCGCCAGCGCGGCGTCGGTACCGGGGCGCGCGGCGACCCACTCGTCGGCGAACTTGGTGTTGTCGGCGTAGTCGGGGGAGACCACCACGACCTTCTGGCCGCGGTAGCGCGCCTCGGTCATGTAGTGCGCGTCGGGCGTGCGGGTCACCGGGACGTTGGAGCCCCACATGATCAGGTAGCCCGCGTCGAACCAGTCGGCCGACTCCGGCACGTCGGTCTGGTCACCGAAGACCTGCGGCGAGGCCACCGGCAGGTCGGCGTACCAGTCGTAGAAGGAGAGCATGTAGCCACCGAGCAGCGACACGAACCGCGCGCCGGTGGCATGGCTGACCATCGACATCGCCGGGATCGGCGAGAAGCCGGCCACCCGGTCGGGTCCGTACTGCTTGATCGTGTACACGTGCGCGGCCGCGGCGATCTCGGCGGCCTCCCACCACTCGGCACGGACGAAGCCGCCCTTGCCGCGCGCGGTCTTGTAGGCCTTGGCCTTGACCGGGTCCTCGACGATCGACTCCCAGGCCAGCACCGGATCCTTGAGCTCGGCCTTGGCCTTGCGGTACAGATCCAGCAGGGTGCCGCGGACATAGGGGTATCGCACACGGGCGGGGGAGTAGGTGTACCAGGAGAACGACGCGCCACGCGGGCAGCCGCGGGGCTCGTACTCCGGCTTGTCCGAACCCACCGACGGGTAGTCGGTCTGCTGGGACTCCCAGGTGATCACGCCGTCCTTGACGTAGATCTTCCACGAGCACGAGCCGGTGCAGTTCACGCCGTGCGTGGAGCGCACCACCTTGTCGTGCGACCAGCGGTCCCGGTAGAACGCGTCGGCATCGCGCCCGCCGACCTTGTACACCGAACGGCTGTCCGGGGACACCTCACCGCGCTGGAAGTATTTTCCGAGGTTCAGCAACGTGTCGCCGATATCGGTGGGCGACGGACCATGAGTGCGCGAATTAACCACGACGCCCCCTTCGAGCTGTGCTTTCGGGCTGTTAGGTGGCAACTGTAAAGAGGCCGGGTGCTCCGGCAAAACGAACTTTTCACATCCCCGTTCGGCCGTCGGTGAGGTGTGAGGTCGGCGAAATGTTGCGGTCACGGGGCCGGGACCCGGCCGGAACGGCGATCCGGGGCTCACCTGGGTGAACGGGGCGCGATCTGGTCGAATGCGGTCGCCGGGGAGCTGGTTTCCTGGGCCGCGGTGATGCTTCCGAAACGCTCGGTTCTCGGGCGGTTTACATTTGTTTACACACCCGGTCGGCCCGCTGAACAGGGCGGATGTGACGGCCCACACAGTGCGACGTGACTCGGCATGCGTAATCCGGTGCGGTCGACGAACCGGTGCCGGACCTCTCTGTGACCGCGCTGGACTGCGTCGGGACCGGGAGTCCCGCGTGCGATGGACGGTTCGGTGCCCAGCGGAGTGGAACGGCCTCGACGACTCCCGGGTCGGCGCTTCGCCGGGCCGGATGATCGTCGACGGCATCGGCCGGGCGAGCGGGCCGTGGGGCTGCCCGGATCGGCCGGATCACCGTGCGGCGGGAAAGTCTAGAGCACTACCCGACGGAAAGATTTGGAATCCTTTTAATTCGGCTCACTACAGAGGTTTTCGTGACCGCGCACACAGTTGCCCACCGGTAACTGTCCAATAGACAACGCGTCAATATAAAGAAACGGCAACTTTTCCGTTCGGCGATTGGTTCGAGGTTGAAACGTCATCGAGGATGGGGCGGTGCAGACAGGGAGGGTTGCGGTGCTACCGAAGTCATCGTCCGACGGACCAGGAGGTCCGCCGAAGCCGCCGACACTCGGCGGATTGCTGCGGCGACTGCGCGATGATCGGCGGATTTCCCGGGAAAAACTGGCCTTCGCGGCCGGTGTCAGCTCGAGTTACATCACCCATCTGGAGAGCGGTGACCGGGACCGTCCCACGCAGGCCGTGATCGAGGCGCTGGTGCGTTATCTCGACCGGATCGCGCCGGTCAGCGATATCGAGCGCAGGCACCTGTGGGACCTGGCCGGCCTGGCCCCGGTGGACAATCCGTCGGTCGAGGACCTGCGCGCCGAGATCAACGACGAGATGCGCCGCGCGCTGTCGCTGCAGGCGCCGAATCTGGCCGCCTACGTCGACACCCGCTGGAATGTGCTGGCCGGCAACGACGCCTATCACCACGCGTTTCCCGGACTGGTCGAGGATGTCAACATCCTGCGCTGGTTCTTCGGCAACCCGCTCTCGCGCAAGGTGATGGTGGAGTGGGAGAAGGAATCGACGCTGACCGTGCACTGGCTGCGCGGTCTGATCGGCCAGCAGGGCGGCGCCGACTGGGCTGCCGAACTGCTCGACGAGCTCGCGCAGTATCCCGACTTCCGGCGGATCTGGGACGACGGCGACACCGTGTACGGCCGTGAGCACACCGCCATGCGGCTGTGCGACCTGCACACCGGCGAGTACTACACCGTCGATGTCCAGCTGTTCCGGCTCGATTCGGTCGCCTATCCGGGCCGCATCCAGTTTTACCTGGCGGTTCGCGGCCCGGACGGCGGCTAGATCCCGGCGGCCGCGACCGGAGCGGGAGAATGCGGCGTGCATGCGGTGACCAGCTCGATCAGGGCGGCGGCGACGTCCTCGGGATGGGTGACGGCGCAGCCGTGACCCGCGCCGGGCACCGTCCGCACCGCGCCCGCGCCCGGTAGGCCCGCGGCCAGCAGCGCGCATTTCCCGGCCGTGCTGTTGTAGTCGTGCTCGCCCCGCAGGACCAGGGCGGGCGCGGTGATCTCCCCGAGGCGCCCGACCACCGAATCGCGATCGATGAGGCAGCGAGCCGCCGGATACAGCGCCGTGCGGTCGTGGGTGAGCCAGCGGGTGATCCACCAGCGCCAGATGTCGGGGCGGTCGCCACCGATCAATTGCGGCGCGAGCTGTTCGGCCAGCGGCACCAATTCCGCGGTGCCGCACCAATTGTCGAAGAATTCCTCGTAGTATTTCTCGTCGGCCCTGGTGCACGAATCCGCTTCGGTGTCGAGCAGCGCCAAGCCGCTGACCCGCTCCGGCGCCAGCAGGGCGATGCGCAGCGCCGTGTATCCGCCCTGGCTCATACCGCCCACCACGGCGGTCTCCACCCCCACGGCGTCGAGGACGCGCAGCCCGTCCTCGGCCAGGTCCCAATAGTCGAAACGGGGATCGGCGCCGTACCCGGTGCGGCCGTGACCACGGGCGTCCCAGGCGACGACATTGATGTCGTTGCGCGCCAGGATCGTTCGAATCGGATCGAACATCGACTCGTCCATCAGGAAACCATGGGCCAGCAGTACCGTCGGCCCACGGACCGCGCCGGTACGGAAATGGATGTTCACCGAATCCGAGTGCACATAAGGCATGATCGAAACATACAAGTGTTAACCACCATTCCGTGTCCGCCTGGTCGAATATCGGCACCGCCGGTCCTGTGAATTCACTGGCGAGTGTATGTACCTCAGGGGGGCGTCCTATTTCGGTTACAGCTATGGACACAGGTGTTCATCGCCGATTGGATCGACACCATAACGACGTACGGCTCGATCAGAGAATTTCGGGGAGTGAACTGATGAGGGTGACGGAGTACGAGAACGACGCACATATATGGCTCGCCGCGGCGGGCGACGGCGTCTCGGATACGTTCGCGGTGTGCGGGGCGGAGGGGCGGGCGATCTGGTACGGGCCCTACCTCGACGCCGATACCGATCACCCGAGGGGCGACCGGCGGGCCGCGGCGATGGGCGCGGCGGGCCGGGCCATCTGGCTGGCAGGCCGGGCCCGTGAAGACGTCGGGGTCGAGCGGGCGACCCTGCACCTGGCGGTCAGCGACGACGAGCTCGACATCGTCACGCTGGCCTGCACCGCATCGATGGCCGGTCTGGCCCTGGAACTCGTTGTCACCGAGGACAATCCGGCCCAGGACTGGTGCCATGCCTTCGGCCGGCTCGACTGGACCAGCGGTCGGCTGGACAGTCTCATCGATCCCGCCGAAGCCGCAGGCGCACCGGCCCTGCGCTCGATCAGCGGCGGCCTCGAACAGCAGTCCGAACCACAGGAGGGATCTGTCATGCACGACATCGTCACGGACAACTGGTCGGAACTGCGTTCGGCGCTGGAGAGTCTGCTGCTGCACGACGCGGTCGGGATGGACGCCAAGATGCGTCATTCCGTCGCCGCGATCGTCCACCTCACCGTCGACACCCCGCACGGCCCGCCCGAGGACGCCGAGGAATTCCTCGGCCGCTTCGATGCCTCCTGGCTGGTGGCCTCCTGGCTCGGCCACGACACCGAGCTGTCGCTGATCGCCACCCTCGCCGCGGGCGAGATCCCGGCCCTGTCCTGGTGCGAGCTGATGTTCACCACCACTTTGGCCCCGTGGTCGACCAGCCCGGTCGCGGTGCACGCCCGGCGGGTGTTCGCCACCGTGCAACGCGGGAAGCTGGGCGCGGTGCGCGCCCACGTGAGCTGAGAAGGGCTGGGCGGCAGCGCTTCCCGCTCGTCAGCGAACGGTGACGCGCACACCCCGCTCGCGCAGGCCGTCCAGGATGTGCGGCGGGAACAGCCCGCTCGGCAACATGATCGGCACGCCGTTGTAGCCGACCGCGGCGACCGGCCCACGGATGTCGATGGTGCCGAGGGCGGTATAGGGCAGGCGGACGAGATAGCTCGTGGTGGACAGGAGCACCGCGTCCGAGCCGAACCGGGCGGACAGGGTGGCTCCGGGCGCGGCGGCATGCCGGAACATGCGCAGCACGGACTCCCTCGGATGGCGCGCCGAGTACCCCACGAACAGCGCGTACAGCGCACCGGCGAGCACCGGCACCGCCGCACCGAGCGGGCCGAGATTATTGCCGGCCACCACGGCCGCGCCCACGATGAGCAGCGCCAGCAGCGCGACATTGATCCTGGCCTTCGCCCGGCGCCACGGTTCACTCAGATGGGCCACGGCCAGCAGCCGGGCGGTGTCATGGTCGGCGGTGACGACGGTGTCCGGGTTCGGCACCGCCGGGAGCGGCGGCAGGGCGTCCATGCTCGCCGAATCCCGATGCCAGCGCTCGACGAGCGGCGCGGGGAACAACGGCGTGGGCAGGGCCAGGCGCATCCCGTCGACGTGCAGCACCGCCACCCGCTCGTCCACGGACAGCGACCGGATCCGCTCCCGGCCGAACCGGCTGTAGCTGTCGTGATCGGTGAGCGCGATCCCGTCGGCACCGAACCGCACCCGCCACGTGGTCGCCGGCACCGCGTCACCGAGCGCGACCTCGAAATGCCGCCGGAAGTGCCGGTACAGCGCATACGGGATGTACAGCGTCCCCGCGACGACCCCGCACACCACCGGCACCACCGGCAGCCCGAACATGGTGAGACACACAGTGATCAGCGGCATCCACACCACCACCGTCCACACGGCGGGCCGCACCGCCGCCCGCCACGCGTTGTACCGCGCCAACTGCTGCGCCGCCCCGGCCGTATTGGTGTACTCCGTATCCGGCCGCACCAGCACCGGCCGCGCCGGCGCGGGCATCGCGAACGCCCCGGCCGCCACGCGCGTTTCGGCGGTCGGAGCGGTGGGATCATCGGCATCCGCCGACCCCGCGGCGCAGACGCGGCCGTCCCCCGGAGTGTTCATGCCGGGAAGACTAACCAGTCCGGCGCCTAGGCGCTCGCCCCGACCTCGATCTCGGCGAACGATCCCACCCAGCGGTGTGGCGCGCGCGGCGGATTCGGTTCGCCCTCGCGGTGCACGCCGATGACCTGCCAGCCCGCGGTGACGGCGGCGTCGAGTTCGTCCGGGTGGTCGGAGAGGAACAGGATGTTCGCGGCTGGGACGGCGATGCGGGCGGCGATGTGTTCGTAGGAGGCGGGCTCGCGTTTGGGGCCCGCGCTGACCAGGTCGAAGTGGTCGGTGATCAGGGCCGACAGGTCGCCGGGTTCGGCGAAGGCGAACCAATCTCGTTGGTTGCGTTCGGAACCCGAGGAGTACACGTACAGCGGGAGTCCGGCGGCGTGCCACGCGGACAGGGCGGGCACGACGTCGGCGAAGAAGCGGCCGTGCAGGGCGCCGGAGCGGAAACCCTGGGCGCAGATCGCGCCCTGGGCCGCCTTGAGCGGTTCGGCCTTCACATCGGAATGCAGCCAGCCGGTGAGGATCTCGGCGACCCGATCGGTGTCCGCGTCGGGTTCACCCGCCAGTTCGCGGGTCGCGGTCAGCACCGATTCGGCCGCGCCCGTGGCGTTCTCGGCCAGCCAGCCGGGCAGCCGCTGTTCGGTGTAGCCGTACAGGTCGTTGCGGACCGAGTCGGTGGGGCTGGTGGTGCCCTCGATGTCGAGGACGACGGCGCGGGTCACGACGCGGTGAGCAGTTCGTCCAGCGTGGGGAAGCCCGCGCTGATCTTGTCGCCGGTGAAGTCGCCGATCCAGCCGTCGGCCTCCTCGAAGAAGCGGATGGCGATGAAGTCGGGGCGGGTGCCCATGTCGAACCAGTGCAGCGTGCCCGCGGGCACGGACAGCAGGTCGCCCGCCTCGCACACGGTGGCCAGCACGGCATCGCCCAGGTGCAGGTAGAAGCAGCCGCGACCGGCGGCGAAGAAGCGCACCTCGTCCTCGGCGTGGCGGTGCTCGTCGAGGAATTTGGCGCGCGCGCCCGCCGCCGTGGCGGGCCATTCCGGGTTGTCGTCGTCGGGGTGGATGCGCGCGACATCGATGTGCTCGTAGCGGCCGGTGGAGTTGAGCTCCCCGATCCGCGGGGCGTAGTGCGCGAGCAGGGTCTCGGAGTCGGTGCTCACGGCGTCGTCGAGCACCGGCCAGCGGGAGAAGGCGATGCCGTGCTCGGCCAGGACGGCGCCGATCTCGGCGGTGTCGGTGGTGCGCACCCGCACGTCGGCGGCGTTGTCGGCGGCCATCACTTGCAGCAGGGTCATGTTCTATCCGATCTCGAGTGGCGTGGCGTCGGTGCGCCCGGTGCGTGCGATCAACTCGCACAGGGCTTCCAGGCATTCGGCGCGATCACGCGCCTGGGCAAGAGTGTCACCCCAGGTGGTGATGCCGTGCCCGGTGATGAACAGAATCGGTGGGGCGGAAGGGTTCTCGCGCAGGTAGCGCTCGATGTCGGCGCCGATGCGCGGAACGTCGGGCCAGTTGGGGAACACCGGGATCTCGACCGTGGCCGGGTCGGTGAGGCCGAAACCCTTGAGCAGTTCGTAGCCGCTGATCCGCAGCGGTGTCACCGTGTCGCCGGGCCGCGCGGCCGTGGTGGCGAGCGCCGTCGCGAACGGGGAGTGCACATGCACGACGGCACCCGCGGTCCTGGTCCGGTAGACGGCGGTGTGAATGCTGGTCTCCGCGGACGGTTTCCGCGTCTGGCCCGGGCGCGGGGTCGTGTCGGCGATCGCGACCAGCACCGTATCGCTGTCGCTCAGTTCGCCTTTGGACAGGCCGCTGGCGGTGATCAGCGCGTCGTCGCCGATCCGCACCGAGATATTGCCCGCGGTGCCCGGCATCCAGCCGCGCGCGTACAGCTGACGCGCGGTCTCGGCGACGGCCGCGCCCTGCGTCGCGGTGCTCGCCCGATCGTGCTCGCCGAACCGATCCGAATTCCGGTAGACCACACCGTTTTCGGTGACCACCGCCGTCACCAGATCGGCGGGCGTCACGTCGAAGGCCGGATTGAACACGGCGGTACCGGCCGGCGCGGTCGACACCCCGCCGAACCCGGTCACCTCGCCGGCGGCGCGCTGCTCCACCACGATCTGCGCGCCGGTCGCCATCGCGGTGTCGCGGGTGGACTCCGGGGCGACGACGATGAACGGGATGCCGTGGTAGCGCGCGGCCAGGGCCAGGGTGAAGGTGCCGATCTTGTTGGCGACGTCGCCGTTGGCGGTGATCCGGTCCGCGCCGACCAGCACCGCGTCGACCTGGCCGGTGGCCATCGCCCACGCGGCGGCGGAGTCGATGGTGAGCCGGTGCGGGATCCCCGCCTCGGCCATCTCCCACGCGGTCAGCCGGGCGCCCTGCAGCAGCGGCCGGGTCTCGTCGACGATCACGTCGGTGACCACGCCGCGCTCGTGCAGCACCCGCAGCGCGCCGATCGCGGTGCCGACCGCGCTGGTGGCCAGCCGACCGGTGTTGCAGTGCGTGAGCAGCCGCAGCGACCGCTCGCCGCAGAGCCGCTGCACCAGGTCGGCGGCATGGGTGGCGGCGGCCAGATTGACCCGGCCGTCCTCGGCGAGCAGGTCCAGGGTCTCGGCCAGCACCGCGTCCGCGCCGTCGGCGATGCGGGTACGGACCCGCTCCACCGCCCAGGCCAGGTTGACCGCGGTGGGCCGGGCCGCCGCGATCCGGTCGGCCTCGGCCTGCACGGCCGCCTCGTCCACCACGCCGTCGGTGGTGTGCGCCCGGGTGGCGATCACCACACCGAACGCGCCCGCGATGCCGATCGCCGGCGCGCCACGGATGGCGAGGGTGGTGATCGCGTCGATGATCTGATCGACCGTGCCCAGCCGCAGTTCCCGCACCTCGTGCGGCAGCCCGCGCTGGTCGATGGTGAGCAGCGCTCCGTCGTCCCAGGTGAGCGAGCTGTCGTCCATCGGTGTCCTTACTGCCTGTCGGTCATCGTGCCTGGTCAACGGTATCCGACTGGGTGGGCAGGCCGGTACCGGCCTCGGCGGGCGCGGTGGCCGGTCACTCGGCCACGTACTCGGCCTCGTGTTCCACCGCGTCGATGGTGGCCTGCGGAACCTGGATCGGCCCCGGCGTGTACGTGACCGCACGCAGCGACCCGGTGTAGCGGAACGGCCCACGCCGTTCCCGCAGCTCCCACGACACCGGACCGCGCGCGTCGACGCCCACCGAGATGCCGGTCCACGGCGCCATCCCGACCAGCTGCACCTGATCGGTCAGCTCGGCGACCGCGCTGCCGTCGACCTCGACCACGAAGTCCCAGCGCAGCCGCGGCCGGATCGCCGCCCGCACGGTGATCTCGCGCGTCCCGGTGGGCACCGGCGCCGTGACCGCGGCGTAGCGGCCGTAGCTGTTCACGCCGAGCGTCACCGCCCCGTTCTCGATGTACAGCAGATAGCCGCCGAGCGGGTCACCGTGTGCGACGAGCACGCCCTCCTCGCCCGGCCGGTAACCCGCGTCTCCGGTGGGACGAGCGCCATGCCGTGAGGAGGACGCGCCGGTCAGCTCCACGGTGATGGTGAAGTCGCGGTAGGCGATGAGGCGCTGGGAGCGATAGCGCTCCAATGTCGGGGTACCGGGCAGCACCCGGACCGGGGCGGCGAACCGTGCCTCCTCGGGTCGGCGCCGGAACAGGTCGGCCCGGCTGAGCAAGGGGAAAACGGTATTGGCCCAGGCGGATTCGTCCCAGGCCGCGGCCAGTTCGGCCGCCTTGTCCGGGAACCGCTCGGACAGGTCGTGCAGTTCGGTCGGATCGGCGCGCACGTCGAACAGCTGCCAGTGCGGCGCGTCCAGGTCGGCCCCGGCCTCGTACAGTGACAGCAGCTTCCATCCGTCGCGGTAGAACCCGCGGTGCCCGGTCATCTCCGAGTACTGTTCGGTGTGCCGGGTCGGCGCGGCCGGATCACGCAGCAGCTCGGCGGCCGACACCCCGTCGAACTCTTTGGCGGGCAACCCGTTCCGTACGCTCGGCCGGGTGAGACCGGCCAGCTCGAGCAGGGTCGGCGCCAAGTCGGTGACATAGGCGTATTCGTGCCGGATCCCCGAGTCGGTACCGGTGCGCGGCAGCCCCTTCGGCCACGACACCACCAGCGGCACCCGCACGCCACCGGCGAAGGTCTGGCCCTTGTAGAACCGGAACGGGGTGTTGGAGGCCTGTCCCCAGCCGCGCGGATAGTGCACGCCCAGCTTCGCCGTGCCGATCAGGTCCTCGTCGTGCGGGATGTCGCCGATCCAGTCCGGATCGTCGATGTGGGCGAACTCGGCGAAGTAGGAGCGCGTGCCCTCCGGGCCGCCCTCGGCGGTGCCGCCGTTGTCGGAGGTGAACACGATGATGGTGTTGTCCAGCTCGCCGAGCTCGGTCAGCAGGTCGACGATGCGGCCCAGGCTCTGGTCGATGCTGTCGACCATGCCCGCGTACACCTCCATGTACTTGGCGTAACGCCGCTGCTCCTCGGCCGACAGCGAATCCCATTCCGCGGCTTCGTAACCGGGCTCGGTATTGCGCGGCTTCTGTTCGGTGCCGGGCGGGAACAGGCCCTGCGCCAGCTGCTCGGCGAACCGCTTGCGGCGCAGTTCGTCCCAGCCCTCGGCGTAGCGCCCGCGATACTTCGCCTGGTCCTCGGCCTTGGCCTGGAGCGGACCGTGCATGGCCACGTGCGCGAAATACAGGAAGAACGGCTTGGTGGCGTCGTGGGCGCGCAGGTCCTTGATGTAGCTCAGCGCCTTGTCGGTGAGATCGTCGGTGAGGTAATAGCCCTCGGGGTACTCCTCGACGTCGACCACCGAACTGTCGGAGACGAGCTGGTTCGGGTAGTAGAAGGAGTTCAGTCCTTCCAGTGACCCGTAGTAGCGGTCGAACCCGCGCTGCGTCGGCCAGGAATCCCGGTGTGCCGAGGGGTTCATCGTGGCATCACGCACGAGATGCCATTTGCCCACCGCGTAGGTGGCGTAGCCGTTGCCGCGCAGGATCTCCGGCAGCGTCAGCACGTCGTCGGCCAGTTCCAGCCGCAGTCCCGGATAGCCGGGATCGGCATTGGCGACGAAGCCGAAACCCGCACGGTGCGAATTGATCCCGGTGAGCAGGGCCGCGCGCGACGGCGAGCACAGCGGCGTCGTGTGATAGTTCGACAGCCGGACCCCGGTGGCCGCGAGGCGGTCCAGCGTCGGTGTCTCGATCTCGGATCCGAACGGCCCGATGTCGCTGTACCCCATATCGTCGACCAGGACCACGACGATGTTCGGCGCACCGGCGGGGGCGGCGGGCGGCGAGGTCCACTCGGGTGTGGAATCGGCGGAGGTGCGGCCGGCCGTGCCGCCGAAGGATTCGTAACCGCGAGCGTGGGGTGGAACAGGCATGCTCGCAGTAAAGGTGACATATCCGCTGGTCACCAGGGTTATATGCACTGTGCGTGGAATCGGTGACCCCGGTGCCGCAACTTGTTAGCGTCACTGCCGTGCCCACGAATCAGCCTTCTTGCTGCTGTTCGTGTCGCGTTCCGCGTGGCTGACGTCCGTCTGCTGACGGACGCGGCCGAACGCCGATGAGTCCCTTACCCACGGCGCGCCGTCTCCCCGCGCGCCGCCCGGCCCGCTCCCGCGGGCCGACGTGTCTTCGAGGAATCCCACGATGAGCGTTACCCCCGGCGGCTTCGACCGCCGTAACTTCCTGCGCGCGGGCGGCATCGCCGCGGCGGCCATCTTCGGTGGCGCCGCGCTCGCGGCCTGCACCTCGGCCGTCTCCGAGCAGAAGGCCGGCGGCGACGACGCCACTCCGGTGCGCGGCGGCACCTTGAAGGTGGGTATCCGCGACGACCTCGTCCCGGCGAACCTGCTCACCAATACCGGCGCCACCCCGGTGCTGATCGGCCTGGTCTACGAATCGCTGATCCGCTACCCGAACGACAAGCTGGAACCGCAACCGCTGCTGGCGAAGTCGTGGCAGCTTGCCGCCGACGGCCGCTCGCTGAGCCTGGACCTGCGCGACGACGTCACCTTCCATACGGGCCGCCCGTTCACCGCCAAGGACGTGGAGTTCTCGATCCGCACCTACGCCGACGCCAAATGGTCCGCCCAGCTGCGTAGTTCGGCCGCCGCGGTGACCGGCTTCGACATCGTCTCGCCCACCCGGATCGTGCTGCAGTTCGCCCACCCGCTGTCCAATGTCTTCGACCTGCTCGACACCGTCCCGATCCTGGACAGCGAGACCTCGGGCGAGCTCGGCGGCGGCGAGAAATACATCGGCACCGGTCCGTTCAAGTTCGTCCAGCGAATCCCCAACTCGCAGCTCGTGTTCGAGAAGAACCCCGCCTATCGGGTGCCGGACCGGCCGTATCTGGACCGGGTCGAGGTGTCGATCATCCCCGACCCGCAGGCGCTGCTGAACGCCCTCAAGTCCGGCCAGATCGCGCTGGCCAGGGAACTGAACTACCGCGACACCGAGAACCTGGCCAAGTCCGGCGGCTACCGCGTCCACGATCTGGACGGCGCCGAACTGCAGGCCTATGTCGGTGTCAATGTCACCGAGCCCGCCCTGGCCGACGTACGGGTGCGCCAGGCCATCGCCTACGCCCTGGACCGCGAGCGCATCATCGCCGAGGTCTTCCGCGGCTCCGGCTACCCGCTCAATGTGCCGTGGCCGAAGAACTCGCCCGCGTTCGACCAGTCCCGCAACACCCGCTACAGCCGCGACATCGGCAAGGCCAAGGACCTGCTCGGCCAGGCGGGCAAACCGCCGAAACTGCCGCTGACCTTCGCTCCCGGCTACGAGGAGCTGGCCCAGATCGTGCAGGCCAACCTCGCCGAGATCGGCATCGAGGTCACCCTCGACCCGGTCGACGGCGCCACCTTCGTAAAGCAGCTCACCGGCCAGCAGTTCCGCGGCCTGTGGGTCACCGACCACTCGTGGGCCCAGTTCGTGCCGTCCACGCTCACCGTGAGCGCCTACCCGTTCAACGCCCGCCGCAACGCCTCCCGCTACGAGTCGCCCGCCTACACCGCGGCCGCCGACGCCGCCTGGCAGCTGCCGCAGGGCACCGGCCCCGACGCGGTCCGCGCTTTCCACGCGGTGAGCGACCAGCTGCTCGAAGGCCTGTTCCTGATCGAGATCGGGGTGCGGTTCCAGCAGTTCGCCGGCTCGAACAAGGTGCACGGCTTCGGGTGGACCAAGCGCAGGGAGACCCTGCTGACCGACACCTTCCTGTCATGACCCGCTATCTGCTGCACCGCCTGCCGTCGGCGCTGCTCGTGCTGTTCGGCGCCTCGGTGCTGATCTTCCTGCTGCTGCGGCTGGTCCCCGGTGATCCGGCCACGATCCTGGCGGGCAACGACGCGACCCCGCAGTCGATCGCGGCCATCCGCCACCAGCTGGGCCTGGACCGGTCGATCCCGGTGCAGTACGTGAGCTGGCTCGGTGACCTGTTCACCCTCGATCTGGGCCGGTCCTACATCATCGGCGGGCAGATCACCGATCTGGTCGGCCGCGGCCTGACCAACACCCTGGTCCTCACGGTGAGCGCGCTGGTACTGGCCGTGCTGCTGAGCCTGGCGGTGTCGCTGGCCTCGGTGCTGTGGCCGAGCCGGTGGCTGAACAGCGTTGTCGCCGCGGCCAATACGGTCGCGGTGGCGCTGCCGACGTTCGTCGTCGGGCCGCTGCTGGTGCTGGTGTTCGCGGTCGCGATTCCGGTCCTGCCCGCGGGCGGCGTCCCGCCGGACGGGTTCATCGCCCGGCCCGACATCGCCGTGCAGTATCTGCTGCTGCCCGCGATCTGCCTCGCCCTGCCGGTGGCCGCCGCGCTGACCAGGTTCCTCACCGAGGCGCTGCGCACCGAACTCGCCAAACCCTATGTGCTGACCGCCCGTTCGCTCGGGGTGTCGCACCGCGAGATCGTCACCAGGGGCGCGCTGCGCAACGCGCTGCCGACCATGCTCACGGTGCTCGGCATCCAGACCGGGCAGCTGCTCGGCGGCGCGGTGCTGGTGGAGGCGGCCTTCGTCTGGCCCGGCATCGGCCAGCTCATCGAACAGGGCATCAGCCGTCGCGACTACCCGCTGGTGCAGGTGCTGTTGCTGCTGTCGGTGGCGGTGTTCGTGGTGATCCAGCTGCTGACCGACATCGCGCACGCCTGGCTGGATCCGCGGGTCCGGATCGGAGGCAAGTCATGACCACCGTGCTCGCGGCGCCGCCGCGCCGATCGACACCGCTGGCCGCGCTCGGCCGGGGCCAGGGTCTGGCGGGCGTCGTGCTCATCGCCGTGATCGCCCTGGCGGGGATCTTCGCCGGGGTGCTCGTCGCGCACGATCCGCTGACCCAGATCCCCGCCGCCAACCTGCTCGGCCCGAGCGCCGACCACTGGCTGGGCACCGACCATCTCAATCGCGACGTCGCGGCCAGGGTCCTCGCCGGTATCCGTGTCGACCTGCTGATCGTGCTGCTCGCGGTGCCGATCGGCGCGGTGATCGGCTCACTGGCCGGCCTGGCCGCCACGATCAACCCGTGGGCCGACGTGGCGGCTCAGCGGATCTTCGACCTGATCCTGGCCTTCCCCGCGCTGATCCTCGCCATCGCGCTGGCCGCGGTGACCGGCCCCGGCTGGCACGCGGTGGTGATCGTCATCGTCGCCACCGAGATCCCGATCTTCGGCCGCCAGATCCGCACCGCCGTCCTCGCCGTGCGCGAGCAGCCCTTCGTCGAGGCGTCCGAGGTGATCGGAGCCGACACCTGGTGGACCCTGCGCAAACACGTGCTGCCCAATGTGCTCGAACCGCTGGGCGTGCAGTTCGCGCTGTCGCTGTCGATGGCGGTGTTCATCGAGGGCGCCATGAGTTTCATCGGCATCGGGGTGCGGCCGCCGGAGCCCTCACTCGGCTCGCTCATCGGCGAATCGATCGCCAACCTCGACGCCAATCCGTGGATGGCGGTGGGACCGCTGACCGTCGTGGCCGGGCTGACCCTCGGCTTCCTGTTGATCGCCCAGGCGCTGGGCCGGGCCAGGAGAGTGGCATGAGCACATCGTCGGATGCCCCCGTGCTCGACATCGACGGGCTGAGTGTCCGTTTCGGTGATCGGACCGTCGTCGACCAGGTGAGCCTGCGGGTGCACCGCGGCGAGGTTGTCGCACTCGTCGGCGAATCCGGGTCGGGCAAGTCGCTCACGGCGCGCTCGGTCCTCGGCCTGCTCCCCGGCACCGCCCAGGCGAGCGGTTCCATCCGGCTCACCGGCGCCGAGGTCGTCGACGCGGACGAGGCGGCGCTGCGCACCCTGCGCGGCACCGCGGCGGCCATGGTGTTCCAGGAACCGCAGACCGCGCTCAACCCGGTGCAGAAGATCGGCACCCAGCTGGCGCAGGCGCTGCGCGCGCACGGTGTCACCGACCGGGCCGCGGCCAGAGCCCGTGCGATCGAGCTGCTCACCGCCGTCGACATCCCCGAGCCCGCCAAGCGCCTGGACTGGTATCCGCACCAGCTCTCGGGCGGGCAGAAGCAGCGCGTCGTCATCGCGCTCGCCCTGTCCGGTGATCCCGCGCTGCTCATCGCCGACGAGCCGACCACCGCCCTCGACGTCACCGTCCAGGCCGAGATCCTCGACCTCCTGCGCACCCTGCAACACGAGCGGGGCACCGCCATCCTGTTCATCACCCACAACCTCGGCGTGGTCGCCGAGATCGCCGACCGGGTCGTGGTGATGCGGGCCGGCCGGGTGGTCGAGCAGCAGCCGGTGTTCGAGTTGTTCGCCGAGCCGGGGGAGGAGTACACGCGGACCCTGCTGGCCGCGGTGCCGAGGTTGCCCGCGGTCTCGGTGCGCGGGATCGCGGAAGGCGATCCGCGCGAGGTGCGGTCGAGCGAATCGGCGGGTGCCAATTCGTCCGACCTGGAAAGTGCGGAGCCCTCGGAGGGTGATGCCGTGTCGACGGACGGCGATCCCGTGCGGTCAGCCCCGTCCGGTGCACCCGCCGCGTCAGCTTCGGCCACGGATCCAGTTGCGGCGGGGTCTGCGGGCGGCGCGGCGGCGTCGGAGTCCGCCGGTGCGGTCGAGGTAGTGGCGGCCGCCGGTGAAGCGACTGCCGAGGAGCCGGCTGTTCGGCGGATTCTGCGGCGCGTCGTCGTGCGGGGACGGGCGGTTGTCGCCGAGAAGGGCGGCGGCACCGGCGAACCCGACTATCGTGACGTGCTGCGGATCGACGATCTGTCGGTCGTGTATCCCGGCCGCCACGGTGCCCCCGACTTCGCCGCCTTGCAGGACGTTTCGCTCACCCTGGGCCCGCGCGAGGTCCTCGGACTCGTCGGTGAATCCGGCTCGGGCAAGAGCACGCTGGGCCGGACCGCGCTCGGCCTCGTGCCCGCGACCTCGGGAACCGTGGAGCTGCAAGGGGTTCGGCTGGCGGGCCTGTCCCGCGGCGAACTGCGCGGACTGCGCAAACATGTCGCCCTGGTGCACCAGGATGTGAGCGCCTCGCTGGACCCACGCCGCAGCGTCGCCGACGCGATCGGCGAGCCGCTCCAGGTGCATCGAGCAGCCTCCGGCGCCCTGCTCCGCGCCAAGGTCGCTGATCTACTCGAATCGGTCCGGCTGCCAAGGGATTACGCGCAACGCAGGCCGGGCGAGCTGTCCGGTGGGCAACGTCAGCGGGTGGCCCTGGCCCGCGCGCTGGCCCTGGCGCCACGGCTGCTCGTGGCCGACGAGCCGACCAGCGCGCTCGACGTGTCGGTGCAGGCCCAGGTCCTCGACCTGTTCGCCGACCTGCGCGCCGAATACGGCTTCGCGAGCCTATTCATCAGCCACGACCTGGCGGTTGTGCATCAGGTCGCCGACCGGGTTGTGGTGCTGCGGCAGGGCCGGATCGTCGAAACCGGCGAGGTCGGTGCCGTGTTCGCCGCACCGGCCCAGGAGTACACCCGCCGCCTGCTCGACGCGGTGCCTGCTCCCGATCCCGTGACGGCTCGCCGTCCGCACGGCGAATCCGCGGCGACCGCGCTACAGCCGATCGGGGCCTGACGTGGACGAGCCGCCGGAAGGGGTACCGGCGGCTCGTCGACATCTGTGGATCAGTGCTGGCCGGGGCGGCGCGGTTCACGCCGATCGTCCTGACCTGCTCGCGTCATTCCCCGCGAGTCTTCGCCCATCTGCTCCTGCCGCTGTTGCTGCTGCTGCCGCGGCATCTGCTTGGGCATTTTCTTAGGCGTTTTCTTCGACTTGTCAGCCATCTCCACACGGTCCTTTCCGAGGGATAGTGTTTCGCCTAACGCGCCTACGATAACCAGCGGAAATGTCCTGCGGTAGGGGTGCGCGCAAAATTGCTGTCCGACCGGGCAATTCCCGGCGTGTCGATTATCTGCGTTGAATTCTGGAACATTATTTTCCGACGCATTGATCACCCCGAATTACCGCGCTGACGGCGCGTTTCAGTTCGTTTCGGCGAGATACCTGCGCCGCGCCCGCGTCAGCATCTGCCGAATACCCGCCGTCATCCGCTCCCGATCGAGCGGTTCGGCGATGATCGGATCACCCGTCCTGGCGTAGTAGCGGCCGTCCGGATAGTCCATCCACCAGAAGGTGCGCTCCGGGGTCACCGGCCGGGCGTCCACCGCGCCGCCCGCGTACGCCGCGATCTCGCCGAAGCCCGACCGGGGCCGCCGGAACATGCGGTCGAGCTGGTCGACCGCGCTGAGCGCGTCCCTGCGGTACTCGAAGTGGTCGTCTTCCTCGGCGATCCGCGCCCGTGGGATCTCCAGCGGCGCGAGCGTGCCCGGCCCGCGTGCGGGCAACGCGTCCACCGCCGCCTCGGCGACCTGGTCGCTGCCACCCCAGCCGAGAACGACATCACCGCCGATATCGTCGGCCGGCCCCGGTTCCTGGACGAGCGTTGCGCCCGCCGCGCCCTTGATCGCCCCGAAGAAGCGGATGATCCGCGGAGTGTTTTGTCCGGCAAACCCTTTCGACTCCACCCTGGCTTCCGAATGGATCAGTGCGTCGAGCGCGTGTTCGACCGCCGGGTCGTATTTCGCGAGCAAGGTCTGCACCGCCCGGTCGCGATCCCGCTTCAAAGCATCGAAATCGTCGATGGCGGTGCGGAATTGCAGCGGATAGGGCAGCCGGTCCCGACCGTAAGCGGCCCAGAGTATCTCGAACTCCTGCCCGGTGAACCTACTGCTGCGCATCGCCGTAGTCCCCTCCGATCACCGGTGGCACAGCTCTGACATCACCGATCCCGGTGAGGATCTCGCCGTTCTCCTGCGTGATCAGATAGTCGGGGACCCCGCGGTGCTCATCATCGTTCTGCCCGCCGCGCCCAGCGCCGGGCATACCCATGCCCGGCATACCGGACATCCCGGCGCGCCCGGTACCACCACCGGCCGAACGCGCCGCCGCGGCAGCGGGATTGGCGGCACCGGGCGTCGACGGCGCGGCCCGGCCCGGAGTCGGGGTACCCGCGGTCGTCCCACCGCGACCGCCCGGCGAACCACCGCCGCCCGGTGTCGTGCCGAGCGGTGTGGTTCCCGGGCTGGACGGGTTCGTGCCCGTGGGAGTGCCCGGTTGGCTGGTGGTGGGGTTGGTCGTGGTCGGCGATGTGGTGCTCGCGGCGGTGGTGTCCTCGGTCGACGACGGATCCGTCGCCGACTCCTCCGTCGAACTGCCCTCGTCCGTGGTCGAATCGTCCCCGCCGCCGCTGTCCTGCGGCGACTGCCCCCCGGCCACCGTCTCCGGCGTGGTCTGCTCGTCGGCCCCCGAAGTCTCGTCGGTCCCGCCACCGGACGGCCGCTGCGAGGACCCGCCCCCACCCGGAACCTGAGGATCCCCACCGTCCCCGACCACCTTCGGCGCCGTCGGCATGAACGGCACCCCGGAATCGGACTGCACCGCCACCTGCCCGTACACCGTCCGCAGAATCCGCCGCGCTTCGTCCGTGGCTTCCGTCTCGGTGTAATCCCCGAGCTTCATCTCCCCGTCGGTGGGCAGGGTCTTGCCGGTGAGCGTGGGGCGCTCGGTGAGGCCGGGCATGAGGGCCTGGGTTTGCTCGAGACCGGTCTTCATCTCGGCGAGTTTGAGGCTGACGGCCGTGGCCGCAGCGGGAAGAGTGCTCGATTGCTTGGCATAGTTGTTGACCGCGGTCACCGCCGCCGATGCCGCTTCGCCGGCCCAGCCGTTCTGCGCAGTGGTGGTTGCCTCGAACGCCTTGTTGAACGCGACGATCGTCGTCGACAGATCCGAGCCGATCTTCTTCCATACTTCCGAAGCGCTGTTCACCACACTCGGTTTCATCGCGGCGACGGCACTCTGCATCTCCGCCAGTTGCATGTGGTCGTAACTGTCGTCGGTTCCGGTCAGATGGTTCGGCTGGGTCTCACCGGCGAAGATCGACGAGAAGTTCGCCAGGTGCTGCGTCAGATAGATGACACTGCGTTCCTGGTTCCACTGCTCCTGCGCGGCGATCACCCGCGCCTTGTACTCCTCATAGGTCATCAGTTCCCCCCGATACCGTTGAATTGC
Organism: Nocardia asteroides; assembly: GCF_900637185.1. Taxonomy (NCBI): domain Bacteria; kingdom Bacillati; phylum Actinomycetota; class Actinomycetes; order Mycobacteriales; family Nocardiaceae; genus Nocardia; species Nocardia asteroides. Next base: position 6,218,747 of record NZ_LR134352.1, on the reverse strand, counting down.
CCTGCGGTGTAGTCGTCTTGGGCTTCGAAGTTGGCTATTGCCTTGAGTACCACTTCTTTCGCTGTGGTGACCGCTTCGATGTGCTGGAGGATCGTGGCGTCGAGGGCGCGATCCCCGCCGACAGCCGTCTGCGAGAACTTCTGCTCCAAGATCCTGCTTGTGTTGAACGAGCCGAACCCTGAAATGCGTTCTACGCGACGAATCTGGACCAGGATCGCATCCAGCGCTGCAAGGTGGTCGTCGCAGACCCGTGCAAGGTCCCGGCCAACCTCAGCGTTGAGCGACAGCTGTCCAGTTTCGGCCTGGCCTTTCAACGCCATCCACTCTGTGGGGTCGATATACGCAGCCATGGACCCGCCTCACTTGCTGGGCAGGTAGGGCTCGAATGCCTCACTCAGGCGCTGGACCTCTGCGCACGGATCACCAGCAGTCTTCACACTCGCCCGATTCTGGACATCGAATTCGACCAGACCGGTACCGACCTCGATGCTGAAATAGCAGGCCAGGTCGTGGGAAGCTCCGATCGGCCTGGATACCAATGCGCGATGCGTCCCGAGAGTGGTCTCGGCGAAGCTGGTGTAGTCCGTCCGTGCCCTTGCATCTGCCAACGTGTGGGTCGTGGAAGCTGCTGTCAAGGTGTAGGTCTTGCCCGAGTCTTGCCAGCCGCACACCTTCCACCCCTCGAACGCCACCCCCGCGACATCCTTTTCCTTGGTGGAGGTGTTCAACCCGGCCGCGGATATCGCCGAGTCGGGCAGCGTACACGGATCCCACAGCCCGGCCGAAGGATCGGCACTCGTGGTGGCCACGGTGGTCCCGCTGCTGGTCGGCGCGGTCTGCACCGGTTCGGGATCGCTACACCCGCCGGCTACTCCGACCATCGTGACAGCGAGTACCGCCGCCCGCCAAGCCCGCATGATGCCTCCCCCTACGTGTCCGACTCCCCGCCGCAGGGAACGCCTGCCGCGAACTCCGCCTGTGACTCTACCGGATCGCGTCCGGCGCTGTTTCTGCTGGTAGCGGCACATATGCGCACTAGGAATGACAGTTGAGAGGGACTCGCGACGCTGTCGCTGCGCCACTGGTGGGCGAACACTGACTGACCGAAATCCGCGCGTTCGAACGCTTTGTTGAATGTCTGCGATGTCATCGATAGGTCATTGCTCACCGCCGAGTCGATATGGCTGACGGTCAAGGTTCCCCCAGGTTCAAGCAGGCGGCAGGTAGGAAACGAAGGCCTCACTGAGGCGCCGTGCCTCGGTGCACGGGTCGCCTGCGTTCTTGGCGCTCACGCGATTGCCGACGCTGAAATCGACGATCCCGCCGGGAACCTCGATGGTGAGGTAGCAAGCGAGATCGTTCGCCGCGCCCACCGGGCGAGATTGCAGTGCCTTGTGCGAGCCGATCGTCGTGTCGACGTGGCCGGTGTAGTCGGTCCGGTTGCGCGCTTCGCCGATGGTGTGGTTACCGGAGGCAGCCGTGAATGTGTAGGTCTTCTTGGCATCCTGCCATTTGCACAGCTTCCACCCCTCGAACGCCACCCCCGCGACGTCCTTCTCCTTGGTCGAGGTGTTCAACCCGGCCGCCGACAATGCCGAATCGGGCAGCGTGCACGGATCCCACAGCCCGGCAGCGGGATCCGCATTGGTCGGCGCCGCCGCGGTGGTACTACTCGGCTGCGCGGTGGCCGGCTCGGTGTCCCCGCACCCGGCGATCACCCCACCGACCACAACCGCGAGACCGGGTACGACCGTCCGCCAAGCCCGCATGATGCTCCCCCTACATGTCCAACTTCCCGCCGCAGGGAACGCCTGCCGCGAACTCCGCTTGTAACTCCACCGGACCGTACCAAGCGCTGTTTGCACTGGTAGCGGCGCATATGCGTACAGGAATGACAGTTGAGAGGGAGTCGCGGCACGGTCGGCGACACCGGGCGCCGCGCCACTGCGTCCAGGTGGTCATCGCATACGCGGGCGAAATTGGTGCCCCCTCAGGTGGCAGGAACGTTTTGAACCAGAGCTTCGGCGAGCCGACGTGTCTCCTGGCAGGCTTCCTTGGCGACGCTGCGTGCAGTGTGTCGGTTCAGCACGTTGAAGTCGACCATTTGGCGTCCTACGGCGAGGCTGATGAAGCACTCGGAGTCGCGTGACGAGCCCGCGGGCCGATATTGGAGTCCGTCGTAGGACCCGACTCGCACCGGCGAGAACTCTGTCCGGTCGGTCCGTGCCCGGACCTCGTCGATCGAGTGCTCGCTCGCGTAAACCGCAAACGAGTAGGTCTTGGCGGTGTCCCGCCACCCGCAGACCTTCCAGCCCTCGAAAGCAACCCCCGCAACGTCCTTCTCCTTGGTCGCTGTGTTGATCCCCGCGGCAGCCAGAGCTGAATCGGGCAGGGTGCACGGGTCCCAGAGCCCGGCGGAAATGTCGGCGCTCGTTATTGCCGCTGTGGTCCCGCTGCTGGTCGGCGCAGCCTGCACTGGCTCGGAGCCTCTACACCCGCCGACCGCCCCAACTATTGCAACAGCGAGAACAGGTACTGCCGTTCGCCGTGCCCGCATAATGCTCCCCCCCCTGTGTTTCTGGCTTCCTCGCTCTCAGGACACTCCACGAGTGGCCCATCCGTTTGACCGTACCGAATCAGGCCAACCAGAACCTCCGCAGGAAAAGGGGGCGACGGCCCACAGGATAGGCGCAGCTGCTGCTTGGATGTCGAGTTGGCGGGTGCTGGCGCCAGAAAATTGGGAGACACGGTTACCTGCTCGGAAGGTAACCGGCCAGAACGGCGGCCAGACGTTGTGTTTCGCCGCAAGGTTCCACTGTGTCCTTAGCGCTGACTCGCACTCGCACATGGAACTCGACGAGCCCCGTCGGAACTCGAACGCTGAGGAAGCACGCGTCACGCAGTGTCCCCGTCGGCCGGGATTGCAGGGCCGGACGCGAACCAACCGTCGTGTCCACGAAGTCGGTGTAGTCGGTCCGCGCCCGCGCCTCCTCCAAGGTGTGGTCGGTGGCGCTGACCGTGAAGCTGTATGCCCTCTTCGAACTGTCCAGCCAGCTGCAGACCCTCCAGCCCTCGAAGTTGACGCCCGCGACGTCCTTCTCCTTGGTCGAGGTATTCAACCCGGCCGCTGACAGCGCCGAATCGGGCAGCGTGCACGGATCCCACAGCCCGGCCGAAGGATCGGCACTCGTGGTGGCCACTGTGGTCTCGCTGCTGGTCGGCGCGGTTTGCACCGGTTCGGGATCGCTACACCCGCCAATCGTTCCAACTATCGCAACAGCGAGAACGGGTACCGCTGTCCGCCATGCTGGCATTTTTATCCCCCTGTGTGTCTGGCTTCCCTCGCGTCGGGACCGGCGTCTACCTGTCGTATCTCATGCAGGGGCTGACGTGGACAGGCTTTCGGCTAGTCTGCGGACTTCGGCGCACGGTTCCGGAGCCGTGTCGCGGGCGCTGTGCCGAATCAGCACATCGAAATCGATGAACCCGAAGGGCGCTTGCGCGGCGATCGAGCACGAATAGTCGTGGCTGGAACCCATCGTCCGGTATTGCACCGCTGCCCTGGTGCCGACGGTGGTGTCGACGAACTCGCCGTAGTCGGCCCGCTGCTTGACCTCGGCCAGAGTATGGCGGGTCGCGAACATCGTGAACGTGTACTGCTTCTTCGAGTCCTGCCAGCTGCACACCTTCCAATCCTCGAAGGCGACGCCCGCGACGTCCTTCTTCTCGGTCGAAGAATTCAATCCGGCTGCCGATTGCGCCGAATCGGGGAGCGTGCACGGATCCCAGAGCCCGGCAGCGGGATCCGCAGTGGTTGGCGCCGTCGCAGTGGTGCCGGTCGGCTGCACATCGACCAGCTCGGTGTTTCCACACCCGGCGATCACCCCACCAACCACGACCGCGATGGCGGGTACGACCGTCCGCCGAGCTCGCATAATGCTCCCTACGTGTCCGAGTTCCGCGGCGAGGAACACCTGCCGCGAACTCTGTTTGCGATCCTACTGGATGCAACTCAGTGCTGTTTCCGCAGGTAGTGGTGTGTATAGGCACGGGGATCGACGGTTGTGGACGGTGCCAGGGATACCGTGCTGCCGGACGTCGGTCTGCATACTGGCCGACGAGTGATGCGTAACCGTCGCGACCAGGCGGCCAGATGTTGGGGTGTGGAATGGGTAGAACGAGAAGCCAGCTGGCAGATCCCTGGCCGGTCCTGCCTAGGCAAGCTCGCCGACGCGTCGTTGCGAGCATCTTCGCTTGCGGCTTTGCCGTGATCCTGGCCGTCATTGCGTGGATGATGTGGCGCAGTGGGGATTCGGCGGCCAACGTCGTGGCGAAATATGTGGCGCTGTTCGGGTTCAGCTGGGTGCTCATGATCGCTATGGGCCTGTATGCCGATCCTCGGTGTCAGCGCCGAGCGTCGGTTCGGTCCGGACTCGCCGATGGACAGCTGGCGACTGTCGTGCCAGGATCCGGAGTGTATTTCGCTCTGTTCCAAGCGATTTGGATCTGCCACGCCATCTCGGCCTATCTCGCCGCAGCTGAAATCGCCGCAGCGGCTTGGCTTTCGCATTGGCCCGCCGCGGTTCTACTCCTGCTCGCGGCCGGAACAGCCGCGGCGTCGGCACCAGCGCTCACGGTGTCAGGTCGCTTACGGCCGGGCGGCATCGCACTCACCCCGGACGGCCTCGTCGTCCGCGGATGGAGTTCGCGAACGAGTCTGCGCTGGAACGAGATCGCCCAGGTGCGCTGCACCTTCGACCAAATGCCATTGCTCGATATCGTCGGCACGGCAACAGCCCACTGGCACCGCCACGACCTGATCCCGAGCATCACATTCCGTGGCACCCGCAAACAGATCTGGATGCTCGACCGCCCACCCCACCGGAGTTGTCTCGTTCTGGAATGTCCTCGCCTCGCAGTCGACCGGCGAAAGCTGTATCGCTTCCTGGCCTACTACCTCGAAACACCGTCGGCTCGAGCTGAACTCGGTACCCACGCCGCACTCGAACGATGGAGTGGACTCGGATGAAGTCCTGGTCCTTATCGACGGCGTCGAAGCTACGGGCAATTCCGGGGCTGCGCCGCGGGTGGATGAACACTGATCGAACTCCATGTGAGGGGCTGTCGGAGCAGTTCCCGCGCTGTTAGCGTGGGTGCCGAGCATCCGGGGAGGCTGACTCCGCGGCGTTCTGGGGCGGGGGATCATGCGGGTCGGACGAGAGACTGGAGTCGCGCCGCGATGAGGCAGCGCGCGGGAGTGGTGTTGGCGGTCATGCAGACTGCCGTTCTTATAGCGCTCGCCGGTGACGGCGCGGTGCGGCCGGACCTGTGGTCTGACCGCTATCAGTACAACTTCCGGTGGGCATCCCCGTCGGGGATCGACCTGAATTCCGAGGTCGCGATTCAGGCGAGGTCCTATGTCGAGACCGCGTTCCTGGTAGGGGCGGGGCAAAACGACGTGGTCGCGGTTGGTGAGCGGATGGGGATACGCCCCTACTATTCGGCGCGCGCCGGGCGGTCATCCTTGCCGAAGTCGCTGTCGCTGCGGTTCGACGACCGTGCCGGCGATCGGAACTGGACCATTCGTGGAACGGTCTACGCGTCGCTGGAACATGTCGAACTCTATCGGGTGGTGCCGTCGGGCGGTACGGCCACCGGCGACGATCCTTCGGACTCGTGGTGGATGGACGTGCGAATCTGCGTGTGGGGCACCGGTTTGGCGTATGGAGACAAGGACGGGGAATTCTACTCGGGCAAATACGCGGCGCTCCGATCCGGCAGGCTCTGGGTGTCCTTCGGATTACCGGCAGGCGGGCGGGCAGCGCCGGAAGCGCGGATATCCGGTCCCGCCCGATACCCCACCCGCGACTACTTCGGTGATTGGATAACCCTGATGCCGGATACGTATACTCCGGATGTCAAACGCGGGTCCAAGCCCGAATCATGCCGTCTTCCAGCAGAGTTCCCCGCCACGCTCGATCCGGGTGACTATGCCGAGAAGCCGTCCGTGCGGGTCCCACCGCCGGAAGTTCTACCGCCGTATCCGGGCTGGCCGGAATAGGGTGGGCCGTCGGACCGGCTACGGCTTGCGCCACGCCGCGACCAGATCCTCCGGACCCCACCAGGCTGTCACGGGCGCACCGGAGGTGAGCCCGGACCGGGAGACCGCCACCAACGGGGTGTCGGGTGTGGTGCCGGGGACGGCGAGCACGGCACGGGTGAGCGCGTCGTAGTCGTGCCGGTCGAAGGGCTGATTCTCCAGCCATTTGATCGACCCGATGAAGTGCACCGATTTCGCTACGGGAGCACGGTCCGCGCCGACCAGGTCGACCTCGGGATTGTTGGTGCGATTCCACCAGCCGCCGATCTCCTCGGTGCCGGGCCAGCTTCGGTCCGGCAGTAGACGCAGCAGGGCGGCGCGGATGAGGGGTTCCACGGCCCGGCCGCGCCAGGAAGTCCAGGATCGTTCGATGCGCGCGAGGGCGATATCGCCGCGGCCGCGTTCGACCAGGGGAATGCCACGCTCGAGAAACGCCAGCCAGAAACGCAGGTACGAATCGGTGATGCGGTAGCGCTTGTTCTTGGTGTCCGAGGCCGTGGACAACGGAAGATCGGCTGCGACGATGCGCTTGTCCTGCAGGGTGTTCAGGAGCGGATTGAGGGTGCCGGCGGGCAGGGCGCCGGACGAGCCTGCCTGGGCGGCGATGGCGCCGAAACTGCGTTCGCCGCTGCCGATCGCCTGGAGCACCGCACGGGAGCGGGTGCCCTCCGGAAATTCGCCGAGCAGGGACAATTCGCCCGCGACAAGGAGAGGGGACAGCGGATCCGCGGTCGCGTCGCGCAGAAAGTCCAGCCGGCTCGTGCCAGGGCGCCACGAGGCGAGGATTTGTGGAAAGCCGCCGGTAATGAGGCGGGCGTCGATGGCGGTGGCCGCATCGAGTCCGGTCATCGCCTGCACATCCGCGACGTCGAGCGGGTCGACGGTCATCTTCGTCGCTCGGCCGAAGAACGGGCGATCGCGGGCACCCAGTGCCTCCATCACCGAGATGTCGCTGCCGACAAGGATCAGCAGCACGGGTCTGCGGGACAGGTCGCGATCCCAGACGGTCTGCAACGCGCCTTCGAACTCGCGATCCTGCTCGACCAGCCATGGCACCTCGTCGATCACGGCGATCGACGGCCGATCCGCGGGGATTGCCAGCGCCAGGGCGCGCAGCGCCTGGTTCCAGTCGGCGGTGGGCAGGCCGCGGACGGTTTCGGCCTCGGTCGTGCCGATCCGGCTCGCGGCGTCGATGAAATCGGCGCGCTCGGCTGCCGGATTTCGGCCACGGGTCGCCTGGAATACGCTGTAAGGGGCGCCTGACCGGTCGCAGAACTCCTGCACCAGGCGTGATTTGCCGACGCGGCGGCGGCCGGTGACTATCACCGCGCGACCTGGGGTACCGGAGACGCCGTCGGTGACCGCGCCGAGTTGTCGGGCGAGCAGGTCGAGGTCGTGTGCTCGGCCGGTGAACTCCATGGCTACACCTAACTAAGATGTGATCTTACTAAGATGTCATCTTAGTTTAGCGCGTCGAGCTGTCAGCGGGGTAAAGGGAGGAATTCGACGACGGTGTCGTCGGTGGCGTCCGGGGGGACGATGACCAGGCCGTCGCGGTCGATGAGGCCGGCCAGGTGGGCGGTGCGGACGGAGGTGTCGCCGGTGAAGCCGCCTTCGGGGGCGTGCTGGGCGGGGGTGACTCGCTGGATCGGGCCCGCGATGGCGGCGGCGTTGTGCAGGGGGCCGTGGACCGGGCGGGGTGGGGGTGTGGCGGTGCGGGCGGCGACGATGGTGGGGGTGAGGGCGAGGAGGACGGCGATGGCGGCGAACGGGTTGCCGGGGAGGCCGAGAACTGTTGTCGTGGTGGGGAGTTCGGCGACGACGGTGGAGCCGCCGGGGCGCATGGCCAGGCGGGGGACGACGATGCGGGCCTCGGCGCGGGTGAGGGCGGCGCGGAGCTGGTCCGCGGCGCCGCCGCCGGTGGCGCCTACCACCAGCAGCAGGTCGAAACCGGCTGTGGTGGTGAGCATGTCGTCGAAACCGTGTTCGGTGTCGCGTAGGTGCACTCGGTCGATCACCTGGACACCGAGGCCGGCCAGGAGATCGGGGAGGACGGGGCCGATCGAGTCGCGGGTCTGACCGGCCTGCAGGGGGCCGGTGCTGCGGATCTCGTCGCCGGTCATGACGATGCGGGCGCGCACCGGGCCGCGGACCAGGGCGGCGGTGACCTCGACGGACGCGGCCGCCGAACGCAGGGCCGTGGTGACACGGGTGCCCGCGGGGGCCAGCAGGTCGCCGGCCATCTGGTCCTCGCCGCGCGTGCGGACGTCGCTGCGGATCGGGGTGTCGGGGCGGCGGGTCAGGTCGTCGCCGGTGATCACGGCGAACTCGTCGCGCAGGACGGAGGTGGTGCCGTCGGGGACGTGGGCGCCGGTCGCGATCCGGACCGCCTCGCCCGGCAGCAGGCCGATCGGGCGGGCGCCGCCGGCGAAACCGATATCGCGGCGCAGGCGCCAGGGACCGTCGCCGCAGACGGCGTAGCCGTCCATCGCGGAGACGTCGAAGCGTGGGAGGGCGCCCGCGGCGACGAGCGGGGCGGCCAGCGCGGCGCCGGGGACCTCGCCGAGCTCCGCCTCGTAGGCGACGAGCGGGGTGAGGCCGGTGCGCAGCCGATCCCTGGCCTCGGCGAGGGACAGGCGGGCGGTCGCGACCGATTCGCGGGCGTGCCGGACCTGCTCCTCGGTGTCGCAGTCGGCGGTGCCGGGCAGTTGGATCAGGGTGGTCTCGGTGGGCACGATCGCCTTCATCGGCTGGTTCTCCAGTGCGTCCAGGCCCGCCAGTGCCGCGGTCAGCGCGGAGCGCCGCCACACGCCGACCAGATACTGTGGCCGCCCGGAGCCGTCGATGGCGAAGACCGCCTCGGTGGTGGATTCGCTTGCGCGGCGCAAGAGTTCGCGCACGGTGTCGGCGGTGAGGAACGGCATGTCGGCGGCGAGCACCACGACCCAGGGCGCCGTGCCGGTGGCGATCGCGCTCAGGCCGGTGCCGACGGCGGCCACCGGACCCGAGCCCGGCGGCACCTCGCGCACCTGCCGGATCCGCGCGTCCAGTTCCGGTCGATGCGGGCCGACCACCACGATCTCGCCGCACTCGGCCACCGCGGACAGCGCGGCGTCGAGCATCGACCGGCCGCCGATCACGATCGCGGGTTTGTCCACCCCGCCCATCCGGCTGGCCCGTCCGCCCGCGAGCACGATCGCGTCGGCGGCGGTCATCGGTGGATCCGGCGTAGGGTTGACGGCACGAAAGTCATGCTAGCTGGCATCACATCGATGCTGGAGCGCCCGCACGGCTCAGGCCGTCCGTGGGTGTAGTCACGGTTCGGGGGTGGAAATGGCGGGCGGCGGTGGGCCGGGTCAGCCGACGATGCTCGGCGACGTGATCCGCGGATTCCTGTTCGTGATCGTCACGCTGGGCGGGATGTTCGGCGCGATCGGCGTGATGGTCGGACTCCTCGACCGCGACATGCCGACACTGCTGTTCTACCTGGTGTGGTCGGTAATCTTCGCGATCTTCGGCGCGCTGGTGTTCTGGTGGATCAAGGCGTCGCGGTCGCCTCGGCAACGCGGTGGGGTGCAGGGGTTTTCGGTGCTGGGTCGCGGCGGGCACGCCGGGGCTCTGCCGGGTGGGCCCAGCCCCTCGGCGCTGCCCGCGCGCGGCCTGGCGCAGTCGTCAGGCGGACCCGGCCGGCCCGCCGCACCGGCGCCCGGCGCCGCGGCATCACCTGGGCCGGCCCCTCGGTCCGCGCAGGCTGGGGCCGGGAACGCGCCCGGCGTGCCATCGGCTGCCGCCGGTTTCCCGCCCGGCGTCGCCGGACCCACTCCACCGGCCTTCGGCGGTTCCCCGGCTGTGCGCGGTGATCAGCAGGGCGAGTCGACGCCCGGACGACCTGCCCCGTGCGGGTCTGTCAGCCCAGCCGCGGGGCGTGGAACGGCGCCCGCCGGCGCTCCTCGGGCTGCGGGTCTGCCAGCTCCCGGGTCGGCGACGACCCGCGCTTCGGCGGTGCCGCAGTCGGACGTGGGCTCGCCCGTCACACCGCCGCCGGTGCGTCCCGGTGCCCGGCCACCCGCGCACTCGCCCGTGGCGGAAACCCAGTCGGACAACCTTGTTCGCCGGGATGCGCCGCCGACGCCACCCGCCCGGCCGGTCGCGCCTTCGGACCCGACGATTCGGCAGCCGTTCTCCGACGACCGCTGACCAGCCGGGCCGAGCCTCAGAGCCGGGCGGTCTTCAGGTCGACGCGCCCGTCGACGATCGGCACACCTTCCTCGCCCAGCAACCGGAGCTGACGGGCGGCCAGGTGGGCGGAGGGGCGGCCGGAGGCGCCGATGACGCGGTGCCAGGGGAGGTCGGCGGAGTCGGTGCGCATGATCCAGCCGACCGTGCGGGGCGAGGACAGACCGGCGGCGGAGGCGATGTCGCCGTAGGTGGCGACCCGGCCGCGCGGGATCGCGGCGACCAGCGCGCGAACCTGCTCGACCTGTTCCTCCGTGGTCGCCGCCATCTACAGGGCCGCGGTGATCAGGGCGGCGGTCTCGGCGGGGCGGGCCTGGGCGACCATGTGGTCGCAGTCCCACACGTGCACGGTGAGCCGGTCGCCGAGATGGTCGGACAGGGCGGACAGGAACTCGGGCGTCACGTACGGCGGCTGCACCTTCGCGGCCCGCACCAGCACCGTCGGCAGGTCGGCGGGCGGCAGCACGAACGGGCGCGCCAGCTGACCCCAATACGACGTGATCGCGGGCTGGAAGATGCGCCAGCCCACCCGGCCGCCGTCGGTGGGCACCAGGTGCTCGGCCAGTTCGCGTTCCAGGGCCGCCGGGTCGACCTCGTCGGGGCTCCACGCGCTGTGTTGCTTGTCCGACCTGGCCTCGGCGACATCGGTGTAGTCGGGGGAGGCGAGGTTGGCGAGTGCGACCTGTTCGATCAGTTTCGCGTCGATGCCGATCGCGGGGTCGAGCAGCACCAGCGCCCGCACCAGCTCGGGATGCCGTCGCGCCAGATGGATGCCGACGGCGCCGCCGAAGGAGTGCCCGGCCACCACGACCGGGCCGTCGGTCTCGGCGCGCACCAGGGCGGCCAGATCGTCGACGACGGTCTCGAGATCCCACGGCGGCAGGGAGCTGGATCGGCCGTGTCCGCGCAGGTCGGGGGCGATCACCCGGGCCTGGGGCAGGTGTTCGGTGGCGAGGGTTTCCCAGCGGTTGCCGTGACCGGTGAGACCGTGCAGGGCGAGGACGACGGGACCGTCGGCGGGGCCGAAACGGTGCACATGAAGCGAGGACACGACAGCCATTCTGGCCGGTCGGCGCGGACGGCGCAGCGTGTCCCTCCGGTGGGGGAGTGCTGGCGTGTCGTACTGGTCTGTTGCAATAGCCGACGTGGTGCGATCGGATAGCTCGGTGCGACTCGTGCGCCGGACGACGCGGGCGCCCCGGCCGCGGGCCTGGGGCGCCGACGTTCGCGCGCTGTTCGCCGAGCAGGCCGAGCCCGCCCCGCCGCGCCCCGGCTGGCTGCCGTGGCAGGTGCTCGGCGGACCGGGGACCGGCAAGACCGCGCTGCTCGTCGACCTGGTCACCGCGCGGATCGTCGACGGCGCCGACCCCGCCGCCGTCCTGGTCCTCACCCACACCAAGCAGGCCGCGGCCGCCCTGCGCGACGCCATCACCACCCAGCTGGGCCCGCATGCCGGCGGCATCCCGGGCGCGAGCCGGGAACCGATGGTGCGGACCCTGCACTCCTACGCGTTCTCGGTGCTGCGCCGCCACGCCGACCTGCACGGCAACCCGCCGCCCCGGCTGCTCACCGGCGCCGAACAGGACGCCGTGCTGCGGGAGATGCTGCGCGGCGACCTCGACGACATCGAGGCGGGCGCGCGTGGCCTGTGGCCGCCGCGGTTGCACCCGGCGCTGGCGCTGGGCGGCTTCGCCGAACAACTCCGCGACCTGCTGCTGCGCGCCACCGAACGCGGGCTCGGGCCCGAGGACCTGATGGCGCTGGGCCGCGAACACGACAACGACGCCTGGGTGGCGGCGGGCCGCTTCTTCCAGCGCTATGAGCAGGCCTCGATGCTGCGCTGGTCGGTGGGTGTGGCCGCGCCGGAAGCCACCGCGCCCGCCCTCGACGCCGCCGAACTGGTCGGCGCGGCCCTCGACGCGCTGGCCGGTGACCGCAATCTGCTCGCCGGCGAACGCGACCGGATCCGCTACCTGCTCGTCGACGACGCCCAGCATCTCGACCCCCAAGCCGCCACCCTGGTGCGCGCCGTCGGCAGCGGCAGCGCGAGCACGGTGATCACCGGCGACCCGGACCAGGGCGTGTTCACCTTCCGGGGCGCCGACGCCCGCTTCCTCACCGAGCTCGACACGGTGCCGCAGCGGCGGATCATCTTGCGGCACAACCATCGCAGCGGTGCGCCGATCCGCCTCGCCACGGCGCGGATCGCGGCGCGGCTGCCGGGCAGCGCGCGGCACCGGGTGCTCCCGGGGCAGGAGTCACGGAGCGCGGAAGATCCGTCACGGTGGGAAGTTCCGGGACGGCCCGCCGGTCCGGATGACGTGCGCGGTGATGCGACGCCGGTGACGAATCCTCCTGATGCGCAAGATGATCCGCGCGAGGCCGACGAGTCCAGTGTGCGGGTCCGGGTGCTCTCGACCGCGGCGAAGGAAGCGGCGCTGATCGCCGATCATCTGCGTCGCGCCCATCTCACCGACGGCATCCCGTGGTCGTCGATGGCGGTGATCGTGCGCTCGGTTCCGCTGTCGCTGGCGCCGCTGCGGCGGGCCCTGCTGGCGGCGGGGGTGCCGGTGCGCAGGCCCGCGGTGGCCGAACCGCTGGCGCGCAGGCGAGGCGCGGCGTGGATGGTGCTGGCGTTGCGGGTGCTGCTCGCGGGGGACCCGGCGCGGCCGGGGTCGCGCCGCGCCATCGATGCGATGTTCTCCCCCGAGGACGCCATGGACCTGCTGTCCGGTCCGCTGGGCGGCGCGGATCAGATCGCGCTGCGCCGGCTGCGGCGCGGTGTGCGCCGCACGGTCCTCGACCTGGAGCGCACGGGCGCGCTGGCCGCGGCCGACCCCTACGCCGACGGCGGCGGCCAGTTCCACCTGTGGGACGAGCCCGCTCCGCCGCCACCGGAACTACCCGACCCCGACCGCGTCGACGACGAATGGCTCCCGCCCCCACCGGATCCGGACGACCCGCTGCGCCCCGACCCCGAACCCGACTGGGACATCGCCGACCGCCTGCCCGACGACATCGACGTCCTCGACGCCGAGACCCTGCCCGCCGCACCGCCGGTCCTGGCCGGTCCGCCCCGCCCGGAACCGGAACCGCCCGCGGTGCCGCTCATCGACCAGTCCTCGGCCGAGGTGCTGCGCGACCTCATCGTCGGCATCGGCGAGGAACGGCTGCTCGACGGCCTCACCGAGGTGGAAGCCGCACCGCTGCAACGAGTCCTGCGCGCGGTGCGCAAGGCGCGTGAGACTCAGGCCAGGGGCCAGGGTCTCGAAGACGTGCTGTGGACGCTGTGGACCAGCTCGCGGCTGGAACGTCGCTGGTTCCGGCAATCGCGGCGCGGCGGCGCCGCGGGCATGCAGGCCGATCGGGACCTGGACGCGGCGGTGGAACTGTTCGACGCGGCCGCGGGTTATGTCGACCGGCTGCCCAAGGCGAGTATCGACGGTTTCGTCGAATACCTGCTGCACCAGCAGATTCCGCAGCAGGGCAGGCCGCTGGCCGCCGAGGGCGAGGCGGTGTCGCTGCTCAGCGCGCACGCGGCGGCGGGCCGGGAATGGGATGTGGTGGCGGTGGCCGCCGTGCAGGAGGGCATCTGGCCCAACCCGCGCGCCAGGGGCACGCTGCTGCACACCGAGGACCTCGTCGACCTGGTCGCCGGGGTCGATCCCGGCGCGACGACCAGCCGGGCGGCGCCGATCCTGGCCGAGGAACGCAGGCTGCTGCTGGTGGCGTGCAGCCGGGCGCGGCGGTCGCTGCTGGTCACCGCGGTCGAATCCGCCGCGGGCGACCAGGATCTGGTGCCGTCGCGATTCCTCACCGAACTGCTCGGTGACGACGACACCGGCGAGCCGGGCGCCCTGCCGGTCGCCGACCCCGGGCGCGCGCTGGTGATGCACGCGCTGGTCGCCGAACTGCGCGGCGTGGTCTGCGATCTCGCGACCGACCCCGACCGGCGCGCCAGAGCCGCCCACCAGCTGGCCCGGCTCGCCGACGCCGGGGTCCCCGGCACCGACCCCGGCGACTGGTACGGCACCGCCGAACTCAGCTCCGAGCGCGAACTGTGGGACGACGACGATTCCCCGATCGGGCTCTCCCCGTCGACGGTGGAACTGCTGCGCAGCTGCCCGCTGCGCTGGGCGCTGGAACGCCACGGCGGCACCGACGGCGACAACCCGCACGCGGTGAAGGGCAATCTCGTGCACACGCTGGTCCAGGCACTGGCCGGGGAGGTGCCGGAAGCGCAGGTCCGCGCGGCCCTCGAACAGGCGTGGAAGACCGTCGACCCGGCCGACGGCTGGCACTCGCGGCAGGAACTGCGCCGCACCGAGGCCATGCTGGAGACCTTCCTGGCCTGGGTGCGCGCCACCCGCGGCGAACTCACCCAGGCGGGGGTGGAGGTGCCGGTGGACTGCGTGCTGCCCGCGCGCGCCGAGGGTGAGCGCGCGGTGCGGATCCGTGGCCGGATCGACCGGCTCGAGCGGGACGCGCAGGGGCGCTTCGTGATCGTCGACGTGAAGACCGGCAAGAACCCCGTCTCGGAGAAGTCCACCGCCGACCACGCCCAGCTCGCCACCTATCAGGTCGCCGCCGCCCACGGCGCCCTCGACGAGGAGGAGACCGAGGCTCCCGCCGACCCAGGGGGTGCGCGGCTGGTCTACGTCGCCAAACCGAACCGCAAGACCGGCGCCACCGAACGCGCCCAGACCGCGCTCGACGCCGAAGGCCTCGAGACCTGGCGCACCACGATCCACGATGCCGCCGCCGCCACCCGCGGGCCGGGTTACCTGGCCGTCCGCAACGACGGGTGCAGGCACTGCCCGGTGACGGGCAGCTGCCCGGTGCAGGACACCGGACGGCAGGTGACCGACGAGTGAGCGGCGTGCGCGTCACCCCGCAGCGGCTGGCCGACGCGCTCGGGCTGCCGCCGCCGACCGCCGAACAGGCGGCCGTCATCGCCGCCCCCGCGGAACCGACCCTGGTGGTGGCGGGTGCGGGCGCGGGCAAGACCGAGACCATGGCCGCGCGCGTGGTGTGGATGGTGGCCAACCGGCTCGTCGCCCCCGACGAGGTCCTCGGGCTCACCTTCACCCGCAAGGCTGCCCAGCAGCTGACCTCCCGGATCCGGACCCGCCTGGCCCGGCTGGCCGGGTCGCCGCTGGTGCGTGAGATCGATCCGTCGGGCGCGCTGCGCACGCTGATCTCCGGCGCCGAACCCGAGATCAGCACCTATCACTCGTACGCGGGCAGGCTGCTCACCGCGCACGGGCTGTTGCTGCCGGTGGAACCGTCGGCCGCGCTGCTCACCCAGACCCAGCTGTGGCAGCTGGCGCACGAGGTGGTGCGGTCCTGGGACGGCGACCTCGACACCGATCGCACCCCGGTCTCGGTGACCGAGGCGGTGCTCGCGCTGTCCGGGCAGCTCGCCGAGCATCTGGTGGAACCCGAACAGCTCGCCGAGGCCCACGCCGAACTGGAGAAACTGGTCTACACGCTGCCCGCGGGACCGCGACAGCGCGGCGGACCGAGCAAGGCGCTGACCGCCGTCGTCGACGCGCAGCGCGAGCGTGTGGGCCTGCTGCCCCTGGTCCGGCAGCTGGCCGAGGCGCTGAACCGGAGGGGCGCGCTGGATTTCGGCTCGCAGATGTCGCTGGCCGCGCAGCTGGCCGTGGACCATCCGGAAGTCGCCGCCGCCGAACGGGATCGGTTCAAGCTGGTGCTGCTCGACGAGTACCAGGACACCGGCCACGCGCAGCGGGTGCTGCTGTCGGCGTTGTTCGGCAATGCCGAGGCGGTGCGGCAGGATCGGCCCCGGCCGGTGCGCGTGCGGGAGCGGGCGCCCAGCGCGCCGCCACCCGATGTCGACATGCTGTGGGGGACAGAAGAAGTCGCCGAGCCGGTGCCGGCCGTGGATGCGGCCGACCAGACCTCGGTCATGCGGGACCACGGGCCGGGCACCGGCTCTCCGGACCTGACCGCCGGTCGACCCGGCACGGGAGCGGGCGCGAACGGGGACCCCGGCACGTTGGCCGTGACCGCGGTCGGCGACCCCATGCAGTCGATCTACGGCTGGCGTGGCGCCTCGGCCGCGAACCTTCCGCGCTTCGCCACCGACTTCCCCGCCGCGCCCGGCGTTCCCGCGCCGATCCTGCCGCTGCTCACCAGCTGGCGGAACCCGCCCGAAGCGCTCGCCCTGGCGAACCTGGTGGCGGATCCGCTGCGGCTGCGCGCGAAGGCCGCGGGTGGCGCCACCGTCGACGCCTTGCGCGCCAAACCGGCGGCGCAGCCGGGCGTGGTCGAACTGGCGCTCACCGAAACCGTTGCCCAGGAACGTGACTGGATCGCCGAGCGGATAGCCCGGGAATGGGCGGCGGCCCGCGAAGCCGAGCAGCCGCCGCCCACCTCGGCGGTGCTGATCCGGCGCAACGCCGATGCCGCGCCGATCGCGGAAGCACTGCGCGAGCAGGGCCTGCCGGTCGAGATCGTCGGCCTCGGTGGGCTGCTCGCGACCCCGGAGGTCGCCGATATCGTCGCCACCCTGCGGCTCATCGCCGAACCGGGCACCGGCAGCGCCGCGATCCGGATTCTCACCGGTGCCCGCTGGCGCCTTGGTGTGGCCGATCTCGCCGCCCTCGCCCGGCGGGCCCGGATGCTGTCCATCGGCAGCCTGTCCGGTGACGCGAGCGACGCGATCACCGACGCCGCCGGGCTGGCCACCGCCCTGCGTGAGGTCGCGCCGGAACCCACCGAACAGGCGGGCCTGGCCGACGCCATCGCCGATCCCGGTTCGCCCGAGCACTATTCGGAGTCGGGGTTCACCCGTATCACCGCGCTCGGTGCGGAACTGGCCGCGCTCCGCGAGCGCAGCGGTCAGCCACTGGTGGAACTCGTGGCCGACGTGGAACGCACCATCGGGGTGGGAGTGGAGACCCAGGCCCGGCGGGCCATCGCGGGCGGCGGCGCGGGCCGCGAGCACCTCGACGCGTTCGCCGAGGTGGTGGCCGGCTACGCGGCCGACACCCGGGCCTCGCTGAGCGGTCTGCTGGCCTTCTTCACCGCCGCCGAATCCGTCGAGAACGGTCTGGAGCCGGGCGAAGTGGAGGTCGCCCGCGACCGGGTGCAGGTGCTCACAGTGCACGCGGCCAAGGGGCTGGAGTGGGAAGTCGTCGCCGTGCCGCATGTGAGCGCGTCGGTGTTCCCGTCCACCACCGCGCTGAGCACCTGGCTGGGCGCGCTGGCCGAACTGCCCACCGCGCTGCGCGGCGACCGCGCCCAGCCCGACGCCTCCGAGGGCGTCCCGGTGCTCGACCTGAGCGGGGTCGGCGACCGTGCCGAACTCGAGCGCGCGCTCGTCGACCACAAGGACGCGCTCAAGAGCCGCCGCCTCGACGAGGAACGCCGCCTGTTCTATGTCGCGCTCACCAGAACCGAACGGGTACTGCTGGTTTCGGCCTTCTACTGGCCCGAGACCGGCACGGCCCAGAAGGGCCCGTCGGAGTTCCTGCTCGAACTCAAGCAGGCCAACGAGGACCCCGGCAGTCCGGCCTTCGGCGTGGCCACCATCGCGCGCTGGGACGAACAGCCACCGCCCGACGCCGTCAACCCCTTCGCCGACAACCCGCCCACCGCGCCGTGGCCGCGCGACCCGCTCGGCAACCGGCGCGACCCGATCGAACAGGGCGCGGCGCTCGTCCGCGACGCCCTGGACCAGTTGCGGTCGGGCCCGGCGGTTCCCGACGACCCGGACGCCGACGACCCCGAGGGCTGGGCCACCGACGTCGACGCGCTGCTCGCCGAGTTCACCGCCGCCGAACTCGCCGACCAGCAGGTGGAACTGCCCGGCCAGCTCCCCGCCACCGCCCTGGTGGAACTGCGCGCCGACCCCACCCGCCTCGCCGCCCGGCTGCGCAGGCCACTGCCGTACCCACCCAACCCGATGGCCCGCCGCGGCACGGCCTTCCACGCCTGGGTGCAGTCCTGGTTCGGCACCGAACAGCTGCTCGGGCTCGACGAACTGCCCGGCGCCGCCGACAGTGCCGCCGAGCTCGGGCGCGCCGACCGCGAACTGGCCGCCATGCAGGCCGCGTTCCGGCGATCGCCGTGGGCGCACCGCAACCCGATCGACGTGGAGGTGCCGTTCGAGACCAGCATCGCGGGCACGGTGATCCGCGGCCGGATGGACGCGGTGTTCGCCGAACCGGGCGGACGCTGGGTGGTGGTGGACTGGAAGACCGGCGCCGAGCCGGGACCCGCCGACGAAGCCGCCGTCGCCATGCAGCTCGCCGTCTACCGGCTGGCCTGGGCCCGGCTGATGGCCGCCCGCACCGGCGCGAGCGAGGACCAGATGCTCCAACGCGTCGGCGCGGCATTCCATTACGTGCGGTCCGGGCGCACCATCGCGCCCGCCGAACTGGCGGGCCCGCGTGAACTCGAACAGCTCATCCGCGACGCCGCGCCGGTCCCGGACGTCGACTGAGCCCCTCGCCCGCACAGGCAGTAGGCTCCGGGTTTGTCCCGGCTCCCGACGGATCGGTGACGGGCCGAGCGAAAGGACGACCGCGATGCTGGGGGACCCCCGCCGCCCGATCGGGCTCGGTACCAGTCCGGACTACGCGCTGGTCGGGATGTTGCGGATCCCGGCGGCCCAGACCAGCCCGTGGATCTCGCTCACCCGGCGCGTGCTGTTCGCGATCGGGCTGCTGTTCGCCGCGGCCACCGTGGTGTACATCGGGCGCGACGGTTACCGCGACAACACCGGCGACGAGCTGTCGTTCCTCGACGCGATGTACTACGCGACCGTCTCCCTGTCGACCACCGGCTACGGCGATATCGCCCCGGTGAGCCCGATGGCGCGCCTGATCAACACGATCGTCATCACCCCCCTGCGTGTCCTGTTCCTGATCGTGCTGGTCGGCACCACCCTCAGCGTGCTCACCGAACGGTCGCGGCAGGCGTTCAAGATTCAGCGATGGAGGCACACCGTGCGCAATCACACCGTCGTCGTCGGCTACGGCACGAAGGGACGCACCGCGATCGACGCCATGATCGGCGACGGGGTGCAGCAGTCCGAGATCGTGGTCGTCGACACCGACGCCGTGGCGCTGGAAGCGGCGGCGAACGCGGGACTGGTCACCGTGCACGGCTCGGCCACCAAGTCCGACGTGCTGCGGCTGACCGGCGTGCAGCGCGCCGCCGCGGTCATCGTCGCGACCAACCGCGACGACACCGCCACCCTGGTCACCCTCACCGCGCGTGAACTGAACAAGACCGCCAAGATCGTGGTCGCCATCCGCGAGGCCGAGAACACCCACCTGGTGCGCCAATCCGGCGCCGACTCGGTGGTGGTGTCCTCCGAGACCGCGGGCAGGCTGCTCGGCATCGCCACCACGACGCCCACGGTCGTGGAGGTCATGGAAGACCTGCTCACGCCCGAGGCGGGCTTCGCGGTCGCCGAACGTGAGGTGGAGCCCGGCGAGGTCGGCGGCTCGCCGCGGCACCTGAGCGACATCGTGCTCGGCGTGGTCCGCAACGGCACCCTCATCCGGGTGGGCGAACCCGAGGTCGACGCGCTCGATTCCGGCGACAAGCTGCTCTACATCCGCCGCGCCGCCACCAAGTAGTCCGGGGACGGCGCCGCGGGCTAGGCTCGGAGTGTGTCGTTTCGCCTGAAAGACGTTCCGCTGCTGTCGCGTTCTGCCATCGACCGTGCCGAGCACGTCCGGCTCGATCCGGACGCGCTGCGGGAGGGGTGGGGTAAGGCCAAGGTGCTGCGCGTCGACGCGCGCGGACGGGTGCGGGTGGAGAGCGCCGGCGTCGTCCTCGACGCGGCCGTCACCCTCGGCGAACAGCCCGGAGTCGGCGCGGTGTTCCTCGGCGTCGCCGACGGCAGCCACCTGTGGGCCGTGCGCGAGCCCGAGCTGGAGGGCACCCTCAAGGATCTGCGGGCGCTGGGCGCCGTCGACGATTTCACCGCCGACCTGCTGGCCACCGCCTATGCCCTGCTGAACTGGCACGACCGGGCCGGCTTCCACGGGGGCGACGGGACGACGACCACGCTGTCGCGCGGGGGCTGGTCCCGGCTCACCGCGGCGGGCGAGGAGGAATTCCCGCGGATCGACCCGGCCATCATCTGCCTGGTGCACGACGGCGCCGATCGGGTACTGCTGGCCCGTCAGCAGAGCTGGCCCGCGACGATGTTCTCGCTGCTGGCCGGCTTCGTGGAGGCGAACGAATCGCTCGAACGCTGTGTCGTCCGCGAGATCCACGAGGAGGTGGGCGTCGATGTCACCGACGTCACCTACCTCGGCAGCCAGCCGTGGCCGTTCCCGCGCTCGCTGATGGTCGGCTTCGCCGCGGTCGGCGACCCGGCGCAGGAACTGGTGTTCTCCGACGGCGAGATCGCCGAGGCGCACTGGTTCACCCGCGAGGAGGTCCGCGCGGCCCTGCGCGCCGGGGACTGGTCGGCGCGGGATCAGGGCGCGCGGCTGCTGGTGCCCGGATCCATCTCGATCGCGCGCACGATCATCGAATCCTGGGCGGAGTAGTCGGAGCGCTGGCGCGCTCGAGTCGCGGCCCCTGGTGTCCCGGCCGCGACGGCCGACTGCGTCGGCCTGCCCCTCCTCGAGGTCGGGGCGTGTGAGTCGCGAGGAGTTGTCAGGCCAGGGCGGCTAGTGCCTGCTTGACCTGGGACAGCGACGGGTTGGTCGCGGTGGAACCGTCGCGGTACTTGATCGTCGGGACGACGTGGTTGCCGTTGTTCACGCTGCCGACGAAGTCGGCCGAGGCGGGGTCGTCCTCGATGTCGATCACGGTGTAGGTGATGCCCGCCTCGTCGAGCTGGGTCTTGAGGCGACGGCAGTAGCCGCACCAGGTGGTCGAGTACATCGTCAGATCGGTGGTTGCGTCAGTCACGCGATGTGCAACGTCGGGGAAGCGCGTCCTGTTCCGCGCCGGGTCTTGCCCGGCAAATAGTAAGCGCGCATACTAACCTCATGATTCTTGCCGAGGCCACCGCCGAGACCGTCGCCACGCCTGCCACGCTGTTCGCCATCTGGGGCGACATGGCGAGCTGGCCGGAATGGAACGCCGACACGGCCTGGGTCCGGCTCGACGGCCCGTTCGCCGAGGGCGCGACGGGCAGGCTCAAGCCCAAGGGCGGGCCCGCGGTGCGATTCGAGGTCACCCGGCTCACCGACACCGAGTTCGTCGATGTCTCGCGCCTGCTCGGAGCCACCCTGACCTTCGCGCACACCGTCGTCCCTGCGGGTGCGGGCCGGGTGACGGTCACCGTGCGGGTGGAACTGGACGGGCCGCTGCGCCGGCTGTGGCACCTCGTCCTCGGCCGCGACGTGGCCGCGTCGGTCGCGCCCGACCTGGCCGCGCTGATCGCCCGCGCCGAGGCCGTCGACGCCGCCGTGGGCCGCGCGTGACCGGGGGGCTGCGCACCGAGTTCGACGAGGCCGAGCACAGCCCGGGGCTGCTGCTGTGGCAGGTGACCAACCGCTGGCAAGCTGCCGTCCGGGCCGCGCTCGCCCCGTTCGACCTCACCCACGTGCAGTTCGTGCTGCTGGCCTCGCTGAGCTACCTGGCCGGCCGCGCCGACGACGCGGTGCGCCAGCGGGACCTGGCCGAGCACGCCGCCACCGACCCCATGATGACCTCGCAGGTGCTGCGCACGCTCGAACAGAAGGGGCTGGTCGAGCGTCGCGCGCACCCGCGCGATCGGCGGGCCAGGGCCCTGGTGCCCACCGCCACCGGCGTCGCCCTGGCGAACCGGGCCGTCGTCGCCGTGGAATCGTGTGACCGGGAGTTCTTCGCGCCGCTGGGCGCGGAGGTGACCGGCTTCGCGGGACAGCTGCGGGCACTGCGCGACGGCGGCGCCGCGCCGTAGGTCGAGGTCCGGCGGGCTTCGGGGCCGGTTGTCGGCGGGCGCTGTCATGATGGTGCCCGTGCCAGCACTCGAACTCACCGCCCTCGACCCGGAACAGGCAGCCGCGGTGCGGGCGCCCCGAGGGCCGGTGTGCGTGCTCGCCGGTGCGGGCACCGGCAAGACCAGGACCATCACCCACCGCATCGCCCACCTGATCGCGGGCGGACACGTGAAGGCCGACCAGGTGCTCGCGGTCACCTTCACCGCCAGGGCCGCGGGCGAGATGCGTAACCGGCTGCGTTCCATGGGACTCGGCGGCGAGGCCGGTCAGGTGCAGGCCCGTACCTTCCACGCCGCCGCGCTGCGCCAGCTGCGCTACTTCTGGCCGCAGGTCGTGGGCGAGGTGCCGTGGCGGCTGCTCGACAGCAAGTTCCCGGTGGTGTCGCAGGCCGCGCACCGCGCCGGACTCGGCACCTCCACCGAACTGATCCGCGACCTGCTCAGCGAGATCGAATGGGCCAAGGCCTCGCTCATCGCGCCCGAGGACTATCCCGCCGCCGCGGCCAGGCATCACCGCGACGCGCCGGTCGAGGTGACCAGGGTCGCCCAGGTGTACGCGGGCTACGAATCGATGAAGACCTCGCCCGACGGACTGCTCCTCGATTTCGACGATCTGCTGCTGCACACCGCCGCCGCGCTCGAGGACTTCCCGGCCGTCGCCGACGAGTTCCGCGGCCGCTACCGCAGTTTCGTCGTCGACGAGTACCAGGACGTCACGCCCCTGCAGCAACGCGTGCTCGACGCCTGGCTCGGTGAACGCGACGACCTCACCGTCGTCGGTGACGCCAACCAGACCATCTACTCCTTCACCGGCGCCACCCCGAACTACCTGCTGGACTTCTCGCGCCGGTTCCCCGACGCCACCGTCGTCCGCCTCGAACGCGACTACCGCTCCACCCCGCAGGTGGTGTCGCTGGCCAACCGGGTGATCGGCGCCGCCCGGGGCCGCATCGCGGGCACCCGCCTCGCCCTGATCGGGCAGCGCCCCGACGGCCCCGAACCCGAATTCGCCGAGTACCCCGACGTGCCCGCCGAGGCCGCCGCCGTCGCGGGCCGGATCAAGAAGCTGATCGCGGCGGGCACCCCCGCCGCCGAGATCGCGGTGCTGTACCGGATCAACGCCCAGTCCGAGCCGTTCGAGCAGGCGCTCAACGCCCGCGACATCCCGTTCCAGGTGCGCGGCGGCGAAGGGTTCTTCCAGCGTCAGGAGGTCCGCCAGGCGGTGCAGGCGCTGCGCCAGGCCGAGGCCCGCGACGACCTGCCCGACGAGGCGCGCGGCGGCGCCGAGCTGATCACCCTGGTCCGCGCGGTACTGGCGCCGGTCGGGCTCACCGCCGAGGAACCGGCGGGCGCGCAGGCCAAGGAACGCTGGTCCTCGCTGCTGGCGCTGGTCCAGCTCACCGAGGAACTGGTGGGCCACGACGGGGACATCGACCTCACCGGGCTGCTGCGCGAACTGGCGACCCGGGCCGAGGCCAAGCACCCGCCGACCGTCGACGGCGTCACGCTGGCCTCCCTGCACGCCGCCAAGGGCCTGGAATGGGATGCCGTGTTCCTGGTCGGCGTCAGCGACGGCACCCTGCCCATCCAGCACGTCCTCGGTGACGACGGCAGCCCGTCCGACCAGGCCGCGCTGGAGGAGGAACGCAGGCTGCTCTACGTCGGCGTCACCCGGGCCCGCGAGCACCTGGCCGTGTCCTGGGCGCTGGCCCGCGCCGAGGGCGGCCGGCGCTCCCGCAGGCGCTCCCGGTTCCTCAACGGGCTGGTCCCCGACGACTCGCCCGCCTCCCGCATCGCCGCCACCGCCGACGGCCCGAAGGACGCCGACGGCAAGCGCCCGCTGTGCCGGGTCTGCGCGAAACCGCTGATCGGCACCTACGCCACCATGCTGGGCCGCTGCCGCCGCTGCCCCGCCGAGCTCGACCAGCAGCTGCTCGAGGCGCTGCGGGAATGGCGTGCCGAGAAGGCCGAGGCGCTGCGGGTGCGCGAGTTCGTGGTCTTCACCGACACCACACTCACCGCGATCGCCGAACAGCTGCCCGCCGACGACGCCGCGCTGGCCGCCATCGCCGGCATCGGCGCGAAGAAGATCGAGCAGTACGGCGCGGACGTCCTCGCCATCGTCGCGTCCCGGATGCGGGCAACGACACAAAACCGCAGGTAGAAAATAGGTTGTTCGGTTCTCGATCATTGCCTATGGTGGAGAACACGCACCGAGAGTGATCTCGGCGCGGGTTTCTATCAGCACACGAGTTCAGGAGGGAGGCAGTCAGATGAACAGCAACACCACGTTCGATGCATTCGCGAAATGCGTCCTGGTGAATACGTCCATGGTGTCGGCCTCCCGGGGGGTCCTCGCTCTGCAGGGGACCGGTCTGTCCGGCGTCGATACCACCGCTGTGCCGATGACTGTCGTTCATCAGCACACCCCGATTCGTCTCCAGGACAAGCCCAGCGTGGGTTGGCAGCCGGCGGCCTTCGAGGCACCGGCAGCACCGGCCGTCGAGATCGGGTACGCACCCGAATTCACCGGCGCAATCCGCCTCCGTGTCCACCCAGCGACCGTGCTCAGGTCTCGGCAGAAATGTCGAACTAGGTACTAGGGAACCTCCTCCCAGACCTCCTGGCCACGGATCGCGAGAAGCGAAATCCGTGGCCTTTTTCATTCGGCTCCTCAGCCGTCGGCACCGGGTTCGCACACCGAACGAACAACCGCTGCAAACGAGCTGAAGGAGAACGACGTGTTCACCGCCCAGGAATGGCCGTCGGCCACTACTGACGTGACATGCCGAACCGTGGCGTCCCTGCCCTGCCGGGCCGGAAACCCTGATCTGTGGTTCGCCGAGAGCCCGAACGACCTGGAGCAGGCCAAGCAACTGTGCGCCGCCTGCCCGATCCGCAAGGGCTGCCTGACCGCGGCCATCGACCGCGCCGAGCCGTGGGGTGTCTGGGGCGGTGAGATCTTCGACCAGGGTGTCGTGATCGCCCGCAAGCGCCCGCGTGGTCGCCCGCGCAAGGTCGCGATCCCGGCATGATTCCCGGAAAAGGCTTGTACCGCAAACGAACCGCTCACCGAGTTCCGGTGAGCGGTTCGTTTGTTTCGTGCGGGAGGGCCGGCTAGGAAGCCTGCTCGGCGCGGAAGCCGGGCACCCAGGTGCGGACCAGGTTCATGAAGCCGAGTTCGGCGTCGAGCTGGGCGAGGATGCCCACCGAGCCACCGAGCACCCGGAAGATCATCAGATATTCGGCCGGAAGTTGCAGCGCCCGCGCCGTTTTCATCTCCGGGCTGGTGAACTCCGAGGCCTTGCCCGCCACCCGCTGCATCCAGGCGCGGGTGAAGTGGAAGGTGTCGGTGCGGATGGGGTCGCTGAACGGGCGCAGGTAGGCGGCGATCTCCTCGTGGGTCACCGTCCGGCCCGGAATCACCCAGCCGTGCTCGTGCATCAGCTCGGTGAGGGCGGCGTAGTCCTCGGCGACCGCCAGCGCGAGCATCCGGCCCAGGATCTCGGGGAAACCGTCCGGCATCGGCGCGCACGCGCCGAAATCGAGCACCGCCAGCCTGCCGTCGCCGAGCACCAGGAAGTTGCCGGGGTGCGGGTCGCCGTGCAGCAGCCGGGCCTTCTCGGGCGAGGAGAAGTGGAACACGCCCATCAGCTCGGCGATCCGGTTGCGCTGGGCCCTGGTGCCTTCCGGGTCGGCCGCGCCCGCGGCGATGAGCTGGGAGACCGGCGTGCCGTCGAGCCATTCGGTGACGATCACCTTCGGCGCGCCCGCCACCACCCGCGGCACCACGATCTGCGGATGCCCGTCGAACGCGGCGGCGAAGCGGCGCTGATTGGCCGCCTCGGTGCGGTAGTCGAGTTCCTCTTCGGTGCGCTCGGTGATCTCGGCCAGCAGCGGCTTCACATCCGCGCCGGGGATCACCGAGGACAGCAGTCCGGTCATCCGGGACAGGGTCTTGAGGTCGGCGCGCAACGCCTCGTCGGCGCCCGGGTATTGCACCTTCACCGCGACGGCGCGACCGTCGGACCACACCGCCCGGTGCACCTGACCGATGCTGGCCGAGGCGGCCGGGGTGTCGTCGAAGGACTGGAAGCGCTCACGCCACTTGGTGCCCAGCTGCTGGTCGAGCACCCGGTGCACCGTCTCGGCGGGCATCGGCGGCGCGGCGGCCTGCAGCTTGGTGAGCGCCTCGCGATAGTGCTCGCCGAACTCCTCCGGGACGGCGGCCTCCATCACACTCAGCGCCTGGCCGAACTTCATCGCGCCGCCCTTGAGCTCACCCAGCACGGTGAACAGCTGTTCGGCGGCCTTCTGGTTCAGCGTCGCGTTGATCTGCTGCTTGTCACCGCCGACGAGCTTCTTGCCGAAACCGACGGCGGCTCGTCCGGCGATGCCGAGTGGAATCTTGGCCAACTTGGCATTGCGGCTGGAACTGCGGCGCACGATCTCGGACACGCTACCCATCATGGCCGAACTTGCCGCCGGTGTGCCATGGGAATGCTCACACCGCCTGGTGAGACCGCTCATCGGCCGGCCTCGGGCCCGGTGCCGGACAGGGTGCGGCACCCGCAGTCCGGGTGTGGTGGCCACGGCCGGTGCTGGATCTCGTGGGTGTCCAGATTCAGCTCCATCGTGGCGTCGAGGGTGTCCGGTCGCCTGCGCGGGGAGCAGGCCACGATGGTCTCCAGCTCGCCCAGGGCCAGCGCCGTGGTGGCGGCGATGCCCGCGGGGGAGGCGTGCCCGGTGCGGCCGAGCAGCTGGGCGGCCAGATGCGGCCAGTCGGCGTCGAAACCGGTGCGGGTCAGGTCGGCGCAGCGCAGGCAGCTGGTGTCGCCCGGCAGGACCAGCGGACCGACCACCCCGACACCGTCGCGGATGCGCACCTGCAGGTGCGGGACGCGGCGCAGCAGCAGATCGACAGCCAGCCGCGGATCGATCATCAGCGCGTCGGTGAGCACCACCAGATTCCCGCCCGCGCCGACGGCGGTGCCGGCCCGGAACTCCCGGGAGCGGGCGGGCCGCAGCCCCATGCGGCGCAGGCCCATGGTCACCGCGTCGGCCAGCGGCCCGAGCCCGTGCACGGTGACACCGCGCACCACACCCTGTTTGCGTTCGGGCCGCAGCAGCAACCCGGCGTCGTCGATGGCGGACAGCAGCGTGGTGGTCGCGTCGGGACTCATTCCGAATTCGCCTGCTCGCCAGACGATCTGGGGCAGCGATTGCAGGCCGTCGAGCAGCCGCAGGAAGGCCAGGACGGTGCCGGTGTCGAGCTCGGCGGTCTCCAGCAGCAGCGCGCGCTCGGGATCCCAGCCCAGCTGGACCGCGCCCGAGGGCCGGACCAGGGTGATGACCCGCGGGTGCAGCATCGGGCCGCGCAGTGGTGTCGTGGTCGTCATGCCGCAAGTATCGCCAGCCGCACGACCCGGCTCAGGCGCCGAAAGCCAAGTTATCCACAGTCTTTCGGCGTGTCGGGCCAAGGGTGTCGGCCTGTGGACAACTCCCGTTCCGCAGGTCGAACGGCGGGATTACCGACGGGGACGCGTGTCGCGGCCCGGCGGGGCGAAGAATTTTCGCCGCCCGCCGGAACCGCGCGGGATCAGGGCTTGCCGGTGTCGGTGCCGGACTCGTCGTCACCCTCGCCGCGGGCCTGGTCGCGTTCCCGCGCCTCGGTCTCGGCGAGCTGGGCCAGCGGATCGTCGAACGCGCCGGTGCCACCGCCGATCACGGAATCGATGAAGCCGGCGGGGGAGTCCAGGTCGCTGGAATCGGGCAGCAGGTCGGGGTGGGCCCACACGCCGTCACGGCCCTCCATGCCGACATCGGTGGTGAGACGGCGCCACAGCGCGGCGGCCTCGCGGACCTTGCGCGGGCGCAGCTCCAGCCCGACCAGGGTGGCGAAGGTCTGCTCGGCCGGTCCACCGGTGGCGCGGCGGCGGCGCAGCGTCTCCGACAGCGCGCCCGCGCCGGGCAGGCGCTCGCCGACCGCGTCGGTGACCACCACGTCGACCCAGCCCTCGATCAGCGCCAGCAGCGTCTCGAGACGTTCCAGCGCCTGCTTCTGCTCGGGGGTGGTCTGCGGCTCGAAGGTGCCCTGCGAGAGCAGCTCCTCGAGCTTGGACGGGTCGCTCAGCGACATCGGGTCGATGTTCTGCGCGGCCTGCTCCAACGACGAGAAGTCCATCTTGATGCCGCGCGCGTAGTCCTCCACCGCGCCGAGCACCTGGTGGCGCAGCCACGGCACATGCGCGAACAGCCGCTGGTGGGCGGCTTCCCTGGCCGCCAGGAAGACCATGATCTCGCTCTCGGGCTGCTCGAGTCCCGCGCTGAAGGTGGAGATCGCGGTGGGCAGCAGCGCCGCGGTGCCCGCCGGGCCCAGCGGCAGACCGATATCGGTGGAGGTCAGGACCTCCTTGGCCAGCTGGCCGAGGGCCTGGCCGAGCTGGGAGCCGAACGCCAGCCCGCCCATCTGCCCGAGCATGCCGACCATCGGCCCGGCGAACTGCCTGGCCTCCTCCGGCAGCTGCGCGGTCCACATGCCCGAGATCTGCTCGGCCACCGGATCGCACAGGCGCTTCCAGGTGGGCAGGGTCTCCTCGATCCAGTCGTTGGCGGTCCAGGCGACCGTCTTGGTCGCGCCCGCGGGCAGCACGGTGGCGCCGTCGAGCCACAGCTCGGCCAGGTGCGCCGCGTCGGTCACCGCCGAGGAGGTCTGCGCCGAGATCGGGGCCACGGAGGCACCGAGCTGCTGGCGGGCCAGCCGTTTGGCCACGTCGTAGTTGACCGGGCCCGCGTTCGCGCCACCCGGGCCGGTCGCCTGGCCCATGCCGCTGATCATCTGCCCGAGCTGGGTCAGCATCTGACCGAGCTGCGACGGGTCGAAGCCGCCCGCGCCCGCCGCCCCGAACCCGAACGGATCGTTTCCGCCGGGTCCGTTCGCCTCGTCGCGACGCTTACCCGACTCGTCGTCGTCGCGGTTCGAGAAGCCGAAGGGGAGATCGCTCATACCTCTTACGTTACGCGGGACCCCCGGGGCCCCGGTGTTCGCGCATCGCGAAATCGCCACCACGGGCTCACCCGGTAAATGCGTGCCACTGCCGCCGGTAGCGGCCGGTGATCACTACTGTGGTCCGAGTGAATCGTCGGATCCTCACCCTGATCGTGGCCCTGGTACCCGTGCTCGTGCTCGGTGTGATCGGCAGCGTGGTCACCGTGCCGTTCGTCGCACTCGGCCCCGGCCCGACCTTCGACACCCTCGGTGACGTGGAAGGCAAGCCGGTGGTGGATGTCACGGGCGCGCCCCTCGATCCGACCACCGGGCATCTCAACATGACCACCGTCTCGGTGCGCGACGGCCTCAACCTGTTCGAGGCGTTCGGCTTCTGGGTCAGCGGCGAGCACGGCCTGGTCCCGCGCGCCGAGGTGTACCCGCCCGGCGTGTCGCGCGAGGAGGTCGACAAGTCCAACCAGCAGGACTTCAAGGACTCCGAGAGCAACGCCGAGGTCGCGGCGCTGCACTACCTGAAGATGCCGACGGTGGTGCTGGTGCGCGGGCTCGGTGACGAGGGCCCGGCCAAGGACGTGCTGCAGGTCGGTGACGAGCTGATCAGCATCGACGGCACCCCGATCCTCGCGCCCAAGGATGTCGTCGACCTGGTGTCGACGAAGGGGCCCGGCACCACCATCACCGTCGTCTACCGCCGCGGCGACGCCCAGCAGAGCGCCCCGATCACGCTCGCGGCCCGTCCCGACGACCCGGCCAAGGGCTACCTCGGCCTCACGCCTGGCGAAGGTGGCCGCCCGCCGCTGCAGGTGGAGTTCAACCTCGCCGACATCGGCGGCCCCTCGGCCGGGCTGATGTTCAGCCTGGCGCTGATCGACAAGCTCTCGCCCGGCGAGCTCAACGGCGGCCGGTTCGTCGCGGGCACCGGCACCATCGACCAGGAGGGCAAGGTCGGCCCGATCGGCGGCATCCAGTACAAGATGATCGCCGCCCGCGAGGCGGGCGCCGAGACGTTCCTGGTGCCGGCTGACAACTGCAACGAGGCCAGGCAGCGCGCCCCCGAGGGCCTGCGCCTGGTCAAGGTCGACACCCTCGACAGCGCGGTGACCTCGCTGGCCGACATCGACGCCGGCCGCGAGGCGGTCAGCTGCGGCTGATCACTCCAGCGTGTGGTGCAGGGCCTGGACCAGGCCCGGCGCCAGATTCGGATAGGTGCGCAGGTCGAGGTCGCCGAAGCCGTCGTCGTCCTCGGGGCGGATCTGCAGCAGGCACAGCGAGGTGCCCTGGCGCAGCACGCCGGCGATGAGCCGCGCGTCGCGCCGGCCGGGGTGGGCGTGGGCCGCGGCGCGCCCGGCGGCGTCGGCGGCGTCGGAGTCGGCCAGCAGCGGCACGAGCGCCTCGTCGAGATCGCTCTCCGCGTCGGGCGGCAGCACCACGATCTCCTGGACCAGTACGCAGCCCTCGACGGCAGGCGGCCAGGTGGTGGTCGCGAGGAACTCGTCGAGCGCCATCGACCCGCCGGTGATGTCGTCGGGGAAGGCCTCCTGCGCGATGGGCGTGAGTTCGCTGCCGTCGTCGAGCTGATCCTGCAGGTCGGGTTCGGCCGCGACCAGGTCGGCGGTCGGAACCAGGGCGAACATCTGCGGCGGGTTGCCCCAGCCCTCGGCGTCGGCGAACTCGACGACCTCGCGCACACAGCGGGCGAGGACGACTTCGGCGTGCTGGTCATCGGTCACCCGCCCATCCAATCATTTTCGGCCCAGCCGCTTGCACGGTGTCCGATTTCCGTAGAGTGGGCGCCAACGGTCCGGTAACGGACCATCCGCAACATCGGACTGCGGTGTCTGCGCCGATCACCGGCGCGGGTCGCCGCCGGACCCTTGGAGAGTGGCACCGTGGGCATGCGGCCCCCCACCGGCTTACCTTCGTTGTCCCGACGCAGCCGAGTGCTGCTCGTGGCGGCAGTCGTCCTCGCGGCGCTGCTGCTGCTCGGGCCCCGCTTCACCGACGCCTACACCAACTGGTTGTGGTTCGGGGAAGTCGGCTATCGCAGCGTCTATCTGGGTGTGTTGCGCACGCGGCTGATCCTGTTCGTCGTGGTCGCGCTGTTCGTCGGCCTCGTCGTGTGGGGCGCGCTGCTGCTGGCGTACCGGTCGCGGCCGGTGTTCGTGCCGGTGGCCGGTCCCAACGACCCGATCGCGCGCTACCGCACCACGGTGATGGGCAGGCTGCGGCTGTTCGGCGTCGGCATCCCGGTGCTGCTCGGGTTGCTGTCCGGTCTGGTCGCGCAGTCGAACTGGGCCACGGTGCAGCTGTTCCTGCACGGTGGTGAGTTCGGCGAGCAGGACCCGCAGTTCCACCTCGACGTCGGCTTCTACGCCTTCGATCTGCCGTTCTACCGGATGGTGCTGAACTGGCTGTTCGTGGCCGTGGTGATCGCGTTCTTCGCGAACCTGGTGACCCACTACGTGTTCGGTGGCCTGCGGCTGGCCGGGCGTGAGGGCACGCTGACCAGGGCGGCGCGCATCCAGCTGGCGGTGCTGGCCGGAATCTTCGTGCTGCTCAAGGCCGTGGCCTACTGGTTCGACCGCTACGACCTGCTGTCGAGCACCCGCAAGGAGCCCACCTTCGGTGGTCCGTCCTACACCGACATCAACGCGGTACTGCCCGCCAAGCTGATCCTGCTCTCGATCGCGGTGATCTGCGCGATCGCGTTCTTCGCCGGCATCGTGCTGCGCGACCTGCGGGTACCCGCGATGGCGGCCGCGCTGCTGGTGCTGTCGTCGATCCTGGTCGGCGCGGTCTGGCCGATGGTCGTCGAGCAGTTCTCGGTGCGCCCGAACGCCGCGGACAAGGAGAGTCCGTACATCGAGCGCAACATCCTCGCGACGCGCCAGGCGTACGGCATCACCGACGACAAGGTCGAGTATCAGGACTACCAGGGCGAGAGCAAGAAGAACCCGCTCGAGGTCCCCGCGGACGCGGCGACCATCGGCAACGCCCGCCTGCTCGACCCGAACATCCTCTCGCCCACGTTCACCCAGCTGCAGCAGCGCAAGAACTTCTACGGCTTCCCCGAATCGCTCGACATCGACCGCTACACGCTCAACGGCGACACCCAGGACTACATCGTCGCCGCGCGTGAGCTGCATCCGGAAGCGCTCTCGGGCAACCAGAAGGACTGGATCAACCAGCACACCGTCTACACCCACGGCAACGGTTTCGTCGCCGCCCCGGCCAACCGGGTGAACAAGCCGCAGTCCGACGCGCAGAGTCCGCTGGGCGGCAGCGATTCCGGCTATCCGCTGTTCATGGTGAGCGACCTGTTCACCAAGATGGACGACCAGCAGATCAAGGTCGAGCAGCCGCGGATCTACTACGGCGAACTGATCGCCCAGTCCGATCCCGACTACGCCATCGTCGGCGCCGCCGACGGCCAGGCGCCGCGCGAGTACGACTCCGACCAGGCCTCCTACACCTACGAGGGCAGCGGCGGCGTGCCGATCGGCAACTGGTTCAACCGCCTGGCCTTCGCGGCCAAGTACGCCGAGCGCAACATCTTGTTCTCCTCGGCGATCAGTGACGATTCCAAGATCCTGTACAACCGCGGTCCGCGCGAGCGGGTGCAGAAGGTCGCGCCGTGGCTGACCACCGACGGCAACGCCTACCCGGCGGTCGTCGGTGAGCGCATCGTCTGGATCGTCGACGCCTACACCACTCTCGACAAGTACCCCTACGCCCAGTCGACCTCGCTCGACGGCGCGGTCGAGGACAGCATCGACAAGAAGACCGGCCGGGTGATCCCGCGCAAGGAGGTCAGCTACATCCGCAACTCGGTGAAGGCCACCGTCGACGCCTACGACGGCACCGTCACCCTGTACGAGACCGACACCGCCGACCCGGTGCTCAAGGCCTGGCGCGGGGTGTTCCCGAACGCGGTGAAGCCCGAGTCCGAGATCTCCCCGGAACTGCGCGCGCACTTCCGCTACCCGGAGGACCTGTTCAAGGTCCAGCGCGACATGCTGACCAAGTACCACGTGGACAACCCGCGTGAGTTCTTCACCAACAACGCGTTCTGGTCGGTCCCCAGCGATCCCACCATCGAGGGCGGCACCTTCAACCAGCCGCCGTACTACGTGCTGCTGGGTGATCCGAAGACCAACAAGCCGGTGTTCAACCTGACCTCGGCGATGGTCGGCTACAACCGCCAGTTCCTCTCGGCCTACATCTCGGTGCGCTCCGACCCCGACGGGTACGGCAAGTTCACCGTGCTGCAGCTACCGGTGGAGACCCAGACTCAGGGTCCGCAGCAGACCCAGAACTCGATGACCACCGCCGACGCGGTGTCCCGGGAGAAGACCCTGCTGTCGAACTCGAACAAGATCCGCTACGGCAATCTGCTCACCCTGCCGGTGGCCGACGGCGGCATCCTCTACGTCGAACCGTTCTACAACGAACGCAACACCGGTTCCTCGACCTTCCCGCAGCTGCTGCGCGTGCTGGTCAGCTACCGCGACGCGGCGGGCAGTGTGAAGGTGGGCTACGCGGCGACGCTGGCCGACGCGCTGAACCAGGTGCTGCCCGGTTCGGGTTCGCTGGCCACACCGTTCGGCGGTGACCCGGCGGTGAAGCCGAAACCGGGGGTGACGCCGCCGGTGGATCAGGGCACCACCCCGCCGGCCAACGGCACGACCCCGCCGCAGGGGACGACGCCGCCCGCCGGTTCCACCGCGCAGGAGGCCGCGGCCGCCGAGCTCAGCCGCAAGATCGAGGCGGTGCGCACGGCGATGCGCACGGGCAACTTCACCGATTTCGGTAAGGCGCTCGAGGAACTGGACGCCGCGGTGAAGGCGTACCAGGACGCGGGCGGCCGGTAACCGTCCCGGATCGACAAGAAAGGCCCCGCCGGTCGGCGGGGCCTTTCTCGTGCAGGGGGAACGGTGGATCAGCCGCCGATCGAGGCGATCAGCGGAGCACTGGCGGTGAGCAGTTCCTGGTACTGGCCGGCCACGCCGTACTGCTCGGCCAGCGCCTGACCGGCGGCCTTGGCCTGCTCGACGGCGTTCTGGACGTCGGTCTTCACCGGCGCGGGCAACTGCTCGACGGCGGGCTCTTCGACGACGGCGGGCTCGGGCTCGGAGGTGCCCGCCTGCAGGTACCGGCCGCAGTGCGGCCACGCGCCGACGCCCTGGGTGGCGAGCACGTTCTCGGCGACCCGGATCTGCTCTTCCTTGCTGGCGTTGTGCGCCGAGCCCTGGCCGCCGTTGGCCGCCCAGGTGCTCTGCGAGAACTGCAGGCCACCGTAGTAGCCGTTGCCGGTGTTGATACCCCAGTTGCCGCCGCTCTCGCACTGGGCGACGCCGTCCCAGTTGTGCGTGGCGGCGGAGGCGGTGCCGGTGGCGAGGCTGAACGGAACGGCAACAAGGGCGCCGGTGATGGCGGCGACGCCAAGGGCGCGGGTGCTGAATTTCCGGGTCTCAGTCATGGAGGAGACGCTAACCAATAAATCCGCGTCGATCACATCTTGATAACGTCGCAATTCTGTGAATGAAATAGACGTCTTACCAATGTTTACGGTGCATAACCTCGGGGAATACCTGGATTCCGGTCGGTCTGTTATTGCGTCGTTATGTGCCCGAGATCACCGCGAAATAGTGACCCCCGTCACCGATTGAAGCGAGCCACCTTCGAGGTCGATTGTGTCCTACATCACATTCGCTCCCGCCCGCGCGCTCCGAGGTGCGCCGAAGATCGCGGACAAGTGGTGGAAATGCTGGTGTGACCTGGCGATTTGGCATCCGCGCTAACCCGTGTGTAATGTTGTATTCACCGACGCGGGGTGGAGCAGCTCGGTAGCTCGCTGGGCTCATAACCCAGAGGTCGCAGGTTCAAATCCTGTCCCCGCTACAAACGAAAGGCCCGGAACCACCAGGTTCCGGGCCTTTCTTCTTGTCAGGACCGGCGCAGCACGGCCTGGAATCCCTCGGTGGTGCGCAGGGTGAACTCGGCGGTGTTCGACGTCGCCATCACGTTGGCGGCACGATCCGGCCCGGTCAGCTCCTCGGCGACGGCGCGCAGGGCGGGGGAGAGGGCGTTCCACTCGGACTCGGGGACCTGCAGCAGGCCGTGGTAGGTGCGCGGGGTGTCCGACAGGCCCTCGGGCTGCCAGCCGAAGCGCGGCGTGCCGGCCAGGAACAGGCTCAGGTCGGCGCAGGCGCCGTCCGCGGCGCACAGCCGCATCGGCATCACGTCGTCGGCGTAGTCGTAGTCGCGCAGGCGCAGCGACCAGCCCGCCGGGTCGCGATAGTCGTAGTGCACGCCGGTCGGGCCGACCATGGTCAGTGCCGAGGTGTCGCCGGGCCGGTTGTCGAGCAGGTCGGCCGACAGCGGACGGTCGTCGGCGGTGAAGGACCAGTCGCCCGTGTCGACGGGCTTGTGCCAGAACCCGGTCCGGCCGCCGTCGCGGCCCTCCACCCGCAGCTCCCGCTGCTCCGATCGACCGCCCGTGGTGTGGATGCTGATCGTCGAGGTGATCTCGCCGGGCACCTTGGGCTGCCGCACCCAGGCGGGCGGCGGCAGATGGATGCCGGTGTACTGGGGAAAGAACGGCCGGAGGAACTCGAACTGGCCGACCCAGGCGTCGAAGTTGGTCGGCGCCTCGGCGCGATCGGGATTCTCGCCGTAGGTATAGGAGAAGAACAGGGTGTCGGCGCCGGAGATGTCGAAGTCCCACAGCCGGGTGTACATGTCGCCGTACTCGTTGACCAGGAAGGTCGTCGACCCCGACGCGCTGAGGTTGACCGCCTGGAACCGCCCGTCCAGCGGCCCCGGCAGCTCGTAGCTGTAGTCGTCGGCGAACTCCGGGTCGCTGATCCGGAGCGGATCGCTGCCGGGCAGCCAGGGGTCGAGGATGACGATGCGATTGCCCTCGGGGGAGAGCACGAACACCGTCGTCACGCCTGCCCCGCCCACCGGTTGCTGCTTGCCCGCCGAATCGGTCCAGAAACCCTGCTGCCGGAACGGGATCAGCTCCACGTACTCCGGGTCCAGCCACGACAGGCTCCAGGCCCGCGAGGCCGGCCGGACCTGGCTTCCCGTGGGATCCAGCCAGATCGGCGACCCGAACCGCGCCGTCCACCACCACAGCTCCGGCGTCTGATCCGCCAGGTCCAGGGTGAACACCCGCCCGCCGGGCACCAGCGCGACCAGGCGGCTGCGATCCACCGAGATCGCCGAGATGCGCCCGCGCAGGCAATTGGGCAGCGGCGCCGTCCGCCAGCCCGATTCGCCCGCCGTGGCCTGCACGTAGAGGTTCCCGTCGAGCAGCGCGAACTGCCATGCTTCGTTGAAACCGCCCCGCGGCGTACGCAACTCGATCCGGGCCGGTAGCCGCGCCGTGATACCGGCGGGCGCGAGGGGCATCGTCAGCAAACCGATTCCGGTGTTGGGGAAGTGCATCGGCAACGGCCACGCGCCGGCGCGGCCGGGCAGGGTGAGGGCCGCGCAGCTGAGCCCATCCGGCAGTACCCCGAACGGCCACCATTCGTCGGCCACGGCGGGCCCGCTCGTGGCGACCGTCGTCGCGGTCAGTAGTGCCGCGACCAGTCCGGACCAGCCTCGACGCAGCAGCGATCACACCTTCCGCTCGCCGGGCCCGACGCCCGGGATATCAGGGGGCAACGCGACAACAGCCGGGGCGATCGGCCCCGGTGAACAGGAAAACGGACCGGCGGGGTCGGGCGGCAGAGGGTGCGCGACCGGCGCGGAACGGTCGAACGGTACCAGCCCCGGCAACTTTCCAGTCATCGAACACGGCGAACTCGGATGGTTCGACAAGCGCGCGGCCGTGATTTCGGCCATGATGTAGAGGGCTGGCTCGAGGCCACCGGCGATCTTGGTCGAACCCCCGCTCCGAGGGGGTTAACCGGGAGGAAACCGGACGGTTGACAAGGTTGAGAACGGCCAAATACTGTGAGGTTCAATGAGTCTTGTTCTGCCGCTAGAAACCCCCGAGAGGGAAGACTGTGCCGGTTCACACGGGCACAGCACCCTCGTAGCCGCGCTCAGAGTCGCCGGAATGGCGGCGTAGCGCGTCAGCTTTCAGTGTCGATCGCTGATCTTCCCTTCCGCTGAGATCCAGGCCTGTCGCCGGATCCAGCCGGAGCCTGGCCCGCCCTTCTGCTCGGGTCACGGCCGTCTCGCGGACACGGTCCGCGCCAGGCGCGCATCCGCGGTGAAAACCGTTGTGCCCGACTGTGATCGGCCGACTCGTCCGACCCCGCTCTTCAGCTCGAACTACGAATCGATGGTGACATGACTCGCTCCGCGATCCGGTAGCCCACAGAGATTCATTCGTCAGGGGCTACGGGGGCCCAGCTTGCTTTCGCGGAAGGGATGTTCAGATGGCCGAATCGGCATGTGACGTCGCTATCGTCGGTATGTCCTGCAGATTGCCGGGCGCAGCCGATCTCGACGGTTTCTGGCAGTTGCTGAGGGAGGGCCGCGCCGCGATCGGCGCCGCGCCGCGCGGGCGGGCCGACCTCACCGAGCGGGCCGGGTTCGTCGAGAGCGTGGGCCGTTTCGACGCGGACTTCTTCGGCGTCTCGCCGAACGAGGCCCGCGCGGTCGATCCACAGCAGTTGCTCGCGCTGGAGCTGAGCTGGGAGGCGCTCGAGGACGCGGGCCTGGCGGGCACCGCGCGCGCGAATCCGCGCTGCGGGGTGTTCCTGGGCAGCACCGGCAGCGATTTCGCCGAGGTCTTGGCCTCGCGCGGCGGGCCAGGCGTCAGCAGGCATTCGCTGTGGGGCACCGGGCGCGGCATCATCGCCAACCGGGTCGCCAATCACTTCGGTTTCACCGGACCGAGTCTCGTCGTCGACAGCGCTCAGGCGTCCTCGCTGGTCGCGGTGCATCTGGCGTGCGAGAGCCTGCGCAGCGGCGAGAGCGAGGTGGCGCTGGCCGGCGGCCTGAACCTGATCCTGTCGCCGGCCAGTGGCGCGCGGATCGAGCAGTTCGGCGCGCAGTCGGCACGCGGCGCGTGCTTCACCTTCGACGCGCGGGCCGACGGTTTCGTACGCGGCGAGGGCGGCGGCATGGTGGTGCTGAAACCGCTGGCCGCGGCCGTCGCCGACGGCGACCGGGTGTACGCGGTGATCCGCGGCAGCGCGGTCAACACCGGCAACGAGCGCCGGGTGCTGAGCGCCCCGAGCCGGGACGCGCAGGCGTCGGCGATCCGTGCCGCGCTGTCCGCGGCCGGTGTCGCGGCGTCGTCGGTGCAGTACGTCGAATTGCACGGCACCGGTACGCCCGCCGGTGATCCGGTGGAGGCCGCCGCGCTCGGCGACACCTACGGCCCCGGCCGGGCGGCCGACGCGCCCTTGGCCGTCGGCTCGGTGAAGACCAATATCGGTCACCTGGAGGGCGCCGCCGGTATCGCGGGCCTGATCAAGACCGCGTTGTGCCTGAGCCGCCGGGAACTGGTGGCCAGCCTCAACTTCGAGACCCCGAATCCACGGATTCCGCTCGCGGACTTGGGGATCCGCGTCGTGACCGG
Organism: Nocardia asteroides; assembly: GCF_900637185.1. NCBI lineage: Bacteria > Bacillati > Actinomycetota > Actinomycetes > Mycobacteriales > Nocardiaceae > Nocardia > Nocardia asteroides. Next base: position 6,179,929 of record NZ_LR134352.1, on the reverse strand, counting down.
TGCCGAGGACTGGTCGGCGGCGGGCGTGCGCCGCGCGGCGGTGTCCTCCTTCGGCATGGGTGGGTCCAACGCGCACCTGATCGTGGAGCAGGCGCCGGTCGCGGCGCCCGCGCCCACGGCTGATCTCGCCGCGGTGCCCTGGGTGCTGTCGGCCCGCACCGACACCGGGGTTCGCGCGCAGGCGGCCCGACTGCGCGACCTGCTGGTCCGGCGTCCGGAGCTGGACGCCGTCGACGTGGCGCATTCGCTGCTGACCACCCGCGCCCAGCTGGAGTGGCGCGGCGGTGTCGTCGGCCGCGACCGGGCGGAACTGCTGGCCGGGCTGTCGGCCCTGGCCGAGGCGTCCGAGGGTGGCGTCACCCGTGCCGCGCGGCGCCGGGTCGCGTTCGTCTTCGCCGATCACGGCACCTGGCATGTCGACGCGACGCGTGAAATACTCACGGCAAGTGGCGAATTCGCCGCGGCGATCGCCGACTGCGGCGCGGCGCTGGAACCGTGGGTGAGCTGGTCGCTCGGCGCGGTGCTGCGCGGTGACCAGGGCGCCCCGCCGGCGGACCGTGCCGACGTCGCCGGTCCGGTGCGCTTCGCGATCATGGTCGCGCTGGCCCGGATGTGGCGGGCGGCGGGTGTGGAACCGGCCGTGGTGCTCGGCGACGGCCTCGGCGAGATCGCGGCGGCGCACGTCGCCGGGAGCCTGACGCTCACCGACGCGGCCCGGGTGGTCGTCCTCCGCACGGCGGGCGACGCGAGCCCGGCGCGGCTGCGCGCCGAAGTGGCGGCCATCCGGCCGCGCGCCGGCGCGACTCCCTTCGTCTCCACACGCACTGCCGACTGGGTCGACACCGCTTCGCTGGATGCCGCGTACTGGGCCCGGGACGTCCGGGAATCCGATCGACTCGCCGAATCCGTGTCCGCGCTGATCGCCGACGGTGTCACCGGATTCGTAACAGTGGGCGCCGAGCCCACTGGGCTCATGACCGCGCCGGGCGAGTCCGTGGCCGGGCTCGCCGGATCGTCGGCGGAGATCGCCGTGATCGGCGGGGAACTGGACCGGTTCGCCGAGTCGCTGGTCGCGGCCTACTGCGCCGGCCTGGCGGTGGATCCCCCCGCGCTGGTTCCCGGTGGCGCGCGCGTCGACCTGCCGACCTATGCCTTCGAGCGTCGCGACTTCTGGACCCCGTCGCCCGTCGCGTCCCCCATGGCTGCGGTGGCGGTCCCCGACGAACCCGTGGTCGAGACCTGGGACGACAGTCCGCTCGCCCGGACCCTGCTCGACCTGCCCGAATACCAGCGCGACGCCGTGCTGCTGGATGTCGTGCGTGAGCACGCCGCCGCCGTCCTCGGTCACGACTCCGCCGGGTCGATCCACCCCGAGCTGCCGTTCACCGAGCTCGGATTCGACTCCATCAGCGGCGTCGAACTCCAGGTCCGGCTGGCCGAGGCCACCGGCGTGGCCCTGCCCAAGACCCTGGTCTTCGATCACCCCACCGCGACCGCCGTGGCCACCCTGCTGCGGTCGTCGATCACCGGGCAGGGTCGCCGCGCCCGCCGGGTGACCCGGCGGGCGGGCAGCGACGAGCCGATCGCGATCGTCGGCATCGGCGCGCGCTTCCCCGGCGGCGTGCGATCCGCCGAGGACCTCTGGGACCTGATGGCCGAGGGCCGTGACGCGATCGGGGAGTTCCCCACCGACCGCGGCTGGGACCTCGACCGGCTGTTCGACCCCGACCCGGGCAAGCCGGGCACCGTCTACACCCGCCACGGCGGATTCCTCGACAGCGCGGGCGATTTCGATCCCGAGTTCTTCGGTATCAGTCCGCGCGAGGCGCTGGCGATGGACCCGCAGCAGCGGTTGCTGCTCGAGACCGCCTGGGAAGCGCTCGAGGACGCAGGCATCGACCCCACCTCGCTGCGCGGCGGCGACACCGGCGTCTACGTCGGCGCGTGCTCGTCGGGCTATTCCCGCCGGGTGACCGGTGACCTGGAGGGATACCGGCTCACCGGTACCTCGCACAGCGTGGTCTCCGGCCGCGTCGCGTACGCGTTCGGCCTGGAAGGGCCCGCGGTCACGGTGGACACGGCGTGCTCCTCGTCGCTGGTGGCCCTGCACCTGGCCTGCCAGGCATTGCGTCAGGGTGACAGTTCGCTGGTGCTCGCCGGTGGTGTCACCGTCGCCGCCAGCCCGTACCTGCACGTGGACTTCGCCCGCCAGCGCGGCCTGGCCCCGGACGGCCGGTGCAAGCCGTTCTCGGCCGCCGCCGACGGCGTCGCCTGGTCCGAGGGCGCCGGTGTGCTTGTGCTGGAACGACTTTCGGATGCCCAACGACTCGGTCACGACATTCTGGCCGTGGTCCGCGGCAGTGCGGTGAACCAGGACGGCGCGAGCAACGGCCTGACCGCGCCCAACGGGCCGTCCCAGGAGCGGGTCATCGCGCAGGCGCTGGCCAATGCCGGACTGACGGCGGCCGAGGTGGACGCCGTCGAGGCGCACGGCACCGGCACCACCCTGGGCGACCCGATCGAGGCCCAGGCGCTGATCGCCACCTACGGTCAGGACCGCGACGAGCCGGTCCGCATCGGCTCGCTGAAATCCAATATCGGCCACGCCGTGGCCGCCGCCGGTGTGGCGGGTGTGATCAAGATGGTGCAGGCCCTGCGGCACGAGACACTGCCGCGCACCCTGCACCTGGACACCCCGTCGCCGCATGTGGATTGGACCGCGGGCGCGGTCCGGCTGCTGGCCGAAGCCGAACCGTGGACCGCGGGGAGCCGCGTGCGGCGTGCGGGTGTGTCCTCGTTCGGGATCAGTGGCACCAACGCGCATGTCGTGCTGGAAGAGGCGCCCGTCGCCACCGCAGGCGAGCCGAAGCAGTCCACCGCCGTCGTGCCGGTGCCAACCCTGCTGGTATCGGGCCGATCCGATGTCGCGCTGCGTGCGCAGGCGGCGCGACTGCGCGATTGGCTGTCGCGGCATCCGGACGCCGACCTGGCGGAAGTGGGCGCCACGCTCGCGATCAACCGCACCCAGTTCGACTCGCGCGGTGTGGTTTTCGGCTCCGATCGCGATGAGATCCTGGCCCGCCTGGCCGACTTGGCCGGATCGCGGATCGCCACCGGTGTCGTCGACGGTGCCGCCGGGGCGGGTCGCACGGCCTTCCTGTTCACCGGTCAGGGAGCGCAGCGGCTGGAGATGGGCGCCGGGCTCTACGACGCCTTCCCGGTCTTCGCCGACGAACTCGACACGGTCTGCGCCGAATTCGACGAGCTGCTGGAATTCTCGCTCACCGAGGTGCTGTTCTGCGGCGACGCCGCGATCCTGGACCGGACCGAGTACACCCAGCCCGCCCTGTTCGCCTTCGAGGTAGCCCTGTTCCGGCTGCTCGAATCCTTCGGCGTGACACCGGATGTGGTGATCGGGCACTCGATCGGTGAGCTGGCGGCCGCCTATGTGGCCGGCGTCTGGTCGCTGCCGGACGCCTGCGCGCTGGTGGCGGCGCGCGGCCGGTTGATGGGCGCGCTGCCCACCGGCGGCGCGATGCTCGCCGTCGCGGTCGGGGAGGAACGCGCGACCGAGCTGGTCGCCGGGCGCGGCGACCAGGTCTCGATCGCCGGGATCAACGACCCCACGTCGACGGTGCTGTCCGGCGCCGTGGACGCGATCGAGCAGATCGAAGGCGATCTCGCCGAGGCCGGCGTGCGGACGAGCAGGCTGCGCGTCAGCCACGCTTTCCATTCGGCCCTGATGGATCCGATGCTCGACGAATTCCGTTCCATCGCAGCGGGGATCGACTATCGGTCCCCTCGGCTGCCGATCGTGTCGAACGTGACCGGTGAGCTCGCCGGCGACGCGGTGACCGACCCCGATTACTGGGTGCGGCAGCTGCGTGGCTGCGTGCGGTTCGCGCCGGGCGTGGACACCCTCGTCGACAGCGGTGTGCGGCGGTTCGTCGAGGTCGGCCCGGATGCCGTGCTGGCCGCACTGACGCGCGGAAACCTGGCCGGGCACCCCGCTGCCGAGGCCGAGTCCGTGGTGGTCGCGACCGCGCGGCGCGACGCCGACGAGGTGAGCCAGCTGCTCACCGCCCTGGCGCAGGCGCATGTCGCCGGCGCCGAGGTGGACTGGCGCCCGCTGTTCGTCGGTCGCTCCGGCCGAGTTCCCTTGCCCACCTACGCTTTCCAGCATCGACGGTTCTGGCTCGAGCCGACCGATGCGACCACGCGGGATGCCGCGGCCCACCCGGTCCTCACCGGGGTGGTGGAGCTGGCAGGAACCGACGAGTGGGTGATCACCGGTCGCCTGTCGTTGCGCGCACAGCCGTGGATCGCCGACCACACGTCGTTCGGCGTGGTGGTGGTACCGAGCGCGGTGCTGGTGGAATTCCTGCTGGCCGCCGGTACCCGTATCGGGTGCGCGATGCTGGACGAGCTCACCTTGCAGGCGCCGATCCTGCCGTCCGCCGACGACGAGGTCGAACTCCAGGTGCTGGTCCAGGCGCCGGACCCGACCGGGCGGCGCCAGTTCGACTTCTCCTACCGCACCGCCACCGAGGGGACCTGGGTGCGCAACGCGACCGGCGCCTTGGCGGCGGAGGCGGACGGCGACAGCGGTCTGCTCGATCGTCTGCGCGACGAGGCGTGGCCGCCGTCCGACGCCGAACCGATTGCGGCCGAGTCGATCCCCGAACAGATGACGGCGGGCTCCGGGCTCGAGTACGGCCCGGCGTTCACCGGGGTAGGCGCAGCCTGGCAGCGCGACGACATCGTCTTCGCCGAGATCGGTCTTCCCGCCGATCTGAGCGCGGAAGCGGGACGTTTCGAGCTGCACCCGACGCTGCTCGACATGACCCTGCACGCCGGTCTGGCCCGGCTCGTGTGGGGTGACGACGACACCGCCGCCGACACCGGCAAGCTGCTGTTCCGCTGGGGCGGTGCGCGATTCCACGCGCCCGCGCGGACCGAGGTCAGCTCGTTGCGGGTCGCCGCGGTGGCCACCGGGCCGGAGACCGTGTCGGTGGCGGCGATCGCTGTGGACGGTACGCCGATCCTGTCGGTCGACGCCGTCGTGATGCGTTCCTATGACGTCGCGGAATTCCGGCGCGCGCTCGCCGATTCCGAGGCGGATCTGTACGAAGTACGGTGGGAGCCCGTCACCGTGGCGGCCGGCCGGGCCACGCCGGCGATGGCCACCCTCGCGGGAACCGGTGTTCCCGGAATCGCCACCGAATTCGCCTCGGTCACCGATATCGCCGCCGCGGAACATATTCCGGCTGTCATGGTGTGGCGAATTCCTTCCGGCGACAATGAGGACGATATTCCGGGCGCTGTCAGGGAAACCGTACACCCGGTTCTCGAGCTGTTGAAATCGTTTGTGGTTCAAACTAGTTCGCTCGACAGCACATTGGTAATTGTCACTGCCGGCGCGGCCGGTCTGCCCGGCGACACCATTGATCCGGCTGCCGCCGCGGTGTCGGGCCTGGTCCGTAGCGCACAGGCCGAACACCCGGACCGGTTCGTGCTCGTCGACGAGGATCCTGCCACGCCGCTCGACGCCGCACAGATCCTGGACGTGGTGCGCTCCGGCGAACCCCAGCTCGCGGTGCGCGGCACCGACCTGCTGGCGCCTCGCCTGACCAGGGCGTCGGCGCCGTCCGGGGACGTGCCGCCGCTGGGCGACGGGACCGTCCTCGTCACCGGCGGTACCGGCGGGCTCGGTGCGCTGTTCGCACGCCATCTCGTCGCCGAGCACGGTGTACGGAGCCTGGTCCTCACCTCACGCCGCGGTCCGGCGGCCCCCGGCGCCGCCGACCTGGTCGCCGAGCTGGCCAAGGCGGGCGCGCGGGCGAGAGTCGTGGCGTGTGATGTCACCGAGCGCGCCGCTGTCCAGGCGTTGCTCGACAGCGAGGACGGGCTGTCCGCGATCGTGCACACCGCGGGCGTGCTCGACGACGGCATCGTCGCCACCATGACCGGCGCCCAGGTCGACCGGGTGCTGGCGCCCAAGGTCGACGGCGCCTGGCATCTGCACGAACTCACCCGGGATCGGGACCTGGCCGCGTTCGTGGTGTTCTCCTCGGTCGCCGGTGTGCTCGGCTCGGCGGGCCAGGGCAACTACGCCGCGGCCAACGGTTTCCTGGACGCCCTCGTACAACTGCGGCACCGGGACGGGCTGGCCGCCACGTCGCTGGCGTGGGGGCCGTGGAACCAGGCCGGTGGTATGACCGGCGAGCTGGACCGCGCCGCGGTCGCGCGCTGGGATCGATTGGGGCTGGGTCAGCTCGGCGATGTCGAGGGCCTGCGCCTGTTCGACGCCGCGCTCGCGCACACCGGGTCGCGACTGGTTCCGATCCGGTTCGACGCGACCGCGTTGCGCCGGGAATCGGCGGCGAGCGTGCCCGCGGTGCTGCGCGGCTTCGCCCGCCGACCCGTACCGGCGGCAGCGGATCACGCGGCGGGTTCGCTGGGCGCCCGGCTCGCCGAGGTGCCCGAGGCGCGGCGCGCCGACCTGGTGCTGTCGGCAGTGCTGGATGAGGTCGCCGTGGTGCTCGGATACGAGTCGGGTGCCGCGGTCGACGCGGCGAAGCCGTTCCGGGAGCTGGGTTTCGACTCGCTGGGCGCGGTCGACTTCCGCAACCGGCTGGGCAAGGCGACCGGCCTGGCCTTGCCGTCCACGCTCGTGTTCGACCATCCGACACCGGCGGCGGTCGCGAAGCTCGTGCAGTCCCGTGTGGAACCGGCCGCGGTGAGCGCGCCGGCGCCGAAGGCCCTGCGCCGCAAGCAGACCGACGAGCCGATCGCCATCGTCGGCATGGCGTGCCGGTACCCGGGCGGTGTCGCCTCACCGGAGGACCTGTGGGAGCTGGTGTCCTCGGGCACCGACGCCATCGGCGACTTCCCCGGCGACCGCGGCTGGGACCTGGATCGCCTGATCCATCCCGACCCCGACCACCCCGGCACCACCTACTCCGGCAAGGGCGGCTTCCTGAATCAGGCCGCCGACTTCGACGCGGCATTCTTCGGGATCGCACCGCGCGAAGCGGTGGCGATGGACCCGCAGCAGCGGTTGCTGCTCGAGGTCTCGTGGGAGGCGCTCGAACACGCGGGCATCGATCCGACCTCGTTGCGCGGCAGCGACACCGGTGTCTACACCGGCGTCATGTACCAGGACTACGAGAACCTGACCCGCAAGGCCGGGCGTGAGGTGGAGGGGTACGTCGTCACCGGCGCCGTCGGCAGCGTGGCCTCCGGGCGCGTGTCCTACGCGCTGGGGCTGGAAGGTCCCGCGATGACGGTCGACACCGCGTGCTCGTCCTCGCTGGTCGCGCTACACGTGGCGTGCCGGGCCCTGCGCCAGGGCGAGAGCTCCCTGGCCCTGGTCGGCGGCGCGACCGTGATGGCGACGCCGATAGTGTTCCTCGAGTTCTCCCGTAACCGCGGCCTCGCCTCCGACGGGCGCTGCAAGTCGTTCTCCGCCGCGGCCGACGGGGTGTCCTGGGCCGAGGGCGCGGCGGTGCTGGTGGTGGAACGACTCTCCGACGCACGGCGCCTCGGCCACAATGTCCTCGCCGTCGTGCGGGGCACCGCCGTCAACCAGGACGGCGCGAGCAACGGCCTGACCGCGCCGAACGGACCCGCGCAGGAGCGGGTGATCGCGGCGGCACTGGCCGACGCCGGCCTGACACCCGCCGACGTCGACGTCGTGGAGGCGCACGGCACCGGCACCACCCTGGGCGATCCGATCGAGGCGCAGGCGCTGATCGCCGCCTACGGTCAGGACCGCGACGAGCCGCTGCGCATCGGTTCGCTCAAATCCAATATCGGGCATTCGCAGGCCGCCGCCGGTGTCGGTGGCGTGATCAAGATGGTGCAGGCGCTGCGCCACGACACCTTGCCGAAGACGCTGCACGTGGACGCGCTGTCGCCGCATGTGGACTGGTCGGCGGGTGCCGTGCGGGTGCTGTCGGACGCCGAGCGGTGGCCGGCGGGCGGCAGGCCGCGCCGCGCGGGCGTGTCCTCGTTCGGGATCAGTGGCACCAACGCGCACGTGATCATCGAGGAACCGCCGGTGCGTGCCGAGAGCGCGGCGGCGTCTGCGCCGGAGCTGGTGCCGGTGCTGGTGACGGCGAAGTCCGAGGCCGGGCTGCGGGCGCAGGCGGATCGACTGCGACAGTGGCTGATCCGGCATCCAGAGGTGACCGCCGCGCAGGTGGCGTCGGCGTCGATCGACACCAGGGCGCTGCTCGAATGGCGTGGCGGCGTTGTCGGGCGCGACCGGCAGGACCTGTTGTCCGGCCTGGCCGACCTCGCCGCGGGCACCGGGTCGGCCCGGACCGCCGAAGGCGTGGTGGGACAGGGCAAGATCGCCTTCCTGTTCACCGGGCAGGGCGCGCAGCGTCCCGGCATGGGCGCCGGGCTGTACCAGGACTTCCCGGTGTTCGCGGCCGCGCTCGACGAGGTGTGCGCCGAATTCGACCGGCTGCTCGGCGGATCGCTGCGCACGGTCATGTTCACCGCGCCCGAGGAGGGGCTGAGCCGGACGGCGTTCACCCAGCCGGTGCTGTTCGCCTTCGAGGTGGCCATGTTCCGGCTGCTCGAATCGTTCGGGGTGGTCCCCGATGTGGTGGCTGGGCATTCGATCGGTGAACTCGCGGCCGCCTATGTGGCCGGGGTGTGGTCGCTGCCGGACGCGTGCGCGCTGGTGGCGGCACGGGGTCGGCTGATGGGCGCGCTGCCGGAGGGCGGCGCCATGCTCGCGGTGGACGTGTCCGAGGACGACGCCCTGGCCGCGGTGGCGGGCTACGGCGACCGGGTCGCGGTGGCCGCGGTGAACGGACCCGAGGCGGTGGTGTTCTCGGGTGACGAGGACGCCGTCGACGAACTCGCCCAGCGGTTCACCGACCGCGGCAGGCGGACGCATCGGTTGCGCGTCAGCCACGCTTTCCACTCGGCCCGCATGGATCCCATGCTCGAGGAGTTCCGCACGGTGGCAGCGGGTTTGACCTATCACGCGCCGCTGCTGCCGATCGTGTCGAACGTGACCGGCGCGCAGGCCGACGACGCCGTGCTCGACCCCGGGTACTGGGTGGCCCAGGTGCGCGGCAGCGTGCGCTTCGCCCCCGGCGTCGACACTCTGGTCGCGTCGGGAGCGCGGCGGTTCGTGGAAGTGGGACCGGACGCGGTGCTCACCGCGATGACCCGGGCTTGCCTCGCGAAAGAGCCTGAGGTGGAGGCGAAGTCGCTGGTGGTGGCGTCGTCGCGCCGTTCGGTCGACGAGACAGTCGGGTTCGTCACCGCCCTCACCCAGGCCGCCGTCGTGGGTGTGCCGGTGGACTGGACGCCGATGGTCGGCGACCGGTCCGCGGGTCGGGTGACCCTGCCCACCTACGCTTTCCAGCACCAGCGTTTCTGGGCACAGCCCGTCGACGCGGCGGACCAGTCCGCGTCGGGGCTGGACGCGGCGGGACATCCGCTGCTGAGCGCCATGATCCGGCTCCCGGACGCACCGGACGTGGTGTTCACCGGCAGACTGTCCCGCTCCGCTCAGCCGTGGCTGGCCGATCACGCGGTCACCGGGGTGGCCCTGCTGCCCGGCGCCGCCCTGGTGGAGCTGACACTGCATGTGGGCACGGTCCTGGACTGCCCGTTCCTGGCGGAACTGGTGATCGAGGCGCCGCTGCCGATCCCGTCGACCGGCGCGGTCGAGTTGCGGGTGGTGGCGGGCGGCCCGGACGACACCGGCGCGCGGACGGTCTCGACCTATTCGCGCTCGAGTGCCGACGACGACCGGTGGGTCCGGCACGCCGTCGCGACGGTCACCGCCGACCGGGCGCAGGCCGCCGTGGACACCGAGATGGCGACCTGGCCGCCCGTGGGCGCGACCGCGGTGCCGATCGACTACGCGGAGCTGGCCGACCGCGGCTACGAGTACGGTCCCGCCTTCCGCGGACTGACCACCCTCTGGCAGCGCGCAGGCGAGGTCTTCGCCGAGGTGACGCTCCCGGAGGCCGCCGGATCGGCGGAATTCGGCCTGCACCCGGCCCTGCTGGACGCGGCGCTGCACGCCATCCTGGCCGGCGGCCTCGCCCCCGGCGCGCTCGTGGTGCCCTTCGCCTGGGAGAATGTCGCCCTGCACGCCACCGGCGCGACCACCCTGCGGGTCCGCGTGACCAGTGCTGGCGCCGAGCGCGTCGCGCTGACCCTCGCCGACCAAACGGGCGGCACGGTCGCCGAGATCGGCGTCCTCACCCTGCGAGCACTGTCCACCGACGCGCTCGGGGCGGCCCGCCGCACCGACGGCCTCGGCTACGAACTGCACTGGGTCGCCCAGCCGGACACCGTGCCCGGACCGGCCGGCGACTGGAACATCTTCGACCATGCCGAAACGGTCGAGTTCGGCGAGACGCGAGCGACGGTGCTGCGGATCGACGGAACCGTCGACGGCGGCGACCTGCCCACGACCGTGCGGGATCTGGTGACCGCGATCGGTGACCGGGTTCGCTCGGCGCTGTCCGGCGACGAACTGCTCGTCGCGGTGACCCGTCGCGGCGTGGCCGTTCACGCGGGCGAACAGGTCGACCTGCCGGCCGCGGCCGCGCTGGGTCTGCTGCGAACCGCGCAGAGCGAGAACCAGGACCGGATCGTGCTCGTCGACATCGACGACTGGGCCGACTACCGGACCGCCGTGGCCTCGGCCGTGGCGAACCCGGCAGAACCCCAGGTCGCGGTCCGCCGCGGCCTGGTCTACGCGCCCCGGCTGGCCCAAGCCTCCGTGCCGCTCACCGCGCCCGACGACACCGCCTGGGCGCTGACCCCGCTGGACAAGGGCACGCTGACCGGCGACAACTTCGCCCTCGTCGAGCATCCCGCCGGACGGGAACCGCTGGCACCGGGCCAGGTGCGGGTGGACATGCGTGCCGTGGGCCTCAACTTCCGTGACGTGCTCATGGCGCTGGGCACCTACCCGGACCCGAACGGGCGCATCGGTGGCGAAGGCGCGGGCATCGTGCTCGAGGTCGCCCCCGACGTGACCGGATTCGCGCCGGGCGACCGGGTTTTCGGTTTCACGCCCGGTTCCGCCTCGGTCGCCGTGGTGGACCATCGGCTGCTCGCGCCGATGCCGCACGGTTGGACTTTCAGCCAGGCCGCCGCGGTGCCGATCGTCTACGCCACCGCCTACTACGGTCTCGTCGACCTGGCCGCGGCGCAGCCGGGGGAGACGCTGCTGCTGCACGCGGCGACGGGCGGCGTCGGCATGGCGGCGGTGCAACTCGCCCGCCACCTGGGGCTGCGAATGCTCGTCACCGCGAGCAAGCCCAAGTGGAACGTGCTGCGCGCCATGGGCTTCGACGACGCCGTCATCGGTGACTCGCGCACCCTGGAATTCGAGCCGCGGTTCCGTGCGCTGACCGACGGTCACGGCGTCGACATCGTGCTCGATTCGCTGGCAGGCGATTTCGTCGACGCGTCGCTGCGGCTGCTGCCGCGTGGCGGCCGCTTCGTCGAGATGGGCATGATCGATCGCCGCGACCCCGCCACGGTGGCCGAAACCCATCCGGGGGTGCGGTACGCGAGCTTCATGCTGATGGAGGCGGGCCCGGACCGGTTGCGCGAGATCCTGGCGACGCTGGTCGAGCTGTTCGAGGCGGGCGCGCTGACGCCGTCGGCGACGACGGCGTGGGATCTGCGCCGCGCGCCGGAAGCCTTCCGGTATCTCAGCCAGGCCACCGGTGTCGGCAAGAACGTGCTCACCGTGCCGACTTCGCTGCGGCCCGGCGGCACCGTGCTGATCACCGGTGGCACCGGCGGACTGGGCGCGATCGCCGCCCGGCACCTCGTCACCGCGCACGGCGTCGGCAGGCTGGTGCTGGCGGGCCGGCGCGGCCCGGCCACCCCCGGTGCGAGCGAACTGGTCGCCGAGCTCACCGCGCTCGGGGCGCAGGTGGAGGTCGTCGCCTGTGACGCGGCCGATCGCGCCGCCCTGGACGCCGTCCTGGCGGCCATCCCGGCCGAACATCCGCTGACCGCCGTCGTGCACGCCGCGGGCGTGCTCGCCGACGGACTGCTGGCCACCATGACCGCGGACCAGATCGCCCGGGTCCTGCGGCCCAAGGTGGAGGCCGCGTGGAATCTGCACGAGGCCACGCGACACCTGGACCTCGCGGCCTTCGTGCTCTACTCCTCGATCGCCGGCGTCATCGGCAATCCGGGCCAGGCCAACTACGCCGCCGCCAATGTCGCCCTCGACGCGCTGGCCCAGCACCGGCGAGTGAACGGACTGCCCGCCACCTCGGTGGCGTGGGGCCCGTGGCAGCAGAGCAGCGGCATGACCAGCGACCTCGGCGAAGCGGACCTGCTGCGGTTGCGCCGCGAAGGGCTGCTGCCGCTGGGCGCCGACGAGGGTATGGCCCTGTTCGACGCGGCCCTCGCGGGCGGCCGGGCGGACTTCGTCGCGATCCGGGTCGACCGGAACGCGCTCGGCGAGGCCGGTCCGGGCGAGCTGCGGCCGGTCATGCGCGGGCTCGTGCGCCCGGCCCGGCGCCGGGTGAGCGAGCCGGCCGACACGGCACCGGATCTGGCGGTCCGCCTGCACGGACAGCCCGCCGCCGAGCAGGACCGGATCGTCCTCGACGTGATCCGCGCGCAGGCCGCCGCCGTGCTCGGCCACGGGGGCGCCGACGCGATGGCGCCGGACAAACCGTTCAGCGACATCGGGTTCGACTCGCTCGGCGTCATGGAATTCCGCAACCGGCTGAAATCCGCGGCGGGCGTGCAGCTGTCCACGACCGCCATGTTCGACTACCCGACCCCGGCGGCACTGGCCGGATTCCTGCGCCGCGAACTCGTCCCCGACGACGACCCCGCGCAGCGGCTCAGCACCGGGATCGAGGCACTGGCCCGCGATCTCGGCAGCGCCGAACTCTCGGCCGGGGCCCGGTCGGAGCTCGCCACGACGCTGACCGCGTTGCTGCGCACGCTCGACGTCACCGTGGCGGTCCCCGTCGCCGAGGTCGGCCCGGACCTCGACGTCGACAGCCTCGACGGCGCGGACGACGACGAGCTGTTCGCCTTCATCGACAACCTCAGCTGAGCTGACACGAGCAGGAGTTCCACCGATGGCCGACAACGACGAGCTACGCCGGTACCTCAAGAAGACCGCGAAGGAGCTGTACGAGACCAAGCAGCAACTGCGCGAGCTCACCGACCGCTCGACCGAGCCCATCGCCATCGTCGGCATGGCCTGCCGGTACCCCGGCGGCGTGCGCTCGCCCGAGGACCTGTGGCGGGTGACCGCCGACGGAGTCGATGCCGTCGGCGCCTACCCGGCCGACCGCGGCTGGGATCTGGACCGCCTGTTCGACACCGACCCGGCCGTACCGAACACGATCTACACCCGCGACGGCGGATTCCTCGACGCCGTCGGCGATTTCGACGCGGGCTTCTTCGGCATCGGACCGCGCGAGGCGGCGGCGATGGACCCGCAGCAGCGGCTCATGCTGGAGGCCTCGTGGGAGGCGCTCGAGGACGCGGGCATCGACCCGGTGTCGTTGCGCGGCAGCGAGACCGGGGTGTTCGCCGGTGTCATCCACCAGCACTACGGGCCCAAGATCGGCGCGGCCGGGATCAGCGCCGAGACCGAAGGCCATGCCTACCTGGGCGTGTCGAACAGTGTGCTGTCCGGGCGGATCGCCTACAGCCTCGGGTTCAAGGGCCCGGCCATCTCGGTCGACACCGCCTGCTCGTCGTCGCTGGTGGCGCTGCACCTGGCCTGCCAGGCCCTGCGGCAGGGCGACGCGACCCTGGCGCTGGCCGGTGGCGTGACGATCATGTCGGATCCGTCGCTGCTGATCGCGTTCGCGCGGCAGCGCGCCCTGTCGCCGGACGCCCGCTGCAAGGCGTTCGCGGCGGCCGCCGACGGCACCGGGTTCTCCGAAGGTCTCGGAGTGCTGGTGCTGGAACGGCTCTCGGACGCGCGCAGGCTCGGTCATCCGGTGCTGGCCGTGGTGCGCGGCAGCGCGGTGAACCAGGACGGCGCGAGCAACGGCCTGACCGCCCCCAACGGGCCGTCGCAGGAACGGGTCATCGCGCAGGCGCTGGCGAACGCGGGCCTGGAACCGGCCGATATCGACGCGGTCGAAGCGCACGGCACCGGCACCACGCTCGGCGACCCGATCGAGGCGCGCGCCCTGATCAGCGTCTACGGACATCAGCGCGACGGCGCACCGTTGCGGCTGGGCTCGTTCAAGTCGAATGTCGGGCACACCTCCGCCGCGGCCGGTGTCGGCGGCGTGATCAAGATGGTGCAGGCCATGCGCCACGGCGTGCTGCCCAAGACGCTGCACGTGGACGAGCCGACACCGCATGTGGATTGGTCCGCCGGGACGGTGCGGCTGCTCCAGGACAACGAGCCGTGGCCCGCGGGGGAACGGACCCGCCGCGCCGGGGTGTCGTCGTTCGGCGCCAGCGGGACCAACGCCCACCTCATCCTCGAGGAAGCTCCGGGGGAACCCACGCCCGAGGCGGACACCGAGCCGATCGCGCCTTCTGCCTCGACCGACGTTGTCGCCCTGGTGTTCTCGGCCAAGTCCGAGACGGCGCTGCGGGCCCAGGCGGATCGGCTACGGGAGTGGCTGCTCGGCAACCCTGACGCGCGCCCGCGGGATGTGGCCGTGGCGCTGACGAATGCGCGGGCGCAGCTGGAATGGCGGGGCGCGGCCGTCGGCCGGGACCGTGACGACCTGCTGGCCGCGCTGGCCGGGCTGGCAGCGGGCGCGCCCGGCACGATCGAGGCGACCGCGACCCCCGAGCGCACGGCATTCCTGTTCACCGGACAGGGTGCCCAGCGGCCGGGGATGGGGGCCGAGCTGTCGCGCGCGTTCCCCGTGTTCGCCGCCGCGCTGGACGAGGCGTGCGCCCACTTCGATCCCCTGCTCGGGCGGTCGCTGCGGGAGCTGATGCACGCCGACACCGACGGGGAGCTGGACCGCACCGAGTACACCCAGCCCGCGCTGTTCGCGTTCGAGGTGGCGATGTACCGCCTGCTCGAATCGTTCGGTGTCGCACCTGATCTGCTCATCGGGCATTCGATCGGGGAGCTGGCCGCCGCGTATGTCGCCGGCGTGTGGTCGCTGCCGGACGCGTGCGCGCTGGTGGCGGCGCGCGGCCGGTTGATGGGCGCGCTGCCCGCCGGTGGGGCGATGCTCGCGGTGGCCGTCGGTGCGGCACGGGCCGCCGAACTCCTCGCCGACTTCGGTGACCGGGTGTCGGTGGCCGCGGTGAACGGTCCCGCGTCGACCGTGCTCTCCGGCTCGGCCGAGGCGATCGAGGCACTGGCGCAACAGCTTTCCGCGCTCGGGGTGAAGACCAGCAGGCTGCGGGTGAGCCATGCCTTCCACTCGGCGCTGATGGACCCGATGCTGGCCGAGTTCCGTACCGTGGCGCGGGGCGTCGCGTATCACGCGCCGCGCGTTCCGCTGGTGTCGAACGTGTCCGGTGCACTCGCCGGTGACGAGATGACCGATCCCGAGTACTGGGTGCGGCAGCTGCGCGGCGGGGTGCGGTTCGCGCCCGGTATCGACACGCTCGTCGCCGCGGGCGTGCGCCGCTTCGTCGAGGTCGGCCCGGACGCGGTCCTCACCGCGATGACCAGGGAGTGCCTGACCGAGCATCCGGCGGTCGAGCCGGTGGCGGCGACCGTCGCGACGGCGCGGCGGTCGGCGGCCGAGGAGATCCAGTGCGTCACCGCGCTGGCGCAGCTGCACGTCGCCGGGGTGCCGGTGGACTGGCGGCCGCTGTACGCGGGGCACGAAGTCCGCCGGGTCGCGCTGCCCACCTATGCCTTCCAGCGGCGCCGGTACTGGTTGCAGCCCACCGGCGTGACCACGGCGGCGGCCGGGGACCATCCGATCCTGACCGGTGTGGTCGGCCTGGCGGGCACCGACGAGTGGCTGTTCACCGGGCGGCTCTCGCTGCGTACCCACCCGTGGATCGCCGATCACATGACCTACGGTGTCGTGGTCGTCCCGAGCGCGACCCTGATCGAGTTCCTGCTGGTGGCGGGCGGTCGCCTCGGGTGCGGTGTGGTCGACGAGCTGACCTTGCAGGCGCCGATCCTGCCCACCGGCGACGCCGAGATCGAACTGCAGGTGCTGGTGCAGGCGCCGGACGGCTCGGGCCGGCGCCAGTTCGAGTTCTATTTCCGTACCGCGCCCGGCGAGGACTGGGTCCACAACGCGACCGGTGCGCTGGCGGCGCACTGGGACGGCGACTCGGCGCTGCTCGCGCGACTCCAGGCGGAACCGTGGCCGCCCGCCGACGCCGACACCCTCGACGCCGCGGGCCTGCCCGCCCGCATCGCGCAGGACGCCGGACTCGAGTACGGCCCCGCCTTCCTCGGCGTGCGCGCCGCCTGGCAGCGCGGCGACACCGTGTTCTCCGAGATCGCCCTCGACCTCGACGCCGCCCCGGACCCGGGCCGCCACGATCTGCACCCGGCACTGCTGGACATGGTGATGCACACCGGGTTCTCCCGGCTGCTGTGGGGCGAGTCCGAGCACGATCCGGACGCGGGAAAGCTCCTGTTCCGCTGGGGCGGAGCGCGTTTCCACACCGAGGACGGACGGTTCCCCGCCGAGGTGACCGCGCTGCGGGTCATCGCGGTGGCCACCAGTGCGGAGACGCTGTCGGTGGCGACCATCGATCCCCACGGCAATCCGGTCGTGTCCGTCGACGCGGTGGTGATGCGCCCGTACGACGTGAAGGAATTCCGCCGCACCGTGTCCGGTGACGCCGCGGGGCTGTACGAGGTCCGCTGGGAGTCGCCCGCCGACGCGTCCGCGCTGCCCGCCGTGTCGCCGGTCGCGCTCGGGGACACGGTCGTTCCCGGCGTCGACAAGCATTACGCATCCGTCGCCGACTTGGCGGCCGCCGAGTCCGTCCCGGGAATCGCCGTGTGGCGCAGCGCCGGTCGCGCGGAAACTCCCGCCGACGTCCGGGCGGGTGTGCACGCGGCGCTGGCGACGGTGCGGGCCTGGCTGGCCGAGGAACGTCTGTCGACCACCCGGCTCCTGATCGTCACCACGGGTGGCGCGGGTCTGCCCGGTGAGACGCCCGACCTCGCCGCGGCGGCGGTCTGGGGGCTGGTGCGCAGCGCGCAGTCGGAGAACCCGGACCGGTTCGTCCTGCTCGACGCGGACCCGGCCGAACCGCTGGACGCCGACCGGATCGCGGTGGTGCTGCGGGCCGGGGAACCGCAGGTCGCGGTGCGTGCTGGGCAGGTCCTGGTCCCGCGCCTGACCCGCGCGGCCGACACGACCGCCGCGCCGGTGTCCTTCGGCGACGGCACCGTGCTGATCACCGGCGGCACCGGTGGGCTCGGCGCGCTGTTCGCCTGTCACCTCGTCACCGGTCACGGCGTGCGTGACCTCGTCCTGACCTCCCGGCGCGGCCCCGCGGCGGACGGTGCCGCCGAGCTGGTCGCGGAACTGACCCAGCTGGGCGCGCGGGCCCGTGTCGTGGCCTGCGATGTCGCCGATCGCGCCGCGGTCGCCGCGCTGCTCGACACCCTGGGTTCCGGACTGACCGGTGTGGTGCACACGGCCGGTGTCCTCGACGACAGCACGGTCGCCACGCTCACCGGCGAGCGACTCGACGGGGTGCTGGCGCCCAAGGTCGACGGCGCCTGGCATCTGGACGAACTCACCAGGGACCGCGACCTCGCCGCCTTCGTGCTGTTCTCCTCCGTCGCCACCGTCCTCGGCTCGGCGGGCCAGGGCAACTACGCCGCGGCCAACAGCTTCCTCGACGCGCTGGCCCAGCGCCGCCGGGCGACCGGCGCGGTCGCGACCTCGCTGGCCTGGGGTCCGTGGGAACAGGGCAGCGGCATGACCGGCGGCCTCGACCACACCGCCCTCGCGCGCTGGGAACGGCAGGGTCTGAGTCCGCTCGGCCACGCCGAGGGCCTGCGCCTGTTCGACACGGCGCTGACCCATGAGCAGGCTCGGCTGGTGCCGATCCGGTTCGACGCGAGCGCGGTGCGCCGCGAGACCGACCCGTCCGCCGTGCCCGTGGTCCTGCGCGGCTTCGCGCGCCGGACCACGCGTGCCGCGCAACCCGCGGCGGCGGCGGAGAGTTCGCTGGGCGCCCAACTGGCCGGTGTCCCGCAGGCCCGGCACGGCGAAGTAGTGCTCGAACTGGTGCTGGCCCAGGCCGCCGCCGTCCTCGGCCACGAGTCGGCCGCCGACATCCGCCCCGACCAGCGCTTCGACGAGATCGGTTTCGACTCGCTGGGCGGCGTGGAGTTCCGCAACCGGCTCGGCAAGGCCACCGGCCTGCAACTGCCCTCGACCCTGGTGTTCGACCACCCGACCCCCGTGGCCGTGGCGACCCTGATCCAGTCCCGCGTGGCGCCCACCGCGTCCGCACCCGCGCCGAAGCCGGTGCGCCGGGTACGCGCCGACGAACCCATCGCGATCGTCGGCATGGCCTGCCGCTTCCCCGGCGGCATCCAATCACCGGACCAGCTCTGGGATCTCGTCGCCGCGGGCATCGACGCCACCGGCGAATTCCCCGCCGACCGCGACTGGGACCTGGACCGCCTCTACGACGACGACCCGGACAAGCCGGGGACCGTCTACACCCGCCGCGGCGGATTCCTCTACGACGCGGGCGATTTCGACCCCGGCTTCTTCGGGATCAGCCCGCGCGAGGCCTCGGCCATGGACCCACAGCAGCGGCTGCTGCTCGAAGTGTCCTGGGAGGCGCTCGAGGACGCGGGCATCGACCCGATCGCGCTGCGCGGCAGCGATACCGGTGTGTTCGCCGGCGCCGGATACTCCGGCTATGTCGACCGGGTGGTCGGCGACCTGGAGGGCTACCGGCTCACCGGCACCACCAGCAGTGTGATCTCCGGCCGTGTCGCCTACGTGCTGGGGCTCGAAGGACCCGCGGTCACCGTGGACACGGCGTGCTCGTCTTCGCTGGTCTCGCTGCACCTGGCCTGCCAGGCGCTGCGGCAGGGGGAGAGCTCGCTGGCGCTGGCCAGCGGTGTGACCGTGGCCGCCAGCCCGTACCTGTACGTCGATTTCGCCCGGCAGCGCGGGCTCTCGCCGGACGGCCGG
Organism: Nocardia asteroides; assembly: GCF_900637185.1. Taxonomy (NCBI): domain Bacteria; kingdom Bacillati; phylum Actinomycetota; class Actinomycetes; order Mycobacteriales; family Nocardiaceae; genus Nocardia; species Nocardia asteroides. The sequence goes on along the minus strand of NZ_LR134352.1, from coordinate 6,160,817 downwards.
TGCAAGGCCTTCTCCGCCGAGGCCGACGGTGTCGCGTTCGCCGAGGGCGTCGGCGTGCTCGTCCTGGAACGGCTTTCCGACGCCCGGCGCGCCGGGCACACTGTTCTCGCCCTCGTGCGCGGCACCGCCGTGAACCAGGACGGCGCGAGCAACGGCCTCACCGCCCCGAACGGGCCGTCCCAGGAGCGGGTCATCGCCCAGGCGCTGGCCAGTGCCGGGCTCACCCCGGCCGACGTGGACGCGGTCGAGGCGCACGGCACCGGCACCCCGCTCGGCGACCCGATCGAGGCCAACGCCCTGATCGCCGCCTACGGCCAGGACCGTGGGGAGCGCGAGCCGCTGCGGATCGGCTCGATCAAGTCGAACATCGGCCACACGGTCGCGGCGGCCGGTGTCGGCGGCGTGATCAAGATGGTGCAGGCGCTGCGCAACGAGACGCTGCCGCCGACCTTGCACGCGGAAACCGCCTCACCGCATGTGGATTGGAGCGCGGGCGCGGTCCGGCTGCTGACCGAGGCGGAGCCGTGGCGCGCGGGTGCCTCGGTGCGCCGGGCCGGTGTGTCCTCGTTCGGTGTCAGCGGCACCAACGCCCACGCGATTCTCGAGGAGGCACCGGCGCGGGCCGTCACCGCACCGGTGACCGAGCGGCCACGCACGACGCTGCCGTGGTTGATCTCGGCCAAGAACCCGGCCGCGCTGCGGGCACAGGCGGCGAAGCTGCGGGACTGGCTGATCGAACATCCGGACGCCGACGCGGCCGACGTGGCCTACTCGCTGATGACCTCCCGCGCCCAGCACGAGACCCGGGCCGCCGTGCTCGGCGACGACCGCGACGACCTGCTGGCCCGGCTGACGAAGCTGGCCACGGGTGGCACCGCGCCCGGCGTGGTGTCCGGCACCGTGGGCGCGGGCAAGACCGCGTTCCTGTTCACCGGTCAGGGCGCCCAGCGAGTCGGCATGGGACGCGAACTGGCCGAGGCGTTCCCGGTGTTCGCGTCGGCGCTCGACGAGGTGTGCGCCGCGTTCGACCCGCTGCTGGGACTGTCCCTGCGGCAGGCGATGTTCACCGGTCACCTCCTCGACGAGCACGGTGTGGCTGCGGAGTCCGGGATCCTGGACCGCACCCGGGTGACCCAGCCCGCGCTGTTCGCGTTCGAGGTGGCGCTGTACCGGCTGGTCGAATCCTTCGGGTTCGTACCGGATCTGCTGATCGGGCACTCCATCGGCGAGCTGGCCGCGGCCCATGTCGCCGGGGTGTGGTCGCTGGACGACGCGTGCGCGCTGGTCGCGGCGCGCGGCAGGCTGATGGACGCGCTGCCCGCGGGCGGCGCCATGCTGGCGGTGGCCGCCCCGGAGTCCGAGGTCGCGACCGCGATCGCCAGCTTCGGCGACCGGGTGTCGATCGCGGCCGTCAACGGGCCCGCCGCCGTGGTCGTCTCCGGTGACGAGGACATCGTCGACGCGGTCGAACGGCACTTCGCCGACCAGGGCCGCAAGACCAACCGCCTGCGCGTCTCGCACGCGTTCCACTCCCCGCGCATGGAGCCGATGCTGGCCGAGTACGCGACGGTGGCCGCAGGCATCACCTACCAGCCGCCGCGAATTCCGTTGGTGTCCACCGTGTCCGGTGCCGCCGCCGGTGACGAGATCCTGGACCCCGGGTACTGGGTCGCGCAGGTGCGCGGGGCGGTGCGCTTCGCGCCGGGCATCGAGGCGCTCGCCGCCGCGGGCGCGCGCCGCTTCCTCGAGCTCGGGCCCGACGCGGTCCTGGCCGCCATGACCCGGCACTGCCTGCCCGCGGACGTCGAGGAACGCTCGGTGGTCGCCGCGGCCGCGCGCCGCGAGCACTCCGAGGTGACACAGTTGCTCACCCTGCTCGCCCACGCGCACACCGCGGGCCTGCCCGTCGACTGGACCGGGCTGTTCGCCGCGGACCAAGTGACGCGAGTCCCGTTGCCCACCTACGCCTTCGACCATCGGCGATTCTGGCTGGACGCCGGCCGCGCCGAGCAGCGCGACACCCCGTCCGAGCATCCGCTGCTCACCGGGGTGGTGCGGGTGGCCGATCGGGACGAGTGGCTGTTCACCGGCAAGCTCTCGCTGCGGACCCATCCGTGGATCGCCGACCACACCACCTACGGCGTCATCCTGGTCCCCAGCGCCGCGCTCATGGAGATGCTGCTGGTGGCGGGCGCGCGGATCGGCTGCGGCGCGGTCGAGGAACTCACCCTCGAGGCACCCATCCTGCCGCCGGAGGAGGGCGAGGTCGAACTGCAGGTGCTGGTGCGCGAACCCGACGCCACCGGCCGCCGGTCCTTCACCTTCCACTACCGCCTGCCCGGCGCCGTCGACGGCGAGTGGACGCGCAACGCCAGCGGTGTCATGAGCGGCCGGCACCTGGTCGACATCGGCATGACCGACATGCTGCGCACCGAACCGTGGCCGCCGGTCGAGGCCGACCCGGTGGATCCGGCCTGGATCCCCGCGCAGGTCGCGCGGGTCGCCGGCCTCGAATACGGTCCGTCGTTCATCGGCCTGCACGGCGCGTGGCGCAGCGGCGACACCATCTTCTCCGAGGTCACCCTGAACCCGGACATCCCGGCCGACCGCTTCCGGCTGCATCCGGCGCTGTTCGACATGGTGATGCACGCCGGTCTGGTCTGCCTGATCTGGACCGAGGAGAAGAACAACCCCGCCGAGGGCAAGCTGTTGTTCCGCTGGGGCGCGACCCAGTTCCACACCACCGACCCGGTGACCTCGCTGCGGGTGATGGCCATCCAGCGCGACAGCGAGACCATCAGCGTGGTCGCCGTGGACCAGGACGGCAACCCCGTCGTCTCGATCGACGAAGTGGTCATGCGCTCCTACGACGTCCAGCAGTTCCGGGCCAATCTGGCCGGTGGCCGGGCCGCCCGGTACGGACTGCGCTGGACCGCGGTCGACGCACCGGCCGCCGCTGTCCCCGGCTCCGCCGCGATGGATGGCTCCGACAGCGGCATCGGGTCCGCCGCTGTACTCGGGGAGACGAACGTTCCCGGCATCGAGGAGCGGTATCCGGTCGTCGCGGAGGCCGCGACCGTCGCCGACCTCGTCGTATGGTCGGAAAGCTCTGCCTCGCCCGGTGATTCGAGTGCCTACTCGGAAAACGACGCCTCGCACAGTGATTCGGCGATCGACCGGGTGACTTCCGCGCTGGGGACCGTGCGTGACTGGCTCGCCGACGAGCGCACGACCCGCTCGCAGCTGGTCGTGCTGACGTCCGGCGCCACGGGACTGCCGGGGGAAACTCCGGATCCGGCGTCGGCCGCGGTCGCCGGCCTGCTGCGCAGCGCCCAGACCGAATACCCGGGCCGTATCGTGCAGCTCGATGCCGACGCCCCGGTCCCGGTGGCGACGATCAGGGCCGCCCTCGCCACCGGCGAACCCCAGCTGGCGATCCGGGGCGAACGGATGCTGGCACCGCGCCTGGAACAGGTCGCCGCCCCGACGGGGGAGCCGGTGTCGTTCGGCACCGGCACCGTGCTGATCACCGGCGGTACCGGCGGACTGGGCGCTCTCCTGGCCCGCCACCTGGTGACCACGCACGGCGTCCGGCGGTTGCTGCTGGTGTCGCGGCGGGGCGAGAAGGCCGAGGGAGCAACCGAACTCGCGGCGGAGCTGACCGGGCTCGGGGCCGAGGTCACGATCGCCGCCTGCGATGTCACCGACCGCGACGCCCTGCGCGCCCTGCTGGACGGCCTTCCCGCCGAGCGTGCGCTCACGGCTGTCGTGCACACCGCGGGCGTGCTCGACGACGGCACCGTGCACACCCTCACCGCCGAGCAACTCGACCGGGTGTTCGCGCCCAAGGCCGAGGCGGCCCGCCACCTGCACGAACTGACTCGCGACCGGGAGCTGTCGGCGTTCGTGCTGTTCTCCTCGATCGCCGGTGCGCTCGGCTCGGCCGGGCAGGCGAACTACGCGGCCGCCAACAGCTACCTGGACGCGCTCGCGCTGTCCCGCCGCGCGGCGGGTCTGCCCGCGCTGTCGCTGGCCTGGGGGCCGTGGGAGCAGGACAGCGGCATGACCGGCACCCTCGACCGTGTGGCCATGAGCAGGCTGGAACGGCTCGGCCTGGCGCCGCTCGACCGCGCCGACGGCTTGCGCCTGTTCGACGAGGCGCTCGCCGCGGGCGAACCCGTGTCCACACTGGTGCACCTCGACGCCGACAAGCTGCGCCTGGAAGCCCACTCGGGCATGATTCCCGGCGTGCTGCGCGGCTTCGTCCGCACCCGGGACCGGGCCGTCACCACCGCGAGCAACGAACCGTCGCTCGGCGAACGGCTGGCCGGTGTACCCGAGGGCAAGCGCCGGGGCCTGGTCCTGGACCTGGTGCGCGAACACGTGGCCGCCGTGCTCGGCTACGCCTCCGCCGACGAGATCGCCCCCGACCGCGGCTTCGACGAACTCGGCTTCGACTCGCTCGGCGCCGTCGAATTCCGCAACCGGCTGACCACCCTGACCGGGCTGTCGCTGCCGTCGACGCTGGCCTTCGACTACCCGACCGCGGCCGACCTGGCCGACTATCTGCTGTCGCGGACCACCGTCGCGGCACCGCAGACCGCACCACCACCGGCGGCGACGGCGACAGCCGACGACATCGCCCGCCTGGAAGCGTTGCTCGACCGCATCATCGCGGCCGGTGGCGACGACGACGAGACCGTCACCGGACTGCGCGGCGTCAACGAACGCCTGCGCACCCACCTGTCGGGACGCTGGTCGGACAGCGACTTCGACGATCTCGCCTTCCATTCCGACAGTGAGCTCTTGGATCTGATCGACGAGGAGTTTGGCCCAGCATGAGCAACCCCGGCAGCAGCAACGAGGAACGACTCAGCCGGTATCTGCGCAAGCTCACCGGGGATCTCCGCGCCGCCAAGAAGCACATCGACCAGCTCGAAGAGCGAGCGAGCGAACCCATCGCCATCGTCGGCATGAGCTGCCGATACCCCGGCGGCGTCGAAACCCCCGCGCAGCTGTGGGACCTGCTGGCCGGCGGCACCGACGCGGTGGGCCCGTTCCCGGCCGACCGCGGCTGGGACCTCGAGCGGCTGTTCGACCCCGACCCCGACGCGGCGGGCACCATCTACACCCGCGAAGGCGGATTCCTCTACGCCGCGGGTGAATTCGACGCCGGCTTCTTCGGGATCGGTCCGCGCGCGGCGGAAGCGATGGACCCGCAGCAGCGGCTGTTCCTCGAAGCGGCATGGGAGGCGTTCGAGGACGCCGGGATCGATCCGGTGTCGTTGCGCGGCAGCGACACCGGTGTCTTCGCCGGTGTCATCCATCAGGACTACGGGCCGCGCGTGGGCTCGCCCGGCCTGACCGCCGAGGCGGAAGGCAATGCCTACCCGGGCGTCTCGGCCAGTGTGCTGTCGGGCCGGGTGTCGTTCACCTTCGGGCTCAAGGGACCGGCGCTGTCGGTGGACACCGCGTGCTCGTCCTCGCTGGTGGCCCTGCACCTGGCCTGCCAGGCCCTGCGGCAGGGCGACACCTCGCTGGCGCTGGTCGGCGGCGTCACGGTGATGTCGGATCCGACGCTGCTCATCGCGTTCGGCAGGCAGCGGGCGCTGTCCCCGGACGCGCGCTGCAAGGCGTTCGCGGCGGCCGCCAACGGCACCGGCTTCTCCGAGGGGCTGGGCATGCTGGTGGTCGAGCGGCTCTCGGACGCGCGCCGCCACGGGCACCGGGTGCTGGCCGTTGTCCGGGGCACCGCGGTCAACCAGGACGGCGCCAGCAGCCGGCTGACCGCGCCCAACGGCCCTTCGCAGGAGAAGGTGATCGCGCAGGCCCTGGCCAATGCCGGGCTGACGCCCGCCGACATCGACGCGGTCGAAGCGCACGGCACCGGCACCACCCTCGGCGACCCCATCGAGGCGCAGGCGCTCATCGCCGCCTACGGCACCGGCCGCACGGGCGACCCGCTGCGGATCGGTTCGCTCAAGTCCAATATCGGGCACACCTCGGCCGCGGCCGGTGTCGGCGGCGTGATCAAGATGGTGCAGGCCATGCGGCACGAAATGCTGCCCGCCACCCTGCATGTCGACGAGCCGACCCCGCATGTGGACTGGTCGGCGGGGACGGTGCGGCTGCTGACCGCGGCCGAGCCGTGGCCCGCGGGCGAGCGGGTCCGCCGCGCCGGGGTGTCCTCGTTCGGTGCCAGTGGCACGAATACCCACGTCATCCTGGAGGAGGCGCCGGAGTTCGCCGCCGAACCGCCCGGGGAGGACGCGCCCGCCGTGGTGTCGGCCGCGGTCACGCCGGTGCTGGTGTCGGCCAAGACCGAGGCCGGGCTGCGGGCGCAGGCCGCCAAGCTGCGGGAGTGGGCGATCGAACATCCCACCCTGTCCGTCGAGGAGCTCGGCTATTCGTCCATCGCGACGCGCGCCCGGCTGGAGTGGCGGGGTGCGGTCGTCGCCGCGGATCGCGACGCGCTGATCACCGGTCTGGCGGCGCTGGCCCAGGACGGCGCCGCCGCCGCGGCGGTCGGCCGGAAGGTGGCGTTCCTGTGCACCGGGCAGGGAGCGCAGCGCGCGGGCATGGGCCGCGAACTGGCGCAGGCGTTTCCGGTGTTCGCCACGGCGCTGGGCGAGATCTGCGCGGAGTTCGATCCGCTGCTCGGGGTCTCGCTCCAGGAGCTGATGTTCACCGGTGGGGCCGAGGCGCTGAACCGGACCGAGTTCACCCAGCCCGCGCTGTTCGCCTACGAGGTCGCGGTGGCGCGGCTGTGGGAATCGTTCGGTGTGACACCGGATGTGCTGCTCGGGCATTCGATCGGTGAGCTGGCCGCCGCCCACCTCGCGGGCGTGTGGTCGCTGCCGGACGCGTGCCGTCTGGTCGCCGCCCGCGGCAGGCTGATGGGACAGCTGCCCGGCGGCGGCGCCATGCTCGCAGTCGCGGCCGGCGAGTCCGAGGTCGTCGCGGCACTGGCCGAGGTCACCGGCGCGGCATCCATCGCCGCCGTGAATTCGCCCACCTCCGTGGTCGTTTCGGGCGACGAGGACGCCGTGGCGGCCGTCGAGCGGCACTTCGCGGGCCGCAAGACCACCCGGCTGACGGTGTCGCACGCCTTCCACTCGCATCGGATGGATCCGATGCTCGCCGAGTTCGAGGCGGTCGCCCGGCAGGTGACCTATCACCGGCCGCAGGTCCCGGTGGTCTCCAATGTGTCCGGGCAGCCGGCCGGCGACGAAATCCTCGACCCCGCCTACTGGGTCCGGCAGGTGCGGGCGGGCGTGCGCTTCGCCGAGGGCGTCGACGCCGTGGTGGCCACGGGCGCGCGGCGATTCCTGGAGATCGGCCCGGACGCGGTGCTGACGGCGATGACCCGGCAGTGCCTGGACGCGGAGGTCGACGCGCAGTCGCTGGTGGTCGCCGCCGCGCGGCGCGGCCAGGACGAGGTCGAGCAGTTCGTGCGGGCCGTGGCGGCCGCCGAGGTCGTCGGCGTCGATATCGACTGGACGAGCTTCTTCGCCGGTCGGCCCGTGACGCGCGTGCCCCTGCCCACCTACGCGTTCCAGCGGCGCCGCTACTGGCTCGAGACCACGGCCGGGTCCGCCGATGTCGCGTGGGCGGGGCTGGGCGCGGTGCGGCATCCACTGCTGGGCGCGGTGGTGTCGGAACCCGAATCCGGCGGTGTGCTGCTGACCGGACGGCTCGCGATCGCGACACAGCCGTGGCTGGCCGATCACGTGGTGGCGGGCTCGATCCTGCTGCCCGGCACCGGATTCGTGGAGCTGGCGCTGCGCGCCGGGGCCGAAGCCGGATGCCCGGTGCTCGACGAACTCACCTTGCAGGCGGCGCTGGTGCTGCCCGCGTCGGGTGGGGTGCAGATCCAGGTGGTCGTCGGTGGCGCCGAGGCGGATTCGCCGACGCGCACGGTCGCGATCTACTCGCGGGCCGAGAACGAGCACGACGGGCCGTGGCTGCTGCACGCGCGCGGCCGGCTGACCGAGCAGCCCGGCCCGGTGGCGCCCGACCTCACGGCCTGGCCGCCCGCCGCGGCCGCGCTGGATGTCGCCACCGGCTACGAGAGCCTGCGGGCATACGGCTACGACTACGGCCCGGCCTTCCAGGGCGTGCGCGCGCTGTGGCGCGACGGTGCCGAGGTGTTCGCCGAAGTCGCCGTCGATCCGGATACCGGCGTACACGCCGAAGGATTCGGCATCCATCCCGCCCTGCTGGACGCCGCTCTGCAAACAGGGCTCATGGCCGGTGCGCTGGAGAGCGCAGCGGGGGAGTCGCCGTTCGCGCTCGCGGACGGGCAGGTCGTGCTGCCCTTCGCCTGGCAGTCGGTGTCCTTGACCGCGACCGAGGCGTCCGCGCTGCGTGTGCGCCTGACGCCCAGCGGCTCCGCCGTGACGATCACCGCCGTGGACGAGCAGGGCCGTCCGGTCCTGTCCGGCTCGCTCACCACCCGCCGCATGCCGCTGGCCCAGCTCGCCGCGAGCGCCGCCGCCACCCCGGCCGCCCCGATCCTGGATCTGCGCTGGTCACCGACCGGCCCCGCCCCGGCGGCACCGGTCACCGACCTCGGCCACTGGGACGACCTCGCCCCCGACGCCCCGGTCCCGCCCGTGGTCGTCGTCGAAGCGGGCACCGGCTGGGCAGGCACCGACTCCGACGTCGTCCCGGCGACGCACACCGAACTCGCCCGCGTCCTCACGATCGTCCAGACGTGGCTGGACCAGGACCGCTTCGCCACCAGCACCCTGCTGATCGCCACCCGCGGCGCGATCGCACTCCCCGGCGAAGACCTCACCGACCTCCCCGGCGCCGCGGTCTGGGGCCTGGTCCGCAGCGCCCAGACCGAAGACCCCGGCCGAATCATCCTGGTCGACACCGACACCCGGATCGACGCCGCGCTCGCCACCACCATCACGGCGGTCGCCGAACCGCAAACGGTGCTCCGCGCGGGCATCCCCCACACCGCCCGCCTGACCCGCCCCACCACCGACCTCACGCACACCACTGCGAGCGCTGAAGTAGACACGGCTGCTGCAAGTTTCGGCACCGGTACGGTTCTGATGACCGGTGGTACCGGTGGCATCGGGCCCGTGGTGGCTCGCCACCTGGTCGCCGAGCACGGGGTGCGGTCGCTGCTGCTGGTGAGCCGACGTGGTCCGGAGGCCGACGGGGTCGAGCGGCTGTGCGCCGAGCTGACGGAGCTGGGCGGGCAGGTGCGGGTGGTCGCGTGTGACATCGCCGATGCCACGGCCGTCGCCGGGCTGCTCGGTGAAGTGCCGGAGCAGTGGCCGCTGACGGCGGTGATCCATGCCGCCGGTGTGCTCGACGACGGTGTCGTCGCCGCGTTGACCGCCGAGCGGATCGACGCCGTACTGGCGCCCAAGGCCGATGCCGCCTGGCACCTGCATCAGGCGACGGCGGGTCTCGAGCTGGCCGCTTTCGTGGTGTTCTCGTCCGCTTCGGGCACCGTCGGCGGTCCCGGTCAGGGCAATTACGCCGCCGCCAACACCTTCCTCGACGCGCTGATCACCCACCGGCGAGCCCGCGGGCTGGCCGGGCAGTCGCTGGCGTGGGGGCTGTGGGCGCGGTCCAGTGGCATGGCCGGGCAGCTCGGGCAGACCGAGGTGGCCCGGATGAGCCGCACCGGGTTCACCGCCATGCCGGACGAGCGGGCGCTGGCCGGCTGGGACGCGGCCGTCGCCCGAGGCGCGGCGCACACGGTCGTCGCCGTCCTCGACACCGCCGCGATCCGCGCCCAGGCCGACGCCGGACTGCTCCCGCCGCTGCTGCGGGAACTGGCGCCCGCGACGGCCCGCCGCGCCACCGCCACCTCGGCGGCGCCGTCCGGCTTGCGCGGGCGGCTGGCCGGGCTCGACACCGACCGGCAACGCCAGCTGGTCCTCGACACCGTGCGCACCCACATCGCGGCGGTGCTCGGCCACGACAGCGTGGCCGAGGTCGATCCCGGTCGCGCCTTCTCCGAACTCGGCTTCGATTCGCTGAGCGCGGTCGAGCTGCGCAACCGGCTCAAGACCGTCACCGGCCTGTCGCTGTCGACCACGGTCGTCTTCGACTACCCGACCCCGCAGGCGCTCGCCGACCACGTCGCGGGCGAATTCCTCGGCGCGACAGCCGAACTGGAACTCGGCACCGGCCAGTCCCTCGACGACGACCCCATCGCCATCGTCGGCATGGCCTGCCGCTACCCGGGCGGAGTGAGCTCGCCGGAGGACCTGTGGCGCCTCGTCGACGACGGTGTCGACGCCGCCTCCCACTTCCCGATCAACCGTGGCTGGGACACCGACCGGATCTACGACCCGTCGGGCGAGACCCCACACACCACCTACACCCGCGAGGGCGGATTCCTGCACGGCGCGGGCGAATTCGATCCCGGGTTCTTCGGGATCAGCCCGCACGAGGCCGCGTCCATGGACCCGCAGCAGTTCCTGCTGCTGGAGAGCTCGTGGGAGGCGTTCGAGCGGGCCGGTGTCGACCCGGCGGTCCTGCGCGGCAGCGCGACCGGCGTCTTCACCGGCATGATGTATCACGACTACGCGGGCAACGCGAACGCCGGTTCCATCGCCTCGGGCCGTGTTTCGTATGTCCTGGGCCTGGAAGGCCCGTCCGTCACGATCGACACCGCGTGCTCGTCCTCACTGGTGGCCATGCATCTCGCGGCGCAGTCGCTGCGGTCGGGGGAGTGCGACCTCGCCCTGGCCGGGGGTGTGGCCGTGATGGCGACACCCGAGACCTTCGTGGAGTTCTCGCGGCAGCGCGGCCTGTCCCCGGACGGGCGCAGCAAGTCCTTCGCCGACGCGGCCGACGGCGTCGCCTGGTCCGAGGGCGTCGGCGTGCTGGTGCTGGAACGCCTGTCCGACGCCCGCCGCAACGGGCATCCGGTGCTGGCGGTCGTGGCCGGTTCGGCGGTGAACCAGGACGGCGCGTCGAACGGCCTGACCGCGCCCAACGGCCCGTCCCAGCGACGGGTGATCCGCCGGGCACTGGCCAACGCCGGTGTCCGGGCGGCCGACGTCGACGTGGTCGAAGCGCATGGCACCGGAACGACATTGGGTGACCCGATCGAGGCCCAGGCGCTGCTGGCCACCTACGGCCAGGACCGCGACCCCGCGCGTCCGCTGTGGCTGGGCTCGCTCAAGTCGAATATCGGGCACGCCCAGGCGGCGGCCGGTGTGGGCGGCGTGATCAAGATGGTCATGGCCATGCGCCACGGCGTTCTGCCCAGGACCCTGCACGTGGATCAGCCGTCCACCAAGGTGGATTGGAGCGCGGGCGAGGTGCGCCTGCTGACCGAGCCGGTCGCGTGGCCGGAGGTGGATCGGCCGCGCCGCGCCGGGGTGTCCTCGTTCGGTATCAGCGGGACGAATGCCCACGTCATCGTGGAACAGGCGCCGCCGCCGCCGGATTCACCCACCGAACCCGAGATCATCGCGCCCGGTGTGGTGCCATGGGTGCTGTCGGCCCGTGGCGGTGACGCGCTGGCCGAGCAGGCTGCCCGGCTCGCCGCGCTGGTGACCGCGTCCGAACCGGATCCGGCCGACATCGGCTTCTCCCTCGCCGCCACCCGCGCCGTGTTCGAGCACCGTGCCGTGCTCGTGGGCGCGGACCGCGACGAACTGCTGACCGGCGTCCGGGCGCTGGCCGCGGGCGATGCCGCGACCGGCCTGGTCACCGGCCGCGCGCTGCCCGGGTCCACCGGTGTGGTGTTCTCCGGCCAGGGCGCGCAGTGGGCGCGGATGGCGCAAGACTTGCGCGCCGCGTACCCGGTCTTCGCCGAACACTTCGACGGCATCGTCGAGTGGCTGGAACCGCTGCTGGCCCAGCCGGAGTCGCTGGCCGACGCGCTGGCCGACGACGCGCTGGTCGATCGCACCGTCTTCGCGCAGGCGGGTCTGTTCGCGTTCGAGGTGGCGCTGTACCGCCTGCTCGAGTCGTGGGGTTTCCGCGCCGACGTGGTGGCCGGTCACTCGATCGGCGAGGTCGCGGCCGCGCATGTCGCCGGGGTACTGACCCTGGCCGACGCCTGCGCGCTGGTGGCCGCCCGTGGCCGGTTGATGCAGGCGCTGCCCGCCGGTGGCGCCATGGTGGCGGTCGGTGCCGCGGAAGCCGAGGTGCTGGAGCTGCTGACCGGCGAGGTGTCGATCGCGGCGGTCAACGGCCCGGCCTCGGTGGTGCTGTCCGGCGCCGAGGACGCGGTCCTCGCCGTCGCCGAGGCGTGCGCCGAGCGTGGTTGGCGCACGCACCGGCTGCGCGTCTCGCACGCCTTCCACTCGGCCCTCATGGAGCCGATGCTCGCCGAATTCGCCGCGGTGGTGGCGGGTGTGACCTTTGCGCCACCGACGCTGGAACTGGTGTCGACCGCCACGGGGAACCGGATCGACGAGGAGATGACCGACCCCGGCTACTGGGTCGATCAGCTGCGCGGCACCGTGCGCTTCGCGGCGGCCGTCACCACCATGACCCAGCTGGGCGTCGCCCGGTTCGCCGAGGTCGGGCCCGACGCCGTCCTCACCCCGATGCTCACCCAGGTCGACGCGGCGGTGGCCGCCCTGGCCCGCCGTGAGCGCGCCGACGCACCGGCCCTGCTGAGCGGTCTCGCCGCGTTGTTCGTGGCCGGCGCCGAGCTCGACTGGGCGCGGGTGTTCGCCGGGAGCCGTGCCCGGCGCGTCGACCTGCCCACCTACGCCTTCCAGCACGATCGCTTCTGGCTCGACGCCAAGCAGGCGCTGGCGAACTCGTGGATCGGTGCGGAGCTCGGCGGCGTCGCCGCGGTCGGGCTGGACACCGTGGACCATCCGCTGCTGGGCGCCGCGGTGCCACATCCGGAATCGGGGGCGGTGAGCTTCACCGGCCGCTGGTCGGTGGACACGGTGGACTGGCTGGCCGATCACAGCGTGCTCGGCGTGGTGCTACTGCCCGGCACCGGATTCGTCGAGCTGGCCGCGCACGTCGGCGGCCTGCTCGGCTGCCCCACCGTGGACGAACTGGTCCTGCACACCCCGCTGACCCTGCCCGCCGAGGGCAGTGTCGCGGTGCAGGTCGTGGTGGCCGCCGCCGACGACGCGGGTCGCCGGCGCCTGAGCGTGCACTCCCAGCAGACCGGCGACGGTCCGTGGGCGATCCACGCCGAAGGCATACTGGCACCCTCCGATCCGGTCGCCGCCTTCGACCTCACGGCCTGGCCGCCCGCCGGAGCGCAGCCGCTACCCGTGGACACCGCCTACGACGAACTGCTCGAGGTCGGCTACGGCTACGGCCCGTACTTCCAGGGCCTGCGGGCCGCCTGGCAGCGCGGTGACGAACTGTTCGCCGAAGTGGCGCTGCCGGATTCGCGCGCCGCCGACGGCTACGGAATCCATCCCGCGCTGTTCGACGCCGCGCTGCACGCGGGCATCATCCACGGCCTGCGTGGCGGGGTCGACGGCTTCCCGGCGCTACCGTTCACCTGGAACCAGGTCACCGTCCATGCCGCCGGTGCCGCCACGGTCCGCGTGCGGATCACGCTGGAGGGCACCAGGTTCGGCATCCAGATCGCCGACGAGCAGGGCAGCCCGGTGCTGTCGGTCGGTGCGCTGGTGTCGCGCCCGGTCTCGGCCGAGCGGCTCGGCGCCGACCGGGTCGCCGACGCCCTCTTCGGCGTGGACTGGGTCGCCGTGACACCCACGACAGCCGCCGTCGACACGAATCGCGTTGCGCTACTGGGGTCCACGGAGACCACGAAGGTACGTGGTTACCCGGATCTCGCGGCACTGACCGCCGAACTGGACGCCACCGACGCGGTGGTTCCCGACGTCGTCCTGCTCACCACTCCCGACCACGACGGCCCCGCACCCGAAGCCGCGCGCCGGATCGTGGCGGACGTACTCGGCACTCTCCAGGACTGGTTGGCCGATACCCGGTGGGCCGCGACTCGCCTGGTGGTGCTGACCCGGAACGCGGTGCACGACACCGTCGACCTGTCCCAGGCGCCTGTGTGGGGTCTGGTGCGCGCCGCCCAGGCCGAACATCCGGGCCGCATCCAGCTCCTCGACCTGGACACCGACGGCGACCCGCTCGCCGCCGCGGCGGCAGCCGCCACCGGGGAACCCGAGGCCGCCCTGCGCGGAACCACGCTGCTGGTCCCGCGCCTCACCCGCCGGACCCCGGCCCCGGCCGACGGGCCGATCGAGCCGGGCACGGTGCTGGTCACCGGTGGCACCGGCGGACTCGGCGCGGTCCTGGCCCGGCACCTGGTCACCGACCACGGTGTGCGCCACCTGCTGCTCACCTCGCGACGCGGGCCCGATGCCCCCGGTGCCGCCGAACTCGTCGCCGAACTGACCGGTCTCGGCGCCGAGGTCACCGTCACCGCGTGCGATGTGACCGATCGCGACGCCCTGGCCGCCGTCCTCGCCGCGATTCCCGCCGACCGCCCCCTGGTCGGTGTGGTGCACGCGGCGGGCACCGCCGACAACGGCCTGATCGCCTCGATCACGCCCGACCGGCTCGCGCACGTCTTCCGGCCCAAGGCCGACGCCGCCTGGCATCTGCACGAGCTCACCCGCGACCGGGCGCTGTCGCTGTTCGTCCTGGTGTCCTCGGCCGGTGGCCTGGTACTGCCCGCCGGGCAGGCGAACTACGCGGCGGCCAATGTCTTCCTCGACGCGCTCGCCGCGCACCGGCACGGCCTCGGCCTGCCCGCGCTCGCCCTCGACTACGGCATGTGGGCGCGCGCCACCGGCCTCGGCGCCGAGCTGTCCGACCGGGACTTCGACCGGATGCGCAGACAGGGCTTCCCGCCGCTCACCGAGACCGAGGGACTGGCGCTGTTCGACGCCGCGCTCGGCGCCGGCGCGGCGCAGCTGGTTCCGCTGCGTATCGACCCGGCCGTGCTGCGGACCCGAGGGGACCAGATCCCCGCGCTGCTGCGCGGCATCGTCCCCGCGCCGGTCCGGCGGGTCACCCGCACGGCGGCGGGGCAGGCGTTCCTGCGGAAGCTGGCCGGGCTCTCCGACGCCGACCGGGGCAGTGCCCTGCTCGACCTGGTGCGATCCGTCGCGGCCGAGATCCTCGGCCACACCTCGGTCGAGGCGATCGAACCGCACCAGCCGTTCCAGCAGCTGGGCTTCGACTCGCTCGGCGCGGTCGAGTTCCGCAACAAGCTCAATGCCGCGACCGGGCTGCAACTCCCAGCCACGCTGCTGTTCGACTACCCGAATCCCCAGGTCGTCGCCGAGTTCGTGGAGGCACAGCTCACCGGCGTCGGCGCGGTCGCCGAGGTGGCCGTGAGCCGGGTGCGGGCCGACGACGAACCGATCGCGGTGGTGGCCATGAGCTGCCGCTACCCGGGCGGGGTCGCCTCGCCGGAAGACCTGTGGCAGCTGGTCACCTCCGGCGGCGACACCACGGGCCCGATGCCGCTGGATCGCGGTTGGGACATCGACGGCATCTACGATCCCGAACCGGGCAAGGCGGGCAAGACCTACACCCGCAGCGGCGGATTCCTCTACGAGGCAGCCGAATTCGACGCGGGCTTCTTCGGCATCAGCCCCAACGAGGCCACCGTCATGGACCCGCAGCAGCGGGTTCTGCTCGAGGTGTCGTGGGAGGCGCTGGAGCGGGCCGGACTCGACCCGGCCGCCCTGCGCGGCAGCGCCACCGGTGTGTTCACCGGCGTGATGTACCACGACTACGCGCAGGGCACCGGAACCGGCAGCAGTGCCGCGGGCAGCCTCGTCTCGGGCCGGGTGTCCTACGTGTTCGGCCTGGAAGGGCCGTCGGTCACCGTGGACACCGCGTGCTCGTCCTCGCTGGTCGCGCTGCACCTGGCGGCGCAGTCGCTGCGCTCGGGCGAGTGCGAGCTGGCGCTGGCCGGTGGTGTGGCCGTGATGGCGACGCCGGACATGTTCCTGGAGTTCGGCCGTCAGCGCGGCCTGTCACCGGACGGACGCTGCAAGTCCTTCGCCGACGACGCCGACGGTGTCGGCTGGTCCGAGGGCGCGGGCGTGCTGGTGCTGGAACGGCTGTCCGACGCCCGCCGCAACGGTCACCAGGTGCTGGCCGTCCTGGCCGGCTCGGCGGTGAACCAGGACGGCGCGTCGAACGGGTTCTCGGCGCCGAACGGACCGTCCCAGCAGCGGGTGATCCGGCAGGCGCTGGCCAATGCGGGGGTGTCGCCGGTCGACGTCGACGCGGTCGAAGCGCACGGCACCGGAACGACATTGGGCGATCCGATCGAGGCGCAGGCGCTGCTGGCCACCTACGGCCAGGACCGTGCGCTGGATCGTCCGCTGTGGCTCGGTTCGCTGAAATCCAATATCGGGCACGCGCAGGCGGCGGCCGGTGTGGGTGGCGTGATCAAGATGGTGATGGCCCTGCGGCACGGTGTGCTGCCGCGGACCCTCCATGCGGACGAGCCCTCCACGAAGGTCGACTGGAACGAAGGGCACGTGCGGCTGCTCACCGAGGCGGTGCCGTGGCCCGACACCGACCGGCCGCGCCGGGCCGGTGTCTCGTCGTTCGGCATCAGCGGGACCAATGCCCACGTCATCGTGGAACAGGCTCCCGCCGTGGCGGATCCGGTCACCGAACGGGGAGTTCCGGCAGGTGGTTTCGTGCCGTGGGTGCTGTCGGCTCGCACGGCCGAGGCACTCGCCGACCAGGCCGCGCGACTGGTCGCGGCGGCCCAGGACACCGAGCCGGTCGACGTAGGCTTCTCGCTGGCGTCCACGCGCACGGTCTTCGAGCACCGCGCCGTCGTTCTCGCCGAGGACGGTGCCGGTCTGCTGGCCGGGGCGAGCGCGCTGGCCACCGGCGCGCAGGCGGCGGGGGTGATCACCGGCCGGGTGACCACGGGGTCGGCCGGTCTGGTGTTCTCCGGGCAGGGTGCGCAGTGGGCGGGCATGGCGACGGACCTGCGCGCCGCGTTCCCGGTGTTCGCCGAGAACTTCGACGGCATCGTGGCGCAGTTGGAACCGCAGCTGGGACAAAGTATCTCGCTCACCGAGGCGCTGTCCGACGACGCGGCCCTGGCCCGCACGGTCTTCACCCAGGCCGGGCTGTTCGCCTACGAAGTGGCCCTGTTCCGGCTGCTCGAATCCTGGGGTGTGAAACCCGATGTGGTGGCCGGACACTCGATCGGTGAGATCGCGGCCGCGCACGTCGCGGGGGTGCTGTCGCTGACCGACGCGTGCGCTCTGGTGGCCGCGCGTGGCCGGTTGATGCAGGCCCTGCCCGCGGGTGGCGCGATGGTCGCGGTCGGCGCGCCGGAAGCCGATGTCCTCGAAATCGCCGCGCTGCTGGACACCAAGGTGTCCGTCGCGGCGGTGAACGGCCCGGCGTCCGTGGTGCTCTCCGGTCTCGACGCCGAGGTCACGGCCGTGATCGAGCGCTGTGCCGAACGGGGCTGGCGGACGCACCGGCTCACGGTGTCGCACGCCTTCCATTCGGTGCTGATGGAACCGATGCTCGACGAATTCGCCACCGTTGTCCGAGGTCTGACCATCCACCGGCCCGACATCACGCTGGTCTCCACCGTGACCGGCGCCCGGGTCACCGAGGAGATGACCGATCCGTCGTACTGGGTCGGCCAGGTCCGCGACACCGTCCGCTTCGCCGACGCGGTCACCACCATGGCCGCACTCGGCGTGACCCGCTTCGCCGAGGTCGGCCCCGACGCGGCCCTCACCCCGATGGTCGCGCAAACCCTCGACACCGCGACGGCGGTCGCGCTGACCGTGCGCAAGCACGCGCACACCGCGACCCTGCTCACCGGCCTCGCCCGGCTGTACGTCGCGGGAACGGCGGTGGATTGGGCGCGGCTGTACGCCGGGACCGGTGCCCGCCGGGTCGACCTGCCCACCTACGCCTTCCAGCGCACGCGCTACTGGATGACCGAAGCAACGGCAGGCGGCGGCGACGCGCGGTCGATGGGCCTGACCGCCACCGGGCATCCGCTGGTGTCGGCGGTGATCGCCCAGCCGGACTCCGCCGGGGTGATCCTCACCGGTCGCCTCGCCACCTCGACCCACCCGTGGCTGGCCGATCACCGGGTGCACGACGCGGTCGTGTTCCCCGGGACCGGCCTGGTCGAACTCGCCCTGCACGCCGCCGGACAGGTCGGTTGCGCCACCGTCGACGACCTCGTGCTCCAGGCTCCGCTGGTACTCCAGGAGCCCGGGGGCTCGGCCTTGCGCGTCGTCGTCGGCGACCGGGACGACACCGGTCGCCGCCCGCTCCGGATCTTCTCCAGCCCGGACGACGGCGACCCGGTGTGGACCCTCAACGCCGAAGGCACCGTCCGCCCGGCCGACACCGCCACGGGTGCCGACCTCGTCGCCTGGCCGCCCGCCGACGCGCGGCCGCTGCCGATCGACGACGGCTACGCCGGACTGTCCGCCGCGGGCTACGGATACGGCCCGTTCTTCCAGGGGCTGCGCGCGGCCTGGCGACGCGGTGACGAGGTCTTCGCCGAGGTCGCCCTGCCCGATGCCCGCCTCGCCGACGGCTTCGGCCTGCACCCCGCCCTGTTCGACTCGGCGCTGCACGCGCTACTGCTGGCCGAGGAGATCCCCACGGCGGGAACGGCTCTCGCGCTGCCGTTCGAGTGGTCGGGGGTGACACTGCACGCCGCCGGGGCGACCGCGCTGCGGGTGCGGATGACCAGGGTCGGGGAGCACGGTGTCGTCCTGGACCTCGCCGACGCTGCGGGCGCGCCCGTCGCCACGGTGCGTCATCTGGCCTCGCGGCCGATGGACCCCGCGCAACTGGTCCTCGGTGCCTCCGCCGTCGGCAACGCGCTGTTCGACGTCGGCTGGACGCCGATCACGCTGTCCGGCACCGCCATCGACACGGCACCGTGGGCCGAGCCGGGTGACACGATCCCACCCGTCGTGATCCTGGACTGCCCGGCGGGCAACGACGCCGCCGCGGTACGCGCCGCCACCCACCAGGTGCTGCATGCCGTGCAGTCCTGGCTGACGGAACCACGATTCGCGGATTCGGTACTGGTCGTGCGCACGTCCGGCGCCGTCTCGGTAGCCGGCGAGGACATCACGAATCTGGCCGGCGCCGCGGTGAGCGGCCTCGTCCGCGCCGCCCAGTCCGAGGCCCCGGGCCGGATCATCTTGGTGGACATCGACTCCGAGCGGGCTCAGGTCGAGTCGCTGCCGTTCGCCGACTCCGGTCGCCCTTCGGGTGAGCTGCTCGGCGCAGGTCGGGCCCCGAGCGAGCCTGCACCGGACTCCGTCGCCTCGCGAATCCCCGGAGACGATCTCAGCCGCGATCTGGGCTCGCTGCTAGGCCCGGTCCTCGGCACCGGCGAACCCCAGGTGGCCGTACGTGGCGGGATCGTGCACGCCGCACGGCTACGCAGGATCGACACCGCCGCACTCGGTTCGGCGCAGGCGCCGGCCTACGACCCCGCCGACACCGTGCTGATCACCGGTGCCGGCGGTGCGCTGGCCGGCCTGTTCGCCCGGCACCTCGTCGCCGAACACGGTGTCCGGCATCTGCTGTTGCTCAGCCGCCGCGGCGAATCCGCGCCCGGCTCAGCGGAATTGCGGGCCGAGGTGACCGAGGCCGGTGCCGATGTGCGGTTCGCCGCCTGTGATGTCACCGATCGCGGCGCGCTCGCCCGCGTCCTGGCCGACATCCCGGGTGACCAGCCCTTGGCCGGGGTGTACCACCTCGCCGGTGTGCTCGACGACGGAGCGATCGCCTCGCTGACCCCGGAGCGGCTGGACACCGTCCTCGGCCCCAAGGTCGACGCGGCGCTGCACCTGCACGCACTGACCGCCGACCTGCCGGTGAAGGCGTTCGTGCTGTTCAGTTCGGCGGCGGGCGCTTTCGGCAATACCGGCCAGGGCAACTACGCCGCAGCCAACGCCTGCCTGGACGCGCTCGCCGCCCACCGCAGGGCCACCGGCCGCGCCGGACAGTCACTGGCCTGGGGTCTGTGGGACGGCGGCATGGCGGGCGAACTCGGCGACGTCGACCGGCTGCGGATGGCCCGCACCGGCATGCTGCCGCTGTCCCGAGCCCAGGGCCTGGCCCTGTTCGACGCCGCGGCCCGGCTCGACGTGGCGGCCCCGGTCCTGGCCAGGATGAACCTCGACGTCATGCGCGACGCGGGCTTCGCCCCCGCGCTGCTGGCCGGCCTCACCACGCCGCGGCGCAAGGTCACCGACGGCACGGCCGCGGCACTGCGCGCCCGCCTGGCCGCCACCCTGGCGGGGGAACGGCTCGACGTGCTCGTCGACCTCGTGCGCGGTCAGGTCGCGCACACGCTCGGGCACGGCAACGCCGCCGTGGTCGAGGCGGGCAAGGCGTTCAACGACCTGGGCTTCGACTCGATCACCGCGCTCGAGTTCCGCAACGGTCTCAACGCCGCGACCGGCCTGGCCCTGCCCGCGACGCTGGTGTTCGACTATCCGACCCCCGCCGCGCTGGGCGAGTACCTGCACGAGGAGCTCACCGACGGCGACGAACCGCAGCCGGTCGACCTGCCCGACGACGACATCCGCCGGGCCCTGCAGACCATCCCGCTCGCGCGCCTGCGCGAGGCGGGCCTGCTGGACGCGCTGCTGCGGCTCACCGACGAACCCGACAGCCCCGCCGACACCCCACCGGCCGACCCGGCGGACGCGATCGACGACCTCGATCTCGACGACCTGATCGACCTGGCCTTCCACTCGGAGGACTGACCCACGATGTGATCCCGGCATCGCCCGACAGCCTCCCGACAGACATTCCGCCGGATCGTTCCGGCGACCGCAGGAAGCGATAGACGCATGACCCAGCCAGACCCGAAAATCCAGAAGCTCACCGAGGCGCTCCGCAGCTCGCTGAAGGAGACCGAGCGGTTGCGCGCCCGCAACCGGCAGCTCGACGCCGCCCAGCGGGAGCCGATCGCGATCGTCGGGATGGCCTGCCGGTATCCGGGCGGGGTGAGCACACCCGAGGGGCTGTGGCAGCTGGTCGCCGACGGCGTCGACGCGGTCTCGGAACTTCCGGTCAACCGCGGCTGGGACGCGGACCGTCTCTACGACCCCACGGGTGAGACGCCGAACAGCATCTACACCCGTGAAGGCGGATTCCTGCACGAGGCGGGCGAATTCGACCCGGGCTTCTTCGGGATCAGCCCCAACGAGGCGGCCACGATGGACCCGCAGCAGTTCCTGCTGCTCGAAACGTCGTGGGAGGCACTGGAACGCGCCGGGGTCGAGCCCGCCGCGCTGCGCGGCAGCCGGACCGGCGTCTACGTCGGCATGATGTATCACGACTATCCGGCCAACGCGAACTCCGGCGCGGTCGCCTCCGGGCGCATCTCCTATGTGCTCGGCCTGGAAGGGCCATCGGTCACCGTCGACACGGCGTGCTCGTCGTCGCTGGTCGCGCTGCACCAGGCCGCACAGGCGCTGCGGGCGGGGGAATGCGAGCTGGCGCTGGCCGGCGGTGTCGCGGTGATGGGATCGCCGGAGACGCTGGTGGAGTTCAGCAGGCAGCGCGGTATGGCCACCGACGGCCGCAGCAAGGCGTTCGCCGACGCCGCCGACGGCCTGGGCTGGGCCGAGGGCGCCGGTGTGCTGGTGCTCGAGCGGCTGTCCGACGCCCGCCGCAACGGGCATCCGGTGCTGGCGGTGATCAGCGGCTCGGCGGTGAACCAGGACGGCGCGTCCAACGGCCTCACCGCGCCGAACGGGCCCTCGCAGCGCCGGGTCATCCGGCAGGCGCTGGCCAACGCGGGCATCACCGCCGCCGACGTGGACGCGGTCGAAGCGCACGGCACCGGAACGACCTTGGGTGACCCCATCGAGGCCCAGGCCCTGCTGGCCACCTACGGCCAGGAACACCAGGAAGACCGGCCGCTCTGGCTGGGCTCGCTGAAATCGAACATCGGGCACTCGCAGGCCGCCGCCGGTGTGGGCGGCGTGATCAAGATGGTCATGGCCATCCGCCACGGCCTGTTGCCGAAGACCCTGCACGTGGACGCCCCCACCACCAAGGTCGACTGGTCGGCCGGACAGGTGCGCCTGCTGACCGAGGCCAGGCCGTGGCCGGAACTGGACCGGCCGCGCCGCGCCGGAGTGTCCTCGTTCGGTGTGGCGGGCACCAATGTGCATCTCATCGTGGAGCAGGCGCCCGCCGAGCCCGAGCCCGAAACCGCCGAGCCCGCGCCGGGCGGCGTGCCGGCGTGGGTGGTGTCGGCCCGCGGCCCGGAGGCGCTGGCCGAGCAGGCCGCCCGCCTGGCCGCGCACGTCGATGACCTCGATGCCCGCGATGTCGCGTACTCCCTGGCGTCCACCCGCACCCTGTTCGACCAGCGCGCCGTCGTCCTCGGCGCCGACGGTGACGCGCTGCGCCGCGGCGTGCGCGCCCTGGCCACCGGTGCCACCGCCGCCGACGTGGTGACCGGCCGGGTGGTACCGGGTTCGACCGGTTTCGTCTTCACCGGCCAGGGCTCGCAGTGGGCGGGCATGGCCGGCGCGCTGCGCGCCTACCCGGTCTTCGCCGACCACTTCGACGCCATCGTCGCGCAGCTGGAACCGCTGCTGGGACAACCGGAATCGCTCACCGAGGCACTGGCCGACGACGAGATCCTGGCCCGCACCGTGTTCACCCAGGCCGCCGTGTTCGCCTTCGAGGTGGCCCTGTTCCGGCTGCTCGAATCCTGGGGCGTGCGTCCCGATGTGGTGACCGGTCACTCCATCGGTGAGGTCGGCGCGGCCCACGTCGCCGGGGTGCTCGACCTCGCCGACGCCTGCGCGCTGGTGGCCGCCCGTGGCCGCCTGATGGAGGCCTTGCCGCCGGGCGGAGCCATGGTCGCCGTCGGCAGCACCGAGACCGAGGTGCTCGCGGTGATCGAGGCGCTCGGCACGACCGGTCAGGTCGCGATCGCGGCGGTCAACGGCCCGGCCTCGGTGGTGGTCTCCGGTGTCGAGGACGCGGTGACGGCCGTGGTCGAAGTCTGCGTCGAACGCGGTTGGCGCACGCACCGGCTGCGCATCGCCATTGCCTCGCATTCGGCGCTGATGGACCCGATGCTGGCCGAATTCACCACGGTGGTCCAGGGTTTGACGCTGCGGCGGCCCGATATCGCGCTGGTGTCCTCGGTGACCGGCGCCCGCGTCACCGACGAGATGACCGAACCCGCGTACTGGCCCGGCCAGGTGCGCGGCACGGTCCGCTTCGCCGACACCATCACCACCCTGTCCGCGATGGGCGTGACCCGCTTCGCCGAGATCGGGCCCGACGCCGTCCTCACCCCGATGATCGCCCAGATCGTCGACGCCGCGGGTGATCCGCAGGGCGCGGCACCGGTGATCGTGCCGCTGGCCCGCAAGGAACAGACGAGTCCGGCCACGCTGCTGACCGCCGTGGCGGGACTGTTTGTGGCGGGCACGCCGGTGGACTGGGCGGGCATCGGCGGTGGTGGCAGGCGAATCGACCTGCCCACCTACGCCTTCCAGCATGTGCGGTTCTGGCTCGACGCCAAGCAGGTGCTCGCGGAGTCGTGGCTGGGCGCCGAGCTGGGGGGTGTCACCTCGGTCGGGCTCGACACCGTCGAGCATCCGCTGCTCGGCGCCGTGGTGCCGCACCCGGAGTCGGACGCGGTGAGCTTCACCGGCCGCTGGTCGGTGGACACGGTGCCGTGGATGGCCGACCACAGCGTGTTCGGGGTGATGCTGCTGCCCGGCACCGGCTATGTGGAACTGGCCTGCCAAGTCGGTGCCCTGGTGGGCTGCCCGATGGTCGACGAGCTGATCCTGCACACCCCGCTGACCCTGCCCGCCGAGGGCAGCGTGTCGGTCCAGGTGATGGTCGGCGCGGCCGATCACACCGGCCGCCGCAGGCTCAGCGTGCACTCCCGGCAGATCGCGGGTGGTCCGTGGGCGATCCACGCCGAAGGCGTGCTCGCACAGGCGGAGCCGGTGGCCGCCATGGACCTGGTCACCTGGCCGCCGCGCGGCGCCGTCGCGCTGCCCCTCGACACCGCCTACGACGAACTGCTCGACGGTGGCTACGAGTACGGGCCGTTCTTCCAGGGCATGCAGTCGGCCTGGCAGCGCGGTGACGAACTGTTTGCCGAGGTGGCCCTGCCCGACCGCCGCGACGCCCAGGGCTTCGGGATCCACCCCGCCCTGTTCGACTCGGCCCTGCACGTCGGCATCCTGCATGCCCGCCGCCACGGCGAAATCGACGCTCCCGAACTGCCGTTCAGCTGGAACCAGGTGCAGCTCCACGCCACCGGCGCCGACGCGGTGCGGGTGCGGATCGCGCGCGCCGACGGCCGCCACGTGGTGCAGATCGCCGACACCGAGGGACAACCGGTGCTGTCGGTCGGCGCCCTGGTCTCCCGCCCGGTCTCGGCCGATCGGCTGGGCGCGGACGGCATCACGGACGCGCTGTTCGGCATCGACTGGACCGCCGCCACCCTGCCCACGGTGGAGCCGGGGCGCGTAGCGGTCCTCGGCTCCGCCCGAAGTGGCAGTGCTGCAACCACTTCCATCGAAGGGTCCGAGCCGGTCGCCGCTTTCGCCGACGTGACCGCGCTGATCGCCGGTCTCGACGACGCGGCAGCCCCCGAGCTCGTCCTGCTCGACTGCGCCGAACCCGAGGACGCGCCGCCAGCGGCCGCCCGGCAGCTCATCGCCGAGATCCTCGACACCGTCCAGCGCTGGCTGGCCGAACCGGGTCTGTCCGCGTCCCGCCTGGTGGTGCTCACCCGCAACGCCGTACGCACCGGCGACACCGACCAGGTCCGCACGGCGCAGGCGCCAGTGTGGGGTCTGCTCCGCGCCGCCCAGGCCGAACATCCCGGCCGGTTCCAGCTGCTCGACCTGGACACCGAACGCGAGCCGCGCGAGATCGCGGCCCTCGCCGCCGCGGCCTCGGCGGAACCCGAGGCGGCGGTGCGTGATTCGACCGTGCTCGTGCCACGGATGACCCGGCACGCGCCGGGCGCGAGTGTGCGCTCGACCGGCTCCGGCACGGTCCTGGTGACCGGTGGCACCGCGGGGATCGGCGCCGTGATCGCCCGCCACCTGGTCACCGCGCACGGCGTGCGCCACCTGGTGCTGACCTCGCGGCGCGGCGCGGAGGCGCCCGGCGCGACCGAATTGGCCACGCAGCTGGGCGAACTCGGCGCCGAGGTCACCCTCGCCGCCTGTGACGTGTCCGACCGCGCCGCCCTGGCCGCGCTGCTGGACGGCATCCCGGCCGAGCATCCACTGGTCGGGGTCGTGCACTGCGCCGCCACCGCCGATCACGGCGTGATCGAGTCGATGACCCCCGAGCGGGTCGACCGGGTCTTCGGCCCCAAGGTCGATGCCGCGTGGCACCTGCACGAACTCACCCGCGACCGGCCGCTGACGCTGTTCGCGCTGCTCGGCTCTGTCGGTGGTCTCGTGCTCACCGCGGGCCAGGCCAACTACGCCGCCGCCAATGTCTTCCTCGACGGTCTGGCCGCCTACCGGCACAGCATCGGTCTGCCCGCGACCTCGCTCGACTACGGCCTGTGGGAGCGTTCCAGCGGTCTGGGCGCCGACCTGTCGGCCGAGGACTTCGAGCGCATGGCCAAGCAGGGCTTCCCGCCGCTGACCGAATCCGATGCCCTGGCCCTGTTCGACGCGGCGATCGCCACCGACACCGCGCAGCTGGTGCTGCTTCGGGTCGACCCGGCCGTGCTGCGTGCCAGGGGCGATCAGGTCCCGGCCCTGCTGCGCGGCATCGCCCCCACCCCGGTGCGCCGCAACAGCCGGACGCCCGCGGGCCGCGCGTTCGCACAGAAGCTGGCCGGACTGTCCGAGGCCGACCGCCGCGCGACCCTGCTCACCCTGGTCCAGACCGTGGCCGCCGAGGTGCTCGGACACGCCACGATCGCGGCGATCGAACCCCGGCAGGCTTTCCAGCAGCTCGGTTTCGATTCGCTCGGCGCGGTCGAGTTCCGCAACAAGCTCACCACCGCCACCGGTCTGCGACTGCCGGCCACCCTCGTCTTCGACCACCCGAACCCGCAGGTGGTGGCCGAGTTCATCGACTCCCAGCTCAGCGGCGCGGTGCCGGATGAGGTGGTGACCGCGGCCAAGACGGCCGACGGTGAGCCCATCGCGGTGGTGGCGATGGGCTGCCGCTACCCCGGCGGCGTCGACTCGCCCGAACAGCTGTGGCAGCTGGTCGCGACCGGCGGCCACGCCACCGGCGGGCTGCCCGCCGACCGTGGCTGGGACCTGGACAACCTGTACGACCCGGAGCCGGGCAAGCCCGGCAAGACCTACACCCGCCAGGGCGGATTCCTGTACTCCGCAGGCGAATTCGACGCCGACTTCTTCGGGATCAGCCCCAACGAGGCCACCGCCATGGACCCGCAGCAGCGCCTGCTGCTCGAGGTGTCGTGGGAGGCGCTGGAACGAGCCGGGGTGGACCCGGCGACCTTGCGCGGCAGCGCGACCGGTGTGTTCACCGGTGTGATGTACCACGACTACGCGCAGGGCGCGGGCACCGGCGCGAGCGCGGGCGGCAGCTTGGTGTCGGGCCGCCTGTCGTATGTGTTCGGGCTGGAGGGCCCGGCGGTCACCGTGGACACCGCGTGCTCCTCGTCGCTGGTGGCGCTGCACCTGGCGGCGCAGTCGCTGCGCTCGGGCGAGTGCGATCTGGCGCTGGCCGGTGGTGTGGCGGTCATGTCGACGCCGGACATGTTCCTGGAGTTCAGCCGGCAGCGTGGCCTGTCGCCGGACGGGCGCTGCCGGTCCTTCGCCGACGGCGCGGACGGTGTCGCCTGGGCCGAGGGTGCGGGCATGCTGGTGCTGGAACGGCTGTCCGACGCGCAGCGCAACGGGCACCAGGTGCTCGCGGTGCTCACCGGGTCGGCGGTGAACCAGGACGGTGCCTCCAACGGCTGGACCGCGCCGAACGGTCCGTCGCAGCGACGGGTGATCCGGCAGGCGCTGGCCAACGCGGGGGTGTCGCCGGTCGACGTCGACGCCGTCGAAGCGCACGGCACCGGAACGACATTGGGCGATCCGATCGAGGCGCAGGCGCTGCTGGCCACCTACGGCCAGGACCGCGATCCGGAACGGCCGCTGCTGCTCGGTTCGCTGAAGTCGAACATCGGGCACGCGCAGGCCGCCGCCGGTGTGGGTGGCGTGATCAAGATGGTGATGGCCATGCGGCACGGGGTACTGCCGCAGACCCTGCACATCGACCAGCCCTCGACCAAGGTCGACTGGACCGAAGGCCACATCCGCCTGCTCACCGAAGCCACGCCGTGGCCGGAGCTGGATCGCCCGCGCCGCGCGGGTGTGTCGTCGTTCGGGCTCAGCGGTACCAACGCGCACCTCATCCTGGAACAGGCCCCCGCCGTCGCGACATCGCGGGTCGACACCGTCGCTCCGGCCGGTGGTCACCTGGCATGGGTGCTGTCGGCACGCGGTGAGGAGGCGCTGGCCGGGCAGGCCGCGCGGCTGATCACGGCCGTACGGGATCAGGATCCTGTCGACGCCGGGTTCTCCCTCGCCACGCGAGTGCGGTTCGACCAGCGCGCGGTGGTGCTCGCACCCGACCGGGACGGACTGCTGGCCGGGGCGCAGGCGCTGGCCGACGGTGTGCCCGCCGCGAACGTGCTGACCGGGCGGGTGCTGTCCGGGTCCACCGGTTTCGTGTTCTCCGGTCAGGGTGCGCAGTGGGCCGACATGGCGGCCGGGCTGCGCGGGTATCCCGGGTTCGCCGAGCACTTCGATGCCGTTGTCGCCCAGTTGGATCCGCTGCTCGAGCAGTCGCCGTCGCTGGCGGCCGCGCTGGCCGACGCGGACCTGGTCGACCGCACCGTGTTCGCGCAGGCCGGGCTGTTCGCCTTCGAGGTGGCGCTGTTCCGGCTGCTCGAAGCCTGGGGTGTGCGGCCCGATGTGGTGGCCGGTCACTCGATCGGTGAGATCGCGGCCGCGCACGTGGCCGGGGTGCTGTCGCTGACCGACGCGTGCGCGCTGGTGGCGGCGCGGGGCCGGTTGATGCAGGCGCTGCCCGACGGCGGCGCGATGGTGGCCGTGGGCGCGCCGGAGGCCGAGGTGCTGCCGCTGCTCAGTGGCGCGGTGTCGATCGCCGCGGTCAACGGCCCGGCGTCGGTGGTGCTGTCCGGCGTGGAGTCGGCGGTGCTCGCGGTGGTCGACGTGTGCGCGCAGCGCGGCTGGCGGACCCACCGTCTGCGGGTGTCGCACGCGTTCCATTCGTCCCTGATGGAGCCGATGCTGGACGAATTCGCCTCGGCTGTGGCGGGTGTGACGTTCGCCAGGCCCAATATCGCCCTGGTGTCGACGGTGACCGGTGCTCTGGTGACCGACGAGATGAGCGATCCGGCCTACTGGGTCGGGCAGGTTCGTGACACCGTGCGCTTCGCCGACGCGGTCACCACCATGGCCGGTCTCGGGGTGAGCCGGTTCGCCGAGGTCGGCCCCGACGCCGTGCTGCTGCCTGCCGTCACGGCCACCGTCGAGACGGCGAACGGTGTCGCGGTGGCCTGCGCGCGCCGGTCGCAGGCCGACGCGTCCACGCTGCTGGCCGCTGTCGCCGGACTGTTCGTCACCGGTGCCGACGTGGACTGGGCCGCGCTCTACGCCGGGACCGGTGCGCGGCGAATCGATCTGCCCACCTATGCCTTCCAGCGTCGCCGCTACTGGCTCACCGAGAGTGGCACCGGAAGTGGCGCCCGTGCGCTCGGTCTCGTCCCCACCGCCCACCCGCTGGTGTCGGCCGTGGTGTCGCAGCCGGACTCCGACGGTGTCACCCTCACCGGCCGGTTGTCCGCGCAGACCCAGGACTGGCTGCCCGATCACCGGGTCATGGACACGGTGCTGTTCCCCGGTACCGGTTTCGTCGAGCTCGCGTTGTCCGCCGGTGAGCGGGTCGGCTGCACGGCCGTCGCCGAGCTGGCGCTGCGCGCCCCGCTGACGGTGCCGGACACGGCGGGTGTCGCGGTGCGCGTCGTGGTCGACGCGGAGGACGCGGCGGGTCTGCGCCCGGTCCGGATCTACTCCCACCTCGACGACGACACCGACGACACGGTGGCATGGACCCTCAACGCCGAGGGCCTCCTGGCTCCCGCATTCGACGGCGTGCCCGCCGTTCTCGCGGACTGGCCGCCGACCGGTGCGACACCGCTCGAAGTGGACGGCGTCTACGACGCCCTCGACGAGCAGGGCTACCACTACGGCCCGGTGTTCCAGGCCCTGCGCTCGGCCTGGCGCGACGCCGACGGCGTGCTCTACGCCGAGGTCGAACTACCCGAACAGGCCAGGTCCGACGCCCAGCGGTTCGGCGTGCATCCCGCGCTGCTCGACGCCGCGCTGCACGCGCTGCGGCTGTCCGGCGACGTCCCGGCCGGTGCCGGGCCGGCACTGCCGTTCGAATGGTCCGGAGTGGCGGTGCACGCCGGTGGCGCCGACGCGCTGCGGGTGCGGCTCACCCGGATCGGCGAGTACGGGGTGAGCCTCGATATCGCCGACCCGACCGGTGCCCCCGTCGCGACGGTCCGGCACCTGGCCTCGCGACCGATCGATCCCGCCCAGCTGACCACGGGCGCGTCCACGGTCGCCTCCTCGCTGTTCCAGGTCGACTGGACGCCGATCAGTCTGTCCGACACAGAGATCGAGACGCTGCGCTGGGCGGAGCTCGGTGACCGGGTGCCCGCCGCGGTGATCCTGGACTCCCCGGCCGGCAGTGATGCGGCCGCCGTCCACGCCGCCACCCACGCGGTGCTCACGGCGATGCAGACCTGGCTCGCGGACGAGCGGTTCGCCGAATCCACACTTGTCGTCCGCACCAGGGGCGCGGTGTCTGTTGCGGGCGAGGACATCGTCGACCTGGCCGGTGCCGCCGTGGGCGGCCTGGTGCGGTCCGCCCAGGCCGAGCGCCCTGGCCGGATCATCTTGGTGGACACAGCCTCCGCACCGGACTTCGGATCCGGCAGCAGCGCCGATAGCGACGCCGATGGTGGTCCCGGCACCGACTCCGGCATCGCCGCTGGTGGCGGCCTCGGTATCGCCGCCGATGGCGGTCCCGCCCACGGCACCGACTTCGGCTCGGGCAGCGCCGCTGGTGGCGGCCTCGGCACTGACTCCGATGGCGGCCCCGGCGCTCACCTGGGTGGCGACCTCAGCGCCGACTCCGGTGACGGTGCCGGGACTGACTCCGGTGCCGGCATCGACTCCGAGGCGGAGTTTCGCCGGCTGCTCGGCGGAATTCTGGCCACCGCGGAACCACTGGTCGCCGTCCGGGGCGGACGCGCCTACGGTGCGCGACTCGCGCGAATCGCTGTGCCTGCCAGTGGTTTCGCGCCGAAGCTGGCGTTCGGGCCGGACGAGACCGTGTTGCTCACCGGTGCGAGTGGCGCGCTGGGCGGCCTGTTCGCCCGGCAGCTGGCGGACACGTACGGCGCTCGACACCTCATCCTGCTGAGCAGGCAGGGCGAATCCGCTTCCGGCGCGGCGGAATTGCGGGCCGACCTGGCACAGGCGGGAGCCGAAGCCGACTTCGTCGCCTGCGATGTCTCCGACCGTGACGCGCTCGCCGCGGTCCTGGCCGCCATCCCGGCCGACCGGCCACTGACCGGCGTATTCCACCTCGCCGGTGTGCTCGACGACGGCGCCATCGCCTCGCTGACCCCGGACCGGATGGACACCGTCCTCGGCCCGAAGGCCGACGCCGCGTTGCACCTGCACGACCTCACCCTCGACCTGCCGTTGACGGCGTTCGTGCTGTTCAGCTCGGTGGCCGGGCCGATCGGCAATGCCGGCCAGGGCAACTACGCCGCCGCCAACGCCTGCCTGGACGCGCTCGCCACCCGGCGTCGCGCCGCCGGGCTGGCCGGTGTGTCGGTGGCCTGGGGCCGCTGGGACGGTGGCATGGCGGGCGAACTGGGCGAGGTCGAGCGGCAGCGGCTCTCCCGCGCCGGCCTGCTGCCGATGTCGGCGGAGCAGGGCCTGGCCCTGTTCGACGCCGTCACCGGCCTCGACACCCCGGCGCCCGTCGCCGCCCGGCTCGACCTGGACATCCTGCGCGGTGCCGGGTTCGCCACCCCCGCGCTGTTCGCCGGGCTCATCCCGCAGCGCCGCAAGGCCGCCTCGGGGGCGGCCACGGCCCTGCGCACCCGGCTGGCCGGCGTCCCCGAGGACGACCGGCTCGGCGTGCTCGCCGAGATCGTGCGCGGCCAGGTCGCCGCTACCCTGGGCCACCAGGACCTGACCGCGATCGCCGCCGACCGGGCGTTCAGCGAGCTGGGCTTCGACTCGCTCACCGCCATCGAATTCCGCAACGGGCTCAAGACCGTCACCGGACTGCCGCTGCCCGCCACCCTGGTCTTCGACTACCCGACCCCGCAGGCTCTGGCCGAGTACCTGGCCGCCGAACTCAGCGGCATCAGCCACGAGGTCGCCGTCACCGCCAGCCGCCTGGCCGGCGACGACCCGATCGCGGTCGTGGCCATGAGCTGCCGCTACCCGGGCGGTGTCGCCTCGCCGGAGGACCTGTGGGAGCTGGTCACCGCGGGCACCGACGCCAGCGGCGACCTGCCCGCCGACCGCGGCTGGGACATCGACGACCTCTACGACCCGGAGCCCGGCAAGCCGGGCAAGTCCTACACCCGGCGCGGCGGATACCTCTACGACGCGGCGGAGTTCGACGCCGACTTCTTCGGCATCAGCCCCAACGAGGCCACCTCGATGGACCCGCAGCAGCGACTGCTGCTGGAGGTCTCGTGGGAGGCGCTCGAGCGGGTGGGCGTGGATCCGGCTGTCCTGCGCGGCAGTTCGACCGGTGTGTTCACCGGCGTGATGTACCACGACTACGCCCAGGGCAACGGTGGCAATGTCACCGGCAGCCTGGTCTCCGGTCGCATCGCGTACACCTTGGGGCTGGAAGGTCCCGCGGTGTCGGTGGATACGGCGTGTTCGTCGTCGCTGGTCGCCATGCATCTGGCCGCGCAGTCGCTGCGGTCGGGGGAGTGTGATCTGGCGCTGGCCGGTGGTGTCGCGGTGATGTCGACACCGGAGACGCTGGTGGAGTTCAGCCGCCAGCGTGGTCTGTCGCCGGACGGCCGGTGCAAGTCGTTCGCCGACGCGGCCGACGGTGTCGCCTGGGCCGAAGGTGCCGGTGTGCTCGTCCTGGAGCGGCTTTCGGACGCGCGGCGCCACGGTCACCAGGTGCTGGCGGTGCTGGCGGGGTCGGCGGTGAACCAGGACGGCGCGTCCAACGGTCTGACCGCGCCGAACGGCCCGTCCCAGCGGCGGGTGATCCGCCAGGCCCTGGCCAACGCGGGTGTCGCCGCGACCGACGTCGACGCCGTCGAAGCGCACGGCACCGGAACGACATTGGGCGATCCGATCGAAGCCCAGGCGCTGCTGGCCACCTACGGCCAGGATCGCGACCCCGAACGCCCGCTGTGGCTGGGATCGCTGAAGTCCAATATCGGGCACGCCCAAGCCGCCGCCGGTGTCGGTGGCGTGATCAAGATGGTCATGGCCCTGCGGCACGGCGTACTGCCGCCGACGCTGCACGTGGATCAGCCCTCCACCAAGGTGGATTGGAGCGCGGGCGAGGTTCGGCTGCTGACCGAAGCCGTCGACTGGCCGGAGGTGGACCGCCCGCGTCGTGCGGGCGTGTCGTCCTTCGGGATCAGCGGCACCAACGCCCACGTCATCGTGGAGGCGGCGCCGGTCGAGGTGTCCGCGCTCCTCGCGCCGGGCGGCCCGGTCGAGGTGCCGGCCGTGGTCGGCGCATCGGAGGCCGCCGACGAGCAGTCCGGCGATGTCGTCGGATCGCGCGCGGGCGCGGCGTCCACCGGGGTGGTCGTACCGGTCGAAGGGGTGCTGCCGTGGGTGGTGTCGGCGCGCACCGCCGCGGCGCTGGCAGATCAGGCGGATCGCCTGGCCGCGCACGTGAGTGCGCACGAGGCCGACCCGGCCGATGTCGGCTACTCCCTCGTCACTTCCCGCGTCGGTTTCGACCACCGCGCCGTAGTCCTCGGCTCGGGCCGCGACGGGCTGTTGGCCGGTGTCCGTGCGGTGGCCGGTGTCGAAGCGGAGCCCGACATGCTCGGCACGCGCCGTGACGGGTCGTCGGGGGTGGTTGATGCCGACGAGCTGTACGGCGTGGTGACCGGCCGGGTCGTGACCGGGTCCACCGGATTCGTGTTCTCCGGCCAGGGCGCGCAGTGGGCCGGGATGGCCGACGAGCTGCGCGGGTACCCGGTGTTCGCCGCGCAGTTCGACGGGATCGTCGACGAGCTGGATTCGCTGCTGGGACAGCCGGAGTCGCTGCGCGAGGCGCTGGCCGACGCGGACCTGATCGATCGCACCGCGTTCGCGCAGGCCGGGCTGTTCGCGTTCGAGGTGGCGCTGTTCCGGCTGCTCGAGTCCTGGGGTGTGAAACCCGCTGTGGTGGCCGGGCATTCGATCGGTGAGATCACCGCCGCGTATGTGGCCGGGGTGCTGTCGCTGTCCGACGCGTGTGCGCTGGTGGCGGCACGCGGCAGGCTGATGCAGGCGTTGCCGGCGGGCGGAGCCATGGTGGCGGTGGGCGCGCCGGAAGCCGAGGTGCTGCCGCTGCTGTCGGGCACGGTGTCGATCGCCGCGATCAACGGACCGGCGTCGGTGGTGCTCTCCGGTACGGAAGACGCGGTGGCCGCGGTCGCGGACAGCGCCGCCGAGCGCGGCTGGCGCACCCACCGGCTGCGGGTCTCGCACGCCTTCCACTCGGCGCTGATGGAGCCGATGCTGGCCGAATTCACCACGGTGGTGGCGGGTTTGACGCTCAACGCGCCGAGTATTCCGCTGGTGTCCACGGTGACCGGCCGCCGTGTCACCGACGAGATGAGCGACCCGGCCTACTGGGTCGGACAGGTGCGCGAGACCGTGCGCTTCGCCGACGCGGTCGCGACCATGGCCGAGCAGGGTGTCGCCCGGTTCGCCGAGATCGGTCCGGATGCCGCGCTGTTCCCGATGCTCGACCAGATTCTCGACGGCGCGGGTAACGCCGTCGCCCTCGCGCGCCGCGAGCACGCCGATCCGGCCGCCGTGCTGGCCGGGGTGGCCGGGCTGTACGTCACCGGCGGCGAGGTGGACTGGTCTCGCCTGTTCTCCGGTGCCCGGCGCGTCGACCTGCCCACCTACGCCTTCCAGCGGCAGCGCTACTGGCTGATCGACACTGCCGCCGGAAACAACGCCCGCGCACTGGGATTCGTCGCCAGCGAGCATCCACTGGTCTCGGTGGTGGTCGCGCAACCGGACTCCGACGGTGTCGCGCTGAGCGGGCGCCTGTCGGTTCCGGCGCAGCCGTGGCTCGCCGATCACGCGGTGCTGGACACGGTGCTGTTCCCCGGCACCGGCTTCGTCGAACTCGCGTTGCGGGCCGGGCAGGAAGTCGGTCTCGACACGCTAGAGGAGCTGATCCTGCGGGCCCCGCTGCCGCTGCCCGCCGCGACGGGCGTCGCGATCCGCGTCGTCGTGGGCGACGCGGACGACCAGGGCCGTCGCCCGGTGCGGATCTTCTCCCGCGCCGACGGCGACGCCGCGCGGCCGTGGACCCTGAACGCCGACGGCGCGCTGGGTGGCGCGGCGGTCGCGCCGGTGGAGCTGCGGCAGTGGCCACCCGCCGACGCGACGGCCGTCGACCTCGACGGCGCCTACGACGACCTCGACGCCCTGGGGTACCACTACGGCCCGGTGTTCCGGGCGCTCACCGCGGTCTGGCGCGGCGGCGACGACGTCTATGCCGAACTGGCCCTGCCCGATCGGGCCCGCGCCGACGCCGACCGGTTCGGCCTGCATCCGGCCCTGCTCGACGCGGCCCTGCACGCCGTCCGCATCGCCGGTGCCGACGACCCGACCGGTCTCGTGCTGCCCTTCGAATGGTCCGGCGTCACCCTCCACGCGCACGGCGCCGACGCCCTGCGGGTCCGGCTCACGCGGACCGGCGACCACGGCGTCACCCTCGCGCTGGCCGACGCCGCTGGCGCACCGGTGGCGACCGTGCGGAACCTGGCCACCAGGCCGATCGACCCCGCGCTGCTCAGCACGGGCAGCGCGAACGTCCTGTACCAGGTCGAGTGGGTGCCGACCGTGCTCGCCGAGACGCCGGTGACCACGGCGACATGGGCCGAGCTCGGCGCGCAGCTTCCCGACGCGGTGATCCTGGACTGCCCGGCCGGTACCGATGCCGCCGCCGTGCACGCCGCGACCCACCACGTCCTCACGGTGCTCCAAACCTGGACCGGCGAACCACGATTCGCCGATTCGACCCTCGTCGTGCGCACGCGCGGCGCGGTCTCGGTCGCCGGGGAGGACAGCCCGGACCTGGCCGGTGCCGCCGTGTCCGGTCTCGTGCATTCCGCGCAGTCGGAGCATCCGGGCCGCATCGTGCTGCTCGACGACGACACCGAGCGCGACACCCTGCCCGTCGAGCTCGTCGGCGGAATCCTGGCCGCCGCCGAACCGCGCGTCGCCGTGCGGGCCGGACAGGTCCACAGCGCCCGCCTGACCCGCGTCACCACGCAGGCCACCGACCTCGGCGGCCGGGAGTTCGGTGCCGACGACACGGTGCTGATCACCGGTGCCAGCGGTGCGCTCGGTGCCCTGTTCGCCCGGCACCTGGTCGCCACCCGGGGCGTTCGCCACCTGCTCCTGGTGAGCAGGCGCGGCGCCGACGCGCCCGGCGCCACCACGCTGCGCGAGGAACTCGCGGCGGCGGGCGCCGAGGTGACCTTCGCCGCCTGCGATGTCGCCGACCGCGACGCGCTGGCCCTGGTGCTGTCCGGCATCGCGCCCGAACATCCCCTGACCGGGGTGTTCCACCTCGCGGGCGTGCTCGACGACGGCGCCGTCGGTTCCCTCACCGCCGACCGGCTCGACACCGTGCTCGGCCCCAAGGTCGACGCCGCCCTGCACCTGCACGAACTCACCGCCGACCGGTCCCTGACGGCCTTCGTGCTGTTCAGCTCGGTCGCCGGCGTCTTCGGCAATCCGGGGCAGGGCAACTACGCCGCCGCCAACGCCTGCCTGGACGCGCTCGCGCTGCACCGCAGGGCCACCGGCCGTCCGGCCACCTCGCTGGCCTGGGGCGCCTGGGACGGCGGCATGGCCGGTGACCTGGGCGAGGTCGAACGGCAGCGCCTCGCGCGAGCGGGCCTGCGCACACTGTCGGCGGAGCAGGGCCTGGCCCTGTTCGACACCGCCACCGCGCTCGACGCGGCGAACCCGGTGCTCGCAAGCCTCGACCTCGACGCCCTGCGCGGCGCCGGGTTCGCGCTGCCCGCCCTGTTCACCGGCCTGATCCCGCAGCGCCGCAAGGCCGGCTCCGGCGCCGCGACCGCCCTGCGGGCCCGGCTGGCCGACACCCCGGACGGGGAACGGCTCGGCGTGCTCACCGAGATCGTGCGCGGCCAGGTCGCCACGGTGCTCGGCCATCAGAACGCCGGCGCGGTCGAGGCCGACCGGGCGTTCGGCGAACTGGGCTTCGACTCGATCACCGCGATCGAGTTCCGCAACGCCCTCAAGGCGGTCACGGGTCTCCCGCTGCCCGCCACCCTGGTGTTCGACTACCCGACCCCGCAGGCGCTGGCCGAGTACCTCGCCGAGGAACTCACCGGCGTCGGCCGCACCGTCGCCGTCACGGCCGCCAAGGTCGTCGACGACGACCCGATCGCCGTCGTCGGCATGGCCTGCCGTTACCCCGGCGGCGTCACCTCGCCCGAGGACCTGTGGGACCTGGTCAGCGACGGCCGGGACGCCATCACGGAACTGCCCACCGATCGTGGCTGGGATGTCGACGGCCTCTACGATCCGGAACCCGGCCGGGCGGGCAAGTCCTACACCCGCGAGGGCGGCTTCCTGCACACCGCCGCCGAATTCGACGCCGACTTCTTCGGGATCAGCCCGAACGAGGCCACCATGATGGACCCGCAGCAGCGGCAGTTGCTCGAAACCACCTGGGAGGCACTGGAACGCGCCGGTGTGGACCCGGCGGTGCTGCGCGGCAGCGCGACCGGTGTGTTCACCGGCGTGATGTACCACGACTACGCCCAGGGCAACGGTGGTAACGCCACCGGCAGCCTGGTCTCCGGTCGCATCGCGTACACCCTGGGGCTGGAAGGTCCTGCGGTGTCGGTGGATACGGCGTGCTCGTCGTCGCTGGTCGCGATGCATCTGGCCGCGCAGTCGCTGCGGTCGGGGGAGTGCGATCTGGCGCTGGCCGGTGGTGTCGCGGTCATGGCGACCCCGGAGACCTTCGTCGAGTTCTCGCGGCAGCGCGGTCTGTCACCGGACGGGCGGTGCCGCTCGTTCGCCGATTCCGCCGACGGTGTCGGCTGGTCCGAAGGCGCCGGTGTGCTGGTGCTGGAACGGCTCTCGGATGCCCGCCGCCACGGTCACCAGGTGCTGGCGGTGCTGGCGGGGTCGGCGGTGAACCAGGACGGCGCGTCCAACGGGTTCACCGCGCCGAACGGCCCGTCGCAGCGGCGGGTGATCCGGCAGGCCCTGGCCAATGCCGGTATCGCCGCCACCGAGGTCGACGTGGTCGAAGCGCACGGCACGGGCACGACGCTGGGTGATCCGATCGAGGCGCAGGCGCTGCTGGCGACCTACGGCCAAGATCGTGATCCCGAGCGTCCGCTGTGGCTGGGATCGCTGAAGTCCAATATCGGGCACGCGCAGGCCGCCGCCGGTGTGGGCGGCGTGATCAAGATGGTGATGGCCCTGCGGCACGGGGTGCTGCCCCGCACGCTGCACGTGGATCAGCCCTCCACAAAGGTGGATTGGACCGAGGGCAATGTCCGGCTGCTGACCGAGGCGGTCGGCTGGCCGGAAGGGGAGCGGCCACGGCGGGCCGGTGTGTCGTCCTTCGGCATCAGCGGGACCAACGCCCACGTCATCGTGGAACAGGCCCCGGCCGTGGTCGCGGAACCGGCGACGAAAATCGCGCCCGCCGGTGGGGTGGTGCCGTGGGTGCTCTCGGCGCGCGGTGAAGCGGCGCTCGCGGGCCAGGCCGCGCGTCTGGGCTCTCATGTCGCCGAGCATGATTCGGATCTCCTCGATACCGGGTTCGCGCTGGCCGCGACGCGTGGAGTCTTCGAACAGCGCGCTGTCGTCCTCGCCGAAGACCTGGCCGGCCTGCTGGCCGGAACCCAGGCGGTGGCCGAGGGATCGGTGTCCGCCGTGGTGCCCGGCCACCGGCGAGCGGCCGATCGCGGATCGGGTGTGGTGACCGGCCGCGCGCTGCCGGGATCGACCGGTGTCGTGTTCTCCGGCCAGGGTGCCCAGTGGGCCGGGATGGCCGCCGAACTCTGCGCGTATCCGGTGTTCGCCGAGCACTTCGCCGGGATCGTCGCCCAGCTGGATTCGCTGCTGGACCAGCCGGTTTCGCTGAGCGAAGCACTCGTCACCGAGGACCTGGTGGACCATACGGTGTTCACCCAGGCCGGGCTGTTCGCCTACGAGGTGGCCCTGTTCCGGCTGCTCGAATCCTGGGGTGTGAAACCCGATGTGGTGGCCGGACACTCGATCGGTGAGATCGCGGCCGCGCACGTCGCGGGCGTGCTGACGCTGACCGACGCCTGCGCGCTGGTGGCGGCGCGCGGCGCGCTGATGCAGGCGCTGCCGTCCGGTGGGGCCATGGTCGCCGTGGGCGCGGCGGAAGCCGATGTGCTGCCGCTGCTGTCCGGTGAGGTCTCGATCGCGGCGGTCAACGGCCCCGGCTCGGTGGTGCTGTCCGGCACCGAGGACGCGGTGGACGCCGTGGTCGCCATGAGTGCCGAACGCGGCTGGCGCACCCGCGCGCTGCGGGTCTCCCACGCCTTCCACTCGGCGCTGATGGAACCGATGCTCGACGAATTCGCCCGGGTGGCACAGGGTCTCACCTTCGCCCGGCCGACCGTCGCGCTGGTGTCCACCGTCACCGGGACCAGGGTCGACCACGAGATGACCGACCCGGCCTACTGGGTCCGTCAGGTGCGCGACACCGTGCGCTTCGCCGACGCGGTCACCACCATGGCGGAACTGGGCGTGACGAGGTTCGCCGAGGTCGGACCCGACGCCGTTCTCACGCCGATGGTCGCGCAGACCCTCGACACCGCCACGGCGGTCGCGCTGGCCCGCCGTGGCAGTGCCGACCCGGCGACTCTGCTCACCGGGCTGGCCAAGCTGTACGTCGCCGGCACCGCGGTGGACTGGACCCGTCTGTACGTGGGCACCGGCGCCGCGCGGATCGCGTTGCCCACCTATGACTTCCAGCACCGCCGCTACTGGGCCGTGAGCCCGTCGCACACGGGGGAAGCGCACGCGTTGGGCCTCGGCGCCAGCAGCCACCCGCTGCTGGGGGCCGTGCTGACCCAGCCCGACAGCGGCGGCCTGCGGCTCACCGGCCGCCTGTCCACCACCACCCACCCGTGGCTGGCCGACCACGACGTGCTGGGCGTCGTCCTGCTGCCCGGCACCGGATTCGTCGAACTCGCCACCTACGCCGGTGACCAGGTCGGCTGCCCGGAGGTCGAGGAACTCACCCTGCTCGCG
Organism: Nocardia asteroides; assembly: GCF_900637185.1. NCBI lineage: Bacteria > Bacillati > Actinomycetota > Actinomycetes > Mycobacteriales > Nocardiaceae > Nocardia > Nocardia asteroides. The sequence goes on along the minus strand of NZ_LR134352.1, from coordinate 6,121,266 downwards.
CCGCTCGTGCTGCACGGCCACGGCGGGGTCCAGCTCCAGGTGATCGTCGGCGACGACGAGGACGGCCGCCGCCGGATCGACATCTACTCCCGCGCCGACGGCGACGACCCGTCGTCTCCATGGGCCCACCACGCCGAAGGCGTGCTGAGCCAGGGCGGTGGTGAGCAGGTCGACTGGGCCGAGTTCGCCGACTGGCCACCGGCCGGAGCCACCCCGGTCGCGCTCGACGGCGCCTACGACCAGCTGGCCGACAACGGCTACCACTACGGTCCCGCCTTCCACGGGCTCGAAACCCTGTGGCGCCGTGGCGAAGACCTCTACGCCGACGTGGTCCTGCCCGAGCACACCGGCGCCGACGGCTACGGCATGCACCCGGCGTTGCTCGACGCCACCATGCACGCGCTGTCGTTCGGCCTGCCCGCGGGCATCGACGAGAACGCCGAGCGGCCCACACTGGTCCCGTTCGCCTGGTCGTCGGTGCGGTTGCACGCCGACGGCGCCCGGCGGGTCCGGGCCCGGCTGACCTGGGTCAACCCGGGCACCGTCGCCCTCACCATGAGCGATACCGCGGGCACTCCACTGCTGTCGGTGCGATCGCTCGCCCTGCGGCCGGTCTCGCGGGAACTGCTCGCCGGCTCCCTGGGCGGCGCGCGGGACGGGCACTACCAGCTCACCTGGCGGCCCGGTCCGCACCCGCAGTCGACGGAAACCGCCTGGGCCGACTGGGATTCGGCGGACCAGGTACCGCTGCTGGTCTTCCGGCCCTCGACCGAGGGCGCCGATCAGCCGGACCGAATTCGTACCGCGCTGCACGGCACCCTCGCGGTCCTGCGGCAGTTCCTCACCGAACAGCGGTACGCCACCAGCACTTTGGTGATCGTCACCGCCGACCCCGCCGCGGCCGCGGTCTGGGGCCTGGTGCGGGCCGCGCAGGCGGAGAACCCGGGCCGGATCGTGCTCGTCGACGCCGACCCGGACACGACCACCGCGCAGGTCGTGGCCGCCGCCGCGACCGGTGAAGCGGAACTGGCTGTCGACGCCACCGGCATCCGGGTGCCGCGCCTGGCCCGCGCCACCGCCGCCCCCACCGCACGGACGGTCTGGGATCCCGAGCACACGGTCCTGATCACCGGCGGCGCCGGCGGCATCGGCAGGCTGCTGGCCCGGCACCTCGTCACCGAACACGGTGTGCGGCACCTGCTGCTGGCGAGCAGGCGCGGACCCGAGGGCAGCGCGGATCTCGTCGCCGAACTCGCCGACCTCGGCGCGCACGTGCGCGCCGCCGCCTGCGACGTCACCGACCGTGCCGCGCTGGCCGAGCTGCTGGCAGGCATCCCCGCCGAGCATCCGCTCGGCGCGGTGGTCCACGCGGCGGGCGTCGCCTACAACGGCCTGGTCGACACGATGGCGCCGGAGCAGATCGACGTCTCCCTGGCCGCCAAGGCCGACGCGGCCTGGCACCTGCACGAGCTCACCCGCGACGCGGACCTGTCCGCGTTCGTGCTGATCTCCTCGGTCGCCGGGTCGATCCTGCCCGCCGGTCAGGGTGGCTACGCGGCGGCCAATGTGTTCCTCGACGCGCTCGCGACCCAGCGGCACGCCGAAGGACTGGCCGCCACCTCACTGGCCTACGGCCTGTGGGACATCGACACCGGTATGTCGCAGTGGCTCGGCGAGGCCGACCGGCAGCGGCTGCGCCGCCAGGGCCTGCCGCCGCTGTCCGCGGACAAGGCGCTGGCCCTGTTCGACGCCGCGACGGCCACCGACGACCCGGTGCACGTGCTCACCGAGCTCGACCTGGCCGCTCTGCGCGGCCGCGACACGGTGCCGCCGGTGCTCGTCGACCTGGCCAAGCGGACCGGCCGCAGGCAGAGCGCGGCCGCGCCCGACGCGGGCGCGGTGCGCAGGCAGCTGGCCCAGCTGTCGGAACCGGAACAGGAACAGTGGCTGCGAACCCACATCCTGGAAACCGCGGCACGGCTGCTCGGCCACGACAGCGCCGCCGCGCTGGACCCCGAACGGGACTTCCTCGAATCCGGGTTCGACTCGCTGGCCGCGATGGAGTTGCGCACCACGCTCAACGCGTCCACCGGGCTGACGCTGCCGACCGCCGCGATCTTCGACCAGAAGACCCCGGCCGGACTCGCCCGCTACCTGCGCGCGGAACTCAGCGCGACCACGGGTAGCGCGCGGGCGGACGACTCCCTGTACGGCATGTTCCGCGACGCCGTCCAGGGCGGGCAGGCCCGCACCGGTTTCGCGCTGCTGCGGGTGGCGGCCGAACTGCGCGAACAGTTCGCCTCGGCGGCGGATCTCGAGGACCTGCCGGTGCCGACCCGGCTCGCCGCCGGTGCGGATCGACCGCGGATCATCTGCATCAACCCGCCGCTGGCCACGGGTGGCGCGCACCAATACGCCAGGATCACCGCGCAATTGCGCGCCGACCGCGACGTGGTGGTGCTGCCGCCCATCGGCTTCGCGGCGGGCGAGGCGCTGCCGGCCACCCCGGAGGCGGCGCTGGAGACGCTGGCGTGCTGCGTCCTCGAAGCCGCCCAGGACGAGCCGTTCGTGCTGGTCGGCTACTCCTCCGGCGGCTTGCTGGCCTACCTGGTCACCGAGTATCTGGAAGCCGCGTGCGGTCCGGTGCCCGAGGGTGTCGCGATGATCGACACCTATCGGGTGCACGACGACGGCGAGTGGCTGCTGCGGGAGATGGCCGAGCACATGGTCTCGCGGGAAGCCGAATTCGGTCGCTTCGACCGCGCCCGGCTCTCCGCCATGGGCTGGTACGTGCAGCTGATGCAGCGGATGATTCCCGGCACCGTCGCCACGCCCGCACTGCTGCTCCAGTGCGCGCAGTCGTTCCTGGCCGACCCGGCCGACCGGGAGGACTGGCAGGCCGTGGCCTGGGATCCGGCGCACACCGTGGTGCCGGTGGAGGCGGATCACTTCTCGATCCTGGAGGGCGGGTCGGCCGACGCCGCCGCCGCGATCGAGAACTGGCTCGACAGCTGACCGGGCAGGCGATCGGGTGCGCACCGGCGCACCCGATCGCCGCCGCGTCAGCGGGCCAGGGCGCGGGCGGTGTGCTCGCGGATCAGCTCACCGATCCCGTCGACATTGGCGTCGATGAAGAAGTGGCCGCCGGGGAACGTCGTCAGGGCGAAATCGGCGGAGGTGTGCGCGGCCCAGCCCTCGAGATCACCGCGCTGCGCGTCGGCGTCCTGCGCGCCGGCCAACGCGACCAGTGGGCTGGCCACGGTGACATCCGGTGCGCACGAATAGGTTTCGATGGCGCGATAGTCGTTGCGGGTGATCGACAGGATGATCTGCCGGAACTCCGGATCGTCGAGCAGCGCCCGCGGCGTGCCGCCGAAGTTCAGCAGCTGCGCGGCCAGGTCACGGTCGCTCAGCAGATGCACGGTGCCCAGCTGGGGCGCCGACGGCGCTCGCCGGCCCGAGGCGAACAGGACGCGGGCGGTGCGATCGGCGTCGCGCTCCAGCCGCCTGCACGCCTCGAACGCCACCACCGAACCCATGCTGTGCCCGAAGACGGAGAAGTTCTCGACGCCGTCGACCGCGGCGATCAGCTCGGGCAGCAGCCCGTCCACCAGGCCCTCGATGCTGTCGACCAGCGGTTCGTGGCGCCGGTCCTGCCTGCCCGGATACTGCACCGCCAGCACGTCGTAGTCCGCGCCGATCACCTTCGCCAACGGGCCGAAGGAGATGGCGGAGCCACCCGCGTGGGGAAAGCAGATCACTGTGTGTGAGGCCTTCGTCTCGGTGGGGGAGAGGCGGCGCAGCCAGTGAGTACCCATAGGGCAGAGGGCCTTCCAGTAGAGCTGGTGTTCGAGCGTCCTCGAATCTACCCGCGAACGACACCTGACCGCCCGGTGGAGCGGGCGGTCAGGAGGCATGCGGGGTCAGGCGTCGAGGTCGCTCGCGACCAGCTCGGCGATCTTGTCCAGGGTCGGCTGGTCGTCGCTGGTGAGCACGACCTCGGCGCCCTGGCCCGCGCCGAGGGTCATGATCATCAGCGCCGAACCCGCGTCGACGGGATCGCCGCCCGCGAGCGCGATGGTGACCGGAATCCCGGCCGCGCCGACCGCCTCGGCGATCAGCGCGGCGGGACGAGCGTGCAGGCCGACCGAGGAGCCGACGGTGACGGTGGTACTTGGCATGGGATATCTCCTTGTGTGCGAACGGTTTACGCGGGGGTGGGAACGGGGGACGCGGACGGCTTGTGGGTGAGTTCCTTGGCGAGGGTGACGCACAGCGCGGCGACCACGGTGCCCGCCACCAGGGACGCCACGAACCAGCCGAGATGGCCGATCGCGAAGAACACGAAGATGCCGCCGTGGGGCGCGCTCAACGTCACCTCGGTCGCCATCACCAGACCGCCGGTGACCGCGCCGCCGAGCATCATCGACGGCAGTACCCGCAGTGGGTCGGCCGCGGCGAACGGGATGGCGCCCTCGGAGATGAACGAGGCCCCGAGCAGCCAGGCGGCCTTGCCGTTCTCCCGCTCGGCCTCGGTGTAGAGGCGCGGGCGCAGCGTGGTCGACAGGGCCATCGCCAGCGGCGGCACCATGCCCGCCGCCATCACCGCGGCCATGATCCGCAGCGTCGCCGGATCGGTCACCGACAGGCCTGCGGCGGCGAAGGAATAGGCCGCCTTGTTGACGGGCCCACCGAGGTCGAAGCACATCATCACGCCCAGGATGACACCGAGCGCTACCGCCGAGGTGCCGGACAGGCCGTTGAGCCAGTCGGTGAGTCCGCGAGTGACCGCGGCCAGCGGCTTGCCGAGCAACACGAACATCAGCACACCCACCAGCAGTGATGCCAGCAGCGGGATCACGACCACGGGCATCAGGCCACGCGCCCACGTGGGCACCGGCAGCCTGCCGACCCACAGGGCGGCGAACCCGGCGACCAGGCCGCCGACCAGACCGCCGAGGAACCCGGCGCCGACGAATACCGCGATCGCGCCCGCCGTGAAACCCGGTGCCAGCCCGGGCCGGTCGGCGATGGCGAAGGCGATGTAGCCGGCCAGCGCGGGAACCAGGAAGCCGAACGCGAGCGCGCCGATCTGGAACAGCACCGCGCCGAGATAGGTGGCCAGGCCGCCGTCGGGCAGGTCGGTGAGGGAGCTGTCAAGCACGATGTCTTTCGCGCTGTCGGAGATCTCGTAGCCGCCGAGCAGGAAGCTCAGGGCGATGAGCAGACCGCCCGCCGCCACGAACGGGATCATGTAGCTCACGCCGGTGAGCAGGATCTGCCGCAGCCGCGTACCCCACCCGATGCCCTTGGCGGCCTGCCGCGGCGCCGGAGCCGATCCGCCGACGGTGGCGGCGCCCGGGGTCGTGACGGCCGCGACCGCCTCGGCGATCATCGTGTCCGGCTCGTTGATGGCCCGCTTGACGCCCGACTCGATCACCGGCTTGCCCGCGAACCGGTTGCGGTCCTTCACCCCGACATCGGTGGCGAAGATGACCGCGTCGGCGGCGGCGATGGTGGCCGGATCCAGCTTCTGCCCACCACTGGACCCCTGCGTCTCCACCGCCACGTCGACCTCGGCCCGTTCCCCGGCGGCGGTCAGTGAATCGGCGGCCATGTAGGTGTGTGCGATGCCGGTGGGGCAGGCGGTGACGGCGACGATCTTCGGCCGTCGTGCGGGTGGTGCGGTGGTCGACCGTGATGCACCGGTGGGTGTTTCCGTGGACGCGTCGTGCGGATGGCCGGTGGCGGCAGAACTCGCTGCCTGGCCGGTTTCTGCACCGGCGGTGCTCGATGCGTCGGCGATGGCGGGAGCGCCGGTGTGGGGCTCGCGTGTGCTGGTGGCTGTGCCTGCCGCGGGGGAGGCCGGAATCTGTTGCGGCGCAGCATTGGTAGCCGGGGCCGGTGGTGGGTCGACCACTCCGTCGACCAGGGCGACCACGTCGGCCGGTGTCGCGGCGGAGCGCAGGTCGGCCACGAAGGCGGGGCGGACGAGGGCGCGGGCCAGGGCGGACAGCAGCTTCATGTGTTCGGCGCCAGCGCCTTCCGGTGCCGCGATGAGGAAGACCAGGTCGGCCGGGCCGTCGGGGGCGCCGAAGTCGACCTTCGGGGCGAGCCGGGCGAAGGCGAGGGACGCGCGGGTGACGGCCGCCGATCGGCAGTGCGGGATGGCGATGCCGCCCGGCAGTCCGGTGGCCGACTGCGCTTCCCGGGTCAGCGCCGCCGCGCTCACCGCCGCGGCGTCGCTCGCGCGCCCCGCCGCGGCGAGCGTGCCGGCGAGCGCGGTGATCACCGCGGACTTGTCGGCGCCGAGATCGGCGTCGAGGGTGATCAGGTCGGGGGTGATGATCGAATCGGCCATCGTGGGTGTCTTTCAGGAGTGGGGGTGGAGCGGGAGTCGGTGGGCGGTGGTGCTCATGGCGACACCGGGGGCAGGCCGGGAGCGGCGCGCAGGGGGTGCGCCGTCACCGCGTCCAGGGTGATGTCGCTCGGGGCGGGCAATTCCGTGCCGGGCAGGGCGGTCGCGGCGCTGCCGTAGGCGACGGCCGCGCGCAAGCGATCGGCGGGCGAGGCGCCGGCCCGGTCGGCCAGGAGGTAACCGGCCAGGGCGGAGTCGCCCGCGCCGACGGTGCTGCGCGGGGTGATCGGTGGGGCCGGGGCGAACCAGGCGTCCTCGGCGGTGACCAGCACCGCGCCCGCCGCGCCGAGGGTGGCCAGGACGGTGCCGACGCCGCGGTCGACGAGGGCCGACGCGGCCGTGGCCGCGGCGACGGGATCAGCGAGCGTCGCCGGGTCGAGGCCGGTGAGCTGGGCCAGTTCGTCGGAGTTCGGCTTCACCAGGTCGGGCGCGGCGGCGGGCGATGCCTCGAACAGGGCCAGCAGAGGCGCGTCGGAGGTGTCGACCGCGACCCGGACGCCGTGCGCCGCGCGCAGTGGCGCGAGCACGGTGACGAGCTGGGCGTACCAGTCGGCGGGCACGCCGGGCGGCAGCGAACCGGACAGCACGATCCAGGTGGCCCCGGCGGCCAGTTCGACGAGGATCGCCGTCAGCTCGGCCAGTTCCGGCGCGGCCAGCGGACGGCCCGGCGCGTTGATCTTGGTTGTCGTGCCGTCGATTTCGGCGATCGTGAGATTCACCCGTGGTTCGCCGGGCACCGGCACCGTGCGCGCGTGCAGGCCCGCCGCGTGCAGACCCCGCACCACGGGATCGTCGTCCGTGCCGGGCAGCACGGCCACCGTGGGCGCGCCGTGCGCCGCGACCACCCTGGCCACGTTCACGCCCTTCCCGCCCGGCTGCGCGGTGGCTCCCGCGGCGCGGTGCACCTGGCCGCGGCGCAGCGGCTCGGTGAGGGTGATGGTGCGATCCACGCTCGGATTCGCGGTGAGGGTGACGATCACGCGAGCACCACCTCGACGCCCGCCGCCACCAGATCCGCGTGCGTGCCCGAGGGGATCTCGGCATCGGTGACCAGCACATCGATCTCGCCGACGGTGCCGAATCGGACGAAGTCCTCGCGGCCGATCTTGCCCGCGTCGGCCACCACGACGACCCGGTCGGCAGCGGCGATCATCGCCCGCTTCACCGCGGCCTCCTCCGGATCCGGCGTGGACAGCCCGTGCCGGACGGTGAGCGCGTTGGTGCCCACGAACGCCACGTCCACCCGCAGCTCCCCGAGCGACCGCAGCGTCTCGGCCCCGACGGCGGCCTGGGTGACCCCGCGGACCCGCCCGCCCAGCAGATGCACCCGCACCCCGGCGAACCCGGTGAGCCGGGTCGCGAGGGGCAGGGAGTTGGTGACCGCGACGAGATCCAGATCGGTGGGCAGCTCGGCGGCGACCCGGGCGGTGGTCGTGCCCGCGTCGAACAGCGCGCTGCCGCCGGAGGGCGGCAGGAAACGCTGGGCGAGGGCGGCGATGCGGTCCTTCTCGGCCGCGCGGGTGTGCTCCCGCTCGGCGGTGCCCAGCTCGACGGTGGTCAGCGCGCCCGCGCCGACCGCGCCGCCGTGTACCCGCCGGATCAGCCCGAGCCGGTCCAGGACCGCCAGGTCGCGCCGGACCGTCTCGGTGGTGACCGCGTACCGGTCGGCCAGCTCGGCCACGGAGACGCGTCCGCGCTGCTCGATCAGCGTCGCGATCGCCTGCTGCCGTTCCTCGGCGTACATGATTCCTCCGGCTCGTGAATGTGTACTTATGTTGTTTTATGCCCGATTGTGTGGCTTTGTCAATCCATTTTTGTGCCCCGAGTCACAATCGTTGCCTGCGGCTATGCGGCCCGTCCCGGTGGCGGCAGTCACAGCGGTGCGGCTCGGGTGGTCGGGATCACGAGGAAAGATCTTGCAGGTCAACGCCTTTCGAGCGGGCCGTCACGCTGCCGTTACGCGCCCCTTCGGTGATCGACACGCGCGCGGGCGACGCTGACCCGCATGTGGCGAATCGCAGTGCGACCCCGTGTCACGGCCCTGGCCTGCGAGGTGTGCGGACGCCTGCCGCACCCCCGGCGCAGCCGGCTGGCGCTGGCCAAGCTGGCGGCGGTGTTCCCGGTGGAGCTGGCGCTGCACGCGCTGGTGATCCACCTGCATCCGCCGTATCTGCTGACCGTCGCCCTGCTGACGATCACCACCACGATCCTGGTGATCTGGGTGGTCGAGCCCTCGGCCATGCGCGTGCTCGGCGGCTGGCTGCACGGCCCGGAGCTGCGGCACCGGCATCACATCACCGAGGCGCAGGCGCTGTGGCGGATCCGCGTGCGGCTGGCCGATCGGCCCGGTGCCCTGGAGACGCTGGCCAAACACCTGGCCCAGCGCGACGCCAACATCCTGACGGTGCATGTGCATCAACTGGAGGACGCGGTCCTCGACGAACTCGTCGTCGCGGCACCGGCGGAGGTCACCACGCACACCCTCACCTCGGCCGTGGTGCAGGCGGGTGGATCCGGGGTGCGGGTCTGGCCCGCGACGGTGCTGTCCCTGATCGACGGTCAGACCAAGGCGCTCTCGATCGCGGCCAGGATCGTGGGTGATCCGGCCGAATTGCCGCTGGCGGTCGCCGAACTGCTGGGGGCGCGCTATCTGGCCCCGGGCACGCCACCGGCGGGCGACACGGGCGAGGGCACCCTGCTGGCGATCGATCGCGCCGACGGGAGCTGGGGTTTCGTACGCCCCGACGAACCGTTCACGCCCGCCGAGATCGCCCGGGCGCACCGCCTGGCCGACCTCGCCGCGCTGACCGTGCGCCGAGGATGAGGATCAGTCGAAGCCGAGGTCGCTGGTGAGCGGATCGCGCAGGGCGCCCTCGGCCGCGCGTAGTCGGTCGGTGACCGAGGTGAGCAGGTCCATCGAATCCTGCGACAGGCCGCAGGCCAGGAGGGTGAGATACCGGATGGCGCCGCTGGAGATGCGCTGAGCGAGGAGAACGTCCGGGTCGGCGGGTGCGGCCGAGTGTTCGACGAGGGTCACGACAGGGGCACTCACAATCTCGGAACGTGCTGCTGGGTACGCTGCTGTCTACTTTTCGAGTATGACGCACCTTACATCCCCCCTGGGGTCTGTGAACCACGGCTCGCATGCGAAAGTTCAGCGATGAGTCAGTTCGCCGACTATCAGAACGAGATCTACCTGGCCGCGCTCGGTGGGAACCTGCCCGAATTCCCCATGGAGTACGCGACGCTCGAGCGCAAGGCGACCGCCGCGCTGCCCGACACCCTGCTGAACTACATCGCCGGTGGCGCCGGTGACGAGCTCACCCAGCGCCGCAACGCCGAGGCCTTCGCCGACTGGGGCCTGGTGCCGCGCATGCTGGTCGGGGCGACCGAGCGCGACCTCACCGTCACCGCCTTCGGCCACACCTTCGCCAGTCCACTGTTCCTGGCGCCGGTCGGTGTGATCGGCCTGGTCGGCGAGAACGGGCACGGCGATATCGCGGTGGCCCAGGCGACGGCGAAAACCGGTGTGCCCGCGCATTTCTCCACCCTCATGGAGGACCCGCTCGAGGACGTGCGCCCGCACGCCGGCGACACACCGGCGTTCTTCCAGCTGTACACGCCGAAGAACCGTGAACTGGCCGAGAGCCTGGTCCGTCGTGCCGAGGCCGCGGGCTACGCGGGCATCACCGTCACCCTCGACACCTGGGTGCCCGGCTGGCGGCCCCGCGACCTGGCCTCCGGCAACTTCCCGCAGCTACGCGGACACGTGCTGAAGAACTACACCAGCGACCCGGTGTTCCAGGCGATGGTCGGCTCCGACGACCCGAAGATGATTGTCCTGCACTGGATCTCCACCTTCGGCAACTCCCTCACCTGGGACGACCTCACCTGGCTGCGCTCGATCACCGACCTGCCGCTGATCCTCAAGGGCATCTCGCACCCCGAGGACGCCCGCAAGGCCATCGACTACGGCGCCGACGGCATCTACTGCTCCAATCACGGTGGCCGCCAGGCCAACGGCGGCCTCAGCGCGCTGGAGACGCTGCCGTCCGTGGTCGCCGCGTGCGACGACCGGGTGCCGGTGCTGTTCGACTCCGGCGTGCGCTCGGGCGCCGATGTCGTCAAGGCGCTGGGTCTGGGCGCCACCATGGTCGGTCTCGGTCGGCCGTACGTGTACGCGCTGGCGCTGGGCGGGGTCCGCGGCCTGGTGCACCTGCTGCGCGGCTACGCCGCCGAGGCCGACCTGCTGATGGCGGTCAACGGCTACCCCGACCTCGCCGCGGTCCGCGCGAACATCCGGCCGACCACGCGCGGCAACGCGACCAGAGGCTGACGCGCGCGGTCCGACAAACCCGGCACCGGGCGGGTTTTCGGACCGTGACGTCCGTCTCGACTTGCGAACATGTCGGTGGGGTGCGGCATCATCTCCAGCACACCACGCTGAAGAACGCACCAACCTCCCGGAGTCCACGATGTCCTCGCCGAGCACCAAGTCCGCATCCCGCCGATCCGCCACCCAGGTACTGTCCGAGGCCGAGCTCGCGCGCATCGCGGGCGAGCTGGCCGAGGGCAAGCCGCCCATGGTGTGGTTCACCGCCGCGGCCGTGGGGGTGGCCGAGGGTAAATCGGGCAAGGTCGTCGCCCTCGGCGACCCGTCCGACGGTGACTTCCTGCAGGTGAAGCCCACCGGTTCCAAAGATGTGCTGTCGTTCGGCCCCAGCGAGGTGACACTGACCAAGCCGGCCCGCGCGACTACCGTAGCGCCGGGCGGATCCGCGCGGACCCGCCCGGAGAGCGTTCCCGAGCCGAGCAACCGAAAGGACACCACTGTGACCCAGCCGTCGACCCTGCCGAGCGCCGCACCCACGCCGCCCGCTCCTCGGTCGCTCGCGCCCGTTCCCGACGAGACCGCTCCCGCGCCCAAGCCGGCCGCACCGCGTCAGCCCAAGGCCCCCGCGGCCCGCAAGCCCAAGGCGCCCGAGGTCACCGTCACGCTCACCGGCACCGCCGACGGCGAATGGACCGTCGACGTGGTCAACGGCAAGAAGCGCAGTGTCAAGGGCCTCGCCGTGAGCAGCGGCGCCGTCGCCCAGGCCGCCAAGATCCTGCACCCGGAGGTCGAGGAAGTCGTGGCCGGCATCCTGGAGGCCGCGCGCGGCGCCCAGGAAGCCAAGGTCGCCCAGCTCCAGGCCGAACTGGAGGCGGCCAAAAGGCTTCTCGCGGAGTTGAATTGAGCGCTGGCGCGCTCGAGTTCGCGGCCCCTGGTGTCCCGCCGGTCCGGTGCCGGTGCTTGCTCCTACGTCGCCTACGCACCGGCACCTGACCGGCGGGACGGCCGCGAACCGCCGCTGACGCGGCGCCCCTCCTCAGGGTCGGGGTTCGGGGTTGCGTCCTGGATGGCCGTGTCGGTCAGACGGCTGTGCTGGTCGGTCTGCCCGCGCGCAGTGGTGGACGATGCTGTGGCGCCGCGCGCAGGCCGTCGTGGAAGGCGAGGCCGAGGCGGTACTCCTTGGCGTGGTACATCGCGGCGTCGGCCGCCCGGATCAGGTCGTAGACCGTGGAATCGGTCGGCCGGGTGGCCACGCAGGCCACGCCGATGCTGGCGGTGATGGGGATTTCGCCGCAGCTCAGGTCGAACGGGCGCACGAACGCGCCGAGCAGCTGCTGGGCGAGGACGGCGGCCTCGGCCCTGGTCCGGGCGGCGAGGACGACGAATTCGTCCCCGCCGTAGCGGGCGGTGACATCGGAGCGCCGGGCCGTGCGCCGGATGCGGGCCGCGGCCTCGGCGATCAGCTCGTCGCCGACCGCGTGCCCGTAACTGTCGTTGACCATCTTGAAACCGTCCAGGTCGATGAACAACAGGCACAGCGGTTTTCCCGCCCACTCCGCGCGATGCCGGTGCGGTGCGCGCAGTAGCGCGCTCCGGTTGAACAGGCCGGTGAGCAGATCGTGGTCGGCCTGGTACTGGGCTCGGCGTTCGCTGCGCAGACTGCGCGCGATGGCGCGTTCGCTGCGCACCAGCACGCCCGCCAGCAGCAGCGTCAGCAGCAGGCAGATCACCGCGCGGTCGCCCGCCCCGAGCTCGGCGCCCACCGCGCTGACCAGCGACGCGGCCACCAGCGCCACCGCGATCACCCCGGCCCGCCTGCGCGAGCGGTGCGGGTGTACGTCGGCGTCGGCGTGGGTGGCGCCCATGGTCGGGTGCAGCGCGGCGAGCCCGGCCAGCAGGTACCCCCACTGCTGTGGCACCAGCGCGAGTTCGCTGCCGACCGCGAGAGTGCCGGCGGCGGTGAGACTGTCGAGCAGACCACCGATCAGCACCGCGATCAGCGCCGCCTGGAGCAATCGCAGCGCGGTCTCGGTGCGGACCACGGTCGCCAGCGAATGCGCGAGCACGGTGAGCAGCAGTGCCTCGATCACCGGGAAACCGGCGGCCAGCACGGTGTCGAAGCCCGCGGACTGACGCAGGATCGGCGAGATCAGGAAGGTCCACGAAGCCAGCAGGGCGCTGAGCCCGATCAGTGTGGAATCCAGCCAGAGATCCCTGGTGCCGACCAGCCTGCGCGGCTGGAGCCAGCCCACCGCGGCCAGCCCCAGACAGAGATACGCCGTGACGGTGCACAGATCGTCGAGCGGAGGCCAGGGCGTGGCGGGCCAGAGCTGCCCGATCGCGGTGCCCGTGGCGAACAACGGCACCGACGCGGCCAGCAGATACCAGGGCATCGGGTGCGCTGGCCGATGGTGGTAGAGCCCGGCGCCGATCATCGCCAGACTGCCCGCCACGATCACGACCAGCAACAGCAGCGACAACGACCGGGTACCGAACAGCGGAGCGACGAGCGCGGCCACCGCCGCGCCGAGGACCACCGCGCACCAGCGCAGGTTCCCCCGGTGTGTCTCGCTGATGCTCATCAGCCCCCCTCGATCCTGCTGCGCACGCGACGAGCGCCGATCGAACGTGAGGCCGGTGAATTCTCGCGGGGCGTCGGCCGGGGAGCACCGAGTGTTGTCGTCCGAGCAGAATTCCCAGCCGGCTGACGCCGACGCTCAAAACCTTTACAACTCAGTCGATCATGACACGTCCGGGCACCCGATGTCGCGCCCTTGACGGCATTGGAGGATACCGATTCGGCACCGCGTGCCCGACCACCGGGGTCCGCTGGAATGTGATGGGATCTGCGCAGCGCCGGGAACGAAAGGGAGCGGGAATGCACAGGTGGTTCGCGCCGGGCCGGGTGAATCTGATCGGCGAGCACACCGACTACAACGACGGGTTCGTGCTGCCGATCGCGCTGTCGCTCGGCGTCGTCTGCGCGGCCGCGGCGCGCGACGACGGCAGCGTCCGGCTCCGCTCGGCGCAGCGGCCGGGAGAGGTCGTCGAGGTCGGCGTCGAAGAGCTTGCGGCGCAACGCGATCGACTGCCGGCGTGGTCGCGGTATCCGCTCGGTGTCGTCTGCGAGTTCGTCCGCCGCGGGCTCCCGGTCACCGGTGTGGTGCTCGCGGTCGACGGGACGGTCCCGATCGGCGCCGGGCTGTCGTCCTCGGCCGCGCTGTGCTGCGCGGTGACGGTGGCGCTGCGTGATCTGTTCGCCCCCGGCCTGCCCGATCGCGCGCTGGTCGACATCGCCCACGCCGCGGAGAACCGGTTCGCCGGGGTGCCGACCGGTGTGCTCGACCAGACGGCATCGATCCTGTGCACCGCCGGGCACGCGCTGTTCCTCGACGTGCGCGCCTACACCGCGCCGGGCGGACCGAAACCGGTTTCGACGGAACAGATTCCGTTCGACCTCGACGCCGCGGGTCTGGCGCTGCTCGTCGCCGACACCGGCCACCCCCACGACCTCGCCGACGGCGGCTACGCCGAGCGCCGCGCCCAGTGCGAGGCGGCCGCCGCGGCCCTGGGCGTGCCCGCGCTGCGCGACGCGAGCGAGGCCGACCTGCCTCGCCTGGCCGATCCGCTGCTGCGCCGCCGCGCGACCCATGTGATCGGGGAGAACGCCCGGGTGCGTGCGGTGGCCGACCGATTGCGCGCCGGCGCCGACCCGCGTGTCGTCGGCCCGCTGCTCACCGCCTCGCACCGATCCCTGCGCGAGGACTTCGCGGTGTCGGCGCCGGCGCTCGATCTCGCGGTCGACGCCGCCCTGGCCGCGGGCGCGCACGGGGCGCGGCTGGTCGGCGGCGGCTTCGGCGGCAGTGTGCTCGCCCTGGTCGACCGCACCGCCACCGACCGCGTCACGGCGGAGATCGAACGACGGTTCGCCGGAGCCGGATTCGCCCCGCCCCGCGTGTTCCTCGCCGAACCGGCCGCCGGAGCGCGGAAAGTGGACTGAAAAGCCATCAATTTGAACAATTGACCAGTAGAGTGCGGGCTTCCGGACGTCGGTGCCGGGCCACGCGCTACGCTACACATCCCCGGGGAGATTCTGCCGCATGAGACGCATTCTGTGCACGATTCTGTCGGTGGCGGCCCTGGTCGCGAGCGGCGGCACCGTGGCGGGGGCCGCGCCGGCGGATGGCGGTGGGTCGAGTTCCGGCGCACCCGCGCCCCGGACGGTGCCCGCGCTCGGCCGCGACTTCCTCTGGGGCGTGTCGATGTCGGGCTTCCAGTCCGAAGGCTCCGCGCCGGACAGCAATTGGAGCCGATACGCCAATTCCGGCAAGGCCAGGCACCGATACGGCGAATCGGTCGACTTCTACCACCGCTACGCCGAGGACATCGATCTGGCCGCGGGGCTGGGCGTGGGGGTCTACCGGCTGAGCATCGAATGGGCGCGGGTGCAGCCCCGGGCCGGGGTGTGGTCCGACGCCGACTTCGGCTTCTACGACGCCGTGCTCGCCAAGATCCGCGCCGCGGGCATGCGGCCGATGCTCACCCTGGACCACTGGGTCGTCCCGGGCTGGGCGCTGGACCGGGGCGGCTGGAAGAACCAGGCCATGGTGGCGGACTGGCTGGCCAATATGCAGCGCGTGGTCGACCGGTACGCGGCGTTCGATCCGCTGTGGGTGACGATCAACGAACCGATGGGGTATGTCGCGCAGTCGCTGAAGATCGGTGACATCGGGGCGCTCGACATCCAGCCGATGTTCGACCGGCTGGTGCAGGCGCACAGCGCGATCTACGACTACATCCATCAGCGCCAGCCGGGCGCGCGCGTCACCAGCAATGTGGCGCAGTACCCGATCGTGCAGAACCTGACGGACCTGCTGTTCGTCGACCGGGTGCGCGCCAAACTCGACTACCTCGGCATCGACTTCTACTACGGCACCTCGCTGCAGCATCCGCCGACCACCGCGCTGCTGGGCGACGAGCTGTGGAAGAACGCGATCGAGCCGGAGGGCATCTACTACACCCTGCGCGTGTACGCCGAACGCTTCCCGCGGCTGCCGATCTATGTGGTGGAGAACGGCCTGCCGACCGAGAACGGCGCGCCGCGCGCCGACGGCTACACCCGCGCCGACCACCTGCGTGACACGGTGTACTGGATCCAGCGCGCGCGGCTCGACGGCATCGACGTGATCGGCTACAACTACTGGAGCCTCACCGACAACTACGAATGGGGCAGCTACGCACCGCGTTTCGGCCTCTATACGGTGGATGTGGCCTACGACCCCGGCCTGACCCGCCGTCCCACCGACGCGGTGGCCGCCTACCGCGCCATCACCGCGGCCGACGGTGTCCCGCCGGACTACCGCCCCACCCGCGACCCCGCGCTCTGCTCCGTCGTCACCCCGCTGGACAGCTGCCTGCGCCCGGTCTCGGTGCCCTGATCGGCCTCAGACCTGCACCGCGCCCGGCACACCGTCCTGGACGACGAAACTCGCTCGCGTGGAGATCGGCGCGCCGGGGGTGGTGACATAGGGCACCACCCGGAAGTCGGTGCGCCACAGCCGCTGATCCAGCTCCACCCGCGCGTAGCCGCGCTGCCGGTTGTAGAACTTCAGATCCGGGTTGGCCGCGAGCAGCACCCGGCCGCCGTCGGTGAGGTCGGCGCCGTCGCCACCGGTGGAGATCGAGGTGCCGATGAACTCGGTGGCGACGACCGGTGATGCGGGGTCGGTGTAGTCGCCGCGCAGGTCGGCCACACAGTTCTCGTGCCGGTCACCGGTGATCACCACGAGGTTGCCCGCGGACCGTTGCCTGGCCGCGCCGAGCACGGTGTCGCGGTCTGCCACGTAGCCGTCCCAGGCGTCGGTGCCGAGGCGTAGATCCGGCCCCGGGTCGTAGTCGGATTGCGCCATGGCCACCTGATTGCCGAGCACCTGCCAGCGGGTCGAGGAGGTGGTGAGACCGTCGACGAGCCACTCCCGTTGCGCCGCACCCAGAATCGTGCGGTCGGTCGCGTACCGGTCGGCGCAGCCGGTGACGGCCGAACCGTCGCCACAGGCCTGCGGCGAGCGGTACTGCCTGGTGTCGATCATGGTGAACTCGGCCAGATCGCCGAAGCGGTACCGGCGATGCAGGTGCATCGCGGGTCCGGCGGGCAGCTGGGCCAGGCGCATCGGCTGATGCTCGTACATCGCCTGGAAGGCGGCCGCCTTGCGGCGCCGGAACAGCGGCGGCAGCCGGTGGATGTCGACACCGAGACCCGGTTGCGCGCCGGCCCAGTTGTTGTCGATCTCATGGTCGTCGAGGGTGACCAGCCACGGGAAGGCCGCGTGCGCCGTTTGCACCGGTGCCTCCGCCTTGACCTGGGCATAACGCAGGCGGTAGCCGGCCAGATTCACGGCCTCACCGTCGAGTTGCGGTGGGGCGGTGGCGCCGCGACGGGCCAGCACCCACGAGCTCTCGTAGATGTAGTCGCCCAGATGCACCACCAGGTCCAGGTCCTCGGCCGCGAGGTGGTCGTAGGCGGTGTAGTAGCCCGAACTCCACGACTGACACGACGCGAAGGCGAACCGCATCCGCGCGGTCGGGCTGCCCGGCGCGGGCGCGGTCCGGGTGCGGCCGACGGGGGACAGCGCCGAACCGGCCCGGAACCGGTAGAAGTACCACCGGTCCGGGGCCAGCCCGGCGACCTCCGGGTGCACGCTGTGGCCCAGCGCCCGGGTGGCCACCGCCGAACCGCGCGCCACCACCCGGGCGAAGCGCTCGTCCTCGGCGACCTCGTAGTCGACGGTCACCGCGTCGACGGTCATCCCGCCGTAGCCGTCCGGTGCGAGCGGGTCCGGCGCCAGCCGCGTCCACAGCACGAACCCGTCCGGCGTGGGATCACCCGAGGCGACCCCCAGCGAGAACGGCTCACCGAGCCGCCGCGGCGCCGCGAACCGGGCGCTGCTCACCGCCGAGACGCCGACCAGCGCCGCCACCGAACCGGACGCACCGAACTGCAACAGCCGCCGACGCGACACCACCATCGACCAGACCTCCACTCACCGGGTTCCCTGCCGATTGTGTCGGGTTCGGGCCCGGTGCGCGAGGACGACGCCTACTTGGCGGGCGGGGTGAACGGGGCGTTGATGGTGGTGAAGTACTGGATCGCGGCGCCGACCGCGACCGGGGCGGCGATGAAGATCTGGCCCGCCAGGGCGCCGAGGGAACCCACGGCCAGGATGCCGCCGATGCAGCCGACGGCCGCGGCCGGGAGGAACGGGCCGAACAGGCCGATGATGGTCGCCGAGGCGACGGTGGCGCCGACGATGCCGCCCAGTACGCAGCCCACCGCGCCACCGGCGATGCCGCCGACCAGCGCGCCGACGCTCGCGCCCAGGCTGATCGTGCCCGTCATCCGGCTCCAGGCGTCCTTCTCCCGGTCGTACTCCGACTTCCACGGCGCGGAGTTCTCGAACGGCAGCGCCACCGGCTTGTACACCGCCTTGGCCGGGTCGAGCTGCGGGGTGAGGGTGGCGGTGCGGCCGGAGATCTCCGCGGTGATCGGGAACTCGAAGTCGTCGAGCCGGAAGTGCAGCGGAGTGGCGGCGACGACGGTGCCGTCGGCGGCCACGACCTGGAACGCGCCGTCCTCGGCGACCAGCGAGCCCGCGTCCGTGGTGATCAGCGAGGCGCCGCCGACAGCCTCGGCGGTGAAGTTGATCGGCGCTTGCTCGGCGTGCGCGGCGCCCGCGGCGGCGGTGCCCGCGGTCAGCAGGGTGGCGGCGGCGAGGGCGAGGGTGAGGAGCTTCATGGCTTTCGGTGATTCCTTCATCGGTAGGTAGCGTCGGCGGGCGCGCGTCATCACGACGGCACCCGCGAACGGGAAAAGTTGTGTCGGCGTGGCGTTTTCGCCGCGCCGTGTGGGGGAGTGGGTCAGGCGGCAGGGGTGGCGCGCGCGGCGAGTCCCAGACCGAGATCGATCAGCAGGAAGCCGAGCAGGCTCACGCCGATCAGCGGGATGAACCAGCCGATCAGCAGCGCGGCCGCGACCAGCGGGACCGTGAGCCACAGCGAGGTCTTGCGCAGCACACCGCGACGGGGCGCGGTGCCGACCGCGAAACGGCTCGTCGCCCGGGTCGGACGACGCTTCCACCACATCAGGTAGCCCAGCACGATCAGCGCGCACAGGCCCAGCGCCACCGCGAGCAGCAGCAGCTGGTTCGGCAGCCCGAACAGCAGACCCATGTGGAAGGCGATGCCCCAGTTGGTCAGCTTGGCCATCAGCGGCCAATCGGCGAAGGCCAGCCGGTCGGTGACCGTGCCGGTGCCGTCGACGGCCACCGAGTCGATGCTGTAGGTGCCGGACTTGCGCAGTTCCTTGACGGCGAACGCCTTCTCCGGCTGCGCCGGGATCGCGATCTCGGCGGCCTGATCGATGCCGTTGACCCGCGCGGTCGCCCACACGGTGTCGAGCTGGGCGATCCGGGCCGTGGCATCGACCGGGGCGGGCGCGGTGTGGCCCGCGCTGTGGTGATCCCCGCCCGCCGACTGCGCCGGACCGGCCGCGCCGGGCAGCTTCACGTTCACCGCGGGCGTGGTCCAGCTCATCTCCTCGCGCAGCGCGGTGACGTTCTCACCCGCGTAGGCCGACCAGGTGATGCCGGTCGCCGACAGCAGCACCGCCACCGGCAGGATCCACACACCGATCGCGCCGTGCCAGTTCAGCTTGCGCCGCTTGGGCTCGGACAGATCCGGCGCGAGCAGCCATCCGGCCGAGCGCCGGGCCCGGCGCTTGCGCACCCGGTGCACCCACAGCACCAGCCCGAACAGGGCGATCACCCACAGCCAGGACGCGGCGAGCTCGCTGTAGAGCCGGCCGGTCTCGCCCAGGTGCAGGCTGCGATGGAATTCGCTGATCCAGGTCCGCAGCGGCAGCGCGCCGCCGCTGCCGTAGACCACCGACTCGCCGACCGGCTGGGCGGTGTGTGGGTCGACGAACACCGAGAGCCGCTCGGAATCACCGAGTGTGGGGTCGTTGAACAGCACCCGGGTGGTCTCCCCGTCGGCGGGCGCGGGGGCCACGGCGACCAGGGTGAGGTCCGGTGTGGTGGCCACGGCGGCGCCGACCTGGGCCGACAGCGGCTGGGCGGGGCCGGAGGTGTCGACCTGGAGCAGATCGCGCGAGACGAACCCCTCGATGGTCGGTGCGATCGCGTAGAGCGCGCCGGTGAGCGCCGCGATCAGGATGAACGGGGCGACGAAGATGCCCGCGTAGAAGTGCAGGCGCAGGGCCAGCGGATAGAGACGGAGGCCCCGGCGGGCGCCGGAGCGGGGACGTCCACCGGAGACCGGTGGTGCCGAGACGGGTTCGTCCTCGGCCGGACGGGTGTCCGTGATGCTCATCGTGATTCGTTTCTGGAGTACGGGAACCCGGCGCGCCGAAGGGTGCACAGCCTCGCCCGGGCGGCAGCACGTGCTGCGTCCGGGGGCGACGGCGGTGCACACGGGTGCGGTTCGAGGGCGCTGTGCACGCACGTCCGGCGGCGAACCGACATCGAGTCCGATCGGTCCGGCGAAGACGCGCGACAGCGCACGGCGAGAACCGCGCACCGGGTGAGGGAAAAGTTCAGAAAGGAATCGCGAGCGGCGGACCGCGGGTGCGCAGCGACTGCGCGGCGAAGATCCGCAGGATGACGCGGTCACGATGGACCAGACGCAGCGGCGCCGGGTCGGGTACACGCGGCGAGCGGTACCGCAGGGGCAGGACCCGCGCCACGACGGCGCAGGCGATCCGGTAGGCGGCCTCGGTACCGAGGATGATCGCGGCCGCGAGTACCGCGGCCACGGCGTGCGCGGTGAGCATGCCGAGGCCGAGCGAGTCGTCGCCGTGGTGGGCGTGCCCGGACCAGCTCATCGTCGTGTGGCCCAGCAGCTGACCGCCCAGCAGCACCGCCGCCAGACCGGTCGCGCCCCGGCGCAGCGGTCCGATACCGGCGACGACCGCGCCGATCACCGCCGAGACCGCGGCCAGCAGGACCACCGTGGTGCTGCCCGGCAACGCGCCGCCGGAGACCAGCCCGTGGGCGGCCAGCGAGAGCGCGCCCGACATCGAGCCGGCGCAGGCGCCACGCAGCCGCGCGCCCAGGGCACGCGGCGGCGCGGACGCCTGCTCGAACTCGATGATCACCGGCTGATGATAGACGACCGGTATCGGCCGTCCGGCCGCGATGCGGGCGGGCGGCTCACGCCTCCTCGACGCTCATCTCGATCAGCGGCTTGCGCAGCAGCTTGCCGGTGGCGTTGCGGGGCAGCTCGTCGAGGAAGATCACCTCGCGCGGCACCTTGTACCGGGCCAGGTTCTCCTTGACGAAGTCCTTGATCTCCTGGGGATCGCGGGCCGAGTCCGGGCCGGGCACCACGATCGCGCGCAGCCGCTTGCCGTAGTCGCGGTCGTCGACACCGACCACGGCCGCCTCGAACACGTCGGGGCGGCCCGCGATGAGGTTCTCCACCTCGAGCGGGAAGACGTTCTCGCCGCCGGAGACGATCATGTCGTCGTCGCGGCCGTCGATGTAGAGCAGGCCGTCGGCGTCGAAATGGCCGACGTCGCCGGAGGACATCATGCCGTCGACGATCTCCTTGGTCCGTCCGTCGGTGTACCCGGTGAAGGCGAAACCGTTGTCGACGAAGATGGTGCCGGTGAC
Source organism: Nocardia asteroides (assembly GCF_900637185.1). Lineage (NCBI taxonomy): Bacteria > Bacillati > Actinomycetota > Actinomycetes > Mycobacteriales > Nocardiaceae > Nocardia > Nocardia asteroides. The sequence goes on along the minus strand of NZ_LR134352.1, from coordinate 6,099,830 downwards.
GTTCGGCTCGGTGATCGGCTTGCGGTTCTCGTCGAGCAGCACGATCCGGATGCCGACCGGCGCCTTGCCCGCGGTGGTCGGCGCCTTGCGCAGATCGGCGGGGGTGGCCACCGTCATCACCGCGCACTCGGTGGAGCCGTACAGGTTGTAGAGGCTGTCACCGAAGTAGTCCAGCGTGCGGGTCACCACGTCGGGCGCGATGGCCGAGCCGGCCGCGAAGATGACCTTGATGGTCTTGGGGTCGTAGTTCGCCAGTACCGCGTCGTCCAGGTCGAGGATGCGCTGCAGCATGGTGGGCACCACGATCAGCGAATCCGCCCGGTACTTCACGATATTGGCCAGCGTCTGCTCCGGATCGAACCGGCGCTGCTGGAAGATCACCCGGTTGCCCAGCGCCAGGCCGAGGGTGAACTGCGACAGACCGGTGCCGTGGAAGATCGGCGCCGCCATGATCATGGTGCCGTTGTTGGGCAGCGGCACCCGGTCGACGAACTGCGCGGAGGCGAACGGGCTCACCTTGTCGCGCGGGGCGCCCTTGGGGGTGCCGGTGGTGCCGCTGGTCAGGATGACCATGCCGCCCGGCTTGGCCGGCGGGGTCAGCGGCGCCACCGAACGGCCCGCCGAGAGCGACTCCACGGTCGGAATCGACGGGTCGACGCCGTGGGCCTCGTCCACCCAGGTGAGCACCCGCGGGATCTCGGCGGGGATGGCGCTCATCAGGTCGACGAACTCGCTGTCGTGCAGCACCGCCTTGACCTTCTCGCGCGCGGCCACGTCGGCGAACTGCGGCTTGGCGAAACCGGTGTTCATCAGCACCGCGCGCACGCCCAGCTTGCCCGCCGCGAGCAGGCTCAGCACCATGCCGCGATGATCGCGGGCCAGCACCGCGATGACGTCGCCCTCGGCGATGCCGCTCGCGCGCAGCCCGCGAGCCAGCGCGGTGGACTGCTCGTCGAGCTGCCCGAAGGTGAGTTCACCCCGCTCGTCGACGATGGCGCCCGCGTCCGGCCGCGTCTGCGCGGCGTGCATGACCACACCGGCGAACGGGCCGAACTTCGAGACGTTGAAGAACGAGCGGGCGGCATGGTCGGGGCGCAGCGGATTGAACAGCTTGCGGTCCATCATGACCTTGACGCCGAGCGCGAAATCACCGGCGCGCCGGGCGGTCCCACTCAGCGCGGGCAGAGACAGAGACATCGAACAGCCTTCCGGCAGACCGATCCCACGGCGAACACGCGGGGCCGGACCGCGTCATCGAGATCCAGTGCTGGTGCTAACAATAGCAAGCATCCGAGATCGCGATCACTGTGAAACCTCATAGTCGACCAGCACCCGGCGCAGGATCTTGCCGGTGGCGTTGCGCGGCAGTTCGTCGAGGAAGACCACCTCGCGCGGCACCTTGTACCTGGCCAGATTCTCCTTGACGTGCGCCTGGATCGCGGCGGCGTCGGTGGTGTGGCCCTCCTCGAGCACGACGAACGCGCGCAGGCGCTTGCCGAACTCCACGTCGTCCACGCCGACCACCGCGACGTCGAACACGTCGGGGCGCTCCACCAGCAGGTTCTCCACCTCCTGCGGGAAGACGTTCTCGCCGCCGGAGACGATCATGTCGTCGTCGCGGCCGTCGACCATGAGCAGGCCGCTCGCGGTGAAGTGGCCCAGGTCGCCGCTGGACATGAAGCCGTCGATGATCTGCTTGTTGCGGCCGTCGGTGTAGCCCTCGAAGGGCGCGCCGCTGCGCACGAAGATCCGGCCCGCGGTCTCCGGGGCGGTGACCCGCTGGTCGTTCTCGTCGTAGAGGCGGACCTCGCAGGTGATCGGGGAGCGCCCGCAGGTACCCGGCGCCTCGGCCAGCTCGGGCGGGGTCGCGATGGTCGCGATGGCCACCTCGGTGGACCCGTACAGGTTGTAGAGCACCGGACCGAACGCCTCGGTGGCGCGGACGCACAGTTCCGGCGAAAGCGCGGAGCCGGCGAACAGGATGACCTTCAGCGAGGACAGGTCGTACTTGGCGCGCACCTCGGCGGGCAGTTCGGTGAGCCGGTGCAGCATGGTCGGCACACAGACCAGCATCTCCACCTTGTGCTCGGCGATCGCGGCCAGGGTGGCCTCGGCGTCGAAGCGGCGGCGCATGACGATCTTGTTCGACAGGATGCTGCCGACCAGCCAGGTGCCCAGACCCGTGCTGTGGAAGATCGGCGACACGATCATCATGGTGCCGCGCTTGGGGAAGGGCACCCGGTCCACGAACTGCGCGGTCGCCATCGGGGTCACCTTGGTGCGCGGCGCGCCCTTGGGCAGGCCGGTGGTGCCGCTGGTGAGGATGATGAAGCCGCCGGGCTTGCTCGGCGCGGGCAGCGGTTCGGTGGAGTTGCTCGCGATGAGGTCGTCGAACGAGGTGGCGCCCGCGGGCAGTTCGGTGCCCTCGTCGACCCAGGTGAGGAAGCGCGGCAGCTCCGGCGGCAGCGCGTCGAGCAGGCCGATGAACTCACTGTCGTGCAGGACGGCGCGCACGTTCTCGCGCTGACACACCTCGGCGAACTGCGGCTTGGCGAAACCGGTGTTCATCAGCGCGATCCGCGCGCCCAGCTTGCCCGCCGCGATCATCGACATGATCAGCCCGCGATGGTCGCGCGCCAGCACCGCGATCACGGTGCCCTCGGTGATGCCGGCGTCGTGCAGCCCGCGGGCCACCGCGGTGGACTGCTCGTCGAGTTCCCGGTAGGTCAGCTCGCCGCGTTCGTCGGCCAGGGCGACCTGGTCGGGGGCGATGCGGGCGGAGTGACGGACCAGGGTGGCCTGCGGGCCGTAGATCTTGGATTCCTTCATCGTCCGCAGGGTCTCGAGCGGCTGCGTCGGATCGGAGACGCCGCGTTTGCGCAGCACACCCAGTGCCTTCACGCTTTCGAGCAGATGGGTCACGTTCACTCGGCTACCTCCACAGCATCGATCCCTGGATGCTCACGGTAGCAGTCCCTGTGCCCTGGATCACAGGATTCTAAACGGGCAATTAGGACATTTCTTCGATCACCGTTGCGCGCTCGCCAACGCGGCGAGCAGCGGGACCAGCCTGCCCTCGGGCACCTCGAACCGTCCGAGGCCCGCGGTCTGCAGCCAGCCGACCGCGGCCAGCTGCCGCAGATGCTGATAGATCTCGGCCGAGGTGCCCAGCTCCTCGATGGCGGCGAGGTCGGCCGCGGTGCGCCTGCCGTAGACGATCTCGCGCAGCAACCGGAGCCGCACCGGATTGGCCAGCACGGCGAGGCACGTGGCGGTCTCGTGCGTCCAGACATCGTCCACGATGGCGTCGGTGGCGAATTGCGCCTGCCAGTCCAGCCGTTCGCCGGTGGGCAGTTGCAGCGCGCCGGCCAGCAGGACACCGCCGTTGCGCACGCCGCCCGCGTCGAATTCTTGCCGCAGCCGCGCCACCGCCCACGGCAGGTCGGCGTCACCGCCGCCGGGCCGTGCGTTCTCCAGGGCGGCAACCCGCCGTTCCAGTTCTTCGAGTCGGTCGACCAGATCCACGCGGCAAACCTACGCCACCGCGAACCCGTTGCGCTGCAGTCGTCCACGCGAACGCACCCCGGACCCGTCGGGGTTCCGGGGTGCGCTCGGTGGGGGACTAGCGGGTGACGGCGCCGAAGGACGGCTGCTGGATGGTGCCCAGCTGGTAGGCGTAGCCGTCCGGGTGCGCCTCGTCGACCGGCACCGACCAGCGGTGCCACAGGTTGCCGAAGACCGCGGCCACGACCAGGCCGCCGCCGGTGTTCAGCGGCGCGGAACGGATGGTGGTGTCCACCGGCACGTCCTGGTGCTCGGTGAGCACCGCGGTGCCGCTCTGGCCGCTGGTCAGATTCAGCCACATGACCTCGAGCTTGGCTCCGCCCTGGTTGGGCGAGATGGTGCCGGGGCCGCCGAAGAAGCCCATCCGGAAGCCGTCGATGTCGAGCGCGATGCCGGAGCCGTACACGCCGGCGCCGGCGCCGTTCTGGCCGATGTCGGAGGTGGCCGGGATCTGGAACGGCTGGGCGGGCAGCGCGACCTCGACCGTGCCCTTCTCGACCAGCTTGTCCAGGGCGGCGAGCGCGCCCGGGTTGTCCGCGACGGTCGTGCGCAGCTGGGCCACGGCCGCGGCCACGTCGACGGTGGTCTGCGGTGCCGGTTCGGCGACCGCGGGGGCCGCGAAGACGACGGCGACGGCGGCCGAGGTGGCGGCCACCGCGGTGGTGAAGCGACGCATGAAACTCAGATGATGCATAACCAGCTCTCCTCGAGTGTTCCTGGTACTGCTCTTTCTGGTGATTCGTTCGCTCAGGAAGCAGGCCCCCGGTCATACCGCCTGGGCCGCGCGACTACTCGGTCGCTGCGTGCACGGTAACCGACAGCGCCGCCGCGCGCGGGCACCGGCCCTACGGCATCGGCGCGATCTGCACCTTGTACCCGCGATACAGCTCCGGCTTGGCGGTCAGCACCGGCATGTCCAGGTGCTGCGCGGTGAAGACGACGGGCGCGACCAGCGGCCATTCGGTGTGGTCGTCGGCCATAGGCACGGTGGTGCCGGTGCGGATCGCGGTGGCGGCGTCGAGTTCGGCCCAGCGCACCGCGACGCGGTTGTCGAGCAGTCGGCCCAGTTCGTCGATGTTGTCGACGGCGCGCATCGCGGCCATCAGACTCACGGTGGGCACCACCATGATCCGGCGCTGCTGGGTGAACTGGCGCATGATCACCTGGCCGAACAGGGGCGAGCGGGCCAGCGAGGTGAGCGCGGTGTGGTCGGCGACGCTCACCGCAGGCCCGCGCCCGTGCCGTCCAGTGCGCTCATGAGGGAGTCGAGTTTCGCCTCGGCGTCGGCGATCTCGTCGGCCGAATGCTGTTTGATGCGGTCGTCGAGGCCGCCCAGGATCTGCTCGCGCAGGTCGTCGTTGAAGTAGGCGGGGGGCAATGCCCCGTGCCGCAACACCTCGGCTGGTACCACCGCGACCAATTCCTTCCCCTCCCGCGTCACGATCACCGGGCGTCCGCTCGCGGAGACCCCGTCGAAGACACTACCGAGCTGGCCCCGTAATTCGGTCAGCGGCACAGTTTCATAATCGGCCATAGTCCACTGTACATCGGTGTGTACAGTCCGGCCCGGAAAGCGGGCGCCCGCCGGAACCCGGGGTCCGGCGGGCGTCGGCGGTGGTCTCAGGCGACCTTGCGCGCGGGCTCGCTGCGGTACCGGGTGACCGGGCCGTCGATGCCGAGCAGCCGCCAGGTGAGCTTGGCGACCGGGTTCATCATGCCGCTGTTGGTGGCCAGGGCGCGCACGTCGCCGAAGATGTTGCGCATGGTGGTCTGCGACTCCTCGCCGCCCCAGTACGCCTCGCGCATCACCTCGGCGGGGATGTCGAACTTCTCCACGAATTCCTTGGGCGGCGTCATGATCATGTCGAGCATCACCCGCATGGCGATGGGGAAGGCCACCGACAGCACACCCTTGGTGATCGGGTTCATCCCGGGCACATTGCGGCGCAGGTACTCGTGCGCGAACGAGATGTGCCTGGCTTCCTCGGCCACATGGATCTGCATCACCCGCTGCACCATCGGATGCAGGTCGACTCCGGCGCGCAGCAGCGACTTCTGCAGGTGATCGATCGGCTCCTCGCCGCCGAGGATCATCGTGAAGAACAGCTCCGGGAAGTACTTCACCGCGGGCCAGATCGCCATCGTCAGCTTGCGGTCGATGCTGCCCATGCCGACCACATCGCGGTAGCCGATGCGGTTGATCATCTCCTGGAACATCATCGTGTGGTTGCACTCTTCGGCCGCCTCGTGGGTGACGTACCGGAACTCCGGATCACCATTGGGGACCGAGACCAGGTACTGCATCAGCCCGCGGATCAGCAGCTGCTCGAAATCCAGGCCGACCTTGGCGATCCCCGCCTGACGCCACATGCCCATGGCGATCTGGCGCTCGACCGGCTGCGCCTTGTACCAGGGGTGGCGGCCCAGCGGGTCCTCCTCCGGCATGATCCAGCGCGGGTCATCGGCGTGCACGGCGAATTCCGGTGCGTCCCAGTCGATGTCGACATAGGGATCGAAGTGCCGGTTCACCGAGCCTTCGGACAGGTTGCGCAGGATCTCGTGGTACTCGGGATCGGTTGCGGTGTTCTTGAGCGTGGTTGACAGCATCGGCGACGTCTCCTTCGGGGTGGCGCGCATCTCACTTTATATGGGACTCGGAGTCTCAGGCAACTGTACGGGCGCTGACATGCGGTTGCTGCGCGCCCTACCTGGGTCGACGTACGATGAGGCATCGCAGAACGTGTCGGACGGTTGACCAGTCAGCCAGCTCCTGGCTGCCAGTGAACGGGCGGGCCCACGTCGGTCACGCGCCGAGAGAGCGAGGATCGCGATGCCCCACCTGACTCCGGCGAAGGCCGTCTGGCCCGCGCTGCGCGTGGACTCCTGGATCGATACCCGCGACACGCTGCACATGTGGACCCAGATCATCGGCAAGCTGAAGATGGCGGGCACACCGCTGGTCAACCACTGGTGGAACGTCACCTTCGCGGTGAACGCGCGCGGCCTGGCCACCGGCGCGATTCCCGTCGACGGGCGGTTGCTCGACATCGAATTCGACTTCACCGACCACGAACTGGTGCTGCGGACCAGCGACGGCCGGCACGCCACCGTCGCGCTGCGGCCACGCACCGTCGCCGACTTCTACGCCGAACTCGGCCATGTGCTGGGGCGCCTGGACATCGTGGTCGACATCGAGGCCTCACCCAACGAGGTGGACCCGGCGATCCCGTTCGCCGAGGACACCACGCACCGCTCCTACGACGGCGACGCGGTGCATACGTTCTGGCAGCAGCTGGTCCAGATCCAGCGCGTCTTCGGGCTCTGGCGGGCCGGGTTCGCCGGGAAGTCGAGTCCGGTGCACGTCTTCTGGGGATCGCTCGACCTGGCCTGCACCCGCTTCTCCGGCCGCAGCGCGCCGCTGCATCCGGGCGGCGCGCCGAACTGCGCGGACTGGGTCATGGAAGAGGCGTACTCGCGGGAATGCGCCAGCGCCGGTTTCTGGGCGGGTGGCGCCGAGGGCACGTTCTACGCCTACTCCTATCCCGCCCCCGACGGTTACTCCGGCGAGCCCGCCGGTCCCGAAGGCGCCGCCTGGGATTCCACGCTGGGCGAATTCGTCCTCCCGTACGAGGTGGTCCGCCAGAGCGAGGACCCCGACGCGACCCTGCTGCACTTCCTCGACACCACCTACGCCGCGGCCGCCGACCTGGGGAAATGGGATCGCAAACTTCTCGACGTGAACCCGCACCGGCTCGATCGCAGGCTGCATCTGGACGACACCACCGCGCTGTGACCGATGAATCCGGCGCGGCCGGGTCGTCACTGTGGGTAGATCACCGACCCCAGGAGTGACCATGGACCGCGACCGGATCCAGGCGTGGCTGCGCGCCGAACGGCTCGACCTCGCCGATTTCCTCGACACCCTCGGCCCGGACGAGTGGGCGCGGCCGTCCGCGTGCGCCGGCTGGACCGTGCACGACGTCCTCGCCCACGTCACCTCCACCGACACGGTCCGCGACACCGTCGTCGGCCTGATCCGCGCCAGGGGCGACTGGAACCGGATGACGGCCCGCCTGGCCACCGACTACGCCGCCCGCCACACCCCGGCCGACCTGATCACCCAGCTGCGCGCCGCCGCCGACTCCACCCGCCGTGCTCCCGGCGCCGCCCCCATCGACCCGCTGGTGGACCTCATCGTCCACGGCCAGGACATCGCCCGCCCGCTGGGCCGCACCTGCACCGCCCCCACCGACACCGTCCTGGCCTGCCTGGATCACGTTATGGCCAGCCGCTTCTACGGCGCCCGCACCCGCCTGCGCCGCACCCGCCTCACCGCCACCGACACCACCTGGACCCAGGGCCCCGGCCCCACCGAAATCGAGGCTCCCGCCCTGGATCTCCTCCTGGTAGCCACCGGCCGCCCGGCCCCGTAGGCCTCAGCAGCGCCGCCGCCACCACGGTTCGTCGGCCGCGGCGTGCGGATCGGGGTGCGTGCGGGCGAGGAATCGCTCGTCGAGCGGGCGGATCAGTGCCCGCAACTCCCGCGCGGCACCGCGTGACAGCACCCGAAGCGCCTGCTCGAGCACATCACGCGAATTGTTCACGGAGGGACAGCATCCCGGCTCTCCACAGCCACCGTCCCAGCGCGCCTCGCGCAGCCGTCGGCGCGGTCCGTGCGCGACGGCCACCCAGCCCGCCATCGCCTCGCCGACCGCCCCCGGCCACCATCGGGCATCCTCGAAATCGGCTATCTCGCGCTGTGCCCGCGCGGAAACCCCTGAAACCACACGTCGGTTCGTGCCGGACTCGCCCCGCGCGGAGCGAGGCCTGTCGGCACGAACGCGGCCCGGCGCCTTACGCGCCATCGGCCTTTCGTCGAAGAATCATCACGACAGCCATGCTGACAAACCCGGAAGATCCGGTCAATACTCGGTATTCGGCGTCGAAGGTATCGGCGTCATTACTGGATCCGCCGACCGGCACCGGATCGACACGACCAGCCACCATAAAGAAAAATCCGGTGCGAGTCGGCAAGTCGACTCGCACCGGATTTCTGTTGTCTAGCAGCTCACTTGAGCTCGGCGCTGGTCTTGCCGAGGACCCGGCGAGCCACGATCAGCTGCTGGATCTGCTGGGTGCCTTCGAAGATGTCGAGGATCTTCGAGTCGCGGCCCCACTTCTCCAGGAGCAGGCGCTGCGAGTAACCCACGGTGCCGGCGAGTTCGACGGCCTTGAGGGTGACGTCGGTGCCGGTGCGGCCCGCCTTGGCCTTGGACATGGAAGCCTCGAGCGAGTTCGGCTTCTTGTTGTCGGCCATCCAGGCGGCGCGCAGGGCCAGCAGGTAGGCCGACTCGTAATCGGCTTCCATGCGCAGGAATTCGGCCGCGGCGGCGTGCTGGTTCATCGCGGGGGTGTCGTAGGAGATCTCGACACCGGCCTCGGTGAGGATGGTGCGCAGTTCCTCGAGCGCGGCGCGGGCGACACCGATGGCCATGGCGGCCACCAGCGGGCGGGTGTTGTCGAAGGTCTGCATGACCCCCGCGAAACCCTTCTCCACGTTCACTTCCGGCGAGCCCAGGATGTTGTCCGCGGGAATGCGGCAGTCCTGCAGCAGCAGCACGGCGGTGTCGGAGGCCTTGATGCCGAGCTTGTGCTCGAGCCGCGCCACCGACAGGCCCGGAGCGTCGCGCGGGACGACGAAGGACTTGATCGCCGCGCGACCCAGGCTCTTGTCGACCGAGGCCCACACCACGATGTGGGTGGAGCGCTCACCGGCGGTGACGAAGATCTTCTCGCCGTTGAGGACCCACTCGTCACCGTCGAGGACGGCGGTGGTGGTGACCGCGGCCGAGTCCGACCCGAAGGACGGCTCGGTGATGGCCATCGAGGCCCACACCTTGCCGAAGCGGGCCAGCTGCTCGTCGGTGGCGACCGCGGCGATCGCGGCGTTGCCCAGGCCCTGGTAGGGGATGGTCAGCATCAGGCCGACATCGCCCCACGAGGTCTCGAGCGCGTTGAGCAGCGCGGACATGTTGCCGCCGTTGGCGTTGGCGAGGATGTCGGTCTCGCCCGCCTCGTCGTTGCGGCCGCCCGCGGCGCCACCGATCTTCTGGGTGCCGGAGTCGGCCAGCCCTTCGACCATGGCGGCCATGGTGTCGAGCTCGACCGGGTACGCGTGCTCGGCGAGGTCGTACTTGCGCGAGATGGGACGGAAGATCTGGGAGGCGACCTGGTGGGCCTGGTTGGCGCTCGCCTTCAGCTTCTTGGGGAGTTCGAGATTGATCATGGAATTCTCCTGGGTATCGAAGACGGACCGACTAGACCAGCACCACGCCCTCGGCAACGCCGACGGCTCGCAGGTCGCGGTACCACCGCTCGACCGGGTGTTCCTTGGTGAAGCCGTGACCGCCGAGCAGCTGCACGCCGTCCAGGCCGATCTGCATGCCCTTGTCGGTGGCCAGCTTGCGCGCCAGCGCCGCCTCGCGACCGAACGACAGGCCCTGCTCCGCGCGGGAGGCGCCACGCAGGGTCACCAGCCGCAGGCCGTCGAGCTCAATCGCCATGTTGGCGACCATGAACGCGACCGCCTGCCGGTGCGAGATCGGCTCGCCGAACGCCTCGCGCTCGTTCACGTACGGGATCACGTAGTCGAGCACGGCCTGGCCGGTGCCGATGGCGAGCGAGGACCAGCCGAGGCGGGCCAGCTGCACCGCGTCGGTGTACTCCTGCGCGCGGGTCTTGGCGTCACCGTCGCCGAGCACGGCCTCGGCGCCGACGGCCACGTTGTCCAGGATCAGCCGGCCCAGGCCCGCGGCGCGCAGACCCATGCTCGGGTCGGCCTCCACGGACAGGCCCGCGGTGTCGGACTCGACGATGAACAGCGCGGGGCGGCCGTCGAGCTCGGCGGCCACGATGAACAGCTCGGCGTCGGCGGCGGCCGGGACCAGGCTCTTCACGCCGTTGAGGCGGAAGCCGCTGGGGGAGCGGGTGGCCTTGGTCTGCAGGGCGAACGGGTCGAACAGCGCGCGCGGCTCGCTGATGACGACCGAGGCCTGCGGCACGTTCTCGCCGGTGAAGGCGGGCAGGTAGGTCTGCTGCTGCGCGTCGGTGCCCCACTGCGACAGCGCGACCGCGACGCCGCTGGGCGCCAGGATCGGCAGGGCCAGGCCCATGTCGCCGTGCGCGAGGGCCTCGGCCACCAGCGAGTTGGTGACGGCGCCACGTTCGCCCGCCGCGCCCTCGAGCTCCTCGGGGACATTGATCAGGGTGATGCCGAGTTCGGCGGCGCGCTCGAGCAGGTCGCGCGGGGCCTTGGCCGCGTTGTCGGCCTCGTAGGCGGCCGGGCGCAGGATCTCGCCGGCGAAGTCCTTCACGGTCTCGACGATCATCTGCTGCTCGTCGGACGGGGTGAGGTCGAAGTAGTCCTTGGTCTTGGACTCGTTGTCGGGCAGGCGCTTGGGCTGGCCGCCGCCGGTGACCTTGGCGAAGGTGCGGGTGGCCGCGCCCAGGGTGCGGAACCCGGTCTTGGTGCCCTCGTAGGTGACGCGTTCGATGGGCTTGCGCAGGTTGTACTTCTCGGCGAGCTCCGACCCGGTAATGGTCGTCAAAGCGCGCATCGCCGTGCCCATCCAGTCCCGCTTGGGCTGGCTGAGGCCGACTGCGGACGTGTCGTTCGGACGTCGCTTCGTCGCGCTGTCTCGAGTGCTCATCATCACCTGATTTCCTCGGCTGTCGGGGCGTTGGGGACCCCAGCTATCTTACTCCTCGGTAAGACTATCTTACTCCGGAGTAAGAAGCTCGTCGATGTCCGGGAAATCGGCGATTCCGTGTCATTCTGGACGAGTGACCGCAATCGCGTCGGTTTTCGCCGTGGTTCTGTCGATCACCACGACGCGCTATGGCTACCACCGTGACGAGTTGTACTTCCTGGCCGCCGGACGGCGGCTGGACTGGGGGTATCCCGATCAGCCGCCGCTGACGCCCGCGCTGGCCCGGCTGATGTCGGCCATCGACCCCGATGCGCTGTGGGTATTACGGCTGCCCGCGGTCGCCGCCGCGACCTTCGTCGTGGTGTGTGCCGGACTGATGGCGAAACAGCTGGGTGGTGGCCGTGGCGCGCGGGCGCTGGCGGCGGCCGCGGTGGCGGGCGCGTCGCTGACGCAGGCCGCCGGGCACCTGTTCGGGACCACGGTGTTCGACCTGGCCGCCTGGTCGCTGATCTGCCTGCTGGTGCTGAAGTTGCTCGGCGGCGCCGACCCGCGGTGGTGGCTCGCGGTGGGCGCGGTGGCCGGGCTCGGGGTGCAGAACAAGGTGCTGATCGTCGTCCCGATCGGCGCGCTGGTGGCCGCCGTCCTGCTGACAGATGCGCGAAAAATGTTCGCCACCAGGTATTTCGCGGCCGCGATCGGGATCGCGGCGGTACTCGCGGCGCCGTACCTGTGGTGGCAGGCGGGCAATGGCTGGCCGCAGTGGACGCTGAGCCGGGCGATCGCGGGCGGGTCGTCGGGCACCTCGGATTCGCCGATCATGTTCGTGCTCCTGCAGTTCGGGCTGTTCGGTCCGCTGCTGGTGCCGCTGTGGGGGTACGGGCTGTGGCGGCTGTGGCGCTCGCGATATCGGGCGTTCCCGCTCGCCTACGGCCTGCTGTTCGGGCTGTTCCTCGCGGCCGGTGGGAAGGCGTACTACCTCGGCGGGATGTATCCGGTGCTGCTCGCGGCCGGCTCGGTCGGGCTCGCCGCGGCGCTCGACAGTCACCGGAAGCGCTGGGCGGCGGTGGGTTCGGTGCTCGCGGTGAACGCGGCGCTGTCGGCCGTGCTGTTCCTGCCGGTCCTGCCGGTGGCCGCGGTGCCGGACTCGCCGGTGCTCGCGGTGAACTACGACGCGGGCGAGACGATCGGCTGGCCACGGGTGGTCGCGCAGATCGCGGCAGCCCGGCCGCCCGACGCGGCGATCCTCACCGCGAACTACGGCGAAGCCGGTGCCGTCGAACGCTATGGCGCCGAATACGGGCTGCCGACACCGTATTCGGGCCACAACGCGTACGGCTGGTGGGGCCCGCCGCCCGACTCCGCGACCACGGTGCTCACCGTCGGCATCCAGCGCGAGCGACTCGCCGACCTGTGTGCGGTGGTCGAGCCGGCGGGCATGCTCGACAACGGACTCGGCATCGACAACGACGAGCAGGGCGCGCCGCTGTTCGTCTGCCGGGACCCGGTGCGGCCGTGGTCGCAGGTGTGGCCGCGGCTGCGGACTCTCGGTTAGAGCCCGCGCCGGGACAGGAAGTCCAGCAGCACCTTTCGCCACGCGTCGGGCCGCTCGGCCATGACCACGTGGCCCGCGTCGATCTCGGTGTACTCGGCGCCGGGGATCGCGGCGGCCAGCGCGCGCGAGTTGGCGGGATCGACGAGCAGATCCGCGGTCGTGTTCACGATCAGCGTCGGTACCGCGATGCCGGCCAGGTCGGCGGTGGTGTCGACCGTCTCGATCAGTGCCGCCTGCTGCCGCGTGCCGCCCGGGATCGCGGCGGCGGTCTGCGCGACCAGCTCGTCGATCGCCGACGCGGGCAGCGCGTTGACGAACTCGGTCGAGAAACCGGTCAGCAGGACCAGCCGCGCGAAGCTCTCGTACGCTCCGCGCGCCAGCAGATCCTGCCAGGCCCGCACCGCCAGCCGGGCGCGGTTGTCGGGCGCGGCCAGCCCGGCGGTGAGCACCAGACCGGTGACCCGTTCCGGATGCCGGGCGGCGGCGCGCACGGCGACGACCGTGCCGAGCGAGAAACCGACGACCGTGAAGGTCGGCACGCCCGCGTCGACCGCGGCCGCGACCAGCGCGTCGGCGAGGGCGTCGAGATCGAGCACGGTGTCGTCGGCGGGGTAGTCGGAGGCGACCACGGTGTGGGCGGCGGCCAGGTCGGCCAGCACCACGCTGAAGTTGCTCTCGATCGCACCGCCGGCGCCGTGCGCGAGGACGATACCGGGGCCGGAGCCGTGCACGGTGGTCTGCAGGGGAATCGTTGTCATGCGTCGGAGGTTAGGGATTCACATGGATGTGAAGGTCAAGGCGAGCGTGTGGACGGTCACATGCTGATCGGCGAACTCGCGCACCGGACCGGCGTCAGCACCCGGCTGCTGCGCTACTACGAGGAGCAGGGACTGCTGCATCCGGACCGCGGCCCGAACGGGTACCGCAGCTATCCGGAGGTGTCCGTGGCGGCCGTGGCCAAGATCCGCGAGCTGCTCGCCGCCGGCCTGACCACCGACGACATCGCCCAGCTGATGCCCTGCGCCGAACCGGACGGGCCGGTCCAGGCGTGCGAGATGTCGGTGCGGATCATGTCCGAGCGCACGGCCGAGCTGGAGCGGCGCATCGCGGGCCTGGACCGGCAGCGCGCCGAACTCACCGCGCAGCTGGGCGCGTCACTGGCCGCGCGGACGCCGACGGCGGGGACCCGGTAACCGGATCCCCGCCGTCGAAGGTTTGCCTATTCGCGGACGTAGAACCGCAGCGTGAGGTAGGCCGTGACACCGGCGAAGACGATGCCGATCGGCGCGATGGTCAATGCCACCACGGCGATGTCGTCACCGGTGATGCGCGGGAACACATTGCTGTCGAACAGCGGGCCCAGCGCCCGGTCGATCACCAGCGGACGCGCGATCACCAGGCCGAGGATCGCGAGCACCGAGCCGACGAACGCCGCCGCCACCGCCTCCAGCAGGAACGGCAGCTGGGTATACCACCGGGTCGCGCCCACCAGGCGCATGATCCCGACCTCCGTGCGCCGCGTGTACGCGGCGATCTGCACCATGTTCAGCACCAGCAGCATCGCCGCCAGCGCCATCACCAGCGCCAGGCCGAACGCCGCGTTGCGCAGGCCGTCGAACAGGCTCACCAGCCGGTCGACGAACTCCTTGTCGTTGGCCACGATCCGCACGCCCTGCCGGGTCGCGAAGCTGTCGTAGATGTGCTGGTACTGGTCGGCGTCGGTCATCTTCACCCGCAGCGACGCGGGCAGCGGGGAATCGGCGATGTACTGCACCATCTCCGGCTGATCGGCGAACAGCTTCTTGGCCTCCTCCAGCGCGTCGGCGCGGTTGAGGAACTGCACGCTCTCCACACCCGAGGTGCTCTTCAGATCGGCCAGCAGCGACTTGCACGGATCGGCCGCGCAGTCCGGATCGGTGTCGGAGACCGCGTCGTCGAGGTAGAAACGCACCTCGAGCCTGCCGATGAAGAAGTTCTCGGTCTTGTCGGCCATCCGCACCGACAGCATGCCGCCGCCGAGCATCATCAGCGACACCGCGGTGGTCAGGATCATCGCGATGGTCATCGTCAGGTTGCGGCGCAGCCCGTCGGCGACCTCGGTGAACAGGAAACTCAGTCGCATTATCGCCCCACCCCGTAGACACCGGTCGCTTCGTCACGCACGAGTCTGCCGTGGTCGAGCTCCACCACCCGCCTGCGCATCGCGTCGACGATGTGGTTGTCGTGGGTGGCCATGAGCACCGTCGTGCCGGTGCGGTTGATCCGTTCCAGCAGCGCCATGATGTCGGCGCTGGTGTCGGGATCGAGATTGCCGGTCGGTTCGTCGGCCAGCAGGACCAGCGGCCGGTTGACGAACGCGCGGGCGATCGCCACCCGCTGCTGCTCACCACCGGACAGCTCCGACGGCAGCCGGTTGCCCTTGCCGCCGAGCCCGACCATGTCGAGCACCTCGGGCACGGTCCGTTCGATGAACTGGCGCCGCTTGCCGATCACCTCGAGCGCGAACGCCACATTCTGCTCCACGGTCTTCTGCTGCAGCAGCCGGAAGTCCTGGAAGACGCAGCCGATCCGCTGCCGCAGCTTGGGTACCTTCCGCCCCGGCAACCGGTCGACCCGGAAATCGGCGACCCGGATCTCGCCCGCGGTCGGCGTCTCCTCCTTGAGCAGCAGCCGCATGAACGTCGACTTGCCGGAACCGGACGGGCCGATGATGAAGACGAACTCGCCCTTGTCCACCTCGACGGAGACGTTGTCCAGCGCCGGCCGCGTCGAGGTCTTGTACGACTTGGTGACGTTGCGCATGGTGATCACGGGGAGCCAGTGTAGCCAGCGACCCCGCCGTGACCGGGCCCCGTGACGCCGTCGGCGAGGCGGCGAGCAACCCTACGGCGTCGGATCCACCCAGGTGGGCACGGCGTTGAGCAGCGACACCGGGCCGGTGTTCGTGGTCTCGGCGGGCTTGACGAACAGGTAGACGACGAACGTGGACACCCAGGTGGCCATCAGGATCGCCGTCGACTTACGTGGTTTCACTGATTCCTTCCTTACGCAGGGCGGCCGCGACGCGCACGCGCAACTCGCGCCCCACTTCGAATTGTTTGCCCGGCAAAGTGCGGGCAACCATCCGGATGTTCATCTCGTCGAGCGAGAGATCTTCCACACCCATCACGGACGGTTCGTCGAGGAGCAGGGGCTTGAGGCGGCGGTCCTGGTAGGCCTTGGTGCACACCTCGTGCAGGACCTCGTTGATCTTGGTGATGTCGGCCTGGGCCGACACCGGTACGTCGATCGCGGCGCGTGCCCAGTCCTTGGAGAGGTTGGTCACCTTCACGATCTGCCCGTTGGGGACGGTGATCACTTCGCCGTCGGAGTTGCGCAGCGTGGTGATGCGCAGCGTCACGTCCTCCACCGTGCCCTCGGCCGCGTCAGCCGATCCGGTGACCGCGATTCGCACCACGTCACCGAAGCCGTACTGGCGTTCGGTGATGAGGAAGAACCCGGCCAGAATGTCCTGCACGATGCGCTGGGCGCCGAAACCGAGCGCGGCGCCGAGCACGGCCGCCGGGGCGACCAGACCGGTCACCGCGAAGCCCAGCCTGCGCAGCACCTCCATGCCCACCAGCACGTAGACGATGGTCAGCACCACCCAGGTGATGACCTGGGCCAGGGCGTGCCGATGCTTGGCCGCTTCGGTGCGGACCAGCGCGTCGCTGGAGTGGAAACCGGCGTCGATCTTGGTGGTCACCCGGTCGCGGACGAACGCCGCGAACCGGCCGAACAGCATCGCGCCGACGATCAGCAGGACGATCTCGAGCCCGCTCGAGCGTAGCCAGGCGGTGATCTCCGGCGCCGTGTTGATGGCGAGAACGCCGCTCATCGCATCGCCCCGGTCGAGAGCCGACGGGCGTTGCGCTGACACAGTTCCGGTTCGCTCGAACACACACCAGAAAGGTTACAGCCCGGTCACGGTGCTCGGTCAAACGCGAAGTCGCTCACAGCGTGCGAGCGAACAGGTGGCTACGCGTCGGCCTGTTCCCGCATGCGCCAACGGATTCCGGACTCGATGAAGCCGTCGATGTCGCCGTCGAGCACCGCCGAGGGGTTGTTCACCTCATAGTTGGTGCGCAGATCCTTGACCATCTGGTACGGGTGCAGCACGTAGGAGCGCATCTGGTTGCCCCACGAGGCGCCCTCGTTGGTCTTGAGCGCGTCCATCTGCGCGCGCTCTTCCTGGCGCTTGCGCTCGAGCAGCTTGGCCTGCAGCACGCGCATGGCCGAGATCTTGTTCTGCAGCTGCGACTTCTCGTTCTGACAGGTCACCACGATGCCGGTGGGGATGTGGGTCAGACGCACCGCCGAGTCGGTGGTGTTGACGCTCTGACCACCGGGGCCCGAGGAGCGGTACACGTCGACGCGGACCTCGCCCTCGGGGATCTCGATGTGGTCGGTGGTCTCCACCACCGGCAGCACCTCGACCTCGGCGAAGGAGGTCTGGCGGCGACCCTGGTTGTCGAACGGGCTGATCCGCACCAGGCGGTGCGTGCCCATCTCCACCGACAGGGTGCCGTAGGCGTAGGGCGACTTCACCGCGAAGGTGGCGCTCTTGATGCCCGCCTCTTCGGCATAGGAGGTGTCGTAGACCTCGACGACGTACTTGTGCCGCTCGGCCCAGCGGATGTACATGCGCATCAGCATCTGCGCCCAGTCCGCGGCGTCGACGCCACCGGCGCCGGAGCGGATGTTCACCAGCGCGTCGCGCTTGTCGTACTCGCCCGAGAGCAGGGTGCGCACTTCCATCGCCTCGATGTCGACGCGCAGGGTGGCCCGCTCGGCGTCGGCGTCGGCGGTGGCCTCCTGGGCGGCCTCGCCCTCCTCGGCCTCGGCCAGTTCGTAGAGCACCGGCAGGTCTTCCAGCCGCTGGCGCAGATCCTCGACGCGGCGCAGCTCGCTCTGCGCGTGCGACAGCTCGCTGGTCACCTGCTGGGCGTGATCCTGGTTGTTCCACAGCTCGGGGTCGGCCGCCTGGTGCTCGAGCTCGTCGATGCGACGGCGTAGCTCCTCGACATCGAGCACCGACTCGACCGTCTTGAGCGTGGTGTCGAGTTCGGCGAGATCGGCGATAACGTCAGGATGCACGATGTCCAAGGTTACCGGTCGCCTCCGACACCGCGAAACACCCTCCCGCCGGGGGCGGTGCGGGTCAGCTCGCGACCGCGCGCAGGCCGCCGGGGTGGCGTCCGACCAGGCGATCCAGTGCCGTCGCGCTCGCTTCGTCGGCGGGCAGCAGCACGTACAGCGACTGGTCGTCGTCCAGCGACAGCTCCAGGGATTCGTAGGCCAGCCGCAGCGTGCCCGCCTCGGGATGCCGGATCCGGTTGATCCCACCCGAGGGCGGCAGGCCCGGCAGCGACGCCAGCCGATCGGTGAACGGCGCGCCCGCGGTGACGGTGAGCTCGTCGACCAGCGCGGCCACCATCGGGTCGGCGCGGAACGGGCCCTGTTTGAGCGAGGCGACCAGCTTGTCGGCGGCGTCGTCCCAGTCCGGGTACAGCTCGCGCGCGCCCGGATGGGTGAAGACGAACCGCGCGACATTGGCCGGTTCGCCCTGCTCGAACAGGCCGCTCGGTGTCATCAGCGTGCGGTAGCCCGCGGTGCAGGCCAGCACCTCGGTGAACCGGTTGGTGATCGCGGCGGGCGCGGGATCGAGCTGGTCGAGAATCGCCCGGACGGTGGGGCGCACGGTGCGGTTCGGGCCGTTCTCCGCGGCGCCGCAATTGAATCCGGACACGCCCTTGGTGAGCTGATGCAGATGCACCCGCTCGCGCGGGCTCAGCCGCAGCGTCTCGGCCAGCGCCGACAGCACCGGCGCGGACGGATGCCGATCCCGGCCCTGCTCGAGCCGGATCAGATACTCCACGCTCACTCCGGCCAGCATGGCGACCTCGGCGCGGCGCAGGCCGGGCGTGCGCCTGCGCGGACCGGCGGGCAGGCCCACCTCGGCGGGGGTCACCGCCTCGCGGCGCGTGCGCAGGAACAGGCCGAGTTCGTTGTCGCTCACCTGATCGACGGTACCCAGCCGGGCGGTCCGGAGAGTGGCCGTGCCACTACCACTCTCCGCGTGGTCTCCCTGGCAGCTCCGGGAGCGGCGAACGTTATCTGCACCGGCCGATCGGGCCGGCGCAGGACGACAGAGGAGAACACCGTGTCCGCACAGCCACTGAAGCTCGCGATCATCATCGGCAGCGTCCGCGAGGGCCGGTTCGGACCGGTGGTCGCGAACTGGTTCGCCCAGCAGGTCGACGACCGTTTCGACGTCGACATCATCGACCTGGCCGACGCCGAGGTGCACGCGGCGCTGCCCGCGATGCCGCCGGCGCTCGAGCCCGACCCGCAGCGTCCGGCCGGCATGGGCGCGCTCACCGAACGGCTGTCGGCCGCCGACGCCTACGTCATCGTGACGCCCGACTACAACCGCAGCTACCCGGCCGCCCTCAAGGCCGCCATCGATTGGCACTTCACCCAGTGGGACGCCAAGGCGATCGGCTTCGTCGGCTACAGCGGCGGCTCCGGCGGGCTGCTCGCCATCGAGCACCTGCGACAGGTGTTCGCCGAGCTCAACGCCCACACCGTGCGCAACTACGTCTCGTTCCCCCGCTACTACCTGCTGTTCGACGAGAACGGGCAGCTGAGGGAACCGGCCGAGTTCGAGGCCGCGGCACAGGCGCTGCTCGACCAGTTGCACTGGTGGACAAGCGCTCTGGTGGCGGCACGAGCGGCCCGGGTCGCGGCGTGATCCCGCGCCTGCGGGTGCCCGGCGCGGTCGCCGGCGGGCCGGGGGTCGCGACCACGGGTGCGCCGGCCCGCCGAATACACTTCCCGCGTGGCTGCCTACTCCGCTGACCTGGACCTTGCCCTTCGACTCGCCGACGAGGCCGACGCGATCTCGCGGGTGCGGTTCGGCGCCGTCGACCTGAAGGTCGACGCGAAGCCGGACCTCACCCCGGTCTCGGACGCCGACCTGGCGGTCGAGCAGGCCATCCGCCGCGTGCTCGGCGCGGAACGCCCCGGCGACGCGGTGCTGGGCGAGGAATTCGGCGGCGACGCCGAGTTCACCGGCAGGCAATGGGTGGTCGACCCGATCGACGGCACCAAGAACTTCGTCCGCGGCGTCCCGGTCTGGGCCAGCCTGATCGCGCTCCTCGTCGACGGCGTCCCGGTGGTGGGCGTGGTGAGCG
The DNA here is from genome assembly GCF_900637185.1 of Nocardia asteroides. NCBI lineage: Bacteria > Bacillati > Actinomycetota > Actinomycetes > Mycobacteriales > Nocardiaceae > Nocardia > Nocardia asteroides. The sequence goes on along the minus strand of NZ_LR134352.1, from coordinate 6,079,770 downwards.
CGCCCGCGCTGGGCAGGCGCTGGTGGGCGGCGGCGGGCTCGGGCGCCTGGACCCAGGTGCACCCCGGCGCCCCGAAACCGATCAGCGTGTCGGCGGTGGGCGAGCTGGACGCGGCCAGCCTGGCCTTCTCCAGCCTGTCCGGCTGGCACGAGCGCGGCCTGCGGGAAACGTTCGTCGACCTCACCGACGCCGTCTGGCGAGTCCGCGGTTACGGCGACTTCTTCAACTACTGCCTGGTCGCCGAAGGCGCGGTCGACATCGCCGCCGAGCCCGAGGTGTCGCTGTGGGACCTGGCCGCCCTCGACATCCTGGTCCGCGAGGCGGGCGGCACGTTCACCGCCCTGGACGGGCAGCCCGGCCCGCACGCCGGGTCCGCCGTCGCCACCAACGGCCTGCTCCACGACGAGGTCATCGGCCGTCTGCGCGGCTGATTCGGGTTATCCACATGTGAGCGACCGGCGGTGAACGCCGCCGTCGGGCCCGGTGGACGGGCTGCGCGGTCGGGCCGCGCTCGTAGGATGGCCCGGTGAGCAATTCCGGCGCCACAGCCCCCGATGTCGACGACTTCCCGCCCGAGGACTATCCACCCGACGACGCCTACGCGTCCGGCGGCGGGTACGTCGCCGAGCACGACTTCGACGACACCGGCGGCTTCCACTTCGACGATCTCGCCCCGGCCACGCCGGGCCGGGCCGCTCCGCCCGCACGGGGCGAGACGGCCGAGGACGTGCTGCGCCGGGTCTTCGGCTACGACAGCTTCCGGGGGGATCAGGCCGCCATCGTCGAACAGGTCGTCAGCGGTGGTGACGCGCTGGTCCTCATGCCGACCGGTGGCGGCAAGTCGCTGTGCTACCAGGTGCCGTCGCTGGTGCGGCCCGGCGTCGGCGTGGTGGTCTCGCCGCTGATCGCGCTCATGCAGGACCAGGTCGACGCGCTCAGCGCGCTCGGTGTGCGGGCGGGCTTCCTGAACTCCACCCAGTCGCTCGACGAGCGGCGCACGGTCGAGGCGCAGTTCGTCGCGGGCGAACTGGATCTGCTCTATCTGGCGCCGGAACGCCTGCGCCTGGAGGCCACGCTGCGGCTGCTAGACCGCGGCACGGTCGCGCTGTTCGCCATCGACGAGGCGCACTGTGTGTCGCAGTGGGGCCACGACTTCCGGCCCGACTACCTGGCGCTGTCGCTGCTGCACGAGCGCTGGCCCGACGTGCCGCGGATCGCGCTCACCGCCACCGCCACCGAGAAGACGCGCGCCGAGATCGTCGAGCGGCTCGACCTCGGCGGGGCCAAGCAGTTCGTCTCCAGCTTCGACCGGCCCAACATCCAGTACCGGATCGAGTCGAAGAACCGCGCCGACCGGCAGCTGCTGGAGTTCATCCGCGCCGAGCACCCCGGCGACGCGGGCATCGTCTACTGCCTCTCGCGCAATTCGGTGGAGAAGACGGCGGCGCTGCTCAACGAGAACGGCGTGCGCGCCGTGCCGTATCACGCGGGCCTGGACAACCGGACCAGGGCGGAGAACCAGGCCAGGTTCCTGCGCGAGGACGGCCTGATCGTGGTGGCCACCATCGCCTTCGGCATGGGCATCGACAAACCCGACGTGCGTTTCGTCGCCCACCTCGACCTGCCCAAATCGGTGGAGGGTTACTACCAGGAGACCGGCCGCGCGGGCCGCGACGGGCAGCCGTCCACGGCCTGGATGGTGTACGGCCTCAACGATGTCGTCCAGCAGCGCAAGATGATCGACTCCAGCGAGGGCGACGCCGCGCACCGCAGGCAGCTGCAACTGCACCTGGACGCCATGCTCGCGCTGTGCGAGACCGTCGGCTGCCGCCGCGTCCAGCTGCTGCAGTACTTCGGCCAGTCCGGCCGGGCCTGCGGCAACTGCGACGTGTGCCTGAACCCGCCCGAGACCTGGGACGGCACGGTGCCCGCGCAGAAGCTGCTGTCGACGGTGCTGCGGCTCAAACGCGAACGCGGACAGGCCTTCGGCGCGGGTCACGTGATCGACATCCTGCTCGGCAAGGCCAATCCGAAGATCACCCAGCACCGGCACCACGAACTGTCGGTCTTCGGCATCGGGACCGATCTGCGCGACACCGAGTGGCGCGGCGTCGTCCGGCAGCTGCTCGCCGGCGGACTGCTCGCGGTGCAGGGCGAGTACGGCGTCCTGGCGATGACCGACGCGGGCAACGAGGTGCTGTTCGAGGGCAGGCAGGTACCGATGCGCCGCGAACCCGAGCGCGCCGCCCGGCCCGCCCGCGCGGCCAGATCCGCCAAGGCCACCGTCGACCTGGCCGCGAGCGACGTGCCGGTGTTCGAGCGACTGCGGGCCTGGCGCGCGGCCACCGCGAAGGAACAGGGCGTGCCCGCCTACGTGGTGTTCCACGACGCCACCCTGCGCGACATCGTTGCGCGCAAACCGGGTTCGCTGGCCGAGCTCGGCAGCGTCGGTGGGGTCGGTGAGAACAAGCTGGCCCGCTACGGCGAGGGGGTGCTGGCCGCACTGGCCGAGGACTAGGCGCCACGGGAACTCCGCGACGAACCGGGCCCCGCGCGATACTGTCGAGAGATGGCGAACGGCGAAGGCTCCGAGGACACTCCGAGCGGCGCGAGTTCGGGCGGCGGCGATACTCCGCTGCCGCCGATGCCGCACCGGCACATCGACCCGTCGGTCGCGCCGTCGCTGCTCGGCGGCCGGCATCCGGTGGTGCACCGGGGCAGGCCGCGCTGGTCGACGGTGGCGCTGATCGTCGTCTTCACGACGGCGCTCGCGCTCTACCTCGCGCTGCGTCCCGGCGGCTGATCCGTCCCGCCCAGCGGTAACCGGGACCCCGGCCGGTTCCGGAATCTTTGCGATGCTGCGCCCCAGCGGATCTCGCCCACGCGCTGTGACCTGTGGTAACCGCAGGTCGAAGCCCTTCCCGCACACCCGGCGGCAGCGCACTGTTGGCCTCCTCGACCGATCGCGCCGATCGGTCGCCGGCTCGAGGAGGCGACGGGAATGCTGTGGGCGACCTGGATGATGCGTGGGGTGTGTGCCGCGGTCACGGCGGCCGGATTGGTCTGCGCGGCAGCCCAACCGGGCGCCGCCGAGCCGGTGCAGGACCTGCACCGGCTGCTGACCCCGGGGCTGCCGGGCACCTACGGCGGCGACACCGCCGTGGTGATCCTCGGCTACGGCCTCACCCCCGAGGGCACGATGCGCCCGGAACTGATCCGGCGGCTGCGCGCGGGCGCGGTGCAGGCGGTGTTCGCGCCGTGGTCGCCGATCATCGTCACCGGCGGTAATCCGCGGGCCGGCCTGAGCGAGGCCGACGCGATGGCCGACTGGCTCGTCGCCGCGGGCATCGACCCGGCCCGGATCCTGCGGGAGCCGCACGCCGAGTCGACCGTCGCCAACGCCCGCAACACCGCGGCGGTGATGGCCGAACACCAGTTGCGCTCCGCGGTGCTGGTGACCTCCGGCGACCACGTCGACCGGGCCAGAGCCGCCTTCGCCGACGCGGGCGTCCTCGTCGTCGGCGAACTCACCCCCGACCGCACCCTGTGGCCCGCGCTGCCGCTGCGGATCGACCAGTTCGGCCCCGCTCTGCCCCCGGCCTAGCCCGCACCACGTCGCCGCTGTGAGCGGACACAGTGTTTCGTCATGTGACCGCCGCCGTCACAATCGCCCGGCCATCGTTGGCCCCAGGGGAACCGCCCCGCGACACCGAGGTGACATCTATGACGCTCCAGCTGTCCGATCGCGACATCCTGGCCGAGCTCGAACCGACCGCCGAAGCCAACCTGAACGACCACCTGGCCAAGGCCAAGGACTGGAACCCGCACGACTACGTGCCGTGGGACGAGGGCCGCAACTTCGCCGAGATGGGCGGGATCGACTGGGAGCCGGGGCAGTCGCGGCTGAGCGAGGTCGCCAAGGCGGCCATGATCACCAACCTGCTCACCGAGGACAATCTGCCCTCCTACCACCGGGAACTGGCCGACACCTTCGGTTTCGACAACGCCTGGGGCACCTGGGTCGGCCGCTGGACCGCCGAGGAGAACCGGCACGGCACCGTCATGCGCGACTACCTGGTGGTGACCCGCGCCGTCGACCCGGTCGCCCTCGAGGCGGCCAGGATGACCCACATGACCGCGGGCATCGCCAAGCCGGAGCCGGGCTCGCAGTTCCTCAAGGGCGTCGCCTACGTCACCTTCCAGGAGCTGGCCACCCGGATCAGCCACCGCAACACCGGACGCCTGTGCGACGACCCGATCGCCGAACGGATGCTCGCCCGAATCGCCACCGACGAGAACCTGCACATGGTCTTCTATCGCAAGCTGTGCGCGGCGGCGCTCGAACTCACCCCCGACGCCGCCATGCGGGCCATCACCGACGTGGTCCTGCGGTTCCAGATGCCCGGACTCAACCAGCCCAACTTCCGCCGCAACGCGGTGCTGCTGGCCAAGCACGGCGTCTACGACCTGCGTCAGCACCTCGACGTGGTGCTCGGCCCGGTCCTGCGCACCTGGCGGATCTTCGAGCGCACCGACTTCGGCGTCGAGGGCGAACGCGCCCGCGACGAACTGCACGCCTACCTCGCCGACCTCGAGCTCAAGGCCGCCCGCTTCGAGGAACAACGCGACCGCGCGCTGGCCCGCGCCGCCGAACGCGCCGCCGGCTGAGCACCGGACGGACCTCGGAATAAACCGGTGGCGCGGTCACTTAGAGTTGACCGTTATGAAGGAAAAGGGGCGCAAGGTCATCGCGACCAACCGCCGGGCGCGGCACAACTACACGATCCTCGACGTCTATGAGGCGGGGATCGCGCTGGTCGGTACCGAGGTGAAGAGCCTGCGCGAGGGCAAGGCCTCGCTGGTCGACGCCTTCGCGACCGTCGACAACGGCGAGGTCTGGCTGCGCGGCCTGCACATTCCGGAGTTCAGCCACGGCACCTGGACCAACCACGCGCCGCGGCGCACCCGCAAGCTGCTGCTGCACAAGCGCGAGATCGAGCATCTGGTCGGCAAGTCCAGGGAGGGCAACCAGACCCTGGTGCCGCTGTCGATGTACTTCTCCGACGGCAAGGTGAAGGTGGAGCTCGCGCTCGCCAAGGGCAAGCAGGACTACGACAAGCGCCACGACCTCGCCCGCAGGCAGGCCGAGCGTGAGGTCACCCGCGAACTGGGTCGGCGGGTCAAAGGCATGCGTTGATCTCCGTGCTGCTGGCGCTGGTCGCGGCGGCAGGTTACGGAGTCAGCGATTTCTTCGGCGGTATCGCCGCCCGGCGGGTCACCGCGCTGCGGGTGGTGGTGGTGTCCTACCCCTGGTCGGTGCTGCTGGTCCTGCTGATCGCGCCGTTGGTCGGCGGGTACGCGGACACGGCGTCGATGCTGTGGGGGCTGGCCGCGGGCGTGGCCAGCGGGCTGGCGGTGTGGTGGTTCTACGCCGCGCTCGCCGACGGGCCGATGTCGGTGGTGTCGCCGGTGACGGCGGTGCTGGTGGCCGGGATCCCGGTCGTCGCCGGGTTCTTCCTCGGGGAACGCCCGGGTCCGGCCGCGGTCGCCGGTATCGCGCTGGCGCTGGTCGCGGTGGTGCTGGTGAGCCGCGAAGCGCCCGACGAGACCACCGAGGAGATCATCGGCGGGCGCGAACTGCGGTTCACCCGCAAGGTCGCGCTGCTCACCGTCGGCTCGGGGGCCGCGTTCGGGTTCGCGTTCTTCTTCCTGCACGAGACCAGCGCGAGCGCCGGGCTGTGGCCGTTGCTCGGGCAGCGCGCCGCCGCCACGGCCGTGGTCTGGACCTCGGCCCTGGCGGCGGGTCAGTTCCGCGGCCTGCGCGGCGAACCGCTGCGGCTGGCGCTGGCGGTCGGGGTGCTCGACGTGATCGCCAACGCCGCGCTGCTGTACGCCTTCCACGGGTCGATGCTGTCGGTAGTCAGCGTGATCGGCTCGCTCTATCCGGCCGCGACGGTGCTGCTGGCGATGGTCCTGCTCGGCGAGCGGATCAGTGCCGTGCAGAAGGTCGGCATGGGGCTCGCGCTCGCGGCGGTGGCGATGATCGCCGCGAGCTGAGCCGCCACTACAGCCGGGTGCAGGGCTCGTGCAGGTTCAGCTTGCCCAGCGTCTGGCCCTGATAGCCGACCTCGATCGCCCTGGCGCCCATCGGTGCGGTCTTGTCCGGTTCGAACACCGAGGACCACTCCACGTCGGGATCCGGCCCGGCCGCGCCGGTCGGGTGGATGGCCACCATGCCCTCGCCGTCGGGCCGCAGGTCGACCACCGCCCGCCGCAGCCCGGCCCGGGTGAGCTCGCCGTTCTCCGCCGCCGCGCGCAGCAGGGCCGCCAGCGGATAGGAGATCGCCCAGCCCAGCGAATAGCCGAAGTTGGACGGCTCCCGGTCGACCGCGGCGCGGGCGTGCCTGGCGCCCGCGCTGTCGCCCAGCCAGCTGTCGACGGGGGTGGTGTAGTTGTACAGCGCGGTCAGCGCGGGCGCCGCCGCCGTCTGCAACAGGGCGGCGTTCCAGGTCGGCAGCGAGCCGAGGAAACGCCCGGTGAACCCCGACTTCACCAGCTTGCCCACGATCTCGGCGGTCTCGGCCGGGCCGGTGGCCAGCAGCACCAGGTCGGGCGCCGCGGCGAGGATCTGCGCGACCGGCTCGTCCTGGTTGCCGACCTCGCCGTTGGGGCCGGTGTCGATCCGGTCGGCGATGGTGGCGCCGTTGGCGATCGCCCATTTCAGCGCGCCGCTGGCGTAGTCACCGCCGTAGTTGCCGCGGTAGGCGACCACGGCGATGTTGCGCGGCTGGTAGTGCGCGCGGGCGAACCAGTCCAGCCCGTTCACCGCCTCCGTGCAGTAGGAGTAGCCGGCGCTCAGCACCAGGTTGCGGTCGGCGCTGCGGTAGTTCCAGCCCGACCACTGGGTGGCCGCCACGCTGACCATGTCGTCGGCGTCCATCTGGTTGAGCATCGCGATGGTCTGCGCGGTGCCGAAGCTCATCGCCAGCGCGAGCACCTGCGGCTCGATCTCGGCGTAGGAGGTGCGGTGGAGGCGGGGGTCGAGGGAGGTGTTGCGGGTGTTGGTGGTGATGTCGACATCGTAGCCGCCGATGCCGCCCGCGCGGTTCACCTCGTTCCAGAACGCCACCTGCCCCTCGTGCATCGAGGCGCCGAGCGCGCTGAACGGGCCGTTCTCGAGATCGGACAGGACGCCCAGATAAATACAGCCCCGGTCCTGGTGAGCGGATCCGGGGCAGGGTGAGCTGGTGACGCCGGGCTCGGACGACGACTCGCCCGAGGAACACGCCGCGACCAGTACCAGGCTCGCTACGACGGGAACGACCGCCGATCGGCGTAACCGACTGGTGAATGCCATGAGGTAACTCCTTGTTCCAGCCGCGCACGGGATCTCGCGCGTCCCGGTCCGGCCGAAGGTGAACGTTACCCCGCTCCACCGGCCCGGCTACCGAGATCGAGCGGACCGATCGGTGTGGTTCGCTGCGGTGTCACACCGGCGACACCGCGCGCTGGCAGAAATAAGGGGAAGAAACCCGGCGGCGGCGGTGTTACCATGACTAGCCCGCACGGTGCGGGCACGTACGGGGCTGAACGGTTTCGACTGCGTACGTTGATTCAGGGGAAGCGTGTCGGTGCAGGCAAGAGACCACCGTAAGCGTCGTTGCAACCAATTAAGCGCCGATTCCAATCAGCGCGAGTACGCCCTCGCTGCCTAAGTAGCAGGTCGTCTCTGTCAGACCGGGTTCGTCCCTCGACCCGGATCCTGGCATCAGCTAGGGGGACTTACCGTCTGGGCCGGTCGCGGGTCACGGCGGAACATCACACAGCGACTGGGATCGTCATCCGAGCTTGTTCGTGAGACCCGGAGATCCGAGCAGAGGCATAGCGAACTGCACACGGAGAAGCCCTGAAGACGCGGCGGAGGACCCGGGTTCGATTCCCGGCAGCTCCACCAAAAGGCCCCTCACCCCAGGTGAGGGGCCTTTTTCATGCACCGGCCGGCAAACAGCACGGCGTTCACATCGACCCGTTCGGCGGCCGCGGGACGACGGCGCCGAGCTCGACGAGACGCATCCACGCTGCGGCCTTGCGCGCGCACCGCACGCGATCGCACACGCGATGCAGCTGCAGGACCCGGTGCGCCATCTCGCGGGAGAGCGGATAGTCCGGCGCGGAGTGGTCGAGCACCGGCGACGGCCGCCCGTTCTGCTCGGCCTCCTGCGCCAATCGCGCGATGATGTCCCACACGGTCAGATCATTCGGCTTCTGTGCCCACATAGTTGCCCCTCCTTCGGCTGGGTGCTCGACCCGACGCCGAAGATTCGCGGCGTTCGGCGCCGGGGAGCGAAACCAACAGTGCCCGCCTCCGATGTGTGCCCGCGACGACAGCGCGGGTGTCGATCGATGCCTATTCGGGGCGACATTCAGGCGTCATTCGGGTTACCGTTGCAGCCATGGGGAGCACTCCGAACACGGCACTTCGCGCCGCGCGTACCGCCCGGATCATGAGTCAGGACGACCTCGCCCGCGCGCTGCGCGATGCCGGGTGCGTCAGCGCGACGAAACGTCTTGTGCAGCGCTGGGAGTCCGGCACCACCACCCAGCCACGACCGAGCCATGCTCGCGCGCTCGAGCGGGTGCTGGGACTGCCGATCGAAACGCTCGGCTTCGGCATCGTGCGTGCCGGCCGCGAGGTCGGGGGAGCGTTCGACCGCAGCCACGAAGTCGAGTCGCCCATCGACGCGGTGACCGCGCCGGACGCGACCACTCCCGCGCGCGCGGTCGGAGATTTCTCCGGGGTCTGGCTGTCGCGTTACGAGTACTATTCCAGTGGGCGCGAATCGTCGTTCACCGTCGCGCATTACGCCGTGGTGCTACAGCACGGAACCCAGGTCACCGTGCGTAGCCTCCCCGGCTCGTCGCCGTCGACGATCGAGCTCGACCTCACGCTCGAAGGCAACGTCGCGACGGGCACCTGGTCCGAGCGCACCGCGATGGACGGCTACTACCACGGGGCGCGCTACCACGGCGCGCTCCAATTGCTGGCCGACCCGACCGGCAACCGGCTGGCCGGGAAGTGGCTCGGATTCGGCAAGGATTTCGAGATCAACTCCGGCCCCTGGGAACTGGTGCTGCAGAGCCCCAGCACCAGCAAAACCACGATCGACACCTACCAGCGGCCCCCTGCCTAGCGAAGCGCGGAGATGGGTGCGCGCGAGGAGAGCTCGAAGTTCCGGCGCGGGAAGTCGGCGCCGGAGGGGTGATCCTCGACTCGATCCGGCGATAGCGCCTCAGCGCATGAACTCGGGCAGCCCGTCGTCGACGTTCGTCCCGGCGAGTTGACCTGCGAAGGCATCGCGCGCGGCCTGAACCGATTCCACACCGGCCGTGGGGAACTCGCGGGGCGAGATTTCGGAGGGCCGCGAGCGTCGAGGAGTCCACGGGCGTACAGGTCCGGATCATGCCCCCGAGTGCCAGCTGCAAGCCCCGCTCGAAGGCCAGAACCAGTTCGTCTCGTGTCGGCTCGCGATAGGCGCTCATGCGCTACGGAAGGGCCTTTCACCCAGGTGGGCGTTCTTATTCACCCGGCCGACAGGCTTTCGAGGGCCTCGCGGATGAAGCACAGGGGGCAGATCGGGTCGAATGGTGGTGTCGGTGCGCCGCCGATCACGGGCTGGGCGGACACGGGCGGGGTGGGCGGGTTTGCGGTGGCGATGGTCGGGGTGGTGCCGATCGCCAGGGTGAGGGAGGCGGTGGCCAGGGTCTTCCACAGGATTCGGGTCATCAGTTCTTCTCGCTCGCAGGGGTATCGGTGGGGTCGGCATTCATGACGGGACCGCGGGTGGGCGGTCGGGGACGAGGTGGGTGGCGAGGGCGGTGCCGAGGGGGATCGCGTTGTTGGTGGCGGGGGAGGCGGGGCCGTGGGTGGTGTAGACGACGATGGTGGTGTCGGTGACGTTGTCGTGGAAGGCGACTCCGTCGTAGCCGCCGTAGGCGGGGTTCATGTAGAGCCAGTCGTCGAGGTGGACCACGCCGAAGGCGAAGTACTTGTCCTCGGTGAAAGGGCCGATGCCCGCGGTGGAGGGGCCCATCATCTGCTGGAACTGGTCGGGGGTGAGGCGTTCGCCGGTGGCGAGGGCGCGGACCCAGCGGCCGATGTCGGCGACGGGGGCGTTCATATTGCCGCTGTGCAGGAAGGCGGTCGGGTTCCAGAAGGTGGAGTCCTCGAAGACCTTGCGCTCGTTGGTGTATCCGTGCAGGTAGGGCGGGTCGATGGCGGGGTCGAGGACGACCTCGCTGTCCTTCATGCCGAGCGGTTCGAGGATGTGTTCGGCGATCAGCTCGCCCAGCGGTTTCCCGGTGGCGATCTGCAGGACCTCGCCGAGGACGACGAGATCGCTGTGCGCGTAACCGAAGTCGGTGCCGGGCTCGAACAGCGGCGGCCGGGAGTTGGCTCGTTCCATCAGCTGGGTCGCGGTCCACTCGCGGATCGGGTTCTCGCCGAAGATCCGCAGGAACTCGGGATCGGTGACGTAGTCGGAGATGCCGGAGGTGCTGTCGGCGAGCATGCGCGGGGTGATCTTGTCGGCGCGCGGGAACGTGGGCAGCCAGCGCGCGATCGGCGCATCGATCGGCACGACGCCGTCACCGTCGAGCCGCCACAGCACGGTGGAGAGCATGGGTTCCATGGGCTGCCCGACGCGCACCTTCATGTCGGGGGTCGCGGGGACGCCGAGCGGCGAACCGCCGAGTCGCACGCGCGACGGTGCCCCCGATACCGGGAGGACACGCTCATGACGACGATCCCTTCACCGAAGAAGACTCACCCGAGCAGCGCAGACGAATCTACGCCGCCCCCTACCGCGGCGACAGCCCCTCGGTAGGATCCAGCGAGGTGCGGGGCTGGCCAGGAGGGATGTGGCTGTGATCGAGGTGTGGGGTACACGGGTCGCCGTGCGCTACGGCGACGGACGGCTGGTCACGACGCCGCTGCGGGCCGACGACGAGGCGGCGCTCGACATCGGGGTGGCCGAGCTCGCCCGGATCGCCCTGGCGACCACCGACGACGACCAGCTGGCGATGCTGCTGTTCTTCCGCACGGCCCAGGTCGGCGCCGACGGCACCCCCACCGACCGGCATCCGGTGCCGGTGTTCCTCGACCTCGGCGTACGCGCGCAGGCGCAGGTCCTGGTCCGGGCGGTCGAGCGCGACCTGATCGGCCTGCGCCGGGTGTTCCCGCCGCGCCCGAATCTGGCACCGCCACCGCCGATTCCCGGTCCGAACGGACCGCGTCGACCTGATGTGTCGGCCGCGGCGGCCCGCATGCGGCACGCCGGAAACTGCCTGCGCGAGATCGACATCCTGCACACCTGCGCCCGCCGGGACGAGTACGTACTCGAGCTTGCCCAGGCCGGTCACGAGGGCGCGCCGGGACTGGTCGCGATCACCACGCTGCGCCTGCTGTTCGTCTCGGCCTGGGCGGTCTACGAATTCCCGGTCGCCGTGCTCACCGGCGCCGAGGTGCGGGCCGTGCCAGGTCAGGTGGTGACGTTGCGCGTCGCCGGTGCGGGCGTGGAGCTGGACTTCCTGGACTGGGAGCCCGAGGACTTCACCCGCGTCGCGGGCGCGCTGCGGCTGGCCTGCGAGATCGAGCACGTCGACGGCTCGATCGCCCCCACGCTGCCCTCCTCGGCCGACCTGTTCGGCGAATGGCAGCTGCTGGTGGAGCGCCGCAAACTGGGAATGGTGTCCGACGACCCGTTCCGGCGTCAGGCCGTCGGCATCATGCTGGCGATGCCGGGCTGAACACCGGCGCGCCCGCGTGCAGGGCCACCCGCCGCCACGGGCTCGACGGGCGCAGGTGCAGCCCGGCGATCATCCGCCTGCGCTCGGCGATCTGGTTCCGCGCGGCCGAGAGGTCTTGCGCGGCCGCCCAGAAGATCGCGCCGGTGAGGAAACCGTCGCCGAACTGGCGCCAGTTGCGATAGTGCTGGCGAGCCCGGTCCAGGCCGGTCAGCATGTGTTCCCACGCCTCGTCGTCGGTGAGGTAGCCCGCGGTGCAGGCCGCCCTGGCGATGAAGACCAGCCGGGCCAGGTCCCAGGCGGTGGCGTCGGTCTGCAACGGGCTCGGCAGGCTGTCGGTGATGCCGAGCTTGATGGCCTGCAACCAGGCGTCGTAGTCGCGGTCGATGCCCGACGGGCCGCGATAGCCGCGGAAACCCGACAGGGTGTGCAGGAACTCGCGATGCTCGTCGGCCAGGCCGGACCGGTCGACCCGGCCGTTCTCGGTGGCCGCGGCGACGGCGAGCGGGTGCACGAGTTCGAACAGCGGCGCGTGCATGCCGGCCAGCAGCCTGCGGATGGTGTCGCGCGCGTCGTCGGCGTTGTCGACGCCCCACGATTCGTGCAGCCCCTCGATCGCGGTCTCGCGCCGGGTGGCGGTGCTGCCTTCCTCCTCGGGCAGGAACGCGACGCCGTCGCAGTGCGCGCCCCAGCTGCGCCCGTAGTAGGCGCCGACGGCCAGCGCCCTGATCCGGTCGTCGTCGACCGGCGCCCCCGACCAGACGTCGGGTTCGTCGTCGATATCGGGGCCGGGAAATCCCGCGACCCGCGGTTGCCGCACTGATCCTGCCGGTTGCATGGAGCCCACCCCTCCGCCGAGCCGAACGGTTGTGCCGCCAGATCTTACGGTCGCGCCCGGCGCGGGCGGCAGTCAGGGACGGGCGGCGGGTCTCAGCGCCCGAAGGCGCGCAGCTGATAGACCCCACGGGAGGTGGCCACGGTGGTGCCGTCGGCGTCGGTCACCACCGCTTCCAGCACGAAATCGGACTTGCCGTGCTCGGCGGCCTCGGCGCCCACCCGCGCGATCTCGTCCTCGCTGAGCGTCGCGGTCGCGCGCAGGTCGCTGCGGGCCATCGCGCGGAAGGCGATGTCGAAGGACTTCACCAGCGGGTAGAACGCGGCGGTGTCGAAGCTGGCCGCGGTGATCGCGCCGCCGAGGACTTCGGCGACGGTGAACTGCACGCCGGCGTAGATGGCGCCGAAGTGATTGCCGTTGCCCTCGCTGGGCACGGTGGTCACCGCGTGGCCGCGGCCTACCTCGAGCGCGCGCACGCCCATCTTCGCCGCGGCGGGCACCGCCAGCTCGATGGCGCTGTTGACGGTGTCGACCAAGTCGTCTGCGGGCATGGGCCGCGTCCTTTCCCGAACGGGACCGCTCTGTCCCGTGCGGCCAGCGTATCGGCGCGGTCCCGGTCACGGGCCGGTTCGCGGTGTCGGTGGCCGGGGTTACCGTCGAGGGGTGACCGAATACCGGGAGCGTCCGGCGCGGCTGGCCCGTGCCGTGGCCTGGACGAACACGATCACCGAGCCCGCCGCCCCGGTGACGGTGTTTCCCGACGGCTGCATGGACCTGATCTGGACCGAGGGCACGCTGCTGGTGGCGGGCCCGGACAGCCGCGCCGTGCACCTGCCCACCGCCAGGGCGCGCGAGTTCGCCGGCCTCCGGTTCGCGCCCGGTACCGCCCCCACCCTGCTGGGGATTCCGGCGGTGGAACTGCTGGACCGGCGCGTCGGGCTGGCCGACCTCTACGGCGACCGCCGGGCGCGCGAACTCACCGAGCGGGTCGACAACGCGCCCGACCGCGTTGCGGCGCTGGAATCGATCGCGTTGCGATTCGCCGTCGACGCGGCACCGGCCGACCCGGCGATCCCCGCGATCGTCGACGCCATCGCCGCGGGCGCCACGGTGTCGGGCACGGCCGCCCTGGCCGGGATGTCGCCGCGGTTGCTGCACCGGCGCGCCCTGTCCGCGTTCGGCTACGGACCCAAGACACTGGCCCGCATCCTGCGGTTCCAGCGGGCGCTGGCGGCGGTGCGGGCCGGGGTTCCGGCCGCCGAAACGGCCGCGGTCACCGGGTTCGCCGACCAGGCGCACCTGTCCCGGGAGTTCCGTGACCTGGCCGGATGCTCGGTCCGCGCTCTGCAAACCCGCTGAGTGGCCGGTCGGCGCCCGGAAAGTCGCATTCGGCAAACATCGCGCGGCGGGCTAGGCTCACAGTGCACGCCCCGTCGCAAGTGTCAGGCACGTCCGAACCACCGACGAGAGGATGTGAACCCCAATGATCGACGTATCCGTGTACTCCACGCTCCGCATCGAGGCCGAAAGAGACGAAGTCCGTCGACTTGTCGTAGGCGCGGTCGTCGTCCGGAACGAGCGGGTCCTCATCCTCCGCCGCCGACGATCGGATTCGCTGAGTGGCCGCTGGGAACTACCCAGCGGAGTGGTCGAGCCGGGGGAGTCGCTCGACGCCGCCCTGACTCGCGAGGTGGCGGAGGAAACCGGCCTGCGGGTCACCGAAATCACCGACTATCTGGGCGATTTCGACTATCTGTCCGGGCGCGGCGCCCGGACCAGGCAGTTCACCTTCGCCGTCGAGGTGGCGGAAGTCGGGCCGGTGAGTCTCACCGCACACGACATGCACCTGTGGCCCCGGCTGACCGAGGAACCGCCGGTCAGCGACGAGGTCCGCGAGATGCTGGGCCGGTACCGGCAGCGCCGGCTCGACCCGCACCGCTGGTCGGCCTATTCGCTGGGCAACGGGGCGTAGAGGTCGACGCCCTGGCCGTCGGGGTCGGCGAGCGAAGCGTAGCGCTGGCCCCAGACGGCGTCCCATGGCGCGAGTTCACCGTGGTAGCCGGCGTCGACCAGTTCGGCCCAGAGCTTGTCGACCTCGGCCGGGTCGGCGCAGCGGAAGGCGATACCGCTGCGGCCCGGCCCGGTCGGCGGCTGCCAGCCGGGGCTGAACGAGGCGATCACCTGTTCGGCGTCCAGGGCCAGCCGCAGGCCGCCGCCCAGTGGCGCCTCGGTGTGCACCTCGGTTTCGGCGCCCTCGGGGAACGCCAGTCCCAGCCTTCGGTAGAAGGCCACCGAGGCGGCCATATCGGAGACGACGATCGAGAAGACATCGAGCTGTGGAGTCATATCCGCAGCGTAGGCACTGCCGGGCGGCGCGGTCTTGAACGAATCGGACCTCAGCGCGCCGGGACCGGAACCAGTTCGGCGATGAGGTTGCCGATCAGGATCCGCAGGTGGTCGCGCATGCCGCGGACCACCTCGATCGGCTGCCCGGCCGGGTCGGCCAGCACCCAGTCGCGGTAGCTGATCCCGGGGAAGTACGGGCACACCTCGCCGCAGCCCATGGTGACCACCACATCGGACAGGCCGACGGCGTCGTCGGTGAGCGGTGTGGGCCGTTCACCGGCGATGTCGATGCCGATCTCGGCCATCACCGCGACCGCCGCCGGATTGAGTTCGGGGGCCGGGTCGCTGCCCGCGGTGCGCACGTCGATCCGGTCGCCCGCCATCGCCCGCAGCAGTCCCGCCGCCATCTGCGATCTGCCCGCGTTGTGCACGCAGACGAAGAGCACGCTGGGAGTGTGGGCCATGGTCGCCCTTTCGGCGCAGGGGCGAAGTGCTTGTGGCACTTCGGGTATCAGCGACCATCATTCCATCCGGCCGGGTGGGTGCGGGGCCGACCGGCGACACTGTTGTCCGCCGGATGTCCGCTCCTCAGCCGACCGGGCCGAGTACCCGGTTCACGTAGTCGTTGGCGAACACCCCGGCGGGGTCGAAACGACGCCGGACCTCGGCGAATCGATCCCACTCGGGGTAGCGGGAGCGCAGCGTCTCGGCGGTCTGGAAGTGGCGTTTGCCCCAGTGCGGCCTGCCCTGATAGCGATCGAAGACCGCCTCGCAGGCGCGGAAGTAGGGCTCCCACACCATGCCCTGGTACTGGTGCACGGCGATGTAGCAGGTCGCGCGTCCGCCCGCGGGGGACAGGAACGCGTCGTCGGGGGCCACCCAGCGCACCTCGATCGGCATCGGGGTGTCGAATCTCTTGGTCAGTTCGAGGATCTCGCCGATCGCGGCCCGGGCGTGCTCGCGCGGGATGGCGTATTCCATCTCGGTGAACCGCACCAGGCGCGGCGTCGCGAAGACGCGGTAGGAGCGGTCGATCTTGCGATTGTTGCTGCCCGCCCTGGTGGCGATCTTGTGGATGGCGGGGACCGTGGCGGGAATCCGCCTGCCCACCTTGCACAGACCGTCGAAGAGGTGGTTCGACAGCAGGACGTCGTTGAGCCAGGCGCCCGCCCGGCCGCGCGGCTGCTCGGGCGCGGTGGTGCGGTTGCTGGACTTGGTCATCGCCATGTCGCTGTGCGCGAAGGCGAAGAACTCGAAATGGTCGCTGCCGTCGGCGAGTTCGTCGAGATTGTCCAGCACCTCGGCGACCGGGACCGGGCGCTCCTCGAGCTCGAGCACGAACGACGGCTCCAGTTGCAGGGTGACCGCCGTGACGACGCCGAGCGCGCCGATGCTCACCCGCGCCGCGCGCCAGCCGTCCGGATCGGTCTCGGCGTCGAGCTCGACCCGGGTGCCGTCGGCGCGCATCACCTCCACCGCGTGCAGCGCGGCGGAGATGTTGCGCAACTGGGCGCCGGTGCCGTGGGTGCCGGTGGCGGTCGCGCCCGCGATGGTCTGGGTGTCGATGTCGCCCAGGTTGGGGAACGCCAGGCCGTGCGAGTGCAGCAGCGGGCTGGCCGCGTGCAGGGTGAGACCCGCTTCGACCCGGACCCGGCCCGTCGCGGTGTCGACGTCGAGCACGCGGTCCAGGCCGGCGAGGTCGACCAGCGTGCCGTCGGTGAGCACCGCGTCGGTGAACGAATGGCCCGATCCGGCGACGCGCACGGTGCGGCCCGCGGCGGTGGCCGCGGTGAGGATCTCGGCCAGTTCTGCGACGTCGCGTGGCGCGGCGACGACGGCGGGTGAGCAGCGCTGCTCGCCCGCCCAGTTCACCCAGGTGCTCTTGGTCATGTGTCCAACTGTAGAGGATGGACTGTGACGCGCGCTACTCGATCAGGGAAGAAGTACTGCTCAGCGGCGGCGGCCGACGCAGTGCATGGCCTTGGCGCGCTCGACCTGATCGTCGGTCAGCGGGTCGACCAGCAGGGGCCGGCGCGGTACCGCGTCGGTGCGCACGCCGTTGAGGGTGATGGCCATATAGCGCTGCCACACTTCGGAATTCACCGGTCCGGCGAACTCGGCGAAGGAGTTGACCATGTGGATCAGCGCGAAGAAGTCGGTGGTGGTGATGTCGGGGTGCACGGCTCCCGCGTCGCGCGCGCGATCGATGATCGCGGTGACCGACGGGCGGATCCGGTCGCGCAGCTCGGCGAAACGGGCCGGGTCCTCCTCGAGCTCGAGCATCACCTCGCCGAAGCCGCGGTTGGTCGCCAGGTGCTTGCAGGCGTTCTCGAAGAACTCCACCAGGCCCAGCCACGCGTCGGGGTTGCGGATCGCTTCGTCGGCCGCGTCGGCGAAGTCGACCATGTGCTGGTCGAAGACCTCGGCGATGAGTTCCTTCTTGTTGGCGAAGCGGCGGTAGACGGTGCCGACGCCGACGCCGGCGCGCTCGGCCACGTCGTCGAGGGTGATCTCCAGGCCGTGGTCGGCGAACAGTTCACGCGCGGCGGCGACGATGCGGGCCTGATTGCGCGCGGCGTCGGCGCGCAGTCGGCGGGGTGGTGCGGCAGTCGTCGTGGCGTGATTCACAGGTACATCCTACCAATCGGGGGATTAAGCGGAGGTGGTTTCTCCGTTAATCTGGTAGCTTCGAATGAAGCGGAGGCGGTATCTCCGATTATGCCACCGAAACGACACCCAGCCGACCTACAAGGGGAGTTATGACCACCACACTCGAGACCGGGACGAAGAGTCCCGCGGCCGCGGATACCGGCCGCCGCGGGTCACACGCCCTGCGCTGGTGGGTGCTTGCCGTCCTCGGCATCGCCCAGCTGATGGTGGTGCTCGATGCCACGATCGTGAACATCGCCCTGCCCGCGGCCCAGGCCGACCTCGGCTTCGGCGACGGTGACCGGCAGTGGGTCATCACCGGCTACGCCCTCGCCTTCGGCAGCCTGCTGCTGCTCGGCGGCAGGCTCAGCGACCTGTTCGGCAGGCGCAACACCTTCATCATCGGTCTGGTCGGCTTCGCGGTCGCCTCCGCCGTCGGCGGTGCGGCCACCACCTTCGAGATGCTCGTCGCCGCGCGCGTCGGTCAGGGTGTCTTCGGCGCGCTGCTCGCGCCCGCCGCGCTGTCGCTGCTCACGGTGACCTTCACCGAGCCGGGTGAACGCGCGAAGGCCTTCGGCATCTTCGGCGCCGTCGCCGGTGCCGGTGGCGCGATCGGCCTGCTGCTCGGCGGCGCGCTCACCGAGTGGGCCTCCTGGCGCTGGGCGATGTACGTCAACCTGATCTTCGCCGCCGTCGCCCTGGTCGGTGCCGTGCTGCTGCTGGCCAAGCACACCTCGGTGTCGCGGCCCAAGCTCGACTGGCCCGGCACGATCACCGTCACCGCCGCCCTGTTCGGCATCGTCTACGGCTTCTCGCAGGCCGAGTCCGAGGGCTGGACCGCGCCGTCCACGCTGGCCTTCCTGATCGGTGGCGCCGTGCTGCTCGCGGCCTTCGCGTGGATCGAGACCAGGGTCGCGCACCCGCTGCTGCCGCTGCGCATCGTCGCCGACCGCACCCGCGGCGCGTCCTACCTGACCGTGTTCATCATGGGCATCGGGATGTTCGCGATCTTCCTGTTCCTCACCTACTACATGCAGCTGACCCTGCAGTACTCGCCGATCATGACCGGCGTCGCGTTCCTGCCGATGGTGGCGGGCATGGTGGCCTCCTCGACCACGGCGCCCTCGCTGCTGCTGCCCAGGGTGGGCCCGAAGGTCGTCATCAGCGGTGGCTTCCTGGTGGCCGCGGCGGGCATGCTCTGGTTGACACAGATCGGCCTGGACACCGGCTACGCCACCCACATCCTGCCCGCGCTGGTGCTGCTCGGCCTCGGTCTCGGTGGCGCGATGTCGGTCGCGTTCCAGGGTTCGACCGCCGGTGTCGACCACGAGGACGCCGGTGTGGCCTCGGCCATGGTCAACACCAGCCAGCAGGTCGGTGGCTCCATCGGCACCGCGCTGCTGAGCACCATCGCGGCCTCGGCGATGACCGACTACGTGTCCTCGCACCAGCCCGGCCCGCTGACCATGGCGCAGGGCGCGATCGAGAGCTACACCACCAGCTTCTGGTGGGCGACAGCCACCTTCGTCCTCGGCGCGATCGTGATCGGCGTGCTCATGCCGAACAAGGTGCCCGCTCCGGCCGAAGGGGAGCCGGTGCTCGCGCACTGACCTGCCTCCGCACCACACCGGCGATGGCCCGGACCGAATCCCGGTCCGGGCCATCGCCGTTCGCTGCCCGGTGCTGAATGTTTGCTCGAAGTCGTGCGCGGAGCGTGTGCACTACGTCGTCCGGGAGGTCGCGTGACCGCCGTTGTCCGCGTCACGGCTGGCACAATCGGCGAAATCGCCCGTCCGGCCATATCTCGGACACCGGTGAGCGTGGCGTTCGCTGGGATGTCAACGTGCGCCACGGCGTAGCGGGCGACCGCCCGTCCGGGTGTCGGTGGGTCTCGATACCATGAGCAACGACCACCGTCGGATCAGCAGGGGAGGGCAGCGCAATGGCATCGCGGCCCCCGGCGCTCGATCCCGCCGTTCTCGCGGCGATCTCGGTGGGCGGCGGACTGGGCGCGACCGCCCGTTTCGGTCTCGCGCGACTGTGGCCCGTCCACCCCGGAGCCTTCCCGTGGTCGACCCTGGTGGTGAACGTGTCCGGCTGCTTCGCCATCGGTGTGCTGATGGTGGCGGTCACCGAGCTGTGGGCGGCGCCGAAACTGGTGCGCCCGTTCCTGGGAATCGGTGTGCTGGGCGGCTTCACGACTTTCTCCACCTTCGCCCTCGAGCTTCGTACACTGATCGGCACCGGTGCGGTGGGTACCGCGACGGCCTATCTGGGCCTGTCGCTGCTCGCCGGGCTCGGTGCCGTCGCCGTGGCCGTGTTCGCGACCCGGTGGGTGGCCGGTGCCGGACAGGGGACCACGTGAATCCGAGGACGGAAGGGCGCCATCCGATGATCGAGACGTGGACGCTGGGACGGGGAGGTCGGGCATGACGACGGCACTCGTGGTGGCCGGGGGCATGCTCGGCGCACCCGCCCGGTACCTGGTCGATCGGGCGGTCTCGGCGCGCTTCCCCGCGGGGCTGCCGTGGGGCACGCTTGCCGTTAACATTGTCGGTTCGGCGTTGCTCGGTGGTCTGATCGGCGCGGGGACCGGCAGTGCGCTGCTGGCGTTCGCGGGGACCGGCTTCTGTGGTGCGCTGACCACGTTCAGCACGTTCGGTTACGAGACCATCCGTCTGGTGACCGAGGGCGCCTACGTGTACGCCGTGGGCAACGTCGTGATCAGTGTCGCGGCTTGCCTGGCCGCGGTGTACGCCGCGGCGTCCCTGACCCAGTGGTTGTGCGCATGATCCTCATGACCAGCCGCGCGCAGCCGACACGGAAGGGAACACCCGCCATGGCCCACGATCGCGCCGGACGGCCTGCTCGCCCGACCGACCTGGTGGACATCGCCCACCTGGTCACCGCGTACTACAGCCGCGTCCCCGATCCGGCCGAGCCGAGCCAGCGGGTGGTGTTCGGCACCTCGGGCCACCGCGGGTCCAGCGAGGATTGCGCGTTCAACGAGGCGCACATCATGGCGATCACCCAGGCGATCGTCGAGTACCGCGCCACCCGCGGCATCACCGGGCCGGTCTACCTCGCGCGCGACACCCACGCCCTGTCCGAGCCCGCCTGGACCACCGCGCTCGAGGTGCTCGCCGGCAACGACGTCACCGCGATCGTCGACGCGCGCGACCGCTACACCCCCACCCCGGCGCTGAGTCACGCTGTGCTGCGCCACAACCGGGGCGGCACCAAACACCAGGCCGACGGCATCGTGGTCACCCCGTCGCACAATCCGCCGCGCGACGGCGGCTTCAAATACAACCCGCCGCACGGCGGCCCGGCCGACACCAAGGCCACCGACGCCATCGCCGACCGCGCGAACGAACTGCTGCGCGGCGGGCTCGCGGGAGTCAAGCGGGTGCCGCTGACCCAGGCGCTGAGCACCCACGTCGAGCGCTACGACTACCTCGACCACTACGTCGCCGACCTGCCGAACGCGTTGAACCTGGACGCGATTCGCGGGGCCGGTATCCGGATGGGCGCCGACCCGATGGGCGGCGCGAGCGTGGACTACTGGGAGGAGATCGGGCAGCGCTTCGATCTCGAACTCGAGGTGGTCAACCCGTTCGTCGATCCCACCTGGCGTTTCATGACTCTCGACAGCGACGGCCAGATCCGGATGGACCCGTCCTCGCGGCACGCCATGGCCGCGCTGGTCGGCATCAAGGACGACTACGACATCTCCACCGGCAACGACGCCGACGCCGACCGGCACGGCATCGTCACCCCCGACGGTGGCCTGATGAACCCCAACCACTTCCTGGCCGTGGCCATCGAATACCTGGTGGCGAACCGGATGTGGTGGGACGCGCTCACCAAGATCGGCAAGACGGTGGTCAGCTCGTCGATGATCGACCGGGTCGTCAACGTGCTCGGCCGCGACGTGTACGAGGTGCCGGTCGGGTTCAAGTGGTTCGTGCCCGGATTGTTCAGCGGCAGTCTGGCATTCGGCGGTGAGGAGAGCGCGGGCGCGTCGTTCCTGCGGATGGACGGCACCGTGTGGACCACCGACAAGGACGGCATCCTGCTGGCCCTGCTGGCCGCCGAGATCGCCGCCGTCACCGGTCAGACCCCGTCGGCCCGGTACGGCGAGCTGGAACGCCAGTACGGCAGCCCCGCCTACGCCCGCGTCGACGCGGCGGCCACGCCCGCGCAGAAGGCCAAGCTGGCCGCGCTCACTCCCGACGCGGTGACCGGCACCGAGATCGCGGGCGAGGAGATCACCGGGATCCTCACCACCGCGCGCGGCAACGGCGCGGCCCTGGGCGGGCTGAAGGTGACCACCGAGAACGCCTGGTTCGCGGCCCGCCCGTCGGGCACCGAGGACAAATACAAGATCTACGCCGAATCGTTCCTCGGCGCCGAGCACCTCACCCAGGTGCAGGCCGCGGCCGAGGAGATGGTGAACCAGGCGCTGGTCGAGTGAGCGCGCCCGCCAAGGTCCGGCTACCCGCCGAGATCTGGGTACTGATCGCGGCGGCGTTCGTCATCGCCGTCGGCTTCGGGCTGGTCGCGCCGGTGCTGCCGCAGTACGCGCGGGAATTCGGCGTCGGGATCGCGGCGGCGTCGGCGATCGTGAGCGCTTTCGCGCTCATGCGATTGCTGTTCGCGCCCGCCAGCGGCAGGCTCGTGCAGAAGCTGGGCGAGCGGCGGGTGTATCTGGCCGGCATCGTGATCGTCGCGTTGTCGACCGGGGCCTGCGCGCTGGCACAGACGTATTGGCAACTGCTGGTGCTGCGTTCGCTGGGCGGGGTCGGCTCCACCATGTTCACGGTGTCGTCGATGGCGCTGATCATCCGGGTGTCGCCGCCCGTGGCGCGCGGCCGGGTCTCCGGGATCTACTCCACCAGTTTCCTGATCGGCTCGCTGCTCGGCCCGCTGGTCGGTGGCGCGCTGGCCGGGCTGGGACTGCGCGCGCCGTTCCTCATCTACGCCGCGGCGCTGCTGATCGTGTGCGTCATCGTGTTCGCCGGGCTGCGTGATTCGCCGGTGCTGGCCGCCGAGGAGGCCACCGCCGCGGCGCCGTTCACCTTCCGCCACGCCTGGTCCGAGCCCGCCTATCGCGCGGTGCTGCTGTCGAGTTTCGCCGGTGGCTGCGCGGTGTTCGGGGTGCGGATGGCGTTCGTGCCGCTGCTGGTCGTGGAGATTCTGCATCAGGAATCGGGCATGGCCGGTGTCGCGCTGACGGTGTTCGCGGCGGGCAACGCCGCGGTGCTGTTCGTCTCGGGCCGCCTGTCGGACCGGTTCGGCCGCAAACCGTTCCTCATCGCCGGCTCGGCGATCTGCGCGCTCGGCACCGGTGTCCTCGGCGTCGCGCCGTCGCTGCCCTGGTTCCTGCTGGCTTCCTTCGTGGCCGGGATCGGCTCGGGCATGTTCAGCCCGGCCCAGCAGGCCGCGCTGGCCGACGTGCTGGGCACCCGCTCCCGTGGCGGTCCGGTGCTGGCCGCCTTCCAGATGGCCGCCGACCTGGGCACGGTGCTGGGCCCGATCGCGATCGGCTGGCTGGCCGAGCGCACGTCCTTCGGGCTCGGCATGGCGATCACCGGTGGCGTGCTCGCGGTGTCGGCGGTGCTGTGGGTGGTGACGCCGGAACCGTCCCGGATCAAGCATCCCGAGGACCCGGATCATCCCGATCACGCCGGTGACGGCATCGATCCGCAATGCACCTGCGACGGCTGCCCCGACGGTGTCCCCGTGGTCCGCGAGGGTCTCGTGCCGACGCTGCGCCCCGTCGACGCCGACCCGTCGAAGCGGTAGATCCGCAGGTCGGAGCCACTTTCATCGGCCCAGCCGACGCGCCGGCGCCGGCTCGAGGCAGAGTGGACGGGTG
Source organism: Nocardia asteroides (assembly GCF_900637185.1). NCBI lineage: Bacteria > Bacillati > Actinomycetota > Actinomycetes > Mycobacteriales > Nocardiaceae > Nocardia > Nocardia asteroides. The sequence continues at coordinate 6,056,257 of NZ_LR134352.1, read as the reverse complement.
AGCAGCGCCGGTTCTTCGCACAATCCCCGCCCCGTCTCCAGCAACACCACCTACGCCTTGGCCGCGGTGGCGCTGGTGGTGATCGGGTTCCTCGTCTTCGCCGCGTTCAAGTGGAACAAGCAGGCGCCCACCGAGGTGCGCAACGACGGCTACGGCGCCGTGCGCGAGGCCGCGGTGCAGGTCACGGCCTCGCCGGAGGGCGTCATCCGGCTCGGCAGGCCCGACGCCGCGAAGACCGTCGACATCTTCGAGGACCCGATCTGCCCCGCCTGCGGCGTGCTGGAGACCACCTTCGGCCAGGAAATCGCCCAGAAGATCGACGAGGGCAAGCTGGCGGTGAACTACCACTTCGTCACGTTCCTCGACGCCCAGTCCAAGAGCAAGGACTACTCCACCCGCGCCTTCGCGGCCAACCTCTGTGTCGCCCAGGCCAACTCGGGCCCGGCCTACGGCAAGTTCCACGAGGCCCTGTTCACCACCCGCCAGCCCGAGGAGGGCGGCGAGGACCTGAGCAACCCCGCCCTGGCCGCCCTGGCGATCGAATCCGGCGCCCCCGAGTCCGTCGGCCCCTGCATCACCAACGGCACCCAGCTCGACGCCGCCCGCGCCGCCGCCAAGAAGAACCTCGACGATCTCGACGCCCGCACCGGCAACAAGGCGGCCACCCCGTCGGTATACGACGGCACCACCAAGATCGACTGGACCGACGAGAACTGGGTCGTGAACCTCGCCCCCTGATGCCCCCGGCCGCGCGCGCGTGAGGTTCGGCACATTCTACTCCGCCCCCACGACCCCCGCCCCCCACGCGCGCCACACCCGCCGCACCCAAAACACCACTTTTTTGCCCTCTACCAGCCGATTTGTAGTCGCCGAGATGCATGGTGTAACTTCATTCAGGCAGCAGCGAGAGCGGCTGAAACAAAAGAACAAGGGGCTATGGCGCAGCTGGTAGCGCACCACACTGGCAGTGTGGGGGTCAGGGGTTCGAGTCCCCTTAGCTCCACTTTCTTCGAAGAAGAGGTCCGGCTTTCGAGCCGGACCTCTTCTTCGTTTCGGCGATGATGCCCTCGCTGAAAAAGGAACTGTCACCGGAATTCTCGGACCTGCGGTGGCACCGAGATACCTTCGCGTCGAACAGGCCGGACAAGGTCGCCGGGATTCAGTCGGCCACCGAGGCGTGGGCGGCGATGACTCGCCAGCCATGGGAGTCGTCGTATGCCCAGGTGCGGGTATAGCGCATCCTGGCCGCGAATGGTGATCCGTGAACGCTGCCCTCGACGCGGCCGAGGAACCACGTGACGCCGGTTGTTCCTTCCACCAGTACGGTCAGCTGTTCTTGCTCGAGTTTGGTCACGACCTGACCTTTGGTGCGGTGCAGCTCGAGGTCATCGGACTTGGTAGCCGTGTCGGCGCCGATCGTGAAGATCAGCCGATCGTCCAGCAACTCGTCCAGCGCCTGGACGTCGCCGGCCAGCTGCGCGGCCTGCAGCCGCCGTTCGGCTTCTCGCAAGTCCTTCTCCATGGCCCCACCTTGCCAGTTCGGTGGTGGTCGAGCACTCCTGTTTCGCTGACGGCGGACCCACTTTCGCGGATACCGGGCGCCTCCACTGTCGACGAGGAGGTCTGGCCTGCGCGCCGGACCTCCTCGTCGTTTCGGGGGGCTGTCGTCTCGGATCAGGAGACGGAATGGCCGTCCCACGAGACGAGTTTCCAGCCCTTCGCGGGGCTGCCCTTCACGACCACCCGGCCGGTGTTGTGCAGCGGATCGGTCTGCAGCTTGCTCATGTCCGGGTCCTTGACGGTCATGAGGGCCCAGATCATGATGGCGCCGCCGTGGGAGAAGACCACGGCCCGCTTGTCGCCGCGGTCCTGGATGTCCTGGATGGAGTCGTCCATGCGCTTCTTGAACTCGTGGCCGTTCAGGGAGCCGGGGATGCGGGCGTCGAGGTTGCCCTGCATCCACTGGATCGGGGCGGCGAGGTAGCCCCTGGGCGCTTCCGATTCCGGTGTGCCCTCGTAGATGCCGGCTTCGATCTCGTGGAAACCGTCCTCGACGATCGTCGGCATGTCGCATCGCTGTGCGGTCGGCGCGGCGGTCTGCTGGGTCCGCACCATCGTCGAGGCGTAGACGCCGTCGAACTTGCAGTCGCCCAGGAACTCCGCCACCGCGGCGGCCTGACCCTGGCCCTTGGCGGTCAGGTCGGGTCCCGGCACCGAGGTGTCGATCAGGCCCGAGGTGTTGCCCGCGGATTCGGCGTGCCGGACGAAGGTGAGGAACATTTCACCGGTGCTCGGCGCGGCGACGGCGCTACCGCCGCCGGCCGCGGTGAGGGCCCCCGCCGCGATGATCGCTCCGATGATCGCGGACGGACGGGTTTTCAGCAGACGCATGTTGACTCCTTTGTGGCTCTGCGTGTGAGCCAGGACACTAGGGTCCGCTCGCCATGGCTCCTCCGCTCTCTCCCGATGGCCGGGACACCTCCGTCGCGCCCCTTGCCTACTCGCGCTCGATGTGGCTCATGCCGGGGACCTCGCCGAAATCGGGACGCACTGTTCCGCGATTGGGTATTGCAAAATCTCATCGCGCGCTACAAGCTTGTAATAGATCGCGGTACGCCTTCCCGCCCGGCCCAGGGAGATTTCTCGCCATGACTCACGTCGTCACCAATCAGGTCCCGCCGCTCGTCGACTACGACGCCGCCGAGCAGCCCGTCATCCTCGAAGCGCTGCATCGTGCCGGCGCCGGTCACGCGCTCGACGAACTGCACGAAGTCGGGCGTCTCGCGGGCAGTGCGCACGGTCAGCACCTCGGTGACCTGGCCGAGGAACACCAGCCGGTGCTGGAGACGCACGATCGCTACGGCCATCGGATCGACGAGGTCCGCTACGACCCCAGCTACCACGAGCTCATGCGGCATGCCGTCGGCTTCGGCCTGCACGGCGCGCCCTGGGCCGACACCAGGCCGTCGCCGCACCTGGTCCGCGCCGCGAAGTTGAGCGTGTGGGGCCAGGTCGACGCCGGACACGGCTGTCCCATCTCGATGACCTACGCCGTCGTCCCCGCCCTGCGCGCGAATCCGGAACTGTCCGCGCGGTACGAGCCGCTGCTCACCACGCGGGTATACGACCCGGTCCTCGCGCCGCTCGCGGGCAAGGGCGGGCTGATCGCGGGCATGTCGATGACCGAGAAGCAGGGCGGCTCCGACGTCAGGGCCAACACCACCACCGCCGTCGCGCAACCCGACGGCAGCTACCGGATCACCGGGCACAAGTGGTTCACCTCGGCGCCCATGTCGGACTTCTTCCTGGTGCTGGCCCAGGCGCCGGGTGGCCTGTCGTGCTTCTTCGTGCCGCGCGTGCTGCCCGACGGGACCCGCAACCCGTTCCGGCTGCAGCGGCTGAAGAACAAGCTGGGCAATCACTCCAACGCCAGCAGCGAAGTCGAATACGACGGCACCGTCGGCTGGCTCGTCGGCGACGAAGGTCGTGGCGTGCCCACCATCATCGAGATGGTCAACCTGACCCGCCTCGACTGCACCCTGGGCTCGGCCACCGCCATGCGCACCGGCGCCACCGCGGCCATCCACCACGCACTGCACCGCCGCGCGTTCGGCGCCGACCTCATCGACCAGCCGCTGATGCGAAATGTGCTGGCCGACTTGGTCATCGAAGCCGACGGCGCGAGCACCGTCGCGCTGTGGCTGGCCGATCTCACCGACCAGGCGACCGCGGGCGACGAACAGGCCGACCTGCTGCGCCGGATCAGCCTCGCGGTCAGCAAGTACTACGTGTGCAAGCGGGCGCCCAGCCATGCGGCCGAGGCGCTGGAATGCCTGGGCGGCAACGGATATGTGGAGGACTCGCGCATGCCGCGGCTCTACCGCGAGGCACCGCTCATGTCGGTGTGGGAAGGCTCGGGCAATGTGGCCGCGCTGGACACGTTGCGCGCCATGGCCAAACAGCCGGCGGTGCTCGGCGTCTTCCTCGACGAGGTGAAGCGCGCGGCGGGCGGTCATGCCGCACTCGACGCCGCCATCTCGCGCCTCGAAGGCCAGTTCGGCGACTTCGAGACCGCCCAGCACCGGGCGCGCCGCATCGTCGGCGACATGGCCCTGGTGCTCCAGGGCTCGCTGCTGCTGCGCTATGGCCACCCGGCTGTCGCGGAGGCGTTCGCCGTGACCCGGCTCGGTCGCGACCGCGGTGACGTCTTCGGCACCCTGCCCGTCGGCCTCGACACCGGGGCCGTGATCGACCGGCTCACGCCCAAGCTCGGCTGAGCCACCGACCCGAGGAGTCGACGATGACACTCGCGAATCGCGCACCCGGCGAACGCCATCGAGCCGGCGAACCCGAGGATTACGCGCGCCTGCTGCACGAACTGGCCGACGCGTCGGTGCACCGCCACTTCGATCCCTACCGCGACGTGGCCTGGGACGACCCGGAGGTGCGGGTCGTGCCCGACGATCCGCGCTGGATCCTGCCGGACTTCGACCCGCTGGGCGGCCACCCCTGGTACCGGGCGTTGCCGAGGGAACGCCAGATCGCCGTCGGCATGTATCGCCAGGCGAACACCGCGCGGGTCGGTCTGCAGTTCGAGCAGCTGCTGATCGCCGGATTCATGGTGTATCTCGGGCGGCTGCCCAACGGGTCGGCCGAATTCCGTTACGCCACACACGAAGTGATCGAGGAGTGCAACCACACCCTGATGTTCCAGGAGGCGGTGAACCGGTCCGGGGTCGACGCTCCCGGCTTCGGTCCGCTGTTCCGGGCGGTGGCGCCGCTGGTGGCGCTGTTCCCGCGGATCTCCGGGTCGTTCTTCTTCATGTGCGTGCTCGCCGGCGAGGAACCCATCGACCACATCCAGAAGCAGTACCTGCGCAGCGACGACGGCTATCACCCGATGGTGCGCGGCGTCATGCGGATCCACGTGGCCGAGGAGGCGCGGCACATCTCCTTCGCGCACGAGTTCCTGCGCACCCACGTGCCGCGCGCCTCGGCACCCGCGCGGTTCGCGCTGTCGCTGGTGTTCCCCGTCGCGCTGCGCGTGGCGTGCGATCTGATCGTGGTGCCGCCGCGCGAGTTCTGGCGGGAATTCGAGGTGCCGGATGCTGTTCGGCGCGAGGTGTTCTGGCGCTCGCCCCGGGCACGCGCGACCCTGCGCGGCTACTTCGGAGACGTCCGGATGCTGGCCGACGAGATCGGGCTGATGAACCCGGTGGCGCGGCTGCTGTGGCGCGGGCTCGGCATCGACGGGCGCCCCTCGCGGTATCGCGGGGAGCCCGATCGGGAACCCGCGGTCACAGCTGCGACGGCGGGTGCTCGCCGATGAGGTTGGTGGCGAAGGTGTAGAACTCGGTGCGGAAGTCGGCGTAGCGGGCGCGGAGGGCGTCACCGGGCCAGTCGGTGGGCAGCAGCTGGTCGGGCAGGACCGGGTCGTCGAGGATATGGCGCACGGTCGCGGCCGCGACCTCGAAACGGGCCGCGAGCGTGTCCGCCTCGGTGAAAGCGGCGAGCAATTCGCGGGCCCGTGCCGCCCAGCCCGCCGGGTCGAACAAGCGGTCCGCGAGGGAGTCCGACGGTTCCTCCGGGGTGCCGTGGAAGACGCTGACCCGCGCACGGAACGCCTCGGGCAGGCCGAACGCGACATTGTCCGGACGGCACCACACTCCCTCACGCAATTCGCCGAACCTGGCCTGCCGCAGGGCTTCCCGCACCGCGGCCCGGTCGGTGGAATCGCTGGCCCCGACCGTCACCACGGCCAGCACCCACCCGCCTTGCCATGGGCGCGGATCCGGCGAGATCGCCACATCCTGGCGCCGCTGCCGCTCCGCGAGCCGCCCCGACAGCCGATACGTCGCGTCGCTGCGCTCCAGATCCCCGGCCGCGACCATCCGCGTGAGCGCCGCCCGCACCGCCGACTCCTGCAAACCCAGCCCGGCCCCCACCCGCACGATCCACCGCGCGGGCGCCTCCGCCGGATGCGCCCCCAGCAACACACTCAAGATCGCCGACCGCGCAGTCAGCGCCCGCACCGCCGTCCCGCCACCAGCCATCCGCCGATCGTATCGGTCCTCCCGAAAATCACTGTCGCCCCGCCCGCCCACCCGGCTACAGTCGAAGCACGCAAGCGGACGGGCCGGACTCGGTCGGTTACCTTTGATCCGCAGGTCGCGGGTTCGATCCCCGCCGGACACCGCGAGGTGCCCGTAGCTCAGCTGGCAGAGCAGCCGAACCGTCCCGGCCGAACCCCACACGCCCGTCCCTTGCGTCCCTTGTCCTGATGTCCTCGGTCTCTCCGGGAGCGTCCAGCTCGGCCCGAGGCCTGCAATGATGGGCGGTATGAGCACCCCTGACCAGCATCGCGAGCGGCGGCTGACCGCTTCGGAGTTCCTGGACGGCGCGGCGGACGATCTGGGGGACATCGAAATCGTCGACGGCCGGGTCGTGCAGCTGATGGCGCAGAGCCCTCTGCACAGCCGCGTGGTTCGGCGGCTCGCGGGGTTGCTGGAGGCGGCTCGGCGAGCAGGCGGGCCGTGCATGATCGTCGACTCCGATGTGGCGGCGCGGTTCGCCGATGCCGACTCCGCCAAGCCGGACCGGCGGTTGAACATCCGCTATCCCGATGTGTGGATCCGGGACTGCGAACCGTACGACGTCAACTCGGTCCGGGATCATCTGCTGCTGGTTGTCGAGGTCACCTCCGTGTCCACCATCGACGCCGATATCACCGACAAGCGAATCCAATACGCGGCAGCGGGAATTCCGCGCTACCTCATCGTCCGTCTCGACCAGAAGGAAGACCGGATCGAGGAGATCGAGGAGTATCGCCTCGACTGGTCCGGGCGTCGCTACCGGGTACACACCGTCCACCGGCGGGTTCTCCTCCTGGACGAGCCCGTCGAAGTGACCATTCCGTTCGACACCTTGGAACAGGCCTGACCCGCTCGGCGCGGGTGAGAATGGTGGGGTGGGAACGGGACCTGGGGTGCGGTTGGTCGGTGACGGTGCGTTGGAGTTGTCGGGGGTGGTGGCCAACAACGCGATGAATCGGGGGCGGGGGTTGGTGGGGGTCAACAGTTATGCGAAGGAGCTGGGGTTCGATCCGGGGGGTTGGGTGGTCGAGCGGGTGCGGGCGGCTCCGGGGGTGGGGGTGACGTGGGTGGATGTGTGTTGTGGGTCGGGGCGGGCGTTGCTGGAGGCCGAGGAGCGGTTCGCTCGGGAGATTCCGGATGGCGAGGTCTCGGTGATCGGGGTGGATCTGGTGGACTTCTTCGCCGGGCGGCCGCGGAGTTCGCGGTTGCGGCTGGTGACGGCGTCCGCGGTGGGGTGGGAGCCGCCGGGGGCGGCTGATCTGGTGACCTGTGTGCACGGGCTGCACTATCTCGGCGACAAGCTCGGGATGATCACCGCGATGGCGGGGTGGGTGGCGCCGGGCGGGTTGTTCGTCGCGGACTTCGATGTGGCGGAGATCCGGGCGGCGGACGGGACGTCGGCGGGTGCGCGGGTGACCGCCGCGCTGCGGGCGGCCGGGCTGACCTACGACCGGCGGAAGCGGCGGGTGCGGGGAGTGGGGCCGCGCAGGCCCGAATTCGGGGCGACGTACCTCGGCGCCGACGACGCCGCTGGTCCGGGGTATACCGGGCAGCCGTCGGTGCGGTCGTATTACGACTGGTGATGTCGCGCAGGGGTCTTCGGTCAGCGGGGTGGTGGACGCGCCAGTAACCTGTGGCCGTGAGACCGATGGATGCGGCGCCGGGTGCACCGGCGCGACCGGGAGTCGCTTTGGCAGCGGTCGTCGCCGTGGTGTTCGTGACCTTCTTGGACACCACCGTGGTCAGCGTTGCGCTCGGCGATATCCGACGCGAGATGAGTTCCGACGTCACCCAGTTGCAGTGGGTGGTCAACGCCTACACGGTGGTTTTCGCGGGGCTGATGCTGGCCGGTGGATCGCTGGGCGACCGCTGGGGGCGTAAACGGGTGATGATGGTCGGCCTGGTGATCTTCTGCGTCGGGTCGGTGGTGTCGGCGCTGGCGAGCAGTGTGGCCGTGCTGATCGCCGGACGCGCGATCATGGGTCTGGGCGCCGCCGCGTCGGAGCCGGGGACGCTGTCGGTGCTGCGGCACATCTTCCCGGGGGAGCGGTCGCGGGCGAAAGCGGTCGGCGTGTGGGCGGCGGTGTCGGGCCTGGCGCTGGCGGCGGGCCCGGTGCTCGGCGGCGTGCTCGTCGACCAGTACGGGTGGCGCTCGATCTTCTGGTTCAACCTGGTGATCGGCGCGGTGGCGCTGCTGGTGGCGCTGTGGTCGGTGCCGGAGAGCGCCGATCCCCGGCACGAGCCGGTCGACTGGGCCGGCGCCGTGCTCAGCGCGGCCGCGTTCGGTGCGCTGGTCTACGCCGCGACCATCGGCCAGGACCGCGGCTACACCTCGCCGCCGGTGCTCGGCCTGTTCGGTCTCGGTGGTGTCGCGCTGATCGCGTTCGTGCTCGTCGAGCGCCGGGTGCGCGCGCCGCTGCTGGACTTCCGGTATCTGAGACTGCCGGTGGTGCGCAGTTCGCTGGTGGTGGCGTTCGCCGTGTACTTCGGCATCTTCTCGATCTTCTTCTTCACCGCGCTGTATCTGCAGATCATGCAGTCGTATTCGGCCGGCCGCACCGCCGCGGTGTTCGTGCCGATGGCCGTCACCATCGTGCTCGGCTCGCTGGTGGCCGGGTTCTGGGTGTCGCGGCGCGGTGCGCGAGTGCCGATGATCCTCGGTTGCGCGGTCGCCGCCGGCGGCATCCTGCTGACCCGGCACGAACTGGACGGGGCGCTGCACGATCCGATGCTGGCCGCCGCGATGGGCGTGGCGGGTCTCGGGTTCGGGATCGCGGTGGTGCCGTTGACCTCGGCGGTGATGTCGGGGGTGCCCGCCGAGCATTCGGGAATGGCCGCGGCGGTGACCAATACGATGCGCCAGGTCGGATCGGCCTTCGGCGTCGCCGTGCTGGGCGCGCTGGTGAGCGGGTTCCTGTCGGCGGATCTGAAGGCACGGATGACCGAACTGGGCCTGCCGACGACGCTGCAACCCGACGCCATCCAGGCCGTCGAGCGGGGCCGCATCCCCGAGGGCGTCGACATCGGCCCGTACCTGAAGTACCTGTCGAAGGTGAACGAGGTGCTCAACACGGGCAAGGTGGCCTTCCATCACGGTCTCGATGTGGCCCTGCTGGTTTCGGCGATCTTCATCCTCGTCGCGGCCGCCTTCACCGCGGTCGACACCGGCCGCCGCCGGAAGAACGCGGAGTGAGCGAGGCGACGTCACGCGGATGTCGTCCTGTGCCACAGGGTTGTTCACCCGGTGGTGGTCTCGATGCCGCACACTGATCCGGTGGTGACTGTGTCGGGCGTCGTTCCCGTGCGTGGCAGCGAGTACGCCATCCTCCTACGCCGGGTGCGGGCGGCGGGTCTGCTCGCGCGGCGGACACGGTACTACGCCGTGAAGAGCGCGCTGACCGCCGCGGCGTTTCTGGGTGGCTGGGCGGTGTTCGCCGTCCTCGGCGACTCCTGGTGGACCCTCGCGGTGGCGGCGTTCCTGGGCGCGGTGTTCGCGCAGATCGCCTTCCTCGGCCACGATGCCGGGCACCGGCAGATCTTCGCGGCGCGGCGGGCCAACTATCTGTACGGCCTGATCGCGGGCAATCTCGCCATCGGGTTGAGCATCGGCTGGTGGACGAGCAACCACAACCGCCACCACGCGCACCCGAACACCGAGGGCGCCGACCCCGACGCGATGGGCCTGCTCGCCTTCTCCGGCGACCGCGCCAGGGCGGGCAGTGGTGTGCGCCGGGTGATCTTCCGCTACCAGGCCTGGCTGTACTTCCCGCTGATCTTCCTGGAGGCGGGCAGCCTGCACTACGCGAGCGTGCGGGCGGTGCTGCGCTGGCCGATCCCGCACCGGGCGCTCGAGGGCGCGACGCTGGCGGCGCACGCGCTGGCCTACTGCTCGACGGTGTTCCTGGTGCTCCCGCCGGGAAAGGCGCTGGCGTTCATCGCCGTTCAGCAGGGCCTGTTCGGCTTCTACATGGGCTGCACCTTCGCGCCCAACCACAAGGGCATGGCGGTCCTGCCCGAGGGGGACAGCACCGACTTCCTGCGCAGGCAGGTGCTGACCTCACGCAATGTGCGCGGCGGGTTCCTCACCGACACCGCCCTGGGCGGCCTGAACTATCAGATCGAGCACCACCTGTTCCCGTCCATGCCGCGTCCCAATCTCGCCCGGGCGCAGCCGATCGTCGTCGACTTCTGCGCCGAGATCGGGGTGCCCTACTGCGAGACGAGCCTGTTCGAGTCCTATGCGCAGGCGCTGGGTCACCTCGACGAGGTCGGCAGGCAGGTCCGACCGCTCGCGCGGGTCGGCTAGCGCGTCGCCGGTGCGGCGGCGCGGGCGCGGGAGATAATCGCGGCGAACGCCCGGTGTGGGCCGGGCCCTTCGAGAGGTGGACCGATGACGGCGGTCGCGGTGGTGTTCGTCGGGATCGCCGTGCTGTTGCACGGCTACATCTTCGTCATGGAGTCGCTGCGCTGGACCCATCCGCGCACCAGGGCGACCTTCGGGATCTCGGCCGAGGAGGCCGCCGCCACCCGGGAGATGGCCTTCAACCAGGGGTTCTACAACCTGTTCCTGGCGGTCGTCGCGGCGGTGGGCCTGGGCTTCACCCTGTTCGGCGACACCGGGATCGGGTTGGCGCTGGTGCTCGCGGGCGCGGGTTCGATGGTCGCGGCCGGGGTGGTGCTGCTGGTCTCCTCGCCGGACAAGGCGCGGGCCGCGCTGATCCAGCTGGTACCGCCGTTGATCGGCTGTGCCGCGCTGGTGCTCGCCCGGCTCTGAGCGGCCTCAGACGAAGCCGAACAGCGGCGGCACCGCGACGATCACGACGGCGGCCCAGATCCCGTACACCGGCAGGTAGTGGGTCTGCCAGCGCTCCAGATCACCGAATCCCCGCCGGCCACGGACGAATCCGAGACCCAGCCACAGCGACCACACCAGGTTCACCGCCAGCACGATGTTCATCCCGAGCGCGACCACCTTGTTCGGCGACGAACCGAATTCGGCGATCCGGGTGAGCATCGCCGCCAGCATCACCACGTCCACCGCCAGGGCGGCCGCCACCAGCACCAGCTGCGCGCGGTCGAAGAACCCGGGCGGGGCCAGCGGATCGCGGGCCGAGATCGCGTACAGCAGCAGGCCGAGCACCAGCACCAGGATGAGGTCCATCAGGATCAGCAGACTGCGGTCCACGTCGAGCACACTGCGGGTGGTGGCGAACGCGGCCAGCAGGGCCAGCAGCATCACGATGGTGAGCGGGGTGAACACCCGGGTGAGTACCGGCGCGATGTTCTCCACCACGTTCTGTTTCGCCTCGACCAGCCACGCCGCCACGATCACCGCGCCCGCGGCGCCGAACGGCACCACCCAGTCCTCGATGATCGGTTCGATGTCGAAATCCAGCGTCGAGAACGCGCCGACCGTCAACCCGATCAGGACGCCGCCACCCAGCGCGAGCAACGTCAGGTAGACGAACCACTCCCCGGTGAAGCGGATGAAGTCCATCCGCCGCCGGTCGCTGCGCCAGTCGCCGCCCACATAGGCCAGGCCGACGCCGAACCACAGCGCGATCGGCGCGTGGATCATGGCGATGACCTCGGTCGCGGCGCCGACCTCGAACGGATACAGGTTCAGGATCAGCGCGGCGAGCGCGAACGGCACGGCCAGCGCGACCGCGACCTTGACGCGCACCTGCCGTTTCCACGCGAAATACCCGGCCAGGAACGGCAGGACGAGCAGCGAGAGGTTACGGCCGAGTGCCGATTCACCGAGCTCGGCGACGCCGATCTTCAGCGTCAGCGCCGCGCCCACGGCCAGCGCGAGCACCACCGCCAGTTCGCGATTGCTGCCGCGGTCGGTCTCCGCGGACTCGGCGGGCAGCAGTACCAGCTGTTTCCACAGCCGCTCGGAATGTTCGCGGGCGAACTCGCGCGAGATCGCGTCCAGGTTGCCCATCCGCTTGACCGCCACCAGGAACGCCTCGTCGCCGGCCAGGCCCGCGTCCTGGAGGGCCGAGACCTGTTCGCGCAGATGGTCTTCCATTTCGTCGACATCGGCGACCGCGATCACACGGTGCCGCTGGACGTAGCCGCGCCACTGCGCGATGTGGTGCTGCAACTGCGCTTCGGTGTCCATCACGCCCATCCCTTCGCGATGTTCGGCGGTGTCGTCGCGTCGCGCCAGACCTGGTCCAGCGCCTCGGCGACGACGGCCCACTGGGCGCGTCGTTCGGCGAGCGCGGCCCGGCCGGCGTCGGTGATCAGGTAGTGCTTGCGGCGGCGGCCCGCCTCCGAGGTCCGCCACACCGAGGTGACGTGACCGAGGCGTTCGAGCCGGTGCAGCAGGGGGTACAGCATCCCGTCGGTCCACTGCATGCGGCCGCGCGAGAGCGCGTTCACCTGCTCGAGGATGGCGTAGCCGTACGACTCGCCCTCGGCCAGGATGCCGAGCACCAGCGGGGTGGCCGAGGCCGCCACCAGATCCTTGTCGATCCGCATCGCACTCCTATACCTAGAAGATCTAGGGCACAACCTAGCAGATCTAGGTATCACTCGGCAGTGGTCGCCCTCAGTGGCGTTCGGTGCTTTCTGTCGGTAACGATTCGGCGCCCTGGTCGATACGGTGGGTGGGTATATCGCAGACACGAGTGGAAGGATCTGGATGACTATGCGCGTGAAGTCGATGCTCGCCGGATTGGCGGCGGGAGCGGTGGCGATGGGCACGATGGTCGCGGGAGCGGGGACGGCGAGCGCGCTGCCCAGCAGCCTGGTCGGGATCAACTGCATGGGCTTGAGTCCCAATATCGTCGACGTGCCCTACAGCAACCAGGTGATCGTCTCCTACCTGCGCGACCAGTCGGGGCTGCCGTCGTTCACCGTGCATTCCGGCGCCAGCATCTGGGGTTACCAGACCCACCCGACGCTGACCTGGACCAACCTGGCCACGGGGGCGTCCGGCTCGCTCACCGGGCACACCAACATCTCCTCGATCTTCGGCACCGGCGGCACGGTGTACTTCACCGACGTGCCGACCGGCACCGGCCCGGTGCGCGTCGACCTGTCGATCGTGAACACCGGCCTCGTCCCGGTGCCTGCCGTGACCTGTTCGGGTACCACCGACATCGTCTGAGCGAGCTGTCGACATCGGCCGGGCACCGTCGGGTGCCCGGCCGATTCTCGTTGTCCGCGAGCGCTGTTCGGGCCGCAGGGTGATGATCCGCCACCCTAGGGTGATGATCCGCCGATTCGGCCTAACGGGCCTGACCAGGGCCCCGATGGAGTCAGCAGAACGCGCGCCCGGCGCGGACGGAATCGAGGGGTGTCATGAACAACGTTGTGCGGATGAGCGCGCTGACCGTCGCCGCGGCGGCCACGGTCGCGGGATGCACCGGTGACGGCGGTTCCACGGGGACGCCGCCGAAGACGACGGTAATCGCCACCTCACCAGCGCCCACCGGCGGACCGCAGCCGACCGGCGGCCAGGAGCCGACGGGCGGTCAGCAGCGGCCGACGGTCGGTCAGGAGCCGACCGGTGGGCAGACACCGCCGACCACGGTGGTGACCGAGCGGCCCGGACCGACCTCGGCTCCGGATCGACCGTCGGGCAACGACATCAGCGGACCCGGCCGATGCATCGACCCCGCTTCGACCGGCGTGCGGAACGCGGTGGCCACGTTGGGCGACGGCTGGGTCGCCCAGCGGGCCTCGGCCGATCAGCCGGGCCAGTGCGCCCAGCTGCTGTGGGTGCGCGCGGTCGGCGGCAACTCCGCGGGCGCGCCGATCCACGTGCTGTTCTTCCACGACGGGAAGTACCTGGGCACAGCCACTTCCGAGCCGTACGCGTTCACCACGGTGGCCGGCTACACCGACACGGTGGTCACCGTCGAGTACAAGTGGCTGGCCGGTGACGAGCCGTTCGCGACACCGCAGGGCGGACCGGCGGCGATCCACTACACCTGGAACGGCGCGAATGTCGTGATGAGCGGGCCGCTGCCGACGGAAGTCACCCAGCCGCACCGCTAGGCCGGATGCAGCACCAGCACGGTGATCTCGCTGGGCGCGAAGATCCGCAGCGGCGGACCCCAGTAGCCGGTGCCGCGGCTGGTGTAGAGCTGGGTGTCGCCGGCGTGCTTGCTCAGCCCGGCCACCACCGGCTGGTCCAGCCGGACCAGGTAGTGGAACGGCCAGATCTGGCCGCCGTGGGTGTGCCCGGAGATCTGCAGGGCCACCCCGGCGGCGGCGCTGTCGAGGATCTGCTTGGGCTGGTGGGCCAGCAGGATCACCGGCAGGCCGGGGTCGGCGCCGGCCAGGGCCGCGGGCAGATCGGGTCCGTGGCCGGGCAGTCCGACGCCGGTGGGGTCGTCGATGCCGGCGATGATCAGCCGGTCACCGTCGCGTTCGACGGTCCGGTGCGCGTTGTGCAGCGGCTGCCAGCCGAGCCCGGCCATGTGGTCGATCCAGCCCTGCGCGTCGCCGAAGTACTCGTGGTTGCCGGTGATGTAGAACCGGCCCAGCGGCGCCTCGACCCGGCCCAGCGGGTCCACCTGGGCGCGGCGCTTGGCGACCGAGCCGTCGGCGAGATCACCGGCGTGGCAGGCGATGTCGGGGCGCTGCGCGTTCACCAGGTCGACCACCCGCTCCGACCAGCGCAGCCGGTCCAGGGCGGCGAAGTGGGTGTCGGTGACGACGACGACCCGCAGTCCGTCGAGCCCGGCGGCCAGGCCGCGGATCTCGATGTCGACGGTGCGGACCCGCGGCACCCGCCGCGCCTCGTACACACCCCAGGCGATCAGCACCACCGAGGTCACCGCCACCGCGGCCGCCACGATGCGCGCGGCGAGGGCGCCGTCCACCCCCGCGACGGCCAGCGCGCCCCGCGCGAACAACCCGAACACCGACCAGGCGAACACCACCCACATCGCCCCGAGCAGGGCGTCGCCGACGATCACCGCCGGATCGGACTGGGCGGGACCGTGTCCGAGGAACATCGCCGCGGGCAGGCACAGGTAGCCGAGCACGCAGATCGCGGTACCGGCCCAGAACAGGGCGCCGGTGCCGCCGGTGGGCGCGGCGATCAGGGTCCACCAGGGGAGTGCGAACAGGACCGCCGGGATCAGCAGCATCAACATCAGGCGTACAGCGATTCTCACTCCGGTCCCGTCCTGCGCAGGGCCGCCGGCGACAATCGCGGCCACGATTGTTCTCCCAGGGTAGTCGTGGCCGCGACGGGGTGGGCGCAGGGCCGATAGCCTGGGCACGGTCGCGCGGGTGGTCGCGACCTGAAGGAGCAGGTGATGGAGTTCGGGCCGGGCGCGACCCTTGCGGGCTACCGCATCGAACGCAGGCTCGGCGGCGGGGGCATGGGCGCGGTGTATCTGGCGCGGCATCCCCGGCTGCCGCGCCGGGACGCGGTGAAAGTACTCGACGCGCGACTCGCGGTGGAGCCGACCTTTCGCGCGCGTTTCGAACGCGAAGCCGATATGGCCGCCCGCCTGCGGCATCCCAATATCGTGCAGATCTTCGACCGCGGCGTCGACGGTGACCGGCTGTGGATCGCCATGCAGTTCGTCGACGGACAAGACGCCGCGCAACTGCTGCGCCAGGGCCTGGCCGTCCTCACCCCCGAGCGGGCGGTGCGCATCGTCACCGAGGCCGCGGCGGGCCTGGACTACGCGCACCGGCAGGGCCTGCTGCACCGCGACATCAAGCCGGCGAACCTGCTGATCGCGCGCGCCGACGACGGCACCGACGAGGTGCTGGTCACCGACTTCGGAATCGCCCGCAGCATGGGTGAGACCACCAGCCTCACCTCGGCGGGCTCGGTGCTGGGCACCCTGGCCTACGCGGCGCCCGAACAGCTCGAGGGCGACCCGCTCGACGTGCGCACCGATGTCTACGCCCTCGGCGGCACCCTCTACGAGCTGCTGACCGGCTTCGTCCCGTTCCGGCGCGACAGCCCGGCATCACTGATCAGCGCGCATCTGATCGAGCCGCCGCCGCGTCCCTCGGCCGCCAACCCGGCCCTGCCGCCCGCTCTGGACGCGGTCATCGCGCGGGCCATGGCCAAACGCCCGGACGACCGGTTCGCCACCTGCGGCGAACTGGCCGACGCCGCGGTCGCCGCGCTCGGCGGCACGCTGCCGGGCACGACCACCGCGCTCACCCGGACCCCGACCATCGCGCCGCCGCGCCGCCGCGCGAAGACGATCCTGCTCGGCATCGGCGCCGCCGCGGTGGTCGCGGGCGTGACAGTGGTCGCCGTGCTGACTGCCCAGAACCGGGCGTCCCCGGGCAATTCCGACGGACCGGCGACCGCCGTGCAGATCGCGGCCGTCCCCGGCAGCCCCACCGCGGCGACGGTGCTGCGGCCCTGGCTCGACGACGTGCTCGCCGGTGACCTGGCCGCTCTGACCCGCAAATGCTGGACCCAGTCACCGGCCGAGATCCCGCGCATGTACGGCGACGCCCGGCAGATCGCCGACGCCGTGGGCAGGCCCGGAGTACTGGGGAAATTCGGTCCGTCCTGGCACAACGACACCATCCAGGTGAGCCTGCGCCCCAGCGAATTACAGTCCGAGTACGGCTGCCCGATCGTCACCGACCGGGACGCGCCGCTGCTCACCGACGAGCAGGCCCGCTACACCGTCGAGCGCTATCTGAGCCGGGTGGTGGGTGATCCGGTGAATCCCGCCGATGTGGAACCCGACTACCCGCTGCTGTGCGCGGGCGCCCAACCGGGCACCGTGCTGTCGGGGGTGCGGCGCTTCGCCGACCGGGAACTCACCGTGCGGCGCTCCACCGGCACCACGGCGACCGTGGACGCGCCGGTGACCAGCGCCGACGGTACCGCCGCCGCCGTGACCCTCGGCCTCGATCAGGCCGCGAACGGGTTCTGCATCACCCGTATCGAGCGCGCCGGCTGAGCGCCGGCGGCCAAGGGAATTGCGTCACATCGCATTTGGCTCTGCCCCGCGGATCGGGGGCGCGCTATGCTGCCCGGCAGGATCCGTCCGCAGGCCGAGCCGCCGCGGACGGGTGGAGTGGGGAGCGGCGGGTGCCGCACAACGGAAAGGTCTGACCTAGATCATGCGTGGCGTAACTGGGGGCGGGGCGCGGACGCGCCCGCACCGGTCCAGCAGACTCCGACGTGGCATGGCGGGCGCCGCCGTGGCCGCGTTGCTGCCGCTCGGCGCGTCGGTGGCCGTGGTCGCCCCGGCGTCGGCCGATGCCGATCCGTCGGCGATCGACTTCGCCGTCGATTCCTCGATGGGCACCATCAACACCCGGATCGTGCGCGCCGCCGACGGCAACACCGACCGGGTGGTGTACCTGCTCGACGGCGAACGCGCCGAGGACGATCTGAACGGCTGGGAGAAGCACACTTCCATCCCCGCCCAGATCGCCAAGTTCAACATCAATGTGGTGATGCCGGTCGGCGGCCAGTCCAGCTTCTACGCCGACTGGGACCAGCCGAGCAGCTTCTTCGGCGTGAACCCCGACGGGTCGGCCCTGCCCAGCGCGGACTCCGGGTCCGCCGTCGGCGGCTGGGAGGACACCAACGGCAAGGTCACCAAGTACGAGTGGGAAACCTTCATCACCAAGACGCTGCCCGACGCGCTGAAGAGCCGACTCGGGTTCAGCAACACCCGCAACGGCGTGCTCGGCCTGTCCAGCGGCGGCAGCGCCGCGCTGCTGATGGCGGCCTACCATCCGGAGCAGTTCGTCTACGCCGGATCGCTGTCGGGCTACCTGCACATGTCGATGCCCGGCATGCGGGAGGCGCTGGGCGCGGCGATGATCGCCAGCGGTGGCTACAACATCGAGGCGATGGCGCCCGCCGGGAGCGAGAAGTGGCGGCGGATGGACCCGTACGGGTTCGCCGAGAAGCTGATCGCCAACAACACCCGCCTCTACATCTCCGCGGGCAGCGCCAAGCCCGCCGACCAGGATCTCTCGTCGGTGGACGCGATCACCCAGGGCATGCCGCTCGAGGCGATCGCGCTGGCCAACACCCGCTCGTTCGAAAAGCGGATCACCGCACTGGGATACACCAACGTCAGCTACGACTTCCCCGATATCGGCATCCACAACTGGGGTACCTGGGAGCAGGTCGCCATCCGGTTGATGCCCGACATGGCGCGCAATATCGGCAAGCCGCTGCCCGCGGGCGCGCCGCCCGCCGGTGGTGAGCCGCCCGCCGGTGCGCCGGGTCAGCCGCCCGCCGGTGGCCCGCCGGGGAACGAACCGCCGAAGTAGGTTCTCCCACAGCCGAAACCGCCGTTGCCTCGATGAAGGCAACGGCGGTTTTCTGTGTGTCAGCGGGTCCGGATGGGGCTCTCGCCGGTCCAGCCCCACGCGCTGTCCGTGCGCGTGGTGAGCTCGGCCGGTGGGGCCGCGATCAGGCGGGTGAGGCGCTGGAGCTCACCCCAGTCCCTGGTCCAGTCCTCGGCCAGGTAGGCGGGGATGGTGCGCGACTGCGTCAGCAGGCCGGTCCAGCCGAGCGGGCCGCCGCCGGTGTCGCCCTGCCAGGTCTCGGAGACCTGGGCGTTGAGCTTGTCCGGCTGGATCCGCCACAGCGGCGTCTCCGCGACCCCGACGCGATGGTCGAACGGACGCTGGCACGGGAAGGCCAGTCCCACATGGAAATCCGTGAGGACCGGATCGGTGCTGCCGACCACGGTGTTCAGCGATGACAGCGTGGGCAGCCGCGGCGGGGTGAGCGCCAGCCACTGCAGGGGATCGGGTTCCCTCGACTCGGCCACCAGCCGGACCGCGGTGGTACCCACCGGGATCCGATCCAGATCGATCGGCAGATTCCGCCAGCCGGGCGCCCCGCCGACCGTCGGCGGCGCCAGCTCACCCGTCGGTGTGACGGTGCCGTCCTCCGCTCGCCGCGCGAACTCGACCCGCAACCGCTGCCCGGGCATCCGGCTCCCCTCCGGCGACACCGACTCGATCCGGCCCGCCACGGTCAGGATCAGCACCCGGTGCGCGGGATTCTGCCGGGCGGCAGCGAGATCCAGTCGATACCACTGCGTGGTCAGCGCACTCCGCTGCGGGGCGCCGGTGGAATAACTGCCGAGCACCGGCGTGCGCTCGGGGACCAGCCCGAACGGCAGTGCCACGGTGCTGCCGTTGACACCGGTCACCGGATTCTGGCCCGCACCACCCGGTCCCGATCCACCACCCGGCGCGGCACCCGGTCCGCTGGGCGCGCCCTGACCCGCTGTGCCGCCGGTCGGGGCGGATCCGCCGGGTGTGTTACCCGGGCTGCTGGATGGGGCGGATCCGCCCGGGGTGCCACCCTGGCCGCTGGGAGCGCCGCCGGCGGATGGCGGGGGTCCGGCGGGGGTGCCGCCTTGGCCGTCGGGGCCCGGGGTGGGGCCTGAACCTGATGGGGGAGCGGAGGATTGGCCGGGGCCCGGGTCGGGGGCGAGGCTGCCGAGGCCGTTGGGGGTGAAGCCGGTGTTCTCGGCGGCGAGTCCGTCGGCGACCGTGCCGGTGTAGGGGGTGAGGAGGGAGTCGGCGGTGTTGGTCTCTACGAGGACCTCGTCGGCCATGGCGCACTGGTCACCGGTCATGGTGCGCAGGTTCGACAGGGCGACCGAGTAGGCGGGGTACTGCGAGACGGCGGCCGTCGCCAGTGATCCCACGTCGAGCAGGACCATGCCCGCCGCCGCGAGAGTGAGTGGCACCACGGCTGGGAACCGGGAAGTTCGTATGGCCGTGCCGTTCTCGGGCGTGCGGTAGTACTGCCTCAGGGCGACCAGTAGGGCGAGAACGGTCGCGGCGAGGAGCAGGGTGGAGACTTCGATGCCGCCCAGGGCCGGGGCGCGGTCGGGCCAGGGGACCCCATAGCCGGAGACGTACCAGTAGCCGTTGGAGCCGGTGAAGCAGACCGCGAGCAGGAACAGGACCGCGGCGGCGAACAGCGTGCGCAGGTAGTTCGCGCGCACGACGGTGCGGCTCAGCGCGACCGTGGTGATCGCGGCGAGACCGCCTGCCAGGCCCGCGTAGACGCCGAAATGGTGGGTCCACTTGGTGGGGGTGAACATCATCAGCAGCAGGGCCAGGAACGTGACCGCCAGGATGCGGGTGACGGGGCCGCGCGCGGTCCCGGGAATGCTCCCCCCACGGCGTACGGCCGCCAGGATGCCGACGGCCAGGCAGAGCAGCATGGCGAGCACACCGAAGCGGCGGGCCAGCGAACCGTCGGGGTTCACCGACAGCAGCGAATCCCAGCGGGTGCGTTCCTCGAACCACGACATGTCGGGGCCGACGAGCTGCCGGACACGGGTGGCTTCCAGCACCGTCGAGAAGGTCTGGTCGGCGAAGACCACCACGAGCACCAGGGTGCCCGCCGCCGCTATCGGCGCCAGCACCGCCGCGTATCGCCACCACCGCGGACCCGAATCGGTCGCTGCCCGTGCGGCGATGACGCGCAGGACCGGGCGCGAACCGGCCAGCAGCGCGCCCACACAGATGAGGCCGGTCGGGCCGGCGGCCAGGGAGAAGGCGGCGACCAGCACCGCGACGGCGGCGGGCAGCAGCCGCCGGGTGGCGATGGCGCGTTCCATCGAGCACCAGGTGAGCAGCGCGCCCACCGCGATCAGCGGTTCCGGGCGCAGGCCGTTGTTGAAGGGCAGCCACAGCGCGAGGAACACCAGCGCCGCGGTCCAGCGTGCCGTCGCACTCGCCGTGACCCGGGAACCCAGGCGCGGCAGCACTTCCCGGCTCAGCAGCAGCCAGCAGACCAGGCCGGCCAGCAGCGCGGGCAGGCGCATCCACAGTCCGGCCTCGCTGACCCGGGTCAACTGCGCGAGCACCTCGTACGGCCAGCCGAACGGGGCCTCGGCGACCTGGAACCACCGGTAGTAGTTGGCCGTGTAGCCGGCCTCGCGCGAGGCCTTCGCCATGGTCAGGATGTAGCCGTCGTCGGAGCTGTTGGCCCCGATCACGTGCCACACCACGAGCGTGCCCGCGACCGTTCCGTCCAGCCAGGTCGGCCGCCACCAGCGGGCGGGCAGGACGCGGCGCGAGCGTCGGCCGTCACGAATATCCGCGCGGTGCAGGCAGATCAGCGCGAGCAGGGTGCACAGCACGGCCCCGAGTATCGCCGCCAGCTTCCACCCACTCGGGCTCGACGAGAACCGCGTGTCGATCTCCGCGTGCAGGCGCGCGTCACCCATCCGCCCACGATCCAGCTCGGTGTAGACGCCCACGATCTGCGGCCGCACATCCCCCTCGACGACCGTCCGCAGCGGCGACCCGTCGGCCTTGCTCAGCCCGGTCAGCTCGGCTGTCGTGCGCGACGCGGTCGACGTGATGGTCAGCGCGCCACAAGCCGCCGCTTGCACTTTCTCCTTTGCGCCGCTGGGGATTCCACCGCCCGGGCCCGCTGGCGGACTACCTGGTGTGGCGTTGCCTGGTGTCGGGCTGCCTGGTGTGGCGCCGCCTGGTGTCGGGCTGCCTGGGGTGGCGTTGCCTGGTGTTGGGCTGCCTGGTGTGGCGCCGCCTGGTGTTGGGCTACCTGGGGTGGCGCCGCCTGGTGTCGGGCTGTCTGGTGTGGCGCCGCCTGGTGTTGGGCTGTCTGGGGTGGCGCCGCCTGGTGTCGGGCTACCTGGGGTGGCGCCGCCCGGTGTCGGGCTACCTGGGGCAGCGCCGACCGGTGGCGGACTACCCGGAGTAGCACCGTTCGGCGGGCTAGCCGGGCCAGCACCGCTCGGCGGGCTAGCCGGAGCAGCGCCGTTTGGGGGCGGACCGGTCGGTGCGGTGGCGCCGGGATCAGGGCGGCTCCCGGGTGCCGGTGTCCCTCCTGGTCCAGAATCGGCGAGCGTTTCGCCCGGGCCGGCGATGTCCGCCAGGGACGCGCTCAGCAGCAGGCGGTCGCGCAGGACGACGGCGAGGGTGCGGCCGCTTTCGGGGCGGTCTTCGATGCGGGCGACGAGGCCTTTGGAGCCCGCGCGTGGGGCTTGGGGAGGCACCGTCGACAGCACGGTCGCGCCGGTCAGGTCGCGCAGGGCCGTGCACGGGACGCTCAGGTCCAGCGACAGCGGCACGTAGTCCACCAGCGGCGCGCTCAGCTGCATCGACTGCGGTTGCGGCCAGTCCAGGCTCGCCCGTTCCTGCCGAACCGGCAGTAACGGCGCCGACACCGCCAGCGCCGCCCCGACGACCCCCGCCACGATTCCGGCCAACCGCACCCGGCCGAAGCCGGAAGAATCTCCACCCACGAACGACGATGCTAGCCATACCGGGTGCGGGCGGACAGCGTCAGCGGGGGCGGCGCAGTTCGGTCACGGCGATACGGGCGGCCTCGCCGATGGCGGCGTCGACCACGGGCAGAGTCGGGTCGGCCCGCGCCGCGCGGGTGAAAACCGCCACGGCGACCGGGGTTTCGCCGGGAAACTCCACCACCGCGACCTCGTTGCGGATCACCCCGATGGTGCCGGTCTTGCCCGCCACGAGGACCCCGCTGTGCGGGAAGGCGGCGGCGATCCGATGCTGCCAGACCTGACGGCCCATCACCGAACGCACGAATTCGGTACTCGCCGTGGACAACACGGCCCCGCTCCACAGCAGGCGCAGGAACCGGGTCATCTCCTCGGGGGTGGTGGCGCTGGCGTAGGAGGGGTCGTAGGCCGACACGGTCCACGCCTCGTCGTTGTCGGCGAGCGCGGCGAAGGCCTCGGCGGTGGTGTGGGTGTCGGTGTCGCGCACCAGGCTGCGGTGCTGGTCGGCGGTGCCGCCGACGATCCGGGTGCCGGTGAGCCCGAGTTCGTCCACGAGATCACCCACCGCGCCCAGCCCGACCTCGCCCAGCAGGACGTCGGCGGCGGCATTGTCCGACACCGTCATCATCGACGTGGCCAGATCCCGGAAGCTCAGCGTGACGGGATCATGCAGGGCCGCGAGCCCGGTCGGGCCAGGCGTGCAGTCGGCGGGGACGACGGTGATCCTGGCCGCCGGATCGAGCCGGCCGTCGTCGACGCGGCGGCAGAACGCGGCGAGCAGCAGCAGCTTGTACACCGACGCGACCACCACCCGGTCGTCACCGCCCAGCGACACCTCGGCGGCGGAGTCGTCGCAGCGCCGGGCGTGCAGCCACCCGGTGCAGCCCGCGTCGGCGAAGACGGCGCGGATCCGGTCGACCGGGCTCACCGCAGACGTTCCCGGTACAGCACCCGATCCAGCGCGTCGGCGTGCGCGCCCGCATCCGGGCGGCGAATGATCCTGACCCGCAAGGCCACCGACTGGGGCGCCAGCGTCAGCCAGGCCACCCCCGGTGTGGGCGTCGGCGGGGTGGCGGTGAACCCGAAACCGGTGCCGGCGGCGACCGCGGCGAGCACCGCGCGATCGTCGGCGGCGGTCAGCGTGGGTACGTCGAGTCCGCGCTCGCGCAACAGGTCCAGGACGGTGTCGAAGGCGGGTGGATTGGCGGCGCGCGCGGGATGGGCGAAGTGCAGGCCCGCGAGCATCGGGAAGGTGGGACGCTCGGTCGTGGTGGTGCGGTGGTCGGCCGGAACCACCAGCCAGCGTGGGAGTTTCACCACCGGTCCCGCGTCGACGCCGTCGACCAGGGCCGGATGTTCGACCACCGCGACATCGCACACCCCCGCCCGCACCTCGGCCACCAGGTCGACGGTGGTTCCGAGCGCGGTCGACACCGTGCCGCCCGCGGCCCGCAGCGCGGTGACGCACGCCGTCACCAGCCGGTCGGGCAGCGCCGTGGTCGCCGCGAAGCGCACGGTGCCGCTGCGCTGGGCGATCCGTTCGGATTCCGCGAGCAGCCGGTCGGCGTCGTCGACCAGCAGCCGGGCTCGGGGCAGCAGCTGCCTGCCCGCCGCGGTGAGCACGGCGCCCTGGCTGGTGCGGTGGATCAGTTCGAGGTCCAGATGCTGTTCGAGCCGCCGCAGCCCCTGTGAGAGCGGCGGCTGGGTCATCTCCAGCGCGGCCGCGGCCCGCCCGAAGTGGCCCTCGTCGGCGACCGCGACGAAGAACCGGAGATGACGGAGCAGATCCATGTCGGCCATTGAACCAGCGCCCGCCCGGCGAGTACCCCGGATCGGGCACCGGCAGCCGACCGTCCGCACGGTTGTCCCCAGCGTGACCTGGGCCGATATCGAAGCCGACTCGGACACACCCCGCTCGGGTATTGGCCGCGCCCGCGGCCGCGGTGATGGGCTGCACCGGTGACTTCCTTCGTGACCCTCTCCTTCCGCAGGCGCCTCGCCGCCGCCGCGCTGGCGCTCATCGCCGTCGCCGCGTCGGCGTGCTCCACCGCCGCCACCGAGGCCACCGCGCCCAGCTCCACCGCGGCGGCCGCGGACGCGCTCGCGTTCGCCGCCCTGGAGTCGACCTACGATGCGCGCCTGGGCCTGTCGGTGCTCGACACCGGCACCGACCGCGTCGTCGCCTACCGCGAGCACGAACGTTTCCCGATGGCCTCCACCTTCAAGGGCCTGGCCTGTGGCGCCCTGCTCCAGGCGCATCCCCTCGCCACGGGCTATTTCGAGCAGGTGATCCGGTACACCGCCGCCGACATCGTCGTGAACTCCCCGGAGACCGAGCAGCACATCGACACCGGTATGACCGTCACCGCCCTCTGCGACGCCGCGATCACCCAGTCCGACAACACCGCGGGCAACCTGCTGCTCCGGCTGCTCGGCGGCCCCGAGGGTTTCACCGCCTTCCTGCGCACCCTGGGCGACCAGGTGTCGCGGCTGGACCGCTGGGAACCCGAGCTCAACACCGCCGTCCCCGGCGACGAACGCGACACCACCACGGCCGCCGCGCTGGCCGCCGACTACCGGGCTCTGGTCGTCGGCACCGCGCTGGCCGAACCCGAACGCGCCCAGCTCGCCGCGTGGTTGAAGGCCAGCAGGACCGGCGCCAAACGGATCAAGGCGGGGCTGCCCGCGGACTGGACCATAGGCGACAAGACCGGCACCCCCGCCTACGGATCCGCGCTCGACGTCGCCGTCGCCTGGCCGCCCGGCCGGGCGCCGCTGGTCCTGGCCGTGCTCACCACCCGCACGGAGAAGGACGCCGATCCGGTGAACGAGCTCGTCGCCGAGGCGGCGAAAACCGCGGTGGCGAGCCTCAACTGACCCGCCGGCCCGCCGCCACCGACCGCGCGCACCGCCCCGGCTCGTCAGCGGCCGCTACGAACTGGGCGGTGAGCACGGGGCCGGAGCCGAGCACGGCCGGATCCGGACGATGCCCGCTGCTCTGCGAGGGTGTCGCCGAGGCCACCGCGAGGCTCGGCGGCGACCCGGTTGAGCCGATCACCCCCGCTCGGTGTCGCCGCCCTGGGTGAGCCGGAGCCTCGTGCCGAGGTAGCGGCCACCGTCTTCCTATCCTGATTCAGGAGGCGCCCGCGACCAGCAAGGGGGTTCCGGTCGCGCGGTAGCGGCCGGGGGCCGTGCCGAAGGCGCGTTTGAAGGCCTTGCCGAAGGCGTATTCGGAGCCGTAGCCGGTGCGCCGGGCCACGGTGGACAGCGGATGGTCGGTGTCGCGCAGCAGCCGGGCGGCGGTGAGCATCCGCCAGCGGGTGAGGTAGGTCAGCGGCGGTTCGCCGACCAGGGCGGTGAAGCGGCGGGCGAAAGCGGCACGGCTGAGACCGGCTCTGACGCCGAGGGATTCGACGGTCCAGCCGCGAGCGGGGTCGTCGTGGATGGCCCGTAGCGACCGGGAGATATCGGGATCGGCGACGGCCGCCGCCCAGCCCGCGGTGTCCCGGGATTCGGCGAGCTGCGCGCGCAGCAGATACAGCAGCAGCAGATCCAGCAGCGGTGGAATCGCGGCGTCGGCGCCGGGACCGGCGTCGGTGAGTTCGTCGGCCAGCAGGTCGACGGCGGCCCGCAGCGCCGGGTGGGTGCCGAGGCGGGCCGGAATGTGCACCACCTCGGGCAGTTCCGCGAGCAGGGGATGGGTGCGGTCGGCGGCGAGCTGATAGGAACCGCACAGCAGCGTCGACGGCGCGCCGGGTCCGTCGACGACCCGCACGTCGACGGGCCCGGCCGTTTCGGTGACGGGGCTGTCGAGCTGATCGAGCAGCTCGTGCGCGACCCCGCGCGGCATGAACACCGCGTCGCCCGCGCCGAGCGCGATCGGGTCGGCGCCGGGCCGCGTCAGCCAGCACGAACCCTGCAGCACCACATGGAAACCCGCGCTGTCGATGTTCGGATACGCCCGGCCCCATGGCGCGTGCCGCACGAACATCCCGGAGGCCGGGCTGCCGGTGCGCGCGGTGGCCAGCACGTCGCTGAGAAGGTCCATGTCGAAAACTCTACCCATCGAGACGATGAGATATTCAGGGGAGACTCTGGATGATTTCTTGTCTTCGCTCCTGTCCATAAGCTGAGTTCATCAGCACGACGAACAAGGAGCACGACATGAGGATCGCCGTCTACGGAGCCACCGGACACGTCGGCCGGTTCGCGATCGCGGAACTGCGCGAGCGCGGCATCGACACCGTCGCCGTCGGCCGAGATGCCCAGCGACTCGCCGAACTCGGCACCGAGACCCGGGTCGCCGCCGCCGACGATCACACCGCCCTGGTCACCGCCTTCACCGGCGTCGACGTGGTGATCAGCACCCTGCCCGACTACACCGGCACCGGCGAGGGCGTGCTGCGCGCCGCGATCGCGGCCGGCGCCCACTATGTCGACGTCGCGGGCGAACAGCTGTTCGTGCGGCGGGTTTTCGACGAGTACGGCCCGCTCGCCGCCGAGGCCGGGGTCACCCTGTCCACCGCCACCACCGAGGCGGGCATCTTCGGCGACCTGCTCGCCCACCTCGGCGCGCGACGCCTCGGCGGCGCCGACGAGATCGTCCTGAGCCACGTCGCCGCCCCGGGTGGGGAGGGCTCGCGCGGCAGCATGCGCACGGTCCTGCGCAATCTCGAGGTCTTCACCAGCGGCGGTCTGTCCTGGACCGGAGCGGATTTCCGCACCGGCCCGCAGCCGCGACGCGACACCTTCCTGCTCCCCGGCGACACCGCGCCCATCGAGGTGATGAAGTTCCCGCAGCCCTCGGTGGTCACGATCCCGCGCCACACCACCGCCGGATCGGTGGAGGGCGTGCTGGCGAAGTCGATCTTCGAGGTGGTCGGCACCGTCACCGAGGAACACCTGGCCGCCGCGCCCGAAACGCCCGCTGCCCCCGCCGCGTACGCGATGGTCGTCGACATCCACCACGACGGACGGACGCTGCGCGGTATCGGCAGCGGACCCGACGCCTACCGCAACAGCGCTCAGCTCGCGGTGGAGGTCGCCACCAGGATCGGCGCCGGCGCGGGCAAGCCGGGCGCGCAGGCACCGGCCGAACTGTTCGAGCCCACCGAATTCCTCGACGCGCTGGCCGCTTTCGGCATGAGCTGGACGCTCGGATGAGCCTGCGCACGCGATTGCTCGCGCTGCTGGTCACCGCCTTGACCACGACGGCACTGGTGGCCTGCGGCACCGAGGCCCCGCCGCAAACCTGGTCGGGGGCATGGGCGGCCGCCGCCCAGCACCCGGCCACCGCGGTGACACCGAACTGGTCGGCGGCGGGATTCGCCGATCAGACGCTGCGGCAAGTGGTTCGGCTCACCGACGGCGGGCCGCAGGTGCGGGTGCGGCTGTCCAACCGCTACGGCACGACACCGCTGGTCATCGCGGGCGCGAGTGTCGCCCGCGGTGCGGGCGGGGCCGCCGTGGTCGCGGAGACACTGCGACCGCTGACCGTCGGCGGGGCGAGGTCTTTCGAGATCGCCCCGGGGACAGAGACTGCCAGCGACATCGTCACCATCTCCGTCGCCGCGGGCGAGACCGTCACGGTGACGCTCTATTTCGCCGCCCCCACCGGCCCCGCCACCCAGCACGCCCAAGCCGCTGCGACCAGCTACCGCACCACGGGCGACCGCACCACCGACCCGGCATCCACCGCATTCACCGAGACGTCCCAATCCTGGTATTACCTGGCCGGTGTCGACACTCCGCGGCCCGGCCGTGCCGATGACGTCACCGTCGCGTTCGGCGACTCGATCACCGACGGTTACCGCTCCGGCCTCGACGCCGACCAGCGCTACCCCGACCAGCTGGCCCGCCATCTCGCCGCCGCCGGGCACCCCGGCGCGGTACTGAACGCGGGCATCAGCGGCAATCGGCTGCTCACCGATTCGACCGTGCTCGGCGACAGCGCGCTCACCCGGTTCCGGCGCGACGTGCTCGATCAGCCCGGCGTCGGCACCGTCGTCGTGCTGATCGGGATCAACGACATCGGCCTCGGCGGCAGCGTCGGGCCGGACGGGCAACTCTCGCCCGAGGTTTCGGCCGAGCGGCTCGTCGCCGGATACCGCGAGCTGATCACCCAGGCCAGGGCGGCGGGCGTGCGCGTCGTCGGGGCGACCCTGCTGCCGTTCGCGGGCTCGCCGTACTACTCGGCCGACAAGGACCGCGTCCGGACCGAAGTGAACACCTGGATCCGCACGGGCGGCGCCTTCGACGCGGTGGCCGATCTCGACCGTGCGATGGCCTCGCCGACCGATCCCACGCGCCTCGCCGAGGCGCTCGACAGCGGTGATCACCTGCATCCCAATAACTCCGGCTATGGTGTGACAGCCGCCACTGTCGGCAGTGTGCTGACGGAATGAGCGCAGGTCGCGGGCCTCGCGACATCCCGATTCGGTAACGAATCGCAGACGAACACGTGATGAACCCTCGCCGCTCGGGTGGCAGTCGGTGCGAGGGCTCGATATGCTCGCCCTCGTTATCGAAACCGGCTGTCGTGCTGTGGGTTCGGTGTGCCGATCGGTGGTTGGGGGCCTGTGAGTACTGCGGAAGTCATGCTGCCGTCGGCATCCGTGCCGGGGGAGTCCGCCGTGAGTGGGGAATCCGCCGGGGCGGCAGGCTATCTGGTACTCGGCGGCGGCATCGCGGTGGCCGCGATCGGCGCCGTGGTCGCGGTC
This sequence comes from Nocardia asteroides, assembly GCF_900637185.1. Lineage (NCBI taxonomy): Bacteria > Bacillati > Actinomycetota > Actinomycetes > Mycobacteriales > Nocardiaceae > Nocardia > Nocardia asteroides. Next base: position 6,027,223 of record NZ_LR134352.1, on the reverse strand, counting down.
TTCGTGCCACCCGCCATCGGGATTCCGGTGCTCGCGGCGACGCTCGCCGTCGCGCTCACGGCCTGCCCCGCCGTCCTGGTCGCGCTGCGTCAGCGGGCACGCGCACGGGCCGCCACCGCTGTCGCCGTCGAGACCGAGCAGCGGCTGGCCACGACCATCGCCGAGGCCACCCAGCGCATCGCCCAGGCCGAGGAACACGCCACCCACTACGCGTGGGAAGCGCAGGAGAACGGACGACGCGGCGCCGCCGCCCTGGCCGCCTTCGCCGGCGCCGCGGGCCGGATCCAGGCCATGACCACCTCCATGCTGGCCGAACTGCGCGAGATGGAACACCGGCACGCCGACCCGCGCGTACTCACCGACCTGCTCCACATCGACCACCGCACCGCCCAGACCGGCAGGCTCGCCGACAGCATCGCCGTGCTCAGCGGCGCGCGCACCGGCCGCCGCTGGGCCAAACCGATCGCGATGGAATCGATCCTGCGCGGCGCCATGGGGCGCGTCGCCGGATACCAGCGCGTGCGGCTGCGCGCGATCGCCGAGGTCGGCATCGCCGGACACGCGGCCGAGGGCGTCATGCACACCCTGGCCGAACTGCTCGACAACGCCTGCAACTTCTCCCCGCCCACCACCGAGGTGCACGTCTATGCCGCGGAAGTGCCCGCGGGCGTGGTGATCACGATCGAGGACAGCGGACTCGTGATGAGCGAGTCGGCGCTGCGCCGGGCCGAGGCCGCGGTGAGCGGACGCGACAACCAGGGCAAGGGCACCGATCTGGCCTCGCTGTCGGGCACCCGGCTCGGCCTGGCGGTGGTCGGTCACCTGGCGCGCAAACACGAACTGACCGTGTCGTATCGGCCCTCGGCGATCGGCGGCACCGCCGTGGTGGTCGTCGTCCCGCGTGAACTCACCGCCCGTGCCGAACCCCGCAGCCGCGCGGCCGCGCCCCGGCGCACCGACGCCCCGCTCGCCTCGCTGAGCCGGTTCGACCCGCCCACCCCGCGCGAGCGGCAACCCGAGGGCTGGGCCGAGACCGTCGTCCGGCCCGTGGGCACCGAGAACCCGGACCCCGCGGTCCCCACCTCGCCGGCACTGCCCAAACGACGCAGGGGCGACACGCTGGCCAAAGTCCATCCCGACGGCATGACCGGCACGCCGGCCGCCGACGCCGCACCCGCCAAACCGGCCGCTCTCGGGGCGTTCCAGCGATCCGCACCTGGTCGCAGGCCCGCCGGGAACGGTCACGAGCCAGGCAGCGCCGCCACTGCTCCCGACCCCATGGAGGACCGATGACCACCACCGCCCCCAGCAACCTCGGCTGGCTGCTCGAGAAGCTGCTGGCCCGCACGCCACGGACCCGGCACGCGCTGCTGCTGTCCGGCGACGGCCTGAAGATCTGCCACACCCCGGAACTCGACACCGACCGCGCCGACCAGCTGGCCGCGATCGCCGCCGGATTCCAGAGCCTGTCGCACGGGGCTTCCGTCGAGTTCGGTGACGGGCGTGGCGGTGTCCGCCAGTCGATGACCGAGTTCTACGGCGGCATCCTGTTCGTGGTCGAGGCGGGCAGCGGGGCGCATTTAGCGGTGGTCGCGGCCGAGGACGCCGACGCGGGGCTGGTCGGGCACACCATGCACGAGCTGATCGAACAGCTCGGCGAACACCTGGCGACCCAGCCCCGACGCGGAGTGCCCAATTGACCAGGGCCGGCCGTGACGACGACCCGGACCGGTTCTACACCCTGACCGGCGGGCGCGCCCCGGCCACCGAGGATTTCGACCTGGTCACCCTGGTGGTCGCCGAATCGGCGCCGTCGGCGGGCATGTCCTCGGAGCAGGTCGCGATCCTGGACATGTGCCGGGCGCCGACCGCCGTCGTGGAGATCGCCGCCGAACTGCGCCTGCCGGTCGGCGTCGCCACGGTGCTGCTGGCGGATCTGCTGCACGCGGGCAAGATCACCGTCCGGCCCCCGCTGTCGGCGGCGATGTCGCTGGACGCTTCCACCCTCGAGAAGGTGCTCGTTGGACTTCGCAAGCTCTGATTCCGCGCCCGAGCGCGCGCTGGCGCCGCTGCGCAGCACGGCGACGCACGGGTTGAAGATCGTCGTCATCGGTGGATTCGGGGTCGGCAAGACCACCCTGGTGCGGTCGGTGAGCGAGATCCGCCCGCTCGACACCGAGGCGACGATGACCGACGCCGGCGTCGGCATCGACGATCCCGCCGGGGTGCCCGGCAAGTCGACCACCACCGTGGCCTTCGACTTCGGCCGGATCACCCTCGACGACGAACACGTGCTGTACCTGTTCGGCGCGCCGGGCCAGCAGCGGTTCTGGTTCCTGTGGGACCGGCTGTTCAGCGGCGCGCTGGGTGCGATCGTGCTGGTGGACCAGCGCCGCATCGCCGACTCGTGGTACGCCATCGACCGGCTCGAGCATCAGCACACGCCGTTCGTGGTGGCCTGCAACGATTTCGGCGGCTCGCACGCCCCCGACGCGGTGCGCGACGCGCTGGATCTCGATCCCGCCGTGCCGCTGCTGATGTGTGACGCGCGCTCGCGCGAATCGAGCAAGCAGGTGCTGATCGCGCTGGTCGAGCACCTGTATTCGGCTGTTCCGCAGGGGGAAACGGTTTCATGAGCACACCCACCGGCACCGGTGCCTGCCCGATCACCGGCGCGGTGCCGCTGAGCGGTCCCGAATTCCACATCGAACCGCACGAGGTCTACCGGCGGATGCGCCGCGACCACGGTCCGGTGGTCGCGGTGGAACTGCCCGGCGGGTTCCCGGCCTGGCTGATCATCGGCTACCGCGAACTGCACCAGGTGACCAGCGACCCGCTGCTGTTCCCGCGTGACGTCTCGCTGTGGAACCAGTGGGGCCGGGTGCCCGAGGACTGGCCGCTGCTGCCCATGATCGGTAGACCGATGCCCTCGATCTACTTCACCGCGGGCGCCGAGCACCGCAGGCATCTGGCCATGGTGGAACCCGCGCTCGACGCCGTCGACCACTTCGAATTGCGCCGTGCCTGTGAGGAACTCGCCGACCGCCTGGTCGACCGGTTCTGCGGCCGCGGCTCGGCCGACCTGGTCGCCGAGTTCGCCGAGCCGCTGCCGGTGCTGGCCCTGGGCCGCATCCTCGGCCTGCCCGACACCGACGCCGCCGACCTGGCCCTGACGATGAAGCTGCTCGCCGACGGCGGCGCCGACGCCCAGGCCGGGCACGCCCGCTTCGGTGAGCACATGGCCCGGCTCGTCGCCGCCAAGAAGGCCCGCCCCGCGGGCGATCTGGTCTCGCTGATGCTGGCCGACCCCGAGCCGTTCACCGACGAGGAATACATGAACGACCTGATGGCGATCACCGCCGCGGGTCACCTCACCACCGCTGACTGGCTGGGCAGCTCCATGCGGCTGATGCTCACCGACGACCGGTTCGCCGCCGCGCTCGGCGGTGGCAGGCGCAGCGTCGGCCAGGCCATGAACGAGGTGCTCTGGGAAGAGGGCCCGACCTCGATCCTGGCGGGACGCTGGGCCGCGCGCGACACCCGCCTGGCCGACCGGACCATCCGGGCCGGCGACATGCTGCTGCTCGGCCTGGCCGCCGCCAATCTCGACCCGCACGTGCGCCAGTCGTTCACCGACGGCGACACGGTGCCCACCGGCAACAACGCGCACTTCGCGTTCAGCTACGGCGAATACCGCTGCCCGTTCCCGGCGCAGCAGATCGCCGAGATCATCGCCAGGACCGGGATCGAGGTGCTGCTCGACCGGCTCCCCGATGTCGACCTGGCGGTGCCCGCCGACCAGCTCACCCGGCGGCCTTCGGCTTTCCTTCGGGGCATGACCGCACTGCCCGTACGTTTCACACCGGTTCGACCCGTCGGAGGTTCGTCGTGAGTTCCCCATGCCCCTTTTCCATCGACCCGATGGTCGGTGACCTCGACGGCGAGACCGCCCGACTGCGCGCCGAAGGCCCGCTCACCCGGATCGACCTGCTCGGCGTGCCCGCCTGGACCGTCACCGACCACGCGATCGCCCGGCAGCTGACCACCGACGCCCGCCTGGTCAAGGACATCAACGCGTGGGCGCTCTACGCCGACGGTGTGGTGACCAACCAGTGGCCGCTGATCGGCATGGTCGACGCGGGCCGCTCGATGTTCACCGTCGACGGCGCCGAACACCGCAGGTTGCGGCTCAAGACCGCGCAGGCGCTGGCCCCGCGCCGGCTCGAGGAACTGCGCCCGGTGATCGAACGGCTCACCGCCGAACTGCTCGACGATCTGGCGGCCGCCGGGGCCGACGGCGCGCCCGTCGACCTCAAGCAGGTCTTCGCCTACCCGCTGCCGATGCGGGTGGTCGGCGATCTGATGGGCGTCGCGCGCGAGGACCACGCGCAGCTGCTCGACTGGTACAAGAAGTTCTTCTCGGTGATGACCCCGCAGGACGAGCGCCTGCGCGTGATCGGCGATCTCGACGTGTATTTCACCGATCAGGTCCGCCGCAAGATCGCCGATCCCGGCGACGATCTCACCTCGGCGTTCGTCGTCGCCGACGAGGAGGGCGGGGCGGCGCTCACCGAGGAGGAGGCGATCGGCAATATCAAGGCGCTGGTCGCCGCGGGCCACGAGACCACGGTCAGCCTGATCGTCAACACCGTGCGCGCCCTGCTGAACGAGCCCGAGCAGCTGGCGAAGGTGCTCGCCGGTGACGTGGAGTGGAAGCAGGTGATCGAGGAGTCGCTGCGCTGGGACGGCCCGGTCTCGCACCTGCTGATGCGCTTCGCCACCGAGGACATCACCGTCGGCGACACCGTCATCGCCAAGGGCGAGGGCGTGGTGATGTCGTACCGGGCCATCGGCCGCGACACCGCCGTGCACGGCGAGACCGCCGACGAGTTCGACGTGACCCGCCCGACCGCGCACCGCCACTTGGCCTTCGGCTACGGCCCGCACATCTGCCCCGGCGCCGCCCTGTCGCGGCTGGAGGCGGCGGTCGCCCTGCCCGCGCTGTTCGCCCGGTTCCCCGGCCTGCGCCTGGCCGTGCCCGACAGCGAGCTCGGCAACCTGCCGGTGCTCACGCAGAACGATCTGGCCGCGTTGCCGATCATCCTGAACTGACCGGCGTCGCGTCGCGCCCGGTGGTCGTTCGCCGGGCGCGACGCTCCTAACTTCCCTACAGGCCGAGGTCGCGGCCGATGAGTTCCTTCATGATCTCGTTGGAACCGGCCCAGATCTTGGTGACGCGCGCGTCCATCCATGCCCGGGCGACCCGGTATTCGCGCATGTAGCCGTAGCCGCCGTGCAGCTGCACGCAGGCGTCGAGCACCTCGTTCTGCACCTGCGCCGACCACCACTTGGCCTTGGCCGCGTCGACTGCGGACAGGGTGCCCGCGGCGTGCGCGGCGATGCCCTGGTCGACGAACGCCTGTGTCACCTCGACCTTGGTGACCAGCTCGGCGAAGAGGAACTTGTTGTACTGGAAACTGCCGATCTGCTGGCCGAAGGCCTTGCGCTCCTTGGCGTAGGCCAGCGTCTCGTCCAGGATCGCCGCGGCGTGGGCGATATTGGAGATCGCGGCGCCGATGCGCTCCTGCGGCAGTCGCTCCATCATCGCGATGAAGCCCCGGTCGACCTCGCCGATCCGGTTGGCGTCGGGCACCCGGACGTTGTCGAAGAACAGTTCGGCGGTGTCGGATTCGGGCTGGCCGACCTTGTCGAGCTTGCGGCCGCGGGTGAAGCCCTCCATGCCGTTCTCCACCGCGAACAGCGTGATGCCCTTGGCCTTCTTCTCCGGGCTGGTGCGGGCCGCCACGATCACCAGGTCGGCGTTGAAGCCGTTGGTGATGAAGGTCTTGGAGCCGTTGACGATCCAGTCGTCGCCGTCGCGGACCGCGGTGGTCTTGAGCGCGGCCAGGTCGGAGCCGCCGGAGGGCTCGGTCATGCCGATGGCGGTGACGATCTCGCCGGTGCAGAACTTGGGTAGCCAGCGCCGCTTCTGCTCGTCGGTGGTCAGTTCCACCAGGTAGGGCGCGCACACATCGTAGTGGATGCCGAAGGAGGACGACAGCGCCGCGCTCGCCTTGGCCAGTTCCTCACCGAGGACGGCGGCGAAGCGGTAGTCGCCCGCGTCGCTGCCACCGAACTCCTCCGGCACACCCAGTCCGAGGTAGCCGAGTTCGCCTGCGGCGAGCCAGGTCTCGCGGTCGATGGCGCGTTCCTCGGCGAAGCGTTCGGCGTTGGGCTCGATCGAGCGCTTGACGAATTCGGCGACCGACGCGCGGAAGGCCTCGTGGTCCTCGGAGTAGATGGTGCGCTGCATGGGTTTCCTTTCGCTTCCTACTGTTCGGGCCGTTCGCCCAGCAGAACCAGCGACGCCTGTACGACCTTGGCCGCGTCGGGTTCCTCGCCGCTGATCACGTCGGCGTAGATGAAGGTCTCGGTGATCCGCGCCAGCAGCAGTGCCAGTTCCGGCACCGGCAGCGGCGGATCGAGTTCGCCCGCCGAGATCGCCTCGGTGAGCAGGGCGGCGATGACGGCGACGAAGCGCCGCTGCACCGAACCCGCGGTGGTGGTGAGCAGGCGCAGCGCGCGTTCGGGTTCGCGGCGCAGGAACTGGCGGAACGCGTCGGAGTCGTTGACGGCCTGGGCGAAGTCGCCGAGCACGGTGGCGATCCGGCGGGCGCCGGTGCTGGTGGCGGCGGCGGTGGCGCGGCGCAGGGTGGGGTCGGCGACCGACCAGATCACCTCGGCCAGCAGCTCGTCGCGGCCGCCGACCCAGCGGAACAGGGTGGCCCGGTTGACGCCGAGTTCGTCGGCGAGCTCCTTCATCTCCAGCCTGCGGCCGGCCAGGAAACCGGAGCGCGCGGCCTTGAACGCGGTGATCGCGTCGGGCCGGGCGGCGAGGTCGTCGAGACGCTGTCCCAATGCGGTCTGCTCGCTCACGCCACCTCCTGCTGCAACATTTCCCTCAGTGTATTGACCATGCAACATCTGTCAATCTGTCGCATCGGGGGCACAAAAAAACTCCCCGGTCGCAATGACCGGGGAGTTCGTTGTAGCCCCGACGGGATTTGAACCCGCGCTACCGCCTTGAGAGGGCGGCGTCCTAGGCCGCTAGACGACGGGGCCAGAACCACAGCTCACCTGCGTGAACCGCGCGGAACATACGATAGCCCACCACCGGGCAATCGACCAAAACAGCTGGTCCACGGCCCGGGACCCGGCTTCATCTTGAACTTGTCGGTGGGTGGGGGGAGGGTGGGGGCATGGCGGGTAAAGAGGTGCGGGGTGGGGTCGAGATGTCGAATCTCGATCAGCCGTTGTTCGACGGCGCCGAGGCGACCAAGGGAGATCTGGTCGGCTACCTGGAGTTCCTGGGGGAGCGGTTCGTGCGCGTGCTGCGGGGGCGGCCGCTGTCGGTGGTGCGGGTGCGGCCCGGTCAGGAGCCGTTCATGCAGAAGAATCTGCCCAAGTACACGCCCGAGTGGGTGTCGCGGACGACGGTGTGGGCGGAGAGTTCGCGGCGGCAGATCACCTACGCGCTCTGCGACGATGTGCGCACGCTGCTGTGGTTCGGTAATCAGCGGGCGGTCGAGTATCACGCCACGCTGTTCCTCGCCGACAGCGTGCCGGAGCCGACACACCTCGTGCTCGACCTGGACCCGTCGCCGGGGCAGACCTTCGCCGACGCGGTGGCAGGCGCCCGGCTGATCCGGGACGCGCTGGCCGCCGACGGTCTGGCGGGTGCGGTGAAAACCAGTGGTTCCAAGGGGTTACACGTCTTCGTCCCGGTGGTCCCCGGTATCGATGTCGAGGACGCCGCCGCGGCCACCCGGGCGGTGGCGGCGCGCGCCGAACGCCTCGATCCCGGCGTCGGCACCACCGCGTTCATCCGGGAAGACCGCGAGGGCAAGGTGTTCCTCGACGCCACCCGATCCGGCGGCGCCACCGTCGCGGCCGCGTACAGCCCCCGCATCCGCCCCGGCTGCACCGTCTCCTACCCGCTGCGCTGGGCCGATCTGGACGACGTGACCCCCGCCGACTTCACCCTGCGCACCGTCCCGGCCCTGCTCGGCGACACCGATCCGTGGGCATCGGAAATGCCCGCCCCGCAGCGACTTCCGGAAGACCTTGTCGCCGAGGGGCACACCATCCCGGTAGCCCGGGTGCAGGCCATGCACGAGGGCAAACGTCGCGCGAAGGCCCGGCGCGAGGAGTGACTCAGTGCAGGGAGTCGATGGCGGCACGCAGTTTGGTGGTGGCCTCGGCGGCCACCGGCTGCAGCGCCGGTTCGGCGGTGACCTGCACCATCAGCTGCGGGTTCATCGCCTCGACGACGACATCGGCGGCATTGTCGCGGGAGCGGCGGACGACCACATTGCACGGCAGCAGCAGGCCGATCTGCCGGTCGACCTCCACCGCGCGGTGCGCGAGCGGGGGATTGCAGGCGCCGAGGATGCGGTAGTCCTCCATCTCGTGCCCGAGTTTGGCCTGCAGGGTGGCCCGCATGTCGATCTCGGTGAGGATGCCGAAGCCCTGGGCCGCGAGCGCGGCCTTGGTGCGGTCGACGGCGTCGTCGAAATCGGTGGTCAGGGTGGTGGACAGAGCCAGGTCGGTCATGGGGTCCTCCTCGGGGAGTAAGGGTTTCAGGCCAGGGAGAGGAAGAGTTTCTCCAGTTCGTCGACGGTCATCGGGTCGCCACGCTCGCCGTCGGGATCGGTCAGGCATTCCCGCAGGCCGGTCGCGACGATCTTGAAACCGGCCCGGTCCAGGGCTCGCGAGACCGCGGCGAGCTGGGTGACCACGTCCTTGCAGTCGCGTCCCTGCTCGACCATGGCGATCACACCCGCGAGCTGTCCGTGCGCCCGGCGCAACCGGTTGAGGACCGCCGCGGTGCTGTTCTCGTCGCCGACCATCTGTGTCTCCTCCTCGATCCGCCCCCTACCCAGAATACCCTATGGGGTATCTGGGTAGGGGGCGGTGATCAGTGGTGCGAGAAGTTCACCGCGGGCAGGATCCGGCGCAGCCACCGTGGCGACCACCAGGCGGCATGCCCGGTCAGCCGCAGCAGGACGGGCAGCAGTACCAGGCGCACCACGAGGGCGTCGAGCAGGACCGCGACGCCGAGGATGATGCCCATCTCCTTGGGCGGCAGCGGCTCGGCCAGGGCGAAGGTGAAGAACACCGCGACCATCACCGCCGCGGCGGCGAAGATCACCCGCCCGGAATGGGCCAGGCCGTCGACCAGCGCGGACTTCGGATCGCCGGTGCGTTCGTAGTGTTCCTTCGCGGTGGCCAGCAGGAACACGGTGTAGTCCATCGCGATCGCGAAGATCATGGCGAAGAAGAACACCGGACCCCAGCCGTCCAGGAAGCCCTGCGGGGTGAAGCCGAGCAGGCCAGCGCCGTGACCGTCCTGGAAGATCAGCGTCGCCACCCCGAAGGCCGCCGCCGTGGACAGCAGACTGACCAGCGTGCCGAGCGCGGCGATGAGCGGCGCGCGCAACGCCACCAGCAACAGCAGGAAGCCGAGGACGAGCACGACCGCGACGATGATCGGCAGATAGTCGTTCAGCGCCTCTTGCAGGTCCAGGTTCTCCGCGGGCGCGCCACCGACCAGCGCCGAGCCGGGCAGGTCGGCGCGGAGGCGATCGAGGATCGCCGCCATCCGGGCGTCGGAGGGGTCGACCTCGGGCAGGGCCTGCATGAGCACCAGGCCACCGCCGCCGGGCTGGGCGGGGGTGAGCAGCGCGATGCCGTCGGTGGCCGCCGCGATCCGGGCGGTCTCGGCGGCGTCGGCGGCCGGCACGACGATCTGCAACGCGCCCGGCGCGCCGACGCCGAGCTGGCGTTGCACCAGCTCGTAGCCCTGACGCACCGCCGCGTCGGCGGGCACGACCTCGATCGAGGGCATCGCGACCTTCAGCCCGAACACGGGAATCGCCAACCCGATCAGCACCGCCAGCCCCGCGGCCGCGAACGGCCAGGGACGGGCGTGCAGCACCGCGCCCCACCGCGCGAACAGCGACGGTCTGCCGCGGGTGACGAACGGGAGCGCGCCGCCGTCGACGCGATGGCCGAGCTTGCCCAGCGCGGCGGGCAGCAGCGTGGTGGTCGCCGCGAGGACGAACACCACCGCGAGCATGATGCCGACCGCCATGGTGCGCACCGCGGGCGCGGGCACCAGCAGCACCGCCGACAGGCTCACCAGCACGGTCAGCCCCGAGAGCACCACGGCTTTGCCCGCGGTGTCCATGGTTTCGGCCACGGCCGAGCGCGCGTCGCCGGTCTTCGCCAGCGCCTCACGGAAGCGGGCGACCAGGAACAGGGCGTAGTCGATGCCGAGCGCCAGGGCGAACATCATCGCGAAGTTCATGGCCCACACCGAGATCGGGGTGACCTGGTTCAGCAGCACCAGCCCGCCCGCCGAGGCCACCAGCCCGGCCACGGTCAGCAGCAGCGGCAGTCCGGCGGCGACCAGCGACCCGAACGCGAGCACCATGATCGCCAGCGTGACCGGCCAGCTGAACAGTTCGGCCTTGATCATCGCGTCGTGATTGGCCTTGTTGAAATCGCTCCACAGGGCCGAGGCGCCGGTCGGATACACCTCGATCCCGTTGCCGGACAACGCGGTCAGCGCCTGCTTGTGGTCGTCGACGGCGCGGACCATGTCGTCGGGGGCGGCCGCGGCGCCCGCGACGAGGATGCCGGTGTGGCCGTCGGGGCTGACCGTCATGCCCGGCCGGGGCGCGATGATCTCGCCGAAGCGGGCGTCGCCGGACAGCTGCGCGGTGACCGCGTCGAGCACCGCCGCGACCGCGGGGCTGTCGACGGTGGCGGTCTCGGCGTGCACCACCACCTGCACCGCGGCTGACGAGTTGCCGCCGAAGTGCTGCTGGGCCAGCTCGCGCACCTGGACCGACTCCGAGCCGTTCGCCTGCCAGCCGGCTCCGGCCAGCGAGCTGAACACGCTCGGCGCGGCCGCGCCCAGGGCGATCAGGGCGATCAGCCAGGCGCCGAACACCCAGCGGGCGCGATCGGCCATCGTGGTGCCGAGCCGGGCCATCGGCCCGCCGGTCGGGCGCGGCGTCCGCGCGCGGGTCATCGTTTCCGTCACTGTTCCACCTCTGCGTTCACCGATCGGTGATACCCCTGGGGGTATCCAACTCGAACCAAGATACCCCAGGGGGTATGACAACGGCGAAAAGGCGTCTTCCGGATAGACGCCGACGGCCCGATGACCGGGTGGTCATCGGGCCGTGCGAGATGGGTGCTACTTGCCGATCGCGGCGACGCCGGCCTGGGCGAACTTCTCGTCCAGATCGCCGCTGGGGGCGCCGGCCACGCCGATGCCGGCGATCGGGGCGCCGTTGGCCTTGACCGGGGCGCCACCGCCGAGGAACAGGGTGCCGTCGATGTCGGCCAGGTGCGGGGCCGACTCGAGCCGCTTGCCCAGTTCGGTGGTGGGCGCGTTCCAGGACACGGCGGTGAAGGCCTTCTGCTGAGCGGCGTCGTAGGACTGCGGGCCCGCGCCGTCGCCACGCAGCGTCACGATGACATTGCCGTTGCGGTCGACGACCGCCACGCTCACCCGCTGGTTCTCCTTGGCCGCGGCGTCGAGCGCGGTCTGCGCGGCCTTGGTGGCGGCCGCGATCGAGAGGTGGGTGCTCTGGGTCAGGTTGGCGTCGGCGGCGTCGGCGACCACCGGGGTGCGGGTGGCCGGGTCCGGGTTCTGCGCCTGCACGGTCACCACGCCGACGACACCGGCGGCGACGACGGCGGCCGAGGCGCCGGCGACGATGAGACGGTTGCGGGTGCTGAACGGGGTGCTCATGGCTGCTCCTGATCGGATTCTCGGCCGTCCGGCGAACTGCCGTGGCCTGGTGATATCCATCCTGTTCGCCCGGCGGCCCGCGCGGATCGGCGAACCGGCTGCACTTGCGCGGCCGGAACGGGCGACACCGGGGTCGACCGATCGGATGACCCGAACCCGGCGCGCCGCGGGGGAGAATGGGGGAGTTTGCCCGGCCGGTGACGAGAGGAGTGGCGATGCGGAGCACGCTCGGTGACCGCGGCGACGATACGCGGCTGCTCACCGTCATCGTGTACAGCGCGTTCTACGTGCTGCTCGCCGCGTCGCTGATGCGCTGGCTGATCCGGCATTCGGAGACCCGCTCGACCCCGCTGGTCGTCGCCCTCGCCCTGCTGCTGGCGGTGTTGTACGCCATGAGCGAACTGCGGCACTCGAACCGGGTGATGTGGTTCGCGCTGCTGGTGGCGGCCTGGGCGGTGCTGGTGGTGCTGGCGCCGAGTTTCGCCTGGTGCGCGGTTCCGCTGGTGTACACCGGTTTACGGATTCTCTCGGTGCGCGTCGCGGTGACGCTGGTCTGCGCGCTGACCGCGCTGGTGGTGTTCAGCCAGGTGCGGATCGCGGGCTGGCTCGACCCGAATCTGGTGCTCGCCCCGCCCGCGGTCGCGGCCGTGACCACCGTGCTGTTCGTCGGTATGCGCCGCCAGACCGAACACCAGGCCGCGCTCATCGACGACCTCGTCCGCACCCGGCAGGAGCTGGCCGAGACCGAACGCCGCGAGGGCACGCTCGCCGAACGCGAGCGCCTCGCCATGGAGATCCACGACACGCTCGCGCAGGGGTTGTCGAGTCAGCGGATGCTGCTGCAGGCGGCGGACCTGGTGTGGGACACCGATCCCGCCCTGGCCCGCACCCACCTGCGCGCCGCCGCCGAGATCGCCGAACGCGACCTCGCCGAGGCGCGCCGCTTCGTCCACGACCTGGCCCCCGCCGACCTCGCCGCGGGCGGGTCGCTGGCCGCCGCGCTCACCGCCCTCGCGGCGCGCGAGACCACCGACACGCTGACGGTGCGCTGCCATCTGGAAGGCACCCCCGGTCCGCTGCCGCAGCGGGTGGAGGCCACCCTGCTGCGCGTCGCCCAGGGCGCGCTCGCCAATGTGCGCGAGCACGCGGCGGCGACGACCGCGACCATCACCCTGACCAGCCTCGACGACCAGATCGTCCTCGACGTCGCCGACGACGGCCGCGGTTTCGACCCCGACGACCTCGACGACCCCGCCGAGCACCGCGGCCACGGCCTGCCCGCCATCCGGGCGCGGGTGCGTCAGCTGGGCGGGACCTGGACGATCGAATCGGCGCCCGGCGACGGCACGGTCCTGTCGGTCGCCGTCCCGCTGGCGATGAGCTGAATTCCTACACGGCCACGGGTAGCCACGGTGCGAGTGCGAACCGGGCCGTCGTGGAGCGCACGCCGGCCTGAGCCCGCGGCCTCGTCGTGAGCATCTGCTGCGGGGAACCGGAGGCATTTCGTATGCCGAGGGTCCATCGGATGCTGACCGGGCTCGTAGGAGCCAGTGCCGAATCCGTGGTGTCGGCGCTCGTCGCCGGCGCGAAGACGACCATCCGGAGGACGAGGAAGCGGGCGAGGCCGGCCATGGCCGAGGCGGACAGGTAGACGATCTGCTCGGTGAGCGCGTCCGGCGCCGGTTCGATCGAGAACAACGCGAGCATGGCGACGCTGGTCGCCGCGTAGGCGACCGCGGCCGAACCGGCCGACTGCAGATGCTCGCGCCAACCCGGCAGGGTGTGTCCGCCGAAGGTGATCAGCGCGTGCGCGACGGTGCCGAGCAGGGTGGAGACGATCGTGACCACCGCGTTGGCGAGCACCCAGGGCAGCAGGCCCGCGAGCTGGGCGACGGCCAGGCTCGAGGCCAGCCCGAGTCCGCCACCGCATGCCACGAACCGCGCGAACGCGGTGATCGGGCCGGGCGCGCTGCCCGCCTGCCGCTCGCTCCGCGGGGCGAGCACGATGTTCGTCATGTCGAACACTGTACGGCTACCGAACACTGTGCGCAATGGGGAACGCTGATCGGTCAGGTGGCGCGCGCTAGCATCGGCACTTGTGAATCCCGCCGTGCGCCTGTTGATCTGCGACGATCACGCGGTCGTGCGTGCCGGACTGCGCGCGCTGCTGTCCAGCGCGCCCGATATCGAGGTCATCGGGGAAGCCGCCGACGGTCCCGCCGCCGTGGCGCTGGCCGCGAGCCTGCGGCCCGATGTGGTGCTGATGGACCTGCAGCTGGGCGCCGACATGGACGGTGTCGAGGCGACGCGCCGGATCACCGCGCAGCCCGCGCCCACCCCGCACGTCCTGGTGCTCACCACCTACGACACCGACGCCGACATCACCCGCGCCATCGAGGCCGGCGCCACGGGCTATCTGCTCAAGGCCGAACGTCCGGAAGAACTGTTCGCCGCCATCCACGCCGCCGCGAGCGGGCAGACCGCGCTGTCGGCGCCGGTCGCGGCGAAGGTGATGGCCAAGATGCGCAATCCCGGACCCACCCTCACCGCCCGCGAACGCGACATCCTCGGCCAGCTCGCCCAGGGCCTGGGCAACCGGGAGATCGCCCGCGCCCTGCACATCAGCGAGGCCACGGTGAAGACCCACCTGGGCCGGATCTACGACAAGCTCGGCGTCGACACCAGGGCCGCGGCGGTCGCGGTCGCCACCGAGAAGCGGCTGCTCGCCTGAGGTGACCGCGGCGACACCGCTGTAACGCCGGGGCCGCCCCCGGCTCTGAACGAGTGATTATGCTGTGCCGAGCGAGGCGGAAGGAGCCGGTGCCATGGACTGCGACGAGTTCGTCGAGCTGGTCACCCGCTTCCTCGACGGCGCCCTCGACGGGCCGACCGAGGCCCGCTTCCTCGCCCATATCGCCGAGTGCGACGGCTGCGAGGTCTACCTCGACCAGATCCGCCGCACCACCCGCGACCTCGGCACCCTCGAAGCCGAGCAGCTCTCCGCGCCGGTCCGCGACACCTTGCTCGCGGCCTTCCGCGACTGGCATCGACCCGGCTGAGAACCTCAGGTCGCGGGCGTCAGCGTCGCCGCGCCGAACGAGACGTGGAACCGGGCGCACCAGATGCTCACCGAGGTCAGGTCGGCCGGGTCGGTGCCCGCGGGCAGCTCGTAGTTCTGATTGCCCTCGTTGCCCTTGAGCGCGCCCAGGTCGACGTGCTCGCCGTCGTCGAAGTTGTGCCAGTCGTCGGTCACCGGTTGATCGGTGAGCCACACCCGTAGTGCCGGCCCGTCGGAGGTGCGCAGATCGGTGATGCGCAGCACCAGGGTGCCCTCCGGTGTGCGCTGCAGCTGCGCGGTTCCGCTGGTGTCGTGCTCGTGTGAGCGGAAGGTGCCGGTCGCCAGCACCGTCACCGGCGCGCCACCCGCCGCGACGATCGGGGCTTCGTCGACGGTGGTCGTGGTGAACAGCCGCCACGGCTGGAACAGATACAGCCCGACGGCCAGCGCGGCGACGAGCCCGATCGCGAGCGCGCCGAGGACGGTCCGGCGGAGACGACGTTGCGCCATGGTGTTCTCCTTCTCTCCCATGCGCGTTCCGTTCCCGGACCGGTCCCGCGCGTTACAGGCGCGCCCGGCGGTACTGTGCTGCCAGCGACGCGAGCTGTGACGGCGAGGAGATCCTGTGCGACACGACGGCGCCCTGCCCGCGGACGATGTGCTCGTCGCCGAGCTGCGCACCGGCGTCGAGGCGACGTTCGCCCTGGTCGTCGACGCCTGGTCCGGGTCGATGCTGCGCCTGGCCCGCTCGTTCGTCTCCACCGACGCCTCTGCCGAGGAGGTCGTGCAGGAGGCGTGGCTGGCGGTGGTGCGGGGCATCGACCGGTTCGAGGGCCGATCCTCGCTCCGGACCTGGGTCTACCGGATCCTGGTGAACACCGCGAAGAAGCGGGGCGTCAAGGAGCATCGCACGGTCCCGTTCGCGAGCCTGCATCCCGAGGACGAGGGCCCGACCGTGGACCCGGACCGTTTCCGCCCACCCGGCGACCCCTATCCCGGCCACTGGGCGATCGGGCGAGGGCCACGGCCGTGGTCGGAGCCCGAGGACGCCGCCGAACGCGCCGAGCTGGCTCGCTGCCTCGCCGCCGCCGTCGCCGCGCTGCCCGATCGGCACCGCGCGGTCCTGACCCTGCGCGATGTCGAGGGTTACGCCGCCGACGAGGTGTGCGAGCTGCTCGACCTGTCCGCGGGCAATCAGCGGGTCATCCTGCACCGGGCCAGGGCGGCGGTGCGGGCCGAGCTCGAGCGGTACTTCGGGCGCTGACGGCGGCACCGTCTCGTGTTCGCGACGCGGGTGTGACATCGCGGTCGTAACGTCACCGGGAGCAGGGACACCGAAGGGGGCGGCGTCCCCGGCGTCGCGTCACCCACCCGAGGAGGCCGGACGACCATGGCGACCTACGACGACCTGTCGGCACTGTTCATCAACTGCACGCTCAAGCGCTCGCCGGAACCCAGCAACACCCAGGGCCTGGTGGAGCTGAGCGCGCGGATCATGGCGGCGAACGGGGTGCGCGTCGCGCACCTGCGCGCTGTCGACCACGACATCGCCACCGGCGTCTGGCCGGACATGACCCAGCACGGCTGGGCCACCGACGCCTGGCCCGGGATCCAGGAGCAGGTGATGGCCGCCGACATCCTGGTCATCGCCGGGCCGATCTGGCTCGGCGACAACAGTTCGGTCACCAAGAAGGTGATCGAACGCCTCTACGGCAACTCGAGCGTGCTCAACGCGGCTGGTCAGTACGCCTATTACGGCAAGGTCGGCGGCTGTGTGATCACCGGCAACGAGGACGGCGTCAAGCACTGCGCGATGAACATCCTCTACAGCCTGCAGCACCTGGGCTACACCATTCCGCCGCAGGCCGACGCGGGCTGGATCGGCGAGGCCGGCCCGGGCCCGTCCTATCTCGACCCGGGCTCCGGCGGCCCGGAGAACGACTTCACCAACCGCAACACCACCTTCATGACCTGGAATCTGCTGCATCTGGCCCGGATGCTGCGTGACGCGGGCGGGGTGCCCGCGCACGGCAACCAGCGTTCGGAGTGGGACGCGGGCTGCCGCTGGGGCTTCGAGAACCCCGAATACCGCTGACCGCGCGGGCGCGATGCCCGAATTGCCGGGTGGGAAACGTGACCGGGCTCTCTATATCGTAGTGATCCCGGCCACATTACGGTGCTATAACGACAGTTGTGTCATTACGGATTTGTCACGGCGGACCAGCGGGGAACAGTGTTCCTTTGGACAATGGTCGCTACAGAAGCGCCCGTGATCGGGGCGTGATCTCGGCTGGCATTCCGGCTACATTCGGTCACGGCTTGAACAACAACCCGAGCCGAATCGAATCGCAGAACACCGGAAAGCCTGCCCCGTGATTCGAGGATCCCCGACATTACTGAGGGGCAGGGACGCGGTAGTTTCGAGCACCGAGTCGGTGGGCGCAGGCAGGAAATCTTATGTCTTTCAATCGCAAGTTCACCACCCGTGCCCTCGGTTTCGCCGCTGTCGCCGGCGCCATGATCGCCGTTCCGGCCGGTCTGACCACCGCGACCGCCTCCGCGAACAACTGGGACGCCGTGGCGCAGTGCGAGAGCAGCGGCAACTGGGGTATCAACACCGGTAACGGCTACTACGGCGGTCTGCAGTTCTCGCAGAGCACCTGGGAGGCCTACGGTGGTGCCGGCACCGCCGACAACGCCAGCCGCGAGGAGCAGATCCGCGTCGCCGAGAACGTGCTGGCCGCGCAGGGTCCCGGCGCCTGGCCGGTGTGCAGCGCCTACCTGTAAAGCGCGCTGATTCCAGACTTTCCTTGTCGGGAAACGAAATACCCGCTATTCGGAGCACACGCCGAATAGCGGGTTTTTTCGTTGTATTTCAATTACGGATCAACAATGTGACACCGGCCGCGACAAATGCCAGCGCGATGGCCGCCAGGCCGTACCGCAGCTTGTAGTCGCGCAGGCCGGGCACGAACCGGTCGAGCGCGAAACCGCCTGCGCCGGTGAGGGCCAGGCTGCCCGCGGCGACCGCCAGGATCATCTCGTATTCCACACCCTTGGGCGTGAAGAACCCGCCCCATTTCACCGCGATCGCGTTGAGCATCGTCCCCAGGATCGCCGCCGCGGCCAGTGGCGTGAGCAGGCCGAGAATCAGGCCGAGGCCGCCGAGGGTCTCGCTCAGCCCGGCGATCACGGCGAAGGCCTTCGCGTTCGGATAGCCGCTCGCGGCGAAGAACTTCTCGGTGCCGGACAGGCCGCCGCCGTCGAACCAGCTGAACAGCTTCTGGGTGCCGTGCGCGAACATGGTCGCGCCGACGCCGAGGCGCAGGACCAGCAGGCCCGCGTCGGTGGGGGTGGTCGTCGTGGTCATCGCGAATCCTCTCCGTGGTGTCCCGGTCAGCCGATCTGAACCGAGCGTCGTGCCATCCCGAACCAGTAACCGTCGATGACGGTGCGCAGGGAGTCGAGGTCGTCGGCGCCCGCGCCCAAGCTGAGGAACAGCGGCGCGAAGTGCTCGGTGCGCGGGTGGGCCAGGCGCGGTGCGGGGGCGGTGTGCTCGAAGTCGAGCAGTGCGTCGATGTCGCGGTCGTCCAAGGCGCGTCGGCCCCAGTCGTCGAACTCGGCGGTGAACGAGTGGACGTGGTGGTCGTCGGCGGTGAGCGCGCGCAGATTATGGGTGAAGAACCCGCTGCCGATGATGAGCACGCCCTCGGCGCGCAGCGGGGCCAGCAACCGGCCGAACTTCATCAGGTCCCGCGGATCCAGTGTAGGGATCGACAGTTGCAGCACCGGGATGTCGGCGTCGGGGTACATCTGGCTCAGCGGCACATAGGCGCCGTGGTCCAGGCCCCGGGTGGGGTCGTCGGCGACGTCGCCGCCGAGCAGTTCGCGCACCCGGGCGGCCAGTTCGGGCGCACCGGGGGCGGGGTAGCGCACGTCGTAGTAGCGCGACTCGAAGCCGCTGAAGTCGTAGACCAGCGGAACGGTCTCGGTCGCGCCGAGGGTGATCGGCGCGGACTCCCAGTGCGCGGACACGATGAGGATCGCCCGCGGCCGGGGCAGCTCGGCCGACCAGGCCGCGAGCTCGGCGGGCCAGGTGGCGTGGTCGATCAGCGGCGGGGCGCCGTGCGAGAGGTAGAGCACCGGCATGGACACGGTCGGCTCCTTCGGATCGGTGAACATCGGTTGTTCAAATTTGAACGATACCGGATGCGCAGCTATTCCGTCCCGCTGACTAGGGTTGCGGCATGGACGAACCCAGGTGGCTCGACGCCGCGGAGATGCGGTTGTGGGTCCGGTTCCTGGCCGCGGGCGCGCTGGTCGACCGTGCGGTCGACCAGCATCTGAAGGGCGAGGGCCTCACCCACACCCAGTACGAGGTGCTGGTCCGGCTCGCCGAAGCGCCCGAGGCCACGATGCGGATGACCGACCTCGCCGCCGCCCTCTACACCTCCAAGAGCGGCCTCACCTACCAGGTGGGCAAGCTCGAAGAGGCCGGGCTGGTCCGGCGGGTCGACGCCGACACCGACGTCCGCGGCGTCAACGCCGTGCTCACCGCCGCGGGCCGGGCCACCCTCGCCGCCGTGGCACCCGGGCACGTCGAGGTCGTGCGCCGGGTGTTCGTCGACGTGCTCGAGCCGGACCAGCGCGCCGCCATCTCCGCCGGACTCGGCGCGGTCGCCGACCGGCTGACCCGCTAGTCCTGCCGGTCCTCGGCGGGCCGTCGCGGCCCGTCGAGCCGGTGCACGGTGAGGGCGGCGGCCAGCATCCGCGAATCGGTGGGGTCGGCCGGGTCGAGACCGGTGAGCTCGGCGATCCGGCGCAGCCGGTAGGTGAAGGTGTTGGGGTGCACGTGGATGCGGCGTGAGGCCGTCTTGCGGTCGGCGCCGTGGCGTAGGTGCGCCTCCAGCGCCTCGATCAGGTGGGGGCTGCCGAGCAGCGGAATCACGCGCTGCGCCAAGCGTTCCCGCGCGGGGCCGGGCCGGGTGAGCTGGTACTCGAGCAGCAGGTCGTCGAGGCGGTAGCAGCCGCCCGGCCTGCCGCGCAGCCGGGCCAGTTCGGTCAGTTCGATCGCGTCCTTGGCGGCGGCGGGGATGCCGTCCCTGGCGATGCCGGAGAACTCGGCCAGATACACCGTCACCCCGAACTGCTCGCTGAGCCGGGCGGCCAGTTCGTCGAACCGCGCCGCGTCCAGGACGTCGGATTCGGAACTGCTGCTCAGCAGGGCGATGCCGTTCGAGCCGTCGAAGGTGGCCGGGGTGGTGGTGCCGGTGAGTTCGTCCAGGGCCCGCTGCAGCACCCGGATCCGGCGCCGGGTCACCAGATTGGCGGCGCTGCCGGTGCGCGGCGGTTCGCTCAGGTGGATCGCGAGCACCGTGTACTGGTCGGCGAGCGCCGTGTCGGCGCGCGCGGCCAGTTCCTCGGCGGGCAGCCCGCGCACCAGCGCCGAGCACAGTTCCCGGCGCGCCTCGCGTTCGGCGTGGTAGATCGACTGCTCGACCTCGGTGTAGGTCTCCACGACGGTCATGTTGATATGTCGGAGCAGTTCGAGCAGCCGGGAGCCGACCAGGATCAGGTCGTTCATCTCGGTCGGCTCGGCCATCGCCGACGCCTCCGCCAGCACCGACTGCGCCGACCCGTGGATGGCGCCGATCAGCATCGGCAGCGGCAGCCGGTCCTCGGCGTGCCGCTCGGCGACCGGCCCGACGAACACCGCCACCTCGGCCTGGGTGAACTCGCGGTCGGCGGCGATCGCCTCGAGCACGGCCCGCCCGCACGCGTAGATGGTGGGCAGGACCTCGGCGGTGAAGTGGCCCGGCGGCAGTTCGGCAGGCGCGGTGGCGCCGAGCCCCTCGGCGAGCATGCGTTCGGCGATCTGGGGCCAGCGCGTCAGCAAGCGGGTGGTCAGAGCGGGTGGTGCGGAAACGGGGTGTTCGGCGAGCATGACCCGATTGTGTCCGAGAACAGGGCGGTAAGGGAGCCCACGGTCGAATTCACACAGAACTTGGTTCCCGCGCCAACAGACCGTCCGTTTTCTCTGTTCCCCGTGCAGTGACACCACTGTGGCGCCGGTCATAGATTCGCAGAGCGCGTCCGAGCCGCCTGCTCGCCGGCGCGGATATACGGAAGTGACTCAATGATTGCAACGACGCATTCCCTGCGCCGGACCCTGTGCGGGTTCGGCATCGCCGCGGGCCTGACCGCGGCCTCCGCTCTGGGCGCGGGGCCCACCGCCGCGACGCCCACCCTGGAACCGACCATCGCCTCGCTGGCCGAATACCTCGACGCGAACATGGCGACGGCCCCCGACGGCCGCCGCCCCACCGCCATCGCCGACACCGGCAGCGCCTCCGGCAGCAGCTCGGGCTCGTCCGGCAGCCGATCGGGCGACGCGGTCGGCGAGGGCCCGGAGATGTCGGCCTACCTGCCCGCCTTCGCCTACGGCCTGCTGCACCCCGACGCCGCGCCGCCCGGCGCCAACCGCTGGGACTGCAAGCCCACCGCCGCGCACCCGCGCCCGGTGGTGCTGCTGCACGGCACCTGGCTCAACGCCTACGACACCTTCTCCTATCTGTCCCCGCGCCTGGCCAAGGCCGGGATGTGCGTGTTCACCCTGAACTTCGGCAAGTCCGGCCTGCTCGAGGGCGGCGGAATGGGGGCGGTGCTGCCCGGCCGCTACGGGGTGGGCCCGATGGCCGATTCGGCGAAGCAGGTGGCGGCGTTCGTCGACCGGGTGCTCGCGGCGACCGGCGCCGAGCAGGTCGACTTCGTCGGCCACTCGCAGGGCGGCACGGTCGCCAACCACTACCTCAAGTTCGAGGGCGGGCAGGGCAAGGTCGGCAAGCTGGTCAGCTTCGGCGCCACCCACCACGGCACCGCGCTGCTCGGCCTGGCCACTCTCGGCCGCATGATCAACAACGCCGGCATCGACATCCTCGGCTTCTACCGCCCGATCATCGGCGCCTCGAATGTGGAGCAGGCCATCGGCTCGCCGTTCTACACCACGCTCAACGCCACCGGTGACACCGTGCCCGGCGTCGACTACACCGTCGTGGCCTCCCGCTACGACGAGGTGATGAACCCCATCGACCTGGCCTTCCTGCGGGCCGGACCCGACGCCACGGTCGACAACATCACCCTGCAGAACGGCTGTGAGCAGGACATTTCCGACCATCTCACGATGATGTACTCGCCCCGCGCCGCCTCCCTGGCGCTGCGGGCGCTCGATCCGGAAGGCGGTCACGCCGTGGCATGCACGTTCAACCCCTGGTTCTTCGGTGGCGGCGGCAGCCTGTGATCATCGACGCGCTGGTGCGGGTTCCCGAACCCACCGCACCGCTGCTGCCGCCCGCCGACCCGTTCTACGCGACGCCGCCCGACCTGGACGAGCTCGCGCCGGGCACGGTGGTGCGGGCGCGGGCGGTGGATCTGGCCCTGTTCGGGCTGGTGCGCCAGCGCATCGCGGCGTGGCAGCTGCTGTACCGCACCTGCGATCTGGACGGTGCCCCGGAGGTGTCGGTGACCACGGTGCTGCTGCCCTGGGGCGCCGACCCGACGCGTCCGCGTCCGCTGGTGTCGTTCCAGTGCGCCATCGATGCCGTTGCCCCGCAATGTTTCCCGTCCTACGCGCTGCGGCACGGGGCGAAGGTGAACGGCTCCATCGCACCGCTGGAGCTGCCCATCGTCGCCATGGCGCTGCGGCAGGGCTGGGCGGTCTCGGTACCCGATCACGAGGGGTTGGGCGGACGATTCGGCGCCGCCCGCGAGCCCGGGTACCGCGCGCTCGACGGGGTGCGGGCCGCGCTGTCCTTCCTGCCGCTGGGCCTCACGCCTGCCACGCCCGTCGCGCTGTGGGGATACTCCGGCGGCGGCCTGGCGACGGCGTGGGCCGCCGAGCTGGCGGCGGAGTACGCGCCCGAGCTGAACATCGTCGGCGCCGCGGCGGGCTCGCCGGTCGGTGACCCGGCGGCGGCGTTCGTCCGGCTCAACGGCGGCTGGTTCGCCGGATTCCCCGCGGCCTTCGTCGCGGGGCTGCGCCGCGCCTACCCCGAGCTCGACCCGGTGCTGGACGACCACGTCGACGCGCGCTTCCGCGACCTGCTCGGCGAGGCCGAAGTGCGCACCACCTTCGCGCTGCTGTGGCGCTTCGCCCGACGTGACGTCTCCCGGCATCTGCGCGGCGGGCTGGCCGGGTTGCTCGCCGAACCGGCCCTGCGCCGCATCCTCGCCGACATCGAACCCGGCACCCGGGCACCGGCCGCCCCGCTGCTGGTGGTGCAGGGCGTGCGCGACGAGGTGATCGCCGTGGCCGACATCGACGCCCACGTCGACCGCTATCGTGCGGCCGGCGCCACCGTCGAGTACCTGCGGGTGCGCCGCGGCTCGCACCTGCCGCTGGAATTCCTCGTCGTGCCCGTGGTCCTGACCTGGCTGGCCGAGCGGTTCGCCGGTCGGCCGGTCGAGTCGGGCACCTCCACCGTCACCTCGGTCGCCCGTGGCCTCGGGCCGCTGCGGGCGCACCTGGACTTCCTCGGCCTGGTCGCGGCGATGATCGCGGGCCGGGCGATCCGGGGCGCCGGAGAATAGGTGCGACCAGATGTCACGTCATTCGTTCGTGATCTGCCCCTATTTCTCGGGGCATCGAAAATTCGGGCTTATCGGATACGCGCAACATGACTCTCATCCGGCTCTCAGAATTTCCTCAGAAAGATGAGGTATCGGCGAATATCCGCAGGTGGTGATAGGTTTTCAAACCTCTTTGTTACGAGGGTCACGAAATCCGGAATTTCGTAACTCCCGGCGATTTCGCGTCGATAGGCCATTCGTAAGCCAGCTCCGGCTGGGCCTATGCGAGAAACAGAGGAATTACTATGATCCCCGTTATCATCGACACCGGTAGCGCCGCTCTGAACGGCCTCTTCGACACCCTCGGCGCCGCACTGCACGGCCTGGTCGACACCCTGTGGACCGGCTCCTTCGGCGGCTGAGACCCCAGCCTCCCGGTCGATGAAGCGACCAGGTCCGCCCTGACAGCGTGACCGACGAGAAGGCCCCGCACCTGATCCAGGTGTGGGGCCTTCTCTCGTCCGCGGGTCAGTGCGTGTGCGATGTGTGCCCGCTCGCGACCTGCCCGCTCGCCACGTGCTTGGGTCCGTGCGAGTCGGCGCAGTGGTTGTCCGTGCCGCCGGTCCCGATGTCGATCACCTCGGGCCGCGCGTGATCCACCTGCAGGGTGACGTGCTCGATGTGGTGCTCGTGGTCGAGCATGTGCGCGATGTCCTCGCGGACCGCGTGGCAATCGTGGCCCGGCTGCACGAGCACGTGCGCCGAGAGCGCGGGGGAGCCGGAGGTGATCTCCCAGATGTGCAGGTCGTGCACCTCGGTCACGCCCTCGCGCGCGGCCATGTCCCGGCCGACCCGCTCGGGGTCGAGGTAGTCCGGCGCCGCCTCGAGGAAGATGCGGCTCGACGCCCGGATCAGCCCGATGCCCGCCTTGATCATCAGCACCACCACGATCAGCGTGGCGATCACGTCGGCCTGCACCCAGCCGGTCAGGATGATGATCAGACCCGCCGCCGCCGTGGCGATGAAGGCGAACAGGTCGTTGAGGATGTGCTGGTAGGCGCCCTCGACATTGAGGCTGGTGCGGTCGGCGCGGCTGATCATCCAGGTGGCCAGCACGTTCACCACGATGCCGATCAGCGCGGTGACCAGGACCAGCGTGCCGTGCACCTCCGGCGGCTCGAACAGCCTGCGGATCGCCTCGTACCCCAGCCACAGGGCCAGCAGGAGCAGTGTCAGGCCGTTGGCCTGGGCCGACAGGATCTCCACCCGCTTCCAGCCGAAGGTCATCCGGCCGCTGGCGGGGCGCGCCGCGAGCCGGATCGCCATCAGCGCCAGCACGATGGAGGCCGCGTCGGTGGTCATGTGCGCCGCGTCGGACAGCAGGGCCAGCGAATCGGCGACGATGCCGACGATCACCTCGCCGATCAGGAACGTGACGATCACCGCCAGCGCTCCGGCCAGCCACCGCCGATCGCTGTCGGCCGACACCTTGTGGTCGTGGCCGTGTCCTGCGCCCATCGCGTTCACCTCTCCCTGTGGTTCGATCGGTCGCTATCGTATGCACACATCGCTATGTATGCAATTCGTCCTCGATCCGTACGCCACCGGAGCAGTGATCGTCGCAGGTCATCGACCGCGGGCCGGGCGATCATCCGGTCGGATTCCAGCCTAGGCCCGCCGTCGCCGTCGTGGTGAAGTCCGGCCCGTCACGGCCGCCAGCCGGTCGCGCGCAGCCAGGTGGGCAGGTCCTGCAAGCCCGGGTGCAGCGCGCGCAGCGCGGACACGTCGACCCCTTCGTCGGGCGCTTCGTTGAAGAAGGCGAACATCTTGGCCACCTGCTCGTCGAAGGCCCGCACCGCCTCGTTCGGCACCACCACGTTCCGGGCGGGCAGCCCGGCGGCCGCACCGAACACCTGGGCGATCTGCGGCGGGGTCAGCCGGTCGCCGGCGATGGACAGCGTGCGGCCCAGGAATTCGTCGCGGTGGGTCAGGGCCAGCGCCGCGAACGCGCCGATGTCGCGGACCGAGATCAGCGAGAGCGGGATCTCCGAGCGCACCGCGAGGTTCACCGTGAGCGTGCCCGTGTCGTCGAGTACCGGCCGGTTGAAGGACGCGAAGTTGTCCATGAAGAACACCGGCCGCAGGATCGTGGCGGGCACGCCTTGCACGGCGAGATAGGACTCCAGATGCTCCTTGGCCGCGTAGTACTCCACGCCCGAGTTCTGTCCGGCGCCGCGCAGCGAGCTGTAGACCAGATGCTCGATCCCACTGTCGCGGGCCAGGTCGATCACCAGCTCGCCCCGGCGCTGCTCGGCCGCGATGCCCGCGGCGGTGATGTGCACCCCTTCCATCATGGTCAGCATCAGGAACACGCTCGCGCTGCCGTCCAGCGCGGCCTTCACGCTGCCCGGGTCGTCGAGATCGCCCACCACCAGCTCGGCGCCTTCGCTCCGCAGCGCCCGCGCGCCCGCCGACTCCGGGTCGCGCACGAAAGCCCGTACCCGCCCGCCCTGTTCGAGCAACGCGGTCGCCGTCGCCCGCCCCTGCTGTCCGGTGGCCCCGATCACCAGCACCGGTCCGCTGTCGTTGCTCATCGCCGTACTCCCTTGTCCCGGATGATCTTTCGCGATCACCTCGTGTCTTCGACGGTAAGTGCCCTGCGCGCGCCGGTCCTGGCACCGATACTGCTACCCAGAACATCTGTGTTCATGAAGACACCGGGAGCGCCATGAGCGAGAATCGCCGCGCCGAACTGGCCACGTTCCTCAAGACCCACCGCTCCCGGCTGCGCCCTGCCGACGTGGGTCTGCCCGCGGATCTGGTCCCCGGGCGACGGCGCACCCCGGGCCTGCGCCGGGAAGAGGTCGCCGAACTGGCCGGGGTGAGCCTCACGTGGTACACGTGGCTGGAGCAAGGCCGCAAGATCACCGCCAGCCCGCAGGTGGTGGACGCGCTGGCCCGCGCCCTGCGCCTGGAACCCGTGCAGCACCGGCAGTTACGCCGGCTCGCGGGGCTCGCCGACCCGGTGGTGACGCCGCGGACCGGCGACGAGCGCGCGCGCTGCCAGCGGTTGGTCGACGAGCTGCACCCGGCCCCCGCCGTGGTGCACGACGCCTGCCTGGACTTCGTCGTCTGGAACAGCGCGTTCAGCCGGATCCGCGCCGACCCGTCCGCCCTCGCACCCGAGCACCGGAATCTGCTGTGGTGGATGTTCACCGACGAGCGCAACCGCGCCATGATGCGCGGCTGGGAAGCCGCCGCACGGGCCATCCTGAGCCAGTTCCGGGTGCTGCTCGGCAACGATCCCGGCGATGCGCGGCTGACTTGTGTGGTGACCGAGTTGTCCACTGCCAGCGCGGAGTTCCGCGCCTGGTGGTCGGAGTATCCGGTCCAGGACTTCCAGCCCGCCGTCATCGGCATAGACCACCCCGAGGCGGGACGAATCGACCTCGAACTGTTCCAGTTGCGGCTGGTCGAGAACCCGGAACTGCTACTCGTCGCACAACTTCCCGCGACGGACGGTGACCGCGAACGTCTCCGCGCCTACCTCGACAGGGCGGACGACCGAATCGTGTGACCGCCGGAGGGAAGCAGTGCACGGGCAGCCGACCGATGGCCAACGCCCGCGAAAACCGCCGGTCGGCGAACGACTCGCCGGCGGGTAGCTCAGTCGTCCTCGTCGGGCCAGGAATCTTCGACGATCACGCGGTCGGCGGTGTAGCGGTGTTCGATGGCCGAGACCGGGTAGGTGGGCCAGCGGGAGATGGCGCCGGTGGTCTTGTCGACGACGTGGACCGAGCCGCCCACCGGGAGCGGGCGGTCGGGGGGCGCGTGCTGCGGGCGGACGGCGAAAACGGCGAAGCCGTCGGCGAATTCGACGACGTGCCGGTCGGTGCCGGGGATCTCGGGTAGGTGGGTCGCCGCGACCCGGATGGCCTCGGCCCGGTCGACCGGTGTGTGCGCGTCGGTCGGGTATGCATGGATGTCCACGTGAATCGCTCCTCGCCGCGATTGTCGTCGCCGGGGCGCGATCGTATCGGCGAATGGGCCAGAACGGGCAAAAGAGCGAGCCCGGCGGCCCTGCTCCCCCCTCCTGGAGCAGGCCCCGGCCGGGCTCGCGGGAAAAGTGTCACCTGCCGGGCTCGCAGGATCCTGAAGAGTCGCTTAACGGCGTTGTCATCGGGACGAGCCGGTGCGATAACCCCATATGAAGGACGATTCCTGCGGTGCGCACTGCGCGCGACTGTGTACCACCGACGGGCTGGCCCAGGTGCTGGCCGCCGACCGCGGCCTGCTGCACTGGCGGGCGATGCGCAGTCTCGGCGACCCAGGGTTGGCCGAGCACGCGGTGCAGGAGACCCTGCTGCGCGGCTGGCGTTCGTGCCGGGACTTCGACGAACGCAAAGGCAGCGTGCGGACCTGGCTGCTGGCGATCGAACGCAATGTCGTCGTCGATATCGTGCGGGCCCGCGCGGTCCGGCCCGGCGATGTGGGCTGGGAGGACATCACCGAGGTGCCCGGCTGCGGGAGACCCGACTTCGCGGACGGGCTGGTCGACGGGCTGCTGGTGGATCAGCTGCTGGCGCGGCTGCCGGAACCGCAGCGCGCCGCGGTGGTCGAGGTGATCCTGCGCGATCGCGGATACCGGGAGGTGGCCGCCGATTTCGGTGTTCCGGTGGGCACTGTCAAGACGCGCGTGCACTACGCGCTGCGCTCGCTGCGGCAATTGCCGGAGGTTGCCTGACCTGCCGGTCCCGCTCCTGATCTGGGCGCCTGACCAGCGCTAACCTGCTCTTCCCTGCCGTCACAGTTCGGTAACGGTGCTTGCTCTGTAGTTGCTCACGTTGCAAGAGTGAACCACTGGGTTTGGTGTTACCAATGGGAAGGGAGGGGTGCTCCGTTCCGGAGCACCGACCGAACATGCAACCAAACATCATCAAGGCCGGTCTCTGCTCCACCATCTCCGCGGCCGTCGCGGTGTCGCTGACCGGGCTCGTGCCAGGGCCCGCCGTCGCCACGCCCGAACCGGCCGCCAGTGACCAGCTCGCGGGCACCACCGTCTTCCTCGATCCCGGCCATCAGGGCTCGGCGCACAGCGAGGACCTGAACCGGCAGGTCGACAACGGCCGCGGCGGCACCAAGGCCTGCCAGACCACGGGCATGACCTCGCTCGGCGGCATCCCCGAGCACACCATCAACTGGGACGTCACGCAGTTGGTGAAGGCCTCGCTGCAGGCGCTCGGCGCCCAGGTGGTGCTGAGTCGCGCCGACGACACGGGCTGGGGCGGCTGTGTCGACGACCGCGCCCGCGCCGCCAACCAGTCCGGCGCGGCGGTGGCGGTGAGCATCCATGCCGACAGCGCGCCCGCCGACCAGCGCGGCTTCCACCTGATCGTGCCGGAGCTGCCGATCCCCGACTCCGCCGCCGACCGCGCCCAGTCCGGTCCGGGCCGCACCGCCTCGACCGCGGTCCGCGACGCCTACCTGGCCTCCGGATTCCCCGCCGCCACCTACGCCGGTGTCAGCAACGGCCTGCAGACCCGCGCCGATGTGGCGGGCCCGGCGTTGACGCAGGTCCCGCTGGTGTTCGTCGAGATGGGCAACGGCGCCAACGCCGAGGACGCGGCCCTGCTGGAATCGCGCGAAGGGCAGCTCAAGCACGCGGTCGCCATCGCGACCGGCGTGGTCGCCTTCCTGCTGAACAAGCCGGTGTCGGCGGAGGTGCCCGTCTCGAACCCGGACCCGGCGCCGGGCCCGGTCCCCGCCGCGACCACCGCGCCGACGCCCGCGCAGGAACCGGAAGTGGCCTCGCCCCCGGCCACGGGCTCCGAGACGTCACCGACCCCTGCACCCACTCCCGCCGAAACGCCGGCGCCGAGCCCTGCGGACTCGTCGACCTCGCCTGCCCCGGCCGGCTCCGACACGCCGACACCAACGGAAACCCCCGCCGCCGCGGACCCGGCCAGCCCGGCCAACGGGTCGCCTGCGCCCGCTCCGGCTGATCAGCCCGCTCCCGCCGACGGGCCGGCGCCTGCCCCCGGCGACGCGCCCGCCCCAGCCGACAAGCAGGCTCCCGCCGAGGAGCAGCCCCCGGCCGCCGACCAGTCCACCGCCCCGACCACCCCCGCCGCGGCCCCGGCCCGCCCCGTGTCCGTCGTGCCGAAGCCTCCCGCCGGTTCCAGTGGCCACTTCCACATGCCCGGCGGTCAACCGGGACAGGGGCCGGCCGGTCAGCAGGGCCCGGCGGGCCAGCCGGCCAAACCGCCGACCGGGTCGGGTGGTCACCTCGCCGTGCCGGCACCCTCCGACGTGACGGGCCGAACGGGAAACGGCACCCAGGTCCGCACCGCCTCGCCCGGCGCGCCCGCGGCCCCGGCACCCACGCCACGGCAGCGCGGCACCACGCCCAAGAACCAGCCGGCGCCCGCGGAGGAGGAAGGGCCCGATCTGAGTTCGCTGGGCGGCCCGATCCTGGCGGTGATGGAGATGCTGATGCCGCTGGCCCGTGCCCTCGGCATGGACAACACCGCCATCACCAACCAGCTGATCAACCTCGCCTACACCCTCGTCGGGATCGTCTTCGGTCCGACGAAGTAGCCGTCTCCGCCGACGCCGCCTGTTCCGCCCGGAGCAGGCGGCGTCGGCGCGTTGCGGCACAATCGGCACGGTGATTCCTGTGGTGATCGTTGCGGGTTTTCTCGGGTCGGGGAAGACGACCCTGCTCAACTACCTGCTGCGCAACAACCGGGGTACCCGGATCGGCGTGGTGGTCAACGACTTCGGCGCGGTCAACATCGACGCCATGCTGGTGGCAGGCCAGGTCGACGCGATGGTGTCGCTGGGCAACGGCTGTGTGTGCTGCGCGGTCGACGTGTCCGAACTCGACGACCTGTTCGCGCAGCTGGCCCAGCCGCGCAGCGCGGTCGACGTGATCGTGGTGGAGGCGAGCGGCCTGGCCGAGCCGCGGAATCTGATCCGGATGGTGGTGGCCAACCCGAACCCGCGGATCGGATACGGCGGGCTCGTCGAGGTCGTCGACGCCGAACTGTTCGAGTCGACCAGCGCGCGGCACCCGGAACTGGTGACCCACCTGCGGCTGGCCGATCTGGTGCTGGTGAACAAGGCCGACCGTGTGCCCGCCGCGACACTCACCGCCCTGCGCACGCGGATCACGGACTGGGTGGGACAGGTCCCGGTCTACGCCACCACCCACGGCCGCGTCGACCCCGGCCTGCTGTTCGACGAGCGGGTGCGCGAGGAACCGAAGGTGGCGCAGCAGCTGAGCTTCGACTCCCTGCTCGACGAGCACGACCACGATCACGACGACCCGGACCACCGGCACCTGCACGACGACTACGTCTCGGTCTCGTTCACCAGCAAACGCGCGCTCGACCCGCGCGCCCTGATCGGCTTCCTGGAGGACCCGCCGCCCGGCCTGTTCCGCGCCAAGGGCTGCGTGACGTTCGCGGTGGCGGGGGAGCGGCGCAAGTTCGAGCTGCACGTGGTCGGCAGGCACGTGGTGTTCACGCCGGGACCGTGGGCGCGCGGCGAGGAACGGGTGTCGAACCTGGTGCTGATCGGTGCCGGACTCGACGAGGAGGCGGCCCTGGATCGCTTGCACGCCACCGTCTTCGAGGGCGAGGAGCCGATGGACGAGCAGGCGATGCTCGGCGTCTGGCGCTACACCGCGCAGTGACGCTCAGCCGCAGGCGTTGACCCATTCGGACAGGCCGTCGGCGAACAACTGCCGCTTCCAGATCGGCACCTCGTGCTTGATCCGGTCGACCAATTCCGCGCACACCGTGAACGCCTCGGCCCGGTGCGGTGCCGCGACGGCCACCACGATCGCCAGGTCACCGATGGTGAGCGAGCCGATGCGATGCGTCGCCGCCACCGGAAGCCCGTGCGCGGCAGCCACTTCGGCGCAGATGGTGTGCAGGAAACGTTCGGCCTGCGGGTGCGCCGAGTACTCGAGCGCGGTCACGGCCTGCCCGCCGTCGTGATTGCGCACCTTGCCGGTGAACACCACCACGGCACCGAATTCCGGTCCGTCGACGGCCTTCTCGACGGCGACCGGGTCGAGCGCCTGATCGCTGATGGTGGTGAGGCGCACCGCGCCGTGGTCAGTCATGGGAGCCGCCTCCGGCTACTTGCGCGAGCAGATGATCCAGCAGCGGTTCCAGCACCGCGATACCGTCTTTCACCCCACCGGGGGATCCGGGCAGATTGACCACCACGGTACGCCCGGCCAGGCCGGCGACGCCGCGGCTGAGCGCGGCGAGCGGGAACTTCGCGGTGCCACGCTGCCGGATGGCGTCGGCGACGCCGGGTAGCTCCCGGTCGAGCACGGCACGGGTGGCCTCGGGGGTGGCATCGGTGGGGGAGGCACCGGTGCCGCCGGTGGTGATCACCAGGACGGGGCCGCCGAGCAGGGCGTCGGCCAGGCCGGTGGCGATGTCGGCGTCGGCGTGGACGAGCGGTCCGCGCACCGAGAAGCCCTGTGCGGTCAGCCATTCGGCGAGAACGGGGCCGGTGGTGTCGACGCGGGTGCCCGCGGCGGCCCCGGTGGAGGCGACCACGACCACCGCGGTCCGCGCGGCACTTTCCGAGGTTGCGGTGTCGGCGGGCGCTGCGGCGTTCTCGATCGGTCCGGCTTCGGCCTGGCTCGCCGCCGCCTCGGGCCGCACCCAATGCCCGTGCTTCCCACCCTCTTTGGTGACCAGCCGGACCCCGTTCATCACCGCGGCGGGATCCACCGCCTTCACCATGTCGTGCAGGGTGAGCCCCGCGACGGCGACCGCGGTCAGCGCCTCCATCTCGACCCCGGTCGGCCCCGTGGTCTTCGCGGTGGCCTCGACCGTGATGGTGGTCTCGGTGAAGCCGAACTCCACCTTCACCGACGACAACGCCAGCTGATGGCACAGCGGGATCAGCTCGGAAGTCTTCTTCGCACCGGCGATTCCGGCCAGCCGCGCCGTCGACAGCACATCCGCCTTGGGCATCCCCTCGGCGCGTACCAGCCGGACCACTTCGGCGGTGGTCTGCAATTCGCCCGCGGCGACGGCGATCCGCGCCGTGTCGGACTTACCGCTGACATCGACCATGCGCGCGCGACCTTCGTGGTCGACGTGGGACAACTCGCTCATAGCGCCAAGATTCGCACAGTGGCTCCCACGGGCAGCGCGGTGACCTCGGCGGGCACGTCGACGAGCACATCGGCCCAGGCCATCCCGGCGATGAGATGCGACCCCGGACCCGAGACCACCTCGACGCCACCGTCGGTGACCAGCCCGCGCAGATACTGCCGCCTGCCCGCGGGGGAGCGGACCGGCGTCAGCAGGGTGACCTCGGCGGTGTCGACCGGCGGCAGGCCGCCCAGGGCGCGGATCGGCTCGCGCGCGAACACGGCGTAGGACACCGTCGTGCTCACCGGGTTACCGGGAAAGCTCAGCACCGGGACGCCGTCGACGACGGTGTAGCCCTGCGGCCCGCCCGGCTGCACGGCGACCGAACCGAAGGTGCCGCCCAGCGGGGCTAGCACATCCTTGACCACCTCGAAGTCGCCCTTGGACACCCCGCCCGAGGTGAAGACCACATCGGCGGCGGCCACGGCGGCCCGCAGCACGGCGGTGAACTCGGCCGGGTCGTCGGTGCTGTGCGCGACCTCGACCACCTCGACGGCGTCCGCGCGCAGGGCCGCGGCCAGCGCGATCCCGTTCGAGTTGAAGATCTGGCCCGGCGCCAGCTCGCTGCCCGCGGGCCGCAGCTCGTCGCCGGTGGTGATACACACCGCGCGCAGCCTGCGCAGCACCGGAACGGTGGGCAGCCCGACCGCGGCCAGCGCCGCGATGTGCCGGGGCGCCAGCACCGAGCCCGCACGGGCCACCAGCGCGCCGGCGCGCACATCGGTGCCCGCCTCGCGCACGAACTCACCGGACCCACGGCCCCGCTCGACCACGATCCGGTCCGCGCCCGCCTGCACGTCCTCGACGGGAACCACACAGTCGGCGCCCGGCGGAATCGGCGCACCGGTCATCACCTTGAGCGCCGAACCGGCGGGCAGCGGGGCGGTGCCCGGCTTGCCCGCGGCGACGACCCCGGCGACCGGCAGCGTGACCGGCGTGACGGCCACGTCCGCGGCGCGCACCGCGTATCCGTCCATCGCCGAGTTGCGGAACACCGGCAGATCGATCGGCGACACCACATCGGCGGCCAGCACCCGGCCCAGCGCGTCGGGCACCGCCACCTGCTCGGCCGGGCGGTCGGCGAGGTGGGCCAGCAGCGCGGCGACGGTGTCGCGGTACTCGTCGACGCTGCGCGCCGACGCGGTCGCGGGCCGGGGATTCATGATCTCAGCCTAATCGCCGTCCGACCGGCGGGTCAGCCCCGGATCGCTCACCGCGACCCGGCCCCGGCGGTGAGTAGTCCACTTGGCGACGGATCGGCGCTCCCGACGGTTCCCGGCGGCCCGGACGGGTCATACTGTAGGAATGACGCTGGTCGAAATGGGGATACCCGCTGTGCGATCGGAGCGGCCTTCCCTCGACGGCCGGCCCGAGACGCCGCTCCTCGTCGACCGCTTCGGCCGGGTCGCCCGCGACCTGCGTGTCTCCATCACCGAGAAGTGCTCGCTGCGCTGCACCTACTGCATGCCCGAGGAAGGGCTGCCGCCGATCCCGCGCGAGGAACTGCTCAGCGCCGAGGAGATCGTCCGGCTGGTCTCGCTGGCCGTGCGCGAACTCGGCGTCCGCGAGGTGCGCTTCACCGGCGGTGAACCGCTGATGCGGCGGGAGCTGGAAGAGATCATCGCGGGCTGTCACGCGGCGGTACCCGGCACGCCCCTGGCGATGACGACCAACGGCGTCGGCCTCGAACACCGGGCGCGCGGCCTGGTGCGGGCCGGGCTCAGCCGGGTCAATGTCTCCCTCGACACCGTCGACCGGGCCGACTTCACCCGGCTGACCCGCCGGGATCGGCTCGAATCGGTGCTCAACGGCATCCGCGTCGCCCGGGACGCCGGACTCGCTCCGGTGAAGGTGAACGCCGTGCTGATGCGCCAGAACCTGGCCGGGGCGCCGGACCTGCTGGCCTGGTGCCTGGCCGAACAGTGTGAGTTGCGCTTCATCGAGGAGATGCCGCTCGACGCCGACCACGAGTGGGCACGCAACAACATGGTGACCGCCGCCGATCTGCTCGACGTGCTCGGTCAGCGGTTCACCCTCACCGAGGCCGGGCGCGCCGACCCGTCCGCACCGGCCGAGAAATGGCTGGTCGACGGCGGACCGGCCACGGTCGGCATCATCGCCACCGTCACCCGCAAGTTCTGCGACAGCTGCGACCGGACCCGGCTCACGGCCGACGGCATGCTGCGCTCCTGCCTGTTCAGCGATCAGGAGTTCGACGTGCGCACCGCACTGCGGGCAGGCGCCGACGACGACGAGATCGCCGAGCTGTGGCGCGGCGCCATGTGGCAGAAATGGGCGGGACACGGCATCGACGCCGCCGGCTTCGTCCCTCCGGAACGCACGATGGGAGCCATCGGTGGTTGAGGTCCGCTACTTCGCCGCGATCGCCGACGCGGTCGGCAAGAACACCGAATCACTGGACCTGCCCACCGGCGCGACCGTCGCCGACCTGCGGGCCACTCTCGCCGCCACCTACGGCTCCGAGATCGACACCCTGGTCGGCGTCTGCGCCTTCCTGATCGGTGACGAGCTCACCCGCGATCCCACGGCCATGCTCCGCGATCGCGTGGACGTCCTGCCGCCGTTCGCGGGCGGCTGACGGCGATGGTCCGGAGCGCGGCGCCCGACGTCGAGACCTACCTCGCCCAGCTCCCGGACGCGCGGCGCGCGCCGCTGACCCGGTTGCGTGAGCTGTGCCTGGCCGAACTCCCCGGCTTCACCGAGGTGATGGCCTACGGCATGCCGTCCTACGAGCGCGACGGCGTCGGCGAGGCGTCCTTCGCGGGCCAGAAGCAGTACATCTCCTTCTACCTGCTGCGCTCCGACGTCCGTGCCGCGTTCGCGGACCGGCTCGCGAACGCGGACATGGGAAAGAGCTGTCTGCGCTTCCGCGGGGAACCGGACTACGACCTCGTCCGCGACCTGTTGCGCGCGACCGCCGCGACCGGCGGCGCGATCTGCGAGGACTGATCGCGCGCGCGGGTCACGCCGCGTCGGCTACTTCCACCACGTGTCGAGCGGGGTGACCGGAACCGTGCGCTTGTGCCGGGTGTTGGTGAACACCTGCTCGACGCGCGCGGCGACCTCGGGCGTGACGTCCTTGCCTTCGAGGTAGTCGTCGATCTGGGCGTAGCGCAGGCCGAGGGCTTCCTCGTCGGGCAGCGCGGGCCGGTCGTCCTCGAGGTCGGCCGTGGGGACCTTGGACCAAACGCTGGACGGCGCGCCCAGCTCCTGCAGCAGGGCCGCGCCCTGGCGCTTGGTGAGACCGGTGAGCGGGGTCAGGTCGACGCCGCCGTCACCGAACTTGGTGAAGAACCCAGTGACCGCCTCGGCGGCGTGGTCGGTGCCGACCACCAGCAAGTTCTCCTGCCCGGCCAGCGCGTACTGGGCAACCATCCGCTCGCGGGCCTTGATGTTGCCGCGCACGAAATCGCGTAACCGCTCGTGATCGAGCGCGCCGGCGACCTCCGCGGCCACCGCGTCGGCGCCCGGCTTCACGTTCACCACGACGCACCGGTCGGGGTCGACGAAGTTCAGCGCCACCTGCGCGTCGTGCTCGTCGGCCTGCACGCCGTAGGGCAGCCGCACCGCGAGGAAGGTGGCCTCGCCGCCCTCGGCGCGCAGCTCCTCGGCGGCGAGCTGGCACAGCCTGCCCGCCAGCGCGCTGTCCTGGCCGCCGCTGATGCCGAGGACGAAGCCCTTGGCGGGGGTGGAGTTCAGGTAGTCCTTGAGGAAGTCGACCCGGCGGCGGACCTCCTGCTTCGGCTCGATCTCCGGCAGCACGCCCAACTCGGCGATGATCTGTTCACGCAGTGTCCCCATGCCGTCTCACTCTACGTGTGCGACAGGGGAAACGACCCGGCGAACGAGCCATTCCCAGTTGTCGCCGAGCTGAGCGCGGGTGTGACCGAGGATGTCGATCTGGTGGGTCACCAGCTCCGCCGAGAGCGCCGACAGCAGGGTGTCGGCGATCAGCGGCAGTTCGCCGTCCACGCCCGCCGCTCGCAGCAGCAGCACGACATGGGCCTTGTGCAGGGCGAACGGTCCGGCGCCGAAGCGGCCCTTGGCCTCGGCGGCGCGATGCAGGTCGCCCTCGATCGCGATGTTCTGCAGCCGGGTGCGGCCGAACGCGATCAACCGGTCCACCGGGGCCGCGGCGGGGCCGAGCGGGGGCGGTCCGAACATGAACGCGGCCTGGAACTTCTGTTCGGAGTGGTCGAGCAGCGCCAGCATCAGCCCGGTGCGATTGCCGAACCGGCGGAACACCGTGCCCTTGCCGACGCCGGCCCGCTTGGCCAGCGCGTCCATGGTCAGGCTGTCGACACCGTGCTCGCGCACGAGCTGCTGGGCCGCGTCGAGCAGCAGCGCGCGGTTGCGGGCGGCGTCGGCGCGCTCGACGGGCTCGGCGTTGCCGGGCAGCGGTCGACCGATCGGCAGCAGCGCGGGCTCGTCCGACCTCGGTGTGCTGGAGCTCACGCTGCTCACACGTCCTCCGCGGGAAGTAATCGGACCGAGGTCCGGTTATTGTCGGATGAAACTTCGAACATCCCACTCAGTACACCAGGAGTCAGACATGGCCGAGACCCGCATCCTCACTCTCGTCGGCAGCCTGCGCGCGGGCTCGATCAACCGCCAGCTGGCCGAAACCGCCGCGCAGACCGCTCCCGAGGGTGTCGACATCGAGATCTACGAGGGCCTGGCCGAGATCCCGTTCTACAACGAGGACCTCGACGTACCCGGCGCCGTCCCCGCGCAGGCCGAGGCGCTGCGGGCCGCGGTGGCCCAGGCCGACGCCCTGCTGCTGGTGACCCCGGAGTACAACGGCACCCTGCCCGCCGTGCTGAAGAACGCCATCGACTGGGCCTCGCGCCCCTACGCCGCCGGTGCGATCAAGGGTAAGCCCGTCGCCGTGGTGAGCGCCTCGATCAGCCCCCGTGCCGCCGAGTGGGCCCACGGTGACACCGTGAAGGCGATCGGCGTGGCCGGCGGTGTGGTCGTCGAGGCCGCCACCGCGCGCTTCGGCACCATCGGCGAGCGTTTCGGCCAGACCCACCCGACCCAGGACGCCGAGGCGCTGACCCAGCTCGGCGCCACCGTGCACGAACTGGTGACCGCGGCGGACGGCTCGCTCGTCACCGCGTAAGCTGTCGAGCGGCTCTTCCGAGGGGCGTCGCATCCATCGCGGATGCGACGCCCCTTCGCTGTGTCCGCGAGTTTGCTGAAGACTCGCCGGGATGCAAAATCGTGATCTGGGCCACTGTTTCCCCAGCGTGTCGATCGCGCGTCCTGGGACTTACCGCGTGGGAATTACATCTGTGCGACTCGCAACACCTTGTGTTGTTCCAATCTGTCGGCCACTAGGTGTAGTGTCTTCGGTACTGGAACACGGTGTGAAGCCACCACTGATCGGGCCCAAGGGAAGGGGTTACGAGCAGGGCTTTCTTCGCCAGATCCAGGAGTTTGCGCAGCATCACCGTTCGTGCACTGCATACGGATCACAGGCTGTGGATCAGGCATAGGAGAGGGAGAACCTAGATGACCGTCACCGTGTACACCAAGCCCGCTTGCGTCCAGTGCAATGCCACCTACAAGGCCCTCGACAAGGCCGGGGTGGACTACGAGATCATCGACATCTCCGAGAACGCCGAGGCGCGCGATTACGTCATGGCGCTCGGGTACCTGCAGGCTCCGGTCGTCGTCGCCGGTGAGGATCACTGGTCGGGCTTCCGTCCCGACCGCATCAAGTCGCTCGCCGTCGCGGCCGCCTAGGACTTCGCCGGAAGGAGGCGCCCATGCCCGAGCGGATCACTCCGGGCGGGCTGGTCTACTTCTCCAGCGCTTCGGAGAACACTCGTCGTTTCGTCGAGAAGCTGGGACTCCCGGCTACTCGGCTACCACTGCACACCGCTGAATCGCTGCGCGTCGACGAACCCTACGTGCTGATCACTCCCACCTACGGGGGTGGTCGGCACGTCATGGGGGGACAACGGTCCGACAAGGACCTCGTACCGCGGCAGGTCGCCAAGTTCCTCAACGACCCGCACAACCGCGCCCTGCTGCGCGGGGTGATCGCGGCCGGCAACACGAACTTCGGCGATACCTATTGCGCTGCGGGCGACATCATCTCGCGCAAATGCGGGGTGCCGTACCTGTATCGCTTCGAACTCATGGGAACCGCTGAGGACGTCGCGCGCGTCCGAGAGGGATTGGGATTGTTTTGGCAACAGCAACCACAGCACCGACCGGCAAGACTGCCCGCCTAGAGCAGTCCGCGGTGCGCGGCGAGGCAGGCGAGGTCCTCGACTACCACGCCCTCAACGCGATGCTGAACCTGTACGGCGCCGACGGCAAGATCCAGTTCGACAAGGATCGCGAGGCCGCGCACCAGTACTTCCTCCAGCACGTCAACCAGAACACCGTCTTCTTCCACAATCTCGACGAGAAGCTGGACTACCTGGTCAAGGAGAACTACTACGAGACCGAGGTGCTCGAGCAGTACTCCCGTGAGTACATCAAGGGCCTGTTCCAGCAGGCCTACGCCAAGAAGTTCCGGTTCCCCACCTTCCTCGGCGCGTTCAAGTACTACACCTCGTACACGCTGAAGACCTTCGACGGCAAGCGCTACCTGGAGCGGTTCGAGGACCGTGTGGTCATGGTCGCGCTGACGCTGGCCGCCGGCGACGAGGTGCTGGCGAGCAAGCTGGTCGACGAGATCATCGACGGCCGTTTCCAGCCCGCCACCCCCACCTTCCTCAACTCCGGCAAGAAGCAGCGCGGCGAGCCCGTGTCCTGCTTCCTGCTGCGCATCGAGGACAACATGGAGTCCATCGGGCGCTCCATCAACTCCGCGCTGCAGCTGTCCAAGCGCGGCGGCGGTGTCGCCCTGCTGCTGAGCAACATCCGTGAGCACGGCGCCCCGATCAAGAAGATCGAGAACCAGAGCTCGGGTGTCATCCCGATCATGAAGCTGCTCGAGGACTCGTTCTCCTACGCCAACCAGCTCGGCGCGCGCCAGGGCGCGGGCGCGGTGTACCTGCACGCGCACCACCCCGACATCTACCGCTTCCTCGACACCAAGCGCGAGAACGCGGACGAGAAGATCCGCATCAAGACGCTCTCGCTGGGCGTGGTGATCCCCGACATCACCTTCGAGCTGGCGAAGAAGAACGAGGACATGTACCTGTTCTCGCCCTACGACGTGGAGCGCATCTACGGCAAGCCGTTCGCCGATGTCGACGTCACCGAGAAGTACTACGAGATGGTCGACGACAAGCGCATCCGCAAGTCGAAGATCAAGGCGCGCGAGTTCTTCCAGACCATCGCCGAGCTGCAGTTCGAGTCGGGCTACCCGTACATCATGTTCGAGGACACGGTGAACCGGGCCAACCCGATCAAGGGCAAGATCACCCACTCGAACCTGTGCTCGGAGATCCTGCAGGTCTCCACCCCGTCGGAGTTCAACGACGACCTCTCGTACTCGAAGGTCGGCAAGGACATCTCCTGCAACCTGGGTTCGCTCAACATCGCCAAGGCGATGGACTCGCCCGACTTCGGGCAGACCATCGAGACCTCGATCCGCGCGCTGACCGCCGTCTCGGACCAGACCCACATCTACTCGGTGCCCTCGATCGAGCAGGGCAACAACGAGTCCCACGCCATCGGCCTCGGGCAGATGAACCTGCACGGCTACCTGGCGCGCGAGCGGGTCCACTACGGCTCCGAAGAGGGCGTCGACTTCACCAACATCTACTTCTACACCGTGGTCTACCACGCGATCCGGGCCTCGAACCTGATCGCCAAGGAGCGCGGCAGCGCCTTCGGAGGTTTCGCGGAGTCCAAGTACGCCAGTGGTGAGTACTTCGACAAGTACACCGACCAGGCGTGGGAACCCAAGACCGACAAGGTCGCCCAGCTGTTCGCCGACGCCGGCGTGCACATCCCGACCCAGGACGACTGGCGCGAACTCAAGGCCTCGGTCCAGGAGTTCGGCATCTACAACCAGAACCTGCAGGCCGTCCCGCCGACCGGCTCGATCTCCTACATCAACCACTCCACCAGCTCGATCCACCCGGTGGCGTCGAAGATCGAGATCCGCAAGGAAGGCAAGATCGGCCGCGTCTACTACCCGGCCCCGTATCTCACCAACGACAACCTCGAGTACTACGAGGACGCCTACGAGATCGGCTACGAGAAGATCATCGACACCTACGCCGCGGCCACCCAGCACGTGGACCAGGGCCTGTCGCTGACCCTGTTCTTCAAGGACACCGCCACCACCCGCGACATCAACAAGGCGCAAATCTACGCGTGGCGCAAGGGAATCAAGACGCTCTATTACATCCGCCTGCGCCAAATGGCCTTGCAGGGGACCGAAATCGAGAATTGCGTCAGCTGCATGCTATGAGCTGAGCACGTGACGAAAGGGCGGTCTCCTCGGGGAGGCCGCCCTTTCGTTTCATCCGATGCTGCCGAAGATGTCGAAGCAGCACCAGCCGCCGCGGAACCACTGGCGGATCAGTTGCCACAGGGACGGGTAGGTGCCGTCGGCGTGGCGCAGGCGCAGGCCGAACGAACACTTGCCGATCGTCGTGCGGGTGTACCGCTGGACCACGGTGCGGTGCAGGAAAGACGCGCCGAGCCAGGCGGCGATGCCGTAGAGGACGGCGGTGGTGCCGGTGGCGACGTACCAGGCGGTGACGCCGATCGCGGCGTGCAGCGCCATGTCGATGAGGAAGGCGGGGATCACCCCGGTCTCGCCGTCGTCGGAAGTGCGTCCGGTGAGCGGGAATTCGTCCCGGGGGCGCTGCGGAAGCGCGCCGTCGGCACGGACGAAGGTCAGTCGACCGTCGGCGTCGCGCTCGTAGCCGCCGGTCCGCTCGGAGCGCCGGGTGGGTGTCGTCGTGCTCATGTGGCCCAGCGTGGCCGACCCCGCTTAACAACCACCGGGTGCCGGCCTTGCCGTGGACGTTCTACCGCTGGGGGCTGCGAATCTGGCGTCCCACCCGCACATCGGCATCGGGTGCACGCTCAACTGGTGGCGGCGATCGCCGACGGCACGATCGAGGCGCACGATGTCGGCTGGGTCTGAGCCCGCCGGTGGGCACCACCGGCCCGCTACCGGGGAAGGGCAGCGGGCCGGTGACGCGTTCAGCCCGCTGATCCGGTGGACCAGGGGAATCCCGAGGCGGAGCCGCTGCCACCGTCGGCGGGCAGCTCGGCGCCGGCGGATCCGGGCCGGTGGACGCGGACGGTGACCGGCGCGGTGCCGTCGGCCACCACGGTGACCACCCTGGCCCCGGCGGGCGAGGTGACGTGACCGCCGGTGACCCGCACGTCGTAGCCGTCGGGCATGGCCAGGTCGGACACGTAGATCTCGGTGGGCGCCGACGCCGTGCCGGGGCGGTAGCGGTAGGCGAAATCGCCTGTCGCCGAGTCGAACACCATCGCCTCCGGGGTACCCGCGGTGGCGCGCGGGTACGTGCGGACCAGTTCGCGGCCGAGCTCACCCCGGAACGGATCGCCGTCGGTGCCGCGGTAGTGCCAGTAGTGCCAGCCGACGAAGCGTTCGTCGGCGCGGGTGGTGGTGTTGCGCAGCACCGCCGGGTCGCCGTCGCCGAATTCGGTGACCATCGTGGGGATGTCGGTGCGGCCGGTGAACGCGTCGATGTTCGACCAGGTCTTGTCCTGCTGCACCGGGCACACCGCGCGCAGTTCCTCGGGCAGGCCGAGGTAGATGGCCAGCTGGCTGGGGATGCAGTAGTCGTGTGGGGAGAACACGATGTTCGGGCTGGTGATCGGCGGATTCTTGCCGAGGTGACTCGGCATGGTCTCGTTCCAGGTGACATTCGGCTCCCAGAACACCGGCACCGCGCCGTTGCGGGCCCGCACCGCGTCGGTCAGCCGCTGCAGGGCGCGCTGGTACTTGGCGTCGAAGTCGGGACAGCCGTTCGGGAAGCAGGTGAGAAACGCTGTGCCGGGCCAGGGTTCGTTGAGCAGTTCGATGCCGAGCACGCCCGCGCGCCCGTTCATCCGCTCGGCGAGCGCGCCCAGCGCCGTGCCGAGATGGTCGAGGACGCCGTAGGTGTTGTTCCAGACCTCGTCCCACCCGGCGTTCATGCTCGGCA
Source organism: Nocardia asteroides (assembly GCF_900637185.1). Taxonomy (NCBI): domain Bacteria; kingdom Bacillati; phylum Actinomycetota; class Actinomycetes; order Mycobacteriales; family Nocardiaceae; genus Nocardia; species Nocardia asteroides. Next base: position 5,984,464 of record NZ_LR134352.1, on the reverse strand, counting down.
TCAGGTAGTACAGCGGGAAGCCGGGATTCGGCTCACCCTCACCCGGCCTGGCCCGGATGGCCCATTCGGGAAACCCGTTGCCGTGCCAGATCTCGGACAATCCGTCCTGGTGATTGTCGAGCAGGGTGTAGATCCCGTGCGCGGCAAGGGTATCCACCACCGTCTCCACGCGATCGAGGTAGGCCGTGTCGACGACGCCCTTGGTCGGCATCAGGGCGTCGAAGGACACCCCGAGCCGCACGGTGTTGAATCCGTGCCGGGCGAGCAGTGCCGCCGCGTCGTCGTCGAGCGCGAAACCGTCACCGGCCTGCAGGTACGGCGCGTCCTTGTCGACGGTGTTCACCCCGTGCAGCAGCACCGTTCGCCCGTACCCGTCGACCAGCGCGGCCCCCTGCGCGCGCAGCGGTGTGAGCCCGGGCTCGGCCGCCACCGCTCCCTGCGCACCCCCGACCATCATGCCCAGGACCAGCGCCACGGCGACACCTACCCGCCCGGCTCGCAGCGATCGCCCGAGCCGCCGAATCCCCGCTACCGCCATGCGTTTCCCTCGATCCCGCGAAGTGGACAGGTGTTCATTTGAACGCTTGTCCAGGTCTTGGCGGGAGACCATAGCGGCACCACCCGGATGTGGTCAAGGACACAGATCCGGGTGGTCGCACCCGTATGGCGGCGGTCAGCGCAGGGCGGGGACGACCTCGCGTTCGAAGAGCTCGATGCCGGAGGTGTCGTAGGCGGCTTCGGGGAAGTTGAGGATGGCGTAGTCGAGGCCGAGATCCTTGACCGCGCCGAGGCGTTCGATGATCTGTTCGGGGGTGCCGACGGCGGCGCTGGTGCCGAACTGCTCGTGCACGCGGGCCTTGGCCTCGTCGGCGCCGAGGAAGGGGGTGTAGCGGTCGATCACGGCGGAAAGGCGTTCCTGGACTTCGGTTTCGGTGCTGCCGACCACCGCGTTGAAATTGGAGGTGCGGGTGATGGCGCTGAAATCGGTGCCCACCTCGGCGCAGTGCTCGCGCAGGATTTCCGACTTGTGGGTGAACTCCTCGGGGACGCCGCTGAAGTTGGTGTAGTCGGCGTACTTCGCCGCGATGCGCAGGGTCTTCTTCTCGCCGCCGCCCGCGATCCAGATCGGGATGCCGTTCTCCTGCAACGGCTTCGGGTGCACGATGGCGTCGTCGACCTGGTAGTACCTCCCGTCCAGGGTGGCCCGGCCGGTTCGCCACGCCTGCCGGAAGATCTGCACGCCCTCGTCGAGCCTGCCCAGCCGCTCACCGGCCGACGGGAACCCGTAACCGTAGGCGCGCCACTCGTGTTCGTACCAGCCGCCGCCGATGCCCATCTCCACCCGGCCGCCGGAGATCAGGTCGACGGTGGCGGCGACTTTGGCCAGGTAGGCGGGGTTTCGGTAGCTCATGGCAGTACACATCTGGCCGAGCCGGACGCGGGTGGTGCTGGCCGCGAACGCCGACATGAGCGTCCACGCCTCGTGGGTGGCCTCGTTCGTCGGCACCGGCACGGTGTGGAAGTGGTCGTAGACCCAGATCGACTCCCAATCGCTGCCCGTGTCGAACCGCTGGGCCAGTTCGCGCATCACCGCCCACTGGTCCGCCGGTTCGATGCCGACCAGGTCGAGCCGCCAGCCCTGGGGGACGAAGATGCCGAACCGCACGTGATTCTCCTCAGTGTGTCGATCGAACCGAATGTCGCGGCACCTCGCACCGCGGCTGCCCTGCCCACTTTCCCGACTGCCGCGCACCGAGGCAAGCATTGGACGCGCGCCGCGCTGAATCCTGGACCGGCGGATATTCGCTTGTCACCGACCACCGTCACGGTCATGCTGGCACGGGTATGAACGATATTCGACGACCACGCCTCGGCGTGGATTTCGGCCGGGTCATCCAGGGGGCGGCGCTCACGCCGGGTACCGCGGACACGGTCTTCCTCTCCGGCGGTTACGCCGAGGCCATGCGCACACCACCGACGCCCGGCGCCTTCGAGGTGCTGGCCCGGCTCGTGCCCCGCTTCGGCGGGCAGGCCTGGGTGATCTCCAAGTGCGGCCCACGGATCGAGGAACGCACCAGGCAGTGGCTCGACCACCACGACTTCGCCGCCCGCACCGGCATTCCCCGCGAGAATCTGCGCTTCTGCCGCACCCGCGCCGACAAGGCGCCGCACTGCGCGGAACTGGGCATCACCCACATGATCGACGACCGGCCCGACGTGCACCGGGCGCTGCGCGCGGTGGTGCCGCGGCTGTACCTGTTCGGCGCGCAGGCCGAACCGGCGCCGGACTGGCTGTGCCACACGCCCGACTGGCCTGCCGTCGAACGGATGATCGGCGCCGATCTGGACGCGGCCGGTCAGGCGCCCGGTTCGCCGTAGCTGGCGGCGATGTCCTTCGAGCTCGGCCACCGGCTGTAGGTCGGCGACTGCGGCCAGCCCTCGGGGCTGTCCTGCCATTCCTCCTGGCGGCCGTAGGGGAGCGCGTCGATCAGGCCGAAGGTGTAGGCGAGCTGTTCGGTGCCGCGGCCGTCGGTGTGCCAGCTGCGGTAGACGGTGTCGCCGTCGCGCAGGAAGGTGTTCACCGCGAAACCGGCGCCGGGGCCCGCGCCCATGTCGGCGCCGAACGGGCTGTCGTGGGTGGAGTACCAGGTCATGGTGTTGCCGACCCGCCGCTTGTAGGCGAGGGCCTCCTCGATCGGGCCCTGGGTGACGATCACGAACCGCGCGTCGTAGGCGGCGAGGAAGTCCAGCCGGGCGTATTGCGCGGTGAGGCCGGTGCAGCCGGGGCACTGCCAGGTGTTCCCGTCGGTCCACATGTGGTGATAGGTGATCAGCTGGCTGTGCCCGTCGAAGACCTCGGCCAGCGAGACATCGCCGCCGTCTTCGGCTTTCAGGGTGTAGGGCGGCAGTTCCACGGCAGGCAGGCGGCGGCGCTGCGCGGCGACCGCGTCGAGTTCGCGGGTCGCGGCCTTCTCGCGGATCCGGAGCTTGTCGAGTTCGGCCTGCCAGGTGTCGCGGTCGACGATGGCCGGGAGTGCGGTCATGGTGGTCCCCTCAATGTGTACGGCGTGCACATCTGCTATGTTCACACCGTAGACTTCAGCGGACGGGAGTGCAAGGGTTGGCCTACCATCACGGCGATCTCGCCGCGGCGCTGATCGATGCCGGGCTGGAGATGACCAGGTCCGGCGGCCCCGAAGCGCTCACGATCCGTGCCGTCACCCGCAGCGTCGGCGTCACCCCCAATGCCGCCTACCGGCACTTTCCCGACCGGCTGGCGCTGCTGCGCGCGGTGTCGGCCGCCATCGAGGCCACTATGGCCGCGGGCATGGCCGCCGGCCGCGAACCCGCGGCGCCGCGCGAGAGCTTGCGCGCGGTGGGGCTGGGCTATATCGCGTTCGCGCTGGCCGAGCCGGGCTGGTTCGCGGTGGCCTTCTTCGGTGCGGGTGACACCTCGCCGGACTCGGTTCGCGACTCGCCCGCCTATCTCGCCCTGGCCGACGCGCTCGACATGATGGTCCACGTCGGCGAGCTGGACCCGGCGGCGCGCGCGGCCGCCACCTGGAGCTGCTGGTCGACCGTGCACGGGTTCGCCGAGCTCGCGCTGCGCGGCCCGCTGCGGCATCTGGAGCGCGCCGAACTGTGGCGGCTGGCCGAGCGGGCGGTCGACACCGTCATCGCCGGACTGCCACGCGAGGTGTGATCGAGATCACTGTGACCAGTGGTACGCCTGCGTCGAGATGAAACCTCTGGGCTTCGCATGTATTCTGCAGGTGGAAGGGTGTGCCCGGTCGGGTACTCCGAGCGATCTGCACGGCGATGGCCTGCAGCGGCGACGAGGAGGTGGTGTTGCGATGCGCAGCGAACCCCCCAGTCGAAGGCCGCGCGGCGTCGCCCCTTCGTCCTCTCACTGAATTCCGGCCGATCCGAGTCGGCTGTGCGTGACGGTCGTGGCGGTGGACGCCCGCGGTGTGCACCACCGTTTCCCGATCCACTCTCGTAGCATCCCCGCGGTCTTGCCGCGGGCATGCGCGTTGTCGCGCCAGAGGACTGTCCCATGTCGCAGATCGACCTCGTCGAAGCCCGTCACGTAACCGCCGATTCCGCTGTGCCCGAAGCGGATTCGCCGCGCCTCGACACGAACAAGGGCGTCGAGGACCATGCGGTGACCGAGGCGCTGGAGATCCTGGCGGAATCGGTGCGCCACCTCGTCGAGACCCACCGGGTCGACGGCGCCATGAACTGGCTCGACAACCGCCCGCCGCACGTCATCGCCGACGCGCTGGCCCGGATGGACGCCGTGCAGGCCGGTGTCGTGTTCCGCCTGCTCGACAAGGATCGCGCGATCACCGTCTTCGAGGAGCTCGAGCCGGTCGACCAGCAGCAGATCCTGCAGGGCCTGCGCGAGAAGAGCTTTCGCGACCTGGTCGAGGCGATGGACCCCGACGACCGGGCCCGCATGTTGCACGAGGCGCCGGCCAAGGTGGCCAAGAAGGTGCTGGCCGGGCTGAGCCCGCGCGAGCGCCGGATGACCGCCGCGCTGCTCGGCTACCCCGAGGGCTCGGTCGGTCAGTACATGACGCCGGAAGTCGTCGCGCTGCCGGACAACCTGACCGTGGCCCAGGCGCTGAGCTGGGTGCGCGCCAAGGGCGGCAACGCCGAGACGGTGTACACGCTGCCCGTGGTCGACCGCGGTCGCAGGCTCACCGGCATCGTCGAGCTGCGGGAGCTGGTGCTGCACGCCCCCGACGCCATGGTGTCCGAATTGGTCGTCACCGAACCGGCTTTCGTGCGCGCCACCGACTCCGCGGAGAAGGCCGCCCGCCTGATGAGCTCCACCAACGACATCAACCTGGTCGTGGTGGACAGCGAGGACCGGGTGGTCGGGCTGCTCACCATCGACGACGCGATGGAGGTGCTGGAGGCGGCCGACAGCGAGGACGTCGCCAAGCAGGCGGGCTCGGCGCCCTGGGAGGGCCACTACATGGCCGCCAAGGTGTTCCAGCTCGCGCGCTACCGGGCGCTGTGGCTGATGCTGCTGCTGTTCGCCGCCACGCTCACCGTGAGCGTCACCGACATCTTCTCGGCGACGCTCGAGCAGGCCGCCAGCCTGGCGCTGTTCATCCCGCTGCTGATCGGCGCGGGCGGCAACGCGGGCGCGCAGGCCGCGACCGCGTGCGTGCGCGCGCTGGCCGTCGGCGAGGTGCGGGTCTCGGACCTGTTCAAGGTGATCTGGCGCGAATGCCGGGTCGGCCTGGTGCTGGGCAGCATGCTCGCCGCGGCGGGTCTGCTGATCGGCACGCTGTTCGTCGGACCCAAGGTGGCCGTGGTCGTGGCGATCACGCTGGTGATCATCTGTGGCTGGGCCGCCACCATCGGCGGCACGATGCCGTTGCTGGCCAAGAAGTTCCGCATCGACCCGGCCGTGGTGTCGGCGCCGATGGTGACCACCCTGGTCGACGCGACCGGGCTGATCATCTACTTCACCACCGCCAAGCTCGTGCTCGGAATCTGAGCGTGCCCCGAGCGTGCCTCCGCTGGCCTGGCCGAACAGGGTCCGGACCGGCCGGTCGGCTGGTATCGTCACGCCGCGATTGATTCGGCGAGCGGTCGAGGCGGATGGGGGCGCGATGATGTGGTCGAGGGTGTTCGGCGCCGGCGCCGGTGTACTGGCGGTGACGGCCGTCCTGGTGCTGGCGCCGGGGACGGCCTCTGCCGGACCCGCCGATTCGTCGTCTGGCGCGACCACCTGGCTGTGTCACCCCGCCGCGGGCGGCGACCCGTGTGATCTGCCGCTCGACACCACCGACCTCGGCACCGGCGAGGTCAGCGCGCCCGCTTCGGTCGCCGAGGCCGACAAGCCGGTCGACTGCTTCTACCTGTATCCCACGGTCAGCAATCAGGTCGCCCTCAACCAGGATCCGGTGGCCCAGCCCGAGGTACGGTCGATCGCGACATATCAGGCGGCCCGGTTCTCGAACCTGTGCCGGGTGTTCGCGCCGGTCTACCGGCAGGCGACCCTGCCCGCGCTGCCGCTCGCACTGGCGACTGGTGTCGATCTCACCCAGCCCGGGTACCAGGACATCGAGAACGCGTGGAACGAGTACCTCGCGACGGAGAACCACGGTCGCGGCGTTGTCATCATCAGTCATTCCCAGGGCACGCTGATGGCGCGCAGGCTCATCCGTGAGCACATCGATGGTGATCCCGCCCGGCGGTCGCTGTTGGTGGGTGCCCTGCTCATGGGTGGCAATGTGACCACAGCGCGGGGGAGTACCACGGGCGGGGACTTCACCACGATCCCGGTGTGTTCGCGGCGCGGTGAGTACGGCTGCGTCGTTGCCTATTCGGTGGCCCAGCAGGATCCGCTGTTGTCGTTCTTCGGCAATGCCGAGTTGAGCTTGATCTCGATGCGGTGGGGGTTGCCGTACGGGCCGGGCTACCAGGTCGCCTGTACCGACCCAGGTCTGCTCAGTGGTGACTACGGGCCACAACCCGTCACGGTGCCGACGGCACCGTACGCCTTCGGCATCATCTCGATCCTGCTGGGGTACACCACTCTCCCCGCGGCGCCGCCGCACTCGGATTCGTCGTGGACCTCGACCGCGACTCGCGGCACCGGGCAGTGCCGGGAACGCGGCGGATACAACTTCTACCAGCTCACCACTGCCGGCCCGGATCGGGTGAACGAGATCCCGCTGTTCGAATCGCATCTCGTCGACATCAATTTCGGCTACGACCGGCTGGTCGCCATCGCCGCCGAGCAGGCAGGGAACTGGGCCGCGGCGAACTAGGCGCCGGTTCAGGGGAACAGCGTCAGCGCCCGCGCCATCACGTCCCGGGCGACGTCGTCGGTCGACGCGACCACCTCCACGATGGGGACGCGCCGGCCGAACGCGGTCGATTCGGCGGGCAGCTCGGGGCCCACGGCGGCGGTGTAGATGGGAATCCTGCTGTCGTACACCGAGACCGAGCGATGTACGGTGCGGCCGTCGAGGTGTTCCTCGGTGCTGTTCGCGGCCAGGTACTCGGGCACCCGGTACTCGTAGCCGACAGTGATCTTCTCGCCCCGGTAGCCGAACAGGCACTGGGTCAGGCGCTGCTCGTCGCCGGGTACGGCGCCGTCGAGTTTCGCGCGGACGGTGCACGGGTCGGCGCCGAGCAGCACGGTGGGGACGGTGTCGGGGGAGGTGCCCTGCGGCGGGGACTGGCGCCAGCGGTCGATCATGCCGGGCATCAGCTCGTCGGCGACGGTGCACGGGTTGCGGCCCGGGGTGGACAGGCCGAGGTAGAAGGCGGCCCCGGCCGGGAAGGCGGCGGTCGCGCCGCAGGCGCGGGGTTCACCCGCGTCGCGGTCGGGGACCAGGCGCACGGTGACGTCGCCGAGCTGCCTGGTCACCCCGCGCCCGCCCGGCGTCAATCCGGGCAACAGGGTGGCGTGCCAGGTGAGCGTGCTGCCCTCGCCCGGGGTGGCGCTGCCGAGGATCGCCCGGCACGAATCGAGGCCGACGGTGACGCCGGTGACCTCACCCAGCGGCGCCAGCGCGTCGCGCGGCAGCACGGCGCACACGTCCACCTGACGGGTCGCCTGGGCCACCGCGTCGCGCCCGGCCTGGTCGCCGGGCACCTGCGACCAGAATTCCGGTGGCGGGGCGGGCATCAGCGGGGCCGGTGGGGGCGGGAGTGTGGCGTAGTCCGGGCTCGTGCCCTCGTCGTCGCCGCAGGCGGCGCAGAGCAGCAGCGCGGTGGCGGCCAGTGCGATCCTGCGGTCCATGAGCACCCCTGTCCTCGATCGAACCGGGCCCGGACGCACGCCCGACCACCGAGTCTGCCCGGGAGGGCAACCCGGCCGCAAACATCTCGTGCCGGTCGTTCCCAGAACGTTGTGACCGTCTCGGCCTCAGCGCAGCAGGGGCAGCGTCTCGCGCATGACGAGCTCCGCGACGGCCGAGTCGGCGGTGACCGAGACGGTCGGTACCCGCGGGCCGAGCAGGGCGTCGGCCGGGTCGGCGGCGAGCGCGGGACCGACCACCGCGGACAGCGAGGCGATGCCCGGCTGGGCGCCCGCGGTGTCGAATCGGTAGACCTGTCTGGCGCCGACCGTGAAGGCGGGCAGGTCGTCGCGGATGGAGCTCTCGGTGCTGTAGTCGTAGGTGATGATCGCCTCGTGGTCCCGCACGGTCAGCAGACAGGTGGTGACCCGCTGGCCTGCCACCGGCACCGTGACCCCGAGCAGCGGTGCCACCGCGCACGGGTCGGCCCCGGTGACGACGGTGCGGTCGGAATCGGGCGAGGTGCCCCGCGCCGGTTCCCCGCGCCACTCCACCAGCGCGATCCGCAGCAGCGCTTCGGCCGTAACACACGCGTCCTGTGGCGCCCGCACGCTCAGCGACAGGTCGGCGCCGGAGACGAACCGCGCCCAGGCCTGGCAGCTGCCGCGGACCTGCGGATCGGCCGAGGCCGGTGACTCGTCGTCGAACAGCACCCGCACATCGCCCATGGCCTGCTCGGTGACCGGCCCGTCCGTGATCGGCTCCGTGGTGAAGGCCACCCCGGTCGCCCAGGTCGCGTCGATGCCGGTGAGGTGCCCCTCGACGTCGATTCCGGCCCGGCACTGATGCGGGTCGGTGTTGTCGATCTCGCGCACCGTGCCCAGGCCCGCCAGCGCGGCGCGCGGCAGCAGCGCGCACACGTCGAGGGCGCGCACCTTCCGCAGCACCGCCAGCTTCTCCTGATCGGAGATCGCCGCGGTGGACCAGAACCCGCCCGTCGGCATCGAATCGGGCGCCTGGGCGCGCTGGCAGGCGGCCACGGTGACGGCCGCGAGGGCGAGCAGGATCAACCGGCGCACGTGATTCCTCCGGGAACAGGTCGGTGGCGGCGCGCGGCACGGTCTCGACCGCGGCCCGGTCCCTGCCGAACACCTCGATGGTGGGGACCTCGGGACCGAATGTAGCCGAGCCGCCGAAAGCGGCTGTCGCCGTGCGGGTCCGGAGACGGCGCACCGGCATGGACGAACCCCATGACCCGGGCGCCTGTCCGGAGATGGCCGCAGTTCGCCGGGTGTCCGGAGCGAAAGCGGAGCCGGGTGCGCGGTGGTCCGGTTCACGTCGCGGGATCGGCGCGGTGCGCATGGGGCGAATCACTGGCGATGCGATGGTGGCCGTGCGGCGCGCGTGCCGCACAATAGGGGCCGCGCGCGTGTGCGGTCGTCCGGTCGATCCGGGCGGGTTCGGCACGCCGCAACACAAGCTGTTGTGTTGGCGGGAGTTGTCACCCACTACGAGTAGTGTTCACGGTGAACGGGCTCGCGCACTGCGGCGGTGCGGGTAAACGGTGGAGGCAGAAAGGTGTGGAGGCGGAATGAAGCTCATCGATCGGGTAAGCGCCATCAACTGGAATCGGGTGCCCGATGAGAAGGACGCCGAGGTCTGGGACCGCCTGACCGGCAACTTCTGGCTGCCGGAGAAGGTGCCGGTGTCCAACGACATCCCCTCCTGGAACACCCTGACCCCCGACGAGAAGCAGCTCACCATGCGGGTCTTCACCGGCCTGACGCTGCTCGACACCATCCAGGGCACCGTCGGCGCGGTCTCGCTGATCCCCGACGCGCTCACCCCGCACGAGGAGGCGGTGTACACCAACATCGCGTTCATGGAGTCGGTGCACGCCAAGAGCTACAGCTCCATCTTCTCCACCCTGTGCTCGTCGAAGGAGATCGACGAGGCGTTCCGCTGGTCGGAGGAGAACCGCAACCTGCAGCGCAAGGCCGAGATCGTCCTGTCGTACTACAACGGCGAGGACCCGCTCAAGCGCAAGGTGGCCTCCACGCTGCTGGAGAGCTTCCTGTTCTACTCCGGCTTCTATCTGCCGATGCACTGGTCCTCTCGGGCCAAGCTCACCAACACCGCCGACATGATCCGCCTGATCATCCGGGACGAGGCCGTGCACGGCTACTACATCGGCTACAAGTACCAGAAGGGCCTGGAGCTGGTCTCCCAGGCCGAGCGCGACGAGCTCAAGAACTACACCTTCGAGCTGCTGTTCGAGCTCTACGACAACGAGGTCGACTACACCCAGGACCTCTACGACGAGGTCGGCCTCACCGAGGACGTCAAGAAGTTCCTGCGCTACAACGCGAACAAGGCGCTGATGAACCTCGGTTACGAGGGTCTGTTCCCGAAGGACGAGTGCGAGGTGAACCCGGCGATCCTGTCGGCCCTGTCGCCCAACGCCGACGAGAACCATGACTTCTTCTCCGGCTCGGGTTCCAGCTACGTCATCGGCAAGGCGGTCAACACCGAGGACGAGGACTGGGAGTTCTGACCGGATCGCATCCCGACGACGGCGGCGCACCCTGTTCGGGTGTGCCGCCGTCGCTCATTGCCCCCGTTTGCGCCAGCGCAGCGGCGGCATGCCGTAGCGGCGGTGGAAGGCGCGGTTGAACGCGGCCTCGGAGTGATAGCCGACCGCGCCCGCGATCCGGCCCACCGGTTCCGCGGTGGCGGCGAGCAGGTGGGCGGCGTGTTCGAGGCGGCGGTCGGCGACATAGGCGCCGGGTGGCTGACCGAGCAGCCTGCTGAACCGGTCGGTGAAGGCCGAGCGGGAGAGCCGGGCCAGCGCCGCCAGTTCGGCGACCTGCCACGGGTGGTCCGGGCGGTTGTGGATCGCGGTGAGGACCGGACCGAAGGCGGGGTCCAGCGCCGCGGTGAGCCAGCCGGGGACGGGCGTGTCACCGGCCGACCAGGCGCGCAGCGCGTGGATGAACAGCAGGTCGAGGATGCGTGAGATCATCACGCCCGCACCGGGTCTGGCGTCGGTCACCTCGACCACGAGCAGGTGCAGGCTCACCGTCAGCCAGTCGCGCTCGGCGCCGGCCCGGATCAGCACCACCGGCGGCAACACCGATAGCAGCGGGTCGGCGATCACCTCCTCCACGTCGAAGGTGCCGGTGATCCAGCGCGGTGCCGCCGGATCGGCCAGTTCGGCGACGCGGCGGAAGGTGTCGGCGGTGCTGAGCCCGCGTTCGGCGGGCACCGGCGTGCCCGCGCCGAGCACGTGCCGGTCACCACGCGCCAGCAGCGCCATATCGCCCTGGCGCAGGGTGTGGGTGTCACCGTCGACGTGGAGGTCGACGTCGCCGCGTTCGGCGATGTGCAGCAGCCGCAGACCGGGCGGAACGGCGATCGCGAAGGGCACGGGCGGAGCGCAGCGGACGAGCCGGTCGCCGCGCAGGCGCACGGTGTGCAGGATGTCGGACCATCTCATGGCTGCGAAGCCGACAGTTGTTCTGGTCCATGGTTTCTGGGGTGGTGCCGCGCACTGGGCGAAGGTGATCGTGGAGTTGGACCGGCGCGGGTACCCGGCGCTGCACGCGGTGGAGAATCCGCTCACCTCGCTGGCCGACGACGCCGAACGGACCAGGAAGATGGTGGCGCAGGTGGACGGCCCGGTGCTGCTGGTCGGCCATTCCTACGGTGGCGCCGTGATCACCGAGGCCGGTGACCTGCCCAATGTCGCGGGACTGGTGTACGTCGCGGCCTTCGCGCCCGACGCGGGGGAGAGTCCCGGCGCGATCAGCGAGCAGCACCCGCCCGCCGCGTTCGCGAACATCGCGCCCGATTCGGACGGCTACCTGTGGATCGCGCGGGACAAGTTCCACGAAAGCTTCTGCCAGGACCTGACTTCCGAGGAGGCGCTGGTGATGGCGGTGACGCAGAAGGCGCCGCTGGGCTCGACCTTCGGCGACACCGTCACCGCGCCCGCGTGGAAGGTCAAGCCCACCTGGTACCAGGTGTCGACCGAGGACCGGATGATCCATCCGGACAACGAGCGGCGGATGGCCGCGCGGATGAACCCGCGCAAGATCGTCGAACTCGACGCGAGCCACGCCTCGCTGGCCTCCCAGCCGGGCGCGATCGCCGACCTGATCGACACGGCGGCACTCGACGTCGCGAGCTGACCCGGCTACCCACCCCGGCGGCGAGCGCGAGAAAACCGGGCCGGGGCGGGACGGGGTCCGTAGCGTCGGTGCCATGAGCGACGAGATCTTCCCGTTCCGTATCGAAGTCGACGCGGCCGAACTGGCCGAGCTACGGCGCAGGCTGGCCGACACGCGCTGGCCCGCGCAGCAGCCGGGCGCCGAGTGGAGTCGCGGGGTGCCGGTGGCCTATCTGCGGGACCTGGCCGAATACTGGCGCACCGGCTACGACTGGCGGGCCGCGGAGGCCGAGCTGAACGGGTATCCGCAGTTCGTCACCGAGATCGACGGGCAGCGTGTGCATTTCCTGCATGTGCGCTCGGCGCGGCCGGACGCGACGCCGCTGCTGCTCACCCACGGCTGGCCGGGGTCGGTCGTCGAATTCCTCGACGTCATCGGCCCGCTCACCGATCCGGGCGCGCACGGCGGCGATCCCGCCGACGCGTTCCACCTGGTGATTCCGTCGCTGCCCGGCTTCGGCTTCTCCGGGCCGGTGCGCGAAACCGGTTGGGACGCGGCCAGAATCGGCCGGGCCTGGGTCGAGCTGATGCGGCGGCTCGGCTACGAGCGCTACGGCGCGCAGGGCGGCGACTGGGGCGCGTTCATCACCCCGGAGGTGGCGCGCGCCGGGGGCGACCGGGTGATCGGCGTGCACGTCAACGCCGCGACATTCGGTTTCCTGCCGTTCGGTCCGGTATCGGACGCGGACAAGGCCACCATGACCCCGGCCGAGCTGGCCCGGCTGGACCGGCTCGCGCTGTTCAAGGGCGAGGGCAACGGCTACTTCCGGATCCAGTCGACCCGCCCGCAGACACTGTCCTACGGGCTGCACGATTCGCCGGTCGGGCAGCTGGCGTGGATCGTCGAGAAGTTCAAGGAATGGACGTTCCCGGCCGACGGGCTGCCCGAGGCGGCGGTGGATCGGGATCGGCTGCTCACCAATGTGATGTTCTACTGGCTCACCGGCACCGCCGGATCGTCGGCGGCGCTGTACTACGAGTCGATGCACTCCCGGTCCTGGCCGAGCACCCCGCTGACGACGCCGACGGGGGTCGCGGTCTTCGCCGAGGATCTCGCGATCCGGCGCTACGCCGAGCCCAACGCGCACATCGTGCACTGGTCGGAGTTCGACCGGGGCGGCCACTTCGCGGCGATGGAGGCACCGGACCTGCTGGTCGGCGACATCAGGGCGTTCTTCCGCGCGCTGGGCTGAGTCAGCGGTCCCACGGGGCGCGCAGGCCCGGGTCGTCGAAGGCCGCCGCGGCCGCCCGGTACAGCCGGGAGATCCGGTGCTCGACGGTGGTGCGGTCGGCTTCGGTCAGGTCGGCCTGATCGAGGCGGGCCGCGGCATTGGCGACGGCGTGGAACACCAGTGTCGGCGTGCCGTCGATGATGTCGGCGACCGGGAATTTGTAGTCGGCCTCGGTGGCGGGATTGCCGCCGGGGCGCCGGTAGAGGTAGACGCTGGCGAGCTTGCGCGGGTCGCCCTTGGCCCATTCGAGGGCGTCGTGCTCGGCCCGGTGCCCGGTCCACTCGCGATCGCGCGGCGCCCACGGCAGATCCAGGTCGGCGGCGTTGTCGGATTCTGGAGCCATGTTCCCTCCTACGGTGGCGCCGTAGCGACGGCGCCCGAGTCGTGGAGCAGTGCCAGCCATGATAGCAATGGGCCTGCTACCAGCGGTTTGCCCAAGGAAATCGGGGTTTCCGAGCCGACGGCTTCCCGATGTAATCGGTGCATGACCGCGATCGGACAGCAGGCCACCCTCGGGACGATCCTCGGTCGCGGTGGCCCCGGACTCGCCCTGGTGGACGGGGACGAGCGCTGGACCTACGACGACCTGTCCGCCACGGCCAATCAGCTCGCCCGCGAGCTGATCACCCACGGGGTGGGCCCGGAGACCGTGGTGGTGCTGGCCCTGCCACGGTCGGCGCGGCTGGTGCGCGCGGTCTGCGCGGTCGCGGCGACCGGGGCGGCGATCCTGCCGGTGGACCTGCGGCAGCCGCAGGCCCGGCGGCGCTACCTGCTGGCCGACGCGGGCGCCGCGATCGGCATCACCACGCGGGCCCTGCTCGCCGATCTGCCCGCGTGGATCACCTGGCTGGTGCTGGACGATCCGGAGCTGACGGATCGCTGCGCGGGCCGCTCGCCGGCCGCGCTCACCGACGCCGACCGGCTGCGCCCCACCCACCTGGATCAGCTCGCCTACGTGCTCTACACCTCCGGGTCGACCGGTGCGCCCAAGTCGGTCGCGGTGACCCATCGCGGCCTGGCGCCGCTGGTCGCCGAGATCTCGGCGCGGCTGGGTGTCCTCGACGGCGCCCGCGTATTGCAGGTCGCCTCAACGGGTTTCGACCTGTTCGTGCAGGAGCTGCTGCTGACCTTCGCGCACGGGGCGACCGCGGTGATCGTGCCGCCGGAGATCACCGGCGGCGGTGAGCTCGACGAGCTGATCGCGGGACAGCGGGTGACGCACGCGGTGCTCACCCCCGGTGTGCTGGCCACGCTCGAGCCGACGCGGCACGCCGGCCTGCGCGGGGTGGTCGTCGGCGGTGACGTCTCGGATCCCGCGCTGGTGGCGCGCTGGGCGCCGGGCCGGACCTACGTCAACAGCTACGGCCCGACCGAGACCACGGTGTTCGTGTCGGGCGCCGTGCTGGACGCGGACGGGCCGGTCGTGCTCGGCTCGGTCTTCGACGGCTGGACCGCGCTGGTCCTCGACGATCGGTTGCGTCCGGTACCGGTGGGCGAACCCGGTGAGCTGTATCTGGCCGGACCCGGTGTCGCGCGCGGCTACCGGAACCGGGCGGGGGCGAGTGCCGCGCGCTTCGTCGCGGCACCGTGCGGTCCGCCGGGCACGCGGATGTATCGCACCGGCGACCTGGTGCGGCTGCGCCGCGGCGCGGCGGAGTCACTGGAGTTCCTGGGGCGCACCGACTTTCAGCTCAAGGTGCGTGGCATCCGGCTCGAGCCGGGCGAGGTCGACGCGGTGCTCACCGGGCACGAGACGGTGCGGTCGGCGATCACCGTCGGCCGGGAGAACCCCGCGGGCGCGCTGGTGCCGGTGAGCTATGTGTCGGCGGAACCCGGCCACGTGATCGACCTCGCCGCGCTGCTGACCCACGCCCGGGTCAGGCTCGCGGCGCACGCCGTCCCGGCGGCGGTGGTCGTACTCGACGCCTTGCCGTTGACGCCGGTCGGCAAGGTCGACCGGGCGGCGCTGCCCGCACCCGTCTTCGCCACGGGATCGGCTGCGGCACCGACGGATTCGACGGAACGCCTGATCGCCACCATCGTCGGCGGCCTGCTCGGCATGCCCTCGGTGGGCCCCGACGACGACTTCTTCGCCCTCGGCGGGAACTCGCTGCTCGCCGCCCAGCTGGGCGCCCGGCTCGCGGCGGCGACCGGTAAGCAGGTGCCGGTGCGCACCGTGTTCGACGCGCCGACCGTGGCCCGGCTCGCGGTGGCGGTGCGCGGCCTGTCGAAGGCCGCGCCGTGGCCGCCGGTGACTCGCCGGACCCGGCCGGATCCGCTGCCGCTCGCCCCGGCGCAGCGGCGGCTGTGGGTGGTGAACCGGATCGACACCCGGTCGCCGGCGGACAATATCGTGCTGGCGGTGCGGTTGCGCGGACCGCTGTCGGCCGACGCGCTGCGGGCCGCGTTCGACGATGTGGTCGAGCGGCACGAGCCGCTGCGGACGCGGTATCCCGACCGCGACGGGACCGGCGTCCAGCACGTGGTGCCTGTCGAGGAGGCGCGCACCGCCCTCGTCCCGATTTCGCTCCGGCCCGCAGCGCTGTCCGGCGCGCTGGCCGACTTCGGTGCGGCCGGTTTCGATCTCACCACCGAACTGCCGCTACGGACCGGGCTGTTCCGGCTCGGCGAGCAGGAGTACGTGCTCGCTGTCGTCGTGCACCACATCAGCGCCGACGGTTGGTCGCTGCGCCCGCTGCTGCGTGATCTGCTCGGCGCGTACACCGCCCGGCGCGACGGCACCCCGCCCGCGTTGCCGCCACTGCCGGTGGCCTACGCGGATTACGCACTGGCACAGCGGGATCAGCTCGCCGACGAGGCCGCCACCTTCGACGGTCAGCTGCGGTACTGGCGCGCCCGGCTGGCCGGGTCGGCGCCGCGGATGGAGCTGCCGGTCGACCGCCCGCATCCGGCGGTGGCCTCGGGACGCGGTGCGGTGGTCGGGTTCTCGTTCGACGCCGAGCTCAGCGCCGCCCTGCGCCGGCTCGCGGTGTCGCACGGCGCGACCCAGTTCATGGTGGTGCACGCGGTGTTCGCCGTCGCGCTGGCGCGGTCCGGCGCGGGGGAGGACGTCGTCATCGGCACCCCGGTGGCCGGGCGCGGCGGTCCCGAACTGGACGACCTGGTCGGCATGTTCGTCAACATGGTGGTGTTGCGCACGAGTGTCGGTCTCGCCCAGTCGTTCTCGGCGCTGCTCAGCCGGGTCCGCGATCTCGACCTCGGCGCACTCGCCCACGCCGACCTCCCGTTCGAACGGGTGGTGGAGGCGCTCGACCCACCGCGCACCCGGGCGCATCATCCGCTGTTCCAGGTGGTTCTCACGGCGGCCACCGAGGCGGGGCCCCTCGAGGCGGCCGGACTCCTCGTCGAGCCGCTCGAACCCGCCGATACACCGGCGAAATTCGACCTCCAGCTCACCCTGTCCGACCCTGCGGCCGACACCATCGGCTTGGCACTCACCTATGCGACGGACCTGTTCGATCGGGCGACCATCGTCCGGATCGCCGACACCCTCGCGCGGATCGCGCGCGCCGTCGCCGTCGACCAGTCGGCACCGGTGGGCGACATCGCCCTGGTCGACCCGGCCGGCACGGTCCCGCCCTCCACCCGTCCGGACCACCGGACCCTCGACGACCTGTTCGGCATCGCCGCGCACCGGCATCGGAACGCGGTGGCGGTGCGCGCGGGCGAAACCACCCTCACCTACGCGGAACTCGATGCCCGCAGTGCCGCGCTGGCCGCGGAACTCCGCGCCTACGGTGCCGGCCCGGAGCGGCGGGTGGCCGTTCTCGTCCCGCGCTCGGCCGAGCTGGTGGTGGCGATCGTCGCGGCGGTGCGCAGTGGTGCGGCCTATGTGCCGGTCGATCCCGGATATCCGCGCGAACGGATCGACTATCTGCTGGGTGATGCGCGGCCCGTCTGTGTCATCACCGAGGGGCTGAATGTCCAGCGGTGCGGCGAGATATTGAGCACCTCGCGGAGCGCTGAGGTACGGAGCGGCCCGGGCAGTGCTGAGGGGGTGGTCGGCATCGGCCGCTTGTCCGGAGTTCGCGCCGAGAACGTCGCGTACGTCATCTACACCTCCGGTTCCACCGGCGCACCGAAAGGTGTCGCGGTGGAACACCGACAGATCGTCGCGCTTCTCGAACGAACCCGGCGCCTGCTGTCGGTGCGTGCCGACGACGTGTGGGCGCTGTTCCACTCGGCGGCCTTCGACTTCTCCGTCTGGGAGCTGTGGGGCGCGCTGACCACCGGTGCCACCCTGGTCGTCGTCGATCATGACACCGCCCGCGCCCCCGAACAACTCCGCGAGCTCCTGGTCCGCGAACGAGTGACGATCCTCGGCCAAACCCCCTCGGCCTTCGCCGGACTCGATGAAGCCGATGACCGCACCATCGGCGGCGCCCGCGCCACCAGCGAGTCCGGTGACGCTCGTGCCTCTTATCGTGCCGACGAGACCGGCGAGGGCGGCGAGGCGGTTGGTGTCCTCGACACTGCCGCCACCCACGTCACGGACGGCGTTCGGAAGGCCGGTCATGCTCGTGTCTCCGGTGGTAGCCGGGTTCACGGCGGCGCACTTGCGCTGCGGTGCATCGTGTTTGGTGGTGAGGCTCTCGAGCCGCGTAGGCTCGCGGGCTGGCTGGAGCGGTATGGGGCCGAGGGGCCGCGGCTGGTCAATATGTTCGGGATCACCGAGACGGCTGTGCATGTCACTGCGGCGGCCATGACCGAGGTGGCGGGTGTGCGGGTGGGGAGTCCGATCGGGCGGCCGCTCGATGGGCTGGATGTGCAAATTCTCGATCGGCGGTTGCGGCCGGTGCCGGTGGGTGTCGTCGGTGAGATCTATGTGGCGGGTGCCCAGGTGAGCCGGGGCTATCTGGATCGACCCGGGCTCACCGCCGCGCGGTTCGTCGCGGACCCGGACGTGCGGGGTGGGGTGCGGTACCGGTCGGGGGATCTCGGGCGGTGGAACGCCGAGGGCACTCTCGAGTATTTCGGGCGGGCTGATCGGCAGGTCAAGATTCGCGGGTATCGCATCGAACCGGCGGAAGTCGAAGTGGCGCTGCTGGATTGCCCCGGTGTGCGGGCGGCGGCCGTGGTCGTTCGCGACGACGCGGCGACCGGTCGTCAGCTGATCGGGTATGTGGTGCCCGGTGACGAGACGGTGACCGGGCCCGAGGTGCGGGCGCGACTGCGGGACCGGCTGCCCGATCATCAGGTGCCCGCCGCGGTCGTCGTCATCGACGGGCTGCCGTTGACCGCCAACGGCAAGCTGGACCTCGCCACCCTGCCGGACCCGGACTTCGGGTCGACGGCGTATCGGGCGCCGCGGGGTGCGGTCGAGCAGCGCATCGCGGCGGTGTTCGCCGAGCTGCTCGGGCGCGAGCGGGTCGGCGCGGACGACTCGTTCTTCGATCTGGGCGGCAACTCGATGATCGCGACGCGGCTGGTGGCGCGCCTGCGGGACGAGCTCGCCGCCGAGATCGCCCTGGTGTGGCTGTTCACCGACCCGACTCCGGCGGGATTGGCCCGGCACCTGGCCACCGAGACCGCCGACGACGAATCCGCACTGGCGCCGGTGCTGGCACTGCGCGGCCACGGCAGCGGCGCGCCCCTGTTCTGTGTGCACCCGGTGGTCGGGTTGGCCTGGAGTTTCGCCGGGCTGTCCGGCGCGCTGGACTGCCCGCTCTACGGCATCCAGTCACCCGCGATCGGGGAAGATCTGGCGCAGCCGGAATCGCTGGACGCGCTGGCCGCCGACTACGTGGCGCGGATCAGGGCGGTGCAGCCGCACGGACCGTACCGGCTGCTCGGCTGGTGTGTGGGCGGCGTCATCGCGCACGCCATGGCGGTGCGCCTGCGGGACCTGGGTGAGCGGGTGGAACTGCTGGCCATGCTCGACTCCTTCGTCGGCGATGTGGGCTACCGCAACGACGTGCCGGTCACCGTCGGCGATCTGCTCGGCCAGTTCGGCACCGAGCACGAACTCGATACGCCCGTCACCGATTTCACGGCCGACGACGCCGTCGCCCTGGTGTCCACGCTGCCCGGCCCGTTCACCGTGCTCACCGAGGAGCGCGTGCGCCGGATGTTCGCCGGCATCCTGCACGCGCAGATCATCGGTGCCACCCACCGCCCCCGCGTCTTCGACGGCGACCTGTTGTTCTTCACCGCGGGCCGCGACGACCGCGGCGCGGGCCGGGCGGCGAGCGGATGGCGCCACCACATCGCGGGCACCATCACCGACATCGCCGTCGACGCCACCCACTGGGACATCACCGGCGCCCGCGCCCTGGAGACCGTCGGCCCCGCGCTGGCGGCCGCTCTCGCCGACCCGCCGCAGCGACGGGCGTGCTGACGATGGTCACGACCAGCCTGCGAGACCGTCGGCCCCGCCTTGGCCGCCGCCCTCGTCGACCCGCCGCAGCGACGGGCGTGCTGACGATGGTCACGACTCCTCATCGAGCGCGCGCTGCGGTGAGGGGAGACTGATGGTGGCGGAGGCCTTCGACGGGCCGGTGCCGCGCCAGCGGACAGGCTGACGGTGGCGGCGACCCCTCGTCGCCGCCACCATTGTCAGCCCAGTGCCGCGAGTCCGCGGCGGTCGATCTTGCCGGTGGGGGTGCGCGGCAGCTCGTCGACGAACACCACGTCGCGCGGGGCCTTGAAGCGGGCCAGCGCGGACTTCACGTAGGCGCGCACGGTGTCGGCGTCGAGGTCCCCGGCGCGGACGACGAACGCGGCCAGCCGCTGTCCGAACTCCGCGTCGGGCACGCCGATCACCGCCGCCTCGATGATGGCGGGGTGGGTGTAGAGCAGGTCCTCGACTTCGCCGGGGAAGACGTTCTCGCCGCCGGAGACGATCATGTCGTCGTCGCGTCCGTCGATGAAAAGCCTGCCGCCGGCGTCGAAATGGCCGAGGTCGCCGGTGCTCATCAAACCGCCCCTGAGCTGTTTGGAGCCGCCGCCGGAGTAGCCGTGGAAGGCGATCGAGTTGCCGACGTGCACGGTGCCAACCACTCCCGGCTCGGTGACCTCGGTGTCGCCGTCGAACAGCGCCACCGTGATCCCGACCGGCGCCTTGCCCACCGTGCCGGGCGCCGCGCGCCAATCCTGGGGTGTGGCGATCGTGGCGGTGCCGGTCTCGGTGCAGCCGTAGAAGTTGTAGATCACCGGGCCGAACGTCTCGATGGCCCGGGTGCCCAGGGCCGAGGGCAGCGCGGCACCCGCCGTGAAGACGATGCGCAGCGAGCCGGTGTCGGTGGCGGACAACGCTTCCGGGCCGAGATCGAGAATCCGCCGCAGCATGGTGGGGACCAGCACGATCATGTCGGCCCGGTGCTCGGCGATCTGGGCCAGGGCGCGGGCCGCGTCGAACTTGCCGTGCAGCACGACTGTCGAGCCCAGATTCAGCGCCAGGATGAACTGAGAGAGGGCGGTGCCGTGGAACAGCGGCGCGCACAGCAGCACGGTCTGGCCGCGCCGCAGCGGCACCCGGTCGACGAATTGCGCTCCGGCCAAGGGTGATTCGACCCGACGCGGCGCCCCCTTCGGCGTGCCGGTGGTGCCGCCGGTGAGCAGGACGAAACCGCCCTGCCGGGCCGGGACGGGTGCGCGTGCGCCGAGTTCGGCGCCGGCGGTGTCCAGCAGCGTGATGTCACCGAGGTCGCCGACGCGGGCGGCCAGTTCCGGATCGACGACCAGCGCGTCGACCTGTTCCCTGGCGAGCACATCGCGGAGTTGTGCCGCACCGAACCCGGTGTTCAGCAGGACCAGCCGCGCGCCGAGTTTCGCCGCCGCGGCGATGGTTTCGACCAGCCGGAGTCCGTCGGGGCACAGCACGCCGATGGTGTCGCGCGCGGTGTGTCCGTCGGCGTGCCAGCGGGCCGCGATCGCGTCGGTGCGCCGGTCGAGGTCGCGATAACTGACCCCCAAGTCGCCGTCGACGAGCGCGATGCGGTGCGGTGTGCGCCGGGCCGCGGTGCGGATACCGCCCGCGATCGGGCCGAAGACGCGCATCGCGCGGGCGGTGCGCACGAGTTCGTCGGGGCGGCGCAGGTCGACGAGCCCGGCGCGCTGCATGGCACGCAGCTGGCCGGTCATCGTCGCCGCGCGCCGCCGGAGCGCGGACGCCATCGTGACACTTCCTCGGGTCAGCACAGTGTCGGTCCCGGATCGGCGCCGGCGGTCACCGCGAGCAGCCAGGCGACGGTGCCGATCTCGGGCACGATCTCGGCGCTGATGTGCTCGGAGAACGGCACCCGGAACATGCGCAGGTTCGCCCCGCGCGCGCAGTAGCCCGCGACGATATCGTCGATGGCCAGCTCGGCGGGCAGCAACTGGTCGGTGGTGGAATGCCACATGAGCAGCGGGATGTCGGGGGTGTTCTCCGGTTTGCCGAAGCTCGCGGCGGACAGGCCCGCGTGCGCGGCGGCCAGTGCGGCGGCCGGGTCGGTGAGGTAGTCGGCGACCGGCCGCAGCAGGGTGGTGCCCACGGCGGTGTAGAGGCACCGGTCGGACAGGTCGGCGGCGACCTGCTTGCCCTCCGGCGTGAGGTAGGTCTGCAGGGCCTGGTCGAACTCGGGGTACTCGCGGGCCAGGCCGAGGATCGCCAGCCAGCCGGTGAAGTTGGCCTGCGGCTGCTGTCCCGAGATCGCGAACGGCGCGATGGCCACCTTGTCGCCCGGGATGCCGCCCTGCGCGCTGCCGCGAATATCCAGCTCGGGCGCGTAATGCTGCCGCTGCTCGGCGGCCGACGCCGAGGAGTTGCCGCCGCCCGAATACCCCCACAGACCCACCGGCGACGCCGCGAGGCCGAGCCCGCCACGCTGGGCGGCCCTGATGCCGTCGAGCACCATCCGGCCCTCGCTGGGCGACATAATCGTGTTGCGCTTGCCGTCGAAATCGGTGACGACCACCGCCGCGCCCGCGCTGAGGAACTGGGCCATCAGCGCGACCTCCTTCTGGATGCCCGCGCGCAGCGTGTACGAGGGGTTGCACTGCTGACCCAGGCTGTCGATCGCCTCCTGATACGAGATCAGCGGGCGCGCACCGGGTCCCAGCCACGGGATGCCCGGCATCAGCACGGTCGTCGCGGTGGCGATGGGGTTGTCGCGGGCGTCGGTGCTGCGCAGCAGCAGCTGGGTGGTGTGCACCGGGACCGGGATGCCCAGCGCGTAGGTCTGCACGACGCGGCTGCGGATCACGTCCCCGGGAGCGTAGGCGGCGAGGTCGGCGGGATCGTCGTACCAGGGGTCCTGCTGCGGAGTCGGCAGCGGCACGACCGCCGGATACACCTGTGCCTCGTTCGGCAACGGGGGGAGCTGGAAATCCTCGGCTCCGGCGGGACCGGCGGTCATCGCCAGCACGACGGCCAGCAGGGCGGGCACGCCGAAGCGCCGGGATCGGGGGGTGGCCGTGCTGCGCTGCATGGCATCTCCTTCGGTAGGTGATCCCGATTACAGCAGGTTCTCTTGTTAGTAACAAGAGGTCTTGTTCATATTGCGCGATCGGTAGGCTGAGCTGCGTGACGTCGACCGAGAAGAGTCCTGTGCGCTCCCGCCGCATCCAGGGGCTGGACGCCGAGCAGCGCCGCGCCCGCAGGCGTGAGCAGATCCTGGCCGCCGCGTTCGAGCTGATCGCCGCCGACGGCTACGTCAACACCGCGATCGAGCAGATCTGCCAGACCGCCTTCGTGGGCAACAAGGCCTTCTACGAGCTGTTCGACAGCAAGGAGGACTGCTACCTGGCGCTGCTGCAGCAGCTCACGGGCCGGGCGCAGACGCAGGTCGCCACCGCGCTGGCCGAATGCGAGGGCGGGCGCGAGGAAGTGGTGTCGACCGTCCTCGCGGCCTTCGCGCACTCGCTCGTGGACGATCCCCGCGTCGCCCAGGTGACCTTCGGTGAGGCCAGTGGCATATCGGCCAAGGTGGAACAGCAGCGCCGCGCCAACCGCCGCTGGGCCGCCCAGTTCCTCGAAACCCTCTGGCGCGACTACGCATTCGTCCCCGCCGACGGCATCGGCATCGACCTGCGCGCCCTCGCCGTCTCCACCATCGGCGGCCTGTTCGACACCGTCGCCGACTGGCTGCACCAAACCACCGCGGGCACCACCGGCGACATCGACACCCTCATCCGCGACCTCACCGCCTTCACCGACATCGTCCACCTCGGCCTCGCCGCCGCCGCGACCCGCTCGAAGGGCTAGGCGCACCGACGCGTCAGCCGAAGACGACGGTGGCGCAGGCGGTGAGGAAGAGGGCCTGGAGGGCGGTGCGGGCGGGGAGGGGCATGGATTTGATGCCGAGGTCGGCGTGGGCGGCGCGGATGTTGGCGGGGAACATCGTCAGCAGGAGGGTGAAGAGGCAGGCGGCCGCGACGGGGGCGGTGGCGGGGATGAGCAGGCCCGCGGCGCCTGCCAGCTCGAGGACGCCGGTGAGGGTGACCAGGGCGGCGGGGTTCGGCAGGCGGGGCGGGACCATGGCGATCAGGGCCGTGCGGCGGGGTTCGGTGAAGTGGGCGCTCGCCGTGAGGGCGAACATGGCGGCCAGGCCGATCGCGATGGCGCGGGGCCAGGAATCCAGCCACGCGAGGTCGGTGAGGTAGCCGATCAGCCTGGTCAGGGCGGTGATGACGACGAGAACGATGAAGGGGGCCATGGGGAACTCCTCGGGCGGTGCCGACTGGCCTGCTGCCAATCTTGACACTGACTAGATTGGCACCGGCGGGGGAACTTGTCAATGACAAGTTCGTCCGTCAGGATCGAGGCATGACCAAGACGGGGTATCACCACGGGGATCTGCGGGCCGCGCTGCTGGACTCGGCGGCCGAGCAGATCGCGGCCGAGGGCATCGAGGCGGTGTCGCTGCGCGCCCTGGCCCGCCGCGCCGGGGTCTCGCACGCCGCGCCCGCGCATCACTTCGGTGATCGGGCGGGCCTGTTCACGGCGCTGGCGATCGAGGGATTCGACCTGCTGGCAACGGAGTTGGCGGCGGCGGGCGAGGACATGCGCGAGGTCGCGGTCGCCTACATCCGCTTCGCGCTGGCCAATCCCGGCCGCTTCGACATCATGTACCGGCGGGAGGTGCTGCGCGCCGACGACCCCGACCTGGCGGCGGCCAGGGCGCGCTCGGGGGCGGCGCTGCGGGCGGGGATCGCCGAGTTGCAGTCCGGGCGGTCGGCCGATCGGCAGCGGTCCACCCGGCTCGCGGCCTGGTCGCTGGTGCACGGTTTCGCGACGCTGTGGCGGGAGGGTGCGCTCGACGGGTCGGAGCTGGCGTCGTCGGCGGATCCCGAACAGCTCGCGCGCGAGATGCTCGCTACGGTGCAGTTCGACTGAGCGTGAACCGCTTTCGCGCGGGCGGACGGCGGCGCGGTCCGCCCGCGCGGAATCTCCGGTCTACCGGGGCGGCGTCGCACCGGGACCCTGGCCACCGGGCGGCGGCGAGCCCGCGGGGCCACCACCGGGCGGCGAACCGGCGGGACCACCGGCGGGCGGCTGCCCCGGGGACTGGGTGTTCTGCGCCTTCGCCGCGACGCCGATGGTCAGCGCCACCGCCATCCCGGTGGCGGGAGTGCCGGTGACCGTCGCCAGTTCGGCGTCCCAGCCGTCGCCGAAGACAGTGTCCGAGGACAGCGACACCCCGGACATGTTCCGGACGCTGGCCGCGTACCCGGAGTCGGCGGCGAAGACGGACTCGCAGGCGTCTTGGGGCAGGGCGATCTGGGAGGTGAGGCGCGCATTGTCGCCCGCCACCGCGGTGGCCAGGGAGTCGTAGACCTCGAAGTGGATGTGCGGCCAGCGCCCGGCGTAGCAGGCCGGGAAGATCGAGGTGAAGCGGACCGTGCCCGCGTCGTCGGCCACCTGGACGCCGCGCAGATAGTTCTGGTCGGTGACGCCCTCGCTGTAGAGCGAGTAGCGGCCCTCCCGATCGCAGTGCCAGACGTAGACGGCCATGCCCGCACCGGCGGCACCGGCGGTCAGGTCGCGCAGGTTCAGCGTCAGGGTCATCGGAACGCCTTGGGCCACACCGGAGTACGCGCCGAAACTGGTGGTGAGATCGGAGCGCACCACCCCCGACTCGATCAGCACATTGGGGCCGTTGGACCCGTCACCGGGGTAGGGGCCCGCGGTTTCCTGCGGCGCCGCGGCCGGGGTGGCAGTCGCGGTCGCCGAACTCGTGCCCGCGTCGGTGACGCCCGAGTCCGTCGCGGACGCGCACGCCGCCGCGGCGGTCGCCACGCCCGCGACGCCGAGGACGCCCAGCATCCGCCGCCGCGACATCACCCGCAGGTCGTGTCCCAAACCCCGATCGTGGTCGTCCATCACCGCTCCTTCGCTCGTACCGTGTCGTCGACGACGCTAGGCGCGGGCACTGCGGTGGAACTGGGAACACGCTGGGTGTTCGCTGGGAACGGTTCAGTCGGTGACGTAGCCGTTGAGGCTGTTGCGCAGATCGGTGACGACGGCGCGGGCGGCGGTGAGGCCGCTGGTGTGCCAGACGCTGTCGTCGACGGCGAACACGCGCCGGTCGGTGGACGCGCCGAGCGCCTCGAACTGGTCGGACTTCAGCACCTGCTTGCCGTGGTCCTCACCGGCCTCGCCCGCGAACATCACGTAGATGATGTCGCCCTCGGCCTTGGTGGCCAGGTCGTCGGTGGTGATGTCGTAGGAGGTGCCGCGCTGCGCGGTCGGGCGCTGCACCCCGACGTCGGACAGGATCTGGGCGGCGAAGGTGTCGGTGCCCTGGACCTGGGTGGTGTCGGCGGTGAAGCGCAGCACCGAGGCCTGCGACTGGCGCGCGTTGATCGCGGTCCCCACGTCGCGGGCTTCGGTGAGGTAGTTCGTGAGCGCGGTGTCGGCCGCGCCGCGGCGGCCCATGCCCGAGGCGTAGGCGGCGAAGTCGGACTGCCAGCTGCCGCCGGAGCCGATCAGCACGGTTGGGGCGATGGCGCTGAGCGCCTCGTAGCCACCGGCGGCGGGGGCGACGTCGCCGAGGATCAGGTCGGGCTTCAGTTCGGCGATCCGCGCGGGATCGGGCTGCCCGATCGGGCCCACGCTGGGCACCTTCAGCACGCCGTAGCCCAGGTACATCGGCTGCGGCCGCTCACCGTCGAGGGTGACCGCGCCGGCGACCCGTTCCCACAGGCCCACCGCGCAGGCGGCGTCGAGCGCGGAACTGGTGAGCACCACGATGCGCTGCGGGTCGGCCGGGACCTCGGTGACCCCGGCGGCGTGGGTCACGCTGCGGGTCGCGCCCGCGGCCGGGTCGGGCGCGCTGGGCAGCGGGCACGCGGTGGCGGTGTCGCGCGCGACCCCGACGACGCCGGCGCCCGCGATATTGGTGGTGGTCCGCACGATCGTGCTCGCGTCGTCGTGCTTGTCCGCGCAGCCCGCGCTGACCACGGCGACGCACAGCAGCGCCGCGGCGGCGACGATGCCGCGCGAGCGGGCCGGGCGGCCCTGCTCGGCGGTGCGGCGGAATCGGGTGCGTACTCGGGCGCTCACCGGCATGCGCACGAGGGTACTGCGTGGCCGGTGCCGTGGGCGCCGCGGGTTGGCGGGCCGAACTCAGCGCCTGCTGGCGCGCCGGAACCCGATGGCGGCGGGGACCGCGAACAGCACGATCGCCCCCGCGCACCACAGCAGCGTGAGGGTGAGCGGGCGGGCGATCGGCCCGTGGTCGGACAGGCCGCGCATGGCGTCCACGGCCACCGACATGGGCTGGTTGCGCACGATCGGCTGGATCCAGGTCGGGAAGGCGACCAGCGGGACGAAACCGGTGCTGAAGAACATCATCAGCGAGGTCAGGATCGTGATGCCCTCCACCAGCGTGGCTTTCGCGGTGTAGACGGCGACGGCGGTGACGATGGTGGCGAAGGCCAACCCGAACAGCACCGGGATCACCAGGAACGCGATCGTGGCCAGCGGTCCCTGATGGAAGCGGAACCCGAGCACGAAACCGACGAGCACCACGGCGATGGTGCCGAGCACGATGCGGCAGCCCTCGGCCAGGATGCGCGAGGCCAGGCCCGAGGCGCGGTGCACCGGCAGCACCCAGAACCGGGCCAGCAGGCCGGCGTCGCGTTCGCGGCCGAGCAGGACACCGCTGGCCACGGCGCCCGAGAGCGCGCCGACGATGGCGACCATCGGCACCGACCCGTAGAGGGCGTCCTCGCCGGTGAACTTCGCGATCTGCCCGCCGACGACGATGTCGAGCATGATCAGCAGCAGGCACGGGATGAGCAGGGTTTCCAGCAGCGTCACCGGGTTGCGGGCCCAGCGCACCAGCAGCCGCTGGGTCTGGATCAGGGTGTGCCGGACGAGCGAGCCGAGCGAGGTCTCCGACCCGGTGACCTCGGTCCTGGTGCTGAGCAGTGCCATCACGCCCTCCTCGCGCTGAGCCGGATGGCCAGTGGGGCGCAGATCGCGAGCATGCCCGCCAGCCACAGCAGCGTCGGTCCCATCAGCGACCAGCTCACCGTGCCCGCGTTGCCCCCGGTGTCGCCCGCCAGCGCGCGCAACGCGGTCGCGAACTGCGAGACCGGCTGATTGCGCACGAACCACTGGATCCAGGTGGGGAACTGGCTCGCCGGCGCCAGCCCGGTGGACAGCATGCCGAAGATCAACGGCGGCAGCACCAGTGCCTGCGAGGTCGCTTCGGGACTGCGCGAGACGGTGCCGATGACATCGGCACCGAGGGTGAACGCGATCCCGATGACCAGCCCGAGCACCAGGAACCCGAGCGTGTGCAGCGCGTCGAGCCGGAACCGGAAACCGATCACATAGCCCGCCGCGACCGCGCCCGTCAACGCGATGACCAGCCGGAAGACGTTGGCCGACATCCGCGCCGCCACCGGGACCAGCGGCCGCAACGGCATCGCCCCGAAACGGCGGTTCAACCCCGCCACCGAGTCGGTGGCCGCGCGGAACGCCGCCGAGATGGCGGTGAACGCGGCGGCCTGCAACACCACCAGCGGCATCATGTACTGGGCGTAGCTGCTGAAGCCATTGCCGGAGAACATCATCACGGTCTTGAGCGGGATGTAGAAGCTGGCGGTGAACGCCGCGGGCGCCACGATCGAGGCCAGGATCTCCCCGGACTTGACCGAGGGGATGATCAGGCGCGTGGTCAGCACCCACCACTGCTGCACCGTGTCCGGTGCGGCACGGACGGTGGTGTGCCAGGTCGTGGCCGTCATGACACGGCCTGCGAGGGCTGCTCGGTGGAGGCCAGATGCCCGGTCAGCTGGAGGAACACGTCGTCGAGGGAGGGGCGGCGCAGCGCGATGTCGACCAGTTCGACCGAGGCGCTGTCGAGCCGGCGCAGCGCCTCGGCCAGCGTCTTGGCGCCGTCGGGGGCGGGGATGGTGATGCGATCGGATTCCGGGGTGAGCGCGGCCAGGTTCTCCGCGGGCAGCAGCGGCCCGAGCGCCGCGACGATGGCGGGCAGCTCCTCGAGATCCAGCGGCACGACCTCGCAATAGCTGCCGCCGGTGCGGTGTTTCAGCTCGTCGGCGGTGCCGGAGGCGATGACGACGCCGTGGTCGATGACGATGATCTGATCGCTGAGCGCATCGGCCTCCTCCAGGTACTGGGTGGTGAGCAGCGTGGTGATGCCCGCGTTCTTGAAGCCGCGCACCAGATCCCAGACGCCCTGGCGGCTCCGGGGGTCGAGGCCGGTGGTCGGCTCGTCGAGGAAGACCACGTCGGGCCGCACCACCAGCCCGCAGGCGATGTCGATGCGCCGCCGCATCCCGCCGGAGTAGGTGCCCACCCGCCGGTCGGCGGCCCGGTCCAGGTCGAATTCGGTGATCAGCTCCCTGGCCCTGGCCTGGGCGGCGGGTTTGCGCAGGCCCATCAGCCTGCCGAACATGACGAGATTCTCGTAACCGCTGAGCATGTCGTCGAGCGCGGCGTACTGCCCGGTCAGCATGATCGACCTGCGGACCGCGGCCGGATCCGCGACGACATCGTGCCCGGCGACGATCGCGCGGCCCGAATCCGGCGTGATGAGCGTGGACAAGACATTGACCATGGTGGTCTTGCCCGCGCCGTTGGGGCCGAGGATGCCGAGCACCTGCCCGGGCGCGGCCACGAAGTCGACGCCGCGCAGCGCGTGCACGTCGCCGAAGGATTTCGTGATCCCCTCGACCACCACACCCTCGGTGGCGGTCGGGGTCGGATGCGGGGCAACAGTGCGTTCGACGCTCATATCCGGTCTCCTGCTTCCATGTGGTCGTCCAGCACCGGCGCGATGACCGACAGTGCGTAGGGATTGGTCAGCTCGTCGTGCGTCACGGCCACGTCGTGGTTGACGATCGCGCCGGTCACGTAGGGGCGCCAGCCGTCGGGGCCCATCCATTCGCCCGGGTCGACCGCGGCCCGGAAGTAGAGGACGTCACCGTCGTAGACGGGGCGCTGGTAGCCGGTCCTGGTGCCTGCGGAGGCGTTGTAGGAGCCCGCCATGCGTTCGATGGTGCCCGCGTCGACGAGTTCGACGCCGCCGAGTTTCGCGGTGATCGCCTCGGCCGCTTCCTGTGCGGTGGCCGAGGCGGGGACGTCGTCGATGCCGAAGATCGAGCCGAAGGTGTTGATGAACGCGCCGGGGGTCAGGCGTTCGATGGTGTCGCCGTCGATGTCGGCGGTGTCGGTGTCCAGCAGCGCCACCACACCGACCTGTTCCCCGGCCGCCGCCAGCCGCACCGCCATGGCCTGGACGATCAGGCCGCCGAAGGACCAGCCCAGCAGGTGGTAGGGCCCGGACGGCTGGACGGCGCGGATCTCGCGCACGTACCGGCTCGCGAACTCCTCGATCGACCGCGCCGACGGTTCCTGACCGCTCAGGTCGGGGGCCTGCAGGCCGTAGATCGGCCGACCCGGTCGCAGTTGTTCGGCGAAACCCAGGTAGCTCCACGACATTCCGGAGGAGGAGTGCACGCAGAACAGGGCGGGTTTGTCGCCGCCGAGCCGGATCGGCAGCAGCACGTCGAGGCCGAGACCGGTCGGCGCGTTCGCGGGGGTGGCCGCGGCGGCCGCGCGGGCCGCCATGACCGCGGCTTCCTCGGCCGCGGCGCTCTCGGCGGCCGGGGTCGACGCGAAAGCCGCTGCCGCGCCGAGTGCTTCGACCCAGAGTCCGGCCAGCTCGGCGACCTCGGCACGGTCGAGCAGCCGGTCCGGATAGCCGAAGTCGGCGTGCAGGCGGTCGCCGAGGACCAGGGCGTTGATATCGATGGCCGCCTGCACCGGCACCGCGGCGTGCTCGCCCGCGTCGAGTTCACCGAACTCGTCGGTGGGCAGCCAGCCGAGACCTTCCAGACCGGCGGGGGTTTCGGCCGCGGTGTGCTTGCCGAGGTAGTTGACGCAGATCTGGCCGGGCAGCCGGGCGGGCAGCTCGGCCGCGGTCTCGGGGTTCAGGTAGCGCAGCAGACCGAAACCGATGCCCTTGTCGGGGACGCCGAGCAGGTCGTGCTTGGCCGCGCGGATGGCGGCGCCCATCGCCGGGCCGCCCGCGAACGCGTCGTCCACGTCGACACCGGCGAGGTCGAGCCGTACCGGGTACAGGTTGGTGAACCAGCCGATGGTGCGCGACAGGTCGGCGCCGGGCACCACTTCCTCCTGCCTGCCGTGGCCCTCGAGCCGCAGCAGCGCCGCGGATTCGGTCACGCCGCGGCGGGCCCGCCAGCGCACCAGGGCCAGCGCCAAGGTGGCCAGCAGCGCGTCGGTGACGCTGCCGTGGAACAGCCGCGGCAGGGTGGTGAGCAGGGCCGTGGTGACCTGTTCGTCGACCTCGATGTCGACGCGGCGCACGGTGTCGGCCCGGTCGATCGCGGGGTCGAGGTGGCGGTCGCCGAGCAGCGGGTCCGGTGTTTCGGCCACCTCGCGCCAGTAGCCGAGTTCGGCGCGCCGCCGCTCGCTGTGCGCGGCCTCGGTCAGCGCGTGCGACCAGCGCCGCATGGAGGTGCCGGTCTCGGCCAGCACGGGGGTCGCGCCCGCGGCGACCTGCGCCCACGCGCCGATCAGGTCCTGCACCAGGATGCGCCAGGAGACACTGTCGATGGCGAGATGATGCGCGACGACGATCAGCCTGCCGGGCCTGGTCCGCGTGCCGGCGGTGCCGACGGGATCGAGCCAGACGAACTGCAGCACGGTGCCCGCGGCGGGGTCGAGCCGGTTCATCGCGGAATCCAGTTCGATCTGGGCGTATTCGCGGACCTCCACCGGGTCGGCCGCGGCGTCGACCTCGGTGCGGTGCACCAGCGAGTCGACATCGATCGAGCCGGGCTCGGCGACCCGCAACCGCCAGCCGTCCGGATCCGTCCACAACCGCGCGCGCAGCATGTCGTGGCGGTCGATCACGGCGGCCAGGGTGGCGACGAGCTGGGCGCGGTCGATGGCGACCGGCAGTTCCAGCACCGCGGTCTGGGCGAAACGGTCGAAGTCGCCGCCGCGCTCGATCATGTACCGGACGATCGGGGTCAGCGGCAGCTCGCCGACTCCGCCGCCGGGCAGCTCCTCGAGTGCCACGACCGTCTCGGCCGCGTCGATCGCGGCGCCCAGCGCGGCCACCGTGCGGTGTTCGAACACCTGCAGCGGGGTGCAGTGCACGCCACGCAGTTTGGCCTGGGTGACCAGCTGGATCGCCAGGATGCTGTCACCGCCGAGCGCGAAGAACGAGTCGTCGACGCCGACCTGGTCGCGGCCGAGCAACTCGGCGTACACCGCGGCCAGTACCTCCTCGGTCGGGGTCGCCGGGGCGCGGTAGGGCATCTCCTCGGTGGCGAACACCGGTTCCGGCAACGCTTTCCGGTCGAGCTTGCCGACGGCGTTGACCGGGATGGCGTCCAGCACGACGAACGCGGCGGGCACCATGTAGCCGGGCAGGGTGTCCGCGGCGACGGCGCGCACGTGATCGAGGTCGAGCTCGGCGCCCGGCATGCGCACCAGGTAGGCCGCCAGCGCGGTCGCCCCGGTCGGGCCCGGCACGCCCAGGGTCACCGCGAGATCCACGCCGTCGATGCCGCCCAGCACCGCGTCGATCTCGCCGAGCTCGATGCGCTGGCCGCGGACCTTCACCTGGAAATCGGTGCGGCCCAGGTACTCCAGCGTCAGCGCGCCGGTGTGCGCGCGGGTCCAGCGCACCAGATCGCCGGTGCGATAGAGGCGTTCGCCGGGGGCGCCGTAGGGATCGGCGACGAAGCGGGCCGCGGTCAGACCCGGCCGGGCGTGGTAGGCGCGCGCGGTGGCGGTACCCGCCAGGTACAGCTCACCCGCGACGCCGACGGGGACCGGACGCAGCCGGTCGTCCAGGACGAGTGCCGCCGCGCCCCGGATCGGGGAGCCGATGGTGACCGGTTCCGACGCGGACAGCGGCGCCGAACCCGTTGCCCAGATGGTGTATTCGGTCGGGCCGTACAGATTCACCATGGTGCGGCCGACCGCGCCGCCGCACCAGCGGGCGACCAGATCGGGGCCGACCGCCTCGCCCGCCACCGCCAGGACCCGCACGCTCGACACCTCGGCGGGGTCGATGGTGGCCAGCGCCGACGGGGTGATCACCATGTGGGTGACCGACTCGGCGGCGATCAGTTCGGCCAGCGGCGAGCCACCGAAGACGTCCGGCGGCGCGATCACCGCGGCGGCGCCACAGCCGTAGGCCATCAGCGCCTCGAAGATCGACGCGTCGAAACTGGGCGAGGCCACCTGCAGCACCCGCGCCCGGTAGTCCAGTGCCAGGTCGGCCCGCTGGGCGGCGACCAGATCGGCCAGCCCGCGATGCGAGACCGTCACACCCTTCGGGGTACCGGTGGAGCCGGAGGTGTAGATCATCCAGGCCGGATTGCGCAGCCGGATCGGGGCGGGCAGGTCGGCGTCGGTGATCGCGCCCGCCGCGCTCGCCCGCAGCCGGGCGCCGATCTCGGGATCGTCGAGCACGAGCCACTCGGTGGTGTCGGGCAGGTGCGGCCGGTAGGCGGCGAGGGTGATCCCCACCGTGGCACCCGAGTCGGTGAGCATGTGGTCGATCCGGTCGGCCGGATGCTTCGGGTCCACCGGCAGGAACGCGGCACCGGCCTTGGCGGCGGCCCAGATCCCGATGTGCAGCGCGGCACAGCGCGGGAGACCCAGCGCGACAACCGTTTCGGTGCGCGCGCCGGCGCCGATCAGCAGGCGGGCCAGCTGGTTGGAGCGCGCGTCGAGCTCGCGGTAGGTGGTCGTGGTGTCGGTGACCAGGGCCGGGCGGTCGGGATGGGTGGCGGCGGTGCGGGTGAGCAGGCCGGCCAGGGTGGTCGCGCCCGCGGTGGCCGGACCGCGCACCGGGACCAGCTCCGCGCGTTCGGCGTCGTCGAGCAGGTCGATGTCGGCGACCCGCACGTCGATGTCGGCGACGACGGCCGCGAGCACCCGCTGCCACCGAGTCGCGAAGGCCGCCATGGTCGCCGGGTCGAACAGGTCGGTCGCGTAGGTCAGCACCGCCTCGATCCCGGCCGGGCCCGCGTCGGCGAATCGTTCGCGCAGGTCGAGGGTGAGGTCGAAGGCCGAGGAGCTGCGGTCCACGTCCTCCACCTCGAATCGCAGGCCCGGCAGTTCGAGCACCGGTTCGACGAAGTTCTGCAGCGACAGCGACACCTGGAAGATCGGGTGCTGCGCGGTCGAGCGGGTGGGATCGAGGGCGCCCACCAGCTGCTCGAACGGCACGTCGGCGTGCGCGAACGCGTCCAGGTCGGTGGAGCGCACCTCGGCCAGGACGGTGCGGAAGTCGGCGCCGGGGGCGATCGGGGTGCGCAGGGCCAGGGTGTTGACGAACATGCCGACCAGCTCGTCCAGTGCCGCGTCACCACGGCCGGCGACGGGGGTGCCGACGACGATGTCGCCGGTGCCGCCGAGCCGGGCCAGCAGCACCGCCAGCGCGGCGTGCACCACCATGAACACGCTCACCGAGTGCGCGGCGGCGAAGTCGACCAGCGCCCGGTGCAGTTCGGCGTCGAGCGCGAAGACGAGGTCGTCGCTGCGCATCGACTGCACGGCGGGCCGGGGCCGATCGCTGGGCAGCTCCAGGGCGTCGGGCGCCCCGGCGAGGGTGGCACGCCAGAACCGGATCTGCTGTGCCGCCAGGGAATCGGGGTCGGTGGCGCTGCCGAGCAGTTCGCGATGCCACAGGGCGAAATCGGCGTACTGCACGGTCAGCGGAGCGCGCGCCGGCGCGTGACCGGCGACCCGGGCCGAATAGGCGGCGACCAGATCGCCCGCCAGCGGCGCCATCGACGCGCCGTCGGCGCTGATGTGGTGCACCACCAGCACCACGACGTGCACCGGCGCGGCCTCGGCCGGCCGGTCCAGCCGGAACAGCGCGACCCGCAGCGGCGCTTCCCGGGTGAGATCGAAGCCGGTGGCCGCGAGGTCGGCGATCCGGGCCCGCAGCGCCGCACCGTCTTCGGTGTCGAGCAGCGGCAGCGCCGGAGCGGCGGTGTCGAGGCCGACGACCACCTGGCGCGGCCCGTCGGCGTCGGCCGGGTAGCGGGTGCGCAGGGTCTCCTGCCGGTCGACCACGTCGGCGAGCGCCTGCCGCATCGCCTCGACATCGAGGTCGCCGGTGAGGCGCAGCGCGATCGCGATGTTGTAGGCGGCCGAGCCCGGATCGAGCTGATTGAGCACCCACATGCGCTGCTGCGCGGGCGAGAGCGGGATCCGGTCGGGACGGATCCGCGACGCGAGCGCCGGGCGCCCGGTACCGCCGCCTTCGACCGGAACCACCCGGGCGGACAGCTGGGCCACCGTCGGCGCGTCGAACAGGTCGCGCAGCGCGATGGTGGAGCCCAGCGCCGAATTGACCCGCGCCACCACCTTGGTCGCGCTCAGCGAGTTGCCGCCGAGCTCGAAGAAGGACTGGTCCACGCTCACCCGATCGGTGCCGATCACCTCGGCGAACACCCCGGCGACGACCTGTTCGGTGGGGGTGCGCGGCGCCAGGTAGGGGCGCTGGGCGGCGGCGAAATCGGGCACCGGCAGTGCCTTGCGGTCCAGCTTGCCGACGGGGGTCAGCGGGATCTCGTCGAGCACCACGACATAGCCGGGCACCATGTAGCCGGGCAGTTCCGCGGCCACGGCGGCCCGCACCCGCTCGGTGTCCAATGCCACGCCCGGCGCGGGCAGCACATACGACACCAGCACGGTCGCGCCCGCGGGCCCGGCCCGGCCGATGGTCACCGCGTACTCGATCTCCGGGTCGCGCGAGAGCACCGCGTCGATCTCGCCGAGCTCGATCCGCAGGCCGCGGATCTTCACCTGGAAATCGCTGCGCCCCAGATATTCCAGCGCGAGGGTGCCCGCGTCCTCGACCCAGCGGACCATGTCGCCGGTGCGGTACATGCGCTCGCCGGGTCCCCCGTACGGGTCGGCGACGAACCGGCTCGCGGTCATCTCGAACCGGTTGAAATAGCCGCGGGCCAGCGCGGGCCCGGCCAGATACAGCTCACCCTGCACACCCACGGGCACCGGCCGCAGCCAGCCGTCCAGCACCACCACGGCCGCGCCGCGGATCGGGCCGCCGATGGTGACCGGTTCGCCGGGCACCAGCTCGGCCGGGCCGGTGGCCCAGATGCTGAATTCGGTGGGGCCGTACAGGTTCACCATCCGCCTGCCCACCGCCCACTTCTCGATCAGCTCGGGCGTGGCCGCCTCACCGGCGACCGAGAGCACTCGCAGCTCGGTGAGCTCGGTGGGTTCCATCGTCGCCA
Organism: Nocardia asteroides; assembly: GCF_900637185.1. Lineage (NCBI taxonomy): Bacteria > Bacillati > Actinomycetota > Actinomycetes > Mycobacteriales > Nocardiaceae > Nocardia > Nocardia asteroides. Next base: position 5,948,498 of record NZ_LR134352.1, on the reverse strand, counting down.
GCGCCGACGGGGTGATCACCGCGTGGGTGACCCGTTCGGTGCGCAGCAGCTGTTCGAGCTCGCCGCCGCCGTACACCTCCGGCGGCGACACCACCAGGCGGCCACCGGCCGAATGCGCGGTGAGCATCTCGAACACCGAGGCGTCGAAACTGGGCGAGGCGACCTGCAGGGCACTGGCCGACGGGTCGAGGGCCAGCGTCTCGCGTTGCGCGGTGGTGAGATTCGCGATGCCGCGATGGCTGAGCAGCACCGCCTTCGGCTTGCCGGTGGAACCGGAGGTGTAGATGAGATAGGCGGTGTGGTCGAGGTCGATGGGGCTGCCGCGTTCGGCGTCGGTGATCGGCGCGTCGGAGACCAGCATGGCCCGGCGCAGCGTGTTCAGGTCGTCGAGCAGCAGCCAGTCGATGGTGCCGGGCAGGGTCTCGCCCGTGGCCGTCACGGTGACGCCGATGGGCGCCTTGGAATCGGCGAGCATGTGCTCGATCCGCTCCACCGGATAGCTCGGGTCCAGCGGGACGAACGCGGCGCCGGTCTTGGCCAGTGCCCACACCGCCACCACCGATTCCAGCGAACGGGTCAGCGCGAGCACCACGAACACCTCGGGTCCCACCCCGCGCCCGAGCAGCACCCGGGCGAATCGGTTGGACCAGGCGTCGAGTTCGCCGTAGCTCATCCGCAGCTCGCCCGCGCTCACCGCGACGGCGTCGGGATCGATGCGGGCGCCCGCCGCCAGGATCTCGGGCAGGGTGCGCATCGGGACCGGCAGGTCGCCGCGGACCGGGGCGAGCGTCGCCAGTTCGGTGTCGTCGCAGTACTGCACCTGCGACACCAGGTCGTGCGGGTGGTCGGCGAGCTGCCCGAGCAGCCGGACGAACCGGTCCAGCAGGGACTGCGCGGCGGCGGTGCCGAGTTGATCGGCCATGAACTTCACCGTGATCCGCAGGGCGTCACCGGCCCCGGCTTCCCCGCGCAGCGGAATCACCATGAGGTTCAACGGGTATGGCGTCGCGTCGGTGCCCTCCACGTCCAGCACCCGCATCCCGGCGATATCGAGCGCCTGCGACAGGGCCTCGCGGTCGATCGGATACGACTCGAACACCGTGAGCGTGTCGAACAGTTCGGCCAGGCCCACCGCGCGGTGGATCGCGGCCAGGCCCACGTGCTGGTGATCCATCAGCCGGGCCTGTTCGGCCTGTACCCGGCCCAGCAGATCGGTGACCTTCTCCGCCGGATCCAGGGTCACCCGCACCGGGACGGTGTTGATGAACAGACCCACCATCTCCTCGACGCCGGGCAGCTCGGGCGGCCTGCCCGAGACCGTGCTGCCGAACACCACGTCGGTGCGCCCGGTGAGCATGGCCAGCAGCATCGACCAGGACACCTGGACGAGGGTGTTCACCGTGGCCCCCGCCGCCCTCGCGGCGGCTTCCAGGCGCGCCACGGCCTCGGCGGGCAGGTCGTGCGAGATCATGGCGGTCTCGGTGGAGGTGATGCCCGCCAGGGTGGGGACCGCGCGGGTAGGGGTGTCGACCCCGGCCAGGTACTGCTGCCAGGCCGCCAGCGACGCGTCCGGGTCCTGCTCGGCGAGCCAGGACAGGAAGTCGCGGTAGGAGCGGGCGGGCGGCAGCGCGGCGGCGTCGCCCGCGGTGACGTAGAGGGCCAGCAGCTCGCGCACCAGCAGCGGGGTGGACCAGCCGTCGAGCACCAGGTGGTGGTTGGTCATGATCAGCCGGAACTCTCCGGGCGCGGTCCGCACCAGGGTGAACCGGACCAGCGGGGGACGGGTGAGTTCGAAGCGGGTCAGGGCGTCGAGGGCCAGGATCCGGCTCAACTCGTCGGCCCGCTGCCCGGGGTCGGCGATCCCGGTGAGATCGATGTCCTCCCAGCGGATCTCGGCCGCGGCGAGCACCAGCTGACGCGGCCCGTCGTCGGTCTCGACGAACGCGACCCGCAGGTTCTCGTGCCGATCGATCAGCCCCTGGGCGGCGGCGCGCAGCCGGGCGGCGTCGACGGTGCCCGCGAGGGTGAGCACCGACTGCACCGTGTAGCCGTCGGCGGTGTCGGAGTCGTAGAGCGCGTGGAACAGCAGGCCGTACTGCAGCGGCGAGAGCGGCCACACGTCGGCGAGGGTGGGGTAGGCGGTCTCCCAGCGGTCGATCTGGGGCTGATCGACCGCGACGAGGGCGAAGTCCGACGGGGTGCGCCCGCCCGCGCCCGCGGTGCGGGCATGGGTGGCGAGCGCGTCCAGGGCGGCCGACCACAGGGCGGCCAGCTCGTCGACCTCGGCGGCGGTGAGCAGCCGTCCCGCGTAGGCCCAGGTGACCTCGAGACCCGCGTCGGTCAGGACGGCGTTGATGTCGACGACGGCGGCCAGCGGCGCCCGGTCGTCGTCGGTGGCGGCGAAACGCCGGGGCAGCCACGGACCCTCGCCGCCGGTGCCCGCCCGGCCGAGGTAGTTGAAACTCAGCTGGGGCGTGGGGGTGTCGGCCAGCGCCGCGGCGGTCTCGTCGTCCAGGTAGCGCAGGATGCCGAAGCCGACACCGCGGTCGGGCAGCGCGCGCAGCTGTTCCTTGGTGGCCTTGATCGCCGAACCAGCCGCGGCGCCGCCGGCGAACGCGTCGTCGAGATCGATCCCGGCCAGCTCGACCGCCACCGGGTACACGCTGGTGAACCAGCCCACCGTGCGGCTCACGTCGGCGCCGGGCAGCAGGGATTCGCTGCGGCCGTGCCCCTCCAGGGTCAGCAGCGCGCCGGTACGTTCCCGCCAGCGGCACACGGCCAGGGTGAGCGCGGCGAGCAGCACATCGTCGGCGCCGCAATGGAATCGCTCCGGCACGGTGGTGACGACGGCGTGCGCGAGCTCCGCGGGCACCGTGGTCTGGACCTGCGCCATGGTCGACACCACGTCGCGGGCGGGGTCGAAGGTGTCCGAGCCCAGCGCCGGGTCCGGGGTGGCGGCGATGCGCTGCCACAGCGGCAGCTCGGCGGACCTGCTGCTCGCCTGGTCGGCCTGTCCGTGCGCCCAGCGCCGGAACGAGGTGCCGACCGGCGCGAGCGCGCCACCGAAGGCGGCGGTCGCCAAGTCCGGCAACAGGATCCGCCAGGAGACACCGTCGGTGACCAGGTGGTGCAGCACCAGCCAGCACTGCGGATCGCCGTCGGCGCGGTCGAGCAGGACGACGCGGACGACCGCGCCCGCGGTGGGATCCAGCTGATCCGCGGCATCCTGGAGCGCGCGCTCGACATCGTCCGCGCCGTCGGCCCGCACCACATCGATCAGAGTGTCGGCATCCACCGAACCCGGTTCTGCCACCAGCCATTCCCAGTCGTCGCCGACGCGGCGCAGCGAGCAGCGGAGCAGGTCGTGGTGATCGAGCAGCACCTGCACCGCCGCCGCCAGCGCCGCCCGGTCGAAGCCGGCGGGCAGATCGATCAGGACGGCCTGGCCGTAGCGGCCCCAGCTGTCGCCGCGATCGAGCATGGCGTGCACGATCGGGGTCAGGGCCACCGCGCCGACCCCACCGCCGGGCAGCTCGTGCACGATGTCGACGGCCGACTCGCTCGCCACCGCCGCCAGCGCGGCGACGGTCTTGCGCTCGAACACATCCCTGGCGCTGAACACCAGACCCGCGGCCTTGGCCCGCGAGACCAGCTGGATGGAGACGATGCTGTCACCGCCGAGGGCGAAGAAGCTCTCGTCCACGCCGACCGCGTCCAGTCCCAGCACCTCGGCGAACAGCGTCGCCAGGACCTCCTCGCGCGGTGTCGACGGAGCCCGCCGCTCGACCGCGCGCGCGGTGAAATCCGGTGCGGGCAGGGCCTTGCGGTCCACCTTGCCCAGCGGGGTGAGCGGCATGCGGTCCAGCACAGTCACCACCGACGGCACCATGTAGGCCGGAAGACGTTCGCCGACAGCCGCTTTCACGGCCTCGGGATGGATGTCGGCGCCCGGTTCGGTGGTCAGGTAGGTCACCAGCGCGGTCGCACCGGTCGGAGTCTCCACCCCGAGGGTGAGGGCGAAGTCGATACCGGGCAGCGCCTGCACCGCCGCGTCGATCTCGCCGAGTTCGATGCGGAAGCCGCGCACCTTCACCTGGAAGTCGCTGCGGCCCTGGTACTCCAGGGTGACCAGGCCGTCCCGCTCGGTCCACCGGACCAGATCGCCGGTGCGGTACATCCGCGCGCCGGGGGTGTGCGGATCGGCGACGAACCGGCTCGCGGTCAGCCCCGTGCGGCGGTGATAGCCGCGCGCGACACCGGGCCCGGCCAGATACAGCTCGCCCACACTACCCGCGGCGACCGGCCGCAGCCACGGGTCCAGCACCAGGCCGGTGACACCGCGGGTGAGACTGCCGATCGTCACCGGCGCGCCCGGCACCAGCGGTGCGCTCAGGGTGGTGGTGATGGTGGTCTCGGTGGGGCCGTACCCGTTGAGCAGCGTGCGCCCCGCCCACTTCGCCACCAGCTCCGGCGGGCAGGCGTCACCGCCGACCACGATCGTGCGCAGCGCGGGCAGCGTCGCCGGATCCAGCGAACCGACGACGGCCGGGGTGACATTGAGATGGGTCACCCCGTGCGCGCGCAGCACCTGCGCGAGATCCTCACCCGCGTACGCCGAGGGCGGCACCACCGCCAGGCACGCGCCGCGCGTGAGCGCCACCAGGATCTCCTCCACCGAGATGTCGAAACTCGGCGAGACGGCATGGGCGACAACCGAACCGGTGTCGACCCCGAAACCGTCGCCCGAGCTCGCGACCAGGTTGGCCAGCCCGCGATGCGAGACCAGCACGCCCTTGGGCAGGCCGGTGGACCCGGAGGTGTAGATGACATAGGCCACCTGGTCCGGGCGCACCCGCGCGTTCCGGTCGCGGTCGGTGATCGGTTCGGCGCTCTGCGCGGCCACCCCGGCCACGGTGGCCTCGTCGTCGAGGACCAGCCAGTCCACCTGGTCCGGCAGGGATTTGCGGGCCTGCGCGTCGGTCAGGCCGGTGACCACACCGCTGTCGGTGACCATGTGTTCGATCCGGTCCGCCGGATAGGTGGGATCGATCGGGACGAACGGCGCTCCGGTCTTGGCCACCGCGATCGTCGCCATCACCGACTCCGCCGAGCGGGGAATCGACAGCGCGACACCGTGTTCGGGGCCTGCGCCCGCCGCGATCAGCAGCCGGGCCAGCCGGTTGGTGTACTCGTCGACCTCGCGATAGGTCGCCGACTCCGCCGCATCCCAGCGCAGCGCCACCGCGTCGGGGTCGAGCGCGGTCCCGGCGGCGAGAAGTTCCGGCAGCGTGCGGGTTTCACGCGATTCGGGGCCGCGGGCGGGCACCGTCAGCGCGGCTTCGGCGGGGGAGAGCACGGGCACCGTGGACAGCTCCGCGTCCGGGCCCGCCACCAGGAAACGGTGCAGGAACATCAGGAAGCGGGCATGGTGGGCGGCCAGGTCGGCCTCGCTGTAGAGGTTGCCGTTGCCCTGCAGATCGATGTGGGTGCTCTCGCCGCCGACACCGGGATACAGGTTGACGAACAGGTCGTCGATCAGCCCCGAGGTGAGTACGTGCAGCCGCCCCACCACCGGGCCGAGCGCGATCCGGGTGTCCACCATCATCAGGTTCACGGCCGGGCCGAACGAGGCCGCCTCGTCCATCGCCCAGCCCAGGTCGCGGACGATGTCCTCCTGGCGGTACCGCTGCCTGCGCAGCGCGCCGGTCAGCTCACCCTGCACCGCGCGGATCACCGCGCCGACCGTGGTCGTCGGGTCCATCCGCACCCGCAGCGGGACGACATTGGCGAGCATGCCGCCCGACCGGCGCAGCGTCGCCGAGGTGCGCGCCGACACCGGCAGGCTCAGCACCACCTCGGGCGCACCGGTCATCGCGGCCAGATAGGCGCCGAACGCCGCCACCACCGTGGGCGCCACGCCGGAGTTCACCGCGGCCGCCACCGTGTCCAGCAGTTCGGCGGTCTCGGCGGGCAGGGCACCGGAGACCCGGGCCGGATGTCCGTCGACCTCGGCGTCGCGGCCCGCCAGGTTCACCGGATCGGCCATCGCGGCCAGGTGCTCGCGCCAGTACTCCCGATCGGCGGCGAAGCGGTCGGAGCTGCGGTAGGCCAGGTCGGCCTCGACGATCTTCTCCAGCGGCTCCGCCTTGGCTCGCGGCGCCTCCCGGCCCTCGACCGCCGCGTTGTACAGCTCGCCCGCACGCTGCACCAGCGCCAGCGCGCCCATCCCGTCCAGCACGATGTGATGCATCCGCGAATACCAGAACCAGCGGTCTTCCCCCACCCGGAGCATGGCCAACCGGACCAATCGGTCGCGCATCATGTCCAGCGGGGCGGAGTACTCCGCGCGCATCCAGGCGTGCGCGGCGGCCACCGGATCGGGCTCGGACCGGAAGTCCAGCTCGTCCATGTCGTCGTCGAGGGTCAGGTCGACCAGCTGCTGCGGACCGCCGTCGACCTCGATCAGCCGCAGGTAGCCGGTGCCGAACTCGCGGCCGGTCCGGCGGACCGCGTCGACCAGCGCATCGTGGTCGATCGCGCCGGTCAGCTCGACGTACTGGGCGATGGAGATGGGCGTGTCACCCGCGATGTGCTGGGCGAACCAGATGCCGCGCTGAGCCGCGGACAGGGGGAAGGCGCCTGTGGGTGCCGCGGCATCCGGCACCCGCGAGGAAGACTGGGTCATGAGCAGACCTGCGTTCTCATGTCTGGAGCTCGGTATTCACCATGTGTCCCCGACCGGTCGAGCAGCTACCTGGTGGGTGGTAGTACTCGCCGCTGCGTACTCACAAGCTCCATTCTGAACCTGTGGGGGACCCGACGGGAACAGGTTCAGGAAGCCGCGCGCAGATCCGCGATGGACAGCGGCGCGTCCGAGCTGACCAGATACCGCTGTAGCGTCCAGCGGTCGTCGAGAACCAGCCAGTCGATCGCGTCGGTCAGTTCGGGCCTGCGGTCGGAGGTGGTGATGCCGTAACGGGCGTCCTGGGCGGTCGACGCGCCCTCGGACACGGACACGGGGGTCGCGCCGATCTTGCGCACCGCGGCCGCGGCGACGATCGCCTCGACATCGGCGTCGATCGCCAGCGCGATCCGGTCACCGATGGCGGCGCCCCGGGTGAGCAGCAGCCGGGCCAGCCGGTTGGCCCAGCGGTCCAGGTCGGCGTCGGCGAGATGTCCGTCGGCGACCGGAGCGCCGGACTGCCTGCGCGGCAGCTGGATGACATTGTCGGCGGCGGTGACCAGAGTGCTCATCGGATGTCTCCTCGAAGGCGAGTCGGCGGTGCTTTTCGGTACCTCTCCAATCTCGTCTCCGCGCGGCTCTTCCGACAGGAACCCCAGCGTTGGGGTGGGGACTCCCAGGGGGCGCGATTCCCACCCCAAGGTGGTGAACCCGGACGGGCGTCAGCCGAAGCCGATGATCTCGATGTCCTCGCCGTCGTGATCCATCGCGATCAGCAGGAGGGCGCCCGGAACGGTGGTGAAGCGCAGATACCTGGCCTCCGGTGCCACGGTGATCGGTCGGAACTGTGCCGCGCGGCCGGTCCGGTCCCAGGTGCGCAGCCCGTAGCCGTCGGAGTGGGTGACGCCGACTATCTCGCCGGGGAGCATCGCGGCCGCCTGGACGGACCGCCCCGATCCATCGGGTGTGGTCATGTCGAGCTGGGTCGGCACGGCGCCGTCGGCCGCGGGCAGGATCTCCCAGCGGCCGGGGATCGCCCGGCCGTCCGGGCCATCGGAGCTGACCAGGGCGTCGTCGTCCGCCGCCGGTACGGCACTGTTCGTGCGGCTCGAATCCGCCACGGCCGAGGTCAGCGGGCGGTTCGGCGGCAGGAAGAGTTCGGTGACGTCGCGGTCATGCCAGGCTTTGATCCAGACGAAGCCGCTGTCGAGAACATGGACATCGACAGGAATCGCCGATCGCAGCCGCGGCGTGGGGAATTCCCGCTGATCGCGCAACTCACCGGACTGCGGGTCGTAGGCGGTGACGACAACGGTCTGCGCGTCCGCCTCGCCGCACACCGCCGTTCGGTAGATCGCGGTCGAGATGGCAACGACCTGCGTGTTCGAGGAGGCGCACCCCGCCGCTTCGCGTGGGGTGATCCACATGATGCCGCCGGTCCTGGCGTTGTATCGGGTCACCTCTGCGAGGCTTGATGCTGTGGCGAGCAAGTTCCCGTGGACGGTGAAGTTCCGGTCGCGGGTGAAATCCGATTCGGTCCACAGGAGTTCGCCGGTGAACGCGTCGAACGCCATCCAGCCGCGCTTGCTCCAATAGGTCAGCACGACATCCTCGCCGCGCAGGGAAAGGGTCTTCGCCGGCACGTTGTCCACGGCGTAGCCGATGCGCCGGTAGTGCCAGCGTTCGGCACCCGTCGCCCCGTCGTGGAGCGTGATTCCGGCGCTGGTCGAGACCAGGAATCCGGTTCCGGCGGGGAGGACACGGACATCCTGGTCGGCCACGCGTGGGAGCTGCAGCCGGAACTTCTCCGGACCCAGGGCGGTGGGCACGGTGCTCACCGAGCTCCGCTCGGCCGTCACGTGATCGACCGCGCCGGTGTCGTCGCCCAGCGCGACCGCGATCCCGGCGGCGCCCAGCACCGGCACAGTGCCGACGAGCAGCGCCACCGCCATCGCCGGCCACCGGGGGAGGGCAGTCGGCTGATCCGCGCCCACCTCGACACGGCGACGCGGTCGCGCGGGCTCAGAGCCGGCGTCGGCGATCTCGACGCCGTGGCCGCCGGTGGGACGACCCACGCACCCGCTGATGCGCGTTGTCAGGCGCCACAGCACTCCGGCCACCAGCATCAGCGCCGACCCGAGAAGGACGAGCCCCAGCGCGGCTACCGCGGCCGGTACCCGCGGCGTGGCAACGAATTCCGTGGTCAGGTGCTGATACGTCGAGGGAATGTGCGAGGTCACCGCGAAACCGATCCCGACGATCAGCACACCGGCCAAGATGAGCGCGCCGTCCGTCGTGCTGTGCGCGCCGTTGCGGCGTCCACGAACCAGGAACACCACGCCGATCATGGTGAACGCAGCGGCGAAAACCAGTGCGCCGTAGGCCAATCGGGCCGGAAAGTCGCGGTCTTCCGCAGAGCTGTCGAACGGCACCGGGATCGGTGCGGCGACGAACTGGCTGTACAGCGCCAGTGCCACACCCCCGGCGAGGAGCGCGGCACCCGCCAGGCCCACGAGGATCGGCCACGGCCGGTGCGAAGGCGCGCGCTCAGAGGACTGGACGTCGGACATGTTCCCCCCGAAGAGAATTCGCTCGACGCCGCTACCCACTGGGCGTCGGGATCGACCCTAACCGAGCGACGGCGACACGAAAGTCGCACCGCCACCGTGCTGATCGCGTGGCACCGGTGCTCGCTGGGTCAGCCGAAGCCGATGATCTCGATATCGCGGTCGTCGCCGTCGGTCGTGATCACGAGCAGGGAACCCGCGGTGGCGGTGAGGCGCACGGTCGTTGCGCCGGGTCCGAACGTGACCGGGGTGGACGGTCCGGTGTGGCTGGTCATCCGGTCCCAGGTGCGGAGCGTGTGACCCTGATCCTGGACGCGCACGGTGTACCCGTAGTCGCCGGTGAGGATGACGACCTGGTCGGCGAGCAGTGCGGCCGCATCGGCGTGCTGCGAGTATCCGTCCGCCGCCCTCATGTCGTAATCGGTCGCGTCGATGCCCTCGGCCATCGTCAGCACCTCCCACCGATCGGCCCACCCCGGCCATATGGCCGGCGCGCTGCCCTGATCATCGGAGCTGACCAGTGCGGCGTCGTCCGCTGCGCGCACCTCGGCGTTCGTACGGCTCGAATCGGCGACGGCCGAGCTCAACGGCTGGTCGGGCGGCAGGTAGACGACGGTTTCGGCGACACTGAACCGGCATCGCACCCACGCGAAGCCGCTGTCGAACACGGCGATCTCGACCGGAGTTTTGAGATGCAGCCCGGGTGCGAGAAAACCGCGCTGGTCGCGAATGTCTCCGGAGCGAGGATCGAGTTCGGTGACATTCACCGCCGTACCGCAGTTCGCGGCGCGGTAGATCGCGGTCATGGTGGCGACGACGCTGTGCTTGCTCGTGGTGCATTCGGCCGGTCCGGCTGGGGTGGTCCACAGGGCGTGTCCGGATCGCGGGTCATAGCGCGTCACCCGTCCGTCCTCGGTGACGGAGGCCAGCAGGTGTCCGCTGACAACGAACCCCCTGTAGTTGCCGAAATCCGCATCGGCCCAGAGCGATTCGCCGGTGTCGGCGTCGAAGGCCAGCCATCCGCGCTTCTCCCAGAAGGTCAGCACCACACCGTCGCCCCGCAGCGAGATCGTCTTGGCCGCCAGGTTCCCCACCGTGTCGGAGCTGACCCCGAGGCGCCGGTAGTGCCAGCGTTCGGCGCCTGTCGCGCCGTCGTACGCGGTGATGCCGACCCTGGTCGAGACGAGGAATCCCGTGTCGGTGCGGAGCACTCGTGTGCCCTGGTCGGGTTCGACCGGCAGCTGGATACGGAACTTCTCCCGACCGAGAGTCGTGGGTACGTCGGAAATCGGGCCGCGCACGGCCGTCACGTGATCGACAGCGCCGCTGTCGTCGCCGAGCAGGACCGCGACACCCGTGCCGCCCAGCACCGAGACGACTCCGACGAGGACGGCCAGAACGATCGCACCGCGGCGGGGAGCCGAACCTGCCGGCTTCGCCACGAACCCGAAGACGAGCACCGCGCCGAGGGTGACGAGGCCGAGGGCGGCGATCGCGGACGGCACCCGCGTCGTCACGACGAAGACCGACGTCAGCCGCTGATAGGTCGAGGGGATGTGCGCGGTCACCGCGAACACGATGCCGCCGAACAGCACCGCCAGCAGCGCGAGCACCGCGCCCGCGGTGACGCTCGCGGCCCGCTCGTCGCCGCGGCGCCCCCAGCGCAGCACCACCACGCCGACCAGCGCCACCGCGCCGGCCAACACCAGCGTTCCCCGGACGAGGCGGAAGGGGAAATCGCCGGTTTCCGGGTAGCTGTCGAGCGGCACCGGAATCGGCGCGGCGACGAACTGGCTGTACAGCGCCAGCGCGACGCCACCGGCGAGGAGCACGGCGCCGATCACTCCGGCGACGATCGGCCAAGGCTTCTGTGGACGCGCGCGCTCGGTCGACTGATTGTCGGACATGTTCCCCCCCGCAAAGCACTGAATCGACACCGCCCCCACCGGGCGTCGGTCGAGACTAGCGCCAAGTGTGGCGGCGGGAAAACACGCCGCCACACCGCTCAGCGCGCGTTGCCGCCGATGCTGAAGTGGGCGCCGGTGGGGTCGGTGAGGCCGGCCAGGCGGCCGTAGGGGGTGTCCATCGGGTCGAAGACGACGGCGCCGCCGAGGGCGACGGCCTGGGCGGCGGTCTTGTCGACGTCGTCGGCGCCGAAGTAGGCCGTCCACGCGCCGGGGATGCCTTCGGGGAGGTGGCCGGTGGCGTCCATGACGCCGCCGAGCATGGGGGAGGTGGCGTGGATGGTGGTGTAGCGGAATTCGGGTGTGTCGGCGACGGCGAAGGTGTCGGTCCAGCCGAAGACCTCGCGGTAGAAGGTCAGCGACGGTTCGTAGGCGCGGGTCATCAGCTCGAACCAGGACGGCACGCCGTCGTGGTCGCGCCAGGTGCCGTCGGCCACGTAGCCGATCGCTTCGAACCCGGGGAACTCCCCGGCCTGCCACACGCCGACCCCGACGCCGCCGACATCGGCCAGCACCGCCATCGTGCCCAGATCGCCGACCGCCATCGGCGCGACGAACACGTTCGCGCCGGCGGCGCTCGCCTTCGCGGTGGTGGCGGCGGCGTCCTCGGACGCCAGGTAGACGGTCCAGCGGTCGGGGAACGGATCGCCGTCGTCGGGGACGCGGTTCATCGCGCCGGCGACGGCCTTGCCGTCCTTGCACAAGGTGGTGTAGCCACCGAATTCCTCGCCACCGCGTTCGGCGGTCCAGCCGAACAGCTCGCCGTAGAAGGCGATGGCGCGATCGAGATCGGCGGTGTACAGATCGACCCAGGTGGGATCACCGGGCTTGACGACGACGGACATGACGACTCCTCGGCTGCGGGGGAATAGCTCGACAGAGACGGTGGCGGGCGTGCCCACCGTCATCGATCATGACGCCTCGCCGGGCGAAAAGTCATCGCCGACAACCGTTGCACCCGCCCGACCTGCGGAGGAAGATCGACAGCGGTGCCGGTCCGGCGCGCCGCGGCTCGTCTACGGCGCGCTGAATACGACACAGAGTAGGACCCGCGCGGAATGCTGCGGCAGCACGGTTTACGATTCACTCCAACGCATGCTGACCGTCGTGTGTCTGGTGACGAGGACGGCGAGCCTGCGAGTGACGTACAGGCATCTTCAGGAGGATCAGTGACTGCGGTAGAGCCCAGGCCAGTCCCTCAGTTGGAAGCGACTCGACCGTATCCTGCTCGGACCGGGCCCAAGGGCTCGTTCCTGTACAAGGCGGTCACCACCACCGACCCCAAGGTGCTCGGCACCATGTACCTGGTGACGGCGATCAGCTTCTTCCTGGTCGGCGGTCTCATGGCGCTGCTCATGCGCGCCGAGCTGGCGCGCCCGGGTCTGCAGTTCCTCTCGCCCGAGCAGTTCAACCAGCTGTTCACCATGCACGGCACGATCATGCTGCTGTTCTACGCGACGGCGATCGTGTTCGGCTTCGCCAACATCATCCTGCCGCTGCAGATCGGCGCCCCCGACGTCGCCTTCCCGCGACTGAACGCGTTCAGCTACTGGCTGTACCTGTTCGGCGGCACCATGGCGACCGCGGGCTTCGTGACCCCCGGCGGCGCGGCGGACTTCGGCTGGACGGCGTACGTGCCGCTGACCGACATCCTGCACTCGCCCGGCGTCGGCACCGACCTGTGGATCCTGGGCCTGGCCGTGTCCGGTCTGGGCACCATCCTGGGTGGCGTCAACATGCTCACCACCGTGGTCTGCCTGCGCGCGCCCGGTATGACCATGTTCCGCATGCCGATCTTCACCTGGAACATCGCGGTGACCTCGGTCCTGGTGCTGCTGGCCTTCCCGCTGCTGACCGCGGCGCTGTTCGGTCTGGCCTACGACCGCCACCTGGGCGGCCACATCTACGACCCGGCCACCGGCGGCATCCTGCTCTACCAGCACCTGTTCTGGTTCTTCGGCCACCCCGAGGTCTACATCATCGCGCTGCCGTTCTTCGGCATCGTGTCCGAGATCTTCCCGGTCTTCAGCCGTAAGCCGATCTTCGGTTACACCACGCTGGTCTACGCGACCCTCGGTATCGCGGCGCTGTCGATCGCGGTGTGGGCGCACCACATGTACGCCACCGGCGCCGTGCTGCTGCCGTACTTCTCCTTCATGACCTTCCTCATCGCGGTCCCGACCGGTGTGAAGTTCTTCAACTGGATCGGCACCATGTGGCGCGGTCAGCTGACGTTCGAATCACCGATGCTGTGGTCGATCGGCTTCCTGGTGACCTTCCTCTTCGGTGGTCTGTCGGGCGTCATCCTGGCCTCGCCGCCGCTGGACTTCCACGTCACCGACTCGTACTTCGTCGTCGCGCACTTCCACTACGTTCTCTTCGGCACCATCGTGTTCGCCACCTTCGCGGGTATCTACTTCTGGTTCCCGAAGATCACCGGCCGCATGATGGACGAGCGCCTGGCCAAGTGGCACTTCTGGACCACCTTCGTCGGCTTCCACACCACCTTCCTGGTGCAGCACTGGCTGGGCGCCGAGGGCATGCCGCGTCGCTACGCCGACTACCTGCCCAGCGACGGCTTCACCACGCTGAACACGATCTCCACCATCGGTGCCTTCATCCTGGGCTCGTCGATGCTGCCGTTCGTGTGGAACACCTTCAAGAGCTACCGCTACGGCGAGGTCGTCACGGTGGACGACCCGTGGGGCTACGGCAACTCCCTCGAGTGGGCCACCACCTGCCCGCCGCCGCGGCACAACTTCTACGAGCTGCCGCGCATCCGCTCGGAGCGCCCGGCGTTCGAGCTGCACTACCCGCACATGGTCGACCGCATGAAGGCGGAGGCGCACGTGGGCTGGGGCTCGGGTAAGCACGCCACGCACGTCACCGAAGGCGCGCTGGCCAAGAAGTAAGAAACACCGGAAGACCAAGGGTGTGCACCTGCTGGGTGACCAGCAGGTGCACACTCTTTTTGTGGGTAATCGAACGGAGCAGATCGACTTGGCCGACACCACAGTTCTCGTGACCGTCACCGGCCCCGACCGACCCGGCGTCACGTCCGTGCTGCTGACGGCGCTGTCCAAGCATCAGGTGAGCCTGCTGGACGTGGAACAGGTCGTCATCAGGGGTCGCCTCACCCTGGGCGTGCTGGTGTCGTGCCCCAACGACGCCGAGGCGTTGCAGGACGACCTCGAAGAGGCGATGAACACCGTCGGCATGCAGGTCGACGTCTCGGTCGACGCGCAGATCGGCAAGCCGCCGATGTCGACGCACGCCGTCGTCGTGCTCGGCGCGCCCGTCACCGCGCACGCGTTCAGCGCGATCTCGCGGATCCTGGCCGCCCTCGGCGCCAATATCGACACCATCCGGGGCATCGCCGATTACCCGGTGACCGGCATGGAACTGATGGTCACCGCGACCGACACCGGCGCCGACACCGACTCCCGGCTGCGCACCGCGCTGGCCGACGTGGCCGTCGCCGAGCAGGTCGACATCGCCGTGGAACGGGCGGGCCTGGCCCGTCGGGCCAAGCGGCTCATCGTGTTCGACGTGGACTCCACCCTCATCCAGGGCGAGGTCATCGAGATGCTGGCCGCGCACGCCGGCGTCGAGGAGCAGGTCCGCGAGGTCACCGAGGCGGCCATGCGCGGCGAGCTCGACTTCGCCGAATCGCTGCGGCAGCGGGTGGCCACCCTCGAAGGGCTCGACGCCTCGGTGATCGACGAGGTCGCCGACCGCATCGAACTCACCCCCGGCGCCCGCACCACCATCCGCACGCTGCGCCGCATCGGCTTCCGCTGCGGTGTGGTCTCCGGCGGGTTCCGGCAGGTCATCGAGCCGCTCGCGCACGAGCTGGAACTGGACTTTGTGCAGGCCAACACCCTCGAGATCGTCGACGGCAAGCTCACCGGCCGGGTGGTCGGCGAGATCGTCGACCGGGCGTTCAAGGCCACCGCGCTGCGCAAGTTCGCGGCCGATGCCGGGGTGCCGATGGAGCAGACCGTCGCGGTCGGCGACGGCGCCAACGACATCGACATGCTCAACGCCGCGGGACTGGGCGTGGCGTTCAACGCCAAGCCCGCGCTGCGCGAGGTCGCCGACACGGCGCTGTCGCATCCGTACCTGGACGCGGTGCTGTTCATCCTCGGCGTCACCCGTGACGAGGTGGAGGCCGCCGACGCCCGCGACGGCGGGGTGCGCCGGGTTCCGCTGCTCGGCCGGTAGTGCCGCGCGTCGTCCCCGAAAGGGGACGGCGCGGCGTTAGCCTCCAGCGCAGGAGTCCTTCGGCGTTGGGAGAGTTCCGTGCTGCAGTGCGCATCGGTCCGCAAGTCCTCGGTCGTCCTGCTCGTCGTCGCGGGCCTGCTCAGCGGGTGCGGTGACGACGACGATGACGACGCCTACCTCTCCTCGACGACCATCACCCTGCCGACCACGGCGACCCCGGCGGCCGTCGGCCCGGTGGAGGTCGACCAGGGTTTCACCGGCAGCACGGTCGGCGTCGAGCTCGGGCAGGTCCTGCTGGTCCGGTTGCCGCAGAATCCCGACGATCACGGGCAGTGGACGCCGGTGAACGTGGAAGAGGGCGTGCTGCACGCCGAACCGCCGCAGTCCGAGGGGCTCAGCACGGTGTACCCGTTCCGTGCGGTCGGCCCCGGCACGGCCACCCTCCAGTTCGCCTACGGTCCCGCCGCCGAACCGCCGCTCGCGCCGGGACCGGAGTTCATCCTGTACGTGCAGGTCGACTAGCGGACCCCGGCCCGGCGCGGCGTCGTCGCTAGGCTGGGCGGGTTGACGGCGTCGGATGATCGGGTGTTGTGGGATGGGCAGCGCGGAGCTGAGCAGGGTGGAGACCGAGGAGCAGGTCCGGGACGATCCGGCCGCGTTCGCGGCGCGGCACGCCGAACTGGCGCGCGGCTACGGCGGTGGCGGCGATCCCGAGGATCCCGCGCTGGTCCAGGCGATGCAGATGGTCCTGCACATCCCCAAGGCCGACCCGCCCCCCCGCAGCGCGCTGCTGGAGGCCGCCGCCGCTGCGGCCGTCGCGGTCTGCCTCGACCCGCGCTCCGGCCCGGGCGGGGAGTGGGAGCCGCGGTATCTGGCGTGGAAGCGTTCCCGGATCAGGAAGGTGGCCCGGCGTGCCCGCGGCGCCCAGTGGCTGGCCGCGGGCGAGGTCGACGGGGTGACCGTGGAGGTCGACGGCGCCCAGGCCCGCGCCTTCGTCCCCGGCCCGGTCGGCGCGATCGATCAGCGCGTCCGCAAGCTGCAGATCGGCGGCACCGACCTCGAGCACGACGAGCCCGGCCCAGTCGACCCGACGTTGCCGGTGCTGTGGGTGAACGCCGCGCTGGAGATGTCGGTGGGCAAGGCCGCGGCCCAGGTCGGGCACGCGAGCATGCTGCTGGCCGGCGCGCTGCCGGTGGCGGCCGCCGCGGATTGGGCCGAGCGCGAGTTCCGGTGCGCCGTGCGCGATGCCGGTGCGCGGCAGTGGGCCGAGCTGGTCGCCGAGGTGAACGCGGGCCGTGCGGTGGCCGTGCGTGACGCGGGCTTCACCGAGGTGGCGCCCGGCTCGATGACCGTGATCGCGGTGCCCGCGACGACCACCTGACACGTCGTCGAATCCCGCGGTTCCGCTACGTATTTCGCGACCCGCCGTCGCGGTCGCGTGTATCCGATGCACCCTGGGGGTATACAAACCGTCGACCGTACGCATCGAGGCGCAGGGAGGATCCGCGATGATGACGACGATTGTGGTGATCCTGATCGGGTGGGTGCTGCTGTCGGTGCCGATCTCGCTCGTGGCCGCGCGGATGCTGCGTTCGGAGCCCGCACCGCGCCGTCATCCGGTGCCGACCAGCGAGGACGAAACCCACCCGGGCCGGTCGCTGCGCTGAGGGCGCCCGTGGTCCAAGATGGAGCGCGTGTCGCAACCCGATCCCGATCTGCTCATCGACTTCTCCGACGTGACCATCCGCCGCTCGGGCCGAACGCTCGTAGGCCCGGTCACCTGGCAGGTCGAACTCGACGAACGCTGGGTGGTGCTCGGCCCCAACGGCGCGGGCAAGACCTCGCTGCTGAGAATGGCCGCCGCCGAACTCCATCCGACCTCCGGCGCGGCGAATTTACTGGGCGAGACGCTCGGCCGCGTCGACGTCACCGAACTGCGACCGCGCATCGGTCTGTCCTCCGCGGCGGTGGCCAGCCGCATCCCGGTCGACGAGAAGGTCAGCGACCTGGTGGTCTCGGCCGGCTACGCGGTGCTGGGCCGGTGGCGGGAACGCTACGACGACATCGACACCGACCGCGCCGTCGACATGCTGGAAACCCTGGGCGCCGAACATCTTTCCGACCGCACCTACGGCACCCTGTCCGAGGGTGAGCGCAAGCGGGTGCTGATCGCGCGCGCCCTGATGACCGACCCGGAACTGCTGCTGCTCGACGAACCCGCCGCGGGCCTGGACCTGGGCGGCCGCGAGGAACTGGTGGAGCGGCTGGGCAACCTGGCCGCCGACCCCGACGCGCCCGCCATGGTCCTGGTGACCCACCACGTGGAGGAGATCCCGCCGGGCTTCACCCACGCCCTGCTGCTCAAGGAGGGCGAGGTGGTCGGGCAGGGCCTGCTCGAGGACGTGCTCACCGCCGCGAACCTCAGCGCGGCGTTCAGCCAGTCCATCGCGCTGGACCGGGTCGACGGCCGGTGGTTCGCCCGCCGGGCCCGGCGGGCGGGTCAGCACCGCCGCGCCTGATCCCGCCGCAGCGCCGACCAAGCAGGCGTTAGGGTGCAGAGGAGGGCGCCGGTCTGATCGGCGCTCTCCGGGCCATCCAGCGTGGTGCCCGACGGTGTGGTGGAGAGGGATCGGTATGAGTGAGTCCGTGGCGCCGGCCAAAGACGCGTCGACGGTGATTCTGGTGCGCGACGGCGCGGACGGCATCGAGGTCTTCCTGCAGCGCCGCGTCACCGGCATGGCCTTCGCCGGCGGGATGACGGTCTTCCCCGGCGGCGGTGTGGACCGCGCCGACGGCACCGCCGACATCGCCTGGACCGGACCCGAGCCCGCCTGGTGGGCCGAACGCCTGGCCACCACCGAACCGGCCGCGCAGGCCCTCGTCGCCGCCGCGGTGCGCGAGACCTTCGAGGAATGCGGTGTGCTGCTGGCAGGCCCCACGGCCGACACCGTCGTCGGCGACTCGTCGGTCTATCACGAGGCGCGCGGCAAGCTGGAGCGCCGCGAACTCTCGCTGGCGCAGTTCCTGACCGCCGAGGGCCTGGTGCTGCGCGCGGACCTGCTGCGGCCGTGGGCCAACTGGATCACCCCGAAGGCCGAGCCCCGCCGCTACGACACCCGTTTCTTCGTCGCCGTGCTGCCGCAGGGCCAGGACGCCGACGGCGCCACCACCGAGGCCGCGCAGGTGCTGTGGCGCACCCCGGCCGACGCGCTGGACAGCTGGCGGGCCGGTGAACATGTGCTGCTGCCGCCCACGTGGTCCCAGCTCGACGGCCTGCGCGGATTCGCCGACACCGCCGCGGTGCTGGCCGCCGAACGCGCGATCACCCCGATCATGCCGACCTACACCCCGACCACCGACGGCCCGCCGCTCACGGACTTCCCCGACAACGAGCGGTATTTCGCGGAGCTGCCGCAGCGGAGCGCACTGGGCGGCCGGTAGGTTTGGCCGCATGGCCGAATTCGTCACCCTCGAGCTGCCCGCCGAGCCCGCCGCTCGCGGCGTCGCGCTGCTGCGCATCGATCGTCCGCCGCTGAACCTGGTCGACGCCCAGCTGGCCCGCGAGGTGGCCGCGGCGGCGGCCACGGTGGCTGAGCACCCCGGGGTGGCCGCGCTCGTCGTCTACGGCGACGAGCGGGTGTTCAGCGCGGGCGACGAGATGCGCGAACTCGCCGAGCTCGACGCGGGCCAGGCCGCCGCGATGGCGGCCGATCTGCAGGCGGCGCTGGGCTGCCTCACCCGGGTGCCGCAGCCGACGGTCGCCGCGATCACCGGCTACTGCCTGGGCGCGGGTCTGGAGCTGGCGCTGGGCGCCGATCACCGGATCGTGGGCGACAACGTCAAGCTCGGCCTGCCCCAGATCAAGGCGGGCCTGATCCCGCTGTCCGGGATCCGCAGGCTCTCGCTGCTGATCGGCGCGAGCCGGGCCAAGGACCTCGTCTACACCGGTCGTTTCGTCGACGCCGAGGAGGCCGCCACGCTGGGTCTGGTCGACGAGGTCGTCGCCCCCGACGATGTCCTGGCCGCCGCGCGCCGCTGGGCCGAGCAGTTCGTCACGGCCGCGCCGCGCGCCCTGGCCGCCGCCAAGGCGGTCTTCGAGGCGGGCCCGCACGCGCACTCCACCGCGGTCACCGAATGGTCGGCGCTGTTCGACACCGACGACGCCCGCACCGGCACCCGCGCCTTCGCCGCCGAGGGCCCCAACAGCGCGGTTTTCACCGGGCGCTGACGGTCGGTCCGGTCGGACGACCAGTTGGAACGGCCGGAAACAAGACCGCCGATTGCGTGCTCAGGGTCTCCTATTACTCTTGGCGGTTATGACGGTTCACCCCGATGACCCGGCGCCGAACCCGCACGCCACCGAGGCCGAGGTCGAAGCAGCGCTGAAGGACACCAAGCTCGCCCAGGTCCTGTATCACGACTGGGAAGCGGAGACGTACGACGACAAGTGGTCGATCTCCTATGACGAACGCTGTATCGCGTATGCCCGCGGCCGGTTCGACCTCGCGGTCGGCCCCGCCCCGCTGCCCTACGAGCGGGCGCTCGAGCTCGGCTGCGGCACGGGGTTCTTCCTGCTGAACCTCATGCAGGGCGGCATCGCGAAGTCCGGCTCGGTCACCGACCTCTCGCCCGGCATGGTCAAGGTCGCGCTGCGCAACGCCGAGCACCTGGGCCTGGACGTGGACGGCCGCGTCGCCGACGCCGAGACCATCCCGTACGAGGACGACACCTTCGACCTGGTGTGCGGCCACGCCGTGCTGCACCACATCCCCGATGTGGAGCTCGCGCTCAAGGAGTGCCTGCGGGTGCTCAAGCCGGGCGGGCGTTTCGTCTTCGCCGGTGAGCCGACCACCGTGGGCAACTTCTACGCGCGCAAGCTGGGCCAGGCCACCTGGAAGGTGACCACCGAGATCACCAAGCTGCCGTTCCTGTCGGGCTGGCGCCGTCCGCAGACCGAGCTGGACGAGTCCTCCCGGGCCGCCGCGCTCGAGGCCGTGGTGGACCTGCACACCTTCGATCCGAGCGATCTGGAGAAGATGGCGAAGTCGGCCGGCGCGGTCGACGTGAAGGCCACCACCGAGGAATTCGCCGCCGCCCTGTGGGGCTGGCCGGTGCGCACCTTCGAGGCCGCCGTTCCCGACGAGAAGCTCACCATGGGCTACCGCATGGCGCAGTACCGCGCCTGGCTGGGCCTGAGCTGGCTCGACGAGAACGTGCTGCGCAAGGTCGTCCCGCGCGAGTTCTTCTACAACGCGATGATCACCGGCGTGAAGCCGGGCGCGGCGCAGAAGTAGGTGGGCTACCGCTTCGGCCGCGACGATGTCGCCTACCTGGGCAGCGCGGCGGGGATCGCCGCGCTCGCCGAGGTCGACCGGCTGGAGCTGACCTCCGCGACGCACCTGCGTGACATCGAGCAGGTGCGTCGCGCGCACGCCGAGCACGCGGCCGCGCTGATCGAGACGGTGCGGTTGCGGCGCAAGGCCGCGGCGAAGCTGCCCGGATCCGGCAGCTGGTTGTTCACCGACGACGCGCTGCAGCAGGCCACGCCCGCCCTGGTCGCCCGGCACCGGGCCGGTCGGCTCGCGGGCCGCGCGGTCCACGATGTCACCTGTTCGATCGGCGCCGAGCTGGCCGAACTCGTGCGCACGTGCCCGGCGGTACTCGGCAGCGATCTCGATGACGTCCGCCTCGCGATCGCCGCGCACAACCTCGGTGTCGCCCCGGTGCAGGCGCCCGATCCCGGCCTGTCGCCGGATGACCCCGCAGCCCCCGGTTCCGCGTCCGGCGCACCGGATCGCCTCTCGGTCACCGCTGCCGGGGCGGGTGGCCGGGCGTTCGATGGCCTCGGGCCCGGTGCTGTCGCGCTGGCCAGGGCCGACGCCCTCACCCCTACCTCTCGCGACACCGTGATCATCGCCGATCCGGCCCGGCGCGCGGACGGCCGCCGCACCTACGATCCCGCGAAACTCCAGCCGCCGCTGCCGGATCTGCTGGCCGCGTACGCGGGCCGCGACATCGCCGTGAAGTCGGCGCCCGGCCTGGATTTCGACCGCCTCGGCTGGGCGGGCGAGATCGAGATCGTCTCGCTCGACGGCGCCGTCCGCGAAGCCTGCCTCTGGTCACCCGGACTGGCCGAACCCGGCGTCACCCGCCGGGCGACCGTCCTCGATTCCCGGGGCGGTGCGACCATGCTCACCGACACCGCGCCCGACGACATCCCCGAGCGCGCCCCGGGCGAATGGATCGTGGACCCGGACGGCGCGGTGGTGCGCGCGGGCCTGGTGCGCCACTACGCCGCGAAACACGGCCTCTGGCAACTCGATCCACAGATCGCCTACCTGACCGGCGACACCGTCCCCCCGGGGATGCGCGGGTTCCGCATCGAAGACCGCTTCGAGCTGCGCGAGAAGACCCTGCGCCAGGAACTCGCCCGCCGCGACTGTGGTGCGCTGGAGATCCTGGTGCGCGGCATCGACATCGACCCCGACGCCCTGCGCAAGAAGCTCAAGCCGCGGGGTTCGACGCCGTACACGCTGGTGATCACCCGTGTCGGCCGCGCGGGTGTGGTCTTCCTCTGCACGGCGGTCGCGCCGACCGCCTGAGCTCAGGCTTCCATCTTCTTCACCACGCGCTGCACCGTGAGCCAGGTGCGGGTGGTGATGTCCTTGCCGTAGGTCTTCTCCAGGCGGGCCATGAAATCGGGGGTGGCGCCGGTGCTGTTGTCGATGACGGTGAGGAAGGCGCGCGCGTCGCGGTCATAGCCGATGACCTCGGTGAGCGGGTCGTCGGTGAAGGCGGTGGTGTCCGCGGCGCGCATCCGGTCTTTGAAGAAGGTGACCGTCAAATAGGAGCCGCGTTCGTGCGGACGGCCCTCGAACGGGTCGCGGTCGAGCAGCGCGCGCAGTTCCGGATGGCTGCGGATGATCGTGCCGCCGGGGATGCCCAGCTCGGCGGCCAGCGCTTCCTGGATGCGGTCCTCCAGACCGGCGGGCTCGTCGCCGGTGCGGAACACCAGATTGCCGCTGGTGAGCACCGAGGAGACCTTCTCGAACCCGAGCCCCTCGAGCACCCCGCGCAGTTTCTCGTTCCGCATGTTCGGGTTGGTGGGCATGATGCCCCGCAGCAGCGCCGCATAGCTCTCCACGCCGCCGACCGTACCGCCTGCCACCGACAGGCGGTACGGGACGGACTCAGGCCTGAGCGGTGGCGTTCTTCTTGCGCTCGATGTCGGCCAGGGCCGCGGCGTAGGCGGCGCGCTGGTCGGCGGTGGAGTCCCAGGCGACCTTGCGGTTCTTCACGACCTTGGCGGGCGCGCCGACGGCGATGCTGTAGTCGGGGACGTCGCCGCGCACCACCGCGTGCGCGCCCAGCACACAGCCGCGCCCGACCCGGGTGTCGCGCAGCACGGTGACCTTGGCGGCGATCCAGGTGTCGGGGCCGATCCGGACCGGGCTCTTCACGATGCCCTGGTCCTTGATGGGCAGGGTGATGTCGTCCATCCGGTGGTCGAAGTCGCAGATGTAGCACCAGTCCGCGACCAGGGTGGACTCGCCGATCTCGATGTCGAGGTAGGTGTTGACGACGTTGTCCTTGCCGAAGACCACCTTGTCGCCGATGCGCAGCGAGCCCTCGTGGCAGCGCAGGGCGTTGCCGTCACCGATGTGCACCCAGCGGCCGATCTCCATGCGGGCCAGTTCCGGGGTCGCGTGGATCTCCACATTGCGGCCCAGGAACACCATGCCGCGCAGCACGATGTGCGGGTTGGCCAGGCGGAATTTGAACAGCCGGTAGTACCGCACCAGGTACCACGGGGTGTAGGCGCGATTGGCGAGCACCCAGCGCAGCGAGTCCCTGGTCAGAAAACGGGCCTGCTGCGGATCGCGGCGGCGCGAACCGCGCCAGCGCGCGCTCAGCGGCGCGCCCCACATGCTCGTCACGAACTACTCTCCCGTCGTGATCGCACCGGGCCAGCCCCGGGGATTCGGTCATCGGTAACACAGAGTACTTTCGGAGCGCACGCCTACCGTGCGATACCCCGATCATCGGCTCTATTGAACAGGGAGATCAGCAGGTGCGAACTCGGACTCGCGTCGTGGCCTCGCTCGCTGCCGCCGGTGTGGTGGCCCTGGCGGGATGTGGCACCGATGTCGACGACATCACCGTCGGCTCCGGAAAGGGCTGGCCCGCAGTCCATCACGACGGGCGCAACGGTGGCGCGAGCCCCGTGGCCGGCGCGGAGTCGATGACCCTGAGCTGGTCGCGCCCGGTCGGCGGCCCGATCGCCCAGCCGCTGACCATCGGCCCCGAGGGCCAGATGTTCGTCACCACCAGCACCGGCAACTGCGCGATCTTCTCGTTCCAGATGCGCACCGGCCGCAAACGCTTCTGCAACCCGCTCGGCCCGTCGACGATCGAGGCGCCGACCGTGGTCGACGCGGTCAGCAACGTCTACGTGGGCGACGACGGCGCGGTGAACTCCTTCAACTACCTGGGCCAGCCGCGCTGGCGCACCCCGGTGGCCGGGGTACCGGTGGCCATCCAGTTCACCGGCGACGGCCGCGTCCTGACGGTGACCCAGTCCGGCCAGGTCGACGTCCTGAGCAGGCAGACCGGCGGCCGCGAGGTCCCGACGCTGCAGCTGCTCGGCGAACCCGACTTCCTGCGGCTGCCCGGCCTCACCCGGCCCGCCTCCGGCGACGGCCTCGACGACTGCCACACCGGCGGCCCGCGCTGCGCGGTCGCCAACACCACCGCCGTCGATCCCGAGACCGGCCGGTTCTTCGTCACCGTCTGGGAGCCCGGCAAGACCGCCGCCTCGCTGCGGGCGATGCGCTACGCCGACGGCAAGGTCGCCCAGGAGTGGAGCGCCGACATGCTCACCGGCGGCAGCGCCACCAGCCCCACCCTGTCCGGCGACGGCGACACGGTCTACGTCGGCGACAACAGCGGCCGCCTGATCGCGGTGAACGCCGAGGACGGCAGCACCCGTTGGACCCACGCCCTGGGCTGGATCCCCAGCGGCGGCATCTCCGTGGTCGACGACGTGCTCGTCCCCGCGGGCGACGAGGGCCACCTGACGGCCCTGCGTGACAGCGGCGACCGCGCCGACCTCGTCTGGGAACGCAAGGACCTCGCCCTGCGCGGCATCCCTGTCCAGACCGCGGGCGGCATCGGCTACACCGTCGCCGCCATCGGCGCGGGCCTGAGCCTGATCACCTTCGACACCGCCACCGGCAACACCGTCGACTCCGACGCCCTGACCGGCGCCACCGGCACCACCGTCGGCACCTCCGTCGGCCCGGAGGGCGAGGTCGTCGTGGCCACCCGCGTCGGCGAGATCTTCACCTTCACCCCCGACGCCTGACCTCAGTACGGGTGGGCGCGGTCGGCCCAGCGTGGGTCGAGTTCCCCGGTGAGGTGGCGGGGGAAGGAGACCCGGGTGGGGTCGCCGTCGGCGGTGTAGCGCTGGTCGGGGTGGGCGGCCAGCCAGTCCAGCCAGTGGGCCGAGTCGAACGCGACCGTGCCCCGGCCCGAGCGGATGCGCGGGACGCCGCCGGGGTCGACGGTGGCGAACGGGGCGGGGGCCGGATTCGAGCCGACCAGCATCACGGCGTCGAAGCGGTAGGCGGTGCCGTCCCAGCTGCCCGCGGCGGCCAGCGCGCGATCACGCGGGTGGATGCCCAGGGGGAGCGCCATCGTGCGCATCGTGACGCCCGGCGCGGCGTCGGTCACCGCGCGCACGTTCCGCACCAGTTCGCGCTGCACGCCGTCGGCGTCCAGGCTCGCGAGGTTCGCGTGATCGGCGGTGTGCGCGCCGATCTCGTGGCCGTGCGCGGCCAGCCAGGGCAGGGCCCGCGGATCGCCGCCGAAGGGCTCGTTGTTGACGTAGAAGGTGGCGACCGGGCGGAAATCCGGGTAGCGCGAACCGAATTCGGCCAGGATGCCCGCGGCGCTGTCGGGAACGACGTCGCCGGTGTCGGTGAAGGCGAGCTGGCTGCGGGTGGAATCGTCGAAGGTGAGCACCACCGGATGGGTGCCCGCGGGCAGCCCGATCTCGCCCGCGATGTACTGCGCGGCGGTCACCGGACGATAGCCCTCGCGGTAGAGCCGTTCCAGTTCGTCCCGGAATTCGCCTGGGGTCTGGTCGTATTCGCCTGCCGGGTGCGGTGTGATCTGGTGATACATCAGGACCGGAACCGAACCCAGTTCGTTGGCGGCGACCGCGGCCGGATCCGGTGGCGTCGGCGCCTGCGTGGTCACGGCGGGTGGCGTGGCGGGAGCGGGCGTTTCGGTCGTGCACGCGGTGAGCGCCGCGGCCAGCAGTAATCCCGGCAGGAGCCGGATCGTCGCGTCGGAACCAGCCACCATCGCGGCAATGTTACGCGGCGGCACAGGTTTTCCCTCGATCTTGCGATAACCGGCCGCCGCCGCCGTGACTGGGCCATAGTGACCTGGCAACCGGAGTGGAAAGTGGTGCGGGCGTTGGGATTGCGGATCCGGTCGGGTGAGCGGCGAGGATGGGCGACGATCGCCTCGGGGGCGGTCCTCGCGGCGGTGGTGGTGGCACTGGTGGCGGGTTTCGCGCTGAGCCGCTCCGGTGAGCAGGCCGCGGCCGACACCGTGGCGCCGGTACTGGAGGTGGCGCCGCCCGATCTCGTTCGCTCCTATCGCGCGCCGATCGTGGTGCGTGGTAAGGCCGTCGACGCGGTCACGGTGTCCATCGGCACGGACACCGTGGCACCGGCACCGGACGGCGCCTTCGAACTCTCGGTGCCGTGGGCGCCCGCCGTCGAGGTCGTCGCGGTCGACGCCGCGGGCAATCGCAGCAGCAGTACCGTCGTGACGGCGCTGGCGTTGCCGCGCATGCGGGCCGTGCATGTCACCGCGCACGCGTGGTCGCACGAGGGCCTGCGCGAGGCCGTGCTGGAGCTCGCCCGCGAGGGCCGGATCGACACCGTGCAGCTCGACATCAAGGACGAGGACGGCGTCGTCGGCTACGACTCACAGGTGCCGCTGGCCCGCGAATCCGGCGCTGTCGCCGCCATCTACGACGCGCCGTCGGCGCTGCGCCAACTGCACGACCTGGGCCTGCAGGTGGTCGGGCGCATCGTCGCGTTCCGCGATCCGACGCTGGCCGCGTGGGCCTGGCACAGCGGCAGGCCCGACTGGGTGATCCAGAACCCGTCCGGGCAGCCCTATTCCAGCCACTACGGTCCCATCGCGTTCACCAATGTGGGCCAGGCCGAGGTCCGCGGCTACAACATCGATCTCGCGGTGGAGGCCGCGCGGCTCGGCTTCGACGGTGTCATGTACGACTACGTCCGCCGCCCCGACGGCAGCCTGTCGAGCATGCGTTTCGCCGGGCTCACCGGGAGTCCCACCGACGCGGTCGCCGGTTTCCTCGCCGAGAGCCGCTACCCCGTGCACGTGGCCGGCGCGCACCTGAGCGCTGCCGTCTACGGCATCGCCTCCACCCGCCCCGAGGAGATCGCGCAGGACATTCCACGCATGGCCCGCCACCTCGACTTCGTGGCCCCCATGATCTACCCCTCGCACTGGAACGCCGGCGAATACGGCGTCGCGAACCCCAACGCCCAGCCCTACGACATCGTCTTCCGTTCCCTCCAGGACTTCCGCACGGTCACCGCGGGCACCGGCGCGAAAGTCATCCCCTGGCTCCAGGACTTCAGCCTCGGCGTCACCTACGGCGACACCGAACTCCGCGCCCAGATCGACGCCACCCGCGACGCGGGCATAGACGGCTTCTTCCTCTGGAACGCCGCCACCCGCTACCACAACAACGGCATACCCCCGGCCTGAGGTGGGGAGAGACACCGTCTCTACGAAATCCTCCCCGACCTCGAAACGCTGTGCTCTCGACTGACGCGACGTAATGCGGACTAGCGGTTGGCCTGTGCCCAAGCATCAAAGCCGTTCAGCAAGTCCTGGTAGAACTTCTCGTTGGGTACAGCGCCTGGATTCTGGCCGACATTGTAGAAGGCGGCATTGCCGAATCTGGCTGATGTGGAGGAGTTGAGATTCTTGAAGAATGCCAGCTTGCCCCGGCCGAACCCGACGAATATCCAGAAGACGCCGAGTGCGGCACTGTTCTGAAGCAATGTCCGGACCGCGGCTTTGTCGTCGGGCTCGTTTCCGACCTGCACGATCACCAATGCGGGATCGGATGCCATTGATTCCTGGTAGTGGTTGATCACGCAGCGCATTGCCTCATCGACCTGTCCCCATCCCCAGTCGACTTGCGTATGGAGTTGGGCGATCCGCCCGCGATAATTGTCGAGTCGCATCTCCTCGACGAACGGAGTCCTCTCGCCTGAGAAGACAATCGGCACCGTGCCGTCGTCATCGAGGTTCGCCGAGAGTGCGAGCACACGTTCCGCGAAAGCCTGAACAGCGAACGACTCGTACATCTCCTTCATTTCGTAGCTGTGGTCGAGAACCAGGTAGACGGCTGCGCGCTTGCCGCCGAGACCGGCGCTCATCAAGGCTTCGCCCGCCGAGCGCGCGACGGGCAGCAGCGCCGGTGCTCGACTGCCGATCTTCGTCAGATCTGGGCCGGCAGCAAGGGGTACCGGCGCATCGTCCTCGACGTCGACGCCGTAATCCGCGGCCAAGCCGGCCAGACCGGCAGCGTAGCCCTGCCCGATCGCCCGAACCTTCCACTCACCGTTTCTCCGGTACACCTCCGCAAGCACGACCACCGTCTCACGATCGGCGAAGTCCGGCGCTTGGAACTCGACAGAAGCACCGTCGGCGCCGGTCACCGTCAGCCGTGGGGATTTGGTGAAGACGGCGCCCGGGTGCAACGGGTCCGCGCTCGCGACCAGGACGACCTTGTCGACATCGACCGGGATGCTGTGCAGCGCGATGTCGATGGACGATCCAGCCAGGACGACACCGTCGTGGGACGGATTGTTGTAGAAGACCAGATCGGCGTCCGAGCGAACCTTGCGAGCGCTGCCGAGTAGTAGCGCTGAGACATCGATCGCGATCGTGGTGACGCCGACCGATAGCGTCACCTTGCCGCTGGTCAGAGTTGTGTTTTCGCCTTTGCTCAAGACAACGCCAGGCAACGTGGAACCCTTCGTGATCGTCATTGGGTCGGTAAGTGGTTACTCGCCGGGTTCGGCGGGGGTGATGTCGGTTTGGACCGGGGCCGCGGGAACCCATTCGCGCAGCGGCTGGACCACGCTGCCGTAGAACGCATCGGTCGCCGACGTCACGCTGGAGATGAAGCTGGCGGCGGTGCCGGAGCGTTTGCTGCCCATCGGAAAGGTCTGTTCGAGGGTGAACGAGACGATCGGGGTGGTGCGTCCTTCGGTGAGGGACTTCGGGTTCGCGCGGACTGTGTCGAGCAGTTCGCAGGTCTCGTTGCCGCGTTCGGCGAAGACGGCTTCGATCTGGAGGCGGCCGGGGGCGTCGGTGAGTTGCCTGGTCAGCCAGGAGACGCGGCGGGCCGCGGTGCCTTCGTCCGGTGCGGCGATCGTGGTGCGGCAGCGGACCTTGTTGGTGCGGATGTCGGCGACGACGGTCAGGTCGCCCGCGGTGTCGGGGATGCGCAACACGGCCTCGAACGAGCCGTCGGTGGCCAGCCGCTCGGCGACAGCGGCCGCGCGGGCCGCCGGATCGGTCCGGTGCTTGCGGGCCAGGATGTGTTTGACCTCGACACCGAGTTCGGCGGTCAGTCGCAGGGCGAGGTGCCTGCTCAGCGAGACCCATGTGTCGGCCACCGCGAAGGCCTTCTGATCACCCGCCCGCAGCGTGCCCGCCGTGACGGCGTCGCGCACCGTCACCCAGTGCCTGCCCATGTCGACGAATTCCGCGGCGCCCGAGCGCGGATGGTCGAGGAACCGCAGGAACTCGGCCAGGATCCAGGACTGCAACGGGTCGTCGATCCCGCCGTGGGACAGCAGCATCCTCGCCTCGTGGGCGATCTCGGCCCAGGACAGGTGGCGCAGGGCGACCTTCGTCAGCTTGCGGCGGTCCACCTGCACGGGCAGCTCACCCGGGCTCGCAGGAATGTCGTTGGACAGGCTGACGACGACGTCGTACTTCTTCCGCCGTGCGATATCGAGGTAGCTCTCGAGCTGGTCCTTCCTGAGCTTGCCCGTGCCCGTCTTCACTTCGAGCAGCCCGGTCCACTGCCGGGCTCCCCGGCTCACCTTCAGGACAGCGTCCGGGACGACCTTGGAATCACCCGCCTCGTACTGGACCTCGATGTACCCCTCGAAAGCGCCTGCGGGCGCGCCCATCCTGGCGCAGACCGCCCGGGCGAACGGTCGCACCGCCTGCATGGTCGCGATCAGCGCCGACGTCGTGCGCCGTTCCTGTTCCTCGCCCGCGCCCACACCGATGACCGAGAACAGCCGTGCGGGTTGCCAGCCCTCCGCCTCGGCCTGCCGGAATTCGATGGGCTTGGCCTTGCGGACCGGGCGCTTGGCGGTCCGGACGCCGGCGGCCCGCGTCGGTTCCGGCGTCGTTTCCGGTGGCGTCGGTTCGATCGGTGCTTCCTCCGGTGCTGGTTCGGCGTCGTCGATCGAGACACCGAAGTCCGTTGCCAGCCCGCTCAGCCCCGAATCCCAGCCCTGGCCGACCGCACGGACCTTCCACCCGCCGTCACGGCGATAGACCTCGCCGAAGACGAAGGCCGATTCGGTGTCGGCGTCGGCGGTCAGATACTCGGCCAGCGAGCCGCCTGCCGGATCGATGACGTGGAGAGCGAGTTTGCCGAGGTCGCCGAAGGTGCCCGAACCGACGCTGCCGGCCAGCGCGATGGTGTGCACCCGGTCGGGGACGGCGGAGAGGTCCAGGGCGATTCTGGCCTGCATGCCTTCCTCGGTCGCGCTCGTGCCGAGGAATCGCACCGAGCCGTCCGGGGATTCGGGCTGGTTGTAGAAGACGAAGTCCGCGTCCGAGCCGACCCGCCGGTCCGGGCCGAGCAGCAGCGCCGAGGCGTCGACCTCGATCGCCGGCTCGGGCCAGCCGATCAGGATGTCGATACGGTCGACATCCTCCGGCAGTGCGATGTTCTGGCCCTTGGACAACAGCGGAGACGACACAGCGGCAGCTCACCCTTCGAGACTCGGCACGACAATCACCCGCAAGGTGATGCAGCCGACCCGCTCGCTGACCCCCTTGCCGCACACCGCGATTCAGCGGCGATGCCGAGGATTGTCGGTACCGGGGACGGAGGTGTTACGCAGCTCACGTTTGAATCGTGGAAGCTACCGTGACCAGCTACGTCAACCCACCCAGGCCAGTGCGTCGCTTTCCGCCGACACCGGGAACACCCGGACTTCGGCGGGGATGAGGAAGCCGAAGAGGTGGACGGCTTCGCCGAGGGTTTTGTGGTCGGTGACCAGGGCGATGCGGCCCCAGGCGCTGCGGGGGACGCGGGCCAGTTTCATGTCCTGCCACATGGCGTCGAGGGAGTAGCGGTCGAAGTCGGGGCCGAGGACGTAGACGATGTTGACCGGCTGCTGGTGTCGCAGGGCCGCTTCGATGGCCGGGTCGAGGACCTGGGTGTAGTCCTCGGCGGTGACGGTTCCGGAGGCGCGGAAGCCGATGGTCGCGGCGGGCAGGTCGGGAATCGGCTGCAGGGGCATGGACGGCTCCTTCGTCGTGGTGTCGGCACCAGTGACGGTAGGGGCGGGCCGCGACGGCGGCGTCATGCGTTGTGGGTGAACTCGAGCTCGGCGCGCGCCGTCGGGACGGTCGCGCGTCGAGCGGCGCCTGCTACTTCGGGTCGCGCTCCGGTAGCGGCCGTTCCACGATGTCGGGGCGGCCCAGCGAGGTCCGCACCCGGCGTTTCGCCGCCGAGTACACCTGCGCGGTCTCCGCGGCGACCACGTCCCAGGCGAAGTCGGCGGTGAGGCGCTCGCGGGCGTTGTAGGCCCGGTCCTGCGCGGTGGCCGGATCGTCGAGGACGGCGCGGGCCGCGTCGACGAGCCCGTCCACGTCGGCCGGTTCGAACGACGCGCCGGTGACGCCATCGATCACGGCCTCACCCAGCCCACCGGCGGTGGAGGCGATCAGCGGCACGCCGGCGGCCGCGGCTTCGAGCGCGACGATGCCGAACGGTTCGTAGCGGCTCGGCAGCACGATCGCGTCCGCGCCGTGCAGCCAGCCCAGCAGTTCCTCGTGCCCGAGACTGCCCACGAACTGGACCGCCCTGGCCACCCGGTGCACCCGGGCGCGCTCGCGCAACCAGTCGAACTGGGTGCCCACGCCGGCCACGGTCAGCGTGGTGCCCGGGTGCGCGCGGCGGATGCGCGGCAGTGCCGCGATGGCGTCCTGCACGCCCTTCTCGTACTCGAGCCTGCCCACATACAGCAGCTTCGGCGGACCCGAGCGCGGCGCGCGCGGCCGGAAGGTCCACGCGCCGACATCGATGCCGTTGCGGAT
This sequence comes from Nocardia asteroides, assembly GCF_900637185.1. Taxonomy (NCBI): domain Bacteria; kingdom Bacillati; phylum Actinomycetota; class Actinomycetes; order Mycobacteriales; family Nocardiaceae; genus Nocardia; species Nocardia asteroides. Next base: position 5,916,639 of record NZ_LR134352.1, on the reverse strand, counting down.
CACCGTGATCGGCGCGAGTTCGGGCCCGTACAGCCGCTCGACCTCGTCCTGCATCGACGACGAGCAGGTGATGAGCTGGTCGGCCTCGTTGGTCAGCCACCACTCCACCGAGTGGACCTGCTTGTTGACCCGGCCCGACACCCAGCCGCTGTGCCTGCCCGCCTCGGTGGCGTGGATGGTCGCCACCAGCGGCACGTCGTAGAACTCGGCCAGCGCGATCGAGGGGTGCGCCACGAGCCAGTCGTGCGCGTGCACCACATCGGGAGTCCAGCCCTCGCCGACGCCCGGTTTGCCGAGCGCCACACCGGCCCGGACCATGGCGTGGCCCATGGCCAGCGTCCAGGCGAGCATGTCCTCGCCGAAGTCGAAGCACGGCGGGTCCTCGGCCACCGCCACGACGAGCACACCGTCGGCGATGTAGGAGTGCGTGGGATGGGTGACCGAGTCGGTGCCCGTGGGCCTGCGGGCCAGCACGACGACCTCGTGCCCGGCCGCGGCCAGTTCCACCGCCAGGTGGTGGACGTGCCGGCCGAGTCCGCCGACCACCACCGGCGGGTACTCCCACGACACCATCAAAATCTTCATACGAATCCTTCAGCGGCGGCCGACGGGACAGCGGTCGGCAACCGCCGCGCGTCCAGACCTGGGAAGAATCCGTCGGCCGCGTTCCATCCTGCCGCGAGCCGGGCCGCTTTGGCGAACTGGCCGGCCCCGATGGCCTCGGCGAGTTCGCGCACCGCGTGCGCGTGCTCGTGCGCGCGGTCCCTGGCGTACCCGGCCGCGGAGTCCTTGCTCACCATGAACGCCCAGTCGCTGGAGACCGTCAGGATCGCCTCGCGCAGCAATTGGTCGGCGACCGGGTCGCGCAGCGCCGGGCCGGTGCCGCGGACTTTGTCGAGGGTGTCCAGAGCCAGCCGGACCACGTCGGCGTTGAGCTCGACGAGGTCGGCGACCTGGTCTCCCGCCCAGACCCGCCAGTCCTTGCCCGAGCCCCACGACGAGTCGGTGAGCTGCACAGGTTCGCCGACGAAGCCGTTGTCGCGGGCGTCGGCCAGGGTGCCGACGGTGACGCCGGCCTCGGGCAGCGCGCGCAGCACCTGCTCGAGCCATTCCGGGCCCTCGTGCCACCAGTGACCGAACAGTTCGGTGTCGAAGGCGGCCACGACGAGGGCGGGCCTGCCGATCCGCGCGGACTCCTCGATCAGCCGCGCGCGCACCGTCTCGACGAAGTCGGCGACGTCGCGGGTGACCGCCGCGGCGGCGAGTTCCGGATCGTAAGGGGCCTTGTCAGGACCGGCCACGGTTTTGCCGGTCACCCGCGACGGTTTGAGACCGGTCGCGTGGTCGTAGTGATGGAAATCGCGGTAGGCCGCCTGGCCCGGGTAGCCCTGTTTCGGCGACCAGACCCGGTAGCTCACCTGGAGGTCACGCCCGAAGGCGAGCACCTCGGAGTCGCGCACCGGCCGTCCGAGGGTCGTGTCGCCGCGCAGCGAGGGCCCGTCGACCATGAAATGCGTCACACCCGCGGCGTCGTAGCCGCGCTCCATGCCGGGGGTGTAGCCGCACTCGGGCGCCCAGATGCCGGTGGGGGTGGTGCCCCAGCGCAGCCGCGCGTCGGCCAGGCCCTCGGTGAGCTGGAACTGGCGCAGCCGCGCGTCGAGCAGCGGCTGGAACGGATGGGCCAGCGGGCCGCCGAGCAGCTCGATCGCGTCGGCGTCGATCAGCGAGCGCCACACCGGCGCGCTGCCGTGCCGCCAGTCGCGCTCGAACTCGGTCAGCGCCGTTGCGGCGAGCCGATGTTCGTGCCTGCCCAGCGCCACATTGCCCGACATCGCGGCCTCGTCGGCGCGCAGCTGCCAGTTGCCCAGCCAGTGGTGCATGCCCGCCAGCGAGTGCGGATCGTCGAGCTGGGCCGCCAGCACGGGAGTGATGCCCAGGCTCAGCAGATGCGTACGGCCTTCGGCGGCAAGGGTTTTCAAGACCCGTACCAGGGGCAGGTAGGACGCGGCCCAGGACTGGTACAGCCATTCCTCGCCCACCGGCCAGCGGCCGTGATGGGCCAGCCAGGGCAGGTGGGAATGCAGGACGAGCGTGAACTGACCCGGCACGGAGCCGGGCCGGGCGGAGCGAGAATCGGTCAACGCCGTGCCTTTTCGGCGATCGCGACGAGGTCCAGGCTCGCGTCGATGTCGCCGGCGCGCAGGTCGAAATCGTCGATGGTGACGGCGGCGACGTCGGCGGTGAGATCGGCGGGCCACGGCTCACCGGCCAGCGCGCGCTCGATCTGGGCGTCGATGAAGGACCCACCGTGCTTGGCGTCCAACGCTTTCAGGCTCGCGCCGTGGTGCACGCCGAGCATCTCGGCGACGGTGAAGCCCGCCTCCACCAGCAGCTCGGTCAGCTCGGCCGCGTTGAGTTCGCGGGTGTGGAACGGGTTGAGCGGGGTGTCGCGGCCGGGGGAGAAGGTGATCCGGTTCGGCGTGCTGATCAGCAGCTGCCCACCCGGGCGCAGCACTCGCAGGCATTCGCGCAGGAACTGCGCCTGATCCCACAGATGCTCGATGACCTGGAAATTCACCACCACATCGACGGATTCGTCGTCGAGCGGCAGCGCGGCGAGGTTGCCCTGGATCATCTCCACGCGCGGGTAGCGCGCGCGGACGTGCGCGACGGCGCCCTCGTCGTAGTCCACGCCGACGACACGCGCGGCCACGCCGGCGATCATGTCCGCGCCGTAGCCCTCGCCCGAACCCGCCTCGAGCACGGTCTTGCCTGCGCATCGGTCCAGCAGGCGGGCGTAGGCGATCTCGTGCCTGCGGAACCAGTAGTTCTCCTCCGCGATGCCGGGCACGGTCCGCTCACCGGTCAACGGCAGTGGTTCATGTGTGGCGGCCACGGGTGCGGCAGGGATCACAGCCTCGCTCATTGGTCCGACGTTACTGGTACCGCCGGTTCGCGCAGGTGCCGGGGACCGGTTGGGAACCCCTTGTGCATGTAGGTTACCCACGAGTAACTTAGCGTAGGGTAGTGTTCCGCTCTGAGCTACTCACACGGACGTACGGCCCAGCTCGTGCGGCCCACCACACACGTGTATCCAGAAGGAGGTCGACGAAGACCGATGCCGAACATCGTCGTACTCATCAAGCAGGTCCCCGACACCTGGTCCGAGCGCAAGCTCTCCGATGGTGACTACACCCTCGACCGCGAGGCCGCCGACGCCGTGCTGGACGAGATCAACGAGCGCGCCGTCGAGGAAGCGCTGCTGATCAAGGAGGCGCAGGGCGGCGAGGTCACCGTGCTGGCCGCCGGTCCGGATCGCGCCACCGAGGCCATCCGCAAGGCGCTGTCCATGGGCGCCGACAAGGCCATCCACATCAACGACCCGGCGATCCACGGCTCCGACGCCGTGCAGACCGCGTGGGTCCTCGCCGGCGCGCTCGGCCAGGTCGAGGGCGTCGAGCTGGTCATCGCCGGTAACGAGGCCACCGACGGTCGCGCCGGTGCCGTGCCCGCGATCATCGCCGAGTACCTGGGCATCCCGCAGCTCACCCACCTGCGCAAGCTCACCGTCGACGGCGAGAAGATCACCGGCGAGCGCGAGACCGACGAGGGCGTCTTCAAGCTCGAGGCGTCCCTGCCCGCGATCGTCTCGGTCACCGAGAAGATCAACGAGCCGCGCTTCCCGTCCTTCAAGGGCATCATGGCCGCGAAGAAGAAGGAAGTTCAGGTCTTCACCCTGGCCGATCTGGGCATCGACCCGTCGACCGTGGGCGTCGCCAACGCCGGCACCCAGGTCACCGGTGCCACCCCGAAGCCCGCGCGCACCGCGGGCGAGAAGATCGCGGACGAGGGCGAGGGCGGCAACCAGATCGCCACGTACCTCATCGGTCAGAAGATCATCTGATTCGGCCCGTCCGAGACTTCCCAAGGAGAAAGAACAATGGCTGAAGTACTTGTGCTCGTCGAGCACGCCGACGGTGCCGTGAAGAAGGTCAGCACCGAACTGCTCACCGCCGCCCGCACCCTGGGCGAGCCCGCCGCCGTCGTCACCGGCCCGGCCGGTAGCGCCGACAAGCTGGCCGCCGCGCTGGCCGCCGCGGGCGCCGAGAAGATCTACGTCGCCGAGTCCGACGACGTCGAGGGCTTCCTGGTCACCCCGAAGGTCGACGTGCTCGCCGGTCTGGTCGAGTCCGCCTCGCCGGCCGCCGTGCTGGTCGCCGCCTCCGCCGAGGGCAAGGAGGTGTCGGGCCGCCTCGCCGCGCGCATCGGCTCCGGTCTGCTCGTCGACGTCATCGGCGTCAACGGCGACGGCTCGGCCGTGCACTCCATCTTCGGTGGCGCGTTCACCGTCGACGCCAAGGCCACCGGCGACGTGCCGGTGATCTCGATCCGCCCGGGCGCCGTCGAGGCGGTCGCGCAGGCCGGCGCCGGCGAGCAGGTCGTCGTCGAGGTGCCCGCCCAGGAAGAGGGCGTCGTCAAGGTCACCGCGCGTGAGCCGATCGTCGGCGGCGACCGTCCGGAGCTCACCGAGGCGAGCATCGTCGTCTCCGGTGGCCGTGGTGTCGGTTCCGCCGACAACTTCGCGGTCGTCGAGGCGCTGGCCGACTCGCTCGGTGCCGCCGTCGGCGCCTCGCGTGCCGCGGTCGACTCGGGCTACTACCCGGGCCAGTTCCAGGTGGGTCAGACCGGTAAGACGGTCTCCCCGCAGCTCTACATCGCCCTGGGCATCTCCGGCGCCATCCAGCACCGCGCCGGCATGCAGACCTCGAAGACCATCGTCGCGGTCAACAAGGACGAAGAGGCCCCGATCTTCGAGATCGCGGACTACGGCATCGTGGGCGACCTGTTCAACGTCGCCCCCCAGCTGACCGAGGCCGTCAAGTCCCACAAGGGCTAGCGGCTCAGCCGGTACCCGGTGAGTTACCCCTGACTCGCCAGATCTGTCGTCGCGAGACGCGGATCTGGCGAGTTTCGGCGTTTCCGGACCGGTATGCCGGTCGCCTCGGTTCGATTGCCGGACGGAGAATCCGCAGGTCGTGGGTAGCATGATGGGCATGGCCATGCCCGGTGTCGAGCGTCCCGACCTCCCCGCGATGATGACGTGGGAGGAATTGGAGAGTCTGCCCGAGGAGGTCGCCGCTCAAATCGAGCTCTGGGACCGCCGGGTGGTGTGGGTGCGGCGCGGGCCGGGTGAACATCAGACCGCTATGCGACGGGTGACCAACGAAATCGAACGGAGTGCCGGGCGGGACACCGCCTCGCGGCCTGAAAGGTGCTGGCGAGTCAATCTCGAAACCAACGTCTTCTTCGGTCACAGCGGCAAGTCCGATTTCGTCACCCCCGACTTCCTCGTGCACCGCTGCCTCGCGCCAGGTGCCGATGTGCGCGCCGGCGACGCGATCCTCGTCGGCGAGGTGCTGTCCCCGTCGAACACGCTGACCGAGATCGAAGCGAAGAAGGCGCGCTACGCGGGCGCGGGCATTCCGTCGTACTGGGAAGTCGAGCTGGCCAAGGACCTCACCGGGATCGCCGCCCTGCGTGTGTACATCCTCGAAGTCGGCCACGCCGAGCTCCCGCCGGGCGTGCGCCCATTGCGCAACGCCAATTACCTCCTCGCGGGCGAGTGGGCCCCGGGCTCCGCGACCGGCATTTCGTTTCCTTACCCCTTTCCGATCGAGATGGGCTGGGCCGCACTGACATTCTGAGCGGCGGTTGTCTCGGGGATACGCTGTGATCGTGCAGATCGAATGGTGGGGCTGGTATCGGCGCGCGTTCTTCGACGAACGTTCGATCGCCGCGCGCGACCGGCTCGCCGACGCGGCCCGGGCGGGGCAGTGGGATGTCGTGGTCGAGATCGCCGATCGCGATCGCAGCGTCAACACGACCCGGGTCGGCGGCAATTCGGGGTTCGCGCCGTTGCATCAGGCGGCGTGGCACGGCGCGCCGGTGCCGGTGGTGGAACGGTTGCTGGAGCTGGGGGCTTGGCGCACGCTGCGCACCGCTGACGGCGAGACCGCCGCGGAGATCGCGGCCGCGCGAGGCCATGACGGATTGGCCGAGCGGCTCGCGCCCGCGTTGCGCCGCACCATCGACGCGACCGCGCTGGCTCAGCTCGAATGTCAGCTGCACGCGGTGATATTGGGCCGGGTGCTCGATCTCTGCCGGGAATGCGGCTTCCGGCCGCCGCCGCTGAGTCCGCTGCTCGAGTACCCCGGCGCGACGATGTGGGCGGCGATTCCCGGGATGTACGGCGGGTTCGCGATCGAACTCGACCCGGACGCCGACGAGCTGTCGGTGTCGAGCTGGTGCCGCGTGGCCGGTGGTTCGGGCGAGCGGCACCAAATTCGGCCCGACGGGTTCGAACTCGTCGAGAAGGGCTTCGTCTAGTCCCGCGCCGCGCAGGGATGCCGTGATGCCGGTGCCGAGGTGTCGCGGCCGGATCGGTCAGGGGGTGGCGGGTGTGTTCACCGGGCTGCCCAGGACCATCCATTTCTCGGGGTCGGTGAGGGGTTCGAAGCCGAACTTCTCGTAGAGGGCGTGGGCGTCGGCGGTGGCGAGCATGACGCGGCGCAGGCGGTACGGGGCGAGATGGTCGCGGACGGCGGCGATCAGGGCGACGCCGATGCGCTTGCCGCGGACGGTGGGGGAGACGTAGACGTCGCACAGCCAGGCGAAGGTCGTGTGGTCGGTGACCACCCGGGCGTAGGCGACCTGGTCGCCCGAAACACTGTCGTACACACCGAAATTGAGGGAGCCGGCGATCGCGCGGTCCTGGACTTCGCGGGGTCGGTCCATGGCCCAGTACGAGTCGGTGGACAGCCAGGTGTGTACTCGGGCGGCGTCGATGCGGGCGGTGTCGGCGGAGATCTCGTAACCGGCGGGGAGGTCGGGTGTCGGCGTGTCGGTCATCTGGGCAGAATTCCAGGACCGTCGGCGCCTGTCGAGTGGTTTCCGGCGCCCCGAGACGGACGCCGGGCGCGACGGCTCGGAGAACCGGGCACGGGCGATCGGGTGCGCGGGCATGGCACGCTGGTCGGGTGACGACAGTGCCGATCGAGGTGCCGCCGCAGGTCGAGGAGACCGTGCGGGAAGTGTTCGGAGACGCGGGGCGGCAGTGGCTGGCGGAGCTGCCCGGTCTCGTCGAAAAGCTCTGTGCGACGTGGGAGTCGACGGTGATCGGGCCCGCGTTCGAGGGCGGCACCCATGCGTTCGTCGCGCCCGTCCGGCGGGCGGACGGATCGGTGGCCGTGCTGAAGGTGCCCGTCGTCGACGAGGAGAACATCGCGGAGCCGACCGGCCTGTTCTGCTACAGCGGTGACGGTGCCGTACGGCTGTACCGGTTCGACGCGGACAGCGGCGCGATGCTGATGGAATGGGCGCGGCCGGGCGCACCGCTGCTCGAACAGCCGGGCTTCCCGAGCCTGGAGGGCAGGTCCGAGAACGCCGATCGTGTCCGCCTGGCCTGTGCGCTCCTGCGCCGGTTGCGGCGGGAACCCGGCGCCGCTGCCGACGCGTATCCGGCCCTGCCGAGGGCCACCGCGGTGGTGGCCGAGTGGGCACGGCGGCTCCGGAACCCCGAACCCGAACTCGCCGAAGTACTTCCGGCCGATCTGCGCGAGCAGGCCCTGGCCTGGTGCGCCCGGCTCGCCGAACCGCAGGGCCCGCTGCTGGTGGTCAACCGCGACACCCACCTCGGCAATATCGTCGCGGCCGAACGGGAACCCTGGCTGCTGATCGATCCGAAGCCCTACCTGGGCGAAGCCGCCTTCGACGCGGGCTTCCTCGGCATGATCCAGGTCCAGTCCGATCCCACCCCCGACCACGCGCGCGCCGTCGTGTCAGCGACCGCCCGCGACCTCGACATCCCGGCCGACCGGGCCGCGGGCTGGGCCTTCCTGCGCGCTGTCGAGGAGATCATCTGGTCGGTCGAGGACGACGACACCGAAACCCTGCCGCTGCACCTGGCCGTCGCCCACGCGCTGGCCTGCTGACAGGTGTCTACCCCCGGTGTAGCGCGTCGAGCAGGGTGTTGACGATCGGATTCTCCCTGGCGTCCTCCCGCAGCACCGCCGACACCGGGATCCGCAGCCGGTGGTCCACCAGGTCGAGGGTCAGCAGGCCCCTGGTCGGCCCCTCGTAGAGCACGGTCCAGGACTCGGGGCGGTTGAGCAGTTCCATGGTGGCGGTGTGGTCGGGCGGGATGGGCGGGCCGAAGGTGGGGCCGACGGGCAGATCGGCGAAGGCCGACCGGATCAGGGTGTGCAGCAGGACCTGTTCCTGCTCGGGCGGCAGCAGCAGGGGATAGGGGCTCAGGTCGGCCAGGGTCACCACGTCCTTGCCCGCCAGCGGGTGACTGCTGGAGATCGCGATCACCAGGTCCTCCACCCACAGCTGCTCCACCGCCAGCCCGGGCTGGTCGACGCTGCCGCGGATCAGCGCCAGATCGCAGTCGCCGTCGGCCACGGCGGTGATGCGCTGGCGGAACGGTTTGATGACGTATTCGATCTCGGCGTCGGGATGCGCGGCGCGGGCGGCGGCGATGGCCGACAGCGACCGGGCCGCGAAGGACATGTTCGCGGCCAGCCGGATCCGCGGGCCGGTGGTGCGCACCGCGGCCCGGATCGCCGACTCCAGGCTCAGCATCTGCTTGGCCAGCGGCAGCAGGCGCAGGGTGGCGTCGGTGGGGACCACGGCCCTGGTCGTGCGCTCGAACAGTTGCGCGCCGAGGTCACGTTCCAGTCTCGCGATCTGGTGGCTGATCGCGGACTGTGAGATGAAGCAGCGGTTGGCCGCCCGGCTGAAACTGAGCTCCTCACAGACCGCGACGAAGTACGCCAACTGGCGGAGTTCCACCAGGTACCTCCCATTTATTAGTTATGCAGATAAGAGTCATCTCCAGTATGCGCCCAGGCACTGGAAACATCTGCGTTCCGCATCGCGTTTACTCATATGAAAGGAATCGTTACCCGATCTTGGAGCGCACGATCATGGAACACACTGATGTCGTCATCGTCGGCTCGGGCTTCGGCGGCCTGGCAGCTGCCAAGCAGCTGGCCAAGTCACGGATCAACTACGTCTTGATCTCGAGCACGCCTGAGCACCTGTTCCAACCGCTGCTGTACCAGGTGGCGACCGGCGTGCTCGCGCCGGAGGAGATCGCCCCGCCGATCAAGAACGTACTGCGCCGCCACCCCGAGGCCGACGTCCGGCTCGGCAAGGTCACCGGCATCGACGCCGAGAACGCGGTGCTGACCTACGAGACCGCCGAGGGTACCCGCCAGATCGGCTACGGCTCGCTGATCGCCGCGACCGGCGCGAGCCAGAGCTACTTCGGCCGCGACGACTTCGCCGACAAGACCTTCTCGCTCAAGACCATCGACGACGCCCAGCGCCTGCGTGACCAGATCGCCTCGGTGTTCGCCGCGGCCGAGGGCGCCGACGAGGCCACCCGGCGCAAGCTGCTCAGCTTCGTGGTGGTCGGCGCCGGCGCCACCGGCGTCGAGGTGGCGGGCCAGATCAAGGAACTCGCCAAGCGGCACTTCCACCAGCAGGTCTCGGTGACCCTGGTCGAGGGCGCGAACGCGGTGCTGCCGCCCTTCGGCGGCGGGCTCTCGGAGTACGCGAAGCGCTCGCTCACCGACAGCGGCGTCGAGGTGCTGCTGGGCACCTTCGTCACCGATATCGACGAGGGCAAGGTGACCGTCAAGGACGCCGAGGGCATCGAACGCGGCATCGCCGCCGAGACCGTGGTGTGGTCGGCGGGCGTGCAGGTGGGCGGGTTCGCGACGCTGCTGGCCACCGCCACCGGCGCCCCGACCGACCGCGCGGGCCGCATCCTGATCAACCCGGACCTGACCGTCGGCGGCCACGCCGACATCTACGCCATCGGCGACATGACCTCGCTCAACGGCTACCCGGGCCAGTCGCCGGTGGCCATGCAGGAGGGTCGCCACGCCGCCGACATCATCCGGCGCAAGAAGGCCGCGGGCACCCCGTTCGTCTACTGGGACAAGGGCAGCATGGCGGTGATCAGCCGCTTCAGCGCCGTGGTGAAGCTCAACGAGCGCATCACCTTCCGCGGCACCATCGCCTGGGCGATGTGGCTGGCGGTGCACCTGCTGTACCTGGTGGGCTTCCGCAACCGCTTCGCGGCAGTGGCCTCGTGGCTGGTCGCCTTCATCGGCACCGCCCGTCCCGGCTTCGCCGAGGCCGAGCGCGACGAGCGCGCGGCGAGGAAGACCGAGCCGGAACCGGTCCGCACCGCAGCCTGACCCTCACCTCGATCGCCCCGCCGGGAACCCGGCGGGGCGATCGTTCGTTGGACGCGTGACTCGCGATGCGAGCCGCCGCACCGCGTTCCACGCTGTGTTCGGCCAGAAACCCGCAGGTGGGCGAACGCTGAGCGGCGCGGCGGTGAACGCCGGGTGTGACGGGGGTCTCGTTCACCGAACGGGCATCGGCGCGAAACTCACGCGTCGCTCCGATGCCAGCTCGGGCTGGCTTCATCAGCGGTATGACAATTTCGTCCGTGTTGACCGCCCCGGCGCCGGACTCCGGGGTGGGGAAGTCCCGCTACTCCCTGGTCGTCGCCTCCGATGCCGAGCACTGCGAAGCCGCCCAGCGCCTGCGCTACCAGGTCTTCGCCGCCGAGCCGGGATTCCGGATCCCCGACGACGGCACCGGTTTGGATGCCGACCGCTTCGACGAGCACTGCGACCACCTGCTGGTCCGCGACGAGTTCACCGAGCAGTTCGTCGGGTGCTACCGCATGCTGCCGCCGGACAAGGTGACCGCCGCGGGCGGGTACTACACCGCGACCGAATTCGATCTCACCCAGCTCGACCCGGCCGGACACCGGATCGTCGAGATGGGCCGGGCCTGCGTGGTGCCCGACCACCGCAACGGCTCGGTGCTCACCCTGATGTGGGCGGGCATCCTGCACTACATCCAGCTCACCGGCTACGACTGGGTGATGGGCTGCGTCTCGGTGCCCATGCAGGACAGTCCCGCCGATCCCGCGGGCGTGAACGTGCGCGGCGTGCGTGATCTGCTGCTGGGCCGCCACGCCGGTGACCCCGAGCGCCGCGTGCACCCGTACAACCCGGTCGTCGTCGACGGGCTCTCCCTCGACCAGCTGACCCCGCCGAGCCGCCCGAAGTTACCGCCGCTGCTGCGCGGATACCTACGCCTGGGCGCCGAGATCTGCGGCGAACCGGCCCACGATCCCGCGTTCGCGGTCGCCGACTTCGTCGCGCTGCTCGGGATGGAAACCATCAACACCCGGTATCTGGAGCGGCTGCAGAGCGCTGCCGCCAATTTCGACGGGAAGTAACCATCATGGTGTTCGACGCGCCGCCCGCCACCCCTTCGCACTCGTGGATGCCGTCGAGCCCCTGTGGGTCCGGCTGTATCGAACCGATCGACCAGGTCGGTTCCGCCCGGATGTTCGCGCGGCTGGCCGGCGTCATCGGACTGGTGCTCAGCTTTCCCGTCCTGACCGCGGCCACCCCGCGGTCGCGGCGGGAGAACCTGCAACGCCGCTACGCCCGCGCCGCGCTCGGGTGCCTGGGGATGCGGCTGCGCATCGTCGACAACCGCACGCCCGAGCAGGGCGCGTCGACGGCCGGGTTCGCCGATCCGGGCACCGCGGTGATGGTGGTGACCGGGCACATCGGCTGGGCCGACATCGTCGCGCTGGCCGCGGTCCAGCCGGTCAGCTTCGTCGCCCGCGCGGACATGGTCGAGTGGCCGGTGCTGGGCAAGCTGGCCCAGCTCACCCGGGTGATCCCGATCGAACGGGCCCGGCTGCGCGAGCTGCCGGACGTGGTCGGGCAGGTGGCCCGGCGGCTCGCCGACGGCAACCGGATCGCGGTCTTCCCGGAGGGCACCACCTGGTGCGGCCGGGCCTACGGTTCCCTGCGGCCGGCGATGTTCCAGGCCGCCGTCGACACCGCGACGCCGGTGCAGCCGGTCCGCCTGCGCTATCTGGACCGGCACGGGGTGCCGTGCACGGTGCCCGGTTTCGTCGGGACCGACACCTTCGCCGACTCGGCCGAGCGGGTGCTGCGCAGCCGCGGCATGATCGTCGAGATCGTGCTCGAGCCGCTCGAGTACCCGGGTCTGGATCGGCGCGAGCTGGCTCGGCGGTGCGAGGCCGCGGTGCGCGGGACCGACCGTTCGCGCCACGGCGTGCTCGACACCGAATGGATCGAGGCGGGCAATACCCGCGTGCAGGACCCCTCGCTGGATCGGTCCGTCGTAGCGTCCGCTACTGCCTGGTAACTATTTCGCATCGCACGACCGTCGCCGGGGATCACCGTCGTGATTCCCGGCGATTGCCGTGCGTTCCCGAGAATTGCCGAGAATTCGCAGGTCCGCCCCGGTGCGCGAAATCTCCGGAAAATGTGAAACAGTCACATCCGTCCCAAAGTTGTTCGCGCAGCGTATGACCTGCGTATGACATGGATTACATACCGGACAGTTGGCTATACCCACTTCGGCCAAGATGAAACCTTTGCGTTGCCGCTGCTCGAAAATTGATGTCATATTTGCGGTACCGTCACGCAGGATTTTCCCGATACCCCGGTGTACCCGAGAGTCCAGGCGAGGGTCGAACAGGGTGATCGCAGGGGTGATCCATGGTGAAGGGAAGCAATACCGGTGACCGAGCAAGCTTCTGGCGTCCGTCGTTCCGCCGCGCGCCGCGGCCGTCGCGCACCCGTATCCACGCTGCCCCGGCTGCTGGCCGCCGCCGTCGAGCGCGCCCCTGAGGCGCCCGCGCTGCACTGCGCGGGCGACAGCGTCACCTACACCGAACTCGACCAGCGGTCCGCACAGCTCGCCCGCGTGCTGATCGGCCGCGGAGTCGGTCCCGGCGACCGCGTGGTGCTCGCGCTGACCAGGTCCGTCGAGGCCATCGTGGCCCTGTGGGCGGTGGCCAAGACCGGTGCCGCGTTCGTCCCGGTGGACCCGCGGTATCCGGCCGACCGCGTCGCGCACATGCTCACCGACTCCGGTGCCGGCTTCGGTATCGCGCTCGGCGCCGACGCGACCCGCCTCGGCGCCGGACTGCGCTGGCTGGCCCTGGACGCCACCGAGTGCCGCGACGAACTGGCCCGCGTCTCCGACGAGCCGATCGCCGCCGCCGACCGCGTCCGCAGGCTGTTCGCCGACGACATCGCCTACATCATCTACACCTCCGGCTCCACCGGCGTCCCCAAGGGCGTCGCGGTCACCCACACCGGCCTGGCCGGGCTGTGCGCCGAGCAGATCCGCCGCTTCGGCATCACCGGCGACTCCCGCACCCTGCACTTCGCCTCGCCCAGCTTCGACGCCAGCATCCTCGAACTGCTGCTGGCCATCGGCGCGAGCTCGACGATGGTGATCGCCCCGCCCGACATCTACGGCGGCGACGAGCTGACCGAGCTGCTGCGCGCCGAGCGGGTCACCCACGCCTTCATCACCCCCGCGGCTCTGGCCGGAGCCGACGGGTCTGACCTGCCGGAGCTGGCCGGGATCGTCGTCGGCGGCGAGGCCTGCCCGCCCGATCTCGTCGCGCGCTGGTCGCCGGGCCGCCGCTTCTACAACCTCTACGGCCCCACCGAGACCACCGTCGCCGCCTCGATCAGCGACCCGCTGACCCCCGGCGACCTGATCACCATCGGCGGCCCGATCCCCGGCATGACCGCGCTGGTGCTCGATGCCCGGCTGCGTCCGGTGCCGGATCGGGTCCCCGGCGAGCTGTACCTGTCCGGGCCCGGCCTGGCGCGCGGCTACCACGAGCGCGCCGGGCTCACCGCGGCTCGCTTCGTCGCCGATCCGGTCACCGGCGGCAGGCTCTACCGCACCGGCGACCTGGTGAAGTGGGAGGCCGCCGCCAGCGGTGAACCCCAGCTGACCTTCCTCGGCCGCACCGACGCCCAGGTCAAGCTGCGCGGCTTCCGCATCGAGCTGGGCGAGATCGACGCCGTGCTCGCCGCCGACCCGTCGGTGCGCGTGGCGACCACGGTGGTGCGCACCCTGCCCAGCGGGGTCGACGCGCTCGTCGCCTATGTCGTGCCCGCCGCGGGCGCCGTCGTGGACCCGGCCGCGCTGACCCGGCTGGCCGAGCAGCGGCTGCCCCAGCACGCGGTGCCCGCGGCGGTCGTGCCGATCGAGCGGCTGCCGCTGACCCCGGTGGGCAAGCTCGACTACCGCGCGCTGCCCGAACCGGAGCTGACCGCACGGGTTTTCGCGGCGCCACGCACCCCCACCGAGGAATCGGTCGCCGCCGTGTTCGCCGAGCTGCTCGGCGCCGATCCGATCGGCCGCGACGACGACTTCTTCGCCCTCGGCGGCAACTCCCTGCTGGCCACCCGCCTGGCAGGCAGGCTCGGCGCCGTCACCGACGTCCGGGTGCCGGCGCGCACGGTCTTCGAACACGGCACGGTGGCCGAGCTGGCCGCCGCGCTCGACGCCCTGATCGGCGACGCGGCCGTGCGCCTGCCGCTGACCCGGCGCGAACGCGGCGAGCGGGTGCCGCTCTCGCTGGCCCAGCAGCGCATGTGGTTCATGGCGCGCCTGGACCCGGGGTCGGCTGCCTACAACATCCCGGTGGCGCTGCGGCTGTCCGGCCCGCTCGACACCGCCGCGCTGACCGCGGCGCTCGGCGACGTCATCGAGCGGCACGAGGTGCTGCGCACGATGTACCCCGAGTACGAGGGGCAGGGCTACCAGCGGGTGCTGCCGGTGGCCGAGGCCGGGCTCGAGGTGCCCGTCACCGCGCTCGCCGAGGCCGACCTGCGCGCCGCGCTCGCCCTGCTGACCGTCGGCGGCTTCGACGTGTGCGCCCAGGTTCCGGTGCGCGCGAAGCTGTTCCGGCTCTCCGACACCGAACACGTGCTGGCCGTGGTGGTCCACCACATCGCCACCGACGGCTTCTCCCTCGGCCCGCTCACCCGCGACCTGATGAGCGCCTACGTCGCCCGCGTCGGGGGAGCGGCTCCCGCATGGGCGCCGCTGCCGGTGCAGTACGCCGACTACACCCTGTGGCAGCAGGAATTGCTCGGCGCCGCCGAGGATCCCGAGTCGCTGCTGGCGACACAGCTCGGCTACTGGCGCGACGAGCTCGCCGGCACCCCGACCCTGCTCGAACTGCCCACCGACCGCCCGCGCCCGCCGGTCGCGGGCAGCCGCGGCGCCGCGCATCACTTCGCGCTGGACGCGTCGCTGCACCAGGCGCTCGACGACCTCGCGCGCCGCCACAACGCCTCGCTGTTCATGGTGGTGCGCGCGGCACTGGCCGTGCTGCTGGCCCGGGTGGCCGGCACCGACGACGTCACCGTGGGCGCCCCGGTCGCGGGCCGCGGCGAACCCGAACTCGACGAGCTGGTCGGCATGTTCGTCAACACCGTCGTGCTGCGCACCCGGATCGACGCGGCCGAATCCTTCACCGCGCTGCTCGACCGGGTCCGCGAGACCGACCTGGCCGCGTTCGCGCACGCCGATGTGCCGTTCGAACGTCTTGTCGCCGAACTGGATCCGCCGCGCACCCAGGCCCACCATCCGCTCTACCAGGTGGCGCTGTCGTTCCAGAACTTCGGCGGCACCCGGCTGGAACTGCCCGACCTGGTGGTCTCCGCGGTCGACCTGGGCGACGAGGTCGCACCGGTCGACCTGCAGCTGACCGTCGTCCCCACCGAGGAGTCCACGGGCCCGGCCGGGCTGCGCTGCTCGTGGCGCTACGCCACCGACCTGTTCGACGAGTCCACCATGGCCCTGCTCGGTCAGCGCCTGGCCGGGCTGCTGAGCGCGGCGGCCGCCGCCCCGGACCGGCCCGTCGGCGACCTGCCGCTGCTGACCGAGGCCGAACGCGTCGAGCCCGCCGGTGACGTCCGCCTGGTGCCGGACGTGACGCTGATCGACGCCGTGTCGGCGCAGGCCCTGCGCAGGCCGGCGGCACCCGCCGTCACCTTCGCCGGCACGACGCTGAGCTACGGCGAGCTGGCGAGCCGGATCAACCGGCTGGCCCGGCTGCTCGTCGCCACCGGTGTGGGGCCGGGCACGACCGTGGCGGTCGCCGTCCGGCCGTCGATCGAGCTGGTCGTCGCCATGTACGCGGTCTTCACCGCCGGTGGCGCCTACGTGCCGATCGACCCCGACGCACCGGCCGAACGTCGCGCCGACATCCTGTCGGTCGCCCGGCCGGTCTGCGTCCTCACCACCGTGGCCGACACCGTCGAGGTCGACGGCCTGCCGGTGATCTCGGTGGACCTGGTGGCGAGTTCCGGTGCGCTGGCGGCCTTCCCGGACCATCCGCTGACCGACGCCGACCGGCTGCGTCCGCTGCGCACCCTCGACCTGGCGTACGTGATCTTCACCTCGGGGTCGACGGGCAAGCCCAAGGGCGTGGGCGTGCCGCATTCGGCCATCGTCAACCAGGCCGCGTACATGGTGGGCGAATACCAGGTGGGTGCGGACGACACTGTCCTGCAATCGATCCCGTGGACCTTCGACGCCTCGATGATCGGTTTCGCGACACCGCTGCGGGCGGGGGCGCACATGGTCGTGGCCGCCGCGCACGGCCTCACCGATCCGGCCTACCTGGCCGATCTCATCGCGCGCCACCGGGTCACGGGCACCACGATCGTGCCCTCGGTGTTGCAGATGCTGCTCGAGGCCGCGCCGACGGGGTCGCTGCGGTCGGTGCGCGCGGTGTGGGTGGGTGGCGAGGCGCTGCCCAACGCCACCATCGCCCGCTTCACCGCCGCCACCGCGGGCAGGCTGCACAACCTGTACGGGCCGACCGAGGCCACGGTGTCCATCACCGCCGCCGACGTCACCGAGATCGGCGACCGCGTCGTCCCGATCGGCAAGCCGCACTGGAACTCCCGCGCCTACGTGCTGGACGCGCGGCTGCGGCCGGTGCCGGTCGGCACGCCCGGCGAGCTGTACCTGGCCGGCGCGCAGCTGGCCCGCGGCTACCTCGGCAGCCCGGACAAGACCACGGAACGTTTCGTCGCCGACCCGTACGGTCCCGTCGGCGAACGCATGTACCGCACCGGCGACCTGGTCCGCAGGCTGCCCTCCGGCGACCTGACCTACCTGGGCCGCACCGACGTCCAGCTCAAGCTGCACGGTCTGCGGATCGAGCCGGGCGAGATCGAGGCCGCGCTGCGCGCGCACCCGGGCGTCGCCGGTGCCGCGGTGACGGTGCATCACGAACAGCTCGTCGGCTATGTCGTCGCGGCGGCCGGTCACACCGTCGACCTCGCCGAGGTGCAGGCGAACACCCGAACCCTGTTGCCGCCGTATATGGTTCCGCACCGCCTGCTGGTTCTCGACGAGTTCCCGCTCGGCGCCACCGGCAAGCTCGACCGCAAGGCGCTGCCCGCGCCCGCGGTGGAGCGGCGCGCCTACCAGGAGCCCGCCACCGAGGACGAGCGGATCGTGGCCGAGGTGTTCGCCGGGATTCTCGAGCTGGACCGGGTCGGCCGCGACGACGACTTCTTCGTCCTCGGCGGCACCTCGCTGTCGGCGATCCGGGTTCGCGCCGCGCTGGCCGAGCGCCTCGGCATCGAGGTGCCGCTGCGGCTGCTGTTCAGCTTCCCGATGGTCGGCGACCTGGCGCTGGCGGTGCGCGACGAGTCCGCGGCCACCGCGGGCGGTCCCGACCCGGCCGCCGACATCGTCCTGGACCCCGCCGTCGACCCGATCGGCTGCGCGCCCGCGCGTCCGGGCGCGCCCGCCACCATCCTGCTCACCGGTGCCACCGGCTTCCTCGGCAGCTTCCTGCTGCGCGAACTGCTCGAGCAGACCGGGGCGAGGATCCACTGCCTGGTCCGCGCCACCGACGACGCGCGCGCGGTGGAGCGGGTGGTCACGACGGCCGCGAAGTTCGGCGTCGACCTGTCCGGCTATCGCGACCGGCTCGTCGGCGTGCCGGGCGATCTCGCGCAGCCGCGCCTCGGCCTCGACGCGGCGCGCTTCGCCGAACTGGCCGCGGGCATCGACGCGATCTACCACAACGGCGCGCTGGTCAACCATCTCGAGCCGTACGGCCGGATGCGCGCGGCGAACGTCGGCGGCACCACCGAGGTGCTGCGCCTGGCCACCACCACCCGGCTCACGCCGATCCACTACGTCTCGACGCTGTCGGTGCTGGCCGGGATCCCGCAGGCGAGCGGGATCCCCGCGGGCCTGCCCGGCTACGCGATGACCAAGTGGGTGGCCGAACAGCTGGTGCACACCGCGATCGAGCGCGGCGTTCCGGTCGCGATCTACCGTCCCGGCCTCATCACCGGTGACTCGCGCACCGGCGCCGCGCCCGCCGAGGACGCCTGGTGGACCATGCTGCGCGCGATGCTGGTGCTGGGCGTGGCCGTCGACGTGCGCGCGATCGGGGTGGAGATGGCCCCGGTGGACCACGTCGCGGCCGGCATCGTGCGGCAGTCGCGCGAGGCGGCCGCGCTGGGCAACATCTACCGGGCGGCGGGCGCCCAGGTGCCGCTGCAGGTCGTCTACGAGGAGATCCTGCGCCGCCACTACCGGTTCGACTTCATCGATCCGATGGAATTCGGCCTGACCCTCACCAGCGCCGCCGAGCGCGTCGACGCGGATCCGATCCTGGCCAGGGCCTCGGCGCTGAGCGGCAACTACGCCGCGGCCATCGCCCAGGCCGATCCGGCCGGTGTGCTGAGCGCGGTGGAAGCGGGGGCGCCCGCCGAGCCGTACCGGGGGCTGCCGATCGAGTTCCCCGCGGTGGACGCGACCGTCATCAGCCGCTATTTCGATCACTACATCGAGGTCGGCTTCTTCCCCGCGCCCGGCGCGGACAGCCTGACCCCGGCCTGACCGATCGTCCCGCGGGAGCCGTGCTCCCGCGGGACGCGGCGATCACTTCGCGTAGTCGTAGAACCCGCGACCGGACTTGCGGCCGAGGCGGCCCGCGTCGACCATCCGGCGCAGCAGCGCGGGCGGAGCCAGGTGCGGCTCGGCGAACTCGGCGTAGAGCGACTCCGAGGCGGCCAGGGCGATGTCGAGGCCGACGGTGTCGAGCAGGGTCAGCGGGCCCATCGGGTAGCCGCAGCCGCCCTTCATGGCCGCGTCGATGTCCTCGGCGGTGGCGTAGCCCGACTCGAGCATCCGGATCGCCGAGCACAGGTACGGGATGAGCAGCGCGTTGACGATGAAGCCGGAGCGGTCACCGGCCTGCACGGTCATCTTGCCGAGGGTGTTCTTGGCGTAGTCGGTGACGGCCGCGGCCGCCTCCGGCGCGGTGACCAGGGTCGAGATGATCTCCACCAGCGGCATCACCGGCACCGGGTTGAAGAAGTGCACGCCGACGACGCGCTCGGGGCGCTCGGTGGCGCCGGCGACCTTGATCACCGGGATCGAGGAGGTGTTGGTCGCCAGGACACCCTCGGGCTTCACGATCTTGTCCAGCTTGGCGAAGATGTCGCACTTGAGCGACTCGATCTCCGGCGCCGCCTCGATGACCAGGTCGCGGTCGGCCAGCTCGTCCATGTCCAGGGTGACCCGCACGCGCGCGATGGCGGCGTCGGCGTCCTCCTGGCTGATCTTGCCGCGGGCGACGCCCTTGCCGATCGAGGTCGCGATGCGCTGCTGCGCGGCCTCGGCGAATTCCGGCTTGGTCTCGAGCACGATGACCGAGCTGCCCGCCTTGGCACAAACCTCCGCGATGCCGGCACCCATGGTGCCGCCACCGATCACACCGATCAACTCCACTGTCACTCCCAATATCGCCTTGCCCTGCTTGTCCCGGGGATTATTTCACCCGGGCTGGCACTGAGTGCCACAGACCGGCGGAACCGCTCGTCAGCGGGGTCGGCGACCCGGCGAAGGCCGCCCCGGACTCGGCTGACGAGCGGGGCGGCCCAGCGCTTTTCGGTTACCGGGCCGGGGTGAGCTCCGGCTCGGCGTCCGGGTGCCGCCCGCGCCCGAGGACCGCGTGCCTGCGGCCGTAGGCGAGGTAGACGATGACACCGAGGGCCATCCAGATCACGAACCGCAGCCAGGTCTCGATCGACAGATTGAGCATCAGCCACAGGCAGGCCAGCGCGGCCAGGATCGGGACCACCGGCACGAACGGCACCCGGAACCCGCGCTGCAGGTCGGGACGGGTGCGCCGCAGCACCAGCACCCCGATCGAGACCAGCACGAACGCGACCAGCGTGCCGATGTTGACCATCTCCTCGAGCGTGCCGAAGTCGACGAACCCGGCCAGCAGCGCGCACACCACACCGACGAGCATCGTCAGCCGCACCGGGGTGCCCTTGCGGCCGGTCTGGGCCAGACCGCGCGGCAGCAGCCCGTCGCGCGCCATGGCGAACAGCACCCGGGTCTGCCCCAGGAACATCACCATGACCACGGTCGAGAGCCCGGCCAGCGCGCCGATGGCGATGATGTTCTTCACCCAGGTCGCGCCGTGGATGGCGAAGGCCGTGGCGAGGGTGGCGTTGCCGTCGGCGAGCTCGGTGTAGGACACCATGCCGGTGAGTATCAGCGAGACCGCGATGTAGAGCACCGTCACGATGGCCAGCGAACCCAGGATGCCGCGCGGCACGTCGCGCTGCGGGTTGCGGGTCTCCTCGGCGGTGGTGGCGACCACGTCGAAGCCGATGAAGGCGAAGAACACCAGGCTGGCCGCGGCGAGCAGCCCGTACCAGCCGTAGCTGGTGCCACCGGAGCCGGTGAGGAAGGCGAACAGCGACTGCCGCAGCCCCTCGGCCTTCTCCGACGGCTGCGACGGCGGGATGTAGGGCGTCAGGTTGGACGGCTTGAAGTAGGTCGCGCCGACCACCAGCACCAGCGCGATCACGCCGAGCTTGATCGCGACGGCGATGGCCGACACCCGCGACGACAGCTTGGTCCCGGTGGCCAGCAGCACGCCCACCACCGCGATGATCAGTACCGCGCCCCAGTCGAAGTGCAGCGACCCGATCTGCACCACCGGCGCCGATGACCCGAGCACATTGCCCAGATACTGCGACCACCCCTTGGCCACCACGGACACCGCGAGCGCGAACTCCAGGATCAGGTCCCAGCCGATGATCCAGGCGATCACCTCACCGAAGGTCGCGTACGCGAAGGTGTAGGCGCTGCCGGCCACCGGCACGGTCGAGGCGAACTCCGCGTAGCACAGGGCCGTGAGTCCGCAGGCGACCGCCGCGAACACGAAGGCCAGCGAGACCGCCGGGCCCGCCACGGTGCCCGCGGTGCGCGCGGTGAGGGTGAAGA
Organism: Nocardia asteroides; assembly: GCF_900637185.1. Lineage (NCBI taxonomy): Bacteria > Bacillati > Actinomycetota > Actinomycetes > Mycobacteriales > Nocardiaceae > Nocardia > Nocardia asteroides. The sequence continues at coordinate 5,895,402 of NZ_LR134352.1, read as the reverse complement.
TGCCCGCGCCGATCACCACCGCGACACCGAAGATGGTCAGGTCCTTGGCCGTGAGGTCCTTGCGGAGCTTGGCGTCGGGGTCGTCGGTGTCCTGGATGGACTGCTCGACCGATTTGGTGCGGAACCAGCCGCTCGCGCTCGGCATCACAGCGACCGGGGGATGGCGTCGAGACGCCGTTCGGCGAATCGGTTGGCGGCGGCACCGGTGCCGATGCCCTCGGTGACCGCGGCGGCGATGATGTCGCGACAGCGCGGAAAGATGTCGGCGACTTCGGCTTCCACTTCGGCGGGGGCCGCGGCGCGCAGTTCGCCCGCCACCTGGATGAGCCCGCCCGCGTTGGCGACGAAGTCGGGCACCCAGGTGATGCCGCGCTCGGTCAGCGCCCGCTCCACCTCGGGGGTGGCGAGCTGGTTGTTGGCGGCACCGCAGATCAGCTTCGCCTCGATCGTCGCGGCGCTGCCGGGGGTGAGGGTGGCGCCCAGCGCGCACGGGGCGTACACGTCGACCGGTGCGGTGGACACCGCCGACAGCAGCCGCACGGCGGGCTGTTCGGCGGCGATGCGCCGCAGCGCGGCCTCGTTCACATCGGACACGCACACCTCGGCGCCGTCGGCCAGCAGCAGGGCGGTGAGCTCGCTGCCGACCTTGCCCACGCCCTCGACCCCGACCGTGCGACCCGCCAGTGTCGGTGCGCCCCAGACCGATTCGGCGCCCGCGCGCATGGCGTGGAAGACGCCGAGCGCGGTCAGCCGGGCGCTGTCACCGCTGCCGCCCGCGGCGACGCTGCGGCCGGTGACGTGCCGGGTGTGCCTGCCGATGACATCGAGATCGTCGGTGCTGGTACCCACATCGCCCGCGGTGATGTAGCGCCCGCCGAGGGTGTTCACGAAGCGGGCGTAGGCGGCGAGCAGGTCGGTGCTCTTCATGGTCGCGGGGTCACCGATGATCACCGCCTTGCCGCCACCGAGGTCGACACCGGCCGCGGCGGCCTTGTAGGTCATGCCCCACGACAGCCGCAGCACGTCCTGCAGGGCTGCCGACTCGTCGGCATAGGGGTAGAAGCGGGTGCCGCCCAGGGCGGGACCGAGCGCGGTCGAGTGGATCGCGATGATGGCCTTCAGCCCGGACCGGTCGTCCTCGCAGAACACCACCTGCTCGTGGGCGCGGGCGCTCAGTTCGTGCGATCGGCCGAAGACTCCCGCCTCGGTGTGCACAACGGTCACTGTCGATTCCTTTCGGTGTCCGCGCACCCCGGTCGTGCCGGGGGTGCGACGGTGGATGGTGCCGCGGGTGGGCGGCGCTGTCGTGCGCCACGCGGTCGTGGCGCGCCGGCGCGGCGGTGTGATCGCACCGGGGCGCCAGAGTCTCGCGGCGCACCGGAACCGGTGCGCCGCAGGGTGTCAGGACTGCAGGCCGAGCTCGCGCAGTCCGGCGTGGTAGAGCTCGACATTGGCGAGCTTGATGTCCTCGTAGCCGCGCACCACATCGGGCAGGGCGGCGGCCGCGGTGGCGGTGTCGTAGTTCCCGGTGCTCAGTTCCCCGGCCAGGCGCGTCACCAGGGCGGTGTAGTGCGCCAGCAGCTCCCGCTCCACCTTGCGGACGTGCGCGTACCCGAACGGGTCCAGCTTGGTCCCGCGCAGGAACTTGCCCTTGGCCAGGAGTTTCAGCGCCACATGCGATGTCGGCGCCAAGCCGATCTTCTTCCGGCGGCCCATGGCCCGCAGCACCGGCGGGTGCAGCTTGTAGGTGAGTTTCTCGCCGCCGGGCACCTGCGCTCGGACCTCGTCCAGGAAGGCCGGGTCGACCAGCAGCCGCGCCACCTCGTACTCGTCCTTGTAGGCGGTGAACTTGTACAGCCCACGCGCCACCGCCTCGCTGAACTCGGTCCGTTCGGTGACCGCGCGCTCCGCCGCCCTGGCCAGCTCGACGACCTCCACGTAGCGCCGCGCCACCGTGAGGTTCTGGTAGCCGACCAGGTTCGCCGCGCGCAGTTCCACCAGCCGACGCAGTTCCCCGTCGAAACCGGTGTGCGCCAGCAGTTCCGCGGGCACCACCGGCGGCGTGCGCCGCGGCCGCCCCTCATCGACCGCCGCGGCGAACGCCGCCGGATCCGCCACCGCGACCCGGCCCCACCGGAACGCCGCCACCGTGGCGGCCACCGCGACACCGTTGATCCCGATGGCCTCCTCGATCGCCGCCACCGGCAGGCGCAGCCCGCCGCTCTGCACGGCCGCGCCCACGATCAGGAAGTTGGCCGCGGCGGTGTTCCCGAACAGGGTCTGCGCGGCCGCGAGCGCGTCGAAGTGCTCGATCGAACGCGACACGGCGGCAAGGCGATCCAGCATGGTCGCGGTCTCGGGGTAGCTCGCCGACTTGTCGTAGACCATGTCGCCGGTCGGGGTCCGGCTCGTCGAGGCCACCGCCACGGTGCTCGCCGCGTTCCCGTACTGCAGGTAGCGCGCGTCGGTGGCGGTGAGCAGGTCCACGGCGAGCACACAGTCGGCGCTGCCGGGGGTGAGCCGGTTCGACGGCTCCAGTTCGGTGGTGGAGAAGCGCAGATGCGACACCACGGGCCCGGCCTTCTGGCTCAGCCCGATCTGATCCAGGCTCTCCACCTGGTACCCGGCCCGCAGCGCGGCGGTGGCCAGCACCTGGTTCACCGTCACGATGCCGGTGCCGCCGATCCCGGCGATCAGCACGTTCTGCGTGCGCTCCGGTGCGCCGAGACCGGGCTCGGCCACCGCGGGCGGCTCGGCGGGCTTGCGGCGCGCGGGCTTGCGCTTGCGTGTGTCCGGCGCCGTCTCCACCGTGACGAACGACGGGCAATCCCCGTCCAGGCAGCTGTAATCGGTGTTGCAGGAGGTCTGATCGATGCGGGTCTTGCGGCCGAACTCGGTCTCCACCGGCTGCACCGACAGGCAGTTCGACTTGGTGCCGCAGTCACCGCAGCCCTCGCACACGGCCTCGTTGATCACCACGCGGGTGCTGCGGACCGGCAGCGCGCCGCGCTTGCGCTGCCTGCGCGCGTCGGCGGCGCAGTGCTGGTCGTAGATGAGCACGGTGACACCCTCGATCTCGCGCAGCAGCCGCTGGGCCTCGTCGAGCCGGTCGCGATGCCACAGCAGGGTGCCCTTGGCGAGCGCTTTCCTGTTGTGCCGCTTCGGTTCGTCGGCGCAGATCACGATCCGCCGGACGCCCTCGGTGGTGAGCTTGTGGGTCAGCTGGGCGACGGTGAGCCCGCCCTCCACGTTCTGGGCGCCGGTCATCGCGACGACCTCGTTCCACAGCAGCTTGTAGGTGATGTTCACCCCCGCCGCCACACACGCCTGCACGGCCAGCTGCCCGGAGTGGAAGAAGGTGCCGTCGCCGATGTTCTGGAACAGGTGCGGCACATCGGTGAACGGGGCCTGCCCGATCCACTGGCTGCCCTCGCCGCCCATCTGGGTCAGCCCGGTGACGGCGCTGTCGGTGCGCCCGGACATGGTGACCAGCGTGTGACAGCCGATGCCGCCGCCACCGATCGAGCCGTCGGGCAGGGCGGTGGAGCGGTTGTGCGGGCAGCCGCTGCAGAAGTAGGGCGTCCGCTTGGCGGACAGGACTTCCAGCGGAAGTGGCGGCGGCGCGGCCCTTTTCAGCTCCACCCGCTCGCGCAGCACCCGACGCAGCGGGGCGAGCAGGCGTCCGGCGGTGAGCTCGCCGTCGACCGGCATCAGCCGGGCGCCACGCGCGTCCTGCTTGCCGAGGATGCGGGGCGCGCCGGGGGTGCCGTAGAGGATCTCGCGGATCTGGGTCTCGACGAACGCGGTCTTGTCCTCCACCACGATCACCTCCTCCAGCCCACGGGCGAACTCGGTGATCGCGGCCGGGCCCACGGGATAGGGCATGCCGATGCGCAACAGCCGGATCCCCGCCCGGTGCATGGCCGCCTCGTCGACGCCGAGATCGAGCAGCGCCTGCCGGACGGCATCGAATGTCGTTCCGGTGGCGGCGATCCCGACCTTCGCGTCGACCGGGTCGACCTCCACCACATCCAGACCGTTGGCCGCCGAGTAGGCGTGCACCATCGCCCAGCGCGGGCCGTACAGATCGGCCTCGGCCAGCACGCTGTCGGTGGGGGCGGCCATCGGCCGCTGCCGGTAGACGAACGGCGAACCCTCCCACCGCACTTCGGGCACCGTGACGGCGAGGTCGGCGACATCGCCGTCGACCGTCCACGCGCCGTCGGCGACATCGGCGACGATCTTGAGCGCCACCACACACCCCGAGGCCCGCGACAGCGCGATGCCCTGCATGCCCAGCGTGATGATCTCCTCGGCATTGCGCGGGAACAGCACCGGCACCCCCATGGCGGCCAGCGAGCGCTCGCTCACCGCGGGCACGGTCGAGGACTTCGACGCCGGATCGTCGCCCACCAGCAGCAGGACTCCACCGCGCGGGTTCACCCCGTACATGTTGGCGTGCCGGATGGCGTCGGTGGCCCGGTCCACGCCGGGGCCCTTGCCGTACCAGACGCCGACCACGCCGTCGTGGGTCGGCCGCCCGGCGGGCAGGTCGGCCTGGCTGCCCCACACCGAGGTCGCCGCCAGCTCCTCGTTGAGCCCGGGCACGAAGGTGATGTCGTGCTCGGTGAGCACCTCCGGCATGCCGAGCAGCATCTTGTCGACCCCGCCCAGCGGACTGCCTTGATACCCGGAGACGAACGTCGCGACCCGGCGGCCCGCGCGGATGTCGCGCACATGCTGTTCCACGAGCAGGCGGGCGATGGCCTGCACTCCGGTGAGCAGGACCGGGCCCGCCCCGGAGCGATAGCGATCGGCGAGGTCGTAGGGCGCGGCAGGCTCGGCCTGCGGACGGGCGGTCGCACAGACGACGCTGGTCATGGACACCTCACCACACTTTCCACAACCCAGATCGTGAGCTGCGATACGGAGGAACTTGCTATCGGTGCCGCGAAATCTGCCGTGGAGGGGCATGAGGTGTCAACAGTCAGTCGAAAAGTTGATCAGTTTGCTCAAAAGTGATCTGGACCACTGACGGGAATGCGTCATTCTGCTCGAGTGGGGGAGACCTGCGTCACATCACGGGGCGGGCGGCCGGTTCGTCAGATGCTCGACCAAGGGCAGGCTCCGGTACCCGATCGGGGTGGCCAGCGCCAGCATGGTCTCGGTGTGGTTCACGCCGTCGATGGCGTGCACCCGCTGGATGATCTCCAGCAGATCCTGCTGCGACCGCGCGGCGATCCGGACCAGCAGGTCGGCCCGTCCGGTCGTGGCGTGCACCTCGAGCACATGCGGGAAACCACGCAGCGTGTCGATGATCGGATCCATCTTGTTCTGATCGAGCTCGATCCCGAGGAACGCGTGCACCGCGAACCCGACGGCCTGCAGGTCGATGTCGGGCGGATAACCCCGCACCGCGCCCGAGGACTCCAGCCGCTTCATCCGCGCCTGCACCGTGTTGCGAGCAATGCCCAGCCGCTGGGCCAGCTCCAGGATCGGCGCCCGCGGGTCCGCGGCCAGCTCGGCCAGCAAGGCGGCATCGAGTGCGTCGAACTTGATGGTCATGCCGCATTCTGGCACGTCGCGGCGGTCGCTTTCCCGGAGCCGGACCCGGAGTTACCGTTGAGGATGGCCGAATCTGCGGACGTGATCGTCGTCGGAGCCGGACTCGCCGGATTGGTCGCCACGGCCGAACTGGTCGACGCGGGAAAACGGGTGCTCGTCGTCGAGCAGGAGAACGCGGGCAATGTGGGCGGCCAGGCGTTCTGGTCCTTCGGCGGGCTGTTCCTGGTGGACAGTCCGGAGCAGCGCAGGCTCGGGATCAAGGACTCCTACGAGCTGGCATGGCAGGACTGGCTCGGCAATGCCGGGTTCGACCGCGAGCGCGAGGACCGCTGGCCGCGCCGCTGGGCGCAGGCCTATGTCGAGTTCGCCGCCGGGGAGATGCGCGGCTGGCTGGCCGACCAGGGGTGGAAGTCCTTCCCGATCGTCGCCTGGGCCGAGCGGGGTGGCTACGGCGCGGACGGGCCGGGCAATTCGGTGCCGCGGTTCCACGTCACCTGGGGCACCGGTCCGCGGATCGTCGAGATCATCGAGACCCGCGTCCGCGCCGGCCTCGACCGGGGGCTGGTCACCTTCGCCTTCCGTCATCAGGTCGACGAACTGGTCGTCACCGGCGGCGCGGTCACCGGCGTGCGCGGCACCGTCCTCGAGCCCTCGGCGGCGGCGCGCGGCGTCGCGTCCTCCCGGAAGCCGGTGGGGGAGTTCGAGTTCGGCGCCCCCGCCGTGATCGTCACCTCCGGCGGGATCGGGCACAACCGGGAACTGATCCGCCGGAACTGGCCGGCACACGCGGGCCGCGTGCCCGAGCGCATGCTCGCCGGCGTGCCCGCCCATGTGGACGGGCGGATGCTGGAGATCTCGGAGCGCGCGGGCGCGAGCGTGATCAACCGGGACCGCATGTGGCACTACACCGAAGGCATCACCAACTACGACCCGGTCTGGCCCGACCACGGCATCCGCATCGCCCCCGGCCCGTCCTCGCTGTGGCTCGACGCGACCGGCACGCGCCTGCCGCCTCCGCTGTTTCCCGGCTTCGACACCCTCGGCACGATGCAGTACATCAACCGGACCGGCTTCGACCACACCTGGCTGGTCCTGGACCAGCGGATCATCGAGAAGGAGTTCGCGCTCTCCGGCCAGGAGCAGAATCCCGACCTGACCGGCCGCAGCATCCGCCTGCTGCTGGAGCGCGTGAAGAAGGGCGCGCCGGGTCCGGTCGAGGCGTTCAAGCGCAAGGGCTTCGCACCGGCTGCTCGATCCCAAGGCGGGCCCGCTGATCGCCGTCCGGCTGCACCTGCTCACCCGGAAGACGTTGGGCGGCTTGGAGACCGACCTGTCCGCGCAGGTGGTGCGACCGGACGGCACGACGGTCGACGGCCTGTACGCGGCCGGGGAGGTCGCGGGATTCGGTGGCGGCGGGGTGCACGGGTATCGCGCGCTGGAGGGCACGTTCCTGGGCGGGTGCCTGTTCTCCGGACGGGCCGCGGGCCGGGCGGTGGCCGGGCGGCTGCGAGGGCGGGCGCGGGACGGCGCAATTGTCTCGCGTCCCAGTATCCGGTGTCGTCGGATGATTTGCGCGAATGGCGCACGGACGTGCATCTTGACGCACGGAGGGTGAGCGCTTATTTTGGGCTGCGGGCTTTGAGGTGAGGGGGAATGCTGAAGTCCGTACCCATTGCCCGCTGAATCGGGGAATTCTTTAGGTTACGCAAGGTTTGTCGGCGTGTCGATCGAGCGTCGGGCCGGCATTGCGTGGCCGCGCTTCGCGTGCGTTCGGCCCGGTGTCGACGGTGAACTGGATAGGTGGCGCAACTAACTGTTCCGGCTCGTCATCGAGCGCGGAACAGTCTGACGGCCAACCGATTCCGTGCCGCCATGCGGCGCGCCGCATCGCACGGTCTTTTATTCTCGGAGGTTGAAAACAATGTGTGGAATTGTCGGCTGGATCGATTTCTCGACGGATCTCGAAACGCAACGACCGGTGGTGCGGCGCATGACCGATACGATGCGTTTCCGTGGACCCGACGCCGAGGGGATCTGGATTTCCGGACATGCCGCACTCGGTCACCGTCGACTGTCGGTCATCGATATCGAGGGCGGAATTCAGCCGATGGTCCGCGACCAGGTGGCCTTGACCTACAGCGGCGAGATCTACAATTTCCGGGAATTGCGTAAAGAACTGGAGGGCGCGGGCCACACGTTCACCACCAAGAGCGACACCGAGGTGGTGCTGCGCGCCTACCTCGAGTGGGGCATCGCCTGCGTCGAGCGCTTCAACGGCATGTTCGGGTTCGCCCTGTGGGACGAGCGCAGCCAGGAACTGCTGCTGGTCCGGGACCGGGTGGGCGTCAAACCCGTCTACTACTACCCGACCGCCCACGGGATCCTGTTCGGCTCCGAACCGAAGGCGATTCTGGCCAACCCGGCGGCGAAGCGAAAGGTCGATGTCGACGGCTTCGCCAATTTCCTTGTCCTGCAGGCGAATGTGACCGGCAAGACGCCGTTCGACGGCCTGCTGGAATTGCAGCCGGGCGAATTCCTGCGGGTCGGCCGGGCCGGGATCGAACGCACCCGCTACTACCAGCTGACCGCCCGCCCGCACGAGGACGACCTCGACACCACGGTGGAGACGGTCCGCGGCCTGCTGGCCGACATCGTCGAACGCCAGCTGGTCTCCGACGTGCCGATCGGGACGCTGCTGTCCGGCGGCATCGACTCCAGCCTGCTGACCTCGCTGGCGACCCGCTCCAACACCGCGGCCGATGTGGTGCGCTCGTTCTCCATCGACTTCGTCGGGCACGCCGGCTTCTTCGACACCGCGTCCGACGCCCTGCGCGCCACTGAGGACGCGCCCTTCATCCGCGAGGTGGTCGACTACGTCGGCTGCAAGCACGAGGGCATCGACGTGGCGACCGCCGCGCTGTGCGATCCCGAGGTCCGGCGGCGCGTACTGACGGCCTGGGACCTGCCGAACCACCTGGGCGACATGGACGTCTCGCTGTATCTGCTGTTCCAGGCGGTGCGGGAGCGCTGTACGGTCGCGATCTCCGGGGAGGGCGCCGACGAGGTGTTCGGCGGGTACCCGTGGCTGCACGACGAGAAGGTCCTCGACATCCCGGTCTACCCGTGGATGGCGTTCCAGCTGCTGCAGGGCACCCCGTCGACGTTCAGCCTGTTCGACGGCGATGTGCTCGCGCGCACCGCCCTGTTCGAGCGCGTCGGCGCGATGTACGCCCAGGGCGTCGCCGAAGCCCCCACCCTCGACGGCGAATCACCCGTGGACGCCCGGATGCGCGCGGCCAACTACCTCGACCTCACCCGCTTCATGCGCCCACTGCTCGACCGCAAGGACCGGATGAGCATGGCGGTCGGCCTCGAGGTGCGTGTCCCGTTCTGCGACCACCGCCTCATCGACTACGTCTTCAATGTCCCGTGGTCGATGAAACAGCGCGCGGGCGAGAGCAAGTGGCTGCTGCGCGCCGCCGCGGGCGACCTGCTGCCCGACTCGGTCCGCCACCGCCCGAAGTCGGTCTTCCCCGCGACCCTCGACACCGGCTACGACGACATGCTCCGCAAGGGCCTCAACCAGGTGCTGACCGGCGCCGACGAACCGATCCGGGAATTCCTGAACGCCGACGCGGCCACCGCCATCGTCGACGGCACCGACCCCGCCACCGGCTCCTGGGCCCGCCTGCGCACCGAGAGCATCCTGCGCGCCAACGCCTGGATCAAGGAATACGACGTCGACATGAGCCCGCTGTCCTGAAATCGGGGCGGGCTCCGGTCTTCGACGTGCCCGAGCTCACGGCCACGCCCAGGGAATACGGATTCGCGCCGCCTGATCCGGCCGGAGTAGCCGGATCAGGCGGAGACGTAGAATTGGTTACCGAGGCGGTAGGAGTCGACATGTCCATTCGCATCAGTACAGCCATCATCCGGGCCCTCGTGATAGCGGCGGGTACCGCCACTGTTTTCGGCGCGGCGGGCCAGGCATCCGCCGACGTCGAACCCGGCTCCTATACGTCCACGACATCATCGGGCGGCGTCGTGCTCCTGCAACGCGACGCGCGAGTCGAGGGCGGCGAGCTGGTCCTGATCGGGCGTTATCCCATTCGATCGACACCCGACGGTGGATACGTGGACCTTTTTCCCGGGCACCGAGTCGTCATGATCAGTGACGGGCAAGGCGGGTACCAGGGCCCGGCATATTTCGGCGGACTGGAGATCGGCTCCATCACCCTGACGCCGAAACGCTGAGGGACCCGCATCCCGAGCCCGTTGTCGGGGTTCCGGTGAGCTGGTAGTTCTGGTCGTCGGGCTCGGTGAGCATGCGGGTCAGGGTGTCGCGGTCGAAGGGCCACAGATCGATGGTGCCGCCGTGGGCCGTCAGCTCCGCGGCGTACTGAACCGAGATCGTGCCGATCGGCGAGTTCGGGCCGAGCATGGTGAAGAAGTTCGGAAACCCGGGAATGGCGGTCATCCGGTAGGCACGCGGTCCCTCGGCCCACGCGTCGTCGATCGTGGCGCCGTCGCGCCCGACGACCCTCATCGGCCTCATGTAGTTGTGCGCGGTGAACCCGGTGGCCAGGATCAGCAGGTCGGCGTCGTGTACGCGGCCGTCGGCGGTCCGGATGCCGTGGGGCTCGATGCGCTCGATCCCGTCGGGGACCAGGTCGGCGTTGGGTGCCGCGATCGCCCGGTAGTAGGTGTCGGACACCACCTGCCGCTTACAAAAGGGCTCGTCGTCGGGGGTCAGCGAGGCTCTGAGGCGGGGGTCGCGAACCTGGACCCGAAGGCTCGTGCGCGCGTACTCCTGCGCCAGCCGCCGACGCCACGACGGCCGGGTCATGATGTCGACCGCGAGGTCGGAGCTGCGCAGCAGTAGCCGATACAGCGCGGTGTTGAGCCTGGGCATACGGCGGAGTATCGCGCCGACGATCGCGGGTTGCGGCAGCCGCAGCGGCGCCCACATGACCCACTGCGGACTGCGCACGAAGTGGCTGATGCGCTCGGCCTCTGGTTGCAGTGCCGAAACGACCTGCACGCCGGTGGATCCGGTCCCGATCACGGCTATGCGACGCCCCGCAGTGTCGAGGCCGTCATCCCAGCGGGCAGTGTGCACGACGTCGAGGGTGACGCCGCCCTGCGGAAACCGAAGTCGGACCCGGACCATCCGGGCGCCGTGAGGATCGGAGCTCTTCGAAGCGATCACCGGGACCGAGCGCCGTTGCGACACGGTCGACGTACCGGCCGCCGAGGGCTCGGCAACACTGCCGAGACCACGCGGCGACGCGTCCTCCTCCGGAACGGACCGAGCAGGCGACGACTCGGCCCCGATGATCGCGATGTGCGCGTTGCCCTCGCCGCGCGCTTCCTGCCCGATGGACTTGACCCTCATCGTGTCCTGTCCGGGCGGTGACGCGTCGCGTCGCGGCGCGCTCTGCGGTGCTGGGCATGCGACACGCACAGAGGGTGACAGTGTCTCGTTGCAGCCATTCGATCGGCTACTTTGCGATCTCATGACGAAACGTGGTGGAGCGCTGGCAACGTCATCACGAAACGCGCGCCACCGCCGGGTCGTTCGTGACAGCGGATGTGCCCGCGATGTCCGGCGACGGTTTCCGCCACCAAGGCCAGCCCGATCCCGGTCCCTGCGGTACTGCGCGACGCGGTGACGAACCGGTCGAAGATCCGCTCGCGGTCGGCAGCGGGAACACCTGGACCTGCGTCGTCGATGGTGACCAGGATGTCGGCGAGTTCCCGGTCGACGGTCACGCTGGTGACGCCGGCGCCATGGCGGTTGGCGTTGACAACGAGGTTCACGATCGCGCGCTCGAGCCGAGACGTCGACCGAGAACCAGCCCTGGATCGTGTATTCGAAGGACCGCGGGTGCGTCGGCGTGGATCGACATGATCTGGGTCAGCAGCCTGGCCACCGACAGAGGCGCCAGATCGGATCGGTGAATTCCGGCCTCTGCCCGGGCCAGCGCGAGAATGTCGTCGAGGAGTCCTCGCAGGTAGGTGGTTTCCTCGATGAGCAGATCCAGCGCGGTCCCGGGACGTTCTGAGAGCTCGTCGCGATGCCCAGCCAGCACGGTGGCAGCAGTCGTGAGCGTCGTCAGAGGGGTTCGGAGTTCGTGGCTCAGGTCTGACCCGAGGCGGCGTTCACGCTCGATCCGGCGTTGTAGCGAATCGACCATGGCATTGAACGAGTCGACGGTCGTCGACAGATCCCGGTCGTCGGACGGCGCGAGACGAAGCTCCTGGTCTCCGGATGCGATCCGCGAGGCGGTCCTTGCCACCTGGCGGAGTGGGCTCAGCGCGTATTGTGCGGCCCAGCCGCCCAGCGCAGCGCCGAAGCCGCGAGCAACCGCCGTGCAGGCCAAGAGAATGGTGCGCAGCATCTGCAAGGTCGACTCGAGCTCGAGCAGGGGAGCGAACTCGTAGAGCACCGCATCACCGCGGCCGTTGACGGCCGCTGATGCCCGAAGGTAGGGCTGGCGGCCGACTGCGACACGGACCGTAGCGCTGGTGCTCTGGTCCGCGTCGGACACCGGCGGTGTTGCCAGGGGAGCCACCATCGGCGTCGACGATCGACCATCGCGAATCCCACCGCAACATCGCTATGGCTCCGGTCGACAGATTCAATCCCGCCAGGGCCTGCTCGCCGGTGACGTTCGGGTCGTCGAGTCGCCACCGCAGCAGCTCGGCGTGTACTCCGACAGCGCGGTCCACGGTACGTTCGCGCTGCGACTGCATGTAGTCGGCGCTGATCGTGTAGACCGAGACGACGAGCACGAGCGTGACCAGGCTCGCGCTGGTGATGAAGGCGACCATGACCCGCCCCCGCAGCCCCCGAAGCCGCGCCGACAGCCGAAGCCGAACCTGGTCAGGATTGGACATCGAGTCGATAGCCCAGGCCGCGCACAGTCACGATCAGTCTCGGATCGGCCGGGTCTCGTTCGACTTTTGTTCGTAGCCGTCGGACGTGAACGTCGACGATGCGTTCGTCGCCGAAGAAGCCGCGGTCCCAGATCTTGTCGAGCAGCATTTGTCTGGTCAGGACCAGACTGTCGTTCTGGGCGAGTTCACAGAGCAGACGGAACTCGGTGAGGGTGAGGTGGACGTCCTCACCCGAGAGCCGAAGCGATCCTCGTTCCGGGCAGAGCACCAGTCGATGCTCCGGCGATGGGTCGAGGACGAGTTCGGTGACTTCGCGCTCGACCACGGTGGCTCTCGCTCGCCTGCGCAGTGCACGGATCCGCGCGGTGAGCTCCTTGACTTCGAACGGTTTGGTGACGAAATCATCGGCACCGGATTCCAATGCAGCGACCACGTCGTGCGTGTCGTCGCGCGCGCTGACCACGATGATCGGTACGTCGTGGTCGCGGCGGATCTCGCGGATGCAGGTGTATCCGTCCAGCCCGCCCAGCATCAGATCGACCAGCATCACGTCGGGGATGCCGTGCGTGCGCACGGCATCGAGGGCCGCTTCGGTGCCTTCGGCTTCATCGACGGAATAGCCTTCGTCTTCCATCGCCAGCCGCAGTGAGGTGCGGACTCGGGTGTCGTCCTCGACGATCAGCAGGTGCATGGTCATCGGGGATCCTCCTGAGATCGATGCGTCCAGCGATCGAGGATCGTCGAGCATCAAAGGTTGTATCGGTCGTCAGCGAAATCCCCGGCTCGAGGGAATCGAGCCGGGGTTGCCGACCAGACTTCCCGGCGCACCTACCGCAAAGATGCCGCAAGGGGGGTACCGATGGCAAACCGAGGATGGCCGACGGAGGTGATCCCTGGCGCAGGCGGCGGGTGTGACGTTCGCGTGTCTCCCGTGCCCTGCACAATGCACTGGTCTCGGATCGTTCGATTGTCACGTGATCGCAAAACAGTCGCTCGGTTGATCACAATGTCAGCCCGTAAATCTGTTCGGACTCGGTCGGTAACCGACCAGGAACGACCGTGCCGCGTGTCGTTCCGGCGCTGGACATCGACACCCTCGCGATGGTCAGGGAAGCCCCCGCTGCTGGTGGTCATCTTGGACATCGTCTCGAGTGAGGAAGGTAGTGGGCTGCGACGTCGGCGGGGGAGGGTCTCGGGGAACGGCTCGCAGTTGGACTGTGGTTGCTTGCGCTGAGCTCGTGCGCGGTGCTGATTCGAATACTGGAGAAGTGTGTCGCAAGAACCTGAACCGATGATTCGGTTCACCGATGTCGAGAAGCGCTTCGGTAGGACCGTGTGCCTGGATCACCTCGACTTCGCAGTCGCGCCGGGTGAGTTCGTCACACTGATCGGACCATCGGGCTCAGGCAAAACGACCGCACTTCGGTTGTTGACGACCTGCGAGCAGCCCGACCGCGGAACGATTGAACTGGCGGGTGACTTCCTCAGCCACGAGTACGATGGCGATGCGCTGGTACCGGCTGGGGAAGCGCACCTGCGTGAGCGACGCCGACTCGTCAGCGTGGTGTTCCGACGATCCGGCCTGTTTCCCAGCATGTCGGTGTTGCGCAACATCACCCTCGGCCCGGTACGTAGCCTCGGCATCCCGAAAGACCTGGCCTACCAGCAGGCTAATCGACTGCTCGAGTTGGTCGGACTGGCAGACAGGGCCGAAGCCTCGCGATCGCAATTGTCCGCCGAACAGCAGCAACGGGTGGCCATCGCCCGAGCGTTGGCTATGGAACCGAAGGTTCTCCTGCTCGACGATGTGACTTCGGCACTGGACCCAGAACAGGTCACCGGTGTACTGCATCTTCTCACCGATATCGCTGCAGACACCGATATCACCTTCCTCTGTGCCACACACGACATGAACTTCGCCCGCAAGATATCGGACCGGGTGTTGGTGTTCGACGGCGGTCGTGTCATCGATTCGGGTCCGCCCGAGAAGATCCTCACCGATCCCGTCAGCACGCGGACCAGGCAGGTGCTGGATGCGATCATCGATGGAAAGTGAGCGTTGTCGGTGAGATTCGATCAGTGAGGACGTGATGAGCAGATCGGCTCTGGGGACGAAACTCGGCGCGCGAGCGCTACGTACTCGATGGCTGGTTCGTGCACCCATCTGGCTGTACCGGGCCGGCCTCGGCTTTCTGCTGGGGCAGCGGCTTCTGATGGTTCGGCACACGGGCCGGCGTTCCGGCGTCGCACGGTACGTGGTGCTCGAAGTGGTGGACCACCCCGCGAGCGACTGCTTCGTGGTCGTTTCCGGTTTCGGAACCTCGGCCCAGTGGTATCGAAATGTGTTGGCCGATCCGAAGATCGGGCTATGGATCGGTCGCCGACGTGACGTGTCGGCGACCGCGACGCCGATGACTGAAAAGGACTCCGCGACGACCTTGGACCGCTACGCCCGTGCCCACCCCAAGGCATGGGCGAAGCTGCGTGCGACGATCGAACGGGCGACAGGGGCGCCGGTCGCAACGCTTCCGATGCTGAGCCTGTGTATCGACGTCGTGGACCAGTAGGGAGGTTCGGGGATTCCTCAGGTCATGACGGTGTCGACGTTTGTCGCCAGCGTGGTGGCGATCGCCTCAGCGTCGCGCGCGAGATCGGCCAGCAGTTGTGCGGGTTCGTGGTTGTCGTGGATGGTGATACCACCCGCATCGACCTTGACGATGAGATTGCTCGTCCGGAAACGTATCTCGACCGACCCCGCGACCGTCCCGGTGACCCCACCGGGATATCGAGAGCTTGTCGTCAGGGCGTAGGCGGAGTCTCCGATACCCTTGCGCTGCACCGCACCGTGTGGTCGTCGCCGGTCGAAGAGGTTTCGGGTGTATTCCACGGGATCGGCAATGGTGTCCGCGGCGAGGATGACGGCGAACGAGACGAACAGATGGCGGCTGGTCGGGCGCAGCGACGCATCATCGAGCGGAGCCCACGCGCCGGAACCGGTGAAGATCGCGGCGCACCGCACGCCGATCGACTCCTCGTACAAGTCCGGATCGGGATCGGTGCTGACCCGATCGCGGTCTTCTCTCAAACCGCCGGCGAACTGATCGATGTCGGAGCGAGCGGGGTTCAGAGCGACCGCACAACTGCTCGGGACATGATCGAAACGTGGCTGCTCGACCACGGTTTCGGCGTTCGTGCACGAGACGGCGGCCAGCAGAGCGGCGCTGATGATCGCCATCGACACATAGGTGGACTCGAGCGAAGGCCGGATCGATTTTCTGTGCATCGTGGTCACCTTCCGCGTTGGGTGAGCGAATGCTGCCTCGGCTGAGATCGGCAGGTCAGTCCGTATCGGTGTACGCGATCGCCTCTGCGGCGACGATCCCCGGACTTTGATCGGGCGGAGTCGACGGTCGTCGCGGAGGGAGCTCTGGGTGCCGGTCGATCGGGTGCCGGTCCGGAGTGGGAAAGTCGGGAGCCGGATGGGTCGGGTCGATTCCCGAGGTCAGACGATGTTCGCGTCGTGCCGCTAGATACCGGTCGACCAACACACAGCACACGATGATCAGCAGCAAAGTCCAGCCGAAAGTGGCGCGGGAGTATTCGAGGTTACGGCCGAAGGCGGGCCACCGGAACAACAACCACGTCTCATAGGTGGTGAACGCGAAGATCGCCAGCCATGCCGGCCAGTTCCGTAGCAGTGAGCTTTTCATGACAACGGTGAACAGGAACGGAATCAGAAACATCGAGTAGTACTGCTGGCCGAGTGAACTCAGCGCGAACTCGGCTGTGAGCAGTACACCGGATGCGGTAGCGACGAAGAACAGTTCTTGATTCCGGTAGTAGTGCCACAGCAGCCACAGACTGATCGCGACGGTGACACCCACGAGCCCCCGTACCAGCAACGTCGCCATCGGCGGTATGTCGTAGTAGGTGGCGAAGCCCGAGATCGAGGAATTGTAGTAGTCACGGACCTGCAGGCTGTAGGGCAGGTTGTGCACGAAGTAGCGGCCGGGATCGACGGCCAGCGGCCACGCGAGGGCGGTGGCGGCGATCGGCAGCACGCCGGCGATCACGACGGTGGACCATTGGCGGCGCACCACAGCCAGCAGCAGCAGGGGAGCGAGGATCGGTTTGATCGCGATCGTCAAACCTAGAACCACACCGGCGGTAACGTCACGTCGTTGCAGGAGCAGGGTCAGGAACCCGACCTCGGCGAGGAAGAAGATCCCGTTGACATTGCCGAAAGTCAGCGTGTTGACCAGAGCTTCGGAGAGGAACAACGCGAAGTAGGCGACCGGCGCGAGCGGAGATCGCAACGAATAGCCGAACATCCGCAAGAGCAGATGGACGGCCAGGACCGCCGCCAAGAGATTGACAACCAGGAACACGATGCGCCCGGTCGCCTCGTCGAACAGTCCGATCGGGGCGAGCAGCAGGGTGCCACCGGGTGGGTAGAGGTAGTGCGGGTCGACCGAGGACAGGTTCGCGGTGTAGACCGGCTCGTGGCGCAGGAACGCATCGAGCGCGGTGTAGACAGGTTTGAAGTCGTTGGTGTGATGGCCGGGCAGAGCCTTCTGGAAGACCATGTCGGCCGCGACAACGAGCGCCAACGGCCACATCACCAGCCGCACCAGCTGCCCCGGGGCGGGATCTACGAGATCGAGGACCTTACCCCGCATCAGGCGAGGTGACCGGTCAGCTGGGGAATCGCATTGACCACGTGCTGAGCCCAGATCGGCTCCCCGATCCAGGTGAAACCCCAATCGCCTTGGGGGCGATGGAGTTTGCCGAGCACGAGGCCGGTGTAGGAGCGTGCACTCGCGAGGTCGATGCGCGCGAGCTCGGTGCCGGTGACATTATCGGTGACACGGCAGAAGCCGTTCTCGACCTGGTCGAATCCCTGCCCGGAGTAGCAGGTCACGATGAACACGATGGTGGTGACGTCGGGGGCGAGCCGGGTCAAGTCGACGACGATGACCTCGTTGTCACCATCACCGTCCCCGGTCACGCTGTCGCCGAGATGACGCATCGCCCCATCACGAGAAGTCAGTCGCTCGTGGAAGGCGGCATCGGAGAAGCGATTGCCGACGAACGCCAGCGCTGCGGCGTTGAGGTCGACGTCTTTGCTGTGCCGGCCGAACCGGCTCGCAGCACGGACAGGGTCCCACCCCAAGCCCATAGTGATGTGCCGGAGGGCATTGCGGCTGGTGTTGGGGACTGCTCCGGTCATGTGGTGCTCCTCATCGAGCGATCGGTAGATTCGTGCTGGCGGGGCCAAGGTGTCAACTCGACGGTGATGGGGGTTGGTAGACATCGGGAATGCCGTCGCCGTCGTCGTCGCGGGCTTCGATCTCGGCGAGGGTCCGGTAGACGCGGTTGCGGGCTCGCAGCACGATGGTCGCCAGGATCGCGGCAGTGACCGTCCCGAACAGCACGCCGATGCGGACATGGTCGCCATAGGTCGGATCACCGGCGAAGGCGAGCTCGCCGACGAGCAGCGAAACGGTGAAACCGATACCTCCGAGCAACGCCACTCCGGCGACATCGATCCAGGACAGTTCCGCGTCGAGCTCGGCGCGGGTAAGTTTCGCGGTGAGGTAGGTCGTGGCGGTGATGCCGATCAACTTGCCTGCGACCAAGCCGACGACAATGCCGATGGTGACTCGGTCGGCCAGCGAATCGGTGAGCCCGCCGAGTCCGCCGACGGTGACGCCGGCGGCGAAGAACGCGAAGACCGGTACCGCGAATCCGGCCGAGAGCGGGCGGATGCGATGTTCGAAGCGTTCCGCGGGCCCGTGCTCGGCGTCTTCACCTTTGCGCACCAGCACCGGGACGGTGAAGCCGAGCAGTACACCGGCGACGGTGGCGTGGACACCGGACAGGTGCACGAGCCACCAGGCGATCAGAGCCAGCGGCACGAGTAACCAGGGCGAGCTGATGCGGCGCTGCACCGCGAGGGCGAACAGCGCGATCGGAACGAGCGCCAGCGCGAGATAGGGCAGATCCAGCTTGCTGGTGTAGAAGACGGCGATCACCGTGACCGCCAGCAGGTCGTCCACAACGGCGAGGGTGAGCAGGAAGGTGCGCAGTGCCGTGGGCAGATGGGTGTTGATCACGGCGAGCACGGCGAGCGCGAAGGCGATGTCGGTCGCGGTGGGAATCGCCCAGCCGTCGAGGACGCCGTCGGGTCCGCCGCGGTTGACCAGGACGTAGATGATCGCCGGTACCGCCATGCCGCCGACCGCGGCCACCACCGGCAATGCCGCGCGGCGTGGATCGCGCAGATCACCGGCGACGAACTCGCGTTTGAGTTCGAGGCCGACGACGAAGAAGAAGATCGCGAGCAGCCCGTCGGCGGCCCATGCGCTCAGCGACAGATTCAGGTGCAGTGAGGACGGGCCGATATGAAAGTCACGCAATGCGCTGTAGGCGTCGGCCCATGGGGTGTTCGCCCAGATCAGAGCCAAGAGGGCAGCGCCGATCAAGAGCATTCCACCGACGGTCTCGCGGCGCAGCACCGAGGCGATGCGCCGCGATTCCGGCCAGCTACCGCGGGTGAGGACCTTGTACCGGGTCTTCGGTTCGGCCATCACTGCAGGAACACCCGCGCATCGACGGGGATCTGAATATTGATGTGATCAGAATGCGAAAGAAGTGGCAAGTGCTGGGTCCCGTCACCGATCGAACCCGTCTCGACCGAGCTCGAGCCGGGTTGCCGACCAGACTTCCCGGCGCACCTATCCGTAAAGATGCCGTAAAGGCCACCGTCACCGCAAACCGAGGCGTTCGGATCACGCTCACCCGAGTCGTTGCACCGCCGCGCTACAGCGGTGAAAAATCGCCTCGACCGGGCCGCGACCGACCCAGCGAGACCATGCCGTCGCCGCGGCGACGACGATCACGATGAATCCCGCCACCGCCGACCAGGACTGGACGGGCGCCCCGTTCGCGTCCAAGACCCAGATCCCGACGATGTGCGCGAGATAGACCGTCAACGACATGGAACCCACGGCCGCCAGCGGAAGCACCGGACGGCGCAAGGCGCGACAGCGATCGGTTACCGCAGACACCGCCACGATCAGTACCAGCGCGACGCCGGAGTTTCCGATCACCGACAGCGTGGTCTGGGTATGCGGTGCGGCGACGAGCAGCCACGACCAGTGCGCATGGTCGAAGTAGCCATCCGGATTGGCCCACCACAGAGAGGAGTCGCGCAGGGCCGGGTCCACGCCGGGAAATCGACGGAGCGCGACCCACGAACCCCCGTAGCCGATCACCGCCAATGCCACACCGGCCGCGGCCGCCGCCCCTCGTGACAACCAGTCGGCGAACTCGGTGCGACCGATCGCCATCCCGGCGAGGACCAGCGGGATCCAGGACAGTGCCGGGTAGGTTCCGGTCACGAACGGGTCGACAGAATCCGGAGCCACCCCTTCGACGAGGGGCCGGACGACGAACAGTACCTGCGGGCCGATCAACGCCCACGCCGCCGCGATCCATGCCAGGCGACGGGCTGAGAACCCACACATCGGCAGCACCATCAGCAAGTAAACGCCGTAGTAGGCGAGGATCACCTCCACCGGGGCGCCCGCCGCGGTCAATATGGTGCCGAGCGCGACCAAGATCCCGGCACGGACCAGCACCGCGATCCACGCCGCGCCGGCCGGCGTTCCCGGCTCGGCTCGATGCCGGTCGACGACCGCGATGAGCGTGACACCCACCAACACCGCGAACAACGCCGAGGAACGTCCATGGGCGACATCGACCGCGACATCGAGGCCGCTGCCGTCGTCATCGGGGCCCAGGTGCACGGTGAACATCCCGAGTACGGCGACGCCACGGGCCACATCGAGACCGAACCTACGCCTACCGACCGATACCAACCCTTGCCCTCGCCCGCGTGATCTGTTCGCTGGCAGACAGCAAACCCTTTGCGCTGCAACCTTACTCATTCCCGGAGCGCGGACCGGCCGACTGGTCGTAATGGACCCGGCGGATCGGGGCATGGTAGGAGACTAGTCATGTCCTGGTCATCTCCCGGTTCCCGAAACTCGGGCTCGCTCACTCCGGACTTCGATCCCGTCGATGCGGAGTCGATCTCGCCACCGCGGGGTCGGCGGCGATGACCGGTGTCAAGGTCGGGGCGGTGCGCACCAGCGCCGAGAGCCGCTCGACCGCGTCGGTGTACCGCGATGACCTGGATGGCTTGCGTGGTCTGGCGATCGCGCTGGTGGTCGTCTTCCATGTGTGGTTCGGCAGGGTCTCCGGCGGCGTGGATGTGTTTCTGGTGCTGTCGGGCTTCTTCTTCACGGGCTTGGTGCTGCGGCGGGCCGAACGCGTGGACTCGCCGTGGGCATGGGCGGTGGTGCGGCGAACCGCCCGACGGCTGGTACCGGCGATGGCGGTGGTGCTCGCCGCGGTCGTGGCGGCCACGATCGCGTGGCAGCCGTACACGCAGTGGTCGGCCACGACCGCCCAGGTGTTGGCGTCGACGCTGTATTTCCAGAACTGGCAGCTGGCGTGGACGTGGTCGGACTATCTCGCCGCCGATCCATCGGTCAGCCCGCTGCAGCACCTGTGGTCGATGTCGGTGCAGGGCCAGTTCTACGTCGCCGCCCTGCTCGCTGTCGCGGTGATCGCCCGGTGGTGCGTGAAGCCGGACCGTATCCGCCTCGTGCTCGGCGCGGTGGTGGTCGCGGCCGGACTCGCCTCGTTCGGCTACGCCACGTCCGGCACCGCGACGCACCAGGGCTGGAACTACTACGACACGTTCGCCCGGGGCTGGGAGCTGCTGGCCGGGGCCGGACTCGCGGTCGTCGCGCCGTATGTCGTGCCGGCGCGCCGGATCCGCGGCGTGCTGGCCGGGGCCGGTCTCGCGGGGGTGGTGCTGTGCGGCTGGCTGATCGTCGACGGCGCCAATCGCTTTCCCGGTCCGGCCGCGTTGCTGCCGGTCGCCGCCGCCGCGGCGGTGATCCTGTCGGCCGCCCATCTGCCGCCCGGTGACCGGCCGTGGCCGAACCGGATCCTGGCGCATCCGGTCATGCGGTGGCTCGGCGACCACGCATATCCCCTGTACCTGTGGCACTGGCCGATCTTGATCTTCTTCCTCGCCGAAAGCGGCAGCCCGCACGCGGATCTCGCCGAGGGCAGTGCGGTGATCGGGATCTCGCTCCTGCTCGCCTGGCTGACCCGCCGCTGGGTCGAACTACCGCTGCGACGCGGCGCGGACGCCGATCGAAAAGATCGCGGCGACAAGGGAACCCGCACGGTCTGGGCGGTGGTGGGGCTGCTGCTCGCGGCCACGATGGTGATCGCGGTCGGCTGGCAGAGCGCGATGCGCATGAGTTCGGCGTCGGTCGCCGGTGTCCTGGACTCGGAGAAGTACCCGGGCGCCGAGGCCTTGGCTTCAGGGGCGCCGACACCGCCGGAGCCGCTCAGACCGTCGGTGTTCGATGCGTCCGCCGATGCTCCGCCACCCACTGGAGACGGTTGTATCGCGGACTGGGACACCCGCGAGGTCATCACCTGCGCCTACGGCGATCTCGAGGCCGAACGCACCCTCGCGCTGGTCGGTAGTTCCCATGCCGAGCACTGGCTCCCGGCTCTGCAGGTCCTCGCCGAGGAGCACGCGTTCCGTGTTCAGGTGTATCTGAAGATGGGCTGCCCGCTCACGATGGACGCCGACGCCCTGTACAGGGGTGAGCCGAATCCGGACTGCCGGGACTGGTCCGCCGAGGTGATCGACCGCCTCGGCGTCGACCGGCCCGACTGGGTGTTCACCACCGGCACCCGACCCCGCGACGAGGGCGGCGACGAAACCCCCGACGACTACCTCGCCGTGTGGTCGGCACTGTCCGATCGTGGACTCAACGTGGTCGCGGTCCGCGATACGCCCTGGCTCCGCCGCGGCGCCGTGCGCTACAAAGCCACCGACTGCCTGGCGGCAGGCGGCGACCGCGTCACCTGCGGCATGCGCCGCGAGGAGGCCCTCGCCCCGGTCAACCCCGCCCTCGCTCCGAGCTCCGCCTTCCCCAGCGTGTTCCCCATCGACCTGAGCGACGCGGTCTGCGAACCGACCCTCTGCTCGGTGGCCGAGGGCAACATCTTGATCTACCACGACGAACACCACCTCACTGCCAGCTACTCGCGGTCGTTGTCGGGAGCGCTGGGCCGGGAGCTGCAGCCGATCCTGGGCTGGTGGTGAGACCCGGCCGACACGAGTGTCCGGCGGCGGCTCGGTCGCCGTGAGTCACTGGGGAGACGGTACGGTGCGGCTCGGGCCGGGTATGGAAGGAGACCACCAGGTGGCACGTACCGGGAACCGCCGGATGATCGTGGCCGCGGTGCTGGCCGTCTGCACGATCGGGTTGGGTGTTCGCGCCGCTGAGTTGTCGGCTCCCGCCGAGACGGTGGTCGCTGCTGAGACTGGGGCGGTGCCGCGAACTCCGGTGCGGATTGCCTACGCGGCCGCTGCCGACACTTTCGGCGACCTGTACCTGCCGCCCACCTCGCACACCCGCCTGCCGGTGGTGGTGTTGATCCACGGCGGCGGATGGGCGCAGAACCGAGGCCTCGGCCAGTTCGACGCGCATGCGCGCGCCTTGGCGGCCGACGGCGTCGCGGTGTGGAACATCGAATACCGCCGGGTCGGCGGCGAGGGGGGCTGGCCGACGACGCTCACCGACGTCGCCGCGGCGGTCGAGGCGCTGGCCGAGACGGTCGCGCCGAGTGTGGGTCACCTGCTCGACTTGCAGCGCGTGCACATCGCCGGTCATTCGGCAGGTGGTCAGCTGGCCGCCTGGGTGGCCGGGCGCCAGGCGAACAACGATCCTCGCCTGAGGATCCGCAGCCTGACTCTGATGGCGGCTGTGCTCGACCTGGAACTGGCTGTCACCGAGGGCCGTGATGCATTCGTGCCGAAGTTGCTCGGCGGCACCCCCGCCGAGGTGCCCGGCCGATACCATGTGGCTTCCCCGATTCACCAACTTCCCGCCCCGGGCCTGCGCGTCACCGCCTTGCACGGTGATCTCGATCGCGTGGTCGCACCGGTCCAGAGTCGCCGTTACGTCGACGCGCTACGGCGCACCGACATCGAGGCGGACCTGCAGATTCTGCCTGCCGTCGGGCACGCCGAGTTCGCCGATGCCACCACGACAGCCTGGAATGCCGCCCGCCGCAGCATCATCGGGCACGCGACCGCTGCGGGATGACGGAGGCAGGGTCAGGTCATGTCGGCGAAGCGCTCCACCTCTTCGATGCGGCCCGACACGATGAGCTGATCGCCCTCCGTGACGACGGAATCGGCAGTGGCGTAGGTGAATTCGCTGCCGCGATGTTTGATGGCGACGACGGTGATGTCGAAATGCTGGCGAAGCCCACTGTCGGTGAGGGGTTTACCGACAGCGGAGCGGGGTGCGGTGGTCTTGGCCATCGCGTAGTCGGTGTCGAACTCGATGTAGTCGATCATCCGCCCGGTGACCAGGTGCGCGACGCGTTCGCCCATGTCGTGTTCGGGGAGCACGACATGGTGGGCGCCGACACGTTCGAGAATCTGGCCGTGCTGGCGGCTGGTCGCTTTGGCCCAGATCTTGGGGATCCGGCAGTCCGACAGCAGCGAGGTGGTCAGGACGCTGGCCTCCATATTGGAACCGATACTGACCACCGCGTGCGGGAAGTCGGGCACGCCGAGTTGTTCGAGCGCGTCCATGTCGGTCGTGTCCGCGACCGCCACATGGGTCAGCTCATCGGAATACTGCTGCACCAGATGGGGATTGGAATCGATGGCCAGGACTTCTGATCCGTGCGTCACGAGTTCACGCGCCAAGGCACTGCCGAACCGGCCCAGGCCGATGACGACGACGCGGGTGCCGTGTTTGCGTGGTGTTCTACCCAACAATGGGGCGCTCCTCCGGTAGTTCGTATCGGCGGCCGCGATCACGGAGCGCGAGCGCGGTGGCCAGGGTGATGGGGCCGAGTCGGCCGAGAAACATCAAGGCGATGAGCACCAGCTGACCGGAGCCGGGGATATCGGCGGTGATACCGGTCGAGAGCCCGACGGTGCCGAATGCGGAGACCACTTCGAACAAGACCACGTCGAGGTCCATACCGGTGATCGTCAGCAGGGTGAGGGTGCCGATGACGACGGCGCCCACCCCGAGCAGGGCGACGGTGATCGCTTGCCGCTGCACCGGCGCGGCGAGGCGGCGATCCATGATGTGGACAGTCGGCTCGCCACGGACCTCGGCGACGATCACGAACGCCAGCAGCGCGAAGGTGGTGACCTTGATGCCACCCGCCGTGCCGGCGCTGCCGCCACCGATGAACATCAACACGTCGTTGACCAGCAGGGTGGAGGAATGCATAGCGCCGACATCGACGGAATTGAACCCGGCGGTGCGGGGGCTGAACCCGTGGAAACCGCCGACGAGCAGTTTCTGCAGGACGCCGAGCGGGCCCAGCGTCCCCGGGTTGGTCACTCGAACGCGATCACGGCGACGACAGCGACGAGGGCGAGCGCAAAGTAAGTGATCAGGGTGATCCGCGTGTGCAGGGACCATCGAAGATCGCGACCACGGCCGCGGGCGCGACGCCGTAGCGAGCGGGTGACCTCGAACACGACCGGGAAACCGAGCCCGCCGATGACCAGCGCGACGGTGATCGGGACGATGATCCACGGATCGGTCGCGAACCCCATCAGGCTGTCCTGATACAGCCCGAATCCGGCATTGTTGTACGCCGAGATGGCATGAAATACGCCGAGGTAGACGCCACGCCAGCCGTTCTGGTCGTAGCCGAAGATGAACCGGAAACTCAGCACCACCGCGACAACGGCCTCGACCGCCAGGCTCATCCGGATGACGCCGATGACGACGCGCCGGCTCTCGCCCAACCGTAGGGTCTTGGTCTCGGACGCGGCGATTAACTGCATCCGCAGGCCCATCCGCCGGGCGACCAACAAACCGAGCAGCGAGGCCAGGGTCATGATGCCGAGGCCGCCGATCTGGATCAGGCCGAGAATGACCAGCTCCCCGAACAACGACCAGTGGCTTTCGGTGTCGACCACGACTAGCCCGGTGACGCAGACAGCCGAGACCGCGGTGAACAACGCGGTGATGGGCGCGGTCACGGTTCTGGATTCGGCGGCCACGGGCAGCATCAACAGCAACGTCCCGACCAGCGTCGCGGCACCGAAGCCGAACACGACCAACCGAGCCGGATGGTGCGGACTCGGCAGGAGCCGTCGGACTATCTCCCTGGCTTCGGTGCGAGAGCGCTTCACCATCGCATTGGCCTGACTGTCGGCAAGGCGCGCCCACTGATCTCGCTGTGCTCGCGATCACCGGCTGATGCTGTTAGCGTTGAAGACCGGAGTGCCGGGAAGCCTGGTCGGCGAGTGATCGCTTGTGTCACGACCACGATCAGGAGCCGGCCATTGAGCACACACGTTGTCGTCATCGGATATGGAGCAATGGGCCGCAGCGCGGCCGAGCTGCTCGCAACCGACGAAACCCTCCGACTCACCGTGATCGACAGATCAGCCGAACGCGTCCGATTGGCTGGAGTCGAGGGCTTGTCCGCGGTGATCGGCGACGGACTCGATATTGATCTGCTCGAGCGAGTCGGCGTCGAAACCGCGGACAGTGTGGTGGTGGCAGTGGGCGACGACGAGGTCGCGGTCCGCGTCACCTCGATCGTGCGGGGCTTGAACCACGTCACGACGGTGTGTACCGCTGTCGATGACCCGGCTTGGGAGCAGCTCGCCCAGTACTTGGGCGCCGACCAAGTGGTGATCGCGAGTCGGCTGTGTGGGCGCTTGCTCGGCCGCGCCCGCGTCCAGCCATGGTTGCCGGGGCGGGTAGCGAGGTTCTTGTGGAGTCGGCCCGAGGTCGTTATCGCGGACCGATGTCCACGTGCCGATGAATCCGGACGCACGCTGTCGAGCTGCCCTCCGCTGGTTCTCGCTGCTCGACGCGACGGCCGGATGTTCTGGCGCGATGCGGAAGTCCAAGAGGAGGTGCGCTCTTCAGATCGATTGATGGTGCTCAGCCTCTCGTGGGGGCAGGGACACGCTGAGGGCTGAGAATTGCCCAGCGTTGTCGACCGCGCGTTGTCGGTGCCCGGCGCCTGTTGTGAGCGCACGGCGCCGAGCAGGCTAGGGAGTCGCCCGTTCTGGGTCCAGCTGACAGCGAACCATCGACTCGCGCCCGAGTGCGCGACTGCGGGGTTCTCGACGCTGGTGGAGAAATCACGGTGGGCCAGCCTAGCGGTGTCGGTCGCGGAGTTGTCGGCACGCGCCGTATGGATTCCGTCAAGAATGCGGCCGCTCGCTGGCAAAATCTGTCAAGAGCCGAGTGCGGCCACGGGATCGTATCCATGACGGTGGGGCCCCCGATTGCCTCGGCACGGGCGCGGCTACCGACGCACCGGAGGCCCGTAGCGGTAAAGGCGGCGGGCCCTCGGTGCGTGGCTCTGGATCAGCCGAGGTCTCGTTGGTTGAACCGGTAGAGCCCGATGGCGACCAGAATGAGGGACGCGGTCATCAGCACAGTGATGTCGCTGATGTCGATGCCGTTTCGAAGCGGTTCGCTGTCGATGTAGTAGTGGAACGGGGACAAATAGGCAGCCCAGCCGAGGCCGATCATGTCGGCGAAAGAGTGTGCGGCCCACGCTGTGACACCGACTACCGCGGTGATCGCGAACACGGTGCCCCGGTGGCCGGTGACAGCGCCGATCGCGGTGGCGAGCGCGCCGAAGCAGACGATGAGCAGAACAAGGTGTGTGCATTGCGCGGCGAACTGGCCGACACCGACCGAGGTGAGTTCGGCAGGGCCGCGTATGGCGAGCATTGCCAGCCACACCAGAACTCCGATTCCGGTCGCGGCGGTGACCAGGGCGGCGAAGCGCTGCGTGATGAGCGCGGTGCGCGTGATCGGGTGGGCGAGCATCAGATCCAGAGTGCCGGATTCCTCGTCGGCGGCCGAGACTCTGGCGCCGACGGCGGCACCGAAGAACATCGCGAGCAGGGGCACGATCAGCCCGAACACCGTGGACCCGAGGTACCCGGCGGCGGAGCTGATGTCGTTCATGTTCAGCGCCTCGCGCAGCCCTTCGGGCAGGCTTTCGGCTTGGGCGGCGCCGTTGGCCGCCATCTGCGGATAGAAGCTGGCGTAGGCCGCTGCGGCGACGGTGATGCCCGTGGCCCAGCCGAGCAGGCTGCGGCGGGAGTCGCGCAGGGTTTTGGTGAAGACGACGGTGCGGGCGGTGGCGACGGCGGGCTCGATCATGGGCCCGATCGCGACGGTGACAGACATGTGTTTCCTCTCAGGCCGCGGGCTGGGGTGCGGCTTCGGCGGCGGCGTAGTGGCTGTGGAAGATCTCGTCGAGGTGCGGTTCGCTGGTGGTCAACGACGAGACGGTGTGGCGGGCAGCGGCTTTCACCACGGCATCGGGTGATCCCGTCAGTCCGGCTCGCAGAATCGATCCGGTGGCGTCCAGCTGCGGGTCGACCAGGCCGGGTACCGAGCGGAACTCCTCGATGGTGACGGGATGAGCAAACGCGATCTCGATGTGGCGGATCGCGGCGGCGCGCAGGTCGGCGACGGTGTCGAGGGCGACCAGCGCCCCGTCGCGCAGAATGCCCACGCGGTCGGCGACCGCTTCGACCTCGTCCATGATGTGGCTGGACATGAACACCGTCTGGCCGTTGTCGGCGGCTTCGGCGACCAGGTCGAGGAAGGTCTGCTGGACGAGGGGGTCCAGGCCCGAGGTCGGTTCGTCCAGGATCAGCAGTTCGGGGGTGTGCATGAAGGCCTGGACCAGGCCGACCTTCTGGCGGTTGCCTTTGGAGAGGCTTTTGATCGTGGCGGTGGGGTCGAGTCCGAGGCGGTCGGAAAGCTCATCGATGCGCGGTTGCGGGACGCCGCCGCGCAGGTCGGCCAGGAAGCGTAGGCATTCACGGACTTCTGCCGCCCGTCGACGACGAAATCGCCGGCCAGATAACCGATGCGCCGCCGCATGGCGACCCCGTCGGTTCGGGGGTCGAGCCCGAGGACCGTCGCCGTTCCGGTGGTGGGCCGGATCAGGTCGAGGAGCAGCCGGATCGTGGTGGACTTGCCCGCTCCGTTGGGGCCGAGGTAACCGAACACCTCACCGGTTCGGACGTCGAGGTTCAGGCCGGTGAGCCCTCTCCGGGCGCCGTATGCCTTGGTGAGTTCCCGGATTTCGATGGCGTTGTTCATGCCTCGAACCGTATCAAGGTTTCAGAGATGTGTGAAGATTCAGAATGTTGGAAGTTGTCTGTACTATGTGGGCATGGATTCTGATCAGCGACTTCGCGATGCCGCCGAGCGACTGGCCTTGACCATGGCCCAGGGGGGCATGCAGAAGACGACGGCTCGGGTGATGACGGCTCTGCTCTACACCGAGCAGGAGACGATGACCGCCGCGGATCTGTGTGAGCGGCTCTCGATCAGTACCGGCGCGGTGTCGACGGCGATCAAGCAGCTGGCCCAGTCCGGGATGGTCGAACGGGTACCCGCGCCGGGCAGTCGGCGCGAGCACTACCGGTTTCCGAAAGGCGTTTGGGCGCAACTGTTCTCGCAGCAGAACGTGATGCTGAAGATCATGAAGGACGCCGCGCAGGAGGGGCTCGACGCGCTGTCGGGGGACTCGGTCACCGCCGAACGCCTCCATGAGATGCAGGACTTCTACGGCTATATGGAGCAGGAGATGCCCGCTCTCATCGAGCGATGGCGCGAGCGGGCCGAGGATCGAACCTGAGGCTGTTTCGGTAGCAACGATCGGCAGGGCTGACAGGAGGCGCCGATGGCGAGGTCGCGAGGAGTACTCGCGCGTGTTCGGCACGCGGTTTTCGCTCGGCATTCCCACCCGTGGAGCGCGTGGTCTCGGTGGGCGACAACGCCTGTACTGCTGGTTCCGGCGTGGACGCGAAAAGGGTCGCACGCGGCCGCTGTGGGCGTATGGTTCGCGGTGAACACGGTGATCTTCCCGGAACCGAAAGGTCCTCCAGTGTGGGCGACGAAAGCGATTCTCGGAGAGGAACTATGGCTCACCGGCCATCCCAGGGACGTGGCCGTGGCGGTTGACGCAGCAGCCACAGGGGCGGTGTTGATCGGACTGCTCGGGGCGTGGCACCGGCGGCCGATGCCCGCTGCTGCCGGAACCGGCGCGGCGATGCTGTTGTTGCTCGGATACTGGGAGCTCATGGCCGGCTACTACGACACACACCAAGCCGAAAGAGCGTAGGCGTCGACGTGGCCTCTGTCTACAAAAGCGCGAAGGCGCAACGCCTGATCCAGGACTGGTGCAGGAACCGCGTCGATGACTGGGATGTCGAGCATCGACGATGGGATGCGATGACCGCCGCGGGTGTCACCAGTGTCGTCGCCGCCGGACTGGATCAGGCTATGGCGCCGACGGTTGTGTTGGTGCCCGGCACCAACATGAACGGCGCGGTGTCGCTGCCCTTTGCCGAGAAGCTGGCTCGTCGATGGCCCACGCTCATCCTCGATGTTCCAGGACAGCCAGGACTCAGCGCCACTCGCCGTCCTCGCCGGAATCGAATGGCGTGGTACGGACAATGGCTGACCGAAGCGCTCGAGAACACGACTACCGGACCCGCCGTCGTCGTAGGCCATTCCCTCGGTGGTGCCATTGCCCTGGCCTGTCCGTCGCCGCAGATCGCCGGCCGGGTCCTCATTTCACCCGCGGGTCTGGTGCGGCTTGCCGTTGGGCCCTCGATCCTGGCCGCCACGATCCCGTGGCTCGCCCGCCCGACCACTACTCGCACGAACCGGCTCCTCAGACACATGCTGGCACCAGAACACGGAGTGAATGCGGAGCTCAGCGACTGGATGACGCTGGTAGCCCGCCACTGCCACAGCAGTCTGGCGCCGATGCCGCTTTCAGCGGCAACGCTGAACGCGGCCCGGGAGGGTGCACCCTGTCTGGTCGCTGCAGGCCGAGACGACACGTTCCTCCCCCCACGCCGAATCGGTCCCGCCGTCCGCCGCCGTCTGGACACAGAACTGCGCAGCGTGGCCCACTGTGGTCACCTCGGTCTCGACGAACAGCCGGACAAGATTGTCGCGATGGTGGCCGAAATCGTCACTCGCTTGGGCGGCGAGCCGGATGCAGGCCGCTGAGCGACACTTCATGGCAGGTTGTGTGACGGCGACCTCGGCGCTCGCGAACCGACGTCGAACCACGAGGCGGTGCCCGGCCGGATCGGCCTCCGTCGAGCATCGACAAGGTGTGAGAGGCGCTGAGTCGCCGGTATGTCGTCGAGATCCCCGACGCGCTGTCCGGGTCTGCTTGTTCTGCTGGTGAACTGGCAAGGCGAGCCCGATTGGAACGGTGCACTACGCAGGCTGAGGGTGCTGGCGCACGATCGCCTGGCCGACTCTTAGGTCGGCCGTGCAAACGTTGGCGGGTGTGCTGGCCGACGCGCAGCGGGAGTTGCTGGAGCTGCTGCCGGCCAGCTCGATGTCTGGTCGGACAGATCGCAGAGTCACCCCGATCCGTCCCGGCTATTTCCTCCGTTGATCAGCGATGGAACTGGAGTTCGTCGGACCCGCTGTCCGCACTCACCAGCAGTGCCAGCCAGTCAGCACCCGCACCCTGGGCCCAACCGACATACTGATCGATTTCCCGTCCCGTTTCGCGGTCGTAGATGATCGTGGTCGGTCGGCCGGAGAACTCGCCGATCCGAATTCGGCCGCTCACGATAACTCGATCACCGACCAGAAACGTCGCACGTTGGCTCGGGTAGGGATCGAAGCCCGGATCGGGTACCGACCACTTCTTCTGCCCAGTCTCGAGATCCAGTATTGACAAGGTGCCCTGGTCAGCGAATTCGCTGACCAGCAGAGATCGTTCGTCACCGTCTAGCGGAGTGCCGCGATCGGTGGCCGCCCAGATCGTGGAACCCGTTGCCAGATCGAACAGTTGGGGAGTTCCGTCAGCGGTGACGGCCGCTATCCTCGAGCCGTTGCCGATCATCTGGCCGAGCTCCGACCCGCTCAGCCTCTTTTGGCACTCGTCGTTCTCCTTGCGTCGGCCACCGTGTACAGATGCCGACCACTGCCGCGTTCCGGTCGAGCCGTTGATCGCCTCCAGGGCGATTTCGCAGAGGTACTCGTTCCTGTCGTGGTCGGTGTTGACGAGCAGTTCACCAACGCTGAAGGTGTACCAGGCGTGATTGGCGCCGCGTCCGGGGAGGACGTTGCCTGTGGTGGTGGCTACCGCGGCCCATGGCCGTTCCTTGGGACCGGCCATCGATGGCCCCACCCAAATAGGAAGATATTCCGACTCCGGTGGAGCCTGCTGGTGCCAGTTTCCGATCGCGTCGTCGCCGAGGGTGCCGCTGGCGGGGCGCGGCCACGTCGCCATGCCGTCGTCGATGTCGTGTCGCATCGTGGTGCAGCGCACGTCGGGCGTACCCATTGCCGTGCAGTGGGTCTGGTACACCGCGTCACCATAGACATTCAGGTAATTCGTGCTGGCCTGCCACCGAGTGCGGCCGGTGGCAGCTTCGATCACTTCGAACAGGGTCGGGTCACTGGATGCGGTGCGACGCTCGGACAGCACCACCAGCTCGCCGCTGATCCGATATTCGAATCCCCCTCCGCCCGTGATCTTCTGATCTCGGCGCCACCGCTCGTGGCCGGAGGCGCGGTCCACCGCGACGAACGAGGTCTTGCCCGGGGTGATGACCACGTCTCCCACCACAGCGACCTCCGCTGCGCCGACATCGAATTCAATCGACCACGCGGCAGGCCGGTTCACGGTCGTGGTGGTCGTCGTGGGCGTTGACGATGATGTGGGGACGGGGGAGGGGTACCCCTGCTGCTCCGTGCTGCACGCGCATGCGGAGGCGCCCAAGACCGCGACAACAACCGCGGCGGCGGCCGATCTACGCAAAGGCCCCTCTGCGCCGTCCTGCCGTGCCCCGTGCGGCGTTGTCGAGCTGGTCCGAGATGCGCCTTTGTGGTCGCCCGCGCCGAGAACCTCGATTGCAGAGGCCTTTGCGGCGATCATGCTTGCCCGCCGTTTCCTGTCACTGGGTTGCGAATATCTCGTGGCATTCCCTCACCACTGTCCGGCATCCAGGTGGCCGGTAACCTCGACGATAAAGCGCGCGGCGGCTTCCACTTGGCTATTCGAAATGCTGAGTGGACCGTCCTCTGTGCGCGTCTTATGGCCGTCATAAGCCTGCCATATCTTGAATTGGGTGTTGAATTCACCAACTCTTGTCGCCAGAGTTACGCCGGACAGGCCATCAGTAGAGTCCGACCTCTGGTCGTCCACGAACACAGTGCGGCCCGAGACATCGAGGGTTTCATCGAATCTCTTGACACCCTCCGCGGGATCAGGGGAAGAGTCAGACCGCGTTTGCCAGTAACCGATCTGGATACTGCCTTGTCGGACGGGGCAGTGGCCACCTATATCCATGGTGCCGTCCCGATTATCGAGTGGGTACACCCCCGCCTCATAGACCTTGAGTTCCCGGCCGAAGAACTGGAGTACTGCGTCACACATCTGACCGTGGGTGATTGAACTCGGCTTGAACGGCGGAGCAACCGTGGTCGTCGCCTCGACCGTGACAGGACGGTTCTCCGATGTGCAGCCTGCCGCGGTGAGACATGCTGCGAGGATGGCCATGCTGATCAGCTTCATGATGTTGCTACCACGACCGTAGTTCCTGGTTCCCAATCTGATTTATCCCCATCGCTCGTCGTCGCGTCGCCGATAACGTCACGCAGACCGCCCGTGTGTGCGGCAGAAACTGCTGTCGGCCATTTGTTGTTGTGTAGACCATCGATAATCGAGTAACTTTGACCGATCATGTTGTTCTCGGCGATCTTGGCGGCCGAGCTCGTTGCCATAGCGGAGACGACGCCCATGATCAAAGTCTTGAGGTTCTCCATCGTCACAACGAGGTTGGCCATGCTGTCGACATACTCGGCGATGTCCCACGGATTGATGACGATTTTTACCGTGGAGGAGGTCAGGTCCCCGACCAGTGCGGTAACTTCGGTCACCATTTCCCGTGACTTTTGGGCGAGCTCGACATACAATGTCAACTCGGACGATGCCAGATTTCCCAGGCTGGTCGCTATCTGCTCGCATGCCAGCGGAACGGATTCCAGGGCGAGTTTCTGCCTGTTTCGGATGCCGACATAAGCGGCTGCAGCGTCGCCGGCCCAATTCTGGCTGAGGTCCGTGTTGTCGAAGTCTGCCCTAGCGGCCTGCACGAGCCCTTTGAAATTTCGCCACTCATCTGAGATGGTAAGTAGCTGAACCGGAACTTCCAGATCTGGATCCGTCGCGTCTAGTTTCGTCCAGGCCTCCCGGATTGCCGCGTTTACGTTGTCCCGATCCTCGTACATGTCGCTGATGGCCTTTTCTGTGCCATAGGCGCTGAAGATTCCGGTGACGCTCGCATAGTTGGAACGCATCGAAAGTGCAAGAGCTCCACAGAATTCGTCCACTTTGTTCGGCAAGTTGCCGATGTCGTCGATGTTCGTTCTGATCGCGGTGATCTGGTCATTCAGTTGCTTCGTCAGCTCGGTCATTGTCAGCCTCCTGTCTGGCCTTGAAGGCGGCGCACTTCGGCTGCGAATGTCTCATCGCTCGCGGCATACTGCGTGAGTGCCTCCTCGAGCACGCTGGCGATCTCATCGAAAACCGCAGCACCTTCGTTTGCGCGGTCCCGGAAATAGGCTGAGGCAGGCTTGTACTTGCTCAACGCCTCATCGAACGGTCCGGTAGCGGCAGACACCCCTGAACTGGCCCGCCTGATGTTTGGATCAATTCGAGCTTGTTGACCATCGCGCTTGCGGCGCGAAGGTCTTCCGCGCCTGCGCGCCACATCTTGACGGCGTAGACCATCGCCTCGGCCGAATGTCTCAACTGGTCACTCATGTCACCCCACCCGTTCATTCAGTAGTCGAATCCTGTGACGGTCCAGGCCGTATTCGAGATCCTCGTCCGAATATCTGGAATAGTCACCGCGCGGCGAAAATTTTGGTCGCTGCTCGCGGATGATATCCGAACACCACAGGATTTCATCCGCGATCTGATCGGTATGAACGACCGCTGCCCACGTGGGCTGCACCGTAATCGAACGCAGATACCGCCGATTGCCGGTCAGTGAGACCGGTCGCCCACCGTAGTCCATGACATGTCCGCTAACCTCGTGCCAACTGCCGCAGTTCATGCTGCTGGAGACTGCACTGAATTGCTCCCAAGTCTCCGTTTCGAGAAGGACCATCAGCATCGTCCGTCGGTCCGGGACCGCGTTTACCGAAATCTCCCGCCGGGACGGCCGAGCGTGTCCGGAATAGGCGTGAGCCTGTCGAGTCGCTACTGCGTCTCGATAGGCAAGCATCAGTTCCTCGCTGACTTCGTGTGGCGCCACCTATCTGCTCCACCCGGTGCGGAAGTCGAGTCGAACAGGAAGGAACCCGTGATCGATGTCCATAGAGACGAAAGAGGAGCCGGATCTCTGCTGACGCTCATTCACAGCTCCTGCGTTACGTGCCACGCTCTCTGGCCAAAGGCTGGAGTTCGTTCGGAATTCCTGCGCCGTCGGCGGTGTCGAATGTCGATCGGCTGAGCCGTTCGTTGATCTCCAGGAGGCCTTCCACTGGGTGAGGGGCTCGTCGTCCCAGAACTCGTCCGGGTCGTCGTAGTGGTTGAACCATCCCTGAGTTGCCATCACCACACCTTGGAGCGCCGCCTGGGAACGGCTCATCTGTTGCATTTTGACGCGAATTCCCCCACCCAACCGCTGCGGCCACCGATCGGCTACCGCGCGGCCAAGTCTCGCTATGGACGAACTGTGTGTCAACTTGAGTAGGGGACAGTAGGACTCGTCTGCATGGCCGATCCCCATCAGGCTTGGCGCATATCGGCGTTGGGTTGAGTACGGTCGGGTCTCATCCGGATGCGGTCGATGAGAGCCGTGGACACGCAGAACTTGCCGGTCGCAACTGCGCGAGGCGTCGCTCCACCTTTCGTGCGACGCGAACCTCCGTGTCACCGCGACTTTCGCCTGCCTACAGGGCCAGCAAGTGTCTCTGCATCCGGGATCGTCTGTGAGACGAAATGCGCTATGGCTGATCTCCCACCCGCAACGTCCATGCATCGCTAGATCCCGGGTGCTGGGATCCTGGATTCTGGGTCGCGGTCGGATAGCGGCGGCGCTAGCGGCCGATGTTCCGGTGGTGCTGGTGCGCCATCGGGGCGGGCTGCTGGCGTACAACGCATCCTGGTCGCCGCAGTACCTCTCACACACGTGCGGTCGGTCGTCCGTGTGCACCGATGGTACTCGGAATCCCACGCGTCTCGTCCTCGACCAACAGCGCCGGGCCCCCGCATCGACGCTCGATCTGCAAGCCCTCAGCCCGCCGACTCGACGGTCTCAGCCACCTTCTCGTCCCCGCTTGGGGAATACAGATACCTGATACACGTGTTGAGAATCCTGGGTAAATCGTAGAAAAATCGTAGAAAACAGGGGGGTACCCCGAAGATGCCCAGGTCAGCGGTGGTATAGGCTTTGTCGGTCATGAAGTCGGCTTTTACGGGCCCGGTCACCGGTGCGCCCGACACGGTCTACCTCGACCACGCGGCCACCACTCCGATGCTGCCCGCCGCCGTCGAGGCGATGACGGCTGCGCTCACGACGGTGGGTAACGCCTCGTCGCTGCACGGGTCGGGGCGCGCGGCGCGGCGGTCGCTGGAGGAGGCGCGCGAGTCCGTCGCGGCCGATCTGGGGGCGCGGCCGTCCGAGGTCATCTTCACCTCCGGTGGTACCGAGAGCGACAATCTGGCGGTCAAGGGCATCTACTGGGGGCGCAGGGCGGCCGATCCGCGGCGCACCAGGATCGTCACCAGCGTGATCGAGCACCACGCGGTGCTCGACGCGGTGGAGTGGCTGGAGAAGCACGAGGGCGCGCGGGTCAGCTGGCTGCCCGTCGACGCCGACGGCATCGTCGCCCCGCAGACCCTGCGCGCCGAGCTGGCCGCGCACGCCGACGAGGTCGCGCTGGTCAGTGTGATGTGGGCCAACAACGAGGTCGGCACGATCCAGCCGATCGCCGAATTGGCCGCCGTCGCCCAGGAATTCGGCATCCCGATGCACAGCGACGCGATCCAGGCGGTGACGCAGCTGCCCGTCGACTTCGGCGCGAGCGGGCTCTCCGCGCTCAGCGTCGCCGGACACAAGGCGGGCGGACCGCACGGTATCGGTGTGCTGCTGCTCGGCAGGCAGGTGCCCTGCGTGCCGCTGATCCACGGCGGCGGGCACGAGCGCGACCTGCGGTCGGGTACCTCCGATGTGGCCGCGGCCGTCGGTCTGGCCGCGGCGCTGCGGGACGCGACCGGTGACCTGTCCGCGCGCGCCGAGCGGCTGCGTGTGCTGCGCGGGCAGCTGATCGACGGGGTGCACGCCGTGATCCCCGAGGCGATCCTCAACGGCCCGCTCGACGAGCGGCGGTTGCCCGGCAACGCCCACTTCACCTTCCCCGGCTGCGAGGGCGACTCGCTGCTGATGCTGCTCGACGCCGCCGGCGTGGAATGCTCCACCGGCTCGGCCTGCAACGCCGGCGTCGCCTCACCCAGTCATGTGCTGATCGCCATGGGGGTGGATCCGTGGCAGGCCCGCAGTTCGCTGCGGTTCTCGCTCGGGCACACGTCCACCGGGGCCGATATCGAGAGATTGCTGACCGTGCTGCCGCAGGTCGTCGACCGGGCCAGGGCCGCGGGCCTGGCCGGCGCTAGAGGAGGTGCCTGATGCGAGTACTCGCCGCGATGAGTGGTGGCGTCGATTCGGCGGTGGCCGCGGCGCGGGCCGTCGAGGCCGGCCATGAGGTGGTCGGGGTGCACCTGGCATTGTCGGCGTCGCCGGGCACGCTGCGCACGGGCTCGCGCGGCTGCTGTTCTAAGGAGGACGCCGGGGATGCCCGCCGCGCCGCCGACGTGCTCGGAATCCCGTTCTACGTCTGGGATTTCGCCGATCGCTTCAAGGAAGACGTGATCGACGACTTCGTCGCGGCCTACGCCGCGGGGGAGACGCCGAACCCGTGCCTGCGCTGCAACGAGAAGATCAAGTTCTCCGCCCTCGCCGACCGCGCGCAGGCGCTGGGCTTCGACGCGGTCGTCACCGGGCACTACGCCCGCCTCGACGACGGTGTGCTGCGCCGCGCCGTGGACGCCGACAAGGACCAGTCGTATGTGCTCGCGGTCCTCACCGCCGAGCAGCTGTCCCGGGCCATGTTCCCGGTCGGTGACACGCCGAAGCCGCAGATCCGCGAGGAGGCCGCCGCGCGCGGGCTGGCGGTGGCGAACAAGCCCGACAGCCACGACATCTGCTTCATCCCCTCCGGTGACACCCGCGCCTTCCTCGGCGCCAAGATCGGTATCCGCCCGGGCGCGCTCGTCGACTCCGACGGCACCGTGCTGGGCGAGCACGAGGGTGTGCACGGGTTCACCGTCGGCCAGCGCAAGGGCCTCGGCCTCACGCACACCGCCGCCGACGGCAAGCCGCGCTATGTCACCGGCATCGATCCCGAGTCGGGCACCGTCGAGGTCGGCTCGCTCGAAGACCTCCAGGTCGACACCGTCACCGCCGATCGCGCCATCTGGACCTCCGGCGTGCGCCCGGACGGGCCGGTCGAGTGCGTCGTGCAGGTGCGCGCGCACGGCGGCATCGCGCCCGCCGTCGTCGAGCCGGTGGGTGACGGGCTCGTCGCCCGGCTGCGCGAGCCGCTCAGCGGCGTCGCGAAGGGGCAGGCCATCGTGCTGTACCTGCCCGATGCCGACGGCGACACCGTGGTCGGCAGCGGCACCATCACCGGCACCGACCGGGCCGGCATCGTGTCGGGCGCGACCGGCGCCTCGGCTTGAGCCGGGCGACGACGCGAAAGGTGCTGAGCGCGTGACCCTGTGGCGCAGCGAGAAGCCGGAGCCGAGCAGCGCGCCGACACCGATCGACCCCCTGGCCGGCGGGATCGCGACGGCCGTCGGCTCCTGGCCGGGCACCGATCCCCGCGAGGCCGCGGCGACCATCATCGGTGAGCTGCCCGACCTGCCGCACCTGGTGGAACTGCCCGGTCGTGGTGTCGGCGCCGACCTGATCGGCCGGGTGTCGGCGCTGCTCGTGGACATGCGGTTCGATTCCACCACCCGCGGGTATCGACTGGCAGCGCGCCCCGGCGCGGTGTCCCGACGTGCGCGCGATCTGCTGCGCGCCGACCTCGACGCACTCGAAGAAGCCTGGGAGACAGCGGGTCTGGCCGGTGCCGGCCGCGTGGTGAAGGTCCAGTCGGCGGGACCGCTGACCCTCGCCGCCGAGGTGGAACTGCCCGGCGGTCACCGCGTGCTCACCGATTCCGGTGCGGTGCGCGACCTTTCGGAATCGCTGGCCGAAGGCCTGGCCCGGCACGCGGCCGAGGTGCGCCGCAGGCTCGGCGCCGAGGTGGTCGTGCAACTGGACGAACCCCAGCTCACCACGGTGCTCGACGGTTCGCTGCGAGGGCCGAGCATTCTCAATACGATTCGCGCGCTGCCCGAGCCCGAGGCGCTGCACATTCTCGACACGGTGATCACCGCGCAGTCCGGACCGGTCCTGATCCACAGCTGCGCGTCCCGTCCCGCCCTCACCACCCTGGGCCGGACCGCCGCCGCGGGCGTCGCCATCGATGCCGCGACGATCACCACCGCCGATCTCGACGCGCTCGGCGAGATCCTGGATTCCGGCCGCAAGCTCGCCCTCGGGCTCACGCCCACGTCGCCGCCCGCCGCGCCGGCCACCTGGCGCACCGTCGCCGAACCCGGTGTGCGGCTGGTCGACCGGCTCGGTTTCCCGCGCCGCCTGCTGGCCGAGCAAATCCTGGTCACCCCGGCCTGCGGGCTCGCCGGCGCCCCGCTGGCCTGGTCGCGCACGGCGCTGTCGCTCGGCCGGGACGCGGCCCGCGCGTTCGCCGAGGAACCGGACTCGATCACCGTCGACTGAGCCGCGGCCGGCCCCGCGACGTGCGGGAACGGTGCCCGGATGTGTCGGTGGGCTCGACTACTGTTCGGTGGGTGAGTGACAGCGACAGCGTGGTTTCCGTGAGTGCCGAGCCCGCCTCCTCCGAGCAGCGCGTGCAGTGGCAGCAGCTGGCCGACGAGGTGCGCGAGCACCAGTTCCGCTACTACGTGCGGGACGCGCCGATCATCACCGACGGCGAGTTCGACACGCTGCTGCGCCGGTTGCAGGCCCTCGAGGACACCCATCCCGACCTGCGGACCCCGGATTCGCCGACCCAGCTGGTCGGCGGCGGCTTCGCCACCGAGTTCACCGCCGTGGACCACCTCGAGCGAATGTTGTCGCTGGACAACGTGTTCGACTACGACGAGCTGCGCGCCTGGGCGAGCCGGGTGGAAGCCGAGACCGGCTCCGGCCTGCACTATTTGTGCGAGGTCAAGATCGACGGCGTCGCGCTGAACCTGGTGTACGAGCGCGGCAAGCTGGTGCGCGGCGCCACCCGCGGCGACGGGCGCACCGGTGAGGACGTCACCCTCAACGCGCGCACCATCGAGGACATCCCGGCCGAACTCACCCCGTCCGCGGAGTTCCCGATCCCGGAGCTGCTGGAAGTGCGCGGCGAGGTGTACTTCCGGCTCGAGGACTTCGAGACCCTCAACGCCCAGATCGTCGCCGAAGGTAAACCGCCGTACGCGAATCCGCGCAACACCGCGGCCGGGTCGCTGCGCCAGAAGAATCCCGCCGTCACCGCCCAGCGCAGGCTGCGGATGATCTGTCACGGCTTCGGCCGCATCGACGGCTACCGGCCCGATTCCCAGCACGAGGCCTACCAGGCCCTCGCGGCCTGGGGATTGCCGGTCTCCGAGCACACCCGGCTGGTCGAGGGCATCGACGCGGTCGTCGAGCGGGTGGCCTACTGGGGCGAGCACCGCCACGACATCGAGCACGAGATCGACGGCCAGGTCATCAAGATCGACGAGATGGCGTTGCAGCGCCGCCTCGGTTCCACCTCGCGCGCCCCGCGCTGGGCCATCGCCTACAAGTACCCGCCCGAAGAGGCGACGACCACGCTGCTCAATATCGAGGTCAATGTCGGGCGTACCGGCCGGGTCACCCCGTTCGCGGTGATGGCGCCGGTGTCCATCGCCGGTTCCACCGTCGCCATGGCCACCCTGCACAACGCCTCCGAGGTGAAGCGCAAGGGCGTGCTGATCGGCGACACCGTCACCATCCGCAAGGCGGGCGACGTGATCCCGGAGGTGCTCGGCCCGGTCGTCGACGCGCGCACCGGCGACGAACGCGAGTTCGTGATGCCGACGCACTGCCCCGAATGCGGCACCGAGCTGGCTCCGGCCAAGGAGGGCGACGCCGACATCCGCTGCCCCAACCAGCGGCACTGCCCCGCGCAGCTGCGCGAACGGGTCTTCCACCTGGCCGGCCGTGGCGCCTTCGACATCGAGGCGCTGGGCTACGAGGCCGCCAACGCGCTGCTCACCTCCGGCGCCATCGCCGACGAGGGCGACCTGTTCGCCCTCGACGAGCAGGCCCTGCTCGGTGTCCCGCTGTTCACCAAGCAGGACGGCGCGCTCTCGGCCAACGGCGCCCGGCTGCTGGAGAACCTGAACGCGGCCAAGGACACCGCGCTGTGGCGGGTGCTCGTCGGTTTGTCGATCCGGCACGTCGGTCCCACCGCGGCTCGCGCGCTGGCGGCCGAATTCGCGAGCCTGGAGCGCATCGAGGCCGCCACGGGCGAGGAACTGGCCGCCACCGACGGCGTCGGACCCACCATCGCCGCGGCGGTCGTGGAGTGGTTCACCGTCGACTGGCATCGCGCCATCGTCGACAAGTGGCGCGCGGCCGGTGTCCGCATGGAGGACGAACGCGACGACTCGATCGAACGCAACCTCGAAGGCCTGTCCATCGTGGTCACCGGCTCGCTGCAGACCTTCACCCGTGACGGCGCCAAGGAGGCGATCCTGGTGCGCGGCGGGAAGGCGGCGGGCTCGGTCTCGAAGAAGACCGCGTTCGTGGTGATCGGCGACGCGCCCGGCTCGAAGGCGGCCAAGGCCGAGGAACTCGGCGTCCCGATCCTGGACGAGGACGGGTTCCGGCGCCTGTTGGACGGCGGCCCCGACGCCGTGGCATCGGGGACCGAGGACGAGTAGCCGAGCGCGGTAGCGGTTCGGCGACCGCTACCGCGCCGGTGTCAGTTCGGGGTGACGGTGACGGTGTTGCCGATCTGGGTCTTCATGTCGAAGCTCGAGCACTGCCCGTTGCTGATCTCGACATGGCGCGTCGGCCGCTTCTTGATATTGGTCTGGATGTCGACGGCCACATCCGTCGACGTCATCGAGCACACCTTCGACACCGGCGCCTCGGTGTAGGACACCGACCCGGCCCCCTGACAGGTGTTGGTCTCGTTGCCGAGGAACACCCGCGCGGTCCCGTTCGGGCACGGATCGGCCAGCGCGCTCGGCGCGCTCAGCATCGTCACCGGCACCACCGCGCCCGCGGTCACCGCCGCGACGACAACTCCGCGAACCAACTTCCGAACCGCCATCGTGCGCACCCACTTCTCGTCGTCGACCGTCGCCGCGCGACCGGCGCGGCCGCGGTGCCCAGCATGCTAGTAGGTTCGCCGCGAACACGCCCGGTCATGCCGGGAGCCGCTCCCGTCCCCTAGTCTTGCGAAGAATCTCGGAGAGGCGGATCGGTGCTGCGTAGTTTTCAGGTGACCAACCACGGATCGCTGGCCGAGGCGCAGCAGTTGCGGTTGAGCAAGGGGGTCGGGGGACCGCTGGCGGTGCCGGTGACCGCGGTGCACGGGGTGGCGGCGGCGGGGAAGACCAGTCTGATCGACGCGCTCGCGCAGATGCGCGACGCGGTGCTGCATTCGGTGACGGGATGGGATCCGTACGCGGGTCCGGTGCGGCGCCCGCACCTGGGATTCGCGGCGCGGCCCACCGAGTTCGTGGCCGGGTTCGTCGCCGAGGGGGTGCCCTACACCTACGGATTCCGGCTGGACAACGCCGACGTGCTCGCCGAATGGCTCTACACCCATCCGCGTTCGCGCAAGCGGATCGTGTTCGAGCGCACCGGCGACTCGATCAAGATCGGGCCGATGTTCGAGGCCGCCCGTTACGGTGTCGCCGCGCTGGTCCCGCTGGTGCGGCCCAACGCGCTGCTGCTGAGCCTGGCCGGGCAGATGTACGCCGAGGCCCTGGTGCCCGCCTACCGCTGGTTCGCGGCGAACCTGTGCGTGCAGCAGGGCGAGGCCGGTGTCGACGAACTCGCCCACGACCTGGGCAGCCACATCTCCCGCTCGCCCGACAACGCCGCCCGGCTGCTGATGCTGCTGCGCACGGCCGACCTGGGCATCGAGGATCTGCTGATCGCCGAACACGATCCCATGTACGCCGACTACCTGCGTGACCTCGACGCCGAGATCGGCGCGATGGCAACGCAACTCGACCACGGCGGCGCCGACGCCATCCTGGTGGAACGGGAACTGAGCACCCTGCGGGCCGCGCGCGACGCGCTGTACCGGCGCATGGTCGACCGGCGTGGCGCCGGCCTGAGCGTGGTGCACGAGGGCATCGACGTCCCGTTCGAACTCGCCGACGAGTCCACCGCCACCCGCGCCCTGCTGCGCGTGCTGCCCGCCATGCTGGAGGCGCTCGACACCGGCCAGGTCCTCGCCGTCGACGACCTGGGCGCCGGCCTGCCGGTGGAGGAGACCGACCGGCTCGTCCAGCTGTTCCAGAATCCGGAGACGAATGCCCGTGGCGCGCAACTGATCTACACCACCGCCCAGCGCGCGCTGATCGACCGTGGCAACGGGCGCTCGCAGCGCACCCGCACGGCGGTCTGGCAGCTGCGCCGCGAGCGGGGCGTCAGCGAGCTCACCCCGCTGTGACCGGCCTGCCGCCCGCGCGCGCCTGCGCCTAGCATGGGCGGCATGCTCGAAGTGGTGATGGCGGCGGCCATGGTGACGATGCTGCTCGTGACACTCGGCGCCGTGCTGGCCCACCGGATCGGCCGCAGTGGCGGCGCGCAGCTGGAACAGGGGTCGCTCTACCTCACCGGCGTCAGCCCGCTGCCCGCGATGACCGGCGAGCACTACGTGACCATCACCGGCACCATCGTCGGGCCCTCGGTGGCCGGGGTTGTGGTGTATCGCCGCTTCGCCTGGGACGCCGCCCAGTGGCCCGCCATCGGTGACCAGCTCGTGGTCGCGTACCCGCCGCACAACCCGGACAAGTGGGTGGCCCAGCATCCGGGCCTGCGTCCCTACCTGGGCTCCTGAGCACGGGTGCGGGCGGGCTCACATCGAGCCCGGTGGGATCATGTCGTGATGCAGGCTAACGACCATCGGGACAGCGGTCTCGTCGTCCGGACCGCCCGTCCCGACGAATACGACGCCGTCGGCGCGCTGACCGTGCAGGTGTATGTCGGTGACGGCTACGTCGACCCGGACAACGAGTATGTCGAGGAACTGGCCGACGTCGCCCGCCGGGCCGCCGAGGCCGAGATCCTCGTCGCCGTGCACGAGGGCGCGGTGGCCGGTTCGCTCACCGTCGCGCGGCCGGGCACGCCGTACGCCGAGATCGCGCTACCAGGCGAACTCGAATTCCGGATGCTGGCCGTGGCCAAGGACGCGCGCGGGCTCGGCGTGGGAACGGCCTTGGTGCGCAGCGTGATCGACGAGGCGAAGGCGGGCGGCTACGCGGCGGTCGCGCTGACCACCATGGGCACCATGGTCGACGCGCACCGGATCTACGAGCGGCTGGGTTTCGTCGCCGTGCCCGAACGCGACTGGTTCACCCACGACGGGCTGCCGCTGTACGTGATGCGGCTCGCGCTCAGCTGAGCACGGTCGCGACGATGCCGGCCAGGTAGCCCAGCCGCGCCACTTCCGACGGCCGGAACTCGGGACCACCGGGCCTGCCGAGCAGCAGCGACTTGCCGGTGTTACCCAGCGGCGCCGCCGCCAGCTTGGTGTCCATGTCGCGCCAGATCTGCGGCACCCAGTCGGCCTCGCCGTCGAGCAGCGACGGCTTCTCCAACGGCATCCACGGTGCCGAACCCGCCTGTGTCTCCG
Organism: Nocardia asteroides; assembly: GCF_900637185.1. Taxonomy (NCBI): domain Bacteria; kingdom Bacillati; phylum Actinomycetota; class Actinomycetes; order Mycobacteriales; family Nocardiaceae; genus Nocardia; species Nocardia asteroides. The sequence goes on along the minus strand of NZ_LR134352.1, from coordinate 5,850,784 downwards.
GCGCACTCGGGCTGCCGACCACCCGGAAAGCGCCCGCCGGACCCAGACCGATGATGGTGGACCAGCCCACCCGCAGCACCCGGGGGACACCGTCGACGAGCACCTGCAGCCGATCGTCGCGGGCGCTGGCGACCTGGTCGATCAGCTCGAGCTCACGATGGGTGTCGAGCACGCCCGAGTACGGGCGGATCGAGTCGACGCTCACATCGCGCACGGACTCCGCGGCGGTGATGAGGGTGTCGGGCAGTGCGCCGGTGGGGACCTCGACCACCAGGTCGTCGATCGCGAACCCGGCGCCGCGCTCGACCACGTCGAGCGAGAGGATGTCCGCGCCGACTCCACCGAGGGCGAGTGCCAGGGAGCCGAGGCTTCCCGGACGATCCGGAAGTTGCACGCGGAGCAGGAATGACACGTGCGTTCCTTTCCTAGGCGGCCGGGGCGATTCGAGACGAATACCCGGTGACGCAATACTTACACCCCCGGACACGGGTTCTCGACTCGAAGTATGACCCCTGCGGCGTGACATGCGCGAACTTTCGCGCGAGGCGGGTGCGTCAGAGACCCGGCGACCCGCTCGATAGGCTGTCAGCTACTACTGCCTATATCGAGCCGAAAGGGGTCCCGCGGTGCCCGCAATCTCCCGTGACGAGGTCGCTCACCTCGCCCGGCTGTCCCGGCTGGCGTTGACCGACGCCGAACTGGACCAGTTCGCCGGTCAGCTGGATTCGATCCTCAGCCACGTGCGGACCATCTCCGAGGTCGCCGCCGACGTCCCCGCCACCGCGTCGCCGAACCCGACGACCAATGTGACCAGGCCCGACGTGGTCGTGCCCGGTCTGACTCCCGACCAGGCGCTGGACCAGGCGCCCGCCGTCGAGGAACAGCGTTTCCTGGTCCCGCAGATCCTGGGAGAGGGCGAATGACCGAGCTGACCACGCTGTCGGCGGCCGAGCTGGCGGCGAAGATCCACGGCGGCGAGGTGTCCTCCACCGAGGTCACCCAGGCGCACCTGGATCGGATCGCCGCGGTCGACGGTGAGCTCAACGCCTTCCTGCACGTCGCGGGCGACGAGGCGCTGGCCGCGGCCGCGGTGGTCGACGCCGCGCTGGCCGCCGGCGAGACCCCGGCCTCGGCGCTGGCGGGAGTCCCGTTGGCGCTCAAGGACGTTTTCACCACCACCGACATGCCCACCACCTGCGCCTCGAAGATCCTCGAGGGCTGGATGTCGCCGTACGACGCGACGGTCACCTCCCGGCTGCGCGCCGCGGGCATCCCGATTCTCGGCAAGACCAACATGGACGAGTTCGCGATGGGCTCCTCCACCGAGAACTCCGCCTACGGCCCGACCCGCAACCCGTGGGACAAAACCCGCATCCCGGGTGGGTCCGGCGGTGGCTCGGCCGCCGCGCTGGCCTCGTTCCAGGCGCCGCTGGCGATCGGCACCGACACCGGTGGTTCCATCCGCCAGCCGGCCGCCGTCACCGCCACGGTCGGGGTGAAGCCCACCTACGGCACCGTCTCCCGCTACGGCCTCGTCGCGTGCGCGTCGTCGCTGGACCAGGGCGGCCCGTGCGGTCGCACGGTGCTCGACACCGCGCTGCTGCACGAGGTGATCGCCGGTCACGACCCGCGCGACTCCACCTCCCGCGACGTGCCGGTGGCCCCGGTCGTGGCCGCGGCGAAGCAGGGCGCCACCGGCGACCTGAGCGGCGTGCGCGTGGGCGTGGTGCGCGAATTGCATTCCGACAGTTACCAGCCCGGCGTGCTGTCGTCCTTCGACGCCGCGGTCGCGGTGCTGAAGGAGCTGGGCGCCGAGGTGATCGAGGTGTCGTGCCCGAACTTCGAGTACGCGCTGTCCTCGTACTACCTGGTGATGCCGTCGGAGGTGTCGTCGAACCTGGCGCGCTTCGACGCCATGCGCTACGGACTGCGCGTCGGTGACGACGGCAACCACAGCGCCGACCAGGTGATGTCGCTGACCCGCGAGGCCGGTTTCGGTCCCGAGGTGAAGCGCCGCATCATCATCGGCACCTACGCCCTGTCGGCCGGCTACTACGACGCCTACTACGGTCAGGCGCTCAAGGTCCGCACGATGATCGCGCAGGATTTCGACAAGGCCTACGAGCAGGTCGACGTGCTGGTCTCGCCGACGAGCCCGTTCACCCCGTGGAAGCTGGGCGAGAAGGTCGACGACCCGCTGGCCATGTACCTGTCGGACCTGTGCACGCTGCCGACCAACCTGGCCGGGCACTGCGGCATGTCGGTGCCGTCGGGGCTGTCCGCCGACGACAACCTGCCGGTGGGTCTGCAGATCATGGCGCCCGCGCTGGCCGACGACCGGCTGTACCGGGTCGGCGCCGCGTACGAGGCGGCGCGTGGCGCGCTGCCGGTGCCCGCGGGTATCTGAGCGAAGCACCAGGGCGGGGTGCGCCGGGCCGGATGGGCTTGGCGCACCCCGTTTCTCAGATCTCGGTGGCCCGCTTGCCGACGCCGGCCGTCATCGCGCCGAAGCCCGCGCGCAGGTGCTTGCCGAGGGCGAGGTTCACCACCGGGCTGAGCCAGCCGGCCAGGGTGAACCGCGACTCGTAGCGGCAGCGGTCCGGGCCCAGCGGCACCACGGTGTGCGAGCGCAGGCTGTGCAGGGCGCCCAGCGGAACCGGCTTCATCGCGTAGCTGAACTCCACGCCGGGGGTGTGGGAGCGGATCCATTCGCGCTGTGGGCGGCGGTTGGGGCCGAGCTGCACCCGCATGTCGATCGGTGCGCCCGGCTCCAGCGTGGTGGCCGCCTCGTAGCAGAAGGTGTTCCAGTCGCCGTAGCGGTCGAAATCGGTGAGAACCTTCCACACCGTCTCGGCGGGCACGTCGATTTCGATCGTTTCGTCGATGACAAGGGCCATGCGGGAAAACTAGGACATGTTCTAGTTTTCGGCAAGTGGGTCAGGCCCAGCGCCGCCGTCGTTTGCGCAGCGCGTCGATGATGACCGCGGACGCCGCCGTCACCGCGAACAGCCCGAGCACGGTCCGCGCCAGCGGCCACAGGTTCGGCCGGTCGGCCGGGTCGGTGTCGGCGAAGACGTTCTCCACGACCGGGGCGCCGTACTCCTGCCTGCGCGAGTTCACGTCGACGGCGGTGAACGCGATGTCGGCCATCACCGAGCAGCGGGCCCGGGAGAACTCGTCGTCGCGCAGCTCGCAGGCGGCATGGATGCGCCGGTTCAGCGCCGCGTCCACCGAACGCCGCGCCCACTGGCCCAGCGGCTCGTCGACGCGCTCGGCGTAGCGCAGCATGTCGTAGCCGAGGTCGTGCGCCTTGCACGCCGCCGCGAACTCCGCGGGCAGGGTCACCGGGGAGGAGCAGCTGCCGTTCGGGTTCACCAGCAGCCCGTCCTGGCGGGCCGGGTCGTAGCCGAACTTGTAGCCGAAGTCGCGGGGGATCAGGCCGGTGGCGTCGGGATCGTCGTCGGTGAGCGCGCGGACCACCGCGGCCGCGGCCGCGTTCTCGGTGCCGCCACCGGGGGTGGTGCCCATCGCGCCGGGCGCCGACATCACGACCGCGGCGGCCATGGCCAGGCCCGCGGTACACAGGGCGACCCCGCTGCGGCGGCGATGGGCGACATCGGCCGGGGTACTCGACGCGGAGGCGGCGGAGACTGCGGTACGGGCACGGCAAGCGGCGGGTACCGGGCGAAGCGGGGTTTTCATGGCCTCCGACGGTATGGAGCGGGACCCACCGCGGGCATCCCGCTGCGGACCGGTTCTCGGGGCGCGCGGGCGGGTGACCCGGCGCCGGGGTCACACCAGGGTAGGGGGTGCGATCTCGCTCGTGGGTATGAGGTCCGCTGACCGGACGGTTCGTAGGCTCGAGGCATGTCAGGACACCTGCGCCCGGTGGCGCGCCGCCTCCCCGCCCACACGTGGTTCGACTTCGCGACCGTGGTGGTGGCGCTGATCCTGTACAGCATCGCCTGGCCCACCCTGTTCGTCACCCACGAGGTGCCCGCGCCGATGGCGCCGCTGCTGGCCGGGCTGGCGGTGTTCCCGATCCTGCTGGTGCGGGTCAATCCGGCGCTGGGCTGGGCGGTGTCGGCCGGGTCGGCGCTGCTGATCTCGCTCGGGCTGTCCCCGGCGGCGGGCAACGACCTGCCGTTCCAGGTGGTGCACGTCATCGTGCTGTTCGTGCTGCTGTTCGCGGTGTCGCTGCGGGCGGCGGTGCCGATCATTGTGGTGGCCTGGGCGGCGCAGTCGATGCTGTTCGCCACCACCATGCCGGGCTCGGCGGAGGGGCCGCTGTGGGGCTGGCCGATCGGGTTCGGCGCGCTGGTCCTGGTGGGCTATCTGGTGCGCATCCTGATCGCCTCGCGCCGCAAGCTGCTGCGGCAGGAGGAGGTCACCGAGCTCGAGCGCGCGCGCCGGGCGATCCTGGAGGAGAAGGCGCGCATCGCCCGCGACCTACACGACGTGGTGGCCCACCACATGTCGATGGTGGTGGTACAGGCCCAGACCGCGCCCTACCGGATCGCCGACCTCGACCCGGCCGCCCGCGGGGAGTTCGAGTCCATCGGCGCCACCGCCAGGACCGCGCTCAACGAGATCCGCGGCATGCTCGGCGTGCTGCGCAGCGACGGCCAGCTGCCCGAGCACGCGCCGCAACCCCGCGCCGCCGACATCCCCGAGCTGTGCGCGGCGGCCCAGCGGGCCGGGCTGCCGGTCGAGTGGTCGGTGCGCGGTGACCTCGACACGGTGCCCGAGACGACCGGTCTCACCGTCTACCGGGTGGCGCAGGAATCGCTGGCGAACGCGGCCAGGCACGCGGCGGGCGCGCCGGTGCGGGTCGAGGTGGGCGTGGATCCCGGCCTGGTCACCGTCGTCGTGCGCAACGGGCCGTCGGCGACCGTGCCGCGCCCCGGCTCCGGCGGCGGACACGGCATCGACGGCATGCGCGCCCGGGTCGCCGCGGTGGGCGGCGAACTGCTGGCCGGGCCGACCGCCGACGGCGGTTTCGAGGTCTCGGCGACGCTGCCCGTCGGGTAGACCCCGGGATCCGCGAAAGACTGGGAACCGCCGAGAGTCCGCGTCCTATTAGGGTGGTCGAGTGGCAATAACGGTTCTGATCGCCGACGACCAGGCGATGGTGCGGCAGGGGTTCGGGGCGCTGCTGGCCGCGCAGCCCGACATCAGCGTCGTCGGTGACGCGCCCGACGGCCGGGTCGCGGTGGCCGAGGCCAAGCGGTTGCGGCCCGACGTGGTCCTGATGGACGTGCGGATGCCGGAGATGAACGGACTCGACGCCGCCCGCGCCATCCTCGCGGCCGGCTTCGACCCGCCGGTGCGGGTGCTGATGCTGACCACCTTCGACATCGACGACTACGTCTACGAGGCGCTGAGCCTGGGCGCGAGCGGGTTCCTGCTCAAGGACGCCCCCGCCGAGGAACTGGTGCGCGCGGTGCGCGTCGTCGCCGACGGCGAGGCGCTGCTGGCGCCGACCATCACCCGCCGCCTGATCGCCGATGTCACCCGCAGGCGCACCACCCGTGCCCCCGCCACCCCCGCGCTGTCCGCGCTCACCCCGCGCGAACGCGAGGTGCTCGAACTCGTCGCCAAGGGACTGTCGAACACCGAGATCGCCGAGGCGCTGTTCGTGGCCGAGCAGACCGTGAAAACCCATGTCTCCAAGGTCTTCTCGAAGCTCGGCCTGCGCGATCGGGCGCAGGCGGTGGTGCTCGCCTATGAATCCGGTCTGGTCGTCCCCGGCTGAGCGGGGACGCTCAGCGCGGGCAGACGCCGCCGCGCAGCTCGCCCAGATGCCGCGACAGCAACAGCGCCATCCGGTCCAGCAGCGCGGTGGTGTCGTCGAAGGTGCCCGAATCCGCCTGGGCGGCAAGGGCCACCGCCAGCTGGCCGCTGCCGACGGGGACCAGGCCGAACTGGCGCACGGTGTAGATGCCGGTGTCGTCGTCGGGGCCCCAGCCGCCCTTGAACTCGGTGCCGTCGAGCAGGCCCAGACCCCAGCCCTGCTCCGGGGTGATCTCACCCATCAGCCTGGTGACGATCTCGGTCTCCGGCAGGCAGGGCAGCCGCGAGGCGAACCGGACCTGGTTGGCCAGCGACCATTCGGTGCCGCCGAAGGAGGTGTAGTCGAGCTCGGTGCGCAGGTTCGCCTTGCCGGTGGAGATGTCACCGGCCTCGTCGAGGACCTCCTGCACCGCCTCGGCCGCTTCCTCGCCGTCGCCGAGGGATTCCCACAGCGCGGCGGCGGCGTCGTTGTCCGACACCGTGATCGCGGCCTGGGCCATCTCGAAGATCGACTGGTCCTGGTCGTGGCGCAGCGCGGCCACGGCCAGCGGCACCTTGATGGTGGACCAGGCGATGCCGGTGGTCCAGTCGCCGTAGATCGTCATCCGGCCGCCGCCGACCGGCATCAGCGCCATCCCCACCTGGCCCGGCAGCTGCGACTGCAGCTGGGTGAACTCCGCGGCCAGCGAATCGGGCAGCATGATGGACAGCCCGGGATGCCAGGCGTCCTCGCTGTTCACGGTCACCGTCGGAGCGCTCACCGCGGTCGGTGTGCCGGGCGTGGCACACGCGGTGGACAGTGCGGCCGCAGCCAGCACCACACTCGGCAGCAGCCTGCGCAAGACAGCCGCCGTTCCGGTCGAACTCACCACCGAATCCTCCCCACCACCCACTGCGCGTCGGCGCCCTGCTTCGGCGGTGCAAACTACTCGTCGAGCACGCCCGGACGATACCGGACGCCTGCTGGCAAGTTTCACCGATTTTCGGCGAGAATTCGAATGAACGTGGTCACGCCCGTTTGTGGGTGCCATGCTGGTCCGCCACAGAGGCCGGAAGGGGGTCGCAGTGCTCGACATCGGTGAGGTGTTCGCCGGGTTCACCGTGGAGCGGGTGCTCGGACAGGGCGGCATGGGGACGGTGTACCTGGCCCGGCACCCGCGGCTGGACCGGTTGACCGCGCTCAAGCTGCTCAACCGGGACCTGTTCGCCGACGCCCGCATTCGCGCCCGCTTCGAGCGGGAGGCCGATCTGGCCGCCGGGCTCGACCATCCCGGCATCGTCACCGTCTTCGACCGCGGCGCCGAGGGCGAGCAGCTGTGGATCAGCATGCAGTACGTCGACGGGGTCGACGCCGCGACCGTCGACCCGATGACGCTGCCGCCGGAACGGGCCGTGCAGATCGTCGAGGGGGTCGCCGACGCGCTGGATTACGCGCACGGCAGGGGAGTGCTGCACCGCGACGTGAAGCCGGCCAACATCCTGCTCGCCCGGTCCAGCGGCGGCCAGGGCGAGCGGGTGTTCCTCACCGACTTCGGCATCGCCCGGCTGCGCGCGGACTCCACCCACCTCACCCAGCAGGGCATGTTCACCGCGACCCTGGCCTACGCCTCGCCCGAACAGATGACCGGCGCCGAACTCGACCACCGCTCCGACCAGTACTCCCTGGCCTGTTCGCTGTACTGGCTGCTCACCGGCATCGCCCCCTTCGACTCGCCCGACCCCAACGAGATCATCCGCGGCACCCTCCACCTCAACCCGCCACCCCTGGCCCTGCGCCGCCAAGGCCTACCCCAGGCCCTGGACGCCGTCCTCGCCGCCGCCATGGCCAAACACCCCGCCGCTCGCTTCGACTCCTGCACCGCCTTCACCAAGGCCGCCCGCCAGGCCCTCACCACCAACACCCCACCCGCCCTACCCCGTCCCGTCCCGAACCCACCCGCCTACTACGCCCCCACCTACCCTCCCGCGCCGAGACAGGCTGCGCCCCAAGCACCTTGGCATCCCTCCCAAGCGCCCCCAGTTGCCCCCGTGCCGCCTTACGCGCCGCCCGCCCCATACCCGGGCAGCCCACAGCAACCTGTCGCCGCCCAGCCGCCGAATTTCCCTCCAGCCGGTGGCCGGCCTGGGCCGCAGTCCGCCATCGCCCCTCCACCGAGTGCCCCTCCGGCGGGTGGCCAGCCTGGCCCCCAGTCCGCTGTTGCCTTGCCGTCAGGTGCCGCTCCGGCGGGTGGCCAGCCGGGGTCGCAGTCCGCTGTTGCCCTGCCGCCGGGTGCCGCTCCGGCGGGTGGCCAGCCTGGGCCGCAGTCCGCTGTCGTCCTGCCACCGAGCGCTCCTCCAGCGGGCGTTCAGCCTGGGCCGCAGCATCCTGTGGCACTGCCACCGAGTGCCGCTCCAGGCGGTCACGAGGCCGACCAGCAGCACCCTGTAGCTCAGCCGCCGAGCGTCGCTCCAGCCGATCGCCAGCCTGGGCCGCAATCCTCTGTTGCCCTGCCGCCGAGCGCCGTCCCGGGCGGTGGACAGCCCGGCCCACAGTCGGCTGTTGCCCTGCCGCCGAGTGCCCCTCCAGCGGGTGCGCAGCCTGGTCCACAGCCCCTTGTGTCACAGTCGCCGAGCGCTCAGTCGGATGGGGTGCCGCCCGGCCCGCAGGTCCCAGCCGCGCAGACGCCGGCCGCCGGTCAGCAGCCGCCATCTACCGCTGAACCTGCTGCCGTTCAGTCGCCGGGAGTTCCGTCCTCGGACTCGCAGCGGGCGGGCGATTCACCTGATGCGACACGGCAGTCCGCGGATGGGTCAGTGCCCGGGCAGGCGGCGGATCGGGATGTGGCCGTCGGTGAGAGCGATCCGGGCCGGGGGAGCGGAACGGGGCTCGAGTCCGGGCGACTTCCGCGCGCAGCGGCGGCTGGTGCGGCAGATGCCGTCCGTGCCGGTGATCGCGAGATATCAGCCCACAGAGGTGCTTTCGTCGCCGAGGGCGGGGACATCTCCGATTCGGCCGCGACTGATGTGGTGCCGATGCCGGATTCCGGTCAGCTGGATGCCGCTAACGCGAATGCGGTCACCGAGGTGACGGCGATCGCGGATGCGAGCCCGTCCGGCGGGGCGGTGCTCGGTGCGGAGGATGCCGTCGAAGGTGGGCAATCCGCCGGTCCGGCACCGGAATCGTCGGCACCGGCGGGATCGCCGGTCGACGCCACCGATGATGCGTCGAAGTCCGCGGTCCTCGCGGGCGGCGACTCGGCGCAGCCGCCCGAACATGCCGGTGAGCTCGGCGACGCGGACAGGTTCAAAGGCGACACTGACGCGGACAGGTCCGGAGACGTCGGTGGACCCGTCCCTCCGTCGGAATCCGGTTCGCCGCTTCTCAATCTGGACTTCGAGCCCGGCGGCTCCGCTGAAAAGCACGCGGACGCGGCGCAGTCCGCCCTACCCACATCGGACTCGACGGCGTCCGTCGCCCCACCGCCCACGGACGACCAGCCATCAGCGCGTATATCGCAGCCGGCGGGCGCTCCGCAGCCGGCGGGGGCACCCCAACCCTCGGAGACACCGCAGCCGGGGCCCGCCCAGCAGGCGAGGGTTGCCCCGCAGTCGGCGGTTGCGCCGCAGTCCACGGGCGACCAGCCGCCGGCAGGTATGTCGCCGTCGGCGGGGGCGTCGCAATCGGGGGCCGCCCAGCTGGCGGGGGCTGTGCCGCAGTCGGGGGATGCGCCGCAGTCTTCGGGCGACCGGCCGCCGGCGGGTATGTCGCAACCGGCGGGCGCTCCGCAGTCGGCGGGTGTGCCGCAGTCGGCAGGTGCACAGCTGTCGGGGAACGCGCCGCAAGCGGCAGGTGCGCCGCAGGCCGCAGGCGCTCCGCAGACGGGGGCCACCCCGCAAGGGGCAGTTGCCTCGCAGTCGGCGGGTGTGCCGCAGGCGGAAGCTGCGCCGCAGTTGGCGGGCGGGCCGCAGGTGGCGGCGGCCGCATCGCAGTCGAGGGCCGCTCAGCAGGCGGGCGCTGCGCCGCAGGTGGCAGGCGTGCCGCAGGTGGCGGGTGCGCCGCAACTGCCTGCCCCGCATCCCGGCATGGTGCCGAGTGGGCCGCGGATGCCTCCGCCCGGGGTGGGGCCGCGACCGTGGGGTGCGCCCAAGCGGAAGGTTTCGTGGGGGATTTCGCGGTTGCAGCGGCTGGGGTGGCTGGTGCTGGCGGCGTTGGTGGTGGCTCTGGTGACGTTGCTGGTCGCGCTGATCGTGGTGGTGTTGCCGGATGGCGACGAGGACGAGGCCGCCGCCGAGGGGGCTTCGAAAGGGCCGTCGAGTTCGGCGGTGACGGTGGGGGATTCGTTCGTCCAGAGCAGGCGGGTGTTTCCCACGCTGGTGCCGCAGGGGGCGGTGGCGGAGGGGCTGGGGTATCGGGGTGCGCGGTGTGCGGCGGTGCGTGGGGTGAGTGAGCTGCAGTGGAAAGAGCCCGCGCTGCAGTGGAATCCGATCAGCGCGGGCTGGCAGTGCGAGCGGACCGACAACAATCCGGGGTCGGTGAGTTATCTCGTGCTCGAGTATCCGACCGCGGCGCAGGCGCGGTCGGTGGTGGAGGCGCTGCCGTCGGCGGTGCGGTATCCGGGGGACAAGGACGGGGTGCCGTTCTCGCTGCGCCGCTGGGTGGTGCCCGATCAGGCCAGCAGCCGGATGCAGACCGCCCATCAGGTGGTGAGCTTCCCCGACGACTCCACCCGCGCGAGATACCTGATCGCGGTGAGCCGCCGGGGCAGCAGCGGGCAGGGCGGCGCGCCGCGGCCCACCGCCCAGGACGAGGTGATCGCCTGGTGGGACGACGTGCCACTGTGACGCGGCGAAGCTGACGAAAACCCGCCCGCCGCAGCGTCACCCGACAAGTGACGCCGCGGCGGGCAGGGGCTCAGTCCACCGCCAGTGCCGCCACGATCGGCATCCTGGCCGCGCGCAGGGCGGGCGGAATGGAGCCGAGCAGGGCCAGCCCCAGGGCGATGGCTCCGTAGACCACCAGCAGCGGGCTCGGCCGGTACACGATGTCGATGGTCATCGCGTGCCCGATCGCCACGGTCGCCAGATACTGCACGGCCGCCCCGACGACGAGTCCGATGGCGGCGCCGATGAATCCGATGCCCGCCGCCTCGGCGAGTACCGAGCGCAGCAGGAACTTGCGGTTGGTGCCCATGGCCCGCAACACTCCGAGTTCCCTGCGCCGCTCCAGCACCGACAGCATCAGCGTGTTGAGCAGCGCGACCGTGGCCACCAGGACGACGATCCACAGGATCATGTTGCTCATCGCCGCGCCCTGCTGGACGCTCGACGAGATGGCGTTCACCATGTCGGCGCCGGTGTCGACATGGATCTCCGACGGCACCGCCGCGCGCACCGCGGCCCGGGTGGCGACCGGGTCGGCCCCGGGCGCGAACTCGATCGACAGGATGGTCTCGCCGGGCCGCTGATACCACTCGCGCATCTGGTCCAGGCTCATCATCACCACGCCCGAGATGGCGGTGAAGTACGGAATCACCTGCAGCACCGGCACTTTCTTTTCGCCGGACGGGGTGGGCATGCTGATCTCGTCGCCGACGGACAGCTGCTGGGTGCGCGCCACATCGCGGGTGATCACGACGCCCTCGCCGCGCGCCATCTGGCTGATGACGGCCTTGTCGACCGCGCCGAGGCGGTCGTCCTCCGCGGACGGGGGATAACCCTGCAGCATCACGCGCCCGCCGCCGACGGTCGCGAACGCCATCTGCGCGGGCCGCGCCGCCGCGACGCCGGGAATGGCCGCGACCCGCCCGGCCAGTTCGGGCGGGAGCACCGGTCCGGTCGGGAACTGCTCGACCGGGCTGGCGCTCACATACAGGTCGGTGTCGCCGAGACTCTCGAACGACTTCGTCGCGGAATCGACCATATTGCCCGACGCGCCACCGAGGGCCACCACCGCGGCGACACCGATCATCACCGTCATCGCGGTCGCCCACACCCGGCGCGGCGCCCGCTCCAGGGTGGTGGCGCCGAGCGCACCGGGCGCGCCGAACCAGCGGGCGATCGCGGCGGACCCGCGCACGATCGGGCCGGTCGCCGCGAAGCACAGCAGCACGGCCGCCGCGAACGAGGTCGAGATGGCGCCGAGCGAGACGCGCCCGAGGTCGAGTACCGCCAGCGTGACGGCCACCGCGACGAGGCCCAGGCCACCGGCCAGCGCCGCCCACCGCAGCACCCCGCTCGACGCGGCGTTGTCGCTGGTCTCCACAGGGGCGAGCGCCTCCACCGGGGCCACCTTGTACACCTGCCGCGCCGCGATCGCCGCGGCCAGCACGGTGGCCACCACACACGCCGCGATCGCCACCGGCACCGCGTAGTTCGGCACCAGGAACTCGGTGCGGGCCTCGACCGACTGCACGATGGCCGCGGGCAGGTTCCCGATCGCGAACCGGCCCATCGCCGCGCCGACCACCGCGCCGATCGCACCACCGATCAGGCCCAGACTCGCCGCCTCCACGAGCAGATCGCGCACCATCGGCCCGCGCTGACCGCCGATCGCGCGCAGCAGCGACAGCGTGGGCCTGCGCTGGGCGACGGCCATGCTCATCGCGTTGTAAATCAGGAAGGCCGACACCATCAGCGCCGCCGCCGAGGACATCAGCGTGGAGTAGCGCATGATCTGGATCGCCCCGCCGGCCTGCGCGGTCCGCAGGCTGGGTTCGGCGACCACGGCGCGCCCGTCCACCACGGTGGTGAGTTCGGCGCGCAGCTGCGCCACGTCGGTGCCGGGCGCGGCGAGGATCTGCACCGAGTCGAGCTTGTCGACGCGGTTGAGCAGCAGCTGGGCCAGCGGCAGCGGCGCCGCGACCAGGTGGCCGCCGTTGAGCCGGTTGCTCGCCTCGTCGTCCAGGACAGCCGCCACGGTCGCGGTGCCCCAGCCGATGGGGATACTGTCGCCCTCTTTCAGGCCCATCGCGGCGCCGACCAGCACACCCTTCGGCGTGCTGAGCAGCTTGCTGGTGTACTTGGCCATCGGCGCGTCCAGGTCGCTGCCGAGCGCGGCGATGTTCGCGTCGGCGCCGATCAGCAGGGCCCGGTCCGGGCCCGCGCCGATCGTGCTGCGCAGCATCGGGACGGCCTTGGTGACTCCGGGCGTCGCGGCGATCCGGGTGAGCAACGCCTGGTCGAAGCCGGCGTCGGTGATACCGGTGACCTCGAGGACGCCGTCACCGGCCAGCCCCTGGGTCAGCCGGTCGACCGAGCCGGTGACCGACCCGGAGATGCTGAGCACCGCCACCAGCAGCGCCGCCGACACCGCCATCACCGCGGTGGACAGGAAGGTGCGGCCGAAATGCCGGAACAGTTCGCCGATGTTGAACAGCCGCAACCGATCCCAGGCCGCGATCATGCGTCCACCGTCGTCTGCACGAGGTCGTCGGCGCCGATCTTGCCGTCGTGCAAGGTGATCACCCGATCGCAATGGGCGACCGCGCCCATGTCGTGGGTGACCATCACCACCGAATTGCCCTGGGCGGTGATCTCGCCGAGCAGCGCCAGGATCGACGCGCCGGTCTTGGAATCGAGGTTGCCCGTGGGCTCGTCGGCCAGGATCAGCGGCGGATCCATGATCAGCGCGCGCGCCACCGCGACGCGTTGCATCTGCCCGCCCGACAGCTCGGCGGGCCGGTGCTGGGCCCGGTCACCGAGCCCGACCAGGTCGAGCAGTTCCAGCGCCCGTGGCTTGGCCTTGCGTAATCCGGTGCCGTCCAGCAACTTCGGCACCGCCACGTTCTCCCACGCCGACAGCGTCGGCAGCAGGTTGAAGAACTGGAAGACGAAACCCACCTGCTGCAGCCGGAACGCGGCCTGGCTGTCCTCGTCGAGATCGCCGATCTCGGTGCCGCGGAAGCGAATCGAGCCCTCGTCGGGCCGGTCGAGCGCGCCGAGCAGATGCAGCAGCGTGCTCTTGCCCGAGCCCGACGGGCCGATGATCGAGGTGAACTGGCCCGTCTCGATGCGCAGACTCACCTCGTCGAGCGCGCGCACCTGCTGATCGCCGACGCGGTACTGCTTGACCACCCGCGTCAGCTCCAGCATCGGCGGCTGCGGCGAATCGTTGTCCGGCATGTGATGTCCCCCAAGGGTTTCGGTTGTCGGGAAGTCAGCGCGCGAGGGCGCGGTCACGGGTAGTCTGCACGGTCACGGCGCGCGCGTCGAGAATTGCCCGCAGCGCGGGCTGCTCGGCGGCCAGTTCCAGATAGGCCTCGACCGCCGAATGTCCCTCGATCTCGGCCTGTTCCAGTTTGGCGCGCAGATGGTTGTTCCAGCGGTAGGCCAGGGCGTGCACCAGGCCGTCGGGTCCGCCGAAGAGACGGTCCACGTCGGTGAGTCCGTCGAAGAGGGCGGGGTCGTTCGGGTCGATCGCTGCCCTGGCGAGCACGGTGTGCACGATCTCGGTGCGTCGATGCTGATCGGTCCAGGTCATGGGCTTCACCTTCCGTGAGCGATGCCGCCAACGCTACGGTCGCCGCGCCCGGTATTCGTCGTGCCCGGGACCCGACTTCTTCTCCTACCCCGGTAGGAGGCCGGGCCCGTTCGCGGGACGATGACGGGCCGTATGCCCGGCGGCTAGCCTTACCTCATGGAGGTGAGTCACGCCCTGCCCGCGCACCCAGCGGATCGGCACAGCCGCTGGCGGCGGCTCGCCGACCGGCCGCGAGCCGGGATGCGGCGGGCGCTGGACACGGTGCGTGAACGCATCGAGGCGCTGCCCTACGACTACCCGCCCGCTGTGATCATCGGCGCCGACCTGGCCCTGCTGCTCATCACCGGCGCGGCCGTGCTCCAGCGACACGCCTACTTCCCCAGCCCGCTGCCCCTGGTGGCGATGGCCACCGCCTTCCTGCCCATCCCGCTGTTCGCGATCTTCGGGGTGAAACCGCATCCGGTGCTGCTGAAGGGCTCGGCGCTGCTGTCGTGCGCGCTGTTCCTGGTGCAGCCGGTGGAGGCCGATTTCGCGCCGTTCGTGCTGGTGATCGTCGCGGGTGAGGTGGCGGCGGTCGCGTCCCGCGGGCTGACCGTCGGATTCGCGTTGCTCGCGATCCTCGAACTGGTCGCCTTCGACCTGGCGGGCCACCTGCACTGGGGTGCCACCGGGCAGCGGCTGCAGGGCCTGCCGATGTACGCGCTCGGCATCATTCTCGGCGTCTTCGTCGGGGTGTTGCTGCAGTACCAGCGGCGCTTCCTCTATCAGGAACGTGAGAACCAGGCCATCCGCGCCGGTCACGCGGCCGACGAGGAACGGCGCCGGATCGCGCGCGAGGTGCACGACGTGATCGCGCATTCGCTCTCGATCACCCTGCTGCACCTGACCGCGGCCCGCCGCGCGCTGCAGACCGACGAGGACGTCACCGAGGCGGTCGAAGCCCTCGTCGACGCCGAACGGCTCGGCAGGCAGGCCATGGCCGACATCCGCCGCACCGTCGGCATGCTCGACACCAGTCCCGCCCTGCGCACCCCCGAACCCAGTGCCGCCGACCTCGACGAACTCGTCGGCGACTTCCGCCGCGCCGGCCTCACGGTCGAGTACGCGCGCACCGGCGACCTCGCCGGTGTCGAGGGCACCGTGGGGCACGCGTTGTACCGGATCGGGCAGGAGTCGCTGGCCAATGTCGCCAAGCACGCGCCCGGCCGTCCCGCGACGGTGCGCCTCGACGTCACCGCCGAGGCGGCCACGCTCGTCGTGATCAACGAGATGCCGGCCGGGCCACCCGCGCGCCGCGACACCGGCATGGGCCTGCGCGGCATGCGGAAACGGACCGAGCTGCTCGGCGGGACGATCAGCGCGGGCGCCGCCGACGACGGCTGGACGGTGCGGGCCCGGTTCCCGCTCAAGTCCAGCGCCTGCTCGACCATCACCGCCATACTGCCCGGTCTGCTCAAGAAGCCCCAGGAGGACCTGTGACGGCCGCCGCGCCGATCGACAATCCGGTCACCGTGCTCGTCGTCGACGACCAGGAACTGGTTCGCGGCGGCCTGCGCCGGATCCTGCGCCGTCGCGACGGATTCGTCGTCGGCGAATGCACCGACGGCGACGAGGTGGTGGCCGCGGTCGCCGCCGACCGGCCCGACGTGGTCCTGATGGACCTGCGGATGAAGCGCGTCGGCGGCATCGATGCGACACGGTTGCTGCGCGCCCGGCCCGACGCCCCGCCGGTCCTGGTCCTCACCACCTTCGACGACGACCAGTTGCTCTCCGGTGCCCTGCGCGCCGGCGCCGCGGGCTTCCTGCTCAAGGACTCGCCCGCCGAGGACCTGATCCGCGCGGTGCGCACGGTCGCCGCCGGCGGCGCCTGGCTCGACCCGTCGGTGACCGGGCGCGTACTCACCGCGTACCGGACGGTGAAACCGAGCGGGACCCGCAACGATCGCCGGCTCGCCGATCTCACCGCCCGCGAATACGAAGTGCTCGAGCTGATCGGTCGCGGCCGGGTCAACAGCGAGATCGCCGCCGAGCTCGGTATCTCGGAAGTCACCGTGAAAAGCCACGTAGGGCATATATTCGGCAAGCTGGACCTGCGTGATCGCGCGGCCGCGATCGTGTTCGCGTTTGACCACGGCGTGGTGGCACCGGGAGAATCCTCCTTCTGACGAGCAGGTCTTCGGGCATGCGAGAAGTGGGAGGCGGACGCTGGTGCAGGCACCTGGGTCACGGACGGGGAGCAGGTTCGGCCCGTACGAGTTGCGGTCGATGCTGGGCAAGGGCGGGATGGGCGAGGTCTACGAGGCCTACGACACCGGCAAGGACCGTGTGGTCGCCCTGAAGTTGCTGGCACCGGAACTGGCGCAGGACCCGGCCTATCAGGTCCGGTTCCGGCGCGAGTCGCAGGCCGCCGCGAAGCTGGCCGAGCCGCACGTCATCCCGATCCACGACTGGGGTGTCATCGACGGGGTGCTGTTCATCGACATGCGCCTGGTCCCCGGCACCGATCTGCGCACCGTGCTGCAGGCGGGCGGGCCGCTGAGTCCCGATCGCGCCGTCGCGGTGGTGGAGCAGATCGCCGCCGCCCTCGACGCCGCGCACGCCGGTGGGCTGGTGCACCGCGACGTGAAGCCCGCCAACATCCTGGTGACGCCCGCCGACTTCGCCTACCTCGCCGACTTCGGCATCGCCCACACCGAGGGCGACAGCGCGGTGACCCAGGCGGGCATGGCGATGGGCTCCTACATCTATATGGCGCCGGAACGATTCGACGTCGGCCCCATCTCGAACCGTGCCGACGTGTACTCGCTGGCCTGTGTCCTGCACGAATGCCTCACCGGCGCATCGCCGTTCCCGGCCGCCAGCATGAGCGTGCTGGTGCGCGCGCACCTGTCCGAGATCCCGCCGCGACCCAGCGAGGTCACGCCCGGGCTGCCGGTGACCCTCGACGAGGTCATCGCCCGTGGCATGGCCAAGGATCCCGCCGAGCGGTTCGCCAGCGCGGGGGCGTTGGCGGTGGCGGCGCGCCAGGCGCTGGCCGCGGCCGTCCAGGACGCTCCGCCGATGCGGGCCGCCGGGACCGGCGGTGCGGTGTCCGGGCCGGTCGGGTACGGGCCCGCGGGCACGCCGTTCAGCGCCCCGGGTGCGGTACCTGTCACCGGCGGTGTCGTATCCGCGCCGGTCAGTGGTCGTGGGCCCGCTACGTCCGGTCCGATTCCTGTCGCGGGCGGTTCCGCGTCCGGGCCGGTGGGTGGTCGTGGGCCCGCTACGTCCGGCGCGATTCCTGTTGCCGGTGGTGTGGTTTCCGGGCCCGGTGGTGTTCCGGGCGGCAAGGCGAGCGCGCCCGGTTCGCGGCCGGCCGGCCCGGGTCGCGACGCGGGGGAGACCCTGCGTGCCGCGCCCGGTGGTCCGGCGCGTGGCGGTGCGCGGGGTGCCGATCCGGCGCGGAACACGCCCGCCGGGGCGACGACCGGGGGACGCAAGGTTCCCGGCGAGGACGCGCCGGAGCAGGCGCCGACGCCGACCGGGGAGTTCCGGGTCGTCGGCGCGGTGACCGCGACCGGCGGCATCGAGACCTCCCGCAGCCAGACCACCGCGACCGGCGCCCAGCCGACGCTGATCATCCGTCCGCCCGCCGCCGCGGGCGCACCCGAAACCGCGGGCTTCCACCGGGTTCCGGTCGAGGGCACCGGCGAGGTCTCCATCCCCGCCGTGATCCAGCCGACCGGCCCCGCCGAGATCCGCGCCGCCGACACACATTTCACCCCTCTCCCGTCCGCGGACGCACCCCCGGCCCCCGAACCCCCGCCGGCCTACACCCCCGACCAGGGCCTGCCGAAAATGCGCCCGTTCCCCGACGCGCACCTCTACGACAACGCCACCCCGGGCGCGCCCTCGTCGCCGCAACCCCCTTTCCCGGCCCCGACCGGATTCGCCCCCGACCCCGGCCACACCCCGCCCCGCCTGGACCCCCCATCCGGCCCGATCCCCCAGCGCGGCGCCCCCACCCAGCGCTTCGCGGGTGATCCGGCTGACATGTCCCCAGCCGGCCCCGGTGCCTCCGGCCCGGTCCCGTTCGGCGGTGCGCCCACGCAGCGTTTCGCGGGTGATCCGGCCGGCGTGCCCCTGTCCGGTGCGTCCGGCCCGGTGCCGCTTCGTGGTGCACCCACGCAGCGTTTCGGCGGTGACCCCGCTGACGTCTCCCCGCCCGGCCCCGGCGCGTCCGGCCCGGTGCCGCTTCGTGGTGCACCCACGCAGCGTTTCGGCGGTGATCCGGCGGATCAGGACCCGACTGGTCATGGCCCGTCCAACTCGAGCCCGTTCGGCGGTGCACCGCATTTTGCCGGTGAGTCGGCCGACGTGTTTCAGTCCGGCCATGGCGGATCCGGTCCGGTGCCGCTCAGGGGTGCGCCCACGCAGCGGTTCGATGGCGTGGAGGATCCCGCGTCCTTCTCCGAGCCGAACTCCTACTCGGCTCCCACCTCGCAGTTCGGTGGCGATTCCGCGAGCCCGGACGGCCGATTCGGCTCCGCGCCGGACAGTTTCGGTGATGCGTCGAGTGATTCCGATGCGCGGCAATGGTTCGGGGATGCCGAGGCGGGCTCCGATCCCCGGTTCCCCTCTCCCGCCGGAGGTTTCGGAGACGGGACGGGTCCATCCCCGTTCGGGTCCGACGGCATCCACGCCGGCCCGAACCCGCGATTCGGCAGCGCCGCATCGGGTTCCGGGAATCAGTCGAACGATCCCGCCGCCCGGTCGGCGGCGACCCAGAAGTTCGACGGTGCGCGGTCGGGCCCGGTTCCTCGCCTCGGCGGTCCCGCCGACGGCTTCGACGGGCCGAACTCGGCTGCGACGCAGATGTTCAGTAGTGAACGGGCGTCCTCCGACGACTTCGACGGGCCGAATTCCGCTGCGACGCAGATGTTCAGTGGCGAACAGGCGACCTCCGATCGGTTCGACGACGATGACCGGTTCGCGGCGCCGACCGAGCAGGTCGGGAAGGCGCAGCGGGCCGCGGCGACCCAGGTGTATCGCGGTGGGCCGGAGGCGCAGTTCGGTCCGCCGACCGAGCAGTACGACCCGGCGGGCAGCGATCCGCAGCGGGCGGCCGCGACCCAGATGTACGGGAGCGGGAAGCCGGATGGACTGTTCGGTCCGCCCACCGAGCAGTACGACCCCGTGGCCGATCCGCAGCGGTCCGCGCCGACCCAGCACTACCCGGGCGAGCCGGATCCGCAACGGGCGCAGGCCACGCGGCAGTACCGGGGTGGCGCCGCGCCGTTCCCCGCGCACATGGCGCCCGCGGGCGACCGGTTCGACGATCCGGGGGCGTACTCCCAGTACGACGACCCGAATGCCGCCTACGGCGATCACGCCTACCGCGACCCGGCCTACGCGCAGGACCCCTACGGCCCCGATCCGGCCTACGCCGATCCGGCTTGGCAGCATCAGGATTCGCGGCCCCGTCGCTCCTTCCTGCTCCCGGCGCTGGTCGGCGTGCTGGCCGTGGTGGTCCTCGCCATCGGCGGCGCGATCGGCTGGCGGCTGATGTCGTCGGCGGATTCCGAGCAGACCGCCGCGGCGACCTCCGCGGTGGTGCCCACCGGCTCCGGCGGCGCGGCGCCGACGACCGCCCCGCGCGCGACGACCGCGGCCCCGACCACCTCGGCCGGTCCGGTGTCGCTGCCCGCGGGTGCCCAGCCGTGCGAATCCGCAGGCGCCACCGGTGCTTTCGCCAAGTCTGCGGTGGGCAGCACGGTCACCAGCTGCGGTTTCGCCGAGGCGGTCCGCGCCGCCTACGCGAGCGGCGGCACGAGCACGGCGCCGCGTCCGGTGGTGGCGACGTCCCCGGTGACCGGCCGCACCTACACGATGAACTGCGCCCCCGAGGGCAAGCTCGTCACCTGCACCGGCGGCGAGAACGCCGTGGTCTACGTGTACTGACCGTACCCGGCCGCGGATTCCGGGGGAGCCCGCGGCCGGTGCGCCTACTGCGACTGCCGGATGACCCGCTGGGCCGCGGCCTCGATGTCCGCGTCGCCGGCGGCGCTGAGGTCGAGCACGCCCACCCCGGCGATCCGGTCGGCCAGCGCGTGGTCCTTCTCCTGCAACCGCAGCACGAAATCCTCGGCGACATCGGACTTCCCGGTGCCGTGCCCGAGGACGACGAAGCGCTGCGCACCGATCTCCTCGATCAGCGCGGCGGCGAGCTCGTCGAAATAGCGCAGGTACACCTGGTGGTCGTCGTGCCCGGTGTGCCGTTCGACCGTGCGCAGGTGCCGGGCGGCGGGGTCGGGATTGCGGACGTCGCGTTCGGTGTCCTGTACCCCGGTGGCCGCGAGATCGAAGTCCAGGATGCGGGCACGTTCGGCGTCCATGGCGACCGCGAACAGCGATCCGGTGCCCTGCAGTTCCGGATGATCGGCCAGCAGCTTGCGCGCCTGCTCGATGTTGCCGACGGAGACGCGCCCGTCGTGTGGCCGGTGGAACACCTCGCGGTGCCCGTTCAGCCGGACCGCCAGCCGGTCCCCGGATTCCTGTTCCACCTCGTCGGCCAGGTCCTGCCAGAGGGTCACGAACCGGGACCACTCGAGGTCGCGGGGCGCCGGATGCCCGGTGATCGCCGCCAGCGTCTTGCGGGTATGCGCGTTCACAGTGTGCTCCTCGGCATCAATTCGACCGTGTGACAGTGACTTTCACGCTCTTCATGAGCGGCTGATCGCTTTCGGTGCTGAAGTCGCCGATCGCGCACAGCACGTTCATCTCCGGCATGTAGCCGGCCGCGCAGCCCGGCGGGATGTCGTAGGGCACCACCGTGTACCGGTGCAGCGACCGGGTGGACCCGTCGCGGGCGGTGCTGGTGATGTCGACCTCGTCGAACTCGGCCAGCCCGCGTTCGCGCATGTCCTCGGTGTTCATGAAGATCAGCGTGCGCAGATTCTTCACCCCGCGATAGCGGTCGCTGTCGGAGTAGACGCTGGTGTTCCACTGATCGTGGGAGCGCTGGGTGGCCAGGGTGAGTACGCCGGGTGGGTTGACGGTGTCGGGGAGGGTCACCGTGGCGAATTCGGCCTTGCCCGACGGGGTGAGGAAGATCAGTTCGCGCGCGGGCTGTCGGATCCGGAAGCCCAGCGGCAGCCGGACCCGGCGGTTGTAGTCCTCGAACCCGGGCAGGACTTTCGCCATCACGTCGCGGATGCGGTCGTAGTCCTCGATGTAGTACTCCCACGGCGTCCTGGTCTGCGGCAGTGCGGCTTTCGCGATGCCGGCCAGGATCGCGGGTTCGGACAGCAGATGCGGGGACGCGGGTTTCTTCATGCCCCGCGACATGTGCACCACCGCCATCCCGTTCTCCATCGAGGTGATCTGCGGCCCGCCGCGCTGCTCGTCGCGTTCGGTGCGGCCGATGCACGGCAGGATCAGCGCCCGCTTGCCGTGCACGACATGGCTGCGATTGAGCTTGGTGCTCACATTCACGGTGAACCCGCACTTGCGGTACGCCGCGAAGGTGTAGGCGGCGTCGGGTGCGGCGGCCACGAAATTGCCGCCCATGCCGAGGAAGAACTCCAGCTTGCCCGCCTGCATGGCCTGGATCGTCGAGACCACGTCGTAGCCGTTCGCGCGCGGCGGCTCGATCTTGCAGACCTGCGCCAGGCGGTCCAGGAACTCCGGGCTCGGCTTGTTGTCGATGCCGCAGGTGCGGTTGCCCTGGACGTTGCTGTGCCCGCGCACCGGGGACGGACCGGCGCCCTCGCGGCCGAGATTGCCGCGCATGAGCAGCACGTTGACGATCTCGCGGATGGTGTCCACGCCGTGCTCGTGCTGGGTGATGCCCAGGCACCAGCTGATCACGGTGCGGTCGGAGTCGCAGTAGATCCCCGCGGCCTTGCGGATGTCGCTCTCGCTCAGTCCCGACTGCCGCTGGATCTCGGCCCAGGTGGTGTCCTTCACCTCGCGCACGTAGTCGTCGAAGCCGACGGTGTAGCGCTCGATGAACTCGCGGTCGAGGGCCTTGGGGTCGGTCTCGGCTTCCTCCAGCACATGTTTGGCGATGCCGCGCATCAGCGCGAAGTCGCCGCCGATGCGGACCTGCAGATTGAGGGTGCCGGTCCTGGTGGGGTGGAAGGTGGCCATGGCGGTGAAGTCGTGCGGGATGATCGTGTTGCGCGCGCCCGCCTCGATCAACGGGTTCACGTGCACGATCTGTGCGCCGCGCTTGTACGCCTCGGCCAGGGCGGTGAGCATGCGCGGTGCGTTGGAGGCGGCGTTGATGCCCATCACGAACAGCGCGTCGGCCTTGTCCCAGTCCTCGATGTCGCAGGTGCCCTTGCCGGTGCCCAGTGCGGCCTGCAGCGCGCGCCCGCTGGCCTCGTGACACATGTTGGAACAGTCGGGCAGGTTGTTGGTGCCGAACTCGCGCACCATCAGCTGGTACAGGAACGTGGCTTCGTTGCCGAGCCGGCCGGAGGTGTAGAAGGAGGCCAGATGCGGGTCGGGCAACTCGCGCAGCGCCGTGCCGATCATCTCGAACGCGTCCGGCCAGCTGATCGGCACGTAGTGGTCGGTCTCGGCGTCGTAGACCATCGGGTGGGTGAGCCTGCCCTGGTCCTCCAGGTCGAAGTCGCTCCAGGTGGCCAGCTCGGCGACGGTGTGCGCGGCGAAGAACTCGGGGGTGCACCGCTTGTGGGTCATCTCCCAGGTGACGTGCTTGATGCCGTTCTCGCAGACGTCGAGCACCAGGCCGTCGGTGGCGTCGGGCCACGCGCAGCCGGGACAGTCGAACCCGTGCTTCGGATGGTTCATCTTCAGGATGGCTCTGCTGCCGATGAGCGGCTCGTGTTCCTTCAGCACCATGAACTTGCCGACGGCCAGCGCGGCGCCCCAGCCCGCGGCGGGATGGTGGTAGGGCTTCACCTTCGGGGTGTGCGGACCGTCAGCCATGCCATGTTCCCTTCGCCGAGAAGTACGAAGCCTGTCGGTGCCCGCTTGGGATTCTCTACCGCCGAGGTCACGGACGGGCGTAGGACGGGTCGCGGCCCGCCGACAACGCGCGTGTCGCGGGTGCCGGCCCGCGCGTCCGAGTGTCCGCCTGGTGGCGCCGCGGCGTCCAAGACGAACTTCCGCACCGTCGACAGGCCGCGGTTATCACCGCCGGTGGCGGGCCGAAAACCGGCGCTGACCCGCATTCGGGCGGTTTGACCCGCGCGTGGGCGGCCGGGAACGATGACTCCCGGCCCGGTGATGTTCCCGGGCGCGAGACGTCGGAGGAAAACCCTGTTGCGCGGTATGTCGACCCTGGAGCGCCCGTCGATCCGGCGGCTGACCACCGAGATCGACCATCTGCCCGCCGCCAGGGTGTTCGCCGGACTGGCGGTACCCGGGCTGCTGCTCATCGCCGCCGGCCGCACGGACCTGCTGATCTACGCGGTGTTCGGGTCCTTCACGGGGATGTACGGCTTCGCCGAGTCGAGCCGGCAACGGCTGATCCACCAGAGCGAAGCCGCGATCCTGTTGATCGGCGGGGTCGGCGCGGGCATCCTGCTCGCCCGGCTGCACGCCCCGCCCGCGGTGCTGGTCGGGTCGGTGGCGGCGTACGCCGCGGTCGCCTCGCCGGTGACCGACCGCCTCGGGCTGCGGCCGGAGGGCCCGTTCTTCGGCATCTTCGCCTTCGGCGCCGTCGCGATGGTGGCGGGGCGGGTACCCGATCCCGGTGCGGCCTGGCTGGTCTGCGCGCTCACCGCGGCGCTGTGCGTGCTGGTCGGCTACCTGGACTCCACCCGGCGCGAGCGTCGCGACCGGGCGTGCGCGCCGCGCCTGCCGATCCCGCCGCACCGCGTCGGCCGGGTGTCGACGGTGCAGGCGGGCCGCTACGCGCTGGCGATCTCGCTGGCGGGTGGCATCGGGCTGCTGCTCGGTGTCGGTCACGCGAACTGGGCGATGGCGGGCGCGGCGGTGCCGCTGGCCGCGGCCGACGCGCGCGGCCGGATCAGCCGCGGCGTGCACCGGGTCCTCGGCACCTTCCTCGGCCTGATCGTCACCGCCCCGCTGTTGCTGCCCGGACCGAGCCCGACCGTGCTGGCCCTGGCGATCATCGCGCTGCTGTATCCGACCGAGCTGTTCATGGCCCGCCACTACGCCGTCGCGCTCGGCTTCTTCACCCCGCTGATCATGGCGATGACCGAATTGGCCGATCCGGCCGATCCGCGCACCCTGCTCACCGACCGCGCGGTCGACACCGTGATCGGCGCCGCGGTGGGAATCGCTGTCGCGCTACTGATCCGCGAACCCGCCGCCGGCTTCGCGGCGCAGGTATGCGAACCGATGCATACTGGCGACATGGCTGACGACAACCAGTGGTACTACTGCATCAAGCACCATAAGGCCGAACAGGGCAAGACCTGCTGGTACGGCGACCGGATGGGTCCCTACCCGGACCAGGCCACCGCCGAACGGGCGCTCGAGATCGCCAGGGCCCGCAACAAGGCAGCCGACGCCGAGGACGACTGAGCTGGGTGTTCCGTCAACTCGAGTACTTCGTCGCCCTCGCCCGCGAACGGCACTTCGCCCGCGCGGCCGCGGCCTGTTACGTCTCCCAGCCGGCCCTGTCCGAGGCGATACGCAAACTCGAACGGGAACTGGGAGTGCCGCTGGTCCAGCGCGGGCGAACCTTCGAGGGACTCACCCCGGAGGGGGAGCGGCTCGTGTTGTGGGCCAGGCGGATTCTGGCCGACCGTGACTCGCTCGCGCACGAGGTACACGCGTTGCGGACCGGCCTCACCGGCGCGCTGCGGATCGGGGTGATCCCGGCCGCGTCCGGCACCGTCGCCCTGCTCACCGACCCCTTCTGCACCGCGCATCCGCTGGTGCGGATCCAGCTCGAGACCAGTCTGCGCTCCGGGACCATCGTCGAGCGGATCCGCCGGTTCGAACTCGACGCCGGCATCGTCTACGGCGACGGCGTCGACACCGCGGGCCTGACCCGCACCCCGCTCTACGACGAACGCCAGGTCCTGCTCGCGGGCACCGACCTGCTGGCGGGCCGGTCCGGGACGATCACCTGGTCCGAGGCGCTCGAGCTGCCGATGTGCCTGCTGCACAAAGGCATGCGCGGGCGCGACCTGATCGATGACGCCCTGGTGCCGCGCGGCCTGGTCCCGGCGCCACGGGTGGAGACCGACTCGGTGGTCGCGCTGCTCGCGCACGTGAGCACCGGCCGCTGGGCCTGCGTGCTGCCGCAGCCGTGGCTGTCGATCTTCCCGCCGCCCGCGGGCGTGCGGGTGCTGCGGCTCGACGACCCCGCCGTCACCGCGGGCATCGTGCTGGTCACCCCGGCCGTCGAACCGGGCTCGGTGCTGACCACGGCGCTCGTCGAGACCGCGCGCACGGCCGGACTCGACGACACGCTGCGACGTGCGGCGATGCGGCGCGACGAGTGAGCGCGAAATCGGCGGAACGGGCACTCGCGCTGAGTAGTGTCGGCGGACATGCGGAATCGGTTCGTGCTGTCGGCGGTGCGCCGCCTGGTCGGATCAGTCCTGGCCGGTGCGCTGGTGGCGATGCTCGTCGGCGCGACCGGGCACGTCGCACTCGGCGCGCTGGTCGGCATCACGGTCATGGCGACCTTCTTCGTCATCACGGGCTGGCTGGTGCTGTGGCCCATGGACGCCGAGCAGACCAGGGCGAACGTGAACCGGGAGGACTTCCAGCCGTTCCTCGAGGAGCTGGCGGTGGTCGCCTCGGCGGCGGGCGGCCTGGTCGGCATCGTGATGATCCTGGTGCTCGGCAAATCGGCGGAGGGACACGTCGCCGCGGCGACCGCGCTGGCCGGGGTGTTCGCCTCGTGGGGCGCGGTGCACCTGATGTACGCCGCGCGCTATGCCTTCCACTACTACGAGAAGCCCACGGGCGGTATCGATTTCAACTCCGAGATCCCGCCCGCCTACCGCGACTTCCTCTACTTCAGCTACAACCTCGGGATGACGTACCAGGTCTCCGACACCAGCGTCGCCAGTCCGGTGGTGCGGGCCATCGCGCTGCGGCACTGCCTGCTGTCCTACGCTTTCGGCACGGTCATCCTGGCGACCACGATCAACCTGGTCGTCGGCATCGCCGGCGGTTGAGCGAGGCCACCGCACCACGACCGAGGGGCACCACCAGATGAGCAGAGTCACCGCGCGGCGCAAGACCACCCGGCTGACCCCGACGGGCCGGATCCAGCGCCCGGACACCCTGGCCGTGGAGGAACCGCTCGAGATCCGCGTCGACGGGCAGTCGCTCACCGTCACCATGCGCACCCCCGGCAACGACATCGACCTGGTGCACGGGTTCCTGTTCGGCGAGGGACTCATCGGCTCGGCCGAGGACGTGGTCACCGCCCGCTACTGCGCGGGCACCGACAGCGAGGGCCACAACACCTACAACGTGCTCGATCTGCGGCTGCGCACCCCGGTTCCGGTGCACACCCGCAACTTCCTGACCACCGGCGCCTGCGGGCTGTGCGGCAAGTCCGCGCTCGACGAGGTGCGCACGCACACCCGCTATCCGATCCCGCACGACACCGCGCCGGTCCCGATCGAGGTGCTGTCGGGCCTGCCCGCGCAGCTGCGCGCCGGGCAGAAGGTCTTCGACGCCACCGGCGGGCTGCACGCGGCGGGCCTGTTCACCGCCGACGGCACTCTGCTCGCGCTGCGGGAGGACATCGGCAGGCACAACGCCGTCGACAAGGTGATCGGCTGGGCGGTGCTGGAGAACCGGATTCCCGGCCGCGACCTGATCCTGGTGGTGAGCAGTCGCGCCTCCTTCGAGCTCGCGCAGAAGGCGGTGATGGCGGGCATCCCGATCCTGGCCGCGGTGTCGGCGCCGAGCGCGCTGGCCGTCGATCTGGCGGCGGAGTCGGAGCTGACCCTGGTGGGGTTCCTGCGCGGCGAAACGATGAATATCTATTCCGGTGAACACCGTCTGACCTGAGCGTTTCGCGGTCGAACTGTGCGTTCGGCCATACTGCCCAGTACGGTGTCGGGATCGCTACCCCGGCATCGAAGCCCGGGGGGAGTTTAGAAACGAAGATGCTTCACATGATGACGAAAGATCGGCGCCGCGTCCCCGCGGCACTCACCGCGTTGCTGCTCGGCGTGGTCGTGCTGCTCGTCGCCGGCTGTGGCGCCGAGCCGAAGTCCGCGACGCCGCCCGCGACGACGACCACCGCCGCGGTCGTGGATCCCGGCGGGGAAGCGGGCAACGTCTCGATCGCGGTGCCCGGCAGTCTGGCCGGCGACTTCGCCGCGCTACAGCAGGGTTTCCGCGGCACCGTGGGGCTGGCGGTCATGCCGGTCGGCGGCGACAAGATGGTCACCTTCGGAACCTGGACCTCCGGCCCGGCCTGGTCCACGATCAAGGTGCCGCTGGCCATCGCGGCCCTGCGCAACAACGCCGCCTACAGCACCACGGCGAGCGCGGCCATCACCGCCTCCGACAACGGCGCCGCGGACACGCTGTGGCAGTCGCTCGGCTCGGGTGGTGCCGCGGCCACGGCCGTCCAGAACGTGCTGCGGGAGGGCGGTGACACCGTCACCACCGTGCCCAGCCAGCGCACCCGCGCCGACGCCTCGATCTACGGGCAGGCCGAATGGACGCTGGCCGACCAGGTCCGCTTCGCCGCGCACCTGCCCTGCATCCCGCAGAGCCAGCGCGTCGTCGGGCTCATGCAGCAGATCGTCCCGAGTCACCGCTGGGGTCTGGGCGCGTTCGGCAGCGCCGAGTTCAAGGGCGGCTGGGGTCCCGATCCGTCCGGGAAGTACCTGGTCCGCCAGTTCGGGCTCATCGATTCGCCCTCCGGCCGGATCGCGGTGGCCCTGGCGGCGCAACCGGATTCGGGCGCGTTCAACGACGGCATGAGCATGCTCGACAAGCTGGCGACCCTGCTCTCCGGTCACCTGGGCGACCTCGCCGGAGGTCACTGCGCCTGATCAGCCCCGGTGCGGCAAGATGAACGCCATGCGCATCGGAGTCTTGACCGGAGGCGGAGACTGTCCAGGGCTGAACGCGGTGATCCGGGCGGTGGTCCGCACCGCGAACGGCCGCTACGGCGACGCGATCGTCGGGTTCGAGGACGGTTGGCGCGGCCTATTGGAAGACCGCAAGATCCGCATCCACAACGACGACCGCACCGACCGGCTGCTCACCAAGGGCGGCACCATGCTCGGCACCGCGCGCACCAATCCCGACGTGCTGCGCGCGGGGCTGGGCCGGATCAAGCAGACCCTCGACGACAACGGCATCGAAGCGCTGATCCCGATCGGCGGCGAAGGCACCCTCACCGCCGCCAGCTGGCTCTCCGACGAAGGGGTGCCGGTGGTCGGCGTCCCCAAGACCATCGACAACGACATCGACTGCACCGATGTCACCTTCGGCCACGACACCGCCCTCTCGATCGCCACCGAGGCCATCGACCGGCTACACACCACCGCCGAATCCCACCAGCGCGTCATGCTGGTGGAGGTGATGGGCAGGCACGCGGGCTGGATCGCGCTCAACTCCGGCATCGCCGCGGGCGCCCACCTCACCCTGGTGCCCGAGGAGCCGTTCGACGTCGCCGAGGTGTGCGCGATGATCAAGAGCCGGTTCCAGCGCGGCGACAAGCATTTCATCTGCGTGGTGGCCGAAGGCGCCCATCCCGCACCCGATTCCGGGTTCGCGCTGCGTGAGGGCGGTATCGACGAGTTCGGCCACGAGCGGTTCACCGGGGTGGCCCAGCAGCTGGGCGCCGAGATCGAACGCCGCATCGGCAAGGAGGTCCGCACCACCGTGCTCGGCCACATCCAGCGCGGCGGCAGCCCCACCCCCTACGACCGGATCCTGGCCACCCGGTTCGGCGTGCACGCCGCCGAGGCCGTGCACGCGGGCCACTTCGGGCAGATGGTGGCGCTGCACGGCACCACCATCGGGCTCGTCCCGCTCTCGGAGGCCACCAAACAGCTCAAGCGCGTCCCGCCCGAACGGCTCGGCGAGGCGCAGGCCTTCTTCGGCTGAGCCGGTCCGCGCGGGGTCCCCGGCTTCGGCGGTGCGCGTCGGTACCGTTGCCGTATGCGCACCGGTCGAGTGATCGTTTCGGTTCTGTTCGTCGTCGCCGCGCTGGTGACGGGGTGTTCCTCGGACGAGGAGACGGATTCGGCCGTGCGGGGGCCGTGGCACGGCGACATCGCGGTCCCGGATCAGCCGATCGCGGTGGGGGTGACCTTCGCCGAGGACGGCTCGGCCACCATCGACATCCCGGTGCAGGGGGTGCGCGCGGCGCCGCTGGAAGACGTGCGCACCGAACCGGACCGGGTCGAGTTCACCATTCCCGACGCGCCGGGCGACCCGGGCTTCCGCGGCAAGCTCGACGGCGAGCGGATCACCGGCGACTGGGTGCAGTCCGGGCAGAGCCTGCCGCTGGTCCTGAGCCGCGGTCCCGTCGAGGGTGTGGCCCGGCCCCAGGACCCGACACCGCCGTACCCGTATCGCAGCGAGGACGTCACCTACCGCAGCGGTGACATCACCATCGCCGGCACCCTCACCGAACCCGAAGGTACCGGCCCGTTCCCGGCCATGCTGCTGATCACCGGCAGCGGCCCGCAGGACCGCAACGAGGAGCTGATGGGCCACCGCCCCTTCCAGCTGCTGGCCGACACCTTCACCCGGGCCGGCTACGCGGTGCTGCGCACCGACGACCGCGGTGTCGGCGGCACCGGCGGCGACCTGGACGAGGCCACCTACCCCGTCCTCGCCGACGACGCGGCCGCGGGCGTGGCCTTCCTGCGCGCCCGGCCCGAGATCGACCCGGCCCGGGTCGGGCTGTTCGGGCACAGCGAGGGCGGGTACCTCGCGCCGCTGGTGGCCGCCCGGCCCGACAGCAATGTCGCGTTCGCGGTGCTCATGGCGGGTCCGTCGGTGATCGGCGCGGACGTGCTGATCGAACAGAACAAGGTCATCATGGCGGCGGCGGGCGAACCGCAGGACAAGATCGACGAGCAGGTCGCCTACGTCACCCAGTGGTCGAACCTGCTGCGCGCGGGCGACATCGAGGGCGCCGCGACCTTCGCCCAGCAGCACAACGACTCGCTGCCCGAGGCCGACCGGGCGCCGCAGGAGGCCGTCGACTCCTTCAACACCCCGTACATGACCTCGTTCATCACCTACGACCCGAAGCCCGCGCTGGAGGCACTGCGGATCCCGGTGCTCGCCTTCTTCGGCGACAAGGACCAGCAGGTGCCCGCCACCCAGAACGAGCCGCCCATGCGGGCGAACCTGGCCGGCGCCCCCGACCCGACCGTGCACACCTTTCCCGGCGTCAACCACCTGATGCAGCCCACCGACACCGGCAAGCCCAGCGAATACGCCACCATCGAGACCACCATCGACCCGGCGGTGCTCACCTACGTCACCGACTGGCTCACCCAGCGCGTCCCGCCCCGGTAGAGCTTCCTAAGATGGGTAGCTATGAGCGAGCGCAGCGAGCGAACAAAGGGCGCAGCCGCCCGTGCGGTCATGCCGGAGCCGAGCGTCAGCGAGGCGCAGGCATGAGCGCACCCACGGTCGAGTTGATGGACTACGCCGATGTCATCTCCCGGTACGAGCCGGTGCTCGGCATGGAGGTCCACGTCGAGTTGTCCACGGCGACCAAGATGTTCTGCGGTTGCCCCACCGAGTTCGGCGCCGAACCCAACACCCAGGTGTGCCCGGTGTGCCTCGGCCTGCCCGGCTCGCTGCCGGTGGTCAACGAGCAGGCCGTCGAGTCGGCCATCCGGATCGGCCTCGCGCTGAACTGTTCGATCACCCCGTGGGGCCGGTTCGCGCGCAAGAACTACTTCTACCCGGACCAGCCGAAGAACTACCAGATCAGCCAGTACGACGAGCCGATCGCCACCGAGGGCTACCTCGACGTGGTCCTCGACGACGGCTCCACCTTCCGGGTCGACATCGAGCGCGCCCACATGGAGGAAGACACGGGCAAGTCGCTGCACGTGGGTGGCGCGACCGGCCGGATCCACGGCGCCAGCCACTCGCTGCTCGACTTCAACCGCGCCGGCGTGCCGCTGATCGAGATCGTCACCAAGCCGATCACCGGCGCCGGTGCGCGCGCGCCCGAGGTGGCCCGCGCCTATGTCACCGCGCTGCGCGAGGTGCTGCGCTCGCTCAACGTCTCCGACGTGAAGATGGAGCAGGGCTCGCTGCGCTGCGACGCCAACGTTTCGCTGATGCCGGTGGGCGCGAAGGAATTCGGTACCCGCACCGAGACCAAGAACGTGAACTCGCTCAAGAGCGTCGAGGTCGCGGTGCGCTACGAGATGCGCCGCCAGGCCGCCGTGCTCACCGAGGGCGGCGAGATCGTCCAGGAGACCCGGCACTTCAACGAAGCCGACGGGTCCACCTCCGCCGGTCGCCGCAAGGAGACCGCCGAGGACTACCGCTACTTCCCGGAGCCCGACCTCGAGCCCGTCGCCCCGGCGGCCGAGCGGATCGAGGAACTGCGCGCCACCATCCCCGAGTACCCGTGGCTGGTGCGGGCCCGCATCCAGGCCGACTGGGGGCTGTCCGACGAGGTCATGCGCGACCTGGTCAACGCGGGCGCGCTGGACCTGATCATCGCCACCGTCGACGCGGGCGCCCCCGCCAACGAGGCCCGCTCGTGGTGGGTCGCCTACCTGACCGAGAAGGCCAAGGAGCGCGAGGTCGCCCTCGCCGACCTGCCGATCACCCCCGCCCAGGTGGCCGCGGTGATCGCGCTGGTCGAGGCCAAGACGGTGAACAACAAGGTGGCCAAGCAGGTCGTCGACTTCGTCCTCGCCGGTGAGGGCGAGCCCGCCGCGATCGTCGAGGCCAAGGGCCTGGGCATGGTCAGCGACGACTCCGCCCTGCAGGCCGAGGTGGACAAGGCGCTCGCCGCCAACCCCGACATCGCCGAGAAGATCCGCTCCGGCAAGGTGCAGGCCGCGGGCAAGATCGTCGGCGACGTCATGAAGGCCACCCGTGGCCAGGCCGACGCCGCCAAGGTCCGCGAGCTCGTTCTCGCCGCCTGCGCGTAAGCACTGATACGGCAACGGCCCCAACCGGAATCCGGTGGGGCCGTTGCCGTCGGCCTAGTCGGGGCCGCCCGCTCCGCCCTGCGGGGGCGGGATGCGGACCACGCGGTCGTCGAATTCGCCCGGGGTGCCGTCGGTCTTGTTGACGGTGGTCACCCAGACGCTGCCGTCGGAGCCCGCCGCGGCGCCGAGCAGCTTGCCGTACTTGTCCTGGGCGATCAGGGTGGGCGCGGTGGTGACGGCCCAGGTGTTGGCGTCGGCGGCGACCGCGGCCAGCGCCTTGCCCTCCGACAGGGCCACGGCGACACCGTCGCCGGTGGCCGTGCAGCCGCCGACGCCGGGCCGGTCGGGCCAGGTCCAGGCGACGGTGAGGGCGTTCTCGGTGCTCAGGTGCTGGAGCCGGTCCTCGGCGGCGGTGCGGTCGGTGACCCACATGCCGTTCTTGCCGTCGCGGCACAGATCGCCCGCGGTGCCCAGGCCCGAGGCCACCACCTGCGGGGTGTTCGTCCCCGATGACGGGTTCTCCAGGCGCAACAGCTTGCCGCCGAGCGAGCCGGGATCGGCCGCGGCGCCCGGGTTTCCGGCGTCGCCGGTGAGCACCATCAGCCGGGTCGGCGTCGCCCATTCGATGGCGCCGCGATTGCCGGTGCCGCCCTTCGGGATTCCGGTGAGGATCTCCTTGGGCGCGCCGCCGTTGCGGGACAGCCGCACCACCCGGTTGTCGCTGCCGGTGGTGATGTAGGCGTACATCAGCCCGTCCTCGCCGAAGGTGGGGGAGAGCACGATGTCGGAGATGCCGCCGTCGCCGGAACCGTCGACCGGCACGCTCGCGACCTCCACCGGTGGCTCCTGCGGGGTACTCGCGTCGACCGGAGTGACCTGCAGGATGCGGCCGGTGCGCCGCTCGGCCACCAGCGCGCCGTCGCCGATCGGGATCAGCCCGGCGGCCGAATCCAGGCAGGTGGCGATGACGTTCGGGTCGGGGTCGATGCACGGGCCGGTCGGCCGCGGCGCCTGGGACGGCGGCTCCTGCGGTTTCCTGGGCTCGGCGTTGGACCCGCCCAGCGAGGGCTCGGTGGTGAACGGGCTCGATGCCGACTCGTCGAAACGGGCGCATCCGGCGAGCAGGACGGTGCCCAGTGCCACCCCGAGTGCCACGCGGCCCGCGAATACCGAACTCATGGCACAGACGTTACCGGCAGCCGGATGGGGCGGACACGCCTGTTCCGGGGAAGACCGGCGCACCGAGTCGGCACGTCATAGGGTGAGGCGGTGACCGACAAGTCGAATGACATTCCGAACGCCGATGGGCCGGCCTCGACCGGACCGGCTGCGTCGTCGGCGGGTCGCCCGGTGACCAGCCCGTACGATTCGCCGACCACGCAGATGCCGAAACCGGATCTGCACAAGGACATTCCGCGCACCGACGAGGACCTCGGGCTCGACCCCGGCGACGAGGTCCCCACCGCGGGCGCCGCGCAGGCGGCGGGCGGTGGCGACGACGGCTACGGCTACGCGTCCATCCCGCCCGCGGCCGCCGCGTCGGCGGGCACGGTCCGGCTGCAGCGCCGCAACCGGGAGCCGCGCCGCGGCACCCTCGACCTCGGCCTGTTCGTGCTGCGCCTGGTGGTCGGCTACACCTTCATCTACCACGGCCTGCAGAAGCTGACCGGCTGGTTCCACGGCCCCGGCCTGGACGGCACCAAGCAGATGATGGAGACCGGCGGCTGGGACTACCCGTCGCTGTCGACCGCGCTGGTCATCGCCGGTGAACTCGGCGGCGGCATCCTGCTCGTCCTCGGCCTGGCCACCCCGCTCGCCGCGGGCGCCGTGCTCGCCACGATCCTTACCGCGTGGATGTGGAAGCAGGGCATGATCGCCGGTTTCCAGTACAACGCGGGCACTCCGACCGGTGTCGAACTCGACACGATCCTGGCCGGCGCGTCCCTGGCGATCATCCTCACCGGCCCCGGCCGCTGGTCCTTCGACCGCGCCCGCGGCTGGGCCACCCGCCCGGCCTACGGCTCCTTCACCGTCGTCCTGCTCGCCATCGCCGCCGCGATCGCCAGCTACCTCTTCCTGCACGGTGGCAACCCACTGACGGGCATCGGCCCGTTCAACTGAGGCCGGAGGGCTGCGGCGGTGCGGGTTCGGCCAGGTGGGCGGTCATGGTGATCCGCACATCGGCCAGGAATTCCTCGAACCGCCGCAGCTCGGCGGGGGAGTATCTCCCCATCACCGTCTCCTCCACCTTCACCCCGAGTGGCCCGAAGAAGTCGTCGGCCAGGTCGTGGATGCGGGGAGTGCTGCGCAGGGTGACGATGCGCCGGTCGTCGTGCTCGCGGCTGCGGACGATGTGACCGGCCTTCTCGAGCCGGTTCAGCAGTGCGGTGGTCGCGCTGTTGGACAACGAGATGCGCTCGCTCAGCCGCGCGGGTGAGAGGGTTCCGCCGCGTTCCTCCGCGGTGAGGATCTCGATCAGCGCCTCGGCGTCGGTGGAGTGCAACCCGAGCCATGCCGCGAATCGATGGGTGAATTCGCGGTAGTTCGCGCCGTAGGCGCGCAGGCCCTCGTGGATCCGTTGATACCGCGCACCGGCGTCCGAGGGAGTCATGGGTTCCTTTCGCATCGGTTGACATCCTATTGCCCGCAATCTACTTTGACCATGGAAATATTCCACCATGGAAATAGGAGATGCGATGAGTCAAGAGTCGTCGTCCATCCGCCGATGGCTCGGCTTGATCGCCATCGCCCTCGGCGTCGCGCTGATCGTGGTCGACACCACGATCGTGAACGTGATCATCCCGTCGATCATCGAAGACCTGGCGACGGGTTCGACCGAGGCGCAATGGATTCAGGAGTCCTACGCGATCGTGTTCGCGGCGCTGCTGCTGGTGGTCGGGCGCATCGCCGACATCGTCGGGGCGCGCAGGGTGTTCGTCGCCGGTGTGGTCGTGTTCGGCGCGACCAGCGTCCTGGCCGGGCTCGCCCCCGGCGGCGGGCTGGTGATCGTCGCCCGGTTCCTGCAGGGCGCGGGCGCCGCGATGATCCTGCCGACCTCGCTGGCCCTGCTCAATGCCACCTTCACCGGTAAAGCCCGGGGTCAGGCGTTCGCGGTGTGGGGCTCGACGATCGGCGCCGCCGCCGCGCTCGGTCCGCTGCTCGGCGGCTGGCTGGCCGAACACGTGTCGTGGCGCTGGGCGTTCGGCATCAATGTGCCGCTGGCGGTGCTGATCGTGATCGGCGTGCTGGCCTGCATCGCGCCCTCCCCGAAGGTCGCGGGGCGACTCGACGTGCTGGGCGCGATCCTGTCGGTGCTCGGTCTCGGGCTGCTCGCCTTCGGCCTGGTCGAAGGCCGCACCTACGGCTGGATCAGCACCGTGCATCCGCTGGGGATCGGCGGTTTCACCTGGGGCGCCGGGCCGTCGCCGGTGCTGATCGCGCTGGTGCTGAGCGTGCTCGCGCTGGCCGGTTTCGTGGTGCGCCAGGTGCTGCTGCGCCGCGGTCCCGACGCCGACAAGGCGCTGATGGATCTGAGCCTGTTCCGGTTGGCCTCGTTCCGCAACGGCAATATCGCCACGCTGATCATCGGGCTCGGCGAGTTCGGCATCGTCGCGGTCCTGCCGCTGTGGCTGCAGTTCACCCTCGGCTACAGTGCCGTGCAGGCCGGGCTGGCGCTGGTGCCGATCGCCATCGGCAGTTTCCTCGCCAGCGGCGCCAGCTTCGGCATGGCGGGCAAGGCGTCACCGCTGAACATGGTCCGGCTCGGCCTCGCGCTCGAGGTCGTCGGCCTGGCCGCGCTCGCCTTCTTCGCCGCCACCGACAGTTCCTGGTGGGCGATCTCGCTGATCCTGTGCGTGTACGGCATCGGCGTCGGCTTCGCGACGGCCCAGGTCACCAATGTGGTGCTGGCCGAGATCCCCGAGAACGACAACGGCCAGGCCTCCGGCATCCAGAGCGCCTTCCGCCAGCTCGGTTCCGCGCTCGGCATCGCGGTGCTCACCACCGTGTTCTTCACCACGCTGAGCGCGCAGGTCGACGACGACCTCACCGCCGCGGGCCTGCCCCCGGCCCAGGCGCAGCAGTACGCGCACGCCGTCACCAGCAGCGCGGGCGCGGCGATCGAAGGCTTCGCCGACCGACCGGAGACGCGCGAGATCGCCGAGGCAGGCCGCACGGCGATGACCGACGGCATCACCCTGGGCGGCTACCTGGCCGCGGGCTTCGTCCTGCTCGGGTTGATCGCCACCGCCCTCATCCCCGCGCGCACCGGCGACGAGTCCGCTACGCCGACAACACAACCCGCGCTCGTGTGAAGACGGCATCGCGAGGGCGGTGGCGTCCGCACCGAGGATCAGGTCCGCCCCGCCGCACCGACATCCGACGGCGAAACCGCCGCTCGAACTCGCGAGAACACGGGTAACCCACGGGGAATCGGCTGAGCCCACCGACGAGAACGCCGCCGGTCGCATCGACGACCGGCGGCGCACTCGTATCTCGCCTCAGTTTCGAGCCGGGCGCTCAGGGCACCTTGCGGACGGCGCCCTTGTCGGCCGACGTCGCCAGGGCGGCGTAGGCGCGCAGCGCCGTGGTCACCGGGCGGACGCGGTCCACCGGCTGCCACGGGCGCTCCGAGGCGTCCATCTTGGCGCGGCGCTCGGCCAGGACCTCGTCGGAGACCAGGACCTCGAGCGCGCGGGTGTGCACGTCGATGCGGACGCGGTCGCCGTTCTCGATCAGGCCGATCACGCCGCCCTGGGCGGCCTCGGGGGAGATGTGGCCGATCGACAGGCCCGAGGTGCCACCCGAGAAGCGGCCGTCGGTGATCAGCGCGCACACCTTGCCCAGGCCCGCGCCCTTCAGGAACGCGGTGGGGTGCAGCATCTCCTGCATGCCGGGGCCGCCGGAGGGGCCCTCGTAGCGGACCACGATCACGTCGCCGGCCTGGATCTTCTTGCCCAGGATCATCGAGACCGCCTCCTCCTGGGACTCGACCACCACGGCCGGGCCCTCGAAGGTGAACAGGTCCTCGTCGATGCCCGCGGTCTTGAGGATCGCGCCGTCCGGGGAGATGTTGCCGCGCAGCACGCACAGCCCACCCTCGACGGTGTAGGCGTGCTCGACGTCGCGGATGCAGCCGCCCGCGGCGTCGGTGTCCAGCGAGGACCAGCGGTTGCTGGTGGAGAACGGCTCGACGGTGCGCACGCCGCCGGGCGCGGCGTGGAACAGCTCGAACGCCTCGTCGGAGGCCTTGCCGGAGCGGATGTCCCAGGTGTCGAGGTACTCCTCGAAGCTCGCGGTGTGCACGGTGGTCACGTCGGTCTCGAGCAGGCCGCCGCGGCGCAGCTCACCCAGGATCGCGGGGATGCCGCCGGCCCGGTGCACGTCCTCCATGTGGTAGTCGGAGTTCGGCGAGACCTTCGACAGGCAGGGCACCTTGCGCGAGATCTCGTCGATGGTGCTCAGGTCGAAGTCGATCTCGCCCTCCTGCGCGGCGGCGAGGGTGTGCAGCACGGTGTTGGTGGACCCGCCCATGGCCACGTCCAGGGCCATCGCGTTGCGGAAGGCCTTGACATTGGCCACGTTCCGCGGCAGCACCGAGGCGTCGTCCTCGCGGTACCAGCGGTTGGCGATGTCGACGATCACCCGGCCCGCCCGCTCGAACAGCGCGCGGCGGGCGGAGTGGGTGGCCAGCGTGGAGCCGTTGCCCGGCAGCGCCAGGCCCAGCGCCTCGGTGAGGCAGTTCATCGAGTTGGCGGTGAACATGCCCGAACACGAACCACAGGTGGGGCAGGCCGAGCGCTCGACCTCGTCGAGGCCCTCCTCGGACACGGCCTGGTTCGCGCTCGCCGAGATCGCGTGCACCAGGTCCAGCGGCGCGTGCGCGACACCGTCGACGACCACGGCCTTACCGGCTTCCATCGGCCCGCCGGAGACGAACACCGCCGGGATGTTGAGCCGCATCGCGGCGTTCAGCATGCCGGGAGTGATCTTGTCGCAGTTGGAGATACACACCAGCGCGTCGGCGGTGTGCGCGTTGGCCATGTATTCGACCGAGTCGGCGATGATCTCGCGCGAGGGCAGCGAGTACAGCATGCCGCCGTGGCCCATGGCGATGCCGTCGTCGACGGCGATGGTGTGGAACTCGCGCGGCACGCCACCGGCGGCGCGCACGGCCTCGGCGACGATGTCGCCCATGTTCTTGAGGTGCACGTGACCGGGCACGAACTGCGTGTAGGAGTTCGCGATCGCGATGATCGGCTTGCCGAAGTCGGAGTCGGTCATCCCGGTGGCGCGCCAGAGCGAGCGGGCGCCCGCGGCGTTGCGGCCGATGGTGGTGGTGCGTGAGCGGAGCGGTGGCATGGGGGAGTCCTCGTAGTGTCGCTGGGTGCGTCCAAGCGTGCGCGCAGGGGGCTGACCTGCGCCGCACAAGGCGAGTGCGCGGTGCGTCCGGCAAGCCTGCACGTTACTCCGGCGCGCGGTGGTCGCGTCGCGCCGGTGGTGCGTGCAAGGGAGTGCCGGAACCGGGGCTCGAGGCGGGAGTGTCGCTCCGGAGGATGTCGCCGCGGTGGTGCCGTCGGCGCGGGGTGCCCGGTGCCGTCAGCTTACCGGTGCAACCGCGCGCCGCACCGTGCCGATTCCCACAGTGACCGAGCGAACTCACTCGTCGGCGTCGGGCTCCTCGGCCTTCGCCTTCTCCGCCTCGGCCGCCCGCTCGGCGGCGACGCGTTCGGCCTCCGCCTGCTCGGCGGCGGCGAACACGTCGGGCAGGCGGCCGCCGGAGGCGTCGATCAGCTCACGCAGCCGGTCGTAACCCACCGCGGGCAGCCGTACCTCGGAGTCGTCGGCCAGCCGCGCCTTCACGGCGCCGCGCTTGGGGATGCTGATGCCCTTGACCTGTGCCCAGTCGAGGTGCTTCTTGCCGACCATCGTGCTCAGGTCCAGTCCCGCGTCGGAGATCGTGGTGTGCGTCCGCACGACCCACCAGATCGCCACGAGCGGGAGCAGCAGCAGCCACCACAGTCCCGCGGGCCACCCGACGAACGGGAAGAACACGCAGAACGCCAGGACCAGCACGCCGATGTAGGCCAGCCGCGGCACGCCGATCACATGCACGCCCGGGGTCGGGGTGCTCGCCTTGCGCGGCACCAGCAGCCAGACGACGACCGCGGTGGGCACGATCAGCCCGATCCGCAGGCCCAGCGACCAGTCCTGCACCGTGCCGACGACGACGAAGATCAGGTACGCGAGCACCACCGCGGCGATGGCCGCGAGCCTGCCCGGGCTCGCCGAGCGCAGACCGCCGGGTCGCGAGGAGCGACCCGTATCGGTTCCCTCGTCGGCGGTGTGGGACGATTTAGCCGGTGGCACGGACTGATGCGGTGATGACACCCTCCTATCCTCGCATCCTGGTACACGGACCCACGCAACCACTCACGTCCCACATAATGGGACGCCGAGAGTAGTCTGTTTGACTCTTCGGTCCACGCGCGCTTAACGTCGTGCACGTGAATCGAAACGAGTTGCTCGTACTCGGCCGGCGCGTCCAGCGTTGAGCCTGACTGCCTGAGTCGAATACGTCAGCTCGCGTTGCGACGCGCCACCCTCGAACAGCCATGCGCTGGTCGGGGGCTTTTTTGTGTTCGGGCATTACCCGATGCGCGACGGGTCGTAAGACACCGCGTGTCAGGCACAACTGTGTTGTCCGGGGTCAGAACGACAAAGTAAGGAACGTAGACGGTGAGTGCACCAACCGCACGACCCGGGCCATCGGCCCGCAGGTCAGCGCCTTCGGCGAACCAGCCTGCCGCTGGTAGCCCGGCGACCAACCCCACCCGCCGCCAGGTCGCGCCCGAGCGCGTCACCGGCGCCCAGTCGGTGGTCCGGTCCCTCGAAGAGCTCGACGTCGACACCGTATTCGGCATTCCCGGCGGCGCGGTCCTTCCTGTCTACGACCCGCTGTTCGACTCCACCAAGGTCCGCCACGTCCTGGTGCGCCACGAGCAGGGCGCCGGTCACGCGGCGACCGGTTACGCGCAGTCCTCGGGCAAGGTCGGTGTGTGTATGGCCACATCCGGCCCCGGCGCCACCAATCTGGTGACCCCGCTGGCGGACGCCCAGATGGACTCGGTCCCGATCGTGGCGATCACCGGTCAGGTGCCGTCGAGCCTGGTCGGCACCGACGCGTTCCAGGAAGCCGACATCTCCGGCATCACCATGCCGATCACCAAGCACAACTTCCTGGTCAAGGACCCGATCGACATCCCGCGCATCCTGGCCGAGGCGTTCTACCTCGCCGCGTCGGGCCGTCCGGGCGCCGTCCTGGTCGACATCACCAAGGACGCCCTGCAGGCTCAGACCACGTTCTCGTGGCCGCCGGAGATGCGGCTGCCCGGCTACCGTCCGGTCACCAAGCCGCACGGCAAGCAGGTGCGCGAGGCCGCCAGGATGATCCTGGAGTCCAAGTCGCCGGTGCTCTACGTCGGTGGTGGTGTCATCAAGTCCGACGCCTCGGCCGAGCTGCTGGAGCTGGCCGAGCTGACCGGCATCCCGGTGGTCACCACCCTGATGGCGCGCGGCGCGTTCCCCGACAGCCACACCCTGAACATGGGCATGCCCGGCATGCACGGCACCGTCGGCGCCGTGGCCGCGCTGCAGCGCTCGGACCTGCTGATCACCCTCGGCGCCCGTTTCGACGACCGCGTCACCGGTCAGCTGGACTCCTTCGCGCCTGACGCCAAGGTCATCCACGCCGACATCGACCCGGCCGAGATCGGCAAGAACCGCCACGCCGACGTCCCGATCGTGGGCGACGCGCGCGAGGTG
Organism: Nocardia asteroides; assembly: GCF_900637185.1. Lineage (NCBI taxonomy): Bacteria > Bacillati > Actinomycetota > Actinomycetes > Mycobacteriales > Nocardiaceae > Nocardia > Nocardia asteroides. Next base: position 5,809,651 of record NZ_LR134352.1, on the reverse strand, counting down.
ATCGTCGAGCTGATCGAGACCCTCAAGGCCGATCCGCAGTCCGGCGCCGCCCCGCTGCTGAACCTCACCGAGTGGTGGGCCTACCTGAGCCAGATCCGCGACAGCTACCCGCTGGGCTGGAAGACCCCCAGCGACGGTTCGCTCTCGCCGGAGTTCGTCATCGAGACGCTGGGCCGCCTGGCCGGACCCGACGCGGTGTATTGCGCCGGCGTCGGCCAGCACCAGATGTGGGCCGCGCAGTTCATCAAGTACGAGAACCCGCGCACCTGGCTGAACTCCGGTGGCCTCGGCACCATGGGCTACGCGGTCCCCGCGGCCATGGGCGCCAAGATGGGCACCCCGGAGAAGGAGGTCTGGGCGGTCGACGGTGACGGCTGCTTCCAGATGACCAACCAGGAGCTGGCCACCTGTGCCGTGGAGGGCGTGCCGATCAAGGTCGCGCTGATCAACAACGGCAACCTGGGCATGGTCCGCCAGTGGCAGACCCTGTTCTACGAACAGCGCTACTCCAACACCGATCTGGGCACGCACACCCTGCGCATCCCGGACTTCGTCAAGCTGGCCGAGGCGCTGGGCTGCGTCGGCATCCGCGTGGAGAAGGAAGAGGACGTCGAGGCCGCCATCCGGCAGGCCCAGGCGATCAACGACCGTCCCGTGGTGATCGACTTCATCGTCGGCAAGGACGCCCAGGTGTGGCCGATGGTCGCCGCAGGCACCAGCAACGACGAGATCATGTTCGCCCGCGGCATCCGCCCGCTCTTCGACGAGGACGAGCAGGTCTCCGAGCCCGCCGTCATCCACGAGGCGATGGAGCGCGAGCAGGCGGCCTTCGAGAAGGGTTCCGAGGAATGAGCACCACCCACACCCTGAGCGTTCTCGTCGAGGACAAGCCGGGCGTGCTGGCGCGGGTCGCGAGCCTGTTCTCGCGCCGTGGCTTCAATATCGAGTCGCTGGCCGTCGGCGGCACCGAGATCCCCGAGATCTCGCGCATGACCATCGTCGTGACCGTCGACGATCTGCCGCTCGAGCAGGTCACCAAGCAGCTCAACAAGCTGATCAACGTCATCAAGATCGTGGAGCAGGACGCCGACGCCTCGGTGGCCCGCGAACTGATCCTGGTGAAGGTGCGGGCCGACGCCTCGGTGCGCACCCAGGTGATCGAGGCCGTGCAGTTGTTCCGCGCCAAGGTGATCGACGTCTCGCCCGACGCGCTGACCATCGAGGCCACCGGCACCCGGTCCAAGCTGGATGCCCTGCTGCGCATGGTCGAGCCCTACGGCATCCGCGAGATCGTGCAGTCGGGCGTGGTCGCAGTGGGACGCGGTCCGAAGTCGATCACGGCCACCCGCTAACTTTTCATCAACCAGAAATTATCCAGAAGGGACTCCACAGTGGCAGTCGAGATGTTCTACGACGACGACGCTGACCTGTCGATCATCCAGGGCCGCAAGGTCGCCGTGATCGGCTACGGCAGCCAGGGCCACGCGCACTCGCTGAGCCTGCGCGACTCCGGCGTCGACGTCCGCGTCGGCCTCGCTGAGGGTTCGAAGTCGCGGCCGAAGGCCGAAGAGGCCGGTCTGACCGTCGGCACCCCCGCCGAGGTCGCCGAGTGGGCCGACGTGATCATGGTGCTGGCGCCCGACACCGCCCAGGCGTCGATCTTCACCAACGACATCGAGCCGAACCTGAAGGACGGCGACGCGCTGTTCTTCGGCCACGGCCTCAACATCCACTTCGGTCTGATCAAGGCTCCGGCCAACGTCACCGTCGCGATGGTCGCCCCGAAGGGCCCCGGCCACCTGGTGCGTCGTCAGTTCGCCGACGGCAAGGGCGTCCCGGCCCTGATCGCCGTCGACCAGGACCCGACCGGCGAGGGCCAGGCGCTGGCGCTGTCCTACGCCAAGGGCATCGGCGGCACCCGTGCCGGCGTCATCAAGACCACCTTCAAGGAAGAAACCGAGACCGACCTGTTCGGTGAGCAGGCCGTCCTCTGTGGTGGTACCGAGGAACTGGTCAAGACCGGTTTCGAGGTCATGGTCGAGGCGGGCTACGCCCCCGAGATGGCCTACTTCGAGGTGCTGCACGAGCTGAAGCTGATCGTCGACCTGATGTACGAGGGCGGCATCGCGCGCATGAACTACTCGGTGTCCGACACCGCGGAGTTCGGTGGCTACCTGTCCGGCCCGCGCGTCATCGACGCCGGCACCAAGGAGCGCATGAAGGCGATCCTGGCCGACATCCAGTCCGGCGAGTTCACCCGCCGCCTGGTCGCCAACGTCGAGAACGGCAACACCGAGCTCGAGGGTCTGCGCAAGGCCAACGCCGAGCACCCGATCGAGGTCACCGGCGCCAAGCTGCGCAGCCTGATGAGCTGGGTCGACCGCCCGATCACCGAGACCGCGTAAGTTCTCGCTGTTTCCCGAAGGGCCCGTTCGCCACGCGCGAGCGGGCCCTTCGGCCGTTGTTTGCCCGGCCGCAGCTGGGTCACGGTCCGGCGCGGATCCTTGCTGCCGACCGGCGTTAGCGACAAAATTGCTCGATGACGAACAAGACGGTGGACGACTTCGCGGGCGAGGCGGTCGAGCAGGGGAAGGCGGCGCGCAAGCGGATCTCGCGCTCCCAGCTGGGGGAGTGGGGTGCCGGGCCGGACCGGGAGGACCCGGTCGCGATCCTGGAGCGTCAGGCCGAGACCAGGGTGCCCGAGCTGGTGCCGATCCGGTACGCCCGGATGAGCCTGTCGCCGTTCACCTTCCTGCGTGGCGCGCCCGCGATCATGGCCGCCGACCTGGCGCAGAGCGAGAACACCGGCCTCACCGTGCAGCTGTGCGGTGACGCCCACCTGTCGAACTTCGGTCTCTACGCGTCCCCGGAACGCAATCTCGTCTTCGACGTCAACGACTTCGACGAGACCCTGCCCGGACCGTTCGAATGGGACGTCAAACGCCTGGCCGCCAGCGTCGCCGTGTCCGCCCGCGACAACGGCTGCGACGACGAACGCGCCGGCACCGCGGCCGTGGCCGCCGCCCGCGGCTACCGCGAGACGATGCACATGCTCGCCGAGGCCGACAGCATGACGGTCTGGTACGAGGCGGTCGACGCCGACACGGTCGCGGCGCTGATCGAACGGCCCAAAACCCGCAAGCGGTTCGACAAGACCGTCAGCTCGGCCCGCAGCAAGACCAGCCTGCAGGCGCTGAACAAGCTCACCGAGCCCGACGCCAACGGCATCCCGCGGATCAAGAGCCAGCCGCCGCTGCTGGTGCCGATCGAGCTGGCCGACGGCAAGATCATCAAGGAGGTCTTCGCCGACTTCCGCCGCAGCCTCCCCGACGAGCGCCGGGTCCTGCTCGACCGCTACCGCCCGGTGGATCAGGCGGTGAAGGTGGTCGGCGTCGGCAGTGTCGGCACCCGCTGTTTCATCGCACTGCTGATGGACAAGGAAACGGGCAGCCCGCTGTTCCTGCAGATGAAGGAGGCCGAGACCTCGGTGCTCGCCCCGCATCTGAAGCCGAGCAAGTACCACCATCAGGGCCACCGCGTGGTGGTCGGCCAGCGCCTGATGCAGTCGGCCAGCGACGTCTTCCTGGCCTGGGCGACGGGTCCGGCGGGCCGTTACTTCTACATGCGCCAGTTGCGCGACATGAAGGGCTCGGCCGAGGTCGGCACCATGAGCCACCGCGAACTGGCCAGATACGCCGAGCTGTGCGGCTCGGTCCTGGCCAGGGCCCACGCCCGGTCCGGTGACCGCGTCGCCATCGCCGCCTACCTCGGCAAGTCCGACGTCTTCGACCGCGCCATGGGCGAATTCGGCCTGGCCTACGGCGACCAGACCCACGCCGACCGCCTCTCCCTCCTGTCCGCCATCGAGTCCGGCCGCATCACCACCGCCGAGCACGCCTACTGAGACCGCCGATCGCCGGTGGGCTCCGCCCGCCGTCGATAGACTGGTGAAATCCCAAGCCTCACAAGTCGATCGAGCGGCGGGCAATGAACGACGACTTCCTCTCGGCGAAGCCGCTGTGCTTCGTGCTGATGCCGTTCGGCACCAAAGGCGACCTCAACTCCACGGTAGAGTTCGACGATGTCTACGAGCAGCTGGTGAAACCGGCGGTCGAGGCGGCCGGAATGGCGTGCCTGCGGGCCGATGAAGAACAGCTGGGCGGCTTCATCCACACCGCGATGTTCGAGCGGCTGATGGTCTGTGACTATGCCGTCGCCGATCTCACCCAGGCCAATGCCAATGTCTACTACGAGCTCGGCATCCGGCACGCGGTACGCCCGTGGAGCACGGTCTTGATCTCGGCCAAGGGATTCAGGCTGCCGTTCGACCTCGCGCCCGACCGGGTGCTGCGGTACGGGCTGGACGATGCGGGCCGCCCGGACAGGCCGGTCGCCGATCGCGGCGGGCTGACCGGACGGCTCCGGATCGCCAAGGCGCGGCAGCAACCCGACAGCCCGTTGTTCGAGCATTTCACCGGACTCGGTTCACCGAAGGTGGACCCGGGCGACCTGCGTGCCTTCCAGGATCGCGTCAGGGTCTCGGAGGCGGTGCGCAGACAACTCGACGAAGCCCGCGAGATTGCCCGGCCGGGGGACGAGCAGGCGATCCGGCGGGGGATCGCGCAGGTGCAGCGTGTGCGCACCGCGATGGCCGACCTCGGCGCGTACGACGACGGGGTGCTGATCGATCTCCTGCTCGCCTACCGTGACTTCCGCAGGTGGCAGGAGATGATCGATCTCGTCGACGACCTGCCCGCCCACCTCGCCCGCAGCGCGACCGTGCGCGAACAGCGTGCCATCGCCCGAAATCGGCTGCAGCCCGGCAGCGTGCACGCCGAGACCGAATTGCGGGCGCTCGGTGCCGAATACGGCAACAGCAGTGAGACCCTGGGCATTCTGGGCCGCGTCTACAAGGACCGCTGGGCTGCCGCCCTCGGCACCCCGCAGGCCCGTGCGTACCTGCGCCTGGCGATCGACACCTATGTCGCTGGTTTCGAACTGGATTTCGACCCGTATCCCGGCGTGAACGCGGTGCATCTGCTGTGGATCAGCGACCGCGACGGCGTTCGCCTCAGGGAACTGCTGCCCGCCGTCGAATTCGCGGCCAAGGCGCGCATCCTCCGTGGTGGAGCGGGCTACTGGGACTACGCCACCATGATCGAACTGGCGATCTACGCCGGTGCGCTCTCCGACGCCGTGGATTGGCTGGAGAAGGCACTGGGTACCTCGCCCAGTACGATGGAGAAGGAAACGACACACACGACCATCACCCGGCTGCGCGCCTATTGCGCCGGGGACGACGAATGCTGGGACGCGTTGCTGGACGGATTGTCCCCGTCGCCGAATCCGGCGGAGGACGAGGGATGAGCTTGCCGAGCATCGTTCGGCTGGATGCCGTCGACGCCATCGACGATCTCGTGCGGTCGGCGGGCCTACCTGTCGGTCGCCCGGTTGTCGTGATCGTCGGGGGCGCGGCGGGTTTGCGCGTAGACCATGACAGCCGGCTGATGCATCTGCTGATGGAGCATGTGGTTCCGCTGGTGCAGCGGGTCGGCGCGGTCGTTGTCGACGGCGGCACCGACGCGGGCGTGATGCGGCTGGTCGGTGACGCCCGGCGCCTGGCCGCCGCCACGTTTCCGCTGGTGGGTGTGGCCTCGGTGGGCACGGTCGCCCTGCCGGACGCCGTCGCGCCGAGCGCGGACTCGGCACGAATCGAGCCCGGCCACACCGATCTGATCCTCGTTCCCGGCGATTCCTGGGGTGACGAGTCGCCGTGGCTGGCGGCTGTCGCAACCGCTATCGCACGCGATGCGGGATCGGTCACCGTGCTCGTCAACGGGGGCGCGATCGCCTACGCCGACGTACTGAACGGGCTGGCCGCCGGTCGCCCCACAGTGGTGCTCGCCGGGTCGGGCCGTGCGGCCGACGACATCGCTTCCGCTACACCCGTCGACGCCCGAGCGATCGAGATCGCGAGTTCGCCACTCACGACGATCGTTTCGCTGGACGACCCGTCGGCCGTCGCCGCCACCATCGCGGAGCGGCTGCTGCGCTGACCGGTCACTGGGCCGGCTTGTCCGTCTCCTCGTGCACCGCTGTCCAAGAGGCGTTCTCCGCGGCGAGGATCGCTTCGGTCCGGTCGGCGAGCACTCTGCGGCGCCCGGTATCGCGATACGGCCCGGTCTTGGCGAGGAAGAGATATTTCTCGCGCTTGAGGGCCTCGGCGGTAGCTCGGTAGCGGATCCAGTTCGACTGCCACTGATACAGCTGCAGCGCGCCTTCGGCCGCGACGACCGCCGCGGCGATACTCGCGGTGACCACCGCCGGCGCCGACAGCGCGGCCACCACCGGCAGTGCCGCCCCGACCACGATCTGTCCGAGCTTCACCCGCTTGTACCGGTTCTGCGCGCGCGTGGCGTTATCGCTGTACCACTTCAGTTGTCCGGTCAGTCGCGCCCACACCGCATCGTGGTCCGCGCCGGACTCGCCGTGCACGGGGTCTTCCACTCGGATGGTCATGGTCCTGCCTTCCGATTCACCGCTCGCGAAAGAACCGACTGACCGGTTCAATCCCGCTGCGGCAGAGTCGAATTGAGCCTCGCCCATCGAGAGTAGAGCAACATCGTGTCGATCGCAGGAGGCTGGGAAATGCGGAGCGACCATCGTGTGCGTTCGGGTTGATGGTGCTGCGCCGTGGCTCGCTCCGCCGCTGAGGCGTCGCGCCGATCGGCATCCGCGGGTATGGCCGGTGTCACTGTCGGTGGACTCGGTGACTCGCCGGCGCCGGCGACCCGCCTACACTGGTTACCGATGAGTAAGTTCTTTGCCTCGGTGGACCAGGTGACCGACCGGCTGACCGCGGCCGGCTATCTGCCGTCCCTGGATATCGCGACCGCGGTCTTTCTCGCCGACCGCCTCGGGAAGCCCCTGCTGATCGAGGGGCCCGCGGGAGTCGGCAAGACCGAGCTGGCCAAGGCGGTCGCCCAGGCGGTGTCGGCCGAGCTGATCCGGCTGCAGTGCTACGAGGGCATCGACGAGGCGCGCGCGCTCTACGAGTGGAACCACGCCAAGCAGCTGCTCCGGATCACCGCGACGACCGGGGAGAGCTGGGAGGGCACCCGCGACCACGTCTTCACCGAGGAGTTCCTGCTCGCGCGTCCGCTGCTGGCCGCGATCCGCAATCCCGAGCCCACGGTGCTGCTGATCGACGAGCTGGACAAGGCCGACGTGGAGCTGGAGGGACTGCTGCTGGAGGTGCTCGGCGACTTCCAGGTGAGCATCCCCGAGCTGGGCACGGTCACCGCGGTCCGCAAGCCGTTCGTCATCCTCACCTCCAACGCCCACCGCGACCTGTCCGAGGCGCTCAAGCGCCGCTGCCTGTTCCTGCACATCGACTATCCGACCGCCGAGCTGGAGAAGGCGATCGTGCGGTTGAAGGTGCCTGAACTGGACGCCGGACTGGCCGAGCCGGTGGTGTCGACGGTGAGCGCGCTGCGCCAGCTGTCGCTGCGCAAGGCGCCCTCGATCGCCGAGACGGTCGACTGGGCCAAGACCCTGGTCGCGTTGGGCACCAAGTCCCTGAACGCCGGCGTGGTCCGCTCGACGCTCGGCGTGCTGCTGAAGTACCAGTCCGATCACCGGACGGCGATCGAGCGCCTCGCACTCGACGATCCCGACGGCGTCGCGCGATGACCTCCGCGGTGGCGAGCGCCGACCGGCTGGTCGACTTCGTCGGCCTGCTGCGGGACCACGGCATCAGCGCCGGACCCAGCGAGACCGTCGACGCGGCGGCCGCGATCGTGGCCCTCGGCGGCGCCGATCCCGAAGTGCTGCGGTCGGGCCTGGCCGCCTGCCTGCTGCGCCGCAACGGTCAGCGCGCGGTCTTCGACCAGCTCTTCGACCTGTTCTTCCGCGGCATCGCGCGACCGGCGCCGCGCCCGAGCGCCGATCCGGATTCGGTGCGCGACCGGGTGGTGTCCGCGCTCGTCGACGGCGCCGACACCGCCGAACTGGCCAGAGAGGCGCTCGACACCTTCGGCGCCTACGGCGGGGCGGGGGAGACCGCGGGCCGGGTCAGCGGTGCGTCCGGCGCCGGGTGGTCGTCCTATCTGACGATGAAATCGCTGCGCCCACAGGAGATCTCCGAGGAGGTCGCCGAGACCATGGGCGGCTCGGGGCAATTCGACACCGCCGTGCACACCATCGAGGCGCGGCGCCGGGTCGACCGGTTCCGTGCCCAGGTGCAGACCGAGGCCCGCCTGCGATCGGCCGAACTGCGCGGCACCGACTACATCGCGCGTCGCGGCGTCGAGAAGTCCGGGGACAGTACCGATTTCCTCGGTGCCAGGGAACAGGATCTGGCCGAGATGCGCCGGCTGGTGCATCCGCTGGCCCGCAAGCTCGCGACCCGGCTGGCGGTGCGGCGCAAGAAGGCGGTGCGCGGCCAGATCAATCTGCGGCGCACCCTGCGGCGTTCGATGGCCACCGGCGGGGTGCCGATCGACCCGGTGCTGCGCGCCCGCAGGCACGGTCGTCCGGATCTGGTGGTGCTGGCCGATGTCTCGGGCTCGGTCACCGGATTCGCCGAGTTCACCCTGCAATTGGTGCAGGCGCTGCAGGACCAGTTCAGCAAGGTCCGCAGCTTCGGCTTCGTCGACACGTGTGCCGAGATCACCGGCTACTTCACCCCCGGCGAACCGCCGGCGCCGGGGTTCGCGCAGAACATCGTGCGCGAGGCGGGGGTGGCCCGGTTCGGGTCGAGCAACTACGGCGAGGCGTTCCAGGGCTTCGTCGACCACTATCTCGACGCGCTCGGCCCGCGCACCTGCGTGCTCGTTCTCGGGGACGCCCGCACCAACCGCACCGACCCGAATCTCGCCGCGCTGGAAGCGATGACCGACCGGGCCAAGGCGGTGTACTGGCTGAATCCGGAGCCGTCGCGCTCCTGGTCGACCGGTGATTCGGCCGCCCACGTCTACACCGAGGTGGTCGACATGCACGAATGCCGCAATGTGCGGCAGCTGGCCGAGGTGATCGGCCGGTTGCTGCCCGCGTGAGCCGGCGAGCTGCCCGGTGACCGGGCAGCTCGCCGAGGCTCATCGCGCGCTGAGGCTCACGACCGCGTACTCGTGCTCGCTCTTGGCCTGGTACTTGCCGTACCGGGGCTGCGCGCTGGTGATGGACTCCCAGGCGGTGGCCCGTTCGGCGCCGGTCAGCACCCGCGGGGTGACCGGGCGCGGCGCCTCGCCGGGCAGTTCGATCGTCGCCTGCTCGGGGTGTCCCATCAGGTTCAGGTGCCAGTCGGGGTGCCCGTTCTTCCCACCCGAGGCGACCAGCAGGTAGGTGCCGTCGTCGCCGGGGAACCACGAGATCGGGGTCTGCCGCGGTGCGCCGCTGCGCCGGCCGACGGTGTTGAGGATCAGCACGTCCATGCCCATGAAGGTGCCGTTGCCGCCGCGGATCTTGCGGTTCATCCTGGCGTTCATCCGGTGCTGCATCCACCGGGAGAAGCCGCCGTGCGAGTTCTTGGACTGGTTGGCAGACATCGTCGTGTTCCTTTCGGTTCGGGTGGGGTGCGGGGCTCAGCCCCAGGCGCCCGCGATCTGGCGGGTGGTGGCGTTGAGGCGGTTGAACATGTTGGTCACGCCGATCATCAGCACGATGGAGGCCAGCTGGCGCTCGTCGAAGTAGCTGGCCGCGGCGTCCCAGATCTCGTCGGTGACGGCGTTGGGACGGTCGGCCAGGCGGGTCGCGGCCTCGGCCAGCTCCAGCGCGGCGCGCTCCTCCTCGGAGAAGTACGGGGTCTCGCGCCAGGCCACCACGGTGGCGAGGCGGTCCTCGCTCACCCCGGCTTTGCGGGCGGTCTTGGTGCCGCCGTCGACACAGGCGCTGCATCCGTTGATCTGGCTGACCCGCAGGTGCACCAGCTCGAGGATCTCGCCGTCGACGCCACCGGTCTGCACGGCCTGCAGCACCTGCTGGATCGGGCCCATCGCGTCGGTCAGGACCATGGCGGGGTTCTTCATCCGGGACTGCATGATGTTCTCCTTGTTTCGTCTCTGTTGTCCGCTGCTCGCGGTGTGACTCGATAACAGCCGGTCGAGCACTGGAACACGATGGCCGTGGGACACTGTGGGACACTGGAAAACGGCCTTGACCTCCCGGTTGTCCTCGGGAAATTCGGTGTTGCGGGCCGGGACATGGAGTGGGAACGGTGGTTGTGCAACAGCAGGCGCGGGTCTATCCGCAGGACGAACTGGCCCAGCGCCTGCGCATGATCCAGGAGCTGTCCGGGCGGGGTGTGCGGGCGCTGGCCCGCGACACCGGTCTCAGCTCGTCGTCGCTGTCGCGCTATCTGAGCGGGCAGACGGTGCCGCCATGGCCCGCGGTGCTGGAACTGTGCCGGCTGGTCAAACGCGATCCGCGACCGTTGCGGCCGCTGTGGGAACGCGCGTCGAACCCGCTGCCCGCGCCGCCGAAGACGAGCCGCCAGGTCGCCCCGCCGAGCCCGCCCGCCGACGCCCCACCGCCGCCGCGCAACGATCTGCCCCGCGACGTCCCGGACTTCACCGGCCGCGAGCAGGCGCTGGCCGATGTGCTCGCGGCGGTCCGCGCCGACCGGGTGGTCGCGATCGACGGAATGGCCGGGGTCGGCAAGACCTCCCTCGCCGTGCACGCCGCCCACCAGCTGAGCGCCGAATACCCCGACGCCCAGCTGTATCTGGACCTGCACGGCTTCACCGACGGCCGCAGGCCGCTCGACCCGGACGCGGCGTTGCGGGCGCTGCTGGCCGCCTTGCAGGTGCCGTCGGAGAAGGTGCCCCAGGACGGCGGCGTGGAGCTGCGGGCGGCGTGCTGGCGCTCGGAGCTGGCCCGGTTGCGCGCTGTCGTGGTGCTCGACAATGTCGCCGACGCCGCGCAGGTGAGTCAGCTGCTGCCGGGCGCGGGGGAGTCGGTCGCGATCATCACCAGCCGCAATCGGCTGCTCGAGCTCGACGAGGTCCCTCCGGTGACGCTCGACGTGCTGACCGCCGAGGAGAGCGCCGAACTGCTGGCGCGGGCCAGCGGCGATCCGCGCGGACCCGACGGCAGGCTCGCGCGCGAACCCGAGCAGGCCGCCGAGGTGCTGCGGCTGTGCGGCAATCTGCCGCTGGCGCTGCGCCTGGCCGCGGCCCGGTTGCGGCACCGGCCGGGCTGGTCGGTCGGCATCCTGGTGGAGCGGATGGCCGAGGGGGCCAGTGAGTTCGACACCGCGTTCGGCATGTCGGTGCGTCAGCTCAATCGCGACCAGCGCCGCATGTTCCGGCTGCTCGGCCTGATCCCCGGGTCCACCTTCACCGACCATGTCGCCGCGGCGGTGGCCGACGTGCCGTTGCGCACCGCCCAGGCCATGCTCGAAGACCTGCTCGACGCCCACCTGGTGCAGCAGCCCGCCGACGGCCGCTACCGGCTGCACGACCTGGTCCGTCAGCACGCCCGCCAGGCCGGCGCCGAACACGACACCGACGCCGACCGCGACCGCGCGCTGCACCGCGTCCTGGACTACTACGTGCACACCGCCGCGGCCGCCGACGCCGCCATGCCGTTCCTCACCCCGACCCGGCCGGTCTCGGCGGGCACCGCGCCGCGCGATCTGCCGGTGTTCCCGCACCGCGACGCCGCGTTCTTCTGGTTCGTCTCCGAGTACACCAACCTGATGGCGGTGTTCTACGCGGCCGTCGAGGCAGGCGCCGACGTGCACGTCTGCGAGCTACCGCGGTTCATGCGCGCGTTCTTCGCCCGGCGTTGCGGCACAACACATCTCAATGCCCTGTTCGAACAGTCGCTGGCCGCCGCCGAACAGCTCGGCGACCCGCGTCAGCTCGCCGAAGCGCACAGCGACCTCGGTTTCGCCCGCTACAACGCGGGCCGCATGGCCGAGGCGGCCGCCGCCTACGCCGCGGCGGCCCCGCTGCTCGTCGCCGCGGGCGACCCGCTGCCGCGCGCAGAACTCACCATGCGCTGCGCCCATCTGCGCTGGGACGAGGGCGACACCGAGGAGCCCCTCGAACTGTTCCGCCAGGCCCGCGACCTCTACGCCACCAGCGGCTGTCCCACCAGCGCCGCCGACGCCATGGCCAGCGAAGCCTGGGCGATGCTGCAGCTGGGCCACCGCGAACAGGCCGCCGCTCTGGCCCGCGAGGCACTCGCCGTCCCGCCCGACGACCCGTCGTGGCCACCGTCGCTACAGGCCAAGATCACCCTCGGTGTCGCCATCGCCGCCGACGAGCCGGACGAGGCGCTCGCTCATCTGCGTGACGCGCTCGCCCACGCCCGCGCCGACGGCCACAAACACAACGAGGCCTGGTGCCTGAACTGCCAGGGCGTGGCCCTGCGGCGGATGGGCCGCTACGAGGAGGCCCTCGACAGTCACCGCGAGGCATTCGCCCTGCTCGACGACCTGTTCGAGGAGCACTGGAAGATCCACTTCCTGCACGGCTACGCCGAAACCTGCCGGCTGGCCGGACTGCCCGACGAGGCCCTGCGCCTGCACCGCCACACCCTGGAGCTGGCGCCGAAACTCGGCTACCGGCTCGAGGAGGCACTGGCGCACCAGGGCATCGCCGACGTGCTCGAACCGACCGACCCCGACGCCGCCGCCGACCATCGGGCGGCGGCCGAGGCGATCCAGTCCGAGCTCAGCCCATCGACTTCGCCCCGTCGAGGGATTCCCGGATGATGTCGGCGTGGCCGGAGTGCTGCGCCGTCTCGGTCATGATGTGCAGGAACACCCGGCGCGCGCTCCACCGGGCGCCGGGCTCGAACCACGGCGCTTCTGGCAGCGGCTGAGTCACGTTCAGGTCGGGCAGCGAGCGCACCAGCTCGTCGGTCCGCGCCGCGACCTTCTCGTATTCGGCCAGCACCCCCGCGAGGGTGTCCTCGGGCAGCATCCGGAAGCCGTCACCCCATGCCGCGATCTCCTCCTCGCTCATCGACTCGAAGTCGGGCGCGGCGGTGGGCCCGTCCACGATGAACTGCGCCCAGTTCGCCTCCACCGAGGTCACGTGCTTGATCAGCCCGCCCAGGCACAGTTCGCTGGCGGTGGTCCGCAGCCCGGCCTGCTCGTCGGTCAGGTCGCGGGTGGTGAACCGCAGGAAATGCCGGTGCTTGGCCAGCATCTCCAGCAGGTCGCTGCGCTCGGCGTCGAGGAGGGTGGAAGCGGTGGCGGTCATGAGCGGGATCCCTTCGTTGTCGGTATGAAAACCAAGGTAGAACCCATTGCGGTCACTTTCTGTCCGCAATCTGCGGAAGAATGAAAATATGGCCGACACGAGCGCACGCACCCTCCGTCTGCTGTCGCTGCTGCAGACCCACCGCTACTGGCCGGGCACGGAACTGTCCGAGCGCCTGGGTGTTTCGGCGCGCACCCTGCGCCGCGACATCGACCGGCTGCGCGAACTCGGCTATCCCGTGGACGCCCGCCCCGGTGTCGACGGTGGCTATCAGCTCGCCGCCGGCGCCGCGCTGCCGCCGCTGGTCCTCGACGACGACGAGGCCGTCGCCATCACCGTCTGCCTGCAGGCCGGTTCGCAGGGCGCGGGCGACGGCCTGGCCGAACCGTCGGTGCGGGCCCTGGCCAAATTGGTCACCGTGCTGCCCACCCGGCTGCGCCGCCGCGTCGACGCCCTGCGCGCCATGACGGTGTCCTCCGGCTGGAACGCCGTGCCGCTGTCCGACGTCGACCCCGCGGTCCTCACCGATCTGGCCCTGACCTGTCGTGGCGAGGAACGCCTCAGCTTCACCTATACCGCCGCGGACGGCCGCACCAGCACCCGCGAGGTGGAACCGCACCGCCTGGTCTCCCTGGGCCGCCGCTGGTATCTGGTGGCCTACGACCTCTCCCGCCACGACTGGCGCACCTTCCGCGTCGACCGCCTCAGCGCCTCCCGCACCACCGGCATCCGCTTCCGCCCGCGCGAACTCCCCGCCCCCGACGCCGCGGAGTTCGTCCGCGCGGGCATCGGTTCCCGCCGAACGGGTTACACCGTCACCGCCGAGATCGACGCCCCCGCCCTGGACGTGCACGCCCGCGTCGGCCGCTGGTGCCACATCACCGCCCTGCCGGACGACCGCACCCACATCGAGATGTCCGTCGACAACCTGGACTGGCCGATCCTGTTGCTGGGCAAGGTGGACGCCGATTTCCAGGTCCTCGGACCACCGGAACTCCGCGCCCGCCTGGCGGAGTGGGGGAGCAGGTTCACGACCTCCACCGCGACGGCGTAGCCGGGGGTGTTCAGGAGCAGGACGGGTCGTCGGGTGAACTCGGTTGCGCCGCACCGGCCGACGCGGTGGTGAAGGTCGCCGTCGCCGCGTACTGACAGATCCCCGCCGCGGCCGCCACGACGATCACGATCGCCGCCACTTTCCACCGAAAAGCACTGCGCGCCAAGATCGCGATCAGCCCGGCGAGGACCACCACGGTCCCCAGCAGCAGGCCCACGCCGAGCGAGGTGAGCAGCACCGCCGCGCCGGGCACCTCGACCGGACTCGCGCACCCGTCCGCGAGCATCTCCGCGTCCCGGCCCCGCCCGATGCGGTCCGCGACGAGCAGGGACGCCACCCCGCCGGACAACGCCATCCCCGCGGCACCCGCGATGACCAACGGTCCGCGTCTCACTACCAGTTCTCCTCGGCTCGGCTGACCCTCTCATTCTGAAGCCCGCCGCCCCGACCCGAGTACCCGGCCCGCTCCCGGAAACGCGAACGGGGCCTGTCCGCCCTCCGGCGAACAGACCCCGATCCAGCCACGCTCAGTCGCAGCTGCCGAACGCACCACGCGGCAACAGGTGATGCAGCCACTTGCGCAACGGGTTCTGGCCCAGGTGCAGCCCGTTGTCGTGATCGTGCCAACCACGATCGACGAACTCGACGCCCACCGGCGCCACCTCCGCCTGCGCCGAGGCCGGTCCGGCGACCCCGACCAGCGGTACCACCAGGAACGCTCCGGTCAGCGCGAGACGAGTGAGCAACCGACGGCCGGTCTGTTGATTCGAGAACACAGGTGAATCCTTTCGAGCAAACCTTGCAGGCCTACACCCTGCCCCAGATCCCCACTCCTGTCGCCCTTGGCTTTGTCAGGGGCGGTAACCATCCTGAGGGCGCGGCTGAGGCATGTTCGGCGGCGGGAACCCCTGTGGTGCCCCATAACCAGGCTGCGGCATCGCGGGCCGAGCCACCTGCGGAGGAATCTGCGCCCCCGGCCCGGCACCCATACCGGGTGGGACCCCGACCGGCGGCCGCGCGCCATACGGCGGCGCGCCGGGCGCCCAGCCCGGAACAGTCCGCACCCCGACCACGCCGCCGCACCACCGCCGCGTCGACGGCAATATCGCGAGCACGAACGTGATCACCGGGAACACCAGCAATGCCACCGAGAAGAACCAACTCACCTCGTGTTCCAGCGTGAACAACCCGTTGAACGTCGACTGTCCGAGCACTGCTCCCAGATGCCGCCCCACTGGTAAGCCGTAGTCCACCAACTGCACGACCACCGACAACGCCGACATCACGAACGCCGCGAATACCCCGACACACCCCAGCACCACCAGCGTGGGCCCAGCCTTCCGTCGCCGGAACAGCAGAATCGACCCGGCCAGCAACAGCGCCGTCGACCCTATGTCGACCACCAATGTCAATGCCGACACCACCGACACCCACCCCGGCGCGATTCCCCACCCGAACACCCCGGACTCGGACCGCACCATCGCCACGACCCCGGACACGACCCCGACCGCTCCCGCGATCCCACCCACTCCGGCAAGCGCCCCGGCGACCTTCGCCGTTCCACCGCTGGCCGGCCGCTGATCGGCAACCCTGTACACCTGGCCTCCTCGCCCTTTCCTGGTCGGCTCACGCTGCCGCGAGTCAGCGCCGCTGTCCCGCATCCCCGACCACAGCACGAGAAACCCCCGCCGCTTCTACTCCGTTACCCCACCCACCGTCCGATTACACGGCCGGTCGGCAACGGGCGCCGCGGAGTCATCCCGTCAGGGCATCATGGAGAAGTGAATCCTGTTGTGCAGCAAGTGCTCACGATGGTCGGCGTGCTGCTCGGCGCAGGCACCACCTTCGCCTTCGCGACCTGGACCGAGCGTTCGCGCTGGCGGCGGGCCGAGCAGAGCAAATGGGACAACAGCAGATTGACCGCCTATACCGAGTTCGCCCACGCGCTCAAGAGCTATGCGTTGATCTCGCAGCGGATGGCGGCCGCACGCGGATTTCCCAACGCCGGACAACCGATGGACCTCGACGAAGGCCTGGTGGCGCTCGTCGAAGCGGACTCGGAGAAGTCGTTGAAATGGGAGGTCGTTCTGCTGCTCGGATCCACCGACGCCGTAGCGGCGGCGCGGAGCTGGAACAAGGCGGTGTGGGAACTGGGCTATGTCGCAATGGGCACCGATATGTCGCACGACGAGTATGTACGCAGGTACGAGGAGGCGGGTCGTCTGCGCAACGATTTCTACGCCTGTGCGCGAGCCGATCTCGGGGTGCGTGGCGGTGAACTTCCACCCGGCAACAGAGCGTGGCTGCCTCCCGGCGTGCAGGTGACACGTGGCGCACTGCCTGGACCCGTGCGAACAGCGGAGCCGCCACCCTCCCTGTGATCCATCAGGTCAGCTCTGGCGATACCGCTGCATCCGCCGCCGGCGGAAGAACAACTGATCCACCTCCACCGGCGCCACCATCGCCGTGATCTCGGCCAACCGCGTGTCGTACTGATGCTCGTGAATGCACCGATGCAGATGCGCCCGCCGCTCGGGCCCGAGCCCCGACCACACCGCCCCGAACCGCCCCTGCGCTTCGTTGCCCGAGACCGCCACCAGATCCAGCAGCGCCGGCCAGCACCCGGTTTCCGTCGCCCGGGCCGGCAACTCCGCCACCGCCGTATCCGACAGCGCGGCCAGCGCGTACCCGACCACGCTCCGCACCCGATCGTCCATCCTGGCCGCGAGCGTGAACAACCCGCGCCAGCTCTCGGCGTCGCTGCGCCCGTCCAGCGGCGCCACCAGCCCCACACCCACCCCCGGATCGTCGAACACCGGATTCCCGACCAGCGTCCACAACCCCAGCGGCGTGAGCTGCCCGACGATGGTGAGCAACTCCGGCACCGCGTCCGCCCCGAGCGCGTTGCGCACCAGCACGGCGACATCGGCGGGCCGGGCATTGCCGAACAGCACGTCACCCACCCGGCTGATCACATCCGGCGCACACCGCGAGAACACCGACAGCGCCGCGTGTTGCAGCGCGGGCGTCCCCGCCAGCACCGCCTGCGCCATCCGCGGAACCCGCCGATGCGGCCCGTCGAGCAACTGCCGGATCACCGCGCTGAGCACCTCGGTGTCATACGAATACGCCGCCGAATGGATCAGCCCCGCGTCATCGGGCACCCCCGCCTCCACCGCGGCAATCAATTCCGTTGTGGCACAGGACAGGAACGGCCCCGCGGTGACGTAATCACATCGCCGCAGCAGCTCGTTGACGATCTCGACCACCGGCCCCGGCGCCGCCACATCGGCCAGCTCCATGATCGCCCGCGGATCCAGATACGGCGCGCAATCGGCCGCGTATCCGGGATCGAGCATCACCAACGTCTCGGCCGCCTTGGCCGGATGCGCGACGCCCACCGCGCCCGCCGCCCGTCCCGTAGTCATCGGCGGAACCAGCCGCTGCACCAACGGAATCGAGATCGACAACGGAATGAACGGCACCAGCGCGCTGATCCGCCGAAACGTCTCGGTGTGCTGATCGAACAGCACCCCCGAGATCTGCTGCTGCAACTCGTGCAACCGCTCCGCCCCCAGATACCGCAGATGCTGCACCCGCTGCGGATGCACATGCAGCGTGCGAGCCAGCAGGATCAACTGCGCCCGCGTCGTCAAATCCGTCATCTCCCGCCGAACATGATCTTCTTCGTCACCGCGCGAAACGGCCGGGGCAACGCCCCCAGCATCGAGTTGATCGACTTGTCCAGCGCCCCGGCCTCGAACACCACCGCCGCCCGCATCAACTCGAACAGATCCCTCGCCTCGTCAGCGGGCAACCGCTCCAACGCGGGCAGCGTCTCGGGCAACCCACGTTCCGGCTCTCGTCGGACACTCATACGGCTCCTGAACAACGCATCGATCTCGGCCCCCGAGCATGCCGCCTCTCTCCGCCCCCGATCGCGACTTCACGAATATCTGTGCACAGCAACGAAAACAACGGCACCAATACATGTGAACCGACGTCCCACCGACGAACTTCCATGGCATTCGTCTCTTGACATCCGTAAACTCCCGAGCACTCCGAATCGAAAGGCGTGCATGACTTCGAGTGGTGTGTTCCCGCCCCCACTGCCGCATTCCACCGCGAACCCCGAGGCCATTGCGCACTCCGACTGGAACGCCTTCACCACCGTCGAAGACCTCCGCGACCACTGGTCGGTGAAGCAATGGGCTCCAGGCCACACCGGGTGCTACTGGTACCTCACCCTCGACGACCCCGCCCTCCGCGAACTCACCGCCGACTACCAGCACAAACTGACACACCCAGCACTGGACCCCGTCCCCCTCGACGCCCTGCACCTCACCCTCACGGGAATCGGCAGCACGACCACCGTCACCGACACCCAGATCGACAACCTGATCCCCCTCGCCCAGGACCGCCTCGCCGACCTGCGCCCCTTCGACCTCACCTGCGGCCCCCTCACCGGCTCCCGCAGCGCCGTCCGCCTCTCGGTCTCCCCATGGGACCCACTCCTCGAGCTGCATCAGCTCCTCGTGACAGCCACAGCCGAATCGATCCCGAGCTTCGCCCCCACCGCGGCTACCCGCTGCAACCGCTTCCGCCCCCACCTCGGCATCGCCTACAACAACACCGACCGCCCCGCTGCCGAACTCATCGAAACAGTTGCCGCACTGCGCAATACCGATCCCGTCACCGTGCACGTCGCCCGCGTCGAACTGGTGGTGCTCCGCCGAGAAGGCCACAGCTATCGGTGGAACACTCACGCGGTCGTCCCAATCGGCCGGCTGTGTTCTGCCCTCACCCCACCCGCACCCCCCAGCTAGATTCTCCTGTCCGAACACCTACTCCCATGCCGCTTGCGGGCCGGCCACCGCGACCTCTTCTTCAGCGGCATCAGCTGGCACCGCCCGCGGCATCGCTGGCGCCCTGGGATATTCGGCCGACTCCGTTGCCGAATCCCTGACCGCGCACCTCAACACGGCGCGATCTTCAAACACCCCGCCTCTCTCCGCTGTTGTCAACCCAACCAAAGGGTTCTGCGGCTCATGGCTCGGACCAGCAAAGTGGTTCCTACCGTTGCCCGCCGCTGGAAAGTGCTCGGTTCAGAAGCGCGTCGGCGTCAGCGAGCCGTTCGTGATGCAGCAGTGGACGGAGGATTTGGAGTATCTCGCGATCCGCCCGCAGTCCCGCATAACTGATGATCGCGTCTACAGCATCCAGCAGCTCCAGATCACGGCAGGCGATGACCGCGCTGGCAGCTTCTTCCGGCGTGGCGTCAGTCCCGACGTGATGAATCAGGCGGCTCGAACTCTCGAGCTGGCCGGCCACGATGAAGCCCGCGAGGTCGGATGCCGGCGGCCACAGAAGTCCGCGGCTCGGCCACGCGATGTCGGCGTCGATGTGCCGGTCCCCTTCGCACAGGGGGACCGGCACATCGACGCCGACCGCGATTTCCCCCGCGTCGGTATCCAGGACGGTCGATTCAGCCGGCTCCGAAGGAAAAGCTGTCCTGCATTGGGGGCAGGCGACCGCGGCCAGCAGCGGAGCGGTGGTGGCATAGCCACCCGATCTGCCAGCGATCTCGAGGCGAAGTTCGACAAGGTGCTCCCAGGCGATGAGCCCGAGGTCTCTGTCGATCGTCGACGTGGCGAATTTGTAGATCTGCCTCAGCGTCGACTCTCGTGGACCGAACCTGTACTGGCCAGCGAGCAACCTCAGCACTGAGTCCTTACTGATTTCAGCGCCCCTGCTCAGCTCACGATGAGACTTGCGTGTACAGCACATCAACTTGCGTACTTCGAAGTAGAACCGGCGCTGGCCGGATGACCACGCATGGTCGAATTCGTAGTCCGAGCACTTGATCAATTCAGGTCTCCCCCGGGACGGATGGCGCACGACCGAATCCATTGTGATCGTCGGAACCCGGCAGGTAAACAGGTCGGGTGTCCTGACTTTCCCGTGCATATCCGGCTGTAAAGTCAGGACAGCAGATGACTTTCCATGCGTCAGATCGTGCTGTTGAGTTGATGGGGCCAGGCCGCTGGACCGATCCAGATCGGCGATCTCGTCCTGGTACATCGACCCGAGAGGACAGATTGCTGATGGCTATGCCTGCCTGGAACGACCCGAAGCTCGGAACCATGAAAGCCTGTGCGCTGTGGTTGGTGCACGAGGTCGGGGTCGGTGAACTCTTCACGAAGGGTCAGCTGAGAGATGCGTTTCCGGGCAAGTCTCAGGTCGACCGGCGGATGCGGGATCTCCGTGACTTCGGGTGGCGGATCGATACCAACCGCGAAGACGCGTCCCTGGGCCCGCATGAGCAGCGGTTCGTCAAACAGGGCGTAGCGGTGTGGGAACCGGGTAAGGCGACGCGGCCCGCTGGTGCCACGATCACCGCGGCCGAACGCTTCGAGGTAATGGTGAAGGACGGACGCAAGTGCCGTTCATGCGGTATCGGTCCGGGTGAGACCTACGCCGGCACCTACGTCTCGTCGCAGCTCGACGTTGCCCGCCGTGCAGTGAGGCTCCCCAATGGCGACACGACGGTACAGATGGTCCTCGAGTGCAGTCGATGCCGCATCGGGGGTCGTGACTCGGTCGCGGACCTCGGCGATGTACTGGACAGAGTCGATAAGCTGCCGGCCTATGAGAAGCAGATGCTGAGCCAGTGGATCGAGCGGGATGCGCGTGGTTTCAGCGAGGCCGAAGACCTGTGGGGGTTGTACCGGACGCTCCCCGCGGAGTCGAGGGACGAAGTTCGGGACCGCTTGAAGTAAACGCAGCGGCGCTCCGGCCCCAAGTCCACCAGATTTTATCGAGAGAGACTGCAGAAATGTTCACAGACTTTGGTGTTCCCCCCACTGCGGAAGCTGTTCGTGCAATGGTCGCGCAGCGGCTCGGCGACCTCGACCACAACGGCGGTGTCGCTGAGACCCTGACGCTGGAGTGGCGTGATGCACCGCTGCATGTCCAGGTCATCGACATGCCACTCAACGCGCTGTATTACAACCCCGGTACGCATCGGATTCGTGCGCAGCGCAGTCTGGACCGGGTCCGCGACGCGGCGCTGTCAGCTGATCCCTGGAGTCAGGAGAGCCAGGATTACCTGAAGCATCTACTCACCCGTCGGCCTGCGGATCCGAAGCAGCGAGACAACGATTTCGACAAGCTCGCGAAGCATCTCGAAGAGTTCGGCCAGATTGAACCCGGACTGATCACGCGCGACGGTGTCCTAGTTAACGGAAACACTCGTTGTGCTGCTCTGCGTGAAGGGGGAACTGCCACCAGCATGCGCGTTGGGGTTTTGCCGGCATCGTGCACCTGGGACGATATCAACGCGGTCGAGGTCTCCCTGCAGTTGCGGCATGACGAACGGCGTGAATACTCGTACATTAACCACCTCCTGGCTCTGGAGGAACAGCGCGACCAGCTTCAGCGCCCTATCTCGGTTATCGCGAGGGAGTTCCATACAACAACGCAGGTCTGCGAGAGAGACTTCTGGATTCTGGCTGAGTTGCGGAACTGCATCACACGCAGTCGTACCACTGGACAGGAGGCGATGCGCCTCGTGGACTTCGAACAGTCCAAAACGAAGCTTGAGGAGCTGTACCGGGTGTATCGCGAAGAGCTCAAGAAGAACAAGGAGCGAGCGGAGGTGCTGAAGGAGTCCCGGATCGCTGCGATCGTGCTGGAGTACGCCAAAACCGATGTCCGGTTCGTCGGAACCGATTTTCAGGAACGGTATCTTGACAAGGGGCTGATCGATGAATACGGGCGAACGGAGTCGGTCGCCGAAACGGCTCTTGCAATCCCAGGTTTGGGACGTAGCGTTAAGTCAGTCGGGGACCAAGTTGCAGTGGCACGATCAATTACCGACAAGCTTCTGCAGGCGAAAGCTGTCGAATCTGCTGGTGACGCGGTCGGGGAACTTGCCAAAACTGCTGCGAGTAAATTGATTTCGTCCTACCGGTCAGCCTTCGACGACGCCATCACCGTCGCAGGCCGGGACGCGATGCTCCGGAAGAAGCGCCTCGCGGCTCCTGATCGTGTCGTAGCGGCCTGTAAGGATCTCGAGCAGGCTGTCAACGATGTTGTGCTGGCGAGAGGCAACTCGAGTCTCGACGAAGACGCGTTCGACGATGCACTGATTCAGGTACATGCCGTACTCGAACAGCTTGCGATCGAGGCGCAGCGATCGGTCAAGATTCCTGGTAGCGGGCTCGACTGGCTCGCCACCGCGGTGGAAAACGGGCCTCGGTAGTAATGGCCAACGTTCAGAATAATCCCTCACTTCGCCTGCGGTTCGGGATGACCCGGATGCGCGTGGAACTTCTTACGACACCTGACTTCCAGCGTGAGTTTCAGCAGCTGGCAGCCCGGCTCAGCACTTCCGGCGCGAGAGGTCCCCTGTCTGCGGAAGTCGATCTCGATGACTTTCTCGTCAACCTGGGGGAGCTGGCTAGCTGGACCCATCCTGATGTGGAGTGGGCCGACGACCTGAGAGTTCTTGTCACCGGTGTCCTTGACGACACCGAGGCCGTCGAGCGCAACCTCGATGGGGCAACCGAGGACTCGGCGGACGTCGTTTATCCGGAATCGGTCGTCGGTTTGCTCGGCAGCGACTGGACCGGTGAGCTCACTTCGTTCCAGCAACGAGACATCGCCAGGCTCCTGTCGTTACGGCACGGAGCAAATTTCAGTGTTCCCGGTGCCGGCAAAACCCGTGTGGCCCTAGCCGTATACGCAGCGGCACGTGCTCGCGGTGAGGCGGAGCGGCTGCTCGTCGTGGGTCCGAAGTCGGCATACGAGTCCTGGGAGTACGAGAGTTCGTACTGCTTTGCGGAGCCGCTGCGCAGCGCCGTAACCGGTCGCTCCACCGATCCGCTTGCGGAACTCTGCATCGTGAATTACGAACGCCTGGATCGTTCGCTGGATACCCTGGCGAACTGGCTCCGGGCCAAGCCTTCGATGATCGTGCTGGACGAGGCGCACCGGATCAAATTGGGCGCGCGGGGCACGTACGGCTCGGCGGCTCTTGCCCTCGGCCCGTTGGCGAATCGTCGCCTGATTCTGACCGGAACGCCGGCACCGAACGGCGCCCGTGACTTGGAGAGCCTGCTGTCGTTCGTGTGGCCGGGCCACGGTAAACGGGCGGTGATCGAGGCTGTCGGCGGTGGTGATCTCGCGCGGGCCAGTGCCGTGCTCCGTCCGCTGTTCACCCGCACGACGAAGGATGAACTCGGGCTGCCTCCGTTCGAGCCACGGATCAGGTACGTGGACATGCCCCCAATCCATGCGGAGGTCTATGAAGCGCTCAAAGGCAACTACACCGCACGTGCCGAGAGTTCGCGAGGAAGCATCGAGGCACTCGGCCGGGCGATGCTGCGCATGCTGATGGCCGCGACGAGTCCGGCGCTGCTGCTCGAAGGCGCCAGCCGATATGAGCCACTGGAGTACCAGCTCCCGCCGTTGCAGCCTTCGCCGGGCGATTCGCTCTTCGATCTGTTCCAGAATCTTCCAAGCATCGAGTTGTCACCCAAGTACCAGGAAACCGTCAAGATCGTTGCCGACAACGCCCAGGCCGGCCGGAAGACCTTGGTGTGGACGACTTTTGTCCGTAGCTTGACCACGCTCGAAAAGCTTCTCGAAAACTTCGGTCCTGCGACCGTTTACGGCGGCACTCCGGACCGGGTCGAGCAGCTGCGGCGATTCCGGGAGGACCCCGACTGTCACGTCCTCATCTCCAACCCTGCGACGCTCGGTGAGGGTGTCAGCCTCCACCACGTCTGCCACGACGCGGTCTATGTCGACAGGGACTTCATGGCCGGCCGATTCCTGCAGAGCCTGGATCGCATCCACCGGCTCGGGCTCGCGCCTGATACCGAGACACGAGTGACAGTCCTCGCCACTCGCGGCACCGTCGACGAAGTGGTGCGTCTCCGTTTGGACGCGAAGCTGAGGTTCATGGCGGCGATTCTCGATGATCCCGATGTTCAGCAACTGGCCGATCTGGAGGAGGAGCCTGCCGTAGGTGCGGGCATGGACGCTGCCGACGTCCGTGCGCTCCTGCGGCATTTCGATGACGCGGTTGCTCCGGCCGAATAGGCATTTCCCGGGGAGCTACCAGGTAGCGAGCGACGCAGCGAGTTGCGTGTAGTCCAGCAGACGTCCCTGTTCGGTGACCTCTGCCCACGCATCTTGCTGTTCGCCTGTTCCAACTGCTGCTACGGCTTGGTTCATGGCGGGAAATGCCAGGTGGTAAGTGGCGTCGACTTCGCCAGTGCCGCGCGCGATCGATGCCAGCCGTGTCGGGAGCGGTTCTGCGGTGACAGTCACCAAATGAGGCAAGCGTCCTCGCCGATGCCGGATCATGTTGCCGTTTTCGTGCCGGATGTTCTGGACCCGGTCGGATCGGATGGTCCACTTGCACGCAAGCGCAGCATGCAACCAGGGATGCTCTGTCGCCGTCGGGGTGCCGAGAAGACCCACGAGAACGTCCGGCTTGATCAGGTAGTCGGTCCCGAGAGTGACGCGTAGGTTCGGATCGTTCGCAATCGCGCGGTCGATGGCGGCCAGATGCTGGTATTGCGCATAGTTGACGATGCTCTGCCCTTTGCGGACTTCCCACTTGCGTTCTGGATCAAGCCGCGGAAGCTCTGTGGCGAGGTCGGTCGCAACCTGGGTTTCGAGCAACCCACCCGGGTTGTCGGGCGGCTCCACGGGATCGGATGCACCGCCGTTGGGATTCGGGGCGGCCAGATACTCGAGCACTGCCGCCGACAGCCGGAGGCTCGACACACTGTCGGTATCGGCAGTGTTCGGTACCCACTGCCAGCCGAGTTTGTTCTTGCGACTGCGCTTCCACCCCAGCAGATCGGTTCCGAATGTCATCCCCATGGCTGCCAATCTAGCTCTGCCGGTGGGTTGCCGTGACCTCAGCTATCCGATCACCTACGATCGCTCATATGTTCGGGTCCCGATCGAGCTTGTCGACCACCGCGGTCAGTGCAGACGTGACCGGTTCGTGCTCCCACACCCGCACCACAGTCCACCCGGCCGTCGACAACGCGGTGTCCGCTTCTCGGTCCCGCTCGACGTTGCGGCGGAGCTTCGGTGTCCAATACCACTCATTCGTGGTCGGCGATCTGCCGTGCTCAGGGCATGCGTGCCAGAAGCAGCCGTCTACGAACACCGCAACCCGGCGAGCAGTGAACACGATGTCCGGTCTGACCGGCCTGCGACCCGCGACCGGGATCGGGAAGTCTTTCCGGAACCGGTACCCGAGCCGATGCAGTTCGCTTCGCAGCTCGACCTCTGGCTTTGTATCGGTGCGCCTGATTGCCCGCATGTTGCGCCCACGGCCAGGCGAGGATGCTGCCGGCACGCCGGTACGGCTGGCCGGCGTAAGCGGCGGCAAGTCGTCTCGATCCATCCTCCACCCAGCTTTCGACTGGCCTCTGACTGCACGGCATGATAGTCATCCGCGTCCCACAGGATCGCTCGATACATCACTTCGCAGAAGGGACACCGCGTGACCGAGCTCAGCGTCATCGAGATTTGCGCAGGAGCAGGCGGCCAGGCGCTCGGGCTCGAGCGAGCAGGCTTCGAACACAAGCTCGCCGTCGAACTCGACCAAACCGCTGCGGACACCATCCAGCGTAACCGTCCTCATTGGAAGGTCGAGGTCGGTGACGTAGCAAACCCTGCGGTGTTCAACCCGAAGGCGTTTTCTCCTGATGCCGAAGGTCGTGGCGGACGTCAGATCGATCTGCTCGCAGGTGGTGTTCCGTGCCCTCCGTTCTCCATCGCGGGAAAGCAGCTCGGAGCTAATGACGAGCGAGACCTGTTTGCCTGGGCCGTCGAGCAAGTTGATGTGGTGCGACCCCGCGCGCTGTTGCTCGAGAACGTCCGCGGGTTGAGCATGCCGCGCTTCGCCGGATATCGGCAGCATGTGCTGGATCGGCTCAGCCAGTTCGGTTACTCCGCAGAGTGGCGACTCATCCAGGCATCCGAATACGGGGTGCCCCAGCTGCGGCCGCGGTTTGTTCTCGTTGCCATGGCCTCCGAGGATTTTCAATATTTCAAGTGGCCCGAGGCGGCTGGTGAAGTCAGGACCGTCGGGGAGACGCTACTGCCGTTGATGATGGAACGTGGCTGGAAAGGCGCGGCTGCGTGGGCCGAGAAGGCAAACGGCATCGCTCCGACAATCGTGGGCGGATCGAAGAAACATGGTGGTGCTGACCTGGGTCCGACCCGGGCAAAGCGGGCCTGGGCAGAACTCGGTGTAGACGCCTACGGTGTGCACGATACGGCGCCACCCTACGACAAGCGGCCGATGACCGAGTTCGGTCCGAAACTGACTGTCGAGATGGTGGCGCGCATCCAAGGATGGGTCTTCGCCAAGGACGAAGCGCATCGGTCCGAGCTGGAGGATGCCGGGAACGGCGAGTTCGCGTGGATGTTCACGGGCAAGAAGACAGCTCAATACCGACAGATCGGCAACGCGTTTCCCCCTCCGGTCGCCAAAGCGATCGGCCTGTCTATCTCGCGCGCACTTCGACACATCGGTAACCCGATCGAGCGCAACGACGATCCGCTCACAGATCCGATCTACAAGGTTCTGCGTGACCAGGCTCAACAAGATCCGGACACGTTTCTCACCGCAGCGCAGATCATTCAGCGGGCGAAACTCTCCATCGATGATCCCGAAATCGACCGTCGAATTTCCTTGTTGGACAAAGATTTCGAGATCATCAAAGATGAGAGGTCCAGCGGTCTCGCGTATCGGATAGGCGAGTTCCGGGCGTTCACCGGTCAGGGTGATCACATTCGGCACGAGTACTACCGGAACCACATTTCGCGAGTGAGCTGACCTGACCGCTTCCGTGCCCATGCCTGGCGCTGGCGCGGACAATTACCGGGCTCGGGAAATTTGGCCGGTCCTGCTGATTGACTACAATGGTCGGGGTTGGATTTGGTGGACGGTTGCCGATCTGGGTGTTCAGCGCGGCCGCCGCCCCTGCCCAGATGCGGACGTGCATCGCTACTTTTGCCTCAGTTCGTGGCCCTGACTTTGATGGCGTCGTGGGAGATGAGGACGTCGTATTCGCCGGGGGTGGCTATGACGGCGTTGCCGTAGACGGATTTGACGAAGGGGGAGGTGTACCAGGTGCCGGAGTTCATGTCTTCGAAGAAGTCGCGGTCGGAGCCGTTGAGGAAGATGTGGGTTTGGGTGGTGGGTTTGCCGTCGAGGCGCTGGCCGTAGAGGCGGGTGAGTTTGTAGCCGGAGTGGAAACCGAGGGCGTTGACCCAGGGGTGGAGTTCGACGATGTTGGCCTGCATCGCCCAGAGGTTGCCTTCGACGCGGTGGGTGGTGCGGGTGTCTTCCTTGCCGTCTTCGTCGTAGATGGTGACGTCGAGGTCGAGTTGGTCGGAGTGGCCGGGGACGGACTTGGCGACGACGTGGGCGGCGGTGATCTCGCCGGACAGGCCCAGGTAGGTCTGGAGGAGGGTGGCGATCCAGAGCAGGACGGTGGCCACCAGGATGAGGGCCAGGGCTGGGATGCCTCGGCCTAGAACGGCTTTGGGGCCGCGGCGGCGGCGCGCGGCGAGGACGGCGGAGACGAGGAGGGCGACGGCGAGGGCGATCGTCGCGAGCAGGCCGAACTGGGCGAGCCCGAAGGTCACCGGGAAACTCATGGTCTGGGTATACCCCGAATACGGCTGCGGCAACAGGGATCCGGGTGTTCTGGCTAGGGTTGTCGCGGTGAACAGATATCGGGCGCTGATCGGGGTTCATCTGGTGCTGCTCGACGGGGACGGGCGGGTGTTGCTCGGGCGCAGACGCGATACGGGGTTCGGGGACGGGCTGTTCCATGTGCCGGCGGGGCATGTGGAGGTGGGGGAGTCGGCGGTGACCGGGCTCATCCGGGAGGCGCGGGAGGAGGTGGGGGTCGAGATCGACGCGCCCGATGTGGAATTCGCGCATGTGCTGCACAGCGCGGAGCGGGTGCAGATGTTCTTCACGGTGCGGCGGTGGCGGGGCGTGGTCGCCAACCGGGAGCCCGAGAAGTGTTCGGAGCTGCGGTGGTTCGATCCGGGGGCGTTGCCCGCCGAGATGGTGGAGTACTGCCGGGCAGGGCTGGGACAGGTGCTGGCGGGGCGGGTGTTCTCGGAGTTCGGCTGGGATTAGGCGGGGCGGCGGCGCAGGACCACCGCGATCGCGAACAGGCAGCCGAGGGCGATGGCGATCGAGACCGTGGCGGGGGCTGGGCCGCGGTTCAGGTCGGCGGTGCGGTACCAGGACGAGGAGTAGGCGAGGGTGCCGAAATCGCTGTTGCTCAACGCGACTCCCATCGACGGCACGAACAGCACCGACAGGCCGACGGTGCCGGAGGTGGGGCTGAGCGGGACGGCGGAGCCGACGCAGTAGCCGCCGACCACGCCCAGCGCGAGGCAGCCGATGGTGGCGTTCAGCGTCGCGGGCGGGTCGAGCAGATCGGTGAGCAGGACGAACAGGGCCAGGGCGACGACGCTGATCGCGGCGGTGAGCGGGCGTGGGCGGCGCAGGCCGAGCACGACGCCCGCGGCGAGCGTCGCCAGGGTGGCGACGTCGACCAGGGCGGGGCGGGGCAGGGTGATGACGAGACTGCCCGCGACGGCGAACGAGGTCATCAGCAGGACCAGGATGCCGTCGCGGTCGGGCAGGATCAGCGCGGCCAGGCTCGCCGCGGCCACCACGACGACCGAGCCGACGACCAGCGCGAGCAGGCTGGATTCGCGGGAGGCCACCGCCAGTGAGGTGGCCAGGATGGCCGAGAACGCGACCACGCCGGCGAAGACGGGGGCCAAGGGGATCGCGGTGTCCAGCGTCGAGCGCGGGGTGGTGGGCGTGGTGATCGCGAAGTAGACCAGGGCCAGCACGGTGGCGGCGATGAACCACAGTGGCAGCGAGCCGGCCAGGACGCCGTCGAGGCCGGAGGAGCTCTCGTCGGTGGGGGACTCGGTGAGGTCGCCGAGGACCGCGGCGCCGGGGACCGCGAAGACATAGACCGTGCGCTGGAGCCGGTCCTGCCAGACCGCGACGGCCAGGGCACCCAGGGCCATGCCCGCCAGCAGGGCGTCGACGAAATTGAGGGTCGGCAGGGACAGGCCGTCGAAATCGGCGTTGTCGCTGTGCGGGACCAGCAGCAGGTGACTGAGCAGGATGCCGGCCAAGGCGAGCAGCGCGGTCCAGCGGGCGGTGCGCCTGCTGCCGACGGCGACGGTGATCGCCGCGGTGATCACGGCGATGAACGCGGCGCCGGTCATCGCGCGCGGAATGTTGAACACGAGCAGGTCCACATGCCTGGCCTCGGCCAGGGCGGCGAAGCTGATCGGCAACATGATGACCAGTACGGCGACCGAGGTGGCCACGAAGACGGTCACCGCCTCGGCGGCGGCACGGACGGTGGCGGCGCTCGGCGACCGGCTCATCGGCGGAGTTTATCCACCCGCGACCGCGCCGAACCGCCACCCGGACGCCCACACGGTTCGTGTCGCCACCACCGGCATGCGACCATAAACGAAACGGCATGTCAGGCAAATGTTTCGGAAGGCTGGTCGATGGCGGGCGGCGTGGTGAGCTGGTTCGACAGCGGCAAGGGATTCGGGTTCATCACCCCCGACGCGGGAGGCGCCGAGGTGTTCGTGGAGTACACCGAACTCGTCGGCGAGGGATTCCGCACGCTGCGGTCCGGTCAGCGGGTGGAATTCGCGGTCAGGGAGACCCGCCGCGGGCCCGAAGCGCAGCAGGTGCGGGTGGTCTAGCGATCAGCAACCGATGACGGCGTAGATCGCGATACCGGTGGCGGCCAGCGCGGCCACCGCGCTGACGGCCAGCAGCCGGGAACTGAGCCGGTGCAGCCGGTCGTGCCGGGTGCGCAGGTCGAAGAAGCTGCCCGCGGGGTTGCCGTCGCCGACGAAATGCGACGCGGCCCGCGAGGCCACCAGGGCCGCGGTCGCCCGTGATTCGGCGATCGAGGCGGCGAGCAGCGCGAGCGCGCCGACGGCGACGGAGACGACGGCCGCGATGATGGCGTAGAGCATGTGGATCCCCCCGTGAAGACTCGGCTCAGCCGGCGATTTCTACCGCCCAATGGTCTCAACGGGGTCCGACATGTTCGCGCCGTCAGTTCTGGCCGCTGGGCCAGAAGCGGCTGGCACGCTGGCCGTGGATGGGGCGGGCGAGGTTGGGGTCTTCGGCCTCGGTGATGCCGACCTGCATCAGCAGCACCATGGTCACCATGCTGACGCCGATGATCAGCGGGGTGAGCAGCTGGGTGGCGGTGGCGCCGGTGGCGTGGGCGACATGGGCGCTGGTGTGGGCGCTCATCGAGAACATGCCGGTGTAGTGCATGCCGGTGACGGCCACACCCATCAGCAGCGCGGCGCCGATGGTGGCGAGCAGGCCGTGGACGTGCAGGGCGAACCACAGGGCCGCGGTGGCGGCGACGACGGCGATGACCATCGACAGCGCGACCACGACCGGGTCGTAGACGATCTCGATGTCGGTCTTCATCGCGTACATGCCCGCGTAGTGCATGGCGCCCACGCCCAATCCGGTGATCGTGCCGCCCACCGGCAGGGCCGCACTGTCCCAGCTGCGCCGCACCACGATCGACAATCCCAGCCACACCACCGCCATGGCGACGGCCGCGCTGAACAAGGTGATCGGGACGTTGTAGCGGATGGTCGCGCCGTGCACGGAGAAACCGAGCATCGCGATGAAATGCATGACCCAGATTCCGGTGCCGCCGAGTGCGATGGCGGCCGCGGTGAGCCAGCCGCCATGGCTGCCGGAGGCGCGCGAGCGAACCATGCAACGCAGCGCCAGCATCGACCCGAGAACCGACATGAGATAGGCGAGCAACGGGGTTACCCAGCCGTAGGTGAAATGGTTGATGTTCAGCACTCCGCAGCTCCTTGCGTGATTTCTCCGCGAGGTGTGTGCTCCCTCACAAACTCGGAAAGTACGCTGGTAGAGAATTTGCCGTACTGGGTTTCTGGAAAATGTCTAGGGACACTGACGGTGACCGGTCACGAAGCCGTGACGCGATGAGTGGTGAACCGTGCCAGTCGGTTTGCGTGACCGCGCTCGGCGAATCCGGCATCCGCACGGCAACTACCTCGGCATACGTCGAGCATCCACCCGGTACCAGGGGTAGCACCTGTGTGACGGCACCGAACGGTCATGGGCCCGGGTTGGCTTCCTCACAGTGCCCGAACACGAGTGTGGAGGAATTCGTCGGATCATGGCATTGTTGATGGCGAGACCGGGACCGGACTATTAGGACCTGGCTCGTCTACAGAAGGTTTAGAAATGGCTCAGGGCATTGTGAAGTGGTTCAACAGCGAGAAGGGCTTCGGCTTCATCGCGCAGGACGGCGGCGGACCCGACGTCTTCGTGCACTACTCGGCTGTTAGCGGCTCGGGCTTCCGCTCCCTCGACGAGGGCCAGCGTGTGGAGTTCGAGATCGGTCAGGGCCAGAAGGGCCCGCAGGCACAGGACGTTCGCGTCATCTAGTTCCTGCGCTGACCAGCGTATGAGTTGAAGCTCCGCACCGGACCGGTGCGGAGTTTCTGCGTTTCCGGGGGCGCTCAGCCCGCGGCGAGAGCCTCCGCGCGGAAGAACTCGTCGGTGATCGCCCGGGCCGCGGTCAGGTCGCGGGGCTCGCGGGACGCGAACACCGCTGTCGCCGTGTCGAATTCGGCGCTGATGAAGGCCGCGATCGGGGCCGGGACCGCGCCGGTGCCCATTTCCCTGGTCCGCGACTTCAGATCCGTCAGGTCGGTGACCGCGGCGACGAAGTCGGCGGGCAGCTCGCATTCGGCCAGCAGCGTCGGCAGATGCATCGGCGCCACCGCGGCGCCGGGATGCTCGCGCAACCAGCGCAGCGCCATGGCGGGCCGCAGCGCGTAGAACACCTTCTTCAGGCCGCCGTTGCGCTCGAACAGCGCGTACTGGCGTGCACCCAGGTGCAGGTAGTGCCGCGCCACCCGGTCGCGGTCGGCCACCTCGGCCGCCACGTCGCGCAGCCGGGCGCGGAACGCCGCGTCGCCGCGATAGACGATGGGTGACATCAGCCACTCGATCAGCACCGCGTTGCCCTGCACGAGCAGGCGCAACGCCTTGGCCAGATCCCAGCCGTTCACATCGAGTAGCCCCACCAGCGGGGTCTCGATCACATCCCGCGTGCGCCACGGCGACAGATAGGTCCCCAGGCCCGCCACGTAGACGAAGCGGCAGTCGTAGTCGGAGTCCGGTGAGGGGAAACCCCAAGCACGGCTGCCGCTTTCGATGGCGAGGCGGACGGTGACACCGTGCTCGGCCGCCACCCGGTCGAGCTCGGCGTCGACGGCGGCCACCACGGCCGGATCCATCGAGGCGGGGACGGTACGCAAGGACATGGCGCGATGGTAGGTGGCGCGACGTCCAGGGTTCACCCGGTTTTCGGGCAGGGGGGTAAGGGCACCCGAACCAACGCCGACTATCCTGGTCGGCGGAAACTGCCGACCCCTTTCTTCCCCAGGAGTACCCCACAGTGAGCCAAGCAGGCCGTCCTGTAGTTCTGATCGCCGACAAGCTCGCCCAGTCGACCGTCGACGCGCTCGGTGACGGTGTCGAGGTTCGCTGGGTCGACGGCCCCGACCGCCCGGCGCTGCTCGCCGCGGTTCCCGAGGCCGACGCGCTGCTCGTGCGTTCCGCCACCACCGTCGACGCCGAGGTCCTCGAGGCGGGCAAGAAGCTCCAGATCGTCGCCCGTGCCGGCGTCGGCCTCGACAATGTCGACGTGCCCGCCGCCACCGAGCGTGGCGTGATGGTCGTCAACGCGCCGACCTCCAACATCCACACCGCCGCCGAGCACGCCGTCACCCTGCTGCTCGCCGCCGCCCGCCAGATCCCGGCCGCCGACGCCACCCTGCGCGAGAAGACCTGGAAGCGCAGCAAGTTCAACGGTGTCGAGATCCTCGGCAAGACCGTCGGCGTCATCGGCCTCGGCCGCATCGGCCAGCTGTTCGCGCAGCGCCTGGCGGCCTTCGAGACCAAGATCGTCGCGTACGACCCCTACACCTCGCCCGCGCGCGCCGCCCAGCTGGGCATCGAGCTGCTGAGCCTGGAAGAGGTGCTCGAGCGCGCCGACTTCATCTCGATCCACCTGCCCAAGACGCCCGAGACCAAGGGCATGCTCAACGCCGAGACCCTGGCCAAGACCAAGCCGGGCGTCATCATCGTCAACGCCGCGCGCGGTGGCCTGATCGACGAGCAGGCGCTGGCCGACGCGATCAAGTCCGGCCACGTGCGTGCCGCCGGTCTGGACGTGTTCGAGACCGAGCCGTGCACCGACAGCCCGCTGTTCGAGCTGCCCGAGGTCGTCGTGACCCCGCACCTGGGCGCCTCCACCGCCGAGGCCCAGGACCGCGCGGGCACCGATGTCGCCAAGTCGGTGCTGCTGGCGCTGGCCGGTGAGTTCGTGCCGGGTGCGGTGAACGTCACCGGTGGCGCCGTCAACGACGTCGTCGCGCCGTGGCTGGACGTGGTCCGCAAGCAGGGCGCGCTGCTGGGTGCCATCGCCAACGAGCTGCCCGTCAGCGTCGAGGTGCAGGTCCGCGGCGAGCTGGCCTCGCAGGACGTGGCCGTGCTGGAGCTGTCCGCGCTGCGCGGTGTGTTCTCGGCGCTGGTCGAGGACCAGGTCACCTTCGTCAACGCCCCGGCGCTGGCCAAGGAGCGCGGCATCACCGCCGAGGTCACCACCGCCACCGAGAGCCCGAACCACCGCAGCGTCGTCGACCTGCGCGCCGTGTTCGGCGACGGCTCGACCCTGAACGTGGCCGGCACCCTGACCGAGCCGAACCTGGTCGAGAAGATCGTCAACATCAACGGTCGCAATTACGACATGCGCGCCGAGGGCCTGAACCTGGCCGTGCTGAACTACGGCGACAAGCCGGGCGCGCTGGGCAAGATCGGCACCAAGCTGGGCGAGGCCGAGATCGACATCCTGGCCGCGCAGCTGAGCCAGGACGTGGACGCCGAAGGCGCCACCGTGGTGCTGCGCGTCAACCGCGAGGTGCCCGCCGAGGTGCAGACCGCGATCGCCGAGGCCGTCGGCGCGTCGAAGGTCGTCCTGGTCGACCTGGCCTGAGTTGTGACGTCCCGGCCACCGGGACATCGGCAGCTGCGCGCCGTCACCTCACGGTGACGGCGCGCTCCTGTATCCGCGGCGCGGCTCGATCCGCCCCGACTTCGAACGGAGCTTGTTCATGAAACTCGCAGTCATCGCCGGTGACGGCATCGGTCCCGAGGTCATCGCCGAGGCGCTCAAGGTGCTCGACGTGGTCTCGCCCGGTGTCGAGAAGACCGAGTACGACCTGGGCGCGGCCCGCTACCACCGCACCGGCGAGATCCTGCCGGAGTCGGTGCTGCCCGAGCTCAAGCAGCACGACGCGATCCTGCTCGGCGCGATCGGCGACCCGTCGGTGCCCAGCGGCGTGCTCGAGCGCGGGCTGCTGCTCAAGACCCGCTTCGCGCTGGATCACCACGTGAACCTGCGTCCGTCGAAGCTGCACGCCGGCGTCACCAGCCCGCTCTCGGGCAACCCGGACATCGACTTCGTCGTCGTGCGCGAGGGCACCGAGGGCCCCTACACCGGCACCGGTGGCGCGATCCGCGTCGGCACGCCGCACGAGGTGGCCACCGAGGTCTCCAACAACACCCGCTTCGGCATCGAGCGCGTGGTCCGCTACGCCTTCGCCACCGCGCAGGCGCGCCGCAAGCACCTGACCCTGGTGCACAAGAACAACGTGCTCGCCTTCGCCGGTTCGCTGTGGCAGCGCACCGTCGACGAGGTCGCCGCCGAGTTCCCCGACGTGCAGACCGCCTACCAGCACATCGACGCCGCCACCATCCACATGGTGACCGACCCGGGCCGCTTCGACGTGATCGTCACCGACAACCTGTTCGGCGACATCATCACCGACCTGGCCGCCGCCGTCAGCGGTGGCATCGGCCTGGCCGCCTCGGGCAACATCGACGCCTCGGGCACCAACCCGTCGATGTTCGAGCCGGTCCACGGCAGCGCCCCCGACATCGCGGGCCAGTCCAAGGCCGACCCGACCGCCGCGATCCTGTCGGTCTCGCTGCTGCTCAACCACCTCGGCAACACCGAGGGCGCCGCGCGCATCGAGTCCGCCGTCGCCAAGGACCTGGCTTCGCGCACCGGCACCGCCTCCACCGTCGAGGTCGGCGACCGTATCGCCGCCATCGTCTGAGGACACCCGCAACGACCGAAGGCCCGCTCGGCTGTGTGCCGGAGCGGGCCTTCGGGCTTTCCGACGCCGAAGGCCCGCCACGGATCGCGCGGCGGGCCTTCCGCGTGCTGTGGGCGCACCGTCTTTCGATGGTGCGAATCCAGTTGCGACGCGGCTACTTTCCGGCTGCCCGTGGGACCAGCGGAACCGCGGCGGCGGCGGCGATCGCGGCGACGGCGAAGGCGGCCGGGAAGCCGGTGGCGGTGATCAGGAGGCCGAAAACCGGTGGGACGGCGGCGATGGCGAGGTTCTGGCCGGTGTTCTGGATGCCCAGGCCGCGGCCGCTCCAGAACGGGCCCGCGATCTCGGCCACCGCGGTGAAGGCCAAGCCGTTGTCCGACACCGAGATCACCGAGGCGGCCACCATCAGCGGGACGGCCATCCACCACCAGCCGGTCCACGCGGTGACGGTCAGCGCCGCCATCGCGACCACGGCGGCGATCGCCACCTGCCGCAGCGGGCCCAGCCTGCTGCCGACCCGGTCCGACCAGGCGCCCGCGCCGATCCGTCCCACCGCGCCCAGGAACTGGGTGGCCGTCATCAGCGCGCCGGCGGCGGCCAGCGACCAGCCCAGATCGCGGTGCAGCCACAGCAGCGCGAAGGTCCACAGGGTGGCCTGCGGGAAGACCAGCAGAATCGACACACCGTGGATGCGCCACAGGGTCGAATCGCCGCGATAGGGGTTGGCCCGGTCGGCGGACTTCGCCGGTGGCCGTGGCGGGTCGACGATGCCGACCAGACAACCCACCGCGGCCACCCCCGCCATCACCGCGGGCACCAGCAGCGCGGCGGGGATGCCGTGGTGCGCGGCGACCCAGGGGATGCTCAGCGCCGCCAGGCCGACGCCCAGGGGCTGGGCGGTCTGCCGGATACCCATGGCCAGGCCGCGCCGGTCGGGCGGGAACCAGCCCACGATCACCCGGCCGCTGGCCCCGTTGGAACTGGCCGCGCCGACGCCACCCAGGAACAGCAGCACGCCGAAGGCGACCGGATCGTCCACCAGCGCCGCGGCGACACCGGCGACGAACATCAGCGCGGTGCCCGCGACCAGCACCACCCGCTCGCCGATCCGGTCCACCACATAGCCCCAGGCGATCAGGGTGCACACCAGGCCGACGGTCGGCAGCGCCACCAGGGCGCCGGCGGCGGCCAGTGAGTCGCCGCGCGCGGTGAGCGCGGGCAGCAGGAACGGGGTGCCGTGGATGAAGATCGAACTCGAGGTCTGCGCGAACACGCCGAGGGCGAGCATCAGCCAGCGCCTGCCGTCGCTCATCCTGATCGCCTCGGCCGTCGGCCGCACCTCTGTCACGATTCTCACCTCGCCGGATTGCACGATTGCATCTCATTATTTGAGATTCATGTCTTAAGATCTGAACAACTGGTCTCACGGTACACCCGTGACCGCCGGATGACGCCCCCTGTTCCGGTGTCTGACAGATCACAGCGCGACACCTCGCCGCGGCGGGTGAATCCCGCACGCGGGCAGCGGCTTCGAATCACATCGGTGTGAGTTCGCTCGCACCGCCGTCGCGCCGGTATCGCCGCGTCCCTGCCGCGTTCGGGCAGGTGGGCGCGCCTCGATAGACTCCGGGGCATGCGCTTAGGTCGAGTTGCCAGTCCCGACGGAGTCGCGTTCGTCAGCATCGAGGGTGACGGAAGCGATGCCATCGCCAAGGAGATCGCCGAACATCCGTTCGGCTCCCCGACGTTCACCGGGCGGAGCTGGCCGCTGGCCGACATCCGCCTGCTGGCGCCGATCCTGGCGAGCAAGGTGGTCTGCGTCGGCAAGAACTACGCCGCGCACGCCGCCGAGATGGGCGGCGAGGCCCCGGCCGACCCGGTCATCTTCCTCAAGCCGAACACCGCCATCACCGGCCCGAACGCGCCGATCATCCTGCCGCCCAGCTCTTCCCAGGTCGACTACGAGGGCGAGCTGGCCATCGTGATCGGCCGTCCGTGCAAGGACGTGCCCGCGGCCAAGGCCGCCGAGGTGATCCTGGGCTACACCGTCGCCAACGACGTCACCGCCCGTGACCAGCAGCGGCACGACGGGCAGTGGACCAGGGGCAAGGGCTACGACACGTTCTGCCCGCTCGGCCCGTGGATCGAAACCGCGCTGGATCCAAGCGATCTGGAGATCGTCACCGAGGTCGACGGCGAGGTCCGGCAGCGCAGCCGCACGTCGCTGTTCCTGCACGACATCCCGAAGATCGTCGAATGGGTGACGACCGTGATGACGTTGCTGCCCGGCGATGTGATCCTCACCGGCACACCGGAAGGCGTCGGGCCGCTGCAGGCCGGTCAGAACGTGTCGGTCACCGTCGAGGGCATCGGCACCCTCACCAATCCCGTCGCCACCAAGCGCTGATACCGCGGAGAGAGAGTCATGACTGAAGTACGGGTCCGTTTCTGCCCGTCGCCGACCGGCACGCCGCACGTCGGCCTGATCCGCACGGCCCTGTTCAACTGGGCCTACGCCCGCCACCACGGCGGAACCTTCGTCTTCCGGATCGAAGACACCGACGCCGCACGCGATTCCGAGGATTCCTACCGGGCGATCCTCGACGCGCTGCGCTGGCTGGGCCTGACCTGGGACGAGGGGCCCGAGGTCGGCGGTCCCTACGAGCCCTACCGGCAGTCGCAGCGGCGCGGTCAGCACCTCGAGGTGGTGCGCAAGCTGGTCGAGGCCGGCGAGGCCTACGAGTCGTTCTCCACCCCGGAGGAAGTCGAGGCGCGCCACCGCGCGGCCGGTCGCGACCCGAAACTGGGCTACGACAACTTCGACCGCGACCTGAGCGCCGACCAGATCGCCGCCTACAAGGCCGAGGGCAGGGCTCCGGTGATCCGGTTGCGGATGCCCGACGAAGATCTCGGCTGGAACGATCTGGTGCGCGGCGAAACCACCTTCAAAGCCGGCACCGTGCCCGACTTCGCGCTCACCCGCGGTAATGGCGATCCGCTCTATACCCTGGTCAATCCGGTCGACGACGCATTGATGCGCATTACGCATGTATTGCGCGGCGAGGATCTGCTGTCTTCCACTCCGCGTCAGCTCGCGTTGTATGCGGCGCTGCGGCGGATCGGGGTTGCCGAGTTCACTCCGCAGTTCGGGCACCTGCCTTTCGTGATGGGGCAGGGCAACAAGAAGCTGTCCAAGCGCGACCCCGAATCGAATCTGTTCGTCCATCGCGACCGCGGATTCATCCCCGAGGGTTTGCTGAATTACCTGGCCCTGCTCGGCTGGGGTATCGCCGAGGACCGCGACGTGTTCTCGATGGCCGAGATGGTGGCCGCGTTCGACATTTCGACGGTGAATTCGAATCCGGCCCGATTCGACCAGAAGAAAGCCGACGCCATCAATGCCGAGCAGATTCGTCTGCTCGAGCCGGGTGATTTCGGCCACCGTTTGCGGGAGTTCCTGACCGCGCAGGGCCATATCGGGGCCGATGTCGACGAGAAGGCCTTCCTGGCCGCCGCCGAGCTGGTGCAGACCCGGATCGTGGTGCTCGGCGACGCCTGGGACCTGCTGAAATTCCTGTTCGTGGCGCCCGCCGACTTCGCGATCGACCCGGCCGCGGGCGGCAAGAACCTGGGCGCCGAGGCCGATCCGGTGCTCGACGCGGCGATCGCCGCGGTGGAGCCGCTGACCGAGTGGACCACCCCGGCCCTGGAAGAGGCGCTGAAGAAGGCCCTGATCGACGATCTGGGGCTCAAGCCGCGCAAGGCCTTCGCGCCCGTGCGGGTGGCGGTGACGGGCTCGCACATCAGCCCGCCGCTGTACGAGTCGATGGAATTGCTGGGCCGCGAGGTCTCGCTCGACCGGCTCCGTGCCGCCCGTGGCTGGGCGCCCGCCGCGCAGTAGTGCGTCCGGGGCGGTGCACGCACCGCCCCGGAACGGCCGAAAATAGGCTTCTGACCAGGCGATTTGTAGTTTACCCCACTGTGGCTGGTAATCTTCTCCTCGCCGCGGAACACGGCCTCGCAACACCGACAACCAGCCGGTGAGAGGGAGGTCGGACGTTTCCATCCTTGGGGTATGGTGTAATTGGCAACACAGCTGATTCTGGTTCAGCCATTCTAGGTTCGAGTCCTGGTACCCCAGCAAGATTTCACTTCGGTGAGATCGTCCTGGCCCCGTCGTCTAGCGGCCTAGGACGCCGCCCTCTCAAGGCGGTAGCGCGGGTTCAAATCCCGTCGGGGCTACAAAGAAAGACCCCCGGTCGAATTCGACCGGGGGTCTTCTTCGTTTTACAGCCGCTTGTGCAGCGCTTCGGCGGCGGCGACCAGATCGGCGGCCCAGCGCGCGCCCGGCCGCCTGCCCATCCGGTCGATCGGGCCCGACACCGACACCGCGGCCACCACGGCGCCCGCCGCGTCCCGCACGGGTGCCGAGACGCTCGCCACACCCTGCGCGCGTTCGGCGGCGCTCTGCGCCCAGCCGCGCTTGCGGACCTCGGCCAGCGCGCGATCGCCGAACACGGCGTCGGCCAGGACGGTGCGCTGCAACTCCGGGTCCGCCCACGCCATCAGCACCTTGGCCGCCGAGCCCGCGGTGAGCGGCAGCCGCGAGCCGACCGGCACGGTGTCCCGTAGGCCCACGGGCGGCTCCAGGGCGGCCACGCAGACGCGCGCATTGCCGTCCCGGCAGTACAACTGGACACTCTCGCCGGTGATCTCCCGCAGGCGGGGCAGAATGGCCCCTGCGGCCTCCACCAGTGGATCGGCGGCCCCCGCCGACAGTTCGGTGAGCGCGGGGCCGGGACGCCACAGCCCGTTGCCGTCGCGCGCCAGCAGCCGGTGCGTCTCCAGCCCGACCGCCAGCCGGTGCGCGGTGGCGCGCGGCAGGCCGGTGCGGGTGCACAGGTCGTTGAGACCGCAAGGCTCGTCCGCGACGGCGTAGAGCACCGCCACGGCTTTGTCGAGGACACCGATACCGCTATGCTGTCTCATAGAACGATACTAACGTCTCATATCTTGAGATTCCAAGTATGTCCGTCGAAAGGTGACCAAGCAATGGCCGAGCGCGCCCGCACACTGGCCGAGAAGGTGTGGGACCAGCACGTCGTCGTCCCTGGCGAAGGCGAAGGTTCCTCCCGCGAACCCGACCTGATCTACATCGATCTACACCTCGTGCACGAGGTGACCAGCCCGCAGGCCTTCGACGGGCTCCGCGCGGCGGGCAGGCCGGTGCGCAGGCCCGACCTCACCATCGCCACCGAAGACCACAACGTCCCCACGGTCGACATCGACAAGCCGATCGCCGACCCGATCTCGCGCACCCAGGTGGAGACGCTGCGGCGCAACTGCGCCGAGTTCGGCGTGCGCCTGCACCCGATGGGCGACGCCGAGCAGGGCATCGTGCACGTGGTCGGCCCGCAGCTGGGCCTGACCCAGCCGGGTATGACCGTGGTCTGCGGTGACAGCCACACCTCCACCCACGGCGCGTTCGGCGCGCTGGCGATGGGCATCGGCACCAGCGAGGTCGAGCACGTGCTGGCCACCCAGACGCTGTCGCTGCGCCCGTTCAAGACGATGGCCATCACCGTCGACGGCGAATTGGCGCCCGGCGTCACGAGCAAGGACCTGATCCTGGCCGTGATCGCCCAGATCGGCACCGGCGGCGGCCAGGGCTATGTGCTGGAATACCGCGGCGAGGCGATCCGCAAGCTGTCGATGGAAGCGCGGATGACCATCTGCAACATGTCCATCGAGGCGGGCGCCAGGGCCGGCATGATCGCCCCCGACGAGGTGACCTACGAATTCCTGAAGGGTCGCCCGCACGCCCCGCAGGGGGCCGACTGGGACGCCGCGGTGGCCGCCTGGGACGCGCTGAAGACCGACGAGGGCGCGGTTTTCGACGCCGAGGTGCACATCGACGCGAACGCGCTGACCCCGTTCGTCACCTGGGGCACCAACCCGGGTCAGGGCCTGCCGCTGGGCGACAATGTGCCGGATCCGGCCCAGATCGCCGACGAGAACGAGCGCGACGCCGCCGAGAAGGCCTTGCGCTACATGGACCTGACGCCGGGAATGCCGCTGCGTGAGGTCACCGTGGACACCGTTTTCGTCGGTTCCTGCACCAACGGCCGGATCGAGGATCTGCGGGCCGTGGCCGGGGTCCTGAAGGGCCGCCACGTCGCCGACGGCGTGCGGATGCTGGTCGTACCGGGCTCGATGAAGGTCCGCGCCCAGGCGGAAAAAGAGGGACTCGGCGAGATTTTCACCGCGGCGGGCGCGGAATGGCGCCAGGCGGGCTGCTCGATGTGCCTGGGCATGAATCCCGATCAGCTGGAGCCGGGTCAGCGCTGCGCCTCCACGTCGAACCGCAATTTCGAAGGCAGGCAGGGCAAGGGCGGCCGTACCCACCTGGTTTCGCCCCTGGTCGCCGCCGCCACAGCGGTCCGCGGCACCCTGTCCTCGCCCGCCGACCTGGGCTGAGCCCCGACCTCACGATCGAAGGAGAATCGTTATGGAAGCCTTCACTGTTCACAAAGGCATCGGGGTTCCGCTGCGCCGGTCCAATGTCGACACCGACCAGATCATCCCGGCCGTTTACCTGAAGCGGGTGACCCGTACGGGTTTCGAGGACGGCTTGTTCGCCGGTTGGCGGGCGGATCCGGACTTCATTCTGAACACCGAGCCGTACCGCCAGGGCAGCGTGCTGGTCGCCGGGCCGGATTTCGGCACCGGATCCTCCCGTGAGCACGCGGTGTGGGCGCTGTCGGACTACGGCTTTCGGGTGGTCATCTCGTCGCGTTTCGCCGACATCTTCCGCGGGAATGCGGGGAAGGGCGGCCTGTTGGCCGCGCAGATGTCACAGAACGATGTCGAAATGCTGTGGAAGCTGATCGAAGAACAGCCCGGCCTCGAATTGGTTGTCGACCTCACCGCACGCACCGTGACGGCGGGAACCGTCGTGTTGCCGTTCGATATTGACGACTACACCCGGTGGCGTCTGCTGGAGGGTTTGGACGACATCGGCCTCACGCTGCGGCGGGCCGACACGATCGGCGAGTTCGAAAAGGCTAGGCCGTCATGGAAACCCGTGACGCTGCCGGAGCCTATTTCGCAAGCGTAATCACCGGGGGCGATTGGCGGCGCATCCCTGGGGGCGGTAGCTGGACGTGTGCTAAACCACATGAATTTTGGCGTGGCACATAGACTCTTGCCCAAACTGGGTTTACCGTGGTACCTAGTCGGTCCGACGACGGGCCATTAGTCTGCGGAGGATTCAATGAACAAGGCGGAACTGATCGACGTTCTGACCGAAAAGTTGGGTACGGACAGGCGCACGGCTACTGCGGCCGTCGAGAACGTGGTCGACACCATCGTTCGTGCCGTGCACAAAGGTCAAAGCGTCACCATCACCGGTTTCGGTGTGTTCGAACAGCGCAAGCGTGCCCCCAGGGTTGCCCGTAACCCGCGTACCGGTGAAACCGTGAAGGTGAAGGCGACTTCGGTGCCTGCCTTCCGGCCGGGCGCTCAGTTCAAGGCGGTGATCGCGGGTAAGCAGAAGCTGGCCGCGTCCGGCCCCGCCGTCAAGCGTGGCGTGAACGCCCCGGTGGCGGCGAAGAAGGCGGCAGCGAAGAAGACGGCGGCCAAGAAGACCGCCGCCAAGAAGGCGACGCCGTCGAAGGGTCCGGCCAAGACCACCGCCCGCAAGGCAGCCACCAAGGCACCCGCCGCCAAGAAGACCACGACGACGGCGGCGAAGAAGGCCACCGCCGCCAAGAAGACCACGGCGGCAAAGAAAGTGACCGCGGCCAAGAAGGCGCCCGCGAAGAAGGTGACGGCGGCCAAGAAGACCACCGCCACCAAGGCCACGGCCGCCAAGACCACGGCCGCCAAGAAGGCTCCCGCGAAGAAGACTGCTGCGAAGAAGACAGCCACCCGTCGTGCTCGTTGATCCTGCCGCAGCGGGATCAGGTCGGGGAATGTGCACGTAGGCCGCATCACCCACCATTGGACCGAGAACGGCCCCGGGGAACCGGGGCCGTTTCGGCTGTTTCGGGGTGGGTGAGGCTCAGCCGGGGACGATTCCCGTCGACAGGGAACGGTCCATATGGTCGGCCGCGACCAATCGGTCGCCGACGAACGACAATGCCCAGACGCTGCCCTTGCGATTGCGCGCGGGTGGCAGGGTGAGCCCGCTGCGCGTGGCCAGCCAGTCGGTGAGATCGGGAATCACCCCGCCCTGGCTGCACACCACCGGTACACCCCGATCTGTTACCAACGACAGAAATCGTTGCCGGGCGGAGCTTTTCGCTGAATCGTAACCTTGCTCGGAAAACATTGGCTCACAATTGATTTCGACGTTCAGCTGTTCGGCCAACGGGGTCACGGTTTGGATACAGCGCAGCGGATCGGCCGAATGGATCTCGGATGCGCCGAACGCCAGCAGATTCGGTGTCAGCTCCTTCGCCTGCCGGGCACCGGCCGGCTCCAGCGGGCGCAACGCGTCGGGCCCGTCGAAGCGCGACCGCT
The DNA here is from genome assembly GCF_900637185.1 of Nocardia asteroides. Lineage (NCBI taxonomy): Bacteria > Bacillati > Actinomycetota > Actinomycetes > Mycobacteriales > Nocardiaceae > Nocardia > Nocardia asteroides. Next base: position 5,765,554 of record NZ_LR134352.1, on the reverse strand, counting down.
TGCCCGCCTTGGCGTGGCGCACCAGCAGTACCGTGCTGGTCCGGGCGGGCAGCCGGGCGAACATCCGGACGACCTGACGGTCCATCGGATACGACAGCTGATCCATCAGCCGGTCGAGCGGGAACCAGCGCAGCTCGTCGACTTCGGCGTTGACGGCGAATTCGCCCGCCGCGGCCTCCGCCGCCCAGTAGTCGACCCGTTTGAGCTGACGATGCCCCGGAATCGGATACGTGACGTGGCCCAGATAGCGCCCCAGGGCGCACGGCAGGCCGGTCTCCTCACCGACTTCGCGGACTGCGGCCACCACCGGGGTCTCGCCGGGGTCGAGCTTGCCCTTGGGCAGCGACCAGTCGCCGTATTTCGGCCGGTGGATGACCGCTATCTCCGGCCCGGCGCCGCCGTCGCGCCACAGGACCGCACCCGCGGCATGGATATTGGGCCGCACCCTGGGATCGTGCATGGCGTCGCGTGCGTCCTCGTTCACGGCTGTTCGGGGCGGCGCAGCCGCATCAGGAACTGCTGGTGGTCGCGGACCTGGCCGGCGTCGGCCTCGACGGGGCTGGCCTGCCAGGTGCCGTCGGGGCCGAGCACCCAGCAGCGGGTCATCGGGTCGAGCGCGGAATCGAACACCGCGCCGAGCTGCTCGACCAGGCGCGGATCCTTCACCTGCACCATGACCTCGACGCGACGGTCGAGATTGCGGTGCATCATGTCGGCGCTGCCGATCCAGGTCTGCTGCTGCGCGCGGAACTCGATCACCCGCGAATGTTCGAGGAACCGGCCCAGGATCGAGCGCACCTCGATGTTCTCGCTCAGCCCCGGCACGCCGGGACGTAGCCCGCAGATGCCGCGCACCACGATCTGGACCGGGACGCCGGCCTGGGACGCGCGGTAGAGGGCGTCGATGATCTGCTCGTCGACGATCGCGTTGGCCTTGAGCCGGATCCGCGCGTCCGCGCCCTGGCGGGCCAGTTCGATCTCGCCCTCGATCCGCTCGATGATGCCCGCCCGCACGCCCAGCGGGGCGACCATCAGGTTGCGGTAGTCCTCCTTGCGGGAGTACCCGGTGAGCGAATTGAACAGGTCGGTCAGGTCGGCGCCGATCTCCGGCGCGGCGGTGAACAGGCCCACGTCCTCGTAGAGGCGCGCGGTCTTCGGGTTGTAGTTGCCGGTGCCGATGTGGCAGTAGCGGCGGATGGTGGAGCCCTCGCGGCGCACCACCAGGCAGGTCTTGCAGTGCGTCTTGAGACCGATCAGGCCGTAGACCACGTGCACGCCCGCCTGTTCCAGCGCGCGCGCCCACTTGATGTTGGCCTGCTCGTCGAAGCGGGCCTTGATCTCGACCAGCGCGACGACCTGCTTGCCCGCCTCGGCGGCCTCGATCAGCGCGTTGATGATGGGGGAGTCGCCGGAGGTGCGGTACAGCGTCTGCTTGATCGCCAGCACCTGCGGGTCGGCCGCGGCCTGCTCGATGAATCGCTGCACGCTGGTGGAGAACGAGTCGTACGGGTGGTGCACCAGCACATCGCCCTCGCGCAGCGCGGCGAAGACGTTGCGCGGGGTCTCGCGCTCACCGAAGGCGGGCGGCGTGGCCGGAACGTAGGGCGCGTCCTTGAGATCGGGACGGTCGACGCCGTAGACCTGCCACAGGCAGGACAGGTCGAGCAGGCCGGGCACCTGGATGACGTCGGCGGGGTCGACCTCGAGCTCGCGTAGTAGCAACTCCAGCATGTGCTCGGTCATGTCGTCGGAGACCTCGAGGCGCACCGGCTTGCCGAAGCGGCGGCGGGCCAGTTCGCGCTCCATCGCCTGCAGCAGGTCTTCGTCGCGGTCCTCGTCGACCTCGAAGTCGGCGTTGCGGGTGATCCGGAACGAATGCGTCTCCACCACCGTCAGACCGGGGAACAGCAGGTCCAGATGGGCGGCGATGAGATCTTCCATCGGCAGGAACGCGGCGATGGCCGAGGGCGCGGCGGTGCGGCGCACGCGCACGAACCGGTCGACGTTGTCGGGCACCTTCACGCGGGCGAAGTGCTCGCCGCCGGTGTCGGTGTCCTTCACCGTCACCGCGAGATTCAGGCTCAGGCCCGAGATGTAGGGGAACGGGTGCGCGGGGTCGACGGCCAGCGGGGTGAGGACCGGGAACACCTGGTCGGTGAAGTAGCCCGAGAGGCGCCGGCGCTCGTCGTCGTCCAGGTCGGCCCAGCCGATGAGGTCGATGCCCTCCTCGGCCAGCGCGGGATTCACCTCGTCGAGGAAGACGTTGGCGTGCCGCTCGGCCAGTTCCTGGGCGCGCGCGGTGATCATCTCCAGCTGTTCGGAGGGAGAGCGGCCGTCGGCCGAGCGCACCGAGAGGCCGGTCTCGGCGCGGCGTTTGAGGCCGGCGACGCGAACCATGTAGAACTCGTCGAGATTCGAGGCGAAGATCGCCAGGAACTTGGCACGTTCGAGCAGCGGCAGTGAGGCGTCCTCGGCCAGCGCGAGCACCCGGGCGTTGAAGTCCAGCCAGCTCAGTTCGCGGTTGAGATAGCGATCCCGCGGCAACCGCTGGGCGACCGGGTCACCGCCCGTGGCGACGGCGGCCGCAGGTGGCGGAGAAAGCGGAGACTGCTGCTTGATGGTTTCCGTGTCGCTCACGTTCTCAATCATCCCCTAAGGACCGGGCAGTCCGCAGCACGACACTGTCCGGTTCGTCCCACCCTGTCCAGGGTTCCGGCGATCGTTCAGCACACGGTGCGAACGGGATCACCCAGGTACGCGGGCAACCCGAATTCGCGGAGTGTGCGCGCGGTGTGCGCGCCGACGCCGAGCGCGCGGACGGTGTCGAGGTCGGCGGGTGTGTCGACGTCGCAACGCAGGCCGGGCCAGTGGCCTGCGAGCGGGTGGGCGCCCTCGGCGCGGTGCGCTCGCGCGGAGTCGGCGCCGAAGCGGGGGGCGAGCGCGGCGGTGGTGTCGCGGACCAGTAATGCCGCTGTGCCGGTGCCCGTGTGGTCGATCACCACCGAGCGCACGCCGTCCGGCGCGACGGTCAGCAGGTCGGCCAGTTCGGCGGGGCGTACCGCGGGCAGGTCGGCCTGCAGGGCCAGCAGATGGGCCGGGCCGTGCCGCTCGCGCACCGCGGCCGCGCCGGCGGCCAGCGCGGCGTTGAGCGGATCCGGTACGCCCACCGGCTCGTCGAGCACCTGGGCGCCGAGCTCGGTGGCGCGGGCCGCGAGCTGGGCGTCGGGGGTGACCACGGTCAGCGACAGCACCTCGGGCACGGCGAGCGCGGCCGCGGCGGTGTCGGCGAACATGGCCAGCACGAGCTGCCCGCGCTGCTCGGGAGTCAGCACGTGGGCCAGTCTGCTCTTGGCCCGGTCGATGTGCTTGACCGCCATCACGGCGTGCACGGTGTGCGGACGCATGGCACCAATCCTTCCATGGCATATTGAGCTGATGACGAGGGCGGCGGTTATGGGTGCGGGATCGTGGGGGACCGCGTTCGCGAAGGTGTTGGCGGAGGCGGGGACCGAGGTCACGATCTGGGCCAGACGCGGTGAGGTGGCGCAGGCGCTCGACAGTGAGCACCGCAATCCGTTCTACCTGCCCGGCGTGCAATTGCCACCGGTGCGCGCCACCGACGATCACCGGGCCGCGCTCGACGGCGCCGACCTGGTGGTCCTCGCCGTGCCCTCGCAGTCGCTGCGCGCGAATCTGGACCACTGGAAGGGCGACATCGACCCGGACGCGACCCTGCTGAGTCTGGCCAAGGGCATCGAGACCGGCACGCTGTCGCGGATGAGCCAGGTGATCGCGGAGGTCACCGGGGCCGAACCGGGACGCATCGCGGTGCTGTCGGGGCCCAACCTGGCCGGGGAGATCGCGCAACGCCAGCCCGCGGCCACCGTGATCGCCTGCGTGGATTCCGAACGTGCCGCCGCGACGCAGCGGGCCTGCGCGACCGGCTACTTCCGGCCCTACACCAACTCCGACGTGATCGGCTGCGAGATCGGCGGCGCGTGCAAGAACGTCATCGCGCTGGCCTGTGGCATCGCCTCGGGGATGGGGCTCGGTGACAACACCGTCGCCAGCCTGATCACCCGTGGGCTCGCCGAGGTCATCCGGCTGGGCGTGGCACTCGGCGCGCAACCGGTGACCCTGGCGGGGCTCGCCGGTGTCGGCGATCTCGTGGCTACCTGCACCTCGCCGCTGTCGCGCAACCGGTCCTTCGGATACGTCCTCGGTGAGGGCGGGTCGATGGAGGTCGCCCAGGAGGCGACCAATGGCCAGGTGGCCGAAGGTGTGAAGTCGTGCACATCGGTGCGGGCGCTGGCGGCCCGGCACGAGGTGGAGATGCCACTGACCGACGCCGTGCACCGGGTGTGTCACGAGGGGCTTTCGGTGAGCGAGGCGGTCGACAGTCTGCTGGGCAGGCGGATCAAGCCCGAGTAAGGCCGATAGCGCCGCGAACCGGGCAAACGGTTACGGTGACGTTCATGACGAACCGGATCAGGGTAGCCGTGGTGTTCGGCGGGCGCAGCAGCGAGCACGCCGTCTCGTGTGTGTCGGCGAGCAGTGTGCTGCGCAACCTCGATCCCGAGCGCTACGAGGTGGTGCCGATCGGCATCACCGCCGCGGGCGGCTGGGTGCTCGCCGAGGGCATCGGTGAGCTGGCGTTGAGCCACGGCTCGCTGCCCGCCGTCGACGCCGCGGGCACCGCGCTGACCCTCGCGGCCGATCCGAGCCGCGCGGGCGCGCTGGTCGCGCTCGACGAGCCGACCGCCGCGCTGGGCCGCGTCGACGTGGTGTTCCCGATCCTGCACGGCCCGTTCGGGGAGGACGGCACCCTGCAGGGCATGCTCGAGTTAGCCGGCGTCCCCTATGTGGGGGCGGGCGTGCTGGCCAGTGCCGCGGGCATGGACAAGGAGTTCACCAAGAAATTGCTGGCCGCCGAGGGCCTGCCCGTCGGCACCCAGGTGGTGCTGCGGCCCGGCACGGCCACCCTGACCGAGGCCGAGCGGGCCCGGATCGGGCTGCCCGCGTTCGTGAAGCCCGCCCGCGGCGGGTCCTCGATCGGCATCACCAAGATCACCGACTGGGCCGCCCTCGACGCCGCCGTCGCCACCGCGCGCGAACACGACCCGAAGGTGATCGTGGAAGCGGGCATCGTCGGACGCGAAGTCGAATGCGGGGTACTGGAATTCGCCGACGGGCAGGTGCGCGCCAGCGTGGTCTCCGAGATCCGGATGCCCGAGGCCGACGCCGCCGCCCCCGAGTTCTACGACTTCGCCACCAAATACCTCGACGACGTGTGCGAATTCGACGTGCCAGCCAAGCTCGACGACGATGTCGCCGAGCAGATCCGCGAACTGTCGGTGCGCGCGTTCCGTGCCCTGGACTGCCAGGGGCTGGCGCGGGTGGACTTCTTCGTCACCGCGGACGGCCCGGTGATCAACGAGATCAACACGATGCCCGGCTTCACCCCGATCTCGCAGTACCCGCGGATGTGGGAGGCGACGGGGATCGACTATCCGACGCTGGTGTCGACGCTCATCGAAACGGCCGTGGCGCGCGGTACCGGCCTGCGGTAGGCGGCGCGGGCCGCCGGCGTCACAACTCGCCCGGAGTCGGTTCGCGGGCGGGCAGTTTCGCGCGGATGATCTCGGAGACGGTCTGGATCGAGCCGGCGCCGGAGCCGTCGGGGACGGTCAGCGCGATGTAGGTCTCGCGGTCGACGGCGAACCAGGTGCCGACCTTGCCCACCTCGTCGCGGACCTGGAACCACTTCACGCCGTCGACCTCGGTCAGCGGGGACGCGCGGTTGAATTCCAGCGGCCGGTCCAGGCCGCAGCGCAGCACGACCGGCTCGCCGCCGTCGGGGTGCTGCCAGGCCCGGGTGGCGGGCGGGGCGGGTTCGACGAGGGTGGACTTGGTGTAGTCGCCCAGTTCGGCGGGCAGCGCGGGGAGCAGTGCCGCGCAGGCGGGGCCGTCGGCGGCCGGGGCGGGCACCGGGCCCAGTGCCAGCGGCTCGCGTTCGACGGGGGCGCGCAGGGCGATGAAGGCGGCGACGAGTACGCCGACGATCAGGATCACCGGGAGGGCGACCGCGGTCGCGATCAGCGCGGGGGAGTAGGGCGTCGACGCGTCGTCGTCGGCGGCGTCGGTCGCAGGCTGGTCGGCCGACGGTTCGGGGGTCTGGGCGTCCGGGGACGTGTCGTCCCGGTCGTCCGCTGTCGGGTCCGACGTATCCGCCGCCATAACCGTTCGGTCCTTCCGTTGTGTCCGATCGCCTCCCAGAGGGTACCGTCGGGGCGATTTCGTCCGACGGCAGCACAGCGGGAAGGGGCCGGTCATCAGCGAGGACAGCCGTCCGCAGACGGTGCGTGAGCTGGGCGAGTTCGCGGTGATCGACCGGATCACCGCGCAGCACGCGCAGGCGCCGCACGTGCTGCTCGGTCCCGGTGACGACGCCGCGCTGGTCGCCGCGCCCGACGGCCGGTTCGTGGTGAGCACCGACATGCTGGTCGAGGGCAGGCACTTCCGGCGCGACTGGTCGGACCCGGTGGACATCGGCCGCAAGGCCATCGCGCAGAACGCCGCCGACATCGTGGCCATGGGCGCGCGCCCGACCGCGTTCGTCGTCGCCCTCGGCTGCCCGGCCGACACCCCGGTGGAGGTGCTGGAGGGTATCGCCGCGGGCATGGCGGCCGAGGCCGGCCGGGCCGGTGGTTCCGTCGCGGGCGGTGACCTGGTGCGCAGCGAGCAGCTGGTCGTCTCGGTGACGGCGTTCGGCGATCTCGGCGGCCGGGCCGCGATCCTGCGCTCCGGTGCGGTGGCGGGCGACATCGTCGCGGTCGCGGGTGATCTCGGCTGGTCGGCGGCGGGACTGGCCGTATTGTCCGGCGGCGCCGACGCTTCCGATCCCGCCTTCGCGCAGGCTCTTGCGGCGCACCGGGTTCCGCAACCGCCCTATGCCGCCGTGCTCGACGTCGGCGGGGACGTGGCGCCGACCGCGCTCACCGACGTCTCCGACGGACTGCTCGCCGACCTCGGACACCTGGCCACCGCCTCCGGAGTCTCGATCGACGTGCACCGCGCCGCACTGGCCGACGCCGACCTGGCCGCCGTCGCCGCGCTGCTGGATGCCGATGCGGCGCAATGGATTCTGGCCGGCGGGGAGGACCACGCGTTCGCGGGGACCTGGCCCGCGGGCACCGCGCTGCCGCCCGGCTGGCGCCCGATCGGCGTGGTCGCCGCAGGCAGCGGCGTCACGGTGGACGGCGCGGCGCCCACCGGCGGCACCGGCTGGGAATCGTTCCGTGGGGCGGACGCCACGTCCGGGCACCCGAACCGATAGGTTGTGCGGTCATGGGTGCCAAACCACTGTCGGAGATCATCGATCCGGGCTGGGCCCGGGCACTGGAGCCGGTGTCGGACCGGATCAGCGAGATGGGCGAATTCCTGCGTGCCGAGAACGCCGCGGGCCGGGGCTATCTACCCGCCGGGGAGAACGTGCTGCGCGCGTTCCGCCGCCCGTTCGAGGCGGTCCGCGTGCTGATCGTCGGCCAGGATCCGTACCCGACGCCGGGACATGCCATGGGCCTGAGTTTCTCTGTCGCCCCCGATGTCTCGCCGGTGCCGCGCAGCCTGTCCAACATCTTCGCCGAGTACACCAAGGACCTCGGCTTCGACACACCCAGCTGCGGTGACCTGAGCCCGTGGTCGGATCAGGGTGTGCTGCTGCTGAACCGGGTCCTCACCGTGACGCCGGGCACCCCGGCCTCGCATCGCGGCAAGGGCTGGGAAGCGGTCACCGAGCAGGCCATCCGGGCCCTGGTGGCCCGGGACGAACCGCTCGTCGCCGTGCTGTGGGGCCGCGACGCGGGCTCGCTCAAGCCCACTCTCACCGAGGCCGAGATCCCCTACATCGAATCGGCCCACCCCTCACCCCTGTCGGCCTCGCGGGGATTCTTCGGTTCGCGACCCTTCTCCCGGGTGAACGAACTGCTCGACGAACTCGGCGCCGAACCCGTCGATTGGCGGCTGCCCTGACCCGGGGCGTCGCCCGCACCAGAAGAAAATGATGAAGGAGCACAACTCGATGCACACCACCACCGTCCGCGCCGCCGTCGCGACCGCCGCTGTCGCCGCCGCGCTCACCGCGGGCGCCGCCTCGGCGAGCGCGGCAGGCCTGGCCCTCGAGCCCTACAACGAGCAGGCCGCGCCGGTGGCCACCACCCAGGTCGGCGAGGAATGGACCTCCACCGGCACCTCCACCATCTCCTCCGGCGTGAACGCGAAGGTGACCTGCCTGCTGCAGAACACCTTCAGCGCTCTCGGCGCGCAGTGCTAGTCGGCGGCTGGTGCCGCGGGGTTTCGGCCTCGTAACCTCGCCGCCGAGGGGCGATACTGCGCCTGCGGCGTTCCGTCTCGCCCCTCGGCGGCGAGGCGGCCGAAACCGTGGGTGATCAGTTGAGCCCGAGGTAAGCAGGCTTGCGCTTGCCGACGAAGGCATCTACGCCTTCCCGGCCGGTTGCGCCGTTCGCGGCGGCGGCGATGCTGTCGCGTTCGGCGTCGAGCTGCTGGTCCAGGGTCGCGTTCGGCGACTGGGCCAGCAGCTTTTTCATGGCCGCGTAGGTGCTGCGCGGGCCGGTGACGAAGCTCTGCGCCACCCGCAGCGCCTCCGCGCGGACCTCGTCGTCGGCGACGGTGCGGCTCAGGATGCCCAGGCGCACGGCCTCCTCGGCGCCGATCACGGCGTCGGTGAGCAGGATCTCGGCGGCGCGGTTGGCGCCGACGACGCGCGGCAGCAGCCAGGACATGCCGCCGTCGGGGCTCAGGCCGATGCCCGGGTAGGCCGGACGCAGCTTGGTCGACGGGCCACCGATGGCGATGTCGGCGCCCAGCACCAGGCTCATGCCCGCGCCGGCGGCCCAGCCGTGCACCGAGGCGACGACCGGCACGGGGACGGCGTCCAGCGCGCGCACGAAATCGTGCAGCTCGGAGGCCAGCTGGTGCAGGTAGGCGCCGCGGTCCTCGGCACCGGCGAAGTGCATGACGTTGCCGCCTGCGCAGAAGTTGGCGCCGGACCCGGTCAGCAGCACGGCGCCGACCTCGGCGTCGAGCGAGCGCAGGGCCTCGGTGCCCGCGTTGATCAGGTCGAAGTTCATCGAGGTGCCCGCGGCGGCGGTGGCGATCGTCAGCTGCAGCACGCCGTCGACGACGGTCGGGGCGGTAACCGGTTCGGTGGTACTCATCCCGTCACCCTAGCGAGGGCCGCGGCGCCACAACTGTTCGGGCAGCAGGGTGAACGGGTCCACCCGGCGGACACCGGTGTCGGCGAACCCGTGCCTGCGATAGAAGGCGTGCGCGCGCGGATAGTCGCCGAACACCCACAGCGTGCAGCGGGTGCCGAGCACGGCGTCGTCGATGAGGGCGTCGGCCACGCCGGTGCCGTGCCAGGCGGCGCGGACGTAGAGCGCTTCCAGTTCGGTGGCGGTGGCGGCGGCGAAGCCGATCAGCTCGTCACCGGACAGGGCGACCGGGATGCGGTGCGTGCCGTCGGTGCGGCGGCGCTCCCAGGTGGCGGTGGACCGCTCGAGGTCGAAACCGGCGAGCACATGGCCGGGGACCACGGCGTCGTAGGCTTCGCGCCAGCTCGCGATGTGACAGGCCGCGAGGGCGGGGACGCGCTCGGCGGTCAGTGCGGCGAGGCGCCAGTCAGCCATGGCGGACCCCACTCACGACAAAGCCCCGGATCACCCACGAGGGGTGCCGGGGCGCTGTCGGCAGAATGTACGGGCTGAGAATCAGCCGCGGACGACCTTGCCCGCCTTCAGGCAGGAGGTGCACACGTTCATCCGGCGGGTGTTGCCAGGGGCAACCTGCGCACGCACGGTCTGGATGTTCGGGTTCCAGCGACGGTTGGTGCGCCGGTGCGAGTGCGAGACCGACTTCCCGAAACCGGGGCCCTTGGCGCAGACGTCGCAAACGGCAGCCATGTCGCGAGCTCCTTCATGTCATAAGCGGTCAGCGCGCACGAATGCCCGCAGAACCGGAAACTGATGTCGTCAATGCCTTGCCGACTGACGTCGGCCAGCGCAGACCGGGATCGGCCGCGCGAGGCAACCCTGCAAGGGTAGCTGGCCGGGCCGTGATCTTCCAAACCGGGTGTCCCGGTCGACACGCCGGGCACGGCCCGGATGACGGGCCCGTCCGCGCTCAGCATACCGCTGTCGGCCGCTGGCGCTAACCTGGCGTGCGGTGCCCGGCCGGCGGGCGCCCGACGACGGTGAGCGAGGTGGCGGTGTCGCAGGTGCGGGAGGCGCTCGACGGCGCCGAGCTGCTCGAGTGGGCCAGGACCTGCCGCACCGATCTGGAACGCCGCCGCGCCGAGATCGACGCGCTCAATGTCTTCCCCATCGCCGACTCCGACACCGGCACGAATCTGCTCGCGACCATGCGCGCGGCGGTGGCGGCGGCCGAAGCCGTCGTCATCGGCGGGGCCATGGCCGACGGCCGGGCGCGCATCGCCGGCCGGAAAGAAGCCGAAGGAACGGCCCGGCTGGCGGGGGCCGGCGAAGCCGACGGGCCGGGTGCGGTGGTGGCGCCTCGTCCGGCTGCTCCGTCGGCGGGCGGGGTCACGCCGACCGCGCACGTGGTCGCCAAGGCGCTGGCCCGCGGCGCGACGACCGGTGCGCGCGGCAACTCCGGGATCATCCTGTCGCAGGTGCTGCGCGGCATCGCCGAGGCGGTCACCGACGGCCCGCTGACCGGTTCCCGGCTGCGCACGGCCTTGCACCGGGCGGCGGTACTCGTCCGCACCGGACTCAGTGCCCCCGTGGAGGGCACGATCCTCACCGTGCTCGATCGCGCCGCGGTGGCCGCCGCCGAATCGGTGAGCGCGACGCTCGCGTCCGTGGCCGCGGCAGCCGCCGAAGGGGCGGCGCGGGCGCTGAACGAGACACCCGCCCAGCTGGGCGTGCTGCGCGCCGCCGGTGTCGTCGACGCGGGGGCCAGGGGTCTGCTGGTCCTGCTCGACTGCCTCGTGGGGCAGGTCTGCGGCGAAGCGCCCACCAGGGACAGATACACCCGCGCCACCGGGCCCACCGGCCGCATCGCGCAACCCGGCGAAGGATCTCGCGCGCCGGAGGCGTGGGTGGCAGATGGCGACGGGCATCCGTCGCCGTCGCCCGGTGGGCTGCCGTCGCCGGGTGCGCACGTGTCGTCCGGTGTGGCGCGCACGTCCGGAGCCGACGGGGCGCGGGGCGCCGACCTGTGGGATGAGCAGGAGCAGCGGGCGGAGGATCCGCACTTCGAGGTGATGTATGTGATCTCCGGGACCGACGAGGCCGCCGCGGGCACGCTGCGGGACCGGCTCGCCGTCCTCGGTGATTCGGTGGTCGTCGTCGGTGACGGGGACAGCACCTGGTCGGCGCATGTGCACTGCCGTGACGCGGGGGCGGCGATCGAAGCCGGACTCGCGGCCGGCAGCCTCACCGGAATCCGGATCGAGAGCTTCGCGGTGACGGCGCCACACGGCGGCCATGCCGTCGACCTCGTGCCGTGCGACGGCGATCGGGCGAACACCGCGGTCGACGCGCGGCACCAGGACAGCGGCGGTGCGGGCCGGACACCGGACGCGCGATCGGTCACCGTGCCGGAATCTCGCGTGGCGACGGACGGCGGGGCCGCCCAGGAAGCCAGGGTGCGGAGTCGGGACGGGTCCACGCCGGAACACCAGGGCGGTGCGGCGGCCGGTCTCGGCAGTCACGACCGTGGCATTCTCGCCGTCGCGTCCGGCGCCGCCGCCGCGCGCCTGTTCGAGGACGCGGGCGCGGTGGTGCTGCGCGGCGACCGTCAGCTGGACACCACCGCCCTGCTCACCGCCATCCGCGCCATGCCGAACCGGGAAGTGCTGGTGCTGCCCAACGGCGCGCTGCCCGCGCAGGAACTCGTCGCGGCCGGTGTGGCCGCGCGTGACGGGTCACGTGACGTCCTGCTGCTGCCGAGCGCCTCGATGGTGCAGGGGCTGGCCGCGCTGGCGGTGCACGATCGCGGGCGGATCGCGGTGGACGACGCGTTCGCCATGTCGGAGGCGGCCGCGACCACGCGCTGGGGCGCGCTGCGGGCGGCGCGGGTGCGCGCGCTGACCATGGTCGGCATGTGCTCGCCCGGCGACGGTCTGGGCCTGGTCGGCCACGACGTGGTGGTGATCGACCCCGATGTGGTCGGCGCGGGCCGCATCCTGCTGGACCGGATGCTCGGTCTCGGCGGCGAACTGGTGACTCTGCTGATGGGCGCCGACGCGGGGCCCGAACTGGCGCGGGTCCTCGCCGACCACGTGACGGCCGGTTTCCCCGGTGTCGAGGTCGTGGTGTATTCCGGTGGGCAGCAAGCGGATCTGGTGCAGATAGGGGTCGAGTAGGCGATGGCGACGTTGAGTGACCGGCTCGATCACGTGCTGGGTGTGAAGGCGGCCGACCGGCTGACCGAGGCGTTCGACATGACCACGGTCGAGGACCTGCTGCGCCACTATCCCGCGCGCTACGCCACCCAGGGGCAGCCGCTCACCGAGGAGGAGCCCGAGGAGAGCGCGCACATCACCGTCATCGGGCGGATCACCAAAACCGAACTGCGCCCGATGAAGAACCGTCGCGGCTCGCTGCTCAAGGTGCAGCTCGACACCGGTGCCGCCCGCCCGATCGAGGCCACCTTCTTCAACGGCGACAAGGTGCGCTACCTGGTGAAAGAGGGTGTGCGGGCGATGATGTCGGGCACCGTGCACTGGTGGCGCCCCGACCGCTGGAACCTCTCGCACCCGGACTACCTGATCCTGCCCGACAAGGCCGAGGCCGGTGTCGAGGAACTCACCTCGGTGCGCGGCAGCGGCGCGCTGCGCGGGCTGGCGCAGAGCGCGAAAGGCGCGGGGGGAGTGGATCCGGCGTTCTTCGAGCGCGAATTCGTCCCGGTGTATCCGGCGACGGCGAAGGTGCAGAGCTGGGACCTGCTGGCCTGCATCCGCCAGGTGCTCGACCAGCTCGACCCGATCGAGGACCCGCTGCCCGCCGACCTGCGCGAGGACCGCAACCTGCTCCCGGTGTCGGACGCGTTGCGCCTGATCCACCTGCCCGAACACAAGCTCGACATCGAGAAGGCCAGAGACCGGCTGCGTTTCGACGAGGCGCTGGCCCTGCAGCTGGTGCTGGCCGAACGCAGGCACGAGGTGGAAGGCCGCACCGCGCCCGCCTGCCCGCCCCGCGGTGACGGCATCGCCGCCGCCTTCGACGAGCGGCTGCCGTTCGAGCTGACCGAGGGCCAGCGGCAGGTGATCGACGAGATCTCCGCCGACCTGTCGCGCACCCGCCCCATGCACCGGCTGCTGCAGGGTGAGGTGGGTTCGGGCAAGACGATCGTGGCCCTGCACGCCATGCTGCAGGCGGTCGACGCGGGCCGCCAGTGCGCGCTGCTGGCCCCCACCGAAGTGCTTGCCGCCCAGCACTATCGGTCGCTGCGGGCGATGCTCGGTGATCTCGGGACCGCGGGTGAACTCGGCGCGGCCGAGCACTCCACGAAGGTGGTGCTGCTCACCGGCTCGATGTCGGCGGCGGCGAAGAAGACCGCCCTGCTGGACGCGATGACGGGCGAGGCGGGCCTGGTCATCGGCACCCACGCCCTCATCCAGGACGCGGTCGAGTTCTTCGACCTGGGCCTGGTGGTGGTCGACGAACAGCACCGCTTCGGCGTCGAGCAGCGAGACGCGTTGCGCGCCAAGGCCAAGAACGGCATCAGCCCGCACCTGCTGGTGATGACCGCGACGCCGATCCCGCGCACCATCGCGATGACCACCCTCGGTGATCTGGAGACCTCCACCCTCACCCAGCTGCCGCGCGGCCGCTCGCCGATCGTGTCGAAGGTGGTGCCGCGCAAGCTGCATCCGGGCTGGGTGGACCGGGCTTGGGAACGCATTCTCGAGGAGGTCGGCGCGGGCAGGCAGGCGTATGTGGTGTGCTCGCGGATCGGCGAGGACCCCGACGCCCCGCCGGCCAAGGGCAAGAAGGCCGAGGAGAAGGAAGGCTCCACCACTCAGGCGGCGGTCGAGATGTACGAGACGCTGAGCGCGGGTCCGCTGGCCGGGGTGCGGGTGGGGTTGCTGCACGGCAGGCTCCCGTCCGACGAGAAGGACCAGGTGATGCGTCAGTTCAACGACGGCGCCATCGATGTCCTGGTGTGCACCACCGTCGTCGAGGTGGGTGTCGACGTGCCGAACGCGACGGTGATGGTGATCGTCGACGCCGACCGGTTCGGCGTGAGCCAGCTGCACCAGCTGCGCGGCCGGATCGGGCGTGGCAAGCACCCCGGGCTGTGCCTGCTCGTCACCGACGCCGCGCCGGGCGGCACCGCCATGGCACGGCTGGAGGCGGTCGCCGCGACCACCGACGGGTTCGAGCTGTCGGTGCTGGACCTGCGGCAGCGGCGGGAGGGCGACGTGCTCGGCGCGGCCCAGTCCGGTACCGCGCGGTCGCTGCGGCTGCTGTCGCTGCTCGACGACCTCGAGGTGATCACCGCGGCACAGGAGCTGGCCCGTCAGGTGGTCGCCGAGGACCCGGGCCTGGTGAAGCACCCGGGGCTGGCGGGCATGATGGACGCCGCCGTCGACGGCGAACGCATCGAGTACCTCGCGAAGTCCTGACGCGCGGACTCAGCGCGGCAGGCGCGGATACGGCAGGTCGGTGCTGGTGTGCTCGGCCACCGCGAGCGGCCTGCCGATCTGCGGGAACGCGCGCTGCGGGCAGGCCGGCCGCTCGCAGACCTTGCACCCGGCCCCGATCGGCACCGCCACCTGCGGGTCGTCGAGTTGCAGACCCTGCGAGTACACCAGCCGGTCGGCGTATTCGATATCGCAGCCGAGCCCGATGACGAAGTTCTTCGACGCGGTCCCGTAGCCCTGCGGGGTGGCCGGCGTGGTGCGGGCGATCCACAGGTAGCGGCGGCCGTCGGGCATCTCCGAGACCTGGGTGAGGATGCGGCCCGGATGCGCGAATGCCTCGTGGGTGACCCACAGCGGGCAGCTGCCTCCGACCCGGGAGAAGTGGAAGGCGGTGGCGGACTGGCGTTTCGAGATGTTGCCCGCCCGGTCGGTGCGCACCAGGAAGAACGGCACCCCGCGCTGACCCTGTCGCTGCAGGGTGCTGAGCCGATGGCACACCGTCTCGAAACCCACTTCGAAACGCAGCGCCAGCATGTCCACGTCGTAGCGCAGTTCCTCGGCCGAACGCAGGAACCGCCCGTAGGGCAGGATCAGCGCGCCCGCGAAGTAGTTGGCCAGCCCGACCCGGGCCAGGGTGCGGGATTCGCCGGTGAGCGCTCGGGATTCGGCCAGCACGTTGTCGATCTCGCGGCCGTAGAGCAGCAGGCCGAGGGTGGTGGCGATCTGGAAGGCGCGCTGCCCCGGCCGCAGGCGCCGGGCCAGGGTGAGCGTGCGGGTGTCGGGGTCGTAGTGGCGTTTCGGGATGGTGGGGTCGGCGCCGTCGCCGCGGACCAGCACCGTGACGCCCGCGCGTTCCTCCGCGATCCGGGCCAGCTGCCGGTCCAGTGAGCCGATGCTCAACCCGGATTCCTCGAACAGCTGCTCGGCGGCGTGGTCCAGGGTGGAGATGTGATTGCGGTGGTCGTAGAAGAAATCGCGCACGTCCTCGTAGGGCATCGGGGTGCCCGGCGCGCCGCTGGGGGTGTCGACCCGCGACGACAGCAGATCGAGCTGATCGGTGGCCGCGCGCAGCCGCCGGTGCATGGCGATGACGATGCGAGCCACCTCCGGCAGCCGGGTGGCCAGCTCCTCGACCTCGGTGATCGGTGCGGTGTCGCCGCCGCCCGCGGCCTCCACCAGTACTTCGTGCAGGTCGGAGACGAGGCGCGCGTCGGAGTCGGCGGCGAAGAACTGCACGTCCAGGTCGAAGGTCGAGTTCAGTTTCAGCAGAACGGGAATGGTGAGCGGGCGCTGGTCGCGCTCGAGCTGATTGAGATAGCTGGGCGACAGATCCAGCGACTTCGCCAGCGCCGCTTGCGTCATCCGCCGTTCTTCCCGCAGCCGTCGTAGCCTGGCCCCCGCGTACATCTTGCGCACGCCGGAGATCCTAACTCGCCGGGTTCGCAAGGTTCGCTCGAAACGAGGATTGTCCGGGGAGAAGCGCAGTCCCGCAAGGGATTCTATCTGTGACTACCCGTGCGTAACGTGCGAAGAGACCGGCGGGTACGGCGACGGTGCGGGGACGGGGATTCGATGTCAGGCGCCGTCCCCCGGACGGGTTCCCATAGCGATCGGATATCACTCCTCGGACTCTAGCCGATCGATCTTCGCAAGCTTCGCCGATCGGCCGGGTGTCGCACACAAAAATACGCTTGTTCAGCGCGTTCACTTGAACTGAGTGAGTGCGTAGCGTGCGAATGGTGGCCGTGAACGAGCGGCCGGATTCGGAGGATCAGTGAAGAACCATCTTGTTCGCACGGTCGGGCCCGCCGAGGATTTCCCGCGAGAGCGGCACCTCGCCACCCTGCTCGCGGAGGTGGCCGTCGACCCCGTGCCGGTCGCCGGCGACGTCGCGGAGATGATCGTGAACCGGATCATCGACAACGCGGCGGTCGCGGCGGCGTCGGTGCTGCGCGGCCCGGTCCGTACGGCCAGGGCGCAGGCCGTGGCGCATCCGCTGCCCGCGACCGCGCGCGGATCGGGCGCCACCGTCACCGGACTGGGGCGCGCGCAGCGGTTCTCACCGGAGTGGGCGGCGCTGGCCAATGGAGTCGCGGTGCGCGAGCTCGACTTCCACGACACCTTCCTCGCCGCGGAGTACTCGCATCCGGGCGACAACATCCCGCCGATCCTGGCGGTGGCCCAGCACGCCGGGCGCGGCGGCGCCGACCTGATCCGCGGCCTGGCCACCGGCTACGAGATCCAGATCGACCTGGCGCGCGGGATCTGCCTGCACGAGCACAAGATCGACCACGTCGCCCACCTCGGTCCGTCCGTGGCCGCCGGCATCGGCACGCTGCTCGGCCTCGATCCGGCGACGATCTACCAGGCGATCGGGCAGTCCCTGCACACCACCACCGCCACCCGGCAGTCCCGCAAGGGCGAGATCTCGAGCTGGAAGGCCTACGCTCCCGCCTTCGCGGGGAAGATGGCGATCGAGGCGGTCGACCGGGCGATGCGCGGCGAGGGCGCGCCGGCCCCCATCTGGGAGGGTGCCGACGGCGTGATCGCCTGGCTGCTCGGTGGTCCCGACGCCGAGTACACGGTGCCGCTGCCCGGTCCGGGCGAGCCCAAGCGCGCCATCCTGGACAGCTACACCAAGGAGCATTCGGCCGAATACCAGAGCCAGGCCCCGGTCGACCTCGCCCGCAGACTGCGCGACCGGATCCCCGACACCGGCCGGATCCGGTCGATCGTGCTGCACACCAGTCATCACACGCACCACGTCATCGGCACCGGCTCCGGTGACCCGCAGAAGTTCGATCCGCACGCCAGCCGCGAGACCCTCGACCATTCGCTGCCGTACATCTTCGCCGTCGCCCTGCAGGACGGTGTCTGGCAGCACGAGCGGTCCTACGCGCCGGACCGGGCGCGCAGGCCCGACACGGTCGCGTTGTGGCACAGGATCTCCACGGTCGAGGACTCGGAGTGGACGCGGCGCTATCACGCGACCGATCCCGCGGAGAAGGCCTTCGGCGCCCGCGCGGTCGTCACCCTCGACGACGGCACGGTGATCGTGGACGAACTCGCCGTGGCCGACGCGCACCCCCTGGGCGCGCGCCCGTTCGCCCGTGAGCAGTACCTGGCGAAGTTCCGCGCGCTCGCCGACGGCGTGGTCCCGCCCGCCGAACAGGAGCGCTTCCTCGACGCCGCGCAGCGCACCGCCGAACTGGCGCCGGGGGAGCTCGACCAGCTGTCGTTCGCGATCGACCCGGCGCTGTTCGAGGTGCTGCCCGCCGACCGGGAAGGACTGTTCTGATGGAGGTCTCGGGACTGCTCGCCGCGCGCACGAGCCCGGCGGACAAGCGCGCGTCGATGCGCGCCGGACTCGCCTCCGGGCGCCTGCAGCGCTGGCCGGGCGCGATGAATCCACTGGTGGCCAGGGTGATCCAGAACATCGGGTTCGAGGGCGTGTACCTGTCCGGCGCGGTGGTCGCGGCGGAACTGGCGCTGCCCGACATCGGGCTCACCACGCTGACCGAGGTGGTCGAGCGGGGCAGACAGCTCGCGCGGGTCACCGAGCTGCCGGTCCTGGTCGACGCCGACACCGGGTTCGGCGAGCCGATGAACGCCGCCCGCACGGTGGCGCTGCTCGAGGACGCCGGTCTGGCCGGGTGCCATCTCGAAGACCAGGTCAACCCCAAGCGATGCGGTCATCTCGACGGGAAGGCGGTCGTCGGCACCGCGGAGATGGTGCGCCGCATCCGGGCCGCCGTCGCCGTGCGGCGCGATCCGGGGTTCGTGATCTGCGCCAGGACCGACGCGCGCGCCGTCGAAGGACTGGACGCGGCGATCACGCGCGCCAAGGCCTACGCCGACGCGGGCGCCGACCTGATCTTCACCGAGGCCCTGACCGGCGAGGCCGAATTCGCGGCGTTCCGCGCGGCGGTCGAGGTACCGCTGCTGGCGAACATGACCGAGTTCGGCAAGACTCCGCTGCTGTCCGCCCGGACGCTGACCGACCTCGGCTACAACGCGGTGATCTACCCGGTGACCACACTGCGGCTGGCCATGGGCGCCGTCGAGGACGGGCTGCGCGAGATCGCCACGGCCGGGACCCAGACCGCGCTGCTGGACCGGATGCAGCACCGGTCCCGGCTCTACGAGCTGCTGGGGTACCGGCACTACAACGAATTCGACTCCGGCATCTTCGACGTCACGGTGGGAGCAGGATCATGACCGATTCCGACATCGCCAAGGGGCTGGCCGGCGTCGTCGTCGACACGACGAGCATCTCCAAGGTGGTCACCGAGACCAACTCGCTTACCTACCGCGGCTATCCCGTCCAGGAGCTGGCCGGGCGCCGCACCTTCGAGGAGGTCGCCTACCTGCTCTGGTACGGCGAGCTCCCCGACGACGGGCAGCGGCAGCTGTTCTGCCAGCGCGAACGCGCGCAACGCCGGATCGACCGGTCGGTGCTGGCGCTGGTGGAGAAGATGCCGGACACCTGCCATCCGATGGATGTGGTGCGGACCGTCGTCAGCTACCTGGGCACCGAGGACGCCGCCTCCGAGAGCACCGCCGAGCGGGACCGGCTGGCCGCCGCGCTGCGCCTGACCGCCCTGCTGCCGACCGTGATCGCCACGGCGATGCGCCGGCGTCGGGGACTCGACCCGATCGCCCCGCACCCCCAGCTCGGGTTCGCCGAGAACTTCCTGTACATGTGCTTCGGCGAGGTGCCAGCGCCGCGGATCGTGCGCGCCTTCGAGATCTCGCTGATCCTCTACGCCGAGCACGGATTCAACGCCTCGACCTTCGCGGCCAGGGTGGTGACTTCCACCGGCTCGGATCTGTACAGCGCCGTCACCGCGGCCATCGGCGCGCTGAAGGGCCGGCTGCACGGTGGCGCCAACGAGGCCGTCATGCACACCATGCGCGAGATCGACGACCCCGACCGGGCGGCGGCGTGGGTGCGCGAGACCCTGGCCGCGCGGCGCAAGGTGATGGGCTTCGGCCATCGCGTGTACCGGCACGGCGACTCCCGCGTGCCGACGATGAAGGCCGCCCTCGACGAGGTCGCCGAGGCGACCGGGGGCCAGCGATGGGTGCGGATGTACGACGCGCTCGCCACGGCCATGGCCGAGCAGACCGGCATCGCGCCGAATCTCGACTTCCCGGCCGGACCGGCCTACCACCTGATGGGCTTCGACATCGAGATGTTCACGCCGATCTTCGTGATGAGCCGGATCACCGGCTGGACCGCGCACATCGCCGAGCAGTCCGCGGCCAACGCCCTGATCCGGCCGCTGTCGGAGTACCGCGGCGTCGAGCAGCGGCCGGTGCCGCTGTCGCGCGCCGCGCACTGAACGCCGTTCGTCCTCCCCTCATGGCGGACGAACGGCGCCCCGGCACTGCCCCGGACACCGAGAAGTGTCCGGGGCAGCGGTCTACCCGGCGTGGCGCGGCCGCGCGGCCGGACCGGTGCTCATCGCAGCGATCGCGCCGCCGTCACCAGATTGCGCAGCGCCGCCTCGACCTCCACCGGGCCCCTGGTCTTGAGCCCGCAGTCGGGGTTGACCCAGAGCCGTTCGGCCGGAACGGCTTTCACCGCGGCGGTCAGCGCCTCGGTGATCTCCGCGACCGAGGGCACCCGCGGGGAGTGGATGTCGTAGACGCCGGGACCGACGCCGAGGGCGAACCCGGCCGCGGTCAGATCGTCGAGGACCTCCATGTGTGAGCGGGCCGCCTCGATCGAGGTGACATCGGCGTCCAGGCCCGCGATGGCCGAGATCACCTCGCCGAACTCCGAATAGCACAGGTGGGTGTGCACCTGCGTGGTGTCGGCGACACCCGCGGTGGCCAGCCGGAACGCGTCCACCGACCAGCGCAGGTAGGCGGGCCGGTCGGCCGCCCGCAGGGGCAGCAGTTCGCGCAGCGCGGGCTCGTCGACTTGGATGATCCGCGCGCCCTGCGCTTCCAGGTCGACCGTCTCGTCCCGGATCGCCAGCGCGATCTGGCGCGCCGACTCGGCGAGCGGCTGGTCGTCGCGGACGAACGACCACGCCAGGATCGTCACCGGACCGGTGAGCATGCCCTTGACCGGCTTGGCCGTCAGCGACTGGGCGTAACCGATCCACGACAGCGTCATCGGCTCCGGCCGGGTGACATCGCCGAACAGGATCGGCGGACGCACGCAACGGGTGCCGTAGGACTGCACCCAGCCCGCCTCCGTGGTGGCGAAGCCGTCGAGGAGTTCGGCGAAGTACTGGACCATGTCGTTGCGCTCCGGCTCGCCGTGCACGAGCACATCCAGGCCGAGCCGTTCCTGCAGGCCCACGACATCGGCGATCTCGGCCCGCATCCGGCGCACGTACTCGGCGTCGTCGATCTCGCCCGCGCGCAGCGCGGCGCGGGCCAGGCGGATGGCCGAGGTCTGCGGGTAGGAGCCGATCGTGGTGGTCGGCAGCACCGGCAGGTCGAGGTGGGCGCGCTGCCGTGCGCGGCGTTCGTCGGCGGGGGAGCGGGTGAGGTCGCCGTCGTCCAGGGCCGCCAGGCGGGCCCGGACACGATCGTCGTGCAGGCGCGGGTCGCTGCGCCGGGTCGCCGCGGCGGTGCGCGCCGCCGCGAGTTCGGTCGCCACGGCGTCGGCGCCCTCGGCCAGCGCGGTCGCGAGAATCCTTACCTCGCCGACCTTTTCGGTCCCGAAGGCCAGCCACGAGCGCAGCCGCTCGTCGAGACCGGTCTCCGGGGTGAGCGAATACGGCACGTGCAGCAGCGAGCACGACGTGGACACAGCCACCCGACCGGCACTGCCGCGTAGTGCGTCGAGGGTGCCCAGCGCGGTGTCGAGGTCGGTGCGCCAGACATTGCGGCCGTCGACCACTCCGGCGACGAGCAGCTTGCCCGCCAGGTCGGGCACGGCGGCGCCCGCGGTGAGGTCGAGGGCGACGCCCTCGATCGCGGTGTCCGCCAGTGCCGTCAGCGCCGGGCCGGGATCACCGAAGTAGGTGGCGACCAGGATCGCGGGCCGATCGGCCGCGGCCGACAGCGCGGCGTAGGTGTCGTGCACCAGCCCGAGTTCGGCCTCGGTCAGGTCGGTGACCAGCACCGGCTCGTCGATCTGCACCCACTGCGCGCCCGCGCCGGCCAGGCGTGCCAGCAGGTCGCGGTACAGCGGCAGCAGGTCCGGCAGCCGGTCCAGGGCCGCGCCGTCGGCGGACTTGGCCAGCTTCAGGAAGGTGACCGGGCCGATGACCACCGGCCGGGCCGGCACGCCGAGCTGGATCGCCTCGGCCAGTTCGGCCAGCAGCGGTGCCGGATGCAGGGAAAACGTGGTGGCCGCGTCGATTTCGGGCACCAGGTAGTGGTAGTTGGTGTCGAACCACTTGGTCATCTCCAGCGGCGCGACGGTGTCGGTGCCGCGCGCGGCGGCGAAGTAGCGGTCCAGCGGGTCGGCGATCCCGGCCACCCGGCGGGGCAGCGCGCCGAGTAGCGCGGCCGTGTCGAGCATCTGGTCGTAGTAGGAGAAGGTGCCCACGGGCACCGAATCCAGTCCGGCCGCCCGCAGCTCGGTGAACTGTGCGGCGTGCAGCGCGCGGGCGACGTCGCGCAGGTGCCCGGCGTCGGCCCGGCCTGCCCAGTAGGCCTCGGTGGCGCGCTTGAGTTCCCGGCGCGGGCCCACCCGGGGCAGGCCGAGAACCGTTGCGGTGAACGGGGAATGCGAAACAGTCACGGAGATTCTCCAGTGTCGTGCGGGAGAGCCCTCGCCCTTCTCCGGGCGGCAACCGACACCGACGGGACCCGCCGCGCGCACGCGACAGGTCTCCCAGGGTGGTCCGCGCGCCCGATCCACGAGGCGGTGGCCGCCGGATACGGCGTATCCGGCACAGTCGGCAGGTCTTCGGACTCGCGGGCACCGGCCGAACTCGGCCGACCTACTGGCCGTCGCTTCCCGGGCGGTGCCCAGTGCTCATGACGGCGGTCGTTCCTGCATACCGCTGCGGGACAGTCCCGGATTCCCACCGGGTTCCCTCTTCACCCGGCATGGAGGCTTCCTGCCCGGGCTTCGACGCCGGCGCGGGAGGTCGGGGCTCCGACTCTTCCACCGCGCAGGCGAACCAGCTGCGTCACACAGCATAGGGCCTCGGCGCGCGCCGTTGTCACCACCGGTCTCGCGCGGACGGCGTGACCAGCGGATTGCGGCCGCACCGCGCGGGGCCGACCGCGGTGAGATGTGACGGCCGGATGAACGCAACTTCGCAGGTGGGCGGGCATGCGGTGTGAAGATTCTTGCGAAGCCACCGTGCGTGCGGGTGACGCGGCCCGGTCCGGGTACCGTGGTCCAATGTTCTCGAAAGTCTTGGTCGCCAATCGTGGTGAGATCGCCATTCGCGCCTTCCGCGCGGCATACGAACTCGGCATCGGAACGGTCGCGGTGTTCCCCCACGAGGATCGCAATTCCGTACACCGGTTGAAGGCGGCCGAGTCCTATCAGATCGGCGAGGAGGGACACCCGGTCCGGGCATACCTGTCGATCGAGGCCATCATCGAGGCCGCCAAGAGCGCGGGCGCCGACGCCATCTACCCCGGCTACGGCTTCCTCTCGGAGAACCCCGACCTCGCCGCCGCCTGTGAGCGCGAGGGCATCACCTTCATCGGACCTTCGGCCTCCGTGCTGGAGATGGCGGGCAACAAGGCCACCGCCATCGCCGCCGCCAAGGCCGCGGGCCTGCCGGTGCTGAAGTCCAGCGAGCCCTCGGCCGACATCGACGCGCTGCTGACCGCCTCGCAGGAGTTCGAGTACCCGATCTTCGTCAAGGCCGTCGCCGGTGGTGGTGGTCGCGGTATGCGCCGGGTGGCCGCGCCCGAGCAGCTGCGCGAGTCGATCGAGGCGGCCTCGCGCGAGGCCGAGTCGGCCTTCGGCGATCCGACCGTGTTCCTCGAGCAGGCCGTGGTGAACCCGCGCCACATCGAGGTGCAGATCCTGGCCGACCAGCACGGCAATGTCATGCACCTGTTCGAGCGCGACTGTTCGCTGCAGCGCCGTCACCAGAAGGTGATCGAGCTCGCGCCCGCGCCGAACCTGGATCCCGCACTGCGCGAACGGATCTGCGCCGACGCGGTGGCCTTCGCCCGCCAGATCGGTTACAGCAACGCCGGCACCGTGGAGTTCCTGCTCGACGAGCGCGGCAACCACGTGTTCATCGAGATGAACCCGCGTATCCAGGTCGAGCACACGGTGACCGAGGAGATCACCGACGTCGACCTGGTGCAGTCGCAGCTGCGGATCGCGTCGGGGGAGACCCTGGCCGATCTGGGCCTGAGCCAGGACAAGGTGTCGATCCGCGGCGCGGCGCTGCAGTGCCGCATCACCACCGAGGACCCGGCCAACGGCTTCCGTCCCGACACCGGCCGCATCACCGCCTACCGCACCCCCGGCGGCGCGGGCATCCGCCTCGACGGCGGCGCCAACCTGGGCGCGGAGATCGGCGCCTACTTCGACTCGATGCTGGTCAAGCTGACCTGCCGCGGCCGCGACCTGCCCGCCGCCGCCGCGCGCGCCCGGCGCGCGCTGGCCGAGTTCCGCATCCGTGGCGTCACGACCAACATCCCGTTCCTGCTGGCGGTGCTCGACGATCCCGACTTCCAGGCGGGCCGGGTCACCACCTCGTTCATCGACGAGCGCCCCGAGCTGCTCACCTCGCGCGGCTCGGCCGACCGCGGTACCAAGATCCTGAGCTACCTGGCCGACGTCACCGTCAACAAGCCGCACGGTGAGCGCCCGACCACGGTGTACCCCTACGACAAGCTGCCCGCCGTCGACCTGACGCTGCCGCCGCCGGACGGGTCGCGCCAGCGCCTGCTCACCCTCGGCCCCGACGGCTTCGCCCGCGCCCTGCGCGAACAGAAGGCGCTCGGCGTCACCGACACCACCTTCCGCGACGCGCACCAGTCGCTGCTGGCCACCCGGGTGCGCACCAACGGCCTGCTCGGCGTCGCCGGGCACGTCGCGCGGCTCACCCCGGAACTGCTCTCGATCGAGGCCTGGGGCGGCGCCACCTACGACGTGGCGTTGCGCTTCCTGCACGAGGACCCGTGGGAGCGGCTGGCTGCGCTGCGCGAGGCCGTGCCCAACATCTGCCTGCAGATGCTGCTGCGCGGCCGCAACACCGTCGGCTACACGCCGTACCCGGAGCAGGTCACCCGCGCGTTCGTGTCCGAGGCGGCGACCACCGGCATCGACATCTTCCGCATCTTCGACGCGCTCAACAATGTCGACCAGATGCGCCCGGCCATCGACGCGGTGCGCGAGACCGGCACGGCCGTCGCCGAAGTCGCGCTGTCCTACACCGGTGACCTGCTCGACCCGAACGAGTCGCTCTACACCCTCGACTACTACCTGAAGCTGGCCGAGCAGATCGTCGACGCGGGCGCGCACGTGCTCGCGATCAAGGACATGGCCGGTCTGCTGCGCGCGCCCGCCGCGGCGAAGCTGGTCACCGCGCTGCGCAGCAACTTCGATCTTCCGGTGCACGTGCACACCCACGACACCCCCGGCGGTCAGCTGGCCACCTACCTGGCGGCCTGGCAGGCCGGTGCCGACGCGGTCGACGGCGCCAGCGCCGCGATGGCGGGCACCACCTCCCAGCCCGCGCTGTCGGCCATCGTGGCCGCCGCCGCGCACACCGAGCACGACACCGGGCTGAACCTGCAGAACGTCTGCGATCTGGAGCCGTACTGGGAGGCGCTGCGCAAGGTGTACGCGCCGTTCGAGTCGGGTCTGCCCGCGCCGACCGGCCGCGTCTACACCCACGAGATCCCGGGTGGTCAGCTGTCGAACCTGCGGCAGCAGGCCATCGCGCTGGGGCTGGGCGACCGGTTCGAGGAGGTCGAGGCCAAGTACGCCGCGGCCGACCGGCTGCTGGGCCGCCTGATCAAGGTGACCCCGTCGTCGAAGGTCGTCGGTGACCTGGCGCTGGCGCTGGTCGGCACCGGCGTCGGCATCGAGGACTTCGCCGCCGATCCGGGCCGCTACGACATCCCGGACTCGGTGATCGGCTTCCTGCGCGGGGAGCTGGGCGAGCCCGCCGGTGGCTGGCCGGAGCCGTTCCGCAGCAAGGCGCTGGCCGGGCGCAACGAGCCCAAGCCGGAGACCCCGCTGACCGCGGCCGATCAGGCCGGTCTCGACGGCACCTCGCTGGAGCGTCGCGGCACCCTGAACCGGCTGCTGTTCCCCGGCCCGACCGCGGAGTTCCTCGCGCACCGGGAGAAGTACGGCGACACCACCGGCCTGTCGGAGAACCAGTTCTTCTACGGTCTGCGCCGCGGCGAGGAGCACCGGGTGCAGCTGGAGAAGGGCGTCACGCTGCTCATCGGCCTCGAGGCGATCTCCGAGCCGGACGAGAAGGGCATGCGCACCGTCATGTGCATCATGAACGGGCAGCTGCGCCCGGTCGCGGTGCGGGACCGGGCCATCGCCTCCGAGGTGCCCGCGGCGGAGAAGGCCGACAAGAACAACTCCGGCCACATCGCGGCGCCGTTCGCCGGTGTCGTCACCCTGGCGGTGACCGAAGGCGACGAGATCCACGCGGGCGACACCATCGGCACCATCGAGGCCATGAAGATGGAGGCCGCCATCACCGCGCCGCGCGGCGGCATCGTCGGCCGCATCGCGACGGCCAAGGTGCAGCAGGTCGAGGGCGGCGATCTGCTGGTGGAACTGGCTGCGCGCGAGTCGGAATGACGCGCATCGTCGCGGGTACGGCGGGCGGGCGGCGGCTGAAGGTGCCGCCCGCCGGTACCCGGCCCACCTCGGACCGGGTGCGCGAAGCCCTGTTCAGCGCGATCGACGCGCGCCTGGATCTCGACGGCGCGCGGGTGGTCGACCTGTACGCGGGGTCGGGCGCGCTCGGCCTGGAGGCACTCTCGCGCGGGGCCGCGCACGCCCTGCTGATCGAGTCCGATCGCAAGGCGGCCGCGGTGGTGCGCGCCAATATCGCCGAGCTCGGCCTGCCCGGCGCCGAGTTGCGCCTCGGCACGGTCGGTTCGGTGCTGGCGCACCCCGCGCCCACCGCGTTCGACGTGGTGTTCTCCGACCCGCCCTACGACGTGAGCACCACCGACGTGCTCGCCGACCTGACCGCGCTGGCGGCCAACGGCTGGCTCGCGCCCGACGCGCTGGTGATCGTCGAGCGGTCCATCCGGTCGCCCGAGATCGCCTGGCCCGCAGGCTATGCGGCGCTGAAGCCGCGCAAATACGGGGAGACCAGAATCGAGCTCGCCGAATTCGGTGCTAGCGTCTGAGCATGGCTGCAGCACTGTGCCCCGGCTCCTTCGACCCGGTCACCAACGGTCACCTCGATGTCTTCGCCCGCGCGGCCGCGCAGTTCGACGAAGTGATCGTCACGGTGATGGTGAACCCCAAGAAACAGGGCATGTTCACCGTCGACGAGCGCATCGAACTGCTGCGTGAGTCGGTCGCCCACCTGCCCAATGTGCGGGTCGCCTCCTGGCAGGGTCTGCTGGTGGACTTCGCCAAGCAGGAGGGCGTCGGCGCCATCGTGAAGGGCCTGCGCGACGCGGGCGACTTCGGCTACGAACTCCAGATGGCGCAGATGAACCACAAGCTGGCCGGCGTCGACACCTTCTTCATCGCCACCAACCCGGCCCTGAGCTTCCTGTCCAGCTCCCTGGTGAAGGAAGTCGCGGCCTACGGCGGCAATGTGAGCGACATGCTCCCGCCCGCGGTCCACAAGCGCCTCCTCGACCGCCTCGCCGAACGCCGGAGCTGATCTCAGCAGCACATGGGTAACTCGCCGGGGACGGGCGACGATCACTCACCGCTCTCCGTCGGCCGCCGACGCGCCGTGATTCCCGCCTGAATCTGGCCAGAGTCGCGGAGAGGCGGATCAGAAGACCAAGCCGCGCAGCGCGAGGAAGCGCATACCGCCGACGGCGGCGGTGATGGCGAGCACGGCCAGTGCCTGCACGCTGTCACCGAGGCCGGGCGCCCACACGCCGAGGGCGGCCAGGCCGGCCGTGGTGATGCCGAGGCCGAGCAGGGCCAGTCCGCCGCCTTCCCACTGGGCGGTGAACCAGGTGACCCGGTCCGCGGCGTGGAAGGTGAGCTGGCGGTGCAGCTCGTTGGCGATGACGGTGCTGACCACCGACCCCGCCACATTCGCGATCAGCGGCCCCACCCCGTGCATGGCGAAGAACAGCAGCACGTAGGCGATATTGCTGGAACCGCCGACCAGGGCGAAGCGGATGAGCTGGGGAAAGGCGCGGTCGCCGCGCAGGTAGGTGAGCGCCCGCTCGAACTGGGGGCGCAGGCTCGGCACCGGCTCCACGGGAACGACCGCGGGGAACGGGCCTGCCCAGGGTGCGAACATGCCCGCGACGTGCGACACCGAGGTTCTCGGTGTTTCCAGAACGGTCATGGTCGACTCCGATCGCAATGAACGAGCGTCGAGGAGTACAACAGCGGAGAACGTGCAGTGCTTCCCGGCGGACGGCGTTGTCGTGCCTTCCGATGGTAGCGGAAGTGGAGGGATTCACTCCACTTGATATCGATGCGATCTTGGACACTGTCGCGACACACCGCGACGACATTCGGAACACGCGCCGCCGACGGGCACACTGGGCGTCGGCGGTAGTGGGTTTCGCCGTGAGTCAGCAGGAGGGTAGTGAGCATGTATCGCGTATTCGAAGCGCTCGACGAACTGGTCGCCATCGTCGAAGAGGCGCGCGGCATCCCGCCGACCCGCAGCTGCATCGTGCCGCGCGGCGACGTCCTCGAACTGCTCGACGACGTCCGCGACGCCCTGCCCGGTGAGCTCGACGACGCCCAGGACGTCCTCGATCACCGCGACAAGATCGTCGGCGACGCCCGCACCGGCGCCGAGACCACCGTGAACTCGGCCAACGAGCAGGCCCGCACCACCATCGAGAACGCCCGCGCCGAGGCCGACCGGATCCTGTCCGACGCCAAGGCGCACGCCGACCGCATGGTCGCCGAGGCCACCGCGCACGCCGACCGCCTGGTCGCGACCGCGCAGTCCGAGGCCGAGCAGGTGATCGCCGACGGCAACGCCGAGTACGACGAGCTCACCGGCCGCGCCCAGATCGACGCCGACCGGGCCATCCAGGCCGGTAAGGACTCCTACGAGCGCTCGGTGGCCGACGGCAAGGCCGAGCAGGCCAGGCTGGTTGCCCAGACCGAGGTCGTGCGGGCCGCGCACGCCGAGTCGGCCCGGCTCATCGACACCGCCCAGGCCGAGGCCGACCGGGTCCGCGCCGAGTGTGACGACTACGTCGACGAGCGGATGGCCGATTTCGGCGGCAGGCTCGCCGAGATGGAGGAGACCCTCAGCACCACGCGGCGCTCGATCAGCCGCGGCCGCGCGCAGATGCGGGGTGGTCCGGCGGTCGACTACCCGGAATACGCCGCCGAGCACCGGCGCTGAGCAGCCGGGCGTTTTGAGTTCGGGCGGGGTCCTGCCGTACTGTTGAGTGGTTGCCCAAATCCCCTCAGAAGTAAGTGAGTCAGTGATGCCCGCCGCCTCCGGTTCGCCGTCGCGTCCGCACAAGACCAGTGGTCCTGTGTCCGACGCCGGCTTCGTGCTGGATGTCCGCAGTCTCGGCCGCAGGCCGGGAACCATGCGGGAGCTGCGTCGTACCGTCACCGACCATGAGCGGCTGGGTCTGGACCTGATCGCCATCCCGGCCGACGCCGCGGTGGAACTCGACCTGCAGTTGCAGGCCGTCTCGGAAGGCGTGCTGGTCACCGGCACGGTGTCCGGGCCGACGGTCGGGGAGTGCTCGCGCTGCCTCGAACCGTTCGACGACCAGGTCGAGATTCGTCTGACGGAGCTGTTCGCGTATCCGGACAGCACCACCGAACAGACGACCGAGGACGACGAGGTCTACCGCATGGAAGACGACCTCATCGATCTCGAGCCGGTGATCCTCGACGCCATCGGGCTGGAGCTTCCGCTGCAGCCGCTGTGCACCCCGGACTGCGCGGGCCTGTGCCCCGAGTGCGGTGTGCGGATGGCGATTGCGGGTCCTGATCATGGGCATGAGATACTGGACCCTCGCTGGGCCAAGTTGGCGAATTTCGCCGCTGACGCGCCCGGCACCGGCGACCCCGCTGAGGGTTCCACCACCCCAGACCGATCCGCTCCCGCGGCAGACGATGCCCGCGTGGTCAGCGAAAACACAGAGGAGAAGTAGCCGTGGCTGTTCCCAAGCGCCGGATGTCCCGTTCCAACACCCGGTCGCGGCGCAGCCAGTGGAAGGCCGTCGCGCCGACCCTGGTCACCTGCCCGAACCGTGCCTGCGGTGAGAAGACCCTCCCGCACATCGCGTGCCCGTCCTGCGGCACCTACAAGGGCCGCCAGGTCACCGCTGCTGTCTGATTCGTGACAGCCAGCAAAGATTCCGCGGGTTCGGCGGATCACGCCGACCTGCTCACCGCCCTCGGTGTCGACGTACGACCGGAGCTGCTGCGCCTCGCGCTGACGCACCGGTCGTACGCGTACGAGAACGGCGGTCTGCCGACCAACGAGCGCCTCGAGTTCCTCGGCGACTCGGTGCTCGGCCTCAGCATCACCGAGCGCCTCTACACCGAGCACCCGGACAAGTCCGAGGGTGAGCTCGCGAAGCTGCGCGCCAGTGTGGTGAACATGCACGCGCTCGCCGAGGTGGCCCGTGGCCTCGGCAACGGCGGCCTCGGTCAGTATCTGCTGCTCGGTAAGGGCGAAGAGCTCACCGGCGGCCGCGACAAGCCGAGCATCCTCGCCGACGGCATGGAGTCCCTGCTCGGCGCCGTCCATCTCGAGCACGGCATCGAAGTGGCCCGTGGCGTCGTGCTGCGCCTGTTCGCCGAACTCCTCGAGCGCGGCCCCCGCATGGGCGCCGGCCTCGACTGGAAGACCAGCCTGCAGGAGCTCACCGCCGAACGCGGTCTCGGTGTGCCCAGCTACGAGATCACCTCGACCGGTCCCGACCACAACAAGGAGTTCACCGCCACCACGGTGATCGCCGGTCGGCCCTACGGTTCGGGTGTCGGGCGCTCCAAGAAGGAAGCCGAGCAGAAGGCCGCCGGCGCCGCCTACCAGGCACTCACCGACGAATCCGCCACCGAAGCCGAAGCCTGACCGTTGCCCGAACTGCCCGAAGTCGAGGTGGTCCGGCGCGGTCTGGCCGAGCACGCGGTCGGCCGCGTCGTCGACACCGTCACCGTCACCCATCCCCGGGCTGTCCGCAGGCATCTCGGCGGCGGCGCCGATCTGGCCGCCCGGCTGACCGGGCGCACGATCGAGGCCGCGCGGCGGCGCGGCAAATACCTCTGGCTCACCTTCGACGAGCCCGGTACCGCCCTGGTCGTCCATCTCGGCATGAGCGGCCAGATGCTGGTGCAGCCCGCGGGCGCGCCGGTCGAGAAGCACGCCCACATCCGCGCCGCCCTCGGTGACGGCACCGAGCTGCGCTTCGTGGACCAGCGCACCTTCGGCGGCTGGGCGCTGGCCGAGCTCGTCGAGATCGACGGCACCGTGGTGCCCGACGTGGTCGCCCACATCGCTCGTGACCCGCTGGACCCGCGCTTCGACCGCGAAGCCGTGGTCGCGGCGGTGCGGGCCAAGAACACCGAGATCAAGCGCGTGCTGCTCGATCAGACGGTGGTGTCGGGCATCGGCAACATCTACGCGGACGAGGCGCTGTGGCGGGCCGGCCTGCACGGCACGCGGGTCGCGGCCGAGCTGACCCGCCCCGTGGTGCGGACCCTGCTCGACGGCGTCACCGCGGTCATGACCGAAGCGCTGGCCGTCGGCGGCACGTCCTTCGACGCGCTGTATGTGAACGTGAACGGTGAATCCGGCTATTTCTCCCGGTCACTGGCCGCTTACGGACGCGAGAACGAGCCGTGCGACCGGTGCGGCTCGCTGCTGATCCGCGAGCAATTCATGAATCGATCGTCGTTTTCCTGCCCGAAGTGTCAGCGGAAGCCGCGTCGCCGCTGATCCGGGCGCGCTACCGTTTCTCCTGACAGGTCGTTTCGGACCGGGTCCGTGCAGGAGGACGTTATGCGCAAGCTGACCTATTTCGTGGCATCGACGATCGACGGTTTCATCGCCGCCGAGGACGGGACCCTGGACTTCTTCCCGGTCGGCGGCGACCACATGCCCGCGATCATCTCGCAGTATCCGGAGACCCTGCCCACCAAGGTGCGCGAATCGCGCGGCATCGCGGCGGGCAACCTGTACTTCGACACCGTCGTCATGGGCCGCAAGACCCACGACTTCGGCGTGCGCACCGGGACCGCCAGCCCCTACGAGCACCTGCGCCAGTTCGTGGTGTCCACGACACTGCCCGAGGCGCCGGCGCCCGGTGTCGAGCTGATCGCGGACGACCCGCTCGGGGCCGTGCGCGCGCTGAAACGTGAACCCGGGCTCGGGATCTGGCTGTGCGGCGGCGGGGAGCTGGCCCAGACCCTGCTGCCCGAGATCGACCAGGTGTTCCTCAAACTGCATCCGGTGGTCCTGGGGACCGGCCGCCCGCTGTTCGGCGGTGGCGCGAAACTGCCCGCGCCGGAACGGTTCCGGGTGATCACCAGCCGCGTGTACGCCGACGGCGTCGCGTTCCTCAAATACGGTCGGATCAAGTAGCCGCCATGGCGACGGCGGCGGGGCCCGGTCCGGTGGCCGCACTGCGCGAGATCGCGTTCTGGCTCGAACGCTCCCGCGCGGAGACCCACCGGGTGAAGGCGTACCGCCGGGCCGCCGACGTCGTCGCGGGACTGACCGAGGCCGAGCAGGCCGCCAGGGCGCGCGAGCACAGCTGGCGCGAGCTGCCCGGCATCGGTCCCAAGACCGCGGCCGTCATCGAACAGGCATGGGCCGGAACGGTTCCCGACTATCTGACCGAACTGCGCGGCGCGGCCAAGCCCATCGGTCCTGACGGCGCGGCGCTGCGGACGCTGCTGCGCGGTGATCTGCACACCCACTCGGACTGGTCCGACGGTGGCAGCCCCATCGCCGAGATGATGGGCGTGGCCGCGGCGCTGGGGCACGAGTACTGCGCGCTGACCGACCACTCGCCCCGCCTGAAGGTGGCCAACGGCCTATCCGCCGACCGGCTGCTGCGCCAGCTCGACGTGATCGACGAACTCCGGGAACAGCTGGCGCCCTTCCGGATTCTCACCGGCATCGAGGTCGACATCCTCGACGACGGCGGCCTCGACCAGCGTGCCGACCTGCTCGAACGCCTCGACGTGGTGGTGGCCAGCGTGCACTCGCACCTGCGTGCCGACAGTGCCACCATGACCAAGCGCATGGTGTACGCGGTCGCCGACCCGAATGTCGACGTGCTCGGTCACTGCACCGGGCGACTGGTCACGGGCGGCCGCGGCACCCGGCCCGAGTCGACCTTCGACGCCGAGGTCGTCTTCGAGGCCTGCCGCACCTACGGCACCGCCGTCGAGATCAACTGCCGCCCCGAACGCCGTGACCCACCCGGGCGCCTGCTCGCGCTCGCCGTCGAGATGGGCTGCCACTTCAGCATCGACACCGACGCCCACGCCCCGGGCCAATTGGACTGGCAGGGTTACGGATGCGAGCGCGCCGTCGCCCACGCCGTGCCCGCCGAGCGGGTGATCAACACCTGGCCGGTGGACGAGCTGCTGGCCTGGTGCGCGACGACCACCGGGTGAAGACTCGCCGAACACCCGGCGTCGGGCGCCGCACGCGCGGATCCGCCTGATAGACAGTCGGAGACAGGTATCCGGGGTCAGGGGGAGTCGATGGGGGAGTTCCCGGTCGAGATCGTGCTGTCGACGCTGGGCCTGCTCGTGGCCACGGCGGCGTTCCTGCGCGAGTTCGTCTTCGTCGGGCGCAAACGCCTCGGCTATCGCGTGCAGATGAACACTCCGGCCAGCCGGATCCAGCTCACCGACGCCAACGGCGCCGCGGCACCGGACGCCACCGATCCGGTATCGGTGGTGCTGATCCGGATCGAGAACTACGGCTCCACGGTGATCGAGGACGACGACTACGCCGCCGCCGAGAGCCCGCGCCTGCTGTTCCCCCACCACACCATTCGCGCGCTGGAGGTGACCGAGCGGGTCACCCGCACCGGGCAATCGGTGCCGACGCACAGCGAGGCGCTGCGGGACTTGGCGCCGAGCACGGGCACCGACAACGTGGCGCGGATCGTGCTGCCGAGCGAGCGGCTCGAACGCGGCGAGCACTACAAGGTGCTGGCGGTGCTCACCGGCCCGGCGCCGGATCCGCAGGACGTCAACGCGGAGAAGGTGGTCCGCCAGGCGGGCAGCCTCAAAGGCGGCCGATTCGTCGAGACCACCAGCCGCTCGCGGCGCGAACCCGCGCTGCTGGGCCTGAGCGTGTTCCTCGCCCTGGTGGTGATGGTGCAGTTGCTGGCCACCGTGCTCCGCGGCGATCCACCGCCGCGCGACTGCGCCGCGGGCTCGCTGACGATCGTCGGCTCCACCGCCATGGCGCCAATGATCCGCCGGGCGGCCCAGACCTACGAGAAGACCTGCACCGGTGCGCACTTCACCTTCGACTTCGACGGCACCGAACCCGGGCTGCGCGCCCTGGCCACGGCGGGCCCGACCACGGGCATGCTGGCGATCGGCGACGGCTCCAAGGGCACCTCGTTCGAGACGCTGACCGAGCTGCCGCTGGCCCTGGCCTCGTTCTCGCTGGTGGTACATCCCGCGGTGGGCGTGAAAGATCTGACGACGCAGCAGATCAGGGACCTGTACCGGGGAAACATCCGCAACTGGAGCCAGATCGGCGGGCCGGATCTGCCGGTGGTGCTGATCGACCGGACCGCCGGATCCGGCACCCGGCGCGCACTGGAGGCGCGGCTGCTCGAGGACAACCGCAAGGTGTTCCGCTACACGAGCTGCGTCGGCATGGCCGCCGGCGGCGCGCAGTGCGAGGTGGACCTCACCGAGGAAGTGGCTGCGTTCGTTGCCAAAATCCCAGGGGCGGTGGGATATCTGGAGACCTCCGCCGTCCGGGACGGGGTGCGGGCGGTGACCGTCGACGGGGTGAGCCCGACGCCGACGACGATCCGGTCCGGCGACTACGAGTTCACCGGCGTCGAGTACGCCTACACGCACGGGCCGGTCGCCGGTGATTCGCTGGTTGCCCAGTTCCTGGACTATCTCACCCGGGGTAAGGCCAGGCTCACCATGACCGAGTTCGGCAACATCCCGTGCGTCGACCCGGTGGAACCGAAATTCTGTACACCGTAGACCGGCTCTGACGGCGTAATCTCCTGTCTTGTCGGGAAATCGCCGACAGACTCGGTCAGCAACCCACTGGTTTACTCCCGGGTAGCGGGGTACCTTCCACTACGGCCCCTCTGTTCAGACGGGCACCCGTGCGGTGCGCTCCGCGTCTGACCAGGCCAACCATGCCCCATGGACGGCGGTGAAGCTCTCGTCTCCACCCCGCCGAGGCGGCCATCTCTTGTTCGCGCAAGTGTTGCGAGGTTGTGTCCCTGGAAGGATGGTCATGAGTACAGATATGTCGGCAATGTCGCCGACCGGGTTCTCCACGTCCGATCTCTATTCGATCGAGCACAACGACGGCCCACTGCGGATCGCCATGGTGGTCCCACCGTATTTCGATGTCCCACCCAAGGCCTACGGCGGCGTCGAGGCCGTGGTCGCGGATCTGGTCGACGCACTGTGTGAGCGCGGCCATCACGTCACCCTGTTCGGGGCGGGCGAACCGGGCACCAAGGCGGAGTTCGTCCCGCTCTGGGACCGGATCGTGCCGGAACGCCTCGGCGATCCCTTTCCCGAGGTGGTGCACGCGCTGCGGGTGCGTCGCGCGATCGAGCGGCTGGC
The DNA here is from genome assembly GCF_900637185.1 of Nocardia asteroides. Classification (NCBI taxonomy): domain Bacteria; kingdom Bacillati; phylum Actinomycetota; class Actinomycetes; order Mycobacteriales; family Nocardiaceae; genus Nocardia; species Nocardia asteroides. The sequence continues at coordinate 5,730,002 of NZ_LR134352.1, read as the reverse complement.
CGAGACCGACGGTATCGACCTGGTGCACGATCACACCTTCGCCGGTCCGCTGAACGCGCCCGCCTACGCCAATCTGGGCCTGCCGACGGTGGTCACCGTGCACGGTCCCGTCCAGGACGACTGCTACCGCTACTACCGCGAACTGGGCGAGGAATGCTCGCTCGTCGCGATCAGCGACCGGCAGCGGGAACTGGCGCCGGAACTGCCGTGGGCGGGGCGCGTGCACAACGCGCTGCGGCCGGACCTGTGGCCGTTCCAGACCGAGAAGCAGGACTACGCCCTGTTCCTCGGCCGCTTCACCATGGACAAGGGTCCACATCTGGCGCTCGACGCCGCGCACGAGGCCGGTATTCCGCTCATCCTGGCCGGTAAATGCTCCGAGCCGCCCGAAAAGGCGTACTTCGAGGAGTACGTGCGACCGCGGCTGACCGAGAGCGATCACGTATTCGGTCTCGCCGACGCGGCGGCCAAGCGTAAACTCTTGTCCGGAGCGAGGTGTCTGCTGTTCCCCATTCGCTGGGAGGAGCCGTTCGGCATGGTGATGATCGAGTCGATGGTCTGCGGAACGCCGGTCGTCGCGTTGCGCGGGGGAGCCGTGGCCGAGGTCCTGGTCGACGGCGTCACCGGACGCATCTGCGAGGAACCCGACGAACTGCCCGCTGCGATCGCCGAGGTCGCGTCGTTCGATCCGGCGGCCTGCCGGGCGCACGTGGAGGCGAACTTCGGCGCCGACACCCTCGGTGGTGGTTACGAGCAGGTCTACCGGCAATTGTTGGCCCGCACCACGATCGGCTACGGCAACGCGTTCGCGATGCCGATGCCCGTCGGGGCGGCGGTCAGCGGGCGCGTATGAGCCTGGACAGTACGTCGTCGCCGAGCCCGCTCAACGCGGGGGAACCCGCCGGGCTCGGCGGCAGCGGCGGCAACGTCACCCTCGTCGAAGGCGGCACCTTCTGCCTGTCCGACCGGCTCGGCGACATCGAGCCCGGCAAGCCGCAGGGCCTGTTCTTCCGTGACGCCCGGGTGATCTCGCGCTGGGAGCTGATGATCGACGGCAAGCGGCCCGAGCCGCTGTCGGTGCTCAGCCCGGAGGCCTTCGCGGCACGGTTCGTGCTGCGGAGGCCGCCGCAGCAGGGCCGGGCCGACAGCACGTTGCTCGTCGTGCGCGACCGCCTGGTCGCCGAGGGCATGCACGAGCTGATCACGCTGGAGAACATGAGCCGCGAGGCCACCGCGGTGGTGCTCGAGCTACACGTCGACGCCGATTTCGTCGACCTGTTCTCGGTGAAGGAAGGCCGGATGGGCGGCCGCCGGGCGGAGATGACCACCGCCGACGGTGAGCTGCTGCTGCACGACCGGGCCGACCTGTCGCGCGGACTCGCGCTCACCTCGACCGTGGAACCGATGGTGTTGCCCGGCACCATGATCTGGCGCGTCGTCGTCCCCGCGGGGGGACGCTGGCAGACCGAGATCACCGCGCAACCCGCGGGTGCCGCACAGCGCCCGCAGACCCAGGGCACCCCCGGCGAGCGCTACCGGGCCAGCGAGCCGGTGCGCAAGATCCAGGCGTGGCGGGCCACCGCCACCGACATCACCGCCGACTCGAGCCTGCTCAACCGGGTGCTGCGGCGCAGTGAGAGCGACCTGGGCGCGTTGCAGATCCACACCGATTCGGGCACGGGCAGGCCGTTCGTCGCCGCGGGCGCGCCCTGGTTCATGACGCTGTTCGGTCGCGACTCGCTGCTCACCGCGTGGATGTCGCTGCCGCTGGAGACCGATCTCGCCCTCGGCACCCTCCAGCAGCTCGCCGAATTGCAAGGTCAGACAGTGGATCCGCTGGTGGAGGAGGAGCCGGGCCGGATCATGCACGAGATGCGGCGCGGACCCGCCGTCGGCCAGGTGCTCGGCGGCCAGATCTACTACGGCACCGTCGACGCCACCCCGCTGTTCGTGATGCTGCTGGCCGAATGCCTGCGCTGGGGCGCCGAACCCGCCTCGATCGCGACGCTGCTGCCCGCGGCCGACGCCGCCATCGGCTGGATCACCGATTTCGGCGACCGTGACGACGACGGTTTCGTGGAGTACGTGCGCGCCACCGATCGCGGCCTGATCAATCAGGGCTGGAAGGACAGCTTCGACGGCATCAACGACGCCACCGGCCACATCGCCCAGGCCCCGATCGCGCTGTGCGAGGTGCAGGGCTACGTGTACGCGGCGTACCTGTCGCGCGCCGAACTCGCCGACGCCTTCGACGATCCCGCCCTGGCGACGCGGATGCGCGAGCGGGCCGCCGAGTTGCGGACCAAGTTCGCCGAACAGTTCTGGCTACCGCACTGCGGCTGGTACGCCGTGGCGCTGGACGGCAGCAAGCGCCAGATCGACGCGCTGACCAGCAACGCGGCGCACTGTCTGTGGTCGGGCATCGCCACCGACGAGCACGCCGAGATCCTGATCCGGAACCTGGCGAAGGCGGAGATGGATTCCGGGTTCGGGCTGCGCACGCTGGCCTCGAACATGGGCGCCTACAACCCGATGAGCTATCACTGCGGCTCGATCTGGCCCCACGACACGGCGATCGCGGTCGCCGGGCTGATGCGGTATCAGCACGTGCCGGGCGCGGTCGAACTGGCGACGAAGCTCTCGGCCGGCCTGCTCGACGCGGCCGCCGCGTTCGACGGCAGGCTGCCCGAACTGTTCTGTGGTTTCCCGCGCGCCCGCTTCGCGGCGCCGGTGCCCTACCCCACCTCCTGCTCCCCGCAGGCGTGGGCCAGTGCGGCGCCGCTGCTGCTGGTGCGGTCGTTCCTCGGGCTCGACCCCGACGTACCCGCCAAGACCCTGACGTTGCGGCCGCAGGTGCCGTCGACGTGGGGCTGCGTGCGGATGTCGGAGTTCCGGCTCGGTGGGGTCACCGTCGATCTCGAGGTCTGCGGGTCGGCGGTCACGGTGACCGGGCTGCCGGAAGGCTGGGCACTGATCACCGACGAGCAATGACACGGAGCGGGACCGGATCCGTCACGATCCGGCCCCGCCTCGGTCGTGGGTTCAGCCGCGCGGCGGGAACTGTTCGTCCAGTGCGAGATTGAGCTCGACGACATTCACCCGCGGCGCGCCGAGGAAGCCCAGCGTGCGGCCGTCGGTGTGGGCGTCGACCACCGCGCGCACCTGGTCGTCGGTGACGCCGCGTGCCCGCGCCACCCGCGCGACCTGGATGGCCGCGTACTCCGGGGAGATGTGCGGATCCAGACCACTGCCACTGGCGGTGACCGCGTCCGCGGGGACGGCCGGGTCGGCGGGGGCGTCCCCGAGGACCGGGATGATCCGGCCCACCGCGTAGTCCTCGCCGTCGCGCGCGCACTCCACCGCCACGTCACGGAAGGTGGCGAGGAACGGCCGCGCCGGGCAGAGTTCGTTGACGCTCACCACCTGGACAGGTCGGGACACGTCACCGTCGGCATCACGCGGCCCGATCACCGAGAGCACCGCGCCGACACCGTCTTTCGTGCAGAACTGCCGGGCGCCGTCGACCCCCTCACGGTCGCCGACCTCCTTCGATCGCGCGCATACGGTGCTCAGCAGACTCGTGCGGTCGGCGGTGTCGACGATGTCCTCCGGGCCGAGATTGCTCGCGCCGGTGGCCAGCGGGTCGTAGCCCTCGCCCGCCGCCGAGGGACGGCTCTGGAAGTACCGTGCCACCGCCTTGCCGTCGGCGTCGGTGAACGACTGCCCGATCAGGCTGGAGCCCACCAGCTTTCCGTCCCGCTCCAGCAGCGAGCCGTCGGCCTTCTCGCTGAGCCCCGGCAGCTGTGCCACCGCGAAAACCGCGACGGGGTAGACGATTCCGGTGATCACGGTCAGGACGAGCAGGGCGCGCAGCGCGGCCAGATGCTGACGGATCCAGGTTGACAGACGCATTTCAGGACATCCCGGGGAGGAGTTGAACGAGCAGGTCGATGAGCTTGATACCGAGGAACGGCGCGATGATGCCGCCCAGGCCGTAGATGGTCAGGTTGCGGCTCAACAGCGTCGAGGCATTGCTCGGCCGGTAGTCGACACCGCGCAGCGCCAGCGGGATCAACGCCACGATGATGATCGCGTTGAAGATCACCGCGGACAGGATCGCCGACTGCGGGCTGGCCAGGCGCATGATGTTGAGCGCGTCGAGGCCGGGGAACAGTCCCACGAACAATGCCGGGATGATGGCGAAGTACTTGGCGATGTCGTTGGCGATGGAGAACGTGGTGAGCGCGCCACGGGTGATGAGCAACTGCTTGCCGATCTCGACGATCTCGATCAGCTTGGTCGGGTCCGAATCCAGATCGACCATGTTGCCCGCCTCTTTGGCGGCCGAGGTGCCGGTGTTCATCGCCACGCCCACGTCGGCCTGGGCCAGGGCGGGGGCGTCGTTGGTGCCGTCGCCGGTCATCGCGACCAGGCGGCCACCGTCCTGTTCCTTCTTGATCAGGGCGAGCTTGTCCTCCGGCGTGGCCTCGGCGAGGAAGTCGTCGACCCCGGCCTCGTCGGCGATCGCCTTGGCGGTCAGCGGATTGTCGCCGGTGATCATCACCGTACGGATGCCCATGCGGCGCATCTCGTCGAAGCGTTCCCGCATGCCCTGTTTGACGACATCCTTGAGATGGATGACGCCGAGCAGCCGCGGCATGCCGTCCTTGACCTCACCGACCACCAGCGGCGTACCGCCCGACGCCGAGATGCCGTCGACGATCACCGCCGCCTGGCCCGGCACCGAACCACCCTGGGCGCGAACCCATTCGGTGACCGCACCGGCTGCCCCCTTGCGCAGCTGGTGCCCGTCGGCGAGGTCGACGCCCGACATGCGGGTCTGCGCGGTGAAGTCCACCCAGGTGGCACCGGGCAGCTCGCCCGCGGAGCGTTCCCGCTTGCCGAACGCCTGCTTGGCGAACACGACGATCGAGCGCCCCTCCGGCGTCTCGTCGGCGAGGCTGGACAGCTGCGCCGCGTCGGCCAGTTCGTCGTCGGGAATGCCCGGCATCGGAACGAATTCGGCGGCCTGGCGGTTGCCGAGGGTGATGGTGCCGGTCTTGTCGAGCAGCAGGGTGTTCACATCCCCGGCGGCCTCGACCGCGCGGCCCGACATGGCCAGCACATTGCGTTGCACGAGCCGGTCCATGCCCGCGATGCCGATGGCCGAGAGCAGCGCGCCGATGGTGGTCGGGATCAGGCACACCAGCAGCGAGACCAGCACGATGCCGGTGATGCCGTGCATGTCCAGCGCCGCGGTGTCGGGCACACCGGGGTTGTTCGACTTGGCGAAGATCGCCAGCGGCTGCAACGTGGCCACCGCGAAGACGAAGATGATCGTGAGCGCGGCCAGCAGGATGTTCAGCGCGATCTCGTTCGGCGTCTTCTGGCGACTGGCGCCTTCGACCAGGGCGATCATCTTGTCGATGAAACTGGCGCCCGGTTCCTGGGTGATCCGCACGACGATCCGATCCGAGAGCACCGTGGTGCCGCCGGTCACGGCCGAGCGGTCGCCGCCGGATTCGCGGATGACCGGGGCGGATTCGCCGGTGATGGCCGATTCGTCCACCGAGGCGATGCCTTCGACGACATCGCCGTCACCGGGGATGACCTGGCCTGCCTCGACCACCACGTGGTCACCGCGGCGCAGGTCGGGTGCGGCGACCCGCTCCTCGATGATGCGGCCGCCGGGAGTCCAGTCGGTCAGGCGGCGGGCGACGGTGTCGGTCTTGGCCTTTCGCAGGGTGTCGGCCTGGGCCTTGCCGCGGCCCTCGGCGACGGCCTCGGCCAGGTTGGCGAACACCACGGTCAGCCACAGCCACACCACGATCGCCCAGGCGAAGAAGCTCGGATCGGCGATCGCGAGGATGGTCGACCAGACCGCGCCGATCTCGACGATCAGCATGACGGGGTTCTTCCACAGCGTGCGGGGATCGAGTTTGCGCAGCGCGTCGGGCAGCGAGGTGAGCAGCAGCTTCGGATCGAGGACGCCCTTCTGAACGCCCTTGGTCCGGTGTTCGGGCCGGGGTGCGGCCGGTGTTTCGAGGGTGGGACTTGCCATCTCAGTGGATTCCTTCGGCGAGCGGCCCGAGCGCGAGCGCGGGCAGGAAGGTGAGCGCGACCAGGATCACCGTCACGCCGACGACCATGCCGACGAACTGCGGCCGGTGCGTCGGCAGCGTGCCGATCGACGCGGGAGTGGTGCCCTGGCGGGCCAGCGAACCGGCCAGTGCCAGGACGACGATGATCGGCAGGAACCGCCCGAACACCATGGCCAGGCCGAGCGCGGTGTTGAACCACTCGGTGTTGCCGGTGAGTCCGGCGAAGGCGGAACCGTTGTTGTTGGCCGCGGAGGTGAAGGCGTACAGCACCTCCGACAGACCGTGCGGGCCGCTGTTGAGCATGCTCGCCCGCTGGCCGGGCAGGGCCATGGCGACCGCGGTGCCGACCAGCACGATCAGCGGGCTCACCAGGAAATAGGAAGCGGCCAGCTTGATTTCGCGCGGCGTGATCTTCTTGCCGAGGTACTCGGGGGTGCGCCCGACCATCAGGCCGGCCACGAAGACCGTGATCACGGCGAGGATCAGCATGCCGTACAGGCCGGAACCGACGCCGCCGGGCGCGACCTCGCCCAGCTGCATGTTGAACATCGTCATCAGGCCGCCGAGGCTGGTGTAGGAATCGTGGAACGAGTTCACCGCGCCGGTCGAGGTGAGCGTGGTCGCGCCCGCGAAGGTCGCCGAATTCGCCACGCCGAAGCGGGTTTCCACGCCCTCCATCGACGCGCCGATCGCGGTCGGCACCGTGCCGTGGTGCTGCAGCTGGAACAGGTTGGTCAGCGCGATGCTCGTGAGCGCGATGGTGCCCATCACCGCCACGATCGCGTACCCCTGCTTGGTACTGCCGACCATCCAGCCGAACGTGCGCGGCAGCGAGAAGGCGATCACCATCAGCAGGAAGATCTCCAGGAAGTTGGTCCAGGTGCTCGCGTTCTCGAACGGATGCGCCGAGTTGGCGTTGTAGAAGCCGCCGCCGTTGGTGCCCAGTTCCTTGATGACCTCCTGGCCGGCGACCGGTCCGCCGGTGAGCGTCTGCTGCCCGCCGACGACGGTCTGCGCGACTTGATCGTGCAGGTGGAAGTTCTGGATGACGCCACCCGCGACCAGCACGATCGCGAAGACGAAGGCGATCGGCAGCAGGATCCGCAGCGTGCCGCGCACGAGGTCGACCCAGAAGTTGCCGAGGTCGCCGGTGTGGCGGCGGGCGAACCCGCGCACCAGCGCCACCGCCACCGCCATGCCGACGGCCGCGGAGACGAAGTTCTGCACGGCCAGGCCCGCCATCTGGACCAGGTGCCCCTGGGTGGACTCGCCGGAGTAGTTCTGCCAGTTGGTGTTGGTGACGAAACTGACCGCCGTGTTCCAGGCCAGCGCCGGGGTCATCTCGATGCCGGGATCGTTCAGGTGCAGCGGCAGCGCGCCCTGGACCAGCTGGAAGAAGAACAGGAACAGGATGCTCACCGCCGAGAACGCCAGCACGCTGCGGGCGTAGATCGGCCAGGTCTGCTCGACGTCGGGTTTGGCGCCGATGGCGCGGTAGATCAGCCGTTCGGCACGCGAGTGCTGGTCGCCGCTGTAGACCCGGTACATGTAGTCGCCCAGCGGTATGTGCACCAGGGCCAGCGCGAGGATCAGGGCCGCGACGAACGCGATCCCCGCTGTGGTCGTGTTCACCTAGAACCTCTCGGGGAAGAGCAGCGCCGCGATCATGTACACGGCGACGAGGACGGCCAGGGTGAGACCGGCAAGGTTCGCGATCACAGCTTTTCCACCCCCCGCTGGACCAGGCCCAGCAGCGCGAAGATCGCCACGGTGAGCACCGTGAACACCACGACAGACATTTCCAACCTCCTCGGCGCTCCGAGGTGAAGCGCCGAGGTGAGTGAAACGCCGATTCGGGCGCCGGCGTGGTTTCCTTACGACTTCTTGGCGGCCAAGCGCCCGGCCTTTGCGCGTTGTTGACGCCGAGGCCGCGCTGACCGGAAAAATGGCGTCAAGGTCGGGCCGATCCTCGTCAACACCCCGTAAAGATCCAGGTAGCAGCCGATGCCGGCCGGTAGAAAGTGGTCACCGGCGCGCGGTGGACGCGACCGGATCCCGCTCACGGAAAGAGAGATCGCGGTGTCTGCAGTGACCATTGCGGTGATCGCCGGGTTCGTCGGATCGCTGCTGACGATCCGGGCGCTGGGCCGGGCGAACCCGGCGCACGAGCCGATGACGGCCGTCGGTGTGTTGCCCGTGCGTGCGACGGACAACTCGCCGCGGCGCGCGATGATGGACCGGTGAAACGCGGACAGCTGCGCATCTACCTCGGTGCGGCGCCGGGTGTGGGCAAGACCTACGCCATGCTCGGCGAAGCGCACCGGCGGCGGGAACGCGGCCGCGACGTGGTGGCCGCCGTGGTGGAGACGCACGGCCGCACCAAGACCGCCGAGCTGCTCGACGGCATCGAGCGGATTCCGCCGAAGACCGTCGTCTACCGGGGCACCGCACTGCCCGAACTCGACGTCGACGCCGTGCTGGCCCGTCAACCCGCCGTGGTGCTCGTCGACGAACTGGCCCACACCAACGTCCCCGGCAGCGCGCACGAGAAGCGCTGGCAGGACGTGGAACAGCTGCTCGACGCCGGCATCGACGTGATCTCCACGGTGAACGTGCAGCACCTGGAGAGCCTCAACGACGTGGTCCGGCAGATCACCGGCATCGAGCAGCGCGAGACGGTGCCCGACGCGGTGGTGCGCGCCGCCGATCAGGTCGAGCTGGTCGACCTCACCCCGGAAGCGTTGCGGCGCAGGCTCTCCCACGGCAACGTCTACGCCGCCGACAAGGTCGACGCGGCGCTGCGCAACTACTTCCGGCCCGGCAACCTGACCGCCCTGCGCGAACTCGCGCTGCTGTGGCTGGCCGATCAGGTCGACGCCGCGCTCGCGAAATACCGGGCCGATCACCAGATCACCGAGCTGTGGGAGGCGCGCGAGCGGGTGGTCGTCGCGGTCACCGGCGGACCCGAATCCGAGACCATCGTGCGCCGGGCCGGGCGGATCGCGTCCAAGGCCAGCGCCGATCTGGTGGTGGTGCACGTGGTGCGCGGCGACGGACTGGCCGGGGTGTCGAGCGAGCGGATGAGCACGCTGCGCGAACTCGCGGCGGGCCTGGACGCCTCGCTGCACACGGTGACCGGCGACGACGTCCCCACCGCCCTGCTCGATTTCGCCCGCGAGATCAACGCGACGCAGCTGGTTCTGGGCACCTCGCGGCGGTCGCGCTGGGCCAGGATGCTCGACGAGGGCATCGGCGCCACGGTGGTGCAACGCTCGGGCAAGATCGACGTCCACATGGTGACCCACGAACACGCCCACCACGGGGCGCGCAAATGGCTGCGGCCACGCAGGCCGGTCACCGCGTGGCTGGCGGCGGTGCTGGTGCCGCTGCTGGTGAGCATGGTGTGCGGCGTGCTGCTGGATCGCTGGTTGCAGCTGGGCGGGCTCAGCGCGATGTTCTTCGTCGGCGTTGTCGCGGTCGCGCTGTTCGGCGGCGTGGTGCCCGCCGGGCTGTCCGCGCTGCTGTCGGGGCTGCTGCTGAACTGGTTCTACACCGATCCGCGCTACAGCCTCACCATCGCCGAGCCCGACAACTTCGTCACCGTGGTGGTGTTGCTGATCGTCGCGGTGGCCGTGGCGGCCCTGGTCGACGTGGCCGCCAAGCGAACGGTGCAGGCGCGCAAGGCCTCCCGCGAGGCCGAACTGCTCACGCTGTTCGCCGGCTCGGTGCTGCACGGCGCCGATCTGCCCAACCTGCTCGAACAGGTCCGCGAGACCTACGGCCAGCGCGCGGTGAGCGTGCGGTGCGGCGACCGGATCGTCGCCGCCGTCGGCCCGGAACCGCCGCAGCGGATCGCCGACGCCGAGACCGTCATCGAGGCGGGCGACGCGCGGAGTCACCTGCTGCTGTCGGGGCGCGCGATCACCGCCGCCGACCGGCCGGTGCTGAGCGCGGTCGCCAATCAGGCGGTCGGGCTGGTGCGGCAGGCGAAGCTGACCGAGGAGGCGGGCGCGGCCGCGGCGCTGCTCGAGGCCGACCGGTTGCGCCGGGCGCTGCTCTCGGCGGTCAGCCACGACCTGCGCACCCCGCTGGCGGGCGCCAAGGCGGCGGTGTCGAGCCTGCGCAGCGACGAGATCGAGTTCTCACCCGAGGACACCGGGGAGCTACTGGAAGCCATCGAGGAATCGGTCGACCAGCTCACCGCGCTGGTGGGCAATCTGCTCGACTCCTCCCGGCTCGCGGTCGGCGTCGTCAGCCCGCAGCCGCGGCAGGTGTACATGGACGAGGCGGTGCACCGGGCGCTGGTCAGCGTCGGCATGGGCACCCGTGGGCTGCGCCGCGCGGCGATGGACCGGGTGAAGGTGGAGGTCGGCGAGGTGTCCGTCCTCGCCGACAGTGGCCTGCTGGAACGGGTGCTGGCCAACCTGATCGACAACGCCCTGCGGCACTCCGGCCGCGAGACCCCGGTGCGGGTCACCGCCGAACCCGACGGCGACCGGGTGGCCGTCGCGGTCGTCGACGTGGGCCCCGGTGTCCCGGCCGGGACCGAGGAGCAGCTGTTCGAACCGTTCCAGCGGCTCGGCGACCGCGACAACACCACCGGCGTCGGCCTCGGCCTGTCGGTGGTGCGCGGTTTCGTCGAGGCGATGGGCGGCACGGTGCACGCCGAACCGACCCCCGGCGGCGGCCTGACCATGCTCGTCGACCTGCCCGCGGCCACGGTCCGAGCCCCGGACGCCGACGCCTCATGACAACCGAGGAAGGTGAGCACATGGGTAACTCATCGAGCACGGGCACACCCACCCCACCACCGGCCGACGACACCCACCACGCGCCCGAGTCCGGCCAGAAATCCCGGCGAGGCGGCACAGTGCTGGTGGTGGACGACGAGCCGCAGATCGTGCGCGCGCTGCGGATCAACCTGACGGTGCGCGGCTACGACGTCGTCACCGCGGGCAACGGCGCCGCCGCGTTGCGCGCCGCCGCCGAGAAGCACCCCGACGTCGTGATCCTCGACCTGGGCCTGCCCGACATGGACGGCATCGAGGTGCTCGCCGGGCTGCGCGGGTGGACCTCCGCGCCGGTGCTGGTGCTGTCGGCCCGGACCGACTCGGCCGACAAGGTCGAGGCGCTGGACGCGGGCGCCGACGACTACGTCACCAAACCGTTCGGGATGGACGAGCTGCTGGCCCGGCTGCGCGCGGCCGTGCGGCGCGGGGCGAGCGCGGCCGACAGCGTCGACCCGGTGGTCGTCACCGACGCGTTCACCGTCGACCTGGTCGCCAAGAAGGTCACCAAGCGCGGCGAGCCGGTGCACCTCACGCCCACCGAGTGGGGGATGCTCGAGATGCTGGTGCGGCATCGCGGAAAGCTGGTGGGGCGCAAGGAACTCCTGCGCGAGGTGTGGGGTCCCGCGTACGCTACCGAGACCCACTACCTGCGGGTCTATCTGGCCCAGCTGCGCCGCAAACTCGAGGACGACCCGGCCCACCCCCGGCACCTGCTCACCGAGGCGGGCATGGGGTACCGCTTCCAGGAGTGAGGCGTGCCCGGGGTCACCCCGCCGGAATGCCGCCGCGGGCGCGGACGTTCCCAGGCGTGAAACGTCTCCGACGCGAATGGCAGGATCTAGGACATGGCTGAGCAGAACGCACCCGTGACCACCGCGCCCACCGAGCTGTGGGTCGAGCGCACCGGCACCAGGGCCTACACCGGGCGCAGCAACCGCGGCGCCGAGGTACTGATCGCCTCGCAGGGCGTGGAAGGCGCGTTCACCCCCGGTGAACTGCTGAAGATCGCGCTGGCCGCCTGCACCGGACTCAGCTCCGACCTGCCGCTGTCGCGCCGCCTCGGCGACGACTTCGACGCCACCATCCGCGTCTACGGTGACGCCGACCGCGAGAACGAGCTGTACCCCCAGCTCGACGAGGTCCTCGAGCTCGACCTGTCGGAGCTGGACGAGGCCGCGCGCGAACGGCTGCTGGTCACCGTGCAGCGGGCCGTCGACAAGGTGTGCACCGTGGGCCGCACCCTCAAGGCGGGCACCAAGGTGACACTGAACTTCGCCGTCGACGCATGAGTGAACCGGCGCGGCTGAGCGCCTGGGTGCACGGCATGGTGCAGGGCGTGGGTTTCCGCTGGTGGACCCGTTCGCGCGCACTGGAACTCGGGCTGATCGGGTACGCCCGCAACCACGCCGACGGCCGGGTGCACGTGGTGGCCGAAGGACCACGAACGGCGGGCGAGAAGCTGCTCGAGCTGCTACGGTCCGGCCAGGCACCTGGCCGGGTCGAGCTGGTTGTGGAAAGCTGGGAGCCCGCGCGGGGCGACATGACGGGATTCGAGGAGCGCTAGTGGTGACTTCGGGGGCTAGGGGGCGGCAGCGGTGAGCACACAGAACCCTGGTCCGCCCGATCGGCCCGGCGAGCCCTCCGACGATGGCTCCGGCCGGTCCTCGTGGCAGCCACCGGATCCCGGGGCGGGCTGGCCGCCGCCCGATCCCGGGGCGGGGTGGCCACCGGCACCGCAGCAGCCGCCCGCCGCACCCGAACCACCCGCGGACCCGTCCGCGCGCCCGGGCCGGATGGCCAGGCAGGAACCCGGCGTCACGCAGCCGCGTCCGCCCACGGTCGCCGAGGCGCGAGCCCGCGACAAGGCGCGCAAGCAGGCCGACCAGGCGCAGCGCGCGGCCGCGGCGGCGGCCGAGGAGAAGAAGCGCACCAGGAAGCGGGTGATGATCGGCGGCGTCGCCATCGTCGGCGTCGCCGCGCTCGTCGGCGGCGGCTACCTGGCCTACCGCGCGATCACCGCGCCGGACCAGGTCACCGCCTCGTGCGTGCAGATCGACCAGAACGGCAACGAGATCGTCGTCCCCGACGACAACTGCGGTGACGGCAAGACCAACTTCCGCAGCGACACCAGCCACGGCGGCGCGGGCAGCCTGATCCTGCTCGGCTGGCCGCAGTACCGCTACCACTACGGCGGCACGCCGACCCTGGGCAAGCCGCCCGTCGGCGGCAGCTCGGTGAAGCCGCGCAACGCCACCATCACCACCAAGAGCGGCACCACGATCCAGCGCGGCGGGCTCGGCAGCAAGTCCACCGGCGGGAGCGGGTCCTAGTGCGGCGGACGACGAGTACGCCGCGACCGGGCTGGCAGCAGATCATCGAGAGTCAGGGCCTGGTCTACGGCGCGCCGGGCCGCGATGCCAGCGGCCAGCCGCGTCCGTATTGGGACGAGTCGGTGCACTACGAGTTCTCGATGGACGAGATCCTCGCGCTGGAAGCCGACGTGGAACTGCTGCAATCGATGTGCCTGCACGCGGCCGAGCAGGTGGTGCTCACCGAACGGTTCGCCGATTTCGGTCTGCCCGAATGGAGCTGGGGCCCGATCACCGAATCCTGGCGGCGCAGTGACCCGTACGTGTACGGCCGCTTCGACCTGCGCTACGACGCGCGTCGCCCGGCCAAGCTGCTCGAGTACAACGCCGACACCCCCACCTCGCTGCTCGAGGCCGCGATCATCCAGTGGCACTGGCTGCAGCAGGTGTATCCCGGTGGCGACCAATGGAATTCGCTGCACGAGAAGCTGGTGGAACGCTGGGGCACGCTGCGCGGCGTGCTGCCCGGCACCGAACTGCACTTCACCTGGTCGGGCGCCGACGCCACCGGCGAGGACAACGTGACCACCGCCTACATGCAGGAGACCGCCGCCGAGGCCGGGTTCGACACGGTCGCGCTGCCGATCGAGGAGATCGGTTTCGACACCGAGCTGCACCGCTTCGTCGACCTCGCCGAGGCGCCGATGGAGGCGGTCTTCAAGCTCTACCCGTGGGAGTGGATCCTCGACGACGACTTCGGCAAGCGCGTCGTCGAGAGCCTGCCCGCCACCGCCTGGATCGAGCCGCTGTGGACCACGCTGCTCAGCAACAAGGCGCTGCTGGCGGTGCTGTGGGAGATGTACCCGGGGCATCCGAACCTGCTGCCCGCCTACCTGGACAACCCGCACGAGCTCACCGAGTACATCCGCAAGCCCAAGCTGGGCCGCGAGGGCGCCAACATGACCATCGTCGGCGCGGGCATGGAGACCGCCACCGGCGGGGTCTACGGCGCCGAGGGCTTCGTCTACCAATTGCTGGACCCGCTGCCGGAATTCGACGGGATGCGCCCGGTGCTCGGCGCCTGGGTCGTCGGTGACACGGCGGCCGGGCTCGGCATCCGCGAAACCGCGGGCCTGATCACCGACGACGGCGCCGCCTTCGTCCCGCACCGCATCGTCGACTGACCCGTGACCACACAACACTGTTCGAAAGGACCACGATGACCGCCCTCGCCCTGGAATCGGGTTATTGGAGCGCGCTCGGTGAAGGCGTCGGCGCCATCATCCTGTACTGCCTGATCGGTCTGGTGCTGATGCTCATCGGCTTCTTCGCCATCGACCTGACCACCCCCGGCAAGCTGCGCGACCTGGTCGTCGCCGGCAAGCCCAACGCGCTGATCGTGTCCGCGGCGGGCATGGTGAGCATGGCGTTCATCGTCGTGTTCGCGGTGCTGGCCACCGGCGGCGTGAACAAGCTGTCCGAGGGGCTGATCGCCGCGGTGGTCTACGGCCTGGTCGGCATCGTCGCGCAGGTGGTCTCGGTGCGGGTGATCGAGAAGGTCACCGGCATCGACATCGGCCGCACCCTGCACGCCGAGACCTACACCCCCGAGGTGCTGGTGGTCGCGGCCGCGCACTTCGCGCTGGGTCTGGTGGTGGCGTTCGCCATCCTGTGATGCCGATCGGTTGACATCACACAGTGGAGGGTGGACGCTGGAACCAGCGGTCCACCGTGGTGGGTGAACGAGAGGATGCCGGCATGGACATCACACCGAGCACACGCGCGTCCGACGCCGAGCGCAACGCGATCGTCGCGCAGCTGGGCACCCACCTGGCCGACGGCCGCCTCGACCTGGCCGAATACGACCAGCGCGTCGCCAAGGTCTACGCCACCGCCACCCGCGACGAGCTCGCCGTGGTCCTCTCCGATCTGCCCGCGCTGACCAGCGAACAGCAGGCCGCCGCGGTCGCCGAACACAAGCCGCCTGTGCGCATCCCGGTCTGGCAGCGCATCGAGGCGGGCAGCTGGCTGGGCGTCAGCCTGATCACCGTGGTCATCTGGGGTCTCATCTCGCTCACCGCGGGCGAGCTCACCTACTTCTGGCCGATGTGGGTGATCGGTCCGTGGGGCGCGGTGCTGCTGTTCCGCGTGGTCACCGGCTGGGAGGCGACGCCGGGCACCCAGACCCATCTGCGCCAGCTCCAGAAGCAGATGAAGCACGTCCAGCACATGGATCCGCACAAGCCGCACTGAGCGGCGCCCGCGGACGGGCTGGTCGCGGAGCGGTTGCGGCAGCGGGCGTCGCCGGGCGGGCCGATACGTTCGGTGACGGCAGCCGCTTCCACTAGGCTCGGGGCTGCGTAGCGGTAGGTATGCTGACGCGGGCACATGGGTAACTCATCGGGGCCGCGTGCGCGGCATCCCCGCACCCGAGTCTGGCCCGAATCCCGGAGAGGCGGCACCGCGTGCATCTCAAGAGCTTGACCCTGAAGGGTTTCAAGTCCTTCGCGTCCGCGACCACGCTGCGCTTCGAACCGGGCATCACCTGCGTCGTCGGCCCGAACGGGTCGGGTAAGTCGAATGTCGTCGACGCCCTCACCTGGGTGATGGGCGAACAGGGTGCCAAGGCGCTGCGGGGCGGCAAGATGCAGGACGTCATCTTCGCCGGCACCGCGGGGCGCGCTCCGCTGGGGCGCGCCGAGGTGACGCTGACGATCGACAATTCCGACGGCGCGCTGCCGATCGACTACGCCGAGGTCTCGATCACCCGGCGGATGTTCCGCGACGGCGCGGGCGAGTACGAGATCAACGGCAGCAGCTGCCGGCTCATGGACGTGCAGGAACTGCTGTCGGACTCCGGCATCGGGCGCGAGATGCACGTCATCGTGGGGCAGGGCCAGCTCTCGGCGATCCTGGAGTCGCGTCCGGAGGACCGGCGCGCTTTTGTCGAAGAGGCCGCGGGCGTGCTCAAGCACCGCAGGCGCAAGGAGAAGGCGGTCCGCAAGCTCGACGCGATGCAGGCCAACCTGGCCCGGCTCACCGACCTCACCACCGAACTGCGTCGCCAGCTCAAGCCGCTGGGCAGGCAGGCCGAGGTGGCGCGGCGCGCGCAGACCGTGCAGGCCGACCTGCGCGACGCGCGACTGCGGCTGGCCGCCGACGACCTGGTCACCCGCCGCGGCGAACTGGCGTCCCAGCTCAGCAAGGAGGCCTACGCCCGCGAGCAGCAGATCACCGTGCAGTCCGAGCTCGACGCGGCCAATGCCGCGCTGGCCCAGCAGGAATTCCAGCTGTCGCGGCTGAGCCCGGGTGCCGAGGCCGCCGCGCAGACCTGGTTCCAGCTGTCCGCGCTGGCCGAACGGGTCAACGCCACCATCCGGATCGCCGGCGACCGGGCCAGGCATCTGCACACCGAGGTTCCGGTCGGGACCGGCCGCGACCCCGAGCAGCTCGAAGCCGAGGCCGACCGGATCGAGGCCGAGGAAGCCGAGCTGCGCTACGCGGTGGAAATGGCCACCGAGACCCTGGAGGCGGCCCGGGAAGCGCTGGCCGATCGCGAATACGCCGCCAAGGCCGCCGAGCAGGCGCATCTGGCCGCCGTGCGCGCCATCGCCGACCGGCGCGAGGGCCTGGCCCGGCTCTCCGGCCAGGTCGAGAACCTGCGGACCAAGGCGCAATCGGTGGACGCCGAGATCGCCCGGCTGTCGGTCGCGATCGCCGACGCCCGGCACCGCGGCGAGGCCGCCCAGGTCGAATACGACGCGGTGCAGGACGAACTCGGCGAACTCGACGCGGGGGAGAAGGGCCTGGACGCCCAGCACGAACACGCGGTCGCCGCCCTGGAACTGGCCGACGAGCGGGTCAGGGAACTGCGCGAACTCGACCGGGAGGCGAGCAAACTGGTCGCCCGGCTCGGTGCCCGCATCGAGGCGCTCGGGATGAACCTGGCCCGCAAGGACGGCGCGGCCTGGCTGCTCGAACACGGGGTGAGCGGTCTCGGCGACCGGCTCTCGGCGCGGCTGCGCGTCGACGCCGGCTTCGAGGCGGCCGTCGCGGCCCTGCTGGGCCCGTTGGCCGACGCCATCACCGCCGACACCGCCACCGTCGCCGACGCGGCCGTGCGCGAACTGCGCTCCGGCGACGGCGGCCGGGTCGCCTTCGTCTTCGCCACCGCCGGGCTGGTCCCCACCGAGCGTGGCGCGCTGCCCGCGGGCGCGCGCTGGCTGGCCGAGGTCGTCGACGGCGCCGAGGCGGTCCGCCCCGCGCTGGCGGCGCTCACCGCCGGGGTGGTGGTGGTCGACGATCTGGCCGCGGCCACCGGCCTCGTCGCCCAGCGTCCCGAGCTGCGGGTGGTCACCCGCGACGGCGACCTGGCCGGGTCCGGCTGGATCGTCGGCGGGTCGGAGCGGATGCCCAGCCAGCTCGAGGTGCAGGCCGAGATCGACACCGCCACCGCCGAACTGGCGGCCGCCCAGCGCCGCGCCGAGGAACTGGAAGCGGCACTGGCCGGCGCGCTGGCCGAGCAGACCGACCGCAAGGAATCCGCCGATCACGCGCTGATGGCGCTGCACGAATCCGATCAGGCGCTGCTGGCCATCTACGACCGGCTGGCCCGCGTCGGCCAGACCGCGCGCTCGGCACAGACCGAGGGTGAACGCCTGTCCGGGCAGCGGGCCGAGGCCGAGGCGGCGCGGGAGAAGTCCCTGGCCTCGCTCGCCGAGCTGGAGGACCGGCTGCGGCACGCGGAGATGGAACACGACGGCTCCGACGACAGCTTCGGCGCCGCGGGCACCGAGACCGCGGGCCGCGAACGCGAGGAGGCCGCGGCCGCGCTCGCCGAGGCGCGCACCATGGAGGTCGAGGCCCGGCTGGCCGTGCGCACCGCCGAGGAACGCGCCGAATCGGTACGCGGCAAAGCGGATTCGCTGCGCCGGGCCGCCCGCGCCGAACGCGAGTCCCGCGCCCGCGCCGAACGCGCGCAGGCCGCGCGCCGGCAGGCCGCCGCCGTGGCCGCCGCGGTGGCGGGCTCGGGCGCCAAGATCGCGCACGAGCTCGAACAGGTCGTGGCCGCGGCCGCCGCCCGCCGCGACGAACTGGTCCGCAGGCGCGGGGAGTGCGCCGCCGCGCTGGAGCAGGTGAAGGAACGTGCCCGCGCGCTGACCACCCAGCTGGCCCAGCTCACCGACGCCGTGCACCGCGACGAGGTCGCCAAAGCCCAGGCGGCGCTGCGCATCGAACAGCTCGAGACCACCATCTCCGAGCAGTTCGGCATCGCGCTGGCCGACCTGGTCGCCGAGTACGGCCCCGATGTGCCGCTGCCGCCGTCGGCGCTGGAGCTGCAGGAGTACGAGGATGCCAAGGGGCGCGGCGAGGAGGTCACCGCACCGCAGCCGATGCCCTACGACCGCGCGAGCCAGGAACGCCGGGCCAAGCGCGCCGAGAAGGACCTGACCACGCTCGGCAAGGTGAATCCGCTGGCGCTCGAGGAGTTCGCGGCGCTCGAGGAACGCTACAACTTCCTGGCCACCCAGCTGGAGGACGTCAAGAACGCGCGCAAGGACCTCCTGGACGTGGTCGCCGAGGTCGACGCCCGCATCCTGCAGGTGTTCACCGAGGCCTACGCCGATGTGGAACGCGAGTTCGTCGGGGTGTTCGCCAAGCTGTTCCCCGGCGGTGAGGGCCGGCTGGTGCTCACCGATCCCTCCGACATGCTCACCACCGGGATCGAGGTGGAGGCCAGGCCGCCGGGCAAGAAGGTCAAGCGGCTCTCGCTGCTCTCGGGTGGCGAGAAGTCGCTGACCGCGGTCGCGTTGCTGGTCAGCATCTTCCGCGCGCGGCCGTCGCCGTTCTATGTGATGGACGAGGTCGAGGCGGCGCTGGACGACACCAACCTGCGCAGGCTCATCGGCCTGTTCGAACAGCTGCGGGAGAAGAGCCAGCTGATCGTCATCACCCACCAGAAGCCGACCATGGAGATCGCCGACGCGCTGTACGGCGTGAGCATGCGCGGTGACGGCATCACCCAGGTGATCTCGCAGCGGCTGAACCGGGCCGAGGTGTCGGACCCCGATCCGGTGGGGGCCAACGTCTAGTCCCACTGTGTGGGATTGTGAAATTGCAACGCGTTTCATTGTGCTGGTGCGCTGTTAGCGTGCCAGAGATGAAACGTGTTACAGCATCTCTCGTGGTCGGCGTCGCGGCCGTGCTGCTCGCCCCGCTGCCCGCCGCGGGCGCCGACACCGGCTCGTCCTCGCTCTCCGGCGGCGGGTCGTCGTCGCTGTCGGGGAACAAGACCGAGCTGCCGCCGTACGCGCAGTGGCTCGGTGAGATCGTCCCCGTGGTGGCCGAGGCGAAGACCTACCTCGCGGGCAGGCTGCCCGGCGCGACCAAGCCGGCGATCGTGTTCGACATCGACAACACCACGCTGGAGACCTCCTACAACACCGGCCTGCTCATCCCGGCCATCCAGCCGGTGCGGGAACTGGCGATCTGGGCGAAGCAGAACGGTGCGGCGATCATCTTCGTCACCGGCAGGCCCGCCCTGGTCAACGCCTATTCGGAGGCCAACCTGACCTCGGTGGGCTACCCGGTGGACGACCTCTACGGCAGCGCGCCGACCACGCTGTCGGCGGGCAATGCCGGTCTGGCCGAATACAAGACGGCCAGTCGCGCCGACATCGAGGGCAAGGGCTACACGATCGTCGCCAACATCGGCAACAGTCCCTCGGACCTGTCCGGCGGGCACGCCGAACGCACCTTCAAGTTCCCGGACTACAACGGCGCGCTGAACTGAGATGCGCGCTCGGTCGCATCGGCGCCGGGCGGACGGGCATCCGCTCGGCGCCGGGGCGTGGTCCTCACCCCGCGTCACGCTGTTCGGGGCCGGTCGAGTCGCGGGGGCCGACGGCGACCAGGATCGCCGCGAGACCGATGGCGAGTGCCGCGAGCACGGCCGTCGCGGTCCAGCCGAACCAGGCGACCGCGGCCGCGCCGAACGCGGTGCCCAGGCTGCCGCCCACGAAGTAGGTCACCATGTAGGCGCTGTTGAAGCGCGCGGGGGCGGTCGGATCGATCGCCAGCACGGTGCTCTGGTTGGCGACCTGGGCGGCGAAGAGCCCGGCGTCGAACAGCGCGAGGCAGACGAGGGTCAGCGCGGTGCCGGTGAGCGCGCCGCCGAGGCAGAGCGCGGCGGCTCCCGCCACCGCCAGCCCGATCAGGACCACGCGGCGCGGACCGACCCGGTCGGTCCAGGTGCCCGCGACCCGCGTCGCCGCGATGCCCGACAGCCCGGCCAGCGCGTACAGGCCGATCCGTTCCGCCGAGTACGAGAACGGCGGTCCGGCCAGGGCCACGGCGAGCCCGCTCCACACCGCGCAGAACGCGAAGAACCACAGCGCGCCGCGGATCGACGCGCTGCGCAGCGTCGCGTGGCCTGCCACGAGCCCGGGCAGGGAGCGCAGCGTCGCGAGGTAACCCCGATCGGCCGCGCCGCGCGTGCCGGGCAGCAGAACCAGGCACGCGAGCGCCACGCACGCGCAGGCCGCGGCCACCGTGAGCTGCATGGCGCGCCAGCCGATCTCGTCGGCCAGCCTGCCGCCGACCATCCGTCCCGCCAGAATTCCGGCGGAGATCCCCGCGGTGACGATTCCGAGAACCGTGGCACGACGCCGCGCCGGAGCGAGCCGGGCCGCCACCGAGCTGAGCCCGGCGCCCACCGCCGAACAGGCGCCGACCACACCGATCACCAGCCCGAGCTGCCACGCGGTGCCTGCACCCGCGCACATCGCCGACGCCAGGGCCAGCACCCCGAACTGGATCGCGAGCAGACGCGAGGGCGGGAAGCGGTCGGCCAGCGGCACCAGCAGCGCGAGCCCGATCAGATACCCGACCGGCCCACCCGCCAGCGCCACCCCCACCACGGCGATCGACGTTCCCATCGAGTTCGCGACCTCGGCGACGGCGGGCTGCAACGGATACACCGCCGCGGTCCCCAACGCCGCGGCGAACGACATGAACCACACGACAGAGCCGGAGAGGGGAGTCCTGGTGCGCGGCACGGCAACGAGTTCGGCATTCACACCGACCGACGGTAAGAATCCGCCGCACCGGCCGCTGGCGGAATCCCGCCATCACCGTCCGGCACCGACACACGGCCGTCGGCCGGTCGGTGACTCGGTGGCCGTCGACGTCGCGCACTGCCACGCGGACGGGCGGGTGGGACTCGCCGGATCCGGGGCCGGGCTAGGTCACCGGGTAGGAGTTTTCCAGTCGGGCAAGGATTTTCGTCGCGCCGCCGGTGCTGAGCCAGTCGCGCAGGCTGGTGAGGTCCGGGTTCAGGCGGCGCAGGCCGGAAAGGTTGGCGTGCCACCCGCCGGATTCGCGGATCAGCCGCCAGGTGTTGCCCAGCTGGGGGCCGATCGCCTCGGCTTCGGCCTCGGTGATCTCGCGGTAGCGGACCGGCCGGCCGACGGCCGCGCTGATGGTGGCGGCCGCCTCGACGGGGGTCGGGGCGTCGCCGGCCAGTTCGAGGGCGCGACCGTGCCAGCCCACGGGATCGGCGAAGGCGAGGGTGGCGAACGCGGCGATGTCGGCGACGGCGATCATCTGCAGCGGCCGGTCGGCGGGGAACAGGTGGGGGTGTTCGCCTCCCGCGCGGACGCCGTCGACGGGCGAGCCTTCGAGCAGGTAGTTCTCCATGAACCGGACCGGGCGCAGCAGGGTGTAGCGCAGTTCGGTCGCGGCGATGGCGTCCTCGATGCGGCGCTTGCCCTCCTGACCCCAGGACTCCGCCGTGCCCAGCGTGGCGATGCCGGAGAAGACGATCTGTTCGGCCCCGGCCGCGCGCGCCGCCTCGACCACGGCGACGCCACGCTGCGCCTCGACGCCCGCCGTCCACCCGCTCGGGCCGTAATCGGCTGGGGGAACCAGGAATACGGCCCGCACGCCGAGGGCGGCGGTGCGCAGCGAGGCTGGATCGTCGAAATCGCCGATCGCCAGGTCGGCGCCGGCCTCGGCCAGGGCGCGGGCCGCCGGCGCGGCGGGATCGCGGACGAAAGCGCGGACCGGATGGCCGGCGGCGAGCAGAGCGCGCGCGGTGGCGCCGCCCTGCTTGCCGGTGGCGCCGGTGACCAGAACGGGATGTGCGGATGACATGGCGGATGAGCTCCGTTTCGTTGCCTAGAATCGGGCCGGGCGACCCGTATTCCGGACGGTACGGACGGTCGGCCCCGGCCGGCCAGCGATGGATGTGGGAAGGCGTAACGAAATGACCGTCGACAACGTCGTGGAACCGGCCCTGCGCGCGGACGCGCGGCGCAACCGCGCGCTCGTGCTGGCCGCGGCCCAGCGCGCGCTCGCCGAGCGGGGCGCCGGAGTGTCGCTGGCCGAGGTGGCGCGCCGGGCCGGGGTCGGCGCGGGCACGGTGCACCGGCACTTCCCGACCAAGACGGACCTGCTGGAGGCGGTGATGCAGCAGCGGGTCGACCGGCTGGCCGCACGCGCCGCCGAACATCTCGCCGATCCGGATCCGGGCGCGGCGTTCTTCGCGCTGTGCACGCACGTCATCGTCACCACGCCGGGCAACAAGGATTTGTGCGACCTGGTGCAGTCCGACGACGGCTGGCCCCGTGCGCTGCTGCGCGGCGCGGGCAACCGCTTCCATCGCGCCCTGGGCGCGTTGCTGGCCGCGGCGCAACGTCAGGGCGCGGTCCGCCCCGATGTCGTGGTCACCGATGTGCTCGACATCTTCACCGGCTGCGTGGCGATCCAGCGCCACCGCCGCCAGGGCGACCCGCTGGCGCCCGCCGTCACCCTCGTCCTCGACGCCCTGCGCGCCGTCCCGTCACCCGTCACGAAACACGCCACACCCGACCGTGACGAAACGACCACCCGTGACGAAACACCACGCTGCCCGATCTGCACCGGCCCGATCCACCGCTCCGCCACCGGCCGCCCGCCTCGCTACTGCTCCCCGGCCTGCCGCCAGAAAGCCCACCGCCGCCGCCACACCCCAGCCACGGACGAACCCCGGGTACGGCGCTAGAGCAGATCGCTGACGTCGTCGGGGACGTCGACCGCGTACTTGCGCAGGATGTCCATGGAGATGACCTCCAGCGCGTTCTCGTGTGTCGCGGCGAGCACCACCGGCGCGGCGACACCGTCCTCGTGGGCGTGCAGCCATCGCACCGCTACCACGCACCAGCGATCTCCCGGCTGCAGACCGGGGAAGTTGTTCTCCGGACGCGGAGTACTGAGGTCGTTGCCGATGGACGCCTGATGCTCCAGGAATTCCGCCGTCACGACGGTGCACACGGTGTGGCTGCCGAGATCCTCCGGACCGGTGCTGCAGCAGCCGTCCCGGTAGAAGCCCGTGAGAGGATCGGTGCCGCACTCTTCCAGCGGCCCCCCAAGCACGTTTCGATCGGTCACGCCGCCGATCCTATGGGTCCGGCGCCAGAAGTTCCGCAGGACAACGAATCTGTAGTGTTTCCCCGGCGTGCCGACGGCGGGCGCCGCGGCCCACCGACCCGCCGGGCCGACGCCGCCGACGTGCCGGAATCGGTCGCCCGAATAGACTCGGCCGGGTGAGTTCGCAAGCGTGGATCCTGATCGCCGCGATCGCCGCCGTCCTGGTGGTGGCGCTCGTCGCGGGTTTCGTCCTGTACAAGCGGCGCCAGATCTCCCTGGCCCCGCCGGAGCCGGACAAGGAGCTGACCGACCGGTCGGGTGGTTACACCGCCGCCGGTGGATTCAGTTTCAGTCAGGGCGGGTCGGCGGCCACGCTGCCGCGGCCCGAACCGGTCGGTGAGCGCACCGACGACGAGGGGCAGCCGCACGTCGGCGACGACGCCGCCGTCCCGCGCGACGCTCCCCGCCGCGGTATCACCAACGTCCCGCTGCCCGAGGCCGACGTGGAGTCCGCCGAGCCGGTGGTGGTCCCCGACGACCTGAGCTCCCTCGACACCACGCCCGCCACCGACACCGCGCCCGCCGACACCGCCCCGGCCGACACCGCGCCCACCGAGACCGCTCCGGCCGACAGCGCACCCACCGAGACGGCCCCGGCCGACGCACCGCAGGTCGACACCGCGCCCGCCGAGACCGCCCCGGCCGAGCCGGCCACCGAAGCTCCCACCGACACCGTCGCCGCGGAGATCGAGCAGATCGATCCCACCTCCGGCCGCCTGGTCCGCCTGCGCGGCCGCCTGTCGCGCTCCCAGAACGCCGTCGGCAAGAGCCTGCTCGGCCTGCTCGGCGGCGGCGATCTCGACGAGGACTCCTGGGAGGAGATCGAGGACACCCTGGTCCTGGCCGATATCGGCACCGCCAGCACGGCCAAGATCGTCGCCCGCCTGCGCGAGGAGATGGCCTCGCGCAGCGTCCGCACCCCGGAGCAGGCCCGCACGGCCCTGCGTGACGTGCTGATCGAGGCCCTGCGACCCGAGCTGGACCGGTCCATCCACGCCCTGCCGCACGCCGATCACCCGTCGATCCTGCTGGTCGTCGGCGTCAACGGCACCGGCAAGACCACCACCACCGGCAAGCTGGCCCGGGTCCTGGTCGCCGACGGCCGCCGGGTGCTGCTCGGCGCCGCCGACACCTTCCGCGCCGCCGCCGCCGACCAGCTGCAGACCTGGGGCGAACGGGTCGGCGCCGAGACCGTGCGCGGCAAGGAGGCCGCCGACCCGGCCGCCGTCGCCTTCGACGCGGTCACGGCGGGCATCGATCGCGGCGTCGACGCCGTCCTCATCGACACCGCCGGCCGCCTGCACACCAAGACCGGCCTGATGGACGAGCTGGGCAAGGTCAAGCGGGTGGTGGAGAAGAAGGCCGAGGTCGACGAGGTGCTGCTGGTGCTGGACTCCACCGTCGGCCAGAACGGGCTGATGCAGGCGCGGGTGTTCGCCGACGTCGTCGACATCACCGGCGTGGTGCTGACCAAGCTGGACGGCACCGCCAAGGGCGGCATCGTCTTCCAGGTCCAGCACGAGCTCGGTGTTCCGGTGAAGCTCGTCGGGCTGGGGGAGGGCGCCGACGATCTGGCGCCGTTCGAGCCCGGCGCCTTCGTCGACGCCCTGCTCGGCGGCGCCGCGTAACCCACTCCACCCTGCCCGCCCGATTCCCGCGATCGGGCGGGCAGTGCTGTGTCCAGGGGAAACACCCTGTCCGCCTCCCCGCGCGAACCCGCGGCGAACCGCACACTCGTACCAGCCTCACCGTGAGCCGACAGGCTGTGGCCAACCCCACGAAACCTGGAAGCAACACAACCGCGCTATCCGTTCACTCAGGTGAAACACCACAGCTCAACGGATGAAACACCGAGTGGCGACCCTTCTGTACAGGTCCTTGAGCCGTCATCGGCGAGGCCCGAGATGAGGAGGAAGACAAGGTGGCATTTCCACTGATCGGTACACCGGATACCGGTGACACCGCTTGGATGCTGGCGTCGGCAGCGCTCGTGCTGTTGATGACGCCGGGTCTGGCGTTCTTCTACGGCGGTATGGTCCGTGGCAAGAACGTGCTGAACATGATCATGATGAGCATCTCCGCGATGGGCGTGGTCACCGTCCTGTGGGTTCTCTACGGCTTCTCGATGGCCTTCGGTGAGGACAAGGGCAACCTCGTCGGTGACCCCCTCCAGTACTTCGGCCTGAAGAGCATCTTCGGCGGCACCGGTGCCGATTCGCCCGGTATCCCGCTGTTCACGGCCACGCCGGAGGACCCGACGGCCCCGATCACCGCGGGCATCCCGCTGACGGTGTTCGTCGCCTTCCAGCTCATGTTCGCGATCATCACCGTCGCACTCATCTCGGGCGCGGTCGCCGACCGCCTGAAGTTCGGCTCGTGGCTCGTATTTGCCGGAATCTGGGCCACGGTCGTCTACTTCCCCGTCGCGCACTGGGTCTTCGCCTTCGACGGCTACACCGCCGAGCAGGGCGGCTGGATCGCCAACAACCTCAAGGCCATCGACTTCGCCGGTGGTACCGCGGTGCACATCAACGCCGGTGCGGCGGGCCTGGTGCTCTGCCTGATCCTGGGCAAGCGCAAGGGCTGGCCGAAGTCCCCGTTCCGTCCGCACAACCTGCCGTTCGTGATGCTCGGCGCCGGTCTGCTGTGGTTCGGCTGGTACGGCTTCAACGCCGGTTCGGCGCTGGGCGCCAACGGCATCGCCGGTGCCACCTTCGTCACCACCACGGTCGCCACCGCCGCCGCCATGCTCGCCTGGCTGCTGGTGGAGCGCATCCGTGACGGTCACCCGACCTCCCTCGGCGCCGCCTCCGGCATCGTGGCCGGTCTGGTCGCGATCACCCCGGCCTGTTCCTCGGTGAACGTGGTCGGCGCGCTGGCCATCGGTGTGGTCTCGGGTGCGCTGTGCGCCCTGGCCGTCGGCCTGAAGTTCCGCTTCGGCTTCGACGACTCGCTCGACGTGGTCGGCGTCCACCTGGTCGGTGGTCTGGTCGGCACCCTGATGGTCGGCCTGGTCGCCACGGCCGAAGCTCCCGCAGCCGTCGAGGGTCTGTTCTACGGTGGTGGAGTCGAGCAGTTGAAGCTGCAGGCGGTCGGAGCCTTCACCGTCCTGGCCTACTCGCTCGTCGTGACGGCCGTCATCGCGTACGCGATCAAGTTCACCATCGGTCTGCGCGCGAGTGACGAGGCCGAGTCGGCGGGCCTGGACGAGTCCGAGCACGCGGAAACCGCTTACGATTTCGCTGCTGTGGGTGGCACGGCACGCTCGCTCGTCAAGGAGGCATGACGAACATGAAGTTGATCACGGCAATCGTCAAACCGTTCACGCTCGAAGATGTGAAGACCGGGCTGGAACAGGCAGGCGTGCTCGGCATGACCGTCAGCGAAGTCCAGGGGTACGGCCGCCAGAAGGGCCACACCGAGGTCTACCGCGGTGCGGAGTACTCGGTGGACTTCGTTCCGAAGGTCCGGGTCGAGGTCGTCGTCGACGACGCGTCGGTGGAGAAGGTCGTCGAGGTCATCGTCGAGGCCTCGCGCACCGGCAAGATCGGTGACGGCAAGGTGTGGGTGACCCCGGTGGACACCATCATCCGTGTCCGCACCGGCGAACGCGGTAGCGACGCACTGTAATTCGCCTCGCGGCGCACGGTTGTAAACGATCGAGCGGCGGCCCCGCTCCCACCGGCAGGACCGGTCGGGGCGGGGCCGCCCGCATGAATGGCGGTGGGACTGTGGCACAACAGAACGGCGGTATTCAGCACAACGGGGCGGCCGACCTGGTCAAGGCCAGGGCCCAGCTGCTCGACGGGGCGGGGACCCGCAATCCCCGGCTCGATCCGGAATCGCTGCGCTCGGCGCTGGTCGACCTGTTCGAACTGTGGCTCACGAGCAAGGGCAACGAACTCGGCATCACCGCCGACAGCGGGCTGGCCGTCGTCGCGGTCGGCGGTCTGGGCAGGCGCGAGATGCTGCCCTACTCCGACCTGGACCTGGTGCTGCTGCACGACGACGTCGACCCGGCGGTGGTGTCCGAGGTCGCCGACCAGCTCTGGTATCCGCTCTGGGACGCCCACATCAAGCTCGATCACAGCGTGCGCACGGTGCCGCAGGCGCTGCGGGTGGCCGCCGACGACATGATCGCCGCGCTCGGCCTGCTCGAGGCCCGGCACATCGTCGGCGACGAGGACCTGTCCAATCTGCTCATCGGCGGCGTGCGCCGGGAATGGCGGACCGGCATCAGGTCCCGCTTCGACGAGCTGATCGCGCAGACCACCGCGCGCTGGCAGCGCAGCGGCGAGATCGCCCACCGCGCCGAACCCGACCTGAAGAACGGGCGCGGCGGCCTGCGCGACATCCAGCTGCTCGACGCGCTGTCCATCGCCCAGCTCACCGACGCGATGCCCGGCCTGGGACCCGAGGTCCCCGGCGGCGGCCTGCAGCAGGCCCACCGCCGACTGCTCGACGTGCGCACCGAACTGCACCGGGTCGCCGGGCGCGCCCGCGACCAGCTGCGCGCCCAGGACGCCGACGAGATCGGGGCCGCACTGCGCATCGGCGACCGGTTCGACCTGGCCCGCACGCTGAGCGATTCGGCGCGCACGGTGAGCTACTCGACCGACGTCGGCCTGCGCACCGCCGCCAACGCGCTGCCGCGGCGCGGGCTGGCCCGGCTGCGCCGGATGCCGGTACGCCGACCACTCGATGAGGGGGTGGTCGAGCACTCCGGTGAGGTGGTGCTGGCCAGGGACGCGCGGCCGCAGCGCGATCCCGGCCTGATCCTGCGGGTCGCCGCCGCCTCGGCGCAGACCGGGCTGCCCATGTCGGCGACCACACTCAACCGGCTCTCCGAGGACGCGCCCGAGCTACGCGAGCCGTGGCCCAAGGACGCGCTCAACGATCTGCTGGTGCTGCTGGGCGCGGGCCGCGGCAGCATCGACGCGGTCGAGGCGCTGGACCGGACGGGCCTGTGGGGCAGGCTGTTTCCCGAGTGGGGCGCGGTGCGTGACCTGCCCCCGCGCGACGCGCTGCACACCTGGACCGTCGACCGGCACCTGATGGAGACCGTCGCCTACGCGGGCGGGCTCAGCACCAGGGTCGCCCGGCCCGACCTGCTCGCCCTGGGCGCGCTGCTGCACGACATCGGCAAGGGCAGGGCGGGCGATCACAGCGTGGTCGGCGCCGAACTGGCCACCCACATCGGCCGCAGGCTCGGCCTGTGGCCCTCCGACGTGCGCACGCTCAGCGCGATCGTGCGCCACCACCTGTTGCTGCCCGACACCGCGACCCGGCGCGACCTGGCCGACCCCGCGACCGTGCGCCACGTCGCCGACGCCCTCGACGGCGACGTCGGCCTGCTCGAACTGCTGCACGCGCTGGCCGAGGCCGACTCGATGGCCACCGGCCCCGGTGTCTGGGGCGAGTGGAAGGCCTCGCTGATCGGCGATCTGGTCCGCCGCTGCAAGCTGGTGATGGCGGGCGAGCCGCTACCCCAGCCCGAGCCGATCGACCCGGACCTGCTGGAGAAGGCACGGGCCGGCGGCGTGCACGTCACGCTGGCGCCGGGGGAGAGCAAGCACTCCCACGTGGTCACCGTCATCGCGCCCGACACGCCCGGCCTGCTGTCCGAGGCCGCCGGCGTGCTGGCCCTGCATTCGCTGCGTGTGCTCTCGGCCACGCTGGGCGGGGCGGGGGAGTCGGCGATCAACACCTTCGTCGTCACCCCGAAGTTCGGCGACCCGCCCGACGCCGGCCTGCTGCGCCAGGAACTGATCCGCGCGAGCACCGGCGCGCTGAACCTGCCCGAGGTACTGGCCAAGCGTGAAGCCGACGCGGTCGGCGCCGGCCCAGGCCGTTACGCCAGGGCACAGCCGCGGCTCATCTGGTCCGACGCGGGCACGCCCGGTCAGGTGATCCTGGAACTGCGTGCCGAGGACCGTGTCGGACTGCTCAGCAGGCTGGCCGGGGCCTTCGCCGCGGCGGGCGCCGATGTGCGCTGGGCCAAGGTGGTCACCATGGGTTCGGCCGTGGTCGACGCGTTCTGCCTCGAACTCGGCGACGCCGACGGACCGGCCCTGCGCGACCGCATCGAGAAGGCCGTGCTCGACGTGGTGCCCCAGCCGGCTCCGCCGCCACCGCCGACCACCGACGACACGAACTGAGATCATCAGGACACGGTTTCACCACCGATTGCTATCAGGTTGCCCCGCAAACCGCTTTCGCTGCCCGATCAGTCGAGATGGGACCTATAGCATTCGAGAGGTCTGGCTGTCACTCGTACGAGGGGAGCAGATCTGTGGCTATCGAAGTCGTTTCCGCATCGATGATGACCAGCGACGTGACCACGCACATCGCGCGCTGCGTCGGCGGTGACCTCTGGGTCGTGTCCTGGCTACCGGGCCGCACACTCAGCGGGCCGCAGGCACTGGCGGCGATGACCATCGCCTCGACCACCGCCCGGCACGTCGACAGTCCCGATGCCGAATGGGAACGGATCGAGTCGCTCGCCCGCGAGCTCGGCCTCACCGGCCGGGAAGCGGTGTACCTGGTGAACATCGAAAACCACGACTTGCGCCGCACCGCGCCACCGCACGTGCGCCACCGGGAATAACACCCATTACCCTGGGAGGGCAATAGACGTCCCTTTCAGATCAGGAGCGCGATCGGTGTTCGAATCCCTGTCCGACCGGCTTACCGGTGCACTGCAGGATCTGCGCGGTAAGGGGCGTCTGTCACCGGCCGACATCGACGCCACGGCGCGTGAGATCCGCCTCGCCCTCCTCGAAGCCGACGTCGCGCTGCCCGTGGTGCGCGGCTTCATCGCCAACGTCAAGGAACGCGCCAAGGGCGCCGAGGTCTCGGCCGCGCTGAACCCGGCGCAGCAGGTCGTCAAGATCGTCAACGAGGAACTGGTCAACATCCTCGGCGGCGAGACCCGCAGGCTCAACCTCGCCAAGAACCCGCCGACGGTCATCATGCTGGCCGGTCTGCAGGGTGCCGGTAAGACCACGCTCGCGGGCAAGCTCGCCAAGTGGCTCAAGGCCCAGGGCCATCAGCCCATCCTGGTCGCCTGTGACCTCCAGCGTCCCGGCGCCGTCACCCAGCTGCAGGTCGTCGGTGAGCGCGCGGGCGTGCCCGTGTTCGCCCCGCACCCCGGCACCTCGATCGGCGGCGGCGAGAACCCGCTCGGCATCACCGCGGCCGACCCGGTCGGCGTGGCCCGCGCCGGTGTCGAAGAGGCCAAGGCCAAGCAGTACGACGTGGTCATCGTCGACACCGCGGGCCGCCTCGGTATCGACGCCGAGCTCATGCGCCAGGCCGCGGGCATCCGCGACGCCGTGCAGCCCGACGAGACGCTGTTCGTGCTCGACGCCATGATCGGCCAGGACGCGGTCAGCACCGCCGAGGCGTTCCGCGACGGTGTCGGCTTCACCGGTGTCGTGCTCACCAAGCTCGACGGCGACGCCCGCGGTGGCGCCGCGCTGTCGGTGCGCAATGTGACCGGTTCGCCGATCATGTTCGCCTCCACCGGCGAGAAGCTCGAGGACTTCGACGTCTTCCACCCCGACCGGATGGCCTCGCGCATCCTCGGCATGGGTGACGTGCTCACGCTGATCGAGCAGGCCGAGCAGGTCTACGACGCCCAGCAGGCCGAGGAGACCGCCCGCAAGATCGGCAGCGGCGAGCTCACCCTCGAGGACTTCCTCGACCAGATGCTGGCCATCCGCAAGATGGGCCCGATCGGCAACCTGCTGGGCATGCTGCCCGGCGCCGGTCAGATGAAGGATGTGCTGGCCCAGGTCGACGACAAGCAGCTCGACCGGGTGCAGGCCATCATCCGCGGCATGACCCCCGCCGAGCGCGACAACCCGAAGATCATCAACGCCTCCCGCCGCCTGCGCATCGCCAACGGCTCGGGCGTGCAGGTCTCCGAGGTGAACCAGCTCGTCGACCGCTTCTTCGAGGCCAAGAAGATGATGGCCATGATGGGCCGTCAGATGGGCCTGCCCGGCGCTCGCCGCGGCAACAACAAGAAGGGCAAGAAGGGCAAGAAGGGTGGCCGCGGCCCCACTCCGCCGAAGATGCGCGGTGGTTTCCCCGGCATGCCCGCCGGTATGCCCGGGCTGCCCGCGGGGATGGATCTGTCGCAGATGCCGCCCGGTCTCGACCAGCTGCCGCCCGGTCTCGAGGGGATCGACCTGTCGCAGCTGAAGTTCCCCAAGAACTGAGCACACGTCACGACACCGCGCCCGGTGATCCGGGCGCGGTGTCGTCGGCTCCGGCTCAGATCACGCCAGGGATCAGCGCTTTGCGGTTCGCCGGGTACTCGACGAACTTCTCCCGGTACCAGCGGTGCGTGGCGAAGGCGCGCGGCACCAGATTGCCCGCGGTGATCAGGAAGATCGCGACACCGGCCAGCGACCAGGTGAGCAGCGCGAATCCCGCCCAGGCGATCAGCTCGCCCAGGTAGGCGGGGCTGCTGACGAACCGGAAGCCGCCGCCGAACGGGATGCGGTACTCCGCGGCGCCCGGATTGTTCTTGTCGCGCAGGTTGCGCACGATCGCCTCCGAGCGCACCAGCAGCCCGAAACCGCTCAGGTACACCACGAGCCCGATCAGGAAGCGGGGGTCGGTCAGCCACGCGGTGCCGTACTGATCCTTGTAGTCGTGGCTGAAGAAGGCGCCGTTGAGGTAGCCGTGCAGCGAGGTGACGAACACGCCGGCCGCGACCACCGAGAAGTTGAAACTGCTCTTCTTGCCCGGCACCTGCCGGATCGAGAGCGGGAAGAACCAGCCGCGATTGCCGTAGTGCAGCAGCCAGATCGCCGCCAGCACCAGCGGTACCGGCTCGAAACGGTCCGGGCCGGTCAGGTAGAACACCGCGAACACCACGGTCGCGGGCAGTTCCATCAGCCACCAGCCCAGTTTGGGATTGAGATTGAAGCCGATCGAGGTGGAGGCGAAGCGGCCGTAGGGGCTCTGGGCGAACAATCCGCCGACGATCACGAACGCGGCGAAGGCGAAGGCGATGGCCAGCACCGTGTCGTAGGTGGTGTTCCCGGTGTACCAGTCCATCGAGATTCCTTTGTGCGACAGAGCGCCGGCCACGATCGCCGACGCAAAACTAGAACACGTTCTATCATGGATCCGGCAGGGGGAGCGTGACTATGGAGGACGGACATGCCCGTGGATCGGACCGCTGAAGACCTGCTGGCGGCGGTACAGGCCTCACCGCGCGCGGTGGCCGCGCACGACAAGGGCGCCTGGGTCGGCCTGTTCGTCGACAACGCCGCGGTGCACGACCCCTACGGCGCGCGCGAGCACATCGGCCGCGAGGCCATCTCGCGGTTCTACAACGTGTTCATCGCGCCCAACTCGATCGCCTTCCGCGTCGACCGCGACCTGGTCGCCGGGCGCACGGTGGTGCGTGACCTGCACATCGAGACCACGATGTCGACCGGCGCCACCGTCACCGTGCCCATGCACCTGCGCTACGACCTGATCGAATCCGGTGACGGCTGGAAGATCGCGCGCCTGGCCGCGCACTGGGAGCTCGCGCTGATGATTCGGCGGCTGCTGGCCACCGGGCCGTCCGGGCTGCTGGCCGGGACCAAGCTGGGTCCGCAGCTGGTCGGCGAACTCGGCGTCGGCGGCGCGATGGGCATGATGCGCGGGCTGCGCGGGGTGGGCGCCACCGGCAAACGCGTCGTCGGCCGGCTGTTCGGCGCCGCTGCCGACGGGGATCTGGCCGGGGTGCAGGACCTGCTCGGCGCGCGGGCGGCGGTGGAGCTGCCCGCCGGTAACCCGGTCGCGGCGGCGGAGTTCGCCGAACTGGCCCGCGGGATCGAGTGGGACAAGATGATCGCCGCCGGGCGCACGGTCAGCGTGAGCGTGCGGATCGGGGCGCAGCGCGGGGTGGCCTTCGTCGACTTCGCGGCCGACGAGCCTCGGGTCGTGGCCCTGACGGTCTTCCTGGACGGGCCGCTGCCCGTCGGTTGATCGTCCGGCGCGTGCCGCCGAGCGGTGCGTGGCCGGGCGATGGGCGGTAGGTTGAGCCAAGGCCGACGTCTGGAGGTTCGTGTGCATCTGCGTGGTGTGGTTCTCCCCGGCGACGAGGAGCGCGATCTCTGGGTCGTCGACGGACACGTGACCTTCGAGCCGGTACCCGGGGCCGAAACCCTGTGTCGCACAGGGTGGATCGTGCCCGGCCTGGTCGACGCCCACTGCCATGTCGGCATCCGCTACGGCGGCGGCGACGAGACCACCGAGGGCGCGATCGATCAGGCCGAGACCGAACGCGACGCGGGCGCCCTGCTGCTGCGCGACGCGGGCTCGCCGATCGACACCCGCTTCATCGACGAGCACGCCGAACTCCCGCGCATCATCCGCGCCGGCCGCCACATCGCCCGGCCCAAGCGCTACATCCGCGAACTCGGCATCGAGCTCGACGACGAGCGCGACCTGCCCGACATCGTCGCCGAACAAGCCCGCTTCGGCGACGGCTGGGTGAAGATCGTCGGCGACTGGATCGACCGCTCCGTCGGTGACCTGCGCCCGCTGTGGAGTGACGACATCCTGAAACAGGCCATCGACGCCGCCCACGCCAACGGCGCCAGAGTCACCGCGCACGTCTTCGGCGAGGACGCCCTACCCGGCCTGATCAACGCGGGCATCGACTGCCTCGAACACGGCACCGGCCTCACCGACGACACCATCGAGCTGATGCTCACCCACGGCACCGCCCTGGTCCCGACCCTGATCAACATCGACACCTTCCCCGGCATCGCCGACAGCGCCACCAAGTTCCCCGTCTACGCCGCCCACATGCGTGACCTGCACCGACGCGTGCGCGACACGGTCGGCCGCGCCCACGAGGCCGGCGTGCCCATCTACGCGGGCACCGACGCGGGCGGCTCCATCCGCCACGGCCGCATCGCCGACGAGATCGCCGCCCTCACCGGCGCGGGCCTGTCCCCCCACGACGCCTTGGGCGCCGCCTCCTGGGACGCCCGCACCTGGCTGGGCCGCGAATCCGTCACCGAAGGCGCCCCCGCCGACTTCGTCGTCTACGCCGAAGACCCCCGCACCCACCCCGCCGCCCTCACCGACCCCCACTGGGTGGTCCTCCGCGGCCTCGTCGTCAAAACCCCGAACCCCGTCACCGGCCACCGCTGATACTGAACAGACCGGGCACGGCAAGCCCGCGCGGTTCTGGGGCTATACCCGTCGGCGAGACGGGCTACCGCCAGGAGGTCTTCGCTGCCGACGGCGAAGCGGTCAAGGCGCCGGGCCCGGTCCCGGTGGTCATCGACACCGCGCAGTTGCGGTGAGGTAGCAGCGCGAACCGGCAGGCGATTTCAGCTGGGCGCGGCCGGTCTGGCACAATGGTCAACCGTCCTTCCTGGACAGTGTCAGCCCGTCTCCGGTTCCGTACCGCGCGGCGGTCACGCACTCCATGCGCGAAACCGGACTCGCAGACCATGCGGGTCGCCGAATCGCGTGGTGACCACACTATCGAAAGAGGCAGATCAGCATGGCTGTTCGCATCAAGCTCACCCGCCTGGGCAAGATCCGCAACCCGCAGTACCGCGTGGTTGTCGCCGACGCCCGCACCCGTCGTGACGGCCGGGCCATCGAGTCCATCGGCAAGTACCACCCGAAGGAAGAGCCCTCGCTCATCGAGATCGATTCCGAGCGCGTGCAGTACTGGCTGGGTGTCGGCGCGCAGCCGACCGAGTCGGTGCAGCGTCTGCTGGAGATCACCGGCGACTGGCAGAAGTTCAAGGGCCTGCCGGGCGCCGAGGGCACCCTCAAGGTGAAGGCCGCCAAGCCGTCCAAGCTGGACCTGTTCAACGCCGCGCTGGCCGCCGCCGACAACGAGCCCGTCGCCGAGGCCGTCACCCCGAAGAAGAAGGCCGCCAAGAAGGACGAGGAGGCCGCCGAGGCCCCCGCCGCCGAGGCTGCCGAGTAATGACTGCCGTTGTTGCCGATGCCGTCGAACATCTGGTTCGCGGCATCGTCGCCAACCCCGACGACGTCCGTGTCGAGCTGATCACCGGCCGCCGCGGACGCACGGTCGAGGTGCACGTCCACCCTGAGGACCTGGGCAAGGTGATCGGGCGCGGTGGTCGTACCGCGACCGCGCTGCGCACCCTCGTCGCCGGTATCGGCGGCCGGGGCATCCGGGTCGACGTGGTCGACACCGACGCCTAGATGGAACTCGTCGTAGGCCGGGTCGCCAAGTCGCACGGCGTGCGCGGCGAACTCGTCGTCGAGGTCCGCACCGACGAGCCGGAACTCCGGTTCGCCCCCGGTGTGGTCCTGCACGGCAAGATGCCGAAGTCCGCGGCGATCCGCGACTACACCGTGAAGTCGGCCCGGGAGCACTCGGGCCGGCTTCTGGTGTTCGTCGAGGAGATCGCCGACCGCACCGCCGCCGACGCCCTGCGCGGCATGTTGTTCGTCGTCGACAGCGAGTCGTTGCCGCCCTCGGACGACGAGGACGCCTTCTACGACCACGAGCTCGAAGGCCTGCGCGTCGAGCTCGGCGACGGCACCGCCGTCGGCACGGTCACCGAGGTGCTGCACTCGGCCGCCGGCGAGCTGCTGTCGGTGCGCGCCGCCGACGACGGCCGCGAAATTCTCATTCCCTTTGTCACCGCCATCGTGCCGACCGTGTCGATCGCCGACGGACTGGTGGTCATCGATCCGCCCGAGGGCCTGCTCGATCCGGAGTAATTCGTGCAACTCGACGTCGTCACGATCTTCCCGGAGTACCTCGAGCCGCTGCGCACCGCGCTGCTCGGCAAGGCCGTCGACAAGGGCCTGATCTCGATCGGCGTGCACGATCTGCGTGACTGGACGCACGACGTGCACAAGTCCGTGGACGATTCGCCCTACGGCGGTGGCCCCGGCATGGTCATGAAGCCCACCGTGTGGGGCGACGCGCTCGACGCGGTGTGCCCCGACGACGCCCTGCTCGTCGTCCCCACCCCGGCCGGGGTGCCCTTCACCCAGGAGACCGCGCAGCGCTGGTCCACCGAGCGGCATCTGGTCTTCGCGTGCGGCCGCTACGAGGGCATCGATCAGCGGGTCTTCGACGACGCCGCCCGCCGGGTCCGCGTCGAGGAGGTGAGCATCGGCGACTACGTGCTCATCGGCGGCGAGGCCGCGGTCCTGGTGATGACCGAGGCCGTGGTGCGGCTGATTCCCGGCGTGCTCGGCAATCAGCAGTCCCACCAGGAGGATTCGTTCTCCGACGGACTGCTCGAGGGCCCCAGCTACACCCGCCCGGTGTCCTGGCGGGGGCTCGAGGTGCCGCCGATCCTGCTGTCCGGCGATCACGCCAAGGTCGCCGCGTGGCGGCACGAGCAGTCGCTGGAACGTACTCGTGCCCGCAGGCCGGATCTGCTGCCGGAGCAGTGATCGACGGGCCTAGGCCGGGACCACGCGGGTGGTGATGCAGAACGGATGCCCGGCCGGGTCGAGCAGCACCCGCCAGCGGGGATCCTGCTGGATCGGAGCGGGTTTCGCGCCGATCGCCATCGCGTGCTGTTCGCAGAGATCCAGGTCGGCGTCGGCGGCCAGCTCCAGCTGGACCGCGGCACTGCCCGGCCACTGCGGCGGGTAGTAGTCCTCGACGCGTTGCGCGGCCATGGTCAGTCCCGACGGCAGACGGATCCCGACGCTGTGCGCGTCGTTCCACAGGACCCGGCCACCGAGCAGCCCGAGATAGAAGCGGGCGAGGGTTTCGGGGTCGTCACAGTCCAGCGAGACGCCGGCCAGTTGAAAAGGCTCCGTCATCGGACCGACGGTACCGGGCCGAAACGACCGGCAGATTGTTTTGTCCCAAAGATGTTCGGGTATCCACAAGGGGCTTTCGTTGCGTCATCGTCCAAGCTGAGGGTTGCTGATTCCATCCGGAATCGGTTCCGCCGCAGTGATGTTCGTGCCGCCGCGGCGCACTGTGCGCGCAAGTGAGGCAACTGCCCAGTACAGACCATGTGCACCGTGCACTTTCGATGCTCGGAGCGGGCCGGTCGTCCGGGTTCTCCCGTGGTGCCCCACGGCAGCCGGGGTCGCCCTACGTTCACCCGGGGGCCACGAGCGAGTGCTCACCGCCCGACGAGTTGCGTTGTGAGGGTGACGAATTGCACATCAGGGCAGCAGCCCGTGACGCCGTGCGATCGCCACCGCCTCGTGCCGTGTGCGCGCGTCGAGTTTGGTCATCGCCTGCCGCAGGTAGCTCTTGACGGTCTCCGCGCCGAGCGAGAGCCGTAGCGCCGTCTCCTGATTCGTGCAGCCGAGCGCGATCTGGGCGAGCACGTCCAGCTCCCGTCGCGACAGCCGCGGCGCTTCGCCGGACGCTGTCCCGGTGAGCATCCCGGTGAGCCGGTCGCACACCCCGGACAGCTTGTCGCGCGTCGCGGTGTCGCCGGTGGCGGCGGCCATGGCGCGCAGGTCGGCGTGGATCTCGCGCAGTTCCTCGGTGACATCCGGCGCCGCGTGGGGTGCGGGCGCGGCGAGGGTGAGCAGCCGGACCCGGCGGTCCACCTCGTCGCGCACGGCGATCTCGGTCGCCAGCCTGCGGCTCGCCCGCACGATCACCTCGGTGGTGCGGTCACCGAGCGG
The DNA here is from genome assembly GCF_900637185.1 of Nocardia asteroides. Taxonomy (NCBI): domain Bacteria; kingdom Bacillati; phylum Actinomycetota; class Actinomycetes; order Mycobacteriales; family Nocardiaceae; genus Nocardia; species Nocardia asteroides. The sequence goes on along the minus strand of NZ_LR134352.1, from coordinate 5,691,707 downwards.
GCCCGCGCCGCGGGTGGCCGCGTAGAGCACCGCCCGCGCCCGGTCGGCCACCACGACCGGGACGGCGACCACCGACCGCAGGCCCTCACCGACCACCGGCCCGTCGTAGTGGTGGGTGATGCCGGGCGCGCCCCGGTAGTCGGCCACCGAGGCGGGCCTGCCGAGCTCCATGACCTGGCCGCCGAGCCCGGAGCTGCGCAGCACCGACAGGCCGCGCAACCCGGTGGTGACGGTCCCGACGAACTCGGTGAGCAGCAGGGTGTCCTGGTCGACCGCGCCACCGAAGACCACCGGCACCCCGGCGTGCGAGGCCACCCAGCGGATCTCGGCGCGCAGGGCGTCGCCGTCGCGGGGGCGCAGCAGCGCGGTGGCCGACATCGGTCACCCCTTTTCGGGGGTAGTGGTGAACGTGAGGTGTGCCACATTCTAGGTCAGACCTGGCGGCCCGGCCCAGGCGATGAGGAGAACTGCGATGAGTACCGATCTGGACGCGCGGGTGCGCGACCTGCTCGAGCGTTACGACGGACCCGAGGCCTGCGCGGCCGAGCTGCTGTGCGACGGTCACCCGGCCGAGCGGGTCGCGTTCACGATCGTCGAGTCCGACCTGAGCGCGCACGCGCTGACCTACGGCGAACTGCGGGAGCGGTCGGCGCGGTTCGCCGCGGCGCTGGCCGACCTCGGCGTCGGTCCCGGCGACCGGGTCGCCACGCTGATGGGCAAGTCGGCCGAACTGGTGGTCGCGCTGCTGGGCATCTGGCGCCGCGGCGCGGTGCACGTGCCGCTGTTCACCGCGTTCGCCCCGCCCGCGATCGGCTTCCGGCTCACCGCGAGCCACGCGGCGGTGGTGGTCGCCGACGCCGATCAGGCGCCGAAGCTGGTGGTGAGCGACGACATCCCGGCCGATCCGGATCGCACCACGATCGTCGTCGGGCCCGCCGAGGTACCCGGCGCCCTGCGCTTCGACGAGCTGCTCGCCGCGGCCGATCCCGCGGACCCGCGCGCGGCGGCGGTGGCCGTGGGCGGCGACGGCTTGCTGGTCCAGCTGTTCACCAGCGGCACCACCGGCACTCCCAAGGGCGTGCCGATCCCGGTGCGGGCGCTCGCCTCCTTCCATGCGTACCAGGAGTTCGCCCTGGACGTGCGGCCCGACGACGTCTTCTGGAACGCGGCCGACCCGGGCTGGGCCTACGGGCTCTACTACGCGATCCTGGGGCCGCTGGCCACCGGCGTGCCCAGCCTGCTGTTGCACGCTGGCTTCTCCGCGCCGCTCACCCTGGAGGTGCTGCGCCGTTTCGAGGTCACCAATTTCGCCGCGGCGCCCACGGTCTACCGGGCGCTGCGGGCGGGTGCGGCGCCCGAGGGCATCGCGCTGCGACGGGCGTCGTCGGCAGGGGAGCCGCTCACCCCCGATGTCGTCGCGTGGTCCGAGCACGCGCTGGGCGTCGCCGTGCGCGACCACTACGGGCAGACCGAACACGGCATGGTCATCTGCCACGCCTGGCATCCCGATCTGGACCGGCCCGCGCCGGCCGGCTCGATGGGCGCCCAGCTGCCCGGCTGGACCTGCGCGGTCCTGGCCGAGGACGCCGACGTCGAGGCGGCGCCCGGCGAGGTCGGCCGGGTCGCGATCGACACAGACCACAGCCCGCTGCTGTGGTTCCTCGGCTACCTCGACGCGCCCGAACGCACCGCGAGCCGGTTCACCGCCGACGGCCGCTGGTATCTCACCGGCGATGTCGGCGCCCGTGACGCGGACGGCTTCTTCCGGTTCAGCTCCCGCGACGACGACGTGATCATCATGGCCGGCTACCGGATCGGCCCGTTCGAGGTGGAGAGCGTGCTAGTGCTACACGACCAGGTGGTCGAGGCGGCCGTGGTCGGCATGCCCGACGACCTGCGCGGCGAGGTGCTCGAGGCGTTCGTCGTCCTGCGCGACGGGGTCGCGGGCACTCCCGAACTGACCACGGAACTGCAGCGGCTGGTCAAGGACAAATTCGCCGCGCACGCCTACCCCCGCACGATCCACTACGTGCGGAGCCTGCCCAAGACACCCAGCGGCAAGGTGCAGCGATTCGTGCTGCGCGGCAAGGAGAACCACCGATGACCACCACCCTGAGCTACGCCTGCGGTCTGGCCGACACCCCGCTGCTGGGCGACACCATCGGCGCGAACCTGGACCGCACCGTGGCGGCGCACCCCGACCGCGACGCGCTGATCGACCGCCCGGCCGGGCGCCGCTGGACCTACCGCGAGGTGGGCGCCGCCGTCGACGCCGTCGCGACCGGCCTGGCGGCACGCGGGATCGAACCGGGCGACCGGGTCGGGATCTGGGCGCCCAACTGCGCCGAGTGGTACCTCGTCCAGTACGCCACCGCCAAGATCGGCGCGATCCTGGTGAACATCAACCCGGCTTACCGCACCAGCGAACTCGCCTACGTGCTCGGCCAGGCGGGCGTGCGGATGCTCATCGCCGCGCCGGAGTTCAAGACCTCGGACTATGTGGCGATGATCGAGGAGGTCCGGCCCGGCTGCGCCGACCTGGAGCAGGTGCTGATCCTCGGCACCGAGCCGTGGCGGCAGGTCGCCGCGACCGCACCCGACACCGAACGGCTGGCGATGATCGCGGCCACGCTCTCGGCCGACGACCCGATCAACATCCAATACACCTCGGGCACCACCGGTTTCCCGAAGGGCGCCACTCTCAGCCACCACAACATCCTCAACAACGGCTACTTCGTCGGCGAGCTGTGCGGGTACACCGAGGCCGACCGGATCTGCATCCCGGTGCCGTACTACCACTGCTTCGGAATGGTCATGGGCAATCTCGCCGCCACCTCGCACGGCGCGGCCGTGGTGATCCCGGCGCCCGCCTTCGATCCGGCCGCGACGCTGACCGCCGTCGCCGCCGAGCACTGCACCTCGCTCTACGGCGTGCCGACCATGTTCATCGCCATGCTGGCCGAACTCGACGCGGGCCTCGCGGTCGACCTGTCGAGCCTGCGCACCGGCATCATGGCGGGCTCGCCGTGCCCGGTGGAGGTGATGAAGCGGGTCATCGACCGGATGGGGATGAGCGAGGTGTCCATCTGTTACGGCATGACCGAGACGTCGCCGGTGTCCACCCAGACCCGCGCCGACGACAGCATCGACCGCCGCACCGCCACCGTCGGCCGGGTCGGGCCGCATCTCGAGGTGAAGGTGGTGGACCCGGCCACCGGCCGGACCCTGCCGCGCGGCGCCGCGGGCGAACTGTGCACCCGCGGCTATTCGGTGATGCTCGGCTACTGGAACCAGCCCGACAAGACCGCCGAGGCCATCGACGCCGCCCGCTGGATGCACACCGGCGACATCGGCGTCATGGACGACGCCGGCTACCTCTCGGTCACCGGCCGCATCAAGGACATGGTGATCCGCGGCGGCGAGAACATCTACCCCCGCGAGATCGAGGAGTTCCTCTACACCCACCCCGACATCGTCGACGCCCAGGTGATCGGCGTCCCCGACGCGAAATACGGTGAGGAACTGATGGTCTGGCTCCGCCTGCGCGACGGCGCCACCCCGCTCGACGCCGCCGCCCTGCGCGCCTTCTGCACCGGCCGCCTGGCCCACTACAAGATCCCCCGCTACGTCCACCTCGTCGACGAGTTCCCGATGACGGTCACCGGCAAGATCCGCAAGGCCGAAATGCGCGAACTGTCCCTGGACCTCATCGACTGACCGGCGCCCACCATCGGTCGCTCGACACTACGTAGCGGCCATGTTCGACAAATTCCTGCGGGCGCACACCGACACGCTGCTCGACCGGCCCGCGACCGAGCCCGAGCTGACGGCGGTCCGCTGACCTGGGCAGCGGCCGCGTGTCGGGGAAGGGCGGTAGTGTCTGCGGTCGTGACGACAGCGCCCGAGACCGCCCGTTCGACGTCGAACGGCACTCCGACCGACAGCACGACCACCACCCTGGCCAGCGTGGGCAGGCGGATCGCCGACGAACTGGGGGTGCGCGAAACCCAGGTCCGCGCCGCCGTAGAACTGCTCGACGGCGGTTCGACGGTGCCGTTCATCGCGCGCTACCGCAAGGAGGTCACCGGCGGCCTCGACGATGCCCAGCTGCGCCAGCTCGACGAGCGCCTCGGCTACCTGCGCGAACTCGACGAGCGCCGCGGCGCCATCATCGAATCCATCCGTGGCCAGGGCAAACTCGACCCCGCGCTGCACCAGCAGATCATGCTCGCCGAGACCAAGGCCCGCCTCGAGGACATCTACCTGCCGTACAAGCCCAAGCGGCGCACCAAGGCGCAGATCGCGCGTGAAGCGGGCCACGAGCCGGTGGCCGACGCGCTGATCGGCGACCCGACCACCGATCCGGCCGGCTACACCGCCGAGCAGCTCGACGGCGCCCGCGCGATCCTGGTCGAACGCTTCGCCGAGGACGCCGACCTCGTCGGTGAACTGCGCGAACTGATGTGGAACCGCGGCCAGGTCAGCTCGACCGTGCGCGCGGGCAAGGAGGAGGCGGGCGCCAAGTTCGCCGACTACTTCGAATTCAGCGAGCCCTTCCACAAACTGCCCTCGCACCGGATCCTGGCGCTGCTGCGCGGCGAGAAGGAAGAGGTGCTCACCCTGCACCTCGAACCCGACACCGAGGAACCCGCTCCCGGCGAACGTACGATCTACGAGGGCCGCATCGCGGTCGCGTTCGGCATCGCCGACCAGGGCCGCGCCGCCGACACCTGGCTGCTCGACACCGTGCGCTGGGCTTGGCGCACCAAACTGCAGGTGAGCCTGGGTATCGACACCAGGATGCGGCTGCGGCAGGCCGCCGAGAAGGACGCCGTCGACGTGTTCGCGGCCAACCTGCGCGACCTGCTGCTGGCCGCGCCCGCGGGCACCAGGACCACCATGGGCCTGGACCCGGGCTACCGCACCGGCGTCAAGGTCGCCGTCGTCGACGCCACCGGCAAGGCCGTGGCGACCGAGGTCATCTACCCGCACAAGCCGCAGGGCCAGACCGAGAAGTCCCTCGCGGTGCTCGCCGCGCTGGTCGCCCGGTTCAACGTCGAGCTCATCGCCATCGGCAACGGCACCGCCTCCCGCGAGACCGATGCCCTTGCCACCGAACTCATCTCGCGCATCCCCGAGAACAAGCCCACCAAGATCGTGGTGTCGGAAGCGGGCGCCTCGGTGTATTCGGCCTCGGCCTACGCCTCTGCCGAACTGCCCGACATGGACGTGTCGCTGCGCGGCGCGGTCTCCATCGCCCGCCGCCTGCAGGACCCGCTCGCCGAGCTGGTGAAGATCGATCCCAAGTCGATCGGCGTCGGCCAGTACCAGCACGACGTGTCGGAGACCCTGCTGGCCCGCTCGCTGGGCGCCGTCGTCGAGGACGCGGTGAACGCGGTCGGCGTCGACGTGAACACCGCCTCGGTGCCGCTGCTCTCGCGCGTCTCCGGCGTCTCCGGCTCGGTCGCGGAGAGCATCGTGGCCCACCGCGACCAGAACGGTCCCTTCCGCAGCCGCACCGCCCTGCTCGAAGTACCTCGGCTGGGCCCCAAGGCCTTCGAACAGTGCGCGGGCTTCCTGCGCATCCGCGGCGGCGACGACCCGCTCGACACCTCCGCCGTGCACCCCGAGGCCTACCCGGTGGTGCGCCGCATCCTGGAGCACACCGGCAGGCCGGTGGCCGAGGTCATCGGCAACACCGGCACCCTGCGCGCGCTGCGGCCCGCCGACTTCACCGACGAGAAGTTCGGTGTGCCCACCGTCAGCGACATCATCGCCGAGCTGGAGAAGCCGGGCCGTGACCCGCGCCCGGAGTTCAAGACCGCCGAATTCGCCGCGGGCGTGGAGAAGGTCGCCGACCTGGAGCCGGGCATGGTGCTCGAAGGCGTCGTCACGAATGTGGCCGCGTTCGGTGCGTTCGTCGACGTCGGCGTGCACCAGGACGGCCTCGTGCACGTCTCCGCCATGTCGCACACCTTCGTCAAGGATCCGCGCGAGGTGGTCAAGTCCGGTGACGTGGTGAAGGTCAAGGTGCTGGAGGTCGACGTGGCCCGGCAGCGGATCGGTTTGAGTTTGCGCCTCGACGACGAGCCGGGAAAGCCCGCGCAGGGGGACAATCGTGGTGGCGGCGCGGCGCGCGGCCAGGGTCGGGGTCAGGGCCGTCCGCCGGGCGGCCGTGGCCAGGGTTCGGAACGTGGGCAGGCGCAGGGTCGCGGCCAGGGACAAGGCCAGGGACGCGGCGGCAACCAGCGCAGGCAGGCGGCCGAGCCGAGCGGATCGATGGCCGACGCGTTGCGGCGGGCGGGCTTCGGCGGCAAGTAACTCGACGACAGGGCGGGCGGCATGCGACGGTGGCTCGAAGACGATGTGATCGCGCACGGCCGCCTGCCCCTGCTCTGTTTCCTGCTGGGATTCATGCTGGGGTTCGTCGTCATCCGGGTCAGCGTGCGGCTGATCCGGGCGAACGTGCGCTGGTGGCCGGGCAACATCAAGGCCGGCGACACGCACATCCACCACATGGTCTTCGGCGTGGTGACGGTGCTGCTGTCGGGCCTCGGGCTGATCGCGACCGCCGAGGACTCGACCCAGGTCACCTCCAGCGTGCTGGCGGCACTGTTCGGGATCGGCGCCGCGCTGGTGCTGGACGAGTTCGCGCTGATCTTCTATCTGCGTGACGTCTACTGGTCCGAGCAGGGCCGCACCTCGGTCGACGCGGTCTTCGTCGCTTTCGCGGTCACCGGGCTGCTGCTGCTCGGCGTGCAGCCCTCGACGTTCCTCGACTACGACAGCTTCCGGCAGTCCCGCGGTCTCGGGGTGCGCATCGGCGTGCTCGCCACCATCGCCCTGAACCTGGTGCTGGCCGGGGTGGTGATCGCCAAGGGCAAGATCTGGACCGGCCTGTTCGGGATGTTCTTCACCCCGCTACTGCTGATCGGCGCGATCCGGCTCAGCAGGCCGAGCGCGCCGTGGGCTCGCTGGCGCTACGGCAATCGTCCCAAGACCATGACCAAGGCGGTCAACCGGGAGCGCACGCTGCGGCGGCCGGTGATCCGGGCCAAGATCTTCATCCAGGACCTGATCGCGGGCAAACCCGACGTCGCGCACGCCAAGACCGCGGCCGAGGCCGAGTTGCAGCGCACCGTCGTCCCGGCGCCGTCCGCGCCGGTACCGCACCCGCACCTGCTGCCGCGCCGCCGGGCCGACGCCACCGCCGACTCGGCCGCGGGCGAGTGACCAGGGCCGGCCGATTTCGATCCGGGGTACCCGGTCTGGCACAATGAACCGGTTGCCTCGGCCGAGTCCTGTCCGAGAGCACTCCTGTTCTGAGCATGAACCGGTCGAGCGCGTCAGTGCCGCCAGGTTCCTCTGTTCGCGCAAAGAATCCGAAAAGGTGGAAAATGAACACCCTTGACTTCGTCGACGAGAAGTCGCTGCGCAGCGATGTCCCCGACTTCCGTCCGGGCGACACCCTGAACGTGCACGTGAAGGTCATCGAAGGCTCGAAGGAGCGCATCCAGGTCTTCAAGGGCGTCGTGATCCGGCGTCAGGGCGGCGGCATCGGCGAGACCTTCACGGTCCGCAAGGTGTCCTTCGGTGTGGGTGTCGAGCGCACCTTCCCGGTGCACAGCCCCAACATCGACCACATCGATGTCGTGACCCGCGGTGACGTGCGTCGCGCCAAGCTGTACTACCTGCGCGACCTGCGCGGTAAGGCCGCCAAGATCAAGGAAAAGCGCTGATCTCGCGGTAGCTGTTTTCAGCACAGAGGTTTTCGTAGCCCGGCGCTCCGACTTCGGTCGGGGCGCCGGGCTACTCTGTTCGGCGTGGCAGACGAAAGTGGGTCGGTGTCGGTGTCCGATTCGGGTGACGAAGGTGGACGGCGCAAGAGAAAGCGCGGCGGCGACAAGAAGCAGCGGCCGTTCTGGCAGGAGCTGCCGATTCTGATCGTGATCGCCGCGGTGATCGCCGCGCTGATGGTCACCTTCGTCGGCCGTCCGTATGTGATCCCGTCGCAGTCGATGGAGAACACGCTGCTGATCGGCGACCGCATCTACGTCGAGAAGATCAGCTACTACGGCTCCGAACCGGGCCCCGGCGACGTCGTGGTCTTCGTCGGGCCGCCGTCCTGGAACGGGCACTACAAGTCGGTGCGCTCCGACAACACCGTGGTGCGGGGCGTGCAGAACTTCCTGTCCTACTTCGGTCTCGTCCCGCCGGACGAGAACGACCTGGTCAAGCGGGTCATCGCGGTGGGCGGTCAGACCGTCCAGTGCTGCGATCCGCAGGGCCGGGTGATGGTCGACGGCAAACCGCTCGACGAGCCGTACATCAAGAAGGACTACCCCTGGTTCACCGACCGCCCCAACGCCGTCTACCCGGCGGGCCGGGTGTTCGGCCCGGTGAAGGTGCCCGAGGGCAACCTGTGGGTGATGGGCGACAACCGCAACGAGTCGGCCGATTCGCGCGCCCACGTCAGCGACGATCTGCAGGGCACCGTGCCGGTGGACAATGTGCGCGGCAAGACGGTCTTCAAGATCTGGCCGCCGAGCCGGATCGGTCCGGTGCACTCGCAGAACGCGCAGGACAACTGACACACGAACGAGACGACACGGGGACAATCGAACTGTGGGGCAGGATCGGACCAATTGGCCGCCGCGGGTGGTGATGCGCCGGGCCGGGGGACTGCGCACGCTCGAGGCGGCCCTCATCCGCGGTGGTCTCGGCCCGGTGGCCGGCGTCGACGAGGCGGGCCGCGGCCCGTGCGCGGGACCGCTGGTGATCGCCGCGTGCCTGCTGGCGCCCAAGGCCTACGACAAGCTGTCCGGGCTCGACGACTCCAAGAAACTCACGGAGGCGGCGCGTGAGGAGCTGTTCCCGGTGGTCCAGCGGCTGGCGCTGGCCTGGAGTGTGGTGGTGGTCCCCGCCTGGGAGATCGACTCGATCGGGATCCATGTCGCCAATATCGAGGGGATGCGGCGGGCCGTGGCCGGTCTCGGCCACACCCCCGGCTACATCCTGACCGACGGCTTCAAGGTGCCGGGCCTGCCCGCGCCGTCGCTGCCGGTCATCGGGGGCGACGCCACGGCGGCCTGTATCGCGGCCGCCAGCATCCTGGCCAAGGTCACCAGGGACCGCATGATGGTCGAGCTGGACGGACAGCTGCCCGGGTACGGTTTCGCCGCCCACAAGGGCTACAACACGCCCGAACACACGGCCGCGCTGCGCGTGCTCGGACCCAGCACCGAACACCGCCGGTCCTGGCGGAATGTGCGCGAACTCGAGGTGCCGGGTGGTAGCCGAGTGGCTACCGGCGCCGCGCATGCGCGATGATGTCATCAACGAACGCGGCGCTGCGAGAAGGAGGACGTCCCACCCGATGAGTGCTGAGGACCTCGAGAAGTACGAAACCGAGATGGAACTGTCGTTGTACCGCGAGTACAAGGACATCGTCGGTCAGTTCTCGTACGTGGTGGAGACCGAACGTCGCTTCTACCTGGCCAATTCTGTCGAATTGCGGCCGCAGAACGCCGACGGCGAGGTCTATTTCGAAGTGCGGATGAGCGATGCGTGGGTATGGGACATGTACCGTCCCGCGCGCTTCGTCAAGCACGTTCGAGTCATCACGTTCAAGGACGTGAACATCGAAGAACTGGAGAAGCCGGACCTGCGGCTGCCGGAGTGACCCGGCACCGTCCGCCGGTGGTTGTCCACAGGCGGGCGGTTGTCCACAGGGTTGTCGTTCGCCCAGGTCGGCGGGCCGCTGTCGAGGGTGCCGGTCGGCATGCTTCGACCCGTGGCAGACAAACAGGCGCTCGGCGCATACGGGGAGAAACTGGCCGCGCAGTACCTGCGTGAGTCGGGGATGGAGATCGTCGCCCGCAATTGGCGATGCCGCTACGGCGAGCTGGACCTGATCGTCCAGGATCCGACGGTGACGGTGTTCGTCGAGGTCAAGACCCGCTCGGGCCTCGGGTTCGGTACCCCGGCCGAGTCGGTGACCTTCGGCAAACAGCAGCGGATCCGCAGGCTCGCCCTGCTGTGGCTGGCCGAGCGGGAAGGGCCATGGCGCCGGATCCGGTTCGACGTGGTGTCGGTGCTGGTCAGGCGGGGATACCGGCCGGTCATCGACCATCTGGCCGGAGCGTTCTGATGGCGCTCGGGCGGGCGCTGTCGGTGGCGGTCACCGGAGTCGACGGTCAGCTGGTCGAGATCGAAGCCGATATCGGGCAGGGATTGCCGTCGGTGAACCTCGTCGGCCTGCCCGACACCGCGTTGCAGGAGTCGCGGAACCGGGTGCGGTCGGCGGTGGCCAACACGGGGGAGAAGTGGCCGGACGGCCGGGTGATCCTGGCACTGTCCCCGGCGACCCTTCCGAAGGTCGGTTCCGTCTACGACCTGGCGCTCGCGGTGTCGGTGCTGGACGCCTCCGGCGCGGTACCGGGGGAGCGGCTGGCCAAGACGGTGCTGCTCGGTGAGCTGGCGCTGGACGGCCGCGTACGCCGGGTGCGCGGGGTGCTGCCCGCCGTGATCGCGGCGCGCACCGCGGGCGTACCGACGGTGGTGGTGCCTGCCGCGGCGGTGGCCGAGGCGGCGCTGGTGGAGGGGATCGAGGTACTCGGCGCCACCAGTCTGCGGGCGGTCGTCACCTGGTTGCGTGGGGAAGGCTCGCTCCTGGAACCCGACGGGGAGCTCCCGGACGCCCAGGTCGTCTGCGGTGACCTGAGCGATGTGGTGGGGCAGGACGAGGCGCGCTGGGCGCTGGAGGTGGCGGCCGCGGGCGGCCATCACCTGCTGCTGACCGGACCGCCCGGCATCGGCAAAACGATGCTGGCGCAACGCCTCCCGGGCTTGCTGCCGCCGCTGTCGGAAGCCGAATCGCTCGAGGTCACCGCGATCCACTCGATGGCGGGGTCGCTGTCGGCGGCACAACCGCTGATGACGGTGGCGCCGTTCGTCGCCCCGCACCATTCCACCTCGGTCACCGCCATGATCGGTGGTGGATCGGGCATGGCCAGGCCCGGTGCGGTCAGCCGGGCCCATCGCGGCGTGTTGTTCCTCGACGAATGCGCCGAACTGGGCACGAAAGTGCTGGAGGCCCTGCGTACTCCGCTCGAGGAGGGCGAAGTGCGCATCGCCCGGCGCGACGGTGTCGCGCGCTATCCCGCCAGGTTCCAGCTGGTGCTGGCCGCCAACCCGTGTCCGTGCGCGCCCGCACGCGATGTCGACTGCATCTGCGCCCCGCTGGCCCGGCGCCGCTACCTGGGCAAACTGTCCGGACCACTGCTCGATCGCATCGATATCTGGGTACGCATGCACGGTCAGGCGGGCGCCACCTTCGGTGACGACAGCACCGAGACCAGTGCCACCGTGGCCGCCAGGGTGGCGCGGGCCAGAGAACGGGCCGTCCAGCGCTGGAGTGCCGACGGCTGGGCCACCAATGCCGAAGTGCCGGGCCATATCCTGCGTCAGCGGTTCCGCTTGCCCCGCGAGTCCATCGCGCCGATCGATACGGCGCTGCGGCTCGGCCGGATGTCGGCGCGCGGCGCGGACCGGGCGATCCGGGTGGCCTGGACGGTGTGCGATCTGCGCGGTGGCGAGATGCCCAGCGTCCAGGACGTCCTGTCGGCCTTGAACTTCCGGCAGCGAGGTGCGCAGTGATCCGCCCGGCGGCCGCGCCGGTCGATCTGGACGGTGACAGCGACGAACGCCGACTGGCATGGGTGTATCTGTCCCGGGTCGTCCAGGGGCCGTGCGCCCCGCTGTCGGCGCTGATCGCCTCGGTCGGGGTGTGCGAGGCGGCGCGGGCGGTCCGCGAGCACGAACTTCCGGAGGCACTCCGCGGACCGACGGCGGCCCGGCGCGAGATCGACCGGGCAGCAGCCGATCTGGAGGAGATGGCCCGGCTCGGCGGTCGTGTGATCACGCCGGACGACGACGAGTGGCCCGGCTGGCGCATGCTGGGACTGGACCAGCTCGACACCGAACGTGAGCGCGATGCCGCGGTACCGCTGGTGCTGTGGGCGCGGGGACCGCTCTCGCTGCGGACCGCATCGGAACGCGCCGTCGCCGTGGTCGGTTCACGATGCAGCAGTGGCTACGGCGTGCAGGTGGCCGGCGAGATCACCTGCGAGCTGGCAGGCCGGGGCTGGACTATCGTGTCCGGTGCCGCCTTCGGTATCGATGCGGCCGCGCACCGGGCGGCCCTCGGCGTCGGCGGCTCGACCGTCGCCGTCCTGGCCTGCGGCGTCGACCGTCCCTACCCCGCCCAACATGAGCGCCTGCTCGCCGCGATCGCCGAATCCGGCGTGGTCGTCAGCGAGTACCCGCCGGGCACCAGCGCGCAGAAGCACCGGTTCCTGGCCCGGAACCGGCTCATCGCCACCCTGGGCGACGGTGTCGTCGTCGTCGAAGCGGGCCTGCGCAGCGGCGCTCGCAATACCGTCAAATGGGCCCGGCGTCTCGGCCGTCCCGCCATGGCGGTGCCCGGCCCGGTCGGATCGGTGTCCTCGACCGGCTGTCACCGCATGATCCGCGAGGGCGAAGCCCTGCTGGTGACCAGTGCCGAGGACGTCATCGACGAGGCAGGTCCCCTCCGTCTGCCCGTAGGCGAGAACCCCGCCGACCCCGCGGCCCACCTCCGTGGCGCCGAAGCCGAGGTCTACGCGGCCCTGCCCTCGATCGGCTCCCGCCGCCCGGTAGAGCTGGCCCGCCAATCCGGCCTCGACCTGGCCACCGTCCGCGCCGTCTTACCCGGGTTGGAACTGGCGGACCTGGTCGGATGCGATTCCGACGGATGGTTCCGGATCCGTGCTCGTCCGCACTGAGGGGATCGGCGTTCAGGACAGGACAGGTTCGGCGAGCAGGGTCGCCACGGCACGGGCGTACTCGGCGGTCGCGGACCGGGCGTGCGGGTCGGTGAGCATGCTCACGAAACCGTGGGGCAGGTTGTCGAAGCGCCGCACTTCGGCGTCGACCCCGGCCTCGCGGAGCCGGGTGACGAGTGAGTCCCCCTGATCGCGCAGCACATCCATGCCCGCGGTCGCGACATAGGTGCGCGGCAGGGCCGACAAGTCCGGTGCCGACAGCACCGAGAACCGCGGATCCGCCTGGAGCTCGGGGGTGGGGGCGTACCACCGCATGGCACGACGGACATTGTCCGCGTCGAGCGGGACGGTGAACATCGCCGTCGACCGATGGTGCTCCAGGTTCCAGTCCAGCGCCGGGTACAGCAACGCCACCGCCGCGGGACGATACGTCGCTTCGGCCGTCATGGCGACCGCGGTCGCGAGGTTGCCACCGGCGCTGTCGCCGCCGAGCCCGATCCGGGCGGTGTCTATGCCCCAGCGTTCGGCGTGGTCGACCGCGTACCGCCAGGTCGCGCTGACATCGTCGAACGCGGCGGGAAACGGGTGTTCCGGGGCCAGCCGATAGTCCGCCGCCAGCACGGAGACCCCGGCACGATCCGCGAGGAACCGGAGTGTGTTCGCGTAACCCGCCACGCTGCCGACGTGCCAGCCACCGCCGTGCACGAAGACGAGCAGCGACGGTGGTCGAGTGTGCTGTTCGGGTTGGTACAGCCGCGCGGCCACCGGTCCCGCGGGCCCGGGGATCGTCAACTCCGACGTACGGACCGGTCCCGTTCGCGTTGTCGTCGCGACCCGCATCAGCCGGTCGAGCCGGGCCCGGCTGCGCGCCGTGGGCGCCCGACGGGCGAGCAGATCGCGTTTGCCCAGCACGGCGAGCAGATGCAGGCGTGGGTTCATGCGCTGGCCGTCGAGCACCGGGGGCCGGAGCGGCAACCGATCGGTGACTATCGGCGACATCGCCAGTGCCGAGCCGAGCACCTGCTCAGCCACCATTCCGGCGGCGTCCATGACACGGAACCGCAATCTTTTCCCTCGATCCGCCTGCTCGGCTGTGCATCCGACCGGATTCTAAGCACCGGCCGCGGGTTTGTGTGCCCATTCCGACACGCCGCTATCCGTCCGCTGCGACGTGCTCGACCTGGCGGCGCGCGGCGGCGTGGTGGGTTGCGTGGGGTGCGGGCAGCGGCCACGGTGGGAGGATGGACGTGCTGCCCGAGGATCTGACCGCGCTGCTCACCGAGTTCGGGCGGCACTTGCGGTTGGGGCGGAATCGGTCGGCGCACACCGTGCGCGCGTATCTCGGAGATGTGCGCTCGCTGCTGGAACACCTCTACGCGCGGTCGGCGGATTCGGCGATCCGGGAACTGGATCTGCCGTTGCTGCGGTCCTGGCTGGCCGAACTCGCTGCGGCGGGTGCCGCGCGCACGACCCTGTCCCGCCGGGCCTCCGCAGCAAAGACATTCACCGCCTGGCTCACCGAGACCGGGCGCCTGGCCGTCGACCCCGGGCTGCGCTTGCAGGCACCGAAAGCGCATCGGGTGCTGCCCGCGGTGCTCGCCCAGGTGCAGGCGGTGGAGGCGATGGACGCGGCGGAATCCGGGGCAGCTCAGCAGGATCCGATGGCGCTGCGCGACCGGTTGATCGTCGAGTTGCTGTACGCCACCGGAATTCGCGTCAGCGAGCTGTGCGGGCTCGATATCGACGACATCGACCGGGAACGCAGGCTCGTGCGGGTCCTCGGCAAAGGCAACAAAGAACGCGCGGTCCCGTTCGGAGATCCCGCCGACACCGCGCTCGACGCGTGGCTGCGAGCCGGACGGCCGTCGCTGGCGGGCGATCGATCCGGTCGTGCGCTGCTGCTCGGACAACGCGGTCGCAGGCTCGATCAGCGCCAAGCCCGCACGGTGGTCCACGAGGTGGTGTCGGCGATCCCGGGCGCACCGGACATGGGTCCGCACGGCCTGCGGCACACCGCGGCCACCCACCTTCTCGAAGGGGGCGCCGACCTGCGCGTCGTCCAGGAACTGCTCGGCCACGCCAGCATGGCCACCACCCAGCTCTACACCCACGTCTCGGTCGAACGCCTCAAACGCGTCCACGATCAAGCCCACCCGCGAGCATGACCATCGATCCGTGCCTCGTGCCGCCCGTCGGCGCGTTGCCCCCGGGGTATCAACCGGCACGGCAAGATGGGCTGCGGAGGTGGCGGACATGACGAGGTGGCGGACATGACACTGCCCGAGGTCGGAGCCGAATCCGACGACGGCGAGGAAGAACTGGATTACCGATTCACCCTCGCCAACGAGCGCACATTCCTGGCCTGGATCCGGACCGCCCTGGGCCTGCTCGCCGGCGGAGTCGCCGTGCACACCCTGATCCAGCCCCTGCGCCTGGCCGGCTTGGGCGGCGCCATCGCCCTGAGCTGCCTGGTCATGTCCTTCGCGGTCGCCCTCGGCGCCTTCCGCCACTGGCGCCGGGTAGACGTCGCCATGCGCACCGGACACCCCCTCCCCGGCACCGTCCTCGTCCCCGTCCTCTCGGTCGGCGTCGCCCTCGTCGCGGCCTTGGCCTGCCTGGCCGTCCTCCTCTCATGACTCCGCCACCGCCGACCCCGGCACCCACCGGGACCCGGAACTCCGAGCGCGGCACCCCGGGCCCCGCCGGCGGCGCCGGTCGGCAACCGGTGCGGCGCCGAGTCGACCCGCCGCCACACCGTCGCTGTTTCGCTGGTGCTCGGACCAGACCGCCGGCAGTGCGCCGACGGCGGGGGAACCCGCGACGAGCCCAGAGAGAACTCCACGGAACCGCGATCGTGCCGGTCGAAGCCGGGCCTTCTGCGGTGGAGGCGTCCGGATGACACAGGCGACTCTGGCGATGGAACGGACGGCGTTGGCTTGGCGCCGGACCGCGTTGGGCGCGGCGGGATGCGCGCTGTTGTTCGCGCACGAGGTGACCCGGGACGGCTGGCCCACCAATGCGCTGCCGATGGCAGCGGTCGTGGTCGCGCTGCTGCTGAGCTTCCTGGGGTGGTGGCGCGGCCGGGCGCTACATCACGGGCGGATGACCATCGGCCGGCGCGAAGTCACCACCGTGACAGTCGCAGTGGCGGTGATCACACTCATCGCAGTGGTCGGGGTGCTGGTGAACCGGTTCATCGTCTGATCGAGACGAAAGGCATATGCCGATGCCGGGCACCCGTGCGCCGCTGCCGCGGCACCGCGCAGGGGGACGTGGTCGGGATGGCGGCGATCGGGACGCGGCGGGGAATCGGGACGCGACGGGATGGCGCGGGAATCACGACGCGACGTGGACCGCAAGAGGGTGTGCGGATGACGCCCCGGGGATCGCAGGCGAAATCGTTCGACGGGAGCCGGTTCCCGTCACTACCCTCGGCGTTCATGACCACCGAATCTCTGGGGACGCCTGATCAGGCCCTGCGTGAGCGCCTGCGCGCCGCGCTGAAACCGGCGATGAAGGCGCGCGATCGTAGCGCCGTCGCGGCTCTGCGTTCGGTGCTCGGCGCCATCGACAATGCCGAGGCGATCGATGCCCCGGAGGTGAAAGCCGGTGCGCTGGAGGACAGCGCGGTCGGGCTCGGCGCCGCGGAGATGCCCCGGCGCGAGCTCTCCGAGGACGACATCGCCGCGATCGTACGCCGTGAGATCGACGAAAGGCGCAGTGCCGCAGCAGAATATGGGCGCCTCGGGCAGTCCGAGCGGCAGGATTCACTCACGGCCGAGGCGGACGCGCTCGCCGCGCTGCTGTAAAACCGATGAGAGCACGAGTCTGCGAGACGACCCACTTCGGTGAACAGCCACTCTCCCTGCGCGCAGGGAGAGACTGGTTCAGCTGTTGTGCGGGAGTGTCTCGAGATAGCGGCGGGCGAACCAGCGCTGGATCAGCCGGACGACGGGGCCACCCAACCGCACATACCAGGCACCGGGCTGGGAGAAGGACGTGATCAGGCCGTACACCGTGTCATCGGCCGGGTCGTATTCGACGGCGAACAGTTCCTCGCCGACCAGGGGATGGCCGGGCAGTGTGCCGTAGGCGAATCCGCGCCGGTCCGGTTCGTTCAGGACGTAGACGACGCGGCACGGCGCCGTGAAGCCGAGGGGTCCGAATCTCAGACGTACCGTCAATTCCGTTCCCGCCACAGCGGTTCCGGAGTTCGCGCGCTGGAATATGCCGGAACTCTTCTGAATTCCGAAGGTGAGGATATGAGCCTCGGCCCGGTCGAGCAGCGCGCGGCCGTGGCCGATCGGCCGCCGGTATCGGAAATGGTGGTAGCCGAGCGGAAAGTTGGATCGGGTGGCGCCCACCTCCGGATAGGTGAGAGGCGGGGACTCTTCCGGCATCCCGCGAGTATCCGCCCACCGAACTGTGCGCGCGGTGTGGGCCCGCATCGCCCGCGAGAGATGACGGTCCACAGTTCAGGCGCCGGTGGGCAGAGTACTGAGGTAGCGGTGGGCGAACCAGCGCTGGAAGCCGCGCGCGATCGGTCCGCCGACGCGGGTGTACCAGGTTCCCGGCCGCGAGAACGCGGTGACCAGGCCGTAGACGGAGTCGTCGGCGGGGTCGTATTCGACCGCGAACAGTTCCTCGCCGATCTCGGGGTGCCCGGGCAGCGTGCCGTAGGCGAAGCCCCGGCGGTTCGGCTCGTGCAGCACGTACACCACACGGCACGGGGCGACGATCCCCAGCGGCCCGACACCGAGCCGGATCGTCAATTCCGTGCCGGCCTCGGCGGTGTCGGTGTCGGCGTGCGCGAAGATTCCGACGCCTTTCTGCATACCGAAGGCGAAGATATGGGCGGCGGCCTGTTCGAAGAGGTCACGGCCGTGCCCGAGTGATCGGGTGTGCCGGAGCCGCTGGTATCCGGCGGGGAACCCGGCGCGGGTGGCGCCGACATCGGGGTAGGTGAACGGCGCTGGTTTCTCGGACACCCCTCGATTGTGGGCCCGCCGTCGCCGGCGGTGCCAGTCACCGCGGCGAGTGGTTGGTCACCTCGAGCGGCTTCAACCGCACCGGCACATCGTGCAGCAGACCCAGCGGGTCCACGTACTCCCGCCTGCCGTGGTCGCTCGCCTCGCGGCGCGCGCCCCAGTGCAGACAGGCGGCGACCGGGCACCCCTCGTGCCCGGCCACCAAGGCGCCGATCGGCGTGCCCCGCTCCACCCGGCTCCCCACCGTGACCGTCGCCTCGACCGGTTCGTACGTGGTGCGCAGGCCACCGGGATGGTCGACGGACACCACCGGCTTGCCCGCGACCTCTCCGGCGAACACCACGATGCCCGCGCCCGCGGCCAGCACCCGCTGCCCGGCCGTACCCGCCAGATCCACCCCGCGGTGCCCCGCCAGCCAGTCCCGCACCGGCTTGTCGAACCGCCGTTCCACACTCGGCCGCGGCCGCAACGGCCACCCGAACACGCCTTCGTCGACGGCCCGCACCGGCCCCGCCCCACCCGCCATCAGCCCCACCAGACAGGACAACACCACTGCCCCGCGCCCGACCACCCGCCCCCGCCTCTCCCGAAGCCCTACCTCCGCACGCGCAGCGGGCTCCTGCGGATTCGGGCGCGGCGACGCAGGGCGATGCGCGAGGGGTTTTGTGGCCCGGTCGACCAGGGCATATCTGTGACTCGACACTGCGGGCGTGAAACGATGCCGACCACGTCGAGTCGCCCGACCGGGTAGGCGCGGCACGGGGTGGGCCCATCGAAGGCGGGGATGGTCGTTCATCGGTCAGCGGTGCGGGCGGGGAGCGGGGACGCGTTGCGGTGTGACGACCGCGCGCACCAGATCGCGCAGCACCGTCGGCAGCTCCGCCGCGGAACCGCCGCCGCCGCCCCGGACGATGATCTCCACCTCCACCGGCGCCGCTCGGCCCGCGGCGGGTGGGACAGCGGTCAGGTCGTGGACGGTGACACGGACCGGGACCGGCTCGGGCGCGCTGTCCGCGCGAGGCGTCGTTGGGGCCGCGGCGGTGTGGCGTTCGGCTGGTGCGGGCTTGCCGGGCGAACCGGAGCACACCGGAACCGCGGGGTGGGCCGCGACGGGCGCGGCGAATACACCGGCGGCACAGACCAGCGGGAACGTGGAGAGCAGGGTTCGGGTGAAGGAGTTCATGACTCGACTTTCGGGCCCGAACAGCCGCCGCGGAGAGTACGTCGCACAATTGGGGACAACCTCGCCGGTTGTGGATACCGTGCACTTCACCACCTGTTTCGGCGGTCGTGGCGAGGGGGCGATTTCGGGCCTGGCCCTGCTCCGCGTAGACTGATCAACGCGGTTTGTGCTGTGCACAGCAGGAACCGACTTCGCGCGCCACCCGTGCTCGTCCATCCGGTCGCCGCTCGCAACGCAGGCAGTCCGTGAGGGCATGTCCGTGCGAGTTCTCCGACGGATGAACAGTGGAATCGTCGGCTGGTCCCGGTCTCTCCAGATCTGGGTCCGGCGGTTTCGGTGGCGCCAGGGCAGACGATCGCCGATCGGCTGCGTCAACCGGCAACGAAAGAGAGATACGGGAGCTATGGCTGTCGTAACCATGAAGCAGCTGCTCGACAGCGGCGCGCACTTCGGGCACCAGACTCGTCGGTGGAACCCGAAGATGAAGCGGTTCATCTTCACCGACCGCAACGGCATCTACATCATCGACCTGCAGCAGACGCTGACCTACATCGACAAGGCCTACGAGTTCGTCAAGGAGACCGTCGCCCACGGTGGCACCGTTCTCTTCGTCGGCACCAAGAAGCAGGCCCAGGAGTCGATCGCGGCCGAGGCGACTCGCGTCGGGATGCCCTACGTCAACCAGCGCTGGCTGGGTGGCATGCTCACCAACTTCTCGACCGTCCACAAGCGCCTGCAGCGCCTGAAGGAGCTCGAGGCCATGGAGCAGACCGGTGGCTTCGAGGGTCGCACCAAGAAGGAAATCCTCATGCTCACGCGTGAGATGACCAAGCTGGATCGCACCCTCGGTGGTATCCGCGACATGGCCAAGGTGCCCTCGGCCATCTGGGTCGTCGACACCAACAAGGAGCACATCGCCGTCGGCGAGGCGCGCAAGCTGAACATCCCGGTCATCGCGATCCTGGACACCAACTGCGATCCCGACCTGGTCGACTACCCGATCCCGGGTAACGACGACGCGATCCGTTCCGCCGCTCTGCTCACCAAGGTCGTCGCCTCCGCGGTGGCCGAGGGCGTGCAGGCCCGCGCGGGCCAGGCTTCCGGCGACGCGAAGCCCGAGGCCGGCGCCGGTGAGCCGCTCGCCGAGTGGGAGCAGGAGCTGCTGGCTCAGGCGACCCCGGCCGCCGAGGCCGCCGTCGAGACGCCCGCCGAGGCCGCTGCCGAGGTCAAGGCCGACCCGGCGCAGCACACCCCGGCCGACTTCTGAGCTGATCGGTAGCTCTACGTTCACCTTGCCGGCCCTTCTGAATTCAGAAGCGGTCGGCAAGGTGGTGTAAACACCCAAGCACCCCACACACGAGGAGGCTCGCCCCCGATGGCGAACTACACCGCTGCTGACGTGAAGCGGCTCCGCGAGCTCACCGGCTCCGGCATGATGGACTGCAAGAACGCGCTGGCCGAGTCCGACGGCGATTTCGACAAGGCCGTCGAGGTGCTGCGCATCAAGGGCGCCAAGGACGTCGGCAAGCGCGCCGAGCGCGCCACCGCCGAGGGTCTGGTCATCGCGAAGGACGGCGTCCTGGTCGAGATCAACTCCGAGACCGACTTCGTCGCCAAGAACGCCGAGTTCCAGGAGCTGGCCGAGGCCGTCGTCACCGCTGCCGCCGCAGGCAAGCCGGCCGACCTCGACGCCCTGAAGGCGCTGAAGCTGGACAACGGCACCGTCGACGAGGCCGTGCAGGCGCTGGCCGCCAAGATCGGCGAGAAGCTGGAACTGCGTCGCGTCGCGTCCTTCGACGGCCAGGTCGCCACCTACCTGCACAAGCGTGCCTCGGACCTGCCGCCCGCCGTCGGCGTGCTGGTCGAGTACACCGGTGAAGGCGATGCCGCGGCCGAGGCCGCTCGCGCCGCCGCCATGCAGGTCGCCGCGCTCAAGGCCCGCTACGTCACCCGTGACGAGGTCCCGGCCGATCTGGTCGAGAACGAGCGTCGCGTCGCCGAGGCCACCGCCCGCGAAGAGGGCAAGCCCGAGGCCGCGCTGCCGAAGATCACCGAAGGCCGCGTCAACGGCTTCTTCAAGGACGTCGTGCTGCTCGAGCAGGCGTCGGTCACCGACTCGAAGAAGACCGTCAAGGCCCTGCTGGACGAGGCCGGTGTCACCCTGACCCGCTTCGCCCGCTTCGAGGTCGGCCAGGCCTGATCCGCCCGCACGAGAGCCCTTCGGGAGCAGCGTCGTCTGCCTCCCGAGGGGCTTTCGCCGATTCCGGACGGCCCATGCCCCCGGTTCCGGGGTCACCGCCTCGCGCGAGGGGGTCTTGTGTGATGCCGGGAACCCGGTAAGGCAGGATGGATGCCGCTTCGCCTTGCTGTGCGGCTGCTTCGCGTGCCCGCAGTTCGAACCGCTCTCGACCTTTCCGAAGGAGACGAACACCGATGACCGACCCCGGTACCGACCGCCCTGGATACAACCGGGTGCTGCTCAAGCTGGGTGGGGAGATGTTCGGTGGCGGCGGGGTGGGCCTCGACCCCGATGTCGTGCAGACCGTGGCCGAGCAGATCGCCGAGATCGTCGAGACCGGCGTGCAGGTGGCCGTGGTGATCGGCGGCGGCAACTTCTTCCGTGGCGCCGAGCTCGAGGAGCGCGGCATGGAACGCGCCCGCTCCGACTACATGGGCATGCTGGGCACCGTGATGAACAGCCTCGCGCTCCAGGACTTCCTGCAGCAGCAGGGCATCGACACCCGGGTGCAGACCGCCATCACCATGGGACAGGTCGCCGAGCCGTACCTGCCGCTGCGGGCCAAGCGGCACCTGGAGAAGGGCCGCGTCGTGATCTTCGGTGCGGGCATGGGCATGCCCTACTTCTCCACCGACACCACCGCCGCCCAGCGCGCGCTCGAGATCGGCGCCGACGTCGTGCTGATGGCCAAGGCGGTCGACGGCGTGTTCGACGCCGACCCGCGCGTCGACGAGAACGCCACCATGTTCACCGAGATCACGCACAAGGAAGTGATCGAGAAGGGCCTGAAGGTGGCCGATGCGACCGCCTTCAGTTTGTGCATGGACAACCAGATGCCGATGCTGGTGTTCAATTTGTTGATCAAGGGCAACATTGCCCGTGCGGTCGCCGGTGAGAACATCGGCACCTTGGTTCGGTCCTGATCCCGCAACCGCGGAACATGCCGATGACGACGCTGTGGAGGAACCGGTCGTGATTGATGAAGCGCTCTTCGATGCCGAGGAGAAGATGGAGAAGGCCGTCTCGGTGGCGAAGGACGACCTCGGAACCATCCGGACCGGCCGCGCGAACCCGGGCATGTTCGCCCGCGTCGTGGTCGACTACTACGGCTCGCTGACCCCGATCACCCAGATGTCGAGCATCACGGTGCCCGAGCCGCGCATGGTGGTGATCAAGCCCTACGAGCAGAGTCAGCTCGGCCCGATCGAGAACGCGATCCGCAACTCCGACCTGGGCGTGAACCCCACCAACAACGGTGACATCCTGCGCATCACGGTGCCGCAGCTCACCGAGGAACGCCGCCGCGAGATGGTCAAGATGGCCAAGGGCAAGGGCGAGGACGCCAAGGTCTCGATTCGCAACGTCCGCCGCAAGGCGATGGACGAACTGGGCCGGATCCAGAAGGATGGCGAGGCGGGTGAGGACGAGGTCGGGCGCGCCGAGAAGGAGCTCGACAAGACCACCGCCAAGTACGTGGGCCAGATCGATGAGCTGGTCAAGCACAAGGAAGCCGAACTGCTCGAGGTCTGAGCGCAGATCTCGCCAGTCCCGCTCGTGCGGGGGATGAACGGAACGACGAGTTGAGCGACGGGACAATCGTGGCCGAAGACGCCGCCGCCACCGGAGCGGCACCGGAGCCGATGCCGGATCAGGTCGACGCGACCGACCCGGCGACGCCCACACCCGAGGTACCCACCGAGCCGCAGGCCCCGGCCTCGCGCGCGGGCCGCAATCTGCCCGCCGCGCTGGCCGTCGGCCTCGGTCTCGGCCTGTCGCTCATCGCGATCCTGCTGTTCGTCCCGAAGGTGTTCATCGGGGTGGCCGGCGCCGCGGTCGGCGTGGCCACCTGGGAGGTCGCCAAGCGGCTGCGTGAGGCCGATGTGCTGGTGCCGCGGATCCCGCTGCTGGTCGGCGGGCAGGCGGTGTTCTGGCTCGGCTGGCCGTGGGGGGCCAAGGGGGTGGTCGGCGCGTTCGCCGCGACGGCCCTGGTCTGCATGGTGTGGCGGCTGTTCGACCACGGGCTGACCACCGCCCCGAAGAACTTCCTGCGTGACACCGCGATCGCGTTGTTCACGCTGACCTGGATCCCGCTGCTGGCCTCGTTCGCGACGCTGCTGCTGCTCGAACCCGACGGCAACCTGCGGGTGCTGACGTTCATGATCCTGGTCGTCTGCTCCGACGTCGGCGGCTACGTCGCCGGTGTGCTTTTCGGCAGGCATCCGATGGTGCCCGCGATCAGCCCGAAGAAGTCCTGGGAGGGCTTCGGCGGTTCGCTGGTGTTCAGCGTGATCGGTGGTCTGCTGACCGTCACCCTGCTGCTCGAGGCCAACTCGATGATCGGCGTGGTCCTCGGCGTCGGCCTGGTGGTCGTGGCCACCTGCGGTGACCTGATCGAGTCGCAGATCAAGCGTGAACTCGGCATCAAGGACATGGGCACGATGCTGCCCGGGCACGGCGGCATCATGGATCGCCTCGACTCGATGCTGCCTTCGGCGTTCGTGTCCTGGCTGGTGCTCAGCGCCCTGCTCTGAGCCCGGTCATGGCTTCTTGGCCGCGTGCCGCAGTTGCAGGATGCGCACACCGCCGACCAGCCCCATCACCAGCGCGCCGGCGATCACCGACAGCAGGACGGTGATGCCGAGCGGCAGCGAGAAGTCCCAGAACAACATCTCGACCCTGGCCTGGTCGAGGTTCTGGATGATGAAGATCAGCAGGACGATGCCGAGGATCGCGGCCGCGAGCAGGCCGATCCAGGTGTAGCCGGTGCGCGAGCCGTGCACTCCCTTGGGAGTCACGCGCTTGGCCGGTGCGCGGTCGTCCTTACGGTGGCGCGAGGTCTCGGTCTGGTCGGTGGTCGACGCCGCGGGCTCGTGGTCGGCCGGTGACGCCCCGGATTCGGCGTTGGTGGACATGGTTCGATCATGGCCGACAGCTATCACCGGTGCACGCATCTTCTCGATAACGGCGTTCGGCGTGGCGGCCCGGCCGCCGGGCCCGCCGCTCCGTTTGGGACAATGGTGGAATTATGGCCACCTCCCTGCCCCTCGTGTTCGATGCCCCGCGTCGCGGTATGCCCCCGCGCCACCTCGCCGATCTCGACGCGACCGAGCGCAAGACCGCGGTGCAGGAGCTGGGGTTGCCCAAGTTCCGGGCCGACCAGCTGGCCCGCCAGTACTACGGCCGCTTGCAGGCCGACCCCGAGCAGATGACCGATCTGCCCGCCGACGTGCGCGCCAAGGTCGGTGAGACGCTGTTCCCCACGCTGCTGTCGGTGGTCCGCCACCTCGCCTGCGACGAGGGCGACACCCGCAAGACGCTGTGGCGTGCCCACGACGGCACCCTGCTGGAGAGCGTGCTCATGCGCTATCCCGATCGCAACACCCTGTGCATCTCCAGCCAGGCGGGCTGTGGCATGGCGTGCCCGTTCTGCGCGACCGGTCAGGCCGGGCTGAACCGGAATCTGTCGACCGCCGAGATCGTCGACCAGGTGCGGGCCGCGGCCGCGGCACTGCGCGATGGTGAGGTGCACGGCGGTCCCGGCCGCCTGTCCAACATCGTGTTCATGGGCATGGGGGAGCCGCTGGCCAACTACAAGCGGGTGGTCAACGCCGTGCGCCGGATCACCGCGCCCGCGCCGGACGGTCTGGGCATCTCGCAGCGTTCGGTCACGGTGTCGACGGTGGGTCTGGCGCCGGCGATCCGCAAGCTGGCCGACGAGGACATGTCGGTGCGTCTCGCGGTGTCGCTGCACACCCCCGACGACGAGCTGCGCGACACCCTGGTGCCGGTGAACAATCGCTGGCCGATCGCCGAGGTGCTCGACGCGGCGCGCTATTACGCCGACAAGTCCGGGCGCCGGGTGTCGATCGAGTACGCGCTGATCCGCGATGTGAACGATCAGCCGTGGCGGGCGGACATGCTCGGCAAGAAGCTGCACAAGGCGCTGGGTCCGCTGGTGCACGTGAACCTGATCCCGCTCAATCCCACGCCGGGCAGCGAGTGGGATGCCAGCCCCAAGCCGGTCGAGAAGGAGTTCGTGCGCCGGGTGATCGCGCAGGGTGTGTCGTGCACGGTGCGAGACACCCGCGGCCAGGAGATCGCCGCCGCCTGCGGTCAGCTCGCCGCCGAAGGTTAGGCGATCGCGACCGGCCGGACGAAGTCGTCGGAGGGCAGCGGGCCGTCGACGAAGGCGTTCACCGTCAGCGCGGTGAGGGTGATGTCGCCGCCGTGGTTGTCCAGGAAGGCGACGTCGGCGGCGTCGCGGCCGGTGGCGATGCGGACCAGGCTGGATCGCGGCGCCAGGCAGGTGGGGTCGAAGGTGTGCCACGCGCCGTCGACGTAGGCCTCGGCGACGGTGTGGAAGTCCATGGGCACGCAGCCGGGGGCGTAGACGGCCGCCACCCGGGCGGGCACGCCGACCGCGCGGAGCAGGGCCACGACCAGGTGCGAGAAGTCGCGGCACACGCCGGTGCCCGACAGCAGCGTCTCCACCGCGCCGTCGATCGGGGCACTGCTGCCCGCGACATAGGAGATGCGCCTGCCCACCCAGGCCGCGACCCGGGCCGGCACCTCGGGATCGATGATGCCGTAACCGAATTCGGTGGCCGCGTAACCGAGGAGTTTGTCGGACTCGGCGTAGCGGCTCGGCCGGCGGTACAGCGCGATGTCGTAGTCGCTGACCGGTTCGGGCACGGCGGTGCCGTACACCGTGGCGCGGTAGTCGAGCCGGAGCGTGCCCGCGCGGGCGTCGAGGACGTGCAGGCGCGACTGGTGCGGCCCGATCAGCTCGCGCGGGGTGAGCGGTTCCCCGTCGAGTTCGCACGTCAGGGATTCGACCAGGTCGAGGCCGGGTTGCCGGGCGACGGCGAGCTGCCATTGCAGCACCGTGTCGGCGTGCACTGTGATCTCCAGACCGGCGGAAACGTCCCGTTTCACGCCTCCAGCCTGACAGGTGCCGGCGCGCGGGGCGAGTCGAACAGCGCATCGGCCGGTCGGGTCGGCGCGCCGGGCGGACCACGGCGGGCGAAGCGACCGGTCGGACCGGACATGTTGCGGCCCAGGCGTTACCGGCGCGGGACCGGATCGAGGCCCGGGTCCGAGATCGTTGACTATGGCGCGCGAAAAAGCCTCTGTCACAGTCACTCTCGAACTCGAAGCGGGCAATGCCTCGCTGATGATCCTCGGCAAGATGCTGGGTCCCACCGGTGTCCCGCCGTTCGAGGTCAAACGCCGGTACGACGCGGCGACGGCGGACCGGCGCGGGGAGATCATCCCCGCGGTCATCACCGTCGATGCCCGCAAACGCTGGACCATGCGGCTCAAGACGCCACCGACGGCGTCACTCATCCGCGCGGCGCTCGGCAAGCCGGGTTCGCCGCAACCCGGACACAAACGGGTCGGCGCGCTGTCGCGGGAACAGCTGCGCCGCATCGCGATCCGTAAACTGCCGGATCTGAACACCACCGACGTGGAGGCGGCGATGCGGATCGTCGCCGGGACCGCGCGCTCGATGGGGGTGCGGATCGAGGAGTGAGCACGGCCCGCGATGTCTCGTCCGGCCCGGTCAGGCGTTAAGTTGGTGGCGGTCGGCCCGGTGGGACCGGCCGGCACCGATTCGGCGGGACAACGGGGGAAGCATGCTTGCGACGGGCGACGTCTTCGCCGGCTACGCGATCGAACGCCGGCTGGGCCAGGGCGGGATGGGGTCGGTGTACCTGGCCCGGCATCCGCGGCTGCCCCGGCAGATCGCGCTCAAGCTGCTCAATCCGGACTTGTTCGCGGACAACGAGATCCGGGCGCGGTTCGAGCGGGAAGCCGATCTGGCCGCCCGGCTGGAACACAGCAATATCGTCACGGTCTACGACCGAGGCGTCGACGGCGGGCGGCTGTGGATCAGCATGCAGTTCGTCGACGGCGTCGACGCGGCGACCATCGCGCGCCCGGTCCCCGTCGACCGGGCATTGCGCATCGTCGAGGCGACCGCGGCGGCACTGGATCACGCCCACCGCAACGGCGTGCTGCATCGCGACGTGAAACCCGCGAACATCCTGCTGGCGGACACCGACGGCACGGAGCGGGTGCTGCTCACCGATTTCGGGATCGCCCGCCCCCGCGACGATGTGCACCACCTCACGCAGACCGGCACCTTCACCGCGACGCTGGCCTACGCCTCGCCCGAGCAGCTCACCGGCGCTTCGCTGGATCATCGCGCGGACCAGTACTCGCTGGCCTGCACCTTGTATTCGCTGCTGACCGGGGTCGCGCCGTTCGAGGCGACGAATCCCGTGCTGGTCATCCAGGGGCACCTGCAGTCGCCGCCGCCGTCGCTGCGGACGCACCGGCCCGAGCTGGCGGGCGCGCTGGACGGGGTGCTCGCGCGGGCACTCGCCAAGCGGCCTGCCGATCGGTTCGACTCGTGCGCGGAGTTCGCGGCGGCCGCGCGACGGGCGGTGACCGGAACCGGCCCACGGCCCGTGGTGCGCGCGGGAACAGGGCCGCAGCCGATGCCGCGGCTCGCCCAGCCCGCGCCTCCGCCACGGCGACCGGCGCCGACGCCGGAAGCGGCACGCCCTGCCGTTCCGGTCCGCACACGACGTACCTCGCGGGTGATCGCACCGGCGATCCTGGTTGTGGTCCTGGCTGTTCTGGTGGGGGTGGGCTTCTGGGGTTGGCAGGACGAGAACAGTTTCGTGTCGAAGATCCTGAACCGCTCACCGGCGCACCGGGATATCGCCGCGTTGTCGGCGGCCTTCCCGCAGCTGCTGCCGCCGGGGGAGCCCAGCGGGCTCACCTTCGGCAACCCCTATATCACCGGCACGGGGCACGGTGGGCGGACCTGCTCGGCGTATGTGAACACGACGATCCGCAACGAAAGTCAGTGGGAGGCGACGTTCCGCGCCGCGAACGCCAAGTGGTCCTGCGAGTCCGCCGACCCCTTCGGGACCCAGTTCGCGTTCTACGCGTTTCCCACCGCGGAGTCGGCGGCGGCGGCCGTCACCCGATTCGAGGACGCGACGAAAGACGTGGGCAGCGGCGCCGAGGGGACACGCACCGATGACCACCGCGCCCTCTACAGCGGCGATCGGTACGTGCTGACGGCCGTGGTCTCCACCTTCGCTCATCCCGGTTGGGAACGATGGGTGCTGGTGACCCACCGCTCGCAATCGACCTCGGCCGTGGACGTGCGAGCCCTGCTGAAGGACTTCGTCGGTTTCCCGCTGGACTGAATCGGTCTGCGGCGTTTGGTAGGGTCCGCCCGGTCTGGCGGTGAGTGAGAGTGCGGGGGACCAGCGAGTGATGACCGACGGCGCGGTGTTCGCCGGCTACGCGATCGAACGCCTGCTCGGACGCGGCGGGATGGGCTCGGTGTATCTGGCGCGGCATCCGCGCCTGCCCCGGCAGATCGCGCTCAAGGTGCTCAATCCGGAGTTGTTCGCCGACACCGAGATTCGCGCCAGGTTCGAGCGCGAAGCCGATCTGGCGGCGCGGCTGGAACACCCGAATATCGTCACCGTCTACGACCGGGGCGTGGAGGACGGGCGGCTGTGGATCAGCATGCAGTTCGTCGACGGGGTCGACGCGGCGACGCTGGCGCACCCGGTGCAGGCCGAACGGGCGCTGCACATCGTGGAGGGTACTGCGGCGGCGCTGGATCACGCGCATCGCAACGGGGTGCTGCATCGTGACGTGAAGCCCGCCAACATCCTGCTCGCCGGTGCGGATCGGGTACTGCTCACCGATTTCGGTATCGCCCGTCCCCGCGACGACGTGCACCACCTCACTCAGACTGGCACCTTCACCGCGACGCTGGCCTATGCCTCGCCGGAGCAGCTGACCGGCGCGCATCTGGATCATCGCTCCGATCAGTACTCGCTGGCCTGCACGCTGTACTCGCTGCTGACCGGGGTCGCACCGTTCGAAGCGACGAACCCCGTGCTGGTCATCCAGGGGCATCTGCAGTCGCCGCCGCCGTCGCTGCGGACGCATCGGCCGGATCTGCCCGCGGCGCTCGACGCCGTGCTGTCCCGCGCGCTCGCCAAACGGCCCGCTGACCGCTTCGACACCTGCGGCGAGTTCGCCGCCGCCGCGCGGCGGGCGCTGAGCGGAACCGGCGCCCAGCCCACGGTGTTCGCCGGCACCAGCGCGCCGTCGATGCCGCAGGTCCCGCAGCCGCGCCCGTACGGTCAGGCCCACCTGGCGCCGCAGTACGCGGCGCCGCGACCGTTTCCGGCCTCCGGGCAGCCGTCGTACGGTCCGCCGCCGCAACGGTATCCGGGTCCCGTCGCCCCGCCCGCACGGCGCGGCGGGGGTTGGGCGGTGCTGGCGGTGGTGCTGGCCATTGTGCTCGGAACCACGTATTTCGTGTGGCAGGACGAGGACACCTTCATCGCCGACATGCTGCAACGCTCGCGCGGGCACAAGGACATGGACGCCCTGCACGCCGCGTTCCCGCAGATGCTGCCCACCGGGTACAGCAGCGGCCGTGTCATCGGGGACCGGCTGTGCTCCGGCCGCCTCGAACCGTCCAAGTACGGCGAGGACTGGATGAAGACCTTCGACGGCTACGAGGCGAAATGGAACTGCGCCGACCAGTTCGTCGCCGATACGCACTACGCGTTCTTCACCTATCCCACTTCTCAGGCGGCCGACGACGTCGTCGCCCGGTTCCGGCAGCAGACCGTCGACCACGGGCAGGCCACGGTGGGCACCCGCACCGACGACCGCAGAGAACGGCAGAGCGGCGGTAAGTACGTGGGCTCCGTCGTGCTGTCGCGGTACTCCGATCCGGACCGCAGCCGCTGGGTGCTGGTGTTCTATCGCGGCTCCGGCGACACCCCGCTGACCGGCAGCACCCTCGACCAGGCCATGCCGACCCTGATCTCCGACGTCGCCGGCTTCCCGCTGGGCTGAGCACGCTCGCCCCGGGGCCACCGGCGCTTTGGTAGGGTCCAGCGCGTCGGACGACGAGCGAGATTCGGGGGTCAGAGTGGTTTCTGACGGGACGGTATTCGCCGGTTACACGATCGACCGGCAGCTGGGCCGCGGCGGAATGGGATCGGTGTACCTGGCCAGGCATCCGCGTCTGCCGCGGTGGACCGCATTGAAACTGCTCAACCAGGAGCTCTACGCCGACGCCGAGATCCGGGCCCGGTTCGAGCGCGAAGCCGACCTGGTCGCCCAGCTCGACCACCCGAACATCGTGACCGTCTTCGACCGCGGCGTCGAGGACGACCAGCTGTGGATCAGCATGCAGTACATCGACGGTGTCGACGCCTCCACCCTGGACCCGCGCACGCTGCCGCCGGACCGCGCCGTGCAGATCATCGGCGAGACCGCCGCCGCGCTCGACTACGCGCACCGCGCCGGCGTGCTGCACCGCGACGTGAAGCCGGCCAACATCCTGCTCGCCCGCTCCAACAGCCAGGAACGGGTGTACCTCACCGACTTCGGCATCGCCCGGCTGCGCGACGACTCCGGTCACCTCACCGAAACCGGCTCGTTCACCGCCACCCTCGCCTACGCCGCGCCCGAACAGCTCACCGGCGCGGGCCTGGACCACCGGGCCGACCAGTACTCGCTGGCCTGCACCCTGTTCTCGCTGCTCACCGGCACCGCGCCGTATGAAGCGCCCAGCCCGGCCGCGGTCATCACCGGGCATCTGCAGGCGCCACCGCCGCCGATGAGCCCCCGCCGGGTCGGGTTGCCCGCCGCGCTCGACCCAGTCATGAGCCGGGCCCTCGCCAAACGGCCCGCCGAGCGGTTCACCTCGTGTGAGGAGTTCGTCGACGCCGTCCAGCGGGCGCTGCGGACCGGCACCACCGGCGCCCGGCCGATGGCCCGGCCGACCTCCGGCGCGCATCCGCAGCCCTTCGTGGGGATGGCGCCGATGAACCCGGTGAACGGGCGCGGAGTGCCGTATCCCGGGACCGGCGCGGCCCCCTACCAGCCGGTGCCGCCGCGGCCGGTCGCGCCGAATCCCTGGCAGATGCCCGCGTCGCGGCCGATGCCGCAGCCCGCGCCGTCGCGGGCGGGGTGGGGCTCGGTGCTGGGCACCTTCCTGATCCTGATCGCCGTACTCGGCACTGTCATCGCCGTGCTGTGGATGGTGAGCAACCTGTAGCGGTGGTCGGGGCGACCCGGCCGGTGCCATATTCTGGTCAGAATGAGCGACTTCGATGTCACCGCCGCCGACACCATCGACCTCGCCCGGCTGCGCCGCTTCGTCGCCGTCGCCGAGGAACTGCATTTCGCGCGCGCCGCGAAGGGACTGCGGATCTCCCGGCAGAGCCTGAGCGCCACCGTCATCGAACTCGAGCAGGAACTGGGCACCCGGGTGTTCGTCCCCGGCGCCTCACCGACCCAGCTCACCGACGACGGCACCGCACTGCTGCACCACGCCAGGATGCTGATCAGCGCCGCCGAACAGGCTGAGCGGGAACAGAAACCGGCCGAGCCCGCGAGTCTGCGGGTCGGGTTCGTGCCCGGGGTGACCGTGTCGAAGTGGGCGCGGATCTGGGGCGACCGGCTGCCCGATCACCCACTCGAGGTCGTCGGGATCGCGCAGGGCGAGCAGGAGAGCGCGCTGCGCGAGGGCCGGGTCGACCTGTGCTTCGTGCGGCTGCCGATCGACCGGAGTGCCACCAACGCCATCCCGCTCTGGCAGGAGACGCCGGTCGCCGTCGTGCAGAAGGACGACGCGCTCTCACTGCTGGACACGATCAGTCCGGCCGACCTGAGCGAGGAACGAATCCAGGACGGCAGCGACCTCGACGCGGCCGCCGACACCCTCGCCCTGGTCGCGGCCGTCGGCGGCGCCACGGTGCTGCCACAGTCCATCGCCCGGCTGCACCACCGTCGCGACCTGGTGTACCGCCCGATCAGCGACACCGCGTTCACCGAGATCGCCCTCGCCTGGCCGGCCGGTTCGGACAGCCCGCTGCTCGAGGAATTCGTCGGGATCGTGCGTGGCCGCTCGGCCAACAGCTCGCGCGGCGCGGTCGAACCGGCCCGGCAGGCCCCGGCGAAACCGGCGCGCAAGGCCCCCGCGAAGAAGGCCGCGCCGAAACAGCAGGCGCGCCAGGGCAAGAGCCGCAAGCCGGGCGCGCGACGCGGCCGCTGACACACGAAAACGCCTGCGGCGCAAGGAATGCGGCCGCAGGCGTTTCGAAGAATGCCGAAGCTGGTTACTTCGGGATGCGCCGGGTGAGCGAGTCGACGATCAGGATCGTCGCCATGATGCCGGCCAGACCGATCAGGAAGATGTCCTCGACGTGGCCCTGGTGGTTGCCGATGGTCATGCCGAGCAGCGCCACGATCACGACCCACGCCGCGATCCGGAAGGTCTTGCGCGACTCACCGCTCCAGCCCCATGCGGCCGAGGGCACCTCGGCGGGGTCGACGCTGGTGGCGACGGCGCGCTCGGTGCTGGCTGATTCGAGGTCCGTGGCGGCCACGATCGCTCCTTAGGGCTCGAGTTCTGGTTGGGCGAGTCAGCATATCGTGGCATACGACCGTCCGTCGTAGCCAGCAGCCCTGCCACAATGGGCCCGTGTCCCACCCAGCAACGCGTGCCGCGCACGGCCAGTCAACGACCACCGACCGGGTGAAGGTGCTGCTCCTGGGCAGTACCGGTTCGATCGGTACCCAGGCGCTAGAGGTGATCGCCGCCAACCCCGACCGCTTCGAGGTGGTCGGCCTGGCCGCCCGCGGCGGCAACACCGCCCTGCTCGCCGAGCAGATGGCGGCCACCGGGACCCGCAATGCCGCCGTCGCCGACCCGGCCGCCGCGCAGGCACTCGACCTCGAACTCGGCGGTCCCGACGCGGCCACCGAACTGGTCCGCCGCACCGAGGCCGACGTGGTGCTCAACGCCCTGGTCGGCTCGCTGGGCCTCGGACCGACCCTGGCCACCCTGGAGGCGGGGACCCGGCTCGCACTGGCCAACAAGGAATCGCTGGTCGCCGGTGGTTCGCTGGTGACCAGGGCCGCCGCGCCGGGCCAGATCGTCCCGGTCGACTCCGAACATTCCGCACTCGCGCAGTGCCTGCGCGGCGGCCGCGCCGAGGAGGTGTCGCGGCTGGTGCTCACCGCCTCCGGCGGCCCGTTCCGCGGCTGGACCGCCGAGATGCTCGAATCGGTCAACCCGTCCGAGGCCAAGACCCACCCGACCTGGTCGATGGGTCCGATGAACACCCTCAACTCGGCCTCGCTGGTGAACAAGGGCCTGGAGCTGATCGAGACGCACCTGCTGTTCGGTGTGCCCTACGACCGCATCGACGTCACCGTGCACCCGCAGTCGATCGTGCATTCCATGGTCACCTTCACCGACGGCTCCACCCTGGCCCAGGCCAGCCCGCCGGACATGAAGCTGCCCATCGCCCTGGCCCTGGGCTGGCCCGACCGCGTCCCCGGCGCGGCCGCCGCCTGCGACTTCGGCACCGCCTCGACCTGGACGTTCGAGCCGGTCGACGACGAGGTCTTCCCCGCGGTCCGGCTGGCCCGCCAGGCCGGTGAGGCGGGCGGCAGCGTCACCGCCGTCTACAACGCCGCCAACGAGGTCGCGGTGCAGGCCTTCCTCGACGGCCGGATCAGCTTCCCCGCGATCGTGCGCACCGTCACCCGGGCGGTGGAGGCCGCCGACCGCTGGCAGGCCGAACCCGATACCCTGGACGACGTCCTCGCGGCCGATCGCTGGGCACGGCGGTACGCCGCGGATATCATCGCGTCCTGAGCAGGGGCGCCGACCTCCCGGCGCGACTACCGCGTTTTCGGCCGCCTCGGTCCCGAGGGGCGAGACGGAACGCCGCAGGCGCAGTCTCGCCCCTCGGGGCCGAGGTCACGAGGCCGAAAACCCGCGGCGCCAGCCGCCAAGAGACACAGGAGCCAGATGGTATTCGCGCTGGGGTTCGCTCTGTTCGCCCTCGGTATCACGATCTCGATCGCGCTGCACGAGTGCGGGCACATGTGGGCCGCGCAGGCTACCGGGATGAAGGTGCGCCGGTACTTCATCGGCTTCGGGCCCAAGGTGTTCTCGTTCCGGCGTGGTGAGACCGAGTACGGCCTCAAGGCGCTGCCGCTGGGTGGTTTCTGCGACATCGCGGGCATGACGGCGCTCGACGAGCTCGAGCCCGAAGAGGTGGACCGGGCGATGTATCGCCAGTCCACCTGGAAGCGCCTGGTCGTGATGTTCGGCGGGATCGCGATGAACTTCCTGCTCGGGTTCGTCCTGCTGGTGATCCTGGCGATCGGCTGGGGCCTGCCGCAGTTGGAGCAGCCGCCCGCCACTCAGCTCGGCACGATGGGCTGTGTCGCCCAGGAGACGCCGGACAAGAAGCTCGCACCGTGTACGGGTGACGGCCCGGCTCAGCGCGCCGGTCTGCAGCCTGGTGACATCGTCAAGGCTGTCAACGGTGTCGAGGTCAGCACCTGGGTGCAGTTCCAGTCCGAAACCCAGAAGCAGACCGGCACCTTCACCTACACGATCGAGCGGGGCGGCCGGACGCTCACGATCGCGGTGACCCCGGAACGGGTCATGCGGTCGCCGAAGGAGGGGCCGAGCCGCGAAGTGAGTGCGATCGGTGTCGCACCAGCTCCGTTCGCCGAGCCGAAGCAATACGGCCCGATCGCCGCCATCCCCGCGACCATCACCTTCACCGGCGATTTCTTCATCGAGACGGTGAAGTCGCTGGCGAAGATGCCGCAGAAGGTGTCGGCGCTGTGGGAGGCCGTCACCGGCGGTGAGCGCGACCCGGAGACCCCGGTCAGCGTGTACGGCGCCAGCCGGATCGGCGGCGAGACCGCCGAGCGCGGCCTGTGGGGCATGTTCATCCTGGTCCTGGCCAGCCTGAACTTCTTCCTCGGCGCCTTCAACCTGCTGCCGCTGCTGCCGCTGGACGGCGGGCACATCGCGGTGGTCCTCTACGAGAAGATCCGCGACACCATCCGGTCGTGGCGTGGCAAGGCCCCTGCCGGTCCGGTGGACTACCTCAAGCTGCTCCCGGTGACGTATGTGGCGGTGGTGATCGGTGGTGCGTTCATGCTGCTGACCCTGGCCGCCGACATCGTGAACCCGATCCGGCTACCCTGACCCGCGTCCGCGCTGTCGTGCCCCTCACAGGGCGCCGGGTGTACCGGCGCGACTAAGCTCGACGGCAATACTCCCGGTCAAATCGACACACGTACGAAAGAAGGCAGCCGACCGTGACCAGCACCATCGGATTGGGGATGCCCGCCGCTCCCGCTGCTGTGCTCGCTCCCCGGCGCAAGACCCGCCAGCTGAAGGTGGGCAACGTCGGTGTCGGTAGCGACTCGCCGATCTCGGTGCAGTCGATGACCACCACCAAGACCCACGACATCAACGCGACGCTGCAGCAGATCGCCGAGCTGACCGCGTCGGGCTGCGACATCGTGCGGGTGGCGTGTCCGCGTCAGGAGGACGCCGACGCGCTGGCCACCATCGCGAAGAAGTCGCAGATCCCGGTGATCGCCGACATCCACTTCCAGCCGCGCTACATCTTCGCCGCGATCGACGCGGGCTGCGCCGCGGTCCGGGTCAACCCGGGCAACATCAAGGAGTTCGACGGCCGGGTCGGCGAGGTGGCCAAGGCGGCGGGCGCCGCCGGCATCCCGATCCGCATCGGCGTCAACGCCGGTTCGCTGGACAAGCGGATGCTGGAGAAGTACGGCAAGGCCACCCCGGAGGCGCTGGTGGAGTCGGCGCTGTGGGAGGCGAGCCTGTTCGAGGAGCACGGCTTCGGCGACATCAAGATCTCGGTCAAGCACAACGACCCGGTGATCATGGTCGAGGCCTACCGGCAGCTGGCCGCGCAGAGCGACTACCCGCTGCACCTCGGCGTCACCGAGGCGGGCCCGGCGTTCCAGGGCACGATCAAGTCCGCGGTGGCCTTCGGCGCCCTGCTCGGCGAGGGGATCGGCGACACGATCCGGGTCTCGCTGTCGGCGCCGCCCGCCGAGGAGGTGAAGGTCGGCGGCCAGATCCTGCAGTCGCTGAACCTGCGCCCGCGCAAGCTCGAGATCGTGTCGTGCCCGTCGTGCGGGCGCGCCCAGGTCGACGTGTACACCCTGGCCGACGCCGTGGCCGCGGGCCTGGACGGCCTCGAGGTGCCGCTGCGGGTCGCGGTGATGGGCTGCGTCGTGAACGGTCCCGGTGAGGCCCGTGAGGCCGATCTCGGGGTGGCCTCTGGCAACGGCAAGGGCCAGATCTTCGTCAAGGGCGAGGTCATCAAGACCGTGCCGGAGGCCCAGATCGTGGAGACCCTGATCGAAGAGGCGATGCGGATCGCCGAGGAGATGGGCGAGCAGCCGGGCGCCGAGCCCGTCGTGACCGTGGGCTGACCCCGCTGCCCGCACGGTCCGGACTCGGATTCGGCGGACCTGTACCACTGCGCCTGCTTTCGTGGCAGGCTGGTGCCGTGCGGAGTCTGCTGGAGCCGACGCGACGGTCCAAAACCGCGTCCGCGCGCCCGGTGTCCATGCGAGATCTGGGCGAGGTGCTGCGTGTCCTCGATGCCGACCCGGTCGCGTCGTGCATGATCGCGGCCCGGGTGCAGGAGTTCGGTCTCGACACCCGCACCGGCCTGGGTGAGCTGTGGAGCCGCGGCGGGCCGGCCGACTCGCTGTGTTTCTCCGGCGCGAACCTGGTTCCGCTGCGCGGTGACCAGCAGGCGCTGCGGGCTTTCGCCGAGCGCGCGTCCCGCTGGCCGCGGGTGTGTTCCTCGGTGGTCGGCAGGCAGGAGCTGGCCTTGCCGCTGTGGGAACTGCTGCTGCCCGCCTGGGGTCCGGCCAGGGAGTTGCGTGCCGATCAGCCGCTGCTCGCGCTGGCCGCGCCCGCGCTGGCCCGGGCCGACGGACAGGTGCGCCGGGTCCGGCCCGACGAGATCGACCGGTACCTGACCGCCGCGATCGCGATGTTCATCGAGGAGGTCGGCGTCGACCCGCGCGCGGGTGACGGTGGCCGCGGCTACCGCAGGCGGATCCAGAGCCTGATCGAATCCGGCAGGGCCTGGGCACGTTTCGACGAGGGCGAGGTCGTGTACAAGGCGGAGATCGGCGCGCTGTCGCGGCGCACCGGCCAGATCCAGGGCGTCTGGGTGCATCCGGAGTTCCGGGGGCGCGGGGTGGGGACCGCGGGCACCGCGACCGTCGCCAATGCCGTTGTGGCGACCGGACGTACGGCGAGCCTGTATGTCAACGACTACAACCGGATCGCCCGACGTGCTTACAGCCGTGTGGGTTTCCGCCAGATCGCGACCTTCGCCACGGTGCTCGTCGACTGATTCCGGGCGTGTACGGCGCCGTCCTGCCGGGTTTGCTGCCCGGTCGCCGCTACCATCGGTGCCGATGAGGACACGGATGGTAACCACGTACGCGGTGGCCGCCCTCGCGGTGGCGGCGACCGCCTGCGCCTCCGGCCCGCAGGGACCGGTCCCCGCCGCCGACGCGTTCGCCGCGGCCCTGGCAGGCCACGACCTGGCCGCGGCCGCCGGGCTGACCAGCTCGCCCGAGAAGGCAACGGCCGCACTGACTTCGGCCTGGCAGGCATTGCAGGCGGAGAAACTCGAGGTCAGGACGGGTGACGCCCGCGTCAGCGGGGACACCGCGACGGTCGACTACACCTACTCCTGGACCCTGCCCAAGGGCCGCCAGTGGACCTACAGCGGCGAACTCCAGATGGGCCGCAGCGGCGGCCGCTGGCTGGTCCGCTGGACCTCGGCCGACATCCATCCCAAACTCGGCGACACACAGACCCTGGAGTTGCGCACCGCCCCGGCGCCGCGCGCGCGGGTCAACGAGTCGGCCGGCAGTGACGTGCTGGTCCCGGGCAAGGTGTCGCGGGTGCGGTTCGACATGGCCGACGCGCCCGATCCCACCCGGGTGGCCGGCGCGCTCGCCGCGGCGCTGAGCCGCATCGACCCGGTCGCCTATACGCCGCAGTCGATCCTGGACGCGGCCCGCAAGGCCGACGGCGGCTACACCGTGATCCTGCTGTCGGAGTACGAGGCCGAGACGATCGGCGGCGAGCTGATCGGGCTCCCCGGGGTCACCCTGACCCAGGAGTGGGACATGGTGCCCACCGACCGCAAGTTCGCGCCCGATCTGCTCACCCAGGTCCGCAAGACGGTGATCGCCGAGGTCGACGGCAAGGCGGGCTGGAGTGTGGTGACCCGCAACGCCAACGGCGCCGATCTCGATGTGCTGCACGAGGTGGCCGCGCAACCGGCGCCCTCGTTCGCGCTGAGCATCGACCGGTTCGTGCAGAACTCCGCGCAGCACGCCGTCGACCTGCGGACCGAGCAGACCATGATGGTGGTGCTACGACCCTCCACCGGCGCGATCCTCGCGGTCGCGCAGAACAAGGCCGCCGACCGGGACGGTCCGGTGGCCACCAGCGGCCAGTACCCGCCGGGCTCGATCTTCAAGACGGTGACCGCCTCGGCGGCGATGGCGGCGGGCATCGCCACGCCGGACACGGTGCTGCCCTGCCCGAGTCACACCACCATCGGTGAGCGCACCATCCCCAACTACAACCTGTTCTCCGTCGGTGACGTGCCGATGGCCACCGCCTACGAGCGGTCCTGCAACACCACCTTCGCCCGGCTGGCCAGCCGGCTCGACGACGACGCGCTCACCCAGGCGGCGGCCCGGCTCGGCATCGGGCAGGACTACGAGGTGGAGGGGCTGCCGACCATGTCGGGGTCGGTGCCGCCCGCCGACGGGCTCGTCCAGCGCGCGGAGGACGGCATCGGCCAGGGCAAGGTGGTGGTGAGCCCGTTCGGGATGGCGGTGATGGCGGCGACGGTGGCGCACGGGTCGGCGCCGGTGCCGTACCTGATCGCGGGCAGGCCCACCGAGGTGACCGGCGACCGGCCCGCGATCGATGCCGACGTCGTCGACGGCCTGCGCACGATGATGCGCATGGTCGTCACCGGCGGCACCGCCGAGCGGATCCGGGATCAGGGCGAGGTGTACGGCAAGACCGGCGAAGCCGAGGTCGAGGGCGGGTCGCACTCGTGGTTCGTCGGGTACCGCGGCGACATGGCGTTCGCGACACTGCTGGTGAAGGGTGGCAGCTCCGACAACGCGGTCGCTGTCACCCGGGACATGTTCGCGGCGCTGCCGCCCGGTTACTGAGCGGGCGCCGAAGCGGTGTGGCCGGGTCCGTCGGCGCTCTCGGTCGCCAGCAGGCCCCGCACCACCGCGAGTGAACTGCTCTCGGAATGGGCTGTCGCCGTGTTGTGCAGGACGTTGTAGCCGGCGACGGGCTCGGGCGCGGCGTTGGTACCCGCGCCGTCGAGGAGGTCGATGGCGGCGGCGCCGCCCAGAATCATTCCGGCAGTGGTCAGGATCAAGGTGGAACGCCTCATGCTTCGTCTCCCTCGTTCAGGGTTTCGACGTGCTTTCCCGGGCAGCCTTTCGTTTGTCTTCGCGGTCGTGGCGATGGAAGAACCGTAGAACGGTGACATCTCGGGCAACAGGCGACGACGGCAAGCGACACACAATTGTTGCGTTATGTGCGGGCGTGTTCGAACACAACCGGTACCCGGCCGTGATGATCAGGTGAACGAACGGTATCGATCGTCGTCGCCGCAGTTCAGTGGCGGTGCGGAGGTGAATTCCCGATATCGGTGGCGCTCAGGCGCGTTGCAGAGTCGCGGCCAGATGGTGTTGCAGCGATTCGCCCACCGCGGCCATTCGCAACGTGTAGTCGATCGTGTCGCCGGTCACGTGGAAAGAACGGCCGACGGCGGTCACCTCTTTCGCCGATCCGGTGCGCCCGATATTCGTCGAGTTCAATTCCAGGCGAATTCCGTCGACGGTTTCGGTGATCGTGCCCTCGCAGATCTCGGTGATGCCGGTGGGATGGGCGAGCACCAGTTCCACCCGGCCGGGTGCCGGGCACCGCAGATAGCCGGTCTCGGCGTGCAGCGGCCTGCCGTCGGCGGCGGCCTTGGTGCGCTGGCGGTAGGTGAGGAACGGCCTGCCGAGATGACCGAAGGTGATCTCCTCAAGGTAGTCGAAGGACTCGATGGTCGGGTATTCGCCGTGACCGCGTCCGCGCCAGCTGCCGAGCAGCGGTGCCAGTGCGGCGATGTCGGGATGCGGGGCGACGGGGGCGGAGGGTTCGACCACGGCGACAGCCTAGACCTGCCCCCGCGTGGACGGTCACGGCACGCCGGAGCCGCGGTCAGGCTAAGGTCAGCCTCGCCTGAAACGCCGTCCGGCGGAGGTCGAAAGGATAGAACGTGAACGGACATGTGAGGAGTGCCCGCGGGGTGCGGTCCGGAATGATGCGCGGTGCGGTGCTCGCCGCGGCACTGCTGCTCGCCGCGGCCTGCTCCAGCACCGAGCCCGGTGACGATGTCACCGCGCTCGACGGCAACCTCTACAGCCAGACCAACCTGGCCGCCAACAAGGACTCCTACCACGCCCAGTTCACCTTCTCCGAGATGGTCGACGCCTGGGGGCTGGCGAATCGCCCCAAGGGCGCGGGCGGCCACTTCTGGGTCGGCGCGGGCGGCAAGTC
The DNA here is from genome assembly GCF_900637185.1 of Nocardia asteroides. Taxonomy (NCBI): domain Bacteria; kingdom Bacillati; phylum Actinomycetota; class Actinomycetes; order Mycobacteriales; family Nocardiaceae; genus Nocardia; species Nocardia asteroides. The sequence goes on along the minus strand of NZ_LR134352.1, from coordinate 5,650,930 downwards.
CTTCCAGTTCGTCGGCGACGTGCACACCTCCTCGGACCCCAAGCTGCAGAAGCTGTTCCAGGATCAGCTCAAGCTCGTGGGCGTGCCCGGCGGCGACGCCGACACCTCGGACAAGAGCGTCGGCAAGGTCACCGGCGTGGCGTTCAATCCCGCGCCGATCAACTCCGACCTGTTCGCGGTGCGCGACCAGTGGGTCGACGTCGACGGCACGCCGGTCCCGCTGGGCGGCTCGTCGCGATTCATCTTCGCCACCGATTCCGGCAAGATCTCGGCCTGGACCGAGCAGGCGCCCGACGGCGCGATCGTGCGGCGCGACGGTGGCGCGAACCAGGTGTTCGACGGGTCGGCCCAGGGCATGGCGTTCTTCGGCATCGCGCTGAACCCGGCCGGTGACAAGCTGCTGGCCGCCGACTTCGGCGCCGACCCGCAGATTCGCACCTTCGACAAGTTCTGGCAGCCGGTGGCGACCACCGGGTTCGCCAACCCGTTCGCCTCCGGCGAGCTGATCGACCCGGCCACGCCCGAGAAGGGCAAGAAGGCCAAGCCGGGCGACCCGGCGCCGTTCAACGTCACCACCCTGGGCAGCCGGGTGTTCGTCTCCTACGCCATCACCAAGGCCGACGAGAAGGACAAGAAGGCCTTCGACAAGGGCGAGGTGGACGCGCTCGACGCCGACGACGACAAGGCCGCGCACGGCACCCCCGACAAGGGCAAGGTCGCCGAGTTCGACGCCGCGGGCAAGCTGGTGCGCATCATCGACGACGGCGGCAGGCTCAACGCCCCGTGGGGCGTGGCGATCGCGCCGAGCAACTTCGGCGCGCTCTCGGGCAAGCTGCTGATCGGCAACTTCGGCGGCCTCGGCCGGGTGCTCGCCTACGACGACACCACCGGCACCTTCGTCGACTACCTGCGCGACGGCGACGCGAAGCCGGTCGAGATCGCCGGCCTGTGGGCCCTGATGTTCGGCAATGGCGAGAGCCTGGGCGACGCGAACGCGCTGTATTTCACGGCGGGCCCGGAGGACGAGAAGGACGGCCTGTTCGGCAGCCTGCGCGTGCAGTAGTCCGGTACCGGGCGGAGGCGGCGACAGAGCGGACAATCCGAATGTCCGGTATGCCTTTCGCTTCCGTCCGGCGCCGTTGTGGGGGACAGTGGTGGCGGGACGATTGCCCGGTGCGCGCGATCCGCGCGGCGGCGGCCGCGTCCCGCCGCACACGAGGTCACCCACACCCGGGTGCCGTGCCCTGATCGGGAGGTCGTCGGATGAAGGTTTCGCGCCACGACGTCGTCGTTCGTCCGGACACCGGGCAGGTGCGGCGGACCGGTACGGCGTCGCTGCTGCCCGGCCGCGTGGAGCTGCTCGCCGCGTTCCGCGGTTTGCCACACGATGACCACCCCTTCCTCGACGCCGCGGGCGAGCTGGCGCTGCTGCACGAATCGCGGGAGCGCACCCCGCTGAGCGAACTCGGTTCGCTCGATCGGCGGCGGGCACAGCTGATGCGGGCGATCGACCGCTGGGTGATCCTGGCGGCGCCGGTGCCCTTCGCCGCCGCCGACGAACACTGCGAAACGCTGGGCGGGCTGGTCGACCGGCTGGCCGGGCTGTGCGTCCAGGTCTTCGTCGTCCTGGCCGGCGCGCCCGACCCGGTGTACTACGACGAATGGGTCCGGCTCGACGAGCTGGCCGACACCTATCAGCGGCTGGTCGACGATCTGTCCGCCGGTATCCGCACGCTGCCCACCCACGCCTACTGACGCCCGTGCCCCCGAAACTGTTGGGCCGGTGGTCGTTTCGTCCGACGTATCCTGTGTTGTGAGCAATCCCGCCGATCCCGCCGCGACCGCGGCTTGCGCGTGGTCACCCGATCGGCCCGATGCCTGTCCGGTGGTCCCGGTCCGCGCCGACGAGTACGGCGACGCGGCGGCGCTGTCGGTGGTGCTGCCGATCCGTCCGCGCGGCCCGCGCGTGACCGGGGCACCGCTGTTCTGCCTCCCCGGGGAAGCCGCGCTGGCCTGGAGTTTCGCCGGGCTGGTCGCGTGCGTGGATCCGGACGTCCCGATGTACGGGCTGCAAGCGGGCGAGTCGGTGCCGCGCTCCGTGCGGGCGTACGCCGGCGATCTGGTCACCGAGATCCACCGCATCGCCCCGGAGGGGCCGTATCAGCTGCTGGGGTGGTCGGCGGGCGGCTTCGTGGCGCACGAGATCGCGGCGCTGCTTCGCGCCGCGGGCGCGGAAGTCTCGGTCGTGCTGCTCGATTCCGATCCCGCCACCTGCGACGTGACCCCGTCCGCCCGGCCGACCGTCGGCGAGTTCGTCGCCGGGCTCGGTGTCGAGGTGGCCACGCCCGACCTGTCCGCGGCCGCGGCCGCCGCCGTCCTCGGCACCGCGCTGGCCGGAACGGTCCACCTCACCGGCGCCGACCTGGACCGGCTCGTCGACGCGGCCGGCGCCGCCACCACGATGTTGTCCGGTCATCGCCCCTCGGTGCTGCCGGGCGATCTCACGGTCTGCGTCGCGGGACGCGGACCCGACGGGACGGAGCGCCCGGATCCGGCGGCCGTGGTGCGCGGCTGGCGGCCGTATGTCGAGGGCACGGTGACCGGGGTGGTGCTGGACGGCACGCCCGCCGAGCTCACCGCGCCCGACCTGCTGCCCGAACTCGCCCGGGTTCTCGCCGCCGCGGCGCCTGCCGTGCGGCGGTGAACTCGGCCGGATACCGTGCGCGCGCCGAGCCCGTCACGCACCATGGGGCGGTGCAGATTTCGGCCGAACCGGTCGCCGGGCCCCGGGACGAGCCGGCGATCTCGGTGGTGTCCCAGTGGGTGGTGCTCGCCGGGCGATTGATCCGGCCGTCTTGGCGCACGGGGGAGATCGTCACCGCGGCCCTGGCGCCCGTGGTGTTCACCCTCGGCTTCTACGTGCCGCTGAACCTGGTGATGAGCGCGTACGGGCACGGGCTGAGTAGTTACGCGCAATTCCTGATGCCGATGATCGTGTTGCAGGCGATCTCGTTCTGCGCCATCGCCGCCGCCCACCGCTCGGCCACCGACGCCCGCGACGGCCTCGACGCGCGGTTCGCCACCCTGCCGATGCCGCGCTGGCTGCCCGCCGCGGCCAGGATCACCGCCGCCGCACAGCGTTCGGCGGTCGCGGTGGCCGGGGCACTGGCCTGCGGCCTGGTGATCGGCTTCCGCTTTTACGGAACCTGGTGGCACACCGTGGGGTTCGTCGGGCTGGCGATGCTGGTCGCCCTCGCGCTGTGCTGTGGCGCCGATCTGCTCGGCAGTGTGTCGAGCAGTCCCGAGGCGACCACCCAGGTGCTGGTGCTGCCCCAGCTGCTGTTCGGCATGGTGTCCACCGGCTTCGCCCCGGCCGGCCAGTTCCCCGGCTGGGTCCAGGGCTACGCGCGGCATCAGCCGGTGTCGCGCTTCGTCGACGGGCTGCGGGCACTGGCGGGCGACGCCACCGGCGACGCGGGCGCGGTCGACCTCGCCACCCTCGGTCCCGGCCTGGCCTGGGCGCTCGGCCTGCTGCTCGGCTGCGGCGCACTGGCCTGGTCCCGTGCGGTCCGGCGGCGCGGATGACCACGTCCACGCGCACCCCCCTGCCCAGGGTGACCCGCCACACCGAGACGCTGTGGCTGCTGCTGCCGCAGGCCATGATCCAGACCGAGCGGCTGCTGCGGCGCTGGTACCGCGACCCGCTGACGGTGATGCAGGCCCTGGTGTTCCCCGGCCTGCTGCTGGTGATGCTGAACTCCGTGCTCGGCAAGCAGGTCTCGGCCTTCGCCGAGGCCGACGCGCTCTACGGCTCGGTGCCGATGGTGTCGCTGGTGAGCGTGATGTCCGGTTCACTGGCGGGCGTGGTGACCCTGGGCCGGGAACGCGAGGAAGGGCTGCTCGCCCGGTTCTGGGTGCTGCCGGTGCATCGCGCCTCCGGCCTGCTGTCGCGGGTGCTCGCCGAATGCGCGCGGATCACGGTGTGCACGCTGGCGATCTTCGCGGTGGGGGCGGTGCTCGGCTTCCGCTTCACCCAGGGCCCACTCGCCGCGCTTGCCCTGTTCGCCGTCCCGCTGATCTATGGGCTCGGCTTCGCGACCATGGTGACCGCGCTGGCGGTGTACACCGCGAAAACGACACTGGTCGAGGTCATCTCGCTCGGCTCGTCGCTGCTGATGTTCTTCAGCAGCGGTTTCGTCCCGGTGTCGGCCTATCCGGACTGGGCGCGCCCCTTGGTGGCGCACAACCCGCTGACCCACGCGGTCGACACGATGCGCGGGCTCGCCCTCGGCGGTCCGGTGCGCGGGCCGCTGCTGGCGACGCTGGCGTGGTCGCTGGGCGCCCTCGTGGTGTTCGCGGTGCCGGCGGTGGTCGGGTACCGCCGCGCCAGCCGCTACTGAGCGATCGCGGCGCGCGCCTCGGCCAGCAGCACCGCCGAGTCCCGCGGGCTCAGCGCCATCGCGCGCAGCTGGTCGAAGATCACGCCGAACCGGCGGATCTCGGAGTGGCCCTCGACCAGGGTGTCGATGGCCAGGCTCTCCACGTACACCAGTTCGGGGTCGACCGGATTGCGGAAATCCAGCAGCGTGAACGAACCGGCCATGCCGGGGTGCGCGCCCGCGTCGAAGGGCAGGATCTGCAGGATCACGTTCTTGCGCTTGGTCTCGGTGATCAACCGGTCGAGCTGGCCCGCCATCACCGCCGGCCCGCCGACGACCCTGCGGATGGCCGCCTCGTCCATCACGACCCACAACTCCAGCGGGTCCTCCTTGGACAGGTTGACCGCGCGATCCATCCGCGCCTTGGCCCTGCTCTCATGGTCGCCGCGTCCAGCCGCGGCATCGAGGTGTCGATCACGGCGGCCGCGTACTCGTAGGTCTGCAGCAGGCCGGGCACCGTCGACGTCTGATATTGCCGCGCCGACAGCGCTTCGGCCTCGAAGTTGATGTAGGTGGCGTAGACGTCGGACACCGCGCCCTCGTAGGCGTGCGACATACCGGGTTTGAGCGCGTCGGAGAGCAGGCTCAGCGCTTCTTCGCGCGTTTTGTCGGTGACCTGATACAGGTCGAGCATCGCGCCGAGGGTGCGGCGTTGCGGGCGGGCCTGCGCCATTTCGATGCGATACAGCGTCGTCACGTTGATGCCGGTGCGTGCGCTGACGTCTTCCTTGCTCAGCCCCGCGCTTTCCCGCAACTCGCGCAGCATGGCGGCGAGCCTGCGTAGCCGGACGGTCAGTGTCGTGCGCTTGCCTGCCATGGTTCCCCTTCGCCTGTGGCGCGCTTCGTGAACGCATTATTGCGCTGTGCGACGCCGATGTCACGCGATCGGCCGATAGGTCAGGTTCGGACGCATAACCGATGGTCGGCGGTGGCTCGGCTACCGCGTAACGCCTTGCCGCCGTGCGGATGTGAGCGTGGGTTCTGTCAGGGCGGCTTTACCGCAAGGCTGACAACGCAATCTTGCGTTTCGCTGTGGGAGCGAGCATGATCCAGATAGCCTGGTTGCGAGCAATCCGAACAGAAGACCGGGATAACCGAATCGAGAGCCAATCATGTTGGTACACAAATCTTGGGTGTCGGGTGAATTCGGGGCGTTGCGATGAGCGCGCCGGTGATGGGGGTACTGCCGACTGCGCCGCAATTGTTGTGCGCATTCCAGGGCAGGCGTTTTCAGGATCGAGAATTGTTGCGGTCGGCGCACGCGCTCGCCGAACTGCACGAACGGCGGGCGCAGGTGCGCGACGCCGCGTTGATCGCCGAGATCGATTGCCGTCGCAGCGAACTCGTCGACGACATCAACGACTGGATCGTGCAGGAGATCCCGTTGCACCGCAACGGAGCGTCGCTGCACACCGAGAGCCTCGGCGCCGTCGTCGACCGGATGGCCCGTAGCTGGGTCGACGCCAACCAGGCGATCGATCTCGACGGCGCGCGCAGCGACAGCACGCACAAGCACTGGTACCACCTGGCCGAGCTGGTCGACGGCTACACCGATCTGGTGACCGACGTGGCGGGCGGCAGGCGCAGGCTGCCGGAGCAGTAGGAACTCACGCGTGCTCGGGTGACAGCCTCGCCTCGAAGGCGACGCGGTCACCCCGGTACAGCGACCGCACCCGTTCGATGGGTGCGCCGTCGGCGTCGACACTGCGCCGATGCAACAGCAACATCGGCAGCGCGGTGGTGCATTCGAGCAACCCCGCTTCCCTCGGCGCCGCCAGCACCGTCTCGATGCGTTCCCGCGCGCCGGCGAAGGTGATGCCGGTGGCGCGGATCGCGGCGTACAGCGAGGTGGTGGGGTCGTAGCCGTCGCGCAGCCCGGCGAATCGGGGCAGCGGCAGATACGTGCTCTCCAGGCCGATGCGTTCGCCGTCGGCGAGCAGTACCCGTTCCAGGTGCATCACCGGCGCGCCCGCTTCGAGTTCGAGGTCGGCGGCTGTCGCCCCGTCGGCGGCGATGTCCTCCCAGCCGACAACGATGCGGCCCGGCGTGCGGCCGAGGCTGATCGCGCCCTCGGTGTAGGAGCGCAGCGACAGTGGCTGGGTGAGTTTGGGGCGGGAGACCACCGTGCCCCGGCCGTGGCGCCGGATCCGGCCCGCCACCAGTAGCTCGCGCAGCGCTTGGCGCACCGTCTCCCTGGCGACGCCGAAGCGGGTGGCGAGCTCGCGTTCGGACGGAACGGGATCGCCTTCGCCGAGATCGGCCAGGATGGCGTCGATTTCGGTGCGAACCAGGAACACCTTCGGGACGCGCGTCGTGTGCGGGGCTTCCATGCCGCCCAGCCTACCCGGATTGGTCTATACCAAAAGTTAACGTAGCGTTCGCGCAGCCCACACCTATCGGTCTAGACCATTTGCCACCATCGGTGCATGCGATTGGTCATCATCGGTGGCGGGATACTCGGCACCGCACATGCCTGGGCGGCGATCGCCCGCGGCCACCAGGTCGTCCAGCTCGAACGCGAGCGGGAGGCGCGCGGTGCCACGGTGCGCAACTTCGGTCTGGTCTGGGTCTCCGGCCGGGCGGCGGGGGAGCTCGAGCTGACGCTGCGCTCGCGGGAGCTGTGGGCGGAGATCGGCGGGCGGGTCGCCGGAATCGGCTTCCGGCCCGCAGGCTCGATCACCCTGGTGCGCACGCCCGCCGAACTCGCCGTCGCCGAGGCCGCCGTGGCCGGACCCACCGCGACCGACCGCGGTTTCGACCTGCTCGAGCCCGACGCGGTGCGCGCGCTCAATCCCGCGCTGCGCGGGACCTTCCTGGCCGGACTGCACTGCACGGCCGATGCGGTCGTGGAGTCGCGTCAGGCGCTGCCCGCGTTGCGCGCGCACATGGCGAGCAGCGGGCGCTACACCTTCCACGAGGGCACCGAGGCTCGCTCGGTAGCCGACACCGGCTCCGGCGCCGTCGTGGTCGACGACCACGGCCGCCGCCACGAGGCCGATCTGGTGGTGCACTGCCCGGGCGCCGCCCATTCCGGACTCACCCGGGAACTGGCCGGTGACCTGCCGGTGCGCCGGGTGCGGTTGCAGATGATGCAGACCGCGCCGCTGGGTGAACCGCTCACCACCGCGATCGCCGACGGCGACAGCTTCCGCTACTACCCCGGGTTCGCCGGGGCCGAGGTCGACGCGCTGGCCGCCGAACAGTCCCAGACCGCCACCGCCGCCGAGCACAAGATGCAGCTGCTGTGCGTGCAGCGCCTGCACGGCGGTCTCACCATCGGCGACACCCACGAGTACGCCGAACCGTTCGCCTTCGATGTGGACGAGGCGCCCTACGAGCACCTCACCGAGGTCACCGAGGAACTGCTCGGCCGGAAGCTGCCGCCGATCGTGCGGCGCTGGGCCGGTGTGTACAGCCAATCCGTCGACCCCGACGCCCTCGTCACCCGGGTGCGTGCCGACACCAACGTCTGGGTCGTCACCGGCCCCGGTGGTCGCGGCATGACCCTGGGCCCCGCCCTCGGCGAGCAGACCGCCGACCACCTCGGACTGTGAGGAAGACCATGCCCGACAACACTATTCAGCTCGCCGTCCTCGACATGGCAGGCACCACCGTCGCCGACGGTGGACTGGTGCTGCGCGCCTTCGAGGCCGCGGCCACCGCCGCCGGGATCGAGCCCGAGGGTCCGCGCCGCGACGCGGCCCGCCGCTATGTCCTCGACACCATGGGCCAATCCAAGATCGCGGTGTTCCGGGCCCTGCTCGGCGACGAGAAGACCGCGCAGACAGCCAATCTCGCCTTCGAGGACGCCTACGACGCCCTCATCGAAGAAGCCGACATCGCCCCGATCCCCGGTGCCGCCGAGGCGATCACCGCGCTGCGCGAGGCGGGCGTGCGGGTCGCGCTGACCACCGGGTTCAGCCGTCCCACCCAGGACAAGCTGCTGGCCGCGCTGGGCTGGGACGACCTGGCCGACCTGACCCTGGCCCCGGCCGACGCCAGACGTGGCCGCCCCTACCCGGACCTGGTTCTCACCGCCGCGCTGCGCCTGCGCGCCGACGCGGTCGACCGGATCGCCGTGCTCGGCGACACCACCAGCGATATCGCCACCGGCCGTGCGGCGGGCGCGCGGGTCGTCGCGGGCACGCTGACCGGCGCGCACACCGCCGACCAGCTGTGGGCCGCGGGCGCCACCCACGTCGTCACCTCGGTCACGGAGTTCCCCGCGCTGGTGCTGGCCGCCTGAGCGCGCCACGATCTCCCTTCGATCCACCGTCCCTTCGATTTCCCTCGGCTTCCACACGAAAGTTGCTGTCATCGTGCGTACTTCCCTCACCGCGCGCCGCCTGTCCAGGGTCGCGCTGCTGCTGGCCGGCGTCACCGCCGTCGCGTTCACCGCGGCCTGCGGCGGCACCGGCACCGAATCCACCGGCGGCAAGACCGTCACCGTGTACTCCGCCGACGGTGTCGGCGGCTGGTACAAGAACCGCTTCGCGGAGTTCACCGAACAGACCGGCATCGCGGTCAACCTGGTGGAGGCCGGGTCCGGCGAGGTCGTCAACCGGGTCGACAAGGAGCAGTCCAACCCGCAGGCCGACGTGGTGGTGACCCTGCCGCCGTTCATCCAGAAGGCCAAGCAGTCGGGGCTGTTGCAGCCCAGCGGCATCGACACCGCCGCGATCCCGGCCACCGACAAGGATGCCGAGGGCACCTACGTCACCCTGGCCAACAACTATTTGTGCTTCATCGCCAACCCGTCGGTCGAGTCCGCCGCGCTCACCTGGGACGACCTGCTGAAGCCGGAGTACAAGGGAAAGCTGCAGTACTCCACTCCCGGCCAGGCCGGTGACGGCACCGCGGTGCTGGTGCTGTTGCAGCAGTTGCGCGGCAAGCAGGGCGCGCTGGACTACCTGGCCGCGCTGCAGGCCAACAATGTCGGCCCGTCCTCGTCCACCGGCAAGCTGCAGGCCAAGGTCGACAAGGGCGAGCTGCTCATCGCCAACGGCGACGTCCAGATGAACCTGACCACGGTCAAGGAGAAGGGCTCGAAGTTCGACGTGTTCTTCCCCGCCGCGGCGGGCAAGCGGTCCACCGTGTCGGTGCCGTACGTGATGGGCCTGGCCAAGGGCGCCCCGCACAAGGACGAAGCCACCGAGCTGATGAGCTTCCTGCTCGCCATCGACGCGCAGGCCGAGCTGGGCCCCGAGGCGTTCGCCGTCTCGCCGCGCACCGATGTGCCGGCCCCCGCCGACGGCGGACCGGCCGCGACCCTGCGCGGGGTAGAGGTCGTCCCGGTCGACTGGAACGCGGTGCTCACCGATCTCGACGCCGACCTGGCCGCCTACCAGAAGGCCACCGGCAGCTGAATCAGGCTGCGCGGGAGAGGAGTTGACGATGTCCGACGGTGACCTCGGTACGAAGTCCGCCACCGCCGCCCCCACCGGGACGGCGACGAACGAGCCGGCGATCGTGTTCGACCGGGTCGGGGTCAGCTACGGCAGGGGCCGCAAGGCCGCGGTCGCGCTGACCGATTTCACGCTGCGCGTCGCCGTCGGCGAGACCGTCGCGCTGCTCGGCCCGAGCGGGTCGGGCAAGTCGACCGCGCTCAAGGCGCTGGCCGGGTTTGTCCGGCCCACCTCGGGCACGGTCCGGCTGAGCGGGCGCGATGTTACGGGACTGTCGCCCGCCAAGCGTGGGATCGGGGTCGTGGTCCAGTCCTACGCGCTGTTCCCGCACATGAGCGTGCACGACAATGTCGCGTTCGGGCTGAAGTCGCAGCGGGTGCCGCGGGCCGAGATCGGCGCGCGGGTCGTCGAGGCGCTGGCGATGGTCGGCATGGACGGCTATGCCCGGCGGCTGCCGCGCGAGCTGTCCGGTGGTCAGCAGCAGCGGGTGGCCATCGCCCGCGCGCTGGCCATCCGGCCGCGCGTGCTGCTGCTCGACGAGCCGCTGGCCGCGCTCGACGCGCAGCTGCGGCACTCGATGCTCGGGGAGCTGCAGCAGTTGCGCACAGCGTTGCCCGACACCGCGATGCTGTATGTCACCCATGATCAGGCCGAGGCGCTGGCGCTGGCCGACCGGATCGCGGTGATGCGGGAGGCCCGGCTGGTCGACATCGACACCGCCGAGAACCTCTGGCAGCGTCCGCCCACCGAGTTCACCGCCGCGTTCCTCGGCGGCGCGAACCTGGTGCCGTGCACCGTGAATCACGTCTCCGGCACCGCGGCGCTGGTCACCGCGGGCACCAGTACCCTGCGGGCGCACGCGCCGAAACCCGGCGTCGGCCTGGCCGACTGGGCGCCCGGCGACGCGGCCCTGCTGTGCATCCGGCCGCACACCATCACGCTCGGTAAGCCGGGCGAGCGGGACGCGCTGCGGGCGACCGTGGCGAGCGTGGTGTGGCGCGGCGCGTCCACCCGGGTCGAGCTGGCCGTCGACGGGCTGCCCGACGCGATCGCTGTCGACGTGCCGGGGCATTACACCGGCGAGGTCGGGGCGGTGGTCGGCATGCGGTTGCCCGACCCCGCGGGCGTGCTCATCCCGAACACGGTCGGCGCCGGTCGCGGGCAGGAGGGCGCGTCATGACAGGGCTGGTGTGTCGTCGAAGGTTCCGCACCGGTGCGCCGCCACGGGTCCGGATGTCGCCCGTGGCGCATCGTGGCCGCGAGGTGCGGCGATGAGCGCGCCGGTGCTCGACCGGCCGGATCCCGAGGCCGCGTCGAACAACGTTGTCCCGCAGCGTTCCTGGCTGCCGATGCTGTGGACGCTGCCGCCCGTCCTCGTGGTGCTCGGCATCGCCGGCTACCCGATTCTGCGGGTGCTCACCGAGTCCACCCGAACCCCGACCGGACGCGGCACCGAAGTGTGGACCTCGGTGCTCGGGTCGGCGGCGTTCCTGGACGCGCTGTGGCGCACCGTGTCCATCGCGGTCTGCGCGACGGCGGGCTGCCTGGTTCTCGGCACCTTCCTGGCGATCGTGCTCGCCTTCGTGCCGTTCCCGGGCTCCGGGGTGGTGGGCAGGCTCATCGACACGATCCTGACGCTGCCCTCGTTCCTGATCACCCTGGCCTTCACCTTCCTCTACGGCACGGCGGGCGCGGTGAACGCGCTGCTGGCCGAATTGACCGGTGCGACAAGCCCGGTCGTCGACTTTCTGACCACGCCGCTGGGGGTGATCCTGGCCGAGATCACCTATTTCACCCCGTTCGTGGTGCGGCCGCTGCTCGCGGCGTTCGCGCAACTGCCGCGCGAACAACTCGACGTGGCCGCGAGCCTGGGTGCCTCGCCCTGGCGGGTCCTGCGCCAGGTGGTGCTGCCCGAGGCGTGGCCCGCGCTGGCGGCGGGCGGCAGCCTGGTCCTGCTGCTGACCCTCAACGAATTCGGGATCGTCCTGTTCACCGGCGCCAAGGGCGTGATCACCCTGCCCGCCTTGATCTACACCCGCGGCATCGTCACCTTCGACCTGCCCGGCGCCGCCGTGCTGGCCTCCGTGCAGGTCCTGCTCTCGCTGTCGCTCTACCTCGCCTACCGGTTCGTGTTCGCCCGGTTCACCGCCCGCCCGAAGGGAAACTGATCGTGCTCGTCTGGAGCCCGCGCGGAAAAGCACTGGTACTGGGCGTGTTCGCGCTGGTGGTCGCGGTGGTCTTCGTCGCCCCGATCGCCACCGTGGTCGCGGCGGCGTTCGCGGGCAGCTGGACCGGCCCGCTGCCGTCGGACCTCGGCTTCGCCAATCTGGGCACCGCGCTCAGCGGTGAACAGGTCGCCAGCCTGTCGGTGAGCCTGCAGACCGCGCTGCTGGCAGGCGCCGTCTCGCTGGTCCTCGGGACCTGGGCGGCACTGGCGTCCCGGGAAGCGCCCGACTGGGTCCGCCGCGTCACCGACGCGGTGTTCCACCTCCCCGTCGCTGTTCCGTCGGTCGCCGTGGGCCTGGGGGTGCTCATCGCGTTCAACGAGCGTCCGCTGCTGCTGGGCGGCACCAAGTGGATCGTGATCGTGGCGCACACCGTGCTGGTCCTCGCCTACGCGTTCAGCGCCGTCTCGGCGGCATTGGACCGCCTCGACCCCGCCTACCGCCAGGCCGCCGAATCCCTCGGCGCGGGCCCGATCCGGGTCCTGTGCCAGGTGACCCTGCCCCTGCTGCTCCCCGCTCTCGGCGCCGCCGCCGGCCTCGCGATCGCCCTGTCCATGGGCGAACTCGGCGCGACCATCATGGTCTACCCGGCCACCTGGAAAACCCTGCCCGTCAGCATCTTCGCCCAGACCGACCGTGGCGAGGTCTTCGACGCCGCCGCCGGAACCACCGTCCTCGTGGCGGTGACCCTGCTGGTGCTGGTCGTCCTCGGCCGGCTCCGCGGTCGCGCCGCACTCCGCTGATCAGAGGAGCGCGGCGGCGTCGACGGCGGTGAGGCCGCCGTCGACGCGCAGATCGTGGCCGTTGACGTAGGCCGCGTCGGCGGAAGCGAGGAACGCGACCGCGGCGGCCACCTCGTCGGCGGTACCGACCCGGCCCGCAGGCGACAACGCGCCGACGCCCGCCTGCGCGGCCTCGGAGAGTTCGGCGCGGAAGGCCGGGGTGTCGATATAGCCGGGGCTCACCGAGTTCACCCGGATGCGGCGCGGCGCCAGTTCGGCGGCGAGGGTGCGGGTGAGGTTGTGCACGGCGGCCTTGCTCGCCGAGTACAGAGCCGCCCCTGGGACGCCGCGGTGCAGGCCGAAGGACGCGTTGATCACGATGGCCGCGTGTTCGGGCAGCAGGGGCAGTGTCTTCTGGATGGTGAAGAACGCGGCCTTGACATTGGCGGCGATGACATCGTCGAACAGGGCACCGTCCACCTGATCGATCGGCTGGAACGAGCCGATGCCCGCATTGGCGAAGAGGACGTCCACGCGGCCGAAGCGGTCGGCCACGGCGGCGACCATGGTGTCGAGGTGGCCGAGATCGGTGACATCACCGGCGATCCCGTGCGCGCGCGGACCGAGTTCCGCCACGGCGGCATCGAGCCGCGCCTTGTCCCGGCCGGTCACCACGACCTGGGCGCCCTCGGCGACGAGCCGCTGCGCGGTGGCCAGCCCCATCCCGCTGCTACCGCCGGTGATCAGCGCCGTCTTGCTGTCGAATCGAGAACTGTTGTGCGTCATGGTCTCAGCGTGGCCGCCTGCGGGCGGTCGAGGCAGTGCGCAGTTATCGGGGGAGTGGTACCACCAGGCTCACGGCGTTCGTCACCGTCAGGCGGAGACACGCAGCCGCGGCAGGCGGGCGAGGCGTTCGACGGTGTCGGTGCCCGGTTTCGGGTTGTACAGCACCACAGACCAGTTCGGCTGATCGGCGACGATCAACGTCGTCGCGTCGAAGAACAACTCACCCACCTCGGGATGACGCAGGGCGTTCACCGCCTGCACCGGAACATCGACCTCGTGACGGTCCCACAGCCGCGCGAACTCGGGTTCGACGACAGCGAGTTCGCGCGCCACCCGATGGAATTCGTCGTCGTGCGGAGCCAGCGCCGCATCGGCCCGATAGGCGGCGACCACCCCGGGCGCCGCCGCATCCCACAGCTCGGGCAGTTCGCGGTAGCGCGGACTGGTGAAGAAGGTGACCAGGCAGTTGTGCGGCGCGCCGTCGTCACAACCGAACACCCGGCCCGCCAACACGTTGAACGCCAAGATGTTCCAATACCGATCCCGCACCACCGCGGGCCCACGCTCCCAGCCGTCGAGCAGCTCCCGGATCTCCGGCGTCACCACCGTCCCCGCCACCGCACTCGCCGCCGGCGGATTCAACCCCGCCAGCAGATACAAATGCGCCCGCTCGGGCCCACTCAACCGCAACACCCCCGCCACCGCGTCGAGCACCTCACCCGACACCGTGATGTCACGCCCCTGCTCCAGCCACGTGTACCAGGACACCCCGACCCCGGCCAACATGGCGACCTCTTCGCGCCGTAGTCCGGGCGTACGCCGCCGTCCCACCGCGGGCAGGCCGACATCGCCGGGCCGGACCCGGGCTCGCCGTGACCGCAGGAAATCGCGCAATTCTTCGCGTCGCCGGGCGGATGCCGCACTGACCATGGAACCAAGGTAGCAACGGGGTCGGTATGGTCCGGAAGTCCGTGGATGGACGGGCGGTGTGGCTTTCGTGGGGTCAGTCGAGGCGGGTGTCGTGTGCCGCGCGGTTGGCGAGTACCTCGTCCATGTGCGTCTCGGCCCAGCCCTTGATCTCACGGACCAGTTCGTGCAGTGAGAGGCCGAGGTCGGTCAGTTCGTAGGAGACGGTCACGGGCACAGTCGGCGTCACGGTGCGGGTGATCAGACCGTCTCGCTCCAGCGAACGCAGCGTTTGGGTGAGCATCTTCTGGCTGACGCCCGCCAGCACACGCGACAACTCCGAGTACCGCATGGCACCCGGCTCCCCGGCGCAGGGGTCGACAGGCTGACGCGATCCGCCGGTGGCGAGCGCGGTCACGATCAGAGTGACCCATTTGTCGGAGATTCGTTCGAGCAGTTTGCGGCTCGGGCACGCTGCCAGGAACGCGTCGTATTCGGACTTCGACCGGGCTCTCTTCTGGGCTGCCGTCATCGTCGCCATCAGTCGCTCCTCCAACCCGCGGGTGAGTTAGGCACTGGGAAGTGCCTACTTCCTGGGGGCAACCTACCTGTCGATGCTGAAGCGAGGCTCCTGTCGGTGCCAACCAGTTCGAGATGAAAGGCAGAGATATGAACGCACCCTCCCTCGCGCTACCCGGGGGAACCTGGACCCTGGGTGACCTGACTGTCACCCGATTCGGTTACGGCGCGATGCAGCTCGCCGGACCTGGGGTCATGGGGCCGCCCGCCGATCGCGACGGCGCGCTCGCCGTCCTGCGCGCGGTCGTCGACTTCGGCATCACCCACATCGATACCGCCGACGCCTACGGGCCACGCGTCACCAATCAGCTGATCCGCGAAGCGCTGCACCCGTACCCCGAGCAGCTACATATCGTGACCAAGGTCGGCGCGACCCGCGATCAGCGGGGTGGCTGGCCTCCGGCCCGACGACCCGATCAGCTGCGCCGCGCAGTCCACGAGAACGTGCGGGCGCTCGGCCTCGACGCGCTCGACGTGGTCAACCTCCGGCTGGGCGATGCCGCAGGGCCGCAACCCGGTTCACTCGCGGAGTCCTTCGAGACCCTCGCCGAACTCCAGCAGCGAGGGCTGATCCGCCACCTCGGCGTGAGCAACGCGACGGCCGAACAGGTCGCCGAAGCGCAGACGATCGCGCCGATCGTGTGTGTGCAGAACATGTACAACCTGGCCTACCGCCGAGACGACGGACTGATCGACCGCCTCGCCGGGCAGGGCATCGCCTACGTACCGTTCTTCCCACTCGGTGGCTTCACCCCGCTGCAGTCCGCAGCGTTGTCGGCCGTCGCCGCCCGGATGAACGTGACACCGATGTCGGTCGCCCTGGCCTGGCTGCTGCAACGGTCACCGAATATCCTGCTGATCCCCGGCACTTCGTCGACGACCCACCTGCGCGAGAACCTCGTCGGCGCGGGACTGCCGCTCTCCGGCAAGGACATCGATGAACTGGAACAGATCAGTCACGAGTCGAGTTCCGAGGAGGCGTAGCCGAAGCTGCTGCTCATGGCGCGGTGTCGGCGGCCTCGGTGAGTCGGTGGGCCAGGGCGCGTACGGCGTCGTTGAGGGTGTCGGGGTGCTCGATGACGAACGGGCGGTGCAGGCTCGCGAGCAGGGCGGGGATCCAGTCGAGTCGTTCGGCGCGGATGCGGATCCGGACCCACGGGTCGGTGTCGGCGCGCTGGGGGTCGATCTCGTGGACGGTCGCGATCGTTTCGGGGAGCAGCGGGCGGACCTGGGCGAGCGTGCCCTGGACCCGGACCGAGACCTCGTGGCGGTAGGGCGCGGTGGCCAGTGCGGACAGCAGATGCGCGGCCGGCTCGAATTCCGCGGGGGGAGTGAATGTTCCGGGCTGGGTGGTCACCGCGGTGATGCGGTCCAGCCGGAACCGGCGTAGTTCGTCGCTGTCGCTGTCCATGACCGTCACATACCACCGGCCGGAGTGGCGGACGAGCCCGTAGGGGTGCACGATCCGTTGGCTGGTCCGTCCGTTTCGGTCGGTGTACCCGAGTGCGACCGGTCGGTGCTCGCGGGTGGCCTCGGCGAGCCGGAGCAGGACGGAAGTCTCGACAGCCACGTCCGGGCGCTCGTCGGCGGTGAATTCGACGGTGTCGATCACGGCGTCCAGCCGGGCCGTCAGACGTGGGGGCAGGACGCGGCGGAGTTTGGCCGTCGCGCTGTCGGCGGCGCGGGCGGCGGCTGTCGGCCGGTCGGCGCCTCGGCTGGTGAGGAGCCCGAGCAGCACGGCTACCGCCTCGTCGTCGGTCAGCATCAGCGGTGGCATCCGGTATCCGGGAGCGAGCCGGTATCCGCCGTAGCGGCCCCGCACCGATCGCACCGGGATGTCCAGGTCGAGGAGGTGGGTGACGTATCGCCGGACGGTGCGTTCATCGACGCCGAGCCGTCCGGCGAGTGCGCCGACGGTATGCGTGCCGCCGGTCTGCAACAGCTCGAGCAGGGCCAGCACTCGGGCGGTGGGGCGCGTCATCGGGAAATTCTCGCATTCATACCGGGCGGAAACTGTCCGGTATCGGCTCTACCGTGGCCTGCGGCGGTGGAACCTCCGCCGCATCCGACAGCAGGAGCACACGATGAAGCTCGTCTCGATCCGACTGATCACCGACGACATCCAGCGGCTGGTCAGTTTCTATCGCCATGTGACCGGCGTCGAACCGCACTGGGCCACACCGGACTTCGCGGAGATCGTCACCCCGGCCGGCGCCCTCGCGATCGGCAGCACCCGCACCGTGGCGCTGTTCGCCGCGGGCAGCGCGCGCCCGGCCGACAATCACACGGCGATCATCGAATTCCTGGTCTCCGACGTCGATGCCGAATACCGGCGGTTGCGCGCGACGATCGAGGATTTCGTCAACGAGCCCACGACGATGCCGTGGGGGAACCGGTCGTTGCTGTTTCGCGATCCCGACGGGAACCTGATCAACCTCTTCACCCCGGTCACCGAGCAGGCTGTCGCGAAGTTCGCCGAGTGATATCCGCACACGCGGCTCCGCAGGCCGCCCTCGGTCACGGTGCCGACCGGGGCGGCGGGCCCGATCAGCAGGTGTTCGGTGCGGGCTTTCCGGTGAAGCGGTCGGCGAGGTAGGACATGGCGGTCGGCAGACCCACCATGGCTTCGGTGCCGTGGTCGCCGATCGGGTCCTCGACTCGGTGCACGGGAGTGCCGGTGGCGCAGTATTTCTCGGACAGGGCGCGAGCCGCGGCGATGGGGGACATCGCGTCGGGGACCGCGTGGTAGATCAGGGTGGGCGCGGTGGGGGAGCCGGGGAGGAACAGGGGGCTGGCCTTGCGAGTTGTCTCGCTCACCGCGGGGTTGTCGGTGATCGAACCGGGCCAGGCCTCCAGTGTCGCCGCGTCGAGGAAGGGGTAGGCGAGGGCCGCGTCGTGCATGCAGTGGGACTGGCTCGCGGCGAGTTTCGCGCGGCCGGAATCGTTGAGGTAGCGGGGGATGCCGGCCTCGGGGTAGGAGCGGTTCAGTCCCACCAGGCCGACCACGACCGCGCCGCCCAGCACGCCGCCGCTGAAGCCGGACATGGTGGCCTCGAGGTCGGCGACGACACCGCCCAGCGCGACCCCGGCCAGGCGCAGCAGCTCCGGGGCGTAGGCGCTCTGCGCCTGGGCGGCGATGGCGGTGGCCTGGGCTCCGCCGGAGTAGCCCCAGAGGCCGATCGGGGCCGCGGGGTCGATCGCCGCGGGCGCGAAGGCTCGGGCGGCGCGGATGCCGTCCAGAACGCCGTGCGCGGAGCCGTCGGCGCCGAACAGGTCGGAGTCGGGGCCCTGGTAGTCCGGGACGACCACCGCCCAGCCCTGTTGCACGGCGAGGGCGATCACGCCGGTCTCGCCGTAGGCGTTGCTCGGGCCGCCGCCGCGCAGGGCGTAGGAGGGCGCGCACTGCGAGCCGGCGCCGTCTTCGGCGACCTGGTAGGACAGCAGCGGGCGCGGTCCGGTCCCGGTCCACGGCGCGTGCGGGACCAGCACCGTCGCGAGATAGGCGCGCGGCGCGCCGTGCGTGTCGATCGTCTTGTACCGCAGCTGCCATGCCTGGGCGCGCAGCGGTTGCCGGAACGACTCGGTGTCCACGGCGCGGGACGCGAGCACAGTTCCGTCGGCCAGGCCGGCCAGGTCGGTGGGCTCGGCGTAGAACGAATCCTGTTCCGGGAGCGGCACCGCTGTCGCCCACCCCGCGCACGTCGCCGTCAGCGCGGCGATCGCACCGATCACCGCCGCCCGAAATACCATCGGCCGCATCACAACTCCCACCCCGAGAACGTGTTCTAGTTTGCGACCGCGAGTGTAGTGCGGCCGTCTCCGTGGGGCGGGCGAAAATCGCGAAGCTACTCGGCGGACATCGTGTGCTCGCCACCGGCGGATTGTCACCGCGCGGGCTTACGCTGGGCGGGTGTCGGTACTGCCTCTGATCTTCACCGCGGGCTGGGCCAGCGGGATCAACGCGTATGCGGTGGTGTTCCTGCTCGGGCTGTTCGGCCGGATCGGCTGGGCCGAGGACGTGCCACCCGGACTCCAGCGCACCGATGTGCTCGTCGCGGCCGCGGTGCTGTTCCTGATCGAGGCGGTCGCCGACAAGATCCCGTACCTGGACTCGTTCTGGGACGCCGTGCACACCGTGGTGCGGCCCGCCTCGGGGGCGGTGGTGTCGGCCCTGATCGCGGGCCAGGACGACTCGCTGCCCACCCTGTTCGCCGCCGCGGTCGGCGGGACGACGGCCCTGGCCAGCCATATCGTCAAAGCGGGCACCCGGATGGCGATCAACACCTCGCCGGAACCGGTCACCAATATCGCGGTGAGCACGGTCGAGGACGTGGGCGTCGCCGGCGTGCTCACCCTGGCGGTGTTCTTCCCGATCCTGGCCGCGGTGATCGCGGCGGTGCTGCTGGCGATCGGGCTGTGGGTGGTGTACGCCTGTGCCAGCCGGATCCGCCGCTATCTGCGCCGACGCCGGGAACGCCGGTCGGCCCGCGTGGGCGAGCCGACCGATGCGCTCGAATAGTCAGCGCACCTGCGGCGCCACCTTGGTGCCCAGCAGGTCGATGGTGCCGAGCACCTTCTCCGGCGGCAGCGTGCCGACGCTGGTGTGCAGCATGAAGCGGTCCAGGCCGAGGGTGTCGCGGACCTCGGCGATCTTGCCCGCCACGTAGTCGGGGGTGCCGACGAACAGCGAACCGCTCTGTGAGCGCAGCGCGTCGAACTGTTCGCGGGTCATCGGACCCCACCCGCGCTCACGGCCGATGGTCGACATGGCCAGCGCGTACGGCTCGTAGAAGTCGGCGACGGCCTGCGCGTCGGTCTCGGCGACATAGCCGTGGGCGTGCACCGCCACCGGCTGCTTCTCGTGCCCGCCCTCGGCGAGCGCCCGGTGATACAGCTCCACCAGCGGCTTGAACCTGGCCGGCTGGCCGCCGATGATCGCGATCGCCAGCGGTAGCCCGAGCAGCCCGGCGCGTACGACCGATTCGGGACTGCCGCCCACCGCGATCCACACCGGCAGCGGCCTGCCGTCGGTGCGCGGGTAGACCACCGCCTCGCGCAGCGGTGCGCGGAACCGGCCCTGCCAGGTCACCGGTCCTTCTTCGCGCAGGTGCAGCAGCAGTGCCAGCTTCTCCTCGAACAGCGCGTCGTAGTCGGCCAGGTCGTAGCCGAACAGGGGGAACGACTCGGTGAACGAGCCGCGTCCGGCCATCAGCTCGGCGCGGCCGCCGGACAGGCCGTCGAGGGTGGCGAAGTCCTGGAAGACGCGGACCGGGTCGTCGGAGCTGAGCACGGTGACCGCGCTGGTCAGCTGGATGCGTTCGGTGCGCGCGGCAGCCGCGGCCAGCACGACGGCGGGGGAGGAGGCCGCGAAATCCTTGCGGTGATGCTCGCCGACGCCGTAGACGTCGAGCCCGGCGGCCTCGGTCGCGACGGCCTCGTCGACGACCTCACGCAGCCGCTGGGCGGCGGTCGGCGCGGGCCGGTCGCCGGTGGGGTACAGCTCGGCGAAGGTGGTGAGCCCCAGTTCCATACGAACCTCGTTTCGGGAGACGGGCCGGTGCGGTCACCGGGTAAACGGACCGCAGTCCGAAATGATTCCCCAGTTATGGATGAATGCAGATTATCTATGACGAAACTATAGTGGCCGTATGACCGCACTCGCGCCCGCGCGCACCGAACCTGACCTGTCCTTCCTGCTCGACCGCACCAGTCATGTCCTGCGGACGCAGATGGCGGCGGCGCTGGCCGAGATCGGGCTGACCGCGCGGATGCACTGCGTGCTGGTGCACGCGCTGGAGGCCGAGCGCACGCAGGCGCAGCTCGCCGAACTCGGCGACATGGACAAGACCACCATGGTCGTCACCGTCGACGCGCTGGAGAAGGCGGGCCTGGCTGAGCGCAAGCCGTCGAGCGCCGACCGGCGGGCTCGCATCATCGCGGTGACCCCGGCCGGGGCGAAGGTCGCCGCGCGCAGTGCCGAGATCGTCGACGGGGTCCATCGTGCGGCGCTGGAGTCGCTGCCGAAGGCGGAGCGGGAAACCTTGCTGCGGGCGATGAATCGGCTGGTCGAGGGGCATCTGTCGACGGCCGTGGAGGCGGCGCCGGCGCGTCGCGCGCGGCAATAGTCCGTTATAGATTGTCTGCTACGAAACTATCTAGTACGGTCATTCTCATGACCTCGACTCAGCGCGTCGCCCTCGCGGTGCTCTCCGCCGCGACGCTGATGACCATCCTCGACGGCAGCATCGTCACCGTCGCCCTGCCCGCGATCCAGGCGGACCTCGGCTTCACGCCGGCCGGTCTGAGCTGGACCGTCAACGCCTACCTGATCGCCTTCGGCGGTCTGCTCCTGCTGGCCGGGCGCCTCGGCGACCTGGTCGGCCGCAAGCGGATGTTCCTCGCGGGCACGGTGGTGTTCACCGCCGCCTCGCTGCTGGCGGGCGCGGCGACGAGTCCCGCCGTGCTGGTGGCCGCGCGGTTCCTGCAGGGCGTGGGCAGCGCGGTGTCGGCCGCGGTGGTGCTCGGCATCCTGGTGACGCTGTTCCCCGGCCCGCGCGAACGAGCCACCGCCATCGGCGTCTTCAGCTTCACCGGCGCGGCGGGTGCCTCGATCGGGCAGGTGCTCGGCGGGGTGCTCACCGATCTGCTGAACTGGCACTGGATCTTCCTGATCAATGTGCCGATCGGAGTGGTGACGGTGCTGGTCGCGGCCTCCGCGCTGCCCGCCGACCGCGGGCGCGGCCTGGCCGCCGGTGCCGATGTGCTCGGTGCCGTGCTGGTCACCGCGGGCCTGATGCTGGGCATCTACACCATCGTCGAGATCGAGCGCTACGGCGCGACTTCCGCGCACACCCTCGGCCTCGGCGCCGTGTCCGCCGCGCTGCTCGCCGGGTTCTTCGTCCGGCAGGCCACCGCCCGCGATCCGCTGCTGCCGTTGCGGATCCTGCGTTCGCGCACCGTGGCAGGCGCCAATGTCGTCCAGATGCTCACCCTGGCCGCCATGTTCGCGTTCCAGATCCTGGTGGCGCTGTATCTGCAGCAGGTGCGGGGCTACAACGCCCTGCAGACCGGCCTGGCCATGCTGCCCGCCGCCGTGGCCATCGGCGCGGTCTCGCTGTTCGCCTCGGCGAGACTGATCACCCGCTTCGGGGAGCGCGCCGTGCTGATCGCCGGGCTGGCGCTGCTGCTGGCCGGGATGTCGTGGCTGATCCGGTTGCCGGTCGAGGCCGACTACGTCACCGACGTGCTGCCCATGATGGTGCTCATCGCCGGCGGCGGCCTGGTACTGCCCGCGCTGACGGGGCTGGGCATGTCCGGTGCCTCCGCCGACGACGCCGGACTCGCCTCGGGACTGTTCAACACCACCCAGCAGATCGGGATGGCGATCGGGATCGCGGTGCTGTCCACCCTCGCCGCCACCAGGACCGGTGCCGAACTCGCCGCGGGCGCGTCGCGGGCCGAGGCCCTGACCGACGGTTACCGGCTCGCCTTCGCCGTCGCGGCCGGGCTGCTGGCCACGGCCCTGGTGGTGAGTGCGACGGTGCTGCGTCGCCAGGGCACCGTGGTCCCCGCCGCGCCTGCTCGAGCGGTCCCCGCCTTCTGACTGCGCGTCTCTGACCAGGCGACCTGACCCTCCGCGGGGTCGGGCCGCCCGGTCGTCGTTCCCGGATCGGGCCGCGTGGCGCCTGGCTGTCCTCCCCGGGTCGGGGAAACTGCTCTCCGGCCCGGATCAGGTCGTCGAGTTGCCGCTTCCCGGTCGGACTGCGCGGCGAGTGCCCCGGCCGAGGTGCTCGCCGAACCAGGTGATCAGCTCCGGGTCGTCGAGGCCGTCGGCGACGAGTACTGCGGCCGACAGGTCCTGGGTGCGGGTGTAGGCGTTCTGAGCCGCTACGCAGGGTATGCGGGCGGCGGTGGCGGACAGCACCCCGTTGGCCGAGTCTTCCACGGCGACAACTTGTTCGGGATGGAGGTGGATGCGGTGCAGGACCTCCAGGTAGACCGCCGGGCTCGGTTTGAGGTCGGGCACCTCGGTGCCGGTGACCACGGTGTCGAAGACGTCCCCGAACACGGTGCGCAGCAGGGGTTCCACCCAGGCCCGGGTGCCGGTGGTGGCCACGTGCATCGGGATGCCGTCGCCGGCCAATCGCTCGATGAGCTCGCGGGCTCCCGGGCGCGGTTGGATCAGCCCGTCCCGCACCAGATCCCGCATCAGCTGGGTCTTGCGGGGATGCAGGCGCCGGGCCAGTTCGGCGGCGTGTTCCGGTGACCTGCCGGTGGTTTCGAACCAGTGCGTCATCCGCTGGGTCCCGCCGGCGATCCGCAGCAGCTCTCCGTAGCGGTCGACGTCCCAGCGGTCGGGCAGTCCGGCCTCGGCGAAGGCCGCGTTGAAGGCGACCCGGTGGCCGTCGCGTTCGCTGTCGACGAGGGTGCCGTCCACGTCGAAGATCACCGCCGCGAGCCGGGTCATCGGAGCCCACCCAGGGATTCACGGATCCGTTCGAGCACCCGGTCCACAGTGAACCCGTGCCGGGCCATCACCTCGGCGCCGGGACCGCTGTGCCCGAACTCGTCGATCCCGATCGCCACGTCGACCAGCCCGGCCCAGCCCGCGGTGCTGCCCGCCTCGATGCTGACGGTGTGCGCGCCGCGGTCGGGGGAGTAGCGGCCGCGGTCCAGCGCGGACACGACCCGGGTGCGATACCCGTCCGCGCGCAGCCGCTCGGCGACGGCCGTCGCGAGCGCCACCTCCGAGCCGGTTGCCACGAGCTCGACAGTGCGTGGGCGCTGGTCATCGGTCGTGGCCAGGGCGTCTTCCGCGTCGGTGGACACGGGGTCGGCGATTCGCGGCTCCCGGCCGCCGGCCAGGGTCGGCTGCCCGTCCGAGTCCGTGGCTACGGTCTCGATGGTGCGCATCTCCTGGTCTGCGGAAGTTGTCCAGCCGGGTTCGGTGGTCGAATCCGGCTGGGGCACAGACTGTCTGGACAGGATGAGGGCGGTCGGCCCGTCGGTGCGGGTGAGGGCCAGGTGCCAGGCGTGGGCGGTTTCGGCGTCACCGGCCGGGCGCAGGACCTGTAAGCCGGGGATCAGGCGGAGGGATTCGATGTGTTCGACCGGCTGGTGGGTGGGTCCGTCTTCGCCGACCGCGATCGAGTCGTGGGTGAGCACATAGATCACGGGCTGACGCATGAGCGCCGACAGGCGGAGCGCGGGACGCAGGTAGTCGGCGAAGACGAGGAAGGTGCTGCCGAACACCCGGAATCCGCCGTGCAGGCTGATGCCGTTGAGAATCGCGGCCATCCCGAATTCGCGGATACCGAAGGCGATTCCGGCGGCCGAGAAGTCGTCCCTGGTGACCACCGGGCCGCAGACCGTGCCGGTGGATCCCGCGAGATCCGCCGAGCCGCCGATCAGTTCCGGCATCACCGACAGCGCCGCGGTCAGGCAGGCTTGCGAGGATTGGCGGGTCGCCCGCGGCGCCGTGCCGACGATGCCCGACAGTGCCGCGTCGAGGCCCGCGGGCAGGATTCGCGCACCCGCCCTGGCGAATTCGGTGGCGCGTGCCGGTGCCGACGTGGCGAATGCGGTGTACCGGTCCCGCCAGTCGGCGTGCTCCCGCGCACCGGCGGCGGCGAGCACCGCGCACAGTGCCGCCACCGGCGCGGGCACGGTGAACGACGGGAATTCCCAGCCCGCGGCGGCTTTGGCACGGCCCAGCCGGTCGGCGCCCAGCGGTGACCCGTGGGCCGCCGCGGTACCCGCCACCTCGGGGGCGCCGTGGCCGATCACCGTGCGGACCGCGAGGAAGCTCGGTCGCGGATCGGCCTTCGCCCGGGTGATCGCGGCGTCGATCGCCTCGACGTCGGTGCCGTCGCCCACCAGTTCCGTGTGCCAGCCGTAGGCGGCGAACCGGGCCCGCTGATCGTCACCACAGGACCGCTCGACCGCGCCGTCGATGGTGATGGCGTTGTCGTCCCACAGCACGATCAGCCTGCCCAGTCCCAGGTGTCCGGCGAGCGAGGCGGCCTCGTGGCTCACCCCCTCCATCAGGCAGCCGTCGCCGACGATCGCGTACGTGCGATGGTCGGTGATCGCGGGGTAGCGGGCGTGGGTGAGTCGCTCGGCCAGCGCCAGCCCCACGGCCATCGCCAAACCCTGGCCCAGCGGGCCGGTCGTGCACTCCACGCCCGGGGTCTCGCCGAACTCCGGATGACCCGGCGTCCGCGACCCCAGCTGCCGGAACCGGCGCAACTCGTCGACGGGCAGGTCGTAACCGAACACGTGCAGCAGTCCGTACAGCAGCGCCGAGCCGTGCCCGGCCGAGAGCACGAACCGGTCCCGGTCGGCCCAGCCGGGATCGGCCGGATCGTGCCGCAGATGCCTGCTCCACAGGGTCCACGCCATCGGCGCGGCCCCCATCGGCATGCCCGGATGCCCCGAGTTCGCGGCCTCGACCATGTCGGCGGCGAGGAAACGCAGGGTGTCGACGGCGAGCTGATCGGTGTCGACCGACGGCTCGGCGACCGAGGCGGGAACAGTGGATTCCGGCATGGTGCGCCCTTTCTGATCGGGGTCGTTCCATCCGACCGCGTGCCAGGTCCGCCTGCCTCCCCCGGACGGGTGGGCGCACGGGTGAGATCCCGGAAATGTCCGGAGCCGCAGGCGTTCTCCGTCGTAGGCTGGCTCCATGCCGGAGCCGCCGCCGACCCCGTTACGGCTGGTGCTCGTCGACGATCACGAGATGGTGCTGCACGGGCTCGACGCGATGCTGCGCCACTTCCCCGACGAGGTCGTCATCGTCGGCCGCACCACCACCGAGGCCGCCGCGCTGCGCGCCGTCGCCGAACAGCGGCCCGACATCGTGCTGTGCGATGTGCGGCTGGGCAAGGCCAGCGGACTCGACCTGTGCAGGCAGATCACCCGCGGGTACCCGCAGACCAAGGTCGTGCTGCTCACCGTGTACGACGACGAGCACTACCTCTACCAGGCGCTGCGCGCGGGCGCCGTCGGCTACATCCTCAAACGCGTCGACGGCCGCGAACTCGTCGCCCAGCTGCTGCGGGCCGGGGAGGGGGAGACCGTGGTCGATCCGGCGCTGGCCGGGCGGGTCGCGCTGGCCGCCGCCCGGCTGGAGGCCGGACAGTTCTGGCCCGGCGCCCATCTCGGGCTCACCCAGCGCGAGTCGGAGGTGCTGGGCCTGCTGGTGTCCGGGCACTCGAATCGGGCGGTCGCGGGCAAGCTGGTGGTCAGCGAGGACACCGTCAAGACCCACATCCGCGGCCTGTACCGCAAGCTCGGGGTGTCCGAGCGCAGCGCGGCGATCGCGGTCGCCCTGCGCGAGGGGTTGTTCCGGTGAGCGTGCCCTCGGCGGCCGAGCTGGCCGGTCTCCTCGGCGCCGACGGGGTGCTGGTCTACGCCGTCGACGACCAGGAACTCGGGGTCGTCGACGCCTGGCCCGCGCACCCGTCGGCGACCGCGCTGACCCTGCCCGTCGGCTTCGGGGTGACCGGACGGGTCGCCCGCACCGGCGAGCCGGTCCTGCTCGACGCGGACTCGCCACGTAATGCCCTGCACCGCACACTGTTACGACTGCGACCCGCGCAGACCGTCGCCCGGATGTGCCTGCCGCTGCCCGGCCTCGACGGCACCGTCGTCGGCGTGCTGGCCGCCCACCGCGACCCCGCCGCGCCCTTCGGCCCCGCCGACCTCGACCGCGCCGCGAGCTACGCGCCGGTGCTCGGGCTGTCGCTGCACGCGAAACGCCTGTGGCGCACGGTCAACCGGCACCGCACCGAACGCGACCGGCTCGTCGAGCAGGCGATCTCGGCGCAGGAGGCCGAACGCCGCCGCATCGCCTTCGACCTGCACGACGGCGTCACCACCGCGCTCGCGTCGATGGCGTTCCACCTGTCCGCCGCCGATCTCACCGTCTCCGAACTCGCCGCCCATGTGCCTGGCGGCGACGCGGCCGGTGCACGCGCCCTGGCGCGGGCCAGGGCCGAACTGGTCAGCGCCCGCGCGCTGGCCGATGTCGCCTATCACCAGACCAGGGCGGCGATCTCGGGGCTGCACAGCCTGGTGCTCGACGACCTCGGCCTGGTCGCCGCGATCGAGTCGCTGGTGCACGCGGCGAGCACCGCCGACGGACCCGCCGTCGACTTCCTCGTCGATCCCGCCGCCAGCGTCGAGGGCCTGGGCGACCACGCGGCCGCCGCGCTGTACCGGATCGCCCAGGAGGCCCTGGCCAATGCGGTCGAGCACGCCGGCGCGCGCCGCATCGTGGTGTCGCTGCGCCGCGTGGGCGACTCGGTGGTGCTCGGCTGTTCCGACGACGGCGTCGGTTTCGACCCCGCCGAACGGCTGGCCGCGCGCGCCGACGGAGACCAGCATTTCGGGCTCAGCTCCATCGCCGAACGCTGCGCGCTGATGGAGGCCTCGCTGCGGGTGGAGTCGATGGCGGGCAGGGGGACCATCCTGCTGGTGGAACTGCCGATCTGATCAGCGGGTGGCCGCGGCCGCCGACCGGCAGTTGCCGAGCAGAACTCGCTGGGCCGCATCGAGATCGGACAGGTCGGCGGCCCAGGTGCGCAGCGCCGCGCTGACCAGCGCCCGGCCGAACGAGAAGGTGACCGTCCACGGCCGGTCCGCGCGGGCCGCCAGCTCCCGCAGGTAGTCGCAGACCCGCTCGGTCGGTTGCCCGCCGGACAGGAACGCGATCCCGGGCACCACGGCGGGGACGGTGTCGCGCAGCACCGCGAACGTCTCGTCCACCACCGCCGCCACCGGAACCGGCGCGGCGTCGAGGCCGGGGGTGACGAAGTTCGGTTTGAGCACGATGCCCGCCGGGTCGACACCCGCGGCGTCGAGCGCGGTGAACACCGAGCACAAGGTCAGCCGGGTCGCCTCGGCCGCCGCGGCCAGGTCGTGGTCGCCGGTGCACAGCAGCTCCGGCTCGACGATCGGCACGATGCCGTGCGCCTGGCACAACGCGGCGTAGCGGGCCAGCGCGTGCCCGTTGGTGTGCGCGGCGTACGGCGTGATCGTCCGCACGTCGAACACCGCCCGCCACTTGGCGAAGGCGGCGCCCCGCTCGGCGTAGGCGGCCAGGCGCGCGCCGAGCCCGTCGAGGCCCTCGGTGATCAGCGCCCCGCCCTGACCGGGCAGCGCGGTGGTGCCGGTGTCGACCTTGATCCCGGGCAGGATGCCCAGCTCGCGCGCCGCCACCGGGAAGGCGCGGCCGTCGGGCAGGGTCTGGCCGAAGGTCTCGTCGCACAGGATGATGCCGCTGACCCATTCGGCCAGACCGGGCGCGGTGAGCAGCAGGGCGCGATAGTCGCGCCGGGCGGTCTCGCTCGCCGGGATCCCCTCCTGGTCCAGGCGGGCGGACATGGTCTTGATCGACTCGTCGGCGGCGAGGATGCCACGGCCTGCGCCGGTCAGCTGGTGGGCGGTCGCGGCGAGGGCGGTGGGAGCGGGAAGTGTCGTCATCGATCGAGCGTGCGAGCCGCGCGCCGTTCGCGCCTCACCCCCGCGGGCGAGGCGGGGGTGTGAACCCGCCGCGTTGACATCGCCGGTGAAACTGGGAAACCTGAGGTCACCACGTCCGACGGCTGCCCTGCACGGAAAGAGACCGGCGATGACCTCGATCGACGACCCCACCGACGACCTGTCGGTCACGCCGCCCAAGACCTGGGCCGCCGGCGTGCCGGGGGTGGTCCACGCGCTGGAGTACTCGCTGTCGCAGACCTCGCCCGCGCGCACCGCGCTCACCCTGCTGAATGTCAACCAGCCCAAGGGTTTCGACTGCCCCGGCTGCGCCTGGCCGGAGCCGAAGCACCGGCACAAGAACGAATACTGCGAGAACGGCGCCAAGCACGTCAGCGACGAGGCCACCACGCGCCGTGTCACCCGTGAGTTCTTCGCCGCGCACACCGTCGACGAACTCGACGCCACCTCCGACTACTGGCTCAACCAGCAGGGCAGGCTCACCGAGCCGATGGTGAAGCGCCCCGGCGCCGCGCACTACGAACCGATCGGCTGGGACGACGCACTCGACCTGATCGCCGACACCCTGCGCGGCCTGAACTCGCCGAACGAGGCCCTGTTCTACACCTCCGGCCGCCTCAACAACGAGGCCGCGTTCCTGCTGCAACTGTTCGCCCGCGCCTACGGCACCAACAATCTGCCCGACTGCTCGAACATGTGCCACGAGTCCAGCGGCTCGGCGCTGAACCAGACCCTCGGCGTCGGCAAGGGCAGCGTGTCGCTCGACGACATCTACGCCGCCGACCTGATCTTCGTCGTCGGCCAGAACCCCGGCACCAACCATCCGCGCATGCTCTCGGCGCTCGAGGAGGCCAAACGCAACGGCGCGAAGGTCGTCGCGGTCAACCCGCTGCCCGAGGCCGGGCTGATCCGGTTCAAGAACCCGCAGGTCCCGCGCGGGGTGATCGGGCGCGGCACCGCCATCGCCGACCATTTCCTGCAGATCCGGCCCGGCGGCGACCTGGCCCTGTTCCAGACCCTGAACCGGCTGCTGCTCGAAGCCGAGGACGCCGCCCCCGGGACCGTGCTCGACCACGACTTCATCCGCGAGCACACCCACGGCTTCGACGACTTCGCCGCGCACGCCCGTGGCATCGGCTGGGACGACGCCCTCGCGGCGACCGGCCTGACCAGGGCGGCCATCGAGGACGTGCACCGCGAAGTGCTCGGGGCGAAGAAGATCATCGTGTGCTGGGCGATGGGGCTGACCCAGCACAAGCACGGCGTGCCCACCATCCGCGAGATCGTCGACTTCCTGCTGCTGCGCGGCAATCTCGGCCGTCCCGGCGCGGGTGTGTGCCCGGTGCGCGGGCACAGCAACGTCCAGGGCGACCGCACCATGGGCATCTGGGAGCGCGTGCCGCAGTGGTTCCTCGACGCCCTGGGCACCGAATTCGGCTTCACCCCGCCCGCCGCGCACGGCCTGGACTCGGTCGACAGCATCCGTGCCATGCGTGACGGCCGGGCGACGGTGTTCGTCGGGGTCGCGGGCAATTTCGCGCGCGCCACCCCCGACAGCGCGGTCACCGAGGCCGCCCTGCGCCGCTGCGCGCTGACCGTGCAGATCTCCACCAAGCTCAACCGCTCGCACACCGTGTGCGGTGAGACCGCGCTGATCCTGCCCACGCTGGGCCGCAGCGATCGCGACATCCAGGCGAGCGGCGAACAGTTCGTCACCGTCGAGGACTCGATGAGCGAGGTGCACGCCTCGCGCGGTCGGCTGGACCCGGCGTCGCCGCACCTGCTCAGCGAGGTCGCCATCATCTCGCGGCTGGCGCGCCGCACCCTGGGCGAAACCCCGGCCATCCCCTGGGCGGATTTCGAAGCCGACTACGACACCATCCGCGACCGCATCTCCCGGGTGGTCCCCGGTTTCGAGAACTTCACCGAACGGGTCTCCCGGCCCGGCGGGCTGCGCCTGGTCAACCCGGTCAACGAGGGCGTCTACCGCACGGCCAGCGGCAAGGCGGAATTCACCCGCAACGACTTCACGGTGCTCGACGTGCCGCCCGGCCACCTGCTGTTGCAGTCGTTGCGCTCGCACGACCAGTGGAACACCATCCCGTACGCGAACAACGATCGATACCGGGGCATCCACAACGCCCGCCGGGTGGTGCTGGTGAACCCCGAGGACCTGGCCGAGCGGGGACTGGCCGACCGGGACACCGTCGACATCGTCAGCGTGTGGACCGACGGCACCGAGCGGCGCGCGGAGAACTTCGTCGTCGTCGCCTACCCGGCCAGCCGCGGCTCGGCGGCCGCCTACTATCCCGAGACCAATGTCCTGGTTCCCCTCGACAGTGTCGCCGACGTCAGCAACACGCCCACCTCCAAGGGCATCGTGGTCCGCCTCGAACCGCGTCACCGCACCGGCGCGGACCGCTAGCTACACTCCCTTCTATGTCCGTGCGCACCCGTCAGCCACTCGTTCCCGGCACCCAGTCGCCGATCCGGGACGTCCCGCGTTCCATCGAACGCCCCGAATACGTGTGGAAGAAGACCGCCAACGAGGGGCGCGAGCCCTGGGTGCAGACCGCCGAGACCATCGAGAAGATGCGGATCGCGGGCAAGATCGCCGCCCAGGCGCTGGACGAGGCGGGCAAGGCGGTCGCGCCCGGTGTCACCACCGACGAGCTGGACCGCATCGCGCACGAGTACATGTGCGACCACGGCGCCTACCCGTCCACGCTCGGCTACAAGGGCTTCCCGAAGTCCTGCTGCACCTCGCTCAACGAGGTCATCTGCCACGGCATCCCCGACTCCACCGTGATCGAGGACGGTGACATCGTCAATATCGACGTCACCGCGTTCATCCACGGCGTGCACGGCGACACCAACCGGACCTTCCTCGCCGGGAACGTCGACGAGGAGGTGCGGCTGCTGGTCGAACGCACCGAAGAGGCCACCAACCGGGCGATCAAGGCGGTCAAGCCGGGTCGCGCGCTCAATGTGATCGGCCGCGTCATCGAGGCCTACGCCAACCGCTTCGGTTACGGCGTGGTCCGCGACTTCACCGGCCACGGTGTGGGCCCCACCTTCCACAGCGGCCTGGTGATCCTGCACTACGACCAGCCCGACATCGAATCGGTCATCGAGCCCGGCATGACCTTCACCATCGAGCCGATGATCAACCTCGGCGGCATCGACTACGACATCTGGGACGACGGCTGGACCGTGGTCACCAAGGACCGCAAGTGGACCGCCCAGTTCGAGCACACCCTCGTCGTCACCGAGACCGGCGCGGAAATCCTGACCCTGCCGTGAGCCGCGCCCGATGAGCACGCTGCGCGGGGGGCTGCTGATCGCGGGCACCACCTCCGACGCCGGGAAAAGCGTTGTCGTGGCGGGCATCTGCCGGATGCTGGCCCGGCGCGGGGTGCGGGTGGCGCCGTTCAAGGCGCAGAACATGTCGAACAACTCCGTCGTCACCCTCGACGGCGGGGAGATCGGCCGCGCCCAGGCCCTGCAGGCACGAGCCTGCGGTCTGGAACCGAGCGTGCGCTTCAACCCCGTACTGCTCAAGCCGGGCAGCGACCGGCGCTCCCAGCTCGTGGTGCGCGGGCAGGCCATCGGCACGGTGGGCGCGCGGGACTACTTCACCCGCAGACAGCAGTTGCGCGAGGTGGTCGCGGCCGAACTCGCCTCCCTGCGTGCGGAATTCGACGTGGTGATCTGCGAGGGCGCGGGCTCACCCGCCGAGATCAACCTGCGCGCCACCGACCTGGCCAACATGGGCCTGGCGCGCGCCGCCGAGCTGCCGGTGCTGGTGGTCGGCGACATCGACCGCGGGGGAGTGCTGGCGCATCTGTTCGGCACCGTGGCCGTGCTGGAACCCGAAGACCAGCGGCTCATCTCGGGGTTCCTGATCAACAAGTTCCGCGGTGACGTCGCCCTGCTGCAGCCGGGCCTGGACCAGCTGCGCGCGCTCACCGGGCGGCCCACCCTCGGCGTGCTGCCCTTCGCCGAGGGGCTGTGGCTCGACGCCGAGGACTCCCTCGGCACCGTCGCAGGGACCCCCGTCGGACGGCCCGGCCCGCCGCACGGCACCGAGTGGCTGACCGTCGCCGCCGTGCGCCTGCCACGCATCTCCAACTCCACCGACATCGAAGCCCTCGCCTGCGAACCGGGCGTCGCCGTCCGCTGGGCCGACGGGCCCGACCAGATCGCCACCGCCGATGTCGTCGTGGTGCCCGGGTCCAAGGCCACGCTCTCGGATCTGGAGTGGTTGCGCGACAAGGGGATCGGTGCCGCGCTGCGCGCCCGTGCCGCGGCCGGGCGTCCCATCCTCGGAATCTGCGGTGGCTACCAGATGCTCGGCGGCCGCATCGTCGACGGCGTCGAACACCCCGCCGAGCCCGGCTCGCCGCCGTCGGAGGCCGACGGGCTGGGCCTGCTCGACCTCGATATCGCATTCGCGAACCCCAAGATCGCCCGTCAAGTGACAGGTGTGGCGGGTGCACTACCTGTGCACGGTTACGAGATCCACCACGGTCGTGTCACCCGCACCGCCGACCCCGCCTGGCTGACCGTCGACGGGAGTCCCGAAGGCAGTGTGCGCGACGCGGTCTGGGGCACCCACGTGCACGGACTGCTCGAATCCGACGCGTTCCGCCGCGCCTGGCTCACCGAGGTGGCCGCGCGGGCGGGCCGCGCCGGGTTCGCCGTCGCGCCGGACACCTCGGTCGCCGCCACCCGCACCGCCCAGCTCGACCTGCTGGCCGACCTGATCGAACAGCACGTCGATCTGGCCGCGCTGGACGCGCTGATCGCCACCGGCGCGCCCACCGGGCTGCCGGTCATCCGCAGCGCCCCGGTGGGCGACGTCCTGGCCTGACGCCGGTCAGCGGTGGTGTAGCCGCCGACGGCGCCGACCCAGGCGCTGTGGCTCCCGCACACCGTGTCGCCGGTGTGCGTCCTGCTCACGGTGCGCGCCGCGAACCCGCGCCGCGAACCCGAAGCGGGGACCACCGCCGCGCGGGGTGGTGACGGGCATGGCACCGACCGGCGGGTGTGTGGCCGATCTCTGCGCGGCGCCGGGTCGCGACCGTTGTGACAGGTTCCGCAATTAGGGTGTCCGGGTTCGGGAAACCGCAGGACAGGGGCGAAAACCGACCGGCCGGGCCGAGCGGAACACCCTGCCGTGTTCAGCCGGGCCGTGTACCGTACACCGGCATGAAATCTCGGCGGATCACGGTCGGTGACCGGGCCTGGACAGTGCGGGTCGACGGCCCCTCCTCGCGGCACAATGTGCTGTTGCTTCCCGACGCGGGCGATCCGGCCGACGTGTTCGACGCGGTCTGCGCGCGGCTGCACGAATCGGATCTGCAGACCGTGGTGCTGGAGTCCGTCGACGAGCTCGAACCGGCCGACATCCACACCATTCTCGACGAGCTGGAACTGCCGTACGTGAACGTCGCGGGCCGCGGTGCCGGAGCGGCACTGGCCTGGCGGCTGTGCGCGGGCCGGTTCGGCCGGTTCATGAGCCTGGTCGTGGCCGACCACGGTCACCCGGCGGTGGCCGACGCCGAGGGCGGCGCCCCCGACGCGGCGTGTCCGCCGCTGGAGCTTCCCGTGACGATGCTGGTCACCAAGAGCCTGCCGCGGGCCGCCGCGGATGCCTCCGGCCGCTTCGTCTACGGCGAGTTCCGGGTGGTCCCGGTGGAGGTCGACAACATCGCGACCGAGGGCGCCCACGAACTGGCCACCGAGATCGTGCTGCGCACCAGCCTGTGGTGAGCGGCGGCCGGGACCACCCGGTCCCGGCCGCGGCCCGCTAGTTCTTGCGGTAGACCGCCAGCCAGTCCAGCCAGCTGTCGGTCTCGGCGAAAGCGTTGGCGCGCACCGCTTCCGAGGACAGGAACACATCGTGGCGGGCGCCGTCGATCGGGACGATCGTGGTGCGCTCGCCCAGGCAGCCCGCCCAGCGCTGGATCTGCTTGACGTCGAGCACGGCGTCGGCCACGTCCACGGCGGCGCTGTGCGCGCGGGCGAACTTGGTCAGCCGCGAGCGCAGGATCAGCGCGGGCACCCCGATTGCCAGCCCCTGGTGCAGGCGCGCCTGGCCGCGGCGGATGGCCCGCAACCAGCCCAGCCGCACCGGCTCGCCGCTGAGCGGCTTCCAGTCCAGGTTGTAGTCCCACTCGCCGGCCCGGCTGTGGTGCAGGCTGTCGCCGTAGGCCGTGCTCACCCCCATGCCCGGCAGCTCGGCGAAGGCGCGCAGCCTGCCGACGGCGTTGATGATCGGCGTGCCGACCGTGCGGTAGTACGCCGGGCCCTGCAGGTCGAACCACGGGCTGTTGAGCACGATGCCCACCACCCCGGCCGCCGCGCTGCCACCGGCGGCCTCGAGCCGGTCCAGCCACAGCGGCACCACCAGGCCACCGGTCGAGTGCGCCACGACCAGCACGTCGTTGCCGGTCTCGGCGCGCGCGATCCGCAGCGCCTCGTTCAGCTCCGCGTCGTAGAGCGCCAGGTCGCTGACGAAGTGCGCGCTCTGCCCCTCCCGCCGCGAACGACCGCATTTGCGCAGGTCGAGGGCATAGAAGCGGTGGCCGCGCGCGGTGAAGTGCTCGGCCAGGTGCTCCTGGAAGAAGTAGTCGGTGAACCCGTGCACGTAGAGCACGGTGGGCTCGGTGGCCGGGGCGGTGGCATCGGGCAGATGACGCACCAGGGTGGCCACCACCTCGCCCTCGCCGTCGGGATCGAGGCCCAGCGGCAGGGTCCGCTGCTGGTAGTCGGTGCCGAGGACATCGGTTTGCCACTGCTCATCGGTCCGCGCGACACGGCCGGCGGGCTCGAGTGAGGTTTCGTTCGTCACACCGGTCAATCTATCGCGCGGTCATCGCGACGTGCAGTGTTGGTTTAGATCACATTCGGTAGGTCGGTTGCGGTACTTCGATCTGCTGAGGTGCACAATTGGCTTCAGGTGAACGACGGGTAACCTACCCCCCGGCGATTCACCGCGAGTCGCACCAACCCCAAAGCGCCCGCGCCCAAGCGAACTCACCTGACGGTGGGTAGCTGAGAAGGACAAGGAAGTCGATCTACCCGTGCCGAACGCTGCGAAGACTGAAAAGACCGATGTAGTTCTCATCGGCGCAGGCATCATGAGTGCCACGCTGGGCGCGCTGCTGCGGCAGCTGCAGCCGGAGTGGACGATCTCGGTGTTCGAGCGGCTCGATGCCGCCGCCGCGGAGAGCAGCGATCCGTGGAACAACGCCGGCACCGGTCACTCGGCGCTGTGTGAGCTGAACTACAGCCCGCAGAACGCCGACGGCTCGGTCGACATCGGCAAGGCCGTCGATATCAACGAGCGCTTCCAGGTGTCCCGGCAGTTCTGGGCCTCCGCGGTCGACACCGGCGTGCTCGGTGACCCGTCCGGGTTCATCAACCCCATCCCGCACGTCAGCTTCGTGCACGGTGCCGACAACGTCGACTACCTGCGCAAGCGCTACGAGGCGCTGGCGCCGCACCCGCTCTTCCGCGGCATGGAGTACATCGACACCCCCGACGAGTTCGCCGCGCGCCTGCCGCTGATGGCCAAGGGCCGTGACTTCACCGACCCGATCGCGCTGAACTGGACCGACGGCGGCACCGACATCGACTTCGGCGCGCTCACCAAGCAGCTGCTGGCCTACATCGGCTCCTCCGGCGGCGAGATCGCCTTCGGCACCGAGGTCCGCGACCTGGACAAGCAGTCCGACGGCAGCTGGAACGTGACCGTGCGCAACCTGCGCACCTTCCGGTCGCGCACGATCAACGCGAAGTTCGTCTTCGTCGGCGCCGGTGGCGGCGCGCTGCCGCTGCTGCAGAAGTCCGGCATCAAGGAGGCCAAGGGCTTCGGCGGCTTCCCGATCAGCGGCCAGTTCCTGCGCTCGACCAACCCCGAACTGATCGCCGCGCACGAGGCCAAGGTGTACGGCAAGGCCGCCGTCGGCGCGCCGCCGATGTCGGTCCCGCACCTGGACACCCGCGTCATCAACGGCCGCAAGGGCCTGCTGTTCGGCCCCTACGCGGGCTGGACCCCGAAGTTCCTCAAGGACGGCTCCAACGCCGACCTGTTCAAGTCGATCAAGCCGAACAACATCGGTTCGCTCATCGGCGTCGGTCTGACCGAGATGGGCCTGACGAAGTACCTGATCAGCGAGCTGCTGAAGTCGCAGCCCGGCAAGGTCGGCGTGCTCGAGGAGTTCCTGCCGCGCGCCGAGGGCCGCGACTGGGAGCTGATCACCGCCGGTCAGCGCGTGCAGGTCATCCGCAAGAAGGGCGCGGGCGGCGTGCTCGAGTTCGGCACCGCGGTCATCTCCGCCGGTGACGGCACCATCGCCGGTCTGCTCGGCGCCTCGCCGGGCGCCTCGACCTGTGTCACCGCGATGCTCGACGTGATGCAGCGCTGCTTCCCGCGCGAGTACGCCGACTGGACCCCGAAGCTGAAGGAAATGATCCCCTCGCTGGGGCAGAAGCTGTCGGAGAACCAGGCCCTGTTCCAGGAAGTTTGGGACTGGACCGACAAGTCGCTGAAGCTGGACCGCACCGTCGCCTCGGCGCAGCCCGAGACCGCCGGCTACGCCCAGGTCTGAGCCGTGCCGTCGACGGTCACGCTGCGCCGGTCCTGGGCGGCGGACCTCGACGCGGCCACCCTCTACCGGCTGCTGAGCCTGCGGGTGCAGGTGTTCGTCGTCGAGCAGAAATGCGCCTATCCCGAGCTGGACGGGCGCGACCTGCTCCCGGCCACCCGGCACCTGTGGCTCGAGGAGGACGGGACGATCATCGGCACCCTGCGCCTGCTCGAGGAGCAGGAGGCGGTGGCCTATCGCATCGGCCGGGTCTGCCTGGCACAGGCCGCGCGCGGACTCGGCCACACCACGCGACTGATGCAGGCCGCCCTGGCCGAAACCGGTGCGGCCACGGTGCGATTGGACGCGCAATCGCATCTGGTCGGCATGTACGTCAAATACGGTTTCGTCGTGGACGGCCCGGAATTCCTCGACGACGGGATCCCGCACACCCCGATGCGTCGGGGCTAGGCGGTATTCCGCCGTCGATGCCCGGGCGGAAGCGGC
Source organism: Nocardia asteroides (assembly GCF_900637185.1). Lineage (NCBI taxonomy): Bacteria > Bacillati > Actinomycetota > Actinomycetes > Mycobacteriales > Nocardiaceae > Nocardia > Nocardia asteroides. The sequence goes on along the minus strand of NZ_LR134352.1, from coordinate 5,613,264 downwards.
CGCGGCGGCGCGCCTAGAGTTGGGGCGTGCCTGGTTTCGCTGATGTCGCCGCTGGTCCGCACACCGCCGCTCGATCGGTGGGTGAGGCGGGCTTCCCCTTCTCCGCGGTCGTCGGGCAGGAACAGCTGCAACTGGCGTTGATCTTGTCGGCGGTGCATCCCGGGATCGGTGGCGTGCTGGTGCGCGGCGAGAAGGGCACCGCCAAGTCGACCGTGGTGCGGGCCCTGGCCCAGCTGCTGCCGCCGGTGGTCGACGAGACCGGCGCCCGCCCCGCCCGGCTGGTGGAACTCCCGGTCGGCGCCACCGAGGACCGCGTCGTCGGCTCGCTCGATCTCGAGCGGGTGCTGCGCGACGGCGAACAGGCGTTCCGGCCCGGCCTGCTGGCCGCGGCCCACCACGGCGTGCTCTACGTCGACGAGGTGAACCTGCTGCACGACCACCTGGTCGACGTGCTGCTCGACGCGGCGGCCATGGGCCGGGTGCACGTCGAGCGCGACGGTGTCTCGCATTCGCATCCGGCCCGGTTCGTGCTGGTCGGCACCATGAACCCGGAGGAGGGCGAGCTGCGGCCGCAGCTGCTCGACCGGTTCGGTCTCACCGTCGACGTGGCCGCCTCCCGCGAGGTGGACACCCGCATGGCGGTGGTGCGCAGGCGCCTGGACTACGAGGCCGACCCGGCCGGGTTCGCCGCCCGCTACGCCGACGCCGATCAGGTTGTCGCCGAACGCATCCTGACCGCGCGCGACCGGCTGCCCGCGGTGGCGCTCGACAATGCCGAACTGCGGCGCATCGCGGCGCTGTGCGCGGCCTTCGACGTCGACGGGATGCGCGCCGACCTGGTCGTCGCGCGCACCGCCACCGCGCACGCCGCCTGGCGCGGTCGTGACCGGGTCACCGAGGACGATGTGCGGGTCGCCGCGGAGCTGGCCCTGCCGCACCGGCGTCGTCGTGATCCGTTCGACGAGCCGGGGATCAGCGAGGAACAGCTCGACGAGGCCATGCGGAACGCGGCCGACGAGGTCGAGAAGGCCGCCGAGCGGGACGAGTCCGCGCCGGGGGAGGACGATCGCTCACCGGAGGATTCCGGGCGCGCGGCGGCTGATTCGCCTGCGGGCGAGGACGATTCGCACAGTGGGCCCGGTCGTGGTTCGGACGCCGACGGGCCGGACGGCAGTCGTCCCGATGACGGTTCGGACGGTGGCCGTCCCGATGACGGCGGGCCGGACGACCGTGGACCCGACGACGACGGCCCCGACGGCGGGGGTCCGGACGACACCCCCGGTGGTGGACCCCGTGGCGGCGGCTCCCGCCCGGCGGCCGAAGGCGTCTCCGGCACACCGGTTTCGGCGGCGAAGCCCGCGCCGCGCTGGGAGGTGCCGGGGATCGGCGAGGGCGCGCCCGGCCGCCGCTCCCGCGCCCAGACCCGCACCGGCCGCACGGTGCGTCCCAGCGCCGACACCGCCGGTGGCCTGCACCTGCTCGGCACCGTTTTCGCCGCCGCCCCACGGCAATTCGAGCGCGGCAGGCTCAGCGGCCCGCTGGCGCTGAGCGCCGAGGATCTGCGTGGCGCGTATCGCGAAGGACGCGAAGGGAATCTGGTCGTCTTCGTGGTCGACGCCTCGGGCTCGATGGCCGCGCGGGACCGGCTCACCGCCGTCACCGGCGCCATCGTCACGCTGCTGCGCGATGCCTATCAGCGTCGCGACAAGGTCGCCGTGATCAGCGTGCGTGGCAGCGAGGCCGAACTGGTCCTGCCGCCGACCTCCTCGGTCGACATCGCCGTCCGCCGCCTGGCCGGGCTGCGCACCGGCGGCAAGACCCCGCTCGCCGCCGGCCTGCTGAAGGCCCGCGAGGTGATCGCCCGCGAACACGTCCGCGACCCGCGCCGCCGGCCGATGCTGGTGCTGCTCACCGACGGCCGCGCCACCGGCGGCGTCGACCCGCTGCCCCGCGCCCGCACCGCCGCCCGGCTGCTGGCCGGCGAGGGGCACACCGCCATGGTCATCGACTGCGAACGCGGCATGATCCGCCTCGGCCTCGCCGCCGACCTGGCCCGCGACCTGCGCGCCCGCTACCTGCGACTGGACGAACTCACCGGTGACACCGTCGCCGATGTCGTCCGCACCCAGGGACGGGCGCCGCGCGCGGCGTGACCTCTCGGTCGTGTCGGGGCGGGTGTCGAGGCCCTGATAGAAATGATGATCGGCCAGGTGGTCGCCGTGGTCGTGCGGCGTGCCGGGAGACAGATGGTCCGGACGGGCCGTGGAACGGTGCGTCGGTGCCGAGAAGGAGGAGGGCTCGTGCCCAAGGGTGTTCCCGAGGTCGTGCCGGAGGACGGGCTGACCACGCGGCAGCGGCGCAATCAGCCGGTGCTGGCCGTGCACACCGGACCCGGCAAGGGGAAGTCCACCGCGGCGTTCGGGATGGCACTGCGGGCCTGGAACCAGGGCTTCGACGTGGCCGTGTTCCAGTTCGTGAAGAGCGCCAAGTGGAAGGTCGGCGAGGAAGCCGCCTTCCGTACGCTGGGCACCCTGCACGAGCAGACCGGCGCAGGGGGCGCGGTCGAGTGGCACAAGATGGGTGAGGGCTGGTCCTGGACCCGCAAGCACGGCACCGAGGAGGACCACGCCGCCGCCGCGCTGTCGGGGTGGCAGGAGATCTCCCGCAGGCTGGCCGCCGAACAGCACCGCTTCTACGTCCTCGACGAGTTCACCTACCCGCTGAAGTGGGGCTGGGTCGATGTCGACGAGGTCGTCGAGACGTTGACCCACCGCCCCGGCAACCAGCACGTCGTGATCACCGGCCGCGACGCACCCCAGGCACTCGTCGACGCGGCCGACCTGGTCACCGAGATGACCAAGGTGAAGCACCCGATGGACGCGGGCCGCAAGGGCCAGCGCGGCATCGAATGGTGACTGCTGTGGGGGTGCGGTCGTGAGCGCACCCGCCGTGGTGATCGCCGCCCCGGCGTCCGGCAGCGGTAAGACGACGCTGGCCACCGGCCTGATCGGCGCGCTGCGGCGGGCCGGGCATCGGGTGGCGCCGTTCAAGGTGGGCCCGGACTACATCGACCCCGGCTACCACGGGCTCGCGGCCGGACGACCGGGGCGCAACCTGGATCCCGTGCTGGTGGGCGAGGATCGGGTGGTGCCGCTGTATCGGCACGGCGCGCAGGGCTGCGATATCGCCGTCGTCGAGGGCGTGATGGGCCTGTTCGACGGGCGGATCGACGAGAACCGGACCGAAGCGGTCGCCGAGGGATCCACCGCGCAGGTCGCGAGCCTGCTCGGCGCGCCCGTCGTGCTGGTCGTCGACGCGCGCGGCCACTCCCAGAGCCTCGCCGCCCTGCTGCACGGCTTCGCCACCTTCGACTCCTCGGTCCGGCTCGGCGGGGTGATCCTGAATCGTGTCGGCAGCGAACGCCACGAGCAGGTCCTGCGCGCGGCCTGCGACCGGGTCGGGATTCCCGTGCTCGGCGCGCTGCCCCGGATGGCCGAACTGGAAGTCCCCTCACGGCATCTGGGCCTGATCCCCGCCGTCGAACACGGCACCGCCGCCACCGCGGCCGTCGACGCCATGACCGACCTCGTCGCCGCCCACATCGACTTACGGGCCATCGTCGCCTTGGCGGGCGGATCGGTGCGGGGACCGGCCTGGGATCCCGTGGCCGAGCTGGCCGCGGCGGCCGAACCTGCTGCCCGCGAGGAGCACGCGGGGGAGTCGGGCGGCGCGGCCGGTGGGGGTCCGCTGATCGCGATGGCGGGTGGGCCGGCGTTCACCTTCGGGTATGCCGAACACCGCGAACTTCTGGTCGCGGCGGGCGCCCAGGTCGTCGTGTTCGACCCGCTGACGGATGAATTGCCCGAGGGCACTGCGGGATTGGTGCTGCCCGGCGGGTTTCCGGAGGAACACGCGGGGGCGCTGTCGGCCAACGAGAAGCTGCGCGCCGCCGTGGCCGAGGGCGCCGCGCGCGACCTGCCGATCCACGCCGAATGCGCCGGCCTGCTCTACCTGACCCGCACCCTCGACGGCCACCCGATGGCGGGCGTCCTGGACGCCGACGCCGCCTTCGGCCCCCGCCTCACCCTCGGCTACCGCGACGCCGTCGCCCTGCACGACTCCGTCCTCTGGCGGGCGGGCGCCCGTGTCCGCGGCCACGAATTCCACCGCACCCGCCTCACCCGCACCGGCCCCGAGGCCGCCGCCTGGGGCTGGCGCGCACCAGAATCCCGCACCGAAGGCGCGGTCCTCCGCCAGGTCCACGCCTCCTACCTGCACACCCACCCCGCCGGAAACCCCGACGCCATCGCCCGCTTCGTCACCGCCGCCCGCCACGTCGCCCGATGAACCCGCGGCGATGACCGAGCGGGTCGACGACTCCGACGCGACAGCCGCGATCCGCCAGATCCGCGACAAGAACGCGGCGACGCCGCCGCCCGCCTCGACACCGCCGCCTGCCACCAGCCCGCCGCCGATCGACGACCCGGCGTCGGACTCGCCTGTGGCTGCGGAGCGAGTAGCCGACTCGCGGGCCAGTGGCTCGGCGATCGGGGCCACATGTCTGGACCAGGCCGCGACCGCCGCGGGGCGGGACCGGGTTCGGGTGGTTGTCGGGCTCGGTCTCCGGCCGGGGACCGGCGCCGAGACGATTACTCGCGCCATCGACGCGGTCGTCGGTGCGGCCGCTGTCACGGTGACCGGTCTGGCCACGATCGATCGTCGTGCAGCGGAAGCGGGTCTCCTGTCGGCGGCGGATGTGCTCGGCGTCCCGGTGATCGCCTGTCGTGCCGAGGAATTGGCCGAGATCGATACGCCGCAGCGGTCGCCCAGGGTGGTTCGGGCCGTGGGGACGCCGTCGGTGGCCGAGGCGGCGGCGCTGCTGGTGGGGCGGGGTGAACTCGTGTGTGGGCGAACGGTTGTCGGCGGGGTCGTGGTGGCCGTGGCGACGGTGGCCGGTGGCGGGAATTAAATCGCTGGGCAAGATCACGTCGTCCGCGTACCGTCATCTTCAGCAGACGCACGGCGGACCGGATCCGGTCGGTTACCACTCGGGATGGGGATGTCGCAGGTTCGAATCCTGTCCACCACCGCATGGTGGTGGTAGCTCAGCCTGGTAGAGCACCTTCCGGTCGGGACACACACGCCCGCTGTGCCTCTGCGGCGACGCCGAGCAGGACGGACCGGATTCGGTCGGTTATCTGGTAAGGACCCATGGTCCAGCAGGTTCGAGCCCTGCGGCGGGAAGCGATTCCCGTTCTCCGGCCGGGCACACACGTCCGTCCGCTCCGCGCGCCGTCACACGCCCCGGTGGGTCCCGGGGCCGAAAACCATGACGCCGGTACTCGTATCGGAGGGGGAACCATGAACATTCTGTCGCGCTTTTCCCGGCGCAGCACGCCGCAGACCAGCCCTGCCGATGCCCGGCAGGTGGCCAACAACGCGGGCGGGTACGTCTTCGAGATCAGCCCGCAGGCGCGGGTGCGCCGATTCCTCACGCTCGGCACGGAATCCGGCACCTACTACGTGAACGCCGCGGCGCTCACCGCCGACAACGCCGACTTCCTGGTCGACTACGCCGCCGAGCACACCGCCGAGCTGGTGCGCGAGATCGTCGAGATCTCCACCACCGGCCGAGCGCCGCGCCCGAACCCGGCGCTGTTCGCGCTCGCCGCCGCCGCGTCGCTCGGCGATGTCGACGGCCGACGGGCCGCGCTCGCCGCGCTGCCGCTGGTCGCCCGCACCGGCACCCACCTGTTCCTGTTCGCCGGGTACGCCGAGCAGTTCCGTGGCTGGGGCCGCGGGCTGTCGCGCGCCGTCGCGAGCTGGTACCTGGACAAGCCGGTCGCCGACCTGGCGTACCAGGTGGTCAAGTACCGGCAGCGCGAAGGCTGGACGCACCGCGATCTGCTGCGCCTGGCCCACCCGGCGGCCACCGAGGACGAGCGGCGCAGGCTGTTCGACTGGATCTGCGGGCGCACCCCCGACCTCGACGGCCTCGCCCTGGTCGACGGCTTCCAGCAGGCCCAGACGGCACCGGTGGCGCGGATCCCGGAGCTGGTGCGTGCGTACCGGCTCAGCTGGGAGATGCTGCCCGACGCCGCGCTGAGCGCGCCGGAGGTGTGGGAGGCGTTGCTGGACAACGGCATTCCGCAGACCGCGCTGCTGCGGCAGCTGCCGCGCCTGACCCGGCTCGGCCTGCTCGACCCGCTCGGGTCGCGCACCGCCGCGATCTGCGCGCAGCTCACCGACGCGGACCGGCTGCGCAAGGCCCGGGTGCACCCGGTGGCGGTGCTGGTCGCGCTGCGCACCTACGCCGCCGGGCGGTCAGCGCGCGGCGCGGGCACCTGGACGCCGTCGGCGCCGGTGGTCGACGCGCTCGACTCCGCGTTCTACGCGGCGTTCGAGACCGTGCGGCCGACCGGGCTGCGGCACCTGCTGGCACTGGACGTGTCCGGGTCGATGACCGCGTCGATCAGCGGGCTGCCGCTGTCGGCGCGCGAGGCCTCGGCCGCGCTGGCCCTGGTCACCGCGCGCACCGAGCCGCGCCACCAGATCGTCGGCTTCACCTCGACGAAGGACGGCTGGCAGGGCGCGCGGAACCTGTCCACCCTGGCGATCTCGCCCCGGCAGCGTCTCGACGACGCCGTGCGCGCGGTCTCGGGGCTGCCGTTCGGCGGGACCGACTGCTCGCTGCCCATCCTGCACGCGCTGGAGCAGGGCATCGAGGTGGACGTGTTCTCGGTGTACACCGACAACGAGACGTGGGCGGGGTCGGTGCACCCGCACCAGGCACTGGCCCGCTACCGCCGGGAGGTGAACCCGGGGGCCAAGCTCGTGGTGGTCGGCATGACCGCGACGAAGTTCAGCATCGCCGATCCCGACGACGCGGGCATGCTCGACGTGGCCGGTTTCGACGCGGCCGTCCCGTCGCTGCTGGCCGACTTCGCCACGGCCGCCTGAGCTTTCGGAGCCAGAAGAGTCGGAGCCGCCGCGACCTCGTTGTCGCGGCGGCGCCTTCATCTCGCGCGAATGGCGGAGCCCGTCAGGGGGCTACCGAAGACCAGTCGGCGAAACCGGTGGGGTCGTGGCGGCCCATCGAGGCGTGCTCGAACAGGCCCCAGCCCTCGGCGTCGCCGCAGCGGGCGTAGCCGATGTGGTCGATCACGCCGTACGGGGTACGGCCGACGATCGCGGGATCGGTGAGGTCGTAGTCGCTCGACAGCGACCAGTCCCGGCCCATCCAGCGGCCGTGGGTCCAGTCCGGGTCGGGGCCGTAGCCGCAGCCCACGTGCAGGGCGATGCCGGGGCGGGATTCGATCTCGACCTCGAGCGGCTTGCCGTCGGGGGTGGTCATGTCCAGCCGCACCGACTTCGGGTGGCGGGTGCCGGACTCGTAGGTCCAGTGCATGCGTGGCCAGCCCAGCTGTTCCTTGCGGCCGTCGTGCCAGATCCGCACCGCGTTGTTGAGGGTGCGGGTGCCGTCGGGCTCCTCCTGCACGATCACCACGATGGCGAAGTCGTCGAACCGCAGCGGCGCGTACAGCCACCAGAACCCGCCCGCGCCCTCGGCCGCGGCACGGCCGGGCGGCTCCGGCTCACCGGAGGGCCGGATGCCCCAGGAGCGGTCGCGGCTGCCGGTCCACGTGGCCGGGTCGACGGTGTAGTCGCGGCCGTCCACGGCGAGCGTGCCCGACCAGGACCCCAGCTGGGCGAAGCGGGACGCCTCGATGATCGGCCTGGTGCCCGACAGGATCAGGTGCGGCTGCTCCTGCACGGCCGGATGCGCGCCGGTCCAGGTGAGGTCGAAGGCGAGATCGTCGTGCTCGCACACCACCCGCAGCCGCTGCAGCGGCTCGATCACCTCGATCCGGTAGCCGCCCACCGCGGTGGTCAGATCGCGGGCGGTCAGTGCGTCGGAGAAACGCACGCTGCGCTGGCGATCACCGTGGCGCACGGTGGCGAACGCGTCCACCACGCCCAGGTTCGGGTACACGCCGAACCCGGTGATCAGCATGGTGTCACCGGCCGGGTCGAAGGCGTTGAAGTAGTAGCGGTCGTAGAAGTTGCGGTCGCTGGTGGCCACCCGGGCCAGCGACAGCGGGGTCTGGTGGACGGGGTACTCGTCCAGCGGGACGGGCATGATCGCGGTCATCGTCGTTCTCCTGTCAGTCCCACTCGTAGGTGCCGTCGAGCAGTGCCTCGAGGCTGAGCCGGTGCATCACGTAGTCGTCGAGCTCGGCGGGCACGGTGTCCTCGCCGAAGTGGATCATCCGGCGCTTGATCCGGGCCATCACGATGGCGTGCCGCAGCGCCGCGTAGATGATGTAGAAGTCCAGGTCGCGGACCGTATGCCCGGTCAGCTCCTGATATTTCGCCACCACCGCGTCGCGGCGCAGGAAGTCGGGCAGGCCGGGCTGGTCGAAGCGGGTGGCGATGTCCTGGAAGAAGCGGTGGATGAAGATCACCCAGCCCAGGTCCAGTTCGCGCGGGCCGAAGGTGGCCATCTCCCAGTCCAGCACCGCGGCGGGGGCGAACCCGTCGAACAGGATGTTGCCCGGGCGGGCGTCGCCCCAGTTCAGCACGTCGGGGCCGGTCTCGGCGGGCCAGTGGGCTTCGAGCCAGTCGAAGGTCCGCTCGATCAGCGGGATCTCGACGCCGTCGTCGGTGAGCGCCCACCGGTACCAGGCGCGCTGGGCCGCGAAGTGCCTGCGCAGTGCCGAACCCTCGCCGTCGAGCAGCGGGAACCGCGCGGTGATGTCGTCGATGGCGTGCACGCGGGCGATCACGTCGACGGTCGCGTCGGCGATCAGCTCGCGCTCGGCCGCGGTGGCGTCGAACAGCCAGCCGAAGAACACGTACGGCGGGTTGTCCGAGGGGGCCCGCCCCTCGACCTTCTCCATTACCAGGAACGGCGAACCGAACACCGACTCGTCGGTCTCGAGCCAGCGCAGCACCGGCACGGCGACATCGGAGGCCGTGGCCACCCCCGCCATCACCTGGTACTGCAGCGGCAGATCGTAGGACTCGAAGACCGGGAACGAGCCGTCCTCGGGCGCCATCCGCAGCACGAAGGAGCCACCGTCGGTGCCGTCGGCCGCGGTCCATTCGGCGTCGAACAGGATGGTGGTGCTCGACATGCCGCCGGTGGCGGGCTTGCTCAGATTGCCGACCTTCGGCGGGGTGTCCGCGCCGACCTTGCCGGACAGCCACTGCGACAACTGCTCGGCGAGTTCGTCGAGATCACGCTCGGTGACGGTGAGCGACTGTTGCGCGGTGAGGTCCGGATCATCGGACATATGCGGGTACCCCTGTCGGAAGTTGAAACACGTTCCGTACCGGCGTACCGGATGGCCGGTGGGAATGTAAGGCGCCAGTCGGTCAGTGAGATTCAGGGTTGACACCCCGAAGATCGGGGTTTTCCCGGAAGCGCCCGGCCACGACACCGATTAGCTTCGGTAGCAATCGAACTCGACGAGGAGGCAGGGTTGACCGCCGTGACCATGGAGCGCGCGCACGACGAGATCGCGAGCCCGCCGCCACCGTCGCCGACTTGGCATCCGCTGACCCGGCTCGCCTTCCGGTTCAGTGTCGGCTACCTGGGCCTGTTCTGCCTGTGGATGGCCCAGATCAGCTTCGTCTTCCTCGGCGTGTTCGCGCTGCAGCTGCCCGAGGACGCCGTCGCGTGGCAGATGCTGTCCCTCGCGCCGGTCAGCCGCTGGATCGGCGAGCACGTGTTCGGCGTGCAGGCCGAGCTGACCATGAACGGCAGCGGCGATCAGGCCGCGATCTGGATCCAGTGCGGGCTGGTGCTGGTGGCGGCGGTGCTGATCACGGCGGTGTGGTCGGTGCTGGACCGGCGCAGGCGCGCCTACCCGCGGCTGTGGAGCTGGTTCCTCACCGTGCTGCGGCTGTGTGTCGGCGGGCAGATGCTGTTCTACGGTTTCGCCAAGCTCATCCCCACCCAGATGCCCGAGCCGGCCTTGACCACCCTGCTGACCCGGGTCGGTGACCTGAGCCCGATGGCGATGCTGTGGACCCAGGTGGGCTCCTCGCCCGCCTACGAGATGTCGCTGGGCGCCGCCGAGGTGGTCGCGGGCCTGCTGCTGTTCTGGCCGCGTACCGCCACGCTGGGCGCGATGCTGAGTGTGATCAGCATGGCTCAGGTGTTCCTGCTCAATCTGACCTTCGACGTGCCGGTGAAGATGCTGTCCGGGCACCTGCTGCTGATGAGCCTGGTCCTGCTCGCCCCGCAGGCGCGGCGGCTGGCGAATGTCCTGGTGCTGGAACGTGATTCGGGCCCGATGACACAGCCCGCGCTGTTCGACTCGCCGCGCCGGAACCGGTGGGCGAGCGTAGTGCAGGTGGCGGCCGGGCTGTGGGTGGTGGCGGGCTGTGTGTACCTGGGCTCGCAGTCGTGGACCGAATACGGCGGGGGCGCGCCGAAACCCGAGCTGTACGGGATCTGGGAGGTCACCGAGTTCACCGCCGACGCGACCCCGGTCCCGCCGCTGGCCACCGATCCGCTGCGCTGGCAGCGCCTGATCGTGGACGCGGGATCGGCCGGCTACCAGCGGATGGACGACACCGTCGTACCCGTGGTCGCGGCCTTCGACACCGAGGCGCACACGATGACCCTCACCGCGGCGCCGACGGCACCGGGCGAGGCGCCCGCCGCCGTCACGACCTTCGTCGTCGACCGGCCCGCCGAGGACCGGCTGGCACTGCGGGGCGAGCTCGACGGCCGTCCGGTCACGCTCACCCTGACCCGGCTCGACCTGGACAGTTTCCCGTTGCGCGGTACCGGCTTCCGGTGGGTGCAGAACAATCCGTACGTCGGCTGAGCCGTCCGGTGCGCGCCGCTCGGGCGCACGGGCGCGGTCCCGGCGGCACCACCCGGACCGGCCGCTCACGGCGGGCCCGTTCGGCGCCGGGCCGACCAGGAACTAGGCTGGGCCACTGTGCCGAACACGTCTGACACCGCAGCGACCCCGCCCGCCGGCGACCCGAACTACCTGGTCGGGCTCGATCTGCGGGGGCGCAGAGTCGTGGTGGTCGGAGGTGGCACCGTCGCCCAGCGCCGGCTCGGGCTGCTCGTCGCCTCCGGGGCCGACGTCCACGTGATCAGCAAGGCCGTCACCCCGGCCGTCGAGGGCATGGCGACCGCGGGGCAACTCAGCGTCGAACTGCGCGCCTACGCCGACGGCGACCTCGACGACGCCTGGTACGCCATGGCCTGCACCGACGAACCCGAGACCAACGCCGCCGTGGTCGCCGAGGCCACCGCCAAGCGGATCTTCTGCGTGCGCGCCGACATCGCCCGCGACGGCACCGCCGTCACCCCCGCCACCGCCCGCTACGACGGGCTGACCCTCGGCGTGCTGGCCGGTGGCGCGCACCGGCGCTCGGCCGCGGTGCGCAACGGGCTGCTCGAGGCGCTGCAATCCGGTGTGGTGACCGACGATTCGGAACCGGTGACCCCCGGTGTCGCCCTGGTCGGCGGCGGTCCCGGCGACCCGGACCTGATCACCGTGCGCGGCCGCAGGCTGCTGGCCCGTGCCGACCTGGTGGTCGCCGACCGGCTGGCACCGCCGGAGCTGCTCGCCGAGCTGGGGCCGCACGTCGAGGTGATCGACGCCGCGAAGATCCCGTACGGCCGCTCGATGGCGCAGGAGGCGATCAACCTCGCGCTCGTGGAGGGGGCCAAGGCGGGCAAGTTCGTCGTCCGGCTCAAGGGCGGCGACCCGTACGTGTTCGGCCGCGGCTACGAGGAGCTCGAAGCCTGCGCCGAGGCCGGCATCCCGGTGACGGTGGTGCCCGGCGTCACCAGTCCCATCTCGGTGCCGGGCGCCGCGGGCATCCCGGTGACCCATCGCGGCGTCACCCACGAGTTCGTCGTCGTCAGCGGGCACGTCGCGCCCGATCACCCCGACTCGCTGGTCGACTGGTCGGCGCTGGCCAAGCTGCGCGGCACCCTGGTGCTGATGATGGCGGTGGAGCGGATCGACAAGTTCGCCGAGGCCCTGCTCGCCGGCGGCCGCCCGGCCGACACCCCGGCCGCGGTGGTCCAGGAGGGCACATTGCGCACCCAGCGGGTCGTCCGGGCCGATCTGGCGACCGTCGCCGAGAAGGTCAAGGCCGAGGGCATCCGGCCGCCCGCGATCATCGTCATCGGCCCGACGGCGGGTTTCGGGCTGGACTAGCTCCATGGGCCGCGCACCCGCGCGTTGCCACCGCGCCAACTACACTGCCCCGTTGTGCTCGAGAAACCCGCTGCGACGATGCAGTATCCGGTGACGAAGCGGGCCTTCGGCCTGGCCATCCTCGTACTGAGCGGCCTGCAGCTCATGGTCGTGCTCGACGGCACCGTCGTGATCTTCGCGCTGCCGCGGCTGCAGGAGGAGATGGGGCTGTCCAGTTCGGGCAGCGCGTGGACGGTGACCTCCTACGGTCTGACCTTCGCCGGGCTGATGCTGCTCGGCGGCAGGCTCGGTGACGCGTTCGGCCGCAAACGCATGCTGATCTACGGTGTCGGCCTGTTCACCGCGGCCTCGCTGGCCTGTGGCCTGGCCACCGGCGAGGCGATGCTGCTGATCTCGCGCGCCTTCCAGGGCGCGGGCGCCGCGATCGCGGCCCCGACCGCGTTCGCGCTGGTCGCCACCACCTTCGCGCCCGGACCCGCCCGCAACCAGGCGATCGCGATCGTCGGGTCGATGGCGGGGATCGGCTCGGTCGGCGGCTTGGTGGTCGGCGGTGCGCTCACCGAGTTCTCCTGGCGCTGGATCTTCCTGATCAACGTGCCCATCGGCGCGCTGATCGTGCTCGGCGCGGTCTACAAGCTCACCGACACCGCGCACCACCGCACCCCGCTCGACATCAAGGGCGCCATTCTCGGCACCCTGGCCTGCGCGACGATCGTGTTCGGCGCCACCGAGGGGCCCGCGATGGGCTGGGACAGCCCGATCATCCTCGGCTCGCTGATCGGCGGGTTCGCGCTGCTGGTGATCTTCGTGCTGGCCGAACGCCGCGAGTCCGATCCGCTGCTGCCGTGGTCGCTGTTCGACAGCCGCGATCGCGTGGCCACCTTCGCGCTGATCTTCCTGGCCGGGGCGGTGCTGGGCGCGATGACGTTCTTCGTCGCCCAGCTGCTGCAGAACGTGCTCGGCTACAGCCCGCTGCAGGCCGGCGTCGCCTCGATCCCGTTTACCATCGGCATCGGCGTCGGCGGCGCGGTGGCCTCCAAGGCGGCGCTGGTGATCGCGCCGCGCTGGCTGCTGTCGGCGGCCGCGGTCGTGCTCGCCTGCGGTCTGCTGTTCGGCTCCACGCTGGACCGGCACGTGCAGTACCTGCCGACGCTGCTGGCGCTGCTGCTGGTGATCGGCTTCGGTGTCGGCGTCGCCATGGTGCTGGCCCCGCTGTGTGTGCTGGTCGGGGTGCCGCCGTCGAACATCGGACCGCTCTCGGCGGTCGGGCAGATGTTCATGAACCTGGCTACCCCGATCGCGATCGGCCTGCTGAGCCCGATCGCGGCCTCGCGCACGTTGTCCCTGGGCGGGCGCGACGGCCGCGCCGCCGACATGACCGACGCGGAGATCGACGCCCTCAACAGCGGCTACACCCTGGTGCTGCTGGTGTGCGCGGGGCTCGCGGTGCTCGCCGCACTGGTCGCGCTCACCCTGCGATTCACCCCGCAGCAGCTGGTGCAGGCCCAGCACGCGCAGGACGAGGCCCAGCGGAGCTGACTCCGCCGGGCCGTCGCGCTCAGAGCCGTCCAGCGACCCGGTGCGGGGTGACCCGGACCACGACGCGCTCCCCGTCGTGCACCGAGGCCGGATTGAACTCGCGATACGGCTTGCCGGTGTACTTCAGCGACATCTCGTCGGGCAGCGCCCGCTCCGGATCCGGGGTGGTGGTGGCGGTGCCGCGGATCTCGGCGTAGAGGAAGGGCCGGTCGGGTGGGTTCACCATCACCGTGACGCGCGGATCGCGCACCAGGTTCTTGGCCTGCTGCCGGTCGACGGTGGTGGAGAACAGCAGCTCGTCGCCTTCGCGTTTGATCCAGACCACGGTCAGGTGCGGATGCCCGTTGGCCCCGAGCGTGGCGACGGTCGCGTAGACCTTCTCCTCGTCGAGGTAGGACTTCAGGTCGTCGGAGAGTACGGCGGTATCGGTCACGTTCCCGGACAACGCGGGGCAGGGCGGGTGCATTCCGTCACAGCGAAAAAGGTTGTCGGGGAAGCCGAGTCCGCCGACACTGGTGGGCATGACGCTGTCGTCACTGGATCTGCTCGACCGCTGGACCGCTCTGGCCGGCCCGGACTCCGCCCAGCTCGGAGCCGGGATCATCGCCCGCTACGCCGAACCGCACCGCCACTATCACACGCTCGCGCACCTGCGCGCGATGCTCGACGCCATCGACGAATTGGCCGACAGCGCCGCCGATATCGTCGCGGTGCGCTACGCCGCCTTCTTCCACGACGCCATCTACGCCGTGGACCGGGCCGACAACGAGGAGCGCAGCGCCGACCTGGCCCGTGACGTCCTCGAATCCCTCGGCGCCGCGCCGGAGGTCGTGGCCGAGGTGGTGCGGCTGGTGCTGCTCACCAGGGGCCACGACTCCGAGGCGGGTGACGCCAACGGCGCGGTGCTGTGCGACGCCGACCTGGTGGTGCTCGGCAGCGATCCGGAGACCTACGCCGGCTACGCCACCGCCGTGCGCACCGAATACGCCCACGTGCCCGACGACCTGTTCCGCGCGGGCCGGGCCGCGGTGCTGCGCACCCTCGCGAATCAGCCGGTGCTGTACCGGACTCCGGCGGCGCGGGCCCGCTACGAGGAGCGGGCGCGGGCGAACCTGGCGGAGGAGCTGGCCCAGCTCACCGGCTGAGCGCGCCGCTCGCATCGATGGCGGCCACCAGGAGCTCGGCCACGCCGCGCTGACCGGCCAGGGTGGGGTGATAGGGGAGCAGGGTCTGGTCGGCGACCAGCGGGTCGAACCAGCGCACGGCGGGGTCGGCGCACATGCCGAGCGCGGGGGAGGCGTCGACGGTGTCGACATAGATCGCGCCGTGCGCGGTGGCCTCCCGCGCGACAACGGCATTGAGCCGCGCGAACTTGGCCTGGATGTAGGTGGCGTCAGCCGGGAGCAGTCCCAGCATCGCCGCGCAGCTGCTGTCGCCCAGGTAGGTGGGCCAGCCGTCGACGAACACCGTGGCGTGTGGTGCGCGGCGGGCGATCTCGACCAGCGCTGCCGCGTAGGCGGGGGCGATCGCGTCGATTTCGCTGTCCCACTCCGGATCCGCCTTCGCCGCGCACCCACCGGTGACCGCGCCCGCGTGGCACTGGCCCAGGATGAACCGGGTCATGTCGGCGTCGTTGGCGCCGATGTGCAGGGTGACGATCTGCGTCGCGGTACCCAGCGCGTCGAATTGTGGTCCGACACCGGGCATCTGGGCGGCAGTGAGGTCGGGGATCTTCGCGGAGCTGCAGGTCCGGTCGTCCAAGGCGAGGCCCAGCCGTGCGGCGACGAGCTTGGGCGCGTTGGTCGTCGAGCGCACGCAGCGCAGCGGCGCCGACAGGTCGAGGTTCGCGGCGCCGGTGGTGGCGGCGCCGGAATCGCCGAGCGCCACATAGGTCGCGCCGCCCGGGGCGGTGGGCTCGGCATGGGCGGGCGCCAGGGGCAGGGCGACGAGCGCGGCGCTCGTGGCGAGGGTCCGCAGGAGGTGCTTCGTCGAACGGCGGGGTTTCACCTGGCGAACAGTAGAAGCCTGTGGTCCGCACCACAAGGCCCGGCGACGGGCGTGGCGGACCCGGGCGGGCCCGCCACGCACGGCTCAGAGCGCGCCGAGCATCTCCGTGGCGAGCACCGCCGAGGAGGCCGGGTTCTGCCCGGTGTAGAGAGTGCGGTCGACCTCGATGTGCGGCGCCCACGGCTCACCCTCGCGGTAGTCGGCGCCGAGCGCGACCAGCTGGTCCTGCAGCAGCCACTTCGCCTTGTCGGCGAAGCCGGCCTGCGTCTCCTCGGCATTGCTGAACGCGGCGATTCGGTAGCCCGCGAACGGCGAGGAGCCCGCGGCGTCGACGGTGGCCAGCAGCGCGGCGGGCGCGTGGCACACCACACCGAGCGGCTTGCCGGAGGCCAGTGCGTCGACGAGGAGCTTGCCCGAGATCTGGTCCACGGCCAGGTCCTCCATCGGGCCGTGGCCGCCGGGGTAGAAGACGGCGTCGTAATCGGCGAGGTCGACCTCGGTGAGCGCGATCGGCTGCCGCAGCGGGGCGGCGTCGTCCAGGACGCGCGCGATCGCGGCCGCGCGCTCGGCGCCGCCGTTGGCGTCGGCGGCCAGGCTGGCCCGGTCGACCGGCGGGACGACACCGCCCGGGGTCGCCACGGTGACGGTGTGCCCGGCGCCGGTGAACGCCTCGTACGGCGCGGCGAACTCCTCGGCCCAGAACCCGGTGGGGTGCCGGGTGCCGTCCGCCAGGGTCCAGTGATCGGCGCCGGTCAGGACGAACAGGATGTGTGCCATCGGATTCCTTCTCCATTCCACGGTTGCGGTCGCGATCATCGGGTCGCGATATCCACGCTAGGGACGGCGGCATCCGCTGACCAATAGGATGGTCGATATGAGACATAGGACAGCCGATGGCTCGATGGATCTGGTGCAGTTGCGCACCTTCCTGGCGGTCCATCGCACCGGATCGCTCACCGCGGGCGCCGCCCAGGTGGGGCTGTCCCAGCCCACGGTCACCACCCAGGTCCAGGCCCTCGAACGGCATCTGGGCACGCCGCTGTTCGAGCGGCTGCCGCGGGGCGTGGCACCCACGGCCGCCGGACACGAGCTCGCGGCCAGGGTGAGCGGGCCGCTCGACGCGCTCGAAGCGGTGATCGGCGGTCCCGGCCCGGACCGGCCGGTCCCGCCCGAACCGCCGGTGCTGCTGGGCGGGCCCGCCGAGCAACTCGCCGTGCAGGTGCTGCCCGCGCTCGCGCCGCTGGTCGCCGACGGGGTCCGGCTCGTCGTCCGGACCGGGCTCACCGACGAACTGCTGGCCGGATTACGTTCGGGGACAATGGATCTGGTCATCGCCACGGCGCGCCCGCGCGGGCGGACGGTGCTGGCCGAGCCGCTGGCCGACGAGGAGTTCGTGCTCGTGGCCGCGCCCGCCGTGGCAGAACGCATCGACTCGGGGCTGCTGGCCGCCGACGGGCCCGGCGCGCTGCGCGGGCTCGCGATCGTGAGCTATGCCGCGGATCTGCCGATCCTGCGCCGCTATTGGCGGCACGTGTTCGAGACCCGCCTGGAGACCGCGCCCGCGCTGATCGTGCCGGACCTGCGCGCGGTCCTGGCCGCCGTGGCCGCCGGGGCCGGGATCAGTGTGCTGCCGCGCTACCTGTGCGCCCGCGAACTCGCCGAGGGCATCCTCGTGCCGCTGCTCGATCCGGCCGACCCGCCCATCAACACCGGCTTCCTGGCCCGCCGCGTGGGCGCGCCGCCGCGCCCGCACGTGGACCTGGTCCGCGCCCGGCTGCTCGCGGCGGCTCGCACCTGGCGCGCCGGATAGGCCTGCCGGGGGTGGCGGACGGGGACGCAGGCTGCGCCCCCTGAGCCGCCCACCTGCGGCAACGGTTGACATGCAAGTAGTAGCTTGCCTATTGTCCGAGGGGAGACGACGGGAGGAGCGCACCGTGACCGACATCTTCACCGCGCTGGCGGATTCGACACGGCGCGCGCTCCTGGACGAATTGGCCGAGCGCGACGGGCAGACTCTGTTCGAGCTGTGCGCCAAGCTCGTCACCAGGCACGGGATCAGTTCCTCGCGGCAGGCGATCACCCAGCATCTGGGCATGCTCGAGGCCGCCGGGCTGGTCACCACCCGTCGTCAGGGCCGCTACAAGTTCCATCACGCCGACTTCACGCCACTGCGCGCGGTGTCGGAGCGATGGCCGATCCCCCAGGAGGACGCATGATCCGCATCGGTGTGACCAGCATCTTCGTCGACGACCAGGACAAGGCCGAGAAGTTCTACACCGACGTGCTCGGGTTCCAGGTCAAGGACCGGGTCTCGCTCGGCGAACACGACTGGCTGACCGTGGTCTCGCCCGCCGACGTCGACGGCACCCAGCTGCTGCTCGAACCCGACCAGAACCCCATCGCGCAGAACTACAAGACCGCGCTCACCGCCGACGGCATCCCGTGCATGATCTTCACCGTCGACGATCTCTACGCCGAATACCGCCGGCTGACGGACCGCGGCGTGCTGTTCACCCAGCCGCCGCAGCCGATGGGCGAGGTGACCACCGCCGTCTTCGACGACACCTGCGGCAACCTCATCCAGCTGATGGGCGCCCCCGCTACCGCGTGATGACGAGAAGTTCGGTGGGGGAGGCGATCTCGGCGCGCAAGCCGGCCTTGGTCGCCACCCGCGCCACCGCGCGGATGTCGGTGGGCTCGGCCCGGGTGAGTACGAGCGCCCGGGCCAGCAGGCCCTTGTGATGCTTGTTGAAATGACTCACCACCGTGCGTGATCCGTCCGGATGCTCGGTGAGCACGTTGGCGGTGATCGCGTCGGGCACCCGGCCCAGCTGCTGGTAGGTGCCCGAGCGCAGGTCCACCACCAGCTCGCCGCCCGCCTCGGCGTAGAGCGCGTCGGGCAGCACGTCGCGCCACAGCGCCGACAGGGTCGGCAGGCCGGGCAGCTTGGTGCCGCCGGAGAGGCGGTAGGCCGGGATGGGGTCGGCCGCGCGGACCGCGCCGAACAGCGCCGAGCCGATCCCCAGGCGCGCGTACGCCTTCGCGCGCTGGGCCTTGGTGAACGCCTTCGCGTCCAGCGCGTCGTAGAGGACGCCGGTGTAGCGCTCGAGCGCGGGCCGGGTCGCCGAGGTGCGCAGGCTCGCGTTGCGCGCGATCTCGGCGTCGGCGCCCTTGCCCAGGCCGAGGACCGCGGCCGCGGCGGCCGGGTCGGCGGCGAGCTGGGTCACCTCGGTGATCAGCTTGTCGCGCACCGCCGTGAGCTGCGGCATGGCCAGATCGTCGAGGTTCAGGGGCGCATCCGAACCGCCGTCGGACTTGGTTTCGGAGGGAGGCAGCAGCACCAGCACGATCGACAACGGTACCGGCGCCGCCGCCCGGACCGGCCGCGGGCGGCACGGAACGGATATCGGCTTGCACGACGCCCCGGACCAGGGACTACCCTGTGCATCCGTGATCACCCGCCTCTCCCGCCTGTTCCTGCGCACCCTGCGAGACGATCCCGCCGACGCCGAGGTGCCCAGCCACAAACTGCTCGTCCGCGCCGGCTACGTCCGCCGGGTCGCCCCCGGCGTGTACTCGTGGCTGCCGCTGGGTCTGCGCACGCTGCGCCGCATCGAGGACGTGGTGCGCCAGGAGATGGACGCCACCGGCGCCCAGGAGATCTCCCTGCCCGCGCTGCTGCCGCGCGAGCCCTACGAGACCACCAACCGGTGGACCGAATACGGCGACGCCCTGTTCCGCCTGCAGGACCGCAAGGGCGGCGACTACCTGCTCGGCCCCACCCACGAGGAGCTGTTCGCGCTCACCGTCAAGGGTGAGTACAACTCCTACAAGGACCTGCCGGTCACGCTGTACCAGATCCAGGCCAAGTACCGCGACGAGGAACGCCCCCGCGCCGGCATCCTGCGCGGGCGCGAGTTCGTGATGAAGGACTCCTACTCCTTCGACCTCGACGACGACGGCCTCGCCACCAGCTACGCCACCCACCGCGCCGCCTACCAGCGCATCTTCGACCGCCTCGGGGTCGAGTACGTGATCGTGGCCGCCACCTCCGGCGCCATGGGCGGCAGCGCCTCCGAGGAGTTCCTCGCGCGCAGCGTCGTCGGCGAGGACACCTACGTCACCTGCCTCGAGTCCGGCTACGCCGCCAACGTGGAAGCGGTGGTCACGCCCGCGCCCGCGCCGCTGCCCCTGGACGGCCAGGCCGCCGCCGTGGAGTACGACACCCCGAACACCCCCACCATCGCGACGCTGGTCGACTGGGCCAACGAGGCGAAGGTGCTCGACCGCACCGTCACCGCGGCCGACACCCTCAAGAACGTGATGGTCAAGCTGCGCCACCCGGACGGCAAGACCGAGATCCTCGGCATCGGCATCCCCGGTGACCGCGAGGTCGACGACAAGCGGCTCGAGGCCTCCGTGGAGCCCGCCGAGGTGGAACTGCTCACCGAGGCCGACTTCGCCGCCAACCCCTTCCTGGTGAAGGGCTACATCGGCCCGAAGTCGCTGCAGGCCAACGGTGTCCGCTACCTGGTCGACCCCCGCGTCGTCGAGGGCACGGCGTGGATCACCGGCGCCGACGTGCCGGGCAAGCACGTGGTCGGCCTGGTCGCGGGCCGGGACTTCACCCCCGACGGCACCATCGAGGCCGCCGAGGTCCGCGACGGCGATCCCTCGCCCGACGGCGCCGGTGCGCTGGTGTCGGCGCGCGGCATCGAGATCGGTCACATCTTCCAGCTCGGCCGCAAGTACACCGACGCGTTCGACGTGGACGTGCTGGGCGAGAACGGCAAGCCGGTCCGGCTCACCATGGGCTCCTACGGCATCGGCGTGTCCCGCATGGTCGCGGTGATCGCCGAGCAGCAGCACGACGACAAGGGCCTGCGCTGGCCCGCCGAGGTCGCCCCGTTCGACGTGCACGTGGTGATCGCCAACAAGGACGCCGCCGCGCGCGAGGGCGCCGAGCAGGTCGTGGCCGGTCTGGACAAGCAGGGCCTCGAGGTCCTCTTCGACGACCGCACCGCCTCGCCCGGCGTGAAGTTCAAGGACGCCGAGCTGCTCGGCATGCCGTGGATCCTGGTGATCGGCCGCGGCTGGGCCGACGGCAAGGTCGAACTGCGCAACCGCCTGACCGGCGAGGCCGAGGAGATCCCGGCCGCCGACGCCGTCGCCACGGTCACCGCGAAGATCCGCGCCTGACCTCGACCGGCCCGATCGCGCCCGCTCCGGGCGGCCGCGATCGGGCCGGCGAAAGCCCCTGCGGCACAACGAATGCCCCGCTCGTACGCTCGCCGAGAGGGGGACGCCGCGGGCTGATAGTTTCGTCCGGGTGGACACGTTCAGCGATTCGCTGTCGCGGCTGGCCCGGGATTATCTCGGCGGGGCGATCGAGCAGTATTCGGCATTTCACGAGCAGATCCGGCCGGGGCCGACCCGGGTGGATCACCGATCCGGTCGGGTCTGGATCGGCGACCGGGAGTTCACCGGCTCCGGTGAGATCGGCACCTACGCCGAGGACCTGACCTTCATGTGGGCGTGGGCCAAGCCCGCCCTGGCGGGACTGCCGGGCGTGGCGGCCTCGGCCCGGGTGCGTGAGCTCGGATTGCGGCACGGCATCCCCGAATTCGCCGAGGGCGTCGTGGACCTGTCCGGCTTTCCCGACCCGATGCTCGCCGCCGACCACCTGTCGATCATCGCGCTCGGCGCGCTCGGCGCCCGCGGGATGACCAAGTTCAACCACGGCGGGCGCGCCTACGCCTACCTCGTCGTCGACGACGAGCAGGTGCCGTGCGCGGCGCCGGATCCGGGCCGGGTGGCCGGGCTGGTGCGTGCCGCCGCCCAGATGCTGCCGGGCGGGGGAGCCAGGGCGGTCGTGGCCGGCTACGCCCACCGCCACCACGCGCCCGTGCGCGAGATCGCCGACGGGCTGGAGGTCCAGCTGCCCGACGGGCTGCGGCTGGTCGCGCGCATCGACCGCACCGATCAGCTCGTCGACGCGGAGGTCGTCGACGCCGCGCACGGCACGGTCACCGCCACCGAGCCCGGCTGTGGGCCCGAACGCATCCCACCGTTCCTCCCGGACAGCCTGCTCGCCGCCCTCGCGCCCGCCGCGGCGGTCACCGTCGGCGGCCACGGGTCGTTGCGCGGCGCCGCGGCCGCCGCCCCGCAGCCGACCCTGCGCTGGCAGCCGATGTACGGCGATCTCGACGTGATCGAGGTGCCCGGCCGGGCGGTGGCCGTCCGCGAGATCGGTCGCTACGACGGCGACCAGAAGGTCTGGGAGTGGGCCGCGCAGGAGTGGGCGGGCACGGCCGCGCTGCGCCGGCTGGCGGGCGAGCACGGTGCCGGGCACCTGGCGGCGGACCGCGTCGACCTCGGCGCCACCATCCACCCCGACAATGTCGTGACCGTGCTCGTCGCCGGGGCCGCCGACCTGGGCGGCGCCGCGGGCTGGGCCGCCGTTCCCGGCGGCACGGGCTGGCGCTACTTCGCCGTCACCGACGAGGAGGTGAGCACGACCGGCACGGATCCGGACCTGGCGGCCCAGCTCATCGAGACCGCCGCGACCCTGCTGCACCCCCTGACCGACCCGGACAGCCGCTACGCCACCATGCGGGCCATGGTCGCCGGCTACTTCGACCGCCACGGCGTCCCCACCCTCACCTTCGGCGAACCCCAGCTACTGCTCGGCCACTTCGGCCTCTACGAACTGCGGGTCGAGTTCGATCTCTCCGGCGGTTTCCTCGGCACCCGCACCGGCCTGATCGGCGAACTGATGATCTGACGCCGACCGGCGGCCCGGCGCGTCAGGCGCCGAGGTCGGCGAACATCTTGCGTTTCATCGCGGGCACCGCGCCCGCCGCGCGGAGTACGAGCTTGCCCATCAGGCGGCCCAGCCTGCCGTCGGCGACGGCTCGTTCGGCGGTGTCGAGCGAGGTGCGGACAGCGGCGAAGCCGTAGTCGGTCATGGCGGCTTCGTAGGCGCCGATGGCGTCGAGCAGGCCGCGGTCGCGGCGGTCGGCGGCCACGAGCATCCGGCACAGCAGCTGGGCGTCGCGCAGGGCGGTGTTCGCGCCGATACCGGCGAACGGGGTCATGCTGTGGATCGCGTCGCCGAGCAGGGTGACGGTCGTGGGCGTCCAGCGCGGGACCGGGACCGAGGTCTTGATCGGGATGAGTGTCGTTGTGGCCGGATCGGATTCGGCGACCAAGCGGCGCAGCTCCGGGGCCCAGCCGCCGGTCATCCGGTTCGCGATCGTGTGCAGCGCTGCCGGGGCGAGTCCGGTGAGATCGGTGCCGAAGCGCGCTCGCTCGGCCGCGAACGCCCAGAAGACATACGGCTGGGAGTCGTCGAAGAGCAGTCCCGGCGGTAGCCCGTCGGCGGCGGGCACGGCCGAGGGCGTGAATTCGTGTGGTGCGAGGAACATTCCGCATCCGCGCGGCGGAATGACACTCCACGGGTGGCGCAGGAGTCGCGGATCGAGGCGGGCGCGGGTGGCCTCGGTGAGCGGGTACTTGCCGGAGATGGTGACGATGCCGGTGTCCACGCGCTCGGCGTGCGGCAGGTACTGCGCGCGCACCCGGGAGGTGCCGCCGTCGGCCCCGACCAGCACGTCACCGACCTCGGTGGTGCCGTCGGCGAAGTACGCGACCACCCGGCCGTCGGGCCGATGCTCGTAGTGTTCGAACATGCTGCCGTAGCGCACCGTGTCGCCGAGATCGGCGAGCAGCAGCTGTCGCAGCGTGATCCGGCTGATGCCGTAGTGGTCGTCGGCCGCGTCGGCGGTGTCGGTGACCGCGAAATCGACCAGCCGGTCGAACTGCTCGGTGACGAAGCCGAAACCGTTGCCGCCCTTGCCCGCCGCCGCGACGAAGGCGCCGAACAGGGCGGGGGAGAGCAGCTCGCTCAGCGCCGCCGCGCCGTGCGGGTTGATGTGGATACGGAAGCCCTGCAGGCGATCCGTGCGCCGCACTTCGCGTTCGTGCACGCTCACCGCGACGCCGGCCCGGCGCAGGCCGTTGGCCAGCGCGAGTCCGCCGATGCCGCCACCGGCGACGACGACCTTCAGTGGGGTGTTGGTTGCCATGACTGTGTCCTTTCCACGGTCAGGCCCGGCTCCAGCCGAACCCGCCGGTGCGCCGCTTCGACGCGCGCTGCTGCTGGGTGGGTCCCGCCTGCGCCCAGTCGGTGATCAACCTGATCGAGGAGGGCAGCGCGTCCAGGCGCTCGGCGATCTCCCCGGCGCGCAGCGGACCCGATTCCGCCACCGCCTGCAGCACCCCGACGCGGACCGGGTCGAAAGGCAACCTACGCCTACGTAGGGGAAACCCGCAGGTCACGGGCCCATGGTCCGGTGTGGCGCTGCTAAATTTGCTCCATGACGAGTTCGCCGAGCCTGCTGTTCAACCCCGCCACCTACGATCCGCAGCACTTCGATGCCGAGACGCGGCGGCTGCTGCGGGCCACCATCGAGTGGTTCGAGTCCAAGGGCAAGGCACAGTTGCTGGCCGAGGACCGCGACGCCGTGTGGACCCAGGAGTTCCTCGACTTCGTCGCGAAGGAGAAGCTGTTCGCGACCTTCCTCACCCCGGCCGCCTACGCCGACGGCGACCCGAACAAGCGCTGGGACGCCGCCCGCAACGCGGCCCTGGCCGAGATCTTCGGCTTCTACGGCCTCGCGTACTGGTACGCCGAGCAGGTCACCATCCTGGGTCTGGGCCCGATCTGGCAGAGCGACAACGAGATCGCCAAGCGCAAGGCCGCCGCCGACCTCGACGCGGGCCAGGTCATGGCCTTCGCGCTGTCCGAGCGTGAGCACGGCGCCGACATCTACAACACCGACCTGATCCTCACCCCGAGCGAGCCGGGCAGCGCCGACGCCGAGGCCGGAATCCTGTTCCGCGCCAACGGCGAGAAGTACTACATCGGCAACGGCAACGTGGCCTCGATGGTGTCGGTGTTCTCCCGGCGCGGTGATGTCGAGGGCCCGGAGGGCTACATCTGGTTCGCCGCCGACAGCCGCCACGAGAACTACCACCTGGTCGAGAGCGTCATCCACGGGCAGATGTACGTCAGCCACTTCCGGCTGGAGAACTACCCGGTGACCGCCGCCGACGTGCTGCACGAAGGACCCGAGGGCTTCTCGGCCGCGCTGAACACCGTCAACGTCGGCAAGTTCAACCTCTGCCACGGCAGCATCGGCATGGTCGAGCACTCGTTCTTCGAGGCCATCACCCACGCCAACAACCGCATCCTCTACGGCAACCCGGTCACCGACTTCGGCCACGTGCGCGGCAATTTCGTCGACGCCTACGCGCGCCTGATCGCGATGAAGCTGTTCAGCGACCGCGCGGTGGACTACTTCCGCAGCGCCTCGCTCGAGGACCGCCGCTACCTGCTGTTCAACCCGATGACCAAGTCCAAGGTCACCTCCGAGGGCGAGGTCGCGATGACCCTGCTGCTGGATGTGCTGGCGGCCAAGGGCTTCGAGAAGGCCACCTACTTCGCGCAGGCCTCGCGCTACATCAACCACCTGCCCCGGCTCGAGGGCACGGTGCACGTGAACGTGGGCCAGATCCTGAAGTTCATGCCGAACTACCTGCTCAACCCGGCGGAGTACCCGGCCATCGGCACCGACCTGGTGCCGGGCGACCAGGAGTTCTTCTGGAAGCAGGGTCCGGCGCGCGGCGCGGGCAAGGTGCAGTTCGCCGACTGGACCCCGGCCTACGAGCAGGCCGCCGACGTGCCCAATGTCGGCCGGTTCTACGAGCAGGCCCAGGCGCTGCGCACCCTGCTGCTCACCGCGGCGCCGGACGCGGCCCAGCAGAAGGACCTGGACTTCATGCTGACCATCGGCCACCTGTTCTCCACGGTGGTCTACGGCCAGCTGATCCTCGAGCAGGCCGAGCTCACCGGGCTCGACCGTGATGTGCTCGACCAGATCTTCGACTTCCAGATCCGCGACTTCAACACCCACGCCACCGCCCTGCTCGGCAAGCCCTCGGTGACCGAGGGCCAGCGGGAATGGGCGATCGGCGCGCTGCGCAGCCCCGTCGCCGACACCGCGCGGTTCGACCGGGTCTGGCAGCAGGTCGCGTCCTACGACGGCGCCTACGCGATGCGTCCGTAATCAGGTAGCGGTCTCGGGCCGTCCCGCGCATCGGCGGGGCGGCCCGAGCCGTATCGATGGGTGAGGCCGGGGTCGGGGGCTCCGGGGACGCCGGTCGCGACTAGACCGAGGCGCGCCCGGGGAACGTCGTCGTCACCGGGTTCGCGCCGAGGATCGCCTGCCAGCGGGCCCGGCGCACCGCGGACTCGGTGAGAGCTTCGGTGGCCGTGGCACGCACACTCGCGTCGTCCGCGTGCTCCACCACGGCGTACCACGCTGCGGCGCAATCGGATTCGACCGCCACCGCCAGGTGGGCGGCGGGGATCGGGTCGTCCACGGGGAACGGCGGGGTGTAGGCGGCGTCGGGGGCCCCGGGCGCGGTACCGCCCGTCTCCAGCAGCTCGATGGTGGCGTCGCGGCGGGCGCGGTGGGCGGCGCTGAACTCGGCGACCAGGCGGGACCGGTCCGCGTTGGCGTAGGCCGCGATGACGCCGTAGGAGTACACCGCGGCGTACTCGCTGTCGAGGGCGGCCTGCAGGGCCTGGCGTTGATCGGTCATGCGAGCAGTACTCCCGCCTCGGTGGCACAGGCCGCGCTGATCGAGGCCAGCAGCCCCGCGCGATAGCCGGATTCGGTACGCGCCAGCGCGGCGGCCGCCTGCTGCGAGCGGCCGAGCTGATCGCGCAGCTGAGCGATCGTGAGCGGCTGGGTCGCGGTCGCCACGGCCGTGGCGGGTACCTGGGCGCCGTCGGGGCCGGGCACGGTGATCTGACCGGTGCGGTGCACCGGCGTCGTGCCGTCGCCGTACACGCCGATCACCCGGTCGATCTCGGTGCGCAAGGCGTCGGCGTGGGCGGTGCGCTCGGTGGCGATGGTGGTCAGCGCGGCCTGGGCCTGCGGGGCGAGCGCGATCGCCGCCTGCGCGGCCGCCGCGTCGGCCCGGGCCAGCACCTCGTGCGCGGCAAGCGGATCCGGGGCGTGCACGGTGTCGTCCTCGGTGCAGGCGGCCAGCACGGCCGCCGTGGGCAGCCCCACGGCGGTGGTGCCGAGCAGCCGGAGCAGGGAACGTCGCCGCCAGCCGCCGTCCACGGTGCTCGTCGCGGCAGCGGGATCGCGCGGCGTCGCGTCGGGGCCCGCGGCCGTGCGGCGCAGGCCCTGCGCGAGACGGTGCGGCGCCGCTCCGGTCGTCGCCGCGGCCGAATGCCGGTGTGCGGGTGTGGCGGACGCGGTCGGTGCGGGCGCGGCGGGAGTCAGCGGTTCGGCGTGCGGCGGGTCGACCAGGGGCGACGACTCGGTCGTCATCGGGTGGGATCCGTGCCGGTCGGAGCGCATGCCGGAAGGTCGCCCGGCACGCGGCGGGGCGGTATGGCGGAAGGGCACGCGCACCATCGTGCCAGATCCGCGGCGGGCCGCCCGCCGCGCCGCGACACGGCCGGGCACGCCGGAGTGGACCGGTGCGCGGCGCCCGGTGGCTGGTCCTTTACACTCTCGGAGCGCGTTACGCTAGATCTTCGGCGTAGAAATTTCCGATCGCGTCACAACTGAACCAGGAGCCGCCCATATGCCGATGCCCACCGAGGAAAGGGTGAGCCAGCTCGTCGCTGAGCTCGTCGCACGCCGGGGATTCGACCTCGAGGGCGTAGCGATCGCCGCCGCGGGCAAGGACGAACTGGCTCCGGTTCGGGTGAAGGTCACCGTGGACAGTGACGGCCCGGCCGACCTGGACGCCATCGCCGAACTCAGCCGCGCGATGTCGGAACTGCTCGACGACGCAGGCGACTTCGGCGAATCCGCCTATCTGCTGGAAGTCACCACACCCGGCGTCGAGCGGCCGCTGACCGCCGACCGGCACTGGCGCCGCGCCCAGGGGCGCAAGGTGAAGATCGCGCTGGGCCCCGACGCCGAACGCATCGAGGGCAAGGCCCGCTTCGAGGCGCGCGTCGGTCAGCTCGCCGAGGACGGCACCGTCGCGCTGGTGCTCGGCGGGAAGAACAAGCCGCACCGGGTGCACGTGCCGCTCGCCGACATCGCCTCGGCGGTGGTCCAGGTGGAGTTCAGCGCACCGGGCGCCGCCGAACTCGAACTCGCCGGTGGCATCGCCGCCGGCCGCCCCGTCCCGGGCGAAGAGCCCACCGACCTCGCCGCCGACGGCCAACACAGTGACTCTCCCACCGAAGGGGTTGCGGAATGAACATCGAAATCGAAGCTCTGCGGGCGATCGTCGCCGACAAGGGCATCCCGATCGAGACCGTGATCTCGGCGATCGAGTCGGCGCTGCTCACCGCCTACCGGCACACCGAGGGCCATCAGCCCAACGCCTACATCGACATCAACCAGAAGACCGGCGTGGTCCGGGTGATGGCGCGCGAACTCGACGCCGACGGCAACCTCGTCTCCGAATGGGACGACACCCCTGAGGGTTTCGGCCGCATCGCCGCCACCACCGCCCGCCAGGTGGTGCTGCAGCGGCTACGCGACGCCGAGAACGAGAAGTCCTTCGGCGAGTTCTCCACCCACGAGGGCGACATCGTCGGCGGCGTCGTCCAGCGCGACGCCAGGGCCAACGCGCGCGGCATCGTGGTGGTCCGCATCGGCAGCGAGGCCAACGGCGCCGAGGGTCTGATCCCGCCCGCCGAGCAGGTGCCGGGGGAGACCTACGAGCACGGCGACCGGATCAAGTGCTACGTCTACGGCGTCTCGCGCGGCCCGCGCGGCCCGCAGATCCAGCTCTCCCGGACCCACCCGAACCTGGTGCGCCGGCTGTTCTCGCTGGAGGTGCCCGAGATCGCCGACGGCTCGGTGGAGATCGTGGCGGTGGCGCGCGAGTCCGGCCATCGCTCCAAGATCGCGGTGCGCTCCACGGTGCCCGGGGTGAACGCCAAGGGCGCCTGCATCGGCCCGATGGGTCAGCGCGTGCGCAACGTGATGAGCGAACTGGCCGGCGAGAAGATCGACATCATCGACTACGCCGAGGACCCGGCGACCTTCGTCGGTAATGCGCTGTCCCCGTCGAAGGTGGTTTCGGTCACCGTCGTGGATCCCGACGCCAGGGCGGCGCGGGTGATCGTGCCGGACTTCCAGCTGTCGCTGGCGATCGGCAAGGAGGGGCAGAATGCCCGTCTGGCTGCGCGATTGACCGGTTGGCGCATCGATATCCGCAGCGACGCTGCGCCGGACCAGGGCGGTTCGGTCCGTCCGGAGGCGCACCGTAGTTGAGGAAAACGCGGGAATCCCGGCCCCCGGATGACATGTTGGTAACTTCGGAAGGGGAGGGGTTCGTCGTTATGACCGGGTCACCGGTAGAGTGGACAGAAGACCGGCCTGCGCAATCCGTTCGAACCTGTATCGGATGCCGTCAGCGCGAGCCGTCTGCCGACCTGTTGCGGATCGTGGCGCAGCATCGGGACACCGGTTCGTCCGGGGTCGCGATCGTGCCCGACCCGCGGCGCAGACTTCCCGGACGGGGTGCCTGGCTGCACCCCGTTTCAGCTTGTCTGCGTTCCGCAGAGCGGCGCCGAGCATTCGGCAGAGCCCTACGAGTGTCCGGAAATCTGGATATCTCAGCCCTGGACCAGTACCTCGAGAACAGGCACGAGCACTCATGAGCACACCGTGAAGCACCAACGATGAACGTCCATCGGAGATAACCCGAGGTCGTGCGGGCCGCCGTCCCCTTACACGGTGGCGCTGCTCGGCCTCTCAGTGAGGAGAGCAGTGGCAGGCAAGGCCCGCGTGCACGAGTTGGCCAAAGAACTCGGTGTCACGTCCAAAGAACTACTCGCGAAGCTCAAGGAGCAGGGCGAGTTCGTGAAGTCGGCGTCCTCGACGGTGGAAGCACCCGTCGCACGCCGTCTCCGTGAATCGCTCGCGTCGAAGTCCGCCCCGGCGGGCGACGCGAAGCCCGCGGCCCGTCCGGGCCCGTCGCAGGCGGCCCGTCCGGCCGCCAAGCCCACCCCCGGTGGCGGCCCCCGCCCCGGTCCGCGTCCGGCTCCGGCGGCGCCCGCCGCGGCCGCGACTCCCGCCGCGCAGGCCACTCCGGCGCCGGCTCCGCAGGCCACCCCGGCCGAGGTCAAGCCGGCCCCGGCCGCCCGGCCCGCTCCGGCGGCGGCGCAGTCCGCGCCGACGGCCAAGCCCGCCGGTGCGCCCGCGCCCGGCCCGCGTCCGGCCCCCGGCGCTCCGCGTCCGGGTCAGCCGCGTCCGGGTCAGCCCGCACCGGGTGCCCAGGCCCCGCGTCCGGCCGGTCCCGGCCCGAAGCCGGGTCCGAAGACCCCGCGCGTCGGCAACAACCCGTTCAGCTCGGCTCCGGATCGTGAGCGTCCGGCGCCGCGTCCCGCCCCGCAGGGCGGCCCGCGTCCCACCCCGGGTCAGGGCGGTCCCCGTCCGGCTCCCGGTCAGGGTGGCCCGCGTCCGGCTCCCGGCCAGGGCGGTCCCCGTCCCGGTCAGGGCCCCGGTGGCCCGCGTCCGGCCGCCGCGCAGGGCGGTGCCCCGCGTCCCGGTGGTCCGCGCCCCAACCCGGGCTCGATGCCGCCGCGGCCGAACCCCGGTGCCATGCCCCAGCGCTCCGCGCGTCCGGGTCCGGCGGCCGGTGGCCGTCCGGGTCGTCCGGGCGGTGCGCCCGGTGGCGCCGGTCGTCCCGGTGGCGGCGGTGGCGGCTACCGCGGTGGCGGTGGCGGTGCCCCCGGTGCAGGTCAGGGTGCCGGTGCGCCCGCGGCCGGTGGTTTCCGTGGCCGTCCCGGTGGCGGCGGCGGTCGCCCGGGTGGTCCCGGTGGCCGTGGTGGCGCGGCCGGTGCGTTCGGCCGTCCCGGTGGCGCTCCGCGTCGTGGCCGTAAGTCGAAGCGGGCGAAGCGCGCCGAATACGAGAACATGCAGGCGCCCGCCGTCGGTGGCGTGCGGCTGCCCCGCGGCAACGGCGAGATCATCCGTCTCGCCCGCGGCGCGTCGCTGTCGGACTTCGCCGAGAAGATCGACGCGAACCCGGCTGCCCTCGTGCAGGCGCTGTTCAACCTCGGCGAGATGGTCACCGCGACCCAGTCGGTGAACGACGAGACCCTCGAGCTGCTCGGCAGCGAGATGAACTACGTCGTGCACGTCGTCAGCCCCGAGGACGAAGACCGCGAGCTGCTGGAATCGTTCGACCTCACCTACGGCGAGGACGCCGGCGGCGAGGACGACCTCGAGCAGCGTCCGCCGGTCGTGACCGTCATGGGTCACGTCGACCACGGTAAGACCCGACTGCTGGACACGATCCGCAAGGCCAACGTCCGCGAGGGCGAGGCCGGTGGCATCACCCAGCACATCGGCGCCTACCAGGTGCTGACCGACCTCAACGGCGACGAGCGCCTGATCACCTTCATCGACACCCCGGGTCACGAGGCGTTCACCGCCATGCGTGCCCGTGGCGCGAAGGCCACCGACATCGCGATCCTCGTGGTCGCGGCCGACGACGGCGTCATGCCGCAGACGGTGGAGGCGATCAACCACGCCCAGGCGGCCGACGTGCCGATCGTGGTCGCGGTCAACAAGATCGACAAGGAAGGCGCGAACCCGGACAAGATCCGGCAGCAGCTGACCGAATACGGCCTGGTGACCGAGGAATACGGTGGCGACACCATGTTCGTCGACATCTCGGCCAAGCAGGGCACCAACATCGACGCGCTGCTGGAAGCGGTCCTGCTGACCGCCGACGCCTCGCTCGACCTGCGGGCCAACCCGGACATGGACGCCCAGGGTGTCGCCATCGAGGCGCACCTCGACCGCGGCCGTGGCCCGGTGGCCACCGTGCTCATCCAGCGCGGCACGCTGCGCGTCGGCGACTCGATCGTGGCGGGCGACGCCTACGGTCGCGTGCGCCGCATGGTCGACGAGCACGGCGACGACGTCGAGGCGGCCCTGCCGTCGCGGCCCGTCCAGGTCATCGGTTTCACCTCGGTGCCCGGCGCGGGCGACAACCTGCTCGTGGTCGACGAGGACCGGATCGCTCGCCAGATCGCCGACCGCCGCAATGCGCGCAAGCGCAACGCGCTGGCCGCGCGCAGCCGCAAGCGGATCAGCCTGGAAGATCTGGATGCCGCCCTGAAGGAGACTTCGGAGCTCAACCTGATCCTCAAGGGCGACAACTCCGGTACGGTCGAGGCCCTCGAAGAGGCCCTGCTCGGCATCGAGATCGACGACGAGGTGCGTCTGCGCGTCATCGACCGCGGTGTCGGTGGCGTCACCGAGACCAACGTCAACCTGGCGTCGGCCTCGAACGCGATCATCATCGGCTTCAACGTCCGTGCGGAGGGCAAGGCCACCGAGCTGGCCAACCGCGAGGGCGTCGACATCCGGTACTACTCGGTGATCTACCAGGCCATCGACGAGATCGAGAAGGCCCTCAAGGGCATGCTCAAGCCGATCTACGAAGAGGTCGAGCTGGGCCGGGCGGAGATCCGCGCGATCTTCCGTTCGTCGAAGGTCGGCAACATCGCCGGTTGCATGGTGCAGTCGGGTTCGGTCAAGCGCAACGCCAAGGCGCGCCTGATCCGCGACGGCCGCGTGGTCGCCGAGACGATGACCATCTCCTCGCTCAAGCGGGAGAAGGACGACGCCACCGAGGTGCGCGAAGGGTACGAGTGCGGTATGACCGTCACCTACAGCGACATCAAGGAAGGCGACATCATCGAGGCCTACGAGTTGCGCGAGAAGCCGCGCGACTGATCTCGCACACCGTTCCGCACGCCGCACCCGAGTTTCGGGTGCGGCGTGTGGTCATGCGGGCAATCCATCTACCAGGAGGTGAGCACCGCTGTACATCGGTGCGCTCGAATTCGATGTCCTGCTCGGGGACGTGCATTCGCTGAAGGAGAAGCGGTCGGTGATCCGGCCGGTGCTCGCGGAGCTGCAGAAGCGCTTCGCCGTGAATGCCGCCGAAGCGGGAGATCAAGACCTGCACCGCCGGGCACTGCTCGGTGTCGCCATGGTCAGTGCGGAGACCGGGCACCTGAACGAGGTGCTCGACAAGTGTGAGCGGCACGTAGCCGCCCGTCCGGAGATAGAGTTGCTGGCAGTACGCCGCCGCATCTTCGGACCCGAAGATTAGAGGCACGAGAGGAGCAATGCCATGGTGGATCAAGCCAGGGCACGCCGGCTCGCCAAGCGGATTTCCGCGATCGTGGCCACCGCGATCGAGTACGAGATCAAGGATCCGCGGCTGCGGTTCGTCACCGTCACCGATGCCAAGGTGACCGGCGATCTGCGCGAGGCGACGGTGTTCTACACGGTGATGGGCGAGACGCTCGACGCCGAACCCGACTACGCGGCCGCGGCCGCCGGTCTGGACGCGGCCAAGGGCGTGCTGCGGTCGAAGGTGGGGGCCGGTACCGGGGTGAAGTTCACCCCGATCCTGTCGTTCACCCTCGACAAGGTGCCCGACGCCGCCCGGGAGATGGAAGAGCTGCTGGCTCGGGCCCGGGCCATCGACGACGAGGTCGCCAAGGTCGCCGCCACCGCCACCCATGCCGGTGAGGCCGACCCGTACAAGTCCGACCGCGACGACGACGACGCCGAGTAGCCGGCGCATGCCCGGTCGACATCCGGCGACGGTGACCCGCGTGTCCACGCGGGTCACCCGGTCGTGCCGGAAGGACGGCCGATGACGAGTCTGCGTGACGGCACCGCACTGGAGGCCGCCGTCGCCGCGCTGGCGGCGGCGCGATCGGTGACGGTGCTGTGCCATGTGCATCCCGACGCCGACACGATCGGCAGCGGGCTCGCGCTGGCGCTGGCGCTCGAGCGGCAGGGCGTGCCGGTGTCGGTGTCCTTCGCCGAGCCGGCGGAACTGCCCGCGTCGCTGCGCACGCTGCCCGGCAGCCGTCACCTGACGGCGCCCGCGGACGTGCCGGCGGAGGTGGACCTGCTGGTGGTCGTCGACTGCGGTGCGCGCAGCCGGCTCGGCGCGCTCGCCGACCGGCTGCCCGGTGCGACGACGACGCTGGTCATCGACCATCACCGCGCCAACGACGGGTTCGGCACCGTCGACCTGATCGACGAATCGGCGGCCTCCACCACCGAGCTGGTCACCCGGCTGCTCGACGCGTGGGGCGTGCCGATCGACGCCGAGATCGCGCACTGCCTGTTCGCCGGGCTGGTCACCGACACCGGTTCGTTCCGGTGGGCCAGGCCCGGCAGCCACGCGCTGGCCGAACGGCTGCTCGCCACCGGGATCGATGGTGCCGAGATCACCCGCGTGCTGCTCGACACCCACCCGTTCCGCTGGCTGCCGATGCTGTCGAAGGTGCTCTCGACCGCG
Organism: Nocardia asteroides; assembly: GCF_900637185.1. NCBI lineage: Bacteria > Bacillati > Actinomycetota > Actinomycetes > Mycobacteriales > Nocardiaceae > Nocardia > Nocardia asteroides. The sequence continues at coordinate 5,579,122 of NZ_LR134352.1, read as the reverse complement.
GTGGTCGTGCCCTCGGCCGCCGGGGTGGGGCTGGTGTACGCGCTGGTGCGCGCGGCCGACACCCACGAGGTGGGGCCCGAAGAGGTGGAGAGCGTCATAGACGTCGTCCGCACCACCGCGGAGGCCGGGATCGCCGCCGTCTTCAAGGAGGCCCGCGGCCAGAACGACCGCTGGACCGTCTCGCTGCGCTCACGCGATTCCGCGCCCGGCGCCGCCGACGGGGTCGACGTGGCCGCGATCGCCGCCGGGTTCGGTGGCGGCGGGCACCGCTTCGCGGCGGGGTACACGACCTACGGCAGCGCCGCCGAGGTGGTGCGGTCGCTGATCACCGCGCTCGGCTGAGCACGGCTGCCCGCCGACGCGGTCGGTTCCGTGCCCGCCGGGACCTCGGTGGGGCGCAGGCCGCGTGCCGAGCTGTCCTCGCGACGCCCGTTCGATGAGGCCGTCCCGCTTCGCTCAGCGGCCTGCCGGGACAGTGTCGCGTCGTAGCCGGTGTACCAGTGGGACACCCAGAATTGTTGCGAGAGCGCATAATCCGAAGGCGGCCGCGGGCCGGTCGACCAGCAGGCCGGTGGCGCCCGCGACGACCAGGCCGCCGAGATTGCCGGTCATCCAGATCAGCCCGGCCGCGGTGCCCTCGGCCGCCCCGGTGTGGCGTTCGGTCATGGCGAGCACGATCGGCAGGGCGGGCAGCAGGGTGAGGCCGATCAGGACGAAGGCCAGGAACCCGGTGGCGAGGCCCGGCGCCACCGCGACGAGCAGGCAGGCGAGCGCGCTGGCGGTGAGCCCCACCATGACCGCGGGTAGTTCGGCACCGCGCCGCAGCACCGCCACCGGGATCACCGCGCACCCTACGACGCCGGCCACGACATTGATCAGCAATACGATGCTCGCCGCATCGGCGCTGACCCCGGCGGGTTCGAGCAGTGCCTGACCGTAGGTGGCCAGGGCGACGAACGTGCCGAACGGGAAGAAGACCGCCGCGCACAACCGGCGGACATACCGATCGCGCAGCGTCGCGGCCAACGCCGTGGGCCCGGTCACCGATCCGCCCGCCGAAAGCTTCGCGCCGCCCAGGGGCTCCCGGGTGTTCGGCGCCGGTCGCAGCACCTCGACGGTGAGCAGGAGCGCCGCCGCGGTGGCGAACACCGCGCCGACGGCGGTGAGCGTCCAGAGCTGGTCGCCGGCGGGCAAGATCGCGCCGAGCACGAATGCGGCGGCCATGCCCGCGAAGGTGGCGGCGGTGCCGATCGCGATGCCGGTGGGTCGGTCGTCCTCGTCGAGATAGTGCCCGGCGACGCCGGTGATGGCGTTGAGCACCAGCGGCTGCGCGATCGCCACGACGGTCTGGCCGAGCAGGGCCATCGCGAAGCCGTCGTGCAGCAGCCGGAGGTCGGCGCCGATCGCCGTGAGGACCGCGCCCGCGATGAGGGCCGGCCGGAACCAGCGGTCGAGCAGGATGCCCGCCGGGATCGCCAGGGCGACGTACAGCAGCGGGAACATGTTCGCCAGCCACCCGACCGCCGCCTCCGACACCCCGAAATGCTCGGCGGCCACCGTGGTGACGGGCGCGTAGGTGAGCCAGACGACCTGGGTCGCGGCCCCCACGAGGGCGAACGCCGCGATCACGCGCCACCGGTGTACAAACGCCATGGATGCCGTCCTGGGAGTTCGGGGCGAGCCGGAAGGGTCGCGCTGCTGGGCGAGTGACCAGTATTGCCCGCCGGACCGGGTACCGCGACCTTTCCGCGTCATCGTCCGGTTCCCCACCGACCGCGTCCGGTTCGGCCCCGTTCCCGGCGGGCCGCCGTCGCGGCGCGAGAGCGCGGTTCCGTGGGTGTGCGAGCATCGGTGTCGTGCGCCGGCTCGGGCGCCGGAGACGGGGAGGCGGAGTCGATGCGCACGGTGGAACCGGACGCGGAGGTGGGGCCGCGGCGGATTCTCGGGATCGCCGTGCCGACGCTCGGTGTGCTCGTGGCCGAACCGCTGTACCTGCTGTTCGACATGGCGATCGTCGGCAGGCTCGGGGCGCTGGCCCTGGCCGGGCTCGCGGTCGGCGGGGTGATCGTGGGGACGGTCAGCACCCAATTGACCTTCCTGTCCTATGGCACCACCGCGCGGGCGGCGCGCAGGCATGGCGCGGGAGATCGGGCAGGCGCCGTCGAGGAAGGCGTCCAGGCGACCTGGGTGGGGCTCGCGATCGGGCTGCTCATCGTGCTGGTCGTGCAGGTGTTCGCCGGTCCGCTGTGCGCGGCGATCGCCGGCGGCGGCGAGATCGCCGACGAGGCGCTGCGCTGGGTGCGGATCGCGCTGTGCGGCGTGCCGCTGATCCTGGTGTCGATGGCGGGCAACGGCTGGCTGCGCGGCGTGCAGCAGGTGCGTGAGCCGCTGCTGTTCGTGGTGGCGGGCCTGGCGCTGTCGGCGGTGCTGTGCCCGGTGCTGGTCTACGGACTGCTCGGGGCGCCCCGGCTGGAGCTGGCCGGGTCGGCGGTGGCGAATGTGGCCGGGCAGCTCGTCACCGGCGCGCTGTTCGGTTACGCGCTGCTGCGGGAACGGGTTCCGGTTCGGCCCCGGCCCGCCGTCATGCGGGCGCAGCTGGTGCTGGGTCGCGATCTCATCGTGCGCAGCCTGTCGTTCCAGGTGTGTTTCGTCTCCGCCGCCGCGGTCGCCGCCCGCTTCGGCGCCGCGTCGGTCGCCGCGCACCAGCTGGTCCTGCAGCTGTGGAACTTCCTGGCGCTCACCCTCGATTCGCTGGCCATCGCCGCGCAGACTCTCGTCGGGGCCGCTCTCGGCGCGGGCCGGGCCGGGGACGCGACCCGGATCGCCCGCCGGGTGACCGGCTGGTCGGAGCTGTTCTCGCTGCTGCTGGCCGGTCTCTTCGCCGCCGGCGCCGGGGTGATCCCGCTGCTGTTCACCGACGACGCGCGGGTGCTCGACCGCACCCACGTGATCTGGTGGTTCTTCGTCGCCATGATCCCGGTGGCGGGCGCGGTCTTCGCCCTCGACGGCGTGCTGCTCGGCGCGGGCGACGCCGCCTTCCTGCGCACCGCCACCCTGGTCGCCGCGCTGCTCGGTTTCCTCCCGCTGATCTGGCTGTCGCTGGTGCTGGACTGGGGTGTGGCCGGGATCTGGTCCGGCCTGGTCGCGTTCATGCTGTTGCGCCTGCTCGCGGTGGTCGCCAGAGCCCGCTCCGGCCGCTGGGCTCGGGTCGGTGCCGACGTGCCGCGGGGCGCCGCCTGAGGGGCCGGTCGACACCGAACCCGAGCACGCGCGGGCTTGTCGCACTACCGTCGAAGGGGATGACGGCACGCCGATGAGGAGTGAGGTACCCGTGCTATCAGTGTTCTCGCGGAAGGTCGGACTCCGCCTCGCGGCCGGTGCCGCAGTACTGCTGACCGGGATCAGCGCCGGTTGGGCGGCCGTGCAGGCGGCGCCGCCCGGTGCGGGCGAGTTGCTCGGACACCTCGATCAGCCCGCGGGCTGGGGTGACTGGTCGCGCGCGGCGATCGTGGACTACCGCACCGAGGGCCCGACCGGGGGACAGATCAACGCCGCCGGCCTGGTCCTGCTGCCGGACTCGCTGCCGCCCGCCGGTGGTTATCCGGTCGTGGCGTGGGATCACGGCACCAGCGGTCTGGGACCGCAGTGCGGCATCACCACGAACAAGGCGGTCCACGAGCGCCCGCTGCTGCAATCCTTCCTCGATCGCGGCTGGGCCGTGGTCGCACCGGACTATCTCGGGCTGTCCGCCGGTTCCGACACCGTGCATCCGTACCTGCACACCCGCACCGAGGCGACGGCGACGATCGACCTCGTCCGGGCCGCCCGCGCGGCCGAGCCCGCGCTCTCGCCTACCTGGGCGGTGGTCGGCGGATCGCAGGGCGGCCACGCGGCGCTGGCCACCGGCAACCTGGCCGGCGACTACGCGCCCGAACTGGACTTCCGCGGCACGGTGGCCCTGGCGCCGGAATCCACCTTCGAGCAGATCCTGTCCCGGCTCGACCCCCGGGTGCCGAACCTGCCCATCGTGGACGAGCTGGTCGGCCCGTTCGCCGGTATCCTCGCCGGCCTGCGCGCCACCCGCCCCGACCTGGATGTGAACGGACTGCTCAGCCCGCGCGGCCGGGAGGTCGTCGACGCGATCGCCACCAGCTGCGTCGACGACTTCGGCGCGGTGGTCGGTGGCGCGTCGATCGGCTCGCTGCTGGCCCGCCCGGTGGAGGCCGAGGGCGTCGGCGCGGCGCTGCGCGACTACATGGTGGTGCCGACCGTCGGCTACCGTCAGCCGATCCTGATCGTCCACGGCGCCACCGACACGGTGGTCCCGCTGCCGATGACCTACACGCTGCTCACCCAGATGCGCGCGGCGGGCACCGCGGTGGAATTCGGCCAGTACCCCGGCGGCCACCCCGAGATCGACGCGCAAGCCAGGCCGCAGGTGCTGTCCTTCGTCGCGAACCTGTTCGACGCCTGACCCCGAACAGGGCGTCCCGCGCGGCGGCCGTCGGTAGGTGTGCCACTGTGGACAGGTGATTCCGAAGTTGATGGCGGTCAGTGATGTGCACGTGGGGCATCAGGGCAACAAGCCGGTGGTCGAGCAGATCCAGCCGGATTCGCCGGAGGACTGGCTGATCGTCGCCGGCGACGTCGGCGAGAAGGCCGAAGAGGTCCGCTGGGCGCTGGAGCTGCTGCGCGGCCGGTTCGCCAAGGTCATCTGGGTGCCGGGCAATCACGAGCTGTGGACCACGCCCAAGGACCCGGTGCAGATGCACGGCGCCGCCCGCTACGACTACCTGGTCGCGATGTGCCGCGACCTCGACGTGGTGACCCCGGAGGACCCGTACCCGGTGTGGACCGGCGCGGGCGCCGAGCGGTACGGCGGCCGCGTCACCATCGCGCCGATGTTCCTGCTCTACGACTACTCGTGGCTGCCCGCGGGCACCAGCACCAAGGCCCAGGGACTGGCCGTCGCGCGCGAACGCAATGTCGTGGCCACCGACGAGTTCCTGCTGACCCCCGACCCGTACCTCACCCGCGACGCCTGGTGCCACGCGCGCGTGCAGTACACCCAGCGCCGCCTCGACGCGCTCGGCCCCGACGCCCCCGTCGTGCTGGTCAACCACTTCCCGCTGGTCCGCCAGCCCACCGACATCCTGTTCTACCCCGAGTTCTCGATGTGGTGCGGCACCGATCTCACCGCCGACTGGCACACCAGCTACCACGTGGTCTGCGCGGTCTACGGGCACCTGCACATCCCGCGCACCACCTACTACGACGGCGTCCGCTTCGAGGAGGTGTCGCTGGGCTACCCGCGCGAGTGGAAGCGCCGCGGCATGCCCGACCCGCTGCTGCGCCAGATCCTGCCCGAACCGGTCTACGCCGACGGCGACCTCAACGCCTGGGGCGGCCACTTCACCGTCACCCCGGAGATGGAAGCCGCAGCCGCCGAAATGCGGGCAAAGGCCGACCGCCGACGCGGCATCTGACCAGGAATTTGCTTCGAGCCGTATCCACTGATTTGGTGATGAACATGGGTAACTCACCGGGCACGGGCGCGCGCGCCCAGATGCGCCGCCGCCGGCCGCCGAACACACCGGTCGGCCACCTGAGTCCGGCCAGGATTCGCGGGGAGGCGGGACATGATTGAGAACATACTGCCGTCCGGGGTGGCGGCCGCCGAGCTGCTGGCGTATCCGGAGGATCTGAAGGCGCATCCCGCCGAGGAACACCTCATCGCCCAGTCGGTCGAGAAGCGCCGCCGCGATTTCATCGGCGCCCGCCACTGCGCCCGGCTCGCCCTCGAGCAGCTCGGTGAGCCGCCGGTCGCCATCGGCAAGGGGGAGCGGGGCATGCCGCTGTTCCCGCGCGGCGTGGTCGGCAGCCTGACCCACTGCGACGGCTACCGCGCCGCCGCGATGGCGCACGCGCTGCGATTCCGCTCGGTCGGCATCGACGCCGAACCGCACGGCGCGCTGCCCGAGGGGGTGCTGGAGTCGGTGAGCCTGCCCGCCGAACGCGACTGGCTGGCCGGGGCGCCCGCCGACGGCCTGCATCTGGACCGGCTGCTGTTCTGCGCGAAGGAGGCCACCTACAAGGCCTGGTTCCCGCTGACGCTGCGCTGGCTCGGTTTCGAGGACGCGCACATCACCTTCGAGATCGAGTCCCGCACCGCCGATTCCGGCTCGGGCACCTTCCACACCCAGCTGCTCGTCCCCGGGACGACGAACGACGGCGGCGCCCCGCTGACCTCGTTCGACGGCCGCTGGCAGATCGCCGACGGGCTGATCCTGACCGCGATCGCGCACGGCTGATGGGCGCGCGCACTCCCGCGGTGGACCCGCTGGGCGGACTGGTCATCGTCGACAAGGACGGCGGCTGGACCAGTCACGACGTGGTCGCGCGCAGCCGGAAGCTGTTGCGCACCAAGAAGGTCGGCCACGCGGGCACCCTGGACCCGATGGCCACCGGCGTGCTCGTGCTCGGTGTGGAACGGGCGACCAAGCTGCTGGGCCAGCTGATCCTCACCACCAAGGCCTACACGGCGACGATCCGGCTCGGCCAGGCGACCGTCACCGACGACGCCGAGGGCGAGATCACCACCACCACGCCCGCGCTGCACCTCACCGACGCCGGGATCGCGGCCGGGGTCGCCGCGCTGACCGGCGACATCCAGCAGGTGCCCGCCACGGTCAGCGCCATCAAGGTCGACGGCGAACGCGCCTACGCCCGGGCCCGCGCCGGCGAGGACGTGCAGCTGGCCGCCCGCCCGATCACGGTGTCGCGCTTCGACATCCTGGCCCGCCGCGATGTCGCCGACGGCGAGTTCGTCGACCTGGACGTGGAGGTCGAGTGCTCCTCGGGCACCTACATCCGCGCCCTGGCCCGCGACCTGGGCGCCGCGCTCGGCGTCGGCGGTCACCTGACCGCGCTGCGCCGCACCAGGGTCGGCCCGTTCACCCTCGAGCACGCCCGCACCCTGGAGCAGCTGGCCGCCGCGGCCGAGGCCGAACAGCCGCTGCTGAGCCTGGACATCGACACCGCGGTGAAAACCGCGTTCCCACACCGCGACATCGACGAGTCCCAGGCGAACGACCTGCGCAACGGCCGCTGGCTCGACCCGATCGGCACCAAGGGCGTCTATGCGGCGATCGACCCGTCCGGCCGGGCCATCGCGCTGCTCGAGGAGAGCGGCAAGCGCGCGGCGTCGGTGATGGTGGTCCGCCCCCAGGGCATCGGGGACTGACGCGGAAGGCCGTGCACCGCAGTGGCACCGGGGCCCAGCCGTGCTCACTTCGCGCAGCCATGCCGCGGGCGGGGCATGGCCGCTTCGGCGTCCGTAGAGTGGCGGTGACGGTCGTCGTGCGCATCTCGGCGGCCGCGGGGAAGGGTAGCGAGATGAGTACAGAGCCGGTCGACACGTTCACGCTGTGGGACCGCGACGGCGACGGGCTGGTGTCGGTCGACGACATCGCCGCCGGAATCCGTTCCGCCGGTGCCGAGGTCGATCGCGCGGCGATCGAACGCCTGGTGGCCGCGGCCGACACCGACGGCGACTTCCTGGTCTCCCGTGCCGAGTTCGACGCCGCCGTGGTCGCGGGGCGGATCGAGGTCACCGACGCCGACGCGGCGTTCCGGGTGTTCGACGTCAACGGGGACGGGCGGATCTCGGTGGCCGAATTGGATTCGCTCATCCGCCACGTCGGCGGCGGCCGGATCGAGGAACCCGCGGCGGATCTGCTCGCCGCCGCGGACCAGGACGGCGACGGCTACCTGTCGCTCGCGGAATTCCGTGTGCTGCTGGACTTCCTGTCGCGCTGACGCGATGTCAGGGCCACTGGACGGTGGTTAACACCACAATCCTGTTCGCCGATAGCCACCCTGTATAGCTATCGGCTTCGGAGGGTGGACCATGGCTGCGCAGCGGAGAATCTGGATCGGCGTCGTCGCGGGGGCGGCGATCCTGCTCGCCGGCTGCGGCACGGGTGACCCGCAGGCACCGGGTTCGTCGAGCCCGGCCCGCCCAACCAGCACGGCACGGCCGTCGGTGATCGTCCCGCCGAGCGCGGCGCCGACGAGCCTGCCGCCGATCGGTACCGCCGCCGCACCGACGACCGCCCGGACCACGACCCCGCCACCCGCCACCGCGACCGGCACCGTCGTCCTGCGCACGGCCACCCTGTCCGGCCTGCCGGTCCCCGGTGTGCCGGTCCACCTGTCGCTGCAGCAGCCGTGCGACCCGGCGGGCCACGACATCCCCGTCGGCGAGACCACCGAGACACAGCGTCAGGACGCCGTCACCGACGCCTCCGGCCTGGCCGTGTTCACGGCGGTGACCGGCTGCTACCGGTTCGGCATGACCGCGCCCGCGGGCACGAACCCCGTTCCCGAGGGTATGCACGCGCTGTTCCTCGTCGAGGCGGGCGCCACCGTCACCGGAAACCTGCGTTTCCAGGACGCGTCCGCGGATCCGGCGTCGGCCTGCGCGGAGACCACCGTCGAAACCGAGCTCGGCGTGGATCCGGGCCCGGACGCCGCCATCTCACTGTGCGACGGCCGCTGGGCCGTCGTCTCCTGGAACAGCCCCGGCGACAACCAGCGCATCATCACCCGATCCAGCGGCGCCTGGCTGACCTACGTCCAGTTCCCGCACACCGTCTGCTGGACCGAAGCGAGCGCCGCGGGCGTCCCCGACTCCATGCGGCACTACTTCTCCTGCTGAGATGTGGACCTAGGCCGTCAGCCAGATCGCCTCGGCGGCAAGTGTGCCCAGTTCGGTGGGGGTGGCGGCGGCGCCGAGGCGGACGGCGATGGTGCCGGCGAAATCGCGGCGTTCCTCGACCTCGATGACGGTGTCCAGGGCGATGCCGACCGAATCGAAGTAGCGCAGCATGGCCGGGTCGGAGTCGGAGATGCGGGCCACCCGGCCCGATTCGCCCGCGGCGAAGTCGGACAGCCGGCGGGCCGGAGGCGTGGGGACCGCGCCGTCGACCGAGGGGATGGGGTCACCGTGCGGGTCGCGGTCGGGGTGGCCGAGTTTGGCGTCGATGCGCGACATGAGCAGTTCGGAGACGGCGTGTTCGAGCACCTCGGCCTCGTCGTGCACCTCGTCCCAGCCGTAGCCGAGTTCGTTCACCAGGAACGTCTCGATCAGCCGGTGCCTGCGCACCATGGCCACGGCGGCGCGGCGGCCGTGCTCGGTGAGGGTGATCGCGCCGTAGCGGGCGTGCTCGACCAGGCCCTGGTCGGCGAGCTTGCGCACGGCCTCGGACACGGTCGAGGCGGACACGCCGATGCGTTCGGCGAGCAACTTGGTGGAGACCTTCTCCTGCGACCACTCCTGGGCGGTCCAGATGACCTTCAGATAGTCCTGCGCCACCGCGGTCAACTCGGGCGCGAGCGTCGCGGTGGCAGCGAGTTCGGCCTGTTCACCGGGCTGTGTCGACGCACGGCGGGTAGCGACATCTCGTTTACCTGGCACATCATTGATGTTAGGCATCCCTGGCCCGAATGACACATCGGCGAACCGGCACGGCGCGGGTGAATAGCGTTGCGTAGGCTTCGCTCTGTGCAGAGATGGCGAAGTCTCGACGATGTGCCCGCCGACTGGGGGCGCTGCGTCCTCACGATCGGTGTGTTCGACGGCGTGCATCGCGGGCACGCGCAGCTGATCAGCCGCGCGGTGGCCGCGGCGGCCGAGCGTGGTGTCCCCTCGGTTCTGATGACCTTCGATCCGCATCCGATGGAAGTCGTGCGGCCCGGGTCGCATCCGGCGCAGCTGACCACGCTCACCCGGCGCGCCGAGCTGGCCGAGGAACTCGGTATCGACGTGTTCTGCGTGATGCCGTTCACCCAGGACTTCATGAAGCTCACCCCCGCCGGCTACGTGCACGACCTGCTGGTCGAGCGGTTGCACGTCACCGAGGTCGTCGTCGGCGACAACTTCACCTTCGGCAAGAAGGCCGCGGGCACCGTCGACACCATGCGCGAACTCGGCGCGCGGTTCGGCTTCGAGGTCGACGGGGTGACCTTGCTCGGCGAGCACGCCGTGACCTTCTCCTCGACCTACATCCGCTCCTGCGTCGACGCGGGCGACATGGCCGCCGCGGCCGAGGCGCTGGGCCGCCCGCATCGTGTCGAGGGTGTCGTCGTGCACGGTGACGGGCGCGGACGCGGCCTGGGCTTCCCGACCGCCAACGTCGCCCCGCCCATGCACGCGGCGATCCCGGCCGACGGCGTCTACGCGGGCTGGTTCACCGTGCTGGGCCCCGGCCCGACGATCGGCACGGCCGAACCCGGCGAGCGGGCCATGGCGGCCATCTCGGTCGGCACCAACCCCACCTTCTCCGGGCGCTCGCGCACCGTGGAGGCGTTCGTCCTCGACGGCGAGGCCGACCTGTACGGGCAGCACGTGGCGGTGGACTTCGTCGAGCAGCTGCGCGGGATGCGCAAGTTCGACTCCATCGACGACCTGGTCGAGGCCATGGGCCGCGACGTCGAGAACGCCCGCAAGGTGCTCACCGCCGCCGACGCCTGAGGCCGGTGCGATCGGCCGTCGCGGGCTCCGGTACAGTCGATCCTCGGGTTTGCTGCGGTCCGCGGTGGCGCCCACCCCGGGTAACCGGACTGTCGAGCGCGGAACTGAGAAATGAGGAGTCTGCCCGCATGGCGCTGACCACTGAGCAGAAGTCGGCCATCCTGGCCGAGTACGGCCTGCACGAGAAGGACACCGGTTCGCCGGAGGCGCAGATCGCGCTGCTGTCGAAGCGGATCTCGGACCTGACCGAGCACCTGAAGCAGCACAAGCACGACCACCACACCCGGCACGGCCTGCTGGCCCTGATCGGTCGTCGTCGTCGCCTGTCGAAGTACCTGCAGGCCAAGGACATCGAGCGCTACCGTTCGCTCATCGAGCGTCTCGGCCTGCGCCGCTGATCTGCTTCGACACGCCTCCCCGCTGAGGCGGTCGGCGAGTAGCCAATGGGAAGAAGTACACTTCTTCTCGTTGGCTATTCGTGTATTCGGGGACCATCGGGTTTCCGCGTGCACTACAACATGTGACAGCCGTGTGCATCCGTCCGCGTGGCGTCGGTCTTCGGTAGTGGCCTTTCGGCAGGCATTTCCCGCCGCCGTCGGGCTTCGATCGATGATCGCCTCCGCGTCGCCTCTCTTCTGGAATGTTCCAGCCAAGGGGATACGGCCGGGTGCTGCGCGTGGCAGCCAGGAGGGTTCCCACGTGTCCGTGTCCGGTACGGCTGACGAACAGCCGGTTCGCGCCCACATGGTGCTGCGCTCCGGCGAGACGAGAGGTCGAGAGAAGAAATATGACGCAGACAACTGAACGTACTTCGACCGCGGTCGAGGTCGAGCCCGGTGTTTTCGAATCGGTCGCGCTGATCGACAACGGCACCTTCGGCACCCGCACCATCCGCTTCGAGACGGGCCGCCTGGCCAAGCAGGCCGCGGGTTCCGTGGTCGCCTACCTGGACGACGAGACCATGCTGCTGTCGGCGACCACCGCCGGTAAGCACCCCAAGGACCAGTTCGACTTCTTCCCGCTGACGGTCGACGTCGAAGAGCGCATGTACGCCGCGGGCCGCATCCCCGGCTCGTTCTTCCGTCGCGAGGGCCGCCCCTCCACCGACGCGATCCTGACCTGCCGCCTGATCGACCGTCCGCTGCGCCCGTCGTTCGTCGACGGCCTGCGCAACGAGATCCAGGTCGTGGTCACCGTGCTGAGCCTGGACCCGCAGGACCTCTACGACGTGGTGGCCATCAACGCCGCCTCGGCGTCCACCCAGATCTCCGGCCTGCCGTTCTCCGGCCCGGTCGGCGGCGTGCGCGTCGCCCTGATCGGTGGCCAGTGGGTCGCGTTCCCGACCGTGGAGCAGCTCGAGGGCGCCGTGTTCGACATGGTCGTCGCGGGTCGCGTCACCGAGACCGGTGACGTCGCCATCATGATGGTCGAGGCCGAGGCCACCGACAAGGTCATCGCCCTGATCGAGGACGGCGCGCAGGCGCCCACCGAGGCCGTCGTGGCCGAGGGCCTCGAGGCCGCCAAGCCGTTCATCGCCCGCCTGTGCCGCGCGCAGTCGGACCTGGCGACCCTGGCCGCCAAGCCCACCGAGGAGTTCCCGCTCTTCCCGCCGTACGCCGCCGACGTGTTCGAGGCCGTCGAGGGCACCGCCAAGCGTGAGCTGAACGAGGCGCTGTCGATCGCCGACAAGCAGGCCCGCGAGGCCAAGATCGACGAGATCAAGCTGGACGTGCTCTCGCGTCTGGGCGAGGACTTCACCGGTCGCGAGAAGGAACTGGGCGCGGCGTTCCGCTCGGTCACCAAGAAGCTGGTGCGTCAGCGCATCCTCACCGACGGCTTCCGCATCGATGGCCGTGGTCTGGCCGACATCCGCGCGCTGAGCGCCGAGGTCGCCGTGATCCCGCGCGCCCACGGTTCGGCGCTGTTCGAGCGTGGCGAGACCCAGATCATGGGCGTCACCACCCTCGACATGGTGAAGATGGCCCAGCAGGTCGACTCGCTCGGCCCGGAGACCACCAAGCGCTACATGCACCACTACAACTTCCCGCCGTTCTCCACCGGCGAGACCGGCCGCGTGGGTTCGCCCAAGCGCCGCGAGATCGGCCACGGCGCGCTCGCCGAGCGTGCGCTGATGCCGGTGCTGCCCTCGCAGGAGGAGTTCCCCTACGCCATCCGTCAGGTCTCGGAGGCGCTGGGCTCCAACGGCTCCACCTCGATGGGTTCGGTGTGTGCCTCCACCCTGTCACTGCTCAACGCCGGTGTGCCGCTGAAGGCGCCCGTCGCGGGTATCGCCATGGGCCTGGTGTCGGACACCGTCACCAACGACAAGGGTGAGGACGAGGTCCGCTACGTCGCGCTGACCGACATCCTGGGCGCCGAGGATGCCTTCGGCGACATGGACTTCAAGGTCGCGGGCACCCGTGAGTTCGTCACCGCCCTGCAGCTGGACACCAAGCTCGACGGCATCCCCTCGCAGGTGCTGGCCGGCGCGCTGAACCAGGCGCACGACGCCCGCACCACCATCCTGGACGTGATGGCCGAGGCCATCGCCACCCCGGACGAGATGAGCCCGTACGCCCCGCGCGTCACCGCGATCAAGATCCCGGTCGACAAGATCGGTGAGGTCATCGGCCCCAAGGGCAAGATGATCAACCAGATCACCGAGGACACCGGCGCCAACATCTCCATCGAGGATGACGGCACCGTGTTCGTCGGTGCGACCGACGGCCCGTCGGCGCAGGCCGCGATCGACGCGATCAACGCGATCGCCAACCCGCAGCTGCCGAAGGTCGGCGAGCGCTTCCTGGGCACGGTCGTCAAGACCACCGCCTTCGGCGCGTTCGTCTCGCTGCTGCCGGGCCGTGACGGCCTGGTGCACATCTCCAAGCTGGGCCAGGGCAAGCGCGTGGCCAAGGTCGAGGACGTGGTCAACGTCGGCGACAAGCTGCGCGTGGAGATCGCCGACATCGACAACCGCGGCAAGATCTCGCTGATCCCGGTCGAGGACGAGGCCGCCGCCGAGGCCGCCCCGGCCGAGGACGCCGCCGCCGAGTAAGCGCGCCGGTAGCCGCAGAGCACCGAAACCCCTCGCCGTCCCGGACGGCGGGGGGTTTCGTCGTCTCCGGGAGGGGCCCGGGGGGGAAAGTGGTGTGAATCACTGCGATGCAACGTTGATGCAACGTTGTTTCACATAGTGTTGCCCGACACAGTGTGAACCTGTGCCGACAGCCGCCACACCGTCCATGACGGACGATCGGGCGAGAGCTGTCCCCTCGGCGTATGCGGTCACGTTGCTGGACCGTTCTCAGCGCCGGAATTCCCGCCTCCGGGTCGAGATTTTGACGGAATCTGGTCCGGTTTATTATCGGACCGAATACGCTTCTCCTCGTCTGCGGGCGCGGGTGTCAGGTGTCGGGGTTGACGATGGAGGTCGGGAGATAACCGAGTCATAGCTGGTTGCATGGCGGCGAGCCGGAGGTTCGCGATCGTGTCATAGCCGATCGCATTGAATGCCGGTGTGAGAGGGCGGATTTCGGGCTGGGTGCCCGGGGTTGGCCGCCCCGCGCCGATCCCGTCACCCCGGTGGGTCCGGGGAGTTTCCGAGTTGTATTGCGGCCGCGTGGCGTCACCGGCGGCCGGTAGATGGAAGGCAGTCCAGATGACCAACACCACTCCGGCGCGCGCGGGAACAGAACAGCTGGCAGCGCTGGTGGCGACGGTCGCGGCGATGGAGCCGGCCCGGATCGCGGTCGCATTCGAGGGCACCTCGGTCTCCTACGCCGACCTCGACGCCCAGCTCACCCTCATGGCCGAGCTGACCGGTGGCGCACTGGATCCCGAGACCCTGGTGCAGGTCGTCCTCGCCGAACAGTTCCCCGGCGTGGTCGATGCCGCCGAGGGCACCTTCGGGCTGCTGCTGGCGGCGCTGGCCGGTGACGCCATGGCCGCGCTGGGAGTGGAAGCGCCGAAGCCGGGGCAGGCACCGACCCTGGTCGACCGCTTCACCGAGCAGCTGGCCCGTACCCCCGACCAGGTCGCGGTGCGGTTCGGCGCCGAGACGCTGACCTACGCCGAGTTCGATGCCAGGGTGCGGGTGCTGGCCGCGCGGCTGGTCGCGCTCGGGGTCGGACCGGAGGCGCTGGTGGGGCTGGCGATGCGGCGCAGCCTGGAGCTGATCGTCGCCGTGCACGCGATCGTGCGCGCCGGTGGCGCGTACGTACCGCTGGACCCGGATCATCCCGTGGAGCGGCTGCACTATGTGCTCGAGGTGGCCCAGCCGGTCGTGGTGGTGACCCGCGCCGCCGACGAGCCGGACCTGAACGGCGCCCCGGTCCTGCGCACCGACGACATCGACTGGACCGTGCCGGCCGCCGAGGTTGTCGGCGGGGCGCGGGCGGGCAACACCGCCTATGTCATCTTCACCTCGGGTTCCACCGGCAGGCCCAAGGGCGTGGCGGTCACTCACGGCGCCATCGTGGCGAACCTGGACTGGCGGCAGCGTCGCTACCCGCTGACCGCGGCCGACGTGGTGCTGCAGAAGACGCCCTACACCTTCGACGTCTCGGTGTGGGAGCTGTTCTGGCCCTTGCAGACCGGGGCCCGGCTGATAGTCGCCGAACCGGGTCGCCACGGTGATCCCGGCTACCTGGCCGGGGTCATCGCCGAGCATCAGGTGAGCGTCACCCACTTCGTGCCCTCGATGCTGGCCGCTTTCGCCGGTGAGCTGTCGGAGACCACCGCGCCGGTGGACCTGTCGTCGCTGCGGATGGTGTTCGCCTCCGGGGAGGCACTGCCCGCCGCCACCGCCACGCGCCTGCGCAAGCTGTCGGCGACCGCGCTGCACAACCTCTACGGCCCCACCGAGGCGGCCGTCGACGTCACCGCCCACGAGGTGACGGTCGCCGACGAGGTGTCGGTGCCGATCGGCGGTCCCGCCGACGACACGGGTCTGCTCGTGCTCGACGAGAACCTCGACCCGGTGCCCGCCGGGGTGGTGGGGGAGCTGTACCTGTCGGGTGTGCAGCTGGCCCGCGGCTATGTGGCCAGGCCCGGACTGACCGCCGACCGTTTCGTCGCCGATCCGTACGGGGCGCCCGGTGAGCGGATGTACCGCACCGGTGACCTGGTGCGGCAGCTGCCCGGCGGGGACGAGCTGGAGTACCTGGGCCGCACCGATTTCCAGGTGAAGCTGCGGGGACTGCGGATCGAGCTCGGCGAGATCGAAGCCGTGCTCGCCGCGCATCCGCGGGTCGGCAACGCGGCGGTGGTGCTGCATCGTCATGCCGCCGGTGAGGCGCTGGTCGGCTATGTGGTGAGCGTCGACGGCGAACCGCTCGACGAGGGCGAACTCGTCGCGCACGCGAAGGCGTCGATGCCGGAGTACATGGTGCCGTCGCTGCTGGTGCAGCTGCCCGCCATGCCGATCAACGCCAGCGGCAAGCTGGACCGGAAAGCACTGCCGGAACCGGACTTCCGGGTCGCCGCGGCCGAGTTCCGCGCCCCGGAGACCGTGACCGAGCAGGCCGTGGCCGAGCTGTTCGCCGACCTGCTCGGGGTGGCGCAGGTCGGCCTGGACGACGACTTCTTCCGCCTCGGCGGCAACTCGCTGATCGCCACCCGCGCCATCGCCCGCCTGCACGCCGCGTTCGGGGTGCGGGTGGACGTCCGGGACTTCTTCGACAATCCGACCGTCGCCGTGCTGGCCGCGCTCGTCGAGGGCGGGGCCGCCGACGACCGGCCCGCCCTGGTCGCGGGCCCGCGACCCGAGGTGCTGCCGCTCTCGCCCGCCCAGCAGCGCATGTGGTTCCTCAACCGCTTCGACCCGGAGACCGGCGCCTACAACATCCCGATCGCGGTCCGCCTCTCCGGCGCCCTCGACCTGGCCGCCCTGCGCGCCGCCGTCGGCGATCTGCTCGCCCGGCACGAGGTGTTGCGCACGGTGTACCCCGAGGTCGACGGCACCGGAACCCAGCGGGTGCTGGACCCCGCGACGGCCCTCGACTATCTCGCCGCCGACGAAAACCCGACCCTCCGCGCTGCCGACGCTGCTGGCGCTGCCAGCGAGTCGGTTGTGGCGTCGGGGTGGTCCGGCGTGCTGACGCCGATCGGTGTTGCGGCGCAGGATCTTCCGGAGATCCTGGCCTCGGTGATTCTGCGTGGGTTCGATGTGACGGTGGCGCCGCCGGTGCGGGCGCGGTTGTTCGAGGTCGACGGGGACCACGTGCTGGTGCTGGTGGTGCACCACATCGCCTCCGACGGTTGGTCGGCCGGTCCGCTGGTGCGCGACACCATGGCCGCCTACTACGCGCGGACCGAGGGTGCGGCGCCGGACTGGGCGCCGCTGCCGGTGCAGTACGCCGATTACACGCTGTGGCAGCGGGCGCTGCTCGGCGCCGAGGACGACACCGAATCCAGGGCAGGCCGGGAGATCGCGTTCTGGCGGGACGCGCTGGCGGGGCTGCCGGACGAGTCGAGCCTGCCGACCGATCGCCCGCGTCCCGCCGTCGCGTCGATGCGCGGGCGCCGGGTCGAGTTCGCGCTCGACGCGGAGCTGGTGACCGCGCTGGACGCCGTGGCCGCCGCGCACGGCGCGACGCTGTTCATGGTGCTGCACGCCGCGCTGTCGGTGCTGATCGCGCGGCTGTCGGGCAATGCCGACGTGGCGATCGGCACGCCGGTGGCCGGGCGTGGCGCGGCCGAACTCGACGATGTCGTCGGCATGTTCGTCAACACCGCGGTCCTGCGGGCCCAGGTGCGCGGCGGGGAGCCCTTCGCCGAGTTGCTCGGGCGCGTCCGCGCCGGTGACCTGGCCGCCTTCGACCACACCACCCTGCCGTTCGAACGCCTGGTGGAGGTGCTGGCGCCGCCGCGCTCGGCCGGTCGCCACCCGCTGTTCCAGGTGGCGCTGTCGCTGCAGAACCTGCCGCAGTCCGCCGTCGAGCTGCCCGGCCTGCGTGCCGCCGCCGTCGACCTGCCCTACGACATCGAGAAGTTCGATCTGTCGGTGACCCTGCGCGAGTCCGGCGCCACCGGTCTGTCCGGCGAATTCTCCTACGCCACCGATCTGTTCGACGAGCCGACGGTCGCGCGGATGGTGCGCCGCTTCACCGGCCTGCTCACCGCGATCGCCGCGACACCGCAGATCCCCGTGGCCGACCTCCCGCTGCTGATCGACGACGAACTCACCGACCTGACCCACCGTTCCGGCGGCGCGGCCGACCCGTTCCCGCTGCTGCCGCAGGTGCTGGCCGCCGCCGCGGCCGATCCCGGCGCGATCGCGATCCGCGACGGCGCGCGCACCCTGACCTACGGTGAACTCGACGCCGCGTCCGAGCGGCTCGCCGCCCACCTGACCGGTCTCGGCGTCGGCGCGGGCGACCTTGTCGCCGTGAGCATCCCGCGTTCGGCCGACTCCGTCACCGCCGTGTGGGGCGTGGTGAAGTCCGGCGCGGGCTTCCTGCCCGTCGACCCGACCTACCCCGCCGACCGCATCGCCCACATGCTCTCGGATTCCGGTGCGGTGGTCGGCATCACGGTCGACGCCGTGCGCACCGGCCTGCCCGCCACCGTCGAGTGGCTCGTCCTCGATGCCGTCGTCGACGCCGAGCGGACAGACCGGCTCGCCACCGAACCGGAGCTGCGTGCCACCGGCGCCGAGCAGGTAGGGAAGACCGTCGGCGGCGGCACTGCCGCGGTGTCGACCGCCGAGGCGGGTCAGCCGCCGGTCGGCTCGGGATATCGCGGGGCGCGGCGCGTAGTGGATCCGCTGGATCCCGCGTATGTCATCTACACCTCCGGCACCACCGGTCTGCCCAAGGGCGTGGTGATTCCGCACGGCGCCGTCGCGGCGTACCTGCCCGTGCAGGCGGAGCGCTATCTGGCCTCGGCCGACGCGCGGGTGCTGCATGTGGCCTCGCCGTCGTTCGACATCTCGGTGGCCGAGCTGCTGCTGACCGTCACCCGGGGCGCGACCATGGTGGTCGCGCCGACCGGTGTGTTCGGTGGGGCGGAGCTGGGTGAATTGCTGCGGGCCGAGCGGGTGACCCATGTGGTCATCACGCCGTCCGCGCTGGCCACGGTGAACCCGGACGGGCTCGACGACCTGCGGGTCGTGGTCGTCGGTGGCGAGGCGTGCCCGGCGGAGCTGGTGGCGCGGTGGACCGCCGCCATCCCCGGCCTGGTTTTCCGCAACGGCTACGGCCCCACCGAGACCACCATCGTCACCAACATCAGCGAACCCCTCACGGCGACAACGCCGATCACGCTCGGCGCGCCGGTGGAGGGCACCACCGAGCTGGTGCTCGACGAGCGGCTGCGCCCGGTCCCCGCCGGTGTCGTCGGCGAGCTGTACATCGCCGGTGCGCAGCTGGCGCGCGGCTACCACCGCAGGCCCGCGCTCACCGCGGGCCGGTTCGTGACCAACCCCTACGGTGCGCCGGGGGAGCGGATGTACCGCACCGGCGACACGGTGCGCTGGGTCCGGCGCGACGGCGCCTACGACCTGGAGTACCTGGGCCGCAACGACTTCCAGGTGAAGGTTCGTGGCTTCCGCATCGAACTCGGCGAGATCGACGCCGTGCTGGCACGGCACACCACGGTCGACTTCGCGGCCACCGTCGGCCATCGCACCGAGGCGGGTGCGACCGTGCTGGTGTCGTACGTGGTGCCCGGGACCGGTGCGACCGTCGACACCGCCGCGCTGATCGCGCATGCCGCCGAACACCTGCCCGCGCATATGGTTCCGGCCGCGATCGTCGTCCTCGACGCGGTGCCGCTGACCCCGGTCGGCAAGCTCGACCGTGCCGCGCTGCCCGCGCCGGTCTTCGAGGCCGCCGCCTACCGGGCGCCCGAGACCGCGACCGAGCGGATCGTCGCCGCCGCGTTCGCCGAGGTGCTCGGGGCTGAGCGGGTCGGTCGCGACGACGACTTCTTCGACCTCGGTGGCACCTCGCTGCTGGCGACCCGCCTGATGGCCCGCCTCGGCGCCGACCTCGACATCCGCATCCCGGTCCGGCAGCTCTTCGACACCGCCACGGTGCTCGCCCTCGCCGCCGCCGCCGACCGGCTGCGCGGCACCGGCGCCGGACCCGCGCTCCTCGCGGGCGTCCGCCCCGATCCGCTGCCGCTCTCGCCTGCCCAGCAGCGCATGTGGTTCCTCAACCGGTTCGACCCCGGCTCGGCCACCGACAACATCCCGATGGCCGTGCGGCTCACCGGCGCCCTCGACGTCGCCGCCCTGCAGGCCGCCCTCGTCGACGTGCTGGACCGGCACGAAGTCCTGCGCACCCGCTACCCGGAACGCGACGGGCACGCCGTCGCCGAGATCCTGCCCGCGACCGGCCTCGTGCCCGAGGTCCTGCCGCAGATCGTCACCCCGGCTGCCCTGACCGGCGCCGTCCGCGCCTGCGCCACCACGGGTTTCGACCTGACCGTCGATGTCCCGATCCGGGTCACGCTGCTGCGCGTCACCGACGGCGTGGTGCCTGGCGATTCGTCCGGTGCGGCATCGGCGTCGGTCGACGGTGAGGGTTCGGTCTCGGCGGAACCGGTGTCGCTCGCCGGTCCCGGTGCCGAACCGGCATCCGGCGAGGCGGAGTACGTCCTGGTGATCGTGCTGCATCACATCGCCGCCGACGGGTTCTCGTTCGGGCCGCTGATCCGCGATGTGCTCACCGCGTACGGTGCGCGGGCCGCCGGGAACGTGCCGCAGTGGGCGGCGCTGACCGTGCAGTACGCCGACTACGCGGTGTGGCAGCACACCGTGCTCGGCGACGCCGCCGATCCGGAATCGGTGGCGGCACGGCAACTCGCGTTCTGGGCGGACGCTCTCGCGGGTGTGCCCGAGCAGCTGGAACTGCCCACCGATCGGACGCGGCCCGCGATCGCCTCGCGCGGCGGTGCGCTGCACCCGATCGAGATCGACGCCGAAACCCACACCGCGCTGTCCGAATTCGCGCGGGCGCGGGGCGTCACCGTGTTCATGGCCGCGCACGCGGTGTTCGCGGTCCTGCTGGCGCGGTTGTCGGCGACCACCGACATCGCCATCGGCACCCCGGTGTCGGGGCGCGGTGACCGGGCCCTGGACGACCTGGTCGGCATGTTCGTCAACACCCTCGTCCTGCGCACCGAGGTGGCCCCCGCCGCTTCGTTCACCGAGCTGGTGGACCAGGTGCGCGCGACCGACCTGGCGGCGTTCGACCACGCCGATGTGCCGTTCGAACGGCTCGTCGAGGTGCTCGACCCGGCCCGCTCCACCGCCCGCAACCCCCTGTTCCAGGTGATGCTGTCGCTCAACGAGGACACCCCGCGCGTCCTCGCCCTGCCCGGCCTCACCGTCGCCGGCGTCGACCTGCCCACCGCCGTCGCCAAGTTCGACCTCGAACTGACTCTCACCGAGCACCGCGACGACACCGGTGCACCCGCGGGCCTGTCCGGTGCGTTCCTCTACGCCACCGACCTGTTCGACGCTGCCACCGTCGCCGGGTTCGCCACCCGGCTGCGCCGCCTGCTGGACGGTGTTCTCGCCGACCCGGCCCGTCCGGTCGGCGACATCGACCTGCTCGATCCCGCCGAATCCGTCGAGGTCATGACCTGGGACGTCACCGAGCTGGTCGTCGACCCCGCCGCCACGCTGGCCTCGCTGTTCGCCGACCAGGCGGCGGCGACGCCGGATGCCATCGCGGTGGTCGTGGACACCGATCCGCAGGACGGCAATCAGCCGGAGACCATGCCGGTGTCGTCCGCGCCGGCGCGCGACGGTGTGGCGGTCGAGCCGGGCAGTCATGACGACGGGCCGGCCGGCACCGGTCTCGGCAGCGGCCGTCCGAACCAGGTGCCCGTCCTCGCGTCGCACACCGCCGATTCGCTGACGTACGCGGAGTTCGCGAGTCGTGTCCATCGGCTGGCCCGGCACCTCGTCGGTCTGGGCGCCGGACCCGGATCGCTCGTCGCGATCGCGCTGCGACGTGGCCTCGATCAGCTCGTCGCCGTGCACGCCGTGCTCGCGGCGGGCGCCGCCTATGTGCCGGTCGACCCGGATCACCCGGCCGAGCGGACCGCGTACGTGCTGGAGCGCACGGCACCGGTCTGCGTGCTCACGGCCGCCGGTCATCGTGTGGCCATGGCGGAGCCGGTCGTCGAGATCGACGCACTCGATCTGTCGGAGCTCTCCGACCGGCCGCTCACCGACGACGAGCGCATCACCCCGCTGCGCCCGGAGCACCTGGCCTACGTGCTGTTCACCTCCGGCTCGACCGGCAGGCCCAAGGGTGTGGCGGTGCCGCACCGCGCCGTGGTCAACCAGCTGCTGTGGTTGCAGCGGGAGTACGCGCTCGTCGGCGACGATGTCGTCTTGCAGAAGACCCCGTTCACCTTCGACGCGTCGGTGTGGGAACTGCTGTGGCCGTTGCGGACCGGCGCGCGCCTGGTGCTGGCCACCGCCGACGGGCACCGCGACCCCGCCTACCTGGCCGCCGCCACCGCGCGGCACGCCGTGAGCGTCGTGCAGTACGTGCCGTCGGTGCTGGCCGCCGTGATCGCCGAGCCGGTGCGGACCGACGCGCTGCGGCTGGTCTTCGCCGGTGGCGAGGCACTCACCACCGAGCTGGCCCAGCGGGTGCGCACCGCCACCGGCGCGGCGGTGGTGAACCTGTACGGGCCCACCGAGACCGCCATCCAGGTCACCACCCACGAGGTCGGCGCCGAGACCACCGCGGCGGCCCCGATCGGCACCCCTGTCGCCAATACCCGGGTGTACGTGCTGGATTCGCGACTGCGCCCCGTGCCCGCGGGCGTACCCGGGGAGCTGTACGTGGCGGGCGTCCAGCTGGCCGACGGCTACTTCGGCCGCGCGGACCTGACCGCCGAGCGGTTCGTGGCCGACCCGTTCGGCACCGGCGGCCGCCTCTACCGCACCGGCGACCTCGTCGCCTGGCGCACCGGACCGGACGGCCGGTCCCTGCACTACCTGGGCCGCACCGACTTCCAGGTGAAGCTGCGCGGCCTGCGCATCGAGCCCGCCGAGATCGAGGCCGCTCTCGGCACGGTCCCCGGTGTCGGTCGCGTCGCGGTGCTCGTCCGTTCCGACGAGGGGCGCCCGGACCAGCTCGTCGCCTACGTCGTGCCCACTGCCCTCGCGGGTGCTGCCGCTGCCTGCGTGAGCGCGTCGGCCGCCGTCGTGCCCGAGCAGCTGTCGCCGGCCGACCTCGATGCCGCCGTCGCGGCGGTGCTGCCGTCGTACATGGTGCCGGGCGCCTACGTCTTCCTCGACGCGTTGCCGGTCAACAGCTCCGGCAAGCTCGACCGCCGTGCCCTGCCCGCGCCGGACGTGGCGGAGCGGGACTATCGCGAACCGGTGACCGCGACCGAGCGGCTCGTCGCCGCGACCTTCGCGGGCGTGGTCGGGCTCGACCGGGTGGGCGCCGACGACGACTTCTTCGCCCTCGGCGGCAATTCGCTGCTCGCCACCCAGGTGGCCGCGCGACTCGGCGCGGCACTGGACGCCACGGTGCCGGTGCGGGAACTGTTCGAGGCGAGCACCGTCACCGGGCTCGCGGTGCGCCTGGACGCCCTGCGCGGCACCGGCAGCAGGCGGGGACCGGTGGCCGGGCAACGGCCGCAGCGGATTCCGCTGTCCCCGGCCCAGCAGCGCATGTGGTTCCTGCACCGGTTCGACCCCGGCTCGGCCGCGTACCACATCCCGGTGGCGCTGCGGCTCACCGGCGAGCTCGACGTGCCCGCCCTGCGCGGCGCTCTCGGCGACCTGGTCGCCCGGCACGAGACCCTGCGCACCACCTACCCCGAATTCGACGGGCGGGCCACCCAGCTCGTCGGCGCGCCCTACGTCCCGGACCTGACCGTCGGCGACGTGGCCCCCGACCAGGTGCCCGCCGCGGTGGCCGCGGTCCTGGACGGCGGCTTCGACATCACCACCGAGGTGCCGGTGCGCGCCGCCCTGTTCCGGGTCGCCCCGGCCGAGCACGTGCTGGTGCTCGTGGTGCACCACATCGCCGCCGACGGCTGGTCGATGGGCCCGCTGACCCGCGACCTCGTCGCCGCCTACGCCGCGCGCGCCGCGGGCGGCACACCGCGGCTGCCCGCGCTGGCCGTGCACTACGCCGACTACGCCGTCTGGCAGCACGAGGGTCTCGGCAGTGCCGAGGACCCGGACGCGCCGCTGGCCCGCCAGCTCGCCTACTGGACCGACCGGCTCACCGGCCTGCCCGACGTCCTCACCCTGCCCGCGGATCGCCGCAGGCCCCTGATCGCCTCCAACCGTGGCGCGACCTTCACCACCACCCTCGACGCCGACCTGCACCGGCGGATCACCGAGCTGGCTCGCGCGCGGCGCGCCACCCCGTTCATGGTGCTGCACGCCGGGCTCGCGGTGCTGCTGGCCCGGCTGTCGGCGGGCAGCGACATCGTCGTCGGCACCCCGGTCGCCGGGCGCGGTCACCGCGAACTCGACGACATCGTCGGCATGTTCGTCAACACCCTGGTGCTGCGCGCCCGGGTACCCGCCGCCGCCCGCTTCACCGACCTGCTCGACGACATCCGCACGGGCGACCTCGACGCCTTCGACCACGCCGACGTGCCCTTCGAGAGCCTCGTCGACGCGCTGAACCCCGCGCGTTCCCAGGGCTATGCGCCGCTGTACCAGGTGTCGCTGGCCCTGCAGAACCAGCGCCCCACCGCGTTCGAACTGCCCGGCCTGACCCTGGCGGGCCTGACCCTGCCGGACGCGCCGATCGAGGTGGACCTGGACTTCACCTTCGTCGACCACTACGCCGCCGACGGCACCGCCGCGGGCCTCGACCTCGAACTGCGTTACGCCACCGATCTTTTCGATGCAGGCACTATCGCCGACCTGGTCGGCATGCTCGAGCGGGTGCTGCGCGCCGCCGTCGCCGACCCCGGCACCGCCGTCGGCGACCTGCCGCTGCTCGACGCCACCGCCCGCGCGGCCGCACTCGGCCCGCACGGCGACGCGGTACCGCTCGCGCCCCCGCTGGCCGAACTGGGCATCCGTGCCCCGCTGGCCGCACACCTGCTCGACGCGGCGGCCGCCCGCGACGCCAGGGCCGTGGCCGCCGTCTTCGAGGGCGAGCAGATCACCTACGGCGCCCTCGCCGCGCGCGCCAACCGCTTCGCGCGCAGGCTGATCGACTGCGGCGTCGGCCCGGAGACCCCCGTGGCCGTCGCCGTGCCGCGCGGCATCGACCTGCTGGTCGTGCTGCACGCCGTGCTCGCCGCCGGTGGCGTGTACGTGCCGATCGACCCGGCCCAGCCCGCCGACCGGATCGGGCACGTGCTCGAGACCGCGGCGCCGCGACTGGTCGTCGTGGCGGGGGCGGGCGATCTCGACCACGTCGAGCGCGGCATCCGATCCGCCACGGCCTCGGTGCATTTCGCGGCCGCGTCCCGCTCCGGTGTGCCGGTGCTGACGGTCGCCCAGCTCGAGGATCCGGCCCAGCCGCCGGTCTCCGGCGGACCCGTCGGCGACGCCGAACGTCTCGCACCGCTGCACCCCGACCACCCGGCCTACGCGCTGTTCACCTCCGGCTCCACCGGCCTGCCCAAGGGCGTGCTGGTCTCGCACCGCGCCGTGGTCAACGAACTGGCCTGGCTGCGTGGCGAATACGCGTTGACCGCCGCCGACCGGCTGCTGCAGCGCGCGCCCACCACGTTCGACGTGTCGCTGTGGGAACTGCTGTGCCCGGCCCTGCTCGGCGCCACCCTGGTGCTGCTGCGGCCCGGCGGCCACCTCGACCTGGCCTACCAGGCGCGGGTGGTGCGCGAACAGCGCGTCACTGTTGTCGAACTCGTGCCGTCGGTGCTGGCGGCGATGCTCGCCGAGGGCCTGGCCGAGGATCTGAGCGGGCTGCGGATGCTGCACGTGGGCGGCGAGGAGATGCCCGCCGCGCTGGCCGCGACCGTGCTGGCCACCGTGCCCGCCGAACTGCACAACACCTACGGACCCACCGAGGTGGCGATCACCAGCACCTTCCAGCAGATCACCGCGCCGGTCGAGCAGACCGAACTGCCGATCGGCAGGCCCACCTGGAACGTGCGCGCCTACGTCCTCGACGAGCGGCTGCACCCGGTGCCCACCGGGGTCGCGGGTGAGCTGTACCTGGCGGGCGATCAGCTGGCTCGCGGCTATCTCGGCAGGCCCGACCTGACCGCCGACCGGTTCGTCGCCGACCCCTTCGCGGACGACGACGGCGGCGCCCGGATGTACCGCACCGGCGACCTGGTGCGGCGCGACCGCACCGGCGCCCTGGTGTACCTGGGCCGCAACGACTTCCAGGTGAAGATCCGCGGTCTGCGGATCGAGCTGGGCGAGATCGAGGCCGCGCTCGGCGACGCGCTCGGCGTCACCCACGCCACCGTCGTGCCCGCGACCGACGACGCCGGACGGCAGTGCCTGGTCGGCTACGTCGCCGGTGCCGTCGACGCCACCGCCGTGCGCACGCACGTCGCGAGCCGGGTGCCCGCGTACATGGTGCCCACCCACCTGGTGGTGCTCGACACCGTCCCACTGAACTCCGCGGGCAAACTCGACCGTGCCGCGCTGCCCCCCGCCGACCTGTCCGCGGGCACCGTGTACGTGGCGCCGCGACCGGGCGCGCAGACCGCGCTGGCCACCGTGGTGGGCGAGCTGCTCGGGGTTACCCGCGTGGGCGCCGACGACGACTTCTTCGCCGTCGGCGGCAACTCGCTGCTCGCCATGCGGCTGGTCGCCCGCGCCAACGCGGTGCTGGGCAGCGCCCTGGACGTGCGCGACGTGTTCGACGCGCCCACCGTCGCCGGGCTGGCCGCTCGCGCCGCCGCCCGCGGCGAGACGCTGCCGTCGCTGACCGTCGTCGACCCGCGCCCGGCCCGGATCCCGTTGTCGCTGGCCCAGACCCGGCTCTGGCTGCTGAACCGGATCGAGCCGGACTCGGCCGTCTACACGCTGCCGATCGCGCTGCGCCTGTCCGGCGACCTCGACACCGCCGCGCTGTGGGCGGCCCTGGCCGATGTGCTGGCCCGGCACGAATCGCTGCGCACCGTCTTCCCGGAGGATGCCGAGGGCCCGGTCCAGGTCGTCCTCCCGGTCGCCCAGGTCCTGCCCGCCGCCGTGGTTCGTGAAGTCGCCGAGGACGACCTGGCCGACGCGGTCCGCGCGATCGCCGCCGCCGGCTACGACCTCACCACCCAGCCGCCCCTGCGCGCCGCGCTGTTCCGCCGCATCGGCGCCGTCGCCGAGCACGGATCGCCGCGCGCCGCCCTCGGCGACGGGGCAGCGCCGGAGGCGGAGCATGTGCTGGTGCTCGCCGTGCACCACATCGCCGCCGACGGCGTCTCGACCGTGCCGCTGGCGCGCGATCTGATCACCGCCTACGCCGCCCGCAGCGCGGGTACCGCGCCGGTGTGGACGCCGCTGCCGGTGCAGTACCCCGATTTCACGCTGTGGCAGCACGCCGTGCTCGGCGATGCCGCCGACCCGACCTCGCGGCTGGCCCGTCAGCTCGCCCACTGGCGGACCGAATTGGCCGGTGTCACACCGGTGCTGGAGCTGGCGACCGACCGTCCCAGGCCCGCTGTGCGGACCGGAGCCGGTGCGTCCGTCGGGTTCGAGATCCCCGCCGACCTGGTCGCCGGGATCGAGGAGCTGGCCCGCCGCCACGGCGTCTCCACCTTCATGGTCGCGCACGCGGCGTTCGCGGTGCTGCTCGCCCGCCACGGCGCGGGCGAGGACATCGTGCTCGGCACACCGGTCGCGGGCCGGGCCGACGCCGCGCTCGACGATCTCGTCGGCATGTTCGTCAACACGCTGGTGCTGCGCACCGCGGTCGACGGCGGCGCCGGATTCGCCGAACTGCTGGGTCAGGTGCGCGCGGCCGACCTGCGCGCCTTCGCTCACGCCGACCTGCCGTTCGAGCGGCTGGTGGAGGAACTCAACCCGGTGCGCTCGACGGCGTACGCGCCCATCGCGCAGGTGATGCTGGCCTTCGAACACCGCGACGACACCACCATCGAGCTGCCGGGGCTGCGCATCGCCGAGTTCGCGCTGCCCGCCGCGACCACCCAGTTCGACCTGTCGCTCGCGCTCACCGAGACCACCGGCGCCGCGGGCGAACCGGGCATGCTCGGCCGATTGCGCTATGCCACCGATCTGTTCGACGCCGACACCGTCGCCGCTCTCGGCGACCGGTTCACGCGGGTGCTCGCCGCCGTCGTCGCCGACGACACCACCCCGGTCGGCGCCATCGACCTGCTCGACGCCGCCGAGACCGCGCGGCTGGCGGCCTGGAACGACACCGCCGCGCCGTTGGACACCGACGCCACCCTGGTCTCGCTGTTCACCGCGCAGGCCGCGCGCACGCCCGACGCCGTCGCCCTCGAGTTCGAGGGCGAGCGGATCACCTACGGCGAGTTCGCCGTTCGCGTCGCCCGCCTGGCGCGCAAGCTGATCGCCGACGGCGTCGGCACCGGCGCGATCGTCGGTGTCGGACTGCGCCGCGGTCTCGACCTGCTCGTCGCGATCTACGCGGTACAGGCCGCGGGCGCGGCCTACCTGCCGCTGGACCCCGACCATCCGGCCGACCGGATCGCCGACGTGCTCGCCACCGCGGCACCGGTCTGCGTGCTGGCCGCCGCCGGTTTCCCGGCGACCGGCGTCCGCGTGGTCGACCCCGCCGCACTGGACCTGTCCGGCCTCCCCGGCGACCCGGTCACCGACCGCGACCGCACCCGGCCGCTGCGCAGCGCCGACCTGGCCTACGTGCTGTTCACCTCCGGCTCCACCGGCAAACCCAAGGGCGTCGCGGTGAGCCACACCGCCATCGTCAACCGGCTGACCTGGATGCAGGACACCTACCGGCTCGACCCGGCCGACACGGTCCTGCAGAAGACGCCGACCACCTTCGACGTCTCGGTGTGGGAACTGTTCTGGCCGTTGCAGATCGGCGCCACCCTGGTCGTGGCCCGCCCCGACGGGCACCGCGACCCGGTCTACCTGGCCGAGGTGATCACCCGCACCGGTGTGGGCGTCGCGCACTTCGTGCCGTCGATGCTGGCCGCCTTCCTCGCCGAACCGCGCGCCGCCGAATGCGTCTCGCTGCGTCAGGTGTTCGCCTCCGGGGAGGCGCTGCCCGCCGCCGACGCGCAGCGCCTGCGCGCGCTGATTCCGGGCGTGGCCGTGCACAACCTGTACGGCCCCACCGAGGCCGCGGTCGACGTCACCTTCCACGAGGTCACCGACGCCGACACCGTCACCGTGCCGATCGGCGCGCCCGTCGCCAACACCGCGCTGCACGTGCTCGACGCGCGCTTGCGGCCCGTGCCGGTCGGTGTGCCCGGCGAGCTGTACCTGGCCGGTGTCCAGCTGGCCCGCGGCTACCTGGCGCGCCCCGATCTGTCGGCCGACCGCTTCGTCGCCGATCCGTATGGCGCTCCCGGCGAGCGCATGTACCGCACCGGCGACCTCGTGGTCCGCACCCGCACCGGTGAACTGGACTACCTGGGCCGCACCGACTTCCAGGTGAAGCTGCGCGGCCTGCGCATCGAACTCGGCGAGATCGAGGCCGTGCTGTCCGGCCTGGCGGGTATCGATCGCGCGGTCGTCACCGTCCGCGACGACGGCACCGGCGACTACCTCGCCGCGTACCTCGTCCCCGCGCCCGCTGCCGCGGTCGATCTCGACGTGGCGAAGGCCGCTCTGCAGCAGGCACTTCCGGCCTACATGGTGCCCGGCGCCTTCGTCGTCCTCGACGAGCTGCCGGTCAACGCGTCGGGCAAGCTCGATCGGCGGGCGCTGCCCGCCCCGGCGCTTGTCGCGCGCGAATTCCGGGCTCCGGAGACACCGTCCGAGGAACTCGTGGCCGCGGTGGTGGCCGAGGTGCTCGGTCTGGAGCGGGTCGGCGCCGACGACGACTTCTTCGATCTCGGTGGCAACTCGCTGATCGCCACCCGCGTCGCCGCCCGCCTCGGCGCCGCGCTCGAGCGCCGGGTGCCCGTCGCGCGGATCTTCGAGACGCCCGTGGTGGCCGAGCTGGCCGCCGCGCTCGACGGACTCGGCGGCGCGGCCCGGCGCGCGCTCGTCGCGGGGGAGCGGCCCGCCGCGCTCCCGCTCTCGCCCGCGCAGCAGCGCATGTGGTTCCTCAATCGGTTCGATCCCGACTCGGCCGGCTACAACGTGCCGATCGCGGTGCGGCTGACCGGCGCGCTCGACGTCGACGCCCTCGCGGCGGCCGTCGGCGATCTGGTGCAGCGCCACGAGGTGCTGCGCACGTACTACCCCGAGACCGCCGACGGACCGGTGCAGCGCATCCTGTCCGCCGCCGAAGCCGGTGTCGCCCTGCAGGTTCGCGAGTCGGCCGCCGACGACATCGTCGCCGCGGTGACCGCGCTGGCGGCCACCACCTTCGACGTCACCGCCACGGTGCCGTGGCAGGTCGTGCTGTACCGGATCACCGCCGACGAGGCGGTGCTCGCCCTGGTGGTGCACCACATCAGCGCCGACGGTTCGTCGGTGCCGCCGCTGGTGCGCGACCTGATGACCGCCTACCTGGCCCGCCGCGACGGCGCCGCACCGGGGTGGACCCCGCTGCCGGTGCAGTACGCCGACTACGCGCTGTGGCAGCGCGCGATCCTCGGCGACGAGACCGATCCCACCTCGACGGCCGCCCGGCAGCTCGACTTCTGGCGCACCGAACTCGCCGGCGTCCCGGACGAGCTGGCCCTGCCGCTGGACCGTCCGCGCCCCGCCGTGCGCACCCTGGCCGGCGGGACCGTCCCG
Organism: Nocardia asteroides; assembly: GCF_900637185.1. Classification (NCBI taxonomy): domain Bacteria; kingdom Bacillati; phylum Actinomycetota; class Actinomycetes; order Mycobacteriales; family Nocardiaceae; genus Nocardia; species Nocardia asteroides. The sequence goes on along the minus strand of NZ_LR134352.1, from coordinate 5,548,805 downwards.
GTCACCCTCGACGCCGCCACCCACGCCCGCCTGAGCGAGCTGGCCCGGCAGTCCGGCGCCACCCTGTTCATGGTGGTGCACACCGCGTTCGCCGCCCTGCTCGGCCGGCTCTCCGGCAGTGCCGACATCACCGTCGGCACCCCGGTCGCGGGCCGGGGCGAAGCGGCGCTGGAAGACCTCATCGGCATGTTCGTCAACACCCTGGTGTTCCGCACCAGGCTGGCGCCGGGGGAGACGTTCGCGCAGTTGCTGACCCGCCAGCGGGCCACCGACCTCGCGGTCTACGCCCACGCCGACGTGCCGTTCGAACGGCTCGTCGAGGTGCTCGATCCGGCCCGCTCCACCGCCAGGCACCCGCTGTTCCAGGTGGGGTTCTCGTTCCAGAACTTCGAGCGCGCCGAACTGGCCCTGCCCGGTATCACCGTCGCCGGCCTGGACACCGGCAACGAGCTGTCCCAGTTCGACCTGCACCTGATCGTCAGCGACGACTACACCGCCGACGGCGCCCCCGCCGGGGTCACCGGCGTGCTCACCTACGCCCACGACGTGTTCGACACCGCCACCGCCGCGGCCGTCGCGTCCCGGCTGGAACGGCTGCTCACCGCCGTCGCCGCCGCACCGCACACGCCGCTGGACAGCGTGGACGTGCTCGCGCCCGCCGAGCGGACCCGCATCCTCACCGCGTGGAACGCCACCGCGCACGAGATCGACCGCACCGCGACCCTGCTCACCCCGTTCCGCGCGCGGGTCCTCGCCGAACCCGACGCGATCGCGCTCGTGTCCGAGGGCGTCGAACTCACCTACGGCGAGTTCGACGCGCGGGTCAATCGCCTGGCCCGGCAGCTGATCGCCGACGGCGTCGGCCCCGATGTGCTGGTCGCCGTGGCGCTGCGGCGCTCGGCCGACCTGGTCGTCGCCCTGTACGCGGTGCTCACCGCGGGCGGCGCGTACGTCCCGGTCGACCCGGATCATCCGGCCGAGCGCATCGCCCAGGTCCTCGACACCGCCCGGCCGCGCCTGATCCTCACGACGGCTGCGGACGAGTTCACCGTGGCGCCCGAGTGGGCGGCGCGGACGGTCGCGCTGGACGCGATCGACCTCACGGTCCACCCCGCGCATCCGGTGTCCGACACCGAACTGCGTGCGCCCCTGCGGGATTCGAACCTGGCCTACGTGCTGTTCACCTCCGGCTCGACCGGCAGGCCCAAGGGTGTGGCCATGAGCCACGCGGGCATCCGCAACCAGATCGCGTGGCTGCTCGCGCAGTACCGCATCGACGCCGCCGACCGGTACCTGCAGAAGTCCGCCGCCGGGTTCGACCTGTCGGTGTGGGGCTATTTCGCTCCGCTCGCCGCGGGCGCGACCCTGGTCCTCGCCTCCGCCGACGGGCACCGCGACCCGCTGTACCTGGCCGAACTGGTGGCCGCGCAGCGCGTCACGATCGCCGACTTCGTGCCGTCCATGCTGGCGATGTTCGCCGCGCACGCCGACCGTGACCAGCTGGCGAGCCTGCGCCTGGTGCTGGCCATCGGTGAAGCGCTCACCCCGGACACCGTGGCCGCGCTGCGCGCGAATTCCGCCGCAGCCGTGCACAACCTGTACGGCCCCACCGAAGCCGCGGTCTCGGTCACCGCCTGGCCCGCCGAGGGCGCCACCGGGGCGACCGTGCCGATCGGGGTGCCCGAATGGAACACCCGCGTCTACGTCCTCGACGACCGGTTGCGCCCGGTCGCGCCCGGCGTCGCCGGTGAGCTGTACCTGGCCGGTGAACAGCTGGCCCGCGGCTACCTCGGCCGCCCGGACCTGTCGGCCGACCGGTTCGTCGCCGACCCGTTCGGCGCCCCCGGCGAGCGCATGTACCGCACCGGCGATCTGGTGCGCTGGACTCGCGACGGTGTCCTGATCTATCTGGCGCGCATCGACTTCCAGGTCAAGTTCCGCGGCCAGCGCATCGAACTCGGCGACATCGAGAGCGCGCTCGGCGCGGTGCCGGGGGTCAGCCAGGCCGCCGCCGTCGTGTCGGCGAGCCCGACCGGTGACCGGCTCGTCGGCTACGCCGTCCCGGTGCCCGGGGTGGCACTCGATCCGGCCGAGCTGCGGTCGGCACTGGGTACGGTGCTGCCGTCGTACATGGTGCCGTCGGTCGTCGTGGTGCTGGAAGCCTTCCCGCTCAACACCTCCGGCAAGCTCGACCGCGCCGCGCTGCCCACCCCGGAATTCGTGGCCAGGCCGTTCCGCGCCCCCGTCACCCCGGTGCAGCGGGCCGTCGCCGAGGTCTTCGGCGAGGTGCTCGGCCGCGACCAGGTCGGTCTCGACGACGACTTCTTCGAACTCGGCGGCAACTCGCTGGTCGCCACCCGGGTCGCCGCCCGCCTCGGCGCGGCACTGTCGGCCCGGGTGCCGGTGCGCACCCTGTTCGAGGCCACCACCGTCGCCGATCTCGCCGCCGCGCTGGCCGCGAGCGCGGGCAGCGGCGCCGGCCTCGCGCTGACGGCGGGCCCACGGCCGCAGCGGATTCCGCTGTCGGCGGCCCAACAGCGCATGTGGCTGCTCAACCGGCTCGACCCCACCTCGGCCGCCTACAACATCCCCGTCGCGGTGCGGCTGCGTGGCGACATCGACGCCACGGCGCTGGCCGCCGCCGTGGCCGACGTGCTCGACCGGCACGAGGTGCTGCGCACCGCCTACCCGGCGACCGACGGCATCGGCAGGCAGGCGGTGTGGCAGTTCGTGCCCACCCCGGTCGTGGAGACCGTCGACCCGATCGCGGTGCCCGCCATGGTGGCCGCCGAGATCGGCCGCGGTTTCGATGTCACCGTGGCGCCGCCGGTGCGGGTGCGGATCCTGCGGTCCGCGCCCGACGAGGTGGTGCTGGTGCTGGTGATCCACCACATCGCCGCCGACGGCTTCTCCGCCGGTCCGCTGCTGCGCGACACCACCACCGCCTACCTGGCGCGTCGCGCGGGCGCCGAACCCGGCTGGGCGCCACCGGCGATCCAGTACGCCGACTACACGCTGTGGCAGCGCGCCGTCCTCGGCGAGGAGTCCGACCCCGCCTCGCTCGCGGCCCGCCAGGTGCGGTTCTGGCGTACCGAACTGGCCGGGCTGTCCGGCCCGCTGGAGCTGCCCAGCGACCGGCCCCGGCCCGCGATCGCCTCCCAGCGCGGCGCGAGCGTGGACCGCGGTATCGCGCCGGAACTCTGGCAGCGGGTCGGGCAGCTGGCCCGGCGCGCCGACGCCAGCCCGTTCATGGTCGCGCACGCGGCGCTGGCCGCGCTGCTGTCCCGGCTCGCCGGCACCCGCGACGTCGCGGTCGGCACGCCCGTGGCCGGTCGCGGCGAGGCCGCCCTCGACGAGCTCGTCGGCATGTTCGTCAACACCCTGGTGCTGCGGACCGCCGTCGACCCGGCGGCCTCCTTCACCGACCTGCTCGCCCTGGCCCGCCGCGTCGACCTCGACGCGTTCGAGCACGCCGACGTGCCCTTCGAGCGGCTCGTCGACGTCCTGGACCCGGTTCGCTCCACCGCGCACAGCCCGCTGTTCCAGGTGATGCTCGCCTTCCAGAACCTGGACGCCCCGGCCGAGGTCAGCCTGCCCGGCCTCACCGTGACCGGACTCGACATCGACACCGCGGTCGCCAAGTTCGACCTGGACCTGGTGCTGGCCGACACCGCCGACGGCGGCTGCGCGCTGAGCCTCACCTACGCCACCGACCTGTTCGACGCCGCCACCGCGGCCCGGATCGCCGACGGCTACGTGCGGCTCCTCGACGCCGTCACCACCGACCCCGGCCGCGCCGTGGGCGACGTCGACCTGCGCACCGACGCCGACCGGCGCCTGCTCGACACCTGGTGCGCCACCGCGCATCCGGTGCCCGGTGAGGTGCTGCCCACCGCGTTCGACCGGCAGGCCGCCGCCACCCCGGCGGCGATCGCGCTCACCGACGGCGACGTCGCGCTCACCTACGCCGAGTTCGCGGCCAGGGTGCACCGGCTCGCCCGCCACCTGGTCGCCCAGGGTGTCGGCCCGGACACCGCCGTGGCCGTCGCCGCGCGCCGCTCGCCCGATTTGCTGGTCGCGGTGCACGCCGTGCTCGCCGCGGGTGGCAGCTACGTGCCGATCGACCCGGACCACCCGGCCGAGCGGATCACCCGGATCCTGCGGGTCGCGCAGCCGGTGTGCGTGCTCACCACCGCGAGCGCCCTCGCCGACCTGCCCACCGCCGTCACCGGTTCCGCGGTGACCGGCGTCGACGTCGTCGTCCTGGACACCGTCGACCTCACGGGCTACCCGGCCGGGCCGCTCACCGACGCCGAACGGGTGCAGCCGCTGCTGCCCGAGCACACCGCCTACGTGATCTTCACCTCCGGTTCGACCGGCCTGCCCAAGGGCGTCGGCGTGCCGCATCGCGCCGTGGTCAACCAGCTCGACTGGATGGCAGCCGCATTCGCGTTCGGCCCCGGCGACACGGTGCTGCACAAGACCCCGATCACCTTCGACGCCTCGATCTGGGAACTGCTCCTGCCCTCCCGCGTCGGCGCCCGCACGGTGCTCGCCCGCCCGGGCGGCCACGGCGACCCCGCCTACCTGGCCGCTCTCATCGCCGACCACGGCATCGACACCGTCCAGTTCGCGCCGACCCTGCTCGCGGCCTACCTGGCCGAGCCCGCGGCCTACCCGGCCGGGCCCGCATCGCAGCTGGGCGAGTCTGCGGCCTTGCCGGCCGTGCGCGCAGCCCTTCTGGGCGAGCCCGTCACTTACTCGGCCGAACCTACGGTGCACCCCGCCGAGCTCGCGGCGCCTCGTGCACCGCAGCGCAATGGTGTTGCGCACCGGGCACTTCCACCGAGCGACGACGCGGCCGATGGTGACGGGACCATGCGGCCGGTCAACGGTCTGCGCAGGGTGTTCGCCGGTGGTGAGGCGCTGCCCGCCGCCCTGGCGCAGCGGGCCCGCGAGGTGACCGGCGCGCAGGTGATCAACCTGTACGGCCCGACCGAGACCGCGGTGCAGGTGAGCACCCACGTGGTGACCGACGCCGACACCGTGACCGTGCCGGTCGGCGCACCGGTGTGGAACACCGGGCTCCACGTGCTCGACGCGAGGTTGCGGCCGGTGCCGCCCGGGGTGACCGGCGAACTGTACGTCGGCGGAGCGCAACTCGCGCACGGCTACGTCGGCGCCGCCGGGCTGACCGCCGAACGATTCGTCCCCGACCCGTTCGCCGGGTCCGGCGCCCGGATGTACCGGACCGGCGACCTGGTCCGGTTGCGCGCCGGCGAGAACGGTTCGGCCGCACTCGAATACGTGGGCCGCGGCGACCTGCAGGTCAAGCTCAACGGCCAGCGCGTCGAACTGGGCGAGGTGGAGGCCGCGCTGCTGCGGCAGCCCGGCGTCGCCCAGGCCGCGGCCGCCGTGGTGAGCGGCGCGGGCGCGGACCGGCTCGTCGGCTACGTCGTGGCGGGCGCGCGGGACTCGCTCGATCCCGCGACCGTGCGGGCCGGGCTGGCCGTCGAGCTGCCCACCTATCTGGTGCCCGCCGTGGTCCTCGTGCTCGACGCCTTCCCGGTGAACACCTCCGGCAAGCTCGACCGCGCCGCCCTGCCGCGCCCGCAGCTGCGCCAGGCCGCCTATCGCGGCCCGGTCACCGAGACCGAACGGGTGGTGGCCGCCGAATTCGCCCGGGTCCTGGAGCTGGACCGGATCGGCATGGACGACAACTTCTTCGACCTCGGCGGCAACTCGCTGACCGCGGTCCAGCTGTCGTCCCGGCTCAGCGAGGCGCTGGACGTGGCCGTGCCGGTGGCCTGGTTCTTCACCGACCCGACCCCGGCCGTGGTGGTGGAACGGCTGCGCGCACAGGACGATTCGGCCGACGACGCGTTCGCGGTGCTGCTGCCGCTGCGTGCGGGCGGCACCGGCGCGCCGCTGTTCTGCCTGCACCCGGTCGGCGGCGTGTCCTGGTCCTTCGCCGGGCTCGCCCGCCACCTGGACCCGGACCGCCCGATCTACGGCCTGCAGTCGCCCGCGCTCACGGCGGACGAACCACTGCCCACCACCATCGAGGCGTGGGCCCAGCGCTACGTCGAGGCCATCCGCGCGGTGCAGCCCGACGGGCCGTACCACCTGCTCGGCTGGTCGCTGGGCGGGCTGCTCGCGCACGCCGTCGCCACCCGGCTGCAAGCCGAGGGCGCCGAGGTGGCCTCGCTGGCCATGATGGACAGCTGGCTCGGCGACGGGCCGGACCAGACGCCGCTGCCGACCGTCGGCGACCTGCTCGGCGGCCTCGCGGGGGACGCGCTCGACGTCACCTTCGACGCCGACGGCCTCGCCGCCGCCGCGGCCGGTCTCGGCGGACCCCTGGCCGCCCTGGACCGCACCCGCGTCGCCCGCATCGTCGACGCCGCCACGGCATCGATGACGATGGTCGACGCCTATCGCCCCGACCGGTTCGACGGCGACCTGGTGTACTTCGCCGCCACCGCCGACGATCCCACCGGCGCGCGCGGCGCGGCGAGCTGGGCCACCGCGATCGGCGGCGAGGTGCACCGCCACGGCATCGACGTCACCCACTGGGCCATGGCGAGCGAGGCCGCGCTGGCCCGCATCGCCGCGGTCCTCGACGCAACGGGCGGTGGTGAGCCGGCGAGGCCCGATGCGCGCGCGGGGGTGGCGGGCGCATAGAATCGCGGAGCCGGCCGTCGAGCCTGCTGCCTGGTCGTTCGAGGCATCCGCGCCCGCCGCCCGCACCTGTTCCGAGAGGTCGAGAAGCCATGTCAGTACAGCCGTCCGGTGGGATCGGGTGACGAAGCCACAGTTGACCGAGTCCGCTTTCGAAGCCGCCGACGACATCGCCACCACCGGGGGAGTGCGGCGCACCGTGCTCCCCGGCGGGTTGCGCGTGGTGACCGAACACGTCCCCGGTGTGCGTTCGGCGTCCATCGGCGTGTGGGTCGGCGTCGGCTCGCGCGACGAGGGCCGCACCGTGGCCGGCGCGGCGCACTTCCTCGAACACCTGCTGTTCAAGGCCACCTCGAGCCGCACCGCGCTCGACATCGCCCAGACCATGGACGCCGTCGGCGGCGAACTCAACGCGTTCACCGCCAAGGAACAGACCTGCTACTACGCCCACGTCATCGACGAGGACCTGCCGCTGGCCGTGGAACTGGTCTCCGACGTGGTGCTCAACGGGCTGTGCCGGGCCGTCGACGTGGACGTCGAACGCCAGGTGGTGCTCGAGGAGATCGCCATGCGCGACGACGACCCCGAGGACCTGGTTGCCGATTCCTTCCTCACCGCGCTGTTCGGCGACCACCCGATCGGGCGGCCGGTCATCGGCACCGTCGAATCCATCGAGGGCATGCGCGCCACCCAGCTGCGCGGCTTCCACCACCGCCGCTACCGGCCCGACCGGATGGTCGTCGCGGTGGCGGGCAATGTCGACCACGAGCGCACCGTCGAACTGGTGCATCGCGCCTTCGCCGACCGTCTCGATGCCGCCGCCGTCCCGGCGCCGCGCCGCGAGGGCACCTTCCGCGCGTCGACCGCGCCCGGGCTGGTGCGGGTCAACCGCGACAGCGAACAGACCCACCTGGTGTTCGGGGTGCGCGCCTTCGGCAGGCACGAGGGCCAGCAGCGCTGGCCGCTGTCGGTGCTCAACACGATCATCGGCGGCGGGCTGAGTTCGCGTCTGTTCCAGCGCATCCGGGAGGAGCGCGGCCTGGCGTACTCGGTGTACTCGAGCGTGGACACCTTCGCCGACACCGGCGCGTTCTCGGTGTACCTGGGCTGCCAGCCCGAGAACCTCGCCCAGGTCACCTCATTGGCGCGCGACGTGCTCGCGGACGTGGCCGCCAACGGGGTCACCGACGCCGAATGCGCCCGCGCCAAGGGCTCGTTGCGCGGTGGCCTGGTGCTCGGACTCGAGGACTCGGCCTCGCGGATGAACCGCATCGGGCGCAGCGAACTCAGCTACGGCAACCATCGCAGCGTCTCGGCCACCCTGGCTCGCATCGACGCCGTCACCACCGACGAGGTCAGCGCCATCGCCCGCACCCTGCTGGCCCGGCCCTTCGGCGCCGCGGTCGCCGGGCCGTACCGGCGCACCCGCGACCTGCCCGCCTCGGTGCGCACCCTCGTCGAGGGTTAGCCGTCCGCGCGGTTGGCCGCGGCCACGACGGCGGGCAGCAGGCCGGGCACCGCGTCCTCCACGGCCTCGGCGCGCAGCCGCTGGTAGGTCTGGCCATCGATGGTCATCCGCTCGATCAGGCCCGCTTCGCGCAGGATCTTGAAGTGGTGGGTCGCGGTCGATTTGTTGATCGCGTCGTAGAGCGCCGCACAGCGAACCGGCCCGCCCGCATTGGCCATGCGGCGGACCATCTCCAGACGGACCGGATCGTGCAAGGCGCTCAGGACAGCGGGGAGCCCGGCCACCGGCAGGACCGGTGCAGGGGGGAGATCTTTAGCCTCTGTCATGATCTACCTCACTCGGGGGTTTGATACTCATCATACTCGGCGTAGGGTCGAGTGCGTTCGATGGTGATCAAACTCTGCTGATGGGGGCTGCGATGGCGGCGACAACTCTGGCTCCGGTCGAGGCGGGAAAGCGCTGGGCCTACGGCCTGGTGCTCGCGGCGACCGGCGTCGCGCTCGGCGTCTCCGGCGCACCCGCGCCGCTCTACGGCATCTACCAGACCGAATGGCACTTCTCGCCGCTCACCACCACCATGGTGTTTGCCGTGTACGCGGTGGCCGCGCTGGGCGCGGTGCTGGTCTCCGGCCGGATCTCCGATGTCGTCGGCCGCAAGCCGGTGATGGTGGCGGCGTTCGCGACCATGATCCTCGGCCTGGTGATGTTCCTGCTCGCCGACTCGGTGCCGATGCTGCTGCTGGCCAGAGCCCTGCACGGCGCCGCCGTCGGCGCCACCGTCGTGGCGGGTGCCGCGGCCCTGCTGGACCTGCGGCCCACGCACGGCGCGCGCTCGGGCCAGCTCAGTGGCGTGGCGTTCAATGTCGGCATCGCCGTCGCGGTGCTCGGGACCGCGGTGCTCGCGCAGTACGCGCCGTCGCCGCTGCGCACCCCGTACCTGGTCATCGCGGTGGTCTGCCTGGCCGCCGGCGCGGGCATCCTCGCGCTCACCGAACCGCACACGGCCCGGGTGAAGACCCGCATCACCATCGCGAAACCGGCGGTGCCGCAGGAGATCAGGGCCGACTTCTGGTTCTCCGCGATCGGGGTGATGGCGGCCTGGTCGGTGCTGGGTGTGCTGCTGTCGCTGTATCCGTCGCTGGCCGCGGCCGAGACCGGCGTGCACAACCTGGTGTTCGGCGGCGTCGTCGTCGCGAGCACCGCGCTGGCCGCGGCGCTGGCGCAGCTGTTCGCCTCGCGGATTCCCGCGCGCCGGGCCGCCGTCATCGGTGACCTCGGTATGGCGGCCGCGCTGCTGGCGACCATCCCCGCGCTGGCGACCGCGCAGCCCGCCGTGGTCATCCTGGCCGGGCTGGTGCTCGGCGCGACCTTCGGCCTCGGCTTCGGCGGGTCGCTGCGGCACCTGTCGGAGGTGGTGCCCCCGCACCGGCGCGGCGAGACCATGTCGGCCTACTACCTGCTGGCCTACTCCGCGATGGCCCTGCCCACCCTGGCCGCGGGCTGGGCCGCCACCACCTGGGGGATCGCGTCGGTGTTCCCGTGGTTCATCGTCATCGTCGCGGTGGCCTGCGTGTTCGCCGCACTGCTCGGGCTCCGTGGAACCCGAGCAGCGGCACGGTGACTAGGCGGGCCACCCGCCGTAGGGCACGGTGATCAGTTCCATGAAGTGGCCGTTGGGGTCGAGGAAATAGACCCCGCGGCCACCGTCGTTGTGGTTGATCTCGTCGACCCCGTGTTGCATCGGATCGGCCCAGTGCTTCATGCCGTAGCGCTGGATCTTGGCGTAGGCCGCGTCGAACTCCTCCTCGGTGACGAGGAAGGCGTAATGCTGCGGCTGAATGTCGGAAACGTGCGGGGGGACCTTCGCGAAATCGAAGGTGACGCCGTTGGCGACGGGGACCGGAATGAACGGGCCCCACTCTTTTCCTACGTCCAATCCGAGGAGATCCGCCCAGAATTCGGCGGTTTCCCGATTATCGTGACATCCGACAATGGTGTGATTGAACTGCACTGACAGTGGATTTCTCCTTGTTCGTGACGGCGCCGACCCTGGGCTCGGTACAAGGCGGCCGACAGGAGCACCGTCACCGGGATCGAGATTAGCTCCACGATCCGCGATCGTGCAACGCCTCGCGCGGGGTAGCGTCGCGCGCATGAGGATTCGTGGAGCCGTCCTGGAGCGCATCGCCGCGCCCGCGCCGTTCGCCGCGTCGCGGCCGATCACCGTCTGTGAACTCGACCTGGCCGCGCCGGGACCCGGCGAACTGCTGGTCCACATCGAGGCTGCGGGACTGTGTCATTCGGATCTGTCGGTCGTCGACGGCAACCGGGTGCGCCCGGTCCCGATGCTGCTGGGCCACGAGGCGGCGGGCCGGATCGAGGCCGTCGGCGACGGCGTCACCGATGTGACGCCCGGCCAGCGCGTGGTGATGACGTTCCTGCCGCGCTGCGGCGACTGCGCGGGCTGCGCGAGCAACGGCCGCACCCCGTGTACGCCGGGCAGCGTCGCCAACAACGCCGGTGAGCTGCTCGGCGGCGGCCGCAGGCTGCGTCGCGACGGTGCCGAGGTGCACCATCACCTCGGGGTGTCCGGGTTCGCCACCCACGCCGTGGTCGACCGGCGCTCGGTGGTCCCCGTCGACGACGACGTGCCGCCGGAGGTGGCCGCGGTGCTGGGCTGCGCGGTCCTCACCGGCGGTGGCGCGCTGCTCAACGCGGCCGCGCCGGGCAAGGGCGACCGGATCATGGTGGTCGGGCTCGGCGGGGTGGGGATGGCGGCGGTGCTCGTCGCGGTCTCGCTGGGACTCGGCGAGGTGATCGCGGTCGACACCGTCGGCGAAAAGCTGGCGCTGGCACGGCAATTCGGGGCGACCGCCGCGTTCACCCCCGCCGAGATCGCCGAGCAGGGTGTGCAGGCCGAGGTGGTGATCGAGGCCGCGGGCAACGTCCGCGCCTTCGAGACCGCGGTGGTCGCCACCGCGCCCGGTGGCGTCACCGTGACGGTCGGCCTGCCCGCTCCCGACGCCACCGCCACGATCTCGCCGCTGGCCCTGGTGGCGCAGGGCCGCACGATCGTCGGCAGCTATCTCGGCTCGGCCGTGCCCGAGCGCGACATCCCCGAATACGTGCGCCGCTGGCGCGCGGGCACCCTGCCGCTGGAACGGCTGGTCTCGGCCCGGATCGGGCTCGACCAGGTCAATGAGGCGATGGACGAGCTGGCCGCGGGCGCGGCACTGCGCCAGGTGATCGTGTTCGACTGAGGTCGGCGCCGGGTCACCCGCCGCTGCTCGATAGGCTTGCGGACAAGCGAGAACGAGGCGAGGAGAAGCGGGTGACCATTCGGGTCGGAGTGCTCGGAGCACACGGCAAGGTCGGACAGGCGATCTGCGCGGCCGTGGAGGCGGCGGCCGATCTGGAACTGGTCGCCCAGGTCGACAAGGGCGACGCGCTGGAGACGTTCACCGCCGCCGGCACCCAGGTGGTCGTCGACTTCACCCATCCCGACGTGGTGATGCCGAACCTGAAGTTCCTGGTCGAGAACGGCATCCACGCCGTCGTCGGCACCACCGGCTTCGACGAGGCCCGCCTGGCCGAGGTGCGGTCCTGGCTGGCCCAGCGTCCCGAGGTGGGGGTGTTGATCGCGCCGAACTTCGCCATCGGCGCCGTGCTGTCGATGCGCTTCGCCGAGCAGGCGGCCCGGTTCTTCGAGTCGGTCGAGGTCATCGAGCTGCATCACCCGAACAAGGCCGATGCGCCGTCGGGCACCGCCTACCGCACCGCCGCGCTGATCGCCGCCGCCCGCGCCGAGGCCGGGGTGGGGCTCAGCCCCGACGCCACCACCACCGAACTCGAGGGCGCCCGCGGCGCCGACGTCGACGGGGTACGGGTGCACTCGGTGCGCCTGGCCGGGCTGGTCGCGCACCAGGAGGTGCTGTTCGGCACCCAGGGCGAGACGCTGACCATCCGGCACGACTCGATCGACCGCAACTCCTTCGCGCCGGGCGTGCTGCTCGGGGTCCGCGAGATCGCCGGCCGGCCCGGCCTGACCGTCGGGCTCGACCCCTTCCTGGACCTGTGAGCACACCCGGACCCGCCGGGCCGCGCTTCGACCGTCGGGTCGCGAGCATCGTCGCGCTGGTGGCGTTCATGGTGCTGGCGCTGGTCTACTACTTCGTCCGGCTCGGCGGGCTGGCCGTCGGGTACATCGCCGACGGTGAGCCGGCGGGCATCGTGATCGGCATCGGCATGCTGCTGCTGCCGATCGTCGGCGTGTGGATCGTGTGGACGACGCTGCGCGCTGCCCTCGACCACCAGCACCTGGCCCGGCGGATCGACGAGGAGGGCCTCGAGATCGACACCTCGCAGCTGCCCCGCCGCCCCTCCGGCCGGATCGAACGCCCCGCGGCCGACGCGCTGTTCGAGCAGATCAAGACCGAATGGGAAGCCGACCCGGACAACTGGCGGTCCTCCTACCGGCTGGCCCGCGCCTACGACTACGCCGGTGACCGCAGCCGCGCCCGCGAGACCATGCGCCGCGCGGTGGCCCTGGAAAAGCTGGAACGGCAGGCCTGACCCCGTGGCCCGGTTGCTGCTGATCCACCACACTCCCTCGCCTCACACGCAGGCGATGTTCGAAGCGGTCGTGTCCGGCGCCACCGACCCCGAGATCGAGGGCGTGGAGGTGATCCGCCGGGCCGCGCTGGCGGTCACCGCCGTCGACGTGCTCGAAGCCGACGGCTATTTGCTGGGCACCCCCGCCAACCTCGGCTACATGAGCGGCGCGCTCAAGCACGCCTTCGACACCGTCTACTACCCGTGCCTGGATTCCACCCGCGGTCGCCCGTTCGGCCTGTACGTGCACGGCAACGAGGGCACCGAGGGCGCGGAGCGTGGCGTCGCCGCGATCACGACCGGCCTCGGCTGGGTGCAGGCCACCGACCACGTGGTGGTGTCGGGCCCGCCGTCCAAAGCCGACCTCGAGGCGTGCTGGAATCTCGGCGCGACCGTCGCGGCCCAGCTGATGGAATGAGCCGCCGCGCACCGGAATACGGCTGGTCGCGTCGCCGCCACGACGGCGGCGATGGTCCGGCCCCGAATTCTGGTGGGCTGACATCCGGGCGCGCGATGCGGTAGAACTCGACTCCGACGGGTCGCGGGTCGGCCGCGCAGTGGTGTGTCGAGGATGGGGAGTGTCGGGTGAGCGAGTTGGAACAGACTCCGGTGGTGCGGCGGATCGGGCTGGTCGAGGACCACGAGTCCGTGGCGATCGGCCTCGCGGCCATGCTCGGCCCCGAGCCGGACCTCGACCTGGTCGCCACCGCCGACACCGTGGCCGGCCTGCTCGCCGCCGACGACGCGCTGGACCTGGTGGTGCTCGACCTGCGCCTACCCGACGGCTCCAGCCCCGAGGACAATGTGACCGCGCTGCGCGAACGCGGCATCGAGGTGCTGGTGTTCACCGGCGCCGACAACGCCTTCCTGGTGCGCTCCGCCGCCAAAGCCGGGGTGCTGGGCGTGCTGCGCAAGTCCGAGAGCGTGGCCACCGTGGTCGCGGCCGTGCGCGCGGCGGCCTCGGGCGAACAGGTCGTCACCACCGACTGGGCCGCGGCCATCGACGGTGACCCGCAGCTGTCCGACGTGGGCCTGAGCCCGCGCCAGGAAGAAGTGCTCATGCTGTACGCCTCGGGGGAGAAGGCGTCGCGGGTGGCCCGGCTGACCGGGCTGTCCGAGCAGACCGTCAACGACTACCTCGGCCGCATCCGGCAGAAATACGCCGACGCGGGCAGGCCCGCCCCCACCAAGACCGACCTGTACAAACGGGCCGTCGAGGACGGCTGGCTGCCCGTGCCGGAACGGCAGCAGCGCACATGACCGCCACCGCGGTCCGGCCTGCGACCGCACCCGCCGCCGCGGACACCGAGCTGTCCCGGGCGGCGACCGATCAGATCCTGCGCAGGCTCGGTGTGGTCATCGGCGTCGGCGCGGTGATCGTGATGACGCTGGAACTGCCCGCGGTGCTGATCCAGCCGGTCAACCGGTCGATCTGGCCCGAAGTCCACCTGATCGCGGCGTACGCGCTGTTCCTGCCGCTGGCGATGGTGTCGGCGCGCGGACCGGTCGCCGCGATCCGCCGGGTCGCCGGCGCGGCGGCGATCTGCTACTTCGCGGCGACGGTGACGACGCCGCTGGTGTACTCGGTGGTCTCGATCGGGTCCTTCGCGTCCTGGCCCTATCGCGGGCTGGTGCTCGGGGTGATGGCCGGCGGGCTGGCCTGGTCGGGCCGGCTGGCGGCCGGGTTCGCCGCGGTGCTCGCGGTGGCGACCAGTGCCTCCAATGCCGCTGTGGTGCCGGACAGTTCGGCCTGGGCGCTGTTCGGCGACATCACCAGGGCGCTCGGGGTGGCGGCGCTGTTCCTGTGGTGCGTGGTGTACGCGCGCACCGCGGCCGAGCGTGTCGACCGGGAAGCGGTCCGGCAGCGTTCGCGCGCCGCGACGGTCGCGGCGACGGCGGCCAGGGAACGCGAGGGTGCCCGCTTCGCCGCGCTCATCCACGACGCGGTGCTGTCCACCCTGCTCGAGGCCTCGCGGGCGGGGGAGTCGTCCGCGGTGCTGCGTTCCCAGGCCGCGCGCACCCTCGACCAGCTCGACCAGGCCCGCAGCGCGCCCGAACTCGACCATCTCGACGCGGCCGCTGCCGTGGAGTTCCTGCGTGCCGCCGTGCGCGAGGTCGACCCCGACGTGCACGTGCAGGACTTCCGGCGCGGTGCGGACCTGTGCCTGCCGCTGGAAGCCGCCCAGGTCCTGGGCGCGGCGCTGAGCGAAGCCGTGCGCAACAGCCTGCGCCACGCCGACGTGGCCGGCCGGCGGGTCCGGCGCGAGGTATCGATCACCGTGGCCACCGGCGGGATCAGGGTGGCGCTCACCGACGACGGCGCCGGCTTCGACCCCGCCCGGGTACCCGCCGATCGGATGGGCATCGCGGGCAGCATCCTGGGCCGGATGCGCACCCTCGCCGGTGGGGCCGCGTTCGTCGAGTCCGCGCCCGGCGCGGGCACCGTGGTGACCCTGGTGTGGGGCAGCGATGGCTGAGCGGGACCTGCCCTTCGGCATTCGCGATCTGTTCGGCCTCAGCGACGGCATGGCGTGGCTGTTCGTGGTGATCTTCGAGGCCACCATCGTGATGTACCTGCGGGTGAACTTCGACATCGTGCCGCCGATCCCGGCCGCCTGCGCGCTGGTGCTGATGGCCGTGGCCGCGCTGGTGGTGCTGGTGTTCCCGGTGGACCCGCTGCCCTGGCCCGCCACCGCCTACGTCGCCTGCGCCGGGCCGGTGGCGATGGCGCTGACGGTGCCGTGGGTGCAGAACCCGGTCGGGTTCTCGCATCAGCTGTGGACCGCCTACCCCACCTCCTATCTGCTGGCCATGCTGGTGCTGCGCGGGCGGATCCTGTCGGCCTGGCTCGGGGTGGCCGCCGCCGCGACGGTGCTGATCACGATGGGGGTGTTCACCACCTGGCATCCGGAGACGGTGGTGCGGGCGCTGACCCCGGTGGCCACCGTCGGCGTGGTGACGGTGTTCATGGCCATCGTGCGGCCCACCCAGCGCTCGCTGCGCGAACTGCGCGGCCAGGCCAACCGGCGCGCCGCCACCGAGGCCGCGCTCTCGGCCGCCAGCGCCGAACGCGACCGGCAGCTGGCCCGGCTCGACCAGGTCGCCCGCCCGATCCTGGCCCGGATCGCCGAGGGCGCCCGGCTCACCGCGGCCGAACGCGAACAGTGCCGGTTGCTCGAAGCCGAACTGCGCGACGGCCTGCGCGCCCCCGAACTGGTCACCGAACGGCTCAGCGCCGCCGCCCGGGGCGCGCGCGGCCGCGGCGTCGAGGTGACCCTGCTCGACGACGGCGGCTTCCGTGGCGTCCCGACCTGGGTGCGCGCCAACGTGATCGACGCCGCCGTCGCCGAACTCGACACCGCCGACGCGGGCACCGTCACCGTGCGGGTGCTGCCGATCGGGCGAAGGTGGGTGGCGACGGTGCTGGCCGCCGGGCCGCTGGGGGACCGGCGCACCGAGATCGATACCGCCGGGGTCGTGCGGGTCTCCACCTGAGCCCGCCGCACCTGTCGGACCCCTGTGCCAGGCTGAGCGGATGCAGCGGATGAATGCGGCGACGGCCCGGCGGATCGCGCTGGCCGCGCAGGGTTTCGGTAAGCGCAGACCGGCCAAGCCGAACCGCCGGGCGGTGCTCGACGTGGTCGCCAGAACCCGCCTGCTGCAACTGGATTCGGTCTCGGCCGTGGTGCGGGCACACTACGCGCCGGTGTTCAGCAGGATCGGTCCCTACGACCGCACCCTGCTGGAGCGAGCAGCCTGGTCCGACAGTCCGCGGGCCCGGCGCGGCCTGGTCGAGTACTGGGCGCACGAGGCCGCGCTGATCCCCGTCGCCGACTGGCCGCTGCTGCGCTGGCGGATGACCGAGTACCAGGACGGGCGCTGGGCGGGGATGCGCAAGGCCGCCGAACGCAATCCGACCCTGGGCAAGGACATCCTCGACGTGGTCACCGAGGTCGGCGCCGCCAGCGCCGGTGAGATCGAACGGCATCTGGAGCTGGACAAGCCCCGCGCCAAGGGCACCTGGTGGAACCTGAGCGACACCAAACTGGTGTGCGAGCAACTCTTCGCCGCGGGCGAGCTGTCGATCGCGCGCCGCGCCGGTTTCACCCGGCACTACGACCTCACCGAGCGGGTCGTGCCCGCCGACGTCCTGGACCGGCGCGTCCCCGAGGACGAGGCCGTGCGCGAACTGCTGCGCCGGTCCGCCCGCGCGCTCGGCATCGGCACCGAGGCCGACCTGCGCGACTACTACCGGCTGCAACGCCGCCAGAGCGCGCCCGCGATCGCCGATCTCGTCGACGCCGGTGAGCTGATCCCGGTCGACGTCGACGGCTGGGACGCGCCCGCCTACCTGCACCCGGAGGCGAGCACCCCGCGCCGGATCACCGGCGCCGCGCTGCTGTGCCCGTTCGACCCGTTGATCTTCTTCCGCCCACGCACCCAGCGGATCTTCGGCTTCCACTACCGCATCGAGATCTACACACCCGAACCCAAACGGGTGCACGGCTACTACGTCTTCCCGTTCCTGCTCGACGGCGAGCTGGTCGGCCGGGTGGACCTGCGCGCCGAGCGCGGCAGCGGCAGGCTGCTCGCACCCGGCGCCTTCGCCGAACCCGGCCACGCCACCGCCGAGACCGCGGCGGCGCTGCGCACGGCGCTGCGCGAGATGGCCGACTGGCTCGAGCTCGACGAGGTGGTCATCGGCGAGCGCGGTGATCTGGCGCCCCTGCTGTGACCGGGCGCGGTCACCAGCCCTTCGAGCCCGGGCCGCGCATCTGATCGCGCAGCGCGCCGGTGACGGCACCGGAGAGCCACGAGTTCAGCGACTGGCCGTTCTGCGCCGCCGCCTCCTCGGCCTTGGACTTGAGCTGCTCGACCAGCCGCAGGGTGACGCGGCTGATGTCGCCGGTCATCTCCTCGAAGGTCGGCGGCTCGTCGGAGCCCGTCGCCGTGTTCTTGCGCACGTCGGCGACCGCCTCGGTGCCCTCCAGGCGCACGTGCACGGTGCGGTCACCCAGCTCGGTACTGATCTCGGCGGCCAGTTCCGACAGCGCCGAGAGCAGCACCAGCCGGCTCGAACTCTCCACCGCCGCGGCCAGTGCGGCGGCGGTGGCCTGCGTTTTCTCGTCGCCGAGGGCGGCGGCGGCGATCAGTTCCTCGCGCAGCCGCGCGGTATGAGCGTTCAGATCCATGACACCAGTCTGGCGTCATAAATGACATCACGCAAGGAACCCGTGGCGTCACCGCTGTCCTGGGACAACGGTGAAAAACACCCACCGGCAGCCGGATCGGGCGCTAGGGTGTCGAGGCTGGTTCGGCGACCGGGTAGCCTTTCTGACCATGACGAACGGTGAATCGACGCCAACGGAGCTGCACGCGTCCGGCACGGTAGGTGTCGCGATGGTGACCCCCTTCAGCGCTGCGGGCAAGCTCGACGTCGATGCCGGTGTGGCACTGGCCGCGCGCCTGGTGGACCGTGGCGTGGATCTGCTGGCGATCTCGGGCACCACGGGCGAGTCGCCGACCACCACCGAGCAGGAGAAGGCCGAACTGCTGCGCGCGGTCGTCGACGCGGTCGGCGACCGGGCCACCATCATCGCCGGTGCGGGCACCTACGACACCGCGCATTCGATCGAGCTGGCGCGCGCCGCCGAGAACGCGGGCGCGCACGGCCTGCTGGTGGTGACCCCCTACTACTCCCGCCCGACGCAGGAGGGTCTGCTCGCGCACTTCACCGCGGTCGCCGACGCCACCGCCCTGCCCGTGACGCTCTACGACATTCCGCCGCGGTCGATCGTGCCGATCGCCATCGACACGATCCGCCGCCTCGCCGAGCATCCCAATATCGTCGCGGTCAAGGACGCCAAGGGCGACCTGGTCTCCGGCGCCGACCTGATCGCGACCACCGGCCTGGACTTCTACTCCGGCGACGACGGGCTCAACCTGCCCTGGCTCTCGGTGGGCGCCACCGGCTTCATCAGCGTGATCGGCCACATCGTGCCCGACCGCCTGCGCGAGATCCACCAGGCCTACACCGCCGGCGATGTGGCCAGGGCCAGGGAGATCAACGCGACACTGCTGCCGCTGTTCGCGGCCATGACCCGCCTGGGAGGTGTGGCGATGTGCAAGGGAGCGCTCAAGTTGCTCGGCGTCGACGTGGGTGAGCCCCGGTTGCCGCAGCTGATGCCCACCTCGGACCAGCTCGACGAGCTGGCCCTCGATCTGCAGGCCGTGGGGGTGACGGCATGAGCGAGCCCGTCGCGCGCCGTCCGCGCCGCCGTTCCGCCTCCCGCGCCGCGGGGGCACCCGAACCCACACCCGTCGAGACCCCGCAGGCCGCCGACACCGCGGCACCGGCCCAGCCGGTCGCCGAGATCGTCGCCGAGGCGAATCTGGTGGGCGCCGCCGAGGTCGGCACCGATCTGATCAGCGTCCCCGAGGAGCAGGCCACCGCGCCGAAGAAGGCGAGCTCGCGGCGCGCCAAGGCCAAGCAGCCCGCCGAGCAGGCCCCGCAGCAGCAGTCTCGCGGTGGCGGCCGGGGCAGGCAGGGCGGCGGCCGCGGCCGTGGCGCGGCCGGCACCGCCGAACCGCGGGAGAAGGCGGCCCAGGACAAGCTCGGCGCCCCGCCGAAGCTGCCGAAGAACGGCCTGCGCGTGTTCGCGCTCGGCGGCATCGGCGAAATCGGCCGCAACATGACGGTCTTCGAGTACAACGGCAAGCTGCTGATCGTCGACTGCGGCGTGCTGTTCCCCGAGGACCAGCAGCCCGGCGTCGACCTGATCCTGCCCGACTTCCGGCCCATCGAGGACCGGATGGACGACATCGTCGCCATCGTGCTCACCCACGGCCACGAGGACCACATCGGCGCGGTGCCGTTCCTGCTGCGCAACCGCCCCGACATCCCCGTGATCGGCGCCAAGTTCACCCTCGCGCTGGTCGCCGCCAAGTGCCGCGAGCACCGGCTGCAGCCCAAGCTCATGGAGGTCGCCGAGGGCGAGACCACCGTGCACGGCCCGTTCGAGTGCGAGTACTTCGCGGTCAACCACTCCATCCCGGACGCCATCGCGGTCGCCATCCGTACCGAGGCGGGCGTGGTCCTGCACACCGGTGACATCAAGCTCGACCAGCTGCCGCTGGACGGGCGTCTCACCGACCTGGCCGGCTTCTCGCGCCTCGGCGACGAGGGCGTCGACCTGTTCCTGGTCGACTCCACCAATGCCGAGGTCCCCGGCTTCGTCACCCCCGAACGCGAGATCGGCGGGGTCCTCGACAATGTCATCGGCAAGGCGCGCAACCGCGTCATCGTGGCGTCCTTCGCCAGCCATGTGCACCGCATCCAGCAGGTCGTGGACGTGGCGCAGAAGTACAACCGCAAGGTGTGCTTCGTGGGCCGCTCGATGGTGCGCAACATGCAGATCGCCCAGGATCTGGGCTATCTGACGGTGCCCGACAACGTGGTCGTCGACCTCGACGCCGCCGCGAACCTGCCCGGCAACCGCCTGGTGCTGATCTCCACCGGTTCCCAGGGCGAACCGCTGTCGGCGCTGGCCCGGATGGCGCGTGGCGACCACCGCCAGATCAACATCCGCGCCGACGACCTGATCGTGCTGGCCTCCTCGCTGATCCCCGGCAACGAGAACTCGGTGTTCGCCGTGGTCAACGGCCTGGCCCGGCTCGGCGCCACCGTCATCACCCAGCAGAACGCGAAGGTGCACGTCTCCGGCCACGCCTCGGCCGGCGAGCTGCTCTACCTGTACAACGCGGTGCGCCCCACCAACGCCATGCCGGTGCACGGCGAATGGCGGCACCTGCGCGCCAACGCCGCGCTCGCGGTGGCCACGGGCGTGCCCGAGGAGCGCGTGGTGCTGGCCGAGGACGGCGTCGTGGTCGACCTGGTCGACGGCATCGCCTCCATCGTGGGCCGGGTGCCGGTCGGGCACGTCTACGTCGACGGCCTCTCCGTCGGTGACGTCGGCGAGTCGACCCTGTCGGACCGGCTGGTCCTCGGTGAGGGTGGCTTCATCTCCATCACCGTCGTCATCGACTCGACCACCGGCAAGGCGGTCAGCACCGAGCTCAACGGACGTGGCTTCTCCGACGACCCGAACGCCATCAACGGCGCGAACGAGCTGGTCGAGGCCGAGCTGCTGCGCCTGGCCGGCGAGGGCATCACCGACACCCACCGCATCGCCCAGGGTGTGCGCCGGGTGGTCGGCCGCTGGGTCGCCGACACCTACCGCCGTCGCCCGATGATCGTGCCCACGGTCATCGGCGTCTGATCCGCTACGCGAGAACCGCCGGGAGACAAGGTCTCCCGGCGGTTTCGTCGTCTCAGGCCTGGCAGGCCGCGGAGTCGAGCTGGGCCGACTTCACGATATTGCAGGCGAAGGTGTGCGAGACCTTCCACGAATCGTCCTCGGCGACGAAGTCGACGAAGGCGTTCTGGACCGGCTTGCCGTCGATGGTGACGTCGGCGTCGGCCTTGAGCTTGCCGTCGGCGGGTTCCCCGACGGTGGTGATCGCGACGGTCACCTTGTTCTTCTTCGCGGCGTCGACGAACTTGTCGACCAGCATCGGGTCCTGGTCGGCGTCCTCGATGTAGGTCTTCTTCTCGTCCCCGGTGAGCTGACCGGCCAGCGCCTTGTTGATCCGGCTGTTCAGCTCGGCCGCGGTGGGCTTGGGCAGATTCGGCGGGGTGGTGGGCGCGGGCTCGCCACCCTCCTCCTTGCCCTGCTTGGTGTTGCCCGATTCGAACGCTCCGCCCGCGGCGGTCGTGCTCTGGCCACCGGTCGCGGTGGTGTCGGAGCCGGAACCGCAGGCGGTGAGCCCGAGTGCCGCGACGATCGCGACGAGGGCGGCGGCGGTCTTGAATGGACGGTTGTTCACTACAACTCCCCGGGTCGTGGTCGAAAGATTCACAGCTGGTAACCGCTCGTGCAGTTCCAGTGCTTGATGGAGGCGTTGCCCGGATTGCTGTTCAGTGCTTCACGTTTGGCGCCGCCGATGGTCGCGGCGTTGCCGTAGCTCCACCAGCCGCGCGAGATCGCGATGGCGCCGCAGCCGTTGCGATAGGACACCTTCACATCGCAGCCACCGCCGCCACCGCCGCGCCGGCAGGCCGCCATGGCGCCCGCCTCGGCATCGGCGTAACTGCCGTAATCGGTGGCGTACCCGTAGACCCCCGCCCGGACCGATGCCGCGATGGCACCGTAGTAGCTCGCTTGCGCGTTCGCCGGCGCGATGTGCCCCGCGAACAACGCCGCGGTCGTGGCACCGAACACGGCAGCGCTGGTGAGCAGTCTCTTCACTTGTAGGTTCCCCTTCACAAAACACGGGCCGTCGGCCCGATCGAGCGCAGTCAACGTACCGAGCCGATCGGCGCCCGCGCCAGCGCTGCGGCGGTCCAACGGCCGAAATACAGGCGTTCGCCAAGGTTTCGATAAGCCGACACCCGCGAAACGCGGTTCCGGGCGAGTTTTCCGCGCGCTGACCGGGGCCCCGCTACCTGCGACTCCGGGTGAGATCAGCGTCGCAACCGGGGTGGGGCCAGTGTTGCGGATGGTCCGGACGGTGCCCGAGCGGCTAGCCTGATGGTCATGGCAGGTAAGTCCCGCAGCACCACCACCTCTCGGGCGCGGGCGGGAACGAGCCGGGGGCAGACGCCGCCGGCGCGCTCCCGTGCGGCGGCTCCGCGAGCGTCGGCGGCGCCGCGTGGGCGCGCCACCCCCGCGCGCAAACCGGTCAAACGCGCGTCGAACACGGCGCCATTGGCGGTGATCGGACGCGGTGTCGGCAGCGGCTGGACCATGCTGGCCCGCGGTGTCGGCGCCACCACTCGCACGCTCAGCCGTGCCGGCGAGATCGAGCACGGGCACCGACGCGACGGCATCGGCCTGGCCCTCATCGCGCTGAGCGCGATCATCGCGGCCGCCATGTGGCTGTCGGCGGGCGGGCCGGTCGGCCGGTTCCTCGAAGACATCGTGCGCGCCGTCGCCGGTACCGCCGGTGGGCTCGCGCCGCTGCTGTTCATCGGCCTGGCCGTGGTCCTCATGCGCACCGAACCGCACCCCGAGATCCGGCCGCGCCTGGTCCTGGGCGGCCTGCTGGTGGTGCTGCCCGCGCTCGGCGTGTGGCACCTGGCGGCCGGTTCGCCCACCGACGCACACGGGCGCTCGCGGGCGGCGGGCGTGCTCGGCTACGCGATCGGCGGCCCGCTCGGCCAGGGCCTCACGCCCTGGCTGGCCTTGCCGATCCTGCTGCTGGCCATGATGTTCGGCGTGCTGCTGCTCACCGGCACCACCGTGCGCGAGGTCCCCTCGGCGCTGCGCGAGTACTTCGGCCTCGGCGAGCACCACGACGACGACCCGTACGATCCGGCGAACTACGACGAGGACGGATTCCCGGTCCACCGCAGCCGAACCCGCCGCCGTGGCCGCACCCCGGACGACAATTACCCACCCGACGAGTTCGCCGGCTCCGACGCGCTCACCGAGTCGCTGGGCGAACCGCCGCTGCGCGAGGCCAAGCAGCTGCAGTTCGACGAGCAGCCCCCCGCGCCCGAACCGGCGCCCAAGCCGGCCCGGAAACGCCCGCCCGCCAAGGCCGTCGACCAGACCCCGCCGCCGCCCGCGGAACCGGAGTTCGTCACCGACCGCGTCGTGGACGGCGACTACACACTGCCGCCGCTGACCCTGCTGCTCGACGGCGACCCGCCCAAGAAGCGTTCGGCCGCCAACGAATCGATGATCGAGGCGATCACCGAGGT
The DNA here is from genome assembly GCF_900637185.1 of Nocardia asteroides. Taxonomy (NCBI): domain Bacteria; kingdom Bacillati; phylum Actinomycetota; class Actinomycetes; order Mycobacteriales; family Nocardiaceae; genus Nocardia; species Nocardia asteroides. Next base: position 5,525,280 of record NZ_LR134352.1, on the reverse strand, counting down.
GCTGGTGCAGTTCAAGATCGACGCCGCGGTCACCGGTTTCGTGCGCGGCCCGACCGTCACCCGCTACGAGGTGGAGCTCGGCCCCGGCGTGAAGGTCGAGAAGATCACCGCGCTGCACCGCAATCTGGCCTACGCGGTGGCCACCGAGAACGTGCGCCTGCTCGCGCCGATCCCGGGCAAGTCCGCGGTCGGCATCGAGGTGCCCAACTCCGATCGCGAGCTGGTCCGCCTGGCCGACGTGCTCAAATCGCCGCACACCCGCAACGACCACCATCCGCTGGTGATCGGGCTCGGCAAGAACATCGAGGGCGAGTTCGTCTCGGCGAACCTGGCCAAGATGCCGCACCTGCTGGTGGCCGGTTCCACCGGTTCCGGTAAGTCGAGTTTCGTCAACTCGATGCTGGTCTCGCTGCTGCACCGGGCCACCCCCGACGAGGTCAGGATGATCCTGATCGACCCGAAGATGGTGGAACTCACCCCGTACGAGGGCATTCCGCACCTGATCACGCCCATCATCACCCAGCCGAAGAAGGCCGCCGCCGCGCTGGCCTGGCTGGTGGAGGAGATGGAGCAGCGCTATCAGGACATGCAGGCCAACAAGGTCCGCCACATCGACGACTTCAACAAGAAGGTCAAGTCGGGCCAGATCACCGCGCCGCTGGGCAGCGAACGCGTGTACCGGCCGTACCCGTACATCCTGGCCATCGTCGACGAGCTCGCCGACCTGATGATGACCGCGCCGCGCGACGTCGAGGACGCGATCGTGCGGATCACCCAGAAGGCGCGCGCCGCGGGCATCCACCTGGTGCTGGCCACCCAGCGCCCCTCGGTCGACGTGGTCACCGGTCTGATCAAGACCAACGTGCCCTCCCGGCTGGCCTTCGCCACCTCCTCGCTCACCGACTCGCGCGTCATCCTGGATCAGCCGGGCGCGGAGAAGCTGATCGGCATGGGCGACGGCCTGTTCCTGCCGATGGGCGCCGGTAAGCCGACCCGGTTGCAGGGCGCGTTCATCTCCGACGAGGAGATCCACGCGGTCGTCGAGTTCAGCAAGACCCAGGCCGAACCGGAGTACCAGGAGGGCGTCACCGCCGCCAAGGCGGGCGAGGCCAAGGACGTCGATCCCGATATCGGCGACGACATGGACGTGCTGCTGCAGGCCGTGGAGCTGGTGGTCACCTCGCAGTTCGGGTCCACCTCGATGCTGCAGCGCAAGCTGCGCGTCGGCTTCGCCAAGGCGGGCCGGTTGATGGACCTGATGGAGACGCGCGGCGTCGTCGGCCCCAGCGAGGGCTCGAAGGCACGCGACGTGCTGGTCAAGCCCGACGAGCTGGACGGGCTGCTGTGGTCGATCCGGGGCGGCGACCCCGGCGCCGGTGCCGAGGACGAGTAGGTCTGCGCGCGCCGGGCGGCGCGCGTTGCTGGTTTGCTCTGACCGTGCCGGGAGCAGTCGGCGACGAACGAGGAGGGACCGTGGCTCACCGCGGAGTCGAACCGCGCGTCCGGGCCTTATGAGAGCCCGTCGGCACCTGCGTGAGCCGAGAAGGGATGGGTGATCGCCCCGGCCGCGGACACGAGTCGGGGGAGGGGTGGCCACGGCGGGCCGCAACGGGAAAAGGAACGGTGCCTGGGTCAGGCCGGGACGGTGCCGGTCAGCAGGCGTCGGCCGCGCGCGAAAGGCGCTGCGGCGGCACGGCACCCGGGGAGTGCCGGAACATGTCGACACGACGTTCGTTGTACGCGGTGGATCCGATCACGGCTCGCTCCTCTCGTGGTGCGGTGGTTGGTGTCTGGCGATGCGACGACGGTAGCAGCGCGCGGGCCCGCCGGTAAACGGCTTTTTTCGCGCCTGCCCTCGCGACGCGCCGACCGGCCCGTGCGCTGGTCAGCGGGCGTGTGTGTGAAATCATGACGGGCAAGCGTTCCGCAAAGCCGACTGAAACGGACATTTCGGGCATGATGGACGGCATGAACTTCATCGATCGGACCACCACATGCAGGTGACCACGCTCGAGTGGGTGATCACCGGACTGGTGATCCTCGGCTTGTTCGTCTTCGACTTCTTCGCCCATGTCCGCACGCCGCACGAACCCACCTTCAAGGAATCGGGTTTCTGGTCGGCGGTCTACATCGGCCTCGCCCTGCTGTTCGGCCTGTTCGTCGCCTGGAAGTGGGGCGGCACGTACGCGGGGGAGTACTACGCCGGCTTCGTCACCGAGAAAGCCCTCTCGGTGGACAACCTGTTCATCTTCCTGATCATCATGAGCACCTTCGCGGTGCCCCGGATCTACCAGCAGAAGGTGCTGCTGATCGGCATCGTGCTGGCGCTGGTGATGCGCGGTGTGTTCATCGCCGTCGGCGCGGCCGCGATCAGCGCGTTCAGCTGGGTGTTCTACCTGTTCGGCGCGTTCCTGATCTACACCGCGTTCAACCTGCTGCGCGAGAGCGGGCACGAGGTCGAGCACGAACAACAGCGCGACAGCCGCATCGTCGCGCTGGCCAAGCGGATCCTGCCCACCACCGACCAGTACGACGGTGACAAGCTCATCACCCGGATCGACGGCAAACGGGTGGTCACCCCGCTGCTGCTGGCGCTGCTGGCCATCGGCTTCGCCGACCTGCTGTTCGCGCTGGACTCGATCCCGGCCATCTACGGCCTCACCGAGCAGCCGTACCTGGTGTTCACCGCCAACGCCTTCGCCCTGATGGGTCTGCGCCAGCTGTACTTCCTCATCGGCGGCCTGCTCGACCGCCTGGTGTACCTGTCCTACGGCCTGGCGGCCATCCTCGCGTTCATCGGCATCAAGCTGGTGCTGCACGCGCTGCACGAGAACACGCTGCCGTTCATCAACGGCGGTGAGCACGTGAGCGTGCCGGAGATCTCCACCCCGGTCTCGCTGAGCGTCATCATCGGCATCCTGGTGGTGGCGACGGTGGCGAGCCTGCTGCGCACCCGCAACGCCGAGAAGGCCTGACCGCGCACTGCCCGGAACCGTTGAGGTTCCGGGCAGTGTCGTGTCCCTGGCTTCGCTACTCGGCGAAGGCGCCCATCACCGGCAGCCACTCCACCACGCGCACGGCCTCGATCAGGCCCTTCAGCGCGAACGGGTCCTCGCCGAGCAGTTCGGTGAGCGAGGCGGCATCCGCGGCGCGGAAGATCAGCAGCGCGCCGGTGCCGTCCGGGTAGGGGCCGCTGGTGAGCACCGTGCCCGCGTCGACCAGGGCGTGGAGCCAGCCACGATGCTCGGGGCGGTGCGTGGCGCGGTCGGCCGCGGTGGCGTCGGTGTAGGTGTAGTGGACGGCAAAAATCGGCACGGGCGTATCACTTTCTGGTGAGTGCCCGGTGACGCCGGGCGCGGTCGAGCGGAATCTCAGAGCGTCAGCAGCATGCGGGTGTTGCCGAGGGTGTTCGGCTTGACGTAGCTCAGGTCCAGGAATTCGGCGACGCCGGTGTCGTAGGACCGGCACATCTCCGCGTACACCTCGGCGGTGACCGGCGTGCCGTCGATCTCGACGAAACCGTGCCTGCCGAAGAAGTCGGTCTCGAAGGTCAGCACGAACAGCCGCTGCAGCTGCAACTCCCGCGCGACCGTGATCAGCCGGTCCACGACCGCGCCGCCCACCCCGCGGCCCTTCACGACCGGGTCGACGGCGACCGTGCGCACCTCGCCCAGATCGGCCCACAGCACGTGCAGCGCACCGCAACCGACGACCTGCCCGTCCAGCTCGGCCACCCAGAATTCCTGGACCGACTCGTACAGCGTGACCAGGTTCTTCTCCAGCAGGATGCGACCCGCGTACTCGTCGACCAGACGCTTGATCTCGGGGACGTCGGAGGTTCGCGCTCGTCGCACGATCACGCCGGGAACGTGCGCCGCGGTGGGCGCGGCGGATTGCGCGTCGCTGGTCGAACCACTCCGTGGTCCCCGTGAGGTCATGGGGTGCACAGTAGTCGGCCCGGTTACCGATAGTCTGAACATGTGCCGCACATCCTGTCGTTCCGCTCACCGCATCGCGCCGGGCTCGACGACCGGGTGGGGCGGTGTCCCCGGCGTGAGCAAACCGCGCGCGATCCGGGTCGATGTCGGCGCAGTGCCGGAGAGGGTGGGGCATGAGCGTGCGACCGGAAGAGATCGATCGTGGGTGGGAGGCCGCCGCGCCGCCGGGCGCGCTACCCGAGCGTGCCGAGGCGCACGTTCCCCTGCTCAACATCGCCAATGTGCTGACCATCGCGCGGATCGCGCTGGTCCCGCTGTTCGTCCTCGCGCTGTTCGCCGAGGGTGGGCACGACACCCGCTGGCGCTGGGCGGCCGCGGCCCTGTTCGGGCTGGCCGCGATCACCGATCGCTTCGACGGGCAACTGGCCCGCAAATACGGTCTGGTCACCGACTTCGGCAAGCTCGCCGACCCCATCGCCGACAAGGCGCTGATCGGTTCGGCCCTGATCGGGCTCTCGATCCTGGGCGATCTGCCCTGGTGGATCACCCTGGTCATCTGCGGCCGTGAGATCGGCGTGACGCTGCTGCGGCTGGTGGTCGTGCGCCGGGGCGTCATCCCGGCCGGGCGGGGCGGCAAGCTCAAGACGCTGGTGCAGTCGATCGCCATCGCGATGCTGCTGCTGCCGCTGTCGGGCGCCTTCGCCACCGCGGGCATGGTGCTGATGTACGTGGCCGTGGCGCTGACGGTGATCACCGGCCTGGACTATGTCGGGCAGGCGGCCCGGCTGTGGCTGGCCGGTGGACGCTCGCGGGGCGAGTCGCCCGCGTGAGCGATCCCCTCGTCGACGGCGCGCCGGTCGCCGAGCTGGTCAGGGCACTGAACGCGGCCGGGCAGACGGTCGCCACCGCCGAATCGCTCACCGCGGGCCTGCTGGCCGCCACCGTGGCCGGTGTGCCCGGGGCCAGCACGGTGCTGCGCGGGGGCCTGATCGTCTACGCCACGGACCTGAAGAACCGCCTGGCCTGCGTCGACGACGAGATCCTGCGGACCGATGGGCCGGTGGCCGCGTCGACCGCCGAACAGCTGGCCGTGGGAGCTCGGCAGTGCTGCGGCGCCGACTGGGGTGTCGGGTTGACCGGGGTCGCCGGACCCGATTCCCAGGACGGGCACCCGGTCGGGACGGTATACCTCGGATTGGCCGGTCCACAGCACAGTGAGGTGGTCCGGTTGAAACTGCACGGCGACCGGTGGACGATCAGGATCGGTGCCGCGCACTGCGCGGTGCGGGAGTTGCTGCGCTGTGTGACGACGAACTAGCCGCGGCCGGGAACCACCGGCCGATGCTCGACGTTGTGCCAGAAAGAGGTGAACACCGCTGCGGCGGTGACACGAGGTGGAGGAGAACGAGATGACGCTGCTGCGGGAGGCAATCGGGGACAGTCTGCGGCGTGCACGTCTCGCCCAGCATCGAACGCTGCGCGAGGTGTCCACCTCGGCGCGCGTGAGCCTCGGCTATCTGTCGGAAGTGGAGCGCGGCCGCAAGGAAGCCTCCAGTGAACTGCTCGCCGCCATCTGCGAGGCGCTGGACGTGCCGCTGTCGCGGGTGCTGTGGGACGTGAGCACCATCATGGCGGGCGCCGACGGTTCGGCGCCGCGCGAGCCCGCGCTGACCGGCCCCGCCGCCGAGCGCGAGGCACCCGCGGCCGAGCCCGCCGCCGCCGAGCCCGCCGCCACGCCGGAGCCCGCCGCCACGGCGAGCGCGTCGGCGGACCAGGGCGCCCGGATCGGCATCGCCGAGGACACCCGGATCGTCATCCCGGCGCCGAGGGCCGAGATGCTGGTACTGGTGAAGGGAATGTGACGCGGCGAACCACGCGCCCGGGGCGCGAGACGCTGCGCGCAGTTGGTGAGAACGGATAGATTCTCATCAGGCGTCGATCGGGCCGGTCGCACCGGCCCGGGTGCCGCATGGTGAAGGATAAGCACATATCTGGTGCGTGACGGTCGCGCACCACACGTCGCACACGCGACGCACAGATGGAGGCGGGATCAATCGATGGCTAATCCGTTCGTGAAGGCCTGGAAGTACATGATGGCCCTCTTCGACTCCAAGATCGAGGAGCATGCGGATCCGAAGGTCCAGATTCAGCAGGCTATCGAGGAGGCGCAGCGTCAGCACCAGGCGCTGTCGCAGCAGGCGGCGTCGGTGATCGGTAACCAGCGCCAGCTGGAGATGAAGCTGAACCGCCAGCTCGACGAGGTCGAGAAGCTCAACGCCAACGCCCGTCAGGCCGTCACCCTGGCCGATCAGGCGTCCGCCGCGGGCGACACCGAGAAGGCGATCCAGTACACCAACGCCGCCGAGGCGTTCGCCGCGCAGCTGGTCACCGCCGAGCAGTCGGTGGAAGACCTCAAGGTGCTGCACGACCAGTCCCTGCAGGCCGCCGCGCAGGCCAAGAAGGCGGTCGAGCAGAACGCGATGATGCTGCAGCAGAAGGTGGCCGAGCGCACCAAGCTGCTCAGCCAGCTCGAGCAGGCCAAGATGCAGGAGCAGGTCTCGGCCTCGCTGCAGCAGATGGACTCCACCCTGTCCGCACCCGGTTCCACCCCCAGCCTCGACGCGGTGCGCGACAAGATCGAGCGGCGCTACGCCAACGCGCTCGGTGCCGCCGAACTGGCACAGAACACCGTGCAGGGCCGCATGATGGAGGTCCAGCAGGCCAGCATCCAGATGGCGGGCCACAGCAAGCTCGAGCAGATCCGTGCCTCGATGCGCGGCGACGCCCTGCCCACCGGCAACAACGCCCAGGCGATCGACCCGGCCAAGCCGCAGCCCGCCCAGGCACCGCAGATCAACAAGGGCCAGACCGCGCAGCAGTGACCTGACCGTCGTGGCCCCCGGGTCCCGCCGAGCAGGCGCCGTCGTCCAGACCACGGCGCCCGGTCGGCGGGGTCACCGCGATCGCCGACCCGTCCGGGTCGTCGCCGGGGTCGTGCGGTCGGCCCGCGGTGGGTTGTCAGGGGTAGGTGGTAGACCTGGGCGCTGCGGAGCTTGTCGGTGCGACGGAAGAATGAGGGCATGAGCGGGAGAACACGGCGCGAGCGGGCCGAGATCGCCGAGTCGACGGGGCCTGCGCTGCCCGCCGCGCCCGGTGGGGTGCCCGCCACCCTGCGGGAGGTCGGTGAGCAGGCGATGGTCGCCGTGCGGCGCTGGGCCGACCCGCGCGAACGCGAACTGCGCCGGCGGCGCCGCGCCCGCCGGCGCAGCTTCCAGCTCGGCACCGCGTCGGGCATCACCACCGTCGGCGCGGTCGGGCTGGCCGTGGTCTCGGCGCCGGCCTGGGCGGTCGTCGTGATCGGCGGCGGCGCCGTCGCATTCGTCACCGGTACCGCGCTGAGTGCCCGCCGGTATCTGCAACTGCGCGGGCAGCCGCTGCCGCAGGCGGCGTTCGTCGCCCGGAAGTCACCGGGCCTGCGCTCGGTGGCCCGCGGTCCGGTCCAGCGCCTGATCCGCGCCGAACGCGCGCTGCACGGCCTGGGCGCCCAGATCGCCCGCACCCGGCGCCTGCCCGAGGACGAACTGCGCGACCTGCTCGAGACGGCCCGCTCGGGCTCGGCCGCCCTGCACGCGCTGGCCGCCGACATCGTCGCGATGGAACAGGCCGCCGACACCGTCGGGCGCGCCAATCCCGAGACCGTGACCGCACTGAAGACCACCGTCACCGGTGTGCTCGCTCGCCTGGAGACCGGCGTGCTGGAATACGAGCAGCTCGTCGCCGCGGCGGCGCGCATCCTGGCCGTGCCCGAGGACACCGTGGTCGCCTACCAGTTCAACGGGATCGTCGCCGACCTGCGCGAGGCCGCCGACCGGCTCGACGGCTGGGCCCAGGCACTGGCCGATCTGGCCGACGGAACCGTGCACCGGCCGCGATAGCCACGGCCGCACCGCCGGCGCGCGTCAGGCGATGGTCTGGCGCAGCGCGTCGAGTTCGGCGCCACGGGGATTCGCCACCGTCGACGATTCCGGCACGTCGAAGATCCGGACCCGCTTGTCCGCGCTGTCGAAGGCGGCCCAGCCCGGCTCGCCGTCGGTCGCGAAAGCTACCCAGGCCGCGTGGATCTCGTCGGCCAGCGCCTGTGGCGGATGCGGCCCGGTCAGCGAATGCGCCCCGGCGAGCGCGTCGAAGACGAACGGCACCTCCAGCACATGGCAGGCGCCCAGGCCGGGAAGTCCGGTGGGCCAGGCGAATTCGTAGACGTGAGTCGGCGCGCTCGCCGCGTTGGCCTCGGCGAAGTCCATGGTGCCCGCGCGGAAGCACCAGTCGGTGAGGATCGCGTTGAAGATCTCCGCCGGGGTCGCGTCGGGTCGCCCGGCCGAATAGGTCTGCGCCACCGCGGGATCGATGCCGTAGCGGGTGAGCACGAAGGGCAGGGTGTCGGCGGTGACGGCGGCGGCGATGCCGGTCGGCACGGTGAAGAACCGGAACTCGTCGGCGGTGGTGCCCGCGATGAGCGGCACCGCGCGTTCGGGATGGGCGGCCAGCACCGCGGCCGCGCCGCCGGGCACGATGTCGTCGTCGATCACCGGGAACAGGCTCATGATGCTCAGTCCCTGTGCGATCACCGACGGGCCCCAGCGCTGCGGGTCGGGATCGGTCATCAGCGCGAGCGCCACCGCGTTCTGCGCGGTCCGCAGCTGGTCGGGGCCGAGCTCGCCGAACGCGGCGGCCGTGGGTTCGATGCCGAGCTCGGCGGCCACCGCGGCCGCGACATTCCTGGCGTCGCGTGCGTCGGCGGCGACCGAGCCGTTGCCGCTCTGCATGATCGCGCGCCGGAACAGCCCGGTGGTCTGCGGTGCGGCGATGAGCGCGGCCACGCTCATCCCGCCCGCCGATTCCCCGAAGATGGTCACGTTGTCCGGATCGCCGCCGAAAGCCGCGATGTTCTCGCGCACCCACCGCAGCGCGAAGATCTGGTCGTGCAGGCCGCGATTGAGCGGCGCGCCGTCGATGACGGCGAACCCGGAGATGCCGAGCCGGTAGTTGATCGACACCAGCACCACACCGTCGCGGGCGAAGGCGGCGCCGTCGTAGATCGCGCGGGCGTTGGAGCCGCGCACGAACGCGCCGCCGTGGATCCACACCAGCACCGGCAGGCCGCTCGCGGCCGGATCCGGGGTCCACACGTTGGCATTGAGGTAGTCGTCGCCGGGGATGCCGTCACTGCCGATCAGGGCGTGGATCGGCGCGGGGTACGGCGACTGCGCGCAGGTCGCGCCCATGTCGGTGGCCTCGCGGACGCCGTCCCAGGCCGGGGCGGGCTCGGGCAGCTGGAAACGTTTCGCCCCGACCGGCGCCGCGGCGTAGGGCACTCCGAGGAACCGGGTGACGCCTGCCTCGGTCCGGCCGCGCACCGCGCCGCTGGTGGTCGTGACGATGGGTTCCATGGGTCCTCCTCGCGGTCGAGTCCCGATTATGGCCGTCGGCCCTGATCGCTGTCGGTCGTTTGCGGGCCGAAGGTCTCGGGGTGAACCCTGAGATCGTCCCCGATATCGGTGCTGACCTGGTGATTTATCGGATTCCGGGTGGGAGCATCGAAGGTGTCGGATCGCCGGAGGCGGTCGTGGAACGGACGAGGAGACATCATGGTCTGGAAAGTCATCGGCATCGTCGTGGTCGGACTGATCGCGTTCTGGATCATCGGGGCGCTGATCAAGGCGCTGCTGCCGGTCCTGGTGCTCGCGGCGCTCGGCGTCGGGGCCTACCTGCTGTTCAAGGCGGTGTCGGGGGCGAACGACCGGACCACGCTCACCAAGCCCTAGCCCCGCTGCGCCTAGCATGGGCCGGGTGGATCAGGTACCCGAGGACTGGCAGCGCGGCCTGGTGATCGTCGCGCATCCCGACGACATCGAATACGGTGCGGCCGCCGCCGTGGCGCGGTGGACGGCGCAGGGCAAGGACATCCGCTATCTGCTGGTCAGCCGGGGCGAAGCCGGGATCGCGGGGATGTCGCCCGCGGTGGCGGGGCCGCTGCGGGAGGTCGAGGAGATCGCCGGGGCGCGCGAGGTCGGGGTGCACACCGTGGAGTTCCTCGGCCACCCCGACGGCCGGATCGAAGGCGGGTTGGCGCTGCGGCAGGAACTGGCCGCCGCGCTGCGCAGGCACCGTCCGGAGCTGGTGGTGCTGTTCAACTTCGGTGACACCTGGGCGCCCGGGTTCGTCAACAGCGCCGACCATCGCGCGGTGGGCCGCTCGGCGCTGGACGCCATCTCCGACGCGGGCAACGAATGGATCTTCCCCGAGATCGCCGATCTGGAACCGTGGTCGGTGCGCTGGGCGGCCGTCGTCGGCCCGGTGATGACCCACGCCGTCGACGTCGGCGCGCAGTTGGACAAGGCGCGGGCCTCGCTCGCCGCGCACCGGCGCTACCTGCAGGTGCTCAGCGATGTGCCGGTCGAACAGCAGGTCGACGAGATCGTCACCCGTGCAACGGGTCCCAAGGACGGGTTCCCCGCCGAGCACGCGGTGGGCTTCGAATTGTTCACCTTCGCGGGCTGAGCCCGGCGGGCCGCCGCGGTTCGGCTGGGCGGCCCCCGGTGCCGAGGGGTATGGCAGTCTGGCCGCATGCGAGTAGCTGTGGTGGCCGGGCCCGATCCGGGGCATGCGTTTCCCGCGATCGCGTTGTGCCTGCGATTACTGGAAGCGGGAGACGAGCCGGTGCTGTTCACCGGTCCACGCTGGCTGGATCCGGCCAGAGACGCCGGAATCAGTGTGCGCAGACTCAAAGGGCTCGCGCCACGGCCCACCGACGACGACACCGACGCGGGCGCGCGCATCCACGAACGCGCCGCCCACATCGCGACCGAGAACCTGCCGGAGCTGAGCGCGATGCTCCCGGATCTGATCGTCTCCGACGTGCTCACCGCGGGCGGCGGCATGGCCGCCGAACGTCTCGAGCTGCCCTGGGTGGAACTGTCCCCGCATCCGCTGTACCTCCCGTCGAAAGCGTTGCCGCCCATCGGCAGCGGCCTCGCCCCCGGCGAGGGCGTGCGCGGTCGCATGCGCGACAACGTGCTGCGCACCATGACCGCGCGCGCGGTCCGCGCGGGCAACCGGCAGCGCGGCGCGGCCCGCGAGAGCATCGGCCTGCCCGCAGACGACCCCGGCCCCACCGCCCGGCTGGTGGCCACCCTGCCCGCCCTCGAGGTGGAGCGCCCGGACTGGCCCGCCGACACCCACGTCGTCGGGCCGCTGCTGTGGGAACCGACCGACGCGATCCTGCCGCGCCCGCCCGGCGCCGCGCCCCTGGTGATGGTGGCCCCCTCGACGGCGCACACCGGAGTGGCCGGCATGGTCGAGACGGTGCTGGCCGGCCTGGCGGGACAGGATGTGCGCGTGGCCGTCTCGATGCTCGACGCCCCACCGGCCGACCTGCCGGACTGGGCCACCGCGGGCCTGGGCCGCCAGGACGAACTGCTCACCCACGCCGCGGTCGTCGTCGGCGGCGGCGGGCACGGGCTGCTGGCCAAATCGCTGGCCGCGGGCGTGCCGGTGGTGACCGTGCCCGGCGGCGGCGACCAGTGGGAGCTGGCCAATCGCGCCGTCCGCCAGGGCAGTTCGGTGCTGGTGCGCCCGCTCACCGCGGAGGCGGTCGGCGCCGCGGTGCGGCAGGTCCTCGACGATCCCGCCTACGCCGCGGCGGCGGGCCGGGCGGCGGCGGGGCTGGCCGAAGTCGGGGACCCGGTCGAGGTCTGTCACGAGGCGGCCAAGCGGTAGCACCCCGCCGACGGCGTGTCGCCCGCGGCGCACCTGTGCGGGACCGGCGGCCCTGCCGGGGGTCGCCGAACGCGAGTATGTTGGGCAGCGTGCGGTTGACCGAATTCCAGGAGCTGATGCACACCGAGTTCGGCGTGGCGCGCGCCGACGCCATGCTGGCCGATCACGTGATCCCGGCCCTGGGCCGGACCGGCGCCGCCGCGATCGAGGCGGGCACCGACCCGCGTGACGTGTGGCGCGCCCTGTGCGCCGACTTCGATGTCCCCCGAAACCGATGGTGAGCAGGTCATGGCTGTGACAGCGCAGAACCCGGACACGCGTCCGTATCGGTTCGACGAGCGGTTGCGGATGATCCCGGTCGACCCCGAATCGCTCGCCGCCCGGGTCGCGGTCGCCGACCCGCGCGACTTCGGCGGGCTGCGCCGCCTCGGCATCGCCCTGATGCTGCTAGGCCGCCACGATGAGGCTCTGGACCGCCTCGACCAGGCGCTGGAACTGGCCGACACCGAACGCCGCCGGATCACCGTCTGGATCAATCTCGCCGACGTCTACCGCTATCAGGGCGAGCCGGCGCCCGCCGAGATCCTGTACCGCCGTGCCCTGGACGCCAGCCGGGCGCTGGACCCCGAACTCGTCTCCTTCGCCGCCCACCACCTGGGCAAGTCGCTCGCCGAGCAGCATCGTCCGGAAGAGGCGCAGGAACTGCTCAACGAGGCCATGCGGTTGCGGGTGGCCGACGGTGACGCCGAGCTGATCGAGTCGACCCGGGCCGCCCTCGAACACCTCGACGAACTGGCGCTCCCGCTGCCCCCGGCGGTCGCCGCCCTGCTCGGACCCGCGCCCGCGTGGTCGGGCGCGCACGCGGGCCGCGGCGGCAATCTCGTGCGGGCGGGCCGCTACTACGTCAAGCGCGGCCCGCGCGCCGTGGCCGAACACGACCGGCTGAACTGGCTGCGCGGCAGCGCGATTCCGGTGCCCGTGGTGGCCGCCTTCGCCGAGGACGTGCTCGTCCTGGCCGACGCGGACGCGGCGGCGCTCGCCGAGCGGACCACGGCCGAGGCCGCCGCGGTCGGGGAGCGGATGGGCCAGACGCTGCGGGCCCTGCACGCGCTGCCCGTCACCGGCTGCCCCTTCGACGGCAGGCTCGACGTGACGCTCGCGCAGGCCCGGCGCAATGTCGTCGAGGAACTCGTCGACGCCGCCGATTTCGACCCCGACCATCGCGATCTCACCCCGGCCGCGATCCTCGAACGCCTGCGGACCGAGCGCCCGGACCGCGAGGACACGGTGGTCGCGCACGGCGACTTCACGCCGGGCAATGTGCTCGACAATGGTGTGCTCCTCGACGTGGGCGCGCTGGGCACCGCGGATCGCTACCGCGACCTGGCCCTGGCCGAACGCGACCTGGCCGAGGATTTCGGTCCCGCCGCGGTGACGGCCTTCTTCACCGCCTACGGCCTGACCGCACCCGACCGCGCCAAGCTCGACTACTACCGCCTGCTCGACGAATTGTTCTGACGCCGGGACGGATTCGCGGTCAGCTGGTCCTGGCGTAGTGGCGCGCGGCCTTGGCGCGATTGCCGCAGGTGGCCATGGAATGCCAGCGGCGGGTGCCGTTCTTGGAGGTGTCGTAGAAGAACAGCACGCAGTCGGGGTGCGCGCACTGGCGGATCCGGTGCGGGGCCTCGCCGATCAGGCGCAGCAGATCGTCGGCGGCCAGCCAGCCGGGCAGCCAGGCCGGGTCGTCGACCTCGGGGATGTCGCGGGGGCCCTCGTCGGTGAGTTCGCGGCGGACGCGCCCGTGCGCGAGCACCCGGTTCAGCGCGGCGTGATCGGCGGCGGTGACCGCGGCGTGCACGGCGTCGCGGGCGGTGTGCAGCGCGGTGAGGGTGTGTTCGTCGGCGGGGACGCGGTCGGCGAGCCCGGTCAGCTCCAGCCACAGCCGCAGGCCGTCGAGATCGGTGAGCAGATCGCCGGGGGTGGCGCCGGCCCAACGGGTGTTGAGCAGGTCCAGAGCCGGTGGTTCGCCGGTGTGCGGCCGGGGATCGCGCATGCCTGAGGTTATCAACCCGACTCCTAACCACTGTGGTGACTTCACCGGTTGACGGCGGTGTGCCGTCGCTCTACTGTCTAACCTGTCAACGCGAGATAGATAGTTAACATTCCGGGAAGAGGTTCCATCGTGCGACCGCCACTGCCACCCTTCGACCTCGAGTCCGCGCGCGCCAAGGTGCTCGCCGCCGAAAACGCCTGGAACACCCGGGATCCCGAGCGGGTCGCCGCCGCCTACACCGAGGACTCGGTGTGGCGCAATCGCGACGAGTTCTTCACCGGCCACGCCGCGATCGTCGAGTTCCTCACCCGCAAATGGTCCACCGAGAACGGCTACGCCCTGCGCAAGGACCTGTGGGCGTTCCACGACAACCACATCGCCGTGCGCTTCCAGTACGAGTGGCACGACGAGACCGGGCAGTGGTGGCGCAGCTACGGCAACGAGCAGTGGGAGTTCGCCCCGGACGGGCGGATGGCCCGGCGCGAGGCCAGCATCAACGACGTCCGGATCGCCGAATCCGAGCGGCGGATCTTCGGTTCGCGCGCCGAGGGTGACGACTGGGTGCTGCCGCAGCGGTAGCCGGTGTGCGCCGGGATTGCCGGTCCTCGCGTGTTGCCGGGCGCGTCGCTTGACTCGAACAGGTGTTCGTCTAATCTGGTCGCCAGAACTTGTCGGTGCCGGCCTCTACTGTGGGCGCCAACCAGAGAGATACTCACCTCGAGAAGGGGACCAACATCATGGCACCGCAGGCCTACGATCGCGACAAAGCGCTGGAGCTGGCACTGGCGCAGGTGGAGAAGAGCTTCGGCAAGGGCGCGGTCATGCGTCTGGGCGAGGAGGCCCGCCAGCCCATCTCCGTCATCCCCACCGGCTCCATCGCCCTCGACGTCGCGCTCGGTATCGGCGGGTTGCCGCGCGGTCGCGTCGTCGAGATCTACGGTCCGGAATCCTCGGGTAAGACCACCGTCGCGCTGCACGCGGTGGCCAACGCCCAGGCCGCGGGCGGCGTCGCCGCCTTCATCGACGCCGAGCACGCGCTCGATCCGGACTACGCCCGCAAGCTCGGTGTCGACACCGACGCCCTGCTGGTCTCCCAGCCCGACACCGGTGAGCAGGCGCTCGAGATCGCCGACATGCTGGTGCGGTCCGGCGCCATCGACATCATCGTCATCGACTCCGTCGCGGCCCTGGTGCCGCGCGCCGAGATCGAGGGCGAGATGGGTGACAGCCACGTCGGTCTGCAGGCCCGCCTGATGAGCCAGGCGCTGCGCAAGATGACCGGTGCGCTCAACAGCTCGGGCACCACCGCCATCTTCATCAACCAGCTGCGCGAGAAGATCGGCGTGATGTTCGGCTCGCCGGAGACCACCACCGGTGGTAAGGCGCTGAAGTTCTACGCCTCCGTCCGCTTGGACGTGCGCCGTATCGAGACCCTCAAGGACGGCAGCGACGCGGTCGGCAACCGCACCCGCGTGAAGGTCGTCAAGAACAAGGTGAGCCCGCCGTTCAAGCAGGCCGAGTTCGACATCCTCTACGGCCAGGGCATCTCCAAGGAGGGCTCGCTGATCGACATGGGCGTCGAGCACGGCTTCATCCGCAAGTCGGGCTCCTGGTACACCTACGAGGGCGACCAGCTGGGCCAGGGCAAGGAGAACGCCCGCAAGTTCCTGCTGGAGAACACCGACGTGCGCGACGAGATCGAGAAGAAGATCAAGGAGAAGCTGGGCATCGGCGCCGACCTCACCGCCGAGGCCGACGCTCCCGCCGACTTCTAGCCGATGGGCTCGCCGACCTCCAGCGGCCGGGCGCCCCGCGACGCGGTGGATCCGGTCGAGGACATGCGCAGGCAGCTGGCCCGCCTCGGCATCGAGGTGGCGCCGGAGGCACCGGGTCGGCGGGACTCCGACCGCGGCGACGCGGACACCGAACTCGTCCGACCGGCTCGGGAACACCGAGCCGGCCCGGACGCCAGGGGAATTCGGTCGGGTGCGGGCGATCCGCAGCGCGCGCACCCGACCGGATTCGCCGATCATGATCAACCACACGATTCCGCTGCGCGGAGTGGGGTCGATCATGAAGAGTGGGGAAGCGGGGCACGGCCCCGTGGCGCCCGGCGCGGACGCAAGTCCGGCCGGCGCGCGACAGACTCCCTGTCGACCGGCGTCGGTGGTGACGACGGGCGACAGGTGGATCCGGTGGCGGCCGGATCCCAGCCGGGAGAGCCCGACAGGCGGGCCGGCACACGCCGGCTCGCCCCGGGCGACCGTCCGAAGGCGACCGTCGACCAGGCCAAGGACGCCTGCCTGAATCTGCTGGCCGTGCGCGCGCGCAGCCGGGCCGAGCTGGAGAAACGCCTCGGGGAAAAGGGCTTCCGGCTCGAGGTGACCGCAGCCGCGCTCGACCGCCTCGCCGAAGTCGGCCTCGTCGACGACGATTCCTTCGCCGAACAGTGGGTGCACGAGCGCCACACCTACTCCGGCCGGGGCAAGAAGGCACTGCACCGCGAACTCCGCGAGAAGGGCGTCGCCCCCGACGCCGCCGAGAACGCGCTCGCGATCGTCACCGACGACGCCGAGCGCGCCCGCGCCACCGACCTCGTCCGCCGCAAGCTGGCGACCCTGTCCCGGGACCTGGACCGCGACAAGGCCGTTCGCCGCCTCGTCGGCATGCTGGCTCGTCGCGGCTACGACCAGTCCACCGCCTTCGCCGTCGTCACGGCCGAACTCGCCGACGCCGGGTTCACCCAGGCGCCCGCCCTGGCCCCTCGAGCCGGCGAACCCGAGCCGGACCCGGGCGGAGAACCCGACCGGCGCTCACCGCGCCGCCCGGTCCCCGGTGACGAGGAGGCCGCTGCCGAGCTGGTCCGCCGCAAGCTCCGCGCGATGCCCGCCGACCTCGACCGCGCCAAGGCCACCCGCCGCCTGGTCGATCTGCTCGCCCGTCGCGGCTACAGCCCGTCGGTCGCCTACGCGGTGGTGAAAGCCGAACTGGCCGACGCCGATCGCTGACGTCACCGCCTGCTGTCTGCCGGCCAACGTGCTCGCGGAGGTGTGGCGGCGGCAAGGTGACCGGCTTTCGGCGACCCAGCCCTCCGAGCACCGAGCACCGAGCACCAAGCACCGGGCACCGGCGCGGGGGCCGAGTATGCGAACGGGTCCGCGCGGGATGCTCGAAGCGTAGGATGTGTCAGCGCCGGTGAAACGTGGTTTCGCGCAGGTTGTTTCATGCGTCGCCTGGTGCGGCGGGGGTGTGGGAACGGGGTGTTTCACCCGAGGTCGGGGTGGGCATCCCCGGGGACAGGGCCTGGTGTGGCCGCCGAGCTACGGGGAGGTGGACCCTGGACGCGTTGTGGTCGTTCGTGGTGAATCGGCGCGAGCAGTTGCTCATCGATTCGTATCTGCATGTGTCGGCGGTCGTGCAGTCGCTGGCGCTGGCGACGCTGGTCGCGGTGGCCGTCGGCATCCTGGTGTACCGCAGCCCGCTCGGCTCGGCGGCCGCGACCGCGACCGCGGGCGCCATTCTCACCGTGCCGTCGTTCGCCCTGCTCGGGTTGCTGATCCCGTTCCTCGGGCTCGGGGTGGGCCCGACCATCGTGGCGCTGGTGCTCTACGCCCTGCTGCCGATCCTGCGCAATACGGTGCTGGGCCTGTCGTCGGTGGATCCGGCGGTGGTCGACGCGGCGCGCGGGGTGGGGATGAACCGGCTGCGGCTGCTGACCGCGATCGAACTGCCGCTGGCGTGGCCGTCGATCCTGGCCGGGATGCGGGTCAGCACCCAGATGATCATGGGCATCCTGGCCCTGGCCGCGTACGCGAAAGGCCCCGGCCTGGGCAACCTCATCTTCTCCGGGCTCTCGCGCCTGGGCAGCCCGAACGCGGTGCCGCAGGCGCTGACCGGGACCGTGCTCATCGTCGTGCTCGCACTCGCCCTCGACGGCGTGCTGCTGCTGCTCGGCCGGCTCACCATCTCGAGGGGTATTCGTGACTGACATCGACACCAGCGCCACCGCGGTCTCCGGAGTCGAGATCGTGCTCGACCGGGTCACCAAACGCTATCCGGACCAGGCGGATCCGGCGGTCGAGGAGGTCAGCATGACCATCCCGGCCGGGGAGATCGTGGTGCTGGTCGGGCCGTCGGGGTGCGGCAAGACCACCACCATGCGGATGATCAACCGGCTCATCGAACCCACCTCCGGCACCGTCACGATCGGTGGCCGCGACGCCGCGGCCATCGACGCCGACGAATTGCGCCGCGGCATCGGCTATTCCATCCAGCAGGCGGGTCTGTTCCCGCACCTGACCGTCGCCAGGAACATCGCCACCGTCCCGGGTCTGCTCGGCTGGGACCGCAAACGCACCACCGCCCGGGTCGACGAGATGCTCAGCCTCGTCGGCCTCGACCCCGCCACCTACCGCGATCGCTATCCCCGCCAGCTCTCCGGCGGCCAGCAGCAGCGCGTCGGCGTGGCCAGGGCGTTGGCCGCCGACCCGCCGGTACTGCTGATGGACGAGCCGTTCGGCGCCGTCGACCCGATCACCCGCGCGCTGCTCCAGGACGAATTGCTGCGCCTGCAGGGCGAACTCGGCAAGACCATCGTCTTCGTCACCCACGACTTCGGCGAGGCCGTGAAACTCGGCGACCGGATCGCGGTGCTGGGCGACCGGTCCCGCATCCTCCAGTACGACACCCCGGCGGCGATCCTGGCCGCGCCCGCCGACGACACCGTCGCGGGCTTCGTCGGCGGCACCGCCACCATCGACCGCCTCGGCCTCGCCGTGCTCGCCGACCTCGACCTGGACCAGGGCATCGCCGTCACCGAGGACACCGCACCGGCCGACCTCGTCGACCGCCTGCACACCGCGCACCAGGACTGGGGCATCGTCCTGGCTCCCGACCGCACCCCGGCCCGCCGGATCACGGCAGGCGAACTCGCCCACGCGGATTCGCTGAGCGAACTCGGCACCCCCATCCAGACCACGCTGCCCACCGAAGCCACCCTGCAGGACGCGCTGGCCATCCTGCTGACCGAACGCACCGCCTCGGCGGTCGTCGTCGACGACACCGGCGCGTTCGCGGGCGTGGTCACCGTCGACACGCTGATCAGTCACCTGGCCGCCGGTCCCGCCGAGACGGTCCGGGCATGACCGCGGCCGTCGTCACGCCCGCCGCCCAGCGGCGGGCCGAGTTCCTGCGGTTGCTGGTCCAGCCGGTGATCGTGCTGATCCTCACCGTCGGCGTGCTGGTGTGGGCGTTCCGGCGCGATCTCACCCTCACCCAGCAGGCCAGCATCAGCGTCGGCAATATCGCCGAGGTCACCTGGCAGCACATCCTGATCACCGCGGCGGTGGTGATCATCGTCGTCGCGGTGGCCGTGCCGCTGGGGACGGTGCTCACCCGGCCCGGATTCCGCGGGCTCGCACCGATCTTCGTCGGCATCGCCAATATCGGCGCCGCCGCGCCCGCGATCGGCCTGATCGTGCTGTGCTATCTGGTCACCCGGACCACCGGGTTCTGGATCGGCGTCGCGCCCATCGCCTTCTGCTCGCTGCTGCCGGTGCTGCGCAACACGATCCTGGGCTACCAGGAGGTCGACCCCACCCTCGTCGACGCCGGGCGCGGACAGGGCATGTCGGCGCTGCAGGTGTTGCGGCGCATCGAGTTCCCCCTCGCGGTGCCCTACATCCTGGCCGGGCTGCGCACCTCGCTGGTGCTCGCCGTCGGCACGGCGACCCTGTCGTTCCTGGTGAGCGCGGGCGGGCTCGGCATCCTCATCGACACCGGCTACAAACTGCGCGACACCGTCACCCTCACCGTCGGTGCGGTGCTCGCCGTCGCGCTGGCCCTGCTCGTCGACTGGCTCGGCGCACTGGCCGAACAGTTCCTCGGACCGAGGGGGTTGCGATGAGGATCACCCGCTGGATGCGCGCGCTCGCGCCGGTGGCCGGGGTGCTGCTGCTCGCGAGTTGTGGTCTGCAGTCGGGCAGTTCGGTGCCGCTGCCGGTGGGACCGGGCAGCATCGTGGCCGTGCCCGCCCTCGACGGTGTCGCGGTCACGGTGGGCTCCAAGGACTTCACCGAGGCCAACATCCTCGGCTACCTCATCGAGTTCGCGCTCACCGCCGCCGGCGCGAACGTGCGCGACCTGACCAATATCCAGGGCTCCAACAGCCTGCGCGACGCCCAGCTGCACGGCCAGGTCGACATCGCCTACGACTACACCGGCACCGGCTGGATCAACTACCTGGGCAACGAGACACCCGAGCCGGACGAGGCGCGTCAGTTCGAACTGGTCCGCGACGCCGACCGCGCCGAACACGACATGGTGTGGGCCGCGATGGCGCCGATGAACAACACTTATGCCCTGGTCACCAGCAGGCGCACCGCCGAGGAGACCGGCGTGCGCACCCTGTCCGACTACGCCGCCCTGATCGCGAAGGACCCCGCCGCGGCGGCCACCTGCGTGGGCACCGAGTTCAATGTCCGCCAGGACGGCTACCCCGGAATGGCTCGCAAGTACGGCATCGATGTCGCCAGGGTGCCGAAGCAGATCGTCCAGGACGCGCTGGTCTACCAGGCCACCGCCGACGCGAAGCAGTGCCGGTTCGGCTCGGTCGCCGCGACCGACGGCCGCATCCCCGCCCTGGACCTGGTGCTGCTCGACGACGACCGTGGCTTCTTCCCGAAGTACAACGCCGCGCTCGTCCTGCACGGCCCGTTCGCCGACGCGCACCCCGAGGTCGTCTCGATCATGGCGCCCATCTCCGCGCGCCTGACCAACGCGGTGATCACCGAGCTCAACCGCCAGGTCGACATCGGCGGCCGCGAACCCGCCGACGTCGCTCGCGACTGGATGGTCGCCGAAGGACTGGTCACCGCGGGCTGATCTCCCCGGGGTGGTTTGCTGAACTGTTACCCCAGCCCGCCCGAGATGTCCGAAACGCGGGGCTCGTTCACACCATGGCCTCAGCTTCCCGGGCCATGATGGACGGCGGTGGTGACACCGGCAACCGCAACGCGGAGCGGCACGGGGGTCCGCTTCCCGACTGGGAGGAGACGCATGACCAGCGAATTCCGCAAGGTGACGGTCCTGGGGACGGGGGTGCTCGGATCCCAGATCGCCTTCCAGACGGCGTTCCACGGATTCGACGTGACCTCCTACGACATCGACGACAAGGCGATCACCGCCGCGCGCGCCCGCTTCGACGACCTCGCCAAGGTGTACCAGCGCGACGTCGACGGCGCCGACGCGAGCAACACCGCAGCGACCGCGCAGGGCATCGCCCTCACCACGGATCTGGCCGCCGCGGCCGCCGACGCCGACCTGATCATCGAGGCGGTGCCCGAGGTCCTCGACATCAAGCGCGACCTCTACGGCAAGCTCGGCGACCTCGCGCCCGAACGCACCGTGTTCGCCACGAACTCCTCGACCCTGCTGCCCAGCGACATGGTCGACTACACCGGCCGCCCGGACAGGTTCCTGGCGCTGCACTTCGCCAACCACGTCTGGCAGTTCAACACCGCCGAGGTGATGGGCACCGACCGCACCGACCCGGCGGTGTTCCAGGCGGTCGTGGCGTTCGCCAAGGACATCGGCATGGTGCCGATCGAACTGCACAAGGAGAAGGCGGGCTACGTCCTCAACTCGCTGCTGGTGCCGTTCCTGAACTCCGGGATCGAGCTCGCCGCCGGCGGCTACGCCGAACCCGCCGCGGTGGACGAGACCTGGCGCATCGCCACCGGCGCGCCCATGGGCCCGTTCCAGATCCTCGACATCGTCGGCCTCACCACCCCGTACAACATCCTGATCAACGGCAACGACGCGCACAAGAAGCTCGCGGCGTGGCTGAAGGAGAACTACATCGACAAGGGCAAGCTCGGCGCCGCCACCGGAGAGGGCTTCTACCGCTACACCGCCTAGGACGACTGGACCTTCCCGGATCGGACGAAGGAGACGGATGTACTACAGCAGTGGCAACTACGAAGCGTTCGCCCGTCCGCGCAAACCCGCGGGTGTCGACGGCAAGGCGGCCTGGTTCGTCGGCGCCGGTCTGGCCTCGCTGTCCGGCGCCGCGTTCCTGATCAGGGACGGGCAGCTGGCGGGGGACCGGATCACCGTGCTGGAACGGCTGAAGCTGCCCGGCGGCGCCCTCGACGGCATCAGGGAACCGAAGAAGGGATTCGTCATCCGCGGTGGCCGCGAGATGGAGAATCATTTCGAGTGCCTGTGGGACCTGTACCGCTCGGTGCCCTCGATCGAGATCGAGGGCGCCAGCGTGCTCGACGAGTTCTACTGGCTCAACAAGGACGACCCGAACTTCTCGTTGCAGCGGGCCACGGTGGAGCGCGGTCAGGACGCGCACACCGACGGCCTGTTCACCCTCACCGATCGCGCGCAGAAGGACATCGTGAAGGTGTTCCTGGCCACCCGGGAGCAGATGGAGAACAAGCGCATCGACGAGGTGTTCGGCAAGGACTTCCTGGCGAGCAACTTCTGGCTGTACTGGCGCACCATGTTCGCGTTCGAGGAATGGCACAGCGCGCTCGAGATGAAGCTGTACCTGCACCGGTTCATCCACCACATCGGTGGTCTGCCCGACTTCTCCGCGCTGAAGTTCACGAAATACAACCAGTACGAGTCACTGGTGCTGCCGCTGTACCGGTGGCTGCTCGACCAGGGCGTGAACTTCCGGTTCGGCACCGAGGTCACCGACGTCGACTTCGACCTCAGCGGCTCGCGCAAGCAGGCCACCCGGCTGCACTGGGTGTCCGAGGGCGTCGACGGCGGCGTCGACCTGAGCGCCGAGGACCTGCTGTTCGTCACCATCGGCTCGCTCACCGAGAACTCCGACGAGGGCGACCAGCACACCCCGGCGAAGCTGAACGAGGGCCCGGCGCCGGCCTGGGATCTGTGGCGGCGCATCGCGGCGAAGGATCCGGCGTTCGGTCATCCCGACGTCTTCGGCGGGCACATCCCGGAGACGAAATGGGAGTCGGCCACGGTCACCACCCTCGACGAACGGATACCGCGCTACATCCAGAAGATCTGCAAGCGGGACCCGTTCAGCGGCAAGGTGGTCACCGGCGGCATCGTCACGGTGGAGGACTCGTCCTGGCTGATGAGCTGGACCGTGAATCGGCAGCCCCATTTCAAGCAGCAACCCGCCGACCAGATCGTCGTGTGGGTGTACGCGCTGTTCGTCGACCGGCCCGGTGATTTCGTGCGGAAGCCGATGCAGGAGTGCACCGGTGCGGAGATCACCCAGGAGTGGCTCTACCACTTGGGCGTGCCCGAGGCCGAGATTCCGGAACTGGCCGCCGACGCCGCGACCTGTGTGCCGGTGATGATGCCGTACGTGACGGCGTTCTTCATGCCGCGCAAGGCGGGCGACCGCCCCGAGGTGGTGCCCGCGGGCGCGGTGAACTTCGCCTTCATCGGCCAGTTCGCCGAGACCACCCGCGACTGCATCTTCACCACCGAGTACTCGGTGCGCACCGGCATGGAGGCGGCCTACCGGCTGCTCGACATCGAACGCGGCGTACCGGAGGTGTTCGCCTCCACCTACGACATCCGCTCGCTGCTGGCCGCCACCAGCCGCCTGCGCGACGGCGCCGAGATGAGCCTGCCCGGACCGGAATTCGTCCGGCACCGGCTGCTGAACAAACTCGACGACACCGAGATCGGGCCGCTGCTGCGCGAATTCGGCCTCGTCGGCGAGGACTGAGAAACGATGATGGGCCCGATCCGCGCGGATCGGGCCCATCATCGTGGTCCGGACTACTTCTTGGTGATGTCGACGCCGGGCGCGGCATCGGTGACGATCGAATCGGCGGCCAGCACGGTACCGCCGCCCTTCTTGCGCCGCGAGCGCAGCCGCTTCTCGAGCGTGGTCGCGAGGAAGGTCAGCGCCAGGTTCAGCGAGATCATGATCAGCGCCACGACCATCAGCGCGGGGATGGTGTTCTGCTGCGCGGCGCCCTCCTGCTGACCGGCACGCACCAGTTCCACATAGGTGATCTGGTAACCCAGCGCGGTGTCCTTGAGCACCACCACCATCTGCGAGACCAGCGCGGGCAGCATCGCGGTGATCGCCTGCGGCAGCAGGATCAGCCGCATCAGCTGGGTCTTGCGCAGGCCCAGCGCCACCGCGGCCTCGGTCTGGCCCTTGGGCAGCGACCGGATTCCAGCGCGCACGATCTCGGCGATGACCGAGGCGTTGTAGATGGTCAGCGCGATGACCACTGCGGCCAGCGCCAGATCGTCGGAGCGGAAGACCTTGTACTCGCCGAATACGGCGAACAGGAAGATCATCAGGATCAGCACCGGGATGGCCCTGGCCAGCTCGACGATCGCACCCGCGGTCCAGCGGATCCACCGGTGATCCGACAACCGCAGGATGCCGAAGATCATGCCGAAGATCAGCGCGAAGACGATCGAGATGGCCGCCGCGGTCAGGGTGCCTCGCAGACCGGGCAGCAGGTAGGTCTCCCAGACGCCCGCCTCCAGGAACGGCTTCCACTTGGCGGCGGTGAACTGGCCCTGCTCGGCGAACGCGTCGTACAGCAGCCAGCCGAAGAAGGCCAGCGCTACGACGACCAGGACCGAGTAGAAATGATGCCGGACGCGCGCGCGGGGGCCCGGCGCGTCGAACAGGACCGACGCTGCGCTCATCGGGCTACCTCGAATCGCTTGGCCAGCCAGCCGAAGAACAGGCCGGTCGGCAGGGTCAGAATGACGAAGCCGAGGGCGAAGATCGCGCCGATCGCCAGCAGTGCGGCCTCGTTCTCGTTCATCTCGCTCATCAGGAACGCGGCCTCGCCGACGCCGATCACCGAGGCGATGGTCGAGTTCTTCGTCAACGCGATCAGCACGCTGCCCAGCGGGGCGATGACCGCGCGGAACGCCTGCGGCAGCACCACCAGGCGCAGGTTCTGGGAGAAACCGAAGCCGAGCGAGCGGCCCGCCTCGGACTGGCCCAGCGGCACCGTGTTGATGCCCGCGCGCAGCGACTCGCAGACGAACGCGGCGGTGTACACGCTCAGGCCGACGATCGCCCAGCGATAGTTGTTGTCCGACAGCGAATCGCCGGCCAGCTTCCAGCCCAGGGTGGTGTACAGGCCGAGCGAGCAGAACACGATGATCAGCGTCAGCGGGGTGTTGCGGAAGATCGAGACATAGGCGGAGCCGACCCAGCGCGCGACCGGGATCGGGGACACGCGCATGCCGGCGACGAGGGTGCCGAGGACCAGGGCGCCGATCGCGGAGAAGAACGTCAGCTTGATGGTCACCCAGAAGGCGTCGAGGATTTCGGAGTCGTACCTCGAGATCAGGTCGAACACGGACGCGCGTCCTCCGATCGATGTGGAAGGGCCAGCGGGACTTCACCCGCGATGGCGGCCCGGGAGTCCCGGGCCGCCATCGCGGTGGTGATCAGTAGCGGTCGACGGTCGGCGGCTGCGGGATCGCGAAACCGGTACCGGCGAAGGACTTCTCCAGTGCGGCCTTCCACGAACCGTCGGCGATCATCGCCTCGATCGCGTCGTTGATCTTGGTGCGGCCCTCGGTCTCGCCCTTCTTGATACCGATGCCGTACTTCTCGGTGGTGAAGGGCTTGTTCACGAGCTTGTAGGTGCCCGGCGACTGCGCGGCGTAACCGGCCAGGATCACGTTGTCGGTGGTGACCGCGTCCATCGCGCCGCCACGCAGCGCCTCGATGCACAGCGAGTACGTGTCGTAGGTCTGCAGCTGCGCCTGCGGGTACTTGTCCTTGATGGTCTGGGCCGGGGTGGAACCCTTCACCGAGCAGACCTTCTTGCCCGCGAGCGAGTCCGGGCCGGTGATGTCGGTGTTGTCGGCGCGCACCAGCAGGTCCTGACCCGCCACGTAGTACGGGCCGGCGAAGTCGACCT
This sequence comes from Nocardia asteroides, assembly GCF_900637185.1. Classification (NCBI taxonomy): domain Bacteria; kingdom Bacillati; phylum Actinomycetota; class Actinomycetes; order Mycobacteriales; family Nocardiaceae; genus Nocardia; species Nocardia asteroides. The sequence goes on along the minus strand of NZ_LR134352.1, from coordinate 5,499,607 downwards.
TCTCCTTGCGCTTGTCGGTGATCGAGTAGGTCGCGACGACATAGTCGACCTGACCGTTCTCGAGCAGCGTCTCGCGCTGGGCCGACGGCGCTTCCTTGAAGGTGATGTTCTCCGGCTTCACGCCCAGCTTGTCGCCGACGTACTTGGCCACCTCGACGTCGAAACCGCTGTAGGTGCCGTCGGTGTTGCGCAGGCCCAGGCCCGGCTGGTCGAACTTGATGCCGACGGTGAGCTTGCCGTCCTGCGCGTGGTCGAGCACCGACCCTTCGTCACCGCCGCCGCAGCCCGCGGTGAGCGTGGCAGCCAATGCCAGTGCCGCGGCGCCGATTCCGACCCGCATCGCACGATTGATCCTCATCGAGTGTCCTTCTCCTGGTGATGGGTGGGTGGGTCAGTGACTGAGAATTTTGCCGAGGAAGTCCTTGGCGCGATCGGAGGCGGGCGCGGTGAAGAACGTCTCCGGCGCGGTGTCCTCGACGATCTCGCCGTCGGCCATGAACAGCACCCGGTCGCCTGCCCGGCGGGCGAAGCCCATCTCGTGGGTCACCACCAGCATCGTCATGCCCTCCTTCGCGAGGGAGACCATCACCTCGAGCACTTCGTTGACCATCTCCGGGTCCAGCGCCGAGGTGGGCTCGTCGAAGAGCATGACCTTCGGGTCCATCGCCAGCGAGCGGGCGATGGCGACGCGCTGCTGCTGGCCGCCGGAGAGCTGGGCGGGGTACTTTTCGGCCTGGTTGGCGATGCCGACCCGGTCGAGCAGGGCCAGGGCGTTCTTGCGCGCCTGGTCCTTCTTGATACCGCGCACCTTCAGTGGCGCGAGCATCACGTTCTCCAGAATCGTCTTGTGCGCGAACAGGTTGAACGACTGGAACACCATGCCGACCTCGGCGCGCAGCGCGGCCAGGGCCTTGCCCTCCGCGGGCAGGGCGACACCGTCGACGGCGATATCGCCGGAGTCGATCGGTTCGAGGCGGTTGATGGTGCGGCACAGGGTCGATTTCCCCGAGCCCGACGGGCCGAGGACGATCACGACCTGCCCGCGGGGGACTTCGAGATTGATGTGGCGCAGGACGTGGAGATCACCGAAGTGTTTGTCCACGTTGCGCATCGAGATCATCGGCGGCGCGCCGGCAGCGGCTGCGGCGTCGGCGTTCCCGGTCGCGGGTGCGGCGTCGTCGGTCATGGTCAGAAACCTTAGGCGTTCTTCGGAGATTTGCCCCGCTTTCCGCGACTCGCCGTCACGGCACGCCGAAACGACACCGGCCGGTAACCTACCGGTCCCGCGAGCGTCTCCCGACCGCGACGCAGACCACCCGGGGTGGGCCCGTACCCTGAACAGGTGGATTCGAACGGACAGAACGCGACGGAGCGCGCGGCGACGCAGGCGCGCAGTTACGAGGTCCGCACCTTCGGCTGCCAGATGAACGTACACGACTCCGAACGCTTGTCCGGCCTGCTCGAAGACGCGGGCTATGTGAAGGCCGCGCCCTCCGACACCCCCGACCTGGTGGTGTTCAACACCTGCGCGGTGCGCGAGAACGCCGACAACAAGCTCTACGGCACCCTCGGTCACCTGGCGCCGGTGAAGCAGGGCAGGCCGGGCATGCAGATCGCCGTCGGCGGCTGCCTGGCCCAGAAGGACCGCGAGACCGTCGTGCGCAAGGCGCCGTGGGTCGACGTGGTGTTCGGCACGCACAACATCGGCTCGCTGCCGGTGCTGCTGGAGCGCGCCCGGCACAACGAGGAAGCCCAGGTCGAGATCCTGGAGTCGCTCGAGGCGTTCCCCTCGACCCTGCCCGCCAAGCGGGAGTCGGCCTACGCCGGCTGGGTGTCGATCTCGGTGGGCTGCAACAACACCTGCACCTTCTGCATCGTGCCCTCGCTGCGCGGCAAGGAGGTCGACCGCAGGCCCGGTGACGTGCTCGCCGAGGTGCAGGCGCTGGTCGACCAGGGCGTGCTCGAGGTGACCCTGCTCGGCCAGAACGTCAATTCCTACGGCGTGAACTTCGTCGACCCGGAGCAGCCGCGCGACCGCGGCGCCTTCGCCCAGCTGCTGCGCGCGACCGGGCAGATCGAGGGCCTGGAGCGGGTGCGCTTCACCTCGCCGCATCCGGCGGAGTTCACCGACGATGTCATCGAGGCGATGGCGCAGACCCCGACCGTCTGCCCGCAGCTGCACATGCCGCTGCAGTCCGGTTCGGACCGGGTGCTCAAGGCCATGCGCCGCTCCTACCGCAAGGAGCGCTTCCTCGGCATCATCGACAAGGTGCGCGCCGCCATGCCGCACGCCTCGATCACCACCGACATCATCGTCGGCTTCCCCGGCGAGACCGAGGAGGACTTCCAGGAGACCCTGGACGTGGTGCGACGGGCGCGGTTCACCAGCGCGTACACCTTCCAGTACTCCAAGCGCCCCGGCACCCCGGCCGCGGAACTGCCCGACCAGCTGCCCAAGGCGGTGGTGCAGGAACGCTACGACCGGCTGATCGCGCTGCAGGAACAGGTGTCGCTGGAGGCCAACCAGGCACTGATCGGCACGGAGGTGGAACTGCTCGTCGCCGAGGGCGCGGGCAAGAAGAACGCCGCCACCGCCCGGATGAGCGGTCGCGCCCGCGACGGCAGGCTGGTGCACTTCCGGCCCGGCACCGATGCCGGGATCCGGCCGGGCGACTTCGTCGTCGTCGACATCACCGAGGCGGCGCCGCACCACCTCATCGCCGACGGCGTGGTGAAGTCGCATCGGCGCACCAGCGCCGGTGACGCGCACGAGCGCGGCGTGACGCCCAAGACCGCCCCGATCGGGGTCGGCCTCGGCCTGCCCCGCATCGGCGCGCCGGTCGCGGTGGAGCCGGTGAGCAGCGGCTGCTCGACCGGCTGCTCGTGACCTCGCCCGGCGACGAACCCGACCCTACTACCGGTCGTAGTGGGTCGGGTGCGGACGCCACCTCCGGAGATGGCACAGTAGAGCCCAGGGCACACGAGACCGGCAACGATCAGCCTGCGGACAGGAGCGAGAACGCGGTGAACCGGGTGGACGAGGACAAGCAGTTCGAGCAGTTCCGCGGCGAACTCGACGCGGTGGAACGCCGCATCGCCGGCGAGATCGATCCCGGCGCGCGAGCACTGGTGGTGGCGGGCGCGGTCTTCGCGCTGCTGATCTCGCTGGTGCTGCCCACGGCGGGCACCGCGCGCGGCTTCGACGTGCTGCTGAACACCCAGGCGGCCGGCGTCGAGCACATCGGCCTGCCCTCGCGGATCTTCGTCTGGCTCGTCATCGTCTTCGGCGTCGGCTTCTCGCTGCTGGCGCTGACCACCCGCCGCTGGGTGCTGGCCTGGCTGGCCTGCGCGGGCTCGGCGGTCGGCAGCGTGTTCGGCGTGCTGTCGATCTGGCATCGCCAGACCCCCGGCCTGGGCAACTACGAGGGCGCGGGTCCGGGCATCGGGCTGATCCTGGGCACCCTCGCCATCATGGTGCTGACCTTCCACTGGGTCCGCGTGGTCTGGAGCCGCACCGCGGTGCAGCTGGCGGCCGAGGAACAGCGGCGCAACGCGGCCCGCGAGGCCGAGGAACGCGACCGCAAGCGGCTGACCGGCGAATAGGCCCCGCAACGACGAAACCCCCGACCAGCCTGGTCGGGGGTTTCGCGTTGTCGGCTAGCGGTTGCTGACCGCGCCCTCGGCGGCCTCGGCCCACTCGCGCCACTGCTTGGCCTGCTCGAGCGCCTTCTCCGCGTCGCGCTTCTTGCCCGCCGCGGTGGCCTTGGCGGCCTGCTCCTCGAACTGGGCCACCCGCTCGCGGAACTGCGCGGCGCGGGCCACGGCCTCGGGGTCGGTGCGGCGCCACTGCTGGTCGGCGGCGTCGCGCACCTTCTTCTCGATGGCGCGCAGCTTGCCTTCCAGCTCCTGCATGCGCTCGCGCGGAACCTTGCCGATGGCGTCCCACTTGTCCTGCAGCTCGCGCAGCGCGGACCGGGCGGCCTCGAGTCCGGCGGCCGGATCGATGTGCTCGTAGGCGCGCAGCAGCTCCTGCTTGGCGGTGGCGTTGTGCTCGAATTCGGCGTCACGCTCGGACACCGCCGCGTTGCGGGCGGCGAAGAACACGTCCTGGGCGCTCTTGAACCGGCGCCACAGCGCCTCGTCGGCCTCGCGCGGGGCGCGGCCCGCGGCCTTCCATTCGGTGAGCAGGTCGCGGAACACCGCGGCCGTGCCGGTCCAGTCGGTGGAGCCGGACAGCTCCTCGGCGCGCACGCACAGCTCTTCCTTGCGGGTCTTCGCCGAGGCGCGTTCCCGGTCGAGCTCGGCGAAGTGGGCGCCACGGCGGCGGTTGAACGCCTCGCGGGCCTTGGAGTACCGCTTCCACAGGGCGTCGTCGACCTTGCGGTCGACCCCGCGGATGGACTTCCACTCGTCGAGGATCTCGCGCAGCCGGTCGCCCGCGGCCTTCCACTGGGTGGACTCGGCGGCGATCTGCTCGGCCTCGGCGGCGAGGGCTTCCTTGCGCTCGGTGTGCTCGTGCCGGGCGCGCTCCTTCTCCTCCTTGGCGTGCGCGGCGGCTTCCTCGGAGTGCTCGGTGATGGCCTGTAGCCGGGCGGACAGACCGTCGATATCGCCGATGACGGCCGCGGTGGGCAGCGTCTCGGCCAGCGCCAGCGCGGCGGCCTTGGTCTTGCGGGCGTCGGCGCCCGCGGCCAGCCTGGCCTCGAGCAGCGCGACCTCGGTGGCCAGGTCGTCGAAGCGGCGGCCGAAGTGGGCCAGGCCCTCGGCGGCGTCGCCCGCCTGCCAGGAACCGATGACGCGCTCGCCCTCGGCGGTCTTCACCCACGCGGTGCCGTCCTCGTCGACGCGGCCCCACTTGCCGGGGTCGGTGACGGTCGGGACGACGACGGCGTGCGGGTGCGGTTGATCGGGGCCCGGCGCCGGTTTGACGGCGTGTGGCTTCGGCGGACGCGCAGTCGTGCCGCCGGGCTTGGGGGTACCGGAGGGTCGCGGGCCCGGACCGGGGGTGGGCTTCGCGGTTCCGTTGCTGTCGGTCATTGCTCTCCGTCCCTGCCGCGCGTCACGGCTGCCTGGTTACGCCCTAGCACATCCCATTGAACCCGGTTCGAGCCGAGGAAACCATCGATCCGCGCGATCGGATGCCGGATTTCCTGGGATTTCGTCCCGTGCGACGTGGGTGGTCGCACCTGAAAACACTAGCAATCTCACCGGGCATCACCGCGCCGGACACTCGCAGACCACACCCCGCTCGCGCGGCGGCGGGTGGCGCCGGGTGCCGGTGCTCCGGCTACGGTTACCGCGTGTTCTCGATAGCGGCCCTGGTCCCGTCGCCGCCGATGCTGGTGCCCGAGCTGTGCGGGCGGCCCGCGGCATCCGGTGGTGATCCCGACGACCCGACCGTCGCGCTGCGCGCCGCGGCGCTCGACGCCGCGGCCGCGCTGGCCGCCGCCGCGGACCGCTGGACGGTCGTCGGCGTCGGCGCGCACGACCAGAACTTCGCGCCGGCGACCAGAGGGACCTTCCGTGGTTTCGGCGCCGACGTCGTCGTCGGCCTCGGTCCGGCGGGCCGCGCCGAGCCGCCGGCAGACGCCCAGCTTCCGCTGCCGGTGCTGATCGCCGGATGGTTGCGCGAGCGGGTCGCGCCCGGGATCACGGTGTCGGCGCGACTGCTCGCCGCCGACACCGCCCCGGCCGAGTGCGCGGCGGCGGGTGCCGCGCTGCGCGCCGAACTCGACGCCGAGCCCGCGCCGCACGCGGTGCTCGTCGTCGCCGACGGCGCGGCCACGCTGACCGTGGCGGCGCCGGGCTATCTGGACGAGCGCGCGGCGCCGGTCCAGCACGCGCTCGACGCCGCGCTGCGCACCGGATCGCGCGCCGGACTGGCCGCGCTCGACCCCGCGTTGAGCGCGGAACTGCTGCTCGACGGACGCGCCGCCTACCAGGTACTCGGCGGTCTGTTCGCCGCTGATCCGGCCGATCCGCGGGTGCGTACCCTCTATCAGGGCGCACCCTATGGCGTCGGCTACGACGTGAGCGTGTGGCAACCGGTCGGACAGGAAGGGACGCAGGAGTGACGAGCTGGGCGAAGCGCCCCATCGCGGTCGTCGGCCCCACCGCCACCGGCAAATCCGATCTCGCGCTCGACCTGGCCGAACGGCTCGGCGGCGAGATCGTCAACATCGACGCGATGCAGCTGTACCGCGGCATGGACGTGGGCACCGCGAAACTGCCGCCCGCGCAGCGTCGTGGCATTCCCCACCACCTGCTCGACGTCCTCGACGTCACCGAGACCGCGACGGTCGCCGCCTATCAGAGCGCCGCCAGCGCGATCGTCGAGGACATCATGGCGCGCGGGCACACCCCGGTGGTCGTCGGCGGCTCGATGATGTACGTCCAGGCGCTGCTGGACCAGTGGGACTTCCCGGCCACCGACCCCGAGGTCAGGGCCCGCTGGGAGGCGCTGCTGGCCGAGGGCGGCACTCCCGCCGTGCACGCGGCACTGCGCGCGGCCGACCCGGTCGCCGCGGCGACCATCCTGCCCACCGACGGCAGGCGGATGGTGCGCGCGCTCGAGGTGGTCGAGCTGACCGGGCAGCCGTTCGCGGCGTCGGCGCCGACCATCGGCCCGCCGCGCTGGGACACCGTCATCCTCGGCGTCGACCGCGAGACCGCGGCGCTGGACGCGCGCATCGAGGCGCGCACGGCGCTCATGTTCGACACCGGCCTGGTCGAGGAGGTGCGCGCGCTGATCGAGGTCGGGCTGCGCGACGGCCAGACCGCCCGCCGCGCGATCGGCTACGCCCAGGTGCTGGCCCATCTCGACGGCGAGTACGACCTCGCCCACGCCCGCGAGCGCACCCTCATCGGCACCCGCCGGTATGTGCGCAGGCAGCGGTCGTGGTTCCGCCGCGATCCCAGGGTGCGCTGGGTCGACGGCGCCGATCCCGAGCTCGCCGCGACCGCGCTGGCACAGCTCGACGAACCGACAGGACGGACAGCGCAGTGACCCGACGAGTGAGTACCCGCAACGCCTCGGTGCAGGTGTGGCAGGCCTATCTCAACAACCGGACCAAACGTCATCGTGACGGCCGGTTCCTCGTGCAGGGCGTGCGCCCGATCACCCAGGCGCTGGCCAACGACTGGCCGTTGGAGACGCTGCTGTATCGCCTCGGCACCCCCGAGCTGTCCAGCTGGGCCCGCGAGGTCCTCGACACCGCCGACGTCCCGCAGGTGGGGCTGGTGCCCGAGCTCATGGCCGAGCTGGGGGAGAAGACGGCCGGTTCGCCCGAGATCGTGGCGGTCGCGGTGTCGCGCCAGCCGGATCTGGCCGACTACGCGCCGGGTGAGCCGGGCGAGGACGCCCCGGTCGTGGTCGTGTTCGACCGCCCGAACTCGCCGGGCAACCTGGGCACGCTCATCCGCTCGGCCGACGCGTTCGGCGCGTCGGGCGTGATCGTCACCGGGCACGGCGCCGACCAGTTCGACCCGCAGGCCGTGCGCGCCTCCACCGGCTCGCTGTTCGCGGTCCCCGTGCTGCGTGCCGCCGGCCCGGGGCAGGTACTCGAATTCCGCGACCGGCAGGTGGCCCGCGGTATCCCGACCCGCATCGTGGGCACCGACGAGCACGCCCCGAGCACCATCTACGACTACGACTTCACCGAGGCCACCATCCTGGTGGTCGGCAACGAGACCAGCGGCATGAGCCAGGCCTGGGCCGAGGCCTGCGACGACCTGGTGACGATCCCGATGGGCGGTACCGCCAGCTCCCTCGGTGCGCCCTCGGCCGGCGCGATCAGCCTCTACGAGATCGCCCGTCAGCGACGCACCTTCGCCCGGTAACCGGCCCCGCGGACCCGCAGGGAAGAATGGACGACGTGTCCGACATCGAATTCAGCAAGGGCCACGGCACGCAGAACGATTTCGTCGTGCTGCCCGACCCGCAGGGCCGCCTCGACCTGACCGTCGAGCGCGTCGCGGCGCTGTGCGACCGGCAGCGCGGTCTCGGCGCCGACGGCGTGCTGCGGGTGGCCAGGGCGGGCGCGCTCGTCGCCGCCGGTGTGCTCGCCGAGCTGCCCGCGGGCGTCGCCGAAACCGACTGGTTCATGGACTACCGCAACGCCGACGGCTCGATCGCCGAGATGTGCGGCAACGGTGTCCGGGTGTTCGCGCACTACCTGAACGCCTCGGGCCTGGAGACCCGCACCGAGTACATCGTCGGCAGCCGGGCCGGTGCGCGGCCGGTCGTGGTGCACGTGGCGGGCCCGGTCGACGGCGAGGTCACCGTCGACATGGGCCTCGTGCGCGAACTCGGCCCGTCGACCGCGACCCTGGGCGGCTGGGCCCTGGCCGGCATCGGCATCGATGTCGGCAATCCGCACCTGGCCTGCGTCGATCCCGCGCTGACCGCCGACGCGCTGGCCAAGCTGGATCTGGCGGTGTCGCCCGGCTTCGACCCCGACCTGTTCCCGCACGGCGTCAACGTCGAGATCCTCACCGCGCTCGACGCCGACAACGCCGTGGACATGCGCGTCTACGAACGCGGCGTCGGCGAGACCCGCTCCTGCGGCACCGGCACGGTGGCCGCCGCGGCGGCCGCGCTCACCGCGGCCGGTGTCTCGGTGGCGACCGGATCCGGCGAGGTCACGGTGCGCGTGCCCGGCGGCCGCGTGCGGGTCACCGTCGACCAGGGCCGGGCGTGGCTGCGCGGCCCGTCGGTGCTGCTGGCGAGCGGCACGCTGTCGGCGGACTGGTGGAACGCGCAGGAGACCCGATAACCGGATGCGTGCCGTCACCGTGACGTGGCAGCATGGAAGGCGTATGACGAAACCAGAAAACCCCACAGAACCCACCTCGGCCGAGCACACCACCGCGGCCGAGCCCGACGTGGCCGCCGATCGCGGCGACGTCGACGACGCGCTGGCCCGCCACGCGGCGCGCATGCAGCGTCCCGGCTGGTCACCCGAACCCACCGTCGGCGAGATGCAGCTCGACGAGCGCTCCTCGCTGCGCCGCGTGGCCGGGCTGTCCACCGAACTCACCGACATCACCGAGGTCGAATACCGGCAGCTGCGCCTGGAACGGGTCGTGCTGGTCGGTGTCTGGACCACCGGCAGCGCCGCCCAGGCCGAGAACAGCATGGTCGAGCTGGCCGCGCTGGCCGAGACGGCGGGCTCGGAGGTCCTCGAGGGCCTCATCCAGCGTCGCGACAAGCCGGACCCGGCCACCTACATCGGCTCGGGCAAGGCCGAGGAACTGCGCACCGTGGTCCTCGAGACCGGCGCCGACACGGTGATCTGCGACGGTGAACTCACCCCGGCGCAGCTGACCGCGCTGGAGAAGGTCGTCAAGGTCAAGGTCATCGACCGGACGGCGCTGATCCTCGACATCTTCGCCCAGCACGCCACCTCCCGCGAGGGCAAGGCCCAGGTCGCGCTCGCGCAGATGGAATACATGCTGCCGCGCCTGCGCGGCTGGGGTGAGTCCATGTCCCGCCAGGCCGGTGGCCGGGCGGGCAGCAACGGCGGTGTCGGTCTGCGTGGTCCCGGTGAGACCAAGATCGAGACCGACCGCCGCCGCATCCGCGAACGGATGGCCAAGCTGCGCCGCGAGATCCGCGAGATGAAGACCGCCCGCGACACCATGCGCGCCCGCCGCACCGGCAGCGGTGTGCCCGCGGTCGCGATCGTCGGCTACACCAACGCGGGCAAGTCCAGCCTGATGAACGCGCTCACCGGAGCGGGCCTGCTGGTGCAGGACGCGCTGTTCGCCACCCTCGACCCGACCACCCGCCGGGCCGCGCTCGACGACGGCCGCGAGATGGTGTTCACCGACACCGTCGGCTTCGTCCGGCACCTGCCGACCCAGCTGGTCGAGGCGTTCCGCTCGACGCTGGAGGAGGTGACCGGCGCCGACCTGCTGCTGCATGTCGTCGACGGGTCCGATCCGCTGCCGCTCGAGCAGATCAAGGCGGTGCGTGAGGTGATCACCGACGTGATCAAGGAGCAGGGCACCACCGCGCCACCGGAACTGCTGGTGGTCAACAAGATCGACGCGGCCGACCCGAACGAGCTCACCCGGCTGCGCGGGCTGCTGCCCGACGCCGCGTTCGTGTCCGCGCACACCGGCGCGGGGGTGGAGGAGCTGCGCGAGCGGCTCTCGGAGGTGCTCGGCGGCCTCGACGTGGACATCAGCGTGCTGCTGCCCTACAGCCGCGGCGACCTGCTGGCCCGCATCCATGCCGACGGCCGGATCATCTCCTCCGACCACGAGGAGGGCGGCACCAGGGTCCGCGCGCGGGTACCGCACGCGCTGGCCGCGGCGCTGTCGGAATTCGCGCATGCGGGTCCGGCGGAGGCTGTGCCGAGCTGATCCGGTCGGCTCGGGTTGCCGCCCGGTAGCGGCCAACATCGATGCGACACAATCATTTACGGGCGCTATGGTCGATTGTCGACAGCAGGAGGGTGTTATGTCGAATGACCAGCGGGGTCCAGGAACAGGGAACGAGAACAAGGCGGGATCGGTCGGGCAGGGCGACCGGACCCTGTCCGACAACGCGCCGCTGAAGCCGACGCCGAGCGAGTGGGAGATCCGCGCGTTCGAGGCGGTCTTCGCACCGGTGCGCGCATGGGCGAGCCCGCGGTTCTACGGCCTGGACAACATTCCGGCCGAGGGCCCGGTGCTCATCGTGGCCAACCACAATCTGCTCGGCGGGATCGACGCGCCGCTGCTGATGCCGGCGATCCTGCGCGAGCGGGGCAGGCTGGTGCGCGGCCTGGCCGAGCACGTGCTGATGGTGCCCGGCGTGCGGGAGATCCTGCATCGCTTCGGCGCGGTGCGCGGCACCAGGACCAACTGCCTGACCCTGCTCGAACAGGGCGAGGCCGTGGTCGTGTTCCCCGGCGGTGGGCGCGAGGCGATCCGGCGCAAAGGCGAGAAGTACGTGCTCAAGTGGGAGGGCCGCACCGGGTTCGCGCGGATGGCCATCCAGGCCGGCGTGCCGATCGTGCCGCTGGCCATGATCGGCATCGACGACGCGCTCGACATCGTCTTCGACGGGCAGCATCCGGTGATGCGTCCGCTGCGCTGGACGTGCAGCCTGCTCGGGATCAACCCGGAGCTGAATCCGCCGATGGTCAAGGGCATCGGCCCGACGCCACTGCCGCGTCCGGAACGGTTCTACTTCTCCGCCGGTACGCCGATCGACCCCACTCCCTGGCTCGAGGCCGACGATCTCGACGCCGCGGCGGCCGATCTGCGCGATGTCGTGCGCAAGGGCCTCGAGGAGGAACTGCAGTTCCTGTTCACCGAGCGGGACCGCGACTCCGGTCGCACCCTCGCCGGGCGCCTGCGCGAGGCCCTGCCCTTCTGACCCGGACCGCCGGTCGGCGTCGTGGAATGTCCACGGCGCCGACCGCGTTGTCGGAGCTATACGGACTCAGGTCCGGATAGCGGAAGGTGGCGGTGATGGCGACAGCGAATGTCCGGGTGGTCCCCGGTGCGGACCGTTTCCACTGGTGGAACGAGTGGCTCGACTCCCGCCAGTCCTTCCCGGCGACCGGCAACTTCGTGCTCGAGGACAACGCGCACGGCCTGCTGCTGGTGCACAACGAGGACACCGTGGGCCCCGGCGAGGGCTTCGACACCCACCAGCATCGCGACACCGAGATCCTCACCTGGGTGCTGGAGGGCACCGTGGTGCACCAGGACTCGGCCGGGCACTCCGGGGTGATCCATCCCGGCCTGGCGCAGCGGATGAGCGCGGGCACCGGCATCCGGCACTCCGAACGCAACGGCGCGGGCTATCGGGAACGCGAGCGCCTGCACGTCGTGCAGATGTGGATCCCGCCGGACACTCCCGGCGTCGCGCCGAGCTACCAGGAGCTCGACATCGCCGGCGAGCTGCGCCGCAACACGCTGGTCCCGGTCGCTTCCGGGATGCCGCGCTACCGGGGCGAGGCCGCGATCGGGATCGGCAACCGCCACGCCACCTTCCATGTGGCGCGCCTGGATCCCGGACAGTCGATCACCGTGCCGGACGCGCCGTACGGCCATGTGTTCCTCGCGCGCGGCGCGGCCGACTTCGAGGATCACGGCCCGCTCGCGCAGGGTGACGCCGTGCGCCTGACCGCGTCCGGCGGCCATCGCGTCACCGCGACGACCGCCGCCGAACTGCTGATCTGGGAGATGGACGCGTCCGTGCGCGGCTGAGCGCGCTCAGATCTTGCGGATGACGGTGACGACCTTGCCCAGGATTTGCGCGTCGTTACCGGGAATCGGTTCGAAGTGCGGGTTGTGCGGCATCAGCCACACGTCCTTGCCGGTGCGCTTGAAGGTCTTCACCGTCGCCTCGCCGTCGATCATGGCGGCCACGATGTCACCGCCCTCGGCGACGTTCTGCTGCCGCACCACGACCCAGTCGCCGTCGCAGATGGCCGCGTCGACCATCGACTGGCCGACGACCTTGAGCAGGAACAGCGACCCGTCGCCGACGAGCTCGCGGGGCAGCGGGAAGACGTCTTCCACCGCCTGCTCGGCGAGGATCGGCCCACCGGCGGCGATCCGGCCGAGGACCGGGACGAAGGTCGGGGTCGGCCTGCTGGGGTCGACCTCGTCGGCCGGTTCCACCGGCAGCGTCGTCACCGAGCGCACCGCCTCGTCCAGACCGCGGACATTCACCGCGCGCGGACGATTCGGGTCGCGGCGCAGGTAGCCCTTGCGTTCGAGAGCCCGCAGCTGATGGGCCACCGAGGAGGTGGAGGTGAGGCCGACGGCGTCGCCGATCTCGCGGATGCTGGGCGGGTAGCCGCGTTCGGTCACCGAGGTGCGGATGACGTCGAGGACCGTGCGTTGACGCACGGTGAGATCCGCCCCGGATCCCGATGTGACGGTGCCGGTAGCGCTTTCGTCACCCGTGTCGTCTGTGTGGGTCACCGTGTCCCGCCCTTCCGCTGGTCGAATTCGCGTTTCCGAGGCTAGTCGTGCCACGCCGAAGTATCAAACATCTGTTCGAGCATGTCGGGCGTTTCGTGCTGACATCGCCGCCGCCGCGTGGTAGAAATCGAACATCAGTTCGTCGCACACATGTTCGAACAATGTGTGACACAGCGGCTTCACCAGCTCTTTCCCACGGCAACGGAGCACACCACCCCGGAGGTTCTTCCGATGAGCACAGCGACCAGCGCCCTGCAGTCCTACGAGTCCGTCGCCTACCCCGAACCCGTCGTCCGGCGCCGTCGCGGCGCGCGGCCGCGGCGCCCGTTCGCGCTCGTGCGCGGCGCGGGCTCGCCGGTGCGTCCCGCCGCTCCCGCGCCCCGGCCGCCGGCTCCGCGGCCCGAGTTCTCCCGTGGTCCCGTGGCGGAGGTGTTCGCCGCGTACGGCGCGAGCGGTCCGGCCGCGGCCAGGAAGGTCCTCGCCGCCGCGGCCACCCGGCCCGCCGACGCCGAGCTCGATCACGCCTTCGCCACGGTGCCGCAGACCGATTCGCCTCGACCACGGCGGGCGGCGGTTCGTTCCGATCGCGGTCCGCGCGCGGTGGGGTCGCGCGGAGCTGTGCTGTACGCGAGTGTGTCCGGGGTCGGGCGGGCCAGGGGCGCGCATCCGGTGCGCCGGGTCGAACAGGCGCAGTGGGGGTTCGCCGCACTGGCGGTGACCGCCTTGCTGACCGCCCTCGTCGTGGTGGGGCTGCTCGGCTTGGCGCACATGCGGTCCGGTGGGTTCGCCGATCGGGTCGAGCCCGTCGTGCCCGGGATCTCCGCACCGGTGGAGGGTGCGGCGACCGAACTGTCCGGGACAGTTCGGTGAGCTGAAAACCGCTGTACAGGTGATGTTTTCGCGATGATTCAGCGCGGTTCCGGGTGCCGGACTCGCCGAATCGCACACCAAAATTAGAACGTGTTGTTACGGTGACGGGCATCCTGAACCGAGGCGGGTAGGGCCTCGGCACCGCTGGATGCGAGGTCATGTGCGCCGCTTCTCGATCGTTGTGCTGCTCGGTCTGTTCCTCGGCGCGCTGCCGTCGCCGCCGGTCCAGGCCACTCCCGTCTACGCGGAGTATCTCGACCTGCCCGCGCTCAACGCCGACGGCGAGTTCGGCGGCGGACTCCACCCGGCGCTCCCGCTGAGCGCCCCGCCTCTGCTCGCCGCGCTCACCGCGGCCCGCGCCGACGGAATCGCCCCGACCCGCTATGCCACGCTGCTGCACCAGTATTGGCTCGTCGTCGCCACCGACAACGCGGGCGTCGACTACGCGGACTGGGAGCCCTACCGCGGTATCGCCGCCAACACCGGCACCTTCACCCAGGTGTATGTCAACTACTTCCGGATCGCCGCCGCGCGCCCCGACTTCTACTGGGCCGGACTGGCCGGGATCGCGGGCGGCTCCTTCGCCTCCGGCTTCTTCGACGTCGGCGACATCGGCGGCGTGCTGTCGCTGGCCGGCATCCACGAACTCGGCACCGTCGTCGCCGACCTGCTGCGGGCCACCCCGCCCGACCTCGTCGCGGCGGTGCCGGCCGACATCGCGGCCCTGGCCCTGCACGCGCCCCGCCTGACCGAGGCCGACCTCGCCTGGTATCAGACCCGGCTGATGATCATGCAGAAACACATCTTCATCGATCTGGTGCCCCAGCACGAGGCCTACCTCGCCGAGGGCATGGCCGGCATCGAGGAGCTCTACGCGGCGGGCCTGATCGACGCGGGCATGCACACGGCCTGGACCGGGATCGACAGCGGCACCGCGGCGGGCCGCGTCGACGCGCTGCTGCGGATGACCGACCGCGAACAGAACCACATCGTCCCCGACCAGTGGGATCAGACCGCCCTCGGCCGCGGCGGCCTGGGCCGAGTGCTCACCTACGTCACCACGGTGGCGGGCAAACCCGCGGTCCCCGGCACCCGCGCCCCCGGCGTGTACGCCCCGGCGACGGTCCGCGCGGGCGGCCTCGGCCTGCGGATTCCGCTGCCCGACTTCAACTGGGCCGATCGCGACAGCCGCTGGGCCTACCTCACCGCCGACCTGGTCCCGCGCCATCTCGACCTCACCGCGGACCCGGCGCGCGCGGTCTCGGTGTACACCGACCCGTTCCCCGACAAACTCGCCCGGGGCCGGATCCTGGCCCGGTTGCCGGAGCTGATCGCGGACCTGACCACGCAGTGGCAGGTGGTGCAGTAGTGACAGGTATTCTGTCAAGTGCCATGGAGTAGCGTCGCATCGACGAAGGAACCCTCGGATGCATTGCCCGTATTGCCGACACCCTGACTCGCGAGTCGTCGACTCGCGTGAAGTCGAGGAGGGCACGGCCATCCGCCGTCGGCGGTCCTGCCCGACCTGCGGCCGCCGGTTCACCACCGTCGAGACCGCGATCCTGTCGGTGGTCAAGCGCAGCGGCGTCACCGAGCCGTTCAGCCGCGAGAAGGTGATCGTGGGTGTGCGCCGGGCCTGCCAGGGCCGCGAGGTCGACGACGACGCGCTGAACCTGCTCGCCCAGCAGGTCGAGGACGCGGTGCGCGCCAAGGGATCTCCCGAGGTGCCCAGCCACGAGGTGGGTCTGGCCATCCTCGGACCGCTGCGCGATCTGGACGAGGTGGCCTACCTGCGTTTCGCCTCGGTGTACCGATCCTTCACCAGCGCCGCCGATTTCGAGCGCGAGATCACCGAGATGCGCAAGGCCCGGTCCGCGGCCGGGGCGACGACCGACTGACCGTCGCCGCCCACCCGCAATTCCGGATCAGCGCCGGATCGCGCCGATCGCCTTCTCGATCCGCTTGGCCGACACCGGGTACGGCGTGCCCAGCTTCTGCGCGAACAGGCTCACCCGCAGCTCCTCGATCATCCACCAGATCTCGGTGACATCGCGCGCGTTCTTCCGCCCCTCGGGCAGGCTGCGCACCAGCTTGTCGTAGGCGGCCAGCATCCGGTCGATCTCGACCATGCCCTGGCGGTCCCGGACCGCCGAGCCGGGCAGCGACTCCAGGCGTTGCGCGGCGGCGAGCAGGTAGCGGGGCAGTTCCCGCAGCCGGGCCCGGCCCCATTCGGCGACGAAGCCGGGGAACAGCAGGTCGTCCAGCTGGTGTCGGACATCGTCGGCGATATCGGTCTCGGTGGTCTCGGCCAGCGCCGCACGCGCCTGGTGCGCGGCCGACAGGACCGGCGCCACGGCCCGGATGAGTCCGGTCACCGCGGTCGTCAGCTGGGGCCGCACGGTGGCGACCAGCGCGTCGAACTCGGCGGGGGTGCGGACCGGACCGCCCGCAGCGGCGATCAGCTCGTCGGCGGCGGCGATCCGGCAGTCCTCGACCAGTGTGTCCAGTGAGCCGTCCGGGTTCTGGCTCAGCGCGAGCCGGTCGGCGGCGGGCAGTCCCGCGGTGACCGCGCGGGTGGAGGTGGGGATCGCGGCCAGCAGCAGGGTGCGCACGCCGGCGCGCATGGCGGCGGCCTGCTCGGCGGGTGAGCTGAGCACGCGGACCGCCACGCCTTCGGCCTCGGGCACCAGCGCGGGATAGCCGGTCACCGTCTGCCCGGCGACCTTGCGCTGCACCGTCTCGGCCACCGCGCCGAGCGACTCGGAGGTCCACACCGTGGCCGGGGCGCGTTCGGCGCCCGCCGTGACCCGGGCGACCGAGGCCGACACCTGTTCGGCCAGTTGAGTTTTCAGCTGGGCCAGGTTCTTGCTCTTGGCCAGCACCGCACCGCGCCGGTCGACGGCGGCGAAGGTCATCCGCAGATGATCGGGCAGCGCGGTGGGGGACAGGTCCTCGGCGGCGATGGTCACCGCGCCCAGCCGCGACAGCTCCCTGGCCAGGCCGGTGCGCAGCGGTTCGGACCGTGGCACCAGCTCGCGCAGCGCCGCGGCCGCGAAATCCGGGGCCGGAACGACGGTGCGGCGCAAGGTCTTCGGCAGCGTCTTGATGAACGCCGCCGCCAGTTCCTCGCGCATACCGGGCACCAGCCAGTCGAAGCCGACCGCGCGCACGTGCGCGAGCTGCTCGACCGGAATGCGCACGGTGACGCCGTCGTCGTCCTGGCCGGGCTCGAACTGGTAGGTCAGCGGGAAGCTGAGCTCGCCCTGGCGCCACGAGTCGGGGAAGTCGGTCGGGTCCAGCGCGGCGGCGCCCGCGTTGACGACGGTGTCGGTGGAGAAGTCGAGCAGCGTGGGGTCGCCGCGTTCGGCCTTGCGCCACCAGCTGTCGAAGTGCCGCACCGAGACGATGTCGGCGGGCAGGCGCCGGTCGTAGAACTCGAACAGCACCTCGTCGTCGACGAGGATGTCGCGGCGGCGGGCCCGGTGCTCGAGATCGGCGACATCGTCGATCAGGGCCCGGTTGCGGGCGAAGAAACCGTGCCGGGTCTGCCATTCGCCCTGCACCAGGGCATGCCGGATGAACAGTTCGCGCGACAGTTCCGGATCGATGCGGCCGTAGTCGACGGGACGGCCGGTCACCAGGGGCACACCGTAGAGCGTGGCCCGCTCGTAGGCGCGGGCGGCGCCGCGCTTGGCCGACCAGTGCGGCTCGGAGTAGGTGCGCTTGACCAGGTCACCGGCGAGGCGCTCGGCCCACTCCGGTTCCACCTTCGCCGCGATCCGGCCCCACAGGCGGGAGGTCTCCACCAATTCGGCCGCCATCACCCAGCGCGGGGGCTTCTTGGCCAGCGAGGAGCCGGGGAAGATCATGAACTTCGCGTTGCGCGCGCCGAGGAACTCCCGCGATTCCGCCTCGCGCACACCGATGTGCGACAGCATGCCCGCCAGCAGGGACTGGTGGATCTGCGCGCTGGGCCACGGCATGGCCGCCTCGGCGTCCGCGACGGCCGGCTGCGCGGAGGTACCGCCGCGCGAGCGGTCGGTGTCGCGCCGCGAACGTCCGCCGCGTCCGTCCTTGCCGGGGTTGCCGCCCTGGCCGGACGATTCGGGAAGTGCCCGTTCGGTGTTCGACCGTCCGCGCCGTCGCCGGCTCCCGCGTTCCGCCGTGGGCTGTTGTTCGTTCCCCTGGCCGCGTCCGTCCTCGGTGCCGCGGTCCGCGCCGGTCGCCGTGTTCCAGCCGAGCCCACGGGTGATGGTGCGCAACTGGCCGTGCAGGTCCTGCCATTCCCGGATCCGCAGGTAGTGCAGGAACTCGTCGCGGCACATGCGACGGAACTGGTTGGACGACAACGACTTGCGCTGTTCGGTCAGATAGTCCCACAGCCGCAGGTAGGCCAGGAAGTCCGAGCCGTCGACGGTGAAGCGCGCGTGCTGGGTGTCGGCCGCCTGCTGGTGCTCGACCGGGCGTTCGCGCACATCCTGGATCGACAGCGCCGCGACGATCACCAGCACCTCGTCCAGGCAGCCGTTGCGCTGCGCCTCGACCAGCATGCGCGCCATGCGCGGGTCGACCGGCAGCTGCGACATCTCCCGGCCGATCGGCGTCAGCGTCAGGTGACCACCCGAATCCGCTTCCGCGTCCACGGTTTTGGCGCTGCCGTGGGCCAGCGCGCCGAGTTCCTCCAGCAGCGCGATGCCGTCGCGGATGGCCCGGCGATCGGGCGCCTCGACGAACGGGAAGCTCTCGATGTCGCCCAGGCCCAGCGCGGTCATCTGCAGGATGACCGCCGCCAGATTGGTGCGCAGGATCTCCGGTTCGGTAAACGCGGGCCGCGACTCGAAATCGTCCTCGGAGTACAGCCGGATACAGATGCCGTCGGCGACACGGCCACAGCGGCCGGACCGCTGCCGCGCCGAGGCCTGCGAGACCGGTTCGATCGGCAGCCGCTGGACCTTGGTGCGCATCGAATAGCGCGAGATGCGGGCGGTACCGGGGTCGACGACGTAGCGGATGCCCGGCACCGTCAGCGAGGTCTCGGCGACATTGGTGGCCAGCACCACCCGGCGGCCGGTGTGCGGGGCGAAGACCTTGTGCTGCTCGGCGGCCGACAGGCGCGCGTAGAGCGGCACGATCTCGGTGCGGGCCAGCTTCAGGTCGCGCAGCGCGTCGGCGGTGTCGCGGATCTCGCGCTCACCGGACAGGAACACCAGCACGTCGCCGTCGCCCTCGGCGAAGAGTTCGGTGACGGCGTCGGCGATGGCGTCGGTGGGGTCGCGGTCGACCACCCGGGTGTCCTCGTCGTCCTCGTCACCGGTGCCGGGCAGCTCCAGCGACAGCGGGCGATAGCGCAACTCCACCGGATAGGACCGGCCCGAGACCTCCACGATCGGCGCCGGAGTCCCGTCCGCGCCGGCGAAATGCCGGGCGAACAGTTCGGGATCGATGGTGGCCGAGGTGATGATCACCTTCAGGTCGGGACGCCTGGGCAGCAGCTGTTTGAGATAGCCGAGCAGGAAGTCGATGTTGAGGCTGCGTTCGTGGGCCTCGTCGATGATGATCGTGTCGTAGCGGCGCAGCAGCCGGTCGCGCTGGATCTCGGCCAGCAGGATGCCGTCGGTCATCAGCTTGACCAGGGTGCGATCGGAGGCCTGGTCGGTGAAGCGGACCGTGTAGCCCACCACGTCGCCGAGCTCGGTGCCCAGCTCCTCGGCGATGCGTTCGGCGACGGTGCGCGCGGCGAGGCGGCGCGGCTGGGTGTGGCCGATGGTGCCGCGCAGGCCGCGGCCGAGCTCGAGGCAGATCTTCGGGATCTGGGTGGTCTTGCCGGAGCCGGTCTCGCCGGCCACGATCACCACCTGATGCGCGGCGATGGCGGCGGCGATGTCGTCGCGGCGCGCGGACACCGGGAGCTGTTCGGGATAGGTGATCGCCGGGACCGCCGCGCGGCGGTTGGCCACCTTGGTCTCGGCGGCGGCTATCTCGGCCTCGAGGGCGGGCAGGTCCTCGGGGCGCGTCCGGTCGAGCTTGCGCCGGAGCCGGTGTTCGTCGCGCAGCGAGACCTCCGCCAGGCGGGTGCGCAGCGCGCGGGTTCCGGTGCTAGCTGTCCTGGTCATTGCGCCTACCAGCGTAGCGAAGCCCGCCACCGAATTTCCCGCCGCGCCCGCCGGGACGGCGGCGGGGGAGACCGACGACACACCAGGCGGGTCGGGTGGTCGGCCTGGCGCGTCGGGCGATCCCGGCGACGCGAGGACCGAAACGGGCTCGGTACCGGGGAGATCGGGCCCGCGCGTGCGAAGATCCGGGCATGGACGCAGCGGTGAGGACGGCGTGGTGGATCAGCGCGTACCGGCTCGGGTTCGGCGTGCTGGGGCTGGTGACGCTGCTGTGGATTCCGTTGCGCAACATCGACTCGGCGACCTTCTCGCTCACCAACTACCTGAGCTACTTCACCATCGAATCGAACGTCCTCGGTGTGGCGGTGCTCCTGGTGGGCGGCCTGGCAGCCCCGCAGAGCCACCGCTGGCAGGTGATCCGCGGCGCGGTGACGCTGTACATGCTCATCACGATGGTGGTCTACGCGGTGCTGCTGGCCAATATCGACGTGATGCTGACCGACAAGTGGATCAACGACGTCATGCACCGCTACCTGCCGCTGGTGCTGGTCCTGGACTGGGCACTGGTGGCGATGCCGCGGCGGTTGCGGGTCACCCCCGAGCTGATCGGGCAGTGGCTGATCTTCCCGCTGATCTACGGGATCTACACCCTGATCCGCGGCCCGATCGTGGACTGGTACCCCTACCCGTTCATCGACCCCCGCGGTCAGGGCTACCTGTCGATGACGCTGGGCCTGGTGGTGCTGACCCTGGTGTTCGCGGTGCTCGCGGTAGCCATGGCGTCGCTGGGTGACCTGCCCGCCTGGTGGCGGGCGCGCAAGTCCGCGGACTGAGACGTGCGCGAGTCCGGCGAGCGCGACCCGGCCGGTTCGGGTAAGTGTGGAGCCATGAACGCGCTCTGGCATGGATTCGCCGATATGGGTGCCGTCACGCGTGACGGTGCGTTCGTCGTCGCCCGCGGCGACGGCGCCTACATCTACGACACCGCGGGTACCCGCTATCTCGACGCCACGGCCGGGCTCTGGTTCGCCAACGTCGGGCACGGCCGCGCCGAGATCGCCGACGCGGTCGCCGCGCAGTTGCGCACCATCGCCCACTACTCCAACTTCGGTGACCTCACCGAGCCGCCGACCCAGGAACTCGCCGAGAAGCTGTCGGCGATCGCGCCGGTGCCCGGCAGCAAGATCTTCTTCACCTCGGGCGGCTCGGACTCGGTGGAGACCGCGGCCAAACTGGCCCGCCGGTACTGGCACGAACTGGGCCGCACCGACAAGAAGATCCTGGTCGGCCGCAGGCTGGCCTATCACGGCATGCACTACGCGGGCACCGCGATCGGCGGCCTGGCGGGCAACAAGGAGGGCTACGGCGAATTGGTCGCCGACACCCGCACCGTCGAGTGGAACGACGCGAAGGCACTGCTGGCGCTGATCGAGGAGATCGGCGCCGAGCAGATCGCGGCGTTCTTCTGCGAGCCGGTCATCGGCGCCGGTGGCGTCTACCTGCCGCCGGACGGCTACCTGGCCGAGGTGCGCCAGATCTGCCGCGACCACGACATCCTGTTCGTCGCCGACGAGGTGGTCACCGGGTTCGGGCGGATCGGCGGTTCCTGGTTCGCCTCCACCCGGTTCGGGCTCGAACCCGATCTCGTCACCACCGCCAAGGGCCTGACCTCGGGCTATCTGCCGATGGGCGCGGTGTTCATCGCGCCGCACCTGGCCGAGCCGTTCTTCGCGGGCGGCGTGTGGTGGCGGCACGGCTACACCTACGGCGGGCACGCGGGCGCGGCGGCCGCGGCGCTGGCCAACCTCGCCATCATCGAACGTGAGGGCCTGCTCGAGGAGGCGGCCCGGCTCGAGGCCACCCTGCACACCCTGCTCGCGCCGTTGGCCGAGCATCCGCGTGTAGCCGAGGTCCGCAGCGGTGTCGGCGCGGTCGCCGCGGTGCAGCTGGCCGATCCGTCCGAGGGGCCCGCGCTGGTGAAAACCCTGCGCGAGCACGGTGTCTCGGGTCGCGCGGCCGGGCAGGGCGCGATGCAGATCTCCCCGTCGTTCGTGATGACCGACGCCCAGGTCGGCGAGCTCGTCGACGGCTTCACCCGAGCTCTGGGCTGACCGCGGACGAGGCCCGCCGCGAGCCGGCGGGCCCTCAGTCCAGCACGCGGGTGAAGAAGCGGCTGTGCGGGTCGGGCACATAGCCCGCGAACGGCCCGCACTCGACGAAGCCGTGGCGTAGGTAGAGCCGGTGCGCGGGCGCGAAGAACGCGGCCGAGCCGGTTTCCAGGCTCAGGCGGGCGTAGCCGCGTCGCCGGGCCTCGTCGACGATCTCGGTCAGTACCGCGGCGGCCACCCCACGGCCGGTGAATCCGCCGGCGGTGCGCATGGATTTGATCTCCCCGTGCCCGCGGTCGAGTTCAGCCAGCGCCCCGCAGCCGGCCAGCTCGGTGCCCGCCCATGCGCTCCACACGGTCACCGCCGGATCGCGCAGGGCGGTCAGATCGAAGGCGTGCATGCTGCAGGCCGGGGAGTTCGCGGCCATCTCTCGGTGATGGCCGGTGAGCAGGTCGCGGGTCGCGGCACCGGACAGATCGTCGATCACGACGCGGAGGGCGGGTGCAGGGGCAGGCGGCACTGGATCGGGCATGTGTCCATGATCTGTCATCTGCCCGGCGCCACCGGCGGCCAGGTGCAAACTCGCCCGCGCGCGCCCCGGTGATGCGAGCATGGATGCACCGGGTGGTGACGCGAAGGTGGTGGGGTGTGGCCGAATTCGTCGAGCAGTACGCACTCGTGCGCTGGCCGGTGGTCGCGGCGTTCCTGCTCGCCACCGGCATCGTGGCGGCCCGGCTGACCCGGCGACCACCACCGGCCCATCGGGTCGACACCGCCTCCGACAGCGCCCACCTGCTGATGTGCCTGGTGATGCTGGCGATGCTGGTCTTTCCCGCCGCCACTCATCCGCTGGCCGTGCGCGGCCTGCTCACCGCCCTCACGGTGGCCTTCGCGCTGCTGCTCACCGAACGCGTCGTGGCCTGGCGCGCGGGCCCGGTGACCAGCACCGACGGGATCGCGGCGGTCGGATATCACACGGTGGCCGCGGCGGCCATGCTCTACGCGATGGCGGGGCACGGGGGCGATCACACCGGCGGGCCCGCGCCCTGGCTCGCGCTGGTCCTGGCCGCGTTGTTCACCCTCGACGCCCTGGTCGCGCTCGGTACGGCCGGTCACGGGACGCGCTGGCACCGGTTCACGCACCCGGCCGGCGCCCATCCGCTGACCTCGGCGCTGGTGCCGCACGTGGTGATGGATATCGGTACCGCCTTCATGCTGATCGCCGCGATCGGCCGGTGAATACCGATCCACAACCGCTCGCGCTGCGAATTGCCGTTGTGTGGACAGGAATTCGACGATGAACCGGCACCGTGGTTCCGGCCCGGCCGGCGGTGCCGGACCGCCGGTCCCCGAGATCCCGTCCGAGGCCGCCGACCGCGACGCGCTGCGCGGCCTCTACCAGGCCACCGGCGCCGCGGCCTTCGGCTTGGCGCTGCGGGTGCTGCACCGGCGGGGCGCCGCCGAAGACGTTGTCCGCGAGGGCTATCGACGGGTCCGCGGCACACCGTGGATCACCGACACCGACGACACCGAGCTGGTCGCCGGTCCGGCGCCCACCCCGGAACCGCCGCCCGACCTCGGGACGCCGTGGGGGCGTTCGGCATTCGCGGCCGGGCTGCGAACGGAGCCCGACGACTCCGCCGAGGACACCGCCGGCACCGACGACACCCGCTTCGCCGAACCCGCCACGCCGCCGCCGGATTGCGGGATCTTCAGCGCCGAGCAGACCTGGCTGCTCGCCCAGGTGCACCGGCTCGCGGTCCAGCGGCTGCGGCTGGACCGCCACGACCGCGACGACATCCCCTGGCTGGCCGCCTCGGCGCGCCTCGGCTTCGCCGACCCGCTCGACAGCCACTGCGAGGTGTTCGTGCTCGCCTACTACGGTGGACGGACCTACCGGGCGATCAGCCGGGAACTGGGGTTGCGCGTTCCGGTGGTCGTGCGGCTGCTGGCCGAAGGGGTGGACCGGCTCGCCGAGCAGCGGATCATCCGGTTCGGTACCGCCCAGCGCTGGCGGCCACCGGGCTCGCTGCTGACCCTGGCCGACGCCTACGCCCTGGACGCGGTCGCCGAACTCGAACACCACCACATCGAGAACAAGCTCGCCGCGATCAGCCCGCACACCCTCGCGGAGTTCGCGACCCGCGTCCGCGGTGTGCACGACGTGCTGGCCCACCTGGCCGCCGACGACCAGCGCACCCCGCCCCGGCACCTGGAGACCCGGATCCTGGCCGACGCGTCCGGTACCGATCCGGCGCGGCGCGCGCACTGGACCAGCAGGCCACCGTGGCTGCGCCGGTTCGGCGGTTAGCTCAGAGCACCACCACGTGGTCCTCGGCGACCCGGCCACCCAACCGGACCCAGCCGTCGGAATCCCACTCGGTGTAGAGCTGGGAGCCCCGGCCCTGGGTCACCACCAGCCCGCGCCGCAGCTGCGCGGTGAGCGCGACCGCCGCCGCACCGGTCGCCTCGTCCTCAGCGATGCCCATGGCCGGGGCGAACATCCGCGAGCGCAACGCGCCGCGCGGTTCGTCGGTCCAGGCCCAGAAGTAGTGCTGCCCCTCGGTGAAGCCGTCGGGGCGCAGCAGGGCCAGTTCCTGGGCCGAGTCCAGCTGGTGGAACACGAAATCCGGCGTCCACTCGGCGCGGGCCGTGATCCAGGTCAGGCCGTCGATCTGGGTGACGGCGACCGGTCCCGCGGGCACCTGCAGGGTGTGTACCGGCGTGCGCTGCACGGCCAGCCACCACGCGGTGCCGACACTGGGATGCCCGGCGAAGGGAAGTTCCACGGTGGGGGTGTAGATCCGGATGTCGGCGATGCCGTCGACCGGATCCTGCACGACGGTGGTCTCGCTGAAGCCCAGCCGCGCGGCCAGCTCCTGCTTGTCCAGCGCGACGACGTCGCCGGCGCGGGCGATGCCGAGCGCGTTGCCGAGCTGCCCGGCCGGATCGGTGAACACGCGGACGACCTCGACCTGGATGTCCGGGGCATCGGGCACATCATGTGCGTTCATGGGCGCGAGCCTACCGGCCCGGACAGGGCGCGGCCCGGACCGCGCGGCCGGGTCGTGTCCTCGGGAAACGATCGCGGCCCCGACCGGAAAACCGGTCGGGGCCGCGTCGAGAGCTCGCTCAGACGGCGGCGGTGGCCAGCGCCTCGGTGGACTGCACCGCCTGGCCGACACCGGCGACGATGGCCGCGGCGCGCAGCGACTCGAAGATCACCTCGCGCGAGGCACCGGCCTCACGCAGGGTCTTCTCGTGCGCCTCCAGGCAGTGGGCACACCCGTTGATCGAGGAGACCGCGAACGACCACAGCTCGAAATCGGCCTTGTCCACGCCCGGGTTGCCGATGATGTTCATCCGCAGACCGGCGCGCAGGTCGTCGTAGCGGCCGTCCAGGAACGCCTTGCCGCGGTAGAACACGTTGTTCATGCCCATGATCGACGCGGCGCCCAGCGCGGCCTCGTAGGCCTCGGCGGACAGCACGTCGGCGGCTTCCTCGGCGATCTCGCGCAGCGTGGTCGCCGAGCGGGTCGCGGCGGCCGAGGCCAGCAGGGTGCCCCACAGCTGCTGCTCGCTGAGCACCGTGGTGCGCGCGATCGAGGACAGGTTGAGCTTGAGGTCCTTGGCGTACTCGGGAAGTGAGTTCTTCAGGTTCTCGATGCTCATGACAGTGGGGCTCCTCTGGGGTGTTTCGGGGGTGAACGGTGGATCAGACGCTGGCCGAGAGCAGTTCGCCCGCGTTGATGGTCGGATCGCCCTTCTTCCAGTTGCAGGCGCACAGCTCGTCGGACTGCAGGGCGTCGAGCACGCGCAGCACCTCGTCGACATTGCGGCCGACCGAACCGGCGGTCACCGAGACGAACTGCACCTCGTTGTTCGGGTCGACGATGAAGGTCGCGCGGTCGGCGACACCGTCGGCGTTGAGAACCCCGGTGGCGGCGGCCAGTTCACGCTTGAGGTCCGACAGGATCGGGAAGGGGAGGGTCTTGAGATCCTCGTGCTGGGCACGCCACTGGAAGTGCACGAACTCGTTGTCCACCGAGGCGCCGAGCACCTGGGCGTCACGGTCGGCGAACTCCTCGTTCAGCTTGCCGAACGCGGCGATCTCGGTGGGGCACACGAAGGTGAAGTCCTTGGGCCAGAAGAACACGATGCGCCACTTGCCCGCGTGGTCGTCGCTGGTGATCTGGGTGAAGTAGTCGTCGGGCTGCTGCGCGTCGACCTTCGACAGGTCACCTCCGATGACGGCCTTGAGGTTGTATGCCGGGAACTGGTCGCCGATCGTCAGCAGAGCCATGCGCGTCTCCTCGTTCGTGGTTGGTCGCTCGTCGTGTGAGCTCGGGGTGATCTTGCCGAAAGCGTACTGAAAGGTAAAGCCGATCGCTCGTCGTACACTGATAGGCGTGACTGATCAGACTTATCAGCCAACCCTGTCGCAGCTGCGTGCGTTCGTCGCGGTGGCCGAGTATCGGCATTTCGGGACTGCCGCAGCGCGTTTGAGTGTGAGCCAACCCACGTTATCGCAGGCACTGGCATCATTGGAAAACGGACTCGGACTGCAGCTGATCGAGCGCAGCACCCGGCGCGTGCTCGTCACCGCGGCGGGCATGCGCCTGCTGCCCCAGGCCAAGGCGACCTTGGAGGCGGCCGACCGTTTCGTCGCCTCGGCCGTGGGGGACGGCCTCGGCGGCGTGCTGCGCCTGGGCATCATCCCGACCGTCGCGCCCTACGTGCTGCCCGAGCTGCTGCCCGAGCTGCGTCGCAAGCTCCCGGGCCTGGTGCCCCAGATCGTGGAGGACCAGACCGCCCGGCTGCTCGACGGCCTGCGCACCGGCGTGCTCGACGTGGCCCTGCTCGCGCTGCCCACCGAGGCGCCGGGGCTCACCGAGATCCCGCTCTACACCGAGGAATTCGTTCTGGTCACCCCGCGCGGGCACGAGCTGGCCGGGCGCACCGACCTGGCCGCCCCGGTGCTGGCCGACATGCCGCTGTTGCTGCTGGACGAGGGGCACTGCCTGCGCGACCAGACCCTGGACCTGTGCCGGACCGCCGAGATCCACCCCGGCGCGGTGGGCGACACCCGCGCGGCCTCGCTGACGACCGTGGTGCAGTGTGTCGCAGGCGGTCTCGGCGTGACGCTCATCCCGGAGATGGCCGTGGCCGCCGAAACCGCGCGCGCCACCCTCGACACCGCGCGCTTCGCCGAGCCCGCTCCCGGCCGCACGATCGGGCTGGCATATCGAGGGTCATCCGCGCGGGCCGAGGATTACGAATACCTCGCGGCGGTGATCCGATCGAAGCGGCCTTTTTAGATCTCATCTGTTCGTGCGACGAAATTCCGGGCCGTCGGTGCTGTCCTTTATAAGGTGACGATTCCGCCATGGGATCGGCACGGCAAAAGTGGGAGACAGACGAAGGAATGGCCATGTACAAAGTACGTTCAACCATCGCGGTGCTCGCTTGTGCGCCGATGATTGCCCTAGGTGCCGGCGTAGCCGGCGCAGCACCCGCAGAGGACCCGGTCCCCGTCGCACCCGCGCCGGTTCAGGTCGAGCCCGTTGTGTTGTCACCGTTCATCACGATCCCCGGTGCCTTCCTCGCGTGCGGCATCGTCTTGATCACGGTTCCCTTCTTGTACCCGGTCTGCGTGGTCTGACACGCAGATGCCGACAACGAGAAGCGCTCATGACACTCCCGCACAACTGGGCGGGAGTGTCCCTACGACATGGGGTCGGTGGTGGATCCTCGCCGCCGCACTGCTGCTGATGTCGGGCCTGGCCGGGACAGCGCAGGGAGCTGCCCCGGTGACCCTCGGTGGTGGCTCCGGCATCGTCCTCGACGACGGCTCTACCTGCACACTCACCACGATCGGCCGGGACGGCTCCGGTCGGCTGGTCGGCTTCACCGCCGCGCACTGCGCCGCGGCCGGTGTCGGCATGGGCGTGGCGGCCGAGGCCGATCAGGAGGCGGGCAACGTGGGCTCGATCGCGTTGCTGAACAGCGAGCTCGACTACGCGGTCATCGCCTTCGACGAGAGTCTGGTGATCCCGGTGAACCGGGTCGGCTCGACCACGATCACCGACGTGGGAGTGCCCGCGCAGTTCCCGGCCGTCGCGTGCAAGGAGGGCCGCACGACCGGGCAGACCTGTGGACTGGTCTACGGCGACGTCTTCGGCGGCGCCACCTGGACGCTGACGCAGATCTGCGTGATCCTCGGTGATTCCGGTTCCCCGGTCGTCGTCGGCACGACACTCGTCGCGATCGTCAACGGATATATCGGGCTGCCGTGCATCGGCCCACAGGTCGGCGCGAATTTCTCGCTGATTCTCGACGACGTCGACGCACAGGGCGGTATCGGGACGGGATACCGGCCGATTTGATCGGGAAAATGGTTACTGTGCCGAAATAGCGGTGGTCAACAGCAGCCGGACCAATTCCGCCTGCCGATGTGTTTTCGTCTTGGCGAAAATATGTTGCAGATGTGTGCGGGCGGTGAACAGCGAGACGGAGAGCTGATCGGCGACGGCGGGCAAGCCGTCGCCGCGCAGCACCCCCATCGCGACCATGGTCTCGGCATCGGTCAGGCCGTACAGCTCGTGCAGTGCCGCGGGCTCGGGTTCGGGGTCGTGGTCCGGATCGGCGACCAGCAGCAGGACCGCCCGGTCCCACAGTCCGTCCCCGGCGATCCCGTCGAGCGGGGTCACCCGCAGGATCAGCGGTTTGCGGCCGGAACAGCGGGTGACCGCGACATTGCCACCGGCGAAGCCGGGATCCGCCGCGCAGTCGATCAGCTGGCGCAGCTGCCGCTGGGTCGTCGCGGATCCGGCCCGCAGGCAGCCCAGGGTGTCGACCGACAGGCCGTCGCCCTGCTGGGTGATCCGTTCGGCCATCGAGTTCGCGAACACCAGCGCCGCGTCGGTGGTGACGATCATGATCCCGTAGTGCGCCTGCTCCAGGGTCGCGAGCGCGAAGGCCCGCTCCCGGGACAGCTCGACGAGCTTGGACTGCGTGCGCAGCGCCCCGCGCAGGTGTGGCACGAGCACCCGCAGCAGCGCCAGGCCCGCGGGCCTGCCGGTGAGCGACTGCTGGTCGGGCATCACCAGGCAGATCCACGACGAGGGGCGGTCGTCGCTGAGCCGGGCCAGGAAGCTGTTGGACAGACCGTTCGCGCTCACCTGGTCGGCGAGGGCGCT
Organism: Nocardia asteroides; assembly: GCF_900637185.1. Classification (NCBI taxonomy): domain Bacteria; kingdom Bacillati; phylum Actinomycetota; class Actinomycetes; order Mycobacteriales; family Nocardiaceae; genus Nocardia; species Nocardia asteroides. The sequence goes on along the minus strand of NZ_LR134352.1, from coordinate 5,470,387 downwards.
GTCGGGTCCGGGGACGGCGAACAGGTCGTCCCCGCTGACGGTGCTGCCCACCGGCAGCTGCTGCACCCGCTCGGCGACGGCCTCGAGCTGGGCCGGTAGGTCCGGTGGGCCGACGGCCCCCGACGTCTTGATCGCGTACCGGTCGGCGGCGGGGTCGGCGATGACGAGAAACCCGTTGACCGCGCCGAAGGTGTCGGTGATCTCCCCGATCGCCGAGTCCCACCGGTCCGGATCGTTGCCGGCGGCGTAGATCGCGGCGATCAAGTTCGAAAAACGTTGTAGCGCAATCGACATGATGGCCCTTCCTCGGCCACGGGCTATCGGCGCCGCCGTTGTGCGGCACGCGCCGCCCGGGAAGTCCCAACCCTCGAATCGTAATCGATCTTCGGGCGTGGCGAAACGCTCCCCGCTGCCTACCGGGTGCTGCCGCAGGGCCCTCACCTGCTATTTTGAACGTCGTTCAATTCCATGGTGAAGGATGTCCGCTGTGCCCGATGTCGAGAAATCCCCTAAGCCCGCGGTCGGTTTCGCCGCACGGGACCTGGCGCAGATCGCGGTCTTCGCCGCGCTGATCGCCGCCCTGGGGCTGCCGGGCGCGATCACCGTCGGATTCAGCGGCGTGCCGATCACGCTGCAGACCCTCGGCGTCATCCTCACCGGCGCGATCCTCGGCGCGCGCAAGGGTACCGCCGCCGTGGCGGTGTTCATCGCGCTCACGCTGATCGGTCTGCCGCTGCTGTCCGGCGGCCGCACCGGCCTGACCGCGCTGGCCTCGCCCACCGCGGGCTATCTGATCGGCTGGATCCCGGCGACCCTGGTCATCGGGTGGCTCACCGCGGCGATCCTGCCGAAGTACCCGATCGTGCCGGGCCTGCTGATCAACGCGCTCGGCGGGATCGTGGTCATCTATCTGTTCGGTACCGCGGGGCTGCTGGTGCGCACCGATCTCGGGGTGTGGGCGGCGATCTCGACCAACTTCGCCTTCCTCCCCGGCGACCTGGCCAAGGTCGTCGTCGCCACGGTCGTCGCCAAGGGCGTGCACCGCGCCTACCCCGGGTTGATCCGTGGCTGAGCGGGTCGCGGCGTGAGTGAATTCGTTGTCGACACGGTCGGGCATCGCTTCGGTGAACGGACCGTGTTGCGGGAGGTCGACCTGCGGCTGACCGAGCGGCGCATCGGCCTGATCGGTGCCAACGGGTCGGGCAAGTCCACCCTGGCCCGCATGCTCAACGGACTGCTGGCTCCCACCTCGGGCACCGTGACCGTCGACGGGATCGACGCCGCCCGCAAGGGCGCGCAGGTACGGCGCAAGGTCGGCTTCGTGTTCACCGATCCCGACACCCAGATCGTGATGCCGACGGTGGCCGAGGATCTGGCGTTCTCGCTGCGGCGCAGCGGACTGAGCCGCGCCGAAATCGCCGCCAGGGTGGGGGAGATGCTCGACCGGTTCGGTCTCGGCGCGCACGCCGACCATCCCGCGCATCTGCTCTCGGGCGGCCAGAAGCAGTTGCTCGCGATCGGCTCGGCGCTGATCCGTGAACCCGAGGTCATCGTCGCCGACGAGCCCACCACCCTGCTCGACCTGCGCAACGCCCGCCGCGTGTCGGAGGCGCTGAACGCGCTGGAGCAGCAGGTGATCGTGGTGACCCATCAGCTCGGGCTGCTCGACGGCTTCGACCGGGTGGTGGTGCTGGACCAGGGGCGCGTGGTGGCCGACGGTACCCCGGCCGAGGCGGTCGACAGCTATCGCCGACTGGTCGAATGATCGGCCTGTACTGCCCCGGCGACTCCCCGCTGCACCGGCTGCCCGCCGGGGTGAAGCTGGCGGCGCTGGTGCTCGCGATCCTCGGCATGACGGTGTTCGTGCGCGATCCACTCGGCGTCGGGGTCGCGGTGCTGGCGGTGACCTGTCTGTACGCGCTGGCTCGGGTCTCGTGGCGGATCGCCGTCGCCCAGCTGCGGCCCGTGCTCTGGATGACGCTGATCATCGCGGTGTTCCAGCTGCTCACCACCTCGCCGACCCGGGCCGTGGTGGTCTGTGGGGTGCTGCTGGTCTCGGTGGCGCTGGCCGCGCTGGTGACGGTGACGACCCGGGTCACCGACATGCTCGACGCCCTCATCCGGGCGCTGGGCCCGCTGCGCCGGTTCGGGGTGAACCCGGAGCGGGTCGGCCTGCTGCTGGCGCTGGCGATCCGGTGCGTGCCGCTGCTGGCGCAGATCGTGCACGAGGTCGCCGAGGCGCGGCGGGCCCGCGGGGTGTCCTGGTCGGCGACCGCGCTGGTCACGCCGGTGCTGGTGCGGGCCCTGCGCACGGCCGACGCCATGGGGGAGGCCCTCGCGGCGCGGGGCGTGGACGACGACTGAGATCGGGGCTTGCCATTAGTAGACGACCGGTCGTATAGTTCCGCGCATGGCACGACCACGGCGCAGCGACGACACGCGGGCCCTGCTCATCGAGGAGGGCGCGGCGAGCCTGCTGTCCACCGGGTACCACGGCACCGGGATCAAACAGGTCCTCGACAAGGTCGGGGTGCCGAAGGGGTCGTTCTACAACTACTTCGACAGCAAGGAGAGCTTCGCGCACGCGGTGATCGACCATCACTCGGTGTGTGTGCAGCGCACCATGGCGGCCACGTTCGGCGGTGCGCCGGACGCGCTCACGGGGCTGCGCCGGTTCTTCGCCCGCCTGACCGAGGAGTTCGTGGCCGCCGACTACACCGGCGGCTGCCTGATCGCCAATCTCGGCGGTGAGCTCGAGGGCAGCGAGGTGCTGCGCACCGCCCTGTCCGACGCGTGGGCCTCCTGGCGCGACGGCGTGGCCGCCGCGTTGCGCACCGCCCAGGCCGAGGGGACGGTCCGCGCCGACCTCGATGCCGTCGACCTGGCCGACCTGCTGCTCGAATCCTGGGAGGGCGCGGTCATCCGGATGAAGATCGACCGCACCGTCGCGCCGCTGGACAAGTGCCTGCGGCGGCTGCTCGACGACTATTTCCGCCCGGATCGTGCCGTCGTCGTGTCCTGACCCCACCTGACCGGCGTTCGGCCGGGAGGGAGCTTGTCGGTCGGCCGTTCCGAGACGACCGGTCGTATATTTCTGGAGAGGATCAGCTCATGTCTGTCTCGAAGACGGTCGTCGTGACCGGCGCGTCCAGCGGCATCGGTCGCGATGTGGCCCGTGCGCTCGTCGCCCGCGGTGACGCGGTGGTGCTCGGCGGCCGCGACGCGGACAAGCTCGCCGAGGTCGCCGCGGAGCTGGCGGCACCGGACCTGGTGGCCACCGTCGCCGGCGACATCGGCTCGCCCGCCACCGGCGCGGCCTACGTCGCCGCCGCCCTCGACCGCTTCGGCCGGGTCGATGCGCTGGTCAACAGTGCGGGAGTGTTCGGCGCGACGCCGTTCGTCGACGTCACCGAGGCCGAGCTCGACCGCTACCTCGGCGGCAACCTCAAGGGCACCTACTTCACCACCCAGGCCGTCGTGCGGCAGCTGCTGGCGCAGGGCACCGGCGGCAGCATCGTCAATATCGGCACCGTGCTGATCGATCACGCGATGACCGGCCTGCCCGCGTCGGCCGCGCTGATCAGTAAGGGCGGCGTGCACGCGCTGACCACCAGCCTGGCTGCCGAGCTCGCCCCGGCCCGGATCCGGGTCAACGCGGTGGCCCCCGGCATCATCCGCACCCCGCTGTTCGGTGACGGCGACGAGCGCGCGGCCGCGGGCGCGGCGCTGCTCGGCCGCATCGGCGAGGTCGCCGACACCACCGCGGCGGTGCTGTACCTGGCCGACGCCGAGTTCGTCACCGGCCACATTCTCCCCGTCGACGGCGGGTTCATTTCGGGTAGAGCGGCGTAGAAAGGAAACCAACCATGCCGTATGTCAACATCAAGGTCACCGACGAAGGGGTCACCCCGGAGCAGAAGGGGCAGCTGATCAAAGGCGTCACCGATCTGCTGTTCGACGTGCTCGGGAAGGCGCCGGCCAGCACCTATGTGGTGATCGACGAAGTGCCGCTGACGGATTGGGGTGTCGGCGGAGTCAACGTGGCCGAGTACCGGGCACAGCGCGCCGCCGAAGGCTGAGCGGTCCGATCGGTGAGCCGGGTGCGGATCGTCCGCACCCGGCTCACCGTCGTTCAGGCCGGGCCGCCGAACGGGATCGAGGCGTCGAGGGCGAACCAGCCCATCGGGATCCGTTTCGTCTTCGTGACGAAATAGCTGGGACCGAGCCACAGGTCCGGCTCGATCTCGCGCAGCTCGTCGTAGACGTGCCGGGCCGGCCTGCGCGAGCCGACCCGCGCGTCGTCGTAGTCGAACAGCACCGCGGGCCGTCCGTCGATCACCGAATCACCCACGGACGAGACGAAATTCAGCGCCCGCATCCCACCGAGCAGGCGAAACACATTGTGGCCCACGGCGACTCCGTCACCGACGTGCCGAAACGACTTGGCCACCCAGAAATACGACGGCCGGGCCATCAGCGGTGCGAGCACCCGCTCCGCGGACCCGGGGAAGGACCGCATCGACACGTCACCGTCCAGGCGGGCGAAGTCGGCGGCCGTCGGTGCGGGCGCCGCGGCGAACAGGGCGCGGAAGGCCCCGAGGCCCGCCGCGGACAACCGGTCCAGCCGGGGACGGTGGTCGGCGGGCCTGCCGATCGGCATCAGGCCGTCGGCGGACAACGGTGTCGGCGTCATGGGCGGACTCGATTCTGTCGGAGCTGAGCCCTTCGCATAGTGCCAACATTCGGTGCCCGGCGGCACCGGAATCGCACGAAGGCGGCGACCCGGGGAACCGGATCACCGCCTTCGGTGTCGTGCCGAGCTCAGCCGCGCAGGGCGAAGGGCTCGATGGCGCCGCGCTCGAGGGCGCGCGCGTCGATCGTCTCGGCGCGGTAGGGCAGCAGGGCCAGGCGGTCGGCCATGCCGCGCACCGGGTCGTCGATCTTCTCGTTCAGGCCGAACAGGAAGGTCCACTCGTGCTCGTCGCTGCCGTAGGGGACCACGGTGGCGAACTGCTCGTGGAAACGCCCCCACGAACGCTTGAGGGTCTCGTTGCGCCACATCGTCGCGCAGCCGGCCTGGGCCGAGAGCACACCGCCCGGCGCCAGCAGTGCCTTACATCGGGACAGGAACTCCGCCTCGTAGAGGCGGTTGTGCTGGGCGTCCTCGACCCGCTCGTCGGGCAGATCGATGACGATCACGTCGTAGCGGGTGCCCGCCTCCTGCGCCTTGGCCAGGAAGTCCCAGCCGTCGGCATAGTGCACGTGCACCGGGCCCTCGCCCTTGACGGCGGCGGCCAGCTCGTCGCTGGTGTAGCCGTAGGGCAGGTGCTCGGCGCACAGCTCCACCTCGAGCTGGTCGATGTCGACGTGGTCGACCAGGCTGGCCCCGGCCGCCACCGACATCTGCGAGGCGACGCCCTCACCGGAACCGATGATGAGCACCCGGTCCAGCTTCTCGGCCAGCACGAACGCCGGGACCATCATGGCCTCGTGGTAGGTGAGCTGGGAGAACTCGGTGGACTGACGGTCGTCGTCGGAGAACAGCGAGATGCCCTGCTGGGTCCGCGCGATCACCATGTGCTGGAACGGGGTGTTGGTGTCCACGATCACCTCGTGCAGATCCCAGATCCGGGTCAGGCCGTCGCCCACCGGTTCGTAGATCTTCTCGGCACCGTGGCCGCGCTGGACCACCTTCATCTGAACATTCTCGGGAGACAACTTGTCTCGCAGAAGTTCCACCGCCTTCGTCGCGCCCGCGCCGATGCTGCCGCAGGTGAAGACGTCGACGAAGATGTCGCCGGACTCCGGATAGGTGTGAATCGAGGCGTGGGACTCCGACAACAGGGCGAGGACGGTCACCCCCTGCGGGTCGAACTTCTTGTGAACGACATCGCAGATGGTGACGCCCGCCGCGATCAGAGACTCACGCAACGCCGATTCGAGTCGTTCGAGATCGTCACACAGAGCAGTGTCGACACCACCGAACTCGGCCAGCACGTGCCAGCCGGTGAATTCCGCCGTCATGGGCAAACTCACTCTCGCTCAGCGCCCGAGACATGAACGGTCAAGGGCGGAAAACCATTGAAGGACACCGACGAATAGCTCGCGGTATAGGCGCCGGTGTCGAGGATCTGGATCTGATCACCGGCTCGCAACGTGGTCGGCAGAAGGACCTTCGTGCGTTGATACAGTACATCGTCGCCGTCGCAGGTCGGACCCGCGACCACCGCCTCACCCACCGGATCGCCGTCGCGATCGGTGACGAATCGGTAGGCGATGTACTCGTTCTCCGTCTCGGCCATGCCGTTGTAGCGGCCGATGTCGAGATACACCCAGCGCCGGCCGTCCGGCGCGAATCGCACGCCGACGACCTCGGCGTGAATGGTGCCCGCGTTGCCCACCAGCGCGCGGCCGGGTTCGACGACCAGGCCGGTGGATTCGGGCAGGAACTCCGCGGCGGCGGCCGTCATGGCGGCCGCGATCGCGTCGAGCTCGGGGGCGGCGTCGGCGTAGGAGATCGGCAGACCGCCACCCACGTTGACCGCGGTGACCCGAATGTCCTTGTCCGCCAACGCGGTCACGATCTCCCCGGCCTGCCGGACCCCGATCCGCCACGCGTCCGGGTCCATCTGCTGGGAGCCGACGTGGAAGTACGGGCCACCCACGGCCAGGCCGAGGTCGCGAGCGCGCACCAGCAGGCGCAGCGCTTCGGCGGGCGCGCAGCCGAACTTCGTGCCGAAGGGGGTGCGTGATTCGGGCGCCGAGGACAGGAACCGGCACTCGACCTCGGAACCGGGCGCGTGCTCGGCGATGCGGCACAGGTCGTCCTCGGTGTCGAAGGCGTAGCGGCGGACCCCGAGCGCGAAGGCGCGCGCGATATGGGCGCTCTTCTTGATCGGGTTGCCGTAGCAGAGCTTGTCCGCGGCGATCCCCAGCCGCAGCGCCTGCTCGATCTCGCCGATGCTGGCCACGTCGAACTCCGCGCCCTCGGCGTCGAGCAGGGTGAGGATGGCGTCGACGGGTGCCGCTTTCACCGCGTACCTGATCCGGGTGCCCTGGCTGCGCCGTGCCGACACGGCGGCGTCGAGGGCTCGGTAATTGGCACGTACCCGTTCGGGGTAGATGACAAGGTACGGGGATTCGGGCATAGTTGAACTTTCGGTCGGCGGCCGGGAGAGACTATCAGCGGCGCCTACCCAACAACGAATCCGTCAAACATTCGTCATTTACGACGATAGGGAACGGGTATCACTCACCCCGCCGATACTGTGACCTCGTCGAACACCACCTCTCCCGCGGCGTCGGACTCCTCCAGATCCACGATCGCCGTCAGTGCCCAGCCGTGGTCGCCCGCGGGGTCGTCGAGCACCTGGCGCACGTGCCAGAAACCGGGCCGCTGCTCCACCTGGAACAGCTGCGGGCCGCGGGCGTCGGGGCCGGTGCCGATCGTGTCGTACTCGTCGAAGTAGGGCGCGAAATCCTGCTCCCAGTCGGGGCCGGGGCTCAGCGCGTCCAGCTCGTCCCAGTATCGCCGGGCGGCCAGCTCGACGCGGCGGAACATGGCGTTGCGCACCATCACCCGGAACGCGCGCTCGTTGGCCGAGATCGGGCGCACCGATTCAGCGCCGAAAGCGATCTGCTCGGCGTCGTTCTCCGCGCCCGGGTTGGTGAGCTGCTCCCATTCGTCGAGCAGGCTCGAATCCACCTGGCGGATCAGCTCGCCGAGCCATTCGACGAGGTCGTCGAGTTCCTCGGTGCGGGCCGCGTCCGGCACCGTGCGCCGCAGCGCCCGGTAGGCGTCGGCGAGATAGCGCAGCACCACGCCCTCGGAACGGGCCAGTTCGTAGAACGAGATCAGTTCGGCGAAGGTCATCGCGCGCTCGATCATGTCGCGCACCACCGACTTCGGCGACGGCGCGAACTCCGAGACCCAGGGATGCCCGGCCCGGTAGGTCTCGAACGCGGGCTCGATCAGTTCGGCCAGCGGTTTGGGCCAGGTCACCTCTTCCAGGAGCTCCATCCGCTCCTCGTATTCGATGCCGTCGGCCTTCATCTCGGCCACCGCCGCGCCGCGCGCCTTGTGCTGCTGGGCCATCAGCAGCTGGCGTGGGTCCTCCAGGGTGGCCTCGATCAGCGAGACGACATCGAGTGTGTAGGTGGGGCTTTCGCGATCGAGCAGTTCGAAGGCGGCCAGCGCGAACGGCGACAGCGGCTGATCCAGGGCGAAGTCGCGTTGCAGGTCGACGGTGAGCCGGGCCATCCGGCCCTTCGCGTCGGGCTCGTCGAGCTGCTGCACCACCCCGGCGTCGCGCAGGGCGCGGTAGAGCCGGATCGCGCGCAGGATGTGCTTGCGCTGGGCCGCGCGCGGCTCGTGATTGTCCTCGAGCAGATGCCGCATCGCGTCGAAACAGTTGCCGGGCCGGGCGATCACGTTGAGCAGCATGGCGTTGGTCACCGCGAAGCGCGACACCATCGGCTCGGGCTGCGCGGCGACGAGCCGGTCGAAGGTCTCCTCGCTCCAGGACACGAAACCCTCCGGCGGCTTGCGCCGCTGCACCTTGCGCTGCTTCTTCGGGTCGTCCCCGGCCTTGGCGATGAGCCGGGCGTTCTCCACCTCGTGCTCGGGCGCCTGCACCACCACCGTGCCCATGGTGTCGAACCCGGCCCGGCCCGCGCGCCCGGCGATCTGATGGAACTCGCGGGCCTTGAGCCTGCGGGTGCGGACACCGTCGAACTTGGTGAGCCCGGTGAGCAGCACCGTGCGGATCGGCACGTTGATGCCCACGCCGAGGGTGTCGGTGCCGCACACCACCTTCAGCAGCCCGTCCTGGGCCAGTTTCTCCACCAGCCTGCGGTATTTGGGCAGCATGCCCGCGTGATGGACGCCGATGCCGTGCCGGATCAGCCGCGACAGCGTCTTGCCGAAGCCCGACGCGAACCGGAATTCGCCGATCGCGGCGGCGATGGCGTCCTTCTCGGCGCGGGTGGCGAAATTCACGCTGGTGAGCGCCTGCGCGCGCTCGAGCGCGGCGGCCTGGGTGAAGTGCACGACGTACACCGGTGCCTGGTGGGTGGTGACCAGTTCCTCGAGCGTCTCGGTGATGGGGGTGCGTACGTACGAGAACGTCAGCGGGACAGGACGTTCGGTGCCGGCGACGACCGCCGTGGGGCGGCCGGTGCGGCGTTCGAGATCGGTGGCGAAGAAGTCGACCTCGCCGAGTGTCGCCGACATCAGCAGGAACTGGGCCCGGGGCAACTCGATGATCGGCACCTGCCAGGCCCAACCGCGATCGGGATCGGCGTAGAAGTGGAACTCGTCCATCACCACCTGCCCGACCTCGGCGGCCGCGCCCTCGCGCAGCGCCAGGTTGGCCAGGATCTCGGCCGTGGCGCAGATGATCGGGGCATCGGCGTTGACGGCCGCGTCGCCGGTGACCATGCCCACGTTCGCCGCGCCGAACACCTCGCACAGTGCGAAGAACTTCTCGCTCACCAGCGCCTTGATCGGCGCCGTGTAATAGCTGCGCTGCCCGTTGGCCATCGCGAACAGGTGCGCGCCGACCGCGACCAGGGACTTTCCGGAGCCGGTCGGGGTCGCCAGGATGACGTGGGACCCCGACGCCAGCTCCATCAGCGCCTCGTCCTGCGCCGGGTACAGGGGCGTGCCCTGCTCGGCGGCCCACGCCCCGAACGACTCGTAGAGCGCGTCGGCGTCGGTCCCGGGGATTTCCAGCAGGTCGGTCAGATCCACTCCGACCACCCTAGTGGGTCGGCGGTTCAGTCCTTGCCGTCGGCGGCGGTGTCGCCGTAACCACCCTGTTCGGCCAGGAAACGCTCGAACTCGGCGCCGAGCTCGTCACCGCTGGGCAGTTCGCCGTCGCCGGCCAGCAGGCTGGACTGCTGCTCCTGCGCGGTGACGAAACTGTCGTACTGGCGTTCCAGCGCCGTCACGACCGTCTCGACCTCCTCGTTGCCCGCGATGTGCTCGGCGACCTGCTCGCGCACCCGCGCGGCCGCGTCGCCCAGCGCGGCGAGCGGCAGTTCCAGGCCCGCGCTGTCGGCGACGTTCTCCAGCAGGGTCTGGGCGGCCTCGGGGTAGTCGGTCTGGGCCAGGTAGTGCGGCACGTGCACGGAGAACCCGAGCGATTCGTGGCCGTGCTGTGCCATCCGGAACTCGAGCAGCGAGGACGCGCTGCCCGGCACCTGCAGCTCACCGGGCCAGCGCTGATGGTCACCGATCAGCGAGCGGTCCGAGGAATGCGCGGTGACCCCGAGCGGACGGGTGTGCGGGATCGCCATCGGGATCGCGGACAGGCCGATCGTGCGGCGCACGCCGAGCTGTTCGGCCAGCAGCCGCACCGCGGTGGTGAACTTCTCCCAGCGCAGATCCGGCTCCAGGCCCGCCAGCAGCAGGAACGGGGTGCCCGCGGTGTCGCGCAGCGCCCACAGGTTCAGCTCCGGCTCGGCGTAGTCGGAGAAGTGATCGGTCTTGAACGTCATCAGCGGACGGCGCGAGCGGTAGTCCAGCAGCTCGTCCACGTCGAACGAGGCGACGAGCTCGGATTCGAGGCTCTCGCGCAGATGGGTGGTCGCCAGGCGCACGGCGTGACCGGCGTCGGTGAAACCTTCGAGCCCGTGCACCAGCACGGGGCCCGCGCCGTCGTCCGAGGACAGCTGCGGTGCCGGGAACTCCAGCTCGTACATATGCGACTGGTCATCCATCGCGTACTCCTTCCTGCGCGGCCACCAACGCTCGCGGCGGGGGAGGCATTGTCCATTGTCCCCCACGCGAGCACACGCGTCGCAGACGGCCGGAGGACAGCTGGTCCTGCTACACAACAGCCACCGCCGCCGCGACATTCCCGCGCGGCGTGGCGGGCGGGCCCGGATCGGCCCGGTGCGGCACAGTGGACGGTGTGAACGTGGCGGAAACGACACCGAACGGCGGGCCCGGCCCGGTCCGGCGCACCCGGCGGCGGCGCGGGGTGCTGGTCTGCGCGGCCGCGATCACCGCGCTGGCAACCGGCTGCGGGGACAGCATCAGCGGGGCGCCGGTGGCGCAGAGCGCGCTGGCGGTGCGCCACGTCGACGGGGTGCTCGCCGAGATGCTGCCCGGTCCGCAGCAGTTCCCGCCCCGGTACCCGGCGGTGGTGCTGCCGCCGCAGGCGGCCGCCGCGGCCGCGGGCGACCTGGACGGCGTCGGCGCGGGCGCCACCGTCAGCCCGGCGCGCTGCGCGCCGCCGGAACCAGAGCCGACCGGGGAACCGCCCGCCGTGGCCGTCGGCAACGACGACGCGAACCGGGCCACCCTCACCGTCGAGCTGTCCCGGACCACCGAACAACCGGCGCGGCTGCGCGACCGGCTGGCCGGGTGCGAACAGATCAGGGTCGCCCGGGTGGGTGCGGAGGCGACCGTGTCGACGGTGCTCGACCCGGCCGTCCCGGCGGGCGCGGACGACGCGGTGTCGTTGCGGCGCACCGTGGTTCCCGACGTCGGCGGACCCGGGCTGACCCAGACCATGCAGACCTCGATCGGGCAGATCGGCGACGTCCGGATCACCGTGACCTCGATGACCTTCGGCGCGGGCACACCCGACAACGCCGCCGTCGACGAGATGTTCGCGGCCGCCGTGCGGCGGGTACGCGACAGCTGAACCGCGCCTAGCACGCGCCGGTGACAGATTCGCCGCCGCCGCGACCCCGGAACCGCTACCTCTCCACAGCTCGAGCGCCGTCAACAGGGCAGCGGAAGCCCCAGGTCGCCGCAGACAGCGGCAGGGGCCGGTCGGGCACGGTGGCGTCATGACATCGTCGACGAACTCCACCCGCCGGACCCACCGCACCAGCCCCTTCGCCCGCGCTCTCACCTGCGCGGAATCCACTCCGCCCGGCTACCGGCCCGGCCTGCCCCAGCCGCCGCTGCGGGTGGACGATCCCGGCACCCTGATCGCCGCGCTGCCGGCCATGCTGGGTTTCGTCCCGGAGCGCTCGCTCGTGGCCGCGGTCCTGCGCGGCACCGGTGCCCCCGGCCCGACGGCGATCGAGGCGGTGGTGCGGTTCGATCTGGACAGCATCACCGACCCGTGGCGCAGAGATCGGTTCACCGCCTGCCTCGGGTCGATCTGCCTGCGCGAACAGGCGGTCGGGGTCCTGGTGGTGCTCGTCGACGACCGGATGGCCGACGGCGCCGACGTGCTGTGCGCCGCGACGCTGATCGAGGCGCTCGGAACCGAGGGGGTCGCGGTGCGCGGCGCCTGGTCGGTGCCCACGATCGCGGCCGGTAGCCGGTATCGCAACCTGTCCGACCCGCGTGACAGCGGGATCGTGGGCGATCCGGGCGCGTCGCCGGTGGCGGTGGCGCAGGTCGTCGACGGCAGGCAGATCCGGCGGTCGCGCGGCGAACTGACCGCGCTGGTCCGGGCGGACCGGCAGCGCTGCGCCCGGGTCCGGACCCGGATCGGGCCCGCGGTGGCGCGTTATCGCGCGGGGCTGACGGCGGCCGCGCGCGCCGGGCAAGCGGTGGCGTTTCAGCGCAATGCCCTGGAATGGGTGCTGTGGCAGATCGCCGACGCCGCCTCCGGGGAACCGCGCGCCGACCGCGAACTGGCCCGGCTGGCCGCCACCCTGCGTGACCGGCCGATTCGCGACGCGATGTACGGATTGGCGCTGACCGATCACGCCGAAGCCGCCGAACAGCTGTGGGCCCAGCTCGCGCGCGCCACACCCGGCGTCGACCGGGCCGAAGCGGCGGCCCTGCTGGGCTTCAGCGCCTACCTGCGCGGTGACGGCCCGTTCGCCGGCGTCGCGCTGAGTGCCGCGGTCCACGCCGATGCCACGCACCCGATGGCGGTGCTGCTGGAAACGTCGCTGCAGAGCGGCCTGCGGCCGGAACGGCTGCGCAGGCTCGCTCGCTGCGGGCACCAGATCGCCGCCGACCTCGGGGTCGACATCGGCCCGATCGACCTGTGACGCCGCCGTTTCCGGCCGGGGATCAGCGTGCGCTGTGCGCCTTGTCGCCGAGCGAACGCAGGAATTCCCACGCGTCGGAGACGATCTCGTCGAGATCGTTGTGCTCGGGCCGCCAGCCCAGCTCCGCGATCGCGCGGTCGCTCGAGGCGATGAGCACCGCGGGGTCGCCCGGTCGGCGCGGGGCGTCCACGGCCTCGATCGGCAGCCCGGTCACCCGCCGGCAGGCCGAGATCACCTCGCGCACCGAGAAACCGGTGCCCGACCCGAGATTGAGGATGCGGTGGCTGCCCGGCTGCGAGGAAGCCAGCGCCAGCAGATGCGCCTGCGCCAGATCGCGGATGTGGATGTAGTCGCGCACACACGTACCGTCCGGCGTCGGCCAGTCGGTGCCGTAGACCGAGATGGCCTTGCGGTGGCCCAGCGCCACCTGCAACACGAGGGGGATCAGATGCGTTTCCACGACCCGGTTCTCACCGAGACCGCCGTAGGCGCCCGCCACGTTGAAGTAGCGCAGGCTCGTCGCCGCCATGCCGTGCGCCACCGCGTAGGAGGTGATGGCGTGGTCGATCGCCAGCTTGCTCGCGCCGTAGGGATTGGTCGGGCGGGTCGGCGCCGCCTCGGTGATCGGCACCTGTTCGGGCTCGCCGTAGACCGCCGCGGTGGAGGAGAACACCAGCCGGGGAGTGCCCGTCTCGCGGATCGCCTCGAGCAGGGCCAGGGTCTTGACCACGTTGCCGTGCCAGTACTTCTCCGGCTGCTCGACCGACTCACCCACCAGCGACTGGGCCGCGAAATGCAGGACGCCGTCGAAGGATTCGGCGCGCAGCAGTTCCGGTGCCGCGACGGCGATGTCGCCATCGACGAAGCGGACGCCGGCGGGGACGCCGTCGGCGTTACCGGTGGACAGGTCGTCGACGACGACCACGTCGTTGCCCTGTTCGACCAGGACCGCGGCGCAGACGCCGCCCACGTAGCCGGCGCCGCCGGTGACGAGGAGTTTCACGAATCAGACCAGCCTCACCTGGACGGCGTGCGCCATCTCTTCGGACAGTTCGAAACCGTTGTGCCCCGGCACCGTGATCAGCACCGCGCCCGGCTTGGTCTCCACGGTGACACGCGCGTCGGGCACCACACCCGCCTCGCGCAGCCGCCCGATGACCTCCGGGTCGGTCTGGATGTGCTCGGCGAGCCTGCGCACCACCACGGCGTGCAAGGTGCCGTTGGGCAGGTCGGAGAGCCGGACCAGCGTCTCCTCGGCAGCGGGGGAATCGCCGAGGCCGAGCTCGTCCAGGCCGGGAATGGGGTTGCCGTAGGGCGAGGTGGTCGGGTGGTTGAGCACCTCGATCAGGCGCCGCTCCACCTCCTCGCTCATCACGTGCTCCCAGCGACACGCCTCGGCGTGCACGTTCTGCCAGTCGAGGCCGATGATGTCGACCAGCAACCGCTCGGCGAGCCGGTGCTTGCGCATCACCGCGACCGCCATGGCGCGGCCCTTGTCGGTGAGCTCGAGATGACGGTCACCCGCCACCAGCAGCAGGCCGTCGCGTTCCATCCGCGCGACCGTCTGGCTCACCGTCGGACCACTCTGCTCGAGCCGTTCGGCGATCCGCGCCCGCAACGGCACCACGCCCTCTTCCTCGAGGTCGTAGATGGTACGGAGATACATCTCCGTGGTGTCGACCAGATCCTTCACCTGTTACCCCTTCGTCGGCACGAATTCTACCCACGCGCGAACGCCCGTCCGCCCGCCGGACCGGCGGCCCTATTTCTACTGCATGTCAACGCGTCACGGGGTCCGCTGCTTCCGACTAGCGTGGCGAGCATGGTCACGCCGTCGCGAAGCGAACAGCCCGGCACCGTCGTGTGGACCGAGCGATTCCTCGGCTACACCTGGGGTCCCGAGCACCCGATGAAACCGGCGCGTCTGCAGTTCACCATGTCGCTGGCCGAAAGTCTGGGCGTGCTCGACGGTGTCGAGCCGTTGACGCCGGACGCGGCCACCGAGGGCGACCTGCTGCGGGTGCACAGCAGCGCCTACATCGAGGCCGTCCGCCGGGCCGGCGACGGCCCGCCCTCGCCCGAGGACACGGTGTACGGCCTGGGCACCGCCGACAATCCGGTCTTCCCGCGCATGCACGAGGCGGCCTCGGTCATCGTGGGCGGCACCCTGGCGGCGGCCAGGGAGATCGCCGAGGGCCGGACCCGGCGAGCGGTCAGCATCGGTGGTGGCATGCATCACGCGATGCCCGACGCCGCCTCGGGGTTCTGTGTCTACAACGATGCCGCGATCGCCATCTCGTGGCTGCTCGAGCACGGCTTCGACCGCATCGCCTACCTCGATGTCGACGTGCACCACGGCGACGGCGTCCAGCGCGCCTTCTACGGCGACCCCCGGGTGCTGACCATCTCGCTGCACCAGCATCCGGCCACGCTGTGGCCCAACACCGGCTGGCCCACCGAGACCGGTATCGGCGCCGCCGAGGGCACCTCGATCAACCTGCCGCTGCTGCCCGGCACCCGGGATGCCCAGTGGCTGCGCGGGTTCCACGCGGTGGTGCCCGGCGCGGTGGCGGCGTTCCGGCCACAGATCGTCGTCAGCCAGTGCGGGGTGGACACCCACCGCGAGGACCCGCTGGCCGACCTCGAACTCACCGTCGACGGGCAGCGGGCGGCCTTCCTGGCCATGCGCGACCTGGCCGACCGTTACGCCGAGGGGCGCTGGCTGGCCGTGGGCGGCGGCGGCTACGGCGTGGTGCGGGTGGTGCCCCGGGCGTGGACCCACCTGCTCGCCGCCGCGCTGGACCGGCCGCTGGCGCCGGAGACGCCGATCCCCGACGACTGGATCGAGCGGGTGCGCGCCGCCGCGCCCCGGGTGCAGCCGCCCACGGCGATGGGCGACGGCGGCGACACCGTCTACCGCCCGTGGGACGGCCCCGGCGGCACCCCCGAGATCGGGGACGCGGGCCAGATCCGCGCGCAACGCGCGGTCGACACCGCCATCACGGCCACCCGGCGGGCCAGTTTCGGCCTGCTGGGGCTCGACCCGGAGGACCCTCGTGACTGAGCCCTTGCTCCCCGACACCCCTGATACGCCCGCGAATCCGCCTGCGCCGCCGCAGCATTGGTACGGCGATGTGCTGGCCTCCGACGGCGGTGTGGTCCGGGTCCGGCCGATCATGCCCGCCGACGCCCCCGCGCTGGCGGCCTTCCACACGGCGCTGTCGGACCGCACCCGCTACCTGCGCTATTTCGGTCCGTATCCGCAGATCTCGCCGAAGGACATGTACCGCACCACGCACGTGGACTACCACGATCGGGTCGGGCTGGTGGCGGTGCTCGGGGACGCGATCATCGGCGTGGCCCGCTACGAGCTGCTCGACCGGCCCGGCCCGCGCGCGGCCGAGGTGGCCTTCGTCGTGGCCGACGAACATCAGGGCCGCGGACTGGGATCGGTGCTGCTCGAACACCTCGCGGGCGCGGCGGCCGAGAACGACATGGCCGCCTTCGTGGCCGAGGTACTGGCCGAGAACGAGGCGATGATCACGGTGTTCCGCGACGCCGGCTATCAGCTGCAGCGCAGCCGCGACGGCGCCGAGGTGCACCTGGAGTTCGCCATCGACCCCACCGAGGCGCTGCGCACCGTGCGGGATGCCAGGGAGGCGGCCTCGGAGGCGCGCAGCGTCGGCAATCTGCTGGCACCCGGTTCGGTCGCGGTGATCGGGGCCTCGCCCGAGCAGACCCGGGTCGGTGGCGCCGTGCTGGCCAACCTGATCGCCGGCGGCTTCAGCGGCCCGATCTTCCCGGTGAACCCGAATCGGCGCTCGGTCCGAGGGGTGCGCGCCTACGCCACGGTGCGCGAGATCCCCGACGAGGTGGATCTGGCCGTGGTCGCGGTGCCGCCCGCGGCGATCGGGTCGGTGCTCGACGACTGTATGGCCAAGGGCGTCAAGGGTCTGGTGGTGCTCACGGCCGGATTCGGTGAGACCGGGCCCGAGGGTCTGGCCGCCGAACAGGATCTGGTCGCCGCGGCCCGTGGTCACGGTATGCGGGTGGTCGGGCCCAGTGCGCTGGGCATCGCCAACACCGACCCCGCGGTCGGTCTCAACGCCACCCTGGCCTCGGTGTTGCCCGACCGGGGACGGATCGGGTTCTTCTGCCAGTCCGGTCCGCTCGGCGCGGCGATCCTGGGGGAGGCGGCCGCCCGCAATCTGGGGCTGTCGACGTTCGTCTCGGCCGGTAACCGCGCCGATGTCTCCGGCAACGACCTGCTGCAGTTCTGGGACACCGCCGCCGACACCGAGGTGATCCTGCTGTACCTGGAGAGCTTCGGTAACCCGCGCAAGTTCTCCCGGCTGGCGCGGCGGGTGGCGCGGGGCAAGCCGATCGTCGCGGTGAGC
The DNA here is from genome assembly GCF_900637185.1 of Nocardia asteroides. Lineage (NCBI taxonomy): Bacteria > Bacillati > Actinomycetota > Actinomycetes > Mycobacteriales > Nocardiaceae > Nocardia > Nocardia asteroides. The sequence goes on along the minus strand of NZ_LR134352.1, from coordinate 5,453,021 downwards.
AGCGGCAGGCTCGCCGCGGGCACCGACATGGACCGCACGGTGGTGCGCGACCTGTTCACCCAGGCGGGGATCATCCAGGTCGACTCGATCTCGGAACTGTTCGACTGTGCCGCCCTGCTGGCCTGTCAGCCGTTGCCCCGGGGCCCCCGGGTCGCGGTGGTCGGCAACAGCGCCGCGCTGAACTGGCTGGCCATCGACGCCGCGCACAGCGAGGGCCTGCGGGGGCACCGGCCCGCGACCGCGGTGGATCGTGGCCCGGGCGCGCGCCCGACCGAACGCAGCGCGGGCACCACCTCGGTCGACGGGCCGGTGGACCTGGGTCCGGAGGCCACCCCGGCCGACTACCGCGAGGCGGTCCAGGCGGCGCTGCGCAGCGACGAGGTCGACGCGGTGATCGTGGTGGTCGCCCCGCCGGTGGCGGTCCCGATGGCCGGCTTCGCCGACGCGCTGCGGGCCGCGGCGGCGTCCGCGCCGGGCAAGGACAAACCGGTGCTCACCACGTTCGTCGCCGAATCCGGCATCCCGAAGCTGCTGGCGGTGCGTAGCACCGGCGGCGCGCCGGGCCGCGGATCCATCCCGTCCTACCCCGATCCGGAGCGGGCGGCCAGGGCGCTGGCCAGGGCGGAGCGGTACGCGCGCTGGCGCGACCGGCCCGTGTCCCCGGTCGTGCGGCCTCCTGGGATCGACACCGAGGCCGCGTCGGCCCTGGTGGCCGAGTGGTTCGCCGACTCGGGCGGGCGCTGGCTCACCGACGAGGAGACAGCGCGTCTGCTCGACTGCTACGGCATCGACGTGGTCGATTTCCGGGCGGTGCGCGACGCCGAGCAAGCGGTGGCCGCGGCCGAGGAACTCGGCTATCCGGTGGCGGCGAAGGCGACCGGTGCACTGTGGCGGCGCCGACCCGATCTGCTCGGGGTGCGATTGGACCTGTGGACGCCGGACGCGGTGCGCCAGGCCTATGGCGATCTGGTCGAGATCTGTGGTGATCCGTTGCTGCACGTGCAGAAGATGGCGACCAAGGGGATGGGCTGCGTGCTGCGGGTCACCGACGACCCGTCGTTCGGGTCGGTGATCGAGTTCGGGCTCTCGGGCATGATCATCGAATTGCTCGGCGACCGTGCCTTCCGGGCGCTGCCGCTGACCGCCGCCGAAGCGGTGGCACTGATCGAGGCGCCGCGCGCGGCACCGCTGTTGTCCGGCGGGCAGGCGGGTCCGGCGGTGGACAAGGCGGCGCTGGCCGAACTGGCCCAGCGCATCTCGGCGCTGTTCGACGACATCCCGCTGATGCGCGAATTGTCGTGCGATCCGGTGCTGGCGGCGCCGTCCTCGGCGGAGATCATCTACGCCCGGGCCCGGATCGGGCCGGAACCGAGCCGGTTCGACACCGGTCCCCGCCGCCTGGCCTGAGCAGGGCCGGGTGGACGGACAACGCCGACCGGCTCGCGGCCACGGAGGGGAGTGGCAGCGGACACCGGCCGGCGTTCGGCAGACGACCCCTGGGGGCCGCCGGGTTCTCGGATCAGCTGGCGTAGGCGCGCAGCCGGTCGGCGCGCTCACCCTTGCGCAGCTTGGACATGACCTCGCGCTCGATCTGACGGACCCGCTCGCGGGACAGCCCGAACAGCTTGCCGATCTGGTCGAGGGTGCGCGGCTGGCCGTCGTCGAGGCCGAAGCGCAGGCGGATGACCTGCTGCTCGCGCTCGTCGAGGGTGGCCAGGACGCTGCGCACGTCGTGGTGCAGCAGGCCGGCGATCACGGCGCTCTCGGCCGAGGTGGCCTCGGAGTCCTCGATGAAGTCGCCCAGCGGGGCTTCCTCGTCGTTGCCGACCGGCATGTCCAGGCTCACCGGGTCGCGGCTGTGGTCGAGCAGGTCGGCGATCTTCTCCACCGGGATGCCCGACTCGTTGGCGAGTTCGGCGTCGGTGGCCTCGCGGCCGAGCTGCTGATGCAGTTCACGCTTGATCCGGGCGAGCTTGTTGACCTGCTCGACCAGGTGCACGGGGAGCCGGATGGTGCGGCTCTGGTCGGCCATACCGCGGGTGATGGCCTGGCGGATCCACCAGGTGGCGTAGGTGGAGAACTTGAAGCCCTTGGCGTAGTCGAACTTCTCCATGGCGCGGATGAGCCCGAGGTTGCCCTCCTGGATCAGGTCGAGCAGCGGCATCCCGCGGCCGGTGTAGCGCTTGGCCAGCGACACGACCAGGCGCAGGTTGGCCTCGAGCAGGTGCGAGCGGGCGGCCTGCCCCTCGCGGACCAGAATCGCCAGATCACGCTTGCGGGTAGCCGATAACCGCTTACCGGTCTCGAGCAGGTGCTGGGCATACAGGCCCGCCTCGATACGCTTGGCCAGCTCGACCTCGTCGGCCGCCGTGAGCAGTGCCGTGCGACCGATTCCGTTCAGGTACACGCGTACCAGGTCGGCGGCGGGGCTCTGGGCGTCGATATCGGACTCGCTGGGGCGCACACGAGTAGTGGCGGGGCTTGTCATGACTTGCCTCCTGTCGGTGGTGTCTCACTCCGATCAACGGACCCGACTTAAGGAAAGTTCCCGATCCCGTGGGTGATAAACAGCTCTGAGCTGCGTGTTCCCACCTCGACGGCTGAGAAGTTCCTGAGAAGGTCACCGTGGCCGGAACTCGGCCCCCACCACCGCCGCGGCTAGACGGGCCGCACCAGTCCGTGGCGTACCAGTCCGGCGACCACGCCCACCGCCTGGGCGGCGAATTCCGGGGTCACCTCGTCGGCGCCCTCGGCGAGGGCCAGCAGTTCGAGCAGCTCGTACAACGGCAGGCCGTCCGGTCGCATTCCCGCGACCAGGGCGACCGTCGCCTCGTCGACCTCGTGCTGCCAGCGGGGACCGTCGCCGCGATGCAGCCGGGCGACCTGCTCGGTCCAGCCGTACTCGCCGGGCAGATACACCCGCTCCAAAGCGGTGGCGGGGCCGGGAGCGAAACGCGAGGTCAGGGCCAGATTCTGGTCGGCGGCGACGGCGCGCAGCCAGGCCGAGCGGGCGAAATAGGCCGAGGCCTCGTCGCCGAGCGGATCGTCGAACCCGTGGGTGAGGTCCTCGGCCATCAGCTCGGTGGGGCCGTCGACGGCGTGCAGGTAGACGAACCCGAAGCCGATGCCCTCGACATCGGCGGCCTCGAACGCGGCCAGCCAGGCCTCGGCGCGGGCCTGGGCCGCCGGGTCGCGCGGGTCCAGCCCGGCGTCACGCAGCCAGGTGCCCACGTAGAGTGCCGGGTCGGCGACGTCGCGCTGCACGACCCAGGCGTCCACGCCGTGGGTGGGCAGCCACGACGAGACCCGCTGCCGCCAGTCCTGTCCCTCGACGTGCACCCACGCGGCGAGCATGGCGGCGGTACCGCCCGGCGCGAGCAGTCCCGGCGCCTGCCCGATGACCAGCTCGCTGGCACCGTCGAGCGCCAGCCCGGAATCGCGATAGGTGTGCTCGATGCGGGCCGGGCCGACCACGAAGGGCGGATTGGCCACGATCTGATCGAAGCGGCGCCCGGCCACCGGCTCGAACCAGGACCCTTCCACCAGTTCGATGTCGAGCTCGTTCAGCGCCGCGGTGGCCCCGGCCAGCCACAGCGCCCTGGCGTTGACGTCGGTGGCGGTGACCCGGCCCGCGTAGCTCGCCGCCTGCACGGCCTGCACGCCGCAGCCGGTGCCCAGGTCGAGCACGGTGCCCACCGGCTCGGTGGGGGTGGCACGCAGCAGCGACAGCGACGCGTGGCCGACACCGAGCACATGGTCCTCGGTCAGGGTTCGCCTGCGCATGGAGTCGTCCAGGTCGGACAGGATCCAGCGGGTGCCCGATCCGGTGTCGAGCGGGCGCAGGTCCAGGGCGGCCGCGATGTCGTCGCCGTCGCGGGTCAGCAGGCCCGCCGCGACGGCGTCGTCGATCCGCACCGGCGCCAGCGCCGCGGCCACCTCGCGCTCGGGCAGCACGTCACCGAGCAGCAGCAACCGGATCAGTGTGCCCAGTTCACCGGCCGCCCGCGCCGCCCGGCGCACCGGCACCGGCTCGGACCGGCCCAGCGCGGCGTGCACCTCGGGACCGAGCGCCGCGAGCAGCGTGTCGGCGTCGTATCCGGTCCGCATCAGCGCGGTCCGCAGGTCGGGGCACAGCGCGGTGAGCAGGGAACCGGTGGCGGTGGGGTTGGTAGACACCCGACTACTGTGCCAGGGCGGCGTGGCGCGGGGAGCACCAGCTGGGGCCGCGTGTCGCCCGGTCAGCCGGTGTAGGGATCACGGCCGGTGACGCAGTACACCGCGTCGCCGGGATCGCGCAGGACGATCCAGCCTTCGCCGTCGGCGACCCGGGTCGCGCCCAGGGCGACGTGCCACGCCGCGGTCGCCTCGATGTCGGAGGAGGCCAGGTCGGGGTGGGCGTCGGCGGGCCGGGGCTCGTCGAGGCGCTGGAGCAGGAAGTGCAGCGGCTGGTCCGGGCCGCGCAGGCGGGAGAATTCGGTCCGTCGTCCCGGGCGGTGGGTCCATCCGGTGAGGCGCTGCCAGAAGGCGGTGTCGGGGTCGAGGTCGGCGGGGGACAGGTCGAGGCAGATCTGGTCGAGCCGGGTCACCGTGCCGTCGGGCGCGGTCGTCACCGTCACCGGTGGCGTGTCGTCGGTGCCGCCGCGTCGCGGGGTGAAGCAGAAGGTCTGTCCGGCGGGCGATTCCAGCACGGTGTAGTCGGGCTCGACGCCGACGACCCGGGCGCCGAGTCCGGTCGCGACCGCCACCGCGGCGGGAATGTCGTCGACGTCGAGGTCGAGATGGATGCCGCCGCCGTCGCCGACGCGTTGCAGCTTCACCCAGGCTGGTCCCTCGGCGGGCAGCAGAGTGACGAATTCGCCGTCCGCGCCGCGTGGTTCGGACACGGTCGAGCCGGTGACGGTCGCCCAGAAGCGCACACAGTCGTCGAAACCGGTGGCGGGTCGGTCCAGGAATGCCCACGTCCAGCGAATCATGCTGTCTCCCTTCGGCTACTGATCGTCACCCGCGGCGGCATGTCGGCGGCGCCACGGGCCTTCGACCGCACCGTAGGCGCGATGCGCCGGGCTGTCGACCGGGTTGTCGCCGAGACCAGGTTTGGCAGGATATCGATGAAAGATGTCACGGCGGCCACTCGTTCGGGTCGCGTCCGTCCGGCACCCTGATCCGGTGACCGATCTGCGCGCGCCTCTCCCGCCCACCGGCGACGACGACCCGGCCGGAGCTCCGGGCGGGTCCGGTCCCGCCCTGCCTGCCTCGGCGGGGCGCCTGCACCCGGCGTGGATCGTGGCCGGTGTCGGCTTCGTCGCCCTGCTCGGCGCCGCCGCGTTCCGGTCGGTGCCCAGCGTCCTGATCGAGCCGCTGCACGCCGAGTTCGGCTGGTCGCACGGCACGATCTCCGCCGCGGTCTCGCTGAACATGCTGCTCTACGGCCTGATCTCACCGTTCGCGGCCGCGCTGATGGACCGGTTCGGCATCCGCCGGGTGGTGTGCTCGGCGCTGGTGCTGATCGCGGCGGGCAGCGGGCTGACGGTGTTCATGACCCAGGCCTGGCAGCTGGTGGCCACCTGGGGTCTGCTGGTGGGCGTCGGCGTCGGCTCCATGTCGATGCCGTTCGTGGCGACCATCACCGGCCGCTGGTTCGTCCGCAGCCGCGGGCTGGTCACCGGTGTGCTCACCGCGGCGGGGGCGACCGGTCAGCTGGTGTTCCTGCCGCTGGTGTCGATGCTGGCGCACGCGCACGGCTGGCGGCTGCCCTCGGTGCTCGTGGCCGGGGTGGCCTTGGCCGTGGTGCCGCTGGTGTGGCTGTTCGTGCGCGACTACCCGGCCGACGTCGGCGTGCGGGCCTACGGCGCACCCCCGGAGTCCGGCGCCGGGGAGCGCGTCCCGGTCACCGGCGGCGCGAGCCGGGCGCTGCGGGTTCTCGCCACGATCGCGCGCAGACCCGGGTTCTGGCTGCTGGCGGGCGGTTTCGCGGTGTGCGGCGCGTCGACCAACGGGCTGGTCGGCACGCATTTCGTGACCGCGGCCCACGATCACGGCATGCCGCCGACCACCGCGGCCGGGCTGCTGGCGCTGGTCGGGATCTTCGACGTGGCGGGCACCATCGCCTCGGGCTGGCTCTCGGATCGGGTCGACCCGCGCTATCTGCTGCTGGGCTACTACTCGCTGCGCGGCCTGTCGCTGCTGATCCTGCCGTCGCTGCTCGGGCCGCACACCCAGCCGAGCATGTGGGTGTTCATCGTCTTCTACGGCCTGGACTGGATCGCGACGGTGCCGCCCACGGTGCTGCTGTGCCGGGAACTGTTCGGCGCCGACGGGCCGATCGCCTTCGGCTGGGTGTTCGCCGCCCACCAGGTCGGCGCGGCGATCGCGGCCACCGGCGCCGGCGTCATCCGGGACGTGCAGGGCACCTACGACCTGGCCTGGTACCTGGCGGGCGCTGCGTGCGGGCTGGCCGCGCTGATGTCGATGCTCGTGCGGCGGCCGCGGCCCTCAGCCGTCGATGGCCTTGTGCGGGCGTGAGTCCAGCGCGATCTGATTCGCGCGGCCGTCCCAGCGGCTCGGCTCGTCCTTGGTGCGCGGCGGCCGGTCGTTGGCGATGAGCACCGCGATCCACGGCAGCGGGACCGAGGCGACGATGATCAGGATCGAGATCAGCGGATTCTCGAACGCGCTGTAGGCGATCGCGGCCAGGATCAGGCACGGGATCCGGAACGCCATGATCATCGTGTACCGGCGCACCCTGGCCCGGTGCTGGTCCTCGAGCGACGGCGCCGCCTCGGTGATCAGCACCGGATGCTTGGCATCGGCGCCGGGGAAATAGCCGCGCGAGGAACCGGGCGCGGCGGGCATCGCCACCTCCGGTTCCGGGGTCGGATCGTCGGCGCCGGGGGTGTCGCCGTAGGACTGCATACCCCGAGTCTTCCACTCGGCGCCGACGAACGCACACGCGGCTGGTCAGCGGCGCGGGCTCGGGATGCGGCATCATGGAAGGCGTGAGTACAGACACTCTGGTACGCCCGGATACCACCACCGACGAGACGACCGGCGACGACGTCCCCAAGTTCTTCCACTACGTGAAGAAGGACCGGATCGCCGAGAGTGCCGTGATGGGCACGATGGTCGTCGCGCTGTGCGGCGAGGTGTTCCCGGTGACCCGTTCGCCCAAGCCCGGCTCGCCGGTCTGCCCGGACTGCAAGAAGATCTACGAGGGCTTGCGCAAGGGCGACTGAGCCGCGTCCCCGGCCGGTGCGGTCGGCGTCTCCGTGGGAGCGTCGACCGCCGGGGCCTCGTCGTCTCCGCGCACCTGATTGCTGAGCCACTCCTTCACCTGCTCCATCCGGGTGGCTCTGGCCGGCCAGAACTCCTGCACCGCGGCGTTGAACTCCGCGCCGAGGATCACCGCGAAGCCGAGGAAATAGGTGAACAGCAGGAACGCGATCGGCGTGGCCAGCGCCCCGTAGCTGACACCGGTGGCGGTGATCCAGGACAGGTACCGGCGCAGCAGATCGCTGGCCCCCATGAAGAACACCCCGGCCACCAGCGCGCCGCCGAAGAGCCGGTGCCAGGGCAGCGATTTGTGCAGGGCCAGCTTGTAGAGCGTGGTGAGCCCGACGATCAGCAGCAGGCCGACGATCGGGTAGTAGAACGTGTCGATCAGCCGCAGCCCCGGCTCGCGCCAGCTGTCCGGCAGCACCCGGCCGATCCGGGTCGGGCCCAGCGCGATGACCGGCAGGATCAGCACCGCCGCCACCAGGAACTGCACGTACAGCAGCAGCGCGAAGATCCGCTGCCAGACCGGGTGCCGCGCGTCCTGCTGGTCGTGGGCCTCCACGATCGCGTCGACGAAGGTCGCCATCGCCGAGGATCCCGCCCACAGCGACAGCACGAAGCCCACCGACACCACCGCGCCCCGGCCGCGCCCCAGCACGTCGTTCACGGTGGGCTCGATCAGGTCCGCGACGACCGACGGGCTGAAGAACTCGCGGCTGAACGCGATGATCTTGCCCTCCACGATCTGTACCGTGTCCGGCCCGAACAACCCGCCCACATAGCCCAGGCTGCCGAGCAGGCCGAGCAGCAGCGGCGCCAGCGAGAGGGTCTGCCAGAACGCCGCGGCCGCCGACTTGGCGAAGATCGAGTTGTTCCAGCATTTCTGCGCCACCCGCACCACCAGGTGCCACGCGCTCAGCAATGCCCGCACCCACCGCGCGTGTTCGCGGGGACGTTGCCCGAGCGCCTCGTGCGCGGTCGCGGGCAGCGCGGGCCCGCCGCCGGGCGGGAGTGCCTGCGGCGGGTGTGCCGCGTCGGCTGCCCGGACCTGGTCGTTGCTCATGTCGTCTCCAGCATCCCGCACGATGGGGGCCGGTGGGGGACGAGCCCGGCATCGTGTCGGCGGGTAACAGGTAAATGGCCGGTGACCTCGGGCGCGGTTGTGACGCGTGTCGCCCACCTCGCGTCGGTTTGGCGACACGCCGTACCGGGCGGCTAGGGTCGTCTGCGTGACTGGGTCGGGTGGCGCCGCTGCGGCGAAGGATGCGGGTACACCGGGCGATTCGACGGCCGGTGTCGTGTCGGGTGGTTCCCTACGCGCCTGGCAGCGCCGCGCGCTGACGAAGTACCTGGCCACCAAGCCGCGCGACTTCCTCGCCGTCGCCACCCCCGGCGCGGGTAAGACCACCTTCGCCCTGCGGGTTGCCGCCGAGTTGCTGGCCGATCGCACGGTCGACCAGGTCACTGTGGTCGCGCCGACCGAACACCTCAAGCACCAGTGGGCCGCCTCGGCCGCGCGCTCGGGCATCGCGCTGGATTCGCGCTTCTCCAACAGCACCGGCGGCACCTCCGGCGACTATCACGGCGTCGTGGTGACCTACGCCCAGGTGGCGGCCCACCCCACCCGGCACCGGGTGCGCACCGAGAACCGCCGCACGCTGGTGATCCTCGACGAGATCCATCACGCCGGCGACGCCAAAAGCTGGGGTGAGGCCACCGAGGAGGCCTTCGGCGACGCCACCCGCAGGCTCGCGCTCACCGGAACCCCGTTCCGCAGCGACGATTCCAAGATCCCGTTCGTCACCTACGAGCCCGACGAGGCCGGCTTCCCGCGCTCGCGGGCCGACCACTCCTACGGCTACGCCGACGCCCTCGCCGACGGCGTCGTGCGCCCGGTGGTGTTCCTGGCCTACTCCGGTGACGCGCACTGGCGCGACAGCGCGGGCGAGGAGCACACCGCCCGGCTCGGCGAACCGCTCAGCGCCGAGCAGACCGCGCGCGCCTGGCGTACCGCGCTGGACCCGGCGGGCGACTGGATCTCGGCGGTGCTGCGCGCGGCCGACACCCGGCTGCGCCAGCTGCGGTCCTCCGGCATTCCCGACGCGGGTGGGCTGGTGATCGCGACCGACCAGGAACGCGCCCGCGACTACGCCGAACTGCTCGAGCACATCTCGGGCGAGCGCCCGGCCGTGGTGCTGTCCGACGACCCGCAGTCGTCGAGCCGGATCGGGGAGTTCGCCGAGGGCACCCAGGCGTGGATGGTCGCGGTGCGCATGGTGTCCGAAGGTGTCGACGTGCCGCGCCTGGCCGTCGGCGTGTACGCGACGAGCGCGTCGACGCCGCTGTACTTCGCCCAGGCCATCGGCCGGTTCGTGCGTGCGCGCAGGCCCGGCGAGACCGCCAGCGTCTTCCTGCCGTCGGTGCCGGTGCTGCTCGACCTGGCCGCCCAGCTGGAACTGCAGCGCGACCACGTCATCGGCAAGCCGCACCGGGAGAAGAACGCGCTCGACGACGAGCTGCTGATCGATGCCAACAAGACCAAGGATGAGCCGGGCGAGGAGGAGAAGTCCTTCGTCGCCCTGGCCGCCGACGCCGAGCTCGACCAGGTGATCTACGACGGGTCCTCCTTCGGCACCGCCACCATCGCGGGCAGCGACGAGGAGGCCGACTACCTGGGCATCCCGGGTCTGCTCGACGCCGACCAGATGCGTCAGCTGCTGCGCGACCGCCAGACCCGCCAGCTCGCCGACCGCAGCGCCCAGGAATCCGCGTCGCCACAGCCCGTCGCGGCGGTGGCCGAACGCGTCGCCACCGCCGACAAGCTCGGCGAGTTGCGCCGCGAACTCAACAGCCTGGTCGCCATGCATCACCATCGCACCGGCAAGCCGCACGGGGTGATCCACGGTGAGCTGCGGCGGGAATGCGGTGGTCCGCCGACCGCGCTGGCCACGGCCGATCAGCTGGGCGAGCGCATCGCCGCCCTGCGCCGCCGCTAGTTCTCGGACGCGGTGGCCGCGGCGAGCACCTGGAGTGCGCTGTCGGCCGCCGCGGTCAGCTCGGCCGCGCCGACACCGTCCCTGGCCTGCACCGACAACCCGAACAGCACCGCGCTGTAGAACGCCGCGAGCGCGGCCGAGTCCGTGCCCGGCCGCAGATCGCCCTCGGTGACTCCGCGGTCGAGGCGGGCGGCGATATCGGCGGTGGTGTGCCTGCGGGCGTCGGCGACGAAGGCGCGCACCGGTGCCGTACGGCTGGTGTAGGTCGCGCCGGACAGCACCACCATGCAGCCCGGCGGCAGCCCGGGATCGGTGTAGGCGGCGATGTTGTCGTGCAGCATGGCCGCGATCGCGGCGTAGGCCGTGGGTTCCTCGCGCAGTGCCCGCGCCGTCCGTGACCCGTCGGTGCGGCCGTAGAGCTCCACGGCCGCGCGGAAGAGGGCTTCCTTGTCGCCGAAGGCGGCGTAGAGACTGGGTGAGTTGATGCCCATGGCGGCGGTGAGATCGGCCATCGAGGCGCCGTCGTAACCGCGTTCCCAGAACACCTCCATGGCCCGGCGCAGGGCGACGTCACGGTCGAAGCCGCGGGGGCGGCCGCGCTCTGCCATGCGGTTCCTTTCTGTGCCGATCGGTAAATATAGCGCACCCACCGAGCCCGTCGCCAATTCTGTGTCGATCGTTAAAAAACTCTTGACGCGCCCTGTCCGCTCGGCTTTGCTCCTTTGTGTATCGATCACTACATAAAGGAGTTCACCTCATGACGAGCAGCACCGTGGCCCTGGTGACCGGCGGCAGCCGGGGGATCGGCGCGGCCATCGCCCGCAGGCTGGCCGCCGCGGGCGCCGACGTGGCGTTCACCTACCAGCGCGACGACGACGCCGCGACCGCGGTGGCGGGCGAGATCACGGCACTGGGCAGGCGGGCACTGCCGATCCGGGCCGACAGCGCCGACGCCGCCCAGGTGGTCGCGGCCGTCGACCGGGCCGCCGCCGAACTCGGCCGCCTCGACGTGCTGGTGAACAACGCCGGCATCTTCCCGGCCAAGCCGTACGCCGACTTCACCCTCGACGAGATCGACCGCGCGCTGCACATCCACGCCCGCGCCCCGTTCGTCGCCGGTCAGGCGGCGCTGGCCCACCTGGGCGAGGGTGGGCGGATCATCTCGATCGGCTCCAACCTCACCGACCGCGCGCTGTTCGGCGGGCTGGCGCTGTACAACCTCAGCAAGTCCGCGCTCAACGGCTACACCAAGGCGCTGGCCAGGGAGCTCGGTCCGCGCGGCATCACCGTCAACCTGGTCCAGCCCGGTCCCACCGACACCGACATGAACCCCGCGAGCAGCGACCACGCCCCGGCGCAGCGGGAATTCAACGCGCTCGGCCGATTCGGCGAGGCGGGGGATGTGGCCGAGCTCGTCGCGTTCCTGGCCGGCCCGGCGGGCCGGTCGATCACGGGCGAGGTCATCACGATCGACGGCGGCACCAACGCCTGAACCCGACAGGGGGCACCGTCGCCGCGCGGTGCCCCGCCGGTGTCACGGCGCCGGATCGAAGAACGCCGCCGGGTCCAGTGTGTGCAGGCTGGTCCAGCGCGGCTCCTGGGCCGGGGCCGCGGCGTCCTCGCCCGCGTCGAAGTACCCCTGCAACTCCAGGGCCAGTCGTGGATTCTCGTCGACCTGCCGGGCGATCGTGTACAGCACCGCCAGCACGTGCAGGCACCGGGCGCTCCGCGCCGAGCACGAGCAGTCCGTGCTGAGCAGGGTGGGGGCGGGGGAGTGGCCCGCGTCGAGCAGCGCCCGGTGCATCTCGTCGGTCAGGACCGTCGGATCCGGGATCACCGCGGCGATCGCGGTGACCGCGGCCCGCGACAGCGGCGCCACCTCGACGTGCGCGACCGAGGCCTGCCCGCCGCGATGCAGGTGCGCGCGGACCGCGCGGCCCTCGATCTCGGTGCGCACGCCGTGGTTGCGGGCGACGCTGCGGGCGCGGGGCAGCAGCGGCTCGGGGCGGGTCTGGCGCAGCGGCTCGGCCAGGCGTACCCAGTCCATGCCCCACGGGGTGTATCCGAATTCGTTGTCGGCCATCAGTTCTCCCGCTTCCGGCGCAGGATGTCGACGAGGGCGTCGTCGTCCAGTCGGGCCAGCTCGGCGATGCCCGCGGCATCGGACAGATCGGTCAGCGCCGATTTGCGGGTGTGCATCGCGGCGATGTGTTCCTCCACCGAGGTGGTGCTGGTGAGGGTGGTGACGGTGACGGTGCGGGTCTGCCCGATCCGGTGCGCGCGATCGGAAGCCTGGGCCTCGACCGCCGGATTCCACCAGCGATCGAAATGGATGACGTCGGCGGCGCGGGTGAGCGTCAGCCCGGTCCCCGCCGCGCGCAGGCTCAGCACGAGCACCGGTGGGCCGTCCGGGGATTGGAACGCGGTGACGATCCCGGCGCGCTGATCGGCGTCCAGGCCGCCGTGGAAGAACGGCGCGTCCACCCCGAACTGCTCGGCCAGATGCCGCACCAGCAGATCGCCGGTGGCCCGGTACTGGGTGAAGATCAGCGTCGGGTCGCCGGTGTCGAGATTGGTGGCCACGATATCGGTGCAGAGGTCGAGTTTGCCCGAGCGACCGGACAATTCGGCCAGGTCGCCGGTGACCAGGCCGGGATGGTTGCATACCTGCTTGAGCCCGGTCAGCGCGGCGAGCACCCGGCCCTGCCGTTGCAGACCCGAGCCGAAACCCTCGTCGAGCGCCGCGGCCAGCACGGAGTCGTAGACCCGTTCCTGCTCGGCGGTGAGATCGCAGAGCAGGTCGCTGTGGATCTTGGCCGGCAGCGAGGCCGCGACCTGAGTCTTCTTGCGGCCCAGCACGACCGGCTCGACGGCATCGCGCAGCCGGGCCGCCGCCGCGGCCGAGCCCTCCTCGATCGGCCGGACGAACCGGCGCCGGAACTGGGTGCGGTGCGCGAACAGGCGCGGCACGGTCAGGTTCAGCAGGGCGAACAGCTCGTCGAGATGGTTCTCCACCGGCGTGCCGGTGAGCGCCACCTTGGCCGCGGCGGGCAGCGCGCGGGCGGCCTTGGACACCTGGGTGCGCGGATTCTTCAGCGCCTGCGCCTCGTCGAAGACGACGGTGGCCCAGGTTGTCCCGGTCAGCGCGGCGCCGTGCAGCCGCAGCGTGGGATACCCGGTGACCACGACGGTGCCCGGTGCGGCGGGCGCGTCGCCGCCGCGCCACGCGACCGCCGTGAGGCCGGGTGCGAACCGGGTGATCTCGTGTACCCAGTTGCCGACCAGCGAGGTCGGGCACACCACCAGCTGCGGCCCCTCGGCTCGGCCCCGCAGGAAGCCGATGGTCTGCACGGTCTTGCCGAGCCCCATCTCGTCGGCCAGCACGGCACCGCCGTACGCGACCACCGTCTCGCGCAACCAGCTCACCCCGCGCACCTGATACGGCCGCAATGTCGCGCTCAGTGTCGTCGCGAGTTCGGCATCGGCGGCCGATGTCTCGCGCAGCACACGCACCGCGCGCTCCGCCGACACGATCGCCGTCCCGACCGCGTCGGGCACGGCATGAGCGGCAGCAGGCAACGCGGGGAAGGCCTGGCCCACACCCGGCCCGGCATCGGCAGACGGCGCCGGGGCGGCATTCGCATTGCTTGATCCGGGGTCGGCGGACAACAGGGTGCGCCAGGCCAGGGCCGACGGGGCCAGCTCGTCGACGGTCACCGCGGCCAGCTCGGCCGAGGTCACGACCGCGACCGGGAGCTCGGCGGGTTCGAGCGCGCCCCGCTCGCCCACCGGCAGCGCGAGGGTGAGCCGCTCCGGATCGCCGATCCCGGGCGCGGGTCCGGCGCCGTGACCGGTCCAGGTCCACAGCGCGAACAGGTGGCGGTCGGGGAGGTAGGTGGCCTGGGTGGCGGGCAGAGCGGTCTCCTCTGAACGGGCGGCACGGACAACCGAACAACGTACACTGTACTGAGTTTGTTCCCGCGCGCCAGAAAGGACGGATCGTGGCCACCGACGCCGACCCGACTTCCCCCGAGCAGGCCACCCGGATCCTCGAGCTGCTGTGGCGCCACACCCTGCCCGCGAAACCGGGCGCGCGCGGTCCGAAACCCGGCCTCACGGTCGACGCGGTCGTCGCCGCCGGGATCGCGCTGGCCGACCGCGAGGGCCTCGACAAGCTGACGATCCGCGCGGTCGCCGCCGAACTGGGCGTGCGTGCGATGAGCCTCTACACCTACGTGCCGAGCAAGGAGGCGCTGCTGGTGCTCATGGTCGACGCCGTGGCCGCCGACGACCCGCCGATCCCGGCGGAGCTGCCCGTCCGCGACCGCTTGATCGCGCTCGCCGGCCAGGTCAGGGCCGAGCTGATCGCGCACCCGTGGCTGCTGACGGTGTCGCCGTGGCGGCAGGTGCTCGGACCGGCCCGGATGCGCCGCTACGAACAGCAGCTCCGGGCGATCGACGGCATCGGGCTGTCCGACCTGGCGATGGACCGCGCGGTCGCGGTGCTCACCGACTTCGCCACCGGCAATGCCCGGCTCGCGGTCGCGGCCGCCGGTGCTGCCGCCCAGCTCAGCGACGCGCAGTGGTGGCAGGTGCACGGACCGCTGCTGGCGCGGGTGATACCCGCCGAGGACTTCCCGCTCGCCGGGCGGGTCGGCACCGCGGCCGGCGAGCACTATCAGGCGCCCGCCGACCCCGACGGCGCCTTCGCCTACGGCGTCGCGATCCTGGTCGACGGCATCCTGACCGATCCGGACCGCCCCTGACCCGCGGACGAGAACAGCGGGCGACCTTTCCGGTCGCCCGCTGTCGGGGTTTTCTGTTGTCTGATGGTGTTGTGTCGGACGCGAGGAGGGGTCAGAGCGCGGGCGCGGATTCCGTATCGATCACGGCTTCCAGTTCGCGCAGGCGATCCATGTGTTCATTCGCGTGGTGCTGGCAGAAGAGCAACTCGCCACCCGCGGGAAGAACGGCACGCACTCGGGCAGCCGCCCCGCAACGATCGCAACGATCGACCGCGGTCAGTGGGGTGCTGGTCAGGGTTCCTGGCATGACTCCTCCGTCCCGGCTCCCGGCGCTTCGTGGCCGTTCGCCTAGGTGTGGGCCCCGTGGTCACTCCACGTGGCTCGCGTCCGCTACTTCCCAGCAGTGGTACGACTACTCTCTCAGACGTTCGGGGTTCAGGCTTTGTTCCCGGAAGTGAATCTTTGTGTTTTCGATAACACGACCTGCGGTTTCGCTGAAAGCGAACATGCGCCGGTCACCGTGTCGAGGCCACGCCGATCGCTCGCCGGTGCTGCTGTGCCACCTCCCAGTCGATCCCGTCACTCACCGATATGTCGCTCGCTGAGGTGTTGCTCGTTACCGGCCGAGCGTCACCGTCGCCGGAGCGGTACCGAGGAACCTGTGACAGGGTCTTCACGTCCGAAGCTGTTGTCTACCCGGAGATTACCCGTGACCACCGACACCCACACGCTTGTTCACCTGTGTTCTTCCCAAGAATGGGAGCAGGCGCGCCACGGCACCGAGCTGCGGCCGCCCTCGCTCGCCGCGAACGGCTTCGTGCACCTGTCCACGCCGGAGCAGGTCCACCTGCCCGCCGACCGGCTGTTCGCGGGCCGGAGCGACCTGGTGGTGCTGTGGCTGGACCCGTCCCGGTTCACCGGCGAGCTGAAGTGGGAACCGGGCGTGCCGACCGATCCCGCCTCGATGCTGTTCCCGCATCTGTACGCGCCGTTGCCCGTGGCCGCGGTGCTGGAGGTGGCGCCCTATCTGCCCGGCGCCGACGGACGCTTCGGCACGCCCCGGCGCGGCACAGTGGCGTAGACCACATCCGCGCGCGCCCGCGATTACTGTAGATGGTGTGAACGTCGACGTCACAGCGCTACCGGGAATCGGAGTGCGCAAGGATTTCGAGGTCAAGTCCGGTCGCCGCGTCGGGGTGGTCGCCCACCGCGACGGCGACATCGACCTGATCGTGTCCAAACCCGACGACCCGGACGCGATCGCCGCCCAGGTGCCGCTGTCGACCGACGAAGCCTCGGTGCTGGCGAACCTGCTCGGCGCGCCGCAACTGGTCGCCAAACTCAACGACGACCACCGCGACCTGCCGGGCATCACCACCCGTCAGCTCGCCGTCGGCGACGAATCACCATACGCGGGACGCACACTCGGCGAGACCGCGATGCGCACCCGCACCAAGACCTCGATCGTCGCGGTCATGCGCGCCGGTCAGCTGCATCCGTCGCCGGGGCCCGACTTCACCTTCACCGAGGGTGATCTGCTCGTGGTCGTCGGCACCCCCGACGGCCTGGACGCGGCCGCGAAGATTCTCGCGCACGGCTGACCGCCGTGAACTCGCAGGCCCTGGCTCTGCTCGAGCTCGGCGTGATCTTGTTCGCGCTGGGGCTCTGCGGGCGGGTGGCCGCCCGATTCGGTATGTCGCCGATCCCGCTGTATCTGCTGGGCGGGCTGGCGTTCGGGCGCGGCGGGTTCGTCGAGCTGGAGGTGGCCGTCGACTTCGGGCATCTGGCCGCCGAGATCGGCGTCGTGCTGCTGCTGTTGCTGCTGGGGCTCGAGTACACCGCGCCCGAGCTCATGACCGGCCTGCGGCGATCCTGGGCGGCCGGCGTGGTCGACCTGATCGCCAACGCGCTGCCGGGCGTGGTGGTGGCGTTCCTGCTGGGCTGGGGCGTGCTGGGGGCCGTGGTGCTGGGCGGGGTCACCTACATCTCGTCCTCGGGCATCGTGGCCAAGGTGCTCGACGATCTGGGGCGCCTCGGTAACCGCGAGACCCCGGTGGTGCTGTCGATCCTGGTCTTCGAGGATCTGGCGATGGCGGTGTACCTGCCGATCCTGACCATGATGCTGGCCGGGCTGAGCCTGCTCAGCGGACTGGTGTCGCTGGCGATCGCGCTGGCGACGATCTCGGTGGTGCTGGTGGTGGCGCTGCGCTTCGGCCGGGTCGTCTCCACGGTGCTCGACAGCGTCGACCGCGAGGTGTTCCTGCTGCAACTGCTCGGGGCGGCGCTGCTGGTGGCAGGCGCGGCCTCGGCGCTCAACGTCTCGGCCGCGGTCGGGGCGTTCCTGCTCGGCATCGCCATCTCCGGCTCCACCGCCCGCGAGGCCGCCAAGCTGCTCGAACCCCTGCGCGACCTGTTCGCCGCGATCTTCTTCGTGGCCTTCGGCCTGTCCATCGACCCGGCCGCGATCCCACCCGTGCTGGGCTGGGCCGTCGTGCTGGCGGTGGTGACCACCGGCACGAAGCTGGCCGTGGGGTGGTGGGCGGCGAGCAAACAGGGCATCCGGCGGATGGGCCGGGCCAGGGCGGGCGCCGCGCTGGTGGCGCACGGCGAGTTCTCCATCGTCATCGCCGGACTCGCCGTGGGTTACGGCAAGGCCGACGCCCGCCTGGCCGCCCTCGCCTCCGCCTATGTGCTGCTGATGGCGATCGTGGGTCCGATCGCGGCCAGGATCGTCGAGCCCGTCGTCGAATTCACCCGCCGCCGTGCGGGACTCGCGCCGAGCTGATCAGTCCACCACCCGGCGCGGCCAGGCGCCGACCCCGTCGTAGACCAGTTCCTCGGTGTGGTGCTCGCTGTGGCCGGGGGCCGGCATCGGCGGCGGTACGGGCGCGGGCCGCGGCGCCCGCGGCTTGGGCTCGTGCCGGGAGGTCAGCCACATCCGCGGCAGCGCTTCCTCGTTCTCGATCTCGGTGAGGCTCACACTGATCAGCACCAGCATGGTGACGATGCTGCTCACCCCGATCAGGGGAGCCAGCAGATCCATCGCGCCCGAACCGGTCGGCGGGGCCGCGTGGTGATTGGAGTGCGCGTGCATCGCCGCCATGCCGGTGTAGTGCATGCCGCAGACTGCGACGCCCATGATGATCGCGGCACCGACGGTGGCCAGGAATCCCTTGACGCGCAAGGTGAACCACAGCGCCACGATGGAGGCGACCACCGCGATGACCATCGACAAGGTGACCAGCCCCGGGTCGTAGCTGACCGTGGCGGTGGACTTCATCGCGTACATGCCGGTGTAGTGCATGGTGCCGACACCGAGCCCGGTGATCGTGCCGCCCGCCAGCAGCGAACGCAGCGTGGGCTGCGGTTTGTTGACCATGAACAGGCCGATGCCGACGACCACCATCGCCGTGGCCGCGCTGAACAGCGTCAACGGCAGGTCGTAGCGGATCTCCGCGCCGCGGATGGTGAAGCCGAGCATGGCGATGAAATGCATGACCCAGATGCCGGTTCCGCCGATCGCGATGGCGGCCCCGATCAGCCAGGCCGTCCGGCCCTCGGCGGCGTTGCGGCCGCGGGCCGCGCACTGCAGGCCGAGCAGGCAGCCGGTGACGGACATGAAATACGCGAGAACGGGAGTGATCCAGCCATAGCTGAAGTGATAGATGTCGAGCACGCCGCGAAAAACCCTCAATGCCAGTACCGCAGACCGGCGGCGGTAGAACCAAAAGCTGCGAGTGACGATACGGTGAAGTTCGCGAATCCGCGTCGTTCACAGCGCAATCCAGCACTGTGGGTTTGATCACGAAACGGTTACCGTCTCCGGTTTATCGGGAATACAGACCGGCCGGAATTCTTATTCGGAAACAAAAAGAAGGCGGGTCCATCCGGTGGATGGACCCGCCTTCGCGTTCGGGCGTGCTAGTCGAGGTAGTCGCGCAGCACCTGCGAGCGGCTCGGGTGGCGCAGCTTGCTCATCGTCTTCGACTCGATCTGCCGGATGCGCTCACGGGTGACGCCGTAGACCTGGCCGATCTCGTCGAGGGTGCGCGGCTGACCGTCGGTGAGACCGAAGCGCAGCCGCACCACGCCCGCCTCACGCTCGGACAGCGTCTCCAGCACCGACTGCAGCTGATCCTGCAGCAGGGTGAAGCTCACCGCGTCGACCGCGACGACCGCCTCGGAGTCCTCGATGAAGTCGCCGAGCTGGCTGTCGCCCTCGTCGCCGATGGTCTGGTCCAGCGAAATGGGCTCACGCGCGTACTGCTGGATCTCCAGCACCTTCTCCGGCGTGATGTCCATTTCCTTGGCCAGCTCCTCCGGCGTGGGCTCACGGCCCAGGTCCTGGAGCAGCTCGCGCTGGATACGGCCGAGCTTGTTGATGACCTCGACCATGTGCACCGGGATACGGATGGTGCGGGCCTGGTCGGCCATGGCGCGGGTGATGGCCTGGCGGATCCACCACGTGGCGTAGGTCGAGAACTTGTAACCCTTGGTGTAGTCGAACTTCTCGACCGCGCGGATCAGACCCAGGTTGCCTTCCTGGATCAGGTCCAGGAACGCCATGCCGCGGCCGGTGTAGCGCTTGGCCAGCGAGACGACCAGACGCAGGTTGGCCTCGAGCAGATGGTTCTTGGCCCGGTTGCCGTCGCGCACGATCCAGTTGAAATCGCGGCGGGTGGTCACCGACAGCTTCTCGCCCGCCTCGGCGAACTCGCGCATCTTCTCCGCGGCGAACAGACCGGCCTCGATCCGCTTGGCGAGTTCGACCTCCTCCTCCGCGTTGAGCAGCGCGACCTTGCCGATCTGCTTGAGGTAGGCGCGCACCGAGTCGGCGGAGGCGGTGAGCTCGGCGTCCTTGCGCGCCTGGCGCAGCGCCTCGGACTCCTCCTCGTCCCACACGAAATCGCCGGAGGCCTTGTCCTTCTCGGACGGCTCCTCGGTCTCGGCTTCCTCGGTGGTGTCCTCGGCCACCTCTTCGACCAGGGCGTCACCGTCGGTGAGCTCGTCCTCGGAGACCTCCAGATCGCCGAGGTCGTCGAGCTCGATCGACTCGTCGTCGAGCTGTTCCTCGCCACCCTCGGCCGAGGTCGCCTTCTTCGCGGCGGTCTTCTTGGCCGGAGCCTTCTTGGCAGCGGCCTTCTTCGCCGGAGCCTTCTTGGCAGCGGCTTTCTTCGCCGGGGCCTTCTTGGCGGCGGCCTTCTTGGCCGGAGCCTTCTTGGCCGGGGTGGTGGCGTCGGCGTCGGCGTCGGCCGAGTCGGCGGTCTGACGGGTATTCGTGGCTACCACGTACGCCCTTTCGTGACGGTCTCGTGCGGCGTCACGCCAGAGTGATTTTCCGGCGGAGCGGTCGGTCGGGTTGCACCGGCGGTGCGACGGTCGGGTGAGTCGGTGGCTTCGTCACCGGCTTTCTCGCGACCGGCCGCGGCCGGAAGGTTTCACCGGCTCACCGCCGGACGTGTTCCATTGTAACGATCCAACCAGGGTACCCATGGCACGATGCCGTCCAGGCGTTGCGCCACCCCGCGCGGCGGACTAGGGCGCGATCCCCTTGTCGACGGCCATCGCGGCCCCGACGATACCCGCGGTGTTCTTCAGCACGGCCGGGATCACCGGAGTTCGGTTGGTGAGCAACGGGATCCACTGTTCGTGGTCGCGGCTGATGCCGCCACCGGCCACGATCACCTTCGGCCAGAACAGGTCCTCGAGGTGGCGCAGCACCGTGCTGACCCGCTCGGCCCACTGCGGGTAGCTCAGTTGCTCGCGGTCCTTCACCGAGGCCGCGGCGATGTGCTCGGCCTCGTCGCCGGCGACGACCAGGTGGCCCAGCTCGGAGTTGGGCACCAGAGTGCCGTCGTAGAGCAGCGCCGAGCCGATGCCGGTGCCGAAGGTGAGCAGCAGGGTCAGCCCGTCCAGGTCGCCCGCCGCGCCGTAGCTGTCCTCGGCCAGGCCCGCGGCGTCGGCGTCGTTGAGCACGGTCACCTCGCGCCCGCCCAGCACCTTCGAGAACAGGGCGCGGGCGTCGGTGCCGATCCAGCCGTGATCGACGTTGGCCGCCGTCCTGGCATGGCCGTCGAGGACGACGCAGGGCAGGGTGATCCCGACCGGGCCCTCCCACTGCGCCAGCTCCACCAGCTCGGCCACCGCGCCGGCGACGGCGTCGGGTGTGGACGGCTGGGGTGTGGCGATCTTGAGGCGCTCATGGGTGAGCGTGCCGGTCGCCAGATCGACCGCGGCGCCCTTCACCCCGCTGCCGCCGATATCGATGCCGAATGCGTGCCCCCGAGCGGACATGGTTCAACCCCTTGCTGACGCGGTCGATGTGCCTGACAAAGAGTAGCGGTAGTCACCCCGTGGGCGCGGCGACGCCACATGTGATCCGATGGAGCGGTGCCCGAACACACCGCGTCCGAGACCGTCCTCGCCCCGACCGCCGACCACGAACCGTTGCGGCTGCTGGCCGTCGAACTCGCCGAGGCCGCCGCGGCGCACGTGCGCGCCCGCAGGCCCGAGGTGTTCGCCGGCGGCGGCCCCGCCGACGGCGCCGTGGCGACCAAGGGCCACGCCACCGATCCCGTCACCGTCGTCGACACCGAATCCGAACAGCTGATCCGGGCGCTGCTGGCCGAGCGCAGGCCCGGCGACGCGATCCTGGGCGAGGAGGGCGGCGGCGATGTCGGCGCGACCGCGGCCGGGACCGTCACCTGGGTCGTCGACCCCATCGACGGCACCGTGAACTTCCTCTACGGGCTGCCCGGGTACGCCGTCTCGGTGGCGGCGGTGCGCGACGGCAGTCCCGTCGCGGGCGCGGTCGTCGACGTGGCGGGCGCCACCACCTACAGCGCGGCCCGCGGCGGCGGCGCCTACGCCGTGTACGCCGACGGCACCCGCGCGAAACTGGCCTGCACGCGCGAGGACTCGCTGGGGCTGGCCCTGGTGGCCACCGGCTTCGCCTACGGCAGTGTGCGCCGGGCCAGGCAGGCCGAGTTCGTGGCCGGGGTACTGCCCGCGATCCGCGACATCCGCAGGCTCGGTGCCGCGGCCATGGACCTGTGCCATGTGGCGGCGGGAGAACTCGACGCCTACTACGAGCACGGCCTCAACGCCTGGGACTGGGCGGCCGGTGCGCTGATCGCCGCCGAGGCGGGCGCGATCGTGTCGGTCCCCGACGTGACCGTCGGCGGTGCGGCGGGGGAGCTCACCGTGGTCGCCGCGCCGGGCGTGGCGGCCGAGCTGACCGCGTTGCTCACCCGGGTCGGCGCCACGGTGGCGCTGCCGGACTGACGAGCCGGGCCGCGGGTCGGGACCGACCCGCGGCCTCAGGCCCGGGTCAGCACTTGACGGTGCGGGCGGCGTCGAGCAGATCGGGGTCGATCGAGGACGAGCCCGATCCGGGCGCGAGGTTCTTCAGCGACCGCAGCACTTCCTCGGCGTCGGCGCCGGGGCGCAGCGATTCGCCGAAGGCCAGACCGAGGACCAGGTCGACGGTGTCGTCGGTGCGCGGATCCTCGATCAGCTCGGCGCACGGGGCCACCAGCTGGACCGAGGCCGCGGCCGGCCTGCCGTTCACGCCGAAGCGGATCTGGCCGGTGCAGTTGAGGTCGCCGCCCACGTAGACCGGATCGTTACCGACCTGTGTCCCCGGCGCGCCCGCGAAGCCCAGGTCGCCCAGGGCCGCGGCGATGTGGCCGGCCTGGCCGCTCTTGCCGTTGGCGTTGAAGACCCGCACCTTCGACTCCGACAGCGCCGCCGGGTCGACGTCGTCGAGCCGCGAGGGTCCGACGCGCGAGCCGAGCGGGGCCGGCTTGGCGACGTTGGTCGCCGTGGGTGTGCTCGGGGCGTTGCACGCCATGGGCTCGTTGCTGTCGTCATGCGTGCGAAACGCCGTGATCCAGACGAACAGGCTGATCAGAGCCAGGATGAGGACGAGCGCGAGCCAGAGCTCGGGGCGCCGCCGCGGAAAGGGGTTGCCGTCGCGATCGGTCGCGCTGCCTTCGGTGATCAGTGAAACCACGCGCTTACTCTACGAGTCCGGGGGCGGCACGCGAGTGCGGGAGGTCTCGGCGAGTTTCCCGCCAGGTGAAGATTCGTCGTCGGTTTCGACTCGGCCGGGTTGTGATTGCGACATTTGTCCGTAGGTCCGCTATTGTCTGGCCGCCCAGATCGAATAATCACCGGTGAAACGGTGCTCGGTCGCGGGAACAACAAGGGCATGTCCTGCGTTAACCGAACGCTGTCGGAGTAGATCTTCGCCGATCGAGGCCGATAGGCGACCGGTGTACGTGTGAGGTGCACCACCGGCGGGGCGGTACGAACGCCGAATCCCTGCGGGGATCTCGGCCATCGAACTGATCCGGGATATACGGAGTAAGGACTGAGGGGAAGACGACATGGCAACCGACTATGACGCACCGCGGCGCACCGAATCCGACGAAGTGTCGGAGGATTCGCTCGAGGAGCTGAAGGCCCGCCGCAACGAGGCGCAGTCCGCCGTCGTGGACATCGACGAGTCCGATACAGCGGAATCGTTCGAGCTTCCCGGCGCGGACCTGTCCGAGGAAGTACTGAGCGTTCGGGTGATCCCGAAGCAGGCTGACGAGTTCACCTGTTCGAGCTGCTTCCTCGTGCATCACCGCAGCCGCCTGGCCAGCGAAAAGGGCGGCCAGATGATCTGCATGGACTGCGCCGCCTAGGCGACGCGAGAGGTCAGCCCGCGCTCGGCAGCCCGAGCGCGGCCAGGACCCGGTCCGGCCGGCGCGTACTGACCAACCAGTACGGCGTCGGATCGTCCGGATCGTCCAGAACCAGCAGCGCCATCGGCCCGATCCAGGCCCGGTGCTGCACATACGCGGCGGGGTCGAGCTGTCGGCCCAGGGCCGCGCTCTTGGCCGTCGGGGCGACGGCCGCGGCGCGCGCGACGAAGCTCACCGGCAGGTGGGCCCGGTCCACGCGCAGTTCCGCCGTACCGTCGGCGGCCACAGCGACCTCCAGCCGATGCCTGCTCATCCACAGCAGGATCCAGACCGGGACCGGCGCCAGCAGCACATAGGGCAGCCAGGCGCGCAGCCCGGGCGCGCCCATGTGGATCTCGGCGGCGAGCAGGCCCGCGATGGCGAAGCCGATCGGCCACCACCACAGCGGCACCCACAACCGTTCGCGGTAGGGCGAGACACTGTTTCCGGCGGACGCCGAACGCTCGGTGTCCGGGGTGTCGGTGGTCGGGGAATGGGGCTGGTCGGGCACCCCTCAACACTAGGTCACCGTGCCACGGCGGCGGCGGGAAGGTCCGCGTAGGCTCGACCGATGTGAACGCACTTGCACCGATTCCGCTGCGGCGGCTCGATCCCGGCATTCCCGTGCCGACGCGTGCCCATCCGGGTGACGCGGGCGTCGATCTCTGTACCACCGAGGACGTGATCATCGAACCGGGCGAGCGGGTGCTGGTCGGCACCGGGATCGCGATCGCGCTGCCTGTCGGCACGGTGGGGCTGATCCATCCGCGCTCCGGTCTGGCCGCCAAGGCGGGCCTGTCGGTGGTCAACACCCCGGGCACCGTCGACGCCGGCTACCGCGGCGAGATCAAGGTGTGCCTGATCAACCACGACCCGCGCACGGCCATCGAGCTGCGCCGCGGCGACCGCGTCGCGCAGTTGCTGGTGCAGCGGGTCGAGCTGGTCGAGTTCGCCGAGGTCGACGACCTCGACGAGACCGCCCGTGGCACCGGCGGATATGGGTCGAGCGGCGGGCATGCCAGCCTGTCCGGCGAGGAGGCGTAATGGGTCTGTTCGGTAAGAAGAAGCGCGCGCCGCGCGCGGACGAACGCTACGACGACGCGGTCTACGACGACGCCGACGACTACGTCGAGGCCGGCGAATTCGACGAGTTCGAGGACGACTACGACACCGACGAGTTCCCGCGCCCCGACTTCGCGCGCCTGGACTTCGACGACGCCCCGACCGACGAGCGCATCTACGGCAACTTCGACCACGAGCCGGACGCCGCCGCGGGACCATACGACATCAGCGAGGTCACCGACGAGATGGTCGCGCGCCGCCTCGATCTGGGCTCGGTGGTCATCCCCGTGCCGGACGGCGGTCAGCTGCAGGTGGAGATGAGCCCCGACGGCACCCCGCAGGCGGTGCACCTGGCCACCGAGCACGGCAGGCTCACCGTGGCCGCCTACGCGGCGCCCAAGTCGTCGGGTCAGTGGCGCACGGTCGCCGCCGACCTGGCCGAGTCGCTGCG
This sequence comes from Nocardia asteroides, assembly GCF_900637185.1. Lineage (NCBI taxonomy): Bacteria > Bacillati > Actinomycetota > Actinomycetes > Mycobacteriales > Nocardiaceae > Nocardia > Nocardia asteroides. The sequence continues at coordinate 5,427,763 of NZ_LR134352.1, read as the reverse complement.
CGGTGACGGCGCGAGCGTGGCCGTGGAGAAGGGGCCGTGGGGCCGGGAGGTCAAGGCGATCACCGAGGGCGCGGATCTGCGCTTCATCGGTGTCGACGGGCCGCGCTGGATGATCCGGCTCGTCGCGGCGGGCCCCTCGGGCGCGGTGGACGAGCGCAGCCCGCTGATCGCGGCCGCGCGCGCGGTACTGGCCGACGCCGTGGTCCGTCGCGGCGAAGAGCCGCTGCCGGTGCGTGACCCGCTGCCGGTGGTGCTGCCGCAGGAACTGGCCGAGCAGCTCGCCGCCGCCCATCAGCAGCAGGTGCTGGCCCAGCAGCAGGCGCTGGCCGCCCAGGCCGCGGCCGCGCAGGCCGCGCCGACCTCGGCGCTGCCGCCGAAGCTGCCCGACGAGCCGCGCCGGGGTGCGGACGGCTCGGCGATGCAGCAGCTCGGCCTGAACTGAAAGCGCCCGCGCTGCCCGCCGTCAGTGCGGGGCGGGCAGCGCGCGTGCCGAATCGTCCTGCAGGGCGGCCAGTTCGGTGAATCCGGCGTGTCCGAGCACCGCGGGGTCCGCGCCGAGCGCGTCCAGGGTGACCCGCCGCAGTCCGGCGTGGGGCAGCGTCGTCGCCCACTCCTCGGCGACGGCGATCGGGTGGACCGGGTCGTCGCTCGCGCCGACCACGGCCACCGGAACCCGGGTGCCCGCCAGCTGTTCGAGGGTCGGCCAAGCGTAGGCGGCGGCCTCGTCCAATGCCCGCGGCAGGTGCGGCCACTGGCCGCGCCAGGACTGGGTGAGCGCGTCGGCCAGCCAGGCCGGGCTCGACGCCCGCATCCGCGCCAGCACCGCGTCCAGACCGTCGGCGCGCAGTTGCCCGGCGGTAACCGAGGCGCTCAGCGCGGCCGGGCAGGCGGCGGTTTCGGGACCCGTCCACGCGGGTAATGCGGTAATGACACCGACCACCGCGGCCGGTCGTTCGGCTGCCCAGTCGAGCGCGATCGCGGCGCCGAGGGAGATCCCCGCGGCCAGGACGGGACCACGGGCAGCGGCGGCGTCCAAAGCCGCGGTACAGCTCGCGATCACGGCCTGGGGATCCGGTTCGACGGCCTGGAACGCCAGGCCGTGCGCGGCGGCCGCGGGCCCGAACGCACGGGCGGCGAAATCGGCGTCGGAACCGGTTCCGGGCAGGGCGACCACGGTGACCTGGGGTGGGGTGCGCAACACGGACCGAGCGTAGCGGCCGGGCGTTTGCCCATCTACAGTGGCGGTGTACGGCCAACTAGCGGGAGAAGCGTGCCATGTCGTCATCCACGGGCGGACACAAGTCGGGATCGGGTCCGGACTCGGGATATTTTCGTCGACTCGGCCGCCGCCTGACCGCCGATATCGACCAGCTCGACGCCGAGGAACTGGCGGAGACCGCCGATGCCTCCGGCGCCCGCCGGGCGGTGGACTGTTGTCGTGGCGAAGAGGCGACCATCCTGGGCAGGCTGCGCAGTGTGGAGGCCTGTCCGAAGGCCGCGGGCGCGACCGTGCAGGCCGAGTTCTTCGACGGCACCGACGCGATCACCCTCGTCTGGATCGGTCGCAGGCGCATCCCCGGCATCGAACCGGGCAGGCGCATCCTGGTCCGTGGCCGCGTCGGCGACCGCGACGGCCGCAAGGTGATCTTCAACCCCTACTACGAACTGCGCGGGAACAGCTGACGTATGCCCTCCAGCGACGAGTTCCGCACCGCCGCGGACCCCGAACCGACTGTCGTGCTGCCGGTGCCGGCCTCGAATGAGGTGGACCCCGAGACCGACGCCGAGGTCGAGAAGGCCGAGCAGACCCTGCTCGAGCAGCTCGGCGGATTCAGCGGCCTGATCTACTCCACCCTGCCCGTGCTGGTGTTCGTGCCGGTGAACTCCCTGGCCGGGCTCACCGCGGCCATCTGGGCGGCGCTGGGCGTCGCCGCGGGCGTGCTGGCGTGGCGGCTGTTCCGCCACGATCCCGTGCAGCCGGCGATCTCCGGCTTCCTCGGTGTGGGCCTGTGCGCGTTCATCGCCTACCGGGCGGGGGAGGCCAAGGGCTTCTTCCTGTTCGGCATCTACACCAGCCTGGTGTACGGCGGGGTGTTCCTGCTGTCGATCCTGTTCCGCTGGCCCCTGGTCGGCGTGATCTGGGGCGCGCTCAACGGGCACGGCACCGCCTGGCGCGCCGACCGGCGCATCCGCAGGCTCTACGACCTGGCCACCGTCGTGTGGGTGGTGGTCTTCGCCGCCCGCTATCTGGTCCAGTCGCAGCTCTACGACACCGACCACACCACCTGGCTGGCCGTGGCCAGGATCGGGATGGGCTGGCCGCTGACGGCGGTGGCGCTGGTGGTCACCGTGTGGGCGGTCCGGCGGGCCGGGCACCTGCCGGTGGAGAAGGGCCAGTCCGCCCGCGCCGGAACGGATTCCGCGCCCGCCTGAGGGGTGGGTCCGGCCGCCGCCGGAGGTGGGGAACTACCCACCCTGGGGTGTCTGGTCGCCGGGTCCGGTTCGTCGCACGATCAATGCGTACCGAAAAACGCAGTGATCGTGAAAGGACCGGCGACCATGATGGCTACCGAGCACCGCCCCGCAGGCCCGTCGAAGAAGGCGAACGCCGCCGTGCTGTCGGAGAGCAAGCGCATCGGAGCCGAACTCGACGCGCTGATCGGGCCCGCCGCCGCCGGTGATCGCGCCGCCGTCGCCGAGATCGTGCGCCTGGTGCACCCGCTGGTCCGGCGCTACTGTTCGGCGCGGATGGGCGCCACCGGGCACCTCACCGTCACCGCCGACGACGTCACCCAGGAAGTGCTGATCGCCACCGTCACCGCCATCCCGCGCTACCGCGACCAGGGCAAGTCGTTCCTGGCGTTCGTGTACGGCATCGCCGCCAACAAGGTCTCCGACGCGTTCCGCCGCGGCAAGCACACCGCCTACCCGGTGGCCGAGGTGCCCGACACCGCCTGCGGCGCCGCCGGCCCCGAGGAGTGGGCGCTGGCGCTGGAACGCCGCGCGGCCACCCGCGAACTGATGGAGGTGCTGGCGCCCAACCATCGCGAGGTGCTGGTGATGCGGATCGTGCTGGGCTGGAGCGCCGCGCAGACCGCCGAGGCCATCGGCACCAGCCCGGGCGTGGTGCGGGTGATGCAGCACCGCGCGCTCAACAAGCTGCGCGCGGAACTGAAGGTCGCCTGAGCGCGACCCGGCGTGCGAACCGTATCGGGGAGTTACGGTTTGATGCCGTGGGTGGCCAGGGTCAGGCGCAGGTCCTCTTCGGCCTCCACCGAGGTGACGAACAGCAGTTCGTCGTCGCCCTCGAACGGGTCGTCGGGCTGCGGCACGATGACCCGGCCGCCGCGCAGGATCGTCACCAGCGCCGTGTCGCGCGGCATGACCAGGGTGCGCACCGGCTTGCCCGCCAGCTGGGTGTCGGCGGGCAGGGTGATCTCGACCAGGTTGGCCTGGCCCTGCCGCAGCGTCATCAGCCGCACCAGATCGCCCACCGACACGGCCTCCTCGACGAGCGAGGCCAGCAGCCGCGGCGTCGACACCGCGACGTCGACACCCCAGGACTCGTCGAACAGCCACTCGTTGCGCGGATCGTTGACCCGGGCCACCACCCGGCGCACCCCGAACTCGGTCTTGGCGAGCAGGCTGTGCACCAGATTCGCCTTGTCGTCGCCGGTGGCGGCGATGACCACCTCGTAGGTCTCGAGCCCCGCGTTCTCCAGCAGGGAGAGCTCGCAGGCATCGGCGTGCACCCACACCGCGTCGGGAATGGCGGCGGGTTCGATGTGGTCGAGCTGGCGTTCGAGCAACATCACCCGATGCCCGCCGCGTAGCAGTTCCCTGGCGATCGAGCGTCCGACGGCGCCCGCTCCGGCGATGGCCACCTTCATGTTGTTCAGTCCTCGCTCACGGGAGCCTTGGCGGCCATGGCGACCGCCTCACCGACACTGCCGGACGTCACCGCGACGTACACCACGTCGTCGGCCTGGACGATGGTCTTGGAGTCGGGCAGCAGCCCCTGGCCGAAGCGCAGGACGAAGGCGACCCGCACGCCCAGTTCGCGTTCCAGGTCGCGCACCGTGCGCCCGGACCAGTCCTCGTGCAGGGTGAGCTGGGTGACCGCCACCGCGCCCGTGGGGTCGCGCCAGGTGGTGGTGGAGTTGTCGCCGATCAGGGTGCGCAGGAACCGGTCGGTGGTCCACGGCACGGTGGCGATGGTGGGGATGCCGAGCCGCTCGTAGACCTCGGCGCGCTTGGCGTCGTAGATCCGGGCCACGACCCGCTCGACCCCGAACATCTCCCTGGCCACCCGGGCCGAGATGATGTTGGAGTTGTCGCCGGAGGACACCGCGGCGAACGCGTCGGCGCGCTCGATCCCCGCCCGGGTCAGCACATCCCGGTCGAAACCGACACCCACCACTTCCTGGCCGGTGAAACCCTCGCCGAGCCGGCGGAACGCGCTGGGATCGCGGTCGATCACCGTGACCTCGTGTCCCACCCGGACCAGGGCGCGCGCCAGCGACGAGCCGACCCGTCCGCACCCCATGATCACTACGTACACCGTGCACCCTCGTTCCTGGCCAAACCCGTGGCGTCCGGCAAGGACCGTACCCGCCGGATGCCCCCATCGCCCATTTTCCCCAGGCCGACGCGGCACAAACAATCACGACACCGCCGTCGAGCGCGCCCGGTGTGCGCGCGAAGACCTCGGTGAACTGCTCTATGCTCAGCCCGGTGTCCAAGTTGACGACGGCAGCCAAGCGATTGCTGCTGGGCAGGCCGTTCCGCAGCGATTCCCTCGGCCACACGTTGTTGCCCAAGCGTATCGCTCTTCCGGTGTTCGCCTCCGACGCGATGTCGTCGGTGGCGTACGCGCCGGAGGAGATCTTCCTGGTGCTGTCGGCGGCCGGTATCTCCGCCTATCTGTACGCGCCCTGGGTCGGTCTGGCCGTCGCGTTCGTGATGGCCGTGGTGGTCGCCAGCTACCGGCAGAATGTGCACGCCTATCCCTCCGGCGGCGGTGACTACGAGGTTGCCACCACCAACCTCGGACCCAACGCCGGCCTGACCGTCGGCAGCGCGCTGCTGGTGGACTACGTGCTCACGGTGGCGGTGTCGATCTCGTCGGCGGCGTCCAACATCGGCTCGGCCGTCCCGTTCGTGGCCACCCACAAGGTGCTCTTCGCGGTGGTGGCGATCGCCGTGCTCACCGCGATCAACCTGCGTGGGGTCCGGGAATCCGGCAAGGCCTTCGCGATTCCGACCTACGCCTTCATCGTCGGCATGGTGGTGATGCTGGCCTGGGGCCTGATCCGGATCTTCGTGCTCGGCGACGACATCAAGGCCGAGTCGGCCGGATTCGGGCTCAACGCCGAGGACGAGCACCTCTACGGCCTGGCCTTCGCCTTCCTCATCGCCCGCGCCTTCTCCTCCGGCTGTGCCGCGCTCACCGGTGTGGAGGCGATCAGCAACGGTGTGCCCGCGTTCCGGAAACCCAAGTCGCGCAACGCGGCGACCACGCTGCTGATGCTGGGCACCATCGCCATCGTGCTGCTGATGGGCATCATCATCCTGGCCCAGAAGATCGGCATCGTCTACGCCCACGACACCGCGAACCTGGTCGGCGCGCCCGCCGACTACCACCAGAAGACGCTGATCGCCCAGCTCGCCGAGACGGTGTTCCACGGGTTCCCGATCGGGTTCTTCTTCATCACCATCGTCACCGCGCTGATCCTGGTGCTGGCGGCCAACACCGCGTTCAACGGTTTCCCGGTGCTGGGCTCGATCCTGGCGCAGGATCGCTACCTGCCGCGCCAGCTGCACACCCGCGGCGACCGGCTGGCCTTCTCCAACGGCATCCTGTTCCTGTCCGGCGCCGCCATCGCGTTCGTGGTGCTGTTCGGCGCCGAGGTGACCAAGCTCATCCAGCTCTACATCGTCGGCGTGTTCGTCTCGTTCGTGCTGAGCCAGACCGGCATGCTGCGGCACTGGACGCGGCTGCTGCGCACCGAGACCGACCCGGGGCAGCGCGCGAAGATGAAGCGGTCGCGGGTGATCAACGCGATCGGCCTGACCGCGACCGGCGCCGTGCTGGTGATCGTGCTGATCACCAAGTTCTTCGCCGGCGCCTGGATCGCGATCCTGACGATGGTGGCGATCTTCGTGGTGATGAAGCTCATCCGCCGCCACTACGACTCGGTCTCGCGCGAGCTCGACGAATCCGACTGGGACGGCGTGCTGCCCAGCCGCACCCATTCCATCGTGCTGGTCTCCAAACTGCACCTGCCGACCCGGCGCGCACTGGCCTACGCCCGCGCGACCCGGCCGGACACGCTCGAGGCGGTGACCGTGAACGTCGACGACGCCGACACCCGCAAGCTGGTCCGCGAGTGGGAGAACAGCGAGATCAACGTGCCGCTGAAGGTGATCGAATCGCCGTATCGCGAGATCACCAAGCCGGTGCTGGACTACGTCAAACGGGTCCGCAAGGACGCGCCGCGCGACGTGGTCACCGTGTTCATCCCCGAGTACGTGGTCGGGCACTGGTGGGAGCAGGTGCTGCACAACCAGTCCGCGCTGCGCCTGAAGGGCAGGCTGCTGTTCGAGCCGGGCGTGATGGTGACCAGTGTGCCGTGGCAGCTCAGTTCGTCGACGCGGGCGAAGCAGGCCGCCGACATCAACGCGCCGGGCTCGGTGCGTCGTGGCTTCGAGCAGCCGGGTCGTCGTCGATGAGCGATTGGCGCGGACAGGAATTCGAGATCCGGCTCGGGCCGCCCGGGCACGGCGGCTTCTGCGTGGGCAGGCACGAGGGCCGGGTGGTGTTCGTGCGCCACGGCCTGCCCGGTGAGCTGGTGCTGGCCCGGGTCACCGAGGACCGCGGCGGCTCGTTCTGCCGGGCCGACGCGATCGAGATCGTCGAGGCCTCGCCCGATCGGGTGCCCGCCACCTGTCCGGTGTCCGGGCCGGGCGGCGCGGGCTGCTGTGACTTCTCCTTCGCCACCCCGGCGGCCCAGCGGGCGCTCAAGGCGACCGTGGTGGCCGAGCAGCTGCGCAGGCTGGCCGGGGTCGAGCGGGAGGTGACCGTCGAGCCGATCGCCGGTGACTCCGGTGAGGTCACCGGCGGCTGGCGCACCCGGGTGCGCCTGGTCGTGGACGCGGCGGGCCGCGCCGGCGTGCACCGCTACCGCAGCACCGACGTGCTCACCGACCTGCGCTGCCCACAGCCGGTGGCGGGTGCGCTCGACGGGGTGGCGGAGCGGCAGTGGACGCCGGGATCGGATCTGGTCGTCGCGGTCGACGGTGACGGCGTGCGGCATCTGGTCGAGCTGGCCGCGATCCCCGACGCCGCCGGGCCGGGCGGCCGTCCGGAGACACCGCGCGGCGCGGGACGCGGCCGGGGACAGCGGCCCGCGCGCCGCCGGGAATCCCCGGGCCGTGGCGGCGACGAGCGCGGCGCGGTCCGCGACCGGGCCGCCGCGCGCAAGTCGGCCACCAACGCGCCCCGCGAGGAATGGGTGATGGCGGGCTCGGGGCGCGCCGTGGAATACGTGAACGGCCGGCGCTGGGAGCTGGCGGCCACCGGCTTCTGGCAGGCGCATCGCGGTGCCGCCCAGTGCTATTCGGATCTCGTCGCCGAGTGGTCGGGGCTCGCGCCCGGCGGGTCGGGCTGGGATCTGTACAGCGGGGTCGGTGTCTTCGCCGCGCGGCTGGCCGAGCAGACCGGGCAGACCGGCGCGGTCGCGGCCGTGGAGTCGGCGCGCGCCGCCGTCGCCGACGGCACCGAGGCGCTGCGTGACCTGCCCTGGCTGGACCTGCGCGCCGATCGGGTCGAACGCTGGGTCCGCTCGCACGCCGGCACACCGGACGTGGTGGTCCTCGACCCGCCGCGCGCCGGGGCGGGCAAGGAGGTCGTCGCCGCCGTCACCGACGCCGACCCGCGCCGGATCGTGCACATCGGCTGCGACCCGGCCTCGTTCGCTCGCGACCTGGGCCTGTACCTGGACGCGGGCTACCACCTGGCCGACCTGCGCGCCTTCGACGCGTTCCCGGCCACCCATCACGTGGAGTGCGTCGCGCTGCTCGACCGCTGACCGGCGGCGACGTCAGTCCAGCGCCCAGGTGACCCGCACCATCGCGCCGATCTCGGTCTCGCCCGGCACCACCGGGACGGGGGAACTCGCCTTGGCCATCAGCATCGGCGCCTCCATCTCGGCGCTGATGTCGTAGGCGCGCGGCAGCGGTGTCGCCGTGTCCTCGGTGATCTGCAGGACCGCCCCCAGCGCGACGCCCGCCCGCGCGGCGTACTGCTCGGCCTTGGCCTTCGCGTCGTCGAAGGCGGCGTCGCGGGCCCGGGCCAGCAGCGGTTCGGGGTCGGCGACGCCGCGGGTGAGCCCGCCCAGGCGCACGTCGTCCCCGCCCGCGGTCACGGCCGCCGCCACGGTGTCGGCGGGCTCGGTGCCGGTGCCGTCGCGCAGGGCGATGCTGAGCCCGGTGGTCGCCAGGTAGCCGGAGATCTCGCTGCGGCCCTGATCGGTGTAGACGGTCTCGGTGCGCACACTGAGGCCGCTGGTGGCCATGTCGGCATCGTTCACCCCGGCCGCGCGCAGTGCCGTGACCACGGCGGTCACCCGGTCACCGGCGCGTCCGTAGGCGGCCGCGACCGTCTCGGCGCGCGACTCCACCGAGAGGGTGACCCGGATCAGGTCGGGAATCGCGCGTACCGTGCCGCGCCCGACCGTCGTGGTGCTCGCCTGCCAGGATTTCTTGCCCACCGCGTTCTCCTGTCGGTCGTCCGATGCTGTGCTGCCCAACGTCTCGCGGCGGGCCCGAGTTCCGCCGCGACGGTCAGTAGTTGCTCGCGTTGCCCGAGATGGTCCGGATGGTGGCGTCGATCTGCGCGTAGGCGCTGGCGGCGAGCCGTTGCAGCAGCGCCAGTTTCAGCTGCGGATACGCCTCGGTGAGGTGGTCGAAGACCGCGGGCGGCAGCACCGCCGCCCGCACCGGCGTCTCGGCGACGATCTCGTTCATGAACGGTTCGCCGAGCAGCATCGGGATCTCCCCGAACGACATCCCGACCGACAGCGTCACCAGCCGGTGCACGCGGCCGTCGGTGCCGGTAAAGGTCATCCGCACCCGTCCGGCCAGGATCAGATACAGGCCCGACCGCGACCCGCCCCGCTCGGCGATGCGTTCCCCGCGCGCGAAGGTCCGCGGCTCGAAGTCGGCGGCGAGCCGGGCCCGGTCGTCGGGGGCCAGCCCGGCCATCAGCGGATGCTCCTCCAGCGTGAGCGAGGCGCGGTCGCCGTCGCCGGGTGGCCGGTGCCGGTGCAGGACGATGTCCTCGCACCATTCGGTCGCGGTGTCGCGGTCGACGAACACCCGCCCACGCGGGTCGTCGGGGTCCAGGCTCGACGATTCGTGGCCGAGCCGGGCTTCGGGGTCGACCAGGGCGACCCGGCTGCCCCGCCGCACGAGCTCGGCCTGCAGCGCCGTGAACATCTCCCGCGCCACCGCGCTCACCTCGCCGACCCGGCGCAGGTCGATGACGAGCGCGTCGAGTTCCCCGACCCGGGTCTCGATGGCCCGCACCGCCCGTTCGGCGCCGGCGAAGAGCAGGTCGCCGTGCAGTTCGTAGACCCAGGCGCGGTCGCCGTGGGCGGCCAGCGCCTCGGCGTCCTCGGGGGAGCGGCGTAGCCGCGAGGGCACCTGCGCCACCGAGTAGTCGGCGCGGATGGCGGTGCGCGCGGCCCGGGTGACATGACAGAAGTGCAGCTCCAGCCGTCGCGACAGTTCCCGGCAGGCCGCGACGCCGCGCACGCTGTTGCCGTGGGCGTCCAGGCGCGGGGAGTACACCGAGATCCCCAGCTGGCCGGGCAGCACGGCGATGATGCCGCCGCCGACCCCGCTCTTGGCGGGCAGGCCGACGGTGGTCACCCAGTCGCCCGCGGCGTTGTACATGCCGCAGGTCGTCATCACGCTGAGCACCCGTTCGGTCAGCGCGGTGGACAGCGCGCGTTCCCTGGTCTTCGGGTTCACGCCGTTGTCGGCCAGCGTCGCCGCCATCACGGCCAGATCGGCGCAGGTCACCTCGATCGAGCACTGCCGGAAATAGCGGTCCACCGCGTCGTCGGGGTCGACGTCGATGATGCCGACCGAGCGCAGCATGTACCCGATGGCGCGATTGCGGAAGCCGGTGCGCGCCTCGGACCGGTAGACGGCCTCGTCCATGGTCAGTTCCCGGCCCGCGAAGCGGGAGTAGCAGCGGCGCACCCGCTCGAACTTGTCGGTGGTGTCGCGGCCGGTGATCAGCGAGGCCGCGGTGATGGCGCCGGAGTTGATCATCGGATTGCTCGGACGCTGGGTGTCCGGCTGGAGGCTGATCTCGTTGAACGGCTCGCCCGACGGCTCCACGTCGATGTGCGCGGCCACCCCGTCCAGGCCGCGGTCGGCCAGTGCCAGCGCGTAGGTGAACGGCTTGGAGATCGACTGGATGGTGAAGCCGGCCTCGGTGTCGCCGACCTGGTAGATCAGGCCGTCGGCGGTGGCCAGGCACAGGCCGAACGCGTCCGGCTCGACCGCGGCCAGCTCGGGGATGTAGTCGGCGGGCGCGCCGGAGGTGTCGGCGCGGCAGGCCGCGTACACCTCGTCCAGCATGCCTGCCACCACACCGGGGTCGATCGTGCGCGCAACACCGTCGGGTTCGGCCACAGCGTCACTGTAGGTCGCCGCCGGGATCTGCCCCGGTGGGGCGCGCGGGGGAGATAGTCCTCACAGCAGGTCGACGGGCTCTGCGCGGTCCTCGCGCGTCCGTGGGCCGTGCGTCCGCGGCCGGGTGCCCTGTTCACGCGGCGTGGCACGCGTATCGTCGGCGGACGTCGGGTACCCCGGCGGGAGGCGCCCGGAAGGGGCCGCGGGCCGGAGCCGCTCGCACGGCCAAATACACTGGGCGGATCACACAGTAGTCCGGAGGGAGCGAGTTCAGGTGGGAGTGCTGTCGCGGGTGGATTCACCCGAAGATCTGCGCCGGCTGAGCGTGCCGCAACTGCGGGACCTGGCGGACGAGATCCGCGAGTTCCTGGTGCAGAAGGTCGCCGCCACCGGAGGGCACCTCGGTCCCAACCTAGGCGTGGTCGAGCTGACCATCGCGCTACACCGGATCTTCGACTCCCCGGCCGATCCGCTGATCTTCGACACCGGCCATCAGGCTTACGTGCACAAGATCCTCACCGGCCGCAAGGACCGGTTCGACTCGCTGCGCATGCGCGACGGACTGTCGGGCTACCCGAGCCGCGCCGAGAGCGAGCACGACTGGGTGGAGTCCTCGCACGCCTCGGCCGCGCTGTCCTACGCCGACGGCCTGGCCAAGGCGTTCGCGCTGACCGAGCAGAACCGCACCGTGGTGGCGGTCGTCGGGGACGGCGCGCTCACCGGCGGCATGTGCTGGGAGGCGCTCAACAACATCGCGGGCGCGCCCGATCGCCCGGTGGTGGTCGTGGTCAACGACAACGGCCGCTCCTACGCGCCGACCATCGGTGGTCTCGCCGACCGGCTGACCGCGTTGCGCACCCAGCCCGCCTACGAGCACGCCCTCGACGCGGGCAAGCGCATCCTCAAGAGCATTCCCGCCGTGGGGGATTCGGCGTATTCGATGGTCCACGCGCTCAAGGCCGGGATCAAGGACGCGGTGAGCCCGCAGGAACTGTTCGGCGATCTGGGCATGAAGTACGTCGGCCCGGTCGACGGGCACGACCTCGTCGCGCTCGAGGCGGCCATGCGCCGCGCCAAGGACTTCGGCGGTCCGGTCGTGGTGCACGTGGTGACCCGCAAGGGCAACGGCTACGAGCACGCCGAGAACCACGTGGCCGACCAGATGCACGCCTGCGACCCGATCGACCCGCTCACCGGCCGCCCGCTCGCGGGCAAGAAGGCCAAGGGCTGGACCGCGGTGTTCTCCGAGGAACTGATCGAGCACGCGGAGCGCCGCGACGACGTCGTGGCCATCACCGCCGCCATGCCGGGGCCCACCGGGCTGGCCGCCTTCGGCGAGCGGTTCCCGGCGCGGATGTTCGACGTCGGCATCGCCGAGCAGCACGCGATGGCCTCGGCCGCCGGTCTCGCGCTGGGCGGCATGCACCCCGTGGTGGCGATCTATTCGACCTTCCTCAACCGCGCCTTCGACCAGCTGCTGATGGATGTGGCGCTGCTGAAGCAGCCGGTCACCGTGGTCCTGGACCGCGCGGGCATCACCGGCCCCGACGGTGCCAGCCACAACGGCATGTGGGACTTCTCGCTGCTGGGCATCATCCCCGGCATCCGGGTCGCGGCCCCGCGGGACGGCGCCACCCTGCGCGAGGAACTGGCCGAGGCGCTGGCGATCTCCGACGGTCCCACGGTGCTGCGCTTCCCGAAGGGCAGCGTCGCCGAGGACATCACCGCGGTGGAACGCCTCGACGGTGTCGACGTGCTGCGCCTGGCGGTGCCCGGCGCGGGTTCGGCACAGGCCCAGCACGGCGATGTGCTGCTCGTCGCGGTCGGCCCGTTCGCCGAGACGGCCATGCGGGTCGCCGAACTGCTGGAGCCCCAGGGCATCTCGGTCACCGTCGTCGATCCGCGCTGGGTGATCCCGGTGTCGGACACGCTGGTCAAGATGGCCGAGAACTACCGGCTCGTCGTCACGGTCGAGGACGGCGGCCTGCACGGCGGTATCGGGTCCACGCTCTCGGCGCGCCTGCGCGACGCCGGTCTGGACGTGCCGACCCGCGATCTCGGTGTGCCCCAGCAGTTCCTGGACCACGCCTCCCGCAACGAGATCCTCGACGACCTGGGTCTCACGCCCGACGCGATCGCCCAGCGCATCGGCGGCTGGCTGCAGTCGCGCTGAGCGCGGGCACAGCAGCACACGAGCGGCCGCGCGCCCGGTGCCGGCACCGGGCGCGCGGCGCGTTCACGACCGGGGACGGCGGGCGACGACCGCGAAGTTCAGCGGGATCCGTGGCTTCCCGGCGGGCAGCGTCCAGCCCTCGGCGCACGGCACCAAGTCGGGGAACGCGGGCCAGTCCATGGACGGCAGCTCCCGCAGCGCCTCGATCACCAGCCCGGCCGCCAGCAGCGCACCCACGATCTCGCCCAGGTCGTGGCGCCATTCGTGATTGGTGGTGTGCGCGATGAGCCCCGCCGAGTCCTCGGTGTAGGTGCCGGAATCGGTGTAGGTGCGTACCCCGCCGCCGGCCAGGTAGTCGTCGGTGAGCTGCCACGGTTCGTGGTCCAGCGCGCCCAGGATCGGATGGTCGTCGCGGACGAGGAACACACCGCCCGGTTCGAGCAGGTCGTGGATCGATCGCGCCCAGGCGGTCAGCTCCGGCAGCCACACGATGGTCCCGGCGCTGGTGACGATGGTTGCGAAGCGCCGGTCGAGCACCGAGGAGGCGAACCGGGCGTCGCCCTCCACCCAGGTGATCGCGCGCCCGTCCGCCGCCGCGATACGGGCGGCGTGCCGCAGCGAGTTCGGCGACAGGTCCAGCCCGTGCACGTCGACCGCGCCGAGCCGTGCCCACGACACCGTGTCGGTCCCGATGTGGCACTGCAGATGCAGCAGCGACCGGCCCGCGACACCCGCGTCCGGCAGATGCGGTGCGAGGACGGCGAGGTCGTTGCGGACGACCGTGGAGATCTCGGCCGGATCGGCCAGGAAGGCCTCGACGTCGTACATCCGCGAGCGCGCGTGGACGTCGGCCCGATCGTCCCAGTTCGCACGATTGGCGGCGATGGCTTCGGCTTCGGACACGGCGGATCCTCTCGACGGGGGCGGGGCAGCGCCACGCTAGCGTCGGAAAGATCGCCGGGTCGACCGGTTTTCGGTCGTGAGGTCGCGGTCTACTTGTCGGCCGGGGTGAGTGCCTTGGTGAGCGCGGGCACCGCGAGATGACGTTGCCAGGGCCGCGCCCCGCCGGCCAGCAGGAAGGCCTCGATCGTGGCCGACAGCTCGTCGGGCTCGCCCACGTTGGTGTAGTCGGGCAGGCCGTCCCAGCACAGGCGCCGCACCAGGTCGGGGGAGAGCAGGTTCTCGACCGGGATGGCGTACTCGGTGGACAGTTCCCCCATGGCGCTGCGCGCGGTGGACAGCCGGGCCGCGGCGGCCGGGTCACGCCGCTCCCAGCGGTTCACCGGCGGCGGACCGTCGAACGGCAGGGTGAGCGGCGGCAGCTCCTTGTCGGGCAGGGTGCGGCCGCGTTCCACGGCGCCGAGCCAGTCGCGGGAGTAGCGGCGCTGCCGCGGCCCGCCGAACACCGGCAGGGTGCGCAGCTGGGCGATGCTGCGCGGTTCGGCGGTCGCGGCGGCGACGATGGCCGAATCGGGCAGGATCCGGGCGGGCGCCACGTCCCGGGCGCGGGCGAGGCCGTCGCGGGTGGTCCACAGTTCCCGCACGATCGCCAGCTGCCTGGCCCGGCGCAGCGTGTGGATGCCGGAGGTGCGCCGCCACCGGTCGGCCTTGGGCGCGGCCGGCTCCATCGTGCGGACGTGCTCGAATTCCTCTGCGGCCCATTCGATCTTGCCCTGCTCGGCCAGGTCGGCGGCGACGGCCGCGCGCAGCTCCAGCAGCAGTTCCACGTCGAGGGCCGCGTAGTTGAGCCATTCGTCGGGCAGCGGCCGGGTCGACCAGTCGGCGGCACCGTGGCCCTTGCGCAGCGAGCGGCCGAGCAGGTTCTCCACCATCGCGGCCAGACCCACCCGCTCGTACCCGGCGATCCGGCCGCCCAGCTCGGTGTCGAACAGGCGGGCGGGCCGCAGGCCCAGCTCGGCCAGACCGGGCAGATCCTGGTCGGCGGAGTGCAGCACCCATTCCAGGCCGTTGATGGCCTCGGCCAGCGGGGTCAGCGCGTCGGTGACCGGGATCGGGTCGATCAGGAAGGAACCCGCGCCCGCGCGGCGCAGCTGGATCAGATAGGCCCGGGCCGAGTAGCGGAAACCGGACGCGCGCTCGGCGTCGACCGCCAAGGGACCGCTGCCCGCGGCGAGCGCGGCCGCCGCCGCGGCGACCTCCGCGGCGGTCGCCAGCACTGGCGGAACCCCCTCGGCGGGGGCGAGCAGGGGCTCTGCTGCGGTTGGTTCCTCGGCGACCGGCATAAACGTGAACTCTACGTGGCGATCAAGGGCGATCGGTGCGGGTATACGACTCCGGTCGCAAATGGGTGATCCCCGCGGGCGGCAACCCGGCGGCGAAGGCCAGTACCTCGCAGAACGCCTCCACATGCCGGCGCATCTCGGTGTTCATCGCCGTCCAGGACGCGCGCAGCTCCAGCTGATGGGCCCGCGGCGGTCCGGCGATGTCGCCGTAGCGCACCGAACTGGTGGCGGTGACGGTGCCACCGAGGGCGGTGAACGGCTCCCCGCGCGACTCCAGCGAGTCCACCAGCCAGCTCCACGCCACCTCGGGCAGCAGCGGGTCGGCGGCGAGCGCGGCGTCGATGTCGGCCTGGATATAGGCGACCAGCCGGAACACGCCGTGCCAGGCCTCGTCGCCCTCGGGGTCGTGCAGCAGAATCAGCCTGCCGAACGCGTCGCCCTCGGAGTCGATGGGCACCATCGCGCTGTCGGGGTGGGTGACCTCCGCTCCCAGGGCATAGGAGAACGGCGCCAATCGTTGCGGGGGCCGGATAGGCGCCAGCTCGATTCGGGGGTGCACGGTTGCGGTGCCCATCGCATCGACCGCCGCCCGGAAAGAAGCAGGCTCGCGGGGCGTTCCCCCGGTCGGTGCGGCGCCGTCGCGGATGTCGAGCGGTGTCACGAGGAGCAACGGTAGACCGTCGCCCCGCGGCGCCGTCGGAGGCGCGCCGCCAACCGCGTCGCGGTGCGGGCGGCGTTGCGCAGCGCGCATTCTCGGCGTACGCGTGATGCGCGATGTGC
Organism: Nocardia asteroides; assembly: GCF_900637185.1. Taxonomy (NCBI): domain Bacteria; kingdom Bacillati; phylum Actinomycetota; class Actinomycetes; order Mycobacteriales; family Nocardiaceae; genus Nocardia; species Nocardia asteroides. Next base: position 5,411,860 of record NZ_LR134352.1, on the reverse strand, counting down.
GACGAACGGCGGCGGGAGACGGGTCCGCCGCGTCCGCCGCCTAGGATGAGCGGTGATGAGCACATACACCCGCCGCCGGTTGACCGATGCCCCCTTCCTGGCCGCCGCCACCGGCGCGACGCCCAGCAGGCGTCCCGTGTGGTTCATGCGTCAAGCTGGCCGTTCGCTGCCGGAGTACCGGGAGCTGCGCAAGGGCATCGGCATGCTCGAGTCGTGCTTCGACCCGGAGCTGGTCTGCGAGATCACCATGCAGCCGATCCGCCGCCACGGCGTCGACGCGGCAATCCTGTTCTCCGACATCGTCGTTCCGCTCAAGGCGGCGGGCATCGACCTCGACATCGTGGCCGGTGTCGGCCCGGTCGTCGCGTCGCCGGTGCGGACCGAGGCCGACGTGCGCGCGCTGCCGCGACTGCGGCCAGAGGAAGTCGGCGCGGTCGCCGAAGGCGTGCGCCTGCTCACCGACGCGCTCGGCGACACCCCGCTCATCGGGTTCGCGGGCGCGCCGTTCACCCTGGCCTCCTACCTGGTCGAGGGCGGACCGAGCAAGCATCACGAGCGCACCAAGGCGATGATGCACGCCGATCCGAAGACCTGGCACGCCCTGCTCGGCTCGCTCACCGACATCACCATCGCCTTCCTGCAGGCCCAGCTGGCCGCCGGCGTCGACGCGGTGCAGCTGTTCGACTCGTGGGCGGGCGCGCTGTCGCTGGCCGACTATCGCGAGTTCGTGCTGCCGCACTCGGAACGGGTGTTCGCCGAGGTCGCCGCCGCGGGCGTGCCGCGCATCCACTTCGGTGTCGGCACCGGGGAACTGCTCGGCGCGATGGGCGAGGCGGGCGCGGACGTGGTCGGCGTGGACTGGCGGGTGCCGCTCACCGAGGCCGTGCGCCGTGTCGGCGCGGGCAAGGGCCTGCAGGGCAACCTGGACCCGGCCATCCTGTTCGCCGGTTTCGACGCGGTCGAGGCCGAGACCCGGCGGATCCTGGCCGAGGCCGACGAGGCGATCACCCTCGGCGCCACCGGCCACATCTTCAACCTGGGCCACGGTGTGCAACCCGACACCGACCCCGGCGTGCTCACCGCGCTGGTGGAGCTGGTGCACTCGCTCTAGCGCCTCAGACCATGCCGAGGCGGTGACCCCGCCCGGAGCGCCGGGCGTGGCGCCGATGCCGTGGCCGATCCGGGTGGAATCCGATCCGCGGTCCTGGCGCTGTCGGCGGAACCCGGGCGCGGTGCCGTGATCCGGATGACACTGCCGAGGACGTGTGCTCGGCCGGCGCCCGCGCACGACTACGGTCGAGGCATGCGGATCGCGATTATCGGTGGTGGCATCAGCGGGCTCGTCGCGGCGTACCGGTTGCGGCGGCGGCTGGGAGCCGAGGCCGACATCGTGGTGCTCGAGCAGGGCGCTCGCGTCGGCGGGGTGCTGCACACCGGTGAATTGGCCGGGGAGCCACTGGATCTCGGCGCCGAGGCGTTCGTCGGGCGCAGGCCCGAAGTGCTGGAGCTGATGACCGAGCTCGGCATCGCCGACCAGCTCGTCCGCCCGGCGGGCAAGCGTCCGCTGGTGTGGGCAGGGGGCTCGGCCCATCCGCTGCCCGGGCGCACGCTGATGGGCGTTCCGTCCGACGCGGAATCCCTGCGCGGGCTCGTCGACGACGCCACCCTGGCGCAGGTCGCGGCCGAGCCGCAACGCCCGCTCGACTGGACGCCGGGCGCCGACGTGGACGTGCACAGCCTCGTCGCCGACCGCTTCGGCGCGCAGGTGGTGCAGCGCAGCGTCGACCCGCTGCTGGGTGGCGTCTACGCGGGCACCAGCGCCTCCATCGGCGTGCGTGCCGCGCTGCCCACCCTCGCCGCCGCCCTCGACCGCGGCGCCCGCAGCCTCACCGAGGCCGTCCGCGAGGCGCTCCCGCCGCCGAGCACCGCGCCGGTCTTCGGCGGACTGCGCGACGGCTACGGCGCCCTGCTCGCCGCGCTCACCGCGGCCGCGGACGCGCGCCTGGTCACCACCCTCGCGGCCACCAGGGTGGCCGCCGCGCCGCGCGGGTGGGTGGTCGATCCGGTCGGCCTCGTCGACGCCGTCGTGCTGGCCACCCCGGCGCCCGTCACCGCCCGCCTGCTGCACTACGTCAACCCCGGCGCGGCCGCGGCCGCCGCCGGCATCGAGCTGTCCTCCTCCGCGCTGGTCGCCATGGCGCTGCCCCTGGAGACCGGCTTGCCGGACAACTCGGGGATCCTGGTCGCCACCGGGGAACCCTTGCGCGCCAAGGCTTTCACGCTGTCCAGCCGGAAGTGGCCGCACCTGGGCGCCCGCGAGGTCGCGCTGGTGCGCGCCTCCTTCGGCCGGTTCGGGGACGAAGCGCCGCTGGCGTGGCCGGACGAGGAACTGGTGGCCGCGGCGATCGCGGACCTGAGCACGGTCACCGGCGCCGACATCGCCCCGATCCAGGCCGTGGTCCAGCGCTGGCCCGGCGGCCTGCCCCAGTACGCCCCCGGCCACACCGAACGCGTCGCCACCATCGAGGCGGCCGTCGCCGAACTCGACGGGCTCGCGGTGGCCGGCGCCTATCTGCACGGCGTCGGCGTCCCGGCCTGCGTGGCCTCCGGTAGCGCCGCGGCCGAGCGGATCGCCGCGTCGCTGTCTTCCCGCGTCGACTAGCGATCACGGTTGCGGAGGGTTCGCGGTGACCGAAAATACGCACGCGCGGACGTAATAGATCGCACGGCTCGACGACGGCGGAAACCCGTGCTCACGCCGATAGTCTCGACGTCATGCAGCTCTCGCCCTCCACCGACATCGCGCTGCGGGCCGTCATGCGGCTGGCCGCCGGTGACGACACGGGCGGCCGGGTCACGACCGGGATCATCGCCCGTCAGGTCGGCGCATCGCCACGGCACACGTCCAAAGCCATCGCCCGCCTGGTGGACTTGGGGCTGGTCGAGGCCCAGCGCGGCCGGATGGGCGGCCTGACGCTCACCACCGCGGGCCGGGAGATCCGGCTCGGCACGCTGGTCCGCGAACTCGAGGGTGACCGCGAGATCGTCGACTGCACCGGCGAGCATCCGTGCCCGCTGATCGCGGCGTGCCGGTTGCGCAGGCTCCTGGCCGAGGCGAAGGCGGCGTTCTACGCCGAACTCGACCGCTACGTCGTGGCCGACCTGGTGTCCGGACCCGCCGGGCGTTTGCTGCACCTGCTCGCGCAGCCACGCGTGGGCACCGGTAATTCCCAGGAGTGAACCATGAGCACATCCGTCCGTCGCGGCGCCCCCGAACTGACCCCGGCCCACGCCGACACCGTCCGCGCGACGCTGCCGCTGATCGGCGCGAACATCGACCGGATCACCGCCACGTTCTACGCGACCCTGTTCGACCACCATCCCGCGCTGCGCCGCGACCTGTTCAACCGCGGCAACCAGGCCCAGGGCAGCCAGCAACGCGCGCTCGCGGCCTCCATCGCCACCTTCGCCGGCTACCTGGTCGACCCGGAACTGCCGCATCCCACCGAACTGCTGGCCCGGATCGGCCACAAGCACGCCTCGCTGGGCATCACCGCCGACCAGTACCAGGTGGTGCACGACAACCTGTTCGCCGCGATCGTGGAGGTGCTCGGCGCCGACGTGGTCACCGCGCCCGTGGCCGAGGCGTGGGACGCGGTGTACTGGCTGATGGCCGACGCGCTCATCGACCTGGAGAAGCAGCTCTACGTCGCGGCGGGCGTCGAGCCCGGTGACGTGTTCCGCCGGGTGCTCGTCACCGAACGCGCCGACGACGCCGCGGGCACCGCCGTCTTCACCGTCGCCGCTCCCGACGGCGCGGCACCGCTGCCGGACTTCCTTCCCGGACAGTACATTTCGGTGGGCGTGCGGCTGTCCGACGGCGCGCGTCAGCTGCGCCAGTACAGCCTGGTCAACGCGCCGGGCGGGGGAGCGCTCGAGTTCGCGGTCAAGCGGGTCCGGGCCACGGCGGGCTGCCCGGCCGGTGAGGTGTCGAACCACCTGCACGACCACGTCCACGCCGGCGACGAGCTCGAGATCACCCTGCCCTTCGGCGATCTCACCGTCGACACCGACGCCACCACCCCGCTCGTGCTGATCTCCGCCGGTATCGGCAGCACCCCGATGGTGGGCGTGCTCGAACATCTCGCGGCCCGCGATCCGCAGCGGCCGGTGCGGGTCCTGCACGCCGATCAGGCGCCGGGCACCCACCCGTTGCGCGACCGCACGCGGGCGCTCGTCGGACGGCTGGAGTCGGCGAGCCTGGACCTCTGGTACGCGGAGCCCACCCCGGGCGCGCACCCGGGACTGCTCGACCTGAGCGCGGTCACCTTCGCGCCCGAGGCGGAGTTCTATCTCTGTGGCGCACCGGGATTCCTGGACGCCGCCCGCGCGCAGCTCGCCGCCGCCGGTGTCGCGCCGGAGCGGATCCACCTCGAACAGTTCACGCCCACCGACTGGCAGGCGCTGAGCTGCCCGGTCTGAGACCGGCGTGTCCGGCAGGTCACGGTGATAGCGATCGGGCATGATCGCCCGCTGTGACCTCCCCCGACACCCCGCAGCGCACCCTCATCCTCGACCCCGACCTCGGTCCGGTCGAATTCCAGGCCGATCGGGTCAGCACCGTCGTCTCGATCTTCGGCACCGACGAGAACCGGCCGTGGCGCACGGACCGGCCCACCACGAGCTGACCGGCACGACAGTGGCACGATAGGAATCATGGCGCGACTCGATTATCAGGCTCTCAACTCCACCATCCGCTACCTGATGTTCTCGGTGTTCCAGGTGCAGCCGGGTGTGCTCGGCGAGGACCGAGCCGGTGCGATCAAGGAGGCGCGGGCGTTCTTCGACGGCCTCGCCGACAAGGGCGTGGTGCTGCGCGGAATCTACGACGTGGCGGGCCTGCGCGCCGACGCCGACTTCATGCTCTGGACCCACGCCGAACGCGTGGAGGACCTGCAGGCCGCCTACGCCGACTTCCGCCGCACGACCGAGCTCGGCCGGGCCAGCGCCCCGGTGTGGAGCAATGTGGCCGTGCACCGGCCCGCCGAATTCAACAAGAGCCACATCCCGGCGTTCCTGGCCGGCGAGGACGCGGGCAACTACATCTGCGTGTACCCCTTCGTGCGGTCCTACGAGTGGTACCTGCTGCCCGACGAGGAACGGCGCAAGATGCTCGCCGACCACGGCAAGGCCGCCCGCGGCTACCCGGACGTCCGTGCCAACACCGTCAGCTCGATGGCACTGGGCGACTACGAGTGGATCCTCGCCTTCGAGGCGCCGGAACTGCACCGCATCGTCGACCTCATGCGTGACCTGCGCGCCACCGAGGCCCGCCTGCACGTGCGCGAGGAGATCCCGTTCTTCACCGGCCCGCGCGTGGAGATCGAACAGCTCGTCACCGCGCTGCCGTGATATTGGAGCGCTGGCGCGCTCGGGTTCGCGGCCCTCGGGTCCCGTCGGTCAGGCACCGTTGCTTGCTCCTTCGTCGCGGACGCAACGGCGCCTGACCGACGGGACGGCCGCGAACCGCCGACTTCGTCGGCGGGACCCTCCTCGAGGTCGGGTCGTGGGGGCGCGGAGTGCGCTCAGGCAGATTCCTCCGGTGTCGTCGGCTGCAGGCGCAGGGCGATGGAGTTGATGCAGTAGCGCTGGTCGGTGGGGGTGGCGTAGCCCTCGCCCTCGAAGACATGGCCGAGATGGCTGTGGCAGTTCGCGCACAGCACCTCCACCCGGCGCATGCCGAGCGAATCGTCGGCGCGCAGGATCACCGCGTCGGAATCGGCGGGATCGAAGAACGACGGCCAGCCGCAGTGCGAATCGAATTTCTCGGTGCTGCGGAACAATTCGGCGTCGCAGGCGCGGCAGGTGTAGACGCCCTCGGTCTTGGTGTCGGTGTATTCGCCGACGAACGGGCGCTCGGTGGCGGCCTCGCGCAGGACGGCGTACTCCTGCGGATCCAGTTTCGCCCGCCACTGCTGCGGCGTCAGCTGGATGCGCGGCGTGGGCAACGAAGTATCGGAACTCATCACTCCACGCTAATGGTTTCGGCCGGTGCGCGCCGCGATCGCCGCGTCACGCACCGGCCGAGCCGGCTATTTCAGCGCGGGCTCACGGTCGCCGACCGGTTCCTCCGGGGTGACCGGGTCGTCGCGATCCGGCGCGGGCGTGACCGCGACCTGCTTCTCCTCGGCCGCGACACCGTCGCGCGAGTCCGGGGCGCTCGCCATCCACGCCGGGTCGATCCCGAACCGCAGCCTGCCCTCGCGCCGGGCCGCCAGGTAGCGGTCGCCGAGCACGCAGAACACCACGATCAGCAGCAGCCCCCAGCCGAAGGTCACCCGCAGGTACTCGAGCGTGCGCCCGGTGCTCTGCCAGCGGTCCGAGAGCCACTTGTCGTAGGTCATGAACCCGAAGATCGCCAGCCACGCGGGCCAGTTGCGCAGCACGGAATTGCGCAGCACCACCGACATCAGGAACGGGAACAGCATCATCGAGTAGTACATCTGGCCCAGCGAGGGCAGCAGGAAGTACGCGGTGAGCAGCACGCCCGAGGACGTGGTGACGAAGAACAGCTCGTCCTCGCGGTAGTAGCGCCACAGCAGCCACAGGGTGATCGCGACGATGCCCGCCATCAGCACCCGCACCAGCAGGGTCAGCCATTCGGGCAGGCCGTAGTAGGCGCCGTTGCCGACGATCGCGCTGTTGAAGTAGTCGCGCGACTCCATCAGATACGGCGTGACCTCGGTGAAGAACTTGCCCGCGTCCTTGGACAGCGGCCAGGCGATCGCGGTGAGCGCCACCGGCACACCCAGCGCGGTGACGAACACCTTCCACTGCCCGCGCGCCGCCGCGATCAGCAGCAACGGCGCCAAGGTCGGTTTGACCGCGATACTCAACCCGAGCGCGACACCGGCCCACAGGTCACGCCGTTGCAGCAGCAGGTGGATGAACAGCAGCTCGGCCAGCAGCAGGCAGCCGTTGACGTTGGTGAACACCAGCGTGTTGGTCACCGTCTCGGAGGCGAACATCGCCAGCAGCAGCGCGGGCGCGGCGATCGAGCCGAGCCCGAACTTGAACAGCCGCAGCAGCAGGTACCAGGCGAGCAGGATGGCGGCGGCGTTGAGCGCGATGAACAACCATCGCGACAACTCGTACTCGATCACCGCGACCGGTGCGATCAGCAATGTTCCGCTGGGCGGATACAGATAGTGCGGATCGACGGAGTCGAAGTTGGCCGTGTAGACGGGCCTGCCGTTCAGGAACTCGAACGAGGCGTTGTAGACCGGCCGGTAGTCGTCGGTGATGAAACCGTTGACCGCCTTGATGAAGACGCGGTTCAGCACGGTCATGACCGCGAAGGGCCAGAGTGCGAACTTGATCACCTCGGCGGAGGTGCGAGCGGTACGGGGCTCGAGCTGTCGGAACAACACTGGGGCACGGTACACCGGATCGGGTAGCGATGGTGTCGCCGGACCCGTCCGACGCGCCGTAACGTGCTGGTCGGTCGACCGGGATCAGGCCGGGCAGGCGCCGCCGTCGGCGGGCAGTTTCGCCTCGGCGAGGTAGTCGGCGACCGCCTTCTGGGCGCACCCGGAATGCGCGACCACCGGATGTCCCCAGCCCTGCCACGTCATCGTGGCGTGCCTGGCTCCCGCGGCGCCCAGCGCGCCGGTCACCGAGCCCGCCGCACCGCCCACGACCGGGTCGGCGGCACCGGCGAACACCAGTACCGGCAGCTCCAGCTTCGACGGCAGCGGCGGCGCGGTGGAGACCGGCCACGCCGAGCAGACCATCAGCCCGATCGCGGCATTGCGGCCGAACACCGGATATTTGCCGGCCCAGGTGCCGGTGAGTTCGCGGGCCTTGTCCGGGGTGGGTGGCTGCTGACTGTCGGTGCACCGGTTGACGAACTCGCCGTCGGAGTTGATCGCCGCGTTCTGCTGGGTGGCCAGCGTCACCAGCGGCGCGCGATCGCCCCGGTCGGCGGCGGCCAGGACATCGGCGAATCCGGCGACCCGGCTCGCCTGGTCGCCGTGCGGGCTGGACAGGAAGCCGGTGAGCACGGTCGACAGGTCGGCGGCGGAGACGTCACCCAGCGCGCCGGTGCTCGCCTTGGTCATCAGCCCGGTGATCGTGGCGCGCGGATCGGGGCCGAGCGCGCAGTTGATCGCCTTGCAGCGCTGCGCGAACGCGGTGAGCGCGGCCTCGGCGCCGGTGACGGCGGCCTCGGTCATCGTGGTGATGTCGGCGCCGACGGGTTCGGGGGAGTCGAGCACCAGCCGGGCCAGGTGGTCGCCGTAGCGGCGGGCGTAGCTGAGCGCGACCTTGCCGCCGTTGCCGGTGCCGAGCAGGTTGATCTTCTCCACCTGCCATTGCTTGCGCAGCTGTTCGATGTCGTCGGCGGCGTGCGGCGCGTCGAAGGTGCCCTCGTAGGGCTGCAGGAAGTCGCGGCACGCGATGGTGGCGTCCTGGCTGTAGCCGGCGACGGCGCCGACCTGGTCGTCGCTGCCGACGCCGAACTGGCCCAGATCGGTCATCACCGCGCGCAGCTGGGCGGGAATGCAGTCGATGGGCTGGGACCCGCCGATGCCGCGCCGGTCTACGGCCACGATCGGCTGGGCGGCCAGCAGCGCGCTGTTGGGTCCCACGGCCAGCCCGGCCAGGGTCGAGGCCGACGAGCGGTCGGCGCCGGAGGTGAGCACCAGCGGTGCCGCGTCGGCGGGGGTCTGCGGGAGCCGGGCGCGCAGCGCGGCGGCGCGGAACGTGCCGAGCACGGTGCCCGCGGTATCGATCGGGGTGGCGAAGTCGGCGCATTCCAGCACCAGTCCCGCGGGCGCCGGGCCGAAGTCGAGCGAGGCCAGCGTGGAGGCGGTGCAGTCCTTCCAGGACAGGTCGGTGGTCGGCTTCTCGGCCTTGGCCGGTTGCTGCACCGTGGCGGTCTCGGTCTGGCCGCCACCGGATCCGGGGCGCTCGACCGCGACGACGGGCCGATCCGACGGTCCGGCCCCGCAGCCCGCGAGCATGATCGACAGTGTCGCGGCCGTCGCCGCGGCCCGAGTCCAGCGCATGGGCTACACACTGCCAGGTTCGGCGCCAGGTTTCATCGACGGGCCCAGCGGGCGAGCACGGTGCCGTCCTCGGCGAGGACGAGCTGCCTGCGGTGCATCGGGGTGTCGAAACCGCTCGCCGACAGCGAGATTCGCCCACCCGCTCCGCCCACCAGCACCGGCGCCGTGGTCAGGCACAGTTCGTCGACCAGGTCGGCCTCGGCCAGCTGGCCGAACAGATGCGGCCCGCCCTCGCACAGCACCCGCTGCAACCCCTGCTCGGCCAGCACCCGCAGCAGGGCCGCGGGCATGATCGCGGCCTCCCCGGCGACGACCACCCGCGCCCCCGCCTGCTCGAGCGCGGCGACCTGGTCGGGCGCCGCGTGCGCGGTGGTGACGATCAGCGGCGCGACCTCGGCGTCGGTGAAGAACGTCGACGCCGGATCCAGCCGGGCACTCGCGGTGACCACCGCGATCGGCGGCGGCGTGCCGTCCGCCGATCCGCCGATCCCGTGCCGGAAATGCGCCCGACGCCGGTCCGGATCGGGGTGCGCGCCACCGTAGTTCTCCGCGCGGACCGTGCCCGCGCCGACGACGATCACCTCGGCCAGCTCCCGCAGCAGCGTGAACACCCGGTGGTCGGCGTCGGTGCCCAGCCCCGCCGAGACGCCGTCGACGGTGAACGCCCCGTCGATACTGTTGACGAAGTTCGCGCGCACCCACGGTCGTTCCAGGTGCCGGGGATAGGCATAGCACCTGGCCAGTGCGTCGTCGTCGAGGTCTGCGAGCTGGGTCACATTGTGGATACGCTGCATGGGAACCGATGCAACCACGTCCGTACGATTCGTTCATGCAAGAACGCCTCGTCGATCGCCATCCGGAGGTCCCGGCCGACCAGCTCGTCGCGCAGATGGTGCCCCCGCCCATGTTCGACGAGGTGAGCTTCGCCTCCTACATTCCCGACCCCAAGGAACCGAGCCAGGCCGCCGCGGTGGCCAAAGCCGAGGAATTCGCGGGTCAGGTCGCCAAGATCCACAAGGCGGCGTCCAAGAAGAGCCTGTTCGGGAAGAAGAAGGCCGTCAGCGGCGCGGGCCTCTACCTCGACGGCGGGTTCGGCGTCGGCAAGACCCACCTGCTCGCCTCGATCTTCCACAGCGCGCCCGCGCCCAAGTCCTTCGGCACCTTCGGCGAGCTCACCAACCTGGTGGGCGCGCTGGGCTTCGTGAACGCCGTCGAGCGCCTGTCCGGCAACAGCCTGCTGTGCATCGACGAGTTCGAGCTCGACGATCCGGGCGACACCACCATGGTCTCGCGGCTGCTCACCGAGCTGTCGGCGGCGGGCGTCTCCATCGCCGCCACCTCCAACACGCTGCCCAGCCAGCTGGGTGAGGGCCGCTTCGCCGCCCAGGACTTCCTGCGCGAGATCAAGAAGCTGGGCTCGATCTTCCAGCCGGTGCGCGTCGACGGACCCGACTACCGCCACCGCGACCTGCCGCCCGCCCCCGAGCCGACCTCGGCCGAGGTGCTGGCCGAACGGGCCGCCACCACACCGGGTTCCACCCTCGACGACTACGACGCGCTGCTGAAGCACCTGAGCACGCTGCACCCGTCCAAGTACGGCGCCCTGATCAACGGGGTGAGCTCGGTGTTCATCTCCGGCGTCCACCCGGTCACCGACCAGGCCGTCGCGCTGCGCATCGTCGTGCTGGCCGACCGCCTCTACGACGCCAGCATCCCGGTGACGGTGTCCGGCGCCAAGCTCGACGAGATCTTCTCCCAGGAGATGCTCGACGGCGGCTACCGCAAGAAGTACCTGCGCGCGATCTCGCGTCTGCTGGCACTGTCGCGCTTCGAGGCCGCCGCCGCGTAGCCGCCCGGCGCCGGGTACGTTCTGAACCGACCGTGACCCGGCGTCGAAGGAGCCCAGCCGTGATCCGTAGCCGTGCCGTGCACGCGAGTCTGGCCGCCGCGACCGGGATGGCGGTGCTGCTCGGGCCGGTCGTCGCGGGCCCGGCGCTGGCCGCGCCCGTGGGCGGCGAGACCACCGTCGCCGACCGGCTGCTGGGGCTGTCCGGTGTCCAGAACGCCAGGGACGCGGGCGGATACCGCACCGTCGACGGTCACCAGGTTCGGACGGGCCTGGTGTTCCGCACCGGCGCGCTGGACAAGGCCACCCCCGAGGACCTGGCCCGGCTGAGCGCGCTCGGCGTGCGCGTCGTCGACGACCTGCGCACCGGCTACGAACGCAACCTGGCCCCCGACCGGCTGCCCGCGGGCGCCGTCGGCCACTCCTACGACGTGATCGGGCAGGCGCCGCCGCTGATCCTGGCCGGTGCCCTGTTCGGCGGGGAGGGCATGTACCGCGCCTTCATCACCGCCCCCGGCGCGAACGAGGCCTTCGCCGCGGTGCTGCGCGACATCATCGCCGCCGACGGCGCGGGCGTGCTGTATCACTGCAGCGCGGGCAAGGACCGCACCGGCTGGACCTCGGCGGTCCTGCTGACGCTGCTCGGCGTCGACCGGGCCACCGTCACCGCGGACTACCTGGCCTCCAACGCCTACCGCAACGCCGCGCCCGCCGACCCGCTCAACGGGGTGCAGCAGAGCTGGCTCGACGCGGCGTTCGACCAGGCGAACCAGTCCTACGGCAGTTTCGACGGCTATGTCCGCGACGGCCTGGGCCTGACCGGCGCCGACATCACCGCACTGCGGGCCGCGCTGCTCAGCTGAGCTCGCGTTCGAACACGTAGTCGTCGTGCACCTGGTTGCCGACGGTGAGGGTCTTGGTGCCCACCCGCGCGAAACCGTGCTTGGCGTAGAACTTCTGCGCCCGCTCGTTGGCCTGGTTCACGCCCAGCCACAGTGCCACCGCACCCGCCTCGCGCGCGGTCGCCACCGCCGCCGCCATCAGCGCGCCGGCCACCCCGCTGCCGTGGTGGCCGGGCAGCACGTAGAGCTTGCTCAGCTCCACGACGGGCCCCCGGCTGAGCAGGTCCGCGACCTCGGGATCATTCGGCGTGCCCGCGACGAGCATGGCGTAGCCGACGATCTCGTCGCCCTCGACCGCCTTGAGCACGGTGCGCCGCGGATCCGACAGGTACTCGCCGAATCGCTCGCCCGAGAGCATCTGCTCGAGGAAGATCTCGATGTCGCCCTGACTGGCCTCGGGCGGGCACGCGAGCGGGAACGTCGCCGCGGCGACATCGCTGAGCTCCTCGGCGTCCCAGAGCCCGGCCCGATCCACCACGACGGAACTGTTGGTCATAGTTCCAGTACAGCACGGGTCGGCCCCGCGGCGGTGGCACCGTGCGGCCGGTGCCGAGTACTCTCCTCGCCATGACGAGCGGTAGCCGCATCGGGATCGTCGGTGCGGGAGTTGCGGGTTTGGCCTGCGCGAAGGTGTTGAGTCGAGCGGGGTTCCCGGTCGAGGTGTTCGACCGGGCCCCTGACGTCGGAGGTGTGTGGAGCGCCACCCGCCGCTATCCGGGCCTGCGCGCGCAGAACAGCAAATTCACGTACCACTTCAGTGATCACCCGATGCCGGAGGACTACCCGCGCTGGCCCGACGGCCAGCAGGTGCAGGCCTACCTCGCCGGCTACGTCAGCGAGTTCGGCCTCGGCCCACACCTGCGCCTCGGCACCGAGGTGGTCGCCGCCGACCCGGTCGACAGCGGGTGGCTGCTCGAGATCCGTGACGCGAACGGCGCGCACCGCACCTCCTGCGATCACCTGATCGTCGCCAACGGCGTGTTCAGCGACCCGGTCATGCCCGCGCTGCCCGGCGAGGCGGCCTTCCGCGCCGCGGGCGGACGGCTGTGTCACGTGTCGGAGTTCCACGATGCCGAGTGGGCGCGCGACCGTTCCGTCGTCGTGATCGGCTACGGCAAGTCGGCCTGCGACGTCGCCGAGGCCGTCAGCCACGTGGCCGACGAGACCAGCGTCGTCGCGCGCACGCTGACCTGGAAGATGCCGCGCACCTTCGGCTACGGCGCCGACTACGAACGGCTGCTGCTGACCCGGATGGGCGAGTCGCACTTCCGGTCCCGCTTCCCGTATCGCGCCGAGCGGCTGCTCGACGCGCTGGCGCTGCGGCAGGCCAACCTGGACCTGGTGCAGGAGCGGGTGATCCGCGTGCAGCGGCTGCGCGAGCTGAACCTGGTGCCCGAGGGCTCGATCTCCGACATCGCCACCAGCAGTGCGAGCCTGGCCACCGAGGGCTTCGTCGAGCAGATCGAGGCGGGCCGGATCGCGGTGCACCGCGACACCGAGGTCACCGAGCTGATCGGCGGCCAGCACGGGCCCGCGGTGCGGTTGTCCGACGGCAGCCTGAAACTGGCCGAGATCGTCGTGTGCGCCACCGGATACCGGCAGGAGGTGCCGTTCCTCACCCCGTTCGTGCGGCGCAGCCTCACCGACGAGGCGGGCGACTTCCGGCTCTACCGCAACATCCTGCCCGTGGAGATCCCCAACCTGAGCTTCGCCGGCTACAACAACTCCAATGTGAGCACGCTGAACGCCGAGGTCGGCGCGCACTGGATCGCCGGGCTGCTCACCGGGAAGTTCGTGCCGCCGATGCCCGAGCAGATGAACACCGAGATCGACGAGCGCCTGGCCTGGTCGCGGGAACGCAGCGGCGGCGAGCACGCCCACGGCGCCTCGGTGGTGCCGTTCTCGCTGACCAATGTCGACGAGATGCTCGACGACCTCGGCAGGCCGCTGCCGTTGACCAGCCGCCTGGCGCAGTGGGTGCGTCCCGTGCGGCCCGCCACCTACCGCCGCGTGCTGCGCGAGACCCCGGTGCAGGCGCCCACGGCCCCGGCACCGGCTCCGGTAGCGGAGCGATAGCCGACACGCCGGATCGCGGTCACCCGCAACACTTGGCCGCGATCGGAGCGTTGGTGATAATCCTCGCGTGGACGCGCTGGACCTGAACCTGTTGCTCGCCCTCGACGCGCTGCTCGACACCCACAGCGTGACCGAGTCGGCCCGGCGGCTGCACACCTCGACCTCGGCGATGAGCCGCACCCTCACCCGGCTGCGCACCGTCCTGGGCGACCCGCTGCTCGTCCGCTCCGGCAGACAGCTGGTGCCCACCCCGCGCGCCCTGGAACTACGCCACGACGTCGCGGCCCTGGTCGACCAGGCGCGGTTGCTGCTGACCGCCCGCGACGCCACCGGTGCCGGGCGCACCCGCGAATTCGTCGTCCGCGCCACCGATTCGGTGTCGGCCCGGCTGTCCGGCCCGCTGCTGGCCGCGGTGCGCGCCCAGCTGCCCGGGGTGACGGTGCGCCTGCTCGCCGCCGACCCGGCCGACACCGCGGTGGCGCTGCGCGACGGACGGGTCGACGTCGAGGTCGGCATGCTCGGCCAGACCGATCCCGAGACCGTGGTGACCCGCCTGTTCGCCGACCGCTGGGTGGGTTTGGCCGCCGCGGACCACCCGTTCGGCACCGACCGCCCCACTGTCGCCGCCTACGCGTCCGCGCCGCACCTGGAGGTCTCGGCCACCGGCCGCACCCACAGTCCCATCGACGACCGCCTGGCGCTGCACGGCCGCACCCGCCGCGTGGTCGCCACGGTGCCCGACCTGTCGACGGCCCTGTTCACCGTCGCCACCACCGACCTGGTCTGTCCCGCACCGGAACTGCTGTCCCGGCCCGCCCGCGCGGCGCTGGGCCTGACCATGTTCGAGATCCCGCTGCCCCTGCCCGCCCCCGTGGTGGCGATGGCCTGGCATCCACGCAATTCCGCCGACGCGGGTCACCGCGCCCTGCGCGACCTCATCGCCGACGTTCTGCGCGACACCCCGCGACCCGAGCTGGTGCCGGTCGCGGCGCCTGCCTAGCCCGCGTCGGTCGGCGGCGGCCCGAACACGTCGCGCCGCTGCAACCCGGCCGACCGCTTCAGCTCGTCGAGCATCGCCTGCAGTTTGTCGCCGTGCGCCCGCTCCTCCCGGTCGAACGCGCGGAAGGTACCGGTCACCGTGATCCCGGCCGCATCGGTCTCCGTCGGCGGCGCCGGATCGGACGTGATCCGCCGCAGGGGGCTGGTCGCGGGGGAGTCCGGCGCTGTCGCCCCGTTCACGGTTCCGGTGAATTCGGTTGTGCCACTGTAGTTCCCGGTGTCGAACCGTGCCGGCGCCGAGCCTGCCGGAGCCGGTGTGGTGAACGCCGTTGACCCGGTGAGGGGCGTCGAATTCGCGGACCCGACGCGGCCGCCCGCGGAGGGGAGATCCGCAGCCGCATCGAACGGTGCCTGGTGACCGGGAGCGGCTGAATTTGCCGCACGAGTGTCGAAGTCGGCCGCGCCCAACGTCGTCGGCGTATCGGCATGCGTCAGTCCATCTGCGCGCTGCGCCGTCGCTCGCCCAGTGGGAGCTTCCGGCGCACCCGTGTTCGTGAAGGCGTCGAAGTCGGCCTTCTCGGCCACCGCCGCGTCCCCGGTGTAGGCCGGGCTGTCGGGGCGTCCGGCCGGCTCGACCGTCGGCCGGACGCTGGGAGTACCCGTCGCGCCGGTGTCCCCGGAACTGTCGAAATGTGCGGTCCCCGGCGTCGTCGCAGCGCCGGAGCCGCCGAGGTCGGCCACGTTCCCCGACGACACCGGTGCGCCGGGGTTGGTCAGGCCAGTGGGCCTTGTTTCGCCGCGGGACGCAGGAGAAGCACTGGGGTTTGTCAGGCCGGTGGGCCTTGCCTCGCCGCCGGGCCCAGAAGTGACGCTGGGGTTGGTGTCGGCAGGGCTTGCCTCGCTGCTGGGCGCAAGAGTGACGCTGTGGTTGGTGCCGACGGGCCTTGCCTCGTTGCCGGATGCAGGAGTGACGCTGGGGTTGGTCAGGCCGGCGAGGTCCGCGGCATCCATGGTCGTGCGGTGGGCGGAGAGGCGTGACGGGCTGCGGGTCGGGAGGCCGCTCGGAGTCGGCGAGCTGGGATCGGCGCTGGATCCGCGGGTGGGCAATTCGACCGAGGCGCTGTGTGCGCCGAAGTGCGCGGGTGCGGTGGGGGTTCCCGGCTCGCCAGGCCCCGCGGCGGGGGAGGTGAGGGTCGATCGGGGCTCTGATGGGGATGAGGCAGGCGTGGCGGGGTTGTTCAGGGCTGAGCTCGGGTTCGTGGCCGGGCCCGGTCTCGTAGCTGTCTCCGGACTCATGGGTGTGTCCGGACCGAAGGTCGTGTCCGAGCCGATGGTCGTGTCTGGACCAGGGGGAGTGGCTCGGCCCGGCAGGTAGCCGGAATCGGTGGCGTACGGGCGGTTCGGTGCGTCCGGTTTCGGGGCGGAGAGGCGAGTCGGCGGGGCCGGGGCGTCCGTGTGCGGTGCCGCGGACGGCGATCCCGGACCGCGGTCGTCGACGGACGAGTCGGAGTGCTGGGATCCGCCGGTGAATCCGTTGCGGGGGTGGCCCGCCGGGCTCGGCGCCGACGGCGTCGTCAGGTCCTCGTCGGTGAATGTCCACTGGATCCCGTTGGCGGTGGAACCCGACACCGCGGTGCCATGATCCGCGACGGCACGCGCGTCGAACCCGTTCACCGCGCGTCCGTTGACCGGCGACTCCTCACGATGACCTGCGGTGAGCCCGGCGGACCGGAGATCTCCTGCCGCAGGCTCCTCCCCGGCGCTCCCGGTCCGCGCCTCCGGCACACCATGCCGCGCCACCACACCGGGCACGGTCACGTCGTCGCCGTGCCTGCTCACCGGCCGGGCCCGCTCGACCTCGACGGGCCGCATCCCGACCTCGGTCTTCTCCTCCGAGAACGGATCCGCCACACCGGCATCCGCCGACGACGTGAACCCGGCATCCCGCCCAGGCGCGCCGTGCCCGCCGACCGGCGCCGCCGCAGCGGATCCCGCCGTCGAGGTCGGGCCGTCGGCAACGGGCACCTCGGCCGTGTCACCGAATCCCTGGACCCGGCCACCATCGACAGATTCCGTCGCGTCCCCGGCAGTGCCCAGCCCGTGACCGACGCCGACCGCGCCGCTGCCCGTCGCGCTGTAACTCCGCGCAGAACCGGACGTTCGGTCCTCTGCCCGGACGACACCGGCTGTCGTCGGCGGAACATCGGTCCCCTGCACCGCAGTGTCGAGCTCGGCGTCGTGCGCCGACTCGCTCAGCTCGGAGCCGAGCGCCCGGCGAGCGGCCGGAATCGTCCGGGCGAACCCCACCGGCGAACCGTGCACCGCCCGCGAGTCGTCCCCGGTCGCGTCCGCCGAACTGTCCGCAGGCTGCTGCGCTTCCTCGGCGGTCCGAGCCTCAGCCGAACGGGAACCGCCGGCAGACTGTTCGCGATCCAGCGCGCGGCCGGGCTCGCTGACCTGACCGCCGGCCCGCGTGCTGTCCAGATCCCGGTCGTGAGCCTGCTGTGCGCGGTCGGTCTCGCTCCGGGCTCCCGGGGCGCTGTCGAGCGCTGGATTCGCGCCGTGCCGGGAACCGTTGCGCGTCTGCGCATCGGTGTCGAGCGCTCGGGCGCCCACCGGTTCGCTCAGCGCTCGGGTCGGGATCGGGCGGGCGCCGTTGCGTGGTGTGGCGGTGGCGCTGCGCGGCGGCAGGGCGTCCTGGTCGGAATCGGAGGTAGGCCGGCTGTCGGTCGTGCCGGATCCGTTGCGTGGCGCGATCTCGGGCAGCGATTCGGGCGGTCTGGACTCGTCGAGAACACGGATACCGGTCGACGCGGTCGCGCTCGTGTCCGCCGCCAGCGCGCCCGCGGCCCGCGCACCGTTGCGCGACGCCGCCTCCACGGGCGACGACGCGGTGGCGGACCGGCGGCCGTTGCGTGACGGCGCATCCGTCGACGACGCGGTGGCCGAACCGGCACCGTTGAGCGAAGCCTGGGGCGCGCGCCCCGACGTGTCGGCCGCCGGATAGCCGTTGCGGGGCGGCACCTCGGCCGCCGACGAGGCGACACCTCCGCGATGCCCCGGTGACGGCGCATCCTCCCGCCGGGCACCGTTGACGGTCCGCGCGCCGCCGCCACCTCCCGGACCCTCAGGCGAGAGGCCCCCGCCCGGCGAGGAGTCCGGCGGAAGCGTCACCTGCACACCGGCATCGGCTTGCAACGCCGCGATCAATTCGGCCAGCGCGGCCCTGGTCGAGCCGTCGTCGCTCGCTCGCGCGGGCTCCTGCGCGGCAGGCGCTTCGGGCGTTGCCCGCACCTCCTCGGGCGCGGTCCACTCCGCGGACGCGGCCCGGTCCTCGGCCGCCCGCGGAACCGGGGCGACGGTCAACGGCCAGGTCGGATCGCCCAGGTGATCGGTGCGCGAGTGCCTGCGTTCCAGCGGCGGACGCTGCGTCGCCTCGTCGATGTCCGGCTCGCCCCGTTCGGCGGCGGCACGTTCGGCGGCCTCGCGCACTTCCCGGCGACTTCGCGTCCCGCGCGGGGTGGGCGGCGGTGGCTGGTCTCCGTCGCCGCCGTCGAGCGCGTCCAACCGGGAACTCAGGCGCGAAATGTCCTGTGACGCATGAAAGGCCCAGGATTCCAGCCTGCGGATCCGGGTCTGGTCGGGAAGATCTTCGTCGGCGGGGAAGGCCGGCACTTCCTGCTGCACCCGCGCGGCGACGACATCGAGTTTGTCACTGACCTCACGCAGTGCCGCGGCGATACTCGCCAGCATCGACCCGATGGACTCGTCGTGCTCAGCGTGGTTCATGCACACCCTACTTCCCGTGCTCGGCGAGCGTGCCCGCCCCGGCCGCAGCGATCATATCCACCGTGGCCCCGGCCCGTGCGGCCGCGATGTCGCCGAGACCGGATCGGCGACGCGCCGAACGAATCGGTAATCCGGACGAAACGGACGGGCAACAGGCCCGGTCTGTGTATCGAAATGATCAAGATCTCGGGGACATTCCGCGACGTCGGCGCAATGAAATACCTTGATATACAGGTAGAGTCGCGTTTGTGATCTCGCTCACCGGCCGATGACGCACCCGAGCGCGGGTCAAGGGGGCTGGCGGCGTGTCGGCCGCTGCGGGAACCTGGAGGCGAGGGCGCGGACCAACGTCCCCGTCCCCGGCGAGGGAGTGATGGTGTGAGGACGAAGCGGCGGAGCGACACCCAGGTGGTGTGCGGACGGCGGGCGCTGCTCGACGAACTCGGTATCTCCGAGGGCACCAGGCGGGCGGCCCCGGAGCGCACCGGCTACGGCTGCGGGTGCCCCGAATGTGTGGCGACGCAGTGGAATACCCAGCGTCTGGAACATTGGATCAGCGGCAGGCTCACCGCGGCGGGCGCCGACGAAGCCGAGGTGGACGCCCGGATCGGCGACATCCCCGTCGACATATATTGGCGCCGCGGCGACCGTCGCTGTGTGGTGGAGGTCCACAGCGGCCCGCTCGACATCACCGCGGCCAGGGCACATCGGAAACGCCTGCAGGCCGCCGGAATCGACGACGTCCTGTGGGTCTGCCCGCAGGGGTATTGGGTGCCGCTGGTCCCCGCGGTCGGGATAGCCGACTTCGCGCCCGCTGCCGCCGACTACCGGATCGAGCAGGGACTGCTGACAGCGAGCGAGTCGGGTTTCGCCGCGCCGCTGCGAGCGAGCCAGGAGTTGCGTGACTTCCTCGCCGGTTGGGTGGCCGGCGAGATGCACTGGGGTCATGTGGATGTGAGCACAGGAGGGTGGGCCGAGGTGGGCACCTGGGAACGGCATACGGCGGCGCAGGCCGCGATGATCGAGCAGCAGCGCAACCAGCTGCGGGACCAGCGGGTGGAGCTGGCGGTCTCCCGGCAGACCGTGCGGGACAAGCAGAAACTGGTGACCCGCCTGCATCACCGCATCGACCGCGCGGGCGTGAACGCCGACGCCGAGGCGATCACCCTGGCCGGGGTGCGCAGCGAACTGGTCGCCCAGCAGCGGATCGCGGCCGGTCTGCGCGCGACGATCGGGCGGATGGACCGCACCATCAATCAGTGGCAGTGGCTGACCTGCTGCGCGATGCTGCTGGTGATCACGGTGATGGCGGGCGCCCTGGTGACGCGCTGAGCCGCAACGGCGTTCGGTCCCACCGCCAGTCGTTGCGCAGCACGAGCCCGGCCAGGTCGAGCAGCTCGAGGCCGGTCTCGGCGCGTAGCGCGGCCAGCGCGCGCCGGTCGTAGGGCCCGCGCGCCAGCTCGGCGGTGAGGCGCTGCTCCACGGCGGGATCGGTGGCGCGGGCGCGCAATTGGTCCGGGCCGAGTGCGCTGCCGGTCCAGGTGAGCCACCCCCAGCCGTGCTCGTGCGCGTACGCGCGGCCCAGCTCGCTCTGGATTCTGGTGTGATGGAAGGCGATCCGGCCGAGCGGGACCACGTCGATCAGAACGATCCGCCCGTCGGTGAGCTGGGCGGCGACGGTGGGGTAGTGCACGTGGTCGGCGCCGTCGAACTGGTAGGTGAGCGCGGTCGGCTCCTCGTGGAAGGCCGCGACCAGCGGGCTGGTGTCGAGGGTCCGCAGCAGTCGCGCGGCCAGCGCGGAGTCGTAGGCGACCTCGCGGCCCGCGGTGGCCAGATAGAACCGGCCGCGGCCCTCGTCGTCGGCGTCGGCGACCCGGGCCGAGGCGGTGGGCAGCGGCGCCGCCGGGCCGGTGGGCCAGTCGACGTCGTCGAGCAGCGGACCGAGGTCGTCGGGGGCGTCCACCGGGTGGAGTTTGGCCAGCATGCTGGCGGTCTTCTTCTGCCAGCCCAGGATTCGCTGCATCACGTAGCCCGCGACGCGTTTGGCGTCGGCCTGGTCGTGCCCGGCCAGCCGCAGCTTCAGGTAGGACCATTCCATCGCCACCAGGTCGGTGTCGGTCGCGTAGGTCTCGCCGAGCAGCTGCCGCACGAGCCGCAGATCACCCGCGTCGCGCGGGTAGCGGTGCTCGAACACGGTGCCGCAGCGATGGCCGGAGCGGGCCGCGTCCCGCACGATCCGGCCGATCGCCTTGGCGTAGAGCTGGCGGACACGGTCGCGGGCCAGGTCGTACCTGGCGCCGATGCGGGTGAGCGTTTCCGGCCGCTGACCGCCGATCCCCAGGCGCAGCGCGACGATCCGCGCGTCCCTGGCGGCGCGTTCGGCATGCTCGGCCAGTAGTTCGGCGACCAGTTCGTCGAGTTCCTCGAGCTCGAAGGAGACATCGCCGGCGATGTCGTTGTCGAGTTCCCTGCCGGCACTCACTGGGCGACCTCCCGCTGCTCGCTGTGTCGGGTCAGCGTAGCGGGGCGGACCGACAGTTCCGGGCTACAGCGCGGTGATGTACTCGCCGTAGAACAGGCACAGCCCGATCGCCGAGGCGATGCCCGCCAGCACCCAGAACCGGATGATCACCGCGGTTTCGGGCCAGTTGTTCAGTTCGAAGTGGTGATGGAACGGCGCCATCCGGAACAGCCGCGTGTGCGTGGTGCGGAAGACGACGATCTGCAGCAGCACCGACAGGATCTCGGCGACGAACAGCGCGCCGAGCACCACCGCGAGCAGTTCGGTGCGGCTGGTGATCGACAGCCCGGCGACCAGGCCGCCGAGGCCGAGCGAGCCGGTGTCGCCCATGAAGATCTTGGCGGGTGCGGCGTTCCACCACAGGAATCCGATGCAGGCGCCCGCGGCCGCGGCGCTGACCACCGCGAGATCGAGCGGGTCGCGCACGTTGTAGCAGCCGCGACCAGGGCCGAGTTCGCAGGAGTTCTCGTACTGCCACAGCGTGATCACCACGTAGGCGCCGAGGGTCAGGCTCATCGAGCCGGCGGCGAGCCCGTCGAGTCCGTCGGTGATGTTGACCGCGTTGGACCAGGCCACCACCAGCAGGCAGATGAACGCGACGAAGATCAGCGAACCGAACGCGATGGTGTTGATGTCGCGGACATAGGAGAGGTTGTTGCTCGCCGGGGTGAGCCCGGTGGCGCCGGGGAAGCGCAGCGCCAGGACCGCGAACACGACGGCGGCGCCGATCTGCCCGAGATATTTGCCCGCCGCGGTGAGTCCGAGGTTGCGGTGCTTGCGCAGTTTGATCGAGTCGTCGAGGAAACCGACCATGCCCAGTGCCGAGGCCAGCAGCAGGACCAGGACGCCGGAGGCGCTGGGACCCGGCGCGTCCCACAGCAACCCGATCAGGTGCGAACCGAGGAAGCCCGCCCAGACGCCGGCGCCGATCGCGAGGCCGCCCATGGTGGGGGTGCCGCGTTTGGTCTGATGGCTGGCCGGTCCGTCGATCCGGATCTCCTGGCCGAAGCCGCGCCGGGCGAACACCCGGATCAGCACGGGGGTGAGGGTGATGGTGACGAACAGGGCGATCCCCGCCGACAACAGGATCTGCCTCAACTGCTCGCCCTCCCACTGGCCGGTCCGCAGCGCCGCCGCAGGCCCGGCGACGCCGAGTGCCGATACTAGGGGAGCGCCGACCGGATCCGTGCCGGGAGTGACCTGGGTTACATCGGCACCGGCCGGCGGCCGGGCCTGGATACGCAAGAAGGCCCCGGTCGAAACCGGGGCCTTCTTGTGGTGCGCGATACTGGGATTGAACCAGTGACCTCTTCCGTGTCAGGGAAGCGCTCTCCCGCTGAGCTAATCGCGCGAGGTGGAGACGGGAATCGAACCCGTGTGCACGGCTTTGCAGGCCGTTGCCTCACCACTCGGCCACTCCACCGCGCAAAGGAGGATGGCATAATGCCTAACCTACCTCTCGAGCGGATGACGGGATTCGAACCCGCGACCCTCACCTTGGCAAGGTGATGCGCTACCAGCTGCGCTACATCCGCATTCACACTTCCGGAGGCTGTCGGCCTGGCGGCTTGGCTGCTCTCCGTGGTGCGAGGAAAACATTAGCCGACGGTCGGCGCAGACTACAAATCGGCTGGTAGATGGGCCTAAATGTGAATTACAGGCATGTTGTTCGGGTGGTCGGCAGGGGAGTGTGGGCGGCCGATGGGTGCTGAGGGTCCGGTGCTGCCCCGCATCCCGTGGACCGCGCCGAACTCGGCGGCGGGACCCGGTAGGCACCGCTTCTACGCGCGCGAGGCGGGGGCGGCAGCGAAGGGCGGAGTGATCGAGGGGCGGAGTGATCGAGCCGCCGAGTCGGCGCAATGCAGCATGAGATAACGTAGATATGCGCATTGAACGATGCGTTCCGCGATTGCTCCACCCGGCCCGCCACCGCGAGCGGCGGTCCACAGACTCCGCAAGGAAGCCGAACCGCCCCGTCACAAGGCGATTTGGTGTCACACCGGTGCCCCGTGCTAATGTTCCATCTCGTTCGAGAGGCCCTGAAAAAGCCGCTCGGCGCAGAGTTCGGTCCCATAGCTCAGCGGGAGAGCGTCCGCCTCACACGCGGAAGGTCGCTGGTTCGAAACCAGCTGGGACCACCGAGAACAGGCCATCACCGGCGCAGGTGGTGGCCTGTTTTGCTGTGCGCGGGTGTCGAAGACCTCACCGGGGGACATCCGGCGTCAGTGAAATTCCGGCGCTCATTAGCATCGATGCGACGGACAGATGAATGAAACCTGAGGACGTGTGTTGACTACCGAACAACTTGACCGCTGGAACGCTCAGGAAGCTGCGGCGGAGGCGATGATCCCGATCATCGGCACCCTGTACCGCAGCAAGGGCGTGACGATCCTGCTGCACAGCCGATCGCTCGTGAACAAGTCGGTGATCAGCATCCTGCGGACGCACCGGTTCGCGCGGCAGATCGAGGGCGAAGAGCTGTCGGTGGACGAGACCCTGCCCTTCCTGCAGGTGCTGAACACCCTCGACCTCGGTCCCTGCAAGATCGACCTCGGTCAGCTCGTCACCGCCTACCGGGCCGACGAGCGCGGCCTGTCGGTCGCCGAGTTCGCCGAGGTGGCGCTGGCCGACGTGATCGGCGCCGGCGCCGGGTCGCCCGGCCCGCGGGACGTGGTCCTCTACGGTTTCGGCCGCATCGGCCGCCTGGTGACCCGTCTGCTCATCGAGAAGGCCGGCTCCGGCAACGGCCTGAACCTGCGGGCCGTCGTGGTCCGCAAGGGCGGCGACGAGGACCTGGCCAAGCGCGCCTCGCTGCTGCGCCGCGACTCGGTGCACGGCGCCTTCAACGGCACGATCAAGGTCGACACCGACAACGACACGATCACCGCCAACGGCAACGTCATCAAGTTCATCTACAGCGACGACCCGAACTCGATCGACTACACCGAGTACGGCATCAGCGACGCGATCCTGATCGACAACACCGGCCGCTGGCGCGACCGTGACGGGCTGTCCCAGCACCTGCGCCCCGGCATCGCCAAGGTGGTGCTGACCGCGCCGGGCAAGGGCGACGTCCCCAACATCGTGCACGGCGTCAACCACCGCGGCCTGGACCTGACCCAGCAGATCTTCTCCTGCGCCTCCTGCACGACCAACGCGATCGTGCCGCCGCTCAAGGCGATGGACGACGAGTTCGGCATCCTGCGCGGCCACGTCGAGACGGTGCACTCGTTCACCAACGACCAGAACCTGCTGGACAACTACCACAAGGCCGACCGTCGCGGCCGGTCCGCGCCGTTCAACCTGGTGCTCACCGAGACCGGCGCCGCCTCCGCGGTCGCCAAGGCGATGCCGGACTTCAAGGCCAAGATCACCGGCAACTCGATCCGCGTTCCCACGCCGGACGTGTCCGTCGCGATCCTGAACCTGCACCTGGCGCAGGAGACCACCCGCGAGGCGGTGCTCGAGTACCTGCGTGAGGCGTCGCTGCACGGCCCGCTGAGCCGCAACCTCGACTACACCGCCGCCACCGACGTGGTGTCGAGCGACTTCATCGGCTCGCGCGCCGCGGCGATCATCGACGCCAACGCGACCATCGTCGAGGGCGACACCGCGATCCTCTACGTCTGGTACGACAACGAGTTCGGCTACTCGTGCCAGGTGGTCCGCACCGTGCAGTTCATCTCCGGGATCGAGTACCCGACCTACCCGCTGGTGACGGCGCAGGCCGAGGTGCGCGAGCCGGTCGCCGCCGACGCGGGCTAGTCACGCGGACGAGGCGGGCATCGGGCTGCGGCCCGGTGCCCGCCTTGTCGTGGTGGACGTCGATGTGCATACTGGGCACATGACGACTCGTCGAAAGGGCGTTCTGCGCCCGGGCCGTTGAGCCCCGCGCCGGTCATCGAACCGGCTTCCCGTCTTTCCTTCTGGCTGCGCGTGCGCGAATTCGCCGTGCCGCCACCCATGATCGAGATCGCTGCCGCGCGCCGCGGTGTCGGCGATTGGGCCGGCGCGTGTGCCGCGGCCGGTGTGGATGTCGACCTGGATCTGCGCGCGCTGGCCCGCACCAGGGGGCGCGCTCTGGCCGCCGCCGTCCGGGCCGATCTGCGTCATCTGGCACCGGATCTGCTGCGCTGGCACCTGCCCAGGATCGCGCCGGACGGCCTGCTCCGGCCGGGTCTCACGATGACGCTGGCCCGCTACGGCGAGCGCGAAATCGATGATGGCGGTGCCGGTGCCGTGCACCTGGTGGCGCGCACCCCGCCCGCGTGGGCCGATGCCGGTCAGCGGATCGCGCTCGCGCTGTGGGACGGATCCGGTCCGGTGCTGCATCCGCATCCACACCCCAATCGCCGGTTCCGGCTCGACCTGCACCGCCATCTGTGGGACGCGCGTCGCGCCGGTGAACTCCACAGTCGTTCCGGGGCGGCGCAATTCGGCTTCGCCGGTGTTCCGAGCGGTGTGGCGGCCGCGAACTGTGTGGTGCCCGTCGACTGGGCTGCGCCCTCCGGTCTCGCGGTGGACGCGGACTTCGGGAGTGCCGAGGACTGTGTGGTGCCCCCGAGCCTCGCGGTGCCCGCGGACTGCGCTGTCCACCGGTGGGCGGCTGAAGCGGGCATCCTGCTGCGGGCCGAGCATCGCGACAGCGGGCAGGTGCTGGTGCGCTGTGGGGCCCGGCAGCGCGTCGTCCTGGACGTGGCTTCCGACCGTGGTGCGTCACCGAGCCTGCGGATCGCCGAAAAGACCCCGCGCGGTGGGCTGTCCGGGCTACCCGTCCTCCCCGACGCGGCGACCTGGACCCTTCCTGACCTGGCCCTGATCCGGTCCGGAGCGCTCACCCCCGATCGGCTGCACCCGCTGGTCGCGCGCGCCCTCGCCCCGGACCATCCCGTCGCGCAACCCCACTCAGACAGCGCAAGTGCGCAGCGGATCGTGGAATGCCGAGGTGAGCGGCACCGGATCGGCCTCGTCGACGGTGTCCTGGTCGCGCTCGACCACGACGCCGACGAGATCCGGCGTGAGGAACTGCTGGTCGCGCTGACCGGGACCGCCCTGCCCTGCCTGCGGGCCGTCGACCTGGCGCATCGCCGCCCCGACTGGCTCGTCGACGTGCGGGAACGCTTGCACCACGGCGACATCGACGGTGCGCTGACCGTCGTCGAGGGTCTGCTCGGCCGCGACGCGGTGCTGCGTGACGGACCGTTGCGCGCCGAACTCGAGGCCGCGGCACGCCGCCGCGTCACCTACGGCCTGTTCCGGGCGGGCCTGCCCGCACCCGGTCACCACATCCCGATCTCCGCACCGAAGCGCAGGGACGCGCACCGCGCGCACCCGCGCCACGCGACCGCGCGCTGACTCGCGCGCCGATCCCTGTCCGTTCTTCTCGACCCCGAGGTGGTTCACTCATGTCTACACACACCTTTTCGGCCCGCTCCGAGGCCGCTCAGCTCGCCATCGCCGACGATCTGCTGACCCTGCTGGCCGACGTCGCCACCGAATCGCGCCCCGACACCCGCCTGGAAGCGCTCACCCTCGCCGTGGCCGCCGACCTGCCCGTCCTGCTGTGGGGCGAGCCTGGCATCGGCAAGACCGCGGCGCTGACCCAGCTCGCCGATTCCCTCGATCTGCCCCTGACCACCGTGATCGCGAGCGTGCACGAGCCGTCGGACTTCTCCGGGCTGCCCATCATCGGTGACGATCCCGCCGCGCACGGCGTCCCGATGGCGCCGCCGGAATGGGCGGTGCGGCTGGCGAAAGCCGGACGCGGGCTGCTGTTCCTGGACGAACTGTCCACCGCGCCGCCCGCCGTGCAGGCCGCCCTGCTGCGGGTGGTGCTGGAACGGCGGATCGGCGCGCTGCGGCTCCCGCCCGGCGTCCGGATCGTCGCCGCCGCCAACCCGCGGTCCTCGGCCGCCGACGGCTGGGAACTGAGCCCACCGCTGGCGAACCGCTTCGTGCACCTGCAGTGGACCCACGACCACGACGTCGTCGTCCGCGGCCTCGGCGGCACCTGGCCCCGCGCCACCCTGCCCCAACTTGATCCCGAAAGACTCCCGGCGGCAGTATCTTTCGCGCGGCGCGCGGTGTGTGGACTGCTCGCCGCCCGGCCCAAACTCGTGCATCAGATGCCGACGACCGAAACCCGGCGCGGCGGGGCGTGGGCATCCCCGCGCAGCTGGGACATGGCGCTGCGGCTGATCGCCTTCGCCACCGCCGCGGGTGCGGGTCGCGACGTACTGTCGATCCTGGTGCGGGGCGCGGTCGGCGACGGGCCCGGTTTCGAACTGCTCACCAGCATCGACCGCATGGACCTGCCCGATCCCGAAGTGCTGCTGGCCGATCCGGCCGCGGCCGACCTGCCCGAGCGCGGCGACCTGCGGCAAGCCGTACTCGACGGGGTGGTGGCCGCGGTGCGCAAGCGGCCGGACCGGGCGCGCTGGGACGCGGCGTGGGCGGTCCTGGTCAAGGCCGTGGAGACCGGAGCACCCGATCTGGTGGTCGTGCCCGCGACCACGCTGGCCACCCTGCGGCGCGAGAACTGGGACGTGCCCGCCGCGATCGAACGGCTGGCCGGCGTGGTGTCGGTGTCGCGCACCGCCGACCGGGCGGCCGAGCGGGTCGCCGAGCGGGTGGGCCGATGACGGCCGGCGCGGTCCTGGACCGCGACAAACTGTTCGCCGCGCGGCTGCACGCGGTCCGGGCCAGGCCCTACCTGGCGACCGCGCTGTACGCGCTGCACCTCGTCGAGTCGCGCCGGGTGCCCACGATGGGCGTCGACAAGTACTGGCGCTGCTACGTCTCGCCCGTCTTCGTCGACCGCACGCCCGTGGAGGAACTCGCCTCGGTGCTGGTCCACGAGGTCGCACACCTGCTGCGTGAACACCACGCCCGCAGTGATCGCTTCGCCCGCGACCACGACCTGACCGGGCCGGCGCCACGGCTGCGGATGAACATCGCCGCCGACGCCGAGATCAACGACGACGCGTTCGGCGCGGGGCTGGTGACCCCGGCGGGCGCGGTCACCCCCGCGACGCTCGGGTTGTCCGAGGGGCAGCTCATGGAGGACTACCTGCGGCAGTTCACCCTCGGCCACACCACCCAGGACTGGGCCTGGCTCGACTGCGGCAGCGGCGCCGACGGGCTCGAGCGGGAGTGGGACCTGGGCCCCGACGGCGCCGACGGACTCAGCGAACAGGAACGCGACGCCGTCCGGTTCCGGGTGGCCCAGGGCATCGTGGGCCGTCCCGGTGACGCGCCCCAAGGGTGGCAACGCTGGGCCGAGGAGGCGCTACACCCACCGCAGGCCTGGCGCGTGCTGCTGGGCGCCGCGCTGCGCGCCGCCATCTCGGCGCCGGGGGTCGGGGAGGACTACACCTACCGGCGGCCCGCGCGCCGGGCGGCGAGCCTGCCCGGTGTCGTCCTGCCGAGCCTGCGGCGCAGCCCACCGCAGGTCAGCGTCGTCATCGACACCTCCGGATCGGTCAGCGACGCCGAACTGGGCAGCGCGCTGCTCGAGGTCGCCGCGATCACCCGTGCCGTGGGCGGGCGCCGCGACCTGGTCACGGTGTTCTCCTGCGACGCCGCGGCCCGTGTCGCCGTCCCGCTGTGCCACGCCGAGGGCATGGTCCTGATGGGCGGTGGCGGCACCGACCTGCGCACCGGGTTCACCAAGGCCCTGCGCACCAGCCCGCGTCCCGACGTTCTCGTCGCCCTCACCGACGGCCAGACACCCTGGCCCGCCGCCCGCCCACCCTGCCGCACGATCATCGGCCTCTTCCGCCGCGCCCCCTCCGTGCGGCACGACGACCCCGACTACGTCCCGGACCTGCCCCCGTCCTGGGCCCGCGTCGTCGACATCGGTTGAGCCCGAACGCTATCCGGCCGCGCCGACGAGCTGCCGGTAGGCGCCGTTGCGGGCGAACAGGTCGTCGTGCGGGCCGGTGTCGACGATCTGCCCGTTCGCCAGGAACACCACGGTGTCGGCTTCCCGGATCGTCGACAGGCGGTGGGCGACGACGAGCAGTGCGCATTCCCGCCGCACCGCTCGGATGGTCGCGTGCAATGCCTGCTCGGTGTCGGCGTCGAGCATCGCGGTCGGTTCGTCCAGCATCATCAGCACCGGTCGGCGGATCAGCGCCCGCGCCAACGCGACCCGTTGCCGTTCGCCGCCCGACAGCAGCACGCCGTGCTCGCCCACCGGTGTGTCCAGGCCCTGGGGGAGTCGCGCGACCAGATCGGTCAGGCCGGCGAGTGCTATCGCGTGTCGCACGTCGTCCTCGCCCAGCTCCGGCTGCCGGTAGGTCACATTGTCGCGCAGACTGCCGAACAGCAGGGGCGCGTTCTGTTCCAGCAAGCTGATGTCGGAGCGCCACGCTCGACGGGACCGAGCGGCACAGGAGCGGCCCGCCAGCACGATCTCGCCGTCGTCCGGTGTGTAGAACCTGCTCACCAGCGAGAACACCGTGGACTTCCCGGCGCCGGAATGCCCGACCAGCGCCACATGTCCGCGCGCGGGCACCGAGAACGTCACGCCGTCGAGGACCTTGCGCTCGCCGTAGGAGAAGTGCACGTCCTGGAACTCGAGCGCGAGATCACCTGCCTCCCGGGTTCTTTCGTCGTCGTGCAGCGCGGCGTCGACGTCCTCGGCGGGCAGCGCGAGAGTGGATTCGATCCGGTGCAGCGCACCGAGCGCCTGCTGCAGTCCCACGGAACCGTTGAAGAGATCGCCGACCGGCATCAGCAGGTTCATCGCGAGCAGCATCATCGTGACGAGCGCACTCAAGCTCATCTGGCCGTCGGCCACCCGGATCCCGCCGACCAGGAGCGACACGACGAACGAGCCGGTCACCGCCAGGTGCATCGCCGGATTGCCCAGTGCCTTCAGCCGGGCGGCCCGGATCCCGGCGGTGAACGCGGCCCGGGCCAGCTCCGTGAGGTGTTCGTGCTCGCGATCCTCGGCATTGTTCACCTTGACCGTGCGAACCCCGGCGATCGCGCGTTCGATGTCGGCCGACAATGTCCCGACACTGTCCTGCAACTGGGTGGAGGCCGTCTCGATGCGCTTCATGACGAACAACATCGCGCTCGCGGCGACGGCGACGGTGACGATGACGATGGAGAACAACAGCCAGTCGATGTAGATCATCACGACGATCGTCCCGACCAGAGTGATCATCCCGGTCAGCAACTGCACCAGACTGGACCCGACGGCATTGCGGACCACTGTCGCATCGAGGGTCACGCGGGAAATCAGATCCCCTACCCGCAGCGATTCGAGCGTGGGAATCCGCAACCGCAGCAGATGCCCCGTCAACCGTTCCCGAATCGACAGCAGCACCGACTCACTGGATCGCTCGAGCAGATAGTGCCCGCAGGTATCGGTCACGGCATACAGCAGATACGCCCCGACCAGCGCGGCAACCGAACCCGCGATCGCCTCACCCGCGACCGCGTCCCGCACCACCCACCCGGCCAGCAACGGCTGCACCAGCGACAACGTCGTCCCCACCAGCAGCAGCAGCGTCGCCGAACCCAGCGCCCCGCGCTGCGGTGCGACCAGCCTGAGCAGCACTCCTACCCGCCGTGTCCACGAATCGCGCGGTGTGACAAGGGATTCGGCAGGCGTCATAGGTCGAAACTACGCGCGCACGCGGGCGCGGCGGGCGCGGAGGCGGGGTGCGGCGAGCATGTACAGGCCGGTGAAGAACAGGGCGGCCAAGGGGAGCAGGGGGAGGTAGGAGACCCAGATGATCGGGTCCGGCAGGGACAGGGCGATCACGGTGGCGAGGACCGTGACGACGAAGACGACGGCCGACCAGCGGTGGACCGGGCGGACGCCGCCTGCCGGGGCGCCGCGGTGCGCTCGCTGTCTGCGGTAGACCCCGACATACACGGCCAGGCCGGTGAGGAACAGGCCGGCGAGGGGGAGCAGCGGTAGATAGGAGACCCAGGTGGGGCCGCCGACGGCCAGGGTGAGGACGGTGACGAGCAGGATCACGGTGAAGGCGATCGCGCACCAGCGGTGCGCGCGCCGAATCCAGGAGGCGTTCATCGGCAACCCTTTCGTGGTGGCTGGACGTGCCGTGTGGACGATGCTTCCACCGCATCGCGGGCGCGGGCTTCTCGATTCCTGACCGGTGTGCCGGGTCGGGAGCGGGATGGGCGCTTGATTCATAGTGTGTGGTGCACGTCACAGTTGAATCGCGATTCGTCCCATTCGCCTCGAGGGCTTTCCTTACGCTTGGGTAATTCTTTACTATTGGCCGGACCCTGTGTCTCGGGTCTTCTTCGCCGCTCGCTCGCAGCTCAGCATCTATTGCCAGTGCATGTTCGACCGATGAACCGGGAGCCATGAAGGCCCCGGCGAAGGAGAATGATGACCGACAATGATCCTCCGCGCGCGTCGCTGAAATCCCTTCTGCAGCATGATCTCCCGGCGTCCGTCGTGGTGTTCCTGGTCGCCCTGCCGCTGTCGCTCGGTGTCGCGCTGGCCTCCGGCGCGCCCGTGGTGGCCGGCCTGATCGCCGCCGCGGTCGGTGGCGTGGTCGCCGGATTACTCGGCGGCTCCTCGGTGCAGGTGAGCGGGCCGACCGCGAGCCTGGCCGTGGTGGTCGCTGCCGCCGTGCAGCAATTCGGCTGGGCCGCCATGTGTTTCATCACCGTCGGGGCGGGATTGCTGCAGATCCTGTTCGGGCTCAGCCGGATCGCGCGTGCCGCGCTCGGGATCGCGCCCGTGGTGGTGCACGCCATGCTGGCCGGCATCGGCGTCATCATCGCGCTGCAGCAGGTGCACGTGCTGCTCGGCGGCGACACCGTCAGCTCCACCTGGGCCAGCATCGTCGCGCTGCCGCAGCAGGTGATGTCGGTGCACAAGGGCGATCTGTTCGTCGGCCTGCTCGTGATCGCCGTGCTGATCGGCTGGCAGTACCTGCCGCGTCGCGTGCGGCTGGTGCCGGGGCCGCTGGTCGCGGTGGTGACGGCGACCGTGGTGTCGCTGATCCTGCCGCTGAGCGTGGACCGGGTCCGGCTCGACGGTTCGCTGCTCGACGGCATCGGCCTGCCCGCCCTGCCGCACGGCGGGTGGGTGCCGATCCTGCTCACCATGCTCACCGTCGCGCTCATCGCGAGCGTGGAGACCCTGCTCTCGGCGGTCGCGGTCGACAAGATGCGCCCGCGGCAGCGCACCGACTTCGACCGCGAACTGCTCGGTCAGGGTGCGGCGAACATGGCCTCCGGCCTGCTCGGTGGCCTGCCGATCGCCGCGGTGATCGTGCGCAGCATCACCAACGCCAATGCCGGAGCGCGCAGCCGGGCGGCCACCGTGCTGCACGGCTGCTGGATCCTGGTGTTCGCGATCGCGCTGGTCGGCCTGGTCCGGCAGATCCCGACCGCGGCGCTGGCCGGGCTGCTCGTGCTGATCGGCGTGCAGCTGGTGAAGCTGGCGCACATCAAGCGGGCCCGGCGCACCGGTGATCTGTACGTGTACCTGGTGACCGTGCTCGCGGTGGTTTTCCTGAACCTGTTGCAGGGCTTGGTGATCGGGCTCGTCGCCTCGTTCGCACTGCTGCTGTGGCGGTTCGTCAAGTGCGGTATCGCGGCCACCGCGCGACCCGACGGGAGCTGGCTGGTCCGGATCGACGGCACCTGCACCTTCCTGGCCGTGCCCAAGCTCACCGGCGAGCTGGCGAAGGTGCCCGCCGGGGCCGGGGTGACGGTGGAACTGAGCGTGGACTTCCTCGACCACGCCGCCTGCGAACTGCTCTCGGAGTGGGCGAGTCATCGCGAAACAGCCGGTGGCGCAGTCGACTTCGTCGAACTCGGGACGGCGCGGATGGCCCGGGCGCAGGACGGCCCGCCCGAGCACGGGCAGGCGCGCAAGGCCGTCGACGAGGCGCTGCGGCCGTGGCGGCGCAGCGGGGGCGTCGACCCGATCGCCGCGGGCATCACGGCCTACCACCGCGGGCACGCGCACCTGGTGCGCCCGCACCTGGCCGGGTTGCGGCACCGCCCCGACGCCGACACCTTCTTCCTGACCTGCGCCGACGCGCGCATCGTGCCCAATGTCATCACCAGCAGCGGTCCGGGTGACCTGTTCACGGTGCGCAATGTGGGCAATCTCGTCCCGGTCGGCGGCAGCGACGTGTCGGTGGAGGCGGCCCTGATCTACGCCCTGGACAAGCTCGACGTGCGCGCGGTGGTGGTGTGCGGGCACAGCGGGTGCGGTGCGATGGAGGCGCTGTACGGGCAGGTCCAGGCGGGTCCGGGGCTCGATGACTGGCTCGCGCACGCCGTGCCGACGCTGGCGGCGTTCCACGCGGGTCATCCGGTGGCGGAGGCGGCGCGGCAGGCCGGTTTCGGTCCGATCGACCAGCTCGGCATGGTGAACGTCGCCCGCCAGGTGCAGACGCTGATCGACTATCCGGCGGTGCGCAGCGGCATCGTGCAACGCGGGGTGGCGGTGTCGGGCCTGTTCTTCGACCTGGCCACCGCCCGGGTGATCGAGGTGACCGTCGACGGGATCGCCGAATTCGACGATGCCGGGAGCCGGGTCGCGGCCGAACCGGTGTGAGGCGCTTCTGGTGTGTGCCACACCACAGCGGGCCTGCGCTTATGGCGGCACCCACTCTTCGTGCGGCACACTGGTTTTGCCAACTCTTTACCAATAGGTTGGTTAGCGCCGCGCTCCGGTTCGCCGACGCATCGGTGCGCCCGCGCTTCATCGCTGGAAGCTGTTCCGCGGTCCCTTCGACCGCTCCTGACACGTCGATCGTCCATCGACCGTGGCCGCGCGCCCGGTCGGCGAAGGAGAACCATGTCTATCGCGAACGACCTAGCTCCACCTCTCACCCCGGCCCCGCCGCCGGCGCGCCCCTCCTGGCGTGACACCGTCCTGCGCCACGATCTGCCCGCCTCGATCGTGGTCTTCCTGGTGGCCCTGCCGCTGTCGCTCGGTATCGCGGTCGCCTCGGGCGCGCCGGTCGCCGCGGGCCTCGTCGCCGCGGTGATCGGCGGCATCGTCGCCGGTTCGCTCGGTGGTTCCGTGCTGCAGGTCAGCGGGCCCGCGGCCGGCCTGACCGTGGTCGTCGCCGAGTCCATCGCGCAATTCGGCTGGCGCCTCACCTGTTTCATCGTCGTCTGCGCCGGGCTGTTGCAGATCGCGTTCGGTCTGAGCCGGATCGCGCGCGCCGCGCTGGCGGTGGCCCCGGTGGTGGTGCACGCCATGCTGGCCGGCATCGGTATCACCATCGCGCTGCAGCAGATCCATGTCCTGCTCGGCGGATCCTCGCACAGCACCGCGTGGCGCAACCTCGTCGAGCTGCCCGGGCAGCTCATGTCGCTGCACGGCGGCGACGTGCTGGTGGGCGCCGTGGTGATCGCGGTGATGCTGGGCTGGAAGTACCTGCCGCCCAAGGTGCGCGCTGTGCCGGGTCCGCTGGTCGCGGTCGTCGCGGGCACCCTGCTGTCGCTGGTGCTGCCGACCGAGGTGGAGCGGATCGTGTTGAGCGGCTCGCTGTTCGACGCGCTGCAACTGCCCGAACTCCCGTCCGGGAACTGGTCGGCGGTCGCGATGACCGTGCTCACCATCGCGCTGATCGCCAGCGTGGAGAGCCTGCTCTCGGCCGTGGCGGTGGACAAGATGCACACCGGCCCGCGCACCGGATTCGACCGCGAACTGATCGGGCAGGGCACCGCCAACGTGCTGTCGGGCATGGTGGGTGGCCTGCCGGTGACCGGCGTGATCGTGCGCAGCGCCACGAATGTGCAGGCGG
This sequence comes from Nocardia asteroides, assembly GCF_900637185.1. Lineage (NCBI taxonomy): Bacteria > Bacillati > Actinomycetota > Actinomycetes > Mycobacteriales > Nocardiaceae > Nocardia > Nocardia asteroides. Next base: position 5,376,890 of record NZ_LR134352.1, on the reverse strand, counting down.
GTGCGCGCAGCCGGGCCTCGGCGATCATGCACGGCTGCTGGGTCCTGCTGTTCTCGGTGGCGCTGGTCGGCCTGGTCGAGCAGATTCCGAAGGCCGCGCTGGCCGGGCTGCTCATCGTCATCGGTATCCAGCTGGTGAAACTGGCCCACATCCGGCTGGCCCGGCGCACCGGTGATCTGCTGGTGTACGTGGTCACCGTGCTCGGCGTGGTGTTCCTGAACCTGCTCGAGGGCGTGATCCTCGGTCTGGGCCTGGCCTTCGGCCTGCTGCTGTGGCGCGTGGTGCGGGTGCAGGTCGCCGCGACCCCGCTGCCCGACGGTCTGCGCTGGCTGGTCCGCATCGACGGCTCCTGCACCTTCCTGGCCCTGCCGAAGCTGTCCGCCGAGCTGGCGAAGGTGCCCGCGGGCGCCGCCGTCACCGTGGAGATGACGGTCGACTTCCTCGACCACGCCGCCTTCGAGGCCATCGAATCCTGGCAGCACCAGCAGGAAAGCGGCGGCGGCCGGGTCGATTTCGTCGAGATCGGCAGCGCGAAGATGGCCGACACCACCGGTGCGCCGCCCGCCCGCGGCTACGGCCGCGCGACCTGGGACCAACTGCTGGGCCCGTGGCGGCACCAGCCCGGCGACGACGCCGTGACCGCGGGCGTCGCGGCCTTCCACCGCAGCCACGCGCACGTGGTGCGCCCGCATCTGGACGAGCTGCGCGACCGGCAGGACCCGCATTCCTTCTTCCTCACCTGCTCCGATTCGCGGATCGTGCCGAACGTGATCACCTCCAGCGGCCCCGGCGACCTGTTCACCGTCCGCAATGTCGGCAATCTCGTGCCCACCACCGGCGACGACTCCGTGGAGGCGGCGCTGGCGTTCGCGCTCGAGGAACTGGCCGTGCGCTCGGTGGTGGTCTGCGGGCATTCCGCCTGTGGTGCGATGAAGGCGATCTACACCGGCGCCGAGGCCGAGGGCGGCCTGAGCGCGTGGCTGCGGCACGGCGCGGCGAGCCTGGACCGGTTCCGGGCCGAGCATCCGGTCGCCGCGGCGGCCAGGGCGGCGGGCTTCGACGAGATCGACCAGCTGAGCATGGTCAATGTCGCGGTGCAGGTGGAGACGTTGCAGCGGCATCCGGCGGTGCGCGCGGCCGTGGCCGAGCGCGGCGTGGTGGTGTCGGGATTGTTCTTCGACATCGCGGGCGCGCGCGTCATCGAGGTGACCGCCGACAGCGTGCGGACCCTCGACGATCGGATAGAGCCCCCGGTCACCGCGTGATCCCGGCGCCCGCGGCTCGTAGTCTGGAGCGATGACGAGCGAGACGACCGCAGGCGCCACCGACTCCCCGGCGGAATCCGCCGCCGGGGACAAGGACGGCCCGGCGCCCCGGCACCGCTGGCGCGCCTTCCGGGCGAGCATCGAGAAGCGCCCTACCCTGAACCTCGGCTACCGCATCGCCGTCGGCGTGGTCGGTGGGCTGGTGCTGCTCGTCGGGATCGTCACGATCCCGTATCCGGGACCCGGCTGGGCGCTGGTGTTCGCCGGGTTCGGCATCCTGGCCACCGAGTTCGTCTGGGCCCACCACACGCTCGGGTGGGTACGCGGCAAATACCGCGTCGTCATGGACTGGTACACCTCGCGCGGGTGGACGATCAAGATCCTCGGCGCGGTGGCCACCTTCGCCCTCGTCGTGGTGACGCTGTGGCTGCTCGGCACGTATTCGTTGGTCGGTGGGTGGATCGGAGTCGATTGGCCATGGTTGCGCAGTCCCCTGATGTCGTGAGCACCGTCCCCGGGCGGCTGCTCACCGATCCCGCCTGGATCGCGGGCCGGATCGGCGAGATGAGCCGTGCCTGGGGCACCGACGCCGCCCGCGTCGGCGGCACCCTGTGGTGGTGCATGGTGGCCTCCGCCCTGGTCGACCAGGTCACCGCGGCCTACGCGGCGGGCCGTCCAGCCCCGGTCGCCGGGCTCGACGATCTCGACTGCGCGGTCCGCCCGGACGGCGGCATCGAACACATCCGTTTCCGCGACCACGCGGCGCCCGGCGACCCCGAGGCCGTCGGCCGTGCCCTGCGCGAGACCCTGAACACGCTGATCCCCCAGGTCGCCGCGGTATCCGGCGCCGGCATCCCCGCGCTGTGGGCGATCGTCTCCGACGCCATCGGCAACCGCGCCCTCGACGCCGGCGCCCCCGAGGTGGCCCCCCGCCTCGCCACCGAAATCGGCTCCCGCCTGCTCCCACCCCGCTTCGTCACCGTCGGCGACCGCACCTTCGTCAAGCGACTCTCCTGCTGCCTCGTCTACGAGGTCCCCGGCTGCGACATGTGCACCAGCTGCCCGAAACGCCCCGCCGCGGAACGAACAGCCCTGCTGTCGAACCCCTGATCCCGCACCCGCAACTCGAGCGAGCACATGGGTAACTCACCGGGCACGGGCTGACCCCGCGACGCTGTCACCGCCGGCCGCCTGCCGAATCTGCCGCGAACCTGGGCCCGGCCTGAATACGCGGAGAGGCGGGATAGCATGGTGCGCGTTCGTAGGATCAGCCTGCGCCGTGCGGGAAACACCCGCCGGACGAGACGTCAAGGAGAGCATCCCCGTGACCACCTCTGCACCCCTCAGCCCTGTCGCCCTCGTCCGGGTGCAGGCCGGGACTACCGCGGGCGCCGCGGTGCGGGAGGCGGGGCTGCCCACCAAGGGCCCGGGCACGATCGTGGTGGTCCGCGACGCCGAGGGCGCGCTCAAGGACCTGTCGTGGGTCCCCGAGGAGGACGTCGAGGTCGAGGCCGTCGCCGCCGACACCGAGGACGGCCGCAGCGTGATCCGGCACTCGGCCGCGCACGTGCTGGCCCAGGCGGTGCAGCAGGAGTTCCCCGACGCCAAGCTGGGTATCGGCCCGCCGATCAAGGACGGCTTCTACTACGACTTCCGGGTCGACCGGCCCTTCACCCCCGAGGATCTGGCCAAGCTGGAGTCCCGGATGAAGAAGATCGTCAAAGGCGCGCAGCGCTTTTCGCGTCGCGTCGTCGAGATCGACGAGGCGCGGGAAGAACTGGCGAAGGAGCCGTTCAAGCTCGAACTGATCAGCGACAAGTCCGGCATCGACGATCCGGAGATCATGGAGGTCGGCGGCAACGAGCTGACCATCTACGACAACCTGGACCCGCGCACCGGCGAGAAGATCTGGGGCGACCTGTGCCGCGGCCCGCACATCCCCACCACCAAGTTCATCCCCGCCTTCAAGCTCACCCGCAGCTCGGCCGCCTACTGGCGCGGTGACCAGGACCGCGAGGACCTGCAGCGCATCTACGGCACCGCCTGGGAATCGACCGAGGCGATGGACGAGTACCTGCACCTGCTGGCCGAGGCCGAGCGCCGCGACCACCGCAAGCTGGGCCTGGAACTGGACCTGTTCAGCTTCCCTGACGAGCTCGGCTCGGGCCTGCCGGTGTTCCACCCCAAGGGCGGCGTCATCCGCAAGGAACTCGAGGAGTACTCGCGCCGGCGCCACGTGGCCGCGGGCTACGAGTTCGTCAACACCCCGCACATCACCAAGGGGCACCTGTTCGAGGTCTCCGGTCACCTCGACTGGTACCGCGACGGCATGTTCCCGGCCATGCACCTCGACGCCGAACTCAACGAGGACGGCACCGTGCGCAAGCCCGGCCAGGACTACTACGTCAAGCCGATGAACTGCCCGATGCACAACCTGATCTTCCGCGCGCGCGGCCGCTCCTACCGGGAGCTGCCGCTGCGGCTGTTCGAGTTCGGGTCGGTGTACCGCTACGAGAAGTCCGGCGTGATCCACGGCCTGACCCGCGTGCGCGGCATGACCCAGGACGACGCGCACATCTACTGCACCAAGGAGCAGATGCACGCGGAGCTCACCAGCACGCTCACCTTCGTGCTGTCGCTGCTGCGCGACTACGGTCTCGACGACTTCTACCTCGAGCTGTCCACCAAGGACCCGAAGAAGTTCGTCGGCTCCGACGAGCTGTGGGAAGAGGCCACCGAGACCCTGCGCAAGGTGGCCACCGACTCCGGCCTGGATCTGGTGCCGGACCCGGGCGGCGCCGCGTTCTACGGCCCGAAGATCTCCGTGCAGGCCAAGGACGCGCTGGGCCGCACCTGGCAGATGTCGACCATCCAGCTGGATTTCAACCTGCCCGAGCGTTTCGAGCTCGAGTACACGGGCGCCGACGGCGCCAAGCACCGTCCGGTGATGATCCACCGCGCCCTGTTCGGCTCCATCGAGCGCTTCTTCGGCGTGCTCACCGAGCACTACGCCGGCGCCTTCCCGGCCTGGCTCTCGCCGGTCCAGGTGGTGGGTATCCCGGTCGCGGAAAACTTCGCCCCGCACCTGGATTCGGTGATCGAGCGGCTGCAGGACGCGGGTGTGCGGGCCCAGGTGGACCGCAGCGACGACCGGATGCAGAAGAAGATCTTCAACCAGACCGCGCAGAAAGTGCCGTTCATGCTGCTGGCGGGCGCCCGCGACGTGGAGGCGAACGCGGTGAGCTTCCGCTTCCGCGACGGCACCCAGGTCAACGGCGTGCCGGTCGACGACGCGATCGCCACCGTGCTGGCCTGGATCGGCAACCGCGAGAACGCCTCGCCGACCGCCGAGGGTTTCCCGGTGGTCACCGCGGCGAAGGCGTCGTCATGAGCGAGAGCATCGCCTCGGAGGCCGGCTCGATCGTCGACACGGGCGCGGGTCAGCCGGACCGGCTGCAGCGGCTGTGGACGCCGTACCGGATGTCCTACATCACCGGTGAGGTCAAGCCCAAGGACGCCACCGGGCACCCGTTCACCGACATTCCCAAGATGTCGGACGAGGACGGGCTGATCATCGCCCGGGGTGAGCTCGTGTACGCGGTGCTCAACCTGTACCCGTACAACCCCGGGCACATGATGGTGGTGCCGTACCGCCGGGTCGCCGACCTGGAAGACCTGACACTCGCCGAGAGCACCGAGCTGATGGCCTTCACCCAGCAGGCCATCCGCACGATGAAGCGGGTCTCGCGGCCTGCCGGTTTCAATGTCGGGCTCAACCTGGGCGGGGTGGCGGGCGGCTCGCTGGCCGACCATCTGCACCAGCACATCGTGCCGCGCTGGGGCGGGGATGCGAACTTCATCACCGTGGTCGGTGGGGTGAAAGTGATGCCACAGTTGCTGCGCGAGACGCGGCAACTGCTGGCGGAGGCGTGGGAGGACTGACAACCGTGCTCAGCTTCTTCGGCCGCCAGACGTTTGCGAAAGCGACTGCGCCGCTGGGCAAAGCGCTCGTCGGGACGGGGCTCACCCCGGACGCGATGACACTGATCGGCACCACGGCCACGATCGCGGCCGCGGTGACGCTGTTCCCCTCCGGGCACCTGTTCTGGGGGACGATGGTCATCTGGCTGTTCGTCATGTTCGACATGCTCGACGGCGCGATGGCCAGGGCCCGCGGCGGCGGCACGAAGTACGGCGCCGTGCTCGACGCGACCTGCGACCGGGTCGCCGACGGCGCCATCTTCGGCGGCCTGGCCTGGTGGGCGGTGTACCACGAGCAGAGCAAGCACCTGTTCGCGGCGACGCTGATCGTGCTGGTCACCTCGCAGGTGATCTCGTACGCGAAGGCCCGCGCCGAGGCCAGTGGCCTGTCCGCCGACGGCGGCCTGATCGAACGTCCGGACCGGCTGGTCATCGTGCTCGTCGGCGCCGGGCTCACCGGTATCGGCGGGCACTGGGGCATCGAATGGCTCACCTGGGCGGTGTACGTGGCCATGTGGGTGCTGGTGGTGGCGAGCATCATCACGGTGTTCCAGCGGGTGCTGGCGGTGCGTAATTCGCCGGGCGCGCGCGTGATCATCCCGCCCGCGCCGCGCGAGCAGCCCGACACCACCGGAGGTTCGGCGGCGTGAGTCTGCGCGAGCGGTTGAGCGACTGGGGCTATGCCGCGGGCTGGCGGCTGGTGCGTGCGGCGCCGGAACCCCTGGTGCGCAAGGTTTTCGACTTCGGCGCCGACCGGGCCGTCAAGGACGGCGGCCCGGAGCAGTTGCGGCGCAACCTCGCCCGCGTGCTCGGGGTGACCCCGGAGCAGGTGCCCGCGGACCTGATGCGCGCGAGCATGCGCTCCTACGCCCGGTACTGGCGGGAGGCGTTCCGGCTCCCCAGCATGGACCACAGCACCGTCGACTATTACGTCGACGGGCTCGAGCACCTCGACGCGGCCCTGGAGCGGGGCCGCGGTGTCGTCTTCGTGCTGCCGCACTCGGGGAACTGGGACATGGCCGGGGTCTGGCTGGTGCAGCACTACGACACTTTCACCACCGTGGCCGAACGGCTGAAGCCGGAATCGCTGTTCGAGCGGTTCGTCGAGTACCGGGAGAGCCTGGGTTTCGAGGTGTTCCCGCTGACCGGTGGCGAGGCGCCACCCTTCGGCGCGCTCGCGGACCGGCTGCGGCAGAACCGGATCGTGTGCCTGATGGGCGAACGCGACCTCACCGGCAAGGGCGTGCCGGTCGACTTCTTCGGCGAACGCACCTGGATGCCGGCCGGTGCGGCCAAGCTCGCCATCGAGACCGGCGCCGCGCTGCTGCCGGTGCACGCCTGGTTCACCGTGGACGCCGACGGCACCGAGGGCTGGGGCCTGAAAACCGGTGCGCCGGTGGATGTCTCCGGTGGCGTCGCGGCCGCGACGCAGGCGCTGGCCGATTCGTTCGCCGAGAACATCGCCGCCCATCCCGCCGACTGGCACATGCTGCAGCCGCAGTGGGAAGCGGATCTGTCGCCCGAGCGGCTGGCCCGGATCGCGGCGAACCAGGGAGGTGGCCCGCGGTGAAGATCGGCATGGTCTGCCCGTATTCGTTCGACGTTCCCGGCGGGGTGCAGGCCCATGTGGTCGAGCTCGCCCGGGTCTTCCTCGAGCGCGGCCACAAGGTGAGTGTGCTCGCGCCGGCCTCCGACGACACCCCGCTGCCCGACTTCGTGGTGTCGGCCGGGCGCGCCGTGGCGATTCCGTACAACGGGTCGGTGGCGCGGCTGTCGTTCGGGCCGATGGCCTACACCCGGATCCGGCGCTGGATCGACGGCAACGACTTCGACGTGCTGCACATCCACGAGCCCAACGCGCCGAGCCTGTCGATGCTGGCGCTCAAGATCGCCGAGGGCCCGATCGTGGCGACCTTCCACACCTCCACCACGAAATCGTTGGTGCTGAGCACTTTTCAGGGCGTGCTGCGCCCGTACCACGAGAAGATCAACGGGCGCATCGCCGTCTCGGAGCTGGCCCGGCGCTGGCAGGTCGAGGCGCTGGGGTCGGACGCGGTGGAGATCCCCAACGGGGTCGATGTGTCGGCGTTCGCGCGTGGCCCGCTGCTCGACGGCTACCCGCGCGCGGGCAAGACGGTCTTGTTCCTCGGCCGCTACGACGAGCCGCGCAAAGGCATGGACGTGCTGCTCGGCGCGCTGCCCACCCTCGTCGCCCGCCACCCCGACGTGCAGCTGCTCATCGTCGGCCGCGGTGACGAGGACCGGTTGCGCCGGGAGGCGGGCGAGCACGCCGGGCACCTGCGTTTCCTCGGCCAGGTCTCCGACGCGGAAAAGGCCGCCGCGATGCGCAGCGCCGACGTGTACGTCGCGCCGAACCTGGGCGGGGAGAGCTTCGGCATCATCCTGATCGAGGCGATGGCCGCGGGCACCCCGGTGGTGGCCAGCGAGCTCGACGCGTTCCGGCGGGTGCTGCGCGACGGGACCGCGGGCCTGCTCAACCCGGTCGGTGATGCCGCCGCCCTGGCCACCGCGATCGACACCGTCCTCACCGACGACGACACGCGCGGGCAGCTGGTCCGCACCGCGACCCAGGTGGTCGCCGCCTACGACTGGCCGGTGGTGGCCGAGCAGATCCTGCGGGTCTACGAGACCGTCACCGTCGGCGATCTCCGCGTGCGGGCCGCCGGATGATCACCTTCTCCGCGACCACGGTCCTCGTTCTCGGGCTGATCGCCCTGCTCGTGCTCGCCCTCGGCGTCTGGGCCTACTCCACCGCCAACCGGCTCGACCGGCTGCACGTGCGCTCCGACCAGTCCTGGCAGGCCCTCGACGCCGCGCTCGCGCGCCGCGCGGTGGTGGCGCGGGCGGTGGCGATGGCCATGGCCGGACCGGTGAGCGCCGATTCGCGACGAGCCGAGCGGGCCGCGCAGCTGGCCGCGCTGGCCGATCGCGCCGAACGGGCCGATCGCGCCGACCGGGAGACGGTCGAGAATCAGCTGTCCTCGGCGCTGTCGCTGGTCGACATCGATCAGCTGCGCCCGCAGCTGGTGGCCGAACTCGCCGACGCCGAGGCCAGGGTGCTGATCGCGCGCCGCTTCCACAACGACGCCGTGCGCGACACCCTCGCGCTGCGCACCCGCCGCCCGGTGCGGATCCTGCACCTCGGCGGTACCGCGCCGCTGCCGCACTACTTCGAGATCACCGAGCGCGCGACCCCGGCCGCGGCCACCGGCCTCGAGGTGAACACCACCCGCACCTCGGCTCGCGTGGTCCTGCTCGACGACCAGGACCGGGTCCTGCTACTGCGCGGCCACGACCCGATGCTGCCCGAGGTGGCGTTCTGGTTCACCGTCGGCGGCGGGGTGGAACCGGGGGAGAGCCTGCGCGCGGCCGCGGTCCGCGAGATCTACGAGGAGACCGGCCAGCAGGTCGATCCGGCGGCCCTGCGCGGACCGCTGTGGCGCCGGGTCGCGGTGTTCCCGTTCAACGGCGAGCTCATCCGTTCCGAGGAACTGTTCTTCACCCTGCGCGCGCCCCGCTTCGAATGGCGCCCGGCCGACCTGAACGCGATGGAACGCCGCACCATCACCGATCACCGCTGGTGCGCTCCCGCCGACATCCGCGCCCTCGACGACGCCGGTGAAGCGGTCTACCCGTATCACCTCGACGAGCTGCTCCCGGAGGCCGTCACCGCGGCCGCCGACGACACCGAGCACGAGGTCCGCTCCATCCGCTGAACGCTGAGACGCAGACCACTCGAGCAGGCCAGCGGCGGCGGTGCCGGGCATCGCCGCTGGTCGTGGCAAGGCCAGTGGTGTGCAACTGGCTATGAAAGCCGATTTCGGGCGGCTCTAGAATCGACGGTGTCAACCCCCCGAGCGACCTGATTGGCGCACATGACACAGGAGACAGCCGTGACTACGCCTGAGACCACCACCACCGTCGGCACCGCCCGCGTGAAGCGCGGCATGGCCGAGATGCTCAAGGGCGGCGTGATCATGGACGTGGTCACCCCGGAGCAGGCCAAGATCGCCGAGGACGCGGGCGCGGTGGCCGTCATGGCGCTCGAGCGGGTTCCGGCCGACATCCGCGCCCAGGGCGGCGTCTCCCGGATGAGCGACCCGGACATGATCGACGGCATCATCGCCGCGGTCTCCATCCCGGTCATGGCCAAGGCGCGCATCGGCCACTTCGTCGAGGCGCAGATCCTGCAGAGCCTGGGCGTGGACTACATCGACGAGTCCGAGGTGCTCACCCCGGCCGACTACGCCAACCACATCGACAAGTGGAACTTCACGGTCCCCTTCGTCTGTGGCGCCACCAACCTGGGTGAGGCGCTGCGCCGCATCACCGAGGGCGCGGCCATGATCCGCTCCAAGGGCGAGGCCGGCACCGGCGACGTGTCCAACGCGACCACCCACATGCGCACCATCCGCGCCGAGATCCGCCGCCTGACCTCGCTGTCGGAGGACGAGCTGTTCGTCGCCGCCAAGGAGCTGCAGGCGCCGTACGAGCTGGTCCGTGAGGTCGCCCAGACCGGCAAGCTGCCGGTCGTCATGTTCACCGCCGGTGGCATCGCCACCCCGGCCGACGCCGCCATGATGATGCAGCTCGGCGCCGAGGGCGTGTTCGTGGGCTCGGGCATCTTCAAGTCCGGCAACCCCGAGCAGCGTGCCGCCGCCATCGTCAAGGCCACCACCTTCTACGACGACCCGGACGTGCTGGCCAAGGTCTCGCGCGGCCTGGGTGAGGCCATGGTCGGCATCAACGTCGAGGAGATCCCGCAGCCGCACCGCCTCGCCGAGCGCGGCTGGTGATCTGAGGCCCCTTCGGCCACCGCCACACCGTCTCCGGCGGGTGTCGTGCGCGAGCGCGGCACCCGCCGAGCCATGTAAAACTGCCGATTGGACGTACCGTACAGTCGGACTGTGACCGCGCTCGACTTCTTCTTGCTGGTCGTCGCGGGATTCTTCACCGGCCTGGTCGGTTTCGTCACCGGGATGGCCTCGATCGTCTCGTACCCGGCGCTGCTCGCAGTCGGGCTGCCGCCAGTGGCGGCCAATGTCACCAACACCGTCGCGATGGTGGCGGTCGGGGTGGGGGCCACGGCCAATTCCGGGCGCGAACTCGTGGGCCGCGGGCGCACGCTGGTGCACTGGGCGATCCTGTCCGCGCTGGGCGGCCTGCTCGGCGCGCTCGCGCTGCTGGTCGCCCCCGACGGCGCGTTCGAGGTGGTGGTGCCGTTCCTGGTCGCCCTCGCCTCGCTCGCCCTGCTGGTGCAACCGCTGGTGCGCAAGCACGTCGGTGAACTGAGCGCGCCGTGGATCGTGCCCGCGGGCATCCTGCTGATCTCCACCTACGGCGGCTACTTCGGCGCGGGCGCCGGGGTGATCTATCTGTCGCTGATGCTGCTGTGCACCTCCGAATCCGTGTGGAGCGCTTCGGTTCTCAAGAGCTTCCTGCTCGGCATCGCCAACCTCGTCGCCGCGGTCGGCTTCGCGGCCTTCGGCCCGGTGCACTGGTGGGCCGCTCTCGCCCTGGCCCTCGGCGCGCTGGCCGGTGGCTGGTGCGGCCCGCCCGTGGTGAAGGTGATCCCGCCGAACCTGCTGCGCGTCACCGTCGGCGTGCTCGGTCTCGGCCTGGCGGTGTACCTGGCCCGCTGACGTGGTTCCGAGCGATCGAGATGTGACCGGTACTTGTTCGTCCGTCGGCGGTCCGGGTCCGTCCGTACCGTGGAAACGGTGCGCCACCCAGATGTCGAAATCGCTGTTCACGCAACACAAGTCGCCGCCGAGATCATCCGCTCGGCCTATCTCGGACCACTCACCCATTACGCGAAAGTGGGTGACGATTTCGCCACCCAGGCCGACCTGGCCGCGGAGCAGGCCATCCTGGACGTCCTGGCCGACGCCTGCCCGGACGACCGCTTCGTGGGCGAGGAATCCGGGGAGAGCGGCGCGGCGGGCAGCGCACGGACCTGGCTGATCGATCCGCTCTGCGGCACCCGCAATTTCGCCGTCGGCACGCCGTCGGTGGCGGTGAACGTGGCCCTGCGCACCGGCGACACCGTCACCGCCGCGGCCGTCGGCGCCCCGTTCTCCGGCGAAGTGTTCTGGACCGGTGGCGACGGCGCGTTCGTCCGACGCGACGGCACGGACCGGCGACTACGACCGAGCGCAGGCAATCTGCTGGTCGATGTGGATCTCGACGATCCGCTGCCGTGGTCGAGCGCGGCGGCCCTGTTCGACGCGCCTGGGTTCGCCGGGGTGTTCCATCCGCGCGCGCTGTCGACGTCGCTGGCGCTGGTGTGGGTCGCGGCGGGTCGGCGCGCGGCCTACGTCACCGGCGTCGAGGTGAGCGACAGCGTGCATTTCGCCGCGGCGGTCGCCGTCTGCCGGGCCGCGGGCTGCGCCGTCACCGGTGTGGCCGGTCAGGACCTGCGCGCCGCGCCGTACGGCCTCGTCGCCGCCGCCGACGCGGACACCAATGCCAGGCTGGTCGCCGCGATCGCCGGCTTGCGCTGACCGCCGCCGCGCGGAGGGCGTGTCGTCGCGAATCATGATGTGTTCCACGGCGTCGGGTCGCGCGTCTCACAGTCCACCGTGACCCCGTTCTCAGAGTTTCCTCACCATCGCTGGGTAGCGTCCGGGCCGAGGCATCGAGGCCTGCGTCGGTTGGCGCGGGTTCGTGCCGTCGCCCGTTGGGGCCGAAGACGCCGACCCGAGGTAAAGGACGAGTGGATGAAGTTTGGTAAGGCCGGACGTGTCGCGATCGCGGGCCTGGCGGTGGTCGCCGCACTGGGACTGAGCGCGTGCAGTGACGACAAGGGTGACAAGCCCGCTGCCAAGACCACCACCAGTGTGAAGGCGTCGGCGTCGGCCGCCGCGGATCTGCCTGCGGTGCCGACGGTGGATCAGCTGAACGCGCAGCTGAACACGGCGCTGGATCCGTCGATCCCGAATGAGCAGAAGACCGATTTCGTGCAGGGTGGCGAGGCCGATCCGGAGTTGCCGAACCGTTTGGCGGTGGCGGCCAAGGACGCCAATGTCCAGGTGCAGGTGACGGAGGTGACCTCGTTCGGTGACAGTGTGAACGCGAAGGCGAATTTCACGGTCAACGGTCAGACGAATGTGGTGGATGTGCCGTTCGTGGCCGAGGACGGTAAGTGGAAGGTGCAGAAGGTGTGGGCGTGCACCATGCTGACGAACCTGGGTCAGCAGTCGGTGGCCTGCGCCTGATCAGGCTCGGGGGAGGCCCCGGCCGGACGTCGTTCCGGTCGGGGCCTTTCTGTGTCCGGCCGGGTTCTGTTGCGGGGCTTACGGGTCGATGTGGAGCGCCGCGCGGTCTGGGTGGTCCCAGCGCACCGTCCAGGTCGCCGTCTCGGGGTGCTCGGCGGCGTGATCGCGCAGAGCGGGCAGCGTCCAATGCTGCCCGGCGGGGGTGCGGCGGCGCGCGGCCTGCTCGCTCAGCACCAGGCGCACGGTGAGATCGAAGTCGAGATCGCGGCCCAGCAGCATCGGACCGGCCAGGATCAGCACCAGATCGGCGGGCGCGGTGCGCACCGGAACCCGGGCCGACCGGTCGCGGTCCTCGTCCCAGAGCGCGGGCAGCCAGCGACCCGTCGTCCGGAGCGGGCCGAGGATCTCGCGGCGCACCGCGTCGTAGTCGAACCAGGCTGTGCGATAAGACCATTCGTCCTCGCGGCCGAACTCCATCCGTACCGAGGCGGGCCGCACGAAATCGTGCAGCGACACCACCGCCGCCGACCGGCCGCGCGCGGTCAGCGTCTCGGCGAGGAGTTCGGCCGGTTCGAGCGGGGCCGCCGCGTCGGCGCCGTCGACGGCCAGCACCCGGCGGCCGGACAACTCCGCGCAGCGATCGGCGACGAGCCCGGCCAGCGCGGCGGGGGACAGGGGCGTGAACGACGGCACCGGCCTATCACAGCAAATTCCGCGCCGCAGCGCCGAGCCGGACAGACCAGGCGGTCGGCGACGGGTTAATCTCGAGCGCATGGCGACTATCGAAGAGGCGCTCGAGATCGAGCAGCTGGAACGGGACATCTTCCGCGGTGCGGCGACCGAGTCCCAGCTGACGCGCACCTTCGGTGGTCAGGTCGCGGGCCGGGCGCTGGTCTCGGCCGTGCGGACGGTGGACCCCGCGTTCCAGGTGCACTCGCTGCACGGCTACTTCCTGCGGCCGGGCAATCCCGAGGAACCCACGGTCTACCTGGTCGAGCGCATCCGCGACGGCCGTTCCTTCTGCACCCGTCGGGTCACCGGCGTGCAGGACGGGCAGGCGATCTTCACCATGTCGGCCTCGTTCCACCGCGGCGACGAAGGGCCCGAGCACCAGGACGTGATGCCCGCGGTCGAGGGGCCGGAGGAACTGCCCGACGCCAGCGTGACCCTGAGCCCCGAGCGGCTGTGGGCGATGCGCGAATGGGAGCACTGGGATATCCGCACCGTCCCGTCCGAGCAGGTCGCCCAGCGCGAGGGCTACGTCTCCCAGCAGCAGGTGTGGTTCCGGTACCGGCACAAGCTGCCCGACGACCCGCTGTTCCACGTGTGCACCCTCGCCTACATGAGCGATATGACGCTGCTCGGCTCGTCCAAGGTGGCTCACCCCGGCGAACCCACCCAGGACGCCTCGCTCGACCACGCCATGTGGTTCCTGCGTCCGTTCCGCGCCGACGAATGGCTGCTCTACGACCAGTCCTCCCCGTCGGCCGGGTTCGGCCGCGCCCTCACCGGCGGCAAGATCTGGGACCGCGAGGGCAATCTCGTCGCCGCGGTCGTCCAGGAGGGCCTGATCCGCACCCCGCGTCACAAGTAGCAGCGCGCCGCGAGGCGTGAGCGGGCGCACACCGGGCCGCCTCGTAAGCTGCTCGGCTGTGAACGCAACCTCCGCCGCCGTCCGGCCGACCATCGGTGTCCTCGCGCTCCAGGGCGACGTGCGCGAGCATGTCGCGGCGCTGGCGCACTGCGGCGCCGACGCGGTGCTGGTGCGCCGGGAGTCCGAACTGGCCGCCGTCGACGGGCTGGTGCTGCCCGGTGGCGAGTCGACCGCCATCTCGAAGCTGTTGCAGGCCTTCGACCTGCTCGAGCCGCTGCGCGCGCGGCTGCGCGACGGCCTGCCCGCCTTCGGTTCCTGCGCGGGCATGATCCTGCTGGCCTCGGAGGTGCTCGATACCCGCGCCGACGCCCAGCACCTGTCCGGCATCGATATGACGGTGCGGCGCAACGCCTTCGGCCGTCAGGTCGACTCCTTCGAGACCGATCTGGACTTCGCCGGACTGGACACGCCGGTGCGCGCGGTGTTCATCCGCGCACCGTGGGTGGAGCGGGTCGGCGACGGCGTCGAGGTGCTGGCCCGGGTGCCGCACGGCCCGGCGCAGGGCCGCATCGTCGCAGCCCGGCAGGGCAATGTCGTGGCGACCTCGTTCCATCCCGAGGTGACCGGCGATCTGCGGGTGCACGAACTGTTCGTCGACCTGGTTCGTTCGGCACGGTAACGCCCCCGTCCGCGGGCGCGCGCGGTCCGAGTAGGCTGGATCGAGCTTGTCCGCCCGGGCAGACGCGCAACCGACCTGAAGGAAGTAGGGCATGAGCGGCCACTCCAAATGGGCCACCACCAAGCACAAGAAGGCGGGAATCGACGCCAAGCGCGGCAAACTCTTCGCCAAGCTGATCAAGAACATCGAGGTGGCGGCCCGCACTGGTGGTAGTGACCCTGCGGGCAATCCGACGCTGTACGACGCCATCCAGAAGGCGAAGAAGTCGTCGGTCCCCAACGACAACATCGAGCGCGCCCGCAAGCGTGGCGGCGGCGAGGAAGCCGGCGGCGCCGACTGGCAGACCATCATGTACGAGGGCTACGGCCCCAACGGTGTCGCCGTGCTGATCGAGTGCCTCACCGACAACCGCAACCGCGCCGCGGGCGAAGTCCGTGTCGCGATGACCCGCAACGGCGGCAACATGGCCGATCCGGGTTCGGTGGCCTACCTGTTCGGCCGCAAGGGCGTGGTGACCCTCGAGAAGAACGGCCTGACCGAGGACGACCTGCTCGAGACGGTCCTGGACGCGGGCGCCGAAGAGGTCAACGACCACGGTGACGCCTTCGAGATCATCAGCGAGCCCGGCGATCTGATCGCCGTGCGCAGCGCGCTGCAGGCCGCGGGCATCGACTACGACTCCGCCGAGTCCGGCTTCCAGGCGTCGGTGTCGGTGGCGGTCGACGCCGAAGGCGCCCGCAAGGTGCTCAAGCTGGTCGACGCGCTGGAGGACAGCGACGACGTGCAGAACGTCTACACCAACGTGGAGATCTCCGACGAGGTCGCCGCCCAGCTCGACGACGAGTAAGCCTTCTCGTCCGTGTACTGCCCCGGCCGGTATCCGGCTGGGGCAGTACGCGTTCGCGGGCTAGGACGCGCGCTGGGCGTAGTAGCCCGACATGGCCGGGTAGTAGTCGGCGAAGTCGGGGCGTTCGGTGTGGGTGCAGGCGGCGACGAACATGTCCGCGTAGTACTCCCAGCCGGGACCGATCTGCGGGATCTCGGCGAGCTGGTACTCGGAGGTGAGGTGGTGGACCAGGCGCACCTCGGTGGCCGCGCCGGTGTCGAGCAGCGTCACCTCCAGCCGCCACACCCCGATCTGGTCGGTGGACGACAGCGCCAGGTGGATCGGCGGGGTGCACTCGTCGATGTTCATCCCCGTCCACGGCTCGCCCTCCTCGAACCGCAGCTGCACCCGGATGCTGTTGCCGGTGCCCGCCTCGCCCTCCCAGGTGCCGTACCAGCCCGCGGTGAGATGCGGATCGGTGAGCCTTGCCCAGACCTCCTCGATCGGCAGCCCCAGCGACCGGGTGATCACCAGGTCGCGGCCGTCGGGCGTCGGGGTGATGGCACCCGTGGGTGTGGGCATGCGCGGTTCTCCTCGGCTCGGCTGGAGCGACGATCTGCGACGATCTCGACGGTACGCCGCGAAACGCGGTGGTGTCGTGCGCGGCGCGGCCAGCACAATGGGGCGATGACACGACTCGAGGCAGTGCGCGGCGACATCACCGATCAGCGGGTCGACGCGGTGGTCAACGCCGCCAACTCCTCACTGCTCGGCGGCGGCGGTGTCGACGGGGCGATCCACCGCAAGGGTGGGCCCGAGATCCTGTCCGCCTGCCGCGACCTGCGGGCCTCGCATTACGGGAAGGGCCTGGCGACCGGGCAGGCGGTGGCGACCACGGCGGGCAAGCTGCCCGCGCGCTGGGTGATCCACACCGTGGGCCCGGTGTGGTCGGCCACCGAGGACCGCTCGGCGCTGCTGGCCTCCTGTTATCGCGAATCCCTGCGGGTGGCCGACGAACTGGGTGCGACGACGGTGGCGTTTCCGGCGATTTCCACCGGCATCTACGGCTGGCCGATGGACGACGGCGCCCGGATCGCCGTGGCGACGGTGCGGGCCTCCGGCACCGCGATGGAACTGGTCCGGTTCGTCCTGTTCGACGACCACGCGCTGACGGCGTTCACGGCGGCCCTCGGCTGAGTGCTCGGCCCGCCGCGGAATCCACGGTGCGTCGGCCTCGTCGGGTAGTGTCTCGGCTCTATCCGCTTGTGCCCGAGGGGGACCGATGACCTACCAGCCGCCACCGCCGCCGTACCAGCAGGGATATCCGCAGGGCGGGTACCCGCAGGGTGGCTATCCGCAAGGGGGTTACCCGCAGAACTACGGGTACCCGCCGCAGCCGCCCAGGAAGAAGCCGGTGTGGCCGTGGATCGTCGGTGGCATCGTGCTGGTGCTGGTGCTGCTCGCCGGTGGGTGCGCGGTGCTGGTCGGGGTGGCCGCCAACGAGATCGACAAGGAAGCCAAGAGCAGCGCCGACCTGGTCTACGAGGTCGGCGGCACCGCCTCGCAGGTCGACATCACCTACTACACCGGCGATTTCGACCAGAACAGCGCCAATGCGACCAGCGTGCCCTGGCGCAAGGACGTCACCGTCTCCGGCTTCGCCAAGATGGGCAGCCTCACCGTGACGACCACCGGCCTGGAAGAGGGCACGGTCAGCTGCCGGATCCTGCGCGACGGCAAGGTCCTCGACGAGCAGACCTCCTCGGGCACCTTCGGCTTCGTCTCCTGCAGCGCCACCGTCGACTGACCCCAACCTGTCGGACCCAGCGCGGGCTCGTCGCCGATCCGGCCCGCCACCGGGCCCAACGTGCCACGGACCGAAGGCTGCTCGGGCCGGCGTGACCGGGGCGGGCCCGTGTCGCTGGTCGGTGACCGGGTGGGGATGATCTAGACTTTCGAACAACTGTTCGTGTCTTCGAAGGGGCTGCCGGTGCGGGTGATGGGCGTCGATCCCGGGCTCACCCGGTGCGGGCTCAGCATGGTGGACAGCGGACCGGGGCGCAAGATCGCGGCCGTCGACGTCGGGGTGGTGCGCACCCCGGTCGACGCCGAACTCGCCCTGCGGCTGATGGCGGTGGCCGACGCCGCCGAGGAGTGGATGGACACCCACCGGCCCGAAGCGGTCGCCATCGAGCGGGTCTTCGCCCAGCACAACGTGCGCACCGCGATGGGCACCGCGCAGGCGGGCGGGGTGATCGCGCTGGCCGCGGCCCGGCGCGGGATCCGGGTCGCCTTCCACACGCCCAGCGAGGTGAAGGCCGCGGTCACCGGCAACGGCACCGCCGACAAGGCACAGGTCACCGCCATGGTGACCCGGATACTCGGACTGAAGGTCGCGCCGAAACCGGCCGACGCCGCCGACGCGCTCGCCCTGGCGATCTGTCATTGTTGGCGGGCGCCGCTGATGGACCGGATGGCGGCCGCGCAGGCACAGGCGGACGAGGTCCGCCGCCGCTACGAACAACGGCTCGCCGAACAACGGAAGGTGGTGCGCGGGTGATCGCGTCGGTACGCGGCGAGGTACTCGAGCTCGCGCTCGATCACGTGGTGATCGAAGCCGCCGGCGTCGGCTACCGGCTCAACGTCACGCCGGCGACGCTGGCCGGGCTCAGCCGCGGCGAGGAGACCCGGCTGTACACGGCGATGATCGTCCGCGAGGACTCGATGACGCTGTTCGGCTTCGCCGACACCGAGGCCCGCGACCTGTTCGGCCTGCTGCAGACCGTGTCCGGCGTCGGCCCGAAGCTCGCGCTGGCGGTGCTGGCCGTCCTGGAACCGGAGGCGCTGCGCAAAGCGCTGGCGGAGAGCAATGTCGCCGCGCTCACCCGGGTGCCCGGCATCGGCAAGCGCGGCGCCGAACGCATGGTGGTGGAACTGCGCGACAAGGTGAACCTGGTGCCGGTGCCCGCCGGTCCGCCCGGCGCGCAGGCACCGCTCACCCCGGTCCGCGAGCAGGTCACCGAGGCGCTGGTCGGGCTCGGTTTCCCGGTCAAACAGGCCGAACAGGCCGTCGACACCGTGCTGGCCGACCAGCCCACCGCCACCACCTCCGTCGCCCTGCGCGCCGCTCTCGGCCTGCTCGGCAAGAACAGGTAGGCCATGGACGACGACTTCGAGACCGGCGAGTTCGAGACCGACGACTCCGCGCTCACCGCCCGGTATCTGCACTCCGACGGTGAAGCCGAGACCGGCCTGCGGCCCACTTCGCTCGAGGACTTCATCGGCCAGCCGCGTGTCCGCGAGCAACTCGCCCTGGTGCTGCGCGGCGCCAGGCAGCGCGGCGCCACCCCCGACCACGTGCTGCTCTCGGGTCCGCCCGGACTCGGCAAGACCAGCATGGCGATGATCATCGCCGCCGAACTCGGCACCGCGCTGCGGATCACCTCGGGACCGGCGCTGGAACGCGCGGGCGACCTGGCCGCGATGCTGTCGAACCTGGTCGAGGGCGATGTGCTGTTCATCGACGAGATCCACCGGATGGCCCGGCCCGCCGAGGAGATGCTGTACCTGGCAATGGAGGACTTCCGGGTCGACGTCGTGGTCGGCAAGGGCCCGGGCGCCACCTCGATCCCGCTCGACATCGCCCCCTTCACCCTGGTCGGCGCCACCACCCGTTCCGGCGCGCTGACCGGCCCGCTGCGCGACCGCTTCGGCTTCACCGGGCACATGGACTTCTACGAACCCGGCGAACTGCTGCGGATCCTGCAGCGCTCGGCCCGCATCCTCGGGGTGACGATCGACCACGACGCCGCCGCCGAGGTGGCGGGCCGCTCGCGCGGCACGCCCCGCATTGCCAACCGGCTGCTGCGCCGCGTCCGCGACTTCGCCGAGGTCAGGGCCGACGGCGTGATCACCCATCCGATCGCGATGGCGGCGCTCGAGGTCTACGACGTCGACGCGCTCGGCCTGGACCGGCTCGACCGCGCTGTCCTCGGCGCGCTGGTGCGCGGGTTCGGCGGGGGACCGGTGGGCGTGTCCACCCTCGCGGTGGCCGTCGGCGAGGAGGCCGCGACCGTGGAGGAGGTGTGCGAACCGTTCCTGGTGCGCGCCGGACTGGTCGCCCGCACCCCGCGTGGCCGGGTCGCGACCGCCGCCGCCTGGGAGCATCTCGGGCTGGTGCCACCGCCGGATCTGGTCATCGGCGCCATCGAAGTGCGTGGCCGCGAACCACAACCGAGCGTGGAGTCGCTGGACTGAGCCGGTCGGCACCCGGCGGGCGCGGGTCGGCGGCGACGACTACTGTCGGCCGGGTGGCAGTCCATGCGGTGGTGCAACGCCTCCCCGAACCCTTGCGTTCCCTGCTGTTGAAGCATCGGGAACTCCTGAAATTCGCCGTGGTCGGCGCGATCACCTGGTTCATCGACACCGGTGTGGTGTACGCGGTGAAACTGACGGTGCTCGGCGAGAAGCCGCTGACCGCGCGCCTGCTCGGCGCGCTGATCGCGACCATCGCCTCCTACATCCTCAACCGCGAGTGGTCTTTCCGTACCCGCGGCGGCAGGCAGCGCAGTCACGAGGCCGCGCTGTTCTTCACGGTCAGCGCCCTGGGTATCGGCGTCACCATGATCCCGCAGGCGATCTCGCTGTACGTGCTGAATCTGCGTGTGCCGCACGTGGATCCGGTGGTACAGGCGGTGGCCAACTTCGTCTCCGGGCAGATCCTGGGCGTGCTGCTGGCCATGGCGTTCCGGTTCTGGGCGTTCCGGCGCTACGTCTTCCCCGACGACCTGCGCGAAGCCGAGCTGCACAGCATCCAGGGCTGAGCGGCCCGGCGCTCAGATCCCGCGGTCGGCGTGCTCGAGCGCGGTGATCACGAGGTCGACGAAGGCGTCGACCTCGTCGCGGGAGTACCCGCGGGTGCCGAGACGGGTATCGGTGAACCGCACCCCGCGCACGTCGGCGGCGGTCAGGCTGCCCGGCCCGTTGTGTGCCAGGGTCGCCGCGACCAGGTCGAGGAAGGCGTCGACCTCTTCCTCGTGGTAGCCGCGCCTGCCGACGGTGGACTGGCTGAACCGCATCCGGTGCACGTCGTCGGGGGTGAGCATGTCGGCGACATCCTCGCCCGGACGCGCCGCGGGCACCGGGGCGCCGCCCTTCTGGCGGTATTCGAGTTCGGTCCGGACCCGGTCGAGGAAGTCGTCGACCTGATCGGCCTGGTAGCCGCGACCGCCGAAACGCGGTGCGCCGAAATGCACGTGCCGGATGTCGTCGGCGGTGAGCACGCCCTGCCCGTCGAGGGTGGCCGAGACCAGTTCGAGAAACGCGTCGACCTCGTCGGCATGGTAGCCGCGATGACCCAGGGTCGGCATGGCGAAGTGGGTGCGGCTCACATCGTCGGGCGTCACAGCGGTCATTGTGTCAGGATTGCCCTTCTATCCCACGGGTTTTCGTCATCGCGGAGCAACTCGGACGCCTTCGATGAACAGCCGCCGTACCGCGTGACTGTACACCGCCGCGAGCGCCGGATCCGGGGTGCGCATGCCGTGCACGATGCCGGCCACCAGCATCCCCATCACCGCTTTCGCCGTGGTGGGAGTATCCAGGTCGGGGCGCAGATAACCCGAGCGCACACCGTGATCCAGATAGCCCGCGACGACCACCTCGGTGGTGTCGACCAGACCGAACACCCGGGCGGTGAGTTCGTCGTCGATGCCGGTGGCGTGGAACAGCAGCAGCTGCGGCACGCGCGGGTCGTCGAGCAGCACCCGGTTGAGGGCGTCGCCGATGCGGTCGAGCAGATCGGTGTACTCGTCGAGGGTGCTCGCGGTCTCCGGGCTCAGCTCGTTCGCCAGCGCGGCGAAGATGCGGCCGGTCACGTCGTCGAGGACGTGGTCGATGATGTCGCGTTTGTTGGCGAAGTAGCGGTAGAAGGTGCCGTGCCCGATGCCGAGCCGGACGGCGATGTCGGCGATGCCGGTGGCGTGATAGCCCTTCTCGGCGAAGCAGTCGAACGCGGTGTCGATGATCTCCCTGCGTAATTCGGCCTTGCGCTGTTCGCCGCGGGTGGAGGGCTTTGTCACCCGGCTGATGTTACTGTCGCCGTCAGCGGAATGATGTGTCATTCTGTAACAGACATTGGCTGTATGTGGAGGTTCGAAGTGGCACCTCAGTTCGACGCTGTCGTGGTCGGGGCGGGTTTCGGCGGCATCGGTGCCGCGATCGAGCTCGACCGGCTCGGATTGCGCAATTTCGTGATCCTGGAGCGCGAGGACGATCTCGGCGGCACCTGGCATGTGAACCGGTATCCCGGGCTGGCGGTCGACATCGCCTCGGTGACCTACTCCTACTCCTTCGAGCCGAACCCGTACTGGACGCGCCTGTTCGCGCCCGGCGCCGAGCTCAAGAAGTACGCCGAGCACGTGGCCGACAAATACGACCTGCGCAGGCGGATGCGCTTCGGGACCGTCGTGGACGGTGCCCGCTGGGACGCCGACAACCAGCACTGGGTGGTCTCGACCGCCGACGGGCAGACCCTCACCGCGCGCTATCTGCTCGCGGCGACCGGCTTCCTGTCCCAGCCCTACACCCCGCCGTTCCCCGGCATCGAGTCCTTCGCGGGCAAGATCATCCACACCACCGCCTGGGACGCCGACTACGACCTGACGGGGCGCAGGGCCGCGGTCATCGGCACCGGCGCCACCGCGGTCCAGCTGATCCCCGAGGTCGCCGAGCAGGTCGCCGAACTCACCGTGTTCCAGCGCACGCCCATCTGGGTGGTGCCCAAGGTCGACACCCCGATCCCCGGCGCCGTCCAGGAGATGTTCGCCAAGGTCCCGGTCACGCAGAAGGCGGCGCGCCTGGTCAACACCGGCATGCTCGAGGCGCTCATGGTCGTCGGCGTGCTGCGCTACGCGCAGGCCAAACCGCTGAACAAGGCCGCGGCCGCGCTGGCCAAGGCGCACCTGTTCGCCCAGGTGCGCGATCCGGAGACGCGGGCCAAGCTCACCCCGCAGTACGACTTCGGCTGCAAGCGCCCGACCTTCTCCAACACCTACTTCAAGACGTTCAACGCCCCGCACGTGCGGCTGGAGACGAACTCGATCGACCACGTCGAACCCGACGGCATCGTCACCGCCGACGGCCACAAGACCGAGATCGACACCCTGCTGCTGGCCACCGGCTTCAATCTGTGGGACGTGAACTTCCCGGCCATCGAGATCATCGGCCGCGACGGGGTGAACCTCGGAAAGTTCTGGCGCGACAACCGCTTCCAGGCCTACGAGGGCATCACCGTGCCCAAGTTCCCCAACTTCCTGAGCCTCAACAGCCCCTACTCCTACAGCGGCTTGTCCTACTTCACCACCATCGAGGCCCAGATGAAGCACATGGGCCGGTTGTTCACCGAGCTGTTCCGGCGCGGCGAGCAGACCTTCGAGGTGTCCGAGCGGGCCAACGCGGAGTTCCTGGACCGGGTCACCGGCCAGCTCGGCTCCTCGGTCTTCTACGGCGGCGACTGCGCCACCGCGCGCAGCTACTACTTCAACCAGCACGGTGAGGCGGCGCTGCTGCGCCCGACCAGCACCGTGAACGCGCACCGCGAGGCGGTCAGCTTCCCGCTCGACGACTACCGGTACGGCCGGACCGCCTGAGCGGCGCGCGGAGGGCTCCGGTGGTGTCCGGTGTGTCGCCGCGGCGGAGAACTGGCAGACTGTCAGGCGTACATGCACGTCCACCACTGACTAGGGACTGACTTCGACGATGGACTTCCTGTTTCCGCTGCTGATCCTCGCCCTGCTCGTGCCGATGTTCTTCGGTATCCGCAAACAGAAGCGGGAGGCCGAGAAGGTCACGTCCATGCAGGAAGCACTGAAGGTCGGTGACCAGGTCGTCACCACGTCGGGCCTGTACGGCACCGTCGTCGAGCTCGACGACACCACCGTCGACCTGGAGATCGCCGAGGACGTCGTCACCACCTGGCTGCGTCAGGCGATCCGCGAGGTGCGCGCCGAGGAGTCGACGGTCGAGGAGACCACCGTCGCCGCCGATGCCGCTGTCGAGGAGTCCGCGGAGCAGACCGAGACCCGGCTGACCAAGGACTGATCGTTCCCTTCCCGTCGGTGCCCGCGCGCCGCTGACGCGCGCCCGGCGCGGGCATTGTCGTGCCCAACCGTCCCGACCTCGACTTCCGCCTAGGAGATGACCTGCTGTGCCACCTTCCCAAGGATCGGCGCATCCGTACCGGCTGCTCGGCGTCTACGCCGCGCTGCTGGCCGTGATCTACGCGCTGGTGTTCTTCACCGGTGACCATTCGCCCACGCCCAAGCTCGGCATCGACCTGCAGGGCGGCACTCGTGTCACCCTGACCGCGCGCACCCCCGACGGCAGCAGGCCCAGCCAGGACAGCCTGAAGAAGGCCCAGGAGATCATCGAGAACCGCGTCAACGGTCTCGGTGTCTCCGGCTCCGAGGTCGTCATCGACGGCGACAACCTCGTCATCACGGTGCCCGGCGACGACAGCCAGCAGGCGCGGGCCCTGGCCACCACCGCCAAGCTCTACATCCGGCCGGTGCTGGCCGCGACCCAGCCGCAGGCTGGTGGCGCCGCGCCGCAGGTGCCGCCCGCCCAGGGCGGTGGCACCCCGGCCCCGACGACGAGCGCGCCCGCCCCGGCGACCGGGGAGACCCCCGCGCCCGCCGCGGAGGAGGAGACCACCCCGGCGCCGCAGTCGCGGGTGTTCCCGGCCCAGGCACCGCCCACGCCGACCCCGGCGCCCGGCGGCGGCACCACCGTCCAGCAGCAGCAGGCCAAGGAGATCGCCGACGCCAAGGCGCTGCGCCAGAGCACCGACCAGTCGGTGCAGCAGGTCGCGATGGCGAGCATGGACTGCACCAAGCCCGACCCGCTGGCGGGCAACGACGACCCGGCCCTGCCGCTGGTCACCTGCTCGCAGGACGGCACCGAGGTGTTCCTGCTCGGCCCCAGCCGCATCGACGGCCAGGAGATCGCCGACGCCACCTCCGGCTTCAATCAGCAGCAGTCGCGGCACGAGGTGAACCTGGAGTTCAAGTCCAGTGGCGCCGACGCGTGGCAGGCGCTGACCGGGGAGTACGTCTACAAGCGCATCGCCTTCGTGCTCGACTCGAAGGTCGTCAGCGCGCCCCAGGTCACCGAGGGTCCCCAGCTGGGCGGCCGTACCTCGATCTCGGGCAGCTTCACCGCCGACAGCGCCTCGGAGCTGGCCAACACGCTGAAGTACGGTTCGCTGCCGCTGTCGTTCCAGACCTCGGAGGCCGAGACGGTCTCGGCGACGCTGGGTCTGTCCTCGCTCAAGGCGGGTCTGCTCGCCGGCGCGATCGGCCTGATCGCGGTGCTGCTGTACTGCCTGTTCGTGTACCGCATGCTCGGCCTGATCGCCGGCTTCTCGCTGATCGCGGCCGGTGTCGCCGTCTACGGCATCATCGTGCTGCTGGGCCGGTGGATCGGCTTCACCCTCGACCTGGCCGGTATCGCCGGTCTGATCATCGGTATCGGCCTCACCGCCGACTCCTTCGTGGTGTTCTTCGAACGCATCAAGGACGAGATGCGCGAGGGCCGCAGCTTCCGCTCGGCGGTGCCGCGCGGCTGGGCCAGGGCGCAGCGCACCAACCTGTCGGGTAAGACGGTCAGCCTGATCGCCTCGGTCGTGCTGTACCTGCTCGCCGCCGGCCAGGTGAAGGGCTTCGCCTTCACCCTCGGTGTCACCACCGTCCTCGACGTGATCGTGCTCTACCTGGTCACCGCACCGCTGATGATGATCATCTCGCGCTCGCCGTTCTGGGCGAAGCCGTCGGTGAACGGTCTCGGTTCGGTGCAGCAGATCGCGCGCGAACGCGGCGCGGGCCAGGTTCGGCCGAAGGAGATGTCACGATGACCAACGTCAATCCCACGGACGACACGGTGTACCTGGACAAGGTCGACGGGCCCCGGCACGGCTTCTTCGAGCGGCTCTACACCGGTACCGGTGGCTTCCCGATCGTCGGCAGGCGCAAGCTGCTCTACACCCTGGCGGCGATCCTGCTGCTCATCTCGGTGCTCAGCATCGCGGTGCGCGGTTTCACCCTCGGCATCGACTTCGCCGGCGGTTCGCGCATCCAGATCCCGGCGGCCGACAATGTCACCACCCAGCAGGTGGAGGACGTCTACGCGCAGACCCTGGGCCACGGTCCGGTGTCGGTGCAGAAGGTCGGCTCCGGCTCCTCGGCCACCATCCAGGTCCGCTCGGAGTCGCTGGACCTGCAGCAGACCGAGCAGCTGCAGACCGCGCTGTACGAGGAGTTCCAGCCCAAGGACTCCAGCGGCCAGGTCAGCCGCAACGCCATCAGCATCGCCGAGATCAGTGAGACCTGGGGTGGCCAGGTCACCCAGAAGGCGCTGATCGCGCTCGCGGTGTTCGTCGCGCTGACGATGATCTACATCGCGATCCGCTTCGAGCGGGACATGTCGGTCGCGGCGATCGTGTCGCTGTTCTTCAACCTGATCGTCACCGCGGGTATCTATTCGCTGGTCGGCTTCGAGGTGACCCCGGCCGCGGTGATCGGTCTGCTCACGATCCTGGGTTACGTGCTCTACGACAACGTCGTGGTCTTCGACAAGGTCGAGGAGAACACCCGCGGCGTGCTGCACCTGAACAAGCGCACCTATGCCGAACAGGCCAACCTGGCCGCCAACCAGACGCTGATGCGGTCGATCAGCACCACCGTCATCGGCATCCTGCCGATCATCGGCATGCTGGTGATCGCGGTCTGGCTGCTCGGCGTCGGCACGCTGAAGGACCTCGCGCTGGTGCAGCTGGTCGGCATGATCGTCGGCGCCTACTCCTCGATCTTCCTCGCCGTCCCGGTGCTGGTCTCGATCAAGGAGCGCTGGGGTCCCGTCGCCGCGCACACCAAGAAGGTGCTCGCCAAGCGCGCCGCGGGTCCGGCGAGCGCCCGGGTCCCGGTGTCGGCCGGTGCCGGTGCCCCGAGTGGCCCGCGTCCGAGCGAGGCCGGTGCGCCCCGTCCGGGCGCCCGGCCCAGCGGGAAGCGGCACAAGAGAAGGAACTGACGGCGACAGCAGGGGGTCTCATCATGCGACGCGGCACGATTCGGCTGATCACCGTGCTGGCCACGGCGGCCGTGACCACCGGCGTGGTGGCAGGCTGCTCGAGCAAGAACCAGGTGCCCTCGATCGGGTACGCCGTCGACGCGGCGGTCGCCAGCTACAACGGCGGCAGCACCCTGGGCGCGAGCAGCGGTGCCGCCGCGGTGTTCGGCCGGGTGCTGACCGGGTTCTTCTACACCGGACCCGACGGCCAGCAGGTCGCCGACACCGATGTGGGCACCGCCAAGGAGGTGCCGGGCGAGACGCAGACCGTGCAGTACCGGCTCAACCCGGACGGGGTGTACTCCGACGGGGTGAAGACCTCCTGCGACGATCTGGTGCTGGCCTGGTCGGCCCGGTCGGGCCGGTTCACCCGCCCGGGTGATCGCGGCCCGGTGCCGCTGTTCGACGCGGCGAGCACCGCCGGCTACGCCGACATCGAGCGGGTCGACTGCCAGCCCGGCTCCAAGGACGCCACCGTGGTGTTCCGGCCGGGCAGGCACTACCTGCCGTGGCGCACCCTGTTCACCGCCGCCGAACTGCTGCCCGCGCACGTGATCGCGCAGGCGGTGGGCGTGCCGAACCTGGTGAACGCGCTGCAGACCGGTGACGGCGCCGTGCTGGGCCGGATCGCCGACTTCTGGAACACCGGCTGGGCCATGCAGCCCGGCGCGCTGGACCTGACCAAGTTCCCGTCCTCGGGGCCGTACCGGATCGAATCCTTCAGCGCGAAGGACGGTTTGGTGCTGGTCGCCAACGAGAAGTGGTGGGGCAGCCCCCCGCAGACCAGCCGGATCGTGGTGTGGCCCAAGGGCACCGACTACGCGGCCAAGGCGAAGGACAACGCCCTCGGCGTGGTCGACCTGGGCGCGGGCTCGGTCGCCGAGCTGAACCTCGACGGCTTCGACGAACAGGTCGTGCCCAGCCGCGGCGCCGAACAGCTGGTGCTGGCCACCGGCGGGGTGTTCGCCCGGGTGGAGGTGCGCCGCGCGTTCGCCCAGTGTGTGCCGCGGCAGGCGCTGTTCGACACGCTCGGCAAGGCGGGCGAGCCGCCCGCCGCCGGTCTCGGCGCCGGTCCGCTGAACGCCCATGTGGTGCAGCAGGACTCGCTGTACTACCCGGCCGTCGTCGGTGGCGCCGACCGCTACCGTGGCGCCGACATCCCCGCGGCGACCGCGACGCTGGCTTCGGCCGGGGCCCCGGGACCGACCGTGCGCATCGGCTACCAGGCACCCGACGCGCGCCGGGCGAAGACGGTGGCCATGATCGCCGACTCCTGCCGCGGTGCGGGGATCACCGTGGTCGACGCGGGCGCACCGGATTTCACCCCGGTCAAGTTGCCCCAGGGCGCGGTCGACGCGGTGCTCGGCGGCACCGCCTCGGTTCCCGGCCCGGCCGGGTCCACCACCGGCGTGGCCGCGTTCGCGGCGTTGCGGGCCGGTAACGGACTCGACTTCGGCGGCTTCGCCAACGGTCGCTACGATGCCATCACCGATCAGCTTGCGGGCGAGCCCAACTCGACCGCCACGCTGAATCTGCTCACCGAGGCCGAGAATCTGCTGTGGGCGCAGGTGCCGAGCATCCCGTTGTTCGCCACTCCGCGCGTCATCGCGTTCGGCAACGGCATGCAGAACGGGATCGCCGGGCCGACGCAGGCCGGAACCGGCTGGAACATGGATCGCTGGGTGTTGCAGCGATGAGTAGCGGTGGATGTGACGGAGAGGTGTCGATGAGCAAGCACGCGGTGGTCGAATCCGACGACCAGGCGGTCGAGCGGGCGGGTAAGGCCGCCGACGCGGTCAACCGATTGACCCGCTGGCACGACGACTTCCCCACGCCGGGTGTGCGTTTCGCCGATCTGACGCCCGTGTTCGCCGACGCCGAGGGTTTCCGCGCCGTCGTCGACTGCTTCGCCGCCGTTGCCGCCGATGTGGACCTGGTGGCCGGCGTCGACGCGCGCGGCTTCCTGCTCGGTGCCGGCGTCGCCGCCACCCTGGGCACCGGTGTGCTGGCCATCCGCAAGGGCGGCAAGCTGCCGCCGCCGGTGGTGTCGCGCGAGTACCAGCTCGAATACGGTTCCGCCGCACTGGAAATCCCCGCCGACGGGGTCGACCTGGCGGGCAAGCGCATCCTGCTGCTCGACGACGTGCTCGCCACCGGCGGCACCCTGGCCGCCGCGGCCGCGCTGTTCACCGAGGTCGGTGCCGAGGTGGTCGCGGCCGCCGTGGTGCTCGAACTGGAGTTCCTGAAGGGCCGCGAGCACCAGGGCGACTACCCGGTGACCTCGATCGTCACGCTGTAGCGGCGCGCCACATCGGCCACAGCGTCGGACCGCCGGGGATGGTGATCTCCCCGGTGACGGTGAACCCGAAACGCTCGTAGTAGCCGATGTTGTCGGGGTTGCTCGACTCCAGGTAGGCGGCCGCGCCCTCGGCGTCGACGCGGTCCAGCCGCGCGCGCAGCAGGGCGTGGCCGTAGCCGCCGCCCCGGGCCGCGGGCGTGGTGCCCAGCATCGCCAGGTACCAGTGCGGGGTGGTGGGGTGGTGCTTGCGGATCAGATCGCCGACCGTCTTGCCCGCGCCGAGCCGTCGTCCGAGCGCGCGGACCAGGCCGGGCAGCATCCGCAGGTCGGCAGCCGGTCCCGCCTCGGGATGGTTCGGCGGGGTCCACAGCGCGGCGCCGACGACGGTGCCGTCGGCGTCGACGGCGAGGTCGGAGGCGGCCGCCGGGACGAAGACGTGCTTGGCCATCGTGTGGAAGAACCGGGGCAGGCCGGTGGCGCGTCTGCGTTCGTCGGGCAGGATCCAGCTCATCACCGGGTCGTGCTGGAACGCCGCGCCCAGCGCGTCGCCCGCGGCGCGAACATCGTCCGGCCCGGCCGCCCGTACTCGTCTCGGCTCCGCCATCGCAGTCCTCCGGTCCTCGTCCGAGGTCGACGATCGTCGCCCGAGTGCCAGGCTAGCGCCTCCCGCCGACAGCGGTCAGGACCAGCGGTAACGCACCGGTCCGAGTTGCCCCGCGCTGATGGTGGCCCGGCTGATCTGCTCCTTGACCAGCGCGGCCTCGCCACGGGTGAGGACCAGGTGGGGGAGCGGGCGGTCGGTGAAATCGGTGAACTGGACCAGCGCGTTCTTCCGGCCCAGGCTCACCGCCTGCCCGATGTACTTGCGGCGCAGAGGTTTCGGTGTATGGCCCGAGCGCAGGCGCAGCACCGTCTCGGCGGCGTGGATCCCGGCGGGGATGGCGGCCTGGCAGCTCATCCGCAGCGGGGCGGTGGCCAGCGCGACCCCGTCGCCCGCGCCGACGATCGCCGGTGAGCTGGTGCTGACCAGGTTCTGGTCGACCAGTAGCGCCCCGGACCCGTCGACTTCCATGCCGCTGCCGCGGGCCAGATCCGAGGGCGCGAACGCGGTGGTCGCGACGGCGAGATCGGTGGACAGCACCGTCCCGTCGGTGAGCGTCACCTTCCGGTCGCCGACCTCGGCCACCGCCACCTGCTCGGTGACACTCACGCCCAGCTCCGTCAGCGCGAGCCGCACGAGGGCCCGGGCCGCCGGGGAGACGCTGTGCCCGAGCTCACCGGTCACCAGACGCACCCGCGCCGAACGGGTTTCGGCCAGCTCGGCGGCGACCTCGATGCCGGTGAGCCCGCCACCGATCACCGTCACCGTCGCGGTGGGCGGCAGGGCCCGCAGCCGCGCGCGGGCGTGTTCGGCCTCGGCCCAGGTGCCCAGCGACACCGCGTGCGCGGCGGCGCCCCGGATGTCGTGGGCGTCGGAATGACTGCCGGGGGAGTAGACCAGGTGCCCGTATCGCAGTTCGCGTCCGGAGCCGGTGTGCAGCAGGTGATTTCGCTCGTCGATCGCGGTGACGGTGTCGACGATCAGCTCGACGCGGGCAGGTAGGACGGCTCGCAACGGACGCCGGGCCGGGTGGGTGCCCGCCAGATACTGGTGCAGCCGGATGCGTTCGACGAAGTACGGGCTCGGGTTCACCATCGCGACACGGACACCGTCGGCAGCGGCCAGCCGTTTGGCCGCGCTGATCCCGGCGTATCCCGCGCCGACGATGACGACGTCAGCGCTCACTTCCCATCCCCTCCTCGGTGTGCGCCTCCACGATAAGTGAGCCGGACCGCAACACCGGGGGCCGGGTGAGCGGGCTCACGGCCGCAGAAAAGGGGGTGGCGCGAGGGCGACGCGAGGTGTTATCAATGAATGGTCTTGTTCCCGGCGATCGGAGTCACGCGTTGATTTCTTGAGGTAGCGCTCCCGGACGGTCCGCATTCCGCGCACCGTGTATCCGTCGCACCTCGAGGTGATCCGCATGGTCTCTGTTTCTCTGTCCGATCTCACTTTTTCCTGGCCGGACGGCACCGTCGTATTCGACGGGCTCGACGCCGTGCTCGGCCCCGGTCACGTCGGCCTGGTCGGCGGCAACGGGGCGGGCAAGTCCACCCTGCTGCGCTTGATCACCGGCGCGCTGCGCCCGGCGCGCGGGTCGGTCACAGTGCCCGGCCGGCTCGGCTACCTGCGCCAGGACCTCGGCATGCAGACCGGACAGCGCGTGGACGCGGTGCTCGGTATCGCCGAGGTCAGGGCCGCGCTGGGGCGTATCGAGAGCGGTCTCGGCGAACCCGACGACTTCGACGTCGTCGGCACCAGCTGGCAGATCGAGGACGAGGCCATCGCGCTGCTCGGCAAGCTCGGCCTCGACTACGTCGCCGGCTCCGCCGCCGATCTCGACCGCACCCTCGACACGCTCTCCGGTGGCGAGACCGTGCTGCTCGGGCTGGTCGCCGAACTGCTGCGCGAACCCGACGTGCTGCTGCTCGACGAACCGACCAACAATCTCGACAGCGTCGCCCGCGCGCGGCTCTACGAGGTGATCCGCCAGTTCGCCGGCACCGTGCTCGTGGTCAGCCACGACCGGGACCTGCTGGACCGGATGGACGGGATCGCCGAGCTCAGGGCGGGCGAGATCCGCATGTTCGGTGGCAATTTCGGTGAGTACGAACGGATCGTCGAACAGGAGCAGGAGGCGGCCCGCGCGGCGGTGCGCGATGCCCGCAGCGATGTCCGCAGGCAGGCGCGCGAGCTGGTCGAGGCGCGCACGAAGCTCGACCGCAGGGCGCGCTTCGCGCAGAAGATGCAGGACAACAAGCGGGTGCCCAAGATCGTGGCCGGGCTGCGCAAGAACGCCGCCGAGGTGTCGGCGGGCAAACTGCGCAACTCGCATATCGACAAGCTCGACACCGCCCGCGAAACCCTGGGCCAGGCCGAGGAATTGGTGCGGGCCGACCGGGAGGTGCGCATCGAGTTGCCCGGCACCCGGCTCTATCCGGGGCAGGATGTCGTGGTGCTGGAACGGGCGCGGCTGGCCAACGGGCCGGTGGTGGATCTGCGGGTGAGCGGGCCGGAACGGATCGCGCTGACGGGTCGCAACGGCGCGGGTAAGTCGACCCTGCTGCGCCGGATCGTGGCCGAGGGGCCGAAAGTGCCGTGGCGGTTGCTGCCGCAGCGGCTGGACGTGTTCGACGAGGACCGCAGCGTGTTCGACAATGTCGCCGCGGCCGCGCCGCACGCGGGTGCCGAACAGATCCGGGGTCAGCTGGCGCGCTTCCTGTTCCGGGGAACCGACGCCGACATCGCGGCCTCGGCCCTGTCGGGCGGGGAGCGGTTGCGCGCGGCGCTGGCCACGCTGCTGCTGGCCGAACCCGCACCGAAGCTGCTGATGCTCGACGAACCGACCAACAACCTCGACCTCCCGAGCCTGGCCCACCTGACCCAGGCGCTGGCCTCCTTCGAGGGTGCGCTGATCGTGGTCAGCCACGACGCGCGGTTCCTCGACGAGATCGGGGTGACCCGCACCCTGGAACTCACCCCCGACGGGCTGAGCGAATAGCCCGGTGACCCCGGCGCCGGTGGCGGCGCCGGGGTCGCGCAGGTTTTGGTCGAAAGGTACAGAACCTCTTGACGGTGCTTGTTTTGGTTGTTTAGACTAAAACAACGCGAGTGAGAGGGAGCGGTTCACATGGGGTACGGACACTGGGACGACACGGCGTACCGGGCGGGTAAGACGTTCCGGGCACGGGCCGGGGAGGACGATTTCGGCTACACCGCGCAGATGCGGGAGCGGCCGTACGAGAGCTGGTGCGCGCACCCGCTGCTCGACCCGTTCGGGGTGGGTGTGCGCGAATGCCGGGACTCGGCCGAGCACGGGAACTCGCTGCCGGTGGCGGTGCTGTTCGACGTCACCGGCTCGATGGGAAGGGTGCCGCGGATCATGCAGGACAAGCTCGGCAAGCTGCACGGACTGCTGAAGAGCAAGGGCTACGCCCAGGATCCGCAGATCCTGTTCGGCGCGATCGGCGACGCCGACACCGACCGGGTGCCGTTGCAGATCGGGCAGTTCGAGTCCGACAACCGGATGGACGAGCAGCTGCGCGCCATCCTGCTCGAAGGCGGCGGGGGCGGCCAGAAGTCCGAAAGCTACGAGCTGGCCGCCTATTTCATGACCCAGTACACGGCGACCGACGCGTGGGACAAGCGCGGCAAGCGCGGATACCTGTTCGTCATCGGCGACGAGCTGAACAAGCCGCGCCTGGCCGCCCGGCACATTCGGTCGGTGATCGGCGATCACGTGCGCCGCGACGTGTCGGTGGAGTCGATCTATCGCGAACTGGCCGAACGCTGGCACGTGTACTACATCCTGCCGAATCAGTCCTCGTACTACCGGGATCCGGAGATCGCCGAACACTGGCGGGGACTGCTCGGGCAGAACTTCCTGAAGCTCGACGACCCGGGCGCGGTGTGCGAACTCATCGCGCTGACCATCGGCCTGGGGGAGGACCGGGTCGACGTCGACACCGGCCTGGCGGATCTGCGCGACGTGGGGTCGGTCGACGAGGCCGACGCGGTGGGCCGGGCGCTGGGCGCGCAGCCCGCCCGTGGCCTGCGGGCCCTGCCGCCCGGGCACTGACCGACGAGAGGGAAGAGGAACTGTGATGAGCGGCGCACGGCACATCATCGTCGTCGATCTCGGCTTCGGCGACGCGGGCAAGGGCGCCACGGTCGACTGGCTGTGCGCCCCGGAGGCCGGGCTCGAGGTGGCGGCGGTCGTGCGGTTCAACGGCGGCGCGCAGGCAGCGCACACCGTGGTCGCCGGCGACCGGCAACACACCTTCGCCCAGTTCGGGGCGGGCACCTTCCACGGGGTGCCCACCCTGCTCTCCGAGCGCGTGCTGGTGGAGCCGATCGCCCTCGCGGCCGAGTCCGAGCGGCTGGCCGCGGCGGGCGTGCCCGACCCGCTGGGGTTGCTCGCCGTCGACGGGCGCGCCCTGCTCACCACGCCGATCCACATCGCGGCCAACCGTGCGCGCGAAGACGCGAGGGGTTCCTCGCGGCACGGATCCTGCGGTCGCGGGATCGGCGAAACCGCCTGGTACGCACTGGAACACGACGCGCCGACGGTGGCCGACTGCCGCACGCCCGACGTGCTGCGCGGCAAACTGGATCGCCTGGCCGCGCACTACGCCGCGCTGATCGAGCCGAGCGCGCACGGATACGAAACCGTCGACGCGCTGGTCGCGATGTACGGCGAGTTCGCCCGCGCCGTACGCATCACCGACGCGGGCGAACTCGGGCGGGCGGCGGAGCGCGGCAGGCTGGTGTTCGAAGGGGCGCAGGGGGTGCTGCTCGACGAGTGGCGCGGGTTCCACCCGCACACCACCTGGTCGACCGTCGAGCCGCGGCACGCCAGGGCACTCGTCGCCGGGATCGGTGGCACGGCAACAGTTCTCGGCGTGACCCGGTCCTATATGACCCGGCACGGCGCCGGACCGTTCCCCACCGAGGCGGCGCTCGGGTATCCCGAGCCGCACAACGGGACCGGGCCGTATCAGGGCGCGTTCCGGCAGGGGCACCTCGATCCGATTCTGCTGCGGTACGCGGTGGAGGTGTGCGGTGGGATCGACGGACTCGTGGTCAACCACCTCGACGTGCCCGGAACGATCTGTGCCGCAGTCGCATACGACACCCCCGACGGTGTCGTCACCGCGCTGACGCCCGGCCGGTGGCGTGATCTCGAACACCAGGAGCGGCTCACCGCCCAGCTGTCGGCGGCGACCCCGGTCCTCGTCCCGGTCGAGACGGATCCGGCGGACTGGCTGGCCGCTCGTCTCGGCCTCCCGGTCGCGCTCACCGGGCACGGTCCGGACCGTCGCGACCGCGTCGTGCGTGACGAAGCGCTGCTCAGTGTGGGCACGGCGGGAGAACGGACAGTCGATCCGGTGCTCGCCGATGCCGTCGCCGTGCCCGGTGGACGAGCACGGTGACAGCGCGGACGGCGGATGTCGTCGGCGATGCCGGACATCGCGGACCGGGGCTCCGCGATGTCCGGTGCGACGACCGGAGCTTCGCATCCGGGGCCCGCTCGAGGCAGGATGGGCCGACGTGGAGCAATCCGTCGTATCGATCGATGTCGTGACGTTGCGCTGCTGGGATGCCGACAGCAGCGTGCGCGTCGGTATCGCCCCGCGCGAGTTCGAGCCGTTCACCGGTGAACTCGCCCTGCCCGGCGTCCTGCTCGGCCGTGGTGAGCGGCTGGCCGACGCCGCCCGCCGCGCGGTGCACACCAAACTCGGGGTCCCCACCGAAGCGATCGGCGCGGTCGGTCAGCTCGTCACCTTCGACGAACCGCACCGCGATCCCCGCGGCCCTACGCTGTCGATCGCGATGTGGGCCGTGGTCGCCGAGCACGAGAGCCCGGCCGAGTGGGCCGAATTCGACGCGGTACCGCCGCTGGCCTTCGACCACAACCGCATTGTCGACACCAGCCGGGCCCTGCTCGCGGGCATGCTCTGGAAGGACCTGCCCCTCACCCGCGCCCTGGCCGGCGCCGAGTTCCCCGCCACCCGCGCGGTCGACCTCAGCACCTCCCTGCACGGCACCCGCCCCGACCCCGCCAACCTCAACCGCACCCTCGCCACCATCCCCGGCCTCGACCGCACCGGCGAACGCCGCCGCGTCAAAGCCACCGGCCGCCCCGCCGTCGTCTGGGCCTTCACCGAGAACGAGCCCTAGCCCGCCCACGCGGCGGGTACCGGCAGGTCACAGCTCGTAGACGGCGTAGGTGCGGCGCAGGACCGGGTGGGAGACGTTGCGGACGGGGACGCCGCCGGGGGTGCGGCCGTGTTCGGTGCCCGCGTGGGCGTGGCCGTGCAGGGCCAAGGTGGTGGTCGCGTCGATCGCGTCGGCGAGGGCGGCGCAGCCGAGGCCGGGGTAGATGCGGACGGGTTCGCCGACGAGGGTGTCCACGACGGGGGAGAAGTGGGTGACGGCGACGCGGGTGTCGCAGTCCAGGGTGTCCAGGGCTCGGTGGAGGCGGGCGGCGTCGGCCGGGCCGCGGAGCATGCGAGCGCGGTGTTCGGCGGATCCGGTGGTGGGGTCGCCGGGGTGGCCGGGGAAACCGCCGGAGCCGCCCATCACCCCGGCGACGCCGATGCGGCGGCCGCGGATGGTGATCACCGTCGAATCACCTTCCAGGACAACGATTCCCAGACTGGTGAGCCGGCGGGTGATCAGGTCGCCGAGGTGCTCGTCGTGGTCGTGATTGCCCAGGACGGCGACGGTCGGGATCGGGAGACCGGTCAGTTCGGCGCACAGCAGCTCCATATTGGCGACGGTGCCGCCGTCGGTGAGATCCCCGGCCAGTACGAGCAGGTCGGCGTGACCGGCCAGGTTCAGCAGGTCGGGCCGGAACCGGCCGGCGACCGCGGGTCGCAGGTGCAGGTCGGCGGCGGCGGCGAGACGGATCGGCGCGTTGTTCTCCACCTGCCGAGCAGGCCACAGCGAGCGGGCGCTGTCAACGCCGGATCGGGTGCCACCAAGGGGTCGGGCGCACCCACCCTGAGGGTTCGGCGGGTGGCCCCTGAGGTCTCTTCCGATGCGTCGGACAGGAGCGCAGAGTAGTAGCTACGCCACCGACCCTCTCGAAGGAACCACGACATGCAGTCGAGCTACGTGCACCACGTCAGGCAGCAGTTCGCCCGGTACGCGGGCGATCGTTCCTACATCTACCTGCGTGAATCCGGTCGCGACCTGGTCGAGGAGGTCGTCACCTACCGCGAACTCGACCGCGACGCCCGTGCGTTTGCCCAGTGGTTGTCCGGACGGCCGGAGGCGGCCCAGCCGGTGGTGCTGCTCTACCTCGATGGCATGGCGTTCCTGCGCGCCTTCCTCGGTTGCCTGTACGCCGGAGTCGTCGCCGTCCCGGCGCCGCTGCCGCACGAGGACCGGGCCGCACAGCGGGTGCGCGGCGTGATCGCCGACTCCGGCGCGCAGCTCGTGCTCACCACCGCCGACTTCGCCGAGCTGGTCCAGTCCGCCACCACCGCGACCGTCGTCGCCACCGACCAGCCGCTCGGTGACGCCGAGGCCTGGGAGCTGCCCGAGATCGATCTCGGCACGATCGCCTTCCTGCAGTACACCTCGGGATCGACGGGCACGCCCAAGGGCGTCGTCGTCACCCACCGCAATCTGCTGCACAACGAGGCCGCGATCGCCGCGCGGGGCATGAACGCCGACTCGACCGGCGTCAGCTGGATCCCGCAATTCCACGACATGGGCCTGATCGGCATGCTGCTCGGCGCCGCCTACGCGGGCGCGAATCTGGTGTTCATGGCGCCGACCACGTTCATCAAGCGGCCGGTGCGCTGGCTGCAGGCCATCGACCGGTACCGGGCGACCTGCACCGCCGCCCCGAACTTCGCCTACGACCTGATCCTGCGCCGGGTCACCGACGACCAGCTCGCCGAACTCGACCTGAGCAGCCTCGAGGCCGCGTTGAGCGGCGCCGAGCCGGTGCGGGCGCGCACCATCGAAGCGGTGCTGGAGCGATTCGCCCCCGCCGGGCTGCGGCCGACCGCCTTCCTGCCCGCCTACGGCCTGGCCGAGGTGACCCTGCTGGCGAGTTCGGCGAAGATGGGCGCGGCGCCGGTGTACTACGACCGGCCCGGGGACTCGCCGCTGGTCGGTTGCGGCCGCGCCGCCGACGGCCTGGAGATCCGTATCGTCGACCCGGCGACCGGGGACGAAGTCGCCGACGGCGTCACCGGCGAGATCTGGGTGCGTGGGGACAGCGTCGCCGCCGGGTACTGGAACCGGCCCGCCGAGACCCGCGCGGTCTTCGACGCCCATCTCGGCGGCGAGGGACCGTACCTGCGGACCGGCGATCTGGGCCTGATCCACGACGGCGACCTGTTCGTCGCGGGCCGGCTCAAGGACCTGCTGATCGTCAACGGCCGCAACGTCCATCCCGCCGACGTCGAGGAACGCGTGCAGGAACTGCACCCCGCGCTGGCGGGCAACGCGGGCGCGGTGGTCTCGGTGGAGGTGCTCGACCGGGAACGCCTCGTGGTGATGCAGGGCGTGCGGCCGGAACTGCTCGGCGACACCACGCTCGCCGAACTGACCTCGGCGATCAAGATCGCGGTGGCGCGCGGATTCGATGTGCCCGCACCGAATGTCGTGCTCGTCGCCGCCCGCTCCGCCCGCGCGGTGCATCGCACCACCAGCGGCAAGGTCCAGCGCGGCTCGATGCGCGAGGCGTTCCTCGCGCACCGACTCGAACGGGTACTGCACGAGGACCTCGAACCGGCGCTCGACCGCGCACTCACCGTCTGACCGACCCCGAACCAGCCAGGAGCCGACCATGTTCCGCAGCACCGCCACCCACCCGGCCACGACGATCCAGG
Source organism: Nocardia asteroides (assembly GCF_900637185.1). Taxonomy (NCBI): domain Bacteria; kingdom Bacillati; phylum Actinomycetota; class Actinomycetes; order Mycobacteriales; family Nocardiaceae; genus Nocardia; species Nocardia asteroides. The sequence goes on along the minus strand of NZ_LR134352.1, from coordinate 5,338,434 downwards.
ACTGGCTCGTCGAGCGCGTCGCCGACTACACCGACCGGGCCCGGCACCAGGTGGATCCGTCCATCCCGCTGGCCGAGCTCGGCATGGACTCGGTCTCGGCGGTCTCTCTGTGCGGGGAGATCGAGGACCGCTGGAACCTCGAGATCGATCCGACCCTGGTCTTCGACTATCCGACCATCGCCGCGATCGCGGGCTATCTCGCCGACGAGTTCGCCTACGCGGCATGAACGACATCGCGATCGTCGGGCTGGATTGCCGCTTCCCGCGCGCGGCCGATCCCGCGGCACTGTGGCAGCTGCTGCTCGACGGCCGGGACGCGATCTCGGCGGTGCCCGCCGATCGCTGGCATGCCGAGGACTTCCACGATCCGGCGGGCGGCCCCGGCACCATCAACACCCACAGCGGCGGCTTCATCGACGACGCCGACGCCTTCGATCACGACTTCTTCGGTATCACCCCGCACGAGGCCGAGACGATGGATCCCCAGCAGCGGCTGCTGCTGCAGGCGACCTGGCGGGCCTTCGAGGACGCCACCCTCGACCCGAGGGCCCAATCCGGTTCGCGCACCGGCGTGTACATCGGGGTGATGGCCAACGAGTGGGCCAACCTGCAGATGTCGGACTACGCCGCCATCACCCCGCAGCACGGTTCGGGCAACGGCTACTTCATGACCGCCAACCGGCTGTCGTACCAGTTCGACCTGAAGGGTCCGAGCCTCGCGGTCGACACCGCCTGCTCGTCCTCGCTGGTCGCGGTCCATCTCGCCTGTGCCGCACTGGCTTCCGGCGACTGCGACCAGGCCGTCGCGGGTGGGGTGAACCTCGTGCTCACCCCGGCCGTCGGGGTCTTCTACACCCAGGCCGGGCTGTCGGCGCCGGACGCGCGCTGCAAGCCGTTCAGCGCCGCCGCCGACGGGATCGTCCGCGGTGAGGGCGTGGCGGTCCTGGTGCTGCGGCGGCTGGCCGACGCGCAGGCCGCCGGTCTGCCGATCTACGCCGTGATCAAGGGCAGCGCCGTGAACTCCGACGGGCGCAGCAACGGCATCACCGCACCGAACCGGTGGGCGCAGCAGCAGGTGATCGACGCGGCCTACCGCAAGGCCGGTGTCGAGGCGCGCGCGATCGACTTCGTCGAGGCGCACGGCACCGGGACCGTGCTCGGCGACATGATCGAGGTCCGGGCCCTCGGCGGCCTGCACAGCCGGGATCGGGTGCGGCCGTGTGGCATCGGGTCCATCAAGGGCAATCTCGGCCATACCGAGGGCGCCGCCGGGGTCGCGGGGCTGCTGAAGGTCGCGCTGAGCCTGCACCACGGAGTCGTCGCGCCGACCCGGTTCGCCGAGCAGGAGAACCCGCGACTCGACCTGGAACGCAACGGGCTCCGGCTGCTCGCCGACCCGATGCCGCTGGCCGGGCCCGCGCTGGCCGGGATCAGCAGCTTCGGCCTCGGCGGCACGAACGCGCACCTCGTCCTGGCCACCGCGCCCACGACCGCCGAGCGCCCGGCGACGGGCGGCGGGGTGCTCACGGTGTCGGCCGATTCGCCGGCGGGCCTGCAGCGCAACGCCGCCCGGCTCGCCCAGGCCCTGGAATCGGTGCCCGCGGATCGGTTCGCGCAGGTCTGCTGGACGAGCAATCAGGTGAAATCCTCGGGGCGGCATCGGCTCGCGGTCGTCGCCGCCGACCCGGCCGAGGCGATCAGCCGGTTGCGTGACGGCGCGGAAACCGGTGTGGCCGAACCGGTCCGGGCGGGGTGGCTGTTCACCGGGCAGGGCTCCCAGTACCCCGGGATGGCCGCCGCGCTCGACGCGGCGAGCCCGGCGTTCCGGCGGGCGCTGCACGCCGGCGACGCCGCGCTGAGCCCGCACCTGGACACCTCGATCCGGGAACTGCTGCTCGACGACACCGCGGGCATCGACGCCACCGCCCTCGCCCAGCCCGGCATCTTCGCCCTGGAATACGCGCTGGCGCACGCCCTCGCCGACGCCGGAGTCCGGCCCGACTGGGTGCTCGGGCACAGCATCGGGGAGTTCGCGGCGGCGGCCGTGGCCGGGGTGCTCGACCTCGACGACGCGAGCAGGCTGGTCGCCGCCCGCGGCAGGCTGATGCAGCGGCTGCCCGGCGGCGGGGCGATGCTCGCGGTGCGCGCGGGCCGCGCGGAGCTGGCCGAGCTGCTCGCCGACGAACCGGAGGTCGCCGTCGCCGCCGTCAACGGACCGGCCGACCTCGTGCTCTCCGGCGCGGGCCCGGCGCTGGGCCGCCTCCGTACCGCGCTCGCCGGCCGGGCGGTCGCCAGTACGCCGCTCACGGTGTCGCACGCGTTCCACAGCCCGCTCATGGCGCCGATGCTGGCGGAGTTCGCCGCCGTCGCCCGCGACTGCTCCTACCGGGCGTCCGCGCTGCCGATCTACTCGACCGTGCGCGGGCGGCTGCTCGAACCGGCCGAGGTGATGGACGCCGACTACTGGGTCGACCACGTCGGCGCCACCGTGCTGTTCGGTGACGCGCTGACCGCGGCCCTGGCCACCGACCCCACCCATGTCGTCGAGATCGGCCCCCGGCGCACCCTGACTCCGCTCGTCGGCCGGATCCGCCCCGACCTGCTGCCGCGCTGCCTCGCCCCGAGCCCTGGCCCGGGCTCGACCGGCCACGAACTCGCCGGCACCGTCGCCGCCCTGCACCGCGACGGACTCGACCCCGACTGGGATCAGCTCTACACCCCCACCCAGCGCGTACGGCGGCGCCTGCCCGCGTACACGTTCTCGACCGAACACCGATTCTGGGTCGAACCGGCCCGCCCGACACCTGCCACCCCGGCGGAGGACACCACCATGGACCAGATGATCGCGCTCTTCCGCGAACAGAACGCCCTGCTCGCGAGCCTGGCCGGCGGGGCGACCGCGACCGCGACGGGCTTGGCCGCCGGGTCCGCGCAGGGCTTGGCCGCCGGGTCCGCACCGAGCCCCAGCGCCGGGTTCGCGACGGCCGGCGGGTCCGCGTCGAGTTCCACCGCCGATCCGGCCGTGCTCGCCGGGCTCGTCCGCGCGGAATGCGCGCGGGTCAGCGGTTACTCCGTCGAGCGGCTGAAGGACGGCGAAACCCTAGCCGGGGAGCTCGGATTCGACTCGATGATGCTGGCCGACCTGTTCGGCGGGCTCATGCGCAAACTGCCCGGGCTGCGGATCGATCCGGCGTGGCCCACCGCGTCGACCACCCTCGGCGACGTCGTCGGCCATGTCGGTGCGCAGCTCGGCGCGACGCCCGCGCCGCAGGCGCCCGTCGCGCCGGAGCCGGTGCGGGCCGCCGTCGTGCCGGAGTACCGCATCGCCGACTTCGCCGAGGTGAAGGCCATCGAGGACCGGCTGGCGGGCGCGGCCGCGCTCGGCCTGGACAACCCGTACTTCCTGATCAACGACGGCGTCACCCGCGACACCTCGCTGATCGACGGTGTCCCGGTGGTGAACTACGCCGGCTACAACTACCTGGGCCTGTCGGGGCATCCGGCGGTGGTGGCGGCCGTGCAGGACGCCGTCGCCCGCTACGGCAGCTCCTGCTCGGCCAGCCGGGTGCTCTCGGGGGAGAAGCCGGTGCACCGGGAACTCGAGGCCGAACTCGCCGGGCTGCTCGGCACCGAGGACGCGATCGCGCTGGTCGGCGGCCACTCCACGAACGTCACCGTCATCGGCCATCTCGTCGGGCCCGAGGACCTGGTGATCCACGACAGCCTCGCCCACGACAGCATCCTGCAGGGCTGCGTGCTCTCGGGCGCCACCCGGCGGCCGTTCCCGCACAACGACCACGCCGCGCTGGACCGGCTGCTCGACGAACTGCGGCCCCGCTACCGCCGGGTCCTGATCCTCATCGAGGGCGTCTACAGCCAGGACGGCGACATCCCCGACCTGCCCGCGATCATCGATGTCAAGAAGAAGCATCAGGCCCTGTTGATGATCGACGAGGCGCACAGCGTCGGCGTGCTCGGCGCGCACGGCGGCGGCATCGGCGAGTACTTCGGCGTCGACCGCCGCGACGTCGAACTGTGGTCGGGCACGCTGTCCAAGGCGCTGGCCGGGTGCGGCGGCTATGTGGCGGGCAGCGCGGAACTGATCCGCTTCCTCAAGTACACGACACCCGGATTCGTCTACAGCGTCGGCATGACCCCGATGAACGCCGCCGCCTCGGCCGCGGCCATCCGGCGGCTCCGCACCGACCCCGCCCCGCTCGACCAGCTGCGGCGCAACGCGCAGCTGTTCCTGCGGCTGGCCCGCGAGGCGGGCATCGACACCGGCGCCAGTTTCGACACCCCGATCGTCCCGTGCATCGTCGGCGATTCGCTGCGCACCCTGCGGCTGTCGAACGCGCTGCTGCGTCGCGGGATCAATGTCAATCCGATCGTCTACCCGGCCGTCCCCGAGGACCTCGCGCGGCTGCGCTTCTTCGTCACCGCCTGCCACACCGAACAGCAGATCCGCGAGACCGTCGCCGTGCTCGCCGACGAGCTCGCCGCCGTGTGACCCGCTCGCCCCGTTGGCCTTTCGTTCAGCGAGGCGACCGGCGGACGCGGACCCGGTGAAACGTCGATGAACACCGCCGCGCCGGTCTCGCGACCCGGCGTCCGCCGGCGCATCGTGGGCACATGCACGAGATGTCGGCTCCGGCGAAGGTGCTCGTCGCGCTCGCCACCGCGCTGCTGACCATCCCGCTGCTGTGCTCGGCCGCCGGGTCCGCCACCGCCTTCGACGCACCGGAGAGCCCGGTCGACGCGGCGGCCGCGTTCGGGGCGCCCCGGCCGGGCGCCGCCGGGGCCACCGCCAAGGTCGTGGTGATCGGGATCGACGGGCTGCTGTTCGCCAAGGCCGACCGGACCCGGGCCCCGCGCCTGCGTCACCTCGCCGCCCAGGGCCTGCTCTCCACCGGCAGCATCGCCGGCCACATCACCGTCTCGGGACCGTCCTGGGCCAGCGCGCTGACCGGCGTGTGGGACACCGACCACGGCATCACCGGCAACAGCTTCGACGCCGGCCCGTTCCTCGCCCACCCCAGCGTGTTCACCCGGATCGAACGCGCCGACCCCGCCCGGCACACCGTCTCGATCGGCACCTGGGACCAGATCGCCACCATCGCCGCCGCGGGGGACCGGCGGGCCGACATCGCCCTGACCACCGCCCCCGACCCGCGCGACACCGACGAGTCGGCCACCGACGCCCGCACCGCCACCGAGGTGGCCCGCACCGTCGAGCGCACGGGGCCCGACCTCACCTTCACCCACCTCGACCAGGTCGACCTGGCCGGACATCGACACGGCGGCGCCTCGCGGGCCTACCTCGCGGCCATCCGGCGCGTCGACGAGCTCGTCGGGCAGATCGTCGCCGCCGTCGACCGCCGCGCGGACGCCCACCCCGGGGAGCGGTGGACCGTGCTCGTCACCACCGACCACGGCCACCTCCCGACCGGCGGGCACGGTGGTCAGACACCCGACGAGACCGCGAACTTCGTCATCGCCCGCGGCGCCGACTTCGCGCCCGGCACCACCACCGGCGCCCACTCCCTGATCGACATCACCCCGACCGTGCTGGACCTGCTGGGGGCGCCACCGGGCCGCCTGGCCGGGCACAGCCTGCGCGGTGCCCGGACCGCGCTCGACGAACGCTGACAGATCCCCAGGTCGGGGGAGGTTTTCGGGCCGAGTCGCTACCGTCGCACGCCTGTGACCGCGGGGAACCGAACACCAGGTCGGTGCGGGGACTAAAGTTGGTGGTCCGGGCGGTTGCAGCACTCGGCCCACAGGGTCCGAATGCAGCGTGAGAGGCGGTGGCATGACTCGACAACTCGGCGAGGCGAAGGTTGGGCAGGATTCCACCGGCGCCCCGCGGAACGCTGGTGCCCCGGCGACCCCCGAACCCGCCAAGCAGTCCCCGACCGCGTCGGTGCCCAGCTCCGCCTCGCGGCGGGTGCGGGCCCGGCTCGCGCGCCGGATGACCGGTCAACGGGGCATCGCCGCGGTGAAGCCGGTGCTGGAACCGCTGGCCACCGTCCACCGGGAGCTGTACCCGAAGGCCAACCTCGCGCTGCTGCAGCGCGCCTTCGACGTCGCCGACGAACGTCACGCCAAGCAGTTCCGCAAGTCGGGTGACCCCTACATCACCCACCCGCTGGCGGTCGCCAACATCCTGGCCGAACTCGGCATGGACACCACCACGCTGGTCGCGGCGCTGCTGCACGACACCGTCGAGGACACCGGCTACTCGCTCGACCAGCTCAAGGAGGAGTTCGGGCAGGAGGTCGCCCACCTCGTCGACGGCGTCACCAAGCTGGACAAGGTCAACCTGGGCGCGGCCGCCGAGGCCGAGACCATCCGCAAGATGATCATCGCCATGGCCCGCGATCCGCGCGTGCTGGTGATCAAGGTCGCCGACCGGCTGCACAACATGCGCACCATGCGCTTCCTGCCGCCGGAGAAGCAGGCCAAGAAGGCCAAGGAGACCCTCGAGGTGATCGCGCCGCTGGCGCACCGCCTCGGTATGGCCACCGTCAAATGGGAGCTCGAGGACCTCGCCTTCGCGATCCTGCACCCCAAGAAGTACGACGAGATCGTGCGCCTGGTCGCCGACCGCGCGCCCTCGCGTGACACCTACCTGGCGAAGGTGCGCGCCGAGATCGTCAACACGCTGGCCGCGTCGCGGATCAACGCCGTCGTCGAGGGCAGGCCCAAGCACTACTGGTCGATCTACCAGAAGATGATCGTCAAGGGGAAGGACTTCGACGACATCCACGACCTGGTCGGCATGCGCATCCTGTGCGACGAGGTCCGCGACTGCTACGCCGCGGTCGGCGTGGTGCACTCGCTGTGGCAGCCGATGGCGGGCCGGTTCAAGGACTACATCGCCCAGCCGCGCTACGGCGTCTACCAGTCGCTGCACACCACCGTCGTCGGACCCGACGGCAAGCCGCTGGAAGTGCAGATCCGCACCCAGGACATGCACCGCACCGCCGAGTTCGGCATCGCCGCGCACTGGCGCTACAAGGAGACCAAGGGCAAGCACTCCGGTGACGCCGCCGAGGTCGACGACATGGCCTGGATGCGCCAGCTGCTCGACTGGCAGCGCGAAGCCGCGGACCCGGCGGAGTTCCTCGAGTCGCTGCGCTTCGACCTGAAGTCGCCGGAGATTTTCGTGTTCACGCCCAAGGGTGATGTGATCACGCTGCCGCAGAAGTCCACCCCGGTCGACTTCGCCTACGCCGTGCACACCGAGGTCGGGCACAAGTGCATCGGCGCCAGGGTCAACGGCAGGCTCGTCGCGCTGGAGCGTCAGCTCGAGAACGGCGAGGTCGTGGAGGTGTTCACCTCCAAGGCGCAGAACGCGGGCCCGAGCCGGGACTGGCAGAACTTCGTCGTCTCGCCACGCGCGAAGGCCAAAATTCGCCAATGGTTTGCCAAGGAGCGCCGGGAGGAAGCGCTCGAAAGCGGCAAGGAGCAGATCTCCAAGGAGGTGCGCCGGGTCGGGCTGCCGCTGCAGCGGCTGATGAGCGTCGACGCCATGACCGCGGTCGCGCACGAGCTGCACTACTCCGACATCTCCGCGCTCTACACCGCCGTCGGCGAGCACCAGGTCTCGGCGCATCACGTGGTGCAACGGCTCATGGCCCAGCTCGGCGGCATCGGTGACGTCGAGAACGAACTGGCCGAGCGGTCCACCCCGTCGACCACCCCGGCCCGGCAGCGGGTCACCGGCGACGCGGGCGTGCTCATCCCGGGCGCGACCGGCACCGTGGCGAAACTGGCCAAGTGCTGCACCCCGGTGCCCGGCGACGAGATCATGGGCTTCGTCACCCGCGGCGGCGCGGTGAGCGTGCACCGCACCGACTGCACGAATGCCGGGTCGTTGCGGGAACAGGCCGAGCGGATCATCGACGTCGAATGGGCGCCGTCGCCGTCGTCGGTGTTCCTCGTGGCCATCCAGATCGAGGCGCTCGATCGCACCCGGCTGCTGTCGGATGTCACCAAGGTGCTCGCCGACGAGAAGGTCAACATCCTGTCCGCGTCGGTGGCCACGCACGGCGACCGGGTCGCGATCAGCAAGTTCACCTTCGAGATGGGCGATCCCAAGCACCTGGGGCACCTGCTCAACGTGGTGCGCAATGTCGAAGGCGTGTACGACGTCTACCGCGTGACCTCGGCCGCCTGATCCGAACCACGGCCCGGGCACTCTCGTTCGCGAGAGTGCCCGGGCCGCTGTGTACCCACCGCACGCCCGCTGATCGCCAGAAGATTGCTGGTCCGAAGAGGTTTGCCGGTGGCAGCGAAAGGGCATGTTTGGGCAGGGATTCGGGGTCACGGAATCTGTTACGGTTTACTGCGTTTCAACGCTCCACTGGTCAGCCGAAACGGACTGTGATGCGGATCGATATGGCTCGGTGCTCGACACGACTCACGGGGACGATGCTCGCGTTCGCCGTCGCTTTGGGGTCGGTATCGGCAGGCGTGGCCACCGCCGAGGAATCGGCGCCGTCCACGCAGGTGCCGATCGCGGCCTGTCCAGCGCTGTACGCGTTGGGGATTCAGGGCACGGGGGAGTCCTCCCCGGACGCCGCCCCCACCACCGACACCGGCATGCTCTCGACCGTCTTCCGGCCGCTGCTGGCCAAGGCCGCCGAACCGGGACTCGTCGACCGGGCCTACGTGCCCTACGAGGCGGGATTCGGCGGCGCGGTGCCGGGAGGCGCGGTGCCCTACACCGAGTCCGTCGCGGGCGGGCTCGCGCGGCTGCGGTCGATGGCCGGTCAGGTCGCCCAGCGCTGCCCGGACTCCCGGCTCGCGGTGGTCGGGTATTCCCAAGGTGCCCATGTGGCCTCGCTGTTCGCCCAGGAGGTGGGCGCCAATCGCGGTGTGGTCGCGGCCGACAAGGTCGCCGCCGTCGCCCTGTTCGCCGACCCCACGCGGGGGACGAACGCGCCGCTGTTCCCCGGCGCGCCCGACCTCACCGCGCCCGCCACGGCGCCCGGCACCTCCGGCGACGCGCTGTCCGACATCGCCGCGGTCCGCCAGGCCGTGGCCCCCGGCGGCGGACTCGGCACCGGCAGCGACCGGCCCACCGATTTCGGCACCCTCACCGGCCGGGTCGCAAGCTTCTGCGCGACAGGTGATCTGGCCTGCGACGCGCCGGCGGGAGCGCCGCTGCTGCGCGCGGTGACCAATCTCGTCGGCCAGGTGAAACTGTCCGGCGGCGACCCGATCGGTTCGCTGGTCTCCATCGCCCAGGCCCTGGCCTACACCTCCATCAAGACCGCGACCACGGTCGTCCAGGAGGACATCTCCGGCAGCACGCTCGCCGATCTGTCGATCTCGCCGAAGAAGTCGATCTCCGAGCGCATCGCCGACGCCGCCGACCCACGCACCCAGCTCGACGTGAACGCCGCCTTCCAGGCGCTGCTGCGGGTCGGGATGATCGGGCTCAATGCCGTGGCCACGGTGGTCAAGACCGTCATCAACCCGGCGAGCATCGCCGAACTGGCCACCGCGACACTGTCGAATCCGCTGGTCGGCCTCACCGTCCTCGGGACGAAACTGGCCGGCGCGGTGCCGCAGCTGGTGCCGCCGACCACCGGTGTGCGGCTGGTCAACGAAGCGTTCACCGCGGTGCAGCAGAACATCACCGACAACGCCGAACTGCTCGACGTCACCACCTGGGTGCGCTACTGGGACACCACCCAGCGCCACGATGCCTACTCGCGCATGGCCGTCGGCGCGCAGGGCGCGACGCCGACGCAGTACGTGGCCGACTGGTTCGCCGCGGTCGCGCGCGACGCGGCCACCGTCTCCGGCCGGGGCGCGGTCCCGGTCGGGGGGTCCGACCAGCGCGGCAACGGAATCTTCACCAGCCCGACCGGCGCGTCGAGGACACCCGTGCCCTCGGGTGGGGGACAATTTCCGTTCGGGACAGGAGCCGATGGCGCCTCATCCGGCGGCGCGACGACTCCGCCTGCCGCGTTACCCGGAACCACCGCTCCCACCACCCGCCCGTTCTCTGTGAACTGATCACCGAGAGGTCTGTCATGCGAATGCTTGTGCCCGGCGCCGCGGAAAGGGGGAAATGTTGAAGTCGTACAACGAACTGTCGCGCTGGTATTCGGCGCTGGAACCGGAATCCGACGCAGCCGACCCTGCGCGCCAGGACACCGCCGAACCGGCGGCGGGCGAGGACGACGGTCCCGCCCGATATTCGCAGCGCCCCGAGCGCGCCCCGACCGCCGCACCGGCCACCGAGCCCACCGGGCCCGCGCCGGACAGCGTGCCGGGACCCGCTCCCGACGACACCGCCGCCGAGCGCCCCGACGACTACTACGGCGTCGCGGGCGACCTCGAGCGCCCGTACGCGGTCCGGCCGTACCCGGCCGAGCCCGATCCGGAACCCGCGCCCGCGCCGCCCGCCGAACTGGCCGCGCGGCGCAGCGAATTCACCGGCGGCTGGTCGGACTGGGTCGCCGAGCCCGCGCCCGGCCCCGACGACGACTACGACGCCGAACTGGTCCAGTTCCCCTGGCCCGAGGCCGCGGCCGACGACTACGACGAGGCCAGGGTGCTCGAGCCGTCGGGCGCGTTGCGCTCGCGCGACCGCAACCGCACCTGGATCGTGCTCGCCGTGTCGGTCCTCGTGCTGGTCCTCGCGGCCACCGGGGTGTTCTTCCTGCTGTTCGGCCGCGGCGGTGGCGACACCGCCAGGCACGCGGCGCCACTGCACTTCACGGCGGGCAACCTGACCTCCGACCAGACCGGCGCGTGCCCGACCGAACGCACCGACACGGTCGTGCGCAGCGCCGAGGCGGGCGGCACCGGCTCCGGGCCGGACGCCGTCCTCGCCTTCCAGTACGCCTATTACGTGGACCGGTCGGGCGAGTCGGCCAGAGCCGTCGTCGCTCCCGAGGCCGTGGTCCCGCCCGCCGCCGTGATCCAGCGCGGTATCGACTCCATCCCGGTGGGGACCACCCACTGCGTGCGGATCACCACCGTCGCCGACGACCGGTTCACGGTGGAGGTCACCGAGTTCCGGCCCGCGGGCGCACCGGCCACCTACACCAAGCAGTCGGTGCGGACAGCGCTGGTCGGCGATCGCACGCTCATCACGGGCATCGCGGCAGGGTAAGGAGCGAAGCGATGACAGACGACTGGAGCCGATGGCTCGACGACGCGCCCCAGGGCGAGGCGTCGGCCGAGGTGGCGCGTGATCCGGCTCCGGTGGTGCGGTTGCGGCGCCGTGGCGGCGACGGTGGCCGCAGGCCGATCCTCGTCGTAGGTGGCTGCGGCGGTGCGGGCACCACGACGACCGTGCTCGGTCTCGCCGCGGAACTGGCAGGCGAGGGCGCGGCGACGGTGGCCGTCGACGCCACCGCGGCGGGCAGCGATCTGGCCCTGCGCGGCGCCGACAAGCACCTGCACCCGGTGAATCTGCAGTCGTGGGTCTACGGCCGGGGCGACGACGAACCGGCCCCGCTCGAGGAGTGCCTGTCGCGCTCCACCTCCGGCTTCGGACTGCTCTGGCGCGACGCGACCCCGCTGCGGCGGCGCGCGACATATCTCACTGTCGCCCGGGCGTTGGACACCGGCGGGTACACCGGGGTCTACGACGGCGGCAACCCGATTGCCGGACGGCAACTGCGGCCGCTGCTCGACGATGCCGAGATCGCCCTCGTGCTGGCCATTCCGGCGCGCGTCGACGCGGCCAATCGGTTGCGGGTGACCCTGGAATGGCTCGACGACCACTACGGCGACGAAGGGGCCGGGGTGGTCGCCGACACCACCATCGTTGTCTCGCACCAGTATTCGCACGACGACTCGCGCGTAGCCGAGCATTTGCGTGAACATCTGTCGGGCTGGGTGCGCGAGGTCGTGGAGATCCCGTACGACCCGCATCTGGCGCGCGGAGAACTGGTCCGGCACAGCGAGCTCGCCGAAGCGACGCGCGCAGCATATGGGCGGTTGCTCGCGGGGGTGGCATCATGACGGCCGCTATGAATCTTCGTCGTCGCCGGGAACCGGCAACCCCCGGAATCGGGGTCGTCGCGCCTGCTGAATCGCTGCGCGCCCCGATCTGGGAACGGCCGGTGCCCGGAGTGGGCCGGGCCCCGCTGATCTGGCTGCTCGGCGTGCACGGTGGCGCGGGCGCCACCACGCTCGCGCACGTGCTCGCACCCGCCGCCGACGCCCGCGGCCGGTGGCCCGGGGTGTTCGACCGGGAGTCGCCGTATGTCGTGCTGGTCGCCAGGGAGACCATCTCCGGTCTCACCCGCGCGCACGACCTGCTGCGCCAGCACCACGCGAACCTGGCGGGCCCGTCGCTGATGCTCGGGTTGATCACCGTCGCCGCGCGCCCCGGCCGGGTGCCACCGGAGATCCGCCGCTACCGCGATGTGGTCGGCTCGCTCGCCGGGCACGTCTGGCAGGTGCCGTGGATCGAGGAGTGGACGCTCGTCGAGTCGGCGGCGCTGCCGGTCTGGTCGCCGGGCGACGAGGTGGCGCCCCGGAAACGCCGCGTCGATCCGCTCGACGAGGTACCCACCGAGATCGGTGAGCTCGGGATCGAACTGGTGGGCGCGATTCGCGCGAGCCTCGGCTCGCCCCTGCCGGGGGAGGACCACCGATGATCACCGGGCGGTCCGGCCGCCGGTGGTGTACAAACGTGTGTCGGCGTCGAAGTGTTTGTGGCACAACACCTTTACAGTGGGAGAAAGGCACCCGATGAGCATGATCCTCCTCGCCGTGCAGGACACGTACGGCACTGTCCTGGCCCAGGTGGGTAATCCGACGCCGGAAGCTCCCCCCGGGTCGGAGAAGATCCTGCAGCTGGTGCGCTACCTCACCTGGTTCGTGCTGCTGTCGGGTATCTGCGGCATCACCTACGCCGGCGGCAAGTTCGCCTGGGAGCGCTGGACCGGCGGCGGCCTCGAATCGCCGAAGATGGTCGCGGGCGCGATGATCGGCGGCGTCGTCGCGACCAGCGCGGGCACCATCATGAACGCGGTCATCGGTACGTGATCACCGTGTTCGCCTACAAGCAGATGCCGGCCGAGGTGCTGGCGCCGATGATGCAGCTGCTCAACTGGCTGCTCTGGTTCGTCCTGCTGTCGTGCCTGGCCTGGATGATCCTGTCGGCGGGACGGTTGTGGATCGCGTTCCGCTCCGACCTGGCCGTCAACGACGCCTCGCACGGTGTGCTGATGAGCCTGATCGGCGCCTCGGTCGCCAGTACCGCATCCGCGATCGCGCTGGCGTTCCTGCCGGCGTGAGGGTGTGGACGGAAAAGATCTGCGGATGAATTCCACAGTGACACGACCGGTCGCGGTCGGGATCGCCTTGCTCGCCGCTGCGGTGGGCTGCGGCGGCGACGATGCGGGCCAGGACCTGTCGGCCGCCCCGACCGGGGTGCGCTGGCAGGACTACCAGGGCATCGCGCTGCCCCAGACCGACCAGGGACCGGCGACGGTGGCCCAGGGCGCCGCGACGGGTTTCGAGCATTCCCCGCGCGGGGCCGGGCTGGCGGCGCTGACCCACACCATCCGGTTGTCGGTCGCGCCCGACAACCAGTGGGCCACCGTGGTGAATCAGGAAGTGGTGCCGGGCCAGGCACGCGACGAATGGGCGATCAACCGCGTCCAGCTGTCGATCACCGGGCCCGCCGCACCGGAGTACGCGCCGAGATTGTTGGGTTACAAAATCACCGAATACCGTGACGAACAGTCCCGTATCGACGTCTACACCGAATATTCGGACAGCTCACGCGCCGTGAACCACACGACGGTCGGCTGGTACGGCGGAGACTGGCGTCTGCAGTTACCCGATCCGCTGTCCACCGACCGACCCGTCGACGCGATCGACGAACTACCCACCGACATCGTGACATTGGAGGCACCGCAGTGAGCGTGAAGGAGCCGGGCGCGCGCGACCGCGCTTCTTTCGGCATGATCGCCTCGGGTGCCCTGCTGGCGCTGATCCTGGTCGTCGGCGCGGTCGTGTACTTCACCAGCGGTGATCCCGAGGTCGACGACGCACCGCCGCCCGCGCAGGCCGTCGGCGGCACCGGCTTCGCCGACCCCGAGGTGGACCTGCTGGGCCGGCGCATCGACATACCGAACAATCCGGCGGGCCAGCCGCTGGCCCAGGATCCCACCACCCGGCGCACCCCGGCGGACTCGGACTGGCTCACCGCGGCGCCGGAGGGCACCGCCAAACCGCACGGCTGGCAACGGGTCTACGGCGCCTCGGTGCCGTTCTCCACCTCCGACGGGCCGGAACGGATCGAGGACGGCCGCGCGGTCGGCTTCGCGCGGACGCCGCAGGGCGCGGCGCTGGCGGCCGCCCAGATCACCTACCGGCTCAGCGCCAGGCCCGCCGATCGCGCCCTGTACCTGACCCAGGTGCGGCCCAGCTCGGCGCAGCTGGCCGCCTACGATTCGGCGTGGTCGAGCGACAAGCTGCCGAAACAGCAGCCGGAGAAGGTGACCCGCTACTTCGTGGCCTCCGACGCGTTCAAGATCGACGATTACGCCGACGACATGGCGATCGTGCGACTCGCCTCGCGCGGCCCGGTGATCGACGGTAAGCAGTTGTATGCCGCCATGCGGATGATCGTGGTGTGGGACGAGGGCGACTGGCGGCTCAAGCCGTCGACCACGACCAACGCCCAGACCGAGTACGTGGAAACGCTGGCGGGGTGGACGAAATGGTGAGCATCGGTGTACAGCACAGCCCGGATCGATTCCCTGCGGACCATCGAGGGGTGCCAACAATGCTGAGGCGAATACTCACAATCTTCGCGGTGATCTTCACCGTGATGATCGCGACGCCGACGGTGGCCTACGGCCAGACCTACGGCTTCGACCAGGCCTGCAACGAACTGCACGACACGCTCGACAGTGTCGCCATTCCCGGTATCTCGCTCGGTGACGCGGCCTCGGCGGTGTGCAAGGCCGGCAACGCCGCCTCACATCCGGGCGACGCGGCCACCGCGGTCAAGGACAAGGCCTGGGACTCCACCTTCGGCAAGGTGGTCGACTCGCTGATGAAGGGCCTCGGTGAGGCGCTGATCCTGGCGCTGACCTTCTGGATGAAGGTGCCCAACGAGGCGGTGAGCGACTCCGGCGCCCTGTTCACCAAGATCAACGACTACACCTATCAGATCCAGATGCTGTTGCTGATCGCCTCGGTGATCATCACCGGTGGCCGCTTGGCCGAGGCCAGACGCGGGGCGGCGGTCAGCGAGGCCGCCGAATCGTTCCGGTTGTTCGCCCGCGTGGTGTTCAGTTCGTGGATGCTCGGCGCGGTGATCGTGGCGGGCACCCGGGCCTCGGACAAGTTCTCCGAGTGGATCATCCAGGACGCCACCGGCGGCAACGCCAAGAACATGGCCGAGCTGATGGTGAAGACCTCCAAGCTGCAGGCGTTCTCGCCCGGCCTGGTGCTGATCATCGCGATCGTCGGCCTGCTCGGCGCGCTCGCCCAGATCGTGCTGGCCATCGTGCGGCAGGGTCTGCTGGTGGTCGCCGCGGGCGTGCTGCCGCTGGCCGCCGCCGCCTCGGCGACCGGGACCGGCAAACAGTCCTATCAGAAACTGGTCGGCTGGATCATCGCGTTCATGCTGTTCAAGCCGGTCGCGGCGATCGTGTACATGATCGCGTTCACCACCGCGGGCCACGTCGACGAGACCACCACCTCCGGCGGCCTGCCGGAAGGTGAACAGGCACAGCGGATGCTGGTCGCGCTGGTGCTGCTGTGCAGTGTCGCGTTCGTGCTGCCCGCGCTGATGCGCCTGGTCGCGCCCGCCGTCGCGACGGTCGGCACCGGTGGTTCCGGTCTGATGGTCGCCGGTGGCACCGCGGTCGGCGCGATGGCGCTGGGCGCGATCGGTACCAAGGCGGTCGCCACCCGGCCCGCCGCGGCACCCGGCTCGGCGGGCTACTTCGGCAGCGGCGGCGCGGGACCGCGTCCCGGCGCGGGCGGCACGGGCGGCGGCGCCCCGCGTGGCCCGGCGCCCACCCCACCGCCCCGCGGCGGTGGCGGCGCGCCCGCGGCACCGAGTTCGGGTTCGGTGCCCTCCGGCGCCGCCCGCAACGTGGTCGCCGCGCGCGCGGCGGCAGGCAGCGCGAGCAGGGCCGACCAGGCGGCGGGCGACCTCGCCGGTGACCGCTGGGCGAATCGTTCACCCGACCTCGGCAGGAGCACGATCCCGCGATGACGACCACCTCGACCGACACCTACGAGCGGCGCTCGTACGGGCTGTGGCAGAAGCCGCGCAGCGCGGGCCTTTTCGGCCTGCGCTGGGAAGAGACCGTGATCGGTTTCGTCGTGGTGATCGCGGCCCTGATCAGCGCCATGGTCGGTGGGTTCAAATGGGGTTTCGTCGTCGGCGGCCTGGGCGCCCTGGTGATGGTGCCTCTGGTGTGGCGGACGGGGGGCCGCTCGGGCTACGAGACGGGATTGATGATGTTCAACTGGATGCGCTCGCGCAAGAACACCGAGCACGTGTATCGGGGTGGCCGGTTCTCCCGGATCCCCGGCGGCGTCACCAAGCTGCCGGGGCTGCTCGCGCCGTCGAAGCTCTACGAGGGCATCGACGCCGGCGGCTACCACTTCGGGATGATCCACCTGCCGGCGTTCGCGCAGTACACCGTGGTGTTGCGGGCGTGGCCGCAGGGGCACGAGGCGGTCGACCAGCCGGTGATCGACCGCTGGGTCGCCGCCTGGGGCACCTTCCTCGCCTCCGTCGGCCAGACCAGCGACATCGTCGCGGTGGTCCCGGTGATCGACACCGTGCCCGAGACCGGCAACCGGCTGCTCAACGAAGTCTCCACGATCACCCGGCCCGAGGCGCCCGACCTGGCCCAGCAGGTGATGTACGAGCTGGCCACCGAGCTGCCGCAGGAGCGGGTGCAACTGCTGCCGCGCGTGGCGATCACGTTCAAGGCCACCACGGCCGAGCGCCGCAAGAACCCGGCCGAGGAGGCCGTGGAGATCGGGCGCAGGCTGCCCGGCATCTGCGCGGCGCTGGCCGAGGCGGGCGTGCGGGCGCAGCCGATGTCGGCCGAGGAGGTCATCTCCTTCATCCGGCGCAGCTACGACCCGGCCGCGCAGGCCGATCTCGAAGTGGCCGCGGCCGATCCGGGCGGGCACGGCCTGGGCTGGGACGACGCGGGCCCGGTCTCGCACGACGAGAAGTGGGACCACCTGATCCACGACGGTGGCCGCTCGGTCACCTGGGAGATGGACGCCGCGCCCGAGGGCGCGGTCGACGAGCGGGTGCTGCAGCGGCTGCTCGCGCCGAATCCCGAAGTGCCGCGCAAGCGCATCGCGATCGTCTACCGGCCGCACTCGGCCGCCGACGCCGCCGAGATCGTCGACGACGACTTCAAGAACGCGCTGGTGGCGCAGCAGAGCGAACGCGGCGTGGTCTCGGCCGCCGCGACACTGCGGGTCGGTGCGACCCAGCAGGCTCGCGAGGAACAGGCCCGCGGGCACGGTGTGACCCGCTTCGGCGCGCTGGTGACGATCACCGAGCCGCTGCGCGGTGACCTGCCGCGCATCGAGGCCATCACCCGCGACCTCTCGACGCAGGCCCGGCTGAAGATCCGGCGCTGCTACCGGTACCAGGCCGCGGCGTTCGCGGCCTCGCTGGGTTGCGGCGTCATCCTGCCCGAGCACGCGACCATTCCGAAGGCATTGGCGGGGTGAGGCGATCATGGGACGCGACTTCGACGACATCGCGCTACGGCCCGTCCATCGGCCGCCCCGCATCCGCGGGGAACGCGAGCCACGACCGGCCGGGAGCGCCTCGCGCGTGAGCGACGACGTGCTCGGCCTGGAGGAGCGCGCCGACCGCGAGTCGGCGCGGAGCACCACCGTGGCCGACGAGCACACCGAGCGCGAACGCCGTCCGCGCGAGGGCAGGCCACGCGCCGACGACCCGCGCAGGCAGGCCGAGCGCGGCGAGGAACCCCGCAGGCCACGGCCCGACGAGGACCGGCGGCAGCGGGGCGGCGACACCCGCAGGCCCCGTGAGGACGAGGCCCGCCCACGCCGTGGCGACGACGCCCGCGCCGGTCGCGAACGTCCGGCGGGGGAGCGGCGGCCGCGCCCGCGTCCCGAGCCCGACCGGGCCGCCAGGACACGCGCCGAGCGTGGCCTGCGCGCCGAGGATCACGGCCCGCGGCTCGATCACGAGCGGGCGATGGATCCCGCGCGCCGGAAACCGCCGCGGCAGGCCGAACCGGCCAAGTTCGTCAAACCCGTACGCCCGGTGAAGGCCGACCGCCCCGACGACGTCGCCGACCGCGCCATGGGCGCCGGCCGCGCGGCCAAGTCGCGGGGCAAGGCCGATCGCCGGCAGGGCCCGTCGCTGCTCGACGACGCCACCCGCGCCCGCTACGAGATGATCGCGCGTGAGCAGTCCGGCCTGCGCGCGGCCTGGGCTACCTTCCGCATCCACACCGACGACCTGCGCCGCAACAACGCCCAGGCCCGCACCGAGGCCGTCGTCAGCGACGGATTCGACCGCACCACGGCCGAATTGACCGACCGCGGCTACTCCGGCCCCGGCGGCGGCAAGATGAACGTGGTCGGCCGCCCGGTCGAATACCGCGCCACCACCGCCCAGGTCGCGGGTCTGTGGCCGTGGTCGGTCGGCGCGGGCGCGCCGCTGATCGGCACCCCGCTCGGTTCGCACCTGCACACCGGCGCGCCGGTCTGCTTCGATCCGATGAACTGGTTCATGCGCGGCAGCTTCATCACCGCGCCCAGCCTGTTCGTGCTGGGGCTCAACGGTTTCGGCAAGTCCTCGCTGGTCCGCCGGATCGTGCTGGGCGGTATCGCCCAGGGCATCACCCCGCTGATCCTGGCCGACGTGAAACCCGACTACCGCAAGATGGTCGAACTCGTCGGCGGCCAGGTCATCGACCTCGGCTACGGCCACGGCAAACTCAACCCGCTGGCCGCCGGTGTGCTCGGCTCGGTCGTCCCACGCCTGGACGACTTCCCCGCGCTGCAACGCCAGGTGCTGCAGGACCTGCGTGCCCGTCAGGTCACCCTGATCGCGGGTCTGGTGGAGCTGGTGCGTGGCGCCAGGGTCGCCGACTTCGAGGAGACGCTGATCGCGACCTCGCTGCGGATCCTGTACCAGCCGGGCAGCGGATACGCCCCGGACAAGCCGCCGATCATGGAGAACCTGCTGGAGGTCATCGTCGGCGGCGGCCCCGAACTCATGCTCGACGCGGGCGCCGACAACGAGGACGAGTACCAGAACGCGATCAAGAACCTGCGGCGTTCGCTGCGCGCGCTCACCCAGGGCCCGTTCGGCGCGATCTTCAACGGCCAGACCACCGTGCCGATCGACACCGGCGCCGTCGCGGTGTGCATCGACGTCTCGCACATCCCCACCGGCGACAAGAAGCTCAAGGCCGCGGTCATGCTGGCCTGCTGGGCCGACGGTTTCGCCTCGGTCGAGGCCGCGCACGTGCTGGCCGACGCGAAACTCGGTCCGCAGCGCTACTTCCAGGTGGTCATGGACGAGCTGTGGCAGGTGCTGGGCCTGGGCGACTTCATGGTCGACCGCGTCGACGAGCTGACCCGCCTGCAGCGTGGCCTGGCCACCGCGCTGATCATGATCAGCCACACCATCAAGGACCTGCAGGCGCTGGGCTCCGACGCCGCGATCGCCAAGGCGATCGGCTTCCTGGAACGCGCCCGCGCCAAGATCTTCGGAGCGCTGCCCGCCGAGGAGATCAGCAGGCTCGACTCGACGGTGCCCTTCACCGCCGCCGAGCAGGAGATGGTCACCGGCTGGTCGGCGCCCCAGGCGCTCACCGGGGAGGCACTCAAGCCGGGCCAGCAGCGGCCGTCGCCGCCCGGCACCGGCAAGTTCCTGCTCAAGATCGGTGAGGATCGCCGTCCCGGTATCCCCTTCCACATGGAGTTCACGGTGTCGGAGAAGGAAAGCGGAATCCACGACACGAACCAGCGCTTCAGCGAGTTCGGCGACAACCCGCGTGGCGCGCCCGACCCGCAGGCGGCGGACGGGGGTGCGCAGTGATGCCGCACCGGTCCTACCGCCGGGTCTCACCCGAGGTCCGCGACGCCGCGGTCACCCAGGTCGTCGCGCTGACCGACAAGCTGCGCAGCGAGTCGGAGGCGTGCCGCGTGGTCGCCGAACAGATCGGCGTGCACGCGAATTCGGTGCGCAACTGGGTGCGCGCGGCCGAGGGCCCCAGCCTGGAACGGATGGACGCCACCGCGCTGCGCCGCAAGGTGGCGCTGCTGCAACAGCAGCTGGCCGCCGCGGCCGAGATGAACCGCACGCTCGCCGACACGCTCAACGAAACCCGGCGCCGCACGTGATCACGGCCGCGGCGGACCCGGATCCCGGCGCCCGGCGCGGAACGCCAGGAGGCGGCCGGTGAACGCCCGCACCATGCTGATGTCCGCGCTCGGCTCGGTGATCGGGCTGATCGCACTGGTGCTGGTCATCGTGCTGCCCTCCTCCGACGACACCTGCGAGACCGCCGACGTGCTCGTCGGTTCCTCGGCGCCCACCCTGCCGCCGCTCGGCGGCGAACTCCCCGGCGGGGACGCCAGCGCCGCCGCGTCGGCCACCACGAACCCGGCCGTCACCGGCACGCCGTCGCTGGCGGCCGGCGTCGGCCCGCTGCGGCGCACGCTGCCGCTGGAGACCGGCACCTTCACCATCTCCGACGTGTTCGGTTCCCGCGGTGGCGATCACAGGGGCATCGACATGGCCGCCGCCGACGGCACCACGATCTACTCGGTCTCCGACGGCCGGGTCGTGGCCGCCGGACCGGCGTCGGGCTTCGGCAACTGGATCGTGGTGGACTCCGTCGACACCAACGGCCGGGCCTTCTCCGCGGTGTACGGCCACATGTGGGACAACGGCGTCAAGGTGCGCACCGGTCAGACGGTGACCGCGGGCCAGCCCATCGGGATGGTCGGCTCGGCCGGCGAATCCAGCGGCCCGCACCTGCATTTCGAGATCGTGCCCGGCGGCCGGTTCACCGGCGGCAGGCAGATCGACCCGATGCCGTGGCTCGACGGCGCGCCCACCCCCGATGTCGGTGGCGCCAAGGCCTTCTCGACCGACGCCGACTGTGTGCGCGGATTCGGCAGTGCCGGTGGCGCCCTCGCCGACGGCAAGGTCCCCGCCGAACTGGAGATCTGGTACCGCAGGGCGGGCAGCGTATGCCCGGAGATCTCGTCCTCGCTGCTGGCCGCACAGGCCAAACAGGAGTCCGGATTCCGTCGCGGGCTCACCTCGCCCGCGGGCGCGCAGGGTCTGGCCCAGTTCCTGCCCGGCACCGCGCGCAGCATCAACCCCGACGACGGCAAACCGTATGTCCTCGACGCCGACGGCAACGGCACCGCCAGCGTCTGGGACGACGGTGACGCGATCATCGGCCAGGCCCGCTACATGTGCGCCATCGCGCACAAGATCGCGGGCTGGATGGCCTCGGGCCAGGTGTCCGGCGATCTGGCCGCGCTCACCCTGGCCGGATACAACGCCGGTGAGGGCGCGGTGCTCGCCTCCGGCGGCATGCCGAATCAGGTGGCGGCGCACTATTCCGAGACCCGGCCGTATGTCACCAACATCCTGTCGATGGAACCGCAGTACCGGGCGCCCGGCGCACAGGGCCGGTTCACCCCCGAACAGGGTGGCGGTGGCGCGCAGATCGTGGAGGCGGCCCACGACTGGCTCGGCACGCCGTACGTGTGGGGTGGCGGTGGCGCGCAGGGCCCGAGCAGCGGCGGATTCGACGGCCCCGGCCTGACCGCCGCCGCGGTGTTCGCGGCCTCCTCGGGCGCGATCACGCTGCCGCGCACCGCCGAACAGCAGTGGGAGGCCGGGGTCGAGGTGTCACTGACCAAGATCGCCGCCGGCGACCTGGTGTTCAGCGGCTTCGGGCCGAAGGGTCCGGCGAAGGTGGGCATCTACGCCGGGGACGGCCGGATGATCCAGGCGGTGCCGCCCTCGCGCAGCGGCGCGGGCGGCGGCGTCGCCGAGGTGGCGGTGCCGGGTGACGCGCGGGCGAGGAGGGTGTTGTGACCACATCGTGCCCGGCAGCGGGGCTAACCTGGTGGGAGAGAACACGAATCCGCACGATTCCGGCGGTGATGCTCGTGGCGGTCCTGACGACGGTCGCCGCTTGCGGCGGCGGCTCCGATGCCGCGCGCCCCGAGGGCGCCGGTCCCACCACCCGGCAGCTGGAAGCGGCCGCCGCCACCGTCGACCCGGCCACGCCCGACGGTGTCGCGGTGGTGGCGCTGCGCGAGATCTACACCTGGAACCCGGCCACCGAGCAGCCCGGTGATTCGCTGGCGCGTGCCCGAAAATGGCTGGGCCCCAGCTTGATCCGTATGCTGGACGGTTCGTCCGCGACGGCCGACACACCGAAACCGTCGCTGCAGTGGGCGGACTGGGGCAAGGCGAAAGCGCGCGTCGAGGCGTTCACCTTCGCTTCCGGCGAGCAGGCGCCCGCCGGCGCGGATCCGGCGGTGTCGCAGTACAAGATCGGCATCGAGCAGAAGGCGGTCTACCCGAACGGGCGGACCGAGGAACTACCGCCGAGCACGGTCATCGCGACCGTGGTGCAGACGCCGCAGGGCTGGCGTCTCGACGCGTTCCGCTGAACAGCACCACCACCGGTATTTTCGAGTCCACAAGGAGGCAGACGTGGCGAAGAAGAAGGTGACGGACCCGGCCGCGGTCGGACCCGACACGACGCTGATCCTGATCGTGTTCGGCTTTGCGACGCTGATCACCCTCGCCGTCGCGCTGCACCTGGGCAACGCGTTGTCGGTGGTGCCGCAGAACATTCCGGTGAACCCGATCGCGGTGGTCGCCGACCTGGCCCGCGGCAAACTGCACTGGCCGCGGGTCTCGACGGTGATCGTGCTGCTGGTGATCGCGGCCGCCGTGGCGTACGTGGTGATCCGCAAGAACATGAAGAAGCGCGCGGTCAAGGGCAGGCTCTCGATCGACGACAAGGCCGATCACATGGGCGTCGGCAGCGCCATCGCCTCGATCACCGAGGAGGGGGTGCGCACCAAGGCCAAGGAACTCGGCGTGCAGCTGGGCACCCACGACGCGCCCGGCGTGCCGATCGGCGTCGCCGTCGCCGACGGGTCGCCGCTGTTCGGCTCCTACGAGGACCTGCACCTCGACATCTGGGGTCCGCGCCAGGGCAAGTCCACCTCGCGGGTGATCCCGGCGATCCTGGCGGCCATCGGCCCCGTACTCACCACCTCGAACAAGCGGGACGTGGTCGACGCGACCCGGAACGTGCGTGAGGCCAAGGGCAGCGCGACCTTCGTGTTCGACCCGCAGGGTGTGGCCGGGGAACGACCCAACTGGTTCTGGGATCCGCTGGCCTGGGTGGATCACCGCAAGGAGGGCTGCGAGATGCGCGCGGCCCGCCTGGCCGGTCACTTCGCCGACGCCGAGAGCGGCGGCGCCGACAGTACCGACAGCTTCTTCGATCCCGAGGCCGAGGACCTGCTGGCCGGGCTGTTCCTGGCGGCGGCCATCGCGAACAAGCCGATCACCCAGGTGTGGGAATGGGTGACCAACCCGCAGAACAGCGAGCCGATCGAGCATCTGCGCGGCGCCGGGCACGACTTCACCGCCGCGGGCCTGGCCATGCAGTACAACGCCGAACAGCGCACCAAGAGCGGCATCTTCGGTACCGCCAAGAAGATGGTGCGCTGCCTGCAGATGTCGAATGTGCACCCGTGGATCACCCGGGGCGCGGGCGACCGGCTGCAGTTCGACGAGCTCGAGTTCGTCGAACGCAACGGCACGCTGTACTGCCTCTCGCTCGAGGGCCGCGGATCGGCCGCGCCCCTGGTGAGCGCGCTCACCGAGGCGGTCATCGACGTCGCGATGCGCAAGGCGGCACGGTCGTCGGGTGGCCGGCTGCCGATTCCGCTGCTCGCCGTCCTCGACGAGGCGGCGAACGTGGTGCGCTGGAAGGATCTGCCCAAGCAGTACAGCCACTTCGGTTCGCGCGGCATCGTGGTGATGACGGTGCTGCAGTCGTGGGCGCAGGGCGCGCGCTGCTGGGGCGACGCGGGCATGAGCGCGCTGTGGTCGGCGGCCAACATCAAGGTCCTGGGCAGCGGCGTCGACGACATGGCGTTCCTGCGCGACCGGTCCGAGGCGATCGGCGAGTACGACTCCATCTCGCAGTCGATGTCGCAGTCGGGCAACAGCAAGAGCTATTCGCGCTCGCTCAGTTCGTCGGTGACCTTCACCGCTCAGGGTCTGGCGACCCTGCCGCGCGGCCGGGCGGTGGTCTTCACCTCGGGTCAGCCCGCCGTGCTGGTGCGGACCGTGCCGTGGTGGGAATCGGAGTACGCCGAGGCGGTGAAGCAGTCGATCGAGTACAACGATCCGACGCGCAAGACCCGCATCGACGACCTGATCGGCACCCCGGTCCTGTCGAATACCACTCCGCCGGAACAATACGGTGACGTCGAGGAGGTCAAGCCGCTGTGAGCGAACAGAATTCGGGTGCTCGCGACATCGCGAACGGATACCCCACCGTTTTCGACTTCGTGAACGACTACCTCAGCCGGGTGTACAGCAGGCAGGTCACCGATATCAGCGACACGGTGTGGTGCCCGGAATGGTGGCGCCACCCCGAGGCGGCGGTGCGGCTGCACGCGCTGTGGCAGGCCTGGGAGCATTTCCGGCTCGAGGGCGGACCGGGGATCAGCGTATGGTTCCTCGATCACGCCGATCCGCACATGGCCAAGCTGTTCGATCCGCGCGGGCCGTTCAAGTACTGCAGTGTCCGCAACGGGCACAAGGGCATGCTCGACCCGCTGCCGCTGGAGGACCAGGTGGGCGCGGATCGGTTGCAGTTCACCGATCCCGACGTGATGCGGACGATGGGCAAGACCAAGCCGTTCTAGCCCGGCTGCCGTCGGGGGCGGTCGATCCGTCCCCGACGCCGCGGCGGCGCGCCGGTCAGCGGCCGCGTTCGAGACCGCGCGGATCGATACCGCGTTCGATGCCCGCCCGGCGGGCCCCGGCGTTCGCGCGCCGGATCGCCTCGTCCGGCGAGATACCCTGGCCCATCTCGACCAGCATCCGCACCTCGGTCAGTTCCGGTGCGACACCGGCGCGTTCGAGGTGCGCGGCGATGGCCGAGCGGCGTTCGACCGAGTCGTAGCCCACCTGCGGCACATTCGCGCCCGCGGTCGCCGCCGCTCCCGCGAACGGGGAGGAGGGGTCTTTCTCGAGCGACAGGCCGCGTGACTGGGTCGACTTGTTGCCGACCGACATCATCTGCACCAGCTCGATGTTGCGCGGGTCCTTCGCCTTCAGATCCCTGGCCTCGCGGATCTGGAGTTCCTTGGCTTCCTTCATCTTCGCCTCGACCGCCTTGGCGCGGGCCTCGGCCTCTTTCTGGCCGTGTTCACGCGACTTGAGGGCGACCAGGGTGGCCATCTGCAGCATGGTGCGCATCATGGACGCCGTTTCGCTGCCGATGTCGTCGAGTTCCGCCATGACTGCTCCCCGATGCTGCTGTGGAAGTGGACATCTGAGACTACCGCGCGAAGGACACGACTGTATGTCTGGCGGAGCCACGCAAGGGAGGTGTCGAGAAGTTTCGGTGGACGCGGAGTGGCGTCGGAGAAAATACGAGAGGCGACGGCGTAGGCCGGATGAATCATAGGATTGCCTTGCCTCTGATGATCTTCTGGCGGTTTCGGCGCCGCAAGACCGGAAACGGGCCGGTCGCCGTGGTGGCGTCCGGCCCGTTCCGGGGGTCGTGCGATGCGGTGTCAGCCCACCTTGACGGTGTTGAAGCTGATCGGCATCTTCGGCTTGCCGCCGCCTACGGCGACCGATCCATCGTCGCCGGCGGCACCTACCTTCTCCAGCGTCGTCAAGCCTGCCTCGTCGATCGTGCCGAAGATGGTGTACTTCGGCGGCAGGATCGTGTCGCCGTAGACCAGGAAGAACTGGCTGCCGTTGGTGCCCTCCGGGGTCAGGCCCGAGTTCGCCATCGCGATGACACCACGCTTGTACTTGATGGGGCTCTCCAGAGCCGGATCGTCGGACGAATACTGATCGGTCGGGTACTCGTTGGCGAAGCTGTAGCCGGGGCCGCCGGTACCGGTGGCTGTCGGATCGCCGCACTGCAGCATCTCGAAGCCCTCCTCGGCCGAGATGCGGTGGCAGCTGGTCTGGTCGAAGAAGCCCTGCTGCGCCAGGCTCACGAAGCTGTTGACGGTGCACGGCGATTCGGCGCTGTCGAGCTCCAGGCCGATCGGGCCCTGGGTGGAGTCGATCGAGATCTTGGTCTTCGGCGCGTCGGGGCCCGATGCCACGGTCGTGGTGCTCGGCGGCGCCACCGGCTTGGAGGCGGGCTCGGCGCCGGTCGGGTAGGCACAGGTCACCGAGGCGGGCTTGGCGTTGACCGCGGGCGCGTCGGCGGCAGGCGGTAGCTCGCGCTTGCTGGTACTGGTGGCGCTCGCGGTGGCCGAGGACTCCGCCTCGTCACCGCCCTTGGTGAGGAAGTACACGCCGGTCACGGCGGCCGCGACCACGATGACACCCAGTACCGAGCCCGCGATCACCAGGCGCTTGCGCTTCTTCTCCTGCTCGGCCCGTCGTGCCAGCTGGCGCTCCAGCTTGCGCTTGGCCGCCGCCCGTCGCTGTTCGTTACTCGGCACTACCGCGTTCCTCCCGTGTCGTCAGGTTCGTCTAGAGGGTAACCGGTTGGACTCGAGGGGCGCCCGTGGGGAAAACTGGATGATCGTGACCAAGACCAGCAGCTTCACCGCCCCGAAGGGGGTCCCGGATTACGTGCCGCCCGGCTCGGCCGAGTTCGTCGCCGTGCGCGACGGCTTGATCCACGCCGCCCGCCTCGCCGGGTACGGGCACATCGAGCTGCCGGTATTCGAACAGACCGCCCTGTTCGCGCGGGGTGTCGGTGAGTCCACCGACGTGGTCAGCAAGGAGATGTGGACCTTCGCCGACCGCAACGGCGAGAGCTTCACCCTGCGCCCCGAAGGCACCGCCGGCGTCATGCGCGCGGTCATCCAGCACGGCCTGGACAAGAGCGGTCAGCTGCCGCTCAAGCTCTGCTACGCCGGCCCGTTCTTCCGCTACGAACGTCCGCAGGCGGGCCGCTACCGGCAGTTGCAGCAGGTGGGCATCGAGGCCATCGGCGTCGACGATCCGGCCCTCGACGCGGAAGTCATCGCCATCGCCGACGCCGGGTTCCGCGGCCTCGGCCTGGACGGGTTCCGCCTGGAGATCACCTCCCTCGGCGACGAGACCTGCCGTCCGCAGTACCGCGAACTGCTGCAGGAGTTCCTGCTCGGCCTCCCGCTCGACGAGGAGACCCGCCGCCGCGCGCAGATCAACCCGCTGCGCGTGCTCGACGACAAGCGGCCCGAGGTGCGCGAGCTGACCGCGAACGCGCCGCTGATGATCGACCACCTTTCCGAATCGGCCAAGACGCACTTCGAGCAGGTCCTCGCCCACCTCGACGCGCTCGGCGTGCCGTATGTGGTGAACCCGCGCATGGTGCGCGGCCTGGACTACTACACCAAGACCACCTTCGAGTTCGTGCACGACCAGCTCGGCGCCCAGTCGGGCATCGGCGGCGGCGGGCGCTACGACGGGCTGATGGCCGAACTCGGCGGACAGCCGCTGTCGGGCATCGGCTTCGGCATCGGCGTGGACCGGACCGTGCTGGCGCTGGCCGCCGAGGGCAAGTCGGCGGCCGACCCGGCGCGCTGCCAGGTGTACGGCATCGCGCTCGGTGACGCGGCCAAGGCGCGCCTGGTCGCGCTGGCCGGGCAGCTGCGCGGCGCCGGCGTCAGCGTCGACCTGGCCTACGGCGGGCGCGGCATGAAGGGCGCGATGAAGGGCGCCGACCGCTCCGGCGCGAAATACACGCTGGTGCTGGGCGATCGCGATCTCGAGGAGAACTCGATCGGGGTCAAGGAGATGGCGACCGGCGAACAGCGGCAGGTGCCGCTCGGCGAGGTCGTCGGGGTGTTGCGCGCCGCGCTCGGTAACTGAACCCGGCCGGTCGGCGCGCGGTAGTCTGACCGCGCGCCGGACCGGGTGGGCCGGGACGGGTGGAGAGGAACCAGGTGGACGGGGAGTCCGGGCGGGCGGCGACGGAACCGGTCGGCATCGACCTGGTGGCGCCCGAGGTGTTCGCGCCGATGCTGCGCAGGCTGGCGCTGGCCGCGATCGGCATCGGCGCCGGTGTCGGCGCGCTGTCGGCGCTGTGGCTGAGCTGGCCGTACGCGCTCGGGCTCGGCCTGGTCGTCGCGGTGCCGACGATCGTCTACGTGTTCGCGTTCCGGCGCAGGCGGATGTGGTTGAGCGGCACCGAGATCCGCGCGCAACGGCTGTTCGGCGAGCACCGGATCGACCTGGCCGAGGCCAGCGGCGTGCAGCTGCTGGTGTTCCCGGCCCGGCTCAGCCGGATCGTGCTGAAGGTCACCGCGGGCGCCGACACCCAGCTGATCCCGCTGGCGATGTACACCGACGCGGGCAGCGGCCGGGAACTGCACCTGCTCGGGCTGCGCAAGCTCGCCGACGCGCTGTCCGCCAGTCAGCTGGCCGCGGCCGTGGTGATCGCGGAAGTGCTGGTGCAGCAGTTGCGGGCGGAGGCCCGCGACGCCGGGCTGGGGGAGCGGCCGCTGTATCGCGGCGTGCGGCTGGTCCGTGCCAAGGACTCCGTGTCGCCGGTGGTGCTGACCGATGCCCAGGTGGCCGAGCTCGTCTGAGCCGCCGGGTGTTCTGCCTCACGGATCCCGGTCCGGGGCTGCCGGACTGATTAGCGTGGAGGGTGCCAAGTCGCCCAGCGCAAGGAGTCGGTCGTGAGCAATCCAGCCAGCACAACGCCGGTCACCGTCAGTGTCACCGGCGGTGCGGGACAGATCGCCTACGGTTTGCTGTTCCGGATCGCCGCGGGCGCGATGCTCGGGCACGACACCCCGGTCCGGCTGCGGCTGCTGGAGGTGCCCGCCGCGGTGCGCGCGCTGGAAGGCGTCGCGATGGAACTCGAGGACGGCGCGTTCCCGCTGCTGTCCTCGATCGACATCACCGACGACCCGTCGGCCGGGTTCGACGGCGCGAGCGTCGCGCTGCTGGTCGGCGCCCGGCCGCGCGGCGCCGGGATGGAACGCGGTGACCTGCTGGCCGCGAACGGGCCGATCTTCACCGGCCAGGGCGCGGCGATCAACAAGGGTGCCGCCGACGACGTCCGGGTGCTCGTGGTCGGCAATCCCGCGAACACCAACGCCTACATCGCGATGCGCAACGCCCCCGACGTGCCCGCCGAGCGCTTCACCGCGCTCACCCGGCTCGACCACAATCGCGCGGTCGCCCAGCTGGCGGCACGGACCGGTGCGCCCGCCGCCGACATCCACCGGATGGCGGTGTGGGGCAACCATTCCGCGAGCCAGTTCCCGGATCTGAGCCATGCCGTCGTCGGTGGCGAGCCCGCGCCGGAACTGGTCGACCCGGAGTGGGTGCGTGCGGAGTTCGTGCCGACCGTGCAGCAGCGCGGCACCGCGATCATCAAGGCGCGCGGCGCGTCCTCGGCAGCCAGCGCCGCCAGCGCGGCCATCGACCACATCCACGACTGGGTGCTCGGCACGCCCGCCGACGACTGGACCTCCATGGCGGTGCCCTCCGACGGCTCCTACGGCGTGCCGAAGGGCC
Source organism: Nocardia asteroides (assembly GCF_900637185.1). NCBI lineage: Bacteria > Bacillati > Actinomycetota > Actinomycetes > Mycobacteriales > Nocardiaceae > Nocardia > Nocardia asteroides. The sequence continues at coordinate 5,308,685 of NZ_LR134352.1, read as the reverse complement.
TGGTCAGCTCGTTCCCGGTGACCTGCGCCGACGGGGCGTACCGCATCGTCGACGATCTGGTCCTCGACGACTACGCCCGTGCCAAGATCGACGCGAGCGTCGCCGAACTGGTCGCCGAGCGCGACGCCGTCATCGAGCTCGGGTTCGCCACGGAACCCTGACGTCAGCCGAACAGTGCGAGCTGGGCGTCCTGCGGCGCGGGCCCGGGCGGCACCGGGGTTGTGCGGCCCTGCGGGCGGCGCAGATCGTAGGCGTCCAGCAGCGGATCGACCCGTTCCCGCAGCCAGCCGCTGTAGGCCGGGACCACCGTGCCGCCCCGGCCGTAGAGCTGACGGTAGCGGCGCACCAGGGCCGGATGCTCGGTGGCGAGCCAGCTGAGGAACCAGCCCCGGGTACTGCCCCGCAGATGCATGGCGAAGGCCGTGGCGCTGTCGGCGCCGGCCTCGGCGATCGCGGCGAACAGGGCGTCGAGGTGGGCACGGCCGTCGGTGAGGCACGGGATCACCGGCGCCACCATGACGTGCACCGCGAACCCGGCCTCGGCCAGCGCCCGGACCAGGTCCAGCCGGGCCCGCGGTCCCGGGGTGCCCGGTTCCAGGCTGCGATGCAGGTCCTCGTCGAGGATGGCGATCGACACCGCCACACTCACCTCGACCCGCCGGGCCGCCTCGGTGAGCAGCGGCAGGTCCCGGCGCAGCAGCGGGCCCTTGGTGAGGATGGAGAACGGGGTGCCCGAGTCGGCGAGGGCGCCGATGATGCCGGGCATCAGCCGGTAGCGGCCCTCGGCGCGCTGGTAGGGGTCGGTATTGGTGCCCAGCGCGACCGGTTCGCGCCGCCACGAGCGCCGTGACAGTTCCCGCCGCAACACCGCGCCCACATTCGTCTTCACCACGATCTCGGAGTCGAAGTCGGTGCCCGCGTCCAGGCCCAGATACTCGTGGCTGCCGCGCGCGAAGCAGTATCGGCAGGCGTGGGAACAGCCGCGCATCGGGTTGATCGTCCAGCGGAACGGCAGCGTCGAACTCTCCGGCATCTTGTTCAGCGCGCTCTTGCAGAGCACCTCGTGAAAGGTGATGCCGTCGAATTCGGGCGTGCGGACCGAGCGCACCAGCCCCGCCCGGGTCAATCCGGGCAGGGCGCCGTCGTCGGCGTCGAGGGTCTGAGCTTGCCACCGCACCCCTCGAGTCGAACATGTGTTCGAGCTGGTGTCAAGCGTGGCGCGGTCGTCCTCAGGCGCGCACGTGCAGGTCGAAGCCGGTGCGGCCCGCCGCTTCCAGGCCCGGTTTCAGCTGGAGCGAGGGGATCTCGTAGTCGCCGAAGTTCTGCCGCCGGAACGGAATCGGGTCGGTGGCGGCCAGAGTGCGCAGGCGCTGTTCCCACGCCGCGGCGATACCGGGAAACTCGTCCTCGGCGATCCGGTCGGCGCCGTACACCACGAACGGCGGCACCGCCTCGATGCCCGGGTAGTACAGGATGCCGTGCTGGATCGGGAACAGCAGATCGTCGATGGGTCCGTTGATCCCGCGCGGAGAGTAGTGCGCCGCCGGGCCGCCGATGGTCACCGACAGCAGCGCCTTCTTGCCCGCGAGGGTGCCCTCGCCGTAGCGCTCGCCGTACCGGGTGTCGCTGTGCTCGCCGACGCCGTAGGCGAAGCGGTAGGTGAACACCCGGTCCACCCAGCCCTTGAGGATGGCGGGCATGGTGTACCACCAGAGCGGGAACTGGAAGATGATCGTGTCGGCCCACAGCAGCTTCTCCTGCTCGGCCCGCACGTCCGCGCTGAGTGTTCCGGACTCGAAGGCCCGGCCCGAGTCCGCCGCCACGCGCAACGGGCTCGACGCGTCGGGCCCGTAGTCGGCCGCGTCCACCACCGCCTTCCAGTCCATCGCGTACAGATCGCTCACCCGCACCTCGTGCCCGTCGGCCTCCAGGGTGCGCACCGCCAGATCCTTGAGCGCGCTGTTGAGCGACTCCGGCTCCGGGTGGGCGTGCACGATCAACGTCTTCATGGGAACTCCTTCGGATCGCATGTTCTCGATCCTGAGCGCCCTCGCTCCCGTCGTTCAGGGGCGCACTGTCCGTCGGACGGAACTTCCTGGTATCGGCAGAACCACCTTCCCGGGCGGCGGTGGTCGAGGGAACTGAACGCTAAGTCAGCCCGAAATAGCCAGGGACGACACGTGCTTCGTACACGGCGATACCCGCGTAGGCGCCCCCGAAGACGATCAGTACTGCGGCGGCACTGATGCGAACCCGCCGGATTCTCGTCGCGGATTCGGCCGGACCGCAACGGCGTTCGACGATCAGGGGTGCGAGCACGACGAACACGACCACCACCGCGGTCTGCACGGCGGACCAGAAGACCGTGGCAGGGTCGAACATCAGCCACAGGTAGTGCTCGGCGATCTCGGGTGCCACACTACCTGCCCATGACGCGGTGTGGACCGCGATGAACAAGGTGACCGACGAGGTCGCCCACCAGAGCACGACGGTGGTGAACAGCGCGGCAAGGATGCCGACGGCCCAGATCACGGCGATGCGGCCGCGCGTCGCTCGGGTCGTGATCAGCGCCGAACAGGGCACGGTGACGCCGAGTGCGATCGCGCCGGCCACAGCGATCGGCGTCAGCATCGAGAAGACGTAGAACGACGACGCCACCACCCCCAATGGCGCCCGGGGATCCCGCCACCACCATCCCGAAATCGCGCCGATGGCACCCGCGCCGACGGTCGAGAGAGCCACGAGCGCGACCACCGCGGAAACCACAGCGCGGGCGATGGTTCGGCCCGGGGTGACTTCGGCGTGCGGGCGCGAATCCGCCTGCTGTGCTGAGGTGTTCACTCGGACAATGTATTCGGAGCCGGGTTGTTCGCGGGGCACGGCGGGAGGTAGCCTGCGGGCGGGGGGAATCGAGCGGTCGGCATGTGTGCGGAAAGCTGCGTTTACCCGCCATGTCGACTGTCGTACGGGGGTTTTCGAATGTCTCAGGTCAATGCGATGCGGGCCGGCGTGCAGTCGCCCTACGCGAATCAGCCCGCGGTGCGGCGGGCGACCCGGCTTGCCGGAGCCGCCGGGATCGCGCTGGGTATCGTGCTGGTGGCCTGCTCTGCCGGTCTCGTGGTGTCCGGGCTGGTGAATCCCGAGTACCTGATCGTCGTCTGTGTGGTGGCGCTGCTGCCCGGGATTCCCGCCATCAGCCTGCTCACGGCCTCGCGGCGGATTCTGCGTGGCGAGATCAACGGGACGGCCAGGGCGATGCACATGCTGGTCACCGTGAGTGGCATCGTCGGGCTGGCGACGGTGGGCGCCCTCATCGAGGGGGCGTGGCCCATGAAGATCGTGATGGTCGTCATCGCCGTCGGTACGGTCACGACCGTGGTCTTCGTCAACCGTGCCGATCGCGCGTTGAAGGGGCAATAGCGAAGGACCGGTGCTTCCTGGTACCGACAGGACCACCTTCGTCGCCACCGCCGTGGCAATACTGGAGTGATGGACGATCTCGCCGGCTTCCTGCGCACCCGCCGTTCCCGGGTCGATCCGATCGGCGCGGGCATCCCCGTCGACCGCCATCGCCGGGTCGACGGGTTACGACGTGAGGAGGTCGCCCACCTGTCCGGGGTGAGCGTGGACTACTACGTGCGCCTGGAGCAGGGCCGCGCCACGCAGCCCTCCGATCAGGTCCTCGACGCGCTCGCCCGGGTGCTCGGGCTCGACGAGATCGAATGCGGACATCTGCACCGGCTGGCGCGGCAGCGTCGGCGGCGGGCGAAGACGCCGGGCGGGCGGGTCCGGCCGGAGTTGCTGCGGGTGCTCGATCTCGTCGCCGACGCGCCCGCGCTGATCATGGACCACCGGCTCGACGTCCGCGCGGGCAATCACCTCGCCGACCTGCTCTACGGCAGGCCGGTCGCGGGCCTGAACACCGCCCGGCACATCTTCCTCGAGGAAGCCGACCGCGGGCTCTACGACGCCTGGGAGACCTGCACCCTCGACGTCGTCGGGCACCTGCGCCTGGCGGCCGGGCAGTATCCCGACGACCGCGGGCTCGCCGAGCTCATCGGCGAACTGGCCATGGGCAGTGAGCGTTTCCGCAAGCTCTGGGCGCGTGCGGACGTGCGCGCCCGCACGCACGGCCGCAAGGCCTACCGGCATCCGCTGGTGGGCCTGCTCGAACTGCATCAGGAGAATTTCGCGCTGCCGGACGAGTCGGGGATGGAACTGATCGTGCTGTCGGCCGCGCCCGGCAGTGCCACCGCCGACGGGCTGCGGCTGCTCGCCGGTCTGGGCGCGGAAACAGTGTCACCGACCCGGTCCGAGGACCGTTCAGCGGGGTAAAATCGCAGGTGACGGGCTGTACAGCCCGGAGATCGGTGGTGGCTCGCAAGGAAGTGCTCGATGGTCAGGCCGTTGGTTCTCGCGGCCGTCGCCCCACTCGTCGTCGGCCTGCTGTTCCCGGATGCCGCCGCGGCGCCCGCGGTGTCCTATGTCGCGCTCGGTGATTCGTACACGACCGCGCCGGGGCTGCTGGACCCGGTGCCCGGCAGCCCGCCGCTGTGCACCCGCTCGGCGGTGAACTATCCGCATCGGCTGGCGGCGGCGACCGGGTGGGAACTCACCGACGTCAGCTGCGCCTCGGCGGCCACCGAGCATCTGAGCGTCGCCCAATACGCCGATCAGCCACCGCAATTCGACGCGCTGACCGACCGGACCGGAGTGGTCACCTATCAGCTGGGCGGGAACGACGGCAATCTGTTCCAGACCATGGTGATCTCGTGCATCGCCCTCAACCTCGGCAACACGGCCGGGGTGGGGGCCCCCTGCCGGGACAATTTCGGCTCCCGGTTCGCCGACGACATCGCCGCGGGTGCGGCCGCCATGAGCACGGCCATCGGGCGCGTGCGCGAACGGGCGCCGCACGCCCGCGTCTACGTCCTCGGCTATCCGGCGGTGCTGCCGGAATCCGGAAGCTGCTACCCGCAGGTGCCGCTGAGCAGCGGCGACGTCGACTACGCGCGCGGCATCCAGCGTGAACTCAATGCCGCGCTGCGGCGTGGGGCCGAGGCGAACGGCGCCACCTACGTCGACATCTACACACCCGGGATCGGACACGACGCGTGCCAGGACCCGGCGACCCGGTGGATCGAGCCGCCGGTACCCGCGCAGGCGAACGCGACACCGGTGCACCCCAACGCCGCGGGCCAGCAGGCCACCGCCGACATCCTGCGCGGTGTCGTCGCGGCGTGAGGGGAGGTGCGCGCTAGGAGTTGCGTGGTGCGCGCAGGAAGTCGACCAGATCGGCGACGGTCTCCTCGGTCGGGCGCGGGTGATAGCCGAGTTCGCGCTCGGCCTTGCCGTGATCGACGATCGGCGCCGACAGGATCGCGCCGAGCGCCGCCTTGGACAGGATGTCGGAGCCCAGCCGCTTGCTGATCGGCTCCACCACCGGCAGCACCGCACCCAGCGCCTTGGGCGGGATCGCGAAGCGCGGGCCCTTGGCGCCGGTACGCGCCGCGGCCATCCGGCACAGGTCGATCAGCTGGGTCATGTAGCCGCCGAGCAGGTAGTTCTCGCCGGTGCGGCCCTTCTCGCCGGCCAGGATCAGGCCGTGCGCCACGTCGCGCACGTCCACCAGGTCGAAGCCGCCGCCGATCATCACCGGCATCCGGCCGCGCATGGCCTCGGCGGCGGTGCGGTTGAGGCGCGACAGGCGACCGGGATGGTCGGCGGGGCCGTAGACGCCGGTCGGGTTCACGATCACCGCGTCCAGGCCGCGTTCGATGACCGGATGCAGGGCCTGCTCGCCCGCCCACTTGGACCGGTCGTAGACCGGCAGGCCCGGATCGGTGGAGCGCAGCGTGGTCTCGTCGATGTGGCCGCCCGCGCGGTACTGGTCGAACGCGTGGATGGAACTGGTCTGCACGAACCGGCGCGCGCCCACCTCGAGCGCGGCCTCCGCGGTGACCCGGACGCCCTCGGTGTTGACCCGCCACGCCAGATCGTTCTTCTCGGCGAGGGTGATCAGCGCGACCAGGTGGTAGACCACCTCGGCACCGTCCAGCGCCGTGCGCATCGACGCCGGATCGAGCACGTCACCGGAGACCCAGGTGACGGCCGGATCGGACGTGGTCGGCGCGGCGCGATCGATGGCCACCACTTCGTGGCCTCGCTCGAGGAGCTGCGGGATCAGGTTGGTACCGAGGTAGCCGGCTGCGCCGGTCACTGCGACCTTCATTCCGCCGAGGATATAGAACATGTTCTAGTTTTGAAAGCGGATGTCGCAGATCGGGGCCGACACGGCTCGATCCGGGTCGGGGTGTTCGGTTATATTTGGCGCACCGCGCCCGTCGGGCGGCAGCGCAGGGAGTTCCGCCGCCACCGATCGCGCTCGCAGAACTGGTTTTTCACGACGAGTTGGGGGGATTCGCATGACCGATCTCTCGGTCAATACCGATGCAGTAAACGCGTTCGCGGCCACGAATGCCGCCGTGGCGGGGGATATCGCCGCGGCGGGCATCACCGACGCCGCGGCCAATGTCAGCGCCATGACGCCGGTCTTCGGGCTCATCGGCGCCGACTACCTGGCGATGTTCGCCGCCGCGCAGGCTCTGCAGGCCAAGGACATCAACGATCTGTCGGCCAAGTTCTCGAAGCTGTCCGACGCGGCCTTCAAGTCCTCGGCGACCTTCAACACCGAGGATGTGTCCAGCGCGGTCGACATAGCCCGGCAGGCCGCCGGGATCGGGGGTCTGGCGTGAAGCCGCTGTCCGGCGACGCGGGCGTCATCACGCCCGACACCGCTCTGGCCACCGCCGACGCCGCGACGCAGACCGCGCTGGGCGCGGTCCCCGTCGACTACAGCGCCCAGGCGATCCTCGACGTGCCGCTGATGCAGCTGCCCGAGGACCTCGAGGCGGTCGACGATCCGGTCCTGCATCTCGCGCAGAAGCTCACCGAGGACACCCAGGCCGCCGGATTCGCCCCGGCAGGCCTGTCGGGTCTGTCCGGGCTCGGCACCGGCACCGTCGACGCCCAGGACATCCTGTCCGGCGTCTCGGCCGACGCGTCCAGCGCGCTGGGGGAGGCGCAGACCGCGATCAGCGCGCTCACCGCGCCCGCGCTCGCGACGGCGCAGACCGCGTTCGACCAGGCCAAGAGCGCGCTCACCAGCGCAGCCACCGGCGGCGGAACCAGCACCGCGACCGGGGCGAGCACCGCCAACGCGAGCTCGGCCGCGAGCACCATCACCGAGGATCCGGTGTCGGCGCTGCTCAACGGGGTGTCGCTGCCCGCGCTGCCCGGGATCGACGCGCTGTTCGACCCGATCCTGCAGCTGCTCAGCAGCTTCGGGACCGGTGTCTTCGGCTCGCTCGACCCCACCAGCCTGCTCTCCAACTCGTCCACGCTGATCGAGTCGGCCATGAGTGTCGCCCAGGGCGGGCTCAAGACCGTCCAGCAGCTGTGGGAGGGCGAGGCGTCCGACGCGGCCACCACGGCCAGCCAGCAGGCGCAGACCGAGGGGCAGGACACCAGCCAGCGCGGCTTCGACATCGCCGCGCTCACCGAGCAGGCCGCCGCCGTCGTCCAGTCGGGCAACGCCCAGCTGTCGGCGATCGCGACCACCTTCGCCGCACAGGCCACCGCGCTCGCGCCGACGATCATGCTGCCGCCCACCCAGGCCACGCTCATCGGCCTGGCCACCGAACACCTGGGCTCGGCGGTCACCGTCGTCAACACCACCCGCGGTGAGCTGGCCGGGTACACCGGTCAACTGAGCGGGGTCGTCAACCAGCTCGTCGCGCAGAGCGGCCTGCCCTCGCCGGAGGAAGTGCTCTCGGCGGCCTCGGAGAACATCGCCGAGCCGCTGCTCACCCAGGCGGAGGAGGCGCTCACCGGCGCCACCGACGACAGCACCACCGCGGCGAGCACCTCGCCGGGCAGCACCACGACCACTCCCGCCTCGACCACCACCGCCGGCCTCGGCACCGGCGGCTCGGGCGGCAGCAGCGGCGCGCTCGGCGCGCTGGGCAGCATGGGCCGGGGCAGTGGCGGCGCGGGTGGCAGCACCGGCGGTACCCCGAGTTCGGGCACGCCCAAGGTCAGCGCGACGCCCGGTGCCGCACTGCCGGGCGGCCGGGTCATGGCCACCGGCATGGGTCTGGGCTCCGGTCTGGGCAACACGACGACCGCGGGCACCAGCGGTTCCGGGTTCATGGGCGGCAGCCCGGGCGCGGCGGGCGGTCAGCGCACCAACGACGACGAGCACAGCCGCACCGTGCAGCCGTACCAGAGCCGCCTCGGCAACGACGATCTCACCGGCCCGCTGGGCGAATCCACGCCGGAGGTCATCGGCGCGGTCCACGAGGACGAACGCGGCGCCGACGAAGACCGGTTCTGACAGCACGAGAAGGGGCGGTACCGCAGTGCGGTACCGCCCCTTCTTCGCTACCGCGTCAGCGCTTTTCCTTGAACGCGTCCACCAGCTTCTTGTACAGATCGGTGAAACGCTTACGGGCGGCCTGCTGTTCGGGGTTGAGCCCGTCGCTCACCTCGGGGGAGTACACCACCAGGTGCGTCTCGCCCTCGAAATCCTCCGGCATCAGGTCGATGATGGTGGTGCCCTTGCCCTCACCGGCCGGGATGCCGAAATCGACCTCCTGCAGCGCGGTGATCTCCGCGCGCGCGGCCTCGAGCACGTCGTCGGGGACGGTGCCCACGATCTTCTTGGCCGCGGTCTCGGGCTTGCGGTCCTTGCTCACCGCGTCGGGGGAATGCACCGCCGTGCCGTCGGCGAAGACCTGCAGCACGGGTCGCAGATCGGTGCGCTGGCTCCAGCCGTCGGGGATGGAGGTCACGCTGACCAGGGGTAGCGGCGTCGGTTCGGCGTGGGCCACGGCGCTCACGCCGGGCAGTACGAGCGCGCAGACGAGCAGTCCGGTCATGGTCGGGCGCATGGGTTCCCCTCGATCGAAAGACGATGTCGCGGTATCGCGTCGGGGGTCAGCGTAGCCCGGGCGGGTTGTTCAGGTCACCGGCGGAATAGGTGTCGCACGACTGCACCGAGCCGGTCCGGTAGCCGGTGAGGAACCACTTCTGGCGCTGCTCGGACGAACCGTGCGTCCACGACTCGGGATTGACGCCGCGACCGGCCGCGCGCTGGATGCGATCGTCGCCGACCGCGTTGGCCGCCGACAGCGCGTCCCGGATGTCGGTGTCCGACAGCGGTTTCAGGAACGGCTGGCTGCTGCCCGGCGCGGGCTGCTTGTCGGCGTAGTGCGCCCAGATGCCCGCGTAGCAGTCGGCCTGCAGTTCGGTGCGGACCGCGCCCGACTGCGCGCCCTTCGGATCACGCTGCGCCTTGCCGATGTCGCCGAGCTGGTTCTGCAGGTGGTGGCCGACCTCGTGGGCCACCACGTACTCCTGGGCCAGCGGGCCGGCGCTGGCCCCGAAGCGGTCGGTGAGTTCCTGGAAGAAGCTGGTGTCGAAGTAGGCGGTCTGGTCGGCGGGGCAGTAGAACGGGCCCACGTCGCTGGTGGCGTTGCCGCAGCCGGTCGCCACGGCGCCGGAGAACAGCACGAGCTTCGGTTCGACGTAGCGCTTGCCGGTCTGCTTCGGCAGTTCCTGCGACCACACCCCGTCCAGGCTCTGCGCGGTCGCCACGACCCGGCAGTCGACGTACTTGTTCGCGTCGGCGCCGGTCTTGCAGTGCGCGGGCGTCCCCGCCGTGCCGGGCTGGCTCTGCTGCGGGTTCTGCGCGCCGGTGAAGTTGCCGAGGACCGACCCGGGGTCACCGCCCAGGAGCAGGGTGATCACCAGCAGGATCAGGCCACCGGCGCCGCCGCCGAGGGCGAGTTTGCCGCCCATGCCGGGTCCACCACCGGAGGAGGCCCGGTCGGGATCGATCTGCATACCTTCGTTGAAGGTCATCGCGGCACTCGCCTTCGCTCGGTTGTCCAGCTGTCCTGCAGCACGATTCGCCGCCCCGGACGCGGCGGAGGGCGGGCATGCGTCACAAGCTTGACACGGCGAGGCAGATATCGGTTTTCACTCGGGGATCGTGTCTCACTACGATGGCAGTGCACCCGGTCGTCTCCACCGGGGCGCCGAGTCGTCGAAAGGAATACCGTGCTGCGCACCCATTTGGCCGGTTCGCTGCGAAGCGAGCATGCCGGTCAGACCGTCACCCTCACCGGCTGGGTGGCCCGGCGTCGTGACCACGGTGGCGTGATCTTCATCGATCTGCGGGACGCCTCCGGTGTCGCCCAGGTGGTCTTCCGCGAGGGCGAGGCGGCCGAACAGGCCCACAAGCTGCGCGCGGAATACTGTGTGCAGGTCACCGGTGTGGTGGAGCAGCGTCCCGACGGCAACGAGAACCCGGACCTGCCCACCGGCCAGATCGAGGTCGACGCCAAGGACCTGGTCGTCCTCAACGAGAGCGCGCCGCTGCCGTTCCAGCTCGACGAGACCCCCGGCGACGAGGCCCGCCTCAAGTACCGCTACCTCGACCTGCGCCGCGAGGGCCCCGGCCACGCCATCCGGCTGCGCTCCAAGGTCAACGCCGCCGCGCGCGAGGTGCTGGCCCGCCACGAGTTCATCGAGGTGGAGACCCCCACGCTGACCCGCTCGACCCCCGAGGGCGCCCGCGACTTCCTGGTGCCCGCGCGCCTGCAGCCGGGCAGCTTCTACGCCCTGCCGCAGAGCCCGCAGCTGTTCAAGCAGCTGCTGATGGTCGGCGGCATCGAGCGCTACTTCCAGATCGCGCGCTGCTACCGCGACGAGGACTTCCGCGCCGACCGGCAGCCCGAGTTCACCCAGCTCGACATCGAGATGAGCTTCGTGCGCCAGGAGGACGTGATCCTGCTGGCCGAGGACATCCTGGTCGCGCTGTGGAAGCTGGTCGGCCACGACATCACCACCCCGATCGCGCACATGACCTACGCCGAGGCCATGCGCCGCTTCGGTTCGGACAAGCCGGACCTGCGCTTCGGCGTGGAGATCACCGAGCTCACCGACTACTTCGCCAACACCCCGTTCCGGGTGTTCCAGTCCGAGTACGTGGGCGCGGTCGTGATGCCCGGCGGCGCGAGCCAGCCGCGGCGTCAGCTCGACGCCTGGCAGGACTGGGCCAAGCAGCGCGGCGCCAAGGGCCTGGCCTACATCCTGATCAACGAGGACGGCACCCTGGGCGGCCCGGTCGCCAAGAACCTGTCCGACGCCGAGCGCGAGGGCCTGGCCAAGCAGGTCGGCGCCGAGCCGGGCGACTGCGTGTTCTTCGCCGCGGGCACGACCAAGTCGAGCCGGGCGCTGCTGGGCGCCGCGCGCGGCGAGATCGCCCGCAAGTGCGACCTCATCGACCCGAACGCCTGGGCCTTCGTCTGGATCGTCGACGCCCCGATGTTCGAGCCCACCGCCGACGCCACCGCCAGCGGCGACGTGGCCCTGGGCTACTCGGCCTGGACCGCGGTGCACCACGCGTTCACCTCGCCCAAGCCGGAGTCGATCGACACCTTCGACACCGACCCGGGTTCGGCGCTGGCCTACGCCTACGACATCGTCTGCAACGGCAACGAGATCGGCGGCGGTTCCATCCGTATCCACCGCCGTGACGTGCAGGAACGCGTGTTCAAGGTGATGGGTATCGGCCACGACGAGGCGCAGGAGAAGTTCGGCTTCCTGCTCGACGCCTTCGCCTACGGCGCCCCGCCGCACGGCGGCATCGCCTTCGGCTGGGACCGCATCACCGCGCTGCTGGCGGGCGAGGACTCGATCCGTGAGGTCATCGCGTTCCCGAAGACCGGCGGCGGCGTCGACCCGCTCACCGACGCGCCCGCGCCGATCACCGCGCAGCAGCGCAAGGAGGCGGGCATCGACGCCAAGCCCGAGGTGAAGGGCGACGGCAAGGCCGCCGACGCGCCGAAAGCCGTTGCCGCCGACAAATAGCGGTCATCGAGGGTAGCCCGGTACCTTCTGGTCAGTTCCGCCGCCTCGGCGGCACCGATCAGAAGGGCCACCGGTGCTACATCTGCGAGTGATCAGCCCGCCCCAGCAGACCGACGCACTGGTGCGGGCGCTGGAAGCCGACGCGGGCGTCACCCATCTCACGGTCGCGCGGGGGATCGCCCTGCAGCCGCAGGGCGATCTCGTGCAGGCCGATGTGGCCCGCGAGGCCGCGAACAAGGTCCTCGCCGATGTCAAGGCGCTCGGCATCGAGCAGACCGGCGGGATCACCCTCGGCCCGGTCGACTCGGTGCTGTCCGACGCCGCCGACCGGGCGGTGCGGGCCGCGCCCGGCGATCCGAGCGACGCCGTGGTCTGGGAGCAGCTGCTCCGGGAGACGCATGAGGAGTCCTCGCTCAACGTCACGTTCGTGGCGTTCCTGACCATCGCCTGCCTGCTGGCCTCGATCGGCGTGGCCACGAACTCGCCGGTGACCATCGTCGGCGCGATGGTGGTGGGTCCGGAGTTCGGTCCGCTGGCGGCGCTGTCGGTGGCGCTGGTGCGGCGCAACTGGCGGCTGGCCCGGCGCTCGGTGATCGCGCTCGCGGTGGCCTTCCCGGTGGCGATGGTGATCACCCTGTTCGCCACCCTGCTCTGGGGACAACTCGGCTGGATCACCACCGCGGGCGTCATCGACGCGCACAATGTGGACTTCATCTACGAAGTCGGACCGTTCTCCCTGGTCGTGGCCTTGCTGGCGGGCGCGGCGGGCATGCTGTCGCTGGTGACGTCGAAATCGGCCGCGCTGATCGGGGTGTTCATCTCGGTCACCACGGTGCCCGCCGCCGGGTACGCGGTGGTTGCGGCGACCATCGGGCAGTGGCATCGCGCGTTCGAGTCGGTCGGTCAGCTGGCGGTCAACCTGCTCGGCATCGTCGTCGCCGGGGTGATCGTGCTGCAGCTGCGCCCGCGCGCAGGCGACGAGGCGGGCCCGGTCGGCCGGTTCAAGCGCGCGATCGGGATGAGCACGCCGCTGCGGCACTGAGCCCGGATCAGATCCGGGCGACCGGTCCCGCGGTGAGCATCCGGTAGGAGTAGGTGACCGCGATCGCGCACACCGGACCGGCCACGAACAGGCCGAGCCCGCACAGTGCCGCGCCGACCAGGGTGACCAGCGTGACCGTCAGCGCCAGCAGCAGCGCCGCCCACAGGTTGGCCAGCACCAGCATCGCGCTGGCCTTGATCGCCTCCAGCGGACCGTAGTCCTGATCGATCACGAAGTGCAGCGAGAACATGCACAGGAAGCCGACGATCAGGCCGGGCAGCAGGCACAGCGAGGCCGCGAGCAGGGTGGCCGCGAAGGCGAGCAGCGCCGTCAGCAAGACATTGCCCGCGTTCACGAATCGGAAGAACGAGCCGAAAGCCGGTGGATATCCGTCGGTTTCGTAGAGCGCGCCGCGGATCATCACCGCCTGCAGCAGCCACAGCCCGACCATGACGATCAGGAACAGGAACAGCACCGTGAACAGCGAGGTGGGGTCGAAGATCTGGACCACCGCGAGGAACGTCAGGTAGATGAGCACGCCCACGCCGGTGACGCCGAGCCACGGACCCGGGTTGGTGCGGAACCGTTCCCAGCCGTAGCTCAGCGAGCGGCCGATGTCGAGGGCTTGTGCTCCCGAATGGTAGTAACCCGGCGTCTGCCCGCCGCCGGTGCCCGACACGCCGGGTGCGGGGGTGGCGGCATACCCGGGATTGTCCGGTTTGGCTTGCGGCGCGGCGTAACCGGGGCCGGTGCCCGCGGGCCCGTAGTGCGGCCCGACAGGCGGCGGGCCGGCAACCGGGGGCGCCGGCTCCAGCGGCTCCTCGCCGTACTGCGCGGCGCCGGGACCCTCGAATTGCGGATAGCCTGCGCCACCGGCCATTCCATGGCGGCTCGGGCCGCTGCCCGCGGCCGGGGGCGTGCCCGGGCCCTCGTGCCTGCCGGTGCCGCCGGCGAACTGTCCGCCACCGCCCGGAACCGGTGGTCCACCCGGCGAATCGCTCGATGCGGCGTACGGTGTGTCGGTCACTGTGGTAGACCTTTCGACTCAACCGGTTTGCGGTGTGGCGCACAGCAGTTGACGATGAGAAAACCCGACGAGCGTCGGGTGTGTCAAGCGAACAGTCACACTCGCGCAACCACGGTGCCAACACGCCGAGCGACGCGGAAAGGTTGTGTAACCGCTCGCTAGAAGTGACCAGGTACGAGTAGCTTGAGAGGCGATGACCGCACTATTGGCCGAACGCGCCGCCGACGTCGTGTCCGCAGCACAACAGTTGCTCACAAAGCGAATGGGTGCTCCGGTGAAGCTGAGCGATCCGATGGAGCTCAGTGGCAGTGGTAGGACGACAGTCCTACGCGTGCGTGTTGCGGAGAACGCATTTTCGTTGCCGCGCACGCTGATCGTGAAGCAGGTGCGCGGTGCCGCGCAGGACCGCGTCACCGGCGGCATGGCGCCCGGTGTCGCGAGCATCGATGCCGCCTTCCTGCGGGAGGCCGTGTCCTACCAGTTCACCACCGCGCTCAGCCGCGAGCAGCGTCCCGGCGCGTACCTCATCGCGCACAGCGTGCCCGACCGGTTGCTGGTGCTGTCGGACCTCGGCGACAACGCGCTGCTCACCTCGGTGCTGCAGGCCCGCGTCGAACCCGGCACCCGCAACGCGCTGATGGCCTTCGCGCAGGCGCTGGGCCGGATGCACGCCGCCACCGTGGGCCGCGAGCCCGACTTCGTCGCCCTGATGCGCCGGGTCGACTCGGTGCACCGGGTGGACGGGATCGCCCAGCAGGCCCAGGCCGCGATCGCCGATGTCCCCGGGCTGCTGCAGGCCGAACTCGGCATCGAGGTCCCCGGCGAGATCGCCGAGCGGATCGTGCACGGCAACCGCCTGTTCACCGGTGGCCGCTACCGCGCGTTCAGCCCGTCGGACCTGTGCCCGGACAACGTCATCCTGAACGACGAGGGCGCCCGTTTCCTCGACTACGAGTGGGGCGGCTTCCGCGACGCCACCCTCGACATCGCCTACGCCCTGGTCTCGTTCCCGGGCTGCCTGTGCGATTTCGAACTGTCGCGCAGCCGGGCCAGGGAGATGGTCGAGGCCTGGCGTTCGGCCGTGGTCGGGGTGTGGCCGTCGCTGGCCGACGACACCCTGCTGGCCGAGCGGATCCTCGAGGCCCGGCTCATCTGGGTGTGGCTGTCGACCTACTGGTTCCTGCCCGCCGACCACACCCGCATCGCCACCGCGCGCGAGCACGGGCTGTCGGTGCCGCGCTCCGAGGCGCTGATCAACCGCTGGTCGGCACTGGCCGAGGACGCGCGCGTCACCGGCGACGACGCGGTCGGCGACTTCGCCGAGCAGGTCTCGGCCATGCTCGAGGAGCGCTGGGCGGAGTAGCCCGCGGCGCAGCTCCCCACTTCGCGGCCCGAGCGGAGTACCGTCGGCGAGGGTCCGAGGAGTTGGGAGCAGTCGTGCCGAAACCGGTTTCCGTCACTGTCGTTCGCAAACACTGGTTGACTCCGCACCTGGTGCGGGTCGTCGGGGTCGCGGACGGATTCACACCGAACACCTTCACCGACGCCTACGTGAAGCTGATCTTCCCCCCGCCCGGGGTCGAGTATCCCGA
This sequence comes from Nocardia asteroides, assembly GCF_900637185.1. NCBI lineage: Bacteria > Bacillati > Actinomycetota > Actinomycetes > Mycobacteriales > Nocardiaceae > Nocardia > Nocardia asteroides. Next base: position 5,293,087 of record NZ_LR134352.1, on the reverse strand, counting down.
GCCGTTCGATCTCGACACCGTGCGCGCGACGCTGGGGCCGGAGAGCCAGCCGGTGCTGCGCACCTACACCGTGCGGTCCTTCGATTCCGCGAGCCGCGAGATCGCCCTGGATTTCGTCGTGCACGGTGACGAGGGCGTCGCGGGCCCGTGGGCGCGCGACGTCGAGCCGGGCGCGCGGTTCCACCTGAACGGGCCCGGTGGCGCGTTCGCGCCGGACCCGGCGGCCCAGTGGTATCTGTTCGCCGGCGACGAGTCGGCGCTGCCCGCCATCGCGGCGGCACTGGAAGCCCTGCCCGCCGGCGCACCGGCGCAGGTCTTCGTCGAAGTGGGGGGCGCCGAGGACGAGATTCCGCTCACCTCGCCCGGCGACCTGCGGGTGCACTGGGTGCATCGCGGGGTGTCCTCGGATCTGATCCCCGACGAGCTCGCGGGCGAGCACGCGCCGCTGGTGGCGGCTGTGCGCGCGGCCGAGTGGCTGCCCGGTCAGGTGCAGGCGTTCGTGCACGGTGAGGCCGAGGCGGTGATGCGGCAGCTGCGTCCCTACCTGCGCAGGGAACGCGACGTGGCGCCGAAGTGGCTGTCGATCTCCGGGTACTGGCGGCGCGGCCGTACCGAGGAGGGCTTCCGCGAGTGGAAGCGCGCCTTGGCCGCCGAAGGCGCCTGAACCGCTCAGTGATCGAGCGCGGCCAGCTTGCCGCGCAGATGCGCGCGTTCCACCGCGTTGTCGGTGAGCAGCAGCGCCGCCTGGTAGGCGGCGACGGCCTCCGCGACGCGGCCCAGCTCGGCCAGGAAGGCCGCGCGGGCCGCGTCCAGGTAGCCGTAGGTCGCCAGCGCGGGTTCCGCGCCGAGCGGGCCCAATAGGTCCAGTGCCCGCGCGGGATCGCCGCCCAGACCCACCGCGATCGCGTGGTTGAGCCGGGCGACCGGTGACGGCCACACCCGCAGCAGCAGCTGGTAGAGGCCGATGATCTCGGTCCAGTCGGTCTCGGCCCACCTGGGCGCCTCGTCGTGGACGGCGGCGATCGCGGCCTGCAGGGTGTAGCGATCGGTGTGCGGCAGTGCCTGTTTCACCAGGGCGACGCCTTCGGCGACGGCCGCGTGGTCCCAGCGGGAGCGATCCTGGTGTTCGAGGGTGCACAGCTCGCCCGCGGCGTCCACCCGGGCGGCCCGGCGCGCGTCGGTGAGCACGACCAGGGCCAGCAGGCCGGTCACCGACGGATCGTCGGGCACCAGCGCGTGCATCATGCGCGCGAGCTGCAGGGCGCGCTCGACCAGGTCCGTTCGGACGAGATGGTCGCCCGCGGGAGCGGTGTGGCCGGTGGTGAAGAGCAGGTGGATCACCGCGCAGATCGCGTCGAGGCGCTGCGGCAGCTCCCGGACCGACGGGACGCGGTACGGGATGCCCGCGACGGCGATCTTCTTCTTCGCCCGGGTGATCCGGGCGGCCATGGTCGGCTCGGCGACCAGGAACGCGCGCGCCACCTCGGCGGTGGTGACACCGCAGACCAGCCGCAGCGTCAACGCGACCTGTGCCTGCGGGTCCAGGGCGGGATGGCAGCAGGTGCTGATCAGCCGGAGCCGGTCGTCGGGGATCGCCGGGTCGTCCAGTCCGTCCAGCGCCAGTTCGGCGGTGTCGGGGACCGGCTCGTCGACGACCAGGCGCGGCAGTGTGCGCCGGAAGGTGCCCTCGCGGCGCAGCAGGTCCAGGCCGCGGCGGCGGGCCACCGTCGTCAGCCAGGCGCCGGGCCGGGCGGGCACCCCGTCGGCCGCCCAGGACGTCAGCGCGGTCGCGTAGGCCTCCTGGACGCATTCCTCGGCCAGGTCGAAATCGCGGACCAGCCGCACCGTCGCGGCGAGCACGAAGGCCCACTCGCGACGATGCGCCCGGTCGACGGCCGCGGCCGCCGTGGTGGTCACGGCTGCGGGAAGACCTGCAGCGGCCGCACCTCGACGCCGCCGGTGGGCGCGGGAACCTGCGCGGCGAGCGCGATCGCGGCGTCGAGATCGGGCGCCTCGATCAGGTAGTAGCCGCCGAGGGCTTCCTTGGCCTCGGCGAACGGACCGTCGGTGACGACGACCTCGCCCGTGGCGTCGTGCCGGATCGCGGTGGCGGTGCCGGTGGGCTGCAGCGCGTTGCCGCCGAGATTGGCCGCGCCCGCGAGCTGCTGGAAGGCGCGGTGCGCGGCGAGCATGTCACCGCGCTCGGCGGGAGACATGGCGGCGTAGGTGGCTTCGTCGCCGTAGATCAGGACCAGGTACTGGCTCATCAGGGAGCTCCTTCGGATCTGGGCTGCCCGTTCGTCGGGTGGCCGTACTCACCCGACGAACGAGCGCTGCCGTGATCGACAGCCGGTCCGAAGAATTCTGCGCCGATTGTCGCGGCGCCGCGATCAGTGCACCGGAGCCGGTCGCGGTTCGAGGCGGCCACCGGCCGGGACCGCGAACGACGTGGCGTGCCGGACCTCACTCGCCGGGTCGATCACGTCGGCCACGTAGAACCAGTCCATCTGGGTCTGCGCCGGGGTCACCTCGAGCACCCCGAAACCGTGCGAGTCCAGTTCGACATAGCGCAGGTGATGGTTGGCCGCCTTGATGGCCTCCTCGGCGGGCACCGACGTGGTCCGCGGCGGCGTCTTCAGCAGGTCGCCGACGCTCGAGGAGGTGACCGACGGGACGACGAACTCCGCGCCGACAGTCGGGCCGCCCGGGTAGTTCGCGGCGTCCAGCGGCAGGTCGGCGGCCCAGGAGGTGTGGATGTCGCCGGTCAGGAACACGACGTCACCCACCTCGTTGTCGGCGATGGCCCGGAACAGGGTGCGCCGGTCGGCGGTGTAGCCGTCCCACTGGTCGCCGTTCACGGTGAGACCGCCCTGCGGGATCCCGATGGCCTCGGTAATGGCCTGGGTGGTCGCCGGTTCCAGCGGCGGGAACACCAGCGGCGCCACCATCACCGAGTTGCCGATCAGCTTCCACCGCGCGGGTGAGGAGGTGAGACCGGCGGTGAGCCAGTCCATCTGGGCGCGCCCGGTGATGGTGCGGGCCGGGTCGTCGGCCTGTCGCCAGCCGGCACCGGGGCCCGCCTCGTGGTCGCGGTAGCTGCGCAGGTCGAGCATGGACAGCTCGGCGAGGGTGCCGAAGCGGAGCCTGCGGTAGATCTGGACCTCGTCGCCGGTGCGGGTCGCCCGGACCGGCATCCATTCGAGGTAGGCCTGCGCGGAGGCGGCACGCCGGGCGCTCCACGGACCGTGCACGGCGGGGTCGTGATTCTCCGAGCCCTCGCGCCAGGAGTTGTCGGCCGACTCGTGGTCGTCCCAGGTGCAGATGAACGGCAGCGTGGCGTGCAGGGCCGTCAGGTCGGGATCGGTCTTGTACTGGCCGTGCCGGGTGCGGTAGTCGGCCAGGGTGACGATCTCGTGCGCGGGATCGTGGCCGCGCACCGCGCCGGTACGGCCGGTGTACTCGCCGCGGGCGTATTCGTAGAGGTAGTCGCCCAGGTGCACGATCGCGTCGAGGTCGGTGCGCGCGGCCAGATGCCGGTACGAGCCGAACCAGCCCGCCTCCCAGTTGGAGCAGGAGACCAGGCCGAGGCGCAGGCGGTCCAGGTCGGTGTCGGCGGCGGGCGCGGTGCGGGTGCGGCCGACCGGCGAGGTCGCGCCGAGCGCGGTGAAGCGGTACCAGTAGTCGGTCGCGGGAGCGAGTCCGGTCGCGTCGACCTTGACGGTGTGGTCGGCGCCCACGTCGGCGGTGACGGTGCCCGAGGCGGCGATGCCGGCGAAGGACTCGTCCGCCGAGATCTCCCAGCGCACCGGGGTCGCGGCGCCGATCCCGGAGCCGGGCGTCGCGTCGTCGGCCACGGTCACCCTGGTCCACAGGATCACCGCGCCGGGCAGTGGGTCACCGGAGGCGACACCGTGCCGGAAGACGGTCCCGGCCGCGTGCGCGGTCGCGGTGCTCAGCACCACGACCGCGGCCGCCGCCGTGCCGCCTTTGAACAGGGTGCGCCGGGCGAACTGCCCGGTGGGCGCAGAGGCGTTGCCGCCGTTGATTTCGACCACGATCAGCGATCTCATCCCAGGTACCGGGTGGGGCGCAAGTCCGGCGCACAAAATTGGTCAATCGTTCAACTGTGTGCCGGTCAGGCAAGCATGTCCGAGGGCGTCGGTACCCTGCTCGACGTGAGTGACAGCCTGTTCGACGTGCCCGGCGACGACCCCGCACCCGCGCAGGGCCTCGACGCGGTGGTCCGGCGCGATGCCGGTGCGCCGCTGGCGGTCCGGATGCGGCCGCAGTCGCTCGACGAGGTGATCGGCCAGCAGCATCTGCTCGGGACCGGTTCGCCGCTGCGGCGTCTGGTCGAGGGGTCCGGCGCGGCCTCGGTGCTGCTCTACGGTCCGCCCGGGACCGGCAAGACGACGCTGGCCTCACTGCTGTCGCAGGCCACCGGGCGCCGGTTCGAGGCGCTGTCGGCGCTGTCGGCCGGGGTCAAGGAGGTCCGCGCGGTCATCGACGTGGCCCGGCGCAGGCTCACGGCGGGGGAGCAGACCGTCCTGTTCATCGACGAGGTGCACCGCTTCTCCAAGACCCAGCAGGACGCGCTGCTGGCCGCGGTCGAGAACCGGATCGTGCTGCTCGTCGGCGCGACCACCGAGAACCCGTCGTTCTCGGTGGTGTCCCCGCTGCTGTCGCGCTCGTTGGTGCTGCAGCTGCAGTCGCTCACCCCCGACGACATCCGCCAGGTGCTCACCCGGGCCGTCGCCGATCCCCGCGGGCTGGCGGGGGAGTACACCGTCTCCGACGAGGCGCTCGACCACATCGTGCGGATCGCCGGCGGCGACGCGCGACGCGCGCTGACCGCGCTGGAGGCCTCGGCCGAGTCCTCGCTCGACGGTGTGGTCGACGTGGAGCTGGTGGAGGCCAGCGTCGACAAGGCCGCCGTCCGCTACGACCGCGCCGGTGATCAGCACTACGACGTGATCAGCGCGTTCATCAAGTCCATCCGCGGCTCCGACGTCGACGCCGCCCTGCACTACCTGGCCCGCATGCTCACCGCGGGCGAGGACCCCCGCTTCATCGCCCGCCGCCTGATGATCCACGCCAGCGAGGACATCGGCATGGCCGACCCGATGGCCCTGCAGACCGCCACCGCCGCCGCCCAGGTGGTGCAGTTGGTGGGTCTGCCCGAAGCCAAGCTCGCGCTGGCCCAGGCCACCATCCACCTGGCCACCGCGCCCAAGTCCGGCGCGGTCACCTCGGCGCTGGGCGCGGCCATGGCCGACATCGCCGCGGGCAAGGCCGGCGCGGTGCCCCCACATCTGCGCGACGGCCACTACGCGGGCGCCGCCGCGCTCGGCAACGCCAAGGGCTACAAGTTCCCGCACAACGCGCGCGAAGGCGTGCTCGCCCAGCAGTACCCGCCCGACGAACTGGTCGGTACCGACTACTACGAACCCACCGATCACGGGTTCGAGCGCGAAGTCGGCGGCCGGCTCGGCAAGCTGCGCCGGATCATCCGCGGGAAGTAGTAGCCGGTGTCGCCCAGACCACCCGGTCCGGCGGAAAACCGGTGGATTGCAGGCGGTAGGCTGGACTGCTGTGCAGACCCACGAGATTAGACGGCGTTTCCTGGACCATTTCGTCCGTGCCGGACACACCGAGGTGCCCAGTGCCTCGCTGATCCTGGCCGACCCCAACCTGCTGTTCGTCAACGCAGGTATGGTCCAGTTCAAGCCGTATTTCCTGGGGCAGGAGGCGCCGCCGTACTCGCGCGCGACGAGCGTGCAGAAGTGCGTGCGCACCGGTGACATCGACGAGGTCGGCGTCACGACCCGGCACAACACGTTCTTCCAGATGGCGGGCAACTTCTCCTTCGGCGACTACTTCAAGGAGGGTGCCATCACCCTCGCCTGGGAGCTGATCTCCAAGTCCCAGGAGGAAGGCGGCTTCGGGTTCGATCCCGAACGCATCTGGGTGACCGCCTACGAGTCGGACCCGGAGGCCGCCGAGATCTGGCACCGCGTCGCCGGCATCCCGAAGGAGCGGATCCAGTTCCGCGACGGCAAGGACAACTACTGGGACATGGGCGTGCCCGGTCCCGGTGGCCCCTGCTCGGAGATCTACTACGACCGCGGCCCCGCCTACGGCAAGGAAGGCGGCCCGGTCGCCGACGAGGACCGCTACCTCGAGATCTGGAATCTCGTGTTCATGCAGGACATCCGCGGTGAGCTGAGCCCCAAGCAGGGCCACCCGCCGGTCGGCTCGCTGCCTCGCAAGAACATCGACACCGGTATGGGCGTCGAGCGCGTCGCCATGCTCCTGCAGGGCGTGGAGAACGTCTACGAGACCGACCTGCTGCGCCCGATCATCGACAAGGCCGAGCAGCTCACCGGCCGCTCCTACGGTGTCGAACACGCCGACGACGTGCGCTTCCGCGTGATCGCCGACCACGTCCGCAGCTCCGCGATGCTCATCGCCGACGGCGTGAACCCCGGCAACGACGGCCGCGGCTACGTGCTGCGCCGCCTGCTGCGCCGCATCGTGCGCTCGGCTCGCCTGCTGGGCGCCGAGAAGCCGGTGATGGCCGAGCTGATGAAGGTCGTGTCCGATCTGATGTCGCCGTCCTACCCCGAACTGGCCACCGACTTCTCGCGCATCGAGACTGTCGCGGTCGGTGAGGAGACCGCCTTCCTCAAGACCCTGAACACCGGTGAGACCCTCTTCGACAACGCCGCCACCGCGGTGAAGTCCAAGGGCGGCAAGCAGATCGCCGGTTCGGACGCCTTCGCGCTGCACGACACCTACGGCTTCCCGATCGACCTCACCCTCGAGATGGCCGCCGAGGCGGGCCTGTCGGTGGACGAGGACGGCTTCCGCTCGCTCATGGCCGAGCAGCGCAAGCGCGCCAAGGACGACGCCCAGGCCCGCAAGCACGCGCACGCCGACCTCACCGTCTACAAGGAGCTGGTCGACCGCGGCGCCACCGAGTTCACCGGTTTCGACGAACTCACCTCCGAGGCGCACGTGCTGGCCCTGATCGCCGACGGCGTGCGGGTGCCCGCCGCCCAGGCCGGGTCCGACGTCGAGGTCATCCTCGACCGCAGCCCGCTCTACGCGGAGTCCGGCGGCCAGATCGCCGACCGTGGCACCATCACCGCCTCGGGCCTGAAGCTGCGCATCAACGACGTGCAGAAGATCGCCAAGAAGCTGTGGGTGCACAAGGCCACCGTCGAGCAGGGTCAGATCACCGAGGGCGATGTCGTGCTCGCGCAGGCCGATCCCGCCTGGCGTCGCGGTGCCACCCAGGGCCACTCCGGCACGCACATGGTGCACGCCGCGCTGCGCCAGGTGCTCGGCCCCAACGCGGTGCAGGCCGGCTCGCTGAACAAGCCCGGCTACCTGCGCTTCGACTTCAACTGGCAGGGCGCGCTGAGCGAGCAGCAGAAGGCCGACATCGAGGCCGTCTCCAACGATGCCGTCGGTGCCGACTTCCCGGTGAACACCTTCGTCACCGACTTGCCCAAGGCCAAGGAGATGGGCGCGATGGCCCTCTTCGGCGAGAACTACGGCGACGAGGTGCGCGTCGTGGAGATCGGCGGCCCGTTCTCGATGGAGCTGTGCGGTGGCACCCACGTCGAGCACTCCTCGCAGATCGGCCCGATCACCGTGCTCGGCGAGTCCTCGGTCGGCTCGGGTGTGCGCCGCGTCGAGGCGTTCGTCGGCCTGGACTCCTACAAGTACCTGGCCAAGGAGCGCGCGCTGCTGGCCGGTGTGGCGTCCTCGCTGAAGGTGCCCTCGGAGGAGGTGCCCGGGCGCGTCGAGCAGCTCGTGGAGCGCCTCAAGGTGGCCGAGAAGGAACTCGAGCGCACCAAGATCGCCGCGGTGCTGTCCTCGGCGGGCACGTTCGTGGACCAGGCCGAGCGTGTCGGCTCGCTGCTGCTGGTCGCGGCCGCCGCGCCCGAGGGCGTCGCCGCCGGTGATCTGCGCACCCTGGCCACCGACATCCGTGGCCGCTTCGGCACCGACCCCGCCGTGGTCGTGCTGCTCGGCAACGCCGACGGCAAGGCGCCGTTCGTGGTGTCGGTGAACAAGGCCGCCCAGGATCTCGGAATCAAGGCGGGTGACCTGGTCGCCAGCTTCGGCCCCAGCATCGCCGGCCGCGGCGGTGGCAAGCCGGAGATGGCGCAGGGGTCGGGTTCGGATCCGGCGGGCATCCCGGCCGGTCTGGCCGCGGTCCGCGCCCGGGTGGCCGAACTCGCCGGTTGATGACCGCCACCGCAGGTTCAGCCGACCAGGAACCGGCAGACCGACCGGATCCGGCGACCGACCCCGGTCGGGGCCGCCGGATCGCGATCGATGTCGGCAGTGTCCGGATCGGGGTCGCCTCGAGCGACCCCGACGGAATCCTCGCTACGCCCGTGGAGACGGTGCCGCGCGCCAAACCGGCGAAAGCCGGTGGGCGCGCGGCCGGTCCGCCGGCCGACATCGGCAGAATTGCCGACATTGTGCGGGAATACGAAGCGGTCGAGGTGATCATCGGACTGCCGCGCACATTGCGCGGCGAAAACGGCACCGCGGCGACCATCGCGCGCAGGTTTGCCCGGGAGTTGCGCCGAGTGATCGACCCGATTCCGATACGCCTTTCCGACGAACGTTTGACTACGGTGTCTGCTGCACGTGCGCTGCGCGACAGCGGGGTTCGCGCACGTGGCCAGCGGCAGGTGATCGATCAGGCGGCAGCCGTGTCGATTCTGCAAGGATGGTTGGACGAGCGGAGTTCGGTGTTGAAGGACGCAGCAGGCACGGTCGGAGACGATGCATGACCGACCGATGGGCCAGGGCCGAGGAACGCTACCGGGCGCGGGAAGCTGATCGGCGCTACCCCCGGCGCGACGACTGGGGTCTCGATCCCCGCACCGCGCGCGAGGAGCCGCAGCAGCAGCCCGGCTGGGACGACGATGACGACACCAACGTCATCCCGCGCTACGAGGACGAGCTCTACGACGACGAGCCCGAGCCCGAGCCGGAACCGGTCGAGCCGCCGCGCCGGGTGGGTCAGCGGGCCGCTCCCGCCGGCCGCAGCGCGGGCGCGCGGACCGCGGCCGAGCGTGGGCGTGGCAAGCGGCCCGCCGAGCGCGACCGGCCGCAGCCGGGGCGTGGCAAGGCGGGCGCGGGCCGCAAGCGATCGCGCATCGCCTCGCGCAAGGCGGCCGAGCGTAAACGGCGCAGGCGCAATCTGTGGGTGGTCGGCGCGCTGCTGGCCGTCCTGATCGTCTCGGCGGCCGGGTTCGCCGGCTACAAGCTGATGGATCGGTTCGCCCCGGCCGAGGACTTCGCGGGACCGGCGGGCGCGCCCGTGGTCGTCCAGGTGCATTCCGGCGACACCGCCTCGCAGATCGCCGAGGCCATGCGCGAGAAGGGCATCGTCGCCAGTTCCGAGGCGTTCTACGAAGCGGCAGTGCGGAACTCGGGGATGAACAGTGTGCAGCCCGGGTTCTATGCCATCGGCGTGAACAGCCCCGCCGCCGAGGCCGTCGCGACCCTGGTCGGCGGCAAGTCGCGGGTCGGCAAACTGACCGTCTCCGAGGGCCGGTTGCTGCACGACAAGCACGACGCCAACACCGGTGGCCGCTACGACGGCATCTATCGCAAGATCGCCGATGCCAGCTGCTACGGCATCGAGAAGAAGTGCGTGACCTACGAACAGCTCGACGCCGCGGGCGCGAGCCCGGATCTGGCCGGTCTCGGCGTGCCCGACTGGGCGATGCAGGGCGTGCGGGAATCACCCGACCGCGCCCGGCAGCTCGAAGGTCTGATCGCCGCGGGCACCTGGGATTTCGATCCGAGCGGCACGCCGCAGCAGATCCTGCGGCAACTGGTGACCACCAGCGTGCAGCGCTACGAGTCGACCGGACTGCTCCAGTCCGGCGCCACCACCAACCTGACGCCGTACCAGACCCTGGTCGCGGCCTCGCTCGTCGAGCGGGAGGCGAAGCCGCAGGACATGAGCAAGGTGGCCCGGGTGATCGTGAACCGGCTCAAGGTCGACCAGATGCTGCAGTTCGACTCGACGGTCAACTACACCCTCGACACCACCGAGGTGGCGACCACCGACGCCGACCGCGCCCGCGAAACCGCGTGGAACACCTACGCGATGCGCGGCCTGCCGGTGACCCCGATCTCGGCGCCGTCGCTGGAAGCGTTGCAGGCCATGGAGAATCCGGCCCCGGGCGCGTGGCTGTACTTCGTGACCGTTGACAAGGAGGGCACCACCCTGTTCACCGACAGCTACTCCGAGCACCTGCGCCTGGTCACCCAGGCACAGCGCAGCGGCATCCTCGACAGCTCCAAGCCCTACGGTGGCTGAGGCGCGCAAGGCCGCGGTGCTCGGCAAGCCGATCGCGCACTCGCGCTCGCCGCAACTGCATCTGGCCGCCTACCGCGCGCTCGGGCTCGACTGGAGCTATGAGCGCGTCGAATGCTCGGCCGAGGAACTGCCCGGCTTCGTCGACGGACTCGGACCCGAGTGGGTCGGGCTCTCGGTGACCATGCCGGGCAAGGAAGCCGCCCTGGCGCACGCCGACACGCGCACCGATCGTGCCGTGCTGGTCGGCTCGGCCAACACCCTGGTGCGCACCGAGACGGGCTGGCTGGCCGACTGCACCGACGTGGACGGCGTGCTCGGCGCACTGCGCGGCGGCGGCGTCGACGGGCTGACCGAGGCGGTGGTGCTGGGCGCGGGCGGCACCGCCCGCCCCGCGCTGCTCGCGCTGTCCGAACTGGGCGCGCGGTCGGTCACCGTGGTCGCCCGCGACGCGGGCCGCGCCCGCAGCGCCCTGGAGCTCGCCGAGCGACTCGGCATGGCGGTCTCGACCATCGGCTTCGACGACGACTCCCTCGTGCCCGTGTGCGCACGGGCCGGCGCCGTGGTGAGCACGATCCCCGCCACGGCCGGCGCGGCCGTGGCAGCGCAGGTGGCCGGTGCCCCGGTGGTGCTCGACGCGATCTACAACCCGTGGCCGACCCCGCTGGCCGAGGCGGTCGCCGCGGCCGGGCACACGGTGGTGAGCGGTCTGCAGATGCTGCTGAACCAGGCCTACGGGCAGGTCGAGCTCTTCACCGGCCGGCCCGCCCCGCGCGCGGCGATGGCGGCCGCGCTCGACTGACTCTTTCCCGGGCCCGATCGCCCGATTACCATGGTGCCCAACGCAATCTACGGGGAGGTCGACTGTGTTGGTTCGAATCGGGGTAGTCGTGTTGTCGGTCGCCGCATCGGCGATCGTGGTCGGAGGGCCCGCCGCGGCGCGGGCGGGTGGGTGTTCGTCGGCGCAGCCCAAATGGGGGTTCACCTGCGTGTCCACGGCGTCGAATGTGACGCTGGCCAGCTGTCTGAAGGATGCTCCGCTGTGGAGCGACCGCGCCGAATGCGTCCCGCGGAACGACGGCAGCGGCCGGTACGACCTCTGGGTGCCGTAACGCCGGTCGCGGCGGCGGGAACATCCGATCGGCGGAATTGATACCTGTTCTAGTTTTGGCGGGTTAAGGTAGTGCTCATGACCGCTTGGGTGTTACGAGCCGCCGTGCTGGGTGGGCTGGTCGTCGGGCTTCGGCTGCTGCTCGGCTTCGCGATGGCGTCCTGGCCGACCTACGGCGTGATCTGGCGGGTGGCCTGCCTCATCGTGATCGTCGGCGTCGCCGTGGCCTGGGGCATGCGGGACGGCCGGTCGGGTGCGGGCGCCGATCTCACCGTGCGCTGGCTGGCCGCGGGTGCGGTGGCCGGGATCGGCAGCGGCGCGCTGTGCTGGGCCCTCGATCACGTCCCCGGCATCGAACTCGGTGATTCCGGGGCACTGTTCGAGCTCACCTCGTCGGCGTCGTTCATCCTGCTGCTGATCTTCCTGCCCGCGCTGGCCGGGGTCGCGCTCGGCCGTCGGCAGGCCCGGCGTACGCCCGCCGCGCCCGCGCCCGCCACGGCCTCGGAGTTCGCTCCGGCCGTCTGAGCCGCACCGATCCTGTGCCCGGCGAGTCCGCTCGCCGGGCACAGTCGCGTGTCAGAGCAGGATCGGACCGCCGGTGGAACCCTCGCGGGCGATCGCGGAGTAGGCCGCGGCCAGCAGCGACGGGTCGGGACCTTCGAGCCGGCCGGGCTTGGCCAGGCCGTCGAGCACCACGAACCGCAGCACACCCGAGCGGGTCTTCTTGTCGGTCTGCATGGCGTCCATCAGCTGCGGCAGCGCGTCACTGTCGTAGCTCACCGGCAGGCCGACGCTCTCCAGGATGGTGCGGTGCCGGTCGGCGGTCGCGTCGTCGAGGCGACCGGCCAGCCTGCCCAGCTCGGCGGCGAACACCAGGCCGACGGACACCGCCGCGCCGTGGCGCCAGCGGTAGCGCTCGCGGCGTTCCACGGCGTGGCCCAGGGTGTGGCCGTAGTTGAGGATCTCGCGCAGGCTCGATTCCTTGAGGTCGGCGGCCACGACATCGGCCTTGACCTGGATGGCGCGCCGGATCAGCTCGGGCAGCACCTCGCCGGTGGGGTCGAGCGCGACCTCCGGATCGGCCTCGATCAGGTCGAGGATCACCGGGTCTGCGATGAAGCCGGCCTTGATGATCTCGGCCATGCCCGCCACGATCTCGTTGCGGGGGACCGTCTCCAGGGTGGCCAGGTCCACCAGTACGGCGCTGGGCTCGTGGAAGCTGCCGACGAGGTTCTTGCCCGCCTCGGTGTTGATGCCGGTCTTGCCGCCGACCGCCGCGTCGACCATCGCCAGCAGCGTGGTGGGCACGTGCACGATGCGCACCCCGCGCATCCAGGTGGCGGCGACGAAGCCGGCCAGGTCGGTGGCCGCACCGCCGCCGAGGCTCACCACGGCGTCGTTGCGGGTCAGCCCGATGCGGCCGAGCACCTCCCAGCAGAACCCGGCCACGGCCAGGTCCTTGCCGTCCTCGGCGTCGGGGATCTCGATGCGGTGTGCGTCGATCCCGGTGTCGGCCAGCGCTTTCCGGACCGCCTCGGCGGTCTCGGCCAGCGGCGGCTGATGGAAGATCGCCACGGTCCGCACGGCATTGCCCGCGGAGACCGCTTCGACGAGATCGCCGAGCAGCCCGCGGCCGATGATCACCGGGTACGGGTCGGCGGTGCGGACCTGGATGGTGGTCGGCTCTGTCACGTGCGCTGCTCCGATTCTTTCTGGTCGTTGTTCTTGCGTCGGCCGCCGCGTCGCCGCGGCCTGTTGCGCCGCGCGCGTTCGCCCGGTGCGGCGGCGCGGTCCGCGTCGCCGGATTGCCCCGGTCCGCCTCGCCTGCCCGCCGGGTCCGGGGTGCCCGCGCGGCCGGTTGCCGGCGTGCTCTCACCGGGCGTGGCGCGTTCGGTGCCGGCTGCGCGGAAGGTGCCGTCGGCCGCGCGGTTCGCGGTGGCCGCCGAGCGGATCCGGGCACCGCCACGGCGTGATCTGGACCGCCGGGAGCGGCGCGTTCCGGTGGTGCGGGCCCCGGCCGTTTCGCCCTGGCCGGTGCCTGTCCGCGTGCCCCCGGCCCCGCCGGTCTGGGGCGCGGAGTCGGCGGAACGCGCTGTCGCCGAACCGGTTCGGTCCAGTGTGCTCTGCTCGGCATTCGCCCGGCGAGCGGCGGCCGCGCGCGCTCTGGCGCGGCGCCGGGCCCGGGAACGATTGCTGCCGATGCCCGGCCTGCTGGTGACCGAACCCGATGCGGCGGAACCGGTTCCGGCGCCGCGCTGCGTGTCCAGGTCGGTGCGCACGGACTCCAGGCCCAGTTTGGTCAGGATCATCCGCACCACGCGCCCGGGGCTGCGCCCGTCGGTGCGGACCCGGACCGTGGCCACCTCACGGTAGAGCGGTCGCCGGGTGCGCATCAGCTCCCGGTACTTGGCCCCGGGATCGGCGCCGTTGAGCAGCGGCCTGGCATTGCTCGACCCGGTCCGCCGCAGTCCTTCGGCCACACTGATCTCCAGGTAGACCACGGTCGCGCCACGCAACACCGCCCTGGTCTTGGCCGACAGCACCGAACCGCCACCGAGCGAGACGACACCGTCGTGCTCGAGCACCGCCCGGCGCACCACCTCTTCCTCGATCCGGCGGAACTCCGGTTCCCCATCGGTCGCGAAGATGTCGGGAATGCTGCGCCCGGTATCGGACTCGATCCCGGCGTCGGTGTCGTACAGCTCGACTCCGAGCTCCCTGGCCAGCTTTCGCCCGATCGTCGACTTGCCCGAGCCCGGCGGCCCGACCAGCACAACTCGTGCCCGCGCGACGAACTCGTCGCTGTCGGCGCCGACACTCGGTGGGGGGCCCGCGTCGTTGTCCTCCGCGGCCCCCTCCTGCCCCGGCCCGGTCACGACGTGCGGCTGTCCGCGGGCACGTGCGGGCGGTTGCCGATCCGGTCGAGGTACCTGGTGATGTTGTCGAGCGTCTCGGTGAGCGAGTCACCACCGAACTTGTCCAGCGCGGCCTGGGCCACGACCAGCGCCACCATCGACTCGGCGACCACGCCGGCCGCGGGCACGGCGCACACGTCCGAGCGCTGGTGGATCGCGACGGCTTCCTCGCCGGTGGACATGTCGACGGTCGACAGCGCGCGCGGCACGGTCGAGATCGGCTTCATCGCGGCGCGCACCCGCAGCGCCTCGCCATTGGTCATGCCGCCCTCGAGACCACCGGCACGGTTGGTCGAGCGCAGAACGCCGTCGGGGCCGGGACGCATCTCGTCGTGAGCCTGGCTGCCGCGCCGGCGCGCGGTCTCGAAACCGTCACCCACCTCGACACCCTTGATCGCCTGGATGCCCATGAGGGCCGCGGCCAGCCGCGAATCCAGGCGCTGCTCACCGCTGATGAACGAGCCGAGCCCGATCGGCAGACCGTCGACGATCACCTCGACGACACCGCCCAGGGTGTCGCCGTCCTTCTTGGCGGCCTCGATCTCGGCGATCATCGCCGCCTCGGCCTCGGCGTCGAAGGCGCGCACCGGGCTGGCGTCGATCGCCTCGAGATCACCCGCACCCGGGATGACACCGGTGGTGTTGGCGGCGGTGCCGATCGACACCACATGCGAGATCACCTCGACGCCGAAGGCCTGGCGCAGGAAGTTACGGGCGACCGTACCCGCCGCGACGCGGGCCGCGGTCTCCCGGGCACTGGCCCGCTCGAGCACCGGACGCGCGTCGTCGAAGTTGTACTTGAGCATGCCGGAGAAGTCGGCGTGACCGGGGCGCGGGCGGGTCAGCGGCGCGTTGCGCGCCATCCCGGCGAGGGCTTCCTCGTCGACCGGGTCGGCCGACATCACCTCGGTCCACTTGGGCCACTCGGAGTTGGCGACCTCGATCGCGACCGGACCACCCATGGTCCGGCCATGGCGAACGCCGCCGACCAGGGTGACCTTGTCGGCCTCGAACTTCATCCGGGCGCCGCGCCCGTACCCGAGCCGTCGGCGCGCGAGCTGTGCGGAGACGTCGTCCGATGTCACCTCGACTCCGGCGACCATCCCTTCCAGGAGGGCGACGAGAGCGGGACCATGGGATTCTCCGGCAGTTATCCAGCGCAACACGCCGACCATCTTCCCATGTCGGCGCGCGTGGTCGGGCACGTGGTCCGACGTGACGAGCAGCACGTCGGCGGTGTGCCGGGGCGCGCGGTGGCGGCCGCCGCCCCGATCTTGCTGCGTCGACCCCGTCCGGCGGACTTCCGGGACACGCCAACCAGGTCCGGGAACCGTCCGGCGCGTCGTGGTGGCGGTCATGCCAGTGCCATCGCGGTGACGGTGGCCAGGCACATGGCGGGCCCGTGCGGCACGGTCCGGCGGTCGGGGATCCTGGCACCGCGCGCGGTGCGGCCCAGTGCCGCGCGGATCCGGTCACCGCCGAGCACCGCGACGGCCACCGCGGCGGTGAGGACGGGCGCGGCGAGGGCCGCCCACACCCAGGCCGGTGGTCCGGCGAGTGCGGCGGCCGCGCCCAGCGCCACGGCCAGTTTGACATCGCCGGCGCCCAGCGCGGCCGGAGAGATCAGATGCGTGACCAGATACGGCATGGTCAGCAGGGCGGCGCCGGCGAGTGCGGTGGGCAGCTGTCCGGCGCAGTAGGCGTAGCCGAACACCGCCGCCGCCCCGGTGCCGGTGAGGGCGTTGGGCAGGCGGCGCGCATGGATGTCGATGACGCCCAGCAGCAGGCACCAGGCGATGAGCAGGCAGAACGCGGCAGTGGTCATGCCATCGATCGTGCGGCGCGCCGAGCGCCCGATCGAGGCCGCGAATGCGAATGTGGACAACTCCGGGTCATGTGGACAACGCGGTGTCCAGTTGCCGCCGGGACGCCGCGCCGCGGCCCGGACACGGACCGCCGCGTTCGGTGCCGACGTGTCGGACGTCGAGCGGTAGCGTTGACCCATGTGTGCTGACTACACGGGTCCCGATCACGCGGCACGGCGTGGCGCCCTGCGGAGCCTGCTGGTGGAGAACGGGGTCGACGCGCTGCTGGTGACCGACCTGGTCAACATCCGCTATCTGACCGGCTTCACCGGATCCAACGCGGTCCTGCTGGTGCACTCCTGGGATATGCGCGGTGCCGAGGACCGCACCGTCATCGGCACCGACGGCCGCTACTCCGCGCAGGTCGGCGAGCAGGTGCCGGATCTGCAGGCCGAGATCTCCCGGGCCACCGCGCGCCGCATCATCGAGCTGGCGGGGGAGTGGCAGCTGGGCCGGATCGGGTTCGAGAGCCACGTGGTGACCGTCGCGGAGCACACCGCCTTCCAAGCGCTGCGGACCGGACTGCAGCTGGTGCCGACCAACGGGCTGGTCGAGCAGCTGCGCATGGTGAAGGACGACTACGAGATCGCGCAGCTGCGCGCGGCCTGCGCGGCCGCCGACGCCGCCCTGGCGGGCCTGCTCGAGCGCGGCCTGATCCGGCCGGGCCGGACCGAACGCCAGGTGGCCCGCGATCTCGAGTGGGCGATGTTCGAGCACGGCGCCGACGCGGTGTCGTTCGAGACCATCGTCGCCGCCGGGCCGAATTCGGCCGTACCGCACCACCGGCCCACCGGCGCCGTGCTCGGCGCGGGCGACTTCGTCAAACTCGATTTCGGCGCGGTCGTCGACGGCTACCACTCCGACATGACCCGCACCCTGGTGCTCGGCGCCCCCGCGGACTGGCAGCGCGAGATCTACGAACTGGTCGCCCGCTCCCAGCAGGCGGGCCGGGAGGCGCTGAAGCCGGGCGCCGGGACCGCCGAGGTCGACGCGGCGGCGCGGGTGGTGATCGAGGAGGCGGGGTACGGCGCGCAGTTCGTGCACGGTCTCGGACACGGGGTCGGACTGCAGATCCACGAAGCGCCGGGAGTGGCGAAAACGAGTACCGGTACACTTCTTGCTGGCGTGGCGGTGACCGTCGAACCAGGTGTGTACCTTCCCGGCCGCGGCGGGGTCCGGATCGAGGACACGCTCGTGGTGCGCGAAGGGGGCCCGGACCTGCTCACCCTCACCAGCAAGGACCTGACCGTCGTCGAATGACGCCGGTCCCCCAGAGACCGCAGTAAACGAACGAGGAGATCCGAGGACAGTGGCGGACACCAGCGACTTCAAGAACGGCCTTGTGCTGAAGATCGACGGTCAGCTCCAGCAGATCGTCGAATTCCAGCACGTGAAGCCGGGTAAGGGCCCCGCCTTCGTGCGGACCAAGCTGAAGAACGTCGTGTCCGGCAAGGTCGTCGACAAGACCTTCAACGCGGGCGTCAAGGTCGAGACCGCGACCGTCGACCGTCGCGACATGACCTACCTGTACCACGACGGCACCGACTACATCTTCATGGACGGCGACACCTACGACCAGATCTCCATCCCGGAGGCCACCATCGGTCAGGGCGCGCGCTTCCTGCTGGAGAACATGGGCGTGCAGGTCGCGGTGCACGAGGACGCGCCGCTGTTCGTCGAGCTCCCCGTCACGATCGAGCTCCTCGTCCAGCACACCGACATCGGCCTGCAGGGCGACCGCTCGACCGGCGGCACCAAGCCCGCCACCCTGGAAACCGGCGCCGAGGTGCAGGTCCCGCTGTTCATCAACACCGGTGACAAGCTGAAGATCGACTCGCGCGACGGCAGCTACCTCGGCCGCGTCAACGCCTGATCGTGACGGACTCTCCGGCCGACAAGAAGGGCTCGTTCAAGAAGCTGGGCGCGCGCCACAAGGCGCGCCGCCGGGCGGTGGACCTGCTGTTCGAAGCCGAGGCGCGCGATGTCGACGTCTCGGACCTGCTCGCCGAACGCGCCGAACTGGCCACCAGTGACCAGAGCGTGGCGCCCGTGCACGCCTACACCTCGGTACTGGTGGAAGGCGTCGCCGACGACCTCGACCGGGTCGACGGCACCATCGAGGGCTACCTGCAGGACTGGACCCTGTCCCGGCTGCCCGCCGTGGACCGGGCGATCCTGCGGATCGCGGTGTGGGAGCTGTTCCACGCCACCGACGTACCGCCGGTGGTCGCGGTGGACGAGGCCGTCGAACTGGCCAAGGAACTGTCCACCGACGACTCCCCGTCGTTCGTGAACGGGGTGCTCGGCCAGGTCGTGCAGGTGGCGCCGCAGGTGCGTGCCGCGGCCGCGGCCACCCGCGCCGCACGTCCCGCGCCGGAGGACCGGTCGTGACGAACAAGTACCTCGTGATGGTCATGCGCACACCGCGTTTCGACCCGTCCGTGGTGGAGCCGCACCGCGAGTTCCTGCGGGAGCTGCTCGCGAAGGGTCAGCTGCAGGAGAGCGGCCGCTTCACCGACGGCAGCGGTGGCGCCTACGTGATCCTGGCCGACAGCCTCGAGGCCGCGACGGCCATCGCGCACGCCGACCCGGTCCACACGAGCGGCGTCTCGGAGCTGACGATCTACGAATGGGAGATCGCCGTCTCGGCGTGAAAACCGTTCCACCACAGCCGCACATCCGCGCAGGATGTGCGGCTGTCGTCGTTCCGGGGTCCCGGCGTTCCGCTGCGCGTGGTCGTGAGGTGCAGGAGAATGCAACCAGTATCGAACGCCGTGGGGGGAAGACCGTGAACGCGCAACCATCGCTGAGCAGCTGGCACATGACCCGGGCGCAATACCTGTGGGCCGCACTGGGTATGGCCGTGGTCTTCGCCATCCTCATCATGGCGCGCGGCAGTGTGCGCGAGATCTTCAAGGTGCAGCCGGATTTCGTGCTCGGCCTGTCGCTGTCGATCAGCACGATCTTCTTCACCAAGGCGTTCTCCCGCTCGGCCGTCGCCTCGGCCGTGCACCACATCCACGAGCCGCACGAGCCGAATGTCGTTGCGGCCCTGGACGCCGCGGTCGCCCGGCGGTTGCACGAGATGGGGTTGCACGAGAACGTCGCCCTGCTCGGCCGGGATGTGGCGGTGGCGAGCAAACGGATCAACGAGTTCTACGACCTGCAGGCGATGGAGCCGCGCTTCCACACGACCGCGCCGCTGCTGCGGGTGGCGCTGACCGACCTCGACGACGCGCTGGCCATTCTGAGCCGGGTGGCCGAACGGATCGGCACCACCGAAACCGTTCCGGTGTACCGCATTCCGGACGCGATCAAGTCCCATCTCAACGACGCGCTGCGCGATGTCGTCGAGGCCTCGGCCCGGCGCAACGAAACCTACGAGGCGCTGCGATCCCAGGTGGCGGGGGACCCGGTCGACGATCTGTGGGGCCTGTTCGCGGTGCTCACCTCGGACACGCTCAAGGCGCAGCGTGACCTGGAGTCTCTGGTGTGCAAGACGATCCAGTCGGTGCCCGCCGACCGTATCGCCGTCCTCCAGGGGTATCTCGCGGCATCGCTGAGCAGGCTGGACACCGTGGGTGAGCTGATCCGGGCGCGGGGGCTGGCCGCACCGCCCGCCATGCAGATCATCGCCGAGGACCTGCTCCGAGCACAGGCCAAGCTGACGCGTGCCCAGGAGGCCGGCGAGCAGCCCGGCGTGCCCGCCACCGCGGCCTGAACGGCCCTGCGCCGACGGGGAATCCCGACGGCCTCCGCCGGTGGGTGTACGGGAAACCGGCGGAGGCGCGACCAGCCCTGGGTGGCGCGGGCTGTCGGGGGTGTGCGCGAGGCACGTGGCGATCCTGCTACCTCGAGTGCGCTCGAGGTCAAGCGGTGTCAGCGATCGGCGTGCACCAGCGGGGCGAGGAACCCGGTGACCTGCGCGGTCGACGGCTGACCCAGGCGGCGGCCGAGCACGTCCGGGGCGTCCGCGGCGGCGCGGCACCGGTCGGGGTCGGTGTTCGCCGGATCGGCCGAATAGCGTTCGCCGATCATGATGGCCCGGCCCGCTTCCCGTCCGGTACGCAGCTCGTACACGGTGATCTCGTAGGTCGCCCGGAACAGGTTGACGGTGCGGCCGATGGGGGAGCCGGGCGCGGCCGGGTACTGACAGGTCTGGACCAGCTCGCCCAGGCTCTCCTGCCGCAGACAGGCGATGAGCTGCACCGTCGAGGTGTCGCTCGGCCTCCAGGCCGGCGAACCGCTGGTGGCGACCATCTGTGCGAGATCACCCGAGAGATACGTCGGCCGCGCGCCGTCACGCTGGAATTCCGCGGCGTTCGGGAAAGGCTTGCGGTCGGTGCACATCCGGTCGTAGTCGGCCATCTCGAACCGGCTCGCCTGCACCGCGGTGATGGCGAAGAATCCCGCGCCGAACAGCGCGATGAACAGCAGCAGGCCGATACCGGGCCCGATCCGCGGCAGCCGCCGTTTCCGCTCGGGCCGCTCGCGCACGGGGGTATTGCGCCACCGCTCCAGCAGCGATGACGGGCTGCGCGAGCCACGCTGTTCCCGGTTCGCCGACGGCGCCCGGACGGGGGTGGTGTCGCGGTCCACCCACTCGGACCAGTGTTCGGCACTGTCGAACTGTTCCGCGTCGTCGTGGTGCGGCGCGGGCCCGGCCGGCTGCCGCGACGACCATGCCGCCGCACCGGCGATGCCCGCGGCCCCGGTGGTGGCTCCGGCGGCGTACGCGGCATCGGACGGGTGGTAGTCCGCGTAGTCGTCGTCATCCCAGTCGTCGTCCGAATCATCGTCGTAGTCCGACGATTCGTAGGTGGTGGGCGGCGAGGCGCCGATCGGGGCACCGCTCGCATCGCCTGCGGCACTAGCCGAGTCGCCGGTGGGACCGCTTGCGTCGCCTGTGTCGCTACTCGTGCCGCCGGTGGGACCGCTGGCGTCGCCCGCGGGACCGCTCGTGTCGCCCGCGGGACCGCTCGCGTCGCCTGCGGGACCGCTGGCGTCGCCCGTAGCACCTACCGCGTCGCCCGTAGCGCCACTGGCAGCGACTGCGGCACCACTGGCAGCGACTGCGGCACCGCTCGCGGCGGTCCCAGGGCTGCTAGTGGACGCCGCAGAAGAGTTCGCCGACGGCTCCGGCGAACCCACGGAAGGTGACTTGGTCAGGGAGACAACGCCCGCCTCGGCACCACCGGTCTGCGGAATGGGTGGGCTCTCGTCGCCGACGAGGTCGCGGTCGCCGCCCCGGGCTCCACCGTAGGCGGATGCGGGAAGATCAGCGGATCCCTGCGTGACAGATCCGCCGTCGCCGACCGACCCCGATTCCGACGGTGTCTGCGCATTCTCGGCACGGGCCAGGTCCGTCGCCGCCGAATCCGTTTGTCCGGAAACGGTGGTAGGCCCGAGCGCCGGTGAGCTCGCGGGGCGGGGCGATGTGGGATCAGCCGCGACGATATCGCCAGGCTCCACGTTGTTTCCGCGGGAGTCGTCGGGTGTCGGGCGCGACGACTCGTTCGAGTCGGACCCCGGCACAACGGTGTCGATGGCATCCGGCGCATGGCCACGGCCGTCCGAGTCGACCGGCGCCGCACCGCGGGTGTCGGGGCCCACCGGGTTCGCGCGGGTACCTTCGGAAGCACCGACTGTCGAGCCGGCAGTGTCGTTGCCGGCAGCATCGCGGGCGTTGCCCGGGACCGCGGCGACGTCGGAGCTGAGTGGAGTGGTGTCGGCGCTATCCGAGACGGGCGGCGCCGAGGCGAAGGTGGCTGAGTTGCCAAGTGTTGTCGCGGCCGCACCAGTGCCAGCCGGCGTCCCGGTGGGCGAGGTGGCCGTGTCGGTGTTGTCCTGTGCGGCATCAGGACTGATGGAGGCCGAGTCGGCGGCGGTGAGGCTGTCGGCGCCGGGTTCTCGGGTGGGTTCCTGTGTGGGTGCCGTGTCCATCTCAGCCTCCACGTGTGTATCCGAGTTCGATTCCGCCGGGGGCTCGGTGCTGTCCTGCGCGGGTTCGCGTCCCGGCATCAGCGGGGATCCCGCCGACAACGCACTCGCACCGGAGGATTCGCCCTCCGGTAAGGAACCGGTGGTGTCCGCGGCCTCGCGGGTTCCCGTGGATTCCGGTGCGACGGCGTGCTGGCGGTGGGCCAGACGGTCGATCGCGGCGAGGAATCCGGGAGTGCTGGTCTGCGCGACCCGTGTGCCGGTGCGGGTGGCGCCGCGTGCCCGGGACGGGGCGGCTTCGGCGTCGGCGGTGGCCGGCGTGGTGGTCTTGCCGCCGGTCGGCGGGTCGAGGCGGGCGGGGAAACCCTGGTCGGCCAGGTCGACTCGGCTGGGCAGCAGGTGGGTGAGGTTCAGGGCCGCGAATACCCGGCGGACGTCGTTGACACTGAGCCGGACCGTGCGCCCGGTCTCGGCGTGGAAGTAGTCGCGCAGTGCGGTGGCGTCGTCCCGGTCGACGAGGACGGCGCGGTAGCCGTCGGCGATCCGGGATTCCTCCAGGGTGATCTGGGAACCCGGCTGGGGAACCAGCACCACCACCGCGTTCACCCACCCGAAGATGCCGGACTGCTGCAGCAGGTTCTTCGCCGCGAACACCTGCCTGCGGACCTGGACGAACGGATTCGGCACCCGCACGGCGTGGTAGAGCGCGGCCTCGGCGCCGTCGACCGTCCACGGCCCGTTGGGCGGGGTGGCGAGGACGCCGTCCTGGCGGGCGGTGAAGCCCTTCACCTCGAGCACGGTGGCGCCCTGCGGAGTGCATACCAGCGCGTCGACCTCGACCGATCCGCCCCGGCTCTCCGGTACGTGACAGCGGAACACGGCGACGCCGCCCGCCTCCGACGCCCAGTCCCGGATCGCCGCGGCGACGATCTGTTCCGCGCCTTCGAGTTCGGTCTCGTCCGCGACAACGACGATCACCACGACCCCCTGGGCACCCGACTGCGGACTCGTATCAGGATACGACCTCCGCCGGTCACTTCACTACCGAATCTTGTTGCCGAGCAAGGTAATCGGCAATGCCGATTACCGCTCTCACCGCGGTCTGCCGGGGAACCGCCCCGGCGCCGGATCGGCACCGGCGGACCGGACCCATCCGGTCGCGGGCCTGGTCACCTGTCCCGCCACCAGGACCAGGCCCGACCGACGATGCACCGCGAGGAATCCGAAGGGCCGCTCCACGGTCACCGAGGTGATCGTCGACCATTGTTCCACCGGAGCGCTCCCGGCGCGCAGGGAGATGGCGGTGACGGCGGCGGCCTCGAAGCCGGCCGCGTCGAACCGGGCCAGCACTCGCTGCCGCGCGTCGCTCACCGCCAGCGGCTGGTCCGACAGGCCCGGAAAGTGCCCGCTCGACGAACCCAGGGCCGTGACCAGACCGAACAGGGACGCGTGTTGGGTGAGGTCATGGTCGTCGTTCACCTCGAACGGCGGCAGCTGCACCTCGATGCTGTCGCCGACGCCGCGGGTCTTGCGCCGGGTGACGGTCAGCCCGGGGGCCGTGGTGTCGACGGGGAGGTCCGTTCGCACGGGGATCGCGTCGTCGAGGGCGGCCAGGCCGGCGGCGAGGGCCGAGTTGGGGTCGGCGCCGATCAGCAGATGGACGTCGAGATCGTCGGTGCCCGTGACGATCACCCGCGTCACCGCATCCCCGAGGACGGCGACGCTACCGTCGGGGTGGGTGCGCCGGCACAGGCCGGGGCCCTGATGTCCTTGCCACGGACCGGTTTCCGGAGCATAGGTGACCTCGGTGAACGGGGTCACCCAGCGCGTCCGCGCGACCAGCGCCGACGCCAGCGCGAACAGTGTGGACGGGCCGACAGGCACCGGGAACTTCTCGATCAGGCCGCCGGTGTGCTCGCGCGCCCAGTCGTCGAGGGCCGTCTGATCCGTCAGCGTTCCTGTCGAACCGGGCGGCATGGTGCGCACCCAGCCGTCACGGAACGTCATGCCGGGCCTGATCCAGGCGCCGATCGCCGCGGCGACGGCGGGTGAGGAGTCGAACACCCGCAGCAGCTCGAGTCCGGCCGCGTGCGCGGTGCCGGCCGAAACCCCCACGGCGGCGGCCAGTTCCTCGCGCGCCGGGCCGTGCGCCGCACCGGCAAGGATCGCCAGCAACGGCCACAGTCCCGCCCCGGAGACCACGGCATCGTCATCGGCGAAGGTCGTAGTCCATCGTGCGGTCAGCGCATTCGACGAACGCACGGGCAACGCCAATCGACTCCCCATGCCCCGAATCCTACGACCCGGTCGGCGGCACCGGCCCGCGGCCGTACCTCCGTCGCCCGCCCCGGGGGCCGATTCGGCGGGCGAGTCCGTCGCCGACGATGCTCAGCGACACGTCATCCCTGCCCTGCGGCCGTCCGCGGTGGTCGGGAGTCTCGGCGGCGGCACGAAGACCAGTCCGACCGTCTCGCGGACCAATTCGTTGCGGTACGGGCCGATCACGATCCCGGTGAACAACTGCTCGGCCTGTGCCCGCAACCTGCGGATCTGTGCTTCGCCGGCAGTTCGTCGACGATATCGAAACCAGTGCCCCGCCGGGCCCGAGCAAGATCCCGTCGCAGCGGCCCGCCGCTGCGGGCAGGTGCGATGCGGCAGCCTTTGACCATGGGCGAATCGACAAGCGGCAGGCGGTGTTCCGACCAGCAGTCGCCGAGGTCGCGTCAGGGGCGCAACAGGATGGCGCCGAGCGCTGATCGCTGCTCGAGCGCGTGATGGGCGGTGGCGGCATCGGACAGTGGCAGGACGGCATCGATGGCGACGTTCAATCTGCCCTGCGCGGCGGCCGCCAGCGCCGCGCCCTGATGCCGGGCGACTTCGGTCAGCCAGGCCGGGCCCGCGCAGCCGGTGAGCGTGAGGCCGCGCAGGATCAGGTCGACGGCTGTGAGCTGGGCGGGTGCACCTGAAAGCCAGCCGTAGCTGAGGATGCGGCCGGTGCGCGGGGTGATCAGGTCGAGCAGCGGGGTCACCGAGTCGCCGCCGATCGAATCGAAGACCACGTCGGCCGTCGTTCCGGCCAGGACCGTGCGGAGCTGATCGGCCCAGCCGGGCGCGGTGTGGTCGACGACCTCGGCGGCACCGTGCTCGCGCGCCAGCGCGGCCTTCGCCGGACCGCCCGCCGTCGCGATCACCCGCGCGCCCGCCGCGGCGCACAGCTGGGTGAGGCAGCTGCCGACGCCGGTCGCGGCCGCTTCGACCAGCACCGTCGCGTCGGGGCTCAGGTGTGCGGTGGCGAACAGGGCCTGCGCGACCGAGCCCGGCATCTGGGTCGCCGCGGCGAAATCGGTGGCCAGCCCGTCGGGGATCACCGTCACCGATTCGGCTGTGGTGGCCACGAATTCGGCATAGGCGCCGAAGCCGGCGGTGGTGGCGACCACCCGCGCGCCCAGCAGCGCGGGTTCCGCGCCCGCGCCGAGTTCCACGATCGTGCCCGCGGCCTGGAAACCGAACACCGCGGGCAGTGGCGCCGGGAAGGGGAAGGCCCCCGAGCGGATCAGGGTCTCGGGATAGAGCACCGGGATCGCCTCGGTGCGTACCAGTACCTGCCCGTCGCCGGGGCGCGGCGCGGGGACGTCGCGGGGCACCAGCACCTCGGGGGCGCCGGTCTCGGTCATTACGATTGCCTGCATCAGAACTCCATAAGTTGACTGCCGGTCCAGATGTTCGAACGATATGGACCGTCGGTCAACTTGTCAACGGATCGGCGCGAGCCGAGGAAGCGATGCGATGACCGACCGACGCCCCGCCGAACGCGCCGACGCCGCGCGCAACCGTCGAGCGATCCTCGAGGCCACCGCCGCGCTGCTGGCCGAGCACGGCGCGGCGGGGGTCACGATGGACCGGGTCGCGGCGGCCGCGGGAGTGGGCAAGGGGACGATCTTCCACCGTTTCGGCAGCCGCGCCGGGCTGCTCTACGAGCTGGTGGCGGAGGGGGCGATCGCGCTGATGGCCGCGATCGAGTCCGGGCCGCCGCCGCTGGGGCCCGGCGCGCCGGCGACCGATCGGCTACTGGCCTTCTTCGACGCCATGACGAGCATGGTCACCCATGATGTCGAATTGATCGCCGCCTATCAGGCCATGCCGCCCCATCCGCGCAGCGCCGAATTCCATGCCTTCTGGGCCGATCATGTGACCGCGCTGCTGCGCGAGGTGCGACCGGACATCGATGCGGAGACGGTGGGCGCGCTGCTGCTGTCGACCCTCGGCGGTGAGCTCGCGCAGCGGCTGGCCAGGGCGGGTGAGGTCGACCGGCTGCGCGCGGGGGTGCGGGAGCTGGTGCACTCCGTCCTGAGCGCGAAGTAGCCGAGCGCGGACCTCGGGGATCGGTCAGCGCACGTTGCGCGGCCGGAACTGGATGCTGATGCGGGGGCCCACGGGCCGTGCCGTCTTGGGTACCGCGTGCTCCCAGGTGCGCTGACACGCACCGCCCATCACGAGCAGATCGCCGTGGCCCGCGGTGAAGCGGATGCTGGCGCCGCCGCCGCGTGGTCGCAGCAGGAGGGCGCGGGGTGCGCCGACCGAGACGATCGCGACCATGGTGTCGTGGGTGGCGCCGCGGCCGATGGTGTCGCCGTGCCAGGCGACGCTGTCGCGGCCGTCGCGGTAGAAACACAGGCCGGCGGTGCGGAACGGCTCGCCGAGTTCGGTGGCGTAGTGGCCGGTGAGGGCGTCGCGCGCCTCGACGAGGATGCGGTCGGGGAGTGGGTCGTGCTCGCCGAAGAACGAGACGAGCCGGGGGACGTCGACCACCCGGTCGTACATGGGCCTGCGTTCGGCGTGCCAGGGCACGCGTTCGGCCAGCCGGTCGAACAGGACGCTCGCGCCGTCGAGCCAGCCGGGGCGGATGTCCACCCAGGCGGTGGCGTCGAGCTGGACGCGCCGGATCGTCTCGATCGAACCCAGCGCAACCGCCTCACCGTCGAACAGTGAACCTTGCAGGGGCAGCGACATGGGCGCCAGTCTACCGCGAGTTCGAACATATGTTCGCACAGCGTGGCCGAGCGGCAATCTTGCTCACGGCATGTCGGCCCACCGCCCGTGAACCGCCTGGTGACCACGCCGGCTCTGCACACCGCCACCGCTGACCCCGGAACTCGTGACCAGCAGGTGAATTCGGACCGAGCGAAACTGGCCGATCTGCTGGTGGTGGGGCGGCGTGGCGGGAAATTCCGGGATTTCGATCCGGATCTGATGGCAGAGTGCATGCTCTCGCTCCGCAACGGCGTGAGCGGGCGCGCGACCGCCGAGCCGGCTTTCGACCTGGCCACCTGCACTCGTGAATTGCGCACCGCGGTCGAACTCGCGACCGGCTTCCCCCGGGCTGACGTTGTCTGCCCTTTACAAGGTATAGCCGACCCGGGGGCTTGCGGCAAGACCCCGGTGATGCCGCACAATCGCTCCTCGACGTTCCGACCGGCGACTTGTGGGAGACAGTGTGCGAGAAATGAACACCGACGTGATCGTGGTCGGCGCCGGTCCGGCCGGGCTGATGCTCGCCGGTGAACTGGCGCTGACCGGTGTCCGGCCGGTGGTGCTGGAACGGCGCGTGGAACCGGGAACGGCGCACAAGGCCAGCGGCCTGGGCGGCCGGATTCTGGATGTGCTGCGCTACCGGGGCCTGCTCGACCGTTTCGCCGCGGCGGGCAGCCCGATCGCGGCGCCGATCTTCCCGTTCGGCGGCCTGCACGTCGACTTCACCCCGCTCGGCGACGTGCCGATGGACGCGATGGGGATCCCCCAGGCCGAGGTCGAGCGGTTGCTGGCCGAGCGCGCCGTGGAACTCGGCGCACAGATCCGGCGCGGTCACGAGGTGCTGACTGTCGACCAGGACGACACCGGGGTCACCGCCGAGGTGCACGGCCCGGACGGGCCGTACCGGGTGACCGCCCGGTACCTGGCCGGTTGCGACGGCGGCCGCAGCCGGATCCGGGAACTGGCCGGAATCGCCTTCCCCGGCAACACCTTTCCCGAGGTCAACCGTCTCGGCTTGGTCACCGTGCCCGAGCAGGTCACGGTCCTCGACGACGGCGGTCTGGAGATTCCCGGCCACGGACCGGTTCGTCCCGGCTTCACCCGCACCGATCGTGGCGTCTTCGCGATGGGCCCGGTCGACCCGGCCGTGCGGACGATGTTCTTCCAGGTCACCGAGGAAGACCTCACCGAATACGACAACGACGAACCCCTGACCCTGGCCGAACTCGGCGACAGCGCGCGCCGGGTGCTCGGCGCCGACCTGCCGCTGGGCGACCCGATCCGGTTGTCGCGCTACCAGTTCCAGGCCCGTCGCGCCGACCGCTACCGCGACGGCCGGATCCTGCTCGCCGGCGACGCCGCGCACCTGCTGCCCGCCACCGGCACCGCGCTCAATGTCGGCATGCTCGACGCGGTCAACCTGGCGTGGAAGCTCGCGGCCACCCTCGGCGGTGGGGCGCCGGACGGGCTGCTCGACAGCTATCACGAGGAACGGCACGCCGCGGCGGGCCGGGCGCTGCAGCAGACCCGCGCGCAGGCGGCCCTGCGGCGCGGCCAGGACGAGGCGGCCGACGCTCTGCGCGCGGTGTTCCAGGAACTGTTCGCCGACGAACCGGCCCTGCGCCGCCTCGCCGGCATGATCTCGGCCGGCGACGTCCGCTACCCGATGCCGGGCGACCACCCGCTGACCGGCACGTTCGCCCCCGACCTCGCCCTGCTCACCGACGGCGGCGAGACCAGCGTCGCCGAACTCCTGCACGCCGCCCGGCCGGTCTTCCTCGACCTGGCCGACCGCGCGGACCTGCGCGAGCTCGCCGTGGCGCGGGAGCCGCGGCTGGTGATCGTCACCGCCAAGACCGCCGACCGGCCCGCCGACGCGCTGCTGCTGCGGCCCGACGCGTTCGTCGGCTGGGCCGCCACCGTCGACGAACCCGCCGACACCGCGGGGCCCGCGCTGACAGCGGCGCTCGATCGCTGGGTCGGACAACCCTGACGCGGCCGTCGCGGATCAGCGGGCGACCACGGTGGTCCGCTCGATCCGCGACAGCTTGGCGGGATTGCGCACCACGTACAGGCCGGTGATCGCCCCGTCGTCGAGCCGGATCGCGAGCACGCTGTCGAGCCTGCCGTCGATCCGGAACAGCAGCGCGGGCGCGCCGTTGATCTGGACCGGATCGGTCGACACCGTCCCCCCGGCCCGTGGCAGTCCGGCCGACATGAGCCGGGCGACCTTGTCGGCGCCGACGATCGGCCGGACCACCGCCTTGACCACCCCGCCGCCGTCGGCCAGCAGCACCACCTCCGGCGCCAGCAGGTCGAGCAGCCCTTGCAGATCACCGGTTTCCACCGCCCGGCCGAATGCCGCGATCGCCTCCCTGCTCTGCGCGGTGGTCACCGCGCCGCGCGGTTTGCGGGCGGCGACATGGGCCCGGGCGCGGTGGGCGATCTGGCGCACCGCGGCCGGGGACTTGTCCACCGCCGCGGCGATCTCGTCGTAGGACAGATCGAACACCTCACGCAGCACGAACACCGCGCGCTCGACCGGCGCCAGCGTCTCCAGGACCAGCAACATCGCCATCGACACGCTGTCGGCCAGCTCCACGTCCTCGGCGACATCGGGCACGGTGAGCAGCGGCTCGGGCAGCCACGGGCCGACGTAGGTCTCCCGGCGGCGGCCCAGCGTGCGCAGCCGGGTCAGTGACTGACGGGTGGTGATGCGGACCAGGTAGGCGCGCTGATCGCGGACCTCGGACAGGTCGACGTCGACCCAGCGCAACCAGGTCTCCTGCAGGACGTCCTCGGCGTCGGCCGCCGAGCCCAGCATCTCGTAGGCCACGGTGAACAGCAGGTTGCGGTGCGTCACGAACGCCTCGGTGGCGGGATCCGTGTCGTCGCTCATGATGGGTGGTCCTCCAGGGTCGCGGGCGGCTCACCCATGAGACGCCGGAGGCCGTCGCCGTGTGACAGTGGGTTCGGTCACGCTGGCTGGGCGCGCTGAAATCGGCGGGCCGCTGTGGATTACTCCCGGGGGTGGATGCGATCTCGACGACCGGGCGGCCGCGCCGCGCCACCCTGCCCGGCTGGTCGGTGCCGCTGGTGTTCGTCGTCGGGGCGACCTCACAGTATCTGGGTGCGGCACTGGGCGTGTTCCTGTTCGACACCACCGAACCGGCGACCGTGGCCTGGCTGCGTGCCGCCGCGGCCGGGGTGGCGCTGCTGGCCTGGCGGCGACCGTGGCGCACGCGGTGGACCCGGCGCGGCCTGGCCGTGGCGGCCTGCTTCGGCATCGTCACCGTCGCGATGAACATCGTGTTCTACGAGGCGATCGCGCGGATCCCGCTCGGAACCGCGGTCGCCATCGAATTCCTCGGGCCGGTCGCGGTGGCCACTCTCGGCTCGCGGCGTGCCAGGGACGTGGTCGCGGTGGTACTGGTCGCGGCCGGGGTCGTGCTGCTGGCGGGGGTGCGGTTCGACGTCGAGCCGGTGGGAGTGGGATTCGCGATCGCGTCGGCGGTGCTGTGGGCCGGGTACATCCTGGTCGGCAAGCGGGTCGCCGACGCGGGCGAGGGCCAGGACTCGCTCGCCGTCGGCATGGCCGCCGCCGCGCTGCTGCTCGCGCCGTTCGTGCTGATCCCGCAGCTGGCGATCGACGCCGCCGTCTTCGTCGACCCCCGCACCTGGCTGTTCGGCCTCGGCGTCGGCGTGCTGTCGAGCGCGCTGCCGTACGCCCTGGACCAGGTGGTGCTCACCGCCGTCGGCCGCGCCCGCTTCGCCCTCCTCCTCGCACTGCTCCCCGCCACCGCCGCCGTAGTCGGCGCGCTGGCGCTGAACCAGCGCCTCACCCCATCCGAACTCACCGGCATCGCCCTGGTCATGCTCGCCCTGACCCTCACCGCCCTGCCCACCCGGCCCTCGGCCCCGGAACCCCCTGCCCCGCTGTAACTAGGGAATGCGCGCGAGGATGTCGAGCGCGACGGCGGTGGCCGCGGCCTGCATCCGGTCGTCGGTGAGGTCGAGATCGCCCATCATCGACACGCTCCAGCTGATCGCCAGCAGTGCCTGCCGGGCGTGATAGACCGCCAGCGGGTCCCGGTCGGGTGCGGTCATCAGGTCGGCCAGCACCCGGAATTGGTAGCGCAGCCCGGCCCCGAAACCGAGATCGCGGAACGCGGGCTGGTTCTCGTGCCAGAAGCGCACCATGTCGCGGCCGAGACTGTGCAGCAGCGTGCTGTAGCGCAGCAGGATCTGCTCGGCACGCGCTCTGCCGGGCGGTGCCTGCTCGGCCCATTCGACGATGTCGTCGATCCCGCGCCGGAGGTCGTCGGACAGGCTGACGACGATGTCCTCTTTGGTCCGGAAGTGGTAGTACAAGGCCGCTTTCGTGACCCCGAGCCGTTCCGCGATCTCCCGCAGCGACGTCTTCTCGTAGCCGCGTTCGGAGAACAATTCCATCGCGACCGTCCGAATGCGCTCTCGGGTGTCGCTACGACGTCCGTCCACGGGGGTTTCCTTTGCTTGACGACCGGCTAGGGGAAGCCTACCGTCGAACCCGTGACCGAGATCACTAGCCGGTCGGCAAGTTAGTTTTTGGAGGGGTAGATGACGAAGATCCAGGCACCCACGGAAGGCGTCGCACTGACCGCCCTGGGCGTGGCGCTGATCCGGGAGCGGGAGACGCGCAGGCCGGACCGGCTGTACGAGGACCCCCTGGCTTCCGCCTTCGTCGACGCCGCGCGCCGGGATTTCGGCCGCACCGCCGCCGGCGCGGCCCGCTGGGCGCGCGTCGAGGCGCTGGCCGAGCGGTTCTTCGAAGGCCGTTCGGTGGGGGTGCGGCTGGTCGACGACCAGGTGGCGGCGGCGGTGGCGGCCGGCTGCCGCCAGGTCGTGTTCCTCGGCGCAGGCCTCGACACCCGCGCCTATCGGTTGGCGCTGCCCGCCGACAGCGCCGTGTTCGAGATCGACCTTCCGGAACTGTTCGCGTTCAAGGAACCTGTGCTGCGCGCGGCGGGCGCCCGGCCGGCCACGCGGCGGCACGTCCTGCCGATCGACCTGCGTACCGACTGGGCGACGCCGTTGCGCGCCTGCGGTTTCCGTGCCGACCTGCCGACACACTGGATCGACGAGGGCGCGCTCCCGTACCTGCCCGCCGCCGATCATGCCCGTGTCCTGCGAACGCTCACCGCGCTGTCGGCCCCCGGCAGCCGATTCGGGCTCAGCAGGTTCGCCGTCGACCACGACTCGCCGGACTACGCCGAACTGCGCCGGCTGGTGGCGGGCGACGGGCCGGTCGCGGCGGTACCCGGCGACGCGGAACGGCCAGGGGAGCGGTGGCTGACCGACCACGGATGGCACGCCGAGTTCCGCGCGTGGGACGACCTGATCGCGCCGCTCGGACGCGCGGTCGCGGTCGGTGATCCCCGGGTCGGCGTCGTGCTCGCCGAGCGTTCGACCCGCACGTGACGTGCCCGCGCCCGCGTGCCGATCCGGAGACCGCCACCTGGGTTCGACCCGGGTCAGCCGCCCTGGCTCAGATGGTTGTAGGCCTCGTGGACGGTCACCTCGGGCTGGCTGGTCATGCCGACCTCGGCGCTGAGTGGGGCGAGGGTGGTGCGCGCGAATTCCTGGAACTGGTCGGCTGATTCCCAGACGTCGGTGACGTGGAATCCCTCGTCGGTGCGCCGGGCCACGTGGAACAGCAGGCCCGGCCCGCCGGTGCCGCCATGGGTGTAGCCCATCTTCTGCAGCACCTGGTCGTACTGGTCGAGAGTCGCGTCGCGGAAATCGAGTTCGACGACAACGGTCATGAGGCCATCTCCTCGCGGAGTGGGGAATGGAGTGACTTGCCGAGATCGCCGTGACCCGGCGCTCCGATCGGGCCACGCGTGCGCTGAGCGGCGGCCCCGCCCGCCGGATGTGGTGCGCATCACAGTCTATGTGGCGGCCCGGAGTGCGACAAGATCGCCGACCGGAAACCGCCGCGATCACACGACTTTCGGCGCGGCTGTGATCACCACCGCAACACGCCGCCGCGACGGCGCTCCGTGGCCGCGCTCACAGGCGGGCTCAGCTGGTCAGAGGCCGGTCGAGACGCTGATAGGGTAGGGCGGAAGTGAGACATCCTTTAACGGACCGTCCGGTGAGGCGGGGAAGGAGGTCGGCATGGCTGTGCCCGAACGGGCGGCCAGAACCGGCGCGGGTGAAACGTCGCAGCGGCACACTCCGGAGTGGGTGGCGGCCGGCCGCGAACTGTTGTCGCCGTCGGACGTGCAACGCACCGTCGCGCGCATCGCGCATCAGATCATCGAGAAGACCGCCCTGGATTCCGGCGACGCCGACGCTCCGCGGGTGGTTCTCATGGGCATCCCGACCCGCGGCACTACGCTGGCGAACCGGCTGGCCGCCAAGATCGAGGAATTCTCCGGCGTGCGCCCCGCGCTGGGCTCGCTCGACATCACCCTCTACCGCGACGACCTGCGCAGCCGTCCGCACCGCCCGCTCGAGCGCACCTCGGTGCCCGACGGCGGCATCGAGAACGCGCTGGTCGTCCTCGTCGACGATGTGCTGTTCTCCGGCCGCACCGTCCGCTCGGCCCTCGACGGCCTGCGCGACCTCGGCCGCCCGCGCGCCGTCCAGCTGGCCGTCCTGATCGACCGCGGTCACCGCGAACTGCCGATCCGCGCCGACTACGTGGGCAAGAACGTCCCGACCTCGCGCGCCGAGGACATCTCGGTCCTGCTGACCGAACACGACGGACACGACGGTGTGTACCTGCACCAGGAGGCGCAGCAGTGAAGCACTTGTTGACGGTCGCCGATCTGGATCGCGGCACCGCCACCGAACTCCTCGACGAGGCCGAGCGCTTCGAACAGGCCCTGCTCGGCCGCGAGGTGAAGAAGCTGCCGACGCTGCGCGGCCGCACCGTGATGACGGTGTTCTACGAGAACTCCACCCGCACCCGGGTCTCGTTCGAGGTCGCGGGCAAGTGGATGAGCGCCGACGTGATCAACGTGAGCGCCTCCAGTTCCTCGGTCTCCAAGGGCGAATCGCTGCGCGACACCGCGCTCACCCTGCACGCGGCGGGCGCCGACGCGCTGATCGTGCGACACCCGGCCTCCGGCGCCGCGCACCAGATCGCGCGCTGGATGGAACAGTGGGCGCGCGAGGAGAACCGCGCCGCGCCCTCGATCATCAACGCGGGCGACGGCACCCACCAGCACCCCACCCAGGCGCTGCTCGACGCGCTGACCCTGCGTCAGCGCCTCGGCGACATCGAGGGCAAGCGGATCGTGCTGGTCGGCGACATCCTGCACAGCCGGGTCGCCCGCTCCAACGTGCTGCTGCTGAACACCCTCGGCGCCGAGGTGGTGCTGGTGGCGCCGCGCACCCTGCTGCCGGTGGGCGTGGACAGCTGGCCCTGCCGGGTCGCGACCTCGCTGGACGCGGAACTGCCCGGCGCCGACGCGGTGATGATGCTGCGCGTGCAGGCCGAGCGGATGAACGGCGGCTTCTTCCCGTCGGCCCGCGAGTACTCGATCAACTACGGACTGTCCGAGCGGCGGATGGGTCTGCTCGACGACGACGCGGTGGTGCTGCACCCCGGTCCGATGCTGCGCGGCATGGAGATCGCGTCGGCGGTCGCCGATTCCCCGAAAGCGGCAGTCCTGCAACAGGTGACGAACGGAGTGCACATGCGGATGGCCGTGTTGTTCCGGCTGCTCGTCGGTACTCAGGAGGTAGTGGCGTGAGTGAGCTGCTGATCAAGAATGTGCGGCCCTATGGTGAGGGCGAGCCGGTCGACGTGCTGGTGCGCGACACCGTCATCGCCGAGATCGGTACCGGCATCGAGGCTCCGGCCGGCGCCGAGGTGATCGAGGGCGACGGCCAGATCCTGCTGCCCGGCTTCGTCGACCTGCACACCCACCTGCGCGAGCCCGGCCGCGAGGACACCGAGACCATCGAAACCGGTTCGGCCGCGGCCGCACTGGGTGGTTACACCGCGGTGTTCGCGATGGCCAACACCAGCCCGGTCGCCGACTCGCACGTCATCACCGATCACGTGTGGCGGCGCGGCCAGGAGGTCGGCCTGGTCGACGTGTTCCCGGTCGGCGCGGTCACCGTCGGGCTCGAGGGCAAGCAGCTCGCCGAGATGGGCACCATGGCGGCGGGCGTCGGCCAGGTGCGGATGTTCTCCGACGACGGCCACTGCGTCTACGACCCGCTGATCATGCGCCGCGCTCTCGAATACGCGAACTCCCTGGGCGTGCTCATCGCCCAGCACGCCGAAGAGCCGCGTCTGACCAAGGGCGCCGTCGCGCACGAGGGCCCCAACGCCGCCCGCCTGGGCCTGGCCGGCTGGCCGCGCGCCGCCGAGGAGTCGATCGTCGCCCGCGACGCGCTGCTGGCCCGCGACGCCGGCGCCCGCGTGCACATCTGCCACGCGTCGACCGCAGGCACCGTCGAGCTGGTGAAATGGGCCAAGTCCCAGGGCATCTCGATCACCGCCGAGGTCACCCCGCACCATCTGCTGCTCGACGACTCGCGCCTGGAGACCTACGACGCGGTCAACAAGGTGAACCCGCCGCTGCGCGAGTCCGCCGACGTCGCCGCCCTGCGCCAGGCGCTGGCCGAGGGTGTCATCGACTGCGTCGCCACCGACCACGCCCCGCACGCCGAACAGGACAAGTGCTGCGAGTTCGCCGCCGCCCGTCCGGGCATGCTGGGGCTGGAGACCGCGCTGTCGATCATCGTGCAGACGATGGTCGCGCCCGGCCTGCTGGACTGGCGCGGCGTCGCGCGGGTGATGAGCGAGAAGCCCGCCGCGATCGTCGGCCTCGACGACCACGGCCGCCCGATCGCGGTCGGCGAACCGGCCAACCTGACCCTGATCGACCCCGACGCCGAGTGGACGGTGCGCGGCGCCGAACTGGCGAGCATCTCGAACAACACCCCGTTCGAGGACATGACGTTCCCGGCGCAGGTGTCAGCCACCGTGCTGCGCGGCCGGGTCACTGCCCGCGAGGGCAAGGCGGTCGGGATCTAGGGAGGCCAGGAACGTGGAGAGAATTCTGTGGGTGCTGGGGTGTCTGGTCTTCTTCCTGGTGTGCCTGTGGCTGATGTACCGGGCCTGGCAGAAGAAGGCCGCGCGCCAGGCGGGGCGGATCGGCGAACTGCCGACGGTGCCCGCCGAACTGGGCGCTCAACTGCTGGAACCGACCACCGGCCTCTACCTGGGCAGCACCCTCGCGCCCAGCTGGCAGGACCGGATCGCGGTCGGTGACCTGGGGTTCCGGGCGACCGCGGAATTGACGCGGTTCGAACGCGGAATCCTGCTCGAACGCGACGGGACGACGCCGATCTGGATTCCGCAGGAATCCGTGTCGGCCGTGCGTACCGAACGCGGACACGCGGGCAAAGTGATGACAGAGAATGGTGTGCTGGTCATTCGCTGGACGCTGCCGACCGGAACCGAGATCGACACCGGATTCCGGGGCGACGACAAGACGGTGTACCCGGCGTGGACAGCGGACGCGACCAGGGCGACGACGGGAGACGACGAATGAGCAAAGTGAAGGCAGCCCTGGTGCTGGAGGACGGCCGCGTGTTCCGCGGTACCGCCTTCGGCGCCGAGGGCCAGACCCTGGGCGAGGCGGTGTTCTGCACCGCGATGACCGGGTACCAGGAGACCCTCACCGACCCCAGCTACGCCCGTCAGATCGTGGTGGCCACCGCCCCGCAGATCGGCAACACGGGCTGGAACGACGAGGACGACGAGTCCGGCAAGATCTGGGTCTCCGGCTACGCCGTGCGCGACCCCTCGCCGATCTCCTCCAACTGGCGCGCCACCGGCACGCTGCAGGATCAGCTGGACAAGCAGGACGTGGTCGGGATCGCCGGCATCGACACCCGCGCGGTGGTGCGTCACCTGCGCACCCGGGGGTCGATGAAGGCCGGCATCTTCTCCGGCGCCGCGCTCGCCGGTGACGACGAGCTGCTGGCCCGGGTCAACGGCCAGCCCTCCATGCTCGGCGCGGATCTGGCCGAAGAGGTCAGCACCGACGGCATGTACACCATCGAGCCGGTCGGCGACCACCGCTTCACCGTCGTCGCGGTCGACCTCGGCATCAAGACCAACACCCCGCGCATGTTCGCCGAGCGCGGCGTGCGCACCCACGTGGTGCCGTCGAACACCTCCCTCGACGACATCCTGGCGCTGAACCCGAACGGCGTGTTCCTCTCGAACGGCCCCGGCGACCCGGCCACCCAGACCGGCGCGATCGCGCTGACCCAGGGTGTGCTCGAGCGCGGAATCCCGCTGTTCGGCATCTGCTTCGGCAACCAGATCCTGGGCCGGGCGCTGGGCCGCGACACCTACAAGATGAAGTTCGGCCACCGCGGCATCAACATCCCGGTGGTCGAAGCGGGCACCGGCCGCATCTCCATCACCGCGCAGAACCACGGCTTCGCCCTCGAGGGTGAGAAGGGCGAGTTGTTCGACACCCCCTTCGGCAAGGCCGAGGTCTCCCACATCTGCGCCAACGACGGCACCGTCGAGGGCGTGCGGCTGATCGACGGCCGCGCCTTCTCGGTGCAGTACCACCCCGAGGCCGCCGCAGGCCCGCACGACGCCGCATACCTGTTCGACCGTTTCGCCGGTCTCATGGAAGGAGCCTGATGCCTCGCCGCGAGGATCTGAAGCACATCCTGGTGATCGGTTCCGGACCGATCGTCATCGGCCAGGCGTGCGAGTTCGACTATTCCGGTACCCAGGCGTGCCGGGTGCTGCGGTCCGAGGGACTGCGCGTGTCGCTGGTGAACTCCAACCCGGCGACCATCATGACCGACCCCGAGTTCGCCGACTCCACCTACGTGGAGCCGATCACCCCGGAGTTCGTCGAGAAGGTCATCGAGAAGGAGCGTCCCGACGCCATTCTCGCGACCCTCGGCGGGCAGACCGCGCTGAACACCGCGGTCGCGCTGCACGAGCGCGGGGTGCTGGAGAAGTACAACGTCGAGCTGATCGGCGCCGACTTCGACGCCATCCAGCGCGGTGAGGACCGGCAGAAGTTCAAGGACATCGTCGCCAAGGTCGGCGGCGAGAGCGCTCGCTCCAAGGTCTGTTTCACCATGGCCGAGGTCCGCGAGACGGTCGAAGAACTCGGCTTCCCGGTCGTCGTGCGCCCGTCGTTCACCATGGGCGGCCTCGGCTCGGGCATGGCCTACAACCACGAGGACCTCGACCGCATCGCCGGCGGCGGCCTGGCCGCCTCGCCCACCGCGAACGTCCTGATCGAGGAGTCCATCCTCGGCTGGAAGGAATACGAGCTCGAGCTCATGCGCGACGGCCG
Organism: Nocardia asteroides; assembly: GCF_900637185.1. Lineage (NCBI taxonomy): Bacteria > Bacillati > Actinomycetota > Actinomycetes > Mycobacteriales > Nocardiaceae > Nocardia > Nocardia asteroides. Next base: position 5,254,523 of record NZ_LR134352.1, on the reverse strand, counting down.
CGACAACGTGGTCATCGTCTGCTCCATCGAGAACGTCGACCCGATGGGCGTGCACACCGGCGACTCGATGACCGTGGCCCCGGCCATGACCCTCACCGACCGCGAGTACCAGAAGATGCGCGACCTGGGCATCGCCATCCTGCGCGAGGTCGGCGTCGACACCGGTGGCTGCAACATCCAGTTCGCGGTCGACCCGAAGGACGGTCGCCTGATCGTCATCGAGATGAACCCGCGCGTGTCGCGCTCCTCGGCGCTGGCGTCCAAGGCCACCGGCTTCCCGATCGCCAAGATCGCCGCCAAGCTGGCCATCGGCTACACCCTCGACGAGATCGTCAACGACATCACCAAGGAAACCCCGGCCTGCTTCGAGCCGACGCTCGACTACGTCGTGGTGAAGGCGCCGCGGTTCGCCTTCGAGAAGTTCCCCGGCGCCGACGGCACCCTCACCACCACCATGAAGTCCGTGGGTGAGGCCATGTCGCTGGGCCGCAACTTCACCGAGGCCCTCGGCAAGGTGCTGCGCTCGCTCGAGACCAAGGCCGCCAGCTTCTGGACCGCCGAGGACGGCAAGTGGGCCCCGGCCGACGCGAACGACCCGGCGTCGGTGCGCGAGGCGATCGAGGCCATCCTCGCCGACCTGCGCGTGCCGATCGAAGGCCGCATCTACCAGGTCGAGCGGGCGCTGCGCTTCGGCGCGAGCATCGAGGAGACGGCCGCCGCCTCCGGCATCGACCCCTGGTTCGTCGCCGAGGTCGCCGGTCTGGTCGCGCTGCGCCAGGAGATCCTCGACGCGCCGGTCCTCGACGAGGACCTGCTGCGCCAGGCCAAGCACTACGGCCTGTCCGACCGCCAGCTCGCGGCCCTGCGCCCCGAACTCGCCGGCGAGGCCGGGGTCCGCGCGCTGCGCCACCGCCTCGGCGTGCGGCCGGTCTACAAGACCGTCGACACCTGTGCCGCCGAGTTCGAGGCCAAGACGCCGTACCACTACAGCTCCTACGAGCTGGACCCCGGCGCCGAGTCCGAGGTCGCGCCGCAGACCGAACGCGACAAGGTGATCATCCTGGGCTCGGGCCCCAACCGCATCGGTCAGGGCATCGAGTTCGACTACTCGTGTGTGCACGCCGCGCAGACGCTGTCGGCCGCGGGCTACGAGACCGTCATGGTCAACTGCAACCCCGAGACCGTGTCGACCGACTACGACACCGCCGATCGCCTCTACTTCGAGCCGCTCACCTTCGAGGACGTCCTCGAGGTGTACCACGCGGAATCGGAGTCGGGCACCGTCGCGGGCGTGATCGTGCAGCTCGGCGGCCAGACCCCGCTGAGCCTGGCGCAGCGGCTCACCGACGCCGGCGTGCCGGTGGTCGGCACCTCCGCGGCCGCCATCGACCTGGCCGAGGACCGTGGCGAGTTCGGTGACGTGCTGGTCGCGGCCGGCCTGCCCGCGCCCAAGTACGGCACCGCCACCACCGTCGAGCAGGCGAAGAAGATCGCCGCCGAGATCGGCTACCCGGTGCTGGTCCGCCCGTCCTACGTGCTGGGCGGGCGCGGCATGGAGATCGTCTACGACGAGACCTCGCTCGAGGGCTACATCTCCCGCGCGACCGAGCTCAACCCGGACCACCCGGTGCTGGTCGACCGCTTCCTGGAAGACGCCATCGAGATCGACGTCGACGCGCTGTGCGACGGCGAGGAGGTCTTCCTCGGCGGCGTCATGGAACACATCGAGGAAGCAGGCATCCACTCCGGTGACTCCGCCTGCGCGCTGCCCCCGATCACCCTGGGCCGCAGCGACATCGAGGCCGTGCGCCGCTCCACCATCGCACTGGCCAAGGGCATCGGCGTGAAGGGCCTGCTCAACGTGCAGTACGCCCTCAAGGACGACGTGCTCTACGTGCTCGAGGCCAACCCGCGCGCCAGCCGCACGGTCCCGTTCGTCTCCAAGGCGACCGCGGTGCCGCTGGCCAAGGCCTGCGCCCGGGTGATGCTCGGTGCCTCCATCGCCGACCTGCGCAAGGAAGGCATGCTGCCGCCCGAGGGCGACGGCGGCCACGTCCCGCTGGACGCGCCGGTCGCGGTGAAGGAAGCCGTGCTGCCCTTCCACCGGTTCCGTCGCGCCGACGGCTCCGGTATCGACTCGCTGCTCTCGCCGGAGATGAAGTCCACCGGTGAGGTCATGGGCATCGACGCCGACTTCGGCACCGCCTTCGCCAAGAGCCAGGCCGCCGCCTACGGTTCGCTGCCCACCGAGGGTACGGTGTTCGTCTCGGTCGCCAACCGCGACAAGCGCGCCATGGTGTTCCCGATCAAGCGCCTGCACGACCTGGGCTTCCGCATCCTCGCCACCGAGGGCACCGCGGAAACCCTGCGCCGCAACGGCATCCCGTGCGAGCAGGTCCGCAAGCACTCCGACCCGGAGGCCACCGATCCGGCCACCGGCATGCCGGAGGCCTCGATCGTCGAGCAGATCCGCGACGGCGAGATCGACATCGTGTTCAACACCCCCTACGGCAACTCGGGCCCCCGCGTGGACGGCTACGAGATCCGCACCGCCGCGGTGGGCGCGAACATCCCGTGCATCACCACGGTGCAGGGCGCGGCCGCGGCCGTGCAGGGCATCGAAGCCGGCATCAACGGCGGCATCGGGGTGCGGTCCCTGCAGGAACTGCACTCGGTGCTGCGGGGCTGACATGCACAGTTTCGGTCATCGGTTGCGGCACGCGATGCGGCAGTTCGGGCCGCTGTGCGTCGGCATCGACCCCCACCCCGGGCTGCTCCGGGCGTGGGGGCTGTCCGAGGACGTCGACGGGCTAGAGGCGTTCGCCGAGATCTGCGTCGAGGCCTTCGACGGCCGGGTCGCCCTGGTCAAGCCGCAGGTCGCGTTCTTCGAGACCTATGGTTCGGGCGGCCTCGCGGTGCTCGAGCGCACCATCGAGGTGCTGCGCGCCTCGGGCACCCTGGTGCTGGCCGACGCCAAGCGCGGCGACATCGGCTCCACCATGGACGCCTACGCGCACGCCTGGCTCGGTGACGGCCCGCTGGGCTCGGACGCGGTGACGGTCTCGCCGTACCTCGGTTTCGGGTCCCTGGACCCGGCGCTGAGCCTGGCGCAGGCCAATCATCGCGGTGTGTTCGTCCTCGCGGCGACATCGAATCCCGAAGGGGCGCAACTGCAGCGGATCACCGCGGCGGACGGCCGCACGATCGCCCAGACGATGGTCGACGAGGCGGCGGCGCGCAACGCGGGCCACGGCTTCGGCTCGGTCGGCGTGGTCGTCGGCGCGACGCTCACCGAGGCGCCGGACCTGTCGAACCTCAACGGGCCCATCCTGATGCCCGGTGTCGGCGCGCAGGGCGGGGGAGCGGACTCCATCCGCGCCCTGGTCCCCGCGGCGAACCTGGCTGCCGTGGTGCCCAACGTGTCGCGCGAGGTGCTCAACGCGGGCCCGTCGGTGACGGCGCTGTGCGACAAGACGGCTCAGCTGCAGGAGGAGTTCGCTTTCCTGCAGGGCTGAGGACATCGCGACGGGGCCGGGCCCGGTGTGACACCGGCCCGGCCCCCTTTCCCTCGGTGCCGTCACGCGCACTGTACCGGCCACCGGCATGGCCGCCGGGCTGGTCCCCAGAACAACCGCACAGGCACGAAAAAGCTTCTGTCGCATGGTTGTTCGGCGCTGGGTGGATGAAACGCCGTCAGCGCGGGTGTGCGGCCGCGGCGGGGGCGCGGCCACGCCACCAGCCCACCGTGCCGACCCCGAGCGGCACCAGCAGCGTGACGAAACCCGACAGCGGCATGTACACCAGCCCGGCGACGGTCGTCACCGCGAGGGCGGCCAGAACCGTTCCCGGCACGAAACCACGCAGACGTTCCAGCTCGATCATGGCCAGACCGAGCCCGATGCCGACCACCCCGAACAGGGTGAACCAGAACGACAGCTCGGTGTCCTGATCGCCGGCCGCGAGCACCACCAGGCCCATGATCGTGTGAACCGCCGCGATGACCACCAGCGCCGCGCCGGCCAGCGGGAACCTAGTTTTTGAATGCATATTCATAAACTGTGCCACTAGGCTGGGCCGGTGGCAAGACCCCGGCTCTTCACCGACGACCAGGTGCTCGACGCGGCCCGCGAGCTGCTGGCGGATCCGGCGATCACCCGGCCCGCCATCTCCGCGATCGGCACGGCCGCGGGCGTGCACACGGGGTCGATCTATGTGCGTTTCGCCTCACGTGACGAACTGCTCGCCCGGCTGTGGCTGCGCTCCATCCGGCGCTTCCACGAGGGCCTGCTCGCCGCGCTCGCCGGGCCGTCGCCGCTGCTGGCCGCGGCCACCTACCTCCCGCGCTACTGCCGCGAGCACCCGACCGAGGCCAGGGCGATGAAGATGTTCCATCGCGACGAACTGCGCACGGTCGGCCCCGAGGCACTGCGGCACGAGATCGCCACCGTCAACGACGCCATGAACGCCGCCCTGCTGGCCGCTGTGGTCACCGAATTCGGCACCGCCGACGCGCGGACCACCGCCGTTGCCGAGGCCGCGGTGAAGGCGATTCCGTACGGCCTGGTGCGTGACTACATCGCGCGCGCGGCGCCGATTCCGGAGTGGATCGACGAGGTCGTCGCCACCGCCACCGGCGCGGTTCTGGACCGTTTCCGTTCCCGATCTTGACGACACGCTGTGCGAAATCGTGCGACACGCGGGGATTTTCCGGAAACCCGCTGGTCGCGCGCCACCGGGTTTGCGGGACCTGTGACCGCCCCGGGCGCAACCGAATGGCTAACCTCGCCAATTTCGGTATAACCGCAGGTGGGAATGCTTTTTCTGAATTCGGCGGTACGATCGGGACGAGAGAATCACCGGTCACCGCATCGGGCCCGCGCGCGCCATACGTCATCCGTAATCCGGCCCTGACCTGGGGGTCGGGTTCGCAATCGGCGCGCACCGTGGGTACGGTCGCACAGACCGTCCGGGTAACCGGCGGTAGATCTAGCAATGAACGATGAGACGGAGGAACCCGTGGCCCTTCCCCAGCTGACTGACGAGCAGCGCGCCGCTGCTTTGGAGAAGGCGGCTGCCGCTCGCCGCGCTCGGGCAGAGCTCAAGGAGCGCCTGAAGCGTGGTGGCACCAACCTGAAGCAGGTCCTCACCGATGCCGAGTCCGACGAGATTCTCGGCAAGATGAAGGTGTCGGCGCTGCTCGAGGCTCTGCCGAAGGTGGGCAAGGTCAAGGCTGCCGAGATCATGACCGAGCTGGAGATCGCCCCCACCCGGCGTCTCCGTGGCCTGGGCGACCGTCAGCGCAAGGCGCTGCTGGCTCGCTTCGACTTCGACTCCTGATTCAGGTGGTCGAACACACGCGGAAGGGTCGACTGGTTGTACTGGTCGGCCCCTCGGCCGTGGGTAAGTCCACGGTCGTGCGGTGCGTGCGGGAACGCCTGCCCGAGCTGGTCTTCAGTGTGTCGGCGACGACCCGGGCCCCGCGGCCCGGGGAGGTCGACGGCCGTGACTACCGCTTCGTGTCCCGAGCCGAGTTCGACGCCATGATCGCGGCGGACGAGCTGCTCGAATGGGCAGACATCCACGGGGGGCTGCAGCGTTCGGGCACCCCCGCGGCCCCGGTGCGGGAAGCACTGGCGGCCGGACATCACGTTCTGCTCGAGGTCGATCTGGCCGGCGCGCGGTCGGTCCGGCGCGCGATGCCCGAGGCACTGCTGGTGTTCCTCGCGCCGCCGAGCTGGGACGAACTGGTCTCGCGCCTGCGCTCGCGCGGCACCGAGACACCCGAGGTGATCGAGCGCAGGCTCGAGACCGCCCGGGTGGAATTGGCGGCCTGTGACGAGTTCGACACGGTGATCGTGAACGCCGAGGTGACGACGGCCTGCGAGCAGTTGGTATCGTTATTCGTTAGCACAAATTCGAGTTCTTGACCCACTGACCCCGCAGGAGCCTCCCCTAGTGAGCACGGACACCGCAGCACCCGCGTACGACACCCCGATCGGCCTGACCAACCCGCCGATCGACGAACTGCTCGAGCGCACCTCGTCCAAGTACGCCCTGGTGATCTACGCGGCCAAGCGGGCGCGCCAGATCAACGACTACTACAACCAGCTCGGCGACGGCATCCTCGAGTACGTCGGCCCGCTGGTCGAGCCCGGCCTGCAGGAGAAGCCGCTGTCGGTCGCCATGCGTGAAATCCACTCCGACCTGCTCGAGCACACCGAGGGCGAGTGACAATCTCTTTTCCGGAGGCGTAGAGACCATGCGGATCGTCGTCGGGGTCGGCGGGGGCATCGCCGCCTACAAGGCGTGTGCCCTCGTTCGCCGGTTCACCGAGACCGGCCATCAGGTGCGGGTGATTCCCACCGAGTCGGCCCTGCAGTTCGTCGGTAAGGCGACCTTCGAGGCGCTGTCGGGCCAGCCGGTGCACACCGGTGTGTTCGCCGACGTGCCCGAGGTGCCGCATGTCCGGATCGGCCAGGAGGCCGATCTGGTCGTCATCGCCCCCGCCACCGCGGATCTGATGGCGCGCGCCGCACAGGGGCGCGCCGACGATCTGCTCACCGCCACCTTGCTGACGGCCCGATGTCCGGTGCTCTTCGCGCCCGCGATGCACACCGAGATGTGGGAGCATCCGGCCACGGTGGCCAATGTCGCGACGCTGCGAGCGCACGGCGCCAATGTCATGGAACCCGCGTCGGGCCGGCTCACCGGCACCGACACCGGTCCGGGCAGGCTGCCCGAGCCGGAGGAGATCTTCGGCCTGGCCTCGCTGCTGCTGGAGCGCCCCGACGCGCTGCCCCGCGACCTCGCCGGTCGCCGCGTGGTGATCACCGCCGGTGGCACGAGGGAGCCACTGGACCCGGTGCGCTTCCTCGGCAACCGCAGCTCGGGCAAGCAGGGCTACGCCCTGGCCCGGGTCGCCGCCCAGCGCGGCGCCCAGGTGACCCTGATCGCGGGCAACACCATCGAACTCGCGCCGCCGGCGGCCGTGGAACTGGTGCACATCACCACCGCCGACCAGCTCAAGACCGCGGTCGACAAGCACGCGCTCGGCGCCGACGCGGTCATCATGGCCGCGGCGGTGGCCGATTTCCGTCCGACCCATGTGGCCGCTGCGAAGATCAAGAAGGGCGTCGACGAGCCCGACGTGATCCCGCTGACCAAGAACGAGGACATCCTCGCCGGACTGGTCGACGCGCGCACCGACGGCAGGTTGGCCGGCACCGCGATCGTCGGCTTCGCCGCCGAGACCGGGGACGAGAACGGTGACGTGCTCACCCACGCCCGCGCGAAGCTGGCCAGGAAGGGCTGCGACCTGCTCGTGGTCAACGCGGTCGGTGAGGGCAAGGCGTTCGAGGTCGACACCAACGACGGCTGGCTGCTCGGCGCCGACGGCACCGAGCAGGCGCTCGACCACGGCTCCAAGGCGCTGCTGGCCAGCCGGGTGCTCGACGCGCTCGTCCCGCTGTTGCGCTGACCGGGGTACGGTCGGACATACTTCGCGAGATCTGTTGCGCTGCAAGGATCGTCGCGCAGTGTACTGCGTACGGATCTTGTCCGTGGGGGAGTTCGCCGGTTCGGTGAACAGTCCGGGACAGTCTGTGTGCACTGCGCCACCTCGTCGGTGGTTTGGAATAGTCTGAGAAGAAGGGTTGTGCGGTAGCGCCGAGAAGTTACCGTCACTGCCCGATACGAGTAACCCGTTGAGGGAGAGGGAATAACTGTGCGTACGACAGGTAGTCGGCTATTCACCAGTGAGTCCGTGACCGAGGGGCATCCGGACAAGATCTGTGACGCGATCAGCGATTCCATCCTCGACGCGCTGCTCGCGGCCGACCCGCGCAGCCGGGTCGCGGTGGAGACCCTGGTGACCACGGGTCAGGTTCATGTCGCGGGCGAGGTCACCACCTCCGCCTACGCCGACATCCCGCGGATCGTCCGCGAGAAGGTCCTCGAGATCGGATACGACTCCTCCGCAAAGGGTTTCGACGGAAACTCCTGCGGTGTGAACATCGCGATCGGCGCCCAGTCGCCCGACATCGCGCAGGGTGTCGACACCTCGCACGAGGCGCGGGTGGGCGGCTCCGACGACGAGATCGAGCGCCAGGGCGCCGGTGACCAGGGCCTGATGTTCGGCTACGCCACCACCGACACCCCCGAGCTGATGCCGCTGCCGATCGCGCTCGCGCACCGGCTCTCGCGCAAGCTCACCGAGGTCCGCAAGTCCGGCGTGCTGCCGTACCTGCGTCCCGACGGCAAGACCCAGGTCACCATCGAATACGACGGTGACAAGCCGGTCCGCCTGGACACCGTGGTCATCTCCACCCAGCACGCGGCCGATATCGACCTGGACAACCTGCTGGCCCCCGACATCCGGTCCAAGGTCGTCGACGCGGTCGTCGGTGACCTGAACCTGCCCACCCTGGACACCTCCGACATCCGCCTGCTGGTCAACCCGACCGGCAAGTTCGTCCTCGGTGGCCCGATGGGCGACGCCGGCCTGACCGGCCGCAAGATCATCGTCGACACCTACGGCGGCATGGCCCGCCACGGTGGTGGCGCGTTCTCCGGCAAGGACCCGTCGAAGGTGGACCGTTCGGCCGCCTACGCCATGCGCTGGGTCGCCAAGAACGTCGTGGCCGCCGAGCTGGCCGAGCGCGTCGAGGTGCAGGTCGCGTACGCGATCGGCAAGTCGGCACCGGTCGGCCTGTTCGTCGAGACCTTCGGCACGGAGAAGGTCGACCCGGCCCGCATCTCCGCCGCCATCTCCGAGGTCTTCGACCTGCGTCCGGGCGCGATCATCCGCGACCTGGACCTGCTGCGCCCGATCTACGCGCCGACCGCGGCCTACGGTCACTTCGGCCGCACCGATGTCGACCTGCCCTGGGAGCACACGGACCGCGCCGACAAGCTGCGCGCGGCCGTCGGCCTGTAAGACCCACCGCCCGCGTGGCAGCGGACGAAACACAGACAGCAGCGGGACACCCGATCGCTCGGGTGCTCCCGCTGCTGTCGCCTGCGCACCTGGACCGCGACTTCGACTACCTGGTGCCGCCGGAACTGGACGAGATCGCCCAGCCGGGGGTTCGGGTCCGGGTGCGCTTCGCCGGCCGGCTCGTCGACGGGTACCTCCTCGAGCGCCTGCCGCGCACCGACCACACCGGCAAGATGATGCCCCTCGAAAAGGTCGTCTCGGCCGAACGCGTCCTCACCCCCGAGGTCCTGCGACTGGCCACCGCCGTCGCCGCCCGTTACGCGGGCACGCGCGCCGACGTCCTGCGCCTGGCCATCCCACCCCGGCACGCCCGCACCGAGACCGGTGGCACGAAGAAGTCCGCCGCGGCCCCGGACCGTCACGTGACCGAGGCGGCGTCTTCCGATGTCGTGCCGGAAGGAAGTGCCGACCGGTCGGAGGCGTCGGCCAGCACTGCCGTGGATGGCTCGCGGCCGGCGCCTGAGGCTGCCGCGGTACCCGTCGGTCCCGACGGCGACAGGACGGCTGGGCCGGTGATCGACCGTGACCGGCGGACGTCCGCCAGCGTGTCCCCGGCGGCTGTCGATGCGGAAATCACCGCTGCTGCAACGGAATCCGCTGCTGATCCGGGGTCTGGCATCGACACGTCGGCCTGGTCCCGATACACCCACGGCGCCGCTTTCGTCACCGCGCTGACCGACGGCCGCGCGCCGCGCGCGGCCTGGCAGGCGCTGCCGGGGGAGGACTGGGCGGCGCGGTTGGCAGAGCTCGCGGCGGCGGTGGTGGCCGGGGGCCGCAGCGCGGTGCTGATGGTGCCGGATCAGCGGGATCTGGATCGGCTGCTCGCCGAATGTCTTCGGCTGGTGGGGGATTCGGCGGTCGGGTTGTCGGCCGGACTCGGGCCCGCGGCGCGGTACCGGCGGTGGCTGTCGGTCCTGCGCGGGCAGGCACGCGTGGTGGTGGGCACCAGGGCCGCGGTGTTCGCCCCCGTCCGTGATCTCGGGTTGATCGCCCTCTGGGACGACGGCGACGACACCTATGCCGAGCCGCGCGCACCGTATCCGCACGCTCGCGAGGTCGCGATGCTGCGCGCGCACGAGAGCGGCGCGGCCTTCGTCGCCGCGGGGTTCGCGCGGACCGCCGAGATCCAGGCGGTGGTCGAATCCGGCTGGGCACGTGACCTTCTCGCCGACCGGCAGGTGCTGCGCGCGGCGATGCCCCGGATCAGCGCGCCCGGCGACACCGACTTCGCGTTGGAGCGCGACGCACTGGCCCGCCAGGTCCGGATGCCCGGGGTGGCGTTCGCCGCGGCCCGCGCCGCCCTGCGTGAAGACGCCGCCGTGCTGGTGCAGGTACCGCGTCGCGGCTACGTGCCCTCGCTGGCCTGTGCGAAGTGCCGTACCCCGGCGCGGTGCAGGCACTGCAACGGCCCACTGGCGCTGCCGCAGTCGAGCACGGGGGAGGCGGCCAGTCCGCAGTGCCGGTGGTGCGGCATCACCGAGGCCGCGTTCCGCTGCCAGGCCTGCGGCGCCCGCGCCCTGCGCGCCATGGTGATCGGGGCGGCCCGCACCGCCGAGGAACTCGGCCGGGCGTTTCCCGGCGTGCCGATCCGCGGGTCCGGCGGCGGCGAGGTCGTCGACAGCGTCGAACCGGGCGCCCAGGTCGTGGTCGCCACCGTCGGCGCGGAACCGCTGGTGCGCGGTGGGTACGGGGTCGCGCTGCTGCTCGACGGGTGGGCCCTGCTCGGGCGCGCCGACCTGCGCGCCACCGAGGACACCTTGCGCCGCTGGATGGGCGCCGCCGCCCTGGTCCGCCCACGCGGCCAGGTGATCGTCATGGCCGAGCCCTCCCTTCCCACTGTGCAGGCCCTGGTCCGCTGGGACCCGGTCAACCACGCCGCCGCCGAACTCGAGGCCAGAGCCGAGGTCGGCTTCCCGCCCGCGGTCCGCCTCGCCGCGATCGACGGCACCTCCGCGTCGATCGCCGAGCTGCTCGACGTGACCCAGCTACCCCCGCACGTCGAGGTTCTCGGCCCGGTACCCCTGCCGCCCACGGCCCGCAAACCCTTCTCCGGCGCCGAGGAACCGGCCGAGGTCGAACGGATGCTGTTGCGCGTGGGCCGCACCGAAGGCGCCCCCCTCGCCCGCGCCCTGACCGCGGCCCGCGCGGTCCGCAGCTCCCACCGCTCCGACGCGCCCCTGCGCATCCAGATCGACCCCGTCGACATCGGCTGATCTGTTAGTCCGCCGGCTCTCGCCAGCGGCCGGTCCGCAGCTCCCACCGGCGACCGCATGGAGCGGCACCGCGGCTCAGGCCCGCCCGTGTCCGTGCGCCGGGGCGCAGGTGCCTGAGACGGCTGTGCTTACCATGTGCAACGGGTGAGTAGAGAGGATCGTGGTGGAGTTCTTCACGGTGCGCGACGGGATGTATGTGGCGAGCGACCTGGCGGTGAGCCGGTGGTCGCCGAATCAGCTGCACGGAGTCGGGGTGTGCGGACTGCTCGCCGTGGAGGCCGAGAAGCACAGTCCCGGAGACGGTTTCATTCCGGCGCGGATCTCGGTGGATCTGTTCCAGCAGGTCACCAGGGACCCGATCGCGCTGGAGAGCACGGTGGTCCGGGCGGGCAACCGGATCAAGGTCGTGGACTCGCGGCTCATGCAGCAGGGGCAGACCCGGGCGCGGGCGACGGTGACATTCCTGGCCGCCACCGACGACCCGCCGGGCACCGTCTGGCAGCCGTCGCGGCAGTTACCGGTGCCCGACCTGCGCAACGACGATCCGCAGGGCGCACCGCCGCTGTTCAAATCCGGCGACGCCGACTGGATCACCGACTTCACCACCGCCCGCGACGCCGAGCGCAAGGTCGCCTGGCAGAACCTGCCCCCGCTGGTGGCGGGGGAGCCGTTCACGCCGTTCCAGCGGGCCGCCGCCACCGGTGACCTCACCAACCTCGTCTGCCACTGGGGTTCGCGGGGCGTCGGCTACATCAACGCCGATATGACGCTCACGCTGTCGCGGCTGCCGGTGGGCCCGGAACTGGGCTTGCAGGCCCTCGGCCACGTGCCGCACGCGGGAGTCGCGGTGAGTACCGCCACCATGTACGACCGGCAGGGCCCGCTCGGTACCTGCGTGATCACCGCGCTCGCCAACGACCGTCGCCGCTCGATCCCCGCGCACCGCGGCGAGCCGGTGCCCGCGACCGCCGACCGCTGACCGCGGTTCGGCGATGATTTCGCGGACCGGCCGTCGTCATCAATAGCGACGACCGCGCGCGGCGAATCGCGCGCCGACCGAGAGGGAGCCATGGCCGACCGCGACACACTCTGGGCGCTGGCACATGCCGAACGGGCCGCACTGGCCGAGGACCTGGCCGGCCTGGACGCCGGCGACTGGGCCACGCCCTCGCTGTGCGGGGACTGGACGGTCGAGGATGTCGTCGCCCACCTCACCGCCGCGGCCAGTACCGGCAGGCTGCGCTGGATCGCCAGCGTCCTCGGCGCCCGTTTCGACTTCGACCGGCACAACGCGCGACGCCTGGCCGAGCATCGCGGCGCCACCCCGGCCGAGACCCTCGATCGCTTCCGGGCCGTCGTCACCAGCACCACCGGCGCGTCCGGCCACACGGCGGCGTGGCTGGGCGAAGTGGTGGTGCACAGCCAGGACATCCGTCGCCCACTCGGCCTGACCGCCACGCCCTCGCCCGCGGCGGCCACCGCCGTCGCCGAGTTCTACGCGAGCCGTGACTTCGCCGTCGCGAGCAAGACCATGATCGAGGGCCTGCGCGTCCAGGCCACCGACGGCACCTTCGCCGCCGGTGCGGGCCCGGTGGTGAGCGGGCCGACGATCGCCCTCGTCATGGTGATGGCGGGCAGGCCCACGTTCTGCGACGACCTCACCGGCCCCGGCCTCACCACTTTGCGGACCCGCCTCGGATCCTGAATCCGGCAACGGCGCTCAGCGGAACAGCGCGCTGTTGGCCGTGGCCCACTCCGCGTACGCGGTCGCCGGGCGCCCGAGCACCGTCGCGATGTCGCCGGAGACCTCCTGTTCCGCCGCCGTGGGTGTGCCGAGGATGGTCAACGTGTGGTCGGCGACCGCCTCCGGCATGAACCGCAGCAGATTCGCCTTCGCCTGCGCGGGCGTGAGCTCGACGAAGCTGATCGGCTCGCCGACCGCGGCGGCCAGCGCGGCCGCCTGCTCCCGCGGTGTCACCAGGGCGGGACCGGTCAGGGTGTAGGCCCGCCCGGCGTGCTCGTCCGTTCGCAGCGCGACCGCGGCGACCGCGGCGATGTCAGCGGGATCGACCGCGGGCAGGCCGACGCCGCCGAACGGCGCGGCGACGGTCCGCGCCGAGCGCACCGACTCGATCCAGGCGTAGGTGTTGGAGAAGAACCCGCCGGGCCGCAACACCGTCCAGGCGAGATCGGAATCCGCCAGCGCCCGCTCGAACTCCAGGGACCGCGCGTAGCCGTCGGAATCGGGCCGGGTCACCGCGCCCTGCGAGGACACGAACACCACCCGGCGAACCCCGGCGGCCGCCGCGGCCTTCAGCAGTCGCTGCGGCTCGGGACCGGTCATCAGCTGCGCGCCGGTGATCAGCAGGAACAGCGCGTCGGCACCCTCGAACGCGGGGGCGAGGCTGTCGATGTCGCCCAGATCGGCGACCACATGCTCCACCTTCGCGGGCAGATCCACCGGTGTGGTGCCCCGGGACACGGCGCGCACCGGCTCGCCCGCCGCGGCGAGCAGGCCGACCAGGTGGCGGCCGATGTTTCCGGTGGCTCCGGTGACGACGATCATGAGAACTCCTTGAGTTAGTTGGCTGACTAACTCACCGTAGCCGCTCGACGCCCCGCTTGTCTATAGTTAGTTGTGTGACTGACTCAGCGACGCGGGTGCCACCGAGGGCGGGGAAGCGGGAACGCCTGGTCGAGGCGGCCGCGCGGGTGTTCTACGAGCAGGGCGTCGAGAAGACGACCATCGCCGACATCGCCGCCGCGGCCGACGTCCCGGTCGGCAATGTGTACTACTACTTCAAGACCAAGGACCAGTTCGTCCAGGCCGTGATCGACACGCACGCGGGCGTGCTGGCCGAGATCGTCGCCCGCCTCGCGGAACTGCCCGGCCCCGCCGAACGGTTGAAGGGCATGGTCCGGGGCTGGGTCGCGGACCGGGAGCTGATGGCGCGCTACGGCTGCCCGTCCGGCTCGCTGGCCGCCGAACTCGACAAGCGCGAGGACGCCTTCGACGGCGAGCCGGCCCGGCTGCTGCGCTTGCTCGTCGACTGGGCGCGCACCCAGTTCACCGAACTGGGCAGGCCCGACGCCGACGAACTCGCCATCGCGTTCGTCGCCGCCTACCAGGGAATCTCGTTGCTCACCAACACCTTCCGCGACCCCGACCTGATGGTGGCCGAGGGCGCGCGGCTGGAGCGCTGGATCGACACCCTCACCGGACCCGCCTGATCAGACGGCCGGCTGCCAACCCGAGCACAGCAGGTCGATGCTGGTGATCCGGTCGTGGTCGACGGTGAGGAACACCCGCTGCTCGGCGATCCTGGCGGCGCCGGGATCGTGCGCGGGCACCATCCGGACGAGCCAGTGCAGGGCCAGCTTGCCGCCGCGGTGCTCGCGCCCGGAATCGACGACGGCGAAGGTGTCGGGTCCGCCGAACCAGCCGCGGAACCGGTCGATCACCGGTTCGGCGCCGGTCGCGTCGAACGGGCCGGGCGGGATGAGGCCACGCAGGCGCACGTCGGGGGACAGGCAGGCGGTCATCGCGGGGAAGTCGCGCCGGGTCAGCGCGGCCAGAAAAGCCTGGTCGACCGGAGAGTCGGTCGTCTGCTGGGGGAGTGTGGAAGTGGTCATAGGGGAAGTGTCGGCCGCCGCGACCGGCACGGCATCGGGTGATCACCCGATCTTCGCGGGCTGATCCTCGTCCGGCAGCAGACCGTGCCGCATCGCGAACACCGCGGCCGAGCCGCGGCTGTGCACCCCGATCTTGGTGTAGATGTGCTCGACATGGCTGCCCGCGGTGCGCGGACTGATGCCGAGGGTCTGCGCGATCGCCCTGGTCGACCGGCCGCGTACCAGCAGGGCCAGCACGTCGAGTTCGCGGGCGGTGAGCCCGGCGACCTGCGCGCGGCGGCGCGGCCTCCGCCCCTCGGCGGCGGCCAGCACCGCGGCCACCGCGTCACCGTCGAGGCGGCCCGCGGTCACCTCCGCGCGCAGGATCCGGGCACGCTCGTCCGGATCGAAGGCCGGCCGGTGGGGGCGGTCCTCGCCGAGCGCGCGCGACAGCTGCGCGGCCGCCAGGATCCGCGCCTGCGGCGGCAGCATCGAGCCCGTGAGCCCGCGCGGATAGCCGGAGCCGTCCATCCGCTCGTACACCATCGAGGCGGGTCCGGCGAGCGCGGCCAGCCGCGGGCTGCGTGCCAGCACCCGTTCGGTGAGGTAGGGGACCATCCGCACCCGCTCGCGTTCGGCCGCGGTCAACGGTCCCGGCTTGTTCCAGATGCCGGTGGACACACCGATGGTGCCGAGCCGGCACACCAGCGCGGCCCGGCGCACCGCCGTCGCCTGCTCGGCGGGCAGTCCGTATTCGCGCGCGGCCGCGGCCGCGAGCTCGGCCACCGCCCGCGAATGACCGAGGAACCAGGTGGCTTTCGCGTCCGCGTAGTCGGCGAACACCGCCAGCACGTCGGTCAGCGCTGCTTCGGGAATCGGCCGGTCCAGCGTGGCGCAGCCGTCGACGACGTGGTGCCAGGCGTCGACCCGGTCGAGGCCGTCGAGCAGCGCGCCATCGTCGCGCACGCACAATGCGACCAGTGCGGGATCGAACTCGGTGCCGCTGCGCGAGCGCAACATCGCCACGGCGGCGGCCACTCCGCCCACCCGCGCGTGCACCTCCGCGTCGTCGGCGATGTGGACCACCCGCATCACCGGCAGGATCGCGTCGCCGCGCAGTCCGGCCGGCACGCCGTGACCGTCCCAGCGTTCGAAGGCCTGCGGGAGCGCGGCCCGCACCGCGACGGGGAGATCGAGGCGCTCGGCGATATCGGCCGCGGTGCGGCAGTGGGTGAGGAAGGAATCCATGGTGTCGCGTACGCCGCCGGCCAGGAACCGGCCGGTCACGGTCAGCCGCCGCAGGGGTGAGCCACCGGTGGCGAGATGGCCGAGCAGGAAACTCATCATCGGCAGGCCGGTCTTGTCGACGTCGTAGCTGTCGGCCCGGATCCGCAGGTCGTCGCCGTACCAGTGCGCCATCTCGGGGGAATCGGCGACGCAACCCACCCAGGCCAGCAGCGAAATGTAGTACACCGCAGCGCGATCGGCGTCGGACAGGCCCACGGCCGCGGCGAGCCGGGTGGCCAGCACGGTCTGGCGCAGGACGTGCTCCTGCGGCTGGCCCAGGCCGAGGTCGGTGGCCAGCGACAGGGAGGCGACCAGCTCGGCGAGCCGCATCGGCCGGGACGGGTCCGTCATGGTGCATTCAGAATACCCCTTGCATTCGATGCATTGCCGATATATCGTCGATAGTGTCAAGAACAACGACAGAGCCTGAGGAGGCTGTTATGCGCAACGCAGAGAATCGAGAATTCGGACACTTCGGCCGCGGTCACGGACCCGGCCACGCGGAATTCGGTCCCGATCGGCGGCAGTTCCGCCGGGGTGGACGGCACGGGCACGGCCCCGATTTCGGACCGGGCTTCGGCCCCGGGTTCGGACCGGGTTTCGGTCCCGGCTTCGGTCGCGGACGCGGCCGCGGCGGCCGGGGCAGGCGCGGTGACGTGCGTGCCGCGGTGCTGCTGCTGCTCGTCGAGCGACCCATGCACGGCTATGAGCTGATCCAGCAGATCCGGGAACGCAGCGACGACGTCTGGCGCCCGAGCCCGGGGTCGATCTACCCCGCGCTGGCCCAGCTCGAGGACGAGGGTCTGGTGCTCATCGAGAAGGTGGCGGGCCGCAAGACCGCCCAGCTCACCGACGAGGGCAAGGCCTACGTCGAGGCGAATCGCGAGGAACTCGGGGACCCGTGGGCCGAGGTCAAACAGGACATCGGCGCCCAGGCGCTGGACCTGCGCGGCCTGGTCGGACAGGTGATGGGCGCGGTCGGGCAGGTCGCCCAGGTCGGCACGCCCGAGCAGGCGGCCAAGGCGGCCGAGGTGCTCGCCGAGACCCGCCGGGCCCTGTACCGCATCCTCGCCGAGGACGACATCGCGCCCGGGGGCGACACCGCCACCGAGAAGTGAGCGCTCGGTCCGGGGGACAGCGGCGAGCGTGCCCTGCCGCGCCACGGCAGGGCACGCTCAGCGCCGAAAATGGGACATCTCGGACCCCCGGGAACTTGGGGCATCTCTACCCCCTCCGTGGGGGTGCGAAACCTGCGCCGACGGTGTATTTCTTTGGGATATGGGACAGCTGCGGCGCAGGTGGGTTTGGGGAATGGCACAACAGCGACGGGCGGGCGCGATCGCGTTGGCCGTCACAGCGATGATCGGGGCCGCGGTGACATCGCCCGCCGCCGCCGAACCTGCCGGCTACCGGCCCGCGGTCGTGCCGAGCGCGACCGGTCCGCGGCAGAGCGACCACCTCGCCGCCGCCCGCTACCTGGACACCCATGCCGACTCGGTTCCGGTGGGAGTCAACAACTTCGGCTGTCGGCCGACCGCCGACCATCCGCGTCCGGTGGTGCTCGTCCACGGTACCGACTCCAGTGCCTACTCCGATTGGGCGGGCATCGGTCCGCAACTGGTGGACGCGGGCATGTGCGTGTTCGCCCTCAACTACGGCGGCGCGCCGGGCGCCGACACCTACGGCACCGAGGACATGCGGGTCAGCTTCGCCCAGCTGGCCGCCTTCGTCGACGACGTGCTCGCCGCGACGGGGGCGGCGAAGGTCGACCTGGTCGGCTTCTCGCAAGGCGCCAACGTGAGCCGCTTCTATGTGAACAAGCTGGGCGGCGCCCCGAAGGTCGGCACCTGGGTCGGGCTCGCCTCGCCCAGCTACGGCGGGGTCATGTACGGCCTCGTCCCGGTGGGGCAGGCGATTCCCGGCATGATGGACGTGTACGCCAAGGTCACCTCGACCGCGGCGGTGCAGCAGGCACAGGGCGAACCGATCATGGTCGAACTCAACGCCGGTGGCGACACCGTGCCGGGCGTCCGCTACGTCACCGTCGGCAGCCGGGTCGACGAGATGATCCAGCCCTTCGAGAACATCGCCCTGCACGGGGCGGGCGCGGAGAACCTCGTCCTGCAGGACCTGTGCGCCGACGATCTGACCGGCCACTTCCACCTGGTGTACGACCCGTTCGTGCAACAGTTGCTGCTGCGGGTGCTCGACCCGGCGCACGCGCCCGCTCCGGTGTGTCAGCCGGTCGCGTTCGGCACCGGCATCCCCCAGGTGATCATCGCGGGCAACTCCTGACGGCCGGGGCGGGCGGAGGCACCCGCGGCGGTCACTAGAATGGGACGACCGCACTTCGTCCAGCCGGGAGCCGCCGCGTGACCATTCAGCCCGTTCGCCTCTTCGGCGATCCGATTCTGCGTTCCCGTGCGGATGCGGTCACCGAGTTCGGGGCCGAGCTCGCTCAGCTCGTCGCCGATCTCACCGAGACCATGCACGACGACGGCGGGGTCGGGATGGCCGCGCCGCAGATCGGTGTCGGGCTGCGGGTGTTCGTCTACGACACCGGCGATGCCGCGGGCCACGTGGTGAACCCGGAATGGTCGGCGATCGGGGAGGACGAGCAGGTCGGGCCGGAAGGCTGCCTGTCGATCCCCGGCGTGCGCTACGACGTGCGCCGGGCGCTGCGCGTGCGGGTCACCGGTGTCGACAGTGCCGGTGCGCCGGTCGACTTCGAGGCCGAGGGACTGCTGGCGCGCTGCGTGCAGCACGAGAGCGACCACCTCGACGGCGTGCTGTTCGTGAGCAAGCTCGAGCCCGACGATCGCAAGGCCGCGATGCGCACCATTCGCGAATCCGACTGGTTCCGTGCGGGTGTCACCGTGCGCGAGTCCAGCGGTGTCGGCGGTGGCCGCTGATGCGCCTCGTCTTCGCCGGCACCCCCGACCCGGCCGTCCCCTCGCTGCGCAGGCTGATCGAGAGCGAACGGCACGAGGTGGTCGCCGTGGTCACCCGGCCCGACGCCGTCGCCGGGCGTGGCCGCAAACTGCTGCGTTCGCCGGTGGGTCAGCTCGCCGACGAGCACGGCATCCCGGTGTTCACCCCGGGCAAGCCGTCGGAGCCGGAGTTCGTCGACGCGCTGACCGAGCTGGCGCCGGACTGCTGCCCGGTCGTCGCCTACGGCGCGCTGCTGCCCCAGCGGGTGCTCGACATCCCCGCGCACGGATGGATCAACCTGCACTTCTCGCTGCTGCCCGCCTGGCGTGGCGCGGCGCCGGTGCAGGCCGCCATCGACGCGGGCGACGACATGACCGGCGCGTCGACCTTCCTCATCGAGGCCGGGCTCGACACCGGCCCGGTCTACGGCGTGATGACCGAGCCGGTCGGCGTCACCGACACCGCCGGTGAGCTGCTCGCGCGGCTCGCCGAGGCGGGCGCGGTGCTGCTGGAGAAGACCATGGACGGCGTGGAAGACGGGACGCTGCAGGCGATTCCGCAGTCCACCGACGGCGTGTCCTACGCGCCCAAGGTCACCGTGGAAGCCGGCCGGATCCGCTTCGACGACACCGCACTGGCCATCCACCGCCGCATCAGGGCCGTCACCCCGGCACCCGGCGCGTGGACCGAGATGAACGGGCTGCGTCTCAAACTCGGCCCGGTGGAGATGGTGGAGGAAACCTTGCCCGAAGGCGAGATCGAGGTGCGCAAGTCCGGCGTCTTCGTCGGCACGTCGACCACGGCGATCCGGCTCGGCCAGGTCCAGCCACCCGGCAAGAAGATGATGAACGCCCTCGACTGGGCCCGCGGTGCCCGCCTGGCTCCCGGCACGGTGATCGGATGAGCGCCTCCGACCGCAGGCGCCGCCGCGAAGCCGACCAGCGCAGCGGCGCGGCCCCGCGTGACGACCGCAAGGTCACCGGCAAGAACGTCGACGGCGGCTGGGCCGCCCGCGCCGCCAAGAGCGGTGGCACCGTCCGCGCCGGCTCCGACCGCGACACAGCCGACCGCCGTCGCACCGACGAGGGTCGCGGCACCGGCGACCGGCGCCGCACCACCGACCGCGGAACCGACGCCACCGGCCGGAACGAGCGCCCACGCGGCGATGACCGTGCCCGCGGCCGGGCACCTGCGGGTGGCTCGCAGCGTGGCGACGGCCGGGACTGGCGTGGCGGCGGCCGGGCACCGGCGGGTGAACAGCGGCGAGGCGAGGACCACGCGAGTTCCCGTCGTGGCGACGACCGCGGTGGCGACCGTCGCGCGGACGCGGTCGGCCGGCGCACCGGTGACGACCGCGGGCGTGGTGCGGGCGAGCGCAGTGCGGTCGGCGATGGCCGGGGTCGCCGGGACGATGGTGGCAACCGTGCGTCCGGTGGCGGGCGTGGTGTGGATGAGCGGTCCGGGCGTGGATCTCAGCGTGATCGTGTCGGTCGGGCCGGGGGTGGTTCGGCCGCAGGCCGGGGCGGATCGGGACGTGGTGTGCGCGACGGTGATTCGGCCGGGCGTGGGGGACGGGACCGGGGGGCGGGGGAGACCGCCCGGCGTTCGGACCGGCCGGATCCGAGTGTGCCGAGTCCGCGGAAGCGGCGGGGTGAGCCCGTCGACGCCGCGCGGGAAGTGGCGCTCGATGTGCTGCGGGCGGTGCGGGAGCGCGACGCCTACGCGAACCTGGTGCTGCCGAAGCTGTTGCGGGAGCGCAAGATCAGCGGGCGCGACGCGGCGTTCGCCACCGAGCTCACCTATGGTGCGAGCCGCTCGCAGGGACAGCTCGACGCGGTGATCGCCGCGTGCGCGGGCAGGCCGGTCGAGGAGATCGACGGCCCGATCCTCGACATCCTGCGGCTCGGCGTCTACCAGCTGCTGCGCACCCGCACCGGCGCCCACGCCGCGGTCGACACCTCGGTGGACCTGGCGCGCGCCGAATTCGGCCAGGGCCGTGCCGGTTTCGTCAACGCGGTGCTGCGCCGCGCGGGAGAGAAGACGGCCGAGCAGTGGGTGGCCGAGCTGGCGCCCGCCGACCCGATCGGCGGCCTCGCCTTCGAATACGCCCACCCCACCTGGATCGCGCAGTCCTTCGCCGATGCCCTCGGCGCGCAGGCCGGTGAACTGGCCGCCCTGCTGGCCGCCGACGACGAACGCCCGGTCGTGCACCTGGTGGCGCGACCCGGCGAGATCACCGCCGAGGAACTCGCGCTGGTCACCGGTGGTGAGGAAGGCCGCTGGTCGCCGTACGCGGTGTACCTCGACGGCGGCGACCCGGGCCAGCTCGAACCCGTTCGCGAGGGCATCGCCGCGGTGCAGGACGAAGGCAGCCAGCTGGTCGCCCTCGCTCTCACCCGGGCGCCGCTGGCAGGCCCCGACCAGGGCCGCTGGCTGGACCTGTGCGCGGGCCCGGGCGGCAAGGCGGCCCTGCTGGGCGCGCTCGCGGCGATCGACCTGTTCACCGTGGACGCGGTGGAACCGGCCGAACACCGCGCCGAACTGGTCCGCACCTCGACCCGCGGCCTGCCGGTCACCGTGCACGTCGCCGACGGCCGCGACACCGGCCTGACGCCGGGCTACGACCGCGTCCTCGTGGACGCGCCGTGCACCGGTCTCGGCGCGCTGCGCCGCCGCCCCGAGGCGCGCTGGCGCCGCACCCCGGCCGACGTCCCGGAACTGGTCACCCTGCAGCGCGAACTGCTGGCCGCCGCCTGGGATCTGCTGCGCCCCGGCGGTGTCGTCGTGTACTCGACCTGCTCTCCGCACCTGGCCGAAACCGTCGGCGTCGTCGGCGATTTCGTCCGCCGCTCCGGTGCCGAACAGCTCGACACCCGCGACTACCTGCCGGGCGTCACCGACCTCGGCGACGGCCCGTCGGCCCAGTTGTGGCCGCACCGCCACGGCACCGACGCCATGTTCCTGGCGGCCCTGCGCAAGCCGCTCGACTGACCGGCCGCGGTGGTGCGAGGTCGGCCGCGACCGGCTTCGCACCACCGGTAGAGCCGAGGGGTGAGCCGTCGGCACGCGACATTCGTCCAATCGGCGCGTGCGTCCGGGGGAGCAGAATCGGTGCATGGCGATGACGTGGGAACAGGTGGTGGCGGTGGCCACGAGACTGCCCGGGGTGGAAGAAGGCACCTGGTGGCGGACGCCCGGGCTGAAAGTGGGTGGGAAGGGGTTCGCGCGGTTGCGGGTCGAGGCCGAAGGCGGCCTGGCCCTGCTGTGCGAACCGGCCGAGAAACAAGCCCTGCTGGCCTCCGGCGACGCGGCGTTCTACACGACACCGCACTACGACGGGCATCCGTTCATCCTGATCGACCTCGCGGCCGTCGACCCGGACCAGCTCGCCGAACTCGTCGACAGCGCGTGGTGGCTGCGGGCGCCCGCCCGGATGCGGCGCGAGCGGCAGGGCGCGTAGCGGGACGTCGTTGTCCCGGCGCCGGGAGATCAGTCCCGTTCGGACAATTCGCGCAGGCGCGCAAGGGTTTTGGCGAGGATGCGGGAGACGTGCATCTGCGAGATCCCCAGCTGGGCGGCGATCTGCGTCTGGGTCATCGACTCGAAGAAACGCATCGTGAGGATCCGGCGCTCGCGTTCGGGCAGACCCGCCAGCAGCGGCCGCACCGCGATGTACTCCTCCACCCGGTCGAACTGGGCTTCCTCCTCACCGAGCGTGTCGAGCAGGGACGCGTCGCTGTCCCGGCCGACCGAGGCCGCGTCGATGGAGGTGGGCTGATAGGCATTGCCCGCGATGACCGCCTGGGTCACCTCGTCGGGGTCGACGTCGAGTTCGGCCGCGATCTCCTTGGCGGTGGGGGAGCGCCCCAGCCGCTGGGACAGCTGGTCGACCGCGGCGCCGATTCGTAGGTGAGTCTCCTTGACCCGCCGCGGAACCCGCATCGCCCAGGTGTTGTCCCGGAAATAGCGCCGCACCTCGCCCATGATCGTGGGCACCGCGAACGACAGGAAGTTCGAGCCACGGCTCAGATCGAACCGGTCCACCGCGTGCACGAGGCCGACGCGGGCCACCTGCGACAGATCGTCGAACGGCTCACCGCGCCCGCTGAACTTCCTGGCGATGTGGTCGGCCAGCGGGATGCACCGGTTGATCAGCGCATCACGGGCGATGACGTGCTCGACACTGCCGGGCACCGTCGCGGCCAGGCGCTCGAACAGCGCGCTGACGTCGTCGTAGCCCGAGACCGAGGCGGTGGCCTCGGTGTCGTCGTCGGAGTCGGTGTCCTCGGGCTGGTCGGGCTCGGTGGCGTGCGCGTCCGGCTGAGCGGTGTCCTGGTCGGGCTTGTGGTCTTCGGTGGTGTCCTCGCCGTGCACTACGCCTTCCCCCGGACCCGGCGGAATCGGACCGACGTGGGGTATCCGGACACGGCCGCGTCGAAGCCCTGTTGGTCGGCGCTCACCTCGTCGCTGAGCGTGCGCAGCACATGCCAGCCGAAGCTACGCTGATCGGGCAGTCCCTCGGTGCCCGCGACACCGTCCACGCGCACCTGCAGCTCGGTGTCACCGACGACGAACTCGCAGGTGAGCGCGGATTCCGGGGCCGCGATGGCGATGAGCGTCGAGCACACCTCGTCCACGGCCAGCCGCACGTCGGCGACCTCGTCGAGGGTGAAATCGCTGAGCAGGACCAGGGTTTCGGCCAGCCCGCGCAGGATGGGCAGCTGGGTCAGCGAGGCTGCTACGCGAATCTCCACCGGGGCACTGAACAGCCCTTGTTCCGCCGAAAAATTGGTCACCCTATGCAGGCTACCCACATCCCGGCAGGGCAATCACCATTTGGTCGCTACACTTGCGCGCTGTGTCCACACCGACGTTCACCCGCCCGGCCGTACCGATGATCGCCCCGTCCATCCTGTCTGCGGACTTCGCGAACCTGGCCGCCGAGGCGGCCGCTGTCGAAGGATCCGACTGGCTCCACGTCGATGTGATGGACGGCCATTTCGTGCCGAACCTCACACTCGGCCTGCCGGTCGTGCAGAGCCTGCTGAAGGCCACCGACATCCCGTTCGACTGCCACCTGATGATCGACGACCCGGGCCGCTGGGCGCCGGGCTACGCCGAGGCCGGCGCCTACAACGTCACCTTCCACGCCGAGGCGACCGACGACCCGATCGCGGTGGCCCGCGACATCCGCGCCGCGGGCGCGAAGGCGGGTCTGTCGGTGAAGCCGAACACCCCGATCGAGCCGTACCTGGAGATCCTGAAGGAATTCGACACGCTGCTGGTGATGAGCGTGGAACCCGGATTCGGCGGGCAGTCGTTCATCGCGTCCGTGCTGGAGAAGGCGCGGATCGTGCGCAATCTGGTCGACGCGGGCGAACTGCGCCTGGTCGTGGAAATCGACGGCGGCATCAATACCGACACCATCGAACAGGCCGCCGCGGCGGGCATCGATTGTTTCGTGGCCGGATCGGCGGTCTACAACACCGCCGATCCGGGTGCCGCGGTGCAGACATTGCGCAACATGGCGACCGCGGCCTGGCTGTCGTAAACGCCGAATTCGGTTACAGGGAGCGGAGTTTGCGGGTGCCCAGCGCCCGCGCCGCCTCGATCACCGCGTGCAGCGGCGGCCGGTTGTCCGCGGCGTCGGGTGCCTGCACCCACGTGCGGTACCCGGTGCGCTCGTCGTCGGGCGAGGGCAGCACGATCTGGCTGCCCGCGCAGGCGACGGTGGCGTAGAGCCGGAACAGTTCGGCCGCCGCGGTGGGCGTCAGCGTCTCGGGGCGGCACGGACCGGTGAGGAACGTCCAGCGCCGCGCCCGCGGGTGATCGACCACCGGGCCCGCGATGGCGGCGCCGCGCAACCGGGCCTGGACCCGCTCGCCGAGATCACCCGGCATGGTGACCGCGCCGTAGTGGGCGCCGATCTGCAGCAGAATGCGACGGGAATCGGGATCGATGGTCGCGGGCAGATGCAGTTCCCGCCGATAACGCACGCACCGGATTTCCAGCGTGGAATCGACCATTGTGCTCACGCGGCACCCCCACATGTTCCGAACTTGTTGTGACCCACGATGTTGTCTGACTTCCTGGAGTGGTGGACTATCTCTGGGTCGAACACCCGGTGGCTCTGTGCACCGGGGCGAATGCGCCGCCGACCTGCCGAAAAGTTGAACAACAAGAATCGGTGACGTAACAATATTGCGTCAGTGGCGCGGCCGGCGCAAGCATTCGAATCACCGTGTTTCGAGTTCGCAATTCTCGGGTAATGCCAGGGTAGAGCCGTCGGCTGAATGTCCGCGGGCGGTTCGCCGAAAATTCGATTGAACGATTACCACCGGAATGACTAACGGTGGGGTTGCGTCATGTCGATCTCCGTTCGCCGCCGGTTCGATGCGGCGGCGTCTGTTTCCCGTCCGGCAGCGGGGCCCGGGTCCGATTCGACCCCGGCCCGGCGGGCCTCACCCTGCTCGCCACTAGGCTGTGCGGCGAAGCGGGTACCGCCGGGAATAGCGGCCACGCACTCGCTGTTGGGCCCAACGGGTACGGACGACGCGACAAGGGAGTCAGGCATGTTCACAGGGATCGTCGAAGAGCTGGGCGAGATCGTCGCCACCGAACAGCTGGCCGACGCCGCCCGGCTGACGATCCGCGGCAAGCTGGTGACTTCCGATGCAGGCCATGGCGATTCGATCGCCGTCAACGGCGTCTGCCTGACCGTCGTCGACGTGATCGACGGCGACAGCTTCACCGTGGACGTGATGGCCGAGACGCTGAACCGGTCGAGCATCGGCGGCCTCGTCGCCGGCTCCCGGGTCAACCTGGAGCGCGCGGCCGCGCTGAACAGCCGCCTGGGCGGGCACCTCGTGCAGGGCCACGTCGACGGCACCGGCACCGTGCTGTCGCGGACCCCGTCGGAGAACTGGGAGGTCGTGCGGATCTCGCTGCCCGACGCCATCGCGCGCTATGTCGTGGAGAAGGGCTCCATCACCGTCGACGGCGTCTCGCTCACGGTCTCGGGTCTCGGCATCGCCGACGAACCCGCCGTCGACGGCAACCGCGACTGGTTCGAGGTGTCGCTGATCCCGACCACGCTGGCGCTGACCGTGCTGGGCACCGCCCCGGTCGGCACCACCGTGAATCTCGAGGTCGATGTGATCGCCAAGTACGTGGAGCGACTCGCGCAACGCGGGTGACCACCAGGCGGGCAGGGGTCGGCGGAACCCCCGATCGCACGCCGTAATGTAGGAGACACTGCCGCCCCCACGGCAGTAGTCGAGGCCTCACGGCCGAGAACACGCGGCCCCGGCCGCCGAAAATGACGGAGCAAGCAGACGTGACCAGGTTGGACAGCATCGAGCGCGCGGTCGCCGACATCGCGGCCGGTAAGGCTGTCGTCGTCGTCGACGACGAGGACCGTGAGAACGAAGGCGATCTCATCTTCGCGGCCGAGAAGGCCACCCCGGAGCTGGTCGCGTTCATGATCCGCTACACCTCCGGCTACATCTGCGTGCCGTTGACCGGCGACGACTGCGACCGGCTCGGCCTGCCGCCCGCCTACGCGATGAACCAGGACAAGCACGGCACCGCCTACACCGTCTCGGTCGACGCGCGCGAGGGCATCACCACCGGCATCTCCGGCGCCGACCGGGCCGTCACCATGCGGTTGCTGGCCAGCGCCGAGGCCAAGGCCGACGAATTCACCCGGCCGGGTCACGTGGTGCCGCTGCGCGCCAAGGACGGCGGCGTGCTGCGCCGCCCCGGCCACACCGAGGCCGCGGTCGACCTGGCCCGGATGGCGGGTTTGCGCCCGGCGGGCGTGATCTGCGAGATCGTCAGCCAGAAGGACGACGGCCACATGGCCCGCACCGACGAGCTGCGGGTCTTCGCCGACGAGCACGACCTGGCGATGATCTCGATCGCCGACATGATCGCCTGGCGGCGCAAGCACGAGAAGCACGTCGTCCGGGTGGCCGAGGCCCGCATCCCCACCGCGCACGGCGACTTCAAGGCCGTCGGCTACCAGAGCATCTTCGACGAGGCCGAGCACGTGGCGCTGGTGCGCGGCGACATCGGCGACGGTGAGGACGTGCTGGTGCGCGTCCACTCCGAATGCCTGACCGGCGACGTCTTCGGCTCACTGCGCTGCGACTGCGGTCCGCAGCTGGACGCGGCGCTGGAGATGGTCGACCAGGAGGGCCGCGGTGTCGTGCTCTACATGCGTGGCCACGAGGGCCGCGGCATCGGCCTGATGCACAAGCTGCAGGCCTATCAGCTGCAGGACACCGGCCGCGACACCGTCGACGCCAACCTCGACCTCGGCCTGCCCGCCGACGCCCGCGACTACGGCACCGGCGCGCAGATCCTGGTCGACCTGGGCATCCGGTCGATGCGGCTGCTCACCAACAACCCGGCCAAGCGGGTCGGCCTCGACGGCTACGGTCTGCGGATCACCGACCGGGTGCCGATGCCGCTGCGCGCCAACGCCGAGAACCTGCACTACCTGCGCACCAAGCGGGACCGGATGGGCCACGACCTGATCGGCCTCGACGACCTGGACCTGGGCGAAACCGCGCAGTGACCACCGCACACCTTCCCGAAAGGCGGCAACGATGAGCGGCACGGGTGTCCCGTCCTTCGCGCTGACCCAGGCCAAAGACGTCAAGCTCGGCATCGTCGCCTCGCGCTGGCACACCGAGATCTGCGACACCCTCGTCGCCAACGCCCAGCGGGTGGCGAAGGAGGCCGGCGTCGAGCAGGTCACCGTGGTGCGCTGCGCCGGTGCGATGGAGCTGCCCGTCGTCGCCCAGGAGCTGGCCCGCACGCACGACGCGGTCGTCGCGCTGGGCGTCGTGATCCGGGGTGGCACACCGCATTTCGAGTACGTGTGCGACGCGGTCACCGCGGGCCTGACCCGGGTGTCGCTGGACGCGGCCACCCCGGTCACCAACGGCGTGCTGACCACCAACGACGAGCAGCAGGCGCGCGACCGCGCGGGGCTGCCCGGCTCGTCCGAGGACAAGGGCGAGCAGGCCTGCGCCGCCGCCCTGGACGCCGCGCTCACCCTGCGCGCGCTGCGATCGGCGTGACCGTGCCGGTGGTGCGCACCTGGCGGCGGGGCCCGCAGTCCTCCGATCCCGGATCGACCTGGGAGTTCGAGGTGCGCCCGCGCCGGGCGATCCGCACCGCCGTCGTGGTGGCCGTGCTCATCCTGGTCTTCTTCACCGCGGGCGGCGTCCTGCTGCGCACGGGCTCGACCGGGGTCAACTTCCGGGTGGCCGATCAGGTCGCGATGATCCTGATCGGCGTCCTCGGCGCCGCCGCGGTGCTGCTGCTCACCCGGCCCCGGGTGCGCGCGGGCGCCGCGGGCGTCGCGGTCCGCAACATCCTCGGCGAACACGAGTATCCGTGGGCCTACATCCGCGGCGCCTCCTTCCCCGACCGCAAGTCCTGGGCCCGGCTCGAGCTGGCCGACGACGACTACGTCCCCATGCTCGCCATCCGCTCCAACGACAAGGCCCACGCCGCCGACGCCATCGAACGCCTCCGCGACCTCGGCGCCCGCTACGCCCCCACCGACACCTGACCGACTCGGTAACCTCACGGCCATGACACCCGCGCAGGTTCTGGCCGCGGCCTTCGCCGACGATCCCTTGATGAGCTACGTCTGGCCCGAGCCTGCGCGGCGCCGAAAAGCCTTGCCGCTGCTGTGGGAATCGCGCATCGCTTCCCGGCAGCGCCACGGCACGGTCGACCTCGCCTACGCCGAGGACGGCACCGTCGCCGCGGTCGCGATGTGGGAGGTGCCCGGTGTCGAAGCCGGACTGGCCAAGCGGCTCACCCTGCTACGCGCGCTCGGCCGCAGCCTGCCGAAGGCGCTGCCTGCGATCCGCGGCATCGAGGCCACCCGGCCATCCGAACCGCACCTGTACCTTGCGACCATCGGCACCCGGCCGGATCTCCAAGGGCGTGGATACGCGGCGGAACTGATCCGGCGCAGGCTTGCCGACGGCGCCGAGCCCGGATTCCTGGTGGCGACCAGGGCGTCGAATGTGGCTTTCTACGAGCGGTTCGGCTTTCGGGTGACGGCGCCGGTGCGGGTGGCCGAAGTGGCACTGTATCCGATGGCGCTCACGCGCTAGCGGGTGTCGCCCAGGACCGCGCCTTCGCGGCGTGGGTCGGCGCCGCCGATCCAGCCGTCCTTGCCGTCGCGTTGCAGCGCGCTCAGGCCGCTGGACTGCGGGGCCACCGAGACCTGGTGGCCCATCGCGCGCAGGCGCTGCACGAGGGGATCGTGGTCGCCGTTGTCGGTCGCGTCGATAGCCGGGTGCTCGCCGCCGACGCCGGTGACCGGGGTGTTGCCGGCGCCGAAGGAGACACCGGAGACCGCCTGCTGCGGATCGACGCCCCAGTCCAGGACGTTGACCAGGGTCTTCACCACGAACTGGATGATCACCGAGCCGCCGGGCGAACCCGTCACCAACGCCAGCTCGCCGCGGTTGCCCGCGTCGTCGCGGTCGAACACCAGGGTCGGCGCCATCGAGCTGCGCGGGCGCTTACCGGGCTGCAGCCGGTTGGCGACCGGGGTGCCGTCCGGGTCCAGCGGGTCGGCGGCGAAGTCGGTGAGCTGGTTGTTGAGCACGAAACCGTCGACGAAGTGGAACGACCCGAACGCCGACTCGACCGTGGTGGTCATCGCCGCGGCATTGCCGTACTTGTCGACCACGGAGATGTGGCTGGTGCCGTGTTCGGGCGGCTGCGGGCCGTTGCCCAGCGGGACCGGGCCGAGGTCGCCCGGCTTGGCGGTGCCCATGCTGCGCTGCGGGTCGATGAGGGTGGAGCGCTGCTTCAGGTACTGCGGGTGCACCAGCGAGAGCACCGAATTGCCCGGCAGCGGAACGAAATCCGGATCGGCCACGTACTTGTTGCGGTCGGCGTAGGCCAGCCGCTCGGCCTCGGAGATGAGGTGCACGGCCTGCGCGTCGGGCCGTCCGCCGTTCTTGTCGAGTTCCTGCGGGCGCAGTGCCGGGAGGTCGAAATTGGCCAGGATGCCCAGCGTCGCGGCAACCGTGCTGCCACCCGAGGACGGCGCGGGCATGCCGCACAGCTCGAACTTGCGGTAGCCGGTGCACAGCGCGGTGCGCTTCTTGGCCTGGTAGTCGGCCAGATCGGTGGTGGTGAGCAGGCTCGGCGTGCGGCCACCCGCGGTGCTGCCTGCGGCCTCCACGATGTCCTGGGCGATGGCGCCGCTGTAGAAGGCCTGCGCGCCGTCACCGGCGATCGCGGCGAGCGTCTTGGACAGGGCCGGGTTGGTGAGGACGGTCCCGGACTTCTTCGGGGAGCCGTCGGCCTCGAGGAAGTAGCCGCGGGCGCCCTCGTCGGCGGCCAGATCCTTGGCCGACTCCGCGATCTGGCCCGCCAGCCGCGGACTGATCTCGAAACCGCTGTCGGCCAGTTCGATCGCGGGATCGAACAGTTCCTTCCACGCGGTCATCCCGTGCTCGCGGTGCGCCAGCTCGAGCATCCGCAGGACACCGGGCACCCCGATCGAGCGCCCGCTGGCGCGGGTGTTCGGGGCAGGCTCGGTGCGCTCGGTGTCGCTGACCCAGCGCAGGTAGTTCTCGGTGGCCGCCGCGGGCGCCGTCTCGCGGCCGTCGTAGGCCTCGACGGAACGCGACTTGGCGTCGTAGTGCACCAGGAACGCGCCGCCGCCGATGCCCGAGGCCTGCGGCTCGACCAGCCCGAGCACCGCCTGCGCGGTGACCAGCGCGTCGGCCGCGGTGCCGCCGGCACGCAGCACCCGGCACGCGGCCTCGGTGGCGAGCGGGTTGGCGGTGGAGACCGCGTAGGTGCTGGTGCGCACCGCGGTCATGTCCGCGCGATAGCCCGACGCGATCTCCGGGTTGGTGCTGAGATTCTGCGAGGTCGGGGCGTTCGTCGCCGGAGCGGCCGAGACGGGCGTACCGTTCGGCGTGCTCGTGCACTCGGCCACCGCGGCGTCGTCGGACGTGCAGCCCGTCAGCAGACCCACCGTGAGGACTCCGGCCGCCGCGGCCCCGATCCACGTCTGTCGCCTTGGCGTCATCCTGGCAGCGTAACCCCGCGCGCCCCGGCCCGGCCGACTTTTCTTGCCGGGGCCGCGTTCTCGCTACCCTGGCGACATGGATATCGACGCGGTGCTGTTCGACTTCTCCGGCACGGTCTTCCGGCTCGAGGACGACCGGACCTGGGCCGACGAACTGATCGACGACGACGGCGCCCCGTTCGACGTCGCCGCGAAAGCCGAAGTGCTGCGCCGGATGACGGCCCCGGTCGAACAGTTCATGACCTTCGACGCGGCGGGCCAGCACGCCTGGGACCACCGCGACCTCGACCCGGCGCTGCACCGCCATGCCTACCTCGAGGTCCTGCGTGGTTCCGGCGTCCCCGATGCCCAGGCCGCGCGGCTCTACGAGCGCCTGATCGACCCGCTGGCCTGGACGCCGTACCCCGACACCGGCACGGTGCTGGAAGCACTGTCCGCACAGGGCATTCCGATCGGCATCGTCAGCAATATCGCCTTCGACATCCGGCCCGCCTTCGTCAAGCATCGCTGGGACGGCCTGCTCGGATCGATGACCCTGTCCTACGAGATCGGCGCCGTCAAACCCAGCGCGGAGATCTTCCGCGACGCCATCGACCGCCTCGGCGTGGACCCCACCCGGGTGCTGATGGTCGGTGACAGCGCCGAGGCCGACGGCGGCGCGACCGCCCTCGGCGCCCACTTCGCGCTGGTCGAGGCGCTGCCGACCGCCGCGCGTCCCCGTGCCCTGATCGACGCCGTCGCCGCGCACGGGATCGTCATCGGCTGAGCGCGGCTACCGGCCGCCGGGCAGTCGTGGCCGATGGAACCAGGCCTGGGCGGCCCGCTGCGCGAGCAGGATGACCACCGCGCCGCCGATCAGCATCCCGAGCAGGCTCGGCGGGAGTCCGCTCGCCGCCGAACCCAGGCCGCACAGCGCGGTCAGCGCGCCGAGGACGATGGCCGCCGTCCGGACGCCGGGACCGCCGGTGGGGAAGGAGAAGGCGAAGCCGCCCAGGATCAGGAACAGCAGCGAACCGGCCGTGGCCCGCCCCGCCGCCTCCGCGCCCGCCACCACACCGGTCGCCACGATCAACACCACGCCGAGTCCCGCCGCGACGAACGAGAGCACCTGCGCCGCCCGGACGCTGCCGGGCATCCGGATCGGGGCCTGCGGGTATCCGGCGAATCCCGGCTGGCCCGGGTACCCGGTGTACCCGGGTGGTGGAGCCGCCGGGTAGCCGGGGTGCGGGGCCGCCGGGTGTTCCATGCCGCCCAGTGGAGGTGCCGCTGCCTCACCGGCGCCGGTCGGGTAGCCCGGGTCACCGGGATAGGTGACGTAGCTGCCGTCGTATCGGCGGGTCGGGCCGGTCGGTGCCGGGAAATGCGGCGGGTGCTGCGGAGGCGGCGCCGCGGCGGACGGGATGGCGGAATCGCCCGGTGCGGCGGGGTGGTGTTCGGGGCCGGTCAACGGCTGTCCTTCCGAGTGGAGCATCGGGGGACGGCCATCGGCCGAAACTCTGTGCCCCCCGGGATCATTGAAGATCACCGGGACGCACTTGTCACCGCGAGCGCGGCGCTCGCTCAGTGTTCGCGCGTGAACCAGGCGCGGGCGGAGGGGCGCAGCAGCAGCGCGACGACGGCGCCGTTGGCGACGATGCCGACCGCGCCCGGCGGCAGCCCGGTGAGGATCCCGGTGCACGACACCAGACCCGCGACGGCGGCGACGCCGATCGCGGCCCGGCGGACCAGCTCGCCACCGCGCCCGAACAGCAGGGTGACCGGGGCCAGCGCGAAGGTCGGCAGATAGTTGGCCAGCAGCGCGCCCAGGGAGCCGTCGGTGCCGAGCGCGATCGTGATCACCAGCAGCACGAGGCCGACCGCCGTCGCGACGCAGGCGATCAGGCGGGCCCCGCGCACGGTGCCCGGCATCATCCCGGCCGGGGTCGCCTCGTCGTCGAACAGGTCGGCGGCGGGGGCGGTGGGCGCGTTGGTCATCGAAGGTCCTTTCCGGCACGGAGTCCGGCCACCCACGCTACACAGCCGGGTTCACCCGCCCGGTCCGCCGCCCGCCTCGGCGGTGCGGAGCTGTCGGGGGCGCTCGCTAGGCTGAATGGGTGGCAGATCCCGCGACGTACCGGCCGGCGCCGGGCACCATTCCCGTCGAACCCGGTGTGTACAAGTTCCGGGACACGCACGGGCGGGTCGTGTACGTCGGCAAGGCCAAGAGCCTGCGCAGCCGGCTGAACTCCTACTTCGCCGACGTGTACTCGCTGCATCCGCGCACCAAGCAGATGGTCACCACGGCGGCCAGCGTGGAGTGGACCGTGGTGTCCACCGAGGTGGAGGCGCTGCAGCTCGAATACAACTGGATCAAGGAATTCGATCCGCGGTTCAACGTCCGCTACCGCGACGACAAGACCTACCCCGTCCTGGCGGTGACGCTGAACGAGGAATACCCGCGGCTGTTCGTCTATCGCGGCGCCCGCAAGAAGGGCGTGCGCTACTTCGGCCCCTACGCCCACGCCTGGGCGATCCGCGAGACCCTGGACCTGCTGCTGCGGGTGTTCCCCGCGCGCACCTGCTCCAACGGAGTCTTCAAGCGGCACAGCCAGATCGGGCGCCCCTGCCTGCTCGGCTACATCGACAAGTGCTCGGCGCCGTGCGTCGGCCGGGTCACCGCGGGCGAGCACCGCCAGATCGTCGACGACTTCTGCGACTTCCTCTCCGGCCGGACCGACAAGATGGTGCGCGCCCTGGAACGTCGGATGCACGAGGCCGCCGACGACCTCGACTTCGAGACCGCCGCCCGCCTGCGCGACGACGTGCAGGCGCTGCGGCGCGCGCTGGAGAAGCAGGCCGTGGTCCTCGGCAGCGGCACCGACGCCGACGTCATCGCCTTCGCCACCGACGAGCTCGAGGCCGCGGTGCAGATCTTCCACGTCCGCGACGGCCGGGTGCGCGGCCAGCGCGGCTGGGTGGTCGACAAGTCCGGCGACGCGCTCGACGTCGCCGAATCCGGCAGCGAACTGGCGGCGCTGGTCGAACAGTTCCTCACCCAGTTCTACGGCGAGCAGGCCGCCCAGGCCGAGCAGAACGCCGACCGCGACGTGATCGTGGTCCCGCGCGAGGTGCTGGTCCCCGAACTGCCCGCCGACGCCGCCGAGATCCAGGACTGGCTGAGCGAGCTGCGCGGTTCCGCGGTCTCGCTGCGGGTGCCGCAACGCGGCGACAAGAAGGCGCTGGCCGAGACCGTGCAGCGCAACGCGGGCGAGGCGCTGGCCCAGCACAAGCTCAAGCGCGCGGGCGACCTCACCTCCAGATCCCAAGCGCTACAGGATATCCAGGACTTCCTCGACCTGGACAGCGCGCCGCTGCGGATCGAATGCGTCGACATCAGCCATGTGCAGGGCACCGACGTGGTCGCCTCGCTGGTGGTGTTCGAGGACGGGCTCGCGCGCAAATCCGACTACCGCCACTACGCGATCAAGGAGGCCGCCGGCGACGGCCGCTCCGACGACGTCGGCAGCATCGCCGAGGTGACCCGGCGACGCTTCGCCCGGCTGGCACGGGACCGGCAGCAGGTCGCCGACGTCGAGGTCGACGAGACCGACGAGCCCACCTCGCGGCCCGGCGTCGACCCCACCACCGGCAAGCCGCGCCGCTTCGCGTACCCGCCGAACCTCTACGTCGTCGACGGCGGCGCGCCCCAGGTCGCCGCGGCGGCCGAGGTGCTCGACGAACTCGGCATCACCGACGTCGCCGTGATCGGCCTGGCCAAGCGCCTGGAGGAGGTGTGGGTGCCCGGCGAGGCCGACCCGGTGATCCTGCCGCGCAACAGCGAGGCGCTCTATCTGCTGCAGCGCGTGCGCGACGAGGCGCACCGCTTCGCCATCACCTTCCACCGCAGCAAGCGCTCCCGCCGGATGACGGCATCGGCGCTGGACTCGGTGCGCGGGCTCGGCGAGGCGCGGCGCACGGCGCTGGTCCTGCATTTCGGCTCGGTCGCCCGGATAAAGGACGCGACTGTCGAAGAGATCACATCGGTGCCCGGTATCGGTGTCTCCACGGCGAAAGCAGTGCTGGAAGCGCTCAACAGCCCGTAGCGGGGGACGGGTGGATCGCAGGACGCAACATTGCGAGTGCCGTACGTTGTGTGTCTGCGCCCGATACCCGAACCGGTGCGGGATGATCGAAAGGCACCCAGAAACGGATCCGGTAGGACATGACACGCGTCGAATCGAACAACAATGCGGGGGCGGCACCCGGACAGACCGGGTCGGCCACCGATACACAGCAACCAGTAGAAGTGGTCATCGTGACCGGCTTGTCCGGCGCGGGCCGCGGCACCGCCGCGCGCGTGCTGGAGGACCTCGGCTGGTACGTCACCGACAACCTGCCGCCCGAGCTGATCGGGCGGATGATCGAGCTCGGCGCCGCGGCCGACCCGCCGATCCGGCGGCTCGCGCTGGTGATGGACGTGCGCAGCCGGTTCTTCACCGGTGACCTCTCGGGCGTGACCGAGCAGCTGCGCGCGGCGGGCATCCGCACGCGGGTGCTGTTCCTCGAGGCCTCCGACGACGTGCTGATCCGGCGCTTCGGCTTCGCCCGGCGCAGGCACCCGCTGCAGAGCGACAGCCCCGACGGCACCCTGTCGGCCGGCCTGACCGCCGAGCGGGTGCGGCTGGCCGCGGTGAAGGCGGCCGCCGATGTCGTCATCGACACCACCGAGCTGTCCATCCACCAGCTGCACCGCAAGCTGGAGGAGGTCTACGGTGCTGGCGCGCCCGCCGCACTGCAACTGACCGTGCAATCGTTCGGGTTCAAGTACGGTGTTCCCCTCGACGCCGACATGGTGTTGGACGTGCGATTTCTGCCCAACCCGCATTGGATTCCCGAACTGCGGGAACACACCGGGCAGGAATCGGTGGTCAGCGAGTACGTGTTGTCGAGGGCGGGTGCGCAGGACTACCTGCAGACCTGCCACCATCTCGTCGACCTGACCACGACCGGATACCGCCAAGAGGGGAAGCGATACATGACGGTGGCAGTGGGGTGCACCGGCGGCAAACATCGCAGCGTCGCCATCGCCGAGGCGCTCGGTGAGCGCATCGGCGGCGACACCGGACACGCCGCGGTGGACGTCGTCCGCGTCGTGCACCGGGATCTGGGGCGCGAATGAGTGGATGGGAGGCCGATCCAGCCGTCGTCGCGCTGGGTGGCGGCCACGGGCTCTACGCGACCCTGACCGCGGTCCGCAGGCTGACCAGGCGGATCACCGCCGTGGTCACCGTCGCCGACGACGGCGGGTCGTCGGGGAGATTGCGCGCCGAGCTCGGCATGCTGCCGCCCGGTGATCTGCGGATGGCGCTGGCCGCGCTGTCCGAGGACGCCGACGGGGTGTGGACGACGACGGTGCAGCACCGGTTCGGCGGCAGCGGCGCGCTGGCCGGTCACTCGGTGGGCAACCTGCTGCTGGCCGGGCTCACCGACATCCTCGGCGACCCGGTGGCCGCGCTCGACGAGGTGGGCAGGCTGCTGCGGATCACCGGCCGGGTGCTGCCGATGGCGCCGATCCCGCTCGACATCGAGGCCGAAGTGTCGGGCCTGGAATCGGATCCGCGGATCGGCCGCTGTGTGCGCGGTCAGGTTGCGGTGGCGACCACGCCGGGTAAGGTCCGGCGGGTGCGGCTGATTCCGTCCGATCCGCCCGCCAGTCCCGAGGCCACCGCGGCCATCGAACACGCGGATGTCGTTGTGCTCGGGCCCGGTTCGTGGTTCACCAGCGTCATTCCGCACGTCCTGGTGCCGCAGCTGCACGACGCGCTGGTACACACCAGGGCGCGCAAGGTGCTGGTCTTGAACCTGGCCGCCGAGCCGGGCGAGACGGCCGGCTTTTCCGCGGAACGTCATCTGCATGTATTGTCCCAGCACGCACCGGATTTCGCGGTCGACGACGTGGTCGTCGATTCGGCGTCGGTGCCCGAGGGCCGGCAACGGGAACATGTGGCAAGAGCCGCCGAACAGTTGCGCGCACGGGTAACGTTCTGCGATGTGGCCGAACCGGGAACGGATCGGCATCATCCCGGAAAACTTGCCGCCGCACTGGATCAGCTGATCCGGGCGCCGCGGCCGCAACTGGCAGGGCTTCGAGTCGAGGGACGGCACACGGGATCGGATGTGCGTTCCGGGTCGGTGGGAAAGGAGCGCGTCTCGTGGCGATGACAGCCGAGGTGAAGGACGAGCTGAGCAGGCTCGTGGTGTCGCAGGTCAGCTCGCGCAAGGCGGAATTGTCGGCCCTGCTGCGGTTCGCGGGCGGTCTGCACATCGTCGGGGGCCGGGTGATCGTCGAGGCCGAGGTGGACATGGGTTCCATCGCGCGGCGGTTGCGCCGGGAGATCTTCGAGCTCTACGGATACGGCTCCGACGTGCATGTGCTCGGCGCCGGTGGGTTGCGCAAGACCTCCCGCTATGTGGTGCGGGTGTCCAAGGAAGGCGAGGCGCTGGCGCGCCAGACCGGTTTGCTCGACGTGCGCGGCCGTCCGGTTCGCGGGCTGCCCGCGCAGGTCGTCGGCGGCAGCATCGGTGACGCCGAAGCGGCCTGGCGTGGCGCGTTTCTCGCGCACGGCTCGCTGACCGAGCCGGGCCGGTCCTCGGCGCTCGAGGTGAGCTGCCCCGGGCCGGAGGCCGCGCTGGCGCTGGTCGGCGCGGCGCGGCGGCTCGGCATCACCGCCAAGGCGCGCGAGGTGCGCGGCACCGACCGGGTCGTCGTCCGCGACGGCGAGGCGATCGGCGCGCTGCTCACCAGGATGGGTGCCCAGGACACCCGGCTGACCTGGGAGGAACGCCGGATGCGCCGCGAGGTGCGGGCCACCGCGAACCGGCTGGCCAACTTCGACGACGCCAACCTGCGCCGCTCGGCGCGCGCGGCCGTCGCGGCCGCGGCCAGGGTGGAGCGCGCGCTGGAGATCCTCGCCGACGACGTGCCCGACCATCTCGCCGCGGCGGGCAGGCTGCGGGTCCAGCACCGGCAGGCCTCGCTGGAGGAACTGGGTCAGCTGGCCGAGCCGCCGATGACCAAGGACGCGGTGGCGGGCCGCATCCGCCGGTTGCTGTCGATGGCCGATCGGCGGGCCAAGGACCTCGGCATTCCCGACACCGAGTCGGCGGTGACGGCGGAGCTGCTCGACGACGCGTAAACCCGGTATTCGCCGAGGTTGTGGCGAATCCGACGTTTAGGGCAGAGCGGTCATGCATGATCGCTCTGCCCTTTATTCTGTGGTTCCCGCAGGCAGGGGAATCGGGAACCTCACAAATCGCAGGTGACTGTCGTGAAGCAGGTGACGGCTACTACTGTGGTTCCCGTCGGAATGAATCCGCTTGAAAGCTGAGGAGCGATAACGTGACTGTCCGGGTAGGTATCAACGGCTTCGGTCGTATCGGACGTAACTTCTTCCGTGCGGTGGAGGCGCTGAAGGCTGTCGGCAAGACCGATATCGAGATCGTCGCGGTCAACGACCTCACCGACATCAACACCCTGGCGACCCTGCTGAAGTACGACTCGATCCTGGGTCGGCTGCCGCAGGAGGTCTCCGTCGACGGTGACACCATCGTCGTGGGTGAGCAGCGCATCAAGGCGCTGGCCATCAAGGAGGGCCCGTCGGCGCTGCCGTGGGGCGAGCTGGGTGTCGACATCGTCGTGGAGTCCACCGGCATCTTCACCGACGCCGCCAAGGCCAAGGGCCACCTGTCCGCCGGCGCCAAGAAGGTCATCATCTCCGCCCCCGCCTCCGGCGAGGACATCACCATCGTGATGGGTGTCAACGACGACAAGTACGACGGCAGCCAGAACATCATCTCCAACGCTTCCTGCACCACCAACTGCCTCGGCCCGATCGCCAAGGTCCTCAACGACGAGTTCGGCATCGTCCAGGGTCTGATGACCACCATCCACGCCTACACCCAGGACCAGAACCTGCAGGACGCGCCGCACAAGGACCTGCGCCGCGCCCGCGCCGCCGCCCTCAACATCGTGCCCACCGGCACCGGCGCCGCCAAGGCCATCGGCCTGGTGCTCCCCGAGCTGCAGGGCAAGCTGGACGGTTACGCGCTGCGCGTTCCGGTTCCGACCGGCTCGGTCACCGACCTGACCGCCACCTTGGCCAAGCCCGCCACCATCGACGAGATCAACGCCGCGATGAAGGCCGCCGCCGAGGGCCCGCTGCAGGGCATCCTCAAGTACAACGTGGACCCGATCGTGTCCAGCGACATCGTCACCGACCCGCACTCCTCGATCTACGACGCCCCGCTGACCAAGGTCATCGGCAACGAGGTCAAGGTCGTGTCGTGGTACGACAACGAGTGGGGCTACTCCAACCGCCTCGCCGACCTCATCGGTCTCGTCGGCAAGTCGCTGTAATCGCCATGACAGTCAAGACTCTTCAGGATCTGCTGGCCGACGGTGTCGAAGGCCGGGGCGTGCTCGTGCGCTCCGACCTCAACGTCCCCCTGGACGACAACGGCCAGATCACCGACCCGGGCCGCATCATCGCCTCGGTCCCGACCATCTCCGCGCTGGTCGAGGCCGGCGCCAAGGTCGTCGTCATGGCCCACCTCGGCCGCCCCAAGGGCGAGCCGGACGCCAAGTACTCGCTGGCCCCGGTGGCCGTGAAGCTGGCCGAACTGCTGGGCCGCAACGTCCAGCTGGCCGGTGACGTGGTCGGCTACGACGCGCTCTCGCGCTCGGAGGGCCTCACCGACGGCGACGTGCTGCTGCTCGAGAACGTGCGCTTCGATCCGCGCGAGACCAGCAAGGACGACGGCGAGCGGGCCAAGCTGGCCGCCGCCTACGTCGAGCTGGTGGGCGACGACGGCGCGTTCGTCTCCGACGGTTTCGGTGTGGTGCACCGCAAGCAGGCCTCGGTCTACGACGTCGCCGAGCAGCTGCCGCACTACGCGGGCACGCTGGTGGCGGCCGAGGTCGAGGTGCTGCAGAAGCTCACCCAGGACCCGGCCCGCCCGTACGCGGTGGTGCTCGGCGGCTCCAAGGTCTCCGACAAGCTCGCCGTCATCGAGGCGCTGGCCCCCAAGGTCGACACCCTGGTGATCGGCGGCGGCATGTGCTTCACCTTCCTTGCCGCCCAGGGCCTTTCGGTGGGCTCCTCGCTGCTGCAGGAGGAGATGATCGACACCTGCAAGTCGCT
Organism: Nocardia asteroides; assembly: GCF_900637185.1. Classification (NCBI taxonomy): domain Bacteria; kingdom Bacillati; phylum Actinomycetota; class Actinomycetes; order Mycobacteriales; family Nocardiaceae; genus Nocardia; species Nocardia asteroides. The sequence goes on along the minus strand of NZ_LR134352.1, from coordinate 5,214,221 downwards.
GCTCGAGCGCTTCGGTGACGTGCTGCACCTGCCGGTCGACATCGTGGCCGCCGACAAGTTCGCGGCCGACGCCGAATCGAAGACCGTCGCGTCGACCGAGATCCCCGAGGGCTGGATGGGTCTGGACATCGGCCCCGAGTCGGTGTCGCGCTTCGCCGCGCTGCTGACCGAGGCCAAGACGGTGTTCTGGAACGGCCCGATGGGCGTGTTCGAATTCGAGAAGTTCGCCGCGGGCACCCGTGGCGTCGCCGAGGCCATCGTGACCGCCACCGGCAAGGGTGCGTTCACGGTCGTCGGTGGTGGTGACTCGGCCGCGGCCGTGCGCACCCTCGGCTTGCCCGACGACGGTTTCTCGCACATCTCCACCGGTGGTGGTGCGTCCCTGGAATACCTGGAAGGCAAAGAGTTGCCCGGTATTTCGGTGCTGGAGGGCTGAGGCATGGCACGGAAGCCGCTCATCGCGGGCAACTGGAAGATGAACCTCAACCACCTCGAATCCATCGCGCTGGTGCAGAAGGTGGCCTACGCGCTGCCGGAGAAGTACTTCGCCAAGGTCGACGTGTCGGTGATCCCGCCGTTCACCGACCTGCGCAGCGTGCAGTCGGTGGTGGAGGGCGACAAGCTCCTGCTCACCTACGGCGCGCAGGACGTGTCGGTGCACGACTCGGGCGCCTACACCGGCGAGGTCAGCGGGTCCATGCTGGCCAAGCTGGGCTGCACCTTCGCGGTGGTCGGGCACTCGGAGCGTCGTCAGTACCACAACGAGGACGACGCCACCGTGCTGGCCAAGGCCAAGCAGGCGCTGAAGAACGAGATCACCCCGATCGTCTGCATCGGTGAGGGTCTGGGCATCCGCGAGGCGGGCACGCACGTCGAGTACAACCTCGAGCAGCTGCGTGGTTCGCTCAAAGGCCTGACGGCCGAGCAGATCTCGCAGGTCGTCATCGCCTACGAGCCGGTCTGGGCCATCGGCACCGGCAAGGTCGCCTCGGCGGCCGACGCGCAGGAAGTCTGCGGCGCGATCCGGGCCGAGCTGGCCGAGCTGGCCTCGCCGGAGGTCGCCGCGGGTGTCCGCGTGCTCTACGGCGGGTCGGTCAACGCGAAGAACGTCGGTGAGCTGGTCGGTCGGCCCGACATCGACGGCGCGCTGGTCGGCGGTGCCTCGCTGAAGGCGGACGAGTTCGCCACCCTCTCGGCGATCGCCGCGGGTGGTCCGCTGCCCTGATCGGGTACAGCTACCGCACAGGGCCGGACACCGTCGAGGTGTCCGGCCCTGTGTCGTTCACGGCTACTGCGCGTGCAGGACCAGGCCGTTGCCGTTGTCGTTCTTCAGCGTCAGGGTGTCGCCGTCGACGGTGGCGGTGGTGCGGCCGTCGAGGGCGGTCAGCACGGCGTTCTCCACCTCCATGACGTCGGGGCCGCACATCATCTTGGTGGTGGCGACGGCGAAGGTCACCGCGTCGCCGGGGCCGACGCCGGCGGTGCCGGTCATCCGGTTGCAGCCCGCCATGCCGTTGACGGTGCCGCCCGCGCCGATCGTGAGGTTCGGGCTCACCTCGTCGAGGGTGGTCGAGCGGACCTGGCCCTCCGGGGTGAGCAGCGTGGTGACGATCCAGGTGGTGCCGGTGAGCGGCTTGTCGGGGGTGACGATCTTCTTGTCGGTGAGGTGGACGGTGACGGTCTCGCCGGTCAGCGTGAGCTTGTCGCCGTCGAGCCGCCAGGTGGGGTCGGATTCGAGGAAGGCGCTCTGCCAGGCGTCGGCGCGACCGCGATCACCCGCGCAGGCCATCAGGGTGCCGGCCAGGGGAGAGGTGTGCAGGATGTGGTTGCTCAGGTCGACGGTGCCACCGGCGGTGTTGCAGCCGGAGTTGGCCGAGATGCGGCCGTCGGCGAAGGTGAGGGTCATCGGGCCGCCGCCGGGAATGGCGTCGCCGTCGACCTCGGTGGAGATGTAGGTGTGACCCATCGGGGTCGCCGTGTCGTCCGGCGCCTCCCCGGAATCGGAGGACGAGCAGGCCGTGGCCGCGGCGGTGGCGAGGACACAGAGCGCGGCGAGACGGAGCAGGGTTGCCGACATGTAGCCCATCGTACGTGCCGATCGGCCCGATTCCGGTGATCGCCGAACCGGGGCCGCGATCTCGGAAAACCGCTTGCCGTCCAAGGTGATTCGCGCGGGCGGCGGGTGGCGGGCGCCATCGATTCCGCTCGCGCCGCGCCGAATCCGTCGGGCGTGCACCGCGGGGCGCCCGCCGTTGCGCAGCCGGGGGCGGCCGGTCGCCGGGGATATGCTCAGCGGGTGAACAGCGTGGCGGCCGCACCGGTATCGACGTGGGCGCCGTTGCGGTCGCCGGTGTACCGGGCCCTGTGGATCGCGCAGCTGGTGTCGAATCTGGGCACGTGGATGCAGACGGTCGGCGCGCAGTGGATCCTGGTCGACCAGCCCAACGCGGCGGCGCTGGTGTCGTTCGTGCAGACCTCGCTGGCGTTGCCGGTGATGTTGCTGTCCATCCCGTCCGGGGTGCTCGCCGACCTGGTCGACCGGCGCAGGCTGCTGATCGGCGCGCAGACCGGCATGGCGGTGGCCTCGCTCACCCTCACCGTGTTCACCGCCACCGGGCACACCACGCCCGCGGTGCTGCTGACCCTGCTGTTCCTGCTCGGCTGCGGGCAGGCGCTCACCGCCCCGGCCTGGCAGGCCATCCAGCCGGAACTGGTGCCGCGCGACCAGATCACCTCGGCGGCGGCGCTGGGCAGCATGAGCATCAATATCGGCCGGGCGGTGGGGCCCGCGGTGGCGGGCGTGATCGTCTCGATCGCCGGGCCGACGGTGGTGTTCGGATTCAACACGCTCTCGTTCGTCGGGATCGTCGCGGTGCTGGTGGTGTCGCGCTGGCAGACCCGGCCGCGCACGCTGCCCAGCGAACGGCCGCTCGCGGCGCTCCAGGCCGGGACCCGGTTCATTCGCGCCGCGCCCGCGATCCGGCGAGTACTGTTCCGCGCCATCCTGTTCATCGCGCCCGCCAGCGCGGAGTGGTCGCTGCTGCCGGTGATCGCGCACGACCGGCTCGGGCTGGCGTCCGACGGGTACGGCCTGTTGCTCGGCGCGCTCGGGGTCGGCGCGGTGCTCGGCGCCCTGGGGTTGTCGCGGTTGCGCGTGCTGTTCACCCCGACGCAGCGGCTCGCCCTGGCCGCGGTGCTGTTCGGGCTGGGCGCGGTGGCGACCGCGCTGGTACCGAGCGTGCCGGTGGTGCTGATCCTGCTGGTCGGGGCCGGGCTGGCGTGGCTGCTGGCCATGTCGACGCTGAACTCGACCATGCAGCTGCTGCTGCCCGCCTGGGTGCGGGCCCGCGGGCTGTCGGTGTACATGCTGGTCTTCATGGGCGGGCAGGCCATCGGCTCGCTGCTGTGGGGCCTGGTCGCCGGGGCCTACGGGGCGCAGACGGCATTGCTGGTCGCGGCGGGCATGCTCGCGATCTGCGCGGTGAGCACACTGTGGTGGCCGATCCGGCACAACGTCGAGGACATCGACCTCTCACCCGCGGCGTTCTGGCCGGAGCCGCAGCTCGTCGTGGAACCCGACCCGGAGGACGGGCCGGTGCTGGTGATGCGTGGCTACGACGTGCCCGCCGCCGACGTGGCGGTGTTCACCGAGTCGATGGCGCTGGTCGGGCGGTCGCGGCAGCGGACCGGGGCGATGGAATGGCGGCTGTATCGCGATGTCGGGGTGGTCGACCGGTTCGTCGAGGCGTTCGTCGTGCGGTCCTGGGCCGAGCACATGCATCAGCACCAGGTGCGGTTGACCGCGCGCGACCAGGAGATCGAGCAGACCGTGGCGCAATGGTCGGCGGGTCCGGAGACCGTCTCCCATCTGGTCGCGGTCGAGCCTGGTTAGACCCGCCGCCCGCCGACCCCATAGGATGGTCGCCATGTCGCTGTTCCTCGATATCCTCCTTGTGATCACCAGCGTGCTGTTGGTGCTGCTGGTGCTGCTGCACCGCGCCAAGGGTGGCGGCCTCTCCAGCCTGTTCGGCGGCGGCGTCCAGTCGAGCCTGTCCGGCTCCACCGTGGTGGAGAAGAACCTCGACCGCATCACCATCTTCGTCGGCCTGGTCTGGCTGATCTCGATCCTGGGCATCGGCCTGGAGATCAAGTTCAACTGAGTTCGGCCGAACTCCGCCGCTCGACCCTGCCACCGCACCCGGTGCGGCGGTAGGGTTTTCGCATGAGCACAGGGGGGACGGTGGCCGAGGCGCGGGTGGATCGCGTGCCGCCGCGCTGGTGGACGATGACGGCACGCTGGATCGTCGGCGTCGCCACGCTGTGCTGCCTGGGGCTGCTCTGGTCGAGCATGGCCAGGGAAGACCTCGCGGTGCCGCTGCTGCTGACGCTCGCGCTGGCGGTGACCGGTGTCGTCTGGCTGGTGTGGGCGCTGCTCGGTGCGTTCGTGCACCGGTCGGGCTGGATCAGCCTGGCGGCGCCCGGCGTGGTGCTGGTGACCGCGGCACTGCTGTGGAGCGAGGCGCCGCGCGCGCTGGGCTGGTGGCTGTCGGAATCGGCCATGGAACGGGCCGCGCTGGCCTGCGACAGCGCCGACGAAGGCCGGATCGGGGTCTACCCCGTGACCAACCTGCGCCGCGCCGACAACGGCTGCCTGCTCACCGTGCCGGGCATGGACCTGCTCGGTCCCGCCGGGTACGCGTACCTGCCGCAGGGGGCGCCGCCCGCCCAGGGCGACTACGACGAGGAATACGAGCACGTCGAGGGCCACTGGTACACGTTCACGGTCCGCTTCTGACCGGTCAGCGCACCAGGCGCAGCGCCGCCGCCTCGATCGCCTGCTCGCTCAGCAGGACCGTGTCGGCGGCCGGGCCGAGCGGGACGAAACTGTCCGCGCTGGTGACTCGGGCCAGCGGACCGCGGTAGCCCGCGTCGACCAGCGCCGCGAACACCGACTCCGACACCCCGCCGCCGCGGCGGGTCTCGTCGGCGACCAGGACCCGGCCGGTCGCCTCGGCGTGCCCGAGCAGACCGGCCACCGGCAGCGGATTCAGCCATCGCAGATCGAGCACCCGGGCCCGGATGCCCCGGGCCGCCAGCCGATCCGCGACCCGCAGGCTCATCGGCACACCGTTGCCGAAGGTGACCACGGTGAGATCGGTGCCGTCGCCGTGGCAGCGGGCCGCGCCGATCGGCACATGCGCCGAAGCCGGTGCGGCGAGCCAGGATTCGTCGCCCGGATGCAGATCCCTGGTGTGGTACAGGGCGATCGGTTCCACGAACAGGCAGACCCGGCCGTCCACCCTGGCCGCGGCGACACAGGTGCGCAGCATGGCCGCCGCGTCGTCGGCGCGGGCCGGGACCGCCACCACGACACCGGGGATGTCGCGCAGCGCGGCCACGGAATCGTCGTTGTGGAAGTGGCCGCCGAAACCCTTCTGGTAGGCCAGCCCGGCGATCCGCACCACCATCGGATTGCGGTACTGCCCGGCCGAGAAGAACGACAGCGTCGCCGCCTCACCCCGGATCTGGTCGGCGGCATTGTGGACATAGGCGAGGTACTGGATCTCCGGGATCGGCACGAAACCCGCGAGCGCCGTGCCGAGCGCCGTGCCGAGGACGGTCTGCTCGTCGAGCAGCGTGTCGAACACCCGCCGGGCGCCGAACCGCTTGCGCAGTCCCTTCGTGACGCCGTAGACGCCACCCTTGCGGCCGACGTCCTCCCCGAAGACGAGGACGTCCGGGTCGCGGGCCAGCAGCTCGCCGAGGGTGTGGTTGATCGCCTGCGCGAGTGTCATCCGCCGGTCGGCGCCCAGCGCGGCGGGCTCCGCCGCGCGCAGGACATCCGCGCGGACCGCGTCGGGACGCGCGGGCGCGAGGGTGGCGGTCACCGCGGCCGCGGAATCGAGGCGGGCCTCGGTGACGACCTGCTCCGCCGTCTCGGCGACCCGGGCGCCGATGCGCTCGTACCGGTCGAGCAGGTCGACCGCGTCGGCGATGCCGGTGCCGACGAGATAGCGGGCGGTGCCGAGGACCGGATCGCGGGCCAGACCCGCGGCGAGCTCGGCCGGGCCGCGGTAGGCGGCCTCTACGTCGGAACCCGCGTGCCCACCCAGGCGCACCGTGCGCAGGTGCAGGAACACCGGCGCCCGCCACGCGCGGGCCAGCGAGACCGCGTCCTCGGCGGTGGCGAGCGCGTCGGGCAGATCGCTGCCGTCGGCGGCGAGGTAGGTGAGGCCGGGGCGTGGGCCGTAGGCGCGTTCGATCCAGTCCGGCGGGGTCGGCACACTGATGCCGATCCCGTTGTCCTCGCAGACGAACACGATCGGCATCGGCACACCCTGATGGGAGGCGTGCACCGCCGCGTTGATCGCGCCCGCCGCCGTGGAGTGATTGGCCGAGGCGTCGCCGAAACTGCACACCACCACCGCGTCGGCGGGCCACGGGCACGCCACGCCCTGCCGGGCGGCCCGGTCCAGCGCGAACGCCACGCCGACCGCGCGCGGTAGCTGCGAGGCGATGGTCGAGGTCTGCGGGATGATCGCGGCGGCCTTGCTGCCGAACACCTTGTGCCTGCCGCCCGAGATCGGGTCGGCCGCCGCCGCGACCACGCCGAGCAGGACGTCCCGGATCGGGTCGGCGCCGGGAATCCGGCGGCACCGCTGCACGAAGAACGCGCCCGACCGGTAGTGCAGCAGGGCCGGATCGTCGACCCGGGTCGCGGCCGCCAGCACGGCGTTGCCCTCGTGCCCGGACGAGCCGATGCTGTAGAACCCCTGCCCGGCCGCGCCGAGCCGGCGCGCCGCCAGGTCGAGATGCCTACTGGTGACCTGGGATTCGAACAGCTCCAGTGCCTCGGCGGCGTCGATCTCCGGGACGCTGTCGGAACGGGCGAAGACGGCGAGCCCGGTCAGCGCGGTGCGGAAGGCCGAGTCCAGATCGAGCGAGCTCCTGCGCACTTCGGCCACCGCACTCACTCCTCGCGCCTGTCGAGTCGACGGCCGATGCCGCCGGCATGCCCTGGAGTCCGATGCTAGGCGGTGCCGCTCCGCGATCCGACGATATCGGCCGCCGGATGCCGGCGCGGAGTCTCCGACGGCGCCGCGGCCGCGTCGCGGGGGACCACCCACAGCGCCTCCGCGAGCGCGCACAGCTCACCGCCGCGGGTGGAAATCGCCACGCCGACGGTGTGTTTGCGGCCCTCGCCGCGAATCGCCCACCCGTGCACCACATGTTCGGCGCCCGCGGTGACCGGCCGGCGCTGACGCGCGGTGAGCGCCGCGGTCACCGCGCCCAGGGCCATGTCCTGGAACATCCAGGCGGCGAACCCGCCGGGGCAGTCCAGGGCCGACCAGACGATCTCCGGCGGCAGGTCCCCGTCGTCACCGGCCAGACCCGCGTCGGGGATCCAGGCGCCCGCGACGACGGGCCGGTTCGGCACCGGCCAGGTGAACAGGCGCAGACCGTGGCCGGGCGCGCACTCGACACCGCACCCGTAGCAGTCGGTGACCTGCCGCTTGGGGCTCGCCAGGGCGGCGGCGGTGGCCCGCTCGGCCGCCGACCAGGACGGCGCGGGTGGCGCGGTGAGCTCGAGGGTGGCGGGCAGGGCCCGCGCGAGCAGGGTCTCGTCCGCGTCGGTCAGCGTCGCGTGGCCCGGCTCGGCGGCGGGCAGCAGCAGCGGCGTGGCGACCGGAACGGCACGGCGGAAATCGACGCGCACCGTCTCGGCACCGGAACGCCGGGCCAGCAGGCCCGCCACATAGCCGCCGAAGGCCACCTGCGGATAGCCGTGCACGGGGTCCGGGATCGTCACGGTCTCGGTCTGGATCATGCTGGTGGTTCACCCTTTCGCCCGTCGAACACCCTCGACGATATCGGCGTGCCGCCCGCACCCGGGGCACGGGGCACGGGCCGGGGCCCCTCGGCAACGCGGAAGGGCCGGACCCGTGCGGTCCGGCCCTGTCCGTATCGGGCTATTCCTCGTCGGTGAGCAGATCCGAGGCGGCGGCCTCGTCGACCACCCAGGTGGTGGATTCGATGCCGACCGCGCCGGCCGACGGGACGTCGTCGGGGGAGGCGCCGTTGACGGCGGCCGCCACCGCGGCGGCCTTGCCCACCCCGCTGACCACCAGCATCACATGCCGGGAGCGATGCACCGCGGGCAGCGTGAGCGAGACCCGGGTGGGCGGCGGCTTCGGGCAGTCGTGCACGGCGACAACGTAATCCGTGGTCTCCCTGATCGCCGGAGAGTGCGGGAACAGCGAATTGACGTGCCCCTCCGGGCCCATGCCGAGCACGGTCAGGTCGAACTCGCCGCGCTCGTCCAGTTCGGTGTGCACGAGCTGGGCGTACGCGGCCGCCGCGGCCTCCGGCGAACCGTAGGTGCCGTCGGACGCCGCGATCGGGAACACGTGCGCCGGGTTCAGCGGGACGAAGTCCAGCAGCGCCTGCCTGGCCTGCAGTTCATTGCGATCGGGGTCGCCGTCGGGGACGAAACGCTCGTCGCCCCAGTAGACGTACAGGTTCGGCCAGTCGATCGCGCCCGGGTTCTGCCGCACCCGCTCCAGCAGCCGGATGCCGTCGCTGCCGCCGGTCAGCGACACCGAGGCGTGGCCGCGTTCGGCCTGGGCGGCGACGATCACCGCGACGAAGCGCTCGGCGGCCGCGTCGGCGAGCAGGTCGGGGTCGTCGTGCACCTCGATCGTGTCGGCGGGGAACTCGGCGCCCAGCTCGTCGGGCACATCGATGTGCTCACTCATAGGTCACCTTCTCGATTCCGGCGAGTGCCTCGGCGTAGATCTCGTCGGCGTCGAGCCGGCGCAGTTCCTCGGCGAGGCAGTCGCGAGTTTCCCGGCGCGCCAGCGCGATGCGCTGGTCGGGTTCACCGGTGCGGGTCAGCGTCGCTGTCCTTCCTAGTTGGGGCCGGCTGATGGCGATCGAATCCGTGCCGCGGCGCACTTCCACCCGCAGCTCACCCGTCTTGCGGACCACGGGACAGGTCAGGCGCGAGGCCAGCCAGCCCGCCAGGGTGTCGAGCGCGGGTTCGCTCGCCAGGCCCGACACGGTCACCGAGGTGACCGGCTCGAACGGCGGCTCGTCCAGCGCCGCGGCCAGCAGCGCGCGCCAGTAGGTGATCCGGCTCCACGCCAGATCGGTGTCGCCGGCCGCGTAGGAGTAGCGGCGCTTCTTGATCGCGGACTGCGGATCGCGCGCGAAGGTGGCGTCGGTGATCCGGCGCTTGGCCAGTCTGCCCACCGAGTCCAGCGACGGGAACTCCGGCGCGCCCCGCGGCCACCACGCCACCACGGGGGTGTCGGGCAGCAGGAACGGGGTGACCACGCTGCTCTCGTGGTTCACCAGCGGACCCTGCAACCGCAGCACGATCACCTCGGCCGCCCCGGCGTCGCCGCCGACGCGGATCTGGGCGTCGAGGCGGGTGTCGGCGTCGCGGTCGCCGCGGGCCAGCACGATCACCCGGCAGGGGTGTTCGCGGCTGGCGTCGTTGGCCGCGTCGATCGCGTCCTCGGCCTCGGAGGAGTCCAGCGTGCACACCACCAGGGTGAGCACCCGGCCCTGGGTGATCACGCCGTTGGTCTCGCGCAGCTGGACCATGCGTTTCGCGACGTCGGCGGTGGTGGTGTCCGGCATGTCGACGATCACGGGCGCCGCCATTCCCGCCCGCTGCGCGCGAGCATCTCGTCGGCCGAGCTCGGGCCCCAGGTGCCCGCCTCGTACGGTTCGGGCTTGCCCTCGGCGGCCCAGTGCGCGAGCACGGGATCGAGGATGCGCCAGGACAATTCGACCTCCGCGTTCACCGGGAACAGGGACGGCACGCCCAGCAGCACGTCCAGGATCAGTCGCTCGTAGGCCTCGGGGGAGGACTCGGTGAACGCCTCGCCGTAGCTGAAGTCCATGTTCACATCGCGCACCTCCATCCCCGAGCCGGGCACCTTGGAGCCGAAGCGCAGCGTGATGCCCTCGTCCGGCTGCACCCGGATGACCAGCGCGTTCTGGCCGAGTTCCTCGGTCATGGTCTGGTCGAACGGCAGGTGCGGCGCGCGTTTGAAGATCACCGCGATCTCGGTGACCCTGCGGCCCAGGCGTTTTCCGGTGCGCAGATAGAACGGGACACCGGCCCAGCGGCGGTTCTCCACGTGCACGGTGATCGCGGCGTAGGTCTCGGTCCGCGACTGCGGGTCGAAACCCTCCTCCTCGTGCAGGCCGACGACGTGCTCGCTGCCCTGCCAGCCCTCGGTGTACTGGCCGCGCGCGGTGGTCTCGTCCAGCGGCTCGACCAGCTTGGTGGCCGAGAGCGCCTTGATCTTCTCGGTGGTCAGCTGCACCGGCTCGAAGGAGGTGGGCTCCTCCATCGCGGTCAGCGCCAGCAGCTGCAGCAGATGGTTCTGGATGACGTCGCGGGCCGCGCCGATGCCGTCGTAGTAGCCGGCCCGGCCACCCAGGCCGATGTCCTCGGCCATGGTGATCTGCACGCTGTCGACGTAGTTGGCGTTCCAGATCGGCTCGTACAGCTCGTTGGCGAAGCGCAGTGCCAGGATGTTCTGCACCGTCTCCTTGCCGAGGTAGTGGTCGATCCGGAAGACCTGCTCCTCCGGGAAGACCCGGTTGACCAGCGCGTTGAGTTCCTTGGCGCTGGCCAGGTCGTGCCCGAAGGGCTTCTCGATGACCACCCGCCGCCACGGCAGGTAGCCGTCGGCGTCGGTGTCGGTGGGCTGGGCCAGCTTGTGTTCGGAGAGCTGGTCGAGCACCACCGGGAACATGTTCGGCGGGATCGACAGGTAGAAGGCGTAGTTCCCGCGGGTGCCGCGGTTCGCGTCGAGATCCCGCAGCGTGTCGGCCAGGGTCGCGAAGGCGGCGTCGTCGTCGAAACTGCCCTGCACGAACCGCAGCCCCTCCGCCAGGTGGTCCCAGACCTCCTGGCGGAAGGGGGTGCGCGCGTGCTGTTTCACCGCGTCGAGCACGACGGCGGCGAAGTCCTCGTCGGCGTAGTTGCGCCGGGCGAACCCGACCAGGGCGAACCCGGGCGGCAACAGCCCCTGGTTCGCCAGGTCGTAGATGGCCGGCATCAGCTTCTTACGGGACAGATCTCCGGTGACACCGAAGATCACCATGCAGCAGGGACCCGCGATGAAGGGGACCCGTTTGTCTCGTTCGTCGCGGAGCGGGTTATGCCACAGCCCCGTCGCCCGATCGGTCGATGCTGTGCCGGCCATCGGGTCAGTTGCCTCCCGCCGCCGCGGCGTTGCCCAGCTCGGCGGTGGTGGCGTCGAGCAGCTCGTTCCACGCCTGCTCGAACTTGTCGACGCCCTCGCGCTCGAGCAGCGCGAACACGTCGTCGAGGTCGATGCCCACCGCGGCCAGGTCGGCGAAGACCTGCCCGGCCTCGACGGCCTGCCCGCCGAGGGTGTCGCCACGCACCTCGCCGTGATCGGCGAAGGCCTGCAAGGTCTTCTCCGGCAACGTGTTCACGGTGTTCGGGCCGACCAGCTCGGTGACGTAGAGGGTGTCGGAGTAGTCCGGGTTCTTCACCCCGGTCGACGCCCACAGCGGCCGCTGCCGGTTGGCGCCCTGCGCGGCCAGGTGGTTGTAGGTGGAGGTGTGCGCCCCACCGTCGAACACGTCCTGGTACTCCGCGTAGGCCAGGCGGGCGTTGGCCACGCCGGCCTTGCCGCGCAGCGCGAGCGCCTCCGGGGTGCCGATCGCCTCCAGCCGCTTGTCGATCTCGGTGTCCACGCGGGAGACGAAGAACGAGGCGACCGAATGGATCCGGGCCAGGTCGTGGCCGCCGATCTGGGCGTTGCGCAGGCCGTCGAGGTAGGCGCCCATCACCGCGCGGTAGCGCGGCACCGAGAAGATCAGCGTCACGTTGACGCTGATGCCCTCGCCGATCACCGAGGTGATGGCGGGCAGGCCCGCCTCGGTGGCCGGGATCTTGATGAACAGGTTCTTGCGGTCGACGATCTTCCACAGCTCGATCGCCTGGGCGACCGTCTTGTCGGCGTCGAAGGCGAACCGCGGGTCGACCTCGATCGAGACGCGGCCGTCGACGCCGTTGCTGGCCTCGAACACCGGCGCGAGCACGTCGCAGGCGGCGCGCACGTCGTCGGTGGTCATGGTGCGGATCGCGGCGTCGGCGTCGGCGCCCTGCGCGGCCAGCTCTTTCAGCTGCCCGTCGTAGTCGTGGCCCTTGCTCAGCGCGGCCTGGAAGATGCTCGGGTTGGTGGTGACACCGACGACGCTGCGGGTGGCGATCAGGTCGGCGAGGTTGCCGGACTCGATCCGCTCACGGGACAGGTCGTCGAGCCACACCGAGACGCCCGCGGCCGAGAGCGCGGCGAGATTCTCGTTCTGTGCCATGGTTTTACCCCTTCACCTTGTCGGTCGACCGCAGCGCGGCGGCGACGACGGCATCGGCGGTGATACCGAACTCGGAGTACAGCTTCTTGAAGTTGGCCGAGGCACCGAAGTGCTCGATCCCGACGACCTCGCCGGCGTCACCGACGAAGCGGTGCCACGGCATCGCGATGCCGGCTTCCACGGCGACCCTGGCGCGCACCGACGGCGGCAGCACCTCGTCGCGGTAACCCTGCTCCTGCGCGTCGAACCACTCCACACACGGCATCGAGACCACGCGGGTCGGGATGCCCTGCTCCTCCAGGGTAGTGCGCGCGGCCACCGCGAGCTGCAGCTCGGAACCGGTGCCGATGAGGATCACCTGCGGCGTCCCGGTGGACGCCTCGGCGAGGACGTAGCCGCCCTTCTTGACACCCTCGTAGCTGGTGCCCGCCAGGGTCGGGATGTCCTGCCGGGTCAGCGCCAGCGCGGACGGGCCGTCCTGGTGCGGGGCGTCGTAGGTGTGGAAGTGCGAGGTGTGCTCGTCGGAGTCGCGCTCGAGGATGGTGCGCCAGGCGTGCACGGTCTCGTTGGCGTCGCCGGGGCGCACCACGTTCAGGCCCGGGATCGCGCGCAGCGCGGCCAGGTGCTCGATCGGCTGGTGGGTCGGGCCGTCCTCGCCCAGACCGATGGAGTCGTGGGTCCAGACGTAGATGGCGGGCACCCGCATCAGCGCGGCCAAGCGCACGGCCGGGCGCATGTAGTCGGAGAACACCAGGAAGGTGCCGCCGTACGGGCGGGTCGGGCCGTGCAGCGCGATGCCGTTGAGGATGGAGCCCATCGCGTGCTCACGGATACCGAAGTGCAGGGTGCGGCCGTAGGGCTGCGCCTTCCACATGCCGGTGGAGATCGTCTCCGGGCCGAAGCTCGGCTGGTTCGGCATGGTGGTGTTGTTGGACTCGGCCAGGTCGGCCGAACCGCCCCACAGCTCCGGCAGTTCGTCGGCGACGGCGGCCAGGAACTTGCCGGAGGCCTTGCGGGTGGCCATGCCCTTCGGATCGGTCTCGAAGGTGGGCAGCGACTCGGTCCAGCCCTGCGGCAGCGAGCGGGCCTGCAGGCGGTCGAACAGCGCCTTGTTCGACGGGTTGGCCTCGGCCCACGCGTCGAAGCCCTGCTGCCACTTGGCCTTGGCCTCCGCGCCGCGGCCCAGCGCGCCCCGGGTGTGCTCGATGACGGCCGGGTCCACGTCGAAGGACTTCTCCGGGTCGAAGCCCAGCGCCTGCTTCACCGCGGCGACCTCGTCGGCGCCCAGCGCCGCGCCGTGCACGCCGCCGGTGTTCATCTTGTTCGGGGCCGGGAAGCCGATGATGGTGCGCAGGATGATGATCGAGGGCTTGTCGGTCTCGGCCTTGGCCGCGGCGATGGCGTTCTCGATCGCCACCACGTCCTCGCCGCCCTCGACGATCTGCACGTGCCAGCCGTAGGCCTCGTAGCGCTGGGCGACGTCCTCGGTGAAGGCGATGTCGGTGTCGTCCTCGATGGAGATCTCGTTGTCGTCGTAGATCACCACGAGGTTGCCCAGCTGCTGGGTGCCCGCGATCGAGGAGGCCTCGGCGGTGACGCCCTCCTGCAGGTCGCCGTCGGAGGCGATGGTGAAGACGAAGTGGTCGAACGGGCTGGTGCCCGGGGCGGCGTCCGGATCGAACAGGCCGCGCTCACGACGGGCTGCCATCGCCATGCCGACCGCGGAGGCCAGGCCCTGGCCCAGCGGGCCGGTGGTGATCTCGACACCGTCGGTGTGCCGGAACTCGGGGTGGCCCGGGGTGAGCGAACCCCACTGGCGCAGGTCCTCGAGGTCGGTCAGCTCCAGGCCGAAACCGGCCAGGTACAGCTGGACGTAGAGGGTGAGGCTGGAGTGTCCACAGGAGAGCACGAAGCGGTCGCGGCCGACCCAGCGCGGCTCCGCCGGGTCGTGGCGCATCGTGCGCTGGAATAGGGTGTAGGCGACCGGCGCGAGGCTCATCGCGGTGCCGGGGTGCCCGTTGCCCGCCTTCTGCACCGCGTCGGCGGCGAGGACGCGGGCGGTATCGACGGCCTTGGTGTCGAGGTCCGTCCAGTCGCTGGGGTAGTTCCGCTGAGTGAGGGCGCGAATGTCGTCTGTGACTGACACGACCGTGGTTCTCCTGACCTAGGTTTCGTCGACGGCGATACATGGCAGCGGCGATGGTGGCGGATGCGGATCGCACGCGGCCGGGGGTGCGTACCGATGTACAGCCATACCCTAGTGGTGGTGCTACACCGGATCGGCGCGAACCCTGGTTGTGAGTGTAGTGCCGATCACGGCGCGGTTCGCGGGTGTGCGCCGCCGTGACCGCCGGGCCCGGCGGCGATACGGTCGCGATGCCGTTCACCTGCATGTCGATGCCGGTTCACCGGACGACCGGCGGACGGACGGCGCGGTGACGGTCCCCACGGTGGGTGGGGCCTGGCGTGGAGCGGCACCGGCGTGGGTCTACCATCGTCTGTAGTAGTGGCCGCGCCGCAGCCGCGCGCTGCTCGTTCCAATGCCGGATGCGAAGCACAGCGTGCGAGGAGAAACAGTGCGGATCGATCCCCAGCCGGGTAGTAGCGGTGCGCACAATTCCTCCACCGCGCTCGCCGACCGGCTAGCCGGTGACGGCCTGGTCTCCAGGGTACTGCGCAAGCCGCTGGCCTACATCGCGCTCACCAAGCCGCGGGTCATCGAGCTGCTGCTCGTCGCCACCATCCCCACGATGTTGCTGGCCGACCGCGGCACGATCGACATCCGGCTGATCCTGGTGACCCTGTTCGGCGGCTGGATGGGCGCGGCCAGCGCCAACACCCTCAACTGTGTCGCCGACGCCGACATCGACAAGGTGATGAAGCGGACCGCGCGCCGCCCGCTGGCCCGCGACGCGGTGCCCACCCGGCACGCGCTGATCTTCGGCGTCACCCTCGGCGCGATCTCGTTCGCGTGGCTGTGGTGGCAGGCGAACCTGCTCAGCGGCGCGCTGGTGGTCGCGACGATCCTGTTCTACGTCTTCGTCTACACCAAGGGCCTCAAGCGCCGCACCTCGCAGAACGTGGTCTGGGGCGGCGCCGCGGGCTGCATGCCCGCCCTGGTCGGCTGGTCCGCGGTCACCGGGACCATCGGCTGGCCCGCGATCGTGCTGTTCCTGGTGATCTTCTTCTGGACGCCGCCGCACACCTGGGCGCTGGCCATGCGCTACAAGGAGGACTACCGCGCGGCCGGCGTGCCGATGCTGCCGGTGGTGGCCACCGAGCGGGCCGTCACCAAGCAGATCGTCATCTACACCTGGCTGACCGTGCTGGCCACGCTCGCCCTGGTCCCGGCGACCGGTGTCATCTACGCGGCCGTCGCCCTGGTGGCGGGTGCCTGGTTCCTGCTGATGGCGCACCAGCTCTACGCCGGTGTCCGGCGTGGTGAGTCGGTGAAGCCGCTGCGCCTGTTCCTGCAGTCGAACAACTACCTGGCCGTGGTGTTCTGCGGTCTGGCGGTCGACTCGGTGCTGGGCTGGGACACCGTGGGTAGTTTCCTCGGACTCTGATTCCTCGCGAACGACAGCGGCCGGGTGCGTAGGCACCCGGCCGCTGTCGTGTTCCGGCGGTCGTGCTGATCTGGCCCGATCCGTCGCGGTATTCCGCTGCCGGCGCGCGGGTCTCAGCGGCTCGCCGGTGCGTCGTCCCAGCGGCGTGCCAGGTGGCCGTCGGGACGGATCAGGATATGGGTGCCGGGGGTGGCGGCGTAGGCGGTGAAGGCGTGTCCGTGGGTGTCGACGGCGTGGACATCGTCGTTCGCTACCGCGAGCACGGGGCCTGCGCGGCATGGATGTCGACGGTGCGCAGACCGGACCGGTCGACTCCCGCATGGTGGGTCGGCGCGATGCCCGACGTCGCGGGCGCGAAACGCAACAGGGTCGCGTGCGGGCCGCGGAAGAAGTCGAAGAGCCGGACCGGCTCGCCCGTGGCGTCGGTGAGCGGTGCGTCGGGCGCGCGGTCACCGGCGACGAGTACACCCCGCGCACCGGGGGAGCGGTAGCTGATGTCGAGCTGACGGGTCTCGGGCCCGCGCCGCATCGCGTCCTCGTCGCCGTCGACGAGTTTGTCCAGGAGCTCGGTGCTCAGCCCGAGAACCCGGGCCGCGACGGTGCGGCGTTCGGGCTCGTAGGTGTCCAGCGGCGCCGGGTCGCCGTCGAGTGCGGCGGCGAGCTTCCAGCCGAGGTTGTAGGCGTCCTGGACGCCGGTATTGAGGCCCTGGCCGCCGGTCGGCGGGTGGACGTGGGCGGCGTCGCCCGCGAGCAGTACCCGGCCGTCCCGGAACCGGTCGGCGAGGCGGATGTTGGGGCGCCACACCGTGACCCAGGACAGTGCGCTCAGCGTCAGGCCGAGTCGCGGGGCATGCCGGTCGGCCAGTTCCTGGAGGGTGGCCAAGTCGGGCGACTGGTCCGCGGACAGCGGCGCGGCGAACTGGAAGCGGCGCCCGCCGGGCAGCGGTGACAGGGCGAAACCGGTCATCGGCTGATCGGCCGCGGCGGCGAACCAGTACCCGTACGCGTGGTCGAGCGCGTCGACGCGGACGTCACCGAGCAGCATCCGGATCGACTCGTCGGTGCGGCCGGTGAACGCGATCCCGAGCCGTTTGCGCACCGTGCTCGCGCCGCCGTCGGCGCCGACGAGATAGCGCGCGCGGACCGTCTCGGCGACCCCGTCGCGCACCAGGGACACGGTGACGCCGTCGGTGTCCTGCGTGAAATCGGCCACCGCCGTACCGAATTCGACCCGGCCGCCCAGTGCGCTGAGCCGGTCCCGCAGGATCGCCTCGGTCTCGGACTGGCCGAGCACCCAGCCGTTCGGGTACGGCACATCCGGCGTCGGGTCGACCGGCTCCGCCATCCGCCGCTCGCCCACGAACTCGCCGCCGAACCAGGCCCGCATGACGGGCAGGTCGCGGCCGGCGGCCAGCACCGCGTCGAGCACGCCGAGATCGTCGAACACCTCCAGCGTGCGCGGCTGGATGCCGTCGCCGCGTGACCCCTGGAAGGGCGAGTCGGCCCGGTCCACCACCCGCACCGCGATGCCGCGGCGGGCGAGGTCGACGGCCAGGGTGAGGCCGGTCGGACCGGCGCCTGCGACGAGTACCTGTTCGGACATGAGAACTGCCTCCTGACAAAGACTGAATTCAGATTCAGCGAATCTGAATTCAGTTTCAGTGTTGGTACCGTGTCCTGTCAAGGAGGTGCGGCGCGATGGCGGGCAGCAGACGCGAGAAATCCGCGGAGACCGAGCAGGCGCTCAAGGACGCCGCGCGGCAGGTCTTCGCCGAATACGGCTATCTGAACGCGAAGATCACCGACATCACCGCGGCCGCGGGCCGGGCGGCGGGCTCGTTCTACAACCACTTCGCCAGCAAGGAGGAACTGCTGCAGGCGCTGCTGGCCGATATCGCCGTGGCGAGCGACGAGCGCGCGGCCGACCCCGAACACAGCGGCGATTTCACCGACCCGGCGGCCATCCGCTATCACGTACGCGGCTACTGGACCTTCGCGCGCGAGCACGCCGCGGTCCTACGCGCGATCGGGCAGGCGGCCCAGGTCAACCCCGAATTCGCCCGCATCGTCGCGGAATTCGGATCGGCGCAGCGCGCGGACATCGCCGACCACGTGGCGGAATTCCCGGAGCGCGGATTACGGCTGCCGGGCACCGTCGACGCCAGCCTGGCGATGATGTTCGCGGCCGCCGACGGAATGCTGCGCATGGTCGAGGACGGGTCGGTGACCATCGCCGACGACGAGGCGATCGAGTCGATCACCCGCTTCGTCTACCGCGGAATCACCGGCCGCGACTACTGACCGCGCGCTAGGGCAGCAGGACGAGGGATCCGGTGGTCTCGCGGGCGGCGAGATCCCGGTGGGCCTCGGCGGCGTCGGCGAGCGGGTAGGTGGCGCCGATCCGCAGGGTCAGCGTGCCCGCCGCGATCGCGTCGAAGACATCCGCCGCGCGCCACAGGAACTCGGTGCGGGTGCGGGTGTAGGCGCCCAGGGAGGGACGGGTCAGCCACAGCGAACCGGCCGGGTTGAGCCGCTGCGGATCGAAGGGCGGCACCGGGCCGCTGGCGGCGCCGAACAGGGCCAGGGTGCCGCGCACGCGCAGCGCCGCCAGGCTCGCCTCGAAGGTGCTCGCGCCGACGCCGTCGTACACCGCGGCGACCCCCTCGCCGTCGGTGAGGTCGCGGACCCGGGCGGCCAGGTCGTCGCCGTAACGCAGGACCTCGGCGGCGCCCGCCTCGCGCGACAGCGTCTCCTTGTCGTCGGTGGACACCGTGGTGATCACCCGCGCGCCCTTGGCAGCGGCCATCTGGGTGAGCAGCAGGCCCACACCGCCCGCGCCCGCGTGGATCAGTACCGGGTCGCCCGGTTCGGGCCGGAACACCGATTCGATCAGATAGTGCGCGGTCATGCCCTGCAGCAGCGCGGCCGCCGCGACGGTCTGGTCCACGCCGTCGGGCACCTTGACGGCCACCTCCGCGTCGACGGCGACACGGTCGGCGTAGCTGCCCGGCGCCGCGGCCCAGGCCACCCGGTCGCCGACGGCGAACTCGGTGACCTCCGCGCCCACCGCCGCCACCACGCCGGTGCCCTCGGAACCCGGAATGTAGGGCGTGGCCTGCGGATACTGTCCGGTGCGGAAGTAGATGTCGATGTAGTTCACGCCGACGGCCCTGGTGTCGACCAGCAGCTGACCGGGCCCGATCCGCGGATCCGGCACCTCGACGTACCGCAGAACCTCGGGACCACCGTGCTCGGAAACCTGAATCGCGCGCATGAGTCTCCTTTGTACACCCCGTGTTCGACGCCACTCGACGGTGGACTCGCGAGTACCGGCCGGTAAACTCTGGCCCATGAGTGCAACCACCGTCGCCCCCGCCGCCGTGAAGGTGCCTGCCGAGGTCGAGAAGTCCGTCGTGAAGTTCGTCGCCGAGCACGGTGGTTCGGGCACGGCCGTCCTGCAGTACCTCGGTAAGCAGGGCGTGCGCATCACCCTGGTCGGCGCCGACGGCATCCTCGGCGACCGCGTGGTGGCCGACCTGGCGACCGCCAAGGCCCTGGTCGAGCGCGTCCACGGCCTCACCGAGGCCGACGAGTGGAACCGCGAGCTGGTTTCCGTGGTCACCCCGACCGCGTCGCACTGGAAGAAGATGGCGGGGTGGGTCGCCAACCAGACCCGCTTCCCGAAGGCGCGCAACTGGAAGCTCTTCGCCGGCGCCTGAGCCCGGTACACCGACACAGCCCGCGATCAGCGTGATCGCGGGCTGTCGTCGTTCGTGGGTCAGTGCGCGGCGGGCGCGGCGACCGGTGCGGGGGCGTCCACGGTTTCGCGGATCCGCAGGGAGGCCCACAGCGCGGCGGTGGCCGCCGTGGACGCCGCGGCGCCACCGACATGGATGGCGACCAGCGCGGCGGGGACGTCGGTGAAGTACTGGATCACTCCGACCAGCGACTGCGACACCACCACGCCCAGCAGGACGAACAGGCGGGTCCGGATGGCCGGGGTGATCCCGACGGCGAACAGGCCGAAGGCCAGGCCGATCAGCAGCGCGAGATAGCCGACCAGCAGCTGCGAATGCAGGTGCACCAGCGTCACGATCTCGACTTCGAGCCGCGCGACCGGCCGTTCGATGCTCTTGTCACCGGCATGCGGTCCGGCCGCGGTGACCAGCGTGCCCGCGATCAGCACGCCGGCGAGGGCGACCCCGCTCAGCGCGGTCAGCCAGCGCAGGGGAGCGGGCACCTGCACGGTGTCGATGCCGTCGTCGGGTTCGCCGATCTTGGCGAACAGCACCACCGCGAGCCACACCATCACCATCGAGGCCAGCAGGTGCACGGCCACCGTCCACCACAGCAGGCCGGTCCGCACGGTGATGCCGCCGATGATCGCCTGCACGACTGTGCCGCCGGGCATCAGCCACGCGTAGACCAGCACCTCGCGCCGCCGCCGCGCGCGCACCACGGCGAGCACGATCAGCGCCGCGCACAGCGTCACCGCGAAGGTGAGCAGGCGGTTGCCGAACTCGACGGTCTGATGGATGACCGGCACCTCCGAGACCCCCACGGGGGTGAAGCTGCCGGGGAAGCACTGCGGCCAGGTGGGGCAGCCCAGGCCCGACGCGGTGACGCGCACGACGGCACCGGTCACCGAAATACCGGCCTGGCTGAGGATCACCGCGAACGCGATGATCCGCTGCACCCGCAGCGAGGGGAGCGGCAGCCGGTCGACGAGTCCCAAGAAGGCGCGATACAGCACGTCACGATGGTACTGGCCGGAAATTCTCGGCCGATACCAGGGCTACTACATTGCGTCGTTGATCACTCAGGCGAAGCGGAACAGCCGGGTCGCGAGCCAGCCGCAGACCAGGCCCCAGACCGCGAGCACGGCCACCGCGAACCAGTCGACCGTGCCCGACAGCGCCGATTCCAGCCCGAACGCCAGCGCGCCGGACGGGATCAACCGGACCAGCACGGTGAGCGCGGTGTGCAGCGAATCGCCCACGAGCACCAGGCTGGCGATGCCGAGCATGACGAACCACAGGATGTTGGCCAGCGCCAGCACCACCTCGGCCTTGAGCGTGCCGCCCAGCAGCAGGCCCATCGCGGCGAAGGTCGCCGTGCCCAGTGCGATCATCAGCGCGCCCAGCGCGAGCCCGGTGACTCCGGGACGCCAGCCCAGCGCCAGCCCGATCGCGCCGAGCAGGATCGCCTGCAACACCACGACGATCAGGACCGCGGCGCACTTGCCCGCGATCACGCCCCACCGCGGCAGCGGCGTGGCGCCGAGCCGTTTGAGCGCGCCGTAGCGGCGGTCGAAACCGACCGCGATGGCCTGGCCGGTGAACGCCGTCGACATCACCGCGGTCATCATCACCATGGGGACCACCTTGTCCACCCGGTGCTCGCCCAGCTCGCCGAACGGCAGCAGGGTGAGCCCGATCAGCAGGGTGATCGGGATAAACATGGTGAGCAGCAGCTGTTCGCCGTTGCGCAGCAGCAGTTTGAGCTCGAGCGCGGTCTGCGCCAGCAGCATCGCGTGCCGGGCGGCCGGGCGCGGGGCCGGGGCGAAGGTGCCGGGCAGGAACCGGCTGGTGGTCTCGGTCATCCGCGCAGGTCCCGTCCGGTCAGTTCGAGGAAGACGTCTTCGAGGCGGCGCTGGTCGATGCGGATGTCGGTGGCGAGCACGTCCATCCTGGCGCACCAGGCGGTGACCGTCGCCAGCACCTGCGGGGTGATCTCGCCCTCGACGAGATAGGTTCCCGGCGCGGTCTCGCGGGGTGAGAACCCTTCCGGCAGTGCCGATCTCAGCAGCGCGATATCGAGTTTGGCCGGCGCGCAGAAGCGCAGCTGGCCCGCGGCGCCGTGCGCGGTGACCTCGGCCGGGGTGCCCTGCGCGACGATCTGTCCGTGATCGATGATCACCAGCTGGTCGGCGAGCTGTTCGGCCTCGTCCATCATGTGGGTGGTGAGCACGACGCTCACGCCGTCGCGGCGCAGCGCGTCGATGAGTTCCCACACGATCAGCCGGGCCTGGGCGTCCAGGCCCGCGGTCGGCTCGTCGAGGAACACGATCTCCGGCCTGCCGACCAGGGCGCAGGCCAGCGCGAGCCGCTGCTGCTGGCCGCCGGACAGGCGCCGGTACGGGGTGCGGCGGTTGTCCTGCAGGCCGAGGGTCGACAGCAGCCAGTCGGGGTCGATCGGATCGGCCGAATAGGCCGCGACCAGGTCGAGCATCTCCCCGGCCCGCGCGCCCGGATAGGCGCCGCCGCCCTGCAGCATGACGCCGATGCGCGGGCGCAGCTGTTCGGAATCGGCGATCGGGTCCAGACCCAGCACCCGGACCGTGCCCGCGTCGGGCTTCACGAAGCCCTCGCACATCTCGACCGTGGTGGTCTTGCCCGCGCCGTTGGGGCCGAGCAGCGCGAACACCTGGGCCTGCTCGACCTCGAAGATCAAGCCGTCCACCGCGGTGGTCTCGCCGTAGCGCTTGACCACACCGTCGATGCTGACGGCGGGTCCAGGGCGTTTCGTCACGATGTCACACGGTAAGCCGTGCCCTCGTGTGACGGAGCCGACACCCCCGGCTGGGCCCGCCAGGGCAGGCTGTGCCGGGTCAGCGCGAAGAACAGGGCGAAGCAGACCGCGGCCGCCAGTGCGGCGCCGATGATCTGGAAGACCTGGAACTCCGCACCGCGCGGCATCACCAGCATCGAGACCACCGCCGAGAACGCGACGGCGGGCACGCGGAACACCGGCTGGGTCGCCCACGCGGCCAGCGGCACGATGGCCCACAGCAGGTACCAGGGCTGGACCACCGGGAACAGCAGCACGATCGCGCCGAGCGAGACACCGAGGGCGCCGACCGGATGCAGGCGCCCGGTCCCGGTCGCCACCAGCATCCGCACGGTGATGAAGGCCGCGACCGCCGCCGCGATGGGCCGGGTGATCGACAGCAGCGCGGTGGTGTGGTCGCCGAGGCCGAGCAGCACCCCGCCGAATCCGGTGATGATGCCGATGACCGTCGGCAGCGACATCCAGCTGCGCACCGCGTTCGCCACGCTCAGGGTGAAGACCCAGCCGAATCCGAGCCCGCTCGCCGCGCTCACGAAAAGGGTTGTCGCCCCGGCGATCGCGCCGAGCAGCACGGCGGCCTTGACCACCGCCTTCAGGCTGCCGCCCCAGCGCCGGGCCAGCGCCATGCCGACGAAGCCGAGCGCGATGATCGAGGTGAGCTTCACCGACGACGACAGCGTGATCACCACCGCGCCGCCGATCAGCAAGGCGTAGGCGCGCGCGTCGAAGGGCGTGAGGTCGGTGCCGATGAGCCGGTCGGGCTTTCCGCCGTTGCCGTAGATCGCCCGCAGCATCAGTTCCGTGCCCGCGAGCATCAGCCCGAGCATCAGCGCGTCGTTGTGCACGCCGCCGACCAGGTGGAACAGCACCAGCGGGTTGGCCGCGCCCAGCCACAGCGCGCTCACCGGGGCCACTCCGCAACGCACCGACAGCCGCGGCAGCGCCCACACGATGAGCGCGACACCGGCCAGCGCCAGCAGCCGGTGCACCCAGACCCCGGCGATGATGTTGTCGCCGGTCAGCCCCGCGATGCCGCGCCCGATCCACAGGAACAGCGGACCGTAGGGCGCCGGGGTGTCGCGCCAGATGGTGGGCACGTTGTTGGTGAGGACGTTGTCGATGCCCAGGCCCGCGACCGGACCCTCCGCGTACGGGTCGATGCCGCGCGCGGCGATCTCGCTCTGCGCCAGATAGGAATAGACGTCGTTGCTGAACATCGGCGGGGCCACGCTGAGCGGGATGATCCACAGCAGCAGCGTCCGGTCCAGCTGCGAGCGGGTCAGCCGGTGCACGGGCGAGCCGGCCAGCCCGCCGATGGCGAACCGGCCCAGCAGCAGCCAGGCGCCGATCACCAGGACGGTGCCGAACATGCACATGGCCAGCGAGCCGGTGTGCGCCCGCGCGAAGATGCCGAGCACCCGCACGCCCGACACCGGGTTCTGGTGGACCGGCTGGGCGCCGATGCCCAGGGCCGCGATCGCCATCAGGACCGCGCCGGTGGCGCCCATCAGCCGGATCCGGTCCAGTTGCGCGCGTTCGCGCCGATCCAGACCGGGCACTTCGCTCTCGTCGCGGTGCAGCACCGCGACGGTGTGATCGGGCGTCGGCACGTCGAACCCGAGGGCCCGTCGCCCGAACGCCAGTGTCTTGCGCGCCGCGCCCTCCAGTACCGCCACGAAGAGGGAGCCTAGTGCGATCGGTCACCGCGGGTGGCCGGGCCCGCTCGACCGGCGCGGATCGGCGCCGCTACCGGGGCAGGGGCGCCTCGCTGACGGTGGGCGCGGGCCCGAACGTCACCATGGGCCGGTTGCCGTCCAGCACCAGCGCCGCCGCCACCGCGACACCGAGGCAGACCGCCGCGATCACCCCGAGCGAGGCCCAGCCGAGGGTGCGCGCCGCCTCCGGGGTGCGCGCGTGCAGCCAGGTGGGCACGAACAGGATGCCGAGCGCGGCGAGGGTGCCCGCGGCCAGACCGCCCAGGTGACCCCACAGCGAGATCCCGGGTAGCGAGAAGCTGATCAGCACGTTCACGCCGATGACGACCAGCATCGGCGTCGGGCTCTGCCGCAGCCGGATCAGCGTCACGGTGACCGCGCCGAACAGGCCGTACACCGCGCCGGACGCGCCCGCGGTCGCGCTCAGCGAGTCGGCCAGCGCCATCACCGCCGCCGAACCGCCGAGCAGCGAGACGAAATACACCGCGGCGAACCGCACCCGGCCCAGCACCCGTTCGAGGTCGCGTCCCACGACGTAGAGCGCGAACATGTTGACCAGCAGGTGGATCGCGCCGTAGTGCAGGAAGCCGGAACCGAGCAACCGCCACCATTCGCCGTCGGCCACCAGCAGCGGCACCAGCACGAACTCCCGGAAGAGCGCCGAGCCGCGATAGTTGTCCATCGGGCTGCCCGCCTGCGCGGCGGTGACGAGATAGACGAGCACGTTGATCGCGATGAGCGCGTAGGTGACATACGGCACCGCGGCAGCGCCGGCGGGCGCGCCGCCGACGGTGCGGACCTGCCGCACGTCGCGCTGCCCCTGCCGCATGCAGTCGACACAGTGCTGGCCCACCGACGCGGGCCGCAGGCAGTCGGGGCAGGCGGGCCTGCCACACCGCGTGCACGCGAGTCCGGTGGGTCGATCGGGATGGCGGACACAGGTGGCTGCGGGCGGGGTGGACACCCTGCCATCGTGCCACGGTCGGCCCGGCCCCCGCGCGGCCGTTTCGGTTGCCGCAACGGGGCTATGACCGGGGCATGACGTCCTTCTGGTTGCACGACGCCGAGGTCCCCGCCCGATTGCGGCTGACCCCCGGCTCCCGGTACGAGACCGTCGTCCTCGGCGGCGGCCTGGTGGGCCTGGCCACCGCGTTGCTGCTCGCCGAGGCGGGCCGCGAGGTGGCGGTGGTCGAGGCGAGACGGGTCGGGGCGGGCACCACGGCCGCCTCCACCGCCAAGATCTCGCTGCTGCAGGGCACGCGGGGGCAGCGGATCGCGAGCAGGCACGGCAGCGCGATCCTGTCGCGGTACCTCGCGGCGAACATCGACGGCCTGGACTGGCTGCTGAACTTCTGCGCGGGCCACGACATCGACACCCAGCGGGTGTCCGCGCTCACCTACGCGCAGGACACGTCCGAGATCGCCGCCGTACGAGCGGAATTCGAGGCCACCCGGGCGGCGGGGCTGCCCACCGAATTCGTCGACGATCTCGACGTCCCCTTCCCCGCGTACGGCGCGGTGCGGCTGCGCGAGCAGGCCCAGGTGGATCCGATGGCGCTGCTGGCCGCCCTCGCCGCCGACGTCGAGGCGCACGGCGCGCCGATCTTCGAATCCACCCGCGCGCAGAGCCTGCGCCATCGCGACGGCGAGGTGGTGATCGGCACCGAACACGGCGAGGTGCGGGCCGCCGACGTCGTCGTGGCCACCGGCACCCCGATCTTCGACCGCGGCGGCTTCTTCGCCCGCCTCACCGCGCAACGCTCCTATCTGGCGGCCTTCCGCGTGCCGGGCCCGGTGCCGCAGGAGATGTACCTGAGCGCCGGGCAGCCCACCCGTTCCCTGCGGGTGTTCCCCGACACCGACGGTGACGTGCTGTTCGTCGGCGGCAGCGGCCACGAGGTGGGCCGGGCGGACTCCGCGAACGCCCACGCCCGGGAGGTGCTGGACTGGACCCGGCGCTGGTTCCCCGGCGCCGAACCGCTCAGCCGCTGGTCGGCGCAGGACTACCACCCCGTCGGCGAACTGCCCTACGTCGGCCCGCTGGTGCCCGGCCGCGACGAGGTCCTGGTCGCCACCGGTTTGGCGAAGTGGGGGCTGACCAACGGCGCCGCCGCGGCGCTGGCCCTGGCCGGGCGGATCACCGGCAAGCGGCCGCCGTGGACCAGGACGCTGTCGACCTGGCGGCCCGACGAGGTGACCTCGATCGTGGCGGGCACGAAGGCCAACGCCGCGGTGGCCAGGTACCTGTCGACCGGGTGGCTGGGCTTGCTCGGCCCGGGGGAGCACGGCGTGCCGCGGGAAGGCTGCGGCCGGATCGAACGGCGCGGACTGCACCCCACCGCCGTGTCCACCGTCGACGGCGTGACCACCGCGGTGTCGGCGGTGTGCCCGCACCTGCACGGCATCGTCCGCTGGAACGACGCCGAACGGACCTGGGACTGCCCGCTGCACGGATCCCGGTTCGGGCCGGACGGCGCGGTCCTGGAGGGTCCGGCGACCGAACCGCTACCCCCGCGGTAGGTTCACGCGCTGTGCGATGGGTCACCCCGCCGCCCCGAACGGATCCGGCGCCGCGGGCGGTACCTGGGGTTTTACCCGGCGTGCCGGTGACCGACACGGCGACAGCCCAGGTCAGGGCACCCTTGCCAAGGTGACCCTTATTAGATTTAGGGAAGTAATTCCGCCACACTGGTGTTGTGAAAACCGTGGGTTTGCGGACAGGCGTGGACGGGACCGGTCGTAAGACGACCGGCGCCCTGACCTCGGCCGCGCCCGGACACGAGGGGCAGACCCGGGCGGCCATCGTCCAGCTGCTGCTCGAAGACGGGCCGATCACCGCGACCGCCATCGGCACCGCGCTCGGGCTCGCGCCCGCGGGCGTGCGCAGGCACCTCGACGCGCTCATCGATGCGGGTCAGGCGCGGGCGAGCCGGTCGGCGCCGTGGCAGCAGAAGGGCCGCGGCCGTCCGGCCAAGCAGTACCAGCTCACCGCGGCGGGCCGCGGCAATCTCGGTCACGCCTACGACGACCTGGCCGGGGCGGCGATCCGTCAGCTCGGCGAGATCGGTGGCGACGCCGCGATCACCGAGTTCGCCCGCAGGCGGGTGCGCACCATCGTCGACGGCATCGAGCCGGTCGCCGAGCACACCGCCCCCCGGATCGAGGCCAAGGTGGAGGAGATCGCCGAGGCGTTCGCCGACGCCGGCTTCGCCGCCACCACCCGCCAGGTCGGTGCCGGTGTGCAGATCTGCCAGCACCACTGCCCGGTGGCCCACGTGGCCGAGGAATTCCCGCAGCTGTGCGAGGCCGAACTGGACGCTTTCCGGGACCTGCTCGGCACCCACGTCCAACGACTTGCGACCATCGCCAACGGCGATTGCGCCTGTACCACCCACGTACCGCTGGTCGCGCTGCCCAAGGCAGCGTCCACCCCATCCGCCGCACAGCCCGCGACGGAACGAACGAACGACTCCGGAAGGAGTGCCGAATGACGACGACCACCGACCAGGTGCAACCGCTGACCCAGGACGAGACCATCGCCTCGCTGGGCAACTACGGTTACGGCTGGGCCGATTCGGATGTGGCCGGTGCCAGCGCGCAACGCGGCCTGTCGGAAGCTGTCGTTCGCGACATCTCGGCCAAGAAGAACGAGCCGGAGTGGATGCTCGACATCCGCCTCAAGGCGCTGCGCATCTTCGATCGCAAGCCCATGCCGAACTGGGGTTCCAACCTCGACGGCATCGACTTCGACAACATCAAGTACTTCGTGCGCTCGTCCGAGAAGCAGGCCGAGAGCTGGGAAGACCTGCCCGAGGACATCAAGAACACCTACGACAAGCTGGGCATCCCCGAGGCCGAGAAGCAGCGCCTCGTCTCCGGTGTCGCCGCGCAGTACGAGTCCGAGGTCGTCTACCACTCCATCCGTGAGGACCTGGAGAAGCAGGGCGTCATCTTCCTCGACACCGACACCGCGCTCAAGGAGCACCCGGAGATCTTCCAGGAGTACTTCGGCTCGGTGATCCCCGCCGGCGACAACAAGTTCTCCGCGCTCAACACCGCCGTGTGGTCGGGCGGTTCGTTCATCTACGTGCCGCCGGGCGTGCACGTCGACATCCCGCTGCAGGCCTACTTCCGGATCAACACCGAGAACATGGGCCAGTTCGAGCGGACGCTGATCATCGTCGACGAGGACGCCTACGTCCACTACGTCGAGGGCTGCACCGCGCCGATCTACAAGTCCGACTCGCTGCACTCCGCGGTCGTCGAGATCATCGTGAAGAAGGGCGGCCGCTGCCGCTACACGACCATCCAGAACTGGTCGAACAACGTCTACAACCTGGTCACCAAGCGGGCCAAGGCCGAGGCGGGCGCCACCATGGAGTGGGTCGACGGCAACATCGGCTCCAAGGTCACCATGAAGTACCCGGCGGTCTGGATGACCGGTGAGCACGCGCACGGCGAGGTGCTCTCGGTCGCGTTCGCCGGCGTCGGCCAGCACCAGGACACCGGCGCCAAGATGCTGCACCTGGCCCCGCACACCTCCTCGACCATCGTGTCGAAGTCGGTGGCGCGCGGCGGCGGGCGCGCGTCGTACCGCGGTCTGGTGCAGGTGAACAAGGGCGCCCACGGCTCCAAGTCGACCGTGAAGTGTGACGCGCTGCTGGTCGACACGATCAGCCGCTCCGACACCTACCCCTACGTCGACATCCGCGAGGACGACGTCACCATGGGCCACGAGGCCACCGTCTCCAAGGTGTCCGAGGACCAGCTGTTCTACCTGATGAGCCGCGGTCTCACCGAGGACGAGGCGATGGCGATGGTGGTGCGCGGCTTCGTCGAGCCCATCGCCAAGGAACTGCCGATGGAATACGCCCTCGAGCTGAACCGCCTGATCGAACTGCAGATGGAAGGAGCCGTCGGCTGATGGCCGTGGACAACGTTGCCGAGGCCGCCGAGGCTCGCATTCCCGCGATCAATAAGGGCGAGGTCTTCACCTCGTTCGACGTGAACGCGTTCGAGGTCCCGTCGGGCCGCGACGAGGAGTGGCGGTTCACCCCGCTGCGCCGTCTGCGCGGCCTGCACGACGGCACCGCCGTGCGTGACGGTGTGCCGACCGTCGAGGTCACCCCGGTCGAGGGCGTCACCGTCGAGACCGTCGACCGCGCCGACGCGCGTCTCGGTCAGGCGGGCACCCCCGCCGATCGGGTTGCCGCCCAGGCCTATTCGGGCTTCGAGTCGGCGACCGTCGTGTCGGTCGGCGCGGAGACCGAGGTCGCCGAGCCCGTGACGATCACCGTCACCGGTCCCGGCGAGGGCAGGACCGCCTACGGCCACCTGCAGATCCGGCTGGGCAACTTCGCCGCCGCCACCGTGGTCCTGGACCAGCGCGGCAGCGGCACCTACGCCGAGAACGTCGAATTCGTGCTCGGAGACAGCGCCAAGCTGACCGTCGTCGCCGTCCAGGAATGGAACGAAGACGCCGTGCACGCCACCGCGCATCACCTGAAGCTGGGCCGCGACGCCACCGTGCGCCACTTCTCGGCCACTCTCGGCGGTGATCTGGTCCGGCTCACCGGCACCGTGCGCTACGCCGGTCCGGGTGGCGAGGCCGAGCTGTTCGGCCTGTACTTCGCCGACGCGGGCGAGCACTTCGAGCAGCGCCTGCTGGTCGATCACTCCGAGCCCAACTGCAAGTCCAACGTGCTGTACAAGGGTGCGCTGCAGGGTGATCCGGCCTCGGCCAAGGGCGATGCCCGCACCGTGTGGGTCGGCGACGTGCTGATCCGCGCGGCCGCCGAGGGCACCGACACCTACGAGGCCAACCGCAACCTGGTGCTCACCGACGGCGCGCGCGCCGACTCGGTGCCGAACCTGGAGATCGAGACCGGCGAGATCGCCGGCGCCGGCCACGCCAGCGCCACCGGCCGGTTCGACGACGAGCAGCTGTTCTACCTGCGCGCTCGTGGCATTCCGGAAGACGTCGCCCGCCGCCTGGTGGTGCGTGGCTTCTTCCACGAGATCATCCAGAAGATCGCGGTCCCCGAGGTCCGGGAGCGGCTGGAGGCGGCCATCGAGGCCGAGCTCGCCACTGTCGGTATCTGACACCCCTCTCACTTCCCACGAAGGAATTCGAATTCGATGACCACCTTGGAAATCAAGGACCTGCACGCCGAGATCACCACCCCCGAGGGTGAGTCCAAGAAGATCCTCAACGGCGTGAACCTGATCGTGAAGTCCGGCGAGACGCACGCCATCATGGGCCCCAACGGCTCGGGCAAGTCCACGCTGTCCTACGTGATCGCCGGTCACCCGAAGTACACCGTCACCCAGGGCACCATCACCCTCGACGGTGAGGACGTGCTGGAGATGTCGGTCGACGAGCGCGCCCGCGCCGGCCTGTTCCTGGCCATGCAGTACCCGGTCGAGGTCCCCGGTGTCTCGATGTCGAACTTCCTGCGCACCGCCGCCACCGCGGTCCGTGGCGAGGCCCCCAAGCTGCGCACCTGGGTCAAGGAGGTGAAGGAGTCGATGAGCGAGCTCGAGATCGACGCCGCCTTCGCCGACCGCAGCGTCAACGAGGGCTTCTCCGGTGGCGAGAAGAAGCGCCACGAGGTGCTGCAGCTGGGTCTGCTCAAGCCGAAGATCGCGATCCTCGACGAGACCGACTCCGGCCTCGACGTCGACGCGCTGCGCATCGTCTCTGAGGGCGTCAACCGCTACAAGGAGCGCGGCTGGGTCGATGGCTCCGGCGAGCCTACGCGTGGCGGCGTCCTGCTGATCACGCACTACACCCGCATCCTGCGCTACATCAAGCCCGACTTCGTGCACGTGTTCGTCAACGGCAAGATCGTCGCCGAGGGTGGTTCCGAGCTGGCCGAGGAACTCGACGCGAACGGCTACGTGCGCTTCACCTCCGCGACCGCTGGAGCCTGACATGACCGCTACGGTGCCCGCCCTCGACGTCGCCCGGATCCGGGCCGACTTCCCGATCCTGAACCGCACGGTCCGGGACGGGAAACCGTTGGTGTACCTGGATTCCGGTGCGACCTCGCAGCGTCCGCTGCAGGTGCTGGACGCCGAGCGTGACTTCCTGCTCACCCGCAACTCGGCGGTGCACCGCGGTGCCCACCAGCTGGCGGAGGAGGCGACCGACTCCTACGAGGACGCCCGCGTCGCCATCGCGAAGTTCGTCGGCGCCGACGCCGGCGAGATCGTGTTCACCAAGAACGCGACCGAGTCGCTGAACCTGGTGGCCAACGCCTTCGGTGACGACCGGTTCCCGTACCACGTGGGACCGGGCGACGAGATCGTCATCACCGAGCTCGAGCATCACGCGAATCTGGTGCCGTGGCAGGAGCTCGCGCGCCGCACCGGTGCCACGCTCAAGTGGTACGGCATCACCGACGACGGCCGCATCGACCTGGACTCGCTGGAGCTGTCGCCGGCCACCAAGGTGGTCGCGTTCACCCACCAGTCGAACGTGACCGGTGCGGTCGCACCGGTGGACGAATTGGTCCGCCGCGCCAAGGAAGTCGGCGCGCTCGTGGTGCTCGACGCCTGCCAGTCGGTGCCGCACATGGCAGTGGACTTCCGTGCGCTCGGCGTGGACTTCGCCGCGTTCTCCGGGCACAAGATGCTCGGCCCGATGGGCGTCGGTGGGCTGTACGGGCGGCGGGCGCTGCTCGAGGAGACCCCGCCGTACATCACCGGTGGGTCGATGATCGAGACCGTCACCATGGAGCAGACCACCTACGCGCCGCCGCCGCAGCGCTTCGAGGCGGGCACGCCGATGACCTCGCAGGTCGTCGGGCTGGCCGCCGCGGTGCGCTACCTGGAAGACCTCGGCATGGACGCGATCGCCGCGCACGAGCACGCACTCACCGGCGCCGCGCTCGAGGGGCTGCGCGGGATCGAGGGCGTGCGGATCATCGGGCCCACCGAGAACGTGGACCGCGGTGGCGCGGTGGCGTTCGTGGTCGACGGCATCCACGCCCACGACGTGGGCCAGATCCTCGACGACCAGGGTGTCGCCATCCGGGTCGGGCACCACTGCGCCTGGCCGCTGCACCGCAAGTTCGGTGTCGCGGCGACGGCGCGCGCGTCGTTCGCCGTGTACAACACCCTCGACGAGGTGGACGCGCTGGTGCAGGCCGTGCGGAAGGCTCAGACGTTCTTCGGAGTTGCATAGACCATGCGCATGGAGCAGATGTACCAGGAAGTGATCCTGGACCACTACAAGCACCCGCATCACCGCGGGCTGCGGGAGCCGTTCGGTGCCGAAGTGCACCACGTGAACCCGACCTGCGGTGACGAGGTGACCCTGCGGGTGAACATCGACGACGCGGGCGAGATCGCCGATGTGTCCTACGACGGACAGGGCTGCTCGATCAGCCAGGCCGCCACCTCGATCCTCACCGATCAGGTGATCGGGCTGCCGGTGCAGCAGGCGCTGAAGGTGGTCGACTCCTACAGCGAGATGATCTCCAGCCGCGGCACCGTCGACGGCGACGAGGACATGATCGGCGACGGCATCGCCCTGGCCGGCGTCGCGAAGTACCCGGCGCGCGTGAAGTGCGCGCTGCTGGGCTGGATGGCGTTCAAGGACGCCGTCGTGCAGATCGCCTCGGCCGAGGAGGCCAAGCCCGCCATGGGAAATGGGGAAGCGTGATGAGTGAGACACCCGAAGCCACCGAGACCGCCGCTCCCGAGGTGGAGCTGACGCCCGAGCAGATCGAGCATCTCGAGAACCTCGAGGAGGCCATGCGCGACGTGGTCGACCCCGAGCTCGGCATCAACGTGGTCGACCTCGGCCTGGTCTACGGCATGTCGGTCGACGCGGAGAACATCGCCACCCTCGACATGACGCTGACCTCGGCGGCCTGTCCGCTGACCGACGTCATCGAGGACCAGTCCCGCAACGCCCTGGTGCGCAGCGGCCTGGTCGAGGACCTGAAGATCAACTGGGTCTGGATGCCCCCGTGGGGCCCGGACAAGATCACCGAGGACGGCCGCGAACAGCTGCGCGCCCTCGGCTTCACGGTCTAGCCACCGAACCCGCACCGCAGGCCCGGATCCGCACGGATCCGGGCCTGCGGTGTTTCCCGGTGATGCGCGGGTAGGGCCCGGTGTGATTCCCTCCATTCGAGTTGCGGCGAGGCGACATTCGGTGGTCCCCTTAGCGGTTCCGGAATTCCGGAGCTGGTTTCAGAGGAGATTTTCGAATGAGTTTCACAGGTAAGGCCGGCGTCGCCGTCGCGGCGCTCGGTCTTGCGGCGGGGTCGATCTTCGGCGCCGGTACGGCGAACGCGCAGAGCCTGCACGGCGCGATCGCGTTCAGCGAGGAGAACTGGACCTACGAGTCCAGCTTCGACTGGCCGAGCTTCGAGGAGGCCAAGGACCGGGCGCTGACCCGGTGCGGCTATGACGACTGCGAAGTGATGGTGTCGTGGGCCAACGGCTGCGGCGCGCTGGTCTGGAATGACCAGGGCTGGGTCGCCGCCGCGTCGGGCCCCAACCGCAGCGAGGCCGTGCGCAAGGCCATCGACAAGCTGTCCCAGGGTGTTCCGGTCGCTCAGCTGGCGAACTTCGGTTCGTCCGATCTCAGCGGTACCAAGGTCGTCGAGGTCGTTTG
Organism: Nocardia asteroides; assembly: GCF_900637185.1. NCBI lineage: Bacteria > Bacillati > Actinomycetota > Actinomycetes > Mycobacteriales > Nocardiaceae > Nocardia > Nocardia asteroides. Next base: position 5,180,367 of record NZ_LR134352.1, on the reverse strand, counting down.
CACCTCGAACGCGAACTGAGAGCGGAGAATTCGATGAGTCTGCTGGGTAAGGCCGCCTTCGCGGTGGCCGCGCTGGGTCTGACGGCCGGTTCGGTGTTCGGCGCCGGTGCGGCCAAGGCCGACGGCCTGTACGCGGCGTTCGCGGTGAGCGACGCCGAATGGGTGTACGGCGTCGGTGTGAACGAGGCGAGCTACGCCGACGCCGAGGCCGTCGCGCTGGACCGCTGCGGTGTGTCCGACTGTCAGGTCATGCTGTCGTGGGCCAACGGCTGCGGCGTGCTGGTCGAGAGCGAGGACGGGATCGCGGTCGCGAGCCGCCCGACCCGCGCCGAGGCCGAGCAGGCGGCGTACGAGAAGCTGTCGGAGATCACCCCGACCGCGCGCCTGGCCAACTTCGGATCGTCCAACTTCAGTGGCGCCGAGACCGTCCGGGTGGTGTGCACCGCCAACGCGGGCTGAGCGCACCGGAAGACAAGGGCCCGGATCCGGCAGGATCCGGGCCCTTGTGCGTGGTCAGACCGTTTCGGGTTCGGTGAGCGAGGCGATCCAGGCGCCGATCATGTCGGCGGTGTGCTCGACGACCACATCGCGGTCCATGCCCTGGTCCTCCATCTCGACCGAGCGCAGCGCGGTCGCGAAACCGGCGTTGAGCACCACGAAGGCCATGGTGTCGATATCGATGTCGGTGGTGGGTCCGATCAGGTGCAGCAGGTACAGCTTCATGATCATGCGCAGTCGGGGCTCGAATTCCGGGATGCCGCTGCCGTAGAAGTGCAGATCGGCGACCAGGGCGCGCACCAGTGGCCCGTTGGCCACCAGGATCTCCACCGCGATCCGGATGATCTCGGCGACGGCGTCGCGCGGCGGTTTGTCGGCGGCGCCCGTGAGCAGTCTGCTGTAGCTGTCCTCGACCTGCAAGAACAGTCCGTCGGTCAGCTCCTTGACGATCTCGTCCCGATCGCTGAAATAGCGGTACAGGGTGCCGATGCTCATGCCCGCCTCGGCGGCGATCCGATTGGTCGAGGTGTTGCCGATGCCGCGACTGCCGAAAAGCTGAGCGGACACGGCGAGAATGCGGGTTCGGGTTTCCTTCGCCCGATCCTGCTTGGGACGTTTGCGCTGCTTATCGGCTTGCGGTGGCATTCGATGACCTCGGTCGAAAGAGGAGTAGAAGGTGAGTAGTTGCTCATCCTAGAGTCATGATCACAGAAGATCCGGAGTGTAGGCCATCACTGGGGCAGACACTGCGGAAGCAGAACCGCCGCCGGTGCCGCCGGCCGGTGTGGAAGGAGCCGACGATGATGACCCTCCCCGTGGACGACACCACGATGTGGCAGCCGCTGCGCGATGTCCGGACGTTGACCGGCAGGCTGGTCGCCCACTTCGTCGACACCGTGGCGACCTGCCGGACGCTACCCGGCGACGCCATCTCCGGCGACGTCACCGCCGTCACCCGGCTGTGCCTGGAGATCGTCGGCGGCACGCTCGACGGGCGCGAGGAGACCGAGCGGCTGAACCGGCTCTCGGTCGCCGCGGCGGGCTGGGCCCGCGAGGGTGTCCCGATCGACGCCATCCTGCACGCCTTCCACGAGGGTTTCCGGCTCGGCTACGACGCGGTGTTCGACACCGCCGCGGCGGGCTCGCACGCCGACCTCGTGGACGGGTTCCGCCGGGCCGTGGCCATCTCGGACCTGCTGTGTACGACCGTCACCCGCGCCTACATCCAGGAACACCGCGACATCGCCGGCGAGCACCACACCGCCGTGCACACGCTGACCTCGGCGCTGCTGGCCGGGCAGCCGACCGTCACCATGGCGCGCGAATGCGGCATCGCCGTCGCCGACGCGTATTCGGTGCTGGCGCTGGCGATCCGGCGGCGGCGTGGCACCGGTCCCGTCCGCGGCAACGCCGCGGTGGCGGCGCGGCGCGCGTTGCGCCGGGTGCAGGCGGCGCTGGCCCAGCACGGCGGGGACCAGGTGCTGTCGCTGCTCTCGGTCGACGGCGGCACCCTGCTGATCCCGGCGGGCCTGCTCGACGCCGACGGGCTCGACGCGCTGGTGGCGCAGCTGTCCCGGGCCGCGGACGTGGCGGTCACGGCCGCGCTCGTGCCCGCGTCCACCGAGGAGATCCCGTCGGCGGCCGAGCGCGCGCACGAACTGCTCGACATGGTCGAACGGCTCGACTGCGCCCCCGGCCTCTACCGGTTCGGCGACCTGGCGCTGGAATACCAGCTCACCCGCCCCGGCCCCGGCCGGGCCCGGCTCGGCGAACTGCTGGCGCCGCTGGACGGCCACCCCGAGCTGTTCCAGACCCTGCGGGTGCACATCGCCAACAACATGAACCGCAGGCGCACCGCCCGCCTGCTGCACATCCACACCAATACCGTCGACTACCGCCTGCGCCGCATCGCCCAGCTCACCGGTCTCGACCCCACCCAGGGCTCGGGCCTGTGGCAACTCCGGTCGGCCATGATCGCCCGCAGCTTCCACACCGGCCCCACCCCGGAGGCCCGCCTGGCCTAGCGGACCACACCCGCGAATCCCGCTGGCGCACAGCCTGCATCCGGTATATGGTTCTGGTGACCAAAACGGGGAGGGATCATGGTGGTGGAATCTGTCGAGCAGCTGCGCCGGGCGATCGCCGAGGGGCTCGCGCCGAAGTATCTGGCTTTCTGGGGGCATGCGCCGCGACGGGACGGGGCGATCGGCAGCAGTTGCCTGAGTCAGTGGTGGCCCGCGGAATTCGTGGTCGACGGGATCGGGTTCGGCAGTGCCGAGCACTACATGATGTGGCGCAAGGCGCTGCTGTTCGGAGACGAGCGGATCGCGGCTCGGGTACTGGACGCGGCGCATCCGAGCCAGGCCAAGAAGCTCGGCAGGCAGATCCGGGATTTCGACGACGACGCCTGGGAGCGGGCCCGATTCGAGATCGTGGTCGCGGGCAATGTGGCCAAGTTCGGGCAGGACCCGGCACTGCGGACCTATCTGCTCGGAACCGGCTCGCGGGTGCTGGTCGAGGCCAGTCCCGTCGACGCGATCTGGGGGATCGGGCTGGCGGCCGACGATCCCAGGACGGCGGATCCGGCGCGGTGGCGGGGCGCCAATCTGCTCGGCTTCGCGTTGATGCGGGCCCGGGAAGTACTCGCCGGTCCGGACTAGGCCGGGAATTCCCACGCGGGGTGGGCAATTCGCTCCGGCTATTTCCCGACCGCACGCCGCACGGTTCATGATGGAACCGGCTTCGACCACGAAGTCATATTTCGATGGGGAGAATCACTGATGTCTGTTGTGGGCAAATATGCCCTGGGTGTGGCCGCCATGTCCGCGGTGGCCGCGTTCACCGTCGTGAACGCCGGTTCGGCCGCCGCGGCCGAGAGCGGCGTGGCCATCGCCGAGGCGCCCGGCTACACCGCCGTCTCGCGCGACGGTGGCTTCCAGGCCACCTCGGGTGATCTGTACGGTGCGCTGGCTCTGTCGTCGGAGGAAGCCGTGGTCGCCTCGGCGGTCAACTACGGCAGCTGGGCGGCGGCGAGTCAGGCCGCGCTCGCGGAGTGCGGCGTGTGGGATTGCCAGATCGTCGTCGAGTTCCGCAATGCCTGCGGTGCCGTCGCGCAGGGCGCGGACTACCGCTTCGGCTGGGCCTGGGACCACAACCAGGCCGCCGCCGAGCGGGCCGCGGTGGACGTGCTCGGCTTCAGCGCCCCGCCGTTCCCGGACCCGGGTTCGGCCTCGCCGCGTGCCGCGAGCGTCATCCTGTCAGCCTGCACGTCGAACATCTGACGCGGGTCCACGAGAAAACGGGGCACGGACCGATCCGTGCCCCGTTTTCGCGTCCGGTGACATTCAGCGGCGCAATACTTTCCGCGCCAGCCAATTACCGAGGAACTGCACGCCCTGCACGCCGGCGATGATGATCAGCACCGCCACGATGGTCACTTCCCACTGGAATTGCTGATAGCCGTACACGATCGCGAAATCGCCGAGCCCGCCACCGCCCACCGTGCCCGCCATCGCGGAGATGTCGACGATCGAGATCACCACGAAGGTGTAGCCGAGGATCAGTGGTCCCAGCGCCTCCGGGATCAGCAGCGTGAGAATGATCCGCAGCGGCGTCGCGCCGACCGCGCGGGCGGCCTCGATCACGCCGGGATCGACCGTCACCAGATTCTGTTCCACGATCCGGGCGATCCCGAAGGAGGCGGCCACGATCATCACGAACAGCGCGGCCTCGGACCCGATGGTCGTCCCGACCACCTCCAGGGTGACCGGTCCCAACGCGGCCAGCAGGATGATGAACGGAATCGGCCGCACCACGTTCACCAGCACATTGAGCACCAGGTAGACCGGCGCGTTCGCCAGCAGCCCGCCCTTACGGGTGGTGTAGAGCGCGGTGCCGAGCACCAGTCCGATCGCCCCGGCCACCACGAACGTCACGCCGACCAGATAGACGGTGGTCCCGATCGCCTCGAACAGCGTGGGCCGCAGCTTCTCCCAGTTGGTCTCCATCAGTCCGCCTTTCCGGTCAGGCCGGCGGCGACCCGGTCCACCGCGTCGTCCGGGCCGTGCAGCGCCACGGTGATGCTGCCGAAGGTGCGGTCCTGCAGGGTGCTCACGCCGCCGTAGACGATCTCGAAGCGCACGCCCGCCGTGGTCGCGGCGGCCAGCGCCGCCCCGATCCCGCCGTCGTCGTCGATGTCGACGGTGACCAGCCTGCCGCCGTGCACCGTGCGCAACCGGTCCAGCTCGGCCGGATCGGGGCGGTTGTGCAGGACGGTCGCCACGAAGGACCGGGTGGGCGCGGCCCGCGGCGCCGCGAAAACGTCGAAGGTGCGCGCCAATTCGACGACCCGCCCCTCGGCCAGCACCGCCACCCGGTCGGCGACCGCGCGGATCACATCCATCTCGTGGGTGATCACCACGATGGTCACGCCGAGTTCGGCGTTGATCTTCTTCAGCAACCGCAGCACTTCGCCGGTGGTCTCCGGGTCCAGCGCGGAGGTGGCCTCGTCGGCGAGCAGCAGCGACGGCGAGGTCGCCAGGGCCCGCGCGATCCCGACCCGCTGTTTCTGCCCGCCGGAGAGCTGGTCGGGGTAGGCGCGGGCCTTGTCGGCCAGCCCGACGAAGTCGAGCAGCTCGGCGACTCTGGCCTTGCGTTCGGCGCGTTTCCAGCCCGCCACCTTCAGTGGATATTCCACATTGCCCGCCGCCGTGCGCGAGCGGAACAGGTTGAACTGCTGGAACACCATGCCGATATCGCGGCGCAGCGCCCGCACCGCCGACTCGGGCACCCCGGTGATGGGGGTTCCCGCGATCGTGATCGTCCCGGAGCTGGGCTTCTCCAGTGCGTTGATCAACCGCACCAGGGTGGACTTGCCAGCCCCGGAATAGCCGATCACGCCGAAGATCTCGCCCCGCTCGATCCGCAGATCGAGCGCGTCGAGCGCGACGTGGCGGTCCTTGCCGTCGCCGAAGACCTTGGTGACGGAACGGAACTCGACCGCGGCGGTCGCGGAACTCACTTGTTCGCGCGGATGCCCTGCTGCACCCGGTCGAGGATCTGTTCGAGCTCGGGGCCGGGACGGGTCACGGCGACCGCGGTGTTCTTGGTGACCTCGGCGTGCGCGGCGGCCACGGCCGGGTCCTTCCAGATCTCGACCAGCTTCAGGTAGGTCGGATTGGTCTTGTCCTCGGCGCGGGTGACGATCACGTTGATGTACGGCTCGGCGGCCGGGTTCTTCGGGTCGTCCTTGTACAGCGCCGAATGCGGGTCGATGCCGGATCGTTCGAGGAAGGTGTTGTTGACCACCGAACCGTCGACCGAGGCCAGCGACAGCGCGGTCTGCGCGGCGTCGACCGGTGTCACCCGCACCTTGGACGCGCCCTTGTCGACGTCGGCGGGGGTGGGCTGGGCGGAGGTGCCGGTGAGCTTCAGCAGCCCGGCGGCCTGCAGTACGAACAGGGCGCGGGCCTGGTTGGTCGGATCGTTGGGGATCGCGATCTCGCCGCCGGCCGGGATGTCGGCGAGCGCCTTGTGCTTCTTGGAGTACAGGCCCAGCGGCACGATGTAGGTCGCGCCGATCGGGGTCAGCGTGTCCGAGCTCGCCACGTTGTACTGCCCGAGGAACTGCAGGTGCTGGAACAGGTTGACGTCGATCTGCTTCTGCGACAGCGCCGCGTTGGGCTGCTTGTAGTCGGAGAAGTTGGTGATCTTCAGCGTGATGCCCTGTTCCTTGGCCTTCTGCTCGAAGACGTCCCAGGCCTTGTCCTTGTCGGTGGTGCCGATCCGCACCACGGTGCCGGACTCCGCGTCGTCCGAACCGCACGCCGTGAGAGTGAGGGCCGCGGTCGCTACCAGGACCGGGATCGCCAGTACCCGACGGAATTTCACTTGATACTCCCGAATTGCTCGCTGAGGGTGAACCCGGTCATCCAAGCCGCGCGCGCCGACCTCCGGCAATGGTTTGATTTGGCGCGAGCGAAACCCTCGCAAACTCTTGGACGCCCGTCTAACTTGCGGACATCGGTGTAGCCGAGCCCACCTGGACCGCAACGGCTGCGGATGTGCGAGCGGGTGGTGCCGAGCTGGGCCCGGTGGTCAGCGTCGGGGGTCCACCGAGAGCCTGCCGCGGCGGACCAGGTCGTGGCGGGCGGTGGCCGACAGGGGCGGCAGCGGCTGCTCACCCTCGGTGCCCGCTTCGTCGGGGTTCGGGCGCACCAGCAGCGTCACCGTCGCGGCGGGCACGAAACCGGTGCTGGTCATCAGCGCGGCCGAGGCGCTGTTGCGGTCCTCGACGTCGGTGACGATGTGGCGGGCGCCGCGCGCGAACAGCGCCTCCGAGCACACGTTCACCAGCCTGCGCGCGATGCCGTGGCCCTGCATGTCCGGTGCGACCGCGATCCACTCCAGGTAGGCCCAGTCGTCGCGGTGCTCGAACTCCATCGAGCCGAGCACGAACCCGACCACCCGGTCGGAGTCCAGCGCCACCCAGCACGCGTTGTCGGGACTGTCGAGGTGTTCGGCGACCGCGGTGAGCGACCACGACGTGTAGGGCTTGGTGGTCGTGTCGAACACCTGGTGACCGAGGTCGAGGACTTGACGCAGATGTCCCAGGCCCATCGGCACGACAGCGATCGCGGAGTCCATGGCCGCCAGTGTGCCCTACGCGCCCTTGCGGGCCGCGGACTTGCGCTCGGTGGTTTTGCTCGCCGTCGACTTGCGCGCCGCGGCCTTCTTGGCCGGCGCCTTCTTCGCGGCCTTCTTCTTCGGGGCGGGCTCGGCCTCGCGGCGTCCGCTGGCCTCGAGGCTGCGCTGCAGGGCCGCGACCAGGTCGACGACCTCGGCGTCGGGCTGTTCGGCGGGTTCGGCCGCGGCGGCGGTGTCGACCTTGCCCGACCCGCTCGCGATCGCCTCGTCCAGCAGCTTCTGCAGTTCGATCTGGTATTCGTCGGTGTACTCGCCGGGGTCGAAGTCGCCCGACATCGACTCCACCAGGGTCTCGGCCATCTTCAGTTCCTGCGGGCGCGGCGTGGGCGCGTCGTCGAGCGCGGGGAAGTCCACCGACCTGACCTCGTCCGGCCACAGCAGCGTCTGCAGGACCAGCACGCCCTCGCGCACCCGTAACGCCGCCAGCCGCGTCTTCTGCCGCAGGGTGAAGTGCACCAGCGCGGTCTTGTCGATGCGTTCCAGCGTGGCGGCCAGCAACTGGTAGGCCTTGGGCGTCGAGGAATCCGGTTCGAGGTAGTAACTCTTGTCGAACAGGACCGGGTCGATCTGTTCGGACGGCACGAACTCGAGCACCGGGATCTCGTGCTTCTCCGCGGCGGGGAGTTTCGCGAAGTCGGCATCGGTGAGCACCACCTGGTCGCCGTCGGGCGAGACGTAGGCCTTGTCGATGTCGGCGTACTGGATGGATTTGCCGCACACCTGGCAGACCCGGTCGTACTTGATCCGGCCCCCGTCCTCGGCGTGGACCTGGTGGAACCGGATGTCGTGGTCCTCGGTCGCGGTGTACACCTTGACCGGGACGTTGACCAGCCCGAATGCGATCGAGCCCTTCCAGATCGATCTCATAACTGCCAGCATGCCCGAAGTGTGCCCGGGGGGCGAGCGAGTGGCACCGAACCGGTGCCCGTCCGTGATGCGGCGGTGCTGGTAATCGGCGGGTCTGATCCAATCGACGGGTGCGTGCCCCGGTGATCGTCTGCGGACTAGGCCCGGCCGGGCGGGCCGTTGCCCATCGGGCGCTGGCCCACGGCCTGGCCGTCACGGTGATCGACCCGCACCCCGACCGGGTGTGGACGCCGACCTACGCGGCCTGGGCCGACGAACTCCCGGAGTGGCTCGACCCGGCCGTGGTGGCCGCGACCGTCCCCGCGCCGACGGCGTGGGCGCTGCGCGAGCATCGGATCGATCGTCCGTATCAGGTACTCGACACCGCCGCCCTGCAACGCTCGCTGCGCGTCGATGGTGCCGAAGTGCTCGCCGACCGCGTACTCGCGCTGGACGCGCGCGCGGGCACGGTCCGCACGGCGACTGGACTCGTCCGCACGGGCCGGGTGATCGACGCGCGCGGGCTGGCCCGGTCACCGCGCCGGGCCGAGCAGACCGCCTACGGCGTGATCCTGCCCCGTGCCGGCACCGACGGCCCACCGCTGTTCATGGACTGGCGGCGCGACAACGGCACCGGGCCGGATGACCCGCCGTCGTTCCTCTACGCCGTGCCCCTCGGCCCGGACACCATGCTCTACGAGGAGACCTGCCTGGCCGGCCGTCCCGCCCTCGGCCCCGATGTCCTGCGGCAGCGCCTGGAACATCGCCTGCGGGCCCGCGGCATCGCCGTCTCCGGCACGGAACCCGTCGAGCGCGTGCGCTTTCCCGTGCAGGGCGGTACTCCGGGCGGCGGCCGCTTCGGTGCGGCGGGCGGACTGACCCACCCCGCCACCGGCTACAGCGTCGCCGCCTCGTTGCGTGCCGCCGACGCCGTCGCCACCGGATCGGCGCCGCGGCCGCCCCAGGCGCGCGCCGTGGCCGCCCTGCGCCGTGCGGGACTGCGTGCGCTGCTGGCCATCCCGCCGCGCGACACCGCGGTCTTCTTCGACGCCTTCTTCGCGCTGCCCGTGCCGAAGCAGCGCGCGTACCTGTCCGGCGACGACGATCTGCGCGGCACCGTGGCCGCGATGGGCGCCCTGTTCGCCGCGCTCCCGCCGCGGTCGCGCCGCACTCTGGTGACCGCGGTCGCCGGGGCGAGCGGGCGGCCGATCCGCTAGCGGCGTCGACGTCGCCCCGAGGCCCGGCGGCCGAGCCACGAAGTTGCTACCATCGCCGAGCGAACGCGCCGACCCGCCAACAGGATCGGGCCGACGAGGCGGACCGGCCCGGCAGCTCCGGACCCCCGCCCGGCGAGATACGCGGCGCCCAGTTGCGTGACGAGTTAGGGGAATATCCGGTGTTCGAATTCACCAAGCGGCGCAGCCGCTGGGTGCTCGGCGTGTTCGCGGTGCTCGCAGTGGTGCTCGGTGCACTCGGCGCGATGCTGTTCGAGCGGGTGGAGGGCGGCGGGTACTCCGACCCGGGTGGGGAATCCAGCAGAGCGCTCGCGGTGCTGCGCGACGACTTCGGGCAGTCGCCACCGAATCTGTTGCTGCTGGTGGAGACCGAATCCTCGGTCGACGACCCCGAGGCCACCGCCGCCGCCACCGCGCTGGTCGCGAATCTGCAGGAGCGCGAGGGCATCACCGATGTCCAGTCGTACTGGACCACCCATCTGCCCGCGCTGCGCAGCGTCGACGGCAAGCAGGGCATGATCGTCGCGACCGTGCTCGGGTCCGAGCGCGAGATCGACGAGCGCGTGGCCGCCGTCGCCGACGAGCTGACGGGAACCCAAGGCGCGCTGCAGGTCAGGGCAGGCGGCTACGCCATGCTCATGCACGAGACGGTGCAACAGGGCAAGGTCGACGTCGCCAAGGGCGAGGCGATCGCGTTCCCGTTCACGCTGATCGCGCTGCTGTTCGTCTTCGGCGGCCTGGTGGCGGCGAGCCTGCCGCTGCTGGTCTCCTTCGCCACCGTGCTCGCCACCATGGGCGTGCTGACCCTGTTCACGGTGATCACCCCGCTCGCGGTGACCGCCACCAATGTGGCGACCCTGCTGGGCCTGGGCCTGGCGATCGATTACAGCCTGCTGGTGGTCAACCGGTTCCGGGACGAGCTGGGCGCGGGCCGGTCGCCCGAGAGCGCGGTGGCGGTCACCCTGCGCACCGCCGGTCGCACCGTGGCGTTCTCGGCGCTGACCGTCGCGGTCGCGCTCGCCGGTCTGCTGTTCTTCCCGCTGCTGGCCATCCGCTCGATGGGCTACGCGGGCATCATCGTCGCGGCGCTGGCGGCGGCGGTCTCGCTGACCCTGCTGCCCGCGATCCTGCTGCTGCTCGGCTCGCGGATCGACAAGGGCCAGATCGGCTGGTGGTTCCTGCGGGCGCCGCGCCCGGCCCAGGGTGAAGGTGCCTGGCATCGCCTGGCCACCGCCGTGATGCGCAAGCCGATCCCGATCGGCCTGGCCGTCACCGCGCTGCTGCTGCTCCTGGGCGCGCCGTTCCTCGGTATCAAACTCGGTTTCCCCGACGAACGCTCGCTGCCGGAATCGATGAGCTCGCGCCAGGTGACCGACATCGTGCACCGCGACTTCGGCGAGAGCGACCAGGACACCCTCGTGGCCGTCCTGCCCGACAGCTCCTACAGCGCCGAAGGCCTGGACGCCATCGCGCGCGACCTGTCCGACCTGGACAACGTCCGCCGCGTGGACACCGCCACCGGCAGTTACGCCCAGGGCGGGCTGCTCGCCGCGCCGACCGCCGTCAACGAGCGGTTCCGGGCCGACCGTGCGGTGTATCTGACGATCGTGCCCTCCACCGCCGACAACGCGGCCCAGGCGGCGCTGGTTCAGGACGTCCGCGCCATCGAGACACCGAGTGAGCTGCTCGTCGGCGGCGTCGCGGCGGGCCACGCCGACTCCATCGCCGCCATCGAGGACGCGCTGCCGTGGGCGCTGGCCTTCGTCGTGATCCTGATGCTGATCGTGCTGTTCGCGCTCACCGGCAGCGTGGTGTTGCCCGTGCTGGCCGTGATCCTCAGCGCGCTCAGCCTCACCGCGACCTTCGGCGCCCTGGTCTGGGTCTTCCAGGACGGGCACCTGTCCGGGCTGCTCGGCTTCACCGTCACCGGTGATCTGTCGGCGACCGTGCCGGTCATGCTGTTCGCCGCCGCGTTCGGTCTGGCCATGGACTACCAGGTGTTCCTGCTCTCGCGCATCCGCGAGGAGTACGACCGCACCGGCAAGAACGAGACCGCCGTCGCGGTGGGCCTGGAACGGATCGGGCGCATCGTCACCGCCGCCGCGATCCTCATCTCGGTGGTGTTCCTCGGCTTCCTGGCCTCCGACATCACCTTCATGAAGGCCTTCGGCATCGGTCTGCCGCTGGCGGTCATCGTCGACGCCACCCTGGTGCGCGGCTTCCTGCTGCCCGCCGCGATGAAGCTGCTCGGCGACGCCAACTGGTACGCGCCGGAGTTCCTGCGCCGCCTGCACGACCGCTGGGGCCTGGACGAGAGCGGCGCGGGCCGGTCGGTGGGACGCGATGTGCCGGTGCGTGATCCGCTGGGCGTCACCACGGCCCGCACGGCGAGCGAGCCCGAGATCGTCGTGAACGATCCGCTCGCGCGGGCCGAGGCGGCACGGGCCGAAGCGGCCAGGGCCGAGGAAGAACTGGCGGCCGCGGGACGCGGCGACAGCAAGGACTGAGCGCGATCGACGCGCACCGGGCAGGGACCGCACGGTCCCTGCCCGGTCGTCGTCTCGCCTCAGATACCGCCCGTGGACAGCAGGCCGCCGTCGACACGCACGCAGTCGCCGGTGATCCAGGCGGCCTCGTCGGAGACCAGGAACGCGATCAGCCGCGCCACGTCCTCGGGCACGCCGAGCCGCTTCATCGGGTACACGCTCGCCGCGCGCTCCTCGTCGGCCGAGTACAGCGCGTCGGCGAACTTGGTCTTCACCACGCCCGGCGCCACCGCGTTGACCCGGATCTTCGGACCCAGCTGCCAGGCCAGTTCCTCGGTCAGCCGGATCAGCGCCGACTTGGAGGCGCCGTAGGCGGAGATCACGCCCGAGGAGCGGATCCCGGCCACACTGGCGACATTGACCACGGCGCCGCCGTGCTCGGCCATCCAGGCCCGGTACGCCTGCTGGATATAGCCGAGCGAGGCGACCACGTTCACGTCGAAGATCTTGCTCACCGCGCCCAGATCGGCGTCCATCAGCGCGCCGTAGACCGGGTTGATGCCGGTGTTGTTGACCAGGATGTCGAGCGAACCGAACTCGGCGACGGCCCTGGCCACCGCCTCCGCGCGCGCGTCGGCGTCACCCGCGTTGCCCGCCAGCGCGCTCACCTGTCCCTTGTGCCCGAGGGCGCGCAATTCCTCGGCCGCGGCCTCGAGCGGCTCGGGTTTGCGGGCGGTGATCAGCACGTTCGCCCCACGGCGCAGCAGTTCGGCGGCGGTGGCCAGGCCGATGCCCCGGCTCGCGCCGGTGACGAGGGCGGTCCGGCCCAGTAGATCGGTAGTCATGCGACGAGAGTAACCACGCTCACACCGGACGGCGCCGGTTCGGCCGCCGAGTTGGCGGACGGTAAAATAAGTGGTTCTTGCCGAACGCGACGGTGCACGATGGGTCGGTTCGGCGGCCATCGACAGTTCTGACACGAGGAGAAGCCTGTGATCACGGCGACCGACCTGGAGGTCCGGGCCGGAGTCCGCACCCTGCTCTCGGCCCCCGGGCCGGCGTTGCGGGTGCAGTCCGGCGACCGGATCGGACTGGTCGGCCGTAACGGCGCGGGCAAGACCACCACGCTGCGGATCCTGGCGGGCGAGGGGGAGCCCTACGCCGGAAAGATCGTGCGCTCCACCGACATCGGTTACCTGCCGCAGGACCCGAAGGAGGGCGATCTCGACGTGATCGCCCGCGACCGGGTGCTGTCCGCGCGCGGCCTCGACGCCCTGATCCGGGACATGGAGAAGGCCCAGGCCGAGATGGCCGAGGTCGCCGACGACAAGGAACGCGAGAAGGCGATCCGCCGCTACGGCCGCCTCGAGGACCAGTTCTCCTCGCTCGGCGGGTACGTCGCCGAGAGCGAAGCCGCCCGCATCTGCCACAGCCTCGGCCTGCCCGACCGCGTGCTCGGCCAGCAGCTGCGCACCCTGTCCGGTGGTCAGCGCCGCCGCATCGAGCTGGCCCGCATCCTGTTCTCCGCCTCCGACGGCTCGGGCGGCCGGTCCGACCGCATCCTGCTGCTCGACGAGCCCACCAACCACCTCGACGCCGACTCCATCACCTGGCTGCGCGGCTTCCTGCAGAACCACGACGGCGGTCTGATCGTGATCAGCCACGATGTGGAACTGCTCGAGGCCGTGGTGAACAAGGTGTGGTTCCTCGACGCGGTGCGCGGTGAGCCCGACGTCTACAACATGGGCTGGAAGAAGTACCTCGACGCCCGCGCCACCGACGAGCAGCGCCGGGTCCGCGAGCGCGCCAACGCCGAGAAGAAGGCGAGCGCGCTGCGCCAGCAGGCCGCCAAGCTCGGCGCGAAGGCGACCAAAGCCGCTGCGGCACACCAGATGGTGCGCCGCGCCGAGCGGTTGATGTCGGAGCTCGACGACGTGCGCGTGGCCGACAAGGTGGCCCGCATCCGGTTCCCCGAGCCCGCACCGTGCAGCAAGACCCCGCTCATGGTGAACAACCTGACCAAGCTCTACGGATCGCTGGAGATCTTCACCGGCGTCAACTTCGCCGTCGACAAGGGCAGCCGTGTGGTGGTGCTCGGCCTCAACGGTGCGGGTAAGACCACCATGCTCAAGCTGCTGGCCGGGGTCGAGACCCCGACCTCGGGCGGTGTGGAGCAGGGCCGCGGCCTCAAGGTGGGGTACTTCGCGCAGGAGCACGACACCCTCGACGACCAGGCCACGGTGTGGGAGAACATCCGGCACGCGTCTCCGGACGCGGGAGAGCAGGAGCTGCGCAGCCTGCTGGGCGCGTTCATGTTCACCGGACCACAGCTCGAGCAGCCCGCGGGCACCCTGTCCGGCGGTGAGAAGACCCGGCTCGCGCTGGCGGGCCTGGTGTCCTCGGCCGCCAATGTGCTGCTGCTCGACGAGCCGACCAACAACCTGGACCCGGTCTCGCGCGAGCAGGTGCTCGAGGCGCTGCGCACCTACGCCGGCGCCGTCGTGCTGGTGACCCACGACCCGGGCGCCGCCGAGGCGCTGAACCCGGAGCGGGTCATCCTGCTGCCCGACGGCACCGAGGACCACTGGTCGGCCGAATACGCCGAGCTGATCGACCTCGCCTGAGCCGGTCGGGCCCGGTCCGGGCCCGCATCGGCGGTGTGTCGCGCGTGAAACGCTGTGTCGCGAGGGAACTCGCGGCGCTCAGGTGAGTTTCATCACTGTTTTCGTTGATCACCGACTCCGGAGTGTCTAGCCTGGAATCAGCTGCTCGGCGACTCGGAGGAAGCCATGAGCGACAGTGCGAGACAGGCCGCTAGGTCGGCCAAGGGCAAAACGACGATCGGCAAGGCCGCGCTGGGAAAGGGCACCCGGGTCACGGGCAAGTCCCGCGACCGGCTGCAATCCCAGCTGAAGAAGCAGTACGAGGCGGGAGCCAGCATCCGCTCCCTGGCCAGGGCCACCGGCCGGTCGTACGGCTTCATCCACAATGTGCTGGTCGAATCGCATGTGGAGTTGCGCGGCCGTGGCGGCGCCAACCGGCGCAAGAATCCGGCCGACTGAGGCGGCTCACCAGCCGGGGACGGCACCGTCCCCGTGCACGAGCAGATTCGCCAGGCTGCTGAACAGCGGCAGCCCGGTCTTGATCTCCAGGTAGGCGAACTGGCCCTGCGGGTTCACCTCGAGGAAGTAGTACTCGCCGTCGGTGCCCAGGCGCAGGTCGACGACGCCGAAGCTCAGCCCGAGGGCGCCCATCAGGGTGGCCAGCGACTTGCTGACCGAGGCGGGCAGGCGCTCGTGCGTGAACGCCACCGAGGTGTCCAGGCGGGAATCGACCCGCCCGACGCCGGCCTGGGAGTCGATGCGCACCGCCCACTCGATGCCGTCGACCCACACCACCCGCAGGTCGCACCCCGCCTCGATGTAGTCCTGGAACGTGGTGGGGGTGGACCGGATCGAGCCGAGCCGGGCCAGCTCCGGCTTGGTAACGATCCTGGTCTCGGAGAATTCGCCACGCCCGGTCCCGGTGCGCTTGTACACCACTGGGCCGGAACGGGATTCGACGAAACTGCGGGCCTCGTCGGGATCGTTGGTGATCAGCGTCTCCGGAATGGTGAAGCCGGCCCGCTGGGCGGTCTCCAGCTGCACGATCTTGCGGCTGGCGGTGCGTTCGGCGGCCGGATCGTTGACCCAGTACGCCGGGATCGACCAGAGCATGCCCTGCAGGAACCCGTCGCATTCGGCCTGGCGGAACTCGTCGTCGGCGGCGCGCACCCCGTGCGGTACGAGGCAAGGATGGGCCCGGCGCCACCAGACCGCGCGCACGTCGTCGAGACCGTGGACGTGCGCGAGCGCGCGGTTGGTGCCGGCCTTGTCGAGGCGGAAACTGCCTGTCTGCGTGGGGAAGTCGCGCAGATCCAGCCGGATCGGGTCGAGCCGGTGGAGTTCCCGCAGGGTGGCGGCCAGCGCATCGGCGTGCAGGTCGTCGGTCTCGGAGACGATGAGCACCGCGTCGGTCGCGCGTTCCATGGTCGGTGCCGCTTCAGTCGAGGCTGTCGCAGTTGATGCCGTCGCGGAAGGTGAACGTGGCACCCGTGACACCGCCGCGCTCGGCGATGCGCAGCTTGCCGGCCCACCGGCGGGTGGCGGCGGCGAGCTGGTCGTCACCGAGCGCCTCGGACGGATCCGGCGCCAGGGTGATCGGGCGCTCGACCAGTTCCACGCGCATCCGGCGGGTGAAATCGGCGGTCGCGCCGGGCCTGATGTCGACGCGCACCTGCCGTTCGCCCGCGTCGGCGCGGTCCTCGGTGAGCCGCAGGACATCACGCCGGTCGAAGGTCCAGGTTCCACCCTCGACGCGCACCGAGATGTCGCGATCGGACTCGGCCACCAGCAATCCCCGCAGGGCCGGGCCCCGATCTCGGGACGACGCGGTAGCGGGGAGGTGGATGGCGTCGGTCATGGGCACTCACTCCGATCTTCTCGTCTGCTCGCGATTTGCCAGAACCCCCGAAGGTGCTTCGGATCATAGCGCGCGCGAGCGCCCCGCCGAGTGGGTTCGCGAGATTTGCGAGGCCCCGGGCAAACCGCCGAGCGGCGCGTGATCGCCTAGCGGGGACAGAATTTCGGGCAACCGGAGGACGGATCGCCCCGTCGCACCGGCAATCGATCAGCTAACGATGCCGACCGGGCCGGGCCGGGGCATCGCCGGGAAATTGCGGGTCGTCGCGGATCGGCTCGGCGTAGCCGGTCCGCGGTGAGGCGCGCCGCGGCGGCCGCGTCCGGCGCCACGGCGGGGTGAAACGCTTACGCCGAACCGTGCCGGTGTCCGCGCGGCGCCACACTTTTCCGGCCCGCGCCCGTTCTGCCAGCGGATTCGACGGAATCCGGCGCTGCTGTTGACGGACTCCCGCCACTGCGTCATGCTGGGAACAGCGGGCGGTCGCATGCTCAAAGTGATTGCGACACAACGGAGTTCCTTTCCCGGACGAGCCCTTTCCGGCGCCGTAGCCGGTGCCCCTCCCGCTTCTCGGACAGTTCGCAGCTCCCTCGCCACGCGTTACCGGCCCGGCCGTCAGGTCAGGGCCCTTTTTCATGCGGACCGGGGCTGTCGACGCGCGCGCTTTCCCCCCGAGACGGTCCACGACCTCGAATCGCTCGACAGGAGCACAATGACTTCACCCAAACTGGGTCGCGATGTCATCTTCGACTACATTCGCGACGCCGGCATCGAATACATCTTCGGTGTTCCCGGCACCCAGGAAATCCCGTTGATCGACGCCACCACCATTCCGGAGAACGGCGTCGAATACATTCCGACACTGCACGAGAACATCGCCATGGGCGCCGCGATGGGTTATGCCCGCGCGGCGGGCAGGCCCGGTGTCGCGCTCGTGCACATCACCCCCGGCGCCGCCAACATCGTCGGCAACCTGTTCGACGCCTACACCTCGAATGTGCCCGTGTTGATCCTGTGCGGTCAGCAGCACAGCGACCTGCTGGTCCAGGAACCGCTGCTCGGCTCGGACCTGGTCCGCACGGCGGGTCAATACACGAAATGGGCGCACGAGATCCGCAGCGCCGACGAGATTCCGCTGGTCATGCAGCGGGCGTTCAAGGAGCTGTTCACCCCGCCGTTCAAGCCGGTCTTCCTGTCGGTGCCGTGGGACTTCCTCATCGAGGCGCCGACGCTGCAGGAACCGGCGCGCTCGACCCGCATCGCGCACGCCGCCACCGGTGACGAGGCGGGCGTCGCGGCGGCCGTCGAGACGCTGGCCGCGGCGAACAGCCCGGTGCTGCTCGTCGGCGACGGTGTCGGCGAGGCGGGCGCCTGGCCGGAGATCGAGAGCCTGGCAAATCTGCTCGGCGCCGCGGTGTACTCCGAATTCCAGGCGAGCCGGATGAACTATCCGAACGATCTGCCGCATTGGCAGGGCGAATTGGCGCCCATCCAGGACGGCATCCACATGCAGCTGCGTGGCTACGACACCATTTTCCTGATCGGGGTCAATTCACACGCGCAGATCTCGATCTTCCGGTGGGACAAGGGCCCGATCATTCCGGCCGACCTGGTGCAGGTGGCACTGCACAACGACCCGTGGCAGATCGGTAAGAACTATTTCACCGAGGTCGGCATTCTCGGCGACATCAAGAAGACCCTGCCGCTGATCATCTCCGGGATCGCCGCGCGCGCCGATTTCGACGGGGCCACCGCCACGGCGCGCAACGACGAGATCCTCCGGCTGGCGGCGCAGCGCGACGCCGCGTTCGCCGCCGACGCCCAGCAGTTCCAGCTGCTCGACGCGGTCGCCACCACGGAGACCGACCTCGCGGCCGGGGAAACCCCGGGCACCGAGGTCGTGCTCGAGGACGCGCTGGTGCTCGACGGCGCCCCGGTGCCCATCCCGGGCGCGCAGGTCGCGCACGTGCTGGCCGAGGTGCAGAAGACGCTCGACCGGCCGATCACCGTGCTCAACGAGGCGTTCTCGATCGCCAGCACCCTGCAGAAGGTGGTCGACTACGACTCGCCGGACGCGTACTTCTGCACCTCGGGCGGTTCGCTGGGGTTCTCGCTGCCCGCCTCGATCGGCTTCGCGCTGGCCGCGGGCCAGGAGCGCTACATCGTCAACGTCATCGGGGACGGTTCGGCGCTGTTCCACACCAATTCCTGGTGGACCAGCAGCAAGTTCGAGCTGCCGGTGCTCTACGTCGTGGTCAACGACGCGCAGTACTCGTCGCTGGTGATCGGGCTCGGGCTGATCGAGCGGGTCTACGGCTGGCGCCCGACCAACCCGGCCACCTATCTGAGCCTGGGCGAACCCGAGCAGGACTTCGTGTCGATCGCCGAGACCTTCGGCATCGAGGGCGACGTGGTCGACGATGCCCGCCGGTTGCGCCGGGCCTTCGAGCGCGGCTTCCGGGCCGTCGCCAACGGCAAGCCGTACGTGCTCGACGTCCGCACCACCCCGGCCGTGCCGCCGACGCCGCCGCCGACGGTGGACGTGCTGCTCGCCGAACGCTCGGCGGCCGACGCCGAATACGTCGAGAAGCTGCGCGACATCGGTCCGCCGTGATCATGACCCGTCCGCGGTGAGAAGCGGACGGTGACCGGTGACATTTGCCATCGGTCACCGTCCACATCGGCATCTACCTGCGGCGGAGCCGCGTTGGGATGCTCGGTCGTGACATCGACGACTACGAGAATGGAATGCCATGCACAAGCTCGTCCGGCTCCGATCCGTCACGACCGCACTCGCCGCCCTCGCGGTGTTCGCGACCGCGGCCTGCGGCAGCGACACCGACACCGCATCGTCACCGGCCTCGACGACCAGCGCCGCCGCGGCGGCCAAGCCGACGATCGTGCTGGTGCACGGCTCGTTCTCCGACAGCTCCAGCTGGGACTCGGTCGCGGGCAAGTTGCGCGCCCAGGGCTACCAGGTGGTGCAGCCGGACAATCCGCTGCGCGGGCCGAGTTCCGACGCGGCCGCCGTCACCGCGGCCATCGCGAACGTCACCGGCCCCGTCGTGCTGGTCGGGCACTCCTACGGCGGTGCGGTGATCAGCAACATGCACCGGCCCGACGTCAAGTCTGCGGTGTTCATCGCCGGCTTCGCGCCCGTGAAAGGTGAACCGGTACAGGCGCTCTCGGATCCGGAGAAGTACCCCGGCAGCAAGATCGGCACCGCGTTGCAGGTCAAGCCGGCCGAGACCGGCCCGCCCGAGGTGACGCTGGCGCCGGACAAGTACGGCGAGGTCTTCGCCCAGGACGTCAGCCCCGAGGTCGCCTCGACGCTGGCCGCCCGGCAGAAGCCGACCTCGGCGGCCGCGCAGGCCGAGCCGAGCGGTGACCCGTCGTGGGCGTCACTGCCGACCTGGTACCTGATCTCGACCGAGGATCAGACCCTGCCGCCCGCCTCGCAGCGGTTCCAGGCCGACCGGGTGAAGGCGAAGATCACCGAGGTCAAGTCCTCGCACGCCTCGCCGGTGTCACACCCCGACGAGGTCGTCGCGACGATCACCGCGGCCGCGCGCTGAGTGATCCGCACCCGACAGGGCCCGACGGCATCCGTGCCGTCGGGCCTTGTCGTCGTTCGTGGACCGGTTCAGAGCCAGCCGGCGTTGCGGGCGATGCGGATCGCGTCGATGCGGTTGCGGCCACCGATCTTGGTGATGGCGTTGGACAGGTAGTTGCGCACGGTCGCCGGCGAGAGGAACAGTGTGGTCGCGATCTCGTCGGTGCTGATCCCGGTCTCGGCGGCCCGGATGACGTCGGCCTCGCGCGTGGTGAGCGGGCTGGTCCCGGTCTCCAGCGCGGCGGCCACGAGATCGGTGTCGATCACCCGTTCCCCGGCGACGACCTTGCGGATGCTGTCGGCCAGGGTCTGGGCGGGCGCGTCCTTGACCACGAACCCGCGCACATGGGCCTGCAGGGCGCGCAGCAGGTAGCCGGGCTGGCTGAGCCCGGTGAGGATGAGCACCCGGCATCCGGGCATCTGCTCGTGCACGCGCTGGGCGACGCTGAGCCCGTCCAGGCCGGGCATATCGATGTCGAGCAGCGCGACATCCGGTGCGGTGCGGGTGATCTCGTCGAGCACGAGGTCACCGCGGTCGAGTTCGGCCACCACGTCCATGTCGGCCTCGCGCGAGAGCAGCGCCACCAGCGCGCCCCGGATCATGTGCATGTCCTCGGCGACCAGAACGCGAATCATACTTTCCCCCCTGGGATTTCGACACGCAGATGGAATCGGTCCCCGCTGCCGTGCCGCGCCGACACGGTACCGGAGACCGCCGCGGTGCGCTCGGTGAGCCCGGCCAGGCCGTTGCCGCCACCGGTCTTGCGGTGCGCGCCGTCGTTGACGATCTCCAGGAACAGGATGCCGCCGCGCCTGCCCGCGACGATCGAGCAGGTGCCCGCGCTGCTGTGCCGCAGCACATTGGTGACGCCTTCGCGGGTGGCCCAGGCGAAGGCGTCGTCGACCTCGGGCGCCAGCGGCGGCAGGTCGACGCGGTGCCGGGTATCGATGCCCGCGGCCGACAGCAGCGCGGTGGCGCCGGCGATCTCGGTGCGCAGCGAGATGGTGTGCTCACCGAGGGTGACCCGCCGCATCGCCTGCAGGGTCTCCCGGGCGAGGGTGGCGATGCCGTCGATCTCGGACCAGGCGGCGGCCGGGTCGCTCGGCAGCAGGGCCGCGGCGAGATCGCCCTTGAGCGACACCGCCGACAGGCTCTGCCCGAGCAGATCGTGCAGGTCACGGGAGACGCGCAGCCGCTCCTGCCCGGCGGCCTGCTCGGCCAGGTCGGTGCGGGTGCGGTCGAGCTGGTGCACGGCCCGCACGAGATGGGTCACCCCGACGAGGCACCCGGCCAGCGCGGTGAAGACCACCACCACCTCGATGGCGTCGGCCCCCAGGTGCCCCGAGCCGCCGGGGCCGGGGGCGAGCAGGGTGCCCAGCGCGGTGCCCGCGATCGGCGCGACCACCAGGACGGCCCGCGCCACGCCCCCGAACAGCAGCGCGGCCGAGGCCACGAAGAACACCTGGCTGATGCCCCACGCCACCGGCGCCCAGACCAGCGGCAGATACACCAGGGTGGTCAGCAGGGCGAACGAGGCGGGCCACCAGCGCGGCCGCCCGCCGTCGACCGCGCTGAACGCGTGATACAGGTGGACCAGCACCACCGCGACGCCCAGCGCCCACCAGCCGAGCGTGGGACCGACCTGGCCGGTGCCCGCCACCGTGGCTCTGGCCGGGGCCAGCGCGCCGGTGGTGCAGGTGGCGCCGATGAGCAGGACGCGCGCGGTCCGGGCCGTCGCGAGCCAGGGGCCGACGAGCGGCCGGGTCGCCTCAGCCATCCGCGACTCCCGACGTGGCGGCGGTACTCGCGGTGGCGGGATCGGCCCGGCACTCCAGCAGCCACCGGCCCTCGACCCGGCGCACCGTGATCGCGACCGCGGGACCCGGCCCCGCGCGCAGCAGCCGGGCCAGCAGCAGCCGCAGCTCGGCGCGCAAGCGTTCCTCCTCGCCGGGCGGCGGGCCGTCGGTGGGGACGTCGACCCGGGCGTCGATGCCCGCCGCGGTCAGCAGGGTGACGGTGGCGGCGATCTCGCGCCGCAGGTCGGGCTGGGCGAAGCTGCGGATGAGCTGGCGGGCCTGGGCCAGGCCGCTGCGGGAGGTGTCGACGAGGTCGCCGAGTTCGGCGCGCGCCGCGCCCGCGTCACCGCGGGCGACCAGATCGTCGGCCCGGTCCGCGGCGTCGGTGATCGTCACCAGCGCCGTCCGCACCGTCCGGGTGATCACCCCGTCGATCCGCAACCGCTCCCTGGCGACGGCCCGCGCCGCCAGCGCGGCGCCCGCGCTGCGCAGCCTGCGCAACGCGACGACCATCCACACCAGCGTGTACACCGCGACCACCCGCATCGCGGTGGTGACCAGCAGCCACAGCGCTTCCTGCTCGGTGGCGCCGAGCAGGGCCGCGGCCGGCGCGACGGCGGCGATCAGCACCACGGCCAGCGGCAGCGCCACGACCGGGCGCAGCGTCAGCACCACCACCACGGCGACGATGTGCGCGCTGTTGAGCCAGGCCGCGCCGAGCAGGGGCGCCGCGCCCACGACGAGAACCGCCAGCAGTCCGGCGGTGAGGTGCGCGGCGGGCGGGATGGCGTCGCGGACGGCGAAGACGAGATGCCGGACGTAGATCGCCAGGCAGACGACCAGCAACGCGGCCGTCGCGGGCACGTCGGCCCGGGGATCGGCGCCGGTGATCGTCGTGATCAGGGTCAGGGTGCCGAGGGCGAGCGCGGCCACCACCGTGCCCGCCGCCGCGACATCGGCGACATCGCGCGGGATCCGCGCCGTCCAGCCCCGTAGCGCGCCGAGGGCCGCGCCGGTCGGTACCGGCCTGACCACGTTCGACGCGGGCGCATGTTCCAAGAAGACCGCCACCACCCCATGACTGTTCCGCGAACCGGAATTGCCCACCAGAAACCAATGTAGACCGATTCCGATGACATTCGTCATGACCGACCGTCCACATCCTGCTCTGGTCCCCGCCCGCAGGCCGTTGACAGGCTGGGCCATGGCCGTGAGCTGGGCATCGGCGACCAGGACGCGAGACCGGCCCCGAATTCTTGGGGTGGCGAAAGTTGTTGTGCGACAGTAGGTTTGGGTTTCGAACCGGCCGGGCGCACACGTCGCTACCGCCGGATCACGGGGGGATGAGTTCGGGCGATCACCGCCCGGTACGCCGCATCATCGGCGATGCGTGCCAGCACTCGTCTTTCGCTTGTTGCACCGCGGCGTACCGCGATTCGCGGATCGCGCGGTGCCGATCGCTAGAGATTGGACCTCGATCATGACGACCATCGAGCATCCGTACGCCCGACCGGCCCACACCACCGACCGCCCGTCGACCGCGGCGCGACCGCGACTGCTCGGCGTGGCCTCGGCGACCCCGCCCACCCGCTACAGCCAGCGCGAGCTGGTCGACCTGCTGGCGATCGAGGATCCGAAGATCCGCGGCGTCTTCCTCAACGGCGGCATCGAGCACCGGTACCTCACGCTGCCGCCGGTCGACGGCGCGGGCGGGTTCCGGATCGAGACCCAGGGCGAACTCCTGCGCAAACACCGCCGCTACGGCGTCGACACCGGCGCGACCGCGATCCGCCGATGTCTGGACACGATCGGCGCGAGCCCGCGCGACATCGACTATCTCGTCGCCGTCACCACCACCGGCTTCCTGACCCCGGGCTTCAGCGCGCTGCTGATCAACGAACTGGGCCTGGCGCCGACCACCGCGCGGCTCGACGTGGTCGGGATGGGGTGCAACGCCGGTCTCAACGGGCTCACCGCGGTCGCGTCCTGGTCGGCGGCCAACCCGGGCAAACTCGCGGTACTGGCCTGCTCGGAGGCGTGTTCGGCCGCCTACGTCTTCGACGGGACCATGCGCACCGCCGTGGTGAACAGCCTGTTCGGTGACGGCGCCGCCGCGCTGGCGATGAGCACCGAACCCCGGCCCGGCGCCGGCTCCGACCCCGCGACCCGGGTGCCCCAGCTCATCGGGCGCACCAGCTACATGATCACCCACGCGGTCGACGCGATGCGCTACGACTGGGACGAGCAGGCCGGGAAATTCAGCTTCTACCTCGACAAAGAGGTGCCCTACGAGGTCGGCGCGCATGCCGAGCGCGTCGTCGACGCGCTGCTCGGCGAGGCCGGGCTGCGACGCAAGGACATCGCCCAGTGGATCGTGCACTCCGGCGGCAAGAAGGTGATCGACGCGGTGAAGATCAATCTCGGTCTCACCACCCACGACCTGCGCCACACCGTGAGCGTCATGCGCGACTACGGGAACCTGTCGAGCGGGTCGTTCCTGTTCTCCTACGAGCGTCTGCTGGCCGAGGGGCGCGTGCGGCACGGCGACTACGCGGTGCTGATGACGATGGGCCCCGGATCGCAGATCGAAACCGCCCTCGTGCGGTTCTGACACCGAAATCAACCATGTCGAAAGGGGAGGAATCGGTGACTGCCGATCCGTACGAAGACCAGCCGGGGCCGATCACCGCGGAGGTGGCGGCCGACGGCGCCCTCACGCCGGAGCTCGTCGCGAGCGTGCTCGCGGCCTCGGTGCGCACCGAAGACGCCGCGGCGGCGGGGACCGCGACGGGGGTCGTGCTGCGCATCGGCGGCGCGCCGCCGGCCGCGCGCGTGGCCTGGCCGGGCGCGGTGCGCATCGGCGAGGTGAACAAGTGGGAGGCGGCGCTGCGCCGCCTGGAACAGGTCCCCGCGCCGGTCGTGGCCGTCGTCGACGGCGACGCCTACGGCCCGGCCGCCGAACTGCTGCTGGTGGCCGACTACCGGATCATGGCCGTGGGCACGGTGTTCGAGCTGGCCGCCGTCGACGGCGCGGTGTGGCCGGCGATGGCGATGTACCGGCTGGCCGCCCAGCTCGGCGCGGGCCCGGCCCGCAGGCTGGCCGTGCTCGGCAGGCCGCGCACGGCCGAACAGGCGCACGCCGACGGCCTGATCGACGCCGTCGTCGCACCCGGCGCGGAGACCGAGGCCGTCGGGGCGGGTCTGGCCCTGTTCGGGCGCAGCGCGGGCACCGAGATCGCCATCCGGCGCAGGCTGTTGCTCGACGCGCCCGGTACCCGTTTCGAGGACGCGCTCGGCGCGCACCTCGCCGCGGGCGATCGCGCGCTGCGCCGGGAGCGGGCCGCCTCGTGACCACCGGAATCACCGCCCGCTCGATCGTCGGGCAACTCGACCACGACATGGTCGAACTGCGTGCGGCCGCCGACGAACACGCCGCGATCCTGGCCGCGCTGGGCCCGGTCCGGGAGCGCGACGAGGCCGAGGCCGCGACCGCCACCGCCGCGCACCGGGTGCTGCGCCGCCTGCGCCGGGAGTTCCTGCGCAGGCACCTGCCCACCGTGTACCGCTCGGCCACCGACGATCTGGGCCGCGCGCTGCGGCTGACCCGGCTGGCGGCCACGGTCACCGCGCTGTTCCCCGGCCTGCTGCCGACCGCCGAGCAGCTGGCCGCCGACGCCGCGGTTCCGCAACCGGCCAAAGAGGGCTGGGAGATCGATCAGGGCATCTTCTTCCAGGCGGTCTTCGCCGATCCCGAACTGGGCAACCACCTGCTCGACGCGATGCGCGCGCCCACCGGCGCCGCCCTGGACCTGCTCGCGGAGTTCCGCGACAGCGGGGTGGTCACCCTGCCCGCCGTACGGCTCGTGCGCACCGGCACGACGGCCACACTCACCATCACCAACACCGCCTGTCTCAACGCCGAGGACAACCAGCACGTCACCGACATGGAGATCGCGGTCGACCTGATCCTGCTCGACCCGGCCACCCGGGTGGGCGTGGTGCGCGGCGGCGTGATGGACCATCCGCGCTATCGCGGGCGCCGCGTGTTCAGCGCGGGCATCAATCTCGCGCACCTGCACCAGGGCAAGATCTCCTTCCTGGACTTCCTGCTCGGCCGCGAGACCGGCTACATCGCCAAGATCCTGCGCGGGCTCACCACCGAGGACCACACCTGGCCCGCCGTCCCGGCGACCAAGCCGTTCGTCGCGGCGGTCGACGCGTTCGCGATCGGCGGGGGCGCGCAGCTGCTGATGGTGTTCGACCGGGTGATCGCCGCCGCCGACAGCTTCGTCAGCCTGCCCGCCGCGCAGGAGGGGATCATCCCCGGCGCGGCCAACCTGCGGCTGGGCCGGTCGGCGGACCACCGGCTCTCCCGCGACGTCATTTTGTGGGGCCGGCGCATCTGGGCGACCGAACCCGAGGCGCGTGCGATCGTCGACACCGTCGTCGATCCGGCTGAGATGGACGCCGAGATCGACCGCGCGGCAGCCCGATTGGCCGCACCGGCGGTGGTCGCCAACAAGCACATGCTGGTCGTGGCGGAGGAGCCCCAGGACGTATTCCGGCGCTATCTGGCCGAATTCGCGCTGCACCAGGCGCTGCGGCTGTATTCGCCCGACGTGCTGGCCAAGACCGAACGCTTCGGGCGCAAGGCGGACCGATGACCACCACCACCGCCGCGCGCACCGTCGACTACCGCAAGCAGGGCCGCGTCGCGACCGTGGAACTGAACCGGCCGCACGTGCTCAACGCGATGAACCGGGCCATGCACGCCGAGCTCGCCGAGATCTGGGACGACATCGAGGCCGACGAGAACGTCTGGGTCGTGGTCCTGAGCGGTGCGGGCGACAGGGCCTTCTCGGTGGGCCAGGACCTCAAGGAACTGGCCGGGCGGATCGGGGACGGCGAGCCCACCCGGTCCTCGTTCGGCAGCGCGGGCAAGCCCGGCTATCCGCGCCTGACCGAACGGTTCTCCTTCGCCAAGCCGATCGTGGCGAAGGTGTCGGGCTACGCCCTGGGCGGTGGCTGCGAACTCGCCCTCGCCTGCGACATCGTCGTCGCCGCCACCGATACCCGATTCGGGCTGCCCGAGGCGAAACTGGGCCTGATCCCCGGCGCGGGCGGTGTCTTCCGGCTGCCGCGCCAGATCCCGCACCGGGTCGCCATGGGGCATCTGCTGACCGGACGGCCCCTCCCGGCGGCCCGGGCCTACGAGCTCGGCCTGATCAACGAGGTGGTCGACGCGGCCGAGCTGGACGCGTGCGTGGACGGCTGGGTCGCGGACCTGCTCGCCTGCGCCCCGCTGTCGGTGCGCGCGATCAAGGAGGCGGCGGCGCGCTCGGCGACCCTGCCGCTGCCCGCGGCCTTCGCCGCCGACTACCCGTGGGAACGCCTGCGCGCCGACTCGGCCGACGCCACCGAGGGCCCGCTCGCCTTCGCCGAGAAACGCCGCCCGAACTGGACCGGCCGCTAGCCGCTCGAACCGATCGACCGAGGACACCCATGCGTACCCCCGATACCTACATCGCCGCCGTCGGCTCCTTCCTGCCCGCGACGGTCCGCACCGAAGAGGCTGTCGCCCAGGGGCTCTACCCCGCCGAGACCGCCGAGATCCACGAACTCGGCGGCGCCGCCGTCGCCGGGCCCGTCCCCGCGCCGGAGATGGCGCTGCGCGCCGCCGAAGTCGCCGTGAAACGCTCCGGCCTGGCCGCCGAGGACCTGGACCTGCTGCTGTACGCCAGCACCTGGCTCCAGGGCCCCGAGGGCTGGCTGCCGCACTCCTATCTGCAACGCCACCTGGTCGGGCCGATCCCGGCGCTCGAGATCCGGCAGGGCTGCAACGGCATGTTCTCCGGACTGTCGATGGCCTTCGAATACCTGCGCGCCGACCCCGCCCGCACCAGCGCGCTGCTGGTCGCCGCCGACAACTTCGGCACCCCGCTGATGGACCGGTGGCGGATGTCGGCGCTGTTCGTCGCCGGCGACGCCGCCGCGGCGGTCGTGCTGAACCGCGAAGACGGGTTCGCCCAGCTGCTTTCGGTGTGCCACACCGCCATTCCGGAGGCCGAGGAGATCCACCGGGCCAGCGAACCGATGTTCCCGCCGGGGGTGACCCAGGGGAAGGCGCCCGACTTCTCCGCCCGGATGCGGGAGATCACCGCCAAGGTCGCCGCCGCCCCGGACTCGCCGCTGGGCGCGGCCCTGGCCCAGGTACGCGACCAGATTCCCGTGGTGGTGGGGCAGGCGCTGGCCGAGGCAGGCATCGAACTGGCCGACATCGCCCGCGTCGCGTTCCTGAACTGCTCGCGCGAGGCCACCGAACAGCGCTGCATGGTGCCGCTCGGGCTGCCGATGGAGCTGTCGACCTGGGAGTTCGGGCGCGAGATCGGCCACTGCTCGGCCAGCGACCAGATCCTGTCGTTCGAGCACCTGGTCACCACGGGGCAGCTCGGCCCCGGTCAGTACATGCTGCTGTTCGGCTCGGCGCCCGGGGTGCTGCTGTCGGCCGCGGTCGTCAAGGTTCTGCGTGATCCGGGCTGGACGGCATGACCGCCCCGGCCGGCTCCGCACCGCTCACCCCCAGGAATGAGAAGGCTATGTCCCACCCCGAACACGACAACGCAGGCACCGCGGTCGATCCCGTCGCGGTGATCGGCATCGGCTGTCGCTTCCCCGGCGATGTCGGCTCG
This sequence comes from Nocardia asteroides, assembly GCF_900637185.1. Lineage (NCBI taxonomy): Bacteria > Bacillati > Actinomycetota > Actinomycetes > Mycobacteriales > Nocardiaceae > Nocardia > Nocardia asteroides. The sequence goes on along the minus strand of NZ_LR134352.1, from coordinate 5,152,040 downwards.
CCCGCCGACTTCTGGGACCTGCTCGCCGCCGGTCGCGACACCTACGGCGAGATCCCGCCGGAGCGCTGGTCCCGATACCGGCACCGCACACCGCAATTCGCGACCGCCGTGCGGAACACCGTGACCCGCGGCAGTTTCCTGCGCGAGATCGACCGGTTCGACGCGGAGTTCTTCGGCATCTCCCCGCGCGAGGCCGCGCTGATGGACCCGCAGCAGCGCCTGCTGCTCGAAGTCACCTGGGACGCACTGGAACAGGCCGGCATCGCGCCGCGCACCCTGGCCGGCAGCGATACCGGCGTGTTCGTCGGCGTCTGCACCGGCGACTACGGCGCCCTGATGCTGGAGGACCTGGCCGGCATCGAGGCCTGGACCGGCATCGGCGCCGCCACCTGCGCGGTGGCCAACCGCCTGTCGCACTCGTTCGACCTGCGCGGCCCCAGCGTCGCGGTCGACACCGCGTGCTCGGCCTCGCTGGTGGCCCTGCACCTGGCGTCGCAGAGCCTGCGCAACGGCGAATGCGACCTGGCCATCGTCGGCGGGGTGAACCTGGTGGTCACTCCCGGGCAGACGATCACCCTGGACGCGGCGGGCGCGCTGGCCCCGGACGGGCGCAGCAAGGCCTTCGACGCCACCGCCGACGGCTACGGCCGCGGCGAAGGCTGCGGCGTGGTGGTGCTGCGCCGCCTCGACAGCGCCCAGCGCGACGGCGACCAGGTGCTCGCGCTGGTGCGCGGCAGTTCGGTCAACCAGGACGGCCGCACCAACGGCATCATGGCGCCGTCGGGCCAGGCTCAGGCGCACGTCATGCAGCGCGCCTGCAAGCACGCCGGAATCGACCCGGCCACCGTCGATTTCGTCGAGGCGCACGGCACCGGCACCCGGCTGGGCGATCCGATGGAAGCCGAGGCGCTGGCCGCGGTCTACGGGTCGGCGCGGCCCGCGGGCGAGCCGCTGCTGATCGGTTCGGTGAAGGCCAACATCGGCCACCTCGAGGGCGCCGCGGGCGTGGCCAGCGTGATCAAGACCGTGCTGGCGCTGGCCAACGGCGAGATCCCGCGCACCCCGCTGGTCAGCGAACCCAACCCCGAGATCCCCTGGGACACCGCGGGTCTGCGGCTCACCACCGAGCACACCCCGTGGCCCACCGGCCACGGCCCGCGCCGGGCTGGAGTGTCCGGGTTCGGCTACGGCGGCACCGTCGCCCACCTCGTGCTCGAGGAGGCACCCGCCGCGCCCGCGCGTCCCGCCGCCGCACCGCGCGCCGACCTCGACGGCCACCGCCTGTTCCCGCTGTCGGCGGCCGCCGAGCCCGCCCTGCGCGCCTACGCCGACCGGCTGGCCGACTGGGTCGAGCGCCGGGCGGGCGCGGTCTCGCTCGACGCGGTCGGGCACACCCTGACCCATCGCCGTTCGCAGCTGGCCCACAACGCCGTCGTCGTGGCCCGCGACGAGTCCGAGCTGGTCGCCCGGCTGCGGGCGCTGGCCGCCGACCGCCGCGACCCCGGCGTCGCCACCGGACCCACCGCCGGCGAGTTCGGCAAGGGACTGGTGTGGGTGTTCTCCGGGCACGGCTCGCAGTGGCGTGGCATGGGCCGCGATCTGCTCGCCGTCCCGGAATTCGCCGCCGTGGTCGACGAGATCGAGCCGGTCTTCCTGGCCGAGATCGGTTTCTCGCCCCGACAGGTCCTGCTCGACGACGAGGTCGACGGTGTCGACCGGATCCAGACCATGATCTTCGTGATGCAGGTCGGCCTGGCGGCGATGTGGCGCGCCTACGGCGTCACCCCGGACGCGGTGATCGGACACTCGGTCGGGGAGATCGCCGCCGCCGTCGCCGCGGGCGCGCTGTCGGTCACCGACGGCGCCACGCTGATCTGCCGCCGCTCCCTGCTGCTGCGCCGGGTCGCCGGTGCGGGCGCCATGGCCATGGTGACGATCCCGCTCGGCGCGGCCCAGGAAAAGCTCGGCGACAGAACCGATCTCGTCGCCGCCATCGCGTCCTCGACGGTGTCGAGCGTGCTCTCCGGTGACCCGGCGGCCGTCGACGAGGTCCTGGCGAGCTGGCCGGAGGAGGGGATCGGGGTGCGCCGGGTCGCCTCCGACGTGGCCTTCCACAGCCCGCACATGGACCCGCTGCTCGACGAACTCGCGCTCGCGGGCGCCGATCTGACCTACCGCCCGCACACGGTCCGGATGTACTCGACCGCGCTGCTGGACGCGCGGTCCGCGCCGGCCACCGACGCCGGGTACTGGGTCGCCAACCTGCGCAACCCCGTCCGGCTGGCCGGCGCGGTCGAGGCCGCGCTGGCCGACGGGTTCCGCGACTTCCTCGAGATCTCCCCGCACCCGGTGGTCGCGCACTCCGTCCGGGAAACGCTGGGGGAGAGCGGTTTCGACGACGCGTTCGTCGGCACCACGCTGCGCCGCGACCTGCCCGAACAGCTCACCTTCCTGGCCGCGCTGGGCGCGGTGCACTGCCGCGGCCTGCTCGTCGACCTGGACCGGCTGCACCCGGCGGCCGAGCCCGCCGAACTGCCCGGCTACGCCTGGCAGGGACGACAGCTCTGGTACGCGCCGTCGGTGGCCGGTCGCGTGCCGGGGCAGGGCCACGACGCGAGCTCGCACACCCTGCTGGGCACCGCGAGCACGGTCGCGGGCAGCGACCTGCGGATCTGGAACACCGTGCTCGTCGACGAGAACCGGCCCTACCCGGGCAGTCATGCCCTCAACGGGGCCGAGATCGTCCCCGCCGCGGTCCTCGTCGAGACCTTCCGGCAGGCGGGCGCGGGCGCCGACGGCCCGCTCGCCCTCGCGACGGTCGCGATGCGGCACCCCCTGCTCACCGAGGGCGAGCGCGAGGTCCAGATCGTGCACGACCCCGAGCGCGGCGTCCTGCGTATCGCCTCCCGCACCCCCGGCGAGGACCCCGAGCAGGAAGCGGCCTGGCTGATCCACGCCGAGGCGGCCACCGTCGCGCCCGCTCCGCTGCCCGCCGCCCTCGGCGATCCGGCGCAGCGCCGGATGTTCCCGGTCGATCCGGGGGTGATCCATCAGCGTCTCGCCACGGTGGGCGTGCCCGAGACCGGGTTCGACTGGCGGGTCGAGGATCTGCTGATGGGCGCCGACGTGGTGCGTGCGCGGGTCCGCGTCGCGCCCGGCGGCAGTTCCACCTGGGCGCCGCTACTGGACGCGGTCATGTCGATCGCGCCCGCCGCGTTCGGCGGTGATCCGTTGCTGCGCATGGTCGTCCAGATCGACGACGTCACCTGCGCCGGGGCGCCGCCGGAGGAGGCGGTGATCGAGGTGGCCCTCGACCCGGCCCGAACCGACGTGGTCGACGGCCTGGTCGCCGGCACCGACGGCACCGTGATCGCACGGGTGACCGGCATGGTCTACCCGGTCATCGACCGGCCCGTCGAGGACGACGCGACCGCGGGCACGGGCGCGCTCGGACCGGTGCTCTCGCTGGAGAACCTCACCGCCGAGCAACTGCACGCACTGGTCGTCACCGAGGTGACCGGCACGATCGCCGGCGAGATGCGCCTGCCCGACACCGCCGACCTGCATCCGCGCAGGCCGCTGCTGGAACAGGGCCTCGACTCGGTCATGACGGTGACGATCCGCAAGAAGCTGGAGAAGCGCTTCGGCCACAAGCTGCAGGCCACCGTCTTCTGGCAGCAGCCCACGGTCGTCGCCATCGCCGACCACCTCACCGAGCTGCTCACGGCCTGACCCCGAGACGACGACGGCCCGCGGCGGGTACGCCGCGGGCCGTCGTCGGGTCCGTCAGAGGCCGAGCAGCTCGGGACGTTCGGCCAGGCTGCGGAAGTGCTCGGCGGGGTTGGGGACGAGCTTGCGCTCGGTCAGATCCATCGCTCCGGCCACCACGGTGATCTCCGCGGAGACCGTGCCGTCGAGCTTCACGATCTGGTGGTGGAACTTGAAGACCTTGCCGCCGTCCCAGTCGAATTCGCAGGTCACGGTGACCTCGTCGCCGCCGCGCAGTTCCCGCTTGTACTTGATCGTCGACTCGAGCACCACCGCTCCGATACCGCTGGCCAGGAACTTGTCCTGCGGGATACCCGCCGCCCGCATCAGCTCCCAGCGGGCATGCTCGCCGTACTGGTGGTACACGGCGTGATTCAGGTGGCCCTGGGTGTCGAGTTCGTAGCCACGGACGAGGACCGGCACGGAGAACGTCATACGGCGTATAACCGAGGTCTCCGGCGCCGATGTTCCCGATCGGGCTGCAATCTGCGCCACAAACCACCCGGTTGGGTCATGACTCAGCGGCGGTGGGCGGTGCGCTCGGCCCACCAGGCCGGCGCGTCGACGAAGTGGTTGTCGAACTCCTCCTGGGCGGCCAGGAATTCCTCGTGGGTGGCGTCGCCGTGGATGAGCCGGTCGAGCAACCGGAAGTACTCGAACCGCTGCACGCCGGGCATCAGGGCGATGAGGATGCGCGCGCCGCTGTCGGGCGTGGCGCCGAAGGCGTGCGGCATGTGCCGCGGCACCACCAGGGAGCCGCCCGCCCCGACGGTGAGGATGCGATCGCCCGCCATGACCTGGAGCTCGCCGTCGGCGACATAGAACAGCTCGTCGGAGCGGGTGTGGAAATGCGGGGCCGCGCCGTCGGCGCCCTGGGCCATGGTGACCTCCAGCGTGCTGACGGTCCCGTCGCTGGCGTTCGCGTCGGTGAGCAGGCGCATGCGCACCGTGTCGGTGCCCAGGGTCTCCGCGTCCTCGGGCAGGCAGAGGGCGATGTCGCGCGGGTTCGTCATGACTTTTCCATTCGCCGGTTGATAATTCGCTACCGAACTATATCGCGGCGAATAGAATCGTGTCCATGGATGAACCGGACGCCGTCGACGCCATCGCCGCGCAGTGGCGGCGCGAACGACCCGACCTCGATCTCGCGGCGATGGCCGTGTTCGGCAGGCTCGGCAGGCTGACGGCCGTCGCCACGGCCCGGATCGAAGCGGTCTTCACCGCGCACGGACTCCAGCGCGGCGAGTTCGATGTGCTGGCGGCACTGCGCCGTTCGGGTGATCCCTGCGAACTCAACCCGTCGGTCCTGGCCGACACCCTGATGCTGTCGCGGGCGGGTATGACCGGCCGGATCGACCGGCTGGAGAGCGCCGGGCTGGTCCGCCGGATCGCCGACCCGGGCGATCGCCGGGCGGTGCGCGTCGCGCTCACCCCGGCGGGGCGCGAACTCGTCGACGTGGTGGTCGCCGCGCACACCGAGAACGAGACGCGCATGCTGTCGGTGCTCGAACCGGCCGACCGGGAGGCGCTGGACCGCATCGCCCGCATCATGCTGCGGAGTCTGGAGGGCTAGCCGATCCCGCCGCGGGAAACTATGGATCGGCGGAATCCCGTGCGCCGCAATCGAGGAGCGGCCCCGAATGCGCGAAAACCGCCGCGCGGCCCGAAAGGTCGTGCGGCGGTGTGGGTTTCGCTGTGCTCAGTCGCGGCGGCGCACCGACGCCTCGACCAGGTCGAGCACGGCGGACAGGTTGTCGTCGGTGTGACCCGAGGCGATCCGCGCGATCAAGCCGTCGAGGACCAGGTCGAGGTAACCGAGCAACACGTCGGTGGGGACGTCGTCGCGCAGCGCGCCCGCGGCCTTGCGCCGTTCCAGGCGGGCCAGGGTGGCCGCGGTCAGTTCGGCCGAGCGCTGGGTCCAGCCCGCCCGGAACTCCGGATCGGTGCGGACCCGGCGGGCGATCTCGAGCCGGGTGCCCAGCCAGTTGAATTCCTCAGGGCGGGCGAGCATGTCCCGCATCACCTGCACGATGCCCTGATTGGCCGCGACCTCGGCCATGCGCTCGGCGTCGTCCTTGGCCAGGGCGAAGAACAGCGCGTCCTTGTCGCGGAAGTGATGGAAGATCGCGCCGCGCGAGAGGCCGATGGCCTCCTCCAGACGGCGCACCGTGGCGCCGTCGTAGCCGTATTCGGCGAAGCAGCGCCGTGCACCGTCGAGGATCTGGCTGCGGCGGGCGGCGAGGTGGTCGTCGCTGACCTTGGGCATGAGTCCTCCAGCGGGGATACACGGACCCCCGCCCCGGCGAACCGAGACGGGGGTTGTCGTACGCGGTGATTAACCGCGGATCATGTTGCGCAGCACGTACTGCAGGATGCCGCCGTTGCGGTAGTAGTCGGCCTCACCGGGGGTGTCGATGCGCACGACCGCGTCGAACTCCACCTTCGAGCCGTCTTCCTTGGTGGCGGTGACCTTCAGGGTCTCCGGGGTGACACCCTCGTTCAGCGCGGTGATGCCCGCGATGTCGAAGGTCTCGGTGCCGTCGAGGCCCAGCGAGGCCGCCGACTGACCGGCCGGGAACTGCAGCGGGATGACGCCCATGCCGATGAGGTTGGAGCGGTGGATGCGCTCGAACGACTCCGTGATGACGGCCTTCACGCCCAGCAGGCTGGTGCCCTTGGCAGCCCAGTCGCGCGAGGAGCCCGAACCGTACTCCTTGCCGCCCAGCACGACCAGCGGGATGCCCGCGGCCTGGTAGTTCTGCGAGGCGTCGTAGATGAACGCCTGCGGGCCACCGTCCTGGGTGAAGTCGCGGGTGTAGCCACCCGAGACGTCGTCGAGCAGCTGGTTGCGCAGCCGGATGTTGGCGAAGGTGCCGCGGATCATCACCTCGTGGTTACCACGACGCGAGCCCAGCGAGTTGTAGTCCTTGCGGGCCACACCGTTGGCGTCGAGGTACTGCGCGGCGGGGGTGCCGGGCTTGATCGGGCCGGCCGGGGAGATGTGGTCGGTGGTGACCGAGTCGCCCAGCAGCGCCAGCACGCGCGCGCCGGTGATGTCGGTGACCGGGGACGGCTCCATCTGCATGCCGTCGAAGTACGGCGCCTTGCGGACGTAGGTCGACTTGTCGTCCCACGCGAAGGTGTCGCCCTCCGGGGTGGCCAGGTTCTGCCAGCGCTCGTCACCGTCGAACACGGTGGCGTAGGACTTCTTGAACATCTCCTGGTTGATCGCCGACTTGATGGTGTCGTCGATCTCCTGCGGGGACGGCCAGATGTCCTTCAGGAACACGTCGTTGCCGTCGGAGTCCTGGCCCAGGGCGTCGGTCTCGAAGTCGAAGTCCATGGTGCCCGCGAGCGCGTAGGCGATGACCAGCGGCGGGGAGGCCAGGTAGTTCATCTTCACGTCGGGGGAGATGCGGCCCTCGAAGTTGCGGTTACCGGACAGCACGGCGGTCACCGACAGGTCGTTGTCGTTGATCGCGGCCGAGATCTCCTCGGGCAGCGGGCCGGTGTTGCCGATGCAGGTGGTGCAGCCGTAGCCACCCACGTAGAAGCCCAGCTTCTCCAGGTACGGCCACAGGCCGGCCTTCTCGTAGTAGTCCGAGACGACCTGCGAGCCCGGCGCCATGTTGGTCTTGACCCACGGCTTGGTGGACAGGCCCTTCTCCACCGCGTTGCGGGCCAGCAGGGCGGCGCCCAGCATGACCGACGGGTTGGAGGTATTGGTGCAGGAGGTGATGCCCGCGACCACGACGGCGCCGTGGTCGAGCACGAAGTCACCACGCTCGGCGGAGCGAACCGTGACCGGCTTGGACGGACGACCCTCGGCGCCGTTGGCGGCCGAGTGGGCGGGAACGTAGGTGTCGTCGGCGGCACCGGCCGAGACCGAGACCGGATCCGAGGCCGGGAAGGTCTCCTCGACGCCCTCGTCCAGCGCGGTCAGGTCGGCCGAGTCGACGTAGTTCACGATGTCGGAACGGAACGCGGACTTCGACTCGCTCAGCAGGATGCGGTCCTGCGGGCGCTTCGGACCGGCGATGGACGGCACCACGGTGCCCAGGTCCAGCTCCAGGTACTCGGAGTAGGCCGGCTCGTGGTCGGGGTCGTGCCACAGGCCCTGTTCCTTGGCGTAGGCCTCGACCAGCGCGAGCTGCTCGTCGGACCGGCCGGTCAGGCGCAGGTAGTTCACGGTCTCGGCGTCGATCGGGAAGATCGCGGCGGTGGAACCGAACTCGGGGCTCATGTTGCCCAGGGTGGCGCGGTTGGCCAGCGGGACCTCGGCCACACCCTTGCCGTAGAACTCGACGAACTTGCCGACCACACCGTGCTTGCGCAGCATGTCGGTGACGGTGAGCACCACGTCGGTGGCGGTGACGCCCGGCTTGATCTCACCGGTCAGCTTGAAGCCGACGACGCGCGGGATCAGCATGGAGACCGGCTGGCCCAGCATCGCGGCCTCGGCCTCGATGCCACCCACGCCCCAGCCCAGCACGCCCAGGCCGTTGACCATGGTGGTGTGCGAGTCGGTGCCGACACAGGTGTCGGGGTAGGCCTGGCCGTTGCGGACCATGACCGTGGGGGCCAGGTACTCGATGTTGACCTGGTGCACGATGCCCATGCCCGGGGGTACGACCTTGAAGTCGTCGAAGGCGCCCTGGCCCCAGCGCAGGAACTGGTACCGCTCGCCGTTGCGCTCGTACTCGAGCTCGACGTTGCGCTCCAGCGCGTCCGCGCGGCCGAAGACGTCCAGGATCACCGAGTGGTCGATGACCATGTCGGCGGGGGAGAGCGGGTTGACCTTGTTCGGGTCGCCGCCGAGGGTGGCCACGGCCTCGCGCATGGTGGCGAGGTCGACGACACAGGGCACGCCGGTGAAGTCCTGCATGATCACACGCGCCGGGGTGAACTGGATCTCGACGTTCGGCTGCGCCGACGGGTCCCAGTTGGCGATCGCGCGGATGTGATCGGCGGTGATGTTGGCGCCGTCCTCGGTGCGCAGCAGGTTCTCCGCCAGCACCTTCAGGGCGTAGGGCAGCTTCTCGGTGCCGGGAACGGCCGAGAGACGGAAGATCTCGTAGGAGTTGCTTCCGGCCTCGAGCGTGCCCTTGGCGCCGAAGGTATCAATCTTCGTCACGTCAGCTCCACTCATCTGTGAGGGTGTGCCGCCGGCGGGGCTGTGCCGGCGACTCGCGTCTTCGGAGGGGGTTCCGGCGCCGTGAGATGCCGGATTCCTCGCCGTACGAGCCTAACAGTACGCTTGTCCTATGAAATGCGCGGGGGCGGTTGAGCGTGCCGTGCGGGCATGTTCGCGCGCGGCGTCGCGTACTGTGCCTGTCGAGCGAGTCGGGGAATGACGCGTTGACGCTCACCCTGCAGTGTTGGATGCCCGTCGCAACGCAGGCGACCGTGGCTCGACAGACCGGATGGAAGATGACCGTCTTGCACACCTTTGCGCCGATGGCCGCGGAACTGCCGCCCAATATTGTGCTGAGCAGTGTCCGGTCCGATCTCGCCGACAATCACGTCGCCGCCCCGAAGGGTGTGAACCAGGAGAAGCTGGCGGCGATCGTCGCCCAGGCGCGATCCGAGGGGATCCCGCTGAGCGTCGTCGTCGTTCCCGGCAACCCCGGCCACGACTCGAGCCTACGTGACCTGGCCACCGAGGTGGGCAAAAGCACGGAGGGCACCGTCGCGGTGTTCAGCGACGACTGGATCGGCACCCACAGCGACAGCATCAGCCGGGTCCGGCTGGAATGGGCCGAGGACGCGGCCAAGTACAAGGGCAACCACCCCGAGGAGGCCGTGCAGGCCTTCGTGGGCCGGCTCGAGCAGCCCGAGGGCGTGTCCTGGGGTGCGATCACCGGCGTGCTGCTGACGCTCACCGTGCTGGCCATCGCCGGGCTCTATGTCGTGAAGGCGCGGCGCGGTCCCGACGACGATGCGCGGGATCCGGCCGCCGTGTCGGGGCGCGACACGGGTTCTCTCCAGTAACTGGTTTCCCTTACGCCACATTTCCAGACCTGCGGTCTGTTTTTGTGCTGCAAACCTGTCGCTCGTCAGGCTAATTTCGGGCAATCGTCAAATTACACGCCTGTCATCCTGTGGCTGATGTTTCCTTTGTGAACTATGTGTCGTACGGTTGCGGTGATCGCGATCGTGAAGGCAGTGGTAAAGGGGGCATTGGTCGACTCCTGTGGTCGATGGGTGGGCTGATGCGCCGGTGACGTATGTCGAGTCGAGTCACTCGGAGGTGCCGTGCGCGCAGCGGGCAGGCAGGACGAACCAGGTCTATTACGGGTAGCGGCAGGATTGCTGCTGGCGCTGGCCCTCCTCGCGAGCGCGGGACCGGTCGCGGCGGTGCCACCGCCGCCGCCCAACCCGTCCGACGGGGAGATCGCGGGCGCCGGCGCCCAGGTCGACGCCCGCGTCGGCGAGATCGGCGTCCTGATCAACCGCGTCGCCGCGGCCGATCAGCAGCTGCGCGCCCTCGACGACGTGCTCGCCGCGAAACGCGAAGCGGTCAACCAGGCGCTCGTCGACCTGCAGAGCGCCAGGGACGCCGCCGATGCGGCCGCGGCCGCCGTCGCCGATTCACAGAATCTGCTGGCCGACGCGGGCGCGAAAGTCGCGGGCGCGCGCCAGGAGTTCGACCAGCTCGCGACCCAGGCCTACGTGCGCCCGGTCAACAGCTCGGTCGTCACCTACCTCGCCTCCGCCACCCCCGACACCGCGATGGACCGCGCCCAGGTGCTGAGCATGGTCTCCAAGAACCAGCGTCAGGTGCTCGACGACCTGCGCCGCACCCAGATCGCCCAGGCCAACCAGAATGCCGCGGCCCGGCAGGCCAAGACCGACGCCGACGCCGCCGCGGGCGCGGCCGAACAGAAGAAGAACGCCGCCCAAACCGCGATGTCGGTGGCCAAGAACGAATTCGACGCCCAGTCCGTCGCCCGCGACAACCTCCAGCGTGACCGCGCCGCCGCCCAGGCGGCCCTCGATGTCGCCCGCGCGACGGTGTCGGGGCTGCAGAGCCAGCGTGAGGTGTTCCTGGCCTGGGACGACCAGCGCAAGGCCGAGGTCACCGCACTGCTGGCCGCCGCCAATGCCGCCGCCCAGCGCGCCGCCGCCGACCAGGCCGCCCGCGACCGCGCCGCCCGCCTCGGGGAAGGGCAGCGCCCGCACACCGAACTCGAATCCACCCCGGCCTCGCCGCGCAAGACCAAACCCCGCCCGACGCGCCCACAGGTCACCGGCTCGGCGGCGATCGAGACGGTGATCGACCGGGCCATGTCGCAGCTCGGCGTCACCTATGCCTGGGGCGGTGGCGACGAGGACGGGCCCACCCTCGGGATCCGCGACGGCGGCACCGCCGACGCCCACGGCGACTACAACAAGATCGGCTTCGACTGCTCCGGCCTGATGCTCTACGCCTTCGCCGGCATCGGGGTGTCCCTGCCGCACTACAGCGGCTATCAGTACAACGCGGGCACCCGCGTCGACGTCGACGACCGCGAACGCGGCGACATGCTGTTCTGGGGCCCCGGCGGCAGCGCGCACGTCGCCCTGTACCTGGGCGACGGCACCATGATCGAAGCCCCCGAATCCGGTGACGTCGTGAAGATCTCGCCGGTCCGCGAGGACGGGATCATGCCGTACGCGGTCCGCATCGTCACCGAGTAGGCGCCGCGCGGTCGCCGCGCCGGTCAGGTGGTGGCGACCAGGGTCGCGTAGACGATGACATTGGCCAGGTAGCGGCCTCGGTCCGGGTCGAAGGTGCCGCCGCAGGTGATGAGGCGCAGGCGGGCGGTGCCGTCGTCGGCGAAGACCCGGTCGGTGGGGAACTCGGTCTTGTCGACCGACTCGGTGCGGTCGACGACGAAGTGCGCCGTGCGGCCGTCGGCCCTGGTCACCAGGACCTCGTCACCGGCGGCGAGTTCGCCCAGCCGGAAGAACACGGCGGGTCCGCTCGTCGAGTCGACGTGTCCGAGAATCACCGCCGGGCCCGCCTCGCCGGGGCTGGCACCCGGCTCGAACCACGTCGTGTGCGCGAAATCCGCAGGCGCGGCGAGTGCTCCGCTCGTGGTCGTGCCGCTGCGTCCCGGGCTGGTGTCGAGTCCGATCCGCGGAATCTCCAGCCGGACCGGCGCCGAGCGGTCCAGCGGCGCGGCCGCCGCGACGGTGCCCGGCAATGCGGTGTCGACGTGGGCAGGCGGCGGTTCGGCTTGTCCGGGCACCCGCGTGGCGGCGGTGACGAAGAATCCCGCCGCCACGCCGACCAGGACCGACGCCACCACCACGGTCCGGACGGTCCGTGCCCGCGACCTGCCGATCACCACCCAATCCTTCCCGCGCAGTGCCGGTTTCGCCTGCCGACCGGCCCGGTTGCCCTCGGGCCTGCAGGTCGACGGTGCCGAGTACCCGTGTGCGTGGCGCGCCGGTGAGCAGCCGGCTCCGTGCGGCGATCGCGGGCCGTCCGGCAGTTCGATCGGCGGATCGGCCCCCAGCCGGACCACGCCGGCGAGATCGGCGTCGGCGCGTTCGACTGCGTCACCCGGGACGGGATCGGCTGGTCACCGCACAGGCGGCGCCGACCGGCGCCGGCAGCGGAGCATTGCGCGCTCGGGCCGCCGTTGCGCCGTCGACGGTGTCGTCCGCGCGGCAGCGCGGCACCGGGTTCTTCCCTGGCGGTGCGGCCGCGCAGCCGCCACACTGTCTCCGGTTGTCGGGTCATGCCCGGTTCCGCCGGGCGGGGTGCCGGTCGCGGGTCACGGCGACAGCGGCGCCGAGCAGTGCCAGCACGCCGAACCCCGCCAGCATCAACCGATCGTCGGTGAACCGTCCGCCCGCGCCGGTCTCGGGTGCGCCGGAGGGTGCTCCGTACCCCTGCGCGGTGGACGTGGTGGCTCCGCCACCGGTGAGAGTCGCCCCGCTGGACCGGCCGGACTCGTGCGTGTCGCCGGAGTTGGTCGAGTCGCCGGAATCGGTCTCCGGGGCGGTGGATCCACCCGGACCGTTGCCGTCCGCAGCCGGCGGGGTGGGCGACGGTTCGCTGTGCTCACCGGACGTGCCGGGCCCCTGGGAAGACCCCGCCCCCGCCAATGCACCGCCGAGCGCTGCGCCACCCAACGCGGCGCTGCCGACTGCCGCACTGCCGACTCCTGCGCTGCCGACTGCCGCACTGCCGACTCCTGCGCTGCCGACTGCCGCACTGCCGACACCTGCGCTGCCGACTGCCGCACTGCCGACACCTGCGCTGCCGAGTGCGGCGCTGCCGAGTGCGGCACTGCCGACTGCCGCGCTGCCGAGTGCGGCGCTGCCGAGTGCCGCGCTGCCGACTCCTGCGCTGCCGGTGCCGAGCAGTAGCGCCAACGTCCCGATGCTGCTGCCGAGTCCGAGTGCGCCGGCCCCCGCACTACCGGTGGCGAGGGCTCCCGCACTGCCGGTGCCCAGTGCCGCCGCGCTTCCGGTGCCGAGCACTCCCGCGAGACCAGTGCCGAGGGTCCCTGCGCTGCCGGTGCCGAGGGCTCCCGCGAGACCAGTGCCGAGGGTCCCTGCGCTGCCGGTGCCGAGGGCTCCCGCGAGACCGGTGCCAAGGGCCCCTGCGCTGCCGGTGCCGAGCACCCCCGCGAGGCTGGTGCCTAGGGCCCCCGCGCTTCCGGTACCGAGCAGCGCGCTCAGACCTGTCGCCGCACCGGCCCCGCCGACTGCGCTGCCCGTATCGAGCAGGGCGGCGAGGACGCCCAGGCCGGCGGAACTTCCATTGGCGGCACTGCCCGACCCTAGAAGTGTCGTGCCGCTGCCCGAGGCCGCCGCGCTACCGCTGCCGAGTGCGCCCCCGGCGCCGAGCGCTTCAGAGCTCCCGGCTGCCAAAGCGCTACCCGCGCCGAGCGCATCCGCGCTGCCGGTTGCGAGGGCGCTGCCGGTGCCGAGCGTGTCGGTGCTGCCGGTTGCGAGGGCGCTGCCGGTGCCGAGCGTGTCGGTGCTGCCGGTTGCGAGGGCGCTGCCGGTGCCGAGCGTGTCGGTGCTGCCGGTTGCGAGGGCGCTGCCGGTGCCGAGCGTGTCGGTGCTGCCGGTCGCGAGGGCGCTTCCGGTGCCGAGCGTGTCGGCGCTGCCGGTCGCGAGGGCGCTTCCGGTGCCGAGCGCGTCGGCGCTGCCGGTCGCGAGGGCGCTGCCGGTGCCGAGCGCGTCGGCGCTGCCGCTCGTCACTGCGCCTCCGGTGCCGAGTGCTTCGGAGCTGCCGGAGGCCGACGCGCTGCCGGTGCCACCGGCCGACGCGCTGCCGGGTCCCAGCGCGCTGCCGGTGCCGACGGCGCCGGGACCGCCCGATCCGGTCGCGCTGCCGGTGCCCAGGGCTTCCGCGCCGTTGAGAAGGCCGGTCCCCGAGCCTGTTCCTGATGATCCGGCACCGGGTCCCAGCCCGAGTTCGGTGCCCGCGCCCGACGTGCTTCCGGTGCCCGGCGCGCCCGTGGATCCGGATCCGGAGCCGAGCCCGAGTTCGGTTCCAGCGCCGCCGCCGGATCCGGTGCCGAGGCCGAGTTCGGTGCCTACGGCGCCGCTGCCGGTGTCGAGTGCACCGCCGGTGCTCGCCCCGGAACTGCCGGTACCCAGGCCGAGCGTGGTGCCTGCCGTACTGGATCCGGTGCCGAGATCGAGGCCGGCCGAACCGGTGTCGACGCCGATCCCGATCCCGGGCGGGGAGAGGGGGTTCGCCAGCGCGGTGGGGGCGGCGGCGAGGCCGACGGCCGCCACGGTGACGACCACGGCCGACGGCAGCAAACCGCGAGAGAATCGCGAGGAGTGGGAAAACCGCATGAAGATCACCTTCTATGGATCGAAACAATCCGACAGGCCGGTATGGATTCATAAAACGGATCGGCGTGTGGAGATGGTCCATAGAACCGCAACGAGGTCGGCAGAAGTACCGCTGAACTGTGTGTCCAAGGCCACGAACGCACCGACCGGGGCGCCGACCTGGGCGGGTGGCCGCCGGTGAATCCGGATCGTTACCGCCGGTAACCGATGCGAGCCAGATCATGTTGCTGAAAATTTGCCGCTGTGCTCCGGCCGGTCCGGCGCGACCCGCGGGTGTCCGCGTCGCGCGGGCGACCGGCACGCGACATGCGTAGGGTGACGGGCATACCGAGCTGGGCTGGGTAAGACGACGAATTCGCGTCCACTCCTGGCCGGTTGCGGCGCGCCGGGCTATTACCTGGAATAGTTGGGGCGGCACGCACAGGACCAAAGCGAAAGCGGGGATGTTGGTGACTTCGACGGAAGGTGTGAGCGGGCCGAAGCTGGCGAAGGACGCCGGTACGGCAACGCCGAGCACCCTGGAGCGTGACGTCCAGACTCTCGAGAAGGCGATCTACGAGGTCAAACGGGTCATCGTCGGTCAGGATCGCCTCGTCGAGCGGCTGCTCGTGGGCGTGTTGTCGCGCGGTCACGTCCTGCTCGAGGGCGTGCCCGGTGTCGCGAAGACCCTCGCGGTGGAAACCTTCGCCAAGGTCGTCGGCGGCTCGTTCTCGCGCGTGCAGTTCACCCCCGACCTGGTGCCCACCGACCTCATCGGTACCCGCATCTACCGTCAGGGCCGCGAGGAGTTCGACACCGAACTCGGCCCGGTCGTCGCGAACTTCGTGCTCGCCGACGAGATCAACCGCGCCCCCGCCAAGGTGCAGTCGGCCCTGCTCGAGGTGATGGCCGAGCGCAAGCTGTCGATCGGTGGCAAGACCTACCCGATGCCCGATCCGTTCCTGGTCATGGCGACCCAGAACCCGATCGAGAGCGAGGGCGTGTACCCGCTGCCCGAGGCCCAGCGCGACCGCTTCCTGTTCAAGGTCGTCGTCGACTACCCCTCGGTCGAGGAAGAGCGCGAGATCATCTACCGGATGGGCGTCACCCCGCCGGAGCCCAAGCAGATCCTGGCGCCCGAGGACATCATCCGCCTGCAGAAGCTGGCCGCCAACGTCTTCGTCCACCACGCCCTGGTCGACTACGTCGTCCGGGTGATCACCGCGACCCGCACGCCCGCCGAGTTCGGCATGCCCGATGTCGCCAACTGGATCTCCTACGGCGCCTCGCCGCGCGCCAGCCTCGGCATCATCGCGGCCGCGCGCGCCGTGGCGCTGATCCGCGGCCGCGACTACGTGGTGCCGCAGGACGTCGTCGAGGTGATCCCGGACGTGCTGCGTCACCGCCTGGTGCTGTCCTACGACGCGCTCGCCGACGAGGTCACCCCCGAGGAAGTCATCAAGCGGGTCCTGCAGACCGTCGGTCTGCCGCAGGTCGCGCCCCAGGCCGTCGGCGGCCAGGCCGCCCCGCAGCAGCAGCCCGCGGTCCCGCAGCCGCCTCAGCAACAGCCCGTGCCGCAGCCGGCGAACGGGCAGCAGTCCCAGCCCGCCGGCCACGTCGCGCCCCAGTGAGTGCGCCGGAACCCGTTGTCCGCGTGCCCGTGTCGTCGCACGCACCGCCGTCGTTCCGCGCCGGGGAACTGACCGACCCGAAGCTGTCCGCCGCGCTCAAGACGCTCGAGCTGACGGTGCGGCGCCGCCTCGACGGCGTGCTGCACGGCGACCACCAGGGCCTCATCCCCGGACCGGGCTCGGAACCGGGCGAGGCGCGGCTGTATCAGCCGGGTGACGATGTGCGGCAGATGGATTGGTCGGTCACCGCCCGCACCACCCATCCGCACGTGCGGCAGATGATCGCCGACCGCGAGCTCGAGACCTGGCTGGTGGTCGACCTGTCGTCGAGCCTGGACTTCGGCACCGGCCGGGTGCAGAAGCGCGACCTGGCGATCGCCGCCGCGGCCGCGGTCACCCACCTCACCTCCGGCGGCGGCAACCGGATCGGCGCGGTCGTCGCCACCGGTCAGGACCTGGTGCGCATCCCCGCGCGCAGCGGCCGCCTGCACGCGCAGACCATGCTGCGCGGCATCGCGACCACCCCGCACGCCCGCGACGGTGTGCGCGGTGACCTCAAGGCAGGCATCGAGTCGCTGCGCCGTCCGCAGCGCAAGCGCGGACTCGCCGTCGTCATCAGCGACTTCCTCGGCGACGTCGACTGGCAGCGTTCGCTGCGCGCGATCTCGGCCCGGCACGATCTGCTCGCGGTGGAGGTGCTCGACCCGCTCGACGTCGCCCTGCCCGACGGCGGCGACGTGGTGCTGCACGATCCGGAATCGGGCCGCACCCGCGAATTCAGCGTCACCCCCACGCTGCGCGCCGACTTCGCCGCGGCGGCCAAGGCCCAGCGTGAGCAGGTGCAGCAGGCGCTGCGCAGCTGTGGCGCGCCGGTGCTGTCGCTGCAGACCGATCGGGACTGGATCGCCGACGTGGTCCGGTTCGTGTCCACCCGGCGCCACAGCCTCGGCGCCCCGAGCGGGCGGGTGCCTCGCCAGTGAGTATTTCGCATTTCACCGCCGTCGTCTGGCTCGGCTTCCTGCTCGTCGTGGCGCTGCTGGTGCTCGGCTATGTGCTGGTGCAGCGCGCCCGGCACAAGCGGATGCTGCAGTTCGGCAACATGACCGTGCTCGAGCGGGTCGCCCCGTCGCGGCCGAGCCCGATGCGGCACGTGCCGATCGCGCTCATCCTGGCCGGCCTGGTGCTGCTGACCATCGCCGCCGCGGGCCCCACCGCCGTGCAGAAGGTGCCGCGCAACCGGGCCACCGTCGTGCTGGTGATGGACGTGTCGCTGTCGATGGAGGCGACCGACGTCGAACCCAACCGGCTGCAGGTCGCGCAGAAGGCCGGTAAGGAATTCGTCGACGGGCTGACCCCCGGCATCAACCTCGGTTTCGTCACCTTCGCCGGTACCGCCTCGGTGATGGTGTCGCCCACGACCAACCGCGAAGCCGTCAAGCACTCGATCGACAACATCAAGCTGGCCGAACGCACCGCCACGGGCGAGGGCATCCTCACCGCGCTGCAGTCGATCGACACCCTGGCCGCGGTGCTGGGCGGCGCGGAGACCCCGCCGCCCGCGCGCATCGTGCTCATGTCCGACGGCAAGCAGACCGTGCCCGACGACAAGGACGTCGACAACCCGAGGCACGGTTTCACCGCCGCCCGGCTGGCCAAGAACAAGAACATCCCGGTCTCCACGATCTCCTTCGGCACCGAATGGGGCACGGTCGAGATCCCCGATTCCGACGGCAAGGGGTCGCAGCGGGTCAAGGTGCCCGTCGACAACGCCTCGCTGCAGGAGATCGCCAAGCTGTCCGGCGGCGAGTTCTACACCGCGTCCTCGCTGGCCGAGCTGCGTGCCGTCTACGACACGCTCGAGGAGCAGATCGGCTACGAGACCACCAGGGGCGACGCGAGCAGACCGTGGCTGCTGCTGGGCATGTTGTTCGTCGCCGCGGGCGTCGTGGTCAGTCTGCTCTATCGTCAACGCCTGCCCTAGCACTGCAACCCCGCGTTGTGAGTAGTCGCAACGGCGCGACCCTGGCGCGGGGCACACGAACCGGAACAGATAGGTTGGACCCTATGTCGAACGTCACATCCCGCTCGGTCCTGGTGACCGGTGGCAACCGCGGTATCGGTCTCGCGGTCGCCCAGCGTCTGCTCGCCGACGGCCACAAGGTCGCCGTCACGCACCGCGGATCGGGGGTGCCCGAAGGTCTGTTCGGCGTGAAATGCGATGTCACCGACAGTGAGTCGGTCGACCGGGCGTTCACCGAGGTCGAGGAGCACCAGGGACCGGTCGAGGTGCTGGTGGCGAATGCGGGTATCACCGACGACACGCTGCTGATGCGCATGACCGAGGACCAGTTCGAGCGCGTCATCGACGCCAACCTGACCGGCGCCTTCCGCTGTGCCAAGCGCGCCAACCGCGCCATGCTGCGGGCGCGCTGGGGCCGGATGATCTTCCTCGGCTCCGTCGTCGGCCTCGGCGGTGGCCCCGGCCAGATCAACTACGCCTCGTCCAAGGCCGGTGTGATCGGCATGGCGCGCTCCATCACTCGTGAGCTGGGCTCGCGCTCGATCACCGCGAACGTGGTGGCGCCCGGTTTCATCGAGACCGACATGACGGCCGAGCTGCCCGAGGACCTGAAGGAAACCGCCAAGAAGTTCATCCCGCTGGGCCGCCTGGGCCAGGCCGAGGACGTCGCCGCGGTGGTCAGCTTCCTGGCGTCGGAGGACTCGCGTTACGTCACCGGTGCCGTCATCCCGGTCGACGGCGGCATGGGCATGGGTCACTGACCCGCTAACGGATCGCACCGCGCCGCCGACAATCCGGTGGCGTACGAAACGACCACCAGATTTCAGGAGAACCGAAAACTCATGGGCGGACTGCTCGAAGGCAAGACCATTCTGGTCACCGGCATCATCACCGATTCGTCGATCGCGTTCAGCGCGGCCGCGGTCGCGCAGGAGCAGGGCGCGAAGGTGATCATCACCGGCATCCCGGAGCGGCTGCGGCTGATCGACCGCATCGCCAAGCGCCTGCCGCAGGAGGTGCCGCCGGCGATTCCGCTCGACGTCACCAACGAGGAGAACCTGGGCGCGCTGGCCGACGCCATCCGCGCGCTGGCGCCCGAGGGCGTCGACGGCGTGCTGCACTCGATCGCCTTCGCGCCCAAGACCCTGATGGGCCCGGACGCGGTGCCGTTCCTGGAGGGCCCCGGCCCCGATGTGGCGAAGTCCTTCGAGATCTCCGCGTGGAGCTACGCCTCGCTGGCCCGCGCCGTGCTGCCCGTGATGAACGAGGGCGGCTCCATCGTCGGCATGGACTTCGATCCGCGCGTGGCGATGCCGTACTACAACTGGATGGGCGTCTCCAAGGCGGCGCTGGAATCGGTGAACCGGTACGTGGCCCGGGAAGTGGGTTACGCCAAGAAGATCCGGTCCAACCTGATCGCCGCGGGTCCGGTGAAGACCCTCGCGGCCAAGGCCATCGCGGGCACCGCCACCGACGACGCCAAGCAGCTGCGTCAGCTCGACGAGTACTGGGACGGCGCCTCCCCGATCGGCTGGGACGGTGCCGACGCGCGCGCCGTGGGCAAGTCCATCGTGGCGCTGCTCTCGGATTGGCTGCCCGCCACCACCGGCTCGATCATCTACGTCGACGGCGGTGCCAGCCACAACATGTGGTTCCCGGAGAACTTCACCAACTGATCCCGAGACGAAGGAGGCGCGGACCGTGTCCGGCTCCGCCGACGCACTGCTGCTGCTGTCCTTCGGTGGCCCCGAGGGCCCCGAGGACGTCATTCCTTTCCTGGAGAACGTCACTCGGGGTCGCGGGATCCCCCGCGCGCGCCTCGACGAGGTCGCCCAGCACTACCTGCATTTCGGCGGGGTCTCGCCGATCAACGCGCTGAACCGGCAGATCATCGCCGCGCTCGAGGCCGATCTGGCCGACGCCGGACTCGACCTGCCGGTGTATTTCGGCAACCGCAACTGGCATCCGATGGTGGAGGACACCGTCGCCACGATGACCGCCGACGGTGTGCGCTCGGCGCTGGTGTTCCCCACCTCGGCCTGGGGTGGTTACTCCGGCTGCCGCCAGTACGACGAGGACATCGCCCGCGCCCGCACCGCCGTCGGCGCCGACGCGCCCCAGCTGACGAAACTGCGCCAGTACTACGATCATCCGCTGCTGATCGCCTCGTTCGCCGACGCCGTCACCGCCGCGCTCGGCCGTCTCCCTGCCGACCGGCGCGATGGTGCGCGCCTGGTGTTCACCGCGCACTCGATCCCCGTCTCGGCCGACATCGCCGCGGGCCCGCCGGCCGACGGCGGCAGGCTCTACAGCAGGCAGGTCGCCGAAGCGGCCCGATTGTGTGCCGCCGCAACCGGTTTCGCCGACTACGACGTGGTCTGGCAGTCCCGGTCCGGGCCACCGCAGGTGCCGTGGCTGGAACCCGACATCGTGGACCACCTGGAAGTGTTGCACGGCAAGGGGATCGACGCCGTCGTGGTGTGCCCGGTCGGTTTCGTCTCCGACCATCTCGAGGTGATCTGGGACCTGGACAACGAGGCGGCCGACAAGGCGGCCGAACTCGGGATGGCCTTCGCGCGCGCGGGGACGCCCGGCACCGATGCCCGCTTCTCCCGGATGATCGTCGAGCTGGTCCAGGAGCAGCTCGCCGGTGGCGCGGTCCGGGAACTCGGCGAGGTCCCCGGCTACGGCTGCACCGTCGACGGTGCGCTCTGTGCGCCCGGATGCTGCGCCCCGGCAGCGCGTCCGGCGCGGTCCTGAACACAACCGGATAAACATTCGCCGGGCCGGTGTGGTGCGGGGAGTAGGCTTTGCGGTGTTGTGCTCGACAGATCGGAGGACTTCCGATGCGTTCGATGACCCGCCGTGCCAGGTCCACGGGCCTGCTGCTCGTCCTGGCCGCGACCGCCCTCGGGATCAGCGGCTGTGGCAACGACTCCGGCTACGACGACGCGGGCCCCACCCCGACAGAACCCACCATCTCGCAACCCTCGGTCGACGAACTGTGCGGGATCCTCGACGGACAGAAGGGCACCTGGCACGCGCTGGGTCCCCGCGTGGCGCGGGTGGCGTTCACCGGGGCGATGAAGCTGTGGACGGTCCAGGACACCGTCGCCAATTCCGCCATCTCCTGGAACCGGAACATCGTCGACACCGTCACCACCCAGACGTGCCCGGTGGTCCGTGACGAGACCCTGGTCGTCCTCGACGTCCCCGACCTGAAAACGGCACTCGGCGGATTCTGAACCGTCCTCGGCGGTGCCCTCCGGATGTCGGTAGGCCCGCGTACCTCGGACGCCCGTGCCCCTCGCGCGGAACAGTCGAGTAGTCGCTTACGCGCGCGCACCGGAACCTTCGGGGCGCATTCTCGTCCCACCTGCACGACAGGAGAGGACGATGCGATGCGAACCGGTTCGACCTGATCCGACGTCGGCCCCGCGCCGGGTTTCCGGGCCGAGTGCCCGGCACCGGGCGAGCGACCCTGCCGGGACCCGTCTGCGCCGAGTGGCGGCGCTCGCCGCGCTGGCTGCCGCGGCCACGCTGACGATCAGCTGTGTGCGGCCCGCGGCCGACCCGATCTCCACCGATGCCGCCGGCCCCGGCCACTCGGCCTCCGCGGATCAGGACCCGGGCGGGGGATCGCCCACCGGTCGGGATTCCGGAGGAGGCGAATCGTCCGGTGGGCAGGACTTCGGTGGCGGGGCGTCATCCGGCGGTCAGAATGCCGGTGGCGGACAGGCACCTGGCGGCCCGATCGGACAGTCCGGTGGCGGAAACGGCGCCCCGGGCGCCCCGGTCGGCCCGGGCTCACGCCCGCCCGCCGGTGGTGCTCCACCGCCCGCACCGAAGCCGCCCGGCGGAAACCAGGCGAAAGGTTCCCCGGTCAAGATCCCCTCGTTCCAGGAAGTGGGCAGCACCTTCACTCCGGAACTACAGGGCCGCATCGAAGCCGCCGCCGCCGCAGCCTGCACCGAAGCCGGCCACGACGCGAACTGCCTCCCCCTGTCCTACGTCATCACGAATCCCGACGAACGGGAATGCACTTTCGGCGGCCTGTCACCCAGCGGCGGAACAGTCGCCGCCGGCACCGCGGTGACGGTGCAACTCTCCGGCAGCGAACCATGCCCGGCCACCGGCGACGGCACCAGCGGGACTGGCGGGACTGGCGGCACTGGCGAGACCGGCGGCACCGGTGGCACGGGCGGGACTGGCGGCACTGGCGAGACCGGCGGCACCGGTGGCACCGGTGGCACCGGTGGCAACGGTGGCACCGGTGGCAACGGCGAGACTGGCAGCACGGGCGACACCGGCGGCACCGGCGGGACCGGTGGCACGGGCGGCACCGGCGGGACCGGGGACACGGGCGGGATCGGTGGAACCGGGGGCGGTGGCGAGACCGGAGGCGTCGGCGGGATCAGCGGCGCCTCGGGCGGTGACGGAACCGGTGGCGCGGGGTCGACTGGCGGTGGCACAGGCACCGGAGGCGGAACGGCTGGTGGCGTGGGCGAGACCAGCGGCGGAGGAGGCACCACTGGGGGTACCACGGGGTGGCGGCAGCAGTGGCGAGAGTAGCGGGACGACCGCAATCAGCGCTGGCGAGACGACCCATGGCATGGCGACCAGCGGATCGACGGGCGGTGTCTTCGACCCGTCCGGCTCCGGCACCGGCGACCCCGAGACGCCCCCGTGGCAGTCCGGTGGTTGACGGGATGGACACGGAGACCGTCATGAACAGCTGGACCGGAGCAACCGCCTTGCCTGCGGTCGTCACAGGACCCGACCGGCGGTGGCACGGGCACTGGCGGCGGCACAACCGGGCGGGCGCATCGGCGATGCCGGGACACACTGGCTGCGGTCCGGCGGTGGCACCGTGATGGAAAGGACGACGAGATGAGCACCGAAACGCACTCCTCCGGCGCGGCGCATTCCGGGAACGGCGCGCACCGTTCGACGGGCGCGGCGACGCCGGGTCCGACCCGGGAACCATCGGCCGGAACTGCGGCGGCGGCCCCGCCCACGGAGTCCGGTCTGACCCGGCTCGGGGTGATGATCCGGAATATTGCCGCGCCGATGACGCTGATCACCGCGCTGCTGTTCTTCTTCGGGTGGTCGCACGCGTACTGGTTCTTCGACTACTTCGGGGTGAACTCGACGACGATCGGGCTGACCACGCAGGACTATCTGATGCGGAGTCAGGATCCGCTGTTCCTCCCGCTCGCGGCGGGGGCGTGCCTGTTCCTGGGGTATCTGTTGTGCCGGAGGGTGATCCGGGAGTTCGTGGTGCCGCGAATGAGTGGGGTGCAGCGGCGGGTGCTGGTGCGGGTGACCATCGTCGCCGGGGTCGTGCTCGTCGCCGCGGGGCTGCTCAATATGGTCGTGGCGACGCCGTTGCGGACGGTGGTCGGCGCGCCGGGACTGTGCCTGGTGGGTGGGATCGTGCTGGTGGTGTCGGCCGTACGGTGGCGCCGGGCCGAGCCGGGGAACGAACCCGCCGGTGACGTGCTCACGGCGGGGGAGTGGGGTGCGGTGTTCGTGTTGATCGGTGTCGGGCTGTTCTGGGCGGTCGCCGACTACTCCGCGGCGGTCGGTACGGGCCGGGCGGTCGAGCAGGTCGCGGAGTTCGCCGAGCAGCCGAGTGTATCGGTCTATTCGGACAAGCGGCTGGGGCTGGCGGCGCCGGGGGTCGTCGAACTCCGTTGTCCCGCCGATGATTCCGCCTACCACTTCCGCTACGACGGGCTGAAACTCGTGCTGCAGTCGGGCAACCAGTACCTGCTGCTGCCTGCCTCGTGGAACAAGGACAACGGCGTGGCCTTCCTGCTCCCGCGCTCGGACGCCAATCGCATCGACTTCTTTCCCACGGGTGCGGTACCGCCACCTCATGACTGCCGGTGAATCCGGAACGCCAACCGGCACTTGCCGCTTCGCGCGCACACTGCGCTAGCATCTGCGCGCAGACCTTCGAGGGAAGGTGGACAGTCGTTACGGGGGAGGCCCGATGAATCATGCCGAATTGCCGGTGACCACACTGGCACTCACCGAGGCCGTGCAGGCCCGGCGCGGTGGTGGCGGTGGAACGAGCGTCGGCATCGGCCTGCCGGATTGGCTGTGGATCACCATCCTGGTGGTGGTCGTGCTGATCGTGCTCATCGTCGTGATCCGCAAGTACAGCTCGAACAATGACGCGCCGCGGCAGCTGCCGCCCCAGCAGTACCGGCAGCCCTATCCGCAGCCGGTCGCGCAGCAGCCGTATCCGCCGCAGTACCAGCAGGGTTACCCGCAGCAGCCGCAGGGCCACTATCCGCCGCCGTACCCGCAGCAGGGGCAGTACCCGCAGCCGTATCCGCCGCAGCAGCCGATGCCGTACCCGCAGCAGTACGCGCCCTACCCGGGTCAGCCGCAGTACCAGCAGCCGTACCGGCGCTGAGGACCTACCGGCCGGGTCCGGCGGCGGCGTGCACCGCCACCAGCCGGGCCTGCCGGATCGTGTTCCACAGCGGTCGCAGCAGCGACTCGTGCGCGCCGAGCGCGCTGGCCGAGGTCGGCGACGACGCGGGCTCGTGCTGGGCGACGGTGAGGATCGCCGCCACGTGATCGGCGGTGTCGAGAATGCGCTTGGCGCGCAACGGGATCGAGTCGGGGTAGGCGTGCCGGGAGTAGGCGGCCAGTTGCGCTTCGATCTGCTCGCGCGGATCGGCGTCGCCGGAACCGACTGCGGTGGTGTGCAGTCGCATGAGCGCGTCGGCGGCGTCGCGCACCGATTCGCGCATGGTGTATTCCGCTTCGCCCAGTGACATGTCGGGCCCGCTGGTCCGCGGGATCTCGACGCTGTAGACGGTCCACTGCAGGGTCTCGTCGTCGTCCCACTGCGGGATCAGACCGGCGCCCTGCTCGCCGGGCACTCCCAGCAGCAGCCCTTCCTCGGCGTCCACCGCGTCGGCCGCGAAGGCCGTGCCGATGGGCAGCCCACGCACGTCACCGGCGGCGGGCAGGACCAGCCGCAGCTGGGCGCCCGCGGGGGCCATGGCCTCGCGGATCACCTTGAGCAGGGGCATGACCCCGGTTCCCGCGGCCTCGCCGCGCGAGGTCCACGGCAGGTCGGTGCGGCCGCCGGTCACGGGATCGCCGGCGGCGAGGGTGTGCCGCGGTGCCCAGGCGTGCAGTGCCTCCAACAGGTCGTCGGGCGCGCTGGTACCGGCCAGCCAGGAGCCGGCCCACAGCGTCAGCGTGGCACTGGGAGAGCACATAATCATCGAGCATAAAGGTTTGCCCGGCTTCGTGTGCGGGCACTGAGTACCTGTCTGACCTGCGCCTGGACTACTCGGGTTCGGTGACGAAGTCGATGAGCCGTTCCACGGCCCCGATCAGGGGCGCCTCCAGATCCCGGAACGAGCCGACCGCGTCGTAGACCCGCCGCCAGCCCTCCTGCGGGGTACCCCAGCCCAGCCGCGCGCAGATCCCGGTCTTCCAGTCCTCGCCGCGCGCACCACCGGCCACGCGTCGATCCCGACCGCGGCGGGCCGCACCGCCTGCCACACGTCGATGAACGGATGCCCGGTCACCAGCACGTGCGGGCCGAGCCCGGTGGTCAGCTGGGTCTCCTTGGAGCCGGTCACCAGGTGGTCGACCAGCACGCCCACCCTGGCGCCGGGACCGGGCCCGAACTCGGTCAGCCGGGCGCCGAGGTTGTCCAGACCCTCGAGGTGCTCGACCACGACGCCCTCCACCCGCAGATCGTGGCCCCAGACCCGCTCCACGAGGGCGGCGTCGTGCACACCCTCCACCCAGATCCGGCTGGTCCTGGCCACCCGGGCCCGCAGGCCCTCGACCCGGGTCGACCCGGACGCCGACCGTGTGGGCTGCTTCGGCGCCGCCGCGGTGGGCCGGACCAGGGTCACCGGCCTGCCGTCGATCAGGAACGCCGCCTCGCGCAGCGCGAACAGCCGGACCGCGCCGCGGCCGTCCTCGAGTTTGACGAAGTCGCCGTCGTAGCTGCGGTCGAAACCGACTACGGCGCCACAGAATCCGCTCGCCGCGTCCTCCACCACCAGATCGCGGTCCGCGCTCACCTTCGGCACCGGGGTCTTCTTGGTGCGCTGGTGCCCGGAATAGATGTCGCCGCCGTACATGTCACGCCCACTCACCCGGCCGAGCTTAGAGGCGCGGCGCCCGAACCGGCGGCAGCGGCACGCGAAACCGGTTGGAGCGCACGATCGCGGCCGGGGGTGGCGAGCCCGCCCGGAAACCGGTTTTCACGGCTAGGGTGGAGGTGTGGCCGCAATAGTCTGGCTGATCGCGGGCATCGTCCTGGCGGCGGCGGAAATGCTCACCGGGGATCTCACGCTGCTCATGCTCGGTGTCGCCGCTCTGGGCACCGCGGGCATCAGCGCCGCGGCGGATCTCCCGCTGTGGGGCGACGCCCTGGTGTTCGCCGGTGTCTCGGCCGTGTTGTTCCTCGGTGTGCGGCCGGTGCTGCGCCGCAAATTCGGCACCCCGCCGCCGGTGCCGACGAATGTCGATGCGCTGCCGGGGAAGTCGGCGCTCGTCCTCGAACAGGTGGCGGCACATTCGGGTCAGGTCAAGCTCGGTGGCGAGGTGTGGACGGCGCGGCCGCTCGACCCCACCGAGGTGTACGAGGCCGGTGTGACCGTCTACGTGATGAAGATCGACGGCGCCACCGCCGTCGTCTGGAAGGGTCCCTGAGCAATGGTTGCCTTGATCGTTGCCGCCGTCCTCGTCCTGCTGGTCGTGGTGGTGGTCTTCAAATCGATCGCACTCGTCCCGCAGGCCGAGGCGGCGGTGATCGAACGGCTCGGGCGCTACTCGCGCACCGTGTCCGGTCAGCTGACGTTCCTCGTCCCGTTCGCCGATCGCGTCCGCGCGAAGGTCGACCTGCGCGAGCGGGTGGTGTCCTTCCCGCCGCAGCCGGTGATCACCCAGGACAACCTCACCCTGCAGATCGACTCGGTGGTGTACTTCCAGGTCACCAGCCCGCAGGCCGCGGTGTACGAGATCAGCAACTACATCGCCGCCGTCGAGCAGCTCACCGTCACCACGCTGCGCAACGTGGTCGGCGGCATGACCCTCGAGGAGACGCTGACCTCCCGCGACCAGATCAACAACCAGCTGCGCGGCGTCCTCGACGAGGCCACCGGCCGCTGGGGCCTGCGGGTGGCCCGCGTCGAGCTCAAGTCCATCGATCCGCCGCCGTCGATCCAGGAATCGATGGAGAAGCAGATGAAGGCCGACCGCGAGAAGCGCGCGATGATCCTCACCGCCGAGGGCACCCGCGAATCGCAGATCAAGACGGCCGAGGGCGCCAAGCAGGCGCAGATCCTGTCCGCCGAGGGCGCCAAGCAGTCGGCGATCCTGTCGGCCGAGGGTGAACGGCAGAGCCGGATCCTGCGCGCCCAGGGTGAGCGGGCCGCCTCCTACCTGCAGGCCCAGGGTCAGGCCAAGGCCATCGAGAAGGTGTTCGCCGCCATCAAGAACGGCAAGCCCACCCCGGAACTGCTTGCCTACCAATACATGCAGACGCTGCCGATGGTCGCGCGCGGCGACGCCAACAAGGTGTGGCTGGTGCCCAGCGATTTCGGCAAGGCGCTGGAAGGGTTCGCGCAGAACTTCGCCACCAAGGGCGAGGACGGCGTGTTCCGCTACGAGCCCTCGCCCGAGCCGGAACAGCCGGTGAAGATCGAGGACGACTCCGACGTCGCCGACTGGTTCGAAACCGCCTCGGACCCGAAGATCGAGCAGGCGGTGCGCGCCGCCGAGGCGACCGCCCGTACGCCGGTCGAGGGCTTCGAGCCGCCGCGCCCGAAAACCCCGCCGGCGCCGAACCCTTCGCTGCCGTCGCCGCCGCCGGTGGCGCCGCAGCCGGAGACCGCGCACCCGGACGATCAGCTCGGCCGTCCCTGGCAGCCGCCCCAGCACGGCTGACCCGTCGCCGCCGGGAACCCGCCGCGGTTCCCGGCTCGTGGGCAAAGCGGCCGCCCGGCCTCGCCACGCGTGCGAGAGTAGGGACGTGGGCAGGCGTGTGCCGGGGAACCTCCCGGTGGAAGTGACCAGCTTCGTCGGACGCGACGACGACGTCGCGGCGGCCAGGAAACTGCTCGGCGGCACCCGGTTGCTCACGCTGACCGGGGTGGGCGGGGTCGGCAAGACCCGGCTGAGCAGGCGGGTCGGCGAGGCCGTGCAGCGGGCGTTCCCCGACGGGGTGTGGCTGGTCGAGCTGGCCCACGTGAGCGATCCGAACCTGGTGGCCTCGACGGTGGCGCGCGAGCTGGGCCTGCGCGACGACACCAGCGCCCCGCTGACCGTGCTCACCGACTTCCTGGGCGACCGCGATCTGCTGCTGATCCTGGACAACTGCGAACACGTGATCGGCGCCTGCGCGGCGCTCGTCGACCGGATCGTCCCCGCGACCACCGGGCTGCGGATCCTGGCGACCAGCCGCGAGCCGCTCGCGGTACCCGGCGAACAGGTGCTGCCGGTGCTGCCGCTCACGGTGCCCGACCCCGGCTCGGGCGATCTGGACAGCGCGGCGGCGCGGCTGCTCGTCGACCGGGCGAGCGCCGCGGATCCCGCCTTCCGGCGGACCCCGGCCAACGCGGCCACCCTCGCCGCGATCTGCGTGCGCCTCGACGGCATCCCGCTCGCGCTGGAACTGGCCGCCCTGCGGATGCGGATGTTCACCCCCGAACAGGTCCTGGCCCGCCTCGACGACGCCATGGGCCTGCTCACCACCGGCCCGCGCACCGCACCGCACCGGCAGCAGACCCTGGCCTCGGCCATCCGCTGGAGCTACGACCTGTGCACGCCCGACGAGCAGCGGCTCTGGGAGCAGCTGTCGGTCTTCGCGGGCGGTCTCGACGTGGACGCCGCCGAGGCGGTCTGCCTGATCGGTCCGCCGCAGGCGCTGCTGGCCGCGCTGACCGGGCTGGTGGAGAAATCGGTGCTGGTCTACGGGCCCGGCGCCGACGGCACCGGCCGGTACACGATGCTCGAGCCGCTGCGGCAGTTCGGCCGCGATCGGTTGCGGGCGCGGGGCGAGGAGGACGCGGTCCGGGTCGCGCACCGGGAGTACTACTACCGGCTCGCGCGGCGTGGACGCACCGACTACTGGAGCGGCGCCGACGTCGACTGGTTCCGCGCCGTCACCCGTGAGCACGCCAATTTCCGTGCGGCGCTGCAATTCTCACTCCACGATCCCGCCGGGGGCAGGCGTGCGCTCGGCCTGGCGACCGAGCTGTGGCCGTTCTGGGAGCACTGCCACTTCCTGCTGGAGGGGTACCGCTGGCTGTCGGAGGCACTGGCCCGGGACACCGAACGCAGCGTCGACCGGGCCAGGGCGCTGGCGGCGTCCTCGGTGATCGCGGCCATGCTCTCCGACACCGCGACGGCCGGGGAGTTCGCCGCGGCCAGCGTGGAGATCGCCGTCGAATCCGGCTCGGTGGAGGTGCTGGCCGAGGCCGACATGGCCCGGGCGGTGCTGGCCTTCGGTGCCGGTGAGCTGCGCACGGCGCTCGACATCGCCGTGGCGGCCTCGAGCGTGGCCCGCGACTGCGCCCACCTGCGGGTGGAGATGGAGAGCCTGGCGTTCGGCGCGGTGTGCGCGCTGGCGCTGGAGGACCCGCTGGCCGGCGTCATGGCCGAGCGTCTGCTCACCTTGACCACCGAGCACGGTTCGCATCTGCTCGGCGGGCTCGCGTATTGGGCGGTCGGCACCCAGCGGTGGCGCGACGGCGATCAGCAGGCCGCGATCCGCGCGCTGCGCCACTCGATCGAGCTGTTCCGGCTCTTCGACCGGTGCGCCTGGCTGGCGACCAGCGTGGACGGGCTGGCCTGGGCCGCGGCCGCGGACGGTGACCCGGTGCGCGCGGCGCGGCTGATGGGCGCGGCCTCCACTGTCCGCCAAGGCAGTTCGCAGCGGCTGGCGCACGCGATGACCCATCTCATCGGTCACCGGGTCCGCGACCAGGTCGAGGACGCGCTGGGCGAGCAGGAGTTCGCGGCCTGCTTCGACGCGGGCGCCGCGCTGCCGCTCGACGACGCCGTCGACTACGCCATGGACACGACACCGCCGCCGCCCGCCGTCGCCGCACCGGCGGGCCCGGACGTGCTGACGCGCCGGGAACGCGATGTGGCCCGGCTGCTCGCGCGCGGGTACGGCAACCGCCGCATCGCACAGGAACTGGTGATCTCCATCCGCACCGCCGAGAGCCACGTCGACCACATCCTCACCAAACTCGGCTTCACCTCCCGCACCCAGGTCGCCGCCTGGGCCAGCCGCAACACCCTCTGACTGTGCCGCGTCCCCGGCGCTCGGGGACCGGCAGATCCCGCTGGACGGAGTCCGGCCGCCGCTGAGTGAGACCGGATCCGCCGCCGGGATCGCGCTGTGCCGAAGGTGGACGGAGCCGCCGGTGTACCGAGCCGGCGAAGATCCGTAGTCCGGGGCCGATCTCCGTAGTTTCCGGGATTTCCCGGCGGTGTCGTGACGGCACTGTGAGGGGGAACACCAGCGAGAAGTGATGAGGTGACCCCATGACGGTCGACGTGCCCGTCCAGCCCCGGCAGGCCCAGCGCGGCGGCGTGCCGCCGGTCTCGATGATCGAGCGGATGACGCTGATCCTGGACGCCTTCGACGGGACGATCCCGGTCCGCACCCTGCTCGATGTCGCCGAACGGACCGGGCTACCGCGGTCGAGCGTGCACCGCATCATCGATCAGATGGTCCGGTTGCGGTGGCTCGCGCACGCTCCCGGCGGTTACCGGCTCGGCACCAGGGCACTCGAACTCGGCGGTCTCGCCGTCGAACACAACGAGATCAGGGAGGCGGTGAGCCCGCTGCTGCAGGAGGTGTGCCAGCGCACGGGAATGGTCGGGCATCTCGGGGTCCTCGACGGGCCCGAGGTGCTCTATCTGGACAAGGCGGCGGGCCGCTGTGGCGACGCCATTCCCACCCGCCTGGGCGGTCGGATGCCCGCGCACAGCACCGCGATCGGGAAGGCCCTGCTGGCGACGCTGGAACCGAGCGTGGTCGAGCTGGCGTTCCGGGAGCGGCTGCCGCGGCTCACCGCACGCACCATCGGACAGCGGGCCGAGCTGCATCGCGAACTGGACCGGGTGCGCGAGCATCAGGGGGTCGCGGTCGACCGGGAGGAGTCGGTCGCCGGCGTGGTGTGCGTGGCGGTGCCGATCCGCGGCCGGGTGCCGGGCGCCGTCGGCGCGCTGTCGCTGTCGGGCAGGCTCGGTGGCGCGCGGGCGCCGGGGACGAGCAGGCTGGCCCGGGTCCTCGTCGAGGTCGCCGACGAGGCCGCCCGCGCGGTCTTCCCGCGCTACGGGCGGTGGCACTGAGGAGCTCAGTGCGGCAGCGGCAGCAGTTCGACGAGCGTGCCGCGGCCGGTGCCGGGCGGCAGGACGGCCAGCGCCTGGCAGCCGATGAGCCCGGCCAGGTGCGGGGTGTGCGCGGGACCGGTGCTGCGCCACACCCCGCCGGTCTGCTGCTGGATGGGCACGATCCGGGTCGACTCGCCTTCCATCACCCCGGCGTCGGAGAGCCTGCCCCACATGGCGGGCGCGGGCAGGCGCAGGGTGAGCGCGTCGACCACGGCGGGACCGATCGCCAGCAGCGCCGCGACCGCCGCGAACGGGTTGCCGGGCAGGCCGAGCAGCACCCGCCCGTCGGGTAGCTGGGCCACCAGGGTGGACCCGCCGGGCCGCAGGGCGACCCGTTCCACGACGATGCGGGCGCCGAGTTCGGCCAGCAGCGCGCGCAGGTGATCGGCGGCGCCGCGACCGGTGGCCCCGACCATGACGACCAGGTCGGCGTGGGATTTGAGCGTCAGCCAGGAGCGCAGCAGGTCATGGCCGTCGGACAGATGCCACAGCCCGGTGCTCTCGATATCGCAGCAGCGCAGGAACTGCGGCAGCACCGGACCCAGCGAATCCCTGGTCTCCCCGGCGCCCAGCGGGCCCACGGCCCGGATCTCGTCGCCGGTCATCACGACATCGGCGCGCAACGGCCCGCGCACGGTGACGGTCTCGGCCTCCGCGCTCAGCGCCGCCGAGACCAGCGCGGCCGACACCCGGGTGCCCGCCCCCGCGAGTTCGACGCCGCTGTGCCAGTGCTCGCCCTGGCGCCGGGTGTCGTCGCGCACCGGGGCGCCGGGGGCGCGCATGACCACCGGCTGCCCGGAGACCGAGGTCGTCACCACATGTTCGTCGCGCAGGGTGGCGGTGGTGCCCAGCGGGGTGGCGGCGCCGGTCGCGATGCGGACCGCCTCACCGGGCGCGAGCACCACCGAGCAGGCCCGGCCCGCGTACCTGATCTGTTCGTGCAACCGCCACCAGGGACCCGGCCCGGCGACGGCGTACCCGTCCATCGCGGCACTGTCGACCCGGGGCAGGGGCCCACCCGTGGTGAGCGCGGCGGCCAGCGTGGCCCCGATCGCGTCGGCCACGGGGATCTCCCGCACGCCGATCGGCGCCAGCCCTTCGGCGATCTGGGCGCGTACCCTGGCCAGCCCGCATTCCACGGCCGGAACCATCACGCCCGCTCGTGCGCTCACCACCACGTCCAGCCTCCGACCACAGTTCACCGACAATCCCGCCCATCGTCCGCAGTGGCCGTTGCCTGTGATTTTCTGGCCAGTTGCCCCGCGATGACGTTGTGCTCACCCGGCAGGCGCCGGACCGGTGCGTATTCGGACACATCGGCTCAGGGGCGGCTGCCCCTGGCCTCGAGCAGCATGCCGAGATAGCCGAGTTCCTGACTCTGTGACTGCGCCATGGCGCGCGCGGCCTGTTTGACCGGCCCGGTGGTCAAGAGGGCGTCGGCGGCCCTGGCCATGGTGACGCCGCCGGCGTGGTGACGGTACATCAGCTGCAGGAACAGTGTTTCGGCCGCGACGCCGCGGGCGGCCGACAGGGCGTCCAGCTCGGCGGTGGTCGCCATGCCCGGCATCGCGGCCGCCGCCTCGTGATGGTGACCCGCCGAGGCGGCCATCCACGTCATGGGTTGCGCCGAGGTCGGCGCCGCCCCCGCCAGCTGGGTCCAGCCCAGCAGGGTGCCGATCTCCACCCGCTGGGTGTCGCCGATCTGCTCGGCCAGCCTGCGCACGGTGGGGTCGGCGGCCGGATCGAGCCGCTCGGCGAGGATCAGCGCCTGCTGGTGATGGGCGGTCATGTCCTGGGCGAAACCGAGTTCGATCGCGGTGAGCACCGGTGCGGGCGTGGCCTTTTCGGTGATCAGCAGCGGGCGCAGCGCGGCGCCGAGAACGAGCAGGAACACCGCGAGACCGACTGCCGCGGCTACGCGGAGCGCACGGGCCATCCTCACGACCCCACGGTCGACTGCTGGTCGGCCGGCGGGGCGTACACCTGGTTGTCGAGTTGCAGCACCATGAAGCCGTTGTCGGAGCAGGAGACGTACAGCTGGTCGCCGCGCCATTCCGGCGGCGAGAAGCACCAGTCGGTCGACATGTCGCCGAACGCCACGTCACCGGCCCGGGAGGTGAGCGCCTGGGCGGGGTCGAACTGGCCCTCCGCCATCGCCCGCAGCGCGGCGGGCGCGCTCATCACCGGGATGCCGATGATCGAGGCCAGCGCGTGCGGCGAATTCCAGACCTCCAGGTTGCGGCCGGTCCGTGCCGGCGGATTGAAGTAGGCGATCTCCCGGATGGCCGCGGGATCGCGGACGTCGAAGACCCGGATGCCGGAGGAGATCCAGCCGCAGGCCAGCGCGGTCGGATCGGCCGGGCGGTCGGCCGCGCAGTAGTGCGATTCGTAGGAGAACGCCGAACCACCCATGGACGAACCGACATTGGCGTCGATATTGCCCGGCAAGTTGATCTCGAGCTTGATCTTCGCGGTGATGTTCGGGTCACCGTCGACGGAGACGTCGATGAGCTTGACCCCGCCGGAACCGCCTTCGTCGACGGTGAAGACGTGCGGTACGCCGTCGTAGGTCACCGGCACGCTGTGCTGGGTGGCCCACCCGTCGGTCCAGAACGTCCGGCCCAGGTGCGGTACCTGCGGATTCGGGTCGCGGCGCTGCACCGCGCTCACATCGAGCACGGTGAATCCGCCGAGCGCGGAGATGTAGAGCCGGTTGCCGTCCGGGCTCACGCCGAGGCCGTGCGCCTCGATCCCGGTGAGGCCCTGCCAGACGACGCGCGGTTGTGCGGGATCGGTGAGGTCGATCGCGCTCAGGAAGCCCGGCGCGATCCCGGAGGCCCAGTACGTCCG
This sequence comes from Nocardia asteroides, assembly GCF_900637185.1. NCBI lineage: Bacteria > Bacillati > Actinomycetota > Actinomycetes > Mycobacteriales > Nocardiaceae > Nocardia > Nocardia asteroides. The sequence continues at coordinate 5,117,579 of NZ_LR134352.1, read as the reverse complement.
CCCGTCCGGGGAGAAGCCGCCCTCGTGCGTCGTGATCGGCAGTGGCATGAGCAGATTCGAGCCGGTGCCGGGGTTGAGCAGTCGCGGATGCGCGCAATCGGAGATGTCGTACACCGAGAGGTAGCCGGCACCGATCCCCACCGGGACGCCGGTGCCGACCAGCAGTTTGCGGGTGGTGTTGACCTTCAGCGTCTCCCAGGTCCCGGCCAGCATGGCCGGTTCGGTGAGGGTGGCGGTGACCCGCGGGTTCGCCGGATCGGACACATCGAGCACCTGCACACCCTGGTGCTCGCTGATCATGTTCCCGGGGAAGAACGTGCCCATGTAGGCGCAGTGCTCGAAACTGGTCGAGGTGATGCCCGCGCCGCGCCCGGCGTAGTTGCCCACCATCGACATGTTGCAGCGGTAACCCAGTGTGCTGCGGCCGCTGTCTCGGTCAGCCGCGGGCACGTCGCCCTGCAGGCCGGATTCCGGCAGCGAGCCGGGTCCGCAGTCGGCGCGCGGCACCGCCGTGCGCCCGACATCCAGGAACTCCCGCACCGCACCGGTGAGGTCGGCGAACGGATCCGCCGCCGAACCGGACGGCAGCCCGAGTACCACGAGCGCGGTCACCGCGGCCAGAGCCGTGGACCGCAGGAGTGATCTCCCCGAACGTGTACGCATCTGTCGCCTCCATTGCCGACTTCCCCGGACTGACTCAGACAGTCGTCCCCCTGCTGGGATGGTAGATCGAGTGCCGGGTCCGCGCGGGCGATTTCGCCGAACCGGACGCTTGACCGGCGGCTCGGTTACCCCGTCCCGGTGGCGAAACGCTGTACGGTTGCCTGAGTTACGTCGGGGTGTGTCTGTGAGGGTCGTCGGCGCGACCGGAGAGGACTCGGGTGCCATGTCCAGCGATGTCGTAGGCAGATCCGACGAGAAGGACGCGACGGTGGCGCCGGTAGCCGGTCGATCGCCGGGCGGGCCCCGGCTGGATCGATTCGTCTTCAGCGCCACCGCGATCGGCGCACTGGCCTTCGTCGCCTGGGGCGTGCTCGACCACGAGAGTCTCGCGTCCGCGGCCGGGACGGCCCAGAAATGGGTCATCACCAACACGGGCTGGCTGTTCGTCCTGGTGGCCACGGCGTTCGTGGTCTTCGTGATCTGGGTGGCGGCCAGCCGCTACGGGCGCATCCCGCTCGGCGCCGACGACGAGAAACCCGAGTTCCGGACGGTGTCCTGGATCGCGATGATGTTCAGCGCGGGCATGGGCATCGGGCTCATGTTCTGGGGTGTGGCCGAACCGCTCTCGCACTATGTGAACCCGCCGCCGCACACCGCCGAGCCCGGCACCCCGGCCGCCGCCGAGGTGGCCATGGCGACCACGCTGTTCCACTGGACCCTGCACCCGTGGGCGATCTACGCCGTCGCCGGCCTGGCCATCGCCTACGGCACCTTCCGGAAAGGCCGCTCGCAGTTGATCTCCGCGGTGTTCCGCCCGCTGCTGGGTCGCCACGCCGAAGGACTGGGCGGGCGCGCCATCGACATGATGGCGATCTTCGCGACCTTGTTCGGGTCGGCGGCCTCGCTGGGCCTGGGCGCGTTGCAGATCGGCGCGGGCATGGAGTTCAACGGCTGGATCGACGGCATCGGCAAGGTCGGGCTGGTCGCCGTCATCTCCGGGCTGACCGTCGCGTTCGTGCTGTCGGCGGTGTCGGGGGTGGAGCGCGGCATCCAGTGGCTGTCCAACATCAACATGGTGCTGGCGCTGGCGATCGCGGCGTTCGTCTTCGTCGCCGGCCCGACGCTGCTGGTGCTCAACCTGATCCCGACCTCCATCGGCGACTACGTCGAGATGCTGCCGACCATGGCCTCGCGCACCGGCGCGGGCGACGAGGCGATGCAGACGTGGCTGTCGCAGTGGACCATCTTCTACTGGGCCTGGTGGATCTCGTGGACCCCGTTCGTCGGGATGTTCATCGCCCGGATCAGCCGGGGGCGCACCATCCGCCAGTTCGTCACCGGGGTCCTGCTGGTCCCCAGTGCGGTGAGCCTGCTCTGGTTCGCGGTCTTCGGCGGGGCAGGCATCGCCGAGCAGGCCGAGGACGGCGCGCTCACCGAGGCCGACGGCTCGGTCGATTCCGACTTCGCGCTGTTCCACCTGCTCGACCAGTACCCGATCACCTCGGTGACCACGGTGGTGGTGATGATCCTGGTCGGCATCTTCTTCGTCTCCGGCGCCGACGCGGCCTCGATCGTGATGGGCACGCTGTCCGAACGCGGCAGCATCGAACCGTCGCGGCTGATCGTCATCTTCTGGGGTGCCGCGACCGGCGCGGTCGCCGCGATCATGCTGGTGATCGCCGACTCCGACGACCTCGGCGGCGCGCTCACCGGCCTGCAGGCGCTGACCACGGTGGTGTCGCTGCCGTTCCTGGTGGTGATGGCGGCGATGTGCGTGTCGCTGTACAAGGACCTGCGCACCGACCCGCTGATCCTGCGCGCCGATCGTGGCATCGAGCTGGTCGAGATCGCCGTGGACAAGGGCACCGAACTGCACGAGGGCGATTTCACGCTGGTCACCGAACCCGCGGAGGACGAGCCGGACCAGCCGCCCGCGCGGGCCTAGTCCGTCGCCTCGAGCCGTGCCAGCGCCGCGGTGAGATCGGTGCAGGCGCGGCCGAGCCGTGCGCGCAGCACGTCGGCCGACTCGGCGACGGCGGCCTGGGCGCGCACGTACTCGGCGCGGCCCGCGGGTGTCTCGATCCGCACCGGCTCGTAGCCGAACTCGCGCAGGTCGTACGGGCTGGCCCGCATGTCGAGTTCGCGTGCGGTGCAGGCCAGTTCGAAGCAGTCCAGCAGCAGATCCGACGAGATCAGCGGGGCGAGTTTGAAACCCCACTTGTAGAGGTCCATGTTGGCGTGCAGGCAGCCCGGCTGTTCCCGCCGCAGCTGATCGGCGCGGGTGAGCGGCTCGGCATTGCGGCCGACGGCGTCGGGGGTGAAGAACCGGAACGCGTCGAAGTGGGTGCAGCGCAACGACATCGACTCCACCACGGCGTCGGTGCCCGCGGACCCCAGCCGCAGCGGCACCTGCTGATGGCGGACCTCGTCGGTGCGATACACCATCGCCCACTCGTGCAGCCCGAAACACGACAGCTGCGCGGGCCGGCGCGCGGTGGCGCCCAGCAGTTCGGCGACGAAACCGATCGTGTCCCGGCGCTTGGCCAGATACGCCGGGTCGGCGGTGAACACCGCGTCCCGCACCCGGTGATAGCCGCGCGCACCGGCGTAGTCGTGCGCCTCGCGCAACCCGATGCCGAAGCCGGGATGCCACCGCCGCAGCTGCGAGGGCTTGTTGCCGTAGTAGGTGAACAGAAAATCGATGACCGGATGCGTGGTACCCGCCGCCCGCCGCTCCAGATACGGCCCGACCAGCCGATCGAGCCGCTCCCTGTGTGCGGACGCGGCGGCCTGCCACTCGACCTCGGGCAATACCCGCAGGTCGAGAGCGTGGTCCAGGTCGGCGTGCTCGCTCACCCCACCATTCTCTCGCACCGATTCCGCACGATGGATCCACCCCGAATCCGGGGTCGGGGCGGCTGGTCAGGCTGGACTGAGGAGGCCTGATATTCGACGTCTGACACGCTTTCGACACGAGTTCAGCGCGAGGACTTGCCAAGGAGGGCTCGGAAGTCCTCGACCTCGTGTGGGGTGTCGATGTAGTGACGCTGAGCGATGGTGCCGTCGTCGGCATGGCCGAGTTGGCGTGCCGCACGACTTGCCCCGTATTCGTTGGCGATGAGCGTTGCCACCGACTTCCGGAAGGTTTTAGGCGTGACCCAATTGAACCTTTCGCCTCGGGCTGCGCGCCAGCTCCGGCGGAAGTTGTGCGGGTCGTAGATAGCCCCGCCGCGGCCGGTGAACACCAAGTCCAGCGGGTTGGAGATGGCAGTGGTCGCCCGGCGCCGCAGTGTCTCCACGACGAACTGGGGTAGAGCTACCGACCGATATCCGGCTTGAGTCTTGGTCCATTCCTGCCGGACAGCTCTCAGTACGCCGTCTTCTTGGGTTACTCGGACGATGGTCCCGCAGATCGTCAGTCGGGGAACCTCTGCATCCAGATCGAGGTCCTGCCACCGAATCGCCAAGGCTTCGCCGATTCGTGCGCCCGTGCCCAGCAGCACATCTGCGACATCGAGAACGATGCGCGATCGGCGGGGACCGCGTTGGTGGGCGGGGGTGCCCGGTATGGCGCTGCCGGTCAACCATGTCTCGAGTTGATCGCGTAGTGCGTGGAGAGTCGGGAGGTCGGCAGCTCGGGGTCGTTGGGCGTTCCGGGGGATGCGAGCGACGTTCAGCATCGGGTTGTGAATGATGACGTCGCGGCGAACGGCGAAGCCCATCATGCCTTTGAGAACTACCTTGTGCGCCCGCGCCTTCGACGGCGATGTGCGGGCCACCTCCCTGAGGTAGGTGTCCAGCCGCGTGGTGGTGGCTTCGCGGATGCGCAGTCCGCCCAGGGATGTGTTGATCTTGACGGTGTCCTTCCGGCCACGTTTTTTGGCGACATAGATGTGGGAGCGGTATTCGTCGATCGTTTGCGACGTAATGCGGTTTTCGAACTCGAGTTCGGCAAGCCAGAAGGCGGCCAGGTCGCAAAGCTTGGTATCCAGGGTCAGTTCCGCGCTTGAGCTGGAAGCCCGCCGCCGCTCTTTCAGACGGTCCTTCAACGCGGCGACGGCGCGCGCCCTTGTTGGGCCGTACGCCTGAACAGGTCGTGTGGTCCCGTCATCGTCACGAAAGCGAGCGCTCGCTCGCCAGCTGCCGTTGGGCTGTCGTTTGGTGTTGATCGCTCCGTAGGTGCCGATGGCAAGTGGCGGATTTGGCATCAGTTCTCCCAGTAGGCGGGCGATATCCGTTCGATCGGGCATCGTCGGACGTTGGCCGCGCAGTCATGGCCCACAGACCGTTGGCGTCGCATGGGGCGTGGGTCTGCAGGCTTGATCACGACGAGTGGGTCGCAGTTGGGGTCGTGGAATGTGGCCGCATGGTGGCGCAGAGGGCGGGGGAGCCGATCGAACTCGACTCGATCTGCTGTAGGTCCGCATCGTCATAGCGGCTCAAAAGAGGGGCTGTTCATAGAGGTTCAGCCGCGAACCACATGGCGATCGTGGTCAGCGACTAGCCGCCAGATGGTCGTAGACGCTGAGCTTCCCAGTCACGGATGTCTCCGAGCCTGTACCGGCGGTAGCGGCCCATGCGGGCGAAGCGAGGTCCGGTTCCGGCGGACGCCCAAGCCGCGAGTGTCTTTATCGGGATATTCAGACGGGCTGCCAATTCAGCTGTGCTCAACCAGGTTTCATCGTCTGGTTGGGGTTGTCGTTGCGAACCGGACCCGAAATGTGAACGTGGAGACGCCGAGTGGGATTCATGGGAAGGCATAGGGAACCAGGGCTTTCTCTCCTGGTCGGTGGCTCTTCCAACTTCGAGTGTAGATGAGAACGTCGCCGTGCCGCTGGTGATGCTGTGGCCGTTCAAGGTGACGGTGGATGTCAGCAGTGCTTCGCTGCAGCACCGGAATCTCTGGCGTGGGGGGCGAGACTTGCATCCCTGCGAGCACATCCGCGGAGATGAGGCAGGTAATCCGATGAGCGTCAAACCGACTGGACTCGAAGGAGTGGGTCGCAACGGGTTCGGCAGCCTTCGTCACACGGAGGGGTCGCGGACCGAGCTCAGCGGGCGAGGACTCGCGGTTTGCGGAGGCTGCTCGGGTAGCGAGCTGTTCCCCGTGGTTACCGATAAAGAGGGGGGCTGCTGCAGGGGTAGGTGACACTGTCACCCGATCCTGCAGCAGCCCCAACTTGTCTCGGGGGTCTGGCGCTCGAGATGGCGCTGATCAGGCCGACGGCGGCGCGCACGCCAACCAGCCAGATGTCCCTCGGCCTATGGGGGAGGCGTTCGCAGCTGACGCCGGGAGTCTGTACCGGGTTTGCACGGATCGAGGATTTCGGCGCGCTGGGCTCGAAACGCCATGACCGCGAGACGGCGGGCATAGGGCGAACCCTGAGATTGGAACTCCCAGGAGCGTGCGATCCCTCATGGGCCTCACGCGATCGAAACAACTGCAGACCTGTACGCCTCTCCCCGTACGCGCTGCGGCTCCCATGGGGCGTAGGGCGGGGCAACCGTCTCGACAGTGGGGCCGCGCAACTGGCCCGGTTGGCCCCGTCGGCAGCACCGGCGGCGCCATCTGCTGGCTGTCGTTCCTCGCCCTCATGTTGAGAACCATGGCCTTCGCTCCGCCCGGCCGCTAGGTACCCCCAGGGGTATGCAAATTACCCCCAGGGGTATACCGTGGCGAGCGGTAGTCCGCAGTTTCGGCCGCCCGAGGGGCGGCTCCGCATTAGTTCCCAGTGGCGCACTACGCCCGTTCGTATACCCCCACCCGTATAAGGAGAGCTCCGAAATGAGCAGCAAGAACGCTGTCACCGACGACCTGTCGTCGGTGACGACACAGCCGAAGCCGGGAGACGCCGCCCTTTCGGCGGTGGGCGGCGTACTGGCGCGCATGGGCGCAACCATGGCCACGCATGCGAAGTGGGTTTTCGGGGTGTGGCTGATTGCGTTGGTCGCGCTCGGGACCGCGGCCCCGAGCGTGTTCACTTCGTTGGCGGGCGCCGGCTGGCAGGCCAACGGCTCGGAATCGGTGCAGGTCCGCGAGTTGGCCCAGCAACATTTCGGCGGGAACTCCTCCGCCGCGGTGCAGGTCGTCGTGCATTCGGACACCCTCGCCGTCACGGATCCGCAGGTCCGGGAAGTGCTCACCGACGTCACCGCGGTGTTCGCCGCCGACCCGCGGTTCGGCGAGGTCATCGCACCTCAACCCGGCATGTCGATCAGCCCTGACGGACACACCGGCATCCTGATCGCCGGGGCGAACGCGAGCACCGACGACATGGTCAAGGCCGTCGACGAACTCAAGGGCGAACTGGGCGCACTGTCGACCGCCGACATCGAGATCTATCCCACCGGTGCGTCGGCGCTGTGGAGTGACTTCAACAAGGCCAACCACGACGCGATGATCCAGGCCGAGATGCTGTCCTGGCCGGTCACCCTCGCGATCATGGTGCTGGCGTTCGGCTCCCTCGTCGCCGCGGGACTGCCGTTGCTGCTCACCCTCGCAGGTCTGGTCGCGTCGGCAGGTGGCCTGGTGCTGCTCAACTCTGTGACGCCGATCTCGGTGTGGGCCATGAACTTCGCGATGATGTTCGCCCTCGCCCTCGGCATCGACTACGCCCTGTTCATCGTCGCGCGGTTCCGGGACGCGCTGGGCAGGACCGGCGACGCCCGCGCCGCCGTCGCCGAGACCATGGACACCGCAGGTAAGGCTGTCGTCCTCTCGGGGCTGACCGTGCTCGTGTCCCTGTCCGCCGTCCTGCTGGTTCCCGCCCCCGCCGTGCGGACCATGGCTGTCGGCATCATGCTCGCGGTCACGTTCGTTCTCGCCGCCACCTTGACCCTGCTGCCTGCCGTGCTCGGCAAGCTCGGACGGAAGGTCAACGCCGGCGCGCTGCCGATCGCCAAGAGGCAACAGCACCGGTCCCCGTTGTTCGAGGCATGGGGCCACCTGCTGCACAAGCACCCGTGGCCGTTCGCCATCGGATCGTTGCTGGTGCTGATCGCGCTGTCGATCCCCGTGCTGGGGCTCAAGGTCGCGATGCCCTCGATCGAGGTGGTTCCCGGCGGCGCCCCGGTCCGTCAGGGCTACGAGCTGGTTCAGGCGCAGATGGGCGAGGGTGCGCCGGGCATGCTCCAGATCGTCGCCCCCGCCGCCCAGGCCGAGGCGACCGCGGTGGCAGCCTCGGCGGCCGACGGCATCGCCATGGTCACCCCGCCGCAGCCTGCCATGGATGGCTCGGACTATGTGATGCTGCAAGCGATCCCGAATGTCGATCCCTCCGACGAGGCGATGGTCTCGATCCTGACCCAACTGCGTTCGGACCTACCCGAACAGGCGCTCGTCGGCGGTGCTCCGGCGGAGAACCTCGACCTACAGCAAGCGCTGAACGATTACCTGCCGCTGATCGTCGGCATCATCCTGGTCCTCGGATTCGTGCTGCTGCTGGTCGCACTGCAAGCACCGCTGATCGCCCTCCTGGGCACCGTGGTGAGCCTGCTCTCCACCGCGGCTGCGTTCGGGGTCGCCAAGCTGATCTTCCAGGACGGACACGGGGCGAGCCTGCTCGGCTTCACACCGCAAGGCTTCCTCGACGGCTGGGGCCCGGTGTTCTTCTTCGCGATGATCTTCGCCATCGCGATGGACTACACGGTGTTCTTGCTCTCGACCGCCAAGGAACACTACGAGGAGTCGGGTGACCCGAAGGTCGCCCACGTCATGGGCCTCGCGCACTCCGGCCGCGTCATCGCCGCGGCGGCGGCGGTAATGGTGGCGGTGTTCTTCACCTTCGCCCTGGCCGAACCGCTGCCGCCGAAGGAAATGGGCATCATCCTCGGTGTCGCCGTCCTGCTCGACGCGGTCCTCATCCGCCTCGTGCTGCTGCCGGTTCTGCTACGCCTGACCGGCCATGCCGCCTGGTGGTCTCCGGTCTGGCTGCGCAGGATCCTGCCGAACATCAGCTTCTCGCACGGCTGACGCGACGGGGTATGCATGAGGCGGATCACGGCCTCCTGCATACCCCCTGGGGTATAGTGGGTCAGGATCGCTGAAAGGAATCGCCATGGTCGGAAACGAAGAGAGCATCGCGCTGGTTCTCAACCGGTTGCGTCGCGCGCACGGGCAGCTCGCCGGGGTTATCTCGATGATCGAGGACGGACGTGACTGCAAGGACGTGGTGACACAGCTTGCCGCGGTCTCACGCGCGCTGGACCGGGCCGGATTCAAGATCGTGGCCAGCGGCCTGCGCGAGTGCCTGACCGGGGAGTCCGAGGACGGCAAGGAACCGATGAGCGAAGCCGAGCTCGAGAAGCTCTTCCTCGCCCTCGCCTGACAGATCTACACGAAAGGGGAGTCGCCCGTGAAAAGCCTTCCTCGTCACCAGGGCTGGACCGTCGAACGAGTTGTGCCGCTCATGGCAGGGGTGATGGTTCTGCTGAGTGTGGCACTGACACTGGCGTTCTCGCCGTGGTGGCTGCTCCTCACCGGCTTCGTTGGCGCCAACCTGGTCTTCTACTCCGCGGTCGGATGGTGTCCCGCCAGTCTGATCATGGAGAAGGTCGGTCTGCAACGGGCGAGCTGCCGCATCCCGCAGACCATCGCACAAGCTTCCTGAACCACTTCCTCGAGGCGAACGGAGTCCGAACCGATGAAAATCGCACTGTCCACCACGCTGGAGACGTCGTTCACCGATGCCGTCACCCGGACCCGAGCGGCGTTGCAGGAACAAGGATTCGGTGTGCTCACCGAGATCGACATGCAGGCCACTCTCAAAGCCAAGCTCGGCGAAGACATGGAGCGCTACCTCATCCTCGGCGCCTGTAACCCACCGCTGGCGCACCGAGCCGTCGAGGTGAACCGTCAGATCGGACTACTCCTGCCCTGCAACGTAATCGTGCGCGAGCACCCGACCGCGGAAGGCGCAGTCCTGGTGGAGGCGATGAACCCGCAACTGATGGTGCAGGTCACCGGCGAACCTGAACTCGCCGAGGTCGCAGCCGATGCCGGACGGCGTCTGCAGTCCGCGATCGACACGCTTGCCACCAGCGGCTGAACTCCAGCAATCCAGCCGACGCAACGATATGGCATCAACAGCACCCCTACCGAGCACAACCACGGCGAATCGGATTGTCCCCCGGCGCTCTTCCTCGACGGCTCTTACCTGTGAAAATGACGACGCAAGCCTGGATGCTGTCGAGCGGCGACGTTGCCGGACCGCCTGCCGTACTCAGGCACCCACCGGCACCTGATGGCGGGTCGCACGAAACGCAGTCGTCGTGGACAACGCTGACGCTGACCGAGGTGCTCGGCGATCTGCTGAGTCACTGGCGGGGGTGGACCACCCTCGCAGGCGTAGAAGGAGACGACTTCGCCTCGGAAGTCGTCGATGGCGGTCGGCCTGTGTGCTGATCGACGAGCGTGCGATCGGCGTGCTTTTGCCGTCTCTGGTGAGTGAAGGCGTCGAGAGTGCGTTCAACGGGTACCGAGTGTCGCGCCGAAAACTGGCTACGGTCTGGCTACAGTCTCAACTAGTACTTCATGCTTGGGGTGATTGTGGTTGGCGTGATCGGTGGTACTGGTTCGGCTCGTTGGTTCGGACCCGCCATCGCGGTCTTTTCCGAACGAGGAGTTGCTGGTGCCGAACTACGCTCGCAAACGGTCCTATGTGCTCCCTATCGTGGCGTCCGCGGTGGTGATGGTGCCGGTCGCCGCCGGGTTCCTCGGTGACGGGTGGCAGTACAGATTCTCCAATGACAGCGATCCCAGTGCTGTGACGCCGATTCGATCAACCGAGGTCGGATTGTCGGGTATGCCGTCGGTGGTGTTGCCGTTGCGCGAGCTGGCAGGCATGGCACTGCCAGACCTACGAGTATCCGATCTTCGCGTGGTGCCCGGCGGCCCGCCTCTTCCCGCAGGTTCCGGGGTCGGTCCGATCGGATTCATCGCCGCCGACGGAAGCGCTCCGATTTCGGGTCGGACCCCGGCACTGGATCCCGGTGCCGTGCCCGACCAGCTGACCGACCGGGTCGGCGCTCAGGTCAAAGAACTCACCCGCGACAGTCGCTTCAGCATGATCGGGTTGACTGCCCCGAGGCTCGACGGCACGACGACGATGGTGCGAGCCCGCCAATCCGACGGCACCTGGGGACCGTGGTTCGAAGCCGGCACCGACGACAGCATCGCCGCCCGACGCCCTGGGGAGGGCCGCATGCAGGGCACTGAACCGGTCTATGTCGGCGACACGAACGCGGTGCAGATCCTGTCCACTCACCGACCCGACGAGGATCAGCCCGCAGTGCAAGGTCCGCACCCGATCTCGGGTCCGGACCATCTCGGATCCGGCGTGCCGGAGCTGACGGCGGTGTTGCTCGATCCCGGGCGCGGTGATGAGAATCTGTCCGCTATCGCCGCGCCGCTGGCCGGGGGCGGTCCACGGGTGATCAGCAGGGCCCAGTGGGGTGCTGACGAGTCGATTCGGTGTGAGGATCCGACCTACGACGACGGCCTCGGCGGAATAGTCGTGCATCACACCGCGGGCCGCAATGACTACAGCAGGGCCGAGTCCGCGGCGATCGTGCGTGGCATCTACGCCTACCACGCCGAGACCTTGGGGTGGTGCGACATCGGCTACCACGCCCTCGTCGACAAATACGGTCAGATCTTCGAAGGGCACTTCGGCGGGCTGGAGCGGCCCGTGCAGGGCGCACACACCGGCGGTTTCAACGAGAACACCGCCGGGGTGGCGTTCATGGGCAATCACGAGTCCGAGGAGCCGAGCCAGGCCGCGGTCACGGCGATGGGGCAGTTCATCGGATGGCGGGCCCGCATCGCTGGATTGGATCCACGCGGGACAACCACGATGATCTCCGAGGGCACCGAGTTCACGCCCTACAGTGAGGGCGAGCAGGTGCAGTTGCCGGTGGTGTTTTCTCACCGCGACGTCGGTAACACCGACTGTGCCGGGGATGCCGCCTACGCACTCATGGACCGTATCCGCGCGATCGCCGCGGGCGTGAACTCGGGTGCACCGCCCAGACGCGCACCGGCGGACCCGGATTCGGCGCCATCGACGCCATCGCAGGCCCAGCCTGATCAGGACGCAGATATGTCGGCGTTGGTGGCACTGACGGGCAGACTGCTCGATCTCGTGGACCGAAATGTGCTGGCCCGACACTGGGTCGATGCGGGCGGGCCGCAGGGACGCCTGGGGTTGGCGGCTTCGGAGCCGGTGGCCAGTGTCGAGGGCGGACAGTACGCCAGGTTCGTCAACGGCTATCTCTTCCAAGCCCCCGACGGTCAGATCTTCGAAGTAGCGGGGCGCATCGGGCAACGGTTCGCTCAGCTCGGCGGTGACACCGGCGTGATGGGTGCGCCTCACAGCAACGAGTACCCGGTCCCGGGTGGTGCGCGGGTCGATTTCGGCCATGGATCGCTGGTGTTCAACCAGGCGACAGGGATCGTGACCACACTCGGGCTGCCCCAGCCCACACCCAGCCACCCGATACCACCTGCACCTGTGTCCGCCGAGGCCGCCCCGCCCGAACCGACGCATGCAGCCGATCCTGACAGCGGGCAATGACGCGTTGGCCACGGCGGGATGTGTCGCGATCGGGCTTTCTCCCGCGTCGGTCCCATCAGTCCGAGAGCAAGGAGAGCGTCGATCGGACAATTGCGAGCCGATCGCGGTAGGTGCGGCTCGCCGTACTCGGCCGCCGGCTACTGGGCGTTGTGGGTCCTCTGATCGGCTGAGACCTCGGGTGCGGGCCGGTTCGGGAGTTTGAGAGCAATGGCACAGGCCAGGATTGCGCTGACGGCCGCGCTGGCGAGGAACACCGCGGTCATGGCTTCGGTGAAGGCGTGAGCGCTGGTGGCGACCAGCTCGGCCCCGGCAGGTCGGGGCAGTTCCGTCGCTGCCTGCCATGTCGAGGCAATGCCCTCACGCGCCGCGCTGACCGCTGGGCCGGGCAGGCCGTGCAAGTGCGGGTCGAGGTCTCGGAGATAGGTGAGGTTGAGCAGCGTGCCCAGGATGGCGACGCTGAACGCGGCGCCGATCTGGCGGATGGCCATCAGCAGACCGGAGCCTGCCGCGCTGCGGTCTTCGGGCAGCGTGGCCATAACCGCGTCGACTGCCGGTGCCAACGCCAGCCCGGCACCGAAACCCACGACCGCGAGGCAGGCAGCGACGAACCCGTATCCGGAGCCGAGGGTGATTCGGGAAGACAGCACGAATCCCGCTGCGGCAATGAGCATTCCGGCAACGATCGGGACTTTCGCGCCGAGGCGGGTGACGATCTTGTCGACGGCGGAGGCAGCGACGATGATCGCCAGCACCAGGGGGACCAGACGCAATCCGGTGCCGAGGGCGTCGTAGTGGCGCAGGATCTGGAGATACTGCGGCAGAACGAACAATATCCCAACGAGGGTGAAGGTGGCTGCGGTGGCCGCCAGTGTGGGCCAGGTGAAGCTGGGATCGGCGAAAAGCCGTAGGTCGAGCAGCGGATGGCCGGTGCGCCGTTCCCACGCCACGAATACCGCGATCAGCACCACACCGACCGCGAGGGTGGTCAGCACGACAGGATCGGTCCAGCCGTCCTCGGGAGCTTCGATGATGGCGAACACCAGCGCCCCTGTGCCGGTGACGGCGGCGATGATGCCGGGCCAGTCCAACGGCGGCGCGTGGGGGTCGCGGGATTCGGGCAGCAGAGCGAAGCAGGCGGCCAGGGCGGCGAGGCCGACCGGGACGTTGATGAGAAAGACCGAACCCCACCAGAAGTGCTGGAGCAGCCAGCCGCCGACAATCGGACCCAGCGGGAGACCGACGCCGAGGGCACCGACCCAGACCGCGATCGCGCGACGACGCTGCTCCGGTGGGAACAGGATCGGCAGGAGGCCCAGCGACAGTGGGACGATGATCGCGGCACCGATGCCCATCACCGCGCGGGCGGCGATCAGCGAACCGGTGGTGCCGCTGTAGGCCGCCCACGCCGAGGCGGCGACGAACGCGACCAGCCCTGCCAAAAGGAGCTTCTTGCGGCCGTAGTGATCGCCGAAGCCGCCTGCGGGCAGCATGAGGGCGGCGAAAACGAGCGTGTAGGCGTTGACAATCCATTGCAGCTGTGTAGTGCTCGCGCCCAGGTCTTGGGCCAGGGTGGGCAACGCGACATTGAGGACCATCATGTCCAGGCCGACGGTGAGCAGGGCCACGACCAAGGCCGCGAGCCCTGCCCAGCGCCGGATCGCCGGCAGGTCAGTCCGCAGGGGAGAGTTGGTCTCGCTCATGGGAACTCCCGAACATGGTCAGCGCGACCAGCGTGGTGGCGCCTACGACGATGAAGGTGTCGGCGAGGTTGAACGTCGGCCACCAGCCGGTGTGCAGGTAATCGGTCACCACCGCGTCGGGGATCCGATCGATGAGATTGGCACTGGCCCCGCCCAGGATCGCGGCCAACCCCAACCGCCAGGCGAGGCCGGTACCGGGGGCGGTCCGCCATCCGTAGACCGCCACCGCGAGGGTGATGGCGCCGGTCACGGCCAGCAGCACCCAGCCCGGGGCGTCGGCGGCGATCGAGAACGCCGCACCGGGATTGAACGCCAGCCGCAAATCCAACGGCCCGGCCTCGATGGGCGCACCGGCAAGCGCTCCCGTTGCCCACGCTTTGATCGCCAGGTCGGTGGCCGCGAATCCGGCGGCTACGGCCAGCAGCCCGATCCGGCGGCCCAGTCGCGGCCGGTCGGTTCGCACCGGATTCGTGGTGGTCATTTCCCGGCCCCCACAGTGACCGGTTCGGGCCGGGTGGTTGTTTCCGGTGCCGCGGCGAGGGCCTTCGCGCGCCCGGCCCGCACACCATTGGCGATGACGACGATCTCGGCGAGCTCGTGCACTGCCACCACCGCCGCCAACCCGAGCACACCGAACAGAGCTAGCGGAATCAGCACCGTGATCAGCCCGAGGGACAGGCCGACGTTCTGCAGCATGATCGAACGGGCGCGGCGGGCATGGTCGAGCGCTTGGGGCAGATGGCGCAGGTCTTCACCCATGAGAGCGACGTCGGCTGTTTCGATGGCCACATCGGTGCCCATCGCTCCCATCGCGATGCCCACGTCGGCGGTGGCCAGGGCGGGGGCGTCGTTGACGCCGTCGCCGACCATGGCGGTGAACCGCTGCGCGCGCAGGTCGGTGATGATGCGCGCCTTGTCCTCGGGGCGCAGATCGGCATGGACACTGTCGATTCCGGCTTCGGTGGCCAGCGCCTTGGCGGTGAGGGTGTTGTCGCCGGTGAGCATCGCGACCTGGCAGCCGGAGGCGTGCAGGCGCGCGATCACTTCGCGGGCTTCCGGGCGCAGTTCGTCGCGCACCGCGATCGCGCCGATCACTCGGCCGTCGTCCTCGACGAGCACCGCGGTCGACCCGGCGGCCTGCATTCGCTGCACGTCGGCGGCCAGCGCGCCCGACTCCAGCCATCCAGGACGGCCCAGCCGAACCACACGGTCCTCGACACGGCCGGTGAGACCGGCGCCGGTGACCGCTTCGACATCGGTGGCCGCGTGCGGGGTGTCGACGGCGGCGAGGATGGCGCGGGCGAGTGGGTGCTCGCTGCGGGCCTCGAGCGCGGCGGCCAGGGCGAGGACCTGCTCGCGGCTGGTCCCCTGCGCGGTGGCGACCTCGACGACCATGGGCTTGTTCGCGGTCAGGGTGCCGGTCTTGTCGAGGGCCACCGTGCGGACTTTGCCGAGAGCTTCCAAGGCGGCACCGCCCTTGACCAGGACGCCGAGCTTGCTGGCCGCGCCGATCGCGGCGACGACGGTGACCGGCACCGAGATCGCCAGCGCGCACGGCGAGGCCGCCACCAGCACGACCAGGGCGCGTTCGATCCAGGTCGCCGGATCGCCGAAGAGGGCGCCGAGCACCGCGATCGCGGCGGCGGTGATCATGATGCCGGGCACCAGCGGTTTGGCGATCTTGTCGGCCAACCGCTGCGCTTCACCCTTGCGGGCCTGTTCGGCCTCCACGATTCGCACGATCCGGGCCAGGGAGTTGTCCTGCGCATCGGCGGTAACCCGGACTTCCAGGACGCCGTTGCCGTTGATGGATCCGGCGAACACCTCATCGCCGGGACCGGCCTCGACCGGCACCGATTCGCCGGTGATCGCCGAGACGTCGAGTGCGGTGTGGCCTTCGGTGATCACCCCGTCGGTGGCCAGGCGTTCGCCGGGTTTGACCAGCATGCGGTCGCCGACGCGCAGTTCGGCAGGGGCGACGACGATTTCGGAGCCCTCACGTACGACGGTGGCCTGCTCGGGCACCAGGTTCAGCAGGGCGCGCAGACCCCGGCGGGTGCGCGCGACGGCGTATTCCTCGAGACCTTCACTGATGGAGAACAGGAACGCCAGCATGGCGGCTTCGCCGACCTCGCCGAGGATCACCGCGCCGATCGCGGCGATCGTCATCAGCGTGCCGACACCGATCTTGCCCTTGGCGAGGCGTTTGAGCGTCGACGGCACGAAGGTGTAGCCGCCCACCACCAGCGCGGCAGCCTCGAGGGTGAGTTCCACCGGGCGTGGTGCACCGGCCCATCCGGCGAGCAAACCCGCGAGCAGCAGCACACCGGCGATGGCGGCCGCGCGCAGTTCGGTGACCTGCCACAGCTTTTCGGGTTCGCGTTCCTCGGCCTCGCCGCTGGTGGGTTCGTCGTGTCCGCATCCGCAGGCGTCGCTCATGCCGGCATCTCCTCGGTGGTCTCAGGGGTTGTGGTGGGGGCGGCGTCGGTGCCGTAGTTCGGGCACAACGCGACCGCGTTGCCTGTGGCGGCGAGAAGGGTTTCGGCGGCGGCGAGCATGTCCATCAACTCGGGGCGGGCCAGGCTGTAGAACACCTGGCGGCCCTGCGGGCGACCGACGACAAGGCCGCAGTCGCGCAGGCAGGCGACGTGGGCCGACACCGTCGATTGGGCCAAACCCAGCTCGCCCATCAGGTCCACGACTCGCGCCTCCCCGCCCGCCAACCGGTGCACGATCGACAACCGGGTGCTGTCGGAGAGGCTGTGGAACAACGCCACCGCCGGGTCCAGGCCGGTGGTCCCGCCCGGGCAGTCGTCCACTTGATTCATCGTCATACGACGATGATAGCCATGTATGGCATTGATATCCATCGCTCCCGGCCTTAATCTCATCTCATATCACCGATTACATCGGAATATGGCGATCAATATGGGTCTGTACGAGGACTCCCGGGATGAGGAGGAGCTTGTGACCACAAGCAAATCGGCCGCGACGATCACGCCCGCAGCCGAGGGCAAACCGCCAGGTCAACGCCGGTCGCTGTTATATCGGTGGGGCGCGGTGATGGCGCGACATCACCGGGCGGTATTGACGGTGTGGGTGTTGCTATTAGCACTGTGTGCGCTGGCCTATCCACGGCTCGAGGAGCGGCTCGGGGCGATGGACTTCGGTGTCGAAGGTTCCGGCTCGGCCGAGGTGGACCGGCTGGTCGCGGCACACTTCCCGCAGTTGGGGGCCGAACAGTCGGTCATCGTGGTGGCCTCACCGACCTCGACGGCCGACGACCCCGACTTCCGCCAGGCTGTCGAGGCGGCCGTTGCTGCCGCCCGCCAGGTTCCAGGTGTGCGGAACGTGGTCAGTCCCTACACCGGGATGCCTGCCGCCCAGATCTCACCGGATCGGCATGTGGCCCTCGCGCTGGTCGGGCTCGACGGCGATATGGCCGAACGAGCGGCGGTGGCCCGCGAGGTACAGGATGCGATCCCCGACCAGCAGAGCGGAATCGACTCGCGCTGACCGGCTATTCCGCAGTGCAGAACGCCTCGACCGACATGCAGAACACCGACCTGGCTCGGGCGGAGGCGATCGGTATCCCGGTCGCACTGGTGCTGCTCGTGCTCGCCCTGGGCGCGCTCGCCGCCGCGGCCGTGCCGATCGGGGTGGCGGTCGCGGGCCTGCTGCTCGCGACCGGCGCGCTGTTCGCGATGACGACGGTGACCGCGTTCGATTCCCTGGTGATGGCGATGGCGACCATGATCGGGCTCGGTGTCGGCATCGACTACGCGATGTTCGTCGTCAGCCGCTTCCGCGAAGAGCTCGTGCGTGCGCGGGTCGCCGATCGCCGCGACCGCGACCGGATCGCCGATGCTGTCGCAGCCTCGCTGGCCACTGCCGGCAAGACCATCCTGGTGTCCGGGCTGGTGGTCATGGTGTCGCTGTGCGCGCTGGTCGTCATAGCCGCACCCATCTTCCGCGGCATCGCACTCGGCGTCGCCACCGCCGTCACCGCCATGCTCATTGTCGCCACCACCCTGCTTCCGGCCTTGCTCGCTGCCCTCGGCCCCTCCATCAACCGTGGCGCGCTACCGAAACGGTGGCAACCGGCCGAGGCCACCACCGTCGACGGGGACCGCCCCAGCCGGTGGATGGGCTGGGCCTACACCGTGATGCGGCGGCCGATCCTCTTCGGCTCGGTCGCCGTCGCGGTCCTGGCGGTCGCGGCCCTGCCGCTGTTCGGGATCCGCTACGGCCTCGACATGGGTGTCTCCGCACTCGACGACACACCCGCCGGGCGCGCCGCCGCCACACTGACCACGAATTTCCCCGCCGGGGCACTGTCTCCCATTGAGATCGTCGCAACCGGCCCCACCGACCAGCCGCTGACTGCCCAGCAGCGAGCACGCGTGGACGACTTCTTGACCGAAATAGCGCACGACCCTCGCATCGAGACGCTGCTGCCACCACAGGCCGGCGACGGGCGTGTCCTGGCGTTGGCCCTGCCTGCGGTGGCGTTCGACTCGGCCGAGGCCATCGACCTCGTACGCCACCTGCGCAGCACCGCCACCGACATCGGACACGACGGTGGACCGACAGTGCTGGTCGGCGGCAGCACCGCCGAATTCGTCGACCTGTCCGACGAAATGACCTCTAAACTGCCCCTCGTCATCGGCCTCGTGCTCACCGCCTCACTGATCTTCCTCGCCGCCGCGTTCCGCAGCATCGCCCTGCCACTGAAGGCCATCGCGATGAACCTGCTCGCCACCGCCGCCGCTCTCGGCATCACCGTGGCCGTGTTCCAATGGGGCATCGGCGAATCCGTGCTCGACTTCACCAGCGTCGGATTCCTGCAGGTCTACCTACCCACCGTCGTCTTCGCAGTCCTGTTCGGCCTGTCGATGGACTACGAGGTATTCCTCATCCGCCGCATCCGCGAATATTGGGAAACCCACGGCGACAACCGGTTCGCCGTCGCCTCCGGCCTCACCCACACCGCGCGGCCCATCACCGCAGCCGCCGCCATCATGGTCGTCATCTTCGGCAGCTTCATCACCGCCAGCACACTGGAACTCAAACAGCTCGGCCTGGCCCTGGGCATCGCGGTCGCCATCGATGCGATCCTCGTTCGGCTGGTACTCGTCCCCGCCCTGATGCAGCTGATGGGCCGATGGAACTGGTGGTTGCCCAGATCACCGGCAGCGGACTGATCCGGCACTACACTGCCCGAGCCGATCACAGCCTCGCCGATCTCCGGCGCGCAAACGACATCCGCAGTCACAGACAGGAAGGCCCTTCATGAACCTGGTGACCTCCGCCGTGCAGGCGACGGGCCTGTTCATGGTGACCAACATCGACGACATCATCGTGTTGTCGTTGTTCTTCGCCCAGGGAGCCGGACAGCGAGGCACGACCAGGGCGATCCTGGTGGGCCAGTATCTCGGATTCGGCGCGATCCTGGGCACCTCGGTCCTTGTCGCTGTCGGGGCGACGGTCTTCCTGCCGGAAGCAGCGATCGCGTACTTCGGTCTCGTTCCCCTGCTACTGGGCATCCTCGCCGCGTGGCGGTCATGGCGAGACGCCGATGACGACGATGAGGGGAAAACCGCGGGCAAGAAAGTCGCTGTGTGGACGGTGGCCGTAGTGACCTTTGCCAACGGTGGCGACAACATCGGTGTCTATGTCCCGGTGTTCGTCACCATCGGCACATCCGCGGTGGTGGCCTACTCGATCGTCTTCCTCGTCCTGGTTGCCGTGCTGGTGGTAGTGGCGCGCTACCTGGCGACCCGCAAACCGGTCGCGGCGGTCCTCGAACGCTGGGAACACGTCTTGTTCCCAGCGGTTCTGATCGGCCTCGGAATCGTCATCCTCGTCGAAGGAGGTGCATTCGGGCTCTGAATCGAGCCTCGTGCGAGCAGGTAGACGACGCTGGCCGTGCTGACCGGGCTTGTATCGCCGGTCGCGTGCAGGACCCTTCGCTCCACATCCCTCGCCCACCGGCCTGTTCGCCGACGGTGTGTCCTGTTCGGCCGTCCAAGCCGGTCTGTTCGCGGTCACCAGACAACGCCTCGCGTCCGCGGACCCGAACAGCAGTCTCCCCAGGGCTGCTTGTTATGCGGGCCCGCGCGGCCGATCCGGGCAGCCGATAGTCAGCTGTTCGCGATGAAAGTCGAAATGCTTTGCCGGATAACGGTATACGTCCTCAAGTGTCATGTAGTCGGTGAAGAAGGGATCCCACCGGGTCGGGAAATGCATACCCCGGGCCAGGCTCGCCTCGGACTCGGACGCCAGGCGTGCACGGAGCGAACCGATCACACGGTCGAGCTTGCGGCCCATCCGGTGCCGGTCGTACACCCGCGCAGCCGCACACGAGCCTCGGTAGTTGATCCAATCGAACGGCCGCGTCCCCGCGTCGAGCACTCGCGCGAACGCGCGGCTCACCCCGTTTGGCAACCGGCTCAGCAGCCACACCAGCACCAGCAGCCGCTGCACAACCATGTAACCGAACACCATGTGGAACAACAACTGCTCATTTGTCCATCGCGTACCCCGCGAGCGGCGATCGAAGTCGTCCACATCCGCGGAGTCCAACAACTTGTGGAACTCCCGGCGGACACGCTCGAACTCGGCATCGATTTCGACCCGGTCGACGATGTGATCGTCGCCCATCTCACGCCTCCCTCCACATCGCCCTATCTCTCGATTGTCCTCGCACGACTACCTCACCGCCGCGTGTCGTCGAGTCGGGAAGCAACGATCGAAGTCACCTCCGAACAAGTCGTGACGGCGCCTTCATCATGGGTGCGTGTCAGAACCAGGTCTTGAGGACCCGCGGCGGCCGGAAGCCGGTTGGGCTGAGCTGTACGAGTTCGGCGGCGATGCCGACCTCGATCTGCCGAAGAAATCCGACCGCCACCGAACTCCGGATTCAGCAACGAATTGGACAGGCTGAAGGACTGTGCCACAGCCGATTAGGCCGGGGCACAGCCCTTCAGCGACCGATCCCGTCGCCGTGCTTCTGGACAACCCGTTCCATACCTGACCCACGGCGCCTGGACGGCAGGTTACGAGTCGACAGTGGCGGTGTAACCTAGTTCGGCGATGGCCGCAATGACGTCGCCGGTGGTCGTCGTGGGGTCCAGGTCGACGATGGTGCGGTGGTTCTTTCTGGAGGTTTGGGTGCTGCGCACGCCGGGGAGGTCTTCCAGGGTGTCGTCGATGAGTAGCGCGCAGCTGCCGCAGTGCATGCCCTCGACTGTGAAAGTGTGTGTGGCCATTGGTTTTCGGTCCTTTTTGTCAGGCGACGGTGAGCATGCCGGAGTACATGCCCATACCGCAGGTGTAGTCCAGGCGGCCGGGTTGCAGGACTCCCAGGTCGATGCGGGTCTCCCCGGTAGTCGGCAGGATTTTCTGGATGCCGAGGCTGGGGATGACCATCGACCGGATGCAGCCCTGGACGCCGTTGGTTTTGACCACCAGGGTGGTCGGGACACCGGATTTCGCTTCGACGTTGCCCGGGGTGTAGGCGCCGGTGCGGGCGGTAATCGTCACGACCTGCACGCCCGTGGCGACCATCGCGGCGGAGGCATCGGCGACAGGAGGTTCGCCGGCGCCGAATGACTCGGCGATGCGTCCGGCGGCCAGCGGGGAGCCGGCCAGTTCGAGTCCGCCGTTGAGGGTGTAGAAGCCCATGCCGAGCACTACCAGCCCGGTCGCAACCGCCAATCGACCGCGCCATGCGGTGGCAGCGACGCGGGCCGCGTACCCGAGTACAGCGAACAATGGCCCGGTGCCGAGCACGAATACCGCCATCGCCGCCGCACCCCACAGCGGTGACCCGGACGCCAGCGCGAGGGCTTCGACCGACAGCGTGATTCCGCAGGGGATCAGGATGGTCAGCACCCCGAGTACCGCGGGGGCGAACGCGGTGTGCAGGCGGGCGCCGTTGCGCACGATCCGCATCCAGGAGGTGGGTGGTTCGACGACGATGCCGCGGAAGCCCGGGACACCGAGCTGGGCGAGGCCGAAGAGGATGATCAGCAGTCCGGTACCGATCTGCAACCAGGTCCGGATGCCGATCGAGAGCTGCACTACACCGCCAAGAGCTCCGAGAGCGGCACCGAGCAGGGTGTGTGAGAGGAGCTTTCCGGCGAGGAAACCACCGACCGGTGTCAGATCGTCACCAAGGCGGGTCCAGATCCGGGGTGGGGATTCGACGGCGACCGACTTCCCGGCTGTGGCGGTTGCGGAGCTGGTGCGTTGGCGGGTGATGACACCGGTCAACAGGCCGCCTTGAACGGCGGCGCACGAGATGCCCCCGGCGAACAGGCCGGTGGCGAGAACAGGGACGAGGTTCACGATAGGAACTCCTGCGTGAGGGAGGTGGCGGACTTGCGCAGACGCGCCCGCGGCGTTTGGTCGAACGCACGACGGGACGGGTCGGTCGCGGGATGCGACGGACCCGTGGCATCTGCGGCTTATGTCCGCAGCACGCAGAGTTCGGCGAGGCTGGGCGGGCGCGGCAGCACCGAGGCAGGCTCTGGCCCGTCCAGCGGAAGAGGAGTGCGAATCGAGTAGACGCGCCCGAGGTGGCGCGGCAATGCCATACCAGCCAGCAGCGCCAGGAAGACCGCCAAGCAGGCCATCACGATCGCGGCCGGGACGGCGGGTTGGGCGTGCTCTGATCCAGCCGTCACGGATGCGGACTCGACCTGGACCATCTCCGCGCCCTGATCGTGACCGGGGTGGATCGCATTCTGGTCGGTGCCGGTGTGTGCCGGTCCGCAGGGGCCAACCGTCGTGAAGCTGCTTGCCATGGACATGTCCATCGACGCGGCGGCCTGGCAATGTCCGCTCTGGATGAGCGCGATTCCGACCATCGCCGCCAACACGACGACGAGCCGGAGAAGTCCGGTTCGGTGCGTTGCGGGCGGAGCGCTGGTCACGATGAGGATCGTACTGCTGTCATTCGTCGGCAGCTGGGTGCGGCCATCCACAGGTCGGGTTTGCCGGCCGCCGCGGGGCATAGCTGGCCCCGGCAACGCGAGCACGATCGCGAGCGGTGCGGGCATCTCATCCCGGCCATGGGCTGGTCAGCAGGTCGGCATTGGCCTGCTGGTTGAGTTCCAGCACCAACAATCCGATGGCCGCGACCAGTAATGCCGCACGGCGCGGCACTGCCACGGCGATCCAGCGCCGGTGAGCCACCCGGCGCCAGTCCGCAGGACGATCAGCGCGGCGGCGAGCACGACAATCGGTCCGGCCGGGTTGTAGTGCAGCGCTCGGGTGAGGTCGCCGTGCAAGAACAGAAACACCGAGCGGGTACCGCCGCAGGCGGGGTCCATGATTCCGATCCGGTGCAGCGGGCCGTGCAGGTCCGTCGACGGCACCCCGACCACCGCCAGCGCCAACAACCTGCCGACCGCGAGATCCGGAAGTCTAGGCCGCCTAATGCCTCCAGAGAACCCAGTGCCTCCACGCCGCACGCGACCGTCCGGTCTCGGGAGAGGCTGCCGTAAATTTGCTCTTGTGGCGGATTCGCCCCGTGTCAGCTGACCCCGTGAAGCATGTTCGCGAAGATCTGGTTGCCGAGATCGTGTGCCTGGGGCAGGTCCAGGACCAAGCCGGAGACCTCGGGGTGGTCGGCAGCCCATGCCTCGGCGGCTGGCCGGTCGGTGAAGAAGTTCAGGTAGTTGCAGCAGGCGTCAGCCGTTGTTTCCTGGTTCGCTTGCCCTCCGACGAACACCACGGCAGTCGCGGGATCGGCGGTCAGGTGCTGGCTGTGGATGACGACGGTGATCGGTGCGTGGGTGACCGGGTCGGCGGAGCTGACTTCGACATCGGTATCGAGCATGGCCGCCAAGCCCAGGGCATCGACAGCGCACATGGCGTACACGATCGGTCCGTCGATGATCTGGACGCGGTGCGGTGTCGGTGTGCCCGAGAACGGATAGGCCGACGCGATCTCACCATCTCCGTTGAGGCGAATGACATCGGTCTCGTGCAACCGTCGCAACACAGAAGCGATGGAAACATATTGTCCTGCAACCACTTCGGAAATTTCCATGGCGGTAGGTGGACGTCCTCGTTCCGCGAAGCCTCGCAGGATAGCGTGGTGGACCGCACGCTCGACAGGATTCGCTGGGCGCGCATCGTCACGCTGAGAACTCAACTCGTCCAACGCAGATGCTGCCCCTGACTCCGACGGGCAGCACGCTGTGATTTCGTCGCCGTCGCTCACCCCCTCGGCCTCGTCGAGCCCCAAAGCTGTACGCAGCGCGGAGACCGAAGGGGCGCCGTCGAGCCCATTCGCCGAGGGGTACAACCGACACGACACGCTCGTCACCGAACCGTCCACCGCGAAGGGATCCCGGCCGTCGACCAGCAAAGTAGGTGAGCCGGTCATTCCCGCGGATGCGGCTTGTTCGGCGTTGTCGATGACGCGATGCACGATCTCGACGTCGACCGGTCGATCGGCGACCGCGCGTCGGATACGTTCTTCGAGCACCGGCACATTCGGGCAGTCGGCGACCTGCAGGATCTCGAGTCTCATGGGCGTTGTTCCTCGTTCAGTGAAGTCAAGATCGGGCAACGGCGTTGGTCGCGCGGAAGTTCGCAGGTCGTGATCAACTCGGCCAGCGACCGCTGCATGCGTTGTAGGTCGGCGATCCGTTGCGCGAGCTGCGTGGCCCGGTCTTGCGCCAGTGCGCGCGCCGCATCGCAGTCCGCTGGTCCGCCATCGGCCAGCTGAAGCAGTTCCTCGATCTCGTCGAGCGTGAAGCCCAGGTCTTGGGCGCGCTTGACGAACCGCACTGTCACGACCGCTTCGACGGGATAGCTGCGGTAACCGGCTGCTGACCGGGGCGGGCGTGCCAGCAGGCCGCGTCGCTCGTAGTAGCGCAGGGTCTGCGCGTTCACTCCCGCCTGCGCGGCCAGCTCACCGGTTCGCATAGACCCATTCTTGACCCTGTACCCAGGTACAAGGTCAAGACCGTGGCCCAGTTTCTAGTCAGGTTTGCCGGCGCGGACTTGAAAGACGACACCCGATCGCCGAGCCCGCGCCGGGGTGCGGGCTGTCGCGTTGATGCAGTGCTACGCGGGCCCAGGCCGACGATCCAGGGGGCCGATCGTCAGTTGCTCGCGATGGAAGTCGAAATGCCGTGCCGGGTAACGGTATACGTCCTTGAGCGTCATGTAGTCGCTGAAGAAGCGATCCCAATGGGTCGGGAAGTGCATGCCCCTGGACCGGTTCACTTCACCAGCTCGACACCACAGCTTCTCCGGACAGCTCGGTCAACCGGCGGGTGCCCGTCGGCTCGGCGCTGGACATCGGCACGATCGCGTATCGGTGGCTGTATCGCGTTGCCACCGCCTCGATATGGGGCACTTCGGCCGCAGCCCGTGCGCGCAGCAAACCGTCGGCGGGGTGGGCGGCAGCGAGCGAGTTGTTCAATACCCAGGCCCAGGCGGTGATGCCCGCGCGTTCCAGATCCACGCACAGTTCGACCGATTCGAGGATCGGCGTCGACTCCGGTGCCGTCACGACGATGATCTTCGTCTGATCAGGATCCTGCAACCGCATCAGCGGCGTAGTGAAATTCCGGTCCGTGCCGAGGTTGCGGCTGATCTCGCGGTGATAGGCGCCGGTGGCATCGAGCAGCAGCAGGGTATGCCCGGTCGGGGCGGTGTCGACCACGACATAGCGTCGGCGGGATTCATGAACCAGGCGCGAAAAGGCCTGGAACACTGCGACTTCTTCGGTGCACGGCGAAAGCAGATCCTCCGCGAGCGCGGCACGTCCCTGCTCGTCGAGGTCGGCCCCGCGGGTGCGCAACACTCGCCGGCGGTAGTCCTCGGTCGCCTCGACGGGGTCGATGCGCGAGAGCTGCACCGTGGTCGGGGTGTCGCCGACGGTGTCGATCAGATGCGCGGCGGGATCGGTCGTGGTCAGGTGGACATCGTGGCCGCGCGCTGCCAGCGCGGTCGCGATCGCCGCGGCGATGGTCGTCTTGCCGACACCGCCCTTGCCCATGCACATGATCAAACCGTGCCCGTCCAGGGCCAATTCGTCGATCAGCGCCGCCAGCGGAGCCGAGTCGACCACCGGAGCCTCGGCAGGCACGGTCGCGGCCGCGGACGGGCCGAACAAGGTGTCCAACGCTGCGACGCCGACCATCTCGACCGGCTTGAGGGTGATCCGGTCGCATGGCAATCGGGCTAAGGAGCGCGGCATCGCCTCGATCGCCGCTGCTTCGCGTCGAGCGATCGCGGCTGCCAATTCGTCGGCCGTATCAACCTGTGGCAGTACGGCATTCAGGATCAAGTGACCGGCGGTGACACCGATGGCGGTGAGCTCGTCGAAGGTGCGAGCCACCTCGCGCAGCGCCGCGTCCTGGGCCCGGGCGACCAGAACCAGTCGCGTCAGGGCGGGGTCGGTCAGCGCGCGCACGGCGGCCGCGTAGGTTTGCCGTTGGTCGTCCAATCCCGACAGCGGACCCAAACACGATGCGTCGCCGCTGCCCTGCAGGTAGTCGGTCCACGCGCCCGGTAGTTGCAGCAACCGGATCGTGTGCCCGGTCGGGGCGGTGTCGAAGACGATGTGGTCGAACTCCGCGAGTTCGCTTGCGGCCGGATCGAGCAGCGCGGTGAACTCGTTGAACGAGGCGATCTCGGTGGTGCACGAACCCGACAACTGCTCGGTGATGGTGTCGATCTCGGCGGCGGGCAGCAGCCCTCGTACCGGGCCGATGATTCGCTCGCGGTACGCGGCCGCCACCTGGTGCGGATCGATCTCCAACGCCGACAGGCCGGTCACCGCGGGGATCGCGGTGACCGACGCGCCGACGGTCGTCTCGAAGACGTGCCCGATGTTGGACGCCGGATCCGTGCTGACCAGCAGCACCCGGGCACCGTTGCGGGCGAGCGCGATCGCCGAGGCGCATGCGACCGAGGTCTTGCCGACCCCGCCCTTCCCGGTGAAGAAGACGAAGCGCGGGGCATCGGTCAAGAAGGCAGGAATGTCCACGGTGATCAGCAGCACCCGGGTCCGCTGCACCCGTCCTCGGCGATATCGAGCAACGCCACACCCTGCGGCCGCGGGCTCACCTGGGTGATGCGCGCCCACGAGGTGATCTCCGCACGAGTCGGATAGCGGCCGGTCAGCGCGGTCACCCCGTCGACGAGCACCAGCGGAAGCCCTTGCGAGCCAGCGACTTCGAGAAAGCTCCGCACGGCGTCGTTGCTCGCGAACGCCATCGGCTCCGAGGCCATGTTGAACCGGGTGATGTCGCCGCCCTCGCCGCGCAACCAGTCCAGGTCCGCGGTGAAGTTCACCAGGGCCTGGTCGACGTCGGGGCCGCAGACACCGGTGTTGCAGCACAACGCGGGCTCGAATACCTCGATCTTGCTCATCGACATGTCGCTTTCTCGGGTCGGGCGGATCAGGCGCGGGCGGGCAGCAGTTCGGCGATCAGTTCCTCGATGCGCTTCTTGATCTCGTCGCGGATCGGCCGCACCGATTCCACGCCCTTGCCCGCGGGATCTTCGAGCTTCCAGTCGCGGTAGTCGACACCGGGGAAGTACGGGCACGCGTCACCGCAGCCCATGGTGATCACCACCGAGGAGGTCTCGACGGCGTCGGGGGTGAGGATTTTCGGCGCCTGGGCGGTGATGTCGATGCCCAGTTCGGCCATGGCTTCGACGGCGGCGGGGTTGAGGGCGTCCCCGGGGGCGCTCCCGGCGGAGCGGACCTCGATGTCGTCACCGGCGAGGTGGCTGAGGAAGCCTTGTGCCATCTGGGAACGTCCGGCGTTGTGGACGCAGACGAAGAGCACGCTGGGCTTGGTCGACATGGGGTGCAATACCTTTCGGTGGGGGAGAGGTCTCAGTGGGTGGGGATGTCGAGCTCGGCGAGCAGATGCCGCACCCGGGTCTCGATGTCGTCGCGGATCGGGCGCACCGCGGCGACATCGTGGCCGGCCGGATCCTCGAGCTGCCACTCCTCGTAGCGGTGACCCGGGTACAGCGGGCAGGCATCGCCACAGCCCATCGTGATGATCACGTCCGCGGCCTGCAGGATCTCCTCGGTCCACGGCTTGGGGAACTCGCCGGTGATGTCGATGCCGACCTCGGCCATCGCCGCGACCGCGGCCGGGTTGATCTCGTCGCCGGGTTCGGAACCACCCGACCAGGCCACCGCGTTGTCACCGGCCAGATGAGTGAAGAACCCGAGCGCCATCTGCGAACGTCCGGCGTTGTGGGTACACAGGAACAGCACCGTCGGCTTGCCGGTGTGGGCCTTGCCTTCGACGCGGGCCAACGCGGTCAGCCGCTGACGCGCGAAGCGCTCGGCGAGCAACGGCAGGAAGTTCACCACCGTGGCGCGACCGGCGAACTGGTCGTAGGACGCGTGCAGGAAACGGTCGATCGTCTCGATGCCGAACGTTCCCTCGAACTCGCGCTGTAGCCGCGTCGCGGCGGTCTTGAGCGCGTGGCGCTGATCGAGGGTCAGGTCGTCACGGTGGTAGTGGGCATGGGTAACCGGGCTGTCGGTCATAGCACTGTCCCTTTGTCGGGTCCGCTGTTGATCAGGTGTCGGATTCGGAAAGCAGGTGATGCACGTGATCGCCGTCGCGTACCGGCGGTGCGTGGCTCAGGTGGCGTCCTCAGTGGCAACCGGCGCAGGCGCGGTCGCGACAGTGTTGTCGGGGAAGCGTTTACGCAGCGCGAGCGAGACGTAGACCAGCGCGACCAGCACCGGCACCTCGATGAGCGGGCCGACGACTCCGGCCAGCGCTTCACCGGAAGTGGCGCCGTAGGTGGCGATCGCGACGGCGATGGCGAGCTCGAAGTTGTTGCCCGCGGCGGTGAACGCCAACGTGGTGGTGCGCGCGTAACCCAGGCCCATCAGCGCGCCGAGCAGGTAGCCCCCGCCCCACATCACGGCGAAGTACACCAGCAGCGGCAGCGCGATGCGCGCGACATCCCACGGGTTGGAGGTGATCTGCTTGCCTTGGAGGGCGAACAGGATCACGATCGTGAACAGCAGCCCGTACAGCGCCCACGGCCCGATCTTGGGCAGGAACTTCGACTCGTACCAGGCGCGGCCCTTGGTCCGCTCGCCGATACGCCTGCTCAGGTACCCGGCAACCAGCGGGATACCGAGGAAGATCAGCACCGACTTGGCGATCTGCCACGGCGAGGTGTCGATGTGGGTTTGCTCGAGCCCCAGCCAGCCCGGCAGCACCGACAGGTAGAACCAGCCCAGCACGGCGAACATGAACACCTGGAACACCGAGTTCAACGCGACCAGCACAGCGGCGGCCTCGCGGTCACCGCAGGCCAGGTCGTTCCAGATGATCACCATCGCGATGCAGCGCGCCAACCCGACGATGATCAGGCCGGTGCGGTACTCGGGCAGATCCGGCAGGAACAGCCAGGCCAGCGCGAACATCAGCGCCGGGCCCAGGATCCAGTTCAGCGCGAGCGAGGCCGCCATCAGCTTGCGGTCACCGGTGACGGTATCGAGGCGGTCATAGCGGACCTTCGCCAGCACCGGGTACATCATGATCAGCAACCCGATCGCGATCGGCAGCGAAACCCCGTCGATCTCGACGGCGCCGAGGGTGTCACCGAGCCCGGGGATCAGGCGACCCAACAGGATTCCGGCCAGCATGGCCGCGCCGATCCACAGCGGCAGGAACCGATCCAGCGTGGACAGCTTCCCGACGACGGGCGGGTGATCGGTGGTCGTGGTCGCGCTCATGCCCCGACCGCCGAGGTCTCGGCGATCAGCGCGCTCGACACGCGGGCGAACGCTTCGGGAACGACGCGGTAGTACACCCACGACGCACGCCGCTCACTGGTCAGCAGCCCGGCCTCGCGCAGCACCTTGAGGTGATGGGAAATCGTCGGCTGGCTCACCTCGACACCGTCGGAGATATCGCATACACACGCCTCGCCGCCGGCGCGGCTGGCGACCAGTGACAGCAGTCGCAGGCGCACCGGGTCCGACAGCGCCTTGAACACCGCGGCGAGTTCGACGGCCTCGGCCGCGGTCAAGGGATCGCGCACGACCGGCTCGGTCGCGCACGCCGCGACCGGCGTGAGGTTCAGCTCCGACTTAGACATTCTTCGATATTGACGGATATCGATTCAGTGCGCAAGCAAACGCCTGGTGAACAAGCGGGTGGTGCGACGGGTTACCGCTGGACTCAGGACTCGGTGTCGCTTCGCCGTTCGAGCAAGACGGTGTCGCGCCAGACGCCGTCCAGTCGCGCGATGCGTTCCCGCACGCCGACCGTCCGGAACCCGGCCGAGTGGTGCAGCGCGATGCTGGCGCGATTCTCTGGGAAGATGGCACTCTGCAACGTCCACAGACCGGCATTGTCGGCGGCGATGACCTGGGCGTGCAGGAGCGACTTGCCCACGCCGCGCCCGCGCATGCCCTCGGCGACATAGACGGAGTTCTCGGCCACGCCCGCGTAGCAGTCCCGACCCGACACCGGGCTCAAGGTGGCCCAGCCCGCGACGACGCCGTCGGCCTCGGCGACCCAACGATGCTCGGGCAGCCACTGGGCATCGAGGGCGGCGCGGTCCGGGACCTCGGTGGCGAACGTCGCCAGCCGGGTGGCGATACCTTCACCGTAGATGCGCAGGACCGCGGCCCAGTCGTCCTCGCGCATCGCGCGCACCGACACGTCGGCGGGCAGGTCCTCCGGGCAGCACGGGCGCGGAGTGAGGACCCCCATCACGGCGTCGGCCGCGTGAGGCAGGCCCGTGCAGCAACTCGGGTTGACCGCCACGATCGTCGAGGTCCCGCTCTTGTGGGTCGTGACGAACCCGACATCGGCGAGCTTGCGCACGTGATGCGACACCGTCGGCTGGGTGATGCCCAGCGCCTCGGTCAGTTCGCGCACCGTGATTCCGGCCGGTCGGGTGGCCACCAGGTGCAGGAGCCGGACCCGGGTCGGGTCGGCCAGGCAAGCGAACCACTCGGAGTAGGTCGTGGCGTCGTCGACGGGCAACGCGTCGACGCGCACGGCGGCGGCGTCGCGTACGACGGGCATGTCCAGAGACCTCATGCTCGCTATTGTATCGACGATGATCGATGATTGCGTTCATCGACGTCGGTCGATACAGTCATCCGTGTTAGATCGATGTCTGTCGATGAATGGAGTCTGTGATGACCGATCTGCCTGTCGTCGCCGTAGGAGCCGGCCCCGTGGGCCTGGCAGCAGCCGCGGAATTGCGAGAACGCGGCATCGATGTGGTGGTCCTGGAACGCGGCGCACACGCCGGTGCCGCGATCGCACAGTGGAACCACGTGCGGCTGTTCTCCCGCTGGGCCGAACTGATCGCCCCGGCGGCCCGCCGACTGCTCGACCACGGCGACTGGAACGCTCCGGCCGACGAGGACTACCCGACCGGACAGGACTGGGTGCGCGACTACCTGCTCCCACTGTCGGAAGCACTCGGCGACACCGTCCGCTACGACACCGAAGTCGTCGGTCTCGCCCGCCGCGGACGCGACCGCGTCGTCGACGCCGGACGCGACAGCGAACCGCTCTCGATCCACCTGCGCCGCACCGACGGATCCGAGGACCGGATCACCGCACGCGCGGTGATCGACGCCTCCGGCACCTGGGGCGCCCCGAATCCACTGGGCGGAGAAGGACTTCCCGCGCTCGGCGAACGCGGCACCGACGCGGTGACCTACCGCGTCCCCGACGTCGACGCCGAACACACCGGCCGCTACGCCGGAACCCACACCGTCATCGCGGGCAGCGGACACTCGGCCCTCACCGCGATCGTCGCCCTGTCCCAGGTGGCCGACAAGCAACAGGGAACACGACTGACCTGGGTACTGCGCCGCGGGAACACCGAGGCCACCTTCGGCGGCGGCGAAGCCGACGAACTGCCCGCCCGCGGGGCCCTGGGGCTGCGCGCCCGCAAAGCGGTCGAGGACGGACTGCTCGAGGTGGTCACCGGATTCCGCACCGCGGCAATCGAACCCGGAACCGTCGGGCGGGTCACGCTGATCGCCGACGACGGCCGCCGCATCGACAACGTCGACAATGTCGTGGCACTGACCGGATTCCGGCCCGAGCTCGGCTGGCTCTCCGAAGTGCGCCTGGAACTGGACCCGGTCCTGCAGGCCCCGGTCCGGCTCGCGCCGCTGATCGACCCCAACGTCCACTCCTGCGGCACCGTCTACCCGCACGGCGTCGCCGAACTGACCCACCCCGAACCCAGCGTCTACCTGGTCGGCATGAAGAGCTACGGCCGCGCACCCACCTTCCTGGCCATGACCGGCTACGAACAGGTCCGCTCCATCGCCGCCGAACTCGCCGGTGACCACGAATCCGCCGCCCGAGTCGAACTCACCCTGCCCGAGACCGGAGTCTGCGGCGGCGCAGGCGTTTTCGACGACCCCGACGCAGGATCCTCGGGCGGCTGCTGCAGCCCCGCACCCGAAGTGCTCACCCTGACCGTGCCCGCGGTCAGCCGCTGAGCAATGACGACGACCACCATCACCGCGCAGACCGAGTCCACCGGACCCGGTCTGCGCCGGCGAGTGCTGATCGCACTGTGCCTCACCGAGATCACCAGCTGGGGCATCCTCTACTACGCCTTCCCCGTCCTGTCCGTCTCGATCTCGGCCGACACCGGCTGGTCAATGCCGATGCTCACCGCGGCGTTCTCCCTCGGCCAGCTCGCCGCCGCCCTCACCGGAATCCCGGTCGGGCGCGTCCTCGATCGCATCGGTCCACGCACCGTCATGACCGCAGGATCGGTCCTCGCGATCCCCGCTCTGATCGTCGTGGCTCTCGCCCCGAACCCGGTGGTGTTCTTCCTGGGCTGGCTCGTTGCCGGGGTCGCCATGGGTGCGGTGCTGTACCCGCCCGCCTTTGCGGCACTGACCCGCTGGTACGGCACCGACCACGTCAAAGCCCTGATGATCCTGACCCTGGCCGCCGGTCTGGCCAGCACCGTCTTCGCGCCCCTGACCGCAGCCCTGGTCCAGCACACCGACTGGCGCGCAACCTATCTCGTCCTCACCCTCGTGCTCGCGATCATCACCGTGCCCGGACATCTGTTCGGTCTCCGAGGACCGTGGCCACCCGCGCCACCACCGACCACCCCGCACAACGACAACCACCGGGCCATCGCCCGCAGCCCCGCGTTCCTGGCCCTGGTGATCGCCCTGAGCCTCGGCGCGTTCGCGGCGTTCGCCGGAGTGTTCAACCTCGTCCCGCTCCTCATCGAACGCGGATTCTCGCCCTCGCTGGCCGCACTGACACTCGGCCTCGGCGGCGCGGGACAAGTCCTGGGTCGCCTCGGCTACATCCCGCTGATGACCCGCACCACCCCCGCCGCACGCATCGTCGGCGCCTTCGCCACCACCGCCGTCGCCACCGCGCTACTGGGCTGGGTCACCACGGTCTTCGCGCTGATCGCGGTGTCGATCGGCGCCGGTCTGATCCGCGGAATCATGACCCTGGTCCAAGCGACCGCGATCACCGACCGTTGGGGCGCAACCCATTACGGCCGACTCAACGGCCTCATGTCGGCACCCGTGGTCGTGGTGATGGCGGCCGCACCGTTCGCCGGCACCGCGCTGATGAGCTGGACCGGCACCTGGGCGCGCACCTACCTCGTCCTCGCCGTCATCGCGGCCGTCGCCGCAGCCATCGCCCTCGCGACCATCCCACGCACACCACAACATCTCGATTCGTAAGGACCTCGCATGACCGCCTATGACGCGGTGATCATCGGCGCGGGCCAGTCCGGCCTGGCCGCCGCCCACCACCTACGTCGCAGAGGGCTCTCGACGGCCGTCGTGGAAGCCGGACCCGAACCCGTCGGATCCTGGCCGTACTACTACGACAGCCTCACCCTGTTCTCACCCGCGAAATACAGCTCCCTACCCGGCCTGGCCTTCCCCGCACAGCCCGACCACTACCCGCGCCGCGACGAAGTCGTCGACTACCTCCGCCGCTACGCGGCCGGTCTCGACGTCGACTTCCACACCAACCAGCGCATCACCACCGTCGACCACGACGGCCACCAGTTCAGCGCCCACACCGACACCGGCACGACGTTCACCGCACCGCGATTGATCGCCGCCACCGGAGGATTCGCCACACCGAACTACCCGGAACTTCCCGGACGCGACTCCTTC
Organism: Nocardia asteroides; assembly: GCF_900637185.1. NCBI lineage: Bacteria > Bacillati > Actinomycetota > Actinomycetes > Mycobacteriales > Nocardiaceae > Nocardia > Nocardia asteroides. The sequence continues at coordinate 5,083,467 of NZ_LR134352.1, read as the reverse complement.
ACCGGGACCGTGCTGCACGCCGGCGCCTATCGCTCACCCGCCGACTACGCCGGACGACAGGTGATCGTGGTCGGAGCGGGAAACTCCGCGGTCCAGATCGCCACCGAACTCGCCACCACCGCGACCGTCACCCTCGCCAGCCGCACCCCGGTGAAATTCGTACCGCAACGACCCCTCGGCCGCGACATGCACTTCTGGTTCACCATCAGCGGTCTCGACACCCTGCCCATCGGCCACCTGGTCACCGACCCGCCGACCGCGCCGGTCTTCGACACCGGCCGCTACCGCGCGGCCCTGGCCGCCGATCAGCCCAGAACGCGGCCGATGTTCACCCACCTCGACCAAGCCACCGCCGTCTGGCCCGATGACACGACCAGCGCCGTCGACACCATCATCCTCGCCACCGGCTACCGTCCGAACCTGACCTACCTGTCCGACCTCGGCGCGCTCGACGCCGACGGCCGCCCACACCACCGCAAAGGCATCTCCACCACCCACCCCGGACTCGGCTACCTCGGACTCGAGTGGCAACGCAGCCTGTCCTCGGCCTCGCTGCGCGGTGTCGGACGCGACGCGGCCTGGCTCGTCGACCGCCTCACCGCACAACCACGCAGTGCCAATTCGATAGCCGGACGACGGCAACGGTGACTGCACCAGGTCGGTTCCAACGGGCCGACCGGGGTCAAGCGCAGCGGACGCGCCGGGCCAAGGCGTCGACTCGCGTAGCCAGATCGTCGAACGCGAGATCGAACGCAGTGCCGTTCTCGGCACCGACCGGGTCGGGGACCGACCAGTGCAGCATCGGAACGTCGGGCAATTCCTCGTGCGCGCGGTCGCATACCGAGACCACCAGATCGCCGTCGCGCAGAACATCATCGAGACGCTGCGGCGACGCCGAAGCCAGCGTCAGCCCGTGCCGTTGAGCGACGCCGACCGCGCCCGGATTGATCCGCTCGGCGGGATGGGTGCCCGCCGAGGTCGCCGGGAGCTCACTGGCCCGGCGCCACAGCGCCGCCGCCAGCTGGGAGCGGGCCGAGTTCGCGGTGCACACGAACAACACCCGCTGCGCGGCCATCACCGTCGTCGACGACACCGGCGCCAGAGCGTCGGGCAAAAGCCGAACGTAGGTGCGGCGACGATCACCCTCGGAACGTCGCCGCGTCACGACACCGGCGTCGGTCAGGGTTTGCAGATGATGGGCGACGAGATTCGACCGCATACCCAGCATCGTCGCCAGATCGGTGGGGGAGGCGTCACCCAGCGTCAGCACGTCCACGATCCGCAAACGCGCGGGATCGGCCAACGCCGCGTGCACCGCGACCCGGCGCGCCAAGACATCATCATTCCACTCAGCGTTCATTGACTCAATCATCGCTGACTAATACTGTGGAATCAAGGACGGACCGCCTCGAGCCGCCCGACACCTTCACCGACTGCCCCGCGGCGACCACCGCGATCGACTCGTTTCAGGAGCGTTGACCCATGCCCGCCGACTTCGGGATCACCCTGACCACTGCCATCACCACCGCCGAACCAGTGGTGCCGACGGTGGTCGACGACGACCGCGTCCACGACGTCGTCATCGTCGGATCCGGGCCGGCCGGATACACCGCCGCCATCTACACCGCCCGCGCCGAACTCTCACCCCTGGTCTTCGAAGGCGCACAATTCGGCGGTGCGCTCATGACCACCACCGAGGTCGAGAACTTCCCCGGCTTCCGCACCGGCATCACCGGCCCCGAACTGATGACCGAGATGCGCGAACAAGCCCAACGCTTCGGCGCCGACCTGCGCACCGAAGACGTCGAAAAACTCCACCTGGACACCCCCATCAAAACCATCGTCGTCGCAGGCGGCCGCTACCGGGCCAAAGCGGTGATCCTCGCCATGGGCGCCGCGGCCCGCTACCTCGGCATCCCCGGCGAACAAGAACTCCTCGGCCGCGGCGTCAGCTCCTGCGCGACCTGCGACGGGTTCTTCTTCCGCGACCACGACATCGCCGTCATCGGCGGCGGCGACTCCGCGATGGAAGAAGCCATCTTCCTCACCAAGTTCGCCCGCAGCGTCACCGTCATCCACCGCAGCGAGACCTTCCGCGCCTCCCGCATCATGCTCGACCGGGCCCGCCACAACAACAAGATCACCTTCCTCACCGACACCACCGTCGAGCGCGTCAACGGCGAGACCGCCGTCACCAGCCTGACCATCGCCGACGTCACCACCGGTCAGACCCGCGACCTGCCCGTCGCCGGAGTCTTCGTCGCCATCGGCCACCAACCACGCAGCAGCCTCGTCGCCAACCAGGTCGACCTCGACGACAACGGCTACGTCACCGTCGCACCCTCGTCGACCGCCACCTCACTGCCCGGCGTCTTCGCCGCCGGAGACCTCGTCGATCACCGCTACCGCCAAGCCATCACCGCCGCCGGATCCGGCTGCGCCGCAGCGATCGACACCGAACGCTGGCTCGCCCACCACGCCACCGACCCGGCCACCACGAAACGGCCCACCGTGCTGTTCGTCTGCGTCCGCAACAGCGGCAAATCGCAGATGGCCGCCGCCCTGATGCGCCAGAGCGCCGGAACCGACATCGACGTCCACTCCGCCGGAACCGATCCCGGCTCCGGCCTCAACGCGCTGTCGGTGCAGGTCCTCGACGAAGTCGGCGCCAGCACCGACGGCGAGCACCCCAAACCGATCGACCCGACCCTCTACTCCGGCATCGACCTCGTCGTCGTCCTCGGCGCGGAGGCGAAAGTCGAAGCACCCGAAGGGGTTCCCGTCCAGACCTGGATCACCGACGAGCCCTCCGAACGCGGCATCGACGGCATCGAACGCATGCGGCTCGTCCGCGACGACATCGCCACCCGCATCACTCGACTCGCCGAGCAGATGCGAACCGACCTGGCCGTATCGGCGTAGACGCTCCTCCGGATCTCCGGGACTATTGATTCCGCACGTCCGGCTTGCCGCTTCGCCCCTGTGCCGGGAGTTCCCGGCGCCGTATTTCTTTTGGAGAGGGCCAGTGATGACAGACATGATCCAGTGCCGACCCCGGGCGACATCGCACGAAATGCCATGGTCGAGCCTGAAGGCCAGGCCGATCTGTGGCCGCGGTGATATAGCAAGTCAGTCAGCGGATTCCGGTGGTTGTGGGTGCTGTGTGGCATGCCATCGCAGGACGTTGTGGAGAGCTTCGGCCTGCTGCAGTGCCAGAAGTTCGCTGTCCTGGTCTTCGGCAATCAGGATCTTGCAGAACGCATTTGATCGGCAGGCGCAGGCGTCCGGTGCCGATCGAAGTGTTCTCATCAGGTCGCGCAGCGTTGTCGATCATTCTCCTGTTGTGCCACCCGTCGGTTCCGACGGAAGGCAACTTGGTCGACCGGCGCGTCAGTGCATTTCGCGGGCGTCTCTTTAGCTACAGCTAGCACCCCAGGGCGCCAACCTCGATTCGTGTTCGTCATGGCCGCTGAGTCGATCGGCGGATCCGTCGCCGGTTGGCTGTTGCTCGGCGTCGCGCTCGCTGCTGCCCTCATTCCGACGGCGCTGTTGACCGACTCCGCGGTCAAGGTCTAGTGCTGGCTATGGTCGAGAGCGGAGGCGAAGGCTGGCCGTCTCGTGCGCACTGTCATCGAGGTCGGCGGCCGATTCGCGGGGCAATGTGACCTGTGGACACAGCCTTACGACGAGCGTGGCGAACCCAGTATCTGGGTCGACTCGAGACTGGCCGGGCGCGGCGTCGGGGCGTCTTATCGTCGGGTATGCCTTCGATGGACTGAACCTCGCGCGCGTCACTGCGCCGATAGATGTGGACAATGTCAGCTCGAGTCGATTGGTCCGCCGGATCGGGTTGGTGCATGAAGGCCGATGGTCAGCTATCTCAGCGTCGGCGGTAGGCGACGCGATCACGATCTCTGGGCTGTCTCCGCTCGGTCTTGGGAGCAGCATCCGTCGGCCGAGCTGTGAGACGCGCAGTCCAGGGCGACCGCTAATACGTAGAGACATAGTATGTGCACCTTGCGAACTGCCGGTCCGTGTGCCGTTCCGACACCGCTGCGGCACGGGGGAGCGGAGAACAAGAGAGCGAAGATGGGGCATCGTTCGGAGACCTGCAAGCGGTTGTCGACCGTGACTGGTCAGACCGACGACACCATCACGGTGCGGGAGGAATACGGCGACTTGCTTCATGATCGAGATATCGCCTACATGACCGTAATGACGACGATGGACAATCGGCACCGCAAGGGATGGCTCGAGCGGGAGCGACTCGGCTTAGTCGGCGAGCACCGCGTCGGGGCTCAGGTCCAGGCGGCGGAGCAGTTGGGCGTTGACCGCGACGACGACGGTGGAAGCCGACATCAGCAGAGCACCGACTTCCATCGGCAGTGTGATGCCCCAGCGTGAGAGCACTCCTGCTGCCAGTGGTACGGCGATGATGTTGTACCCGGCTGCCCACACCAGGTTCTGGATCATCTTGCGGTAGGTGGCGTGGGACAGCTTGATGACAGACAGGACCGAGCGGGGATCGTCGGAGGCGAGGACGACTCCGGCAGAGGCGATCGCGACATCGGTGCCGGCACCGATCGCGATCCCGACGTCGGCTCGGGCGAGCGCGGGAGCGTCGTTGACGCCGTCGCCGACCATCGCGACCGTGTGTCCGGCGTCCTGGAGGGCTTGGACTTTGGCGCCTTTGTCCTGGGGCAGGACTCCGGCGAAGACTTCGTCGATGCCGAGCTGGGCGGCGACGGTGCGGGCGACGGGTTCGGCGTCGCCGGTGATCATGGCGACGTGGATGCCACGGGCGTGTAGGGCTTTGATGGTCTGGGCGGATTCCGGGCGGATCTCGTCGGCCAGGGCTAGTGCGCCGAGGAGTTCACCGTCGCGGAGCACATGAAGCACGGTCGATCCCTGTGCGGACCATTCGGCCGCGGCGGGGGCTGGGTCGAGGTGGTGCTGGGCGAGCATCGCCGGGCCGCCGACGCTGACCTTCTCGCCGTTGATCGTGGCGGTAACACCGACACCGTTCTGAGCGGTGAAGTCGGTCGCCGTGGGGATGCTGATGCCACGTTCGGTGGCCGTGTGGACGATGGCGCGACCCAGCGGGTGTTCGCTGTCGGATTCCGCCGCCGCGGCCAACGCCAATACTTCGTCGTCACCGATACCCGACGTGGAAGTGGTGGCGACGACTGCGGGTTCACCCCGGGTAAGAGTGCCGGTCTTGTCGAACAGGATCGCATCGACGGTGCGCATGGTTTCCAGGGCGCGGCGATCGGTGATCAACACGCCGGCCTTGGCGGCGCGTTCGGTCGCGATCGAGACCACCAGTGGGATGGCCAGCCCCAGGGCATGGGGGCAGGCGATGACGAGCACGGTGATAGTGCGGGTGACCGCGGATTCGGGCTGCCCGAGCAGCAACCAGGTGATCGCGGTGATGACCGCCGAGCCGGAGGCGAACCAGAACAGCCACGCCGCCGCGCGGTCGGCGAGGACCTGCGCGCGGGAGGTCGAGTTCTGTGCTTCGGCGACCAGGCGTTGGATTCCGGCGAGCGCGGTGTCGGAGCCGACGGCGGTGATCCGTACTCGCAGTGCGGAGTCGGTGGTGACGGTGCCCGCTACGACGCGATCACCGGGGCCGCGTCGCACCGGCCGGGATTCGCCGGTGATCATGGATTCGTCGACGTCGGCGCTGCCGGTCTCGACGCTGCCGTCGGCGGGCACTCGTCCGCCCGGACGGACGACGACCAGATCACCAGTACGCAGGTCACCGACCGGCACGGTGCTGGTGGTCCCGTCGTCGCCGAGGCGCTCGGCCTCGTCGGGCAGCAGCGCGGCCAGTGACTCCAGTGCGCTGGAGGCCTGGCCGAGGGAACGCATCTCGATCCAATGGCCGAGCAGCATGATCACGATCAGCAGTGCCAGTTCCCACCAGTAGTCGAGCTCGTGGGCCAGCAGGCCCAGTGTCGAGCCCCAGGAAGCGGCGAAGGCCACGGTGATCGCCAGTGCGATCAGCAGCATCATTCCGGGCTGGCGGGCACGGATCTCGCTGACGGCGCCGGTCAGGAAGGGGCGCCCGCCCCAGAAGAACATCACGGTGCCCAGCACAGGGGACACCCACTGCAACCCGGCGGGCACGGTGTAACCGATAAGGTCGGCGAACATCATGTCCGCGGCGACGACCGGCACGGCCAGCCCGAGCATCACCCAGAACAGGCGCCGGAACATCGCGACGTGATCGCCGTGGCCCGCGTGCCCGCCGTGGCCCGTGTGCTCGGCGTGACCCTGGTGGGTGCTGTGCTCATGTGCCGGCTCACCGTGATCGTGGCCGGCGGTGTGCTCGTGGTGTTCGGGTCGCGGGTGCGTGGCCTCGCTGTGGTCGGTGCCGTGGCCGCCGTGTTCGGCAGTGTGGGCGGTGGATGGTTCGGTGCCGGGGCGTAGGTGATCGCTGGTCATGCGCTGACAGTCCTTTGGTCGGCGACAGGGGCGCAGCCACGGCCGCAATCTTCGCGACCATGGCGAACGGGAGGGCTCAGCTCTGGGATCGGGGAGGTTTGACGCGGCGGAGCAGGGCGCGCAGGGCCTCGGATTCGTCCTCGCTGATCTGCTTGACGAAATGTGCCAGCACCAGATCGGAGCGGGTGCCTTCCAGGGCGTCGCGCATGAGCTGTGCGCTGTATTCCTCGCGGGTCAGGGTGGGCCAGTACAGGTAGGCCTTGCCATGGCGTTCGCGGTCGAGCCAGCCCTTGCGGTGCAGGTTGTCCATGGTGGACATCACTGTGGTGTAGGCGATTTCGCGTTCGAGCAGCAAACTTTCGTAGACGTCGCGGACGGTGAGGTCGTCTTCGGCCGCCCATACGCGGTCCATCACGACGGCTTCGAGATCGCCGAATCGGTGTGCCACGACCAACCTCCTGACAGGAACCTTAAATCTACGTAGCAATATCGTAGGTTGTTCGGTGATGTTCTGTCACATCGACCTGGTCGAAGTGCGCGTGTGGGGTCGACCGGCGGCACGTCGATCGACCCCACACGTGAAGAGGCGTGCTACCAGCTGCCGGTCCGCGGCAGCGGGAACGTGGGCCGATAATTGTTGAGCAACGGAGCCTGGTGGTTGCGGTGGTTGCCGTGACGGCTGCCCGGGTGATGGTCGCGGTGGCGGTTGTCGTGTGCGGCGGAGATCTCGTCGGCCTGCGCGGGGGTGCCGGTATCGGCGAAGGCCGGAGCAGCCAGCGCGGCAGTGGCGGCGACGGCCGAGATCGCGAGGACGACTCGGGCAGCGATCCGGCGCGTGTTCTGCAGGGAGGATTCAGAACTCATGATGTCCTATCTCGTCAAATCATTACTATCTACGTACGGAGATAGTAGCTGGAGGGATGTGTCGCCTGTGTGGGACTTCACGGGTCGGCCGACCGGCGACTTCGTCGGCCGACCCCCACGTGACCGGCGCGGGTCACATCTGACAGCACGAGGCCATCATCGAGCACATCCAGTCGCACAGCATCTTCATCGGGTTCATCGGTCGGTCACCTCCTTACACATGGGCGGCGGGCATCAGGTATCGGTGCGGTGTGCGCACTCGCCGCAGTGAACGCTGCAGGCTGTGTGGGCAGCACGCGGGCATGGGGTTATTGCTCGTAGGAGACGACGGTCATCATCCCGGCTTCGCCGTGGTAGACGTTGTGGCAGTGCAGCATCCACTGGCCGGGGTTGTCGGTGTCGAAGTCGACTTCGACGGTCTGCATCGGCACCACGATCGAGGTGTCCTTGCGCGGTCCCGCGCTGGAGCCTGTGACGACTTGGAATGTGTGGCCGTGCAGGTGCATCGGGTGCCACATCATCGTCTTGTTGTTGAACCGCAGCCGGACCCGTTGTCCGGCAGTCACATCCAGCGGCGCGTGGTCGGGGAAGGCTTTGCCGTTGATCGTCCAGATGTATTTGTTCGCGTCGGCTTCGAGTGCCACATCGAGGGTCTGATCAGGCTTTCGGTCGGGCAACTGGACAGCCTCGGTCGCGGTCAGGCTCGCCGCCGACAGCGGGATCGCAGCCAGTTCGGTGGGGCGAGCATCCGGCGGTGGCGGTGTGCCGGACCCGGTGCGGATGAGCGCGAAGCCTTGACCTGTCTTGCCTTCGGCGGAGGCGACCAGCGGGAACACTCCGTCGCCGAGTTCGACCACGGCGTCGTAGCGTTCGCCCATCCCGATGAGGATGTTGGCGGTGGAGACCGGATCGACAGGGAATCCATCGGTGTGGGTGACGCGCAGCTGGTGACCACCGAGGGCGACGCGGAAGGCGGTGTCGGAGGCGGCGTTGATGATGCGCAACCGCATCCGCTGTCCCGGGCGGCCCTGGAGGACTACGGGGTCGGTGCCCAGGCGCCCGTTGATCAGGTAGTAGGGGTATTGCACGTCACCGGTGTCGGCGCCCAACGGCATCGCCGGGTCGCTGGGTGCCGACATTGGCGCCGAGCCGCCCATCGACATCCCGCCGTGGTCCATGCCACCGGATTGCCCACCCATGTCCATCCCGGCCATGCCCTGCTCGCGCAGCCGCGCCAGTTCGGAGTCCGGGTCGCGGCCGGCGACACCGTCGAGCCAGTCGTCGAGCACGATGACGGCCTCGGAGTCGTAGTCGGACCCCTCGTCGGGATCCTCGATGATCAGCGGAGCGTACAGGCCACGATCGAGCTGGACACCGACGTGCGGATGGAAGAAGTAGGTGCCCGCGTCGGGGACGGTGAATTCGTAGCGGAAGTTCGCGCCCGCGGCGATCGGAGCCTGGGTGATCTCAGGAACGCCGTCCATATCGTTGCGCAAGGCGATGCCGTGCCAATGCACCGTCGTCGGCGCGGGCAAGGCATTGCTCAGTTCGGCACGCAGCACCTCGCCGCGGCGCAGCCGGATCTCGCGGCCGGGCAGGGTGTTGCCGTAGGTCCAGGTCTGGACCTGGACGCCGCCGAGGTCGACCGTGCTCGGTGCAGGACGCAGCGATACCTCGCGCACCGTGGCTGTGGCAGATCGCCGGGCGTCCTCGGCGGATCGGACCGCGTCGGAATCGGGGCCGATCGGAGCGCGGTGTGGGGTGGTGGAATTCCCGCATGCCGCCAGCAGCGCGGCCGCGCCCGCACCGGCGCCCAGCGCGAGAAAGCTACGCCGGGATCTGAGGGTGCCGAGGTTGTGTGGTGACGACATGGGCGTCTCCTTCGTCGTGTCGATGTCCGCGACCAGCCGTGAATGACAGGGTTTGTGCAGTTGAAGTGGGTTTCGGCTCGCATGCTAGGGAGATCTTGTATCCCCGGAGCGCACGCGATCGGGCGTGTTCGTGGTTCACCTCGTTGCCGCGCGATCGAAACGAATTCGTCCTACGATCGCGGCCAGGCTGTCGCGCGCGAGCCTCATCGCCGAGATCTGCGCGGCCCGCTCGGCGCGGGCAAGCCGAAAGGTGAGGAGGTTCGAGTGGCAAGCGGCGGGTTCGGCGAGCTGGAATCGGTGGTGATGGACACGGTGTGGTCGGCCGCCGAGCCGGTCAGCGTTCGCCAGGTGCGCGAGGTGATCGCCGCCGAGCGCCAGATCGCCTACACCACGGTGATGACCACCATGGACAACCTGCACCGCAAGGGCTGGCTCGACCGCGAACGCCAAGGCAAGGCCTACCTGTACTGGCCCACCTTGACCCGCGAGCAGTACAGCGCCGGACAGATGCGCGCCGCGCTCGATGCGGGCGGCCGGGCCGAAGACGTGCTGGCCCGGTTCATCGAAACGATGACCCCGGCCCAATCGCAGCGGTTGCGCGAGGCACTGCGGCAGCGGCCGCGAGGAATCGACCACCCCGACCCCCACAGCTAGCGGGGGCCGGAGCACACGCGAGGTGTGCAGTGGCCGCCGTCGTCGGATGGGTCGTGTCGGCCGTTGTCGGCGCGGTCGTGGCCGTGCCCGCGTGGACCACCGTCGGTGCTGTGCCCGTTGTCGACGCGGCTGTTGCCGTGCCAGGCGGTGCCTCGGCCGTCGTCGGCGCCCGCGGGTCGGCCGCTGGTCCCCGAGGCCGACGGTGCGGCGGTCGCGGGGACGGCGGCCAGGAAGGTCGCCGCGGCGGCGATCGAGGCCGCTGCGAGGAGTCGAGCGGGAAGGTGATGTCGCTGAGGTCGGGCAGTGGTCATGGTGGTCCCTTTCATCGTTGCCGGCGCGGTTACCGCCGGTGGGCGGCGGGTTAGCCATGTTCCGGCGAACGGGCGGTGTTCGTCACGTGCTCGTCACCGGGGCATGTCGTCGAGGTGACGTACTGAAGGTCTGGTGATCCGACACGCCGAGGCGTGCGCCTGATCACACAACACAAACTATTTACGTACCGAGATAGTAGATTGATCGCTGTGGTTGTCAACCAACCTGCCGAATGCGGCTAGGGTGGGTACCGCCAAAACTATTGGTGTACAGCATGTTCGAGTTCAGGAGGTGGAGGTTGCGCAGCACGCCGGTGTGGGACCTCCCCGCGCGGATCTACGGCACGAAGACGAGCATGCGATCGCGCCACGGCCTCATGGCCGCAGCGAAGGCGCCATTGCGCACTCCGTTATATGTTCGTTACCCTCGCGGCATCGTGAATTCTCTCGGTCGGATGCGCAGAGGTAGCTGGCTGGCAGTGCTGCTGCTGGCCGCCCTGGTGATCGTTCCTACCGCTGATTGCCTGCTCTTCAACGACCAGTCTGGCTCGCGCGGTCATCACTCGGTCACTGCGGCCGCGCCCGTCGACGCGACAGGCCACCAGCATCTCGCCGCAGAACCGACCGCCGCGACTGACCACGACCACGCCACCGCTGCCGACGTGTCGCAGCAATGCTTCGCGCACGACGTGCACTGCCCGGACAAGGCGCTTCCTCCGGGGATCGTGTCGCTGACGCTGGCCGCGCTGGTGCTCGCCGCGTTCACCGCGGTCTGGACGCCGACGTCGACACAGGACTCCCGCGGTGGTGGTATCCGGGGTCCGCCCTCTGTGCCGCACTCGCCTGATGGGCGCACAGTTCTGACTATGTTCTGCATTTCCCGACGCTGATCAGTCAGCGCCAGGCCGACCTGCCGTGTCGGCCGGTGCTCGCTGCCCACCGTCGTGGCGTACCGCGCAAGCGTGCGCCTGTGCAGAAAAGAGACAGCAATCGTGAACACCACCCTCCCCGCCGCTGAATTCGGTCACACCCGTCGCATGCTCGGCGCACCCGATGCCGCCGACGCTCCCCGAGGCCTGGTCGGCAACACCCCGGTGCTGTGGATCGGGGAACCGCTGGCCGCCGCCGATCGTGGATTCTGGGCCAAGCTGGAAGGATTCAACCCTGGCGGGATGAAGGACCGGCCCGCTCTGCACATGGTGCAGAAGGCGCACGAACGCGGCGATCTGGTGCCCGGCGCCCGCATCGTCGAATCGACCAGCGGCACCCTCGGCCTGGGACTGGCGCTGGCCGGGATGGTCTACCAGCACCCGGTGACCGTGGTCACCGACCCGGGGCTGGAACCGATCGTTGCGCAGATGCTGGCCGCCTACGGCGCCACCGTCGACCTGGTCACCGAACCGCACCCGGTCGGCGGCTGGCAGCAGGCCCGCCGCGAGCGCGTAGCCCAGCTCCTGGCCGCCGAACCCGACGCCTGGTGCCCGGATCAGTACAGCAACCCCGACAACGTCGAGGGCTACGAATCCCTGGCCTTGGAGCTGCTCGAACAGCTCGGCACCGTCGATGTCCTGGTGTGCGCGGTCGGCACCGGAGGACATTCCGCTGGTGTGGCGCGGGTCCTGCGCCGCTACAACCCGGACATGAAACTCGTCGGTGTCGATACGATCTCCTCGACGATTTTCGGCCAGCCGGCCGGGCCGCGCCTGATGCGAGGGCTGGGTTCGAGCATCTTCCCGGCCAACGTCGAATACGACGCGTTCGACGAAGTCCACTGGGTCGCCCCGGCGGAATCGGTGTGGGCCTGCCGCAGACTAGCGGCTACCCATCACGCGACCGGCGGGTGGAGTGTGGGCGCGGTCGCGCTGGTCGCAGGGTGGGCCGCCCGCGTCGCCGCGCCGTCCACTCGGATCGCCGCGGTATTCCCCGACGGTCCGCACCGCTACTTCGACACCATCTACAACGACTCCTACTGCGCTGAGCACGGGCTGCTCGACATCGACCCACCGCTGGCCCCCGAGGCAATCGACCACCCGGGCGAACGGGTCGTGCAACGGTGGACCCGCTGCACCACGGTGGTCTCGCCCAGGGCTGTGGCCGAAGGGCAGCTCGCCTCATGACAGTGGTCGCAAAATTCCGCAGCTTCGACCTGCCCGCACGGCTGCTGATGATCAACCAGTTCGGCATCAACCTCGGCTTCTACATGCTGATGCCCTATCTGGCCGGCTACCTGGCAGGTCCCCTGGGGCTGGCCGCGTGGGCGGTCGGCCTGGTGTTGGGTGTGCGAAACTTCTCCCAGCAAGGCATGTTCCTCATCGGCGGCACCCTGGCCGACCGGCTCGGATACAAACCGTTGATCGTGGCCGGATGCCTGCTGCGCACGGGTGGCTTCGCCCTGCTGGTCTTCGCCGAGTCCCTGCCCGCGGTGCTGATCGCCTCGGCGGCGACCGGCTTCGCGGGAGCGTTGTTCAACCCGGCCGTGCGCGCCTATCTGGCCGCTGACACCGGTGAGCGCCGGGTCGAAGCGTTCGCGGTGTTCAACATGTTCTATCAAGCGGGCATCCTCGCCGGACCGCTCGTCGGACTGGCTCTGATGGCGGTCGACTTCCGCGTGACCGCCGGTGTGGCGGCGGCCGTGTTCGCCGCGCTGACCATTGCTCAACTGTTCGCCCTGCCCGCCCGGCGTGGCGAGGCCCCGGCCGAGAAGACCTCGGTCCTCGACGACTGGCGCCGGGTCATCTCCAACAGGCGATTCCTGGCGTTCTCGGTGGCGATGATCGGCTCCTACGTCCTGTCGTTCCAGGTTTATCTGGCGCTGCCGCTGCAAGCGGAATTCATCGCCGGGGCACGCTCGCAGACCTTGGTCTCGGCACTGTTCGTGGTCTCCGGCGTGGTGGCCGTCGCTGGTCAGCTCCGCATCACCGCCTGGTTGCGTGCCCGCTGGGGGCCGGGAAAGAGCCTGGTCGCCGGCATGGCAGTGCTCGCGGCGGCGTTCATTCCGTTGATCATCGTGCCCACACCGGGACTCTTCGGCACCGTGGCCGCAGTCACCGCCCTGCTGATGACGACCACGCTGTTGGCCATAGGAACCGCGGCGGTATTCCCGTTCGAGATGGACACCGTGGTTTCCCTATCGGGAAACAAGCTGGTCGCAACCCACTACGGCTTCTACAACACCGTCGTCGGTGTGGGCATCCTCGTCGGCAACCTGGCCACCGGCACCCTGGTCGGCGCTGCGCGCGAGGCAGGACTGGATTGGGTCGTCTGGGCGGGCTTGACCGCGATCGGCGTCCTCGCCGCCTACGCCCTGGCCCGGCTGGAACGCACCGACCGCACCACCACGCCCGAGCACGTCACCGGTCGCCATCGTCTGCCCAGCGGACGTCACCGGCTCACCGAACCAGCCGTCAACGGCTCTGATCCGGTGACCACCCCACTGCGACGTCGACCCGTCCACGGCGTCGAGCCGGTGAATCGATTCGGTGCAGAGACCCGGCCGACGGCGCAGTCCGACCAGCGCACCTACCGCCGACAGCCGGTACCACCACGGCTACGGCCAGCAGCCGGTGAAGACCGACTCGGTCCAGCACCTCGTGTCCCGAGTGGCGCGCCACGCCCATGGCCGACCTCGGAGCCCGAGCGGCGCGGACACCGCCGGGTCGCACCGCCCGCACCCCGCCCGCACCCTTCCGCCGAAGACCGGCGCTCGCGCTACCCCGCCGCCGGACCGGAAACCAGGCGGTGAGGCTCGCCTGGTTTCACAGCCAGGCTGGTGACGGCATCGAGCGCCGGGGCCCTCCCACAGGGTCCCGGCTTTGCGACCGTTCGACACCATCCACTGAAGGACACATGACATGACAACAGTTCTGCGGCGCCTCGCCATCACCCTCGGCGCCGCTGCGGCCGCCACCGTGCTGGCCGGCGGCATCGCCTCGGCGCATCTGGGAGTCGAAGCCCCGGGCGCCAAGCAAAACGCCTCGGCGGTGCTGACCTTCCGCATCTCCAACGAATCCGAGCAGGCCTCGACCACCGCGTTGACCGTCGAACTGCCCGGCCTCAAAACCGCGCGCACCGAACCGATGCCTGGATGGACGGCCACAGTGAACCGGGATGCGGCCAAGATGGCGACCTCGGTCACCTGGACCGCGGAACCGGGATCCGGGGTCGGCCCGGGACAGTTCCAGCGGTTCGATCTCTACGCCGGTCCGCTGCCGAGCAAGGACAAAGTCGCCTTCCGTGCCGTGCAGACCTACAGCGACGGCAAGGTCGTCACCTGGGATCAGCCCAGTACCGACGGCGCACCCGAACCGGAGTTCCCGTTGCCTGTCCTGGCTCTGGCGGCCGCTCCTGCCGGTGACGGACACTCCCACAACACCACCGAGGCCGCCCAGGGCGAGCACGAATCCGCGACCGGCACCGATTCGACGACCCGCTGGATGGCGGTCGGCGGGCTGGGCCTGGGCGTGATCGCCGCGGCCACCGCGGCGGCCGCACTGGCACGTGGCCGCCGCACATCTCGATAGTCCCTGAGCGACCAGCGGGTGCGGTGCGGACAAACAACCGCACTATCACTCGCTGGTTGTTCGGTGCCCGCACGGCTGCGCTCGCCACGGTAAGGGAGCCTCGAATACCAGATCGCGCAATCCGCGCCTGTTGGTGGCGGCAACGAGGGCGTGCATTGGAACAGTGGAATCCGCCGATTTCGTGATTCGCGGGTCGCCTGTGCGATCTACGGGATCGCTTAGTAGGATCGCCGCGTGATCTTCGCACCGATGACCCCACGACGAGTCGCGCTGCTGCGGCTCGCGGTGGTGCTGTCGGCATTTGTCGGGATCGCCCTCGCGCACGGGACACAGTGCCAGACCGGCATGCCGATGGGGATGACACACTCGGCCGCCGTGCTCAGCGGCGTGACCGGTCACTGCGGTGCACAGGTCGATGATTCCGATATTCACCAGCATGACAACGGCCTCGATTCCGAGGTGGCCGCAGAGGCAACCAATACGTCGCTAACGCCGGTCGATGATGCCGAACATGCCCCGACGGTGGGTCTGGCAATGGCATGTTTGGCGGCATTCCTGGCGTTGCTGGCGACATTCGCCTTTCCACGTAAGGAAATCGTCGCCATTGTGCTTCGGCGGACTCAGGATATGGGGATGACAGGGGTGCGGTCGGCCCTGCCGCGTGCACCGACTTTGGCTGAACTCTGCGTGTCGCGGACATAGGAGCGGGCACCGGGATGTGTCCGATCTTGTGATCGTCTCGGGTTTCGCGCCGACGCTCCGTCGTCGGTGTGAGCTGTCATGCCCGTCTCTTTTCTCTTCTCGCAGGAGTCTTTTGTGAATCTTTTTCCTGTTCTGGTGACCGGCTTGTTCGCCGGCGGTGTGTCCTGTGCTGCCGTGCAAGGTGGCCTGCTCACCGGTCTGATCACCCGCCAGCGCGCCGTCGCGGCGGTGGGTACCAGGGCGCCGTCGGCCACGCCCGCCGCCAACGGTGTACGTGTGACAAGGACGCAGCCGCGTTGGGGCCAACGCGTCGTTGACGATCTCGTCCCGGTCGGCGGGTTTCTCGCCGGGAAACTGTTGTCGCACAGCGTGCTCGGTGCGGTTCTGGGGGTGGTCGGTGGTGCCGTGCAGTTGTCGACCGGTGCCCGGACCTGGCTGCAGATCGGCGCCGGGCTGCTGATTATCGTCTTCGGTCTCGCGCAACTGGGCGTACCGGGGTTCCGGGGTATCGTGATCGAACCACCCGCGTCGTGGATGCGGGTACTGCGTAAGCGGGCGCGTTCGCAGGCCGCGGTAGCACCCGCGGTCCTGGGCTTCTCGACGGTCCTGATTCCGTGCGGGGTGACACTGTCGGTGGAAGCGCTGGCCTTGGCATCAGGGTCCGCGTGGTGGGGTGCGGCGATCATGGCGGTCTTCGTGTTGGGTACGAGCCCGCTGTTCGCGATACTCGGATACGCCGCCCGGGTCGCGGCCACCGTGTGGCGGGGCCGGCTGGCCCTGGCCACCGGTGTCGTGGTTCTCGCGATGGGCTTCTACACCCTCAACGCAGGCTTGGAACTCGCCGGTTCGCCGCTGGCGGCCAGCCGGATCGGGGAGTCGATCGGATTCGAACCTCCAGCGGCAGATGCCTCGGCCGCCGTCGTCGCCGACGGTGTGCAGACCCTGACGATCACCGCGAAGACCGGCTCCTACGGTCCGCAGAACATCGAAGCTGTCTCGGGCGTCCCAACCATGCTTGTCGTCAAGACCAACGGGACACACGGATGCGTCCGGTCAATGGTTTTCCCGAGTCTCGGCATCACCACGACACTGCCCACCAGTGGCGAAACCCGCATCGAACTGGGCACTTTGCAGCCCGGCCGCATGGACTACACCTGCGGTATGGGCATGTACTCGGGCATGATCACCATTCTCTGAAGGGACAACTCCGCATGACAACCCACCTTTTTCGGATCGAAGGCATGCACTGTGGCAGTTGCGCACTGCTCATCGACGACACCCTCGAGGACCTGCCCGGCGTCGGCGGTGCGCAAACCTCGATGAAAAAGGGGCTCAGCACAGTGGAGCTCGATGTCGCGGTCACCACCGCCGAGGACGTGATCGCCGCGATCACCGAGCTCGGCTACACCGCGGTAGTCACCCGATAGTTATGGGACCGGCCAGGGTTGCGTCAGCAGGTCGGCGTTGATCTGCTGACGCACCCACAACCCCAGCACCGCAACCACGGCGACGATCCGCAACGCCCGTCTCAGTCCAGGGCGCACCGCGATCTGTAACCAGCGGCCGGTGAGCACTCCGACCGCGCCGCGGGCCAAGGCAAGGACGACAACGACAGCGAGTACGAGGATGCCGGGGTTGTAGCGCAGGGACTCGGACAGATCGCCCGCCAGCAATAGGTAGGTGGCCCGGGTCCCGCCGCAGAAAGGGTCCATGAGCCCGAGGAAATGCGTTGGTCCGTGCAGATCAACCGATGGCACACCGACAACCCTCAGCGCCGTGGCGCCGACTACGAATGCGAGAGCGGACAGTGTCAGCCACTGTAAGTGGTCACCACCGGGCCGATTGTCCGTGGCGGGGACTATGGACCGGCCTGCCATCATCGACTCCTACACCTTGACGTGGATACGGAAAAAGTAATTCACCGGACGCCGACTACCGCGCGATCGCCGACCGAGGGCCGATTTTCCTCCCCGCGATCGGCGGCCCTGGGCGCGTTCAGCTGCCCAGCGCGCAGACACCGATCCCACCCGCCGCGGCCAACGTCGCGATCATCGGGCCCAGCACGACCGCGGCGATAGCGGCTGAGGCGGTGACACGACTCATCTGGGTGGGTGCGGGGGGCTCCGCGAGGCGGTGGACCCGATCGACGAGACCTACTTCGGTCGCCGCGACCGAAGCCGTGCCGTGAGAGTCGGCCAGTGTCACCAGCGCCTCACAGACTGTGATGGGTCCATAGATGTCGGCGGCCGCGTCATCGGCGATCATCTCGATAAGCCGTGCCACCTGCGCGGCACCGGTGGCGAACAACTCGATCCGGGGGAACACCGAGGCGAGTGCGCGCGTGAAGGCAAGCAGAACGTGGTGGCGTCCACGCAGGTGGGCGCGTTCGTGAGCCATGACGGCGCCCAGTTGCTCCTCGTCGAGAGTTGCCACGATGCCCTGGGTCAACACGATCGTGTGCGGGTTCCCCGCCACCGAATATGCCGCCGGTTCGGGATGATCGAGCACCACCGCGTCGTGACGGTGATGACGGCGACCGACCATCCGTGCCGCCTGCGCGTGCTGGTGTGTCACCGATCGAGCCCGGACCAGCGAACGGCTCAGCCGCCACACCGCGACCACAGCCGCGAGCACCGCAAGCCCCGTCAGCGTCCACAAGCCGACCTGGACTGCGGCTCCGTACGAGCCTGCCGCGGCGTCGTGTAGCTGTCTGAAACAACGTCCGAGATCCAGATGCTGATCGGCGAGCAGATCCCGAACGATATCGACGCCGAGGAAAACCACCGCGACCACCCAGGACAGCAGTACCGAGACGATAGCGCTCAGCCAGGCCACGAGGCCCAAGCGTGGATGTTGCCCGTCGCCAGCTGTGCGCAGCAAAAGCGGCGGTGCCAACACCGCCACGACCACGGTGTAGGCCAGTAGACACAGCGCCACACTCATGACATTCCCCGCAGTGCCTGAGCATCGAAGACCACGACCGTACGCACAGACATCGTTGGCACCGATTGGCTCCTCTGCCGGATCGAGATACAGGCGTTGCACCACAGAATTTGCGGCTTGCGAACATACTATCGGCACCCGAAGGCACCGAATGATCGCGCTGCCGCGGCGCCGGCGCTGATCATCTGCCGGGCAGTTGCATTCCACCAACCTCTTATCTACTATCTACTGACGTAGATAGTACTTGCGCCGTTCACGGCGCGGGCGCCCCTAAGAGCCAGGGGTGTTGGCCACGTCCCTCGGCGCGCGATTCCCTCATCTCGCGCGCTCGGGCCGGCCTGCGGGAGTGGGGGCGACGACTCGTGGCGTCGCCCTCGCTTCTGTTTCCTGGGGATCTGGTGCGCGGTGGCAAGCATCGGCGTTCCGGCCGAGTAGTCACCAGCGGCATCGCGAGATACCCTTGGGGGGTATTATTGGAACTGGGCGGTCGGAGACACCGCAGTGCTAGGAGATGATCAGCCATGACCACCACAACCGTGTCCGTGACTGGAATGACCTGCAGTTGCTGCGCGAATGCAGTGCAGAAAGAAGTCGGCAAGATCCCGGGTGTCACTGCAGTGGAGGCCGACTTCGCCAGTGGGCACGTGACCATCGACGCGACGGGTGCGGTCGAACGAAGTGACATCGCCGCGGCTGTCAACGAGGCCGGCTATCAGCTTGCCGACTGACCGGGCCCGTCGATTTCATTACCTGTAGCCAGATTCATCGCAGTACGGATCGGAGTCAGCGGTGGGCACCACGACGCAACCATCCACGCGGATCGAGTTGGCGATCGGTGGCATGACCTGCGCGTCGTGCGCCAATCGCATCGAGAAGAAACTGAACAAGCTCGACGGGGTCACCGCCACGGTCAACTACGCCACCGAGAAAGCGCGCGTGGAATACTCCAGCGACCTCACGCCCGAGGACCTGGTCGCGACGGTCGAGGAAGCCGGCTATACCGCCGAGCTTCCGGTCTCGAAGGTCGGCAATGGAAACGCCTCAGCACCTGATCGCGAAGGCGACGACCCGACGGCCTCGCTGCGCCAGCGTCTGCTCATCTCGCTGGTCCTGACCGTGCCGGTGATCGCTATGGCGATGATTGCGGCACTGCAGTTCACCAACTGGCAGTGGCTGTCGCTGACACTGGCCGCGCCGGTAGTGATCTGGGGCGCCTTGCCCTTCCATAGGGCGGCCTGGACCAACTTGCGCCATGCCACCGCAACGATGGATACCCTCATCTCCATCGGCACGCTCGCTGCGCTCGGCTGGTCGGTGTACGCACTGTTCTGGGGCACCGCCGGTACACCGGGAATGACGCACCCATTCGAGCTGACCATCGCTCGTGAAGGCGGAGCCGGCAACATCTATCTGGAGGTGGCAGCCGGGGTCACCACCTTCATCCTCGCCGGACGCTACTTCGAGGCCCGCTCCAAGCGGCAGGCCGGCGCCGCGCTGCGAGCATTGTTGGAGCTCGGCGCCAAAGAAGTATCGGTGTTGCGCGAAGGCAAGGAGGAGCACATACCCGCCGATCAGCTCGCCGTCGGTGATCTGTTCGTCGTGCGCCCCGGCGAAAAGGTCGCCTCCGACGGTGTCGTCGTGGAAGGTTCGTCGGCGGTTGACGCCTCGATGCTGACCGGTGAGTCGGTGCCGGTAGAAGTCGGCGTCGATGACGCGGTGGTCGGCGCCACTGTCAATGTCGGCGGCCGGATCGTGGTGCGAACGAGCCGGGTCGGCTCCGACACCCAGCTAGCCCAGATGGCCAGGTTGGTGGAGGAGGCCCAGAACGGCAAGGCCCAGGCGCAGCGGCTGGCCGACAAGATCTCCGGGATCTTCGTACCCGTCGTGATCGCGCTGTCGGTGGCGGCTCTGGGATTCTGGCTGGGTACCGGGGGTTCGGTCGCCGCGGCCTTCACCGCCGCGGTCGCCGTGCTGATCATCGCCTGCCCCTGCGCGCTCGGCCTGGCTACCCCTACGGCGTTGATGGTCGGTACCGGCCGCGGTGCGCAGATGGGCGTGCTGATCAAGGGGCCGGAGGTGCTGGAATCGACCCGGCGGGTGGACACCGTGGTGCTGGACAAGACCGGGACCGTCACCACCGGCAAGATGAGTCTGCTGAAGGTGTATGCCGCCGACGGCGAGGATGAGCTGCGGATCCTGGAACTGGCAGGAGCACTGGAGGATTCCTCCGAGCACCCGATCGCGCAGGCGATCGCCAAGGGTGCCCGTGACAAGGTCGGCGTACTCGAACCGGTGCAGGGCTTCGCCAACGTCGAGGGCCTCGGTGTGCACGGTGTCGTCGGAGGCCATGCGGTCGTCGTCGGGCGTCGCCGACTGCTGGCAGAGCACGCGCAAGACCTCGACGCGGACTTGGCGCGAGCCATGGCCACTGCCGAATCCGAGGGGAAGACCGCGGTCGCGGTCGCCTGGGATGGGACGGCGCGTGGTGTCCTGGTAGTGGCCGATACGGTGAAACCAACCTCCGCCGAAGCGATTACACAACTGCGTGCGCTGGGACTGACACCGATGTTGCTGACCGGAGACAATGCTGCCGCGGCGCGGGCCATCGGCGACGAGGTCGGCATCGAACAGGTGATCGCTGAGGTGCTGCCCCAGGACAAGGTCGATGTCATCAAGAATCTGCAGGCCCAGGGACGGGTCGTGGCCATGGTCGGTGACGGCGTCAACGACGCGGCGGCACTGGCCCAGGCCGACCTCGGCCTGGCCATGGGCACCGGCACCGATGTGGCGATCGAGGCCAGTGACCTGACCTTGGTCCGGGGCGACTTGAGGGCCGCGGCGGATGCGATCCGGTTGTCCCGCAAGACGCTCGGCACCATCAAAGGCAACCTGTTCTGGGCATTCGCCTACAACGTCGCCGCCTTGCCGCTGGCCATGGCAGGTCTGCTGAACCCCATGCTGGCGGGTGCAGCGATGGCGTTTTCCTCGGTGTTCGTGGTGAGCAACAGCCTGCGTCTGCGCCGTTTCCGCTCCAACAACAGCTGACCACGATCACCGCCGTGCTGTCGTCCCTCGGCGGGACCTCTTATGCTGAACCGCCCCAATTCGGGGGCACCAAGCACGTGTGGTCAGGTGGCTGTCTGCTAGCGGCGGCAGGTCAGTTGATGTCGATGGTCCCGTCGAAGATCAGCGGTGTCGCACCCGGTTGGCATCCACGGAAGCTGGTAGTCGGCATCGGGACTCCGTAGCCGATCCGGTTCGGTTCCCCGCTGACACCCTTGGTGACGGTGATCTGGATGGCCATCGAGTCGGGTGCGAACACCATGACCGGTTCGGCAGTCGTGATCGGATAGATCAACGAGACGGTGTTTCCGTTGATCGTCAGACAGGTCACCGGGCCGGTGACGCGCACCGGTAGCGGCATATTCCCCATCCGCCCGCTCGCAACGTAAGTGCCTGAGGCTGGGCCGTCACCGGTGCCGTGGGCATCGATGCGTAGCACGTTGATGCCCAGCACCTGCATGTTGCCGCTAATCGAGACCGAGCCAGGATCAGCGGCGGCGTGTCCAGCACTCGCGGCTATCGCCGCGGACGCCAGAGCAGCGGATACGGCGAGTCGAGTGAGCCGAATAATCATCGATGTGCCTCCTCAGTGGATCCTCCTGCGAAGCACATACCCTGCATGACAGTGTTGAAGCTGACCGGTATTCCCGGGACACATCGCGGCCGATGGCGACAGGATCTGACTCCGCTGTGGACACCGGGACAGACCGCTTGCCAGTGCGCAGCCTGCGCCCAACGCTGCGCTCATTCTTCGACAATTGCGGCGAAGGCTTCGTCGCAGGAGTTACCTTCCTCGCTGGTGCTGGAGGATCTATCAGTGAGATCAGGCCAAATCGACCGAGACGACCTTGGCAGCGCCGACTGCCTTCTCGATCCACGCTTTCGTTTCCGCGGACACCTCTTTGTCGACCCGGAGAATAACGGTGGCACCTCCGGGATCGACATCCTGGGCCAATTGGGCAGCCTTGATGTCGACTCCGGCCCGGCCGAGAACCGTTCCGATGTAACCCAATTGGCCCGGGCGGTCCTCGTAGTTGAGCACGGCCAGGTTCAGGCCCTCGGCGCGCATGTCGTAGTTGCGGCCGTTGATGTTGACGATCTTCTCGACCAGGTTCGGCTCGGTCAGCGTGCCGGCCACGTTCAGGGTCGAGCCGTCGCCGAACACCGCGCGCAGGTCGACGACGCTGCGGTGGTTCGGGCTCTCGGTGGCGGTGGTGACCTCGGCGGTGATGCCGCGCTCCTTGGCCAGCGCCGGGGCGTTGACGAAGGTGACCTGGTCCTCGACCAGCGCCGAGAACACCCCGCGCAGCGCGGACAGCTCCAGCACGGCCACGTCCTGCGAGGCCAGCTCGCCGCGGACCTGCACCTCGACGCTGACGGGCAGCTCGTTGGCGATGGCGCCCAGCAGCGCGCCCTGCTTGCGGACCACGTCCAGCCACGGCGCGACGACGTCGTTGACGGCGCCACCGGTGACGTTCACCGCACCCGGCACGAACTCACCGGCCAGCGCCAGCAGCACCGACTTGGCGACATCGGTGCCCGCGCGGTCCTGGGCCTCGGCGGTGGAGGCGCCCAGGTGCGGGGTCACGACGACCTCGGGCAGCTCGAACAGCGGGCTGTCGGTGCACGGCTCGGTCTCGAACACGTCCAGGCCGGCGGCACGCACGTGGCCGGACTTGATCGCGTCGGCCAGCGCCTGCTCGTCGATCAGGCCACCGCGCGCGGCGTTGACGATGATGACGCCCGGCTTGGTCTTGGCCAGGGTCTCGGCGTTGAGCATGC
Organism: Nocardia asteroides; assembly: GCF_900637185.1. Classification (NCBI taxonomy): domain Bacteria; kingdom Bacillati; phylum Actinomycetota; class Actinomycetes; order Mycobacteriales; family Nocardiaceae; genus Nocardia; species Nocardia asteroides. The sequence continues at coordinate 5,060,307 of NZ_LR134352.1, read as the reverse complement.
CCTTGGTCTCGGGCGTCTTGGGCAGGTGGATGGAGATGAAGTCGGCGCGCTCGAGCACCTCTTCCAGGCTCAGCAGCTCGATGCCCAGCTGGGCGGCGCGCGCGGGCGAGGTGTAGGGGTCGTAGGCGACGATCTTGGTCTCGAACGCGGCGAGACGCTGCGCGAACAGCTGGCCGATGCGGCCGAGGCCGATGACGCCGACGGTCTTGCCGAGGATCTCGACACCGTTGAACTTGCTGCGCTTCCAGGTCTTCTCGCGCAGGGTGGCGTCGGCGGCCGGGATCTGGCGCGCGGCGGCGAGCAGCAGGGTGACGGCGTGCTCGGCGGCGGTGTGGATGTTGGAGGTCGGGGCGTTGACGACCATCACGCCACGCTCGGTGGCGGCGGGCACGTCGACGTTGTCGAGGCCGACGCCGGCACGGGCGACGATCTGGAGCTTCTTGCCCGCCTCGAGCACCTCGGCGTCGACGGTGGTCGCGGAACGCACGAGCAGCGCGTCGGCCTCGGGCACCGCGGCGAGCAGGGCCGGGCGGTCGGGGCCGTCGACCCAGCGAACCTCGACACCGTCACCGAGCGCGTCGACGGTCGACTGGGCGAGCTTGTCGGCGATCAGAACTACAGGACGGCCTGCTTGGCTCACTGTGGGGTACTCCTCTTGGCTGGGTTCGACGGCGAGTACATGTCGAACGAACGACAGTATCTACGTAGTTAGACAGTAGATACGGGCGAAGGGTACAGCAACCGATCCGAGGTGTGGCGCCCGCCATGCACTGCCGGGCAACCGCCCTGAGCCTGCATGGGGAGGACCGGTCTGCATGACCGGCTGACTCCGCCGATCCGCCGATCCGCCGCGGCGCCGCGGCGCCGCGGCGCCGCGGTTTCACGCTCCGGCAGCCGGGTAATGCACCGACGACCAACTGGACTTGTCGTCGAGGAGGAAATTCTTGGGTACCGTCGCTGAACTGCTCGACTCGTATCCGGCCGATCTGGGACAGGTCGACCGGAAGGTGCTTGCCACGTGCATCGAGCGATGTTTCGAATGCGCACAGGCCTGTACCGCCTGCGCGGATGCCTGCTTGAGCGAGCCGGGCGTGGCCGAAATGGTCAAATGCATCAGGTCCGATCTCGACTGCGCCGACATCTGCGACGCCACAGGAAGAGTGGTGTCGCGCCACACCGGCTACGACGCGAACGTGACCCGGGCCGTCCTCGAAGCGTGTGCCGCCGCGTGCGCGAGCTGCGCCGATGAATGCGAACGCCACACCGCCCACGAACACTGCCGGGTCTGCGCGCAGGCATGCCGACGCTGTGAAGTGGCGTGCCGGGAGTTGATAGCAGCACTCGGCTGAGGCGAGACTCGGTGCACCCCGGTCAGTCGATCCCACATATCCGGCGCAGACGCCTCAGCCCCATCCCTGCCGATGACGAGCGCCCGAGAGCAAGGACTACGGAGGAGCAGCGTAGATCCGGCGGCGGTGGCCAGTGGTTTCCGCCATGCCTTTCTGGCTTCGAGCGCAGAGACGAGCGCCGCGGATATCAAGGCCGACAGCATGACCGTCCCGGTGGCCAGCTCTGCCGACCGGGCCGAGCTGCCAGGCCACGAACTGCGCCGACCACAATATCGCCGGTAGCGAGACGGCAGCCACCGTAGCTGTCGACACCCGGGGCGCCCAGGCTGCGAACGCCGCGACGGGGCTTGGACGACCAGCCCGGCAACGGCGGCCACCACGGCCGAGGGGCGGGTGAAGTTCTGCACCGTTTGCGCGAGAATGGCCAACCCTGTGGCGAAGGCGGTGATCGCATTGACGGACAGTCGCCGTCGCATCAGCAGCAGCGAAATCGGCAGCACAATCAGCGCGGTAGCGACCAGATAGGCGCCGAGTCCAGCCTGGGCTGGGATCTGGGTGGCGTAGTGCTCGGGGTGCCTTCGGGGAAGTCGCGGACCGCGTGCAGTCGCGCGTCGGCGGTTGAACGCGGAGGCGTAGCTGAGGGCGAAGCCGATGATCGTGGTGATCGTGATGGCGGCGATGACCGCGGGCGCTGCCCATGTCGGTGCTGACGGCTGTTTGATCTGGGTCGCGCTGCGGGCCGGAGAACAGCAGGGCCGCTCCAGTGAACAGGAGAAGGTGGGTCGGGCTGAACAATGCGTCGAGCCCGGACTCGACTCCGAATCTGATGTGCCACCCCATGTCTGCGACTCCGGCGGCGGAGAAGACACCGACCCCGGCCAGGGGTCAGCCGTATCCTGGGCATCGACGCCGCCGCCGAGTTCAGAGATCGACCTTGCGTTGCGTCGCCGCACGCCCATCGCCAACAGTAAGGCAGCCGCGGAGGCGACGCCGGAATACAGCAGCAGATGCACCAGGTGAAGAACGAGTCGGCCAAGTCCAGGTAGTGCGCCCGTCCAGATGCACCGCCACCACGATCCAAACGCTGGTAGCGGCCATGGCGAGGTCTTCACTCCGGGTGCTGTGGGCGGTTCGCGACCCGATGCCGACGCGGCTACTCCATCGCGTTTTCACCACGGTCAGGCCTCTTTCCGATGCGATGCGGGCCTAGTGACCCACGTCGCCCGCTATGCCCCTAAGGAGTATGAACTTGAGCACCATACCCCTACCCCCTAGGGGTTTACCTTCGATAGTCGAGGTCGTATCGTCTTCCCTCGGAAAGCAACGCCACCACAAGGAGACTCGGCCATGAGCACCACTACCACCGCGAGCACCTACGTCGCTTCGGGCATGTCCTGTGGCAGCTGCGTCGGCAATGTCACCGCCGCACTCGGCAAGCTCTCCGGCATCGACGACGTCGACATCGATCTCACCACCGGTGCGGTAACCGTCACCGGCGCCAGCGCCGCAGACGCCGCACAGATCCAGGCCGCCGTCGAACGCCTCGGCTTCGAACTCGTCCAGAGCTGACCCCCGACCGGTCGTCGTGTCATCGACCCGCTCCGACGACACGACGACCGAGAATCGGGGGCCTCGCAGCGTCCCGGGACGGCCGCCATCCTCAGCTACATCCGGTGCCCCGCACCGACACAGGACCAGAAGGACCCCCGATGAACTCGCTATTTGCCCACCGCGACTACCTGCGGTTGTTCACCGCGCAGATGACCGCGTTGTTCGGCGCCGGCCTGACCACCGTCGCCCTCGGACTGCTCGCCTACGAACTCGCCGGCGCTGATGCCGGCGCGGTCCTGGGCACCGCGCTGACCATCAAGATGCTCGTCTACGTCACCGTCGCCCCGATCGTTGCCGCGTATGCCGATCGGTTCCCGCGCAGGCTGTTCCTGGTCACACTCAACATGATTCGCGGCGGCGTCGTGCTCGCATTGCCCTTCATCGATCACATCTGGCAGATCTATGTCCTGATCGCGATCCTGCAAACCGCCTCAGCCGCGTTCACTCCGACCTACCAGGCCGTGATTCCCGACATCCTGCCCGACGAACGCGACTACACCCGAGCGCTGTCGGCCGCTCAGCTCGCCGCGACCATGGAAACGCTGCTGAGCCCGATGCTGGCCGCGGCCGCGTTAACCCTGATCAGCTTCCACTGGCTGTTCGTCGGCACCGCCATCGGTTTCGTTGTCTCGGCGGCCCTGGTGGTCTTGACGCGCATTCCCGACGCCGGTGCAACGACCCAGGGCAGCTTCGCGGACCGGATCGCTGTGGGCATGCGAATCTTCGCCGCCACGCCACGGCTGCGCGGGTTGCTGGGGCTGAACCTGGTCGTCGCCGCGGCAGGCTCGGTGATCATGGTCAACACCGTCAACTACGTCCGCGACACCTTGGGCGGATCGCAGACCGGTGTGGCGATGCTGTTGGCCGCCAACGGCTTCGGAACGATGATCGTCGCGTTGTCGCTGCCGCGAGTGCTAGACCGCACCGGAGCCCGCCCGGTGATGCTGGTCGGCGCGGCGACTCTGATTCTCGGCCTGGGCGCGGCCATCGCCCTCTCGACCGCCGATACCGGTCAGTGGCGGTGGGCTGCCGCGAGCGCGGTATGGGCGCTCGTCGGTGCCGGCACCGCTGGCGTGCTCACACCGACTGGTGCGATCCTGCGGCGCTCGTCGCAGCCGGCTGATCGTGCGGCACTGTTCGCCGCGCAGTTCTCGCTCTCGCACCTGGCCTGGCTGCTGACCTACCCGATCGCGGGATGGCTGACCAGCGCCACCGGATTCACTACCACCTGGGTGGTGCTGGTGGCAATGGCCGGGCTCGGCGCCGCGGTCGCGGTGCGGAACTGGCCACGCAACGAACCCGCCGAGATCACCCATCTGCATGAGGTTGGCACTATTGATCCCGCCCGGCTGGTCGGCGCGGTCCGCATCAGCGACCGTATCTATCAGCACACCCACCCATTCGTCATCGACGACGCCCACCGACGCTGGCCCCGCGAAGCACGCGAACCAGTCCTCGTCGGATAGGCGAAAAGTGACATCCAGGATCAGCACCAGGGCTCTGAGCATGTGATCGAGAAGGACAGTGGGGCCGCACAACCGAGTGCGGCCCCACCCTCTCGAAAAAGACGAGATAACAATGCACACTTTCGCTGCGGCGATCCTGCGGGTCGCCCGCCATCCAGCCACCCGAACCGCCGCTGCCTGCGTCCTGGCTTGCGGCGCCGAAGCCCTCCGCGTCGCGCTCACAGCCCGGCCGGTCACGCCTCAGCGGCGCTCCGACTCCGCAAGCCCGTAAGTCCGGTAGGGCACGGGAGGCCACGGGGCCTCCAGGGTGCCGGACGCGCTCACTTTTGTCCCAGCAGTGTCTCCATCTGGGCGATCTCTTCCTGCTGTGATGCCACGATGGTCTCTGCCATTTGTTTTGCCTGTGGGTTGGTTCCAGAGGTGATCTCGGTTTGGGCCATCTCCAACGCTCCGCGGTGATGATCGATCATCATCTGCAACCACATCTTGTCGAACTCCGGCCCCGCCATCGTCTCGAGCGAGGACATCTGCTCCGGTGACATCATGCCGGGCATATCGTGGTTCATCGCGCCGTCGGCGGGGTCCGGCTTCCCCGCGCTCGCCAGGAGGGATTGAATCTGGGTCATCTCAGGCTGCTGGGCTGCCTTGATACCGGCCGCGAGGTCGATAACCTGCTGGTCCTGGGACCGTGAGGGCACCAGCTCTGCCATCTGCACGGCCTGCTCGTGGTGCGGGTACATCATCTGCAAGAACGTCACGTCGGCATCGTTGAAGGCTCCCGCCGGGGCGGTGGTGTTGGTGGCTGCACTCGTCGAGACGGCGGGAGTCGTAGAAGAATGATGGACCGGTGCGGAGTCGTCGTCGTTCCCGCAGCCGGCGACGACCAGGGCGACCAACCCAATACACGGAATAAGCCTTCGAGCAATGATGGAACGTCGAGACATGTGAACTCCTCGGAGTCGGGACATGACCTTCACGTCGAAACACAGACCGGCGGGCCCCCACGGCCCAAGACCTGGCCTGCGGGAGAACATCGGCGGCACCCGGCGGACAGCGCAGCACAGCCTATCGCTTCGGGCTCGTTCACATCGGCATGGACGGGAACATCATGTTCCACATGTCGCGGAGCATATTCATCATCTGCATGCACATCCCTGGCATCACACTCACCTCCTCGCGCACACCCCCACATGGCCACGACTACCCCCGACCACTGGAAATATGCTCTCCACGCCTCCTGCTCCAGCCTCGACGACTGGTCAGGCCGGTTCCAAACCGGCACGGATCACTGTGACCAGGCGGGCTACCGCGGCGACGGACGATGCCGCTACCGCAGCATCCAACGCATGCAAGCAGTAGGCGGCCAGCTCGCCCGCGGGTGCATCTGTCCTCACCGCACCGGCCGCGGCAGCCGCGGCCACCGCATCGGTCATCAACTGACGCAGCCGTTGTTCAGCATGGTCGACGTGCGGGCCACTGTGGGGCACCATCGCGCCGAGATCGCTGTCGTGCCGGTGCCTGGATTCGCGAAGAATCCGCGCATAAGTGCCCAACACAACATCCAGTCGTCGCGACGGGTCGTTCTCGGCCTCGCTCGCCGCTACCAATTGCTCCAGGTGGTGGCCGATCTGGCGCTCATGCCAGGCGGCGAGGATGGCGCCTACGTCGGGGAAGTACTTGTACAGCGTTGCCCGCCCGATCCCGGCCTGCTCGGCGATCCGGGACATCGTCACCGACGCGACCCCGTGCTCTATTGCCAACCGCGCGGCAGCGTCGAGGATCGACTCCCGCACCGTGCGGCGGTGCGTGTCGATCGTCTCGGTCCACAACTTCGGCACCCGCCCAGGATACATACTGCCGTTAGTGTAGACAGATTGTTCTTAACAGAGACATACTGTCTTTAAAAATTGTTGCGCTCCAACCGAAGGACTCTTGATGACCAGCAGCTCCCTGCAACGCCCCCACGGCCCGAGAACGCCCCGCTGGGTGAAAGTGGTCGGTGTCGTCGTCGCGCTCACAGTGGCGCTGCTCGTCGTCGGGCTGCTCGTCAGCGGCGGCCAGCACGGGCCGGGGCGACACGGCCAGTCGGCCGCGGTGTCAACCAGCGAGGAGCTTGTGCGGTGATGAGCCCGCACGGGCGCAAACTCGCCCTCACCGTGCACGTCAGCGTCTCGGTCGGTTGGCTCGGCGCGGTCCTCGCCTTCCTTGCCTTGGCCGTCGTCGGGGTCACCAGTTCCGACGTGCAGCTGGTGCGTGCGATCGACCTCGTCGCCCGACCGCTGGCGTGGTGGGTGCTTGTGCCGCTGTCGGTGGGCTCACTGGTGACGGGCATTGTTCAATCCCTGGGCACATCATGGGGCCTGATCCGGCACTACTGGGTGCTGTTCAAACTCGTGCTCAACGTGGTCGCAACGGCGATCTTGATCCTTTACACCCGCACGGTCGACCACTATGCCGCCGTCGCCGCGCGACCAGACTCGACTTTGCTTGAGTTGCGGCCGCCGACTTTCGTTGTCCATGGTGCGGCCGCTGCCATGGTCCTGGCTGGTGCGATGATTCTGGCGGTCTTCAAGCCTCGTGGTCTCACGCCGTATTGGCTACGCACACGACAGGCCGCAACAGAAGGGCGAGTCGTGCGGTGATTCTGCGCGCAGTAGGGGACCGGCCCCCGCCCAGCGCCGACACAGCCGCTGGTCGGTCGGTGTGTCGTTAGCTGTGGCTAGCGCCCCAGGGCACGAACCTGCGACACGTGACCTGGGGATCTCGGGCGGCGGTTGCGCCGGTGTTCCGGCGCGGGCGTTCGTAATCCGCATGGCTTCGGCAGTCACGTTGGGCTGCAATAGCCATGCCCGACCGCGCGGCCTGTGGAGAACCTGTGCGGTCGCGGCGTAGGCGGTGTCGAAATCGATGGCCAGCACTGCTTCGACCGGCCCCACGACGGCGCGTTGTTCCCATGTCCGGCCGGTGCGGCTGCGCCAAACGGTGCCTGTGGTGTCGATGACCCACAGTCCCAGAGGATTGGTGCCGAGTTCGACGGTCAGGGGTGGCCGGAGGCGAACAGGTGATCGGCGGCCGGGACGCCGGTCAGTCCCATGAAGTCGTCGTCGGAGGCGCCGATCCGGGTGGTGCGCCTGTCGGAGCCGAGAGCGAATAGGCCGGTGTGGGTGCCGGCCAACAATGTTGAGTCCACGGCCAGGTGCAGTCCGTGCAGGTGATCGAGTGCGGGCATCAACGACACACGGCGAGCGGAACGGCGGGGATGCGGTCGACCTCCAGCAACCTCACGCCCTCATTTTGAGGACCCACTTTCCATGACCCGGTCGCACCGATCGAACACTGCCGTCACCATTCTGGTGGCCGGGTTCGGTTCAGCGCCGCATGGTCCTCGCCGGTCCGCGATCCGTTTGATCGACGCCGACGGGCGGTTGGTGAGTGGCTGCCATGTCCGGCTGTGTGGCGCGCGGGCCGAGAACGTGGGTCTCGGTGGTGGGGTGTGCGTCACGGCCGTCGCGCGTGGCTTGTTGCTGGGATTGTGATCGGTCGAGTCGGTGTAGCGTGAAGGCCGACAGTGCGCCGATAAGGCCGAGTCCCGCCCAGACCGCCCAGTCCGCGCCAGCAGCGCGGGCGGCGCCCACGACAGCGCCGGTCGCGAGATTGCCGGCCAGGATGCCGACACCGACGATCGTGTTGTAGAAGCCGTAGTGGGTGGCGACCAGGTTTCCCGCCCGCCAGCGAGACGACGGTGTCCATTTCGAAGGGGAACACCGCGGCGGTGCCCACCGCGAGCACTGCCGTGGACAACAGCAGCGCGGCCACGGCGGCCGCGACGCCGAACCGTCCGGGCCCGGGCACGGCCAGTAGTGGCAGGAACGCTGCAGACAGGATCGCCATACCCACCGCGAGGCTGCGCCCGGTTCCCCAGCGCGCCTCGAACCATTCGGTGATCCGCAGCTGCCCGGCCACGGCGACGATTCCGGAGACCACGAACAGCGCCGAGACCAACACCTGGGCGTTGGCGCCGGCGAGGTACTCGGCCTGCAGCGGCAGGGCCAGGTACACCTGGAACGACAGCACATAGGAGCCGATCATCGTCAGCGAAAACCACAGAAGCGGCGGTTGGCCGCCACCGCACGCCAATCCTGCATTATCGATGTCAGTTCCCCGGTCGTCCGGTCGCGGCGGGCCGGGAGGGCGAACAGTTGTGCCACGGTCAGGACGGCGAACACGACCGCTGCGGCCGCAGCGGTGACACCGAAGTCGAGGAACATCAGGGCTGGGCCCACGGGGAGAAGCGGGTGACATCGCGGCGGCGGCCGGAGGTGTCACGGATGTAGATGCGCGCCTTCCAGTGCCCCGGCGATCTCGGTGAGCATCGGCTTGCCGGGCACTCCGAGGGGACGGGGTGGTCTACCCCGTCCCACTGTCGTGCTCGGGTGACAAGTCGCCCGAGGTGGCTAGGGCTGATTCGAGTTCGTCTATGTCCCAACGGAATTCCTTCCCCACCCGGATGGGTTTGGGTAGCCAGGCGTGCTTGCCGGGTTGGCGGGCCCAGCGTCGCAGCACTTCTGGGTGGACGCCGAGGTGCTCGGCGGCGGTTCTGGTGTTGACCCATCGACGCAGCGGCACCGGGGCCGGGGTCGTAGGATCGTCACGCATCGGCGCGTCGCTGGCCGTAGTGGACATCGATCACCGATGCGCGGTGCTGGCCGCCGTACCTCAGAGGTGAAGGGCAATCGAGGAGAAAACTCGCGTTCTTCTTCGGGAGGCGGTGGAACGCGCAGTCCCGAAGGCTGTGTGAAACGGAAGGGAGAGTGCTCGAATCGCAGTCATGTGCGCTCATATTCGTGGGCCAGAACTGCCCACGGTGATGGGCTGCGATGACTCCCGATAGCGCTGCTAGAAAATGCACGTGCAGAGGGAGATGGGTAATGCTTGCGTGAAACTGCATCGGGCACCTTTCGGCCCGATCAATGACTCTTCCCGCCTCCAGGAAACCTGAAATTGTGAGAGTTCGCCACCAATTTTCTGCTAGGGCTGAAAAATTGGTGACAACTCGTGCACAGACCGGCGGCTACCGCCTCTGTGACCGATCACAAGATCCGCCTGGTACAGCAGTGGTGGTGCCGCCGCTGCGCAGGCGGATGTCGCTGGTGGCTAGTTGAGTTCGGGCCGCGGACACGCAACTTCAGGCGTGACTGTGATGAGCTGGACGTGGTGGGCGAACAGCCCGTCGGTCATTGACAGCAGGTAGGACGCCGGCTTGCGGTCGGCATCGTAGGCGTGCAGCAGGCATCGTGAGTCTCGCCCATAGGAGACGCTCACGCTGTCTGCCCACAGTCGCCGGGCGTCGCTGATCGGTGTCAGAGCGGAAACGAGCTCTGCTGCCTGTGCTGAGCTTCGGTGACGTCCCAGGGCGGATTTCAGCATCGCAACCGTCCAGGAGCCTTCGGCTTCGGAGTCGACGAGCACACTCTTGCCCTGCTCGCTCAACATCCACACTGCGATCGAGCTGGTGTCGTCGATACGTGGAAAGGCCTCGGCGAATAAGTCATTGCGCGCCAGTACATTCCAGAACGGGTCGATGAAGGCGGCTGGTATGGCGCGGGATTGGAACCGTTCGAGGTTGAGCATGAGCGACTTCTCGGCTCGGACGTACCTGCGCAAGGCGTCGGGTGGTGCCAGCATGACCGCAGGTCCTGCGAGCTCGCGAAGGTGTGAAGCCATGGCTCTGTCCAGGCGGTAGCCGCTGATGATCTTCTCGAGCGTGTCGGGGGGCGGCTTGGAATCGCCGCGTTCGAAACGCCCCAGGTGAACGGCGCTGAGGTTGAGCTCTGCGGCTGCTTGGGTCTGGGTGAGTCCGAGGTCGTCTCGAATCCATCCGATGGTGGTACCGAGGTCGGGGATCGAGACCTGTGGTCGGTTGGGGGCGCGTCGACGTTGGCGTCCCTTGTGGGGTCGTGAAATTCGGTCGTTCATTGCATCTCCCCCCCGGGAGGTGGTGACGGAAGTCACAGATTGAGTGGTTTGAACGGAATATTTCGACTTCGTGACGAGATCGGTCTGCTCGTTGTAGGGACGTTGAGGAGGGATTGGGAGGTGTGTGGGGCAAGTGACTAGCGCAGTTGTGGTCGGCGAAGTTCTGGTGTGTCTGGCGGGTGAGCGGCGAAATATGGATGTTGGTGGCGAAGGGGGTGCGGCGGTGCTCAGTTGGCAGAGGAAGTCGGCCAGTTGTCGATGGTCCCCAGTCGCCGCAGCGACCGATGTCGTTGGTTGGCGAGGCAGGTGACTGCGTTCGGTCCTAGGGGCTGGCACGTTCGTGCACGGCGTGCGGTGGGTGAGCGCTGGCAAAGGGATGTGTTAGGTGCCGTGGTCTCCGTGTAGTCGATGGCTTGTGTCTCCGGGCTACGGGTTGGGGCGGCTCTTTGGTGGTGTGTAGTTGTCTGGCCAGCGGGTGGCCTCGTTGTAGTAGACGTTTGTGAGGTTGGCTCCGGTGAGGTTGGTTCCGGTGAGGTTGGTTCCGGCGAGATTGGCCTCGATCAAGTCTGCGTTGGTGAGGTCCGCGTCGGTGATGAGGGCGTCGGTGAGATTCGCCGTGGCCATCCGGGCGTCGGTGAGGTTCGTGCTGTCAAGAAATGCTCCGGTGAGGTTTGCGGCGCCGAATTCGGCACCAGTGAGGTTGGCGAAGGAGAAGCCCGAGTTGGTCAGGGTTGCGCCATGGAACCATGCCTTGGTGAGGTCGCCGGAGTAGAACGTCGACTCGTTGAGGTTCGCGAAGTCGAACGAGGTCCCGGTGAGCTTGGCGTTGTTCAGTTTCGTTCCGGCCAAGCATGTCCGTGCGAGGTCCAGCGGGCTGTGACCATCCCGCCTCCTTATCACGGACACCACCGCTGCCACATCAGAAGGAGCAGGCATAGTTCGGGTCGGTATGTCGCAGGTGGTTGCTGAGGTGTGGGTGCGCAGGAAGGCCGAGAGCACCGCGAACACCGTCTCGTGATCGGCAGGTGAGTCCTTTGCAAGGCGTTCGAGGAGGTATATGCCGCCCAGCCGGATATCGACCTCGTCGGAAGTCAATGCTTCGACCGCCTTCTGAAAGCGGTCGGTGACCGCCACTTGCTGCGACAGCCCGTATTGGTTGTTGGTGGCCTGCAACGATTGGCTGGTAAACCAGAGCGCGGCGATCGCCGCGACGGTCGTTGTGATTGCGGCGACTTTCGTCCATCCCGGCCACAGGACTAGCCCGTGCAGTGCGCGCTTGATCGGGGATGGCTGTGCTGGCGGTGGGGTCGGCGGTCTCCGTGATTGGTTGCGGCCGGCGACCGAAGTTCGGCGCCTGGGCGATGGTGTGCTTCGCATCGACATGGTTCTCCCCTCGACAGCACAGCTCGTCACGCGGGACTCAAACGTGGAAGGTACACCGCGACAGCTACGGCAACAGTTGCTTTGCTGCAGGTGACACGCCCGGTTGTGGAGTCGGTGAGGAGATGGACGCGCCGGTCGTGTGACCAGTGAGCGCCTGGAATGTCGTAAGTAGGTGTCTCACGCCGAACTTCTGGATGCGGTGGTCGCGCGAGAGTGCAGCGCAGCGGCTGGGGCACCAGTAGACGGATGCCCCAGCCCAGGACTGGGTCCGAACAGTCAGGCGGCTACCAGGCGCCGCTCGCGCGGTGTCGGCACGTGCAGCCCGAGGTAGACCCGGCAGGTCGTGCAGAACCCGTCATCATGCACGGGCACGTATTGGGTGCAGCCCTCGCACTTGCCGGGTCGCTGTCCTGGCGGCAGGACCTGCTGGCGCCTGGGTCGCGTCGGTGCGGGGACCGGTACCTGTTCGTCGTCGACGTCGGGCAACATCGGTGCGCCGGGCAGATCGGGGTGGTTGGCGAGGAACCGGTCGATCACCGCGGTCAGCCACTGCGGGGCGCGGCGGCAGACCTCGGCGAGCAGCGCGCATGCCGAGTCTCGGTAGTGCTGGGCGAAGTACACGCAGTAGGCGGCGGCGAGATCGGCGCCGGTGAACCCGGGCGCGAGTTCGGGCAGCCCGGTGCGGCCGTCGCTGCGGCAGTAGTCGCACAATCCGTCGTCGCTGCGCAGCACACCACCGCGGGCGTGGACAGGGCGCTGGTCGGCACTGGGGCGTTCGACGAAGCACGAAACGCACCGCCACCCGGCGATCGGGGTCATGGCGGTGCGGAAGTCGTCGAGTCCGTTGCCCTGGAACAGATACGCTTCGCGCCGGTCACCGCGCGAGCGCAGTCCGGTGCGTTCGGCCGCCCACGCGTGGGAATGCTCCGGGGATTTCACTGATTCACCGGCGAGCGCGCGTTCGTGGTCGCGTTGGTCGGCGACGTGGGCGCAGTACTGGTGATCCCAGATCGCCCCGGACAGATCGGCCGGCAGCGGCGGACGTTCACCGGGACGCCGCGGCGTCCACCCGCGCGGCGCCGACGCGGTGGGAGTGATTCCCCGCGCGGCCAACTCGGCCCAGCGTTGCCGCAGGCGGGCTTGGTCGGCGACTTCGGTGTCGACGAACAAGCTTTCCCGCACGTAGGTCGTCACGACCGACGGTTCGACCGCGGCCGGCCGGCGGCGTCCACGGGCAGCGACACGGGCACGGATCTGGTCGGGGCGCAGGCGGGAGGCGTCGATGCGTTTGGTCGGCGCCAGCGACAGCCGCGGCAACGGGTTGTACCAAGTGCGGATCGACTGACGCGGCATCTCCGCAGCGACGAGCTGGACTTCGAGCTTGGCCTGCTCGTCGGCGATGGTCGTGCCGTTGCGCCGCGCGCGGTTTTCCAGAATGTGGTTCAGGTCGTGGTCGGAGCGGGAGTGCAGGCCGGGATCGGTGTCGGGCACCAACGCCAGCATCCGCTCACGGCCGAGGTCGTCGGCGTGGCGCCACAACGCGTCCAGACGCCGGAGCGCGGCTTCGCGCGGGTGCAGGGTGAACTGTTCGACCATGAAGTCCAGCAGCCACCAGTCGGCCTCGGTCGCCAACGCGAGCGCGGCGGGAAACGCCTCGAGCGCCGCGCGGCGGTCGAGGTCGAGTTGGAGCTCGATCTCGAAGATCGCGTCGAGGAACGCCCGAGTGCCCGCGACCTGTTCCGAATCGGTACCGACGGACTCGACGACGGTGGACTCGATGATGGCGGGTTCGACGGCCGGGGCTTCGAGGAACACCGGGGAGGGGTGAGCGATAGCAGACACAGCTGATCTCCTGACATAGGGCGAGAGATACGGCGGCACCCGGGGCGCGCTGGAACGCGACGCTCTTCCCGAAAGGGAGGGTGCCGGGCTGGGGTGGGCCCAGCCGAGGGCGACCGACCAGGACAGCGGGCGACACGGCGGAGGGAACGCGCCATTGCGTGCGGGGGCGAATTCCCCACGCCCATCTGGGCCGGACGGGTGGGCGCGGCTGGTGGTGGCGTGGGGAATTCGTTTCCGCCGGGCGCGGGCCCGTAGCCGTGGCGCACGATGGCCTGGTAGCCCTCGAAGGGCTGGGTCCACCCCAGACCGTCACCCGGACCCACCACCGATGGACTCGCTCACCGGCGCGACCGCTGATCGGAATTGAATGGGGATCCGCGCATGCCGGTGTCAAGGTCCGCCGGTCCGGGAGCGGAAAGCTGCCTGAGCATTGCTGCTCGGTCAGGAGACCGCCGCGCTCAGAACGGCGGCTCGCCGAAACCTGCACCGGCCCCAGCCAGTACCGGCGTCTCCCACGGCTCACCTCCGCTGGCGGTTACCTCGGTGTCACCGGGCCACGAATCGCTGCCCGAGCTCGCCGGCGCGGGTATGTTGTTCGCGCGGGTGGTGCGGGTCGCGGTGTCGGGCTGGGCGAACCCACCGCCACTGCTACCGGTTCGGCTGGTGCGGGTGACTTTGGCCGTGGCGAAACGCAAGCTGGGGCCGAGTTCGTCGACCTCGACCTCGTAGACGGTGCGCTTGTCGCCGTCGCGGGTTTGGTAGCTACGCTGTTTGAGCCTGCCCATCACCATGATCCGCGCGCCTTTCGACAGCGACTCCGCTGCGTTCTCGGCTGGCTCTCGCCACAGGTTGCAGCGCAGGAACAACGGGTCACCGTCGCGCCACTGCCCGGTGGTACGGTCGAAGACCCGCGGTGTGGAGGCGACGGTGAAATGCGCCACCGCGACACCGGCAGGAGTGAAAGAGAGCTCGATATCGGAGGCCAAGTTGCCCACCAAGGGCAGTGTCGGTTCGCCGGGCATAGTCGGACCTTTCTGTCATCAGGACGGGTGGAGATGTGCTGGCGTTGGCGCGGGGAAGCGGCGTTGGGCTCGTGTCACCAAGAGACGAAGGTGGTCTCGGTGAATCCGTCGGGAACGGTGTCGGTGACGCTGATGCGTGCGCGGGCCCAGGTCCCGATCAGCGGATGCGCGGGCAGATCCCCTGAGCCTCGCCCGTTGCCTTCGGCGGTGAGCGCCGGCAGCAGATGCAAGGTCTCCGACGCCTCATCCGGGTTCGGAGGACTGCGGTGTTTGTCGATGAAGGCGCGCTGGTCGTGGTTGAGCAAGAACCGCCTGATCGGAATGGCACGGTCGACGACGATGTCGGGGTAGGCCTCCGACAACGCGTGCAGGGTCGGCGGGTACTCGCGCACCGTGCCTTGATCGTCGACCTCGGTGACCGGGTCGGTGTCGGGTTCAGGGTCGGCGTACTGCCCCGCCCACACCAGCCGGGTCGGCGAGGTCAGGGCGCGTTCGACGTCGAGGACGAACGAGTCGCCGATCCACACCACCTCGGCGAGCTTGTAGGCCCACATCTGCGGCTGGATCCGGCCGATGATGGCGAAGTCGTCATCGAGGAAGACCGGGTGGAAGTGCTGTCCCAATGTTCTGGTCCCTTCGATTTCGGGTCGTCACGGTGGATCGGGGCGAGGGCGTGAACACGTGGCTGGCTGGGCTCGTTAGACCGTGCCGCGTCCTGTGCTTGCCGCGCTCGGTATCAGCGCGGGAACGGCGGCCATAATCGAGAGGTAGGTCAGGGCGGGAGAACTTCGAGGAGGGGCTGTGGTGGCGCGACCGGGTGCGGTGTTGATGATCGATATGCAGAACGCCTACCTGCGCGAGGACGTACGGTCCGCGCTCGGGTGGCCACCGATCTGGCGGCTGAACGAGACGATCACCGCGTGCTCGGAGCTGCTGGCCGCGGCCCGTGATGCTGGCTGGTCGGTGATCTATTCACGGCAGATGCTGAGCCAGGCGATGAACCCGCGTGCCGAGCGGCATCGACGTTCACGTCGCGCTGTGCCGGTGCTGTCGGTCCAAGAGCAGCAGTGGCGCAGCGAGATCATCGACGCTGTCGCGCCGCAGCCAGGCGATGTGGTGTTGGACAAGACCCGCCCGAACTTCTTCGCCTACACCGAGCTGGCGTTGGTGCTGAAAAACCTCGGTGTCGAGCGGGTGCTGGTCGCCGGTCTGCAAACCAACATCTGTGTCGAGGCGACCGTGCGGGCAGCGCTCGAGCACAACTTCGAAGTCGCTGTGGCGGCGGATGCAGTCAGCACCGACGGGCCCGCGCTGCATTACGCATCACTGAACTCGATGCGGGTGATGTATGTCGAAGTCGACTCCTGGCGTGAGCTGATGGCACCGGATGCGGCGTGGGACAAAGCCTTCACCACACCGAACTACGGGCGCGACACCGGCTACTGGTCAGAACCGGTCCGCCGAACCGCTGTCGCAGAGTTCACCCGAGGAACACGGTAAGACAGACAGAGGTCTGACAACTGTGGTGATCATGACATGGCCTGATCCGTGCTCTGGCCCGTTCGGTCAAGCCGGGGGAGGATGTCGTCGACCGTGCGTGCCGATCGGTTATGGCCGTGAATCTCGATGCGCGGTGGGGAGTATGGGCAAGGTGCTGGTGTGGAGCAGGTCGCGTAGGAACGCGATCCGCGCGGTGAGGTCCGCCTGCAGGTCGGTGAGTTCGCCGGCATGAGCGGCGACGGCGTCGGTGTCGAAGGTTGAGGCGGTTGCGTCGCGCAGCAGCTGGCGGGCGATGTCGTCGAGGCTGAGCTCGCGCAGCGGTGGGGTGTTGTCGAGTTCGGCGGCCGTGGTCAGCAACTGTTCGATCGTGACCAGCTCGCGGTGGTAGTGGTCGAGTTGCTCGATCAACTCCATGAGCGCGACCCAGGCTGTCTCGACAGCCTCACCGACTAGCCCGGTGGTGTCGGTGGTGGTCGTGACCGCCAGTTGGGTGCGGGCTTTGAGGATGCGGTAGGCGCGCAGGTCGATCTCGGTGACGAGCCGATCCACGTCCACGCGCAACGTGTCAAGGGCTTGCGTGGAATAGGCGGGGCTGGCGCGGATCCGGCGGGCCAACACTCGGGCGATGCCGACCGCGTGTGCTTCCGGCCACGCCTCGGTCGCGTCCGGCCGGGACCGATCCGACAGGGTATCGCGCAAGTGTTCGACTTCGGCGCGGCGAAGAGGGTCAGCGAGCAGAGGTGGCGCCCACGGTCCCTCGGTCGTGCGCGGCCAGATCACCAGCGACTTCTCAACCAGTTCGATCTCGGTCGCGTCCAGGTTCAGCGGGTGGGTGCGGCGGCCTCGTCCGATCGTGGCGATCCGGATCCCGGCGGGCAGCATCGCGAGCCCGACCACCATCACGACCGCGGCGAGCAGGGCCACCCGCCCGCCCGACGGTGACGAGGCGCCGATCAGATTGTCGGCCAGGTCTGCACCCGCGGTCAGCAGCCCGAAGATCGTCGCAACCACGCCGATCGCCTGCAACGAGCCGGACAACCAGTACCACGATCGTGGGGTGATCGTCGTGGTGTAGGCAGTGGAGGAGACCACCTTCGCACGCTGGGTCAGCTTCTCGATCAGTTCCGGGTCGAGCAGGCTGTTGTCATAGACGGGAAATTCGGCATGGCGGAACGCCAGTTTCACCTCGAGGGCCGGCAATCCAGCCGCCAGGACGGCGAGCCTGTGCTCCCGTGCGTCGGTCACGCGGTTCCCCCTGCATTGCATACCTGTCCACCGATCCGGTTGCGGGATGCGATGGCGATGTCCGCTGCGATCCTATCCGCAGAAACGACAACACGGCCGGGGCGATCAGATCCCCGCGTGATCAGTGGCGACGAGCATATAGTCAGGTCGTCGTGGTGAGGTCGATTCTGAGACCGGTCGCGATGTCGCGTCCGGCGTCCGCGATCATCGCGATTCTCGCGGGAGGTTCGCCGCCGTCGAGCGCCGCCTTGAGCAGCACAGCTATCGAGTGTTCGGAGTCTGCCTGCAAGGCCGCTTCCAGACAGATTCGTGCGTAGACGCCGTCGCCGCGGTGGTAGGCGTCGTAGCCACACAGCATCGCGGCCTCAGCCCGATCCCGGCCGGTGCTCGCCCGCGCCACCGACTGCCACAGGATCTGCGCGTCCGCCGCCCAGCTGGTGCCGGTCAACGCGAGCATGACGTCACGGATCACCACATCACGCAGCGCCGCCACGACCGTGGCCAGACCCTCGGGGGTGCAGCCGGATTCAGCGACGGCCGAGATGCGCTCAAGTACCGCGCAGGCGGTGTCACGGTGAAAGGTGGCGCCGTGATCGGCGGTGGCCGCGTCGGCGCGTTCGCCGCGGTAGTGCTCGACGGCCGTAGCGATGAGTGGTGACAGTGCTGCGCTCGCCTGCGGGTCGACCGCGATGAGATCACGCAACTGGCTGCGGCTGTGGTGGATCGCGACACCGTCGAGAGCCAGGGCCAGGGCCAGCGGTGAGGTGGCGGGGTCGTTCACAGTGCCGTCGCTGTCACCGTCGAGTAGGCCGCGGTAGGTCGCGCCGGCGCTGATCGTGGGGACCAGCCAGGCGTGTGCCAGGTTCACCGCCATCGACTGCAGCAGGGCCACGACCAGGTGCGCGGTCGCCGTGGCGTGGGGTCGGTCATCGACGACGATCGCGAATGTTGCGGTAGCGTTCTCACGCCGAAAGACCGTGTCCAGCAACTCCAGTGGCTCCTGCGCGCGGGCAGGGTCGGTGACCGCGTCGAGGTCGACCCGGACTACCACAGGAATTGCCCGCGCGGACGCGGCGGAGTCGGCGGCGGCCGACACCAGCGCCACGACCAGCGACCGGGTGGGGATGAATCGCAGTATCGCCGGGACCGCCGCGATCAACTGCCCGGCGTCGTCGACGCGCACACAGGCGGCATCGCCGCTCCCGGCACGATGAGCGAACAAGCGCGATCCCCCCTGGCAATCGGCATCCACAACAGAGCACTCCTTCTGAATCGATTGGCGAACTGCACTTCCGCTGCCGAATTGGTTGCGCCGTCGGGCTCGGCTACTCGTTTCCTGCGGGTGGGGCCCGGTCGTTGTCTGCGCGACCGGGCCACCGAGCGCAGTGGTGGGGTTAGGCCGCGGTTACGAGTTGCGTCGGCGCGGTCTCGGTTTCGTCGGTCGCCTTGTCTGTTTCCTCGGTGAGGTTTCCGGGCGAGGTGTCGGCGACGGTGCCGGGACCGGGTTCGAGGTCGATGGCGTCGGGATCGAGGTCGCCGGCGGTGGCGAGTTCGACATCGACCAGCGCGAACCCCTTCGCTTCGCCGACCTGGGCCAGGTAGTGCAGGTAGTGGGCCGTGTTGGCGCCCAGCCACCGGTGCTGGCGCCAGGAGTCCTTGCCGAGCGCTGATTCGTGGGCGGCCAGCACCAACCCGAGCACGAACCGCCACCCCTCGGTGGTGGTCCCGCCGCTGGCACGTTCGATCACCTCGGCGTTCGAGTCGAGTCCGAGCTGTTGCATCGCGAACGCACGCGCTCGTGATCCGGACAGCAGCGCGGAGTCACGCGCCAGCGATTCGGCGACGAACTGTGCCGCACCGGCGGGCAAGGTCCGACCCGACATCAACCGGGCCAGGAACTCGATCCGGCGACCCTTGGCCGCAGCGCCGCGCTTGTTGAGCTCGATCACCCTGCGCCGCTCCTCACGCCGAGCCTGGGCGGCGGCCCGTTCCTGCGCGGCCCGCGCGCTTGTCTCGGCCACGTCGACGCTGTTGTCGGTGGCGAGGTCCGGGTCAGCGGCGGGGTCGATGTTGGCGGTGCGCCGCAGGAGGCCGGCGGGCTCGAGCTGGTCGGCGGCCAGGAAGTAGGACGCCAGCCAGAGGTCCCGATGGATCAAACCGTCGGTTGTGCGCAGACCCTCCGCGGGCGGTGTGTCGGGGTCGGCGTCGAAGTCGACGGTGTCGGGATCGATCACCTCCCCGGTGGTCTCGTCGACGAGTTCGGCGTCCTCGATCCGCTCGAGCGCGACCAGCCACCGCGCTGAGTTGGCCCAGATCTCGGACTCGGGTACCGGGGTCTGGTCGATGGTGACGAGGTCCTCGGCGGGAACGAACAGGTCGTGGTCGAGGTAGGCGGGATCGGTGGTCGCGATCGCGAACCCGGCCGCAGCGTAGTGCAGGGCCGCGGCCAGGCGCTGACGCGCTTCGGCACGGTCGCCGGCGACGCGTCTGGCGCGCAGGTCGAAGTTGCCGCGGCCGCCGTTGGTGAGTTGTTCGATCGCGTCGTGGTCGTCGAGGGCTTCGTAGTCGGCGATGACCTGGAGCTGGTCGAGGCTGTACTGGTGTTCGTCGAGCAACGCGCGAGCCGCCGTGGATCGGCCGATCTTGCCGGCCTTGCGCACCCTGATAGTGCTGGTCTGCAACCCTTCGGCGACGCGGGAGGCGGTGGCGCCGAGGTCGAGCATGTAAGCGACCCCGGCCGCGCGGGCGGAGTCGGTGAGCTCGATGCGCCGATCGTTGAGGTTGATCTGGGTCAGCGCGCGGTCGATCAACCGTTCCGGGTCGGTGATAGCCCGATCGGTGTGCTGGATGTAGACCGGGACCTGCAGGCCCAGGGTTCGGGCGATCAGGGCACGCACTTGGCCGTCGACCACGACGATCTGCCCGTCGGGGCCGCGTTCGGCCAGGATCGGGTCACGGACCCCGAACAGCCGGATCGAGGCGACTTCCTTGGCGTGGGCCTCGAGGTCGATCTGATCCTCGGGGCGCACGTTGTGCCCGATCACCAACTCGGCTGGATCCATGTACCGGGCCTCGGCGCGGGGCGGGACGGGCGCTCCTTTGTCTCCGTCGTTCACCACACCGGTTGCGGTGTCTGCGGTTTCGGCGGTGGGCTGGTCGAGTTCGACCGGGTCGACGGGTTCGATCGTGCTGGTGGGCAAGGCAACTCCTCTTCGATTGGCACGGCGGGAGCGGGTTCTCCGGCTGTCGAATCCGGGTGAGCGCATCGTCGCCGTGGGCGGGCTGTAGCAGCAGGTCAACGGGTGCGGCGGTGGCGGGTGACGTTGAGCGGGTGCAGCCGCAGCGTGTCGGCGTTGTCGGCGCGGTAGATTCAGTGCTTGCCGCGCCAGCTGGGGAACTGCGCACGCCAGCGCTCGATCACCGGGTCCTCGCCGAGGGCGGTGACGGGTCCGGCGGTGCCGAGATGGACACGGTGGGCGAGATCGCTGGTCGTGATCGACTCGATCGGGTCGGTCGTCGGCGCAGCGGGGTCGGTGGCGGTCGCGGTCATGGGTGTCCTCCGGTTGCTGATGGTCGGGGCAGGGCTGGCGATGTTCGAATGGGGCGGCTACCACGGCTGAACACCAGCTGGAGATGGCAGAGAGCTCTCCGAACGGCGGCACGCTGAATATTTGCTGGATGGTTCGGCGGGAATCGCCCAAGGGGCCGACTTCGGTTCGGGCAGGCGGTGAGGGCGAGCAGCGGGTGAGTGAGTTGCCGCGTTATGTGCCGGTGCTGGCGGTCGCGGGTGAGTTTTCTCCCGATGATCGGCCAATGGGGTTTCGAAGTGAACCACGACAGGTTGCGGGCGATCGGCTACGTCGAGGAGACATTGCGACTTGAATCGCGCAACGGAAACGGCATCACCATCGCCTGACCTGAACTCGCTGAACTCGCTGAACTCGCACTAGCGGAGCGCGGGTTCGTCGTCGACGGCGAGACCGTGATCCAGCAGGACAGACTGTGGTCGTTTCCAAGCGCTGGCGCCGGGGATGCATCAGAGCGGTACGGGCACCGTCCGCGCGATCGCACCCGTGGTCGCCGCCGGTGTCACGATCGCAGGCGTACAGGCCGTGGCGACCGCGGTCGTTCCAGAGCCTGCCGTGCGCACGCTAATTCAACTGGTCGACGCCGTTCAACCGGGCCGACGGTGCGATCGGGTCGGACTGGACCGGCGCGATCACCACACCGGTCGACGCGACCAACCGCGCCCAGTCCGCGACCCCGGCGACAAACAACCACCACGGTCTACGGTGCGAATGCTGCGCCGCGTCCGGTGACTGCGTCGAGGCCGCCGCGCCGAAATGTTCACCCCAGGTACGGCGTAGGTCGCTCCTCCAGGTAGTGGCTCAGCCGGAGTCGTTGCGTGTGGTGCATATCGAGGCTGTCCAGTTCGGCCGGTGCTACGAATCGTAGTTCGGTGGACTCATCGGAGATGGCGAGCTTTCCACCGATGACCCGGGCCAGGAAGCAGACGTTGAACTGGCGTCGGACCTCACCGTCGCTGTAGGCGATGATGTGGAGTGGATCGGTGTAGGTGCCGACGAGGCCGGTTATCTCGATGTCGAGGCCGGTTTCTTCCTTGACTTCCCGGACTGCGCAGCCGGGGAGGCTGTCGGTCATCTCCATGCCGCCGCCGGGCAGCGCCCATAGGCCGCTGTCGGTGCGTCGCTGGAGCAGGATGCGGCCGCGGTCGTCGCACACGACCGCGGACGCGGCGACGACGAGACTGTTCGGCTCTGGTGCGGCGGGGTCGTCATAGAACTCGGTGCGCGCCATCGGCTTCGCCTTTCACCGGTCGGCCGGTGTGCCAGACCGCGTTGAAACTGTCGCTGTAGGTGTCGAACAGGCCACCGTCGAGAGTACGGCGCAGGTGCCACACGGGGGCGCCGTAGGCGTTGACGCCCCAGACGTGCGCGTTGACATACATCTCGTCGTCGGCGCGGAAGATGCTGTTGTAGAGCGTCGTGGTGTGGGTCCGCAGCTCGATGCCCGGCGTGTCTTCCAGCGCCCGGTAGTGCATCAGGGCCAACCGGCAGCGGGATTCGATGCCGTGCCCGAATCGTTCCTCCCGTCCTCGCTGTTGGACGTTGGCGCTGTCGGGATCGCCCACGGCTATCCGGATCGTGCAGCCTGCCCCGGCACGTTCGATCAGCAGGTCGTTGAGCCGTGGGTATGCCTCGTGGAGGAAGACGGCGGCGTAGACCAGGATGTCGATGCGGTCACTCGCCGGCGTCAGCAGGTTGATGAACATCGAGGCGGAGACGTCGGCTCTCCGGTCGTAGAGGGCAACGAGTTCGGGACTGACGGCCCGGGCTGTGCGTGCCTGTTGGAGGGCGGGCCAGAGGGCATGGACGTCCTCGCCCAAGCATTCGGCGGCTTGGATCGCGGTGCGCCGCCGGGGGACTCGGCCGAGGTTCACCCAGCGTTCGACGGATTTCGGGTCCACGTTCGCCGCCTCGGCCAGCCTCGCGTGTGTCCAACCTCGCGCGGCTATCGCGGCGCGCAACCGCTCGTTCGACATAGGGACGTTGTACACCCTGCGGGACGTCCCGAAGTGGGAAACGTAGGAGGTTCCGTCGTCCCGACGATCGGCGAGAGGCTGGTTGCCAAGCCCCGCCGCCGGGTGAGAGTTCCCCGGCGGCGGGCGCGGTCACCGACGAGGGGAGCCCACGGTGTGGAGACGAGCCAAGGCCGCGACCAGCGCGTTCACCGTTGATGCGATACGGGCGCGGGTCGCACGAGAGGCGGCCCGTGCTGCGATCGCCCAGGACGACGAGCAGACCGGCTGCAGCACGGTGATCGTGCACTCGGCGCCGGTGCGCCGGTTCTCGATCGACCAGGCCCGCAGGACGGTTCAGGCGCACCGCTGCTGTGACCGCACGATCTGCCCTCGCAAGATGGCCGCGATCAACGTCCTGGTCGGTGCTGGTCTGATGAGGCTGGATCGTCGTGTCGGGTACTGAGCAGGAGCCGGGCACGCTGGCCGCCGCGCGGTCTGCGGTCGTCGACACGATGCGCGAGTTCACCGAAGCCGACCGGCCGCGTGTCGCGGGCTGGCTCAACACGTGGGCACCGGTCGACGAGACCGGCCACGTCGGGCCGGTGTTCGCGGTCGGACCGCACCCGGACGACGACCTGTACTCCGACCTGGCGGGCGCGTTGGCCGCGATCGCTGACCCGGATCCGGTGGCCCTCGACGTCATCGACGTCGAGGCACTGTATTCGCCTGCGCTGCAGCGCCTGCTGGAGGTCGCCGAGCGCATCGCCCGCCAAAGCGGTGCGGCGACCGTCGATGTCGACCATGTCGAGCTGGCGTTGCGTCGCCAGCTCGAGCAGAGCCGCCCTCTCGGGGGATGAGCGTGGCCGCCCGGGGGTGCACACCCGGGCGGCCACGGATAGAAGCCTGCGCGTGTCGGCTGCTGGGCCCGGCCAGGGAGAAGGCAGTCGGCGCGCGCGGGTCCGTTTCACAGCGTGCAGCTCGCGCGCCACAACTGTCGACGTCGCACACGTCGAGATCGCACTCGACCGGCGTCGCGATGAAGGGGAGAACCGATGAAGCTCGTTACCACTGTTGTGCCGATCGCCGCGGTCTTGACCACGACCATGTCGGGCGGCGTCGCGGGCGCGGCCCCGGCGATCAAGCCGATCGCGGCCGGGCGGTGCGAATTCAACTTCCACCAAGGTGCACCGTATCTGAAAGAGCCGGCCGCGATGGTCGCCGGTGGCTATGTCGACTGCAAGATCGCGGGCACGCCGGACGTGTTCAGCACCGTGCTGCGCTTGAAGTTCAAGCCGAAGGGTGGGGACTGGTCGACCCGCGCCATCGAACCGTCTGAGCAGGTGCCAGCGCCGATACTGAACATTGCGACCTGGGCATCGTGTGAGCCTGGAGCATGGGTCGCGACGGTCGAGATGTGGGACACTCGGGCGAACACGACGACCCATTACGGCGACGAATCGGCGCCGATCATCACCAGCTGCTGAGGACGGGGCGACCATGATGAACCAGGCGGCACTGCGCTGGCGGCTGACTCGTACCGTCATCGATTTTCGTGCGCGGCACGAGCATCGCAGTGAGCCTGGCGTGTTCCCCGTACGCCGAGAGTGGGGTGGCTGGGCAGTGCGGCCGATACATGGCTGGCGGTCGGTGCGCGTCGTTACTCCGCCGCTCGCTTTCACCCGCCAGATCCCGGCCGATGACCGCGACGCGGCGTTGGACTGGGCGATGGAACGGCTCGGCATCGGCTGACCGGTAGAGCGAAGTGGCCCGGCAGGCCTGCCTGCCGGGCCACTTCTGTGCTCACGGCATGGTGTCGGGGGTGGAAGTGTCGTCGTCTGCGCACTCGGCGAAGTAGTTGACGAAGGCGATGTCGGTGCGTGGCGGCTCAGTCGTGGGGGCGGGCTCGTACGGCGTGATGAGTGTGAGTTTCATGCCTACTCTGACGCGGCCGGCGGCCGAGTGGTTCCTGTTGGGCGCTCGTCAAAATCGCGGTGGTCGCAGTCCGGGCCGGGCAGTGGCAGCAGCACGGTGTCGCCGCAGGTCCTGCAGAGGAACGATCGGTGGCCGCCGTCGACGTGGGATGCGCGGCAGTGTCGAAATCCGACGACGGTCTGACTCGGGGTTAAGCGGTGGCCGTTGTGGCAGAACACCGGTGTCGGGTGCGCCCAGCCCCGCGAGGTGCGGGTCAATCCGGTGCCCGCAGGGACGACGACGCCGTCGATCTCGAGGATCGGTTTCCAGCCCCCGCCGCTCGAACGCATGTTCTAACGGTAGCTGGTTACTCCTTGCCAGCGTCGCGCGACGACTCCCCGCCATCGGAGGGCGGGCCTTCCGCTGGATCCGGCTCGCGCTCGGGTTCCGGCGGAGCCGCTGCGGCATCACGAAGTTGATGTACCAGGCCAGCCTGCTGCAGCGCTGCATCCACGATCAGTTCGTACTGCGCGCCCCGCGCACTTTCCGGAAGCCGATCGGCAATCCGTTCCGCAGTGAGCAGATACGACTGCACCAACGGCTGCTCAAAGTAGTAGCGGACGTGATGCTGGGCAGAGGTGTTCACACTGATAAACGTGTGAGCGATGTAGCCGCCCGTAGCGGTTCCCACGGCTGCGACGATCGCGGCGGCGTACTTCGTCGCTGAGTTCTCGGCGCTCACTGCTATCCACAGGCCTGCGCCCACAATCGCCAACCCAGCGGTCATCGCGAACAAGCTGCTGCGATGAGATGACCGACCCTGCGCGCGAGCCTGAACATCATAGGCCTCCATCTGGCGACGGTTGACCTCCATCAGCTTGAGAAGGTCGTTCGGGCCGGCGACCTTCTCGACAGCGCGATCGACGTTCTCGGTGGCATCAAGAAACTCAGCCGAGAAGTGAGAGCGAGGGCCACCAAAGTACAGCCGTGTAATGAATGTCGTCGCCGTGGTAGCCATAACTAACCCGATGGCGATGGTGACGGCCGTCCCAGCGTCGTTATCGCCAGACACCCCGAGATACAGCATGAAAGAGAAACGGTCATCAAGATCTTCGCCAATGCCATGGCGAAGCGAATCCGATCTACCCTTCGCTTCTGACGCTCAACCCGGGCTACCCGCCCATGCAGTTTCGGTTAGACGCCCTAGAGCGCTAACTCCATCGCCAAAGTTCGCTACGTTGGCTACCTTCAGCTACATGATCTATCCAAGCGGGGAATCGGCGACGCGCGCGGCGAAGCTGGCCAACGTCCCGCACGAAGGCTGGATGCAGGACTGGCCTATCGAGGTATCCGATCCGGCGCGGCTCGATGAATTCGTTCGTCTGCTGCTCGCAAACAAGGCCGACTGGGAGCTGAGTTTCTGGTTGCTGGACCTGGTCCTTGAGTCGGCCGAGGACGATCTTGTCATCACGTCGGCACCGGAAGATCTGCCGGAGCGAACCGAACAGTTGATCGACACCCTGGTTGCGGTTTGGGAAGCCACGCAAGCTCTAGGAATCGCGCAGCGGCTTGAGTACTGGGCGTGTGTGGAAGCCGTCCATCCCGATGAGATGTTCCGCGTGAGCCCATCGGCGCGGGTAGCCCGTCGGCGGATCGGCCACAGCGCTGGATGAGACCGCTTATCGGGGCGTAGTCCTACGCGGGCAACCCGCCTAAAACCGGGGCATGCACGCGATCGGTGACAAGCATGATGGAGATTAGGCGACAGATAGCTTGATCAACGCACCGCGTCACTCAGCTCAGGCGGCCCGGGCGGTGACAGATATGGCGGTCAGCCACGATCAGACCCGATGGGACCTCGCCAGTTCCGGATTCTCGAGATCGACGACGACCGCGCCCTCATTCGATCCACGCTGCAGGAGGCGCCCGGCGCGCACCCGCGGTCGATGCGGCTGACCGACCTGATCCCCGCCGCATCCGACTGAGGTCCGGCACCGCCTCGGTAGGCGAAGCGCCGGACAGTCACATCGCCTACCGGAACCGGCCCACTGCGGGAACCGTCGAACCGGGCATGGGAATGGACTCTGTCGACCGGCAGTCGCTGCTCGACGCCGGCCTGGACCCCGACGATCCACAGGTCTGGGCAGTGCAGGGCAGGATCAGTGACCTGCTCGTCTGCTACGGCATCACACGGGCGACGCTGCATCACTGCGGGGAGGATCAGAGTCCTCGCTTGTAGTCTTGGTGCCACTGCTTGAGAACCGACAATGGTCGGTAGGGGCGATACAAGATGCGGTCCTGGGCCGGAAGGGTGCCTTCGGCCCGCTGCCCGCCATCCATGCTGTGATGGTGTGCGGCAAGTACCTCTGCGACCGTGACGTCTGCACCGACACCGGCCTGGCTCGGCTGACCGGGTGCGGGGTTCTCACAGATCTTCGCCAGGCCGGTGCCGGTCGGCGGGTCGAAGTCCGATCGCGGATCACCGCCATTCCATACCAGCGTGCCGTGTTCGAAGTCCTGGGCGCGGCCACGGCCCATGTTGAACTCGTCGCTGGTCGGTAACCCGAATCGACCAGCTTCCCCACCGCATCACCCCCATTGCTGGCAATCGCGCCGGCTGGACGTCGAGAAGTCATTCGGTGCCCGCCGCCGACCGGTGGAGAGGCAGCACCACGACAACCGGGCCGTGAGGTGCTAGAACTCCCGGCATGGCATTCAGATTCACGGCGTTGGTGGCAAGTGGCCAGGATGATCCCGACGTAGACGATGCCGTGGTGGCAGGCGTGGCTGAGTCCCCGGATGGCGAAGGGTTCTTCCTGCTGTTCATGTGCGATTTCGAGGAGCCCGACGTACAGGAAGTCGCACTGGGAATGGACACCCATTGCCTGGTCATACCGGATCAAGGCACAGCCTACGGTTGCGTGCGTGAAGTGGAACTGACCGGCGATCTTCTGCGCGTGACGCTCGACCCGGACGCCCTCGACGATCTGGGGCTGACCGATTCGGTCATCGAGGCACAACTGCGCGTGCCGTCCGCGCAACTGGCACGACTGCGCGAGGTTCTGCCTCGAATTGTGGCCTTCGGCCGCCCGGAGGCTCGGCCGCGATTGGTCTTGGACTAGCTGCTGAAGAAGGCGGGTTCGCCGAGCGCGGCCGCGATCAGCGGAGCAATACCGGGAACGGCCAGTTCCGTGTGCTCAGGGTAAGTCCTGATTCCGTCCGGGGCCGCTGCTACGGCGCCGCCCCGAGCCGGGAGTCGCGATGTCTCCCTAGCCGGGCGGCCTACCCGGGCCGTTACCGACCTGGGAGTGTGCCGTAGCTACACCTGTGCGGAAACGACGGTGACCGAACGAGGGTCAGCTGGGCAGGCCGACCTCATCGGGGGTCTTGTCGGTGCGGATCCCGCGGAAGCTGGGATGCCGCAGCAGACCGTCGCCGCTGACCTCCCGATACTCGATATCGGCGACCAGCACCGGCTCGACCCACCACGCCGCCGCCGCACCGCCGCCAGCGCCGGATCGTCGAGCGGGCTGGTGTTGCGGCGGATCTCCTCAAGCGCGGCGCGCAGGGTGTGCCGGGACTCGGTGGAGAACCCGGTCCCGACCCCGCCGATACAGCGCAACCGCCCTTGGGAGTGTGCCCGGCCAGGACCAGGCCGCCGAAGGTGGCCGCGGTTCGGCCCGGAGCCGGGCATCGCGCCGACGATGACGGCCTCGGTGGAGGCGCGCAGCACCGTCTTGCTCCACGCCGGTGGAAAGGCGACACCGAGGCGTTGATGAACGCCATGGACGCCTACATCCAAGAGGCCGCCCCCGACCGCGTTATCCACAAAACCACGTCGAGCCTGTCTGATGACGGGTTCGAGGCGCTCGCAGGGCGGGCGGGCCGTCGTGGTTGGACGGTTGCGGGAGTGATCTGCATCACCGAGCATGGATACGACAGTCGACTGGCCGAGATCACGGCGATGCCGATGGAAGTGGATCAGTTGTTCTTCGAACGTCGGCGGTCGCAGCGCCATCGGGGGTGAGCTCGAGGCGTGGCACGACAATTGGGCGGGTATGGGTCAGAGTGGTTGCAGCCGAATCTTGGAGGACCCTGATGCATCCCGACCCAGTACGACGACCGCCGAGCGGGGGAACAGCGATTATCGCCGGGGTTTCGGCGCTGGTCGGCGGCCTCATCGAGTTGGTCTCCGCGGTCGTGTGGATGGCAACTTCGGACTACCCGCTGTTCGCGTGGGGGTTCGCGCCCGCGTGGGCTTCCTTTGTGTCCGCGGTGCTGATGGTTGTCGATGTCATCGCCTCCGTGCTGCTCCTGATCGGCGCGATCATGCTGTTTCGGCGCGGCAGACCAGGGCCGACCGTAGCGGCGCTGGGCTGCGCGGGAGTCGTCGGCGCCTACGTGTTCGGGGTGATTTCGAATGTCGCGCAGTTCGGCCGATTCGATCCCGGCAGCAAGATCTTCCTCGAGTTGACGTTCGGGCAGTCGGCGGTGAGATCTCTGCTCGGAACATATGTCGATCTGCCGTGGTTTCTGCCGATCCTGCTGCTCGTATTCCCCGCAGCCACATTCCTGCTCGCGCTTCTGCCGTCGTCCCGACTGTGGTGCACAGGAAATCATGGGCCGGCTCGTGGCCCCAACTATCCTGCGTCCGGAATGGCCGCCCCCGTCCAGCCTTCTAGCTGGAGATGATTCGGGCGGGCCGCTGTCGGTGTTCGCCGATTCCGCGGGCTGGTTACCTTCATGCTCAGCCCGATCTGCAGCTCTGCCTGTTCGAGATACCAGCTTGGAGCACTATCGTCATCTCGGAACGGCCCGCCGGCCAACCAGTTCGACGGGTCGGCGCGGTCCGAGCCCGGTGCGTGCACCACGACTATCTGGCGGGAGTGGAACCAATGAGTGTCGAGGACTACCCGATCTACTTCGACGCACCCAGCACCGGTCACGACTACCAGGTCCTCCCTGATGGCCGGGTGCCATTGTGGGTGATGCTCACCGTCGGCGACGACGCGCACTGCGTCACGCCATGGCACTCCTACACGGCTCCGCTGGTGCTCTCGGCCACCGTGATGGGCCGCGACTGCGACATACCAGCGGGGGAAGTCATCGGCCGCGAGTTCACCGCATCCGGCGGGCTGGATGAGGCATTGCACGACTTCCGGCTCGTGCACGATCCGCGCTTGTAGTACGGCAGGTCGGGATACGCGGGTCGGCGCCGACTCTGCTGACCTCAAGTGGGTTCGATCAGTGCGGTCTGGTCAGCGCTGAAGGGCGTGGAGTGTCGTTCGCGCGGGCTGGTAGCCGGTGGTGACTTCGTTCAGGTGATTTCGGCGCACCACACCCGCAGCTGCGTCACTGCGACCTCGGAAGCTTCGTCGGTGGGCACCCGCACCGATCCCGCCGCGCGGCCGCCGATCGTCGCGTCGATGCGGAAGTTCAGAGCCCGGCCAGACTCGAGGTCCCGGCCAATGGCGGCGATCGGGCCTTGCAGGTCGATGAAGATGCCTCCACTCGCGGCCGTCGATCCCGCAGTGCTGGGTGGTCCAGCCGATTTCGCACTCCGAGGGCGAATTGCGGCACAGCCACACACCGTAGAACCACAACGCCACGATGCGATGGCATCGGCGCCCGACGCGGCCGTCGAGTTGCCTGTCGGTCAGGTCGGGGAGCGGCGATGCAGGGCGTCGATGAATCCGCGCACCTTGCGCAGGTTCGACAGATGCGCGCTCTTGAGTGGGCGCCGCCCCAGAACTGAGTACCCCGTTACGCGCGTACGAGCAGACGCGGCGAGCGATGCTATTGCAACCAGCGGTTTTGTGGGGCTCCGGCGGATGTTGGGAGACAGCATTGAGCACTGACGACGGCAGCTCCGGTAGCGTCTCAGCGGAATCCGACGCTGACTCGACACCGCCCTCGGCCTCCACGGCTGGATCAACACCGCAACCTCAACAGCCCGTGATAAGCCGAATCCTGTCGCCACTACTGAAGTGGGACGGATGGACCAAGGTTGCTGCGATCGCGACTGCTCTGACCGCGGTAGCGGCCCTGTGGTTCAGTGCTCAATCACTGCAGTCCACGCGCGACCAGTACGGGCTGTCCGCGCAAGGCCAGGTGACAGAGCGGTTCACCAACGCCGTCGAGAGCCTCGGCTCAGAGAAGGTCAACGTCCGACTCGGCGGTATCTACTCGCTCGAGCGCCTGGCCAAGGACTCGGCCGAAGACCAGCCGACGATTATCGAAATCCTCAGTGGATTCATCCGGACACAAGCCCCGGCCGACACGCCGGCCTGCACCTTGCCGGAACTGGTTCGAGATGACAGCGCGCCGAGAGGTTGGAGGTACGCAGGTCCGCTTCCACAGACGGCCATCGATGTTCAAGCAGCACTCACAGTGCTCGGCCGCCGCAACGTCAATCACGACGCGGGTGCATTGCCCGACCTCAGTGGAACGTGCCTGGCCGAAGCACACCTGACGGGTTCCTTCGCCGGCCGATTTCGACGGAGCCAAGATGCCGGAAGCTCACTTCGACGGGACCGACTTGAGGTGCGCGACATTCGGGCGAACCGAACTCGCGACAGCGACCTTCTGGGCTCGCGATCTGCGGTGGGCCGACTTCTCCTCTGCGCACGCGACCGGCGTCGAGTTCAACAGCAGCGACCACAGGGGCGCGAACATGCGAGGCGCGAACCTCACCTCCGCCGTCTTGAACAAAGCCAACCTGATGCTCGCCGACCTGACCGGAGCCGACCTCAGTGATGCGGACCTGACCGATGCCTGGCTTCGAATCAGGCAGCCGACGGGCGTAGAACTCGGTCGCCCCAATCTGTCCGGGGCTTACCACACACCCCAAACACGGTGGCCAGCGGGTTTCAATCCACCGACAAGCGCCGACGGCGTTGTGAGCCACTTTCTCGACGCTGCACAATGCCTTCGAGAGCGGCCGCGCTAGAGGTCGGCAGGCAGAGTTCTGCGCTACTGGTGAATTTCGACACCACCAGAAGGGTTGCAATGGCCAGATCTCCCTGCTGTCAGCCAGTGACCAGGCAGAAAGGGTGACCGGCCGGGTCCAGCAGCACACGCCACCTGTCGCCGCCCGGCTGGTGGTCCGGCCTGACCGCGCCGCACCCCAGCGCCGACTTCTCCGCCGCGTCGAGGTCGGCGACCCTGAGGTCCAGGTGCATCTGCTGCGGCACGTCCTGACCGGGCCACTGCGGGGCCCGGTATCCGTCGACTCGTTGGAAGCCCAGGTCGCAACCCGAACCATCGGTCAGGGCGACGAACTCGTCACTGTCATAGCCGAGCTGCATGCCTGTCAGCTCTTGGTAGAACCGGGCGAGAGCCCGAGGATCGGCGCAGTCCAGGGTCACGCCGCGTAGCGTCGCGATCGACATCGTGCACTCCCTTGGTCATCCGGGTTCGCGGCCCGCGCCGCGCCCGCAGGTCGCTATCCAACCGCACCCTCGCGGCTCGGCTCCACTCCTTTTCGGGCGGCCGACAGCGCTCGCCTCGGGCACAGCGGCAGCGGTGCTCCGCAACCGCTTGTCTGCCCGGGCGAAGGTCCTCCTGGCGACGGGCGCGTCGGCTATGAGAACGGGTGTTCGGGATCGCTGGGCGTGTGGTCGATCCGCCAAGGGTGCACGGTCCGTGCGGATCGCGGCCGCAGCGGACGCCGTAGTCCCGGATACCTGCGGGTGTCAGCTACGGCGTAGCCACGCAGCACCTCGGTCAGGCGCTCCGCGATCTCGTCAAGCTGCTCGGGGGCAGCCACGGCGCCGAACGCGGCGCAGACGCCAAGCTGACGGCGGACGGTGGCCAGCGCCGCTGCCGTTGGCGCGGGGGCAGGCATCTCGGACATGGCCAGCACTCTACCCGTTATCGAACATACATTCGAGACATGTAAGTTCGGCGGCGTGTTCGAGAAGTGGCCGGTGCAGTTCAAACCAGAGCCGTGGCGCGTCGTCGATCCGCCGCAGAAGGTGATCGTCGCCGCCCACCTGGCCATCGGGACCAAGCCGAAACACTTCCGCCAGGACCGGCCGGCGATGCGCGTGAAACTGGGTGGCCTGCGCCTGGCCGGGAACGTCCCCGGCTGGCTCCATGCCTGGGTGCTGCTCGATGACGGAACCTGGATGGGCCTGGTCGCCTTCACCCTGGTCACCGGCAACGGGCACGGGCAACTCCAGCTCCACCAATGGTGCCCCGCGCACGCGCTCACCCCGGCCGACCGGTAGCCGAGAAGTCGTTGTCGACGGGGCCTCGGCTCGCCGGAATTTTCTGTACGAACGTACCGGTATGGCAGCGTGGACAGTGTGGACGGGATCGAAGTCGAGCAGCTCCACGGTGAGCACACACTGCTCCCGCAGCTACTCGCCTCCCTCGACCGCATCCACCAGCTGCGCGACAGCGTCTTCGCCGCACCGTCACGGTTGACCGGGATCGGTGACCCTGATGCGGTCCGGCTCCTCGCCCTCCGCGACGGCACGGCCGAAGGATTCCTGACCGGCAAACCGCACACGGGCCATCTCGCACTGGTCGGCGTCGTACAACCGCGCCGCGGGGTCGGATCGGCGCTGGTACGCACGTTCATCCAACGAGTCCAACAGGTAGGCGTGGAGAAGGTGACGGTGGTCCTCGACACCGACCCGCATGGCCGGTGGGGGCGCCGGCAGTTCTTCGAAGCGCTCGACTTCACCGCGGTACCCGGCAGCGCGTTGCACCTCCACCGTCGGGTGTGAGGTGGTCCCGGTCGGCCGGGCCCTGACGGGGTGAGGGTTCGGCCGACCGGGACGGGGTGCTGAGCATGTATCCCGCCAGAGACTGCACCGCACCTGATGTCGAATCCCACCCTCACCGGCTCTTTGGGATCCGACGAGACGGGAATCTACTCCGCTGCCCTCGGGCTGGCGGTCCGACAGGCGTCCGAGGGTCGATATCGATTCGGCATCCGAATCGGGTCGCTATCGGTCGAATGGTGCAGCGGCCGTACTGAACTCGATTTCGTAGCGGCCGCCGGGATGCACGGTGAAGATCATGATGCCGCCACTGGCGGCGTGGTGACGGATCATCTCGATCAGCGAGGTCCTGTTCTGTTGTTCGGTGAGGGAGATGTATTCGGCGAAGTCGTCGCCACCGACCGCGGTGTAGGAGAAGTCGAAGTACCGCTCGTAACCGACCGCGTAGACCACCTTCGAGGAGCTCTCGGGGTTGTCGGGGTCTGCCAGCAGGCGGGGTCGGCCGTTGGACAGCAGGTAGGTGCCCTGGTCCTTGGCCCACACCAACGCCGGTGGGACGGGGTCGGGTTTGTCGCTGTCGTAGTCTGGCCAGGAATGCTCGGTCGCGGCCATCGCGTGCTCGGCGATCGCCGCGACCTGCCTCAGCGGGAACCACAGTTCGAACTTGCTCATCCGCACGGTCATCGATGATTTCCTTTCTGTCGGTGAATGATTCAGCCCGCGGTCGCGAGAGCGGCCAGCAGCTGGCCGGTGTCGGTGGCCAGCTGCGCGTGGCCGTTGTCGACCATGGCCGCGCACCCGGCCCACGCGGGAGCGGTCGGTGTCGGGGTGGGCAGCGCGGACACGGGCCGGTTGAGCCGGTTTGCCCAGTCGACGGCGTTGAGGGTGCCGCTGCGGATCCCGGCCTCGGGCACCACCATCCCGGCGCCGAGGGCGGCGACGATCCGGTTGCGGTGCAGGAACCGGTCACGGGTGGGCCGGTCGGACGGCGGATACTCCGACACCAGCAGTCCCCGTCGGGTGATCTGTTCGAATATGTCACCGTTGGTGGCGGGGTAGGCGTGGCGCAGCCCGCCGGCAGTGACCACGACAGCCGAACCGTCCACGGCGAGCGCGCCTTCGACGGCGGCGGTGTCGATGCCGTAGGCGCCGCCGGTCACGATCGTCCACCCCTGCCCGGCGGCCGTCTCGGCGAGGTCGCGGGTGGCGGTGTATCCGTGCTCGGTGCACGCCCGCGCCCCGACCACGGCCACGCCGCGGTGCGCGAGGGTGTCGAGGGGTCCGGCACCGCGAGCCCACAACGCGACCGGACCGAACCGGTTGGTGCCGGGGTCCTCGAACTCGGTGAGCCGGCGAGCCACTCGGGGTCCTCGGGGATGATCAGCCGGGCACCGATGCGGTCGGCGTCGGCGAGGTCGGCTTCGGCGCGCACCGCTAAGCCGGGAATGGCGCGGGCGAGGATGTCGGCGGCCCCGTCGGGGCCCTGAGCGGCGAGCAGGATAGCGACCGCACCGCGAAAGTAGAGGGCGGCGCGGGCCAGGATCGCCCATGCCAACTGCTGGGCGAATGCGGCGGAAATGGTCAGGTCCACGGTCGATGAAGTCCTCTCGCAGGGGCGGGACCGCGCTGCGGCTGCGGCCGGGCGGGTCGGATGGTGGCTCCTGTTGTGGTTGTCCACAGGGGTATCCACAACATGTGGATACGGTGAGCGCCGGTCACTGCCCGGCACAGATACGCGTATGGGGCTGGCGGCGAGGAAACGCGGCATGCGGGAACGCGCCGGGGCGACCCGCTATCGGGGAGCGTCGGGATCTTCGGTGAGGTCGAGGGTTTCCCAGAGCGTGCGGGCGGCGATGACCGCGGCGAGCAAGTCCATCGGCTGGGAATCCTCAGTGTTCGGTGCCGGGTCGCGGACCTTACGCAACCGTAGGAACGGCACCCCACGTAGCGCGATGCCGGTGGCTTCGGGCCCGGACTCGTCGGCCGGGACCGTGAACACGTCGTAGTCCTCGCGCCGGATCCAGGCCTCGTACCAGGCCTCAGCCGGTTTACCCTCCCGGCCCGGAGTGGTGGTCTCGGCGGGCGCCCAGTACCGACAGCGACATAGCGGGTCGCCGCACAGGTTGAGTGGGGTGTTGCCGACGGGGTTGTAGCGGTCGACGTGCCCGGCCAGCATCACGCAAGCCCGGCGGCTATACCAGCCACACTCGGGGTGCAAACCAGGTTCGACTGCTACGCCACGCAGATAGTCCGACGGGCGGATCATCAGCACGAGGGTGTCGTAGAGGTCTTCCCCGCAGACCTGGCATCGTTTGTGGTGCAGGACCTCTGCGAGGCGGTGGGGGTCGATGTTTCCCCACACCGGGCGGGTCCGGTCGCGGTGGGCGAGGGTGATGTAGACCTCCGATACTCGCAATAGTCAAATTGAGAGGCTGCAGGTTGTGTCTAGGCACAGACTTGCCGCCGACACACAACGACCTCGCAGTCTTCGGTGTACAGCCGTCTGCCGCTTCGTCGGGCTGGCTGCGTTCGCAGGGGGTTCCGGTTCTAGTTCGGACACCGCGTTGGGAGCTCGTCGGCCGCGGCCATCAAGACGTGGATACCTCCGACCAGTGAGGGGACAGTAACGGCCCTGTACCTCGGGCCGACCTCCCACCACGGGCACGAGCGTCATCAGTGTCGACGGCGACACGGGACCCGTGCTCCGGAAGGTTTCACCACGTTGCGGAAGAAACCAGCAGCCCCCGAAACCGTCTCTGGTCCAACACATCTTGGCCCGGACAAGGCGCTGAGTGCAACACGTAGCTGCCTGATCACAACAACTGCCCGGTTGCAGGCACAATACGGATGTGAGCAAACCGCGTCAGCCGAAGACGGTCCAGTTGGGCGAGATAGGTGAGAGCTTCTGCACGTTATTCTTCAACCAACTCGGGTGGGGCCCTGTACCGACAGGGAGGCACGACGTCGGTACCGACCTGTTCGTACAGATGCGCGGACACGATCTCACTGACCTTGGTCTTATGCTGGGGGTTCAAGCTAAACATGGCGACTCGTTCTTTAGCCGACCAGG
This sequence comes from Nocardia asteroides, assembly GCF_900637185.1. Lineage (NCBI taxonomy): Bacteria > Bacillati > Actinomycetota > Actinomycetes > Mycobacteriales > Nocardiaceae > Nocardia > Nocardia asteroides. The sequence continues at coordinate 5,023,658 of NZ_LR134352.1, read as the reverse complement.
CCACGTTGACGGTCGCCGCGGCTGGTGGTTTACCGAAGGCGCCGACCACCACGGCGAGTACTGGACCGACCACCATGTGCCACACATCGTCATCCTGATCAGCGACGACACCACAACCGCAGTATGGGCCTACCTCGACACCGAACACATCCAATCCACCGGGGTCGGCATCAAAGTCTTTGTTCCCGATGACCAACGCCTCACCAAGGACCATCGCGACCAATGGATCAACTGGGTTATGCGATCCCGACGACGCATGACCCACGAAGGTGCACGCTGGCGGTTCAACGCCTCACATCTGCCCGCCGACCAGCGGGCCCGATACTGCCTGCTTGTGCCCCGCATCGTCAGCCCACATCCCAGCCGGGGAACCGACGTCGCGTTTTCCTGGCCCGAAGCCATTTCGGTCATCATCGAAGGCACACCCGAGCGATGGAGTCACTTCACCGGCAAGCACCCTGATGTCCCGTCCCCTGAGGACGCTCACGCCCACAATGATCACGGCTGGCGCCTGGCGGCCGCGATCTATTCGTGGCTCACCGGTGGCATCCATGAGCCACTGCAGACGCTCCTTACCGCAGAATCCACACCGCCGCATCTCAGGTCCGCAGCCGCGGTGTGCCTTGCCCTGGCACTGGAAGATCAGAGCCGTATCTCTGACGCAGTGGCTGCACTCACCAGCCAGCACAGTGAAACCCTCTCGAACAGTGACAAAGGATGGCTTGACATCCACCAGGCCCGCCTCCTGGCTGAAATCGGTGATCACGCAGGCGCGATTGAGGCGGTCAACTCCGCCAATATCCATCTCGGCACCGGGCCACGCGACGACGTTGCAGTCGAGGCGCTCCGTTCCGCCGCAATCTGGCTGCTGTTCACCCTCACGGACCGCACCGATCGAACCGACCAGAGCATGACGGACGTCGTCACCGCCCTCGATACCACCGCCTCTTGGTGGCGCCGCTACCCCATGTCCACCGGTCTGTCGCGCGCGCTCGACCGCGTCTTCAAACAGTGGAGCCAGGATCCAGCGGTTCAGATCTTCGAAGCCGACACCGTGCACAACGATCTGTACTCTGCCGGACTGATCGCCCGCCTGTCAGGACTCTCGGCCGAATGGAACGCTGCTGCAGGAACACTTGCGAAAGCAGACTTGTCCACCGGGCGTACCAGTGATGAGCGACTCGTCGAATCGATTGACTTGCTCCGCCGATCCGGCCGACACAAGGACCTGCAAAACACCGTGCGCAAAGTCAAGCGTCACGGGCCCGCCGCAGTGCTGCCACGACTAGTTCGCGACGTCACGCCTGACACGATGACTAGAACCTCCTCCCGAGCCGACCTGACCCTGGTGAGTCAGCTGGGCCCCTATTTCCCTCCTGACATTGCCAGTACTTGGCTTGGCGAGCTGATCGCCTCGCTACAGCCCGGAGGGTCGCTGGTCAACAAGGTCAGTACCGACGGCGGTTTTCCGACCGCAAGGCTCCACGCGATCGCAGGACTTGTCGATTTCGCTGACGACGACCATGTCGAGGCGATCGTGCACCACATTGCGACCCTACCGGCGCAACACGCAGAGGTAATCGCGCCAGCGGTCGACCGGCTTCTCAGGGTCCTTCGCCTCACCTCTGCGCAGCGCACAGCGTTGGGCGGGCGGGCAGTGGAAATCAACGACGACAACAACCGGGTTCAGTGGGTGCTCGCTGGAACCTGTGGACGGAACTCGACCACCGAAGCCCTCTTCCGCAACGCGCTCCTGCAAGGAGATATCTCTGCCGCGGCAGAGATACCACTCAGCGCCATACAACTCGATGAAGCCACCGCGATCGGCGACCGATGCCGGCAAAAGCTGGCGGACATCGAAACCGAGACCCGACGCGGGAGCTTCTCCGGCTACATCCATGACTACCCCGCCTGGTACGCAAGACTAGTCACTACCTTCGAGGGATCCGCTGACCTGGACTATTTGCTGTCGTTTCTGAGAAGCCCGCAAGTGCTGGGATCGCGCAAACGCCACGCACTCAAGATTCTGTCAGAAGAATTCGCAGACCTTGATGCCGGTACACAAGGCAAGATCCGTGACGTCGCCGAGACCATCGTAGACGTATCGAACGGTGCCCGCGATACGGCGGACCCGCTAGAGGGACCGCTCGGCGGCGCAGCACTCGAGTTGCTGTTCCACACATACCCGGCCGCGTCATCGGGTGCGGCCACAGCGCTTGCTCGCATGCTCAGCGGCACCAAGTTGCACCGAGCCGACGCTGCTGATGCCTGCGCACGTGTTAACGGATATGAGAACCTTCTGGTCACATTACTTGCCGACCATGACCAGGACGTACGCGAGCGCGCGATCACCGGCATAACCCGCCGCCTCGTCACGGATCCTGAACTGTGGTCGATCTATGGGCCAATCCTGACGACCGCAGTCGCCACCGGCGGTGAACTCGCAGTCGCCGCTGTACTTCGCAACACCCAAACCGATAACTCGGTATTTACCGGAATCCTCGAAGAACTCACCCAGCATCCGTCGATCTCTGTTCGTGCAACAGCCATGAAGCGACTGCATAGCAACTAGGCGCACCGCTTCTCGATCTGCCATGACAGATCCGACCCCCGTTGCGAAGGTGTGGGGGTCGGGCTGTGGTTGGTCGGCGAGGCTCAGGCCGCTAGGGGCTCCCGAACCTTCGGGCCGGGGAACGCCTTGACAGGATCGAAGGTTTGATCTGTGCGGAGGCAGTAGTGCAACTGGCCGAGCATCTTGTTGAACAGATGTCGCAACGCTGCACTGTGCCTGTCTCCGTGTGCCCTCCGACGAAGGTAGTGCTCGCGGGCCGGGCCCCTATTGATCGCTGCTGCGAAGGCCCACACCCAACCGGTAGCAGCAAGACGATCGTTCTTGATGCGGCGGTGGGTAATTGAGATCGAACGCCCAGAGGCTCTGGTGACAGGAGCCGATCCGGCGTAGGCCTTCAGCGACCGAGCGGTGGCGAACCGGTTGCGGTCGTCGCCGATCTCGGCAAGAACGCGGGCGCCGGCAAGATCGGCGAGGCCGGGAAAGCTGGTGATGATCGCGTGGTCGGGGTGCTTGCGGAACTCTTCGGCTGCAGCCTCTTCCAGCTCGTCTGCACCGACGCAAGCGGCGTTCAGAGCCGCGAGGAGGACAAGCACGTGGCGGCCCATCGCGGTTTCGACGGGTGTTGGTTGGCGAAGGCCGGGACGACGCAGCTGCTTGACGATCTCAGCAGCCCGTTCGTCGATGCCGCGTTTGCGCCCCGCGCGACGCAGTGCAGCCGCGACGCGAGTTTTGGTGAGCTTTGCGGCGGATGTCGGTGTCGGCGCGATCGCTAGCACCGCGCGGACCTCTGGTTTGGCGAGGTTTGTTGAGGACCGGTCCGCGAACGTCGCCAGGAATACCGGGTAGAACTCGCGCAGTAGCGAACGCAGTTCATTGCTTGCTTTGGTGCGTCGCCATACCGCGTCCTGTTGCGCGCGGGCCAGGACTGCGATGGCTTGAGCGAGCTCGCTGTCGGCCGGCATCGTGCGATGGACATGTGCGTCGACGCGAAGGATGTTTGCCAACGTCATCGCGTCGGCGTGATCAGACTTGGTACGGGCCAGCGTGTGCCGTTCGCGGTAGCGTGCCACTGCCATGGGGTTGATCGCATAGACGGGTCTGCCGGTGGCTCGCAGCGCAGCGACCATCAAACCGCGGGTGGTCTCAATCGCGACGGGGATCGGTTCCTCCGCGGTGTCGCCCGCTGCGGTCAACATTTCGGTAAGTGCGGCAAAGCCTGCCGGGTCGTCTCCGATCCGCTTCTTCGAAACCAGAGCACCGTCTTGATCGACGATGGCGATGTCGTGATGGCCCTCGGCCCAGTCGATCCCGCAGTAGCGGTTCATCTGTCCTCCCGTCGTTCGGCTGGTCACATGGGTCCGAAAACCCTGGCAGGAACGCGCGACGCCCTACTTACGAGCCTCGATGGGCTGGCCTCCGATGAGTTGTTCGCGCTCCCAGCGCACCCGCACGACACCGGTCTGCCTCAGAGCTCGAAGCTCGCAACTAACGAGGTGTTCGGTCGTGCGGGAGGGCTCGGACCACGATCAATGAAACGCTGGTAGCGCGCGCACTGGGCTGAAATTGATTGTCCGACCACCCCGCTGCTGTCGATGCCTACCGTATGCACGAGGGCTTGGTCGGCCCAGGCGGTGTGTAGAGGTCATCGTTAGCAAGCTGAGGCGGTTCATCCACGAGGGCGCTCACCGCCTACATCGAGAACTCTGGGTTCTGGGGACTACCCGGAGTCACCCATCATGGATGAACCTTGTGCGGGCAATGCTGAGATCGGTTCTCACCGAGTCGCGTTCACCACCCGATACGAGATAAGTAGGGGACTACGAGTCCTGACGAGAGCGGTGCCGTCGCCAGGCGCGCGGGGATCGGAACACGCTCGGCCGCCGGCGGTCGGGATCCGGGGGTTGCGGGCATGGGTGCCTCGAATCTGGTGGTTCGGTGTCGGGTGCGGTGTCCTCGGCGGGACAGCGGTAGGCGACGAGGACGACAGTGACGGTCCGGTCGGGGGCGAAGGGTGTCTGGACTCGGAGGTGGATCAGCGACACCAGGCTGGTGGTGGTCGGGGTGCCGGTGTTCCACGGCTCGTAGAGGTTGTCGTCGGGGTCGGGGATCTGGGCTTGCAGCCAGGCGGTGAGTTCTCCGACGTGGGTGATCACGATGTCCAGCGTTTCCCGGTGTGTGGGTCGTGGTCGTAGACGGGCACCACGGTGGGTGCGCCGAGGGCGTGTGAGGTGATCGAGGTCGGCAGCACGGCTTCCTCGCCGCCGGCGGCCCACCACCCGGGCGCGATCACCCACCGGTCCTCGGCGAGGTGTGCGGGCACCAGCCGCCAACTGATCCCGGTCTTCGCGATACCGAACGGGTCGGCACCCCAGCGGGTTTCGCGTGTGCCGTCAGCTGTGATGGTGTCGATCGCGGTGGCGTGTTCGATGCGCACCAACGCCATCACCGGCAAGTGATCGGCGATGATCTCGGTGTGGGGGAACACCGCGATCGGGGTTCCCGCAGCGGGGGTGTCGGCGAATGCGGCGTGCCAGCCGATGACCAACACCTCACGCGCGGGCCGGGGGATGGGGTGCAGGCGGGCGGTCCAGCGCGACGGCTCAGCCGCCCCGACCACGGTGGTGTTCACAGCAGCCCCTGGTCACCGTTGCTGGGTGCCAGGTACTGCACAGTCTCGATGAACCGCAACGGCACGATCACCTGCTCACCGGCATCAGTGGTCAGGTTGGCGTGGCGGGCGCCGACAGTGTCCACGGTCATCCGAAAATGCAAGTGCCCGCCGCGGGTGCGGACGGTGACGGTCAGGTTGTTGTGGCGGGCCTCGTGGAGTGCGGCCACCACCATCGTCGATTCGGTCGAACCGGTCACCGGGTCAGCGACAGGGCTGACGCCACGCAACTGGTTCAGGGCGGCGCGCACCCTGTGGCGCAAGGGCGGTACGGTCAGCGGATAGGTCATCGAGGGTGTCCTCTCCAAGAGGGCTCCAGACGGAGCACGAAAGACATGGGTGTCAGGCGGTTTCGAGTGCCAGGAGGTCGGAGTAGCGGTCGGCCTCATCGGGGCAGGTGCAGCGGCAGCGCGGGTAGGGATTCAGGCACGCTTCGCAGAAGCCGCAGTACGGGCAGTGCGGGCCGTCGGGGTTGTCGTACTCTGCCCCGCAGTTGTCACAGAACTCGTAGTCGACGAAGGCACCGGCCGGGTATCGGCCCAGCTCGTAGTTGTGATTTGAGTACCACGACCCGTCGCGCCAGTGCCCGCGGTGTTCGTTGAAGATGTAGGCGGGATGTTTGTAGGCGGGGTCGACGGTGAGGATGGCGGCCTTGTCGGTACCCAACCAGAGTTCGAACCGTTCCCGTCCGGCCCAGGAATCCAATGACCCGAACGGGTTCTGCGGCAAGAAGTCCTCGGCCGCGATCCGGGTATCGGAACGGTCGTCACCGGTGAGGGGGTGGACGTGCTCGGGCAGGATCCCGTTGTGGGCCAGCACGCTTCGCTTGTCCCCGCCGATGGCGAAGGGGTGACAGTTGGCGGTGGTGTGGTCACCGTGGGTGGCGAAGCGGGAATGAAACAACGCCGGCCCGTCCGGGAATGATGCTCGGGCGTGGGCGAATTCGGTGATGGTGGTCTCTGGGTCCATGCCGTGGCCGACGATGAGCCGGTCCCCGGCGTGCACAGCCCACCCGTGCCCGTGCGGGTTCGCGACCGCACCGGCGGCGAGAGCATGGAAATCGGGGGCGATGCCGGGTTTGATGACGGTCAAGATGCACATGCGAAGTCCTCCAGGTTCCGGCTGGGCACACCGATTGAGGCCGGTGCCAGCGCGGCGAGTTCAGCGGTCAAAGCGGCGTATTCCGGTCGCGCTGCCACCCAGCTGGTGAAGGTGGCCCAGTCCCAGCCCTGGCCGGCGACGACGTCGTGGGCGCGCAGGGCGCGGGTGTATTCGACGGAGGCATGGGCGAAACCGAGCGCGGCTTGCACCTCGCGGCGATCGAGCGAGCTGGCGAAGACCCGCAGCTCGAAGGTGTGGGCGGGTCGGGCGTTGATGGCGTGATAGCGGCCCCACCCGTGTCCGCCGTGGGCGAGGTGTTTGGCCATGTCGCGGGTGTCGGGGTCGAAGCTGGCCCATTGCGAGTCGCGGCGCCGCGCCAGCGCGGTGACGTGGGTTTCGTTGCGGTAGACGAGTTTGAGCCACCGGTAGATATGGGCAGGGGAGTCGAACCCGGCCCGCGACACATGCACGTGGATGCCGACCTCGTCATCGGTGTGACAACCCAGCAACCGCAGCCGCGTCAACAGCGCCCAGGGGAACTCGCTCATCGCGTAGTCGAAACTCATCGGGTGGGTGACCAGTTCGAACCCGCAACTGATCGACCCGTCGTATTTGAGGTAGCCGACCCCGTCGAGGTGGTTGTTCGCGGTCGCGACCGAGTCCTCATAGCCGTGCACGGTGGTGCGGAGTTCGAGTTCCATGCCCAGAAACAGCGGCCCGTGCCCGTGAAAGACCGGGCGCGGGCTGTAGTCGGAGTCGTGGACACGGGAATCGTCGGGCCGGGCGCAGTCGTCGCAGTAGTACTCACGTCCCCGGACGAGGGTGCGGCACCTGTGGCATCGGGTGTAGTCGTCGCGGCAGTCCTCGCACACCGCCCGATCACCGTCGACGGTGTAGGAGTCGGCGGTGCGCAGATCGCAGTCGTCGCAGGCGGTGTAGGACTCGGCACACGATTCGCACACGTCACCGCCGGAGAGGACCGCCACGACGTAGGGCGCGTAGCGCTCGCAGTCCTCACACACGGTGCAGGGGGCTCGGCAACCAGCACACCAGTAGTCGTCCGCAGTGGTCAGTGCGGTATCGCGGGCGGGGAAATCACACCTCTCACACAGGTCGAGGCCAGCGACACAGTCCGAGCAGAGTTGTTGGTTCTCGGCCGTCTCGACCAAGTCCGCGGCAGGGTGTCGGGCTGAACAGGCATCGCATTCGGCGAGGACGACCAGGACAGCGGTGGGCATGGAATTCCTTCCCTGGAAACGACGAAAGCCCGCACGACGGGTGCAGGCTCAGGGGAAAAGCGTTGGTGACTTGCGGTGCGACCGACGCGTCAGGGACTCGGGGCGGTCGGTGGTTTCACCGCCGACAACGGCAGGGGTCGGTTGAGAGCGCGGTGGCGCGGGCTGCGGGTGCGCGGTCGGCGGCATTCGCAGTGCGGGAACCGGTTCTCGCAGGCGAAGCACCACCCGCACGTGGTGCAGTAGCGGCTGACCCGGTTCTCGTCGACGGTCTCACAGCTACGGCATGCCAATCGGCGTTGCGTGGCGTACCGCTGCGACCAGGGCAGGTAGCTGCGGTTGGAGTACCAGATCCCGCTGTCCCACAAGCCTTTCGACTCGTTGAGCAGATACACCTGCTGGTCGAAGGCGGGGTCGACAGTGAGGATCAGCAACTTGGATGACCCCAGCCAGGACTCGAGTCCCCGAAACCCCTTGTGGGTGTCGATCGACCCGAACGGCTGGCGTGGGAGGTAGTCCTCGGCGGCGATGCGGGTGTCCGATCGCCAGTCATACGGGCCCGGATGCACACGTTTGGGCAGGACACCGTTGTGCGCCAACACGGTTCGTTTGTCACCACCGAGGCGGAAGGGGTGACAGTTGTCGACGGTGCGGATGCCGTGGGTTGCGTAGCGGGAATGAAACAACGCCGGACCCCGCGGATGCTGGGCACGAACCCGGGCGAACAGGTCGATCACTTCCTCGGCGTTCATGCCGTGCCCGGTCACAATCACGGGGCCGGCGATAACAGCGAACCCATGCCCGTGCGGATTCGCCTCGGCGCCATGCCGCAACGCGGTCGGGTCCGGTGCGACGGAGGCGGGGATGAAGGTCAAGAGGCACACAGCACGCCCTCCTGTTCATCGATCAGGTCGGCAAGGTGGGCCAGTTCGACCACCAAGGGCGCGTATTCGAGGCGGCGCGACAGCCAGTCGGTGAACTGGTCCCAGTCCCAGCCGCCTGCGTGGATCTGGGCGACGGTGAGGTCGGCGGTGTAGGCGATGGAGGCCTCGGTGAACGCCAACGCCGCCTGCACCTGGCCGGGGTCGAGCGCGCTGGCGAAGACCCGCAGCTCGAGGGTGTCGCGGGGGTGGGGGTTGATCGCCTGGTACCGGGGCAACCCGACCGCGTGGCGGGCGCCTTTGGCCAGGTCTTTGGCACGCGAGCGAGTGTCGGGCTCGAACGGGGCGTAGCGGCTGGTGCGTCGCGCCAACCGCGAGACCTGGTCGGAGTTGCGGTAGACCAGCTTCATCCACCGGAAAATGTGTGCGGGCCCGGTGAACCCTGCCCTAGAGGCGTGCACGTGCAAACCAACACCGGCACCGGTCTCACAGCCCAACCGGGCGAGCTGGTGCAGGACCTGCCACGGGAATTCGGTGAGGGCGTACTGGTAGGTCATCGGGTGGCACACGATCTCGAAACCCATGGGGCGGATCGAGGAATCACGTTTGAGATAGCCGAGCGATCCGAGTGTGTCGGTGGCGGTCGCGATCGCATCGTCGAAACAGTCTTCGGGTACAACGACTTCCAGTTCCAGCCCGAGGAACAACGGGCCGGTGCCGTGGAAGATCGGGTCGGGACGGTAGGTGTAGTTCCACAACGTGTGCCGGTCAGCGCACCGATCACACCCGCGCCGCCCCGCCAGCAACGTGCCGCAGTCCGGACACGCGCACAGCTCCTGAGCGCACGTAGGGCAGGTGCGGTGGTTGCCGACGACGTAGCGGCTGTGGCGGGTGAACCGTTCGCACCGGAAGCACTGATCGAACAACTGGTGCGCGCAGATCCCGCAGACGAAACCGCCGGTGTCGGTGCGCAGACCGGTGAAGGTCACCTCCGCACACGACACGCACGCGTTCAATCCGGTCGCACAGTCCGAACACAGGCGCCGCCCGGCGGCGGTGTCGGTGAGGGCGAGCGAACGCACGCCGCAGCGGTAACACTGGGCGCAGGTTCGGGCGCATGCGTGGCAGACGATCCCGGCGTCGACCGGGACACGTACACCGGGTTCGCGGGATCGGCAGACCCCGCACGGATCGGGCAGATCGAGATCGGGCACAGCAAACCCCTTCCGAAAGACGACGAACGCCGCACCCGAAAACCGGATGCGGCGTGAAAGACAGGACGAAAAACGTGACCCAGGACAGGGACAGGTCAGGCGGCGCGCGCAGTTGCCAGGCGGCAGTCGACCGGTTCGCCGAGATGGCGGCCCTCGCAGGAAACCAGCGTCAGCACACGGGAGGGCTGGGCGAGCTGGCGCCGGGCGATCGCCTCGAACTCATCGATCCGGCTAGCGTTGATGGCTTCGTGGTGCTCGCCCAGATCCCCGCCCAGACCATCGACGGTGGGCAGTCCGGCCTGACGCCACATCCGCACGTACAGGCCGAACGCGGTGGTGTTCAACGGAGTCACCAAGCTCGCGCGCATCAGCGACAACACGACCTCGACCGAGGTCCCCGGCTTTGTCGACACACCGGTCGCGACCCGCTCGAGCAGCTCCCGGGCATGCGCCCGGTAGACGAACTCGGTGGACATCCGATCTTCGGTCGCGCTCAACAGCGAAAAGCTGTGGTGCAACACGTCAGCGACATCAGGGTGGCGGGTTTGGGCTCGCTGGATCTCCTCCTCGGCCCACTCCAGCTGCCTGAACGTTGCAAGGAGGGTCTTGGTGAACTCCGATCCGGCTAGCTCGCGGAGGATCGGTTCGAACATGGTGTGCGAGGTGGTCATCGGTCTCCCTACTTCGAGAAACTGTGCGGGTGAGAGGGGCCGGGGGGAACGCGAAGTGGCTCACCCGGTCACCGAGCCGGACCGCAGGGCAGGACGCGTCGCGGGGCACAGCGAGCGGCAAGCGGATACGTAAGGGCTGGTGAAAGAACCTGTAGCGCCAGGGTGTTGCCGTCGCGATGCTGGCGAGGGCCCGAGTTGGCGGCGTAGGCTGGCAGGCGGAAGAGCCGCTGGTCGGGCCACTCTCAGGAGATCGAGATGCCTGCTGGCAGACAACGACGATCCAAGCGCGACCCCGAATCGAGTCGCCGTTTGGACGAAGTCCAGAAATTGATGAAAGCTCGGCGTGAGGCAGCCACGCGCCGCGAGTCCGAGATGATGGACGCAGTCCAGATCTATCTACGTGCGGCAGGATCGATCCGACAGTGCACCGCGATACGCGACCAGCGCGTCAGCGAGTTGCGCAAGAGGATCGAGCAGTTGGAAGGCGAGCACGAGACGGAAGTCACGCGTTGGCGAGCTCAGCAAGCGGGCGCAGTGTCGACGATGCGCGACTTAGGGGAGTCCGATGACGACATCAGTGAACTCCTCGAGTTGACCAACAGACAGGTGCGACAACTGATCGCTGTGGCGCGAGTATCCGTGGCTGCACAGAACGATCCCGATTCGCAGGGACGAACACGTCCCGACCACCACGAACCTGAGCGGCCAGGCATACAGAGGGAATCGAGGGCCGGGCTGAGTGCCGAAGAACAGGCCGGTCAGAGTTTGGCGTAACCGCCGGTGTTCCAGACGTGCCAACGAAACTGGCTGGGAGCGAGGGCGACTCGGTAAGGGATACCGGGTTCTGTCGGGTACGGCCAGTAGGCCACGCCGCATCGGTGGCAGTAGTAGCCGTGGCTCCAAACACCGCGTGCTCGGTGCCGCCCGGCGTCGACCTTGCTGTTGCGGCGTGCACGCTTGAACGCGGTAGTGAAGATCGCGACAACTGGAATGGACAGCAAGATCGGAAACAAGTAGAGGCCCAGCACCGACACCATCATCCGAATCGGATGCGAGGGCAACGGCTCCATCGTCAATCCGACAGTGCTCAGGCCGAACGCGATCAGCGGGAAGAACATCAACACCGAGCCGAGGACCGACAGAGGACCGGCCGACGGGAGAATCGGCTGCCACGCCAGACTTCTCGCCAACGCAGAGCTGTGGCTGAACTCGCTGGTGGAGGTCCCAATGACCGGGACAACTCCGCCCGGTGCGACACCGAACCCGGCATGCACGCCGGTGCTGTAGCCGCTGTGGGTGCCGTCGGACATGACCGCGGGCACGTTCTGAACCCAGTCGACACGATCGCACTGCGGACAGGACATATCGAAGTTCACAGGTCCCCCAAGGACATGGTTTCGCTGGAGAAGAGCACGAGAAGAGTGGTACCTGGCAACGAACCGTGCATCGATCAAACCTTGGACCGCAGCCACTGTCGATGTGGTGTGAACCACATCCGGCAAATGTTCAGCCCCCGTGCGCACGGGTCGAAACAGTGTCTGCCCCACCCAGTCATAGGTAGTGGGCGTGCGCACGGTCGAACGCAGCGTGCGCACACCCTGCCGGGTGGTCGCGCCCTACGTGCGCACGGTTGGACCGGTGTGCGCACGGTCGGCGGGTGGGGCGTTGTCGGCGTGCGCACGGTCGGTGGCAGCACTTGCATGCAGTCGTTCGGCATCTCGCAGGATCCGGCTGACGGCGGACCGGCTGCGTCCGAGTTCACGTGCAATGTGTGCGGCGCTCCAACCATCGAGGTAGCGATGTGACAACACCGCAAAGACGGTCGCACGATCGCGACGCCCGCCGGGGTCTTGGTCGCAGATCGACATCGCCAGCGCCTCCAGGTCGATGTCTGAGCTGATCCGATCGTCGAGTGGTTCCTCGACGGGTTCGCAAGGTTCCGGTGGCGAGGCAGGCAGTGCTGCTCGGACAGTCTCGGTCGGGAGTGGTTCGAGGGCGGGTATCCGTGCTGGCGTCTGGGATGTCGCGTCGATGTCGGTGTTGGGGTGGTGTGCGTGCGCCAGAATTAGCAGGGCCAGCGAACTTTGCGTCATGCTTCCCTCGACGATGAGCGGCCACAGCCACGCTTCGCCAGCGGGCACGCCCGCGGTGATCGCGAGGGCGCGTAGCGCGGTGAACGACAGCCAGAACGCCCCGCCGGCGATCACCACGGTCAGGGCGGTCGCAGCGCGACGCGCAGTGAGGGATACGGTGTCGGCGCGTGCGAGCAGCGCAACACCATGAACGGCTGCCAGCAACGCCAGGGGCGGAATGACCGCGACAGTGGCCGCGAGCAAGGGCAGGGCCGTGGTGTGCAGGACGGCTTGGGTCGCGTTGCCGATCACGCTGACTCCGGCGGCGATACAGAGCTCGGTCCAGAAGAAGACGTGCGCACGTTCGGTGCGCACGTCGTCGGTCGTCGGGGGCTGGTTACAGGCGGATGATGGCGATGTCGGTTGCATAGGCTGATCCCCTTGCTTGGGGGCATTGGTGGTCAGAAGTCGCGGTCAGAGGCATTGCTTCACCCGCGGAGGTCCGACGAGCCGAGACCGTCGAGGCCGTGAGGTTCAACATCGGCACCGCCTATCGGCGAACCTCGGCGTCGATCAAGGCCGAAATCGTGGCCGAGCACGGTGAGGCTGGAACCTCCATGACGAGGCGTGAGGAACCGGCGACGGTGTATCGAACGGTGGAGCAGGTTCTGTTGTGCGTCGCCAACGGCCGCACCCCGGCAGTACACGAAGCCGTCGCGGCACCGCCGATCGAGACGGTCACGCTGGCGAAGCCGCCGCCACGCCGACCACGGTGACGAGCCGAGACGGACCGATACCCGGTCGCCTCGGGTCGTGCCCGTGCGTCGAGGTGCCGGCTCGCCCCGCAGTGGATCGCCGCAGTCTGTGGTGAATTGCGAGGGTGGAGATCGGGTGCGGCCGCGTCGCTGCTGAGGTCACTCGGGCTGGAACTGGAAACCAATACAGGGGATGGCCGCGGCGGGCACGGGAGGATTCTCGACCGATGACGGAGTGCTCCGCGTGATGGGTTCCTGTCGGGAGGGCCGCAGGGCACTCCCCACTTTGTCCCCACTAATTCGGCCGAACACGCCGTTGTCCACCGTTGTCGATAGTTGTCCAGGATTGTCGTCACGATCCTGTTTCACCAGGTCAGAACGATGATCCGATGTCCGATTTGTTGTTTGCCGTTGTCTGTGGTAGTCCGTTCCATCTGCACCGAGAAGGTCAGGGGATCGATTCCCCTTAGCTCCACATATGTGCAGGTCAGACCATATTTTTCGTCTGATTTGCGGGCTATGTGGTCACCAGTAAGTCCCCACTAATTCAAATGGCGAGTGTCCGGCGGGGTTCGAGTTGGGCAGCGTATTTCGAATGGATTCGCGAGCGGTCTGATTCCGCTATCCGGTCACCGCTCGGTTGAGGACATCGGCGGCGGCCTTGTGTGGGCGTCCGCGTGCCATGTAGTGGCGTTGGGTCATCGCGGGGTCGACGTGGCCGAGGACATCGGCAGTGACACGGGCCGACAGGCCGGCGTCGTCGAGGATGGTGGCCACGGCGTGGCGGAAACTGTGTGGGGTGATGTCCTCGGCGAACCCCAGGGCTTCACGGACACGCTGCCAGCCGTGTCCGACGTTTTGCGGGTCACGCAATGTCCCCACGGCCGAGGGGAACACCAGATCCAGGACCTCGATTCCGGGGTCCGGAGGAGAAGCCGGTCGCCGGTTCGCCACCGCGGCTTTGCGGCGTTTGAGCATTTCCACCGCGAACTCGGGCAGTGCGATGGTGCCGGTCCGGTTCTTCGGGTCATCTTTCCTGGTCACACGGACCAGTCCTTTGCCCGCGACGCGGACGAGTTTTCCGGTGGGACGCAGGGTCGCTGCGTCGAGGTCGATGTCGGTCCACAACAGTGCGAGCATCTGGGAGCGGCGCAGGCCGGTGGCGGCGTAGAGGGTGATTATGTCGGCGAGGTCGGCGCTTTCGCAGTAGGCGGCGACGGTGGGTGGGGTGTATGCCTTGACGGGTGTGCCGCGTTCTCGTTCGGCTTTGGCGAGTTGTCGCGGGCACAGGATCTGGGAGGTCCGGACGGCGGAGAGGATGTAGCGCAGTTCGTCGGTGGTGAGGTCGCCGGCGCCGCCGGTGCGGCCCTTGGCTTCGATGTTTTTCGGCATCTGGACTTCGCGGACGGGGTTGATCTCGAGGGGGCTGGTGCGGACTGCGTAGCGGAACATGCCCGAGAGCACGATGCGCCCGGTGCGCATGTTCGAAGGCCCCCTGGCTTTTCCGACGTCGGTGAGGAAGGTTTCGACCGCGGAAGTGGTGACTTCGAACAGGCGCCGGTCACCGAAGGCGGTGTTGAACATTTTGGCGACTTCGTCGTAGCGGGCGATGGTGGATTCGGTGCGGTCTTGTGCGATGAGGCTTGCCCGGTACCGGACCCACAGGTCGCGCACGGTCATGGATGTGGACAGTTCGCCGCTGAGGCCGACGGTGATGACGGCAGCAGCGGCCATGACGGCGTCGAGTGCTCGTTGGCCGGTGCGGTCGGGGATCGGGCGGTTGCGGGAGTCGAGTTTGGTAGGGGAGACACGGATGAGGTCGCGTCGTTTTCCGGAGGAGTCACGGACCCGGACACGCGCTTTCCAGTACCCGGGAGCGAGTTCGGTGAGCATCGGTTTGCCGGGGACCCCGAGGGGCCGGGGTGGTCTACCGCGGGTCATGGGTACACCGATCGAGTCGGTTGTGGGTGGCGGCTGTCTTAGTGTGGTGTGGCAACGAAATCCCTTTCCGCTCGGTGAGTTGGGGGAGGCCGGCGTCGTCTGCGGGTGGAGTTCGGGGTTCAACCTCGCGCAGTGCGCGTCGACCACGCGGCGTCGGTCCACTTGACCGATGCCCGGGAAGGCGACTTCACTGAATGCGCAGCTCTAGCGGCTGCTCCGACCATCACGGCGTCGGCGGCGGTTGACCGTGTGGAGGATTGCTATGTCGCGCGAGAGGCGCCATGACCGTCTACCTGGCCCTCACTAGCGCACCGGGCCCTGAACCCCTGATTCGGCGGCGTCGAGTAAGTCCATCTCGGCGAGAGCGACCACGACTGCCAGACCTGTCACCGCGCCGACGACTGCTCGGTGTGCGCGTCGACGGCCGCCTCGCGAGCGAGGATGAAGGCTCCCGAGCGAGCTGCGGCACCTTTGCGTATGCGTGCTCCCCGGGCGCGCGGAATGAAGCCAGGGTGGGGGAGGTGCAGCTGTCCGGCCTATAGTGCTCCCCGCCCGAGCGGGGATGAAGCCACCGCCGGCCCCATTACAGGCAAGTCATGAGACTGCATGCCGCTGCGGGAGATGCCGATGATGGATCATCTCCGTGTCGTGGGTAGTGTCGAGTTCAGCCAGCATCTGTGCTGAGGGATCGCATCGGCTGTCCGGTGACAGTGAAGATGAGCCACGCCAACCTCGCTGACCTGCGGTGGCCCATTTTGAGTGGCAGGCTCCCCGACCCGATTTGCCATTCAAAGTGAGCCAACTCTCTCCATCGGCCACGGCGAACTGGCTGGTCGGGCTCTCGATGGTCCAGGTTCAGTGGCAAGGCTGCGTCGATGGCTCAGGTGGGTTGGCAATAGCCTATTTTCACTGGCAACGGACATCGGCTGTAGCGTTGCTCAGTGTCGGATCTCACCGATCCGATTGGTGAATTCTGACGTCGCCGGGTGTGGCAGGGCGGGATTGTCGCCAGTTCGCAGCACGCAACAGTGACGGCGGCGACCAGCAGAGTTCCGGGCGAAGATCCGTTGAGACAACGCTCAGCTAAGCCAGCGACGGGCCACTGGCCAGCGATAATCCCGGCGACGTCGATGGTCACCCCAGCCATAATCTCCGACGTGAAAGAAGTCGAGGTCGTCGTCCAGTACGAGCGCGCGACTCTGCACGTCGGCGGGGTGTTCCTGAAGATCGACGCTGAACAGTCGAACACCGACACCAAGGTCGAGGCGATGGCCGGCACCGTTCCCGACTCCGGATGTTCTGTGGCGTAAGCCACCAGTGCTCGCGCTCGCCGCTCTGCCAGGATTGGCACTCGGCGCCTCGGTGAGCAGTCGACCGCATCGCCAGCGGCGTGGGCCGCAGCGGGCGCCACCATACGGAAGCTGCACGACGCGCCGCTACCGCCATGGCCCGGCCGGGGCCTCGACGCGCACGCATCGGAGCGCAACCGCAAATGTGCAGCGCTTACCAGGAGCGGGGTGGCCCCACCAACGTAGTCGCACACAACCGCCGGATAGCCGAGATCGCGCTTCGGCCGTGAACGCCGGCATTCACCCACGGCGACCTCCGGATCTCCCACGTGTTCGTCGAAGGCGATGAGGTCACTGGCGTTAACCGGTCCGAGGCGGCCCAGGGCGATCCCCTGTATGACCTCGCCATCCTGACGCTCGAACACCCGGAACACCTCAGTGACGTCGTCGCCGGTTACGGTGCCGACATCGACCTCAAGGTGATCCGCGCCTGGTGGTCGTTGCCTAGCCTCCTGGGGCCCGCTGGGTGGTTGAGCACGGTTTCGATCCGGCCTCGCCAGGCTGCAAGGTCGACGTGCTGAGAACCCAGGCAATGCGGACTGATCACTCGCAACCAAGATCGCGACGTCAGTATTCGCCGATACAAACATCTTCGGATCTGGGGCGAAGTCAGGATCTACCTATCGGTGACGTCAGAGATCATCGATAGAACCACTATGGCTGGCCTTCTGGGCCGAATGCGGAGGCCCGGCCCGTGATAGCAGGCTTTCCGTAGCAGATCGACGTACGAGCTGGGTGGCGTCGGGAGTGGTTTCAGGGTGCAGCGTCGACTGATTTGGTGGTGTCGTCGGTGTCGGCGTGGACGGTTTTGGTGCCCCAGCCGATGTGGGATTCGCTGCGCATGCGTTCGATCATGTGTGGGTAGTGCAGTTCGAAGGCGGGTCGTTCGGAGCGGATTATGGGGAGTTCATAGAAGTTGTGTCGCGGGGGTGAGCAGGTGGTGGCCCATTCCAGGGAGTTGCCGTGCCCCATGGGTCGTCCACGGCCACGACTTGGCCGTATCGGTAGTTTTTAACACGTTCCACACGAATGTCGTCATCGACGCCCCGAGCAGGAACGATCCGAGGGTGGAGATGGTGTTCAGCGTGGTGAAGCCGTCGGTGGGCAGGTAGTCGGCGTAGCGGCGGGGCATGCCTTCGTTGCCGAGCCAGTGCTGGACCAGGAAGGTGGCGTGGAAGCCGATGAAGGTGGTCCAGAAGTGCAGTTTGCCGAGGCGCTAGTCGAGTAGACGGCCGGTCATTTTCGGGAACCAGAAGTAGATGCCGGCGAAGGTGGCGAACACGATGGTGCCGAAGAGCACGTAGTGGAAGTGGGCGACCACGAAGTAGGTGTCGTGGACATGGAAGTCCAGCGGTGGGCTGGCCAGGATCACCCCGGACAGGCCGCCGAACAGGAAGGTGACAATGAAGCCCAGCGCCCACACCATCGGGGTTTCGAAGGTGAGCTGGCCTTTCCACATGGTGCCGATCCAGTTGAAGAACTTGACCCCGGTCGGGACCGCGATCAGAAACGACATCAGCGAGAAGAACGGCAGCAACACCGCGCCGGTGGCGTACATGTGGTGGGCCCATACTGCCATCGACAGCCCGGCGATCCCGAGGGTGGCATAGACCAGCGCGGTGTAGCCGAAGATGGGTTTGCGGCTGAACACCGGCAGGATTTCGCTGATGACCCCGAAGAACGGCAACGCGACGATGTAGACCTCGGGGTGGCCGAAGAACCAGAACAAATGCTGCCACAGGACCGTCCCGCCCGTGGCGGGGTCGAAGATGTGCCCGCCCAGGCGGCGGTCGAAGGCGATGCCGGCCAGGCCCGGGGAGTGTACGATGTCGGACAGGGGCTGATAGGCGGTCCATCCGAAATCGGCGGCGCCGCCGGGGGTGAGGAATCCCGAGACCGCCATCGTCGCGCCGAATAGGAACAGCCAGTAGCTCAAGGCGTTCAGGCGGGGGAAGGCCACGTCGGGGGCGCCGATCTGCAAGGGCAGGATCGCGTTGGCGAACCCGAACACCGTCGGGGTCGCATAGAACAGCAGCATGATCGTGCCGTGCATGGTGAACAGCTGGTTGTACTGCTCGGGAGACAGGAACTGCATGCCCGGGCGGGCGAGTTCGCCGCGCATCAACAGCGCCATCAGCCCGCCGATGAGGAAGAACGCGGTGGTGGTGACCAGGTACATGATCCCCAGCAGCTTGGGGTCGGTGGTGGTGACGATGCTCCACACCGCTGAGCCCTTGGGTCCGCCGCGGGCAGGGAACGGGCGCGAGGCCTCGACGATGGAGCCTGTTGAGCTGGGACCTGCACCATTTCCACTCCTCACCCGTCACCGGCCGAACCCCAACGGCGATACCCGCTCGATGAGCGCTCAAACGATCGTGCGCGCCTTTACCGGAAATCTGGTGTAGGCTCGGCGCCGCCGGTGTTTCCGAGCAGGGGTCCGGGAACACTCACGAGATAAAGCCACGCAAAGCAGTTACCGCCATCTGGACACGATCACGCTCGCGAATACCCGTGCGACGTACGCGGTGGCGCTGGATCGCCTCGTCGCCGATTTCGGGCCCGATACCGCTGTGGCGCTGCTGGATCCGGAACCGGACCGGGTCAGCGGCTGGTTCACCTATGTGCGGGGTGCCAAGTCGGCCAAGACCTTCAACATCCGGCTGACCGCGCTGGGCTCGGCGTCGGAGTATTGGCGTGAGCAGGGCTGGCTGGCCGGTGATCGCTTATCCGGCTGCGGGCCCGACGTGCGCCGCCGGACACGAGCAAGCATTGAGCCGCGAGCGAGCGGCGTTCATCGTGGGATCGGATGTGCGCTGCGCGAACGGGCGCTGTGGCCATGCTCTATGAGTCCTCGGCGCGTGCTGAGGAGGTGCTGAATCTGGACGTGCCGGATCTCGATGCCGCGAATCGGTGCGCGGTGGTGATCCGTCGCGGTGGTGATCCGCAAAGGATTGCGCGTGAGCTGATCGCGGGACAGACGGATACGACCCACGCCGCGGAGGGCGGGCCTTAACGCCGGTGTTGATGAAGCTGTCCGGGCACACATTGGTGCGCAGCCTGCAAGTACGCGCGGGTCTTCGATGAAGGGCTGCGTCGGTTCCAGGCCGACAGCGACCCGGCCGCGCGCCGCCGCCGGGGTCGCTGTTCCTGCCCTGGTTGAGCGGGTGACGGACGCCGTGTGCCGGGTTCGACGGCAGTCGTGGCGGCGACGCCGGGGGCGGGTTACTACGCGCCCGCGGTGATTGCCGGTATCTCGCAGGGTAAGGCGGGTGTACGGGCGGTTCGGGCTCGTCAGTGGCGGGATGGAAGGACACGTTGATGAGTTCGTCGGACAACCCGGTGCCGGGGGTATACACGCATTGAGCCGCAATCAGGAGAGGTGCCGATGATGCCCAGAGATGCCCCGACCCCGCCGCACGGTCTGCAGGTGAGTACCCCTTTGGTTGCACGCTCGGTGTGGTCGGGTGTGCTGGTCGGTATCGGCACCGCGTCCTTCATCGACGAAACCGTGTTCCACCAGCTGCTGCATTGGCACCACTTCTACGACAAATCGACCACCTCGATAGGGCTGGTCTCAGACGGATTATTCCACGCGTTCGGGTTCTTCGCGGTGGTGATCGGGTTGGTGATGGTCGCCGATCTCATCCGTCGCGCAGGGTTGTCGAAGTACGGCTTGGCCGCTGGGATCTTCCTCGGACTAGGTGTGATGTCCAGGGAGGTTGTCCCGCTCCCCGCGGGTAAGTCGATGTGACAGGCGAAGGCCCCCGGTAGTGAAGTGGAGCTGTCTAGGAACCGCTTCACCACAACCCGGAGGCCTTCGTGTCCCACGCTAACGCAGCCCTGACTCCACGAGCACGACTACGCCTGGCCCAACTGATCGTCGACCGCGGCTGGACATACACAGCAGCAGGCAAGCTGTTCATGGTGTCTGCGCGGACGGCCGGGAAATGGGCCGACCGCTACCGCGTCGAAGGCCCGACCGGGATGGTCGACCGCAGCTCACGACCAACCACACAACCGAACAAAACACCACCACACCTGGTGCGACGCATCGTGGCATTGCGTTGGCGGCACCGGTTGGGTCCGATCTAGATCGCGGGCCGACTCGCGATGCCGGCCTCGACCGTGCACGCAGTACTGGTTCGCTGCCGAATCAACCGTTTGTCGCGCATCGACCGTGTCACCGGTGAACCGCTGCGCCGCTACGAACATGCCCACCCCGGCTCGATGATCCACGTCGATGTCACCAAGTTCGCCAACATCCCCGACGCCGGCGGGCACCGTTACCTGCACCGCGCCCAGAGCAAGCGAACCGGGGAACGCGGCGCCGCTTACCGGCCCGTCATCGGCACGGCTTACGTCCATACCGTCATCGATGATCACTCCCGCCTGGCCTACGCCGAGATCTGCACCGACGAGAAGGCGGTCACCGCGATCGGGGTACTGCAACGCGCGGTCACCTGGTACGCCGAGCGGGGTGTCACCGTCGAGAAAGTATTGTCCGACAACGGATCAGCCTATAAATCACATGCCTGGCGTGATGCCTGCACCGAGCTCGGGATCAGGCATAAACGGACCCGTCCCTACCGGCCGCAGACCAACGGCAAGATCGAGCGATTCCACCGCACTCTGGGAGAGGGCTGGGCTTATGCCCGGCTCTACGATTCGACCGAACAACGCAACACAGCACTACCGGGCTGGTTGCACTTCTACAATCACCATCGAGCCCACTCCGCGATCGGAGGTCGGCCACCGGTCACCCGACTGACCAACCTCCCTGGACATCACAACTAGGCGACTGGCGGTGACCTTTGTCTCGGGTTCCGCGATGGGAATGGGCCGTCGATCCCGGCGCTGTCGCAGGTCGGCGTACAGATTACATGCTCGCAACCCGTGTCGGTGATAGTTTTATCGATCCGCCGTCCTAGTGGCCTCGGCCGTCCAGGCAAGGGGATTTACTGCGTCGAATTACATCCCGCCGCGGAACCCGGGACAAAGTCACTGCGGCCGGTGGATCGTGGAGCAGACTTGCGCCCGCTCCCCCGGTACCGGCGCCTGGCCATCCGGTGGGCGCGCCGCATCGACATCCATTACGGATTCCTGAATCTCGATGCCGCACTGATCTGATGGCGACGGCACAGCAACCGCACCGACAGAAGCTATTAGCCTGCGCCAGAAGGTCATCCGGACACGAACCCGAGAATGAGCGGCCCCCGACAGCACGTACAGCCCTCCCCACTCCCCCTTGAACACCAACCTCGGGCTGTGTGGTGAGGGCTGGCTATTCCCGGCGGCTTCACTGGGAGTTGCGGTTCGCTAACCACCACAATCATCCGTCACATAGGTCCGCTGCGAAACTCCCTGCATCGCAACGTGTCTCGGTGACACATGCAGATTCACGCTAGGAGCTATGAGGACCGGTACCCGAACTCGAATGCCGCCGAAGCTCCGTACGATACCAGCGGTGGCCCACCGCAGATACTGCGCGCGGCATGTTTGGCGGTGCGCGCGAACGTTGCTGTTGAGCATCTTCACCGACGGCGGACTTACTTCGCAATCAGCACCGCGTCGGCACGTACACAGGCTGGTGAGCCGGATCGCCCACCGCAGTCGGGACTGCGCAACTGGCCAAGCACTTCGCCAAATCAGGTATTGCGTAATGGCCACGTCATCACCATCTCGTACCCAAGTGTCTGTGTGGCATGCTCGACCCCACTCTGCAAGTCGACAAATGTAATGAGCGTAGTTTTCTGTGGACTGATGTCGACAAGCGTCCGGGCGACTTCGGCGGAAAGCCCAGTGAAAATAACCTCCGCACCCAAAAGCGCACATGCTTTTACTGCTGTGATCAGATGGGCAGCAACGTCGAGATCGATCGACGGCAGTCCGGTGATATCGACGACGGCGGCCTGCGCCCTCGAATTGCGGATATGCGCCATCAGCTGATTGGTCAAATTAAGAGCCCGGCGATCGTCCAATTCTCCTACGATCGGGACTACCAGAAGCCCTGGGATCAACTGCAGTACCGGAGTCGGGAGTTCGCTCACCGCCCTCTGCTGCTCGCGATTCGAGTGCTCGCGTTTGGCGAGGTAGATGTCGGCGGCGAGGCCGATATCGAGGAACACCAGCCTTTGTAGCGCCAGCAGCGTCGCCAACGCACGCTCGGGATCGGAAGATGAGCTGGATTCACAGATCCGGCTCGCAGCAGAGCAAAGAAACCGATTGTACGCGCCGAGAAGCCATGTCGGCTTCACGCCGAGTCGCTCGTGACGCGCGGCCATACGCATACGCTCGATGAGATAGTCAGCATCGACGGTTCCCGCCGTCAAACCGGAAAGGTGATCGCTTCGAAGATGTTCGGCCTGTTCCTCAGTGTCGCGCTCAGAAAGAAGTGCGGCAGTGTCCCGGTGTTCGTTTAGGTAGGCGCGGAGTTCGTCGGCGATCTCAGCCATACCGGCTGTCGCGACTCCGCTAAACTGCCGCAGCAATGCCTCGTCTTCATCGGTGAATTCCATTAATCGTTTCCGAGCAGCGACCATGTCATCGGTGGTCACGAGGCCACCGAAGCTTGGCGTTTCCGGGATTTCCGGACCGTGCGTGCCCATTAGAGTCATAACAGCCGCATCCTGTGCGTAGTGTTTTGGCGGATCGTGTCAGACAGCGCATACTCGTGAGCGAAGCCCGTAGGTCACCGTCCCACAGCAGCCTGCACCCCAGAGTGCGCTGGCGGCATAGCGGTCCCGACCCAAGTCGTCCTCATCGCCTGATCGCGCCGGCCACAGTACGTGATCGCCGCTTAGGCCGTTGGTGGCACGTCTGAAGAGGTGGCACGCTGTGAGGCCAGGAAGAAGTGGTCGATGTTGACGACGAGAAAGAGCGCAGTAGCGGTTGTAACCATGTGGCCATGGTCGTCTTCGATGGTGGCCCGAAGGTTCAGTTTGCGACCCTGGCGGGAATGAAGATGGGCGCGGGCGATATACGGGGTGTCGAGTAGAACCGGGGAGAGGTAGTCGATGGAGAGGTGGCGGGTGACGGCGGGTTCTCCCACGGTGTAGAGGAGGAACCCGAACAGGTCGTCGAGGACGGTGGCGACTGCGCCGCCATGGGCGATCGCTGGGGCGCCAACGTGGCGGGAGTCAAACGTGTGACGGGCGTAGACACCTTCCGCGTCACGTCGGACGCTCAACTGGTGGCCGTGCGGATTGGCTGGCCCACAACCGAGGCAATGATCATGATGGGGCGGCAAGTCTTGGCATTCCGGCGGAACCACAGGGAAGAGGGGCGTACTCTCCTCGGCCTCGGACGATACGGATCTTGTGGTATCGGATGTGCGGCTCATGGGTGCTTTCTGCATATGTGTGTCACTGGGTGGTGGCGATAAGGATGTCGCAGTGGGCTCTGCGTGCGAGCTCGGTCGGTGTATCGGACAGCAGCCGGGCCAGCGGAGTCGACCGGCACAAGTCGGCGGTGATGATGAGGTCCGGCGCCGCAGTGGCGGCAAGGCGCAATAGGGCACGCAAAGTGGGTTCGGACAAGATGCGGGTGTCGATGTCGATGGCGCCGTGCGCTAGGGCGTGCTGGCAGGCCGTGCGCAATATCGCTTCGACCGGGTTGGTGCCGCGCAGCCGGTAGGCCTCGGGTCCCAGCCGGTCGAGGTCAACTCCGAGTGTGCGTTCGTCGATGTGGTGGCGGACGCCGACGATAACCAGTCGGGCGTGGGTGGCGTGGGCCAATTCGGCGGCGCGGTCGACCACGCGGTAGGAGCGATCGGATCCATCGGTATCCACAAGGATCGTGCGATAGGCCGTCATGCCGGGCGTCCTTCGCGGGTAGGGGACGTGCGAGAGGCAGGAGCCATCGTGCACGAGGGTTGTGCGCGGCATCGGCGAGTGGTGGGCCCGGGTGCAAGCACAGCCAGCACGATCGCGCCTGCGGCGGTAATAGCAGCCAACACCAGCGCGGCCTCGCCGCTGCCGTGCACGAACGCTGCCTTGGCGTACTCGGCTAGCGGCTGGGCCGCTGGTCCGCCCTTTTCGGCGACCTGCAGGGCGGCGGCCAGGGAATCGGCAACTGGTTCGCGAGCGGACTCGGGCAGGCGGGGTAGGGCGGGCTGGATACGCTGAGTATAGCCAGCGGCCAGCACGCTGCCGGCCACGGCGATCCCGATCGCGGCGCCGATCTCGCGGGCGGCATCATTCACCGCCGCGGCGACTCCGTGTTTGGCCTCGGGGGTGTCGGCGACGATGGCGTAAGTCGCCGGGGCGGTACACAATCCCAGGCCCGCGCTCATGATCAGCAGCGGCCACAGTAGGTCGAGGTAGTTCGCGGCGAGGTCCAACCGGCTCACCAGCACCAGCCCGGCAGCGATGGTGAGGAGGCCAGTCACGGTCATCACCCGCAATCCCACCATGCTCGAGAGCCAAGGCGCGATTACGGAAATCATGGCCAGCGGCGCCACCATCGGCGCCAGCGCCAGGGCCGACGCCAGCGGACCGTATCCGAGAATCAGCTGTAGGTACTGGACCAACAGTAGAAACACCCCAAAGGTGACCAGGAACTGAATGGTCACGGACAGGGAGCCAGCACCGAAGCCTCGGCGTCCGAACAACCGCACGTTTAACAGTGGTGCCGAGATCCGTAGCTCCACGGCCACGAACGCCACCGCCGCCACGACTCCGACACCGGCGGTGACAGCGACGAGCGGGTCGGCCCAGCCGCGTGCGGGAACCTCGATCGCGGCGAACACGATCGCCGCGATCGCGACAGCCACCGTCGCCGCGCCAATTCCGTCCACCGGCGGATGCTCGGGTTGGCGAGACTCCGCGATCGTGCAAGCCAACCCGGCCAGCACAATCCCCGCCACGGTCAGCCCGACAAATACCGATTGCCACGACCACCGCTCAAGCAACATCCCGGCACCGAGAATCCCCAGAACAGCTCCGGATCCGGCGACGCCCGCCCATACCCCCACCGCTCGGCCGCGATGAGCTAGAGCGAAGCCTGCGGTCAGAATCGACAGGGTCGATGGCATCACTAACGCTGCGCCAGCACCGGCGAGTGCGCGTGCCGCGATGAGCCACACCGGGTCGGTCAGCACCAGCGGCAACGCCGAGGCGGCCGCGAACACCGCCAGTCCCGCCACCAGCACCGCGCGGCGCCCATAGCGGTCACCGATGGCTCCGGCGGGCAACACCAGACACGCCAGCACCAGTGTGTAGCCGTCAACGATCCAGGTGAGCTGGGCTTGGGTCGCCCCGGTCGCGACTGCAATCTGAGGCAACGCCGAGTACAACGCCGCCATGGCCGCGACGACCAGCGCCACCCCCAGGCACGATACTGCCAGCACCCAGTATTGGGCCCTGGTCCACCGGGCGATCTCGACAGCGCCCGTCCGGGAAGTGTTCACCGCTGCACCTCCCGCCGTTGTAGATCGATAGTCTCTGTGTGAGACTATTAGTATCATAGTGGGTCGGCGAGCGAGATGACGTCCACGCACGATCAAATTGAGCGATACGAATCGAGGAAAGGGCGGCCATGACAGAGCCGGACTCTGCCGCGGCCGATCCGCGCACCGTAGCCGACGAGCAGGTCGATCCTCGGCTGGCGCGGTCCCGCAACCGGTTGCTCGACGCGGCCAGTCATCTGCTGTCCACCGGCGGGGTCGAAGCGGTCACAGTCGATGCCGTCACCCGCGTGTCGAAGGTCGCGCGCGCCACTCTCTATCGACACTTCGGAAGCACCACCCAACTGCTCGCGGCAACTTTCGAACGGTTGCTTCCCCATGTCGACACACCGACCGGCGACGGGCCCGTGCGCGATCAACTCATCGCGCTACTCACTACTCAGGCGGACCTCGTAGAACAAGCCCCAGTGCAGATGACCACGCTGGCCTGGCTGGCTATGGGAACGATCGGTGACGACCACACCGACCCGGCAGCGGTCACCTCGCTGCGTGCCCGCGTCATCGAGCAATATCGCCAACCGTTCGACCGGATCCTCACCGGCCCCGACGCGCGGGCGATGCTCGGCGAGTTCGACACCACCTTCGCCATCATCGAACTCCTCGGCCCGATCGTGTTCGCGCGCCTCACCGGACTACGCACCATCGATCATGACGACTGCGCCCAACTGGTCGACAACTTTCTCGCTACCCGCCCAAGGGTCGCGGTCGGAAACGGGACCGACCGTCGATCAGTGCCAGTGACCGAATACCCGCCCGTGGATAACGGGTGAGCCGCTTCGAAGCAGGCCGACAAGATCAAGTACCCAGCTCACCGGCGATCCCCTCCACCTAGCGGGTAAGACTGTCGGTTCGGCACCGATCGTCGCCTTCTCGTCAACTCCGGCCCTGGATGCGGGGCACGATCGATTCGTGCTGCAGTCCTGCATCGCAATGTAACTGGCTCAGTTAGGGCTGGCTAACCGAGTTGATGCGCTTCACGATTGAGAGACTCGACTCCGTCCATCTCATGCCCAGCCGTCACCGGCAGGATCCTGGTGGCAACGCGCTGAGATCATTCAGACCGGTGCCGACTCACTACTCGCCGTGTTAGGTGTTAGCTACGCCGCTGATAGCCGTTGGCTGCAGCAACGAGTTCGGCAAAGTTCTGCACGGTTTCGGCAAAGTCGCGAGGTTTTTTTGTCATATGCCGCAGCGGGTTCCTGCCTGGGGCCAGCCCCAACCGATCTGCACCAGATCGCGCAGACTCCATCCACCAGCGACGGGACGGGTGGTGCTATTCGTGTCGAAATTCGCTGGGAGAGCGACCGGTCCATCGCTTGAAGGCGTGCGAGAAGTTCGCGAGGTCGCTATATCCGAGATCGGCAGCTATCTCACTCACCGACATCGATCGGTCGAGTAGCCGCAGCATCGCACGGTCACGCAGAAATGATTCGCGCAACTCGCGAAAGGTGGTCCCCTCCTCGGATAGGCGCCGCTTGAGTGTGCTAGTCGATATCGACAGCTCGTGTGCGACCCAGTCTTTACTCCGCTTTCCAGGATCTTCCTCCAGCAGCCGTCGTACCTTCTCCGAGAAAGACATGGTTTTACTTCGCTGGTCGAGGGTTCGTTGCAGATCCACGATGGCAAGTCGATAGGCGACCGGATCGGAGAACCTGCATACCTCGTTGAGAGTGTCTGCCGGGACACTAAGGAATGACGTCGGAGCGTCGAAGAACAACCGCCCAGCTAGGGCATCCTCATTATCGGCTAGAAAGTTCGGCGCTGACCAGCTCAGATGGAGTGTCACGGTCGGCATATCGCCGGCCAGCATGTCGAGCAGGCGCAGGAGTGCCGACCCGCTATACGCGACGACCAGGCAGTTCAGCGCCGAATCGCCTGTGTGCGCGGCGAGCCCGACGGTGAGTCCCTCGTCACTTGGGTGGAACTGCGGACTGAGAGCCGTCGAGATCAAAGGCAGATAGGTGAGCAGCTCCACGATCTCAGCTACCGAGCCTGCGCTGACCAGCGGAAAACTCAATGGGCCGAAGGACGTCAACTGAGCTTGTTCGGCGAACGCGAAGCCGAGCGAAGTTGCCTGGTCGACATCGAGTGCAGGGTAGACCTCGCGAAACCACCGTATCGGGGCCTGGATATTGCGTTGGATCAACGTCGTCTCGTCAATTCCTTCGCGAGCCATGATGTCGCGAAGCCGAGCGGCGGCGTCCGGGTCGAGCGCTTGGCTCTCGAGCAGTTGCACGAACATGAGCGGAGGCACGCCCTCGTCGTTGAGGTTCACCATGGTCTCTCTGAGCCGAATTCACAAACTTCTGACTCTGCCGAACATAGCCTCCGAACCCGTGTTCGACAACACTTGGACCAAGTCACATTGAGGACAACGCATCGAGGAGTTGGCTATGGCAGTTGTCACCTTTGTCTCCCACGACGGCGAGAAGCACGAGGCGCCGATCGAGGAAGACCAGTCGCTGATGCAGGTCGCGACCAACAACGCTGTGCCCGGCGTCGACGGGGACTGCGGAGGCGAAGCTGCCTGCGGCACCTGCCATGTGGTTGTCGATCCGCAGTGGATCGAGCAGGTCGGGCGTTCCGGCGCCGATGAGGAGGAGATGCTCGCGATGAACCCCGAGCGCCAGCCGACCTCCCGGCTGTCGTGCCAGATGATGGCATCGACGGCTTGGGATGGCTTGATCGTCCACCTACCCGAGTTCCAGATGTAACGGCGAGAAACGGATACGACGCGATGAAGATTCCCGGAGCAATCACCGCCAAGGTTCAGTCGACCATCCCGATGGATCTACAGATCCAGGGTGCACACCTATATGACAAGACTCGCCGATGGATGACCGGAACGAACGGGGAGAAGCTCTTCGTCGAGAGGCCCATCCCGCCAGTCGAAGAAGTCGCGCTCGCCGACATCGACCTCAGCAACCCTTTCCTGTACCGCCAGGGACGCTGGCAGTCCTACTTCGCGCGCCTGCGAAACGAGGCCCCAGTCCACTATCAGCCAGACAGTCCGTTCGGTCCGTTCTGGTCCGTCACGCGGCATGCTGACATCGTGGCCGTCGACAAGAACCACGAACTCTTCTCCGCTGAGCCGTTCATCGTTATCGGGGCTCCGCCCCGTTTCCTCGATATCGAGATGTTCATCGCGATGGACCCGCCACGACACGACGCACAGCGGGCCGCTGTTCAAGGCGTGGTCGCGCCGAAGAACCTGCGCGAGATGGAGGGCCTGATTCGATCGCGCGTCCAAGAGGTGCTCGACGATCTACCCGTAGATAAGCCGTTCGACTGGGTGCAGAACGTCTCGATCGAACTGACCGCGCGGATGCTTGCGACCCTGCTGGATTTCCCGTACGAGCAACGTCACAAGCTCGTCTACTGGTCGGACCTCGCAACCTCGCTGGAGCAGGCCAACGGTGGGCCATCGGACAACGATGAGGTGTTCCCCGGCATGCGCGACATGGCGAGAGGTCTCAGCGCTCTCTGGCACGACAAAGCGGCCCGGACAGCCGCTGGGGAGCAGCCCGGATTCGATCTGATCACGATGTTGCAAAGCAATGAAAATACCAAGGACCTGATCGACCGCCCGATGGAGTTCTTGGGCAACCTCGTATTGCTGATCGTCGGAGGGAACGACACGACCCGGAACTCGATGAGCGGCGGCGTTCTTGCGCTCAACCGCTTCCCTGAACAGTTCGCGAAGCTGAAAGCGAACCCCGACCTGATCCCCAACATGTGCTCGGAGATCATCCGATGGCAAACTCCGCTTGCCTACATGCGCCGTGTCGCCAGAGCTGACACCGTTCTTAACGGGCAGTTCATCCGCAAGGGCGACAAGGTAGTGATGTGGTACGCCTCGGGAAACCGCGACGAGCGAGTATTCGAACGCTCCGACGATTTCATCATCGACCGGTCAAACGCCCGCAACCACATAGCCTTCGGCTTCGGTGTTCACCGCTGTATGGGCAACCGGCTCGCCGAGCTGCAGCTGCGGATCCTCTGGGAGGAGCTACTTCCTCGCTTCGAAAATATCGAGGTTGTCGAGGAGCCCGAGTACGTGCAGTCCAACTTTGTGCGGGGCATCAGCAAGATGATGGTCCGTCTCACCCCGAAAACCAGCATATGACCACGCGGCGGGCCGTCATCGTCGGGGGCAGCCACGCCGGGGTCCAACTCGCCAGCAGTCTGCGCCAAGAAGGATGGACCGACGAGATCACCATCATTGGAGAAGAGGCGGTATTACCATACCACCGCCCTCCGCTGTCGAAGGCATACCTGGCAGGGAAGCAAACCCTCGACGAGCTCGCGATTCGCAGCGCCGAGTTCTATAACAAGCAGGAAATCCAACTCGTGGATGCAACGGTGGAGGCGATCGACCGTTCGGCTGGCCTGCTCTCACTGAGCACCGGCGACGAAGTGCCCTACGACAATCTCGCACTGTGCACGGGCGCTCGCCCCCGTCGACTCCCCGTGCCCGGTGTCGACCTGGCCGGGGTCTATTACCTACGCTCCGCGGCGGACGTCGAGATGATCCGAGAGGAAAGCAGCCCGGGGCGCCGGGTCGTGATCATCGGCGGCGGATATATCGGACTGGAGACGGCCGCCTCGCTGCGTGCGCTGGGTCTGCAGGTCACTGTGCTCGAGGCTACCGAACGCGTCCTCGAACGGGTCACCGCCCCCGAGGTATCCGCGTTCTTCGACCGAATTCACCGACAGGAGGGCGTGAACATCCGAACAGGCGCGCTAGTCGAGGCCCTATCCGGAGACGTCAGGATCCGAGAGGTATTCCTGTCCAGCGGCGAATCAATTCCTGCCGACCTCGTCATTGTCGGCATCGGCGTGGAGCCGAATACCGAACTCGCCGCCGGCGCGGGTCTGCTGGTCGACAACGGGATCGTGATCGACGGCCAGAGTCGGACCAGCGACCACAACATCATGGCCGCTGGGGACTGCGCCAGTCACGACATGGCCCGTTACGGCCGTCGCATACGCCTGGAATCTGTACCCAGCGCGGGCGAGCAGGCCAAGGTCGCTGCCGCGACCATCTGCGGGAAGTCAAAGAACATAGCTGCGCTTCCATGGTTCTGGTCGGATCAATACGATCTCAAGCTCCAGATCGCCGGTCTGAACACCGGCTACGACGAAGTCGTACTCAGCGGAGATCCTACCCGGGGCCGCGAATTCACATGCTTCTACCTCCGTGCTGGCGAGCTGATTGCCGCCGACTGCATCAATCGCCCCCGTGACTTCATCTTCAGCAAGCGGGCCATCACCCAGCAGCTTCGCATAAGCCGGGCAGAACTGGTGCTCGCTGGCTCGCCCTGAGTGACCGACTCTCGGGCGACTCGCACGACGACTGCGTGCGAACAGCATTCAGAAAGGAATGTCAGTGACGTACGCCATCCATCTGCCGCTGGCGAAGAGTCGGGAGCGACTCTCGTCAGTCCTCCTGGCGCCACTGCCGAGCCGGGTCGATGCGGCCCTCCTGCGGGCCAGTGATCAGTGGCCTGTCCGTGAGCTGGCAATGCCCCCCGCAGGGTCGGGCCTCAAGCCGATCCGAGGGACCGCTGGTCTGCCTGTGCTCGGTCACACCCTGGACTACATCCGTTTCGGATCCAGCTTCACCCGGGCCAGGTACCAGCGATTCGGGCCCGTCTCATGGATGGGCGCCTTCGGCACCAAGATTGTGATGGTGGCCGGTCCAGATGCCATACAGGAGGCGCTGACCGTCAAGGCGAAATCGTTCTCACAGGACGGGTGGGCGTATCTCATCGACGCCTTTTTTCACCGGGGTCTGATGCTGATGAGCTTCGACGAGCACAGGATGCATCGACGAATCATGCAGGAGGCGTTCACCCGCGACCGCCTGACCGCCTATGTGGACCAGCTCGGGCCGCCGCTCGAGACCGGTATTCCCGCGTGGCCAGCGGGCCAGTCCACACGCATCTATCCACTGCTGAAGGGCCTGACCCTTGACGTAGCGACGAAGGTCTTCATGGCGGATCGGGGTGGCAGTGAGGACACTGACGCCATCAACGACGCCTTCGTGGCGGCCGTGCGTGCGGCCAGCTCGATCATCCGTTTCCCGCTGCCGGGGACTCGGTGGCGGGCCGGAGTCCGTGGGCGTGCGCTCCTGGAGGACTACTTCACCTTCCACCTGCCGGCGGCGCGGAGCGCCCAGGGAGAGGACCTTTTTGCGGCGCTGTGCCATGCCCGCACGGCCGACGGTCAAGCTTTCACCGATGAGGACGTCGTCAACCACATGATCTTCTTGATGATGGCGGCACACGACACCTCGACCATCACCAGCACCGCTGCCGTCTACTTCCTCGCCAAGCATCCAGCTTGGCAGGAACGGGCTCGGGCCGAGTCCGACCAACTGGGCGGACGTCGCCCAACTATCGACGACCTGGACGCGCTGAAGACTCTCGACCTGGTGATCAAGGAGACGCTACGGCTGGTGGCGCCCGTGCCGATCATGATGCGTAAGACCATCGAGGATGTCGAAATCGCCGGACACCAAATCCCCGCAAACACACTGGTAGCCGTGGCTCCGGCGGTGAACCACTTCGACGAATCGTACTGGACCGATCCCGACACTTTTGACCCTGACCGCTTCACCGAGCCGCGGCATGAGGACCGGAATCATCGCCTCGGGTGGATCCCCTTCGGAGGAGGCGTGCACAAGTGCATCGGCCTGCATTTCGGCACTCTCGAGGTGAAGGCGATCCTGCATCACATGCTGCGAACCTACACCTGGACGGTCCCTGACCAGTATGAAGCCAGGTGGGACAACACCTCGCTCCCAATTCCCGTCGACGGATTGCCGATAGACCTGGAGCACAGATGAAAACGGACCGGATGACATTCTTGGGAGCGACCGACTTCCTCGACATCGAGCACGAGTTAGTCCGGGAGTTCACCGCCACTGTGATCGGCGACGCGAGCACCGGCCGAGAGAAGGCGAAGCGTCTCTTCGCCGCCGTTCGCGACCGGGTCTGGTATGACCCCTACACGGTGTCTGACGACCCTGCCCACTATCGCGCGAGCTTCGTCCTCGAGTCCGGGCGCGCCTATTGCGTCCCGAAGGCGGTGCTCTTGACCGCGGTGTGCCGTGCGGCGGGGATCCCTGCGGTGCTTGGCTTCGCTGACGTCCGCAATCACTTGCAGACAGACGCGTTGCGAGCGCTCATGGGTGGCACAGACCTGTTCGTCTATCACGGTTACAGCCTCCTCAATATCGACGGCCGGTGGTTGAAGGCGACGCCCGCGTTCAACACCGAGTTGTGTGCGCGTTTCGGTGTGCCGCCGGTGGATTTCGACGGCGATCGCGATGCACTACTGCACGCCTTTTCTGCCGACGGAGCCGAGCATATGGAGTACGTCCGCGAGCGGGGCGTCTACGACGACTTGCCGTTGAACGCGATCCTGGCCGAACTTCGCCGCACCTATGGGCCTCTTATCTTCAAGCGGCCCCAGGTGATCGCTGACGCTTTCACCGATACACGCGCCCACCGCACCCATCCCGACGGGATCGCCCGCGATCCCCATTCACCTACGGAGGTCCGATGAGCGCGACGATCCCAGCGGGCGTCTTGGACGTGCGCAACCCCGCCGACGGTCGGCTCATCGCAACCGTCGCTGTCGACGACCGCGAGACAGTAAGTCTCGTCGCTGCTGATCTTCGAGACGCTCAGGTCGGGTGGGCCGAAGCCGGCCCACGCCAACGCGCCAAATGGCTGCATCGCTGGCGGGACTGGATCCTTGATCACACCGACGAGCTCACCAACTTGTTGCAAGCCGAGACAGGCAAGGTGCGTCCCGACGCCCTGGTGGAGACGACAGCATCGTGCGAGTTCATCAGCTACTACGCCGACCATGCCGCGCAGTTTCTCGCCGGCGAGCAGGTCAGGTCCTCGAGCCTGCTGACCTTGTCGAAACGACTCACTACGACCTATCACCCCTTCCCGGTCGTCGGCATGATCATGCCGTGGAACTTCCCGATCACCCTCTTCCTCATGGACGCAGCGCCCGCGCTGGCAGCCGGCTGCGCGGTCCTGGCGAAGTCCTCGGAGGAGACGCCGCTGACGTGCGCGCGGATCATCGAGGGCTGGCACGAGATCGGCGCCCCCGCGGTTCTGGCGCACGTTGTAGGTGATGGCGATTCGGGCGCAGCCGTGGTCGATGCCGCTGACTTTGTACAGTTCACCGGCTCGACCGCCACCGGGCGTGCGGTCGCGATCCGCTGTGCCGAGCATTTGAAGCCGATGAGTCTGGAGCTTGGCGGCAAAGATCCGGCGATCGTGCTGGAGGACGCCGACCTTGCTCGTGCGGTGGAGGGAATCGCGTGGGGCGCTCTGTTCAACGCGGGACAGGTATGCATCTCTGTCGAGCGGGTGTATGTGGTATCTGAGGTTTACGACGAGTTCGTGGCGCGGCTGACCCAACGTGTGCGGTCCCTCGCCCATGGTGCGGCCGGTCGCGACGTGGGCGCAATGGTCACCGCGAGGCAGGTCGATATTGCCGATCGCCACGTCAGCGAGGCAGTGGTGGCAGGTGCGCAGGTTCTGGCTGGCGGAACTCGGAGTGCGGTCGGAAACTACTACGCTCCGACGGTCCTGGTCGGTGTCGACCACACGATGGCCTGCATGACCGAGGAGACCTTCGGTCCCACGATTCCGGTGATGCAGGTCGCGGATGAGAACGAGGCCATCCGCCTGGCCAACGACTCGGCGTACGGCTTGTCTGCGACGGTGTGGACCCGAGACCATGCTCGTGCTCAGCGCATCGCATTACAGCTAAACGCGGGAGCTGTCAACATAAATGATGTCTTCAGCAACCTGTTCGCCACCACACTGCCGCACAGTGGATGGAAGGCCTCGGGCATCGGTACTCGGCTCGGCGGAGCTCACGGGCTACGCAAGTACTGCCGGGTACAGGCAGTGACAGAGCCACGGATCCCTGTCCTGTCGCGAGAACTCACCTGGTACCCGTACACCCCGCGGCGCGCGGCCATGGCCGGAAGAGTGTTGCGCGCGGCGGCCGGTCGCGGCCTATGGCAGCGCCTCGGCCTCAACAAGGAGAACAGCAAGTGACGACACACCGTGCCCGCACCGCCGCAAAGACCGTAGCTATCACCGGCGGGGCCCGCGGCATCGGCTACCAGACCGCGAAGGAGCTGATTCGACGAGGCCACCGCGTCGCCATCGGCGATGTCGATGAGAAGCGCGCTCAGGAGGCCGCCACCGAACTCGGCGTGAATATCGTTACCCACCTCGACGTAACCGACCCCACTTCGTTTCGGCAATTTCTCGAGCTGGTCGAGGAAGAGCTCGGCCCCCTCGACGTGCTGATCAACAATGCGGGCATCATGCCCACTGGTCACGTACACGAGGAAGACGACACGGTGACCCGGAGGCAGGTCGAGATCAACGTCCTGGGAGTCGTCTTTGGGACCAAACTAGCCCTTCAGCGAATGCTGCCGCGGCGCGCTGGGCACATCATCAACACCGCGTCGCTGGCCGGCGAGCTCGCTGTGCCTGGACTGGCGACGTATTGCGGTACCAAATTCGCGGTCATCGGATTCACCGAGGCGGCACGGCACGAGTACCGCACGTCAGGCGTCGAGCTGTCCACCGTTAGGCCCACATTCACCAACACCGAGCTCGTCGCGGGAACCGCTGGTGCCAAGGGACTGCGCAATGCCGAGCCCGAGGAGATCGCGCGGGCGACAGCCGATCTTATCGAGCGCCCGCGTCCATTCGTACGCGTCACTCGCCTGGCCGGCGTATTGGTCGCGGCGATGAAGTTCGTCCCTGGCTGGCTGACCGCCAGGCTCGGATCCGCGCTGGGCACGGACTCGGTATTTCTCGACGGCGTCGACACAGCGGCCCGCCAGGCCTACCTGGACAGAATCCGGAGCCACTGACCCGGTCTTCGATCCCCGTTGGCCCCCTCATTCACCCGAAAGGATTCACATGCCCCGCAGGACCCTGGTCGATGACTACCCGCACAAGATGGGGGGACACAGCGGTTCTGGCGCTATGCGGGATCTTCTGCATTGGCATGGACTGGGGTGGGATGGGCCGCCCGACGAAGGTCTGGTGTCCGCTCTCGGCGGCGCACTGGGGTTATCGTACCTCCGGTCAAGCGACCTCGTTCCACCGCTGTACCTGGTAGGACGAGGCGCCGACTTCGAAATTGATCTGCCCCGCCGACTCGGCGCGCAAGTCCAGGTTCTCACGACCGATGATCCCCGAGAGGGTGGTCATGGGTTCTCGACGAGCTCGAAGCAGGCAGACCCAGCCTGGTATGGGGAGATATCGGTGAGTTGCCGTACCTCCGCGTCCAGTTCCAGATGAGTCGCCACGACATCGTCGTGATCGGTCACGACGAGGCCGAGGGGATCGCCTTTGTCGTAGACAATGACCGCGCCGAGGTGCAGAAAGTCCCGCTCGATGCACTGGCTCGGGCGCGGTCCTCGAAGTCTTTCCCGCAACCGACGCGCCACTGTACATACCGCATCAGCTGGCCGAGTGCGCTGCCGGACGTGGCGGAAGTAGCGGCGGAGGCATTTCGACAGTCCGCAGCCGGAATGCGCCGCCCATCGCAACCCGGGATCGTCGATCTCAGGGCAGCGGCATCCGGTGCGGAGGGCTTGGCCGCGGCGGTGCAGCTGGCGGCCGACATTCAGACCTGGGCCGATCTTCCGGTGGACGACCTCGAGACTCTCCTGTTCAGCCTGAGCGCTTTCATTGAGAAGGCAGGTACTGGCGGCGGGCTGTTCCGCCGATTGCTAGCCGATGGCTGCGCAGATGTCGCTCGTCTGACCGGGGACTCCGCCACCGCTCAACTCGCCGTAGCGGCCAGCCGTTGTGCGCAGGCGTGGACCGCCACTGCGCGTGCCGGTATCCGCCGCGACGTTGATATACGAGTTCGCCTGGCCGGGGTGGCCTCGGCCGCTAGCCAACTACCAGAGCTGGAGACGGACCTGGTCGCGTCCCTGGAGGCTGCTTCCAGTTCGCTGACGGCTGGGATCGCTGACAGCAGCCCCATGTCGCCGGCCAGCGGCGAATCAACCCCCAGATCGCCTACGTTCGAAGACACTCTTGAATGAGGAAATGCTATGCAGAGCACGATGATGAACGTCCCGTTGACGACCGCGGCGATTCTGCGCCACGGCTCGAGTGTGCACGGCTCGGCGACCGTGCGGACTTTGCAACTTGACGGAAGCGTGAAGGTTGCTACGTTCTCCGAAATCGGACGGAGGTCCGCTCAGTTGGCCAACGCATTGCGGGCTTGCGGGATCACAGGCGATGAGCGCGTCGCGACCCTCATGTGGAACAACCAGGAGCACGTGGAGGCCTACTGCGCAGTGCCCTCGATGGGAGCGGTGCTGCATACCCTGAATCTACGGCTCGCCTCCGATCAGCTTGTTTACATCGGTAACCACGCTCAGGACCAAGTCGTGATTGTCGATGGAAGCCTAGTACCCATGATGGCCTCAGTGTTGCTGCAGCTCACTAGCGTGCATACCATCGTTGTCACCGGAGATGTGGACCTTACCCCGCTGCACCGTGAGGGACTGACAGTCGTTGATTACGAGGAGTTCATCTCCGCCCAGCCCGAGACGTTCGACTGGCCAGACCTCGACGAGCAGTCTGCGGCCGCGGCCTGTTACACCTCTGGCACCACCGGCGACCCCAAAGGTGTCGCCTATAGCCACCGGTCGACTTACCTCCACTCGATGGCGGCCTGCGCCGCCGACGGACTGAGCGTGAGCAGCGATGACCGAATCCTCCCCATCGTCCCGATGTTCCACGCGAACGCCTGGGGGCTGGTCTACGCCGCACTCATGGCGGGTGCCGACTTGCTCATGCCTGACCGGTTCCTACAAGCCGAGCCGCTCGTGCGGCTGATCGACGTCCACAAGGCAACCATCGCCGGGGCAGTCCCGACCATCTGGAACGACGTCTTGGACTTCCTGGATTCCCACCCCAGCTACGACATCTCGTCTCTAGGCCTGGTCGCTTGCGGTGGCTCAGCTGTACCCGTTCATCTGATGAAGGCCTTCGAAGAGAGGTACAACGTACAGGTTGTACAGGCGTGGGGAATGACCGAGACCTCGCCACTAGCGGCTGTCGCGCGGCCGCCGGCGTCGCTCGACGCCCAGGAGCGGTGGCGTCTGCGAGCGACCCAAGGTCGTCCGGTTGCAGGAGTCGAGCTGAGGATCGTCGACGACGGAGGCAATGAGCTCCCGCACGACGGCGAAGCCGTCGGTGAGTTGCAAGTGCGCGGACCTTGGATTACCGGCTCGTACATCGGCGAAGAGGATGGCGGGGATAAGTTCCAGGACGGCTGGTTGCGCACCGGCGATGTCGGCCGGATCGACGAACGCAGCTTTGTCACGCTGACCGACCGCACCAAGGACGTGATCAAGTCCGGCGGGGAGTGGATCTCCTCGGTCGAGCTCGAACTTCTGCTCGCCGGTCACCCCGACGTGCTCGAGGCATCAGTAATCGGGGTCCCGGATGAGAAGTGGCAGGAACGCCCCCTCGCTGTGATCGTCGTACGCGACGGGCGGCAAGTAACACCTGCCCAACTGCGTGACTTCCTCGACGGCAAGGTCGCCACGTGGTGGCTGCCTGAGCGCTGGAGCTTCACCGCAGAGGTGCCCAAGACCTCGGTCGGCAAGTTCGATAAGAAGCGGTTGCGCACCCTGCATGCGAACGGCGAGCTGACCGTCGTCGAGATTTAGGAATTATCTCCATGCCTGGTCCTGAGTAGGACGGAACAGGACATTGATACCCATAGTGCGAAGCTTTCGCGACACCGGCGACATTACCGTGCACGTCGACATCGGCGAAAGGCTGCAAATGAAGATGGGAGTCACCTCCCAGTGCACGGCACGTTTCGCGCCGGTGGTGGTGGAATGGGGCCACCGGCTGCGCACCCCCTCTGGCGTGCGCGATATGTATTTGCATAGTGGTCACGCTCGAGATCGGTGTTGGGTGCGGCTTCATCGACAGGAAGGCTGACCATGAGCAATCTATCGGACACGGGCGGCAGGTCGT
Source organism: Nocardia asteroides (assembly GCF_900637185.1). Taxonomy (NCBI): domain Bacteria; kingdom Bacillati; phylum Actinomycetota; class Actinomycetes; order Mycobacteriales; family Nocardiaceae; genus Nocardia; species Nocardia asteroides. Next base: position 4,984,663 of record NZ_LR134352.1, on the reverse strand, counting down.
CCGATCCTGACTTGGAGGAATGGGTGCGTTCGTTCCGACTTTTGGAACCTCGATCGACTGAGTTGCCTCCCCACCATCCCAACTGTCTCGGTTGTGGACCGGCCAACCCGCATGGGCATTTTCTGACGGCCCAGCGCTGCGCAGGCGGCGTGGTCGCTCACCACCGATTCGATCGACGTCATGTAGGAGCGCCCGGAATAGTGCACGGGGGCGCTGTGGCGACAGTAGTCGACGACCTATTCGGTTTCCTGCTATACACCGTCGGCGAACTCGCCGTGACGCGCCATCTCGACCTCGACTATCTTGCTCCGGTTCAGCTCGACACTCCCTACGCCCTGCACGCCGAACTACGGTCTCGAGATGGCCGGAAATTACATCTCGGGGCCAGAATCGAGGATGCAGGGGGACATTTGGTTGTCACGGCCACAGCACTGTTCATTGTGGTCGATGTCAAACATTTCTTGCAGTCGCCGGTGAGTGCAAGGAGACAGGCATGACTGTACCGAGCGAGCGAGCACTGCTCCTGGATGCCTTGCTAACCGATCACGGCTCGGCCGGACCTTACGAGGCGTTCCGGCGGCTGCGCCAGACGCAACCAGTGTTGGTTACACGATCGGGCGTGCTGGTATTGAGCCGCTACGACGATTGCGCGGCGGCGCTCCGCGACCGCAGCCTCGGCAAGGCCGACGAGTCGCTGGGCTTCGGCTTGTCCGACATTCCTGAAGAGCTGCACCATCAGGCCATGCACCGGTTCCGACGCACCATGCTGTTCCGCAACCCTCCTGACCACCACCGGCTGCGTCGGTTGGTCGCCGACGTGTTCACCCCGAGGCACATCGACGAGTTGCGCGGCCGCATCGTCACACAGGTCAATCACTTGCTCAATGTCATGGAAGCACGGGTCTCCGTCGACATCATCAACGATCTGGCGCTCCCGCTGCCCGTGAATGTGATTGGAGATCTACTCGGGGTGCCCTTTACTGATAGAGCGGTAGCAGCACTGATAGAGCGGTAGCAGCCCCACTGGTGCGGGCCCTGCTGGCCTCGCTCGAACCCGGTGCCGATATCGCAGCCTTGACAGCAGCCTGCGACGCCGAAGACCAACTTGCCGCATATTTCGCTGACCTGTTGGCGGTCAAACGCGCCCGCCCTACCGATGACCTACTGAGCCGGCTCGCCGTCGCGAATGGCGACGACATCCTAGACGACGACGAATGCGTCGGCACCGCGATTCTTTTGTTTGCGGCAGGGTTCGAGACCACCACGAACCTGATCGGCAACGGCGTCGCCGCGCTGCTCGCCCACCCTGACCAAATGCGCGAACTTCGTGCCAGGCCAGAGTTGGCGAGCAACGCAGTCGAAGAACTATTGCGCTATGAGTCCCCCGTCCAGACCAACGGGCGTACGGTGCTCCAGCCGACGCGACTGGCGGGAGTTGATTTACATCCCGGTCAGGTCGTACTGATCCTGCTTGGGGGCAGCCAACAGAGACCCGGATCGGTTCGACGACCCCGACAGTCTCGACATCACCCGAACCGGGGTCCCGCCATTGTCGTTCGGGGCCGGCATCCATTTCTGCCTCGGCGCACCGCTTGCACGGCTCGAAGGGGCAATATTGTTCCCGCTCCTGGCGTCCCGATTTCCCGATCTTCGGCTGGTCGAGCAGCCCCGCTGGCGCACCGGGCTGTCTTTTCGCGGACTTTCGACCTTGAAGGTGGTCACCGCATAAGTCGTTGGTTCATCGGACAGAGTTGATCCGGCAAACAACAAGGCCCCTGGCGGCTTTGCCGATGAGCGCCTCCTAACGGCTGTCCATAATTCGTTCGACTAGCAGTGAGTATTGTTCTGGGGGTAGCCACTCGGCGGCTTATTCGATGATGGAGTTGATCTCCGGGCTGTGGCCACGCATGTTCGCTCGCCCGACCACACGGCTTCCGCACGAGGGCACCGACCGGTCGTTGCGGGGCCGACATCGGGAGTTGTGTTTCGAGGGCCGGGTGTTGCTGGTGGCCAGGTACTGCGGACGCATCTGACGATGCGTCAACCCGCGGCGGTATTCGGAATGGAAGCCGGCCAAAGCCCGGTGATCGACGACCTGGTATTACGTTGGCGCTGCGACCCCGGTCCGATCCCGCATGGTGTGGCGCTTACGGTGGTCAGCATCTGGTCCGACCTGCGACCGCACATTGCCGCACCGAGTAGGAACCACTGGTACTCGACCCACCATCTGGTCGCCAGCGACGCCCGATAACGAAGTCGTCGTCGTGATCGGACGTCCGTTGCACCGCAGGCCTGGACGGAATCCGGCCCGACGCCTGCCGCACCGCTATGGTCATCGCCGACGGCGGCTACCAGGGAACGGCCTCTTCATCCCGCACCGCCAGGCGCCCGGTGTCGGACTGCCGAAATGGAACAGGCCCACAACAAGTTCCACCGCTAGGTTTACGAGAAATCCCTGAGTAAACCACTCTTTGCCACGTACCGCAAACTGGCGATCGCGTGGGCAGTCGCGGACTACTTCCGCGGGCCGCTCACTTCCATCGATGCCAGGTTCAATTCCGGCCGAATCAGGGATCTGGCACTATTTCGTAATTCGACTGTGTGGGTTGCTCAGCCGCTCAGAAGGATTCGCCGAAGGTGGCGTCGCCTCTCACACAGCTCCTTGATGATCGCGGCAAACGAACGTGACCAGCGGGTGCGTCGAATCCGGGCTGGCGGTAGAGTCATGTCGAAGCGCCACTGGCCATTTGGGTCTATGCGAGCAGGTTCGGTCATAATTGGGGGCCCGATGATGTGAGCGGCATCGAGGAAGGCCTGATAGGCGCGGACGAGGTTCGGCTGACTTCGATAGCCGCAGGCGGTGATCGCGTCAAACAGCAGGGCGGCGTCGGGTGCATCCCTTATTCCACCGCTGAGGAGATAGGGCTTGAACTCGTAGATGATTCCTGGACCTCGGCGAAACGCTGCTGGCATCGGATCGCGACCCTGTCTTGGCGCAGACCTGGCTCGACCGGACCACGATGCAAGCCTGCGGAGACCTCGGCGATATCGGGTAGTTGCGGGGGCGTCATCGAGGCAGCCCGCCGCGGCGGTCAGGCAGTGTCGGCGGTGCGATAGCGTGTTCGAGGGCGTCACCGACGTTCTCCCAGATGTGCCACCGATCAGCGACCTGGAATCCTACTGGCTCCCCGCTGGCCACACCTCCGGAGTAGGGCTGTCACCCAATCCTGCAGGAGCCCCGAACGGCTCAGGCTCCAACCGGCTAGACCAGGAACGGGGCGCACTCTCGGGCCGGACACCACGACAACCGGGCAGTCACTCAGATCGGGCATGTGCCATTAGCCGACCACCCGAGCACGTCGGCGACGAGAGTTCATCACCAAAGTTCGCTCCCGACTGGCTGTTCTGCTGACGCCCTGAAGCGGTCCGCAAGTGTGAACGGATCCGGAAAGTGCGTTCGGCTTACCGTTGCGCCGGTTCAATGGTAGGCATTGACTCCAACCGCTTCCTCCGCGCACCACGCGTAAGCCGGAGGCGTCGCAGACGATTTCGACGGCCCCGGCGAACGCAACTGACTTTGTGGCCTTCGTCGACTGTGCGTCCAGGAGAGAGCGGGATGAGTATCAGCGCGCCTGCGAGGCTGATCACGGCCAGCGCGAACGCGGAGTGTTCCACTCCATCCCAGAAGGCGGCTTTCGCATACTCGGCGAGGGGCTCTCCCGCAGCCCCCGCGCGCTCAGCGACTTCGAGTGCACCAGCCAGCGAACTCCGCACCGGGTCGCGAGCAGGCTCAGGAAGGCGGGGTAACACCTCCGCGATCTTCGACGTGTAGTTCGCCGACAGGATGCTGCCGGCGACGGCGACACCGACTGCGGCGCCGATCTCTCGAGTTGCGTCGTTGACCGCAGCTGATACCCCGTGTTTCTCCAAGGGCGTGTCGAGCATGATCGCGTTGGTGGCGGGAGCGGCCGACATGCCCAGGCCAGCGCTCATGATCAGCAGCGGCCAGAGCGCATCGAGGTAAGACGAACCGGTGTCGAGGCGCTGGAGGGCCAACAAGCCGACTGCGATGGTAAGTAGCCCGGTCGTGGTCGTCACCCGGAGCCCCAGCCACGCGGCGATCATCGGTGAGACGAGAGACATCACGATGAGGGGAGCAACCATCGGGGCAAGCGCCAAGGCCGAGTGCAGGGGCGTGAACCCCAAGATGAGCTGGAAATGCTGCACCAGCAGGAACATCACACCGAAAGTCACGAGGAATTGAATGGTTATCGACAACGCACCGCTCGAGAAACCTCGGCGGCGGAACAGCCGTACATCAAGCAAGGGGTGCTCGACACGGAGTTCAGTGACGATGAAGGCCACGACACTCATTGCGCCGGTCGCTCCCATGGCGAAGACCCAGCCATCGGTCCAACCACGCGTCGGAGCCTCCATGACCGCGAATACCGTCGTCCCGATCGCCAGTACCACCAAGAACATGCCGCGAACCTCCAGCCGCGGGCATTCGGTGTCTTGTGAATCAGGGACGGTGAGACCAAGCACCAACAGCAGCAGTGCGACGACGGTCAGGCCGACGAAAATCGAGTGCCATGACCAACGTGTGAGGAGCAGACCGGATCCGACCATACCGATTACTCCGCCGGAACCGGCGACACCTGCCCACACCCCGACCGCGTACTCCCGTTTGTCCACCGGTAAGTTTGCGGTCAGCAGCGAGAGAGTCGCAGGCATGACAAAGGCGGCTCCGGCTCCCGCTACAGCCCTGGAGAGCATGAGCCATATCGGGGCGTCGACCAGCACGGGCACCAGAGAAGCGACCGCGAATACGGCCAAGCCTGCCGTCAGAACACGTCGACGGCCATATCTGTCGCCGATCGCTCCCCCTGGCAACACGAGGCAAGCAAGCACCAGCGTATAGCCGTCGACTATCCAGGTAAGCGCGTTTTGATCCGCGCCCGTGTCCAAGGCTATAGCGGGGAGCGCGGTATAGAGCGCTGCCATAGCCGCGACAACGAGAGCCACTGCGCCGCAGGTGACAATCATGGTCCAGGCTGCGGATCTTCGGGCGTCGAGCAGGTGTCCATAGCGGATCATGTCGGTTCCGGTTCCATTCGCAAGCGGCTGGTTGTCGCCGTCCGTCTTCGCGGTCCGTAGTTCAACTCGGCGTCGCCTCGACTTCGTCTAGTGATGACGGCGTGGGGTATGGCGGGCGACCGCGGCCTTGAATCCGATAGCGACCCCAGAAGTCTCGATCACCGATGGTTCCGGCAGCTTCGCCGGCAGAAGTCCGGACCACTACCGAACGTCGACGACCCTGCAGAAACTCGTCGAGAATGTCACTCTGTCCAACCCGCCCGTACCAGCAGAAGCGGCCATCGATGGGTTGGAAGAAGCCGCGCAGCTCGACCTGTACCTCGACTTCCGTGCTTGCCATGATCACCGTCGCGGACCCGATGTAGTCGGAGTCATCGTGCGGACTATGAGAATTCACTGTGGCTTCCTTCGCGTGATCGCCAGCCGACGCCTGCAACGGGATCCACCACACCAGCACTGCCGGTGTGGTGGGCCGACGTCGGAATCCGAGGGCGTTGACCGCTTGACAATCCGGTCTGCCGCAGTCAAAGTTACCTCATACCCCGAGTATCCGCTACCCATCGTTCGGGTAACTTTGGGCGGGAGTCCAAGCATTCCGACGGGGTGGCACACCGTGCCAGATACGCCGATGCCGTGCCATCGGCCGAGTCGAGAGATGGACAAATGACATCAAGCGAAGTACGAAGCCACAGCGCCGGGCCGATAGCCGTTACCACTGACGGCATGGCCCGCGTGAGTGGACGCCGACGCACCGATCTTCAACGATCGGCCGGGCGACTGCTCAAGACCTCTGCCGAGAAGTCCTATGACGCCGAGGTTGACATCGACTGGGATAGTCCATGGTGGCCGGATAAGGCATGGCTGCCCGAACACCGGGTGTCGCTCTTCGGCACCGAGATCTGGGACCGGCTCTCGGACGCACAGAAAGTTGAGCTGGGCAAGCATGAACTCGTGAGCATTCTCAGCTTCGGAATCTACGCTGAGAATCTGCTGAGCATGGCGTTGCTACGGCAGAACACCACAGGGGACCTCGTCGACAACAAGTCGCTGTACGCACTCGCCGAAGTTGGCGACGAGAGCCGCCACTCCATGATGTTCGCGCGCTTGATTGCCAAAACGGGCATCCCGCCCTACAAGCTCCCGCGCGGGTTCCTTTCGATGGCGAAGATCCTGCACTTCATCCCGCTGGGGCCGTCCATTCAGGGTGCGACGCTGTTGATCGAGGAGATCCTCGATAGGGCCCAGCGCGAGGCGATGAATGACGAGCGTCTACAGCCACAGGTCCGGCAGTTGATGAAGATCCATGTACTCGAGGAGGCACGCCACATCACGTTCGCGCGAACCGAACTTGTCGATGGCATGCGCGTACGGGGGCGAGTCTCGAGAGCATGGCATCGCGGCGTGCTCGCGGTCGTCGCAAACTTGGCTTATCCGATCTTGATTAACCCGAAGCTGTATCGTGTCGTCGGCGTGCATCCACTACGTGGGTTCTTGGCGTGCCAGTCCGGTCCACACTACCGGGAGAATTTGCAGTTCATGTCCGAGCCGATGATCCGGTTCTTTGACGAGGCCGGCATGATCGAAGGGCGCATCACAATGTTCCTGTGGCGTCTGTCCAGGAGCCTCCCCGAGGATATCGCCCAGCGGTGAGCAGCCCAGTCCGGCGAAAACACAAGCGCACGGACGTGGCGAGGAATTTCGCACGACACATGAATTTGCGGCTAGCACTGGGCGAGCCGCACCGGCCAGAGGAAACCGATGAGCAAAAGTCGATCTGCCAAGTATGCACAAAAGTCCAATGGCTCGGGAGGTGACGGAGCGCGAATCACAGTCCACCGGGCGCAAGTCCTCATCGTCGGAAGCGGATTTTCGGGAATGGGGATGGCAATACAGTTGCTGAGAGCGGGAATAGATGATTTCCTAATTATCGAGAAAGAGACCGAGATCGGCGGAACATGGCGCGACAACACGTATCCGGGCTGCGCATGTGACGTTCCTTCGCATATGTACTCGTACTCCTTCGAACCCAAACCGGACTGGAGTCGGCTCTGGGCAGGGCAGGGCGAGATCCAGAACTATCTCACCGGGCTAGCACGCAAGTACGATCTGTATCGGTACACTCATTTTGGTCGGACACTGCAATCCGGACATTGGGATCCCGATGATTCCGCCTGGCATCTGGTCACATCCGACGGCCACGAGTACATCGCCCAGTTCCTAGTCTCAGGAGTCGGAGCGCTACACATACCGAGCATCCCTACAATTGACGGGCAGAAGAACTTCAACGGCACGGTCTTTCATTCGGCGCAGTGGGATCATGATTGCTCATTGGCGGGCAAGAAGGTCGCCGTGATCGGCACCGGAGCCAGTGCGATTCAGTTCATTCCCGAGATTGCCAAGGAAGCCGCTGAACTGCACGTATACCAGCGGACGCCAGCATGGGTACTACCAAGGAAGAATGTCAAGATTCCGGAATCTATCCGGGCGGCATTCACCAGGATGCCGATTCTTGCGAAGGCAGTGCGGGCGGCTGTCTACTGGTCAGCAGAATCGTTGTCAATGGGCCTCAATGGCCACCTCAACCTCATGCGCCCACTTGAGAGCATTGCCAAGTGGAACATCGCACAGGGAATCGATGATCCCGTGTTGCGCGGTAAACTCACGCCTAGCTATCGCATCGGATGTAAGCGGATTCTCGGCTCGAGTGACTACTATCCAGCACTGAATCGACCAACCACAACCGTCATCACCGAAGGTATCTCTGAGATAACCGAGGACGCGATCGTGTCACGGAACGGCGAGAAGCGTCCAGCGGATGTGATCATCTACGCGACCGGATTCCATGTGACCGACGGGTTTGAAAGCCTTCGCCTCAAGGGCTCGTCCGGCAGGGAACTCGCAACGGTTTGGTCGGACGAAGGGATCCAGACGCACCTCGGCATCACCACCGCCGGATTCCCCAATCTCTTCTTCCTACTCGGCCCCAACACGGGGCTGGGCCATAACTCCGTAGTCTTTATGATTGAATGCCAGATCAGATACATTATCTCGGCGATCGATCTTGTCAACAAACGTGGCGCAGCTGCGCTAGAAGTACGCGAGCCGGTCCAGCGGAAATTCAACTCCGAAATTCAGGCCAAGCTGGTCAAGGGAGTCTGGAGTAGCGGCGGGTGTACAAGTTGGTACCTCGACGCACAGGGTGTCAACCGAACTGTTTGGCCGGGCTTCACATGGCAATACTGGCGGCGCACTCGCAAACTGGCGCCGGCGGATTTCGGATTTATCGGCGACTTGGCCGGTACACAATACACCGCCGACCTCTCGAAGGCGCTCGAAAAGGGGAACCTTCCGAAATGAAATACTTCAGAGACCGGGTGGTCTCGGTAACGGGGGGCGGTTCGGGCATCGGCCGCGCCGTCGCAATTCGGCTCGCTGGCGACGGCGCCCGGCTCGCGATCGCTGATATCGACGCGGAACGCGCACAGGAGACCGCCGCTGTTTGCAGTTCGCTTGGTGCAGAATGCCGACCCTATGAGCTCGATGTAGCCAATCGTCACGCATTCCAGGATTACCGGAACCGCGTCCTGGCGGAATTCGGATCGATCAGCATGGTCGTCAATAACGCGGGCGTTGCGCTAGGCGCCGATGTAGTGGACATGGAATGGATCGACTTCGAATGGTTGATGGGCATCAATTTCTGGGGTGTGGTTAACGGAACAAAACTATTTCTTCCGGATCTGATTGATTCAGGTGACGGCCACGTTGTCAATGTTTCGAGCGTTTTCGGGCTGATGGCCATACCCAGCCAGAGCGCGTACAACGCGTCCAAATTCGCTGTCCGAGGTTTCACCGAAGCGCTGCGTCAAGAGATGCGAATTAACCGCTTGCCCGTAGGTGTAACCTGCGTTCATCCCGGTGGCGTCCGGACCAATATCGTGCGGGATGCTCGGGGCGTCGGCACAATGGGCGATCAAAAGAAGATTGTTGCCGGATTCGATCGGATTGCTCTCACGACACCCGAAGGCGCTGCGGATTCAATCATGAAGGGCGTGCGTCGCAATAAGCCGCGCGTTCTCATCGGGCCTGACGCCCTCGGCTTCGATTTTATTACGCGGGCGGTAGGGCCACGGTACCAGGACCTCAACGCGCCTCTGGCCCGCCTCGGATTCGCGATAGGTCGCCGATACGGTCTGGTGAATTACAACATTTGATGCCGGACCGCCGGGCCATACGGACGTCCTAGAGTGACTGTCCAGCATCGAGGGAGATGGAATGTTCTCGAAGAAAAATATGCCATGTGAGCTCACTGTGTCCCGCGTGGTGCAGGAGACGCAGGATGCCGTCTCGATATGGTTTGACGTCCCGGAGCATCAATGGGCAACATTCTCGTACACTCCGGGACAGTTCCTTACGTTGCGCATTCCTGGGAGTGGCGAGAGGGAACCTGCAGCCCGTTGCTACTCGCTGTCGAGTTCTCCGCACACCGAGGACGAGCTGGCCGTAACAGTAAAACGCACAGCGGGTGGGTATGGATCCAACTGGCTGTGCGACAATATCACCACTGGCACTATCGTGTCCGTGCTACCGCCTAGCGGACACTTCACGCCGCAGGATCTGAATTCGGATATGGTACTGCTAGCAGCTGGCAGCGGCATCACGCCAATCATCTCAATTATCAAGTCAGCTCTGCTCGAGGGTGATGGCCATCTTGTGCTTTTCTATGCGAACCAGGACGCAGAGAGCGTAATTTTTGGCGAAGACCTTCGCTATATGGCGAAACAGTTTCCGGAACGGCTCATTCTCATAGAGTGGCTGGAGAGCGAGCGAGGACTCCCGGACCGAGAAACTCTCTCAGAACTCTGCAGCGCATATAAGAATCGAATGTACTTCGTGTGCGGTCCAGCGGCTTTCATGGACCTAGTGGGCGACGTAGCGCATCATGTCGGCATCCCGCATGGCAATCTCCATCGAGAAATTTTCCAATCTCTTCGTTCCGATCCGTTCGACACCGAAATTGGCGTCAAGCAGTCGATGACCACGGAGCAGGCACGTCTCGTGGTCTACCTGGATGGTGACCGTGCCGAGCTTCAATGGCCCAAGGATCTTACGCTCGTCGAAGTCCTGCTGAACGAGGGCTTTTCGCCGCCGTACTCGTGCCGCGAAGGCGGATGCGGCGCGTGCGTATGCAAGGTCATAGATGGTGACATACAGATGAGAGTGAACGACGTACTCGACGAGGACGACATCGAGGAGGGCGACCGCCTGGCTTGCCAGTCTCTACCGATCACCGATACCGTCATTGTGACATTCGGCTAACCGTCCACAACCAGCGGTGGCATCGCCAGAATCCAGGCGTTAACGGGCTGCCGACCTCGTGTACTTGTCCATCCGTGTAGCCCGTAGCGTAGGATCGGCATCGTGGCAGGCGCGCGACGGAAAATGTTGGAGGTCGGTAGCTCGGTGGTTCGGCGAGTTGACGCACGATCAAGCCGTTGGGAAGAGCATCGGGCCGTAGTGCGCGCGGAGCTGGTCGATGCCGCGTACCAAGCCTTCGCTAAATATGGCCCCGAGGCCAGCATGGACGATATCGCCCGGGAAGCAGGCGCAACAAAACCTAAGCTGTATCGCCACTTCAACGACAAACAGGGCCTCCGTGCCGCTGTGGTGGAGCGGGCGAAGGACCTCATGTGGACCAACATTCTCGATGCGGTCGACTTCGGATCCGAGCCGATCGGTAAAGTGATGAATCAGCTCGTCGAGCAATATACGCAATTGGTCGACGAGCACCGCAACGTTTTCAAATATCTCGTGCGGAGTCATTTTAGCGAGAGCTCATCAGAATCCGATCAGGCCCTGGAGGATGCACGCGAGCTCGCCGGTTTCATTGCTGGCCATTTCGCCGCCGTGTTGGAGAACGTTGGCGCGGACAGCACCGGCATAGATTTGGTCGTGCAGTCAATCATAGGGGCCAGCCTCTCCGCAACCGATTGGTGGATTGACTCGCAAGCCGACCCATCCGCGATGTCCCGCTCGGCCTTCCGGGATCATCTCAGCGCTATCATTTGGGGAATTATCGATGCGTCGTCACGAGCCCGGGGAATCCGAATCGATCCGACTGCGACGCTGCACACCGAGAATATTGGACTGCTCTAGGCGGATTTCGCAAGACAACGAAGTCTGATCAAAGGCCTACATTCCAGGCGTACCATCTCGGTCGCTTTGCCTTTACTTGCCAGGCCCAGCACGGCCGACGAGCAGGTTCAGGACCGCGCTGGGGTGCGGGGTCTGCTGCAGATTAGAAGGGATTTCGGGCTATAGCTACTGTAATTGCTGATGAGGGTTCTGGAAGGAAGCTGCGCTGCAATGTATCCAGCCCCATTGCTCACGTCATACCACCTCGCGTTGGCAATCATTCTATCATTTCCTTGATATTCAATTGCTTCAGTGCCAGTGGCTGATGCACCGGTGCTACATGTGAGTGCGATACGCATCCCACCGGGCCGGGCACCGGCAAGGACGCCATCGGTCCCGCTCTGCAACCAGTCACCACCGGTGCACTCGGAGTCCGAGGTCTCGAACCGGCGCGCTTGCTCGGCGGGTCGGTCGGAAATCCTAGGCTTGGCGAAGGCCGGAGTGAGATGTGGTGGGTGGTCTCACCGAGCGGCGTGCCAAGGTTATTCGGGTCGTCGATAATCGGCTCAGGGCCGTAGGGACGATCGGCTCGTTGGGAAGGCGCGGCAGTCTGGCGCAGTGACCGGGATAGACCGGGACGGTGGGCGTCATGTCAAATCCCCGTGGCCCCCAGCGCAGCCAGGGCTGCGCGCAGGCGGGTGGTGGCATCCTCGGCGACCGGATCGAGTGCGGGCTGACCGGTGACTGCGACCATGAACTGAGGGTTCATCGCTTCGACGATGATGGTGTCGGTGTCGGTGTCGGTGTCGGTGTCGGTCCGGTCGCGACGGACCACGACATTGCAGGGCAGCAGCAGCCCGATCTGGCGGTTGATCTCGACCGCTCGGTGGGCCAGGGGTGGGTTGCAGGCGCCGAGGATGCGGTAGTCCTCCATGTCGTGGCCGAGGGTGGCTTGCATGTCGATCTCGGTGAGGATGCCGAATCCTTGCTCGGCCAACGCGTCTCGGGTGCGTTCGAGCGCGTCGTCGAAGGTGGTGTGCAGCGTGGTCGACAGGGCCAGGTCCATTCGTGTGCTCCGATCCGAGGAGAGCGGTCAGGCGGTAGGGGTTGGGCAGGTCGTGTCGGTCAGACCGAATCGGCGCATCACCAGGGTGGCCGGGCACCAGCCCGCCGCGCTGTAGAGCAGCAAGTTCGCCCCGACCAGGGCGGCCAGGATCAGCCACCACGGAGACAGGGTCACACTCAGCAATACGCTGAGCAGGACCAGCGTCCCGGCCAGGGCCGGGACGAGGCGGGTGATGGTCCATCCGTGCGGTCGCGGTGGCAATGCCATCGGCGGGAGTCCTTCCAGTGTGCGTACCCGACCCCGCGCTGTGTGGGGTCAGGCTAGGGCGAGAAAGAGCTTTTCCAGTTCGTCGATGCTCATGGGCGCGGCCTCACCGTCGGGGGTTTCGGTGAGGCATTCGCGCAGGCCGGTGGCGACGATCTTGAATCCGGCGCGGTCGAGCGCTTTGGAGACCGCGGCGAGTTGGGTGACCACGTCCTTGCAGTCGCGCCCGTCCTCGATCATGGCGATCACCCCGGTGAGTTGGCCCTGGGCGCGGCGCAGTCTGTTGAGGACTTGCGTCATCGCCTCGTCGTTGGCGTTCATCGATGTTTCCCTTCTCGGATCCTCCCCAATATACCCCGTGGGGTATTGAGCGGGGGATCCGAGGAAGTGGGTTGGCCGGTGGTTCAGTGGTGAGCGAAGCTGATGGTGGGAAGCACCCGGGTCAGCCACGCCGGGCTCCACCAGGCAGCGTGCCCGGTCAGGCGCAGGATCACCGGCAGCAGCACCAGCCGCACCAGCAGTGCGTCGAGCAGGACCGCGACACCCAGGATGATGCCCATCTCCTTCGGGGGCAGCGGGTCGGCCAGGGCGAAGGTGAAGAACACCGCCACCATCACCGCCGCGGCGGCGAAGATGACCCGCCCCGAATGCGCGAGCCCGTCCAGGTGCGCGGCGTGCGGGTCGCCAGAGCGTTCGTAGTGTTCCTTGGCGGTGGCCAGCAAGAACACCGTGTAGTCCATCGCGATGGCGAAGATCATCGCGAAGAAGAACACCGGCCCCCACCCGTCCAGGAACCCCTGCGGGGTGAAGCCCAGCAGCTCGGCGCCGTGCCCGTCCTGGAAGATCAGCTTGGCCACCCCGAACGCGGCCGCGGTCGAGAGCAAGCTGACCAGGGTTCCCAAGGCCGCGATCAGCGGGGCCTGCAACGCGATCAGCAACAACACGAACCCGAGCACCAAGATGATGGCCACCACGATCGGCAGGTAGTCGTCGAGGGCTTGTTTCAGGTCGAGGTTTTCCGCCGCCGCGCCACCGACCACCGCGTCGGCGGGCAGGTCGGCGCGCAACCGGTCCAGGATTTCGGCCATCTGTGGTGCCGAGGGATCGACTGCGGGCATGGCCTGCATCATCACCACATCAGCGCCGTCGGCGGCGGGCTGGGGCGGGGTGAGCATGACGATGCCGTCGCTGGCGCGCGCGATGGTCTCGCTGGCCGCCGCGTCGGCGGTCGGGCTGATGATCGAGAGCATGCCCGGAGCGCCGGACCCCATCTGCTCGGCGATCAGTTCATAGCCCTGGCGCACCGGCGCGTCGGTGGGCACGACCGCGATCGAGGGCATCGCGGTCTTGAGCCCGAACACCGGCGCGGCCAGCCCGATCAGGATGGCCAGTGCCACCGCGGCGAACGGCCACGGATGCTTGTGCAGGATCTGGGCCCAGCGCGCGAACACCGGCGAGCGGTGCTGCTGGCGGCGCGTGTAGGGCAGCGCGGCGGCGTTGATCTTGGTGCCTAGCGCGCCGAGGACGGCGGGCAGCAGGGTCAGGGTCGCGGCGAGGACGAACACCACCGCGAGCATGATCCTGACCGCCATGGTCCGCACGGCGGGAGCGGGCACGATCAGCACCGCCGACAAGCTCACCAGCACCGTCAGCCCTGAGAGCAGGACGGCTTTGCCTGCGGTGTCCATGGTTTCGGCGACCGCGGCGCGGGGATCGCCGGTGCGGGCCAGCGCGTCGCGGAAGCGCGCGACCAGGAACAGCGCGTAGTCGATGCCCAGGGCCAGGGCGAACATCATGGCGAAGTTCATCGCCCACACCGAGATCGGAGTGATCTGGTTCAGCAGCACCAACCCACCCGCGGAGGCCACCAAGCCCGCGAGGGTCAGCAACAGCGGCAGCCCGGCCGCGACCAGCGATCCGAACGCCAGCACCATGATCGCCAGGGTGACCGGCCACGACAGCATCTCGGCCTGGATCATCGCGTCGTGGTTGGCGACATTGAAATCGCTCCACAACGCCGACGCCCCGGTCGGATACACCTCGATGCCGTCTTTGGACAGCGCGGTCAACGAGTCTTTGTGCTCGTCGACGGCTTTGACCATGTCATCGGTGGAGGCATTGGCGCCCGCGATCACGATGCCGGTGTGTCTGTCAGGGCTGATCGTGAACCCCGGTTGCGGGGCGATCACCTGCCCGATCCGCTCGTCCCCGGCGAAGACCGCCGTGGCCTGCTCGACCACCCGTGCCATCGCCGGGGCACCGATGGTGGCGGTGTCGGAATGGATCACCACCTGCACCGCGGCCGAGGAGTTACCACCGAAGTGCTGCTGGGCGAGTTCACGGGCGCGGACCGATTCCGAGCCGTTGGCTTGCCACCCGGCCCCGGCCAGGGAGGTGAACACACTCGGCGCGGCGGCGCCCAGTGCGATCAGCACCAGCAGCCATATCCCGATCACTGCCCGGGTGCGCCCGGCCATGAACGCGCCCCACCGGCCCAGCAGTCCTGGCCCGGAGGTCGTGCCGGGTGGTTTCGCCGAGGCGGTATCGAGCTTCGTTTCGGTCATCGGGAGGGTCTTCGCCGCAGCCACCGCAACCGGCGGGCCCGAGGCGTTCGCGCGACTCTACGACACCGCCGGAAACCGGCTGCACACGCACGGCAACGACCTCGGGCCCACCGCGCTCGCCGAATCACTGTCCGACGCCGACATGGACCCGGCACTGGCCCAGTACCTGGACGACCCCGGTCTCGACAGCGCCGTCACCCGCTCACACCAGGCCAGCCAGAATGCCCTCGGAGGCACCGGCGGCAGTCCGATCATCGTCATCGACGGCCACGGTTTCCAGGGACCCGTCCTGACCGAAACCCCTGCCGCCGAGCAGGGCCCGGTCCTGCTCGAGGCGATGGTCACCGCAGCCACCACCCCGGGGTTCGCCGCCCTGCACCGCCCCTACCAAGGTCCCCCGAAAATCGAGACCACCACCGAGGCGGGCCGCTGATGTGCTCCCCCGTGCGATGCCAGACCTGCGCCAAGACCACCTGGTCGGGGTGCTGCGCCCACATCGACCGTGTCCGGGCCGGAGTCGAACCCGAACAGTGGTGCCCTGGCCACCCGCGCGTGCAGGCGGGCACACCGTGGTGGCGTCCCCGAAGAAAATGAGGACATCGGCGTCAGTGCGACGTCACCGGCTGCCATTGTTGTTGTCGCCGTAGTACATGGCGTTGAGCGCGCCCGGTCGCGAGGTACCACTGGCCGGCCAGGACCGCGGCGAGCGCGAGTTCGACAACGTCACCGCCGTAATACATGATCTGGGCGCCGAGCTGCACATCGCCGACAGCGAACGATGTTCCCGCCGGTCCGGAGGCATACAAGGTCTTGGCCAGATCGCATGCCCCGCGGCAGCCGCGACCAGCGTCGCCGCCCGCAGCAGCAGCGAGTACCGGTGCCGTACCGGCTCGAGCTGGGTCACCGCCGCGGAAAACAGCACCCCCGAGGCGAAGACGTGTACGAACACCACCGCATGCAGGCCCATCCGGTCATGCACGGCCGCGAACATGCCGGTGCGGTAGAGCAGCCATAATCCGCCGATATCGAGCACCGCCGCCACCGGCGGGAACATCAGCACCGCGACGACCCTAGACCGCACGATCCCGAGCAACCTGGCCCTGGCCGGTTTGCCCAACGCGCGGAGCGCGAGCGTGATCGGGCGAGCCAGCACCAGCGCCAGCGGCGCCACCATTCCCACCACCATGTGCGTGGCGAACGGTTCGCCCGGCAGCGGCGCGAGCGCCGCAACGATCAGCAGCACACCGCAGCTCAGAGCCGCGGCTGCCGGCCACCACGACCAGTGGTCACCGCGGGCCCGTAGCCGCCACACTGCCGCCAGATATGCACCGACGGCGGCGAGTACGAGCACAACGACGATCCCGGTCAGATACTCACCCGATACGTCGGGACTGTGATGTTCGTGCACGGCCCGGCCGCTATCGTGGCGCCGCCGCACCGCGGCGACGTGCTACACCCAACAGCAGTACGCCCACCACGAGCAGCAGCACGGCGATGACATTCCACGCCCAGTCGTAGGGTACGATGTCGACCTCATAGCGGATCTGGTGCAACCGCATCAGCTTGTGCTGAACGGTGCCGTCATAGAGCTCGAACCCGCCTAGTTGTGATGTCCAGGGAGGTTGGTCAGTCGGGTGACCGGTGGCCGACCTCCGATCGCGGAGTGGGCTCGATGGTGATTGTAGAAGTGCAACCAGCCCGGTAGTGCTGTGTTGCGTTGTTCGGTCGAATCGTAGAGCCGGGCATAAGCCCAGCCCTCTCCCAGAGTGCGGTGGAATCGCTCGATCTTGCCGTTGGTCTGCGGCCGGTAGGGACGGGTCCGTTTATGCCTGATCCCGAGCTCGGTGCAGGCATCACGCCAGGCATGTGATTTATAGGCTGATCCGTTGTCGGACAATACTTTCTCGACGGTGACACCCCGCTCGGCGTACCAGGTGACCGCGCGTTGCAGTACCCCGATCGCGGTGACCGCCTTCTCGTCGGTGCAGATCTCGGCGTAGGCCAGGCGGGAGTGATCATCGATGACGGTATGGACGTAAGCCGTGCCGATGACGGGCCGGTAAGCGGCGCCGCGTTCCCCGGTTCGCTTGCTCTGGGCGCGGTGCAGGTAACGGTGCCCGCCGGCGTCGGGGATGTTGGCGAACTTGGTGACATCGACGTGGATCATCGAGCCGGGGTGGGCATGTTCGTAGCGGCGCAGCGGTTCACCGGTGACACGGTCGATGCGCGACAAACGGTTGATTCGGCAGCGAACCAGTACTGCGTGCACGGTCGAGGCCGGCATCGCGAGTCGGCCCGCGATCTAGATCGGACCCAACCGGTGCCGCCAACGCAATGCCACGATGCGTCGCACCAGGTGTGGTGGTGTTTTGTTCGGTTGTGTGGTTGGTCGTGAGCTGCGGTCGACCATCCCGGTCGGGCCTTCGACGCGGTAGCGGTCGGCCCATTTCCCGGCCGTCCGCGCAGACACCATGAACAGCTTGCCTGCTGCTGTGTATGTCCAGCCGCGGTCGACGATCAGTTGGGCCAGGCGTAGTCGTGCTCGTGGAGTCAGGGCTGCGTTAGCGTGGGACACGAAGGCCTCCGGGTTGTGGTGAAGCGGTTCCTAGACAGCTCCACTTCACTACCGGGGGCCTTCGCCTGTCACATCGACTTACCCGCGGGGAGCGGGACAACCTCCCTGGACATCACACCTAGTCCGAGGAAGATCCCAGCGGCCCGACCCCACCAATATCGGCGAACGGTGATCGATGGAACGCCGCATCGACATCCACTATCGATTCCTGAATGTCGGTGCCGCAGTATCAGACCGCGACGACTCAGCAACTGAACCTGACCGCAGCTCCTAGGGCACAGCGTGGTAGTCGGATAGGGCGAACTGAGTCATTTGGCTACGGAATTGTCGAGCCAAGCCCGGGAAAGCCGCGGGATTAAAACCATCTTCCCCGACAGGCCAAGTAACGCATCCAGAGTTCCAAGTCGTGCGAGCCAAGTGCCGTTGAACAACCGCGTTGAATCGGTCCTGCGCTGACTTTCGTACATCAATATATCGGAGCCCCCATCGCTCCAGCGTCCGCACCGACTCTACGATGTAATCTATCTGCGCCTCCAGATAGGCTAGGGCTGTGCAGAAATACGGACCGGAGTTCGGTCCGAAAGTGAAATGTAGGTTGGGATACCCAGAAAGATGTATGCTCTTGTACGCGTAAACTCCTTCGACCCATTCTTCCTGGAGGAGACGTGCGCCACAACCACGAACCGGGAATGGTACTCCAGCCTCGCCGGGTGCATCGAAAACGATCGTATCGAAGCGGCGCTCGACGCCATCAACCGTGAGGATTCCGTGCTCCGTAAGCCGAATGATCGGGAAGGTGAGGAGTCTGCAGTTGTCCCGATCTAGAGCCGGTAAGAAATCATTTGAGATGAGCAATCGCGGACGGCACGCCCGGTTGTCCGGTGCGAGCTGCCGTCGCGCCCATCTATCTTTGACCTGAAGCCTCAACTGGATTTTAGATACCTGTTCCAGCGCGGTGGTGAGACCTGTTGTTCGAACCAAACCGTATCCGATAGACTCGTACGCCCAGAAGTGGGCACTCCGGGCTAGATCCTCGGCCAGCGGTAGTTTCTCGAATAGCGAACGTCTCCACCCTGCCGTCCCGTACTGCGGGTGGGGAAGAACCCATCGCGGTGCACTCTGAAATACGGTGACGTGGCGGGCTCGGTCCACCAACTCCGGGATCATCTGGACTGCATTGGTGCCGGTACCGACGACTGCCACCGTCAGTCCGGTTACATCCATACCGGCGTCCCATCGGGTACCGTCTATCTTGTGGCCACGAAAGTCGTCGGCGCCCACGATCTCGCGCCTGCTTGCGTTCGAGAACGGCACAGTCGCCACCACGACCGAGCGGGCAGTGATGCTCTCCTCCTCGCCACTGCTGGTCGAGACACGCACATGCCAGGTCCCTCGAGCCTCGTCGAAGTCGAGTCCGTTTACGTTGTACCCGTAGCGAATCCGTCCATCGAGACCATGCCGGGTGATCACGCCGCGCATGTAGGCACGGACGTCTACGCCCGGCGTATACCTATGGCTCCAGGCGGGATCCCGTGTGAACCAGAACGACCGCAGTACTGACGGACGACCGCAGGATGCGTCCGGATGAACGCTGTCGCGCCACTCACCGCCGGGCTCAGGTGCGCGCTCGAGAACCACGACGTCCTCGATCCCCGCGCACCGTAATCGGATCGCGGTGCCGATTCCCGAGAACCCGGCACCTATGATCACGACTCGTGTGGGACCGGGAATTGTTTGCCCGGGGTCATCGTCTGTCGGCCGCCCCTCGTCGATCATGCTGCGGCCACCGGTTGGTAAGTGAGCTCGTTGATCCAGGAAGGAGTCGAACCGAGCCATTGTTTAGGGTAGTGCTCAGTGATCGTCAACAGGGCATTGCCGAGTAGTCGATGATAAGGGTGCGACTGGTCCATGACCATTTCACCGTAGTACTTGACGAGTTGGTAGATCGGATTGCGGCGGGTGGCGACGCTCCGGTCACCGATAATGCCGAACTTCCGAATCGCGTCGAAGAGCATCTGTTCGTCGAGTCCCATCGCGATGATGCTGTCGTGCATACGGGTCAGCAGGGGCAACCCGGTGAGGATGCCGATGAGTAGGGATGGGCGCAGCGCGGCGCCGGCGGCTTCGATCAGCAGTCGGTGTATCGGCCCCGCTCCAATCATGTCCAGCACATGGAAATCCACAGCTAGGTGACGGGACTCATCGGCATTGATCCGCTGAAAGACCTTGTGGCACAGGGGATCCTGGATCTCCTCAAGTAGGAACTTCAACAGTGCTCCGTCGAGTGCCACCTCGAGCATCGGAATCGCTGAGCCTAGTACGGACAGCGGCAGATCATCTGCGTAGCTGTCCAGCCATTCTATGGCTAGTCGGATATTGATATTCGGTTCTGGGATCTCGTCGTCATCGAGCATTCCCCAACGGCGCATGAGGGCCAGCTCGGCGTTTGCGTGCTTTTGTTCCTCGGCCTGGAAGTAGCGGTAGATCTCAGCTAGCGTACTGTCCTTGGTTTGACGGCCGAGCGCGACGAAGGCGCGCGAGCCGACCTGCTCGATCCAGACCAGATCGGACATGAATTGCTTGACCTGCGGGAGCTGCTCGGCCGTTATCGTGTCCGCGCCGGGCTCCCCCCAGTCGAAGTCGCCGAGTGCCCATTGGCGTTGTTTTATGATTTCCAAGGTGTGCGGCAAATCGATTGACATCGCTCTACTCCTTCGCAAATATGGACACAAAATCTTGGCCTGGTGTCCGGAGGCCGTGCATTTCGCAGCGGTAGCCGCTCACGTGTGGCATTGTCGGACAAAACTCTTGGAACTCGTTCCAGTAGACGAAAACGCTCGTCGCTGGCGCATGCTGGCCGTGAGTAATCCGGCGCCGGGCGAAGGCCGCGGCGCAGCGGGGTCTCCTGAAATCGCGGGCCCGTGCGCGCCATTTGCGTCCGTTAGCGAGGTCGAGGCCGGCGAGGGGGGAGGTGTCAGGCGATCGCAGCTGCGATTAGGCGTACGTCCTGGCCATGAATCGACGGGCAGAGGCCCCGCCTCGGGTACTCCGCGATGGCGATTTGAAAGCCCTCTAATCGCGTGGCGGACCACCGACAGGCCCGCCATCCATGGTCGTGCGCACCAGGAGAGCGACACCGTCGGGGCGTTCGGCGCACGACCGAGGGCACCGGGAAAGGCAGATCGTGCGGAGAGCTCAGACGTCAGTCTGCTGTGGGCGGGCAGTGAACAAGCCGCGAGCGTAGCGGCGTGAACGCAGGGGAGTGTAGGTCCGCAATGCTTGACACCGGGAGCGTGAACTGCGCCACCAAGTGAGCAAGCAGCCCCGAAACGCGTGCGCACAAGCGAGACCGCCGACGCCCACACCGCACTTCGGACACCGCTTCCAATGATGACTATTGCAAGGCCAGAGCACTCCCTCTCCGATAGGGCCAGTCCCGAGGCGACGACATCCGACGATGAGGACCCGCGCGTGTTGGTCCTCATCCATTCGTTCGTCGTCAGCCCGGACTTGCACCGGGGCGCCCCGTTGCGTACCACAGGAACGATGGTACTCACCTAGTATGATCGTTTCAATGCCCACGTCAGGGGTTTGAAAGTATGGCGTACGGAGGTTCATTGGGTGCATACTCAACGGTCGACCAACGACCCCTGCCCACATGACACCCGGCGACGTTGCCCGGCTCGAAGGATCCGATCACGACGATGAACTACACCAGGTTGCTTCTGAAGGCCATCGCGGTGATCCGGACGCCGTCGCCGTCTGGGACCTCGGAACGTATCCTCGACGCCGGGCTAAGGCAATTCGAAGTTGTCGGGATCAGCCGCACACGGATCGAAGACATCGCTCGTCGCGCACGGCTGGCACGTGTGACGCTGTACCGACACTTCCCGAGCAAGGGGCGCATTGTCGAGGCGGTGATTCTGCGAGAACTCGCCAGGTTCCTCGTTGAGTTGGAAGCAGAGGTGTCAAATCATCAGGATCTCGAGGAGAAGATCGTCGAAGGATTCGTTTTCACGCTGAAGGCAGTACGGGGGCACGCCCTGCTCAACAGGCTGTTGGAGACCGAGCCGGAGTCACTACTGCCGTTTCTCACGATCGAGGCAGGGGGTCTTGTCGCGACCGCGTCGAACTTTCTGGCCGACCAACTCGCGCAAGAAGTTGATGCTGCCCGCACGGATGTCGAACTTCACGTGGTTTCCGAGCTGACTGTCCGCGTGATCCTGTCGTTCGTGCTGACCCCATCGACCCGCATATCCCTCGATACCCCTGAGGGTGCGCGCCGATTCGCGCGCCGCCACCTCCTGCCTCAGCTGCGTGACGACTCAGTTGGCGGTAGCGCGACATAATGTCAGATCTGTATCGCTGCCCGGCCGCAGAGATGCGCACCGGTAGAGGACAGAGGGGGATGCGCTCCTCGACGAAGTAGCGGCATACTTGTTGTGGTGACGACGAAATCTGCACGTCGCGGCGCGCGATTCTCGGCCCTGGGTAGCACCCGGGATGCCCTACTTGATGCCGCAGAGTTCTGCTTCGAAGAGGTCGGATTCTCGGCGACGACGATGGAGGACATCGCTCGGCAGGCCGGCGTCTCTCGGGCCACGGTGTACCGGCACTTCGCGAACCGTGAATCGGTGGTCTCGGGCGTCGTCCTGCGGACGGCCGGCCGCTACCTCGACGGGATTGGCGGGCCACTCGCCGGACAGCCTGATCTCGCATCTGCCGTGCTGGTCTTCGTAGAGACCACTGTTCACGCCGCCAGCCGAGAGAAGTCGATTTCCGCTCTGTTCGTCAGCGATGATCGCCTCGCTGGAATCGGTCTGACAGAGTCCACATCGGTCGCCCTCTTCGAACTCGTCACCGAGTTCCTGCGACCGGTATTCACCCGTCACCGCGATGACCTGCAGCCGGGGATCTCAGTGGACGACGCCGCGGAGTGGATCCTGCGGACGATCCTCAGCCTGCTCACCGTGCGCGGTCCGAGACGACGCAGCCCTGCTGGCCTCCGTGCGTACCTTTGCCGCTGCCTCCTGCCTGCCATCGTCGTACCAGCGTCTACCGAATTGGATCGGCACCGCTGTCACGACGACGTGCAGATCGGCAATGCAGGTGACACAAATCTGCAGTAGTGTCACCTTGGGCAGTAGTGTCACCTTGGGGCAGGTCAACGCAGAGACGGAGGAGGCTCCGATGGAATTCCCGCAGTTCGACCCCCGAGTTGCTGGGCAGGTGCTCGGCGCAGCAACGGATGTGGGCGGCATCTCGGCTTATCTCGGATTTCGTCATGCCGAACTGAGCGCCGGTCGGTTGATCGCCGAGATGGAGGTGCGAGACGAGCTCCTTACCCCCTTCCGTACATTGCATGGTGGCTGCCTGTCAGCCATGGTCGACCATTGCCTGGGTGTTGTCTTTTATCCGGTGATCCCGACCGGCTGCTGGGTCGCGACAACCGAGTTCAAGATCAATCTTCTGCGGCCGGTCACGGCTGGCGTATGCATCGCCACGGCAGATGTCATTGCCCTGACCAGGCGATCGGGCGTCGCACGCATCGACATCACCAACGACGGCAGGCCAGTGTGCGCCGCTCAGGGAACGGTTACGATCGTCAGCGACGGGGGCGGCAGCTCGTGACGGATGGCATTATCGAGATGCAGGTACTGGCTCGTGACGGAATCACGCTGGCGGCCGACTACTATCCCCATGGTTCCAACCAGCAGGTTGTGATCCTGCTGCATGGAGGTGGGCAGAGTCGTCACGCCTGGACCACCTCAGCGCTCCGCCTGCGCGATCGCGGCTACACAGTAGTTGCATACGATGCACGTGGGCACGGCGACAGTGACTGGGCCCCCGACGGACGATACGACGTCGAGCACCTTGTCGATGACCTGCTCATAATGCGAGAACGATTCTGCACCGAGGACGCGCCCGCGGTCGTCGGAGCATCATTGGGCGGGATGACCGTTCTTGCCGCGCACCTGCTTGCGCCCCCCGAGTTGTGGGGAGCGGTGGTGCTGGTCGACGTGACCCCACGGATGGAGTTCGATGGCGCTCGACGCATCGTCTCGTTTATGTCCGCGCATCCTGACGGATTCGCGAACCTCGAAAACGCTGCCGACGTCATCGCGGCATACAACCCGCACCGCGAACGACCGGTGCGGCTTGAGGGCCTTTACAAGGTACTGCGGCAACGAGCCGACGGTCGATGGGTGTGGCGATGGGATCCCGCCTTCATCACGAGTCGTTTTCAGGCGTTGCAACAGGACGCGTCTGCCGGTGCCGAGCAATTCGACACACTTGTAGAATTGCTCGTCGCGGGTGCGGGTAGAGTCGTCGCGCCGACCCTGCTCGTGCGCGGTGCCCTGTCCGATCTGGTATCGCAGGAGACCGTTGCAGAATTCCTGGAAATTGTGCCGCACGCGGAGACGACCGATGTCTCCGGAACTGGCCATATGGTGGCAGGAGATGACAATGACGCATTCACGCAGGTTGTCACCGACTTCCTCGGACGCACCCTATAGGCCCGATCGCTTCCGGCGGTTGGATGCTGGTCATGGCGCCTTGCACGACACCATTGCCAAGGGAACGCCTGCTGACGGGCTGTTCTCTGATTGCAAGAAGGCACATCGCGACTTGCAAAGGCCAGGCGGCTGAAGGGTGAGAGGCCCATCAGCCGCATATGACGCCGGCCAGAGATAGCGGGAGAGGCGCGGACTTGAGGTCGCTAGCGATGGCCAACTGGCGATAGTGCGCGGCCTGGGCAGCATTGCATGTGCTCTCCGTTCGTCCTGCTTGTGCTGGCACCAGCCTTGCCCCTTTGAGCCAGTTCGGGCAGTTTGGAGACCAATCTCAACCGTGTCACAGAATGACGCCGGGCCGTCGGCAAACCGTCACGGGTTGAGGACCGCCTTGGGCTGTCTAGGAATTCTGTCCGCTGAGTTGTGAGTTTCCAACCGTTCGATGGACGGATCTCCGCTCATGCCGATGATGTACTCCCCACAATTCCGTGAAAGCGCTGTCGCTCTGGTCGTCGATAAAGGACGCAGGGTCGCCGATGTCGCCCGTGATCTGGAGTCACCGAGCCACGCTGTAGCGGTGGAACACCAGGCCCGCGGTGAGGCCCCCGGGACATCCATGGACGAATCGGCGCAACTGAGGGATGCGCTGAACAGGATCAAGCAACTCGAGGAGGAGCTGCGAGCGACTCGGGGTTGGCCGCGAAGGTTTTCGACGACCCACGCTCGGCTCAAAAGGCGGTCCCCGGCTGTCTCGACCTTGACCGGGCAAGGAATCAGCATCCGCACCACCAGCCGTGTGCTCGGCGTGTCCGAGCGCGGCTACCGCCATCACCGCAACCGATCACCCAGCCAACGCCGACTGCGCCACGAGATGCTCGCCGAAACGATCCGGGCTATCCATCTGGCCTCCCGTGGCCGCTACGGCGTGCACCGCATGCACGCCGAGCTCACTATCGGCATGGGTATCGAGGTTGGCTCTGGACAGGTGCGCTCGATCATGAAACATCTTGGATCCAGGAGTCGTCGCAACGGCCGGACTATGAAGCGTCCATCAAAGCAGCCAAACGTTGGGCTGGTGTGTCGCAGTCGAGAATTTTTCTGTGGACGGCCGGTGAGTTCCTCGGCGACCTCGGTTCTGCCGCAGAGTACCATTGGTGTCTTTCGTTGCTGCCGCGCTGCCACAGTGCGCCGGGATCGGCGAAGAAGACGCGAATGTCGGTGGCCATGGGAAAGGGATCGGTGCTCGGCTGTCTCGGCATCCTGGTCCCAAGTCGCGGTGCGGTGGGGGGTCGCGGGTAGTTCGGTGACGGCGGCGATGAGGCTGTCGCGGACGACTTCGGCGGTCCGTTCGGCGCCGAGGTGTCCGAGGACGAGATAGCGCTTCAGAGTTTCTGGATCGAGGAGCCAGGAACCGGGCCGCTGCCGCGGGAGTTTCGCCTGACGTCGGCTATCGGTGGGTTCATCGGGCTGGAGGCTCGACGCCGCGTCCGACGCCACGGGTGTATATGCGGAGCAAGACGCGATGTTCGATACCTCGAGCTCTTCCGCAACCGGCAGCGGCGGCATAGCGGCATCGGAATGCTGACCTCG
This sequence comes from Nocardia asteroides, assembly GCF_900637185.1. Classification (NCBI taxonomy): domain Bacteria; kingdom Bacillati; phylum Actinomycetota; class Actinomycetes; order Mycobacteriales; family Nocardiaceae; genus Nocardia; species Nocardia asteroides. The sequence continues at coordinate 4,958,860 of NZ_LR134352.1, read as the reverse complement.
ATGGAGTACGAGAACGCAACCATCGTGGCATGAGGTCCACGGCTCCGTGAAACCAGGGTAAGACCAGACCTAGAAGACCGGCCGAGACAGATTCCATCATGGCTGGCGGAAGCACTCGCGCCCGCATGAAGTTAACTGTAGTTTTGCTCATGCCATCTCGGTCACCTTGCGCGAGTGATGATGGGCCAGGTCTTCCCCGGACCGTTCTCCCGGCAGATTCTGCTGTGTATGCATGGAGACTGCTCGAAAATGGAGTTACGGGAAGGCTTCGAGACGGTCATGCGGCGATGAAGGGGCATATCGCGGTCGGCGAGACCGCGCTGATGGGTCTGGCGTGTCGGCGAGCTTGCATCCGGTGGAGGTCGCGAGCGACTCGAAATCCATCGCCAAGCGGCGATCGTCGGATCGGATCGCAAGTTAGCGGATCGATTGCTGTTACGCATCCGTTGGAGTCTGATGGTCTATTGACAGGGTGTGACCCAGGACGCATACTCGTACCTTGAGTATCTAGTACTTGCCGTAGCACACATGGAGGTGGCGTGGTCGTGATGGCGCACTTGGCCGCAACTCAGCAAGGCACAGCTTTCCGGCCAACACCAGCCGAGTGCGTCGGGTGCAAGATCGGCCGAACCGATGCGTTCTTTGCGCCCGCCGCCATCTCGGACAACGATGCGAGAGACGAGATGGGAATCTGCCGTGGTGCCTGCGCGTAGCGAGTTGTCGGCGTCGGCCCGAGTAATTCGTGAGAATTTATCCGGAACAGTGGTCTCTGGCCTCCGAACGTTTGGTCGGACTACGCGGATGGCGTATTCAGCCGCGATGGGTGCCGCGAGTGACATTGCCGGATTGAAGTTTCAATGGCGTGAGGCGCTGTATCAATCCTGGTACTTGATTACGGTTACCGCAATTCCGGCAATTCTAATGGCCGTGCCATTCGGGGTTATCGTCTCGGTTCAGGTCGGGAACCTGATCCATCAGATCGGCGCAGATTCGCTTCTCGGTGCAGCCGGCGGTTTGGGGGTAATAAAACAGGGCGCCCCCATGGCGACAGGATTGTTGCTGGGCGCGGCTGGCGCGGCCGCGATCGCGGCCGACTTGGGCGCCCGCAACATCCGTGAAGAGATCGACGCCATGCGAACGATGGGCATAAGTCCTATGCATCGCCTCGTGATTCCCCGGATGGTGGCGATGATTCTCGTTGCACCGATGCTCAATGTCTTGATCATCTTCGTAGGGGTCGTGGCGGGATATGCAGTCGCGGTCGGTCCTCAGGGGGTGACGCCCGGCAGCTATTGGGGAACCTTCGGATCCTTCACCGTAATGGCGGATATCGGCGTGTCGATTGTCAAGTCTGTGCTGTTCGGCTTCATCGTCGTGATGATCGCGTGCCAGCGGGGTCTTGAGGCCAAAGGTGGTCCACGTGGAGTAGCGGATGGCGTGAACGCGGCAGTTGTTCTCTCCGTCGTCTCTGTCGCTGTCGTGAATCTATTGGTCACTCAGTTGGTCTCAATGTTCCTTCCAACAAGGCTGGCATAGATGTCGGAGATGAAGTACACTCCCCCGCGGCTAGTGAAGGCCCGGCGAACTGCGGCGTCACTCGGGCACCGTGTCGTTCCGGTGGAGCCTCTAGGTTTCGTCCTCAATTTCATCTGGCAGGCATTGTCGGCGATACCGTTCACGCTCAAACGATATCGAGCGGAGACAATGCGCGCGATCACGGATATGACGTGGGGGCAAGGCTCGATCATCGTGGGCGGTGGAACGGTCCCGATGCTGGTGGTGCTGGGACTGGTCATCGGCGGCTCGGTCGGCGTCGAGTCATTCGCGACTCTAGACCTCATCAGTATGGGGCCGGTGTCAGGCATTGTCTCAGCCTTCGCCAACACCCGAGAGCTAGCGCCGATCGCGGCAGGAGTCGGATTCGCCGCACAAGCTGGGTGTCGTATAACCGCCCAAATCGGATCGATGCGGATCTCAGAGGAGATCGACGCCATCGAATCGCTTGGATTGCGATCGATTCCTTTCGTTGTAACGACCAGGATTGTTGCCGGCGCGGTGGCGATCGTTCCGACTTTTCTTATCGCGCTAATCCTCAGCTACGCGGCGTGCCGGACTGTGATCGTCCAGCTGCACGGCCAGGCCGCAGGTGTCTACGATCACTACTTCTATCAATTCATCAGCGGGTGGGATATCACTGCTGCTGTGATCAAAGTTCTGGTATTCGGGACGGCTGTCATCTTGATTCACAGTTATCAAGGGTTCTTCGCGACAGGCGGGCCGGAAGGCGTCGGAATTGCGTCCGGCCGTGCCGTCCGGGCAAGTTTTGTGGCGATCATCGGTCTAGACATGGTATTGACCATCCTCCTGTGGGGTGTCAACTCCGCGATCGAATTCACAGGGTGAGCGCCGATGTCTCGATATGAAATGCCGGGAGTATCGGCAACAAAGCGATCGTCGATTATTGTCGGTATGGTCGCCGTGCTGACGGCACTGTCAGTAGCGGCCGCTTGGACAGTTGGCAATGCGGCCCGCGGCGACAACCGAATGCTCGTGGTGTTGCGCACCGAGAAAATCGGAGACGGCGTCGGCGTGGGAACGCCGGTGCAGTTCGACGGTGTCGGCATCGGTGCCGTCACTGCCATCGGCTCAGGTGATGGGGCGAAACAGGTGACTTTGATGCTTGATCGAACAAACTCGAGCGGGCTCACCGACAGCCTTCTCGTAGACTACTCGCCGTCTAATCTCTTCGGTATCAGCGAGGTTGCGCTGAAACCGGGCGTTGGGGGCACACCCCTGCGAGACGGCGTTGTTATCGACCTGACGGGTCCTCGATCTGACAGGCAGCGAGATGCGACCATGGGTGTACTGATTCGGACAGTCGCGGAGACCACGGGAAGCCTCCTTACCCCGGAACTCACCGACGTGCTGGTGCGGGTTGCTACAGCGGCCCGCCAATTCACGCCACTGATGGAGGCGATTGTGGTATCCGGTCGGAACGTCGCTGAGACACGCTCTGTGCCGGTCTCGGCATTGCTGGAACAGTACGGCTCGATGCTTGTCGGCAGCGCATCGATGATCGACGGCACGGTAGGCCTGATATATCGACTCACCACCATCGAGATTCTGAATAACCAACGCGAACTATTCGACGCCACAGTCAGTGTTGTAGGCCAACGCTTCTTCCCCGCCCTCGCGGGAACGCTATTCACGGCGCAGGCGCATCTGTCAGAATACGCGGCAATGCTCACGCCGATTCTTGCAAGTGGCAGTCGAATGGTTTCGACGCCTGGTGTTTCGAGCATGCAGCTCTCCGAGATACTGTCGCGGCTGGATCGGTCGTTCACGTCGACGCCTAGTGGCCCGGTACTGAGTATCAAACTGATTCTCGATCTAGTTCCCGCGATTGCGGCGTCATCGCCGGAAACGTTGGTTCCGACACCGTATTTCGGGGGTGGTCGATGAACAGGCATGGCAGCCTATTGGTGGTAGTCGCGAAGCTCGCGGTTTCTGTAGTCGTGATCGCAGTGCTGCTCGCAGCAATCGCGCAGACTGTACAACGCCCGGTCTCAGGAGGGACTAAGCAGTTCTCATCGGAGTTCGTCGATGCGAACGGTCTCAAGTCCGGAGACGATGTTCGGATGAACGGTGTCCGCATAGGTAAAGTGCTTTCGATCTCACTTGAGGATGGTCGCGCAATCGTCACGTTCATGGTCGAACGCGATCGGCATTTATACGAGAACACCGTCCTAGCTATACGATATCAGAGTCTGGTGGGCCAGCGTTACGTCGACGTTCAACAATCATCGCCAGTCACTGCGGAGTTGGCGGCAGGCAGTAGGATCGGGGCTTCCAGAACCATCCCGTCATTCGACATCACAGCTCTATTCAACGGGCTGGAACCGGTTCTGAGCGAGTTGTCACCAGCAGCAGTAAATAAGTTCGCTACTAATATGATCGCCGCTATAGAAGGAGACGGCTCGGGTATCGGTTCGGTTCTCGACTCTATCCAGACCTTGTCCAGCTATACGATGGACCGACAGGCAGTGATTACCGCGTTGGTGGCTAATCTGAAAAAGATATCTGACCATCTCGGCGGTCGATCCTCACATCTGGTGCAGCTTGTTTCGGAGCTGTCGGTGGTTGTCTCCACGCTACGTAGCAAGGTGGATGGAATCGTCGAATTCGCTCTTATGGCTCCAGACGTGATCGCGCCGCTGAACAGCCTCCTCGACGCGATTGGGTTGACTCCTGGTAGCAATCCGGACGCCGATACACTGCTGCGGACGATATTTCCAGATCCTCAACAGGCAGTCGAAGTACTCCGAAAACTGCCAGCGATGCTCCAGACCCTGAATAGTTGGATCCCGTCCGATAGTCCTGTCGTGAACCGAAACTGTTCGAACGGGAACGTCGACAGCCCGGATCCTTTCCAGGTGATGATCACGGGACAAAGGATATCGATATGCAAAGGATGATAGCCAAACTAGTCAGCATTATCGGGAGATTCGCTGGCTGGGCGCCAACGGCTGCCTCATCACGTGACTCGCGGGAATTGCGATGGGGCGCCCTCGGAGCATTCCTGATGGGTGTCGCGTTGCTAGCGAGCGTTTTGGTGTACGTGGTGCCATTCGGCAAGTCGACGTACTGGGCCGAGATGTCGGAACTCGGGTCCATAAAGGTCGGCGATGACGTCCGTATCGCCGGTGTTCCGGTCGGCGCCGTGAAATCGATTGAGCTGCGTCGAAAGGACGTCCGCGTGAGCTTTACGATTGACGATGATATTTTCATAGGCGATCAGACAAGTCTCGACGTCCGAATGTTGACTCTGATCGGTGGGCACTATCTCGCCTTGACATCAGCAGGGACTTCATCGCTTCGCGCCCCGATACCTTCTGACAGGGTGCATCTCCCGTACAGCCTCGGTCGGACCTTTCAGGACGCAGCACAGCCGATCGCGGATATTGAGGGCGATACCTTACGGCAGAACTTGACTAACATGAACCGCGCGATCGTTTCCGGGCCGGCAGGGATCCAGCGAGCAGTCGATGCGTTCACATCGCTCGTCGAAATTCTCGACCGTCAGAGTCGGGACGTGTCGGAAACGCTTGCGATGGCCGACGAGTACATCAGTGCAATCAATAACTCGAAGGCGATCCTCGGGGAACTGATCGCAAGTGTCAACCTTATGGAGACGGTGGGGCTCGGCAAAAAGGCTGAGATTTTCGAGGCAGTCCGGTTGATGGAACAGCTTCTGTCTCGGATCGCAGCACTCGAGCCGGTGTACCGGTCAAGGCTGGATTCCATCGCCCGAAGTCTGGCCGAGGTCATACCCGAACTGAACCGTCTAGGCGAAGGTATGGGGCAGATCATCACAAGCACTCGGGACTTGATGTCGAGACTGCAGCCCGTCGCTTCCTCAGAAGATGGCATCGTTATTGACCAGTCTGCATCGGTTGTCGTTGCGCAGTCGTTTTGTATTCCCGTCCCTGGAAAGGACTGCTAAGGATGAATAGGATTCTGGCCTCCCGCGGCCTCATATCCCTCCTCGGCGTCGGGGCTATATGCACGATATTGGTTGCTGGGTATTTCGCGGTACTCAATCCTCCGAAGACGATGCGGCACTACTGCGCAACCATGCCGGACGCAATTGGACTGTACACCGGAAACCACGTCACCATTCGTGGCGTCAGAGTTGGCACGGTGACGCACATCGAACCTCGTGGCGAAGCGGTGCAGGTTGATTTCGAGGTGGACGCCAACCATACGCCGCGTGGTGAGGTATCGGCCACTACCCTTTCAGACACCATCGTTGCTGATCGCTCCTTGGCTATTCTCGACAACAGTGAATCCGATGCTGAATGGGATCCCCGAAAGTGCATTTCCCGTACTTTGACTCCGAAAAGCATGACACAGACACTCGATGCGTTGGGTGCCCTCGCAGCAGAAATCGACAATGGGAGTGATCCGGCACAGCGCGGGCAGCTATCCGAGGAAATCGCCGCACTCGACAGCTCGTTGTCCGGCACAGGTCCGAAAATGAATGAAATAATCCGTACACTCGACCGGGCGCTCGGCTCGTCCAACGCTGCCGCCGGACACCTCGGAGCCCTCATAGATTCGCTGCACAGCTTGATGAATAGTGTCGCGCGTGGATGGGGAGATATCGAATCCATGATCACCCGTCTGGCGCCGGGGCTGGCGGTGATCGACCACGGAATCTTCGCGCGAACAGTCTCGATCATCGACTCATTGCGAATTATCGTGCCATGGCTGAACGAAATCACCACTATGTTTGGTGACCAAATCCTCCAAGGTCTCGATGCGACAGTTCCCCTCGCGCGCCTCGCCAGCGCGAATATCGGTACAATGAGGGACATTGTCGACATGGCGCCCCCGCTGCTGCAAGCCTTCGGGGACGTAACCGACGCGCACAGCGGTCGACCCGTTCTGACGTATGCAACCCCTAGGGTGGCCATGCCCCAAGCTGATGCTGACCGAATATGTGCCGCGATCGGCCTGGTCGCACAGGGCCGTTGCGATACTGCTGAGGACGGTTTGACGAATGTTTCTCTGATTCCCTTGGTGCTCGGAATGGCGGGTGCGCGATGATGAATCTGCGAGTAGACGCGGTGGCCATTTCTTCCCGGACCCGCCGGACGCAATTCGTGACCGCGGCCGCTGTGGCACTTGTATGCCTTGTCCCCGGCTGCGGATTCGATCCAGCTTCGATTCCTGTCCCTGGGACTGGGATATCGGGGGCCCGCTATAGTATCCGAATCGAGTTCGCCAATACGCTAAACCTGCCGTCACAAGCACGAGTGACGGTCGACGGTCTGCGTGCCGGAATTGTCCGCGACGTTGCGGTGATCGATGCCGGGAAAGATAACGACGGGTATGTCGTGGTCGACGTGGAAATAATCGAATCGGTCCGGTTGCCTGTTGGAACTACGGCTGAGCTCCGCCAGCCGACCATTCTGGGTGACGTCTCCATAGCGTTGATCACCCCGGAGGCCGGCGGAGGTGGCCTCATCGCGCCGGGCTCCACAATCGATCGAGGACAAACTAAGCCGTTGCTTCAGGTTGAGGACACCATGAACGTCTTGGCGACCTTTGTCCAAGGGGGTGGAATACAGCAGGCTCAGGAGATCATCAACCGCGTGAACTCGGTGCTTCCGGCGGATACACGGGAGACTGCCTCGATCTCGGAAGTGCTGGGTGCCGATATCGAAGACTTGGCACAGCACCTGGATGCTATCGACGGCTTACTGGGTGGACTGCGGGCCAGTACCGATGCTGTCCTGAGCCGAACACCCGAATTGGAGTATCTGCTGACAGATTCTGGAGTGGATCAGGCGGCTGCGTCGATGACGTCGATGATCGGTTTGATCACACTGTATGATGGATTCACGCTACTGACAGATTCCCTCCGATGGATCGGTCCGCTGGCGCAGTCAGGCGACGCGGCTGCCCGTGCTTTTATACCACTCCTTTTCACGTCCCGTCCGTTGGACCTCTCAGCCCCGTCGAACTTGAACAAGATCATTGCGCTTTTGCGCGAAAAGGTCATTCCATTCGTGGAGCACGGACCGAAGGTTAATGTTGCCGGCCTTGAGACTGCCGAAGGCTCTCCCGGATCCGAAGCCGACCGGATCGCTGGAATTCTATCGGCATTGCGGATGATCGGAGCAGTGCGATGAAACTGAGTTCGGGACTATCCCTCGTTGCTATCATGTCGGTTTTGATTCTGGGCGTCGGTTATCTCACATTCGGTGTATTGCGAATAGATGTCTTCAGTGACTCGATCAACGTGACGTTGCGTGTTCCCCAGGCGGGAAGTCTGCTAGTGGGTTCACCGATACTCCTACGTGGTGTGAGGGTGGGAGAGATCGCGTCGATAGAGAAGGCTGAACGCGGTGTCGAAATGCAACTAGCCCTCGAGTCGAGATACCGAATTCCGGCAACAGGGACCGCGACAGTCGAAGACCTATCAGGTCTCGGTGAGCCTTATATCGAGTTCGTGCCGAAGAACGGCGCCGGTCCCTACCTAACCGATGGCCAGCGCCTCGACGCGGTGCAAGTAATACTGCCCCGTTCGATTCCAGACGTGGCGCAGACTGTTACGGGTCTGCTTGAACAACTGAATCCGCAGGCGATCAGCAACATCGTCAAGACGTTGGATCAAGCGCTGACGGGAACAGACACCGTTATGCCGAGGCTGGCAGCCTCGACGACACTGTTGTCGGAGACGATTCTGAGTAGGTCGCCCGCCATCCGCAGCATCCTCGTCGATCTACAGACGATGGGCGCGGACATGGCTTGGGCCGGGCCCGGGATGGCAGCCGCTGGTCCCTTGTGGGACGAGGCAGGAATGTGGGGTGCTCTCATCGCCGATTCCATCGCCCGGCTGGCCCGTATCGGCACCATGCCGGACGACTACTTGCAAGGCAACGGCGTCGTGCCTTTCCTCGGCGAGGTCACGGAATATCTCAGCCGCATTGGACCCGACTTGCAAGAATTGGCACCAGCCGTGCAACCGCTGGCGGACAGCGCGGCGATGTCCATGCCACAGATAGACATAAGCGATTTGATAGCACGTGCTCTCAGTGCGACTGGAGACAGTGCATTGAATGTGCGTATCGGCATCAAATAGGACCGAAACACGCTACCCGAGGAGATATTCATGCCCGTAGAAACCGCTGACAACATCGACGGCAGAGCGGAGACCGTATCTAGTAAGTTGGGTACGCCGGCAGAGTCGGTCGTAGCGAACAGGAACCGGTTTGGTCCGGGAAGAACGCTGTCGGTGGACTTGCGCTCGATCATTGTCGGAGCGATAGTGGTAACACTTGTCGTTGGGATGTCTGTTAGCTTTCTGTTGTGGCTCTCTACGAGGAATGAGCTGCGAGAAGCTGACTCCATTGCGTCCGCGGAAAAGAGGGCTGAAGAAGTAGCCTCCGAGTACGCTGTTGGCGCGTCCAATATTGATTATCAGAACTTCGATGGATGGGTACGTAATCTGAAATCGAATACTTCCCCCGCCCTAGCGAACAAGTTCGACCTCACTGCTCCGCAGCTCAAAGACATTGTACTTCCACTTAAGTGGACTTCGAACGCGACCCCAATCGCCGCGAGAGTGAAATCAGAAGACGCTGGTGTTTATGTTGTGAACGTCTTCTTGAGTGTGACATCGACCAGTGCGCAGACCCCGGAGGGCGCGCAAACAACTGTCACCTACACGGTGACGCTAGACAAGAACACGGATTGGAAGATCACGGATGTCGGCGGTGTTGACATGGCCCTTCCGGTCAAGTAGCCAGCGACACTGTCAGTAGTAGGGAACTGAAATTATGACCTCGAGATCTACGATCTTTGTGGCTCCCCGAAAATACATGCTTGAGCGGGACTCTGGGCCTGCTTTGCATATCGCCGAGTGGGGATCGACGAGCCCGAGAGTGACAATCATCCTGGCACACGGGCTGGCGCTTTCTCATGGGAGTTGGGAAGACGTCGCACAACTCGTCGTCACGGCGGATCCCACCGTGCGTGTACTCGCCTATGACCATCGAGGACACGGGCAGTCGCAATCTGCTCCAGCGAGCCTGGAGCTTCTCGCCGACGATCTCGCTGCAGTCATCTCCGCATATGCACCCGTCGGCCCGATCGTGCTCGGCGGTCATTCCATGGGCGGAATGACATTGATGGCGCTGGCCGAACGCGACAGCATGGTGCTCGAAGCGCGAGTCGTCGGTGTCGCGTTCGTGGCGACTGGAGCCGGAGATATCCTCGGACGACTGATGCGCCGCGGGTTCTGGTCATGGTTGGTATCGCTGGCGTTGACTGTGGCACCGCTTCTCGTGATCCCTTCCCGGCCGCTGCTCATCGTGCGACAGCTGACACGTGCCGTCTTGTTCGGGTACCGCCCATTCCGCCACGACCTGAACCGAGCGGTAGGGCAGCTGGCGAGCAGCAATCCTCGCAGCGTCGCACAGCTGGCTCGTTCGATCCTGTCCCATGATCGGTACTCGGCACTGGATCGATTCGACTGTCGTGTCGTCGTATTCGCAGGTTCGCGCGATCTGTTGACTCCCGTTTATCACGCTCGTGCGATACACCGTCGCGTACCAAAGAGCGGCCTGGTCATCTTCCCGAACTCCGGGCACTTTCTACCCTATGAACGCCGCGGTGAGATTGCGGCCCACCTACTGGGATTGACAATGCCAATGGCGTACTCGGACAGCGACGTTGCATAGCGGCATCGGAGGCTCGAGTTCGTCGTAGGCCCAGGCGGTGTCGCCGGACAGCTCTTAGGTCTTGTCCTCATGCCCCTCGGTGGTGACCACAACGGCGATGGCTTCGGTCAGATCCCGGCGCGACGCCGAGGCGACCACACCGTCGCCGGTGCTCGACAGCGGCACACCGGTCTCGCGAACGGTGGGGATGTCGCGGCCGTAGTTCTCGCTGTACCGGCCGTTGCGCAGGATCGTGTACGACACCCCGCTGGCACGCACGCGTCTTCGGTGGGCAGGTGCATGGCCGCGGTCGACAGCGCGGTGTCGTCGGCGTTGAGGCCGCTGGTGTAGATGATCCGCGCGGCACCGGCTTTCGCGACGGCAGCGATCTCCTCGGTGTGCTGGCGGTCGCGGTTGGCCAGGTCGGTGCCCGAGACCAGCACGAACATATTCACCGGCGTAATGGTGGTGGGGTCATCGTAGTCGATGACCGCGGTGTGCACCCCTCGGGCGGCGTGGTCAATGATCTTGGCCAGGTCGCGGGCACCGGCGATCACCTCGGCGGGGTCGGTGCTGCGGTCGAGGACGGCTTCGACGGCTGCTCGGCCGAGGTGACCGGAGGTAACGGTGATGACGATGGACACAGGTCTCCGTTCAGGTTTCGACGGTGGTCAGTTGCTGATGGCGCCTGCGCGATGCAGGTAGCGGCTCTCGCCGATCTGATCGGCGGTGAAGGCGGCGATGCCGGCGCGGGTGATCGCGAAGCCGAGCTTGTCGGTGCCGAAGAACCTGACCGGATATGGCCCTTCGGTGCACAGTCCTTGGGGGCGATGAACCGCACGATCGTCCAATCCAGCCCCGAGGACATGATCTGGTTCGACATGCCGGTGATCTCCTCGTAGGCGCGGGGCATGAACGTGCGCGGCATGAACTCGATCAACCGGGTGATCAAGGTCGGGGACCCCTGCGGGTCCAGTACCGCAGGAGTGGCGTGGCCGACGAAGCGGCCCACACCGTGACGCTTCATCGCCGCCAGGATGTGGCTGGTGCCCTCGATCAGCGGGGTCCCGGTTGGCTTTGCGGTCCATGCTCGGGCCCAACGCGCTGATCACTGCATCGGCACAACATACTGCGTCCTCGATCGCGCCGCATTGGAAACCTCGCCGACCACGACTTTCACTTGCTCACCCCAGCGAGAGGGGATCTTGGCGGGTTGTGGGCGTAAGCGGTCACGGTGTGCCCGGCCGCGAGCAGCCGGTCCACCATCAGCGAACCGGTGGCCCGAAAACGGTGACATTCATACGAGTCCTCCTTCGGGAATCGGGGTGGTCAGGAGGCGTAGGGGCCGAAACGTCCCCAAGTGACGAACACCGCGGCTGCCAGCAGGGCCAGGTTGAACACGATCGCGGCGGGCTCCTTCCAGCGCGCGTGGGCCACCATTGCCAGCGTCATGATCACCGCGAGGCCGACTGCGGCGCTGAGACGTCGATGCCTTCAGCTTCTACCGTCGCAATGCTCCGTTCGTTTTCTCGACACCACCGCCGAGCGGCTACGGTTCGATGCACCTCACGAGCTCGGGCACCTATGTATTCACTGCACTCATGCTGTGCGCACGGGCGCGAGGCGGAAGCTGCGGCGAATCAGTTCGCCAGCGCGCTGCTCATGCCTCGCAATGATGTTCTGGCGGTGGGTCTGCGAAACCCGAGCGTGGCGCAGATCATCCGTGCGAAGGCTCGATGGAACGTCTCCGCGACAGCGCTGGCGAACCGGCTGCATGCGCTGGGTTTGATGACTGACTGGACATATCGCGCAGCGTTGGTGGAGTTGAGCAAGCGTGGATTCCGCTCCGCGGAGCCAGGCTCGGCGCTTGTACATGAATCGTCACAGGTGCTGGATAGAGTGCTCGCCGGGCTGCGTGGGCAAGGGATGACGGTGCGCGACATTGCCAAGGAGTTCGGTCTCACTCCCCAAGGGGTGACCGAGTACCTGTTCGGACTGACGATGACCCAGCACGAGGGAAACGGGTCGCGGACGGTCGCGGATGGATCGCCTCGCCCGCGCCTCACTGTCGTGCGAGATTACGTATCTGCTGGGTACACCGTGAGAACCTTCGTGCTGAGGGCCGTGCGCACAGCGGAATCTCTCCGATTTCTCGGCGTGCGCACGGGGCGGGTGTAGATGCGCACGGCCAGCTGCACTGTGTGCGCGGCTGAACGGGGCGTGCGCACGGTCTCGATCCTGGGTGTCAGCGTGCGCACGCGCCCACAGCGGCGGCGTACAGAAGCAGTCGAAGTGGAACGGGTGAACCAATCGTGCGAGACATGGCTGTCGCTCCGGTTCTCGACGTCGGCGCGCCGAGTCTGGCCAGCGCCGTCCTCGTCGAGCCTTCAGCTGGCGCTGATCTGTCGGTGGCCATGGCTATCGTTGTGCAAGCTCACCGACTAGGAGGTACAACGTGACTTCTGCCGACCTGAATACCTGGGCCAACAACTTCTCTGCACTTCGCGACATGCTCGACAACTACGAGAGCGAAGCGGCAAGGATCAACCCCAACTCTCCGAACCAAGGCACGAGCCAGCTCGTTGCCTTCCAGTATGGCACCTGCCTCTCCATGCTGGATCTCGCTCCGTGGCAGCAGAAGCCCGCCTGGCTCGACGCCGTGGAGTTCGGGCCGACCGCAGGCAACGAGCATAAGCTGCTCGCCTCCCGCTACGTACTCGAAGCGACTTTGAATCACGTCGACAACGTGCCGCTTGAGCAAGCGCGCACCGCTTTGCGTAACTCGGCTGACCGGCTCGAACAATTCGCTACTCGGTGGGCTGAGGGAGGGGTCGATTCCGCTGAGCTCGACGCGATTGCCACCGAGCGCCGCGCCCTCGCCAGTCGCGCCAAGAAAGCGGCTGCGGCCGTTAGCCAGCAGTAGTCCCACGGGGCAGGCCCGGGCGAGAGCGTCAAATCGCGTGGGCCCCGACCCCTGCGGGAAGAACGTCTACGCCTGACTGGTTGTACGCCGCGCCCTGGGTGTCGTCGTCGCAAGAACGCGACGGATCGGACCGTACCGGGCACGATGTCCCGCGTAGGGACTGATGCTTCGCTCGCGAAGAGCAACCGAAGGCGCCCTCCAAGGGAGCCTTCGGCGTATTCAGGACTGTCCTTGACAGGCTCGGGAAGAGCACTGAGCTCGCTAGATGATCTGGGACCCGATGGCCAGCACCCTGTCCGCAAGTTCCTGGCCTGCCACGTCGGCAACCTGCACACCGAACGGGACCAGTGCTGCCTTCAACCAGTTGAGCCCGCGCTTGATCCCCTTCTCGGTCAACGTGTCGACATCTTCGAGAAGTTCCGCGCGGTCGACGTCATCGATGCCGGGGGCGTATTCGATGTCATTGCGCAGCTGGCTGATCGCCGTCAGGACGTCGTCGAGAGACGCCCCCTGTGTAATGGTGGCGTTCATGGTGTGCCCCTGCCCGCCGACAGCCTGGTTGCCGACGGTCATCGCCCCGTAGTTGTCGGCCGAGATGTTGGTGACCGGCGCGATGGGTGCAGAACCCCCATCGATCAGGTACGGATGGCGCGCGGCGGCCCGACCGTTGGGAGTGATTTCCACGTGGTAGAACTCTCCGTCTGCTCGTTCGGAGCCCTTACAAAGACCAATCTCAACCAGATAGTGTGTTGCTTCGCGGATCTCGCCGGCAGACAACGGCCCGCTGAAGTCGTCGGCAACATCTGAACCAGGGTTCGCAAGCCGTTCGAGAACGCGGCGCAGCGCGAGCTCGTGGCGGTACGTATCACGGGCGATGCGAGCCTGGACGCGTCCTTCGGTTGGCAGGTAGAAGTCGAAGCTGCCTTCGGGGTCGCCGCCAATGGACAGATTGTTGTGGATAGCGCCCTGCGAGACCAGTTCGTCGAACACAGCCCGCGAGTCCTCTGACGGTACGACCTCGATAGGCGCGGTCGATCTGGCTTGGCCCGCGAAGACCGAGGACACCGTGGATATCCGAATCGACTCCCCCACAATGAAGTTGCTAACCGTCGGCACCGCAGGCAAGGCCCGCTCGGGTCACTGCTGTGGGAAGTTTGGCAGGATTGCGCTCGCCTGCGTAGTCGAAGTCCTCACCACCCGAGACGGCGGTCGTTGCCGATGTCATGCCGAGAATATTCGCCGAGAACCCCGACATGTGACGAGGACTTTAGCGCATCTGGCCCCTTGCACACCTGGTCGCTGGACCATACGCCCAGCGCTGCCGACGGTGGCCATCAGGAAACGAGCGTTCCGTTCGTCCTCGGTGAGCGTTGCCAGGTCCCACGCGACCTCAGTGTTGCTGGCGGTAGGCGATCCATTCGCCGACGTGGGTTCCACGCAGCATCACCTCACGCTACTGGGTCGTCTGCGGGACCGGCTGGGGGGATGGTGATCCCACTATCTCACCACTAGGTCATGTCTCCCAGTAGCTTGAGCCATTCGACTGTCAAGGCCATGACGATCCCGGCCCGGTAGGTGCAGGCCAGCTTGTCGTAGCGGGTCGCGACCCCACGCCAGTGTTTGGCCTTGTTGAACGCCCGCTCGACCACGTTGCGGCCCTTGTAGGCATCGAAATCGAACTGGGGCGGGCGTCCGCCTGCGCGTCCGCGGCGTTTCCGGTTGGCGACCTGATCAGACCGTTGCGGGATAACCGCAGTGATCCGCCTGCCTCGCAACAGCTCTCGATTCGCCGCCGAGGAATACGCCTTGTCAGCGAGCACCCGATCGGGGTTGCGGCGCGGCGAGCCACCGGCCAGCCGCGGTACCCCGATCGCATCGAGAACTGCTGGCATCATCGGCGAATCTCCGGCTTGGCCTGCGGTGATCAACACCGCCAGACCACGACCCTTGCCGTCGGTGGCCAGATGGGCTTTGGTAGTCAACCCACCGCGAGACCGGCCTATCCCGTGATCAGCCGGCTCATAACTCACCGTCCGGGCCGGGCACCGCGCCGACACCTCGGCGGGTATTGGCACCGTGCTGATGCACCCGCACGATCGTCGAGTCGACCGAGACCACCCAGTCGAGATTCCCGGTCGCATCTGCCAACGCGGTCAACGCGACCAGCACCCGATCCCAGGTCCCGTCCTCGGCATAACGGCGGTGACGCTTCCATACCGTCTGCCACGGACCGAACACCTCGGGCAGGTCTCGCCACGGCAACCCGGTCCGCAACCGGTACAGCATCCCCTCCACGACCAGGCGATAGTTGGAGAAGTTGCGACCAACCCGACCATCCGACTTCGGTAGCAGCAGCTCGAGCAGTTCCCACTGGTTATCCGTCAGAACCTGATGCCGATCACCGACAGCCGCCGCCACATCGAACATGATGCCCGACCCGATCACCTACCAGGCGAAAACCGGGGAACACGATTGGGAGACATGACCTAATTCGGCTGGAGACGCCGTTGTGGAGAGTTGTCCAGCGTTTCCGATCGTTGTCGTGGCGAAGCGTGTTTGCCCAGGTGGGGGTGCTGTTCTGGTAGTCGACAGTTATCCAGCGTTGGCCATAGTTGCCTGTGCTGCGCGCTCGGAGAAGGTCAGGGGTTCGATTCCCTTAGCTCCACGTATGCGCAGGTCAGCCTATGTTTTTAGGCTGACCTGCGTTTGTTTTTGTCACCATTAACTCCCCACTAATTCTGTTGGCGGGCTTCTATGGGTTCGAGTTCGGGCGATCTTCTCGGGTTCCTGCTGCTGATGTACTGGCAACTATCGGGCAGTGTCGTTCGGTAGTTGTCCGGTGATCGCGTGGTTGAGTACATCGGCGGCGGCCTTGTGTGGGCGTCCGCGTGCCATGTAGTGGCGTTGGGTCATCGCGGGGTCGACGTGGCCGAGGACATCGGCAGTGACACGGGCCGACAGGCCGGCGTCGTCGAGGATGGTGGCCACGGCGTGGCGGAAACTGTGTGGGGTGATGTCCTCGGCGAACCCCAGGGCTTCACGGACACGCTGCCAGCCGTGTCCGACGTTTTGCGGGTCACGCAATGTCCCCACGGCCGAGGGGAACACCAGATCCAGGACCTCGATTCCGGGGTCCGGAGGAGAAGCCGGTCGCCGGTTCGCCACCGCGGCTTTGCGGCGTTTGAGCATTTCCACCGCGAACTCGGGCAGTGCGATGGTGCCGGTCCGGTTCTTCGGGTCATCTTTCCTGGTCACACGGACCAGTCCTTTGCCCGCGACGCGGACGAGTTTTCCGGTGGGACGCAGGGTCGCTGCGTCGAGGTCGATGTCGGTCCACAACAGTGCGAGCATCTGGGAGCGGCGCAGGCCGGTGGCGGCGTAGAGGGTGATTATGTCGGCGAGGTCGGCGCTTTCGCAGTAGGCGGCGACGGTGGGTGGGGTGTATGCCTTGACGGGTGTGCCGCGTTCTCGTTCGGCTTTGGCGAGTTGTCGCGGGCACAGGATCTGGGAGGTCCGGACGGCGGAGAGGATGTAGCGCAGTTCGTCGGTGG
The DNA here is from genome assembly GCF_900637185.1 of Nocardia asteroides. Lineage (NCBI taxonomy): Bacteria > Bacillati > Actinomycetota > Actinomycetes > Mycobacteriales > Nocardiaceae > Nocardia > Nocardia asteroides. The sequence goes on along the minus strand of NZ_LR134352.1, from coordinate 4,942,157 downwards.
TGAGGTCGCCGGCGCCGCCGGTGCGGCCCTTGGCTTCGATGTTTTTCGGCATCTGGACTTCGCGGACGGGGTTGATCTCGAGGGGGCTGGTGCGGACTGCGTAGCGGAACATGCCCGAGAGCACGATGCGCCCGGTGCGCATGTTCGAAGGCCCCCTGGCTTTTCCGACGTCGGTGAGGAAGGTTTCGACCGCGGAAGTGGTGACTTCGAACAGGCGCCGGTCACCGAAGGCGGTGTTGAACATTTTGGCGACTTCGTCGTAGCGGGCGATGGTGGATTCGGTGCGGTCTTGTGCGATGAGGCTTGCCCGGTACCGGACCCACAGGTCGCGCACGGTCATGGATGTGGACAGTTCGCCGCTGAGGCCGACGGTGATGACGGCAGCAGCGGCCATGACGGCGTCGAGTGCTCGTTGGCCGGTGCGGTCGGGGATCGGGCGGTTGCGGGAGTCGAGTTTGGTAGGGGAGACACGGATGAGGTCGCGTCGTTTTCCGGAGGAGTCACGGACCCGGACACGCGCTTTCCAGTACCCGGGAGCGAGTTCGGTGAGCATCGGTTTGCCCGGGACACCAAGGGGCCGAGGTGGTCTCCCGCGTGTCATCGGTGCGCTGGCGTGGTTGGGGGTGGGGTCGGCTGTTTACGGTGGGGTGTGGCACGTGAATTCCTCTCCAAATCTGTGGATTTCGCGACGAGGCTGGCGGTGCTCGGCGCTCCGGTGCGGCGTTGATTCGCGAAGAGTCGATACGCGAATGTAGCCATCGATGGGGGCATTCGACGCTGGTAGCCGCGCCGGTGCGCGTGGTCGGCCTCCCCGGGAAGACATGGCGGGCCGAGGCGTTCAACGTGACTGATGTGGATGTGGCTTTGGAAACATGTGACGATGCCGGTCAGGCCATTAGCTGCCGGAGTTGTTCGACGACAAGAGATAACCATGTCCGCGACCGGATGGATGCCGACATGTGCCGCATCGAGGTCGCGGATCGTTATCCCGACAGCCACGACGGCACGGTTGCCCGCAACCGTGGCGAACAGGACGCCGACGGCGTCTGCAACAGCCAAGCTGCCCGGAGCAGGTCGACCATCGTCGACGACTCGATGCGTAAACTCCCCTGCCCGCGCAGCAGTAGCCGACTGTGCAGAAACCTCAGACACTTGCCGTGCGTGAATCCTCGGCGGTTCGGTCCCTCGTCGGGTCTTCACCCCCCCGACAACGTCGGTTCCCGCGGCGCCAGTAGCGGGATTGGTCTGGGCTGGTTCCTGATCTCTTCGGAAACGATCGTTCACCGAACACCGTGGCGGCGACCGACAGCCGACCTCGGACTCGCAGGATTGAGTGTTCGAGAACCCGTTCGGCGACATCGGCCCGAACGAACTCGGACTCCGGCCCCTACATGAGCACGGGATTGTCCGGGTCGATGCCGGCTTCCTCGAGGACCCTGCGGGTGGAGATGATCCGGTGGAGCTCGCCGGTGGGCAGCGGCTGCCAGATCTGGTCGACGTGGCCGCGGTCGACATCGTCGCACAGTTGTTGACACTCGGCTCCGAGACTGGTGTGGTCGCAGCGTGCGTGCTGGTCGACGTAGAGCCGACTAGTGCCGTTGGGTCCGTAGACGAGGATCGCACAGGCCAGACTGAACTCCCGGTAGGGCTCAGGGAGCAGATCTAGGAAGCTGACAGGAACTTCGGTCCAGGGCAACACTGTGCCGATTAAAGGTGGGAGTGGAGGCAAGGCGGCCCCGCGCTCCGGTGGGGCGAACTCGACCACGAGGCGCCCGCCGTCCTTGCCTGGTACGAGTTCCCAAGCGAATGGCTCGGTCGGAGCGAAACCCGGAATCTGGAGTGGGATCCGACTCGCCTCGCGCGCGTGTAGCGCGGGGACCAGCAGCGGGGGAATGTTGATCGGGAGATGGATGAGTGCGATCTTGCCGCCCGACGCCTGATCGAGCACGCCTGCCACCGTGAGACCGTCCAGCGAATCTGTAGCGGTGCCGAACGCGGCAATCACCGCAGTAGCCTGCCCCGGTGGAGCTGCGGGAATCTTGACGACCGAGGATGACAGCGAGCCGTCGGGTGTTTGCCGCAGTTCGGACTCTGGGAACCAAAGACATAGGGCCGCACGCCAATTGCCCACGATCGGAACCTGAGGGATCTCCCACCGGTCCGTGGCGTACTGGTCGCCCGGCCTCATCGCGGCACGGGCCTTCTCGATGTGGCCGAGCTGAGCGTAGTTGCTGCTGTGGAGGCTGAACTTGAACTCTCCGGCGCGCGCTCGAGGCGTCATATACAGCTCGTCGGTGACCTTTTTGCCGCTGCCGGTCCACACCCGCCACTCCGCCGATCGGCGACCGTCCGGCGCGACGACCACGAACCGCACGGTGTTCTGCGGCCGCTCAAGTTTAGTCATGCCGACACCAACGAACCTCGAGCCGGAGTCGTTCCGCAGCCAATCTGTGGCCGCCGCACTGGGGCACACGCAGAGTCGATTGCGCGCCGAGACGTAGGTGGAGCCTTGGCTGTACCTCTGTGTGCGTCAGGCCGACACGTGGTCATTAGGGTTCGGGCCGCTTGAGCACTTCGAACACCCGCATTACACCCTGGCCGCATGAGCGAACCGGTATTGCGCGAGCCTCCGCTGTTTGTAGTCGAGCACGCCCAGCAGCTGCTGATGCACCTGGACACGCTGCGGTATGGATCCACCGCGACTCGTTGCTCAAGCTGACGTCGTCGTCGCGGCCGAACACGTGTGATCAGCGCCTCTGGTGGTGGGGGCGTGCGAATACGTCCGACTCAACGTGGGAAGTTCCCTATCCGGCGAGGTATCGCCATCGCTCGCTGCGGAGGACCGTAGGATCGATGCCAACGGGTTCCGGCAGAAGGGAGGGCTATGGCTGGCCTAGGAGAACACATCACCGCGATGGTCCGCAACCACGCTGCCGGCGACGATGCTGCGTTTTATTCCGTCGCATTGCAGATCGCTGCGCGCGAGGCACGGCAGGGACACCACGTCCTTGCCACCAACATCAAGCAAGCTGTCGACGCGTCGCGTGAACGAGCGCCGCTGGCGAACGTCACAGCGCTTCCTCGAGCTCGTGGCGAGTTGGCGGAACTAGTCGAGGTATCGCATCCTCAAGTACACCTACGTGAGCTGGTGGCACCATCGGAACGAACTGCTCAGATCAAGCAGTTGCTTGCTGAGCAGCGTCAGCGAAAGAACCTACTTGAGCATGGGTTCGCACCATCGCATCGCTTGCTTCTAGTGGGCCCGCCGGGAACAGGAAAGACGATGACCGCATCGGTGATCGCCACCGAGCTGTCTCTTCCGATGTACACCGTTCGTCTCGACGGCTTGCTCAGCAAGTTCATGGGCGAGACCGCTGCGAAGCTACGCACCGTGTTCGACGCCGTCGCTGTAGAACGCGGCGTCTACCTCTTCGACGAGTTCGATGCGCTCGGCGCGGACCGCTCAGGGAACGACGTCGGTGAAGCCCGCCGGATACTAAACTCCTTCCTTGTATTCCTCGAGAAATCTAGCCCTGAGTCGATCGTGATCGCGGCAACGAACCACCGATCCATCCTCGACAAAGCACTGTTTCGACGTTTCGACGCGGTCCTGGACTACACACTGCCGGACTCTCGGCAGGCTATTGCGGTGATGCGCGCCCGCCTCGGCTCACTGGTCGAGAGGGCAAGCCTGAACAAACTTGGCGAGTACACAGATGGTCTCAGTCATGCAGATCTGGTAAAGGCTGCAGAATCGGCGGCCAAAGCGGTTCTCATGCGAGGCGAGGCGATGGTGGAGCGCGACGATCTCATCGCAGCACTCAATGCGCGGCGATCGGCCACCATTGGCTGACCGGGACCAGCCACTCGAGCATCTCTACGTCCAAGGACACGCGACAGCTGAGCGCTTCGACCGCTACTCCGGACACGGCGGTGGTGGCGGATTCAAGCGCCGACCGGTCGATCGCGGTGCTCACGGAGCTGCGCGAAAACAGGAACTAACCGATGCGTTCGATGAACTCGATGGCGAACGTGAGGACTTCGAGCTTTCCTACGATGAACTCGCGTCACAAGGAACGATCATCGTCCTCGAGGGTGAAGGCGCGTCCTACCCGCTGAAGCTCGAGTCTTTGAACCGAATGACTGGTCACCAGAAGACTCCCAAACAGCCTCGCTGGCTATTGCTTTCGGTAAGACCAGCAACACTGGATGCTCCCGAGCGGGCGACGGTTTGGGTGTCGGACGCGCATCGCGCCGCGTTTATGAAACTGTTCGAGGACTACCTCAACGGCGAACCTACCAGGACTGGGCAACCACCGAACCAAGACCTCGTCGCCAACATCTCGCGAATCCGCAAAGCGATTCTCGCCGATCTGTGGACCTCTGAGGGCGAACCACCGTTGAAAGGCCAGCATTGGTGGGAGCTTTGGCTCGACACCTCGAGTGGCGACATCGAAACTATCAACGGGTTCGTGAACGCTTACAACCTTCGGATGCTGCCTCGGTCGATCCAGTTACGCGACCGCTTCGTGGTGTGGGTAGAGGCTAGCTGGAGCCAACTCGAACCGCTGCCGTTTACGCTCGTTCCACTAGCGGAAATTCGCAAGCCCGAGTTCATCGAAGCAATCGAGGACCTACCCGTAGATGAGCAGGACGAATACGTTCATGACCTGGTCGAACGCCTAAGTACGGCCGACGGAAGCGCTCCGGCGGTGTGTCACCTGGACACCGGTGTGTTGCGTAGCCATGTGCTGATCGAAGCGTCGCTCGCATCGGAGGACCTGCACACCATCATCGGCCTGTCGGGAGCGGACATGGATCCGCGGGGGCATGGCACCTCGATGGCCGGCCTCGCGCTTTTCGGTGATCGGTTGGACGCGGCACTGCAGAGCAGCGACCCTGTTCAGCTTCGGCACCGCCTGGAGTCTGTGCGAATGAAACCGGGCCCAGACGAGGCGCAAATCGATCCGTTGGACTACGGAAGCGCCACGGTCCAAGCAGTCGCTCTCCCGGAAGTCACCGCTGGGAGGAGGCGTGTGTTCGCCCTCACACTGAGTACCAAGCCCGACAACCCCGGAGACCCGACGCTCTGGTCCGCGGCCGTCGATGCTCTCGCGGTCGGCACTGACACTGCACGAGACGGTGATCGTTTCCGCCTCATCTCGGAGCCGGATCCCGACCTTGCGCGTCTCATAGTCGTCGCTGCTGGCAACGTCGACTCCTATGCCAAGGAACATGATGTCAACTCCGACCTTGCTGCGATCGAGGATCCCGCGCAGGCATGGAACGCGTTGACGGTTGGTGCGTTCACCAACCTGACCGAAGCACCGCAACATCCTCAGTACGCAGGTTGGACGCCACTGGCGGAGGCTGGGGGGCTGTCACCCCATAGTCGAACGTCGATGTTGTTTCGACACCGTAGCGCACCCATCAAGCCTGACATCTGTATGGAGGGCGGCAACGTCCTGACCGACGGCGCCCAGATGTTCGAACCCAAACTCCCGGTTCTGTCCCTACCGTCCACCGGGACCACCAGCAACGTCGCTCTGGCCTCGGCGAACGCCACCAGCGCCGCAACGGCCCAAGCGGCGCGTCTCGCTGCTCTCGCGATGGAGCGCTACCCCGACTACTGGCCGGAGTCCATCAGAGGCCTCCTTACTCATGAGGCCGACTGGACGCCGACGATGGTTCGTAGGGTACAGGCCGATAGGCTCAAAAACACCCGCCTCGAACAACTACGGCGCTACGGCTGGGGGGTCCCGACAGAGGACTCGGTTCTCAACTCATCGCGGCGGGCGGTCACGCTGGTCACCCAGGACCAGTTCGTGCCATTCGATGGCACCAGCTACGCGATGCGGCGTTTTCGGCTACACACACTCCCGTGGCCGACTGAGGCCCTCGAAGAACTCGGGTCTGCGCCGGTCCGGCTCCGGATCACGCTGTCGTACTTCATCGAGCCGTCAGCATCGCGACGCGGATGGCGGCAGCGATACGCCTACCCGTCCCACACGCTTCGGTTCGACATGCAAGGAGAGCTGGAGACTCGTCAGCAGTTCGTCGATCGGATCAACCGCGATGCCCAATCCCAGGAAGATGGTAGGGCCGGCGCAGGAACAACCTCCGATAGGTGGTTCCTCGGGGAACGTCAGCGCCATCTCGGGTCGCTGCACCAAGATGAGTGGCACGGCACAGGAAGTCAGCTCGCGCGATGCAATTCAGTGGCCGTCTACCCTGCCGGCGGATGGTGGAAGAACAACAAGCGGAGCGACCGTATTGACATGCCAGTCCGCTACTCGCTGATCCTGTCCCTCAGGACGCCCGAACAAAGAATCGACTTGTACACGCCAATTGCGACCCAACTGCATGTTCCCATCGAGACCGAGATCGTCGTGGAGTGAGATCCCGTCCAGAACCCATCGAGAGGCATCGTTGCGGGCGTGATCTTGGCCCTCTCCGGCCTAGAGACCTTTCGCCCGTTGACTGCTTATGTCGTGCGGCATGGGGCTGAGGTGATTTCGCGGCAGGCCTGAGTCGAGGATCTCGATGTCGAAGCAGGCGCGGGGCAGTGCGTCCTGGCGCGCATCCGGGCGCCGGTATCCCGGACGATGCCAGTGTCGGGAACGGTTCAGCACCCCGGATATCGGCCCGTGTCAGTCTCGCCTCGGAGGTGTTCGCAGCTTTCCTGCCCGTCAACAACGAAATTGGTACCTACTCGGGCCAGATGACCTGCCCGAGCAGGTGGTCCGGGGCGATCACGACGACGGCCTTTTCTGCGAGATGCTTCGCAGTGTTTGTGCGGCGGCCGCGGAGGTATGAGCGCACCGCTTCAACTGGATCGGTATCGATTGGGCAGTCGAGGTCCTTGCCGAGGAAGTCGACGCGGCGTCCGGACTTCCCGATGTCTTCAGGGTGGCGTCCGAGCTCGGACAGCCCGAAATCTCCGGTCTTTCTCCGTCGTGGCGGGTACTTCTGCTCAGGATGCTTGGCGTAGAAGGTGAACACGTCGAGGTCCTTCACGCCGTTCTCGCCGTCGATCCAGTGCAGTGCGCCACCTTGGCACAGTGCGGTCAGGAGTACTCGATCTCGGAATACGCGCAGGTGGGGATAATGCCGCATCAGTTCGACGTGGTCCTCGTGCGCCAGCTCGGCCAGGCGGCGGAGGTGAGCTTCGGTCAGTGGTTCGTAGGAGCGCTCACTGACATCGTCGTAGGTCATGCCGCGACTGTAGGACGATCGCCGCAGGATGAATGGGTTCTCCGGCGCGGCGGGTGGAGGGCGGGGATCCCACTAAGTCACCACTAATTCGGCTGGACACGCCGTTGTCGATAGTTGTACAGAGTTGTCGATGGTTGTCGTAGAGGAGCCTGTTTACCCAGGTAGAGATGCTGATCTGGTAGTCGAGAGTTGTCCAGCGTTGCTCATAGTTGCCGGTTCTGCACGCTCCGAGAAGGTCAGGGGTTCGATTCGGGCAGCACCGCGCTGTTGAGAGAAGCGTGGTTGGGTGCACGCCGGTGGCGAGCCCGGGAGGATCCGGCATGCGACCCGCGGGGCGCGGACCGGTCGAATACCCCAACCGGCGAGCACATTGCTGCCGACGAGAACTGTCGGCCGACGCAGGTGAGAATCAGTCGGCCGAAACTTGACGTCCGACACGGGATCGACACGAGTTCAGCCGGAAACGATCGGAATTGTCGGGATAGGTTGGGAAGTGAGCGGTGACCATTCCCCCAGGTAGCAGGCAGTTTTGGGATGTGTTGAGGCCAATTATGACTACTGCGAACCCTATTAGGTGAACAGGAAATCGATCACCGGGTGGGTGGTCCCGGCCGCGCGGCGCTCCAGATAGGGGCCCACCAGCCGGTCGAGCCGCTCGCGATGGTCCCGGGCACGCTCGTGCCACTCGACCTGCGGTAATACCCGCAGTTCGAGTGCGTGCTCCAGGGCGTCGCGCGTGCTCACGACACCTATTGTCCCTGCTCCGGTCGCGGGGGGCGCAGGGCCCCGCTACTGTGCCGGGCCCGGCCGGCCGTCTCGATAAACTGTCCCGATGGCTTTACGACATGCGGTGCTGGCCGCGTTGACGGCGGGCGAAGCCTCCGGCTACGACCTGGCCAAGGACTTCGACGCCTCGGTCGCGAACTTCTGGATGGCGACCCCGCAGCAGCTCTACAAGGAGCTCGAGCGGATGAGCGCCGACGGGCTCATCACCGCGCGGGTCGTCGAGCAGGAGAAGCGCCCGAACAAGCGGCTATACTCGGCCACCGCGGCCGGGCGCGACGCGCTGAGCGCGTTCATCGCCGATTCGACCAGGCCCACCGTCATCCGGGACGAGATGATGGTGAAGATCCAGGGCATGGGCGAGGGGGACGACGCCGCGATCACGGCGGTGCTCACCGAGCGGATCGGCTGGTCGCAGGGCAAACTCGCCCGCTATGAGCGGCTGCGTTCGCGCATGCTCGGCGGCACCAGTGAACAGGCCTATCTGGGCGAAGCCGAGCACATCGGCCCGTACCTGACCCTGTTGCGCGGCATCGCCTTCGAGCAGGAGAACATCCGCTGGGCCGAATTCGCCCTCGGCGTCCTGCGGCGCAGGAGCGCCGAGGTGACCGATCCGCCGGCGGGGGACTAGGCGATGGGGGCGACGCCACGAGTCGTCGCCCCCAACCGGCCGGTCGCCCGGATCGTGCGAGATGAGGGGGTTCGCACGATCCGGGCGCGGTCGACGCCCCTGGCTCTCGGGGCGCCTGTGCCGAGATCGGCTCGGCACAAGTACTATCTACGTTCGTAGATAGTAGGTACCGATCGTGTCCGGCGCAAGGCCCGGGCGCGAATCCGACGGCGGATCGTCTCCGTGCCCGCCGCTCGCTAGGATGTTTCCGGACGGTAAACACCGTGAATACCAGGCGGTCCCGAGCCGGCAAAGGAGCCGACGAATGCCCTGCGCGACTGTGTGTCCGGCGATGCGCGCCGAGGTGGGCTCCGGGTCGGGGCGCGCATGAGTGTGGCGCTGTGTCTACTGGCCTACACCGTGGTTGTCGTGGTCCTGGCGCCGCCGATCCTGCTGCGCGCGACCCGGAGCGGCGGGCGGCCCCGGTTGGCGCTGGCGGCCTGGCTCGGCGCCGTCGGTTCGGTCGCGGTGTCCTGGGCGCTCGCCATCGGGCTGATCGTGGTGGACGTGGTGCGGGACCTGCTCGCCGACCGGCACCTGAACCTGGGCCGCTGTTTCGTCCAGCTGCACGACTCCGTCACCGGCCGCTACGGTGCCGTGATCCAGATCGGCGTGCTGGTGCTCGGCGTGCTCGCGCTGCTCGCGTCCGCCGTCGTGGCGGGGCGGCTGGGACGATCGCTGGCGCGGGCCAGATCGGCGACGCATCGGCATGCCAGGGCGGCGCGGATGGTCGGCAGACGGCACGCCCACCACGACGCGGTCGTGCTGGACCACCCCGAGCCAGCCGCGTATTCGGTGGCGGGCAATCCACACACGATCGTGCTGACCCGCGGCATCGTGGCCGCGCTGGACGAGGACCAGCTGGCCGCCGTGATGGCCCACGAGCGCGCCCATCTCTCGGGCCGCCACCACATGCTGCTCGCCGTGACCCGGGCACTGGCCGGGGTGTTTCCCCGGACCGACCTGTTCGTCACCGGCGCCGCGCAGGTGGCGCGGCTGGTCGAGATGATCGCCGACGACGCCGCGGCCGAGATCCACGGACCCGCCACCGTCCGCGAGGCGCTGATGCTGCTGTCCGGCTCGCGGACGGCGGATCCGGCGGCCACCGCGGGGGTGGCGCTGGCCGATCGGGTGCGGCGGCTCTCGCCGCCGGTCCGCGACCGATAGGGTCCGGTCGGTCATAGCCGGTCGACGTGACAGGACGTCGCCGCACGTCCTACGATACTGCTACGTAGATTTAAGGTTCCTGTCAGGAGGACGCCCGTGGCGCACCGATTCGGCGATCTCGAAGCCGCCGTGATGGACCGGCTGTGGGCGGCCGAGGACGACGTCACTGTGCGCGACATCTTCGAAAGCCTGCTGCAGGAACGCGAAATCGCCTACACCACGGTCATGTCCACCATGGACAATCTGCATCGCAAGGGCTGGCTCGACCGGGAGCGCCACGGCAAGGCCTACCACTACTGGCCCACGCTCACCCGCGAGCAGTACAGCGCCCAGCTCATGCGGGCCGCGCTCGAAGGCGGCCGCTCCGATCTCGTGCTGGCGCATTTCGTCGAACAGATCACCGAGGACGAATCCGACGCCCTGCGCGCGCTGTTACGCCGCCTCCGCCCCCATCGCCCCAAGAGCTGACCTTCTCGCGTCCCTGTCGCCGACCCGAAGGACCGACAGCGTATGCCCAGCGAACATTCCGGTACCGGTACGGACCACCACCACACCGCCGAGCACGACGCGCACTCCGACAGCGTCACGCACGACGCGCACCAATCCGGCCACGCCGGCCACGGTGGCGATCACGTCGCGATGTTCCGGCGCCTGTTCTGGATCATGCTCGCGCTGGCCGTCCCCGTGGTCGCCGCCGACATGATGTTCGCCGACCTGGTCGGCTACACCGTGCCCACGGTGTTCGCCTGGGTCTCGCCCGTGCTGGGCACCGTGATGTTCTTCTGGGGCGGGCGGCCGTTCCTGACCGGCGCCGTCGGCGAGGTCCGTGCCCGCAAGCCGGGCATGATGCTGCTGATCGCGCTGGCCATCACCGTCGCCTTCGCCGCCTCCTGGGGCTCGACCCTCGGCCTGCTGGCCCACGAGCTGGACTACTGGTGGGAACTGGCCCTGCTCATCGTGATCATGCTGCTCGGGCACTGGCTCGAGATGCGCTCGCTCGGCCAGGCGACCAGCGCGCTGGAATCACTGGCCGCGCTGCTGCCCGACGAAGCCGAACTGCTCGGCGCCGACGGCGTCACCAGCACCGTCCCGGTCGACGACCTGCGCACCGACGACCTCGTCGTGGTCCGGCCGGGTGGCCGCGTCCCGGCCGACGGCACCGTCGAGACCGGCAGCGCCGATGTCGACGAATCCATGATCACCGGCGAATCCCGCCCGGTGCGGCGCGGACCCGGCGACCGGGTCGTCGCGGGCACGGTCACCACCGACTCGGCGTTGCGGGTGCGGATCACCGCGGTCGGCGCCGACACCGCCCTGGCCGGGATCCAGCGCCTGGTCGCCGAAGCGCAGAACTCGACCTCGCGAGCTCAGGTGCTGGCCGACCGTGCCGCGGCCTGGCTGTTCTGGTTCGCCTCCGGCGCGGCGGTGCTCACCGCCGTCACCTGGCTGCTGCTGGGTCAGCCGGAAGCCGCGGTCACCCGCACGATCACCGTGCTGGTCATCGCCTGCCCGCACGCGCTCGGCCTGGCCATTCCGCTCGTGGTCTCCATCGCCACCGAACGCGCGGCCAAGGCCGGCGTGCTGATCACCGATCGTCGCGCACTCGAGACCATGCGCACTGTCGACGCGATCCTGTTCGACAAGACCGGCACCCTCACCCGTGGCGAACCCGCGGTCGTCGCCACCACCGCGACGGCGCCCGGCCTGACCGACGACGAGGTCCTCGCGCTGGCCGCGGCCGTCGAGTCCGACAGCGAACACCCCCTGGGCCGGGCCATCGTCGGCACCGCCACCGAACACGGTCTCACCATTCCCACGGCGACGGATTTCACCGCCGAGAACGGTGTCGGGGTCACCGCGACCGTCGGCGGCGCGCGCATCGGCGTCGGCGGCCCGGCCATGCTGGCGGGCTATCACCTCGAGCCGGCCCCCGCGGCCGCCGCATGGTCCGAGCAGGGCTCCACGGTGTTGCACGTGGTCCGTGACGGCGCCCTGATCGGCGCGCTCGCCCTGGCCGACGAGATCCGGCCCGAATCCGCGCAGACCATCCGGGCACTGCACGACCGCGGCATCCACGTCGCCATGATCACCGGCGACGCCGAGCCCGTCGCCCGCACCGTCGCCGCCCAGCTGGGCATCGACGAAGTGTTCGCCGGGGTCCTGCCTCAGGACAAGGGCGCCAAGGTGCAGGCATTGCAGCAGGCCGGACACACCGTGGCCATGGTCGGCGACGGCGTCAACGACGCGCCGGCGCTGGCCCGCGCCGATGTCGGCATCGCCATCGGCGCGGGCACCGACGTCGCGATCGCGTCGGCGGGCGTGGTCCTGGCCTCCGACGACCCCCGCGCGGTGCTGTCGGTCATCGAGCTCTCGCACGCCACCTATCACAAGATGGTGCAGAACCTGGTGTGGGCGGCCGGATACAACATCGTCGCGGTGCCGCTGGCCGCGGGCGTGCTGTCGCACTGGGGTATCACGCTGCCGATGGAGGTCGGCGCGCTGCTGATGTCGGCCTCGACCGTGGTGGTGGCGGTCAACGCCCAGCTGCTGCGGCGCCTGGACCTGAGTCCCGACGCCGTGCTCGCCGGGCGCTGACCCGCCACCCCGCTCAGTCGGTCAGGCGGTGGGTGCCGTCGCGCACCGTGCCGACGAACTCCTCGATGAGGTCCTCCAGCGCCACCACACCGACGGTGTTGCCCCGGCTGTCCACCACCCGGCCCAGATGGCTGTTGGTGCGGCGCAGCCGGGCCAGCGCCTCGTACAGGGTGGTTCCGGTGCTGACCGTGGGCAGCGGCCGGATGTCGGTGCGCGGGATCTGGGTCTCCGGCCCGGCCGCGTCGTCGGCGACCTTGTCCAGCACGTCCTTGACGTGCAGGTACCCGACCAACGAGCCGTCCGAAGCGCGCACCGGATAGCGGGAGAACCCGGTCTCGGCGACCGCGGCCTCGATGTCGCCGAGCGTGGTCCCGTTGCCGCGCAACGGGACCGACCTGGCCTGGGCCAGCGGCACCATCACGTCACCGACGATCCGTTCGGAGGTACCCAGCGCCTGGGTGAGCCTGCGGTGCTCCTCCTCGTCGAGCAGCCCCTCGGACCGGGACTCGCCGATCATCTCGGCCAGTTCCACTGTCGACACCGTGGCGTCGAGCTCGTCCTTCGGCTCCACTCGCACCAGCCGCAGCGACATGTTGGCCAGGAAGTTGTAGAGCGCGATGAGCGGGCGCGCGATCCGCAACCACACCAGATGCGCCGGAACCAGCAGCAGCGCGGACCGTTCCGGCCCGGCCAGCGCGATGTTCTTGGGCACCATCTCACCCAGCAGGATGTGCAGGATCACCACGATCGTCAGCGCGATCGCGAACGCCACCGGGTGCAGCAGCTGGTCGGGTAGCCCGGCCAGCTCGAACGGGCCCTCGAGCAGATGGGCCACCGCGGGCTCACCGACCCGGCCGAGCAGGATCGAGCAGATGGTGATGCCCAGCTGCGCCGCGGCCAGCATCATCGACAGGTTCTCACCCGCCTCGATGACGATCTTGGCGTTCTTCTTGCCCTGGGCCACCAGGGCTTCCAGCCGGTCGCGGCGGGCCGAGATCAGCGCGAACTCGGCGGCGACGAAGAACGCGTTGCCCGCCAGCAGCACGACGGTCAGCACGATGCCGAACAGGTCACCCATGGTTGTGCTCCCGTGCCAGGTAGTCCGCGTCGACCGGAACCAGCCGGACCCGGTCGATGCGGCGGCCGTCCATCCGTTCCACGCGGGCGATCCAGCCGCCGCCGGAACCGCGGGATTCGGGCAGCACCACCTCGTCGCCGGTGGCCGGGATCCGGCCGAGCTGGGTCAGCACGAGACCGCCCAGCGTTTCGTATTCGCCTTCGGGCGCTTCGTATCCGGTCGCCCGCGACACCTCGTCGATGCGCAGCAGACCCGAGCAGTCCCAGCCGTCGGAGACCCGGCGCACCTCGCGTTCCTCCTCGTCGTGCTCGTCGCGCACGTCGCCGAGGATTTCCTCGATGAGGTCCTCCATGGTCACCATGCCCGCGGTGCCGCCGTACTCGTCGACGACCAGGGCCACCTGCATGCCGTCGGCCCGCACCCGTTCCATGACGGCGTCGCCGTCCAGGCTGGCGGGCACGATCGGCACCGCGACGGCCAGCTTGCTCAGCGGGATCTGCTTGCGCAGATGCGCGGGCAGCGTGAACGCCTGCTTGACGTGCACCACCCCGAGCGCGTTGTCGAGATCGCCGTCGATGACCGGGAACCGGGAGTAGCCGGTGCGCGCGGAGGCGGCGATGAGGTCGGCGACGGTGTCCTCGCGATTCAGCGATTCCACCTTCACCCGCGGTGTCATCAGGTCCTCGGCGCTGCGCTCACCGAATTCCAGCGAGCGGTCCATCACCTGCGCGGTGCGCTGGTCCATGGCGCCGCGCTGGGCGGAGGTGCGCACCAGCGAGCCCAGTTCCTGCGGTGAGCGGGCCGAGCGCAGTTCCTCGGCCGGTTCGATGCCGAGGCGGCGCACGATCCAGTTGGCCGCGCCGTTGAGGAACCGGATGAGCCAGGTGAACGTCGCGGAGAACCAGATCATCGGGCCCGCGGTGAGGCGGGCCGTGGCCAGCGGCTTGGCGATGGCGATGTTCTTGGGCACCAGTTCGCCGTAGATCATCGACAGCGAGGTGGCCAGGACCAGGGCCAGCACCAGGGCGACCGCGTGGGCGGCGCTCGGGCTCAGGCCGACCGCGTCGAGCGCGGGGTCGAGCAGCCGGGCCAGCACGGGTTCGGCGATGAAGCCGGTGATCAGGGTGGTGATGGTGATGCCGAGCTGGGCGCCCGACAGCTGGAAGGACAGGGTCCGGTGGGCTTGCTTGACCAGCCGGGATCGCACGTCACCTTCGCGGGCCGCGGCCTCGACGGTGCTGCGTTCCAGTGCGGTGAGGGAGAACTCGGCGGCGACGAACAACGCGGTGCCGAGGGTGAGTGCTACGAAGCCGAGCAGGCTGAGCACGGTCAGAACGACGGCCATCCTCAGCACCACCCACAGGAAGTGAGGGGGAGGACGGAGAATCGAGCGGACGCTGAGGGTAGGAGGACGCCGGGTTGGTCACCCGGCTCCGTAGAGGAACCCTCCTGTGTGGCGCCCTTGGACGCGGGTGACAACTGGATCCTTTCGGGGTGGGGAGAAAGCAGTGCCGAGGTCGGCAACTCCATAGTAATCGGTCCCCACCGATGATGCGTCAGCGGCGCGGGTGCTCCGCCAGCAGGGCCCGCGTGCGCCGGTCGAGCTGGCGCGCGGCGGCCGCGTCGAAATCCCGGCCGTCGACGGCGATCCGGCGTCCTTCGACGAACGCCGACAGCGGCGCGGCCGGTGGCTGGTCGAGGATGTCGAGGATCGGAGCGGCGGCGACCGGGATCGGCGTGGCCGTGCGCGCCATGGCCGCCACCATCGCCCGGGTGGGCGCGTCGTAGTCGCCGGTGTGCGCGGTCGCGGTGACGCCGGGGTGGACCAGCACGTATCGGGTGCGCCCACCCGCGTACCGGGCGGCGAACGCGACCCCGAGCAGGTCGTTGAGCTTGCCGTTGTGGCCCAGCGCGGCGCCGCCGTGATAGCCCGCGCTCAGTTGCAGGTCGTCCAGGCGCGCGGCCGCCAGCGGTGCGCCCGGGCCCGCGACGTTCACGATCACCGGCGCCGCGGCGCGTTCGAGTGAATCACGCAGGCCGTGGCTGAACAGGAAGCGGCTCAGGTAGAAGTGCGCGAAGGTGGCCTCGAGTCCGTCCGCCGTGACGGTGCGGTGGGAGCGGTAGAACCGGGCGCCCAGGACGAGCGCGTCGATGCGCGGGTGACGTTCGGTGAGCTCGTCGAGGACGGCGTGGTTGCGGGCGATCGAGTCGAGATCGGCGCGCACGAACGTGCCGCGCTCGCCGGCGGTGGCGAGAAACGCCGCTCCCTTGGCCGCGCTGCGCCCGATCACCACGACGTGGTCGCCGCGGGCGACGCGCTGGTCGGCCAGGTACCGCCCGATGCCGTCGGTGCCGCCGGTGATGACGAAGGTGCCCATCAGCGTGACCTGTCGGCGCGAGTACTGGGCAGGTGGGTGGATGTCGTCATGGGACCTCGTCGGAGTGGTCGGAATGGTCGGCCGGACCGCTGCACGATAGGTCGTCCACGGCTCGAACTGAACTGATAAGTTCACCTGGATTCTCATCCTGGTTCAGTTCGGCGCGCTGTGCGTCCCCACGAAAACGACTGTGGCCGAACGGAACCCGAGGTCCGGTCGGCCACAGTGCGGCAGTGTCTACCAGCCGCTGGGCAGCGGGCGGCCTTCCGCGAAACCGGCGGCGGACTGCACGCCGAGCACCGCGCGCTCGTGGAACTCCGGTAGCGAGCGGGCGCCGGCGTAGGTGCAGGAACTGCGCACCCCGGAGGTGATGTGGTCGATCAGGTCCTCCACGCCGGGACGTTCCGGGTCCAGGCGCATCCGGGAGCTGGAGATGCCCTCCTCGAACAGCGCCTTGCGGGCGCGGTCGAAGCCGCTGTCGGCCGCGGTGCGCGCGGCGACGGCCCGCTTGGATGCCATGCCGAAGCTCTCCTTGTAGGCGTTGCCGTCGCGGTCCACGCGCAGGTCGCCGGGGGACTCGTAGGTGCCGGCGAACCAGGAGCCGATCATCACGTTGGACGCGCCGGCCGCCAGCGCCAGGGCGACATCGCGCGGATGCCGCACCCCGCCGTCGGCCCACACGTGCACGCCGAGTTCCTGTGCGGCGGCGGCGCATTCGGCCACTGCCGAGAACTGCGGGCGACCGACGCCGGTCATCATCCTGGTGGTGCACATGGCGCCGGGCCCGACCCCGACCTTGATGATCGTCGCACCGGCGGCGGCCAGGTCGCGGGTGCCCTCGGCGGAGACCACATTGCCCGCCACCAGCGGCAGGCCGAGACCGAGATCGGCCACGGCGCGCAGGGATTCGAGCATCTTGGCCTGGTGACCGTGCGCGGTGTCGATGACGAGCACGTCGGCGCCCGCCTCCGCGAGAGCCTTTGCCTTGGCGGCCACGTCACCGTTGATGCCGACGGCCGCGGCGACCCGCAGCTGACCGCGCGCGTCGACGGCGGGGGTGTAGATCCCGGCGCGGATCGCCCCGGTGCGGGTCATCACGCCGGCCAGGGTGCCGTCGGCATGGGTGAGCACGGCCAGCTGGGCGTGCGCCTCGGCGAGCCGGTCGAAGATCTCGCGCGGCGACTCGTCGACGGGCGCCTGCACGAAATCGGTGGCCGCGACCTCGCGCAGCCGCGCGAACCGGTCGACATCGGCGCACGCGCCCTCGGTGACCACACCGACCGGCTTGCCGTCCTCCACCACGATCACCGCGCCGTGCGCGCGCTTGTGCATCAGCGCGACGGCGTCGGACACCGATTGGTCGGGGTCGAGGGTGACGGGGGTGTCGGCGGTGAGCGAACGGCTCTTCACGAACGCGATGGTCTCGGCGGCCGCGGGGATCGGCAGATCCTGGGGGAGCACGACGATGCCGCCGCGTCGGGCGACGGTCTCGGCCATCCGCTTGCCCGCGACGGCGGTCATGTTCGCGACGACGAGGGGGATGGTGGTGCCGGACCCGTCGACGCTGGACAGGTCCACGTCGAACCGGGACGCGATGTCCGTCCGGCTCGGGACGAGGAAGATGTCGTCGTAGGTCAGGTCGTACGGCGGCTGGGGTCCCGGAAGAAATCGCACTCGGCCGATCATAGCTGTGTGAGGGTCGACGTGGGCCGTGCCTCAGTGCGCGGGTTCCTTCGGCGCGGGCAGCGGCGCGGCCTGCGCCCGGCACAGCGCCACGGTGGCCGCGCACATCACCACGACGCACACGACGACCACGATCTGGCCCGCGCGTCCGGTGCGCAGGTGCTCGCCGAGGGCGGTCAGGCCCAGGAACGCGGCGGCGAGCGGTTCGGCGACCGCGGCCGCGGGCAGCGAGGCCGCCAGCGGACCGGCCTGATAGGCGCGTTGCTGCAGGTAGAAGCCGAGCAGTCCGGCGGCGATCAGCGCCCAGGTCTGCCAGCCGGTGAGCACGGCCCCGAGGCCGTCGCCGAACAGGGTGACCACCCGATCGGTGATCGCGGCCGCCAGCCCGAACAGCGCGCCGCCCGCCAGGCCCAGCGCCAGGGCCCGGTGCGCGTGGTCGGTGAGCACCAGTCCGGCCACGACGGCCACCCCGACGACGCTCCCCAGCACGGTCAGCGGGACCAGCCAGTCGCGCAGGGGCGCGGTCTCGCTGCCCGCGGTCGGATCACCGACGATCAGGAACAGCACCAGCGCGACGACCAGGACCACGGCGGTCGTGGCGGTGCGGCCGGTGATCCGCTGACCGTTGAGCCGCGCCGCCAGCGGCAGCGCGAAGACCAGGGAACTCACCAGAATCGGCTGGACCACCAGCACGGCGCCGAAACCGAGCGCGAGCACCTGCATGCCGTACCCGCCGAGATCGCCGACGATCGCGGCCCACCAGCGGCCGTTGCGCAGCAGTGAGCGCAGCAGGCCGGAGTCGTCGGGCACCGACGCGGCCGCGCGCTGCTGCGCCACCGACGCCACGGCGAACAGCATCGCGGCCAGCAGTGCGAACACGATCGCGGCGATCGCATGGTTCGTCACGCAGTCAGTGTGGCAGCCCGATCACGGCGTCGGGATCGGCCGGACACGGCGCAGGCCCGACGGGCGGCCGAAGGACAGCGTGGCCGAACCGTAATCGGTTCGGCCACGCGAGGATTCAGTTTGCCGAGCGGTTGCGGCGGGTCGCTGGAGCGGCCGGACGCGCGGCGCGACGACGCGAATTCGTCGGCGTGTCGCCGCTGCGGGCGTGTCCACCGGTGCCCGCGGGCTTGCGCGAACGTGACTCCCCGGCGGGGCGTTCCCGCCGCGGCGCGCCGCCGCCCCGGCTGTGGCCCTGACCGGCGTCGGCCGCCGCGGCGCCACCGGACCGGTTGCGTCGCGGCCGGCCACCGGTCGCCGACTTCGGCGCGGCCGCCTGCGCGGCGGGCGGTGCGGGCGGGGCGATGGCGATGCCGCTGGGCTTGCGGGCGCCGGTGATCTCCACCAGCTTCCGGTCGCCGGAGCGGACCTCGACGCCGTCGGTCTGCACGCCCGCCTTGCGGGTCATCGCGGCGACGTCCTTGCGCTCCTCGTCGGTGACGAGGGTGACCACGACGCCCTCCTCGCCCGCGCGCGCGGTGCGTCCCGCGCGGTGCAGGTAGGCCTTGTGCTCGGCGGGCGGATCGAAGTGCACGACCAGCGAGACACCGTCGATGTGGATGCCGCGCGCGGCGACATCGGTGGTGACCAGCACCGGCACCGACCCGTCGGCGAAGGCCGCCAGGGTGCGGGTGCGGTTGTTCTGCGCCTTGCCGCCGTGCAGCGAGCCGGCCGCCACACCGGCGCCGCGCAGCTGCTTGGCCAGCCGGTCGGCGCCGTGCTTGGTACGCACGAACATGATGGTCAGGCCCTCGCGGGCGGCGATCTCGGTGGCCACCGCGCGCTTGACGTTCTTGTCACGCACGTAGAGCAGGTGGTGCGACATGGTGGTGACCGACGCCTCCGGCGGCGCGGTGGAGTGGGTGACCGGCTGGTGCAGGTAGCGCTTGACCAGCTTGTCGACATCGCCGTCCAGGGTGGCCGAGAACAGCAGCCGCTGGCCGTCGGCCGGGGTGCGGTCCAGCAGCCGGGTGACCTGCGGCAGGAAGCCCATGTCGGCCATGTGGTCGGCCTCGTCGAGCGCGGTGATCGCCACGTCGGACAGGTCGGCGGAGCGCTGCTTGATCAGGTCGTCGAGGCGTCCCGGGGTGGCGATGAGCAGGTCGACGCCGCGCGCGAGCCGGTCGGCCTGGCGCTTGATCGGGGCGCCGCCGACCACCGAGGCCACCCGCAGGCCCAGCGCCAGCGCGGGCTCGTCGAGGGCGCGTTCGATCTGGGTGGCCAGTTCCCGGGTGGGCACCAGCACCAGGCCGCGCGGGCGGCCGGGCTTGGCGGGGGAACCCGCCAGGCGGGTCAGCATCGGCAGGCCGAAGGCGAGGGTCTTGCCCGAGCCGGTCGGTCCGCGGCCGAGCACGTCACGCCCGGCGAGCGCGTCGCCGATCGTGGCGGCCTGGATGGGGAAGGGCTTCTCGATGCCCGCGTTACGCAGGGCCTGCACGAGAGCTACGGGCAGACCGAGGTCGGCGAAGGTGGCGTCGGGACGCGAAGGAGTAGACACAGGGGCCTTTCGTTGGGCTGCGCATCGCGCTGGAAGATGACCGGCGCCGATGGACCCGGATACGCCGAGGGCGTGCACGGGGTGCGGCCCAGCAGGAAGGACCGATGTCCCAGGATAGGCGGCTTTGCGCTCGGGTGGGTAAACGCGCTGGTCAACCGACCGTTTTGTAGCGAGGATTGTCCTGCGCGCCGCAGCGCCGGCGGGTGGTGCCGATCCAGGGTCCGCGGAGGAGGGCGAATCGCCAGGTCAGCCGTGGAAGAGCCGGTTGAGCTCCTGCAGCCACGGCACGGCCACGGCGAGGGTCGGCACCACCAGGATGGCGGCCGATCCGAGGTAGGCGGCCGTGGCGACTCTCACGTCGCCGGTCCGGCCCGCCAGACGCTGGATCCGGATGAGGGTGGTCGGTCCGCCCGCGGCCAGGGCGCCCTGCGGAGCGGTCGACTTCGCGCACGCGACCAGGGCGCGGGCCAGCGGCTTGGGGCCGGTGACCTTGACCGCGGAGTCGTCGGCGAGCAGCTCGATCAGCAGTTTCACCGAGCCGAGCGCGGCCTTGCTGCGGACCACCCGCGGGAACGCCTCGTGCACGGCGGTGAACGCCTCGAGCACCAGGTCGTGGCGGGCCCGCAGATGCGAGCGCTCGTGGCTCACGATGGCGGTGACCTCGGCGTCGTCGAGGCTGGTCAGCGTGCCTTCGCTGAGCACCACCCGCTGCCGCAGCCCGGGCAGGCAGTAGGCGATGGGTTCGGTCGCGGCGAGCACGCGGATGTCGGCGGCGCGGCGCACCGGTCCGCTCTGATCCAGCAGGTCGACCAGCATGCGATGCCGGGACCGGCGGCGGCGGGTGTGCACGCCGACGCGCACGATGGAGAACATGAGCCGGGCGCCGACCATCAGGGTCAGCGCGAAGACCAGCACGTACACCGTCCACAGCGGCAGACCGAGCGCGTCGATCTCCTTGGTGGGGGAGGTGGTCGGCCTACCGTCGGGGCCGGGGACGAGCAGCAGGCTGGCGATGGCCAGCCCGGAACCGAAGGCGCTGAGCACGGCGGCCAGCGCGATGGCCTGCCACAACACCAGTGCCGCGCGCGGCGTGCGGTGCACCCAGGTCGCGCGACTGAGCAGAGCGGGTATCGGCCCTGCGAGAAGCAAGGCGAGACCTGCGAAGACTGCCGCGGTTGCGTTCATCGACTCTGCTCACTGCGTTGTGGGACCAGGGGCGCTCACGTCGTTGTGAGAGCCGCCAGGGAGTCTAGCTGCTCTTCTCGTCGGATTCGAGCTTGGCGAGCGCCTCGCGCAGGGCATCGGCCTCGTCCTTGCCGACCTGTTCCACGAAGTGCACCAGGGCCGCGGCGCGGCTGCCCGCCGCGTCGGCCTGCTGGAGCGCGTCGACCATCAGGCTCGCGACCAGCTCGTCGCGACTGTGCACCGGTGCGTATCGATGGGCGCGATCGTCGCGCCGCTGCACCACCAGATCCTTCTTCGCCAGCCGCTGCAGCACCGTCATCACCGTGGTGTACGCGAGCTCGCGCCGTGCCGCCAGTGCTTCGTGGACCTGCCGCACCGTCTGCGGTTCGTCGGCCGACCACAACTGGTCCATGACCGCTTTTTCGAGTTCGCCGAGTCCTGCCATTCCCTGATTTTACGGACTCAACGACAAAGATGCGTACTACAGATTGTCGTAACGGGGGGTTTGCTGGTGTGTCATTCGTCATACCCGGCCGCGCCGCGCACGTGCCGGGTGCCGATCGGGACGATCATCGGCCTGCCCGAGACCGGATCGGTGAGCACGGTCGCCTCGAGCCCGAACACCTCCGCGAGCAGCTCGGCGCTGACGATGTCGGCGGGCTTGCCCTGCGCCACGATCCGGCCGGCCGACATCACCACGAGCTCGTCGCTGTAGCGGATGGCGAGGTTGAGATCGTGCAGCACCATCACCACGGTGCGGCCGAACTCGGCGTGCAGCCGGTCGACCAGATCGAGCACCTCGAGCGAGTGCGCGAGGTCGAGGTAGGTGGTGGGCTCGTCGAGCAGCAGGATGTCGGTGCCCTGCGCCAGCGCCATGGAGATCCAGGCGCGCTGGCGCTGGCCGCCGGACAGCTCGTCGAGGGTGCGTTCGGCCAGGTCGGCGATGCCGGTCTGGGCCAGCGCGGCGGCCACCTCGGTCTCGTCGTCGGCCGACCACTGCCGCAGCCAGGACTGATGCGGGTGCCGTCCGCGGGCGACCAGGTCGGCGACGGTGAGACCTTCGGGCGCCACCGGGGTCTGCGGCAGCATGCCGATCACCCGGGCCACGTCCTTGGTCTTCATCGACGTGATGGCCTTGCCGTCGAGCACCACCTGGCCCGCGCGCGGGCGCAGCAGCCTGCCCAGGGACTTGAGCAGGGTGGACTTGCCGCAGCCGTTGGGCCCGATGACGGTGGTGACCACGCCGGGGGCGATCTCGATGCTCAGCTCGTCGACGATCACCCGCTCGCCGTAGCCGAGGGAGACGCTGTCGGCGGCGAGGCGACGGGCGGGGCTGGTCATGAGAGCGTGGCCTTCCGGTTCATGCGGACGAGCAGGTAGAGCAGGAACGGTCCGCCGAGCGCGGCGGTGACGATGCCGACCGGCAGATCGACGGGAAGCAGTGTGCGCGAGATGATATCGGCTCCGGCGACCAGGCCCGCGCCGGTGAGCGCGGAGGCGATGAGCGGTTCACCGGGCGTCCGCAGCGCCATCCGGGCGATCTGCGGTGCCGCGAGTGCGACGAAACCGACCGGCCCGACCGCCGCGGTGGCCACCGAGGCCGCCACCACGGACGCGCCGATGAGCAGCGCCTGCTGGGACTGGATCCGCACCCCGAGCACCCGGGTGGACTCCTCGCCCAGGCGCAGCGCGGCCAGCGTCCGGGCCGAGACCAGCGCCACCACCGTCACCACGGTCAGCGCGATCGCGGCGGGCACCACCCTGGTCATGTCGGCGGCGTTGAGCGAGCCGTTGAGCCAGACCTGGGCCCTGGCCGCGTCGGTGAGGCTGGCCCGGGTGAGCAGCCAGCTGATCACCGACATCAGCACCGCGTTGACGCCGATGCCGATGAGTACCAGCCGGAAACCGGTGACCCCGCGTTCCCCGGCCCCGCCCCGGCCCCAGGCCAGCAGGTAGATCGCGGCCGCGGCGAGCAGCCCGCAGGCCAGGGCGGCCAGCGGTGCGCCGACGGTGGCGATCAGCCCGGTGGTCGCGCCGCCGGTGCCGACCAGCACCGCGACCGCGCCGACGCTCGCGCCGGTGGTGATGCCGAGCACGTCCGGTCCGGCCAGCGGGTTGTGCAGGATCGACTGCATGAGCGCCCCGGCCAGGCCCAGCGCCGCGCCGACCACCACGGCCGTCAGCGCCCGGGGCAGCCGGGACTCGAGAATGATGAACCGCTGCGAGCGGGTGCCGCCGCCACCGAGGACATCCAGCACCCGGCTCACCGGAATGTTGGTGTCGCCGACGGCGATGTCCAGGCAGAACAGCACGAAGACCAGCACGGCCAGCGCCAGCACGGCCCCCAGCAGCACCGGCCGCAGCACCAGCGACACCGGGCCCACCCGCAGCGCCGGTCGCACCGCGCGCAGCTCGGCGCCGGGCTTGTCGGTCTCGATCGTGCTCACAGCGTCACCAACTTCTTCCGGCGCACCAGCGCGATGAAGAACGGGGCGCCGATCGCCGCCAGCATCACCCCGACCTGGAGTTCTCCCGGCCGCGCGACCACCCGGCCCGCGATGTCGGCGATCAGCAGCAACAGCGCCCCGATCAGCCCCGAATAGGGGATCAGCCATCGATTGTCCGGTCCGGTGACGGCGCGCGCGATGTGTGGCACCACCAGCCCGAGGAACGCGATCGGGCCGACCGCGGCGGTGGCCGCGCCGCTGAGCAGCACCACCGCGAACAGGCCGAACGCCCGGGCGCGCCCCACGTCGACGCCGAGGCCGCGGGCCACGTCGTCGCCCAGGCTCAGCAGATTCAGGCCCGGCGCGGCCGCGATCGCCATCGCCGCGCCGACCAGGATGAACGGCAGCACCTGCCAGAACACCCCGGCCTCGCGCCCGTTCACGGTGCCGACCACCCAGAACCGGTAGGTGTCGAGCGCGGCGTTGTCGAGCACCACCACGGCATTGGTCATGGCCTGCAGGAACGCGGTGACCGCGGCGCCGGCCAGGACCAGGCTCAGCGGACTGGCCTTGCCGCCGCCGATCGAGGACACCCCGAACACGATCACCCCCGCGATCGCGGAGCCCGCGAAGGCGAACCAGATGTACTGACTCGGCGCGGTGAAGCCGAACAGGAAGATGCTGAGCGCCGCGAGGAAGCCCGCGCCGGCATTGAGTCCCAGCAAACCGGCATCAGCGAGCGGATTCCGGGTATACCCCTGGATGAGCGCGCCCGCGATGCCCAGCGCCAACCCGGCGACCAGGGCCAACGCGGTGCGCGGCAGACGCAGCTCACGCACGATTTCCTCGGCGGTGGAGCGGGCCGGGCATCGGAACGGGCCGCCGTCGCAGCCGAGAGCGTGTGTGACGGCGTCGAACACCGTGGCCGGTGCGAGTGAGCGGGTGCCGATGGCGATGCTCGCCACCACCGCGACGGTGAGCAGTACCACGAGCAGAAGAAGCCCGGTCAGACGACGGCGTCTGACGGTGCCAGGGTGGATCACGGCGACGAACTTCTCCTGACTCGAATCCGGACATGACTTGATAAGTCTGGTAAGCCTAACCTATGTTCCGAGACATCATCGTCACGGGAACCAACCGTTCGAGGAGGTTCGATGCCCGAGCCCGTCACCACCGCCACGACCCGCCGCACCGCCGCGTTCGACCGCGCGTGTGCCCGGTTGCAATCGCTGCAGCCCGAACATCCGCGGGTCTATGCCGTGGCGGCGATGGCAGGCCAGGGCAAACGCCGCTGGTGGCACGTGCCGAACGGCCTGTCCGAGGGGCGCGTCGAGCTGATGTACCGGCGCCACGCCGCCGAGATGATCAACGACGACATCGCCGCCGAAGTGGTGGCCACCGCGCTGATCCACGCCGTGGTGGGCCGGGTCACCGCCCTGTTCGTGATGGCGGGCCAGGCCTGGGATCCCGGCCGCGACAACCTGTGGATCCATCACGACAACGACGGCGGGATCGACTGGGCGGGCTTGTCCGACACCACGATTCGCGTCGTCGACGGTGACCCCACCGGCGACGAGCCGGACGCGGTCGCGCTGCCGTGCGAGGCGGCGATGGCGGTCTGGCTGGCCCAGCGCTGCGCGTCCTCGCTGATCCCGTTGCAGTCGGTGCTGACCCGCTGCTCCGGGCTGCCCGCGCGCCGGTTCTGGTCGCTGGTCGGCGAATCCGTCGTCGGCGCCGCCACCTACGTGCCCGACCTGGCGCGGGCCGACAGCGCGGCCGGTGGGCGCCGTGGTCAGCTGCTGCTGGCCGCGCTCGAGGATCGCGGACTTCCGGTGCGCCGCACCAGCTGCCTGCAACGTCAGTGACCCGCCCCGGCGGGCGCGCCCAGCGCGGCGGCGAGGGTTCGGAAGGAGCGCAGCAGCAGCTCGCCGTAGTGCTCCGGGTCCGGCATCATCGCCGCGTTCGTCGTCACCGCGACGACCAGTTCCGCGCCCTGCGAGCTGATCAGATGACGCAGCCCGTCGCCGTCGAGCACCGGTAGCGAGCCGACCGCCCGGCGGACCGGCCTGCCGCAGAACGCGAGGGCGTCGGTCACCGGTGGCACATTGCTGATCGTGGTGTTGCACAACGGAACCGACGCGGCGTCGTCGAAGCGGCGCTGCGCGCGGGCCCACCCGGCCGCGCGCAACAGCAGCGCGGGCGCGGTCTCCACCCTGCGGTCGCCGCGCAGTACCACCGGATCGGCGGTGCGCTGTTTGGCCCAGGTCGCGGAGCGCTGCACGGCGGCGAGCCGCTCGATCGGGTCGGCGATGTCGGTGTGCAGGTCCACGATCATCTGGGTGAGCTGATTGGCCGAATCCCATTCGGCGACACCGCGCATCGACATCGGCACCATGGCGGCCAGTGATTCGGCGGGCAGCTCCTCGTGCTCGGCGAGGTAGGCCGCCAGGGCGCCGCCGATCGTGGTGAGCATGAGGTCGTTGATCGTGACCCGCCGCGGCGCCGCCGCTGTCGCCGCGCGGATCTCCGCCATCGGCAGCGGCAGCAGGTGAAAGGTCGTCGCCGCGTGGATGTCCCGGTTGAACCGGGTCGCCGGGCGCAGCGCGACGGGCTCGTGCACCGTGCCCGACTCGATCAGGCCGCGCAACTCCTCCTGGGCCGCGCTCGCCCGGCGCAGTCCCGTGAGGAAGCGCACGGGCTGGGTCAGCAGCGAGGCCGCGGTCCGTGCGGCGGTCGCCAGGGGAGCGGGGTCGTCGAGCCGGATCGCCGGCGCCGGTTCGGTGCCGAACAGCTTGCGTTCCAGCGCCCGGGTCGCGACGCCGTCGCCCACGCTGTGGTGGAACTTCAGCACCACGATGGTGGTGTGCTCCGCCATGGCGGGAACGCCGGTGACGCGATCGAGCACATGGATCTCCCACGGCGGCTTGCGCAGATCCATCCGGGTGGCGGTGATCTCGGCGATCCGCGCGCGGGCCTCGTCCCAGGTACCCGCCCCGGGCCGGTCCAGCCACACGTGGTCGCCCACCGTCAGGCCGGGGTCCGGCACCCAGTACGGCAGGTCCAGATCCAGGGGCACCCGCTGCAACCGCCGGTGGAACAGGGCGGAGTGCCCGAGGACGGACCGGGCCCAGTCGAGCACGTCGGCACGGGTGAGCGCGGGCCGACCGGTGGCCTCGGCGAAGTACACCGCGACGATGTTCGACAGGTGCCGGTCGGTCTCGTCGTAGACGAACACCGCGTCGCGCGGGCTCAATTGTCGGGTGCCCACCCGCAATTCGGCGCTCACAGGCCCAGTGAGGTCGCCAGCATCGGCCACGACACGTGCAGGTCGTCTTCCCAGTAGCCCCACGAGTGGGTGCCGGTCGGGCGGACGTTGACGGTGATGTTCGTGCGACCCAGCTCCTGGGCGCGCCTGCCCATGCTCGCCGTGCAGTACGCGGACGCCGCCTCGATACCGCCGCCGACGAGCATCTGGTTGGTCAGGATCGACTGGGGGTTCTTGCCGTTGATGTGCACCCGCGGATTGGCGAGGGTGTCGTGCGCGCCGGGCAGGCCGCTGCCGCTGGAGATGTAGATCGGGATGTCGGGCAGCCGGTGCGCCTGGACGTACGGGTCGTGCTCGCGCCAGGCCGCGTCGGTGACCGGGCCCCACATGTTCTCGACATCGCCGCCGCCCAGCCGCACGACGAGCGAGACGAAGGCCCGCCCGATCGGGTCGCTGGTCATCGCGCACCCGCTGTAGGCCGCGACGCTGCGGTACAGCTGCGGCGCCTGGATGGCCAGGTCCAGCACCGAGGTGCCCGCCATCGAGATGCCGGCCAGGGCGTTGTCGCCGGTGGTGGCGAAGGCCGCGTCGATCACCGGCGGCAGTTCCCGGGTGAGGAAGGTGGTCCACATGTTGTGGCCGTTGTTCTCGAGATTCTTCGCCAGACCGGCGTCGGGTTCCCGCCAGTCGGTGTAGTAGCTGAACGCGCCCTCCATCGGGATGACGACATTGACGTGCTTGTCCGCGAAGAACCCGGCCGCGTCCGTCTGCCCCGGCCAGTTGGCCGAATCCTCGCCGCCTCCGGCGCCGTTGAGCAGATACAGCGTGGGCGCCGGCGTCGTGGTGTCGGCGGGGCGCAGCACCCGCAGCGCGATCGTGCGGTCCATCGAGGGCGAGTACACGCTGATGTCGACGGTCTGGCCGGTCTGGGTCCGGCTCACCAGCCGGGCGCCGGGGTCGGCCGCGGCGTACGCGTCGACGACGACGGGCGTGGTGGCCAGTGCGGCGGCGCAGACGGCCGACATGATTCCGCGGAGGACTTGGTTGTTCACGGTGATACGAACCTGCTGACTTCTCGGAAACGACAGAAATGGATTTCGCGCCATTGTTCGCGCACGGCGGGGCGGGTCGTGGAACGACCCGCCCCGGTACATCGGCGACGAATTACTTACCCGGTGTGGGTGTGCCGCCGCTGACGGTGATCAGCGCCTGGATGAACGGCAGCGCGGCGTCGCTGAGACTGCCTGCGCCGGTTTCCAGCAGTTCG
The DNA here is from genome assembly GCF_900637185.1 of Nocardia asteroides. Taxonomy (NCBI): domain Bacteria; kingdom Bacillati; phylum Actinomycetota; class Actinomycetes; order Mycobacteriales; family Nocardiaceae; genus Nocardia; species Nocardia asteroides. The sequence goes on along the minus strand of NZ_LR134352.1, from coordinate 4,913,924 downwards.
TAGAGGGAACCCATTTATCGCTCCTGAGAATTCGGGTGAATATGCCCCGACAATTCGGGGGTCGGGCGGGAGTGCGCGGTGATCTACGGGAAGAACGCTTCCACCGAGCCGAGGAATACGGTGAGCAGGTTGTCGCCCTCGGCCGCGGACCCGAGGCCGGCGATCGCCGCCTGCACGATCTCGGTCAGTGAACCCATGGTCTATCTCCTTGCGTGGTCGTCGTACACCCCCGGAAACCAGGGGCAGCCCGGGTGCGGGGGATGGGTCACAGTCAGCTTCCTGCTGTGACGCCGGTAACGTATCGCTGCTCCCATTGTGTGGCAAGCCGGTGTTTCACTCAGCGTGATTCGTTCATTCTTTTCTTTCCTGATGGAAGCTGCTTGACGATTGCCCCGGTGCCCCTCCGGACTACGTGTGACCTGTGGTAACGGCGACTGTCTGGCACAGTCGAGCCGTCTTTCGCGGCGAACGAGGACGTCTGTCATCGATGTGTCCAGGGGGCTGGATTTCATGGGATGAGTGGCTGTGATCTGCGCACGATCGAGGGTTCGGCGTACCGGCTCGGGGGCCGGAGTGGCGTGCGGGTGGGAACGCTGCGGTGGCGAGCGCCCGCGGGTGCACTAGGAGTGCCTGGTCGATTGCCGACCGGCATGTGTGCCCCTTTTTCTGGGGGCATCGGGCCGTGAATCGTCGTTTCGGTTCCGTCTCGACGCCGTTCGAAATTCATGTATGAAAGCTATCGACGGTGATGTGGGGAATGCGGAAACGCGTCGGGGGCGGACCGTTCGCGGCCCGCCCCCGGCTCCTGCTCGGTGGTGCTACTTGCCCGGCGTCGGTGTGCCGCCGCTGACCGTGATCAGGGCCTGCACGAACGGCAGGACGGCATCGCTGAGGCTGCCCGCGCCGGTTTCCAGCAATTCGTAGAGAGATCCCATGTGCCTTCTCCTTCGGTGTCGAGAATCAGTTCGGTGAATTGTTTACGGGAAGAAGGCTTCGACCGAGCCCAGGAACACGGCGAGCAGGCCGTCGCCCTCGGCCGCGGAACCTATTCCCGCAATAGCGGCCATCATCAACTCGGTCAATGAACCCATGGTGATTCTCCTTGCATCATCGGAAAGCGCCCCGTCGCGAAATGGTGTGGTGTGCACGGCGGGAGCGAGGATCACAATCAGATTTCCGCTGTCGTGATGTTGGGTAACGTAGCCGCAGTCATTTCCTCCGGCAAGAAAATCGGGCGATCCGGCTAATTCACGCCGAGATCCTTCCCGGTGGAAACACCGGCGGGTGTTGGTGTTCGTCACAGCCGATCGCCGCGTGACCTGTACCGACGTCCAGTCCCGTCAGCGCGGCGGCGAACGGTGGCGTTCGCCGTCGGGATCGTCAATCCCCCTGGAGGTCCCGCCGCCAAATCCGCGCCGGAATCCCGCTGACCAGATCGCGGCGCCGCGGTCTCGGTGTCGCGCCGCTCGGCAAGGTGGCGCTGCGGGTGCGGGTCAGCGCGGAGGTGGTGGGGTTCGGCCGGTGACGACCATCAGCAGTTCCGCGGCGGTCCCGGTGATCGGCGTGCCGGTACCGGCACGCCATCCGGTATCGCTGGCGGTGAAGGCGTATCCGGCGAACCGGGAGCGGGCGTGGAACGGCACGCCCATCGTCCAGACCCGGTCGAGGGACCACTGGGCGGCCTGGGTGGGCATCGCGCGGTCGACGCCGAGCGGGACCGCGATGTCCTGGCCGTGGACGAGCAGATCCATCAGCCGGTCGATGGGTTTCGTGCCGATCGGGGTGACGCGCGAGCCGACGGTGGCCTGCAGTTCGGTGAGCAGGTCGGTGGTCGGGGCGCGATCGGCGAGGCGGACGGCGGTGTCGTGGATGAGCCGGTCGAGGTCGCCGCGGGCCCGGACCAGGTTCACCACCAGGGATCCGAGCGTCACCCGGGTGGCCAGCAGCAGATGCGCCACCACGTCCCGGATCCGCCATCCGTCGCACAACGACGCGGTGTCCCAGGCGGATTCGGGGAGTTCTCGGAGCATGTCGAGCAGGGTGGTGCGTTCGTGGGCCACGGCCGCCCAGATGTCGTCGGTCGTCGGCTGTTCGGTTGTCATGCTGTCTCCTCGGTGGGGGTGTCGTCGGTACCGTAGGAACTCCACCGAGGTGGAGGTGCCAGCGACTGTGACCGACAGCACACGCATGACGATCGGCGAACTCGCCGCCAGGACGGGCGTCGCGGTCCGCACCATCCGGTTCTACTGCGACGCGGGCCTTCTCGACGTCGGGCGCACCGCGGCCGGTCACCGCGTGTTCGACGGCACCGCGGCAGAACGGCTGGCGCTGCTGCGCCGCCTGCGCGCCCTCGGTATCGGGCTGGCCGCGATCGCCGACGTGCTCGCCGGTGACCGGACGGTCGGTGAGGTGATCGCCGCCGAACGCGCCGCGGTCGACGCGGAACTCGCCGCCCTGAGCCGCCGCCGATCGCTGCTCGCCGCCGTGGGCGACGCGGGTCCCTCGGCCCTCACCATGGTCGCCGCGGTGGCCGACCCGCCCGTCGGACGCGCGGCGCTGCGCGAGTTCTGGCACCATCAGCTGGCCCCGCTGCCCCGGGCGACGATCGCCGACTTCCTCGACATGAACGTCCCCGAACCCGCCCCGGACGCGAGCCCGGAACAGGTGCTCGCCTACGCGGAACTCGTTGCCGCCGTGGGCGATCCACTGCTGGGCGCGGCGATGTCGGACACCATTCGGCATCGTGGCACCCCCGGGGTGCGCGACGAGCGACGGCTGCTCGTCGACCTGGCCGAGGCCTGCCTGGCAGCGGCCCCGCTGGTCGCCGCGCAGCGGGCGCCCGCCCCCGGCGCGGTCCTGGATCAATATGTCGACGTGCACGCCACCGCGCGGCGGCGTGCCGACACCCCGGCCTTCCGGCGCGAGCTGCTCGCCGCTGCCGCCGACGCCGCCCCGGTCCGCCGGTACTGGCAGCTCACCGCGACACTGACACCGGAGGTGACCTCCGGCGCCGCCCATCTCTGGCTGTTCGACGCGCTCACCGTGTCCGTGACAGCAGAACGGGGAGGCCGGATCCCGGCCTCCCCGTCAGGGTCGCGTGCCGCTCACGGCACCACTTCGACGATGTCGCCCGGCTCCAGCCACTCGTAGTGCGCCTTGGCGCCCTCGGGCGTCAGCCGGATGCAGCCGTGGGACTGCTCCTCGGTGGGCCCGATGTGATAGGCGATGTCGCCGTTGAAGAACACCGCGTACTCCATCGGCGCGTTGTGCAGGGTGCTCCAGTGGAACGGCTTCTTGAACGCCACCTTGAACACCCCGGGCGGCGTCTCGTAGCCGGGACGGCCGTGCGACATCGGGGTGGGCCCGTAGGTGACCTTGCCGTTGTCCATCAGCCACGCGTTGTTGGTGGACAGCTGCAGGCACGCGCGCGCCTGCTCGCTGCACGGGGCCACCACCGGTTCCGGCTCCGGCGCGGGAATGATCGCCGGCACGCCGGGGACATCGGGACCGCCGGGCCACAGGGGCTCGGCCTGCACGGGCGCCGCGACGGCGGCACCGGCCACCGCCGCGCACATCGCCGCCTGCACGGCCCAGCGGGGGATACGACTGCTCTTCACGAAATCTTGCCTCTCTCGCCGCGCCCACCCCTGGCCGTCGCGCGCCCAGAACATGAGCTTTCACCATCGACACAAGCCTCGGAACATAGAGGTAACTGTGATCATGGAGTATTGCGATCGTATTGAGCAAGCCCCGCTGTGCCGGTGTGTGTGTCGGCGAACTCCCGGATCAGGCGGGCGAGCTGCGCGGGCTGGTCCTCGACTGACGCCCAGCGCGCTTCTCGGCGGGGCACCCGCATCGTGGTTCTCGACCCGGCGCGCAGCCTGGGCCGGGGGCCGGCCGGCGAGGCGAATACACCGGGCGCTTGACCACTTAGGTAAGCCTGACCTATGCTCAATCCGGCGTATGGATGAGCCGGTGGTCCCGAGGGCTGCGGTCGACCCCCTCATTCCTGCCGCGGCGGGCTCCGTCCTCTGGACGGGGTCCGCCGCATCCGTCTCCCGGGGTGACCCGCCCCGGAACCGATGGTGTAGACCGGAGCGTATGAGCGACATGTCCCTGGCCGATATCACCCCCGAACTGATGACCAAGGCCAGCGAAGGCACCTTCACCGATCTGATCGGGCTGAAGTACACCGAGGTCGGCCCCGACCGGGTGCGTGGCGAGTGGGAGGTGCGCCCGCAGCTGCACCAGCCCGCGGGCATCCAGAACGGCGGCGTGTACTGCACGATCATCGAGACCCTGGCCAGCGTCGGCGCCGGGGTCTGGTTCGGCGCGCGCGGCTCGGTGGTCGGCGTCAACAACAACACCGACTTCCTGCGCGCGGTCCGCGACGGCATCCTCACCGGCGAGGCCACCCCGATCCACCGCGGCCGCAGCCAGCAGCTGTGGGTCGTGGTGATCACCGACGCCGAGGGTCGCACCGTCGCCCGCGGCCAGGTCCGCCTACAGAACCTGGCGTCCTGAGCCCCCTCACTCCGTGGTGGTGACCCGCCACCCCTCGCGACCGAGTACGTCGACGACCAGCGCCCCGATATTCCACGCGTCGTCCTCGCCGCGATGGTGGCGGCCCTCCAACGGCAACCCGGCGATCGGCAACGCCTGCGCCATCCCCGGCCGCTTGCGCAGCCCGTACGCCTCGGCGAACACCTGCTTGGCATTGGTGTGCCGCCCGCCGAACGGATATCGCACCCCACCCGCGGCGCACTGGGCCCGGAACTGCTTACGGTCGTAGTCGCCCCAGCTCGCCCACGGCCGCGCCGCCGCGTCGAATTCCGACACCAGCAGCGCGCAGGCCTCGGCGAAGGGCACCCCACCGCCGACCTGCTCCTGTGTGAGCCCGGTCAGCTCGGTGCAGAACGCGCTCACCACCGACCGTTGGGGCCGCACGAGGATCCCGTGCCTGCTCACCCGCTCCCGCCGCTGTAGATCCACCACGGTCAGCCCGATCTCGATGATCTCACTGGACTGCCCCGCGGGCACCGTCCCGTCCCAGCACGTGGCTTCCACGTCGACCACGTTCAGCAGCCCACTCCATGCGTTCACGGTTGTCGACGATAGAGCCGGAATTCCCCACCGTGCCATCGGTTTTCCCGGCGGCGATCAGGTCGAGGGTCGAGTTGTGTCTCGCCTAGGGGTTCGGCTGCGGAGGGGGCCGTTCTGCGGACCGGGCGGGCGGGCCGGATCGGGTGGACGGGCGGGTGGGGTTCGGGCGTGTCAGAATGTCGGACACCTGTCCACGATCCGTGAGGAGACCCGATGCGCTTGTCGCCGCACGAGCAGGAACGGCTGCTGCTGAGCTACGCGGCCGAGCTGGCCCGGCGCAGGCAGGCGCGGGGGCTCAAGCTCAACCATCCCGAGGCGGTCGCGCTGATCACCGATCACGTGCTCGAGGGCGCGCGGGACGGGCGGACCGTGGCGGAGCTGATGTCCTCGGGGCGCTCGGTGCTCACCCGCGACGACGTGATGACCGGCGTGCCGGAGATGATCCACGACGTGCAGGTCGAAGCCACCTTCCCCGACGGCACCAAGCTCGTCACCGTGCACCACCCGATCGGATAGACGCCCATGATCCCCGGTGAATACCTCTGTGCCGAGGGCACGATCGAACTCAACGCGGGCGCGGTCCGCCGCCGGCTCGAGGTCGTCAACACCGGCGACCGGCCGGTCCAGGTCGGCAGCCACGTGCACTTCCCGCAGGCCAACGCGGCCCTCGACTTCGACCGCGCCGCCGCCCACGGCCACCGCCTCGACATCCCGGCGGGTACCGCGGTCCGGTTCGAACCCGGTCTGCCGCAACAGGTCTCGCTGGTGCCGATCGGCGGCACCCGCGAGGTGTACGGAATCAGCACCACCCCGCCGGGCCGCCTCGATGGGTGACCGCGTCGACCTCGATGGAGGGACCCGATGACCGAACTGAGCCGCGCCCGCTACGCCGAACTGTTCGGCCCCACCACCGGTGACCGCATCCGGCTCGCCGACACCGACCTGCTCATCGAGATCACCGAGGACCGCAGCGGCGGACCGGGGCTGGCCGGCGAGGAGGCCGTCTTCGGCGGCGGCAAGGTGCTGCGCGAATCGATGGGCCAGTCGCGGGCCACCCGTGCCGACGGCGCCCCCGACACCGTCATCACCGGCGTGGTGATCGTCGACTACTGGGGCATCGTCAAGGCCGACGTCGGCATCCGCGACGGCCGCATCTGCGGCATCGGCAAGGCGGGCAACCCCGACACCATGACGGGCGTGCACCCCGCTCTCGTCGTGGGCCCGTCGACGGAGATCATCGCGGGCAACGGCCGCATCCTCACCGCGGGCGCCATCGACTGCCACGTGCACTTCATCTGCCCGCAGCTGCTCGACGAGGCGCTGGGCGGCGGCATCACCACGCTCATCGGCGGTGGCACCGGCCCGGCCGAGGGTTCCAAGGCCACCACCGTCACCCCCGGCTCCTGGCATCTGGCGCGGATGCTGGAGGCCCTCGACCACTGGCCGATGAACATCGTGCTGCTCGGCAAGGGCAACACGGTCAGCCAGGAATCCATGTGGGAGCAGTTGCGCGGCGGCGCCTCGGGTTTCAAGCTGCACGAGGACTGGGGCTCCACTCCGGCCGCGATCGATGCCTGTCTCACCGTCGCCGACGCGGCGGGCGTACAGGTGGCGCTGCACTCCGACACCCTCAACGAGGCCGGTTTCGTCGAGGACACCCTGGCCGCGATCGGCGGCCGCGGCATCCACGCCTATCACACCGAGGGCGCGGGCGGCGGGCACGCGCCCGACATCATCACCGTCGCCTCGCATCTCAACGTGCTGCCCAGCTCCACCAACCCCACCCGGCCGCACACCGTCAACACCCTCGACGAACACCTCGACATGCTGATGGTGTGCCACCACCTGAGCCCGTCGATCCCCGAGGACCTGGCCTTCGCCGAATCGCGGATCCGCCCGTCCACCATCGCCGCCGAGGATCTGCTGCACGACCTGGGCGCCATCTCCATGATCGGCTCGGACTCCCAGGCCATGGGCCGCATCGGCGAGGTCGTGATGCGCACCTGGCAGACCGCGCACGTGATGAAACGCCGTCGTGGCGCCCTGCCCGGTGACGGCGCTGCCGACAACGCCCGCGTGCAGCGCTACATCGCGAAATACACCATCTGCCCGGCGGTCTCGCACGGACTCGACGCCGAGATCGGTTCGGTGGAGGTCGGCAAGCTGGCCGATCTGGTGCTGTGGGAACCCGCGTTCTTCGGTGTCCGCCCGCACGCGGTGCTCAAGGGCGGCATGATCGCCTGGGCCGCGATGGGCGACGCCAACGCGTCCATCCCGACGCCGCAGCCGGTGCTGCCGCGGCCCATGTTCGGCGCGGCCGCGCCCGCCGCGGCGGCCACCTCGCTGCACTTCGTCTCCGAGCAGGCGATCGACGACGGCCTGGCGAACCGCCTCGACGTGCGGCGAAAGCTGGTGCCGGTCAAGAACACCCGCACGGTCACCAAGGCCGACATGCCGCACAACGACGCCATGCCGCGCATCGAGGTCGACCCCGACACCTTCACCGTCCGCGTCGACGGCGAGGTGTGGGCCGAGGAACCCGCCACCGAACTGCCGATGGCGCAGCGGTACTTCCTGTTCTGAACGACGATGCCCCGCCGACCACGGTGTCGGCGGGGCATCGCGTGCGGCGCGCTCGCTCAGTCGAACGAGCAGCCGCCGACCGGCTTGTCCGCAAGCCGGTCGAGCAGGTAGGTCACCGCGTTGTCGGGACCGAAGCCGTCGATCAGCTCCGGACCGAAGTGGCCGGGGATGGTCGTGCCGGGCAGGATCGGCGGCAGCTCGTTGGTGCGGAAGGTGACCGTGGCGCCCTGCCCGCACCAGTCCTCGGCGAGGCGGCGGGCCTGGCCGTAGGGGACGGTGTCGTCGTTGCGGCCGCTGGTGATCAGCACCGGCGTAGCCGGGGCGGCACTGCCGAGGCGCAGTTCGGCCAGCACGGGCGCGGCCTCGGGAATCTCGGCGAGGTGCTCGGTGAGCGAGCGGCCGTCCACCGTCAGCGAGTTGGTCCGCAGGAACGGGTGGTAGGTGATCAGGTCGGCGACGCAGGAGTCGGACAGCGTCGCGAGCATGGCCCGGCCCTCGGGGCTGGTCACCCGGTCCACGGCCTGCTCGAGTTCGGGGTAGCGGGCCAGCATGCCGTTGACCGCGAAGCCGATCGCGCCACCGATCAGCGCGCCGTCGATGGTCGACAGGATCGCCGACAGGTCGGCGACCGGACCACCGGCCCAGGTGCCCTTCAGATTCAGTTCCGGCGCGTAGCTCGGCTGCATCTCGGCCGCGGCCGCGGTGGCGCCGCCGCCCTGCGAATAGCCCCACAGCACCAGCGGCGTCTCGGGGCCGACCCCGCCGAGCGCGTTGGCGGCGCGGGCGCCGTCGAGGATGGCGTGTCCGCTCTCGAACCGGTTGGCGTAGGTGTGGATCCCCGGCGTGCCCAGGCCGATGTAGTCGGTGATCAGCACGCGCGCGCCCAGCGCGGTCCACACCGCCGAGGACGGCAGCTCCTGATTCGCCGAGAGCCCCAGCGGGTCGGCGGTCACCGACACCCCGGTGGAGAAGGCCACCGACATCGCGCACCGGTCGCCCTGGCCCGAGGTGCCCGGTCCGATGACCACGGTCGGGCGCGGCCCGGCGCCGCGCCAGGGATTCTGCGGCTCGATGTAGGTGCCCGACACCGCGACGGGCGAACCGTCCTGCAACCGGCTGGTGTACATCACGTGCTGGGCCTGCGTCGGCCAGCCCGTGGCCGTCGGCGGGGTCGCGAGGATGGTCATCGGCTGCGTCTTGACGATCGAGCCCGGCGCCTCCGGGATCGCCGCGGGCGGCACATAGAACGCGCTGACCGGCTCGGCGGATGCCGCGGGCATCCCGATTCCGGTGCCGGCCATCGCCGCCACACAGGCCACCGCGGCCACCGCCACCCGGCGCGCCAGCGATCGTGCTTGCTGCATACCACTCCCATCGATGCCACCACCGCACCGATGCGGTGGTGTCCTGCGCCGCAGCGGAGCTCCGTCATGACCCAGGTCACGCCGCGGCGGCAGGGTGAACGGTAACACTGTTACCGCACGCCGGGAAGCGTGGGTCGGTGGCACACTGGCGCCTATGACGGACAACGACTGGGCAGGCGTGGACCGGTATCTCGTGGACGCGCTCATCGGCGACGACGGCGCGCCCGCGCTGGCGGCCAACGCGGAAGCGGGGCTGCCCGCGATCGACGTCTCCCCGCCGCAGGGCAAGTTCTTGCACCTGCTGGCCCGCTCGGCCCGGGCGCGGCGCGTGCTCGAGATCGGCACGCTGGGCGGCTACAGCACCGAATGGCTCGCGCGCGCGGTCGGTGACGACGGCATCGTGGTCACCCTGGAATTCGAGCCGCGCCACGCCAAGGTGGCCAGGGCCAACCTGGACCGAGCCGGGGTCGGTGACCGCGTCGACATCCGGGTCGGCGCGGCCCTGGACACCCTGCCCGAGGTCGCCGAGGACAGCACCGAACCCTTCGACCTGGTCTTCATCGACGCCGACAAGGTCAACAACGCCAACTACGTGCAGTGGGCGCTGCGGCTGACCCGGCCCGGCTCGGTCATCCTGGTGGACAACGTGGTGCGCGGCGGTGCCGTGGCCGACGAGCACTCCGAGGACCCGAACGTGCGCGCCAGCCGGGAACTGATCGAACTGCTCGCCGCCGAACCGAGCCTGGACGCCACCGTCGTGCAGACGGTCGGCGCCAAGGGCTGGGACGGTTTCGCCTACGCGGTGGTCAACGGCCCGGTCGGGTGAATCCCGCCTGGGCGGCGCGACGACGCCCGGCGCGGTAGAGTGGGACGTTCTGCGCGATACCCCTGGCGCGCCGGTTATTTCGCGCCTCGACGACGGCGCGCCGGGTCGGCCACGCCGATCCCGTGGACGGGTTCACCCACCGGCAACGCGCGCGGCGGCTCCTGGGCGACCGGTATTCATCACCGGTTATCCGATCTCGATAGCGTGGTGTCATTCGGAAGGAGCCCGGCGTCATGGAATTCCGACATCTCGTTTCGTTCATCACCATCGCCGAAGAGTTGCATTTCGGCCGCGCAGCGCAGCGCCTTCACCTGACCCAACCGAGTCTCAGTGCCCAGCTGCAGAAGCTGGAGAAGTCGCTCGGTGTCCAACTGGTCGCCCGCAACTCCCACGAGGTGCGGCTGACCCCGGCGGGCCGGGAGTTCGAACTCCAGGCCAGACAGATCGTCGCCCAGCTCGACCGGGCGGCCCAGGCGGCCAAGGCGACCGCCGAGGGCCGCGCGGGCAGTCTCAATGTCGGCTACAACCTGCCCGCCAGCAGGCATGTCCTGCCCGAGGCGCTCACCAGGATGACCGAACGACATCCCGACATCGTCGTGTCGCTCTGGGAGAAACGCACCGGACCGCAGCTGGCCGCCCTGGCCGACGGCTCACTCGACCTGGCCCTGGTCTACGGCCACCCGAGCACGGCGGATTTCCGGTATCGCAGGCTGCTGCACCGGGTGCCGCTGGTGGCCGTCGTCGGCCGCCGGCATCGCTGGGCCGATCGGCCCGGTGTCCCGTTCGCGGAGTTACAGAGTCAGGACTGCGTGCTGTTCGCACGCGAACAATGTCCGGCGATGTACGACACGATCCTGCGGTCGGCGGCCGAGACCAGGATCTCGCTCAATGTCACGCATTCGGCCGACGACCCGGGCGCCACGGCGCACATGGTGTCGGTCCGGCCGCTCGTTGGATTCGCGTCGCTGCCGCGCGCGATTTCGATGGGAATGGGTGTGCCGGGCAGTAGCTCGGTGGCGGTGAAATTGTTCGATCCGGTGCCGACATTGGATTTGCACGCCGTCTGGCGGGCCGACGAACAGAATCCCGCCGTGTCGTTGTTCCTGGAATGCATCGAATCGGCACAGGTCGATGATGTCCGCGCATTGTCGGCCTGAACCCGTCGATAGGACATGACTCTCGTGCGGTAGGAACAGCGATCGTGGCGGCGACGTGATCACTTGCCGCCGTGAAGAATTCGATTCGTGAACACAGTGTCTGTCACCGCGAACGGATTCGTTCCATCCGAAACCTCCAGTCTGTATGCGATTGTTTCCGAGGCGGCCCGGCGTGACCCCGCGCGCCCGTCGCTGTGTGCCGCCGACGGCACCCAGCTGACGGCGGGGGAGCTGGACCGCCGGGTGCGCGCGCTCGCCTCGGCGCTGCTCGACCGGTCGGTCGCCGCGGGCGACCGGGTGGCCGTGCTGGGCCGCACGAGCCTGGAATGGGCACTGCTGGACTGCGCCGCGGTGGCCGTGGGCGCCGTGGTGGTCCCGGTGTATCCGACCTCGTCACCGGCCCAGATCGCGCACATCCTGCGCGACAGCGGCAGCGCGTTCTGCGCGGCCGAGACCGCCGACGACGCCGAACGGCTGACCGCCGCGGGCGCTCCGGGCCCGGTGTGGTCCTTCGCGGAGCTCGCGACCTGGGCCGCCGACGGCGCCGAGCATCCGGACCTGGACGCGCGGATCGACGCGGTCGGTGCCGCCGATCTGGCCATGATCGTCTACACCAGCGGCACCACCGGCCTGGCCAAGGGCTGCATGATCAGCCACCGCAACATGTACGTCACCGCGGCCAACACCGCCCGCCAGACCGTCGATCTGTTCGACGGCACCACCGCGCTGGCGCTGCCGCTGGCCCACGTGTTCGGCCAGACCATCCTGTTCGCCTGCCTGTACGGCGGCAGCCGCACCCACCTGCTGCCCGGCGTGCCCGACCTGGTGCCCGCGCTGGCCGGGCTGCGCCCGACCTTCCTCGCGCTGGTGCCCTACGCGCTGGAGAAGATCCGCAAGCACACCCGGGCCCTGATCACCGAGGAGCAGGAGGCCGAGGCGGTCGAACGCGGCCTGGCCCTGTTGGCCGAGGGCGCCGAACCCGCCGCGAGCGACGACGCGGTGTCGGCCGCGTTCGGCGGCAGGCTGCGCTACGTGATCTCCGGCGGCGCGTCCCTCGACGACACCACCGCCGGCTTCTACGCCGGGTTCGGCGTGGTGATCCTGAACTGCTACGGCCTCACCGAGGCGGCCACCGCGGTCACCGTCAGCGCGCCGGCCACCAACCGGCTCGGCACCGTCGGCCGCCCGATCCCCGGCACCGAGGTGGGCATCGGCGCCGACGGCGAGGTGCTGGTGCGCGGCCCGCACGTCTCGCCCGGGTACTGGGGCGCCGCCGCCGATCAGCGGCCGGTCGACGCCGAGGGCTGGCTGCACACCGGCGACATCGGCGAACTCGACGACGGTCACCTGCGGATCACCGGGCGCAAGAAGGAGATCCTGGTGACCTCCGGTGGCAAGAACGTCGCACCCACCCTGCTCGAGGACCGGGTCCGGCTGCATCCGCTGGTGGGCAACTGCATGGTCGTCGGCGATGGGCGCCCGTTCGTCACGGCGCTGGTCACCCTCGACGCCGACCGCGCGGCGAAATGGCGCATCGATCATCCCGACGAGGATCCGGCCACCGAGATCCAGGCCGCCGTGGACGACGCCAATTCACTGGTGTCACGGGCGGAATCCATTCGCGCGTTCCGGGTCGTCGACGGTGATTTCACCGTCGACGCCGGCCTGCTCACCTCGTCGCTGAAATTGCGCCGGGCCGCGATCGCCGAAACCTATTCCGCGGAAATAGATCAGCTGTACGTGTCGCGCGGGTAACGCGGCGCGAAATTCCCCAGCCGTCCCGCCGACGATAGCCGGGACCGATCGGCCGATGAATTGCGGTGGCCCGCAGTGGTTTCCGCAATACACCGGCGACAGACTCGAAATCGGAATTCGACCACCGAAAGTGATCACATCATGTATGACGTCATCGTCGTCGGAACCCGGGTCGCGGGCTCGCCCCTGGCCATGTTGCTGGCCCGTCAGGGCTATCGGGTGCTCGCCGTGGATCGCGCGACCTTTCCCAGCGACACCCCGTCCACGCACTACATCCACCAGGCCGGCCTGGGCTTCCTGAAGTCCTGGGGGCTGCTCGACACCGTCGTGGCCACCGGCTGCCCGCCGATCCGCCATCTCAACTTCACCTACACCGACATCGAGATCCCGGGCATGGCCGACCCGTCGGCCGACGGCATCGACGCCGTGTACTGCCCGCGCCGCACCGTGCTCGACAAGATCCTGGTCGACGCGGCGGGGGAGTCCGGCGCCGAGCTGATCGAGGGCTTCACCGTCACCGGTCTGCTGCGCGACGGCGACCGGGTCGCCGGTATCCGTGGCCGCGTCGGTGAGGGCCCGGAGCAGGAGTTCCGCGCGAAGCTGGTGGTCGGCGCCGACGGCGCGAACTCGATCGTCGCCAAGGAGGTCGGCGCGGCCACCTACGAGGGCTCGCCCGCCGCCTGCTTCGTCTACTACTCGTACTACGAGGGCGTCGACTGGGGCATGCACCACCGCACCGGTTTCGGTGAGCAGCAGTTCGCCTCCTGGCCGACCAACGACGGCCTGGCGCTGGTCGCGGTGATGCGCAAGCGCGACCGCTTCCGCGACTTCCGCACCGATCCCGACGCGGGCCTGCAGGAGATCGTCGACCAGGTCGACCCGGAGATCGGCGCGCGGCTGCGCGACACCGGCAAGCGCGTCGAGCCGTTCCGGCCGATGCTGTACCCGGACAACTACCGGCGCCAGTCCTTCGGCCCCGGCTGGGCCCTGGTCGGCGACGCCGGCTACCACAAGGACCCCTTCACCGGCTGGGGCATCACCGACGCCTTCAAGTACAGCCAGCTGCTGGCCGACCTGGTGCACGAAAGCCTCTCGGGCGCACGTCCCTTCGAGGAGACCATGCCCGAGTACCAGCGCGAGCGCGACGCCCAGAGCGCCAGCACCTACGAGCTGACCCAGTCCATCTCCGACCTCACCCTCACCCCGTACTACGACTCGGTGTTCCGCGCGGCCAGCCGCAGCGAGCACTACTCGAAGAAGTTCTTCGGTCTGATCGCCGGGCTGTACCCGCCGGACAAGTTCTTCGGTGAGGAGGAGCTGGCCGCGCTCTACGAAGAGGTGAACTTCCCCGTCGCCGACCGGCACGTGGTGAATACCGGAGTGACGGCGTGATCGCGGCCGGCCTGACGGCGCTCGGCGACAGCTTCGTGGAAGGCCGGGGCGACCCGGCCGCGGCGGGCGGCTACCGGGGCTGGGTGTCGCGGCTGGGCGGCCAGCTCGGGCTGCGCCCCGCCACGATCCGCAACTTCGGCACCCACGGCGCCACCACCGGTGATGTCGTCGCGGGTCAGCTGGCGGCGGCGACGAGCGCCCGGGCCGGCCTCTACGGTGTGGTTGTCGGCGTGAACGACCTGGTCAGCGCGTACGACGAGGCCCGTTTCGCCGACAACCTGCACACCATCTTCACCACCCTGCGGGCGGGCAGGGCCACCGTGTTCACGGCGACCTACCCCGACATCCCCGCCCGGCTGCCCGTGCCCGACGGCTTCCGCGGCCTGCTGCGTGAGCGGTTCGCCGTCGCCAACGAGGTGCTCGCCCGCGTCACCGCCGACACGGGCACCCTGCTGCTGGATATCGCGGCGCACCCCGACTGGGCCCGGCCGGAGGTGTGGACCGCCGACGGTCTGCACCCCAGTCCGGCGGGCCACCGCCTCTTCGCCGCCACCGCGGCCGAACTGATCTCGTCGACCACCGCCACCACTGTCGCCGCTTGAGCGTCGCGACTGCCCGTTTTCGAGAGGAAATTACGTGACGGACGAACGACGTCTGGCCCGCGACCCGATCGCCATCGTCGGGATGTCGGGTCTGCTGCCCCAGGCACACACCCACCGCGAGTACTGGCAGAACATCATCGACGGCGTCGACTGCACCGCCGAGGTGCCCGCGTCGCGCTGGAGCCTGGACGACTACTACGACGCCGACCGCTCGGTGCCGGACAAGACCTATTCGCGCCGTGGCGCCTTCCTGCCCGATGTGGAGTTCGATCCGCTGGAGTTCGGCCTGCCGCCGAACCAGCTCGAGGTCACCAGCACCATGCAGACCCTGAGCCTGGGGGTGGCGCGGGATCTGCTGATCGACGCGGGCGCGACCGGCTCGCAGTGGTACGACCCGGCGCGCACCGGCGTGGTGCTGGGCACCACCGGCCCGGTGCCGCTGATGCATCCGCTGGCCGCGCGCCTGTCGACCCCGGTGCTGGCGGAGGCGGCCCGCTCGGTCGGCCTGTCCGACAGCGATGTCGCGGAGATCTCGCGCCGATTCGTCGCCGCGTTCGCGCCGTGGGAGGAGAACTCCTTCCCCGGCCTGCTCGCCAACGTGGTGGCGGGCCGCGTCGCCAACCGGCTCGGGCTCGGCGGCATGAACTGCACCGTCGACGCGGCGTGCGCGGCCTCGCTGGCCGCCATCCGCACCGCGATCGCCGAACTGCAGGACGGCCGCGCCGACATGATGATCACCGGCGGCGTCGACACCGAGAACTCGATCTTCATCTATCTGTGCTTCAGCAAGGTCGGCGCGCTGTCGCCGACCGGCCGGATCAGCCCGTTCTCGGCCGAGGCCGACGGCACCCTGCTGGGTGAGGGCATCACCATGCTGGCACTGCGCCGGTTGTCCGACGCGCGCCGCGACGGCAACCGGATCTACGCGGTGATCCGCGGTCTGGGATCCTCCAGCGACGGCCGCGCCAAGAGCATCTACGCCCCGGTCGCCGCCGGGCAGCGGGTGGCGCTGGAGCGCGCCTACGCCGACGCCGAGTGCTCGCCCGCCGACGTGGAGCTGATCGAGGCGCACGCCACCGGCACCGCCGTCGGCGACAAGACCGAGCTGACCGCGCTGAAAGGCCTGCTCGCCGACGCGAGTTCGGAGACGGGGTTCGCCGCGCTGGGCAGCGTGAAGTCGCAGATCGGGCACACCAAGGGCGCCGCGGGCACCGCGGGCGTGATGAAACTCGCGCTGGCCCTGCACCAGAAGATCCTGCCCTCGACGATCAATGTCGACGCGCCCAACAGCGAGGTCGACGCCACGTCCACCCCGTTCTACGTCAACACCAGGACCCGGCCGTGGGTGCGCGACCCGCAGCGCCCGGTGCGCCGGGCCGCCGCCTCGGCGATGGGCTTCGGCGGCACCAACTTCCACCTGGTGCTCGAGGAAGCCGACGGCGAACGCGGCCAGGTGCTGCACCGGGTGCCGCGCGCGCACCTGTGGCACGCGCCGGATGTGGCCGGGCTGATCGACGTGGTGCGCAGCACCCCCGGCACCGACGGCGGCGACATCCCCGCCGGCCACGCCCGGATCGGTTTCGTCGCCGTCGACGCCGACACCGCCGCCGACCTGCGCACGCTGGCCGTCGACGAACTGGTGCGCAATCCCGACGCGGCGCACTGGGATCACCCCGAGGGCGTCTACTTCCGCGCCGCCGCGCTGCCCGCGCCGAAGGTCGGCGTGCTGTTCGCAGGCCAGGGCAGCCAGTACGTGGACATGGGCCTGGACACCGCGCTCAACAACCCGCCCGTCGGCGCGGCCTTCGACGCCGCCAACGCCGCGTTCACCGGCGCCGCCCAGCGCGTGGGCGCGGTGGTCTTCCCGCCGCCCGCGTTCACCGAGCAGGTTCGCGCCGAGCAGGAAACCGCGCTGCGCCGTACCGAATTCGCGCAGCCCGCCATCGGCGCGCTCGCCGCGGGCCAGTTCCGCGTGCTGACCGAGTTCGGTCTGCGGGCGCACGGCTACCTCGGCCACAGCTTCGGTGAACTGACCGCGCTGTGGGCCTCGGGCGCGCTGCGCACCGAGGACTTCTTCGCGCTGGCCCGGGCGCGGGGCGAGGCGATGACCGTCGCCGACGATGCCGAGGCGGGCACCATGGTGGCCGTCAACGCACCGCGCGAGGACGTCGCCGAGGTGCTGGCCGACCTCGACGACGTGTGGATCTGCAACCACAACGCGCCCGACCAGATCGTGGTCGGCGGTGGCCCGGCGGGCATCGCGGCGTTCACCGCGCGCAGCACCGAGAAGGGATGGGCGACACGGGATCTACCGGTCGCCGCGGCGTTCCACACGCCCTACGTCGCGCACGCCGTCACCGAATTCGGCGCCGCCGTCGCCCAGGTCGACATCACCGAGCCCGACGCCCCGGTCTACGCCGACACCGCGGGCGCGTCCTACGGCGCCGACGTGGCCGCCAACCGGGCGACGCTCACCGCCCAGCTCAGTCAGCCGGTCGAGTTCGTCGACGCGCTGCGCGCCATGCACGCCGACGGCTGCACGGTCTTCGTCGAATGCGGCCCCAAGCAGGTGCTCACCTCGCTGGTGCGCCGCACCCTCGGCGACGACGTGATCGCCTTCGCCACCGACACCGGACCCATCGGCAACGGCGACGTCGCCCTCAAGCGCGCCGCCGTTCGCCTGGCCGTCCTCGGTGTCGAGATCACCGGCATCAACCGGTACGCCGCGACCGGCGACCTGCGGCCTGCTCCGGCGGCCGACCGCATGACCGTCACCCTCTCGGCCCCCGAATACGTGCCCGACAGCCGCCGCGCGGCCCACGCCGCGGCCCTGTCCGACGGCTACCGCGTGCACCTCGAGGTGCCCGCATCCCCGCACCAGCCTGTGGTGCCACCGATCGTGGAGGAACAGCTCGTGACCACCCCCGCCCCCGGCCCGTCCGAACACCGGACGACCGACTCGCTCGACACCGCCCTGGTGCAGCACCTCGACACGCACCGGCAATACCTGGACGGCCAGCTCGACCTGGCCCGCGGTCTGGCGAGCGCGCTGAGCAACGGCGCGCTCGACGAGAACACCCTGCGCGCCATCGAAGCGGTCAAGGACCACGGCATCGCCATCAGCGAAAGCCACTCGCGTGCCAGTGATGTGCTCGCCCAGCTGGCCGAGCTCGAGGGTGGTGCGCCGGTCGCCGGGCCTCGCACGGTCGCCGTCACCCGGCCCGCGCCCCGGGCGATCACCGCCGCGCCCGCGGTGCCCGCGATCGGTGCACCGGCCCACGCACCTGTCGACGGGAACGGGCACGCGACGCCGGTCGCACCGGACGTCGATGGTGCTGCTCTCGCGGCGGTTCCGGCGGCTTCCGCCCAGCGGCCTGTAGCTACGGTGCCGCAGTCCATTGCTGCGGTGTCCGACTATGCGGACCGGGCGCAGCACGCTGCCGCGGTCGCGCGGTCCGCTACCGCGCCGCAGTCCGGTGTCGCGGTGGCGCAGTCCGCTGCCGACGGCGCGATCA
The DNA here is from genome assembly GCF_900637185.1 of Nocardia asteroides. NCBI lineage: Bacteria > Bacillati > Actinomycetota > Actinomycetes > Mycobacteriales > Nocardiaceae > Nocardia > Nocardia asteroides. Next base: position 4,895,627 of record NZ_LR134352.1, on the reverse strand, counting down.
GCGGTGAGGCCGTGCGCGCCGCCTTGCGGCAAGTCGTGGCCGACAAGACCGGCTACCCGGTCGAGATGGTGGATCCCACCATGGATCTCGAGGCCGACCTCGGCGTCGACTCGATCAAGCGCGTGCAGGTCATCGGCGCGCTGCAGGAACGCTTCCCGTCGCTACCCAGCCTCGGCCCCGAGCAGCTGGGCACCCTGCGCACCCTGGACCAGATCGCGGACCTGCTCGCCACCGCGGACAGCGCTCCCGCTGCGCCCGCCACCGTCGCGCCCGCCGGCGCCGGGGCCGCCACGGCCGACGGTGCCACCACCGCCGACACCCTGCGGCAGGCGCTGCGGGAAGTAGTCGCCGACAAAACCGGCTATCCGGTCGAGATGGTCGATCCGACCATGGACCTGGAAGCGGATCTGGGCGTGGACTCGATCAAGCGGGTCCAGGTGATCGGCGCCCTGCAGGAACGGTTTCCGAACCTGCCCAGTCTGGGACCCGAGCAATTGGGCACCCTCCGTTCGCTGGATCAGATCGTGGCCGAGCTGGCCGGGGGTGATGTCCACCCAAAAGCTGAGGCCGCGGCCGAAACGCCGCGGCACGTCGTCGAACTCGTCGAGCTGGCCCCGGTCGACCTCGCGGTCGACCCGTATCGCCCGGCGGGTCGCGCACTGGTGGTCTGCCTGGACGACTCCGCCGAGACCGACGTCGAGGCGATCGAAGACGCACTGCGCGAACGCAGCTGGACCGTCCAGCGGGTCGGCGCGGCCGAGGCCGTGCACGGCTCGGCGGATGTGTGCGTGGTCGTGGCTGGCGTCGCGTCGGAGTGGGCGCAGGCCGAACGCATCCTGACCGAGGCGATTCTGCTGACCGGCCGGGTGCTGCCCGCGCTGCGTGGGGCGAGTGCCAGGGCGGGCTATGTCACCGTCACCCGGCTGGACGGGCACCTGGGACTGCTCGGTGACGCCGAGCCGGTGCCCGCGCTGCTCGGCGGCCTCGGCGGCCTGGTGAAGACGCTGGCCGCCGAGGAACCGGCGCTGTTCTGCCGAGCCCTCGACATCGCTCCCGCGGCGACACCGGGGCGGGTGGCCCAGATCGTGCTCGAGGAACTGTGCGACGCGGCGATCGACACCGTCGAGGTGGGCGTCGACGGCTCCGGCCGCCGCCGCACCCCGGTGCCGAGCACCCACAAACCGGCGGTCACCACCGAGATCGTGAGCGCTGGACCGGCACTCGCTGCCTCGGCGCGCACCACCGAGGCCGTCGGCCGGGGGACGCGGTCCGGCTCCTCGGCACGCATCAGCGAGACCGCCACTGCTGGAAGAGACTTCGCGCCTTCGCTGCTCACCGCGGATGACGTGCTGCTGGTAACCGGCGGTGCCAGGGGCGTCACCGCCACCTGCGTGCTCGCCCTCGCCGAGCACAGCGACGCCCGGTTCGTCCTGCTCGGCCGGACGCAGCTCACCGACGAGCCGGCCTGGGCGGCGGGGATCGCCGAGGGCGACCTCAAACCCGCCGCAGTGCGCGCCCTGGCGGGGACCGGGGTGAAGCCGAAGGACATCGATCGGGCGTGCGGGGAGATCCGCGCGGTGCGCGAAATCCGTTCCACCCTGAACACTCTCGGTGATCGCGCCGAGTACCTGGCCGTCGACGCCACCGACGCGGACGCCCTCGCCACAGCGCTCGCGCCGTGGCGCGACACCGTCACCGGCGTCGTGCACGGGGCCGGTGTGCTGGCCGACTCCCTGATCCCCGACAAGACGGCCGAGTCGATCAGCCGGGTGCTGCGTCCCAAGATCGGCGGCCTCGCCGCGGTCCTGGCCGCGGTGGGGGAGCCGAGGGACCTGGTGCTGTTCACCTCGGTGGCCGGGCTGTTCGGCAATTCCGGGCAGGCCGACTACGCCGCCGCGAACGAGGCACTGTGCCGCTTCGCGGTGAGCTGGCGGCGCAGGCATCCCGGACACCGCGTCACCGCGCTGGACTGGGGCGCCTGGGACGGCGGCATGGTGACCGACGACCTGCGCGAGTACTTCCGTGGCCGCGGCATCCCGCTGCTCGCGCCCGCCGCCGGCGCCGCCGCGTTCACCACCCAGTTCACCACCGCGCGCAGGCCCGAACCGGTCCTGCTGGTCGGCGCGGCCACCGCGCTGTCGACGGGTGAGCGCCCGGCGGCACCCGTGCGGGCCCGCCGCGACGTCACCGGTCTGGTCGACGAACCCGTCATCGCCGCGCACCGGATCGGCGAGCACATCGTGCTGCCCGCCACCTTCGGGCTCGGCGCGATGGTCAACCTCGCGGAGCGGACCCGGCCGGGCCACACCGTGATCGGGGTCCGCGACTACCAGGTGCTCAAGGGACTGGTGTTCGACCATCCGGTCACCGCGCTGGAGATCGAGCTCGAACCGCTCGCCGACGTCGACGGCCGCACCGCGCTGCGCGCCACGGTCTTCGGCGACAAGGCCGCCCATTTCCGGGCGACCCTGCTGCTCGCGGCGGAACCCGAGGCGGCGGGCCGCCGGTCGATCGTGGCCGGTCCCGGCACCGGTGCCGACCGGATCTACACCGACGCGATCCAGTTCCACGCCCCCGCGTTGCAGGGCCTGCGGGCCATCCGGTCCGAGAGCGACAGCGCGATCGTCCTGGAGTGCTTCCTGCCCACCGGCCCGGTCGCCGACGGCGCCTACGCGGGCCGCCTGCACGATCCGGTCGCCGCCGACCTGATCCTGCAGGGCCCACCGATCCTGGGACACCGCCTGCTCGGCGCGGCCTGCCTGCCGCTGGGCGTCGGCCGGATCGACTACCACCACCCGCTGCCCACCACCGAACCCTTCGTGCTGGTGGTCGACAACCCCCGCGCCGGCCGGCTCGAAGCCCGGATCGACGCGACCGCGCTGGCCACCGACGGCACAGTGCTGCAGCGGTTCTCGGACGTCACCGTCCTCACGACGCCCGATCTGACGGAGAAGTTCCAGACCTCGGTGAGGGAGTGGACCCGATGACAGTCCTCGATTTCGACGGCATCGCCTTCGACCCGGTCGGCGCGGTCGACGCCCGTCCGGTGCCGCAGGCAGCGCCGTCCCCGACGTCCACCGCGCAGGCAGCGCCGCCCGCGCCCACCTCCGAAGTCGCGCCGTACCCGGCCGCGCCGGTCACCGAGGCGGCCCTCGGCCCGATCGGCGAGCTGCGCACCGGCCTCGTCGCCGCCCACCGCGCCGCGCTCGGCGCGCAGGTCGCGCTCCAGCGCGCCCTGTGGCAGCGGGCGACGGGGACGGCCGCCGACACCGCGTCCGGCGGTCGGCAGCTCGCTCTCACCAGCGGCGCCGCGTCCTCCCACAGCAGCCGAACCGCGTTCGGCGCACCGGACGCGGCTCACCCGGCAGGCGACGGGGCGACACCGACCGGCAGTCGCGGCTCGGCGGCCGAGTCGGCTCGGTTTTCGGGCAACCGGCAGGCAGCGGCCGACGACCACCTGCCGATCACCTCGGCTGCCGCGGGGATTGTCGCCAGGGAAGGTGCGTTCAAGCCGCTGGCGCGCACCGGGCGGACCCAGCTCGACCGCGCGGCACTGGAATTGCTGGCGCAGGGCGCGGTGGCCGAGGTCTTCGGGCCGGGGCACCAGCGCCACGGTGTCGAAGTGGCCGTCCGGCTGGCCGCCGGAGAACCGCTGGTACTCACCGGGATCGAGTCGATCGAGCTCTACGGCGGGACCGGCGACGGTCGCGTCGTCGCCCGCTACGACGGTGCGCCCGGCGCGGCGGCGCGCCAGGCCGCCGAGGTGTTCGCCCTGTTCACCGGTATGCACCTGTGCCTGTCGGGCAGCACGCTGAGCGGGGCGACCCCGGCGGTGTCCGGCGCGACCCAGGGCACGGTGGAACTCGTCGTCACCAGCCTGGATCTGGTTCCCCGTCCGTATGTGGCCGCCACCGCGAGCTTCGCCGGTGGCGAGCCGAGCGTGGCGGTCCAGGTCACCGTCGCCGAGCCTGCGGGCGCCGGTGTCGGCCCCGGCCAGGCGGCACCGAGCCTGCTGCTCAACGAGTTCCACATGACGCACCTCGCCCGTGGCGACCAGGCGATCGCGATGGGCCCGGAGTTCGCGGAGTACACCGGCGTGCGCGCGACCCGCCTGCCCACCGGCGGCCTGCTCCTGGTCGACCGGGTCCGCGACTTCGACGGTGCCCGAGGCACTCTCGACGCCGCGTCCTACACCACCGAGTACGACTCGCCCGCCGACTCCTGGTACTACGCCGACACGGCCAACGACTCCATGCCGCACTTCGTGTACATGGAGACCTCGTTGCAGGCGGCGCTGCTCATGGGCTACTACGCCGGGCCGACCCTGACCCAGCCCGGCGTCACCCTGAGCCTGCGCAACCTGGGCGGAACGGCCACGGTGCTGCGGCAGGTGGACCTGCGCGACCGCACGATCGAGCAGTCCTCCCGGATGCTGTCGACGACGATCCTGCCCGGATCCTCGCTACAGACCTTCGATTACACGCTCAGCGTCGACGGCGAACCGTTCTACACGGGCGAGACCATGTTCGGCTACTTCAGCGACGAGGCCCTGGCCAACCAGACCGGTCTGGACGCCGGCCGTCCCGCCCCGTCGTGGCTGGCCGAGAACCCGCAGGCGCCGGTCCGGACGATCGACGTGGCCGCTCGCCGCGCCGACCCCGCCGCGCCGCTGTGCTCGCGCCGCGCACTGACCCTGATCGACCGCGTCGAGGTCGTCGACGGCGGCGGGAAACACGGTGCGGGATATCTGCATTCGCTGCGCGCCATCGATCCCGACGACTGGTTCTTCGCCCGCCACTTCCACCTCGACCCGGTCATCCCCGGCTCGCTGGGCGTGGAATCGGTGATCCACGCCGTGCAGGAATGGCTCGTCGACGCGGGCCACACCGCGGGCATGGCCGACCCGGTGTTCCGGATCCCGGCCGACATCCCGTTCAGCTGGCGCTACCGCGGCCAGTTCCTGCCCACCGACGGCACCGTCGAACTCGAGGCGCACATCAAGGAGCTGCGCCGCGGGCCGCACGGGGTGATCGCGGTGGTGGACGGCTCGCTGTGGAAACCGGGCCTGCGGATCTACGAAGTCACCGATCTGGCCGTCGAACTCGTGGATCGGGGCGCGTGATGACCACGATGCGCACCGCTGCGGTGGCGAGCACCGCCGCGGAGATCACCGCCCTGCTGCTGGACCTGGACGCCCCGGTCTGGATCGTCCGCGCCGACGGTCGCGTCGGCGCCACCGCCGACCAGGCCGTGGCGGCCGGAGCCCAGGTGCTCGCGGCCGTGGCACCGCTGCCGCCGGAACACCTCGGCGACAGCGCTTTCCGCGCCGCGCACGGCGTCCGGTCCGCCTACGCGGCGGGCGCGATGGCCAACGGCATCGCCTCACCCGCCCTGGTGAAGGCCATGGCCCGCCACGGCTACCTGGCCGCTTACGGCGCGGCCGGCGTCGCACCGGCCGTCGTCGACTCGGCGCTGGGCGAACTGGCCACAGAACTCGGCGGACAACCGTTCGCCTGCAACCTCATCCACAGTCCCAGCGAACCGGCGCTGGAACGCGCCATCGTCGATGCCTGCCTGCGGCACGGCGTGCGCTGCGTGGAGGCCTCGGCCTTCATGGATCTCACCGCCGAGGTCGTGCGCTACCGGGCCGCCGGCCTCACGGTCGACCGGCAGGGCGGCATCACCATCGGGCACCGGGTGATCGCCAAGGTGTCCCGCGTCGAGGTGGCCGACCTGTTCCTGCGACCCGCGCCCGCGCGACTGCTGGCCGATCTCGTCGCGGCGGGCCGGATCACCACCGACCAGGCCCGGCTCGCCGAGCGCGTCCCGATGGCCGACGACATCACCGCCGAGGCCGACTCCGGCGGCCACACCGACCGCAGGCCGCTGACGGTCCTGCTGCCCGAACTGATCGCCGCCCGGGATCGCCTGGCCGCCACCGTCCCCGGCGCCGACCGGGTGCGGATCGGCGCCGCGGGCGGCATCGGCACCCCCGACGCCGTCGCCGCCGCCTTCGGGCTCGGCGCGGCCTACGTGGTCACCGGTTCGGTCAACCAGTCGGCGGTGGAGGCCGCGCAGTGCGGCGCCACCAAGACCCTGCTGGCCAAGGCCGAATTCGCCGACTGCGCCATGTCGCCGTCCTCGGACATGTTCGAACTCGGCGTGCAGGTCCAGGTGCTGCGGCGCGGCACGATGTTCGCCGCCAGGGCGCAGCGGCTCTACGACACCTACCGCGCCTACGACGGCCTCGACGCCCTGCCCGCGACACTGCGCGCCGAGCTCGAGTCCAGCCTGTTCCGCAGGCCGCTCGACGAGGTGTGGCAGGAGTGCGTGCGGTACTTCACCGAACGCGATCCCGCCCAGCTGGCCGGGGCCGAACAGGACCCGAAGGCGCAGATGGCGCTGGTCTTCCGCTGGTACCTCGGCCTGTCCTCGGGCTGGAGCATCCGCGGCGAAGCCGACCGGGTCACCGACTACCAGATCTGGTGCGGTCCCGCGATGGGCGCCTTCAACACCTGGGCGGCGGGGACCTACCTGGCCGCACCCGAGAACCGGGCCGTCGCCGATATCGCGGGACAGCTCATGACGGGCGCCGCCTACCTGACCCGGGTCGCCCAGCTGCGGACCGCCGGTGTCCGGCTGCCCGCGGCCTGTGCCCGCTACGTCCCACGCCCGCTGGAGGACCGATGACCATCGTCGAGACCGGAACCGCCACCCTCGGCCCCGCCTGGCTGCTGTGCCCGGCCTGCCGGACGGTCGTCTACGGCAAACGCTACGACCGCGCCGACCGGGTCTGCCCCGAATGCGACGACCACGGCATGCTCACCGCCGACCAGCGCGTCGACCTGCTCCTGGACGAGGATTCGGCCCGGCCGATCGCGACCGCGGCGACCGTCACCGACCCGCTCGGCTTCGTCGACACCAAGCCCTATCCGGAACGGGCCGAGCAGGCACGCCGGGCGACCGGTCTGCCCGAGGCGATCCGCTGCGTGCGCGGCACCGTCGACGGCACGCCGATCGTGCTGGCGGTCATGGACTTCCGGTTCCTCGGTGGCAGCCTGGGCAGCGCCGTCGGCGAGGCGGTCACCGCCGCCGCCGAAGCGGCACTGGCCGACCGGGCGCCGCTGGTGATCGTCACCGCCTCCGGTGGCGCGCGGATGCAGGAGGGCATCCTCGCGCTCATGCAGATGGCCAAGACCAGCCGTGCGCTGCGCCGTCTCGACGACGCGGGCGTGCTGACCGTCTCGATCATCACCGACCCGACCTACGGCGGCGTCGCCGCCTCCTTCGCCACTTCCACCGACATCATCATCGCCGAACCCGGTGCACGCCTGGGCTTCGCGGGCCCGCGGGTGATCCAGCAGACCATCGGCCAGACCCTGCCCCCCGGGTTCCAGACCGCCGAATTCCTGCTCGCGCACGGCATCGTGGACATGATCTGCCACCGGTCCGCGCTGCGCGCCCGGCTGTCGCGCCTGGTCGCGATGAGCACCCGCCCGCCGCGCCGCACCGAGCCGGGCGACGGCGACGCCGTCATCACCGACCCGGCCGTGCTCACCGCGCGCGGCTCCTGGGACTGCGTGCGCGCGGCCCGCCGGCTCGGCAGGCCGACCACCCTGGACTACCTGGCGTCGGCCTTCGACGATTTCGTCGAGCTGCACGGCGACCGGATGTCGGCCGACTGCCCGGCCATGATCGCGGGCCTGGCCCGGCTCGACGGACTGCCGGTCGTCGTGATCGGGACGCAGAAGGGCCACACCGGCGCCGAACTGACCGAACGCAACTACGGCATGCCGACCCCGGCGGGCTACCGCAAGGCAGCCCGGGTGCTGCGGCTGGCCGCCAAGCTCGGCCGCCCGGTCGTCGCGCTGGTCGACACCGCGGGCGCCTACCCCGGTATCGAGGCCGAGGAGCAGGGCCAGGCGGTCGCCATCGCCGAGTCGCTGAAACTGCTCGCCGGCCTGCCGGTTCCGGTCGTCACCGTGATCACCGGCGAAGGCGGCAGCGGGGGAGCGCTGGCCCTGGCGCTGGCTGACCGGGTCCTGGTGTGCGAGAACGCGGTCTACTCGGTGATCAGCCCCGAAGGGTGCGCGGCGATCCTGTGGAAGGACCCGGCCGCCGCGCCCCGCGCCGCCGCCGCCCTGCGCGTCGACGCGGCCGCCCTGCTGGAACTGGGCATCGCCGACGCCGTGGTCCCCGAACCCCCGGGCGGGGCCGACCGTGACCCCGTCGGTGCGGCCGCGCTCCTGCGCCGCGCCGTCCGCCAGGCCGTGCACGAACTGCGCGCCTGGCCGGTCACCGACCTGCTTGCCCAGCGCCACAGCCGATTCCGGGCCTACGGCGTGGTGCGGCCCGAGAACCCGGCGGCCCGATGACGCCGCACGCCCGCACCCGACCCGACCCCTCGACTCGCCCGCACCCAGAGCCAGGAGACCCGATGTCCGAGTCCGCGACCAGCGAATCCACCTTGCGCGCCGTGAGCGCCACCGACGCCGATCACAGCCTGGCGGTGCTCACCCGGCACGCGCTGTCCGTGCGCGCCGCCGCGTCGGCCCCGACCTCGGTGACCATCGCCAACGGTCCTGTGCTGCTGCGCATCACCTGGGACGACCACCCGGTCTCTGCGCCCGCCGTGGGCCACGAGAACGGCACCGACATGGCGGGCCACCTCTCGCTGGTCACCCCGGCCGCCGCCGCGCCCACCTCCGCCGTGCGGGCCGACGCCGCCGCGGCCGCGAACACCTTCGCCCTGACCGCCGAGACGGTCGGCGTGTTCTACCGCTCGCCGGAACCCGGTGCCGCGCCGTTCGTCGCGGTCGGTGACCCCGTCCGGGCGGGTCAGCAGGTCGGCATCATCGAGGCGATGAAGCTGATGATCCCGGTCACCGCGACCAGGGAGGGCGTCGTCGCCGAACTGCTCGTCGACAATGGTGACGCCGTCGAGCACGGCCAGCCGCTGATCGTGTTCGAGGCGCTGCGGTGACCCGCCCCTTGCGCAAGGTACTCATCGCCAACCGCGGTGAGATCGCGGTCCGGGTGATCCGCACCTGCCGGGAACTCGGCATCGCGACCGTCGCCGTGCACTCGGCCGCCGACCGGGACTCGGCGGCGGTGCGGCTGGCCGACGAACGGGTCCAGATCGGTCCCGCCCCGGCCAAACGCAGCTACCTGTCGATCCCGGCGATCATCGAGGCCGCCCGCGCCACCGGTGCGGACGCCATCCATCCCGGCTACGGATTCCTCTCCGAGGACCCGGATTTCGCCGAGGTCTGCGAGACCGAGGGGTTCGTCTTCGTGGGTGCGCCCGCCGCCGTGATGGCCCGCCTGGGCGACAAGTCCACCGCGCGGGCGCTCATGGCCGACGCGGGCCTGCCGCTGCTGCCCGGCAGCCGTGACCCGATCGACGACGTCGACACGGCCCGGGCGCTGGCCGAGGAGATCGGCTACCCGGTGATCATCAAGGCGGTCGCCGGTGGTGGCGGTCGCGGTATGCGGGTGGTCCGTGACGGTGAGGACTTCGGCACCGCCTGGCAGCAGACCAGGGCCACCGCCGCGGCGGTGTTCGGTGACGGCAGGCTCTACCTGGAGCGCTATCTGGAATCGGCGCGGCACGTGGAGGTCCAGATCCTGGCCGACACCCACGGCACCGTCGTGCACCTCGGGCTGCGGGACTGCTCGCTGCAGCGCAGGCATCAGAAGCTGGTGGAGGAAGCACCCGCACCCGGCCTGTCCGACGAGCTCGCCGAACAGATCGGCGCGGCGGCGGTGCGTGGCTGCGCGGCCGCGGGGTATGTCGGCGCGGGCACCGTGGAGTTCCTGCTCGCGCCCGACGGCGAGTTCTACTTCATGGAGGTCAACTGCCGGCTGCAGGTGGAACACCCCGTCACCGAGATGGTCACCGGCGTCGACCTCGTCGCCGAACAGCTGCGCATCGCGGCCGGTGAGCCGCTGCGGGTGGGCGCGGGCGTCCGCCCGTCCGGGGTCGCCATCGAATGTCGCGTCAACGCCGAGGATCCCGAACGCGAATTCGCCCCGGCCCCGGGCACACTCACCGAGTGCGTGCTCCCGGCCGGCCCGTTCGTGCGCGTCGACACGCACATAGCCGCCGGTTACGCCGTTCCCCCGCACTATGATTCGCTGCTCGCCAAGGTCGTCGTGTGGGCGCCGGACCGCCCGGCCGCCATCGACCGCATGCGCCGCGCCCTCGCCGAGACCACCATCGCCGGCGCGGGCGTCGCCACCACCACCGACTTCCTGCACGACATCCTCGACCACCCCCGCTTCCGCGCAGCCGCCCACGACACTGCCCTCATCGGTAGCCTCACCGCTCGCTGACGGGTACTCGCCACCTGTGCGCGAATCGTGCCGGACGGCGCTCGCCGAGGGCACGCTGATCGAATCCCGGCTCGGCACAGAGCTCGAGGTCCTGACGGGATAGCGGGTTGGCCGCCGGACGCGCATCACGTCGTGACGTGCCGTCGACAACGCGGCCCGAGCTCTACTCGGTCCACTCGTAGAAGTGCCAGGAGTCTCCGAGCGGGATGTAGGTGGTGTGGTGGACGAGGCCGTCGCGGGTTTCACCGGGGAGATAGTCGAACCCGGTCCGCACGACCGGGTAGTTGCGGAGCAGGCGGAAGTGGCAGCCACCGTTCGGGAGGCGTTGGACGCTGTGGAAGTGGTAGACCCCGACTCGGCGGCCTTCGAGGGCGGCGCCCGTCCAGGTGGGTTCCGAGGGATCACACGTGGTGGCGGCTCGGTGCATGGCGTCGCGGGACAGCGCCCAACCGACGTGGCCGGGAACATGGAAAAAGGTCAGCGCCATCGTCGAGGCGATGAACACGGGCACCAGGAGTCCGAGCCGCCACCAGGCCGGGTAGCGCCAGGCCACAGCGATGAGCAGGGCCACCGCCCAGATCACGACGGGAATCGCGGCCGCCAGTTCCGCCGTGAACGTGGTGTCGACGTCCTCGAACACCGTCGCGTCGGCCCAGACGATCCAGAGGCAGCACGCGAGCACCCACGCGGAGGCGAGCAGGACCGTCGCCTTCCAGGCGAGCGGAAGGGATTGTCTCGGAACAGCTGTCGCACTCACGAACGACCAAGGTACGGGTCACTCGCCCACGATGTCGGCGAGTGACTTCGCGCCGGTGACGATCTCGGTGGCCTCGGCCAGATCCAGCCGCAGGTCGCGGTCGGCGGCGGTGGCCGGGCCGTCGTGGTGGGTGACGCCGTCGGGGCCGATCACGTAGTGCAGGACGGTCTCGCCGATGTGGACGGTGACCGTGCCCGCGGGCACGAGGCCGGCGACGGCGTGGCCGAGGGGCAGCGCCAGCCAGTGCGCGCGCACGGCGTCGGTCGGGGCGCGCTCGCCCAGCAGGGGCGTGCCCCAGCCGGACAGGGCGTCGAGGACCGGGCGCAGGGCGCGGCCCGCGTCGGTCAGCTCGTAGCTGGAGCGCATCCCGTTGCGATGGTGGGTGAGGATGCCGTCGCGCTCGAGGTCCTTGAGCCGGGTGGCCAGCATGTCGGTGCTGATCCCGGGCAGGTCGGCGAGCAGATCGCTGTAGCGGCGCGGACCCGCGGTGAGTTCGCGGACCACGAGCAGCGTCCAGCGGTCGCCGACCAGATCCAGGGCGCGGCTGACCGAGCAGTAGTGGGCGTAGCTTCGGCGTGACACGTGTACTACCTTAACCAGTGGCTTGGAAAAACCAAGTGAAATCTTGGAAATACCAAGTAGTGTGTGCGGCAACCACGGTTCGGAGGGATGTTCATGCAGGTCAAGCAGTCCAGCAAGCTGTCGGGAGTGTCGTACGAGATCCGCGGCCCGGTCGCGGAGGAGGCCGCTCGGCTCGAGGCCGAGGGGCATCACGTCGTCAAGCTGAACACCGGCAACCCGCTGATCTTCGGCTTCGACGCGCCGCCGGATCTGTTGCAGGACATGGTGCGCACGCTGCCGTCGTCCACCGGCTACTCCTCGTCGAAGGGGCTGCTCTCGGCCCGGCGCGCGGTGGTGCAGTACTACCAGACCCTCGGCGTCGACGACGTGAGCGTCGAGGAGGTCTTCCTCGGCAACGGCGTCTCCGAGCTGATCATGATGGCGATGACCGCGCTGCTGGAGAACGGCGACGAGGTCCTGGTCCCGGCCCCGGACTTCCCGCTGTGGACCGCCGCCACCGCCCTCAACGGCGGCACCCCCGTGCACTACCTGTGCGACGAGGGCGCCGACTGGTACCCCGACCTGGCCGACATCACCGCCAAGATCACCGACCGCACCCGCGCCATCGTGCTGATCAACCCCAACAACCCGACCGGCGCGGTCTACCCGCCGGAGGTGCTGCGCGAGATCCTCGAGATCGCGCGCAGGCACAATCTGGTGGTCTTCGCCGACGAGATCTACGACAAGATCTACTACGACGACCTCGAGCACACCGCTGTCGCCTCCCTCGCCCCCGATCTGCTCTGCCTGACCTTCTCGGGCCTGTCGAAGAACTACCGGGCCGCCGGATTGCGCTCGGGCTGGCTGGTGGTCTCCGGCCCCACCCAGCACGCGGCGAGCTACCTGGAGGGCCTGACCATGCTGGCCGGTCTGCGGCTGTGCGCGAATGTGCCCGCCCAGCAAGCCATTCAGGCCGCGCTCGGCGGACATCAGAGCATCTACGACCTCACCCTGCCCGGCGGCAGGCTGCGCGAGCAGCGCGACCGCGCGTGGGAGGCCCTCAACGCCATTCCGGGTGTGTCGTGTGTGAAGCCCAAGGGCGCCCTGTACGCCTTCCCGCGCATCGACCTGGACATGTACCGGATCCACGACGACGAGAAGTTCGTGCTGGACCTGCTGCTACAGGAGAAGCTGCACATCGTCCAGGGCACCGGCTTCAACTGGCCGCGGCCGGACCACTTCCGCATCGTCACCCTGCCGCACGCCGACGAGCTCGAGGCGATCATCGAACGCATCGGCCGCTTCCTGTCGACCTACCGGCAGTGACGCCGCGGGCATCCGGCGCGGCCTGGCGCGGTGCCGGGGCGGTGATCCGTCCCGGCGTGCTCGCCTTCACCGGGACGATCGGCGGCACTCGCGCCCACGCCCACCATGCCGTGCAGATCGTCGTGGCCGACACGCCGGTGACCGTGGCCGACGCTGCCGGTCGCACGCACACCGGGACCGAGCTCGTGATCCCGCCCGATACCGAGCACCGCATCGAAACCGGCGCCGCGACAGGGATCGTCGTGTTCCTGGACCCGGATTCCCCGGCCGGTCGCGGTGCGGTGGCGCGGGTCGCGGACCACGGCTGGGGTGGTGGGCCCACCCTGCGCGATCTCACGCGGTCCGTGGTCGCCGCCGGCGACTTCGTCGACGGGCTGCTGGGCACCCTGGCGGAGGCGGGTGGCGGTGCCGCCGTCGCACGGCATCCGGCCGTGGTGGCGGCGGTGGCCGCGTTGCCCGCGCTGGTGGCGCGCGGCCCGGTGCGCACGGGCGAGGTCGCCGCCCGCGTCGGCTTGTCGGCCAGCCGGCTCACCCATCTGTTCACCGCCCAGGTCGGGCTACCGCTGCGCCGCTACATCCTCTGGTTGCGGCTGATGAGCGCCGTCGAGTTGGCCCGGGCCGGCCACGACCTGACCACGATCGCCCACACCGCGGGGTTCGCCGACAGCGCGCACCTCACCCGGACCTGCCGGGAGATCTTCGGGCTGCCGCCGTCGGCGCTGACCGGCGCGGTGGACTGGGACGACAGCCGAATCGTTCAAGCGCCGTCGGGGGAGCGGCGCCCAGGCTGAGGGCATGAACCTTGCGCTGCGCCGGCTCGCCCGGTACGGGTATGTCCCCCTGATGCTGGTGGGGGTCAACGGCATCGGCCTCGCGCTGGCCGCCGCCCACGCGCCGAAGCCGTGGCTGCTGCTCGTGCTGGTGGTGGCGATGGCCCTGTCGTTCGTGGCCGAACGGCTGATCCCGTACGAACCGGACTGGAACGGCGCCCAGGACGACAGCGTCCGCGACCGGGTGCACGCCGTGGTGAACGAGTCGCTGATCCTGGTGAGCGTCGCGGTCATCCCGCTGCTCGCCGCGATCGTGCCCGCACCCGGGTTGTGGCCCGGCGGCTGGCCGTTCCCGGCGCAGATGGTGCTCGCGATCCTCGTCGCGGACGCGGGAATCACGCTGACGCACTTCGCCAGTCACAAGATCGGGGTGCTGTGGCGGTTCCACGCCGTGCACCACAGCGTCACCCGGTTCTACGGTCTCAACGGCCTGATGAAGCACCCGCTGCACCAGACCGTCGAGATGGCCGCCGGGGTGGCGCCGCTGATCCTGATCGGCCTGCCGGTCGACGTCGCCGCCGCGCTGGCCCTGGCCGTCGCCCTCCAGCTGCTGCTGCAGCACTCCAACGCCGACTACCGGGTCGGGCCGCTGAAGCACGTGCTCGCCCTGAACGCGGGGCACCGCTTCCACCACCTCAAATGGGCGGGTGTCGGCGACGTCAACTTCGGATTGTTCACCCTGCTCTGGGACCACCTGCTGGGTACCTACAGCTACGACCCGCGGCGCCGCTTCACCTCCGAACAGCTCGGCATGGCAGCGCATCCGGACTATCCGGTCGGCTATACGGCCCAGCTGATCGCGCCCTTCCGCCGCCTCACTTGAGCCCCGACCGGACGAAGGCGTTGACGATGTGGCGCTGCAGCACCAGATACAGCAGCAGCACCGGCAGGCAGGCCAGGCTGGCCAGCGCCATCATCGGCCCCCACTGATCGCCCTCGGTGCCCATGAAGCTGCGCAGACCGAGCTGGAGCACGTCGTTGGACTGGCGCAGCACCACGGCGGGCCAGAAGTACTCGTTCCAGGCGTTGATGAACAGCAGGATGCCCAGCGCCGCGAGCGCGGGGCGCAGATTGGGCACCACCACCGTCCACAGGATCGCCCACGACGAACGGCCGTCGATCTTGGCGGCCGCGACGAGCTCCTTGGGGAAGGCGTTCATGTGCTGGCGCAGCAACAGAACCCCCAGCGCCGAGCACAGTGTGGGCAGCACGCAGCCGATCAGCGTGTTGATCAGCCCCATCCGGTTGAGCAGGATGTAGTTGGGCAGCATGGTGACCTGGAACGGCACCAGCCAGACGCCCACGAACGCCAGATACATCAACCGCTGCAACGGGAAGGTGTACATGGCGAACGCGTACGAGGCCAGCAGCGCGATCAGCAGCTGTCCGGCCGCCGACAGGATCGCCACCACGAAGGTGTTGACGATCAGCCCGGCCACGTCGACCTTCTGCGCGGCGTCGGCATAGTTGGCCACCGACAACGGCCACGGCAGCGGCGACAGCGAGGTGACGTCCTCGGGCCTGCGCAGTGCCGTCGCGAACAGCCAGTAGATCGGGAACACGCACACCAGCGCCGTCCCGGCGAGCAGCAGATGGCTGCCCGCCAGGCGAAGTCGGTCAATCATCATGAACGGCAACCTTTTCCGAGATCCAGACCAGGACGACGGCCAGCAGGCCGAACCCGGCGAACAACAGCACACCCGCCGCCGCGCTCAGGC
The DNA here is from genome assembly GCF_900637185.1 of Nocardia asteroides. NCBI lineage: Bacteria > Bacillati > Actinomycetota > Actinomycetes > Mycobacteriales > Nocardiaceae > Nocardia > Nocardia asteroides. Next base: position 4,880,100 of record NZ_LR134352.1, on the reverse strand, counting down.
CGGCGTCGAAGCTGTGGAACGCGTAGTCCCAGAGCAGGTAGTAGATGTTGGTCGTGGCCTGTGACGGGCCGCCCTGCGTCATCGAATCGATGAGCGGGAAGGACAGCGTGGGGCTGAGCAGCACCGTGGTGAGCACCAGGAACAGCAGCGTGGGCGACAGCAGCGGCAGGGTGATCCAGCGCCGGATCTGTCCCGGCGTGGCACCGTCGACGCGCGCGGCCTCGCTGTAATCGCCGCTGATGCCGGCCAATCCGGCCCACACCACCAGCACCGCGAAGCCGAGCAGCTGCCAGCCGGTGATCACGATGATCACCGCCTGCGCGGTCTCGGCGTCGTAGACCCAGTTGCGGCCCGAACCGGCCAGCTGGTCGACGAAACCGGAACCGGGATGCAACAGCCAGCGCCACACCGCCGCCGCCGCGACCGGGGCGACGAGGAACGGCGCGAACACCAGCGCCTGGTAGAACGTGCGAGCCCGGCCCTGCACCCGCCTGCTCGCCAGCGCGATCAGCACCGGCAGCACCACGGTGAACGGCAGCAGCCCCAGGATCAGCGTCGCGGTCCGCCACAGCGAGCCCCAGAACGCCGGAAGTTCGAGCAGCCGTTCGTAATTGGCCGTCCCGACCGGTCTCATCGGCGCGGTCGGCAGCAGGTTCCACGAATACGTGGACAGCTGCACCGCCTGCACCAGCGGCTGATAGGTCCACACCACGAGCAGGACCAGCGCGGGCGCCAGATACAGGTACGGCGCGATCAGGCGGGTCGCGCGGCGCCGGGTGAACCGGCGCGGACCCGGCGCGGGGGCGATGACCGCCACCCGCGCCGGGTCCTGCCTGTCGTCGACGACGAACATGTCACCGCGTCCGCGCGGCGATCGCCGCGAGCTGATCGAGCACCTCGGATTCCGGCCGGTCGTAGACCGCGGTCGCCGGGGTCGCCTCGATGGCGCAGGCCACCATGGTCGAGCCGACGAGATCGATCCGGCTGTAGCCGAATCCGGTGAAGCCGCGATGCCTGCCCACCGGCGCCAGCGGATCGATCCGGTACGACAGCGCCGGTCCGATCCACACCGGGATCCCGGCCACCGCCGCCGCGGCGGTGAGATGGTTGTGCCCGCACAGGATCATCCGGACGTCGCTGCCCGCCAGCACCTCGGCCAGCCGGTCGGCGTCGGTGAGCTTGAGGAAATCGACCGTGGCGTTCGGCGAGGGCACCGGCGGGTGGTGCAGCACCAGCACCGTGCCGCGCGGGGCGGGGGTGCGCAGCTGCACCGACAGCCAGGCCAGCTGCTCGACCTCGAGCCTGCCTTCGTGCCGCTGTGGGGTGGTGCTGTCCAGCACGATGATCCGCACACCGGCCACCTCGACGACGTGGTCGTGCGGCAGCGTGGTGTCCACCGAGCCGGGTGCCAGGTCCAGCAGTTCCTCACCGAACGCGGCGCGCTCGTCGTGATTGCCCATCACGTAGACGATCTCGGCCCCGATCTCGGCCGCGACCGGCTCGACGGCCGCCCGCAGCCGCCGGTACGCCTCGGGTGACCCGTTGTCGGACAGGTCACCCGAGAGCACCAGGGCATCCACGTGCTGCCCGGCTTCGCGCAGGTGGGTGAGCACCCGCGCGAGGTTCGCGTCGGTGTCGACGACACCGTGGACGAGCTCACCGGCGGGACGCAGGTGGGTGTCGGTGAGCTGGACGAGGGTGAATTCGCTCATGAGACCGGCAGGAGTTTGGTGCCCTCTGCCTGCGCAGCGGTCAGCGTGGACTGGGGATCCTTGCCCTGGAACACGATCGCCTCGACGGCGTCCATCATGCCGTCGCGCATCTGCAGGTAGTTGTTGCCGGGCATGGAGACCCAGGGCTCCATGGCGCCCAGCTGGGCGACGTTCGGCTTCAGCAGCGGGTTCTTCGCGGCCCAGTCCTTCAGTCCGTCGGCCTGGTCGAGCAGCCCGGTGCGCAGCGGCAGATAGCCGATGTTCTGCGCGATCTTGATGTAGGACTCCTCGCTGGTGAGGAACTTGATCAGCTCCCAGGAGGCGCGCTGCTTGGCCGGGTCGTTGGACAGGATGTGCAGCCCCGCACCGGAATTGGTGGGCACGGTCGGCTTGCCGGCGAACGCGGGCATCGGCGCCGACTGCAGGTCCCACTTGTCCTTGGCGCCGGTGACGAAGGTGCCCTGGATGGCGCTGGTCTCCAGGATCATGCCCATCTCGCCGCGGGCGAAGGCCTCATAGCCCTGCTTCTGGTTGAGCTTGGGCATGCTGCCGGAGTTCACCAGGTTCTGCGCCATCGTGGTCACCTCCACGACGGGGGCGTCGGCGTAGGTGAGGGTGCGGCGGTCCTGGGAGATCACCCGGCCGCCGTTGGAACGCACCAGCGACTGGAAGCACCAGTCCTTGGCGGTCTTGGTCAGGCAGTCGATGTACACCCCGCCCTTGCCGGTGCGGTCGGCGATCTGCTTCGACGCGGTCGCGACCTCGGCCCAGGTGGCGGGCGGCTTGGCCGGATCGAGCCCGGCTTCGGTGAACAGCGACGCGTTCAGGTACAGCACGGGGGTGGAGAACACGAACGGCACGCCGTAGGTGTGGCCGTCCCAGTCGTCGAGTACCCGGGCGCGGGGGGCGTAGGCGTGGCGGCCGTCGAAGTTGGCGGCCACCTCCTGCTTGCCGACCAGCGTGTCGAGCGGCTTGGCCTGCAGCTGGTGCACGGTGAAGTCCAGGTCGGAGAAGCCGAGCTGGGCGACGTCGGGCGGGGTGCCCGCGACCATCTGGTTCTGGATGCTCGAGATGGTGTCGGTGGCCGGGTTCGGGCTGTTGCCCTGCGGCTTCTGCGCGGTGACCTTGATATTGGGGTACTTCGTGCCGAAGTCGGCGATCAGCGCGTTGAACGTGTCGGTCCAGGCGCCCGCCATGCCGTAGTTGTAGGACTCGAACACGATCGAGACCTGCTGATCGGGCTTCAGCTCGGGAATCTGCGCGGTCGTCGTGGTGTCCTCGGACACGGTGCCGCCCAGGCCGCAACCGCTGAGCGCGACGGCGGTGGTGAACACCAAGCCCAGGATGGGCAGGGTGCGCTTCATGGTGGTTCTCCTCATCAACGGGTCGTGCGGAAATCAGGGGACGGGCACGGCCGCCGCGTCCTGGCTCGGTGCCGAATCCCGGTGCGGCGCCTGCCAGGTCAGCCGCAGGCCGGTATCGGGATCGAACAGATGGATGTCGGCGGGGTCGACGCGCACGGCGATGTCCATGCCGACGCGGACTCCCGCCGGGCGCGGGGCGCGCACGCACAGGCTGGTCGTGCCGGTGTCGAGGTGCACGAGTTCCTCGCTGCCGAGGTTCTCGACCATCCGGACCGTGCCGCGCACATCGCTCGCGGTCGCGTCGATACGCAGGCGTTCGGGCCGGATGCCCGCGATCACCGCGGTGGCGGTGTCGAGGTCACCGGTGATGTCGAGCGCGGCGTCGACGCCGTCGGCCGTGACCCGCAGGGCGCCCGCGCGGGACTGCACGACGGCGGGGAACAGGTTCATCGGCGGGGAGCCGAGGAACCCGGCGACGAAGGTGGAGCGCGGCTCGTCGTACAGCTCGGCGGGGGTGCCGCACTGTTCGACCCGGCCCTCGTTGAGCAGTGCGATCCGGGTGGCCATCGTCATCGCCTCGACCTGGTCGTGGGTGACATAGAGGAACGTCGCGCCCAGCCGCCGGTGCAGCGCGATCAGCTCCGCGCGGGTCGCGCTGCGCAGCTTGGCGTCCAGATTTGACAGCGGCTCGTCCATCAGGAAGGCGCCGGGGTCGCGCACCATGGCGCGGGCCAGCGCGACGCGCTGGCGCTGCCCGCCCGACAGGGCGACCGGCTTGCGGTCCAGCAGCGCCGACAGTTCCAGCGTCCCCGCCACCTCGCCCACCCGGCGGGCGATCTCGGCGCGCGGGGTGCGCCGGGCCCGCAGCGGGAAACCGATGTTCTTCGCGACCGACAGGTGTGGGTACAGCGCGTAGCTCTGGAACACCATGGCCAGGTCACGCCGCTGCGGCGCCGCGTCGGTGACGTCGGTGCCGCCCACCAGGATCCGGCCCGCGCTGGGTTCCTCCAGCCCGGCGATCATCCGCAGCAGGGTGGACTTGCCGCAGCCGCTGGGGCCGAGCAGGACCATGAATTCGCCGTCGGCGATGTCGAGGCTCACCTCGCGCACCGCGTAGTCGGTGTCGAACTGCTTCGACACCGCCTCGATCTGCAGTCGTGCCACGTCTCTCCTTCAGGCCGGCGCGGTGCCGGCGGTGATCCACTGCGACACGCCCGCCGCGATCGCGGGCGCGTCCTTCAGCCAGGTGAAGTGGTCGAGGTGCTCGACCGCGGAGTCCTCGTCGAGGTGCCACTGGGTGACCTCGGCCGACGGCATCCGCGAGACCAGGAAGTCGACATTGGACTTCGGGCCGAGCACGTCCTGCGACAGGGAGATCGCCAGCACCGGCAGGGTCATCCGCGACAGCAGCGTGTTGTAGCGGCGCTTGCTGCCGCTGGGGCGGTAGTAGCTGGTCAGCGAGTGCACCGACCAGTCGATCATCACCCCGCCGGGCATCGGCGCCGGGATGAGCACGCCACCGGGCCAATGCCCCTTCACTCGCGACACCAGGCCGATCCACTGGATCTGGCTCAGCGCCTCGAACCAGCGCCGCGGGCCGAACGCCCACCAGAACACGGTGCCGGTGCCGATCACGGTGACCCCCGCGACGCGGTCGGACTCGGCGGCGGCGAACAACAACGCCAGCTGACCGCCCAGGCTGTGCCCGAACAGGTGCAGCGGCGCCCGCGGGAACCGGTCCTCGACCGCCGACACGATGGCGGGCAGGTCGATCTCGAGCATCTCGCGATACCCGAAGTCGGTGTGCTCGCCGAGCGCGGGCTCGGCCTCGCCGTGCGCGCGCAGGTCACAGGTCGCCACCGACAGGCCGGTCGCGTGCAGTGCCTTGGCCAGCGACCGGTAGTTGCGCGCCTTCATGGCCATCGCGGGCAGGATCAGCACGACGGGCGCGGCCGGGTCGGCGGCGGGCAGCCAGCGCACGGTGAACCGGACACCGTCGCCGGTCTCGACCGTGGTGGTGTCGGGCGTGGTGGCGGGCCCGCCCGCCCCGCCCCCCACGGAATCGCTGCGCGATGCGGGATTCATCGGTCGTCCGTTCCGGCGATGCGGACATCGCACACGTAGTCGAAGGTGAATTCGGCGGTGAGCACGTCGTTGTCGTCGAGCAGTTCGGCCCGGCCCGCCAGCGGGAACCGGGCGGACTCGGTGGCGCCCAGCACGGCGGCCAGGCCGTCGGCGTCGACGGTGGCCACCGCGCGGATCCGGCCGCGGGCCGGCTTGCGGTAGGCGGCGGTGCCGCCGCGCAGCACCAGCCGGTCGATCGTGTACAGGCGGTGCGCGGCGGCGCCGACGAACGCGGCGGCGCCGGCGATGTCGGCCGCGGTGAACAGCGCGCCCGCGTGCACGGTGCCCATGTGGTTGCACATCACCGGCTCGGCGGGGATCTCCACCACCGAGCGGGCCCGGGAGATCTCGGTGATCCTGGTGCCGACGTGGGCGCCGAACGGGACCAGCGCCTGCGAGGCGTCGCGCAGGTAGGCGTAGTCGACGGCGTCGGGGTCCAGCGCGGGGTAGGCGGCCCCGAAACCGGCGATGCTGCGGGTGGCCATCTCGTGTCCTCTCAGCGCGGCCCGCGCAGGACGCGCCGCGCGATCGACCAGCGCAGCACCTCCGACGGACCCTCGTAGATGCGGAAAGCCCTGGCCTCCACCAGGAACCGGGCCACCAGGTAGTCCTCGCAGACGCCGAGCCCGCCGTGCAGCTGCACCGCGCGATCGAGCACCCGCCACACCGCCTCGGAGACGAAGGTCTTGGTGATCGAGGCCTCGTGCCTGGCCTGCCCGGAGGTGGCGCCGTGCTCGTCGATGGTGGCGGCGGTGGCCCGGACCAGGCTGCGCGCGGCGGCGAGGTCGATCTCGTTGTCGGCGATCAGGCCCTGGGCCATGCCGTGGTCGGCGATCGGGACGCCGAAGGAGTGCCTGCCGGTGATGTGCTCGGCGGCCAGCTGCTGGGCGCGCACCGCCAGCCCCAGCCAGTTCATGCAGAACACCAGGCGCGAGGGCGCCAGCCGGGCCTGCGCCAGGTCCAAGCCGCGGCCGACCGTGCCCAGGATGGCGGACTCGTCGACCTCGCAGTCCACGAACTCCACCTCGCAGTGCCCGCCGGGCGCGCTGGTGTGGTCCAGGGTCGGCATCCGGCGGCCCACCCGCAGACCGGGATTGTCCCGGTCGACCAGGAACATGGTCGGCCCGTCGGTGGTGGCGGCGACGCAGATGGTGAACGCGGCGCCCTGCGCGCCGGTGGTGAAGTGCTTGCGGCCGTTGATGACCCAGCCGGCGTCGGTCTCCTCGGCCACCGTGGCCAGCATCCGCGGATCGGAGCCCGCGCCGGGGGCCGGTTCGGTCATGGCGATGGCCGAGCGGACCTCGCCGGAGGCCAGCGGCGCCAGATACCGCTGCCGCTGTTCGGGATTCGCGACCGCGGCCAGCAGGTGGATGTTGCCGTCGTCGGGGGCCCAGGCGTTGACCGCGAGCGGGCCGAGCAGGCTGGCGCCCGCCGCCTCGAGCACCTCGGCCTGTGCCCTGGTGTCGAGGCCGAGTCCGCCGTAGGCGGGGTCGGACAGCGGGCCGAACACACCGGCCTCTTTGGCCTTCTTCTGCAAGTCGAGGCGCAGGGCGTCGTCGGTGACGCGGCCACCGGCCACGACCTCGCGCTCCACCGGGATGACGTGATCTCGAACGAACTGCCTGGTCTTTTCGACCAGTTCCGGCACGGGAGTCATGCCGCCAGTCTCGGGCGGTGGGTGCGCCGGAGGCCGGGGCGATAGTGAACGTCGATCGGTCCAATCGTCTCGCCACGCCCCGGCGGCACCGCGGGCGCCGCTGCACCACGGTGATCTCGACAACGATTCCGCCGAGGGGATGGGCATGACCGACGTGAGCGTGCGGGTGATCGACCGCACCGAGGCAGCCGACGCGGTGTTCGCCCTGGTGCTCGCCGCGGCCGACGGCGGCGAGCTGCCCGCGTGGACGCCGGGCGCGCACATCGACGTCGCGGCAGGCGCCGCCGGGGTGCGCCAGTACTCGCTGTGCGGTGACCCCGCCGAGCGGGACCGCTGGCGGATCGCCGTACTGCACGAGCCGCGAGGCCGTGGCGGCTCGGCGCACCTGTTCCGGACCGCGCTGCCCGGCAGCACGCTGTCGGTGTCCTCGCCCCGCAACAACTTCGAGCTGGCGCCGGCCGCGCAGTACACCTTCGTGGCCGGCGGGATCGGAATCACCCCGATCCTGCCGATGATCGCCGCCGCCGACCGGGCGGGCGCGGACTGGACGCTGCACTACGGCGCCCGCAGCCGATCGCACATGGCCTTCGCCGAGGTGCTCGCCGCGGACCACCGCGTGCGGCTGGTGCCGCAGGACGAGGCCGGGCTGCTGCCGATCGCGGAGATCCTGGCCGCCCGGCCGGGCGCGACGGTGTACTGCTGCGGTCCGGAACCGCTGTTGACGGCCGTCGAGGCCGAGGGCGCGCGCGGCGGTGTCACCGTGCGCACGGAACGCTTCGTGCCGCGGCCGGTCGAGGACGCCGGCGCCGACGCGCCCTTCGAGATCCGGCTGGCGCGGACCGGCCGGACCCTGCGGGTCGCGGCCGACCGGTCCATCGTCGACGTCCTCGAGTCGGCGGGCGTCACGGTGATCACCTCGTGTCGCGAAGGCACCTGCGGCAGTTGCGAAACCCCGGTGCTCGACGGCGCGGTCGACCACCGCGACTCGCTGCTCACCGCCGAGGAACGCGACAGCGGCGCCACGATGATGCTCTGCGTCTCGCGGGCCCGCTCCGGCGTGCTGGTGCTCGACCTGTGACCGCCCCGCGGAATCGATGCCCCCAAGAACGAGCGCGTAACCGACGCGCCCGATTCCCGTCCGGGAATGTGAGAGGAAGAAACATACGATGAGGAAATCTGCTGCGGCCGCGGCGCTGCTCGCCGCCGCGATCGGCATCACGGCCGGCATCACCGGCTCGGCGTCGGCCCAGGCCGGCGCGCCGGTCAACTTCACCGCGCAGGAAGTGGCCGGCAAGTCCGTCATCACCACCGACGCGGGCTCGATGGTCGTCGAGGACGGCGCGTTCAAGGTGAAGGCGACCGACGGCACCACCATCGCCGCCACTCCGCTGACCTTCCGGCTCGACGAGTTCGAGCTCCCCATCGCGGCCGAGATCGCGGGCAACACCGCGACGCTGACCCCGCAGCTCGACGCCTCGCAGGCGGTCTACAAGCCCGTCGCCCTGCCCTTCGAGGACAAGGCGCCCTGGAAGAACGAGTACGACCGTGAGGTCGCGGCCTGGAGCCGGCTGACCTCCACCATCTCCACCGGTGCCGCGGTGGGCACCCTCGTCGGCGGCCTGGCCGGTGGCGCGGTGGGTTGCGTGCTCGGCGGCATCGTCGGCGCGACCGTCGCCTCGGCCACCATCGTGGGTCTGTTCGGTCCGTTCCTGCCCGCCGCCGCGGTGGGTTGCATCGGTGGCATCCTGGCCGTCGGCGCCCTGGGCACCCTGGCCGGTCAGATCTTCATCACCGCGCCCGTGGCGATCGGTGCGGCCATCCAGTACTTCACCACCATCAACCAGCCGTTCAACGCCCCGGCGAAGTAGCGGTGGTCGAAGACCCGGTATAGAGCGACCGGGGGACACCCGACCCCGTCCGATCCCCCGATCGGGCGGGGTCTTCGCCGTCCACTACTTTCGACGGATGACCGCGACCTCCACCGCGCTGTACTGCGGGACGCACTGGGACGAGCAGGGCCGCTGGTTCTACGCGTTGCTGCGCGCCGACGGCAGCACCGAGCTGCTGCCGGGCATCGGTACCCGGCTGGCGTTCCGCGTCACCGGCGGTGACCGGTTCTGCCTCGGGTATCACGGTTTCGGGGCCGGGCGGCGGGGCAGGCAGCCGTGTCCGCGCCGCGCGGTCGCCGAGTCCGGCAAGCAGTGCGCGCAGTGCCGGATCACCGAGGGCTGGTCGGTGGTGCACAGCCATCGCGGGCCGCTCACCGCGCTGCCCGAACAGATCCAGGGGTATGTCGCGCAGCCGCACCACCTCTACATCGCCTACTTCGGCGACGGTATGGCCAAGGTCGGGACGGCCTCGGCCGTGCGGCGGCACCGCAGGCTGTTCGAGCAGGGCGCGCTGGTGGCCCGGTTCATCACCGATTCCCCGGACGGGCTGCACGTGCGCGAGCTGGAACGCGTCGTCTCGGAACGCGCCGGCCTGCGCCAGGCGGTCGCCGGGGTGACCAAGACCCGCATCCTGACCAAACCGCTCCCGCCCTGGCCCACACTGGAATCCGCGGTCGCCGAGGCGGCCGAACACGCGGCGAGCACCCTGCCCGCCGACATCGTGCGCACCGACACCGCCTGGGCGGGCGGCCGCGACTTCTACGCCACGATCCAGGCCCGCGGCCGCTTCCCCGATGCCGTCGAATTCACCGCGGACACCGGCGAATACGTGCTGAACGCGGTCACCGCGCACGGCCACACCATCGCCTGCGCCGACGAGGCGGGAGCCGCGGAACTGGTGCTGGTCAACGATTCCCGGCTCGTCGGCAGACGGATCGAACTCGACGCCACCATCAGCGCGGTGGCCGCCCCCGCCCAGACCAGCCTGTTCTGACCGCCCCGATCAGCGCGGCAGCACGGGCAGGGCGAGCAGGCCGCGGATGAGCGTGCTGGTCTGCCAGCGAGGGGTCAGGGCCGCCGGCGCCAGCCGCAGGCCGGGGTAGCGGCGCTGCAGGGCGGTGACGGCGATCGTGGCCTCCATCCGGGCCAGCGGGGCGCCGACACAGAAGTGGATGCCGTGCCCGAAGGCCAGGTGCCCGGCGGTGGGCCCGTCGGTGGCGAGGACGTCCGGATCGGCGAACCGGGCGGGATCGCGATTGGCGGCCGCCACCGACACATAGACCAGCTCCCCCGCGGGAATCTCGGTGCCGCCCAGCGTGACCGGCTCGGCGGTGTAGCGCACCGTGGCCATGTCGACCGGTCCGTCGAAGCGCAGGAACTCCTCGATCGCGGCGGGTACCGCGGCCGGATCGGCGCACAGCGCCTGCCACTGCGCCCGGTCGCGCAGCAGCGCGTTCATGCCGTTGCCGATCAGGTTGACGGTGGTCTCGTGCCCGGCGACCAGCAGCAGGAACGCCATCGACACCAGCTCCCGGTCGGTGAGCCGGTCGCCGTCCTCGTCGGCGAGCACCAGCTCCGAGAGCAGATCGTCGGCCGGGTCGGCCTGCTTGGCCCGGACCAGACCGGCCAGGTAGCCGACCATGGCGGCGGAGGCGGCCGGGCGCGCGTCGTCCTCGCCCTCGCCGACGACCGTCACCAGCGCCCTGGTCCAGGCCTGGAAATCGTCGCGGTCGGCGAACGGCACCCCGAGCAGCTCGCAGATCACGGTCACCGGCAGGGGATTGGCGAACTCCTCCATCAGGTCGACCTCGTCCCGATCGGCCATCGCGTCCAGGAGGTCCTCGGTGATCCGCTCGATCCGGGGCCGCAGCCCGGCGACCTGCTTGGCGGTGAACGCCTTGTTCACCAGTTTGCGCAGCCGCGTGTGCGCGGGCGGGTCGGTGCCGAGCATGTGGCTCAGCAGCGCGCTCACATTCGGGTCCAACGGGGTGTCGTGGCGCTTCGCGCGCAGGATCTCCTCCACCTGCCCGACATCCTTGGCCAGGCGCGGATCGGCCAGTGCCGCACGGGCTTCGGCGTAGCCGATGACCACCCAGCGGATCACGTCGTCGGGGAACCGGACCCGGTGGACCGGGCCGTCGGCGCGCCAGCGCCGGTAGTGGGCGTGCGGGTCGTCGAAGAAATCGGCGCCGATGGACTCGACGCGGGCAGCAGCGGTGGTGTCGGCCATCTCACCGACGGTACCCGCGTCCGGCGAACGACTCGCCGGACGCGCGCGATCCCGATCAGGCGATCGGAGCTGGGCATGGAATCGGCTGCGGCGAACCGGAATTCACCGAACGCTGCTCGAATGGGAGCCGAATCGTCCGCAGGGAGGAAGACCATGACAAGTACCGAAATCGACGTCGACGCGACCGCGCAGCGGCGGGTCGCGGAATTGACCGCGGTATTCGAACGCGGACTGCAGGAGAAGCTGGGGGTCGGCGATTCGCTCGGCATCCGGCTGGACAGCGCGTCGAAAGGCCGCACGCGCTATCACCTGGACCCGAATCCGGCGACCATCAACGCGATGTTCACGGTGCACGGCGGAGTACTGGCCACCCTCATGGACACCGCCATGGGCAGCGCGGTGTTCACCGAACTCGGCGACGGCGTCGCCTACACCACGCTGGAACTGAAGGTGAACTTCATCCGCGCGGTGACGCTGGACGGCAGCAGGCTCACCTGCGACGCCACCGCCGTGCACGTCGGACGCCGCACCGCGACCGCGGAGGGACGTATCACCGACGCGGCGGGCAAGCTCATCGCCCACGGCACCACCACCATTCTCGTGCTGGCCCAGGGCAATTGAGAAACGACTCCGGCCCCGTCCCGAGACGATCGGGGCGGGGCCGGAGTCGTCGGCTCAGGCCAGCGCGCGGCAGCTCTCGACGAAGGCGACCAGTTCGTCGACCGGTTCGGTGCGCGCGTCGACGGCGCGGTCGATCACCTTCACCAGGTGTTCGTAGGCGGCGGTGTGGTCGTAGTCGGCCACGTCCGCGATCTTCAGTGCCCAGCGCCAGTAGCCGCGCAGGGTGTCCGACAGCGGCATCCGGAAGTGGGCGACCACGTCGCGGATCGGCGTGACCACGGCGTCACCGTCGTGGCGCAGGTAGCGGGTCACCACGTCGGCCATGAAGCTGAAATGGCGGGCCTCGTCGCGCGACAACCGGGTGAGCACCCCGGCCAGCACCGGGTCGGCGACCACGTCACGCAGCTGCTGGTAGTACATCTGCGTGGCCTTCTCCTGCACCAGGGCGTAGGCGAAGAACTGCACCGGATGGTCGTAGGGCAGGTCGAACGGCTTGTGCCCCTCCACCGCCAGCTCCGAGCGCAGCGTGGACCGCTGCGCCATCCCCGCCGCCTCCTGATAGCGGGCCAGCGCCCTGGCGTGGGTGTCCTCCTCGAGCGCCCACCGCACGGTGAAGTGGTAGAGCTCCCGATTGTGTTCGAAGGTGGGCAGGTCCACGGTGTCGTCGACCGGGAAGTGCCGGTGATACACGTCGAAGTAGCCGGGCAGGTGGTCCTCGATGAGGGTCACGAACTGCACCGCCGAACGCTGTCCCTCGGTGAGCCTGCCCGCGTCGGCGGCGGCCCAGTCCACGGCGGTCTCCACGTCCCAGGCGCGCGTCGCCGGTGACGCGGCCAGGAAGCTGTCGACCGCGGTGACCAGCTCCGGCACCGGCAGCAGCCCCGCTGTGCCGATCATGGCGCTACCTCGCATTCCGGCAGACCAGCGCGTAGTGCTTGGTGGTGTAACCCCAGCCCGCGTTGGCGATCTCGAGATAGCGGCGCAGCTCGGCGGCCAAGCCGGGACCGTGGGTGTCGATGCGCGCGGCGGCGGCGTCGACATTGGCGATCCAGTCCTCGATGGTGCGCCGGTAGTGCTCGGTGAGATCGTCGACCGAGATCACCGAGAAGCCGGCGTTCTCGGCGGCCGCGATCAGCTCCGACAGCGGGCGCAGCTCACCGAAACCGAAGATCGCCTCGCGGACGAATCCGGTGCCGGCCCGGTCGTCGAACGCGGTCCGGTTGGCGGCGTTGCGGAAGCAGCTCTCCGACACGTACAGCGTGCCGCCGCGGCGCAGCACCGACCTGGCCCGCCGGAACACCGCGTCGGGGTCGGGCATGTGCACGATCGAACCGAGCAGCGTGACGGCGTCGAATCCGCGGGCGGGCAGGTCGAGGTGCTCGAAATGCCCGACCCTGGTGTCGACCAGGTGGGCCACGCCGCGCGCCGCCGCCTGCTCGGCGATGTAGTCGTGCTGGCGCGGCGCCGGGCTCACCCCCAGTGTGCGACAGCCCAGTTCCCCGGCCATGTACAGGATCAGCGAGCCCCACCCGCAGCCCACGTCGAGCAGCTGTTCGCCGCCGCACAGCCCGAGCCGGTCGGCGACGAACCGCAGCTTGTTGCGCTGCGCCTGTTCCAGAGTGTCGTCCTCGGATTCGTACAGCCCGGAGCTGTACTTGCGCAGCGGATCCAGGAACTGGCCGAAGATGTCGGGATCGAGATCGTAGTGCTGATTGGTGTCGGCGACGGCGGTCACGACGAGGTCTCCCGCACCGCGCGCTCCACCACCGCGGTGACCTCGGCCAGGGTGGACATGCCGAAGACGTCGGCGTCCTCGAGTTCGATGTCGAAGGTGCGCTCGATCCGGGCGACCATGCGCAGCACCCGCACCGAGTCCACGCCCGCCATGGCGCGCAGGTCGGCGTCGGGGGTGAGGTCGGCGGCGGGCAGGCCGGTCTCGGAGATCGCGATCTCGGTGACCGTGCGCAGGATGGTGTCGGCGGAAGTGGTGGTCATGGCCGGGCTCCGTTCGGGGAGAAGGTGTTCGCCGTGGACAGGGCGTGGTCGAGCAGGGCGACATCGTCGTCGCCGAGAGTCAGCCGGGCACGCTCGGCGTGCAGGTCGAACGGCTGGTAGGTGGCGGTCGAGGAGGCGCACACCGCGCCGTCGAGGTCGAGGATCTCCGCCTGCGCCGGAATCGGGCCCGCGCCGCGGCCGGTGGGCAGCGTCGCCACACAGCGGTAGTCGCGGTCGACGGCCAGCGGGGTGAGGAAGCGGGTGCGCTGGGAGACGGTGAAGGCGGGCACCTGGCGGGCCAGCACGATCAGGTTGCCCATCACCTCGTCGCAGATCACGCCGATCAGGCCGCCGTGCACCACGCCGGGATAGGACTCGAACGCGCGCCCGAGCCGGAACGCGGCCACCAGGGCGCCGTCGTCGCGGGGGGTGAACGTCAGCCGCAGGCCGGTGGGGTTGTGCGGGGAGCAGCCGAAGCAGTGGTAGTCGGGGATCACCGACCACGGCACCTCGACCGTCGCGGGCCGGTCGCCGGTGGTCATCAGGCGATGGCGTCGGCGAGGGCGCGGCGCACCTTCGCGTTGCTGGACAGGTCGAGGCCGGTGATGCCGGCGAAGGTGCGGCGTACCTTGTCGTGCAGCACCTCGAGCTCGCCCTCGGCGGCGACCTGCTCGAGGAACAGGTCGAAGCCGGTGTCGATGGTCTCGTGGTCGCCCAGTTCGGCGATGCCGGCCTTGAACGTGCTCACCGGATGCTTGATCTTGGCCTCGGAGCTGTAGACGTAGAGCGTCTCGAGCACCGACGGCAGTTCCTCGGGCCGCCTGCGCAGCCGCTCGGTGGTGTAGTGGATGAACTCCCGGGCATGGCCCGCCTCGTCACGACTGGCGTTGAGCAGCAACGTCTTCAGCACCGGCTCGGCCACCCAGCCCGACACCGCCCGGTACACGTGATTGACCGTGAGCTCGGAGATGATGTTGGTGGCCAGGGTCGCCGAGGGCGTGCTGCCCGGCGCGTACGGCTCGCGCATCGCGTCGACCGCGCGGTCGGCGACGTCCTCGCCGACGGCGCGCAGCCAGGCGCGGAAGGCGTAGTGGTGCTGCACTTCCTGATAGCCCCACACCACCGCGAAGGTGGAGAAGTCGTAGTCGTCGACGAACTCGTCGAGGAAGCCGTGCACGGCCGCGATCACATTGGACTCGCCCATCGCCGCGCTCTTGGCCAGGGTGATGTACTCGGGGCGGACCAGGGCCGGGTCGACGGTGTCCAGGGCGAGGTCGCCGAGGTTCCAGTGCAGGCGTTCGTAGTGGCGGAAGATGTCGTAACTGTGCACGGGGCACTCCCATTCGGTCGCGGGGTGGGTGGCGCGGGTCAGCGCCGGCCGATCAGGTCACGGGCGGCCAGCCGCTGGAGCTTGCCGCTGCTGGTGCGGGGGATGCTGCGCGGCGGCACCAGGTGCACCCGCACCGCGGAGAGCCCGAGGTGGGCGGCGACGGCGGCCCGCACGGCGGCGGCGAGGGCTTCGGCGTCGGGCCCGGTGCGTTCGGTCTCGGCGATCAGCGCGATCACGTCGTCGTCGGGATCGACGGCGGCGGTGCAGCGGGCCTGGTGGATGCCGTCGAGGTCACGGACCGCGGCCTCCACGTCCTGGGCGTAGTAGTTCACGCCGCGCACGGTGATCATGTCCTTGCAGCGGCCGGTGACGAACAGTTCGCCGTCGCGGCGGTAGCCGAGGTCGCCGGTGCGCAGCCAGCCGTCGGTGAACCGGTCGGCGACCGCGTCCGGGTCGGCGCTCAGATAGCCGGGGGTGACGGGCGCGCCCTGGATGAGGATCTCGCCGACCCGGCCGTCGGGCAGCTCCGCGCCGCTGTCGAGGTCGACGATGCGCAGCGCGATCCCGGCCACCGGCGCACCGACCGAGGCCACGGCCCTGGCACCGGCATCGGTGCGCGGAACCGGCTGGGCCAGTGCCGAATCCGACAGCCGTGCGCGGTCGACCCACTCGAACACGGGCTCGCGCAGCAGCGGCGGGAACGCCACGGCCAGGGTGGCCTCGGCCATGCCGTACACGCCGAACATCGTCGACGGCGCGAACCCGGCCGGCGCGAACCGCGCGCAGAAGGCGCTCACCACCGGCTCCGCGATCGGCTCGGCGCCGTTGAACGCGATCCGCCAGTGGCTCAGGTCGTAGTCGGCGACGCGCTCGGGCGGGATCGCGCCGAGCAACGCCTCGTAGCCGAAGTTCGGCATGGCGGTGATGGTGGTCCCGGTGGCCGCGAACTCGGACAGCCAGCGCGCCGGGTCCTTGACGAAGGCCAGCGGCGACCAGACATGGGCGGGGATGCCGCGCAGCACCGCCGACAGCGTGCCGAACAGGCCCATGTCGTGGAACAGCGGCAGCCAGAAACCGCCCTGGTCGGTCAGCCCGAGGTCGATGCCGGTGCGGATCGCGGACAGCCCGGCCACCACATTGGCGTGGGTCAGCCGCACTCCCTTGGACAGCGCGGTGCTGCCCGAGGTGAACTGGACGATCGCCGCGTCGCCGGGGCCGAGGTCGGGCAGGATGTCCGGCTCGGCGGTCACGCCGGTGATCAGGCCGGTGGTGTCGACGAACTCGACGCCGATGCCGCCGAGCAGCGGGATCATCGACGCGAATCGCGGTGACACCAGCACGGTGCGCATCCCGGCGGCCGCGGTGATCGCGGCCAGTTTGGCCGGATACGCCGCCGTCGCGCGGGCGCCGACGGGCAGCGGCAGGGGAGTGGCCGCCCCGCCCGCCCCGGCGATCCCGAACAGCGCGGTCAGGAACTCCGGCGCGTTCGGCGACAGGATGCCCACCGGTTCCCCGCGGCCGATCCCGCGCCGCCGCAGGGCGGTGGCGGTGGTGTCCGCCCGCTGCCGCAGCTCGGCGTAGCCGAGGTGTTCGGACACCGACCAGAACGTCGCCCGCACCTGTGGATGCGCGGTGGCGACGGCGGCCAGCAGCGTACCGAGCGTGTCGCCCGAACCCGAGGAATTCATGACCGAAACGACAACAGTGCCATATGAAATCGTGTTGAACGACTTCCGAAATACACGCGCCGATAATCACCGTCGATCGCCCAATTGCGCTGCCTGATAAAGATATTCGGCTATCGCCCGATCGGAGCGGCCGATACTGCGCGAATTCGGCGTTCCCGGGCGGCGACGATGAGCGGCGAATTCGCACACCGAAATATCGCGCAAGGAGCTGCCGGTGACGTCCGATCATGTCGCGGTCGGGGACCCGACTCCGGTACAGATCGCGGTGCTGGAGAGCGTCGCCCCGCACTGCCGCCACGACCCCTACCGAAGCTACGCGACCCTGCGTGCCGCCGGCCCGTTCGTGCCGGGCCCGCACGAGGTGCACCTGGTGCCCCGGCACGCCCAGGCGCAGGCGATCCTGAGCGACCCGCGCTGGAGCCACGCCGAGGAACCGGAACTGCTGCACGGCGACAGCGAGGTGGAACTGCCCGGGTCGTTCCTGTGGATGGAACCGCCGGACCACACTCGGCTGCGCGGCCTGGTCGGCAAGGCCTTCACCGCCCGCACCGTGGCCGGGCTGCACGAGCGCGCCGAGCGGCTCGTCGCCGAACTGCTCACCGCAATCCTGGCCGAGCGCGAGACCGACGTGCTCGAGGCGCTGGCCTATCCCGTACCGCTGACCCTGATCTGCGAACTGCTCGGCGTGCCCGCCGAAGCCCACGCCCATGTGCGCGAGATCTCCGCGCACATCGCGCGCGGCCTCGATCCCGACACCCTGCTCAGCCCCGCCGAACTGGCCGCCCGCACCACCGCCGTGCACGCCTTCACCGATTTCTTCGGCGACCTGATCGCCCAGCGCCGCCGCGACCCGCGCGACGACCTGATCACCGCCCTGGTGCACGCCGAGGACGCCGGCGTCCGGCTGACCCGCACCGAACTGATCGGCACCCTGCTGATCCTGGTCGTGGCCGGGCACGAGACCACCGTCAACCTCATCGGCAACGGCCTGCTGGCCCTGATCCGCCACCCCGACCAGTTCGCCCGGCTGCGCGCGGACCCCGCGCTGTGCGGCCCGGCCGTCGACGAGGTACTGCGCTACGACCCGCCCGTGCACCTGACCACCCGCACCGCGCGACACGAGATCGAGCTCGCCGGACGGACCTTCGTGCCCGGCGACGCGGTGATCGTGCTGATCGGCTCCGCGGCCCGCGATCCCGGGGCTTTCCCCGACGCCGACCGGTTCGACATCGGCCGCTACCGCCCTGGGCAGCGACCGGAGCGGCACCTGTCGTTCGGGCTCGGGCTGCACTACTGCCTCGGCGCGCCGCTGGCCCGCCTGGAGATGCAGACGGTGCTGCGCGCGGTCGCCACCCGGGTCGAGCGGATGGAACTGCTCGCCGAACCGCCGTACCGCCCGAACGTGGTGGTGCGCGGCATGTCCGAACTGCGAATCAGCCTGGAGGGCCGATGAGTACCGCTGTCCCCGCCGACCTCACCTTCGACGCCTTCGCGCCCGAGCACCGGGCCGACCCCTACCCGGCCTACCGCCGGGTCAGGGAGGCGACGCCGCTGTTCCCGTACGCGCTGGGTGATGTCCCGGTGACGCTGGTGACCCGCTACGAGGAATGCGCCGCCGTGCTCACCGGCACCGACTGGGGACACGGCTACGCCGCCGGGATCAGCCCCTTCCGCGACACCACCGCCGCCATCCCCGGCTCCTTCGTCCGGATGGACCCGCCCGAGCACGGCCGCTACCGCAAGCTGGTCGCCAAGGCGTTCACGCCCGCGCTGGTCGGGGCCATAGCGCCGGTGGCGGGGGCGGTCGTCGACGGCCTGGTCGACGCCGCCGTTGAACGCGGCGAGCTCGACGTGCTCGAGGATCTGGCGGTGCCGCTGGCCGTCGCGATGGTCGCGGTGCGGCTGCTCGGCGCCGACGCGGCCGACGGAGACAGCTTCCGCGCCTGGCAATTGGCGATCGCGCGCGGCAGCGACCCGGACTCCTGGCTCGGCCCCGACGACATCACCGCGCGCACCGACGCCGCGCTCGCGTGCATGGGGCACTTCGCGCGGCTGATCGGCGAGAAGAAGCAGCGCCCCGGGCCCGATCTGCTCAGCGAACTCGTCGCCGCGAGCGTGGACGGTGACGTCCTCACCGAACCCGAGGTGATCGGGATGTCGCTGTTGCTGCTGGTCGCGGGCATGGAGACCTCGATCAACCTGATCGGCAACGGCATGCTCGCGCTGCTGCGCCACCCGGACCAGCTGGCCCTGCTGCGGGCGAACCCCGACCTCGTGGGACCGGCGATCGACGAGATGCTGCGCTACGACGCGCCCACCCAGTTCACGATCCGGGTCGCCCTGGCCGACACCCGGGTGGGCGAGCACACCTTCCGCCGCGGCGACGGCGTCGTCGTGCTCACCGGCTCGGCCAATCGCGACGACCGGGTCTACCGCGACGCCGACACCTTCGACGTCACCCGGTTCACCGGAAACCGGCCGCCGCGTAAGCATCTCGGGTTCAGCCTGGGGATCCACTACTGTGTCGGCGCGCCGCTGGCCCGGCTCGAAGCCGAGGCGGCCATCCGCGCCCTGCTGGACCGGGCACCCGAACTGGCCCTGGCCGACGCGCCGATCGAGTACCGGCCCAGCCTGATCCACCGCGGCATCCGGCACCTGCCGGTGACCCTGTGACCCCGCGCGCCGGGCACGCCATCGTCGTCGGGGCGGGCGTCGCCGGGCTGCTGGCCGCGCGGGTGCTGGCCGATCGCTTCGAACGGGTCACCGTGCTCGAACGCGACGAGCTGGACGCGAAAGAGCCGGTGCGGCGCGGTGTTCCGCAGGCCTGGCACCTGCACGGCCTGCTCGATCGCGGCCGCCGGATCATGGAGGAGCTGTATCCGGGGTTCACCGAGCAGGCGGTCTCGGACGGCGCGACGGTCGCCGAGGTGCTGGTCGGCACCCGCTGGTACGTCGGCGGCGGCAGGCTCGCGGCAGGTTCCACCGGTCTCACCTCGCTCATCGCCACCCGGTCGCTGCTCGAGACCGTGCTGCGGCGGCGCACCCTGCACCTGCGCGGGATCGAGCTGCTGACCCGCACGACCGCGCAGGGCCTGGTCGGCGACGCGCGGCGGGTGCGTGCCGTGACGGTGCTCGGACCGGCGGGCACCCGGACCCTGACCGCCGACCTGATCGTCGACGCCGCCGGCCGGGGCTCCCGGATCACGCAGTGGCTCGGCGAGATCGGCGCCGCCGCACCCGCGGAGGAACGCCTGGATGTCGACCTCGGCTACGCCTCGCGGTTCTTCCGGCACCGGCCCGGTCAGCTCGGCGGCCAGGCCTCGGTGATCGTCTCCACCGGCGCGAACGGGCGCGGTGGCGGCGCGGTCCGGGTGGAGGGTGACCGGTGGCACGTGACGCTGGCCGGGATGCTCGGCGACCACCCGCCCGTCGACGACCACGGCTTCCGCGACTACGCCGCCTCGCTGTCGGCGCCCGACATCCACTCCCTCGTGGTGGGTTCCGAGCCGCTCGGCGACGCGGTGCCCTACCGGTTCCGGACCGCGGTGCGGCGCCGGTTCGACGGCAGGTCCGCGCCCGCCGGGCTGCTCGTCCTCGGCGACGCGCTGTGCGCCTTCAACCCGCTCTACGCCCAGGGCATGACGGTCGCCGCGCTGCAGGCGGCGGCCCTGCGCGACTGCCTGGACGCGAGCGAATCCGACCTGCCCGCCCGCTATTACGCCGCCGCCGACGACGCGGTGGCGGTGGCCTGGCAGCTCGCCGCGGGCTCGGACCTGCGCCATCCCGGCGTGGCGGGCCGGCGCACGGTGCGCACCCGGCTCACCAATGTCCTCGTCGGCCGGATCCAGCGCGTGGCGCACCACGATCCGCGGGTAGCCAGGACCTTCCTGCGGGTCGCCCACCTGGTCGACCCGCCCGCCGCCCTGACCACCCCGGAGTCCTTGCGCCGCATCCTCCTTCCCTGACCACCACCGGAGAACCAGGAGACCCACCCATGACCTCCACGACTTCGCCGATCGACGCCCAGGCGGTCCAGACCGCGCTGGTCCAGCTGTTCGGGCCGGACGGCCGCGCCGACCCGTACACCCCCGCCGCCGTGCTGCGTGAGGCGGGCCCGATCCATCAGACCCCGCTGGGCCACCACGTGCTGACCCGCTACGAGGACTGCGCGGCCGTGCTGTCCACCACCGCGTGGAGCCACGCCGAAGAGGCGGCGATGATGCATCCGACGGTGTCGCCGGAGGACGCCGCCGAGGAACTGCCCACGTCGTTCCTGTGGATGGAGCCGCCGGACCACACCCGCCTGCGCAACCTGGTCACCAAGGGTTTCACCCCGCGCATGGTGACCCGGCTGCGGCCCCGGATCGAGCAGCTGTGCGAACAGCTCGTCGACGACGCCTTGGCCGCAGGGGAATTCGATCTCGTCGAGATGATCGCGTACCCGCTGCCGCTGATCATCGCCTGCGAGCTGATCGGGGTGCCCGAGGAGGCCTACGACCAGGTGCACCGGTGGTCCCAGGACCTGGCCCGCGGGTTCGACCACGACTACACGCTGCCGCCGGAATGCCTGACCGCGCGCAGTGCCGCCTCGCGCGGGTTCATGGGCTACTTCCGCGAGCTGCTCGACGAACGCCGGGCCGACCCGCGCGACGACCTGCTCAGCGTGCTGTCGCAGGTCGAGGACCGGGGCGACGTGCTCACCGAGCAGGAGCTGCTGGCCACCTGTATCACCACCTTCGTCGCCGGCCACGAGACCACCGCCAACCTCATCGGCACCGGCATGCTGCGCCTGCTGCGCAACCCCGATCAGCTGCGGCTGCTGCGCGAGCGGCCGGAACTGCTCGCGTACGCGCCCGACGAATTGCTGCGGCTCGACCCGTCGGTGCAGATCACCACCCGTGCCGCGACCCGTCCGATCACCGTCGCCGGACACGAGTTCGAGCAGGGCGAAGGCGTGGTGATCCTGATCAACTCGGCCAACCACGACCCGGCCGCCTATCCCGATCCGGAGCGCGTCGACATGACCCGCTACTCCGATCCGATGAACCCCGCCAAGAAGCACCTCGGCTTCAGCCTCGGCATCCACTACTGCCTCGGCGCCCCGCTCGCCCTGCTGGAGATGGAGATCCTGCTGGATGTCCTGTTGCGCAAGGCGGGCACGTTCGAATTGCGTTCGGACAACCCGGTGTTCAAGCCCAACGTGGTCATCCGCGGCCTGGAATCACTGCGGGTCGCGCTGACCCCGGCCTGATCCGCGCCGGTCCCCGGCCCCGCCCGCCGTCCGGCAGGCGGGGCCGGCGGCCGTCTCAGTCGTCGGCCGGGATGTCCAGGGCCTCGAGGAACGCCGACGCGGCGGGACTGCGGCCGACGCGGCTCCACACGACGTACTCGACCCGGGTCGGCGCGTCGGCCACCTCGACGGTGCGCACCCCGGTCAGGTGCGGCGCGTGCGCGGCGGGCAGCATCGCCACACACAGGTCCTGCCCGACCAGGCGGGCGATGTAGTCCGCGGTCGTCACCTCGAAGGCGACGTCGCGGGTGAGCCCCGCCGCGGCGAACGCCAGGTCCGACTGGATCCGGCCGGCCGTGCCCGCGGGCAGATCGACGAACACCTCCGCGGCCAGCCGGGACAGCGTCACCATCGGCTCGCCCGCCAGGGCGTGTCCCGGCGCGACCACCGCCACCAGCCGGTCCCTGGCCAGCTCCCGCACGGCGACGCCACGCGGCGCGGCGCCGCTCGGCAGCCCGAGGAAGGCCACGTCCAGCGTGCCCTGCTCGACCTGCTCGGCCAGGTCCTCGCTGGCGCCGACCCGCAGGCTGATCCGCACGTGCGGATGCCGTGTGCGGAATTCGCGCAGGGCGGCGGGCAGATCGACCGCGGCCACGGTCGGGATCAACCCCACCGCGAGCCTGCCGCGCACCTCACCGACCGCCGCCGCCACCTCGGCCGCCGCCCGCTCGGCCGCCTCCAGGCATTGCCGGGCCGCGGGCAGGAACGCCGCGCCCGCCGGGGTGAGCCGGACCCGCCTGCTCGTGCGCTCGAACAGTCGCGCGCCCAGTTCCCGTTCCAGCCGGGCGATCTGGTGGCTCAGCGCCGACTGCACCACCAGGCAGCGTTCGGCGGCGCGGGTGAAGCTGGTGGTCTCGGCGACGGCCAGGACGTAGCGCCGTTGTCGCGGGACGTTCCCGCACCCACGGAACGAAGGATCGGATGAGGCCCCTGCTCGTCGTGGCGGCGGTGCTCGCCGGAGCCGTCGCGTCGATCCCGCTGCCCCAGCACCGCGCTGCGGCCGAGGACCTGCTGTTCCCCGCGACGCTCGGGCTACCCGCAGGGTTCCGGCCCGAGGGGATCGCGATCGGATCGCTGCCGATGGCCTATCTGGGGTCGATGGCCGACGGCTCGGTCTACCGGGCGAATCTGGTGACGGGGCACGGTGCGCTGCTGAGCCGGGGGCCGGGAACCCCGGCGCTGGGCCTGCGGCTGGACGAGCGCGGCAGGCTGTTCGTGGCGGGCGGCACCGGCGGGGACGTCCGGGTGCTCGATGCCGGGACCGGCGCGCAGCTGGCGAACTACCGGGTCGCCGACGGCCAGGCGACCTTTGTCAACGATGTGGTGCTCACGTCCGCGGGCGCGTGGATCACCGACTCCACCGCGCCCGTGCTGTATCACCTGCCGATCGGCCCCGACGGCGCCCTGCCCGCGCCCGAGGCGGTGGTCCGGGTGCCGCTCACCGGCGAGATCGAGTACGTGCCAGGCGCTTTCAACGCCAACGGCATCGTCGGCACACCCGACGGCACCGGTCTGCTGATCGTGCAATCGGTCACCGGCCTGCTCTTCCGGGTCGACCCCGCCACCGGCGAGACCCGCCGGGTCGACCTCGGCGGCGCCTCCCTCGTCGACGGTGACGGGCTGCTCCTCGACGGCACCACGCTGTACGCGGTGCAGAACCGGCAGCAGGCGATCGCGGTGATCGACCTCGACCCGTCGGGCGCGACAGGGGTGCTCACCGGTCGCGTCACCGATCCCCGCTTCGACGTCCCCGCCACCATCGCGGCCTACGGCGATCGGCTGTATCTGCCGAACGCCCGCTTCGACACCGAGCCGACCCCCGCCACGCCCTACACGGTCGTGGCGGTGCGCCGGCCGCGCTGAGCGCCTACGTGCCGGCGACGCGGATGTTGCGCATCGTGACCAGCGCGGTGGCACAGAGGATCTCGGCGTCGTCCTCGACGGAGAAGACCTCGGCGGCGGCGATGGTGAGCAGCGAACCCGGCTTGATCACCCGGCCGCGGGCGAGGACGGTCGCGCCCTTGGCGGGAGCGAGGATCTTCACGGTGTAGTCGACGGTCATGTTGATCCAGCCCGCGGGCAGCAGGGTGCCCGCGGCCGAGCCGGCGGCGAAATCGGCGAGCGAGCCGAGGACACCGCCCTGGAAGTAGCCGTCGTGCTGGGTGAGTTCGCGCCGGTGCGGCTGCACGATCTCCACCTCGCCGGGGTCGATCCGGCCGAAGTGGAAGCCCAGGTGGGCCGCGGCCGGCATGGACAGCACCGCGGCCGACACCAGCTGGGCGAAATCGGGATTCGGGGCCTGTGGGGTCATCGGGGTCCGGCTCCTCGTTCGGGCGGATGCGGCCAGGCGGCGAATCCCGCCGCCGCGTAGCGGGCGCGGGCGGCCGACCTCATGATCTTGCCACTGCTGGTCTTGGCGAGCTGGCCGGGCAGGGTCAGCACCAGATCGCCCACGGCGAGATCGTGCTCGCGGAGCATCGCGGACCGGATGGCGCCACGCACCTCGGCCGGGTCGGCGTCGAGCCGGTCGCGGCGCAGTTCCTGCACGACGACCAGCCGTTCGCCGTCCGCGCCCGGGGCGGCGAAGGCGGCGGACCCGCCGTGGCGCAGCGCGGGATGCGCCGACTGCACGGTGTCCTCGATGTCGTGCGGATAGTGGTTGCGCCCGCGGATGATCACCATGTCCTTGACCCGGCCGACCACGTACAGCTCGCCGTCGACCAGCAGGCCGACATCGCCGGTGCGCAACCAGCCGGTGCGCGGATCGTCGGCGGCGCGCGCCCGCAGCAGTTCGGCACTCGCCTCGGGCCGCTGCCAATAGCCCTGGGCCACATGGTCTCCCGCGACCCAGATCTCCCCGGCGCGCCCGGGTGGGCACGGTCGCAGGGTGGCGGTGTCGACGACGCGGACCCGCTCGCCGGACAGGACGCGGCCCGAACTCACCAGTGTGCGCGGCTTCCCCGCCCGGGCGGGACGGTAGTGGCCCGCGCCGAGTGCCGCGGCGTCGGCGGTCAGGGTGCGCGGACCCCGGCCCTTGCCGCTGCCGGTGACCAGCAGCGTCGCCTCGGCCAACCCGTAACACGGGTACAGCGAGGTCGCGCGGAAACCGTACGCGGCGAAGGTCTCGGCGAACCGGGCCAGGGTGGCGGCGCGGATCGGTTCCGCGCCGTTGAACGCGACCTGCCAGCTGGTCAGATCCAGCCCGGCCGGTGGTTCGGCGGCGGCCCTGGCCACGCAGGCGTCGAAGGCGAAGTTCGGTCCGCCGCTCGAGTGCGCGCGGTACTCGCCGATCGCTCGCAGCCACAACAGCGGCCGTCGCACGAAGGTGGCCGGCGCCATCAGCACACTGGTCGCACCCACCCAGAGTGGTTGCAGCACATTGCCGATCAGCCCCTGGTCGTGGAACAGCGGCGCCCAGCCGACCACGGTGGACCCGCTGTCGTGGCCGAAGGCCAGCCGGATCATCTCCTGATTGGCCGCCAGATTGCGGTGCGAGACCAGCACGCCCTTGGGCGTGGCCGTGGAGCCGGAGGTGTACTGCAGCAACGCCACCGCGTCCGGTTCGATCGGCTCGGCCGCGAAGGCGGTGTCGCCGGGAAGGCCGGCGGTGAGCCACCGCGCGCCGGGCAGCAGCGGCGCGAGGGCCGCGCGCAGCGGCTCCACGGCGGCGGCCTCGGTCAGGACGACCGCGGGCGTGCAGTCGAGGACGATGGCGCGCGTGGCCTGCTGCACGTGTCCGCGGCGCGGCGGATTCACCGGGACCGCGATCACCCGCGCGTACAGGCACCCGAAGAACGCGGCCAGGAAATCCGGTCCCGTCGGGTAGACCAGCAGCGCCCGGTCACCCGGCGCGCACACCGCGCGCAGCCGCGCCGCCACCGCCGCGGCCCGTGCGTGCAAGCCGGCGTAGGTGAGATGGCCGTTCTCCGTGCCGGTCTCGTCGAGGAACCGGAAGGCGACCCGATCCGGTGTCGTCGCCGCGCGTTCGCGCAGCACCTCGGGCAGCAGCTGTCCGGGCCGGGTCATCGGCCCGCGCCGAACGACACCGGCAGGCTGTCCAGTCCGCGCAGCAGGAAACTGTGCTGCTGCCAGGCGAATTCGCCGGCGGGGGCGGCCAGGCGGGGGTGCCGCCGCAGCAGTGCGCCGAGGGCGATCCGGGCTTGCAGCTGGGCGAGCGCGCCGCCGAGACAGCCGTGCATGCCGTGCCCGAAGGCGAGGTGGTCGCCGGGGACGCGGGTGACGTCGAACTCGTCGGCGCGGGCGAAGACGGCGGGATCGCGATTGGCCGCACCCAGACACACCAGGACGTGCTCGCCCGCCTGGATCGTCTCGCCACCGATCACCACGTCGCGGGTGGCCAGCCGTTTGGTCAGCTGCAGGGGCGCGTCGTAGCGCAGAGCCTCGGCGACGGCGGCGGGGAGCCGCTCGGGGGACTGCCGCACCAGCGCGGCCTGGTCCGGATGCCGCAGCAGCGCCAGGGTGGCGGTGCCGATGAGGGCTTTGGTGGTCTCGGTGCCCGCCACGAAACACATGACGCAGACGAAGATCAGCTCCTCGTCGGTGAGCGTGTCGCCGTTGGCCGTCCTGGCCGCGAGCAGCAGGCTGATCAGATCGTCACCGGGGGCGGCCCGTCGCTCGGCGAGCACGTCGGCCAGGGCGTCGGCGAACAGGTCGACCACCGTGCGCACCCGGGCCAGGTCCGGCGCGGTCATCAGGCCCGGCTCCAGCAGGAAGCGGATGTCGTGGGTCCAGCCGCCGACCCAGGCGTGCAGCGCGGGCGGCAGCGCCATCCACTCGCACAGCACCGCGACCGGCAGCGGCCCGGCCAGCGCGGCGACCACGTCGGCGCCCCCGGCCGCCACGGCCGGACGCAGCAGCCGTTCGGCGATCGCGGCCACCGTGGGCTCCATCGCCGCGACGGCCCGCGCCGTGAACACCTTGTTCACCAAACCACGCAACCGGGCGTGCGCGGGATCGTCGGTGAACACCAGCGAGGTGCGGCCCAGCCGCTCGATCCGCGCGATGTCGGGCGCACCCAGCCTGCGGGCCTGCGCGGTGACCAGTTCCGGTATCAGTCCCGCACCGAAGCTCTTGTCGTGCAGCACTTCTCGCGCGTCGGCGTGGCGGGTGAGTACCCACATGCCGAGTGTCTTGTGAACCGGCCGGGTGGCCCGCAACGCCCGGTACACCGGGTACGGGTCGCGACGGAACTCGGCGCTGAACGGATTGAACCGGATCGCGGGAGCGGTCGTCATCGGCCTCGTCCACGCGAGAGGAACGTGTCCGGGTGCGGGCGGGCGACGATCCGCAGCAGGCCGAGCTTGCCCATCCGGAAGCCCAGCGCCGACATCTTCAGATACCGCTCGTACCGGGCGACCGTCTCGGCGCCGACCAGGGCCACCGCCTCGGCGCGTCGCGCGCGCAGCCTGCGGGCCCACTGCTCGCAGGTCCAGGCGTAGTCGAGCCGGTCGTCGGTGAGCGCGACGATCGCGAACACCCCGTCGGCGGCCGCGGTGATCTCGGCGAGGGTGGGCAAGTCGGCGTCGGGGAAGATCTGCTGCTGCATGAACGCGCTGGCCTGCTCGCGGCGCATGTTGCCGTAGACGATCGTCTGCAGCGACAGGGCGCCGTCGACGGTCAGCCAGTCGCGGCAGCGGGTGAAGAACTCCCGATACACCGCGACCTTGGCGGCGGGAGTGTCGTCGGGCCGCGCGAAATGCTCGAACGCGCCGATCGAGACGATCCCGTCGAACCGGGACTTCGGCTCGAAGTCCACCCAGCTGCGCGTGTGCACCTCGACGCCGGGCAGATCCAGGGCACGGACGTGGCGGGCCTGCTCGTCGCTGAGGGTCAACCCGGTCAGCCGCGGCACGCCGTGACCGGCGCTTGCGCGCGCCAGCACCGCGCCCCAGCCGCAGCCGATGTCGAGCAGCGACTCGGCGTGCTCGGCGCCGACCGCGCGCAGATGGTGGGCCAGCTTGCGTTCCTGCGCCGCAGCCAGGGTGTCGCCGGGGGAGGCGGGCATGGCGCACGAATAGCTCAGCGAGTCGTCGAGCCACAGGCGGTAGAAGTCGTTGCCGACGTCGTAGTGGTGCCGGATCGCCGCCGCCGCTGCCTCGGTGCGCGCCGCGCCGGCCGGACCGGTCACGGACGGGCCGCGTTCGCCAGCTGCGCGTGCAGGTGTCCGGCGACCGCGTCCAGGGTCGGATTCTCGTAGAGGTCGTCGGGGGAGATGTCCACCCCGAACCGCTCCTCGACCTCGATGAGCAGCGCGACGGCCACCGCGGAATCGACACCGAGACGGTCGAAGTCGGCCTGCGGGTCGATCGCCGCGGTCGGTGTCTCCAGCAACTCCGCGAGGTACTCCCGGCACCACGCGACGATGGCTTCTCTACTGGTGTCCACGACTGCTCCTCATACGCGTTTGGCGGCCAGGCGGTCGGCCGAGGGGATCTTCAGATCCCAGGCCAGGCCGAAGGTTTCGAGCGTCCAGATCAGCCAGTAGCCGGGATCGAGCCGGTACCAGTGCAATCCGAACGACGGTGACTCGGGAAAGGCGTGATGGTTGTTGTGCCAGGACTCGCCGAGCGTGACCAGCGCGAAGACCCCGCCGTTGCGGCTGTTCTCGCGGGACCGGTAGGGCTTGGTGCCGATCCGGTGCAGGAACGAGTTGATCGCCCACACGATGTGTTCGAGCAGGAAGATCCGCACGAACCCGCCCCACAGCAGACCGCTGACCGCGCCCGTCCAGCTCTGGGTGAGCAGGCCGCCCAGCCCCGCCGGGATCAGCAGACCCAGGCCCACCCACCAGTAGTAGAGCCGCGCGACCCGGACCAGGGCACGGTCCTTGATCAGATCGGGCGCGTAGTGCACGACGTTCGGGTACTCGTGGCGGCGCATCCACAGGAAATGCGAGTGCGCCAGGCCGCGCAGCGCGCCCACCCAGCCGTCGCCGGACAGGTTGGGCGAGTGCGGGTCTCCCGCGCGGTCGCTGTACTCGTGGTGGCGGCGATGCAAGGCCACCCACGACACCACCGGGCCCTGCCCGGCCATCGAACCGAGCACGGCCAGTGTCGCGGCGACCGCGGGCGTGGTGTGGAAGGTGCGGTGGGTGAACAGGCGGTGATAGCCGACGGTGATCCCGAGTCCGGTCGCCAGCCACAGCGCGAACAGCAGCCCGAACTCGACGGCGCCGAACGGGCGCACGAACAGGAAGCCCAGTGCCGCCAGGGTTCCCACGATCGGCGCGATGTCGAACAGCAGGAAGTGCCTGCGCTGCAGGCGGTGGATGTAGGGGTTGCTGATCGTCTTCTTCCGCGGCGCGGTGTCGTCTCGCGTCATCTCACCCTCGTCAGGTCGCCGATCCGGTTGCCGGACAGTCGGACCGTAACAACGGACGAAGCCCACGGCGCGCGGTCGCCGCGGGCTTCGATCGTGGGATAGGAGCTGTGGATGGCGGGCCGGTCAGCCCGCGTTCGCGCGCAGCACCACCTTGCCGTTGCGGCCCGGGGTCTCCGACAGCACGGCGGCGTCGGCGGCGTGGTCGAGGGGGAATTCGGCCTGGGCGTCCAGGCGCAGGGTCCCCGCGGCGGCCAGGCCGACGAGTTCGGTGATCAGGCGCCGGTAGTCGGCGCGGTCGATCTCGGCGCTGCGCTTCTGGCCCCAGAAACCCTTGACGACAGCCTGTTTGAAGATGACGGCGCCGGTGTCGATGATCAGCGGCTGACCCGACAGCGCGCCGAAGGAGATCAGTTCGCCCGCGGGGGCCAGCAGCGACATGAGCGCGCCCGCGGCGGGGCCGCTGATCTGGTCGACGGCCCGCACCACCGGCTCGCCGTCGGTGACCGTGGCGGCGCGGTCGGCCCAGCCGTCGGTCTCGGTGTCGATCACCGGGCCGTACCCGAACTGCTCGAGCGCCCGCACCGACGCGGGGCCGCGGACCAGGCTCAGCACCCGCACGCCGCGCTGCCGCGCGAACAGGTTCAGCAGCCGCCCCACCGCGCCGTTGGCGGCGTTCACGGTGATCCACTGGCCCGGCTGCACCCGCAGGTCGTCGAGCAGCATGAGCGCGCTCAGCGGCATGGCCAGCAGCTGGCAGGCGGTCTCGTCGGGCACCGACGGCGGCATCGGCACCACCTGGTCGGCGCGGGCCAGGAAGAAGCCGGCCCAGGCCGCCCGCGCGCCCGCCACCGCGACCCGCAGGCCGACCTCGACGCCGACGGCGCCGGGACCGAGCGCGTCGACCACCCCCACCGCCTCGGTGCCGGGGATCGCGGGCAGCGGCGGCCGGTAGCCGTAGACGCCGCGGATGATGGCGAGATCGTGGTTGTGGACGGGGGACAGGATCGTCGCGATCCGGATCTCGCCCGGACCCGGCTCCGGCGGCGGCACCTCCTGGGCGGTGAGCACGTCTTTCGGTTCGCCGAACCGGTCGATCACCACTGCCTGCATGTCCGCCTCCGTCTGGTTGCGAGTCACTGCACGTCGGGTCCCATTGTGGCACCGCCCCGGTGTCGCGCAGGTCAGGCCAGCGGCGTCTCGTGCACCGTGCGCCAGCGCAGACGGTCACCGGTGGCGTCGAGGACCGCGGTCACGCGGCGCGCGGTGGTCACCGGACCCACGTGGTGGCGTTCGAGGAAACGGATCACCACGGTGGACCCGTCGTCGAACAGGCTCTCCAGTTCGGCGATCTCGATCGTCAGTCCCGGCTGGGCGTTGCGGGCCCCGCGCAGGCCGTGCAGCAGCTCGGCCTTGGCGAGGATCTCCCCCGCGGTGGTGACCATGGTGAAGGTGTCGTGCTGGGCGTCGGCGAAACGGTCGAACACGGCGTCGGGGGCGGCGGTGCCGAGCCAGTGCGCGAGGTCGGCGTGGACGGACTCCACGGAGGCACGCACGGCGGGACTGGGCGGGGTTCGGGTGTCCACGCGGTGATTCTAGGCCGCGGAACCGGATTGCCGGAGAAGTCAATACGCCGCAGGAGTGACCCGACGGGGTGAGGAACCCGCGCCGGAAATCGCTCCCGAGGGGGACGAGCCGGGGCCCGCCGCTGCCTAGGCTCGATCCATGGCAGAGGCACTGGGGACGCGGCCGCCCGCGACATCGTCCGGTCGGCGGATCGCCGAGGTCGACCTGCTGCGCGGCTTCGCGCTGTTCGGCATCCTGCTCACCAACGCGATCGTGGCGACCACGCTGTGGTCGGTGATCGGCACGAAGCAGTATCCGGTGTCGCTGTTCGGCGGCACCGTCGACCAGCTGGTGCGCGCCACCGTCGACGCGCTGTTCACCGGCCGGTTCTACCTGCTGTTCGCCTTCCTGTTCGGTTATTCGTTCACCCTGCAGATCGCCGCCGCCGAACGGGCCGGGGTCGCGCCGGTGCGGCGGTTGCTACGCCGCTGCGCCGCGCTGCTGACGATCGGGCTGGTGCACGTGTATCTGCTGTGGATCGGCGACATCCTCACCCTGTACGCGGTGCTGTGCCTGGTACTGATCACCCTGCGCAAGCTGCGCCCGCGCACCGCGGTGATCACCGGCGTCGTGCTGTACGCGACGTGGTCGGTGTGGAGTGTCTTCGCGGGGAAACCGGGCGTGCTCGCCCTCGGTGAGCTGGTGAACCTGCCGAAGATCTCGGCGGACTACACGGGCGCCTTCGCCGACACCGTCGCCGCCCAGACCGCGCTCGCGCCGGTGTTCCTGCTGCTGATCTGGTTCGGCCAGGGGGTGCCCAGCCTGGCCACGTTCCTGCTCGGCATGGCGGCCGGACAACGCACTCTCTTCGAGGATGCCGACACGCTGCGCCGGTGGTCGCCGCGGGTGCTGGTGATCGGGCTCGGACTCGGGCTGCCGATTTCGGCGGCGACCTTCGCCGAATCGATGCGCTGGTGGGAGGCGCCCGCGGTGCTGCACTGGCTGCAGTACTGCGTCGCCCCGGCCATGACCTTCGCCTACATCGCGCTGGTCCTGCGGCTCGCGTGGTGGGCGCCGACCGCGCGATGGGTGGCGCCGCTCGGTGCGGCGGGCCGGATGGCGGCGTCGAACTACATCGGCCAGTCCGTGGTCCTCATGGTCGTGTACACCGGCTACGGTTTCGCGCTCGCCGACGACATCCCACCCCTGGGCGTGGTCGCGATCGGCCTCCTGACCTTCGCCGCCCAGCTCGCCCTCAGCACCTGGTGGCTGCGCGGGCATCCCTACGGCCCGGTCGAATGGCTGCTGCGCGCCGCCACCTACCTGACGATCCCGCCCTGGCGGCGGCGCGCCGACGAGACGAAGGCCCGATCCGTGTGATCGCCCGCCGCGTATGAAATTCCTGCGAAACCCGGCCCGCAGCTGAGCCGATTCAGTCGGAAAGCATTGGGCGGCTATGGATTCGGCTGTGAGGGTCGGTGGAACTCGGCGCGCCAGCGCTGACGGCCGGGTGCGTCGGGCCGGGGCAGTCGCTCGACCCGGACCGCGGTGAGGTCGGGGGTGGCGAAGGCGTCGATGTCGCCGGCTGTGAGGGGCCAGGGTGGC
Organism: Nocardia asteroides; assembly: GCF_900637185.1. Taxonomy (NCBI): domain Bacteria; kingdom Bacillati; phylum Actinomycetota; class Actinomycetes; order Mycobacteriales; family Nocardiaceae; genus Nocardia; species Nocardia asteroides. The sequence goes on along the minus strand of NZ_LR134352.1, from coordinate 4,847,691 downwards.
CCGGGGATCGGGGAGGTGGCGATGTCGGCGATGACCAGCAGGGTGGCGCCGGGGGCGAGCAGGGAGCGGATGTTCGCGGTGGCGTCGGCGCGGACACCCGGCGGCAGGGATTGCACGGTGATGGACTCGAGCACCAGGTCGAAGGCGTCGAGCCAGGCCGCGGGCGGGTGCAGGAGATCGGCCACCTTGTAGGTGACCGGCGACTGCGGGAAACGGGCGCGGGCGCCGCGGATCGCGGTGGGGGAGATGTCGAACGCGGTGGTCCGGATGCCCTGGGCGGCGACGAATTCGGCGTCGGTGCCGTACCCGCAGCCGATGACCAGGGCGCGGGTGCCCGCGGGCTGCGGGGCGTCGCGCAGCCAGTCGACCAGGAGCGGATTGGGCTCCGCCCGGTCCCAGGGGACCACCGAGGTGCCCGCCGCGGCCTCGGCGTAGAGCGGCTCGAACCAACCGGTCGGATCATTCGCGGCCAGCGCCCGGTCGGCGAGACGGCGGTCGGCGGGCGGCTGCGCGGCGGTCATCCTTCCAGTCTCCACCAGTGCGCCACGGCCCGCCGTACGGCCTCCCGGCGAGTCGCCGCCGGTCAGGGGATGAGCACGACTTTGCCTGTCGTCGACCGATTTTCGAGCGCGTCGTGGGCCCGGGCGGCCTCGGCGAGCGGGAATTCGGTGACCGCGGGGACGAACAGTCCCTCGGCGGCCGCCGCGAGCGCCCGCCGCGACAGCACGAGCAGATCACCACCGGCCCGTTCCACCATCGGCGGCCCGAGCACCGACCGGGAGGTGACACCCCGCGCCGCCAGTGCCGCCGGGTCCACCTCGGTCGGCGCGCCCGCCGACCAGCCGAACACCAGATGCGTGCCGCCGGGGCCGAGCAGGTCGACCGCGGCGGCGCCGATCGCGCCGCCGACGCCGTCGAACACGTCGGTCGCCGCGCGTCCGCCGAGCTGCGCGCGCACCTGCGCGGGCCAGTCGTCGGCGGTGTAGTCGACGGCGATGTCGGCGCCGTCGGCCGCCACCCGGCGCACCTTGTCCGGGCCGCCCGCCAGCCCGACCACCGTGGCACCCGCCGCGCGGGCGTACTGCACGAGCAGGGTGCCGATGCCGCCCGCCGCGGCCGTCACCACCGCCACGCTGTCGGCACCCAGGTCGGCGAACTGCAGGATGCCCAGTGTGGTGCGGCCCGTGCCGACCAGGGCCACGGCCGCGGCGGCCGAGACACCGCCGGGGATCGGCAGCAGCCGGTCGGCGTCGGCCACCGCCGATTCCGCGTAGCCGCCGGGCGCGGTGCCCAGGTGGGTCACCACCGCGGTGCCGAGCAGCGCGGGATCGACGCCGGGGCCGACCAGGTCGACCGTGCCCGCCACCTCGCGGCCCGGAATCGTCGGCAGGTCCGGGAGGGGGAAGGGCCCGGGTTCGCCGCGGCGCAGCGCGGTGTCGACGAGGTGGACGCCACTGGCCGCCACCGCGATGCGCACCTGGCCGGGGCCGGGCTCGGGGTCGGGAACGGTCTCGTAGCGCAGGTGTCGGGCCGGGCCGAATTCGTGCAATCGGATCGCGTGCATGCGAATACTGTTCAACCTGAACGGCACTCGAGGTCAAGTCGGCGTGGGCGGCACACCGGTCGCCGATGGTCAGGCAGGTTCGGTGGCGACCCCGGCGCGGCGTTCGGCGCGGGCCGCGAAACCGTCGCACAGGGCGTCCAGGCCGAGGAACAGCAGGTCCTCGGAGGTGAGTTCGCTCACGCCGGCGCCCTCCAGGTCGGCCAGCGCGGGGGGCACCGGGAACGAGGGCGTGCCCTCGAGCAGGTCGCGCAGCCCGTTCGTGTCGTCGGTGGCGGTGCGGCGCTCCGCCAGCAGCGCGCCGCCCACCACGGGCAGGCTGGCGCCGGAGATGTAGTTCCAGACCGTGAACGCCATGGTGGTGGCCTCGCGCGCCGACACCTCCAGGGCGCGCAGCCCGTCGACCAGCCAGGCCAGGCTGGCCAGGCCCTGCGGGCCGAAGCTGTAGCGCGGGACGGCGAAGGTCAGCAGCACCCACGGATGCTGCTGGTAGAGCTGCCAATCGATCTCGGCGGCGATGCGTACCCGGTCGCGCCACGACCAGCCTTGGCCGGCCGGGTCGGGGTAGGGGTGGCGGGCGGCGATCTCGTCGGTCATCGCCGCGATCAGCTCGTCCTTGTTCGCCACGTGCCGGTACAGCGACATCGTGCCGACCTCGAGCCGCTCGGCGATGCGGCGCATCGACACCGCGTCGAGCCCATCGGCGTCGGCGAGGGTGATCGCCACGTCGACGATCGCGGTGCGGGTGAGTTTCGCATCAGTCATCCCATGACTCGCTTTCGAATTTCCCAGTCGATGCGTACACTGTACCCATTCCCCGCGTACGGTGTACGCAAACCTCGGAAGGATGTCGGAATGACGAAGCTGGAACCGGCGGTGCCCACCGCGCAGGCCGGTGGACGCCGCGCATGGCTCGGACTGGGCGTGCTGCTGCTGCCGGTGCTGCTGGTGTCGATGGACATCTCGGTGCTGTTCCTCGCCATGCCGACCCTCACGGCGGACCTGGACCCCAGCGCCTCCCAGCAGCTCTGGATCCTCGACATCTACGGGTTCATGCTGGCCGGACTGCTCATCACCATGGGCAACCTCGGCGACCGGATCGGCAGGCGCAACATCCTGCTGGCCGGCGCCACCGTCTTCGGCCTGGCCTCGGTGCTCGGCGCCTTCGCGCCGAACCCGGAAGTCCTCATCGCCGCCCGCGTGCTGATGGGCATCGGCGGCGCCACCCTGCTGCCGTCGAGTCTGGCGCTGATCTCGAGCCTGTTCCCCGACGTCCGCGAGCGCGCGACCGCCATCGGCATCTGGACCGCCTTCTTCGCCGGCGGCTCGGCCGTCGGCCCGATCATCGGCGGTGTCCTGCTGCACCACTTCTGGTGGGGCTCGGTGTTCCTGATCAACATCCCGGTGCTGGCGATCCTGCTGCTGTTCGGCCCGTTCCTGCTGCCCGAGCACCGCTCGGCCGCGCTCGGCCCGCTGGATCTGCCCAGTGTCGCGCTCTCCATCGGCGGCATCCTGCCGGTGGTGTACGGGATCAAGCACATCGCCGCCGAGGGTTTCGACATCACCTCGCTGGTGATCGCCGCGATCGGCGCGGTGCTGCTGGTGGTGTTCGTGCGCAGGCAGCGTCAGCTGGCCGAACCGCTGCTCGATCTGAGCCTGTTCACCCGACCGCTGTTCCGGGTGGCGATCGGCGCGAGCCTGGTCGGCATGATGTCGCTGGCCGCGCTGAGCTACCTGACCAGCGTCTATCTGCAGTCGGTCACCGGGCGTGACCCGCTGCAGGCCGCGCTGCTCGGCATCCCCATGGCGATCGCGGTGTTCGTGTTCTCGATGAGCGGGGCCAGGGTCGGTCGCGCGCTCGGCGTGCGCGCGACCTTCACCCTCGCCCTGGCGATGTCGGCGGTCGGCAACCTGATGCTGCTCGGCGTCGGCGTGGACGGCGGGCTGATCTGGTACCTGGTGGGCTCGGCGGTGGCCGGTATCGGCTACGGCATCTCGTTCACGCTGGTGTCGGACGTGGCCGTGTCGGCCGTGCCCGCCGAGCGGGCGGGGTCGGCGGTCGGCATCTCGGAGACCAGCTTCGAACTGGGCAACGCGCTGGGTCTGGCGCTGCTGGGCTCGGTCGCCGCGCTGGTCTTCCGGTCCGGCGGCGACTTCGGCGACACGCTCGGCGAGACCGTCGCCGAGGCGGGTGGCGACACCGCGCTGATCGACGCGGCGCGCGCATCCTTCGTCACGGGCATGCACGTCGCGACCGCGGGCGGCGCGCTGCTGCTGATCGCGATGGCGGTGCTGGCCTGGCGTTCGGCCCGCGGCACCCGCTGAGCCGGACAGGCGGCCGGGCAGCACCGGCCGCCCTCACCGGGCGGATGTCCAGGTCGGTTGCATAGGATCGGCGGATGCGGAACGAGGGTGCGGCCGGCCTGGCGACATTGCTCGCGCTGGCCGACTCACGCCTGCCCGTCGGCGGGCACGTGCACTCCGGCGGCGTCGAGGAGGCGATCGCGGCGGGCCTGCTGCGCGACAACGCGACTGTCGAGCTGTACCTGCGCCGGCGGATCGCCACCTCGGGGCTGGTCGCGGCGTCGCTGGCCGCCGCGGTCTGCGCCGGATCGCTGACTCCCGAGCGCGCCGAACTCGAAGCCGACGCCAGGACACCCTCGCCCGCCGCCAGAACGGCCTCGCGCGCGCAGGGCCGCGGCGTGCTGCGGCTGGCGAAACAGCTGTGGCCTCAGCACGAATGGACGCCCGCGGGCGTGCGGCCGCACCTGTCGACGGTGTTCGGCATGGTCGGCGCCGCCGCGGGCACCGAGCCCGAACAGCTGGCAGGCGTCGTCGTCTACACCACGCTCACCGGCGCCGCCACCGCCGCCCAGCGACTGCTGGCGCTGGACCCCGCCGCCATCGCCGCGGGCACCATGCGGCTCGCGTCGCTGTGCGACCGGATCGCCGCCGAGGCGGTCAGCGGCCTGGCCGCGCTGTCGGATCCGCTGCAGGACGCGCTTGCCGAACGGCACCTGCACCGCGACATGCCCCTGTTCGCCTCCTAGCCTCCCCGAATCCCCGTCCCCGAGAAGGAGTCACCATGCCGCCCCATCTGATCGACGGCGAGCCGCACGAGCACAGCCACGACCGCCCCAAGCGCCACCGCGTGCCGGGGGAGGCGCTGCGCATCGGCATCGGCGGCCCGGTCGGCTCCGGCAAGACCGCGCTGGTCGCCGCCCTGTGCAGGCAGCTGCGCGACGAATTGTCTTTGGCCGTGCTGACCAACGACATCTACACCACCGAGGACGCGGACTTCCTGCGCCGCCACGCCGTCCTGCCCGACGAGCGGATCACCGCCGTGCAGACCGGCGGCTGCCCGCACACCGCCATCCGCGACGACATCACCGCCAACCTCGACGCCATCGACGACCTGGTCGCGGCCAACCCGCCGCTGGACCTGATCCTGGTGGAATCCGGCGGCGACAACCTCACCGCCACCTTCTCCTCCGGCCTCATCGACGTGCAGATCTTCGTCGTCGACGTGGCGGGCGGTGACAAGGTCCCGCGCAAGGGCGGCCCCGGCGTCACCTTCTCGGACCTGCTGGTGGTCAACAAGACCGACCTGGCCCCGCTCGTCGGCGCCGACCTCGGCGTGATGGAACGCGACGCCGCCAAGGTCCGCGAGGGCCGACCGACCGCGCTGGTGTCGCTGACCGACGACCCCGCCGCCACCCCGGTGCTGGCGTGGGTGCGCGAGCAGCTGCGCCACGCCGCCGAGCAGGACACGGCCACCGGCGTTGCGCACTGAGCTGAGCATCGTCGCCGCGCTGGGCAGGCTGCCCCGCATCGAAGCGGTGGGCGGCCTGGCCGCGCGGTACACCGGCGCCGACACCGTGCACCTGATCGGCACCGCGGCCACCCCGCTGGGCGGGGACGAGCTCGACATCCGCGTCGTGGTGCTGCCCGGCGCGCGGTTGACCGTGCGGTCGGTGGCGGCGACGATCGCGCTGCCGAGCGCGCGGACGCCGATGTCGGTGGGGCACTGGCACTTCGAGGTCGGTGCGGGCGCGGAACTGGATGTCGATCCGGAGCCGATGATCGTTGCCGGTGGCGCGTGTCATCACACGGTGACGACGGTGCGGCTGGCCGCCGACGCGCGGCTGCGGCTGCGCGAGCGGGTGCAGCTGGGCCGCAGCGGCGAGGACGACGGCGCCTGGCGCGGTGACCTGATCGCCGACCTCGACGACCTGCCCCTGCTCCGGCATCGCCTCGCCCTCGGCGCCGGCACGGTCACCGACGACCGGTTGAGCGCCGCACGCGCCATCGACAGCGAACTGCGCTACCCGGACGATCGGCCCGCCTGGTCCGGTGGGCTCGACGCGGTCCGGCTACCGCTGGCCGCGGGCGGATCGCTGTCCACCCGCACGAGCACCCGCCTGCACGCGGGCGATCCGTCCGGCGCGGACCGAACGGCCGCCGTCGGCTAGAACGAGATCAGGCCGTTCGGCGCGGAACGAGCGGGCACCACCGAGCGGCGCCTTCTGATACGCGAATGGGAGCCGGGGCGAACCCCGGCTCCCATCGCTGTGGATCATCGATCAGGCGCTGACCAGCACCGCCGAGTCGTCGGCGATCTCGCCCGGCGCGGCCGCGCGCGGCGGCGCGAGGAATCCGTTCGCCGCGCCCACCGCCGCGCCGACACCGGCGCCGACGACCGTGAACGGCACCGACACCGCCATGTAGCCGGCCATCCCGCCCAGGATCGGACCCGCGACCAGGCCGATCGGGACGAACGGGATACCGGCGACGAGGCCGGCCACCGCGCCGCCCGTGCTCGCCATCATGGCGAACGGGGTGGCCACCATCGACCCGACGGCGGCACCGCGCGCGGCGGAGCCCAGGGTCTCCGACGCGATCCGGTCCGACCGGCTGCGCTCGAGCCCCACCGAGTCGAGGAAGGTCGCGAGGTTGGCCTCGGTGTTGGCCGCCGCGTCGTTGATCTGGATCGACGTCTCGACCGGGACGAACTCCGGCACCGGGACCAGCTGGTCACCGAAGCGGAACTGCCCCGGCGGCGGCAGGATCGGCGGCACCGGCGCGACCGCCGTCGGCGCGTGCAGCGTGCCCACCGGCGACAGGTAATCCGTCTCCGGGCCGCTGCGTGACCACGCCAGCGAACTGCGCGTGTTCTCCGGCATCTGCTGTCCCACATAGGGGGTGGCGTTGGGCGCCACCGCGTCGAACTCCGGCCCGGCCGGAAGCTCGGTCTGGGTCACCGCCGCCTGCGCGGGATCGGCGTTCGCGGTGCCCGTGCCGATCAGGGCCATGACCAGGGGGACCGCTCCCGCCGCGACGACCGACCCCACTTTCTGTCGCTGCGGGCTCGGCGCCCTGTGTTTCCCCGTCGCCATAGATCACCTTTCATCCTGGGGATTTGGTCACACATATGACGTCCGGCATTCGGACCGAGGCCGGACCCGGATGGGTCCGAAACGACGGCAGCCCGCAATATCGTGTGTGGGAAGGGTGATCGGACGACGCGGGCCGGGCGGTTCGGGAGAACCACCCGGCCCGACGAGGCGTGCGAACTAGCCGGCCTCGCGCTGCGCGCGCACCTGCTTGCTGTTGTTGCCGGGCGGGGCGCCGAGCGCGGCCGCGAGCTCGTCGGCGTCGGCCTGGTCGGACTGGACCTCCTCGATCGCCAGCCGGGCGAAGACCCACTGCTCGGTGGCGGCCATCTGACCGCGGTTGCGGCCGAGGAACGAGACGAACCAGCCGATCACGGTGACGATCCGGCTGCGGTAGCCCACCAGGTAGTACAGGTGCAGCGCCAGCCAGGCCAGCCACGCGAGGAAGCCGCTGAACTCGAACTTGCCGATCTGGCAGACGGCGTCGAAGCGCGAGATCGTCGCCATCGAGCCCTTGTTGAAGTACTTGAACGGCGCGCGCTGCTCGGGGGTCTGGCCCTTGAGGCCGGCCTTGATGGCCTTGGCGGCGTAGGTCGAGCCCTGGATCGCGCCCTGCGCCTGGCCGGGCACGCCCGGCACCGACATCAGGTCGCCGACCACGAAGATGTTCGGATGGCCCTTGACCGTGAGGTCGGGTTCGACGATCACGCGCCCGGCCCGGTCCACCTCGGTGCCGTCGGACCGCTCGGCGATCATCTTGCCCAGCGGGCTGGCCTGCACACCGGCCGACCACACCTTGCACGCCGATTCGATCCGGCGGGTGCTGCCGTCGGCGTCCTTGACGATGACGCCGTGCGCGTCGACATCGGTCACCATGGCGTTGAGCTGGATCTCCACGCCCATCTTCTCCAGCCGCTTGGCCGCCTTGGCGCCCAGTTTGGGGCCCATCGGGCCGAGCACGGCACCCGCGCCCTCGAGCAGGATGACGCGCGCGTCGCGGGGGTCGATGGTGCGGAAGGTGCCGTCGAGGGTGCGATCGGCCAGCTCGGCGATCTGCCCGGCCAGCTCCACACCGGTCGGGCCCGCGCCGACGACGATGAAGGTGAGCAGCCGGTCGCGCTCCTCCTGGGTGGTGGCGAGCTCGGCCTGCTCGAAGGCGCCCAGGATGCGCGCGCGCAGTTCGAGCGCGTCGTCGATGGTCTTCATGCCCGGCGCGAAGGTGGCGAAGTGGTCGTTGCCGAAGTACGACTGCTGGGCGCCGGTGGCAACGATGAGGCTGTCGAACGGGGTGACGGTGTCGCGGTTGAGTAGTCGCGAGGTGACCGTGTTGTTCTCCAGGTCGATGTCGTGCACGTCGCCGAGCAGCACCTGCGCGTTCTTCTGCTTGCGCAGCACCAGCCGGGTGGCGGGCGCGATCTCACCGGTGGACAGGATGCCGGTGGCCACCTGGTACAGCAGCGGCTGGAACAGGTGGGTGGAGGTCTTCGAGATGAGGGTGATGTCGACATCGGCCTTGCGCAGGTGCCTGGTGCCGAACAACCCGCCGAACCCGGAACCGATCACCACCACGCGGTGCCGCTGGTTCCCGACAGACTGAGTGCTCATCGTCCTGCTCCTCGACAGACTGGGGTGGCCCCGCAACGGTGGTGACAGGGTTTACCGTAGTCGGCTCCGGATGCGACGTCGCCACGAGATCCCGGTTCCGATCTTGGTGTGGTGCGTTCCTTCACCGGGCGCCGTGGGTCGCGGTGAGAACCACCGCGGCCCACGGACCCGATGACGTGATCGAGGATACGGGACGAGCCGGGTCAGCGACCGGCAAGCAGGAGCTCGGCGACCTTGGTGTCGGTCTCGGCGCCCTCGGTGTAGCCGCCGTCGGCGCCGAGCGCGTTCATGATCGCCAGGGTGTAGCGCTCGCCGTCGCCCGCCACGCCCACCGAGTTGACCACCCAGCCGTCGGCCTCGGCCGACCAGCCGTTCTTCAGGCCGGGACGCATCCGCGCGCCCGCGCCCCACACGCCCCAGTGCTGGTTGGAGTCGACCGAGCGCATCCGGTCCAGCAGGTAGGCGAGGTCGTCGGGGTGCATGGTGTCGAGGATGGTGTTCATCAGCCGGTCCAGGTCGGCGGCGGTGCACTTCTGGAAGGACCAGTCGGGGAACATCGCCGAGGCGGTCGGCTGCGGGATGAGGCTGACCATGCCGTAGGCCCGGAACGCGTTGTTGTAGGCCATCCGGTCGAGACCGATGTACTTGTTCCACAGGACGTCGGCGGCGTGATCGTTCGACGTGGCCAGCATGGATTCGAGGTTGGTGCGGTCGTCGGGGGACAGGCCGATGGCGCCGACCCTGGCCCGGTTGAGCAGGTCGGCGGCGATGGCCAGTTTGATCGTGGAGGCGGTCCACACCTGGTTCTCGGCGTGCTCGTTGGCGTAGGTGCCGCCGGTGACGCGATCGCGCAGCACGTAGCCGACGACGCCGGGGCGGCCGGCCAGGTAGGAGTTCACCCGCGCGATGCGCGAGCTCATGTCGTTGTCGAACCCGGGCACCGTGACCTGGGTCAACGCGGGGGGCGCCGCCTGGGCCGCGGTGACCACCAGCGGCACCCCCGGAGTGAGGACGCCGGCGGCGGCGAGGAGACAGGCGGTTGCTGCGACCCGGGAAACGACGCGGGTGGAAGGGGAACGGTCACGCACGAGGGACCACCTTGGCACACCTGACGCCCGATCGCACTACTTGAGGTGAGATCCGGAGTGTGTTACATCGTCGTTGCGCCGCAGCGGATTCCGATCAGTGATGGGCCGCGTGCGGAGTCGCGATGGTGCAGCCGTTGAGCCGATGGCAGTGTTCGAACGCTTCGCCGTGGCGATCCAGCGGCCACGAGTGGATCACCTGATCGGGGCCGTACCGCCGGGAATTGATCAGCTCCCAGCGTGCACCCGCGCGTCGGACGACGAAGCCGCCACCGGGAACCAGGGGAATCACCTGCGCGCTCATGTACCGGACCAGCCTTTCGCCTGCCGCCGAACTGTCCCACCCGAAGGCCAACGATCCCACGGCCGCGCTCGGGGGTGCCGCAGGCGCGGCCGCGAAGGCGTTGCGGTGTGGTCTATTTCACTAGCCCTGCGCGGTCACCTCGGCGGGGCCGCGCGATTGCGGGTCGGTCGCTGGGCGTATAAACGACGGATGCCGCTGCATCTCCATCGCGCCGAACGCGCCGACGCGCTGGCCGACGGATTGGGAACGGTGCTCGCGGCGCCGCAGGCCGATCCGTTCGCCGCCGAGGTGGTGGCGGTGCCGGCGAAGGGGATCGAACGCTGGCTGGCGCAGCGGCTGTCGGGGGTGCTCGGCGTGGCGGGAACCGGCGACGGAATCGCCGCCAATATCGCGTTCCCCGCACCCGCGGCGCTGGTCGCGGAAGTGCTGGCCGCGGCGACCGGCGTGGCGCCCGCCGACGATCCGTGGGCGGGGCAGCGGGTGGTGTGGACCCTGCTGCGCGTGCTCGACGAGGTCGTGGACCAGCCGTGGGCGGCGGTGCTGGCGCGTCATCTCGGGCTGCCCGGCGCGGGCCACCGGATCGGGCGGCGCTATGCCACCGCCGCGCACCTGGCCGCGCTGTTCGAGTCTTATACCGCACAGCGGCCCCGATTGCTACTGGACTGGGCGGCCGGTGCCGACACCGACGGCGCGGGCGGACCGGTCCCCGCGGACCTGGCCTGGCAGCCGCAGCTGTGGCGGGCCCTGCGCGCGGCGATCGGATCGCCGAGCCCGGCCGAGCGGCTCACCGCGGCCTGCGCGCGACTGCGGGCCGAGCCGGACTCCGTCGACCTGCCTGCGCGGCTGTCGCTGTTCGGCCTCACCCGGCTGCCCGCCGACCAGCTCGCCGTGCTCACCGCGCTGGCCGAACACCGCGACGTGCACCTGTGGCTGGCCCACCCCAGCCCGGCGATGTGGACGGCCCTGTCCGCGGCGTCGCGTGACGAGCACGCGGGTGACACCGGTGCCCGGAGCGACGACACCGATCGCGGGGACCATCAGTCGGCGACCGATCGCACGGACCACCTGTCGGGGGCGGCGGCGCTCGCGACCGATCGTGTGGACTCCCGGCCGGGGGCGGCCGCGTTCGCGACCGATCGTGCGGACCAGCACTCGGGGATGACCGGGAGTACGCACGATCGCGCGGACGAGCAGTCGGCGGCTGCCGTGCTTCCGGACATCGCCGAGGCAGTGCGCGGGGAGCGGGGGGCGACGATGCCCCGATCGGCGGACGACAGCGCCGACCTGGTCCGGCATCCGCTGCTGGCCGGCCTGGCTCGCGACGTCCGTGAACTCCAGCATCGACTGAATCCGTTGCTGCACAGCGAGACCCACCTGTCCGGCACCCCACTGCCCGGCAGTCTGCTCGGCGCCGTGCAGTCCGCTCTCCGGGACGATCGGGTGCCCGCCGCGGGCGCGGTCGCCGACGGCACCGTCGAGATCCACGCCTGCCACGGCCCGGCCCGCCAGGTCGAGGTCCTGCGCGATCTCCTGCTGACCACCTTCGCCGCCGACCCCACCCTGCAACCGCGCGACGTCCTGGTCATGTGCCCGGACGTCGAGGCCTACGCGCCGCTCGTGCGCGCGGCCTTCGGGCAGCGCGGGACCGGCGCCGTCGACCTGCCCGCCGAGGGCGAGCACCCCGCGCACCAGTTGCGGGTCCGGCTCGCCGATCGCGGCCGGGCGGTGACCAACCCGATGCTGGCGGTGGTGATCGCGCTGCTGGAACTGGCCGACGGTCGCGTCACGGTGACGCAGGTGCTCGAACTCGCGGCGAGCGAGACCGTGCGGCGCCGCTGCGGCTTCGACGACGACGCCGTCGAGCGGCTGCGCGAATGGGCCGCCGAATCCGGCGCCCGCTGGGGCATCGGGTCGCGGCAGCGCGAGGCGTTCGGGCTGGCCGAGTTCGCGCAGAACACCCTGAACGCGGCCGTCGACCGGATCCTGCTCGGCGTCACCGCCGACGAGTCCGGTGACGACTGGCTGGATCTGGCGCTGCCGCTGGACGACGTGGACTCCAACGACGTGGATCTGGCCGGTCGCTTCGCCGAGTTCGTCGACCGGCTCGCGGTGTGCCTGCGCGACCTGCGTGGACCGCGCCCGGCGGCGGAGTGGACCGCGGTGCTGCTGCGCGCGGTGGATCTGCTCACCGACGTGCCGGACGCGCAGTCCTGGATCCGGGCCGAGGCGCGCCGCGAGATCGTGGCCGCCACCGAACACGCGGGCAGCACCCCGCTGCGGCTCGCCGATGTCGCGGTGCTGCTGACCGGCCGTCTCGCCGGTGGGCCCGGCCGCGCCAACTTCCGCACCGGCGAACTCACGGTGTGCACGCTGGTGCCGATGCGTTCGGTGCCGCACCGGGTGGTGATCCTGCTCGGCCTCGACGACGACGTCTTCCCGCGGCCCGGCTCGGTCGACGGTGACGACCTGCTCGCCCGCGACCCGCTGGTCGGCGAGCGCGACGCCCGCAGCGAGGACCGGCAGCTGCTGCTCGACGCGATCATGGCCGCCCGCGACCAGCTGCTGATCCTGCACACCGGCGCCGACCCCGTCACCGGCGCGAGCAGGCCGCCCGCGGTCCCGGTGGCCGAACTGCTCGACGTCCTCGCCGCGCACGTCGGTCCGGCCGCGCTGGGCGCGGTCCACCAGCGGCACCCGCTGCAATCGTTCGACCGCCGCAATTTCGCGTCCGAACGCCCGCGCAGCTTCGACACCGTCGCCCTCGCCGGCGCCCGCGCGGCCGCTCGCCCGGCGCGCCCGCGCCCGCCGCTGCTCAGCGAACCACTGGCACCCGCTCCGCCCTCCGATGTGGCGTTGGCCGAACTGATCGCCTTCGCCGAACATCCGGTGCGCGCGTTCCTGTGGCAGCGGCTCGGGTTGCGGGTGCCGGAGGAAGCCGAGGACATCGCCGAGCAGCTGCCCATCGAACTCGACGGTCTGGCCAAATGGGACCTGGGCGAGCGGATGCTGAGCGCGCGGCTCACCGGCGCCGACCCCGCGGCCCTGCGCGCGGCCGAGTGGCGGCGGGGAACCTTGCCGCCCTTCGCTTTCGGCGCCGCGGTGCTCGACGAGGTGGAAGGCACCGTCGACACCATCGTGCGCACCGCCCTGCCCGACTACGAGGCCGCGCCGCGAGCCGTCGACATCGCGATCGACCTCGGCAACGGCCGCACCCTGGCCGGCACCGTCCCCGAGGTGCGCGGGGAGACCCTGGTCCGCACCACGTATTCGCGGCTGGCGCCCAAACACCGGCTGGCGGCCTGGGTGTCGCTGCTGGCGCTGGCCGCGACCGAGGACCGGTCGTGGCGCGCGATCAGCACCGGACGCGGGCAGTTCCGCAGCAGGCCGGTGGCCCGCTCGGTGATCGTCGCCCCGGAGGCGCCCGCCGCGCTGGCGGTGCTGCGTGATCTGGTCCGGCTGCGCGACGAGGGCCTGTGCGAGCCGCTGCCGGTCGCGCCCGCCGCCACCGCCACCTACGCCGAACGCCGCTTCCGCGGCGACAGCGTCGCCGACGCCCTGCTCGCGGCCGAACACGCCTTCGACGGCGGACCCAACGGCCCCGACAAATTCGGCGACCACACCGACCGCTACCTGCGCTACGTGTGGGGCCGCGCGCCCCGCTTCGACCGTGTCGCCGCGGCGGCCGCGCGGGCCGGGGAACCGGAGAGCACCCGTTTCGGCGCCGTCGCCCGCCGCTGGTGGGCGCCGCTGCTGGCCGCCGAGAGTCAGGGGCAACCGTGACCGAGACCGTGGCTGCGCCCGCCGCCTTCGACGCCACCGGTCCGCTCCCGGCGGGCACCACGGTGCTCGAGGCGAGCGCGGGCACCGGCAAGACGCACGCGATCGTCGGGCTGGCCGTGCGCTACGTCGCCGAGGCCGGCATCGGCATCACCGAACTGCTGCTGGTCACCTTCAGCCGCGCCGCTACCCAGGAGCTGCGCGAACGCACCAGGGACCGCTTCGTCGCCGTGGCCGCCGCGCTGGCCGACCCGGAGGTCGCGCGCGCCCACCCGGACGAGCTGGTCCGCGCCCTGGCCGACACCGACCCGGCGACGCTGCGGCTGCGCAGGCACCGATTGCTCACCGCCCTGGCCGATTTCGACGCGGGCACCATCGCCACCACCCACTCGTTCTGCCAGCGGATGCTCGACGAACTCGGCCTGGCGGGGGAGCACGATCCGGGCGCGCGGCTGGTGGAATCGGTCGACGAGCTGGTCGCCACCGTCGCCGACGACCTCTACCTGGCCCGCTACGCCCGCGACCGCCCGCCGTTCACCCTGCGCGAGGCGCGCACCCTCGCGCTGGCCGCCGTGCACGACCGGCACGCCGAACTCGCTCCGCGCACCGACGGCGCCGCCGGCGAGCGGGTCGCCTTCGCCACCGCCGTGCGCGCGGAGACCGAACGCCGCAAACGCCGCGCGGGCCTGCGCGATTTCGACGACCTGCTGGTGCTGCTGCACGAGGTCCTCAGCGACCCCGAGCACGGCGCCCGCGCCTGCGCGCGGATCCGGGAGCGCTACCGGGTGGCCCTGGTCGACGAGTTCCAGGACACCGACCCGCTGCAGTGGGACATCCTGCGCCGCGCCTTCCACGACCACGCCACCCTGGTGCTGGTCGGCGACCCGAAACAGGCCATCTACGCCTTCCGCGGCGCCGAGGTGCTCAGCTACCTCGACGCGGTGGCTGTGGCGGACCGGCGCAGCGAACTCACCCGCAACTGGCGCAGCGACGCCGGGCTGCTGCGCGCGCTCGACCACCTGTGCGGCGGTGCGGAACTGGGCCATCCGGAAATCAGCGTCTACCCGGTCACCCCGACCCGGCCCGCCACCCGGCTGCACGGTGACCCCGCGATCGTCACACCGCTGCGGCTGCGGGTACTGCCGCGCACCGGCGCCGGACCGCGCAACCGGTCGGGCTTCCCGTCGGTCGGCAGGCAGCGTGCCAAGGTCGCCGACGATCTGGCCGCCGACATCGTGGCCCTGCTGGAATCCGGCGCCACCATCGAGGCCGGGCCCGAACGCGGCGCGGGCAGGCCGCTCACCGAGGTCGGCGACGGCCGCCCGCGCAGGCCGATCGGACCGGGCGACATCGCGGTCCTCGTGCGCACCCGCACCCAGATCGACGTGATCCGCGCCGCCCTGGACCGGGTGGGTGTCGCCTCGGTGCTGGCGGGCGGCACCAGCGTGTTCGCCACGGTGGCCGCCACCGACTGGCTGTGGGTGCTGCGCGCGCTCGAACAACCGCATCGCGGCGACCGGGTCCGGCTGGCCGCCTGCACGCCGATCCTCGGTGTCACCGCCGCCGAGATCGACACCGGGGGCGCCGATCTGGTGGGCCGGATCTCCACGCAGCTGCGCGAGGCGGCCCGGCTGTTCGGGCGGGCCGGGTTCGCCGCCGTGTTCGACAAGCTGGCCACCGAGACCGATCTCGCGCCGCGGCTGCTCGCGGTGGAGAACGGCGAACGCGAACTGACCGACCTGCGTCACCTGGCCCAGCTGCTCGACGAAGTCGCCGTGGCCGAGGGCCTCGGGCTCACCGCGCTCACCCGCTGGCTGGCCGACCGCGTCCGCGACCCGGAGGCGGGCAGCGTCAGCGGCCGCAGCCGCCGCCTGGACCGCGACGCCGCCGCCGTGCAGATCGCCACGGTGCACGCCAGCAAGGGGCTCGAATTCCCGCTCGTCTACCTGCCGTTCGCGTGGGACAGCGCCAAGAACCCCTATCCGGCGACGCTGCTGTTCCACGACGACGCCGGCGCCCGCGTCCTCGATATCGGCGGCAAGGAGGCGCCCGGCTACAGCGAACGCCAATTGCGGTGCGAGGCCGAGGAATCCGGCGAGGAACTGCGGCTGCTCTATGTCGCGCTGACCCGGGCCATGTGCCAGGTGGTGGCCTGGTGGGCGCCGGCGGTCACCACCGGCGCCGCGCCCCTGCACCGGATGCTGCTCGGCCGCAGACCCGGTTCCGCGCAGGTACCGCGCCGCGCCGAGATCCCCGCCGATACCGCTGCCGTGCAACGCATCACCGAGTGGGCCGCCCCGGCCGCCGAGGTGATCTCGGTGACCGCCGTCGACCGTCCCGACGACGTGGAACCGCGCCGCGTCCGCACCGAACTGCCCACCGGGGAGCTGGCCGCCGCCCACTTCGCCCGGGTGCTCGACCAGCAGTGGCGCCGCACCTCGTACTCGGCCCTCACCGCGGGCGCCCACGACGCGACCGGAGTGACCGCGGAGGAACCCGAGGACGGACCAGGGCCCGACGACGAACCGGCCGAAGCGCCGCTGGACGCCCCCGTCGGGGGCACGGGCGCGCCGTCGCTGATGAACGGCCTGCCCTACGGCGCGGAATTCGGCACCCTGGTGCACGGCGTGCTGGAAGCGGTCGACACCTCGGCGCCCGACCTGGCGGTCGAGGTCCACGCCCGGTGCGTCGAAGCGGTCGAGCACACCATGGCCGAACTCGACGTCGACCTGCTGTCCACCGCCCTGCTCGAAGTCCTGCGCACCCCGGCCGATTTCGGGTCGCTGGCCGGCATCGCCGGCCGGGACCGGCTGCCCGAGCTGGAATTCGAGCTGCCGCTGGGCGGCGGTGACACCCCGGGCACGCACGCCGCGGGCATCCACGCCGTCGCCGGCCTGCTACGCACCCACCTGCCCGCCGACGATGTGCTGTCCAGCTACGCCGACCACCTCGCCGCCCTGCCCGACACGGTCCTGCGCGGCTACCTCACCGGCAGCATCGATGCCGTCCTGCGGGTGCCCGACGGGAGCGGGGAGCACCGCTACCTGATCGTCGATTACAAGACCAACCGCCTCGGCACCGGCGACCTCACCGTCGAGCACTACCGGCGCGAGCACATGGTGGCCGAGATGATCCGGTCGCACTATCCGCTGCAGGCGCTGCTCTACGCGGTCGCGCTGCACCGCTACCTGCGCTGGCGGCTGCCCGGCTACGACCCCGCCCGTCACCTCGGCGGCGCCCGCTATCTGTTCGTGCGCGGCATGATCGGCGCGGACACCCCGCCCGGGCACGGTGTCTTCGACTGGCGTCCGCCCGCCGAACTCGTCGTCGCGCTGTCGGATCTGCTGGCAGGGGGACCACGATGACCGCGATCCAGGTGGCGCAGCGGGGCACCGGGCTGCTGCGGGTGTTCAACGAGGCGGGCGTGCTCTCCGCCGCCGACGTGCACGTCGCGGTGCGGCTCGGCCGGATGGGCCGCGAGGACAGCGAAGACGTACTGTTCGCCGCCGCGCTGGCGGTGCGCGCCGTGCGCTCGGGCTCGGTGTGCCTGGAGCTGGCGCGGATGCGCGAGATCGGCATCGACGCCGACGAAACCCGCGACACCGCGACGGGGATCGACCCGGCGAGCCTGCCGTGGCCGGACCTGGACCGGGTGCTGGACGGGTTGCGGCGCAGTCCGCTGATCCAGGGTGGCCAGGCTGGTCCGCTGCGGCCGCTGCGCATCGTGGAGGCCGACGCCGAGGGTGGCGCGCTGCTCTACCTGGACCGCTACTACCAGCAGGAACAGACCCTGCGGCGGGTGCTCACCGAGCGTAGCGCCGATCACCCGGAGATCGACACCGCCCTGGTCCGCGCCGAACTCGACCGCCTCTTCGCCGACCCGCTCGGCGCGGGACCCGACCGGCAGCGGCTCGCGGCCGCGCTGGCCGCCACGCACTGGACCACCGTGGTGGCCGGTGGACCCGGCACCGGCAAGACCCACACGATCGCGCGCATCCTCGCGCTGCTCACCGCGCACCGCCGGGCCAGCCCGAAGCTGCCCGCGCTGCGGATCGCGCTGGCCGCGCCCACCGGCAAGGCGGCCGCGCGGTTGCAGGAGGCGGTGCGCGACCAGGCCGCCGAACTCGGCTTGCCCGAGCTGACCGCGTCCACCCTGCACCGGCTGCTCGGCTGGCAGCGGGGGCGCACCACCCGTTTCCGCCATCACGCGCACAACCGGCTGCCCTACGACGTGGTGGTGGTCGACGAGACCTCGATGGTCTCGCTGACCATGATGAGCCACCTGTTCTCGGCCTTGCGCCCGGACACCCGCCTCGTCCTGGTGGGCGACCCCGACCAGCTGGCCTCCGTCGACGCCGGCGCGGTGCTGGCGGATCTGGTCGCGGGGCCGATCGGCGGTGCGCCGAATCCGGCACTGCGCGAACTGCTTCCGGCCGACCCCGCCTTCGCGGCGCGGGCGGGGTCGGCGACCGCCGGCGTAGGGCCAGGGGATCACAGAGGCGAGACGCCTGACCTCCACGGGCGGACCGGTGACGCGACGGGACTCGGTGGCGGCACCGAGTCTTCGGCGGATTACCCGGGAGGGCAGTCGGATTCGGATTCGCTGAGCGCGCTGGAACTGCGCCGGCTGCGCGGTGGGATCGTCCGGTTGACCCGGGGCAGGCGGTTCGGCGGCCGGATTGCCGACCTGGCCGTCGCGGTGCGCGCCGGTGACGCCGACGCGGCGCTGCGGATCCTGCGCGCGGGCGGCGGCGATGTGTCGCTGTGCGATCCCGACGACACCGCCGCGGTCCGCGCGGACGTGACCGCCGCGGCCCTGGCGGTCACCACCGCCGCCGACGCGGGCGACGCGGTCGGCGCGCTCACCGCCCTCGAATCGCACCGGCTGCTCTGCGCGCATCGCCAGGGCCCGTTCGGCGTGGAGCGCTGGGACCGGCTGGCCGCCGACTGGGCCGCCGCCGGGGGCGCGGGACCCGAAGGGCCGCAAGCGGTCTGGTATCCCGGCCAGCCGCTGCTGGTCACCGCCAACGATCACGAGGCGCGCATCTACAACGGCGACACCGGCGTCATCGTCCGCCGTCCCGACGGTTCGCTGCGGGCGGCGCTGCAGCGCGGCAGCGAACCGTACCTGGTGCATCCGACCCAGTTCCCGGCCGTGGTCACGGTGTTCGCGATGACCATCCACCGCAGCCAGGGCAGCCAGTACGACACCGTCTCGGTGGTGCTGCCCGAACCCGAATCCACGCTGCTCACCAGGGAATTGCTCTACACCGCCATCACCCGCGCCCGCACCCATGTGCGGATCATCGGCACCGAGGAGTCCATTCGCGCCGCCATCGGACGGCGGGTGCTCCGGGCCAGCGGACTGTCCCGGAACACCCCGGTCTAGCCGTCAGCGGGCCGCGCTGCGCGACAGGTTCCACGACCACCAGGCGTCGTCGTCGAGTTCGGCGTGGATCGGTTCCTCGATCTCCAGGCGCAGTTCGGGTGGCAGGCCGGTCAGCGCGGGCAGGATGTCGGGCGACAACCGGCTCAGGTACCCGGTGTCGAGCCGCTTGCCGTGCTCCCAGCGATCGACATTGCGTTCGGCGACAAGGTGTTCCGGATTCAGCAGCGCCAGCGCGACCAGCGTCGCCAGCGCGGTGCCGACCGCGGCGCGCGGCACCCAGCTCCACCGCAACCGGGCGATGGCGACCAGCACCAGCACGTACACCAGGCCCACCCACAGCTCGCACACCTCCACCAGCAGCCGCAGCACGGTGAACCCGTAGGCCTGCTGGTAGGTCCACATCCGGGCCAGCGCCGACCCGACGATCACCAGGGCCAGCACGCTCACCGCCGAGAGCAGGATCCGCAACCAGCGCCGGTCGGCCGCGCTGTCCTGGGCGGCCCAGCGCAGCACCGCGAGGATCACCGCCAGGGTCAGGATGCTCACCGCCGACAGCTGCCAGAAACCGCTGCGCGCGTACTCCGCGTAGGTCAGGCCCGCGGTGCGCTGCACGTAGTCGTCGCCGCCGAACAGGGCGACGAACTGGGCGCCGACGAACGCGGCGAACAGCACGGTCAGCGCGCCGACCGGCAGCATCCACTCACCGCGCGCCCAGGTCCGCGCCGGACGGGCGACGGCGGTGGCGGGCGCCGGTGGCCCGGCCAGCAGATACAGCGCGCCGAGCGCGCCCGCCGCGACCACCCCGAACAGCAGGATCCACTGCCAGGCCGTCGCCGCGTCCACCGAGGGCACCAACCCGCTCAGCAATTCGGCGAACGTGGCGTCCGCCCCACCCAGCAGCGGCACGAACACCACCAGCAGCGCCGCCGTCACCGCCACCGACGCCCCGTAGCGGCGCACCGTCGACGAATCCGCCGCCTTGCCCGGCCGCAGCCCCGCGAACGCCCATGGCACCGCACCGAACACCGCCACCGGCACCGCCGCCACATCGTGCAGCAATCCCCGCCGCGTCGCCCGCCCCAGCACCGCCAGCGACCCGGCCACCCCGGCCGCCAGCACACACAACACGAACAACCACCCGGCCGCCCGGAACGTCCCCACCCCGAGCAGGACCAGCGCGGCCGCCGCCCACCACACCCGATCCCGCACGGTGGCGGGGCGCTCGGCCTCGGCCGCGGACTCGCTTTGTCCCGCAGCAGCATTCACTGCCGACGGAACCCGCCCCGCCGCTCCCCGGTCGGCCGAGGAAGCCTGCTCGGAGCCGACTTGTACAACGCCACCCGTCGATGCGGCGTTCGCGGAGCCTGCGTGCACCGCAGCGATGGTCGCCGTGGAGTGCGGCAGGCCGGAGCGCGTGCCGCCACTGGTCGGCGTGCGCTGCGCGGAGCCGGGTCGGGCGCCGTCACGAGGCGGTGCGGACCGGGCCGGCCCGGTGGCCTGATCGGGCCGTTCGTTCGAGGATTCGACGGACGGCGCCTGGGCCCGGTGGGTCTGTGCCACATCGGGTGTCGAGCCGGCAACGGTCGGCCGGCTGCCGGTGGTCTGCTGAGATGCCGCAGCAGTGCTGGTCGCGCTGGGCTGCGCGGCGCCACCGGTCGGAGTCGACTCGGTTGAGTCGGACTCGGCGGACCGATCGGGCGGTGTGATCGAGGACGCGTCGGCCGCACCCGTGGCCCGGTGGGTCTGGGCCGCTTCAGGTTCGGGCGACGAGGGTTGGTTCGCTTCGGCCGTGGTTTCGGCCGCATCTGATGCCGAGCTGTGTTCGGTGGTGGGCGTTGAGTGTTCGGTCGATGGTGTTCGGTGAGGCGGCGCGTCCGCAGGGCCCGCCGTGGCAGACAGGTCCCCGGCGACCGGGGGAGTAGGGTTGTTCGGCGACGCCGAGGACGTCTGTGCGGCAGCGGGATTCGGGGTCGCTTCGGCGGAAGCGCGGGAGCGTGCGCGGTAGTCGACGGCGCACAGGGCTCCGGTCAGGACGGTGCCGGCGAGGAGCCAGCCGATGCCGGGGCGGTCGATCGGGATGACGGTGGCGCCGATGACGCCGGTGATCGCGGCGGCCGGGAGGACGCCGGCGGGACGGGCGACACGTTCCCAGTACGGAGTGGCCCGGGGTGCGGGTGGGGGCAGCTTCGGCATGGGCTGCATCGGGGGAGTGGTGGCGGCTGCGGCCTGCCAGCCCGCCGTCCACGGCGCGGGCGATGTTTCAACCTGCGCCGCAACTGCTTTCGTTGCAGGACCGGCCCCTGTTCGTGCGTCGAGCAGACTCGTGCCGGTGGTCGCGGCGCCGGTGGTCGTTGGTGCTCCGCTGCTGCTGCTGCCGCTGGCGCTGGCGCCGCCGCCGCTGGCGCTGGCGCTGCCGGTGCCGCTGCTGTCGCTGCTGCTGCCGGTGCTGCCGCTGCTGCTGCTGCTGCTGCTGTCGCTGCTGTCGCTGCTGTCGCTGCTGTCGCTGCTGTCGCTGCCGCCGCTGCTGCTGCCGCTGCCGCCGCTGCTGCCGCTGCTGCCGCTGCTGTCGCTGCCGCCGCTGCTGCCGCTGCCGCCGCTGCTGCCGCTGCCGCTGCCGCTGCTGCTGCCGCTGCTGCTGCTGCCGCTGCCGCTGCTGCTGCTGCTGCCGGTGCTGCTGCTGCCGGTGCTGCTGGCGCTGCTGCTGCCGCTGCCGCTGCTGGTGGCACCACTGCTGATGGCACCACTGTCGCCGCTGCTTGTGCAGCCACTACCGCCGGGCTCGCTGTGGCCGGTGTCGCCGGGGTTCGTGCCGTCCACGGCCGCGGGGATCGCTGTGGTGGCGGCACTTTCGGCGCCGGTGGATAGGGCGTCGCCGGAGGCGGGTGGCGGGGTGGGTTCCTGCGGTGTCGTGGTTTCCTCGGGCATGGGTCCCCTCCAGGGATGTGCGGGATCGTCCCGGGACCGTGGCGGTCCGGGATGGTGGGTGTCGGGTGTGGGGCGGGTCAGTCCGTGGGAAGGACGACGCGGATGCGGGAGCCGGGGCCGGCGACGGCGATGGTGCCGCCGTGCAGGTCGACCACCCAGCGGGCGATGGCGAGGCCGAGGCCGGTGCCGCCGCCGTCGGTGCGGCCGCCCCGGGTGAATCGGTCGAAGACGGTGGCGCGGTCGGCCTCCGGAATGCCGGGGCCGTCGTCGGCGATCTCGAGGACGGTCGCGTGCGGCGTCGCGTGCGCGTGGACGCGCACCTCGCCGCCGGCGGGACCGTGCCGGGCCGCGTTGTCGAGCAGGTTGAACAGCACCTGGTGCAGGCGGGCGCGGTCGGCGAACACCGTGGCGGCCGCCGGGTCGATCGCGGTCGTGAAGCGGACGCCACGGCCGAGCGCGGCCGTCATCACCTCGGCTTCGGCGATCACCTCCGCCAGCAGCGGGGCGACAGGACAGTGTTCGCGATCGAGGGTGAATGCGCCCGCCTCGATGCTGGACAGGTCGAGCAGTTCGGAGACGAGTAGACCCAGCCGTTCGGTCTGCGCCAGCGCCGTCCGCAGAGTCGCCGGATCGGGGTCGCTCACCCCGTCGACGATGTTCTCCAGCACCGCGTGCAACGCCGTCACCGGCGTCCGCAGCTCGTGCGAGACATTGGCGATGAGATCGCGGCGCTGCCGGTCGGCGGCGGCCAGGTCGGCCGCCATCTGGTTGAACGCCGTCGCGAGCTGACCCACCTCGTCGCGCGAGGTGGCTCGCACCCGGAAGCTGTAGTCGCCGTGCGCCATCCGCCGCGCCGCCGCGGTCATCTCCCGCAGCGGCCTGGTGATGCCGTGCGCGAGGAACTGCGAGGTCACCAGCGCGATGATCATGGCGGTGAGAGTGGTGAAGGTCGGCAGCCAGCCGATCCGGAACCAGAAGTAGGCGAACGCGACCGCGCCCGAACACACCATCAGCACAGCCAGTTTCAGCTTGATCGAGCGCAGCGGGTCCAGTGGCCGCGGCAGCCGGTCGGCGACCCGGTCCAGCAGGGTCGGGGTCGCGTCGGTGGCCGTCATCGCGCGTCCAGGGCGTAACCGACACCGTGCACGGTGCGGATCAGATCGGCGCCGAGCTTGCGGCGCAACGCCTTGATGTGACTGTCGACCGCGCGGGTCCCCGCGGCGTCGGACCAGTCCCAGATGTCCTCGAGCAGCCGTTCCCTGGCCAGTACCGCCCGCGGCCGCTGCGCCAGCCGGGTGAGCAGATCGAATTCGAGCGGCGTCAGCCTGGCCTCGGTGCTGCCGCGCCAGACCCGCCGCTCGTCGAGATCGATCCGCAGGTCACCGACCACGATGGCGTTGTCGCCGCGCTCGGCGGCCCGCTCCACCCGGCGCAGCAGCGCGTGCACGCGGGCGGCCAGCACCCGCATCGAGAACGGTTTGGTCAGATAGTCGTCGGCGCCGACGCCGAGGCCGACGAGCTGATCGGTCTCGTCGGTCCGCGCGGTGAGCATGAGCACCGGGACATGCCGCTCGGCCTGAATACGCCGGCACACCTCGAGCCCGTCGAAACCGGGCAGCATCACATCGAGCACCACCAGATCCGGTTCGGACGCGGCCGCCGCGGCGACCGCGCCGGGACCGTCGTGCGCCACCTCCACGGTGTAGCCCTCGGCCCGCAACCGCGCCGCGACCGACTCCGCGATGGTCACCTCGTCGTCGACGACGAGGATCCGCCGCGCGGGTGCCGCGGTCCCGCCCCCACTGAATTCCATGGTCAGACCCTAGCGAGCGGGTGTGGAGGGAACCGGCGCCAAGTGTGGAGATTCTGTGTGCGGTCGATACCATGGCCGGGTGCCTCAGCGTTTCCGCTCCACGCCGCCGCCCGCCTCCTGAGCGAGGTGCACCGAGTAGCCGTACCGCCCGCGATGAGGTGGTGACGGCCCCGCTCGGTAGTCGATGGCGCGTGCCCTGACCCGCTGTGCGCACCTCGTTTCCGCGACCTCCTTCCCTCTGTCGCAGGAGCGAATTCCCTGATGTCTGTTTCCCTTTCCGTGTCCACGCCTGCCCGTCGCGGGCTCGTTCCGCTCGTCGTAGCCGGGGTGCTGTGGGGCACCGGCGGATTGCTGGGTGCCCTGGTGCGAGACCGCACCGGGCTGGTGCCGATCGGTGTCGCCGCCTACCGGCTCGCCGTCGGCGGCGTGATCCTGGTGCTCGTGTCGCTGCTCGTGCGGCGCGCACTCCCGCGTGGGCGCGCCGCCTGGCGGCGTATCGGTGCCGTCGGCGCGCTCGCCGCGGTGTTCCAGACCTGCTACTTCGCCGCGGTCGCCACGTCGTCGGTGGTGCTCGCGACCCTGGTGACGATCGGTGCCGCGCCCGTCGTCGTCGCTTCGGCCGACCATGTCACCGGCCGCAGGCCGCTGGACCGGCGTCGCGCGGGGACCCTCGCCCTGGCACTCACCGGGCTGGCCGTGCTGGTCGGGGTACCGGGTGCCGACGCGACGGGTCTGCTCGCCGGTGCGGTGCTCGCCCTCGTCGCGGCCTGCGCGTTCGCCGCGGTCACCCTCGTCACCGCGCGACCGGTCCCCGGCCTCGACCCGGTGACCGCCACGGGTTACGGATTCCTGGCCGGCGCCGCCCTGCTCGCCGTCCCCGCCGCCACGACCGGCCTCACGATCGCCCCGACCCCGGCGAATCTGCTCGCGGTCACCGTCCTCGGTCTGGCGCCCACCGCCCTCGCCTACGGTCTGTTCTTCCACGGCCTGCCCGCCGCGGGTGCCGCCACCGCCGCGCTGCTCACGTTGCTGGAACCCCTCACCGCCACCCTGCTCGCCGTCGTGTTCCTCGGCGAACGCCTCACTCCCGTGGCCTGGACCGGCGCGGGGCTGCTGGCCGCCGCGCTGATCCGTACCGCGACGATCGACGACCGCGCACCGGTCGAGCCAGGCTGAAACACGCAGTGGGCGAGGCGATCAGGCGTCCGGGAACAGGCCAGGCAGTTCCATGGCGTAGGCCAGGTCGTCGCGGGTGCCGAGGGTGACCAGCAGGACGCGGATCATGGTGATGCGGGCTTCGGAGGCCAGCGCCGGGTCGGGATCGCTACCCGGCTCGGCGTCGGCGGTGAGCCGGTAGACGATGTACTCGCACACGTGCAGCGCCGCGTCCATGTCCAGCGGCGCGGGCACCGGGCGGCCCAGCTCCTCGAACGTCTTGCGGACCAGATCACGGATGTCGTCGAGGGCGCGTTCGCGATAGGCCGAGACGGGGGAGCCGGGGTCGTGCAGTTCGGCGAAGAGCGGACGCAGCATCGGGCCGTGCCCGCGCGCCCAGTCCACATAGGCGTCGATCAGCCGGATCCCCAGCTGGACCGGCTCGTCGGTCCCGCTCAGCGCCTCCCTGATCCCGCCCACCAGGCCGTCGTTGGACGCGGTCAGCACCACGTGCAGCGGCTCGGAGGCATTGCCGAAATAGCGGTAGAAGGTGGGCCTGGCCAGGCCGGCCTGCTCGATGATCTGGGCGACGCTCAGCCCGCGCGAGCCGTTGCGGGCGAACACCGCTGCGGTCGCGTCCACGATCCTGGCCCTGACCTCGTCGGCCTGTGCCCTGGTCTGCGGGGGACGTCCACGGCGCACCGTGGCGGAATCACCGGACATCGCACCTCCTCACAACCGCCCGACGCCTGCGGAAAGCTTGACACGGTACCGGCTCCAACCATTAATCTAACACTACTGTTCAGCAAATAGCCGAACCTGCGCGATCGCACCGCGCGACCCATCTGTTGAGGAGAAGGGCCGACAATGACGACAGCCCCCGAGCTGACCGCCGAACCCACCGCGCTGCCGACCGCGCTGGTCAAGCCCCTGTTCGACCGTGCGGTCGCGGGCGGCGCCCCGTCGGTACCGGTCTACGCCCCGGCCACCGGACGCAAGATCGGCGACCTGCCGCAGTCCTCCGTCGACGACATCGAACGTGCCTTCAAGGTGGCCCGCCACGCTCAGCGCGACTGGGCCAAGGTGCCGGTCAAGCAGCGCGTGGAGATCCTGCGCCGCTTCCACGACATCGTGCTCGCCGAGCAGGACACCATCCTCGACATCGTGCAGACCGAGACCGGCAAGTCCCGGCCGCACGCCTTCGACGAGGTCGGCGACGTCGCGCTGAACTCGCGCTACTACGCCGCGGTCGCGCCCAAGCTGCTCGCCGACCGCAAGCCGCGCGGCGTGCTGCCGGTGCTCACCTCGGTCGAGGTCCGCAACCGCCCCAAGGGCGTCGTCGCGGTCATCTCGCCGTGGAACTACCCGCTCGCGCTGTCGGCCTCCGACGCGTTGCCCGCGCTGGTCGCCGGTAACGCGGTGATCGCGCGTCCGGACAACCAGACCGCGCTGTCGGCGCTGTGGGCCATCGACGCCGCCGAGCGCGCGGGCCTGCCGCGCGGGCTGTGGCAGGCCGTGCTCGGCCGTGGCCGCGAGATCGGCGGCGACGTGATCGCCCGCGCCGACTACGTCGACTACACCGGCTCCAGCGCCACCGGCCGCACCATCGCCCAGCAGGCGGGCGAGCGCCTGATCGGTTACTCGCTCGAGCTCGGCGGCAAGAACCCGCTGCTGGTGCTGGCCGACGCCGACGTCTCCAAGGCCGCCAAGCTGGCCGTGCGCGCCTGCTACTCCTCGGCCGGTCAGCTGTGCGAGTCGATGGAACGCATCTACGTCGACGCCTCGGTCTACGACCAGTTCGTCGCCGAGTTCGTCGGCAACGTCAAGAACATGTCGCTGGGCGGCGAGCTCGACTACAGCAAGGACATGGGCTCGCTGACCTTCCAGCGCCAGCTCGACACCGTCAGCGCGCACGTCGACGACGCCGTCGCCAAGGGCGCCAAGGTGCTCGCCGGCGGCCGCGCCCGGCCCGACCTCGGCCCGTACTTCTACGAGCCCACCGTGCTGGCCGACGTGCGCGAGGGCATGACGGTCTACCGCGAGGAGACCTTCGGCCCGGTCGTGTCGGTGTACAAGGTCGACTCCGACGAGGACGCGATCGAAGCCGCCAACGACACCGCCTACGGCCTCAACGCCAGCGTGTGGAGCAAGGACGAGGAGCGCGGCAAGGCCGTGGCGGCCCGGATCAACGCCGGATCGGTGAACGTCAACGAGGGCTTCATCGCCGCCTGGGGCAGCGTGGACGCGCCGTCGGGTGGCCTGGGCATCTCGGGCCAGGGCCGTCGGCACGGCCCCGAGGGCCTGCTCAAGTACGTCGACACCCAGACCATCGCGGTCCAGCGGGTGCTGCCGATCGCGCCGCTGCCCGGCATGTCCGAGCAGATGTGGGCCAAGACCATGACGCTGGTCTTCGGCGTCATGAAGACGCTGCGCCAGAAGTAGCGCAGCGAAAAACGAAGCAGGGGTAGGTATTACATGAAGCTCGAGACGGTCGCGGGTAAGCGGGTGCTGGTCACCGGCGCCGCCATGGGCCTGGGCAGGCTGTTCGCCGAGACGGCGGTCCGTGAGGGCGCCGACGCGGTGGTGCTGTGGGATGTCAACGAACTCGCGTTGCGCGAGACCGCCGCCCAGCTGACCGCCCTGGGCGGCAAGGTGCACTCGCACGTGGTCGACGTGTCCTCACAGGACTCCATCCGCGAGGCGGCCGAGGCCGTGCGCAAGGAGATCGGCGGCATCGACATCCTGGTCAACAACGCCGGGATCGTGCGCGGTAACACCTACTTCTGGGAAACCGAGAACCGCGCCGACATCGACAAGACCATGGCGATCAACTCGCTGGCCCCGATGTACGTGGCCCTGGAGTTCCTGCCGGGCATGGTCGCCGGTGCCGGGCAGGCGCGGGTGCTCAACATCGCGTCCTCGGCCGGTCTGGTCGCCAACCCGCGCATGGCCGTCTACGCGGCGTCGAAGTGGGCGGCGCTGGGCTGGTCGGATTCGGTGCGCCTGGAGCTCGAGCAGGCCGGCCACGACCACGTCAAGGTCACCACGGTCTGCCCGACCTACATCAACACCGGCATGTTCGACGGCGCCAAGGGGTTCCTGTTCACCCCGATCCTCGAGCAGACCGAGGTCGTGGAGACCTCGTGGGCGGAGATGAAGGCGGGCGGCGCGCTGGTGGTGCTGCCGTGGACCTCGCGGATGAACCGCGCGATCTCGGGCCTGCTGCCGCTGAAGGTGCGCGACTTCTATCTCAACGCGGTGGGCGTGTACCACTCGATGGATCAGTTCACCGGTCGCAAGTAGACCCCGGCGACGCCCCGCCGACCGGCCGCGCTCGCGGTCGACGGCGGGGGCGTCGCCGTCCGCAGCCTCGCGACACACGGGTGCGTGAGGGTCCGGTCGGCTACCTACCCGGTGCGGGACCGGCTCTGACGACCTTTCACGGTCGCGACCCCAGCACGACGGTGGCGTAGTACTCCTCGGATTCCTCGACGCGGGGCACCAGTCCGTGCCCGGCCAGGATCGCGCACGCGCTCTCGACCTGTCCCGTTGAGGTTTCCACCAGCACGGTGCCGCCGGGCGCCAGCCACCGCGCGGCCCCCGCCGCGACCCGCCGGAACACGTCGAGCCCGTCGGCGCCGCCGTCCAGGGCCACCAGGGGTTCGTGCTCGCGGGCCTCCGGCGGCATGTCGGCCACCCGGTCGCTGGGCACATACGGTGTGTTCGCCAGCAGCACGTCGATCCGTCCGCGCAGATCACCCGGCAGCGCGTCGAAGAGATCACCGCCGAAGACGGGCGCGTGCAGCGGCGCGAGGTTCGCCCGCGCGCACGCCACCGCCACCGGATCGATGTCGGCGGCCGCGAGTTCCACGTCGTGTCCCCGCGCGCCGAGCTCGGTGGCCGCCGCGAGCCCGAGTGCCCCACAGCCGCAACACAGGTCGACGACACACACCTGCGCCGCACCCGGCGCGACCCCGGCCACCGCCCGCTCGACGAGGAACGCGGTGCGCTGCCGGGGCACGAACACCCCGGGCCGCACACCGACGCGCAGCCCACGGAACTCCACCCAGCCCAGCAGATACTCCAGCGGCGTGCCCGCGACCCGCTCGGCGACCAGGCCCGCGAGGCGGTCGGCGTCCCCGGCGGCGGCCTCGACCAGCAGGGCGGCCTCGTCCTCGGCGAACACGCAGCCCGCGGCACGGAGCGCGCCGATCACCGCGGTGGGGGCGGAAACAGTCATGCAGCGATTGTCCCGTGCCGGGCAACCGGTTTTCCCGCGGCGGGCTCAGCGCGCGGTGTCGAGCTCGAACGTGCGGGTCGCGTCCAGGTAGATGCCGCGCTGGGCGATGCGCGCGGGCGGCGGCAGCTGGGAGACCAGCTGCTCGAGCGAGGTCATCGCGCCCACCACGTTCGTACCGGCCACCAGGAAATCGGCGACCGCGCGCCGGATGTGGTTCGGCGAGGTCACCACGACCGCGCTGGTCGCGCCGATATCGCGCAGCAGCCGGGTGCTGAACAGCGCGTTCTGCACCGTGGAACCGGCCCGATCCTCCACATGGATGCGCTCGTTCGGCAATCCGCGCCCGACCAGCCAGCGCCGCATCGCCTCCGCCTCGGACACCCCGTTCTGCGGGTTGCCGCCGGTGACCACCACCGGCGAGAACGGCGCGGCGACCGCCTGCAACCAGGCCGCGGTGAGCCGGTTCTCCAGCTCGGGGCGCAGCGCGCCGTCGGGCAGCAGGCCGTAGCCCAGCACCACGATGCCGGTCTGCGGGCCGATCAGCGCGGGCAGGGGATTGGGCAGGGTCGAGGCCGCCGCGGTGACCGCGCGCAACACATTCGAGGTGCCCGCCGCCATGCCGCCGTCGATCGCGCCGAGCCGCGCCATCGCCTCGCCGACCGCGGCGGGGTCGCCCGCGTAGTGCGACCAGATGGCCTGCAGGGCCAGTGCGTCGACATCGTTGGGGTCGGCGGCGATGAGGGCGCGCAGATCGGCGCGCCCCGCGGCGTCGTCACCGTCGGTGAAATGCCGCTGAGCGGAGTTGTACAGCGCCGTCACGTCCGCTTCCGCGGCGGCGGGGGCGACACCGGCGGAGGTGACCGCGGCTACCGCGGCGGCCGCGGCGGCCAGCTGTTTCCAATGCCTCGAGAACTTCACGACAGTCGACACCCTTCCCGCGAACGGTTCGGTACGTGCTGGCAGAGCTGGTGGCAGAGCTGCCGACACCCTACGGCCGGGCCGCCCCGGCGCCGAGCACCCCGACGACCTTCCGCGCGTCGCCGCCCGGTGGTCGGCGCCGCGGGTTGCGGCGGATAAGCTGATGCACCGTGGATACCGCTTCGCTGACCGGCAAGGAACTCGCCGCCGCCATCAACGCCGACACGAAGGAGCGCGCCGCCGCGCTCACCGCCGCGGGCACCGCGCCCACGCTGGCGCTGATCGTCGCCAACGACGACCCGGCCAGCGCCTGGTACGTGAACTCGCTGCGCAAGGCCGCCGAACGCCTCGGAATCGCTTGCGAGCGCATCGATCTGGGCGCCGACGCGAGCGCCGAGGCGATCCGCGCCGAGCTCACCGCGCGCAGCGCCGACCCGGCCACCGACGCGATCATGCTGCAGACGCCGCTGCCCGCGGGCGTCAGCCTCGACGACGTGAGTTCGGCGATCGCCGCGCACAAGGACGTCGACGGTGTCAGCCCGCTGTCACTGGGTCTGCTCGCCGCCGGCCTGGACGGTTTCGTGCCCGCCACCTCCGAGGCGGTCGTGGAACTGCTCGCGCACCATGGCATCGCGCTGGAGGGCCGCCCGGTGACCGTCGTCGGCCGGTCCAACATCGTCGGCAAGCCGCTCGCGCAGCTGCTGCTGGCCAGGAACGCGACGGTGACCGTCGCGCATTCGCGTACCGCCGATCTGGCCGCGGTGACCACCCCCGCCGAGATCGTGGTCGCGGCCGCGGGCCGGATCGGGCTGGTCACCGGCAAGCACATCGCCGACGGCGCCGTGGTGATCGACGTGGGCACCAACGAGGCCGCCGACGGCGGCATCGTGGGCGACGTGGACGCGGCCTCGGTGCAGGGCAAGGCCGCGGCGCTGAGCCCGGTCCCCGGCGGCGTCGGCCCGGTCACCACCGCGCTGCTGATGCGCCACGTGGTCGTCGCGGCCGAGAAGGCCCGCGCCTGAGCGGGTTACCCGCCGTCCTCGATCGGGTCTAGCGGACCGGCCCGATCGAGGTGATCAGATACTTGCCGCCCACCTTGGCGGTGCCCACCAGCTGCGGGTTGTAGATGATCGGCGCGGAATCGGGCCGGAACTCGGTGATCACCACGAAGTACTGACCGGCGAACGCGGCGGGCGTGATCGACAGGCAGTGCGTGGTGCCCACCGGAATCGTGTCGATCCCGGCCTGGATCGCGGTGCCCGAGGGGAGCGCGGCGTCACCGGAGACGAGTGTCCTGGCCTGATCACCAGAGCGCGCCACGTAATACGCGTGCTGGAAGGCCAGGATCGCGGCGACGCCGTTCTCGGTGCCGCCCGGCCCGTTGCCCTGGATCTTGCTGCCGACCTGTTCGGGCGGGCAGCTCCCGGCGACCGGTACCGCGCTCGCCGGCGCGGGCTCGATCGGCGTGCTCGCGGCCGCGGACTCCGGTGCCGGACCTCGCAACTGGTAGTAGCCGCCGCCGATCAGCAGCGCGCCCGCCACCGACGCGGCCAGCGGCGCGGCCCACCGCGGCGGACGACGGCGGCGCCGGGATCGGTCGATCATCCGCGCGAAGACCTCGTCGTCGCCGCCGTAGTCGGGGGCCGGGCGCTCGGGTTCCGCCGTGGCCGCGACCCAGTCGGCCCAGGTGCCCGCAACCACGGGGGCGCGCGTGTCGGGGGTGATGATCGGCAGTTTGTCGGTGCTGGGGCCGTTGTCCGGTTCCGGAAGGGCGTGGCGCGCACCGGGATCGAACGGTCCGCCGACGATGGGCAGCCGATCGGTGGCGTAGTTGTCCGCGGGGGCGAGACTGCGCAGCGGCGCGGGCCGCGCCTCGGGCTCGGTGGCGTGGACCGCGGACAGGGAGATCACCGGGATGCCCGCGGGCGTCGTCGGACCACCGGCGATGCGATGGCGCGGTCCGGTGACCGGTTGCGGACCGGATTGCTCGGTCAGCCGGCGGGGGCGCGGCGCACCCAGATCGCGACCGGGGCGCCGGGATCCGGCAGCGGTGAACGGCACACCGGCCGATCCCGGGTCCTGCTGCCGTGCCCCGATCGGTCTGTGCGCATCCGGTCGATCCATCGCCCCACCTTCATCAGGCTGTCGCCGTCAGTTCGTCCCACAACGATTTCGTTACGGGCACGATACTGCGCTGACGGTGGGATCGGCGAATGCCACGAGGGAATTACTCACCAGTGAATGTAGACCGGGTCACCGATCCCGACATTCTCGTAGTACCAGGCCGCGTCGTCGGGGGAGAGATTGATGCAGCCGTGGCTGACATTGGCATAACCCTGCGAGTCCACCGACCACGGTGCCGAGTGCACGAAAACGCCACCCCAGGTGAGGCGCTCGGCCCATTCACCGTCGATGATGTAACCCTCGGGGTCGTCGAGCGGAATGCCGATCGTGCGCGAGTCGAACACCACCGAGCGGAACTTCTCCAGCACGGTGAAATTGCCCGTCGGCGTTTCGAAACCGGGCTTGCCCATCGAGGCGGGCATGTTCCGCACCACCTGGCCGCCGATGCTGACGGTGAAGGTGTGCGCCGACAGGTTCGCCTCGGCGTACACGCCGCCGTTGGTCTGGAACTCGGTGCGCAGATTGCCGAACTGCACCGAGATCGGTGCGCTGGCGGGCAGATTCGCCGACGGCGTCCAGCGCAGCTCGGTGTTGTTCACCCAGGCGAAGGTGCCGGGCAGCGCCTCGGTCGAGCGGATCGTCGCGGTGCGCTCGGCGGCCGCGCGGTCGGTGACCGGGGCGGCGAAGGTGAACGTGACCGGCGCCGCGACGCCGACGAGCTGTCCGTTCGCCGGGGAGATCGCGGTGACCGTCGCGGTCGGGGTTGTGCCGATCAGGGCCGCCGACGCGGCTCCGGACCAGAACGCGGCGAGGAGTGCCGCCATGGTCGCGACGAACAGGAAACGAAGTGCGTTCTTCATAAACGCCACCCCTTCAGTCACTCGTAGGCGGATTCCAAGTCTAGGCCGCCATGATCAACTAGACCTATCGAAGTGATAACGGCCGACGGGCCCATCGGAGTGTCGTCTTGTGTTCGTGCAGGTCATGCGCCCTGGAAATCGATCCCACATCGATACCGGTTCAGCCGAGCCGGCCCGGCCCGGGCAGCGGGACCGGCGCGACCGCCCGCGCGGCGTCGAATTCGGCTCTGGCCGCGGTGATCTCGTGCTGATGCCGGACCACCCAGGCGCCCATGGCGTGGCTGATCCGGCCGAGGTCGGTGCCGAGCGGGGTGATGGCGTACTCGACCCGCGGCGGCACCGTCGGGTACACGGTGCGCCGCACGAGCCCGTCGCGTTCCAGGTCACGCAGGGTTTTGGTGAGCATCTTCTGGGTGATGCCGTCGAGCCGCCTGCGCAGCTCGTTGAACCGCACCGGACCCTGGGCCGCCCGCAGCGTTCCCAAGACCAGCAGTACCCACTTGTCGGCGAGCACGGCCAGTAGCTGCCGGGCCGGGCAGTCGCGCAGGAAGGCCTCGACCGAGCCGTCACGGTCGCCGGGCGTCGGGACAGTATCCATGAGGTACCACGGTATCGGAAAGGTGCCTACTTCCCCGGAGATACCACGGCGCCCAGACTGGAACGCATGTGGCAGATCGCGCAGACGGCAATCGGTGGACCGGACGTGTTCGAACGGGTGGAGGTGCCGCGCCCCGAACCCGGGCCGGGGGAGGTGTTGCTGCGCGTGCTGGCGACAAGCGTGAACGCCGCCGACCGCAAGCTGCGCAGCGGCCACAACCGCACCCTGGGGCCACCGCCGCTCGTCCTGGGACTGGATGTGTCGGGTGTCGTCGTCGAGCGCGGCGACGCCGCGCACCGGTTCGCGGTCGGCGACGCGGTGTACGGCATCGTGTTCGGCGGTGCGAACGCCGAATACGTGGTGGCCCACCAGGATCGGCTCGCTCCGGTGCCGGATTCCCTCGATCCGGTGGTGGCGGCGGCGCTGCCGGTGGCCGGGCTCACCGCCTGGCAGACGCTGTCGTCGGTGCGCGCGGGGGAGCGGGTGCTGATTCACGGGGCCGCGGGCGGTGTCGGGCATCTGGCGGTCCAGCTCGCGGCGCGGCGCGGAGCCTGGGTCGCAGGCACCGCCCGGGCCGAGCATCATGGCGCGTTGCGCGCCCTCGGCGCCGCGGAGCTGATCGACTACCGCACAGCGGATTTCACCAGCGGCGTGCGTGACATCGACCTGGTGCTGGAACTGATCGGCGACGACACCACCGACCGATCGCTGCGGGTGCTGAGCCCGGCCGGGCGGGTGATCGCCGCCGAGGGCCCGGACATCCACCCGGACGCGCGGGTGACCCGGTTCCGGGTGGCGCCGGCGACGAGGGCGCTGACCGAGCTCGCCGCCACCGTCGCCCGCGGCGATCTGGCCGTGCACATTGCGGCCGTCCTGCCGCTGGCCGAACTCGCCGCGGCGCATCGGCTCGGCGAGGCGGGCGGGGTGCGCGGCAAGATCGTGCTGACCGCGGTGTGAGTCAGCCCCGGACGGCGTGCAGGACGTCGGCGTGCAGCGCGTCGGCCCGGGCGGCGATGGTCTCGACGCGCAGCAGGGCGGTGGCGAAACCGTCGCCCAGGGCGGCCGGCAGCGAGCCGACATTGATCTCGATGTTGAGCTGGGAGCTCAGCGCGGCCGCGCGCGCGGCGTCGGCCGCGGCGCCGATGTCGGTGACCACGTTGGGGTTGCCGATCGGCAGCAGTTCGGCGGCCAGCGACAGGATCTCGTCGGCCTCGTCGACCACGGCGGCGGGCACCCGGGCGGCCTCGACCAGGGCGGCGTTGATCGCCTCGGTCCGGGCGGCCTGGTCGGCCTCGGTGTCCTTGGGCAGCTTGTAGGCGTCGCCGACCGCGGTGAACGCGGCGGCGTCGGCATCGGCCAGCGCCAGCGAGCGGGTGCGGGCGGCGTCGGCGGCCTCGATGATCCGGTCGACGACCGGCCGGTGCGCGGCGTCCTTGGCCCGGGTGGTGTAGCGCGCGACCATCGCGACCAGCGCGGCCGCCTGGGCGGCGTGCAGGGCCGCCACCGCGCCACCGCCGGGCGCGGGCACCTTCGCGCCCAGCTGCGACAGATAGTCCTCCAGGGTCACCGCACCGAAGGAGGGGGTGGTCTGCTGCGGCGAGGCGGTGGGCTGCGACACGACGAGGTGGCCTTTCGATGCGGCGAGAAGTGCGGGGAATCGCCGTCAACGCTACCGGGTCGCCGCCCGCGTACCCCGCCCGACCAGCACTCCCGGCGACAGACCGACCGGTCGGGGTGGCTGTCGGCGGCGGGGCTATGTTGAGACCATGCGGATCGGATTGAGCATCAACTACTCGGGCGGTTTCAAGGAGGTCGCGGCCGAGGTCGCCGACCTGGAACGCGCCGGCCTCGACATCGTCTTCGTGCCGGAGGCGTATTCGTTCGACGCGGTCAGCGCCCTGGGCTACCTGGCGGCCCGCACCGACCGGGTGCAGCTGGCCTCGGGCATCCTGCAGCTCTACACCCGGACCCCCAGCCTCACCGCGATGACCGCGGCCGGCCTGGACTTCGTCTCCGACGGGCGCTTCATCCTCGGCATCGGCGCCTCCGGTCCCCAGGTCATCGAGGGCTTCCACGGCGTGCCCTACGACGCGCCGATCGGGCGCACCCGCGAGCTGGTGGAGATCTGCCGCCAGGTGTGGCGTCGCGAGAAGGTCAACTACCAGGGCAAGTACTACCAGATCCCGCTGCCCGCCGACCGCGGCACCGGCCTGGGCAAGGAACTGAAGCTGATCAATCGTCCCGTGCGCGAACGCATCCCGGTGCTGCTGGCCGCGCTCGGCCCGAAGAACGTGGAGCTGGCCGCCGAGGTCGCCGAGGGCTGGCAGCCGATCTTCTTCCTGCCCGAGAAGGCCCAGGACGTGTGGGGCGACGCGCTCGCCGCGGGCAAGGCCAAGCGCGACCCCGCACTGGGCGACCTGGAGATCTTCGCCGGCCCGCCGCTGGCGATCGGGGACAACGTGACCCCGCTGCTGGAGTTCGTGAAGCCGCACCTGGCGCTCTACATCGGCGGCATGGGCGCCAAGGGCAAGAACTTCTACCACACGCTGGCCACCAAGTACGGCTACGGCGCCGCGGCCGACCGCATCCAGGAGCTCTACCTGGCCGGTGACAAGCAGGCCGCCGCGTCGGCCGTGCCCGACGACCTGGTCCGCGACGTCTCGCTGATCGGCACCGAGAGCTTCGTCAAGGAGCGCATCGCGGCCATGGCCGCGGCCGGTGTCACCACCCTCAACGTCACGCCGCTGGCCGAGGACGCCAAGGGCCGGGTCAAGCTGATCGAACAGCTGCGCGGCCTCTGCTGAGACCCCCGCCGACGCGAACGCGCCGCCGTCCTCGCTCCGGGCGGCGGCGCGTTCGTGTGGGTCAGGACGTGAACGATGCCAGCGCGGCGGCCAGCGTGGTGTGCATGGCGAACACCTGATCCAGGCTCGTCATCTTGAGCTGCCTGCTGGTGGCGGGCCCATCGGCGACGATCGCGATCGCGGTGTTCGTACCGGCCCGCTGATGGGCGGCGACCAGGGTCGCCATGCCCGCCGAGGCCAGGAAGCCGACCGCGGTCAGGTCGATCACCAGCGCCGCGGGTTTGCCCGCCAGGATCGCCTCGATGGCGGCGTCCAGCGCGGGCGCGGTCGCCAGATCGACCTCGCCGGTCACCGTGAGCACCGTGACGCCGTCCTGTACCGCCGTCGTGGTGGTCATCGTGTCCGTGAGTGGATACGCGTCTCCGGATGAATTGGTCACGACTCAACAACACACAACTTCGCCCGAATACGCAAGCCATCCGGCGGCGAGCAGGCTGCCGGAGCCGCTCGCGCGCCTATACTCGGGAACCGGTGCGAGTCTCCGCCACGCCGTGTGCCAGGGAACAGGAGTACCGATGCTGCCCGACCCCGTCGACGCCACCGACCTCAACATCTACGGCACCGACCAGCTGCCGTGGAGCCGGGTGCGCAGCGCGCTCGAGACCGGCCTGGCCGCGCTGGAGACCGCCCAGTTCCTCGGCACCGTCGGTCCGGACGGCAAGCCGCACGCGGCGGGCATCGGCGCGACCCTGGTCGGCGAGCACTTCTACTTCACCAGCGGTCCCGCCGCGCACAAGACCCGCTACCTGGCCGCGAATCCGGCCTGCACGCTGTCGTTCCGTTTCCCCGACGATGTCGACCTGGTCGTCGAGGGCGTCGCCACGCGCACTCTCGACCACGCCGAGATCGATCGGGTCACCGCCGACTACCGCGACACCGGCTGGCCCGCCGAACGCGCCGGCGAGGCCGTCACCGCGCCGTTCAGCGCGCAGAGCGCCGGACCCGCGCCCTGGTATCTCTACCGCTTCACCGCCCACTTCGCCGTCGGTGTCGCGCTGACCGATCCGCACGGCGCCACCCGCTGGCGTTTCCCGCACTGACGCGCCACCGCCGCGTCGGCGCGGAATCCGGGCCGGGCGATGGTAGAGCTGGCAGGCATGAGCCGCGCGGTGGTCTGGATGCTGTGGATACTCGAGCTGAGCGTGACCGTCCTCGGCCTGGTCTGGCTCCTGTTCTACTCCTGGAGCGGGTCCGGTATCGGGGTGCTGGTGGTCTGGAACGTGCTCGCGCTGGCCTACATCGCGGCGGGGTGGGCGCTGCTGAGCAGACGGCTGCCCGACGAGCCGGGGCTCGAGTTCGCCGGGTGGTGGATCGGGCCGCGCTGGTACGCCACCATGATCGCGCTGGTCGCCAGTGGTTCCGGGCTGGCCGCCGGGATGATCCTCGTCGTCGCCAAGAGCGCCGCCGCGGAGGAGCCGCTCACGCAAGGGGTTTCGGCGGCCACGGTCCTGATGTCGTGGCTGCTGCTGCACACCGCGTTCGCGCAGATCTACGCCCGCGCGTTCTTCCCCGGCGGCGGACTGCAATTCCCCGAGTGCGCGGTGCCGCAACTGGCCGAGTTCGTCTATTTCTCCTTCACCATCGGCACCTCGTTCGCGGTCTCGGACGTGTCCGTGGTCGACCGCGGGATGCGCAGGCGGGTCACCGCGCACAGCGTGCTGAGCTTCTTCTTCAACGCCGCCGTGGTCGCCATCGCCATCGACTGGCTCAAGGGCTGAGCGGTGCCGCCGGGGTAGGTCTGGCGTATTCCCGAAGTCGTCGTACTGTGAGGGCGTGAACATCGATGTGACGCCGCTACCGGGGATCGGCGTGTGCAAGGACTTCCCGCTGGCCGAGGCGCGGCGCCGGATCGGCGTGATCGAGCATCGCGACGGTTCGGTGGACCTGGTGGTCTCCCGGCCGGGCGACTACGACACCACCACCTCGATTCCTTTGTCCAGCACCGAGATCGGAGTGCTGGCCGGTTTGCTGGGCGCGCCCCAGGTGGTGCAGAAGACCCGCGACGCGCTCGTGGTCGGAGGGCTGTCGACGCGGCAGTTCGCGATCGATCGCGGCAGCCCGTTCGACGGCCGCCCGCTGCGCGACACCGAGATGCGCACCAGGACCAAGGCCTCGGTCGTCGCCGTGGTCCGCGCCGGTGAGGTGACGCCCTCGCCCGGAACGGATTTCACCTTCATCGCCGGTGATCTCGTCGTCGTGGTCGGCACCGAGACGGGGCTGGAGGCCGCCGGAAGGTTGCTCGACCAAGGCTGACCGGCCCGCGGAATGGTAAAGGGAAGGTAAGGTATCGCCTAGCTGAGGTTAGGTGATCCAATGAATGTAGATGTGACTTCCCTGCCGGGAATCGGTGTCAGGAAAGAGTTTTCGCTGTCGAAGGTGGACCGCCGGATCGGTGTGGTCGACCATCGGGACGGGGGGACCGACCTGATCTTCACCAAGGTCGGTGACCCGGACACGACCGTGCAGGTCCCGCTCTCGGAGACCGAGGCACGCACCCTGGCCAGCCTGCTCGGGGCGCCGCAACTGGTCGCGCAGCTGCGCGAGGAGCACCGCGAACTCGACGGGGTGAGCACCCGGTCGCTGCCGGTGCCGCCGAACTCGCCGTACGCCGGGCGGCGCCTGGGCGAGACGGAGATGCGGACCAGGACCAGGTCCTCGATCGTCGCCGTGCTGCGGGCCGGCCAGGTGCACGCCTCGCCGGGACCCGAGTTCGAGTTCGTCGGTGGTGACATGGTCGTCGTGGTCGGCACCAATGCCGGGCTCGACGCCGCCGCTGCGATTCTCTCCGACGGCTGAGCTCGTGCAGCTCAGTGGAACCGCGCTGGCATTGATCCAGTTGGGGGCGGTGTTCTTCGGGTTGGGTGTGCTGGGCCGGATCGCGGCGCGCGTGGGCTTGTCGCCGATCCCGCTCTATCTGCTCGGTGGTCTGGTGTTCGGCACCGGCGGCCTGATCGAACTGCACGAGGTGGAGGACTTCATCCATCTCGCCAGCGAGATCGGCGTCGTGCTGCTGTTGTTGCTGCTCGGTCTGGAGTACACCGCCGGTGAACTGGTCACCGGCATGCGGAAATCGTGGACGGCCGGTCTGCTCGATCTGGTGCTCAACGCGACGCCCGGGGTGATCGTCGCGCTCATGCTCGGCTTGGGACCGACCGGGGCGATCGCGATGGCGGGCGTCACCTACATCTCCTCGTCCGGCATCGTCGCCAAGGTGCTCAACGATCTGGGCCGGCTCGGCAACCGGGAGACGCCGGTGGTGCTGTCGATCCTGGTGTTCGAGGACCTGGCGATGGCGATCTACCTGCCGGTGCTGACCGCGGTGCTGGCCGGTGTCGGATTCGCGGCGGGCCTGACGACGGTGGGGATCGCGCTGGTGGCGGTGACGATCGTGCTCGTCGTCGCGCTGCGCTACGGCAAGTACGTCTCGGCGATCGTGGCCAGCGAGGACCGGGAGATCTTCCTGCTCAAGCTGTTGGGCTCGGCGCTGCTGGTGGCCGGTGTCGCGTCGGCGGTGCAGGTGTCGGCGGCGGTCGGGGCGTTCCTGCTCGGCATCGCCATCTCCGATTCCACCGCGCACGACGCCACCAAGATCCTGGAACCGCTGCGTGATCTGTTCGCGGCGATGTTCTTCGTGCTGTTCGGCCTGAGCACCGACCCGGCGACGATCCCGCCGGTGCTGGGCTGGGCGGTGTTGCTGGCCGTGGTCACCACCGCGACCAAGATCGCCACCGGCTGGTGGGCGGCCAAACGCGCGGGTGCCTCCCAGCTCGGCCGCGCCAGGGCGGGCACCGCGCTGGTGGCGCGCGGCGAGTTCTCGATCGTCATCGCCGGTCTGGCGGTGGCCGCGGGCGCGGTGCCCGACGAGTTCGCGGCGCTGGCCACCACCTACGTGCTGCTGATGGCGGTCATCGGGCCGATCGCGGCGCGCGTTGTCGAGCCGGTCATGCGGGCCACCGTCACCCGCAAGCAGAGCGTGCGGGCGGACCCCGCGCTGGAGTGAGCGGTCCATCGCGGCCCCCCCGCGCGGGGGCCGCGATGGGCTCACGGCTCGATCAGCCCGGCGCGGATCGCGTATCTGGTCAGGTCGAGGCGGTCGCGCAGGCCCAGTTTCTGCAGGATGTTGGCGCGGTGCCGGTCGACGGTCTTCGCGCTGATCACCAGGGTGGCGGCGATGTCGCGGGCCGAGTGCCCCTCGGCGATGAGCTTGAGCACCTCCTCCTCGCGCGGGGTCAGGATGGTGTCGGGCAGCGCCGAACCCTGGCGGGCCAGCTGCAGGTAGTCGCGGATCAGCGCGGTGACCGCGCCCGGGTACAGGAACGATTCGCCGCGCATGGTGGCCCGGCACGCCTCGATGAGATCGCGGTCGGCGACCGACTTGAGCACGTACCCCGACGCGCCCGCCTTGAGCGATTCGAAGAAGTACTGCTCGTTGTCGTACATCGACAGCATGAGGATGCGGGTGCCCGGCCGGGTGCGGGTGATCTCGCGCGCGGCCTGGATACCGGTCATCCGCGGCATGGCGATGTCGAGGATGACCAGGTCGATGCCGTCGTCGGCCAGCGCGGTCACCGCGTCGAACCCGTTGGCCGCCTCGGCGACCACCCGCAGATCGGGTTCGTTGTCCAGGATCATCCGCAGCCCGCTGCGGACCAGGGCGTGGTCGTCGGCGAGCAGGATGCGGGTCGGGGCGCTCATGTCGGTGCTCCGTTCCGCCGCACGGGGATCGCGAGTTCGACCGCGGTGCCGCCCGCGACCGGGGAGTCGATGGTGAGGGCGGCGTCGATCAGCAGGGCGCGCTCCCGCATGCCCCGGATCCCGGCCCCGTCCATGGCGACACCGCCGCGGCCGTTGTCGGACACCCGCAGGATCACCGCGCCGCCCCGCGGGGCCAGCAGCAGGTGCACCTCGTCGGCGCCCGCGTGCCGCAGCACGTTGGTCAGACTCTCCTGGGCGATGCGGTAGCAGACCAGCTCGACGTTCGGGTCGAGCCGGGAGATGTCCGGATCGAGGTGGCGGTGCACGGGAACCGCGGCGGTGCGGGTGAATTCGTGGCACAGCGCGTTGATCGCGCTGTGCAGTCCCAGATCCTCGAGCACGTCCGGGCGCAGGCGCGCGGCGATCCCGCGGACCTCGTCGAGGCAGCCGCGCACGGTCTCCTGCGCCTCCTCGACCTCGGCCCGCAGCTCGGTGGGCGCCCGGTCGAGGACCCGTTTGAGCCGCAGCAGCGCCACGGTCAGGCTCTGCCCGATCTCGTCGTGCAGTTCCCGCGCGATCCGCCTGCGTTCGCCCTCCTGCGCGGCCAGGGCGGTGGCGCCGGCGACGGAACGTTCGGCCTCGAGCCGGTCGAGCATGGCGTTGAACGTCTCGATCAGGTGGTGGAAGTCGCCGCTGTCGCGCCGGTCCAGCCGGGCCGCGCGTTGCGGCGGGTCGACCCGGCGCATCGAGGCCACCAGCTCGTCGAGCGGGGCGAAGCTGGTGCGCAGCGCGAGCGCGTTGGCGGTCAGGATCACCGCCAGCCCGATGAGCAGCACCGGCACCTCGGTGAGCCGGACCCGGGCCGAGACGGTGGCGGGGGACAGCGCCAGCACCAGCGTGCCGAGGGTGAAGACGACGCCGTTGAGCAGGCAGACCCGCCAGAACAGGGCCGTGACCGGAGTACGGGCTGCTGGACGGTTCATACGACCCAGCATGCTGGCGCTCCGCCCGCGTGTCTATGGGGTCCCGCACCCATCCGGCCTCCACCCCGCAGGTGTCGCGGCGCCCGGAAATGGGTGCCACGGCCGATGGTGACGGCCGGTGCCGCCGCCGAGACTCGGTATATCGCATTCCACCAGGCCAGGAAGGACCCGCTCGCCGATGGACACCGAGCGCACGACGATCCCCGGCACCGGCGTGCTGCACCACTTCCGCACCCGCCGCGGCACCCGCTTCGCCCTGCTGACGGAGCCGACCGGCACCCGGCACCTGCTCGCCTACGCCGCGGACCGCGACGAGCCCGCCGCCGACATCGCGCTGGCGCCTGAGGAAGCCGACCAGCTCGCCGAGCTGCTGCGCAGCAGTGCGGTGCTGGACCGGGTCGCCCGGCTGGAGCGGCGCCTCGACCACCTCACCGAGCGGGGCTGACCGGTCGTGCGCGCCAGGGACATCGCGATGAACCTGCCCACCGTGCGGCCCGCCGATCCGGTGGCCAGGGCGGTGCGGCTGATGGTGGTCAACCGGCTGCCGGGCCTGATCGTCGTCGACGCCGCCGACCGGCCCGTCGCGGTGCTGCCCGGCACCCAGGTGCTGCGCCTGGTGATTCCCGGCTCGTACCAGAACGATCCGACACTGGTCCGCACCATCGACGAGGTACACGCCGATCTGTTCTGGCAGGAACCGGGCAGCCTCACCGTCGGTGACTGCCTGCCCGACGGCGCGGCCACCCCGGCGACGGTGACCCCCGACGCCACGCTGCTCGAGATCGCGATCCTGATGGCGCGCAAGCACTCTCCGCTCATCGCCGTGGTCGACCGGTCGCGCACGCTGCGCGGGGCCATCACGCTGGAGCGGTTGCTGACCAGTCTGGCCGTCGCGGGCCCGGGCGACTGAGGCCGACCGATGGCCGCCGCGCTCGCCGTGCTGATCTTCGTGGTCGCGTTCTACTTCATCGCCACCGAGAAGGCCGACAAGGTCAAGACCGTGCTGATCGCCGCGGGACTGATGGCGGTGTGCGGGCTGATCCCCGGCGAGGAGGTGTTCTTCTCCCCGCACGAGGGGATCGACTGGAACGTGATCTTCCTGCTGCTCGGGATGATGATCATCGTCGGTGTCGTCAAGCAGACCGGGCTGTTCGACTATCTGGCGATCTGGTCGGCCAAGCGCTCCCGGGGCAACCCGTACCGGCTGATGGTGATGCTCATGCTGATCACCGCGGTGGCCTCGCCGTTCCTGGACAACGTCACGATCATCATGCTGGTGGCCCCGGTGACGCTGGTGGTGTGCCGCCGGCTGGGCATCGCCGCGCAGCCGTTCCTGATCGCCGAGGTGCTGGCCGCCAATATCGGTGGCGCCGCCACGCTGATCGGCGATCCGCCCAACATCATCATCGCCAGCCGGGCCGGTCTGACGTTCAACGACTTCCTGGTGCACATGGCGCCGATCGTGGTGCTCACCTTCGCGGTGTTCGTGGCGCTGACCCGGTTGCTGTTCCGCTCGGCCCTGCGCACCGATCCGGGCTCGGTGGACGCGGTGATGGCGCTGCAGGAACGCCGCGCGATCCGCGATCCGAAACTGCTGATCCGCTCGCTGATCGTGCTCGCCGGGGTGATCGTGGGGTTCTGCCTGCACAGCGTGGTGCACGTGTCGCCGTCGGTGATCGCGCTGGTCGGCGCGGGCACCATGGTGCTGGTGTCGGGCCTGGACATCGGCGACATCCTGCACGAGGTGGAATGGCCGACGCTGGTGTTCTTCATGGGCTTGTTCGTCATGGTCGCCGGGCTGGTGCACACCGGGGTGATCGCCGCGATCGGCGGCGCCGCGATCCACCTGGTCGGCGACGACTACTTCCTGGCCGCCACCGCGCTGGTCTTCGGGTCCGCGCTGCTGGGCGCGTTCGTCGACAACATCCCGTACACGGCGACGATGGCCCCG
The DNA here is from genome assembly GCF_900637185.1 of Nocardia asteroides. NCBI lineage: Bacteria > Bacillati > Actinomycetota > Actinomycetes > Mycobacteriales > Nocardiaceae > Nocardia > Nocardia asteroides. The sequence goes on along the minus strand of NZ_LR134352.1, from coordinate 4,803,451 downwards.
GTGGTCGAGGACATCGTCGCCGGTGCCCCCGACCCCGAGACCGGGCGTGCGCTGTGGTGGGCCTTCGCCCTGGGCGCCGACTTCGGCGGCAACGGCACCGCCGTGGCCGCCAGCGCCAATGTCGTCGCGCTCGGGATCGCCGCCCGGGCCGGGCAGCGGATCTCGTTCTGGCAGTTCACCCGGTACGGCATCGTGGTGACGCTGCTGAGCACCACGATGGCGTGGATCTATGTGTGGCTGCGCTACTTCTGACCCGCGCGGCTACTCCGCGGGCAGCGCGACGCCGGTCGCCTGGGCGATGTCGGCCAGCATGCGCTGGGCCGCCTGCACGCCGATGCCCGACATCCAGGTCTCGTCCGGCACCTCGTAGACCCGGTTGCCCTTGACCGCGGCCAGGTCACGCCAGACCGGGCTGCTGGTCACCGCGTTCTTCGGGGTCTTGCCCGGATCGTCGATGGTGGCGACGAAGATCATGTCGGCGTCGGCGCTGTCGATCTGTTCCGGGCTCACCTCGACCATGATCTTCTTCGGGTCGGTCGTGATCTGGTTGGCCGGCCGGTTCAGGCCGACATCGGCCAGCACCACGCCGCTGAAGGACTGGTTCTGGTACAGCCGGGTCGGGCCCGCCAGGAAGCGGATCACCGACGCGCTGGGCGCGGTGCCGTTGTTCTCGGCCTTGATCAGTTCGCCGAGCGCGTGCGCGCGGGCCTCGTACCTGCCCAGGGCGTCGGCCGCGCGCTGATCGAGGCCGAGGGCCTTGGCGTGCACGGCCAGATTGGCCTTCCACGGGCCGCCGGTGGTCTCGGTGAACACGGTCGGGGCGATGCCGCTGAGCTTGTCGTAGACCTTCTCGTGGCGGATCTTCGAGGACAGGATCAGGTCCGGCTTCAGCGCGGCGATCCGCTCCAGGTTCGGCTCGAGCAGCGGACCGACGTCGGTGACGTCGCCGAGGCCGGCCTTCAGGTACTCGGGGAAGCCGCCCGCGGTCTTGGTGTGCGGGACGACCGCGCCGACCGGGGTCACCCCGAGCAGCGTGGTCGAGTCGAGTTCGGCGGTGTCGAGCACCACCACGCGCTGCGGGGCGCGCGGGATGGTCACCTGTCCCATGACGGTGTCGAGGGTGCGCGGGAAGCTGGCCGTGTCGGCGCCGGTGTTCGCCGCGCCGGTCTGCGGTGCGTCGGTACCGCATCCCACGAGCGCGGTGAGCGCGAGCAGCGCTCCCGCGGCGGCGGTGCCTGCCCGGCCGAATCCGCGGGCGCGGAGGCGTCGAAGGGACATGACGGTCCTCATTTCTGGTCGGAGGGCGACGGCCCGGAGCCGGGTCGCCGTGGGGGACAGCGGATGTCAGGCGCGGGCCCGGGCCGCCCGGCCGAGCGGGATCACCAGGGGCGTGCCGGTTTCCGGATCGGGGATCACCCGGCATTCGACGTCGAAGACGGTGCGCACCAGCTCGGCGTCGAGCACCTCGGCGGGCGGGCCCGCGGCGGCGAGGGCGCCCTCGCGCAGCACCACCAGGTGGTCGGCGTAGCGCGCGGCCTGGCCCAGGTCGTGCAGCACCATGACGACGGTGCGGCCCGCGGTGGTGTTGAGATCGGCCACCAGGTCGAGCACGTCGAGCTGGTGCCGCAGGTCGAGGAAGGTCGTCGGCTCGTCGAGCAGCAGCAGGTCGGTGTCCTGGGCCAGGGCCAGCGCGATCCAGGCGCGCTGGCGCTGTCCGCCGGAGAGCTGGTCGACGGGCAGGTCCCGCAGCGGCGTGGTGCCCGTGCGGGCCATGGCGTCCTCGACGGCGGACTGATCCTCGGCCGACCAGGGGCGCAACAGTTTCTGATGCGGATAGCGGCCCAGCCGCACCAGCGCCTCGACGGTGATCGCCTCGGGTGTGATCGGCTGCTGGGGCAGCAGGCCGAGCCGCAACGCCAGTGCGCGCGCGGACATCCGGTGGATGTCGGCGCCGTCGAGGGTGACGGTGCCGCCCGCGGGCCGCAGCAGCCGGGTCAGCCCGCGCAGCAGCGTCGACTTGCCGCAGGCGTTGGGACCGACGATGGCGGTGACCGCGTGACCGGGCAGGGTCAGGTCCAGCCCGTCGATCACGGTGCGCTCGCCGTAGCGCAGTGCCAGTGCGCGGGTGGCCAATTCGTTGCCGGGCTGCCCGGTCATGCTGTCCTCCGATTCGCCGGATTGCTGTCGCGCACCAGCAGCCACAGCAGCCACGGTGCGCCGACGGTGGTGGTGACGACGCCGACCGGCAGGCCCTCCACCGGCAGCAGGTGCTGCGCGACGAAGTCGGCGCCGGTCAGCAGGGTCGCGCCGGCCAGGCCGGTGACGGCCAGGGTCGCCGCCGTGGGCGGCCCGCACAGCAGCCGCACCACCTGCGGCACCGCGAGCGCGACGAACACGATCGGACCCGAGATCGCCACGGCCAGCGCGGCCAGCGCCACCGCGGTGAGCAGCAGGCGCAACCGGGCGTTGCCGACGCCCACACCGAGCCCGCCCGCCGAGTCGTCGCCGAGATCGAGCACGGCCAGGGTGCGGTACTGCACCACCAGCAGGGCCAGGACCAGCACGGAACCGACGGCGGCGCCGGTGACCTCGGGCCAGGTGCGGCCGTAGAGCGAGCCCGCCGTCCAGTGCATGGCCGAGCCGGCCAGCTCCTTGGGGAAGCGCACGATCACCAGATTCACCGCGGCGGCCAGCCCGGCCTGGATCGCCAGGCCCACCAGGACGAGCCGGGCCGTGGGCACCTGGGTGCGCCAGCCGATCACGCCGAGCGCCACCGCGGCCGCCAGGCCACCGGCGGTCGCGCCGACCGGGATCGCGTACTGGGTCGCCCCGGCGGCCAGCACCAGCACCGCGCCGAGCGAGGCGCCGCCGGTCACGCCGATGACGTCGGGGGAGGCCAGCGGATTGCGGAACAGCCGTTGCAGCACGCCACCGGCCACGGCCAGCCCGGCACCGGCGATGACCCCGGCGGCCACGCGCGGCGCGCGGAACTCCTGCACGACGTAGACGTCGCCGCGGTCGCCGAGCCCGAGGGCGGCGTGCAACGCGGTCAGGGCGCTCATCGGCACCTCGCCGGTGGACAGGGCGAGGGCGATCAGGGCGCACAGCGCCACGGCGAGCACGAGCGCGAGCACCCGGGTCCGGGTGGCGGGCGCGGTCAGCACGGTCGTCATCGGCGGACCTTCCTGGTGGCGAGGACCGCGAGCAGCGGCGCGCCGACGAACGCGGTGATGATCCCGACCTCCACCTCCGAGGGCCGGATGATCAACCGGCCGATGATGTCGGCGCCCAGCAGCAGCACCGGACCCGCGACGAGACAGCCCGGGATCAGCACCCGGTGATCGGTGGTGCCGGTGACCAGCCGCACCAGGTGCGGCGCGGCCAGCCCGACGAAGGCGATGGGCCCCGCCACCGCGACCGCGGACCCGGCCAGCAGGACGACGGCCACCATGCCCGCGGTCCGGATCCGGGTCACCGGCACGCCCAGCGCCACCGCCGCCTCGTCCCCGAGGGCGACCGCGTTGAGCCCGGACGCCAGCAGCACCCCGGCGAGTACGCCGATCACCACGAACGGCAGCAGCGGCGTCAGCACCGACAGTTCGCGTCCCGCGATCGAGCCGACCAGCCAGAACCGCGCCTCGTCGAGGGTGCGCTCGCTGAACAGCAGCACCGCCGAGGTCCACGACGCCAGCACCAGCTGCACCACCGTGCCGCCGAGGACCAGCCGGACCGGGTCCAGATCGCCCGCCCTGCGTCCCAGCGCGAGGGTGAACACGGCGGCCACGGCCGCACCGGCGAAGGCGAACCAGACGTACTGGCCCGGCTGACTCAGCCCGAGCGCGTAGATGGCCGTGACCACCGCGAGCGCCGCGCCCGCGGTGATGCCCAGCGTCGTCGGCGCGGCCAGCGGATTGCGGCTCACCCCCTGCACGATGGCGCCGGCCAGCCCGAGCGCGGCGCCGACCACGAGCCCGACGACGGTGCGCGGCCAGCGCATCCCGGTGATCACCGCGGCGTCGCGGTCGGTGCCCTGGCCGAGGATCGCGTCGATCACGGTGCCGACGGGCACCGACCGGGATCCGAGCGCGAGGCTGAGCACGATGCACAGGGCCAGCGCGGCGAGCCCGGCCGCGAACACCGCGGTGCGGCGCAGCGCCGGGCTTGGCGAAACTGTCATGGACACGGTGGATTTCCCTCATCGCGCACGACCGAGCGCGCCTGGCCGTCGGGCAGGCGGAAGACGCTGTGATGCGTGCGGATCGGTCGGCGAGCAGGTGGCGGGACGACGGCGCGGCCGTCACCCTCGCCGTGCTGCGAAGGTTGCGAACCGGATCGCGGGAAACCTTAGGATAGGCAAGCCTTCATTGCAAGACGCTCGTTCTCAGGGCCGCACGTGGCCGGTGACGAGGCGATGCAGCAGCCGGGCCGCGGTCCGCGCGGTGCGCCCGTCGATGTCGAGTGCCGGATTGAGCTCGGCGACATCCACGACGGCCAGCGCGCCACCGGCGCTCACCCGGTCGCACACGGCCTGGATCGTGGGCAACGCGACACCGTAGGCCGCGGGCGCGCTCACTCCCGGCGCCACCGCGGCGGGCAGGACGTCGAGATCGATCGTCAGGTAGAGCAGGTCGACCCCGGCCACGAATTCGTCGACGAAGGCCAGCGCGCGGTCCGGGTCGCAGTCGTCGTCGAGCAGGTACCGCACGCCGAACCGGTCGGCGGTGTCGAACAGGACCGTGGTGTTGCTGGGCTGGCTGATCCCGAGCACCGCGTAGCGCACGTCCGGGTCGGCCTCGAGGATCTGCCGGAACGGGGTGCCGGAACTGGGCACCGGATCGGGTCGCAGGTCGAAATGCGCGTCCAGGTTGAGAATTCCGATTCGCGTGCCCGGGATGCGTCGCGCCGAGCCGGCGAGCCCGAGGTAGGTGCCGTACGCCACCTCGTGCCCGCCGCCCAGGATCACCGGGAACGCGCCGTCGTCGAGCAACGCGGACACGGTCGCGCCGAGGCGGCGCTGGCCGTCCTCGAGCCGGTCGCCGGTGACCGTCACGTCGCCCGCGTCGCAGGCGCGCAGGGGAGTGCGCAGCGCCATCGGGGCCAGCGCGCGCCGCAGCGCGTCGGGACCCTGCGCGGCGCCGGGCCTGCCCTTGTTGCGCCGCACCCCTTCGTCACTGACGAAGCCGACGAACACGCAGGACCCGGAATCGGTGCCCGGCGCGTACGGCCGCACCGCCTGGTGCCAGCGCAGGTGCTCGGTGGTGGTGCCGTCGATCCGGCCGGTCCACGGGGATTCGGACATCATCGGGCAGACCTCATTTCGCGTAGGCGAGCGCGCCGCCGCGCCACACCCGGCTGATCAGCGGAACTCCGGGACGGTAGGCCAGATGCAGGTGCGAGGGGGCGTCCAGGGCGATCGCGTCGGCGCGCAAGCCCGGGGTGAGCGCCCCGATATCGGTGCGCCGCAACGCCCGGGCGCCACCGGCGGTCGCCGCCCACACCGCCTCGTCGGGCGTCATGCGCAGATCCCGCACGGCCAGCGCGATACAGAACGGCAGACTCGTCGTGTAGCTGGTCCCGGGATTGCAGTCCGCGCCGAGTGCCACGGTCACGCCCGCGTCGAGCAGCGCGCGCGCGTCGGGATAGCTGTTGCGGGTGCAGAAGTCGGCCCCCGGCAGCAACGTGGCCACGGTGTCGCTGCCCGCCAGCGCGTCGATGTCGGCCGCGCTCACGTGCGCGAGATGGTCCACCGACGCCGCGCCCAGCTCCACCGCGAGCTGCGCGCCCGGACCCTGATGCAGCTGATTGCCGTGCACGCGCGGCACCAGCCCGTGCGCGATGCCCGCCGAGAGCACGGCGTGGGCCTGCTCGCGATCGAAGGCGCCCTGCTCGCAGAACACGTCGATCCAGCGGGCGTGCGGCGCGCAGGCCGGAATCATCTCGGCGCACACCATCGCGACGTAGTCGTCGGCGCGCCCGGCGTACTCCGGCGGCGGAACGTGCGCGGCGAGCAGGGTCACCTCGTCGGTGAACCGGCCCGCGATGCGGACACTGCGCAGTTCGTCGACGACGGACTGGCCGTAGCCGCTCTTGCACTCGACGGTGGTGCTGCCCGCCCGCAGCGACTCGTCCATCAGCCGCCGCACGGTCGCGGCGAGCTCGTCGTCGGACGCGGCCCTGGTCGCCGCGATGGTGGTGCGGATGCCACCGGCGCCGTAGGGCAGCCCGGCCATCCGCGCGGCGAACTCCTCGGCCCGGTCGCCGGCGAACACCAGATGCGAGTGCGACTCGACGAACCCCGGCAGCACGGCACGCCCGTCCAGGGACAGGCCGGTGTCGGCGGCGGGCGCGTCGGCACTGTCGCCGACCCACAGCACCGTCTCGCCGTCGAAGACGATCGCGGCGTCGCGGCGCAGGCCGAGCGGGCCCTCGCCCAGGGCGGGATCGTTGGTGACCAGGGTGCCGATCTCGGTCAGTGCGGTGGTGGGCACGGGGGACGTCCTCCTAGACGCGGGTGTCGACCATGGCGGTGTGCGGGGGATAGATCATCCGTGCGGGCGGACGGGCGGTGCGGCGCGCGACCGGGTAATAGATCGCCGCGGTGAACACGATGCCCACGATCCAGGAGATGTCGGCGCCGCCGAGCAGGTCCGTGACCGGACCGGTGTAGAGCTTCTGCGCGAGGAACGGGATCTGGGCCAGCACGCCGAGTCCGTAACAGGCCAGCGCGGGCACGTTCCACGCCCCGTAGCGGCCGTGCGGATCGTAGAGCGCGGGCAGGTCCACCCGTTCCTTCGAGATCAGGTAGTAGTCGATCAGATTGATCGCGCTCCACGGCGTGAACACCATGAGCAGCACCAGCACGAAGTTCTTGAAGTTGTTCAGGAAGTCGGCGCTGGCCGCGATCGCGATCAGCATCGAGACACCGACGAAGCCCACGATGTAGAACGTGCGGGCCCGGGTGGAGATCTGGGTGCGGCCGTCGAAAGCGGTGACGGTGGTCAGGATCGACATGAACCCGCCGTAGGCGTTGAGCACGTTCACCGTCAGCTTGCCCACCACGATCACCAGGTACACCCCGAAGGCCAGCGCCGCGGGCCCGGCCAGCGCGCCCAGGAAGCCGACCTGGTCGGCCAGGAACGCCTTGCCCGCGACCGCGGCCACCAGCGCGCCCAGCGTCATCGCCCACTGCGAGCCGAGCACGCTGCCCAGGAAGGTCGACCAGAAGGTGGTGCGTTCGCTGGTACTGCGCGGCAGGTAGCGGGAGTAGTCGGCGACATACGGACCGAAGGTCAGCTGCCAGCCGGCACCGAGGGAGATGGCGAGCAGGAAGGTCACCGCGTCGAACCCGATCACCCCGACGAAGTCGCCGACCGGGTATTCGGCGAAGAGGCGGACCGTGAGATAGGTGAACCCGACGATCCCGACGACGGTCGCGATCCGGCCGACGACGTGGATGAGCCGGTACCCGGTGACGGCCACGAACGCGGTGAGCGCACCGAAGATCACGATGCCGATCACCGGATCGTCCACGTGCAGCATGTTGTTCACCGCCTGCCCGGCCAGCACCGTGCCGGTCGCCGCGAACCCCAGATACATCAGGATCACCAGCACCAGCGGCACCACCGCGCCCCGCACGCCGAACTGCGCGCGGCTCGAGATCATCTGCGGCAGTCCCATGCGCGGTCCCTGCGCCGAATGCAGCGCCATCACCACGCCGCCGAAGACGTTGCCGAGCAGCAGACCGAGGATCGCCCAGAGCGCGTCGGCGCCGAAGACCACCGCCAGCGCCCCGTCGACCACCGCGGTGATCTGCATGTTCGCGCCGAACCAGAGCGTGAACTGGCTGCGCGGGGTGCCGTGCCGTTCGCTGTCGGGGACGACGTCGATGGTGCGGCGTTCGGGGGTGAGCAGGTCCTCGGAACTGCCGGTGCTGGTCATAGCGGCCTGTCTTTCTGCGGTGACGCCGTCGAGCGTGCGGCCCCGGCCTGTGCGCTGGGTCACGTTCGATATGTATATGCCTGTATAGACAGGTTCGTCAAGCGCTAGGCTGCCGTCGAACGGTCGCACATTGACACGGCTGTATATACAGGTTTATACATGTACCGGTCGCTGTGACCGGCCCCACAGGCGAATCCATCGAGTATCACCCGATCCGTGCGCCGTTCCGATATCCCGGGAGAATGGTTTGAACAAGCCCGTTGCTGTGCTGACGCGGGGTCTCACCGCGCGTCACATCCGTTTCATCGCGCTCGGCTCGGCCATCGGCACCGGCCTGTTCTACGGTTCCGCGGAAGCCATCCACCGGGCCGGACCCTCGGTGCTGCTGGCCTACCTCATCGGCGGCGCCGCGATCTACCTCGTCCTGCGCGCCCTGGGCGAGATGGCGGTGAGCAATCCGGTCGCCGGCTCGTTCGGCGAATACGCCAGTAAGCACCTGGGCCCGCTGCCCGGGTTCCTCACCGGCTGGACCTACACCTTCGAGATGCTCATCGTCTGCCTCGCCGACGTCACCGCGTTCGGCGTGTACATGGGCTTCTGGTTCCCCGATGTGCCCCGCTGGATCTGGGTGCTGTCGATCATCTTCTTCATCGGCGCGATCAACCTGCTCAGCGTCAAGGTGTTCGGCGAGGTCGAGTTCTGGTTCAGCCTGGTCAAGATCGTGGCCATCGTGGCGATGATCGCCGGCGGCATCGCCGTGCTGATCTTCGGCTTCGGCATCCACGACACCGGCGACGGCGTGCGGAACCTGTGGTCGGACGGCGGCTTCTTCCCGACCGGCGTCGGCGGTTTCCTCGCCTGCTTCGCCATCGTGATGTTCGCCTTCGGCGGCACCGAGATCATCGGCATCACCGCGGGCGAGGCCGAGGACCCGCAACGCACCATCCCGCGCGCGATCAACACCGTGCCGGTGCGCATCATCCTGTTCTATGTGCTCACCCTCGCGGTGATCATGGCGATCGACCCGTGGCGCACCATCGGCGACGAGGGCAGCCCGTTCGTGCAGATCTTCCAGAGCCTGGGGCTCGGTCCCGCGGCGGCCGTGCTGAACGTCGTCGTGATCACCGCGGCGCTGTCGGCCATCAACAGCGACATCTTCGGCGCGGGCCGGATGATGTTCGGCATGGCCCAGCGCGGCCAGGCGCCCGCGGTGCTGCGGCAGGTCTCGCGCAACGGGGTGCCGTGGATGACGGTGGTCATCATGACCGTCACGCTGCTGGTCGGCGTGCTGCTCAACTACCTCATCCCGGACAAGGTGTTCCTGGTCATCGCCTCGATCGCCACCTTCGCCACCATCTTCGTCTGGCTGATGATCCTGCTCTCGCAGTACCGCTCGCGGCGGCGGATGTCGGCCGAGCAGGTCGCGGCGCTGAAGTTCCCGGTGCCGTTCTGGCCGTACGGTCCGATCCTGACCATGGCGTTCCTGGTGTTCGTGGTCGCGGTGATCGCCTTCGACGCCGACAGCCGGGTGGCGCTGGTCGTCGGCGCGGTGTGGCTGGCGCTGCTGTGCCTGGCCTACCGGCTGTGGGTGCGCCCGGCCGTTGCCGCCGCGCCGGACCCGGTGCCCGCACCGGAACCCGTCGCCGATATCGCCTGAAAAGTCGTGTCCCGCAAATTGTTTGGAATGGAGTAAGCACAGTGAGCATCGACTCGGACCGGCAGGCGCCGGTCGACCGGGAACCGGTCGTCGTCGGGACGGGCGCGGTGGCGCCGCGCGACGTGGTGCGGGTGGCCAGGGACGGCGCGCCCGTGCGGCTCTCGGCCGAGGCGCTGGACGCGATCGCCCGGAGCCGTCGGCGCATCGAGGCGCTCGCGGCCGATCCCAAGCCGGTCTACGGCGTGTCCACCGGTTTCGGTGCGCTGGCCGTGCGCCACATTCCGCTCGAGCTGCGCAAGCAGTTGCAGCGCAGCCTGGTTCGCTCGCACGCGGCCGGGTCGGGTGCCGAGGTGGAGCGGGAGGTGGTGCGCGCGCTGATGCTGCTGCGCCTGTCGACCCTGGCCACCGGACGGACCGGTGTGCGTCCCGTGGTCGCGCAGACCTACGCCGCGCTGCTGTCGGCCGGGATCACTCCGGTGGTCTACGAATACGGCAGCCTCGGCTGTTCCGGTGATCTCGCACCGCTGGCGCACGTGGCGCTGGCGGTGCTCGGCGAGGGCACCGTGCGCGACGCCGACGGCGCGCTCGTACCCGCCGCGCGGGCGCTGGCGGCGGCCGGGATCGAACCGGTGGAGCTGGAGGAAAAAGAGGGTCTGGCGCTGATCAACGGCACCGACGGCATGCTCGGCATGCTGGTGCTGGCCTGCCACGATCTGCGGGCACTGCTGCGCCTGGCCGACGTGACCGCCGCGATGAGCGTGGAGGGCCTGCTCGGCACCGACAAGGTCTTCGCCGCCGATCTGCAGGCGCTGCGCCCGCAGCCCGGCCAGGCCGTCGCGGCCGCGAACATGACCCGTCTGCTGGCGGATTCGGCGATCGTCGCCAGTCACGCCACTCCCGACTGCACCGTCGTCCAGGACGCCTACTCGCTGCGCTGCGCCCCGCAGGTGGCCGGCGGCGCCCGCGACACCCTCGCGCACGCCGAACGCGTCGCCGGGTACGAACTGGCATCCGCGGTGGACAATCCGGTCGTCACCCTGGACGGCCGGGTCGAATCCAACGGCAACTTCCACGGTGCCCCCGTCGCCTATGTGCTCGACTTCCTGGCGATCGTCGTGGCCGACGTGGCCAGTATCAGCGAGCGGCGCACCGACCGCTTCCTGGACAAGGCCCGCAACCACGGCCTGCCGCCGTTCCTGGCCGACGACCCCGGCGTCGACAGCGGCCACATGATCGCCCAGTACACCCAGGCCGCCATCGTCTCCGAACTCAAGCGCCTGGCCGCGCCCGCGTCGGTGGATTCCATCCCGTCCTCGGCCATGCAGGAGGACCACGTCTCCATGGGCTGGTCGGCCGCCCGCAAACTGCGCCGCGCCATCGACGGACTCACCCGCGTCCTGGCGATCGAGGCGCTCACCGCCGCCCGCGCCCTCGACCTGCGCGCCCCGCTCACCCCGTCCCCGGCCACCGCCGCCGTCCGCGACGTCCTGCGCACCCGGGTCCCCGGCCCCGGCCCCGACCGCCACCTGGCACCCGAAATCGAGGCCGCCGTCCACCTCGCCGCCACCGGCGCCCTCCTCACCGCCGCCGAATCCGTCACCGGCCCCCTCGGCTGACCAGCCGCCCCCGCCGGAAACGGCGGGGGCACCGGGCTCTTCCGGGTGATGAGGCATGCTGGAAGTCGGCGGACGCGTCGACGGAACAGGAGCCGGAATGCTGCCCGAGCACCGTGAACCGACTGTGCGACACGCGGTTCGCCTGATCATGCTGGACGATCTCGACCGCCTGCTGCTGTTCTCGGGAATAGACTCCACCGACGGGGACACCTTCTGGTACCCGATCGGCGGCGGCCGCGAACCAGGCGAGACGCCTCAGCAGACAGCGGCCCGTGAAGCCGAGGAGGAAACCGGCCGCACCGATCTCGTGGTCGGCCCGGAACTCTGGCGCCGCCGCGCCCTCGTCACCTGGGACGGCACCACCTACGACTGCCACGAACGCTACTTCCTCGCCCGCGTCCCCTGTTTCGACATCGACACCACCGGCTTCACCGCCCTCGAACGCGCCACCGTCACCGGCCACCACTGGTGGACCCTCCCCGAACTCACCACCACCCCCGCCCGCATCGCACCGGGCGAACTCGTCACCCGCCTGACAGACCTCCTCCGCGACGGCCCACCCCCCACCCCGATCACGCTCGCGCACTGAGGTTCTCGGTCGCGGGACGGGCCAGTGCTTCGTAGACCCACTGGTGGGCTCGCCCCACAGTGACGCGCGGGGTCAGGAGGGTGTCGGTCAGGGTCCAGTAGCGGTGGATGCGGGGGTCGGTATCGGTGGCACCGGTGAGCATGTCTCGGCGGAACCGCGGCGAATCGCGTTCGCCGCGGGCGCGGGCGTGGGCTCGGACGTAGCGGTCGACTTCGTCTGTGCTGTGCGGGTGTTCGTCTCGCAGGACGCGGGGGACGACATCGGTCATGATGTCGCCGACTTCGACGTACAGGCGGTGGCCGTCGCGGACCAGGTGCGGGCGGTCGCGCCAGAGTTGGTGTCGCACAGCGGTGTGCAGGTCGGCAGTGGTGGTGAGCGCGACCAGTTCCGCGTAGGCGACGATCTGGTCGACCGTCGGATCCGGAGGCGGTTCGGGCACGTTCCACCCGACGAAGACGTCGATTTCGCGGCCCGGAATCGGGGCGAGCACGCGCTGCCAGAATCGCAGCAGTTCCACGTGTGCCGCGTCGCCGTCCTGAGCGGCGGCCAGCACGGCGAGGCGCTGCGCGCGGCCGGCCGGAGCGGCCGTGCCGATGGCCCGCAGCGCCGCACGTCGCCAGGCCAGCGAGCGGAATTCGGCGTCGACCCGGGCACTTTCGGCCGCGACCACCTCGTCGATCGATCGTTCGCCTCGCAGCACCGCGGAGATCGCTTCCAGCCCGAGTCCGAGCGCGCGCAGACGCCGGACCAGCAGTAGCCGTTCGGTGGCGGCTGTGCCGTCGAACATCCGGTGGCCGCCGGCGCTGCGCTGGGACTCGAGTATGCCCTCGTCGCAATAGAACCGGATCGTGCGCACGGCGAGCCCGGTGCGCCGCGCCAATTCCCCGATGCTCACCAGTGTCACCGCGGGTGTGTCACCCGTCACAATCTCTTGCACCTCCACCCCGGTGGAGCTTTTAGCGTACCGGTACCGCCGCTCGGTCCCGGATGGGCTCGGCGGGCGGCGCAGCGTACAGAGAATGCAGACAGGAAAGGGTGATTCGTGGCTACCACGCGGGAAGACAACATCGTCGCAGGCATCGCGGAGATCGTCGAGGAGGTGACCGGCATCGACGTCGCCGACGTGACGATCGAGAAATCCTTCGTCGAGGACCTGGAGATCGACTCGCTGTCGCTGGTGGAGATCGCCGTCCAGCTCGAGGACAAGTACGGCGTCAAGATTCCCGACGAGGACCTGGCGAGTCTGCGGACCGTCGGTGACGCGGTGGCCTACGTACAGCGCATGGAGGCCGAGCAACCTCGGTTGGCCGCGGAGATGGTGGCGAAGTTCACCGAGGCCCAGGACAGCTGAGGTTCGGCCGCCGGGGGAGCGGCCGGATCTCAGCGTCGCCCGCCCGCGCCGGTAGGGGGCGCGGGCGGGGTGGGGATCAGTTCTCCTGCATGGGAATGCGGACCCCGCGCTCGCGGGCGACGTCGGCGGCGTGGTCGTAGCCGGCGTCGACGTGGCGGATGACGCCCATGCCGGGGTCGTTGGTGAGGACGCGCTCGAGTTTCTGGGCCGCCAGGGGCGTGCCGTCGGCGATGCAGACCTGGCCGGCGTGGATGGAGCGGCCCATGCCGACGCCGCCGCCGTGGTGGATCGACACCCAGGACGCGCCGGAGGCGGTGTTGAGCAGGGCGTTGAGCAGCGGCCAGTCGGCGATCGCGTCGGAACCGTCGGCCATGGCCTCGGTCTCGCGGTAGGGGGAGGCCACCGAGCCGGAGTCGAGGTGGTCGCGGCCGATGGCGACCGGGGCGGACAGTTCACCGGAGGCGACCATCTCGTTGAACTTCAGGCCGGCGCGGTGCCGTTCGCCGTAGCCGAGCCAGCAGATCCGCGCGGGCAGGCCCTCGAACTTCACCTTCTCGCCCGCCATGGTGATCCAGCGCTTCAGGTGTTCGTTCTCGGGGAACAGTTCCATGATGGCGCGGTCGGTGGCGGCGATGTCGCGCGGATCGCCCGAGAGCGCGGCCCAGCGGAACGGGCCGAGCCCCTCCTCGAACAGCGGCCGGATGTAGGCGGGCACGAAACCGGGGAACGCGAACGCGCGGTCGTAGCCGCCCTTGCGGGCCTCGTCGCGGATCGAGTTGCCGTAGTCGAACACCTCGGCGCCCTTGTCGAGGAACCCGACCATCGCCTCGACATGCTTGGCCATCGAGGCCTGCGCCTCGGTGGTGAACCAGGCCGGGTCCTTCTCGGCCAGGGTGTGCCAGTCCGCGAGCGCGACCCCGATCGGCAGGTAGGACAGCGGATCGTGGGCGGAGGTCTGGTCGGTGACGATGTCGATCGGCGCGTCCATCGCCAGCAGCTGCGGGAACACCTCGGCGGCGTTGCCGACCAGCCCGACCGACAGCGGCCTGCGTTCGTCGCGTGCCGCGATCGCGAGTTCGAGTGCCTCGGTAAGGGTGTCGGCCTTCGTGTCGAGGTAGCCGTGCGCGATGCGCCGGTCGATGCGCGCCGGATCGCAGTCCACGCACAGCGCGACGCCGGAGTTCATCGTCACCGCCAGCGGCTGCGCACCACCCATGCCGCCCATGCCCGCGGTCAGGGTGATGGTGCCTGCCAGGGTGCCGCCGAACCGCTTGCGCGCCACCGCGCCGAAGGTCTCGTAGGTGCCTTGCAGGATGCCCTGGCTGCCGATGTAGATCCACGAACCGGCGGTCATCTGCCCGTACATCATCAGCCCGAGCTGCTCGAGCTTGCGGAACTCCTCCCAGTTGGCCCAGTCACCGACCAGATTGGAGTTGGCCAGCAGCACCCGCGGCGCCCACTCGCTGGTGCGGAACACCCCCACCGGCTTGCCGGACTGCACCAGCAGCGTCTCGTCGTCGGCGAGGGTCTCCAGCGTGCGCACGATCGCGTCGAACGCGGCCCAGCTGCGCACCGCACGACCGGTACCGCCGTAGACGACGAGATCGTCGGGGCGCTCGGCGACCTCGGGATCGAGGTTGTTCATCAGCATCCGGAGGGCGCCCTCCTGCTGCCAGCCGCGCGTGCGCAGCTGCGAGCCGCGCGGCGCGGAGACGGGCCGGGGGCCGGGTTCGGGCCGGTGGGCGGCGTCGGTCATCGGTTTCACTCCTCGAAATGACGGCTGTGTCCTGGGTCACTGAAATCCAGGTTAGTGGTATAGTCCTGTATATACAAGTACCTGTCAAGCTCGCTGTGGCGTTCGGGCGCAACGTATTCTCTGAGCAAACCGAGGGAACGGATACCGGTGGTGGCGATCGAAGTGGTCGATGCGGACCTGGCCGCACTGTACGGCGAGCTGGGGACCGAGTTCGCGGCGTACGAACGCGTGAAGCAGCTGATCATGGCTCAGATCAAGGGCGGCCGGTGGACCGAGGGCGCGCAGATCCCCTCGGAGAACCAGCTGGTCACCGCGCTCGGGCTCTCCCGCATGACGATCAACCGGGCCCTGCGTGATCTCACCGCCGACGGCGCGCTCACCCGGGTGATGGGGGTCGGTACCTTCGTCGCGCCCGCCAAGGCGGCCTCACCGCTGTTCGAGGTCAGGAACATCGCCGACGAGATCTCCCGGCGCGGGCACCGGCACCGGACCGAGGTGGTGTTCGTGCGCGCCGAGGAGGCGGGCGACCGGCATCCGGTGCTGGGAAACGCCATGAGCGGCAGGGTGTTCCACTCGCTGCTGGTGCACATCGAGGACGATGTGCCCATCCAGGTGGAGGACCGCTATGTCGATCCGGCACAGGCGCCCGACTACCTGACCCAGGACTTCACCACCGTCACCCCGAACACCTACCTGAGCGAGGTGGCTCCGCTGATCCGCGGTGAGCACGTCGTGGAGGCGGTGCGGGCCAGCCGCGAGGAGTGCGCGCTGCTCGACATCGACGCCGACGAACCGTGTCTGCTCATCCGGCGCAAGACGTGGTCCTCGGGCGGGCTGGTGAGTGCCGCGCGGTTGATCCATCCCGGTTCGCGTAATCGGCTGGAAGGTAGCTTCGGGCCCAATCGCGACGAATGAAGCCGCTCGATTTCACTGCCGTCCGCCACGCTGTTCCGGCCGGTGTGAACACTGGCCGGTGATACCTCGAATTCGTGGCCGATACCGCCTCGGAAATTGTTATCCGATCTGAATGCCGGCCGCGTACAGCAAATTGCTGGCTAATCGAAAAAATGTCCTTGACCTGGCATGTTGCGCGGAGGGCAATTTTCGTTACGTTTCGGGTTATCACTGTTTCGTGACGAAACACCCGCCCTGACCTGTTCGGGCTGTACGTTTGGTGGCCCATGGTTCGCTGGGTTCCATTCAGGTAACGGAGAGGGCGGAAATGGCTATAGTGGCGCGGCAGTCGGGGCCGCTCCGGACGACCTCCCGACAGGGCTTTTCCGTACTGAAATCGACCACGGCGCAGTCGGTGCCGGTGGTCGCGGCCATGGCATTGCGGCCGGCGTGGTGGCGTGGTGCCGCCACGGGACAGCAGTCGTTCGGTTCCCTCGCCCGCTAGGAGCTCACCATGCAGACCCACCGACCCGTCGCGGGCGCGACGATCCCGGCCATCGAGCCGATCCTGACCCCCCACGGTGACGACTGCCGACGCCTGCGCGTCGTCGCCCGCATCGACGACCCGGCCGTCTGGCACACGGCGGTCGGCCGACTGCTCGCCGGCGGCCTGCGCCGCTGGCACGCCAGAGCCGACATCGCCGACCATCCGGCGCTGCGCCGCTGGTCCCGCCTTCAGGACGACCGGCCGGTGCCCGAACGGCCGAGCCTGCGGGCGGTGTTCGAGGCGGTCGCCGCCGGTGCCGAGCTCGCCACCGGCGACCCCTGCGCCGACCTCGCCACCGCGATCATGCTGCTGTCGAGCTGCCCCACCGAGGTGGTCCTGCAGGCCGACCCGATGAACGACCCACGCGCGGTGCGGTTCTCCGTGTACGCCTACCGCGACGACGACCTCCCCTTGGCCGAGGCGCTGATCACCACGACGGTCGAGGCCTGCGGCGCGCTGCTGGCCCGCCGCTGCACGGTCCTGCGCGAGGGCCCCACCGTCCGTCCCACGGTCCCGATCGTCGACCACCCCCTCCCGGACCTCCTCGTCCTCGGCAGCACCGCCGCCCGCTGACTCACCCCGCCCGTCGCCGAGCATCGCGGACAGTGCCTCGGTGATCGCCGCCCGCAAGCGGTCGTGCCGTGGCCCGAGCGCGTGTTCGGGCGCCGACCGCTCGGCACCGTACAGATGCACCGGCCCGACCCGCAGCGCCGCCGGCTCCCAGTCGTACCGAGCGTGCACATGCCCGTGCAGATGCGCCCGGGTATTGCCGAGCACCTCGTAGTTGATCCGCGGCCGCGGCAGCTCGGTGAGCAGGATGCCTCGACGGCGGCTGTGCGAGAGGGATTTCGATGCTACCGGCGGGCGGTGACACGCACCGGGGACGTGGGGGAAGGGTCGGCCGAAACGCTTCCAATTCGAAACGAATGCCCTGACGGTGTGACGTTGAGTGTCGAAATGGCAAGGGAGCGTTAGTATCTCGAGCTAACGATCGGGAGTATTGGGAAAGACGCCAAACTTCGGCGGGGGACCTGTGGAGATCTCACTATGCGGACAAGCCGATTCGCGGCAACGCGCGCGCGGTCGTAGAGTGGGTTCGAGCGGCGATTCCGCGCTCCACCCGCCGGACGACGACGTCCACGGCAGCCCCTCTGATCAGGTGTTTTCCGGGTTTCCTCGGAAGAATCGGCTCGTGGTCGGTGCGATCCCCAGTGGCGGGGACGTCGTGCCCGCATCGCGCTGTCGCAGTGTCGCGACAGCTCTTCAGTCCTTACCTCGGCGCAACAAGTTCCCCGCCTCGCTGGGCTAGGGTCTCCGAATCCCTTGGAGCACTGCAGCTTCCACTGGGTTACGGGGTTCGCCCATGGTGAAGATTCGGTCTTGTGTGACTCGCGTGCTCGAGTTACCTTGCGGCACTGTCGAATACCACGGGTGAAAAGTGAAACCTGTTGTAGCGCTTGACAAGTCGGGGAACGTTCTACAAAACTACCCGTCGGTAGGTAAGCGGTCGGGAAGCTCTCGGGCCCGGTCGTTTGTGACAGGTCACCAGCGTCGACGGCCCGCGCTCGAGCACCCGCCGAACCCTGTGCGCCAGTCGGGGTGAACCTCACCGCCATCGTGACCACACCAAAGGAGTTCAGCGCCATGGACAATCCCGCGCTACCCTCAGCACCCCGTCAGGATGGGCACCCGGCCGTGCACCCGGAGCACTCGGGTGACCAGGTGGCGGTCCTGTCGCGACCGTCCGGCGTCGGCGACGCGGCTGTCGGCCCGGTCGAGCTGCTCCCGCTGGTCACCGAGCGATTGCATGAAATCCTCGGCACCGGTGGTGAATTCGACGACATCTACCGGCACGTCCTGGCCGCTCCCGGGAAACGGGTCCGGGCCCGCCTCGTGCTCGCGTGCGCGGGTCTGCTCCCCGACGTGGAGGCGGCACCGCGTCACGCCGCCATCGATCTGGCCTGCGCGATGGAGATGCTGCACGAATCCTCGCTGCTGCACGACGACATCTGTGACGGTTCCCTGTTGCGCCGCGGCGCGCCGTCGGTCCCCGCCGCCTTCGGCGTGCGCATCGCGGCCAGGGCCGGATTCCACCTGGCCGGCACCGCCATGCAGGTCGTCGCCCAGGTGCTGGCCGACAACGCCGGGGTGTTCGCCGGCATCGGCGACGCCCCCGGCGTGACCTACGCCGACCGGCTGTCGGACCTGTCGTTCGGCCAGCTCATCGAAACCCTGCCGCCCGCCGTCGACGCCACCGCGCTGCGCCGCCACTACGAGCTGGTGGCGGGCGCCAAGACGGGCACGCTGTTCCGGCTCTCGTGTTCCTACGGCGGCACCGCGGGCGGCGCCGACAACGACCGGCTGCAGGCGCTGATGGAGTACGCCGACCAGCTCGCGCTCGCCTTCCAGATCATGGACGACGTCCGCGACATCGAGGGCGGACCCGAACTGGGCAAGGACGCCTGCGGCGACCTGGACCGGCGGGTGCCGACCTGGCCGGTCATCGAATGGCTGGCCCTGCGCCCCGGCGCCCGCGAGATGTGGCTGGACGAGACCACCTCCAGCGCGGTCCTGCAGGCCGACCTCGTCGACAGCGGCGCGACCAAGGCCGCCCGGGTGGTCGCGGTGCGCGCCACCGAGACCGCGAGCGCCGCGCTCGACATCTTCCCGCCGTCGCCGGCCCGCGACGATCTCCGCGAACTCCTGCAGCAGGTGATCAACCGATGAGAAAGACCCGGATCGGCTCGCTCGCCTACGGGCTGCGCCACCTGCGGCGCGCGCCCGACCTGGCCGCGCTGCGCGCCGCGACGACCCCCGCCGAGCTGGCCGCGCTGGCCCTGATCCCGGCGGGCCGCAACCTCGGCATCTCGGTGAGCTTCCTGCCCGCGCACCTGCGCGACGAGGCCACCGCGGCCCTGCTGGCCTGCCGGGTCCTCGACGCCTTCGAGGACCTGAGCGAGCGCGCGATCGCGAGCGGCGCCGTGCTCGCGGCGGCGGACTACCTCACCGGCGCCACCGACACCCCGCCGCCCGCGCTGCCCGCGGTCGCCGTGGCGGCCCGCGACAGCGAGGCCGTCGACCGGCTGCTCGCCGACCGCATCACCGACATCAGGGCACTGGTCTCGGTGCTGTCGGCGGACGGGCGCAAGCGGGTCGGCGAGGTCGTCACCGACGTGGCCGGCGTGATGGCCCGCAACATCGACACCCCGCTGTCGCGGGTCGCCTACAGCGAGGGCGTGCTCGGCCGGGTCACCCACTACGCGTGCGCCCTGGTCGCCGACAATGTGCTCTCCGAAGCCGACCTGCGTGAGCTCACCGGCTGTGTCGCGGTCATCGCCCAGTCGGCGAACGACCTGCGCGACAACGAGTTCGAGATCTACGGCGTCGCCGACCGCGAGGAACTGAAGCGGATCGTCATGCTGCAGTTGCTCGCCCCCGCGCTCGGCGGGTTCGCCCTGCTGGCCCGGCTGGGCCCCGGCACCCCGAGCCGGGGTGCGCGCGCGGCGATGGCGTACATGACCATCACCACCTCCGCGTTCCTGTGCTCGGTGGTCGACACGCCCGCGCCCTACCGGCGCAAGGTCGGCGCCGCGCTGCTGGCGGCGTCCTCGAACCGCTACTGGAACCGGATGCTGGAGCGCGTGCGCGGTACCGCCGACCTGGCGATCCACCGGATGCTCGACGCCTCACCGGATTTCGCCGACGGCGCGAGCGGAGCCACGCGGGTCCTCGGCGCGGGCGACCCGCTGTCGATGCCGACCTCGCTGGTCCCGCTGATCGTCGACACCACCTTCGCGCTCGTGGAGACGCTGCCCGAGGAGCCGCTCACCGGCGAACTCCCCGACGCCGAGATCCGCACCATGATGATCGCCGACCACCTCGCCTTCGGCGCGATGGAACGGGTGGCACCGCACGAACCCGAAGCGCTGCAGGCCCTCGCCACGAGACTCCAACTCGCTGCCCTCGACACCAGCACCCAAGGGAGCCGCCCATGAGCAACCTGATCCGACCCGCGCTCACCGTCCTGGACATCACTAGCGAAGGAGCTCGACTATGAGCACCCCAACGCCCGTCGCCCCCGAACAGACGCCGTTCAGCAAACGCGTGCTCAAGCTCGAGCACGCCTCCAATGTCGGCCCGCTCGTGCACATCGCGCTGTGGATGGGCATGACGGCCTTCGGGCTGTTCGTGCCGTTCGCCTCGAACTGGTACGTGGCGGTGCCGCTGATCATCGTGCTGTCGCTGCTGAACCTGTCGCTGACCATCGGCGTCATGCACATGCACACCCACCGGCCGCTGTTCGTGTCGAAGTTCCCGAACCGGGTCGTCGACATCCTGTGCTGTCTGCCGGGCAACCTGACCGCCGCCGAGATGCGTGAGGTGCACGTCCTCAACCATCACCGGTTCAACGACGGGCCCGGCGACGTCACCGCGACCACCGGTATGGAGAAGGGCCTCGGCGCCATCTGGTACTGGGTCCGCTACGGCGTGATCGTCAAGGTCCACACCATGCGGATGGTCTTCGCCGCGAACCCGGCGCCGCGGCGCCTGCGCACCCGCCACCAGTTCCTGTTCGACCTGGCGGTGTACGCGGTCGTGATCGGCGGTGTCTGGTACGCCGCAGGCATGGAGAAGTTCGTCCTGTTCTACTGGGTGCCGTTCCTCATCACGCAGGTCAACGCGGGCTACTTCGCCTGGCTGAGCCACGCGCCGGCCCGCGGCTTCGACGACGAGCCGAGCACCTCGCTGAACAACGCGGGCAACATCCTCAACTTCCTGATCTTCAACCAGGGCTACCACAGCGTGCACCACCGCTACCCGGGTATCCACTGGAGCCAGATCCCGGACAAGCTCGACTACATGCGTGACGTGAACCCCGGCGTCATCGTCCCCTACTGGATGGTCGCGCAGTCGGGCTGGCGCCTGTTCTGGCCCGGCGGCTTCCTCAACGAGGGCTACGGCAACAAGTGGAAGGCCAAGCTGGAGAAGCGCATCGAAGAGGGGACCGTGCGCAACCGGTACCTGCCGTGGTTCGCATGGATCTGATCACCCCCACGTCGTCGCAGGCCAGGGACGTCCTGACGAGCCGCTCGCGCCTCGTGCCGTTCCTGTTCGCCTTCGCCGTCTACGGCGTCGCCGGCATCACCGTGCCGCTGATGCTGCTGTTCGCCGGCGGCTGGTTCCTGCCGAAGACGATCGACAAGGGCCCGCACCTGTCGACCGTCCCGGCACTGATCATCGACGTGCTGCTGCTGGGCCTGTTCGGCCTGCAGCACTCGGGCATGGCCCGGCCCGCGTTCAAGGCCTTCGTCACCCGCTGGGTGCCGGAGGCGCTGGAGCGGACCGTCTACATCGTGGCCGTGTGCCTGGTGATGTGGGTGATCATGCTGGCGTGGCAGCCGATTCCGGCGCAGCTGTGGTCGGCCGAGGGCACCGTGGGACTGGTGCTCGACGCCGGGTTCTGGCTCGGTTTCGTGCTGGTCTACGCGGCGACGTTGCTGCTGAACCACTTCCACCTGCTCGGCATCAGCCAGGCCTACCGCGAGTACGTCATCCAGGTACCCGACGCGACGGTGGACCGGTTGCAGGTGAACGGGGTGTACCGACTGGTCCGGCATCCGCTGATGACCGGCCTGCTGGTTTCGTTCTGGTTCGCCAGCACGTTCACCGTCGGGCATCTGGTGTGGGCACTGGGGCTGACCGGCTACATCCTGCTGGGCACCTACCTGGAGGAACGGGACCTGATCGCGCGCTTCGGTGCGTCCTACCGCGCCTACGCGGCTCAGGTTCCCGCCTTCTTCCCGTCCGTGCTCCGCATCTTCGGCCGATCGACCCGACAGCCGTGAAGCGTTCCCGCCCCGCGTGTTTCCCCTTCGGGTGACACGCGGGGCGGGCACCGCCCGAGTGCGGGAGAGGAATCGATGTGAACGCGCATCCTGTTCGAGAGCGCATCAGACACAACTCCACAGACCCGGGCCCGGCGGCCGGCATCGGCCGCTCGTACGCCAAGGCGATCCTGCTCGGTGAGCACACCGTCGTCCACGGCACCCCCGCGATCGCGTTTCCCCTGCCCGCGTTGCCGGTGCGCGCCATTGCCCGGCGCGGCGCCCCCGACACCGAATCCTCCGTCCTGGCCGCGGGACACTTCCGGTTCCTCGCCGGTGATCCGCACACCGCGAGCACCGCCTCGGGGCCGCGGGTCGCGGTCGAGGAAGCGTTGCGGCGCTGGGGATGTGCCGGCGATCTCGTCGACGTCCTCGTCGAATGCGACATCCCGCTGGCGCGTGGCCTGGGCTCCAGCGCCGCGTGCGCGGGCGCGGCGGTCCGCGCGGTCGCCGACCTGTACGGCCGCGCCGTCGACCCGGCCACGCTCTACGAGCTGGTGCAGTGCGGCGAACAGGTCGCGCACGGCCGGGCCAGCGGCATCGACGCCAGCGCCGTGCTGGCGAGCGGGCCGATCTGGTTCCATCAGGGCGCGGCCCGGCCCTTGTCCGTCGGCGTGGACGCCGCGCTGGTGATCGCCGACACCGGCGTTCCCGGTTCCACCCAGCACGCGGTGGCGGGCGTCCGCCGCACCTTGGAGCGCGACCCGGCCGCCGCGCGGGCGCAGCTGGCCACGGCCGCCGGGCTGATCGAGGCCGCCGCCGCCGATCTCACCGCCGGACATGCGGCGGCCCTGGGCGATGCGATGCTGTCGTTCCAGCGCCTGCTCGCCGACCTCGGGGTCAGCACCCCGCAGATCGATGCCCTGGTCGAGGCCGCCTGCGCCGCGGGCGCGTTCGGCGCCAAGCTCACCGGGGCCGGCCTCGGTGGCTGCGTGCTCGCCCTCACGCCCACCGGATCGGTGGCCGCGGTGAGCGCCGCCCTGCGCCGGGCCGGCGCCGCGCAGACCTGGACGGTCACCACCGCGAGCCTGCGCCCCGGCCCTCTGTCCCCCTCCGCCTCGAGACCGGAACGCGAAACCAGCCGATGACTTCCCCTTCCGCAGCACCCGTGGCGGCCGCGCCGCAGTCCGACGGCACGGCCGTGGCCGTCGCCTACCCGAACATCGCCCTGGTCAAGTACTGGGGCAAGCGCGATGAGACCCTGTTCCTGCCCGTCACGGGCAGCCTGTCGATGACGCTGGACATCTTCCCGACGACCACCGCCGTGCGGCTCGTCGACGGTCCCGCCGACACCGTCGAACTCAACGACACCGCCGCGACCGGTACTGCGCTGAGCCGGGTCGAGAACTTCCTCGACCTGGTCCGCGCGCTGGCGGGCCGATCCGAGCGCGCCGCCGTCGTCACCCGCAACGCGGGCCCGACCGGGGCCGGTCTGGCCTCCTCGGCCAGTGGATTCGCCGCCCTCGCCACCGCGGCCGCCGCCGCCTACGGGCTCGACCTGGACGGGCGCGCCCTCTCGCGGCTGGCCCGGCGGGGCTCCGGCTCGGCCTCGCGCTCGATCTTCGGCGGGTTCGCCGTCTGGCACGCGGGCGAGGGCGACGGCGAAGCCGGCGACCTGAGCTCCTACGCCGAGCCGATCGGTGGGGACGAGCTGGATCCGGCCCTGGTCGTCGCGGTCGTCGCGGCGGGCGCCAAGTCGGTGTCGAGCCGGGTCGCCATGCGCCGGACCACCGAGACCTCCCCGTTCTACCGGCCGTGGGCCGAGTCCTCGGTGCTCGATCTGGCCGAGATGCGGACCGCCGTCGCGAACGGGGATCTGGCCGCCATCGGCGAGATCGCCGAACGCAACGCGCTCGGAATGCATGCCACCATGCTCACCGCGCGGCCCGGCATCCGCTATCTGTCCCCGCACTCGCTCGCGGTGCTGGACGCGGTGCAGGCGCTGCGCGCCGACGGCATCGTCGCCTACGCCACCATCGACGCGGGCCCCAATGTGAAGGTGTTGTGCGCGCGGGCCGACGCGCCCACCGTCGCCGCCACCATCGAGGCGCTCGGTGGCTTCGTCGCCACCACCACCGCGCACATCGGTCCCGGCGCGCGGCTGATCGGGGGCGAACACCCGTGATCAGTTGTCGCGCACCGGGAAAGCTGTTCATCGCGGGGGAGTACGCCGTCGTCGAGCCGGGCCATCGTGCGGTGCTCACCGCGGTGGACCGCTACGCGACCGCGACGATCACCGAGGTGCCCGCCGACGCGGCCACGACCCTGCGGTCGGATCTGGACGGCGGGACCTCGCTGACCTGTCACCGTGACGGTGACCGGCTGGTCCCGGCCACCCCCGATGCCGCCGTCCCGGCCGCGTTCGCCTACGTCTTCGCCGCCGCGTCGACGCTGGACCGGCTGCGTGCCGAGCGCGGGATCGTCTCCCGCCCTTATGATCTCGCGGTCTCCACCGACCTCGGCGACCCCGACGGCCGCAAGTACGGTCTCGGTTCCAGCGCGGCCGTCACCGTCGCGGCCGTCGCCGCGCTCGGCCGGTTCCACGACCTCGATCTTTCCCCGATGGACCGGTACCGGCTGGCCATGCTCGCCACGATCGCGGTGAATCCGCGCGCCTCCGGGGGCGACGTGGCGGCGGCCACCTGGGGCGGGTGGCTGGCCTACACGTCCCCGGACCGCACGTTCGCCGCCGCCCTCGCCGCGAACGACGGCATCGACGCCGCACTGCACGCCCCTTGGCCCGGCCTCTCGGTGCGCCCACTCCGAACCCCGACCCGGCTCGCCCTGCATATCGGCTGGACCGGAAACCCCGCGTCCACCCCGGATCTGGTCGCCGCTGCCACGGCCGACCCTGCCGCCGTCCCTACTCGCCGAGTAGCGGTCGCCGAGGCCGTCCCTGCCGCCGGCACGGCCCGCGATCGCCGCGCGGCGTTCAATGCCCGCAGCAACGACTGTGTCGGCCGCCTGCTGCTCGCGCTCGATGCCGACGATCCCGTCGCGGTCCGCGCCGAGATCGACCGCGCCCGTGACCTTCTGGTCGACCTCGACGACAGCACCGGCCTCGGCATCATGACACCGCGGCTGCGGGAACTGTGCGCGGCGGGCGCCGCCGTCGGCGCGGCCACCAAACCCTCGGGCGCGGGCGGCGGCGACTGCGGGATCGCCCTGATCGAGCGGGACCGCCCGGCCGCGATCGCCGAACTCACCGGCCGCTGGGTCGCCGCGGGTATCCGGCCGCTGCCGCTCCGTATCCACCCGACCGAAGGGGAGATCGCATGATCGCCGATCGCAAGGACGACCACGTCCGGCACGCGGTGAACCAGCGTCGCGCCGACTCCGGCGGCAACGACTTCGACGCGGTCACCTTCGTCCATCACGCCCTGGCCGGTATCGACAGCGCCGATGTCGCGCTGACCACCGAATTCGCCGGAAAGCCCTGGGACACACCGCTCTACGTCAACGCCATGACCGGCGGCAGCGCCGCCACCGGCGAGATCAACCGCAAGCTG
Organism: Nocardia asteroides; assembly: GCF_900637185.1. Classification (NCBI taxonomy): domain Bacteria; kingdom Bacillati; phylum Actinomycetota; class Actinomycetes; order Mycobacteriales; family Nocardiaceae; genus Nocardia; species Nocardia asteroides. The sequence goes on along the minus strand of NZ_LR134352.1, from coordinate 4,777,709 downwards.
GCTGTCGCGGCCCGCGAGACCGGCATCCCCATCGCCACCGGCTCGATGAGCGCCTACTTCCGCGATCCCGCGGTGGCCGGCACCTATCGGGTGCTGCGCGAGGAGAATCCGCACGGTTTCGTGATGGCCAACGTCAACGCCACCGCCACGCTGGACCAGGCGCGCCGCGCGATCGACCTGCTCGAGGCCGACGCGCTGCAGATCCACCTCAACGCGGTGCAGGAAGCCGTGATGCCCGAGGGCGACCGGTCCTTCGCCTCGTGGCCGCGCCAGATCGAGCACCTCACCGCCCACGTGCCGGTGCCGGTGGTCGTGAAGGAAGTCGGCTTCGGGCTGAGCAGGCAGACCGTCACCTGGCTGCGCGACGCCGGGGTCGCGGTCGCCGATGTCGGCGGACGCGGCGGCACCAACTTCGCGCGCATCGAGAACGAGCGGCGCCCGGCCGCCGACTTCGCCTTCATCGAGAGCTGGGGCCAGTCCACCCCGAACTGCCTGCTCGACTGCGCGGGCATCGACGGGATCGACATCGCGGCCTCCGGCGGCATCCGCTCGCCGCTCGACATCGCCAGGGCGCTGGCCCTGGGCGCGACCGCGACCGGCGTGGCCGGCGCGTTCCTCGACACCGTCGTGCGCGCCGACACCGACACGCTGATCGCCCAGATCCGCACCTGGCTCGACCAGCTGCGCCAGATCCTGACCGTGCTCGGCGCCCGCACCCCGGCCGACCTGGCCGGCTGCGACCTGCTGATCACCGGGGACGTGGCGACCTTCTGCGCACTGCGCGGCATCGACGCGGCGTCCCTTGCCCACCGGAGTCCCTGGTGGCGCGAATCGAAAGACCGAGGAGGAGTCATCGGTGAATGACATGTCGTACGCAGCGGTCCCGCTGCAGTGGGTGGGGCCGGTGCGCATCACGGGGAACGTCGTCGACGACGCCGTCGACATTCCCCTGGCCACCTACGAGACCCCGCTGTGGCCCTCGGTCGGTCGCGGCGCCCGCATCTCCACGCTCACCGAGAAGGGGATCGTCGCGACCCTGATCGACGAGCGGATGACCCGTTCGATCCTGCTCGAGGCCGACGACGCCTACACCGCGCTCACCACCGTGAACACGCTGAAGGACCGTTTCGCCGAACTGCAGGACGTGGTCGCCGGCACCAGCCGCTTCGCCCGGCTGATCGATCTGCACCACCAGATCAACGGCAACCTGCTGTTCCTGCGGTTCGAGTTCAGCACCGGCGACGCCTCGGGCCACAACATGGCCACCCTGGCCAGCGATCACCTGATGGACCACATCCTGGCGACCCTGCCGGGCGTGCGATACGGCTCCATCTCGGGCAACTTCTGTACCGACAAGAAGGCCACCGCGGTCAACGGCATCCTCGGGCGCGGCAAGAACGTCGTCACCGAGCTGCTGATCCCGCGCGCGGTGGTCGAAGCGCGGCTGCACACCACCGCCCGCCAGGTGGTGGAGCTGAACATCCGCAAGAACCTGATCGGCACCCTGCTCGCGGGCGGAATCCGTTCCGCCAACGCGCATTACGCCAACATGCTGCTGGCGTTCTACCTGGCCACCGGCCAGGACGCGGCCAACATCGTCGAGGGTTCCCAGGGCGTCACCCACGCCGAGGACCGCGACGGCGACCTGTACTTCTCGTGCACCCTGCCCAACCTCATCGTGGGCACCGTGGGTAACGGCAAGCACGCCAGCTTCGTCGACGAGAACCTCGAGCGCCTCGGTTGCCGCGCCGACCGCGAGCCGGGCGAGAACGCCCGCCGCCTCGCCGTCATCGGCGCGGCTTCGGTCCTGTGCGGCGAACTGTCGCTGATGGCGGCACAGACCAATCGCGGCGAGCTGATGCGCGCCCACACCCAATTCGAGCGGTCAACCACGAGCAACGGAACCCAACGATGACGCACACACTGCCGGTCGGTATCCACGACCTTTCGTTCGCCACCACCCACTACGCCCTCGACCACGCCGTCCTCGCCGAACGCCTCGGCGTGGATCGCGACAAGTTCTACCTGGGCATCGGCCAGGAGAAGATGAGCGTCGCCGCGGCCGACGAGGACATCGTCACCATCGCCGCCGCGGCCGCGGCGCCCATCCTGGAGCGGCACGGCACCGACAACATCCGCACCGTGCTGCTGGCCACCGAGACCGGTGTGGACCAGTCCAAAGCCGCCGCGCTGTACCTGCATTCGCTGATCGGGCTGCCCAACGCCGCGCGGGTGGTCGAGCTCAAGCAGGCCTGCTACGGCGGTACCGCGGGCCTGCAGTTCGCGGCGGGCCTGATCGCCCGTGACCCCGCCCAGCGGGTGCTGGTGATCGCGGCCGACATCGCCAAGTACGACCTCGACTCCCCGGGTGAGCCCACCCAGGGCGCCGCGGCCGTCGCGATGCTGGTCACCGCGAATCCGGCCATCCTGCAACTGGATCCGCAGTCCGGGCTCTACAGCGCCGACATCATGGACTTCTGGCGGCCCAACTACCGTAGCGCCGCCATCGTCGACGGCAAGACCTCGGTCAACGCCTACCAGAAGGCGGCCCAGGAGGCCTGGACCGACTACCGCCGCCAGGGCGGGCGCGACCTCGGCGAGTTCGCCGCGTTCTGCTACCACCAGCCCTTCACCAAGATGGCCTACAAGGCGCACCGCCACCTGCTGGAGAGCCAGGGCCACACCGCCGACGCCGCCGCGATCGAGGCCGCCATCGGCGACACCACCCGCTACAACCGCACGGTCGGCAACAGCTACACCGCGTCGCTGTACCTGGGCCTGGCCGCGCTGCTCGACCACGCGGGCGACCTCACCGACCGGGCACTGGCGATGATCAGCTACGGCTCCGGCAGCGTCGCCGAATTCTTCAGCGGCACCGTGCAGCCCGGCTACCGCGAGCACCTGCGCACCGCGGCCAACCGGGCCGCCATCGACTCGCGCGAACTGATCGGCTACGAGCACTACCGGCAGCTGCACGAGGCCGGTTCGCCCAGCGACGGCGCCTACCACGCCATGGCGGAGGAGACCCGGCGCCCGTACCGGCTCGCCGCCGTATCCGGCCACAAACGCATCTACGAAGCCCGCTGAGGTGGCCCTGTGAGCAGTAACGACACCACCACCGTCACCGGCGAGCTACCCGGTGACACCGCCCCCCGGAGCCACGTCCGGGTCCTGATCATCGGCAGCGGCCTGTCCGGGCTGGGTACCGCGATCCGGCTGAGCCAGCACGGGGTCACCGACTACGTCGTCGTCGAACGCGGCGCCGACGTGGGTGGCACCTGGCGCGACAACACCTACCCGGGCGCGGGCTGCGACGTGCCCTCGCAGCTGTACTCGTACTCGTTCGCGCTGAACCCGAACTGGTCGCGCTCGTTCTCCCCGCAGGCCGAGATCGAGCAGTACCTGCGCGAGGTCGCCGACCGCTACGGCGTGCGCGACAAGCACGTCTTCGACTGCGCGATGACCGCGGCGCGGTGGAACGACACCGACGGGCACTGGGAGGTCGACACCACCAAGGCCGCCTACACCGCGGACTTCGTCGTGTCGGCGGCCGGCGTGCTCGCCGAACCGAATCTGCCCGACATCAAAGGCATCTCGAGCTTCGAGGGCGAGATCTTCCACTCCGCGCGGTGGAACCACGACGCGAGCCTGGCGGGCAAGAAGGTCGCCGTCATCGGTACCGGCTCCTCGGCGGTGCAGATCGTGCCGTCGATCGCGCCCGAGGTCGAGCACCTCGACGTGTACCAGCGCACCGCCACCTGGGTGATGCCGCAGCTGGCCCGGCCCTACCTGTGGCCCGAACGCTTCGCCTTCCGTCACATCCCCGGCTTGCAGCGGCTGGCCCGCGGCTTCATCTACCTGGCCCGGGAACTGTTCGTGATCACCCAGGTGAAGTACCCGCGCACCGGTCTGCTGCTGGAAGCGGTGGGCCGGGCGAAGATGCGCTGGGAGATCCGCGACCCGCAGCTGCGGCGCAAGGTGCTGCCCGAGCACCGCCTCGGCTGCAAGCGGATGCTGGTGTCCAACAAGTTCTATCCCGCCCTGGACCGCGACAACGTCGACCTGGTGACCGACGGCATCGCCGAGGTGCGGGCGAACTCGATCGTCACCGAGGACGGCACCGAGCGCGAGGTCGACGCGATCGTGCTGGCCACCGGCTTCCACGTCGCCGATTCGCCGACGTTCAACCTCTACACCGGACGCGACGGGCGCACGGTCTCGGAGGCGGCCGACGCCGAGGGCTACCAGATGTACAAGGGCACCACGGTGGCCAACTTCCCCAACATGTTCTTCATGCTGGGCGCCAACTCCGGGCTGAACTACACCTCGCTGATCTACATCATCGAGTCCCAGATCAACTACGTGGTCGACGCCATCGCCACCATGCAGGCGCGCAACCTGCGCTCGTTCGAGGTGAAGGTCGACGTGCAGCGCGCCTACAACCGCGCGCTGGAGCCGAAGATGGCCCGCACCGTGTGGGTCACCGGCGGCTGCACCAGCTGGTTCCTGGACAAGCACGGCAACAACTCCGCGCTGTGGCCCGACTACAGCTTCAAGTACCGGCGCCTGGTCCGCCGGTTCGACATCGAGGCCTACGACACCACGGCGCGGGCCCGGTGACCGACTCGCCGCGCCACGTGCGGGTGGCGATCATCGGCGCGGGATTCGCCGGGCTCGGCGTGGCCATCCGGCTGCGCCGGCTCGGGATCACCGACATGGTGGTGTTCGAACGGGCAGGCGATGTCGGCGGCACCTGGCGCGACAACACCTACCCCGGTGCCGGCTGCGACGTGCCGTCGCAGCTGTACTCGTACTCGTTCGCCCCGAATCCGAACTGGACGCACTCCTTCTCGACCCAGCCGGAGATCCAGCAGTACGTGCAGGACGTGGTGGACCGGCACGGGATCCGCGAGTCGATCCTGCTCGACTGCGAGGTGACCGGCGCGCGCTGGAACGCCGAGACCGCGCGCTGGGACATCCACACCACCCGGGGCGCGTTCACCGCCGACATCACGGTGTCGGCCGCGGGTCCGCTCAGCGCGCCCAAACTGCCGGACATCAAGGGCATCAGCGAGTTTCGCGGCCCGCTGTTCCACTCGGCACGCTGGGATCACGAGGCCGACCTCACCGGCAAGCGGGTCGCGGTGGTCGGCACCGGCGCCTCGGCCATCCAGATCGTGCCCGCGATCGCGGACCGGGTCGGGCAGCTGTCGCTGTATCAGCGCAGCGCGCCGTGGGTGCTGCCGCGCCTGGGCCACCGGTACACCCGGGCCGAACGCCTCTGGTACCGGCACGTGCCGGGCGCGCAGCGGGTGGCCCGCACCGCGGTGTACTGGGTGCGCGAGTCGTTCGTGCTGTGGCAGTCGAAGTACCCGCCGCTGGCCGACTTCTTCTCGGCCGGTGCCCGCCTGAAGATGTGGCAGGTGCTGCGGGATCCGGTACTGCGCCGCAAGGTCACCCCGGACCACCGGCTCGGCTGCAAGCGCATGCTGATCTCGAACGAGTACTACCCGGCCCTGGCCAGGGACAATGTCGAGGTCGTCACCGACGCGGTCACCGAGATCACGGCACAGTCGATCGTCGCGGCCGACGGCACCGAACGCGAGGTCGACGCGATCGTCTTCGCGACCGGGTTCCGGATCACCGACTCGCCGACCTACGACCTGATCAGCGGCCGGGACGGGCGCACCCTGGCGGAGGTGTTCGACGCCGAGGGCCTGGCCGTCTACAAGGGCACGACCATCGCGAACTTTCCCAATCTGTTCCTGATGATCGGTCCCAACGCGGCATTGAGCTACACCTCGGCGGTGTTCACCATCGAATCGCAGATCAACTACATCGCCGCCGCGATCGAGACGATGGACGCACGGGGACTGGCGACCGTGGAAGTGCGCGCACAGGCTCAGCGTGACTACAACCGGGAATTGCAGACGAAATTCGCCGGCACGGTCTGGAACGGCGGCGACTGCACCAGCTGGTTCGTCGACGAAAAAGGAAATCAGTCCCGGCTCTGGCCGGATTTCAGTTTCCGGTTCCATCGCATGCTGCGGTCTTTCGACGTCGCGGCCTATGACACCACGATGCTCGGGGATCCGGTCGCGCCGAATTCCTGACACAACTGATCCCGGGACGAGGTAGGGGGCGTCCCGGGATCGGTCGTCGAGTTATGCCGACATTGTTTCCAGCAAGGCCACGACTATTTCCACGATGCCACCGATGACACTGGACATAGCACCTTCTCCCTTCGGTCGGATGATCGGCCCGCAGGCGAGCACGCATCGACGTCGCAACGCCGACTTCATCGATGTCGTGCGGAGGGACGGAAAATCGCCTGTAGTCCGGAATGCGGAAGAACGCTGAATTATCGGGTCGCACCGAACTCGGTGCGGAACAGCATTCACACCGTAGCAACCCGGTTTCCCGCATTCAAGATCCGATGTCGCTGCGGCGAGTCCGCCGGATATCTACCGAATCGACGGGGTGACCTGCTGGCCCGGGCCGCGGGTCGATCCGCGCAGCGGATTGGCCGTCGGGAAAGTGATCGAGGGCAGGGTGACCCACATCCGGACGCGGGTGCCTTTCTCGTCGTGCCCGAATTCCAGATCCTCGGTGAGCACGCGCATCATCTCCACGCCGCGCCCGCGGAAACCGGGGTCGGTCGGGGTGGGCACCCAGGTGCCGAAATCGGTGATCTCGATGACCACCCGGTTGCCCTCGCAGGTGGCGGTGAGGGTGACCCGGCCCGGCTCGGTGTCGCGGTAGGCGTGCTCGACGCTGTTGCTGCACGCCTCGTTGGCGGCGGCGACCAGATCGGCGGCCAGATCGTGCGGGACGGCGGCGGTCGCGAACCAGCGGTAGAGATTGCGGCGCAGGCCGGTCAGTTCCGCCGCGGCGGCGGGGATGTCGAGGCGCAGCGGCTCGGGCGGCTGCCGGTAGACCACCATGGCGACGTCGTCGTCGTAGCCCGCGGGCGGACACAGGCGCGAGAGCACCGCGTCGGCCACATCGCGGGGCAGCGCCGCCCCCGTCTCGCTGAGCACGCCGGCGATCTTGACGAAACCCTCGTCGATGTCGATCCCGCGCTGTTCCACCAGGCCGTCGGTGAACAGCACCAGGGTCGCGCCAGGGGGCAGCGCGGTGGTGGCCTCGGGCCTGCGCGGGGTATCGAAGGTGGCCAGCGGCACCGCGCGTCCACCCTCGAGCATGCGGCCCGGCCCATTGGGCGGCGCCAGGATCGGCGGCATGTGACCCGCGTTCGAGTAGCGGACCATGCCGCGTTCGGGGTCGAGGACCGCGGCGCACACCGTGGTGCACATGGCGCCCGGAATCCGGGCCGCGACGGCGTCGAGCTCGGCGAGCAGCTGCGCCGGACCGGCGCCGCGCAGCAGCAGAGCCCGTGCGGCCGTGCGCAATTGGCCCATCACCACCGCCGCCGACAGGCCACGGCCGACGCAGTCGCCGACCACCACGCCGATGGTGCCGTCGCGCAGCGGGACCACGTCGTACCAGTCGCCGCCGATCTCGAGCGGCGGCAGCGCGGGCTCGTAGTGCACCGAGAAGCGCGGCGGCAGCTCGATCGGGCCGAGCATGGCGCGCTGCAGGGTGAGCGAGGTGGCGCGGGCCTGATCGAAGTTGCGGGCGCGCTGCAGCGCGACGCTGAGATGTCCCACCAGCAGCGAGCACAGCGCCCAGTCCGCCGCGTTGACCGCGCGGGGCGAACCGAACCGCAGCCACAGCGCCGCGTCGCCGGTCTCGCCGAGCGCCGCGACGACGGCCTCGACGCCGCCGTCCTCGCCGGTGACGGCGGACAGGCCGCGGGCGGGCTGACGGCGCGCGCGGTCCAGCAGGCTGCGCACCTCCTCGTCCAGGAGGACCCGGCCGCCCACCTCCTGCACCGGCGAGGCCACGAATTGCGCGGTATCGGCAGGGGAGTCGGTGCCGGGGGCGGCCGACGGCGGCTCGCCGCACGAGTACACGTCGGGCAGCCCGGTCCGGCTCGGCCAGACCGCGACGAGCGCCGTGCGCGCCCCCATCGTCTGGCGCAGTTCGTCGAGCCCGACCGACAGCACCTCCACCATGCTCGTCGCCGCGCCGACCGCGGTGGCCAGTCGCGAGGCCGCCTGATCGCGGGCCTGCGCGTCGTGCTCGGCGGTCACGTCGCGCACAGTGCCGACGAAGATCTGCTCGTTGTTCTCCTGCTTCACCAGGGAGCTCGCACTCACCTCGAGCCAGCGTTCGCGCCCGTCCCGGTGCTGGATCGGCAGCACGAAACGCGAAGCCTCCGTACCGATCTGGGGATATCCGGCGCGCTCGGGCAGCGCCCACGGATGCGGCAGCCGGTAGGGGACCGCGTCGGCGCCGTAGCCGGTGAGCACGCCGAAGGCGGAGTTCACCTCGACGATGGTGCCGTCCTCGTCGGCGACGAAGAACCCGTCCTGCAGTGACTCGACCAGCGCGGTCCGGAAGGCGTCGCGACCGGCCAGATCCTCCGCGCGCGAACGCTGCTGCTCGTAGCGGCGGGTGCCGTCCAGATAGCCGCGGGTGGCGATGTCGAGCGCGGCCATCGTCTGCAGCAGGAACTCCAGCGCCACCTCGGCGACGCGGCTGTCCGGGGCGGCGGCCACCTGCTCGGCGACCGTGCGGAAGTGGTGCTCGGTGAGGTCGAGCAGGCTGATGCCCTCCACGAGAGCCCGCCTGCCGAGGTCGTAGCCCTCCGTGAGGCCGGCCTGGCCGGGCGCGGCGACATGGCGGCGCAGGGCTGCCGAGTAGTCGTCCAGAAATGCGGCCAGGCCAGCGGTCATCGGCAACCTCTCATGGGCAGGGTCCGCGGTAGCGGGCGGCGAGGACCAGCGCGTCGTCGGTGTCCTTGGCGTCGCGGGCGAGCACGTCGCCGGCGATGGCCGTCGCGGGGCGGGCCAGATCGATCGATTCGGGGCCGACTGAGACGATGCCGTCGGTGGCCATCAGCAGCAGATCACCCGCGCGGATCGGCAGGGTCTGCGGTTGCAGGTGCGCGGGCAGCCGGTAACCGACGATGCCGCCGGTGAGCAGCATCGTCGCCCGCAGTTCCGAACCGGCCGGGCCCCGCGTGAGCAGCCGGGACTCGACATTGCCAACGCCGAGCCACTGCAGCGTCTCGCCCGGTCCGATCAGCGCCAACGAGACTGCGGCGCCGCGGGTTTCGACCATCGCGCGATGGCACAGCACCATCAGCACGTCCAGTGGTTCGCCGCGGTTGTCGGCCAGGATGACCATCGCGCGGTCGGCCGCGTCGGCCGCGGCGGCGCCGTGCCCGAGTCCGTCGAGCACGGCGAACAGCGCGCCGCCGTCGCCGGTGTCGAGGACGACGGCGCGATCACCGGAGACGTCCTGTCCCGGCAGTGCCCGACCGGCCGCCGACCATTCGGTGCGGCCGATGATCCCGTCTTCATGCACCGTCGGGTACCCACTTCCACATCTCGATCAACGTCCCGCGACCGGGGGCGGAATCGATGGTGAGGCCGTCCATAAGCCTGCGCGCGCCGGGGAGCCCGAGCCCGAGTCCGCGGCCGGTGGAGTACCCGTCCTCGAGTGCCCGGGGGATGTCCCGGATGCCGGGGCCCTGGTCCTCGGCCTGGACCACCAGCGAGCGGCGGCCTTCGCGCAGATCGACGAGCAGGCGGATCTCGCCGCTGCCCGCGTAGCTGGTGATGTTGCGCGCGATCTCGGAGATCGCGGTCGAGATCATGGTGCGGTCGGTGAGGGTGAAACCCAGGGCAGCGGCCAGCTCGTGACCCGCCTGCCGGGCGGTGACGATGTCCTCGGACACTTTGACCGCGATGGCCACCTGCTCAGCGACCACTGTCACGACCGTCTCGTCGACTGCGCGGGAGCCGGTTGAGCCAGGCGAGGCCTTCCTCCAGATCCAGCGCGGTGTGCATGTCTTCGAAGGTCAGACCCAGCTGGACCATGGCGAAGGCCACCTCCGGCTGTAGTCCCACGATGACGGTCTCGGCACCGCGGAGCTGGGTCATGTGCGCGATGGTCCGCAGCGAACGGGCCGCGAAGGAGTCCATGACGTCGATCGCGGTCACGTCGACGATGATGCCGGTCGCCCGATAGTGGCTGACCTGCTTCATCAGGTCGTCCTGGAGCCGCTCGGTGTCGGCGTCGGTCAGGGCCGACTGCACCGAGGCGATCAGGTACGTGCCCTGCTTGAGAATGGGTACCGGCATGGCGGGGGAGTCAGCGTCCGTCCCGCTCGCCGACGCGCTCGGTCACCCGGGACACCTCGTAGCCGAGCAGGCGCTCGGCCTCTTCGATACCGCCCTGCAGGTCGCCGACCGCGTTCATCTTCGACAGGTCGAGGCCGATGGTGACCAGGGTGAGCGCGATCTCCGAGGACAGGCCGGTGATGATGACGTTGGCGCCCATCAGGCCGGAGGCGTCGACGGTCTGCACCAGGTGGTTGGCCACCACGGAGTCGATCGCGGGCACACCGGTGATGTCGATGACGACCACCTTGGCGCGGTTGGCGCGGATGGCGCGCAGCAGCTGCTCGGTGAGCTGGCGGGCGCGCTGGGAGTCGAGCACACCGATGATCGGCAGGATGAGCAGCTGCTCACGCACCTGGAGCACCGGGGTCGACAGCTCGCGGATGGCTTCCTGCTGGCGGCTGATGACGCGCTCGCGCTCCTGCACGAACGACACGCCCACGGTGTTGGCGATGCGGTTGGCGGCGGGCTCGTAGGCGTCGAGCACCTGGTTGAGCATCTCGAAGTTCGACTGGTACTTCGAGAACAGCGAGCGGGCCAGCACGTCGCGCAGCAGCAGCACGATGCCCAGGATCTCGTCGGTCTCCACGCCTCGGGGCACGATGCGCTCGGACAGATCCCGCGCGTAGGCCTGCAGTGCCTCGACGCTACCGGTTTCGAGCACCTCGACGTAGTTGTCGAAGATCGAGGTGGCCTCGGAGAAGATCTCCTCCGGGGTCATCGCGGTGAGCAGCTGGGCCTCGGTGATGCGGCGGGCCCATTCCTCGCGCAGGACGGTGCGGTTCTGCCGGAGGTGGTCGACCAGTTGCGGCAGCAGACTGTCTACCGGTCGTGCCGGCAGCGAATCCGCCGAAAGACTCATGGACACCTCGGACATGGAAACTCCTGCCCCTTTCGACGGAACTGCTCGGGTGCGCACGGCGCGCGGTTGATCCGAGCCTACTCATACCCCAACCGGGATGCCGCCCAAACGTGCGGGTTCTCCGCCGCGTCGCGGGCTACTCCGGGGCGAACCCGCGTTCCAGGGCGCTCAGCGCGCGGTCCAGATAGACCGTGAGGTCGGTGTCACCGCGCTCGAGCCAGGCGTCGAAGGCGGCGCGCGCGGCGGCCAGCGTCGTCCGGCCGACGGCCAGCGGGACCAGGTCGTTCGCGGTGGTGCCGAGCCTGCGGGCGGCGAACTCGCCGACGGCGCGCTCCCAGGCGTCGTAGTGCGCGCCCGCCCCGGCCGACAGGGCGGGGACACCGGAGACGAGCAGCATCCTGGTCCGCAGTTCGGGGATGTCCTCGGCGCGATAGCGGTTGGCGGCCACCACGATCCGGCGCACCGCGGCCATCATCGGCTCGTCGTCGGGTACCGCGGCGAAGGCGTCGCGCAGGTCCTCGACCTCGACGTCGAACTGATGCCACAGCACCTCGGCCTTGCTGGGGAAGTACCGGAAGAAGGTGCGTTCGCTGACGCCGGCCGCGGCGGCGATGCGTTCCACGGTGACGTCGTCGAAGCCGTGCTCGGCGAACAGCCGCATCGCGATCACTTCGAGCTCGCGGCGCGTGGTGCGCGGGGGGCGACCGCGATGAGCGCGCGGCGTCGGGACTGACATGGATACAGAGTAGGGACTCCGCGGGCCTTGATTATGTCAGTGACTGTCGTTAATGTCGGAGCCATGTTCGTGGCCCACCTCACATGGCCCGAGGCGGGCTCATGTGCCGCCGCGGGAGTGATCCTCGTCATCCCGCTCGGTGCCACCGAGCAACACGGCCCCCACCTGCCGCTGTCCACCGACACCGACATCGCCGCCGCGGTGTGCGCCCGGGTCGCCGCCGCGCGCGCCGACGTCCTGGTCGCGCCCGCGGTGCCCTACGGCGCCAGCGGCGAGCACGCCGGCTTCGCCGGCACCCTGTCGATCGGGCAGGCCGCGCTGGAACTGCTCGTCGTGGAGCTGTGCCGCTCGGCCACCGACACGTTCGCGCGGATCGTGCTGGTCAACGGGCACGGCGGCAATGTCGAGACGCTGCGCCGCGCGGTCGCGCTGCTGCGCGCGGAGTCGCGGGACGTGCGCCTGTTCTCGCCCGGCTACGGCGGCGACCCGCACGCGGGCCGCACCGAGACCTCGATCCAGCTCGCGCTCGCGCCCGACCGGGTGCGGACCGAGCTGGCCGAGCCGGGCGACCGCCGCCCACTGGCCGAACTGCTGCCGCTGCTGCGCGCGGGCGGGGTCAGGGCCGTGAGCCCCAACGGCATTCTCGGCGACCCCACCGGGTGCAGCGCCGACGAAGGCGCCGCGCTGCTGCGCGCGGCCACCACCGCACTGCTGGAAGACCTGGGCCGCTGGTGGCCGCAGGATCGTGAGGAAGGACTTCACCGATGAATCCCTGGTTCGAGACCGTCGCCGAGGCGCAGCGCCGCGCCCGCAAGCGCCTGCCGAAATCGGTGTACGGCGCGCTGATCGCGGGCTCGGAACGCGGCCAGACCATCGAGGACAACCAGGCCGCGTTCACCGAACTCGGCTTCGCCCCGCACTGCGCGGGTCCGATCGGCGAGCGCGACCAGTCCACCACCGTGCTCGGTCAGCAGCTGTCGATGCCGGTCATGATCTCGCCCACCGGCGTGCAGGCGGTGCATCCCGACGGTGAGGTCGCCGTGGCCAGGGCCGCCGCCGCGCGCGGGATCGCCATGGGCCTGAGCTCGTTCGCGAGCAAGCCGATCGAAGAGGTCGTCGCGGCCAATCCGTCCACCCTGTTCCAGCTGTACTGGTGTGGCAACAAGGACCAGATCCTGGAGCGGATGGCCCGGGCCAAGGCGGCGGGCGCCGTGGGCCTGATCCTCACCCTGGACTGGTCGTTCTCGCACGGGCGCGACTGGGGCAGCCCGGTGATCCCGGAGTCGCTGAACCTGCGCACCATGATGTCGTTCGCGCCGCAGACCCTGGCCCGCCCGCGCTGGCTCGCCACCTACCTGCGCTCGGGCTCCATCCCCGACCTCACCGCGCCCAACATGGCGGTCGGCGGCGGCGCGGCGCCCGGCTTCTTCGGCGCCTACGGCGAATGGATGCAGACCCCGGCCCCGGACTGGGACGACGTGGCCTGGATCTGCGCGCAGTGGGACGGGCCGGTGCTGCTCAAGGGCGTCATGCGGGTCGACGACGCGCTGCGCGCGGTCGACGCGGGCGTGGCCGGCATCTCGGTGTCCAACCACGGCGGCAACAACCTCGACGGCACCCCCGCCGCGATCCGCGCGCTGCCGGTGCTGGCCGACGCCGTCGGCGACCAGATCGAGGTGGTGCTCGACGGTGGCATCCGCCGTGGCAGCGATGTGGTCAAGGCCGTGGCGCTGGGCGCCCGCGCGGTCCTGATCGGCCGCGCCTCGCTGTGGGGCCTGGCCGCCAACGGGCAGGCCGGCGTGGAGAACGTCCTCGACATCCTGCGCGGCGGCATCGACTCGGCGCTGCTGGGTCTGCGCAAGACCTCGATCGCCGATCTCGACCGTGGCGACATCGTCATCCCGGCCGGTTTCGAGCGCGCCCTCGGCGTGCCCGCCGACAGCGAGAAACCGCTCACCACCGCGGATCTCGTCCAGTAGTAGGCCAGACGGACGGCACCGGGACCCGTCCACGCGGGTCCCGGTGCCGCGTCCCTTTCGACCGCGCGGGCCCGGTCTGCCGCTAGAATCGGCCCTTCGCGCAATCGATTTCGAGGGGGACGACGTGGGTGGGGGATCCGGGGGCGCGATCGGGCGCGTGCGAATCATGAAGTCGCGCAGTGTGTCCTGCACGCTGCCCGCCGTGGTCGCGCTGGCGCTCGTGACGGCGGGCTGCGGGACCGGGGCGCCGTCGCACCGCGCGGCGACGACCACCAAGTCGCCGGTGACCAGCACGGCCCGGCCGACCACCGGTACGCCGTCGCGGACCACGTCCTCGGCGCGGCCCACCACCAGCACCACGGGACAACCCACCGCCGTCGGAGTCTGCGTGGACACCACCTCCTCGACCCGGGTGGCCGACGGGCAGTGCGACAGCTCCGACAGCCGGTACGCGCGCTTCTGGTACCAGCACACCGACACCCTGGTCTATCCGGCGATCGGTGCGGCCGTGGCGGTGGCCGCGGGCAGTTTCGTGCGGCCCACCGGCGGGGTGATCCACGACCGCGGGGCGCCCGAGCGCGGCGGCACGATCACTCGCGGCGGGCTCGGGAACAACCGGCCCGACTCCGGGAGCAGCGGGTCCTAGCCGGTCGCGCGCCGGTGGGTCAGACCGGATCGGGCGCGGGTTCGCCTGTCTCGGCGGGGCGGCCGCGGCCGGTGGGGCCGAATTCGGTGCCCGCGCTGCGGTGGTGGTTGATCAGCACGTCGTAGATCTCGGCGAGGGCGGCGAGCTGGCCGCGGTCGAGCACGTCGATCATGTTGCGCCGCACGCTGCGCACGTGCGCGGGCGCGGCGGTGGTGAGCAGCTGGCCGCCCGCGGTGGTCAGCCGGGCGACGGTGCGGCGCTGATCGTGCGGCATGGTCTCCCTGGTCACGAGTCCGCGCTTCTGCATACGGGTGATCTGGTGCGAGAGCCTGCTCTGCGACCATTCGAGCGCACCGGCCAGGTCGGCGAAGGTCAGGCGCTGACCCGGCGCGTCGGCCAGGTAGGCCAGGACCGAGTACTCGACCCAGCTGAGGTTGGCAGCCCGGCCCGCGTCACGCCCGATCGCCGCGGCGATCAGGTCGCGGGTCCGGACGTAGCCCAGCCAGGCGCGCATTTCGACATCATCGAGCCACTGTGGATCGGTCACGATCGAGCTCCAGATTCTCCGGTGCATGCTTCGGATTGGAACGGTGCACGCCCCGCCACCGTCCGGAGAATGGGTAGCACCGTTCGGGTTGAACGTGCAACCTCGATCTTGGTTCAGGCCATTGGCTTACGTCACATAGGGTTGCCTAACCAGCAGGTGGACGCGGGTGGTCGATAGGCTTCCGAGTGCTTTGTGACCAGCCACCCGAGGAGTGCGATTCGTGACCGCGCCGGAGTTCCGCTATTCCGATCTGCTGCCGATCGGCGCCGACGACACGCCGTACCGCTTGCTCACCACCGAGGGGGTCAGCACCTTCGAGCACAACGGTCGCACCTTCCTGCAGGTCGAGCCCGAAGCGCTGCGGCTGCTCACCGAGACGGCGATCCACGACATCAGCCACTACCTGCGCCCGGCCCACCTGCGCCAGCTGCGCAAGATCATCGACGATCCGGAGTCCTCGGGCAACGACCGCTTCGTGGCGCTCGACCTGCTCAAGAACCTCAACATCTCCGCGGGCGGCGTGCTGCCGATGTGCCAGGACACCGGCACCGCGATCGTGATGGGCAAGAAGAGCGAGGGCGTGCTGACCGGTGTCGACGACGCCGAGTGGATCAGCCGCGGCGTGTTCGACGCGTACTCCACGCTGAACCTGCGGTACTCCCAGCTCGCCCCGATCACCATGTGGGACGAGAAGAACACCGGCTCCAACCTGCCCGCCCAGATCGAGCTGTACTCCACCGAGGGCGACGCCGACAACCCGGTCTACAAGTTCCTGTTCATGGCCAAGGGCGGCGGTTCGGCCAACAAGTCGTTCCTGTACCAGGAGACCAAGGCCGTCCTGAACCCCGAGCGCATGCTCGAGTTCCTCGACGAGAAGATCCGCTCGCTGGGCACCGCGGCCTGCCCGCCCTACCACCTCGCTGTGGTCATCGGTGGCACCAGCGCCGAATTCGCCTTGAAGACAGCGAAATACGCCTCGGCGCACTACCTGGACAACCTGCCGACCGAGGGCTCGATCACCGGCCACGCGTTCCGTGACCTGGAGCTCGAGGAAGAGGTCTTCCAGCTCACCCGCGAGTTCGGCATCGGCGCGCAGTTCGGCGGCAAGTACTTCTGCCACGACGTGCGGGTGGTCCGCCTGCCCCGGCACGGCGCCTCCTGCCCGGTCGCCATCGCGGTCTCCTGCTCGGCCGACCGCCAGGCGCTGGCCAAGATCACCAAGGACGGCATCTTCCTGGAGCAGCTGGAAACCGAACCGGCCCAGTACCTCCCGGAGCAGACCGAGGAGATCCTCGGCGGCGACGTGGTGCAGATCGACCTCAACCGTCCGATGGACGAGATCCGCGCCGAGCTGTCGAAGTACCCGGTGAAGACCCGGCTCTCGCTCACCGGCCCGCTGGTCGTGGCCCGCGACATCGCGCACGCCAAGATCAAGGAGCGCCTGGACGCGGGCGAGCCGATGCCGCAGTACCTCAAGGACATGGCCGTCTACTACGCGGGCCCGGCCAAGACGCCCGAGGGCTACGCCTCCGGTTCGTTCGGTCCCACCACCGCCGGTCGCATGGACTCCTACGTCGACCAGTTCCAGGCCGCGGGCGGCTCGATGATCATGCTGGCCAAGGGCAACCGCTCGGCCCAGGTCACCAAGGCCTGCGGTGAGCACGGTGGCTTCTACCTGGGCTCGATCGGTGGCCCGGCCGCACGCCTGGCGCTGGACTGCATCAAGAACGTCGAGGTGCTCGAGTACCCCGAGCTCGGCATGGAAGCGGTCTGGAAGATCGACGTCGTGGACTTCCCTGCCTTCATCGTCGTCGACGACAAGGGCAACGACTTCTTCGCCGAGACCTCCAAGCCCATCGCCCTGCGGGTGCGCACCCGGTCCAAGGAACGCGTGTAGACCTCGTCCGGCTGTCGACGGCCCCGGTTCCCGCTGCGGTGGGGACCGGGGCCGTTCTCGTTCGCCGCGCGAACGGGCCCTCGTGTCGCGACGTTCCGGAGGCGGGTGGGCCGACCAGCATCTACGTAGTGGCATAGTAGGTTGGTCGTGGAGGTCGTCCCCGGCGAGCGGAAGGAGGTCACGGTGGTGCACGCGCCGGACCGTCCCGTCGCCGGCTACCGGCCTGGTGTCGTCGCCGCGCTGCTGGCGATCGTCGGCGCGGTGTGCGCGCTCGTGATCGACTGCACCACGGTGCATCACGAGGACCACCACGCCGCCGGCGCCGAGCGCCTCGCGGTGGCCGCCGTCGTGGACACCCTCGATCTCGTCGTGCCCGGGCACCCGCTGCCCGATCACTGCCTGGCCGGGACGGCCGTGGCCGACACCGGGATCGTGCTGCCCGCGCTGAGCCTGCTGGGCGCGCTGATCGTCGTGCTGGTGGCGGCGCTGGAGCATCCGGTCCGCACACCGCGCGGTCCGCCGCGTTCGTCGCCGCGGTACCGCCCGGGCCGCGACATCCTGACCCACCACTGCATCTGTCGTCGCTGATCGGTCAGCGCCAGGTCCGGCCGTCTCCGGCCGGACCGGAGTCCGCGTGCCCGTTCTCGTCAGTGCCGCCGCGCCCGGCGGACGACACAGGAAGCGACAGACATGCAGGAACACGTGCTCGACCGAACCGTGCCCGCGATCGCCGACCGGCCACACGCCCTGGTCGGCAACACCCCGGTGATGTGGGTCGGTGCGCCGCTGGCCACCGCCGACCGGGGCTTCTGGGCCAAGCTCGAAGGCTTCAATCCCGGCGGTATGAAGGACCGTCCCGCCCTGCACATGGTGCGCAAGGCCGAGCAGCGCGGTGAGCTGCTGCCCGGGGCCCGGATCGTCGAATCCAGCAGCGGCACCCTCGGACTCGGCCTGGCTCTGGCCGGGCTCGTGCACGGGCATCCGGTGACGGTGGTGACCGATCCCGGGCTCGAACCGATCGTGGCGCGCATGCTCACCGCGTTCGGCGCCCGGGTCGATCTCGTGGAGCGGCCGCACGCCACCGGCGGCTGGCAGCAGGCCCGCCGCGACCGCGTCGCCGAACTGCTCGCCGCCGAGCCCACCGCCTGGTGCCCCGACCAGTACAGCAATCCTGACGCCGCCGACGGCTACGCCGGGCTCGCCGCCGAACTGATCGAGCAGCTCGGCCGGATCGACGTGCTGGTGTGCGCGGTCGGCACCGGCGGCCACTCCGCCGGGGTGGCCCGCGCATTGCGCCGCCACCATCCGCGGCTGCGGCTGATCGGCGTCGACACGGTGGCCTCGACCATCTTCGGCCAGCCCGCGGGCCCGCGCCTGATGCGCGGGCTCGGGTCCAACATCCATCCGGCCAATGTCGACTACGGCGCGTTCGACGAAATCCACTGGGTCGCACCGGCCGAAGCCGTCTGGGCGTGCCGCACCCTGGCCGCCACCCACTACGCCACCGGCGGATGGAGCGTCGGCGCGGTCGCGCTGGTGGCCGGGTGGGCGGCGCGCACCGCCCCCGCGCGCACCAGGATCGCCGCGATCTTCCCCGACGGACCGCACCGCTACTTCGACACCGTCTACAACGACGCCTACTGCCACGAGCACGGCCTGCTCACCGGGCCGCCCGCCACCGAGCCCGCGACGATCGGCCATCCGGCCGAGCGGGTGGTCGAATCCTGGACGCGGTGCACCACGGTGGTCGACCCCCGCGCGGCGACGCCCGGTGCGCACCGGACCGGAGCGGTGACCGCATGACGACGCTGCGGACCTTCGCCGGATTCGACACCCCGGCGCGGCTGCTGATGATCAACCAGTTCGGCATCAACCTCGGCTTCTACATGCTCATGCCGTATCTGGCCGGCTACCTGTCCGGCTCGCTCGGCCTGGCGGCCTGGGCGGTCGGGCTGGTGCTCGGGGTGCGCAACTTCTCCCAGCAGGGCATGTTCCTGCTCGGGGGCACGCTGGCCGACCGGCTCGGCTACAAGCCGCTCATCGTGGCGGGCTGTGTGCTGCGGACCGCGGGGTTCGCCGCGCTGATCTTCGCGACCTCGCTGCCGATGCTGCTGATCGCCTCCGCCGCGACGGGATTCGCCGGCGCGCTGTTCAATCCGGCGGTCCGTGCCTACCTGGCGGCCGAGGCGGGGGAGCGGCGGGTCGAGGCGTTCGCGGTGTTCAACGTGTTCTATCAGGCGGGCATCCTGGCGGGTCCGCTCGTCGGTATCGCCCTGCTCGGCGTGGATTTCCGGTGGACGGCCGCCGCGGCCGCGGTGGTGTTCGCGCTGCTGTCGGTGGCGCAGCTGTGCGCGCTGCCGCAACGCACGGGGGTGACCACCACGACGTCGGTGCTCGCCGACTGGCGCGCCATCGCGGCCAACCGGCGCTTCATGGCGTTCGCGGTGGCGATGGGCGGGTCGTATGTGCTGTCGTTCCAGGTGTATCTGGCCTTGCCGCTGCAGGCCGATGTCATCTCGGGGGCCGGCGCGCAGGTGCTGACCGCGCTGGTGTTCGTGGTGTCCGGCGTGGTCGCCGTCGCGGGGCAGGTGCGGATCACCGCGTGGTTCCGGGAGCGCTGGGGGGTCGGTCGCGGCCTGGTCCGCGGTGTGGGTGTGCTGGCGGTGGCGTTCGTGCCGCTGGTGCTGGTGCCCGGCCCCGCACCGTTCGGCACGGTGGCAGCGGCGACGGCGTTGCTGCTGTCGGCGGCGGTGCTGGCGATCGGGACGGCGGCGGTGTTCCCGTTCGAGATGGACACCGTGGTGTCGATGGCCGACGGCAAGCTGGTCGCCACCCATTACGGGTTCTACAACACGATCGTCGGTGTCGCGATCCTCGCCGGCAATCTGGCCACCGGCGCGGTGCTGGGCGCCGCCCGCGCCGCCGGGGCCGACCGGCTGGTCTGGGCGGGCCTGATCCTGATCGGCGTGCTCACCGCCGTGGCGGTACATCGCGCGATCCGGCCCGCCGGCGGACGGCACCGGCAGGCGGCGGCGCTGCCCGCCTACACCGCGGCGCCGGGCCGCTGGCCGGTCCGGACCGGCGGTGACCGGTGGACGGATCCCGTTCCGGCCGCGCGCATCGACGAGCCGGTGCGCTGACCTGCGCCCGAGCCCGAGCCAGTCCCCGCGGTCGGCTCGGGCTCGGGCGTGGTCGATAGACTTCCGGCATGACTACTGTGCTCGGCCGGGTGGCCGACCGGATGCTGGTGACGATGACGGCCGCCGCGGCCGTGACCGCCGTCGGCGCCGGCCTCGTCGCAGCCCAGCCGGGCACCCCCGACCAGCGCGAACAGTTCCAGTCCGCCGCGGGCACCGAGGGCCTGGACCCGCCGTTGGCGCTGGCCTACACCCTCGCCGAACAGCAGGCCCACGCCGAGGGCGTGCCGCTCTCGATCACCTCCGGCTACCGCACTCCCGAGCAGCAGGAACTGCTGTGGCAGGACGGCCTGGCCACCTACGGCAGCCCCGACGAGGCCCGCCGCTGGGTGCTGCCACCGGAGGAATCCACCCACGTCTCCGGCCACGCCGTCGACGTCGGCCCCCAGGAAGGCGCCGCCTGGCTGGAAGCCAACGGCAACCGCTGGGGCCTGTGCCGCACCTTCGACAACGAGTGGTGGCACTTCGAGCTGGTCACCGCGCCGGGCGCGCCCTGCCCGCCCACGGTGCCCGACGCCAGTCTGCGCTGACCCCGGGCACGACCGCGTCAGCGCAGCGGCGCGAAGAACGCCCGGATGTCGGCGACGTGCGCGGCCGGTTCCTCCATCGCGACGAAATGGTTGCCGGGGTTGTCCGCCGGCCAGTGGGTGATCTTGTGGTCGCGGTCGGCGAGCTTGCGCATCAGGGGTGAGCCGCCGCCGTAGACGCCGGTCGGTACCAGGTTCTGGCCGGTGGGCCACGCGAAGCCGCCGTCACGCAGCCCGTCGTACATCGGCCACGAGGACGTGCCGGTGGTCTGGGTGAACCAGTAGATCGCGGCATTGGTGAGCAGCAGGTCGCGGTCGATGACGTCCTCGGCGAGCTCGGCCATCGGGGTGAACTCTTGGAACTTCTGCATCAGCCAGGCCAGCAGCCCCACGGGGGAGTCGTTCCAGCCCAGCGCGAAGGTCTGCGGCGCGGCCCGCAGCAGGGTGTGATGGTCGATGCCGCCGGTCATCCACTGCTGCATCTCGTTCCACTGTTCCAGATCCTCGGCCGACATGTCCGGCACGTCGGCGGCGGTGGGCATCCCGATACCCCCGTCGAGGTGGACACCGATCACATGTTCGGGCGCGGCCATGGCCATCTCGGGTGCGATATAGGCGCCCAGGTCACCGCCCTGGGTGCCGTAGCGGGCGTAACCGAGCCGGTCCATCAGGGTCGCCCACATGCTCGCCACCCGCGCGGTGCTCATCCTCGCTTCGCGCGGCTCGGCCGAGAAGGCGAATCCCGGCACCGACGGCACCACCACATGGAAGGCGAGTTCCGGATCGAGTCCGTGCGCCCGGGGATCGGTCAGCGGGCCGATCGTGCGGGTGAACTCCACGAACGAATTCGGCCACCCGTGGGTCAGCACCAGCGGCACCGCGTCCGGCTCCGGCGACCGCACGTGCAGGAAGTGCACATCGAGGCCGTCGATCTCGGTGACGAACTGCGGGAACGCGTTGAGCGCGGATTCCTGTGCGCGCCAATCGAACTGCTCCACCCAGTACGTCGCGAGTTCGCGCAGGTAGCTGGTGGGCACGCCACGTTCCCACCCCGTCCCCGGCAGCGGTGCGGCCCAGCGGGTGCGCCGCAGCCGCTCGTGCAGGTCGTCGAGGTCGGCCTGCGGGATGTCGATACGGAAGGGGCGAATGGCGGTCATGCGATCTCCTCTGTCGATGTCTTCACCGACGATAAAAGGCATCTAGGACAGTTTCGGTCCTAGATGGCAGGCAGAATCGACGGCATGACCGATACCGCCGCCCGCCTGCTCCGATTGCTGTCGCTGTTGCAGATGCCGCGGGAGTGGCCCGGCAGCGAACTCGCCGACCGGCTCGGCGTCACCGACCGCACCGTCCGCCGCGACGTCGACCGGTTGCGTGAGCTGGGCTATCCCGTCGTCGCGGCCCTGGGCGCGACCGGCGGCTACCGGCTGACCGCCGGGTCCGCGCTGCCGCC
Source organism: Nocardia asteroides (assembly GCF_900637185.1). NCBI lineage: Bacteria > Bacillati > Actinomycetota > Actinomycetes > Mycobacteriales > Nocardiaceae > Nocardia > Nocardia asteroides. The sequence goes on along the minus strand of NZ_LR134352.1, from coordinate 4,755,612 downwards.
GCTGGTCCTCGACGAGGACGAGGCGGTGGCGGTCGCGGTCGGATTGCGGGTCGCGGCAGGGCAGGCCGTCGCCGGGATCGAGGACGCGTCGGTGCGCGCGCTGACCAAACTCGAGCAGGTCCTGCCCGCGAAACTGCGCAGGCGGGTGCGGGTGGTGGGCACGGCCGTGGCGGTGCGCGCCGGCACCGGCCCCACGGTCGACCCGGAGGTGCTCACCACGCTGGCCGCCGCCGTGAGCAACCGGGAACGGGTGCGCCTGCGCTATCGCGACGCGGCGGGCGCCGAGTCCCGGCGCCATGTCGAACCGATCGGTGTCGCCGCGGCGGGCCGGCGCTGGTACCTGGTGGCCTACGACCTCGACCGGGACGCCTGGCGCAGCTTCCGCGCCGATCGGATCGAGGGGCCGCAGCCCACCGGCGCCCGCATCGTCGCCAGGGAACTGCCCGCCGACGACGCCGCAGGCTATGTCGCGGGCTACCGAACCGACTGGGCCACACCGGAGTACACGGTGGACGTGACGATCGATGCCCCACCGGGCCGGGTGGCGGGCAGGCTCGGCGCGGCAGCGGGCAGCCTCCTCGCCGTGGGCGACACCGCGTGCCGGCTCACCGAGACCCGTGCCGACGACCCGGACTGGCTCGCCGTACAACTGATCGGCCTCGGCGTGCCGTTCCGGGTGTGCGACTCACCGGAACTGCGCGCGAGTCTGCGTGCCTGCGCGGCCCGGCTGGCGCACGCGCTCGGCGGGTGAGCTCAGAGCCGGCCGGTGTCCTTGAGCACCCGGCGGGACTGGGCGAAGAGCATGCCCACATTGACCGACTTGCGGCAGACCACCACCACGACCAGATCGTCGCGGCTCTCGGCGCGCAGGAACAGGTGGGTGAGGTTGTTGGAGTTCACCAGGATTTCCTGGAAGTAGTGATCGTCGCTGCGGATGCCGCGGCGCTCCTTCCAGATGTCCTCGATCATCACCACATTGCGGCCCTGGAACAGGTCCAGGGTGGCGGCGGCGAGCAGGTCGAGGACCTCCGGCGGATGGTTGTCGACGGTCTCCACCGCCAGCAGCATGCCGGTCGACATGTCGATGACGCCCGCCGCGACACAGTCGGGGACTTCGCCGCGCAGGGACTTCACCATCCCGCCGAGCCGCTCGGACATGCTGGCGGGGGTGCCGTTGGCGTTCATGGGATCCTCTCGGTTCGCCGCCGTGGCGACGGGTCGGGCACGTCCGCGGCGGTCGCGGACGGGGGAGCGGCCTGCGGTGGACGCGGCCGCAAAGTGTCGTTGATCCCGCTGGCACCGCGGCGGCGCCGGGGAAGAGCCGGATCGACCATGCCGGTCCGCCCGGTCGCGGGCGGCAGGTCGGTGGCATGCCGGGCGGGCACCGTCACCTGCCCACCTGCCAGCAGCCGCGCGACCTCGACGGTCACCGGGTAGAGCGGGCGCCCGAGCAGGAAGGCCAGTTCGCGGCAGCTGCGGGTGCCGTCGACCAGCCGCAGCAGCGCGGCGGCCGCACCGTCGCCGTCGGCGGCGCAACGCCCGATTTCGGTGAGTGCCAACAGGTTCCGGTAGGGCGAGAAGCCGGCATGGATCAGCGCGGCCAGCCTGCGTTCGGTCTCGTCGAGCAGCCACCGCGGCTCGTAGCCGGGATCGGCTCCGGCGAACATCTCCGGATCGGCGTCGATCCAGTGGTAGCGATCGATCCAGCCCGCCGCGATGGCGAAGGCGCCGTCGACGGTCGCCGTCATCCGCAGCAGCCGGGCCCTGGCCGCCCCGAGCGGCCGGTCACCGCCCGCCCGGTCCAGTGCATCGAAACCCGGTGCGCCCCCGGTGGTCACGGTGACGACGCGGCCGCCGGCGAACCGGATGTCGCCACCGGGCTCACCGGTGATCCGCAGGATTCCGGAGAACCGGCCGGCCTCGGCGTGGGTGAGCGCCGTCGCGAGCGGACGGGTGGTGTCCCGCAGCGGGACGGGTAGCTGCATGGTGGTCACATCCGGTGGGCGGGGCGAGGTCGGCGCCTGATCGGGGGATCGGCGCCCCCGGCGCACGCGGGCCAGCAACGGCCACCGAGCAATTCCGGCGAACATTTCCGGCACCTTCATCGGGCTGGGCGGCCGAGTTCCGGCGAACTCAGCGCATCGGCGAATGCGGCGGCCACGCGCGGCCCGCCCGAGCGCGCGGACCACGCGGCGGCGCACCGTAAACCTGACGGTTCAACCCGGGTGGACGGTGTCGATTCTGTCGATCAAGCACGACGATCCCCTGAAGAATTGCTGACGGCGTGCGGTGTCGACCGCACCGTGATCGCTCCGGCTCGACCGGGTGGTCGCCGTCGCGCAAGCAAAATCCTGGCAGCACAGAGGATTTCGAGCAACCGATTCCGCGAAATTCGATTCGGCGAATTCCGATGGACAAAACCGGTCGGTCTCGGCCACCCGGCAATCGCCTGGCCACCACCCCACCGACCCGGCCCGGCACCGTCAAGCCGGGTTGGCGGACGGCGCCGCTCAGCCCACCGGCGCCGGTTCGCCCGGCATGCCTGCCAGGGTGAGGCCGCCCTCGATGGTGTTGGGGACGCGGCGGCGGTTCGGGGAGCCGAGGGCGGTGGTCAGGTCGCCGCCGTCGTGTTCGGCGAGCAGCTCGCCGCTGTCCCACACCAGCAGCGTCGCGCTGACGGTGTTCTCGGCGGTCGAGTGGGCGAGGTCGTAGTGGGCGCAGCCGGGGACGTGGCCGTAGGTGATCCACAGGTCGTAGCCGGTCATGAACAGGTCGAGGTCGAATTGCACACTCAGGCCCAGCAATTCGCTGCGGCCGTTGTCGTCGACGCCGGCGAACGCCTCGTCCAGCGCCAGCAGGCGCGGGGCCTGCGGGTCGGCGGAGTCGAGCATCACGTGCGCGGCCGCGAACAGCGGCAGGTGCAGCGACACCGACTGTTCGCCACCCGAGAGCGCGCTGTGCCGGGCCACGGTCAGCTTGTCCTCGCTGCCGTCACCGTTGATGAGGGTGAACGAGAAGACCCGCCAGGTGCGGTAATCCAGGGTGGCGGCCAGGATCTCGGGGTAGGACCGTTCGGGGTGGGCGGTGCGCGCGGCCCGGATCTCGGCGGCGAAGTGGGCGCGTACCGCGCCGAGGTCCTCCGGGCTCAGCGCGGCGGTGTCGCGGTCGAGCAGCTTGCACATGGCGCGGGCGGCCTCGGACTGGCCGTCGGCCAGTACCCAGTGCACGCCGATGGTGTTGCCCGAGGACATCCGGCGCTGCTTCATCTCCGCGCCCATCCGGGTGATGAGTTCGCGTGCGTCGCTGGTGCGTTCGTGGATCTGCTGGGCCAGGCCGGTGAGCAGCGCGTCCTCGAGGATGCGCCGTTCGGCGTCGGTGAGCAGCAGCTCCTGGTCGCGGCGGGCGGCGTCGATGCGGGCGGCGAAGTCGGCGAGGGCGGCCTGGCCGTTCTCGTCGTGCACGGCCACCACGGTGAGCCCGTCGGCGGCGTCCCAGTGCAGCCGGTAGTCGCGGCCCGACGCGGTGAGCGCGGCGTCGAACTCCTGCAGCGCGCTGGTCACCGCCGAGCGGGTGGACTTGCGCCCCGCCTCGGTGGCCTTGACCTGGGCCGTGGCGCGCTCGAGATCGACGTAGAGGGCGGCGACCTCGTCGGGCAGCACCACCGGATCGGTCTCCGGTCCCGCGGCCACGATGCGGTATTGCAGCTGGTCCGGGGTGGACCAGGCGGCGTCGGTGCTCGGCCAGCGATGCTCGACCGACGCGCCGAGCAGGCTGAGCAGGTCGGGCCGGGCGTAGGGCGCCAGCGAACGCACCTCCGCCAGCACCTCGGTGAGCGCGGTGGCCAGCGCCTCGTTGGCGGTGCGGTAGGCGGCCTCGGCGTCACCGACGGCTTCGATCGCGGCATTGGCGGCCTTGCGGGCGGCCCGCTGCTCGGCCTTGGCCGTCTCGATCGCGGCCCGGGCGGTCTCGAGTTCCCGGTCGATGTCGGCCGCGCCCGCGCCCAGCGCCTCCCGCAGCGTCTCCAGCTTGCGCTGCTGCTCGGCGACGCCGAGCCGTGCGGCCTCGGCCTCCTCCGCGAAGGCCTCGGCCAGGGCGCGCGCCTCGTCGTGCCGGTCGGCGCCCTCGCGTTCGCGTTCACGCTCGCGCTCGTGTTCGGCGCGCAGCCGCAGCAGACCGGTGCCGGTGTTCTCGAAATGCCGGATGGCGGCGGCCAGCGCGTCGAGTTCGCGCGCCTCGGTGGGCGTGCGGTGCGCTTGGGCGGTGGCGCGCAGCTTCTTGTCCATGGCGGTGGCCTCGCCGACCGCCTGATCGTGATCGCGTTCGGTCTGCGCGACCGCCTCGGATCGCGACCGCATGAGCCCGGCGGTTTCCGCGACCGCGCGCATGGCGCCGGTGATCGCCGACGGACGGGGCAGGGCTTTGACGGCGGCGCTGATACGCGCCGAGTCGGCGGTGGCCGAAGCCTGCTCTGCTTGAGCCGCCTCGACCTCGGTCGTGGCGGCCTCGATCGCCGCGTCGAGTTCGGCTTGCCGCAGTTCGCGGCGGCGGGCGCGCGCGGTCGCGCCGAGGAATTCGGCCTCGGTTTTCGTGTGGCGGCCCACGTGCAGGCCGTGATGGAAGATGCCGGCGGTGCCGATGACCGGGTGCCCCGAGGTGGCCGGGACGCCGCGGATCCCGTCCGCCGCAAGTGACTCGTCGACGGCGATCGAGGCGAGCACCCCGGCGACGAGCTCCGCCGGGATCGGCAGGTCGGCGGAATCGTCCTCGACGACGAGCAGATCGGCGAGCGTGCGACCGGCGGGGCGATCGGTGGCGGGCAGCGGGACCAGGTAGCGGACCCCGGCGGTGTCCGGGACCAGGGCCGGGTCGCAGATCCGGGCGTCCAGGAGTCCGGTGGCCTGCAGGGCGGCCTCGATGCCCGCGGCTTCGGCCGGGGTCACCGTGTCCGCGAAGCGGACCGCACGCCACAGCGGCGCGCCGGGGAGATCGTCGTGCGTGCGGGCATCGGTCGGGTGCGGTGGCGGCGCGTCGTCGCGTTCGGCGGCCACCTGCTCGCGCTCGGCGACCAGGGCCTCCCTGCGGGTGGTGGCCGCGGCGGCCCGGGACTTGGCTTCCTGCCTGCGGGTACGGATCCGGTCCTGGAGGGGCTCGCAGAACTCCGCGAGGACCTCGTGTGGTGACGGCGCGTCGTCGGTGCCCGCCGCGGCCAGCGCAGATTCCAGCGCGGCGAAGAGATCGCCGGTGGACCCGGGCTCGTCGGCGGGCGACGTGAACGCCGCGGCGTGGGTCTGCCACCAGGTACGCAGGGCGGCGGTGGATTCGGTGCGGGCGAGGGCGACCGCGGCTTCCGCGTGGGCCACCTCGGCGGCCGCGGCGTCGCGCAGCTCCACCGCGCGTTCGGCCAGGCGCTGGGCCCTGGTGCGGTCGGCGGCCAGGGATTCCCAGCGGCTCAACGCTTTTCGCACCGCGCGCACGTCGGCGTCGCGTTCCTCGGCGTGCCCGCGCACGGTGGCGGTGAGCTGGTCGCCGCGGCCGTCGGCGCCCGGCGCCGTCCACTCGATGCCCGCTTCCTCGGCGGCGGCGCGCAGCGCGTCCTCGCCGCGGACCAGCGCGGCCGCGGCGGTGCGGACCGCCTCGGCGGCCCGCTCGGCCTCCTCGGTGCGGCGCTGCAGCGTCTGGCCGGCCTCGGCGGCCTTGTCGCGGTGCACGGCGGCGGAGGTCTCGAGCCTGCGGACCGCGTCGGCGAGGTCGTCGAGCTGCTGTTTGCCCTCGTAGGCGCTGGAGCGTTGCAGGTTCTCGCGGTCGGCGATGGCCTGCTCGTAGGCGCGGTCGGCCTCCTCGGCCCTTACCTCGGCCGCGGTGCGGTCGGCGTCGCGGCGGGTGCGCAGCGCGGTCGCGGCGAACAGGGCGGTCGAGGCGTTGGTCACCGCGTCGAGCCGGGCGCGGACCTGGTCGACGTCCGTCTTCGCCTGTACCGCGAGGTATTTGCGGTACACGTCGACGAAGCGGCGGGTCGCGGTGTCGGCCTGCACCAGGCCGTCGAGGGTGCGCCCGACTTCCTCCATATCGCTGAAGGAGCGGGCCGCGTCCAGGATCAGCTGCTCGTCGAGCGGCCGCAGGCCGTCGGTGAGGGCCTGGGACAGCCCGCGCGGGTCGAGGTTCTTGGCCAGCTGCGGCCTGCGCAGCGTGAGGATCAGGTTGATCAGCTGGTCGTAGCGCTGCACGCCGAGCCCGAACATGCGCGCGTCGATGGCGGCGCGGTACTCCACCGGCCGGTCGACGATGGCGTCGCTGCCGATCTGCTCGGCCAGCTGCTTGCGGGTCAGCGGGCGATCGTCCGGGCCGATCAGCGAGAAGTCCACGCCCGCGCGGCCGTCGGCGACGAAATACCAGCGGGTCACCTTGTCCGAGGATCGGGTGGCGCGCATGCCGATGCCGACCGTGACGACCTCCGGATCGTCCCAGCTGCCGCGCGCGAACTCCATCCACACATACGAGTAGGCCGATTCCTGCTTGCGATACAGCAGATTCGACTTCATGGTGCGCTCTTCACCGGCGAACGGGTTGAGCCTGCGCGGCTCGATCCGCCCGTCCAGGACGAACGGGAACAGCACCTCGAGCGCCTTGGTCTTGCCCGAACCGTTCGGGCCGCGCAGCACCAGGCGGCCGTCGGCGAAGCAGAACTCCTGGTCGCGGTAGTCCCACAGGTTGACGATGCCCGCGCGGGTCGGGACGAAGCGCACTCCGCCGTGAATGAGCGACATCTCAGTTCCCTCCCGTTGCGGTGCCGTCGGTCTCGGCGGCCGTGACGAACAACTCCTCGGCCCGGCGGACCCGCACGGTGACCACCGCGCCCCGGTACCTGGCCAGCGCGGGCAGCACCAGCAGCCCACCCTCGACCGGCCGCACCAGCCGCAATCGGCTCAGCAGGCCGACGACCTCGGTGGTGAGCCCGCCGACATCGGCCTGCCACTGGGCGGCGAAGGTCGCGCCGTAGCGGTCGGTCAGCGCGGTGACGGTGCCGCGCACCCAGGCGTCCTCGAGGTACGGGTAGCCGGGAGGCTCCTCGTCACCGGCCTGTTCGTCGCCGGATTCGCCGGTGGCGTCGAGGGATTCGGTGTCCTCGGCGAGCGGGGCGAACACGCCCGCCGCCGGGATGGCGGCGTCGAGCTGGTCGAGCAGGGTGCTGGACGCGTCGGGCGCGGCCCGCAGCGGCAGCGGATGGTCGATGTCGAGCACCACGTCGGCGATCTCGCCGATCAGCAGCAGCGCCACCTGGGCGAGCGTGCCGGTGCCGGGGAACCGGGTGTCGGACAGTCGGCCCGAGGTGTCGATGAGCGCGACCCCCTCGGCCCGGCGCTCGGCCCGCAGCCCGGTGCAGTACTCGACCTCGCTCACCAGGTGGTCCTGGCCCAGCAGCGCGCGCTCGACCGGCGTGAGTTCGGCGAGGTACACGACCGGCCGTTCCACCAGCGCCCGGCGCACCCGGCGGGCCTGCTCGGCGGGCGCCTGCTCACTCTCGTCGGCCAGCAGGCCGCGCACGCTGTGCAGATGCTGCAGGGCGCGGGGCGGCCGGAACAGGGCGAAGACGACGGGCCGGTCGATGTCGTAGAGCGCCTCGCCGGCCTCGGGATCGCTGGCCCAGCCGCCGGCGTCGCCGTCGGCCAGCGTCAGCGCGCCCCGGGTACCCAGCCAGCCGACCGCGTCGACGAACGCGTCCCGGTCGGCGGCGCGCTCGGTGGACAGCTCCAGGCCGTCGACGCGGCTCGCGTAATCGGCCACGTGCTCGGCAAGTTCGGACAGCGTGATCTGGTCGCCCGCGCGGCCCAGCGCGGCCAGCGCCAGCGCCAGGTAGGCGTAGCGGCGGCGATCGAAGACCCGGTCGTTGACGCTGCGCGCGGGCTGGGAGTCGTCGAGGCGGTCGTGCACCGGATACAGCCGGGCCGTGGTCTCGGTGACCTCGAGCCGGTAGCCGAACAGTTCGGCCAGGTCCTCGCGCAGTTCGGTGGCCCAGCGCCGGATCAGCGGCAGCGCGATCCGGTCCGGGTAGACCCGGGTGACCAGGTGGTTGGCGAGCATCACCCGGGCCGCGCGCTGGTAGCTGTCCAGGGCGAGGGCGTCGATGCGGCGTTGCTGTCTCATCGCGGCGTCCCCCGCCGGGTCGTCGCGGTGACCTCGAGGCGGCGGTTGTTCAGGTGCAGCAGCCCGGCCGCGGTGCGGATGACCGTGGACCCGTCGCAGGGTCGCACCGTCAGTGTGACGCCGTTGTCGGAACCCGTTGTGCCGTCGACTTTTCCGCTCACCGGCACCCACGCGGTCGAGGCCGCGTCGAGCAGGCGCAGCAGCACCTCGGTCTCGCGCCGGTCCAGCACCCGCTCGTGCACGGCGCCGGTGGCCAGCGACGCCGCGGCCGCCGCGCGTTCCCGCTGCGCGGCCAGCTGGGCTTCGCGCAGCCGCCGGATACCGGCGTCGTTGCGCGCGATCCGGGCGGGCGCGCCCGCGCTCGGCGCGCGACCGGTTTCGGCGAGGGTGCGCGAGATCTCCAGCGGCGGTGCCTCCCACCAGGATCGGCCCGCGGGGATCAGGTCGGCGTCGGGATGCTCGAGCGCGAGATGACGCGGCCTGCCCAGCCCGAACACCGCGTCGTAGAGCGCGTGCGCGCTGCCCGTGGTGGGCGTGTCGACGAACCAGGCGGCCAGATGGCGCAGCGCCGATTCCCGGCTCACCCCGCCCCGGCGGGTCTCGGTGACCCGGCGCAGCAGCGACAGCACCGCGGCGATCGCGCTCATGGTGGCCTCGCGCAGCCGGTCGGCCTCGCACGTGTCGCTGGACTCGCCCCCGGTGGCGACGAACCAGGTGCGCAGGCCGTCCCAGCGTGAGCGCCAGTCGGCCTCCCGCTCGGCCGGGCTCAGCAGCACCCGCTCGTCGCAGCTCGCGGCCCGCGCGATCAGCTCCGCCACCCCGGTGTCCTCGACCTCACCGATCGCGGCCGCCAGCCGCGGCGCGAACCGGGCCAGATCCATGCTGAACTCGCGCATGTGCGCCAGCAACGCGTCCTTGTGCGCGAGAAAGGATTCCGGGGTGATCTCGGTGGTGCGCACCAGATCGCCCAGCGACAGGTAGAAGTGCGCGGCCCTGGCCGCCATGTCGGTGAGCGCGGCGTCGAGCCTGCGCAGCGTGGTGTAGACCCGCTCGGCGTCGCCGTCGCGATTGGCCGCGGCCAGGGTGCGCAGATCGGTGAGCAGTTCGGGCAGCACCAGCCGCGACAGCGACGCGTCGTCCATCCGGGCGGTGAGCACGCCCGCCACCGCCCGGTACGCCTGGAACCCGGCCTGGGCGAACTGGTAGACGTAGTGCCGGTTGCGGTACTCGGCCAGGGTGGCCGCCCTGGTGCCGTCGTAGCTGCGTTCCAGCACGCCCCAGCGGTGCAGCTGCTCGAGCAGCGGGCCGATCTCGCCCGCGGGCAGCGGCACGCCCGCGGGCGCGTCGCCGGTGTGGGTCTCGGCCCTGGCGATCCACTCGGCGACGTCGTCGGCGTGCAGCAACACCACGTAGGCGGCGCGGGCGCTGTCGAAGGCGCGCAGCACCCGCAGGTAGTCGGCCCGCTTCTCGGCGGTCGCGAACGAGAACAACCGCAGCCGCTCGTCCCACAGGGCGGGGACGGCGCTGGGCAGGCCGTCGGCGAGGTCGGTCACCGTAGACAGGTTAGTGGTGGCCGCCGCCGGCTCCGGGGGACCCGTCCCGGATCGGCGCGCCCCCGCCGCGTGGTAGGCCCCGCTCACCCGACGTTGAGCGTGCGCAGCTGTTCGAGGAAGGCCTGGGTCCGCGGGTCTCCGGGATAGCGTTCGATGATCTCCCTGGCCGCCTCGCCCGCGATCCACGCCAGCGACGGCAGCGAGCGCCTACCCGCGCCGAACGCCGCCACCCCTTCTTCGACGGCCCGTTCCAGGTCGCGGTCGCGCACCGCGACCACGGCCAGGGTGAGCCGGGCCTCCGACACCCGCATCGGGTTGCGGACACTGCCGTCGGGCCGGGTCGAGTCGCTGATCACCTGCTGGGCGTAGCGCTCGGCCAGCCGGTCCTGCCCGGCCACCCGGCAGCAGTCCATGGCGTAGAAGTCGAACTTCGTCGCGTCGACCACGAAGTGGTTGTCCAGCCCGGCCGGATATCCCATCCGCGACAGGATCGCCCTGCCCTCGTCGAGGGCGGTCTGCACGGCCCTGCGGTCGCCGAGCCGGGCCCAGCCCTTGGCCCGCTGGGCCGCCAGCTGCACCCCGACGCCCATCGACGAGGTGCCCGGCATGGCCTTCTCCGAGACGTCGATCGCGCCCCGGAAATTGCCCTGGGTCAGCGCGAACCAGGCCGACATCTCGGCCGCCCAGGCGGAGATCTCGATGTTGCCGGCCTCCCGGCCCAGCGAGTCCGCGGCCCGCCGGGTGGCCTCGGCGCCCGCCCGCCTGCCGAGGTCGTAGTCGACGCAACCGACCAGCAACGCCACCCAGCCCGCCAGCACCAGGATCTCCCGGTGCTGGCTCAGGGTGAGCCTGCCGTCGAGCAGCGAGGTGATCCGGCGCAGCCAGGCGGTGCCCTCGGCGTGCAGCTCGTGCGGGTCGGCGTAGGCGTACTCGCAGCACAGCCGTTCGGCGGTGATCCGCACCGCGTCCAGGGTGGCGCTGTTGACGTCGGACATCCGGAGCCTGCCGATGAACTCCAGGGTGTCCATACCCGTCGCCGATAACAGCTCGTCATCCCGGTTGGGCCGGGCCTTGGGGAAGAACGCGGCGGTGACGGTGTCGAACGCGGCCGCGATGATCGGCGCGTAGAACTCGTCGGGTCGCGATTCGCCGGACTCCCAGCGTCGCCAGTTGCGCAGCAGAGTACTGTCCGTGGGCAGGTTGTGGGAGGACTTGGCACGCATGGCGCGGACGGCATCGGCTTGCGACCACCCCCTCGCGTCACGTTCCGAACGCATCCGGACAGCCCAGACGGGTCGATCATCAGTTGCGGTCACGGCGGTAGTATCCCACCAGTTAACGTTCGGCGTCCCGAATAGGGCATGTAGATGTCATCGGCTTGACATCTGCTGCCGGCGGCCGCGAATACGCATGCTGTAAGCAGGTGCTCGGCCCGCAGACCGGACACCCGCTCTGCAGGAGAGCTTGCAGGGCAACGCAGTACCCCCGCGCCGCGTCCGGCGTGGCGCGGGGGGATCCGACAACAGAACAGCGATCCCAATCCAACGGAGGTTCGGGTGGAAGCGTTGATCTATGGATACTTGCGGGACGACCTGGCCGAAGGCCAGGGCGACCAATTGGAGGATGCCCTACGCACCCTCGCGCGCACCGCGGGGATGTGTTTCGCCGCGACGTTCCATGAATCGACCGCGGGTGACGGTGCGGCCTTCGCCGAGCTCACTCAGGAATTGAAGCGGGCCGACGCCCACCACGTGGTGGTGCCGTCACTCGATCACCTTGCCGGCCAGACGATCCCGCGCGACCTGCTGATCGCGAAGCTGGCGCACGAGGCGGCCGCCCAGGTCCTGACCCTGGAGCGCTAGCCGTGGCAGGTTCCGCCGGCACAGAACCACCATCCTGGTAGCGGCCGCTCCGGCCGCGAGGCAGGCGAACAACGCGAGCAGGCGCTGGTCGCCGAACACCGGATACACCTGCCAGTGCAGCAGGTACGCGAACAACGAGCTGTCGGCCACCGCCACCGCCACCACGGCGAGGACGGCGGGCACGCGCAGCGCGGGCAGCCACACCAGCAGCAGGATGCCCGCCATCACCAGGCGTTCCCGATCGGTGACGCCGAAATACCCTGGAACACTTGCCAGCAGCACGGCGCTGACGACGAGCCGCTGCCAGACAGCCGTCGCCTTCGCTCCGGCCCAGCCGAGAACGAAGTACCAACAGGCCAGCGGTGACAACGGGATATCGCGAGGGGGATAGAGCCCGAACGATTGCCACCGCACGACCAGCGTCATACCCAGCACGGCCAGCGCGAACCAGAACGGCGCCCGCCGCTCCCAGCGGTCGAGCCGGGGGATCCGGATCAGCAGCGCCGCGGCCACCGTGCAGTAGAGCAGGACCTCCAGGAACCACAGATGCCCCGCCGTGTCGTTGCGCGGGCCGAGGATCTTGTTGAGCAGCAGCACATTCTGCCAGCTGTAGTAGCCGGGTTGCCAGACCATGGTGAGCAGCACCCACAGCGCGGTCGGCACCGCGATCATCGCCACCGCGCGGCCGGTGTGCCGCAACCGCCGCGCCGCCGGTGCCGCGGTCACCGCGAACCGGGCGAAGTTGTAGCCGGCCACCGCCAGCAGCACGTGCGCCGCGCCCCACACCTCGAACAGCTGGATGTGCGAGCCGAGGATGAGCACGATGCCCAGCGCGCGCAGCGCGGTACCGGTGTCGAGCGACCGGCCCAGCCCGGTCCGGCCGCGCGGGACACGCTCCAGCTGGGCGATCGGCTGTTGCGGCCAGTCCCGCGGCAGCCTGCCGACGATCCGCTCCAGCCGGGCCGCGGTGGTCACATAGCTGAGCGAATTGCCGCCCAGTTCCACGAAACTGGACTCCCTGGTGACGCGGTCGACGGGGATCGCCAGCGCGTCGGCGTAGATGGAACGGATATCGGCGCCGCCATCCTGGTCCGGCGCCAGCGTACGCACCGCGGGGTAGTCGATCTTGCCGTTGGCGAGGCGGGGCAGTTCGGCCACGGTCGCCACCGCGATGGCGCTCGCGGGTAGCCCGGACACCCGTGCGATGACGGCGGTGGGATCGCCGGTGCCGGCGTGGTCGACCGCGGCGATCAGGCGGGTGCCGTCGTCGGCGCAGGCCGCGGTGAAACCGGCGGCCGCGAGCTCGGATTCGACCCGGCCCAGGTCGATGCGCAGCCCGAACAGCTTCGCGAACCGGCTGCGCCTGCCCACCACCTGATAGAGGCCGTCGCCGGTGCGCCGCGCCAGATCGCCGGTGCGCAACGCCTCGACCGTGCGGCCCAGCGCCAGGTCGGCGGGCTCGCGCGCGTACCCGAGCATCACGTTGGGACCGTGGTAGACCAGTTCGTCGGCGGTGCCGTCGTCGACCGGATCCAGCGTGAAATGCCCGCCCGGCACCGGGATTCCGATGCAGTCGGGATGCTCGGCGGCGAGTTCCGGTGGCAGATAGGCCATCCGGGCCGTGGCCTCGGTCTGGCCGTACATGACGAAGAACCGCCAGCCCGCCGCCGTGCCCAGGCGCGCGTAGGCGCGCACCCGGGCCGGGTCGAGCCTGCCGCCCGCCTGGGTCACGTATCGCAGATCCGGCAGCGACATCTCGGCGAAACCGATCCGGTCCAGCATGTCCACCGTGTACGGGACGGCGGCGAAGGAGGTGGCCCGGTGCGCCCGGAACTCGTCCCAGAACTCCGGTTCGAGCACCGAGCGGTCGGTGAGCAGCAGGCTCGCGCCGCGCAGCAGATGGCTGTGCACCACCGACAGCCCGTAGCAGTAGAACAGCGGCAACGTGGTCGCCGCCCGGTCGGCGGGGCCGATCGCGAGGTATTCGGCGATCGACTCGGCATTGGCCAGCAGATTCCGTGCCGAGAGCCGCACCAGCTTCGGCGACCCGGTCGAACCCGACGTGCTCAGCAGCAGCGCCAGCTCCGGATGCAGCCGGTGCGCCGACCGTGCGCGCTCGGACACGACCCGCCCACCCTCGACGACGACGTCCGGGTCGTAGGTTGCCCCGAGTTCACCGGTGAGCTCCTCGGTCAGCAACACCACACAGCCCGCGTCCAGCGCGCCGAGGTAGGCCACGAGCGAGCCGAGATCGTTGCCCGCGGCCAGCGCCACCAGCCGCCGCTCGGGACCCAAGCGCTCGGAGAAAGCCGCGACCAGGTCCGCGAGCTGGGCATAGGTGACCCGATCCAGGGTGTGCGCGTCGGTGGACGGCTGCCGGTGCAGCACCGCGATCCGCTCGTCGAAACCCCGGAGATGCGCGACGATCGGGTGGTTCGGCACCCGCAGCAGTCTAGGTGCCGGTCCGGGCGATGTCCGGGAGTTACCGGCGTGGCGAACTCCCGGTGAACCCGATCAGAGCCCGAAACTGCCCGGACCGCGCCGCCGCAGGTACTTCTCGAACTCCGCCGCGATCGCATCGCCGTCGATCTTGGCCATCGTCTCGTTGAGATCGGTCGCCGCGTCGCCGCGCTCCTCGAGCGAGCGCACGTACTCGTTGATCTCCTCGTCGCCGACGGTCATCTCGTTGACCGCCGCCTCCCACTCCTCGGCCTGTTTGGGCAGCTCACCGAGCGGAACCTCGATGTCGAGCACCTCCTCGACCCGGTGCAGCAGCGCGATGGTGGCCTTCGGGTTCGGCGGCTGCGACACGTAGTGCGGCACCGCCGCCCAGAACGACACCGCGGGCACCCCGGCCTTGACGCACTGGTCCTGCAGCACCCCGGTGATCCCGGTGGGCCCCTCGTACCGGGTCTGCTCCAGGCTGAACCGCTCGGCCGCCTCGGGGCTGTACGCCGATCCGGTGACCGGCACCGGACGCGTGTGCGGCGTGTCGGCGAGCAACGCGCCGAGGATCACCACGGTCTCCACGCCCAGCTGCTCGATGAACTCCAGCAGGTCGTTGCAGAAACTGCGCCACCGCATATTGGGCTCGATGCCGCGCAACAGCACCACGTCGCGGTCGCTCCCGGGCGGCGAGCACACCGACAGCATCGTCGAGGGCCACTGGATCTCCCTGGTCACCCCGTCCACCTGGCGGACCGTCGGGCGGTTGACCTGGTAGTCGTAGTAGTCCTCGGAATCGAGTTCGGCGAGCGGCTCGGCGTCCCAGATCAACTCCAGATGTTCGACCGCGCCACTGGCCGCGTCACCGGCGTCGTTCCAGCCCTCGAAGGCCGCGACCAGCACGGGATTGCGCAACGTCGGCAGTTCCGTCTCGGGGGTTTCACTGGCATCCACCCGGTCAGCCTAGTGTCTTGCGCGAATTGTTTTGCGGTGACCGGCGCTGTTGCGTGTTTCCCGCGCCGGCTGTGTCCGGCGCCACTCGTATCACCCACATGGTCCTGCGCGTCGGGGCCGCCCATTAGTCTTGAATCATGTCTGCGTCCTTGCCCACCGGGTTCGATACCACGCTCCTCGACACGCTCCGGCGGCGTGTCGTCATCGGCGACGGCGCGATGGGCACGATGTTGCAGGCCGCGGACCTCACGCTCGACGATTTCCGTGGCCTCGAGGGATGCAACGAGATCCTCAACGACACCCGCCCCGACGTGCTGCGCGCGATCCACCGCGCCTACTTCGAGGCAGGCGCCGACGCCGTGGAGACCAACACCTTCGGCTGCAACCTGCCCAACCTGGCCGACTACGACATCGCCGACCGGATCCGCGACCTGTCCGAGCGCGGCACCCGCCTGGCCCGCGAGGTCGCCGACGAGATGGGCCCGTCCGCCGACGGTACCCCGCGCTACGTGCTCGGCTCCATGGGACCGGGTACCAAGCTGCCCACGCTGGGCCACGCCCCGTTCGTCGCGCTGCGCGATGCCTACACCGAGGCGGCGCTGGGCATGCTCGACGGTGGCGCCGACGCCATCCTGGTCGAGACCTGCCAGGACCTGCTGCAGGTCAAGGCCGCGATCACCGGCAGCAGGCGGGCCATGGTGGCCGCGGGCCGCCGGATCCCGATCATCACCCACGTCACCGTGGAGACCACCGGCACCATGCTGGTCGGCAGCGAGATCGGCGCGGCACTGACCGCGCTCGAACCGCTGGGCATCGACATGATCGGCCTGAACTGCGCCACCGGTCCCGACGAGATGAGCGAGCACCTGCGGCACCTGTCGCGGCACTCCCAGATCCCGGTGTCGGTGATGCCGAACGCCGGTCTGCCGGTGCTCGGCGCCAACGGCGCGGAGTACCCGCTGACCCCGGAGGAGCTCGCGGTCGCGATGAGCGGCTTCGTCTCGGAGTTCGGGCTCTCGCTGGTCGGCGGCTGCTGCGGTACCACGCCCGAGCACATCCGGCAGGTCGCCGAGGCGGTCCGCGCGACCGAGGCCACGCTGCCGCCGATCGAGGCGCGCCGCACGCCCGCGCACGAGCCCGCCGTGTCGAGCATGTACACCGCGGTCCCGTTCGAGCAGGACGCCTCGATCCTGATGATCGGTGAGCGCACGAATGCCAACGGCTCCAAGGCATTCCGCGAGGCCATGCTGGCCGAGGACTGGCAGCGCTGCCTGGAGATCGCCAAGGACCAGACCCGCGACGGCGCGCACATGCTCGACCTGTGCGTCGACTACGTGGGCCGCGACGGTACCCGGGACATGAACGAGCTGGCCTCGCGCCTGGCCACCGCCTCGACCCTGCCGATCATGCTCGACTCCACCGAACCGCCGGTGCTGCAGGCCGGTCTGGAGCACCTGGGTGGCCGCTGCGCGGTGAACTCGGTGAACTACGAGGACGGCGCGGGCCCGGATTCGCGCTTCCAGCAGATCATGCGGCTGGTGTCCGAGCACGGTGCCGCCGTCGTCGCGCTGACCATCGACGAGGAGGGCCAGGCCCGCACCGCCGAGACCAAGGTCGCCATCGCCGAGCGGCTGATCGAAGACATCACCACCAACTGGGGCCTGCTCGAGTCCGACATCATCGTCGACACCCTGACCTTCACCCTCGGCACCGGCCAGGAGGAGTCGCGCCGCGACGGCCTGGAGACCATCGAGGCCATCCGCGAGCTCAAGCGCCGCCACCCCGACGTGCAGACCACCCTGGGTCTGTCCAACATCTCCTTCGGCCTGAACCCCGCCGCCCGGCAGGTGCTGAACTCGGTGTTCATGCACGAATGTGTCGAAGCCGGCCTGGATTCGGCGATCGTGCACGCCTCCAAGATCCTGCCGATCAGCCGGATCCCGGAGGAGCAGCGCCAGACCGCGCTGGACCTGGTCTACGACCGCCGCACCGAGGACTACGACCCGCTGCAGAAGCTGATGGCGCTGTTCGAGGGCGTCTCGACCGCGTCGTCGAAGGCTTCCCGCGCCGAGGAACTGGCCGCGCTGCCGCTGTTCGAACGGCTCGAGCGGCGCATCGTCGACGGCGAGCGCAACGGCCTCGACACCGACCTCGACGAGGCCATGCAGACGGTGCCGCCGCTGCAGATCATCAACGAGACGCTGCTGTCGGGCATGAAGACCGTCGGTGAGCTGTTCGGCTCGGGCCAGATGCAGCTGCCGTTCGTGCTGCAGTCGGCCGAGGTGATGAAAACCGCGGTGGCGCACCTGGAACCGCACATGGAGGCCACCGACGACTCCGGCAAGGGCCGGATCGTGCTGGCCACCGTGAAGGGCGACGTCCACGACATCGGCAAGAACCTGGTCGACATCATCCTGTCCAACAACGGCTACGAGGTGGTCAACCTCGGCATCAAGCAGCCGATCGCCACCATCCTCGACGCCGCCCAGGACAAGAAGGCCGACGTGATCGGCATGTCCGGGCTGCTGGTGAAGTCGACCGTGGTGATGAAGGAGAACCTCGAGGAGCTCAACGCCAAGGGCGTGGCCGAACAGTTCCCGGTGCTGCTCGGTGGCGCCGCGCTGACCCGCTCCTATGTGGAGAACGACCTCACCGCCGTCTACGCGGGCGAGGTGCACTACGCCCGCGACGCGTTCGAGGGCCTGCGCCTGATGGACGAGATCATGACCGTCAAGCGCGGCGGTGGCCTGGATCCCGACAGCCCGGAGGCCATCGCGGCCAAGGAGAAGGCCGCCGAGCGCAAGGCCAGGCACGAGCGGTCCAAGCGGATCGCCGCCGAACGCAAAGCCGCCGAGGTGCCGGTGGAGGTGCCCGAGCGCTCCGACGTCGCCGCCGACCTGCCGGTCCCGACGCCGCCGTTCTGGGGCACCCGGGTGGTGAAAGGCCTGCCGCTGCAGGAGTATTCGGGTCTGCTCGACGAGCGGGCGCTGTTCCTGGGCCAGTGGGGCCTGCGTGGACAGCGCAGCGGGGACGGCCCCTCCTACGAGGAGCTCGTGGAGACCGAGGGCAGGCCGCGGCTGCGGGCCTGGCTCGACCGGCTCGCCACCGAGGGCGTGCTGCAGCACGCCGCCGTCGTCTACGGGTACTTCCCGGCGGTGTCGGAGGGCGACGAGGTCATCGTGCTGACCGAGCCGGATCCCGATGCGCCGGAACGGTACCGGTTCACCTTCCCGCGCCAGCAGCGCGACCGGTTCCTGTGTATCGCCGACTTCATCCGCTCGCGGGAGCGGGCGCGCGAGACCGGCCAGGTCGACGTGCTGCCGTTCCAGCTGGTCACCATGGGCCAGCCGATCGCCGACTTCGCCAACGCGCTGTTCGCCGGGGACAACTACCGCGACTACCTCGAGGTGCACGGCATCGGCGTGCAGCTCACCGAGGCGCTGGCCGAGTACTGGCACCGCCGGGTGCGCGAAGAGCTCACGCTGGACGGGCATTCGGTCGCCGACGACGATCCGGCCGACATCCAGGACTACTTCAAGCTCGGCTATCGCGGTGCCAGGTACTCCTTCGGCTACGGCGCCTGCCCGGAGCTCGAGGACCGGGCCAAGCTGGTGGACCTGCTCGAGGCGAGCCGGGTCGGGGTGACGCTGTCGGAGGAGCTGCAGCTGCATCCGGAGCAGTCCACCGACGCGTTCGTGCTGCTGCATCCGGAAGCGAAATACTTCAACGCCTGAGACACTGGCAGACGACGGTGCATCGGACCGGTCCTCGCGGGACCGGTCCGATGTCGTTGTGCCGGTTGTGAGTCTGGTCACGAAGCCGCCGTGTGTGCACTGGCCACGGCGATCTCCGGGCCGGGCAAAGCAGTTCAGCACGTAGGATTTTCGGAAGTTTCATCCCGCTGTGGCGCGGAGGGCTGGACGACTCGGCGGTATGCAGGAGGGGCACACGTTATGACATCGGATCGGTTGATCGCGGGACGCTATCGACTCACCGACCCGATCGGCACGGGCGCGATGGGGGTCGTGTGGCGCGCCACCGACGTCCGGCTGCGTCGCACGGTCGCGGTCAAGCAGCTGCTGCTGGCACCGGGACTCACCGGTTCGCAGGCGCTGGAGGCGAAACTGCGGGCCATGCGCGAAGGCCGGATCGCGGCCCGCCTGCACCACCCCAACGCCATCACCGTCTTCGACGTCGCCGAGGAAGACGGCCAGCCCTGGCTGGTCATGGAATACATGAACGCGCCGAGCCTCGCCGTGAAGCTGGCGGGCGGGGCGACGCTGCCGCCGCTCGAGGTGGCCGGGATCGGCGCCCAGGCCGCCGCGGCGCTGTCGGCCGCGCACGACGCCGGGATCATGCACCGCGACGTGAAGCCGGCCAACCTGCTCGTCGGCGACGACGGCACCGTCAAGCTCACCGACTTCGGGATCTCGCACGCCACCGGCGATGTCACCGTCACCGCCACTGGTTTCCTGGCGGGCACCCCCGCGTATCTGGCGCCCGAGATCGCCCGTGGCGACGATCCGAAACCGGCCGCCGACGTGTTCGCGCTCGGCTCCACCCTCTACGCGGCCGTGGAGGGCGCGCCACCGTTCGGCGAGGGCGACAACCCCCTGGCGGTGCTGCACGCCGTGGCCAGGGGAGTGGTGCCCGAGCCGAAGCAGGCCGGCTCGCTCGGGCCGGTGCTGATGTGGCTGCTGACCGCGTCGGCCGACGACCGCCCGACCATGGCGCAGGCCCGCAAGGCGCTGGAAGACGTGGCGGCGGGCCGGATTCCGGCACTGCCCGCCACGGCGACGAAAGTGCTGCCGCTGAGCGAGTCGGCCACGACGGTGCTGCCGCAGCAGGCCGCGCCCGCGGGTGCGACGGCGGCCAAGGGCGGCGCTGCCGCGCTGCTGGGCGGTGGCCTGGCGCTGGCCAAGGCGGCCAGGTCCGCGATCACGGGTGGGTCGTCCGCCGCCGGAACAGCGGGCCCGGCGGGTGGTGCGGACGCGGCACCGTCGCGAGCACCGCGCGGCGACGATCCGCAGCGCCACGACGTCCAGGACGACGTGCGCGGTGAGGAGCGCGCGCTGTCGCCGTCCGGGCCGCCCCCGGTCGTCCCGGCTGCGCCCGCGCGCACCGACCCGCCGAACAACAGCCGGGCCATCCTGCTGCTCGCCGCCGCCGTCGCGGCGTTCACGGTGATGCTGGTCGTACTGGTGGTCACCCGGGACCGGGGCGCCGATCCCGCGCAGCAGGCCGCGGATCCGGTCACCGTCACCACGGTGGTCGACGGCAAGGTGAGCACCGTGGTGATCGTGCCGGAGCAGGAGACGGTCACCGTGTCCGCGCCGCCGCCGTCCGGGCCGACCACCCCGGGCGCCACCTCCGGCGCCGCGCCGACGAGCACCTCGGGCAAGCCGACCGCCACCCCGAGTCCGACCACCACCACGATCACCACCACCCCGTTCGGCCCGCCTACCCCGGACAAGATCAACCAGTTCATCGCCGGGTACTACGGCATGCTGCCGGGCAACATCGGCGGCGCCTGGGCCCAGCTCGCCCCCGGCTATCAGGCCCAGACCGGCGGCTTCGGCGAGTACTCCAGGTTCTGGTCGTCGGTGCGGTCGGTGACGGTCGGCTCGATCACGCCCAGCGGGGAGAACCGGGCCGTCGTGTCGCTGACCTACCAGCTCGCCAACGGCACCGTGACCTCGGAGAACCGGTGGATCCAGGTCGCCGGGACGGGCGCCGGCCTGCAGATCGCCGGATCGGGCGTCTGACTCGCCCGCTACCCTGGATCCGGCTCCGGCGCCCGCCGGCCGACCCCGACGTGACGAGAACGAGGCGAGAATCAGGTGAGCGCGCGACCGGCCGCGGTGCTGTGGGACATGGACGGCACGCTGCTCGACTCGGAGAAGCTGTGGGACATCGCGGTCCGGGAACTGGCCAGGGAGCACGGCCGGGAGCTGACCGACGAGGTCCGGCACGCGCTGATCGGCGCCTCCGGGCCGAACGCGCTGCGGATGCTGTTCGACGGCATCGGCGTCGACGCGACCGTGCCGATGCTCGCCGAGGCGGGGGAGTTCCTCGAACGCCGGGTCACCGAACTCATGCTCGGCCCGATCCCGTGGCGGCCCGGCGCCAAGGACGCGCTCGCCATGGTGCGCGCCGCCGGGATGCGCTGCGCGCTGGTGACCAACACCAAGCGCTCGCTCACCGAATACGGGCTCGACACGCTCGGGCGCGACTTCTTCGACACCTCGGTCTGCGGTGACGAAGTGGCGCACGGCAAACCCGACCCCGCCATCTACCGCAGGGCCGCCGACCTGCTCGGCGTCGACCCGCTCGCGTGTGTGGCGATCGAGGATTCGCCCACCGGCGCACTCGCGGCACAGGGGGCGGGCTGTGGGCTGATCGTGATTCCGTGCGAAATCGCGGTTCCCGAGGCGCCGGGGCGGGTATTCCGGGAGTCACTGGTGGGTTTGTCGGTCGCCGATCTGACCGCCGCGCTCGTGGCGCGGGACGAACATTTCGGCAGCGCAGCGAGATAGGGCGCAATAGCCTACCGTGATTGTTTCGCGATCGCGGTGAAACTTTCGAAAACTGTTGTCGCACAGCACAATCCGGCCGACTGTGATCTGCTCGGGATAGGCCGGATTTGCCGAAACCCTGGGCGTGTCGGCGAGAATTACCGCAAACTGAATACATGACAGGGACGCGGGGGCTTGACGAAATCGTCGACATCGCACGGTATCCGCTCACCGATCTCGGTGGTCCGGGCCGGCGCGCCGCGGTCGAGGCCGCCCGCGCCGAACTGGCCGGGGACGGCTGTACGGTCCTGCGTGAATTCATCCGGCCGGAACTGTGGGACACGCTGCGCGCCGAGGGGGAGGCGATCGCCCCCCACGCCCACTACCAGGTGGAACGGGTCAACGCGTACAACATCCCGCTCGACGCCGATCTGCCCGACGGTCATCCGGCCCGGATCGTGCTCGACCGCGGCAACGCCTTCGTCGCCCGCGACCGGATTCCCGCCGACGCGCTGATCCAGCGCCTCTACACCGACCCGATCTTCCAGCGCTTCGTCGCCGACTGCTTCGAACTCGACGAACTGCACGAATTCGCCGATCCGCTGGCCGGTCTGTGCCTGAACGTGGTCGAGCCGGGCATGTCGCACCCCTGGCATTTCGACACCAACGAGTTCACCGTCAGCATGCTCACCCGGCGTCCCGACGCGGGCGGGGTGTTCGAATACTGCCCCAACATCCGCGCGCCGCACGCCGAGAATCTCGACGACGTGCGCGCCGTGCTCACCGGCGAGGGCGAGCGGTTCATCCGCGCCCTGGAACTGCGCCCCGGCGATCTGCAGCTGTTCAAGGGCCGCTTCTCGCTGCACCGGGTCACCGAGGTGGCCGGTGCCGGACAACGACATTCGGCGATCTTCGCCTACACGGACCGGCCCGGGGTGATCGGCACTGTCGAACGCACCAGGCAGCTGTTCGGCCGTGTCCTGCCCGACCATGTGGCCGCCGCGGCCGACGCCGTCCGAGGTGACCGACTGCTCGACTGAGAGGAACCGCCCATGTCCGTTCCGTTGCACACCACCGGCAAAGCATCCTTCGACGACATCTACGAAAGTCCCGATCCGCGTGCCTACTTCGCGCGGATGAACGAGCTGGACTACCGGATTCCGGAACTGGCCAAGCCGCACTTCCAGGAGCAGTTGCGCCAGCTGCGCGCCGCCCGGCCGGACCGGATCCCGACGGTGCTCGACCTGGGTTGCTCCTACGGGGTGAACGCGGCGCTGCTGCGGACCGGCACCACGGTCGAAGAACTGGCCGGGCACTACCGCGACCACGCCGAGACCGACAAGGTGGGGCTGATCGCGGCGGACCGGGAGCGGTTACGCACCGACCTGCTGCCCGACGTACGCTTCGTCGGGATGGACGCCGCACGCCCGGCGCTTGCCTACGCTCACGCCGCCGGATTCCTGCACGACTACGTGCACGCCGACCTCGAGGCCACCGAGCCGACCGAGGCGCAACGCCGTGTGCTCGCCTCCGCGGATCTGGTGATCTCAACCGGCTGCGTCGGCTACATCACCGAGAAAACCCTGTCCAGGGTCGCCCAAGCGGATCCGCGCAAACGACCGTGGATGGCCCATTTCGTGTTGCGCATGTTCGATTTCGGCCCCATCGCCGAGGAACTCGCCGCGCTCGGCTATCGCAGCGAGCAACGTCCCGGTATGTTCCAGCAGCGTCGCTTCGCCTCCGATCAGGAACGCGCCCAGGTGCTGGATGCGTTGGCCGCCAAGGGAATCGACACCACCGACCACGAAGCCGAAGGCTGGCTCTACGCCAACCTGTTCGTCTCCCGCCCGCATCCCATCGAGACCTGAGGATCTGGATTGAACCAACCGACGTTCGCCGCCGAAGACACCCTGCCCCGGGTACCGCTGCCGACACTGGACGACAGTTGCGCGCGGTTCCTGCAGTGGTGCCGACCGCTGCTCGACGCCGACGAACTCGCCACCACCGAGGCCGCAGTAGCCGAGCTGCTGCGGCCCGGCGGTGCGGGCCGGACCCTGCACGCCGCGCTCGCGGAGTACGACGCGACGCCCGGGGTCGGTAGCTGGCTCGACGAGTTCTGGCCCTCGCGCTACCTGGGCCGCCGCGACCGGATCGCGCTGAACGCCAACTTCGTGTTCCTGTTCCGCGACGACACCCCGCTGGCCGCCTCCACCGTGGCGGGCCAGACCGAGCGCGCCGCCGCGCTCATCGGCGCGGCCGTCGACTACAAGCTCGCGCTGGACCAGGAACTCGTCCCGCCGGTCACTCAGCGTGGGCAGCAGCTGTCGATGTGGCAGAACAAGTACCTGTTCTCCGAGACCCGGATCCCCGGCGCGGAACAGGACACCGTCCGCAAGCCCTACAGCCCGGAATGGCCGGGTCCGTCGGACGCGCGCCACATCGTGGTGTTCTACCGCGGCAACATCTTCCGGATGGACGTCATCGGCCCCGACGGCGCGCCCTATGCCTTCGAGGACGTGGTCGACGGACTGCGCGCGGTGCTCAAGGGCGGCACCAAGCCCGCGGCGACCGACACCGCGGTCGGCCACCTCACCACCAAGGCCAGGGCCGAGTGGGCGAGCAGCCGGGCCGCACTGCGCACCGAGGCGGCCAATGTCGCCGCCTTCGACGAGATCGAGACCGCGCTGTTCGCGGTGTGTCTCGAGGACTTCGCCCCGCGCGACGAACTGCACGCCTGTGATCAGCTGCTGCACGGCGACAGCGCCAACCGTTACTTCGACAAGTCGGTGTCGTTCATCGTCTTCGCCGACGGCCAGGCCGGCATCAACATCGAGCACTGCGGCCTCGACGGCACCACCGTGCTGTCGTTCGTCGACGCGCTGCTCGAGCGGACTGCGCAGGACCACGCCGCCACCAGCGGCGCCCGCGCCCAGGGCCTGCCCGCGGTGGAACCGGTGGAGTTCGTGCTCGACTCGGCCGCCCGCGCCGACATCGCCGCGGCGGGCGCCGACTTCGCCCGCTTCGCCGCCGACACCGCCACCGCGCTGGTCTCCTTCGACGACTTCGGCACCGGGGCGGCCAAGCAGCTGGGCATCTCGCCCGACGCCTTCGCCCAGCTGGCCTACCAGCTCGCCCACCGGCGCAGCAAGGGCCTGACCGGGGCCACCTACGAGTCCATCGCCACCCGGCAGTTCCGCAACGGCCGCACCGAGGCCATGCGCGTGGTCACCCCGGAGATGGTGGCCTTCGTCGACGCGATGGTCGACGACACCGCCGACCGCGCGGCCAAGCTGGCCGCCGCCCGCACCGCGGCGAGCGCGCACGTGGGCCGGGCCAAGGAGTGCCAGGCCGGGCAGGCGCCCGAGCAGCACCTGTGGGAGCTGCAGTGGATCCAGCGCCGTCGCGGCGCGGAACTGGGCGTCGCCGACGAGCAGATCGCGCTGTTCGACAGCCCCGGCTGGACGATCATGCGCGACGACTACCTGAGCACCAGCTCGGCGCCGTCGGTGCACATCCGCTACTTCGGTTTCGGCTCCACCAGCCCCACCTGCATCGGCATCGCCTACGTGCTGCTGCCGGACCGCTGGAACATCTACCTGGCCACCCCCAAGTCGGTGGCCGACCAGATGCACGCCTTCGCCGACCACCTGCGCACCGCGGTCGCCGACCTGCGCGAACTGCTGAGTTAGCCGGCGGCGGGGGCGCCGCGTGTTCGCGGCCCCCTGTGTCCCGCCGGTCAGGCACCGTTGCTGTGCTCCTTGTCGCCTGCGCAACGGCACCTGACCGGCGGGACGGCCGCGAACCGGCCACGGCGTGGCCGTCCCCTCCGCGAGGTCGGGGCGTGCGGGGCGGGGCTTGTTCGGCGGCAGTCCGGGTGCGCGGGTGCGGGGCTGGAAATCGGGTGGCAGGCGTGTGAAACAATCTCTCATCGTGAAGAACTTCGAATCCCTGTTCGCCGAGCTGACCGAGCGTGCCCAGACCCGTCCCGAGGGTTCCGGCACCGTGGCCGCGCTGGACGCCGGCGTCCATTTCCAGGGTAAGAAGGTGCTCGAGGAAGCCGGGGAGATCTGGCTGGCCGCCGAGCACGAGAGCGACGAGGCACTCGCCGAGGAGATCTCCCAGCTGCTGTACTGGGTCCAGGTGATGATGGTGGGTCGCGGGCTGACGCTCGAGGACGTGTACCGACATCTGTGACGGCTGATCCGTCCGGTCGACACCTCCTCCCGTCTTCTTCCCGAAAGGACCCCTTCCCATGTTGCGCGTCGCAGTTCCCAACAAGGGCTCGCTGTCGGAATCGGCCGTCTCGATCCTGAGCGAGGCCGGTTACCGCAAACGCACCGACTCCCGTGACCTGACCGTCCTCGACCTCGCCAACCAGGTCGAGTTCTTCTTCCTCCGGCCCAAGGACATCGCGATCTACGTCGGCTCCGGCGAGCTCGACCTCGGTATCACCGGTCGTGACCTGGCGCTGGACTCCGGCTCGCCGGTCAGTGAGCGGCTCGCCCTCGGCTTCGGCCGCTCCACCTTCCGCTACGCCGCGCCCGCGGGCGAGGACTGGAAGGTCGAGGATCTGGCGGGCAAGCGCATCGCCACCTCCTACCCGAACCTGGTCCGGTCCGACCTGGCCCGCTTCGGCATCGAGGCCGAGGTGATCCGCCTCGACGGCGCCGTGGAGATCTCGATCCAGCTCGGCGTGGCCGACGCGATCGCCGATGTCGTCGGCTCGGGCCGCACCCTGCGCCAGCACAACCTGGTCGCGTTCGGCGACTCGCTGTGCGACTCCGAGGGCGTGCTGATCGAACGCGCCGGGTCCGCGCAGGACGACCGGGCCCGCAATCAGCTCATCGCCCGCGTGCAGGGTGTGGTGTTCGCCCAGCAGTACCTGATGCTCGACTACGACTGCCCCAAGTCGCTGCTCGACGACGCGGTCGCCATCACCCCCGGCCTGGAATCGCCGACCATCTCCCCGCTGGCCGACCCCGACTGGGTCGCCATCCGCGCGATGGTTCCGCGCAAGCAGGGCAACGAGCTGATGGACCGCCTCGCCGACCTCGGCGCCAAGGCCATCCTCGCCACCGATATCCGGTCCTGCCGCGCCTTCTGATCTCCGCTGCGGTGACGGCCCGGCGAGCACGAACGCTCGCCGGGCCGTCACCGTCCGTGGGCCATTATCGCGTGCCCGGCGCCGCTGTCTGCGAGATCCGCTCAGGCTGAACGCAATCGGTGTGGGGCGGCGAACGCGTTGCTACCTTGCGGTTTCTCGATGAGGAACACAAGGAGTCACCGTGTCGCAGACACCACCCGAGCCGCGCCCGGGTAGCGCGTTCACCTGGAACGAGGACTGGCTGGCGACCGTCGTCGGCCTCGCACTGATCGGCCTGGTGCTGGCCGGCGCGATTCCCGACTGGCTGGTGCCGTGATGAGCGAGCCGAAGACCACCACCGAAACCGCCGCGCTGCACACCAATCCGAAACCGACCGGCGCCGACGTGGTGGCCGGGATCGCGCTGGTGCTCGCGCTGGGCGCGCTGACCCGCTTCTTCGACACCCAGGCGCCGCAGTGGGCCGTCGGCACGCCGTTCCAGCGGGTCGCCAAGACGGTCGAATACCCGGTGTACGCGATCGCGATCGGGTTGATCGGCAATATCGTGCTGAGCAAACTGGGGCTGCGGGATCGGCTCTCGGCCGGGTTCCGGACCGAATTCTTCATCAAGACCGGCGTCGTGCTGCTCGGCGCCTCGATCAACCTGAAGATCCTGGTGACGGCCGCCGCGCCGGCGATCGTGCAGGCGCTGGCGCTGATCACGATCGTCTTCGGCTTCACCTGGTGGCTCGGCGGCCTGCTCGGGCTCGACGACAAACTGCGCGCGCTGCTGTCCTCGGCGGTCTCCATCTGCGGGGTGAGCGCGGCGATCGCGGCGGCCGGCGCGGTGCAGGCGCGGCGCGAGCAGATCGCCTACGCGGCGTCGCTGGTGATCATCTTCGCGCTGCCGTCGATCTTCCTGCTGCCCTGGCTGGCCGGCGCGCTCGGCCTGTCCGACGCGGTGGCGGGTGCCTGGATCGGCGGCAATATCGACACCACGGCGGCGGTGGCCGCGGCGGGCGCGCTGGCGGGCGAGGACGCGCTGAAGATCGCGACCATCGTCAAGACCACGCAGAACGCGCTGATCGGCGTCGTCGCGATCGCGCTGACCGCCTGGTTCGCCTTCCGGGTCGACCGCACCCCGGGCGCGGCCAGGCCGTCCCTCGGCGAATTCTGGGCTCGCTTCCCGAAATTCGTGCTCGGTTTCGTGGCGGCCTCGATCATCGGCACCCTGTACCTGCAGTCGGTCGACAAGAAGACCGGCGCCGCGCACCTCGCGGTGATCAACGACCTGCGGACCTGGTTCCTGATCCTGGCCTTCGTCTCCATCGGCCTGGAGTTCTCGCTGCGCGGGCTGCGCGAGGCTGGGTGGCGGCCGATCGTCGTCTTCGGGTCGGCGGCCGTGGTGAATCTGGCGGTCGGACTCGGACTCTCGGTGCTGCTGTTCCGCGACTTCTCCGGGTAGCCGCGCTCAGACGTCCTCGGGCGGGCGGACCTCGGGCACGCCCAGCGCGACCGGCGACGAATCCTGCTGCGGCCAGCCCGGATACGGTGGCGGGGTGCCGCCGTACTCCGGGCACAGGCTGTGGAAGTCGCAGAACCGGCACATCGAGTTGCGGGTGGGCGGGAAGTCGCCGGTGCGGCCCGCCTCCAGGATCGCCTGCCACAGGGCCGTGAGGATGCGCTCGAACCGTTCCAGCTCGTCGCGATCGGGGGCGTAGGTGAGCAGGACCTTGTCGGCCAGATAGATCAGGCGCAGCTGGGCGGGCAGGATGTTGCGGGTGCGCAGGATCATCAGCGCGTAGAACTTCAGCTGGAACAGCGCGCGTGCCTCGTGCTGCGGGCCGGGGGAGCGGCCGGTCTTGTAGTCGACCACCCGCAGCAGCCCGTTGGGGGCCACGTCGATGCGGTCGACGAAGCCGCGCAGCGGGATGTCTCCGGCCAGGTCGACCTCGACCCGCTCCTCCAGTGCGTGCGGCTCGAAGCGGGTGGGGTCCTCGAGCTCGTAGTAGCTCTCGACCAGCCTTCGGACCTCGGCGAACAGGGCCTCGGGCCCGCCCGCGGCGACCACCTCGTCGACCTCCTCGCGCCCGGCGCGCACCCGCTCCCAGGCCCCCGGCACGAGCTCGGCCGCCCGCCGCGGATGACGATCGGCGGCGGGCAGCCCGAACAGATCCTCCAGCACCGCGTGCACCACGGTGCCCCGCACCGCGGCCCGGCTGGGCGGTTCCGGAATCCGGTCCACCGCCCGCAACCGGTACTTCAACGGGCACTGCTTGAAATCCGCTGCCCGCGAAGGCGACAGCGCCGGACGCGACCGCGGGGCCGGAGCGTCGGCGGCATCGTCGGCGGGGGACACGGACACGGGCACTGACATACTTCGCAGGGTATCGGCAGGCACCGACAGCCCATCGTCACGATTCGTCGCGCACCCTCGCCTCTGCCAAGATCACCGCATGCATCGAATGATCCGGGTGGGGGCGGCCGTGGCCGCGATGATCGTGCTCAGCTCGTGTGAGGAACCGGGCAAGACGGTCCGGGTACCCGCCAGCACCACGGCGGCGGCGACCACGACGACCAGTCCCGAGCAGGCCCTGCGCACGGGCAAGCTGGCCGAGGGCATGCGGATCGCCGAGGTGCTGGCGCTGCCCACCGACATCGACCCCCGTTTCGTCCGGCACGGCAGCTCCGATGTCCTCACCTCGGCGCGGTTGCGGATCTCCGCCGGGCACCACAACGCGATCGCCGAGGCCGCCGACGACAACGGCTTGCTGGCCGGGTTCGTCAGCGAGCGATCCAACGGCAGCATGGAGATCGGCGAATCCCACTGGCTCACCCACGGCGTGCTGCGCTTCCCCGACGCCGCCGCCGCGACGACCGCCGCCGACGACTTCGCCACCGCCGCGACCGCCGAACGCGGACTGCTGCAGACGGCCGACTGGACACCGACGCCCCTGGCGACCGCGCCGGACACGCGGTTCGTCCAGCTGACCGCGCGCGGCCGGGTCGAGGGCATGGCCTTCACGCCGTACCGCGACTACGTCGTGTTCACCAAGGTGCGCGCCGGTGCGCTCGCCGACATCGAGGCGATCACCGCGCGGGCCCTGGAACGGCAACGGCCGCTGCTGGATTCGTTCACCGCGACGGCCACGGCCGACCTCGCCCGCCTGCCCTACGACCCGGACGGCATCTACGCGCTCTCGATCGGCGACAACGGCAGCGGCCGGGGCGCCTACCGGCAGCACGCCGCGCTGCTCTTCGCCGAGGACCAGCAGGCGGCGGTGACGCTGTATCCCCGGCTGGGCGTGAGCGCTCTGGCCACCAAGGGCAGCACCGTCTACCGCGCCGCCGACGCGGCGGGCGCGGCCGAACTCAGCGCGGCCACCGCGGCCGCCATCGCCGCCGCGCGCGCCAAGACCACCGCGCCCGCGCCGGCCGACGTACCCGGGGTGTCCTGCCTGACCGACGGGAAGGACCATGCCAACGCCTGGGTCTGCCTGGTGACCGCGGGCAGGCACGTCGCCGAGGTCTGGGCGAAGACCCAGGAGGTGGCGCACAGCGAGGCGCGCGAGCAGTACCGGGTACTCGCGGCGGCGAAGTAGACCACCCACGGGTCACCCCGTGCGGTGCGGGACCGGGCCGACCTGGCAGGCTGTGATGTCCACTCGAAGAACGGAGATCCATGACGGCCAGACGGACCGGTCCATTCACCATCGGGGACCGGGTGCAGCTGACCGATGCCAAGGGGCGCCTCTACACGGTGGTGCTGGAGGAAGGGAAGGAATTCCACACCCACCGCGGCGGCATCAAACACGACGACCTCATCGGCACCGACGAGGGCACCGTCGTGAAGTCCACCAACGGCACCCCCTACCTGGCGCTGCGCCCGCTGCTCGTCGACTACGTGCTGTCGATGCCGCGCGGCGCGGCCGTGATCTACCCCAAGGACGCGGCGCAGATCGTCCACGAGGGCGATGTCTTCCCCGGCGCGCGGGTGCTCGAGGCCGGCGCGGGCTCCGGCGCGCTCACCTGCTCGCTGTTGCGGGCCGTCGGGCCCGAGGGCGAGGTGATCTCCTACGAGATCCGCGACGACCACGCCGAGCACGCGGTGCGCAACGTCGAAACCTTCTTCGGCGAACGTCCGGCAAACTGGTCGCTGACCGTCGCCGACGTCGCGGGCTACGAGGGTGAGCAGGTCGACCGCGTGGTCCTGGACATGCTCGCGCCCTGGGACGCGTTGCCCGCCGTTTCCAAGGCGCTGGTCCCCGGCGGCGTCCTCATCGTCTACGTGGCGACGGTCACCCAGCTGTCGAAGGTGGTCGAGGCCCTGCGTGAGCAGGAATGCTGGACCGAGCCCCGCTCCTGGGAGTCCATGGTCCGCGGCTGGCACGTCGTCGGCCTGGCGGTGCGCCCCGAACACCGCATGCAGGGCCACACCGCCTTCCTGGTGAGCGCCCGCCGCCTCGCCGAGGGCACCGTCACCCCCAAGCCTCAACGTCGCCCCTCCAAGGGCTGAGCGGGCTGTCCGGCTCCTCCGGCTACCCGGGGGGCCGCACGGGCCCTGTCGGGCGCGCTGCGCGGGTCAGGCGGGGGTGCAGGGGGCCTGGGCGAAGCCGAGGAGGAGGCAGCCGCTGGCGTCGGAGATCTTCCAGGTGCCGTCGACCTGCTCCCAGGTGACCGGGAAGGCGGGGGCGGTGCCGTGCGGGGAGGTGATGGTGACGTCGGCGGTGGCGGTGTTGCCGGTTGTCACGACGTTGGCGACGGCGAAGCTCAGGGTGTAGCCGGCCAGCATGCCGTTCATCTGGTCGATGTTGGACTTGCGCGCCTCGCCGTTGACGATCAGCTTCGCCTTCTCGTCGGTGGACAGCGCGGGGTCGGAGAACTCGAGCAACGTCGCCTTCAGGGAATCGGCGGTGGGTGCGGCGGCGTTGTCACCGGACGGAGTTGCCGAAATGCTGGACGGAGCGGCCGCGATACTGGTACTGCTGCTGGTGGCCTTCGTCGAGGAATCGTCGGAGCCGCCGCAACCGGTCAGTCCGACGGTGACGGCGAGCGCCGCAGCGGCGGTAGCGACGGTGACACGGATCGTGCGGGGAGGAAGGAGCATGCTCAGCAACCTTTCGGCTCGATGGGCGAGAGCACTCGCCGAGTGCCCCGCAGTGGGGTGTTAGGGGAGCCTAACATGGCCCGGATCGGCCGATCACCGTACAAGATGTGATCACGACGAAACCATGTCGGAAAGCGAGAACTGACGGCGCCCGGTAGCGTTGAAAGACCGGGACTGGGAGGAGCAGCATCATGAGCCCCAACGAGAATTCGGATTCGGCGGCCTGGCGAGAGCTCGAGGCGGTACGCGCCGAGGCGGCTGCTCTCCGCAGGCAACTCGCCGACTCGCCGGATCGCGCACGCGAATTGGAAGCACGGATCGATTCGCTGACCATCCGCAACGGCAAGTTGATGGACACGCTCAAGGAAGCGCGCCAGCAGCTGATCGCCCTGCGTGAGGAAGTCGATCGCCTGGGTCAGCCGCCCAGCGGCTACGGCATCGTCATCCACACCTACGAGGATCAGACGGTCGACGTCTTCACCTCCGGTCGCAAGATGCGCCTCACCTGCTCGCCCAACATCGACGTCGCGACGCTCGAGTACGGCCAGACCGTGCGGCTCAACGAGGCCCTCACGGTCGTGGAGGCCGGGAACTTCGACGCCATCGGCGAAATCGGCACGCTGCGCGAGATTCTCGACGACGGCCGCCGCGCCCTGGTGGTCGGCCACGCCGACGAGGAGCGCGTGGTCTGGCTGTCCGGCCCGCTGTCCAAGATTGCCGAGTACGACGACGTCGACGACCCTGATTCCCCGATTCGCAAACTGCGCCCCGGTGATTCGCTGCTGGTCGACACCAAGGCCGGCTTCGCTTTCGAGCGGGTCCCCAAGGCCGAGGTCGAAGACCTTGTGCTGGAAGAGGTTCCCGACGTCGACTACACCGACATCGGTGGGCTCGGCCGCCAGATCGAGCAGATCCGCGACGCGGTGGAACTGCCGTTCCTGCACAAGGATCTGTTCCGCGAGTACGCGCTGCGCCCGCCCAAGGGCGTGCTGCTCTACGGTCCGCCCGGTTGCGGTAAGACGCTGATCGCCAAGGCCGTCGCCAACTCGCTGGCCAAGAAGATCGCCGAGGCCCGCGGTGAGGACGCCAAGGAGGCCAAGTCCTTCTTCCTCAACATCAAGGGCCCCGAGCTGCTCAACAAGTTCGTCGGTGAGACCGAGCGCCACATCCGGATCATCTTCCAGCGGGCGCGCGAGAAGGCCTCCGAGGGCACCCCGGTGATCGTGTTCTTCGACGAGATGGACTCGATCTTCCGCACCCGCGGTTCGGGTGTCTCCTCCGACGTGGAGACCACCGTTGTGCCGCAGCTGCTTTCGGAGATCGACGGCGTCGAGGGCCTCGAGAACGTCATCGTGATCGGCGCCTCCAACCGCGAGGACATGATCGACCCCGCGATCCTGCGGCCGGGCCGCCTGGACGTGAAGATCAAGATCGAGCGGCCGGACGCGGAATCGGCGCAGGACATCTTCTCCAAGTACCTCACCGAGACGCTGCCGCTGCACGAGAGCGACCTGCGCGAGTTCGACGGCGACAAGGCCGCCTGTGTGGACGCGATGATCGAGAAGGTCGTCGAGCGGATGTACGCCGAGAGCGACGACAACCGGTTCCTGGAGGTCACCTACGCCAACGGTGACAAGGAGGTCCTGTACTTCAAGGACTTCAACTCCGGCGCGATGATCCAGAACATCGTGGACCGGGCCAAGAAGTACGCGATCAAGTCGGTGCTCGACACCGGTAACCCGGGTCTGCGGATACAGCACCTCTTCGATTCGATCGTCGACGAGTTCGCCGAGAACGAGGATCTGCCCAACACCACCAACCCGGACGACTGGGCCCGCATCTCGGGCAAGAAGGGCGAGCGGATCGTCTACATCCGCACGCTGGTCACGGGCAAGAACGCGTCGGCCAGCCGCGCGATCGACACGGAGTCGAATACGGGTCAGTACCTGTAGGCGCGTACGCAGAAGGCCGCGCTCCCTGGGGGCGCGGCCTTCTCACGTACCGGGGCCCGGTGAGCTTTTTTCCCGAAAACGCCACGCGACACAGAGTGGATAGGGCACGCTTCACATGTTCGTCAGACCTGATGAGGACCCTAAACGAGGAGTGTTGTCATGGCCGGTTCCGCCGCTGATCTGCTGACCGAGATCATCCTGCAGACCATCCAGAACCTGTTCAGCTCGATCAGCGCCGGCTGATCCCAGCCGTCCGCACGAGGGCCGCGTCTCCCACTCCCGGGGACGCGGCCCTCGGTCGTTTCTCAGCCCTGGGCGACGGTCACCGCGTCGAACACCACATCGGCCACCGGGGTCCCGTCGGCGCCGCCGCCGGCCACACCGGCGTTCGCCACGGTGGTCAGCGCGTCCATGCCCGCGGTGACGGTGCCGAAGGGGGTGTAGTTCGGCGGCAGCTGGGTGTCGCGGTAGACCAGGAAGAACTGGCTGCCGTTCGTGCCCGGGCCCGCGTTGGCCATGGCCACGGTGCCTGCCGGGTAGACCGCGCCCGCGAGGTTCTCGTCGGCGAACTTGTAGCCGGGGCCGCCCATACCGGTGGCGGTGGGATCGCCGCACTGCAGCACGTAGATGCCCTGGGTGGTGAGCCGGTGACAGCGGGTGTGGTCGAAGTAGCCCTCGCCGGCCAGGAAGGCGAACGAGTTCACCGTGCGCGGCGCCGCGGCGGCGTCGAGCTGGATCGCGACGGTGCCGCAGGTGGTCTGCAGGGTCGCGGTGTAGCTCGCGGCCGGGTCGATGGTGAGGGCGGGCTCGGCGTTCCACTGCTTGCCGTTCGGCGCGCCCGCGGCCGCGGGCGCGCACCCGGGGACGACCGCCTGGTGCGCGGGCACGGCCTGGGCGGCCGGGGCGATCGCCGCCAGCGCGGCGACGGCGCCCAGGCCGACGGAGACGCGACGGAGGATGGCGATGACGGATCGGTCCTGCGAATGACTGCTCACCTGGATGGTGTCTCCTCGGACTGGGTGCTGCCGGACGATGTACCGCGCATCCTGCCAGCCGGGCTCGTCGTGTGGGCGGTGGACGCCGGAACTCGCGGGCGGCGATCGTCGAGGACCGGTCCGGGGCGTCCTAGGATGAGACACGGGATTCGTCGACAGCGGTGCCGGCCCGGCTCACCCGGACCGGTGACAAGGAATCGAGGCGCCCATGGACATCGGCGTGGTGCTGCAGTGCAATCCGCCCGCGTCCCGGGTGGTCGAATTGGCGAGAGTGGCCGAGACGCACGGGTTCTCGCACGTGTGGACGTTCGACTCGCACCTGCTGTGGCAGGAGCCCTACGTCATCTACAGCGCGATCCTCGCCGCCACCCGCACCGTCGTGGTGGGGCCGATGGTGACCAACCCGGCCACCCGCGACGTGACGGTGACCGCCTCCACCTTCGCCACCCTCAACGCGATGTTCGGCAATCGCACGATCTGCGGGATCGGGCGCGGCGACTCGGCGGTCCGGACCCTCGGCGGCAGGCCGGCGAGCCTGGCCGCGCTGCGCGAGGCGGTGACCGTCATCCGGGAACTGGCCAACGGGCGCAGCGTCCGGATCGGCGACAGCGAGGTGCGGTTCCCGTGGGGCGCGGACTCGCGGCTGGACGTGTGGGTGGCCGGGTACGGGCCCAAGGCGCTCGCGCTCACCGGGCAGATCGGTGACGGGTTCATCCTGCAGCTGGCCGACCCCGACATCACCGCCTGGTCGATCGCGCGGGTGCGCGCGGCGGCGCGGGCGGCGGGCCGGGATCCGGCGTCGGTGCGGATCTGTGTCGCCGCGCCCGCCTACGTCACCGACGGGACCGCGGCCGGGCTCGACCACGCCAGGGAGCAGTGCCGCTGGTTCGGCGGGATGGTGGGCAACCACGTCGCCGAGATCGTGGCGAGATACGGTGCGAGCGAGGAGATCCCGGCCGCGCTCACCGACTACGTCGCGGGCAGGCAACCCTACGACTACAACGAACACGGGCGTGCGGACAACACCCACGTCCAGTTCGTACCCGACGCGATCATCGACCGTTTCTGCCTGCTCGGCCCGCCCGACGCACAATTGGCCCGGCTGCGTGAACTGGAGCGGCTCGGTGTCGACCAGTTCGCCGTCTACCTGCAGCACGACGCGAAGACCGCGACCCTGGACGCCTACGGCGAGCAGGTGCTGCCCCGCCTGCGCGCGCCGGTCACGGCCATGCGCGACGCCCGCGGCTGACGGGCCGGCGCGTCGCCTGCCGCTACGCTGCGGGGATGACCGAGATCTGGCACAACCCCCGCTGCACGAAGAGCCGCAACGCCACCGCGCACCTGGACGCGACCGGTGTCGAGTACACGGTGCGGCGCTACCTCGACGATCCGCCGACCGTCGACGAACTGCGCGCGGTGCTGGCCCGGCTGGGCGCGCAGCCGTGGGACATCACCCGCACCGGCGAGCAGATCGCCAAGGACCTGGACATGGCGAGCTGGGGTCGTACCGAGGCCGATGTGGATCGCTGGCTGGCCGCGCTGGCCGAACATCCGAAACTCATCCAGCGCCCGATCGTGCTCACCGCCGACGGCGGCGCCGTGGTGGCGCGCGACGAGGAATCCCTGCGCGGCCTCGACTGATCGGTGTTAGCCCACCGATAACTATTCGGGCACAAGCCGTAACGGGTGCGCCGCTCCCGGTGATGTAGATCACATCAGCGGGACATGGTGTCCCGCGGCGGATATCGAACCGAACGTGGATCGCCGGCGGGTTCGACAGCGGGAACTCCACGCGGTGGGAGGTTGTCATGAAATCGCTTCGCAAGATCGCTGTCGGCGCTGCGGCCGCCGGGCTCATCGGTGCCTCGACGTTGCTCGCGGGCCCGGTCCAGGCCACACCGCCCGGCCACTGTTCGGTGAACCCCATCGCGGGCACCGGAGCCTTCTCCCAGTGTGGTGATCCGGTCTGGCATCAGGTGCGCGTGACCTGCTGGGCCTGGTGGAACTGGTTCAGCAGCTACGAGCGGTACGGGCAGCCCGCGTTCGGCGGGTACCACTCCGAAACCGCCTGTGACCTGCCGTTCAGCATGCAGACCTGGCAGGTGATCGTCTACTGATCCGGACTCGCGGGGGCCCCGGCGAGCAGCGCGTCCAGGATGACCCTGGTGTCGGGGACGAACGGCCAGGCCGGATAGGCCAGGTGCGCGCGCAACTGCTCGTCGCGCCACCACCAGCCGTCCGCGATCTCGGACGGCTGGTGGCGGATCGGACCGTCGTGGCGCACCTCGTAGCCGAACAGATGGCAGCGCAGCGGCCTGCCCGCCCAGCTGCCGTCCCAGGACGCGGTGGCGCGCAGGGCCGGTCGGGTGCCGGCGGGCAGCGCGATGCCCAGTTCCTCGTGTAGTTCGCGGGTCGCGGTATCGGCCGGGTCCTCGCCCGCGTCGACCACGCCGCCGGCCAGGATGTCGTGCAGGCCGGCGAAGACGAGTTTGCTGTCGGTGCGCCGATGGACATAGATCCGGTGGCCGTCACGCGAGCGCACCAGCACCCCCGCGCTGGCGTGCCAGAGTCCCTCGCGGTAGACGGTGCCCCGGTCGGCGGTGCCGATCACCGTCCCGCCCGCGTCGTAGACGGCGAGCAGTTCCGACTCCGGGTTCGCGGGCACCGCCCGAGGGTAGCCGGTCTCAGCGGCGCCGCCCGCGCGGCTTCACCCCCGGACGCGGTGCCGCCGCCCGGGCGCGGGCCGCGGACACCGCTGCCGCGGCAGCGGTGTCGGCATCGATCCGCCGGCGGATCAGATACTGCTGCACGCAGGTCCACACCGCGTTCGTCGCGAAGTAGACGAGCACGACGACCGGCATGATCGCGCCGCTCACCAGTGCGCCCGCCGGGAACACCCACAGCGACATGCGGCGCAGCAGCGTCGCCGTCGCGTCCTCGGTGGGCGGGGTCAGCCGGGCGGTGAGATGGGTGGCCAGCACCGTGAGCAGCACCAGCGGCACGGCCAGCGCCGCGACCGGCCCGACCAGGTCGCCCGCGCCGGTCAGCGTCGCCGAAAGGGGAGCGCCGAACAGCCGGGCGTCGAGGAAGGCGTGCACGTCGGGCACGCCGAACAGGTAGTTCGGGGTCGCGCTGTTGACCTCCACGGACAGGGGAGTGCTGGTGGCGGTGAACGGGCCGGTGGCGTAGGCGCCGGTTCGGTCGAACGAGCGCAGCACGTGGAACAGCCCGAGGAACACCAGGCCCTGGGCGATGAGCGGGACGAATCCGCCGAACAGGCGCACGCCGTGTTCGCGGTGCAGCGCGCGGATCTGTTCGGCCTGCGCGCGTTGATCGCCGGAATGGCGACGGCGGATCGCCTCGACGCGCGGTTGCAGCGAGCGCAGGACCGCCTGGGATCTGGCCTGCCGCAGCGCTGGCCGGATCAGCAGGGCGCGGACGGTGACGACGAGCGCGGCCACCGCCAGCAGCCAGGCCAGGCCGTCGGCGGGACCGAGGGGAACGGCGAGAAGCCGGTGCCAGCACCACAGCAGCGCGGACACTGGAAAGTACACGAAATCGAGCATGACGGGACGACCTGTCCGGAGAGCGTGCGCGAACGCACGGGTGGGGGAGTGGGATCACGAGATCGACCGGTCGCGCGGGTGCGCGATCGGTCAGCGGTGATCGATCCCCGGTGCTCGGGGGCGTGGGCGCCCGGCACTGTCCGGATTGCTCTGCGGCAGAAAGGAACCGCGCAGACGACGCTGGGCCGACCGGGGCGGTCCCGCGGTGGCGATGCGGCCGGGCAGGCGCCGCTGTCCGGTGACCGCGACGAGTGCGCAGACCATGGCGGCGGCGACCGCGCCGAAGGCCAGCATGCGCGCGGTGTCACCGCCCGGGGTCGTCAGGAGCACGAAGGCGGGCAGCACGCACGCGAGGACCGCGTACGCGAGAATCAATGCCCGGGCCTGCATGCCGCCGAGCATACCGATCGGCGGCGTCCCGCGACGGCGGCGAGGCGAGGCGGATGATAGGTGGTACAGCGTGTCACGGGCAATAGCGGCACGGGTATCCTGGGCCCTGTGACTGCATCATCCGCCCAGGCCGAGCAGCCCGTCGGCGACGGGCGAGCCACGCGCTGGCACGGCCACAAGGCCAAACGCCGCGCGGAGATGATCGACGCCGCCATCGAGGTGATCGAGGAACACGGGCTCGAGATCTCGGTGCAGTTGATCGCCGAGCACCTCGCCCTGCCCCGGCCGGTGGTGTACCGCCATGTGGGCGGTCGCGCCGAACTCGACGCCCTCGCCCGCCAGCGCATCCTGGAGATGCTGCTGTCCCAGCTGCTGCCCGCGCTGCAGCCCGACGGAACCCTCAAGGACGCGGTCCGCGGTGCCGTCGGCACCTATCTGGACTGGATCGAACTCCATCCCAACCTGCACAAATTCCTCAGCGACGCGGCGCCCGAAGGCAGCGCGGTGACGCTGGCCGGCGCGGGCCGCGAGGTCGGCGGCCAGCTGGCCGACATGTTCGCCGCCACCCTGGCCCGGTTCGGCATCGACCCGGCCAGGGCCCGGCCGATGGCGTTCGGCATGGTCGGTCTCGTCGACGGCGTGGTCGCCAGCTGGCGCGCCGATCCGGAACCGGTGCTGTCGGCCGAGCAGGTCCAGGGCATCCTGACCGAGTCGGTGCTGTCGCTGTTCGAGGGCAACGCGCGCAGTCTCGGTGTTCCGCTGCAACGTGATTCGCTGGTGGCCGAACTGCTCGTCGCGCCCGAGGCGGCCCCGCCGCCCGAGGCGCGCCTGCGCTGACTTCACCCCGCGGGCGCCACCAGCCGGTAGGTGCGATGCCACAACCACTCCACCGGACCCTTCGTGAACCGGCGTAGCCACAGGTGGGCGAACGCGGTGATCAGCAGGACGACCAGCAGGTAGATCCCGACCGTGAAAGGCACCCGCGCGGTGGCGGGAACCTGTGCGGCCAGGCCGAAACCCCAGCCGTAGCACAGCAGTCCGGCCAGCAGGTTCTGCAGGATGTAGCAGCTGAGCGCGGTCTTGCCCACTTCGCTCAACCGCGCGCCGGCGAACCCGACCCGCGGCCTGCGGACGTAGAACTCCGCGACCGCGGCGAGAATGCCGAGGGCGACGAAAGCCGCCGTGCCGTAGCGGGTGAACAACACCAGATCGCCGCCGACGAAGACACCGGCCAGGAAGTCGACCGGCGCCGCCACCCCGAACCCGATCAGCATCAGCCGCCGGCGCAGGCGCGTGCCCTCGGGCGCGAACACCCCGGCTCGGTACAGCCGCGCGCCCAGCAGGAACAGCGCCACCGACATCGGGAACACGAACAGCGCTTCCACCCGGAAGGTGAGCGCGTGGTCGAGCCGGAACACCACCAGGTCCCAGAACGAGCCGTCCGCATAGGGATTGGGGTCCAGCGGTTCGGACTCGGGCTGCCCGCCCGCGGGTGCGAAGGCCAGCGCGGCGGCGATCAGGGTCAGCATCGTCACGTGGACCGAGGCCGCGACGATCAACCACCGGCGTTGCGCGCGTTCGGAAGTCGCCAGCAGATAGGCCACCACCAGGCCGGTCACCGCGTAGCCCATCAGCACGTCGAATTCGGCCACCAGCAGGAAGTTCAGCAGGCCGTCGAGGAACAGCAGGCCCGCCCGCCACGGATACCGGCCGGGCCACGGCCTCCCCGCGCGCCGGGCCGAGGACTGCTGGATCGCCAGCCCGATGCCGAACATCACCGTCAGCAGGCCGAGGAACTTGCCCTGGGCCAGCTGTTGCAGCACCCGCTGCGACCACATCCAGCCGTTCTCCGCCGTCGCGCCGAGGCTGTCGACATAGCCGACGAGTCCGGCGGGGTCGGTGAAGATCCACACGTTGGTGCCGAGGGTGCCCAGAATCGCGATGCCCCGCAACACATCCAGGGCGAGCAGCCGCCCGGGGCGAGGCGGTGCGGCGGTGCCGATTTCCCGAACGGATTCGCTCATCGTCCGAGTATCGCGAGGGTGCGGATGCGCGGGATCGCCCGCGAGGACCATCCCGGGGTCATCCCCTCGGGTGACCCCGGGTCCGACCCGCTCCGCCGGGTCAGCCCCGCTGGGCCGGCCCGACCAGCACCGCGGTCGACGAACTCGGCGACGCCCTCGTGATCTGGCCACCGACCAGCTGTTCGGGGTGTTCTGGTACCGGCTGCCGGTGGGCCACACGCCGCCACCTCCGGAGCAGGCTCCCGGGCTGGTCGCGCAGGTGCTGGCGGGTCTGCGACCGCGCGGCTGAGCTCGGCGGCCGTGGCCCCGTGGACCGAGATGCCGGTGCGCGTCGGGCGCGTCGCCTAGGCTCGACAGCATGCAGCGCATCATCGGAATCGAGGTCGAGTACGGCATCTCGACCCCCACGGAGCCGACGGCCAACCCGATCCTCACCTCCACCCAGGCGGTTCTCGCCTACGCCGCCGCGGAGGGCGTGCCCCGGGCCAAGCGGACCCGCTGGGACTACGAGGTGGAATCCCCGCTGCGTGACGCGCGTGGTTTCGATCTGAGCCGGATGAGCGGGCCCGCGCCCGTGATCGACGCCGACGAGGTCGGCGCGGCCAACATGATCCTCACCAACGGCGCCCGGCTCTACGTCGACCACGCCCACCCGGAGTACTCGGCCCCCGAGGTCGTCGACCCGCTCGACGCGGTGATCTGGGACAAGGCGGGCGAGCGGGTCATGGAGGCCGCCGCCCGGCACGCCTCCAGCGTGCCCGGCGCCCCGCGCCTGCAGCTGTACAAGAACAACGTCGACGGCAAGGGCGCCTCCTACGGCACCCACGAGAACTACCTGATGAACCGCGACACCCCGTTCAGCCACATCATCGCGGGCCTGACGCCGTTCTTCGTCTCCCGCCAGGTGATCTGTGGCTCCGGCCGGGTGGGCATCGGCCAGTCCGGCGACCACGCGGGCTTCCAGCTGTCCCAGCGTGCCGACTACATCGAGGTCGAGGTCGGCCTCGAGACCACGCTCAAGCGCGGCATCATCAACACCCGTGACGAGCCGCACGCCGACGCCGACAAGTACCGGCGCCTGCACGTGATCATCGGCGACGCCAACCTGGCCGAGATGTCGACCTACCTCAAGGTGGGCACCACCGCGCTGGTGCTGGACCTGATCGAGGCGGGCGAGGACCTCTCGGAGTTCCAGCTGGCCCGCCCGGTCACCGCCGTGCACCAGATCAGCCACGATCCGTCGCTGCGCGCCACCGTGGCGCTGGCCGACGGCCGCGAGCTGACCGGCCTTGCCCTGCAACGGCTCTACCACGAGCGGGTCGCCAAGTTCGTCGACCGCGAGGGCAACGACGAC
This sequence comes from Nocardia asteroides, assembly GCF_900637185.1. Classification (NCBI taxonomy): domain Bacteria; kingdom Bacillati; phylum Actinomycetota; class Actinomycetes; order Mycobacteriales; family Nocardiaceae; genus Nocardia; species Nocardia asteroides. Next base: position 4,713,671 of record NZ_LR134352.1, on the reverse strand, counting down.
CCGCGCGTGCGCGACATCGTCGACAACTGGGCGATGGTCCTGGACCTGCTCGAGCGCGACCCGATGGAGTGCGCCAACCTGCTCGACTGGCCGGCCAAGCTGCGCCTGCTCGAGGGCATGCGCAGCCGTGAGGGCCTGGGCTGGGCCGCGCCCAAGCTGCACCTGATGGACCTGCAGTACTCCGACGTGCGCCTGGACAAGGGCCTCTACAACCGCCTGGTGGCGCGCGGGTCGATGAAGCGGCTGGTCAGCGAGCAGCAGGTGCTCGACGCGATGACCAAGCCGCCCACCGACACCCGCGCGTACTTCCGCGGCGAGTGCCTGCGCCGCTTCGGCGCCGATATCGCCGCCGCCAGTTGGGATTCGGTGATCTTCGACCTGGGCGGCGATTCGCTGGTGCGGATCCCCACCCTGGAACCGCGCCGCGGCACGAAAGCGCACGTCGGGAAGCTGCTCGACGCCGCGCAGTCGGCCGCCGAGCTGGTCGACCAGCTCACGCACTGAGGCGTTTTCCGGCACGACCGGGCGACAATCCGATCGCTAATAGACCACCTTGTCGGATCGGCTCGGTAGGGTTGAGGGACGAGCACGAACATTGCTCATGATCTCGACCGTGCTCATCCGAAAGGTCGGGATCATGATGAGGAAAGAGGAGGTCGGCTGCCATGGCACAAGAGCAGACCAAGCGCGCCGGGGGTGGCGACGAGGACGAGGGTCCCGAGGGTGTGGACGCGGCGGGTCAGGAACGCCGCGAGAAGCTCGCGGAGGAGACCGACGACCTGCTCGACGAGATCGATGACGTGCTCGAAGAGAACGCCGAGGACTTCGTGCGGGCCTACGTGCAGAAGGGCGGCCAGTGACCTCAGGTGATCCGTTGCGCCTCCACGCGGGGCAGGCTCTCTCCTCGTTCACCGAACACCTCCGCATGCACGCCCCGGACCTGTTGCCCGGCAGCAGGTTCGGGGGTACGGATCTGACCGCGGCGGCCGACTTGGCGCCGCACGGGACCACCATCGTCGCGGTCACCTACCGCGGCGGCGTGCTGATCGCGGGCGACCGCAGGGCCACCATGGGCAACCTGCTGGCCAGCCGCGACACCGAGAAGGTCTACATCACCGACACCTTCTCGGCGGCGGGTATCGCGGGGACCGCGGGCATCGCGATCGAGATGATCCGGTTGTTCGCGGTGGAGCTGGAGTACTACGAGAAGATCGAAGGCGTGCCGCTGACCTTCGACGGCAAGGCCAACAAGCTGTCCAAGATGGTCCGCGACAATCTGCCCGCCGCCATGCAGGGGCTGGCTGTCGTGCCCATCCTGGTCGGTTTCGACGACCAGATCGCCGATCCCGACCGGTCCGGCCGCATCGTGTCTTACGACGTGGTCGGCGGGCGCAGCGAGGAGCGGTTCGGCTACACCGCCGTCGGCTCGGGCTCGATGTTCGCCAAGTCGTCGCTGAAGAAGCTCTACCAGCGCGGCATCGATCAGGACCGGGCGCTGCGGGTCGCGGTGGAATCGCTGTTCGACGCCGCCGACGACGACACCGCCACCGGTGGTCCGGACATGCTGCGCGGGATCTACCCGACAGCGGTGGTGATCGACGGCGAGGGTGCCGCCGAGGTGGGCGAGGACCGGCTCGCCGAGATCGCCGCCGCCGTGATCGCCGACCGGGAAGCCGCGGAAGAAGGGGGCGCCGTCCTATGACGCTGCCGTATTACGCCTCGGCCGAGCAGATCATGCGCGACAAGACCGAGCTCGCCCGCAAGGGCATCGGTCGCGGTCGCAGCGTGGTGGTGCTCGTGTACGACAAGGGCGTGCTGTTCGTCGCCGAGAACCCCTCGGCGACGTTGCACAAGGTCAGCGAACTCTACGACCGCATCGGTTTCGCCGCGGTGGGCAAGTACAACGAGTTCGAGGCCTTGCGCCGCGGTGGCATCCTGCAGGCCGACCTGAAGGGCTACCAGTACGACCGGCGCGATGTCACCGGTCGTGGTCTGGCCAACCTCTACGCGCAGAGCCTGGGCTCGATCTTCACCGATCAGCTCAAGCCCTACGAGGTGGAGCTGTGCGTCGCCGAGGTCGGGTATCCGGAACAGTCGTCCACCTCGGTGCTGTACCGGATCACCTTCGACGGTTCCATCGTCGACGAGCGCGAGTACGTCGTCATGGGCGGCACCACCGAGCCCATCCTGACCGCGCTCAAGGCCGCCTACAAGCCGGGGCTGTCCCTGGACGAGGCGCTGAAGGTGGCGGTCGGGGCGCTGCAGGCCGGTCAGCCCGAGGCCGACAAGGACAAGCGCACGCTGGGTGTGGCCTCGCTCGAGGTGGCCACGCTGGAGCAGGCACGGCCCCGGCGGGCGTTCCGCCGGCTGCAGGGTACCGCCCTGGAGCAGGCCCTCGGTACGCCGAAGGCCAAGGCCGTGACCGAGGCGAAGCTGCCCGAACCCGAGGACGGCGCGGGGGAGTAGACCCCGCCGTCACGATCATGATCGGGCCCGCGGACCGGCACGGTTCGCGGGCCCGATCCCGTCGTGCGCGGCGGGGTCTTTCGCTGTCCGAATCGTTGTGAACACGTTTGCGAATGGGTTGTCCGGAGCGCCGCGCGGGCCCTGGTCATGGCTGTAGTGTCGATAGTGTGCAGCGACGAATCATGGGGATCGAGACCGAGTTCGGTGTGACATGCACCTTCCACGGTCACCGTCGGCTGTCCCCCGACGAGGTGGCCCGGTACCTGTTCCGCCGGGTGGTGTCCTGGGGCCGTAGCTCTAATGTCTTCCTTCGAAACGGTGCCAGGTTGTACCTCGACGTCGGATCGCATCCCGAGTACGCCACGGCAGAATGCGACAGCCTGGTGCAGCTGGTCACCCACGACCGGGCGGGCGAGCGGGTGCTGGAAGACCTGCTGATAGACGCCGAACAGCGGCTCGCCGAAGAAGGCATCGGCGGCGACATCTACCTGTTCAAGAACAACACCGACTCCGCGGGCAACTCCTACGGCTGCCACGAGAACTTCCTCGTGGTCCGCGCGGGCGAGTTCTCCCGGATCTCCGACGTGTTGCTGCCGTTCCTGGTCACCCGCCAGCTCATCTGCGGTGCGGGCAAGGTGCTGCAGACGCCCAAGGCGGCCACGTTCTGCCTGTCGCAGCGGGCCGAGCACATCTGGGAGGGCGTCTCCTCGGCGACCACCCGCTCGCGCCCGATCATCAACACCCGCGACGAGCCGCACGCCGACGCCGAGAAGTACCGGCGCCTGCACGTCATCGTGGGCGACTCGAACATGGCCGAACCGACGACGATGCTCAAGGTGGGCACGGCGTCGCTGGTGCTGGAGATGATCGAGGCGGGCGTCTCGTTCCGCGACTTCGCCCTCGACAACCCGATCCGGGCGATCCGCGAGGTCAGCCACGATCTGACCGGCCGCCGCCCGGTGCGGCTGGCGGGCGGCAGGCAGGCCAGCGCGCTCGAGATCCAGCGCGAGTACTACGCCCGCGCGGTCGAGCATCTGCGCAACCGCGACCGTGATCCGCAGGTCGACGCGGTGGTGGACCTGTGGGGCCGCACCCTCGACGCGGTCGAGGCGCAGGACTTCGCCAAGGTCGACACCGAGATCGACTGGGTGATCAAGCGCAAGCTGTTCCAGCGCTACCAGGACCGCTACAGCATGGAGCTGTCCGACCCGAAGATCGCCCAGCTCGACCTGGCCTACCACGACATCAAGCGCGGACGCGGCGTCTTCGACCTGCTGCAGCGCAAGGGGCTGGCCAAGCGGATCACCGAGGACGAGGCCGTCGACGCCGCGGTGGACACCCCGCCGCAGACCACGCGCGCCAAGCTGCGCGGTGACTTCATCACCGCCGCGCAGGAAGCGGGCCGGGACTTCACGGTGGACTGGGTGCATTTGAAGTTGAACGATCAAGCACAGCGCACGGTGTTGTGCAAGGATCCGTTCCGGTCGGTCGACGAGCGGGTCGATCGGCTGATCGCCTCGATGTAGGCGACACCCCCGGACGGGGGGCTTGCGGCGGGACCGATGGCGCATGGGAGCGACTGCGTAGGCGCCATCGGTCCCGTTGTCGTGTGCGGGGTCAGTCGGTGGTGGTGACGACCGTCGCGTAGGTCGCGGTGAGGCCCGCGACGAACGAGGTGAGCGCCAGCTCGAAGCTGTCGTCGTCGATCTCGTCGGCCACCGCGCGCAGCAGGTGCGCCTGGTTGAGGTGCGGGTAGCGGTCGCGGTAGACCTGCACGTCGTCGGCGAATCCGCCGGCGAACGAGCCGACCGTGGAGCCCATCACCAGGTAGCGGGTGGCCGCGCCGATCATGGTCGCGTAGCGCGGCGGCCAGCCCGCGCCGACCAGGCCGCCGTGCACGGCGTCGGCCGCGCGCAGGTTCTCGGCGCGGCGGCCGGGGCCCGCGGCCAGGTACGGCACGAAATTCGGGTGCGCGACCAGGGCCGCGCGGTAGCTGCGCGCCCAGGCGGCCAGGGCCCGGTCCCAGGGCTCGGTGTCGAAGGCCGAGGTGTCGACGTGGCTCATGATGCCGGTGGCGATGTCGTCGAACAGGTCGTCCTTGTTCGGGTAGTGGCCGTAGAGCGAGGCCGCCTGGACGCCGAGTTCGGCGGCCAGTTTGCGCATGGAGACCTCGGCGAGTCCGTCGCGGTCGATCAGGGTCAGCGCGGCGTCGCGAATGCGCTCGCGGCTCAGCAACGGTACGCGCGGCCTGGCCATGCGGTCCTCCTGTCGGCTCGGGGTCGGAGTCGAACGCTATCACCGTTCGCCGAAACGGCTCTTGATTAACCGAACAGCGTTAGGATACGGTGCCCGAGTAAACCTAACACCGTTTGGTTCAGGAGTGGTCCGATGGATCTCGCACTCTCGCAAGCGCACCGCGACCTGCGCGAACTCGCCCGCACATGGGTGGACAAGGAAGTCGTCCCGCACGCCGCGGAGTGGGACCGGGCCGAATCGGTCGACCCCGCGATCGTGGGCAAGCTCGGCGCGCTGGGTTTCCTCGGCATCGGCATCGACGAGGAGTACGGCGGCTCCGGCGGCGACATGCTGGCCTACTGCGTACTGCTCGAGGAACTGGGCCGGGGTGACAGCGCGGTGCGCGGCATCGTGTCGGTCTCGCTCGGCCTGGTCGGCAAATCGATCGCGCGCTTCGGCACCGAGGAGCAGAAACGCCGCTTCCTGCCGCCGCTGTGCGCGGGCGAGCAACTCGGTTGCTTCGCCCTCACCGAACCCGGCACCGGCTCCGACGCCGCGAGCCTGACCACCCGCGCCACCCGGGACGGGGCGGACTGGGTGCTCGACGGCAGCAAGATCTTCATCACCAACGGCACCTGGGCCGAGGTGGCGCTGGTGTTCGCGCGGACCGGCGAGCCCGGCCCCAAGGGCGTCACCGCGTTCCTCGTCCCCACCGGCACGCCCGGCTTCGGCCGCACCGAGATCAAGGGCAAGCTCGGACTGCGCGGCCAGGCCACCGCCGAGATCGTCCTCGACCGGGTCCGGGTCCCCGACGCACTGCGGCTGGGCGAGGAAGGCCAGGGTTTCCGGATCGCCATGGCCGCGCTGGACAAGGGGCGGGTCGGGGTCGCGGCCGGCTGTGTGGGCCTGGCTCGCGCCTGCCTCGAGGCGGCGGTGCGGTACGCCGGGGAGCGCGAACAGTTCGGCAAGCCGATCGCCGGTTACCAGCTGGTGCAGGAGTTGCTGGCCGACATCGCCGTCGACACCGACGCCGCGCGGCTGCTGGCCTGGCGCGCCGCCGATCTCGTCGACCGGGGCGAACCGTTCGGCACCGCGGCCTCGATGGCCAAGCTGTTCGCCTCCGAAGCCGCCGTGAAGGCGGCGAACAACGCGATCCAGGTGTTCGGCGGCTACGGCTACATCGACGAGTACCCGGTCGCCAAATACCTGCGCGATGCCCGCGTGCTGACCCTCTACGAGGGCACCACCCAGATCCAGAAACTGCTCATCGGGCGCGCCCTCACCGGCGTGAACGCCATTGTCTGACACAGGAGTACCCACCGTGACCACCAGAACTGCCTTCGTCACCGGGGCGGCCCGCGGCATCGGCGCCGCGACCGCTGCCCGGCTGGCCGCCGACGGCTACGCCGTGGCCGTCGTCGACCGCGACGCCGACGCCGCCGTGCTCGCCGCGGGCGCGATCAACACCGCGGGCGGCACCGCGATCGGGCTCGGCTGCGATGTCGCCGACGAGGACGCGGTCGCCGCGGCGGTCGCGCGCACCGTCGCCGACCTCGGCTCGCTCGACGTACTGGTCAACAATGCCGGCGTGCTGCGCGACAACCTGCTGTTCAAGATGACGGTGGACGACTGGGACACCGTCATGGCGGTGCACCTGCGCGGTGCGTTCCTGTGCAGCCGGGCCGCCCAGAAGTACATGGTCGAGCGGGGCGGGGGCGCCATCGTCAACACCTCGAGCGTGTCGGCGCTGGGCAACCGCGGCCAGGCCAACTACGCCGCCGCCAAAGCGGGCATCCAGGGGCTGACCCGCACGCTGGCCATGGAACTCGGGCCGTTCGGCGTCCGCGTCAACGCGGTCGCGCCCGGGTTCATCGCCACCGAGATGACCGCCGCCACCGCGGCGCGAATGGGTGTGGAGGCGGCGGACCTGCAGGCCAGGACCGCCGAGATCACCCCGCTGCGCCGGGTCGGCACGCCCGCCGACATCGCAGGCGTGGTCGCGTTCCTCGCCTCCGACGACGCCGGATTCGTCACCGGCCAGACCGTGTACGTCGACGGCGGCCGCCGTCTCTAGATCGAAGGTTCGCACACATCATGCAGCGCACAGTTTTCACCGAGGAGCACGAGGCGTTCCGCAAGACCGCCCGCGCGTTCATCGAATCGCAGGTCGTGCCGGTCTACGACCAGTGGTATGAGGCGGGCATCGTCCCGCGCGAGTTCTACCGGGCCCTGGCCGATCTGGGGGTCTTCGGCATCGAGGTGCCCGAGGAGTACGGCGGCGCCGGGATCGAGTCGTTCAAGTTCCAGGCGATCCTGATGGAGGAAACCGCCAGGGCCGGAGTGTCGTTCGGCGGTTCGGGGGTGCACGTGGGCCTGTGCCTGCCGTACCTGAAGAACCTCGCGACCGCGGAGCAGAAGCAGCGCTGGCTGCCCGGGTTCGTCTCCGGCGAGATCATGTTCGCCATCGCGATGACCGAGCCCGGCACCGGATCCGACCTGGCCGGCATGCGCACCACCGCGCAGCTGTCCGAGGACGGCACGCACTACGTGCTCAACGGCGCCAAGACCTTCATCACCGGTGGCGTGCACGCCGACCGGGTGATCGTCTGCGCCCGCACCGCACCGCCCGCGGAATCCGATCGCCGCCACGGCATCTCGCTGTTCGTCGTGGACACCACCGCGCCCGGTTACCTGGTCGGGCGCAAGCTCGACAAGCTGGGCCTGAAGGTCTCCGACACCGCCGAACTGTCGTTCAGCGACGTGCGGGTGCCGGTCTCGGACCTGCTCGGTGAACCGCACCAGGGCTTCCGCTACCTCGGGCAGAACCTGCCGCAGGAGCGGCTGTCCATCGCGGTCGGCGCCTACGCCCAGGCCAGGGCCGCGATCCGGTTCGCCCTGGCCTACACCCGGGACCGGACCGTGTTCGGGCAGCCGGTGGCGCATTTCCAGAACACCAAGTTCGAGCTGGCCGCCTGCCGGGCCGAGGTCGACGCCGCCGAGGCCGTGGTCGACCGGGCGCTGGACGCGCTGGACCGCGGCGAACTCACCCCCGCCGACGCCGCCTCGGCCAAGCTGTTCTGCACCGAGGTCGCCTCCCGGGTGATCGACCGCTGCCTGCAGCTGCACGGCGGTTACGGCTACATCACCGAGTACCCGGTGGCGCGCCTGTACGCCGACAACCGGGTCAACCGCATCTACGGCGGGACCAGCGAGGTGATGAAGATGATCATCGCCAAGGACATGGGCCTGTGAACGCCACCCTGTCGCTGGCGAGTATCCTCGCCGAACCCGCGCGCCGAAGGCCCGACCACCTGGCCCTGATCGAGGGCGAGACCCGGATCACCTTCGCCGAGCTGTGGCGCCAAGCCCGCGCCCAGGCCGGTGCCCTGATCGCGCGGGGCGTACGTCCCGGCGATCGGGTGGCGCTGTTGTGCCCCAACACCGCCGACTTCCCCCGCGCCTACTTCGCGATCCTGGCCGCGGGCGCGACCGTGGTCCCGGTCCACCTGCTGCTGACGGCCCCCGAGATGGCCTATGTGCTGCGCGACAGCGGCGCCACGCTGCTGATCTGTCACCCGCAGGTCGCGGCCACCGGGGCCGAGGCGGCGCGGGCGGTGGGCATCGACAGCGTGGCGCCCGCCGACCTGGCCGGCGAACCGATTCCGGCGTTCGTCTCGCGCGGCCCGCTCGACACCGCCGTGGTCTTCTACACCAGCGGCACCACCGGCACCCCGAAGGGCGCCGAGCTGAGTCATCTCAACATGGTGATGTGCGCGACGGTGAACACCTTCGACGCCAACGAGATCCACCGCGACGACATCGCCCTGGGCGTGCTGCCGCTGTTCCACGTGTTCGGCCAGACGGTGTCGATGAACTCGCACTGGCGGGTCGGCGGCACCCTGGTGCTGCTGCCCCGCTTCGACGCCGCCGCGGCGCTCGCGGTGATGACGGCCGAGCGGGTGAATCTGTTCCACGGCGTCCCGACGATGTATCTCGCGTTGCTCGACGCCGCGACGCGGGCGGACGAACTGCCCGCGCTGAAGCTGTGCATCAGCGGCGGCGCGGCCCTGCCGGTGGCGGTGCTCGAGGACTTCGAGCGGGTCTTCGGCGCGCCAGTGCTCGAGGGCTATGGGCTGTCGGAGACCTCGCCGACCGCCGCGGTGAACCAGCCGGTCTACGGCACCGAGGCGGGCACCGTCGGGCATCCGGTGTGGGGCGTCGACGTCGAGATCGCCGATCCCGCCGTCACCGACCGGATCGCGCTGCTGCCCGTCGGCGCGGTCGGCGAGGTGGTGGTGCGTGGCCACAACGTGTTCAGCGGCTACACCGGCAGGCCCGAGGCGACCGCGGCGGCGGTGGTCGACGGCTGGTTCCGCACCGGCGACCTCGGCACCCGCGACGACACCGGCCGGATCCGCATCGTCGACCGGATCAAGGAGATGATCCTGCGCGGCGGGTTCAACGTGTACCCCACCGAGGTCGAGGCGGCGCTGGTCCGGCACCCGCGGATCGCGCAGGTCGCGGTGATCGGGGTGCCCGACGAGCACTACGGTGAGGAGATCGTGGCCGTCGTCGTGGCCGACGGCGAGCTCACCGAGCGGGAGGTGATCGAGTTCGGCCAGGAGCAGGTCGCCCGGTACAAGTACCCGCGCCGCGTCGAATTCGTCACCGAACTGCCCCTCGGTCCCACCCACAAGGTGCTCAAGCGGGAACTGCGCCGACGTTTCGGAGGAGTGGCATGACAACGGATTTCGCCGATTTCGACAGCCTGCGGGCGGCGGCGGGCAGCGAACTCGGGCCGAGTGAGTGGATCACGATCGACCAGGACCGGATCGACCGGTTCGCTGCGGCCACCGGTGACCACCAGTGGATCCACGTCGACCCGGTCCGCGCCGCCGCCGGTCCCTACGGCACGACGATCGCGCACGGCTTCCTCACCCTGTCGCTGATCGTGCCCATTACCCAGCAGGTGATGACGGTCAGCGCGGCGAGCGCGGCGATCAACTACGGCCTCGACCGGGTGCGGTTCCTGACGCCGGTGCCGGTGGGCGCCCGGATCCGCGGCCGGGTCGCGCTCACCGAGATCACCGAGGTCCCCGGCGGTGTGCAGGCGCACCGCCGGGTCACCGTCGAGCTCGAGGGCGCCGACCGGCCCGCCTGTGTGGCCGACGCCATCGCCCGCTACCTGGCCTGACCTCGACCGGGGGCCGCTGTCCGCGGTCCCCGGCGTGCGGAGCGGGTGCAGCCCGGTCCGTGCCGCAACCGTGCGCCGACGCGCCGTGACGGACGGGCGACCATTACCCTCTATCGGGTGGCGATATCCAAGGTCGAGCGGCTGATGAATCTGGTCATCGCGCTGCTGTCGACCCGGCAGTTCCTGAGCGCGGAGCGGATTCGCGCCAGCGTGGCCGGTTATGAGGACTCCGCGACCGACGAGGCGTTCAGCCGGATGTTCGAGCGCGACAAGAACGAACTGCGCGACCTGGGCATTCCGCTGGAAGTCGGCCCGGTGGGGCGGTTCTCGACGCTCGAGGGGTACCGGATCAACCGGGACGCCTACGAACTGCCCGACATCGACCTGTCCAGCGAGGAGGCGGCCGCCGTCGCCGTCGCCGTGCAGATGTGGGCCTCACCCGAACTCGCGAGTGCCGCCGAGGGCGCGCTGCTGAAGCTGCGCGCGGCCGGGGTGACCGTCGAGACCGAGAACGTGGGGGTGTCGGTGCCCGCGGTGCCCGCGCGCACCCGCGGCTCCGAACCCGTGCTGCGCGAACTGCTCGCCGCCGTCGACGCCGGACAGGCGGTGCGCTTCGGGCACCACAGCGCGATCACCGACCCGTTCGTCACCCGCGACGTGGAACCGTGGGGCGTGGTGACCCGGCACGGGCGCTGGTACCTGGTGGGGCACGACCGCGAGCGCGACGCCGTGCGCACCTTCCGGCTGTCGCGCATCGGCGGCGAGGTGACGCCGTACGGTCCGGTCAACGCCGTGCGCAAGCCCGAGGACGCCGACCTGCGCGCCATCGTCGACCGGGTCACCGGGGACGCGCCCGTCACCGGGACGGCCACGGTCTGGGTCGCCAAGGGCCGCGGGCGCGAACTGCGCCGCATCGGCACCGAGGTGGAGACCGGCGAACTCGGCGGCAGGCCGGGCTCGGTGGTGACGGTTCCGGTGCGTTCGCGGGACTGGGTGGCCCGGCTGATCACCGGCCTCGGACCCGATGTTCTCGTGCTGGATCCGCCGGAACTGCGCGCCGACGTGATGAACCGGTTACGGTCGGTACTCGACCACACGGAGGTCACGTCGTGAGTTCGCGTCTGTCCCTGCGCCTTTCGCGCCTGCTGAACATGGTGCCGTACCTGCTCGCGCACCCGGGTATCAGCGCGGCCGAGGCCGCCGCCGAACTCGGGGTCACCACCAAGCAGCTGATGAGCGATCTCAATCAGCTGTGGATGTGCGGGCTGCCCGGCTACGGGCCCGGCGATCTGATCGACCTGTCGTTCTCCGAGGAGAGCATCGAGGTCACCTTCTCGGCCGGTATCGACCGCCCGCTGCGGCTGACCTCCACCGAGGCCACCGCGCTGCTGGTGGCGCTGCGCTCGATCGTGGAGATGCCGGGCATGGTGGATCCGACCGCCGCGCACGCCGCCATCGCCAAGATCGAATCGGCCATCGCCAGCAGCGACGCCGTCGCCACCGGGAAGCCGGCGGTCGTGCCGGTGGAACAGCCGGTGGTCGCCACCGTGCGCGCGGCGCTCGCCGACGGCAGGGCGGTGCGATTGGTGTACTACTCGGCCAGCCGCGACGAGGTGTCCGAACGCGTCGTCGACCCGATCCGGGTGGTGCTGGTCGACAACAACAGCTATCTGCAGGCCTGGTGCAGGCAGGCCGAGGGGGTGCGGCTGTTCCGGTTCGACCGGATCGAGGACGCCGCCGAACTCGACGAACCCGCGCGCCCGCCCAGCCACGCCGCCGCCGACGCGGCCGCTCTCGACCTGTTCCAGGACGACCCCGACGTGCCGCTGGCCCGGCTGCGGATCCGCGCCGACTACGCCTGGGTGCTCGACCAGTACCCGATGCACCGCATCCAGTCCCGGCCCGACGGCAGTATCGAGGCGGGCATGCGCTTCGCCTCGGCCGACTGGATGGCGCGGCTGCTGCTGGGCTTCGGCACCGGCGTCAGCGTGCTCGGCCCTCCCGACCTGGTCGCGGCGGTGCGCGAGCGCGCCGACGCGGCCCTGGCCGCCTACGCGGCCGCCGGACTGCTGGGGGAGACCGAGCCGGCGTGAACCAGCGAGTACTGGTCCTCGGTGCGGGCAGCGTCGGGGTCTTCGTCGGCGGTCACCTGGCCGCCGCGGGCATGGAAGTGATCTTCGTCGGACGGCAGCGGGTGCTCGACGACATCGCCGAGCACGGGCTGCGGCTGACCGACCTCGACGGCGGTGCGACCGAGGTGTCGCCCGACCGCTTCGGCCTGGCCCTGGAACCCGACGAACCGGAACTGGCCGACCTGGTCCTGGTGACGGTGAAGTCCGCCGCGACCGCGGCCGCGGTGCGCGCCGTCGCCGGACGGCTGCGGCCCGGCACCCCGGTGGTGAGCCTGCAGAACGGGATCGGCAACGACACCCTGATCCGGGAGGTCCTGCCCACGGCCATCGTGCTGGCGGGCATGGTGATGTTCAACGTCGTGCATCGCGGCAACGGCAACTTCCACCGGGCCAGCGACGGCGTGGTCGCCGTGCAGGACGACCCGGTGGTCGACCGGTTCGCCGAACAGTTCCGCGCCGCGGGGCTGCCACTGCGCCGCCACCGCGACCTGCGCCCGGTGCAGTGGGCCAAGCTGCTGCTCAACCTGAACAACCCGATCAACGCGCTGTCCGGGCTGCCGCTGCGCGAGGAACTGGCCGAGCGCGACTACCGCCGCTGCCTGGCCCTCACCCAGGCCGAGGCGCTGGCGGTGATGAACACTGCGCGAATTCGGCCCGCCCAGCTGACCGCGGTACCGCCGGAACTGATGGTGCACCTGCTACGGGTGCCCGATGTCGTGTTCCGCCGGGTGTTCGGCCGGGTGCTGGCGATCGACCCGCTGGCCCGCTCGTCCATGGCCGACGACCTCGCCCTGGGCAGGCGCACCGAAATCGCGTGGTTGTGCGGGGAAATCGTGCGGCTGGGCGAGATGGTGGGGGAGCCGACGCCGGTCAACCGCAAGCTCACCGAGCTGATCCGGATCGCCGAATCCGGCGACCCCCGCCGCTACAGCGGCAGCCGGCTGTTCGCCGAGCTGAGCGGCGCGGCGGGCGGCGGCCGGGGTTGAACGCGTGGCGAACACCGCTGCGGGTGACCGGTCACCACGCCGCGCGTGCAGGTAGCATCGGTAATCACCACAGTCTTTGGAGGTAACTGATAATGGGCACGTTCAGCTGGACGCACCTGCTGATCATCGCGTTGCTGTTCGTCCTGCTCTTCGGCGCGAAGCGGCTGCCGGACGCGGCGCGTGGTCTCGGCCGGTCCCTGCGCATCTTCAAGAGCGAGGTCGGCCAGATGCAGTCGGAGTCCGCTCCGCAGGCCGCGCAGACCGCCGCCACGCCGGCGCCGCCGCAGCAGCTGCCCGCGTCCGCACCGCAGGCGCAGGCACCGATCGCCGAACCGCAGCCGAACCAGAAGTCGGTCTGACCTCGGTCCTCACCCCGGAGCGCGGACAACCGCTCCGGGGCTGAGCGCTGTTGTGACGAGCATCCGCCGGACCGAGGGTTAGAGGCCACCACCCACCATGCGCATTCCGTTCGATCCCCGGCGCAGCAAGCGCAGGACGAATCCCGACGGCACCATGTCGTTGGTCGAGCACCTGCAGGAACTGCGCACGCGGCTGTTGCTGGCGCTGGCCGCCATCGCGGTCACCACGCTGCTCGGTTTCCTCTGGTACGCGCACCCGTTCCTCGGGATCGAGAGCCTGGGTGAGATCCTGCGCGGACCCTACTGTTCGCTGCCGGAGTCCTCGCGCGCGGCGCTGACCCCCGACGGCACCTGCCGGCTGCTCGCGACCGCCCCCTTCGAACAGTTCATGCTGCGGTTGAAGGTGGGCTTCACCGCCGGTGTGGTGCTGGCGGCGCCGTTCTGGCTGTACCAGCTGTGGGCGTTCATCACCCCGGGGCTGTACGCCAAGGAGCGCCGGTACGCGGTCGGGTTCGTGGTGTCGGGCACGGTGCTGTTCGTGGCGGGCGCGGTGCTGGCCTACGTCGTGGTGTCGCACGCGTTGTCGTTCCTGTTGAGCATCGGTGACAACGTCCAGATCACCGCGCTCAGCGGTACCCAGTACTTCGGGTTCATCATCAATCTGCTGATCATCTTCGGCGTCAGCTTCGAGACGCCGCTGGTGATCATCGGGCTGAATCTGGTGGGCGTGCTGCCCTACGTCAAGCTCAAGGCGTGGCGGCGCGGCATCATCTTCGGCCTGTTCGTCTTCGCGGCGATCGTCACCCCGCAGGACCCGTTCTCGATGCTCGCGCTGGCCTGCGCGCTGACGGTGCTGTTCGAGCTGGCCGTGCAGTTCGCCCGGTTCAACGACGCCCGCCGCGCCCGCCGCGCCGCGTCCGAGGGCTGGGGCGCGCTGTCGGACGAGGAAGCCTCCCCGCTGGACACACCAGCCCCGGTCACCCCCGCCGCCCCGGTCGCCGACCCGGAGAAAACCACCCGCCCGGTGTCGGACTACTCCGATACGCTCTGACGGGTGACCGATTCTCCCGCGGGGGCCAGCGAGTTGGCGCGGTTCGCCAGCGAAATCTCCTTCGATCTCGACCCTTTCCAGCGCGACGCCTGCGCGGCGCTGGAAGACGGGCACAGTGTGCTCGTGTGCGCCCCGACCGGCGCGGGCAAGACGATCGTCGGTGAGTTCGCGGTCCACATGGCGCTCGCCTCGGGCGGCAAGTGCTTCTACACCACGCCGATCAAGGCACTGTCGAACCAGAAGTTCGCCGACCTCACCGCACGGTACGGCCGCGACAGCGTCGGCCTGCTCACCGGCGACCAGTCGATCAATCCCGACGCGCCCGTGGTCGTGATGACCACCGAGGTGCTGCGCAACATGCTCTACGCGTCCTCCGACGCGCTGCGGGGCCTGTCGTACGTGGTCATGGACGAGGTGCACTACCTGGCCGACCGGTTCCGCGGCGCGGTGTGGGAGGAAGTCATCCTGCACCTGCCGCCGGACGTGCGGCTGGTGAGCCTGTCGGCCACGGTCTCCAACGCCGAGGAGTTCGGCGCGTGGATGGAGACCGTGCGCGGCGACACCGCGGTGGTGGTCGACGAGACCAGGCCGGTGCCGCTGTGGCAGCACGTGATGGTGGGCAGGCGGATGTTCGACCTGTTCGACACCAAGTCCAGCGATCAGAAGGTGCTCGTCGACGAGGACCTGGTGCGGTTCATCCGCCAGCGCGAGACCGCCGACCGCATGCAGGGTTACGGCGGACCGCGCGGTCGCGGCGGCCGCAGCGGCTTCCGTCCGCTGCCGCGCCCGGAAGTACTGGCCCGCCTCGACGAGGAAGGCCTGCTGCCCGCGATCACCTTCATCTTCAGTCGCGCGGGCTGCGACGGCGCGCTGGCCCAGTGCCTGCGCTCGCGCCTGGACCTGAGCAGGCCCGGCGACAGCGAGCAGATCGACGCGATCATCGACAAGCACACCGGCGACCTGCCCAAGGGCGACCTCGAGGTGCTCGGCTACTGGGAGTGGCGCGAGGCGCTGCACCGGGGGCTGGCCGCCCATCACGCCGGCATGCTGCCCGCCTTCCGGCACACCGTGGAGGACCTGTTCGTGCGCGGGCTGGTGCGGGCGGTCTTCGCCACCGAGACGCTGGCGCTGGGCATCAACATGCCGGCCAGGACCGTGGTGCTGGAACGGCTGGTGAAGTTCAACGGCGAATCGCACGCCGAACTGACCCCGGGCGAGTACACCCAGCTCACCGGGCGCGCGGGCCGCCGCGGCATCGACGTGGAAGGCCACGCGGTGGTGCTGTGGCAGCCCGAGGTCGACACCAGCGCCGTGGCGGGTCTGGCCTCCACCCGCACCTACCCGCTGCGCAGCTCGTTCCGGCCCGGCTACAACATGTCCATCAACCTCATCGACCGGATGGGCGCGCAGGAGGCGCGGGCACTGCTCGAACGGTCCTTCGCCCAGTTCCAGGCCGATCGCTCGGTGGTCGGGCTGGTCCGTGGCATCGAACGCAACCAGGGCGCGATGCGCAAACTGGAGAGCCAGCTCGGCGGCGTCGAGAGCGGGTTCATGGAGTACATGTCGCTGCGCGAGCGGATCAAGCAGCGGGAACGCGAGATCCAGCAGAAGGGCCGCGCCGACCGTCGCGGCGCCGCGGTGAAGGCGCTGATCGAACTGCGCCGTGGCGACGTGGTGGCCATTCCGTCGGGCAGGCGGGCCGGTCTCGCGGTCATCCTGGAACCCGACCAGACACCCGGCGACCCGCGTCCGCTGGTCCTCACCGAGGACCACTGGGCGGGCCGTGTCTCGGCCGCCGACTTCCCGGTGCCCGCCGAGGCACTCGGGCACATGCGGCTGCCCCGGCGCGTCGACCACCGCACCGCCCGGATCCGGCGCGACCTCGCCTCGGCGCTGCGCGGCACCGGCATCTCCGCGCCCGGCAGGCGCAGGCGCAACGACCACACCAGGGCGGGCGAGGACCGGGAACTGGCCACCCTGCGGCGCAGCCTGCGCGCGCATCCCGCGCACAACCGTCCCGATCGCGAACAGCTCAGCCGCACCGGCGAGCGCTACGCGCGGCTCGCGCGCGAGACCGAGACGATGCGCCAGAAGGTTGCCGCGACGACGAATTCGCTCGCCCGCACCTTCGACCGGATCGTCGGCCTGCTCGAGGAACGCGGCTTCGTCGAGCGCGGCGAGGTGACCGCCGACGGCAGGCGGCTGGCCCGGATCTACGCCGAGAGCGACCTGGTGGTCGCCGAGGCGCTGCGGCAGGGCCTGTGGCGCGGGCTCGGCCCGGCCGAACTCGCGGCGGTGGTGTCGACGCTGGTCTACGAATCGCGCCAGGAAGGCGGCTTCCTCACCGCGTCCGGTCCCACCGAGCCGATCCGGCGGGCGGTGGGAGCCACCATCGAGGTGTGGTCGCAGCTGCGCGCCGACGAGTCGCGGCACAAGCTGCCGCCCACCAGGGAACCCGATCTCGGGTTCGTCACCGGCGTGTACAAGTGGGCGCGTGGCGACGCATTGGCCGAGGCGTTGCTGGCCAGTGGCGACCAGGGCACGCCGCTGTCGGCCGGTGATTTCGTGCGCTGGTGCAGGCAGGTCATCGATCTGCTCGACCAGATCGACAAGACCGCCGACGATCCCGAGATCGCGGGCACCGCGGCCAAGGCGGTGCGTGCCGTCCGGCGGGGTGTCGTCGCGGTGGACGCCGCGTAGTGGATACGTCTGTGATTTGATTTCCTGGCGTACCGACCGTGATGGCGGAGTCGTGCGAAAGCGGCTGGCCTGGCGCGGGGGGCTACCGTATGTACAACGATGCGAGTGGAGGCGAGTGGATGAGCGGCCCGTACGGACCGAACGGCCCAGGGGAGGGAAGCAACGATCCCACCCAGCACTGGGGAGGTCAGCAGGGGGCCGGTGGCGCCGGTCCCACCCAGCACTGGGGTGGCGCGGCGCAGCCACCGCAACAGCCGCAGCAGGCGCAGCCCACCCAGCACTGGGGTGATCCGAACGCGCAGCAGCCGCAGCAGCAGTGGGGCCAGCAGCCCCAGCAGCCCGCGCAGCCGCAGTGGGGTCAGCAGCCGCAGCAGGGTGGGGTGCCGCAGCAGCCGACCGGTCCGCAGCAGCAGTGGGGGCAGACGCAGCCGCCGCCGCAGGACTGGAATGCCCAGGCGGGCAACGCCCAGCAGCAGTGGGGCCAGCAGCCGCAGCAGCAGTGGGGGCAGCAGCCCGCGCCGCAGCAGCAGTGGGGCCAGCAGCCGCAGCCGTCCTCCGGTGGCAAGGGCAAGGGCCTGATCATCGGCCTGATCGCGGCGGGCGTGCTGGTGCTCGCCGCCGTCGTCGGTCTGCTGCTGGTCGTGTTCTCCTCCGACGAACTCGATTCCGCCGCGGTGCAGGACGGCGTCTCACGCGTGCTGAAGGACTCCTACGGCATCGCGGACGTGTCCGACGTGTCGTGCCCCTCGGGCCAAGAGGTCAAGGTCGACGCGACCTTCACCTGCGACCTGAAGGTCAGCGGCGAGGCCAAGAAGGTCACCGTGAAGATCACCAAGGACGACGGCACCTACGAGGTCGGCCGGCCGAACTAGGCTGTCACGTCACCGATTCCGGGCCGTCCGCGTTCGCGGGCGGCCCGGCATCGTGTCAGGCCCGGTGCACCGCGGTGAGCGCGGTGACCAGCCGGGTGATCGGGCTCTCGGCGTTGTAGGCGGTGGCGAGCGCGAGCAGCCGGTCGTGGTCGGCCGGGGTGACGGGCAGCGTGTCGGGACCGGACAGGATCACCTCCGCGTCGCGGACCACCCGCACCACCGGGGCCGCGGCCTTCAGATAGTCCTGGGCCGCCGCCAGTTTCGCGCGCACACCCTTGGCCAGGTCGGACTCCGGGTCGGCCACGGCCGCGGTGAGGGCGTCCAGGGAGCCGAACTTCGAGATCAGCTGCGCGGCCGACTTGTCCCCGATACCCGCCACGCCGGGCAGCCCGTCGGACGCGTCGCCGCGCAGGGTGGCCATGTCGGCGTAGGCCGGTCCCGCGTTCTGTTCGGGCACACCGTATTTCGCCGCCACCTCGGCCGGGCCGAACAGCTCGGCCTTGGCCAGGCCGCGACCCGCGTAGAGCACCCGGACCGGCGGTGCCGGGTCGTCGCGGACCAGCTGCAGCAGGTCGCGGTCACCGCTGACGACGATCACCGGATCCCGGCGCTCGCGGCTGGCCAGAGTGCCCAGCACGTCGTCGGCCTCGAGGCCCTCGGCGCCGCCGGTGGCGATACCCACCGCGGCGAGCACCTCGATGATCATCTCGACCTGCGGGGTGAGAGTGTCGGGCACCTCCTCGGCGCCGGGCGCCGCGCCCGCGCTGGTGTCGAGCCGGTGCGCCTTGTAGGAGGGCACCAGGGCCACCCGGTACGGCGGGCGCCAGTCCAGGTCGAGGCCGACGACCAGCCGGCTCGGGCGGTGCTTGGTGATCAGCGAGGCCACCATGTCGGTGAAGCCGCGCAGCGCGTTCACCGAGCGTCCGTCGGCGGCCCTGAGCTTGTCGGGGATCGCGTAGTAGGCGCGGAACCACAGGCTGGCTCCGTCGAGGATCAGCAGGGGTCCGCGCGAGGTGTGGTCAACGGTCACGCCCGTGATTGTGCCCCGGATCGGGCCCACCGCGCCCGTGGCCCGGGCTGCGCGTCGGCCCGGCGGGCGGTCACGCCGTCCTGGGCCGCACCGCCCGCGGCGGGTAACGTCGGGGGCTATGAGCGCGCACACGGATGCCAGGTTCGCGGCCGATGTCTACGGTGAGCGGTTGGAGCGGGCGGTGGAGCTGATGCGCGCGGCGCATCTGGACGCCCTGCTGATCACCCCGGGGCCCGATCTGCGATACCTGATCGGATCGGCCGCCGAATCCTTCGAACGGCTCACCTGCCTGGTGATCCCGGCCGACGGGGCGACGCCCTCGGTGGTGATCCCCAAACTCGAGCTGGCCTCGCTGGACGGTTCGGCCGCGGGCGAACTCGGCCTGCAGATCCTGGACTGGGTCGACGGCGTCGACCCGTATCAGCTGGTCCGCTCGACCCTGCACGCCGGCTCGCGGATCGCCGTGGCCGACGCCATGCCCGCCCTGCACCTGATCCCGCTGGCCGAATCCACCTCCGGGCTGCCCGCCTCGGCCACGCCGGTGCTGCGGCAGGCGCGGATGATCAAGGGCGAGGCCGAGATCGAGGCGCTACGCCGTGCCGGTGCCGCCATCGACCGGGTGCACGCGCGGATGGGCGAGTTCCTGCGGGTGGGCCGCACCGAGGCCGAGGTGGGCGCCGACATCGCCGCCGCCATCGTCGAGGAGGGGCACACCGAGGCCGCGTTCGTCATCGTGGGCAGCGGCCCGCACGGCGCCGATCCGCACCACGGTGTCTCGGACCGGGTGATCGAGCCGGGCGATGTGGTCGTCATCGACATCGGCGGCCCGGTCGAGCCCGGCTACTACTCCGATTCCACCCGCACCTACGTCCTGGGCAGTCCGGGCAAGCAGGTCGCCGAGCGGATGGCCCTGCTCGAGGCCGCTCAGGCGGCCGCTGTCGCCGCGGTCCGCCCGGGGGTGACCGCGGAGTCCATCGACGCGGCCGCGCGCACCGTGCTGGCCGAGGCGGGCCTGGGCGACGCCTTCGTGCACCGCACCGGGCACGGCATCGGCCTGTCGGTGCACGAGGAGCCCTACATCGTGGCGGGCAACGACCTGGTGCTCGAGCCGGGCATGGCCTTCAGCATCGAGCCCGGCATCTACTTCCGCGGCAGGTGGGGCGCCCGTATCGAGGACATCGTCGTCGTCACCGCCGACGGCGCGGAGTCGATGAACAACCGGCCGCACGGCCTGACGGTGTTGTAGCCGCTACTTCAGCGTGCTCGACGACAGCACCCGGCGCACCTGGATCGCCACCACGACGCGCGTCGGGTTCTCCCGCGGCACCCGGTAGCGGGCGGTGTAGCGGCGCACCGCCTCGGCCACGTCGTCGGCCTCGGTGAGCACGGTGGCGGGCCCTTCCAGGGTGAGCCAGCGCGGTCCGTCGAGCTGGCTCACCGCCGCGTACCTGCCGCGCGCCGCGTTGCGTGCCTTCACCGACGCGCCGTCGGTGATGACGCGCGCGATCCCGCTCTCGGCGTCCCAGGTGAAGCCGACCGCGACCACGTGCGGCGTGCCGTCGGCGCGCAGGGTGGTGAGGGTGGCGAGGTGCCGTTCGGTGACGAAGTCCAGGGCGGCGGGGGACAGCGGTGTGGTGGCGGTCGGCATACCGGAAACGGTAGCCGGGCCGGCGGGCGGCCCACGCCCCGGGTTTCGGCCCGGGCGGCCGGATTCCGGCGCGGGGCGGCCCGGCGCCGGGGACATCGCCGGGATGACAGACTGAGCCCCATGGGAAAGCAGCAGAACGACGGACCGGTGCTGGTCCTGGGCGGGCGCAGTGAGATCGGCGTCGAGGTGGCGCGCCGGCTGGCACCCGGACGCGTGGTGATCCTGGCCGCCCGCCGGTCCGACGCGCTGGGCCCCGAGGTCGAGCAGATGCGCGCCGCGGGCGCGACCGCCGTGCACACCGTGGAATTCGACGCCGACGACACGGCGACCCACGCCCGGCTGCTGGAGAAGATCGCCGGCGAGCACGGCGGCATCGGCACCGCGGTGCTGGCCTTCGGCGTGCTCGGCGATCAGGCCCGCGCCGAAACCGATCCGGCGCACGCGGTCGCGGTGGTGCACACCGACTACGTCGCCCAGGTCAGTGTGCTGACCTCGCTCGCCACGCTGCTGCGGGCGCAGGGCACGGGGCAGATCGTGGTGTTCAGCTCGATCGCCGGGGTCCGGGTGCGCCGCGCGAACTACGTCTACGGTTCGGCGAAGGCGGGCCTCGACGGCTTCGCGAGCGGTCTCGGTGACGCCCTGCACGGCACCGGCGTCCAGCTGTTGCTGGTCCGGTCGGGCTTCGTGATCGGCCGGATGACCACCGGGATGGCGCCCGCGCCGATGTCGAGCACGCCCGGCCAGGTCGCCGACGCCGTCGTGCGGGCCCTGGGCAAGGGCGCGACCCGGGTCGCGGTGCCGGGCCGGATCGTGCTGATGTTCTTCGTGATGCGGCGGCTGCCGCAGTTCGTGTGGCGCCGGATGCCCCGGTGACCGAGGGTTCCTGGGCCGGTCACCCGATCGTCGTCGTCGGGATCGGCGCCGACGGCTGGTCCGGGCTCGGCGAGCGGGCCCGCGCCGCCCTTGGCACCTGCGAGGTGGTGTTCGGTTCCGCCCGTCAGCTGGGCCTGCTCCCGCCCGGTCCGGCCGAATCGGTGCCGTGGCCGACCCCGCTGCTGCCCGCGCTGACCGAGTTGTTCGCCCGCGCCGCCGAGCGCCGGATCGGTGTGCTGGCCAGCGGCGATCCCATGTTCTACGGCATCGGTGTCACCCTGGCCCGCCGCTTCGGCGCCGACGCGCTGCGGGTGTATCCGCAGCCGTCCTCGGCGTCGCTGGCCTGCGCACGGCTCGGCTGGCCGCTGGCCGAGACGCCGGTGGTGAGCGTGGTGGCCCGGCCGCTGCCCACGGTGCTGCCCGAACTGGCCGACGGCCGCCGCCTGCTGGTGCTCAGTGAGAACGAGACCACGCCGCGCCTGCTCGCCGAACTGTTGCGCGACAACGGTTTCGGCGCCTCCGCCCTCACCGTCCTGGAACAGCTGGGCGGGCCGGACGAGAATCGGCACACCGGCACCGCCGCCGACTGGGCGCACCCCGACGGCGATCCGCTCAACCTGATCGCCGTCACCGCCGTCGCCGACCCGGACCGCAGGCGCGACACCCGGCTGCCCGGCCTGGCCGACACCGCCTTCACCGGTGACGGTCAGCTCACCAAGGCCGAGGTCCGCGCGCTCACGGTCACCGCCCTGGCCCCCGCGCCGGGTGAACTGCTGTGGGATGTCGGTGGCGGGTCCGGCAGTATCGCGATCGAATGGTGCCGGACGCATCCGCTGTGCCGGGCCGTCACCTTCGAACGGCTGCCCGCCCGGCGCGCGCAGATCGCCGCGAATACGCGCGCGCTCGGCGTTCCCGGGATAACGATCCGCGGCGAAGTGCGCTCGGAGTTTGCCGACGGCGAATTCCCGGCGCCGGACGCGATATTTCTCGGCGGCGGTCTCACCCAGGACGGCGTGTTCGGTGAGTGCTGGCGGCGGTTGCGTCCCGGCGGCCGCCTGGTCGCCAACGCGGTCACCGCGGAATCGGAAGCGCAGCTGCTGGACTGGCGGGCCACCCACGGCGGCACCGTGCGGAAATTTCAGATCTACCGGGGTGAACCGCTGGGCGGGTTCACCGCGTGGCGCCCGCAGCTGCCGGTCGCCCAGTGGATCGTCACAAAACCCGCTGGTTGACGCTGCGCGCGGCCGGTCCGCCGATCACGGGCAGATCACGCGCAGATCACGGTGAAACCGTTCACGCAGCATCCCGACGCCATGAAAGTTACGAACCGAACGTGTAAGAAGCGTGGCTCGGGGGTAGGGTCGGGGCCGTTCCGGGTAGATCTCCCGGTGCGATGTGTCCATTGATGGGGAGTTACATGAAATATTCGATGTTCGCCACCATGACCGACCTCGGTGGGCAGTCCTGAGGGTCCTGATCCTCGGCGGCACGGGCGAAGCCCGGGAGCTGGCCCGGATCGCGTCCGGTGAGCGGGGGCTCGACATCGTGTCGTCCCTGGCCGGGCGGGTCACCCATCCGCGGCTGCCCGTCGGTCCGGTGCGCATCGGCGGGTTCGGTGGTGTCGAGGGCCTCCGAACCTGGTTGCGCGAGAACGCGATCGATGCCGTCGTGGACGCCACCCATCCCTTCGCGGCGCAGGTGAGCGCGCACGCGGCGACCGCGGCCGACGATCTCGGCATCCCCGCACTGCACCTGCGGCGCCCGGAATGGGTGCAGCGGCGCGGTGACCTGTGGACTCGGGTGCCGGACCTGGCGGCGGCCGCCGAGGCGCTGTCCGCGCACGGTGAGCGGGTGCTGCTCACCATCGGCCGCCAGGGCGTCCGCGCCTTCGCCGGCTGTACCCGCCAGCGGTTCGTCATCCGCTCGATCGACGCTCCCGAAGGGCCGATGCCCCCGCGGCACGAACTGCTGCTGGCACGGGGACCGTTCACCTTCGACGACGAACTGGTGCTCATGTCGCGCCACCGGGTCGACGTGCTGGTCACCAAGAACAGCGGCGGCGCGCAGACCGAGGCGAAGATCGCCGCCGCCCGCACGGCGGGTCTGCCGGTGGTGATGGTCGACCGGCCGCCGCTGCCCGCCGGCGCGGTGAGCGTCGGCGAGGTCGGCGCCGCCGTGGACTGGCTGCACGACGCGGCCGCGCACCGGGTGTGCTGAGCTTGTCCCGTGCTCAGCGCGGGGCGGCGAAGATCCGTGGGAGCTGGTCGAACCAGTGCAGCACCGCGCGCTCGTAGGCGATGCCGAATTCGAGCGTGGCCCGCTGGTGCGGGGCGAGCGCGGCCGGGTCCTCGTCGAGGTAGCGATCGAGCCGGTCCTGGTGGACGTCGCGGTTGGTGGCGATGATCCGGTCCCGGTGCGCGGGCTCGAGATGCTCGCCGAACGACAGCGTCAGCAGCAGTGGCACCCGGATGGTCTCGACGCCGGGATCGCGGCCGATCCACTCGGCGAAGGCCTCGCGGCCGGTCTCGGTGATCCGGTAGGGGGTGCGCTCCCTGGCGCCGCGTTCCCCCTTGGTCACCAGGCCCGCCGCGTCCATGGCGGACAGTTCGCGGTACACCTGGCTCTGGGTGATCGTCCAGAAGTCGCCGATGCGATGCTGGGCCTGGGTGGCCAGGTCCCAGCCCGACTTCGGGCCCTCGTGCAGGAAGCCGAGCAGCGAGGCCGCGGTGGAGTTCAGCGGGCGGCGTCGAGTCGCGGTGTCGGTCAACGGTCAACTCCCTTCGAACTACATTCCTCTGTGGAATGTTACGCCGGGGTGCGCGGGTTCCCATCCTGCCGGGCGTCGCGGCGTGTTCGCCGGGAGTTCGCCGAAGCGACGGCGACCGGGCGGAAACGCGCGCCCTGATCGCCGTCGCCCCGACCGCGGTCAGAGCTGGGAGACCGAGAGGGTGTCGCCGTCGCGCAAGCTGTACTCGCTCAGCGGCGCGCCGTCCTGGAGTTCGACGTCGGTCTCGGTGAGCAGGCGCTGGCTCTCGACCGGGATGCCGGTCTCGGTGGCGACCTCTGCCTTCAGTTCGTCGACCGTTCCGGCCAGATCGATGCTGACCTGGATGGTCGTGCCGTCGGGTCCGGTGATGTTCAGGGTGGCCGTCTCGGCGATCGGGGCGCCGGGCAGGCCGGGCGCCCCGCCGGGAGCCGCCGGAGCCGCCGGTGCCGCGGGTGCGGCATCCGGTGCCGCGACGTCCGGTGCGGGAGCGCCGGGTGCCGCGGGGGCACCGGGCACCGGCGGCAGCCCGGGACCGGGCTGGGCCGTCGCGACGCCGGACAGCCCGGCGACGGGCACGAGCAGGGCCGCCGCCGTGAGTGCCGTCGCGACGGCGTGGCGCACCCGGGAGGGGAGAACACGATCTGCGTGGTGCTGAACTCTCATCGTGGTGAATCCTTTCCTCGTCCGCGCGGGACGTGCTGGGGAATCGAACCAGGTCACGAGATGTCACGCTGTGGAGCAGGGCGGGCCGGGCCCGCCGGACCCCAGTGTGCCACCGGACACCCCCGGGATCGTCGAACCCGGGGGTGTTCTGCGAGGCGGATCGCGCTGCTAGACGGGTGTTCCGTAGCGGCGCGAGGTGAACACGCGGGTCCCCTCGGGGGTCGCGAACGCGGCCGTGGTGGAGGAACCGATGATCAGCAGGGTGCGCATGTCGACCTCGTCCGGGTCGAGCTCGCCCAGGGTGATCACCCGGACCGACTCGGCCGGCCCGCCGACATCGCGGCCCAGCACCACCGGTGTCTCGGGCGCGCGGTGGGCCAGCAGCACCTCGCGCATGGCGCCGACCTGCCAGCGGCGCTGCGAGGAGGCCGGGTTGTAGATCGCGATCGCCATGTCGGCGGCGGCGACGGCGGCCAGCCGCTGGGCGACGACATCCCACGGCTTGAGCCGGTCCGAGAGCGAGATCATCGCGTAGTCGTGGCCCAGCGGCGCGCCGACCCGGCTCGCGACGGCATTGGCCGCGGTCATGCCCGGCAGCACCCGCACCGGCACCTGCGCGAACTGCGGCTCGGCCGACACCTCGAGCACCGCGGCGGCCATCGCGAACACGCCGGGATCGCCGGAGGACACCACGGCCACCTTGGCGCCGCGCCGCGCGAGATCCAGGGCCATGGCGGCCCGTTCGGACTCGACCTTGTTGTCGCTGGCGTGCCTGCGCTGGCCCGGGCGGACCGGCACGCGGTCGATGTAGGTGGTGTAGCCGACGAGATCGGTCGCCGCGGCCAGTGCGGCGGTGACCTCCGGGGTGGTCCAGGCGGTGTCGCCGGGGCCCAGCCCGACGACGACGACCTCGCCCGTGGATTCGGCCGGTGCGGTGGTGGTTTCGGCCCGGGCGGTGCGGGCGACGATCGGGGTGGTCGGGGTGGGACCGGGCACCAGGGTGATGGCGAAGTACGGCACGTCGGCGTCGTCGACGTCGGCGGCGGGCAGCACCCGCTCGCGGGTGCTGCTGGCCCGCTCCACGTAGTACGCGTCGGCGAGGCGTCCCGAATCCGCGAGTGCCTGGCGCACACCGGGATAGGTGCGGCCCAGTTTCATGATCGCGGCGGCCTCGGTGTCGCGCAGGCGGCGGGTGAGCTCGTCGACCGGCAGCGTGCCCGGCAGCACCGTGAGTACCTGCTCGCCCTCGACCAGCGGCGTGCCCAGGGCGGCCGAGGCCGCGCTGACCGAGGTGATGCCGGGGACGATCTCGGCCTCGAACCGGTCGGCCAGGCGCCGGTGCATGTGCATGTAGGAGCTGTAGAACAGCGGGTCGCCCGCCGCGAGCAGGGCCACCGAGCGGCCGGCCGCGAGGTGGACGGCCAGCCGGGCCGCGGCCTGCTCGTAGAACTCGTCGATCGCGCCCTGGTAGCCGCCGGGATGGTCGGTGGTCTCGGTGGTCACCGGGTAGACCAGGTGTTCTTCGATCTGGCCGGGCCGCAGATACGGTTCGGCGATGCCGCGCGAGATGCTGCGCCCGTGGCGGGCGCTGTGGAAGGCCACCACGTCGGCCGCCGCGATGAGGCGGGCCGCCTTCACCGTCACCAGTTCCGGGTCGCCGGGGCCGAGGCCGATGCCCCAGAGTTTGCCGCTGCTGATGTCACTCACTCCTGGTCACTCGCGATCGCGTTGAGCGCCGACGCGGTGATGGCGCTGCCGCCGCGCCTGCCCCGCACGGTCAGATATTCGACTCCACCGAAGTCGATCAGCGCCTGCTTGGATTCGGCGGCGCCGATGAAACCGACCGGGATGCCGATGATCGCGGCCGGGGCGGGCGCGCCCGCGTCGAGCATGTCGAGCAGGTGGAACAGCGCGGTCGGCGCGTTGCCGATGGCCACCACCGCGCCGTCGAGCTGGTCGCGCAGCAGCTCGAGCGCCGCGACCGACCGGGTGTTGCCCATCTCGGCGGCCAGCGCGGGGACCCTCGGGTCGGTGAGGTTGCACAGCACCGGGTTGTCGGCGGGCAGCCGCTTGCGGGTGACCCCGGAGGCGACCATGTTCGCGTCGCACAGGATCGGCTTGCCCGCGCGCAACGCCGCGCGCGCCGCCGCGACGACGCCCGGGGAGTAGGCGATGTCACCGGCCAGGTCGACCTGCCCGCAGCCGTGGATCATCCGGACCGCCACCCGCTCGACGTCGGCGGGGAAACCGGCGAGATCGGCTTCGGCGCGGATCGTCGCGAACGAGCGCCGATAGATCTCGGCGCCGTCGGTGAGGTAGCTGGTACGCACGTCGGACATGCGGTCAACCCTAGAACCTGTGTCCGGCGGGGTATCCGCCGCGGTCGCTCAGGTGCGCGGCCGCTCCAGGATGCGCGACATCACCAGCGAACTGCGGGTGCGGCCCACGCGCGCGTTCTCCCTGATCCGCTCCACGGTCACCTCGATCTCGGCCATGTCGGTGGCCATCACGTGGACCAGCGCGTCGGCCTCGCCCGCGATGGTCCACACGCCGACGATCTGCGGGATCGGTTCCAGGGTGCGGCGCAGTTCGGCGGGGGAGATGTTGTCGCGGTAGTACACCTCCACGTACGCCTCGGTCGTCCAGCCCAGGGCCGCCGGATTGACCTGGGCGGTGAAGCCGGTGATCTGACCGGTGGCGACCATCTTGTCCACCCGCCGCTTCACCGCGGGCGCCGAGAGCCCCACCGCCGCGCCGATCTCCTGGAACGAAGCGCGCGCGTGGGTGAGCAGCGTGGCCAGGATGCGGCGATCGATGTCGTCCATGTCACTCCTCGGGCCGGAGACGCAAGATTTCTCCATCATGGCACCGATATGCGCAACGAATCGGTGTTCCCCGTGCAACGGGCGGACATTTACCTTCGGAGCAACACTCGATCCGCGCAGCCACCGGGAGTCCTGATGACCGCCGCAGCCCCCCTTCGCGCCACGACGTCCACGCGGGTCGCCACCCCGCGTCGCTATGTCATGTGCAGGCCCGATCACTTCGAGGTCGCCTACGCGATCAACCCCTGGATGGACCCGGCGGCCCCCGTCGACCGGGCGCGCGCCCTGGCGCAGTGGGAGATCCTGCGCGCCGTGCTCGAACAGCACGGCCACAGCGTGGAGACCGTGCCGGGCGAACCCGGTCTGCCGGACATGGTGTTCGCCGCCAACAGCGGCATCGTGATCGGCGGGCACGCGCTCTCGGCGCGGTTCGCCCACCCGGAACGTGCCGCCGAGGGCCCGGCGTTCCACCGCTGGTTCGCGGCCAGGGAACTGCGCGCACTCGCCCCGGCGGAGGAGACGAACGAGGGCGAGGGTGACTTCACCTTCGCCGGGCAGCGGATCCTGGCCGGAGTCGGCTTCCGCTGCTCGCTGTCCGCGCACGCCGAGGTGGAGCGGTACTTCGACCTGCCGGTGGTGTCGCTGGAACTGGTCGACCCGCGCTTCTACCACCTCGACACCGCGCTGATGGTCCTCGACGACACCACCGTCGCCTACTACCCGGGCGCGTTCAGCCCGGCCGCTAGGGAGGTGCTGGCCGCGCTGTATCCGGACGCGATCCGCGCCGACGAGAACGACGCGCTCGCGTTCGGGCTCAACGGCGTCAGCGACGGACACCATGTCTTCCTCGACCCGGGCGCCACCGGCCTGATCGCGGCCTTGCGGGCGCGCGGGTTCACGCCGGTACCGGTGGACATGTCCGAATTACGGAAGGGCGGCGGCGGGGTGAAGTGCTGCGTGCTCGAACTGCACGCCCGCCGCGCCGCCTAGCCCGGGTGCCCCGGCCGCGGTCGCGGCGGCCGGGTGGGCGCGGGGCCGTGTCCACCTCCCGGTCCGCGGCCGGCCCGCCGGCGCGGCAGGTGGGCGTGGAAACCGCCGCGGCTCACTCGAATTCGGTGCCGCCGTCGCGCAGCACGTAGGCGTCGGAGACGATCTTGCCGATCGCCCGTCCACCCAGCACCGGCGACATCCGTTCGACGGCGGGCCGCACGACGAGACCCTCCCGGATGTTGCTGCCCGCACCGCTGACGGTTTCGGCGCCCTCGGCCAGCGCCAGCAGCGCGGCCGCGTCGTACGGGCCCTCGTAGAGCACCGGCACCCGCGGCACCGCGAGGCCGAGTTCGCCCAGCAGCGCGCCGATCTCGGCATGGCCCAGCCAACGCACCGGCTCGTCGCCGGTGGCGACGGCGATGTCGAACAGGCCGAACCCCAGCGTCGCGTCCTGCGCGGCCGAGGCGCCGTAGTGCAGGTCCTGCACGCCCGCGCCGTACACCTCGCCGAAGAGCCCGACCCGGTCGGCGTCGAGCGCGGTGGCGATCTTGCGGGCCGCCTCGTCGAGTCCGTGCGCCCGGATCGCGCGCCAGTACAGGTTGCCCTCGGCGGGCACCAGCGCGAGCGATCTCCCGCCGACGCCCTTGGAGGACACCAGGATCCGGTCCTCGGCGCGGACGTGGGTGAGCAGGCAGGCGGTGCCGTGGATCTTCTCCGTCGCCACCACCGGCTCGCCCGCGGCGAAGATGCCGGGGAACCGTTTGATGTTCTCCACATCGATCCAGCGCAGCAGCTCCGGCGCGGCTTCCAGCTGTCCGGACATCGAGACCGGGACCGGCGGAACCCATTTGGTGACACCGAGCGCCTCGGCGAAATCGGTGCGGGCGCTCGCCGCGGCCGCCAGGTCGACCCCGGCCAGCGCGGCGGGCGTGCACACGATGCCCTGCGACACCTCCCCGCGCAGCCGCACCGCCTTCACCCGATCGCGCCGCGACCCCGCCAGTTTGCCGGTGAGCCCCAGTTCGGCGATCAGCTCCTCGGGCAGCACCGCCTGCTCCGGGATGTAGATCGCGTGCTCGCCGGTGGCGAACTGGCCTTTGGCGACGACGGCCCGGTACAGGCCGACCTGGGCCAGCTCGAGCCGGTCGGCGTTCGGATGCGGATGGACGACGAGCCGTTCGGCCGTCACCTGCAATGTGGACATGGAAACCCCCTCTTGACGTGGGGGTCAGCGTACGAGGCGGCACCGACGGAGTCGACCGAATTTCCCTGCGGTGCAGCGCAGGTGGGTCAGTGCGTGCGCACGTGGTACCCGTCCGGCGTCGCCACGACATCGGTGACCGGGCCGGTCGGGCGCCCGCACCGGCGGTCGCACCCGGACCAGTGCTGCCTGCCCGCCACGGTGACCTCCTCGGCCACGATCAGCGCGTCCACCGGCGGCTGCGGGCCCGGCGTGACCCGGTCGGCCTCGACGGCCGCGGCGAGGTCGGCGCGCACATCGGTGAGCGATTTCGCGCACCCCGGTTTCCCCGCGCACGCGCTGGTCAGCAGCCACGGCGAGTGCGCGTCGAAGATCAGGCCCATGGGGGCCAGTACCCGCACGACGGTGTCGGCGGGACCCTCGTCCAGATCGGTGACGACCAGGCTGCGCCACGGCGTCACCAGCACCGGTCGTTCGACGGCGGCGAGGAATTCGGCGGTCCGCGCGGGCAGTGTCCCCAGCGGCACGCCGGCGCCGAGGCTGACCAGGCCGTCGTCCTGATCGAGCCAGCCGATCGGAATGTCGTGTGCCGCACCGAGTTCCAGTGGCGCGCCGGCGGGGGAGCGGTCCAGGGTCTCGACGACCCGTTCGGCGCCACCGGGGATCTCGTGCAGCCGCCACTGCCCGTCGGCGCCGGTGCCGCGCAGGTCGAGGAAGCCGTGGGCCGCGTCGAGCATCACCTCGACGGCCTCGGCCGCGGTCACCCGCACGCGGGTGTCGGCGCCGGCCAGCAGCAGCGCGAACTCGCCGTCGCCGACCGCCTGGATACCGATGTCGCCGCGCAGCGTGCTCACATCGCCGCGGCCGTCGTCGAGGGTGAACAGCACCCGGCCCGGTAGGTCCGCCAGCCGGGGGTCGCCCCGCAGGCCGGTGTCGAGGTGGGTCGCCAGGTCGCGCACGTCCGACCAGCCGCCGACCCGGCCCGACAGCGGCGAGGCGACGATATTGCGGACCCGCTCGTGGGTGCGGCTCGGCAGCAGGCCGACCGCGTCGAGCCGGTCGGCGAGCGCGGCGGCGTCGGTGACCCGGCGCAGCTGGATGTTGCCGCGCGAGGTCAGCTCGAGCGCGCCGTTGCCCAGCTCGCGCGCCGCGTCGGCCAGGGCCTGCAGTTGCGCCGGGGTCAGCGTGCCGCCGGGGACGCGGATCCGGGCCAGCGGCCCGTCGGCGGCCTGGTGCAGGCGCAGGACACCGGGGCAAGAGTCGGGAGTGCTCCTGGTCATGATCCGTCCAGCCTACGACCGCCGACGCGCGCGGCACCGCCGGGCATCGCCGCGCGCGGTCCCCTAGGGTGGTGGGCGACAGATCGCCGGTTCGGACATCGACAGGAGAGGTTGTCGCATGTTGCGTGAGTTCGTGGACAAGCGGGTGGTTCCCGCGCTCGACAAGGTCGCGCGCAGGCAGACCGGGGCGGTGGACCGCTACGTCGACTGGCTCGAGCGCAGGCATCCGCAGGACGCGCCCGTGCAGACCGTGCAGCGGCTGTCGCGCCAGTATCTGGTCGTCGTCACCACCAGTGGTGTGGTGGTCGGGCTCACCGCCGCCGTGCCCGGGGTGGGCACCGTGCTGAGTCTGCTCGCGACCGGCGTCGACACCGCGGTGTTCCTGGAGGCGTCCTCGGCGCTGGCCGTCGGCGCCGCGGCCGCCTACGATCTCGACCCCGCCGATGCCCGCCGCGACCATCTGGTGTCGAAGGTGGTGCTCGGGGAGTCGGGGACGAAGCTGCTCGACGAGACCGCCGGGCACAAGACCGGCCAGTGGCTGGGTGTCGTCACCGACCGGATTCCCGGCCTGGCGAGCATGCCCGATTCGCCCGCCAAGCGGTTCATCGTGAACTACCTGGTGAAACGGACGCTGCTGATGTTCGGCACGTTCATTCCGGCCGGAATCGGCGCCGTCATCGGCGGTGTCGGCAACAACGCGCTCGGGCAGATGGTGGTCGCCAACATCTACCGCAACCTCGGTACCGGTTCGCCGGAGATGGTCGCGGTGGGCACCGACCGCGACTGACGCCGCCGGCTTGACCTTCGAGCCGCTCGAACCCCGATGATGGGCCGGTGTCCGATTCCGAGCTGCTCACCATCGGTGCCTTCGCCCGTGCCTGCGGGCTGAGCGCCAGCGCGCTGCGCTTCTACGCCGACGCGGGCGTGCTGGTCCCGGCCGTCGTCGACGCGACCACCGGGTACCGGTACTACGCCCCCGATCAGGCCGCGACCGCCCGGCTCGTGCGATCCCTGCGCGCCGTCGACATGCCGCTCCCCGCCGTCGTCACGGTTCTCACCGAACCTGATCCGGCCCGGCGAGCGTCCCTCGTCGACGACCACCTCCACGCCCTGGACGACCACCTCGACGCGATCCGCTCCGCCGCCGACGCCGCCCGCACCGCGATGCGGTCCGGAACCACACCTGCCGTGCCCTCCGCCACCGGCACAGCGCCAGAGACGGATTCGCCGTCGGGTGACCGCGACCACGCGCCGGCAGCGGAACCGAACACAGCGGCGCGGCGAGACGAGTGTGTCGTCCGGGTGCGCGGCCCGCTGCTCGCCGCCGCGATCGACCAGATCGCCGCCGCGACGGTGCTCGACCCGGATCTGCCGGTACTCAACAGCATTCACCTCGAAGCCCGAGGCGAGGACCTCGTCCTCACCGCCACCGACCGCTACCGCCTGGCCACCCGCACCCTCCGAACAACCCCGGCCGCCGCCCAAACCCCCACCACCGACTTCGATCCCGCCACCGCGGGCCAAGCCGCGACGCTTGCCGCCGAAGATCGCCCCGCGGCCGACATCGCCGCGACGGTCGCCGCCGACGACAGCTTGGGCACCGCCACCGTGGGCGAGGCCGCGACGCTCACCTCCGGCGATCTCCGCGCGGCCGACATCGCCGCGACGGCCTCGGCCGCGGACTGGGGCGCCGCCGTCCCCGACTGGTCCGCGACCGTCGACGCCGACGACCTGCGGACTGCGGCCTCCTGGCTGCGTCGTACGCACACCGTCCGCTTGCGTCCCGGCGCGACGCACCTCGAACTCGGCGCCGACGCCGCGCGCGAAGACCGGCGGCGGTGCCGGATCAGTGCCGAGGAGTTCCCCGACTATCGGGCGATGCTGGCCGCGTTGCCCCCGGTGACGACCCGGGTGGTGCTGAACCGGGCGGCAGCGCTGGCCGCGCTCGAGGAGTGCGCCGCGCCGACGATCACGCTGGTTGTGGACTCGGCCGGGGTGCGGCTCGGGGTGGCGCCGATGGGTGCGACTGCCGCCGGTCCGCCGATGACGATCCACTTCGCCGTGATCACGCTGTATCCCGCCGTGGCGGGCGCGGTCGGCCCCGACGTGATGGTCGACCTGCTCGCGCCGGACCTGCCCGCCCGCATCCGTTCCGCCGACGACGGCGACCTGCTCACCCTGGCCATGCCGTGCCGCCCCGACCTCCCCGAGGAGACCTCCCGATGACCACCACCGACCCTGTCATGGCCCGGATCACCCAGGGCGTCAAGGACTTCCGCGCCGGTGACGCCGATGCCGCCCGCACCACGCTGCTCGCGATCTGGTCCGAGATCGGTGTCGCGGGTGATCCCCTGCACCGCTGCACCCTCGCCCACTACCTGGCCGACTGCCACGACGATCCCGCCGAGGCCCTGGTCTGGGACACCCGTGCTCTCGATGCCGCCGACGCACTCTCCGACGCCCGCGCTCAGCAGTACCACGCGAGCCTGCACGTGGCGGGCTTCTATCCCTCCCTGCACCTCAACCTCGCCGACAACTTCCGCCGCCTCGGCGCTTTCCCCGCCGCCACCCGCCACCTCGACGCCGCCCGCGACCGCCTGGGTGCCCTCACCGACGACGCGTACGGAGCGATGATCCGCACCGCCGTCACCGAGGTCGCCGCCATGATCGCCGCCGGTGACTCCACCCGCCGCCCGACCCACTGACCGCCGGCACCCAGGTGGGCTGGAAAGTTGCTTCCCGGGGGCGGCCAGTACGATCGGGATGCTCGGCGGGCGTCGAGGAAACCGGTGGAAATCCGGTGCGGTCGCGCCACTGTGAACAGCCAGACCCTCTCCGGCGAGCACCCCACCCGATCCCGTTGGGCGCGCCACCCGAGGAAGGTCTCACCCTGTGATCCTGCTGCTGTCCACCTCCGACACCGACCTGCTCAGCGCGCGCGCCAGTGGCGCCGACTACCGGTGGGGCAACCCCGCCCGGTTGCTGATCGAGGATCTGCCGGAGCTGCTCGACGGCGCCGACCTGGTGATCGTGCGCATCCTCGGCGGCAGGCGGGCCTGGGAAGCGGGCCTGGACGCGGTGCGTGCCAGCGGAGTCCCGATGGTGGCGCTCGGCGGTGAGATCGCGCCCGACGCGGAGCTGATGGAATGCTCCACCGTCCCGGTCGGCGTCGCGGCCGACGCGCACAACTACCTCGCCGCCGGTGGCGCCGAGAACCTGCGCGAGCTGCACCACTTCCTCTCCGACACCGTGCTGCTGACCGGGCACGGCTTCGCCCCGCCGGTGGAACTGCCCACCTGGGGCGAGCTCGAGCGCTCGGCGCGCATCCTGGAACCGCACGCCCCGACCGTCGCGGTGGTCTACTACCGGGCCCAGCACCTGGCGGGCAACACCGGCTACATCGACGCCCTGTGCACCGCCATCGAGGCCAAGGGCGCCCGCGCGCTGCCGGTGTACTGCGCCTCGCTGCGCACCGCCGAACCCGAACTGCTGACGCTGCTCGGCCGCGCCGACGCCCTCGTGGTCACCGTGCTCGCGGCCGGCGGCAGCAAGCCGGCGACCGCGTCGGCGGGCGGCGACGACGAAGCCTGGGACGTGGCCGCGCTGGCCGCCCTGGACGTGCCGATCCTGCAGGGTCTCTGCTTGACCAGCGGCCGCGCCCAGTGGGAGGCCAACGACGACGGCCTCTCGCCGCTGGACGTCGCCACCCAGGTGGCGGTGCCGGAATTCGACGGCCGCATCATCACGGTGCCGTTCTCGTTCAAGGAGTTCGACGCCGACGGCCTGTCCACCTATGTCCCCGACGCCGAGCGCGCGGCCCGGGTGGCCGGTATCGCCGTGCGGCACGCGCGCCTGCGCCACATCCCCGCCGCCGACAAGCGGATCGCGATCATGCTGTCGGCGTATCCGACCAAGCACGCCCGCATCGGCAACGCCGTCGGCCTCGACACCCCCGCCAGCGCGATCCGGCTGCTCACCGAACTGCGTTCCGCCGGTTACGATCTCGGCGACTCCGGCGAGATTCCCGGACTGGACGACAACGACGGCGACGCGCTGATCCACGCGCTCATCGCCGCGGGCGGCCAGGACCCCGACTGGCTGTCCGCCGAACAGCTCGAAGGCAATCCGATCCGCATCGGCGCCGCCACCTACACCCGCTGGTTCGACTCGCTGCCCGCCGACCTGCGCGAGGCCGTCGTCGAGGCGTGGGGCCCGCCGCCGGGCGAACTCTACGTGGACCGGTCCGCCGATCCGCAGGGCGAGATCGTCATCGCCGCACTGCGTTTCGGCAATGTGGTGCTCATGGTGCAGCCGCCCCGCGGGTTCGGCGAGAACCCCGTCGCCATCTACCACGACCCGGACCTGCCGCCGAGCCACCACTACCTGGCGGCCTACCGCTGGCTGTCCGCGCCCGACGGCTTCGGCGCCGACGCCATGGTGCACCTGGGCAAGCACGGCAACCTGGAATGGCTGCCCGGCAAGACCCTCGGCATGTCGGCTTCCTGCGGCACCGACGCCGCCCTGGGCGACCTGCCGCTGATCTACCCGTTCCTGGTCAACGACCCGGGCGAGGGCACCCAGGCCAAGCGCCGCGCGCACGCCACCCTGGTCGACCACCTGATCCCGCCGATGGCCCGCGCCGAGACCTACGGCGACATCTCCCGGCTCGAGCAGCTGCTCGACGAGCACGCCAACATCTCCGCGCTCGACCCGGCCAAGCTGCCCGCCATCCGCCAGCAGATCTGGACGCTCATGCGCGCGGCCAAGATGGACCACGACCTGGGCCTGGCCGAACGGCCCGAGGAAGACGTCTTCGACGACATGCTGCTGCACGTCGACGGCTGGCTGTGCGAGATCAAGGACGTGCAGATCCGCGACGGCCTGCACATCCTGGGCCAGGCGCCCGCCGGCGAGATGGAACTCGACCTGGTGCTGGCCATGCTGCGCGCCCGCCAGCTGTGGGGCGGCGAACAGAACGTGCCCGGCCTGCGCGAGGCGCTGGGCCTGAGCGAAGCGGGCGACGAGTCCCGCGAGCGGGTCGACGTTGTGGAGGCCCGCGCCCGCGAACTGCTGGTGGCGCTGCAGGCCGAGGGCTGGTCCGCCGACGCGGTCGAGCGCCTGGTCGCCGACTTCGAGACCGCGATCCTCGACGGCCACCGCGCCACGGGCGCCGATGCCGAGCGCTTGGACAAGGTCGCCGCGATCCTGCGGTTCGCCGCCACCGAGGTCGTGCCCCGGCTGCGCGAGACCAGCGTCGAGATCGCCCGCGTGCTGCACGCGCTGAACGGCGGGTTCATCCCGTCCGGGCCCAGCGGCTCTCCGCTGCGCGGCCTGATCAACGTGCTGCCGACCGGCCGCAACTTCTACTCCGTCGACCCCAAGGCCGTGCCGTCGCGGCTGGCCTGGGAGACCGGTCAGGCCATGGCCGAATCGCTGCTCGCGCGCTACCGCGCCGACCACGGTGACTACCCGAAGTCGGTGGGCCTGTCGGTGTGGGGCACCTCCGCGATGCGCACCTCCGGTGACGACATCGCCGAGGTGTTCGCGCTGCTCGGGGTGCGGCCGGTGTGGGACGAGGCCAGCCGCCGCGTCACCACTCTCGAGGTGATCCCGCTCGCCGAACTCGGCCGTCCCCGTGTCGATGTCACCGTGCGCATCTCGGGCTTCTTCCGCGACGCCTTCCCGCACGTGCTCGCCCTGCTCGACGACGCGGTCCGCCTGGTCGCCGATCTCGACGAACCCGCCGAGTCGAATTACGTCCGCGCGCACGCCCAGTCGGATCTGGCCGAGCACGGCGACGCCCGCCGCGCGACCACCCGCATCTTCGGCTCCAAGCCCGGCACCTACGGCGCGGGCCTGCTCCAGCTCATCGATTCCAAGAGCTGGCGCACCGACGACGACCTCGCGCAGGTGTACACCACCTGGGGCGGCTACGCCTACGGCCGCGACCTCGACGGCGCGCCCGCCGCCGACGACATGCGCACCGCCTACCAGCGCATCGCGGTGGCGGCCAAGAACACCGACACCCGCGAACACGACATCGCCGACTCCGACGACTACTTCCAGTACCACGGCGGCATGGTCGCCACCGTGCGCGCGCTGACCGGCAAGAACCCCGAGGCCTACATCGGCGACTCCACCCGTCCCGACGCCGTGCGCACACGCACGCTGTCGGAGGAGACCGCCCGCGTGTTCCGGGCCCGCGTGGTGAACCCGCGCTGGCTCGAGGCCATGCGCAGGCACGGCTACAAGGGCGCGTTCGAGATGGCCGCCACCGTCGACTACCTGTTCGGCTACGACGCCACCACCAATGTCGTCGCCGACTGGATGTACGAGAAGCTCACCGAGAGCTACGTGTTCGACGAGGTGAACCGCAAGTTCATGGAGCAGTCCAACCCGTGGGCGCTGCACGGCATCGCCGAGCGGCTGCTCGAGGCCGCCGAACGCAAGCTGTGGGAGCACCCCGAAGCCGAGACCCTGGACAAGCTGCGCCAGGTGTACCTCGAGACCGAGGGCGAACTGGAGTGAGCGCCGAGCAGCCCGCCGCCTACTTCCGGCGCGACGGCGCGGTGTACACGCCGACGTCGTGGGGTCGCAGCCTGTGGGCCGACGGGCTGCTGTCGGGTCCGCCGGTGTGCGGGCTGCTGGCCCGCGAGATCGACGACCGGTTCCACGACGGTGACTTCGCGCCCGCGCGCTTCACCGTCGACCTGCACCAGCCGGTGCCCGCGGTCCCGCTCACCGTGGACAGTGAACCCACCCGGGACGGCAACCGGGTGCGCGCGGCCACGGCCGTACTGCGCGCGGACGGGGAGGTGGTCGCCCGGGCCTCGGCGGTGCTGCTGAAACGGTCCGCGCAGCCGCCGGGCGAGGTGTGGCGCGCGGACCGCCGCCCGCCGCTGCCCCCGCCGTCGGTGCTGGCGGCGGTCGCCCCGACCGTGCACCTGTTCGACAGCGACGGCTCCGGCGCGGGCTGGACCGTCGAGATCTCCCGGCACGAGAACGACTCCCGCAAACGCAAGTGGGTCCGCCCCATCGCGGTGGTGGCCGGGGAACCGTTGTCGCCGTTCTGTTCCGCGGCGATGGCGGGCGAGCAGGCCAGCCTGGTCACCAACTGGGGCACCGAGGGGATCGGGTTCATCAACACCGACGTGTCGATCACCTTCGCGCGGCTGCCGCGCGCTGTCGAGATGGGCATCGAGGCCGATGATCACCTCAGCAGCGACGGCATCGCCGCCGGTGCCGCCATGCTCTACGACGCGGACGGGGTGTTCGCGCTGTGTACCGTGTCGGCCGTGGCCAACGAGCGCAGGCAGATCAGCGGCGCGGCCATCGACGCCTACATCCCGGCCCGGGGTGGCGCGCAGCGGGTCTGACTCCCGACTTGCCGGAAAACTAGAACAGGTTCTAATCTGTTCGGGGAGCGGCACCCGGCCGCGTGCAGAAGAGAGTCGCGATGAGCACTTCTCCGGCGTATTTCACGCGAGACGACGGCGTTTTCCAGCCCACCAGGTACTCGATGAGCCTGTGGGCGCCGAACACGCTGTCCGGGCCGCCGGTGTGCGGGCTGATGGCGCGCGAGGTGGAGACACGCTACTGCGCCGACGGATTCGCCCCCGCCCGGCTGACCGTCGACCTGCACCGCGCCGTACCCGCCGTGCCGCTGACCGTGCAGAGCGAGCTGGTCAGGGACGGCAAACGGGTCCGCGCGGTGAGCATCGTGCTGCGCTCCGGGGAGGCCGTCGTGGCCCGTGGCAGTGCCCTGCTGCTGCGGCGTTCGGCCCAGCCGCCGGGCCAGGTGTGGCGCCCGGAGCGGGAGCGCCCGCTTCCGCCGCCGGAGGCACGCGCCGCGATCGACGACGCCATGCACCTGTTCGGCAGCGACGGCACCGGCTGGTCGGTGACCATGAGCGAGCACCAGAACGACACCAGGAAGCGCAAGTGGGTGCGCAACATCCCCGTCGTCGCGGGGGAGGAGTCGTCCCCGTTCTGCTATGCCGCGATGACCGGCGAGCAGACCAGCCTGGTCACCAACTGGGGCACCGAGGGCATCGGCTTCATCAACACCGACGTCTCGATCACCTTCTCGCGCATGCCGATCGGGCCGGAGATGGGCATCGAGGCGGAATCGCATCTCAGCGCCGACGGCATCGCCGCGGGCGCCGCGGTGCTCTACGACGCCGAGGGCGCGTTCGGGATCTGCACCACCACGGCCCTGGCCAACGAGCACCGCCAGATCAGTGGTTCGGTGATCGACACCATGACCGAGGTGATGTCGATGGCTGAGGTCACGCCGGATCGAGCCCGCTGAACGCCAGCCCGACCGTGGTCGCGCACAGCACCACGCCGACCGCCGTCGTGGTCAGCAGGTAGCCGAGCACGATCAGCCGCGCCACGGGCAGCAGTGCCAGCACCAGCGCGGGGGCCAGCAGGACGGCCAGTGTCAGTGCCCAGCTGAGCCAGTACGCGGTGGGAATCGGTTCGATCTCGGCGAACGCGACGGTGCGCGGCATCGGGATCCGCCAGGCGTCCTGGACCGCGAAGGTCGCGGGGACCAGCACGAACACCGCGACGAACAACCCCGCCGCCACACCCCAACTCGCCCGCCACCTGACCTGTCCCGGCACCGTCGCACTCACCCGCGCACACCTTCCCTGCCACCCGGTTCACCCACTCCGCCGTGGCCCATGCTGCCTCGAGTGGGCCGCGCACGGACGCAACCGCGCGCCGTGTCACCACGCCGGAACCGTGCGAGGGGTGCTCAGGCGGGCACGAGGGTCACGATCAGTTCGTCGGCGATCGACTCGGCCTTCACCATGCCCTCGCCGAGGTACAGGGTGGCGGCGCGGGGCCTGCCGTCGGGCAGCGGGACCACCGAGACCGCGTCGACCCGGCGCCCGGCGAACAGGACGTACGGGTGCTCGTCGGTGACGTCGAAGGCGGTGTATTTGCCGGAGGCGGCGACGTATTCGATGTTCACCGGGTCCACCAGCGGCTCGAACGGATCCCGCCACGGCGCGGCGCCGATCCGCAGTTCCGCGCCGTCCACGCCGACGTCGAGCAGCAGGGTCGACCCGTCGTGGAAGGTGAACTCGATCGGGCCCTCGGCGGTGTCGATGTCGTCGCCCAGGACGTAGAACATCCGGCGGACGGCGATGATGGTCGCGTCGACCGCGGCGGAGAGCGCGGTGCGGCCGTACTCGTCGATGTCGGACACAGGTTTCCTCTGACGGTCGATCTCGCACGCGACGGCGCGACGCTCCGGACGGATGCACCATCATGTCGCCGGACCCGCGCGGCACGCAACTTCGCCCCGGCGTGTTCGCCGTCCCGTCCCCTCGTACAGTGGATTCATGGTGGATGCCGCCCCGGACGCGGTCCAGCGTGCGGCCGACGTGCTGGCCGGACGCCGGCTCGTGGTGATCACCGGGGCCGGGCTGAGCACCGACAGCGGCATCCCCGACTACCGCGGCCCGGCTTCGCCGCCGCGCAACCCGATGACCTACCAGCAGTTCGTGGGCGACGCCGCCTTCCGGCAGCGCTACTGGGCCCGCAACCACCTGGGCTGGCGGCGGATGGACGCGGCCCGCCCCAACCCCGGCC
Organism: Nocardia asteroides; assembly: GCF_900637185.1. Classification (NCBI taxonomy): domain Bacteria; kingdom Bacillati; phylum Actinomycetota; class Actinomycetes; order Mycobacteriales; family Nocardiaceae; genus Nocardia; species Nocardia asteroides. Next base: position 4,672,796 of record NZ_LR134352.1, on the reverse strand, counting down.
ACCGCGCGGTCGCCGCGCTGGAACGGGCCGGCGTGGTGAGCGGCGTGATCACCCAGAACGTCGACCTCCTGCACACCAAGGCGGGTGCGCGCCGGGTGATCGACCTGCACGGCACCTACGCGCGGGTGCGCTGCCTGCGGTGCGCGGCCACGATCTCCCGGATGACCCTCGCCGACCGGCTCGAAGCCGCCAATCCCGGTTTCGCCGAGGATGTCTCGGCCACCGGCATCGAGGTGGCCCCCGACGCCGACGCCGTGGTCGCCGACACCGCGCGCTTCCGGATGCTCGACTGCGCCGCCTGCGGCGGCATGCTCAAACCCGACATCGTCTACTTCGGCGAATCCGTCCCCGCCGACCGCGTCGCGGCGGCATTCGCCCTGGTCGACGACGCGCAGGCGGTCCTCGTCGCCGGCTCGACGCTGACGGTCATGTCGGGCCTGCGATTCGTCCGCCGCGCCGCGAAGAACGGTGTGCCGGTGGTGATCGTGAACCGCGGCGCCACCCGCGCCGACGAGCTGGCCACCGTCCGCGTCGAGGCCGGCTGCTCGGAGACGTTGTGCGCCTTTGCCGAACGGCTGCCCGCGCCGATCCCGGTCGCCGGACCATGAGCGAATCCGCCGACGACGCGATCGCCGCATTCTTCGCCGGAAAACCGCATTCTCTCGAGATCTTCACGGTGCTACGGGAATTGATCGCCGCAAACGGGCCGGCGGAACTGTCGGTGGCTTCGCAGATCGGCTTCGGCCGTGCCAGGAAGTTCGCCTGGGTTTCGCTCTACAACATCAGCGGGCGGAATCCGGAAGGCACCGTGCAGATCATGCTCGCGATCGATCGGGAAATCGCGGGTCCACCGGTGTACCGGGTGAATCAGGTCGGGCGGGCGCGCTGGAATCACCTGGTCGTCGTGCATTCGCTCGCCGAAGCACACGATCCGGAACTGGCAGATCTGATCGCCGCCGCCTATCGTTTCGGTGCGAAATGATCGGTTACTTGATCCCTCGGTGACGGCGCCGGATCCGGCGTGGGTAAGCTCTGCGCACCAGTGCATGAAGAGTTCCACCCGCGGCGCAAAGTTTTCCTCGCAGCGGGGTTGTCGGCCCTCGTGTGGGCCGTGTGATCGCCCCCCATTCGCCAGCCGATCAGAACCAGGGCTTTTCGATGACCGATACCGTCGTTGCCGAACCACGCCTCACGCACCGCCAGACCCTCACGATCCTGTCCGGCCTGCTACTCGGGGTGTTCCTCGCCGCGCTCGACCAGAACATCGTCAGTGTCGCGATCGTCCGGATCGCGAACAGTCTCGACGGGTTCGACGAACAGGCCTGGGCGACAACGGCGTATCTGATCACCGCCACCGTCACCACGCCGCTCTACGGCAAACTGGCCGACATCTACGGGCGGAAACCGTTCTATCTGCTGGCCATCGCCCTGTTCGTGATCGGGTCGGCGGCCTGCTGCTTCGCGACCACCATGTACCAGCTGGCGGGTTGCCGCGCCTTCCAGGGGCTGGGCGCGGGCGGGTTGATGTCGCTGGCGTTCACCATCGTCGGCGATATCGTGCCCGCCCGGGAACGGGTCCGCTACCAGGGATATTTCCTCATGGTGTTCGGCATCGCGACGGTGCTGGGCCCGGTGGTCGGCGGCTTCCTGTCCGACTACGAGAGCCTGGGCGGCATCGAGGGCTGGCGCTGGGTGTTCCTGGTGAACGTGCCGGTCGGGGTGCTGGCGTTCCTGGTCGTGGCCAAGGTGCTCAACGTGCGGCACGTCCGGGTGCGCAGCCGGATCGACTGGTTCGGCGCGGCCACCCTGGTGATCGGCGTCGTGCCGTTGCTGATCGTGGCCGAACAGGGCCGGATGTGGGGCTGGACCTCGCCGAAGTCGTTGCTCTGCTACGGGATCTGCGCGGGCGGGCTGCTGCTGTTCCTCGTCGTCGAGTTCGTCATGAAGGACGCGGCGCTGATCCCGCTGCGGCTGTTCCGCAGCTCGACGTTCAGCATCGCCATCCTCGGTGGCTTCCTCGTCGGTGTCGCGATGTTCGGCGCGATCACCATGGTGCCGCAGTATCTGCAGGTGGTGCGGGGGTTCTCGCCGACCGAGGCGGGTCTGCTGATGCTGCCGCTGGTGCTGGGCATCATGGTCGGCGCGCAACTGTCGGGCCTGATCACCAAGGCCACCGGCCGCTACAAGGTGCTGCCGGTGCTGGGCGCGCTGATCCTGGCGATCGGCTGCGGCCTGTTCGCCCGGGTGAGCTTCGACGGGCCACTGTGGCAGCCGCTGGCCTTCAGCGCCGTCATGGGTTTCGGGCTCGGCGGCTGCATGCAGACCCTGGTCATCGCGGCGCAGAACGCGGTGGCGCAGAGCGAGATGGGAGTGTCGACGGCGGCGGCCACCTTCTTCCGCCAGCTCGGCGGCACCCTGGGCGTCGCGGTGTTCCTCACGGTGCTGTTCGACCGGCTGCCCGGGTCGATCCTGTCCGCGTTCGGCGGCGCGCTGCCGCCCGGGCTCGACGCCGCGGGCCTGGACGCCCTGCAACGCGACACCTCCGGGATCGCCGGGCTGCCCGACGAACTGCGGGTGCCCATCCTGACCGGGTTCACCGACGCGATGCAAGGTGTGTTCCTGCTCGCCGCCGACCTCGCGATCGTGGCCTGCCTGGTCCTGGTGTTCATGAAAGAGATTCCGCTGCGCGAGGATCCGGTGCCCGACGAGGATCCCGACGCCACCCTGCTGCGCGATGTGAGCCTGCACGACGCGCACGAGATCGGCGACCGGTTGCATCCCACCGCCACCGGCCGGGTGATCGCCGGTCTGCTGCGCCGCGACGACGACCGTCCCGTCCCCGGCGCCACCCTCACCCTGATCGACCAGCACGGACATCAGGTGGCGCGCGGCAACGGCGACGCCGCGGGCGCCTATGTGGTGGAGGCGCCGGAACCGGGCAACTACGTGCTCATCGCCGCGGCCGCCGGGCATCAGCCCGAGGCGGTGAGTGTGTCGATGGGGGAGCGGGCCCTGCACGTGGACCTGATGCTCGTCGGCGCGGGGGAACTGACCGGCATCGTGCGCTCGGCCCGGCGCGGTGAACCGCTGCTGGGCGCCACGGTGACGCTCACCGATCCCGGCGGCGACGTGGTGGGCGCCGCCATCACCGGCGAGGACGGCGCCTACGTGTGCCGCGACGTCGTGAGCGGCACCTACACCCTGGTGGCGGTGGCCGACCACATGCGGCCGTCCGCGGTATCGCTGACCGTGCCGGAAACCGGGTCGCTGCACCACGACATCGACCTCGAGCCGATGGCGATCCTGATCGGCTCGGCCTGGGTCGACGGCGAGCGGCCGGTCGCCGACGTGCAGATCACCGTCCTCGACGCGGCGGGCGACCCGGCGGCCACCACCCGCACCGACGACAAGGGGCAGTACCTGGTCCCCGACCTTCCCGAGGGCGAGTACACCGTCGTCGCCCGCGGGTATCCGCCGGTGGCGAGCCAGGTCTCGGTCACCCGCGGCGAGATCACCCACGACGTGACCCTCGGCTACGACACCGAGGAGTCGATGCACCACCGCTGACCGGGGTGCCGCGCGAGTACGCGGCACCCCGGCTGGTCAGGCGCTGACGGAGGCTTCGCGCTGGAGTTCCAGCGCGATGTCGACGAGCTGGTCCTCCTGGCCGCCGATGAGCTTGCGCCTGCCCGCGCGCACCAGCAGCTCGGCGGCGGAGACGCCGTAGCGGTCGGCCTGACGTTCGGCATGCCGCAGGAAGCTGGAGTAGACGCCCGCGTAACCCATCATCAGGGCCTGGCGATCCAGCAGGCATTCCGACGGCATGGCCGGGCGGACCACGTCCTCGGCGGCGTCGGTGACGGCGAAGAAGTCGACGCCGGTGGAGATGCCGAGTTTGTCGCAGACTCCGATGAAGGCCTCGATCGGCAGGTTGCCCGCGCCCGCGCCGAATCGCCGTGCGCTGCCGTCGATCTGGGTGGCGCCCGCGCGGACCGCGTACACCGAGTTCGCGACCGCGAGACCGAGGTTCTCGTGCCCGTGGAAGCCCACCTGGGCGTCGTCGCCGAGCTCGGCGACCACGGCCGCCACCCGGTCGGTGACCTGCTCGAGGACGAGCGCGCCGGCGGAGTCGACGACGTAGACGCACTGGCAGCCCGCGTCGGCCATGATGCGCGCCTGTCGCGCGAGCACGTCCGGCGGCTGGCTGTGCGACATCATCAGGAAGCCGACGGTTTCCAGGCCCAGTTCGCGGGCGACCGTGAAATGCTGGACGGAGACGTCGGCCTCGGTGCAGTGGGTGGCGACGCGGCAGATGGTGGCGCCGTTGTCCTGCGCGATCTTGATGTCGTCCTTGACACCGACGCCGGGCAGCATCAGGAAGGCGATGCGCGCCTTCTTCGCCGTCTCGGCGGCGGCCTTGATGAGCTCCTGTTCGGGGGTCTTGGAGAACCCGTAGTTGAACGAGGAACCGCCCAGGCCGTCACCGTGGGTGACTTCGATGACCGGCACGCCCGCGCCGTCGAGCGCCGCGACGATGTCGCGGACCTCGGTGACGGTGAACTGGTGACGTTTGTGGTGCGACCCGTCCCGCAGCGAGGTGTCGGTGACGCGGATGTCGAGTTCGGGGGAATAGACCATGATGTGCGCTCCTTACACCCGGGCCGAGAGGATCTGGCCGGCGACGACCTCGCCGACGCGGGTCGCGGCGGCGGTCATGATGTCGAGGTTGCCCGCATAGGGGGGCAGGAAGTCGCCGGCGCCTTCGACCTCGACGAAGATCGAGACCTTGGCCATGCCACCGGAGATCACCGACGGGTCGTCGAACTGTGGGTCGTTGAGCAGCCGGTAGCCGGGCACGTATTCCTGGATCGACTTCTCCATGGCGACGATGCTCTCGGCGATGGCGTCGCGGTCGGCGTCGTCGGGGATGGAGCAGAAGATGGTGTCGCGCATGATCATCGGCGGTTCGGCCGGGTTCAAGATGATGATGGCCTTGCCGCGCTCGGCGCCGCCGATGGTCTCGACACCCTTGGAGGTGGTCTTGGTGAACTCGTCGATATTGGCGCGGGTGCCGGGGCCGGCCGAGACCGAGGACACCGAGGCGACGATCTCGGCGTATTTGACCGGCACGACGCGGGATACGGCCGCGACCATGGGGATGGTGGCCTGGCCGCCGCAGGTGATCATGTTGACGTTCGGGGCGTCGCGCAGCGAGTCCAGGTTCACCGGCGGGATCACCGCCGGACCGACCGCGGCCGGGGTGAGATCGATGGCACGGATACCGAGTTCGGCATAGCGCGGCGCGGCGGCGCGATGCACGTACGCCGAGGTGGCCTCGAAGACCATGTCCGGCTTCTCGTCCTGGGCGAGCAGCCAGTCCACGCCCTCGGCCGAGGTCTCCAGGCCGAGCCCGCGGGCGCGCTTCAGGCCTTCGCTCGCGGGGTCGATGCCGATCATCCAGCGGGGCTCGATGGACTCCGAGCGCAGCAGTTTGTAGAGCAGGTCGGTGCTGATGTTGCCGGATCCGACGATCGCGGCGGTGACTGTCCCGTTGGACACGTCGAGCCTCCTTGGCACAGTAGTGGGCTAGGCGAAAGACAAACGGACGGAACCGAGTCCGGCGAACTCGGCGAGGAATTCATCCCCCGGGCGGGCGTCGATGGCGCGGGTGCAGGAACCGGGCAGCACGATGTCGCCCTTCTTCAACCGCACCCCGAAGGTCGCGACCTTGCGCGCCAGCCACGCCACCGCGATCACCGGATCACCCAGCACCGCGTCGCTGCGGCCCTCGGCGATGACCTCACCGTTGCGGGTGAGCACGGCGTCGATGGCCTTGATATCGATGTCGCCGGGCGCGACGCGCTGTTTGCCGAGGACGAAACCGGCGGAGGAGGCGTTGTCGGAGATGGTGTCGGCCAGGCCGATCTTCCAGTCCTTGATCCGCGAATCGATCAGCTCGATCGAGGGCGCGTAGGCGACGGTCGCGGCGAGGACGTCGGCTTCGGTGCAGTCCTCGCCGGGCAGGTCGGCGCCGAGGACGAAACCGACCTCGACCTCCACGCGCGGCAGCAGGTACTTCGAGGTGTCGACGGGGACGTCCTCGAAGACCTCCATCTCGGCGAGCAGGTGTCCGTAGTCGGGCTCGTCCACGCCCATCATCTGCTGCATGGCCTTCGACGACAGGCCCACCTTGTGACCGACGACCTTGGCACCCGCCTTCAGCCGGCGCTGGATGTTGAGCAGCTGGATCTCGTAGGCGTCGACGACATCGATCTCCGGGTGCCGGGCGGCGATGGGGGACAAGGCCACCCGATCCAGCTCGGCCCGTGCCAGTTCGGCGGCCACCTCGGTGCGCACGCTGGTTGTCAGCATCCTGGTTCCCTCTTCTCCTCTGGTGATGCCTCTTCATGCTCGGGGCCGGGACGGGCGCCGGGGCCGGTCGTTCCCGCTGGATGGGCCGGAAGTTGTGTGATCCGGCCCGGGATCGCGGCACACGCGACGACCAGCACCACCGTCATGGCGGCGATGGTCGCGAACACCAGATGCACCGCGCCCGACAGCGATTCCGGCGAGGGCGGTGCGCTGTCGCCGAGCCTGGCGTTGACGACCGCGCCGAACACCGCCACACCCACCGCGCTGCCCAGTGAGCGGGCGAACATGTTCGTCGAGGTCACCACGCCGCGTTCGGTCCAGCTCGCGCTCGTCTGCGCGGCGATCAGCGTCGGGGTGGCCACCAGGCCCATGCCGGAGCCGACCACGAAACACGAGGCGGCGACCTGCCACAGCGGCGCCGACTCGTCGAGCAGCAGCGTGGTGGCCGTCCCGAGCGCGGCGATCGAACTGCCCAGCACCGCGCAGGTGCGGAAACCGAAGCGCAGGTACACCTTTCCCGCCTGCGCCGCCGACAGTGGCCAGCCCAGGGTGAGCGCGCCGGTGACGACACCCGCCACCAGCGCGCTGGTCCCGAGTACGCCCTGGTTGAACATCGGCACGTAGGTGGTGAACCCGAACAGCAGCGCGCCACCGAGCATCGAGGCCACACTGCTCGCCACCACCACCCGCCTGCCGAACACCCACGGCGGCAGAATCGGGTGCGCGGCCCGCGCTTCCACCGCCGCGAACACCACCAGCGACACCGCCGCACCGCCGAACACGGCCAGGCTCGCCGGCGAATCCCAGGCCCACGCCCGCCCGCCCTCGAGCAGCCCGAGCACCAGCGCGCCCGCGCCGAGCGTCAGCAGGACCGCGCCCGGATAGTCGACGCGGCGCCGCTGCCGGGGCGATTCCTCGTGGAAGTTGCGCACCAGCATCCAGGCCGCCAGCCCGGCCAGCGGCAGATTCACCAGGAAGATCCAGCGCCAGCCCAGGTAGTCGGCGCAGATCCCGCCCAGCAGCGGACCCGTCACCGACGACACCGCCCACACCCCCGCCAGATAGCCCTGCACGGTGGCCCGTTCGGCGAGGGTGTACAGATCGCTCGCGATCACCATGGTGGTCGGCTGGATGGCGCCCGCCCCGATGCCCTGCACGGCCCGGAACGCGATGAGCGCCACCATGCTGGTCGCCAGCCCGCACAGCAGCGAGCCCAGCGCGAACACCGCGACACCGAACAGCATCACCGGTTTGCGGCCGAAGGTGTCGGCGAGCGCGCCGTAGACGGGCACGGTCACCGCCTGGGCCAGCAGATAGATCGTGAAAAGCCAAGGGAACAGCGCGAAGTCACCGAGGTTGTCGGTGATCGACAGCACCGCGGTCGCCAGGATCGTCGAATCCAAGGCGACGAGACCGGTGGCCAGCATCAGCGAGGCGAGCACCGGTCCGCGTTCGGAACCGAAGCCGACTTCCGCACGCGCGGTATCGGTCGCCACAGGGCACCTCCCGGCTCAGAAGCGGATACGGACGGTGTCGCTCGCGGGCCTGGCCTGACAGGCCAGGGTGTAGCCGGCGTCGATGTCCTCCTGATCGAGGACGGTGGAACCGGGCATGCTCACCTCGCCGGCCACGACGGTGCACGCGCACGACCCGCACTCGCCCTCGCGGCACGAATACGGCACGTCGAGACCGTCGGCCAGCATCACATCGACCAGCGTTCGCGACTTCGGCCAGCGCAGCGCGTGCACGGCGCCGTCGAGTTCCACCTCCACCTCGGCGGCCTCGCCCGCGTCGTCGGCGGCGATCGGCTCCGGATCGGCGAACGGATCGCCCGACAGCGAGACGAACACCTCGGTGGTGATCCGCTCCCGCGGCCAGCCCGCGCCCGCCAGCGCTTCGGTCACCGCCGCCATGAACGGGCCCGGCCCGCACACGAACGACTCGAAACCGGCATACGGATCGGCGAACCGCGCCAGCTGCGCCGCCGTCGGCAGGCCCTGCAGTGATTCCAGCCAGTGCACCACCTGCACACGGCCGGGGTGCCGGGCCGCCAGGTCGCGCAGCGCCGCGGCGAAGATCACCGACTCCGGGTCGCGATTGGCGTAGAACAGCACCACCCGGCCCGTACCCGAGGCCAGCGCCGATCGCAGGATCGACATCACCGGGGTGATGCCGCTGCCGGCGGCCCACAGCAGCAGATCGGTGTCGAGGGAGGCCGGGGTGAAGGTGCCCTGCGGCGGCAGCACGTCCAGGGTGTCGCCGACGGAGACGTTGTCGCACAACCAGTTCGATCCGTACCCGGCGGCGGTGCGCTTGATCGTCACCTGCGGGCGCTCGTCGGTGAACGGGGAACTGGCCAGCGAGTAGCACCGGGCCACCGGCTCGGGCCGTTCGCTGGGGATCCGCAGCGTGAGGAACTGGCCGGGCCGGTAGGCGAAGCGTGCGGCGGCCTCGGCGGGAACGTCGAACACCAGCGAGCGCGCGTCCGCGGTCTCCTCGATCACCGCGGCCACCCGCAGCGTCACCACCCGCGAGCCACGCGGCACATCGACAGTCGCCCTCGTCACTGGTGTCCTCCTCGCTCACAGCACCGGTCGTGCGAGGCCACCGTCGCAGCCCGCGGCGGTGCGCGGGGGCGCCGCTCCCGGTGGCCGGGAGATCACCGGCGCACCGCCCACTGACCGGGAAGACCAGGGCGGACACCGGACCGCGCGACTCTAGCGTCGCCGTCGTGGACACTCGATCTCCCGGGGGCGCCCGATGAACCGCATGCAGAACACCGTCGCGCTGGTGACCGGCGCGGCCGGGGGAATGGGCCGCGCCCATTGCCGTCGGCTCGCCGAGGAAGGCGCCGACATCATCGCCGTCGACATCGAGGCCGCCGCGGCGGGCCTCGCGCAGACGGCCGCCGAGGTCGCGGCGCTGGGCCGCCAGTGCGTCACGGCCACGGCCGACGTGCGTGACCAGTCCGCGCTGGACGTGGCCGTGGCCGACGGCGTCGCCGCGCTGGGCCGCCTCGACGTGATCGTGGCCAATGCCGGGATCTACGCCGACCTCGGCCCCTCCTGGGAGCTGACCGACGAGGCCTGGCAGCGCACCGTCGACATCAACCTCACCGGCATGTGGCACACCGTGCGCGCCGGCGTTCCCGCGCTGACCGACGGCGGGTCCGTCGTCATCGTCAGCTCCACCAACGGCATCACCGGCGCCGCGTCGGCCTCGCACTACTCGGCGAGCAAGCACGCGGTGGTCGGGCTGGCGCGGACGCTGGCCAACGAACTCGGCCCGCGCGGCATCCGGGTGAACACCGTGCACCCCGGCTCGGTCGCCACCCCGATGATCCTCAACGACGCCGTCTACGCGAAACTGCGGCCCGATCTCGACCAGCCGACCCAGCAGGACGCCGCGGAGGCACTGGCCGCTCGCACCCTGCTGCCGGTGCCGTGGGTCGACCCGGTCGACGTGAGCAACGCGGTGCTCTTCCTCGCCTCCCCCGAGTCCCGTTACGTGACGGGAACCCAGCTCGTGGTGGACGCCGGACTGACTCAGAAGGTGTGACATGGGACGGGTTTCGGGCAAGATCGCACTGGTGACCGGCGCCGCGCGCGGCATCGGCCGGGCACAGGCCATCCGGCTGGCCGAGGAAGGCGCCGACATCGTCGCCGTCGACCTCTGCGGACCGGTCGACACCGTGGTGACGCCACCGGCGAACGCCGACGACCTCGCCGAGACCGTGCGCGCGGTCGAGGCGACCGGCGCGCGTGCCGTGGCCGCCACCGTCGACGTGCGGGACGGCGCCGCGCTGCGCGGCGCGGTCGACGCCGCGGTCGCCGAGCTGGGCGGACTCGACATCGTCTGCGCCACCGCGGGAATCAGCTCCAGCGGCGGCGCGCTGGAACTGACCGAACAGCAGTGGCAGACGATGATCGATGTGAACCTCACCGGGGTGTGGCAGACCTGCAAGGCCGCCACCCCGCATCTGATCGAACGCGGCGGCGGCGCGATGATCCTCACCAGCTCCATCGCGGGACTGCGCGGGCTGGTCGGGGTCGCCCACTATGTCGCGGCCAAGCACGGCGTGGTCGGCCTCATGCGGTCGCTCGCCAAAGAGCTGGCCCCGCACCACATCCGGGTCAACTCGGTGCACCCCACCAATGTGGACACCCCGATGATCCAGAACGACCACGTGCGCAAGATGTTCCGGCCCGACCGGGAGGTGCCCACCCGCGAGGAGTTCGCCGAGGCCGCCCGGCACATGAACATGCTGCCGATCCCGTGGGTCGAACCGGTCGACATCGCCAATGCCGCCCTGTTCCTCGGCTCCGACGAGGCCCGCTACATCACGGCGGTGACCCTGCCGGTGGACGCGGGCTCGACCCAGCGCTGAACCGCTCGCGGCACAGGCAGTGACCGCCGGCATGCCCGGCGGTCGGCAGGACGAACACCCGCCGACCGCCGCCACCGGCGCGGGACCCTGTGCCGGCGCCGCGCCCTGGGTGTGCGGCCGTGCGGGAATCAGCGTGCCGGGGCGGGATCGCCGGCCGGCCGGGCTGGGGCGGGATCTGTGGCCGGCGCGGACAGGGCCGGAGGGAGCGGACCCTCGTGCAGGACGCCGAGGCGCTGGGTCGCCCGGGTGAGTGCCACATAGAGTTCGGCGGCGCCGCGCGGCCCGTCGGCCAGGATCCGGGCCGGGTCGACGACGAGGACGGCGTCGTATTCGAGGCCCTTCGTCTCCGCGGCGGGGACAGTGCCGGGAACACCCGGCGGGCCGATCACCACGCTGGTGCCTTCCCGGCCCGCTTCGGTGCGGACGAATTCCGCGATGGCATCCGGCAATTCGGCCTTGTCGACACGGCGGGCCCACGGCCGGACACCACACGCGCGCACCGATTCCGGCGGCCGCACCTCGGGTGCGAAGTCCGCCAGGACCGCGGCGGCGACGGCCATGATCTCGGCGGGGGTGCGGTAGTTCACGGTCAGCGGGCGGTAGGCCCAGCGGCCGGGGACGTAGCGGTCCATGACGGTGGCCCACGAGGTGACACCGGCGGGGGAGCGCCGCTGGGCGAGATCGCCCACCACGGTGAACGACTTGCCGGGGCAGCGGCGCATCAGCACCCGCCAATCCATCTCCGACAGCTCCTGCGCCTCGTCGACGACCACGTGCCGGTAGGTCCAGTCCCGGTCCGCGGCGGCGCGTTCGGCCAGTTCCCTGGTGTCGCGTTCGAGGAACCGTTCGGCCAGGTCCGCGCCGAACAGCATGTCCTGGGCGAACAGGTGATCCTCGTCGTCCATGTGGTCCTCACGGCTCACCAGGGTGTCCAGCACGCCGGCCGCGTAGGCCGCCTCGGCGCGGCGTTCGCGCTCGGCGGTGTCGTCGACGGGCTCGTCCCGGCCCAGCAGGTCGACCAGCTCGTCGAGCAGCGGCACGTCCGACACCGTCCACGCGGCGCCGTCCGCGCGAGCCAGCGACGCGTCGGCACCGGCGGCGCGCAGCCGCTCCGGCGACGAATACAGCTCGGCGAGCAGGGTTTCCGGCGTCAGGATCGGCCACAGGGCATCCAGGGCCGCGGTGAAATCGGTGCTCTCGGCGAGCTCGGCGACCAGGTCGCCGCGCACCTGTTCCCAGGCCTCCCGGTCGTCGCGGGTGAGCCAGCCCTGCCCGATCCGCCCGATCGCGCGCTCGGTGAGCACGTAGGTGACGATCTCGCGGAACACCGCGCGCGCCTCGTTGTGCGGCCTACCGCTCGCGCGCGCCTCCTCGATCGCCCACTGCGCGGTCTCGCGGTCGATCCGTACCGTGACGTCGGCCAGCTCGATCGGGATCGGGTCCTCGGGCAGGCGCTGCCGATCGGCGACGGCGGCCGCGAGGACCTCGAGGATGCGCAGGGAACCCTTGTGGCGCACCGCGTCCGGCGTGTCCTCGGCGGTCACGCGCAGGCCCGGCACGAGGTCGCCGGTGGTGGTGAACACGACATTGGTCTCGCCCAGCGCGGGCAGCACGTGCGAGATGTGGTCGAGGAAGGCCGGATTGGGGCCCACCACCAGCACACCCTGCCGTTCCATCCGCGCGCGCTGGGTGTAGAGCAGATACGCCACCCGGTGCAGCGCGACCACTGTCTTGCCGGTGCCGGGACCGCCCTCGATGACCAGGACACCGGGATGGTCGAGGCGGATGATCTCGTCCTGTTCGGCCTGGATCGTCGCGACGATGTCGCGCATCCCGGCCCCGCGCGGCGCGTCCAGCGCCGCCAGCAGGGCCGCGTCACCGTGCTCGGCGCCGTCGGGCCTGCCCAGCACCTCGTCGGTGAACTCGGCCACCCGGCGGCCCCGGGTATGGAACTGCCGCCGTCTGCGCATGCCCTCCGGCGAGGCGGCGGTGGCGACGTAGAAGGCGCGGGCCGCGGGCGCGCGCCAGTCCAGCAGCAGCGGCTCGAATTCGTTCGTCTCGTCGAACAGGCCGATCCGGCCGATATAGGAGGTCTCGCCGGTCACGGCGTCGAGCCTGCCGAAACACAGGCCGTTGTCGGCCACATCCAGGCGCCGGGCCTCCTTGGCCAGCGCCCGCGCCTCGAAGTCACGGTCCATGGCCGAGACGCCCTTGCCGCGCAAGGTCGCGCGGTAGCGGCCCTTCACGCGGGCGCGTTCGCTGTCGAGCCGCGCGTACAAGCCGTCCACATACTGCTGTTCGGACCGCAGTTCGTCCTGATACCCCTGAGCGGACACCTGCCCTCACTTTCCCGGTTCGCCGATCCGGCGGAGCGCGTCGTCAGTCTCGTTTCCGCAGCTCATCGCCACGGCCGGACGATTATGGGGCATCACCGGGGCCTTGCGGCAAGGCCCCCTGTGCGCTATATGTTGGAAAGGGAAGGGAGTGAGGGGCTCCTTCCGTTCCCACGCACAGGGGGCCGAGAACCGGCGATCACGCCGAGCGGGCCGTGTCCTTCCTGGTCAGGAATGCCAATACCGCGGACTCGAATTCGTCCTTGCGCTCGATCATCGCCCAGTGCCCGCAGTTCGGGAACACGTGCAGCTCGGCGCGCGGAATGGTGCGCATCGGGATCAGCGCCATATCGAGGGGGCTCACCCGATCGTCGCGGCCCCAGGTGATCAGGGTCGGCGCGGCCACCTTGTGCAGCATCGCCCACGGCGGCGGCGCGTCGGAGGCCTCCATCGCCTTGACCATCATCGCGAACGCGGCCTTGCTGTACATCCGGCGGGCGCTGTCGAGAGTGGCCGGATCGGTGGCCTGGGTCCAGCGCTCCTCGATCAGCTCCTCGGTGACCATCGCCGGGTCGTAGACCATCGAGTGCAGCCACTGGATCAGCCGCTCCCGGCTTGGCTCCTCGGTGAACTCCTGCAGCAGCTTGATGCCCTCACCGGGGCCGGGGCTGAAGATGTTCTTGCCGATGCCGCCGATCGTCACCACCTTGCCGACCCGCTCCGGATGCGCGATCGCGTAGTTCAGCGCGACACCGCCGCCCATCGAGTTGCCGATGATGTCGACGGTGTCCAGGCCGAGCGCGTCGACGAAGCGGACCACCGCCTCCAGCGCGGTGACCATCGGGTGGCCGCCGAAGTCGTCGCTCACCCCGAAGCCGGGGAATTCCAGGACCAGGCAGCGGAACTTCTCGGCGAACACCGCGAGATTGCCGCGGAAGTTGCGCCAGCCGGTCACGCCGGGACCCGAACCGTGCAGCAACAGCAGCGGTGGGCCGTCGCCCGCCTCGTGATAGCGCAGCACGCCCGCGTCGGTGTGGATCTCCCGCAGCGTCGCCTCGTAGCTCAGCTCGGTCATGCGTGCGTCCCGCCGTCGATGCGGATCTCGGTGCCGGTGATGAACGCGCCGTCCTCGGAGACCAGCATGGCGATCACGCCGGCCACCGCGGTCGGGTCGCCCATGCCCGCGCCGCCGGACTCCAGGTCGGTCGGCAGGACCGGCGACAGCTTGGCGAACAGCGCCCAGTCGGCGTCGGCGGGCACGTACCCCGGGGTGGCGTCGGTGATGCCGGACTTGATGCTGCCCGGCGCCACGCACACCGCGCGCAGGCCCTTGCCGCCGAACTCCAGGGCGATCGCGTGCGTGAAGGACTGGATGCCGCCCTTGCTCGCCGCGTAGGCCGCCATGTACGGGTGCGCGAACGCCGCCGAGGTGGAGCTGAAGTTCACCACCGTCGAGCGCGGGTTGGCCAGCAGCGCGGGCAGTGCCTCGCGGACCACCAGGAAGGTGCCGGTGAGGTTGATCCGGATGATCTGGTCCCACAGGTCCAGTGAGGTCTGCTCGGTGTGCGCGGCGCGCAGGATGCCCGCCGCGTTCACCAGCGAGTCCAGGCCACCGAGGGTGTCGATCGCCGCGCGGAGGCCGTCGACGACCGACTGCTCGGCGCCGATGTCGATGGTCAGGGTGGTGAGCCGGTCCGCGGTGCCGCGTTCTTCGGCCTGCGCGCGGGTGGCGGCCAGGCCGTCGGCCGACACGTCGGCGCCCACCACCCGGGCGCCCTCGTCGAGCAGCCGCAGCACGGTGGCCTGGCCGATGCCGGACGCGGCGCCGGTCACCAGGGTCCGGTGGTCGTCGAGTCTGTTCATGATCGTCTCCTGACAGGGTGTGGGGTCAGCCGAGCCGGCCGGGGACCGGCTCGTGCCGCAACTGATCGGTGGCCAGCGCCCCGGCGCGCACCGCGTTCTCGATGGAGTCGCGCATGGCGGGGCAGGTGGGGATCCAGCTGCTCGGTTCGCCGAGCGCGGCGCGGCGGGCGAACTCCGGGCACGCGGACTCGGCGTCGTCGAGCCACTGGACGCTGGTGTGGCTGGGACTGAACTTCTCGGCCAGCACCTTGTTGCCGCAGCTCGCGCATTCGACGGGTTGCATGGCGGCCCGCCTCAGCGCTCGCCGGCGGCGTGCCGGGCGCCGACGTAGCCGAACACCATGGCGGGGCCGATGGTGGCGCCCGCACCGGCGTAGTCGTTGCCCATCACCGCGGCCGAGGTGTTGCCCGCGGCGTAGAGACCGGGGATGGGCGTGCCGTCGGCCCGCAGCACCTGCGCGTCCTCGTTGTAGACGAGTCCGCCCTTGGTGCCGAGATCGCCGATCCGTACCCGCAGCGCGTAGAACGGGCCCTTGTCCAGCACGTCGAGCGCGGGCGTGGCCAGGGTCGGGTCGCCGTAGTAGTTGTCGTAGGCGCTCAGGCCGCGGCCGAAGTCCGCGTCGTGACCGTCGCGGGCGAAGCCGTTGAACCGGCCCACCGTCTCGCGCAGGGTGGCGGCCGGGACGCCGATCGCCGCGGCGAGGCCTTCGACGTCCTCGGCGGTCCGCATCAGCCCGCTGGTCAGCCAGGACGCCGGGAACTTCTGGCCGGGCACGATGCCGCCGATGGGGTAGCGGCTCTTGGCCTTGGCGTCGAAGATCAGCCAGGCCGGATCGTGGCTGCCCGCCAGCTGGGCGTGCACGAACGTCACGTACGGCGAGGCCTCGTTGGTGAAGCGGTGCCCGGTGGCGTCGACGATGATCGAGCGCGGGATCGAGCGCTCCGACACCAGCACCTGGTTGATGCCGTCGGGCCGCTGGAACGAGGGCATCCACCACGCGTCGTCCATCAGGTCGACGGCCGCGCCGACCTGCTCACCGGCGACGATGCCGTCGCCGGTGTTGTCCGCCGAGGCCGCGCTGAAGTTGTCGCGCCCGCCCTCGGGCAGATAGCGCTTGCGCATGGCCTGATTGTGCTCGAATCCGCCCGTGGCCAACAGCACCCCGGCGCGCGCCCTGATCCGGATCTCGCGGCCGCCGCGTTCGGCGACGACACCGATGACCGCGCCGGACTCGTCGGTGATCAGCGAGCGCAGCGGGGTGTCGAGCCACAGCGGGACGCCCGCGTCGCGCAACGCCAGCCGCAACCGGGCGATCAGCGCCCGGCCGAGGGTGTCCATGTGCCGGCGCAGCAGGATCGCCTTGACCGCGCGCAGGCCGGTCAGCAGCGCCGTCCACCGTGCCTTCCAGGTGCGCGTCACCATGTTGAGCTGGACGAAGTCCTTGGAGGTGATGAACAGGCCGGGCGGGGTGGCCAGCGCGGCGGGGCGCAGCAGCTCCTCCTGGTCGCCGAGCTGCTTGAGGTCCACCGGCAGCGGCTCGATCGAGCGGCCGGCGGGCCGCCCGCCCGGCGCCTCCGGGTGGTAGTCGGAGTAGCCGGTGCACCACTGGAAACGCAGGTGCGGGCTGGTCTCGAGGAAGGCCAGCATGCGCGGGCCCTCGTCGATGAAGGCGTCGAGGTTCTTCGACGGGACGCGGTCGCCGACCACGGCGTCGAGGTAGGCGCGCACATCGGCGCGGGAGTCGCCCAGTCCTTCGCGCAACAGCGTCGGGTTGTTGGGCACCCAGATGCCGCCGCCGGAGAGGGCGGTGCTGCCACCGTAGTAGGCGGCCTTCTCGATGACGAGGGTGTCCAGGCCGCGGTCGGCGGCCGCGAGCGCGCCGGTGAGCCCGCCCGCGCCGCTACCGACGACGAGGAAACCGACTTCGTGATCCCAGTGCTGATCGGTCATCGTCGCCTCAGCCCACGACCATGTCGTCCTGCGACCAGAACGCGCGCATGCCGGTGATCCGCGCGCCCTCGTCGAAGGTCATCACATCGATCGGATCGAGGGTGAACTTCTGGTCACCGAAGGTGGTCACCACCCGGAAGCTGAAGGCGGCGCTGTCGCCGGCCACCCGCACCGAGAACAGCTCGGTCGCGCGTTCCATCGGCTCGATGGCCTCGTAGAACTTCCGGATCGCCGCGTGGCCGACGTGCGGTTCGCTGCCGACCGGATCCTCCACCGTCGCGTCCTCACGGTAGAGGGCGACGATGTCGGCGGCCGTACCGTTGCCGACGGCCTCCACATATTTCCGCACCGTCGCGCGAATGTCGTCCGCTGAAGCCATCGTGTCGCTCCTGAAAATGTCGAGAAGGGGGTTGTGTGAACGGAACCACAGTCCGGGTCCGTTCCGGGCCGGTCTCTCCCGGCCAGCGGGAGAGACCGGAAGGGGGTTCATCCGCCGAGGATGTCGCGCACGGCGAGGTGGCTGAACAGCATCGACGCGCCGATCGGGTTGCCGCCGCCGGGGTACACCTCGCCGCTGACCGCGGCCATGGTGTTGCCCGCGGCGTAGAGCCCCGGAATCGGGGATCCGTCGCGGCCGAGGACCCGGGCGGCGGTGTCGGTGCGCAGTCCGCCCTTGGTGCCGAGATCGGAGATGCCGAACGCGGCCGCGTGGTACGGGCCCTTGTCGAGGGCCACCAGCGGCGGTTCGCCATTCGAGAAGGCGCGGTCGTAGGCCTCGTCGCCGCGGCCGAAATCGGGATCGGTGCCGGTGGGGACCAACGCGTTGAACCGCTCGACGGTGGCCACCAGGTTCTCGGCGGGCACGCCGATCTTCGCGGCCAGCTCCGGCAGGGTGTCGGCGGTGTGCCACAGGCCGGCGTCCACGTACCGCTGCGTCTCGACCATGGAGACGTTGGTGGCCTTGATCGGCGGCACCTCGCCCTCCTTGTCGTCGTAGATCATCCAGAACGGCAGGGTCAGCCCGCGCTCGGTCATCTGCCGGATCACCTCGCGGCCCAGCCGGTCGTAGGGCGCGGACTCGTTGACGAAGCGGCGCCCGTCCTGGTCGACGAAGATGCCGCCGGTGAACCACAGCGCGAACGCCGACCGGCCGTCCGGATGGGTCAGCCCAGGCGACCACCACGCCTGATCCATCAGATCGGTGTCGGCGCCCGCGGCGATGCCCGCCTGGTGCGCCAGCCCCTGATTGCCCCACGGCCCCATGGTGTCGCGCGCCTCGCCCGGCACACCGTAGTGCGCGCGCAACTCGGCGTTCTGCTCGAAACCGCCCGCCGCCAGCACCACACCGCGACGCGCGCGGATCGCGATCCGGGCGCCGTCGCGTTCGACGATCGCCCCGGTCACCGCGCCGTCCTCGACGATCAGTTCCACCAGCGGGGAGTTGAGGAACAGCCGGGCGTGCGGGTAGCTCGACAGCGCCCGCAGCATCCGCCCGATCAGCGCCTGTCCGCCGATCAGCAGCTCGGGCAGGGGCGCGCCGAGCCGGTCGGTGTCGAGCGGTCCGCGCAGCGATTCGCGCAGCGGGCCCAGCTCGGCCGCGGGCAGCGGCGTCGGCATGATGTGGCGCTGCCCGTCGAGCCTGGCCTTGGGCGCCTTGCCGAAGTAGTCCGGCCACGGCAGCATCTCGAACGCGAAATGATCGTCGGATTCCAGGTATTCGATCAGGTCGCGGCCGCGCCGCACATAGGTCTGCTGCAGCTCGTCGGGGGTGCGGTCGCCGACGACGGCGCGGTAATAGGTGAGCGCGTCCTCGATCGTGTCGTCGGTGCCCGCGCGCTCGAGCACCGGGTTGCAGGGGAACCACACCCCGCCGCCGCCCGAATACGCGGTCGTGCCGCCGAACTTGTCGGTCGCCTCGACCACCGCGACGCTGAGCCCCTCGCGGGCGGCGGTGTAGGCGCCGGCCAGGCCACCGCCCGAGCCCGCGACCAGTACATCCACCTCGTCGTTCCAGTCCACCACTGTCTCCTCCTGGTGCCACCTGTGCAGTGCGCACGACGGTAGGACCCGTGACGGCGGTCACGGTGGCGCCCGTCCCGATCACCGGGAGGCCATCGATGCGCGAACGTGCCAATCAGCGGGAGGGACACCTGCTCTCCCGGCCCGGGTTTCCTTAGCGTCGCCGCCAGAACCGGTCTCCATCGAAAGGTAGGCACAGTGAACCCCGAGACCCCATCGGCACCAGCGCAGGACCAGGCCGACGTCGACGTGGTCGTCGTCGGCGCGGGCATCGCCGGGCTGTACGCCCTGCACCGATTCCGCGGCAGCGGCCTGACGGTGCGGGTGTTCGAAGCAGGCCAGGGCGTGGGCGGCGTCTGGTACTGGAACCGCTACCCGGGCGCGCGCTGCGACGTGGAGAGCGTCGACTACTCGTACTCCTTCGACGAGGCCCTGCAGCAGGAGTGGGACTGGAGCGAGAAGTACGCCACCCAGCCCGAGATCCTGTCCTACCTCGAGCACGTCGCCGACCGCTACGACCTGCGCCGCGACATCGAATTCGGTACCCGCGTCACCGATGTCGTGCTCGACGAGACGACCCTGCGCTGGCAGGTCGCCACCGACACCGGCCGCACGGTGCGGGCCCGGTTCGTGGTGCTGGCCACCGGGCCGCTGTCCAACGCCAACACCCCGGCCATCGAGGGGCTGGACACCTTCGCCGGGCAGGTGCTGCACACCTCGCACTGGCCGCACGAAGGCGTCGACCTGACCGGCAGGCGGGTCGGCGTGATCGGCACCGGATCCTCCGGCATCCAGACGATCCCGTGCGTGGCCGAGCAGGCCGCGCAGCTGCACGTGTTCCAGCGCACCGCCAACTACAGTGTGCCCGCGGGCAATACGCCGCTCACCGACGACGACCGGCGGGCACAGAAGGCGAACTATCCCGAGCGCAGGCGGCTGTCGATGGCCAGCGGCGGCGGCTCGCCGCACCAGGCCCATCCCGAGTCCGCGCTCGCGGTGGACGCGGGGGAACTCCGCGCCGCCTACGAGAAGCGCTGGGCGCTGGGCGGTGTGCTGTTCAGCAAGACCTTCCCGGACCAGCTGGTCACCCTGGCCGCCAACGACACCGCGCGCGAGTTCTGGGAGGAGAAGGTGCGCGCGGTCATCGACGACCCGCGGGTGGCCGAGCTGCTGGTGCCGCGCGATCACCCGATCGGCACCAAGCGCATCTGCACCGACACGAACTACTACCAGACCTACAACCGCGACAATGTCGAGCTGGTCGACCTGCGGGCCACGCCCATCACCCGGGTCGACGCCGCGGGCATCCACACCACCGACGCGCACTACCCGCTCGACACCCTGGTCCTGGCCACCGGCTTCGACGCGATGACCGGCTCGGTGTCGCGGATGAACATCGTGGGCCGCGGCGGTGAGACGCTCAACGAGGCGTGGCGCGAAGGGCCGAAAACCTATCTGGGACTGGGCATGACGGGCTTCCCGAACCTGTTCAACCTCACCGGACCCGGCAGTCCGTCGGTGCTGGCCAACATGGTGCTGCACTCGGAACTGCACGTGGACTGGGTGGCCGAGGCCATCGCCTTCCTCGACGGCCGGGGCGCGCTGGCGCTCGAGGCACGGCCGGACGCGGTCGCCGACTGGGTCCGCGAGTGCGCGCGGCGGGCCGAGGGAACCCTGATGATGCAGGCGAATTCGTGGTACCTGGGCGCCAATATCGAGGGCAGGCCACGGGTCTTCATGCCCTTCGTCGGCGGGTTCGGGGTCTACGGCGAGATCATCGCCGAGGTCGCGGCCGCGGGCTACAAGGGCTTCGACGTCCTGGAGGACTGAGCACAGACGACAAGGGGTGGTCCCGCGCGGGACCACCCCTTGTCGTGTGCTTCAGGCGGAGAAGCCGCCGAACGCGCCCCGGTAGAACAGCAGCGGCCGGGCGCCCTCGGTGGCCCGCAGATCGGCGACCCGGGCCAGCACCACCGTGTGATCGCCCGCGTCGTGCTCGAGCTCCACCGTCGCCTCGATGTGGGCCAGCGCCCCGGCCAGCGCCGGCGCGCCGTTGCCCGCCGGGTCCCAGTCGACGCCGGCGAACTTGTCCGCGCCGCTCACCGCGAACTGGCGGCACAGCGCGCTCTGCTCCTCGGCCAGGATGTTGATGCACAGGGCGCCCGCCGTGCGCAGCAGCGGCCAGCTCGTGGAGCTCTTGGCGGGGCAGAACGAGACGTACGGGGGATCCAGCGACACCGACACCACCGACTGACAGGTGAAGCCGAGCGGGCGCGTCCCGTCGTGCGCCGCGATGACGGCGACACCCGTCGCGAAGTGTCCCAGCACCCGGCGCAGCTCGGCCGGGGCGGGGATACCCGCGTCGACGACGACGTTGTCTGCATTCATGGAGGTCCTTCCGAACGGATTGCGGTGCCCTCAGAATCCGGGGTCGGCGGGGGCGGGCGAAAGATGTCCTCCCGGTCAGCGGTTGTCGGTGGGGAAGTGGTCACCCGCCCGGTTGCTACCATGCACCGATGGTGACCAGCGAGCCCGATCCCGGCGTGCCCAACCTGCCGCCGACCAGCTGGGCGGTCCTGGCCATGCTCTCCTACGAGGAGGAGATCTCCGGCTACGACCTGAAGAAATGGGCCGACTGGAGTCTGCGCTACTTCTACTGGACACCGTCCTACAGCCAGATCTACGCCGAGCTGAAGAAGCTCGAACAGCACGGCTTCGCCAGTTCCCGGCTCGACCACGACAACGCCATGCGGGGCAGGCGGCTCTACCAGATCACCGACGCGGGCCGGACCGCGGTGACGCTGTGGTGGAACCGCGCGCCGGTGGATCCGTCGGTGCTCAAACATCATGTGCTGCTGCGCGTGATGTTCGGTCACCTCGGCTCACCGGACCGGCTCAAGCAGATCCTGCGTGACCACATCGCCGACGTCGACGAGCTCGAGCACCGGGCCGCGATCGACGCCGAGGCCGCGAAATCCGAACCGGGCTGGGCCTATTCGCAGATCGTGCTGCAGTGGGCACAGCGGCACTACGCGGCCGAACGGGAACTGGCCCAGCAGCTCATCGACGACATCGACGAGGCCGCGACCGTGCTGGCCAAGGCCGAACGCGACGACCGGGCCGAATACCCGCACCCGACACCGGGTCGCTGGCGCGAGATCGAGCAGCAGGTCCGCGAGGAAGAGGACCGTCAGCACGACCCGGCCTAGGTAGGCCGGGTCGTCGGGGTCCGGCGGTCAGGCCGGTCCCAGGACGTCGCGCACCATCGCCCACACCTCGGCCCGTGCTGTCCGGGTGGCCGCCAGCGACGGGATGGTGAGGAAGCCGTGGAACAGGCCGTCGTAGCGGCGATGCCGCACCGCGACACCGTCCTTCGCCAGCCGCCGGGCATAGGCGTCCCCGGCCGCGCACGGCGGATCCAGTTCGGCGGTGACCACCACCGCGGGCGGCAGCCCGGCCAGCGACGCGGCCCTGGTCGGCACCAGCCGGACGTCGTCGGTGCCGTGCGGGGCGTAATTCTGCCAGTACCAGCGCATGGCGCTGGTGGTGTTGTAGTGGCCGGTGCCGAACCGCCGGTAGGACTCGGTGTCGAAATCGTCGTCGATCACCGGGTAGAGCAGGATCTGCGCCGCGAGCGCGGGACCGCCGCCGTCGCGCACCGCGATGGCCACGGTGGCCGCGAGATTGCCGCCCGCGCTGTCGCCGGCCAGCGCGATCCGCGCCGGATCACCGCCGTAGGTGGCCGCGTTCGCGACCGCCCAGCGCAGGGCGGCGAGCATGTCGTCGTGGGCGGCCGGGGCCGGGTGTTCGGGGGCGAGCCGGTAGTCGACCGAGATCACCACCGCGCCGACCCCCACCGCCATCGAGCGGCAGAATTCGTCGTGGCTGTCCAGATCGCAGAACACGAAGCCGCCGCCGTGGGCGAACACGATCACCGGCAGCGCGGCGCCGTCGTGGTGCGGGCGGAACACCCGCAGCGGCAGCGGGCCACCCGGGCCGTCGATGGTGAGATCGTGTGTCTCGCGCATCTCGGGCAGGCGCTGCAGCGGGCCGCGCCGGGCGCGGATCGCGGCTCTGGCCTCGGCGGCGTCCATCGCGGCGACATCGGGGAAGCCGGCGTCGAGCGCGGCGAGCATCGCCGCCACTTCGGGATCGGGCACGGCGCCGGGCCCGGTGGTGGGGAATTCACGGACTGTCACTGACCCTCCAGGGGTGAGGCGAGCAGGCTCGGCGTGCGAGCGGGTCGCCGGTCACGGTAGGGCCGTGGGGCCGCGACGCACCCGCAGTCTCCCGCTGGGCGGAAACCCCTGGTCGGTCCGCCCGGCGGGGTGCCTACCGTCGGCCCATGAACACCGCGAAGGTCTACGTGACCGACACCGTCGTGACGAAACCCGGCCGGGCCAGGGACTTCGTCGACGCGTATCTGCGTGAGTACGCGCCGGGCGCGCGCGAACGGGGGATGGCGCTGGAACGGATCGTGGTGAGCCCACCGATCTGGTTCCCGGACGAGTCCAACACGGTCGTGGCGACCTGGGTACTCGACGGCGCCGAGGGCTGGTGGGAGATGACCTGGCGCGGCCGCACCGACACGGCCCTGCGCGCGTGGTGGGCCGCCGCGGACGAGCTCGTCCTGAGCCGGACCCGCACGACCGGGGCCGAGGCCGCCGATATCGAAAGGCTCGGCCATGTTTGATGTCGTCCGGCTCCTGCACCTGCCGCCCGGGCTCGACGCCCCGCCCGCCACGCTGCTCGACGAGCTGCGGTCGGCCCCGGCCGGGCGGGCCCGCCGGGTGCTGGTCCAGCCGACGCTGCCCGGCGTGCGCAACGGCGGCGACGTGCTGGTGCATCTGCGATTCGACGAACCGGCCGACTGGTCGGCCTGCGCGCCGCGCGTGGCCGCGGTGCTGGCCGAACACGGTGTCGCCCACATCGACGGCGCCGAATTCGACGGCGGCGTCGGCGGTGCCGCCGAACCGCGCACACCCGGCACGGTGTACCGGGTGCTGCTGTTGCGGGTGGCACCCGGTACCCCGCGCGCGACGATCGACCGGTTCGAAGCCGACCTGCTGCGGATGCCGCGCTACATCGACACCATGCGGTCCTGGCAGCTGAGCCGGGTGATCCGCGGGATCGGCTCGGCGCCGTGGACGCACGTGTGGGAACAGGAATTCACCGACCTCGACGGGCTGGACGGGCCCTACCTGATGCATCCGGTGCACTGGGCCCACGTCGACCGGTGGTTCGATCCGGAGTGCCCGGAGTCGATCGTGCACGATCGCATCTGCCACAGCTTCTGCGAGAACATCGTCGCGGGCTGAGCCGGTTCGCCGCCCGGGCCCGCGCCGGGCGGCGAACCGGGCCGGGTCAGGCGGTGCGCACCACGCGCCGGTCGGCCATGGTCCTGGTCGCCGGGCCGACGCCCAGCGGGCGCGGATGCTGCTGCAGGGTGGGGCGCACTCGCACCCGGCCGTCGTCCACGTGGCGCCAGATGTTGAGCGCGGTGGTGCGCACCGGGGCGGTGAGCCGGTGGTCGAAGAGCATGCGGTCGACCGGACCGCACACCGACACCGCGGCCACCGCGGACTCGCCCAGATCGCCGATCGGGGCCGCGATGCACCCGAACCCGGCCAGCGACTCCTGCCGTTCCACGGCGATGCCGTGCGCGCGCACCTTGTCCAGCTCGGCGTCGAGCTGGGCGCGGGTGGTCAGCGAGTACTTGGTCCGCGCGCCGGCCTGACCGGTGACGACCTCGGCCAGCCTGCGCTCGTCGGAGTAGGCCAGGATCGCCTTGCCGACCGCCGTACAGTGCGCGGGCCGCCTGCCGCCGACCCGGGTGGGGACCGCCGCGGCCAGATCGCCGCCGACCTTGTCCAGGTACACGACATCGGCGCCGTCGAGGACGGCCAGGTGCACCACGAATCCGGTGACCCGGTGCAGTTCGTGCAGGAACGGCATCGCCGCGCGATGCAGCCGGTCCTGGTGCACGGCGAGTGAGCCGAGCTCCATCAGCCGGATGCCGAGCTCGTAGTCACGGCCCTCGCGCCGCAGCCAGCGCAGCTGCACGAGCCGCTCCAGCATGCGATGCGCCGAGGACCGGGGCAGGCCGGTCCGGCGCACGATCTGGGCGAGCGTGAGCCTGCCAGGGCCGTCGAACGCGTCGAGCAGCAGGGACGCGCGATCCAGGATCGCGCTGGGGGTGGTGGCCTCGGCCTGGATGACCATGGGGTGCTCCATTCGGATCTACGAGCTGATGCCCGCTCGCATATTTCGATTAGGCATATACCTATTGATACCATCTGTTGTGTTCGTTGTCACATGAATGGCCGAAGGTGTTCCGAACGACAACGGCCCCCGTCCCGAGCGGGGTGCTCGGGACGGGGGCCGTGAACGGGCCGCGCGGACTACATCGCGGCCAGCGGCTCGCTACCGGACCAGTCGTGGCCCCAGTAGCTGTCGGCGGTGATCTCCTCGGCGCTGTAATAGGTTTCGTCGACCCGCATCCCCTCGGTGCCGAACTCGATGTCCCAGCCGCCGGGCGCGCGCACGTAGAACGAGACCATCTTGTCGTTGGTGTGGCGGCCCAGCGTGGACGAGACCGAGAAGCCGTCCTTGGTCACCCGGTCCAGCGCCTGGCCGACCGCGTCGAGCGTGTCGACCTCCACCATGATGTGCACCAGGCCGGGCGCGCCACCGTGCGGCGCCGGGCACAGCGCCAGGCTGTGGTGGCGCTCGTTGATGCCGAGGAAGCGCACCCGCATGGGGCCGAACTCCGGCGGGGCCGGGATACGGAACGCGCCGCGCGGCAGGAAGCCGAGCACCTCGGTGTAGAAGCCGAACGCGCCGTTGGGGTCCATGGTCGGCAGCACGACATGGCCCAGGCCCTGCGCGCCGGTGACGAACTTCGCGCCGAACGGCGTCACCACCGGGCTGTGGTCGAGCACCGCGCCGTGGAACACCTCGAGAGTGGCTCCGGTCGGATCCTCGAAGGTGATGACCTCCTCGACCCGGCGCGCGTCGGCCTCCTCCACCGAGAGCGGCTTCACCGCGATGCCGGCGGCGGTGACCGCCTCCTGCACCCGCACCAGGGCGGCGTGGTCGCGCACCTCCCAGCCGATGGTCACCACGGCGTCGGTGTCGCCGGGCACCACGGTGATGCGCGCCGCGCGCTCGTCCATCCGCAGGTACAGCGCGTCCGGGTCCGGGCCGCTGCCCTGGGCGAAGCCGAGCACGTCGAACGCGAAGGTGCGCCAGCGGTCGATGTCGGCGGTCTGGATCTTGACGTAGCCGAGGCCTTTGATGTCTGTCATTTCCGTGTGTCCTTCGTGGTGGTCGGTCAGATCATCGAGCGCAGGTTGTCGGCGGGCTCGATGCCGAGGGAGCTGAGTGCCGAGGCGTGGTACACGGTGCTGGGCACGTGGATGGCGTGGGCCAGGCCGACGTGGGCGTCGCGCCAGAAGCGCTGCAGCGGCTTGTCCATCCGCATCGCGTTGCCGCCGGAGCGGGCGAAGATCTGGTCCACGGCGGTCACCGCGCGCCAGGCCGCGCGGACCTGGGTGCGCCGCACCGCGGCCCGCTCGGCGAAGCCGATCTCCTTGCCCGCCTCGACCAGGTCGTAGATCCGGTCGACGTTGGTGAGCAGTTCCTGGCGCGCGGCGTTGATGTCGGCCGCGGCCTCGCCGATGGCGAACAGCACGTACGGGTCGTCCTTGACGGCGGTGCCCTGGGCGCCGACGCGGTCGCGCTGGTAGTCCAGGTGGGCGGCCAGCGCGCCCTCGGCGATGCCGACCACCGCGGAGCTGATGCCCAGCGGGAACATCGTCGACCACGGCATCTTGTAGAGCGTCTCGGTGACGCCGTACTCCTTCTGCGCGGTGCCGTCGATGACGTGGTCGCCGTTCATCACCCGGTAGTCGGGCACGAAGGCGTCCTTGACGATGATGTCCTTGGAGCCGGTGCCCTTGAGGCCCACCACGTTCCAGGAGTCCTCGACGATCGTGTAGTCCGACCGCGGCAGGATCATGTGCAGCATGGTCGGCGGCAGCGCCATCTTGCCCTCGGCGTCGCCGAGGAAGGCGCCCAGGAAGATCCAGTCGCAGTGGTCGGTGCCGGAGCTGAACTGCCAGCGGCCGTTGAAGATGTAGCCGCCCTCGACCGGCCGGGCGATGCCGGTGGGCGCGTACGGCGAGGCGATCCAGGTGTCGTGGTCGTCGGACCACACCTCGTCCTGCACCTTCGGATCGGCGAAGGCCAGCTGCCACGGGTGCACGCCGACGATGCCGGTGATCCAGCCGCTGGCCCCGTCCAGCGCGGCGGTCGCCATGACCGTCTCGGCGAACTCGCGCGGGTGCGACTCGAACCCGCCGTACTTCTTGGGCTGCAGCAGGCGGATCGGGCCCGCCTCCTTCAGCAGCCGCGCGGTGGCGTCGGGCAGCTGCCCGAGCTGTTCCGCCTCGGGAGCCTGATCGCGCAGCTGATCGGCGATCGCGGCGATGTTGTCGAGAACCTTGGTCATCGCAGGTGGTGCTTTCTGTTCGTGGGGTGGCGGATCAGGACATGGTGTTGATGACGGCGCCGCGGGCGATGTTGTCGGCCACCTCGGCCTCCCAGCTGGTCACCGCGCGCTCGGTGTCGATCTCGAACTCGAACCGCTTGGTCATGTCGTCGGTGACGTCCTCGATGTCGACGTAGAACTGCTTGTACCAGCGTCGCAGCTGGTAGACGGGTCCGTCTTCCTCCGAGAGCAGCGGGTTGTCGATCGGCGCCTTGTTCTTCCAGATCGCCACGTCCTGCTCGAAGCCGTACTCGACGCCCTGGGCGAACTGGGCGGCCATGGCGTTGGCGTCCTCGTCGGACATGCCCTGCGGCTTCTTGACCATCGCGCCGTACTGCAGCACGAAGGAGTTCTCGCTGACCGGGTAGTGGCAGTTGATCAGCACGGTCTCGATCGTCATGCCGTTGGCCTCGCTCCAGAGCCAGTCGATCATGTACGACGGACCGAAGTAGGACGCGTCCGAGCGCAGCGTGGAGTTCGGGTCGTCGTAGCTGGTCCCGACCTCGATGTCGTGGCGCGGGGTCGAACGCATGTACTGGGTGGCGACCGGGCCCTCGAAGACGTTCTTGAAGTAGCGCGGGAACGCGTAGTGCACGTAGAAGAAGTGCGCCATGTCCACCACGTTGTCGACGATCTCGCGGCAGTGCGAACCCTCGATGAGCATCGAGTTCCAGGTCCAGTCGGTCCACTCCGGGGAGCCGTAACCCTCGATCTCGGGGATGGTCACGGCGTCGGTGGGCTTGCTGCCCTGCGGGTCGTGCCAGATGTAGAGCTGGCCGTTGCGCTCGAGCGTCGGCCAGGACCGGGTCTTGGCCAGCGGGGGCACGCGCCGCGCGTAGGGGATCGCGGTGCACTTGCCGTTGCCGCCCCAGCGCCAGTCGTGGAACGGGCAGGCGATCGAGTCGCCCTTGACGGTGCCGTGGGCCAGGTTGCCACCCATGTGGCGGCAGAAGCCGTCGAGCACGTGCAGCGCGCCGTCGGACTCGGACTGGAACACCACCAGCGTGGTGCCGAAGGCCTTGACCTCGTGCGGCTTGCCGTCGCGGAACGACGACAGCAGGCCGAGGCAGTGCCAGCCGCGGGCGAAGCGCGTCGGCGCGGCCGCCGCCTCGATCTGGCGGTAGTCGGCGGTGGCGGCGGGTGTTCGGCCGTTCGGCGGGTTCTCCGGCATCGAAACCTCCATGTATCGGACGGAGTGGGATGAGCTGCGCCGATGGTCGTGCCGCGAGCGCCGTCGCGGCACGGTGTCTTCCCGGTCAGCGGACATGTTTCGTCGGCTTCGGGCGCCTTTCCCGATCAGCGGGAGAGGAACCGGTCACAGCGCGCGCCCGGTTCTAGCGTGGCCCTCGACCCGCAGGAGGAGAGGAACGCTCATGAGTACCGTCGCGGTGGTTCTGCAGACCGACGCCATCCGGCTCTTCGCCGAGGCCGCGCGCTCGCACGATCCGGCCTACCGGCTCGCCGATCGCCCCGTGGTCCCGCCGACCTTTCTGCCCGCCGACGGCTTCGGCGTGCCCGCGGGGGCGCGGACCCAGACCGATCACCGCTTCTTCGGCCCGCCGCCGCGCGGCGGCGACCAGCTGACCGCGATCCGCGCGGCCGCCGGCGCCGCGGCCACGGAAACCCTCACCCGGTACTTCGACCGCACCGGCGGACTCGTCGCCGAGTCCTGGGCCGACGCCGAACCCGTCGCGGCCGAACCGATGTCGCCGCAGGTCACCGCGTTGCTGGCGACCTACGCCACCGACTGGCTCGGCGCGGAGAACATCCGCCGGTTCCGCACCAGGGTGGTGCGGGCGCTGCCGCCGGGCGACACCCTCGCCTGCTCCGGCCACCTCACGCAGAGCTACGTGCAGGACGGCGAGGCGCGCGTGGACGTCACGCTCACCGGCGTCGACGGCACCGGCGCCGTCGTGGTGCGCGCCTGGGCGTGCTTCGCGCACGAGCCCCGGCAAAACGACTGATTCGGCCCTACGCGCCCGCCCTCGATGGTGTGATGTGCATAGTGCACAACGACGTACGGAGGTAGGACATGGCGCGACGGTACGAGGGCAAGGTCGTCTTCATCACGGGGGCGGCCCGGGGCCAGGGCCGCGCGGAGGCGATTCGGTTCGCTGAGGAGGGCGCCGACATCATCGCGGTCGACGCGTGTGTGGATTTCGCCAGCACCAGCTACGCGGGCGCCACCGAAGCCGATCTGGCCGAGACCGTCGAACTGGTCGAGGCCGCGGGCGGCAAGATCATCGCGAGCAAGGCCGATGTCCGCGATTTCGCGGGGCTGTCGGCGGCGCTGAACGCCGGGATCGAGCGATTCGGCCGGCTCGACGTGGTCGTGGCCAACGCGGGCATCTGTTCGGCCGCGCTGTCCTGGGAGGTCACCGCCGAGCAGTGGCAGGAGACGGTCGATGTGAACCTGACCGGCGTCTTCCACACCGCGAAGGCGGCGATTCCGTACCTGATCGAGCAGGGCCAGGGCGGTGCGCTGGTATTCATCAGCTCGGTGTCGGGCCTGAAGGGCACCCCGTTCACCGGCCACTACGTCGCCACCAAGCATGCGATCACCGGCCTGGCCAAGACCATGGCCAACGAGCTCGGCGTGCACGGGATCCGGGTCAACACCGTGCATCCGGCGGGCGTGGCGACCGGCATGCAGCTCACCGAGATGGGCCCGCTGCTGGAGAAGTTCGCGAGCACGCTGGCGCCCATCTTCATGAACGCCCTGCCGACCTACCTGACCGAGCCGTCCGACATCGCCAACGCCGTGGCGTGGGTGTGCTCGGACGAGGCCTCGCAGGTCGCCGGCGCGCAGATCCCGGTGGACATGGGCAACCTGAACCGCTGATTGGTATTTTTATACCGCTCACGCTACCGTGGTATTAAAATACCAACTGGAGGCGTGATGGTGGAGTTGAAGTCGCCCGCGGAGATCGAGCGGATGCGGGTGACCGGCCGGTTCGTCGCCGACGTGCTGGCCGGCGTGCACGCGTCGGCCGCCGTCGGGGTGAACCTGCTCGAGCTCGAAGAGTATGTGCGGGAACGGATTCGCGAGCGCGGCGCGGTGTCGTGCTACTGGGACTACGCGCCCTCCTTCGGCCGCGGACCGTTCCGCAACACGGTCTGCCTGTCGGTGAACGACGCGGTGCTGCACGGACTTCCGCACGACTACGTGCTGCGCGACGGCGACGTGCTCACCGCCGACCTGGCCGTCTCGATCGACGGCTGGGTCGCCGACGCCGCGGTCAGCTCCATCGTCGGGACGCCGGATCCGGCCGATCAGCGCCTGATCCGCGCCACCGAGGAGGCCCTGGAAGCCGGCATCGCCGCCGCGGTGCCGGGCAATCACATCGGCGACATCTCCGCGGCGATCGCGGAGGTCGCGCGGGCGTACGGCTATCCGGTCAACACCGAGTTCGGCGGCCACGGGCTGGGCCGGACCATGCACGAGGACCCGCACGTCGCCAACAGCGGCCGCCCCGGCCGGGGTTTCCGGCTGCGGCCCGGCCTCACCCTCGCCATCGAACCCTGGTTCGCGGCGCGGACCGCGACGGTGGTCACCGACGCCGACGGCTGGACGATCCGCTCCGCCGACGGTTCCCGCTGCGCGCATTCCGAACACACGATCGCCGTCACCGCCGACGGTCCGAGCATCCTCACGCTGCGGGACGGAACATCCGGCTGATCAGGCGGATTCGGCGACCTGCTCGGCCCGGTAGACCTCGGCGAGTTCGGCCAGCGGGATCGACAGCGCCTCGGCCAGGCCCACGACGGTGCCGAAGGCGGGGGAGGGCAGGCGCCCGGACTCGATCTTGCGCAACGTCTCCGGGGAGATGCCGGCCGCGTGGGCGACCTCGGTGAGATCGCGCTCGCCGCGCGCCGAGCGCAGCCGACGGCCGAGCCGGCGGCCCGCTTCGACCTGGGCGGGGCTGAGAGGAAGACGCACCATCTGTCCGAGGGTAGGTGGGGTATTTAAATACCGCAAGCGCGGACGGGCCGGTGATCGTCGCCGATCACCGGCCCGTCCGCGCGCGGACTCAGTGTGCGGTGCCGCCGGTGGCGGGCGTGCGGCCGTGCCGCATGATCACCGCGAGCACCAGGGCCACGGCCGCGGCGGCGCCGCAGACCCAGAAGCCCAGCTCGTAGCCGCGATCACCGAAGATGTCCGGCACCGGCGTCGGCGGCTGGTCCTGGCCACCCACGCTGATCAGCGCGGTCATCCCGTTGGCGTGCAGGAAGGCGGTGACCACGGCCAGGCCGATCGCGACACCCATCGACTGCATGACACCGAGCATGCCCAGGCTGATGCCCTGCTGCTCCTGCGGCACCGCCTCCACCATGAGGATCGGCATGGCCGCGTAGTAGAAGCCGAAGCCGATGCTGAACACGGCGTTGACCAGCAGGAACACCGTGCTGGTGTGTGGCAGCACGGCGAAGGCCGCGGCCGAGCAGACGAAGATCGCCAGCGCGATCACCAGCGGGATCCGGGCGCCCACCTTGCGCGCGATCACCCCGGCGAGCGCGCCGCACACCATGGTCACCACCGCGCCCAGCAGCGCGATCCGCAGCGCGAACTCGAGCAGGGTGTAGCCGTTGCCGTAGGTGTAGCCGGGATCGAGCGCCACCTGCACGGCCTCGGGCGGCATCGGCTGACCGGTCATGGCCTGCACCTTGGCCAGCACGCCCTGCTGGACGCCCGCGGTCACGGTCGCCTCGTCGGGCGTCTGCGACATGTAGGCGATGGCGTAGGACACGACGCCGATCTGCAGCGAGGCGAACAGTGCCCCGGCCAGCACCAGCGCCACGCGCGGGTGGAACAGCAGCTGCATGTCCATGATCGGTTGCGCCACCCGGGTTTCCACCAGGACGAACAGCACCAGCAGGACCACACCGGTGATCACCCAGGCCAGCGTGGTCGGCTTGCTCCAGCCCCAGTCGTGGCCCTTGTCGAGGTAGATCAGGATCAGCGCGGCGCCGCCGGCGAGCAGCAGCGCGCCGACGAAGTCGATGCGCTCACGCACGCGCAGGGTGGATTCCGGGACGACGAAGTACACCAGCGGCAGCATCAGCAGGGTGAACGCGGCCAGGGCCCAGAAGATCGCGCGCCAGCTGTAGTTGTCCACCAGGAAGCCGCCGAGCAGCGGACCCGCGATGGCGGAGACGCCGAGGCCGGTCGCGGTGATGCCGAGGCCGAGCGGAACGTACTTGCGCGGCATCAGATCCCGGATCAGGCCGTAGGCGATGACCGCGGTGGCGATGGCGGTGGCCTGCAGGCAGCGGCCGAGCAGGAAGATGCCCCAGTTCGAGGTGGTCGCGTCCAGGACGCAGCCGATCAGGAACAGCACGCCGCAGACCAGGAACATTCGCTTCTTGCCCCAGACGTCGCTCATCTTGCCGATGAGCGGTGAGGCGGCCGCGCCGATGAGCCCGAAGACGATGATGGCCCAGTTGATGTTCGCGCCGACGCCGGGGAAGGTCGGGGCGATCTTCTGCAGCGCCGCGGACACGATCGTGTACTGCATCGGCGCGATCTCGGTGAACAGCACGATCACCGCGAGTACGGCGAAGACGCGCGCCTTGGAGGCGCCGTCGAGCCTGCCGGTGTCGTTCTCCGGTTTCGTCGTCGTCACGGGACTCGCCGGGGTGGGATCTTGGGGAATGGTGGACATGCCACGCTCCGATGTTCGAGAACTACTGCGAGGGATGGATCCCCGGCGAATGTGACGCAGGTCGCAGTGCCGGTTCCGCCTCGGAGTATGTGACCCCTACCGAGCGCTAGGTTGGTGAAGTTATGGAAACGTTATGTTTGCTCCCGCTGAGTGGGTGAAAGCAGCGTGACGAAGTGGCGGTAGGCCTGCGGTAGGTCGATCTCGTCGCCGTCGAGCAACCACTGGATCTGCAGTCCGTCGAGGACCGCCAGTAGCAGCGGCGCCGCCTGGGCCGGGGTCAGGCCGCCGGGCAGGTGGTCACCGAACTCGCTGGTCAGCAGGTCGGCGAAGTCGGCGCGGGCCTTGGCGTAGCGCGCGGTGAAGAACGCGCGGGCCGGGTGCGCCTCGGTCACGCTCTCCCCGGCGAGCACGGTGAACGCCTGTGCGTCGGCGGGCCGCTCGGTGGTGTACTCGACGATCTGGTCGAGGTGGGCCAGCTTGGCCTCGGAGAGCCGGGCCACGAACGCGGCCACATCCCAGCGCTCGCGTGCCTCGAGGACGCCCGAGAGCAGTGCGTCCTTGCTGGGGAAGTAGTGCAGGACCCCGGCCTGGGTGAGGCCGACGCG
Source organism: Nocardia asteroides (assembly GCF_900637185.1). Lineage (NCBI taxonomy): Bacteria > Bacillati > Actinomycetota > Actinomycetes > Mycobacteriales > Nocardiaceae > Nocardia > Nocardia asteroides. The sequence goes on along the minus strand of NZ_LR134352.1, from coordinate 4,639,053 downwards.
GTCGGCCACGGCGGCCAGTGAGGTGCCGTGGTAGCCGCGCTCGGCGATGAGGGTGGTCGCGGCATCGATGATGGCGGTGCGGCGGGCCTGAGCCTGGGCCGCGCGGCCGCCTTGCTGTCCCCGGGTCACCTCGCGAGCGTATCGGTCGGGCGCCGCGCGGCGTGTCGGCGGCGTGGCGCGACGCGGCTGGGGCGCGACCGGTCGGTACGTCCATCCGGTGCGAATCCTGTTGTGCCGGAGCCCGATCGGGATCTGTCCGATCTGGTGTTATGCACAATAGCCATGGCGCATCATGAGTGGGTAACGCGCCGATTCCGGGGTAGGACCGGTTCGGCAAGTCGGAGGGAAAGCCCATGAAGTTCAAGCAGTTGCTGGCTGCCGGTGTCCTCACCGTGGCAGCGACCGGCATCACCGCGGCCACCGCGTACGGCGCTCCGGTCGCCGGGCCGTCGGTGTCCGGGGTCGACGGCGCGGTGGCCTATACGGCGGCGGTCGCGCCCGACGGTTCCGCGGCGACGGTGGAACTGGCCTCGGGCCGGTTCGAGCTGACACCCGACGCCGGTGTCGCCGTGCTCGCGCCGGACGGGAGCCGCGTGGGCTTCATTCCGACCACCGTGCAGACCGTGGCCGGGCCCGCCGTGCGGGTGGTCCCCGAGGTCGATGCCGCCGCCACGACATTGACCCTCACCTCGGTGGGCGCGCCCGCACCGAATCCGGTGGCGCTGCAGCACATCGACCAGACCGGGAACATCGTCGCCGGCATCGCCATCGGGTGTGTGGTGGGCGCGCTGATCGGCCTGATCTTCCTGGTCGTCTCCGCGATCCCGGGCTGCGTGATCGGCGCCGTGATCGGCGGGATCATCGGCGCGAACCAGTAGGGGAGTGGACGGCGGGTGGTCGACGTGACCACCCGCCGTTCCGCTGTCCTGAGGCGTCCGGCCGGTCGGTCACGGCCTGACCGCCCGGGTCGCGCGGTCGACGAAGGCGCTGTCGGTCAGGACCGGCACGGTGGGGTCGGCGTCGAGTTCGGTGGCGAGAACGACGTCCTCGGCGAACCCGATCGTCGCCAGTTCGCGGCCGGACGCGCAGTCGGCGATCAGGGCTCCGACATCCGGTATGGCCGTGAACATGCTTGCCGCGGACAGGCTTTCCGGCGACGGCTGCGTGGCGCCGCGATCCAGCAGCGCCGCGGCGAGCGCGCCCGCGCCGAGCCAATCCTCGAGCGCGGGCCGATGGAGTTGTGCGCCCGGGCCCGGGTCGGCCCGGCCGTCACCCGGCCGGTGTTCCCCGGCGGGCACGATCGCGATCGGATGCCGCGGCGTCCCCCAGCCCTGGGCGATCAGCCAGTCCGCGACCGCCCGGCGATTGCGCAGGGACGCGGCGACGACGGTGGTCGTTCCCGCCGCGGTCGCCGCGATCGCCGACCCGTTCGGTGAGGGCAGGACGAGCCGTTCGGTGAACGGCGCCCGCCGGATCGCCGCAGGCGACAACGACCACGGGTGCCCCGGTCCCGCCGCACGCCGCCCGACCGCGAGCGCGGCGTCACGGCTCTCGGCGAAGTCGCGCGCCGAGTCGTCGCGCCACCGGTACGGAAATACCGCGGTCCCCGCCGCGGTCGCCACCGAGACCGAGGTGGTGAACGACAACACGTCGATCACCACCAGGCAGGCCGCGTCCTCTCCGATCGCCGCCGCTCCGGCGCGCCCCCATTCGGTCCTGATCCCGAACCCGCGCTGCGCGGCCCACTCCGCCCCCACCGGGACCTCCTCCGTCGATCGCTGAATGTTCCAGTCCACCACGAGGTCCCGGACCGGTGTCAGTGATGCGCTCAGGCTGCGCGTAGATCAGCGGGGTGGCGGTGGCGTGAGATCCAGGTGGGGTGGCGGACGGAGGCGGCGCAGGGTGCCGTCGATGCTGGTGACGAACAGCGCCCAGTCTGTGCCGTCGCGGGCGATGCGGACCGAGGTGGGGCCGATCGGGGGCGGTGCGGGCAGGGGGCCGGTGCGGGGTGTGGTCCAGGCGGTGGCGAGGGTGCACCAGGCACCGGTGGTGATGTCGACCTGGTAGACGCTGCCGGAGTAGTCGCCCGCGACGAAGGCCAGCCCCGCGGCGGACACATCTAGGTCGTCGAGGCCGGGGAGGAGTCCGTCGGGCACGGCGGCGACCGGGACCGGCCGGTCGGGGGCATCCAGCGGCACCCGCAGGATCTGGGAGGTCGCCACGTCCTCGGTGAGGACGGCCCGTCCGTCGGGGGCGAGCGCGAGGCCGTTGGGGCGGGGCACCGGCGACCAGCCGAGGACGAATTCGCCTGTGGCCGGGCGGTATCGGCTGATGCCGACCGGCGGCCACGGCACCGACAGCTGGGAGATGAGCAGATCACCGTCCGGGAGCAGCAGCAGTCCGTTGGGCTGGACCAGATCGGGTAGCAGCACGGTGACCTCGCCGGTCGGCAGGTGCAGCTGCCGCAGCGTGCCACCTCCGCCGGGGGTGGTGCCGTCACCGGTGACGAAATACAGGGTGTCGCCGGACAACCGGAGCCCGGCGGGATTGTCCAGCCCGGTCAGCACGGTGGTGACCAGGCCGTCGCGGTCGACGTGCAGCAGTTCGCCCTCGACGATCCCGGTGACGTAGAAGCCGCCCGCGCCGTCGGCTTCCAGATTCTCCAGCCCACCGAGATCGGCGGCCACGACCTCGGCCTGCCAGCCGCCGGCGCAGCCGGGAGCGGCGTGCGCGACGGTGACCGGGCCGAGGCCGGTGACGGCCATGGCCACGAGTGCTGTTGCGAGACAGCGGAGATGACGCGGTCCGGAAGCTCGGCGCATGCCCGCAGCCTAGCTGCGATTCCGCCTCAGTCCGCGGTGGTCGTGCTCAGCCAGGTGGCCAGGACCGCGGACGCCTCGGCGTCGGCCGCCAGCACGGCACGATCGTCGGTGGTGAGTTCGACGGACTCCAGCTCGGACTTCCAGTGGGTCAGCCGCTCGGTGTCGCCGGCCGCGACCGCCAGTTCGGCGAGCGCGGCGTAGGCGCGGGCCCGGTCGAGGGCGGGTGCGGTGGTGGCGAACCGGCGCAGACCGGTCTCCAGCACCCGGGTCGCCGCGCGGTCGTCGTTCTTGAAATCGCGCAGGATCCGGGCATTGTCGAGCACCTTCGCCAGGCCCGCCAGCTCCCGCGAACCACCGTATTCCAGCTTCATCGGCTCGTCGCGCTGCACCACCAGCACCGTATTGCCGACCGGATCCACCAGCGAGAACCGCGACTGGCCGGGCCGGAACCGGGTGATCCGCGGCCGCCCCTTGGCGGGAATCCTGCCGTAATGCGCGCGCAGCGCGGCGGTGAACTCGGCGTGCCGGGCCGCGACATCGTCGACGAACACCAGCGCGTTCACCTGTTCGGCCTGCTCCGCCACCCCCGCCGGCCCGGGCGCGAAATGCAGCGCGCACCCGAATCCTTCGACCGCCCCGTACACATAAGGCCGAGTCTGCTCATAGGTGACGGTGTAGCCCAGCGCCCGATAGAACGCCAGGGTGTTCGGCAGATCGCCGCTCCACAGCATCGGCACCGCGGTATCGGTCATCATCAAGCCCTTCCGGAGAACGAAGTCGATCCGCCCCGAGGTTAGGAAGACTTTCCCGAATCCGCCCATACTTGTTTCGCCGAAGACACCGCCGCTCCGTTGTCGGAGCAGCTGAGCCGCGCGCGGATTCTCGGTCAGGGCGTCGGGGGCAGGGAGGCCGACATCCTGCCGACCGGAGTTGCCATGAGTCGGATCCGGTCAGCCAGCAGTGCGCAGTCGACCGGGCCGGTGGTGTCGACGACGAGTGTGTTGGTGAGCCCGAGCGGCGTGGCCTCTGCGCCATGGCGAGGGATACCTTCACGGTGTCCTTGGACAAGAACTGGGCATGCAGTTTCGGCGCCAGCGCGCGTCCCAACGTGGACTTACCCGAGCCGGGAAGCCCGTTGATCAACACCAGTAGCTTGTCCATCGCATCATCATCCCGAAGATCCGGCGCAGTAGACCTGGTGAAGGATCCGGCGGCCGGGTGGGGTGGGGCTGATGGCATTAGGCTGCCGGGTATGACGAACCGCCTCGGCGAACTGCAGGACGCGAACTTCGTGCTGCTCACCACCTTCCGTAAGGACGGCACTCCGGTCGGCACGCCGGTGTGGGCTGTCGCCCGCGACGACAAGCTGTATGTCTGGACGGTCACCGACTCCTGGAAGGTCAAGCGGATCCGCCGCAATCCCGAGGTGACGCTGCAACCGTGCGACGCGCGCGGCAAGACGCACGGTGCCGTCGCCGGCGGAACCGCGCGGATCCTCGACGCCGCCGAGACCGAGCAGGTGCGGTCCTGGCTGCGCCGCAAGTACTGGCTCACCGGGCCGCTGGTGATCCTCGGCAGCAACCTGCGCCGCGGCAAGGCGGGCACCATCGGCATCGAGATCGTGCCCGCCTGACGGATCGGCGCGAAGCAGTACCCAGTACCGACGGTATCGGATAACGTGGGCCGGAGCGGATATCTCCGAAGGGACTCACATGGCCGACAAACGCACCCGCGCCGTCGTCGTCGCGGGCGCGCGTACCCCGTTCGTGCGCGCGTTCACCGACTTCACCCGCCTCGACAGCATCGCCCTGGCCGGTGCCGCCGTCCGCGGCCTGATCGAGCGCACCGGTATCGCGCCCGGCGAGATCCAGTCCATCGTGTGGGGTGGCGTGGTGCTGCCCAGCCACGCGCCCAACATCGCGCGTGAGGTGGCCCTCGACCTGAACCTGGACTTCGGGTGCGAGGGGTACACGGTGACCAGGGCGTGCGCGTCGGGCCTGCAGGCCGTCACCTCCGCGGCGGCGGCGATCGAACGCGGCGAGTACGACATCATGATCGCCGGCGGCAGCGACTCCACCAGCAATGCCGAGATCAAACTGCCGCAGAAGGTGGTGCACGCGGTCGCGCCCGTCGCGCTGGGCAAGCCGAAGCCCAAGGACTATCTCGATGTGGTCCGTCAGCTCGCGCCGTTCACCGACATCCTGCCGCGCCAGCCCAAGATCTCCGAGCGCACCACCGGCGAGGTGATGGGGGAGTCGGCCGAGAAGATGGCCAGGATCAACGGCATCTCCCGCGCCGACCAGGACGAGTTCGCGGCCCGCTCGCACCACCGGGCCGCCGCCGCCATCGCCTCGGGCCGATTCGACGACGAGGTCGTCCCGGTGACCACACCGTCGGGCGTCCGGATCGAGACCGACGGGCTGGTCCGCGCGAACACCAGCGTCGACAAGCTCGCCGGACTGCGCCCGGTCTTCGCCGAGGGCGGCACCGTCACCGCGGGCAATGCCAGCCCGCTCACCGACGGCGCGTCCGCCGTGCTGCTGATGAGCGAGGAGAAGGCGCGCGCACTGGGTTTCACGCCGCTGGCCGCGTTCCGCTCGTGGAGCTTCGTCAGCGTGGACCCGGCCGACCAGGTCCTGATCGGCCCCGCCATCTCGATGCCGCGCGCGCTCGACAAGGCGGGCCTGAGCCTGGCCGACATCGACCTCGTCGACATCCACGAGGCGTTCGCCGCGCAGACCCTGTCCGTACTGCGCATGCTGGAGAGCCCGGAGTGGGCCAAGACCCGGCTGGACCGCGACGAACCCGTCGGCTCCGTCGACATCGACAAGCTCAATGTGCACGGCGGCTCCATCTCGCTCGGCCACCCGTTCGGCGCCACCGGCGCCCGTATGGTGACCACCATGGCCAACGAACTGGCGCGCACCGGCAAGGAGACCGCGCTGCTGGGCATCTGCGCGGCGGGCGGCATCGGCGCCTCGGCGGTACTCGAACGCGTGTGACCGGCGGTGGGCAGACCCTCCGCCGACCGAACGTCGTCGCACCCCCACCGCGAACAGCGCGCACCGCGAACAGCGCAGGCAGCGCGAGGTAGCGCGGGCAGGCATCAGGTCGTCTGCCCGCGCTGGCGCAGATAGCCGCTGAGGTGGGCGGCCGCGTCCAGCATGGCGAGGCCGCGCGCGGTGAGCCGCGCGCGCCAGTCGTCGAGGGCGCGGCTGACCGCGTCCGTGCCGCCCGCCTCGCGGATCTGCGTGACGACCAGCGCGATCCGCGACAGGGGGTAGCCGCCGCGGCGTAGCAGGTGGGCCAGTTCGGCGTCGCGGATGTCGGCGGGTCCGTAGCGCCGGTAGCCGGTGGATCGGTCCCGGGCGGGGGTCAGGATGCCCGCGGCCTCCCACTTCCGCAGCGTCGCGGGGGTGACGTCGAGCAGGTGCGCGAGTTCGCCGATGGTTCTGACCTCGGCCCGCGGGAGCGCGGAAGCGTCGGCGGTCAGCTGCGCGACGGCCGCGGCGACCGCGTCGAGGGTCTCGCGGTCGCGCAGCAATCGCTGGTGACCCCGGTCGACGAGGTCGAGCGCGAGATCGATGTCGCCGGCGCCGATCGCGATCATGATCCGCCCGCTCGTGGCATGCCCGTAGGCGGGCAGCAGCGCGAGAAAGGCCCGCAGAGCGGTGGCGTGCAGCTCGGTGTAGATCCGGTAGCCGCTGGGGGTGCGCCGCGCGGCGGGGAGAAACCCCGATTCCTCGTAGTTGCGGACGGCCTGTGTCGACAGGCCGTGTTCTCGTGCCAGATCGGACGGCCGAAGTTCTCTCACGGTTTTGAGACTTTACCCGGCATCTCACGCATTATCGCAGGCAAAGTCTCCATCGAATGTTCAACGATACGATTGAGACACATGAGCCACGACATTCGCGACTTCGTCCCGTCCACCTGCACCCTGCTCGGCCTCGGCGAACCGACCCACCTCGAGCCGGCGTTCCCGCTGCTGCGCAACGAGCTGTTCGCCCAGTTGGTCGCACACGGGTTTCGGTCCATCGCCCTGGAATCCGATCGGCTCGCCGCGTTCGCGGTCGACGACTACGTCCGCCACGGCATCGGCGATCTCGACGAGGTGCTGCGCTCCGGCTTCTCGCACGGCTTCGGCGCGGTGCCCGCCAACCGGGAACTGGTCGAGTGGATTCGTGACCACAACCGCACGGTGCCGCCCGCCGAACAGATCGCCTTCCACGGCTTCGATGCCCCGCTGGAGAACACCAGCGCCCCCAGCCCGCGCCTGTACCTCGAATACGTCCGCGACTACCTGGAACTGGACCTCGACATCGCCACCCCCGCCGGCGACGACGAACGCTGGCACCGCGACGAGGCGATCCTGGACCCGGCGAAGTCGATCGGCGACACCGACGACGCGCGGCGCCTGCACGCCCTCGCCGACGACCTGCAGAACACCCTGTACGCCCGCACCCCCGAGCTCATCGCGGCCACCTCGGAAACCGAATGGCGCAGGGCCACAGCGCAGCTCGGCGCCGCGCTCGGTCTCCTGCGTTACCACCGCCAGGCCGCCCGCCGCGTCGACGAGGCCACCCGGATCTCCGGCCTGCTCGCCACCCGCGACGTGCTCATGGCCGAGAACATCCGCGACATCCGCGAGGTCGAAGACCGTCGCGGCCCCACCCTGCTCTACGGGCACAACGTGCACCTGCAGCGCAACCGCAGCACCATGACGATGGGTCCGCTGACCCTGCGCTGGTACAGCCCCGGAGCCATCCTCGGACCCCTGCTCGGCGACCGCTACACCTACCTCGCGGGCAGCCTCACCCGCGACCCCGAAACCCCAGGCGCCCAAGCGAATATGCGCGACTGGACGCTGACGCCCGCCGCCGATGCCACCGCGAGCGACCCCGACATCGACGAGCGCGGCCTGTTCCCGCTGGACCAGGAGACCATCGACGGCGCGGACGCGATCTGGCACCTCCGCCTCGCCGCCCCGGCGCGACAGCCCTAGGTCGCCTGGCTCACCGAGGACATGTGGAAGTCCGGGATCCGCAGCGGCGGCATGGCGGTGCGGGTGAACCAGTCCTTCCATTCGCGAGGCAGGGTGATCTCGGTGGCGCCCGCCTCGCTGACCCGGCGCAGCAGGTCCAAGGGACTCTCGTTGAACCGGAAATTGTTGACCGCGCCGGTGACCCGGCCGTCCTCCACCAGGTAGACCCCGTCGCGGGTGAGCCCGGTCAGCAGGAGGGTGGCCGGGTCCACCTCGCGGATGTACCACAGGCAGGTCAGCAGCAGTCCGCGTTCGGTGCGGGCGATCATGTCGTCGAGCGAGGCGTCGCCGCCACCGGTGAGCAGCAGGTTCTCCCCGGGAACCGTGGCGGGCGCGGCGAACTCGGCGGCGGTCGCACGCGGGTACACCAGCGACTCCACGACACCGGACCCGATCCAGTCCACCCGCTGCGCGGGCAGCCCGTTGTCGAACACCGACAGCGACTCCGACGACGCCGGGGTCGCCACGAACGGCCGGTACTCCAGGCCGCTCGCGTTCGGGTCGGAGTACAGGGTCAGCGGAATGTCGCTGAGCCGCTCGCCGATCCGGGTACCGCCGGCACGGGAGAACGCGGTGTGGCCCTCGTGCGCGCCGCGGCCCTCCATCGTCCAGGCCAGATAGATCATCAGGTCGGCCACCGCCGACGGTGGCAGCAGCGTCTCGTAGCGGCCCGCGGGCAGCGCGACCCGGTTGGCCGACCAGTCGAGGCGCCGGGACAACTCGGCCAGCAGCCCGGGGGTGTCGACATCGGTGAAATCGGCGGTGCCGACGCCGACCCAGGCGCTCGCGAGATCGCTACCCTCGCCGCGCTTTCCGTTGATCTCCACCGACCCGGTCGGCTGGCTGAACCGGCGCCGGATCCCGGTGGATGTGCCCAGCCAGGTGGTGTGCAGCTGGTGGTGGGCGAAACCGTAGAGCCGGTCGCCACCGTCGAACCCGGCCGACAGGTCACGGGCCAGCTGGGTGAACACCGCGATCTCGGTGGCGCCGGGCGCGTGGTCCCAGGTGGCGGTGTCGTCGACGGTGGGTTCCAGCAGTGGCATCGCGTCGCGGGCAGGCGCCGCCGTCCGTGCGGCCTCCTCGCTGGCGCGCACCACCGCCTCGATCTCGTCCGGGTCGACGCTGGTGGAGCTGATACTGCCCACCCGCGCGGCGTTCGGGCCGTCGCGGAACACCGAGACCACCGCCCAGTCGCGCGACACCGACGACCCGTTGGTGGTCATCGAATTTCCCGCCCACCGCAGCGACGCCTCGTGCGCGTCGGTGACGATCACGATCGCCTCGTCGGCCTTCGACGCCGCCAGCGCGCGCTCGACCACCGCGCCCGCCGGGAACACACCCGTTGCACTCACTGGCCGCCCTCCGTCCGGGTGTTGAGAATGTTGATCCCGCGTACCAGCACCGACGGGCAGCCGTGGCTCACTGCCGCCACCTGGCCGGGCTGGGCCTTGCCGCAGTTGAACGCGCCGCCGAGCTGCCAGGTGCTGGGCCCGCCGACCGCCTCCATCGCACCCCAGAAGTCGGTGGTGGTGGCCTGGTAGGCGACATCGCGCAGCTGACCGGCCAGCTCCCCGTCGCGGATCCGGAAGAACCGCTGCCCGGTGAACTGGAAGTTGTAGCGTTGCATGTCGATCGACCACGACTTGTCGCCGACGATGTAGATGCCGTCCTCGACCCGGGAGATGAGCTCGGCGGTGCTGGTGTCGCGCTCGGGATCCGGTTGCAGCGACACATTGGCCATCCGCTGGATCGGCACGTGGTGCGGGGAATCGGCGTAGGAACAGCCGTTGGACCGGTCCAGCCCGAGGCGTGGCGCGAAGACCCGATCCAGCTGGTAGCCCACCAGGACGCCGTCGCGCACCAGATCCCAGCGCTGCCCCGCCACCCCCTCGTCGTCGTAGCCGACCGTGGCCAGGCCGTTGACCTGGGTGCGGTCCCCGGTGACGTGCATGATCGGGGTGCCGTAGCGCAGTGTGCCGAGCTGGTCGGGCGTCGCGAACGAGGTGCCGGCGTAGGCGGATTCGTAGCCGATCGCCCGGTCGTACTCGGTGGCGTGGCCGATCGACTCGTGGATGGTGAGCCACAGGTTCGTCGGATCGATCACCAGGTCGGTGGGACCGGCGACGACGCTGGGCGCCTTCACCTTCTCCGCCAGCCAGGTGGGGATCTGCGCGAGTTCGCCCGCCCAGTCCCAGGTTCCGTCGGCGCCGGTGACGTACTCCCAGCCGCGGCCCGCGGGCGCGGCGAGGGTGCGCATGGTCTCGAACACCCCCGACGCGGCGTCGACGGTGATCGCCTCCAGCTGCGGATGCAACCGCACCCGCTGCTGGGTGATCGTGGAGCCGGCCGTGTCGGCGTAGAAGGTCTGTTCCTTGACCTGCAGCACCGAGGCGGTCACGTGGTCGACGCCGTCGGCGGACGCGAGCCGCTCCGAATAGTCCTGCAGCAACGCCACTTTGTCGGCGGTGGGCACCGCGAACGGGTCGAGGTCGTAGGCCGACACCCACGACACGTCCGCGTAGCGCGGCTCGGCGGCGAGCTCGACCCGCTCGCGGTTGAGCGCGGGCAGCGTCGTCGCGACGGTGACCGCGCGGCGCGCCACCTCCGCGGCGGTCGCGGGCGTGAGCGCGGCGTGCGAGGCGAAACCCCAGGTGCCGTCGACGATCACGCGCACGGCCAGACCGAGCTCGGTCGCGTCGGTGACCGCCTCCACCCGCCCGTCGCGTAGCCGGATGGACTGGGTCACCAACCGCTGGACCCGCAGATCGGCGTGCTCGGCGCCGGCCGCGCGCGCCGCCGACAGCGCCGCCTCGGCGAGCGCGGGCAAGCCCAGCGCACGGAACTGTTCGTCCACTTCTCTCGACGTCGCGGTACTCACCCGGCCTACGCTAGCCGGTGCCGCCGACACACGGGACCCGTGCCGCCGATTGCGGTCCCGGCCAGGCGGTATTTCGGGCCGTCGTGCGCGAAAACCCGGCTCCGGCAGCACAACCGTGACGCGCTGACCCCGATCCTCCCGCCGCGAGCTGTCCGGATGGCGTAGGGTGCCCGCCGTGCCGCCATCCGCCCTCCGCGATCGAAAAAGGGAACGAACCCGTCGTGCGATCCTCGTGGCCGCCGTCGGCTTGTTCGAGGCCAGAGGCTATGAGGAAACGACCGTGGCCGAGATCGCGGCCGAGGCCGAGGTCGGCACCCGGACCTTCTTCAACTACTTCGCCAGCAAGGAAGAACTGCTCTTCCCCGAACCCGACGAACGGGTGCGCGCGGCCGTCGCCGCCATCGCCACCCGGCGGCCGGGGGAGCGGCCGGTGGAAGTGCTGCTGCGCGCCTTGCGCGCGGCGGGCGACAATCCCGGCGAACATCTCGTCGACGATCTGGGCGCCCGCGTGGCCGCGCTGCGCGCCCGGGTCTCGCGCACCGTGCCCGCGGTGAGCGGTCGCGCCGCGCACGCCCAGCTCGTGGCCCAGCGCGAGATCGCCCGGCAGTTGCACGCGGCGTTCCCGCACGAACTCGACGAGGTCGGGGCCGCCGCGCTGGTGGGCGCGGTGGTCGGCGCCGTGTCGGGCGCGCTGACGGTGCTGTTCCAGCAGCCCCAGCACGGCATCGACGACGGCGAACGACTGCACCGCAAGATCCACGAGACCACCTCGCGCGTGCTCCAGCCGTGGCTCGCCGCCGCGGCGCCGAAGGAACCGGCGCGCTAGCCGAACTGCTGCCAGCCCAGCCGCACCACCATCACCACCACCACGACCAGCAGCACCACCCGCACGAACCCCGCGCCCTTGGCCAGTGCCATCCGCGAACCGACCAGCGCGCCCGCCACGTTCGCCACGGCCATGCCCGCGCCGAGACCCCACAGGATGTGCCCGGTCGCACCGAGGAACACCAGGGCGCCCAGATTCGATCCGCAGTTGATCACCTTCGCCATCGCCGCCGCCCGCACGAACTCGGTACCGAGCAGCGTGGCGAAGGTGATGATCAGGAACGTGCCGGTGCCCGGCCCGAGCAGGCCGTCGTAGAGCCCGATCAGACCCGCGGCCAGCGCCACCACCAGGATCACCTTGCGCTGCGTCGGCGGATGGGTCGCCATCGTCATGCCGACCGAGGGCCGCAGCGTGACGAACAGCGCCACCGCGACCAGCACCACCATCACCAGCGGGATGAACAGCTCCCGATCGATCAGCGACACCGCGGCCGCGCCGCAGGCGGCGGTGATCGCGGCGATCATCGCACCGGGGATCAGCACCGCCCACTGCATCGGCACCCGGCGCGCGAAGGTGACGACCGCCGTGGCCGTGCCCGACAGCGCCGCGAGCTTGTTGGTGCCCAGGGCCGTCTGCGGCGCGATCCCGGGCGCCACGAGGAACAGCGTCGGCAGGATGATCAGCCCGCCGCCGCCGACCACCGCGTCGACCCAGCCCGCCGCGCCTGCGGCCACGAGCAGGACCGCCCAGTCTCCCAGTTGCATCCGACCAGGCAATCAAGATCACGGCCGGAACGCCAACCCGGGCCTAGGCTGGTCCGGTGCGCCGGTTCAGCTTGTGGCTTCGCGGCCGCCCCATCGTGGCCGATTCCATCCTGGCCTTCATGCTCATGGTGCTCGACGCCCTCGGCGCGGGCAACGAGGACAACAAGGCCGCCTACCTGGTCTTCTCGCTGATCCTGCCGCTGCCGCTGGTGCTGCGCCGGATCTACCCGCGGGCCATGGCCGCGGCCATGTTCGCGCTGTCGCTGCTGTGCACCGCGGTCGGGTACGTGGTGGGCAACGACACCACCGGCCACGTCGCGCTGATCGGGCTCGGGGTGATGCTCTACACCCTGGTGGCCTATGTCGGGCGCCGCGACGGTCTGCTGTATCTGCTCTGCCTCGGCGTCGACCTGACCGTCTCGGTCCTGCTGCTGCGCCAGCCCGACGGCGGCGACCTCGCCCTGGTCGGGGTGATCTACGCGCTGTGCTGGACGCTGGCCGAGTTCAACGGCGCCCGGCACGCCTACGACGCCGAGGTCGCCGCGCGGCTCGCCGTCGCCGACTACGACAAGGAACGCCGCGCCCACGAAGCCGTCGCCGCCGAGCGCACCCGCATCGCCAGGGAACTGCACGACGTGGTCGCGCACGCGGTCAGCGTCATCATCGTCCAGGCCGACGGCGCCAAGTACGCGCTGCGCCACGACCCCGACACCGCCGAACGCGCCCTGGCCACCATCGCGGGCACCGGCCGCGACGCCCTGCGCGAACTGCGCCGCACGGTCGCGCTGCTGCGCACCGAGCACGCGCCGGAACTGCTGCCCCAGCACGGCAGCGCGGGCATCGCCCAGCTCGCCGAGCTCATGCGCGACGCGGGCCTGGCCGTCGACCTGGAACTGACCGGCGAACTCGACGACATCACCCCCGAGGTGAGCCTGGGCGTGCACCGCATCGTGCAGGAATCGCTGACCAACACCCTGCGCCACGCCGGGGCCAGCCCCAAGGCGACGGTGCGGGTGCAGCGGCGGCCCGACGACATCCGGATCGAGATCGTCGACAGCGGCGGCGTGCCGGAACGCGAACCCGCCGGCGGTATCCCCGGCGCGGGCATGGGCCTGGTCGGGATGCGGGAACGGGTGGCCGTGCTCGGCGGAACCCTGTCCGCCGGACGCACGGGCGACGGGCGCTGGCAGGTGCTGGCCACCCTCCCGCTGCGGGCCGAAGCGGACTGATCCGCCCGCTAAGGTTGGGAAATGCCGATCAGCGTGCTCGTGGTGGACGATCAGGAACTCATGCGGATGGGCCTGAAGATGGTGCTCGGGGCACACCCCGACATCGAGGTCGTCGGCGAGGCGGGCAACGGCGACGAAGCGGTGCGGCGCACGGCGCAACTGCGGCCCGACGTGGTCCTGATGGACGTCCGGATGCCGGTGGTGGACGGCGTCACCGCCACCGGCCGGATCGTCGCCGCGGGCGACGGCGTCCGCGTCCTGGTGATGACCACCTTCGACCTCGACGAACACGCCCTCGGCGCGCTGCGCGCCGGCGCCAGCGGGTTCCTGCTCAAGGACACCCCGCCCGAGGATCTCGTCTCCGCCATCCGCAGCGTCGCCGCCGGTGACGCGGTGGTCTCGCCCAAGGTCACCAAGCGTCTGCTGGACCGGCTCGTGGCCGAGGACCCCGCCGGCCTGCGCGACCCCGGCGTCCTCGACGTCCTCACCGCGCGCGAACGCGAAGTGCTCGAGCAGATCGCCGCGGGCCGCTCGAATGCCGAGATCGCCGCCGCGCTGTTCCTCTCGGAGGCCACGGTGAAGACGCATGTGGGCCGGGTACTCACCAAACTGGGGCTGCGCGACCGGGTGCAGGCGGTGGTGCTCGCGTACGAGACCGGGCTCGTGCGGCCCGGCGGCTGAGCGGCCGGGAGAAAAATCGGGCGCTCGTGCGTTGGAGAGGGTAGATCGTCCGAAAGGATCGCCATGACCGCCCTGCTGTTCGTGCTCTACGTCGTCGTCGAGATCGCCGCGTTCGTCGGCCTGGCCCAGCTGATCGGGGCCGGCTGGGCGTTGCTGGCGCTGATCGCCGTCTCCGGCGTCGGCCTGCTGCTGCTCGGCGCCCAGGGCCGCCGCGTGTTCGACCGCTTCCGCCGGGCCGCGCGCGGGGAGGTCACCGCCGAGAGCGCGGTCGCCGACGGCCTGCTCGTCGCCACTGGATCGGTCCTGCTGTTCGTGCCGGGCCTGGTCACCGGCCTCATCGGGTTGCTGGCGCTGTTCCCGCCCACCCGGGCGCTGCTGCGGCCGGTGCTGGAGAAGCTGGGCACCCGCCGGTTCGGGCCGCTGCCCTCGTTCGCACCATCGCCGTACCGCGGCATGGTGGTCGACGCCGACAGCGGCGACGTGGTCGACGGTGTTGTCGTCGGGCAGTGGTATGACGACGGACACACCGGCGGTCCGCGTGCCCTCGGGTCCGCCTGAGCCGGATATGCGGCCCCGGGGCGGGCGAGGGTCTACAGTGTGCCGATGGCCACCGAGCAGATCACCGTCACGGTGAGCGCGGAACTGGCCGACGCGGTGCGCAGAGCGAGTGCCGCTGCCGGACAGTCCATGTCGGATTTCACGGTCGCCGCGTGGCGACTCGAACTCATCGCCGTCGAAGCGGGCGGGCACACCCCGGCGGGGTTGCGCGACGCCGACGTCCGCGCCGTGCTGTCCCTGCCGACCTGACGATCCGCCGATACGGCAGACTGGGTCACCGTGAGTACCCAGTTGCTGATCGGCGGTCGTTTCTACAGTTCCAGCTCCCCGGACGCGACCGCGATGGCGGTCACCGACGGCACCGTGGTGTGGCTCGGCGCCGAAGCCCCGGGCCGGGCGATGCACCCCGACGCCGAGATCGTCGACCTCGACGGCGCGTTCGTCGCCCCGGCCTTCGTCGACCCGCACGTGCACGTCACCGCGCTGGGCCTGCAACTGACCGGACTCGACGTCCGCGGCGCCGCCTCGCTGGCCGAACTGCTCGACGCCGTCCGCGCGCACGCCACCGCACAGCCGGACGGCGTGATCATCGGCGAGGGCTGGGACGACACGACCTGGCCCGAACAGCGGCCGCCGACGGTGGCCGAACTCGACGACGCCGCCGGTCCGGGCCGGCTCGTCTACCTGGCCCGGGTCGACGCGCACTCCGCCGTCGCCTCCTCGGCCCTGCTCGACGCCGCCGGTGACCTCGGCGACGGCTACCGTCGCGGTGAGCCCGTGCGCGCCGACGCCCACCACCGGGTGCGCACCGCCGCCCTCGCCGAACTCGGTCGCACGCAACGGGATCGGGCCCGCACCGCCGCGCTCGACGCCGCGGCCGCGCACGGGATCGTCGCGGTCCACGAATGCGCCGGACCCG
This sequence comes from Nocardia asteroides, assembly GCF_900637185.1. Classification (NCBI taxonomy): domain Bacteria; kingdom Bacillati; phylum Actinomycetota; class Actinomycetes; order Mycobacteriales; family Nocardiaceae; genus Nocardia; species Nocardia asteroides. The sequence goes on along the minus strand of NZ_LR134352.1, from coordinate 4,623,335 downwards.
ACATCTCCGGTCGCGACGACGTCCGCGAACTGCTCGCCTTCGAGCACGGCGTCGCGGTCCGCGCCTACTGGGGCGAGGCCGTCCGCACCGCCGACGAGGCCAAGGCCCTGATCGCCGAGCTCGGGGTCGACGCGCTCGGCGGTGACCTGTTCGTCGACGGCTCGCTCGGCTCGCACACCGCCCTGCTGCGCGACCCCTACGCCGACGCGGACGGCTGCGGCACGCGGTTCCTCGACGCCGACACCGTCACCGCGCACCTCCGCGCCTGCACCGAAGCCGGTGTGCAGGCCGGATTCCACGCCATCGGCGACGCCGCCATGGACATCGTCGTCGCCGGATTCGCCGCGGTCGCCGCCGAACTCGGCGGACCGGCGATCGCCGCGCGCGGGCACCGGGTCGAGCACGCCGAGATGACCGACGCCGCTGCGATCGAGCAGCTCGCCACGCTCGGGGTGATCCTGTCCGTGCAGCCGGGCTTCGACGCGGCCTGGGGTGGCCGGGACGGGATGTACGCCACCCGCCTCGGCGCCGAGCGCGCCGCCGCGATGAACCCCTTCGCCGCCATGGCCGCCGCGGGCATCTCCCTCGCCGTCGGCTCGGACGCGCCCGTCACCACCCTGAACCCGTGGGAACAGGTCCGCGCCGCGGTACACCACCGGACCCCGGGTCACGGCCTCTCGCCGCGCGCGGCGTTCGCGGCGGCCACCCGCGGCGCCTGGCGGGCGGGCGGTGTCCGCGACGGGGTCGCGGGCACCCTGGTCCCGGGCGCGCCCGCCTCCTACGCGGTCTGGGACGCCGGTGACCTCGTCGTCGCGGCCGCCGCCGACACGGTGCAGCGCTGGTCGACCGATCCGCGCTCGCGGGTCCCCGGGCTGCCCCGCCTCGACCCCGGCGCCGACCTGCCCACCTGCCTGCGCACGGTCCGCGACGGCGTCACGATCTTCACCGCCTGACCACGCGCCGTACCGGCATCGAATCACGGAGCAGGACATCATGATCCATCCCGCCACCGACCCCGGGTCCGACCCCGCGCCCGCCGGGGGCGAGCCCGCCGACCCGGCAGGACGCGCCCGGAACGGCACCGCGACCGGGGGCGCCGCGGAGAACGAGCAGGACCCGAGCGATACGGCGGCTCCTCGCGGCGCGGCGGGCGGAGCGGGCGCGGCGACTGCGGACGGCGCGGCAGCGGAACGAGGCGCGGCGACGCCGGGCACGGCGGCGGGCGGACAGGGCCCGACCGGCACGGCGGCCCCGGGCGCCGCCGCGGGCGGTGGTCGCGTCGTGCTCCTGCGGCTACTCGCGGCCGTCGCGGGCGGGCTGCTGCTGTTCGGCAGCTTCCCGCCCCGGCCGTGGTGGTTCCTGGCGCCGGTCGCGATCGCCCTGCTCACTCTCGCCGTGCGGGGCACGGGCAAGGCGCGCGCGGGCTTCGGGTACGGATTCCTCGGCGGGCTGGCGTTCTTCGTACCGCTGCTGCCGTGGACCGGCATCTACGTCGGTCCGCTGCCGTGGCTGGCGCTGTCCACGGCGTGCGCGGTGTACTTCGGACTGTGGGGTGTGCTCACCCGCCGGCTCGGTGCGTTGCCCGGCTGGCCGGTCTGGGTCGCCCTGGCCTGGACGGCGACCGAATGGGCCAGATCGAGTTTCCCGTTCGGCGGATTCCCCTGGGGGCGGGTGGCTTTCGGGCAGGCCGACGGCTGGTACCTGCCGCTGGCGGCCTACGGCGGCGCCCCGCTGATCGGTTTCGCCGTCGCCCTCACCGGCACCGGCCTGGCCGCGCTCGCCCTGCGGGTGCGCGCCTGGTCCCGGCACCCGGCACCCCGCCGGGCCGACCGGTCCGTTCGCCTCGGATTTGCCACCGCGGCAGTCACTGTGGCTATCATGCCCCTCGCCGGAGTGATCCTCCGGCCGACGCTGCCCGCCCCGGACGACGGCAACCGGACGATCACGGTCGCCGCGATCCAGGGCAGCGTGCCGCGGCTGGGCCTCGAGTTCAACGCGCAGCGGCGGGCCGTGCTGGACAACCACGTCCGGCGCACCGAGGAACTCGCCGATGCCGTGGACCGCGGCGAGACGCCCCGGCCCGATGTCGTCATCTGGCCGGAGAACTCCTCCGACATCGATCCATTGCGCAACGCCGACGCCGCCGCCGAGATCACCCGGGCCGCGCAGCGGATCGGCGCGCCGATCCTGGTCGGCGCAGTCCTGGTGAACGGTGACCGCACCACCACCAACTCGGTGATGGTGTGGAACGGCGCGGCGGGCCCGGCCGATCGGCACGACAAGAAGATCATCCAGCCGTTCGGTGAATATCTCCCGATGCGAGGTTTCTTCCGTTTGTTCTCTTCCTATGCCGACCAGGCCGGCTATTTCGTCCCGGGCGACGGTGACGGAACGGTCACGGCCGCCGGCGTGCCGATCGGAGTGGCGACCTGTTACGAAGTCGCGTTCGATCGGGCATTCCGGGAATCGATGGCCGCGGGCGCGCAACTGCTGACGGTGCCGACCAACAACGCGACCTTCGGCGAGAGCGAGATGACCTACCAGCAGATGGCGATGTCGCGGGTGCGCGCGGTCGAGCACGGGCGGGCGCTGGTGATCGCAGCAACCACCGGTGTCAGCGCGATCATCACCGCGAACGGCGTGATCGAGCAGCAGTCCGAGCAACTCGTCCCCGCCGCGCTGGTGGCTCAGCTACCATTGCGCGACACGACGACGATCGCGACCCGAATCGGCGCGGCGCCCGAACTGGCGTCCGTTATTCTGACCGCGATCGGCGTGGCGCTGGTATTTTTCCGGCGCCGGCGAGCGAATCAGGCGCAGGTTATGCGGAGCTCGCAGAATTCCGAATAAGCGGTTTGTTTCAACCCGGGGGAAGCGGCCTCAGGTAGCTGCTGCGAGGGTGTAATCCGTTGAGCTCGAAAACAAATCCAGAACGGTAGCCATCCGGCTGCCGGAGTACTCCGAATCTATGGGCGTGGACAGCCACGCCCTGGGCCTTCGTGTGCCCGGGCGCTGCTCGGGGAGTCGTGACACAAAGGCAGAACGGAGTGCTTGATGAGTTCATTGGCCACCGACCGCGTCAGCTCATGCGTCACCGACGACGATCCGGGCCAACCGTTCGCTCTCTCGCCCGGTCAGACGGCCCTGTGGTATGCGCAACGGATCCGGCCCGATATTCCCCTCACCATCGCCCATTACGTCGAACTGCACGGTGATCTCGACCCGGGCAGGCTGCTCTACGCCGTGGAGCGCTTCGGTGCCGAATCCCAGGTGGGACACGTGCGCCTACTCGAGATCGACGGGGTACCGCACCAGCGGGTCGACCTGGCCTGGCGGCCGGGCTGGGCCCGCATCGACCTGCGCGGCGAGCCGGACCCGCGCGCCGCGGCGCTGCGCTGGATGAATCAGCACGCCAGCACCCCGATCGACATGGAACGCGAACCGCTCACCATCAATGTCGTGTTGCAGGTCGGTGACCAGGACTGGTTCTGGTACGAACGCGGACACCACATCGTTATCGACGGTTACGGAGCGATGAACGCGCTCGCGCGCACCGCCGAGATCTACACCGCCGTCGGCGAACAGCGCGAGCCGTCGGTCTCGCGGGCCGCCGCGCTGGTCGAGCTCTACGCCGACGAGTCGCGCTACCGCGAATCCAGCCGGTGCCGGGCCGACCGCGAGTACTGGATGGAACAGCTCGCGGGCGTGGGCGAGCCGATGACACTGTCCTCGGTCACCGCCACGGGCGACACCCACGACCCGGGGCGCCACCGCGCCACCGCGGTCCTCGACACCGACCTCGACGCCCTGCTCACCGACGCGATCACGGCGCACGGCTCGGCCAACTCCGCGCTCATCGTCGCGGCCCTGGCCGCCTACGTGCGCTCGGTCACCGGCGACTCCGACGTCGTGCTGAGCCTGCCGGTCTCGGCCCGCACCACCGTGGCCCTGCGCCGCTCGGCGGGTGTGGTGTCGAACGTGGTGCCGCTGCGCGTGCGCTTCGACGAGCACACCACCGTCGCCGACGTCGTGCGCCAGACCGAACTGCAGATCACCGGTGCGCTGCGGCACCAGCGCTACCGCTCCGACGACATCCGCCGCGACTGCGGGTACTCCCGGGACGCGCGTGGCTTCTTCGGCCCGATGGTCAACATCATGCTGTTCCACGACGAGCTCAAGTTCGGTGACATCGCAGGCCAGCTGCACGTGCTCGCCACCGGTCCCGTCGAGGACCTCTCGATCAACATCTACAACGGCGACGGCGGCCGCATCCAGCTCGACTTCGAAGCCAACCCCAAGCTCTACGGCGAGGCCGAAGTGGCCGCCCACCACGGTCGCTACCTGGACTTCCTCGGCCGCTTCCTGGCCGCCGAGCCCGGCACCCCCACCCGCGCGCTGACCGCGATCACCGCCGACGAGCAGGCCCTGGTGCTGCGCGAGTGGAACGCCACCGAGATCCCGGTGCCCGAGGCCACTCTGGTCTCGCTGTTCACCGACCAGGTGCGCCGTAGCCCGCACGCCGTCGCCCTGGAATTCGGCGACCGCGCCATCGGCTACACCGAGCTCGGCGACCGGGTGAACCAGCTCGCCCGCGAACTGATCGCGCGCGGGGCCGGACCCGAGACCACGGTCGGGGTGTGCCTGCACCGCAGCATCGAGATGGTCATCGGGCTCTACGCCGTGCTGGCCACCGGTGCCGCCTACCTGCCGCTGGATCCGGATCATCCGGCCGACCGGATCGACGCCGTGCTGGCCCAGGCCCGCCCGGTGTGTGTGCTCACCGCCGCGCGCGACCTGGTCCGCCTGCCCGAAGGCGTCACCCGGGTCGAGCTGGACACCATCGACGTCACCGGCCACGCGGCCGACCCGATCACCGACGCCGATCGGCGCGCACCGCTGCGGCCCGAGCAGCTCGCCTACGTCATCTTCACCTCCGGTTCGACCGGCAAGCCCAAGGGCGTCGGCGTCACCCACGCGTCGATCGTCAACCGGCTGCGCTGGATGCAGGCGGAATACCCGCTCGACCACACCGACGCCGTCCTGCAGAAGACCCCCGCCACCTTCGACGTGTCGGTCTGGGAGTTCTTCTGGCCGTTGCAGGTGGGCGCCCGGCTGGTCGTCGCCGCGCCCGACGGTCACCGTGACCCGGCCTACCTGGCGCGCATCATCACCGAGAAGGGCATCACCACAGCGCATTTCGTGCCCTCGATGCTGTCGCTGTTCGTCACCGATCCGCGCGTGGCCGGTGGGGCCGGGCTGCGGCGGGTGTTCTGCAGTGGCGAGGCGCTGCCCGGCGCCACCGTCGCCGATTTCCACGCCGCGCTGCACGGTCTCGACGGCGGCCCCGACCTGCACAACCTGTACGGGCCCACCGAGGCCGCGGTCGACGTCACCTACTGGCCGTGCCCGGCCGACGCGACCACGGTGCCGATCGGCTCGCCGGTCTGGAACACCCGGACCTACGTGCTCGACTCGCAGCTGCGGCCGGTCCCACCCGGTGTCGCCGGTGAGCTGTACCTGGCCGGCGTCCAGCTGGCGCGCGGCTATCTCGGCCGCCCCGACCTCACCGCCGACCGGTTCGTCGCCAACCCGTTCACGCCGGGCGAGCGCATGTACCGCACCGGCGACCTGGCGCGCTGGCAGCTCGACGCACCTGTCCTGGAATACCTGGGCCGCACCGACTTCCAGGTGAAGATCCGTGGTCTGCGGATCGAGCTCGGCGAGATCGAATCGGCGCTGCTCGCCCAGGACGCCGTCGCCCGGGCCGTGTGCGTGGCCCGCCCGAGCCGCACCGGGGACGACGAGCTCGTCGCCTATGTGGTCGCGGCGTCCGGTGCCACCGCGCCCGAGCCTGCGGTGCTGCTGGCGGGGCTGCGCCGCAGCCTGCCGTCGTACATGGTGCCCTCGGCGCTGGTCGTGCTCGACGAGATGCCGCTGAGCGCCAACGGCAAGGTCGACCGCAAGGCCCTGCCCGAACCCGCTGTCGGCGTGCGGCTCACCACCGGCGCCGCCGCGCCGCAGACCGAACTGGAATGCGCGCTCGCCGAGATCTTCACCGAGGTCCTCGCCCTGGACGGGACCGCCATCGGCGTCGAGGACAGCTTCTTCGACCTCGGCGGCAACTCGCTGGTGGCGGCGCGCGCGGTGGCCCGGATCAACACCACCCTCGACGCGAACCTCACCATCCGTGAGCTGTTCGAGGCCTCCACCATCGCCGCGCTGGCCGGCTACATCAGCACGCACCGGCCCGAAACGTCCACGCCCAAGCTGGTTCCCGCGGTGCGCCCGGAACGGGTGCCGCTGTCGCTGGCCCAGCAGCGCCTGTGGATCCTCAACCGCTTCGCCGAGCACGCGGCCGCCTACAACATGCCGCTGGCGCTGCGCCTGACCGGCACGCTCGACCTCGACGCGCTGCGCGCCGGCCTGCGGGACGTGCTCGACCGGCACGAAAGCCTGCGCACCAGTTTCCCCGAAGGCCCCGACGGTGCCTACCAGCTGATCCACCCCGCGGCCGCGGTGGAGCCGGCACTGGTACCGGTCGACGTGATCGCCGCCGACCTCGTCGGCCTGATCGCCGAATTCACCGGCCAGGGCTTCGACCTGCGCACCGAGACCCCGCTGCGGGTCGCGCTCTACCGGGTCGGCGCCGCCGACCACCTGCTGGTGGTGGTGCTGCACCACATCTGCGGTGACGGCTGGTCGGTCGCCCCGCTGGCGCGAGACCTCATGAGCGCCGTCGCGGCGCGCGCGGACGGCGCCGCGCCGCAGTGGACTCCGCTGCCGGTGCAGTACGCGGACTTCGCGCTGTGGCAGCGCGCGCTGCTCGGTGACGAGGCCGACCCGGAGTCGCCGTTGGGCAAGCAACTCGGTCACTGGCGTGACGCGCTGGCCGGTCTGCCCGACCAGCTGGACCTGCCGCTGGACCGCCCGCGCCCGCTGCACCGCGAGACCGGCGGCGACACCGTGGCCTTCACCATCGACCCCGAGATCCGCGGCGCGGTGAGCGAACTCGCGCACGCGCGCGGCGTCAGCATGTTCATGGTGCTGCACGCCGCGCTGGCCACCTTGCTGGCCCGCCTGTGCGGCACCGGCGACATCACCGTCGGCACCCCCATCGCGGGCCGCTCCGATCCGGCCCTGGACGACCTGGTCGGCATGTTCGTGAACACGCTCGTGCTGCGCACCGAGGTCGACCTCGGCGCCGGATTCGACCGGATGCTCGATCAGGTCCGCGAGACCGACCTGGACGCCTTCGCCAATCCCGACGTTCCGTTCGAGCGGCTGGTGGAGCTGGTCAACCCGGACCGCTCGACCTCCCGGCACCCGCTGTTCCAGGTGATGCTGTCCTACGACCGCACCCCGGAACTGCGCGTCGAACTGCCCGGCGTCGCCGCCGAACTGGTGCCCGTCGAGACCGGCGTGGCCAAGTTCGACCTGCAGCTCGAGGTACGTGACAACCACGCCGACGGCCCGCTCGAGGCCGAATTCGGTTTCGCCACCGACGTGTTCGACCGCGCCACGGTCGAAGCGATCGCCCGCCGTTTCACCGCGCTGCTGACCGCCGTCGTCGCCGACCCGACTGTCCCGGTCGGGGACCTGGAGCTGCTCGACCGCAAGGAGGCCGCGCGCCTGGTGCCGATCGCCGGCGCGCCGGCCGAGCCGGCCGGCACGCTGGCCCGGCTGCTGGGGGAGACCGCCCAGCGGCTCGCCGACGCCGTCGCCGTGCGCTACCTCGGGTTCGACACCACCTACCGCGAACTCGACGAGCGCTCGAACCGGTTGGCGCGCAGCCTGATCGCGCACGGCGCCGGACCGGAGGCCGTGGTCGCGGTCGCGCTGCCGCGCAGTCTGGAATCCATCGTCGCGATCTGGGCCGTGGCCAAATCCGGTGCCGCGTACGTGCCCGTCGACCCGGCCTACCCGGCCGGGCGGATCGCGCACATGATCGGCGACTCCGGCGCCGTGCTCGGGCTCACCCTGCCCGAGCATCTCGCGGGGCTGCCCACCACCACGGGCAAGCACCGCAAGGCGCCGGAATGGCTGGTCTTCGGCACCGCCGAGTTCGAGGCCGACTGCGCGAGCCGCTCGGCCACCCCGGTCACCGACACCGACCGCAGGCACCCGATGCGCGCCGGTCAGCCCGCCTACCTGATCTACACCTCGGGCTCGACCGGCACGCCGAAGGCCGTGGTCGTCACCCACGCCGGCATCGCGTCGCTGGCCAGCGAGCAGACCCAGCTGTTCAAGGTGACCGACGGCGCGCGGACCATGCACTTCTCCTCGCCCAGCTTCGACGCCTCGGTGCTGGAGCTGCTGCTCGGCTTCGCCGCGGGCGCCACCATCGTGGTGGCACCGGCCGACCTGTACGGCGGTGCGGAACTGGCCGGATTCCTGCGCTCGGAGCGGATCACCCACGCGTTCATCACCCCGGCCGCGCTGGCCACGGTGCCCGCGGGCGACTTCCCCGATCTGAGCACCGTGATCGTCGGCGGTGAGGCCTGCTCCGACGAACTCGTCGCCCGGTGGGCCTCGGCGTACCGCATGCACAACATGTACGGCCCCTCCGAGGCCACCGTCGCGGTCACCGCCAGTGCCGCCATGGTGGCGGGGGAGCCGGTGCCGTTGGGCGCGCCCGTGCGCGGTATGCGGCTGTTCGTCCTGGACGCGCGGCTGCACCCGGTCCCGCCGGGCACCCCCGGCGAGCTGTACGTGTCCGGCCCCGGCCTGGCGCGCGGCTACCTCGGCAAGCTCGCCCTCACCGCGCAGCGGTTCGTCGCCAACCCGCACGGCCGGGTGGGCGAACGGATGTACCGCACCGGCGATCTCGTGGTCTCCGACGCCGTCGGGCGGCTGCGCTTCCTCGGCCGCGCCGACGACCAGATCAAGATCCGCGGCTTCCGCATCGAACTGCGCGAGATCGACCACGTGCTGCGCGAACACCCCGGCGTGCGCTCGGCGCTGACCGTCGTGCACGTCGACGAGCAGGGACAGCAGCGGCTCGCCTCCTACGTGACCGCCGACGGCGCGATCGAACCCGCCGCGATTCTGGCCACCGCGCGCGGCAGGCTGCCCGGATACATGGTGCCGGCCGCGGTCGCGGTGCTGGACCGGATGCCGGTCACTCCGGCGGGCAAGCTCGACCGAAAGGCTTTACCCGCACCGGAATTCACGACCACCGCCGGATCGCGGGCGCCGCGTACCCACCTGGAGATGCGCGTCGCCGCGGTGTTCACCGAGATCCTGGGCCGCCCGGTCCCCGGCGCCGAGGACAGCTTCTTCGAGATCGGCGGCAACTCGCTGCTGGCCACCCGGCTGGCCGCGGCACTGCACGCCGATTTCAGTGTGGATCTGCCGGTGCGCCAGATCTTCGAGGCGCCCACTGTGGCCGGCATCGCCGGTCTCATCGCGGAAGCGCCCCGGACGCAGCGGGTGGCGCTGGCGGTACACACCCCGCGCCCGGGACGCATACCACTGTCGCTGCCGCAGCAGCGGCTGTGGTTCCTGAACCGATTGTCCCCCGAATCCAGCGCGTACAACATCGCATTCGTCTTGCGAATCGGCGGAGATCTGAACGTCGCGGCCCTGCGCGCGGCGCTCACCGATCTGGTCGAGCGCCACGAGGTGCTGCGGACGATCTTCCCCGAGGACCTGTCCGGCGCCCAGCAGATCGTGCTGCCCGCGGCGGGCGCGGTCCCGGCCGTCGCGGCGATCGACACCGATCCCGCGCAGGCCGAGGCCACGCTGACCACGCTGGCCCGCGAAGGATTCGACCTCACCTCGCAGACGCCGCTGCGTGTGCGGCTGCTGCGGGTCGCGCCCGAGGAGCACCTGCTCGGCGTCGTCGTGCACCACATCGCCGCCGACGGCTGGTCGCTCGGCCCGCTCACCCGGGATCTGGCGCAGTCCTACGTCGCCCGGGCCGCGGGGAGCGCACCGGCGCGGCCGCCGCTGCCGGTGCAGTACGCGGACTTCAGCCTGTGGCAGCGGACGGTGCTGGGCGCCGAGGACGACCCGGACAGCATCGCCGCCACGCAGCTCGCGCACTGGCGCGAGGCACTGGCCGAACTGCCCGACGAACTGCCGTTGCCGTTCGACCGGCCGCGCCCGGCCGACCCCACCGGGGTGGCGGGCACGGTGCGGTGCGAGGTCTCGGCGCCGCTGCAGCGGGCCATGCGTGAGCTGGCCGCCGACACCGGCGTCAGCCTGTTCATGGTGATCCGCTCCGCCCTGGCCGTGCTGCTGCGCGGGGTCACCGGCGGTCGCGACATCCCCCTCGGCACCCCGGTCGCCGGGCGCACCGACATCCAGCTCGACGACCTGGTCGGCATGTTCGTCAACACCCTCGTCCTGCGATCCGACGTGGACCCGGACCGCAGCTTCGTCGACCTGCTGCTGGCCGACCGCGACGACGAACTGGCCGCCATCGCCAACTCCGACCTGCCGTTCGAACGGGTCGTGGACGCGCTGGGCCGCGACAGCAGGGCAGGCAACCGGCACCCGCTGTTCCAGGTCGCGCTGAGCATGCAGGACGACCGCGCGCCGCGCCTGGAACTGCCCGGATTGCGGTTGGCCGCCGAGGAACTCGACATCGCCCGCGCCAAGTTCGATCTCGAACTGCGGGTGGCCCCCGGCGAGGACGACGGACAACGGTTCGACTTCGTGTACTCGGCCGAGTTGTTCGACGCGGACACCATGGCCACGCTCGCGCAGCGGTTCGTGCAGATCCTGACCCAGGTGACCGCCGACCCGCACCAGCTGGTGAGCCAGATCGAGGCGCTGACCGTGCCCGAACGCCGGACCCTGGTTCCCGCGCAGGGACCGTCCGCGGTGACGCCGATCGTGCTGGCCGACATCATCGAGCGCGCCGCGACCACCTTCGCCCACCGCCCCGCGCTGCGCTGGTTCGCCGGTGGCAGCGTCGCGGGCGAAGTGGGCGAGCTCGACTACGACGAGGTCGGCGAGCGGGCGCACCGGCTCGGCCGGGCCCTGATCGCGCGCGGCATCGGCACCGGTGACCGGGTCGCGGTCGGCCTGACCCGCGGGCTGGACTGCGCGCTGGCGATCTTCGGCGTCGCCGCGAGCGGCGCGGCCTTCGTGCCGGTCGACCCGCGCTACCCGGCCGACCGGGTCCGGCACATGCTCACCGACTCCGGCGCGAGCGCCGTGCTCACCACCACCGCCGACGTGGCGTCGCTGCGCGAGGCGGCCGGCCCGATCGAGACCCAGTGGATGCTGGTCGACGACGTCGAATTCCACGCCGAACTGGCAGGCTACGACGGTGCGCCGATCACCGACGCCGAACGGGTCCGCCCGGTCCGCCCGGCGGATCTGGCCTACCAGATCTACACCTCCGGCTCGACCGGCCTGCCCAAGGGTGTCACCGTCACCCACAGCGGTCTGGTGAGCCTGGCGGTCGATCTGCAGGAGCGGATGGGGCTGGACCGGTTCGCCCGGACGTTCTTCTTCTCCACGCCCAGCTTCGACGTCTCCGTGCTGGACATGCTGCTCGCGGTCTGGTCGGGCGCCGAGATGGTGATCGGCCCGATCGACATCTACGGCGGCGACGAACTCGGCGCGCTGCTCGAACGGGAGGACATCACCCACACCTTCCTCACCCCGGCGGTGCTGGCCTCGATCGACGCCGCTCGCTGGCCGCTGCCGCACCTGCGCGGGCTCATGGCCGGTGGCGAGGCGGTACCGCCGGACCTGGTGGCGAACTGGGCGCCGGGCAGGCGGTTCGTCAACGCCTACGGTCCCACCGAGTTCACCGTCATCGCGGCGATGTCGCAGCTGGCGCTGGACCGGCCGGTGACCATCGGCACGCCGGTGCGCGGTGCGCGGGTGCTCGTCCTGGACGAGCGGCTGCGGCCCGTCGCCACCGGAGTGCCCGGGGAGCTCTACCTCGGCGGTGCCGGCATCGCCCAGGGTTACCACGAGCGGTTCGGGCTCACCGCGGGCCGGTTCGTGGCCGACCCGTTCGGCCCGGCGGGCAGCCGGATGTACCGGACCGGTGACGTCGTGCGCTGGACCGCCGACCGCGAACTGGACTACCTGGGCCGCAGCGACCATCAGGTCAAGGTCCGTGGATTCCGCATCGAGCTGGGCGAAATCAGCGCCGTGCTCGGCAGCCACCCCGACGTCCGGTTCTCGCACACCGAGGTCCGGCGGATCGCCGGCGACGACCGCATCGTCGCCTGGGTGCAGCTGGCCGACGGCACCGACCCGGCCGTGCTGGCCGAGGTCCGCAACCACGCCGCCGCGCGGCTGGCCGGGCACATGGTGCCCGCGTCGCTGACCCTGCTCGACCAGGTCCCGCTGACGCCGGTCGGCAAGCTGGACCGGGGCGCGCTGCCGGAACCGGAGTTCACCGCCACCGCGGGCCGCGCCCCGCAGACCGCCGCCGAGCGGCTGGTGGCCCAGGTGTTCAGCGATCTGGTCGGCGCCGCCGAGGTCTCGGCCACCGACAGCTTCTTCGACATCGGCGGCAACTCGCTGCTCGCCACCCAGCTGGTGGCGCGGCTGGCCGCGGCCAGCTCGGTCCGGCTGGAGGTGCGCACCGTGTTCGCCGCGCCGACGGTGGCCGAACTCGCCGCGCTGCTCGATGCCGGGCCGTCCGGCGACGAAGGCCGCCCCGACCTGGTGAAGCAGGAGCGTCCGGAACGGATTCCGCTGTCGGCCGCCCAGCGCAGGCTGTGGTTCCTCAACCGGTTCAACGCGGGCACCGAGGGCGAGGGGCAGTCGGCGGGCGCCTACAACATCCCGGTCGTGCTGCGCCTGCACGGCCCGGTCGACCTCGACGCGCTCATTGCCGCTCTGCACACGGTGCAACGTCGGCACGAGACGCTGCGCACGGTGTTCCCGGAGAGCTCGGGGGAGCCCGAGCAGCTCGTCCTGGACCCGGAGATCGCGGCCGTCACCCTGTTCCACGCGACGGCCTCGCCCGACGAGGTCGAGTCGGCGGTGACCCGGTTCGTCACCCCCGGCTTCGACCTGTCCGGGTCGGTCCCGATGCGCGCGGCCCTGATCACGGTGGACCACACCGGCCTGCCGGTGCCCGCGCAGGCCAAGCTCGCCGTCGCGGGCTCCAAGGAGCACGTGCTGGTGCTGGTCGTGCATCACATCGCGATGGACGGCTGGTCGCTGGAACCGCTCGCCGGTGAAGTCGCCGCCGCCTACCGCGGGATCCGGGCCGGCGAGCAGTACGGCGACTTCATCCCGGAGATCCAGTACACCGACTACACCCTGTGGCAGCAGGAACTGCTCGGCACCGAGGACGATCCCGAGTCGGTGATCAGCAAGCAGCTGGCGCACTGGCGCGGTGTCCTCGACGGCCTGCCCGAGCTGCTCACCGTGCCGGCCGACCGGCCGCGCCCACCGGTGCCCTCCTACCGCGGCGGCACCGTCGACTGCCAGGTCGACGCGGCCACCCACCGCGCGCTGCGCAGCATCGCCACGGCCAACAACGTCAGCATGTTCATGGTGCTGCACGCGGCGCTGGCCGTGCTGTTGCACCGGGTCACCGGCGACGACGACATCGCCGTCGGCACCGCGACCGCGGGCCGTGGTCACCCGGCGCTCGACGCGATGATCGGCATGTTCGTCAACACCCTGGTGCTGCGCACCGAGGTCACCGACGAGCGCGCCTTCGTCGACCTGCTGCGCAATGTCCGCGACCGTGACCTGGACGCCTTCGCCAACGCCGACATGCCCTTCGAGCGCCTCGTCGAGGTGCTCAATCCGGCCCGCTCGCAGGCTCATCACCCGCTGTTCCAGGTGATGCTGTCGGTGCGCAACGCCCCAGTGCGGATGCTGGAACTGCCCGGGCTGCGGATCGAGGCGGTCGACACCGACGCCGGGATCGCCAAGTTCGACCTGCAGTTCACCTTCACCGAGACCCAGACCGCCGACCGGATCGGCGACGGCATCACCCTCGCGGTGAACTACGCCGCCGACCTGTTCGACGAGGTCACCGCACGAAGGCTCGGCGACCGGCTGGTCCGGCTGCTCACCGCCGTGGCGGCCGACCCGCACACCGCGGTCGGCGACCTGGCCCTGCTCGACGCCGTCGAGTGGACCGCGCTCGCGCCGGTGCACGGCAGCCGCGCCGACATCCCGGTGAGCTTCCCCGCGGTCTTCGGTGCCGCGGTGGCCAGGTCACGGGACTCGGTGGCGCTCTCGGCCGGCGACACCGTGGTCACCTACGACGCGCTCGACCGCTGGACCAACCGGCTGGCCCGGGTCCTCATCGGTCAGGGTGTCGGACCGGAAAGCCTGGTGGCCCTGGGCATTCCGCGCTCGGTAGAGTCGGTGGCGACCATGCTCGCGGTCGCCAAGGCCGGTGCGGCGTTCGTGCCGGTCGACCCGAACTACCCGGCACAGCGGATCAGCCACATGCTCACCGACTCCGGCGCCGCGGTGGGGCTGACCCTGCTCGCGCACCGGGACCGGCTGCCCGGCGACTGCCGCTGGCTGGTCCTGGACGACCCGCAGACCCGGGCCACCGTGCTCGGCACCGACGACACCCCGATCACCGACGCGGACCGGATCCGGCCGCTGCGGGTGAGCAACCCGGCCTACATCGTCTACACCTCCGGCTCCACCGGCACCCCGAAGGGCGTGGTTGTCACCCACGGCGGCATCTCGAACTTCGCCGCCGAATGCGCCGACCGCTACGACGTGCGGCCGGGTAGCCGGATCCTGCACTTCGCCACCCCGAGTTTCGACGGTTCCATGCTCGACATCCTGTTCGCGCTCGGCGGCGCCGCGACGCTGGTGATCGCCCCCACCGGCATCGTCGGCGGCGAGGAACTGCGCCAGCTCTACATCCGCGAACGCATCACACACGCGTTCGTGACCACCGCGGCGCTCGGCACCGTCGACCCGGCCGGGGTGAACTCGCTGGCGCACGTGCTCGTCGGTGGTGAGGCGCTGCCGCCGGATCTGCTCGCGCGGTGGGCACCGGGCCGCAACTTCTACAACGTGTACGGACCCACCGAGACCACGATCGTCACGCTGATGCCGCAGCCGATGAGCCCGCAGGGGCCGATCACCATCGGCGGCCCGATCCGCGGCGTCGCGGCCACCGTGCTCGACCGGCGGCTGCACCCGACCCCGGTCGGCGTCACCGGCGAACTGCAGCTCGCCGGTTCGGCGCTGGCGCGTGGCTACCACAACCGGCCGGGCCTGACCGCCCAGCGGTTCGTCGCCAATCCCTATGGCGCGCCGGGCGAACGGATGTACCGCACGGGCGACCTGGTGCGCTGGCGCGACGGTGTGAAGTCGGCGCTGGACGTGGAGTACGTGGGCCGCACCGATCACCAGGTGAAGGTGCGCGGGTTCCGCATCGAGCTCGGCGAGATCGACGTGGCATTCGGCAGGCACCCCGACGTGGAGTTCGCGCTCACCATCGGGCACACGACCCAGGCGGGTGCGACCGCGCTGGTGTCCTACGTGAAGGCGCGGGCCGGACTCGCGCCGACGGTGCGGGAACTGCTCGACCACGTCGGCGCGCACGTGCCGAACTACATGGTGCCGCAGTCGGTCATGCTCCTCGACGAGGTGCCGCTGAACCCGGTCGGCAAGCTCGACCGGGCCCGGCTGCCCGAGCCGGTGTTCACCGCGGCCGAGGGCTATCGCGCGCCCTCGACCCCGGCCGAGGTGGCGCTGTGCACCGTGTTCGCCGAGGTGCTCGGCGTGGAGCGAGTCGGCGCCGACGACGGGTTCTTCGAACTCGGCGGCAACTCGCTGCTGGCCACCAAGGTCGTCGCGGCGCTGCGCGAGCAGGGCTACGACATGCCGGTGCAGCTGATGTTCGGCGACGCCACCCCGGCCGGCATCGCCGCCCGGCTCGACGGCGCCGACGCCGGTGCCGCCATCGCCGCGGCGACCGCCCCGGTGCTGCCGATCCGGCCGTCCACCGGGCCGCACGACACCCCGCTGTTCTGCGTGCACCCCGCGATCGGTCTGGCCTGGTGCTACGCGGGCCTGCTCGCGCACCTGGCGCCGGGACGCCCGGTCTACGGCCTGCAGGCGCCGCACGTCTCCGGCGACGACCGGTTCACCTCCATCCCGGAGGCCGCCGGACACTATGTGGCCCACATCAAGTCGATCCAGCCGCACGGTCCGTACCACCTGCTCGGCTGGTCGCTCGGCGGCCTGATCGCGCAGGAGGTGGCGGTCCAGCTGCAGGACGCGGGGGAGGACGTCGCCCTGCTCGCCATGATGGACAGCTACCAGCTCGGCGACCGCTGGCTCGACACCGCGATGCCGAGCGTGGCCGACATCCTCGGCGAGTTCGGCGCCGACATCCTCGGCGGGGCACCGCTGCCCGCCGACATCGACCTGCACGAGGCGGCGGATCTGCTGCGGGCACAGCCGGGCCCGTTCGCCGCGCTCTCGGTCGAGAATCTCGAACGGCTCTACACCGGGTACGCCGACGGCACGATGATGGCGAACCGGTTCCGGCCGCGCACCTTCGACGGCGACCTGGTGTTCTTCTCCGCCGTGGCGGACGAGATCAACGCCGCCGATCCCGGCAGGCGAGCCGAAGCGTGGCAGCCGTTCGTCACCGGCAACATCCACAACCACGACCTGCCCTGCAGGCATGCGGCGATGACCACGCCGGAATCGCTGGCGGTGATCGGCCCCGTGCTGCATCGCCACCTCGACGCGGTCCCGGAGATCACCGTGTGCGGCGGCGGCCAGAAGGAGATGCGTCCGTGAGTCTGGCGGTAGAAGTCCGTGGCCTGGCCAAGAGTTACGGCAAGGTGCGCGTGCTGAAGGAGATCGACCTGGAGATCCCCGCGGGCACGGTGCTCGGCCTGCTGGGACCCAACGGCGCGGGCAAGACGACCACCGTGCGGGTCGTCACCACGCTGCTGCGGCCCGACGCCGGCTCGATCCGGGTCGCCGGTGTCGACGTGCTGGCCGACCCGGCCACCGCGCGCACCCGGATCGGCCTGTCGGGGCAGTACGCCGCGGTCGACGCGAACCTGACCGGGTACGAGAACCTGCGCATGGTGGCGCGCCTGTACGGCATGTCCCGCAAGCAGGCGGTGGAACGGGCCGAACAGCTGCTCGCCGCGCTGGGCCTGGAATACGCCGCCGGACGGCGCGCGGGCACCTACTCCGGCGGCATGGCCCGGCGGCTCGACCTCGCGGGCGCGCTGGTGGCGCGCCCGCCGGTGGTGGTGCTCGACGAACCGACCACCGGCCTGGACCCGCGCGGCAGGCTGGACATGTGGCAGGTGATCGGCGACCTGGTCGACGACGGCACCACCGTGCTGCTCACCACGCAGTACCTGGAGGAAGCCGACCTGCTGGCCGACCGCATCACCGTCATCGACAAGGGCACGGTGATCGCGCGCGGCTCGGCCGACGAACTCAAGACCTCGATCGGCGGCGACCGGCTGACGGTCACCCTCGCGGCCGGGCAGAGCCCGGCGTCGGCGATGACGGTGCTGCAGCAGGTCGGCGTCGGTGAACCGATCCACGAACCGGGCAGCGACGAGGTGTCGGTGGTGGTCGGCAACGGCTCCCGCACCATGGTCGAAGCGCTGCGCCGGCTCGACGACGCGGGGGTGTGTGTCGTCGACGCCGTCGTCGTCCGGCCCACCCTCGACGACGTGTTCCTTTCCCTCACCGGGACTCCGGCCGAACCGGTCGTGGAGCCCGAAACCGACGACGTGCAAGAGGAGATTCTCTCGTGAGCGTGGCACCGGAGGTCGCGGAGGATTACGACACCCGCGAGATGCCGATCCAGACCGCAGCGCCCCGGCCCGCCGCGGCGGCCGAGGCGCCGCCGCGGGCTCGGTTCATCCGCGACAGCGCGATCGTGGCCCACCGCAATCTGCTGACCATCCTGCGGGTGCCGACGCTGCTGGTGACCGCGACGGTGCAGCCGCTGATGTTCGTGTTCCTGTTCGCCTACATCTTCGGCGCGTCCCTGGGCGGCGACCAGTACCGCGAATTCCTGCTTGCGGGCATCTTCACCCAGACGGTCGCGTTCAACGCCGCCTTCACCACCGTCGGCCTGGCGGGTGACCTGCAGAAGGGCATCATCGACCGGATGCGGACCCTGCCGATGTCGCGGCTGGCGGTGCTGATGGGCCGCACCCTGTCGGACCTGGTGGTGAACGTGCTCAGCCTCGGGGTGATGGTGATCTGCGGCTACATCGTGGGCTGGCGCATCCACGGCAGCGTCGCCGACGCCGCGCTGGCCTTCGCCATCATCCTGCTGTTCGCGTTCGCGATGTCCTGGGTCGGCGCGCTGACCGGCCTGATCTCGCCGACCGTCGAGGTCGCCCAGAGCGCGGGCCTGATCTGGATGTTCCCGCTGTCGTTCATCTCCTCGGCGTTCATCTCCGCCGAGACGCTGCCGGGTCCGCTGCGCACGATCGCGGAATGGAACCCGATCACCGCGGTGTCGGCGGCCGGGCGCAAGCTGTTCGACAACGACGCGCCGCCCTCGTTCGCCCCGGCCACCGGCTGGGCGGCCGACAACTGTGTGCTCTACGCGGTGATCTGCTCGGTGGTGATCCTGGCGGTCGCCATGCCCGCGGCCCTGCTGCAGTACCGCAAGGTCGCCAGTCACTGACGGCCGGACACGGCGAAGGCCGCCTCCCATGGGGAGGCGGCCTTCGCCGTGTGTGTCGCTCGCCCGCTAGCCGCGGCGGCGGGTCTTGAGCAGCTCCAGGCGCTCCTTGAGCAGCTCCTCGAGCTCCTCCTTGCTGCGTCGCTCCAGCAGCATGTCCCAGTGGGTGCGGGGCGGCTTGACCTTCTTGGTCTCCTGGGTGGTGCCCTCCATGAGCGTGCCCTCCTGGCCGTTGCGGCACAGCCAGGTGGGCGGGATCTCCGCGTCGTCGGCGAACGGGACATCGAACTCTTCACCGTTGTCGGTGCGGTAGCGGGCGATCCGGCGCGGGGCCAGGTCGTGGTCGCGATCGGTCTCGTAGCTCACCGCTCCGAGCCGACTGCCTCGGAGTACGCGATCTGCCATGTGTGCTCCCTGTCTTCGGCGGCGTGACGCCGCGGGTTCGCGGCCGTGGCGGTTGCGGCGCGCGAACTGGTCGTGGTCCTACCGTTAACGCGCGGGACGTCTGAACTGTTCCATTGTAGTGGAACGGGCGACGGCGCCGAGCGGGCCATGAGCCGTGCCCGCTGAGCGAGACCTGAGCCGCCCGATCGGCGCTCGGACCGCTAGGGTTTCGCAGCATGTCGCGCAGTCGCCTGCTGCCCTGCCTCTGGTGCGGGCGGGAGATCGTGGATTCCGAGTCGGGTCGCCGTCGCCGCTATTGCCGCCAGTCGTGCCGGCAGCGTGCCTACGAACACCGCACCAGCCTCAAGGGAACCGGGATTCCGGAGGACGCGGTGGTGCTGTCCGCGCAGGAGGCCGCGGATCTGGCCGACCGCTGGTTCGCCGCCCGCTGCGCCGCCGAGGACGTGGCCACCGCGGTCTCGGAGGGCGCCGAGCACGACGAGCTCGCCCAGCTCAGCGCGACGCTGTTGCAGTTGGCCAAGGAAGCCGAGCGGCTGCGCTGAATCTCGCCGTGGGCCAACGTCTTCCGGGGCATCAGGCTTCGATCGCCGTGTCGGCGCGGGCGCGCAGGTACACCGCCGTCACCCCACCGGCGACGAACAGCGCCAGCGCGGTGGCCGCGCCCGCGGTGGCCAGGTCGGGGCTGGTCAGCGGCTGCCCGCGCAGCGCCTGCCACAGCACCAGGGTGAGCAGCCCGAAGTAGCCGAGAACCGCCACCCCGAGCAGCGCCGCCCGGACCGTCTCCGTGCGCAGCCACCGGTACCGGGGAGCCAGGGCGACCAGGGCGACCGCGAGCAGCAACAGCACCTGGATGCCGTGCAGCCCGACGAAATGCGGAATGCGCAGGTCACCGCCGGTGGTGCTCCAATGGGTGAGCGGCATGGCGCCGAGCCCGTCGCGGGCCGCGTCACCGTGCGCGCCGCCGGCCCGGACGGTGTGCCCGGCCATCAGCCCGACGACGGTGCCGTCGGCCTGGCGCACCAGCTGGGGCCCGGTGAAGCCCATCAAATACCCGAGCATCATGCCCGCCACCGCCAGCCACAGGCCCGCCTTCAGGGCGATCCGGGTCGGCCGGTCGGCCAGTTTCTGCCACGAGATGATCAGGGCCAGGACCAGATTGGCGAGGAACAGCCCGGGCACACCGGAGGTGAAGACCTGCTGCCCGATCTGGTTCACCGGGTCGCTCGCGGTGTTGAAATGGCTGAAGGTGCCGCGCGCGGCCTGCAGCGCGATGAACCCGACGTCGGCGATGCCGGTGATCGCGAACACGGTGCCCAGCCACCAGGTCGCGCGGCGCCCGCGATGCGGCAGGCGCAGGATCCAGGCCAGCGTGAGTCCGTAGAGCGCGAAGGCGAGGCCGAACTTGGCGGGTTTGAGCCAGACCGATTCGCCGAGCAGTTCCCGGTCGTCGACGAGCATGCCGACCGCCGACACCAGCACCAGCGCGGCCATGAGCGCGGAGTTCACCAGCAGCGGGACATGCCAGGGCGCACGGTCGCCCCGCGCGGGCGCGGCGGGGGAGCGGAGCCGGGACAGGGTGTGGGTGAGATCGATCGTCGCCATGGCTCGACGGTAGAAATCCGATGTGCGCCAGCACCTCCCGCTGCGGGACCGTTCGATTCCGGTACCGGGGTAGGGGTCGGCCCTACCCCGGTGGGGTCAGATGCCCAGGCGCCAGATGGCGGCGTCGACCGCGCGTGGCGACACGGTCGCCACGGCCTGCAGGAGGCGGGTGTAGCGCGGGTAGAGCTCGATCGGGCGGGTGCGGATCGCCGTGCGGATCCATCCCGCGGCCTCGTCGGGGGTGAGCGCGGCCGACTCGGCGTAGTCGCCGGTGGGGGCGATCATCTCGGTGCGCACCAGCGGGAAGCCGACCGTGGTGACGTGCACGCCACGGGACCGGGTCTCGGCGCCCAGGCTGCGCCCGAACGCGCCGAGCGCCGCCTTGGATGCGTGATAGGCGGTGAACAGCGGCATCGAGCCCGCCGCGACACCCCAGGTGGCGACATTGACGACGTGCCCGTCGCCCGCCGCGAGCATGCTGGGCAGCAGGCCCATGGTCAGCCGGGCCGCGCCGAAGTAATTGAGCGCCATGGTGCGCTCGTAGTCGTGGAATCGGTCGGTGGCGTCGGCCGCGCGCCGGCGGATCGAGCGGCCCGCGTTGTTGACCAGCACGTCGACCGTGCCGTAGCGCTCGAGGACGGTCTTCACCAGGTCGTCGACGTCGGCGGGATCGGACAGGTCGCAGGGGATGGCGTCGGCGAGCCCGCCCGCCGCGCGCACCGCGTCGCGGACCTCCAGCAGCGGTTCGGGGGTGCGGGCGACCAGGATCAGGCGGGCGCCGTCGCGGCCGAGCGCGTGCGCGGCGGCCCGGCCGACTCCGGACGACGCGCCGGTCAGCAGGACGGTCTTCCCGGCGATCTCGTGCTGTTCGCCCAGCACGAAGCGCGCCACGGCGCGGGTCGCCGCGGGCGGGTTGAGCAGCAGCGATCGGGCGAGCTCTGCGAACACGGCGACTCCTGGACATCGAGGGACGGCGATCAATTGACTACCTAGTAAATTACAAACTGGTCAATTGAGTGTCAACCGTCGCCGCGCTGATGGTTGGATGGGGCGGTGAGTACAGCCGGAACCAAGGGTGTCCCGCGCCCCGAGCGTGAGCAGCAGATCCTCGACGCCGCCGTCGCCGAGATCGGCCGGGTAGGCTACGCGGGTCTGTCGCTGGCCGACGTCGCGCAGCGGGCCGGGGTGTCGAAGCCGCTGGTCTACACCTATTTCCAGTCCAAGGACGGACTGTACATCGCCTGTGTCGAACGCGCGGCCACCCTGATCTACGACGCCATCGAAACGGCCATCACCGGAGCCGACGGCCTGAGCAAGGCCGAACGGACCCTCGACGAGCTGTTCCGCGCCCTGGCGCCCCGGCCGCACGACTGGACCGTGGTCTTCGACCGTTCCCATCCGGACGAGGGCGCCGCCGCCGACGCGGTGCGCGCGGCCCGGCGCCGCATCGCCGCCCAGGCCGCGCGCGGCGTCGCCGACGCGCTCGCCGGTCTCGCCCTCACTGATCCCGACGACCTGTCCGCCTTCACCGACGTCTGGATGGGCGCGGTGACCTCACTGGTGCTGTGGTGGCTGCGCCACCCCGAGCAGACGGCGGCGCAGATGAGTGCCCGCAGCCACCGGCTGTTCGGGGCCCTGGTCACCGCGCCGCGCTGAGCGGCGCCTTCGGCGACTCCGGCAGCAGCTCCGCGAGCAGCGGTGCCCATTCGTAGCGGCGCCCGGGGAAGCAGCGGTCGAGCAGGTCGCGCATGACCGCGGGGGCGATGGACGCGCCCGGAGAGGCGCCCAGCAGACCGGCGATGGTGCCGTCGGCGCCGGTCACCAATTCCGTGCCGAAGGCCAGCACACCGCCGCGCCTGCTGTCGGGCTTGACCAGCTGGGCCCGCTGACCGGCCTGGATCAGTTCCCAGTCGGCCGGATCGGCGGTGGGGTAGAACCGCTGCAACTGGGCGAACTTGCGGCGCGGCGCGGCGAGCAGTTCGGTGACCAGGTATCGCACCAGGCCGAGGTTCTGCAGCCCGGCCGCCACCAGCGGCACGATGTTGTGCGGCCGCAACGTGGTGAACAGATCGGTCAGCTTGCCGTAACGCAGCAGCCTGGTGCTGAAGGTGGCATACGGGCCGAACAACAGCGCTGCCGAGCCGTCGACCTCGCGGCGGTCCAGATGCGGCACCGACATCGGCGGCGCGCCGAGGGCGGCCTGGCTGTAGACCTTCGCGTGGTGCTCGGCCACCACGGCGGGATTGCCCGTCCGCAAGAACTGGGCGCCCAGCGGGAACACGCCGTAGCCCCGCACTTCGGGCAGGTGCGCGCGCTGCAGCAGCCGCAGGGCGTACCCGCCCGCGCCGACGAACACGAACCGCGCGCGGACCTGGAAACGTTTGCCGCTGTCCAGGTCCCGGCCACGTACGGTCCAGATCCCGTCCTTGCCGCGGGTGAGCCCGGTGATCTCGCGATGCAGCCGCACGGCCGCACCCTGCGTCGCCATGGCCGACAGCAGCGACCGGGTCAGCGCGCCGAAGTCGACGTCGGTGCCCGCGGTGTGCCGGGTGGCGGCCATCGGCTCGTCGTCGGCGCGACCGCGCACCAGCAGCGGCGCCCACTCGGCGAGCACGGCCCGGTCCTCGGTGTACTCGAGACCGGCGAAGCCGGGCTGATCGCGCAGGGTGGCGTAGCGCTGCCGCAGGTAGGCGATGTCGCGGTCGCCGAAGACCGCGGTCACGTGCGGGGTCGGGGTGGTGAAGGTCGCCGGGTCCAGCGCGCCGCGCGCGGCCAGCGCCGTCCAGAACCGGCGGGTGAGCGCGAATTGGCCGGCGATCTCGGCCGCCTTGTCCGCGTCGGTGGGATCGGGCATGTAGTTGAGCTCGCACAGGCCCTGGTGGCCGGTGCCGGCGTTGTTCCACGGATGACTGCTCTCCGCGGCCGGCTCGCCGAGCCGTTCGAACAGCGCGATCGACCAGTCCGGCGCCAGCGTGGCGAGCAGGGCGCCGAGGGTCGCCGACATGATCCCGCCGCCGATCAGTACGGCATCGAGAATGTCTGCGCCACCGGATGTTCCGGGGTGGATGGGTGTCGTCTCGGTCATCGTCGAACCTCCCGTGAGCGGTGTACAGCCCATCCTCACGCCGCGGAGAGTGATCCGTCCAATACGGAATCGGTGAGGATATGATCCGGAAATGGATGATTTCGGTGACGCGCAGGCCCTGGCGCCACTGCTGGCGGCCTTCGACGCGGCGGCCGAGGAGGGGCACTTCACCCGGGCGGCCGACCGGCTCGGCGTGCCGCAGTCCTCGCTGAGCCGCCGGATCAAGACGGTGGAACAGCAGCTCGGGGTGGCGCTGTTCCAGCCGTCGGGCCGGGGCGTGACGCTCACCGTCCCGGGCCGCGCGCTCTACGAACACACTCGCGGCCTGGTCCGGGCCCTCGACGACGCGGTGCGCCGGGTCCGCGCCGACGCCGACCCCGACAGCGGCCTGGTGCGGTTCGGATTCCCGCTCACCCTCGGACCGGTGAGCGTCCCGTCGTTGCTGGCGCAGTTCCACACGAGAGCGCCGAAGATCCGGCTGCATCTGGTGCAGGCGCACGGGGAGGCGCTGGCCGCGCAGGTCCGCGACGGCAGGCTGGACCTGGCGGTGATGATCCCGCCGCCGCCCGACCTGCCGTCGGTACCGCTGGGCAGGCAGCGGATCGCGCTGCACGTGGCGCGCACGCATCCGCTGGCCGCGCGCGACCGGGTCGACCTGGCCGAGCTGGCCGCGGCGCCGTTCATCGCCAACCCGCCGACCTACCAGCTCCGGACCCTGCTCGACACCTGGTGCGCCGCAGCCGGTTTCACCCCGCGAGTGCTGTTCGAGATCACCGAGTTCGACACCCTGCGCGAGCTGGTCGCACTCGGCCTCGGCGTGGCACTGCTGCCCGCGGCCGAGATCGCGCACCCCGATCTGGTGGTGGTGGCCATCGATGGCGAACGCGACCGCGAGATCGGCCTGGTCTCGGGAGACCATGGGCCGACACTCGCGGTCGCGCGGCTACGGGATTTCCTGATCGCGCGCACGGCGCACATCAGTGGAGCACGGGATCAGTCCTGAGCGACACCGGCGTCGACGCCACGGGCGGCGAGCCACGGGTGCGGGTCGATCGGGGCGCCGTAGAGCGAACCGTCCGGCACGTGCACCTCGTAGTGCAGGTGGGGGCCGGTCGACTGACCGCGGTTGCCGACGGTCGCGACGACGTCACCGGCGTTCACGTGCTGGCCCGGCTGGACCAGGATCTCGTTGACGTGACCGAACACGCCGATGGTGCCGTCGTCCTGCTGGATCCGGACCCACAGGCCGAACCCGGAGGCCGGACCGGTCTCGATGACGGTACCGTCGGTGACGGCGAAGACCGGTGCGCCGATCGGATCGCCGAAGTCGATGCCGTTGTGCGCGGTGCCCCAGCGGGCGCCGTAGTAGGAGGTCAGCCTGCCGTTGACCGGGCGCACGGTGTGCGGGCGCGGCGGCGGCGGGGGCGGGGCGATGGCGGGCAGCGGGGGCAGCTCCGGCAGCGCGAGCGCCACGGCTTCGCGGTGCTCCTCCCACGGGATCGGGGCCGAGACGGGCGCGGCGCCCTGCGGGCCCTGGGCCTCGGCGGGGGTGTAGGCGGTGAAACGGTACGGCGACTGACCCGCGGCGATGGTCTCGGCGGAGCCCGCGGTGATGCTGGTGTCGGAAGCCGGGGTCTCGGGCGCACCGAAGGTGGCGGCGGAGGTTCCCACGAGTGCGGACAGAGCCACCGCACCCGCGACAACGCCTCCCCAACGGCCGGCCATGGCGTCGGAGACTCGAGCAGATAACGGGTTGGTCACGAACATGTTTCGAACGTAGCGAAACCGTGATCTCGACAGCGAATGATGTGGCTGCGATCACGAACCGCTATAACGCCAGTTGATCTATAACGACACCATAACGAAAGCGGAAATTCCCGGGACCGACCGGGCGGAATTCCCAGGTCGCAAGATCATTGCCGAACTACGGCTTCCGGAGGACACTGATTCAGTGGACGCTAACGGAGTTCGGGCCATCGCCGCCCTGGCCGACCCCACCCGGCGCGTGATCTTCGAGTCCTTACCGCAGGGCCCGCGCGCGGTCTCCGACCTCGCCGCGGCAGCCGGGATCACCAGCTCCGCCGCGTCCCAGCACCTGCGGGTGCTGCGCGAAGCGCACCTGGTGTCGATGCGTCGCGACGGCAACCGGCACCTGTACTCGCTGGACCCGCGCGGCCTCAGCGATGCCCGCGACTACCTCGAGCAGTTCTGGCCCAGCGCGCTGGCCGCGCACGCCGCCGCACTGCGCGAGGCTGCCGCCCCCGGTCAGCCGACGCGGCGATAACGCGACCGGGTCGACTCGGTCCAGTCCTGCTTGTCCAGCTGGGCGTCGACGGCGGACACCACCTCCGGCACCCCGATCCGCAAGAGTCCTGGGTCCGGGACCCTGGCCTCGGGATCGCCGACCTGACCCGCCCACAGCACCGCGTGCCTGCCGAGCAGATGCGCGGGCGGTCCGCCGCGCCGCGGTGGCGTGGGACCGAACAGCAGCACCGTCCGGGTACCGAACGCGGTCGCCAGGTGCGCGACACCGGTGTCGCCGCTGATCACCAGGGCGGCCTCGGCGACCGTGGCGGCCAGGTCGGTGAGGTTCTGCCTGCCCGCCAGCACCCGGTCGTCGGGCAGCCCGGCCTGGGCTGCGACCTGCACCGCGATCTCCCGCTCGAACGGATCACCGGTCAGCACCACGTCGCGCCCGAGGACCAGCAGGTGCCGCACCACCGCCGCGAACCGCTCCGGCGGCCAGCGGCGGGCCTGCGCGCCCGCGCCGACGTGGACGACGACGCAGTCCCGGCGGCTGATCGAGGTGACCGGCGGCATGAGCCCGAGGTTGCGGCGATCGGCCGCGATGCCCTCGGTCTCCAGCAGCCGGCACCAGCGGTCCACCACGTGCGCCTCCGGGTCCCAGCGCGGCCCGGCGAGCTTGGGCAGCGCGGGGGAGCGATGGCCGATGATCCGCGCGGCGCCGGTATCGGCCAGCGCTCTGGCACTCGCGCCGTCGGCGCCGTGCAGATTCACCGCCAGCTCGGGCGCGGGCCCGTCCCAGATGAGGGCGGCCGGATCGGCGGTGGGCACCAGCTCGTCGACCGAGGAGATCAGATCGACGATCTGCTCCAGTCGATGCGGTGCGGCGAGCACGATCCGGCTCCGTGGTTCGGCCCGGCGCAGAGCACGCAGAGCCGGGACCGCGGCGAGGAGGTCACCGAGGCCCCGGGCTTGCAGCACGAGTACAACCGACACTTCCATGAGCTACCCGAGAGCCGCGCCGACCAAACGTTCGCGAATGCAAGGACGTGGCGACGGTCACCCCCGGTGCCCGCGCCCGCACTCGACGCGATGCCGCCGATCGCGACACGATCACAGCTCCAGCTAATATCGGGAAAACCGGAGATCCCAGGCATAACATCTCGTCATGACGACAAATACCGTGCTGGAGAGCCCCTTTGCGGCTCTGGCCAAGAAAACCTGGCAAACGATTCTGGTCACCGGCCTCCTCGCGGTGGTCCTCGGCATCATCGTGCTCGTGTGGCCCGGTCCGTCACTGCTCGTGGCGGGCATTCTGTTCGGTATCTACATGGTTGTCAGCGGCATCTTCCAGTTGGTCGCCGCCTTCACCCACCTGCCCAGCACCAGCTTCCGGGTGCTGTCGTTCATCAGTGGTCTGCTGTCGCTGGTGATCGGTATCTTCTGCTTCCGCGATGACCTGACCTCGATCCTGCTGCTCGCCTTGTGGATCGGCATCAGCTGGCTGTTCCGTGGCATCACGGTGCTGTTCGCGGCGGCCTCGGAGCCGGGGACGCCCGGGCGCGGGTGGCAGATCTTCTACGGCATCATCAGCGCCGTCGCCGGTGTGGTGCTGATCGTGTGGCCGATCAGCTCGATCTCGACGCTGGTGCTCGTGGTCGGCATCTTCCTGATCGTCATCGGCATCATGGAGATCATCACCGCCTTCGGTGTCCGCAAGGACGCCCATCTGCTCGACCAGCAGCTCCGGTAACCCGCGCACGAGTTCGTCGGACCACGGCCGGTGCCTTCGGGCACCGGCCGTCGTCGTCTGAACTAGGCTCGGCACCCATGGAATTCGTATACAACCTGGTGGTTGTCACCCATCTGCTGGGCATGGCGGCGGTGGTCGGTGGATTCGCCGCGTCGCGGCCGGTGGTCTCGGAACTGATGGTCTGGGGCGCGCGGGCGCAGCTGATCACCGGCGTGATCCTGGCGGGCCTGGCCTCCGGGGTCGACTCGCTGGGCAAGGACCCGGACACCACCAAGCTGGCCGTGAAGCTGGCGATCTCGGTGATCGTGGTCGCGCTGGCCGAGATGGGGCGGGCCGACGCCAAGCGCGGCAAGCAGATCGACTGGATGACCGATGCCGCGGGCGCGCTCGCGATCGTCAACGTCGCCGTCGCCGCGCTCTGGAACTGAACGGCGTCCGGATGGAGTTCCTCGGGGTCCATCACGTCGCGATCATCGCCACCGACTACGCGCGCTCGAAGCGGTTCTACACCGAGATCCTCGGTGGCACGGTGCTCGACGAGAACTACCGGGCCGACCGCGACTCGTGGAAGCTCGATGTGGCGCTGTCGGGCGGCTGCCGGATCGAGCTGTTCTCCTTCCCCGACCCGCCTCCGCGGCCGAGCAGGCCGGAGGCGGCGGGGTTGCGGCATCTCGCCTTCGCCGTCGCGGACGTGGCCGCCGCGCTCACGACCTTGCGTGAGCGCGGCGTGCGCACCGAGGAACTACGGGTCGACGAGCACACCGGCAAGCACATGGCGTTCTTCTTCGACCCCGACGATCTGCCGCTGGAGCTGTACGAGGCGTAACTCGTCAGCTCGCGGCGCGGGCCAGCCGGGTGAGTTCGACCGTGGCCGAACGCAGGTCACCGATCCCCGAGAGCGGCGCGGTGTAGCCGACCCGGGTGCGGGCCACCCCGCGCGGTGTCTCGACCCGCAGGTCGAGGCCGTAGCGGTCGGCGCGCTCGCAGGTGGCCGCCGTGGCGTCCGGGAATCCGCCGAGCCGGGTGGCCATGGCCAGCAGCGCGTCGGCGTGGTCGGCGTTGAGGTGGGCGATGCCCGGCGCGGCCAGCGGCACGATCGGATCCGGCTGCGCGGCCAGGTAGTCCTGCGCGGAGGCCGAATCCATCCGTCCGTACCCGCCGACCCAGCGCACCCGCTGGACCCGCAGCACCCACAGGGTGAAGTCGCTGTAGTCGATGTAGTACTTCGCCGCCGGGATCGCGGCCAGGTGTGCCGCGCGCGCGGCCTCGGCCTCGGCGCCCTCGGGACGCTCGACCACACCCGCGAGGGTGATCCTGGTGCCCGCCAGCGGATCAGCCGGAATGTCGGGGGTGACGATCGCGATGCTGGCGCGCGGATCGGCGGCCAGGTTGCGGCCGTGTTCG
Source organism: Nocardia asteroides (assembly GCF_900637185.1). Lineage (NCBI taxonomy): Bacteria > Bacillati > Actinomycetota > Actinomycetes > Mycobacteriales > Nocardiaceae > Nocardia > Nocardia asteroides. Next base: position 4,594,250 of record NZ_LR134352.1, on the reverse strand, counting down.
GCCAGCCGGGACACGCTCAGCACCGGGGCGCCGTCGAGCAGTCCGTAGGTGATGAACGACGCCCACGGCGCGCCGTCGGCGGTGAGACTGGCCAGGGTGCCCGTATTGGTGGCCGCCGCAATCGTTCTGGCCTCCTCGGCCGCCGAGGGGCGGGCCTCGTTGGCCAGGGGAGCGGTCGGCAGCGGGATGGAGGGAGCGTCGCCGGGATCGCCGTGGTCGAGAGTCATGGCCACAGCGTATCCACCCGGGCCGTCCGGCGGGGGGTGCTCGCGAGCCAACCGTGCAGGGCCGTGTAGACCGCGTCGTGGTTGAGCAGACTGAAATGGTGGGCCGCGGGCACGTGCAGGCCGTCGATGTCGGCCAGCCCGATCCGCCGGGTGCGGCCGCGGCCGGCGCCGCTGCCGCTGAGCACCAGCCCGTCCCCGACCACCCGGCCGACCGGATGGGCGGGGCTGTGGGTGACGGTGGCGGTGACGAAGTAGTGGTCGACGCCGGCGATCAGCGGCACCTCGCGCACCGCGCGGGCGCGCAGGGCGTCGGCATCGAGATCGCGCCAGTCCTCGTCGACGAGCGAGCCCTGCCGCAGGTCGCGGATCCCGGCACTGCGCCGCCGCAGCAGCGAGCTGAGCGGCCGGGTCTCGGGCAGCAGGCCGAACGCGGCGGCGGCGACATGGGCGAGCTGCTCGAGCGGGGCGCCCAGGTGCGGGGAACCGAGGCAGACGATCTGCCGGACCGCGCGCACCCAGCTCGCGCCCGCCTCGTCGGCGCGGTGGCAGGCACCGCGAGCGACAAGCCCGCCCATGGAATGGCCGATCAGGCAGATCTCGTGCACCGGCAGCGGCCACGACGCGACGAGGCGGGTCAGCAGGTCGTCGAGCTGAGCGGCGTTCTCGGAGATGTGCAGCCCGGAGTTGTAGCGCACGAAGACCGGTGTGTAGCCGAGGTCCTGTTCGAGTCGTGCGCCGTAGCTGGGACGGCCGCCGAGGCGCCAGGCGTGCTCGGTCTCCGCGAGTCCGTGCAGGTGGACGGCCAGCCGGGTGGTCGGCACCGGGACGTGCGCGGCGAACTGTTCCGGCGGGACCGGTGCGCCGTCGACGCGGAAGGTCATGGGGGAGGCCAGGATCGGAGCCTCGTCCTGCAGGGTGTCGCCGATGAGTCCCTGCACGGCGGCCAGTACGCCCGCGCCCCACACCGTGCGCGAGGGCGCGGTGACGCCGGGCATCCGGACCGCGCTCGCGACCTCGCCGACCACGAATCCCGTACCGCCGACGACCGCGTACACGCTGTCGGTGATCGCGTCGTGCACCACCTTCACCGGGTGGGCGGCCGGGCCGACGCCCATCCGTACCGCGGCGAACACGCGATCGGAGATGGCGCGATGGATGGCCGCGATCCCGTCGACGGCGCCGACGAACTCGTCGCCGGCCAGGCGTGTGAGTGCCTGTACTTCGGCCTGGGACTGGGGGAGCTGCTCGGTCACAAGTTTGAGAGTACAACTGTGCACTGAAATGCGCGGGGTTCGGGTCGCTTTCGGGGAAAGTGTGCGCCGGTCCGGATCTCGGTGCTGACACATCACAAACGCCATGCCGATACTGAGATATGCGCATTAAAACATGTGTCTGCGATCGAACAACACCTAAAAAAGAAGGGCACGGACGGGGGAGGGCCACCGTCCGTGCCGCCGACGACCCGCTCAGGGCCGGTGCATGATCGCGTACCAGAGCGCACCCATCGTGCCGAGCACGAACAGCGGTGAGATGACCCAGGTCTCGACCCGGTTGCCGGTCCGATCGATCAGGGGCACCCGGGTCCGCAGCGGGAACGGCCACAGCAGCCGGCAGCCGCGGTCGGTGAGACAGTCGCCCAGCAGATGCGCCAGGCAGCCGAGGCCGACACAGATCGGCAGCCACGCGGGCCGGTCCACGATCCAGTGGTCGACGGCGAAGGTGCCCGCCGTCGCCAGCACGATCACCGTGCCGTAGGTGCGCACGCTCTTGCCCGGCGGGCACAGATGCAGCGACCGCACCGCCAGCGCCAGCAGGAAGAACACCAGGCTCAACGTGAACGGCCTGCCGAGATAGTGCTCCCCGGCCCAGGTGGCGGCGACCGCGGCGACGACGAACAGCAGCGAGTGGGTGCCGTGCCGGTGCCCACCGGAGACCCAGGAGATGAACCGGCACAGGTGATGTGAGACCGGGCCCAGCACATGCGAGATGGTGCCGCTCGGATGATCCGCGTCCGGCAACAGCGCGGCCCCCGCGGTGAGCAGGGTACCCATGATCAGCTCGGCGATGCCGAAACGGGTTGTGTCGCTGTCGAACAGGGGGAACGCGGCGACCGTGAGCGGGAGCGCCGCGGCGGTTCCCGCCCAGGCCAGCGCACCACTGGTCGCATGAGAATGTCCAAGCACCCCGCAACGTTAGTGGACCGAACTATCTCGGCGCATATGCCGAGGACTGCGGGGAATGCCCGGCCCGCCACGGTGGTTGGGTCAGGGGACACCAGGGAAAGGACGACGATGAGCGCATTCAACGACCAGGTGATCGCCGAATTCCGGGCCAACGGCGGCCGGGTCGGCGGCATGTTCGAGGGCAACGAGCACATGGTGATCATCACCACGACCGGTGCGAAATCCGGTCGCGCGATCACCAACCCGCTGGTGTACCTGCCCGACGGGGAGCGGATCGTGCTGATCGCCTCCAACGGCGGCGCCGACCGGCACCCCGCCTGGTACCACAACCTGGTCGCGAATCCGGAACTCACCGTGGAACTGCCCACCGAAACCTTCACCGCCAAGGCCGAACTCGTCACCGAGCCGGAACGCACCGCGCTCTACGACCGGATGGTGGAGCTGATGCCCGGCTTCGGCGAGTACCGGGAGAAGACGAGCCGTCAGATCCCCGTCTTCGCGATCCACCGGGCGGGTTAGTCGCGGGCTCGAGCCGAATAGTTGCCGGGTGTGTGAGCTGCTGGTTCTATCGGTTCGTGACCGAAACCACCGACGTGCCCCGCATCGTGCACGCCTCCCGCGACATCGCGGCGAGCGCGGCCGCCCTGTTCGAACTGATCGCCGACCCCGCCCAGCAGCCGCGCTGGGACGGCAACGACAATCTCGCCGAGGCGGCGGCGGGCCAGCGGGTCCGCGCCACCGGTGACGTGTTCACCACCACCCTCACCAACGGGGTCGATCGCGACAACCACATCGTCGAGTTCGAGGAGGGCCGCCGGATCGCGTGGAACCCGTCCGAGCGTGGCAAGACCCCGCCCGGACACCTGTGGCGCTGGGAGCTGGAACCCATCGACGAGGCCACCACGCGGGTGACCCACACCTACGACTGGACCCGGTTGGACGACGAGCTGCGGCAGGTGCGGGCCAAGGCCACCACCGCGGACAAGCTGCAGGCCTCGGTGGACCGCCTGGCCGCCGTGGCCGAGGCAGGCCCGGCCGTCTGAGCCGACAGCGACGCCCCGTGACCGGAGAAGGTCACGGGGCGTCGCGCTGTGCGGGTGGGCCCGGCGGCGGATGCGGCCGATCGTGCCTAGGTGGTCACCGGGGTCCGGGTGGCGCGCTCGATCAGGTATTCCACCAGGTGTGTCAGTACCGCCTTGGCAGAGGGCCGGTCGCGGGCGTCGCACAGCACCACCGGGGTCGCCGGATCCAGGTCGAGCGCGTCGCGCACCTCGTCGACGGTGTAGCGGGGCGCGCCCTCGAAGCAGTTCACCGCGATCAGGAACGGCAGCCCGCGCCGCTCGAAGAAGTCGACGGCGGCGAAGGAATTGCTGAGCCTGCGGGTGTCGGCCAGCACGATCGCGCCCAGCGCGCCGCGGCACAGCTCGTCCCACAGGAACCAGAACCGGTCCTGGCCGGGGGTGCCGAACAGGTACAGCACCAGGTCGCGGTCGATGGTGATGCGGCCGAAGTCCAGCGCGACCGTGGTCGTCGACTTCTGTTCCACCCCCGACAGATCGTCGACGCCGGTGCTGACCTCGGTGATCAGCTCCTCGGTGCGCAACGGCGCGATCTCGCTGATCGAGGAGACCATGGTGGTCTTGCCGACGCCGAAGCCGCCGGCGATGAGGATCTTCACCGACGCGGCCAGGTGCTGCCCGCCGCCCGGTGCGCTGAGGTCAAAGTTTTCGGATGCCATCCAGAACCGCTCGCAATACGTTGAGGTCCCCGGAGCCGGCCTCGGCCGCTACCGGAGCCCGGAAGATGAGGTGGCCATCGCCGATGAGATCACCGACGAGGATCTTGGTCACCGCCAGAGGAAGTTTCAGCACGGCCGAGACTTCGGCCACCGACTGCGGACGTTTGCACAGGCGTGCGATCGTCGCGTACTCGGGTTCCGGTCGTCGCAAGGTCGGGGCGGGATGCACCGCCACCACCACCGTGAGCATGTCCAGGTCGTGCGCCGCGCCCATGGTGCGGCCGCGGGTCACCGCGTACGGCCGGACCAGGGGTCCGGCCGCGTCGTCGAACCACGGATCGCCGAGTCGAGTCATCGCAGTGCTTCCTATAGCTCGGCCAGTCCGTGGCGCGGCTCGGTCGACAGGTAGCTGCCGACCCGCTGCACGGTGAGGTTCATTTCGTAGGCGACCATACCGAGATTGGCCGACTCGTTCGCCTGCAGCGCCAGGCAGGCGTTGTCGCCGGCCGAGGTCACGAACAGGACGGCACGGTCGAGCTCGATCACCGCCTGCCGCACACCGCCGCCGTCGAACCGGCTGCCCGCGCTGCGCGCGAGGCCGTAGAGGGTCGACGACATGGCGGCGAAGTGTTCGGCGTCTTCCCGCTTCATCTGCGAGGAGCGACCGAGCAGCAGCCCGTCGGTGGACAGCACGACCGCGTAGCGGACCCCGGCCAGCCGGTCGACGAGATCGTCGAGCAGCCAGTTGAGATCACCTGGGTGGGAAGAGTTCACCTCAGCCTTCCTGTTCGTCCTGATGCGTGGTGGAGAGTGGTTTGCGGCCCTGCCTGGTGCCGTTCTCGATCGCCGACATGATGTCGCGCGCCTGTTCGGCCGAGCGTGGCCGCTCCGGCGTGCGCGGCGCCTCGGCCGCGGGTTCGTCGGTGAGTTCGGGCGCGAGGTTGGTCTGGCGCTGGCGGCGCGGCAGCGCGGGCCTGCCGTCCTCGGTGGGCGCGGGCGGTTCCGGTGCCGGTTCCACCGGGCGCGGCGCGGGCGTGGGCGCCGGGTCGGCGACCAGGGTGGCCACCGGCGAGTGCGCCGGCTCGATGGCGGCGATCGGGGCCGGCGCGGCGACCGCGGCGGGCAGGCCGCGGCGCAGCGGTCCGGTGGTCGACGGGGACGCGGGCGCGTCGGCGTCCCCGGCCAGCAGCGACACCGGCACCAGCACGATCGCGCGGATGCCGCCGTAGTCGGATTCGCTGAGCCGCACCGAGATACCGTGCGCGACGGCCAGCCGGGCCACCACGAACAGGCCGAGACGCGAGTCCGAGGACAGCGTGCCGACGCCGAAGTCCGGCGGATCGGCCAGCATGGCGTTGAACCTCTCCAGGTCCTCCGGGCCCATGCCCATGCCCTGGTCGGTGATCTCGATGACCACGCCCTTGCCGACGACATTGCCGCCCGCCTCCACCCGCGACTGCGGCGGGGAGAACGCGGTCGCGTTGTCGACCAGCTCGGCGAGCAGGTGCACGAGGTCGGCGACCACGGTGCCCACGACGCTCACCTCGGGCAGCTTGGTCACCCGCACCCTGGCGTAGTCGAGGGTCTCGCCGATGGCGCTGCGGACCACGTCCATCACCGGCACCGGGTTGCGCCACTGCCTGCCGGGCCTGCCGCCGCCGAGGATGATCAGGTTCTCGGCGTTGCGGCGTTCGCGGGTGGCCAGGTGGTCGAGCCGGAACAGGGTCTCCAGCAGGGCCGGATCCTCCTGGCGGCGTTCGGCTTCGTCGAGGATCTCGAGCTGGCGGTGCACCACGATCTGGCTGCGGTGGGCGATGTTGAGGAACACCGCGCGCACGCCCTCCCTGGTCCGGGCCTCGTCGACGGCGGCGCGCAGCGCGGCCGAGGCGGCGTGCTCGAACGCCTGGGCCACCTGGCCGATCTCGTCCTTGCCGAAATCGAGGGTGGGGGAGGTCGGCACCGCGTCGATGTCGCCGCCCTCGCGCAGCGCGCGCATGGTGGCGGGCAGCTGCTCGTCGGCCAGCGCCAGGGTCTCGGTGCGCAGCCTGCGCAGCCGCCGGATGATCCGGTTGGCCAGGATCACCGCGACCAGGAACACCAGCACACTGAGCGCGAGCACGCCGCCACCGGCCATGGCGGCGTTCACCTCGGCCCGCTCGGCGGTGTCCTGGGCGAGCTTCTGCACGTGCCGGTTGTGCGCGCCGTACGCGTCGAGCATGGCGCGGTTGACTTCGGTTGCCGCGCTCTGCCATTCCGCGTTCGACAACGGCAGCGCGGCCTGGGTTTGCTTGGCCGTCGACCCGCTGGTCGTGGTCGTGGCGGGCGCGGCGAAGCGCTGCACGATGGCCGACTCCATCCCGGACAGCTGCTGCCAGGTCGGGGCCGCCATCAGGGCGGTCAGCGCGGTGCGCTCGGATTCGCCGAGTTCGGCCACCACATTGGCGATCTCGTGGCGGTAGAACCCGGCCTGGCGGATGAACTCGTCGAGCGGCACGGTGGCCGCGGGGCCGCCCGCGACCATGGCCACGGCGAGCGCATTGCTGCGCGACATCGCCTCGGCGGCGTTGAGCAGGCGCATGCCCTCGGCGACGCCGGAGGCCACCACCGCGTCGGGGGCGGCGCGCTCGGCGACCTTGGTGCCCTGGGTGAACACGTCGAGCAGCCGGTTGTAGAAGGTGTAGGCGTCGGTGGCGGGCAGCATGCCGGCGTCGGCGCCGCCGCGGACCCCGGCCAGATGCGTTCCGAGGGTGGTGAATCCGCCCTTGTCGTCACCGATGTTGGAGTCGTCGACCTCGCGGATGCCCGCGGAGATCTCGATCAGCGCGCGGAAGGCGGCGTCGAGCCGGGCGCGCGCGGGACCCAGCGCGGCCTGGGCGGTCTCGTCGCCGGCCAGGTGGGCCAGGGTGAGCTGACGTTCGGACTGGACGGCCTCGATCAGCTCGCGGGTGTACGGCACCGCGGCCTGCATCTCCGAGGCCCAGGTCTTGGCCTTGTTGCTCTCGTCGACCAGGTAGCCCGCCGTGCCGACGCCGACCACCACCAGCGTGAGACTGGGGATGAGAGCGATCGCCAGAATCCGGGTACGAACACCGAGTCTCGCTAAGAACATCGCCATAACGTAACGGAATCGTTGCAGTCTTGACCTGCGTGTCTCGCTGAGCGAGACGCGATTTGGTTTGCGCGGGAACGTTTTTGCTATGCGGGGACGACATCGCGCGGCGGCGAGCTCACCCCGCCGGCTGAGCCGCGATGGCCCAGTCGGCGGGGGCTCGCCATGGCCTGGCGGGCCCGGGACGGTCCCACCAGGTCAGGTCGGTGGCGCCGCTACAGCGTGCGGTCGGCGCCCGTTCGTGGGGGCGGGGCGGCCGCCAGGGCCGCGTTCTCCGCCTCGGTCAACTGCCGGGCGCGCAGGACGAATCGCATGCCACGGCCCGCCTCGAGGGAATCCGCGCCTGCCTGGCCGCGGACCGCGTCCACGGTCAGGTGGGTGTCCTTCCAGCATTCGAACAGCTCCGGGCTGATCCAGAACTCGGTGTGCCAGCTGAGCCTGCCCAGCAGGACGTCGGCCTTCTCGATCGGGAACTGCTTGGCGGACAGGCACACCGGCGCCGCGTCCTCGTCGGCGCAGTCGCCGGACTGGCGGAACAGCACCGGCCCGTTGTCCTCGATCAGCCTGCGCAACAGAGTCTGTGCTCGTTCGGTGATCTCCACACGGTGGACCCGGTTCTGCATCAGAACATCCCCAGTGTCGTCGTCGAATAGCTGACCAGCAGATTCTTGGTCTGCTGGTAGTGCCCGAGCATCATGGCGTGATTCTCCCTGCCGAATCCCGACTTCTTGTAGCCGCCGAAGGCGGCGTGCGCGGGGTAGGCGTGGTAGCAGTTGGTCCAGACCCGGCCTGCCTTGATGCCACGGCCGAGCCGGTGGGCGGTGTTGATGTCGCGGGTCCACACGCCCGCACCGAGGCCGTAGAGAGTGTCGTTGGCGATGCGGATCGCTTCGTCGGTGGTGTCGAAGCGGGTCACCGCGACGACGGGGCCGAAGATCTCCTCCTGGAAGATCCGCATGGTGTTGTCACCCTCGAAGACGGTGGGTTCGATGTAGTACCCACCCGGCAGGCCGTCGACCTTGCGTGCTTCCCCTCCAGTCAGCACGCGGGCGCCTTCGGCTCTGCCGATGTCCAGGTAGGACAAGATCTTCTCGTATTGGTCGTTGCCGGCCTGTGCGCCGATCATCGTCTCGGTGTCGAGCGGATGACCGGACACGATGGCCTCGGTGCGGGCGATGCAGCGGGCGAGGAACTCGTCGTAGATCGACGAGTGGATCAGTGCCCGGGAGGGGCACGTGCACACCTCGCCCTGGTTCAGGGCGAACAGGACGAAGCCTTCGACGGCCTTGTCCAGATAGTCGTCGTCGGCGGCCATCACATCGGGCAGGAAGATGTTGGGGCTCTTGCCGCCCAGTTCCAGCGACACCGGGATGAGGTTCTCGGCGGCGTACTGCATGATCAGCCTGCCGGTGGTGGTCTCGCCGGTGAAGGCGATCTTGGCCACCCGGGGGCTCTGCGCCAGCGGTTTGCCCGCCTCGACGCCGAACCCGTTGACCACGTTGAGAACTCCCGGGGGTAGGAGATCGGCGATCAACTCCACCACCAGCAGCAGCGAGGCCGGGGTCTGTTCGGCGGGTTTGATCACCACGCAGTTGCCCGCGGCGAGCGCGGGAGCGAGTTTCCACGCGGCCATCAGGATCGGGAAGTTCCACGGGATGATCTGCCCGACCACGCCGAGCGGCTCGTGGTAGTGGTAGGCGACCGTGTCCGGATCGATCTGCGAGATCCCGCCCTCCTGGGCGCGCAGCACGCCGGCGAAGTAGCGGAAGTGGTCCACCGCCAACGGCAGGTCGGCGGCCAGGGTCTCGCGGACGGGTTTGCCGTTGTCCCAGGTCTCCGCGACCGCCAGCGGCTCGATGCTGTTCTCGATCCGGTCGGCGATCTTGAGCAGGATGTCGGCGCGCTCGGCGACCGGGGTCGCGGCCCAGCGCTCGGTGGCCCGGTGCGCGGCCTCGAGGGCCATGTCGATGTCGGCGGCCGTCGACCTCGCCACCGCGCAGAACGTCTCGCCGTCGACCGGCGAGGTGTTGTCGAAGTAGCGGCCCTCGATGGGGGCGGCCCAGTCACCTCCGATGAAGTTGTCGTATCGGGCGGCATAGCTGACTATGCCGGTATCCGATCCGGGCTTGCCGTAGATCATGCGTCTCGCTCCTCGCGACCCGTGCGTGGTGGAACCCACTATGGTCGGCGAAGGTTGGCACGAGGTAGGTGAGCGCGTTCGCGCAGGTCAGCCCTGGCGTGCGGTGTACAGACGCGCGGTGACGACGGCCCGGCGGACGTCGTCGCGGGGCAGCAGGCGCAGGGCGTGCTCGTGCACGGCGACGTCGCCGGTGCAGCGCTGCCCGAACGCGACGGCGTGTTCGGGCCGGTCGCTGTTGAGGACCGCGTTGCGGATCCCCACGTCGAGGTGGGCGCGCCACTGTTCGACGCCGGGCAGGTCCGAGCCGGGCAGCAGCGGGCCGCGGTAGAGCCACAGCGCCGAGGTGAGGTCGCCGCCCTCGATGGCCGCGAGCAGGTCGACCGCGTCGCAGGACACCGGCCCGGTGAGCATGTAGCGCCGGTTGGCGATCTCGCCGCGGGTGGCCCGGCGCAGGTGCGAGACATCGGCTTTGAGGGTGTTGAGCGAGACCGCGCGGTCGCCGTAGACCGCGGCGTGCAGCTGCTCGGGGGTGTAGCCGTCGGGTTCCAGTGCCAGCAGCGCGAGGATCTCGAGCTGGCGCGGTGGCAGCGGCACCGGCCTGCCGTCACGCAACAGCCTTGCGGCGCCGAGACATTCGAGGCGCACGCCCGGCGCGGGCGCGGGCGCTTCGGCGCGCAGCATCGTCTCCACGGCGGTCACCAGGGCGCGCACCGAGGTCATCACCATCGGATGCGACCGTTCCCAGCTCGACGACAGGTCGAGTACGCCCACCTGTCGCCCGTCGGGGCCGTGGATCGGCGCCGAATAGCAGACCCAGCCGTGCAGGGCGGCGACCAGGTGCTCGGCGGAGAACACCGTGACGGCCTTGTCGTCGTGCAGGGCCAGCGACAAACCGTTGGTGCCCATGTGGCTTTCGTCCCAGACCCCGCCCGGCGCGAAGTTCACCTGTTCACCCTGGCGGCGCAGGGCGCGATCGCCCGCGGTCCACAAGATGGTGCCCGATTCGTCACTGACGACGGCCAGGTACCCGGAATCCTCGGCGATGCCGCGCAATTGGCCTGCCAGTTCGGTGACCGGTCTGCGCAGCGGCGACTCCGACCAGCGGTCGCTGATGTCGTCGAAACCGGGTGCCACGGACTGGGCGGGATCGACGGTGTGCAGCGAGCGCTGCCAGGATTTGGCGACTTCCTCGCGCACCGGGCCGGTGTCGCGGGGCAGCTGCAGCGGGCGCGAGGGCGCGGCGAGCTTGTTCCACTGCTGCTCGAGCGCGCCCCGGTAGTCCGAGAGCCGGTCGGGTCGGGGCGATCCGGCGATCGGGTCGTCGTGTGCGCCCACGTTCACTCCCTGCTCGTCGGTGGCGCCTTCCTGTCTAGCAGCTGCGTCACCGGTGTGTGGACCGTTTGCGGGAGGACGACCGGGTCACCGGTAGCTGCCCTGTCGTGGCGGCTTGACGTGGCGGCCGCGGTTACTTGTTCAGGAACAGCCCGGCGATGTCGGCGTTCTTGATCGGGGTGTCGATATTGCGCTGACCGGCGCAGAGCAGGTCCACCTGGACGATCATCGAGTCGACCAGGGTGCCCGAGGGCTCGTTGTCGGTGCCGTTGCGTTCCTTGATCGCCTTGGTGATGGTGATCCGCTTGGTGTCGGGTTCCTGGCCGACGTAGTCGCGGCAGGTGGTGTCGCCGCCCTTGTTGAGCACCCGCTCGACCTCGGTGCAGCCGCTCGCCAGGGCTGCCGCCACCGCGATGCCAACGGCGAGAGCGCCGGTCCGGGTGGTGGCGTGCATGGTTCCTCCTGGTGGTCCGCTGCGCGCGACTCGCGCGCCGAGTGGCTCCAGCCTAGGCGGTGCGGGTCAGCTGCGGTGTATCCGCAACGGAACCAGCTGTTCGCCCGGAGTCATCGAGCCGTGATAGCCCACCATCATCGACTCGACGGGTTCGGCCGCGGTGCGGACCACGCCCGCGCTGCCGCACGCGGCGACGACGAGATCGCCGATGCGCGCGGCGGATTCGTCGGACACCTGCGGCCCGAACCAGCCCGCGGTGATCGCCTCGGCCCTGGTGCGGACCAGGAAGTCGGCGCCGAGGATCCCCGTCCAGGTGTCGGCGACATCGCCGAGCGCGCCGTCGGCGGTATAGACGTGGCGGGCCCTGACCTCGCCGCCGAGCGCCACGACGCCCTCGGTCAGGCGCGGGTCGGCATCGGCGTCGATGCGGTCGGTGAGCTCGACCATGCCGTGGTCACCGGTGACGATCAGCGCCGAGCGCGGGGGCAGCCGGGTGGCCAGCTCGGTGACGATCCGGTCGACATTGGCCAGTTCGAACCGCCAGGCGCGCGAGCGCGGTCCGCGGGCGTGCCCGGTGGTGTCGAGGTCCGAATGGTAGGTGTAGACCAGGGTTTTCGGCGCGGAGGCGAGCGCGTCGAGGACACCGTCGACCAGGTCGCCGACGGAGAACGTCGGGCGGAAACCGCCGCCGCGCCAACCCGCGCGGGTGAGGCCGGACCCGTTCTGATAGCCCGGCGCGACCTGGATCGCGGTGACCCCGCCGGCCGCGGCGCGCTCGAAGGCGGTGCGCTGGGGCTGGATTCGCTCGGGCGGGAATGCGGTCAGGGTGTCGACCTTCGGGCCAGCGCCGGTGAGCCGCCAGCGCAGGGTGTTGAACAGCCGCTCCTCGCCGGGCAGCCGCACCAGGTAGCCGACGATGCCGTGTTCACCCGGCGGCAGACCGGTGCCCAGGGTGGTCAGGCTGGTCGCGGTGGTGCTCGGGAAGCCGACGGTCATCTCGGCGGGCGGCAGGCTGGTCAGGAAGGGCGCGCTGTCGGGGTGGGCGGCCAGGGCTTCGGCGCCGAGCCCGTCCACCAGCAGGACGCAGACGTGGTCGACATCCAGGGCCAGGCCGAGCCGGTCGGTCTCGCCCGCGACACCGAGGCAGGCCAGGGCCGAGGGCAGCAGGTCGGAGAGCGCGCCCGTCCCGTAGCGCGGAAGTGTGAGGTGTTCGTCGGTCACGCCTGTCCTGTTCCGGCTCGGCCGGTGGCGCGTCGCGGACGGCGGACCGCCGGCGGGGAAATGCGGTGTCACCCACTGTAGGTGAGCGTGCGCGCCCGGCCGAGCGAATAAGCGAGAGCGCCTCAGGCGCCGGCGCGGTGCCCGGCGATCAGGTCGGCGAACGAGCGCATGATGGTGTCGACGAGGACAGTGGTCGGGGTCCCCAGCTGCTGGCAGCGCTTCTCGAGCTGGCCGTCGAGCCACAGCGAGGCCAGGCCGTGCGCCAGGCCCCACCAGGCCACGGCCAGGGTCTCGGCGCGGTCGGCCGACAGCGCGCCGGTGGCGACGGCCTCGGCGACGGTCTCTTCGAGCACGCCGAAGGCGGTGTCCCCGGCGATGTGCGCGTCGGGGTGTTTGTCGGGCTGGGAGAGCTCGGGCCGGAACATCAGCTGGAACTGCGCCGGATGTTCGCGGGAGAACCGGATATAGCTCGCACCGAGGTCGGACAGCGCGGCCAGCGGGGTGTCGGCGGCGGCGCGCGCGGCGGTGAGGTCGGCGGCGAGCTGCTGGAACCCGTCGACCGAGAGCGCCGAGAGCAGCGCGGCACGGTCGGCGAAATGGTGATAGGGCGCGCCGCTGCTGACCCCGGCCTCGCGGGCCACCCGGCGCAGGCTGACGGCGGCCAGGCCCTCGGTTTCGATCAGGCGCAGGCAGGCGTCCATCAGCGTGGCCCGCAGGTCGCCGTGGTGGTACTTGGTGCGCTTCACCCTCCGAGCGTATGCGAGGAGCGGTCGCGGATCGGTACTGGACAGGAAATCTATGCGGTGCTTAGATTATTTGAGCACCGCTCAGATGGGCGGTCGCCACCGCGGAACGAATGGGTGAACCACCATGACCACACGGGTACTCGTCACCGGCGCAACGGGTTTCGTCGCCGGCCACTGCATCGCCGAACTGCTCGAGCACGGATACGCCGTGCGCGGCACCGTGCGCGACCTCGCCGCGCACGGCAAGCGCGCGCACCTGACCGAACTCGCCCGCCGCACCGGCGGTGAGCTCGAGTTCGTGGCCGCCTCGCTCGACGACGACGCGGGCTGGGCCGCCGCCGTCACCGGGTGCGACGCGGTCCTGCACGTCGCCTCGCCGTTCCCGTCCACTCCGCCCGCCGACGAACAGGCGCTCATCGGGCCCGCGGTGGAGGGCACGCTGCGGGTGCTGCGCGCCGCCGCGGCCGCCGGGGTGCGCCGCGTGGTGCTCACCTCGTCGGTGGCCGCGGTGGCCTACGGTCACGACGTCGACCGGCCGCGCACCGAGGCGGACTGGTCCGTCGTCGACCGGATCCCGGCCTACCAGAAGAGCAAGACGCTGGCCGAGCGGGCCGCCTGGGACTACGTCGCCACCCTGACCGACGGCCCCGAACTCGTCGCGGTCAACCCGGGGATGGTGCTCGGGCCCCTGCAGAGCGCTCAGGTCACCAGCACCTCACACGAACCGATCCGGATGCTGCTGAACCGGGAGGTGCCGGGCTCGGTACGCACCGGCTGGACCCCCGTCGACGTCCGCGACCTCGCGACGGCCCATCGGCTAGCCCTGGAAGTGCCCGCGGCGGCGGGCAATCGGTACCTGTGCGCGGCCGAGCCGCTGTGGATGGGCGAGCTGGCCCAGCTGCTGGCCCGCGACTACGCCGCGCAGGGCTTCAAGGTCCCGACCCGCGTCCTGCCCGACCTGCTGGTCCGGCTGGTGGCGGTCTTCGACAAGACGGTGCGGCTCACCCTGCCCGTCCTCGGCCGCACCGAACACGTCGTCGCCGACAAGGCCCGCGACGAACTCGGCTGGACCATGCGCCCCATCGAGGACACCGTCCGCGACACCGCCGACAGCCTCATCACCTTCGGCCTGGTCACCCCACCCGGCGCCCGCAAGCAGCGCCCAGCCGCCACTCCGGCCGGAACCCACTGAGGGTCAGCGCCATTCCTGGCGTTGCAGGTCCAGGATCACCGGGTGCATGAGGGTGGACACCTCGGGGTCGTTCGCGCGGCGGTCCGGGGGGAAGACGGTGGCGGCGGCCAGGGTGCGGTCGTCGAGGGACCGTAGCGGGGTGGGGGAGCGCAGGGCCGGGGACGGGGTGTCGCCCGCCGCGGCCAGGACGAAACCCCAGTCGCCGAAACTGGGGACGTCCACGTGGTACGGGGTGGTGTGCAGGCCCGCGGCGCGCAGGGTGGCGTCGATGGTCCAGAACGAGCGGGGCGCGAAGAACGGTGAGCCGGACTGCACCACCAGGCGGGCGCCCGGGGCCAGGACATTGGCGGTCATCGCGTAGAACTCCTGCGAGTACAGCTTGGCCACCGAGGTCTGGTCCGGATCGGGCAGGTCGACGATCACCGCGTCGAACAGACCCGGCGCGCCACGCAACCAGGTGAAGGCGTCGGCGTTGATCACCCGGACGCGGGGATCGTCGAAGGAACGCTGGTTGAGGGCGGTGAGGCGCTCGTCGGTGCGGGCCAGCTCGATCATCGCCGGATCGAGCTCCACCAGCGTCACCTGCCCGATATCGGGGTAGCGCAGGATCTCGCGCAGCGCCAGCCCGTCGCCGCCGCCGAGCACCAGCACCGAACGGCGCGACCCCGCCAGCACCGGATGGACCAGCGCCTCGTGATAGCGGTATTCGTCCACCGAGGAGAACTGCAGCCCGCCGTTGAGGTAGAGCCGGGTGTCGGTGGTGCCGAACGGCGAGAACGACTCGGTGAGCACGATCTGCTGATACGGCGTGCGCGACTGCCACACGATCGGATGCGCGAACAGCGCCTGCTGCGCGCTGGCCTCGAACCGGTCGGCGTAGACGTAGGTGCCGGTGAGCCCACCGGCCACCACCACCGTGGCGACGATCAGCACGTGCCGGGCGGTGCGGGCCATCCGGTCGCGAAAGAAGAAGAACGCCAGCGCCAATCCCGCGATCGCGTTCACCACGCCCACCACGAGACTGCCCCGGATCTGCCCGAACACGGGCAGCAGCAGGAACGGGAACGCCAGCCCGCCCAGCAGTGCCCCGACATAGTCGGCGGCGAACAGGTCGGCGACCGCGCTGCTGGCCTCCTGCCTGCGGACCTGCTGCAGCAGTTCCATCAGCAGCGGGATCTCGGCGCCGACCAGCATGCCGATCAGCGCCGCGGCCAGCACCAGCGTGCCGGTATAGACATTGAGCCAGGCGTAACTGGCGTACAGCGCCGCCACCGACAGTCCGCCGATCACCGCCAGCGCCAGTTCCACCGCGACGAAGGCGGCGGCCGCCTGCGCGCGCAACGGTTTCGCTGCCAGCGCGCCGACACCCATGGCGCACACCATCACGCTCAGCGTGATCGAGGCCTGCGCGGCGGTGTCACCGATCAGGTAGCTGCCGAGGGTCACCAGCGACAGCTCGTACACCAGACCGCAGGCGGCGCAGACGAACACGGTCGCCAGCAGCGCCACCCTGGCCAGGCGGTGCACCGGCATCAGGTGAGGCTCGCGGCCACCACCAGCGCCACCGCGATGTGCGCCGAGGCCGTGACCCAGACCGCCGGATGCGGTTCCGGATCGGCCACGACGGCCCGGAAATCACCCGGGGTGAGCGCGTCGAGCAGGACGAACGCCAGCGCCATGGCGGCCAGGCCGATCACGCCGTAGATCGCGCTGGCGAGCAGGGCCTGGACGATCTTGCCGTCGGAGGTCCAGATCGCGGTGGCCACGATGACGCCGACGCCGAACAGGTTCGACGCGAGCAGGATGGCGGCGTTGCGGTTGCGCTCCTGCCAGATCTGGGCGCGCAGATCACCGGAGGTGAGCAGGTCGACGAGGCCGAAACCGACCGCCATCAACACGATTCCCACCGCGGAATAGGCGAGCGCGGCGCCCGCGTCCGCCGCCAGGTCGGCGAGCATGAGTGTCCTCCTGTGCTGTGTGAGGCGAGCCGCCTCGGTGAACTACTTGCCGCCGTTGTCGCTGCCGCCACCGCGGAAGTCGCCTGCGGCCGAGCCGCTGTTCCAGCCGTAGGTGCTGGTGTGGGCGTGATGGCGGCGGGTGCCGTTGGCGAGACTGTCGATCAGCACGAGCGAACCGCCCGCGTGCGGGGACACCGCGACGAGATCCTTGTCGAAGCGCAGGTAGTGGTTGTCGCCGGTGTTGCGGCGATCGCGCGGATCGGTGGCCTTGGCGATCGCGGCCGCGACGGCGGCGGGCGCGGCGGCCGCGGTGAACGCGAGCCCGTTGTTGGCCTGATCGAGCTGGCGGGCGCGCTGATAGCGCTCGGCCACGAAGTCGCGCGGATTCTGGTCGCGGGTCACGACGACCACCACGATCACGGCGACGATGGTGGTGACGACGGCGACGATGCCCGCCACGATCCACTTGGTGCGAGTCATCGTCACCGCGGCGCTCCGGAACCGGTGCGCCGCACGACTGTCGGCGATGCGCTGATGAGAAACCCTCCCCGTACAAAAACTGGGCGGACTGTATCACCCGGGGCGCGCGCACGAAAAGTCGTTCGTCCGGAGATCAGTGCTCCCGCGGGCGCCGCCAGAGCAGGGTGTAGCGCCACATCAGGCGGCGCCGGATCCGTACTCCCGGCAGCAGCTCGGCCGACACCGACCGGATCTCGGCCAGCGTCTCTCGCGGGTCGCGCACGGTCGCGGCCGGCCCACCCGCCTGCCCGCGCCGCCACCGATCGATCCCGGCGATGACCGGCAGGACGGGCAGGTAGTGGAAATCGGTGTGGGGGCGCATCTTCCACAGGCCGACGACGGCGAGGGTGCCGCCGGGGGCGACCAGCTCGCGCAGGGCGGTGACGCCCTCGCGCAGCGGGACGTGGTGCAGCGTCGCGACCGCCGTGACCACGTCGAAGGTGTCGTCGAGGGCGCGGAAGTCGCCCTGCTCGAGATGAACGCGAGGCGCGGCGGGCGCGGTGGCGAGCACGGTGTCGTCGATGTCGACGCCGAGGACCGCGTCGCAGCGGGTGGCGAGCTTGCGGGCCAGCAGGCCGTCGCCGCACCCGATGTCGAGGGCCGTGCGGGCACCGGCGGGGACCTGGTCGAGGATCCACGGGTGGTAGTGGGTGTTGTGATTCCAGTAGGGGTCCGGCGACATGTCACGACAACGGGCGCGTCCGCGTCCCGGTTCCCGGGCGGAACCGCCGGGCGCGCAGCCGGTTCGGTGGCTAGCCGCGCGTGGCCGCGTAGTTCGCGAGCCAGGCGGGGAATTGGGTGAGGTCGTCGAGGACGATGTCGGCGCCCGCCGCGCGCAGGCCCTCAGCGTCGTAGGGGCCGGTGGTGACCCCGACGGCGAACGCCTCGGCGGCCTTGGCGCCGCGCATGTCTCCCGCGTGGTCGCCGACGAACACCTGGGCCGATTCGGCCAGCAGGACCTCGGCCTTGCCGGTGGACCACAGGTCACCGGCGAGCCGGTCGACGGTCCAGCCGAAATGGTCGACGTGCAGCCGGGCATGCGGTTCGAACTTGCCGGTGACCACCAGGGCGCGGCCGCCGCCGGTGCGCACGGTGTCGAGTGCCTCCGCCGCGCCGGGCAGGGCGGGGATGTCCGCGACGACGTCCGGGTAGAGCTCGCGGTAGCGGGTGACCAGATGCGGGATCAGGTCGTCGGGTGCGCCCGCGTCGCCGAGCAGGGTCGCCAGGGGCGGCCCGAGGTGCTCGGCGAAATGGCTGCCGTCCATCGGCAGGTCGAACTCGCGGGCGAGGGTGTCGATCGCGAGGGCGACACCGGGGCGCGAGTCGATGAGGGTCATGTCCAGATCGAAGCCGACGGTGAGGGTCACCGGAGGAGCCTATCGGGGCGGGTCGCCGGGGCCGCGGCGTGACGGCGGGAGGCCCGGTCAGGGGCTGATTCACGTGGAACGCCCGGTGCACTCGATGCCGAAATAAGTTGGGGGAGCGGGTTTCTGTGATGCACAGCGCGCATCACTGCACCCATTCCCGGAAGTATGGCCGGTTCGATGCGATCGGCGAAGTGCCAGGTGAAGGCTGGTCGAGGGCGGCTCGCGTCACTGGAATCACCCGTCACGAACAGTGACCGCAAGTGTGCATCGACTGCCATAACGGTGCGCACGAGTGTCGGCCGGAACAGGGGTCGATCGCCGGTGCCGTGCGTTGAGGAGACGTCGGCAGGGGTCCGGACACGACAATGGCAAGGAGGGGAAACCACTCCTTGCCACTCTCAACATATAGCGCACCCCGGGGCTTGCGGCAAGACCCCCGTTCTGCGGCACAATCGCCTGCCGAAGCTGTGACCTGCGAAAATGATGGGGGTAGACGTGATCGACGTGATTGTCGCGGGCGCCGGGCCGACCGGTGTGATGCTGGCGAGCGAGCTGCGGCTGCGCGGCGTGGACGTGGTGGTGCTGGACCGGGACCCCGCACCGACCTCGGTGGTGCGCGCGATGGGCCTGCACGCCCGCAGCCTGGAAATACTCGATCAGCGCGGCCTGCTGGACCGGTTCCTCGCACTCGGCCGGACCCATCCGCTGGGCGGCTTCTTCGCCGGCATCGTCAAGCCGCAGCCCGGCGGTCTCGACACCAGTCATCCGTACGTGCTGAGCCTCCCGCAGACCGTCACCGAACGCCTGCTCACCGAGCACGCCGTCGAACTGGGGGTGCCGATCCGCCGCGGCGCCGAGGTGACCGGCCTCGACCAGGACGACCGAGGTGTGCGGGTCGAGCTGGCCGACGGCACCGCGCTGCGATCGCGCTACCTGGTCGGCTGCGACGGCGGCCGCAGCACCGTGCGCAAGCTGCTCGGCATCGACTTCCCGGGCGAACCGAGCCGGGTCGACACCCTGCTCGGCGAGATGCGGCTGACCGCGTCGGCCGAGACGCTGGCCGCGGTGAACGCCGAGGTCCGCAAGACCCAGCTGCGCTTCGGCGCCATGCCGCTCGGTGACGGACTGTACCGCGTCGTCGTGCCCGCGGCCGAGGTCGCCGAGGACCGGACCGTGCCGCCGTCCTTCGACGAGGTGACGCGGCAGCTGGTGGCCACCGCGGGGACCGACCTGGGCGCGCACGCGCCGCGCTGGCTGTCGCGTTTCGGCGACGCCACCCGATTGGCGCAGCGCTACCGGTCCGGCCGCGTGCTGCTGGCCGGCGACGCCGCGCACATCCACCCGCCGCTGGGCGGCCAGGGTCTCAACCTGGGCCTGCAGGACGCGTTCAACCTGGGCTGGAAGCTGGCCGCCGAGGTCGGTGGCCGGGCGCCGGCCGGGCTGCTGGACAGTTACGAGGCCGAACGGCGCCCGATCGCCGCCGACGTCCTGGACAACACCCGCGCCCAGATGGAACTGGTCTCGCTCACCCCCGGCGCGCAGGCCGTGCGCAGGCTGTTGGCCGAGCTGATGGACTTCGACGAGGTCAATCGGCACCTGATCGAGAAGGTCGTCGCCATCGGGACGCGCTACGACCTCGGCGACGACCACGACCTGGTCGGCCGGCGCCACCGCGACATCGCCCTCACCGAGGGCCGCCTCTACGAGCGGATGCACGCAGGTCGCGGGCTCCTGCTCGACCGGACCGGCCGCCTGTCGGTCACCGGCTGGGCCGACCGCGTCGACCATCTCGTGGACGCCGGTGCGGACACCGAGGTCCCCGCGGTCCTGCTGCGGCCCGACGGTCACATCGCGTGGGTGGGCGCCGACCAGCGGGATCTACTCGAACCCCTGTCCCGCTGGTTCGGCGCCGCGGCCTGACATCGGCCTCGATCAGCTGCTGGCCGCCGCGGTGAACGGAGCGACCACCGGCACCGCGGCGGGCCGCGACGGATGCCGCCACACGCCCTTGCGCTCCAGGATCGGCAACACACCCTCGCCGAACCAGTAGGCCTCCTCCAGATGGGGATAGCCGGACAGGATGAAGTGATCAATGCCGAGCGCGGCGTACTCGAGCAGCCGATCGGCCACCTCCGCATGTGAGCCGACCAGCGCGGTCCCGGCCCCGCCGCGGACCAGCCCGACCCCCGCCCACAGGTTCGGCGCGATCTCCAGGCCGTCGGTGCGGCCGTCGTGCAGGCGGGCCATCCGGCGCTGGCCCTCGGACTCGCTGGCGGCCAGGCTGGCCTGCACCCGCTCGATCTCGCCGGGCGCGATCCCCGACAGCAGCCGGTCGGCCTCGGCCCAGGCCTCGGCGGCGGTGTCGCGGCTGATCACATGGATCCGCAGGCCGAAGTCGACGGTCCGGCCCTCGGCGGCCGCGAGCCCGCGGATCCAGTCGAGCTTGGTCGCCACCGCGTCCAGCGGCTCGCCCCAGGTCAGGTAGGTGTCGGCGTAGCGGGCGGCGACCGGTCCGGCCGGACCCGAGGAACCGCCGAAGAAGACGGGCGGAATCGGGTCGGGGCGGGAGCTGAGCAGCGCGTCCCGGACCCGCAGGTGCTCGCCGGTGAAGCTGAACGGCGTGGTCGACTCCCACAGCTGCCGCACGATGTGCAGGAACTCGCCGGTGCGCGCGTAGCGCTCGGCCTTGTCCAGGAAGTCGCCGTAGGCCTGCTGCTCGCGCGGCTCGCCACCGGTCACCACGTTCAGCAGCAGCCGGCCGCCGGAGTGCCGCTGGAACGTCGCCGACATCTGGGCCGCCAGCGTCGGGCTGGTGAGGCCGGGGCGCAGCGCGACCAGGAACTTCAGCGTCTCGCTGGTCTGCACCAGCATGGCCGTGGTCAGCCAGGCGTCCTCGCACCAGGCGCCGGTGGGGGTCAGCACGCCCTCGAAACCGTTGTCCTCGGCCGCGGCCGTGAGCTGGTTGAGATAGCGCAGCGTGGCGGGCCGATCGCCGGACATGAAGCTGCCGTGTCCGCCGGCGACCAGCCCGCGGGAGTCGCCGTATGTGGGCAGGAACCAGTGGAACGACAGTCCGCGCTCGGTCATGTCCGCCTTTTCGTCGCAGTGATGGGAACAGTCATCGATGCTGACCGGCGAATCCGGTGCCGTCACGGATTCGGATCACCCTGCGTCCAACCCCCGGCCCGCACGACAACGGCCGGGGAAACTAGACGTAACCATGCGAAACACGTAACCTCGTTGGAGGCTCGCGCAACGATGCGTGGGCGGCCACGACCTACGAAACGAGTTTCCTCAATGACGCGGCATGTCGACGTACTGATCATCGGCGCCGGCCTCTCCGGAATCGGCGCGGCCTGCCACCTCGTTCGCGAGCAGACCGGACGCAGCTACGCGATCCTCGAGCGCCGCGAGAACATCGGCGGCACCTGGGATCTGTTCAAGTACCCCGGCATCCGCTCCGACTCGGACATGCTGACCTTCGGTTTCGGTTTCCGCCCGTGGATCGGCACCAAGGTGCTCGCCGACGGCGGCAGCATCCGCCAGTACGTCGAGGACACCGCGAAGGAATACGGCGTCACCGACCACATCACCTTCGGCCGCAAGGTCGTGCACCTGGCCTTCGACCGCGCCACCGCGCAGTGGACCGTCCAGGCCCTGATCGAGGCCACCGGCGAGACCGAGACCTGGACCGCCGACGTCGTGGTCGGCGCCAGCGGCTACTACAACTACGACGAGGGCTTTCAGCCGGACTTCCCGGGTCAGGCCGATTTCCAGGGCCAGATCGTGCATCCGCAGCACTGGCCCGAGAACCTGGACTACCGCGGCAAGAAGGTCGTCGTGATCGGCTCCGGCGCCACCGCGATCACGCTGATCCCGTCGATGGCCGACGATGTCGAGCACATCACCATGCTGCAGCGTTCGCCCACCTACATCCAGGCGCTGCCCTCCGACGACCCGGTCGCCATCGGCTTCAAGAAGTCGCGGGTGCCCGACGCCATCGCCTACAAGATCGGCCGCGCGCGCAACATCGCGCTGCAGCGGGCCAGCTTCCAGCTCTCGCGCACCAACCCGGAGCTGTCCAAGAAGCTGATCCTGGCCCAGATCCGGCTGCAGGTCGGCAAGCACGTGGACATGCGTCACTTCACCCCGTCCTACAACCCGTGGGACCAGCGGCTGTGCGTGGTGCCCAACGGTGACCTGTTCAAGGCGCTCAAGAGCGGCAAGGCCGACATCGTCACCGACAGGATCGCGAAGTTCACCGAGAAGGGCATCCTGACCGAGTCCGGCCAGGAGCTCGAGGCCGACATCATCGTCACCGCCACCGGCCTGAACGTGCAGATCCTGGGCGGCGCGACCATGACCATCGACGGCGAGCCGGTGAAGATGAACGAGACCGTCGCCTACAAGAGCGTGCTGTACTCCGACATCCCGAACTTCCTGATGATCCTGGGCTACACCAACGCGTCCTGGACGCTGAAGGCCGACCTCGCCGCGGCCTACCTGTGCCGGGTGCTCAACATCATGCGCGACCGGGGGTACACCACCTTCGAGGTGAACGCCAAGCCCGAGGACTACGCCGAGGAGTCGCTGATGGGTGGCGCCCTCACGTCGGGCTACATCCAGCGCGGCGACGGCGTGATGCCGCGGCAGGGCGCGCGCGGGGCCTGGAAGCTGGTCAACAACTACTACCGCGACCGCACGCTGATGCACAAGGCGCCGATCGAGGACGGCGTGCTGCGCTTCAGCAAGACCGGCACCGCCGCGCGGGCCGGGCAACAGCAGGTCGCCGAAGCCGAGGCCTGACCGCCGGGCAGTACCGGCAGCACAGACGGGGTCCGTCACACCATCGGTGTGGCGGACCCCGTCCGTTGCCGGGCGGCGATTCGTGCCCGATCCGCTTGCGCGGAGCGGGTTTCGATCACCCGGGCGAATTCCCAGCGCCTCCCGTACTATCGCGATCGAAGACACCGCCCGGGGAGACGAAGGAGGACGGTGTGGGATCTCGCCTACCGGCGACCATCCGTGACGCGGGGACGTGGCTACGGCGATTCGCCGCGACGACACCGGGCATCATCGGGGTGCTGCTCGTGGTCACCACGGTGGCCTGCCTGGCCGCCGGATCGACTGCGGGACAACAGCTCGACGCCAAGATCGGGCGCACCGAGCAGGTACTGGACCGAACCGAACCGCTGGCCTTCGCCGCGCAGAGTCTGTACGTCTCGCTCTCCGCCGCCGACGCAGGCGCGGCCACGGCGTTCCTGTCCGGGGGCATCGAGTCACCGCAGGTGCGCGACACCTACGAGCAGTCGCTCGCCGAGGCAGCCGCTGCCCTGGCGGAGGCGACCGCGGGCGCCACCGACGCGCAGAGCCGGGCGATCGTGGCCCGCATCGCCGCCGACCTGCCGACCTACACCGGCCTGGTGGAGACCGCGCGGGCCAACAACCGGCAGGGCTTCCCGGTCGGCTCGGCCTACCTGCGCCAGGCCTCCGACCTGATGCAGACCTCGTTGCTGCCCAACGCCGAACAGCTCAACAAGGCGCGCTTCGCCGCCGTGCGCGAGGACCAGGACCGGATCGGCGCGCTCCCGCTCACCTCGATCACCTTGCTGCTGCTCGTGCTCGTGGCCTGCGGGGTGGGCTCGGTGCTGTTGTTGCGCCGCACCAACCGGTGGGTGAACGCCGGCGTCGTGGTGGCCGCGGCGGCCGCCGTGGTGGCGCTGCTGTGGTCGGTGGGCGCCACCCTCACCGCCGCGCACCTGCTCGACACCGGTGACACCGGCGCCGGTGCGCGCGTGGAGAACCTGGCGAACGCCCGCATCCTGGCCCAGCAGGCCCGTACCGACGAGACCCTGGCCCTGATCACCCGTGGCGACATCACCGCCCCCGAGGCCGCGTTCCACACGCACACCAGCGCCCTCGAGCAGCGCCTGACGGCGGCCGGTGGCGGCGACTCGGAAGCCGGTCGGGCACTGACGAACTGGACCGCGGGCCACAACGCCCAGCGCACCGCCTACGAGAAGGCCGACTTCACCGGCGCGGTCACCCAGGCCATCGGCACCGGGCCCGACAGCTCGGCCACCAGCTTCGCCCGCCTCGATCGCGAACTGCGCGACGCGCTGGCCCAGGCGCGCACCGACCTGCGCGACGGCGTGGACGCGGCCGGAACCACGTTCGCACTCAGCCCCTTCGGCACCCTGCTCCTGCTGCTGGCCGCGGCGGGCGCGGTGGTCACCGGACTGTGGCCACGAATGAAGGAATTCCTATGAGAACCCGGCGCCCCCTGCTGGCCACGGCCGTGGCCGCGGTGTTCGTGCTGGTCGCCGGCTGCGGTGACGCTCCCGAACCGTCGACCATCCCGGCCACGGCCGTCGCACCGCCGATTCCCGGAGCCGAGGCGATCACCGCGGCGCCGAGTGCCGAGGGCAGCGGATCCTGCGACACCGAGGCCACATTGGCCCCGGCCGGGCAGCCGCGCCCCGGCGCCATGCCCGCGGGGTCGTCGATGGCGGCGATCGTGGCCAACGGCAGGCTGCGGGTGGGCGTGGACCAGAACACCTACATGTTCGGCTTCCGCAATCCGTCCACCGGGCGGCTGGAGGGCTTCGACATCGATCTCGCCCGCGAGATCGCCCGCGATCTGTTCGGCGACCCGGACAAGATCGAGCTGCGCTCCGTCGCCGCGGCCGACCGGATCCCGCTGCTGCAGGAGAAGAAGGTCGACATGATCGTGCGCACCTTCTCCGCCACCTGCGAACGCCGCCGCGACGTCGACTTCTCCAGCGTGTACTACCGTGCCGCCCAGCGCATCGCGGTGCCGAAGGGCGCGGGCATCACCACCTCCGCCGGGCTGGCGGGCAAGCGGGTCTGTGTCACCAAGGGCACCACCGCCGCGGCGCCGCTGTTCGCGCTGCCCACCCCGCCGGCCGTGCTCGGCGTGACCAACTGGACCGACTGCCTGGTCGCCCTGCAGCAGGGCACCGTCGACGCGATCAGCGGCGACGAACCGATCCTGGCCGGACTCGTCGCCCAGGACCGCAATCTGGAACTGGTCGGCGACCCCATCGGCACCGGCGCCTACGCGGTCGGGGTGCCCAAGGGCAGTGAGGATCTGGTCCGCTTCGTCAACGGCGTCCTCGACCGCGCCCGCGCCGACGGCACCTGGCAGCGGATCTACCAGCAGCACCTGTCGGTGCTCGGCCCCTCGCCGGGCCCGCCGCCACCGAAGTACGTGGGATGAGCTGGCCGCTGCTCGGCCCGGCCGAGATCGATCGGGAACTGGCCGCCCGCACCGCGGAACTGGCGACCGTGACCACCACACTGCTGGAACTGGACCGGCATCCGGGGCTGGCGCTGGTGCGCCGGTACCCGCCGACGGGGGAGACCGCGCGCCGCTGGGCGCCGGTGGAGAAGGCGCTCGGCGAACTCTGGGAGGACCTGGGCCGGGTCCGCGCGATCGTCGCGGAGGCCGAAACCGTGCGCGGCGCACGCAAACTCGACGACCGGACCCGCGCCCGGCTCACCGACCTGCTGCGCGGCCGTCCGCACGAGATCGCGCGGATCCCGATCCCGTTGGCGCAGCGCGGCCTCACCGGACCCGCCGAAACCGTGGTGACCGTCGGTATCGCGGACTCGCTGGACCGCATGCGGGCCGCCTTCGCCGTCGTCGCGCCGTTCGCCGACGCGGTGGCGGCGGTGGACAGCCAGGTCATCGGCGCCGTCGCGCCGCTGCAGCAGCGGGTCGAACAGGCCCGGGGCGCGCTCGACGCGGCGGCCGAACCGCTGGCGACGCTGCTGCGCCGCGCGGGTACCGACCCACTCGGCTTCGCCCCGGGCGAGATCACCGCCGCGCTCACGGCGCTGAACGCGCTCGTCGCGGCCGAATCCGCCCGCCACGCCGACCATCTGGCCGTCGCCGCCGATCTGCCCGCCGCGGTGGCGGCGCTGCGGCGGCAGCTGACCGAGCTGGCCGAATTGCAGCGCCAAGCCGACGACACCGCAGCCCAGGCCGCGCGGAAGGTCGCCGCGGGCGCTCTGCCCGGCGGTGGGGAACCGGCGGCGCGGCTCAGCGCCGAACTCGACACGCTCGGCGCACAGCCGACCCGGCCGACGGTGGAGCACCTGCTCGCGCTGCGGGCGCGCGCCGACACCGCGGCGGGCACGGCGGCGCAGCGCCGGGAACTGGCCGGTGGCCTGCTGGACCGGCGGGCCGAACTACGCGGCAGGCTGACGGCGTATCGCGCCAAGGCCTCCCGGCTCGGGGTGAGCGAGGACCGCGACGTCCTGGCCGCCGATCGCATCGCCGCCGGGCTGCTCGGCCGCACTCCGTGCGATCTGGCCGCGGTCACCCGGGCGGTCGCCGACTATCGTTCGATCATCGGGGAGAAAGCGGGGCGGACAGCATGACATGTAGTGAACCGGGGTGCGGCGGCACCGTGGAGGACGGCTACTGCGCCGTCTGCGGTACCGCGCCGGTGGCGGAGAGCGCGCCACCGCCCGATCCGGCCCGGGGTACCGGGCGGTCGTCGCGGACCACCGCGCAGCCACGCAACGGTGCCGCCGCGCCGGCCCCGGTGACACCCGGCAGGTGTGCCGAACCCGGGTGCGGCGGAACGATCGCCGACGGCTACTGCGAGATCTGCGGCACCGCGCCGACCGCCACCGCGGTGTACAGCCCGTCCGCGCCGACCGTGAGCGCGAGCAGCCGCACGTCGAGCCGTTCGGTGCGCACCCACCGGTCCGGGTCGGTCCGCTCGGCGGGCCGCGGCAGGCTCGGCGCGGGCCTGGTCGAAGTGCCGCCGGTACCGCGCGTCGACCCGGCCGCCGCGGTGCTCACCGACCCGCAGGTCCCCGAATCCGATCGGTACTGCGGCAAATGCGACAAGCCCGTGGGCCGCAGCCACGACGGCGTTCCGGGCCGGACCTCCGGCTTCTGCCCGCACTGCGGCACCCGCTACTCCTTCGTTCCCCGCTTGCGGGCGGGCGATCTGGTGGGTGGGCAGTACCAGGTCGCGGGCGCGCTCGCGCACGGCGGGCTGGGCTGGATCTACCTGGCCACCGACCATCGGGTCAACGACCGCTGGGTGGTCCTGAAGGGCCTCATCGACATCGGCGACAGCGACGCGCTCGCCGCCGCGCTGGCCGAACGCCGGTTCCTGGCCGAGGTCGACCACCCGAACATCGTCAAGATCCACAACTTCACCGAACACGCCGACGCCGACGGTGATCCGGTCGGCTACATCGTGATGGCCTACGTCGGCGGCACCTCGCTCAAGCAGATCCTGCGCAAGCACCGGGCCGAGACGAACAGCTAT
The DNA here is from genome assembly GCF_900637185.1 of Nocardia asteroides. NCBI lineage: Bacteria > Bacillati > Actinomycetota > Actinomycetes > Mycobacteriales > Nocardiaceae > Nocardia > Nocardia asteroides. The sequence goes on along the minus strand of NZ_LR134352.1, from coordinate 4,566,750 downwards.
CTGCCGCCCGCCCAGGCCATCGCCTACGTGCTGGAAATGCTGCCCGCTCTGGGCTACCTGCACGCGCGGGGCTGGGCGTACTGCGACTTCAAACCCGACAACGTGATGCAGACCGAGGAACGGCTCGAGCTGATCGACCTGGGCGCGGTCATCTCGATGGACGACCGCACCAGCCCGATCTACGGCACCATCGGCTACCAGGCCCCCGAGATCGCCGAGACCGGCCCCACCGTCGCCACCGAGGTCTACACCGCGGGCCGTACCCTCGCCGTCCTCATGATGCGGGTGGCCACGGCCGAGGGCAAGCTCGGCCCGCTGCCCACGCCGGACACCGAACCGCTACTGGCCCAGCATGATTCACTGCACCGGTTCCTGCTGCGCGCCACCCACGCCGACCCGCTGACTCGCTTCGGTTCCATGTCGGAGATGGCCGACCAGCTCACCGGAGTGTTGCGCGAGGTCCTCGCGACCGGCGACGGCATTCCGCGGCCGGGGATGTCGAGTTCGTTCGGTCCGGCCCGCGCGGTCTTCGGCATCGACGGCACCACCCCCGACGCCGCCGCCCTCGTCGCGGGACTGCCCGCGCCACTGGTCGACCCGGCCGACAGCGGCGCCGCCCTGCTCGCCACGACCGACGCGGCGACCCCCGCCGAACTGGAGGCCGCGCTCACCGCCGGGCTGCGCGCGGTGGTCACCGGATCCGGTGAGTCGGTGGAGATCCCGCTGCGCCTGGTCCGCGCCGAACTCGAGGCGGGCGATCCGGCGGCCGCCTTGACCCGGCTGGACGCCCTGGACGCCGACCTGGACTACGACTGGCGACGAGTCTGGTACCGCGCGCAGGCCGCGCTGCTCACCGGCGACCACGGCACCGCGGCCGCCGATTTCGAAGCCGTCTACAACGCCCTGCCCGGCGAGCCTGCCCCGAAGCTGGCCCTCGCGGCAGCCCTGGAACTCGGCGCGCAGCAACGTGACACGCCCGAGCTGCGCCGCGCCTCGGCGCTCTACGAACTGGTGTGGCGCACCGACCACACCTACCTGTCCGCCGCCTTCGGCGCCGCCCGGCTGCGGCGCGCGGCGGGCGACCGCGCCGGGGCCGTGGCCGTGCTCGACCAGGTGGACCGCACCTCGTCGATGTTCACCGAGGCCAGGGTCTCCGCCGTCGACACCCTGCTGGCGGGCCGAGCGGCCGATGACCTGGACGAGGCGCTGCTGCGGGAGGCGGGCGAGCGGGTCGAGCGATTGAACCTGGACTCGCGCAAGCGGACCGCCGAGGTCCGCATGCCGGTCCTGGAGGCGGCGCTGAACTGGATCCGGTCGGGACAGCGGCCGAGTGCGGCAGGCAAGCTGTTGGACGTGGAATTCACCGAGCAGGGAGTGCGGACGGGGTTGGAACGATGCTTGCGGACATTGGCGCGGGAAGCCGACGACATGTGGAGCCGGTTCGTGCTGGTGGATCAGGCCAACGCGGTGCGGCCCAGGACCACGCTGTGAGCGCGCCGGGCTGCCCCGACTGCGCGGGGTCGGCGCGGGCGGGCCACCGCTTCTGCGAGGGCTGCGGCCGTGAACTCGGGGTGCGCAAAACCGCGCTGCCGGTCCACGATCCGGTCACCGCGCCGCAGTGCTCCACCTGCGGGGAACGGCAATATCAGGGCGGCTACTGCGTGCAGTGCGGCAGCCCCAAACCGATGCCCGACCGGTTCGAGGACGATCTGGGCGCGGTCTACCTGCTCACCGATCGCGGGATCAGCCACGCCAGAAACGAGGACGCGATCGCCGCGGCGGTGCGCGACGGCGACGGCACCCGGGTGATCGTGGTCAGCGACGGCGTCTCCACCTCCCAGGACCCGCAGGCCGCCTCCGGCACCGCGGCCAGGTCCGGTGTCGACGCGGCCCTGGCCGCGCTGGCCGACGGCCGGTCCGCGCAGGACGCCGTGATGGCCGGGCTGGCCACCGCGACCGCCGCCGTGCGCGGGATGTCCCGCACGGCCGAGTACTCGCCGTCGTGCACGTATGTCTCGGCGATCGTGCGCGACACCCCCGAAGGCACCGAGATCACCGTCGCCAATGTCGGTGACAGCCGCGCCTTCTGGCTCGCCGCCGGCGACCCCACGGCCTCGCGCCGGCTCAGCGTCGACGATTCCTGGGCCCAGGCCCTCGTCGACGCGGGCGCCCTCGACGAGGAAGCCGCCATGCACGATCCGCGCGCGCACACCCTGCTGCGCTGGCTCGGCGCCGACGGCGGTGAGACCCCGTGGTCGGCGAACTGCCTGCAGAGCATGGTGGCCACCGAGCCCGGCACCCTGCTGCTGTGCAGCGACGGCCTGTGGAACTACCTGCCCGACGCCGTCGCCCTCGCCGGCTTCACCGTCGAGACCTCGCCGCAGTCGGCGGCCCGCGCGCTCGCCGACTTCGCGATCAGCAGCGGCGGCAGCGACAACATCACGGTGGCGCTGGCACCGGTGCCGGTGCCCCGCGCCGTTTCGCCCGATCCAGGAGTGTCATGAGTTCACCGGGAACCGCAGGTATTTCGATCGCCGTCGACCAGAACGAGTTCCTCGCCGACGGCGCGCGCGTGGTGGACGCGGTGCTCACCGTGACCACCGGCCCCGAGCTGGCCGCGATCGCCACCCCGCCGCCGCGGCTGGAGATCCTGATCATCGACTGCTCGGGGTCGATGGGGAACAAGCGCAAGTTCGACAACGCGCGCACCGCCACCCGCACCGCCCTCGACGAGATCCCCGACGGCACCGCGTTCGCCATCATCGAGGGCACCGAACGGGCGCGGATGATCTATCCGACCGGCACCATGTCGGCCCCGGCCGACGGCAACCACCGCACCGCGGCCAAGCGCGCGCTGGACCGGCTGCGTCCCGACGGCGGTACGGCCATGGGGTCCTGGCTGGCGCTGGCCCGCCAGGTGGCCGCGGCGCACCCCGGCGCGCAGGCACACGCCATCCTGCTCACCGACGGCAAGAACGAGCACGAGACCCCCGAGCAGCTGGCCACCGAACTCGACCGCGCCGAAGGACTTTTCGTCTGCGATTGCCGCGGTGTCGGGGACGACTGGAACGCCGCCGATCTGCACACCATCTCCTCGAAGCTGTCCGGCGACGCCGACGTGGTCGCCGACCCCAAGGACCTGTCGGCCGACTTCGCGGCGATGATGCGGTCCTCCGCGGCGCGGGTCATCCCCGAACTCACGCTGAAGGTGTGGACGCCGGCCGGGGCGCGGGTGCGGATGGTCAAGCAGGTGGCGCCGGTGCTCGAGGACCTCACCGGCCGCCGCGTCGACACCGGACCGCAGGTGGGGGAGTATCCGCTGTCGTCGTGGGCCGCCGAGGAACGCGAGTACCACGTGCAGATCGAGCTGGAACCGGCCGCGCCCGGCCGGGAGAAACTGGCGGGCAGGCTCAGTGTGCTGGCCGGGGACGAGGTGCTCGGCCAGGGCCTGGTGCGGGCGGTGTGGACCACCGACACGACGCTGTCCACCCGGATCAGCACCCGCGTCGCCCACTACACCGGCCAGGTCGAGCTGGCGCAGGCGGTGCAGGAGGGGCTGGCCGCGCGCCGCAGCGGCGACGTCACCACCGCCACCGCCAAGCTGCGCCGCGCCGTCGAACTGGCGGCGGCCTCCGGCCACGAGTCGACGGCCAAGCTGCTGCGCGGCGTCGTGGAGGTCGACGACCGCGACGGCACGGTCCGGTTGCGCGGCCAGGTCACCGCGGCCGACGAACTGGCGCTCGACATCCGCTCGACGAAGACGGCGCGGGTCCGGCCGGAGGGCGCCTGACATGCCGGTGTGCGCGGAAGGGCATCAGTCGCAGGCCATCGACTACTGCGATGTGTGCGGGTCGGCCCTGGACGACACCCCGGTCGCCGATCCGGCCGCGCTGCGCCTGTGCCCGTCCTGCGCCACCCCGACCAGCGGCCGCTTCTGTGAAGTCTGCGGCCACGATTCGGCCCTGCCCGCGGCCGCGACACCGCAGGCCGACCGACCCGAACCGCGGGGCAGCGACCCGACCCTGGTGCGCGGCGAGGCCGGTGCCGGGCTCTGGGTGGCCAGGGTGTTCGCCGACCGCGACTTCTACGCCAGGGTCCAGGCCCGCAAGGGTCCCGACGCCGAACGGGTCGCGTTCCCGGACTTCTACCCGGAGCGCCGAATCCCCTTGCGCGGCGAGCGGTTCCTGATCGGGAAGCGGTCGGCCTCGCAGGGCATCGTGCCTGAGATCGATCTCGGGATCGCCCCCGCTGACATCGGCGTCTCGCGCGCGCACGCGCTGATCCGCCTCGACCCGGCGGGCGGGCTCACCGTCACCGACCTCGGCTCCACCAACGGCACCAGCCTCGACGGCGCCGAGACACCCATCCCGGCGCAGGCCCCGGTGCCGCTGCGCGACGGCAGCCGGATCCACGTGGGCGGCTGGACCACCATCGCGATCACGACCGGACCATAGACGGATCCGTTCACCGAACCGTAGGGTCGGGACCATGACGAAGTTCGACGGGAAGACCTGCCTGATCACCGGTGCCGCCAGCGGGCTCGGCCGCGCCACCGCGTTCGCGGCCGCCGCCAAAGGCGCAGCCCTCGTGCTCACCGACATCACCGCCGACGCGCTGGAGACCACGGCCGCGGAACTGCGCGCCGCCGGCGCCACCGTGCACCTGGCCCACGCCGCCGACGTCAGCGATCACGCCGCCGTCGTCGGGCTGGCCGCGCACACCTTCGACGCGGTGTCCCGGGTCGACATCGTCATGAATGTGGCGGGCATCGCCACCTGGGGCACCGTCGACAAGCTCACCCACCAGCAGTGGCGTCGCACCGTCGACATCAACCTGATGGGCCCGATCCACGTGATCGAGGAGTTCGTGCCGCCGATGATCGCGGCGGGCCGCGGCGGTCACGTGGTGAACGTGTCCTCGGCGGCAGGTCTGTTCGGCCTGCCCTGGCACGCGCCCTACAGCGCCACCAAGTTCGGGCTGCGCGGTGTCTCGGAGGTGCTGCGTTTCGACCTGCGCAGGCACAAGATCGGCGTCAGCCTGGTCTGCCCCGGCGCGATGGCGACCCCGATGGTCGACAGCGTCGACATCGCCGGTGTCGACCGCGACAACGCCGCCCTGCAGAAGGCGATGGGCCTGTTCCTGCGCCATGCCGTCACCCCCGAGCAGGCGGCCGCCGCCGTGGTGAAGGGTGTGGAACGCAACCGCTACTGGGTCTACACCTCCCGCGACATCCAGCTCGCCCACTGGGGCCAGCGCTACGTTCCCTACGGCTACACCCTGGCCATGCGCGGACTGAACTCGGTGATGTCGAACTACGCCACCAAGAACGCCCTGGTGCGCTGACCGGCCGGGCCCCGGATCGCGAGGTCCGGGGCCCGGAGCCGCTCAGCGCGTCAGGTCGGCGGGGTCGGTGTTGGCCCCGCACAGCACGACGCACACCCGTTCACCCGGTTGCGGCCGGTAGGCCGGGCCGGTGCCGCCGTCGAGCAGGGCGGCCAGTGCCGTCGCCGCGCCGTATTCGACCGCGATCCGGTGCTCGTCCCACAGCTGCCTGCGGGCGCGCACGATCAGTTCGTCCTCGACGAGGACCGAGCGCACGCTCTCGTCCTGCGCCACGGCCAGCGCCATCGCCGAAACATTCGGCGCGCCCAGGGAATCGGCCGCGACGGAGTCGACCGTGACCTCCACCGGCCGGCCCGCGGCCAGTGCCGCGTTCAGCGACCGGCAGCGCACCGGTTCGACCGCGACCGTCCGCACCCCGAGGTGCTGGGCCGCGACGGCCGTGCCGGTGAACAAGCCGCCGCCACCGACGGCCACCAGCACGGTGTCGAGATCGGGAATCCGGGCGCCGATCTCGCGCATCAGCGTGCCGGCGCCGGCCGCGACGAGCGGATGATCGTAGGCGTGGGAAGACAGCGCGCCGGTGGTCGCGGCAAACTCCTGGCACGCTGCCAGCGCCTGCTTGTACTCGGGCCCGATCAGCCGCACCTCGGCGCCGTAGTCGCGCAGTCGCCGGATCTTCACCGGGGGAGCGGTGTCCGGTAGGAAAACGGTCGCGGGCACGCCCGCTTCGCGCGCCGCCCACGCGCACGCGAGCCCGGCGTTGCCGCCAGAGGCGATCGTCACACCCGCCTCCGGCAGCGTCCCCGCCGCCGCGTGCGCGCGCACGAAATTCTGCGCGCCGCGCGCCTTGAACGAGCCGGTGAACTGCAGGTACTCGAGGGCGAACCACAGGGGATCCGCCCCGGTCGCGGCCGGTGCGAGCGTGATCGGGCGCACCGATCCCGCGATCCGCGCGGCCGCCGCGGTGATGTCGTCATACGTCGGTGTCACGCCTCGACTATGCCAGCGCAACGCCCTCGCCGAGCGGTCTCCGAAGGCTCCGCGGACCGGTCGAATTGTTACGGCGGGTTTACGCGGAGCTGAGGCTGGGTAAATAACGGATCGGTAACAAGCTCGAAGACGGGATGTCGCGTCGGTCTGGGGACGCGAGTTCCCCGACGTGATCCGACGCACGTCCCGTGTGTCAGCAAAGGATGTGCACATGAGCGAGCGCAAGACGCGGCCGACAACCACAGCCGCCACCGCGGTCATGACGGAGCCCAGCTACAGCGAGGTGCAGGCATGAGTGCGAACTTGATGATCGTGGACGACGACGTCCAGATGCGTGGCGACCTGCGCCGCGCGATGGAGGACGAGGGATACGCCGTCGCCGAGGCCGGCGTCCCCGAGGACGCCCTCGACCGGCTCCGCAGCGACGGACCGCCCGACCTGATGATCGTCGATCTGATGCGCGGCGAGACCGACGGCTTCGACTGCATCAGGGAGATCCGCCGCGACCACGACGTGCCGATCATCGTGATCAGCACGCGCTACGACACCCACGACGTGGTCGCCGCGCTCGAGGCGGGCGCCGACGACTTCGTCAGCAAGCCGTTCGAGATCAAGGAGATCACCGCCCGGATGCGCGCCCTGCGCCGCCGCGCCAGGATCACCGCCGAACGCGATGTGACGCCCGAAGCGGTGCTCGACGCCGATCCGGTCGCCCCGCTGATCCTGGCCACCGACGCGGGCGCGGTGCGCCGCGGCAGCGAGGAGATCCATCTCACGGTCACCGAATTCCGGTTGCTGTGTGAGCTCGCCGAGACCCCCGGGCGGGTGCTCAGCCGCAGCGTCCTGCTCGAAAGAGTCTGGGACCAAGGATTTTTCGGTGACGAGCGGATCGTCGACGTCCACGTGCGCCGGTTGCGCACCAAGATCGAGCGCGATCCGTCCGACCCGCGCATCGTGGTCACGGTGCGTGGTCTGGGCTATCGCCTCGATCCGCAAGCGTAGTCAAAGACTCGTCATACAACTGCAAAGAGCTCGACACAGAGACCGCAAAGTCGGTTCGCCACTGTAGATGTATGCCTTCGTCCACCACGTCCATCGAATCCGCCACCGCCCCTGCGGTTCTCGGTTCCGAACCGAGACTGCGCCCCGCTCGCCTGGGTGACGGGGCCCAGCTGTGGCGGATCGCCCGTGACTCACAGGTACTCGACGTCAACTCCAGCTACGCGTACCTGCTGTGGTGTCGCGATTTCGCCGCCACCTCGGTGGTCGCCGAGAGCGACGGCCGCGCGGTCGGATTCGTCATCGGCTACATCCGCCCGGACGCACCCGACACCGTGTTCGTCTGGCAGATCGCCGTCGACGCCGAATTCCGCGGCCGGGGTCTGGCCGCCCGGATCCTGCACTCGCTGCTGGATTCGGTGGCCCCCGCGGGCATCACCACGCTGGAAACCACGATCTCACCCGGCAACACCGCCTCCCAGGCGTTGTTCGCCGCGGTGGCCCGGGAGCGCGGTGCGGGTTTGCGCACCGTCTCCCTGTTCGAAACGCACGATTTCCCCGATTCACACGAGGCCGAGCAGCTGTACGTCATCGCACCCGCTCAGCGCCAGGAGGAACGACGATGATCACGACCACCGACACCAGCATTTTCGAGGCGATGGAATCGAACGTGCGGGGCTACTGCCGAGATTGGCCGACCGTCTTCGCCACTGCCGAGGGTGCCTGGCTGCGCGACGAGCAGGGCCGCGACTACCTCGACTTCTTCGCCGGGGCGGGCGCGCTGAACTACGGCCACAACAACCCGGTGCTCAAGCGGGCGCTGCTGGACTACGTGGCGGGCAACGGCATCACCCACGGCCTGGACATGTCCACCGTGGCCAAACGCGAACTGCTCGAAACCATCCGCGACACCCTGCTGTCGCCGCGTGGCCTGGACTACAAGGTGCAGTTCCCCGGCCCCACCGGCGCCAACGCCGTCGAGGCCGCGCTGAAGCTGGCCCGCAAGGTCACCGGCCGCAAGACGGTGCTGAGCTTCACCAACGCTTTCCACGGCATGACCCTGGGCGCGCTGTCGGTCACCGGCAACGCCGCCAAGCGGGCGGGCGCGGGCGTGCCGCTCGAGCACGCCACCCCGATGCCGTTCGACGGCTACTTCGACAACACCATCGAGGACTTCGGCTGGATGCAGCGCGTCCTCGACGACAGCTCCTCCGGTTTCGACCGCCCCGCCGCGGTGATCGTGGAGACCGTGCAGGGTGAGGGCGGGGTCAACCTGGCCCGTGCGGAATGGCTGCGCCACCTGGCCGGCCTGTGCGCCGCGCGCGACATCCTGCTCATCGTCGACGATGTCCAGATGGGCTGCGGCCGCACCGGCCCGTTCTTCTCCTTCGAGATCGCCGGCATCACCCCCGACATCGTCACCCTGTCGAAGTCGATCGGCGGCTACGGCCTGCCGATGGCGCTGGTCCTGCTCAAGCCCGAGCACGACCAGTGGGCGCCGGGCGAGCACAACGGCACCTTCCGTGGCAACAACCCGGCCTTCGTCACCGCCACGGCCGCGCTGCGCGAGTACTGGTCCGACGACACCCTCGCCCAGCGCACCATCGCCAACGGCGACTACCTGTCGCGGTCGCTGGCCGCGATCGCCGGGCGTCACTCCGGCGTCTCCACCCGGGGCCGCGGCATGGTGCACGGCATCGTGTTCGACGACCCGTCGCAGGCGGGCAAGGTCTGCCGGACCGCCTTCGAACAGGGCCTGCTCGTGGAGACCTCCGGTTCGATGGACGAGGTGGTGAAACTGCTGCCGCCGTTGACCCTCGGCAGCGACGAACTCGAGCAGGGCCTGTCCGTGCTGTCGAACTCCATCGACACCGTGTGTGGAGGTGCCGCATGATCGTGCGCACCACCGCCGAGATCACCGGTACCGAACGGGATGTGGCCGGGCCGGGCTGGCGCAGCAAGCGCATCGTGCTGGCGGGTGACCGCGTCGGTTTCTCCTTCCACGAGACCACCATCGAGGCCGGTACCGTCCACGAGTTCCACTACCAGAACCATGTCGAAGCGGTGTGGCTGATCGAGGGCGAGGGCAGTCTGCTCGACCTCGACAACCAGGCCGTCTACCAGCTCGGACCTGGTTCGATGTACCTGCTCGACGGCAACGAACGTCATCAGGTCAACGCCCGCACCCGCCTGCGGATGCTGTGCGTGTTCAACCCGCCCGTGACCGGCCGCGAGATACACGACGAGAACGGGGTGTATCCGCTGATCGTCGAGGAGGATGCCCGTGTCTGATCGGCTCGACCGTTACCCGACCCGCCTGACCGAACCGGCCGCGCACATCGAGCGCACCGATCCCACGGTGTGGGGGCAGGTCACCTCACCCGAGCTGGCCGGGTTCGACTCGGCCGGGTACTCGGTGATCCCCGACCTGCTCACGCCCGACGAGGTCGCCGCGTTCGGCGCCGAAGTGGGCCACCTCGCCGCCGACCCGGTGCTCTACGGCGACGAACGAGTGGTCGTGGAACCGGTGGCGGGTCAGGTGCGTTCGGTGTTCCAGGTGCACAAGCTCAGCAAGCCGATCGCGGAACTGCTGGCCGAGTCGCGGATCGTCGGCCTGGCCGAGCAGATCCTCGGGTCGGCGGTGTATCTGCACCAGAGCCGGGTCAACTACATGCCCGGTTTCGGCGGCAGCGGCTTCGCCTGGCACTCCGATTTCGAGACCTGGCACGCCGAGGACGGGATGCCCGCCCCGCGCGCGGTGAGTCTGTCGATCGCGTTGACCGACAACTTCCCGTTCAACGGCAGCCTGATGCTGATGCCCGGGTCGCACCGCACCTTCGTGCCGTGCCTGGGTGAGACGCCCGACAGCCACTATCGGGAGTCGTTGCAGGACCAGCGGTTCGGGGTGCCGACGAACGACGACATCACCTTCCTCGCGGCCCGCTACGGCATCACCCAGTTCACCGGCCGGGCCGGTTCGGCGCTGCTGTTCGACTCGAACCTGATGCACGGTTCGGCGAACAACATCACCCCGTTCCCGCGCTCGAACATCTTCCTGGTGTTCAACAGCGTCGAGAACGCGCCGGTGCGGCCGTTCGCGGCACCCGCGAGCAGGCCCGCGCACATCGCGGCCAGGGAGATCACCCCGGTCCGCGAGTACGCACCGGAACAGGCCGCGCTGGCGGATCGCTAGCGCGGCAGCTCGGTCAGGGAGGCCGCGGCCCGCGGATCATCGTGGGCCGCGGCCTTCCACCAGTGTTCGGCGCCCGCTCGGTCACCCGCCCGCAGCAACAACACCCCGAGGTCGTACGCGGCCGCACTGTGGCCCGCCTCCGCGGCCTGCGTCAGCAACATCCGCGCCGAATCATGCTCTCCCCGTTCGTGCATGGCGGTCCCGAGGTCGTACAGCGCCCGCCCGAACCCCTGCCCACCCGAAGCCTGCGGTGCGCGCAGAGCCGACGCCGGCGGGTTCGGCTCGGCCGGAGAATCCGGGGGTATCGCCGGTACCACGGGCGCGATCGGTCCCTGTCCCGGCGCCCGGCTGTCGATCGCCGGTTGTTCGGGCATCCGTGAGTCCGCGGAGGGCAGTCCCTGGGTCCCCCTGCCCAGCGGGGTGATCGTCGCCGGACGCTCCGGCCCCGCAGCCGCAGAGGAAACCGGATGCGGCCTGCCGGCAGCAGACATCACGCTCGGCGCCGACGGAGTTGCCGGCACGCCACCGACTACGGGATCGGACTGCGTCCCACCGTGGCTGTCATCGGACGCCGATACAGCCGCCGGTGGGGGAGTGGAAGACTCGGAGACCAGCGGCGAGGGATCCGAAGCAGCGGCGTCGTTCGTCGACGCAGCGCCCCGTCCGGGAATCGCCGACGTGTCCGACATCGGCGCACGGAACTCCGGAGACACGAACCGCGCCCCGGCATGTTCTGCGGCGGACGGGCGATCGTCGAACGATCCGGCCACGGCATCTCGCCCGCCAGCCGAACCATGGCCGTCAGCCGAGCTGTGGCCGTCAGCCGGAACCTGGCCACCAGCCGAACTGTGGCCGTCAGCCGGAACCTGGCCACCAGCCGAACTGTGGCCGTCTGCCGGAACCTGCTGGACGGAGGAGATCCGCCTGGTCGGAAGCCGCTCAGCAGTCGGCGCCTGGCGAGCGTCCGGTGCCTGGCCGTCGACCGAATCCTGCCCGGCGGTCGAGATCCGCCTGGTCGGAAGCTGCGCGGCGTTCGGAGCCTGCGCCTCGTTCGGAGCCTGCTCGGAGGATGCGACTCTCCTGGTCGGAAGAACCGCAGGGTTCGGAGCCAGCGGCTCGTTCGGAGCCAGCTCGGCGGATGTGACTCTCCTGGTCGGAAGCTGCGCGGTGTTCGGAGCCTGCGCCTCGTTCGGAGCCTGCTCGGCGGATGCGACTCGCCTGGTCGGAAGCTCCGCACGGTTCGGAGCCAGCGGCTCGGCCGAAGCGCGCCCTGCGGTTGAGACCTGCCTGGTCGGAAGCTGCGCGGTGTTCGGAGCCTGCGCCTCGGCCGAAGCCTGCCCAGCGGATGTGACTCGCCTGGTCGGAAGTTGCCCAGCGTTCGACACCTGCTCAGCCGCAGGCCGAGCCGGAGTGTGATCGGCAGTCCGAACCGAAGCATCGGTCGGTATCACCGGAACAGGACTGCCCGCCGGCACGCCGGTCGGCGCAGTGGCCGGTGGCTCGCCTGAAGCGGCCGACGCGGGGACCCGAGTGGGGAGAGCGGGCAGATCTGCCGCCGAGACGCGGGGTTCGTGTCCGTCCACCGAAACCTCGTCCACCGTACTGGCATTCGGTGCAGTCCAAAGGTCGGAGAATTCGCGACGGCCACTGCCGGGAACCTGGGCGTCGGCACCGGAAAGTCCGTCAGACGCGGCACGAACCTGTTGTTCGACGGGACCGCGGGTACCGGTACCTGCGCCCGCTGTCGCACCGGTCGCATTCGGAGCGAACCCATGCCCGGGGGCCATACTGGTATGTCCGCCCGCCGTCGCGTCGTTCGGGCTCTCGGCGGAATTCTCGGCACCGCGAACAGGTCCCGTCCATGCCGCACCGAAATCGGACGTGGCGAACCCCTGAGCGGGAACAGCGCTGGTGGGTTCGGCCTGCGGCCCACTGATCCGACTCGTGGCGGGACCCGGGCCACCGGCACTGGCGGCAGCGGCGGATCCGGTGGCAGTACCGGTCTGATCGGCGAAAGGACCCGAATCGCCGGAATACCCGGTGCCGCGTTCGGTCGAGGCCACATCGCCCGGAACCGGCGCGGGAAGAGGTGCACCTGGACGCGCGCCGGTGGGTCCGGCCGGTGTCGTATCGCCGTGATCTGCGGCTGGAATCCGCCTACCTGGCAGCGTGCCGGTAGGACCAGCCGTTGCATCGGCTCGGTCCGCAGCGGACAACGGCGGCGCGGACGGATTCTGGACGGCCGGAGGCACAAAGCCCGACGGAGCCGGTCGGGAGCCGGTCGACGTGGCGGGCCGCCCCGAATCCGGCCCCACGGCCCGCAATGCGGCCGACAGCAACGGATCCGCCAGCATCGCCGCCGAGATCGCGGGCGTCGGCGGCATGGTGACCGGCGCGAACGGCGTATGGGGAACAGCCTCCTGGATCGCGGCGTCTTCGGTCCACAGCGAGGGTGGCGCGAAGGGCGCGAGATCCGGGGCGGGCGCCGTGGCCAGTTCCACGACGAGCTCGTTGAAATCCGGTGTGCCGGGCCCGGTACTGCACCACAGCGTGGACGTGCTGCCCGGCAGCAGATCGATGACCATGCCGTAGTTGCCGGTCCAGGACTGCTGCGCCTGCGACCCCGCCACCCACACCGGGGTGAGCGTGAACAGCGCTTCCGGGGCGTCCGCGGTGACGACGATGTCCACTCCGTCGGCGAGCGCGTCGTACCAGATGTCGACGCCCTGCAGCGATTTCCCGTTCAAGTGGACGTACCCGCCCTGCACGGTCAACCCGAGGCCCAGACCGGTGACTTCGGCGGGCGCCATCACCGACAGCGCGTGCAACCGCACCGTGGTCGTGCCGAGCGACAGTGCTTCGGCGTACATCGGGTAGACGGCGGCGCCGCACCAGTCGATCGGATCGGCGCTGGTGTACCGCTGGGCGAGGGGGACAGGGTCGCCAGGGCGTTGCGCGCCGGGATCATTCATCGGTGCAGCCCACCCTTTCCGCGGTTCGACCCCTCGCGGCGTCTGGCGCTGGCCGCGGTTGCGCGCTACACCGTACTCGCGTCTACGAGATAGCGCGACCCTTTCGGCGCAACACCCCGGCGAACCCGCCGACCAGCGCCCGGCCCCCGGATCCGGGTGGTCGGCAACGGGATTCGCCGGGGTGTGGCCGAGCTCACCCGCGGCCCGCGATCAGACGGCGACCGCCTCGCCGATCTCCTCCTCGACGGCGGCGGCCGCGACCGGCTTCGGCTGATTACGTGCCTCGTATCGCCCCGCCACGACGACGAGCAGCACACCCACCGCCAGCCAGCCGAGCAGCCCGAGCAACCGCGTCCCGAACCCGGCCGCGGACTCGAAGTACAGCAGCGACCGCAGCCCTTCGACGAAGTCGGCGCCGTTCCAGAACGCGTGCAGCGCACCGAAGAACCCGTTCTGCAACTGCGGCCCGTACACCCCGCCCGAGGTGGTGAAGTTCAGCATCACGAACAATGTGATCAGCGCCAGCGTCGTCCACCGCTTCAGGAACGTGTGCAGCCCGATGCCGATCAGGATGATGCCCGCGCTGTAGAGCCAGGCGATCCCGAACACCGCCGCGTAGTCGTGGTCGATCACGCCGAACGCCGGCCCCGCCACCAGCACTCCGATCAGGCTGACCACCAACGCCGTCACCATCCCGACCGCGGCCCGCACGCGCATCCGCAGCATGGCCCCGGCCGCACCGATCACCGCGACACTGCCGTACGCCCCCACGCTCAGCGCCACCAACAGGAAGAACAGTCCCTGCCCGGTCGGATCACCGTCGGCCTTGGCCGTGATGTCGGTGACCACCAGCGGCACGCCCTGATGATCCGACACCTGCCGGAACGCCACCTCCGCGGCCATCGCGCTGGTGTCGGAGCCCGCCGTGGCGACCAAGAGCTCGGGGTGCTGCGTGTCGGGTACGTACGCCCCGATCAGTTCACGCTCGTTCAGCGCGTCGATCGCCGCCGCGCGGTCCGGCACGGTGACGATGTCGACCTTGCTGCCCGCCTTGTCCTTCATCGTCTGCGCCAGCACCATCGCCTGCGGTGAATCTCCGACCACCGCGAGTTCGAGATGGTTCGGCGTCGGCTGATGGAACGCGCCGAGATAGGCGAAGGCCATGCCGAGGCACATCAGCAGCGGGGTGAGCAGATGTCCGGCGACATGCCGGAGCTGGGAGGTGGTCATCGACACGGTGCTCCAAACGGTTGGTAAATACAACTATTATGGTTGTAGCATACAACCATGAACCCGTCCGCGCCAAGAGCGACCGCCATCGACACCATCCAGCGCGAGCTCACCGCCTTCGCCCGCCGCGCCCGGGGCCGCGCCGCCGAGCTGCACCCCGAACTCAGCCTCGTCGCGTACAGCATCCTCGACCTGGTCCAGGAGCGGGACGGCTGTCAGGCGACCGACCTGGCCGAACAGTTCCTGCTCGACAAGTCGACTGTGAGCAGGCAGGTCGGCGCGCTCGAGCGGCTCGGCTACCTCACCCGCGAGGTCGACCCCGCCAATCGCCGCAACCACATCTTGCGCGCCACGGACGCGGGCAAAGCGGTCGCGCGCGAGGCCGAACGCCGCCGCCGAGAGGCCTTCACCGACCGTTTCGCCGACTGGACCGACGCCGACGTCGCCGCCATGGCCTCCTACCTCGTCCGCTACAACCACGGCGGCTGACCTGCCGGATCGGGCATCCGGCTGGCTATTGCGCGCGTCACCACGGCCGACGGGCGATGGCGCGGCCGGGCGGGGGAGTCGGTATAGTCGCCGCGGATGAGTAGTGACACCACCCACCCTGCGCAGCAGCGATCCCCACGCCCGATCAATCGAGCATGGTGGCTGGTGCCGGTGTTGCTCACCGTCGTGTCGATCGTGTGCGTGCGGACGCCACTGTGGCCGTTCGAACCCTATTCCGGCGGATTCATCGACCTGCAGGTCTACCGCCTCGGCATCGAGGCCATGCGCGACGGCGCCGACATGTACGGCCAACTCCCCAAGACCTCCGCGGGGATCGGCCTGCCGTTCATCTACCCGCCCTTCGCCGCCATCGCCCTGGCGCCCTTCGCGCTGCTGCCCTGGGGCGCCGCGAAGATCCTCTATGTCGTGGTCTCGGTCGCGGCCCTGGCGTGGACCCTGTTCCTGGTCGCCCGCCGCTACCACCCGAACAGCCGCCACGCCGCACTCCTGGTGACCGCGTGCGCCCTGCCCGCCGCGATGCTGCTGGAACCGGTGCGTTCGACCATCGACTTCGGCCAGGTCAACCTGCTGCTGATGGTGCTCGTCGCCACCGACTGCCTGCTCCCCAAGACCCGCTACCCGCGCGGCATGCTCATCGGCTTGGCCGCCGCCATCAAACTGACCCCCGCCGCCTTCGTCCTGTTCTTCCTCGTCCGCAAGGACTACAAGGCCGCCGCCACCGCCGCGGCCACCGGCGCGATCGCCACCGTCGTGTCCTTCGCGCTGCTGCCGGGCGAGTCCACCCGCTACTGGTTCGGCGGCCTCGGCAACGTCTCGGGCCTGAGCGGCTCGGCGTTCCACACCAACCAGTCCATCCAGGCCGTCCTGGCCCGCCTGCACGTCACCGGCCTCCCGTTCGACGCCCTGTGGCTGTTCTTCGGCGCCCTCCTGCTGGCCCTGGTCGTGGCCGCCATGCGCAAGGCCGCCGACGCCCCCGCGATCGCCCTGTCCCTCAACGCCGTCTTCACCCTGCTGCTGTCCCCGATCTCCTGGTCGCACCACTGGATCTGGATCGCCCCCGCCCTCCTGGCCATCGTCTGCCAGGCCCGCACCCTGCCCGCCCGCAGTGCCGCCGGCTGGTACGCGACCGCCCTCGGCGTCGCCGCCGTCTTCGTCATCGCGCCCCACAGCTTCCTGCCCGACGGCGAACACCGCGAGACCTCCTGGACCTGGTGGCAACACGTGGTCGGCGACACCTACGTCTGGCTCGCCGTGGCCCTGGTCGTCCTGTTTCTCGTCACCGGCCGCAAGCCCACCGCACAACCCCCGGTCGACACCCCGCCGGTCGCGGAACCGGCCCGAGCCGTCTGACCCTTCGGGCGGCCGCCCTGCGCGGCCGTGTTTCTACTCGGCCGAGGCGGCGAACCTGCGGCTACCTCTGACCGCGCCGTCACGTCAGGACACTTGATATCGACCGGGGCACCCGCCGGCCTCGTTCGAGGCCATCGGTATATGAGCCGCGCGCCTCACGAACGTAAAGCAGTGAGGGGCAGCCCTAGCCGGTCCCCAGCACCGCCAAATCCTCCGAGCATTACCCGGGTGCCCCGTGCCTATTCGGCGCACTCGATCACCCACAGCCACGCCCAAAACGCCGCCGACTCATCTCCGCGACCTCCAACGGCCACGCAGCCCGCCAGCCGTGCCACCGAGGGGGCACACAGCGGCCTCTGTATCTTCCGCTGTGCCGACGCCGGCGATAGGACAGCGGCCACCGCCAGCTTGCCTCGAGCTCGCCTAGAGAAACGAAAAACGGGTGGTCCCGCCGAAGCGGTACCACCCGTGTGGGTACTATCTGTGTCCGGAGGGGGACTTGAACCCCCACGCCCTAATACGGGCACTAGCACCTCAAGCTAGCGCGTCTGCCATTCCGCCACCCGGACTTGCTGGTGTGCCAAAAGATTATCCGACGTGGTGTCGGAATCCAAATCGCCTAGTTGACCTGGTGTTTTGTCGGAGTTGACGATGATCGTCGGAGCGGTCTCCGGCGATGCCGCCGAGTGCTTCCATCGGCTCGGCGAAGGCTCCAGGGGCGAAGCGTGTTTATCGGCCTACGTAGGCAGACAAACACGCGACGGTTGCGCCGGGCTCGGCTCGATCCTGGTCTAGCTGGCATCTCTGGCGCCGGTGTCGACGGCTTCGCGGCAGCGGTCGAGCTCTCGGTGGACGGCGCTGGTGAGCTGTTGGCGGACTCTCCAGCTCGGCTGACCGGTCCACCTGTACTGCTTCGCGCGCTGTGAGTGTGCCTGAGATGCGGTCGGATGTAGATTGCCGCATGCGGCATGCGGCATGCGGGGGTCGATGGGTATGTCTTCGCGGAGATGGACCGGCGGTCTGCCAGAATATGCTCGGTTCCAACGACTTTCGCTGTATCGGTATGACATCGAGTTCGGATCCACAGTGTGTGAGGCAGACCCGGCCGAGAGATGTCTCAGGCGCCAGGGCGGAGGATACGAGGGTGGTCGCGAGGCAGATAGCGGTCTGCGGACCGCGCGATTGCAGAGACATCGACGCCGAGCGAGCCGAGGAAGTCGGTCGGCTCCTCGCGGAGGCGGGTGTCACCGTCGTGTGCGGTGGTGGCCGCGGCGTGATGGCGGCGGTGGCTCGCGGAGCCTCTGCCGCAGGTGGTCTCGTGGTCGGGATCCGGCCGGACACCGACCGCGACGCGATATGCGATGGACTTTCGGTGGTGATCTGGACGGGGATGGGCGAGGCAAGGAATTCGATCATCGTCGAGTCGGTCGACGGCGTCATCGTCATCGGGGGCTCGCCGGGGACGCTGTCCGAGCTCGCCCTCGCGAATCGGCGCGGTGGAATTCCGGTCGTCCAGCTGGGCGGCTGGGAAGTCTTCCGAGACGGCGAGCCCGTCGACCTCGGCGCAGTCGCCGCCACGCCGACCGAAGCCGTTGCCCTCGCGCTGGGAAGAGGCGTCGACGCAATGGAATAGTGGCCCAGGGCCGAATTGCCCCAGCACATTGGGTTTTGACGAAACTGCGCAGGGCGCCGGAGGATGACAGCGCACCATGCAGTCGAGTGCTCTCGTCGTACTGGCCCGTCGGTCGACCTCGTCCGCCACCTGGATGCTGCGTGACTGTGCGCTGATCCGGAGAGCGCCCCGGACCCTGGCTCTGCTCGCAGACGAGACTGCTCGCCCGCCTCGGGTTACACGAGCGCGGGCCCCGCGCTTGACGATGCCGCAACCGCACCGCCGTCGACGCCGGAGAACGACGCGGGATCCCGTCGCAGTCGAGGCCGGCACGACCACGGCCGTGCGTTCGCAAGGAGCTGTCGCTTTGCGGCTACTTCGCCCAAACCTGGAATGCTCTGGTGGATCGTCTTCGCTACTTCGTAGGCGCTGACAGGACTGATCTCTGATCGGCGACGTCATGTCGCGTTCTCGTGACCGTGCGCCGGCTGAGTGCCCAGGTGAGTAGTGCGCAGAGCGAGAAGCCGGCGCCCAGAACGGCAGATCCCGTCCACCCTGTAGCGGAGTACACCGCGGTGGTGGTGGTCGCGCCGAGGGCGGAGCCGAGCGAGTAGAAGATCATGTAGCCGCCGATGGCGCTGCTGGTCCGGTCCGAGTAGGCGTCGGTGAGAAGACTCTGGTTGCTGACGTGGGTGGCCTGGACTGCGAAGTCCAGGACGACGACACCGACGATCACCAGCCAGAGTGACCAGCTCGCCTGCCCGGATGCGATCCAGGACAGTGTCAGCAATGCGAGTGCGCCACCGGTCACCGCGTCGGCTCTGCCTGCGTCCGCCCATCGACCTGCCCGTGCTGCCCCGAGTGCACCAGTGAGCCCGGCGATTCCGAACATGCCGATCTGGGTCGTGCTCAGCTGCCACGGTTCGGCCGCGAGCGGTAGGGCGAGTCCGCTCCAGAGCGTGCCGAACGAAGCGAAGAGGAAGAACGCGACCAGGCCCCGCGAGATGAACAGCGGCTCGCGACAGAGCTGCCCGAGCGACTTCATCACGTCGCCGTAGGTCCGGCGATTCGACCGGTGGTCTGCCGGCAGCAGCTTCAGGACGACGAGCGCGAGCATGACGAGCAGCAGCGTGAGCGTGGTGTAGACGCTGCGCCATCCCCACAGTCCGGCGAGGATGCCGGCCAGGACGCGAGCCCCCAGGATTCCGATGATGACGCCGGAGGTGACGATTCCGAGCGTGCGGCCCCGCTCCGCCGGCGCCGACAGGTCGGCGGCGAACGCGACGGTGGTCTGCACGACGACGGCGAACAGGCCGGTCACCGCAAGGCCGGTGAGCAGTATCCACGGACCAGGGGCGAGGGCCGCCACCAGCATGCCGACGGCGGCGAGGAGGAGCTGGCCGCCGATGAGCGTGCGCCGGTCCAGCATGTCTCCCAGGGGGACGAGGACAGCCAGGCCGGCCAGGTAGCCGAGCTGTCCCGCAGCGACGATCCAGCCCAGGTCGGACTCGGGCACTCCCAGGTCTCGCCCCATCTGCGCGAGCACGGGCTGGGCAACGTACATCGTCGCGACGGCGACCGCGCAGACCATCGCGAGCAGCGTCCTTCGGCCATGCGAGGGTCCCACACCTTCTCCAATCAGTAGCAATTTGCAACTGATTGGAGTATGGCAGAATGGTTTCAATCCGCAACTTATCGGGAGCCGTGATGAAACCAGCCGTGCGTTCCGGCGACGTGACATGGACCGACCCCGCATGTCCAGTGGCGCGCGCACTCGACCTGGTCGGAGACCGGTGGAGCCTGCTGATCATTCGCGACGCGATGGACGGTGCGCGGTCTTTCACCGACTTCCAGCATCGCACCGGGGTCGCGCGCAACATCCTCACCGACCGGCTTCGCCGCCTCGTCGATCACGGCATCCTCGGGCGAGAGACGGCGATATCCGGACGCCGGCAGATCTACGTACTCACCGAAGCGGGCAGAGACCTTTTCACGGTCATCGTGGCCATGCGTCAGTGGGGCGAACGGAACACCTTCGCCGACGGCGAAGCGCACTCTGCACTGGTAGACCGGAACGGCCACTCGCTGGCCCAGCTGCGCCCGACCAACCTTCACGGTGACCGCGTCGATGTCAACTCGACAACGGTCCGACGGAACACCTGATCGGCCTCCCAGGGCGACCGCGTTGTTCCCATTCGCCTTCCGCGGGTGCGGGCAAACGATCCGAGGTCATACCGTGTACCGAGGGCTACAGCCCGGGAGGTCAGCGTGTTTCGGCGCCGAGATGGTGAGCGCGTTCGGCTCGGACGAAAGCCCGGGCGGTGTAGGCGGCGAACAATCGCCACTGCGAGGCGTGAGCGACGGGCAGACCGGTCAGAGCCGAGATCCGACGCATCCGATAGTCGATGGTGTTGGGATGAACGCACAGCCGCCTAGCACTGCGTTTGCGATCGAAGCTCTGGCGGATCATCGCCGCCAGGGTGCGGATCAGCTCGGGATGCTCCTCGAGAGGTTCCAGCAGCGAGACCAACTGATCACGTCCGGGCCCGGGGCGGGTGAGCTGATACTCCAGAGCCAGCTCACCCAAGACGTAGAGCCGGGGCTCCTTGCGGAGGCGGATCGCGAGGTCGAGAAGTTCGTGGGCCGTGCCGGCGGCCTCGGCGATGGAGTCCGTCGCGGATTCGACGGCGACAGTTGTGGTCTCCTGCCGCACCGCGGCTGACAGCAGCCTGGGCAGCTCATAGATTCGGCGAGCCAAGACAGACGAGCCGGGAATCAGGATGGTGCCGTAGCTCGGACCAAGTAGCGCCGGCACCGGAAACCCGCATTCGGCGTCCAGACATCGGCGAATGGCGTTCAACTGAGCCTCGGGGATTGCCGCGGATTGTCAGCATCAGATCTCCAGTTGAGGGCCACGTCCGGTCCCGGGCTCCGGTGCGGGACCGGACGTGTTGTCATCGGATCGAGGTCATCGCTTGGCGGCAGCGTCGGCGATGGCGCGGAAAGCGTGGATGGCTTCGCCCATGGTGGCCTCGGAGTTGAGGTCTTCGCTGTTCTTGACGATCACGATGCCGTCCCTGGGCGAGACGTAGATGAACTGGCCGAGGATGCCGATCGCGGAGTAGTCGCCGCGGTCGCCGTCGCCCAGCCACCACTGGTAGCCGTAGCCATAGTTGTTCTCCGAGCTTTCGGGCTTGTCGGGGCGCAGGCTGCCCGGCTGCAGGTGCGGTGCAGAGGCATGGGTGGAGTCCTTGACCCACTGCGCGGGCACGACCTGCTTGCCGCCGGCTTGGCCGTCACGTAGATACAGCAGGCCGAACCGGGCGAAGTCGCGGACCGTCGCGTGGTAGCAGCAGTAGCCGATGGTGCTGCCTGTGTAGTCCTTGCCGATCAGTGCCGAGGTCTCCATACCGGACGGCTTCCAGATGCGGTCCTCGACATAGTCCGAGAGCGACTTGCCGGTCGCCTTCGACACGACCCAGCCCAGGACGAAAGTGTCCATGGAGTCGTAGTTGAACTTCGTTCCCGCGGGCCGCTCGCGCTTGATCTCCTTGGCCTGGTCGATCAGCGAAGTGCCGGCGACCATGCGGATCGTGGTGGCGGTCGAGCCCTTGGTGGGGTTGGTGTAGTCGGTTTCGTCGTAGGCGGTGCCTGACGACATCTGCAAGACGTTGCGGATGCTCACCCCGTTGTAGCCACTTTTCGTCAGCTCCGGGACGTACTTGGTGACCGGGTCGTCGATCGAGGCGATCCGCCCCTCCGACACCGCGACTCCCAGCGCGGCAGAGGTGATCGACTTTCCGACCGACCACGAGTTGAAGCGGCTGGTTGCCGAATAGCCGCCGAAGTAGCGCTCGTCGAGGATCTGGTTGCCCTTCATGACCAGGAATCCCCTGGTCGACGACCGCTCCAGGTAGTCGGCGACGGTATGGGTCTTGCCCTGGTAGACGTAGGTGGCATCGAGCGCTTTGAGACCCTGCGCCGTCAGCGGCTCCGGTCGGTTGGAGGCACCCGCGGTGTCGGTGAAGTAGAAGGGCACGTGCGGCAACAGGGGCAACGGCAACGCGCCCTCGGCCTGTGCGGGAGCCGCCCACGGCGCCGACAACACCGCCGCCGCCGAGATCGCGACGACCAGACTTCGCTTGAACATGTGTTCTCCGTTCCTGTGAGGTGGCCAGAATGCAACCATTTGTCACCATTGGTGTCAACAGTGGTGATTAAATGGCGGGTATGCTGACGCGATGCCGACCAGCCCTGCCGCCCCGATCCGGAAACGCGCCCCACGCGGCGGTCTCACCCCGGATCGGATCATCGAGGTGGCGATGGGAATCATCGAGGCCGACGGGTCCGATGCCCTCACGTTTCGGCGGCTCGGCACAGAACTCGGCGTCGACCACACCGCGGTCTTGCGGCACTTCCGCGGCAAGGACGATCTGATGCTGGCCTTGGCGGATCGGCTGATGACCGAAGCGCTCGCCGGAGTCGAAGTGAGCGAGGACTGGCGAGCCACGCTCAAAGGCCTGGCACAGCGTGTGAGGCTCGCCTGCCACGCGCATCCGCAGGTCGCGGTAGTTGTTTCCGGTCGCACCACCCGCCGGGCATCAGAATTCGAGGGCGCCGAGATCGTCCTCGGCGCCCTGCGGCAAGCGGGCCTGCAAGGCCGCGAAGCCGCATCGTGCTACCGGGCGCTGGTCGAAATCGCGCTGGCCTACGCCTCCATGGAAGCCACGCTGATGGCCTTACCCGCAGAAGCCATGGCCGGGGACCGCGACGCCTGGAGCCGCGAATATCTCGCCCTGCCCCCGGCCCAGTACCCCAACATCGCCGCGGTCGCGCCGTACCTGTCCGAGGTGGACGAGGAAGACCAGTTCGATATCGCGCTCGACTTGTTCATGGACGCCATCGAGGTGCGAGCCAATCGCGAGTGAAAGCCTCAGGCGTGGTCGACCTTGTCGCGGAACGACTGACGGTGCTCTCGGCACGACCGAAGGAAACGCGTGGTCGCAGTAGTGGACCCACATCTGCTCGACGGCCATCGGATCCGACAGATCGTCATCGAGGCCGATACGGGCGTAGGTGCGTCCATTCCAGCTGCCGAGCGAAGTTTCGGTGAGCATCGGCATACGTATACGCGTGCCTGTTGGACCGGTTTCCGCAGTATCTCGCCTCGCATCGGCCCGTCCTGCCGCAACGGTGTCGATATCGGCGCAATTTTCGAGTAGTCCACCACTCGGGACGATTTTGCCTGGTAATGGAATCGTCGATGCTGATCCGAGGACGAGAGGTCGATCATGGCTATCCGCTATACGGTTGCTGCACGTGACACCCTGTCGGCGCTGGCCGGGCGCTTCTACGGCGACTCGTCGCTGTATCCGGTGATCGCCGTCGCGAACCGGATCGCCGACCCGAACGTGATCAGGGTCGGTCAGGTGCTCGTCATTCCCGGGCTCACCGCCACCCACACAGTGGTCGCCGGTGACACACTGTCCGGTCTGGCCGAGCGGTTCTACGGCGACCGCGCGCGGTTTCCGCTGATCGCGGCCGCCAACAAGCTCGCGGACCCGAACACGATCACCGTCGGGCAGACCCTGATCATTCCCGACCTGACCCTCACCAAGCACAGGTTGTTCTGCGTGCCCGGCACGTGGGAAGCCGTCGCCGCCGCCAACGCCAACCCGGGCGGAATCAGCCCGTCGGACCCCATCGGCATGCTGACCGGCATCACCAACGCCCTCGACCCGCAATGGTTCGACATCGAATACGTGAACTATCCCGCCAGTTTCGGACCCGTCCCCGGCGGCGGCGACGCCCTGCTCGACGCACTGGGCCGACCGTCCTACCGCGCCTCCCGCGACATGGGTATCGCCGAACTGACCAGATTGATCAACGCGCACGAGGGGACGTTCGGCCTGCTCGGCTACAGCCAGGGCGGGGCGGTCGTGTCTCTGGTCGGTCGCGAGATCGTGTCCGGTTCGCTGCAGAGCCGCCGCGGCGACTGCCGCTGGGTACACGCTCTCGCCTCACCGCACCGCGGGCTGGGTCGCACCTTCCATCTCGGCAATTCCCTTGCTTTCCAGGGCATCTCGGGTGACAACATCACCGAGACCCATCCCATCGACTGGTTCGACTACTGCCTGCCCGGCGACATCTACGGCAACGCCGACATCGCGGGCACCTATTTGAAACAGGCCTACGACATCGCCACCGAATTCACTCTCACCGACCCGGTCGCCATGATCATCGGGATCGCCGAACACCTTGTCGACTGGGCGAACTCGGGAATTCTGGGACCGGTCGATCCCGCCCGCCTGTTCGCCACCGCGGTGGCCCTGACCAACTTCCTGCGCGACTTCCCCCACGACAAATACGGAATCTGGGACATCATTCCCGCCCGCACTGCGCTGGCCCACTCGGCCGCTCACCTCAACTACTGGGGACCACGCATCCCACCGGCCTGACGGCCCACGGCTGCCGGCAGTGACTGGCTCGAAGGTGGTGTCTGATGGCTGCGCCCGTGCCTACAGTGGGCCGTCGCGCCACCAGCGGTCGAAGATGTCCTGGCCCGAGGTGCCGCCGGTGACGGTGAGTACGCAGGTGGTCCGCGGCCCGTCGGCGAAGGTGAGCTGCAGCTCGCCGGCGGGCCGGTCCACGTCGGTGGTGTCGCTCCAGCGGACGTGGCCGCGGCCGCTCGGGCGCTGCCAGTCCTCGTCACCGATCACCGTCGCGCGCGGGGACGGCTTGAACTCCGGCGCGGGTTCGTCGGTGCCGCACTGCAGGATCAGGCGCGACACCGGGTCGCGGTTGCCGTTGCAGGCGAGCGTGTGCGTCGAATAGCGGGTTTCGCGCGCGTCGATGGTGCGCTGGTTCTCGTCGACGGGCGAGCACAGGATGCCCTGAAAGCCACTGTCCACCTGTGTTTTCGGCAGCAAGCCAGGGAACGCGTCGATCACCCACTGGTGCGCTGCCCAGGAATTCGGATCGAGCGCCACCGCCGAGGAAGTCGGTCCGGACGCGCCCGACGTGGACGAGTCACGGTTCAGCACGACGACACCCGCTACCGCGAGCACGGCCACCGCGGCCACGGCGCCCAGCGCGACGACGAGCCCACGGCGGGGGGCCCTGCGGCCGACCGGCACCGACTCCGCTTCGAGTCCCAAGGCCCTGGCCGTCGCACTCGCGAGCTCATGGCAGCTCGCGTAGCGCCGCTGCGGATCCTTGGCCATCGCGCGGGCGATCACCTCGTCGATCGCACGCGGCAGGTCCGCGACGGCGCTCGGGCGCGGGGGAGGTTCGGTCAGATGGGCGGTGATCACGGCGTCGACGCTCGCCCGCGGGAACGGCTTCGCGCCGGTCAACAGCTCGTACAGGGTGCAACCGAGGGCATAGACGTCGGCGCGCGGATCGACCACGGCTCCGCTCAGCTGCTCCGGCGCCGCGTAGGCGACCGTCGCCAGGATCGTCCCCGCCTGGGTCAGCGTCGTGCCCGCGACGGCCTTGGCGATGCCGAAGTCGGTGACGGCGACCCGATCCGGTTGTCCCGGAATCACTTCGACGAGGATGTTGGCCGGTTTGACATCGCGGTGCAGCATCCCGGCCCGATGCGCGTGATCGAGCCCGCGCGCGACACCGGTGATCAGATGCGCGACACGGGACGGGGGCAGCGCATCAGCGCGCAGGAGGGCGGCCGCGTCGGGGCCGTCGATGAACCGCATGGCGATCCACAGCTGACCGTGCTCGATGCCCCGGTCGTAGACGCCGATGATGTTGGGATGGTCGAGCTGGGCGGCGAGTTCGGCCTCGCGGACGAAGCGCGCACGGAACTCGGGGTCGGCGCCGAACTCGCCCGCGAGCACCTTGAGCGCGTCGCGGCGTGGCAGCCGGGGATGCGCGGCCACGTAGACCGTGCCCATGCCGCCGCTACCGAGCACCCGCTCGATCCGATAGCCCGCGAAAACGGTGCCCGGCGGCAGGATTCGCCTATTCACTGCGCACCAGCAACGCGTACTGCGCGGCCGCACGCTGCTGTGCGTTCGCCGGACTCCAGCCGGTGAGCGCGGCGGTGTACCTGCCGTGGAGCACGTGACAAGCAGCCTGGTGGGGCGACGCGGGGGCCGAGCGGACCTT
Organism: Nocardia asteroides; assembly: GCF_900637185.1. Classification (NCBI taxonomy): domain Bacteria; kingdom Bacillati; phylum Actinomycetota; class Actinomycetes; order Mycobacteriales; family Nocardiaceae; genus Nocardia; species Nocardia asteroides. The sequence goes on along the minus strand of NZ_LR134352.1, from coordinate 4,540,427 downwards.
CGTGCAATACGCATCCGGGACCCCTGCCGGGCTCTCGGCGAGCTCGGTGGGCTGTACCGCCTGCCGCTCCGCGTCGAACACCTTCCGCGCGCTGACCGCGTCCGGGAACCGCTCGAGCACATCGAAGTCGTTCATCGCGACGATCTCGATCGGGTCCTTGAAGCCGTAGTGTTTCATCAGCCGGGTCGCCCGTGGCCCGAGGACCACACCGTAGACGGACAGCGCTGCCGACCAGCCCGCATTGGTATCGACATCCGAGGCGACGACGGTCGGATAGGTCCATCGCCCCGGACCGAAGGGCAGCAGCCGTGCCTGCATGCCGTCCCGGTCCAGCGGCAGAGTGTCGAAATCCGCCGGTGGGGTCGCGCGGAAATCGCCGAGCCGGGGGATCTGCGCGTCGAACACCTTGCGCACCAAGCCCGTCAGCACCTGTTGATCGGGGCTGGTGTGCGCGGCCAGCACGCTGATGACGAACGAGCCGTGGGCAAAGGTGGCCGCCATGGTCGGCACGTTCGGACGCCAGTGCGCGAACGCGCCCGGGTACCCCTCGACGCGCACGTCGACGTTGTCCGGGCTGATCGCGGCATCGGTGGCGTTCATCTGCCTGGCGGCCAGCCGGGCGGACATGTCATCGGGGAAACGCAGCAGCAGCACCGTCAGCAAGCGCGAGGCGCCGACCTCCGGCCGTTTGCCGTACAGGTTGACATCGCTGCCGCTGACCGCGAATCCGGCCAGCATGCTGTGCGATTCGAGCGCCTCACGGACGCGCTCGGCGAGGATGCCCGCCGCGGTCAACGGCGTCGGCAGCGGCGCGGTCCGCTCCTGGACGCCGTAGGTCAGGGCGGGATCGACCTCGACGGGGTCGATCATGACTTCGCCCATGCGCACCGACTCGAGCACACGGCCGTACTTGTCGTTGCTCGCCGTCGGCGCCGCCATCGGGTCGCTGCCGTGCGACCCGACGTCCAGGGTGGCCAGGTCGACCTGCTGCGGCGCAGGTTCGCCCTGGCGCACACATCCGCTGAGCACCGTCAGCGCCGCGGCAACGGCGAGTACGGTCCGAAATCGCTGCGACACCATCGTCCTATCTCTGCCCCAGTGGCGCGTCCGGCCACCAGCGTTCCCACAACGCCGAGCCCGACTCTCCACCGGAGACCCGCAGGCGGCAGAAGTTCCGGTCGGGACCGTCGAAGATCGCGTCGAGACGGCCCATCGGGAAGCCGTCGGTGGTCGTGATGGTTCCCCAGCGCACCTTGCCCGTGTCCGCGCCGCGGGCCCACCGCTGCTCGCCCTCGATGACGATGTCGGCGGTGTAACCGGCGATCTCGGTGCGGTCGGTCCGGCACATCACCGTCACCAGCTCGGCGGGGTCGCGATCGCCGAGGCAGGACACTCCGCTGATCGCGGCCTGCTGGTCGATGGGCAGCAGGTTGCCGTCGCCGTCGGCGTGAACGCAGTCGTGCATGTCCTGGTAGCCGACGGCCGCGGGCGCGACGGGCAGCAGGCGCGGAAGCGCCTGGGCCGCCATGGCCGCCGCACCCCACGCCCCGGCGTTCGTGGCGACGCCGGTCGGCTCGGCGACCGTGACAGCGGGGTCGTCGCCGTCGGAGCCCACGGCCAGCGAAACAACCACCGCCACAGCGATTGTCGTCACGATCGCCGCGGCGGCGAACCACCAGGGCCGCCGCGGCGGCCGCGCGACGGGTGCGCACGCGGCGCGTGCCGCCGCGGCCAGCGCGCCGCAGCTCTGATAGCGCTGCGCCGGGTCCTTGGCCAGTGCCGTGGCGATCACCGCGTCCAACGCGGCCGGTACCCGGCTGTTCGCGGACGAGGGGCGCGGTGGCGGCTCGGACAGGTGCGCGTACATCACCGCCGCCGGACTGCTGCGGGGAAAGGGCACCTCCCCGGTGAGCAGCTGGTACAGCGTGCACCCCAGCGAGTACACATCGGCCCGGTGATCGACGGGGTCGCCGCTGATCAGTTCGGGTGCGGCATAGGCCAGGGTCGCGGTGAAACCCGCGTCCTCGGACAGTGTTCCGTCGCCGTCGGCCGACCGCGCGATCCCGAAGTCGGTGACCAGCACCCGATCCGGCGCGCCCGGTTCGGTGGTGAGCAGCAGGTTCGCCGGCTTGACGTCACGATGGTGCAGGCCGACCCGGTGGATCTCGTCGAGGCCGTCGGCGGCGTCGGCCAGAATCCGCAGCGCGCGCTCGACCGGGAGGGCGCCCTCGCGCCGGATCAGCTCCGCCACGTCGCCGCCGTCGACGAACTGCATGGCGATCCACAGCTGATCCTCGTGTTCGCCGCGGTCACGCACCGCGACCACATTCGGATGCTGCAGCCGCACCGCGACTTCGGCCTCGCGCAGGAACCTCGCGCGGAACTCGGCGTCGCCCGCGTGCCGCTCGGACAGGATCTTCACCGCGTCGTTGCGGGGCAGCCGGGGATGACGGGCCAGGAAGACCTCACCCATTCCCCCCGCGCCGAGCCGCCGCTCGATGCGGTAGCCGGCGAATTCCGTGTCGTCCGAAACCGTCACCGGCGCCGCCCTCCTGTTGCCACGTGATCAGAACGGCGCATTCGGCCACCACCGGTCGTAGAGGTCCTGGCCGGTCTTGCCGCCACTCACGACGACCATGCAGAAGTTGCGGGTCGGTTCGTCGAAGGAGAGCCCGATCGTGCCGATATCGCCGCTGGAGAGCGCCAAGGTCGACCAGGTGATCCGGCCGCGCCCGGACGCCCGATTCCAGGTGTGGTCACCGAGGAGCACGACCCCCGGTTCGTCCACCAGACTGTAGGGGCTCCGGTTCGTCGAACATTCCACGTAGACATCGCGAACGGGATTCTCATCGCCCGTGCATGTGATGCGGGCGATGGGATCGGGCAGCACGTCGAGATCGGCCTGCTGGGTGATGCCGTCCGCGCCCCGGGCGATGGCGGCGCAGCGGATGCCCTGATGCCCGGTTCGCGTGGGCGTGGCGGGCAGCAGCTGGGGCAGCGCGTCGACGATGAAGGAGTAGCGGCCCCAGGTCACTCCGGCCGCTGTGGTCGGCGCGGCGGGGCTCGCCGCCTGCTCGCCGCGGTCGCGGGTGAGCACCACCGCGACGGTCGTCGCCGCCACGAAGGCGACGACCGCAGCCGCGGCGGCGGCGTATCGCAGCCATCGATGTGCCTGTCGCGGAGTCTGATTCACCACTGTGGGAGCCGGCGGGGGCGCGACGGTGACATCCACGGGCGGCGGCATCGGCGGTGGGGACGCCACGACGGTCTGCTCCACCGCGACGCCGAAAGCCGCTGCCGCGGCCGCGGCGAGGGCACCGCAGGAGGAATAGCGCTCCTCCGGATTCTTCGCCATGGCGCGCGCCAGGACCGCATCGATCGGGGGCGGCAGGTCCGGTCGGCTCGCGGTGGCGCGCGGTGGTGGCGCCATCAGGTGCGCCTGCATCACCGCGACCACCGAATCCCGGGGGAACGGCTTCGCACCGGTGAGCAATTCGAACAGAGTGCAGCCGAGGGCGTACACGTCGGCGCGGTGATCGACGCGTTGCTCGGTCAGCAGTTCCGGCGCGGCGTAGGCCAGGGTCGCCACGACCGTCCCGACGGCGGTCAACGCGGTGCCGTCACCGGCCGCCCTGGCGATGCCGAAATCGGCCACGAGCACCCGCTCGGGCGCGTCGTCGGCGGGTTCGAGCAGGATGTTGGCGGGTTTCACGTCGCGGTGCAGCAGGCCGTTGCGGTGCGCCTCGTCCAGCCCACGGGCGGTCTCGGTGACGATGTGCACGGCGCGCGCCGGCGGCAGCGCCGACTCGCGCCGCAGCAACGCGGCCACATCGGTACCGTCGACGAATTCCATGGCGATCCACAGCTGACCGTCCTCGACGCCACGGTCGTACACCGACACGACGTTCGGATGGTCCAGCCGCGCGCTCAGTTCGGCCTCGCGCAGGAAGCGCGCGTGGAATTCCGCACCGGCACCGGCATTCTCGGGCAGCACCTTGAGCGCGTCGCGGCGGGGCAGCCGTGGATGCGTGGCCACGTACACCGTGCCCATACCGCCGGCACCGAGCACGCGCTCGATCCGGTATCCGGCGAAAAGCGCTCCTGGGGAAAGTGTTCCGGACATCGGCGCTACTCGCTGTTCACCAGCAGCGCGTATTGCGCCGCCGCTCGATGGTGCACGTCCTGGTAGTCGCGACTGAAGACCACCGCGACATAGCGGCCGTGCCGGAGGCGGCAGCTGAACCGGGTCATCGGCGCACCGCCCTCCCTCTCCGCGCAGTTGATGTCGACCATGCCCGCCGGCGGCGGCACCGAGGACCTCGGATCGTCCTGCTGCAGGCCCGAGAAGAAGGTGGTCGCGGTCGCCGTGTCGGCGAAGCGCAGCAACCGATCGAACCGGTTGAGGCCGGTCAATTCGGGGACCTCGGGGGCGGGGCTGGCGAAGTGGCCCGCGCGCGGACCGAGAATGATGCCGTGCGGCTGCACCAAACCGTCCCAACCCGCGGTTTCCGCGAATTCGGACGTGATGACCACCGGATACGGCCAGCGCCCCGGCGCCTCCGGCACCATGCGGCCCAGCATGCCGTCGCGGTCCAGCGGCAGGTCGGCGAAAGCCGCCGGCGGGGTGAGCGTGACATCGCGCAGCAAGGGCTGCTGCTCGAGGAAGACCCTGCCCGCCAGTGTCGTCAGAACGCCGAGGTCCGGTGTGGTGTGCCCGGCGAGCACGGTGACGACGAAGGAGTCGACGGCCATCGTCGCCGCCAGCGTCGGCACCGACGGACGCCAGTGCGCCCGCGCCGCCGGGTGGTCCGGAATCGTGACCGCGACATTGTCGGGGCTCATCGCCGCGTCGGCGGAGTCGATCTCGGTCGCCGCCTGGCGCGCGGTCGCCGCGTCGGGGAAACGCAGCAGGGTGATCTGCACGATCCGGCCACTGCCGATCGCGAACTGGCGCGTATCGCTGGCGCCCACGGTGAATCCGGCGAGCATGCCGTGTCGTTCCAGCACCTCACGAACCGGATCCGCCAGCAGCGCTGCCGCTTTGGCGGGAGTCGGCAGCGGGTCCGAGCCCGATCGCGTGCGCGGGACGTGCAGCGCGGGATCGACCCGAGCGGGATTCGCGACGAGTTCGCCGAGCCGCACCGACTCGATCACCCGGCCGTAGTGCTCGCTGCCGCGGGTGGGCGCGGCGAGCGGATACCGGCTGTACGGGCCCACATCGAGGCTCGCGGGGTCGGGTACCGGCCTCGGATCGCCGGTCACCGCGCAGCCGGTGAGGGCCGCGAGGGTCAGGCCGAGGGCGAAAGACATGCGTGCGAGTCTCACAGCGGTGCCTCCGGCCACCAGGCGGCGCGCAGTTCGGTGCCGTCGCGTGCGCCGGTGACGACGAGGTAGCAGAAACTGCGGTCGGGATCGTCGAAATACACGCGAAGGTAGCCGGTCAGCTGTGGCGCCTTCACCCGGTCGAGATAGGTTCCCCAGTGCAGATTCCCGTGGCTCGACGATCTCGTCCACTGTTCGCTGCCCTCGGCGCGATCGTAGGTGGGCGGTGGCGCGATCGGCGTACGGTCGGCGTTGCAGACCACGTCGATCGTCTTGGCCGGCTCGCTGTTGCCGAAACACAGGATTCGGCCGATCGGTACGTAGACGTCGATGGGAACGTTCTTCAGCCGGTCGTCGGTCGGGTGGCACCCCCACATCTCCTGATATCCCGCCCCGAACTGCCAAGCGGGCAGGAGCTCCGGAAAGGCCTGCACCACATACGTGTACGCACCCCACGACACCGCGTCCACGCCGGTCTGCGGACCGAGCGGGATCGCGGCGGGCGAGTGCTCGGTCCCGGTGCGGCTCAGTCCGAGGATCGCCGCCGTGGCCGCGAGCAGGACGACAGCGGCCGCGGCGCCGAACGCCAGCCGCCTGCGCCGGACCGGCGGGCGGGTGACGGCAGTGAGCCGGACCGTGCCCTGCGCCGCGGCATGTACCGCTGCGGCGAGCGCACCGCAGGACTGGTAGCGCTCGTCGGGGTTCTTGGCCAGCGCAGTCGCGATCACCGTGTCGAAACCCGGTGGCAGCGAGGCCTTGTGCAGCGCGGGTGGCGGCTCGTGCAGGTGGGCGTACATCACCGCGGCGGGGTTGTCGCGGGGGAACGGCACCGACCCGGTGAGGAGTTCGTAGAGCACGCAGCCCAGCGCGTAGACGTCGGCCCGGCGATCCACCGCTCCGCCGTTGATCTGTTCGGGGGCGGCATAGGCGAGGGTGGCGCTGATCCCGGGGCCGGTCGACGCGGTGGGCGCGTCGGCAGGTCTGGCGATGCCGAAATCGGTGACCAGGATGCGGTCGAGCCTGCCGTCCTGTTCGGCGACAAGGATGTTCGCCGGTTTCACGTCCCGGTGCAGCACGCCCTTGCGGTGCAGGGTGTCGAGGCCCTTGGCCGCCTCGGTGATGATCCGGACGGTCCGGTCCAGCGGCAGCGCGGCCGGACCGCGCCGGATCAGCTGCGCGAGATCGACACCGTCGACGTACTGCATCGCGATCCACAGGCGGCCGTCATGCTGACCGCGATCGCGCACCGCGACCAGATTCGGGTGGTTGAGCCGGGCCGCGATCGTGGCCTCGCGCAGGAATCGTTCTCGGAACGCCGGGTCGGCGGTGAGCCCGTCGGACAGTATCTTGAGCGCGTCCTTGCGGGGGAGCCGTGGATGCTGGGCCAGGTAGACCGTGCCCATCCCGCCCATGCCGAGGCGTCGCTCGAGGCGATACCCGGCAAAATTCATGCCTTCAGAAACGCTCAACTGTCTTGCTTCCCGAACCCCATCAGCGCCGGGACCCTTCCGGCGCGTGCCGGCCGCTGGGCGCGATCGCGCAGGGGCGCAACCGAAGCCGGAGACCCGGCCGACGGCCCGACTATAACCGACCGGCGGTTATGCCAGGTGCCAACCGCACCAGCCCCGCCAGGCCGAAGCCGACCACATCGCTGCTCAGGGCGTCGCCGAGCGGCACGCGTCGCAGACTCACCGGGCCGGAGGATCGCGCTTCAGCCAGCGCAGGTACCAGTCGGCGAAGCCGACGGCGAAGGGAGTGACGCCGGCGTCGCTGCACCGCCCGTCCTCCCAGAGGGTGCCGCGTTGGGGCCCGGTGAGGACCAGTCGGACCATGTATCCGCAGCCCTGGTGGGACATGTTCAGGGAACCACGAATGTGGGCTCGATCGAAGTACTCCTCTTCGGCTTCGGGAGTACCGTCGCTGCGCTCATTCCAGGATTGTGTGTGCGGAAACGCCTCGGCGAGAAACCCGGGCATCAGATCCTCCCGGCGATCGTCGTCGAGGTCGGGACGATCGAGCCGGAAGATGCCGTAGCACGGGCCCGCACCTCCGTCCCCGACTTCCAGGATGAAGGACCGGTAGTCCTCCGGCAGCGTCACACCATGCCGGGTCTCGAACGCCGTGACCTCGGATTGGGCGATTGGCTGATTCAGCCGGTATCGGTGGGATGCGGAACCGAACCGAGTGAACCCGGAATCCGCACGTGCGAGGAAGGCGAGTCGTTCGAGGATCTCCGCTCGATCCCACATCCCGATCCCACCTCCGCCGATCCGATATCCCCCGATGCCACTGATCGTGGACACGTCGAGTCTACGACGCGGGACGTCCGGGTCACGGCCGGGCGATAACGAATGACCATGGAGAGACCGCCGTTTCGCGAATACGTCGCAGCACTCCCGTGCCGCGTATATTGCAGCCGGTGCACGCGTCCGACGAGCGAGAACCCGGGATCGCGCGGTGGTCTGGCACCGGACGCCTTCGTCCCGGTGTGCTCGAGATCGAGGGCCCGCTGGGCAGTCTGCCGCGACATTCTCACCACTCCGTGCAGGTGGCCATCGCCCACCAGGGGACGTTCGTCATCGAGGATCTCCAGGGCCGTCAGCTTCGGACCAACGCGGCGATCGTTCCCGCCGATCAGCCGCACGCGTTCAGCGCCGCCGGAGCCTGGGGCGTCGTGGCGCACGTCGAGCCAGAATCCTCCCTGGGTGCCGAGCTGACCTCGCTGGTGGACGATCCATCCCACGTTCGCGCCTGGCAGCGCGCGGGACAGGCCCTGACACAGGGTCACCGCGCGTACGCGGAAGGGCGCCCGCGCCCTCCCGAAAGCACCGCGCACTCACTTCATCCGGGAGTCGCCGCCGCGCGCACCCACCTTCAGGCCGCGCTGGACTCACGACCCGTCCGGCTTAGCGACCTCGCCGCGACCGTTCACCTGTCGGAGAGCCGGCTGTCCCATCTGTTCGCCCAGGATCTCGGCATCACCTTCCGGGCTTACGTCCGATGGCTCCGGCTGCTCCGGGCCACCGCGGCGGTCGCGCAGGGGCGGACGCTCACCGAGGCGGCGCACCTGGCCGGGTTCACCGACAGCTCCCATCTCACGCGGACGTGTCGCCGAACCTTCGGTGCCCCACCCACCGCGTTCAGCACCATCCGCTGGGAGATCCAGCCGATCTAGCAGGTTGGTCCAAGCCCGGAGGCAGGAGAAGCGGACAAGCTCGAGCAGACCGGAAAGGAACTGCTCGTGACCAATTCACCCATCTCCCACTCCTTCACACCGGAGGGCGGCGGGCCCCGACTCAGCTCGTTGCGTTGGGCCCCGAGCGGGCCTCCACGGGCCAGTGTCGTCATCATGCATGGTCTCGGCGAGCACGCCGGCCGCTACGAGGACACCGCTGGGCTGTTCACTGCGGCCGGCTACTCCGTACTCGCCATGGACTACGAAGGATTCGGGCGATCCGAAGGACGCCGCGGCGATGTCCGATACCAGTCGACAGCAAGGGCTGTGGACCATCTCATCGCGCACGAGCGCGAGCGAACAGGTGGCGCACCGGTAGTGCTGTACGGCCACAGCCTGGGCGGGCTCTACGCGTTCCTCTACGCGGTGGACCGGCCTGGAACGGATGTGGCCGCGGTGGTGGTGACCGGGCCGGCGTTCGATTCGGAGCTGCGGAACCAGCGGCTCAAGCTGGCCGTCGTCAGGACGATCGGCCGCACGTTCGCCACGCTGGCCTTGCCGAACGGGCTGCGGTTCGAGCGTGTGAATCGCGATCCCGCCGTGATCGCCGCGCGGCGCGCCGATCCGCTGGTCCACGGGCGAGCGACCGCGCGCTTCGCGATCGATGTCCTGGCACAGATGGATCGGGTGGCATCGGCTGCCACCCGAGTCACCGTACCGCTGCTCGTGGTGCACGGAGACGCCGATCTGATCAATCCGGTCGCCGCCAGCCGCCAGGTGGTCGACCTCGTGCCGGCGGCGACTCTGCGGATCTGTCCCGGCACCTACCACGGGTTGGAGGAGGAACCCGAGGGCCCGGACATCCTGGCCGACGTCATCGCCTGGATCGACCGGACGCTGCGCGGCGAGAAGTCCGACGAGACCTAGCCGCTCGGTTCACGCTTGCTGCTGTGCCCGAACGGTTGCAGGGTTCGGGGTGGTCGCCGGAAGCGCGATGCGAGGCCAGGTCCAGGCGTACCGCAGGATGAGCACGAGCAGGATGACTTCCAAGACGACGCCGAGGCCGTAGAAGAGCAGCCAGGACTCACCCGTCGCGTTGAATGCCGTGACGGGGAGATACAGCGAAGCCACGACGAGGTTCGCGATGCGGCTCACCGCGGCGGGCAGCGTCGTCGAGAGCACGATCATGAAGATCGGGACAGCCATGAGAGTCAGTGCCGTGGTCGAAAAGGTCTGGGAGAGATCGAATTCGAAGACCTTGCCGTCGAGGATCTCCTGGATCACGCCGGGCGTGTAGAAGTTGAGAATGTCCACGTAGGCGTACAGGAACATGAAGCTGGTCCATGCCGCGGCGAGCTTGGCTCGCACCGGCATCGGCTGGTCTTGCAGGGCGGTGGTGGGGTGACGTGTACTCATCTTGGGCTCCCGTTGTGGGCCGGATCGGTAGGTCCACGATCGCCGAGCCCGGCGGCGGGCACACCGGCCCGGAGGTCGGACTTCGCCCGGCCGAAGGCACGAATTCGCTCTCGTACTTTCGGCGGGTACGCCGAGGCGCACCGATCCCTATGCTGAAACCCGTGGTCACAGTCCGACGCCCCCTCTGGGACGAGCCGCGGCCCGCTGACGCCCCACCGATCGGTCGTCTCGACTGGCTGCTGGTGGGCGTGTTCGCGGCCGCCGCCTCCGTCGAGAGCATCGTGCGGCCGGGCTTGGCTTGGCGTCCACTGGTGGCGGTGCTCGCACTGGCGCTGATCCCGGCCTTGCTGTGGCGGCGAAGCCGACCCCTGACGGCCGTCCTGGTCGGGTGGGGAGTCGCCGGGCTGCTCTCGGTCCTGCAGCTGGCCACGCATGCCGGGGACCTCGGCCTCTACTCCTCGATGGCCGTCCTGATCCTGCTCTACTCGCTGGCGCGGTGGGGCTCGGGACGGGAAATCGTCGTGGGGATAGCGTTCGTGACAGCCGTCGTCGCGCTGGGGATGTACGCCTCCTCCGCGGGCTGGGCCGACGTCTTCGGTGGCAGCGTCCTCTTGCTGTTGGTCGTCGCTCTGGCGGCGGTGTTTCGCTATCGCGCGGACCTCTGGCATCGCCAACAGCGCGAGATCCGCAATCAGGAGCGGGTGGCGCTGGCGCGCGAGCTGCACGACACCGTGGCCCACCACGTCTCGGCCATCGCGGTGCAGGCGCAGGCCGGTCGCGTGGTCGCCGCCGGCCAGCCGGAGAAGGCCGCCGAGATCCTGGCCGCCATAGAGTCCGAAGCGTCACGAACATTGGCGGAGATGAGATCGATGGTGCGGGTGCTGCGTGAGGACGAAGCGGCCGCCTACGCGCCGCAGCCGGGTGTCGCGGACCTGCCCACCCTGGCGCGCGCCGACGCGACGCTCACCGTCGAGGTCTCCCTGGACGGCTCGTCGACCCGGCTGCCACGGCCGGTGGACGCCGCGCTCTACCGGCTCGCGCAGGAATCGCTGACCAACGCCGTACGGCACGCCCGCAGCGCGACCCGCGTCGGGATCGCCGTGCGCCGCGAGGGCGACACGGTGCGACTGCGGGTCAACGACGATGGCACGACCGAGCCGGGGCGAGTCCCGGAGCCCGGATTCGGCCTGCTGGGCATGGCCGAACGCGCCCAGCTCCTCGGCGGATCGCTGTCCGCGGGGCCCGGGCCCGAAGGCGGTTGGGTGGTCGAGGCCGTGCTGCCCGTGGCGGAGTCGGCATGAGCATCCGCGTGGTCGTGGCCGACGACCAGGACTTGGTCCGGGCGGGGCTGGTGCTGATCCTCGGCGCGCAGCCCGACCTCGAGGTCGTGGGGGAGGCGGCAGACGGGCTCGCCGCGCTCGATCTGGCGACCAGGCTGCGCCCCGATGTCCTCCTGGTCGACATCCGCATGCCCGGCCTCGACGGCATCGAGGTGACGCGACGCCTGGCCGGAAGCGGCGTCACGCGCCCGCTGGCGGTCATCGTGATCACCACCTTCGACCTCGACGAATACGTCCTCGGCGCCCTCCGTGCCGGCGCGCGCGGGTTCCTGCTCAAAGACGCGGGGCCGGAGCTCCTCGTCCAAGCCATCCACGCAGCCGCGGACGGGGACGCGCTGATCGCGCCCAACGTCACCCGCCGACTGCTGGCGACCTTCGCCGACCAGGCGCCGGTGGTGCCGGTCCAGCCCGTCGACCCGCTCACCGAGCGCGAGGAGGAGGTGCTCGCGCTGGTGGCCCGCGGCCGGACCAACGCCGAGATCGCCACCGAACTCTTCGTCGGACTGAGCACGGTCAAGTCCCACGTCGCCTCGCTGATGGGCAAGCTCGGCGCCCGCAACCGCGTCGAGATCGCGATGTGGGCGTATGACACCAGACGCGTGAGAGCCGATTAGCGAGTACCGACCGCGGTAGGGGGTCTTTTCAGGGTGAATTTCCGGGTCTTTCCAGGATCCGGAGACCGGAAACAGATTGCTACGGTCCGTGCATGAACCGAGATTCCTGGTCTGCGACGACGAATTCTGTTCTGCGTCGCCGGATTTCGACTGCTGAAAGATCGAGTGTCACCGACGTCGCGTGGTTCTTCGCAATCGCCATCGGGCTGTGCTACGCACTGTCCGTGCCGATGGTCTTTCGGCTCGTTTCCACGGATTTCGACAACCTGATCGTTCCGATTCTTCAACTGACCCCGCTGCTCGCAGCGACCATCATGTGGCTGGCCCGACGACCCGGAACGTTCCGGGAGACCTTCGCCACCGGGTGGCAGGGCACACCCACCTGGGCAGGCATCGGCATCGGCCTCATCACCGTGATCGCCGCCATCCAGACCGCCGTCGCACTGGCATTCGGAATCTGGCCGCTCAACCCCCTGGACGAGATCTTGGTGGCGACGGTCTGGATCATTCCGGTGTTCCTCATGCAGTCGCTCTTCGCCATCGGCGAGGAGTTCGGCTGGCGCGGCTGGCTGGCCACCCGTGCCGCGTCCTGGGGATTCTGGCCGCTGGCCTTCGTCAGCGGTGCGGTCTGGATCGTCTGGCACCTGCCGGTGCTCGCCGTCATCGGCGATCGCCCAGCGTGGGACATCGTCATCTATTTCGCGGGCATGCTGCCGTGGGCGCCACTGTTGCTGGCACTGCGCTGGCGGTCGGGGAGTGTCTGGCCGGCGGTCATGACGCACGGCGCTATCAACAGTGTCCGGGTGTACCTCCTGCAATCGGTGCCCGACGCGACAGATCATCTGCTCATCGAAGTGATCGGCTGGATGCTGACTCTCGCGGCCACATTGTGGTTGATGCGCACGAACCCGGTGCCGGTTGTCCAGGGCGCCACCGAAGCTCGTGCCCTTCCACACCTCGGCGTCGACGACGATCCGGCGTCCCGACGGCGCTGACCAAGTTCGCAGCATGAGTGCCGTTCTCCCGTTGCTGGTGAGGCGAACCACCATCGCTTGCCGCTCGATAGCCGGCGTGCCATGGTGGAGGTGAGCCCGGGGATCGGGCTTCCGGACGAGGGGTGCCGTACCCGGAGTGCGACAAGACGGCCCGAGGAGGGCTGCGATGTCGTGGATTCTGCTTGTCGTGTCCGGTTTCCTGGAAGCCGTGTGGGCGACCGCACTGGGCAAATCCGAAGGTTTCACCCGGCTCGTGCCGTCGGTACTGTTCTTCGCCGCTCTGCTGGCGAGCATGGCCGGATTGGCGATCGCGATGCGCGAACTACCCGTGGGCACCGCGTACGCGGTCTGGGTGGGTATCGGCGCGGTTCTCACGGTCGCCTACGCCATGGCCACCGGAGAAGAGCCGGTCACGATCTTCAAACTCGTATTCCTGACCATGATCGTGACCGGCGTCGTCGGACTCAAACTCGCCCACTGAAATTCGATCGCCGATTCGTCGCCCTGACGCACTGGGAACCGAAATCCCGGTGGGGCCGGGGGACCATCCTTCCAGCCATCCGCGGCCGATTGCTCGGATCGGCCGAAACTCGATCGTCGGCGAACGGTCGTCCGGCGCTCAGAGCCAGATCGGATCGCCGAATACCGCGCCGGAGTCGTCGGCCTTCGTGGATTCGAAGATGACGTAGGTGTACTGCCGGATATTCACTGGTCCGACGCACGAATTGACCGTGAGATGAAAGTCCCGGACTCCCAGGCTTATCGTATCTCCGGGAACCATCTTCTTTTCGGCTATCGGAACGTCGACGATTTCACCAGGACCGAGTTCCACGGTCGCGACCGGGCCGACGTTGAGGTCGTCGACAGCATTGTCGGAATTCGAGTCGACGTAGACGTCGGGTTCGACGCCGACTGTTCCCGAGCTCAGGTTCACCGCGCATCCCACGTGGTACCCGACCATGATCTTTCCGCCGTCGCCGCCGTCGAGCCGACCGTAGGAGACGCTGCTGACCAGCGCCTCCCGGCTCGTCGCCAGCATGTTCAACGGCGCAATCCGATTGATCACCTCGTTGCGATTTCCGACGGTGAAGGTGACGCCGTTGGGCGACACATACGACGCTTCGTGGGGTGCCATGACGACCATGTCGGCATGTGCTGGGGAGGCGAAAATCGGCATGACAGAAACTCCGAGTGCGGCAGCGACAGTCGTGAGAATTCTGAAGGGCATTTCCACAGGGTAGACATCGAATTCTCGACCGTCCGGGAGAAACGCGGTGGCCGAGTCTCCTCCTCTGCCGACCTTCGCCGCCGCGCTGTCGACCGAGCGGGCGACCGCTAGCTGGTCGGTGGCGTCAGCACGCCGTCGATCAGGTAGACGGTCGCGTTCGCGGTGTCGACCCCGCCACAGATCACGCCGGCCTTGTCGACGGTCAGCTGATCGCCCGATTCCGTCACTGTGACCTGCGATCCCTGGACGGTCGTGTGCGTGCCGACGACGGCGTCGGGTGCCAGCCGTCCCGGGACGACGTGATAGGTGAGAATGCTGGTCAGCAGGGCCGAATCCGTTTTCAGCGTTTCCAGTGTGGCGGGATCGAGTGCGGCGAATGCGTCGTCGACCGGCGCGAACACGGTGAATTCGCCGCCGTTGAGCGTGTCGACGAGGTTGACCTGCGGATTGAGCTGGCCGGACACCGCCGCGGTGAGGGTGGTCAGTAGTGGGTTGTTCGCGGCGGCGGTGGCCACCGGTTCCTGCGCCATCGCGTCGATGGAGCCGGGTCCGCTCGGAACCTGCGCGGCGTAATCTGCGCAGCCGGCGCCGACCAGCCCGGTCATGGCGCCCTCGTCGCGCGCCTGCATCGTGGTGGTGGCGGTTGTCGTCATCGTGGACGCATCGGTGCCGCCCGAGTCGTCGGAGTCGGCGCAGGCCGACCCGGCGATCGTCATCGCCGCAAATACCGCGACCAGGGCTCCGGAGTGCTTTCGAATCATCATGTCGTGCCTTCCTGTCGGGGGCGTAGCCCCTGTCGGCCGACGGCGCATGATCTGGTGTTGCGGGAATGCTGTCGGAGCCGTGGCTCCGCACTGCGTCGTTGGCCGTGCCATTGTTTGTCCTACTGCATCGATTCTGCATCATTTCACGTGTAGTGTGAAGCCTCAGAGGGATCTCGTAGACGAGATATTTCAACGGCCGACGGCGCTGCGGGCGGTGGAACGGCCATGACCATGAGTGGAAGCGAGGAGATCATCATGATTCGGTTGACTGCTGGACGCGCCTTCGGGCTTCTCGTGAGTGTGGGGACGGCGACCCTGGGTGTTATGGCCGCCGGACCGGCGGCCCATGCCGCGCCGGCCGCATCGTGCCCGGCGCCGGGCGTCTCGTCGGTGCAGGCCGGTGCGGGTGATGCGTCGTGTTCGGCGACAAGTGCCGAGGGTGCTGCGGCGGCCGCGTACGGACTCGGCGGCGTCGCCTCCGCCGCGGCGGAGCCGACGAGCTTGTCCCTCGCCATCGCGCAGAACGGCGGTACGGCGACGTCGAGTTCGACATTCCTGTCGGGCCCGGCCGCCGTCGCGGTGGGGCCGGGCGCGCAGGTGACAACGATCGGGGTGCGTCCCGGGCTGTCCATCGGGATCGCCGGACCCGGCGCGCAGGTCACGGTGACCGGCGTGACCACCCCCACCTGTACCGGCGGACCCGCGTTCGCCGGTGACTTCCAAACCCTGCAGGGCTGCTTGTCGCTGCGCTGAGGTCCGCCGACCGGCCTGCGCCGATCGCGGCCGCCGGCATGCCGGACGACGAATGTTCGGCGCCTTGTTCGGTCCAGCGCGTCGGGATCGCCGCAGTTCGGTGGTGCGGAACGTACGCGATTCGTCGAAAGTAGGTGACCTTGAGCGAAAGTGGCGCAGGCGGAGGTCCGGCGCCCGGCTACACCGTCGGAGCCGTGGCGGCCATGCTGGGCATCCCCGTCGCGACGCTGCGCAGCTGGAACCAGCGATACGGCCTCGGCCCCGCGCGTCATCGCCCGGGCACGCACCGCCACTATGCTGTCGGTGACGTGGCGATCCTGAGCCGGATGGCCGATCTGGTCCGCGCCGGCGCGAGCCCGGCCGTCGCGGCCCAGACCGCTCGCGTCGAAGCGGAATCTGTGCCGACCCTGGGTGACGTGGGCCCGGTATCGGCTGCCGCCGAACAGCTTCGGGTCGCCGAACTCTCGACCGCGATCACCGCCCACCTGACGCATTTCGGCGTGGCGACCACGTGGCGCCTGCTGTGCCGGCCTGTCTTCGCCGATATCGTCAGCCGTCAGGATCGCGGTTTCGGCCTGATCGATGTGGAGCACGTCCTGTCGTCGGCGATCATCGCCGGGCTGCATCGCGTCGTGCCGCCGATGCGCAGCGTGGCGGGACTCGCTCCGGTGCTCCTCGCGTGCGCGCCGGGCGAGGAGCACGTGCTTCCGCTGGAGGTGCTGCGCGCGGCGCTGGCGGAGGTCGGTGTACCGGCGGTGCTGCTCGGCGCCTCTGTCCCGGGCGGCGCGCTGGCCGACGCCGTGGCGAAAGCGCGCGATCCCATCGTGGTGTTGTGGTCGCAAACGGCTCGCACCGCGGTCGACGAGCCGATTCCCGCCGGGCTTCCTGAGCCGGCCCGGCTCCTCTTGGCCGGACCCGGATGGCCGGCGGCGGTCGGCGCGCCGTGGCTCGGCTCGCTGGAAGAAGCCGTCACCGAGATCAGCAGGCTGGCCCGCATTCGTTGAGCCACCCGCCGAGGAAACGTGGCGTAAACGATGCATGCGATCGCCTGGGTGACCGGGATGCTCCAGCATGCCGCCACCGGTCGTCGTCATCGCACAGGGGCCGACCCGGTCATCGGATGCCGATCGCCCATTCCAAGCCTGGCGGCATCGTCGTATTCGGGGGCACCCGCGCAGATTCTCAACGGGACAGCGCCGTTGCTGCTCAGCGGGAACTATTTCGTGAGGCCGAGCAGCGCTGCGGTGAGCCCGTAGTCGGGGCCGAAGTCCTGCATGTTCCCGGTACGGCAGCCATCCGCGCGCATCTGGATCCGCTCACAGAACACGCTCACGATCTCGCCCGACAGGGCTGGGCCGATCAGTGCGTGGGTGCGGAAATAGCGTCCGTCCTTGTCCATCGTTCCGTCGATGTTCTGCATCAGCAGCGGCACGATGTCGACGATCTCGATCATGGCGCCGGAGTTGGCGCGCAGCTGGTTGGTGACGTTGGTCAGACCGGTCAGCGAGGTCGACAGTTCGTCGGTGTGCGCGCCGAAGGTGGTCGAGGTGTTGGTCAGGAATGTGTCGAGCTGGTCGAGGGTGGCTTGCAGGCCGGGTGCTTGCTCGGCCAGCAGGGTGGTCATCTGGGTCATCCGGTTGCTGAAGTCGCGCACCGACTGGTCGTTGTCGGCCAGCATCGTCGTCAGCTCGTTGAGCTTGATGATGATGGTGGAGATCGCGTCCTTGTTGTCGATGCCGACCTTCAAGGCGCTCGAGAGGGCGTCGAGGGTTTCGCGGATCTTCTGGCCGTTGCCGTTGAGGACGGGGTAGAGCACCCGGCCCGAGAGGGGGCCGAGGCCTTCGGAGCCGTCTTCGGGCTCGAGTGAGGCGGAGAACTGGTCGATGGTCTTGATCATCGTGTCCAGCTCGACGGGGGTGCGGGTACGTGCTTTGGGGAGGTGTTCACCGGTTTTGAGCGATTCGCCGCCGGTGTAGGGCGGGGTGATCTCGATGTGGCGGTCGGTCACGATCGAGGGCGAGATGATCGCGGCGATGGCTTCTTTGGGGATCTTGACCCCGCCGTCGATGCTCATGTGGACCTCGACGTAGGTGCCCTTGGGCACGATCTTGTCGACCTTGCCGACGGCCAGGCCCAGGACCATGACGTCGTTGCCCTCGTACATACCCGCGATGTTCTCGAAATCCGCGGTGATCTTGGTGTCCGGAGTCGGCACAGGCGAACAGCCGCTGAGCGCGACTGCGGTCAGTCCGACCGCTACGCACAGCCATCGGAACCTGTTTCTGGCCACCATGAGCGGGTCCCCTTCGAACACGATAAGTGATGAGATGATCACAGATGATAGGTGCCCGACCGACACGTAGTGATGACTTCATCAAATTTGATTCAAGACTCGCGCAGTCGAGCGTCGTGGGGATGATTCGCGTCACTCGCGCCCGCCGCGCTGTTGCGTCCACTGAATGGGTGCGTCAGTATTGATGAAATGGTCACATCGGTTCCGATGGTCCGAGCTCCGTGGATCGGTGACCGGACAGCCTGTTCAGTGAACCGCTTTCCGGAGACGGCCATGCGTCCTGCTTCGAGGTTGTCACCCCTGTCAGGAGGAGAGATGGAATACGAACCAGCCGCGTCGCCGCCCACGTCGGGGTCCGGCACCGCGGTTGCCGGGCGCGCGGGCACAGCGGGCGTCCTCGTCGCGATGTGCACCTGCCTGGTGCTGGTCGTCGCCTCGGTGTCGGCGCTCAACCTGGCGATGCCGGACCTGGCCGTCGACCTGTCGGCGTCCACGACGTCGTTGACCTGGATCGCGGATGCCTACACTGTTGCTCTGGCCGCACTGGTCCTGCCGATCGGTGCGCTCGGCGACCGATTCGGCCGGCGGAACATCCTGATCGGGGGCACGATCGTCTTCGCGATCGGGTCCCTGGCCGCCGCCTCGGTCGACACGACCGAACTGCTCATCAGCTGGCGCGCGGTGATGGGCGTCGGCGCCGCCATGATCATGCCAGGAACGCTGTCGACCATCACGGCGGCCTTTCCCGCCGACCACCGGGAGCGTGGTGTCGCGGTCTGGTCCGGATTCGCGGCAGCGGGCGCGATCATCGGTCTGCTCGGCGCGGGACTCCTGCTCGAGCAGTGGAGTTGGCGCTCGATCTTCGTCGCCGGTGCCGTGGTCGCCGTGCTCGGTGGGCTGCTGGCACTGATCCTGGCCCCCGACACCAAAGACGCCGAACGGCATTCACTCGACCATCCGGGGGCATGGACCAGCGCGGTGGCGATCGGCGCCCTCGTCTACGGAATCATCGAGGGCAGCGAAGCCGGCTGGACCAGCTGGCGCGTCCTGGCGAGCCTCGCGGTGTCCGTGGTCGCATTGGCGTTGTACGCGCTTCTCGGGCTCCGCAACAATCACCCCTTGCTCGATCCCCGGCTGTTCGGCATCCCGGGATTCCGGGCCGGCGCGATCACGATCCTGGTCCAGTTCATGGCCGTTTTCGGGTTCTTCTTCGTCGGACTGCAGTACCTGCAGCTGATTCTGGGCTACAGCCCGCTGAAGAGTGCCCTGGCGCTGGTGCCGATCGCGGTGGTGGTCCTGCCGACCAGCGTTCTCACTCCGCGGTTGATGCGCATGGCCGGGATCAAGGCGGTCATGGGTGTCGGGCTGTTGCTGCTGGCCGCGGGGATGCTCGCGTTGGCGTTCCTGGAGGTCGACTCCGGCTACCTCCCGTTCTTCGGCGGCCTGATCGTGTCCGGACTCGGCGTCGGCCTCACCAGTACCGTCGGCACCGCGGTCATTGTCGGATCATTGCGAACCGAGCAGCAGGGTGTCGCCTCGGCGATGAACGACGCGACTCGCGAAGTCGGCTCCGCGGTCGGCATCGCGCTGATGGGCTCGGTCTTCGCCAGTCACTACAAGGCGGGATTGCCGTCGATCGACGAGTTGCCGCCGGAAGCCGCGCACGCGGTGGAGTCGTCGCCGGCCGCCGGTATCCATGTTGCGGGTCTGATCGGTCCGCAGGGCCCGGCACTGGCCGACGCGGTGCGGTCGGCCTTCATCGACGGGCTCACGGCGTCGTTGATCGCGGTGGGCGTCATCGTCGCCGTCGCGGGAACCGGCGCGCTGCTGTTCGCGCCGCACCAGCAACCCATTCCGGAATAGATGCGGCGAACGTCTGTGTACGCGCCGGATCGAGGGAATCGAATCAGAAAGGAGCGGTTGGGGATGTCGAATCTGCGCCGCCTCGTCACCGTGCCCGCGATCGGGGTCGTGCTCTCCGCCGCGCTGCTGGCCGCCGGGTGCGCCGTCCCCGGCGGGACGCATCAGGGCGACGGAAGTTCAACGGCCGGAACGCCGCACGACACGACGAGTGCCGTTCCGGTGGAGGCGGTCGCACCCGGCGACGCCGGACATCGATGGGCGGCTGCCGGCTCCGCCGTCTTGACGCCCGGCATCCAGTCGAATACGCAGGGAGCTGGGCAGTGCACGACGAACTATGTCTTCGTCGACGACGCCGGTGGGGTCTATCTCGGGCAGGCCGCGCATTGCGCCTCCCTGGGCGAGTCCACCGAAACCGACGGATGTCAGGCCACGAGTCAGCCGCTCGACACCGCGGTGCAGTTCACTCGCCACGGCTCACCCCGCGGCGCCGGCACCGCCATCGGGACCGGCCGGCTGGCCTACAGCAGCTGGCTGACCATGCAGCAACTCGGTGAGGCGGATCGAAACGTGTGCGCGTACAACGACTTCGCGCTGATCGCGATCGACCCCGCACACGTCGATCAGGTCAACCCGAGCCTGCCCTACTGGGGTGGCCCCACCGGGCTCAACACCACCGGGACGCCCGCAGGGGACCGTGTCTACAGCTATGGGAACTCGAGCTTGCGCGCCGGACTCGCGGCTCTGTCGCCCCAGCGAGGCGAGAGCTTCGCCGATGACAGCTCTCTTGGCGGTTGGTCCCACGCGCTGAAATCGCCGACCCCCGGCATCCCCGGCGACAGCGGCGCCGCCTTCCTCGACAGCGAAGGACGGGCCGTCGGCACGCTCTCCACACTGGGGATCGGGCTCCCCATCGTCAACAACATCGGCGACATCAGTCGTGAACTCGCCTACGCGCGAGCGCATTCCGGAATCTCCGGACTGCGCCTCGTGCTCGGAACCGAAGCATTCGACCCCAACCGGTGACAAGGAGTGGACAACGTGATGGCACGACGACGAACTGAGCGGTGGTGGGCCGGCCTGGTGGTCTGCGCCGCGTTGCTGGCCGGGGGCTGCGCCGCCGGCACCGCCGGGCTGCCCTCGGGCACGCAAGCGAGCTCGGACGAAGGGCGGGATCAGCTGCTGCTGACGTCGAGTGAACTGCCCGCTGGATCTTCCCCGGTCGAAGTATCGGAGGACCGGATCGCCGACGGATTCGCCACCGCGGCGGGGATCGCCGACTGGAGCACCACCGCCGGACCGTTGACCGTCACGCCGGCAGAATGCGGCTCGGCGCAGAAGGACCTCGCGAATCAGCTGCAGCAGCTCACCGGCAATGCGTCGTTCGCGGGCGCGCAGACCGTCGATGGCATCGTGTTCACGGAAGTCATCTCCGGCAGTGCCCTAGACCTGGCCTCGATCTCGGACATCCTGGCCCGATGTGGACAGATGACAGTGTCCGCATCGGTATTGGGCAAACAAGTGAGCAGCACGAGCGTGGATATCTCGACCCTGTCCACGCCTGGTGATCTGAATATGCTGGGTGCCATCGCATTCCACACCGTGGTCCGTTCCGATGTGGTCGGGCAGCAGGCCATGGCCACGAGCTCCTACACCGGGTGCGCGGTCATCGGCGGCATGACCATCGTCGTGCGCGCCGAGAATCTGGCCGGGGGCGGCGAGGGCGCGTTCGAGGACGTCTTCAACTCGGCCGTGGAGAAGGTGCGGGCTGCCACGCAGTAGCTCCTGTAGTGGCTGTGCCATCGACGGGCGTTGCCGGTCCGGCTGCAGGAATCCGCAACAGGAGGGTGCGTATGACCAATCACTCATATATGATGAAGCTATCAACACCTCCGGGGCCTGCGTCACGTGACGTACGCCTCGGCGACGAGAGAAAGCTGCTGTTCATGGATCGGATCGACGTACACCAGCACCTGATACCGCCTGTGTATCGGGAGGTGCTGGTCGGTCAAGGGATCAGCGCCGCGGGTGGACGCGAGGTACCGGCCTGGTCGGTGGACTCCGCCCGGGAGATGATGAACGAATCCGGGATCGGTGCGGCGGTGCTGTCGGTGTCGACGCCGGGAACCAGCTTTCTGGCCGATCCGGGCGAGGCCGCGACCCTCGCCCGGGCCGTGAACGACTTCTCCGCGGCCGTCGCCGCCCAGGAGCCCGACCGCTTCGGCTTCTTCGCGACGGTGCCGTGGCCGGATGTGGATGCGGCGGCCGCGGAGGCGACGCGGGCACTGGACACCCTCGACGCCGATGGTGTGGTGCTGCTGAGCAACGCGCGCGGCGTGTACGTCGGGCAGCCGGACCAGGACGCGCTGTTCCGGGTGCTCGACGAGCGCTCGGCCGTGGTGTTCGTGCATCCGGCGGATGTGCCGGGACCGACCGTCGACGGAGTCCCGCCCTTTGCCACCGACTTCCTGCTCGACACGAGTCGCGCCGCGTACCTGCTCGTCCGCAACGATATTCGCCGACGCTATCCCAATATCCGGTTCATCCTCAGTCACGGCGGCGGGTTCGTGCCATACGCCGCGCACCGGATGGCGCTGGCGATCTTCAGCGAGACCGGGCGCAGTCCCATCGAGGTGCTCGAGGAGTTCGCGAGCTTCTACTTCGACACCGCGCTGTCCTCGAGCGCGGCGGCGCTGCCGAGCTTGCTGGCCTTCGCCGATCCCGGTCACGTGCTCTACGGCAGTGACTGGCCTTTCGCGCCACAGGCAGCAGTAGCCTGGTTCGATGCCGGACTGGGGGAGTTCGACGGCGTCGACCGAGAGGCTCGAGACGCGATCCGTCACGGCAACGCGGCCGCGTTGCTTCCCCGCTTCGGCGGAGCGCCGGCCGCCGTGCCGACGGCTCCGCTGCTGACACGGACGCGCCGTGAGCTGCGCAGGCGCGCCTTCGGCGCAATCGCGCGGGCGGCCTCTCGACGGGCCTGATCCCAGCGGCCTATGTCCCGGTCTGCAGGGGCAGGTCGGGGTTGGTGGGCAGCTCGGGCAGCGGGGCGGAGCTGAGGCGTTCCGCGGACCGCTTGTTCATGCCGAACATGCGCAGGGCTCGATAGGTCATCTCGTCGGCGAGTGCGGCCGCGTCCGCGTCGGGTTTGGCGTCGAGCAGCTGGAGCAGACCGAGCAGTGCCCCGCCCGCCGCCATGATGGCGAGGTCGGGATCCATCGGTTCGAAGCGCCCGGCCTCCTGAGCGGCGATGATGTCCTGGCGCGCGCTGGGCGCGAGTCCCTGATCGCGCAGCATCACTCCCATACCGGAGTGCAGGACGACACGCACCATTTCCGGGAGCTGGCGTTGCAGCCGACCGGTCAGCCGGAAGCTGACAGCGAAGATCTCCGCGGGGTCGTCGTAGCGGGCCACGATGTGATCGCGCATCTCGTTGTAGACCTTCAGCGCGGACTGGACGGCCTCGTCGAAGAGCTGTTCCTTGGAATCGAAATGGTTGTAGAAGGAGCCGAAACCGACGTCGGCGGCATCGGTGATCTCCTTGATGCTCACCGCCGACTGGCCTTCGGACAGGAACTTTCGTGCGGCGCCGAGCAAGGCATTGCGCGTGCGTTCCCTGCGGCGATCGGTACGCGTGGGTGCGGTCTGTTCGGCTGTCATCTGCCCTCCACCTCGAGTTGCCGCAAGAATCATAACTGATCGTAGATTCAGTACCGATTCGTACGCAGATTTGTGATGATGGCGGCTAGGGCCGGATCTGTCACCGAGGCGCGTATTTCGGCCCGAACGTGCTGGTTCGGGTGACTATCGCGCGTATCGCACAGTGGTGCGTTGCGTGCCGAGGTCGATGGTTCCGTCGTCGGTGCCGATCGTCGCTTCGATGACGTCACCGTCCTGGAGATACCTCGGATTCTTGGCTTGGCGGTCGAAGAACAGTTTCCATTTGAGCTTGGGTGGGAGCATCGCGCCGAGGATCTCCACCGGCTTGGCAGGCGCGCTGATCGCGGTCCCCACGGGCGTGCCGGTGAGCAGCAGGTCGCCGGGGTCCATGCGCTGGAACCGGGACAGCGCCCGCACCGTCTCGAGCGGCCGGTAGATCATGTCGGCCACGGTCATGTCCTGGCGCTTGTCGCCGTTGACCCACAGTCGCAGCCGCAGGTCGGTGAATCGATCGAGCTCGCCGTCTTCCAGGAGAACCAGCGCGGGTCCCGTCGGGGTGAAGGTCGGATACGACTTGCCCTCGTAGTACTGGGTTTGCGGCAATTGCACGTCGCGCGCGGAGATGTCGTTGGTGACGACGAGCCCGGCGATGTAGTCGGCGAGATTGCCGGCGTCGACCTCGGTGCCGACGGGCAATTCTCTGCCGAACACCAGCCCGATTTCGACCTCGTAGTCCAGCAGCCGCACATGGCTCGGACGAAGGACATCGTCGTAGGGCCCGCTGATCGATCCCGATGCCTTCCGGAAGAAGGTGAGTGGCACCGAATCGGGATCGCCGCCGGAATCCCGTACGTGGGAAGCGAAGTTCGTCATCTGGGCGACCACGCGGCACGGGGCCGTCACCGGCGACAGCGGTACGAGTTCGTCGACCGGAACCAGGGCGGCGCTGTCGGCGGCATCAACGATCGCGGCCCGGTCGGCGAGCAGTTCCGCGGTGGTGGTGGCGCCGGTCTCGATGCGGGCCGCGCCCGCGTCGGTGCGCAGCCACCAGCCGTCGATCGTCCGGAGGACGGTGTGGGTCATGAGCGAGCTACTTTCATCAGGCCGGCGAGGCGGCCGAGGTCGAATTCGTTGTTCTCGTCGCGGAGTGCGCCGAATATCGCGCCGAGTTCTGCCGCGGCGTGCCGGCCGGGTGCGACGCCGAGGAAGTCGGCGGTGGCCGGTGGTCCCCACTGCGCGAGACCCGAGGCGGTCATCGGTGCCCAGCCGGGTGCTTCGGTGTTGTCGAACAGGTCGCCGTCGCTGAAATGCTCCACCAGGAACCCGTCCGGATCGCGCCAGTAGTCGAAGATCTGACTGCCCTGGACGTGCCGGCCGATGCCCCAGGAATGGCGATAGCCATGGTCGTGCAAATAGGCGCCGCCCGCCGCGAGGGTGTCCAGGTCGGGGACCTGAAAGGCCGAATGCACGTACCTGTTGCTCGGTCCGAGGGTCAGGGCGAGGGTGTGGTGATCGGTCGGGACCGGCCCGCGGTCGCAGCGGATGAAGCTCATGACCGGGCCTCGGTGGCGTTGCCCGGCGTAGTAGAGGAAATCGCTGACGATGAGGCCCAGGTATCGGAGGTACCAGTCGAGGGTCTGCCGGAATCGCGTGGTCTGCACGACGACGTGCCCGAGTCGCTGGATCGGCGACGGCTCGCGTGGCGGCCGTTGTGGCCGGTTGATTCGTGTCGCCTCGTCTCCTCGGTTCCAGTCCAGTGGGGCAGGGGTCGGCAGGGGATCGAGCGGATGCGTCTCGGCGACCACGCGCACCCGGAGTCCGCTGGGGTCCGTCGTAACGACCGCCCGGCCACCGAGTGATTCGGAGAGCGGGAACGGTCTGGTGTCGAGGGCTGTTGCCAGGCGCTCGAGATCGGCGGGATCGGCTGCGTGAAAGGCGAGGCCGGTGAACCGTGAGGTGCCGCCGCGGCGGATCCGGACACACGGAGCCCCGGTGTGGGCGCCACGGAGTTGCAGTTCGTGCTGGTCCCGATGCGCGGTGCGGAAGCCGAACGCGTGGGCGAAGGTCTCGGCGCGTTCCAGATCGGGCTTCTCGAATTCCAGCCAGGCGAGGTCGAGGACCTTGATGACGGGATTCTGATGTCTGCCGGGGTGTTCGCCGGGTAATGCGCCGAGTTCGCTGTGGACTCCCGCGTGTGCGTCGCGACGGCCGTGCATCCGTGACTCCTTACGCTCAACTGACGATATCATCATTCAAGACGTAGTGATCAGTCAAGGCTGGTTGGATGATAGCGTCAAGTATGAGATAGCCATCATTGATGCGAGGTCTGCGTCGACGGATCGGATGTGGAGGGCGCGATGGAAGACACTGCGGGTACCAATCGTCTGGAGCGGCGAAAAGCGCGAACCCGCGCCGCGCTCGTAGCGGCTGCACAGGTCTTCATCGCCCAGGGTCGGCTCAATGCCCCGATCTTGGAGATCACTCAGGCGGCCGACGTCGGCATGGGATCGTTCTACAACCACTTCTCCAGCCGGGAGGAGCTGCTGCAGGTGGCGGTGGGCGAGGTTCTCGACCGGCTCGGGGGAACGCTGGACGAGCTGACGGCCGGGATCGATGATCCAGCGCATGTCTTCGCGCAGAGCTTCCGCCTGGCGGGTCGGTTCCATCGGCGTGAACCCACCGCGAGCAAGGTTCTGCTCGCGGAGGGGCTCGTCTACGCGGGGTCGGACAAGGGCGTGGCCGCGCGAGCACGCCGCGACATCGAATCAGGTGTGCGCGCGGGACGTTTCGTAGTCCGCGATGCGGAACTCGCGCTGGTGATCGTGTCGGGCGCCGCGTTGTGCCTCGGGCAGTTGCTGCACGAACAGCCGGCTCGCGACGACGCGGCGGCCGTCGATCAGGTGGCCGAAGACCTGCTGCGGATGCTCGGGTTGAGCACGGACGAGGCGCGTGACATCAGCCGGCGCGCCCTGCCCGAGATCTGAATCGGACATGAATGATTCAGCCGATGGCGCTGGACAGGGTCGGGAGCATCTTGCCCACCTGGGCTTCCCAGTACGGCCAGGCGTGGACACCGGCGGGCGGGAAGTCGTAGGTCACGGTGGACGCTCCCAGCGTCGTCATTCGCGCCTGGAAGGACCGCGAGTTGCTCAGGGAGAGGGTCTCTAGCGCGGATCCTTCCGCGGCCGCCTTGCTCGGTTCGCCCGCCTCGGTCGGCACTCCGGTGGCGGCCGACACCCAGACCCTGGTCCCGTTCTTGATCAAGTCCGGCGCGAGGAACATGGGATCCATCCGTTCCCATTTGTCCGAGGTCGGCGAACTGATCATGCAGGCGATGTTGTATCCGCCGGCCTTGGCCATCGCGGCGGCGATGGCGCCGCGCATGCC
Source organism: Nocardia asteroides (assembly GCF_900637185.1). Taxonomy (NCBI): domain Bacteria; kingdom Bacillati; phylum Actinomycetota; class Actinomycetes; order Mycobacteriales; family Nocardiaceae; genus Nocardia; species Nocardia asteroides. Next base: position 4,513,620 of record NZ_LR134352.1, on the reverse strand, counting down.
GGGTGCCGACGGGGTGAGATAGCCGGACAACGATGCGGCGTAGCTGAACTGGTTGGGGTGATGGGCCGCGAGCGCGAGCGCGGCGCTGCCGCCCATCGAGAGGCCCACCACGCCGTTGTGGACCGGGGACAGGCCGAGGCGTTCGTCGAGCGCGGCCGGCAGCACCCGGGTCAGCAGCGTCTCCCAGGTGTAGGTGTACGACTTGCCTGGGCCGGTCTCCGGGAAGGCCGCGGACTTGTCCGCGATGTCGGACGGCGAGGTTGCCGGAAGATCCGACGGGCGGTCCCAGTCCATGTAGAAGCTGGACTGCCCGCCGATCGGCAGCACCACGTTGATATTGTGCGCGGTCAATGTGCGAGCGATATCCGTTTCGATTTCCCACCCGTTGAGGTCTTCGCGCGCCCACATACCGTCGAGGGCGTAGACCACGCGCTGCGTATTTCCGTCCGCGGCGCGAAATACCCGGCTCTTGACGGGGCCCATGTCGGAATCGACCCAGAAGTCGACGCCGGCCGGATCGAAGGCGGCGTTCGCCCGCGGCACCGTCGTATAGACGAGAAGCACTGCGAGCGAGGAGAACAGGGACAGCCGCAATGTCATTCGGGCGAGCGCGATCAACGCTTTGTCTCTTTCCATGAGGAGTGATCGGATACGGTCGCAGGACCGATCGGCCGGGCGACGCCCGGCTCGAATCGGATCCTACGGCGCAGATATGAAGATTCTTCTCGCCGGATTCTGAGGAGAATTTAATCCAGGTCGTTTCTCAGGACGTATCCGGCGCCGTGGACGGTGTGGATCAGCCGACCGTGGTCGCCGAATTCCAATTTCCGCCGGAGGTGGGAGATGAAAACCTCGACCACGTTGCTCTGGGTGGGAAAATTGTATCCCCACACCAGTTCGAGGAGCTGTTCCCGGCTCAAGATCCGACCGTGGTGCCGCGCGAGAATATGGAGCAGGTCGTACTCACGCCGGGTCAGGGTGACTTCCCTGCCCGCGATCGTGACGCGTCGAGCCGAGTCGCTGATCCGCAGCGGGCCGATCTCGACAGCGAGCGTGTCGACGGCGTGTGGACCGCGGGTACGTCGCAGTACCGCGCGCAGGCGAGCGGTGAGTTCCTCGAGGATGAACGGTTTCACGAGGTAGTCGTCCGCGCCGGCCTCGAGGCCCGCCACCCGCTCGGTGAGGCTGGTTCGCACGCTGAGAATACAGATGGGCACGTCACTGCCGAGCGCACGCAGCGCGCGGATCACCCCCAGGCCGTCGAGTTTCGGCATCTGCAGGTCGAGGACGATCGCCGCGGGCCGGTGGATTCTGCATGCGTGCATCGCCTCGACCCCGTCGGCTGCTGTCTGCACCTCGAAGCCGAGAAGCGTCAGCCCGCGTTCGAGCGACTCGCGTATGTTCTCGTCGTCATCGACCACGAGAATCGGTTTCGAAGCTGTCACCGCCGTGCGGGACTCCGTCACGAGGGCAGGCCGACCAGCCGGTCACCGGCCGCGCGCAGACGTTGCCCCAGAGCAGGCTCCTGCGCCGCCGCCGAGGGCAGACGCAGCTCGCCGTCCTCGAAATAGCCTCCCGTCACGCCGGCGAAAGCGGGATCCGTGGCCAGTTCGGTGAGCCGGCGGGCCCCGTCGGCGGCGGGGATCATGTGGACGCGCTTGACCACTGCCACGATCGGTCTGGCGAACCAGGGCGCCTTGTTCCATATGCCGGTGGCCACCATTCCCGGGTGCACCGCGTTGACGGTCACTTCGGAATCCTCGAGTTCCGCGGCAAGGCTGCGGGCGTAGATGACGTTGGCGAGCTTGGATCGCGCGTACGCCGACATGATCGAGTATCCGTGCCGGTGCGGGAGATCGTCGAAGTCGACCTCGCCGCGGTAGTGCGCGGTAGAGGCCGTGATGACGATCCGAGCCGATCCCGCGGACAGCAGCAGAGGTTTCACCGACTCCGTGAAGAGATAGGGGGCGAGGTGATTGACGGCGAGGGTCGCTTCGTGGCCGTCCTCGGTCAGGGTACGCGCGGCGAAGACCGCGCCCGCGTTGTTGATCAGGACATCGAGGGTGTCATAACGGCTACGGACGGTCGTCGCGAGCGATCGTACCGACGCCAGCGACGAGAAATCGGCTTGGAGCACATCTGTCCGGGCAGCGCCCGCCGCGCGGACTCGCGCTGACGCGGCGTCCAGCCGGGCCTGGTCGCGGCCGACCAATACCAGATGCGCGCCGGGGGCGAGTTGGGTGGCGCACTCCAGGCCGATACCTGACGTTGCGCCGGTGATGAGAATTGTCGGCACGACCCCTCCGCGATCGAATCGATGGTGATGGAGTTTTCCTCGACTTCGGCTCGGATACCGCCGGGCGCGCTGAATCGCGTGCGCCCGGCGGGCCGCCGAGTCAGCCCCCGTTGATCGCCGCGGCCAGCCTGGGAAGCTGTCGCAGCGGGGCGTGATGCTCGACCTCCATGCGCTGCTCGGCGTCGAAGATCTCGCTGAGTCCGGGAGCGGGGTCGTGGGTGCCGGACTGCGGCAGGGTGGTCGCGCTGAAGGGCCAGTCGGAGCCGAAGACGATGTGATCGCGGCTCGTCACGGCCGACACCGCCGACATCGCGGCGCTGGATCCGCTCAGCGCGGTGTCGTAGAAGAAGCGCGAGATCTGCGCCTTCGCGTCGAGCAGGGACGGCTTGTCCAGACCCTGGGGCCAGTTCTCGCCGACCGTGGTTTCGGAGGCGACGCCGACGCGCCAGGACAGGAACGGCAGCGTGCCGCCCGCGTGGGAGAGCTGGAACCGGATGTTGGGGTAGCGCTTGGTGACACCGGTCAGCATCATCATCGTCGCGGCCCGGGTCGTGTCGAAGGTGTACTCGATGAGGAAGTCGGGCAGGGGCAGGCTGGGCTTGGCGTCGTCCGCGATCGCGGCGGGGTGCACGAACACGTAGGCGTTGCGCTGGTTGAGCGCCATCATCAAGGGCTCGTAGCGCGGGTCGCCCAGGTAGACGCCCTGGTAGGCGGACAGCAGCACGATGCCGTCGGCGTGCAGGACATCGAGGGCGTAGATCGCCTCGGCGACCGAGGCGGCGATGTCGGGCATGGGCAGCACCGCGAACGAGCCGAAGCGCGTGGGGTACTGCCGGGTGAGTCCGGCGACGTACTCGTTGCAATAGCGAGCCATGTCGTTGGCTTCCTTGCCCGGCGCCAGGAACCCGACGCCGGGGTCGGAGACCGACAGGGCCTGGGCCTGGATGCCGTAGTAGTCCATGAACTGCATCGCGGACTCGGGCGACCACTCGGGTGTGGGGTAGCCGCCGACGGTGAAGTGCCCGTGCGACAGCAGCGCCGCGCGGTAATCCGGCGGCAGCACGTGCGTATGCAGGTCGATGCGGTACGTGCCGGTGGGCGCGGCGTACTGGGCGCGGGCCGTTCCCGCCGCGCCGAACTGTGTCGACGAGCCGAGGGGCAGGGCTGTCGCCGCGGCTACGCCGAGGGTGCCTGCGACGGCGCCACCGAGCATGCGGCGGCGGCTCACGCCGGCGCGCGACGGGGTGTCGGATTCCTTCACGAGTACGTTCTTCCTTTCGGTCGGTTCGGTCGCATCGCGGATCCACACCCGGCCGGGTCGGCACGAACGGAATCCGCGGCGGACGGCGCCACGTGGTGGGGAGGGCTCGATCGAGCTGATCGAGCGAAGCGATGCGCCAATCGCTGATGAAAGTATCAGATGCGATCCATCTCTTCATCGAACCGGTGATCATGGGTCTGGACGGGCGTGCCGGGCCGATGATGTGGTCGGCCCGGCACACCGGGCTTCGGGTCGCTACTTCGCTTGCTGCTCGCTCTTCTGCTGCTGTCCGCTCTGGACGGACGGCTGGTTGATCGTGGTGAAGTACTGAGCCGCTGCGAAAATCGCCACCGGTGCTGCGATCAAGAGCTGGCCTGCCAGCACGCCGAGGAAGCCGCCTGCAGCGACGCCCGCGATGCAGCCCTGAACGTCGGCGGGCAGTCCGCTGAACATGGTGGCGAGGGCGCCGGTCAGGGAAGCGCCGGTGACGCCGCCGATGACGCAGCCGACGGCCGCGCCGCCGATGCCGCCGGCGATCGCCCCAATCGAGGCACCGAGTCCGATGGTGCTGGTCATGCGGCTCCAGGCGTCCTTCTCGCGGTCGTAGTCGTTCTTCCAAGTGGCCTGATCCTCGTACGGAAGCGCGACCGGCTGATACTGGGCCTTGTCGAGGGTGAACTGCGGTGTCAGGGTCGCGGTCCGCTCCTTGATCTCGGCTTCGATGGGGAAGACGAATTCATCGACGCGGAAACGCAGTTCGGTGCCGGCGAGGACCTTGCCGTCGGGCGCCTTGACCTTCAGGGCACCGTCCTCGACGACCAGGGAGCCCGCGTCGATCTGGATGAGGGTGTTCGTGTCGGTGGTGGTCGTCGTGTAGTGCACGACGCCGAGGTCTTCGGGCGGCGCGGCATGGGCGGTGCCGATGCCGACGGCGAGCGCGCCGATCAGGGCCGCGGAGACGGCTGTGAGGCGTGTGATGCGCATTGGTGTTCTTTCTGGTGGTGGTGGAGATTCCCGGGGCGGGACTGGGTGGTGGCTCAGCCGAGAGCGGCGAGCCAGTGGTGGAGCCACGACACGGCGGTCTGACCGCCGCCTACCGGATAGCTCCCGTAGGACATGTGCGTTCCGGATCCGTAGAAGTGCGCGAGCTGACGGGCCCGCTCGTTCCGGGTCTGTTCGCTGAGCTCGCCCTGCTCGTCGGCGGATCGCAGGGCGGCCAGCATGTCGGCCGCTCTGGTTCGGTAGAGGGGGAGGTCGTCGGGGTGATCGTCGGAGACGGCGGCCAAGCCGGCGGCGACGGCGACGATGAAGTCCTCGTCGTCGGTGGAGCAGTAGAGGTCGCCGACCGCGCAGATCGTGCGGACCCGGGACGTGATCGACCCGAACCCGCCCGGTCGGGCCCCGCGCACGCCGACGCCGACGGCGAGCGGGCCTACCTGGGCATCGGCCTGAGACCGCTGTGGATCGGAGAGCAAGCCGACCGCTGACAGCCGATCCGGGGGCACCACGCCCTGACCCCGCCCGATTTCCGCGGCCAGGTCACCGGCGGCGTCGGCGCCCTGGCTGTATCCGACCAAGGCGAAGGTCGTGTTCGCGCAGCGCTCCGCGGTGGTGCGCACCATCTCCCGTGCGGTGTCGACGGCGGTCTTCTGCGATGCGCCGTACACCTTGCCCTCCCAGGGGAAGGCGGTCGCGGGGTAGTCGACGTAAGCGACCTGTTCGCTCGCGGGCAGGCCGTCGGTGACACCGGCGAGCATGCCGGGACCGCTGGTGTGCCGTGTCGGTCCGGTTTCCCACGTGCCCGGTATCGCGACAACGTAGACGGCGGGGCAGCCGGGGTCGGCTCCGGCCCTGCTCGCGGTCGTGCCGGGGAGGGCGGTGCCGGTGGCGAGCGCGATGACTGTACCGGCGGTCACCGCGACGGCCGCGGCGTGCACGTTGATCCGCACGTGTCTGCTCCTTTCGTCGATCTGCGTCGGTGGATGGACTCGGCAGGAGCGTGACCGGCGTCATCGGCGATGACACTCACTGCTGGTATAAACCGTCACGCATGATGATCTGATCAGTCAATCGTCGTCAGAGAACTCTCAAGCAATCGGTAGACCTCCGACAGGAAACCTGTCCGACCAGCAGAGGAAGGGGCTTCGGATGAACGTGGCGACCACGACGCGCGCGACGCCGACGCGCGAGGCGAACGCCGACGAGGTCAGCGCTGAGGCTGGTGCGTGCGGGACGGTGCTGATCGTCGACGACGACGTCGATGTGCGGGAATCGCTGGCACGCGGCCTGCGACTCCACGGATTCGGGGTGCGCGTCGCGGCCGAGGGCGCGGCGGCGTTGTCGGCCACCCGCACGTACCTGCCCGACGTCGTGGTACTCGACATCGAGATGCCGGGCCTGGATGGCCTGTCCTTCATCACGGCGCTGCGGGCATTGGGCAGCGATATCCCCATCTGTGTGCTGAGCGGCCGCACCCGGGTGACCGATCGAGTCGAGGGTCTGGAGCTCGGCGCCGACGACTACCTGACCAAGCCGTTCGACTTCGCCGAACTGACCGCGCGGTTGCATGCCCTGCTCCGCCGCCGCGGCAGCGGGTGGAGTGCCGCGCAGGAATCGGTCACCGTGGGTGCGCTGCGCATCGACTTCCCGGCACGGCTGGTATCGGCGCACGGCCGGGAGGTCCCGCTGACCCGCCGGGAATTCGACGTGATCAGCATGCTGGCCGTCCATCGCGGCTCGGTCGTCACGCGCGACCGGCTGCTGGAGACGGTGTGGGGCTACGACTTTCGGCCGCAGACGAATGTCGTGGACGTCGTCGTCGGCCATCTTCGCCGCAAGCTCGAGGCCGACGGCGCGCCTCGCCTCCTGCACACGGTGCGTGCGGTCGGGTTCGTCCTCCGAGAGGAGGGGGCGTGAACGCGATGCTCTCGCTGCGAACGCGAGTGGCGGTGGCCGCCGCGACGGGGACCACCCTGGTCGTCGGAGTGCTGGCGGTCTTCCTGTTCGTCGCCATCGAGCGGAACAACATCCGGCATGTCGATGAACAGCTGGACCTCATGACCGGGTTGGTCGAAGCCAATGTCGGTACAGCCCAGCTGTTCATCGGCCGGTTGAGTGACGGTGGCGTCGCCGCGATCACCCTCCGTCACGACGGCACCGTGCTGGCGAGCACGTCCACCGAGCTTCCGCGCCTCCCCGCGGGGCACCAGACAGTGGTCATGGCCGATGCCGGCTACCGCGTCAAGACGATGGAGGTGGAACGGTCGGCCATCGGCCCGCACTCGGTGTCGGTCGCCGCGCCGTTGTCCGCGGCGGAGTCGGTGACCCGTGAGCAGCGTCGGCATGTGCTCCTCGCCGGCGCGGCGGCGATCGCCGTGGCATCGGGATTGGGCTGGATACTCGGTGGCCGGGCGATCCGGCCGCTGGTCGAGCTGACCCGCCGGATCGATGCGGGTGCACGGCTCCCCGAGATGGGTGGGTGGTTCCGGATCCGGGAAGCCGAACAACTCACCACCGCTGTCCGGTCGATGCTCGCGCGCATCGATTCCTCGCAACAGCGGACGATGTCGGCGCTCGAGACTGCCAGGACCTTCGCGAACTCGGCCGCCCATGAGCTGCGAACCCCGCTCACCGCGATCCGCACCGATATCGAGATCGCGCGCGGTGTCGAGATGGGACCCGAAGCGCGCGCGGAGATCCTCGGCGACGCGCTGCGAAAGCACCGCCGGGTGGAATCGACCTTGGTGGCATTGGAACTGCTGGCCGCCGGTGAGCTCACCTCCGAGCACGCGAACGAACCGGCCGACCTCGTCGAGCTCGCCTACCTGGCGGTCGCGGACGCGGAACGTCTGCATCCGGAGATCCAGCTGGTCGTCACCGGTGACGACCGAGTGGACTGCCGCTGCTCGCCGGCCGGGGTCCGGCTGATCCTCGACAACGCGATCACCAATGCGGTCCGCCACGGTCGAGCCACCCGGATCGAGATCTCGGTGCGACGGGCCGGGCGGCGGGTGGTGCTGGCGGTCGACGACAACGGTTCCGGTCTGCCCGAGGACGAGCTGGCAGCGGTGTTCGCCCGGTTCCGGCGTGGCACCGGCGCCGCGCGGGAAGGGTCGGGCCTGGGGCTCTCGCTGGTCGCGCAACAGGCCGAACTGCACGGCGGCCGGGCGCAGCTGATGCCCGGCGGACTCGGTGGCCTGCGGCTCGCGGTCGAGATGGCCTGCCCGGATTCCGGTAGGTAGGTGGGCGACATCACCCAAAGAGACATAGTCGGTCAGCTATGATGATTTCGTCAATAACGTTCGGGAGGGCATGTCGTTCCCCGGGATTCGCCAGGGGAGTCTGGAGAAGGATGTATGAAGCTGCGAGAGCTGGATCCCGTCGATCGTGATCACGCCCCGGTCCGGAGTGCGCGCCGACGAGTCGCGCGAGGTGCCGCGATCGGACTCGTCGTCGCGCTCGTGCTGGCGACGATCGGGATCGCGTCCGCCGAGCTGTATCTGCGAAACCGCATCGAGAGCTGCCTGACTACCGGTCTGCGCGACGACCTCGGCTCCTCGGTGGAGGTGGACCTCGGTCTGCGACCTGTCGTGCTGAGCCTGATCGACCGGCGGATCCCGGAGCTGACGGTCGACAGCGGCGACGCGCAGTTCGGTCCCGCTGTCGATATGGCGGTCCACGCCACGCTGCATGACGTCTCGATGGCGGAGGGGGACGACTCGGCCACTGTGAGCGGCTCCGAGGCGCGGGTGGACTGGAGCACCGGCGCGATCGAGCGAACGCTGCACGGCCTGGCCGGCGACGTCAGGACATCGGCCGCCGACGGCACGGTCGATGTCACGGGGGTTGTCGGCGTGGTGTCGGTGCGGCTGCGTCCCTATGTCGACAACGGTGTGATCCGCGTCGAGATCGTCTCCTCCCGTGGTGTCCCGCCGCAGCTCGCGGCGGAAATCGCCGACCTGTTGGCGGAGAGTCTTCGCGACTATCCGCTGGGGTTGCGGCCGCAGTCGGTGACCGTGACCGACTCGGGAATCCGGGTCGAACTCCGCGGTGGCGGTGCGGCTCTACCGGCGTCCGGCGACACATGCTGATCTTTTCATCAGGATTGCTTGACCTGCGATCAGGCAGTGGCCGATGATCAGGCGGGTGGGTAGCGACGAAGTTGCCGAACTGTCAGCAAAGGAGCGGTTGCATGGCGATCACCGGTAACAACCTGGCGAGGTGTCTGCGCCCCAGCGCGGTGCTCGCGGTGCTCGCGGCGTTGCTGGCCACCATGTATCTGGGATACATCGTCGACCCGGAGAAGAACCTGCACGATTTCCCGGTCGGGCTGGTCAACCTCGACGTCGGCGACGTGGTGGGAGGTCAGCAGGTCAACGTGGGTGACCAGATCGCGGCCTCGATGGCACAGCAGATTCCCGCCGACAAGGTCGACCTACGGCAGATGGGCCTGCCGGAGCTGCATCGGGAGATGCTGAACGGCACCATCTACGGCGCCGTCGTCATCCCGAGCGACTTCACCAAGCGTCTGTCGATCCTGGGCACGGCCAGCGTCGTGCCCGGTGATGTCGAGCGGCCCGTCATCACCGTCGAAACGAACCCGGCCGCCGGAGCCTACGCGACGCAGATTCTGCTGCGCATCACCACCCAGGCGACCGACGCGGCCAATCGGGAGGTGGGCGCCCAGCTGCTCGATCAGGTCCAGGGTGAGCTCCAGTCGGCCTCGGACGCGCCCGCTACCCAGCTCTCCGGCGTGAGCCGCCTCGGTCTGGCCGAACCCATCTCGGTCGTGGTCGTGCCGTTCCGCACCCTGCCCGACGGCGCCGGTGGGGGATTGTCGGCGTTCTTCTACACGCTGCTGCTACTTCTCGCGGGATTCACCGGCGCAATGATCATCCACTCGATGGTGGACTCGTCACTGGGATTCGCGCCGACCGAATACGGGCCCTGGTATGTCCACTACCCGCCGACGCCGATCTCGCGCGTGCGAACGCTGCTGCTCAAATGGGGCATCCTGGTGGCCGTCGCGCCGGTGGTGTCCGGCATATACCTGGCCGTCGCGACCCTGCTCGGGATGTCGATCCAGCGTGCGCCGATGCTGTTCCTCTACGGGATCCTCGCGATGGTGGCGGTCGGCGTGACCGCGCTGTCTGTCCTGGCGATCTTCGGCGCGGCCGGCCTGCTCATCAATCTCATCGTGTTCATCGTCCTGGGTCTGCCGTCCGCGGGCGGCACCGTGCCGATCGAGGCGACACCGCGGCCGTTGGAGTGGCTGTCGACCTTCGAGCCGATGCATCAGATCTTCATCGCGGTCCGGGCGATCCTCTACTACGACGCGCGAGCGAGTTCGGGTCTGGCGCAGGGGGTGTGGATGGCGCTGCTCGGTTTGCTGATCGGGCTGGTCATCGGCCTCGCCGCGACCAGCTTCTACGACCGGAAGGGACTGGAACGACGATCCGTCTCGACGGCCGGAAAGTAGGGAACCCGGTGCTGCCGACCGGCGTCGACCATGTCACGGTCGACGCCGGTCAGGCGTCAGAAGGCGGCTACGTCGAGATCCATGATGGCGGCATCGATGTCGGAGATCACCGCACGGTCGGTGCTGAGCCTCGGCAGGACGGTTCTGGCGAAGTAGGACGCGACTGCGATCTTGCCCTGGTAGAGGTCGCGGTCCTTGGTGGCGGAGGGTAGGGCCGCCGCGGCGACCTCCGCGGCCGCCAGCAGTCGCCATCCGATCAGCAGATCGCCGACCGCGAGCAGGAAGCGCACGGACTCGAGCCCCACCTTGTACAGCTCGCGGCCGTTGTCGGCGGCCGCGAGCAGGTGCTGGGTCAGCGTGGCGGTCATCGCCTGCACGTCCTCGAGCGCTGTGAGCAACAGTGCGCGTTCGACCTTGAACTCCGGCGTCCCGGCTTCGGGCTGCGCGGATACCCGGACCTGTTCGGCGACGTGGGCCAGGGCCACACCGCGGTCGCGGGCGATCTTGCGGAAGAAGAAGTCCTGCGCCTGGATGGCGGTGGTGCCCTCGTACAGCGAGTCGATCTTGGCGTCGCGGATGTACTGCTCGATCGGGTAGTCCTGCAGGAAGCCGGAGCCACCGAAGGTCTGCAGCGAGTCGGTCAGGTACTGGTAGGCGCGCTCGGAGCCGACACCCTTGACGATCGGGAGCAGCAGATCGTTCACCCGCGCGGCGAGCTCGGCATCGGCGCCCGACACGTGCAGCGCGGTGGCCGGGTCCTGGTGGGCGGCGGTGTAAAGGTAGATCGCGCGTAGGCCTTCGGCGTAGGCCTTCTGCATCATCAGCGAGCGGCGGACATCCGGGTGGTGGCTGATGGTCACCTTCGGGGCGGTCTTGTCGGCGATCTGGGTCAGGTCGGAACCCTGGACGCGGGTCTTGGCGTATTCCAGGGCGTTGAGGTAACCGGTCGACAGGGTCGCGATGGCCTTGGTGCCGACCATCATGCGCGCTTCCTCGATGACCTCGAACATCTGCGCGATGCCGTTGTGCACCTCGCCGACCAGCCAGCCCTTGGCGGGCACACCGTGGCCGCCGAAGGTGAGTTCACACGTGGCCGAGGCCTTCAGTCCCATCTTGTGCTCGACATTGGTGACGAACACGCCGTTGCGATCACCGAGTTCTCCTGTCTCGGAGTCGAAATGGAACTTCGGCACCAGGAACAGGCTCAAACCCTTGGTCCCCGGGCCCGCGCCCTCGGGGCGGGCCAGGACCTGGTGGATGATGTTGTCGGACAAATCGTCGGCATCTGCCGAGGTGATGAACCGCTTGACGCCCTCGATGTGCCAGGAGCCGTCCTCCTGCGCGACGGCCTTGGTGCGGCCTGCGCCGACATCGGAACCGGCGTCCGGCTCCGTCAGCACCATCGTCGCGCCCCACTTCTTCTCGACCGCGAGCCTGCCCCAGCGCCGTTGTTCGTCGGTACCGATGCGCTCGACGATATCGGCCATGCCGGGCCCGGTCAGGTACATGTACGCCGCGGGCTGGGCGCCCAGAAGCAGTTCGTTGATCGCCCACGCCAGCATGCGCGGCGCCGCGATGCCGCCGATGGCCTCGGACTTCGCGACACGCCACCATTCGGCGTCCTGCCACGCCCGAACCGAGTGCTTGAACCCCTCCGGTAGTCGCACGGTGTGGGTCGATGGATCGAATTCCGGTGGATTGCGGTCGGTTTCGGCGAACGAGGCCGCCACCGGCCCCTCGGCGATCCGGGCCGCCTCGGCGAGCATCGTGCGCACGGTGTCGTCGTCGAGGTCGCCGAACGCGCCGGAACGCAATACGTCGGCCAGGCCGAAGACCTCCAGCAGGTTGAACTCGAGGTCTCGGACGTTGCTCTTGTAATGGCCCACGGGCCCAGTCCCTTCGATGGTCCGGTCTCGAGACGACCGGAAGGTGAGGTGGAGAGGGCGCAGATCAGATACGCGCCGTGGGCCATTGTGATGGCGCGCCGAGGCGCTACGCAACCGTAAGTTACTGGCCGCTAAGGCGATAGATCCGAGCGGTGTCTCGCAGTCCATGTCAGGATCTGGTACTGCCGAGCTAAGTTGATCACAGCTAAATTCGATGTTGAGAGTGCGTCGTCGTCAGTCGTGCAGTGCGATGCGGTCGCCGATCGCTGTCAGCGCACCCGCGAGGTTCTGGCGGCCGAGGGCGCGGGGATTGCGCACCGCGTCGATCACGACCGTGCTGATCGCCTGGATGAGGATCCGGGCCTCCGGCGGTGTCAATTCGGCACGGGCGCTCTGCAGCAGCCGGGCCCAGCTCAAGACGCCGTCGCGATGGACCCGGCGGTAGCGCGTGGCCTGCGGGTCCGGCAGGTGCCCGACCTCGCTGACGGTGGTACCGAGCAAGTCCGGTTGTTCGAGCGCGAATCCGACGAACGATTCCATCAGCAGGTGTACCGATTCCCGGGCGTCACGGCCCTCGGCCAATGCGCGGGCGGTGTACAGGCCGATCCATTGCTCGTTGCGCACGATGATCTCGTTCAGCAGGTCGGCCTTGCTCGAGAAGTGGTGATAGAGCGCGGGACCGCGCACGCCGACAGCGGCCCCGATGTCCTCGATGCCCACCGCGGCATAGCCGCGGGAGTTGAACAGCCGTGCCGCGGCGCCGATGAGGCGTTCGGGCCGGACGGCACGCTCGAACTCCGCGGCCTGGGACGGCGCCGTCTGCGGCCGGGGTGCCCGGAGCGCGGCTCCGCCCGGGGGCAGGTCGGTGGTGAGAAGCCGCAGGATCGCGGCATCGAGCACGGAGGTGAACGTGGATATCGGCAACCGCTGGCGGTGATACGACGGGCTGACCGCGACCGAGAGGATGCACCAGCTGAGCAGCTCGACATCCCTACCGGGTAGCTGCGGGCGCCGCGCACGCACCGCCCGGCGCAGGTAGCCGGTCAATCGAACCGCGCGGACCAGCACCGAATAGCGGTGCGCGGGGGTGAGGTTGCGGAACTCGAGCTGCCACAGCCGGGGTAGCCCGCGCAGTTCCAGAGCGATCGCGACGAGTTCCTCGAATACCCGATGTCCGCTCGCGTCCTCGGCCGCTGCGGCGTCCAGCCGGGCGACCGTCGCGTCCAGTCCCGACATCAGGCAGTAGCCCAGCAGTTCCTGTTTGTTGCGGAAGTGGCGATACAGCGCCGTCGACGAAATCCCGACGGCGGCGGCGATATCGGTCATGGACGTGCCGTGGTAGCCCGCTCGGGAGAAGGCGTCGGCGGCCGCGGTGAGGATGGTGGCGCGGCGGTCGCGGGGGCGTCGGCGGATCGGCGGGCCGGCCGGGGTGCTGGTGCTCATCGCCTCCCAGTGTGGCCTACCGGCGCCCTGCCTCCAGGCCCGGCGTCGCCGCGTCTACCTCGCCCGTTCGGGTGTGCCTTTCGGCCGGCCAGGTGGATCAGCTCACATTTGGGTGAGTTGTGAATCAAGAGTGATCACATCATCAATATAGTGGTGTTCGTAAGAAAGAGGGGGATGGGGTGGTTCGGCAGCGGCGCCGGATCCGAGATCTCGTCATTCGTCGAAATGTGTGGATTGCCCGGGCGGCGACACAATGCAAGGGAAGCGAGAAACAGTGCCTGACAGTGGTGTTCAGCCGCTCCACGATGGGCCGTGCGACGAATCGCCGCAGGGCGGCGGGCAGGTGAGATCCGAGCCGGTCATCGTGCGAGTCCTGCTCCGGGTGTTCCGGTGGTACCACCGCCACGAGGTCGGCGGCGTGCTGGAGCCGCCCCCGGGGCCGGTGCTGTACGTGGCCAACCACGGCTTCGGTGGTGCCTTCGACCTCAATGTGCTGGCTGCGCGCTCGGCCTACGCCCATATCGGAGATCCGCGGGGCGTGATCACGCTGACGCATCACCTGGCCTGGGTGATCGGGCTCGGCCCGATTCTGGCCAGGATGGGTGCCGAGCCCGCGACCGGGGAGAACGCGTGCCGGGCGCTCGGGCGTGGTGAGCATGTTCTCGTCTTCCCGGGTGGCGATGTCGATGCCTTCAAGTCGTGGGGTGAACGCGACCGGATCATCTTCGACGGCCGGACCGGTTTCGCCCGGCTGGCGATCGAGGCGGCCGTGCCGATTGTTCCGGTGGTCACGTCGGGGGGAGGCGAATCGCTGATCTGCCTGTCCGACGGGCGCGGGCTCGCACGCCGGCTCCGCCTCGACAAGGCGCTGCGGCTCAAGCGCCTGCCGGTGACGCTGTCGCTGCCCTGGGGCCTGACTGTCGGGATCGCGGGGTTGCTGCCCTACATCCCGCTGCCGACCAAGATTCGGACCGCGGTGCTCCCCGCGATGCGGCCGAGGCCGGGGGAGTCGGCCGCCGAGTTCGCCGAGCGGGTCCGCCACGCGATGCAGGTCGAGCTCGATCGCCAGACCGTGCGCCGGATACCGCTGCTCGGGTAGTGCCGGCCGCCGTCCAGTTCTGAGTTTTTCATCAGAATGGCTTGACGAGGGATCAATCGAATGTGATGATATTATCAACTTCACTGGGAGGTACATCGTGACAAGCATCGACAAGGGAGTCGACACCGGCCGGACGGTGCAGGTCGGCGACCGCGAGATCTATTTCACCGAGTTCGGATCAGGACCTGCGGTCGTGCTGCTGCACGGCGGCGGCCCCGGCGCGACCGGGCTGTCGAACTACTCGCGCAACATCGAGGCGCTGGCGGAGCACTTCCGGGTGCTCGTGCTGGACATGCCGGGCTACGGCCGGTCGTCGAAATACCTCGACCAGTCCGATCCCTTCGGTTACCTGGCGCGCGTGCTCGGCGAGTTCCTCGACGTCCTGAAGATCGACTCGGCGCACCTGATCGGCAACTCCTACGGCGGTGCCGCGGCGCTGCGGCTGGCGATGGACCGGCCGGGCAAGGTCGGTCGCCTGGTCCTGATGGGCCCCGGCGGCGTCGGTTCGACCCGCGCCCTGCCCACCCAGGGCCTGCAGGAACTTCTCAACTACTACCGGGGTGATGGTCCCAGCCGCGAGAAGATCATCCGGTTCATCCGTGAGTACCTGGTGTACGACGGTGCGACAGTGCCGGACGAACTGATCGAGGAGCGCTACCGGGCCAGCATCGAACCCGAGGTCGTCGCGCACCCACCGTTGCGCCGGCCTTCCGGCTTGTTCGCCCTGCGCACGCTCTTCCGGATGGACCTCACCCGGGATTCGCGCCTGAGCAAGGTGCCGCACCCCACGCTGGTGGTGTGGGGCGAGGACGACAAGGTCAACCGGCCGTCCGGGGGCAAGATGCTCGCCGAGACCATGCCCGACTGCGATCTGTACCTGCTGGCGCGGACCGGTCACTGGGCGCAGTGGGAACGAGCCGAGCTGTTCAACACCCTCGCGATCGCCTACCTGAAGGCCGAGCGATGACCGGCGCAGACGTCTTCGGTGACGGGTCGGTCTTCGGGGCCGTCCACCTGGGGTACGTCGTGGTGGAGTCCGCACGGCTGGCCGACTGGCGGCGTTTCGGCGTCGACGCGATCGGCATGCACGCCGACCAGGTCGACCACGGCACCCTGCGCTTCCGCCTCGACGATCACGCGTGCCGGTTCCTGGTGGAGCACGGCCCGCAGGAGGACGTGACCGCGATCGGCTGGCAGGTCGACGATCACCAGTCCTTCGACCGCATCCTCGCGCGCGTGTCGGATCGCGGTGTGCCGATCACCGAGGGCAGCGCCGAGGACGCGGCTCGCCGCGGCGTCGAGCGCCTGTGGCGGTTCCCCGGTCCCAAGGGGATCGCGCAGGAGATCTTCACCGTCCCCGTCACGACCCCCGAGCCGCTGCGCATGCTCAGCTCCGGGTGGGTGACCGGCGAAGCCGGCATGGGGCATGTCGCGATCGTGTCGAAGGAACCCGAAGCGCTGCGGGGCTACTACCAGACGGTCTTCGACTCCCGGCTCAGCGACTACATCGACGAGAACGTCTCCGGCCTCACCCTCAAGATCCGGTTCCTGCGGGTGAACGAGCGGCACCACTCGATCGCCATCGCCAATATCCGCGGCGTCAAGATCGATCCCATCCGAACTCGGGTGCAGCACATCAACATCCAGTCGGGCACGCTCGACGACGTGCTGGCCGCGTACGGACGTGTCACCGATCTCGGTTTCCGGATGGCCTGGTCGGTCGGCCAGCACACCAATGATCGGGAGCTGTCCTTCTACTGCGTCACCCCGTCGGGCTTCGAACTCGAGGTCGGCTGGAACCCGATCGTGTTCGGTCCGGAACGCGAATCCACCTGGGAGCCGACCACTTACCAGGGCATCAGCATCTGGGGCCACACCCCGGTCGGCGAGACCGTGCTGGACAAGTTCGCTCAGTTCCGGCAGGTCGTCCGGACCTTGCGGACACCCGAGATCACTGTTCCCCAACTCACCGGAGGCATGGCGCGATGACATCGTTCGACTACGACGTGGTAGTCGTCGGGCTGGGGCCCACCGGCCTGACGTTGGCGAATCTGCTCGGCCGTCGCGGCGTGCGGGTACTGGTGCTCGAGCGTGAGCCGGAGTTCTACGGCCTGGCGCGGGCGGTCTACACCGACGACGAAGGCATGCGGATCTTCCAGACCGCCGGCGTCGCCGACGAAGCCTCGGCCCAGATGAACCTCGACTGCACCGTGCAGTGGGTACGCAGCGACGGCTCGGTGCTCGCCCAGTTCAACCAGGCCTCGCGCCCGCTGGGGTGGCCGGTGGCCAACTTCCTGTACCAGCCCTACCTGGAGAACACGCTCGAAAACGCCCTGGAGCGCTATGCGCACGTGACGGTGCGCCGCGGGCGGGAGGTCCTCAGCTTCGACCAGGACGCCGACGGTGTCCTCGTCCGGCATGCCGAATGCCGCGGCACCGGGTACGGCAAACACGACGTCGACACCGACCCGGCGACCGCCGAGGAGGTGCGCGCGAAGTTCCTCGTCGGCTGCGACGGCGGCCGCAGCGTGGTGCGCACGCAGCTGGGCATCGACATGACCGGCACCAGCTTCCCCGAACGCTGGCTCGTGGTCGACCTGCTCGCCAACGACGGCGTCGACGCCTTCCGGCATCTGCCGTACTTCAACTTCGTCTGTGATCCCGAGCTGCCGACGGTGTCGTGTCCGCAACCCGGTGGACACCACCGGTTCGAGTTCATGCTCAACGACGAGCAGAGCAAAGAAGAGATGGAGGACCCCGACCGGGTCCGCGATCTCATCGGCCGCTACGTCGACCCCGACGAAGTGACGGTGCTGCGCAAACTGGTCTACACCTTCAATGCCGTGGTCGCCGACCGGTGGCGAGCGGGACGCATCCTGCTCGCCGGTGACGCCGCGCACATGACCCCGCAATTCATCGGCCAGGGCATGAACTCCGGTGTTCGCGACGCCGACAACCTCTCCTGGAAGCTCGGCGCGATCATCCAGCACGGCGCCGATCTCGACCTTCTCGACACCTACGAGACCGAGCGACGGCCGCACGCGAAGGCGATGATCGATCTGTCGGTTTTCAACAAGAGCCTCGTCTCGATCGACAACCGGTTCGCCGCGGGCGCTCGCGACGTCGCCTTGGCCACCGCGCTGAAGGTTCCCGGGCTGAACACCTGGATCCGGGAAGCCAAGATGAAGCCGTCCCCGCGGTTCAAGCGTGGTGCGTACTTCGGGCTCCCCCGCAATGTGTTGCGCGGGGTGGAAGGCACCCTGGCACCGCAGCCCGACGTCCGCACCTTCGACGGACGCCACCAGCGCCTCGACGACGCGCTCGGCCTCGGCTTCGCTGTCGTCGGTTACGGTGTCGATCCGCGCGACGGTCTCAGCGTCGCCCAGCGCAACGCCTTGCAGATCCTCGGTACGCGGTTCGTCACCGTGTATCCGACCGGTGGCCGCCCGCAGGGTGAGCCGGGCGACGCGCGCGTTCCCGCCACCGACTACGCCGACGTCGAGGACCACACCGGCGAACTGGCCCGCTGGTTCGCCAAAGCCGGTGTCGCCCAAGGTGGCACGGTGCTGCTCCGCCCGGACAGGTACGTGTTCGGCACCAGCGCGAAATCCGGCGCCACCGAACTGGTCACCGCGCTGCTCGTCCGCCTCGCCGTCACCCCCGCGATGCTGACCGCCGATCACAACCCCCTGCGCGTCGTGGCGTCCGCAGCGCCGAACACCCTGGAGGAAGCACGATGACCACGACCATCGAAGGACGGTCCGCCGTCCGCGCCGCGGCCGACCGCCTCGCGACCGCCACCGACTTGGGCGTGCCCGTGGCAGCGGTGCGCGACCTCATCGGCGCCGACGACGTGGACCTGGCGTACGCGGTGCAGAGCTTGGGCACTCGTCGGCGCCTCGACACGGGCGCTCGCATCGTCGGGCACAAGATCGGGTTGACCTCCACGGCCGTGCAGCGGCAACTCGGTGTCGACCAGCCCGATTTCGGTGTGCTCTTCCACGACATGGACGCCGGTGCGACGCCGCGGTCCGAGCGGCCCCGGCTGCTGCAGCCCAAGATCGAGGCCGAACTCGCCTTCGTCCTCGGCGCCGACCTGACCGGCGACGACCTCGACCCCATCACCGTGCGCGGCGCGGTCGACTACGCCGCCCCCGCGCTCGAGATCGTGGACAGCCGCATCGCGGGCTGGGACATCACCTTCGGCGACACCGTCGCCGACAACGCTTCGAGTGGCTGGTTCGTACTGGGCGAACAGCGGCTCTCGCTCGATGATTTCGAGCCGCGGGAGATCACGATGGCCATGCGTGTCGACGGCGAGATCGTCTCGCGCGGAAAGGGCGTGGACTGCCTCGGCGACCCGCTGCTGGCACTGGCCTGGCTGGCCCGCACCGCCCAGGCCCTGGGCGACCCGCTGCGCGCGGGCGAGATCGTGCTCTCCGGCGCGCTGGGGCCGATGGCACCACTGGCGCCCGGCGCGCGGGTGCACGCCGAACTGTCACAGCGCTCGGGGCCGCTCGGCACCGTCGACTTCACCCTGGAGGAGGAGCAATGAGCCGCACCAAAGTCGCCGTCATCGGCTCGGGCAACATCGGCACCGACCTGATGATCAAGGTGTTGCGCCTGTCCGACACCCTCGAGATGGCCGCCATGGTCGGTATCGACCCGGAGTCCGACGGGCTCGCCCGGGCCGGCCGGCTCGGGGTGCAAACCACCGCCCGCGGTGTCGCCGGTCTGATCGCCCTGCCGGATTTCGACGACATCGACATCGTCTTCGACGCCACCTCGGCCGGCGCGCACAAGGCCAATGCCGCCGCTCTCGCGCCCTACGGCAAACGCCTGATCGACCTGACCCCCGCCGCGGTCGGCCCGTTCGTCGTTCCGGCGGTGAACCTGGAACAGCACCTGGCGGCCGACAACGTCAACATGGTCACCTGCGGTGGCCAGGCGACGATCCCGGTGGTCGCGGCCATCGCGCGGGTCACCGCGGTGCCCTATGCCGAGATCGTCGCGTCGATCGCGTCGAAATCGGCGGGCCCCGGCACCCGCGCCAATATCGACGAGTTCACCGAGACCACGTCGAACGCGATCGCCGCGGTGGGCGGCGCTCAGCGCGGCCGGGCGATCATCGTGCTCAACCCCGCCGAGCCGCCGCTGATCATGCGCGACACCGTGCTGGCGCTCATCGATTCCGCCGACGCGGAGGTCCACGCGCGGATCAAGGAATCGATCCTGGCCATGGTGGCCGATGTCGCCGCCTACGTGCCGGGCTACCGGTTGAAGCAGGACGTGCAGATCACGCCGGTCGAGGCCGGAGCTCCGCTGCGCACACTCGTCGGCGACGCCCCGGTCACCCACCAGGTCAGCGTCTTCCTCGAGGTGGAAGGCGCCGCGCACTACCTGCCCGCCTACGCGGGCAACCTCGACATCATGACCTCGGCCGCGGTGCAGGTCGCCGAACGGATCGCCGCAGCCACCAAGGAGAGCGTCCGATGACCACCGAAGTCTTCCTGCAGGACGTCACCCTGCGCGACGGCATGCATGCCCTGCGGCACCGCATCGAACCCGACACGGTCGCCCGGATCGCCGCCGCGCTCGACGCCGCCGGCGTGGACGCGATCGAGGTCGCCCACGGCGACGGGCTGCACGGTGGCAGCCTCAACTACGGACCGGGCAGCCACACCGACTGGGAATGGATCGAAGCCGCCGCGGGCGCGCTGCAATTCGCCCGGCTGACGACCCTGCTGCTGCCCGGCATCGGCACCATCGAGGACCTGCGCCGCGCGTTCGACCTCGGCGTCCGCTCGGTCCGGGTGGCCACCCACTGCACCGAGGCCGACATCGCCGCCCAGCACATCTCCTACGCGCGCGAACTCGGCATGGACGTGTCCGGCTTCTTGATGATGAGCCACATGAACAGCCCGGAAGGTCTCGCCGGCCAGGCGAAACTCATGGAAAGCTATGGCGCGCACTGCGTCTACGTCACCGACTCCGGCGGGCGGCTCACCATGAACGGTGTCCGAGAACGCGTCCGCGCCTACCGTGACGTGCTCGAACCGGGCACCGAGATCGGCATCCACGCCCACCAGAACCTCTCGCTGTCCGTCGCGAACAGTGTGGTCGCGGTGGAGGAGGGCGTGACCCGCGTCGACGCCTCCCTGGCCGGCCTCGGCGCCGGCGCGGGCAACACGCCACTCGAAGCGTTCGTCGCGGTCGCCGACCTGACCGGCTGGGAACACGGAGCGAATCTCGACCAGCTGACCGACGCCGCCGACGACCTGATCCGGCCGTTGATGGATCGTCCCGTCCAGGTCGACCGCGAGACGCTGACCCTCGGCTACGCCGGCGTCTACTCGAGCTTCCTGCGCCACGCCGAGAACGCCTCGGCCACCTACGGTGTCGACGTGCGCACGTTGCTCACCGCCGCCGGTCGGCGCGGTCTGGTGGGCGGACAGGAAGACATGATCGCCGATATCGCGCTCGACCTGGTCGGCGATCACTGAGACTTCCGGCCTGCGCGGGCCGGAAGGTGACGCGGTCCCAGCCTTTGTCACAGGAGGCTGGGGCCGCCGTCCCGACGAGCCGGAGGACGGTGCGCGATGATCGCCGGTGCCAGGCGGTACGCAGGCCAGAGTGTCGCGCAGCGCAAAGCGCGCCGGCGACAGCAGTTCCTGGACGCCGCGACCCGGATCTGCGCCGAGCGCGGCCACCTCGCCTGCTCGCTCCTCGACCTCTGCGAATCCGCGTCCCTGTCGAAGCGGCAGTTCTACGAGGAATTCCGAACCCTCGACGAAGCACTCGTCACGGCCTATTTCCAGGTCCAGGACGACGCGGCCGTCGCGGTGGCCCGCGCACTGGCCGACCCGACTGTTCGCACCGACCCACATATGGCGGTGCGCGCGGCCCTGACCGCCTATTTCGTGTCGATCGACAGCGCGCCCCATCGCGCAGCCTTTGCCGTACTCCCAGTGAGCGGTGCCGGTGGACTCGTCGAACGGCAGTGCGGGGCCCGCGCCCAGCAATGGGCGGGCCACATCCAGAGTTTCCTGGAGACGGAAGGCACGCGCCTGGACGGCGACACCGCCCGGCTGCTCACCGCGGCGGTCAACGCACTCGCACGCGAATGGATGACCCGCGAGCCCGAGCTCCCTTTGTCGAGCTCGGTCGAGTTGCTGGCAGACATTGCGATGCTGTTGGTGACGCGAGGGGTTTCGTCGGATTGCGTGGCAGCGAATCAGCGTGCGTAGTGCGACTTCGCAGAGAATCCCGATGTCTCGGGCAGGTGGATGTGCCGGTCGATATCGGCGCGGCACGACCGATCAGGCTGTGGGTTTGTCCCGGCACAGCTCCGAACTCGGAGGATCGGTGGAAACCCAATCCTTCCAGTCCTCGTCGCTGGGGTTCGAGGTGAGTTTGTCGCAGATCGCGTCCCGCCACGCGGCGGGTCCCGGTATCTGCCAGATCCCGCCGCCTTCGAATGCAGAGGTTTTGTTCAAGGCGATCTTCTGGGAAAGGACGAAGACGCGACGCCCATCCGTGCTGAAGTCCAGAAGTGGGGTCGGGCCGAGCCGGGCGGTGACGATCGGTTCGCCGATCTGACGTCCGGTGTCGGCATCCCAGAACCGCACTGTGTAGTCCGAGGACGTGGAGACCAGGTA
This sequence comes from Nocardia asteroides, assembly GCF_900637185.1. NCBI lineage: Bacteria > Bacillati > Actinomycetota > Actinomycetes > Mycobacteriales > Nocardiaceae > Nocardia > Nocardia asteroides. The sequence continues at coordinate 4,491,499 of NZ_LR134352.1, read as the reverse complement.
CCGGCCGTCGGGACTGTAGTTGACGGATTCGAGAGGCTCGTCGTGGCCCTCGAGAGGCTCGCCGACGGCCTCGCCGCTTTCGGCGTCCCATTGGCGGATCGTGACACCGTCAGCGACCGCGATGCGCCGGTTGTCGTCTCGGAGCTCCATTGCCGTGGCGAAGCCCTCGATGATCTTGCCGACCGGTTGCCATGTCTTCCCATCCCAGATCCGCACGGAATCGTAGCTGCGGGAATAGAGCCGTTGCCCATCCTCGCTGAATACGAGCTCTTCCACGCCGTTCGTGTGTCCTGTCAACGGCTCCCTGATCTGATGCCCCGATGCCCAGTCCCAGAGCCTGATCGTCTTGTCACCACTTCCCGTCGCGAGTGTCGTCCCATCCGGGCTGAACGCCACCGCGCTCAGCGTACCGATGTGCCCCTTCATCGGTGCGCCGCGCTGCCGACCGTCCTGCAGATCGAGGACGCGAACGTCGTTGTCTCGGCCCACGACTGCGAGCCAGCGACCATCCGGGCTGAAAGAGATCTGCATTGCGCCGCGGAGCGCCTCGGAAACGAGAACCGCCCCAATCCGTTCTCCGGTGTCGGCATCCAACCGTTGCAGCTCACCGTCGCGGTAGATGACGATCTGGGGGCGCTCGGTTTCGGTGTCTATCGACAGGCGGGTATCCGTCATCGCCTGTTCGACCACCCGGCTACTGCCTACCTTGGCGGGCAACCCCATGGTGGGATCGGCGTGGAATATCTGGCCGGTATCGTCGGCAACCGCAACGATCCGATTGCCGTCGGGGGTGAAAGCGACGTCCTGGACAGCAGCATTGAGGCTGAGTGGATCGCCCACCTGCCGACCGGTGTCCGGGTCCCACAGGCGCACAGTCTTGTCGTCGCCGCCGGTGACGATACGGCCCCCGTCCGGGCTGAAGGCCACCGATACGACGGCACCGAAGTTGCCGGTCTCGGGGTCGGGGATTGCTGTGCCGGTCTCGGTGTTCCAGATTCGCAGTGGTGTACCCGCGTTCGCCAAAGGGCCGACGCCGACGGTATTGCCACCGGCGGCGACGAGACGGCCGTCGGGACTGAAGCTCAGACTCCATATCGCTTCGGCCTCGCCGATGCGCGGGTCGCCGGAAGGTACCGTTTCGCCGAGTGCCGCGCCGCTGTGGGCGTCCCAGAGCTCGACAGTCTTCGTGGAACCGGCTGAAGCCAGGCGATTGCCATCCGGACTGAACGCCAGCGCACGCACCTGTGTATCAGCCGCGCCCATCGCAGGCCCGATCTGCCGCCCGGTCCGGGCGTCCCACAACCGTGTGTGATCCCCGTAGCTCGCGGCGACCCGGTTACCATCCGGACTGACGACAACGGCTGTCGTCCGGCCCGCACTGTCCGTCAGCGGCTGCCCGATCGGCTTGCCCGTCGCCGAGTCCCACACCCGAATGATTCTGTCGGGGTCGCTCAATACCAGATACCGTCCGTCCGCGCTCACCGCCTCGACTGTGCCGTCGACGACCAACGGCTCTCCGATCGGTTTTCCCGCCTCCGTGTCCACCAGCACGATTCCGGACGGTGCGCGAGTGACGATCCGCCGACCGTCGGTACTGAGCACACCACCCTCCGCGTCCAGGCCGATGATCTTGTGTAAACGGGCTTCGTTCCGCAAGGTGGTCAAGAGCGCACCGAGGTCGGGAGTCGTCGAGATATCCTGTGCGGCGAGCAGTTTGTTGAGAGCCGCCAACTCGCTGCCGGGCTGGCCGCCGGCCAGCATCGACTGCGCCTGCGAGGTCAGACGACCAGCGAGCGCTTCTTTGCTGCGATCAGCCGCGTCGTTGCGGGCATCGGTGGCTGACCGCCAATTGATCACGGCCAGGACAGCCAGGACGACCGAGACCACGCACACAACGGCCAGCACAGCGGACAGCCGCCGGAATCGCCGTCCGGCCCGCCGCTCACCCTCCAGTTCGACCTCGCGTCGGGCGGCAGCGTCCAGGAGGGCCTGCTTCTCCCGTTCCACCCGGGCCGCGTGCGCCGTGCGCTCTGTTTCCGAGCGTCGCCGGTCGCGATGTTCCCGCACGACGCCGGTGAGCACATCGTGGGTCAGTTCTATCCGTTGCGCTCCGTGGTATTCCTCCAGTCGCACCAGGCGTGAGCGGATCAGCCGATCGAGTTCGTCGCCGGTCAGCCGCGACGGCACCGCGTCCTCACGGGGGTAGCTGTCGCGAAAGCCCTTCTCGGTGATCAGTTCCGACTCGATGAATTCGGCGACCTGCGGTGACAGATCACGCACACACGACAGGTAGTAGTTCGACAGAATGTCGCGCTGGGCCTCCTTCACCAGCTGTTCGTCGAAGTGCGCCCGTCCACTCCGCTTCCGCTCTTCGTTGAGTTCGCGACAGAACAGGCTCAACAGCGCAGGTTCCACATCTGAAGCCGCGAGGTCGTCGGCCTCGGCTGCCGGCACCTCCCGGCCGAGGTGCAGATCCTCACCGGCGATGATGCCGACAACCCGGTGCGCGAGAGCATCGGTGATCAGGTGACCGGACGGTTTGCGGACCGCCTCGAACGCCGCGTCGGCGCGAAAGGGAAGCAGCCGCATCCGGGACCGTCCCAGCGCGGGGATCAACGGGCACCACTCTTCGAGGTTGGGAAGGAAATCCTCCCGCAAGGTGATCAGTAGCTTGAAGTTCTGCGCCCGTAGCCGGAACCGGCCTGCCTCGGCTTCATCACTGTCGATCCGGGCGGCCACTTCGTCGGAAATCCGGTTCTCGGCGAGGTCGCCGAGGTCGTGCATGAATTCCCGCACGGCTTCGGGAACACGCTCACCGCGGGTGAACAGCTCCTCGAACTGGTCGAGAACGATCACCGGCGTGAGCGGATAATTCTGCGCACTCCAGAGTTCGAAGTCTGTGCGATGCAGGTACTCCCAGAGTGACTCGTCATCGCGAGGTAGCACCGCATCGGGTGCGTGGGCCCGGATCGAACCGCGCACCGCTCGGTGCAGCTGGCGAGACAGCGCCGCCGCGTTCCGGGTGAGATCCAATCGGATGTAGATCGGCAGGTAGTTCTCGTCGCGGAGGGCGGGAAACAGGCCGGCGCGCAGCAGCGACGTCTTCCCGAGTCCGGATCGCCCGTACAGGACCGTCACCGGAGCATCGCGGACGTGCCTGAGCAAGGACGCTGCTTCGCGGTCGCGCCCGAAGAAGAACGCCTGCCCGTTCTCCTCGAACGACGCCAGCCCCGGCCACGGGTTCTCGTCGTCGAGTTGTCCGTCTCTCGTTCCGGGAGTCATGCCGCTGCCCGTCGCATCGCGCGAATCTCGTCCTGCAGCATGGCGATGAGCCCCGCGTCCGGCTCGCCGCCGGGCGCGCTACCGAAGTGCAGGCGCCCGAAGGAATCCGGTACCTGCCGGTAGTGGCTCGGGTCGTTGTCGTAGTTGTCGTCGATGATCACGGGCACGATGAAGCGGCGGCTCGGAATGGAGCGTGCACGGTCTGCCGCCTCGTACCATTCTCTGAACACGTACCCCTCGTCCGCGTGCTCGGTGTTCGCCGAGATGATCGGGACGAACAGCCGGACCGATCGGCGGATACGGCTCAGCACCTCGTGTTCCCACGCATCTCCTGGACTGATCCGGCGCTCGTCGAACCACACATCCCCGCCCAGGTTCGTGATGGCGTCGCACACCCGCCGGGCCGCGTCCGCATCCTCCCGCATGTAACTGATGAAGATCGTGGGTGCGTCCGGAAGCGAAGAATCGGCAGAACCGACCGCGTCGCGTTGCCTCGTCGTGGTCTGCCGGAGCCAGCGCGCGTGTAATTCGTCGACGAATTCCGCCGGTTCGATGTCCAGCTGCTGGACCAGCGTCTTACGGCAATACGTGGTGAAGAAGCTCGACAGCGTAGGTTCCCGGGACGCCGAGCAGCCGGCGAGAAAGAACGGAATGCGTTCCAGGGACAGCCGGGTGCTGGAGGACATCCGCAGGAGGAAACGCCCGAGCCAGTCGGGGATCTCACAGCCGATGAAAAGCAGGGGATGCTCCTTCAGCTGAAAGCTGACCCAGTCGGGCAGGCTCGCCTTTTCGCTGAGCAATGCGTGCAGCCACTCGAGCCGATCCTCTTCGTGGATCGCGAATTGCGGCGTCGAAGCGGCTTGACCGTACAGATTCACGACGACGGTGTCGGTGGCCGCGGCCGGTTGCGCGTTGCGCGATTGTTCGTTGGTGGACTGATTAGGGGAGAAGGAGATCTCCCGTGCGCTCGGCCTACCTTGGTACCGGACCGAGTTCACGGCCTTCGCGAGCACCCGGTCGGGCGTCGTGCTCACGAACAGGCGCAGATCATCGATCGCGGCGAGGTTGCGCAGCGCGTCACCGGGCTCGGGATCGACCTCGACGATGATGTCGTTGATGACTCGATACAGCCGCTCGATCTCGTCTTGGCCCCGCTCGCGCACGAACGCCGCCACCGCGTCATCCATGCTGGTCGGTCCGGGCGGCACGGTGAGGTTCCAGCGTCGCGCGAGTCGTCGGCCGATGAGCGAGGAGAACGATTGATCGACATCGTCGATACGGACCCTGGTCGCGTGCGGCCCCACGACCGGAACCAGAACTCGCTGCCGGATATGCGCGAGAAGGTCATCCCAGAAATCGTCGTTCATGCCCACAACACTCGATCCGGATTCCGCCGTCAACACCTGGCACGCCGGGGCTCGAAACCGCCGTGACCAGCATCAGAACGCGTCTAGCAGCGAATTCAGAATAGGGTTCGGGTGGTGCCGCGGCGTAGAGTAGCCGGCTACTCGAACTTTCCCCCGCATCGTTTTCGGCGCTCAGGTTGTGCCGCACCCACAGGATTCGCCTCGTTGCACGGTGACGGGCATCGGGGTCGGGATATCGGTTTCCGCCGGATCGGGGGCGGTGAGAAGAAGACGGTCCAGTGCCAGCTGGGTGATCGCATCGATCGGTTGCTGCACCGCGGTCAGTGTGATCTGGCCGAAGAGCTGGGCAGGGCTGGCGTCGAATCCCACCACGCGGATCCGGTCCGGGACGTCGAGCCCCGCGTCCGTGATCGCGCGGAGGGCGGCGGCGGCCTGAGCGTTGGTCGCGACGACCATGCCGTGCGGAGGCTCGTCACAGGTTCGCAGGTACTCGGTGACCCGGCGATACGCGCCGTCGGCGGTGAGGTCGGTGCGGATGAGCGGCGCGGATTCGCCCGCGACGCCGGTGAATCCGCGATACCGCTGAATGACGGTCTCCCGGTCGCCATAGCGGACGTCTTCGGCGGTCGTCCCGCCGACGAACGCGATGTCGCGGCAGCCGTGCACCTCGGTGAGATGCTCGGCGGCCAGCCTTCCCGCCGCCACGTGGTCGGCGCCGACGATGGGGGAATCGACGGCGTTGCGGGTGTTGTGCACCCAGACCACCGGCATCCGCGCGCGGGCGCAGATCGCGCTGGTCGCGCTCGGATCCACCGCGCCGACGACGATCAGCCCGTCGATACCGACGTCGGCGAACGCCGTCACGAACTCGCGCTCGCGTTCGGGGTCGTATCCGGTGTTGCCGATCATGGTGAGGTGGTCGCGAGCCCTGGCATGGATCTCCGTCCGGCCGACCAGTGCCGCGTAGAGCGGCATCGTCAGATCCGGAACCAGCAGGCCGACCTGACGCCAGCGGCGGGGTCGCCGCAGGGCTCGGGCCAGTCGGTCGGGGCGATACTGCAATTCGTCCGCCGCTTCGATCACCTTGGCGCGTGAGGCTTCCGAGACCGGGCGTGGACCGTCGTTCAGGACATAGCTCACGACGGCGGTGGAGACGCCCGCGCGGGCGGCCACGTCGGCGAGCGTGGGACGTTTAGCGGTCACGATCGGGCCCACTCTGCCGGGCCGCGCGGCCGGATCGAAGGTTTTCGTTCATGGCGATTCCTACCCTGTGCTGTGCCGTGATCATCCCTACGCTAATCGATTAGACCGTTACCGGTACGACCCACACCCGCAACAACCGACAGGTGAAGTAGACGACATGTCCTACGCACGACTCACGGGAGTCACCCATTACGAGCCCGGCTCGGCGCACGACAGCCTGGTGCTGTTCACCGGCGCCGATTCGATCACCCGCCTCGTCGACCTGAACGGCTCGGTCGTCAACGAATGGCCCTACGCCGGCGTGCCGCCCCGGATCCTCGATCCCGCGCTCACCGGCGGCAGGCTCGGCGACATCGGGGTGCAACTGAGCGAAAGCGGCGACGGCCGCGGCGGGATCTACGCCAACGGCACTGTCGGACAGCTCGATTGGGAGGGTGCGCCGGTGTGGGAATGGGGCCGCCAGGCGCCCGGTGGCGCGGCCCGCCAGAACCACGACTGGCAGCTGCTGCCCAACGGCAACCGGCTGTTGCTGGTCACCGTCCCGCGTGTGGTGGCGCAGCTCGGCATCGCGGACGTGGTCGGTGACCAAGGCCTGTACGAGGTGGCACCGGACGGCGAGATCGTGTGGCAATGGCTGGCCGGCGATCACCTCGACGAATTCGGTTTCTCCGAGCCAGGCCGGACGGCGCTGCGTGACACCGCCGCGCGGGATCCCGAGGACCCGTGGGGCTACCTCGAGATGAACAGCGCGACCCCACTCGGCCCGAACAAATGGTTCGACCAGGACCCGGGCAGCGTGTTCCATCCCGACAACATCCTGGTCAGCTTCCGCAAGGCGAACGTGATCGCGGTGGTCGACAGAGCCACCGGCGCCGTGGTGTGGCGATTGGGCCCGTACTTCGACGAGGCGCCCGGGTCCCAGCACCAGCGCATCAACGCGCATTCCGTGCCCCGGCCGGTCGACCAGATCTCCGGACAGCACAATCCGCACCTGATCGCCGCCGGCCTGCCCGGCGCGGGCAACATCCTCGTCTTCGACAATCAGGGCGGTGCGGGTTACCCGCCGGCGCCGCTGGGCATCTACGCGGGCTCGCGGGTGCTCGAGATCGATCCCACCACCCGCCAGATCGTCTGGCAGTACACCGCGGAGGATTCGGGCCGGCCGTCGTGGACGTTCTTCAGTTCCTTCGTCAGCAACGCCCAGCGGCTGCCGAACGGCAACACCCTGGTCACCGAGGGCATGCGAGGCCGGATCTTCCAGGTCACGGCGCACGGTGCGGTGGTCTGGGAGTACCACAGCCCGTACGAGGGCTACGGCGTCGCGGGTGAGCCCGAGGTGCGCGAGCCCCGGGTGCCCGGTGTCGACCGGCTCACGCTGACACCGCTGATCTACCGCGCGCAGGCGGTGCCCCACGACTGGGTCCCCACCCGCGCGGTTTCGGCGTCCGGCACGGAAGGCGCGGGCTCGTGACGAGTACCGTGCGCACCACCGACCCGCCGGCGAGCACGGTGGCCCGGCGGCGACAACCGGTGGCGCGGCGGCTGCAGTCCTGGATCACGCGCGCGAGCCCGGTCGGCTGGACGATCGCCGGGCTCACACTCGCCGCGCTGGCCTGGACCCTGCTCGTGGCGTCGAATCGGTTCCCTGACGAACTGCTGCCCAGCGTGTCCGAAATTATCGGCGCCGCCGACGATCTCCGGCGAACGGGGCTGCTCGCCGACGACATTCTGGCCAGCCTGCGGCGGGCGCTGGGCGGGTTCGCGCTCGGCGCGCTGACCGGGGTCGGCGCCGCGATCGTCACCGCGAGCACCATGCTCGGCCGACGCCTGCTGCAACCGGTCCTTCGCCTGCTCGCGCCGATCCCGACAATCGGGCTGGTCCCGCTGGCCATCCTGTGGTTCGGACTCGGGGAGGAGAGCAAGGCGCTGGTTGTCGCGCTCGGCGTGTTCGTGCCGGTCTGGATCAACAGCCACGCCGGGTTGTCGACCACGCCCAGCGACTACCTGCAGGCCGCACGCTGCCTGGGGGCCGGGCGATGGCAGACGCTGCGCGAGATCGTGCTTCCGGAAGCCGCGCCCGACATCGTCGCGGGGCTGCGGGTAGGTGCCGCCATGGCGTTCGTTCTCATCGTCGTCGCCGAAATGTCGGGCACCACAGCGGGTATCGGCTATCGGCTCTATCAGGCGCAGCTCTTCTCCCAGGCCGACCGGCTGATCGCCTGCTTGATTCTGCTCGGCGTCATCGGCGCGCTCGTGGACTGGGTCCTGGCCGCGGTCACCGCGCCGTTGACCCGCTGGGCCGTGAAGGAACACTGACATGACCATTCGGACCGACAACCTCGTCGTGCACTACCCGGGAAACCCGGCCGCGACTTTGCGCGGGATCAGCCTCACCATCCCGGACGGGGCGTTCACCGTCCTCGTCGGCGCGTCGGGATCGGGGAAGTCGACGCTGCTGCACTGCCTGGCCGGACTGATCACCCCGACGGCGGGAACAGTGACCGACAACGGCGTCCCGGTGCTGGCGCCCGAACCGCGCCGCGGCGTCGCCTTCCAGCGCGATGTCCTGTTTCCCTGGATGAGCGTGACCGACAACATCGGCTTCGCGCTGCGCGCACGCGGGGTCGCACCCGCCGAGCGGTCATCGCGGATCGCCGCACTCCTCGACGACGTGGAACTGTCCCGTGCGGTCGGCGCCCGGCGGCCCGGCGAACTCTCGGGTGGAATGCGGCAACGCGTGAGTATCGCGCGGCTCCTGGCGGGCGAACCCGCCGTGATGCTGATGGACGAGCCCTTCGCCGCCCTCGACGCGCTGACACGATTGAAGATGCAGGATCTGCTCACCGACCTCTGGGCGCGATCGCGCCGCACGATCGTGTTCGTCACCCACGATGTCGACGAGGCGATTCGGCTCGCCGACACCGTCGAAGTCCTCGACGACGGCCTGCTCGCCGATCGCCTCACGAACCCGCTCGAACGTCCCCGCCACGCGGACGACCTCGCCGACCGGCCCGGTTACAGCGACCTGCGCAAACAGCTGCATCAGCGGCTCGGAATCACCCACACCACCGTCTGACCCACCAGAGCTCTAGGACCACTTCATGCGAACATCACTCACCCGAATCGCCGTCGCGGCGATCACCGCGACCGTTCTGGCGATCACCGGCGCGGCCTGCGGTGACGCCGAATCCACCGATTCCACCACGCTCACTGTCGGTTTCGTGGTCGACCCGTCCTGGGCGCAGATCCCGGTCGCGGAAGCGGCAGGCTACTTCGGCAAACACAATGTCACGGTCAAGGTGGTGAACTTCCCCTCGGGAATCGAGGCGTTGCAGGCAGTCGCGGCCGGCCAGCTCGACGTGGCGACCGCGGCCGATGTACCCAGCGCCGCGGTGCTGACCAGGTCACCGACGCTGCGCGTGGTCGGTGACGGCGCGCGCTGGGAAGGCTCGCGCATCATCGCGCGCCGTAGCGCGGGCATCAGCTCCGTGGGCGATCTGGCCGGCAAGGCCATCGGCACGCCGATCGGTACGAGCGCCGCCTACTTCGCCGCGAATACATTGGCGCACAATAATATCCAAGCCGAGCTCGTTCAGGTGGCGCCGTCCGCGACGGTGACGGCGGCGACCCAGGGCAATGTCGACGCCGTCTCGATCTTCCAGCCGTATCAGGCTCAGGTTGTCCGGGCACTCGGCGCCGACGCGGTGGAGCTCACCGGCGGCACGTATCACCAGCACAGCCTGTACCTGGCCTCTCAGCACGCTGTCACCGCGAAATCCGCGGCGCTGTCGGGATTCTTCGCGGCGCTGGAGGACGCCGGACTGGACCTGCGGAATCTCGCGGACCCGGCGCTGCGGTCGGTGGCGAAAGCCACCCAGTTGGAGCCCGATCTGCTGCGGACGGTGCTGCCGCAGTTCGACTTCACCCTGCAGCTCACCCCCGACCTCGCCACCAAACTCGGCGAGCTCGGCGCCTGGGGCAAGGCGCAGGGCAAGATCAGCGCCGGCACCGAACTCCCGCCCTACGCATCGTTCCTCGACACCCGATTCCTGCCACCGACTCCTTGACGCGCAGCGATCTCCGGCCCCGGACTCGCGAGATGCCGGTACTCAGAGTAGTTCTGGTGGGAGGGCCAACGACGGTACCAGTGTGGACAGATCGACGATTGAATTCGGCTATCCGGCGGTCTGTTTCGAGGTCGAGCGGCCGTGAGGGGTTGTGCGCTGCGCCGAGTGAAGGCCGTCATACGACGCGTTCTCCGGGTTCGACGATGACGGGCAGGACGCGCGTGATGACTGTCGCATCGATGACGTCGTTGAGGCGGCCGATGTCTTCGGCCGAAGCAAGGTGCGGTGTGAGGTCGCGGTCGGTCAGGAACCGGACGAGGGTCGCGAAAGACTCGGTGAGCGAATCGGGTTGGCCGGGCGCATCGGGATCGTCCGCGGTGGCACCGGAGGAGCGTGGTGGTGTGTAGGCGCTTGTCTTCAGTCCCAATTTCCGTAGTTCGGTGAGAGCTCGGTGTGATGTCGAGCGTCGTTACCGGCATCGTTGCCTGCGGGTCCATGTCCGGTACTTGCGGGATTATTGCGAGGCTGACTGCTGATGATGGAACGAAGCCTCGGTCACATCTACCCGATCGGTCATCGTCCCAGTTTGACCGATATGCGGGCGCGCCATGCCGGTGGACCGGGAATCGATTAGCTGAAAGTGTGCTGTGTGTACTGTTTGCCCGTCCTGGTCGACAGAGGCGAGCGCGTGGTCGTTCGCCTCATGAGGGTCGGAGGTTTGTGCACACATGGTTCGGCATGGCTCGGTTCCGCGTCCGGCGGTACTCACACCCGACGCTGCGACATCGCAGTTCTGTCCCGTGCTTCTCGATGCGTCGAGCCCGGAAGGCTTGCGCGATCTGCAAGCGCTGGCGGCGTCGAGATCCGTCACTGCCGTGTACGACACGATCGAGGATCAGCTCGACGAACTGATCCGCAGCGAAGATCCCGCCGTCTCGCATACCGCGGACACCCTGGCGGCGTCCCGACGCCGGATCTGCGGCGAGACCGCGATGTGGCGGTGGGGAACGTGGGTGTTCTATCCGTGGAGCGGCCGGCTGGTGCATGTGCTGCCACGCGAGGAATTCCAGCGGGTGCGCACCGATCGGAACCGCAACAAGATCGATCGCGCGCAGCAGCGGGCACTGCGCGCGCGGCGGGTCGGTGTGATCGGGCTGTCGGTGGGCAGTAGCGCGGCGGTGACGCTGGCGATGGAAGGGGTCGGCGGATCGTTCCGGCTGGCCGACTTCGACACCGTCGGGCTGTCGAACCTGAACCGGCTGCGGGCAGGGGTAGCCGACCTCGGGGTGTCCAAGGCGGTGCTGGCGGCGCGCCAGATGTTCGAGATCGACCCCTATCTCGACATCGAGGTGTTCACCGACGGGTTGACCGAGGAGTCGATCGAGTCGTTCTTCGGCGGAACGGGCACGACGCTCGACCTTCTGGTGGAGGAATGCGACACGGTGTGGGCGAAAGTCGTCGCCCGGGAGTACGCGCGGCGCCGCGGCATCCCCGTCCTGATGGACACCAACGACCGTGGCCTGCTGGATGTGGAACGGTTCGACCTCGAACCCCATCGCCCGCTGTTCCACGGCCGCACCGGCGAGTCGACCGCCTCCGATGTCGCGACGATGGACCGGGGTGAGCAGCTGTCGTATCTCATGACGGTGGTCGACGAGCCGCGGCTGAGCCCGGCGATGCGCGACGCTGTCGGTGAGATCGGCCGGACCCTGTCCAGCTGGCCGCAGCTGGCCTCCGGGGTGATGCTCGGCGGCGCTCTGGTGGCGGACACGGCCCGCCGGATCCTGCTCGGAGAGCTGATCCCGTCGGGGCGCAGCTATATCGACCTCGACGAGCTCATCCCCGCGGTGGGTCCACAGCTCGACGCGGAGCTCGCGCTGGTGATGGAGGCGGTCCGTTGACGATCGACCTGGCCGATGTGGAACTGGTCGGCGCGCGCCTGCGGCTGCGGGATCTGCGTGCCGGTGATCTGGGCGTCTACCAGCGGATCTTCACCGACCCGCACCTGACCCGGTACATGGGCACCGACAGCATGGGAGTCCCCGCCGCCGCGACGGCGTTCGAATCCGCCCTGCGCGCCCGGGGCGAGAGCCCGCGGCGCAAGTACACGCTGGCGATCACGGCGCCGGGGGAGGACACGATGGTCGGCACGATCGGGTTGCTGGTCGAGGATTTCGGCAGCAACGCGATGATCGGCGGATTGGTCGTGATCCCGGAAGGGGCGCTGCGCGCGGGCGGAATCGAGGCGGGTCGGCTCGTGGCGGCCTTCGCCTTCGGGCCGCTCGGGATTCACCGGGTCTGGGCGGGGCACCGGCACGATCATCCGGTGATGGACACGGTGATGGCGGGAGTGGGCTTGACACCGGAAGCGCGGCTGCGGCAGCTGTACCGAACCCAGGGCCGGTGGCGCGACGTGTGCACCTACGCGGCGTTGCGGCCGGAATGGGCTGCGACGGCGACCGCCGCCGAACGCCGGATCCTCGCGTTACGGCCAACCGCGACAAGGGAACACGCCACCGCGGGCCGGTGAAGCCGGGGCACAACCCTGCCGAATCGGGCTCCCGGCGCGCCACCGCGCGATAGCATCGCCGACTACAGGCCCCCGTGCAATCACCCTTTGCTCGAATCGCCACCCCCGAAACGCGCAGTGGCCGGCGACGGGAGGGACTCCACCGCCGGCGAACATCCGAAGTGGAGATCACCGATGGCAGTGCTGATCGACTCCGACTACTTCACGCCGGCCGACCGCCGGGAGGCGGTCACCGCGATCCTGCAGGAGGCCGACATCGGCGCGAACCTGCAGATGTGGGACGCGCCGGCGGAAGTGGTCAGCAGGCATCAGGCCTGGATGCTGGGTCCGATCGCGCTCACCCGCTCGGAGGTGTCCGGGCATCAGGTCTGGCGAACCAGACGCCACGAGCGGACCACGCCCAGCGACACCCTGACGGTCACCGTGCAGAACGGCCAGGTCCGCAGGCACGAACAGTTCGGTGGGCAGACCCTGATCGAACCGGGTGCCTGCGAGGTGATCGACCTGGCCACCACCTTCGCCTCCGGCTGGCACGGTCTCGGCGGAACGCTGTGCGTGCAGCTGTCCAGGGAGCGCCTCGGTATCTCGGCGGAAACGGTCGTCGCGGCGCACGGGCGGCTGGCGGCGTCGCCGCTGTATCCGATGGTCACGGCCCAGATCCAGCATCTCGTCCGGATCGCCGACCAGCTCGAAGCCGATCCAGCAGCCGCGTCGGTGGGCGAGTCGTGCCTGGAAATGGTTCGGGCGCTGCTGATCTCGGCGGCGGGCCGCGGACCCGGTGACGGCGCCGCCATCCCGGACCAGCTGCTGATCGAGCAGATCCTCGGGTATGTGCGGACACACCTGTCGGATTCGGCCTTGAAGATCCCCGGGATCGCCGCCGCCAACAACATCTCCGTGCGGCACCTGTACAAGGTGTGCGCGCAGTCGGGGATCAGTCTCGAGCAGTGGATCATCGAACAGCGCCTGGTCCGGGCTCGCGACATGCTGATCGACCGCGGCTACGCGCACCGATCCATCGCCGCTGTGGCCGGTGCCGTGGGTTTCCGCGACGCCGCCCACTTCGCCCGGCGATTCCGCGAGGCGTTCGGTATGACACCCCGCGACTGGCGCCGCAGCGCCGCCGATGCGGACAACTCTCCGTCGTAGCCGGGAGTCCACGCAGCGGTGCGAGTGCACGTTCATTTGTGCGTGCACAGTCAGTTGCCGTGCAGCCACAGCCTCCTTCGAAGGCGAATTCGCCCTTATCGTTCGAATGTGGCTGCGCGAGATCGCTTCAGGGGTGTGAGTGTTCGCCGACGGGCACCCGCGCCGATGCAGTCCACGCCGAGGGCATCGAGAGAGAGGGGAGACCATGTCCACGATCGGCAAAGCCATTCGGGCGGCGAGGATGGCCTCCGGATTCACGCAGGCGGAGTTGGCCGACTGGATCGGAATCAGGGACGGAAATCAGATCAGCCGTTGGGAGCGTGATGTGGTGACACCGAGTCCAGACAGTGTCGGCGAGTTGAAGAGGGTGTTGGGGGTGCGCCTCGACAACACGTCCGGAGGCGTGATGTCGTGCTGAGTTGAATGCCGCGTCTCCCAGGGGCTGCCGCCGGATCCATCGACATCTGGTCCGTGAAAGTCCTTGGGAGACTGAGCATTTGCCCCGGCGACCCGCAATCGGTCGAGCAGGCGGGTGATGCAGCGGCAGGGTGGCTGATCGGGGAACTGGTGACGAACCCGGTGACGGAACTCGTGCCGCGGCTGATTTGCTCCGGAGTGAGTGGGTACCCCGTGGTCGTGGGCGATTCGGCGTCCACGCGAACGGGCGGTCGACGAAAGCGATCGCTGCGGGAGGTTTCTCATGGTCACCACGACGATCGACAGGCGTTCCGAAGAGATCGCCGTCCACGGCACTGTGCCGTCGTGGCGGCTAGGCGCCGAGGGGGCCGAAGAAGGCGAGCTGGCGCCCCTGGGAGTCCCGGCGGTGGTGCTGTCCGGCCTGCTGGTCCTGGGTGGTGCGGCGGCGCTGCCCTGGCTGCCGGCGTTGGCCGCCGATTACGGTGGCTGGGTCCCGGTTGCCAGCATCGTGGCGGTCTACTTGACGCTGTCGGTGGCTCTGGGCTCGTGGGGCCTCGGCCAGCGCCGACGCTCCTGACCTGGACATGAGGGGGCCAAGCGGTCCCGACGGGTTGTCGCGCCGGGCGGGCCGGTCCGCAGGCACTCGGCGTCGCTGCGGTCCACGTCAGGGCGGGCGCGCGAGCAGGCAGATCCGTATGCCGCTACCGATTGCGCGTGTTCCGGCGGAGTGTCAGAGCTCGGACCAGGGGACCTCGGACCAAGGTGAGGTCCGGCCGGCCAGCAGTTGGAGGTGGAAGTCGGGGCCGTCGTGGGTGCGATCTTCTTCGGGGTCGGTGAGTTGACTGACGGTGCAGGTGTAGTCGCCGTTCGGGAGTTCGATCCGCGACCCGTAGATGTCCTTGTCGTCGTCCACGGCGGAATCCGCGTACTGGGCGGCCATGGTGATCGTGTCGAGGTTGACGACGATCAACTCACCACGGGTCACGGTGATGGGGCCGGTGATTCGCCGGAAGATCGGCAGTTGCGGATCGACCGGCGAATCCGAAAGGTCGATCCGCCATTGCTCCTCACCGCCCGTTCCCCACAGCAGGATCGATCGCTGCCGCATCTCTGCTTCGATGTGTGCGAGCAGTGATTCCAGGGTCCAGTCCTCGCCCACGAACGATGTGTATGCGTGTGGGTCGACGAGTCCGAGAAACCCTGAGTCATCGGTCATTTCGTCGATGCGATGTAGCAGCGGCGCCGTCAAATCATCCTCCCCGGAGTGCTCACCGCACCCTACCCTCTCCGTGCGCGCCGGCTGTCAGCGAAGGGCGCCGCCGATGCCCCTGGCATCAGGGTGCCGCGACGTCCGAGACGGCCCACAGAACCTCGTGCAATTCTCGGCGCGACCGGCTCGTACTCGTCCCGGTCGTCTCGGTGGGCGCGTGCGCCGGAAGGCCGACCGCGGCCAGCGTCGCGATCTCCCAATGGTCCGGGACCGCGAATTCGCGGTGCAGGCCGTCTCGATCGAAGGCGCGGAACTGGTGGACCTGCAGGCCGAGCTCATGGGCTTGGACGGTCAGGTGCGCGACCGCCTGGCCTAGGTCGTAATGGGCGAATTCGGAGTACTCGAAGTCGCTGTCCTCGATACGCCGCTGGACGAGGTTGGCCACGAGCAGACTCGCCTGCGGTGCCCAGGTGCCGGAGCTGCGCGCCAGGTGGCCGACCATGCGCCGGTGCACCGCGTCGCCCCGAGCGGCGACGAGGAAACTCCACGGCTGCGAATTGCCCGCCGAGGGCGCGCGACGGGCTGCCTCGATCAGCGTGGTGATCTCGGCGGGCGTGATCCGGTGATCGGGCTGGAAACGGGTGGGGCTGAAGCGCTCGACGACGAACGGGTGCAGCGTGGGGGCATGGGTGCTCACAGGGAAGGCAACCGCGCGCGGTCGGCGGGGATTCCTCCCGGCACTACCACCGGAAACGAGCCCGAAGGCCTCCATCATCCCCGGTGAAGGCCTTCGGCTCCGTCCGGCCGCGGGACACCTTGCCCGCTGTCGGACGGGAAGCGAGCGTGCGGGCTACACCTCCTGAACCGGCGCGCTCTGGGGTCACCGAGGCTGCCCGGGCGCCAGGTGACCCTGTCCCTGGCCCTACCCGCAGCCTCGGTGGGTAAACAGCCCGAGATCACGATCCCGGACTTATTTCGGTCCCTGACCGGCCGCGGCAGGACCAATAGGGTCACGTTCGATGACAGAACCGGTTCGACGTGATGAGATGGAGGTATCAGTTGGCCTTGAGGACCATCAGGTCCGGCTGTGCACTTGTCGAGGCGTGCCCCACTGCTTCGAGAATGCCGAGCCTTCGATGAAGCCTCGTTCCCGCCGCAACGAGCTGTTCGGTCCGGTCGCCGGTGAACCCGCCGAACTCTGCGAACGTCTACAAGCCGAGCTAGAACCCCGCGCCGAAGCGGTGATCCTGCACGTCTACGGCGAGGCCGACGCCTACACCCAGCCCCGCTGGCGCCGCGTCCTCGACACCGCACTGGCCGAAGCCGGCCCCAACCGCCGCTTGGTGGTTGACCTGTCCGGCATCCAGTTCCTCGGCTGCCGCCCGATCCTGGACCTGGCCGAACGCGCCCAACAAGGGGCCGCCCGTGGCGTGCAGATCTCGGTGTTCAACCCGCTGCCCGGCGTGGTGGACCGGGTCGTCGGCATCGCCGGGCTCAGCGCCTGGCTGCCGGTACACGCCACCCTGACCGAAGCGCTGGCCGTCTCGTCGGCGGTCGCGCCGACCCGAACGGTCGTGCCGGTCCCGGGAGCTCGTTGACGGTTCCTCGAACGTGCCGCGTCATCCTGCCGGAGTTCACACGCTTTCGAGGTAACCGCTCATGTATCACGATCTCGACCCACGAATCACCGAACTGACCGAGATGGACACCGCCCCCGTGCGCTGGCCGGATCCCAGTCCGCTGCAAGCCTGGTGGAACGACATCATGGCAGGCACCGGCACGGACCTGGCCGCCCGCCGTGCCGGGCACCGGGCGCCGCGACTGCGCCCGGCCTGAGCGCCCGACGCCCGAAGATCCGGCGGACAGCCGGCCCCGCGCGCTCGGATCGCGGGCGAGCGGCCGAGGCGCCGATGGCCGGCTACACGAGACCGCGCACGTCCCACACCCACACGCCGCCCACCTGCTCGGCCGGAATGCCGAACAGATCGTCCACGGTGCGACGCAGCGTATCGCTGGTCTCGGACGGCGGCAGTACCACCACGTCGGCGCCCCAGAAGCGCAGGTCCGCGATGGCTTGCTCACGCACGGCACGGTCGATGACCGGCATCGTGTCGAGCCACCGGACCAGCATGAGCAGCACCGCGGTGGGCCGAGGGTCGGCGCCGTAGCCGGAACCGTGGTCCGCGCCGCTCGGGCCGACGAAATAGCCGCCGACGAGCGGGAAGGCGAAGTCGGCGTCGATCTGCCACCGTAGCGCGATGGCGTCGCCCGAGGTCGGCGGCGGCACGATCACCACCGACCCGTCCGAAACGTAGTGCCGCACAGTGCCGTCGGCGAAGAACGCGGGAGTCGCGGGGCGTTCGGTGACAGGCAGCATCGTCGGCGCGATGGGCAGCAGTGCCACGGCCAGAGCGCCGAACCAGGCGACCGGCCGACGGCGCAGGGCCGCCGAGGAGCGCCACGCTTCGATCGCGCGCTGGGTGCCCAGCGCCAGGACGATCGCGATGGCCGGTACGGCCACCATGGCGAACCGCGATTCGATGATGCCGTTCAGCGGCGGAATCCACCCGAGGGCCATCCACGGCATCGGCACCATGGCCCAACCGCCCTCACCGAAACGCACGACGCCGTCGAAGGACAGCACGATGCCGAGCGACAGCGTCGTGAACAGCACACCGGCGATCACGGCGGCGCGCACGATACGCTCGCGCCGCAGGAAATACACGGACACGGCGACCAGCAGCAGCAGCGGCCACCCGAAATAGGTGTTCTCCTCGGTCGGATTGATCGCCACATCGGGGCCGAAGGAAAACATGCTGCCCGCCGCTTCCGGCGAGAACTGGACCAGCGACAGAATATCGTTGCCGACCCGGCCGACTCCCAGGAAGCTGTACGACTGGGGCCCGGTGAACTGCCACCACAGCCCGAAACCGGTGAGGGTCAGCGTGACCAGCGCCGCGAGCAGGATCGACGGGGCGGTCGCGCGCACCGTGCGAACGATCTCGCGCCAGTTTCCCAGGTAGGCGAGGGCGAAGACCGCGAAACCGAGCGCGAAGATCAGCAGCGGTTCCTCACCCAGCGTGAGCTGCGCCGCGACCATCAAGCCGAGTACGACGGCGGCACGGGGTTGCCACACCGGGCGCG
The DNA here is from genome assembly GCF_900637185.1 of Nocardia asteroides. Classification (NCBI taxonomy): domain Bacteria; kingdom Bacillati; phylum Actinomycetota; class Actinomycetes; order Mycobacteriales; family Nocardiaceae; genus Nocardia; species Nocardia asteroides. Next base: position 4,473,130 of record NZ_LR134352.1, on the reverse strand, counting down.
TCCCGTCGCCGTTCTCCGCGCGCCGCGCCATCTTGACGACCTGCAACGCGATGAACGGAAGCAATACGAGGAAGACGAAATTCGCGTGCCCGTTGGTGTGGGCGATCATCGCCGGCGCGAAGCCGCAGAACAATCCGCCGATGGCGGCGGCGAATTTCTCGGTGACCAGCTCACGCGAAAACACCCAGTACCAGGCGAACGCCGTGCCGAACAGGCCGAAGGTCAGTGCCGACACGAATGTGACGGTCGGCCCGAACAGCAGGGTGACGGGCGCGAACGGTACACCCCAGCCGTACATGAGGGTGTTGGCCATCATGTTCATGCCATCGGGGTAGTTCTGCAACTGGGTGCTGAGCGGGCTCGCCAGGTGGGTGATGTTGTGCGCGGTGACGGCGTAGAACCACTCGTACAGCGTCTGGTCCTGATCGCTCTTGCTCAGGTAGCCGCTCTCGAGGTTCGACCACAGCCCGGCGAGGACGAAGAACGCGAGCGACAGATAACATCCGGCGACCAGCAGATCGGTGCGCGCCGAGCGCAGCCAGCGCGCCGGACCGCGGCGAGATTCGGCCGTTTCCGGCGCGGTTCGATCGATTGCTTCTACTGCGGATCGGCCCTCATCGGCCCGGTCCGTTCCCCACCCTGATACCACGCGTAAATCTCTCTAACCCTCAGAGCCACAATCGGCTTCGCTCACGATAGTCGAGCGCGCGACCGATACCGAACCAGACCGGTATCCGCCGGCAAACCCCTGGCGTCTGGACCGATCCAGCCCTCCGTCCGGATCGAGTCCGGGATGGCTACAGTCGGTGCCGGTGTCCCGAGAAACCGAAAGGTACGGCGCATGGCGGACTTCGACGCGAAACTCGACGTCTTCCGGCAATGGCAGGCCACCCCGTGGGGTCGCCTGCGCTATGCCGTCGCGGCCGCCAACCTGGCCCGCCACCTGCCGACCGGATCATCGTTGCGGGTACTCGACGTCGGGGGAGGGAACGGCCTCGACGCGCTCGGACTCGCCGCCCAAGGGCATCACGTCACGATCGCCGACATCTCCGAGCCCGCGTTGCGCGCGGCCCGTGCCCTCGCGCGTGAGCACGATGTCGCCGACCGGATCCTCACTCGGCAGGTCGCCGCCGACGCGTTGGTGGACGCGTTCGGTGCGGGCACCTTCGATGTGGTGCTCTGCCACAATGTGGTCCAGTACGTCGCGGAACCTGGGGCACTGCTCCGGAATTCGAGGGGCGTCGTGTCCCGGGCGGGCATCGTCTCGGTGATCGCGCCCAATGCCGACGCCGACCCCTTGATCACGGCGGTCCGCAGCCACAACCTGGATCTGGCACTCGATCAGCTCGGCAGCCCGACTCGCCATACGGCCACCTACGACACCCTCGTCCGCGCCTGCTACGCCGATCGCACCGAAGACGACATGCGCGAAGCAGGGCTGAAGAATTTGGCGCACTATGGGATTCGCAGTGTGTGCGATCTGATCGTCGAAGACGAGCTCAAAGCCGACCCCCGGTTCTACGACCGGCTCGAGCGGCTCGAAACGGTGCTGGCCGTGCGGCCGGCGTACCGGGCCACCGCTCGGTTCTTCCACCTCATCGCCGTACCTGCTCGGGGTGAGCCGGCTGCCGGGTGATCAGGACGACGGCCGGCCCCGATTCAGGTGCCGGGACCCGGACGACACCTCGTCGGTGACGACGGGTGGCAGTAGGTCGCTCACGCTGACGGTGTAGGTCAGAGGAGGGTAGCGGAAGTCCGATTCGTCGTTCTCGCGTCGTCGGAGCCGGTAGAACTCGGCGCGCTGGTCGTCGTCGGCCAGGGTGAGGCGTGAGCCGGGGCCGAGGTGCGGGTGTCCGTCGCGGAATCGGATGAGAGTCTTCGAGGTCCGGAATGTGACGCCGAGCCACTCGTTGTCTGTACCCCGGGCCGCCCCGTCCAGAACGATCTTGTGTTTGAGCAGCCGATTCGTGGCGACGGAGAACACGACGACGCTGTGATGATTCAGCGGAATGTCGAACTTCGCGCCGGACGCTTTCGCTTCGAAGATCAGCCTGCGGGGTGAATCGGCTACCGGGTCTCGATAGCAGGAATACACGGCGATGGACGATTCCTCGGACAGGTCGAGGGCCTGATCGGAATGGGCGCCCATCGTGGCGTAGGCGTTGGTGTAGCGCTCGATGAGCGCAGTGTTGAAGCCGACCGCGAGTCCCGCTCGCTCCTGAATCCGCTGGGAGAGATTCTCGTGCACCGGCTGGAAGAGCTGCGCCGGGTGGCCGTATCGGGTCGTGGTGCGGACGAGCGGCACCCCGCCCGTCTCGTCGGGCTTGGTGAGTGTGGCGCCGCGCCTGCCCTTTCCCAGCTCCTCCCAGCGGACCGACGTGGAGAGTTCCGCGAAAAAGTCCCCCGTCCCGGGCAGCGCGAAAACCCTAGGGACGGGGCGCACGGTAATCTCCGGCGTTCATGCTGAAACGGAATCGATCGCCGTAGTCGATGAAGGCCGCGGTCTTGTTCTCCTCGGCATAGAGGCTGCGCAGCTCGGCCATACCCGCCGGTGTCGGCGGCTCCAGCTGGGTCAGATTCCCGTTCTTGGCCAGGAAAGTCCGGCCGTCTCTGTGCACGGCTTCGGTATTCGAGCAGCGCACCACGTAACCCAGCCGGGTCGGCAGCACCGCGGCGTCCAGGGAAGAGGGCCGGATCTCGTGGGTGTAGCGACGGTTGGTGGACAAGGGCATGAAGAAGACGGAGCCGGGATACAGGGTGACGCTGAATGCGGCCGGGGATACGTCCCGGTTCTGTTCGTCGACCGAATCCTTCAGGCGAAAGCGCAGACTGGTCGATCCGCTCGTGCGTTGCACGCCGAAGTCGAAGGCGTCGTCGGGCAGGGGCTGAAGGTCGTCGAGCCCGTCGTAGAAGGTGCAGAAGGCCATGATGCCGTTGACGGGCATGTCCTTGGTCTTGTCGGCATGGGCCGAGATCTTGGCCTTGGACTGCTTGCGCTCGGCAGTGGCGGGGGTGTTGTGATAGATCTGGGCGAGCACGTGGTTGAGTGGGGCCTGGGCCCGGAAGATGGTGTCGGCCTCGCGATTCAGTGCCGACACGATGCTCGTGTCGGTCGGGCCGAAACCCTCGGTCGGGCCCGAGAGGTTCGTGGAGCACCGCAGCAGCCGGAAGTGCAGTTCTTCGCCGTGTCGGGTGACCGGCGTCAGATAGATTCCGCTGCGATGAGCGGTGCCGGCCTTGGTGGACTCGGTCAGGGACTGGAACGTGTGTTCGGCGCGAATCTTGGCGAAATGGCCGGCGGCGGGTTCGAAGAAGCGGCGATACAGCACACCCGCGTCGTGCACACGGACAGGAACGCGGCCGAGGCCGACCTCGCGCCACTGCTCGTTTCCGCGGAAACCGTGCGACAGCTCCCGCACGACGAACACGCGTCCGGCCGACCGCAACGATGGACCGCTGATCACCGACAGATCGCCACAGAGGTAGACGTTCTTACCGGTGATATCGGCAGACCCGGACGCCAGGTCAGGCACGGTGCGCGTGGTGCCGAAGAAGTCCCTGATCAGGCTGTTGTCACGCAGGTCCGCTGAGGTGACCAGCACGTTGCCCGTATCGTCGAGGTGAGCCTCGGCGGGAGCGGTCGGCTCGATCGTCTGTTCGGTCGCCACACAATCCCCTCGCGCACAGCCTTTCCCGGCAAGGCCAACCATAGCGGTCCGCACGAGCTCGGCGCTCCTGTCGTGGCTACCGGGGCTTCATCCGGATCGAGCGGTGTGGCGACCCGGGTGATGAAGGAATTCCCAGTGTGCGGGATTGCGTCGGTCAATTGTCCAATTCCGCGGGTGGCGGGACCGCGCGGCAACTACGGTGCCGCGCATGTCTCGCACACACCGCATCGTCGCGGCCGCCGTCCTGGCCGCTGCCCCACTCGCCGCAGCGGCGCCGGCGCCGGCGGCCCCGGTTGTGAACAAGGTCGTGGTCATCGGCATCGATGGCACGCTGTGGAGTGAGGTGGCGGCGGCCGATGCGCCGAACCTCGACCGCTTGGCCGCGGAGGGCACCCTGTCCCGCACTTCCATCGCCCCGCACACCACGATGTCGTGCGTGTCGTGGGCGACGGCGCTGACCGGCGTATGGGACACCAAGCACGGGATCCAGGACAACGGAGCCACCTGCAACGCGGGCGCCTTCGCGCCGTATTCGACGGTGTTCACGCAGGTGGAGCGGGAACGTCCGGCGCTGTCGACGGCGTCCATCGGGACCTGGGACAAGATCGGCATGATCGCGCGCACCGGCAGCCCGCAGGCCGACCGGGTGACGGTCACCCAGCTCGACCCCACCGGCGCGGGCCTCTGTGAGACCACCGCCGACGCCAATGCCACCGCGGACGTCGTCTCGGCCATCACCGAGGACGGAACCGATCTGCTGTTCACCCACCTCGACCAGGTGGACATCGTGGGACACACGCTGCGCGGAGTCTGGCCGCAGGCGTATCGCGACGCCATCGGGCGCGTGGACGGCCTGGTCGGGAAGATCACCGCCGCGGTCGACGCGCGGGCGGCCGCGCACACGAACGAGCGGTGGACCATCCTGGTCACCACCGATCACGGACACAAACCCGACGGCGGGCACGGCGGGCAGAGCGCCTACGAGACAGCCAGTTTCGTGATCGCGCGTGGCGCGGGATTCGCGGCGGGAGCCCAGCACAACGGCTACACCCTCGCCGACGTCACCCCGACCGTGCTGGACCTGCTCGATGTCGCGGCTCCCGCGAACCTGGACGGCGAGTCGATGGTGACCGGCGGCTCGGGCGACCCGGCGGCACCGGTGCCGAACACGCCGCCGGTCGACTCCGGGATCACCGGTTCGTCGTCCGGTTCCGCGCAGGGAGCCATGGTGGCCAATCCGCTGTGCGTCCTGGGTAGCGGATCGGCGGGTGGATCCTCGGACCGATGATCGATTGATCCGGTCCCGCTCCTCGGCTTCCGTCGTCGGCTTCTAGGAAGCGACCTGGGAGCTGAGGTAGCTCAGGAGGACCTGGACGTCCTCGTCGTAGTCGATGTGGGCCGCCGAGGCGTAGAAGTTGGCCATGTCCATGCCTTGGCGGCCCAGTTGGACGAGCTCGTCGACGGTGGCGGGGTCGGTGATGCTGAGCAGGCTGCGGGTGGTCGCGCGGAGGTCGGCTCGGATGCCGGCGGCGACAGGACCGAGTACGGCGCCGGTGAGACCTGCGCCGGTGGTCGCCAGCGTCGCCAGCTCGGCCGCGGCGCCGAGCGCGTCGTTGCGGTCGAGAAATTCGACCGCGCGCCACAGGATTTCCTGCATCTGTCCGACGCTGTCGGCGATGCTCAGCAGGTCGATGTGCTGGAGGGCGTCGGCGATGACGCTGACACCCGCGATCCGGCCGGAGGGGTCGACGGCCGCGGCTGAGCGGATGACCTGGGCGATCAGGGTGCGGTCCACCCCGGCGGCCGCCTCGACCAACGGGGCGAGGGCGACGTTGAGGGCATTGGCGGTCCGGTGCGCACCGCGAATATCGCCCGCCGCGACGAACTCCGGAAGGCGGGTGAGGTTGTCGAGAATGGTGGGCAGGTTCGCCGCGGTGGCGGTCCAGCCCGCGCCCATGGTGACGGCTTGCGCGATCAGGCTGCTGGTATCGGTGGTGGCGGGGACGAAGTCCGCGATCGGTGCGGGATCACCACTCAGCACCCGGCCCAGCACGGCGAGGAACGGGGAGGTGGCGGCGTCGAGGGAGCAGTACAGGTCGCCGTCGGCGCACAGCGTGCGAACCCGATCGGTCAGCGCACCGAAATCCCGGCCCCGTGTGCCGGCGATGCCGCGACCCGGCTGTGGATTGCCGAGGGACAGCGTGACATTCGGATCGCGATGGGGATCGGCCAGCAGCCCGACCGCGACCACCCGATCGGCCTCGATGGGGCCCTCGCCCTGGCCGATCTCGGTCGCGAGATCGCCGATGCCGTCCGCGCCCTGGCTGTATCCGGCGAGGAGCACCCGCGTCGAACTGCACAGGCCGTGCAACATCCGGCGCAATTGGGATTCCAGGGTGCTCAGGGATTCCGCGTAGGTCAGGCCCTGATCGAAAGCGCTCGCGGCATAGGGGGCGTAGCGGATCGTGATGTCACGGCCGAACTGCCGCTGTAGGCCGTCGCCGACGGGCCGGAGCATGCCGACGGGCACCTCGGGATCGGCGTCCGGCGTGGTCTCCCATGTTCCCGGCCCGAAGATGGCGGTGTACGGGGTGCAGGACTGCGCGCCGTGTGTCTCGGCCCGCGCGACGCCGACCGCCGCGGTACCGGCCACGACAGCCGCGACCACTGTCGCCGTGGCCGATCTCGACAACCTGTTCATCATCCAATTCCTCTGTTGCCGAAGGGGGTTCGTGACATCGCGGCAGATGGCCGGACCGTCGTGGTCAATTCTCTCGACTCGCCAGGGGATTGACCGGCACTTTTAGACACAGTTTCATTTCAGAATCTGTCGCGGGGGTACCTCGGTTCGTTGGAGCCCGCGACATGCTCCTCGCGGGGACGGGACCGCCGGTGCCGCGCGACCGGCATCCGCGACCTCGAAGCGACCGTCCGGTTGTAATCCGATGGGGTGGAAGGGATTCGGTGTGCCATCCGTCGGGTCCGCGGTCGCGAATACCGTGTGATCGCTTCCACCTCAGCGGAAACGGAGTCGCGGCATGCTTGGAATTCTGTTGCAGCTGGCGGTACTGGTGCTCTTCGTGGGTGTCGCGGTGGGGATCCTCGTCCTGGGGGATCGGGTGCGGCCCGAATCATGGCGCCACGACGACGATTCCGGTGCCGGTTCGATGACGCTGGACATGGTCAATATGTTCTTCGCCGCCATCGTGGCCTTCGTGGTGGTGATCCTGTGGCAGCAGTACGACACCTCGCACGCGCACACCGTGTCGGAGGGTAAAGCACTCGTCAGCGTCTACGAGTCCGTGAGCGGCATGCCCGAACCGGATCGTGAACAGATCCGGACCTTGGTGACCGCCTACACCCGGCAGGTGATCGACGAGGAGTGGCAGGTCATGGACGAACAGCGGCGGCTGAGCCCGTCCACGCAGGCCACGCTGGACGAGTTGCGGGAAGCGGTGGACGCCGTGCCGACCGCGACTCCGGAAGCGAAAGCGGAACAGGACGAGACCGCCGCCGCCGTCGCGGCGATCGTCGACGCGCGGTTCGACCGGGGCCTGGATGCCGGCTATCGGCTGCCCGGGTTCCTCTACATCGCGCTGTGGTTCGCCACCGCCATGTTGTTGTTCGGCACCGTCTTCTCCGGTGTGGTGGTCACCAGGCGCAGCATCCTCATGACCGGGTTGTTCGGGCTGGTGATCGGCGCGGTCATTCTGGCCGTCTATCAACTGGATCAGCCCTTCGCCGGTGGGAATCACGTCGCCAAGGACGCCTATGAGCTCGCGCTGGCAAGGTTCCATGACCTTGCCTCGGAAGCGTCGTCGAGCGGCGACATTCCGCGTTGACCGGATCGAAGAACGACCTAGCGGGCTTTCGGAGGCACTGTGGGCGGGAAACGAAGCGCAGTACGAGGATTCGCGACGGTAGCGGCGGCAGCGGCGGTATTCGCCGTCGAGCCTTCGCTCGCGGCGGCTGACCCGGGACTGCCGACGATCGACCAGATCGTCAGTGGCAGTGCGGCTCCGGGACCCTCGGCGGCTCCCGCCGGCGCACCGGGTGGCGGCGAGGAACTGGCACTCGGCACAGGTAGCGGCGCGAGTGGGCCGGGCTGGTCGGCGCCGGCCGGCAGCTCGGCGGGAATTGTCCCGATTCCGAGTGCGGCGCAAGGTCTCGGGCTCGGCCCGAGCGGCGTCGACGCCGCCGACTCAGCGGATCACCGGCCCTTCGACCTCGCAATCGCCACGGAGCCGACCCCGATCGACGGTCCCGGCACACTCGGCGGCCTGTTGCTCCCCGACACCGACCTAGTGCTTCCCGCCTGTGTCGGCAGTGCGGCAGTAGGCAGTGCCGCACTGGGATCCGGCATCCTCACCGGCAGTGGCCTGGGCTCGAGCCTGGTCGGCGTCGGGTCCAGTGGCATCGTGGGCTCGGGTTCGGCCGGTGCGGGCAGTGTGGCGGTCGGCAGCGCGGCGGCCGGCAGTGCTGTCCTGACCTGCATGCTGTTGCTGCCGGTCCCGTCCCTGCCGGAACTCGCTTTTCCCCTGAGTATTCCGCCGACACCGGTGGTCCCTGCGGTCGTGCCCACCCCGGTGCCCCCACTCGAGGCAGCCCCCGTGTTCCCCGTGGCAATCCCGCCCGCGCCGGATCCCGTCAAGCCGCCCCCGATCGAGTACGCCGCACCGGCGCAGTCGTCCCCGTCACCTCCGCTCACCGCACTGCAGATCATGACGGTCATGATCATCACGATCATCGCGGGCGCGCGTGCTCGCCTGCGCGGTCGGCGTTAGCCGTCACTGTCGAGCGATAGGGCGAACCGGGCGGTGAGTTCGGCCGAGATCTCGTAGTGGCGCACGAGGAACGAGCGCTCGTCGAGCTTCTTGCGCCGCAACCAGGTCGTCACCTCGACATTGCACTTGCTGGAATTGCACGACCCGCACGCGGGCACCACGTTGCCGAGCGTGTAGCGGCCGCCACGCGAGATGGCCTGCACGCAATCCTTCTGCAGCGCGGCGGCGGGGGAGCCGCAGTAGGCGCATCCGGCCCAAGCCGTCCGGAGTGCGTCCCACTGCGCGTCGGTGAGATCGTGGGTGACGCGCGCCATGCGCTTCTTGCGCTTACGCGCGGCGCGAACCTGTTTGCTACCGCCGGTCGGCACGCGACTACCGCAGTTCTTCAGCGAGCCCGATGAGCAGACCTTCGGGGCCCCGGATGTAGCAGAGCCGATAGATGTCCTCGTACCGGACCACTTCGCTGCTGACGAGCTGCGCCCCGTGCTTGCCGAGACGAGCGAGCGTCTCGTCGATGTCGTCCACGGCGAACATGACACGCAGGTAGCCCACCGTGTTCACCGGGGCGTTCTGCGGAGGAACGATCACCTCCGGCTCGAGGAAGCGGGAGAGCTCGAGCCGGCTGTGGCCGTCGGGGGTGCGCATCATGGCGATCTCGACGTGCTGGTCGCCGAGCCCGGTGACGCGTCCGGCCCACTCGCCTTCCACCATGGCTCGACCCTCGAGTTCGAGGCCGAGTTCACCGAAGAACTCGATCGCGGCCGTGAGGTCGCGGACGACGATGCCGACATTGTTCATGGTGACTGGCATGGCGCAATCCTAGAGACCCACCAGGCCTATCATCGGCAAATATGCGGCTACAGGTGAACGACCTCTACGGCGGGGTGGTGGGCACGGTGCTCGCCAGCGTCATGCTGGCGGTCGTCCCTGCCGATCGCTCTCCCGGGTACGCGGCGCAGTGGATCGTGGTCGGCGTCGCCATCGCGGCGATCACCCGCAGCTATGGGCAGCATGTGTCGACGCATCAGGCCGAGTCGGAGTCGGGGTTCTGGGCCGATCTCGGTCGCAGCATGCTCACCGGGATCCCGTTGATCGTCGCGTGCGTGCCGACGCTGATCGTGCTGCTGCTCGCGCATGTCGCCGGATGGAGCGACGACGTGGTGCACCCCGACGGGTCGGTGACGCCCGGTTACACCACGCTCGCGCTGGGTCTCAATGCGGTGATCCTGTTCGGCTGGGGTGTGGTGGCGGCCCGGGTGGGCGGCTACTCCCGGTGGGGTGCCTGCGGGGTCGGCATCGTCAACACGACCCTCGGGCTGGTGATCGTGGTCGTCAATATTCTCCTGGAATAGCTTGTGCGGCACTTTTTTACACGTGCAGCGGAGCGTGGTCGGGGGAGCGGTTACCATTCACGACCCCGGTCGACGTTGCAGGTCACCCAGGTGTCGGCGGGGTGAGTCGGAAGGCGGGATGATGCGTATCGCGGTGTCGGGAACACACGGGGTCGGCAAGACGACCTTGGCCGAGGAGCTGTGCGCTCACCTGCCCGGTCACGAGCTGATCCCCGAGCCGTACTTCCTGCTGGAGGAACAGGACTACGAGTTCGGTCACCCGCCCTCGCCCGCCGACTACGCAGTCCAACTGCGGTATTCGACGCGATTACTTCCCGCTGCCGGACCGGCGGTGGTGTTCGACCGCTCACCGCTGGACTTCCTGGCCTATCTGAATACATTCGGCGCCGATCCCGAGGCGACGATCGACCTCGCCGCTGTGCGGTCCGCGCTGGCTACCCTGGACCTGCTGGTTCTCCTACCGGTGACCGAGACCGTCGACCGAGTGCTCCCGGCAGCCGAGATGCCTGGCCTTCGCGCCGAGATGGACGCGGCGCTGGCCGATCTGGTCTTCGCGGACCCCTTCGACCTGGTGGGTGAACTGCAGGTGGTCGAGTTGAACATTCCTCTCGAGCATAGGGTCTCGACTGTGCTCGGTGCTCTCGGATAGCCCGCGTTGTTTCTTATCCGGTCGACATCGCTCCGCCTGGAAATGCCCGTTTCCGTCGGGTTCACCGCACGGCGGACGCTGAGGAGTTGTCGCAGACGGATGGGCCCATGTCTGCGACAACTCCTCGGGGCGCCTTCGCGGATGTCGCGTGTTCCCGGCGACTGACTCCGTTGCCGCACAGTGCATTCGGCAACGTCGGGGCGGCCATCGGTGGTGGATGCCGCTACCCGGCCGGCTGGATCGACGGCCCTGACAACGCGGTCACCGGGTCGGCCTGGCCGGCGTGGGCGGGAACCCCGGGCTCGGCGTCGACGAGGTTGGTGACGGCGGCCCATTCGTCGAGTTCGGCCAGGCGGGCCGTGAGCGCGGAGCGCATATTGTCGGCGCCCGCGATGCCCAGCGCGAGGCGGCGAGGCGGATTGTCCGCGGCCACGGCGGTGCGGATGCCCGCGGCCACGCGCTCGACCTCGGAGAACGCCGACGCCGGCAGGGCTTGGATCGCCTGCAGCAGGGCGCGCACCGTCTGGTCGTAATCGGTATGAGTTGCCGCGGCGGCTTCGAGGTTGGCCAGGAACGGCGTCGCGGTGAGGCCGGGCTGGACGAGCGTCACGTGGATGCCGAGCGGCGCGACTTCGGCGGCGAGCGCGTCGGAGAGGCCTTCCACGGCGTACTTGGTCGCGGCGAGCAGCCCGACACCGGGGTCCGCGGTCTGGCCGTAGTACGACGACCCCTGCAGTATGTGCCCGGATCGCTGGCGCCGCAGCACCGGCAGGGTCGCGCGCAGCACGTTGAGGACGCCGAAGACGTTGGTGTCGAAGATCGCGCGGGCCTGCGCGTCGGCCGATTCCTCGACCGCTCCGAAGAGCCCGTAGCCGGCGAGGTTGGCGACGACATCGAGCCGGCCGAACCGGGCCACGCTCTGTTCGACCGCCCGCGCGACGGCAGCCTCGTCACGCACGTCCGTCTCGATGGTGAGCAGTCGTTCGTGTTGTCCCAGGTCCGTGAGCTTTTCGGTGTGTCGGGCGAGCGCGATCACGGCTTCTCCGGCGGCCAGCGCCTGTCCTGCGAGCTCGCGTCCGATGCCGGAGGAGGCGCCGGTGATGAACCAGATCGATGGGGTGTTCTCGGTGATTGTCATGTTGTGACCGTAAGTGATTAGAACGCAACAGTTCAAGTTCTCTGGTCGAAATGGTTGCGATCAATCGTGCTATCCGCTGGTTGCCTTGGTAAGGTGAAACGGTGGAGGCGACGCGTGGGAAACCGAAAGGGAACGACGATCCGACGGCTCTCTTGCTGCATTTCGTCAACACCCGAGCCGACGGCGCCGGGCGGATCGAGGTCTTCGGCACCGCTTCGGGATTCGCGGACTGGGCGATCGAGCAGGGACTGCTCGACCCCGGAATCGTGGTGACCGACTCCGACGCTGCCGCCGCGCGGGAGCTGCGCGACGCACTGGTGACAGTGCTGTTGACGCACTCGGGCGATCCGGACATCGGGGATGTCCAGGTCGCCGCGGCGGAACGGTATCTGCTCCAAGCGGGTATCCGCTATCCGCTCACCACCGTCGTCACCGCGGAAACCGCGCAGCTGCGCACCGGATCCACCGGGGTCCCAGGCGCTTTGGGCGCGGTTCTGGCGGCAGTCACCGAGGTGGCACAGAGCGGCGACTGGATACGGGTCAAAGCGTGCTGTAACCCGCCGTGCCACTTCGGCTTCCTCGACCGCACCCGCAACCGGGCGGCACGCTACTGCAGCCCGGGATGCGGATCGCAGGTGTCGATGCGCGCTCTGCGCCTACGCCGCAAACTGGCCGACTCCTGAAACGCCGTCCATAGCGGCCCATCGATGTTGGCGCTGAGCCGACCGGCGCGGATTCACGTCGCCTCGGCGTCGTCCGGGCCTGAGGCTGATCAACTGTTCCACGATCGGCCCGCAATCAGCCGAGTACGGGGCGATCTGGCGGCGCGATGTCAGTGCACCAGTACCGGATCGAGGTTCAGACGTGGCCAGTCGGCCAGGTCCGCGCGTAGCTGACGGTCGTGGGTGGCGATCACGACCGCCGCCTCGGTGCCGGTGACGGCGGCGGTGAAGTCGTCGACCAGCGCGACCGACAGGTGATTGGTCGGCTCGTCGCACGGCAGCAGCTGCGGGCGGGTCGCGAGGTGCACGGCGAGCTGGAGTCTGCGCTGTTGTCCCTGCGACAGCCTGCCCACCGGGGTGTGCCGGGCCTGCCGCTCGAGCAGGCCGGTGGCGGCGAGGGACACCGGTTCGGCATCGCCGAGGTACCGGTCGTAGAGCTGCTGTGCGGTCAGCGCGGGATCCCAGTCGGGGGCTTCCTGGCCGATGAGGGCGATCCGGGCTGTCGGTGACCGGTCGACGGTGCCCGTGGTCGGAGCGAGCAGGCCCGCGAGCACGGACAGCAACGTCGACTTGCCCGCGCCGTTGGCGCCCGTCACGAGCAAACGGTCGCCAGTCGACACCGAGACTGCCGTCGGCAGGTGGAGCCGACCGGTCACCGTGACACCCTCCGCGCGCACCAGCGTGACTCCCGCTCGCACGCGCGGCTCCGGAAAGCGCAGGCGCAGTGGCGGTTCCGGCACGGTGACCGCATGCGCCGCCAGCGCGTCGGTACGGCGGTTCAGCGCCTGGACCAGGCCGGGCGCGCGGGACTGACGCTCGTGCCTGCCGTGTCCCTTGTCGGGCCGCCACCCGGTGCTGAGCCGATCCCGCGCCTCGTCGACGGCCGCACGCAGTCGCGCGTGCTCGGCCGTCTGCTCGGCACAGGTCTGCTCCCACTGCGCTCGCGCCCGGTGCCTGCCGGTCTGCCAGCCGGCGTAGCCGCCGCTGAACAGTTGCGGGCGGCCGTCGAGGCTGGGGTCGAGGTCGAGGAACTCGGTGCCGACAGCGCGCAACAGGGCCCGATCGTGACTCACCACCGCCACCCCGCCCGGATGGGCTCGCAGCCGTTCGGTGAGGAAGTCGAGACCGTCGCGGTCCAGGTGGTTCGTCGGCTCGTCGAGCAGCATGATGTCCGGAGCGGCGCCGAGCAGGCAGGCCAACCGGACGCGGGAGCGTTGCCCCACCGACAGCGTCGCGAGCGTGCGCTCGCGGTCGGCGCAGGCGCCGAGGGCAGCCAGAGCGATGTCGACGCGGCGTTCGGCGTCCCAGGCGTCGAGCCGGGTAGCGGTGTCGAGCGCGGTGGCGTAGGCGTCATCCGCGCCCGGCGCGCCGCCGGCGAGGGCGAGTGTCGCCGCGTCGAGGGCCCGCAGCGCCCGCAACGCGGAGCCGATGGTCTCCGCGACCAGCGTGCCCACCGTCTCATCGGCGCGGAAGGGAATGGACTGGCGCGCGATGCCGAGCGTGCCCACCCGGGTGACGGATCCGGAATCGGGCCGGATCAGCCCGGCGAGGATATGCAGCAGAGTGGACTTGCCCCGCCCGTTCTCGCCGACGATCGCCAGCTGCGACCGGGCGCCTACGGTAATGGCGGTATCGGCCAGGACCGGACGATCACCGAGAGTGTGGTGGATACCGGCCGCCTTGATCTGCGCAGCCGCGCCCGCGGGGAGGTCGTCAGCGGAGATGTGTTGTGATGCAGAGAAATTCGACATGGAGTGGCTCCGTCGTTCGAGGAGGGAGCCGGGCCGGCACACGAGAGACACCGCCCGGCAGGACTGCTCGGACGGCGGCGAGAGTGAAAGGTCGGAAAGTGCTGGCCGCCGCCGTCAGCGGAACGACCAGGGCTTCATCATCGCGGTGCCACACATGCGATCGACCATAACGGCAGCGTCGGGGACCGGCAATCGAATAACCGGCGCGACGGCGTAGTCCTGGCGACGGTGGCAGACTTCGCACCTTGCCCGACGTGATGGGTCGGTGTCTCGGTTTCGTGAGGACATCGAACAGTCCTGTGACCGCGCAGATGACGTGGGCGGTTGTGCCGCTGTTCGGGGCGGAGGATCCTGAAGTGGTCGGGTAGTCGGAGGCTGTTCGATGACACCTCGCGGGATCGCGCTCATCGGTGGTGTGACGGCCTGTGCCGCCGCGCTGAGCATCGCCGTGACACTGACGGTGGACTGGTCGGAGACCGCGCTCTACGACCCTGCCCGGATCCTGCTGTTCGGTCCGCGCGAGGCGTTCGCGGCGGCCCAGAACTCGCCCAAGTTCGGGCCGGTGGAGCTTACGTTGTTCCTGCTGGCCGGGGCGTCGTTCGTGGCGTCGGGGCTGTTCACCTGGATCAATCGACCGCACGAGCTGGCGGGGCCGCTGTTCGTGCTCGCCGGTATGGTCTGGCTGGCATGCGGGGTACGCCGATCCAGCGAACCCGGGCTGTTCACCGCGGGCGCGGTCCTGACCAACATCTATCTGCCGGTGATCATCCCGGTGCTGCTCGGGTTCCCGTCGGGCCGGCTGCGGCAGCCCTGGGAACGCTGGTGCGTGCGGGCCTGCTGGGCCCTCGCCGTGTTCGGGGTGTCGGCCGAATGGATGTTCTTCGACCCGCGGCTGGTGCCCGCCCCGCACCCGTCGACCTCGGTGAACCTGCTGCTGATCCACCACGATCCGGTGCTCGCCGACCGCATCCAGCTCACCGTCGGCGCGTGCACCTTCCTCATCGGCGTCGTGCTCATCGCGGTGGTGATTCGGCGCTGGCGTACCGGGACCGCGGCCTATCGGTCGGGCTTCGCGCCGGTGATGGTGTTCGCGACCATCGCGGGCCTGATCATCCTGTGGATTCTGGCCACGGCCGTCCGGTTCCCCGGCTCCCTGCACAGCTGGACCCTGAATCTGCGCTATATCCCGATCGTGCTGCTGCCGCTGGCGATCGCGTACGGACAGGTGCGCTACCGCATGGCGCGCGCCGCGGTGGGGGACGCGATGGTCGAGATCGGCGCGGCCCCGATCAGCTCCGGTTTCGTCGAGGCACTGCGCCGCGCGCTGCACGATCCCACCCTGGCGCTGTGGACGTTCGACGCCGAACGCGGCGGCTACGTCGACGGCCACGGAAAACTCCGCGAACTGCCGCGCGGGACGGGCAGCCGGGTGGCGACCGTCCTCGAACGCGACGGCGCCGCGACCGCCGCGCTCGTCTACGACCGGCATCTGCAGTCCGAACCCGAACTGCTCGCCGCGGTGCGCGGCGCGACCGAACTCGCCCTCGACCATGAACGCCTGCGCACCGATCTGCAGACCCAGCTCGCCGAGGTGCGCCGCTCCCGGGAACGCATCGTGGCCGCCGGGGACGCCGAGCGCCGCCGGGTCGAGCGGGATCTGCACGACGGGGCGCAGCAGCGTCTCGTCGCCGCTGCCCTGCTGCTGCGCCGAGCGCAGCGGACAACGGACACCGCGATCCGTGGCGAGCTGGTCACGCGGGGCGCCGACGAACTGGACACCGCACTGGGCGAGCTCCGCGAGCTGGCCCGCGGCGTGTTCCCGCCGATCCTCGCCGAACGCGGACTCACCGCCGCGCTGACCGCGCTCGCCGAACGGTCGGTCATCCCCGTGCGGATCCGCGGCACGCTGACGCCCCGGCCACCACCGGGCGTGGAGCTGGCCGCGTACTTCATCGCCGCGGAGGCGGTGACCAACGCGGCCAAGCATTCCGGCGGCACGCACGTCGAGATCGACGTGGCTGTCGTCGACGACGCGGTGCGGCTGGTGATCACCGACGACGGCCGCGGTGGCGCGCGGGTCGGACCCGGTGGCGGGCTCAGCGGGCTGGGCGATCGCGCCGCGGCGCTCGGCGGCCTGCTGCGGGTGGACAGCGCCCCCGGTGCGGGCACCGTTCTCACCGCGACCCTGCCCCTGCGGGGGAAGGAGACGACATGACCGGCGACGGAGGTGGTGACGGATGAGCGGCGACTCCCTCGAACCAGGAACCCGATTCGCGGGGTACACGATCGAGGGGACGCTCGGCTCTGGCGGCATGGGAACGGTCTATGCCGCCCGGCACCCGACGCTGCCCCGCACGGTCGCGCTCAAAGTGCTGCATCCCGCACTCACCGGCGACGACGACGTCCGCACCCGGTTCGAGCTGGAGGCCGACCACGCCGCTCGCCTCGACCATCCGGCCATCGTGGCGGTCTACGACCGCGGGCGCGAAGGCAACCGGCTCTGGATCGCCATGCAGCTGGTGCCTGGTACCGATGCCGCGCGACTGCTGCGGGACGGTCCCGTGGAGCCCGATCGGGCGGTGCGGATCATCGAATCCGTCGCCGCGGCACTCGATTACGCCCATCGAGCCGAGGTTTTCCACCGCGATGTCAACCCGGCGAACATCCTGCTGGCCGCACCCGCCGCACCGGACGAACCCGAACGTGTCCTGCTGACCGACTTCGGCATCGCCAAGGCCCTCGACGACACCGTGCACCTGACGGCGGCGGGGACGCTGGTCGCCACGCTCCGGTACGCGGCCCCCGAGCAGATCGAAGGCCGAACCGTCGATTACCGGGCGGACCAGTATTCGCTGGGCTGCACCCTGTTCCATCTGCTCACCGGCGCCCCTCCCTACCCGGGTCCGAGCCGGGCCGCCATCATGAACGGCCATCTCAACGGGCCGATTCCGCGACCGGGCGACCACCTGCCGACCCTGCCGCGTGGTCTGGAGCCGGTACTCGCGCGGGCCATGGCCAAGCGGCCCGACGATCGCTATCCGACCTGCGCCGAGTTCGCGTCCGCCGCCCGGTCCGCGCTCGCGGCGGCCGATCGATCGACCGCCGAATACCCAGCGCCCCAGCGTAGTACGGGCCAGTGCTCGTTGCGCGTGGTCCTCGCCGACGACTCGGCGCTGTTGCGTCAGGGGATCGCTCGCCTGCTCGAAGACGAGGGCATGGAGGTGGCCGGTCAGGCGAGCGACGCCATGGCCCTGCTGCGGCTGGTTCGCGCGCACCGACCCGATGTGGCGGTGATCGACATCCGGATGCCGCCGACCTGCACCACCGAAGGCATCGACGCCGCGGTCGCCATCCGGCGCGACTATCCCGGCACCGCGGTCCTGCTGCTGTCGCAGTACATCGAGACCGAGAACGTGCTGGACCTGTTGTCCGGCGGTGCGCGCAGCCTCGGCTATCTGCTCAAGGACCGCGTCGCCGACATCGACGAGTTCGTGACGGCACTGCGCCGCGTCGCCGCGGGCGGCTCGGCGATCGACCCCGATCTGGTCGGCCGCCTGGTCTCCCGCCCGCATCACGGCGCCCTGCCGCTCGACGATCTCTCACCGCGCGAACGGGAAGTGTTGCGGCTCATGGCCGAAGGGCGGTCCAACCGGGCGATCGGCGCCGCCCTGTTCCTCGGCGAACGCACGATCGAAACCCATGTGCGTGGCATCTTCGCCAAGCTCGGGCTCCAACCCGAACCCGACGACCACCGCCGCGTGCTCGCGGTGCTCACCCACCTGCGACTCGGCAACTGAACCGGGTGACAGCGGCCGCGGGACGCTCGAGGCGGCATGCGGGTGCGCCCCGGCGAGGTGCTGACCGCGGCGATGCGGACCGCCCGGTGGATCCAGGCCACCGGCTGACCGGGTGTGTGGCGCGTTCGGTGGGAGGTTGGCGCGTTCTGTTCTTGTCGTGGTTCCGGCGGGATTCCAGACTTACGGTTCAGATGGTCGGGACGTGAAAGAGGGGAGCGGTGTCGGTGACGAAGGAGAGTGCCACCGCGTATGTGATTTCTGCGCTGGAGGCCAAAGGAACCGCGACCAGGGACGACTTCGACGTGGCCGGTATCGTCGCCGCGTTCCGCGACATCGTCGACAGCTGGGATTTCCAGCTGATGGAACGCGAGACCTTCTGGCGGATCGCGTCGACCTATTTGCGGGTGTGAGCACCCGACCAGCGCCGGGCTGCCCGGCGTAACGAGCCCGCGTCGGAGTACCCGAGGAGTTCGGCCTGTCTGCTGCCGCTGAGCGAGCCCGCCGCCACCGCCTGTGACAGGCGGGCGCTGCGGGCGCGGTCCAATTCGGCTCGCCAGGTCGTGCCCGCCTCGGTCAGCCGTCGCTGCAAGGTGCGTGGACTGATGGCGAGAATCCGGGCGACGCGGTCCAGGGAGACCTCGCCGTCGCTGATCGCCTGATCCACCGCGTCGGCGACCCGTTCGGGCCAGGCCGAGGCGAGTGTCGGCGGGGGCGCCAGCGCGGCGGCCAGCGGTTGCAGTACCTCGGCCAGCACCGGATCGGCCGTGGTCAGCGGGAGATCCAGGTCCGCGGCGCGGAAGGTGATCGAATCGGCGGGAGCGTCGAATTCCAGCGTCGCGTCACCGAAGACGGCGCGGAAGCCGTCCAGATCGGCGGGAGCGGACTGCCGCAGCGAGACGCGCACGAGATTCAGCGGATCGTCGACGACCCGGCGGGCGCGGCTCAGGACGGCCGACAGGCCCCACAGCTGGGTGTGGTCGCGGCCACGGCCGTCCCCGTCGAGCATCTCCAGGTAGAGGGTGGCTTCCTGCTCGGTCTCGGTGACCAGATCGAACCGGTGATTGGTGGTGACCGCGGTGATGTAGGGCCCGCAGGTGGCCAGCCCGGCGCCGAGAGTGGGCGCGGACGCGAACAGGTAGTCGTACAGGCCCAGGCTGGACAGCTTGTACCGCCGGGCGACCTGCAACGCGACATCCGAACCCAAGCGGTGCTCGCCGATCTCCCACAGGCGGGAGAACACGGCGCTGGGCAGGTGCACGTCCTGCCCGGTCATCGACCAGTCCGGGACCCCGGCGTCCCGGATCAGCTGCGCCCGGTCCAGCCCCGCCGCGTCGAACTGCGCGATGACGAAACGGTGCAGCAAACTCTGGTCGGTAGCCATGACACCTCCGGATCGGCACGTCAGTGTGTGCTCTGGTCTACCAGTTTCCACCCAGGTGATGAGTGCTTTTCGACGGGATGCGGCAGCGCCGGACCGACCCTACGGCTGCGGTCTCCGACCGCGATCGGGACCGGTCGATTCGTGACGGCACAACACGGTCACGATCGGTGGCGGACACCAGGGTGACGTGCTGGAATGTGTACATCGGTCGGTCTCGAGAACCAGCAGGGCCGGCTGCGCAGTGTCGAAGCACGCCCCTGCTTCGGGATGTCGAGGAACTTCGATGACACCTCGCCCGCACCGCGACGAGCTCTTCCCGCCGGTGGCCGGTGAACCTGCCGACGTGTGCCTGCGACTGCCGGCCGACCTGGATCGCCGCGCGGACGCGGTGATACTGCGCGTGTACGGAGAAGCCGACGCCCACACCCTGACCCGCTGGCGGCGGATGCTCGACACCGCGCTGGCCGCGGCGGGGGACTGCGGTCGCCTGGTCGTCGATCTCAGCGGGACCCAGTTCATCGGTTGCCGGCCCATCCTGGATCTCGCCGAGCGTGCCCAGCAAGGCCTGGCCCGGGGTATCCAGGTCGCGGTGTTCAATCCGGTTCCCAATGCCGTGGAACGCGTCATCAGTCTCGCGGGCCTGCACGCCTGGCTGCCCGTGCACGCCACCCTGGTCGAAGCGATGACCACCCGCAGGCCCCGGGTCGCCGCCCCGGCCCGGGCGGTCGTCCCGGTACCCGGCTCCCGATAACGACCTCGAACGTGCCGCTGGATCCTGCCGTCGTTCAACGCATTCGAGGTATCGGCTGATGAATCACGAACTCGACCCCCGCCTGACCGAGTCGGCGGAGGCAGAGGACACCGCGCCCGTCTGCTGGCCGGACCCCAGCCCGTTGCAGGCCTGGTGGAACGACATCATGGCGGGCGGTGACCCCGCCCAGGTGACCCGGACCAGCGGTCAGCGGGCGCCGCGGTTGCGCTCTGCCTGATCGTCAGCCGGTGACAGCGCCGTGCGCGGCGGAGCTGACGAGCTTGCGGTACTTGGCCAGGACACCGGAGGTGTACTTGGGCGGCAGCGGCTCCCAGCCGACCTTGCGCGCCGCGAGCTCGTCCTCGTCGATCTCCACATCGAGGAGGTGGTTGGCGACGTCGAGGACGATCGGGTCGCCGTCGCGGACGAAAGCGATCGGGCCGCCGTCGACGGCTTCGGGCGCCACGTGGCCCACACACAGTCCGGTGGTGCCGCCAGAGAACCGGCCGTCGGTGAGCAGCAGAACGTCCTTGCCCAGGCCCGCGCCCTTGATCGCACCGGTGATGGCGAGCATCTCGCGCATGCCCGGGCCGCCCTTGGGGCCCTCGTAGCGGATGACGACCACGTCGCCGGCCACGATCGTGCCGTTCTCGAGCGCGTCCATCGCGGCGCGTTCCCCGTCGAAGACGCGTGCTGTTCCCCGGAACACGTCGGAGTCGAAACCGGCGCTCTTCACGACGGCGCCTTCGGGGGCCAGCGAACCGTGCAGGATGGTGAGCCCACCGGTCCGGTGGATGGGCCGGTCCAGGCGCCGGATGACGTCACCGTCGAGGCCGAGCTCGATGGAGGCCAGGTTCTCGGCCATGGTCTTACCGGTGACGGTCATGACGTCGCCGTGCAGCAGGCCCGCGTCCAGCAGTGCTTTGAGCACCACCGGGATGCCGCCGACCTTGTCGACATCGTTCATGACGTAGCGGCCGAACGGCTTGAGATCGCCGAGGTGCGGCACCTTCTCGCCGACCCTGTTGAAGTCGGCGAGGGTCAGATCGACCCCGGCTTCGCGGGCGATGGCCAGCAGATGCAGCACCGCGTTGGTGGACCCGCCGAGTGCCATGACGATCGTGATGGCGTTCTCGAACGCCTCCATCGTCATGATGTCGCGCGCGGTGATTCCCCGGCGCAGCATCCCGACCACGGCCTCGCCCGACTTGCGGGCGTACTCGTCGCGGCGCCGGTCGGGCGCGGGCGGGGCCGCCGAACCGGGCAGGCTCATCCCCAGCGCCTCGGCGACCGAGGCCATGGTGTTGGCCGTGTACATGCCGCCGCACGCACCCTCGCCGGGACAGATCGCCCGCTCGATCCGGTCGACCTCCTCGCGGGTGATCAGGCCCTTGATGCAGGCACCGACCGCCTCGAAGGCGTCGATGATCGTGACGTCGCGGCCGTCCACATTGCCCGGCATGATCGAGCCCGCGTAGAGGAACACACTCGCCAGATCCAGCCGCGCGGCCGCCATCAGCATGCCCGGCAGGCTCTTGTCGCACCCGGCCAGCAGCACCGACCCGTCGAGCCGCTCGGCCATCATCACCGTCTCCACCGAGTCCGCGATGATCTCCCGGCTGACCAGCGAGAAATGCATGCCCTCGTGGCCCATCGAGATACCGTCGGAGACCGAGATGGTGCCGAACTCGAGCGGATACCCGCCCCCGGCGTGCACACCTTCCTTGACCGCCTTGGCCAGCCGGTCGAGCGACAGATTGCAGGGCGTGATCTCGTTCCAGCTGGACGCGACACCGATCTGCGGTTTCTCCCAGTCCTCGTCCCCCATCCCGACCGCGCGGAGCATGCCGCGCGCGGCGGTCTTCTCGAGTCCGTCGGTGACATCGCGCGAACGCGGCTTGATGTCGATCGACCGATCGGTGTCCTCTGTCATCACCCGAGCCTCCGAATCTACGGTTGCGTCGATGGCGACCTGGTTCTGTCGCACCGCGGCGCGGTCTCCCGCCAGGAAGCTACGCCTGTTGCCGACAGTCTAGGCCGCGCAGTGCGCACCAGGTGATCACCCGGTGATCGACACGACCGGGACTCACGCCTCGTCGGAGGTTCCTTTCGGCTGTCGAAACAAGTGGTCGAGGTCTGGCCGAGTCTGCAGGCGCGCGCTGCTGCTCGGCGGCACGCAGGCGGAGGCGAATCCGTGGGTGCCGGGGCTATCCGGCCGAGTACGCGGCGCAATACCATGTCGACGACCAGGCGAGGTGAAGGTCGGAAAGCGTTGGTGCAGTGAAGAGCAGCCGTGGTTTCGTGCCTGTGTCGGTCCTGGCCTCTGCTGCCGGCCGTCGTCGGCCATCATGGGGATGCCGGTTGCCGGGGCGGGTGTTGGCGGGACGTGGCGTTCGTTGGTGGGTCCGCGGTATCTGGCGGTGTCCGCGGTGCTGGCCGGTGGGGTGGGGCTGTACGCGACCAACGAGTTCCTGACGGTGAGCTTGTTGCCGAGTGCGGTGGGTGAGATCGGTGGTCAGCGGTTGTACGCGTGGGTGACCACCGTGTATCTGGTCGCCTCCGTCGTGGCCTCTACCGCCGTGAACGTGACGCTGGGCCGGCTCGGGATGCGACGGTCGTATCTGGCGGGGTTGAGTGCGTTCGGGCTGGCCGGTGTGCTGTGCGCGGTGGCGCCGACGATGGAGTTCCTGCTGGTGGGGCGTGTCGTTCAGGGTGCGGCGGGTGGGTTGATCGCGGGCCTGGGGTACGCGGTGATCAATGCGGTACTGCCGCAAGTGTTGTGGACCAAGGCTTCGGCGCTGGTCTCGGCGATGTGGGGAGTCGGCACGCTTGTCGGGCCCGCGGTGGGTGGTCTTTTCGCCCAGTATGGTTCGTGGCGTTGGGCTTTCGGGTCCCTGGCGATTGCGACCGGGACCATCGCCGCGCTGGTGCCGTTCGCGCTACCGGCGCGCCCGGTCGGGGCAGGGACGACGACGGACCGGATTCCGGTGTGGTCGCTGGTGCTGCTCGCCTCGGCGGCGTCGGCGGTCAGCGTCGCGGCCATCTCGCGGCACCTCGGCACGACGGTTCTGCTGGTCATGCTGGCAGGGGTCTCGGTTCTGGCGTTCGTTGTGGTCGACCGCCGTGCGGTGGCGGCCGTGCTGCCCGCCAACGTATTTCGGCCGGGTCCGCTGAAGTGGATCTACCCGACGCTCGGCGTTCTCATGGCCACCACCATGGTCGACCTGTACGTGCCCTATTTCGGGCAGCGGCTCGCGCAGCTCACGCCGGTGGCGGCGGGTTTCCTCGGCGTCGCGCTGGCCGTCGGCTGGACGGTGAGCGAGATCGTCAGCGCCTCTCTGACCCGTCGACGGGTGATCACGGCGGCCGTCGCCTCGGCACCGCTGGTCATGGCCGCAGGGCTGGTCGTGGCGGCGATCGCCCCGGTCGCCGACGCCCGGGCCTGGGCCGTCGCCTGGGCAATGGCGTTGCTGCTCACCGGCGCCGGGATCGGCATGGCGTGGCCACATCTGACGGCGGCGGCGATGAGCAGCGTCGACGATCCCGGCGAGGGCGGCCGGGCCGCCGCGGCGATCAGTACCGTGCAGCTGGTCTGCGGCGCCTTCGGTGCGGGCCTGGCCGGAGCGGTCGTGAACGCGACCGAGACGGGCGGTGCCGCGCCCGCTCGCCGGCTGTTCGCGACTTTCGCGGTGCTCGCCGTCCTCGGCGTGGTCGCGTCCGTCCGAAGTGCCCGCTCGATCCCGGCGCACTACCGGCCCAGTGCGCGACTGCCGGATTGAGGACATCTTCACATCGGGCGGAATCGCGGCGTGTCGAGGTGTGGAGTCGCGGTGGCTGGGTATGGATTACGGCGGGAAAGCGCTGACTCCGGGGCCGGTCGAACACAAAGATGCTGGTCGGTAGCTGGCGGGTGTTCCGCGACGCCGTTCCCGAAGTGTTCTCCGCGTGAGGAAGGCCTGCTGCGTGGTGGTTCCGGCGGTGGGGAATCTCTGTACGGGTCGGTGGCTATGCGATAGCGTCGCCGCTGGCATTCGCCAATCGGTATCCGTACGAAAGGGTTTGTGGGATGGCATTCGAAGTCAAGGGCACGATCGGCGACCACTACAACGAGGCCGGTGGCGCGTCGAGCCCGCTGGGTGAGCCGATCTCGGAGGAGCTGGACGCCGCCAAGGGCGGCAAGTACCAGGAGTTTGCCGGCGGCGTCATCTACTTCAACCTCGCCACGGGCACCAAGACCGTCTACGGCGCGATCCGTCAGGCCTGGGAGGCCGAGGGCGGCGCCGGCGGCCGCCTGGGCTACCCGACCTCCGACGAGCTCGGCATCGACGGCGGCAAGATCAGTCACTTCGAGAACGGCTCGATCAGCTACTCGATCGCCGACGACGCGGTGACGGTCAACGCGAACTGACCTCGCGCGACCACCATGGTGGGCACCGGCCTTTCGCGTCGGTGCCCACCGTGCTGTCGCGACACCTTCGCGGAGGATCGCCCAGGACGCTGCGACCGTCTTGTGCTGGGTGCGGGCCTCGATCGATTGAGTCGAAGGCCGCTCCTCGTCGGGTGGGCTCGTGACCAACTCGGCGGTGGTCGCGTTGTCGGGTCACCGAGCGGTCCAGCGCCCCGGTGCGGTGGTGATTCTTGGAGGCTCGTCTCCTCAGGCGACGAAGACGGCGCGGACGGCGGCCTCGTCGCCGTCGACCTCGACCAGTCCGAGTGCACGGGCCTCATCGAGGGTCAAGGCCCCGGCCGCGAGACCCAGCACGCAGGCCGGTTCGGCGCGGACGGTGGCGTCGAGGTCGCTGCCCGTCGGGCAGGCCGACGGTGAAGCCGGAGCTGGCGGACGCAGGACCGAGCCGAGAGGGTGCGCGTCATGTCCGATACCACGGAGAGTGCGCGACCCGCCTGGGTCGACGACCGCCTGTTTCCCTTCGACAGCCGGTTCATCGAAATCGACGGGAACACGGTGCATTACCTCGACGAGGGGCACGGCCCCACGCTGCTGTTCCTGCACGGCAATCCGACCTGGTCGTTCCTGTGGCGCGAGGTGGTCACGGCGTTCGTCGACGCGCTGGACCTCGAACGGACCACCCTGGTCGGGCAGGACTGGGGTGGCCTGATCCTGGGCGGACCCGCGGCGCGCTTTCTCGTGCGGCGGCTCAATCTGCTGGTCACCGCGTTCATCCCGACCGGTCGAGTCCGACGCACCTGAGGAATTCGTCGCGGCGCTGCGCGGCTGGTGGGCGAAGCGCGGCGACTAGGCCCCGCCGGTCAGCTCACCGGAGCGGGAAGCAGCCCCGCGGCGATGAATCCGTCCACATAGCGGGTGAGGACGGTGTCGTCGATGCGCGGGCACTGCACGCCGATGTCGGCGAGGACGGCGCGGGTGCCGGTGTCGTCGACCAGCAGGGCGTCGCCGCCGCCGGTGAGGTAGTTCTCGGCGATCAGGGCAGCGCGCATCAGGTCGGCGTGCTGGGCCAGGCGGCCGGTCAAACGTTCGGCGGCGACCTCGACCGGGACGATCTCGATCGGGAAACCACTGCGGCGCAGGGTGTTCAGGATGTCGCCGACGCCGGTCGGCGCGCTGTTGACGAGGTGGTAGACCTCCCCGCGCGGCTGCCGGTGGGTGGCCAGGGCGACCAGGGCGCGGGCCACGTAGTCCACCGGCGCCAGGGTGACATCGGCACCCTCGATGTCGGGCGCGACACCCAGGTGCGCGGCCGACCGGATGAGGGTCCAGAACGCGTCGTCGGTGCTGTTCGCGCCGCTGCCGGTGGCGCCGGCGACCAGGCCGGGCCGGTGCACGGCGACCGGAAGGCCGCGTTCGGCCGCGGCCACGACGAGCTGTTCGGCCACCCACTTGGTGGCCAGGTATCCGTTGCGTGGCACCTCGTCCACGGTGATCGCGGTGTCTTCGGTGACCACGCCGGTGTGTCCGGCGGCAACCGCGGCCGACACCGTGGACACGTAGTGCAGGGTCTTGACCCGGGTGTCCACCGCCAGCCGCAGAATGTCCACGGTCCCGGCGATATTCGCCGCGCGCAGGGTCGCGTAGGACTCGAGATGGTTGACGCGGGCACCGTTGTGGTAGATCACCTCGATGTGCTCGGCCAGCTCGGTCCACGCCTCGTCGGTGAGGCCGAACCGGGGCGCGGCCAGGTCACCGGGGACGGCGACGACCCGGTCGAGCCCGTCGCGGTCGAGTCCGTAGCGTTCCAGTGTCGCGCCGAGCCTGCGGTAGACGCCCTCGGCGCCGTCGGCGCGCACCAGGCACCAGATGTGCGCGGAGGTGCGGTCGAGCAGTTCGCGCAGCAGGTGGATGCCGACGAAACCGGTGGCGCCGGTGAGCAGGATCGCGCCCGGGTCGGTCGGGGCTGGGGTGAACCCGGCGGGCACGGTGATGGCCGGATCCAGTGCCGCGTCGGCGGTGAGCGTCGCGATCCACTGCGCCTCGTCGGCGGCCAGCGACTCCACCGAGACCGCCGCGGTCACCGCGCGCGGTGTCGGGGCCTCGAACAGGGTGCGCGGGTCGGCGTCGATGCCGAGCTGGTCGCGCAGTTCGGCGCGCAGGGTGAACACCAGCAGCGAGGTGCCGCCGAGGGTGAAGAAGTTCTCGTCGACCCCGACCGAGTCGCGGTCGAGCACTTCGGCGAACACGCGGGCAACGGCGAGTTCGCGCACAGTGGCGGGTTCGGTGGATTCGGCCGTCGGGGCCACGGTCTGAGTGGTGTGGTCGATGGCCCGTTCCGGTGCGTCGAAGCCGGCGCACAGTTGTTCGAGTGTGGCCTCCGGACGCGTGACGATCGCGGCGAGGATGTCGTGGAACCGGGTCGCGAAGCCCTGCACCGTGGCCGGGTCGTAGAGGTCGGTGGCGTACTGGAAGCTCGCTGCCAGACCACCCGTCTCCGGCTGTTCACGCAAGGTGAGCGTGAGGTCGAAATGGGTTGTCTGCCAAGGGATGTCGAGGGTGCTCACGTCGAGCTCGCCCAGGCGCAGCGAGGGCACGGCGGGCAGGTTCTCGTAGGAGAACACGGCCTCGAACAGTGGGTGCGCGGTGTCGTCGCGCGGCGGGTTGACCGCCTCCACGATGTGGTCGAACGGCACGTCGGCATTGCCGAGGGCGGCGAGGGTGACCTCCCGCGCGCGTGCCAGGACGGCGGTGAAGCTCTCCCGCGCGTCGACGCTCAGCCGCAGCGGCAGCGTGTTGACGAACATGCCGACCAGGCGGTCCAGCGCGGGATGACCGCGACCGGCCACCGGCGTGCCGATCGTGACGTCGGCGGACCCGGCGAGGTGACCGAGGAGCACGGTGAAGGCGGCGTAACCGGCCATGAACGGTGTCGCGTCGTGCTGCCGGGCCAGCCCGGCGAGTGCGGCGGCGGTTTCGGCGCCGATCGCGAAATCCACCCGCCCGCCTTCGCCGCCGCCGGGTCGTCCGGCACCGCGAGCACGGGTCCGGTCGGTCGGCAGGGGGACCCGGGCGGGTGCGTCCCCGAGGGCCCGCACCCAGTGCGCGAGCTGGCGCGCGGCCGGTGACCGCGGGTCGCGCCGGTCACCGAGGCGGGTGTGCTGCCACACGGTGTAGTCGGCGTATTGCAGCGGCAGCGCGTCCCACTGCGGCGCCCGGCCCGCGGCCCGCGCGGTGTAGGCGGCGGACAGGTCGGCGACGAGCGGGCCGTGCGAGAGGCCGTCGGCGGCGATGTGATGGGCCACCAGCGCCAGCACATGCTCGTCGTCGCCGAGCCGCCACAGCGCGAGCCGGATGGGCGCGTCGGTGGTGACGTCGAAGGGCGCGCCGATGGCTACCGCGAGTTCGGCGTCGAGTTCGGCCTGCGTGAGGGGGATCGCGACGAGCGGGGTGTCCGCCAGGGCGTCGTCGGCCGGGAGGATGCGCAGCTGAGGTCCGCTTCCACTGTCGGGATAGACCGTGCGCAGGACTTCGTGGCGCTCCAGCACATCCCGGGCCGCGGCGGCCAGCGCCGCCTCGTCGAGCGGGCCCGACAGGCGCAGCGCGATCGGCAGGTGATAGGCCGAGGAGTCCCGGTACAGCTGATTCAGCAGCCACATCCGCAGCTGGGCGGGCGCGGGCGCCAGCTGGTCGGGCCGCGGTCCCGCCACCGGGTCGGCGATGCCGGCACGGTCGGGATCGCCCAGTCGTCCGGCCAGCGCCGCGATCGTCGGCGCGTCGAAAACCGTGCGGACATCGACGCCGAGGCGAGCCGCCAGCGCGGTGGCGGTGAGCGAGGTGCCGCCCAGATCGAAGAAGTCGTCGTCGGCGCAGGGCGCGTCGATCGCGAGCACCTCGGCCACGGCCGCCGCGACGGTCAGCTCCGCCGGTGTGGTGGCGGCGCGGGCACCGTTGTTGCCGAACACCGGCGCGGGCAGCCGACGGCTATCGAGCTTGCCGTTCGGCGTCAACGGCAGCGTGTCCAGGACGAGATAGGCGGCCGGGCGCAGATACGGCGGCAGGGTGTCGGCGATCTGGGCGCGCACCGATGCCACATCCAGGGGCCCGTCCGGGACCAGATAGGCCACCAGGTGGGTGCCGCGCGCGTCCTCGTGCGCGGTGACGGCGGCACGGTCGACGCCGGGCAGCCCGGTGAGCGCGGTCTCGATCTCGCCCGGCTCGATGCGATGCCCACGCACCTTGATCTGGAAGTCGCTGCGGCCGTGGTAGATCAGTTCGGGCTGGGGGCCCGCGGTGATGGTGACCAGGTCACCGGTGCGGTACACCCGGCCGTTGGGCGGACCGAACGGGTCGGCGACGAACCGGGCCGCGGTGAGCGCGCGCTTGCCGTGATAGCCGCGAGCCAGCGCGGGTCCACCGATGTAGAGCTCGCCGATCACCCCGGGCGGCACCGGCCGCAACCGGGCGTCCAGGACCAGCGCGTGGAACCCGCGCAGGGGCGCGCCGATCGTGACGGCACGGTCCGGCTCGAGCTCGGCGATGGTCGCGATGTCGGTGGCCTCGGTGGGGCCGTATCCGTTGCGCATCAACCGGGTTCGCGACCACGCGGAGACCAGGTCGGGACGGATCGCCTCCCCGCCGACGCCGAGGACCTTCAGGTCCGGCAGTGTCTCGGGATCCAGGGTCGCGAGCACCGCCGGGGTGATGATGGCGTTGGTGAGCCGTTCGCGCCGGATCAGCTGGGCCAGATCGGGTCCGGCCATCACATACCGCGGCGCCACGACCAGCGTCGCCGCCCCGGCCAGGCCGCACAGGATCTCGCCGACCGCCATGTCGAAGCCGGGGGAGGCGTGGTGCAGGGTGCGTGCGCCCGGACGCAGCGCGTAGCGGTCACGGCGTTCGGCAGCCAGGTTCGCCAGGCCGCCGTGGGTCACCAGCACGCCCTTGGGCACACCGGTCGAGCCGGAGGTGTAGATGAGGTAGGCCGGGTTTTCGGGGCGGATAGCGGCCCGGGGCAACGGGGCACGCGGCGCGGTGGCCTCGGCGGCGGGCCCGGCGACGTCGACGAACGTCCAGTCCACCGAGTCCGGCAGATCCGAGCGCTGCGCGAGCGTGGTGACACCCACCGTGGCGCCGCAGTCGCCCAGGATGTGGGCGATGCGCTCGGCCGGGTAGGCGGCGTCGATCGGCACGAACCCGGCGCCGGTCTTGGCGATGGCCCAGACGGCGCCCACCGACGCGGCCGAGCGTTCCATGACCATCGCGACCAGCGTCTCCGGGCCGGCGCCCGCCGCCTGCAACGTGTCGGCGAGGTGGTCGGTCCACGCGTCGAATTCGCGGTAGGTCCAGCGCTTGTCGTCGTAGACGACGGCCGTGCCGTCGGGATTCTCGGCGACCGCGGCCGCGATCAGCTCGCTCAGCGTCGCCGCGGTCCGCGCCTGCGGGCCGCGCCACGGCACCAGCAGTTCCCGTTCGGCGGGGGTGAGCACCGGCAGGTCGGCGATCGGGACCTCGTCGGCCGCCGCGGCGAAGGCGGTGAGGAAGCCGACGAACCGGTCCAGATGCCCGGTGACCTCCGCCTCGGTGTAGCGATGGCGATTGGCCTCGAACTCGACGCGCAGCCGGGAATCGTCGACCGGGTACACATTGAGCGCGAGATCCTCGACCGGTCCGGTCGAGAGCAGGTGGATGCGGCCGCGCGCCGGACCCAGCACCTGCTCGGCGTGGAAGTTCATGATGTTGACCGCGGGACCGAAGCTCAGCGACCGTGCCTGCCGCCCGCTGTCGCGGACCATGTCGGCGCCGCGATAGCGCTGATGACGCAGCGCGCCGCTCATCCCGGCGCGGGCGCTGGCGACGATGCCGCCGACGGTGTCGCCCGCGCAGGTCAACGGCACGATATTGGAGGTCATGCCGCCGCAGGCGCGCAGCGCGGCCACGGTGCGCCCGGTGACCGGCAAGCTCAGCGTCACCGGATCGGCGTCGGTGAGCCTGCCGAGGAACGCCGCGAACGCAGCGACGAGCACGACGGTGTTGCCCGGAAAGTCGCCGCGCTCGCGCAGCCGGGCGACCAGCGCGTCGGGGAGTTCGGCACGGGCGTGGATCGGCAGCGGGTCCGGATCGCCGGCGCGTGTCGCCAGGCTCACCGGTGCGGCGAGGTCGGCGAGCTGCCCGCGCCAGTACTCCTGATCGGTCGCGTAGCGCCGCGACGCCCGATACGTCTGCTCCGCCTCGGCCAGGACGGCCGTGGAATCCACCGCCGTCGAGGACAGTTCGGTCCCGGCCAGCGCGGCCTCGTAGTGCTGAGCCAGCAGCTGCTGCAACCGGATCGCGCCGTAGCCGTCGAGCGCCAGGTGATGGGCGCGCGTGTACACCAGATGCCGCTGGTCGCTCAGCCGCAGCACGGTGGTCACGATGGGTGAATCGACGGCCAGGTCGAACGGCGTGCACTGATCGGCGCGCATCCATGCCAGCGCCGCGGCCGCCGGATCGGGTTCGCCCGAGCAGTCCCGGACCGCGATCCGGTCGTCGAGGCCGGGATCGGCGATCTGCCCCGGCTCGCCGTCGACGGTGGTGAACCGCAGGTAGGCGCCGAGATCGTGGGCGGCGGCGCGGGCCGCGCGCTGGTAGATCTCCAGGTCGAGGGGCCCGCGCAGGTCCACGTACTGGGCCACGGTCAGCGGCACCGGTCCGAGCAGCTGCTGCGCGAACCACACCTCACGTTGGGCTGCGGTGAGCGGTCGGAGAGCAGGGGCCGGATCAGGGTGCGTCATGGTGCCTCGGGAACTCGGGGTAGGACGAACTGGTGGCCACCGCTGCGGGTGGCCACCTGCGGGTGTTGCGGACTCAGGCCGGGTCGACGGTCAGATAGCCACCGCGGCCGAAGAACTCCGCGCCCTCGTGCTCGGTGCCGTCGGCGGTCCGGACCCGGGTGACGACCAGCGCGTAGTTGCCACCGCGGTGCGGCTGCGGGCCGCAGACCACGGCGCCGCCGCCCTCCTGAACGATGACCCGCCCGGCGGTGCCGCCGTAGCGCGCTTCGGAGATCCGCGCCTCGAGCACCTCGACGCGCTGCCCGCGGTAGTGCGAGTAGGCGCGCGGGTACGGCGCCGACAGCGCCCGCACGAAGCGTTCCAGGTCGACCGCGTCCCAGGACCAGTCGATGCTGCTGTCGCGGTCGGAGCGCTTGTGGAAGTAGGTGCGCTCGGCCTTGTCCTGCGGCGTCCACACGGCGGTGCCGTCGGTCAGCGCGGCGAGGGCCTCGTGCACCGCGCCCGGGATCAGCTCCATGCCGGCCAGGACGAGTTCGGTGCCGGTGGCGCCGGCGGGGATGGGCAGGCGCTTCTGCACCAGGATGTCGCCGGTGTCGAGCTGCTCGTCCATGCGGTGCACGGTCAGGCCGAACTCCTCGGCGCCGCTGATCAGTGCCCACAGCACCGGGGAGAAACCGGTGAACTTGGGCAGCAGCGAATCGTGCAGGTTCAAGGTGCCGTGCGGCGGCAGGTCGTACAGCTCGGCGGGCATCCAGGTGTACCAGCTGTTCACCACGATCACGTCGGGTTCGGCGCGCTTGACCAGCTCGATCGTCTCGGCGTCGGCGCGCTCGGTCAGATGGACCGGGATGCCGTGCTCGCGGGCCAGCTCCTCGACCGAATCGTTCCAGATCGCCTTGTAGGACGATTCCGCGGCCGGATGGGTGACCGACAGAACCACCTCATGCTCGGAGTCGATGAGTGCCTGCAGGGTCTTGCGGCCCCAGGTCTGAAAGCCGAACGAGACGATGCGCATGGACTAGCCCTCTCAGATTTGCGTAGGCTTACCTTACATTGCGGTGCGTGGGTCAGAACCGGGTGGGTGATCCCGGCTGCCCGCCCGCTCGTGCGATCAGCGCTTAACATCGGCAATCCGGTCTGTTTCAATAGATATATGTGCAGGTGGATGGCCTATTCGGGGGAGCCGATTCTTGCCGGGGAATTACTGTTCACCCCGCGGCACTCCTTGATCGACCAGAGTCTGCATTCCCGCCTCGGCGCCACCACCACCAATGGGGACGGTTTCGGGATCGGCTGGTACGGGGAGGGCGACGAGCCCGCGGTGTTCAAGAGTATCGAGCCGGCGTGGAACGACCGGAATCTGCGTGAGGTCGCCGGTCAGATTCGCACCCCGCTGTTCTTCGCGCATATTCGCGCCTCCACCGGAACGCCCGTGCAACGCAGCAATTGCCATCCGTTCCGGCACGGACACTGGCTGTGGATGCACAATGGCGCGCTGCGCGGATTCCACGACGTCCGCCGCGATCTCGTGACCGCCATCGATCCGGCCCTGTTTCCCGATCTCGAAGGGTCGACGGATTCGGAAACTCTGTTCTATCTGGCACTGACATTCGGGCTCGTCGACGATCCGCTCGGCGCCGTCGCCCGCGCGGTCGGATTCGTCGAGGATGTCGGCCGCGCGCATGACGTGGAATATCCGGTCCAGATGACGGTGGCGACCACCGACGGGAAATCCCTGTACGTCTTCCGGTATTCGAGTGAGCGACAGTCGCGTTCGCTGTTCTTCTCGACGAAGATCGCCGCCCTGCGCGCCCTGCATCCCGAGGTGGAGGTATTGCACCGCCTCGGCGACGAAACCCGTTTCGTCGTCTCGGAACCGCTGGGTGATCTGCCCGGCGCGTGGAACGAAGTGCCGGAGTCCTGTGCCGGTGTGGTTCGCGCGGGCGACGACGCGGTCGTGGAGTTCCGTCCCGTCGCGCCGGTCTGAGTGCGTTGTGGCCGAACCGAACTGAACGCCGGTGACACGGCGCCGGTGCGGGCATCGCGATGCCTCGCTGTGCTTGCCCGCAGACCGTGGCCACGACGGCTCGTCGTAGCCTGACAGACACGTGGGCGTTTCGCTACCCGCGATCGTTCGTGTTCCACCTCGCGTCAGGAGTCACACCTTTGGCCAGCTCGCGCCTGTCCGAACCATCGGCCGCCATGCCCTGGACGATCGGTCCGACCGACACCTTCGAGGGACCCCGGTTCCCGATGTACACCGACGAATTCGCCGCCGATCCACACCGCAGCTACCGCGAATTACGCCGCCGCTACGGCGCGTTCGCGCCGGTGGAACTGGCGCCCGGGGTGCCGGCGACCTTGGTGATCGGCTATCGCGAGGCAGTGCGGATCCTGAACGACCCGGACAACTTCCCGGCCGACCCGCGCGCGTGGGAGGTCACGGTGCCCGACGACTGCCCGGTGAAGCCGATGATGATGTGGTACCCGAACGTGTTGCGCAACACCGGTGTCGCGCACGCGCGCTATCGGCAGGCCAATGTCGGCGCCATCGACGGTGTCGACCTGCACGGTCTGCACGCCATCGTGGAACGCGAAGCCATTCCGCTGATCAACACCTTCTGCGAGAGCGGCGCGGCGGATCTGGTCTCGCAGTACGCCTTTCCGCTGGTCTTCGCCGGGCTCAACCACATGCTGGGCTGCCCGGGCGAGATCGGCCAGCGCGTGACCACCGGCATGGCCATGCTGTTCGACTCGGTCGACGACGGCGCCGTGCAGGGCATGACCATGCTCAGCGCGGCCCTGATGGACCTGATCGAACTGAAGCGGCGCGAACCCGGCGACGACATGGTGACCCGCCTGCTGCAGCACCACGCCGGACTCGACGACACCGAGATGCTCTACAACATCATCAGCATCTACGGCGCCGGTCTCGAACCGCAGCAGAATCTCATCGTCAACACCCTGCGGCTGATCCTGACCGACGAACGTTTCGCCGGCAGCGTCATCGGTGGCAGCCTCTCGGCCCGCGACGCGTTGGACGAGGTGCTGTTCGACGATCCGCCGATGGCGAACTTCGCCATCTCCTACCCGCGTCATCCCACGCCCGTCGGCGATCTGTGGCTGCCCGCGAATCAGCCGGTGATGATCAGTTTCGCGGCGTGCAACAACGATCCCGCGATCGGCGGCGAGCGCACCGGCAACCGCTCGCATCTGGCGTGGAGCAGCGGCCCGCACGCCTGCCCCGCCAAATCGGTGGCGTCGCTGGTGGCGCAGGAAGCCGTGGATCAGCTCCTGGACGCGCTGCCGGAGTTGCGCTTGGCGGTGCGAGAGGATGAACTGTCTTGGCGCCCTGGGCCTTTCCATCGGGCGTTGGCGGCCCTGCCGGTGGTCTTCCCGGCCAGTCCGCCATTGAATGTGATGTAGGAGAACACCTGTGAGTAATCAACCACTGGCGCTTGATCTGACCGGTATCGATATTCAGGGCGAGAACGAGCGAATTCGCGCGCGTGGGCCGGTGGCGCCGGTCGAATTGATGGGTGTGCCCGCGTGGTCGGTGACCGACGCCGAGCTGCTGAAACAACTCCTCGCCGACCCACGGGTATCCAAAGACGCCGCCCAGCACTGGGGGTCGTTCATCAACGGTGAGGTCAGCGCCGAATGGCCGCTGTTTCCCTGGGTCGCGGTCGACAACATGTTCACGGCCTACGGCGCCGATCACCGGCGGCTGCGCAAGCTGGTCTCGCCCGCCTTCACCCACCGCCGGACCGCCGCGTTGCGGCCGCGCGTCGAAGAGCTGGTGACCACGCTGCTCGACGACATCGCGCAGACCCCGGCGGGCGAGAGCGTCGATCTGCGCGAGACCTTCGCCTACCCGGTGCCGATCCAGGTGATCTGCGAGCTGATGGGTGTGCCCGACGAGATGGAGCCGGCGCTGCGCACCTGCGTCGCCCGCTTCTTCGACACCGAGATCTCCCCGGAAGCCGCGCAGGCCAACTACGTCGAGATGTTCGGCCTGATCGGTGACCTGGTCGCGTTGCGCCGTGACCATCCCGGCGACGACATGACCAGCGTCCTGATCTCCACGCGCGACGAGGACGGGGAGCGACTGACCGAGAAGGAGATGGTCGACACCCTGATGCTGGTCATCAACGCCGGCCACGAGACCACCGTCAACCTGCTCGATCAGGCCATCTTCAACCTGCTCACCCATCCCGAGCAGCTCGCCGCCGTCCGCGAGGGCCGCGCCACCTGGGACGATGTCATCGAGGAGACGCTGCGTTACGAATCGCCCGTCGCGCACCTGCCGCTGCGCTACGCGGTCGACGACATCGAGATCGGCGACATCCGTATCGCCAAGGGCGAAGCCATCCTCGCCTCCTACGCCGCGGCGGGCCGTGACCCCCGGGTGCACGGCGCGAGCGCGGCCACCTTCGACGTCACCCGGATCAAGAAGGACCACGTGGCCTTCGGTCACGGCGCCCACCACTGCATCGGCGCCCCGCTGGCCCGCCTCGAGGCCGCGATCGCCCTGCCCGCCCTGTTCGACCGCTTCCCGGCCCTGCGCTTCGCGGTCGATCCGGCGGCGGTGCCACCGGTCATCGGGTTCATCTCCAACGGACACCGCGAACTCCCGGTGTTCGTCGGCGCGTCGTAACGTCGCGTCAGCTGTCGCCGGTCGCGTTCGGCGGTGCGCCCGGACGCGACCGCGGCAGGCCCAGCTGAGCGCAGACGCGCAGGGCCACTTCGAGATCGAGCCTGCGGTCGGTGAGCGGATGGCCGAGCAGTTCCTCGGCCTTGCGCACGCGGTAGTGCACGGTGTTCTTGTGGACGTGCAGGCGGGCGGCGGCGTCGGTGTAGCTGCCGCGGGCGTCGAGGAAGGCGCGGACCGTCTCGCGCAGGCGGGCCGCGGTCTCGTCCGCCCCCATCAGCCCGCCGAGGATCCGGCTCGCCCACGCCTGGACGTCGGGGACACGGTCGGTGAACAGGGCCGACAGCGCCACCTCGGCATAGTCGGTGAGGCCGCGGGCGCGTGTCGCCAGGGCGATAGCGCGGGCCCGCTGCGCGTCGCGGAAGGTCTGGCGGAAACCCTCCAGGCCGGTGGCCGGATCGCCCAGGGCCACCGAGAGATTCGGGTGGGCGCGCAGAGCGTGGGCGAGCCGTCCGGTGTCGGGAGCGGCGCGCCCCGCCGAGGCGATCCACACCCAGCGGCTGTGGTCGTCCACTTCGATGGTCATCGGGGTCCGGCCGGTCGCGTCGGCGAGCAGCCCGGTTCCGGCGCGCAGCTCGGCGCCGGGGTCGGGGGTGCCCGGCAGTGTCCACAGCACCGCCATCTGGTGCCAGCCGCGCAGTGACACCGACAGCATCTGCTCGGCCGAGGCGAGGTCGAGATCGTCGGCGTCGAGCACCGCGCGCACCTGGGCCGCGCGCGCCGCGTCGGTGCGCGCGTCCCAGCGGCGTCGCTCGTCCTCGTAGATGTCGATCAGGCCCTCGATCACCCGGTCGATGTAGCCGTTGACCACGTCGGCGATGCGGGCCGCGGTGGC
Organism: Nocardia asteroides; assembly: GCF_900637185.1. Taxonomy (NCBI): domain Bacteria; kingdom Bacillati; phylum Actinomycetota; class Actinomycetes; order Mycobacteriales; family Nocardiaceae; genus Nocardia; species Nocardia asteroides. Next base: position 4,436,413 of record NZ_LR134352.1, on the reverse strand, counting down.
CAGCGCGACCTCGGTGGGCGGGTTCAGCTCGGCCAGCAGCGCCATCGTCCATTGCACGAACATGTTCTCGCCGAGCCGGTAGGCGCGCAGCAGTCCCTCGAGCGACAGGTCGTGCTGGGCGAAACGGCGCGCGTACTCGGCGGCGGCGGGCGGCACGGTGATGTCGTCCACCCCGATCGCCAGGGTGAGCATGTCCAGAATCGCGACCAGGTTGGATTCGGTGCTGGCCACCATCAGCCGCAGCACCTCGTCGTCGTGCCGGAACTCAGGGATGATGTCGACGAACATGGCGGTCATCGTCGTCGTGCGCCGGTCCAGGTCGGCCTTGATCCGGCTCGCCACCGCGCGCACCAGCGGCTCGTTGTCCAGGGGCATGGCCGCAGACAGTACCCGCGCCGCGGGCGGGGACGGCGCCGTTTGTGCCCGTGGCACAAGACGAGCGCGCAACGCTGGGCTGCGGGCCCGTAGTCGGCGGAGAAGCCGCGCCCTACCTTGAGGTATGTAACCCAGATCACAGACGAACCCGGTGAGGAATCATGCGACACATCGCCGAATTGCCCCAGGTCAGAGCCGCCGCCGACCCCGCGGGGCCCAGCGTGGGCGATGACGCGGGCACGCTGTCGAACGCGGAGTTCGACGCCAGGGTCGGCGCCGCCGCGTCGGTGCTGCACCGGGCCGGAGTCCGCGCCGGCGACGTCGTCGCGGTGGTGCTGCCCAACCGGGTGGAGCTGGTGGTCGCCCTGTTCGCCGCGTGGCGGCTCGGCGCCGCGGTCACCCCGGTCAACCCGGGACTCACCGACGACGACATCCGCTACCAGATCGAGGATTCCGCGGCCCGGGTCGTGATCGGTGATCCCGGGCGCGCGGCGGTGACCCTCGACGTCGCCGCCCTGGCGACACCCGCCGGCCCGGTGGCCGTCGCGCCGCCGGAGCCCGACGGTCTGGCGTTGATCATCTACACCAGCGGGACCACCGGCAGGCCCAAAGGCGTGCTCCTCGGTCACGACAACCTCGCCGCCATGTGCGCGATGGTCATCAGCGCGCTCGGCCTGAACCGGACCGATCACAGCCTGCTGATCCTGCCGCTGTTCCACGTCAACGGGATCGTGGTGAGCGTGCTGTCGCCCCTGCTGGCCGGCGGCCGCACCACCATCGCGGGCCGGTTCTCCGCGTCCGGATTCTTCGACACCGTCGCCCGGGTCCGGCCGACGTACTTCTCGGCGGTACCCGCCATCTACGCCATGCTGGTCGCCCGCCCGCAGGATCAGCCGGCCGACACCTCCTCGCTGCGCGTGGCGATCTGCGGCGCCGCCCCGATGGCGGCCGAACTCATCGGCCGGTTCGAACGCCGCTACGGCGTCCCGATCGTCGAGGGCTACGGCCTGTCGGAGGGCACCTGCGCCTCCACCCTCAATCCGATTGCGGGACCACGCAAACCGGGCACAGTCGGCCTGCCGCTGCCCGGTCAGACGGTGACGATCTCCGCACCCGACGGCACCGCGTGCGAGCCGGGCGAACCCGGCGAGGTCGTGATCAGCGGACCCACCGTCATGCGCGGCTACCTCGGCAGACCCGAGGAAACCGCGAGCACGGTGGTCGAGGGCCGCCTGCGTACCGGCGACGTCGGCTATCTCGACCACGACGGCTACCTGGTCCTGGTCGACCGGATCAAGGACATGATCATCCGGGGCGGGGAGAACCTCTACCCCAAGGAGATCGAGAACGCGCTCTACCGGCACCCCGCGGTCCACGAAGCCGCCGTCGTCGGCGTGCCGGACGCGGTGCTCGGCGAGGTCCCGGTCGCCCACGTGGTGGCCGCGCCCGACACCACGGTCACCGTCGCGGAACTGGCCGAGCACTGCCGGGCCGAACTCGCCGCGTTCAAGGTGCCCGCGGCGATCGTGCTCACCGCGGAGATGCCGCGCAACCCCGTCGGCAAGATCGACAAGAAGCAGCTGCGCCTGCTCGCCGCGCGGGCCTGAGCGACCGCACATCACACCACATTCCGAACGAAAGACATCCTTTCGGTCGCGGTCGCGCGCGCCCGGAGGCAGGAGAGAAAGGGATCGGGTCATGGGATTCAAGACGGGAGACTTCCCGCCGGTGGACACCGGGACATTTCTGGATCTACCACTGCGCGAACGGGTCCGGACGCTGGCACTGCACTGGGCGGAATACGGATTCGGCTCGCCGAAGATGATCCACACCGTCTACATCGCCAAACTGCTCGTCGTCTACATCCTCGGCGGCGTCCTGGTGGCGACCGCCACCTCCGGCACCGGGCCGTTCTGGGACATCGGGCAATGGTGGAACGAGCCGATCGTCTACCAGAAGCTGGTGCTGTGGACGGTGCTGCTCGAGGCGATCGGTGTTGCCGGCTCGTGGGGACCGCTGGCGGGCAAGTTCAAGCCGATGACCGGCGGCGCGCTGTACTTCGCTCGGCGCGGCAGCATCCGGCTGCGGCCCTGGCGGCGGGTGCCGTTCACCGCCGGTGACTCGCGCACCACGCTCGACGTGGCGCTCTACCTGGGTTTCCTGGCCTCGCTCGCGGTCGCGTTGCTCGCACCAGGCCGGACCACCGCGTCGCTGCTGGAAGCCTTGCCGGACAACACGTCCGGGCTGGTGCGGCCCGCCCTGCTGGTGGCCCCGATCGTGCTCTATGTGCTGTGCGGCCTGCGTGACAAGACGATCTTCCTCGCCGCTCGCGGCGAGCAGTACCTGCCCGCGCTGTTGTTCTTCGCGGTCCTGCCCTTCACCGACATGATCATCGCGGCGAAGCTGCTGATCGTGATCGTGTGGGTCGGTGCCGGGGTGTCCAAGTTCGGCAAGCACTTCACCAATGTGGTGCCGCCGATGGTGTCCAACAGCCCGTCCCTGCCGTTCCGGTCGGTCAAGCGCGCCCACTATCGGGACTTCCCACACGACATCCGCCCGTCCGGCGTCGCGTCGTTCATGGCCCATGTCGGCGGTACCACCGTCGAGGTGATCACCCCGATCGTCCTGCTGTTCTCCACGAATTACTGGCTGACGCTGGCCGGCGTGGTGATGATGGTGGTGTTCCACCTGTTCATCACCTCGACCTTCCCGCTGGCGGTACCGCTGGAATGGAACATCCTGTTCGCCTACCTGACCGTGTTCCTGTTCCTCGGCTTCCCCAACACCGACGGCTACGGCGTCTTCGACATGTCTTCGCCGTGGCTCACGATCGCGATCGTCGCCGGGCTGGCCTTCTTCCCGGTGCTGGGCAATCTGCGCCCGGACCTGGTGTCGTTCCTGCCGTCCATGCGGCAGTACGCGGGCAACTGGGCCTCGGCGCTGTGGGCGTTCGCGCCCGGTGCCGAAGCCAAGCTGAACACCATCGCGCACCGGCCCGCCGACAACCAGATCGACCAGCTGCTGGCCATGGGGTACGAGCCCGCGGTCGCCGAGATCACCATGCAGCAGACCATCGCCTGGCGCTCGATGCACAGTCAGGGCCGCGGCCTGTTCTCGCTGCTGTACAAGCACATCCCCGAGCTGGACCGCTGGACCGTGCGCGAGGCCGAGTTCGCCTGCAACTCGCTGATCGGCTTCAACTTCGGCGACGGTCACCTGCACAACCGTGATCTGATCGACGCGGTGCAGGCCAGGGTCGGCTTCGAGCCGGGAGAATGGATCGTGGTGTGGGTGGAGTCGCAGCCGATCCACAAGACGACCCAGGAGTACATGGTGATCGATGCCGCGCTCGGTGTCGTCGAACGCGGCACCTGGGAGGTCGGCGACGCGGTCGCCGCGCTGCCCTGGCTACCGGACGGACCCATCCCGCACCGGGTGACCTGGCGGCGTCCCGATGTCGTCGGCACCGTGGCACTGCACCCGGACACCGTGGTCCAGCCCGCCGAGTAGGCGGAACCCGAGGAGAGGACGAGTGCGATGACAACGGCGACAGTGGTCGGCAGCGGCCCGAACGGACTGGCCGCGGCCGTCACCCTGGCCGGGGCGGGCGTCGAGGTGACGGTGCTCGAGGCCGCCGACACGATCGGCGGCGGCACCCGCTCGAGCGAGGCGATCGTGCCCGGGCTGCTGCACGACCACTGTTCGGCCATCCATCCGATGGCCGTCGGATCGCCGTTCCTGCGGCGGGTCGACCTGGAACGGTACGGATTGCGCTGGGCCTGGGCCGAACTCGACTGCGTGCATCCGCTCGACGACGGCACCGCCGGGGTGCTGCACCGCTCGGTCGCCGACACCGCGGCGGGGCTGGGCGCGGACGAGCGGCTGTGGCGTGCCTTGTTCGACGGCCCGGTCGCCGGCTACGAGGAGACCGGCGCCGACATCATGCGGCCCCTGCTGCGGGTGCCCCGGCATCCGATCCGGTTGGCGCGCTTCGGCATTCCGGCCACCGCGCCCGCCACCTGGCTGGCGCGCGCCTTCCGGACCGAACCCGGCCGGGCGCTGTTCGGTGGTGTCGCCGCACACGCCTTCGTCCCGCTCGAGCGGCCGCTGAGTGCCAGTGTCGGGCTCGGCATCCTCACCGCGGGGCACCGGTACGGCTGGGCGGTGGCCGTCGGCGGGTCCCAGCGGATCGCCGACGCCATGGCGGCCGCACTGGGCGATCGCGGCGGCAAGATCGAGACCGGGGTGCGGGTGCGCTCGCGCGCCGACCTGCCCCCGTCGGACATCACCGTCTGGGATGTCGCCCCGACCGCGGTCGCCGAGATCCTCGGCGACCGGCTCCCGGCCCGGATCGCCCGCGCCTACCGGCGATTCCGGTACGGACCCGGCGCGTTCAAGGTCGATTTCGCCGTCGAGGGCGGTGTCCCGTGGACCGCGGAGGCGGCCCGCCGGGCGGGAACGGTCCACCTCGGCGGCTCCTTCGCCGAGGTCGCGGCGGGGGAGCGTGACATCGCCGCCGGCCGGATGCCGCAGCGCCCGTTCGTTCTGGTGGGCCAGCAGTACCTCGCCGACCCTCAGCGCTCGGCGGGTTCGGTCCACCCGCTGTGGACCTACGCCCACGTGCCCCACGGCTACACCGGCGACGCGACCGCCGCGATCATCGACCGCATCGAACAGTTCGCACCCGGTTTCCGCGACCGCGTCGTCGGCCTGAACACCCGCACCACCACCGACTTCGCCGACTACAACCCCAACTACGTCGGCGGCAACATCATGACCGGCGCCAAGGACACCCCCCAGCTGGTCTTCGGCCCACGAAAGACCTTGCAGCCGTACGACATCGGCATCCCCGGCCACTACCTCTGCTCGGCAGCGACCCCGCCGGGCCCCGGAGCCCACGGAATGTGCGGAGTCAACGCGGCGGAGCGCGCGCTACGCCGGGCGCGATAGCCCGCACTCCACTCGTTGGAAGGTCAAGCGAGGTCTGTCGTCGAACCGCGAACCGACGGTCGCCGTGTTCGGCCGACCCAACGATTTGTCGGTCCACCAGCATGAACGAATCGGGGCGGGCATCGTCTGCGATCGCAGCACAGGTGATGTGGCTGGGTCTGGTTTCAGGGTGCGGCACGGAGCAGTCCGCCGCGGTCGTCGACAGGCCGGCCCTCTCGCGTTGTTTGGCGAACGTCAGGCCGGGCACCCCGGCCTTGCGAGCGGTGCGGTGAAATCGGTCGGGCGGAGAGCTCGCCCGCCGGGTTCGATGTTCGTGGCGTGGATGCGGTGGGTTGGTAGCGTGGCAGGTGCGTGATCGCACAGCAGAGGCGTGGAGGACGGTGGTGGGCCCGGTGGGGTCGGCCGCGTGGGGTCGGTGGAGTCGGTGTTCCGCAGACGAGAGGTCGTTCTATGCGTGCCCGGATCAGTGTGACCGTCGACGGGGAGCGGCGGGAGGTCGACGTCGATACCCGCGCCACCCTGCTGGATGTGCTGCGGGAGCAGCTCGAGGTGACCGCTCCCAAGAAGGGGTGTGACCACGGGCAGTGCGGGTCGTGCACCGTCCTGCTCGACGGGCGCAGGGCGACCGTCTGTCTCGCGCTCGCGGTGGCGCACGACGGCGCGACCGTCGTCACCGCCGACGGGCTCGCCGACGGCGAAGTCCTGCACCCGATCCAGCAGGCCTTTCTCGCCCACGATGCCTTCCAATGCGGATACTGCACGCCGGGCCAGGTCTGCTCGGCGATCGGCATGGTCGCCGAAGCCGAGGCGGGCGCACCCAGTCACGTGAGCGCCGATCTCACCGGCGAGATCGATCTGGACGCCGCGGAGATCCGGGAACGGATGAGCGGCAACCTGTGCCGGTGCGGCGCCTATCCCGCGATCGTCGCCGCGATCCAGGACACCCTGCGATGAGGGAATTCGACTACGAACGCGCTACCGACGCCGCACGCGCGGTGGCCGCGGTCCGCGCTGATCCGGACGCCGCGTTCCTGGGCGCAGGTACCAATCTGGTCGATCATTTGAAGCTCGGCATCACCGCACCGAGCCGGCTGGTCGATGTGAGCCGGTTGCCCTTCGACGAGGTGACGGAACTGGCCGACGGCGGCGTGCGTGTCGGGTCGGCGGTGCGCAATGCCGACCTGGCCGCGCACCCGCTCATCCGCAGGCGGTACCGGATGCTGTCGGCGGCCCTGCTGGCCGGCGCGTCACCGCAGCTGCGCAACCTGGCCACCACCGCGGGCAACCTTCTGCAACGCACCCGCTGCCCGTACTTCCAGGACCCCACCACCCCGTGCAACAAGCGCGCCCCGGGCAGCGGCTGTTCGGCGATCGGCGGCTTCGACCGCGACCACGCGATCCTCGGCGCCTCGGACCAGTGCGTCGCCACCCACCCCTCGGACATGGCGGTCGCGCTGACCGCCCTGGACGCGGTGGTGCGGATACTCGGAGCCGAGGGCGAGCGCACCATCCCGGTGGTCGATTTGCACCGGCTCCCGGGCGAGGATCCCGACCGCGACACGGTTCTCGACCACGGCGACCTGATCACCGCGGTCGACATCCCCGCCCTCGGCTGGGCGGCCGGTTCCACCTACCGCAAAGTGCGCGACCGGGCGTCGTTCGCCTTCGCACTGGTGTCGGTGGCGGCCGCGGTCGACCTGGCCGACGGCGTCGTGCGCGACGCCCGCGTCGCCTTCGGCGGAGTCGCGCACAAACCGTGGCGCGCCTACGCCGCCGAGGACGCGCTGCGGGGACAACCGGCCACCGAGTCGGCCTTCGCCGACGCCGCGGACGCCGAACTCGCCGCCGCGCGGCCCCTGCGCGAGAACGGCTTCAAGATCCCCCTGGCCCGCCGGGTGCTCGTGTCGACCCTGCGCGAACTGACGGGAGCGTGATGGCCACCCCGCTGCGCATTCAGGCGATCGGCAGCTCACCCACCCGCGTCGACGGCCCGGCCAAACTGCGTGGCCGCGCTCCCTACGCGATGGAGCACCCGCAGCACGAGCCGCTGCACGCGTTCGCGGTGCAGGCGACGATCGCCCGCGGCCGCATCCGCGCGATCGACACGACCACCGCCGAGCGGATGGACGGTGTCGTCGCGGTCCTCACCCATCACAACGCGCCGCGATTGTCGGCCGACGACGACGCCGAGCTCTTCATCCTGCAGCACGACCGGATCGCCTTCCGCGGACAGCTGATCGGCGCCGTCGTCGCGACCAGCCCCGAGATCGCGCGCGAGGCGGCGGCCCGCATCGAGGTCGTCTACGACGAGCTCCCCGCCGACGTCACCTTGCGTGTGGACCACGAGGGCCTGTACACCCCGGACGGCCTCGACGGCGGCTTCGACTCCGACACCTCCGTCGGCGACGTGGACGCGGCGCTGGACATCGCGCCGGTCTCGATCGACCACACCTACACCACACCGATGCAGCACAACAACCCGATGGAACCGCACGCCACCGTGGCGCACTGGACCGGCGACACGCTGGTGCTGTTCGACTCCACCCAGGGCCCGCACGTGGTGCGCGCGACGATCGGTCCCCTGTTCGGCCTCGACCCGGAACAGGTGCGGGTGATCGCGCCCTATGTCGGCGGCGGATTCGGCTCCAAGGGCGAACCGCACGCCCACATCGTGCTGGCCGTGATGGCCGCGAAAATGGTCGGCGACCGGCCCGTGAAACTGCCACTGACCCGGCAGCAGCTGTTCTCGCTGGCCGGCTACCGCACCCCGACCATCCAGCGGATCCGGCTCGGCGCCCACCGCGACGGCACCCTGACCGCCATCGCCCACGAGGTGGTGGAGCAGGTGTCGACCGTCAAGGAATACGCCGAACAGACCGCGGTGTCCTCGCGGGTGATGTACGCGGCGGCCAACCGGTCCACCTCGCATCGGCTGGCGGCGCTGGACGTACCGGTCTCGTCGTGGATGCGCGCGCCCGGCCACTGCCCGGGCATGTACGCGGGGGAGACGGCGCTCGACGAACTCGCCGTCGCCCTCGGGATGGACCCGATCGCCCTGCGCGTCCACAACGAACCCGAGGTCGACCCGGAAACGGGTCGGCCCTTCTCCAGCCGCGGGCTGCTCGAGTGTCTGCGCGCCGGCGCCGAACGCTTCGGCTGGGACGACCGGGATCCGACGCCGCGGGCACGGCGCGACGGCCGGTGGCTGCGCGGTTCCGGCGTTGCGGCGGCCACCTACCCCGCGCAGGTCTCGCCGGGCAACAGCGCCCGCGTGCGGTACCGCGGCGGCCGCTACGAGGTGGCCATCGACGCCATGGACATCGGCACCGGCACCTGGACGACGCTCGGCCAGATCGCCGCCGACGCCCTCGCCGTCGACCCCGCCCGCATCGATCTGCGCATCGGTGACTCGACGCTGCCCACGGGCACGGTGGCCGGCGGGTCCAGCGGCATGTCGTCCTGGGGCTCGGCCGTCGTGACCGCCGGGCAGGCCTTCCGCGACCGGTTCGGCACCGAACCCGCCGACGGAGCGGAGATCACCGTGGACGCGGCGCAAGACCCGGAGCGCGAGAACTATTCGACCCACGCCTTCGGCGCGCACTTCGCCGAGGTGGCGGTGGACGCCGACACGGGCGAGATCAGGGTGCCGCGCATGGTGAGCGTCTTCGCCGCGGGCCGCATCGTCAATCCGCGCACCGCGCGTTCCCAATTCGTCGGCGGCATCACCATGGGCGTGTCGATGGCGCTGTTCGAGGAGAGCCGGTTCGATCCCCGCTTCGCCACCGTCGTCAACCACGACCTCGCCGGCTACCACATCCCGGCGAACGCCGACATCGGCGAGATCGACGTGAGCTGGATCGACGAAACCGATCCGCACGTGAACCCCTTGGGCACCAAGGGAATCGGCGAGATCGGCATCGTCGGATCCGCCGCCGCCGTGGGCAATGCCGTCTACCACGCGACCGGAATCCGGGTCCGCGATCTGCCGATCCACCTCGAGGACCTGCTCGACGAACTGTGACGCCCCTGGACACGGCGCGAACTCCCCGAAGGGGGAGCCACTGCCCGCGAGCGGTGAAACGTGGCGCGACACGCGACCTGCGCGGGTATCGCGGCCGTCGCGTTGGCGCATCATTGCTGCGACAGCTCATCGTGTGGGTGTGGCCTGGAACCCAGGCCCTGTCCCGACGATCGTGTCCGACCGAGGAGGATGGTGGATATGCCCAAGTACATGTGGCGGGTCAGCTATTTCCAGGAGGGGGCGCAGGGTCTGCTCGCGCAGGGCGGGAGTGCGCGACAGGCGGCGATCACGGAGATGGTCGAGAGCGTCGGCGGATCGGTGGAGACGTGCTACTTCGCCTTCGGCGAGGACGACCTGTTCGTCATCGGTGACGTCCCCGACGACGTCGCCGCCGCGGCGCTCGCCATCCGCACCGCGGCCGTCGGCGCGGCCGTCTCGCACACGGTCCGCCTGCTGACACCGGCGCAGATCGACGAAGCCGTCGCCTTGGACGTCACCTACCGCCCACCGGCCTAGGCCGCAGCTGACCGCCGGTACCCGGCCGGGCGGTGGCAGACTGCTCGGCATGGTCGGCGGTGCGGAATCACCCGAGGTGGCGGAGCTGATGGGAGCCGTCGCCGAAGTGATGCTGGGCGAGGTCGACGAGCTCGTCGCCGAGATGGACGCCGCCGAGCTCGCCGCGAATCCGTCGATGAACGCCGATGCCGCGTTCATCGCCGACATGTCGGCGAGCAACCGGGCCAATACCGCGCGGGTGCTCACGGTGTTCGCGCGGCGGGAGACGCCGACCGTGTTCGACATCCCGCCGGAGGCCCTCGACGTCGCGCGCACGGTGGCCCGGCGCGGCTTCGAGCTGAACGCGATCTTCCAGTCCTATCGGCGCGGCCAGAACATCGTGTGGCGGCGGTACATGGCGCACGCCATCCGGCTGGCGCCGTCGGGGCCCGTGCTCGCGCAGGTGCTGGACCTGGCCTCGGAGAGCATGGGCGAGTTCATCGATCAGGTGATCGGTCAGGTCATCGCGGCGGCGCAGCGGGAGCGGGAGGAGCTGCTCGGCGGCGTTCTCGCCCGGCGCGGTGAGACCGTGCGGCTGATCCTCGACGGCGCGCCGATCGACAGCAGGCGTGCCGGTGAACGGCTGGGGTACGAGCTGTCGCGCAGGCACACCGCGCTGGTGGTGTGGTCCCAGGGGGCGGCCGGGCAGGGTGTCCTCGAATCGACCGCGCATCTGGTGGCCCGGTCCCTCGGGGCGCGGCAACCGCTGACCCTGGCCGTCGGCGCGTCGACGCTGTGGGCGTGGCTGGGTACCGACACCGATCCGGACACCACCGGATTGCCTGCCGTGCTGGACGCGGTGCCGCCGGAAGTCCGGGTGGCCGTCGGACCCACCGCGCCGGGTATCGCCGGGTTCCGGCGCACGCACGCCGCCGCGCTGGACGTGCACGGCCTGCTCGCCGGCCATCCCGGGGGAGCGCGGCTGGCGCTGCACCGGGATCTGGAAGTCACCGCGCTGGCCGCGCAGGACCACCGTCGCGCGGTCGAATTCGTCGCCGCGACCCTCGGCCCATTGGCGGAAGACACCGCGGCGGCGGCTCGCCTGCGCGATACCTTGCGGGTGTACCTCGACGAGGCCGAGAACGCGCCGCGCGCCGCGGCTCGGCTGCACACGCATCGGAACACGGTGCTGCAGCGCGTCACCCGGGCCACGGCGCTGCTGGGCCATCCGCCCGGTGAGCATCGGCTCGCGGTCGAACTCGCCCTCGAACTGGCGCATCAGCTGAGCCCCTGGGTGCTCACGCCGCAGGCTGGTCGAGACTGACCGGAGTTATGTGCCTGCGCACATCTGCCCTGTCACATCCTGTGCCGATGTCCATAGCCGAGTAGTCCATCGCGCCCTATCGTGAACGCGTCACCGACGTGGTGGCCGGTATGTCTTCCGAAAAGTGCTCCACGACAACGGATTACGGGCAGGAGCTGCCGCCGCCACCGACCACCGGCCGGCCTCCACCGGCAGAAAGCGACGGACATGTCCCGATCGGATCTCACCGGCCGCACCGCCATCGTCACCGGCGCCTCGCGCGGCATCGGACTCGCGACCGCACAGGCGATCGCCGCGGCGGGCGGCAATGTCGTCCTCACCTCGCGCAGTCAGGAATCCGCGGACGCGGCCGCCGCCGAGGTGGGCGGCACCGCCCTCGGCGTCGCGGCGCACGCCACCGACGAGGACGCTGCCCGGCGCTGCATCGACACCGCGCTCGAACGGTTCGGCAGCATCGACATCCTGGTCAACAACGCGGGCACCAACCCCGCCTACGGGCCGGTCGTCGACCAGGACTACAACCGGTTCACCAAGACCTTCGGCGTGAACCTGTGGGCCCCGATTCTGTGGACCTCGCTGGCCACGCGCGCCTGGATGGGCGAACACGGCGGCTCGGTGATCAATATCGCCTCCATCGGCGGCATGGGGTTCGAACCCGACCTCGGCCTCTACAACGCCTCGAAGGCGGCGCTGATCCACCTCACCAAGCAGCTGGCACTGGAACTCTCGCCGGCCGTGCGGGTCAACGCGGTGGCGCCGGGCGTGGTGCGCACGCGACTGGCCGAGGCGCTGTGGAAGGCCCACGAGACCGCCCTGAACTCCGCCACCGCGCTGGGGCGCATCGGCGAACCCGGCGATGTCGCCGACGCGGTCGCCTTCCTGGCCTCGGACGCGGCGAGCTGGGTGACCGGCGAGACCTTCGTCATCGACGGCGGGCAGCGCCTCGGCGACGCGAGCCTGTTCCGGAAAGGTGCCCCGCGTGCCTGAACAGACGATCGCGGTCGACGCCGGCGCGGTCCGGACCTGGCTGGCCGACCTCGGTATCCCGGCGGTGGCACCGCTGCGGTTCCAGCGGATCGGACTCGGCCAGTCCAACCTGACCTACCTGGTCACCGATGCCGCCGACGCGCGCTGGGTACTGCGCAGACCGCCGCTCGGGCACATTCTCGCCTCCGCCCACGACGTCGTCCGGGAGGCCCGCATCCTGTCGGCGCTGGCAGGCACCGGTGTTCCCGTGCCCCGCGTGCACGGCAGCACCACCGACGCCCGCTACGCCGAGGTGCCGCTGGTGCTGATGGACTACGTCGACGGCCGCACTGTCGACACCATGCAGGTCGCCGAAGCGCTCACTCCGTCGGAGCGCGGCGAGATCGCCGCGGCCATGCCCGACGCGCTCGCCGCCGTGCACGCCGTCGACCTGGAACGCCACGGCCTGCACGAGCTCGCGGGCCGGAAACCCTATGCGCCACGCCAGCTCACCCGATGGGCGCGGCAGCTCGAGCAATCCAAGACCCGGGAGCTGCCCCGCCTCGACGATCTCACCCGGCGGCTGTCCGCCGCGATCCCCGAGCAGCGCGAGGTGACGCTCGTGCACGGCGACTTCCACCTGCGCAACCTGATGTTCCACCGGGATCGGCCGGAGATCGTGGCGGTCCTGGACTGGGAGCTGTCCACCCTGGGCGACCCCCTCGCGGACATGGGCACCCTGCTCACCTACTGGCCCGAACCGGGGGAGACCTCCGGCGGTGACTTCGCCCCGTCGACCCTGCCCGGCTTCCCGAACCGCGCCGATATGGCGAAGCGCTACCTGGACGTGACGGGCCGTGACCCGGCCGCCCTCGCCTTCTGGCATGTTCTCGGCCTCTGGAAGCTCGCCATCATCGGCGAAGGCGTTCGCCGACGCGCGCTGGACCGCCCCGACAACGCCGGCGCCGCGGGCATTCCCACCGCGGCCCGTATCGACGCGGTGATCGAGCAGGCCGTCGACCTCGCCCACGTCGCCGGAATCTAGCTGAGCCCGCTCGACGTCCACCGGCTCGGCGCTCCCGGGCCGGTGGAAGCGGAAGGGCTAGGAGCCGAGCTGCTCCCGCACGAAGGTCGCCGCCTGACCGCGGTAGTCGTTGACGAAGTACGCGAAATGGCCGTAGCTCAGGGCATTGCCGAAGCCGGCGGCCGGGTCGCCGCCCTGGCAGACGCGGTCGGCGGCATGGCAGTAGGAGCGGGTGCGGTCGGTGAACTCGCCGATCGCACCGAGCGGCAGGGGACCGGTGCCCGAGAGGGCGGGATCGTAGTTGCCGCGGTTGTACGGCTCGGCGCCGTTGAACAGCGGGCTGCCGAAGAGTGCGACGGCGTCGATCCGCGTGGCCGCGGCATCCGTCAACGCGGCGCGGGCGCTGAGCGTATTGCCGATGACGCGGGCGCCCTGCGAATAACCGAGCAGCACGAGCTGCTGATCCGGGCACTCGGTCGCCGCCTGGTTCACCAGGGCGGTCAGGTTCTCGACGCCCCGGACGGCACTGTCGGGAGCCATCGAGGCGGGGTACTCGAGTTCGGTCACCGTGGCGGCGCGGCCGGACTCCTGGGCGATCTGTTTCGCGAGCGGCGTCAGCAGCAGGCTGCCGCTCTGCGGTTCGAGCGTGCCGCGGACCGTGACGACGCGGACCTGCGCGCAACCGGGAGACGGCTCGGCGGCCGCGGCCTGATGGACCGGCAGGGCCAGCGCCGCGGCGACGGTTGCGGTCGAGCACAGCAGGATTCGGGATCGTCCACGCATGCGCCCACTGTATTGGCCCCGTCGGCCGCAGCGCCAGCCATTGTGCACCGGGTGCGGGTCAGGCCAGCTCGCCGATGTCGCCGATGACGCTGCGCAGGTGGGCACGTCCGTCGTCGAGGCTGTAGGTCACACAGGCGATGGCGAGTTCGCCCGCCTCGACGCGCTCGGCGATGGTCGAGGAACGCTGGGTGAGCAGGCGCGCGGTCTCCTCGACGTGGCGGGCCTCGAGATCGTCGACATTGGCCAGGCCCTCGCGGCGGCCCAGCAGGATCGACGGCGTCACGCGTTCGACGACGCTGCGGATGAACCCGCCCGGCACCGTTCCGTTGTCGAGGGCGTCGATGGTGGCGGCGACCGCGCCGCAGGAGTCGTGGCCCAGGACCACGATCAGCGGCACCTGGAGCACCGCGACGCCGTACTCGATCGAGCCGAGCACGGAGCTGTCGACCACGTGCCCGGCGGTGCGCACGACGAACATGTCGCCGAGGCCGCGGTCGAAGATGATCTCGGCGGCGACGCGGGAGTCACCACACCCGAACAGGATCGCCGAGGGCTGCTGCCCGCCGGCCAGTTCGGCGCGGTGCGCGGCGTCCTGGCTGGGGTGCTGCAGGGTACCGGCGACGAAGCGGTCATTTCCCTCGCGGAGGGACTTCCAGGCGGAGACAGGATTCGAATGCGGCATATCACCCATATTGCACGGAACGGGGCGGGCCGGGGCAAGTGCCCCCCGCGGGGTGTCGTCGCCGTGGGCGAAGGTGGTCGACGCGCGCGGGGGCAACGTTGTCGCCGTCGGAAGCGCGTTGCGGTTGAGTATCGGGAATGAATGCTCGGTATTTCCCATGATGCAACAGCTCTCGCCGACGGCGGGCTGTATTTCGCCCACTTGCAGTGAGTTGTGGAAACAATTTGGCAGTTGCTGCAAAATCGCCGCGGGTGTCAAAGGGGTTTGCCGAAGAATGTCACTTCCGCGCCGCAAGGGTGGCGAACAGCTATGTTTGCCCGCATGAGCGCGTCAGACACAGTGCTGCCCATCACGCCGAATCGCCGGAGCCTGTCCTACCCGCTGTTCGCGGTGGTCGTGATCGTCTACCTCGCGATCATCCAGCTCGGCGGCCTGCTGATGACGGCGCTCACCGGTGCGGAGGACATGCTCACCACCCGCGCGGTGTTCTTCGGCATGATCATCCCGCTGGGCGTGGCGCTGGCGTTCACCTACGGCGTGATCGCCTACCTGGGGTGGCTGCGGCCGGTGCTGCACGACGACCACCCGACCCGGTCCTGGGTGCGGATCGTGCCGATCCTGTTCCTCGTCGCGATCGTCTTCGGCATCAACTACGCCGCGCTCGCCGACAAGGGCCTGGTCTATGTGCTGGTGCTGCTGCTCGCCACACAGTTCGTCGGCTGGGGCGAGGAAGGCATGTTCCGCGGTATCGGCGTGCTGGTGCTGCGCGAGCACGGACTGACCGAGGGCCGCGTCGCACTGTGGTCGAGCGTCGTCTTCGGCGCCGTGCACCTGACCAACGGCATCACCCACGGTGCCAGTGCGCTGCCCCAGGCGATCATGGTCAGCCTCGCGGGCTACTTCTTCTATCTGATCCGCCGGGTCAGCCACGGCAACGTGCTCAATTCCGTGCTGCACGGCCTGTTCGACTTCACCCTGATCACCGGCACGATGATCCTGGCCGAGCAGACCTTCTACCTCGGGACGCTGCTGCCGATCCTGGTCTACCCGGTGCTGGCGATCATCCTGCTGGTCAAGCGCCACCGCATCGAGCCGGCCCCCGCCCCGGCGGCCTGACCGCGACACATCCGAGCATTCCGGCTCGCCCAGCCCGGCGTGCCGGCGTCCCCGATCGATGAGGAGAGGTACGTGGGAACGCATCAACGGGAGGCCGACAGTGCCTTGTCCGAGCGCTATTTCGACCCCGGCGACCGCTGGGTGCCGGTGGACCGGCGCTGGCTCGGCATGGACAAGCGCACCATCGCGCCCGCGCTGATCGTGCTCGCCCTGGCGCTCCTCCAGGGTGTCCTGTTGCCGCGGATCGACGCCGCGGTGCCGGAAAAGGACGTCACCGTCGCCGGCGATGTGATCGCGCTCCAAGGCGGGGTGGGGTTCACCGCGGCGGCGGGTTGGTCGCTCGTCGCCGGGGAACGCCGCAGCGACGAACCCACCGGCGAGGGCTACCCGACGGAGGCGGTACTCACCCGCGGCGGAACACAGTTCGTAGTCCGCGTCGGCACCTATGACGGCGACGCGTCGGCACTGCTCGCCCAGATCGAACGCACCGACGCACTTCTCGGCGGCGCGCTGAAGGCCGGCGGCGACCCGGTCGCCATCAGTACCCGCTCGGGACTGGACGGCGTCATCACCCGCTACGCGGCCGCCACCGTCGACGGTGTGCTCGCCGCGTTCGTCCTCGACGGCAAGGGCATCGAGGTCGTCGCGATCGGCCCGGCCGAGCCGGGACAGGACATCCTCGGCGAGGTCGCCGAGATGATCGCCGGAATCGGCCGGATCGGAGACGTAGGATGACCGGCACCGACACCACCCGGGCCAGATTCCTGGCCATCGAGAACTCCGGCTGGGGCCGCGGATTCACCTTCTACCAGCCGCGCAATCTCGCGTTCTGGGTGTATGTACTGCTCGTCGGTTCCGGCGTGCTGCTGTTCGTCTCGCGGATCGCGACCAGCTATCCCGCCTACGGCCGCGCGATCCTGGTGACCGCGGCGGTGTTCGCCGTGTACGGCGCGCTGTTCTGGTGGTTCGTCGCCCACATCGACCGCTACGCCCGCCAGCCCACGGCACTGCTGGTCGCCGCGTTCTGCTGGGGCGGATTCGCCGCCACCTGGGCGATGGCTTCCTACGCGAACACCGCCGTGCTCAGCATCTACGGCAAGGTCTTCGGGCACGCCTGGGCCCAGGACTGGGGCGCCGCCCTGACCGCGCCGTTCACCGAGGAGACCGCCAAGGGCTTCGGGCTGCTGCTGTTCATCGCCCTGGCGCCGCGGCTGATCCGGACCGCGTTCGACGGGTTCATCGTCGGCGCGTTCCTGGGCCTGGGGTTCGAGATCATCGAGGACATCGCCTACGGAATGAACTCCGGCGCCGCGCAATTCGGGGCGAATCAGGTCGAGGCCTCGATGGGCACCGTCGTTCTGCGGGTGGCCACCGGCGCCACCGGGCACCTGCTGTACACGGCGCTGTTCTGCGCGGGCCTGGTGTATCTGCTGGGCAGGCCGGCCGAACCGCGCCGGGTGGGGCGGGGCCTGGGGCTGATGGCCGTCGCGATGCTGCTGCACGGATGCTGGGACGCGATGGGCAATGTCGGGTCCAGCGCCGTGGCCGCGATCGGGGTCATCCTCGCGATCACCGTGGTCGCGCTGACAATCGCCGCGGTGGTGTTCCGGACCACCGTGCCGAGGGAACGCGAATTCCTGGCGCAGATCCTGGCTCCCGAGGTCGAGGCGGGCACCGTCACCGAGCAGGAGGCCGAGGCCGCCTGCGCCGACGCCAAGGGCCGGCGTGCCTTCCGCAAGTCCGAAACGGGCCGGGCCGGGCGCCGGCGCAACGAGCGGGTCCTGGACGCGATCTTCGATCTGGCCGACGCTCTGGCCGCGGATCGGGGTGCGGAAACGCCGCGCGTCGAGTTCGCCCGCTCGGAGGTCGCCCGCCTCCGCGACGGCCGACCGGTCACCGAAGCCCAGCTGCCGGTCCCCGTGGGCTAACCGAGGGTGCCGCGGGCGGATCGGTGTGATTGCCTCCGGCGACAGTGGCTATGTCCCCTGTATCCACCCGCGGCACCACTTCACACGAGGACTGATGATCATGGATGTACGAAAAACTGTCGCCGCTTCGGGCATCGCCCTGCTGCTGCTCGGCGGGTCCGTGGGCTGTAGCGAGGCGGAGAAGGCGCTGAACAAGGGTGGCGACACCCGGTGCAGTGAATACACCGCGCAGGACGCGGCCAAGAAAGAGGTGACGGTGACCAAGTTCCTCGAAGAGGAACGCGGCGACGACGCCTCGATCGACCAGAACACCAAGGATCTGGCCGTCGCCGCCATCGACCTCATGTGCGGCGCTCAAGCCAATCCCGACACTCCGATCCGGGAAGCCGACCTGACCGGCATCCTGGTACCGAAGTAGCTATTTCGCGGGCTGTTTGCGGGCCCGGGTACGGCGCGCGGTCTTGGCCGGGGCCGGGCGGGGAGCCGGCTCGGGTTCCGCGGCCGGCTTGTCGCGCCAGCTGATCTCGAACTCGATCTCGGTCTCGTCCCCGTCGACCTCGATCTCCAGCTTCCACCGGACCCGGTCCGCGACCTGGATTTCCAGGGTGTCGCCGCCGGATCCCATCTCCACTTCGGAACCGCTCGCGAGGGCATGCCCGATCGCGATCAACTGCTCGGACGCCTCTTTCCGGGTGAGCTCGGACCTGCGGGTGAACTCGAGCTTCGGCACGACGACTCCTGACCTAGGCGCAGCGTGATTCGGGTAACTACACCATAGCCAACATGACCCGCAATGGCGTCTGCCGACGATATCGACTCGGAGTCGGTGAATTCCCGGTCACGCGCCGAGCAGCGGGGGTAAGGCCCGTTCAGGCACCGGCTTCGGCCACCGGCGGTGGACTCGGTTGCGCGTCCTCGTCGGCCTCGGGTTCCGGTGCGGGTGGCGGTGGGCCGGTGACCGCGTCGATCTGTTCGCCGATGTAGCGGACGACGACCGCGACCATCGCGACCACCGGCACCGCGAGGAACGCGCCGGTGATGCCGTAGAGCGAGCCGCCCGCGGTCACCGCGAGCAGGACGACGACGGCGTGCAGTTCCATGCTGCGGCTCTGCAGGACCGGTTGCAGCACATTGCCTTCCAGCTGCTGCACCGCGATGACGACGCCGAGCACGATCAGCGCGGTCGTGAACCCGTTGCCGACCAGCGCCACCAGCACCGCCAGCGCGCCGGCGACGAACGCGCCGACCATGGGGACGAATCCGGCGATGAAGGTGATCACCGACAGCACCATCGCCAGCGGCACGTCCAGCAGGAACAGCGCCGCACCGATGAACACGGCGTCGACCAGGCTGACGAGGGCCTGGGTGCGGATGAAGCCGCCCAGCGTCGCCCACACCCGTTGCAGCACCGCTTCGACATGGCGACCGCTACGGCTACCGAACACCTGGTGCATCCACGGCAGCAGCCGGGGGCCGTCCTTCAGGAAGAAGAACACCAGCACCAGGACCAGGAAGATGGTGATCAGGACCGTGGTCGCCGTGGACACACCGGTGAACACGCCGTTGGCGATCTGCGCGCCGCTGGACTGCAGGCGCGCCACGATCGCGTCGACCGCGGAATCGAGCTGCTCGTCCCGGATCCGCAACGGGGGACCCTGGATCCAGTCCCGGACCTGGTTCACGCCTTCGGTGGACTTGTCGGCGAGTTCGGGTGCCTGATCGGCCACCGACGGCACGATCGAGGCGACGATGCCCGCCACGACGGCCAGGAATCCCAGCAGCGTGATCGTGGCGGCGAGTGCGGGCTTGACTTTGTGCCGGGTCAGCCAGCGGACCGGCGGCCACAGGATCGTGCTCACCACGATCGCCAGCGCGACCGGCAGGATCACCACCCACAGCCGGGCGGCGACCGACCCGAGCACCCACGCTCCCGCCGCGATCGCGACGATGCACAGCGACCATTTGGCCAGCCAGAGCAGTCCGCTCCCGATCACATCCCCTCGGTCACGCCATTTCCCGTTCGCTTGCGCATCACTGGTTGTCTTCACCGGCCCGCTCACGTCGCCAGTCTGGCACGCCCCCGGTGTTCCCGGCGCGCGGACATGTCGGCGAGGTGCCGGGATTGCGTGGATCGACCGATCTGCTCGGCTATCGTGACCGGGGTGTGCGCGCCCGAGATCGTTCGTCTGGCCCACGCCGCTGCGCCGCGGCCCAGCCGGCGGGCCGTATTCGGGCTGGCGGGACTGACCGCGCTGGCGGCGGTGGCCGCGCCCGCCCAGGCCGCGCCGGGGTCGCGCGTCGTCGATCTGACGTACACGCTGACGCCGCAGCTGCCGGTCTGGCCGGGGAACGCGCCGTTCACCATGGTTC
Organism: Nocardia asteroides; assembly: GCF_900637185.1. Taxonomy (NCBI): domain Bacteria; kingdom Bacillati; phylum Actinomycetota; class Actinomycetes; order Mycobacteriales; family Nocardiaceae; genus Nocardia; species Nocardia asteroides. The sequence goes on along the minus strand of NZ_LR134352.1, from coordinate 4,416,379 downwards.
CGGTGGCCTGGCACGCGAGCGGTGGGTTCGGGCAGTACGCGCTCGGATATTGGGAGCACACCGGCACCCATGTCGACGCGCCCGCGCACCGGATCCTCGGCGGTGCCACCACCGAAGACCTTCCGGCGCAGGATCTGATCGCGCCGCTGGTCGTGCTCGACATCAGTGCCAGGGCGGCCACCGACAACGACGCGGTCGTGACCGTCGCCGATATCGATCGGTGGCGCGCGACTTACGGCGAGATTCCGGAGCGGGCGTTCGTGGCCATGTATTCCGGGTGGGAACGACGGGTGACGCGGCCGTCGACCTTCCTCAATCTCGACGACCGCGGACTGCCGCACGCGCCGGGGTTCTCCGGCGAGGCCGTGGAGTATCTGGTCGGCCGATTCGGGATCGTCGGCGCCGGGGTCGACACGCTCAGCCTGGACTGCGGCGCAGACCCTGACTACGGCGCGCACACCGCCCTGCTCGGCGCCGGTCGCTACGGGGTGGAGATGCTGGCCAATCTCGAGGCGGTGCCGCCGTCGGGCGCCACGATCATCGTCGGCGCGCCCAAACACGCGGGCGGCACCGGCGGACCGTGCCGGGTGCTCGCCCTCGTCTGACCGCCGTCACCAGTCGGGGCGGCCGATCGAGAGGCGATGCTGGAACACATTTCCCGGATCGACGGACTGTTTGATCCGGAGCAGTCGCGGATAGTTGGCGCCGTAGTAGAAGGCGTGCCAGGGCAGGCCGGAGGTGTTCCACGCGGCGTCGGCCAGATCGGGGTCCGGGTAGTTGATGTAACTCCCGCCGTAGTTCTCGTTCGGGATCGGGACGCCCTCGGTGTCGGCGTGCACGTCGCGGTACATCTCGCGGGCCCAGCGCACGTACCGCTCGTCGTCGGAGGGCAGCCGCCAGGAGGCGTGGATGAGCATCTTCATGAACGAATCCCGGGCCGGCATGGCCGTCGCGTCCGGGGCGACGGCATTGATCGCGCCGCCGAACGGCAGGAATTCGAGCTGGGATTCGCCGAGGAAGCGCAGATCGGTGAGGTAGCGGTAGAAGATCCGGAGCTGGTCGGGGGAGTAGGCCTGGCGCAGGTAGGCGGCCTTCACCTTGACCCGCGTGGTGTTCGCGCCCTTCGCGTAGTACACCCGGTCCACCGTGTCGGGATAGGACAGCCGGGTGGCCGGAGCGACGGCGGGCGGCGGGAAGACGCCGTCGCTCACGGTCGCGACGAATGCGTCGAATCGGGCTTGCGCGTCGGGGGAGTCGGCGTCGAGCAGGATCAGCAGTTCGGCCGCGCCGGTGCCGCTGGTCCGGAACATCAGCGGGGCGTAGAGCCCGGCGAAATCGTTGCCGGGCGCCCGATGCCGCTCGAAGAACGCGAGATAGTTGCCCAGGAACCGGACGAACGAATCCTCCGTCGTGACGGGCAGGATCACCCGCGCACTCAGTATGGCACCCGGCGGCTTCGGCAGCGCGGTCGCGGGGTCGCCACCGTCGGCGCCGGTCGAACGGAACAGGAATCGGGTGACCACACCGAAATTCCCGCCCCCGCCGCCGGTGTGCGCCCACCACAGATCGTGGTGCGGGCCGTCTTTCGTCGCGACGACGACCTTCGCGTTCCCCGTCGCGTCGACCGTGACGACCTCCACGCCTACGAGATGATCGGCGACGAGCCCGAACCGCCGCGACAGCGGACCGTACCCACCGCCGGTCACGTGCCCGCCCATCCCGACGCCCAGGCAGATGCCGCCCGGCACCGTGACACCCCACCGGTGCAGGGCCCGGTACATCGTGCCGATGTCAGCGCCGGCGCCGACCGAGAACGCGCGGTACTCCTCGTCCCAGAACACCGTGTCGAGTCGGGCGAGGTCGATGATCGAGCGGGTCTGGTCGTTGTCGACGAAGTCGTCGAAGCAGTGACCACCCGACCGCGCCGCGATCCGCGAGTTCTCCGCCACCGCCCTGGCGACCGCGCCGCGGACCTCCTCGGTGCCGGTGGGCGCGTAGATCTTCGCCGGGCGGGCCTGGAATCGCCGGTTGTAGCCGCGTGCGGCGAGCGCCTCGAACTCGGCGGGACCCACCGCCCCGTCCTGCGCGCGGCCCACCGGCATCCCGAGCGCGGCCAGCGAACCACCGACCGCGGCCGCGGTGAGCAGCCGGCGACGAGAAAGCGACATCGGAATCCTTCCGGGCGGCGTCCAGGCAGACGAATCTGCACGGGACCCTAGCGGAACCGAGGGCTGGTCGAGGGCAGGCTGACCGAGGCCGGGCATTCGCACACGGTCTCCACATTCTCCGCGCGAACTCACCATTCCGGCGGGTTAGGTTGCGGTGGTGTCGAAACGGCGTTCGGCGATCCCGCCTCTGGTGGCCGCCACGGTGATGGTGCTGTCGGTGGTGATCGCGTTGCATCGCGGGGTGATCCTGACCTATCTGTGGCTGCTGGCCTTGCCGCTGCTGGCGCTGGCCTTCGCGGCGGTGATCGCCGGGTCCGGGCTCGCGGTGTGGCAGGCGAGCCCGCACGCCTCCCGGGGCCCGCTGGTGGCGACGGCCGGGCTCGCGCTGATCGCGATCGGCGCGCCCGTGCTGTTCGTCGTCCGCCCGGAGCTCGGCGTGTGGCTCCGGTTCCAGCTCGCGCGGCCGGGTTTCGCTGCGGTGGCGGCCATGGACGCGCCGAGCGCAGACGACGGCTACTACGGGAAATCGCTACCGGGACATCTGTGCTGGGTCTCGGCGAATTGCAAAGTGGCCGACATCGGCACTCCGGAGCAGCCGGTTCCGTTCGTTCCCGATTATGTCGGAATCCCCGACGGCGCAACGGGATACGGCTACTTCACCGACGCGCCCAGCGCGGGTCCCTACGACGGTTTCGGTGATCCGATCTGCCCGCGCATCGAACTGCCCGGCGGCTGGTGGTGGCTCGGCGGCTGCCCTTAGCCCGCAGGATGCTCCAGGAAGTGGACGTCCTGCGCGGCGGCGATCACGTGCAGACCGTCGGCCCTGGCGTCGATCGCGGTGAGCCGCGCGCCGAGTGGCAACTGGCGCAGGGGAACGACGAATGTCAGCGTCCGGCGCAGCATCGCCAGAGGAACGGTCGGACCGCCCGCAGCCGACTGCACCGACACCGGCGTGACCTCGATCCCGGTCTCGGCCGGGGCGACAGTGACGTACACGACCGCGGGCACATCGATACCGGCCACCGGGAAGGTTCCGGTGACGCGCAGTCCCTCCGCGCTGTGTGAAATCGACTCCACACCCGAAGGCGCGAACCGCTGCACGGCGTCGTAGGGCACCACGGCCGTCGCGGTCGCCGTCGCCGCGACGATATCGGCGGTGCGCTGGTTCATCAGGTCGCTCAGCGGCGCCGACACGTCGGTCAGGGTGACGTCGAGATCCTGGACGGTGATGTCCTGTCCGCTCCAGTCGCCCACCCGGATATCGATCTCGGCGTAGGTGCCGTCGAAAGCCTGGGTGAGGAACGGGAATCCGTCGATCGCGACCTCCGGGTCGTGGGGCAGATCGTATTCGGCGGCGACCCGGCGGCCGATCTCGTTCTGCGCCATCACCACGGCCACCCGGTCGCCCGCGATCACCGCGATCACCAGCACCACGATCAGTATCAGCACCGCGCGCATGCGTACACCCTCTCCGACATCCCACCATCATGCTGCCGAACACCGACGTTCCGCGCCGGCGACCATCCTCGACATGCCGGGTTTCCGAACCGGAGGTGTACAGTCAGTCCAGACTGACTGTACGGTGGCGCCATGACCACCACCGCTGTCCCGCCCGCCTGGGCGAGCGCATCCGACACCGTGGCGTTGCGTGCCGTCGCGCGCGCCTTCCTGGCCGCCGAGGCCGTACCGAACCGGGCGCGCTGGGCCGAACAGCGGTGCGTGGACCGCGAGTTCTGGTCGCGCGCGGGCGAACTCGGACTGTTGTGTGTCGCGGTGCCGGAGGAATACGGGGGCGGCGGCGGGACCTTCGCCCAGGAAATGGTGATCCTCGAGGAACAGGGCCGCATCGACGAACCGGGCTGGGGCAACCACGTCCACAGCGGGATCGTGGCCCCGTACCTGGTGGCCTACGGCACCGAGGAACAGAAGCGGCGGTGGCTGCCGCCGATGGCGTCGGGCGAGGTCGTCGCCGCGATCGCGATGACCGAACCCGGCGGCGGTTCCGACCTGGCGAACATGACCACCCGCGCGGTCCACACCGGCGACGACTACCTGCTCACCGGCGCCAAGACCTTCATCACCAACGGCGGCTCCGCCGACCTGATCGTGCTGGCCGCCAAGACCGATCCGGGCGCGGGCGCCCACGGCGTCTCGCTGTTCCTCGTCGACGCCACGCTTCCCGGCGTGCGCCGCGGCCGCATCCTGGACAAACTCGGCCAGCACAGCGGCGACACCGCCGAACTGTTCTTCGACGACGTGCGGGTCCCTGCCACGGCACTGCTCGGCGGCACCGCGGGGCAGGGTTTCGTCCAGCTCATGACCCAGCTGCCGCAGGAGCGGCTGATCCTCGCGCTGGGCGCCGTGGTCGCCACCGAGAGCGCGGTCGAGCTGGCGCTGGCCTACACCAAGGAGCGCGCCGCCTTCGGCAGGCCCCTGTTCGCCAAGCAGCACATCAAGTTCGAGCTCGCCGAATGCGCGACGCTGGCCCGGGTGGCCCGCACCTTCGTCGACGACTGCGTGACGCGCCACGACGCCGGAACCCTGGATGTGGCGACCGCGTCGATGGCCAAGTACTGGGCCACCGATGTCCAGTGCCAGGTCGTGGACCGTTGCCTGCAGCTGTTCGGCGGCTACGGCTATATGCGCGAATACCCGATCGCGGACATGTACGTCAACGCCCGTGCGCAGCGGATCTACGGCGGGACCAACGAAATCATGAAAGAAATCATCGCGAGGTCGCTCTGATGACTGTTTCCGACACCACCGCATCGGTGCTCGTCCGCAAGGACGGACCGGTGACCATCGTCGCCATCGCCCGGCCACACGTCCGCAACGCGGTCGACCGGCACACCGCGGAAGCGCTGGCCGAGGCGTTCCGCGCCTTCGACGCCGACCCCGGCGCGGCGGTCGCGATCCTCACCGGCGAGGGCGGAACCTTCTGCGCCGGAGCCGATCTGAAAGCCGTCGCCGCCGGTGACCCGAACCGCTTCGCCCCCGACGGTGACGCGCCCATGGGCGTCTCGCGACTGCGGCTGTCCAAGCCGGTCGTCGCCGCCATCAGCGGGCACGCTGTGGCGGGCGGGCTGGAGCTGGCGTTGTGGGCCGACCTGCGCGTCGCCGACGAGGACGCGGTGCTCGGCGTGTTCTGCCGCCGCTGGGGCGTGCCCCTGATCGACGGCGGCACTGTGCGGCTGCCCCGGCTCATCGGCGGGGGACACGCCATGGACCTGATCCTCACCGGCAGACCGGTTTACGCCGAGGAGGCCCTGCGGATCGGCCTGATCAACCGGATCGCGCCACCCGGGCAGGCCCTCGATCACGCCCTGACCCTGGCCCACGAACTGACCCGGTTCCCGCAGACCTGCCTGCGCCACGACCGGCTCTCCGCCCTGGAGCAGGAGGGACTCACCGAAACCGCCGCGCTGGCCAACGAACACGAACACGGCGCCATCTCCCTGATCGCCGACACTGTCGCGGGCGCGACGCGCTTCGCCGACGGCGCGGGCCGCCACGGCAGCTTCGCCGACCTCGGCACGACCACCACGGAAGAGGACACTTCCCGATGAACACACTCGACGGAAAAGCGGCGATCGTCAGCGGCTCGGGCCGCGGGATCGGGGCGGCCGTGGCCCGCAAGCTGGCCGCGCACGGCGCGCGGGTCGTGGTCAACGATCTCGATGCCGCGGTGGCGGACAGTGTGGTCGCCGAGATCGTCGCGGCCGGGGGCACCGCGGTCGCGTGCCCAGGCAACGTCACCGAGGACGGCTTCGCCCAGCGGTTCGTCGACACCGCCGTCGACCGGTTCGGCGGGCTCGACATCATCGTCAACAACGCCGGCTACACCTGGGACAGCGTCGTGCAGAAGATGGGCGACGAGCAGTGGGACGCCATCCTCGACGTCCATCTCAAAGCGCCGTTCCAGATCCTGCGCGCCGCGCAGCCCGTGATCGGCGCCGCCGCCAAGCGGGAACGCGAGACGGGAGAGCCGGTGACCCGCAAGGTCGTCAACGTCTCGTCGCTGGCCGGGCTCTACGGCAATGCGGGACAGGCCAACTACTCGGCGGGCAAGGCCGGCATCATCGGCCTGACCAAGGCGATCGCCAAGGAATGGGGCCGCTACCGGGTCACCGTGAACGCCGTCGCCTACGGGCTGATCGAGACCCGCCTCACCGGCTCCGCCGCCGACGGCGACGCCACCATCGACATCGAGGGCCGCGAGATCAAGGTCGGGGTGAATCCGATGATCCGCCAGGCCGCCCAGCACATCGCGCCGCTCGGGCGGCTGGGCACCCCGGAGGAGGCGGCGGGCGCGGTGTATCTGCTGTGCCTGCCCGAGTCCGACTACGTCACCGGCGAAGTACTGGCCTGCAGCGGCGGCCTGGTCGGCTGAGCGCCGGGTGGCGGTGCGGACACCCGGGCGGGCCATGACACGATGTGCACCGAGCTTGCGAAAGGGCGGTGACACCATGGCGGTCCGCAGAACCAACCCGGTCGAAATGCGCCGCCGCCTGATCGATGCCACGGTCACCTGCCTGATGGAGCACGGCTACGCCGGGACCACCACGCTGCGCGTGCAGCAGGTCGCCGGGGTGTCGCGCGGCGCGCTGCTGCACCATTTCCCCAGCAAGGCGGACATGTTCGTGGCCGCGGTGCAGCGCGTCGCCGAGCAGCAGGCCGACGACATTCGCAGCGCCCTCGCCGACCCGCCGCCCGCCACCGGCCGCATCGAGTTCGCGATCGGGGTCCTGCGCGAGGCGATGTCGGGCCCGCTGTACCTGGCGGGCTACGAGCTCTGGATGGCCGCGCGCACCGACCCCCAGCTGCGCACGGTCCTGGCCCCCTACGAACGGGAGGTCGGCCGGGCCATCCGGCAGCTCGGCGCCGAGGCGTTCGGCCCCGGCTACGCGGAGCTGCCGGGCTTCCCGGTCGCCTTCGAGTCCCTCCTCGAACTCCTGCGCGGCCAAGCCATCACCAGCGTCCTGCGCACCGACCCCGCCACCGCGGACAAGGTCCTCGCCGCCTGGGCCGTCACCTTCCCGACTCTGTGCGCCCTCACCCCGGCCGGTACTCCCGACCCCGGCTGACCCGGTTCGATGCCGGGCTGTCGGTGCGGATCGGTAGGTTCTGGGGCTGTGGAAACAGGGGAACGTATTCGTGAGCTGGCGGACCGGATCGTCGTGTTGCGCGAGGCCTACTATCAGGGCTCGCCGCTGGTCGCGGACGCCGAGTACGACGCGGTCGAGGACGAGCTGCGCGGCCTGATCGAGGCGCATCCGGAGCACACGCCCGACCCGAATCCGCTCGAGCAGGTCGGGGCGCCGGGCGTGCTGCACGCGCCGGTCCGGCACTCGCGGCCGATGCTGTCGCTGGAGAAGGCGACGAAACCGGAGCAGGTCGAGGCGTTCTTCCAGCGCTTTCCCGGACAGCCGGTGGTGGTGATGCCCAAGCTCGACGGGTTGTCGCTGGCGCTGGTCTTCGAGAACGGGCGCTTCGCGCGCGCGGTCACCCGGGGTGACGGGACGACCGGCGACGACGTCACCGTGCTGGTCCGCGCCCTGGTCGACGGCATCCCCGACCGGATCGAGGTCGCGGGCCGGGTGGAGGTGCGCGGCGAGGCCGTCATGCTGCGCTCCACCTTCACCGCCTACAACCTCGCGCACCCGGACAAGCCGCTCATCAATCCGCGCAACGCCGCGGCGGGCACGCTGCGCGCGAAGGACCCCGCCACCGTCGCCGAACGCCGTCTGCAGTTCTTCGGCTTCGATCTGGACACCGCGGGCGACGACACCGCCGTCGACCTGGCCGAAGGCCTGCGCGCACTCGGCATCGCCGGCGCCCAGATGCGGCTGTGCGCCGACGCCGCCCAGGCGCAGACCGCGATCACCGCGATCGAACAGGACCGCAACACCCTCGACTACGACCTCGACGGCGCCGTCCTGCGCCTGGCCGACCGCAACGCCTACGCCGCGGCCGGCACCCGCTCGAACTCCCCGCGCGGCGCGCTGGCGTTCAAGTTCGCCGCCGAGGAGAAGACCACGCTGCTCAACGAGGTGGTCTGGGACGTCGGCAAGACGGGCAAGATCGTCCCGGTGGCCTGGCTCGAACCCGTCTTCGTCGGCGGCACCACCGTCACCAAGGCGACCCTGGCCAACCAGGAAGTGATCCGCGCCCGCGACATCAAGGTCGGCGACACGGTGCTGGTGCGCCGCGCCGGCGATGTGATCCCGTTCGTGGCGGGGGTACTCGACGCGTCCCGGCGCACCGGTCAGGAACGCGAGATCGTCGCGCCCACCGTCTGCCCGTCCTGCGCGCAGCCGGTCACCGAGCAGGGCAACAGCCGGGAACTGTTCTGCACCAACGTGTCCTGTCCCGCGCAGACCGTGCGCAGGCTCATCCACTGGGCCTCGCGATCGGCGGCCGACATCGACGCGGTCGGGCCGGTCTGGATCGAGCGCCTCGCCGAGGCGGGCATCCTGGAACACCCGTCGGACTTCTACACGCTGACCAAGGAACGCCTGCTCGAGTTCGACCGCGTCGGCGAGGTGTCCGCGGCCCGGATGATCGACTCGATCGATGCCAGCAGGCAGGTCGGCCTGCGGCGGGCGCTGATCGGCCTGGCGATCCCGATGGCCTCCGACGGCACCGCCGCCCGGCTGGCCCGCGCGGGGTTCGGCTCCCTGGAAGAGGTCGCCGACGCGGGCGAGGAGCGGCTCGTCGCCGTCGAGGACATCGGGCCCAAGGTGGCCGCCTCGCTCACCGAACACCTGTCCAGGCTGCGCCCGGAACTGGAACGGCTGCGCGCCGCCGGTGTCTCGCTGGACGTGCGCGCCGAGGACCTGCCGCCCGTCATCGCCGCGGGTGCGCCGCTGGCGGGCAAGACCGTGGTCGTCACCGGCGCCATCAGCGACCCGCGTTCCGGCGAGAAGGTCGCCCGGCCCACCTTCCAGCGGCTGTGCGAGCAGGCGGGCGCCACCGCGGCGTCCTCGGTCTCGGCCAACACCGACCTGCTCATCACCGGCGCCGGCGTCGGCGACAGCAAGCTGAGCAAGGCGGAGAAGCTCGGCGTCGAGGTGGTCGACCAGGGCGACATCTGGACGCTGCTGATCGAGGCCAAGATCACCTAGCCGCGCGGCTCAGGCGATGCGGATCTCCGGCTCGACGGCGGCCTGGTCGTGCAGGCGGTCGAGCAGTGCCGACAGTTTGCGGGACACGCTCATCTGCGACATGCCGAGCCGCTCGGCGATCTCGGACTGGGTCAGCGAGTCGAAGAACCGCCACGTCAGCAGCTGCCGCTCGGCGTCGGACAGCTGCGCGAGCAGCGGGGCGACGGTGAGCGCGTCCTCGGTGAACTCGAACAGCGGGTCCTCGTCGCCGACACTGTCGGCGATCGACATCCGCGGCCCGTCCTCGGCGTCCTGGCTCGGGGTGTCGAGGCTGCGGGTGTGGTGCGCCTCGACGGCGGTCATCGCGCGGGTGATGTCGGTGATCTCGACACCGAGCTCGTCGGCCAGCTCGTAGGCGGTCGGGGAGCGGTCCAGCTCGCGGGTCAGCTTCTCGGTGGCCGGGGCCAGGCGCACCGACAGCTCCTTGTCGCGCCGCGGCACGTGCAGGGCCCAGGTGCGGTCCCGGAAGTGCCTGCGCACCTCGCCCATGACCGTCGGGATGGCGAAACCGAGGAACGGGGCGCCCTGCCCGACGTTGTAGCGGTCGACCGCGACGACCAGCCCGACCCGGGCCGTCTGCAGCAGATCGTCGAAGGCTTCGCCACGGTTGGCGAAGCGCTTGGCGATGTTCTCCGCCAGCGGCAGGCAGGTCTGGATGATCAGTTCGCGCAGCTCCTGGTGCTCGGGCGACTGCGGATCGGTCAGGGACCAGTGCGCGAACAGCGGTTCGGGGTGTTCGTAGGTCGGTAGGTCGGTGGGGTGAACGGCGTTGTGGGACATCGGATCAGCTCCTGGCCTTCGACTGTTTCTCTCCGGGTGCGGGCCTCACTGCCGAATGGGTTTACCGATTCGGGTGCCCGGTAAACCTCGCGCTGGTGAACGACTGCGGCGCCTTGCCCGGGGCCGAGGTGTGGCACTACGGTCGGGAATCGACGCAGCCCCCGGTGATCGACGGTTGGTGATGCCGGTAGCCGGGTATTCGCCCGTCGACACGCCGCATTCACGACGGGAGGCACCATGACACACCCACCCGACCGGTCGATGGCGGCCAGACAGGTCCGCACCACCGCTGTCGGGATGGATGTGAAAGCCGAGATCGGCCAGCTGTCGATGCTGCGCGCCATCGCCGAGACGGCCGCGATGGTGGCCGGGTTCCGGATCGACGAGGTCACCGACCTGCGGGTGACGGTCGACGAGATCGCGACCTGCCTGATGCGCCACGCCGTCCCCGACACCCTCATCCGCTGCGAATTCACCGCGGACCGGCAGCGCATGCTGGTGCGGCTGCGCGCGGTGTCGGCGTCCCCGGACCCCATCGACGAGTCCGGGTTCGGCTGGCAGCTGCTGCAGGCCAACACCGACCGCATCGAGATCGAGACGGGCGTCTTCGACGCCGAGGTCTCGGGCTATCCGGTGGAAGTCGTGTTCGAACGCGCCCGGTTGGGCGCGCGCTCCTGAACCGCGGATCTCAGGCATCGGCGCGGTAGGCGTCGGCGGCGTCGAGGGCCGCGGCGAGGTCACGGTGGACGGGCAGGCGTGGGCTCATCCCGATGGCGGTGAGGATGCGCTCGACGGCGCAGCACGGGTGCGGGTTGGCCAGGTGCAGCGTGATGTCGCGGCGGCGCAGGGCGTCGGCCAGTTCGGCCAGGTCGACGACCGCGCGGGCGGACAGGAACGTGACCTGGCCCAGATCGAGGACGAGATGTCCGCCCGCCGCGCCCGCCGCGGTGTCGAGCAGCTCGCGCCAGCGGGCGAAGGTGTAGGCGTCGACCTCACCCCAGGCGTGCAGGACGAGCGCACCGCCGCGCTGCTCGACGACGGCACCTACCCGGCGGCCTGCCTCGACGGCGGCAGGGCGAGGGTGGTCCTGGGGGCTGCTCACGCGGACTCGTTTCTTCGGCACCGGTGCTCGGGTGCGGAGGCCGACAGTCCTGTGTTCTCAAGCCCAGCCGGTCCCACCATTCCACCACGTCGCGGTGTCGGTACCCCGGTCTCGTCACGGACCCGACGCGGAGTGCTTCGCTTTCTGTCCCGGGACAGGGCCCGACGAGGTTCGCATCGCGTACCGTAGCGGAGGCAGAAGGGAGTGCCGTGCGGAATCTCGTCTTCGAGAGCGACGACCTGGGCGCCACCGAGGAATTCCTCAACAGCGCCTACACCCGCATGCGCATCGGCAGCAACGGCCCCGAGAAGATCCGCACCCGGATCCGCCGCGACGTCCTCGGCGCGGTCAATTTCGACCAGCTCGCCCTCGGCTTCGACATGGCCTACGACGCGCAGCCACTGGGCCGGGTGTGCCTGGTCACCGTGCACACCGGCCGGATCGACGAGAACTATCACGGTGCGGGCACCGACACCTTCACCTCCGGGCAGACCGGCCTGCTCACCCCGCACGATCTGCCCTATTCCGGGACCATCCGCAACAGCCGCTACGACATCACCATGTTCGATCCGGCGGTGCTGGACCGCGTGGCGATCGCGGGCGACGGGCCGGTCCGGGTCACCGGGCACCGGCCGGTCAATGCCGCGGCAGGGCACCGGCTGCGGCGCACGATCGCCCACCTGCAGCAGGTCGCCGCGGATCCGCACTCCTCGGCGAGTGCCCTCGTCGCCGCCACGGCGGCGGACTATCTGGCCGCCACCGTGCTGGCGACCATGCCCACCACCGCCGTGCGCGAACCGGATGCGGTCGACCGGCACGACGCCCATCCCGAGACCGTCCGGCGGGCCGTGGCCTATCTGGAATCGCATCTCGCCGAGAACATCGCGGTCACCGATGTCGCCGCGGCGGCCTTCGTGACGCCGCGCGCCCTGCAACTGGCCTTCCGGCGTCACCTGCGCACCACACCGCTCGAGTACCTGCGGAGGTTGCGGCTGGCCGCCGCCCACGAGGAACTCGTGGGCGGGTCGGCCGGCGACGGGCTGACCGTCGCGGCGGTGGCACGCCGCTGGGGGTTCAGCCACCCCGGGCGGTTCGCCGTCGCCTATCGCGCCGCGTACGGGTGTGCGCCGGGCGAGACCCTGCGCCGCTGACTCTCCCTCCGTCGCGGAAGCTCTGTCGGCGACGGTTCTCGCCGTGCTGTGCCCGGGTCGACCCCACCCGGCGCACATGGTGCGCCGCAATCGGATTCATCGCTGTTCTCTTGCCGCGCCCCGACACCGGTGATACTGTCCAGACACATGTCCAGCTGAGTGTCCATCCGGCGGCGGGGACCGCCCGCCATCACCGGGAACACGGCGCCGCTGGGCGGACCGAGTGTGGAAGGCGGACGGCGGGTGTGGTGTGCGAATCGTCGTTGATCGGGATCTGTGCCAGGGGCACGCGGCCTGTCAGGCCGAGGCGCCGGAGGTGTTCCGGGTTCCCAAACGCGGAAAAGTCGAGGTCCTCGTCGAATCCCCGGAGGCGGCGCAGCGCGCCGCCGTCGGCGACGCGGTGACCTATTGCCCCACGCGGGCGCTGTCGATCGTCGAGGACGGCGCCCCGCACGACGAAGGAGAACGACGATGACCGGATTCACCCGCGCCGAACTCGAGGAGATGGTCGAGCGCTGGCTGGCGGAGAACAAGCGCTGCGAGAGCATCGGTGACTGGCGCCCGCTGGCCGACATGTACACCGAGGACGCCACCTACGGCTGGAACTACGGCCCGAAGCAGGAATTCATGGCCGTGGGCCGCGAGGAGATCCGCGAGATCGCCGTCGGCCAGGAGATGGACGGCCTCGACGGCTGGACCTACCCCTACCAGCACATCGTGATCGACGAGAAGTCCGGCGACGTGGTGGGCTTCTGGAAGCAGACCTCGAGCGCCACCCGCGCCGACGGCAGCCACTACGCGGTGGAGGGCATCGGCGGCAGCTGGTTCCGCTACGGCGGCGACTTCCAGTGGAGCTGGCAGCGCGACTTCTTCGACTTCGGCAATGTCTCGGCCCTGTTCCTGGAGATGCTCACGAACAAGGCCATGACCCCCGGCATGCTGGCGCGGATCGAGAAGGCGACCACCCAGCAGCCGCTGCCCGGCTGGTATCCGATCGGCAAGTCCCCGGTGCCGCTGTGGTGACACCTGATTCGCCGTTCGCGGCGCTGACCCGCGACCAGCTGGCCGTGCTCGTCCCCGAACTGCTGCTGTGCGGGCACCTGATCGACCGCTCGGGGATGCCGCACACCATCGGCGCGTTCGGCCGCGAGGGCATGACCGCGGTGGCCATCGAGGAATGGCAGGTCGCGAGCCCGGTCTACACCCGCCGCATGCAGACCGCGCTGGGCTTCACCGGCGACAGCGTGGAGACCATCTTCAAGGGCCTGCAGCTCGACATCGGTGCGCCACCGCAGTTCCTGGACTTCCGGTTCCGGGTCGAGGACCACGACCACGGGGAGTTCTGGCTCGACCACTGCGGCGCGCTCGCCGACGTGGAGCCGCTGGGCGACCAGTTCGTCCGCGCCATGTGCCACGACATCGAGGACCCCACCTTCGACGCCACCGCGCTGGCCACCAATCCGCACGCCCAGGTGCGGCCCGTGCACCGGCCGCCACGCGTGCCCGCGGACCGGCGGCCGGTGTGCGCGTGGCGGGTGACCATCGACCCGGCCAACGAACCGCCGCCGGTGCCGGCTGGCGCCGCGGTCATCGCGGGTTCCGCGGCGGCGTCGGTGCGGCTCTCGCCCATCGACCCGGCCGACGAGGGCGCGGGTGACTACCGGGGCCCGCTGCTGAGCGATCTGCGATTCGCCGACTTCTCGCGGTCGGCGCTGGTCCGGATCGCCGAAGAGGTGTGCCTGCAACAGCATCTGCTGGCCGCCGGGTTCCTGCTGGCCGTGCGAGGCCGGGTCGACCGTGAACGAGCCGACGAGATCGGCCGTAAGCAGTTCGCGGGCGTGGCCGGAGTGGCGTCGGACCGGATCCGCGCGGCGCTCGGCCTGGGCACGGACCCGGCCGCGCTCGCCCGGATCCTCGCCCTGCATCCGGCGCTGAATCCGGTGCAGTACATCGGCCGCCGGATCGAGGTCACCGGCGACGGGGTGCGCCTGGTCCTCGACCGGGAGTGCGCAGGCGTGCGCGACGACGTGTGGCCCGCCCTGCTGACCCCGCAGCACCTGGCACCCCTCGACGCCCTGGTGCGCGGGGTGGACCCGCACTACACCTGCCGCAGCACCGCCTCCACCGAGCGGACGCTGGTGGTCGACATCGTGCGCGCCGCCGAACCCACGGCCGAGGCCGTGGAGGTGGCGCTGACCCGGATCAGCACCGGCGCGACGTTCGCGTTCACCGATCGGGGCATCCCGCTGCCGCTCACCGTGGTGTGAGCGGACGGATACGGAAGGACATGGGCACCATGGCAATTCGCAATTCTGGTGAGGGAGTGGCGTCGTGACCGCCGAGACGCTCATCCCGTTCGACCCCTACGACTACGCGTTCCACGAGGACCCGTACCCCACCTACGCGCGGCTGCGCGCCGAAGCGCCGGTCTTCCGCAACACCACGCTGGACTTCTGGGCGCTGTCGCGGCACGCCGACGTGCGGGCGGCGCTGCGTGACAGCGCGCGCCTGTCCAACAGCTGGGGCGTGTCGCTCGATCCCACGTCGTACGGGCCGAACGCGCATCTGGCCATGTCGTTCCTGGCGATGGACGATCCGCGGCACGCGCGTATCCGCAAGCTGGTGTCGAAGGGGTTCACCCCGCGCAGGCTGGTGGAGATGACCGACCGGATCGGGGAACTGACCCGGCAGCACTGGGACCGGTGCCTGCAGCTCGAGCAGTTCGACTTCATCCGCGATTTCGCCGGCCTGCTGCCGATGGACGTGGTGTCGGAACTGCTCGGGGTGCCCGAGGCCGACCGCGCCCACCTGCGCACCCAGTCGGATCTGCTGCTGCATCGCGAGGAAGGCGTGCTGGACGTGCCCGAGGGCGCGATCTTCGCCTACATCGAATTGACCAGGTACTACCGGGAACTGATCGCCGAGCGGCGGACCCACCGCGGCGAGGATCTGGTCTCGGTGCTGCTCGACGCGGAGGTCCCCGACGAGGAGGGCGGATCGACCCGCCTGTCGGAGGAGGAGATCATCGGCTTCCTGGTGCTGATGGTCGTGGCGGGCAACGAGACCACCACCAAACTGCTCGGCAACGCGATGTACTGGGGCTCCCGGTTCCCGGACCAGGTCGCGCTACCGTTGCGGGATCCGAGCGCCGTGCCGGAGTGGACCGAGGAGACCCTGCGCTACGACAATTCCACCCAGATGCTGGTCCGCCGCGTGCTGGCCGACGTGCGCTTCGGCGAGCACCTGATCCCGGCCGGTGACCGGGTCCTGCTGCTGCTGGGTTCGGCCAATCGCGACGAGGACGTCTTCGCCGACGCCGCCGACTACCGGATCGGCCGCGACAGCTCGCAGACCCTGGTGAGTTTCGGTCTGGGCGTGCACTTCTGCCTCGGCGCGCACCTGGCCCGGATGGAAGCCAATATCGGGCTCACCGCCATCGCCGAGTCGATCTCCGGCTACGAGATCGATGTGGCGGCCGCCGAGCGGGTGCATTCGGTGAACGTGCGCGGCTTCGCCGGGCTGCCGATGCGCGTGCGGGCCAGGTAGCGCGGGCCCGGCGATGAAGACCAAGGGCGCACTGCTGTGGGACTTCGGGCAGCCGTGGTCGGTGGAGGAGATCGAGATCGGCGACCCGCGCGCCCACGAGGTGAAGATCCGGATGGAGGCGGCCGGCATGTGCCACTCCGACCATCACCTGGTGACCGGCGGCATCCCGATGGCCGGATTCCCGGTACTCGGCGGGCACGAGGGCGCCGGGGTGATCGTCGAGGTCGGGCCGCTGGTCGAGGACCTCGCCGTCGGCGACCACGTGGTCCTGTCCTTCATCCCCTCCTGCGGGAAATGCCCGTCCTGTCAGGCGGGGCTGCGCAATCTGTGCGATCTCGGCGCGCTGCTGCTGTCGGGGACCTCGGTCACCGACGGCTCCTACCGGGTGCGGGCCAAGGGCCACAACGTGTTCCCGATGACCCTGCTCGGTACCTTCGCGCCCTACCTCGTGGTGCACGAGAGCTCGGTGGTCAAGATCGATCCGGCGGTCCCGTTCGAGGTCGCCTGCCTGGTCGGTTGCGGGGTGACCACCGGATACGGCTCGGCCACCCGGATCGCCGATGTCCGGCCCGGGGAGGACGTGGCGATCATCGGGCTCGGGGGAGTGGGCATCGCCGCGCTGCAGGGGGCCGTGCACGCCGGTGCCCGCTACGTGTTCGGTGTCGACCCGGTGGCGTGGAAACGGGAGCAGGCGTTGCTGTTCGGCGCCACCCACGTGTACGCGACCATCGAGGAGGCCACGGCGGCCGCGGCCGAGATCACCGCAGGCGGGATGCCGAAGAAGGTGATCGTGGCGGTGGGTGCCGTGCGCGGCGAGGACGTCGACAGCTGGCTCGGGATCACCGCCAAGGCAGGCACCTGCGTGCTGGCCGCCATGGGTCACCTCACCGAGAACGCCGCGACGGTCAACCTCGCCATGCTCGCCCTGCTGCAGAAGAACCTGCAGGGCGCGCTGTTCGGCGGCGGCAACCCGCACTACGACATCCCGCGGCTGCTGTCGCTGTATCAGGTCGGCAGGCTCAATCTCGACGACATGGTGACCCGCACCTACCGGCTCGACCAGATCAACGACGGCTATCGGGACATGCTGGAGGGCCGCACGATTCGCGGCGTCATCCGGTTCACCGACGACGACCGCTAGGCGGGCGTGGCGGCCCGGCACCCGGTCTCCGGGGCCGGGCCGACCGCTATTTCACCGGGACCGCGTTCTGCAAACCACCGACATCGGTGATCCGCCACCCCGCGTCGCGGTCGATGGTCAGCGAGTAGGCGACCGTGGTGCGCGTGCCCGCGGGGTTCTGCACGCTGGTGGAGTTCACCGTGAGATAGGCGTTGACCTTGTAGATGCCCGCCGTTTCGGAGAGCACGTCGGCGGACAGCGGGGCCGCGGTGGAGGTCCATTGCAGTGGCAACAGGATCTGCTCGAGCTGCGGGGCGGTCGCGTCGAACTTGGCCGCGAGTTGCGGGCTGGTGCCGGTTTTCAGCTTGCCGAGCCAGGCTTGCACGTCGCGGTAGTCGATGGTGGAGGCACCAAGGGCGTAGTCGCCGGCGATGCGTTCGGCGTGCGCGTCGTCGGCGGCGCGGCGATCACTCGCGGACAGCTCGGCTTTCGTCGAGCCGTAGAGCACGGCCAGGGTTGCCGTGGCGGCGAGCAGGAGAGCCAGCGCGGCCCCGGTACATACTGTGGACAGCCGGATCGCGATCGTGCGTGGCGGGTTACTGGATGGAGTGACCGCTGCCGGCGCGGGCTCGGATGTGTCGGCAGCGGTGTCTGCGGGGGTGCGGGTGTCGGTGCTCAATCGGGGGTCCTTCCGCCTGGGCTGAGGGGTCGGGTCAGCGAATACCTATGCGCAGGCGCACGGCGCCGTCGGCGTCGAAGCCGTGCACGGCCTGTGCGAGCAGCGCGCCGAGGTCGAGGTCGGGTGCGCGCCCCGCCGCGTCGGTCACCACCGGCTCCAGGACCGGGGCGAGCAGCGCGACGTCCGGGCCGATCTTCGCCAGCAGCGCGTCGACCTCGGCGAGGAACGGCAGTACCCCCGTGCCGGTGAAGTACTGCTCGGTGGGCCTGCTCTCCACCAGTGCCGACCCCGACTGCACGATGTCGCTCAGCGTGATGCCGAACTCGCCGAACAGCGGTCCCGCGGTGGCCAGCGACGGCCCCATCCAGTCGATGTCGGCGCCGAGGAACTGCAGGTCCGCGAACAGTTGCCGCAGCACGTCGGTGCGGCTGAGCAGGGTGGCCGCGAGCAGGGTGGTCGAGCGTTGCAGGGTGTCCATGGTGGCCCCTGTACCGGCGAGCGCGCGGTCGAAGGTGTCGACCAGGCCCGCGACGACCTCGGGCCGGATACCGTCGAGCAGGCCGACCAGGCGGGTGGACAGTTCGCTGATCGTCATGGGCTCACGGATTCGGCCGACCGGAATCACCTGGCCGTCCTCGAGATACGGGCCGCTGTCGTGGTCGGGATCGAAGCCTAGATAGGGCTCGCCGAGCGCGGAGAGCTGCTCGATCCGCAGCGTGCTCGCCGCCGGGATGCGGTACCGGTCGTCCACGGCGAACCGGACGAGCACGCCGCCGGGCCGGGTCCGGACCTCCTCGATGCGCCCGACGGTGACGCCGTTGAGCAGCACCGGCGCGTTCGGCGCGAGCCCGCCCGAGCCGCGCAGTTCCAGCCCGATCGTGGTGTGGTCCCGTCGCGGATCCATGTCGAGCACCCCGAGGCACAGGTAGGACACCCCGAGGACGAGGACCGCCAGGATCGCCGAGAGCGACACGGCCGCACGGGTGTTCACCGCACCGCTCCGATCACCCGCAGCAGGTCGATGATCCGCCGGGTCTGTTCGTCGACCGCCGGGCCCTCGGCGCCGGCCACCCCGATCCGCGTCAGGTCGACCTTGGGACCGCTTTCGGCGAACGGCAGCACCTTCGTGTGGATGAGGTCGACCAGCGTCTTCAGGTTCGAGGGGGCCGTGGTGTCGAACGGGCTGTCGCCGAACAGCATCGGCACCACCCCGGCGACGGCGGCGTCCAGGGAACCGAGCAGCGGACCCAGCCAGGTGGTGCTGGGCGCGACCGGCCCGAGTGCGGTGAGCACGAAGATCACCCCGATCTGGGCGTCGATGGCGGCAGTGGTCTGCTGCACGCCGTAGGGGGTGAGCAGTTCCTCGACGACGCCCACATTCGCGAGCACCCCCTGATCGAGCGTGGCCTCCAGACCGTCGAGCAGGCTGTCCACCGCGCCGAGATCGGTGGCGAGATCGGTGAGGTCGCCGCCGAGAGTGGCCGACAGGCGGGCGGTGTCGCGCGGATCGGCGGGCAGGACGCCGTTGACGGTGCGGATGATGTCCTGCAGGTCGGTGACCGCGCCGGTGCCGACGAACACCGACAGCGCCGCCAGGATGTCCTCGATCGCCGGGGCGCGGGTGGTGTCGGTGAGCGGGATCGTGTCGCCGGGTGCCAGGTCGGTGCCGGTGCTGCCGGTCGGCTCGGTCAGCGCGATGTGGATGTCGCCGAGCGGCGTGTCCTGCCGGAGTTCGGCGGTGGTGCCGTGCGGCAGCCGCACCGACCGGTCGACCGCGATCTCGACGGTGACGTGACCACCGCCGGGCGTCCCGGATCGGTCGGTCAGGCGGACGTCGGTGAGTCGTCCGACCCGCACGCCGTCGGCCGTCACCGCCGCGCCCTGCGGCAGATTCAGCACATCGGCGAACTCGATGCGCAGCGGATAGGTCGACTCGCCCGCGCCGAGCCCGGGGACCGCGGAGCAGCCACCGGCGGCCGCCACCGCCAGCGCGGTCAGCACCGCGGCGAACCCCCGCGCCGCCGTCATCGCGCACTCACCGCCGCCAGCAGAACAGGCAGCGCGGGCACGACGGCGGTCCCGTCCGGTGCGATCGGGCAGGACTGCCCGGTGAGGAGCAGGATGGCGCCGCAGACCGCGGGCGAATCCGGCGGGGATACCGCGAGTTTCGGCGGTGCGTACAGCACGGTCGGTTGCCCGGTCGCCGGGTCCAGCGAAGCCGCGAACCCGGCGGCGACGGCCGGGGTCATCGCCATGATCTCCCCGAGTGAGCCCACGCCCGCCGAGAGCAGGGCAGGCAGATCGGTCATCGCGTCCACGGTGCGCACGGCGGGCGTGCCCAGCAGCATGAACACGTCGTTGAGCTGGGGGAGGACTTGTACCAGATAGGTGACGATGTCGACGATCGGCGGGAACGCGATCGTGACGATGTCGTGGAAGGTCCGCGGCAGCTCGGCCGTCATGGATTCGACAGTGTCCCAGCCGTTCCGGGCCCGATGTGCCAGCGCGGCGAGGGCGTCGAGCAGGTCACCCAGGTGACCGATGGCGGCGTCGGGCGCGGTGAGGGCCTGGCCGAGCCGGGTGATCACGGCGTTGATCTGCTCGCCGGTCCCCGCGGTCGCCCGGTCCAGCGCGGCCAGGCCGGACCCGGTGGCGGGATCGCCGGTGAGTTCGGTGGCCAGGCCCGCCAGTGCGTCGAAGGTCTCGGTGAGGCTCCGCGGGGTGAGGGTCTTGGTGATGCAGGTGCCCGGATCCCACCCGCCGGTCGCCGGTTCGTCGCCGACCAGGGCCAGCTGCCGGTCGGCGACCAAGGTGTCGTCCACGGTGACGGCCCCGACATCGGCGGGCAGCCGCCGGTCGGCACGCACGGTGAAACGGACTCGCGCCCACGATCCCACGGGTTCGATCCCGGTGACCGTACCCACCCGGATGCCCAGGATGGTCACCGCGCTGCCGGGGTAGAGGCCGATGCTGTCGGGCAGATCGGCACAGTAGGCGCGAGTGTCGGGCGTCGGCCGGGCCAGCTGGACGGCGGCCACGCCACCGAGCGCCACGCTGACCACCACCGCGGCGGAGAGAACGCCGCGCGAGCCGAGGATCCGGTGCAGCATCGTCATCGACAACCACCTCCCGGCACGGGGACACAGATCCGGTCGGGGACGACGGTCACCCCCGAGTGGTCCACCCGCGCGCCCGTCCCGTCCGCCAGCAGCGGCAGCAGGCGTTCCTCGAGTCCGCGCACCGCGTCGAACAGCGCACCGAGTCGCGCGACCAGGCTCTGCAATCCGCCGATGCTGTCGATCAGCGGCTGGACCCGCTGGTGCAGGTCGCGGTCCCAGGCGCGGCCCAGCGGCGAGAGACGGCGCAGCACATCGGACAGGTCGTCGAGTGCCTGGGCGACGCTGGCCTTGTGGGTCTGCACCAGTGTTTCCAAGGCGCGCAGCATGCGGACCAGCTGGGCCAGGGACTCGGAGGCGCCGTTCAGGGCCGAGAGGTACTCGTCGGCCACCGTGAGCGCCCGGGAGATGTCGGCGTTCTGGGTGTTCATCAGCGACACCAGGTCGTCGGTGGCGCGCAGGGCCGAGCGCAGCGCCTCGGGGCCCGCCTCGATCGAGCCGGCCAGCGCGGCGAGATCGTCGCGGACGGTGGTGCCGTCGATCGCCCGTACCGGCGCGACGGCGTCCTGGAAGATCTGGGTGAGGTTGTAGGGCAACACGACCCGGTCGCGGGGGATGACCGTCTGCCTGAGGGCGACGGTGCCCGCGGGGCGCAGTGCGACGTAGTAGCCGCCCACGACGGTGAGCATGCGGATGTCCAGGCCGGTCGCGTCCCCGAGGAACACGTCGTCGCGGACGGTGAAGGTCATGCGCACCCGGTCGGCCAGCAGGGTCAGCGACCGCACCCGGCCGACGGGAACACCCGCGAGCCGGATGTCGTCACCGGTCCGCAACGCGCCCGCCTGGCTCAGCTCCGCGGTATAGGTGCGGTCGTCGGTGGTCCCGACCACGCCGACCACCCCCAGCGCGACCGTCAGCAGCACCGCCCCGAGCAGACCGGCGACACCCCAGCGCAGATCCCCGGCACGATCGCCGGAACCGGTGCCGCGCAGCCGCGCGCCGGCAGCGCGCAGCCGGGTCATCGTGCGTGACACAGTGTGACCCCCTGTCCGGCGATCAGGACCTGCAGTGGTTCGGGCGCGGTGGCCGTGCCCGAGGAGCAGGCACCGGTTTGCTCGCCTCCGGTCGCCGGTACCGCGGCCGCCATGGACTGGATCAGCCCGGGCAACCGCCCGAACACCGCCACGGCGACCCGCGGATCGGGAAAGGCGTTGCGCAGCACGGCATCCAGATCCGCGCCCTCGTCGCCGGTGATCCCCGCGACCTGGAGCATGTGCCGGATCGGCTGGAGCACCGGCGGGATCGCCACGGCGAAATCCACCAGGCCGGGCAGCTTCTCGGCGATGGCGGTGAACAGCGCCGTGAGATTGGTCAGCAGCTGCACCGCCTGCCCGGACTTGCCGCCGAGCCGATCCCCGATCTGGGCCAGATTCCGCACCAGGGTCGACAGCACCGCCTGCCGGTCGGAGGCGTAGCGGCTCAGCGTGTCCACCGCGTCCAGTGCCGGCCCGAGCCCGGCACCGTCCCCGTCGATCAGGGCGAGCATGCTGGTGGTGAACCGGTTGATCTCCTCGGGCGACAACTGGGCCAGCACCGGTTGCAGCCCTTTGAACAGGGTGGTGATGTCGAAGGCGGGCACCGTGTCGGCGGTACCGAACTGCGAGCCGGGCGTGCGGCGTTCCCCCGGCACGTCCGGCTGGTCGAGATCGAGATAGCGGAAACCGGTGAGATTCTGGAATCGCACGGCCAGCGTGCTCCCGGCATACAGCGGTCGATCGCGCAGGACGGTGAACTCCACCCGGGCGAGCACGCCGTCGAGATCGATCCCGGTCACCTTCCCGACCGGGACACCGTGCAGCCGCACGTCGTCGCCGATGCGCAGCCCGTTCGCGTCGGTGAACAGCGCGGAATAGGAGTCGGTGGCACCGCGCACCGGACGGTCGATGAGCCGGAACACCGCGGCCAGCGCGACGACGGCCAGGGCCGCGGCCACCGTCACCCGCAGCAGCAGGGTTCGCGTCGTCATCAGCGTGCCCCCGGTTGAGCGGGTGCGCCGAGCGCGGCCCGCAACGGCACGGCCAGGCCGGGCACCACGTCGAGTTCCACCGCGACCCGCAGGACGGGCCCGCCGGGGGTGTCGACGAACGCGGCGCCCGCCCGGGCCAGCAGGGTGGCGAGCAGTTCGGCCGAACGGCCGGGCGGACCGACCGCGGCGGCGACCTCGTCCAGGACGGTTCCGGCGAGTGGCGTCAGACCGGCGAAGTGGGTGCGGGCGGTGGTCATGGTCTGGGTGACCATGGGCAGGAGCTGATATTGCATGTCGTCCCAGAAGGCGGCGAAACGGGCGAGATTGTCGGGGGAGCGCAGGTATTCGTTGGTGTAGGCGGCGTCGAGGACGTCCACCGCGCCGGTCAGCATGGGCGGTGCGCCCGCCAGCACCGACCCGAACGCGGCCGCCAGCTCGGTGGGCGGCAGCTGCCGGGTCTCGGCGTAGGCACGCACGGTCGCGCCGATCGCCTCCAGCAGCGGGGTGAAGGCGCGCAGGTCGCCGGAGATCGTGTGCAGCAGGCCGGCGAGTTTCGTCGTGAGCACGTCACCGGTGAGTTCGCCGGTGGAGCGCAGCAGCGCCGCGAGCGTGGCATCCGCGACGCGGCCCGCGTCGGCGCCACCCAGATCGACGGTGACACCGTCGGTGAGCGCGGTGCCACCCTCGGCCGGGACGAGGTTCAGCGCGGTGATACCGAACAGGTTGTCGGGAGCGAACTCGAGGCGCAGTTGGTCGGTGAGGCCGTACAGCTCGGCCGCGCGCAGCGTCAGCGCGAGGTCTTCACGACCGTCACCCGCCGCGGTGATGCCGGCGACCGAGCCGACCCGGACCCCGCCCAGCCGCACATCGGTACCGGGCCGCACCCCCGCGCCGACATGGTCGGTGCGCAACACCACCCCGATCTCGCCGTCGGCGAGCGAATCCGGGCGCACCTGCCAGGCGACGGCGCCGGCGAGCACCACCAGAGCGGTACAGGCGCCGAGCAGACGGGCACGCCACGGGCCGACCTCGGTACCGGGCAGCGAATACGGCGGCATGTGATCACCCGGTGAACGTGATGGGGGAGCGGAAGCCCCACAGCAGAATGGTGGCCACCATGTCCAGGGCGATGATCGCGACCAGGCTGGCCCGGATCGCCCGGCCCGACCCGATCCCCACACCCTCGGGGCCACCGGTGGCGAAATAGCCCTGATAGCAATGGATCAGCACCACGGCGATCGCGAAGACCACCACCTTGACCGTCGCGGCGAAGACATCCCAGCCGAGCACGAACTGATCGAAGTAGTGGGCATAGGTGCCGGCCGGTACATCGTGCACGGTGGTGACCACGAGCTGACACGACAGATAGCTCAGGATCAAGGCGACCACGAAAGCCGGTGCCACCGCGACGATCCCGGCGATCACCCGGGTGGTCACCACGAACGGCACCGACCGGATCCCCAGTGACTCGAGCGCGTCGATCTCCTCGGAGATCCGCATGGACCCGATCTCGGCGGTCATCCGGCAGCCCGCCTGCGCCGCGAAACCCACGCCCGCGGCGATCGGCGCCAGCTCCCTGGTCACCCCGAACGCGGAGATCAGGCCGCTGAGCCTGCCGAGCGCGAGCGCGTCGAGCGCGTGATAGGCCTCGATCCCGATCGAGGCGCCCATCGCCACCCCCATCAGCAGCATCAGCGGAACGACACCGCCACCGACCACCACCGACCCACGGCCCCAGGTCATGTCGGTGACCGCGATGAGCGTCTGTCTCCGATATCGCCGCAGTGTGAACGGCACCGAGGCGAGCACCTGCCAGGCGAAACCGAGGGCGAAGCCGGTGGACTCCACCGGCGCGAGCGGACGCACCCGCCGCGTCCAGCGCAGCCCGAACGGCCGGTAGCCCGCCGCGGTCATCAGGCCGCCCGCATCGGCACGAACATCGTGACCACCTGGGTGACCACGGTATTGAGCACGGTGATCGCCGCGACCGACATGACGACGGCGGCGTTGACCCCGTCGGCGACGCCGCGCGGACCGCCCCCGGCCTCCAGCCCGCGTTGACAGGCGATGATCACCACCAGGAACCCGAAGAGCAGCGATTTCACCAGCGAGACCCACACGTCGAACGAGGTGGTGAACGCGCCGAAGGAATCCCAGTAGCTGCCCGGTGTCACCTCCAGCGCCGCCACCGCGACGGCATAGCCCGCCCCGATCCCGACGACGATGATGAGCACGTTCAGCAGCGGCGCCACCAGCATCATCGCCGCCACCCGCGGTACGACCAGCCGCTGGACCGGATCGACCCCCATCACGCGCAGCGCGTCGACTTCCTCGCGCACGGTGCGCGCGCCGAGATCCGCCGCGATCGCGGCCGCCCCCGCACCGCCGAGCAGGATGCCGGCCGCCATGGGCGCGCCCTGCTTGATCACGCCGAGCCCACCGGCCGCGCCGATCATCGAGTTCGCCCCGAGCTGGGACACGATATTGCCGACCTGGGCCGACAGGATCACCCCGAACGGGATCGCCATCAGCACGCTCGGCACCGCGGTCACCTTCAGCAGGAACCAGGCCTGTTCGAGGCTTTCGCGCACCCGGAAGCGGCCGAGCGCCGCGTCCCGCAGCCCGATCCGCACAGCCTGCGCGCCCATCCGCAGCGCCCGGCCGAAGGTGGCGAGCGCGGCCAGGATCGTCTCACTCGCAGTGCGGCGCAGCACGGCGCTCGCGGTGAGAACGTCCCGCTCCGGCGACTCCGGCGGACGCCCGGATCCGTCCGGCGTCATGGCCTACCCCTCGGTGATCGATGTCCGATCAGCTATCTGGACACAAGTCTGGACGGTACTACATGGCGCGGATCGGCACGGCGAATTTCGGCCACGAAGCGGCGAACCTGCGTATGGTGGACACCTGTCCGGACATGTATTCAATCTTGCCGGGCGGAAGACGAGGTGTGGGAAACAGTGACATTCACGTTGTCGAACGTCTTCGCGACCGTGGCCGCCGCGATACCGGATCGGGAGTTCGTCGTCTGGGGCGAACGCCGGGTGACCTATGCCGAATCCGACCGGCGCAGTACCGGTTTCGCGCGGTTCCTGGCCGGCCGCGGGATCGGCTGCCGGACCGAGCGGTCCGCGCTGGCCGCCCACGCGTCCGGGCAGGACCATGTGGGGATCTACCTGCGCAATTGCACCGAATACCCGGAGGTCCTGATCGGCTCGTATCGGGCGCGGGCGGTGCCGTTCAACATCAACTATCGCTATGTCGACGAGGAACTGCGCTACCTGCTGACCGATGCCCAGGTGCGGGTCCTGGTGTACCAGGACGAGTTCGCGCCCCGGGTGGCGGCGGTGCTGCCGGCCCTGACGGACGCGGTGCTGCTGGTCCAGGTCGCCGACGGCAGCGGAAACCCGTTGCTGCCCGGCGCGATTCGCTACGAGGACGTGGTGGCCACCACGGCGCCGGACCTGCCCGAGACCCGGTGCGAGGACCTGTATCTGCTCTACACCGGCGGCACCACCGGCATGCCCAAGGGAGTGCTGTGGCGCCAGGAGGACATCTACCTCGCGGCCATGGGCGGCACCCGCTTCGGCACCGGTGAGGAGATCGGCTCCTACGCCGCACTGGCCGCCTCGGCCGCCGGGACGGGCGGCGCCTATCGCCTGGTGGTGGCCGCGCCGTTCATGCACGGCGCCGCGCAGTGGCTGCTGTTCCAGGCCGTCACCAACGGCGGCACGCTCGTCCTGCCCACGGTCGTGGACCGTTTCGACGCCGCCGCGGTGCTCGACGCGGTGGCGCGCGAACGGGTGATCGCCCTGCCGCTGGTGGGTGACGCGATGGCCAGGCCGGTCGCCGCGGAACTCGAACGCCGTCCCTACGACCTGGAATTCCTGGCGGCGGTGCACAATGCGGGTGCCCCGCTGTCCCCGGCGGTGCGGCAGCGCCTCGTCGCCGCGTTCGGCAAGCCGGTGCTGGTGGTCGATTCGGTCGGTTCCTCGGAAGCGGGCATCCAGATGACGCAGGTCTTCGACGCCGCCGACGGCACGCCGGGCGCCTATCTGCCGGCCGGCGGTGACACCGCCGTGCTCGACGACGCGCTGAGCCGGACACTGGACGAGCCCGGCGCGCAGGGCTGGCTGGGCCGCAAGGGCCGGATTCCGCTGGGCTACCTGGGCGACGCGGACAAGACCGCCCGCACCTTCCCGGTCGTGGACGGCGTGCGCTGGTCCATCGCCGGCGACCGTGCCACGGTGCTGGCGGACGGGCGCGTCGCCCTGCTCGGTCGCGACAATCTCACCGTCAACTCCGGTGGCGAGAAGATCTTCGTCGAAGAGGTGGAGCGCGCGGTCGCCGCGCACCCCGAAGTGCTGGACGTGGTGGTGGTCGGGCGACCCTCGGAGCAGTGGGGCAGCGAGGTGGTGGCCATCGTGCACGTGCGCGACGCGGCGGTCACCGACGCCGACCTGCTCGCCGAATGTGCCGCGCACATCGCCCGCTACAAGCTGCCGAAGGCGATCATCCGCTGTAGCGAGATCCGGCGTTCGCCCGCGGGCAAGGCCGACTACCGGTGGGCGCGCGATCTCGCCGTCGAAGGCTGAGGAGTCCGCCCGTGTTCGACACTGTCACCGCACAACTCACCGCCCGCGCCGACGACCCGAATCCGGCGATCCGCACCGCGGAACGGACCTGGAGCTGGCGCGACTACATCGCCCGAGCCCGCCGGGTCGCGGCCGCGGTGCTCGCGCTCGCCGACCCGGCGCGACCCGTGCATGTCGGCCTGCTGCTGGGTAACACCCCCGACATGCTCGTCGCCCTGGCCGCGGGCGCGCTGGGCGGCTACGTCGTCGTGGGGATCAACGACACCCGGCGCGGTGCGGGGCTCGCCCGCGACATCGCGCGCGCCGACATCCAGATCCTGCTCGTCGACCCCGAACACCGTGAACTCCTGAACGGGCTCGACCTGCCCGGGGTGCGGGTGGTCGAGACCGGGACCGAGGCATGGTCGGCCCGGATCGCCACGGCGGGGCCGCTGACCCCGCACACCGTGCCCACCGCCGCCGACACCTTCCTGCTGATCTTCACCTCCGGCACCAGCGGCGACCCCAAGCCGGTCCGGTTGGCGCACATGATGGTTCCCTTCGCCGGGCCGCCCCTGGTCGACCGGTTCGGCCTCGGCCCCGACGACGTGTGCTACCTGTCGATGCCGCTGTTCCACTCCGCGGCCATCCTCGGCGGATTCAGTGTCGCGCTGGCGAGTGGCGCGACCATGGTGCCCGCCCGCTTCTCGGCGTCGACCTTCCTGTCCGACCTGCGCCGGTACGGGATCACCTATCTCAACTACGTGGGCAAGCCGCTGGCGTATGTCCTCGCCACCCCGGAACGTCCCGACGACGCCGACAACCCGCTGCGCGTGGCGTTCGGCAACGAGGCCTCCGATCGCGACATCGCCGACTTCGCGCGGCGTTTCGGCTGCACGGTGTGGGACGGTTTCGGCTCGACCGAACTCGCCGTCATCATCACCAGGGAACCGGGCACCCCGCCCGGCTCGGTCGGCAAGGGCTATCCCGGCGTCGCCGTCTACGACCCGGACACCGTCACCGAATGCGCCCCGGCCGAATTCGACGCCGACGGCACGCTGACCAACCCGGCCGCGGCCATTGGCGAACTGGTCAACACCACCGGCGCCGGCCTGTTCGGCGGCTACTACAACGACGACGCCGCCACCGCCGAACGCCTCCGGCACGGCTGCTACTGGACCGGGGACCTCGCCTACCGCGACACCGAGGGCTGGCTGTACCTGGCCGGACGCACCGCCGACTGGCTGCGCGTGGACGGCGAGAACCTCGCCGCGGGCCCGATCGAACGGGTCCTGCAACGCCTGCCCGCACTGAGCCGGGTGGCCGTCTACGGCGTGCCCGACGGCCGGGTCGGCGACGCGGTCATGGCGGCCCTCGTCCTGCGCGACGACGCGACACTCACCCCGGCCGAACTCACGGAATTCCTCGCCGCGCAACGGGACCTCTCGCCGAAGGCCTGGCCCCGCTATGTGCGCCTGGCCGCCGACCTGCCCGCCACCGCGACGAACAAGATCCTCAAACGGGTCCTCAAAGCCGAGGGTCCCACCGCCGGTGACGGCGTGCTGTGGCACCGGCCGGACCGAGCGGCCGAGTACCACGCGGTCGCCGACCCGTCCTCGCATTCCCTCGACCGACCGCCCGCGTCCCGGGCCCAGGAGGTACCCGTGTCATCCCCGACCGCGCTGCCCGCCGGACTGGACTTCTCCGATCCGGCCCTGTGGGCCGACCGCACCCCCGCCGCCGAATTCGCCCTCCTGCGCAAGACTGCCCCGGTGTGGTGGAACAGCCAGACCGACGATCGCTGCGTCCCGCACGCCGACGGCGGATTCTGGGTCGTGTCCCGGCACGAGGACGTGCGCGCCGTCTCCCGCGACCCGCGTCTGTTCTCCGCCGAGACGAAGGGCTCGGTGGTGCGCTTCCCCGGCACCGTCACCGGCGACGCCTTCGAGTCGACCAAGGCGCTGCTGCTGAACATGGACCCGCCCAAGCACTCTCAGCTGCGGCGCATCATCTCCCGTGGCTTCACCCCGCGCGCGGTCGAGGCGCTGCGTGGGGCCCTGGCCGACCGGGCCGAGGCGATCGTGCGGGCGGCCAGGGCCAGCGGGGGCGGCGACTTCGTCGACCAGGTGGCGCGGGAACTGCCGCTGCAGGCGATCGCCGAACTGTTCGGTGTCCCGCAGGCCGACCGGCATCGCCTGTTCGACTGGTCGAACCAGATGCTCAACTTCGACGACCCGGAGTACGGCGACCCGATCGAAGCGACCGCGGGCCTGCTCGGCTACGCCTGGCAGCTGGCCGAGACCCGCCGCCTCGACCCGGGCGACGACCTGGTCTCGACCCTGGTCACCGCCGACATCGACGGCGAAGCCCTCACCTCCGACGAATTCGGCTTCTTCGTCATCCTGCTGACCATCGCGGGCAACGAGACCGCCCGCAATGCCACCACCCACGGCATGAAGGCCTTCCTCGACCACCCCGACCAGTGGGCGCTGTTCAAGGAGACGCGGCCCCGCACCGCCGCCGACGAGATCGTGCGCTGGGCCACGCCGGTCATCGCCTTCCAGCGCACCGCCACCGAGGACACCGAACTCGGCGGTCGGCCGATCCGGGCCGGTGACCGGGTCGCCATGTTCTACAGCTCCGCCAACTACGACGAAAC
Organism: Nocardia asteroides; assembly: GCF_900637185.1. Lineage (NCBI taxonomy): Bacteria > Bacillati > Actinomycetota > Actinomycetes > Mycobacteriales > Nocardiaceae > Nocardia > Nocardia asteroides. Next base: position 4,386,298 of record NZ_LR134352.1, on the reverse strand, counting down.
GGCCTTCGCCGACCCGTTCACCTTCGACATCCTGCGCGATCCCAACCCGCACCTGGGGTTCGGTGGCACCGGCCCGCACTACTGCCTGGGCGCCAATCTCGCCCGCCTGCAACTGGAACTGATCTTCGGCGCCATCGCCGATGTCATGCCGCACCTGCGCCAGGTCGGCGAACCGCAGCGCCTGCGGTCGAGCTTCATCAACGGGATCAAGCACTGGCCGGTCCGCTACGAGTGAGAAACCCCCTGAGAAAGGTACGACCATGCCACGATTCGACCCGCACCCGCCGATCCGGCCCGCGGTGATCACCGGTGCCTCGTCCGGGATCGGCGCGGCCACCGCCGTCGCCCTCGCCGACCTGGGACATCCGGTGGCGCTGGGCGCGCGCCGCGTCGACCGCTGCGAGGCGCTGGCCACCGCGATCCGGGACAAGGGCGGTGTCGCGTTCGTGTATCCGCTCGACGTCACCGACGACGAGTCGGTGGCCGAGTTCGCCGACGCCGCGGAGAAGGAACTCGGCGACATCGAGATCCTGGTCTCCGCGGCCGGTGTGGTGCGCTTCGGCGCCGCCCACGAGATGGCCTCGGCGGAGTTCGTGCGCCAGCTCGACGTGCACCTGGCCGGACCGCACCGCATGATGCAGCGCCTGGTACCGGGCATGGTGGCCAGGCAGCGCGGTGACGTGGTGCTCATCGGCTCGGACTGCTCGGTGACGCCGCGGCCCCGGATGGGGGCCTACAACGCCGCCAAGGCCGGGCTCGAGGCGTTGTCGATCCAGATGCGCAAAGAGCTCGAGGGCACCGGGGTCCGGGTGTCGATGGTGCGGCCCGGTCCCACCCAGACCGAGATGGGCACCGACGCCACCGTCGAGGATGTCGGTCCGCTGCTGGAGGACTGGTCGCGCTGGGGCTTCACCCGGCACCCCTACATGCTGCGGGCCTCGGACATGGCGGCGGCGGTGAGCGCGGTGGTGAGTACCCCGCGCGGCGCGCACATCATCGTCAGCGAGGTCCAGCCCGAAGCGCCGCTGCGTCACCCGCGCACGGCCGCACCGCCGCAGTGAGACGAATGGCCGGGTCCCTGGGGCCCGGCCATTCCGGTTTCAGTCCCGCGTGCGGCGCCGGTAACGCACCAGGCAGGGTTGCTGGAGCTGCACCACCATCTTGGAATGGTCGTTGCGGTAGCTGTCGGCGGGCTGGGCCATCTCGAACTCCCAGTCGCGCAACAGGATCGAGAAGATCGCCTTCATCTGCATGAGCGCGAACGCGGCGCCGACACAGCGGTGCCTGCCCGCCCCGAACGGAATCCAGGTCCAGCGGTTGACGATATCGGCCTGCTCGGGATCGAGGTAGCGGCCGGGATCGAAGGTGTCGGGATCCGGGAAGTCCTCCGCGAGCCGGTTGGAGATCGCCGGGGTGGCGGCGACGAGGTCGCCCGGTTCGATCCGGTGCCCGCACACCTCGAATTCCCCGCGCGCCACCCGCATCAGGATGATCAGCGGCGGATGCAACCGCAGGGCCTCCTTCAAGGCCGCCTCCAGGCGCGGAATCTGGCGCAGCGCACGGAAACTCACCTCCGCGTCGTCGGCGAACAGCTCGTCGAGCTCGGTGACCACGCCGTCGAGGTGTTCCGGATGGCGCAGCAGCTCGATGAGGGTCCAGGCCGAGGTGCCCGAGGTGGTGTGGTGGCCGGCGAACATCATCGAGATGAAGATGCCGGTGATCACCGAGGCGGAGAAGCGCAGCTCGCCGTTCTCGTCGCGCACCGACACCAGCACGTCGAGCAGGTCGCGATCGTCCTTGTCCTGCGGCGGATTCGCGATCCGGCCCGCCATGATCTCCTCGACCAGGCCCACCAGCTTCGCCCGCGACTCGTCGCGCTTGCGGAAACTCTCGATCGGCATGTACGGGTCGACGTAGGCCAGGGCGTCGGTGCCGCGTTCCAGGTCGTGGTAGAGCTGGGCGAACCGGCTGTCGAGCTCGTCGCGGAATTTCGGGCCGATCAGGCACGCCGAGGACGTGTAGATGGTCAGCTCGGCGAAGAAGTCGAGCAGATCGATCTCGCCGGAATCGCCCCAGCCCGCGATCATCCGGTCCACCTCCCGGGAGATGGTGGCGGCGTGGCCGCGCATGAAGTCCGCGCGCAGTGCCTGGTTGTGCAGCATCTCCTTGCGGCGTTCGGGGCTGGCGTCGAAGACCACGCCCTCGCCGAAGATCGGTTTCATGAACGGATAGGCGGCCTGTTGGTCGAGGTCGTCGTCGGCGGCGCGGAAGAAGAACTCGTTGGCCTCGGATCCGGAGAGCAGCACCACATCCCGGCCCGCGAGTTCGAAGACACCGACGTCGCCGCATTCCTCGCGGACCCGGCGCATGAGCGCGATCGGGTCGGCGCGCATCTCCTCGAGGTGCCCGTGCTCGTGTTCGCCGCCGGAAACCCGCCGGGGCTTCAGAAGTGTCATCGAAGACCTCTCAATCCTGTCGGTCGCGTGTATAGACACGTGTCCAGACGGTACTACAGTTCGTCTCGGCACCGCAATGAGATCGCCTGGTCGGGCATAAGAAAAACCGCCCCGAACGGGGGCGGTTTCGCTGTGCCGGAATTGTCAGCCGAGAATCAGGTGCACGGTCTTCTCGATTCGATCGGCCATTTCGCTGTAGCTGCCGTAGCCCATTCCCGCGCGCACCAGCGCGCCCGCGTAGAGCATTTCGAAGGATTCCAATACCGCGACATCGGGTTCGGGACCCAGGGCGCTCTCGATGCGCTGGCGGATCTCGAGACCGATCCGCAGGCGCAGATGCGCGACGTCGGGATCCTGGCCGAGCAGCGCGCTGGTGACCGCGCCGGCCAGTTCGGCTTCGTCGCCGACGATGAGCGAGACCTGGCGCAGCGTTGTCACCACCCGTTCGGCGGCGGTCTGGCCCTCGGTGAACTCGACTGCGGGCAACTGCAGCAGCCGGCGCCAGAACACCTCGGCGACCAGGTGCTCCTTGGAGGAGAAGTAGGTGTAGGCCGTCGCGGTGCCCACGCCCGCGGCCGCGGCGACCATCCGCACGGTGGTCGCGGCGTATCCCTCCCGGGTGATCACCTCGACCGCGGCCCTGGTCAGCCGGTCGACGGTGTCGGCCTGCTTCTCGGTCAGGCGCCGGCGGGTGGCTTCCAGAATCGCGGAATCAGAATTCTTTTCGGACACCAGTCTATGTTAGTCGGCCTGCGGAGAATACAGCAACAAGGTGCGATTGTGTGTCGAATGGCCGGAAAAGTCGACGCGCGACGGCGGCGGCTGTCCGGTTTCCGCGGGGAATCCGGACAGCCACCGCAATCGGACCATCGCGCCGGGCTTCTCGGCTATTTCAGCCTGCGCATGCGCGGCCCGCCTTCCTCGCCGAGCCGCCGCACGACCGTGCCGATCGCGGTCTCGAGCCGGGTTCCGTTGGGCCAGCCCACGTAGTGGCACAGGAACAGCGCGATCTCGTGCAGCTGTTCCTCGGTGAACTCCTCGTTGTGCAGCGCGCCCTGGATCTGGATCTCGGCGGTCTCCATCCGGCCCTGCGCCGTGAGCGCGCCCAGCAGCAGCAGGCGCCGGTCCCGGTCGCTCAGACCAGGCCTGGACCAGATCTCGGCGAAGAGATGGTCGACGGTGGTGGCGAAGTGCGCGGAGTCGATCTCCGGCGGCTGCCAGCCGTAGACCTCTTTCATCCGGGCCAGGCCCCGGGCGCGGGCGTCGTCGGTCATCAGTGGCTCCTGTCGGTGTCGGCCGCGACGGTCACGGCGGCATGCGCGAGTCCCAGACCCGCGGCGAGATGTTCGGAACTGAGCTGGGCCAGGGGCAGATCCACCCCGAGCCGCTCGCCCAGGGCCAGCGCGAGCGCGAGATCCTTCTCGCCGAGGTCACGCACATGGGACATGATCGGCAGCCACGGATCGTCGAGCTCGAGTTGCGCGGTGCTCGCGCGCCAGAGGATGGCGCCCGGGCCGCCGGTGACGCCGTCGGAATGCCGGACCACCTCGCCCAGCCGCCGCAGATCCAGGCCCGCGCTCTCGGCCAGCCGCGCGGCCTCGGTCGCGGCGGTGAAGGCCACGAAATGCAACAGGTTGCGCGCCAGCTTCATTCGCGTGCCCGACCCCACCGGCCCGGCGTGCACCACCAGATCGGCCCAGCGGGCGAACGGCGCGCCGACGGCGGCGAAGGCGGTCTCGCTGCCACCGACCATGACGGCGAGGCGCCCCTGTTTCGCACCGGGCGCCCCGCCGCTGACCGGCGCGTCGACCAGATCGACACCGTGCGCGCGACATTCGGCCGCCAGCTCGACGGCGGTGCTGTCGGCGATGGTGGAGTGCACGGCGATCACCGTGCCCGGACGCGCGGTGCGCAGGATGCCGTCGGGGCCGGTGACGACCTCGCGCACCTGCACGTCGTCGAGGACGGTGATCGAGATGACCGTCGCCTCGGCCGCCACCGCCGCCGGGGTGGCGGCCACCGCGGCCCCGGCCTCGGCGAACGTCGCGGTGGCGGCGGGACGCGCGTCGCAGACCACCAGCCCGCCGGGCCAGTCGATCAGCCGCTCGGCCATCGGCGCGCCCATATTGCCCAGGCCGATGTAGCCCAGGCGGATCGGAGTGCTCATGACCGGAACACCTGCCCGCCGTCGATATTGAAGATCTGCCCGGTGACCCAGGCCGCCTCGTCGGACAGCAGGTACAGGCAGGCCCCGACGAGATCCTGCGGGGTGCCCATCCGCTTGAGCGGCAGCCGGTTCACCATGTCGGCGACGATGCTCGGCGGGGTGACCGACTTGGTGGCGTCGGTGTCGATCGGGCCGGGCGCGATGGCATTGATCCGGATGTTGGAGCCGCCGAGTTCGAAGGAGAGCTGCTGGGTCAGCCCGTTGATGCCGACCTTGGCCAGGCCGTAGAAGCCCGAGTACACCCAGGCCGCGGTGGAGGACTGATTGACGATGGAACCGCCGCTCTTGGCCATCACCGGCCACACCGCGCGGGTGACGTTGAGCGCGCCGTCGAGATTCACGCTCATGAAGTGCTTGTAGTAGTCCCACGGCACGGTGAGCAGCAGGTCCAGTTTCATGGTGCCGTAGATGGCGGCGTTGTTCACCAGATGGTCGATGCCGCCGAAGGTTTCGGTGGTGAAGGCGGCGAGCGCGAGGGCGGATTCGGGCTGGGCGACGTCGACCTCGTGGAAGACGGCGGTGCCGCCCGCCTCGGTGATCTCCTTCGCCACCGCGGTGCCGGCCTCGATATTGAGGTCGGCGACGACGACGCGCGCGCCCTCGGCGGCGAGCGCCTTGGCATAGGCGGCGCCGATGCCCTGGGCCGCGCCGGTGACGACGGCGGTGCGGTCGGTGAATCGGGTCATGTCGAGAACTCCTCGGAAATAGGGATGATCAGGCCGGGTAGGCGACGAGCTTGGTCTCGAGGTACTCCTCGAACCCGGCCACGCCCATCTCGCGGCCGATGCCGGACTGCTTGTAGCCGCCGAACGGAGCGTCGACCGAGTACCAGGTGCCGCCGTTGACCGACAGGGTGCCGGTGCGGATGCCGGAGACGACCTTGTCGACCCGGTCGGGATCGCTGCCCCAGACCGAGCCCGACAGCCCGTAGGGCGAGTTGTTGGCGACGCGGATGGCGTCGTCATCGTCGTCGTAGGGGAGCACCACCAGGACCGGCCCGAAGATCTCCTCCTGCGCGACCACCGAATCGGGGGACAGTCCGGTGATGAGGGTCGGTTCGACGAACCAGCCCGCCTCGCGCTCGGCGGGGCGACCGCCGCCGACGACGATGGTGCCGCCCTCGCTGCGGGCCAGGTCGAGGTAGCCCTCGACGCGCTCACGCTGGCGGGACGAGATCAGCGGTCCGCAGACGGTGCCCGCGTTGTCCGGATCGCCCGGCCGGATCCCGGCCAGTGCTCTGGCGGTGATCGCCACGGCCTCGTCGTACTTCGCTCGCGGTACGAGCAGGCGGGTGGAGAGCGCACAGCCCTGACCGGCGTGCACGCACACCGCGAACGCCGCCATTCCGCACGCCGTGCGCAGGTCGGCGTCGTCGAGCACCACGAACGCCGACTTGCCGCCGAGCTCGAGGAACACCTTCTTCACCGTGGCCGCCGCGGCGGCCATCACCGACTTGCCGGTGCGGGTGGAACCGGTGAACGACACCAGATCGACCCGCGGATCCTCGGTGAGCTGGGCGCCGAGCAGATGATCGGAGGAGGTCACCACATTGAGGACACCGGCCGGGATGTCGGTGTGCTCGGCGGCCAGAATACCGAAAGCCGCTGCACACCAAGGGGTATCGGGCGCCGGTTTGAGCACGACGGTGTTGCCCGCGGCCAGTGCCGGTCCGATCTTGGCCAGGTTGATCTGATGCGGGAAGTTCCACGGCGTGATCGCGCCGACCACGCCGACGGCTTCGCGCCGCAGCTGCCGGGCCGTGCGCATCCCGAGTGGTTCGGCGACGGGCAGGTCGGTTCGCCACGCGTAGCTCTCGGCCAGGTCGGCGAACCAGCCCAGATCGTGGACGGGGCCCTCCAGATGCGGGCCGGAGGTGAGCATGCGTGGCGCGCCCGCCTCGGCGATGGTGATCGCGCGCAACTGTTCGATGTGGTCGAGCGCGGCGTCGCGCAGCTGCCGGATACAGCGCGCCCGCAACGCCGGGTCCGTGGACCAGCCGGTCTCGTCGAAAGCCGTGCGCGCCGCGGCGATCGCCGCCGACATGTCGTCGGCGGTGGCATCGGCGGCGGCGCCGAGGCGCGCGCCGGTCGCCGGGTCGACCGTGTCGAACACGCCCGCGGACCCGGGGACCAGCTTTCCGTCGATGAGCAAGGGGGTGCCGTCACTGGGCCGCAAGTCGCTCGCCACCGTGTCTCCTTAGATGTCTGGACAGGTGTCTGGACTATATTTCACCGGTGTGCGGATCGGCAAGGCTCCGTTCCGGACAGGTGTCCATGGCGGCGGGGTAGGGTGGCCGGAGTCGATGTCGGCCGACCCGGCCGACGGGAGAGGACAGGCCTGATGAAGACCAAGTTGCGTTGCCCCTGTGGGGAATTGATCACCGGCACGGACGAGGACGACCTGGTGACCCGCACCCAGGCCCACCTCGCCGAGTTCCATCAGGGACACGACTACAGCCGCGACGAGATCCTGCTCTTCGCGTATTAGTCCTCGAACGGCAGCGAGGTGAGTCCCGGGTCAGCCGATCGGGGGGACCTGTTCGGCGGGCAGCGGGGGAGCGGGTGGGGTGCCGTCGCCGAACGGCCTGCCGCCCAGCTCTTCCCGGTGATGCGGAGTGAGCCAGTTCGACAGCTCGGGACCGGCCGGCACGATGCCGGTGGGATTGATGTCGCGGTGCACCACGTAGTAGTGCTCCTTGATCTGGCCGAAATCGATGGTGTCACCGAAGCCGGGGGTCTGGAACAGGTCGCGGGCGTAGGCCCACAGCACCGGCATCTCGCTGAGTTTGGCGCGGTTGCACTTGAAGTGACCGTGGTAGACCGGGTCGAACCGGGCCAGGGTGGTGAACAGGCGGACGTCGGCTTCGGTGATGGTGTCGCCGACGAGATAGCGCTGCGCCATCAGGCGCTCGGTGAGCCGGTCCAGCGCCGCGAACAGGCGGGTATAGGCGGCGTCGTAGGCGTCCTGGGCGCCGGCGAAACCGCAGCGGTAGACGCCGTTGTTGATGTCACGGAAGACTTCGCGGTTGACCTCGTCGATCTCCGCGCGCAGGTGCTCCGGATACAGCTGTGGGGCGCCGGGCCGGTGGTACGCGGTCCACTCGGTCGAGAAATCGAGGGTGATCTGCGCGTAGTCGTTGGTGACCACCTGTCCGGTCGGCACATCGACCACCGCGGGCACGGTGATGCCGCGCGGATATTCGGGATCGCGCGCCAGGTAGGCGTCCCGCAAGCGGTGGATGCCCAGGACCGGGTCCACCTCGCCGGGGTCGAGGTCGAAGGTCCAGCTGAGCTTGTCGTGCGTGGGCCCGCACAGCCCCAGCGACAGCACCGGCTCCAGCCCGAGCAGCCGCCGCACGATCAGCGTGCGGTTGGCCCACGGGCAGGCGCGGGCGGCGACGAGCCGGTAGCGATCGGGCTCGACGGGATAACCGTCACGCCCGTCGGCCGTGATCCGGGTGGTGATGTAGTTGGTGTCGCGGCGGAACTCGCCCGGCTCGACGTAACTGCCCGCACTCGACTCGGCTTCGCTCACTTGCCCAGTCTCGCAGATCCGCCGCGCGAATCCGGTCCGTGCGGCCGCGAATTTGCCCGTAGTCGCCCAAATGCTTGACTGATTCCAGAAACCGGAGAACACTGCGAGCGTGCCCACGGACACGGAATTCCAGCAGCTGCTGCGGGGAGTTTCGCTGCGCGTGACCGCCCCGCGAGTCGCGGTGCTGGCCGCCGTGCACGAGCACCCGCACGCCGATACCGATTCCATCATCCGTGCCGTGCGTTCCCGCCTGTCGGTGGTGTCGCACCAGGCCGTCTACGACTCGTTGCGCACGCTCACCGCCGCCGGCCTGCTCCGCTGCATCCAGCCGCGCGGCCTGGTGGCCCGCTACGAGTCGCGTGTCGGCGACAACCATCACCACCTGATCTGCCGGGCCTGCGGGGTGATCGCCGATGTCGACTGCGAGATCGGCGCCGCGCCCTGCCTGACGCCCGCCCAGGACCACGGCTTCGTCGTCGACGAGGCCGAGGTCGTCTATTGGGGCCTGTGCCCCGCCTGCGCCGCCACGCAGGTCACCGAATCCGATTCCACCCAGCCCGCCCGTTCCGTCCAGGAAGGAATATCGTGACCTCCGAGAGCCGCGACACCCACAGCACCAGCGAGAGCGAGAACCCGGCGATCCCGTCGCCGACCCCCGACACCGACCACCGGCCGCGCTCCAACAAGGACTGGTGGCCCGAGCAGATCGACGTCTCGGTCCTGCACGCGCACTCGTCCAAGTCCAACCCGCTCGGCGAAACCTTCGACTACGCCCAGGAATTCGCCACCCTCGACGTCGACGCGCTGAAAGCCGACGTCGCCGCGGTACTCACCGACTCGCAGGACTGGTGGCCGGCCGACTACGGCAACTACGGCGGCTTGTTCATCCGCATGAGCTGGCACGCCGCGGGCACCTACCGCATCGCCGACGGACGCGGTGGCGGCGGTCAGGGCGCGCAGCGCTTCGCCCCGCTCAACAGCTGGCCCGACAACGCCAACCTCGACAAGGCCCGCCGGCTGCTGTGGCCGGTGAAGCAGAAGTACGGTAACGCCATCTCCTGGGCCGACCTGCTGGTCTTCGCCGGGAACGTGGCCCTCGAGTCGATGGGCTTCCAGACCTTCGGGTTCGGCTTCGGCCGCCCGGACGTGTGGGAGCCGGAGGAGATCTTCTGGGGTCCGGAGGACACCTGGCTCGGCGACGAACGCTACAGCGGCGACCGCCAGCTGTCCGGCCCGCTGGGCGCGGTCCAGATGGGCCTGATCTACGTGAACCCGGAGGGCCCCAACGGCACTCCCGACCCGGTGGCCGCGGCCCGCGACATCCGCGAGACGTTCGGCCGCATGGCGATGAACGACGAGGAGACCGCCGCCCTGATCGTCGGCGGGCACAGCTTCGGCAAGACCCACGGCGCGGGCAACGCCGACCTGGTCGGCCCCGAGCCCGAGGCCGCCCCGCTCGAGCAGCAGGGTCTCGGCTGGAAGAGCGCCTACGGCACCGGCAAGGGCAAGGACGCCATCACCAGCGGCCTCGAGGTCGTCTGGACGGCCACCCCCACCCAGTGGAGCAACGGCTTCCTGCAGAACCTGTACGGCTTCGAGTGGGAGCTCACCAAGAGCCCCGCGGGCGCGTGGCAGTGGAAGCCGAAAGACGGTGCGGGCGAAGGCCTCATCCCCGATCCCTTCGGCGGGCCCGGCCGCACGCCGACCATGCTCACCACCGACCTGTCGCTGCGCGAGGACCCCATCTACGGCGAGATCACCCGCCGCTGGCTGGACCACCCCGAGGAACTGGCCGAGGCCTTCGCCAAGGCCTGGTACAAGCTGCTGCACCGCGACATGGGCCCGATCAGCCGCTACCTGGGTCCCTGGGTCCCCGAACCGCAGCTGTGGCAGGACCCGGTGCCCGCCGTCGACCACCCGCTGATCGACGACCAGGACATCGCCGCGCTGAAGAACACCGTCCTCGACTCGGGCCTGTCGGTCTCGCAGCTGGTGAAGACCGCGTGGGCCTCGGCGGCCAGCTTCCGCAGCACCGACAAGCGCGGCGGCGCCAACGGTGCCCGCATCCGGCTCGCGCCCCAGCGCGACTGGGAGATCAACGAGCCGGCCGAACTGGCCCAGGTGCTGCCGGTGCTCGAGCGGATCCAGTCCGACTTCAACGCCTCGGCCGCGGGCGGCAAGAAGGTGTCGCTGGCCGATGTGATCGTGCTGGCCGGCTCCGCCGCGATCGAGAAGGCCGCCGCGGACGCCGGTTACAAGGTCACGGTGCCCTTCGCGCCGGGCCGGACCGACGCCTCGCAGGAGAACACCGATGTGGAGTCGTTCGCGGTGCTCGAACCGCGCGCCGACGGTTTCCGCAACTACGTGCGTCCCGGTGAGAAGGCGCCGCTGGAGCGGCTGCTGCTGGACCGCGCCTACATGCTCGACGTCACCGCGCCGCAGCTGACGGTGCTGGTCGGCGGTCTGCGCGCGCTCGGCGCCAACTACGGCGGCAGCGCGCACGGCGTGTTCACCGACCGGCCGGGCGTGCTGACGAACGACTTCTTCGTCAATCTGCTCGACCAGAACACCGAGTGGAAGGCATCGGAGTCGGCGGAGAACGTCTTCGACGGCGTCGACCGCCGCACCGGCGAGCCGAAGTGGACGGCCACGGCCAACGACCTGCTCTTCGGGTCGCACTCGGTGCTGCGCGCGGTGGCAGAGGTCTACGGCCAGCGAGACGCCGGCGAGAAGTTCGTCAACGACTTCGTCGCCGCGTGGGTGAAGGTCGTCGACAACGACCGGTTCGACCTGCGCTGATCCCCGACGTGTCCCGGCCGGCCCGCCCGGCCGGGACACGGTCGATCACCCGTCGCCGGACTCGATGCGCCTGCGCTGCCGCGCCCACGCCGTGAGTGCGGCGAAATCGCTGTCCCGCAATCCTTTCGCCGGTTCCACGTGGTGCAGCAGGGCGGCCCCGCCGTGGTGTCGATGCACGAATCGGCGGTCGCCCAGGGTGATCTCGTCGTCGACCCACGCCCACGAGCGGCCCGCCGCGTGCCGCACCAGTTCCGCTGTCTTCCAGCATGTTCCGTCGGAGCTCTCGCGTCGGGTCGAGGTCCATTCCACGACCGGCAGCTCGGGAAGACCCAGTACGGGCCCGATGTGGGTGTTCGCGTCGTGTTCCCAGGTGGTGGCCCACCACAGGTCGAAATACTCGGCCAGGGCCAGCAGTGCGGGTCCATGGGCCGGATTCAGCCACACCCGCAGCGGACGGGTCCGGTGCGGGGGCGTGTCCCGGTGCTGCGCGAGCCATGACGGTGGCGTCATCCGATGGGTGTGGTACCCGGCCGGGCGCCGCTCCGGCTTCGCCGCGAACGGGTTGAGCGGGCCGTCGACATCGAGATAGAGCAGCGGTCTCGCGGGCATCGTTTCCTGTCGCGGGTCGTCGTCGACGGGCGTTCCGCCGCAGCCGAATCGAGCGGCCACCCGCCATTGTGCCGTGCTCACGCTCGTGTCCGAGATCGGTGCGTCACGCGCGGTCGTGGAGAGTGATCTCGTAGCCGTCCGGGTCGGCGAAAGTGAACGTCCGGCCGAAGGGACCGTCGATCGGCGCGGCGACGATGGGGTGACCGTCGGCGGCGAGCGCGTCGTGGATCGCCTGGACGTCGGTGGCGTGCAGCCAGATCGCGGCGCCGATGCCGGGCCGGGCGGCGGAGGCGAGATCGGTGCCGGGGACGAGGTCGCGCAGTGCGAACGCGATCGGTTTCGTCTCGAACACGACGGCGTGCGGCGGCCCGGCCTGCGCGCGGACCAGGCCGAGGTACCGCTCGTAGAACGCGCGCGAAGCGTCGAGGTCGCGCGTCTGAAGGGAAATGAAATCGGGTCCCGTGACGGGCATGATGAGGCTCCTTTTGGTGTGTCAGGTTTCTGACACGATCCACGGTATGTCAGAATACTGACATGAGTCAAGACGGTGCGAGCGTCGACCTCGAGACGTCGCTGGGCTACCTGCTGAAAGAGGCATCGAGCGCCCTACGCGTGGCGATGGAGGAGGTGCTGCGCCCACTCGGCATGAGCATCACGCACTACTCGTGCCTCGAACTGCTGTCCCAGCGACCGGGCCTGTCGAACTCCGAGCTCGCCCGCGGCGCGTTCGTCACCCGCCAGACGATGAACGTGCTGCTGCAGACCCTGGAGCGGGACGGCTACGTCACCAGGGCCGCCGCGCCACCCGTCGGCAAGGCCCTCCCCACCCAGCTCACCCCCAGCGGCCGCCGCAGCCTCGAGCAGGCCACCGCGGCGGTCCGCTCCGTCGAACTGCGCATGCTCTCCGGCCTGACCGAACCCGAACGATCGACCGCCTCCCACCTCCTGCGGACCATGATCGAGTCCCTGCGTGCCGGCGCCTAGCCGGCTCCGCGGCGAAAGCCCGGTGGTGGGATCTGTGACAGATGCGGTGTCGGGGGTATGCGCGTCCTATCCGACACGGTAGGAGGAGGCACGATGACGACTCGACGTAGGCGCGTGGCCGCGGTGGCGGCCCTGATCGGGCTGGCGGGCGCGGGGGCCACCGGCACCGCGGCGGCGGAACCGGCCGCGGTCACCATCAACGGGGACATGCAGGTCGCGAACATGAGCGTGCTGCATATCGAGGCCCAGGGACAGGGCGACGGGCCCGCCACCGGAACCTATACCGCAATGGGACGATTCGGGCAGATGCCGCTGCCGGTGAAGGTCACCGGCCCGGTCACGTGTCTGCGCGTGAACGGGAACACGGTGTCGCTGGTGTACCCGATCACCACCGCCGAACCCGTGATGGTCTTCGCCCCCGACGCGATGGCCATCCAGATCACCGTCACCAAGGGGGAGAACGGCGCGCCGAACATGATCGGGTACGGCACGCCGATGCCGACCGACATGCTGCGCGACTGTCAGCCCGGCCCCACGCCGCTGATGTTCGCCGGAACGATCGATATCACCTAGGTTCGCGACGCGGCCCGGTCAGCGGAGGCGGATCGGCCCGCGGAACTGCCGGGCCACCGCGGCGAACCAGTCGCGGTGGTACCGGCCGCCTTCGGCCAGGAAGCGTTCGCGCAGCTCGTACCAGCGCAGGCCGGGGTGCCGATGATGCACCTCGTGCAATGTGAAATTCAGTGCGAACATCTCCAGGGCGCGGGCCAGGCGCAGATTCATCGCGTCCCGTGGCGCGTCCAGCGCGGTGCCGTAGTGGTAGGCGTTGTCGGCCAGCGACACGATCAGCGCGCGGCCGCCGAGCGCGGCCAGCAGCATCCAGGCGTGCGCCCCGTAGGCGACGAACGCGGCCGCGTGGACGAAGACGATCGCGGCGGCATCGGTGCGGAACCGGCCGAGCACCGTGGGCTCGGCGACCCGGTCCAGCAGTAGCCCGCCGACCGAATCGGGCGCCTCCGCCCGACGGCCCAGCGCCCGGATGGCCCGTCCCGGCAACGGCGCGAGCAGCAGCGCGATCACCTCGAGCAGGTACAACCCGCCGAGCAGTGTCAGATAGAACCGTGGCGCGGCGGCGAGCCAGGTGGTCCGCGCCGGATCGTAGATCTCGGTGCGTTCGCGGACGCGGTTGTAGCGATGGTGCAGCAGATGCCCGGCTTTCAGCATCGCGAACGGTGATCCGTACAGCACCGCCAGCGCGCGGCCCGTGCGGTCGTTGCGCGTCCGGTCCCGCAGCAATGATCCGTGGATGGCCTCGTGGATCAGCGACCAGAACGGTGTGGTGGTCAGCGTCAGCGGCACCAGCAGCCAGCCCCAGGCGGGGTCGCGGGTGACCAGGAGCGGGACCACGAACAGCTGGCTCACCCCGACCGTCACCGCGAGCGCGACCAGACCGATGTTCAGCAGGTCGTCGCCGGTGGATCTCGGGGTGCGGGCGGGGCCCGGGATGCGGGTGTCGGTCATGGTGCAGCGTCGCTCCGGGTCGATCAGGCAACTCCGTGCCGATCGTGTCACCGCCGGGCGGCGGGCGCGGGTCCGCGAGGTGCCGTGGAGGTGGTTCTTCGGTGAACTGGGTCACCGGCCGTCACGTCGGGGGCAGGTGTCTCGTCTCCAGGGTGACGTCGCACCGAATCAGGAGGCCCAGAAGTGAGATCCCGTAGATTGTTCCGCCCCGCGCTCGTGCTCGCCGGCGTGTTGTTCGCCGCCCTGCCCGCGGTGACCGCACCCGTGGCACACGCGCAGGAGGGAGAGAACTCGGCGTACCTCGCGCGCGTCGAATCCCGCTATGCCGACACCGATCTGGCGCGGTTCCACTACACGCGAACCGGGTCGGGGTCGCCGATCGTGCTGATCGCCGGTGGAGGGCTGTGGGGGTACTCGTGGCGCGATGTCGTGCCGGAATTGGCCGCCGAGCACACGGTCTACGCCGTCGACCTGCCCAGCCAGGGGTTCACCGAACTGCGGCGCGACGGTTTCGCCTACGACCTGCCCGCGATGGCGGAGGCGATCGCCACCTTCCTCGACGCCGTCGACCTGCCACGGGCCTCGATCGTGGGCCACTCGTGGGGTGGGGCCTGGAGCCTGTCCTTCGCCGAGCAGTACCCGGACCGGGTCGACAAGCTCGCGCTGCTCGACGCCCCCGGCCTCGATGCCGAAAAGGCGCCGGTCACACCGCTGTTCACCACCCCGGTGCTCGGTGAGCTCACCACCGCCCTCACCGATCGCGCGTTCTACGCCGACAGCCTGCGCGGCACCTTCCACCATCGCGAGCTGGTCACCGACGCGGTGATCGACGAGTTCTACGGCCCCTTCGCCCGCCCGGCCAACCGCGCCGGTTTCCTGTCGCTGTGGCGCAACCTGGACTACCACAGCACCGACGCGGGCCTCGCCCGGATCACCGCGCCCACCTTGATCCTGTGGGGCGCCCAGGACACCTGGCTGCCGTCGTCCCAGGCCCACGAACTGGCCCGCCGCATCCCCGCCGCCGCGGCCACCGTCGTGCCGGACTGCGGCCACGCCCTCCACGAGGACTGCCCCGAACAGGTCAACCCGCTGCTGGCCGGCTTCCTGCGCTGATCGCCCGGGTCAGAGCGGGAGATCGCCCGGGCGCAGGTGGGTGGTGCCGTCGGTGGCGAGGTTGTTGTAGAGAACGCTGAAATCGATCGGGCCTGCCGTGGTCTTCTCGGCGGGGGTGCCGCGGTCTACCTGACGGTGCAGCGCTTCCATCTTCTCGTCGAGCTGGGTCGCGACCTCGGCGGCCTGGGCCAGGTCGCTGCGCAGGTTCGGGGGGACCTCGCCGCGGTACTTGTAGTAGATCTTGTGCTCGAGGCTGGCCCAGAAATCCATCGCGATGGTGCGGATCTGGATCTCCACCGGGATCCGCTCGGTGCGATCGGAACGGAACACCGGGATCGACACGATCAGGTGCAGGCTCTGGTAACCGTTGGGCTTGCGATAGGTGATGTAGTCGCGTTCCTCGAGGACGGTGATGTCCTCCTGCGAGGCGAGCATGTCCTTGATCGTGTCGATGTCGGAGATGAAGCTGCACACCACCCGCACGCCGGCGATGTCGAGCACGTTCTCCCGGATCGAGGTCAGGTTCATCGCGTAGTTCTTGCGCCGGACCTTCTCGAGCACACTCTCGGGCGACTTCAGCCGCGAGCGCACGTGCTCGATGGGGTTGTACTCGTGCGTGTTGTTGAAGTCCTCACGCAGGATGTTGATCTTGGTCGTGACCTCGTCGATCGCGAACTTGTAGCCGAGCATGAAGTCGACGAACTGCTTCCTGAGCAGCCGGAGGTCCTCGACATCGATCGGTTCCCCGTCGTCGGGCATGTCGATGTCGGTCGTCTCGTCCAGCTGCCAATGTCTCATCGAGTCCATTGTGCCTGCTCGCGCGCGGGCACTCCGCCCGGTGTGGTGCCCGGCACTCCGGCGGCGCCGGTTCCCGGCTCCCGTGTCCCGCGGTCGCGCGCGTCCCCCGGGAAGTTCCGGCTGTGTTTCGGCCAAGGCACCGTAAACAATCCGTAAGCCCGCCCGGGCACAGTTCTCTCATCGCTCGAACACACCGACCGGACCAGGAGAAGACCATGGGCAAGCTGATCGAATCCACCTTCGTCACCCTCGACGGCACCATCGACGCGCCGCACAAGTGGAGCGCGCCGTACTGGGACGACGAACACGCCGCCTACGCCTCAGAGCTGCTGTCCGGCGCCGACGCCCTGCTGCTCGGCCGCGAGACCTACGAGAGCTTCGCGCAGGTGTGGCCCACCCGTCCCGCCGGTGACCCCTACACCGACCGCATCAACGCCCTGCCGAAGTACGTCGCGTCGACCACCCTGGACCAGGCGGACCTGACCTGGAATGCCGAGCTGCTCGACGCCGACCCCGTCGAGTCGGTGCGCACCCTCAAGGCGAAGACGGAGGGCAATCTGCTGAAGTTCGGCACGGGCTCGTTCTCCCAGACCCTGCTGGACAACGGCGTGGTCGACGAGTACCACTTCTGGATCTTCCCCGTCATCGCCGGGCAGGGCGAGCGGCTCTTCGACGGCAGGACCGACACGACGCACCTGCGGCTGCTCGGCACCACCCGCTTCGCCTCCGGCATCGTGGTGCACCGCCTGGCGCCCCGCTGACGGCCCCCACCACCGGCGGCGCAACTATTCGTCGACGGTGGTGAGACCGGTCTGGTAGGCGATGACGACCAGCTGCGCCCGGTCCCGCGCGCCGAGCTTGCTCATCGCCCGCCCGACATGGGTGCGGGCGGTGGCCGGACTCAGGAACAGGGCGGCACCGATCTCGTCGTTGCTCATCCCGCGCCCGACCAGGCCCAGCACCTCCCGTTCGCGCTCGGTGAGCACCGACAGCCGCTCGGCCGCCGACTCGGCGATCCGGCGCCGGCCGGCGAACTGGCCGATGAGCCTGCGGGTGATGCGGGGCGCGAGCAGGGCGTCGCCGTCGGCGATCACCCGGATGGCGTGCAGCAGCTCGGCCGGTCCGGCGTCCTTGAGCAGGAATCCGCTCGCCCCGGCTGCCAAGGCGTCGAAGACGTTCTCGTCGGTGTCGTAGGTGGTCAGAATCAGGACCCTGACCTGCTCGAGGCCCGCGGTGCCCGCGATCCGGGCGGTGGCGCGGATGCCGTCCAGGCGCGGCATCCGGATATCCATCAGCACCACGTCGGGGCGGGAGGCGCGGGCGAGTTCGCAGGCTTCGATCCCGTCGGTGGCCTCGCCGACGACGCTGATGTCGTCCTCGAGGTCGAGCAGGACCTTGAATCCCGATCGCACCAGGCGTTCGTCGTCGGCGAGCAGCACTGTGATCGGTGTCACGCGAGCGCTCCGACCGGTTCCAGCGGCAGCTGGGCGAGCACCTCGAACCCGCCCTCCGGCCGCGGCGTCGCGGTGAGATCACCGCCGAGCAGCCGGCAGCGTTCACGCATGCCCGCGATGCCGCGCCCGGTGCCCGCCGCTTCCGGAACCCGGGTCGGCGCCGTGCCGTCACCGCCGTCGTCGCGGACGAGGATGCGCACCAGGTGATCACCCGGCGCTACCGACACGGTGACCGCGGTGGGACCGACATGACGGATGACGTTGGTGATCGACTCCTGCACGATCCGGTAGGCGGCCCCCTCGATCGCGCTCGGCAGCGGGGTGTCGCGACCGGGGAGTTCGGCGGTGATCCGCAGTCCCGCGTCCCTGGCCATACCGAGGACATCGTCGAGCTGGGCGAGGCCCGGGCTGGGTTCGCGGCGGTCGTCGCCCCGCAGCACGCCGAGGATCGCCCGCATCTCCCGCAGGGCACGAGAACTGGTCTGCTCGATGATGCGCAGCGTCTCGCGGGCCTGATCGGGGCGTTTGTCCAGGACGTGCGCGGTGACCCCGGCCTGCACGTTGATGATCGTGATGGCGTGGGCGACGGTGTCGTGCACCTCGCGCGCGATCCGCAGCCGTTCGGCGTCGACCCGGGCGCGGGCCTCCTCGTCGCGGAGCCGTTCGGCGGTCACGGCCCGCAGGTGGGCGTCGTCGGCGATGATCCGCCTGGACCGGACCGACATGCCCAGGGTGATGCTCAGGACGGTCGCCCCGATCCGGAAGAACACCCACCCGATGGCGGCGCTGGGCGTGACATCGGCCGCCGCGATCAGCCAGGCGAGTGCCAGCACCGCCGTCCCGGCACCCGCCACCACCACCGGACGGCGCCCGGTGCCGTGCGCGGCGAGCGTATAGGTGGCGACGAACAGGGCGAGGCAGGACAGCCGGTCGGGAAATCCGAGCCCGAAGTAGAGCACGGTGAGCGCCCCGGTGGCGACGAAGACCAGCACGGGGGCGCGGCGCCGGAACACCAGCAGCGCGCCGCCGAGCGCCAGCAGTACGTACGCGGTGTGGCCGTAATCGGTGATCGGTCGCGTCACCGGCTCCGCGCCCAGCGGGATGCCCGCGCTCTGCACCTGCACGCCGATGACGAACAGCGCCAGCACCAGGTCCGGAAACCAGGCAGGCCGCCGTGCCAGCCATGCGCGCACTCGTGGCTCCTCGGACCGTCCCATGCCGTGATCGTAAGGGAGAGAAGGTGCTTGCGCGTGCGCGCGGACGCGCGCCGGACTACCCGGCCCGACGTAGGACGCGCGGCCCCGGCTACGTCGATCCGCGTAGCAGGTCACCGCGGCTGCCGGACGCGGAGAACCCCTGTTCGGCGCGACGATTCGTGGCATGAAGAAACTCGTCACCGTCCTGGCCGCGGTGCTGACGGTCACCGTCGTCGTCCAGTTCTTCCTCGCCGCGATGGGCGCGTTCGACAGCGCGCCGGCCGAGGAGGCGTTCGCGCCGCACCGGGCGCTGGGGAACGTCATCCTGCTGCTCGCGCTGGTCGTCGCGCTCGTCGCGGCGGTGGCACGCATGCCCGCCCGCGTAGCGGGGACCGCGGGTCTGGTGGCCGCGCTGGTGTTGCTGCAGTCGGTGATCAAGGAAGTCGCCGGTGCGGTCGGAGACGACTCCGGTGCGCTGCTGTTCGGGGTGCACGGTGTGAACGGCATGCTCATCGTGGGAACGGTCGGCGCGCTCCTGCGGCAGGCGCGCGAACAGTCCGCGGCGCCGCGTCCGGTGTCATGAGTACCGCGGCGTGGGTCGTGCTCGACCACGCGGTGACCGTCGCGGGCGCCCTGGCGTGGTTCGGTGCCGCCGGTCTCGTGGCGCGGCGGTCCGCTCGGCTGATCGGCGCGCTGCTGAGTGTCGCTGTGGCGCTGACGATTGTCCGGGCGGTCCCGGTGGCGGTCCTGGCGGGCCGAGGATGGTGGTTCGTCCAGGAGAAGGTCTGGTTCGGGCTGCCGGTCACCGGCGTCGCCGCCGTGGTCGCGGTGGTGGTCGCGGGCCGCGGCGCGGGCCTGGCGCAGGCCGCGACGGTGACCGCCCTGTCGACCGCCGGGTACGCGGCGGTGGCGAGCTTCGTCCTGTCGTTCCTGATCGGCTACCCGCTGACCCCGGCGGCCGCGCTCGGCGCGCTCGCGGTGATCGGCACGGCCGCGCTGCTGACTCGGCGGGTCCTGACGGAACCCGTTGTCCCCGAGCGGGAGCCGGCCGACCGGCCGGAGACCGGCACCCGGCCTGACGGCATGCCCCGGCGACGAGCGCTCGGCCTGGCCGGCGCGGTCACCGTGCTGAGCGCCGCGGGCGGCGGCATCGGACTGTCGCTACGTCGCGACGCGACCGGAACCGAACAGGCCGGTGGGCCGGTGGTGTCGGTGCAGACACTGCGCGGGCCCGAGACACCCGCGGCCGGGGGAGTGACGCGCAGGCACGTCCGCACCGCACGCACGGCCACCGTGCGCGTGGGCGCGGACGATGTCGCGGCCTGGACCTTCGACGGGACGGTCCCCGGCCCGGCGATCGTGGCGCGGCAGGGTGACCTCGTCGAGGTCGAGCTGGTGAACCACGACATCGACGCGGGGGTGACGCTGCACTGGCACGGCTACGACGTGCCCTGCGCCGAGGACGGCGCCGCGGGGGTGACCCAGGACGCGGTGCCGGTCGGCGGCAGCCACGTCTACCGTTTCCGCGCCGACCAGGCCGGAACCTACTGGTACCACACCCATCACGCC
Organism: Nocardia asteroides; assembly: GCF_900637185.1. NCBI lineage: Bacteria > Bacillati > Actinomycetota > Actinomycetes > Mycobacteriales > Nocardiaceae > Nocardia > Nocardia asteroides. Next base: position 4,366,038 of record NZ_LR134352.1, on the reverse strand, counting down.
TCCCACCCCGGTGTGCGACGCGGCCTCTACGGCCATCTGATCGTCACGCCGCGTGAGACACCGACGGGCACACGCGATCTGACGATGTCGGTGCACACCTTCGACGGGCACGCGCCGTTGCTCGACGGCGGTGGCGACCACGACGTGCCCGCGGGCACCGTGACGCGGCTGCGGCTGATCAACACCGATTCCGGCTCCCACCGATTCGCCCTCGCCGGCACCGACTTCCGCGTCGTGGCCGTCGACGGACGCGATCTCGACGGGCCCGCACCCGTCGGCCGCGTCCAGCTGCGCGTGCCCGCCGGCGGTCGCCACGACCTCGAGTTCACGATGCCCGCCGCCGGCGTGATCGTGCTGCTGAACGGCGACACCGCGGCGCGGCTCGGCCCCGAGAAGAGTCATCCGGCAGCTGGATCCGAAATCCGGAACTGGCCAGACCTCGACCTGCTGACCTACGGCGCCGCGCGACCCGTGCGGTTGCCCGCCCCCGATCGGCGGTTCACCCTGGTGCTCGATCGCGGGATCGCCCGGGTGAACGGGACACCGTCGTACGCGCACACCGTCAACGGGCGCGCCCACCCCGCCATCCCCGACCAGGTGGTGCGCGCGGGCGACATCGTCCACTGCACCGTGGTCAACCGCAGCCTCGACACCCACCCCTGGCACCTGCACGGCCATCCCGTCCTCATCCTGTCCCGCGACGGCAGGCCCGCACAGGGCAGCCCGCTGTGGGTCGACTCCCTCGACGTGCGGCCCGGCGAGGTCTGGGAGATCGCCTTCCGCGCCACCAACCCCGGCATCTGGATGAACCACTGCCACAACCTGCCCCACGCCGAGAAGGGAATGATGCTGCTCCTCCGCTACACCGGATTCGGCACACCCTTCGGCGGCGCCCACGCCCACCACTGACCTCGCCACCCGCCCCCGAAAGGAACCATCATGCGATACCTGGTCTCGGCCACACTGTTCGTCCTGCTCGCGGCCGCGTCGACCGGCTCGGCCACCGCCGCGCCGCCGGCCGGAGGCGGGGCGGGCGGCGTCGTCTCCTCCCGCGCGCTGACCGGCCCGGAGCTGATTCCCGGCGCCGCCACCGGATTCCGCGTCGTCTACCGGACCACCGGACAGAACGGCGAACCACAGGTCAGCGGTGCGAGTGTCTTCGTGCCCGCCGGGGAGCCACCGGCGGGCGGCAGGCCCGTGGTGTCGTGGGCGCACGGCACCAGCGGCATGACCGAGGGCTGCGCGCCCAATCTCACCGGCGGCATCGCCGACACCTTCGACGAGACCCCGCACCTGAGGGCCTATCTGGACCAGGGCTACGCGGTCGCCGCCACCGACTACATCGGCCTCGGCGGGCCGGGCACCTACGAATACCTCGCGTGGCGAGCGGCGGGTCACGCCGTGCTCGACGCCGTGCGCGCGGCAGGCGCCGTCGATCCGACCCTGTCCCGATCCTTCGTCGCCGCGGGTCATTCCATCGGCGGCCAGGCCGCGCTGGCCGCCGCGCACCTGTGGGCCGGCTACGCCGCCGAGCTCGACCTGCGCGGCACCCTCGCCTACGCCCCGACCAGCAATGTCGTCGAGGCGATCACCGCGCTGGGTCGGCCCGGCACCCCGGTCATGCCCGGCCTCGACGGCCTGCACGCCCGGCTGGTGATGATCCTGGCCGGACTCGACCACGCCCGGCCCGACGTGCACGTCACCGACTACCTGAGCGTGCACGGCCGGGAGATGCTCGCGGTCGCCCGAGCCGGCGAGCGGTGCCTCGGCGCCCTCGAAGAAGCTGTCGCGGGCCGTGCCGTCGGTGACCTGTTCACGCGGCCCCTCGCCGACCAGCCGCTGGCGGGGGCACTGTCGGACTACCTGACCGTCCCCACCACCGACCACCGGCGACCCGTCCTGCTGCTCCAGGGCGAAGCCGACACCGTGCAGCCCGCGCCGACCACGATCCTGCTCCAGCAGCAACTCGCACAGTCCGGAGCTGTCAGCAGACTGACCCTGTATCCCGGGGCCGACCACTTCAGCCTGCTGCTCGCCTCGGCGGCCGACGAGCGTGATTTCCTGACCCAGGTTCTCCCGGCACACTGAACGCGACGACCGGCCGAAAATCGATCGCTCGCGCGGACCGCCGGTGCCTAGGGTGAGGTCATGACCATCAGGACTGGAGTTCCCGACGACGCCGACGCGATCGCCGCACTGCACACCGCGAGCTGGCGCACCGCGTACCGGGGGCTCTTGCCCGCCGACTACCTGGCCGGGCCGGTCGCCGAGGACCACCGGGCCCGGTGGGCCGAACTGCTGGGACAGCCCACCGAGGGCTCGGTGATGTTCGTCGCCGACGGTGCCGACGGGCCCGACGGCTTCGTGTATCTGACACCCGCCGCGGACGGCCGGACCCTGCTGGACAACCTGCACGTCCGGCCCGACGGCAAACGCCGAGGACGCGGCACCGCGCTGTTGGGGCGGGCCCTCGAGTGGTCGCGGCAGCGGCGTCCGGGCCGGGACCTGTATCTCGAGGTGCTGGCGGGCAATACCGCCGCGATCGCGTTCTACGAGCGCAACGGCGGCCTGCGCACGCGGGCGAAGACCTCGGTATTCCCGCAGGGCTTCGAGGTGCCCGAGTTCGAATACGTCTGGCCCGGTTCGGTAGCCCTTACAGTCGGGGGAGTGTCCGGGAGCGACGAGGAGGAAGCATGAGCGAGCGCACGCCCAGCCGATGGGAGGAGCTCACCGCCGCCGACCCGGCGCATTCCACCTGGTACATCGAGCGATTCCGCACTCTGGCCGCGAGCGGGGAGGACATCGTCGGCGAGGCCCGGCTGGTGGACGCCATGCTCGGCCGCGGCAGCCGCGTCCTCGACGCCGGGTGCGGCGCGGGCCGGACCGCAGGCTACCTCTCCGCCGCCGGGCACACGGTCGTCGGTGTCGACGTCGACCCGGTACTGATCGAGGCGGCTCGCGCCGACTACCCGGGACCCACCTGGCTGGTCGGTGATCTCGCCGAACTGGATCTGCCCGCGCGCGGTGTCGACGCCGGCTTCGACGTCGTCGTGTGCGCGGGCAATGTGATGACCTTCCTGGCGCCGTCCACCCGGCGTGCGGTATTGACCGGATTCGCCCGCCACCTCGCCCCCGCCGGGCGCGCGATCATCGGCTTCGGCGCCGACCGCGGCTACGCGTTCCCGGAGTTCCTCGCCGACGCCGACGCCGCCGGTCTCCGCGTGGACCTGCTGCTGTCCACGTGGGACCTGCGTCCCTTCACCGAGGACGCGGACTTCCTGGTCGCGGTCTTCTCGCGCGCCGACTGAACCGATCGGCACCCAGGTTCCGTAACGTTCGCGTGGGCCACCGGAACTGTTCAAGTACCGGCCACCCCGGCACGAGGCGCCGTCGATACCGTTCCCGCTCCACGGTGTCGTCCAGAGAAGAGGAGCTCGCGCGGATGGATCGCCGGAATCGGGGGATCAGCCGACGGCGAGCACTGTTCGCGGGCGCGGCCGTCGGGCTCTCGGTGCTGGCACAACCCACCGACGCAGGCCTCATCACCCGCGCGGTCACCACCGGCCCCGCCCAGCCCGCGCAGCGCGCCGACCTGGCCGAACGGGCGATCGTCGAACGGCACCTGCGCACGCTGTGGGGACTGCCGCACCGACAGCTGGGCGCGCTGGTGTGGCCGGGCACGGTGGCGGAACAGTCGCTGACCCGCTGGTGCTACTGGTGGCAGGCGCATCTGCTCGACTGCGCGGTCGACGCCGCGGCCCGCGCGCCCACCGCCGAACGGATCGACCGGGTCGTCGCCATCGCCCGCGGCATCCGCACCCGCAACCTGACCGGCTGGACCAACCGGTACTACGACGACATGGCCTGGCTGGCGCTGACCCTCGAACGCGCCGACCGGCTGCTCGGCATCCGGTTCGGCACCGCGATCACCGACCTACGCGACGCCCTGCTCGAGGGCTGGAACCCGGACCTCGGCGCGGTGCCGTGGCGGTCCGGGGACAGCTACTACAACACCCCGGCCGTCGGTCCCACCGGCATCGCGCTGGCCCGGCTCGGCGACCTCACCCGGGCCGGACAGCTCGCCGAGTTCCTGCGCACCCGCCTGTACGATCCCGCGACCGGTCTCACCCTCGACGGCGTCCACGAACCCGACGGGCGAGTCGACCACACCGTGCACACCTACTGCCAGGGTCTGGCCATCGGATTGGAAACCGAATTGGCCCTGCGGACCGGCGAATCCACCCACCGCGACCGGGCGGCCGCCCTCATCGCCGCGGCCGAGGACCGGCTCACCAGCGACGGGGTGATCATCGCGGCCGCCGGTGACGATTCGGGGCTGTTCATGGGAATCCTCGCCCGCTACCTCGCCGAAGCGGCCCTCGCCCTGGGCGACGCCACCGCCGCGCGGATCGTGCGCACCTCCGCGCGCGCGGCCTGGGACCATCGGGCCGAAGTGGACGGGCTCCCGCTCTTCGGCGCCGACTGGACCCGCCCGGTCGCGGTCCGGGACTGCCCGGGCAATTTCCTGCTGTTCGCGAAGCCGTCCACCGCCGAGGCCGCGAACCTCGACCGCGATCTCTCGGTCCAGCTCAGCGGATGGCTGCTCCTGGAAGCCGACTACCGGCTCACCGCCGCGGGCTGGTGAGGCTCACGGCATCTCGACGGTCTCGGCGCGGGCGATCTCGGCGACGGCTCGCCCGATCGCGTCGGTGACGGGCACCCGGGTGCGGGTGGCGAGGTGGTCGATCAGCAGGATCGCGGCACCTTGCAGGCCGGTCGGCGGGTGGTGCGGATCGGACTCGTCGATTCCCAGCGCCCCGGTGAGCGCGCCGACCACGGCGGTCGCGTCGAGCCGCGTCTGCCAGGCGGCCGCCCCGCGCACCACGGCGTTCAGGACATCGCGCACATCGTCACCGGTCAGACCGTCCGGATGCGCGGTCTCCAGCAGTTCGCGCACCACGGCCGCCAGCACCGCGTCCACCTGGTCGGACGGCAACTGGGCGAGCTCGGCGACCGTCTCGTCGAAGACCGGTGCGTCGGTGGCGCGTGCGGCGGCGACCGCGGCCTCGACGGTGCTCGCGATCGCACGGGCCGGCGCGGGCCAGTCGGTCGGCCACATGGGACGGTCCTCCTCCGGATCGGTGCGGCGCCCCGCGCGGATCGCGCGACAGCAGCTGTCAGGGTAGCGAGCGGGTATGACAGGGCGATCGGCCCGGTCCCGGCGGCGCTGAAAGGCGTGCGGCCCAACCCGATCGGCTATCCTGGGGGCGATTCAGGGAGGCGCGCAATGCCCATCAGGTTCCGCCAGGTCAAGTCCATCGGCCCGCTCAAACTCAACTTCACCCAGTCCGGGCTGTCCTCCTGGAGCATCAAGATCGGCCCGTGGAGCTGGAACTCGCGGAGCCGGAAGAACAGCGTCGACCTGCCGGGTCCGCTGAGCTGGCGCCAGCGCTGAGCGCGGCGTCCGCCCTCGCCTAGTCGGTGTCGGTGACGGCGAGGACCGACAGTCCCGGTTCGGGCGTCAGGACGAGAATCGCGAAATCCCAGGCGATGTGCTCGAACCACGCGGTATCGGCCTCGAACAGGAACCAGTGCGAATCCTCGGCCCGTCGACGGATGTCGTCGACGGAGTCGAATTCCGTGGCGCCACACAACCCGCCGAGTGAACGCCAGGCGGCGAGACGGCCGTAGGCGCCGCCGGTGCCGGAGTTGTAGGCGCCGCCGTTGGCCGCGGCGGCGAACAGTCGCGACCACACCCGCCCGGGCGTCGACGGGGTGACGACGAGGTCGGTCGCCGACGGGTGGCGTGCGCGCAAACACTCGAGCGGCAGTGTCTCGAGCAGGACCGCGGCGGTCGCGGGATCCGGGAAACTGCTGAGTGCGAAGGTGCGGCACTCGGTTCGGCCGTTGGACTCTCGCCGCCAATTCTCGACCGCCTGCTCGATCTGTTCCACCACGGCGGGATGGGTGGTCTCGGTGGCGCGAGGAATGGCCAGCCGAGTGTGCCTGCGCAGCGCGGGGGTGTCGTCGATGGTGAACGGCAGGGCGACCGACGACCCGGTCTTGCCGTACCGGCGCAGGGCCAGGCTCTGCTCGAAGCCGGTGCGTTCCAGGGGCAATCCGCGCAGCGGATGCCGGGACCAGTGCGCGGAGGCCGCCCACCGCCGCAGGACCGCGTGATCGTCCAGCGGGACGTCGCGCAGGACGAGTTCGTGGAGCAGACAGGCCCGTAGCTCCTCCGCGATCGGGCCGGCCAGCCGGCTTGCGCGAAGGCGGTCACCACGTCCTCGATGTCCAGCGTCTCCGCGAGCCGGGCCGCGATGCGCCGGGCGCGACCGTGCGGCGGCCGAAGCGCGGCGATCACCCGCAACGCCGCGGGGATCCGGTCCGGCGCCGAAGCCGCGAGCAGGCAACGCAGGCTGTAGTCCGCGAGGTACTCACCGTTGTTCCCGGTCGGAACGACGGCTTGGGCGAGCGCCACCACGAACTCCAGATCGCCTACCGCGACCCGATCCTCGATCAGCGCGTTGGGTGCGCGAAAGTCCGTGAGCTGGGGGAGTTCCCGGACCAGCCGGTCGATCTCGGCATGCACGAGCCCAGCGTACGCAGCGCGCCGTCCGGGAACCCGCGGCCGAGCTAGGCTGCCGCCCGCCGGGTGGATCCGCGCAGCCCGAGCACGACCAGCCCGGCCAGCAGGACGACGGCGAGGGTGTCGAACACGGTGCTGAACAGCGGCGCGTCCGAACGGGTCACCGGATCCGTCAGGGTGAGTACCAGATTCGTGGACTTGGTGGTGATCGCGGCCAGCGCGACGGGCACCCGGGCCCAGGGCGCGAACGCGGCCCACACCAGCGCGGCGCCGAGCACCAGTTGCAGGACACCACGATGTCGCAGCAGGGCTGCCTCCATGGGAGTCAGCTGGGTGAGTCCGTAGTACTCCAGCGCCACCGGGGTGACCAGGGCGAGGACGGGAGTCATGGTGATCACGCCCAGGACGACCAGGGCGATCTTGATGACCTTCTCGGCGGGCACGGCAAGCTCCATTCATCAGCAGTGCTGACGATCAGCGTACGTGATTAGGATGGGTGGATGCGAGAGTCGAATCCGGTGGAGCGGATCACCCAGGCGCCCGCCTTCCTGTTGTTCCGTGTCGGTGACGCCGCGCGCGACGCGGTCGAACGGTCGCTGGAGCGGCACGGGCTGCGCGGCAAGGATTTCCGGGTCCTGGCCTACGCGGGCACCGGCACGTTCGCCCAGCAGGATCTGTGCCGCGAGACCGGGCTGGACCGGACGACCATGGTCGCGGTGATCGACCGGCTGGAGCGGCTCGGACTGGCCGTGCGCGAGCGTGGCACGGACCGGCGCCGGCAGGTGGTGGTCCCGACCGAGGCGGGACGACGGGTTCTCGGCACCGCGCTCACCGAACTCGAACAGGTGCAGGAGGAATTCCTCGCCGTCCTGACCCCGACCGCCCGGCGCGGGCTGCACTCGGCGCTGACCCGGTTGTTCGCCGTCCACGACCCGTCCTGCGCACCGGACGGTACCGACCCGGTCGACCGGTGACGGCGCGCGGATGTCGGCCGTCCCTTCTACACTCCCCGCGTGACGCTCACCCTCGCCGACCTCGTCGGCTACACCGATCGTGATCTGGACGCCGATCTCGCCCGCTGGTTCGGCGACGCGGAGCCTGTCGTCGTGCCCGCCGGGACACGGCCGGTGGCACCGTTTCTCGCCCGCCTCACCCCGGCCGACGCGACGGCACTGGCCGCGCTCGACCGGCGGGTCCGCTCCGGCACGCTGCCGCAGTTCCTCGACATCTTCGACTGGTCGTACGCCTTCGACTTCGCCGGCAACGACTGCGGCCTGCTGGACGCGGACTACACCACCGAACTGACCGACGAGGACGTGTTCACCATCGGCGCCGACGGCGGCGGCAACCTCTACACCGTCCTCACCAACGGGCAGGTCGCGGTGTGGTTCCACGAGGAGGAAGTACTCGAGGGCGGCACCCGCTTCGACAATCTCGATGTGTTCCTGTGGTCGTACGTTCGTTACGGGGCGGTGCGGGCGGGCAAGCTCGCGCTCGCCGACGTCGAAGCCGACTTCCGGGCGCTCGGTCAGGACGGTGCCCTCACGCCCGGCCTCGGGCTGCTCAGCGGCATGGCGTCCGCCGCGACAACCGGCCCGTGAGCGCCACCACCCGCCCGGCGGTGCTCACGGCGGGCACACTGGCCCTGTTGTCGTCGCTGTACTTCGCCCAGGGGCTGCCGTTCGGCTTCTTCACCCAGGCCCTGCCGGTGGTACTGCGCGAATCGGGGTACTCGCTGGTGGCGATCAGCGCCTCCGGGGTGCTGTTCCTGCCGTGGGCGCTGAAGTTCCTGTGGGCGCCGTATGTCGACCGGTACGGCACGCGCCGCACCTGGCTGCTGGTGCTGCAGCTGGCCGCGGCCGCGGTCGCCGCGGTCCTGGCCTGTCTCGACCTGTCGTCCTCGCTGCGCTGGCTGTTCGCCGGGATCGTGGTGGTGAACCTGCTCTCGGCGACCCAGGACGTGGCCACCGACGGACTCGCGGTCCGGCTGCTCGGCCCGCGGGAGCGGGGGCTGGGCAACGGGATTCAGGTCGGCGCGTATCGCATCGGCATGATCGTCGGTGGTGGCGTGCTGCTGTGGCTGTTCGCCGTCTCCGGCTGGCGGCTGCTGTTCCTGGCCATGGCGGCGCTGATCCTGCTGACCACGGTGCCCGTGTGGCTGCTGCGCGAACCGGTCGCCGACCGCCCGCCACGCCCGCATCCGCTGCGCATGCTCGGCGCCTGGTCGGTCCGGCTGCGACGGCCCGGCGTCCTGGCGTTCATCGTGTTGATCGGCGCGTTCAAGTTCGGTGACTCGATGGCGGCCGCGCTCACCGGCCCGTTCCTGTCCGACGCGGGCCTGGATCTGGGGCAGATCGCGCTGATCAAGGGCGTGCTGTCCTCGGCAGGGGCGCTGGTGGGCGCGGCCGCCGGTGGCTGGCTCGCCTACCGGTTCGGGCGCAGGCGCGCGCTGCTGATCGGCGGTGTCACCCAAACCGCGAGCATCGCCCTGTATCTGGTCGCGGCGCTCGGTCTCGGCGGGTTCGAGCTGCTGGTCGCGGCGAGCCTGGCCGAGCACGTCTTCGGCGGGGCCGCGACCGTCGCCGTCTTCGCGCTCATGATGGATGCCGCCGAATCCGAGCACGCGGGCAGCGATTACACCCTGCTGGCCTGTGCCATCGTCGTCGTCCAGGGCGTCGCCGGGATGGCCGCGGGGGTCGTCGGCGAGCTGGCCGGGTATCCGGCGCTGTTCGCCACCGGTTTCGTGCTCTCCGGACTCGGGTGCGCCGCATTGGTTCTCGGGCTCGGCAGGGGCCTGGGTCCGGCGAGTCTGCACGCCGACGCCGCCGATCGCGACACCGAGCCGGCCGACGGCGTGCACGTGGCGTCCTAGCACAGCGTCCCGCTCGGTGGTCACCGATGCTCCGCGCCCGTCGGGTCCGTGAGACCGTGACGGGTCGGGGTGTCGTCGAGCGAGGAGGTCGCCGCGGATGCGGGGCATCAATCACATCGTGCTGTTCGTCGCGGATCTGCCGCGCAGTATCGCCTTCTACGAGGACGTACTCGGATTCGAACGATTGGCGGAAGGCTTCCCCGGCGGGGCGTTCCTGCGGCACCCGGGCTCGGCCAACGACCACGACCTGGGCCTGTTCCAGGCGCGTACGCAGGCCGGGCCGTCCGGCTCGGTCGGGCTCTATCACGTGGCCTGGGAGGTCGACACCCTGTCCGAACTCGCCGCGGTGCGCGAGCGGCTGACGGCGGCGGGCGCGCTCACCGGCGCGAGCGATCACGGCTCCACCAAAGCCCTCTACGCCCGGGACCCCGACGGCATCGAGTTCGAGGTGTGCTGGCTGGTCCCCGACGAGCACGTCGTGGACGCGCTCGCGCCCGGCACCGCGCTCACCGGCCCACTGGACATCGCCGCCGAGGTCGCGCGCTACGGGGCGGACACCGCGGGGGGACCGCGCACGGATCCGCAGGTGTGGGTCCGTGTCGCGGCGCGCCGGGCGGGTCAGGCCTGAGCACCGGCAGGCCGAGACGGCCTGCCGGTGCCGGCGATCAGGGCTTGCGGGCCACGGCGCCGTACGCGGAGATCGGCTGTGCCGCGCCGACCTCGACTGCCTCGGTCCGCCACTGGGTGATGCTGGTGAAACCGGGCTCCACCAGCTCCAGCCCGTCGAACACGGCCCGGATCTGGGCCTGCGGCCGCGGAATGTACGGCGTACCACCGGTGCCGGTGTAGTTCTCGCACAGCGTGACGTAGGCCTGGCTGTCGTCGGTGCCGTCCCACATGATCAGGTAGCTGCCCGAGGGCACCTCGCCGATCACGGTCCGCACGATCCGCAGCAGGTCCTCGTAGGTCCGGGCATGCCCCAGCACGCCCATGAACATCACGGCGATCGGCTCGTTGAAGTTGAGCACGTTGCGGGCGTCGGCGACGATCCGCTCGGGCTCGTGGAAGTCGGCGTCGATGTAGGTGGTGACGCCCTCGGGGGTGGTGCTGGTCAGCAACGCGCGGGCATGGGTGAGTACCAGCGGGTCGTTGTCGACGTACACGATGCGCGCGTCGGGCGTGACACCCTGGGCGACCTCGTGGGTGTTCTGCATGGTCGGCAGCCCGGTGCCGATGTCGAGGAACTGGCGGATGCCGCGTTCGCGAGCCAGGTACCGCACCGCGCGGATGAGGAACTGCCGCGACTGCACGGCCATGGTCGCGATCTCGGGGTCGACGGCCAGGCCGGCGTCACCGGCGACCTTGTCGATCTCGTAGTGGTCCTTGCCGCCCATCCAGTAGTTCCAGATGCGGGCGGAATGGGGGATGTCTGTCCGGATCACCGGGGTGTGCACGTCGGCCACGGGCCTTGCTCCTCTGCAGAATCGACAGTAACGGCCACCGAGGCTGAAGCGGCCGTCAGCGGCACAACATCTGATCGGTTGCGACAGTACAAGATTCATCCGGTTCGGGGTTCCCTATCGCGGGGGTGCGCGGATCCTGCCAGGCCGGAGCCGCCACGAGCGGCCCAGCTACTCGATGGCAAAACGTATCGGATTCATGGATGAATCTGATTTACTGCTCGAATGATCCGATCCGACATCGGTGTGGACCGGACGAAAAATTGGCCAGGGCGGAGGAATATCCGGTGATCAGCAGAAGAACCGCGCTCGTCGCGGGATTGGGTGCGGGGGCTGTCGTCGCCGCCGGTGGCCGCGCGGGAGCCGGGCCCGCGGACGCCGCCCTGATCGCGGCCCGCAGCAGGTTCTTCGGCGCCGAGAACGTCGATCAGGCGAGTGGGGCGACCCGACCGGATCGGGTGATCGTGTCATGGTTCGGCTGCACCAGCTTCGCCGTCTCGCTCGGCGGTACGGTCGTGCTGCTCGATGCCTGGGTGCCGCGCGGTGCCAGCTCGGGATACGTCCCGACCTCGCGAGAGGAGGTCGCGGCCCTGCGCCCGGTCGCCATCCTCATCGGCCACGGCCATTTCGACCACGCCGCCGATGCGGGATTCCTCGCCCGGGAATCCGGGGCGATGGTCTACGGCACCGCCGAACATTGCCGAGCGATCCGCGCCCAGGCCGCCGGCAGCGAGATCGCCTGTGCCGAACTCGGTTCGGCGCAATCGCCGACCGGTGAGAGTTACGAGCGAACCCTCGACGGCACGGTATCGATGACCGTGGTGCGCCACCTGCATTCGACCATGACCGCACCCGATCGGAGCCAGGCCGGTTCCGCGCCGTTCTTCCCGATCCCGGACCTGTCCGGGATCGCGCAGCATCCGCCGACCCCGGCCGACCTGTGCGACACGGTCGCGCACCTCGGCGACGAGGAGGGCGGCAGCCTGCTGTACCAGCTGCGCATCCGCGATTTCGCCCTGACCTGGCACGACACCAGCGGTCCACTCGCCGACCGCGCACCGCACGTCCTCGAACACCTCGCCGCCCTGCCACCCACCGACCTGCACCTCGGCGCGATCCAGGGCTTCAACCAGCTCACCAACGGCCTCCGCGACCCGCGCACCTACGTCGAAGCCCTGCGCCCGCGGATCTTCGCACCGAGCCACCACGACAACTGGCTCCCGGTCCTCACCACGCCAGGCGACCGCTACACCGCCGCCCTCTCCGCCGAACTCGACCGCATCCCCGCCACCGCCCGCCCGGAACTGATCATGCTCCGCGACCCGGACAACTACCTGAACCCCGCCCGGCTCACCTTCCCGATCTGAGTCGCGGTGCGTCATGAAGTCGACTTCAATGAATGCACCGAAGGACTGCCCCAAACGTGCGGACCACTCAGCCGGGCCGCTGCTCGCCGTCCGCGACGAAGTCGGTGACCGTGGCGCCGGCTGCAACGGCCTGGATCGAGACGATGCCCTTCTTCGCCGCTTCTTGGACTCTAGGTCTGCGAAGCCGCGATGAGCTCGCCGTTGCCGGCCTCGACGCGCCCCCGCGAACCGACTCCTGTCACGCGACGTCGCGTGGAGTGCCGCCGCCACGCTTCGGTCGCGGGGGTGTCGTCGCCGGAGCGTGCGATACCTGCCCGGCGGCGTCGTTGGGAGTGCTGATCGGGCCGTGCGCGGTCGCGACTCCGCGCCGTGGCCGGTGATCAGAGGTCGGCGATGTAGCGGTGGTGCAGGCCTTCGGTCTCGCTCAGGGTTTCCGCGACAGCTCCCAGCCGCAGCTGGTTCTGTGGCGAGAGCCCGGCCGCGGTGACCAGCAGCGCGCGCAAGCGCCGATCGCGCAGGCGCACCACCAGGTGATCGTCGGCGGCGGGCAGCCCTGGCGCTGCCGCGGCGAACGGCACGGTGTTCGCGGTGCGGAACAGGTGCTCCATGAAGGTCTCCGAATCGGTAGCCGGGCCGGGGCGAAAGTCCGGATCGGCTGCCCCTCGTGATGAGCCGGGGATTCCCGTTCCTGCGTGCCTGAATCACCCCCGGGGCCGAAAATCTGGCGATGAACGCGGTGATCGATTGGGCCACAAGGTATTACGTGCTGCGCCTACGAGGGGCTGGGAACCAGGGTGGCCGGGCCTCGAGCCGGGCGGTGGATGAACTGAGTCGAGCCGCCGACTGCCGATTGTCGGAGTCGTGTTCAGTGCGATCTGCGGATTCGGCTGTGTGGCTGAACGGGACTATCGATCATCGGCGTGTCTGGTACTCGTCGGCAGTACCGTTAATTCAAGACCAGCGGCGTTGTAGGGCGTTCGGCGTGATCGATGTGCTGCTTCGTCGGTGGCGCGGGTCGCAATCGTTCAGTCTGTCTGCAGGACGAAAAACAGGAAACCCAAGAAGCTTTCGCCGATCACTTCACGGAACACCTCCGGAAACAGATCGCGGGCCGCAGGCGCCGGCGGCGGCTCGCTGATGACACTGATGCGAAAACCCGACGCGGTGAAAGCATCGGTCATCGCGTGCAGCGGCCGGTCCCAGAAACGCAACCGGGCGGACTGCCCGCCCATGGTCCACTCTTCGATCCGCTCGCGGGTCTGGAAGTAGTCGGTCTTCTCCCCAGCCGAGCGTTCGGTTAGCCAGATGGCGAAAGGATGCTCGACCGAGACGATGAGCCGACCGCCGGGCTCGAGGACGCGTCGCAACTCGGTCAGTGTCGGTCCCCAGTCTCGCAGGTAGTGCAGCACCAGGGATGCGACGACGTCGTCGCATGCGCCGTCGGGAAACGGAAGCGGATTCGCGAGGTCGGCGATTCGCAGGTCCGCGTTGGTGCCCAGTCGGCGTCGTGCTATCTCCAGCATTCCGGCACTCGCGTCGATGCCGGTCACCATGGCACCCCGATCGCGCAGTTCAGCGAAGAGAGCACCTGATCCGCACCCGGCGTCGAGGATCCGCCGCCCGCTCACGTCCCCGGCGAGATCCAGCACCGCGGGCCGCTCGTAGTAAGCGTTCAGCAGGCTGGTCTCGTTCTCCGCGGTATACCCCTCGGCAATGCTGTCGTAGTCGTACGCCTGGGCGGGATCGGCAGGAAGCGCGGTGCCTTCCGGAACGGGAGTCATGCGGCCCATCCTGGCACGCCCGCACATGCCTTCGATGTAATGCCTTGTCAGACAATCATTCTGACTACTCGACGATCGTCCACTATGGACTGGGCCCGCAGACCTGCCGGGCACCCGAGCCTGTGCTCGGCACCAATGCGGTGCCGAGACTGGGCCATCAGGTCCAGCTGACTGGCCCCGGATTCCCCGAGGTGGTCAGGCTGGAATGGCGCAGTTCGTGCAGGTCCCATCCGGTACCGGGCCTCTCGAGCGCGGTGGCGGCGTGCAGGTCACGGGCCTGGTCGTAGGACAGCAGGGCCAGCCCGGCGTCGGGGCAGCGGCGCACCATGACCGACGGCGCACTGCGGGTCCATGGGCGGATCGTCGCCTGGTCTGCTGACGATCGCGACAGTCGTTCTCGTCGAGATGGTGAACCGGCCGGGTGTACCGCGATGGAGCCCTGTTCTCTTGTACGGCAGCTTCATCGCGCCCGGCGCAGCGGCGGTCGCGCTGTCAGCGGCAGGTTTGCTCCCGGCCCAGCGGACGGGAGCCAGAACCTGGCTCTCCGCGACGGCGTTTCGGCTTTTGCTCGGCTTCGCGCGATCGGCGCGCTCGGCGCGCTCGGCGATCGTTCTCATGCTGTGGCGCAGGGCCGAAGTTCTGTCGTCGTTCTGACCGGAAGTCCCGGCGCCGCGGTATTGGGCTCACCACTGTCGGGCGAGATGGTGTGCCTGTTCTGCCAACGCGTCCGACTGCGGGCCGATGGCTGCTGCGGCGGAAACATGCGGGACTTCGGTCTGGCTACGTGCTCACCGCGGCCCTGTTGGGGCTGACGAATCGGGTTCGCTTTCGGGGCGCCGGTAGACGGTGCCCTCCTTCATGACGAAATCGACTCTGCCGGTGACCTGGATGTCGGTGAACGGGTCGCCCGGCATGGCGATGATGTCGGCGATCTTGCCGGCGGCGAGGACACCCAGGTCGTCGAGCTGGAGCAGGCGGGCGGCGACGCTGGTGGCGGCGCGCAGCGCGCGGACCGGGGTGATCCCGTTGGCGACCAGCTCCGGGAACTCCTTCCAGTTCTCGGCGTGCGGGAACATGCCCGCGTCGGTGCCGAAGGCGATCTCGACCGCGCTGTTCGCCACGTGCTCGGCGCCATCGAGGATCTGCTTCTGGTAGCGCTGGAACTTGCGGCGCTTGTAGACGGGTTTGCCCGCCCAGTAGGCGTCGTCGCCGGCGCGGCGAGCGTCGTCGAGCATCGTGAACTGGGTCGGGATGAGGAACACGCCCTTGTCCGCCATCATCGTCAGCGTGTCCTTGGTGGCGAGGTTGCCGTGGTCGATGCTGCGGACACCGGCGCGGACCGCGCGGCGCACCCCTTCGTCGCCGTAGCAGTGCGGGGTGGCCGGTCGGCCCAGGTCGCGGGCGGTGGCGACGAGGGTGTCCATCTCCTCCTGCGAATAGGTGGTGTCGGCCGGATCGTCGGAGGGGCTGGAGAAGCCGCCGGTGGCGCCGAACTTGATCCAGTCCGCGCCGCCGCGGATCTCCTGGCGCACCCGGGTGCGGATCTCGTCGGGGCCGTCGGCCGCGGCCAGTTCGAGCGGGGACGGTAGCTGCTGGAACTGGGGCGCGAGGGCGGAGCAGAAGTCGCCGTGCCCGCCGCGCGCGGAGATCATGTGCGGCGCCACGAGCATGCGGGGACCGGGCACGATGCCCGCGGCGATGGCATCGCGCAGATCGATCACACCGAAGAACGGGTCGGTGCTCATCAGATCACGCACCGTGGTGAACCCGTTGCGCAGCATGGTCCGCACGATCGGCAGGGACCGCAGCACATTGCCCGCCGGGGACAGGACCAGCGTGCTGACGAGGTCGGGGGTGATCGAGACGTGGGTGTGGCAGTCCATGAAGCCCGGGGTGACCGTGTGCCCGGACAGATCGATCACCTCGGTGTCCGGTGTGGGCGGGATCTGCTCGGCCACCCGGCTGATGCGGTCGCCGGACACCAGGATGTCGCGCACGCCGGCGGGGGTGTCGGCGAGGCCGTCCCAGACCGTCGCACCGGTGAGCAGGATCGTCGTCGCCATCGCAGCCTCTGTTCTCGTAACCGGTCGGAACGGGTCGAGTGATGCACCAGCTGGCCTGATTGAACCACGCGACCTGCGGGTTTCCACCGTCAACGCGCAGAAGAAGGGTGCGGTCGGGGGCACCCCGACCGCACCTGGCTAGCTTGTGTACAGATGTACATGTACATTTGTACACGAACTTGCCGCACCGATCCGGAGGACATCGATGAGTTCCGACACCCCCGCGAAAGCACCGGTCGCGCCGCGCCGGCGTGACCCCGAGGCCCGTCGCCGGGCGATCGTCGCGGCGGCGAGCGAACTGCTGGTGGAAGGGGGCGGCGACCTCACCCACCGCCGGGTCGCCGACCGCGCCGCCGTGCCGCTGGGCGCGACCACCTACTACTTCAGCTCGCTGGACGAACTGCGCGAGGAAGCGCTGGCGCTGCTCGGCCGCGAACTCGAGGACGCACTCGTCGAGTTCCGGCGTGATGTGACCGCGAGCGCGGGAAACCCGGTCCCCATCGCGGAATTCACGCACGCCTACCTGAGTGACCGGCACCGGGTCGGCGTCGACACCGCGCTCTACCTGGAAGCCCTGCGCCAGCCGCATCTGCGTGAACTGGCGGTGCGCTGGTTCGACGGCGTGGTCGAGACGCTGTCGGCGTGGACCGATCCCGCGTGCGCCCGCTCGGTGGCGGTGTACATGGACGGCGCGGCACTGCATGCCATGTTGCACGACGAGCCACTCGACCTCGACACCATCACCCGCGCGGTCGTCGCGCTGATGCCACCACGCGCGAGCACCACCGAGGAGAACGCATGAGCACCCTCCGCGACGAGGCGGTCCCCGCGTCCGCCGGGCTGAGCGCGCGGCGCCGCTGGTCGGCGCTGGCCGTGCTGTCGATGGCATTGACGGTGATCGCCGTCGACATGACGATCCTCAATGTCGCGCTGCCGCACATCGCCGCCGACCTGGCGCCGACCGCCACCCAGCAGCTGTGGATCGTCGACGTCTACTCCCTGATCCTGGCCGGGCTGCTCGTCCCGATGAGCGCACTGGCCGACCGCTTCGGGCGCAAACGCATGCTGCTCGCCGGATTCGCCGTCTTCGGCGGCGTCTCGCTGGCGGTGCTGCTCGTGCACACACCGGCCGCGCTCATCGCCCTGCGCGCGCTGCTCGGTGTCGGCGGCGCCATGGTGATGCCGACGACGCTGTCGATGCTGCGGGTGATCTTCACCGATCCGAAGGAACGCGCCACCGCCCTGGGGGTGTGGGCCGCGGTCTCCGCGGTCGGCATGGCGGTGGGGCCGGTCGTGGGCGGGCTGCTACTCGAACACATCTCGTGGCACTCGGCCTTCCTCGTCAACGTGCCGCTGATGGCGGTCGCGGTGGTGGCCGGGCTGCTGATCCTGCCGGAGTACCGCAGTCCCCACCCGCCGCCGTTCGATCTCGCCGCCACGCTCGCCTCGATCGTGGGCATGGTCGGCTTGGTCTGGTCGATCAAGCACTTCGCCGAGAAGGGCTTCGACGACCCCACGGCCTGGGCCGTGCTCGCCGCCGCCGGGCTGGTCCTGGCCTGGTTCGTCCGGCGCTGCCTGCGCAGCCCGGCGCCGATCCTGGATCTGGGGCTGTTCCGGCGCGCGCCGTTCACCGGCGGGATTCTCGCGGCGCTGGCGTCGATGTTCGCGATGGGCGCGCTGTTGCTGCTGGTCGCCCAGTGGTTGCAGCTGGTGCAGGGACGCTCGCCGTTGCAGGCCGGAGTCGCGTTGCTGCCCGCCGCGATCGCCATGATGGTGGTGTCGCCGGTGGCGCCCGCGCTGGCGCAGCGCCTCGGTGCGCGCAACGTGCTCGGCGGGGGATTGGCCGTCGCGGGGATCGGTTTCCTGATCATCGTCCTGGCGCCGGAACCGCTGTCGTATCCCTGGGTCGCGGTGGCTCTGGCGCTGCTCGGCGGCGGCGGCAGCTCACTGGCCGTCGGGTCGGCGATCATCATGGCGGGCACCCCGCAGGAGAAGGCGGGCAATGCCGCCGCCCTGGAGGAAACCTCCTACGAACTGGGCAGTGTGCTCGGCGTGGCCGTGCTGGGCAGTGTGGCTTCGGCGAGCTATGGCGCGCACCTGGCCGAGGGATCCGCGCTGACCGGGCTCGGAGCGGAACAGGCGCACGCGGCTCGCGAGTCGCTGGCCGGAGCGATGGAGATCGCCGCGCAGACCGGGTCGGCCGAGCTCGCCGCGCGGGCCGGGGACGCGTTCGTCGACTCGCTCACCCGGACCGGGCTGGTCGGGTTCGTCGTCATGCTCGTCGCGGCGACGGTGGCCACGGTGCTGATCCCGCGCGATCTGACGATCACCGGGCGCGAACACTGACCGTCAGTCCTCGGCGGGCGGGCTCGCGGTCCGGCTCCGGCGGGCGGTCGTCTGATCGATGCGCGGATCCTCGACCACCGCATAGTGTTTCAGGTATTGCGACAGGAACGCCTGCACGGTCGCGGTGGCCGGGATGGCCAGCAGCGCGCCGACCGGGCCGAGCAGCGCACCGCCGGCCAGCACCGCCAGCAGGGCGATCGCGGCGTTCACGTCGACGGTGCGCGCGGTGATCCGCGGTTGCAGGACGTAATCCTGGAACCACTGGTACACCACGGCGAACAGCAGAATCCACGCGGCGTCCATCGGATCGACCGTGAGCGCGACGAACACCGGCAGGATCGCCGCGAGATAGGTACCGAAGGTCGGGATGAACGACGCGATCACCCCGAACCACACACCCAGCGCGACCGGATTGGGCAGGCCGAGGATCGCCAGGAACACCCCGTGCACGACCGCGGAGACGATCGCCAGCAGCACCCGCGAGTACAGGTAGCCGCCGGTCTTGTCGATCGCCAGATCCCAGGCGTGCAGGAAGGTCTGCTGACGCGCCGGGGGCAGCAGTGTGCAGACGGTCCGGCGGACCTTCGGGCCGCCGACGGTGAGATAGATGCTGAAGATCGCGATGGACAGCACCTGCGCCAAGCCGCCGAGCACCGTCGTCGACACGCCCCACGCGCTGTCGGCGGCGGTGCGGGCGTAGCCCTCGATGAGACTGGACTCGCGCAGCAGCCGCTGGCTGAGGTCGTCCATGGTGAAGTGCTGTCCGAAGGTGCGATTCACCCGATCGATGCCCTCGTCGAGCAGGCGTGGGGTCTCGCGGGCGAGATTCGTGGTGGTCTCCACCAGCAGGGTCACCAGGGCGGCGAGGAACGCCAGCACACAGGCGAAGGTGCCGAGGAACACGAGCGCGACGGCCAGTCCGCGCGGCACCCGGCGGCGCACCAGCACCGCGACGGCGGGCTCCATCGCCAAGGCCACGAAGAACGACACCAGCAGGATGATCAGGATCCCGATCAGCCGGTGGAAGGCCCAGTCGGCGAGCAGGAACAGGCCGAAGAACACCAGGCCCAGCACCATGGCCTTGGGTAGCCACGGTGGCATCCGGGTCCGCGCGCCCGACGGTGGAGCCGTGTCGTTGGAGTCGTCCACGGATCCCAGTGTCGCCCCGGTACGGCCCGGAATCCGGTACCGACGCGGCCGAACACATCGCCCGGCTCACGCGTGGAACAGGGGGTGCGGGTGTCGGTGGGGGCTGTTACGTTGCGGCCCATGACAACCGACGTTCTGCACGGCGCCGCCCTGACCAGACGGGTCATCGACGCCGTGCGGCCGACACCCGACCGGCCGATGTACGAGCCGGTCGCCTGGGTCGGCCACGCCCCGTGGGTGGACGGCGCGGCGAGCCCGATGCCCCAGGATGTGCTGACCACCGCGGTCTTTCCGTCGGGGCGCCCGCTCTCGCCCGCACTCCGGGAATGGTTCGCCTTCGACACCTCGCTGTTCGCGCGGCACGGATGGTTCACCCCCGACGGCGCTTTCGCGCCGCGAAGCCTGGACCAGCTGGTGGCCGACGAGTTCGGCGCCCCGTGGGGCGAGGCCTTCGCGCCGCTGGCCGAGCGCTTCGCCGAATGCTTCCTGCTGCCGGGCGGTTCCGACTCGCGGCGGGTGCTGGCGGTGGGCGAACCGGACTCGGCGGGCGAATACCCGGTGCTGGCCCTCGATATCGACGACATGCCGTTCGTGGGACTGATGTACCCGGGGTTCGACGTCTACGTCGCGGAAGCGGCGGGACTGGTGCGGTGCGAGTTCGACACCTACACCGCCCTCGCCACGGACCCGGTCTACGGCCCACGCCTGCGCGAGCACGCCGCGCACCGGTTCGCGGGCGACCTGTGCGACGAGTATCCGTTCGGCGGCTAGCGGGTGCCCACCGGCTCGAGCGCGAAGGTCGCGGCGAGGTGGCGGGTGAGATCCTCGGATGACGCGGGCACCGCGGCGTAGCCCAGGTATCCGTCGGGCCGGACCACGAAGACGCTGCCGGGCACCGGCCGGTAGCGGCGGGTGAAATCGCCGTCCCGGTCCCGGATCACGGGCACGACGGCCGTGGCGAGTTCGGCATCGGGTGCGGTGACGAGGTACGCGTCGAGTCCGCCGTCCGTCGCGTCGCGGAGATCCTCGACCATGCCCTCGAAGTCGTCGACCGCGTCGGCGTCCCACGCACGGTCGGCATAGGCGAGCAGCGTGTGGTGGCGGCCGGGTAAGAGGGTGAACAGCCGGAAGGCGCCGGTGACGGCGTCGCGGGTCAGGCCGGTCGCGTCCGGCGCGCGGGATCCCGCGGCGGGGGAGGGCCAGTCGGCCGGCGACGCGGTCACCAGCGGACTGTCCCGGTAGTCGATGAGCAGCTGGGCTTCCCGCCGCATCACCTGGTCGCGATCGGTCTCGCCGGCGCCGATGCCCTGCTGGGCGTGGCGCACCGTGCGGTCGACGACCTCCTCACCGACCGGCCTGCGTTCGGCGTCATAGCTGGCGAGCAGCCCCGGCGCCCCGCCACCGGCGACGGCCAGCGCGAGCTTCCACGCCAGATTGTGGGCGTCCTGGATGCCGGTGTTCATGCCCTGCGCGCCGGTGGGCGGATGGATATGGGCCGCGTCGCCGGCGACGAAGACCCGGCCGCGCCCGTAGGAGTCGACGATGCGATGACTGATCCGGAAGGTCGACGACCAGCGCAGGTGCGAGGCCGTCACGGGTTCGGGCGACAACCGGTCCAGCACGGCCTGGATGTCGGCCAGATCCGGGCCGGGTCCCGCGCCGATGCCGTGCTCCACCGCCTCCGAGCCCGCGACGCCGACCTCGCGGTCGGTGGGCACCCGCATGGAGACGCGGTAGCGGTTGCGGCCGGGTAGCGGGATGCACACCAGGGCGTCGTCGGTGACCCCGTCGGTCTGGTGGATCGCGCGCACGCCGTAGCCACGCGGTTGCGACCAGTCCAGTTCCACATCGCCGAGCATGTACTGCTCCGGGAACGCCGCGCCCTCGAAAGTCAGGCCCAGCGCCTTGCGGACGGTGCTGTGGGCGCCGTCGCAGCCCACCAGGAACCGCGCGCGGACCGTGTGCTCGCCGTGGGCGTCGGACAGTACGGCCTCGACCCCGCTGCCGTCCTGGCTGAAGCCGACCAGTTCGACACCCCGCTCCACGCGGATTCCCGTGGCCGCCAAGCGCTCCCACAGGATCCGCTCGGTCGCGTACTGCGGAATGCCGACGAACCCGAACGGCACATCGGGCGGCAACGTCAGATCCGTCGTGCCCGTCTCGGTGCCGTTGGTGTAGAGGTACTGACCGCGCAGCTGGATTCCGGCGTCCAGGATCTCCCGCAGCACGCCCATCTGCTCGAAAACCTCCAGCGTCCGGGGCTGGATCCCGACCGCCTTGGCGTAGTGGGTCGGCGCGGGGAGCGCGTCCACCAGGCGGCAGCGCACGCCGTGTCGGACCAATTCGACAGCCGCCGCCGATCCCACCGGACCGGCGCCGACGATGAGAACCTCCGTGTCGATCACCAGGCATCACCTCGTGCTGGACGGCGTCAGGGTCGTTTGCTGATCGTACGCCGGGAGCCGCATCGCGACCATGGTCCGCGCCGGGCCGGTGATCCGCCGCCCACATTTCTAGAACACGTTATAGTCGCGGGAGGTGGACCCGATGTCGCGTCCACGCAGGAAGGTGGTCGAGGTGCGGGCCTGGGACAGTTCAGCCGATGTGGTGGTCGTGGGGTACGGGGGAGCGGGGGTCGCGGCGGCATTGGCCGCGCGCGAGGCCGGGGCCGAGGTGCTGGCGCTCGACCGGTACCTGGGTGGCGGCGCGACCGCGCTGTCGGGCGGCATCGTCTACGCGGGCGGCGGCACCGCGGTGCAGCGCGCGGCCGGTGTCGACGACGACGTCGAGAACATGCTGGCCTACCTCGAAGCCGAGGTCGGCGACGCGGTGAGCGCGGAAACCCTGCGCCGGTTCTGCACCGAATCCCCGGCCATGATCGACTGGCTGACCGATCACGGCGTGCCGTTCCAGGCCTCGCTGTGCCCGTACAAGACGTCGTATCCGACCGACGACTACTACCTGTACTACTCGGGCAGCGAGAACTCCGGTGGGTACCGGGATCTCGCGAAGCCACGCCAGCGCGGCCATCGCGCCCACGGGCCCGGTGTCTCGGGGAAGGCGCTGTTCGGTCCGCTGGCCGAGTCGGCCGCCGCCCGCGGCGTGCGGGTGCGGACCGGTACCCGGGTGACACGGCTCGTCGTCGAGGACGGGCGGGTGGCCGGTGTCGAGGCGGTCACCATCGATCACGCGCCCGCCGGGGTGCGGCGCCGGTTCGCCCGGCTCGCCAAGATCTCCGCGAAACCCGGTGTGTACCACCCCGGTCTGCGGCGTGCGGTGCAGAAGCTGCTGGATCGCATCGAACGCAATCACGGCCTGCCGGTGCGAATCCGGGCCGAGACCGGCGTGATCCTCACGACCGGCGGTTTCATCGCCAACGAACTGATGGTCGGCCTGCACGCCCCGGACTACCCCTGGGCGCAGGGGCTGCCGCTGGGCACCGCGGGCGACGACGGCAGCGGCATCATCCTGGCGCGGGAACTCGGCGCCGCCACCGGCAAGATGGACGCTCTTTCCACCTGGCGGTTCATCGCGCCGCCCAGCAGCATGTTCGGCGCGATCGCGGTGAACGAGCTGGGGCAGCGCATGATCGACGAATCCCGCTACGGCGCCGCGCTGGGCGCCGCCATCGCGACGGCACCGCACCATCGGGCCTGGCTGCTGGTCGACGCCGACCTGGAAGCCGAGGCCAGAGCCCAGCTGGGCCCGCAATCGGTGTGGTTCCAGCGCATGCAGACCGAACGGCTGCTGCGGATGGGGCGCACCGCGGGCCCGACCGTGGAGGCCGTCGCTGCCCGCGCCGGCATCGACGCGGCCGCCCTGCGCGCCACCGTCGACGAGCACAACCGAGCCATCGAGGACGGCCGTCCCGACCCCTTCGGCAAGCCCGCCGACATCCGCCGCCCGCTGCGGAAGGGACCGTTCGCGCTGCTCGACATCTCCTTCAGCGCGCGGCTGACCTACCCGATGCCCATGCTCACCCTCGGCGGCCTGCTGGTCGACGAGGACACCGGCGCCGTACGCACCGAGGACGGCGGCGTGATCCCCGGCCTGTTCGCCGCGGGCCGCACCGCGGTCGGGGTCTGCTCGAACTCCTACGTCAGCGGCCTGTCGCTGGCCGACTGCGTGTTCTCCGGCCGGCGCGCCGGAACCCACAGCGCCAAAGGCTGAACCGGCGCGGGCGGGCGCGTGATCCGCACCCGCCCGCGCACGATCACAGCGGCAGCAGGTGGTGCTTGCGCGGGTAGCGCACGACCTGCTTGTCGCGCAGCAGGTGCAGGGCCCGGCGGATCTCGAGGCGGGTCGACGACGGTTCGATGACCCGGTCGATGTAGCCGCGCTCGGCCGCGATCCACGGGGTGGCGATGGTCGCGTTGTAGAAGTCGATCATCTGCTGCCGGATCGCGCCGCGCTGCTCCTCGGGGGTGGCCTCGAGGACCTTGCGCTGGGTCAGGCCGACCGCGCTCTCCGCACCCATCACCGCGATGCGCGCGGTGGGCCAGGCCAGGTAGGCGTCGCAGCCCAGCGCCTTGGCGCCCATCACGGCCCAGCCGCCGCCGTAGGCCTTGCGGATCACCACGGTCACCTTGGGGACGGTGGCCTCCACGTAGGCGAACAGGAACCGGCCGCCGCGCTTGATCACGCCCGCCTTCTCCTGCTCGACGCCGGGCAGGAAGCCCGGAGTGTCCACGACCAGCACCAGCGGGATCTCGAAGGCGTTGCAGATGTGGATTAAGTGCGCGGCCTTGTCGCTGGCCTTGGCGTCCAGGGCGCCGGCCAGCACCGTCGGCTGGTTGGCGACCACGCCGACCGGCCTGCCGTCGACGCGGGCGAAGCCGGTGATCAGGTTCTCGGTGGCCGCGGCGCCGATCTCGTGGAACTCGCCGTCGTCGAAGATGCGCAGCAGCACGTCGTGCATGTCGTAGACCATGTTGTCCGAATCCGGGACCAGCTTGTCCAGCATCAGGTCGGACTCGGTGAGCTCCGGCTCCAGGCCGGGGTTCACGATCGGGGGCAGCTCGGTGGAGCTCGACGGCAGGTAGCTCAGGTAGTTGCGGACCCAGGCGAAGGCCGCCGGCTCGTCCTTGGCGACGTGGTGGATGTTGCCGTAGGCGGCCTGGTTGTAGACACCGCCCAGCTCCTCCATGTCGACCTTCTCACCGATCGCGTCCTCGATGATCTTGGGGCCGGTGACGAACATGTGCGCGCTCTCGGTGGCCACCACCACGTCGGTGCAGATCGGCTGGTACACCGCGCCCGCCGCGCAGTTGCCCAGGATCAGCGACACCATCGGCACCGCGCCCGAGAGCGGTTCCATCATGGTGGCCAGCTCGCCGTACCAGCGCAGCGAGGACACCGCCTCCTGCACGCGGGCGCCGCCCGAGTCGTTGATGCCGACCAGCGGGCAGCCCATCTTGCCCGCCAGGGCCATGATCGCGGCGACCTTGCGGCCGAACATCTCGCCGATGGTGCCGCCGTAGACCGTCTGGTCGTGCGAGAACACCGCCACCGGCCTGCCGTCGACCAGACCGTGTCCGGTGACGACGCCGTCGCCGTAGAGGGAGTTCTTGTCGGTGGGGTTGCGTACCAGGGCGCCGATCTCGACGAAGGTGCCCGGATCCATCAGCATGTTGATGCGGTCGCGGGCCGAGGGAATGCCCTTGCGTGCTCGCTTGGCGGCTCCCGCCTCTCCGGCCGGTTCCTGCGCGAGTACCAGTTTCTCTCGCAGGTCGGCAAGCTTTTCGGCAGTAGCACTCATCAATAACATCCAGTTTGTCGCAGTGGAACGCCGACACCGCGTCCGGTGGGCCGTAGCAACACTACCGCTGCCCCCGTCCCCCCGCCCTCACACGGGTTTGTGACCCCTCACCAACTCCCGCCCCGCCCATCGGAACCGGTGGTTGCCGTCCGGGTGACAGGCTCCGCGGCGCCTGTCGAGAGTGTCGAAACAGCCTGGTCGGGGCTGTTTGCCCGGGGCAGCATCGGGCATGTGCCGGTTGTCCGCGAAAACGGATGGTCGCCGGGGGTTCGGTGGCTGTCCCTGAGGGTGAGAGGACAGTGCCATGTCGACTCGTGTGACTGGTAGTGGAACCGCTCGGTCGCCGGTGCAGATCGGCGCCCTGGTGGTGGGATTTACATTTCTTCTGGTGGGTGTGCTCGGATTCATTCCCGGGATCACCACCGACTACAGCAGTCTGGAATGGGCGGGGCATCACTCGCAGGCGCAGCTGTTCGGGATCTTCACGGTGTCGGTGCTGCACAACATCGTGCATCTACTCTTCGGGTTCGCCGGAATCCTGGCCGCGGCCGCCGCGGCGTCCGCGCGGACGTTCCTGATCGGCGGTGGGCTGATCTATCTTGCGCTGTGGCTGTACGGGCTGTTCGTCGACGAGCACAGCGACGCCAACTTCGTCCCGCTCAACGATGCGGACAACTGGCTGCACCTCGGCCTCGGCCTGGGCATGATCGTGCTGGGACTGGCGCTGCCGCGCACCCTGCCGACGGAGCGGCCGATCACCGGAAGGACACAGTGATCGGTGCCCGCGCCTCCGCTCGCATCCCCTCTCACCTTCTCCGCCTTTCCCCGGTGTCGCGAACGCGGCACCGGGAGGGTCGTCGGTGGCCCGGGATCGGCCCGGCGTGGGGGACGTCGGTCGCGTACCCGGGATGACTCACCGCAAACCGGCACCGATGATCAGAGGTCGGGCGATCACCGCTCGACCGCTCGGCCGCCTAGCCCTGGCGGCGGACCATCTCCGCGATCCAGCTCGGCGCGAACGGCGACGTGCAGTTCGGCGGCGTCGGATAGTCCGCGAGCACCTGGAGCCGCTCGCCGATCTCGATCGCGCGGGCGCGCAGGCCGGGGTGGTGGATGCCGATGGTCGCCAGGCACTCGTTCATCGACCACTGCAGCCGGTCCGGCGCGTCCTTCATGTGCGCGTCGACCAGATCGAGCAACCCGGCCAGGTCCAGCCCGTCCGGGTTCTTCGCCACCCGGGCGCTGGTCAGTACCCAGCCCGCGCTCGCGACGACGGGGTCGTTGTCGGCGAACCAGGCCACGCGCAGCTCCTCGACGTGCGGGCTCTTCTTCACGACATAGCTGATCAGCCAGTCCTGGACTTTCGGCACCCTGGCATCGCGCAGCATGGCGTCCAGCTCGGCGGCGGTGTAGGCCTTGGGCTTGCCGATCAGGATCGCCACCAGGCGGGCGGCGGTGTCGCCGGTGGCCCAGAGCGCACCCGCCAGTTCGTGGTGGGTTTTCCGCCGCTTGGCCACTGCGCGCAGCTGGGTGAGGTTCACGGCGTGGTCGTCGCCGTGCCGCTCGTTCACCGCGCGGATCCTCGGATCCTCGAGGGCGGCCAGTTCAGCCAGAACCGCACGCACTGCGGCATCGGTCGCCATAGGGGTCTCCTGTCGTCCGCTGTCGAGGGTACGACCCGCTATCCGGCGCGCACGCGCAGGTCGCGGGCCAGATGGTCACGCTGTTCGAGTACCAGGCGGCGCAGTGCCCCCGGCGCGTCCGCGTTGTCGGCGAGCCAGGTGTCCACGGCATCGAGGGAATCGGCCGCGGGGAACAGCCCGAGCACCAGCCGCCGGGCGATCTCGATGCTGCGCTCGTCCCAGATCGTGCGCAGGTTCGCGAAATAGTCGGTGTCGTAGCGGGCGATCAGGTCGCGGCGGTGCCCGGCCCGGAAGCCGTCGACGACGGCGTCGAGGTGATCGTTGGTGAGCGTGGTGTCCCCGAGCGCGGCCGCCAGCGCGGCCGCCTTCACCTCGGGCTCCGGCCGCGCGGCCAGCGCGCGGCGGTGCGCCGTTCGCCCGGAGGCGGTGTCGTCGCCGGCGAGCTCGATATCGAGGTCGACAGCCGTGGCGGCGCCGGTCGCGGCGAGTGCGGTCCACAGGGCCCAGCGCAGATCGGGGTCGAGGGACAGCCCGTCGGGGGCCGCGATGTCGCCCGTGAGGATCCCCCTGATCTCACTGGCCCGGCTCCCGTCGATACCGGCCGCGGCGGCGGTCGCCCGCGCGAACGCCAGCTGGGTGCCCGACTTCGGTTCCGCCGAATGCAGAGTGGCCCAGCAGGATTCGAGCCAGTCACGCTGCCACCGCAGTCGGGCGTCCTCGGGCAGATAGTGGCCGATGGCGTAGGACGCGTTCGCAAGGACGGCCGCGAGCAGGGCCGTGTTCGATTCGGTGGGCGCGAAGTCCCGCGCCATCCGCAGGTAGCGGTCGACCGCGAGTTCACCGTCGCGGGTGGCGTTCCACAGTGCCGACCAGATGAGTCCGCGTGCCAGCGGGTCGGTGACCCGGTCCAGCGAGTGTTCCACCGTGGTCAGCGATTCGGCGTCCAGGCGGACCTTCGCGTAGGTGAGGTCGCCGTCGTTGAGCAGGCGCAGCGGCGCGGGCGCGAGGTCGACCGGTGTCCGGTCGGCGACGATATCGAGTTCCACCCGGTCCCGGCGGACCAGATCGCCCGCGGCGTCGAAGTCGTAGAGCCCCACGGCGAGCCGGTGCGGACGCGGATCGGTCTGCGTGATCGCGCCGTCGGCCAGGGTCAGCGTCGACATGCCGGAGGTCTGCAACCAGGACCGCGCCCACACCGTCAGATCGCGCCCGGAGGCGGCCGACAGCTCGGTGAGCAGATCGGCCAGCGTCGTGTTGCCGAACGCGTGGGTGCGGAAGTAGCGGCGCGCGCCGGTGAAGAACGCGTCCCGGCCGACGTAGGCGACCAGTTGCTTGAGCACGCTGGCGCCCTTGGCGTAGGTGATGCCGTCGAAGTTCAGTTTGGCGGCTTCCAGATCCGGGATGTCGGCGACGATCGGGTGCGTGGTCGGCAGCTGGTCCTGTGCGTACGCCCACGCCTTGCGGCGATTCGCGAACGCCACCCAGGCGTCGGTCCACTCGGTGGCCTCCGCGCTCGCCAGCGCGCCCATGAAATCGGCGAAGGACTCCTTGAGCCACAGGTCGTCCCACCACACCATGGTGACCAGGTCGCCGAACCACATGTGCGCCATCTCGTGCAGAATCGTGTTCGCGCGGCCCTCGTACTGCGCGGCGGTGGCCGCGCCGCGGAACACGTACGCCTCGGTGAAGGTGACCAGGCCGGGGTTCTCCATCGCGCCGAGGTTGTATTCCGGCACGAACACCTGGTCGTACTTGCCCCACGGGTACGGGTAGTCGAACTGTTCGGCGAAGAAGTCCATGCCCTGCTTCGTCACCTCGAGGATGGTGTCGGCGTCCAGGTGGCCGGCCAGCGACGCCCGGCAGAGCACGCCCAGGGGCACCGTGAGTTCGCCTCGGGTCCACGAGGATTCGACGCGGTGGTAGGGGCCCGCCGCCAGTGCGGTGATGTAGGTGGAGATCGGCAGCGTGGGGGAGAACGTGACGCGCGCGTGGTCCTCGTCGCGCTCGACCGCCTGGGCGGGCCGGTTGGACAGCACCTCCCAGCCCGCGGGCGCGGTCACCTCGAAGGTGAAGGGCGCCTTGAGATCCGGCTGTTCGAAGCAGGCGAAGACGCGGCGCGCGTCGGCGGGTTCGTACTGGGTGTACAGATAGGTCTGCCCGTCGACCGGGTCGAGGAATCGGTGCAGGCCCTCCCCGGACCGGCTGTAGACCGCGGTGGCCCGCACGGTCACCACATTGGTTTCGCGCAGGTCGGTGAGCGTCAGGCGGGCACCGTCGAAGTCGACGGGCACCTCGCGGCCGTTCACGGTGACCGACTCGACGGACCGGCCCAGGAAGTCGAGCCAGGTCCGGTCGCCGGTGGCGTCGAAGGTGACCGTCGTCGTGGTGGCGAAATCGTCTCGCTCCCGGTCCTCGGCGCCCGAGAGGTCGAGGTCGACGCGGTAGTCGCGGACGGTGACCGCCGCCGAGCGGGCGGCGGTCTCGGAGCGGGTGAGGTTCGCGGTAGTCACGCCACGATCCTGCCACTCCCGTCCGACACGGGCGGCTAGCTCGAACTCGCGTAGAGGTCCGCGATCTCGTCGGCGTACTTGTCGGCGATGACGCGGCGCTTCAGCTTGAGGGTGAGCGTGACCTCGTCGCCGCCCGCCTCCCAGAAGGTGGGCAGCACCCGGAACCGCTTGATCTGCTCGACCCGCGACAACTTCGTATTACCCTCCGCCACACCGGCTTCGATGGCCGCGAGCACGGTCGGGTCCACGGCGAGCGCGGCGGGTGAGGCGTCGGCCAGGCCGTGCGCGCGGGCGTAGGGTTCCACCGATTCGGCGTCGAGCACGATCAGCGCGGTGTTGTACGGCCTGCCGTCACCGATCACCGCCATGGCGCCGACCAGCGGCGTGGCCGCCTTGATCGCGTTCTCGATGTTGGTCGGCGACATGTTCTTGCCCGCCGCGTTGATGATCATCTCCTTCTTGCGGTCGACGACGGTGAGGAAGCCGTCGTCGTCGATCTCGACGATGTCACCGGTGTGCAGCCAGCCCTCGGCGTCGACCGCGTCGGCGGTCTGCTCCGGCAGGCCGCGGTATCCCTTCATCACCAGCGGGCCGCGCACATGCAGTTCGCCGTCGTCGGAGCGGCGGGCTTCCATGCCGGGCAGCAGCTTGCCGACCGCGCCGAGTTTGGCGTCGCGTGGATGGCTGACACTGCAGATGCACGCCAGTTCCGACATGCCCCAGATCTCGGCGATCGGGATGCCGAGACCGGCGAAGAAGCCCAGGGTCTGCGGCGGGATCGGCGCCGCGCCCGACAGCGCCCAGCGCACCCGGTCCAGGCCGAGGGCCGCGCGCAGCTTGCTCAGCACCAGCTCGTCGGCGCGCGCCCACTCCGCGGTCAGGTCGGCCGGGACGGGCTCGCCGGCCAGCTGGTGACGGCTGCGGGCCGCGGCCACCGACAGCGCCCACTCCATGGCGGCCCGGCGGGCGTCGTCGGGTTCGGCGCCGACCTTGAATTCGATGGCGGCCTTGAGCTTCTCCCACACCCGCGGCACCGCGCCCCACACGGTGGGCCGCAGATCGACCAGCGCGGCGGCGATCTGCTTGGCGTCGCCGACACTGGTTACCTGGGTGCCGAGCACCTCCTGCACGTACAGGGCCGTCAGCCGGTCGGCGATGTGGGCGGTGGGCATGAACGAGGTGATGGTGTCACCGAATTCGATGCCGAGCACCTCGGCGATCCCGGTCACCTGGAACAACAGCGCCGCGTGGGTGGTCTCCACGCCCTTCGGCGCGCCGGTGGTGCCGGAGGTGTAGATGAGGGTGGCCACGTCGTCGCCGCGCACCCCGCGCCAGGTGGAGTCGAAGTCGAAATCGTCGGCGGCCGCGGCGAACAGCTGCGCCACCGACAGCGTGCCCTCGGGGGCGTCGTCGACGCACACGATGTGGTCGAGGTCGATGCCCGCGGTGGCCAGCAGCTCGGCATACTGCGGTTCGCAGATCACCACCCGCGCACCGGCATTGCCGAGCACGTAGGCCAGCTGCTCGGGCGGGAGGGTGTTGTACACCGAGAACGAGGTGGCGCCCAGGTGCTGGGCGCCGACCTCGAGCGGATAGAACTCCACCCGGTTGCTCATCATCAGGGCCACGGTGTCGCCGTGACGCACCCCGAGCCCGGCCAGTCCGGCCGCGACCGCACGCACCTGGGTGGCGTATTCGCGCCAGGTGAGCGTGACGGTGTCACCGGGCGTACGCAGGGCGACGGCGTCGGGGTCGATCGCGGCGGTCCGCTGGAACGCGGCGGGCAGGGTGTCGACGGGGGCGATGCTCATGAGGCGGAGACTTTCTGGTTCACGACCGCCGGGGCGGTGCGGAGATGATCGGCGACGAACCGGGCGGCCGCCCGGTAGGCCGTCCGGGATTCCGGAACGACGGAGGGCAGGGTCTGGAAGGCGTGCATCTGATCCGGCCACACCCGCAACTCACACGGTGCGCCGGTGGCCAGCCAGGTGTGCGCGAGCTGTTCGGCGTCGGCACGGAAGTACTCGGTGGCACCGGTGTGGACGAGCAGCGGCGGCAGGCGCATGCCGTCCAGCGGCCGCAGCGCGAACGGCGCGTCGGTGAAGTGCGCGATGGCTCGGCGGGCGACCTGTTCGGAGAGCAGACCGTCGCGGTGCGCGCCGGGATGCCCCGCGGCCAGCGCGAGACGCAGATCGGCCATGGGGGAGAACAGGACCAGCGCGCCCGGCTGCGGTCCTCCCGCCGCCGCGTTCTCGATCGCCAGGTGCGCCGCGAGGAAACCGCCCGCGGAATCACCGGCGACGACGATGCGGCCCGGCGGATAGCCCAGCGACGTCAGCCACCGGAACGCCGCGGCCACGTCACACGGGGCCGCGGGGAAGGGGTGCTCCGGCGCGAGGCGATAGTCGAGGGTGAACACGGGAAGCTGTGTCGCCGTGGACAATCGGGATGCCACGCCGCGGTACCCGAACGCTGAACCGGCCACGAAGCCGCCGCCGTGGACGTACAGCACCGCCGCGTCGGCGCGCTCCGCCCGCGGGCCACGCACCCACTCACCGCGTACCCCGGCCTCGGCGACGGCCTCGGTGGTCGTGCCGCGCAGCGGCGGAGCGCCCGCGCGCAGCACCTGCTCGATGAGCAGCCGCGACGGCGGCAGCGTGTAGGCGTTCACCGGTGCCAGCGCCGCGAGCCTGCCCGCGGTGAGCGCCGAGAGCTGACGCACGGCGCGGGCCCGCAGGGACCCGCGTTCCCCGGTCACCGTCGTCGCTCGATCGCGCGGACCAGCTCGTGCACCGTCGCGTCGGCGGCGAGCTTGCCGTCGAGCACCACGTTCACCGCGCCGCGCAGCAGGGCGTAGGGCTCCCACCCGCTCGGCGCGATGGTGCGCGGTGCGCGCCGGGCGATGCCGTCGGCGATGGTGCGCGCCGCGTGCTCGGCGCTGATCCGGACGTTCAGCGGCCACGGCAGCAGACCGTCGAGTTCGCGGCCGAGGTCGTCGGCGTCGAGCATGTCGTGGGTCATGGCGGTCTCGACGATGCCGAAGTAGGCCACCCCGGCGCTGGCCCCGCTCGCGGCGAGCTCCACTCGCAGTGCCCGGCCCAGCTGCTCGACCGCCGCCTTGCTCACCATGTACGGCGACCCGCCCATGCCCGGTGCGAACGCCGCGCACGACGACACCACCACCACATGCCCGCGCGTGCGCACGACGTGGTCCAGGGCGGGATGGACGGTGTTGAACACCCCGGTCAGATTGATGCTCAGCACCCGGTCGAAATCGGCCGGATCCATCGTCCGGACGGTCGCGGGCACCGGGGTGACGCCCGCGTTGGCCACGACCACATCGAGGCGGCCGAACCGCCCCACCACCTCGTCGATCGCGGCGCGCATCCCCGCCCGGTCGGCGACATCGGCGCCCAGGGCGTGCGCGCGGGGCCGCAGCGGCTCGGCGGCGCGCTCGGCCGCGGCCTCGTCGATGTCGACGACCGCGACGATCGCGCCGCGCGCGTGCAGGATCTCGACCAGTTCGCGGCCGATGCCCTGGCCGGCGCCGGTGACCAGGACGACCTTGTCGGTGACGTCGTAGGCGGGCGCGAACCAGTGGACCGGGTTGAGCGTGGGCAGCCCCATCATGCCGACACCTCGTAGGACTCGATGTCGAAACGCCGGGTGCGACGGCGGTATTCGAAACTCCAGCTCGGATACAGGCCGGCGTTCGCGCCGTCGGCGGTGGTGTAGTAGCTCTCGCAGCCGCCGGTGAGCCATACCGTGTCCGCGCTGCGGGTGCGCATCTCGGCGAGGAAGTCGTCCTGCACCTGCGCGCGCACTTCCACCCGTCGCGTGCCCGTGGCCCGCAGGGTGCGCAGGGCGTCGACGATGTAGGCGATCTGGGATTCGATCATGTACACCGCCGACTGATTGCCCACCGCGCCGAACGGCCCGAGGGTGCAGAAGAAGTTCGGGAATCCGGCCATCGTGGCGCCCAGGTAGGTCTGCGGGCGCTTCGCGTACAGGTCGCCGATCGAGTGACCGTCGCGGCCGACGATGCGATCGAACACGGCGGGCGTGGTGGTGAAACCGGTGCCGTAGATGATCGTGTCGACGGGGATCTCCTGCCCGGCGCGGGTGACGATGGAGTTCGCCCGCACCTCGGCGATGCCGTCGGTGACGACCTCGACATTGTCCTGGTCCAGCGCGGGCAGGTACGCGTCGGAGAAGATGGCGCGCTTGCAGCCGATCATGTAGTCCGGTGTCACCTTGGCGCGCAGGCGCGGGTCCCGGATCTGGCGGCGCAACTGCATCCGGCCGAGGAATTCGTACGGGTGACGGAACCGGTTGTCGACGAACCCGACCAGCCCGAAGCCCTCGATCAGCGTGTACCAGGTGCCACGCACCGCCTTCTGCGCGAGCGGCAGCTGCCGCAGCAGCAGCCGTTCCAGCCCGAGCGTGGGGCGGTCCATTCGCGGCACGATCCACGGCGCGGACCGCTGGAACACCGTCAGCGCCGCCACCTTCGGCTGGATCTCGGGCACGAACTGCACCGCCGAGGCGCCGGTGCCGATGACCGCGACCCGCTCGCCGGTCAGATCGTGGTCGTGGTCCCAGTGCAGCGAGTGGAACGCGGTGCCCTCGAACGATTCCAGGCCGGGCAGCGACGGGTACTTCGCCTCGGCGAAGATGCCCGCGGCCGAGAGGAAGTAGTCGGCGGTGAGCTCGCCGCGCGAGGTCTCGATCCGCCACACCGACCCGTCCTCGTCCCAGCGGGCCGCGAGCAGTTCGGTACCCAGCCGCACGTGCCGCAGCACATCGAAGCGCTGCGCGACCGAACGCAGGTACGCCAGGATCTCGGACTGCTTGCCGTAGGTGCGCGACCAGGACGGGTTGGGGGCGAAGGAATAGCTGTAGAGCTGCGACGGCACATCGCAGGCGCAGCCCGGGTAGGTGTTGGCCTGCCAGGTGCCGCCGATGTCGTCGGCGCGCTCGAGCACGACGATGTCGTCGAAGCCGGCCTCGCGCAGTTTGATCGTCAGCCCGATACCGCCGAAACCGGCGCCGAGCACGACGATGTGCCTGTGTTCTGTGGGCATGGGTCAGCCGATCCTTCCGTGCAGCACCGAGACGAGGCGGTCGACGACGGTGTCGACCGCGGTGCCGCGGGTGAATGTCGTGAGCGCCAGCGGCGACGGGAAACGTTGCCGCGTGGTCGCTTTCGCGTAGGTGAACTCGCGCAGCCCGTCCGGGCCGTGCACCCGGCCGAAGCCCGCGGAGCGCACGCCGCCCAGCGGCAGCGCCGGGATGGTGGCGTGGGCGACGTAGGCGTTGATCGAGGTACCGCCGGCCTCGATGCGGTCGGCGATGGCGTCGCCGTGCCTGCGGGCGAAGACGGTGGCGCCGAGTCCGTACTCGGCGGCGTTGACCCGCTCGACCGCCTCGTCCATCGACGCCACCCGGGTGACGGTCAGGGTGGGTCCGAAGGTCTCCTCGGTGATCGCGAGCGCGTCCTCCGGCACGTCGACCAGGATCGTCGGCTGCACGAACTGTCCCTCGACGGCATCGATCCCGCCCAGCAGCGCGCGACCGCCGCGTGCCACGGCGTCGGTCAGATGGCGCCGGATCACGTCGAGCTGCTTCGGCATGGTGATCGGGCCGATCTTCGCCGCCCCGGTGCCCGCGCGCACGCCCTCGGCCCGCGACAGCAGTTCGGTGAGGAAC
Organism: Nocardia asteroides; assembly: GCF_900637185.1. Taxonomy (NCBI): domain Bacteria; kingdom Bacillati; phylum Actinomycetota; class Actinomycetes; order Mycobacteriales; family Nocardiaceae; genus Nocardia; species Nocardia asteroides. The sequence goes on along the minus strand of NZ_LR134352.1, from coordinate 4,330,791 downwards.
GCGTCGTAGACCTCGGTGTGCACGTAGACCCGTTCCACGCCCAGGCAGGTCTGCCCGGCGTTGGCCATCCCGCCCCACAGCGCCGCGTCGGCGGCGGCACCGAGGTCGGCGTCGGCGTCGACCACCAGCGCGTCCTTGCCGCCGCATTCCATGAGCACCGGGGTGAGCCGCTCCGCGCAGGCCGCCATCACCCGCTTGCCGGTCTCGGTGGACCCGGTGAACCCGATCTTGCCGACCTTGCTGCGGCACAGCGCGGCCCCGGTGGCACCGTCACCGGTGACGACCTCGAACGCGCCCGACTCGGGGACGGCGCGCGCGAACGCCGCGGCCAGCCACCGGCCGACCCCGGGGGTGTACTCGCTCGGCTTGAACACCACCGTGTTCCCCGCGGCCAGCGCGAAGGAGATCGAGCCGAGCGGGGTGAACACGGGATAGTTCCACGGGCCGATCACCCCGACGACGCCGAACGGGCGGTACTCGACGCGGCACGCGTGATTGAGGGTGAGCAGACTCGGCGTCACCGAACGGGAACCGAGCACCTCCTCGGCATGGTGGGCCGCCCAGCGCAGGTGTTCCAGCGCCATCACGATCTCGAGTGCCGCGTCGGGGACCGGCTTGCCCATCTCGAGGTGGATGAGCCGGGCGAGTTCGGCACGGCCACGGGTGATCTCGGCACGCCAGCGATCCAGGTGCCGGGCGCGTCCGGCGAAACCGGCGGCCCGCCAATGCGCCGCCGCCGCAGCAGCCCGCTCGACCGCCGCGTCGACGGCGGCGGCGTCGTGGATCGGGTAGGTGCCGACGACCGCGCCGGTCGCCGGGTTGTGCACGTCGAAGGTGGCGGAACGGTCGGAGAGCAGGGAAGTCATGGGGGACCAGGCCTTTCGCGGTCAGAGGTCCAGCGTGAGCGCGTCGCCGGCGGACCGTGACACACAGGTCAGGAGGTGATCGGCGCGCTCGGTCGCGGTGAGCAGCCGGTCGCGGTGCTCGACCTCGCCGCCGAGGACGCGGGTCTTGCAGGTGCCGCAGAAGCCCTGCCTGCACGAGTAGACGACGTCGGGGCGCACCCGCCGGATCGCGTCGAGCGCGGTCTCGGCACTGCCGACGCGCACCGTGCGCCCGGTGCGGGCCAGGGTGAGGTCGAATTCGCGTCCGTCGGTGACCGGGCGCGCCGAGAACAGTTCGGTGTGCAGGGACGCGGTCGGGTTGAGCGTGAACAGGGTGCGCTGGGCGAGGTCGAGCACCGGGGGCGGGCCGCAGACGTAGACGGCGGCGCCGGGCGCCGCGGTGGCGAGTACGGCGGGGATGTCGGGTGTGCCGGTCTCGTCGTCGGGCAGTATCTCGGTGTTCGCCGGGACCTCGCCGAGAAACGGCATGGTGTCGCGGGAGCGGCCCAGATACACCAGCCTGCCGCGCTCGCCCGCCGCCCGCGCCATCGGCAGGATCGGCGTGATGCCGATGCCGGCGGCGACGAACAGGTAGGACGGCGCGGACGCGACGAAGGGGAACGCATTGCGCGGGCCACGGATCCGCAGCGCATCGCCTGCCCGCAGCGTGTGCATCTCGCGGGAACCGCCGTCGCCGTCGTCGAGGCGGCGGACCGCGATCCGGTAGCCGGACCGGTCGCCTGGATCGCCGCACAGCGAGTATTGGCGCTGCCGCCCCGAGGGCAGGAACACGTCGAGGTGCGAGCCGGGGCGCCACGCGGGCAGTAGTCCGCCGCCGGGGCGGGTCAGCGACAGGCTCACCACGTCGGCGGTCTCGGCCCGGACCGATCCGACGACGACGTCGAGGTCGAAACCGGTGTGCCGCACCGGGTGTGGCGGCGAGATCGCGGGCCGGGTGAACACCTTCTTGTAGACGTCGACCGCCGCGCCGAGCGCCCGCAGGCCCGGCGTCGCCACCTGGGCGGGGGCGCTCACGCGCGGGCCGCCGGGGAGTGCGCCAGGTAGCGCAGGGCATTGTCCATCGACCCCAGCTGGGACGGATGGAATCCCGGCCGCAGATAGCGCGGCATCTCGGTGACGAAGGTGGTGAAGCTGGGAATCACCCCGCGCGCGGTGGCGCTGACGAACTGCCTCGCCCACGACCGGCCCTTGTCGGTGCTGGGGTCCTTGCGATACAGGTACGCCGTCGAGATCACGAACAGCGGCAGCAGCGTTCCGCTGGCGAGCAGGCCGGTGCGCACCCGCCGGGCGTAGCCGCCGTCGACATGCATGTAGGCGTCGAAGACCACGCTGCGGTGCTCGACCTCCTCGGCCCCGTGCCAGCGCACCAGATCCAGCATCGTGGGGTCCATGCCGAGCTCGGCGAGAATCTCGGACTCGAGCAGCCACTCGCCGATCACGGCGGTGAAATGCTCCATCCCCGCGAACAGCCCGAGCCGTTCCTTCAGCCACTGCTCCTTGGCGCGCCCGGTCAGCCCTTGATCGCCGAGCACCCGGTCGACCAGCCAGGCCACCTTCGCCACGTAGGAGTCCACGTCGAGCCCGATCGACTGCAGATGCCTGCGGGCGCCTTCGTGACTGCTGGCGTGCATGGACTCCTGGCCGATGAAGCCGGTGACCTCCTCCCGCAGCCGCTCGTCGTCGATATAGGGCAGCGCCTCGGCGAGGCAGTCGGCCATCGCCCGTTCCCCTTCGGGCAGGACCAGGTGCATCACATTGGTGACATGCGTGGCCAGCACCTCCCCGGGGATGTAGTGCATGGGCACCGACGAGAAGTCGAAATGCACATCCCGGGCCTGAATCGCGTGCGCCTCTTCCTGATAGGAGCGCGCCGTTGCACTGTTATCAGCCATGCCTTGACCGTACAGTGCAACAAAAAGTATCGCAATGTTGCACGGAAGGTTGTTCCGCGGTGGTGATCGGTGATCGGTCGGCCTGCTACCGTCGAGTCGTGCTTTCCACCGCCGCGACCTCGGGAGATTCACCCACCGACTCGGTCGAAGAACGGATCCTCGACGCCGCTCTCATTCAGTTCCAGCAGGTCGGCGTGCGGAAGACGACGATCGAGGACATCGCCCGCGCGGCCGACGTCGACCGGGCGACCGTCTACCGCCGCATCGGTTCGCGCGACGACGTGGTGCGCGCGGCCTTCGAGCGCGAGGTCCGGCGGCTGCTCGAGGATCTGCGGGAGATCCCGGCCCGCCACGACCGCTTCGACGACATCGTCGTGGAGGTGTTCAGCACCGTGATCACCCGCTGGCGGGCCCACCCGCTGGTGGAGCGGCTGCTCACCCTCGAGGCCGACCGGCTGCTGCCCCAGCTCACCGTGGACGGCGCGTCGTTCTTCCTGCTCTCGGTGGCGGCCTCGACCGAGATCGTCGCGAAGGTGCTGGAGGACAACCGTTTTCCGGAGATCCCGGATCTCACCGCGCGCGTCGAGGTCGTCTGCCGGGTGGTGCACTCGCTGATCCTGCAGCCGGTCGGCACCGTCGACACCGGCTCACCGGACGCGCTGGCGGCCTATGCCCGCGCCTACATCGTCCCGATTCTCACCCGGTGACTCCGTAGGCGCGGACGGCTCCCTCAGAGGAAGCGGGCGATGAGGTCCTTCATGACCTCGTTGGCGCCGGCGTAGATGCGCGAGATGCGCCCGTCGGCCCACATGCGCGCGATCGGGTACTCCTCCATGTAGCCGTAGCCGCCGTGCAGCTGGACGCACCGGTCGATCACCTGAGACTGCTGATCGGTGGTCCAGTACTTGACCATGGCCGCGGTCTTCACATCCAGCTGCCCGCGCAGGTGCTTGTCGACGGCGGAGTCGACGAAGGTGCGTACCACCTCGGCGATGGTCGCGCAGTCGGCCAGCTCGAAACGGGTGTTCTGCATGGCGAACAGCGGCTTGCCGAAAGCGTTGCGCTGCTTGACGTATGCCAGCGTCTCGGCCACGGCGGCCTCGATCGCCGCGGCGGCCGCCACGCCGCAGATCAGCCGCTCCTGGGGCAGCTGCTGCATCAGCTGGATGAAGCCCTCGCCCTCGGCGCCGAGCAGGTTGGCCTGCGGGACCCGCAACCCGTCGAAGAACAGCTCGGTGGTGTCCTGGCCCTTCTGGCCGACCTTCTTGAGCAGCCTGCCGCGCTCGAAGCCGGGGGTGTCGTCGGCGACCTCGGCGACCACCAGCGACACGCCCTTGGCGCCCTGGGTCGGGTCGGTCTTCACCGCGATGATCAGCAGGTCGCAGTTGCGGCCGTTGGAGATGAAGGTCTTGGCGCCGGTGATCAGGTAGTCGTCGCCGTCCTTGACCGCCTTGGTGGCGATGTTCTGCAGGTCGGAGCCGGTGCCGGGCTCGGTCATCGCGATGGCGCCGATCCACTCGCCGGAGGCGAGCTTGGGCAGCCAGCGCTTCTTGTTCTCCTCCGAGGCGTAAGCCAGGATGTAGTGCGGCACGATCCCGGTGTGCACGCCGAGCTGCATCGAGGAGTCGCCGCCCTTGACCTGCTCGGTGAACAGCACCGCCTCGTGCGCGAAAGTGCCACCGCCGCCGCCGTATTCCTCGGGAATCGACATGCACAGCAGGCCGAGCTCGCCGGCCTGCCGGTAGACCTCCCGGCTGGGGAACCCCTGCGCGGCGAACTCCTCGCGATGCGGCGCGACGGTGTTCGTGAAGAAGGTGCGGGCCAGTTCGGCCAGGCCCTGCAGCTCCGACTCGGCGTCGGTGCCGCGGTCGGTATCGGCGGTGCTCATCGGGGTCCTTTCCCAGTGATCGATGTCCTGCGCACCAGAGTGGACACCCTGTTGGCATTCTGTCAATAGTCGGATCAGCCATTGACAAACCGCCAATAGCGATGCCATGGTACAAAGTGCTTGGACATCCAACTATTGGATCCCCTGCAACTGCGCACTGCGCATCGACCCACGACAAGGACTGGCATGGTTCGCGAACTCACCCACTTCATCGCCGGGCAGCACACCTCCGGAACCTCCGGCCGGTTCGGCGACGTCTTCGACCCGAACACCGGCCAGGTGCAGGCCCGCGTGCCGCTGGCCACCGCGGCCGAGGTCGAGGCGGTCATCGCCGACGCGGCCGCCGCGCAGCAGGTGTGGGCGGCGTTCAACCCGCAGAAGCGGGCCAGGGTGCTGATGAAGTTCCTGACGCTGGTCAACGACGAGATCGACAGCCTGGCCGCCCTGCTGTCCTCCGAACACGGCAAGACCATCGCCGACGCCAAGGGCGACATCCAGCGCGGCCTCGAGGTCATCGAGTTCGCGGTCGGTATCCCGCACCTGCTCAAGGGTGAGTACAGCGAGAGCGCGGGCACCGGCATCGACGTGTACTCGATGCGGCAGCCGCTGGGTGTGGTCGCGGGCATCACCCCGTTCAACTTCCCGGCGATGATCCCGCTGTGGAAGGCCGGACCGGCGCTGGCCTGCGGTAACGCGTTCGTGCTCAAGCCGTCCGAGCGTGACCCGTCGGTGCCGCTGCGGCTGGCCGAGCTGTTCCTCGAGGCGGGTCTGCCGCCGGGGGTGTTCAACGTGGTCAACGGCGACAAGGAAGCCGTCGACACCATCCTGCGCGACCCGCGGATCAAGGCGGTCGGCTTCGTCGGCTCGACCCCGATCGCGCAGTACATCTACGAGACCGCGACCGCCAACGGCAAGCGCGCCCAGTGCTTCGGCGGCGCGAAGAACCACGCGATCGTCATGCCCGACGCCGACCTCGACGATGTCGCCGACCAGCTCATCGGCGCCGGGTACGGCTCGGCGGGTGAGCGGTGCATGGCGATCTCGGTGGCCGTGCCGGTGGGGGAGGAGACCGCCGATCGGCTGGTCGCCAAGCTGACCGAGCGGGTGCACAAGCTCAATGTCGGCCGCTCCGACGATCCGGGCGCCGACTTCGGCCCGCTGGTCGGCGCCGACGGCGTGGCCCGGGTGAACAACTACGTCCAGATCGGCATCGACGAGGGCGCCGAGCTGGTCGTCGACGGTCGTGGTCTGGTGGTCGAGGGTGCCGAGGACGGCTACTTCGTCGGCGCCACCCTGTTCGACCGTGTCACCGCCGACATGCGCATCTACCAGGAGGAGATCTTCGGCCCGGTGGTCACCGTCGTGCGCGCCGGTGACTACGAGGAGGCGCTGCGCCTGGCCGACGAGCACGAGTACGGCAACGGTGTCGCCATCTTCACCCGCGACGGCGACACCGCCCGCGACTTCGCCGCCCGCGTGCAGGTCGGCATGGTCGGCATCAATGTGCCGATCCCGGTGCCGATCGCCTACTACACCTTCGGCGGCTGGAAGCGCTCGGGCTTCGGCGACCTGAACCAGCACGGCCCGGACTCGATCCGCTTCTACACCAAGACCAAGACGGTCACCCAGCGCTGGCCCGCGGGACTGAAGGAGTCCAACGCCTTCGTCATCCCGACGATGGACTGAGCGGCGATGTTCACTCTCACCGACGACGAACGCGCGATCGCCGAGACCGCGCGCCAGTTCGCCGACGAGTTCCTCGCGCCGAACGCGCTGGACTGGGACGAGCGCAAGCACTTCCCGGTCGACGTGTTGCGCAAGGCGGGCCCGATCGGGCTCGGCGGCATCTACGTGCGTGAGGACACCGGCGGCTCCGCGCTGCGCAGGCTCGACGCCGTCCGGATCTTCGAGGAACTCGCCACGGGCTGCCCCGCGGTGGCGGCCTACATCTCGATCCACAACATGGCGACCTGGATGATCGACGCCTACGGCACCGAACAGCAGCGCCACCGCTGGGTACCGGGCATGGCCGCGATGGAGCTGCTGGGCAGCTACGCCCTGACCGAGCCCGGGGTGGGGTCCGACGCGGCGGCCTTGAGCACCAAGGCCGTTCGCGACGGCGACGACTACATCCTCAACGGCGCCAAGCAGTTCATCTCCGGCGCGGGCGCCAACGACGTGTACGTGATGATGGTGCGCACCGGCGGCGACGGCCCGCGCGGGATCTCGGCGCTGATCGTGCCCGCCGACACGCCCGGTCTGACCGTGGGCCCGAACGAACGCAAGATGGGCTGGAACGCGCAGCCGACGCGTCAGGTCGTCCTCGAGGACGCGCGGGTGCCGGTGGCCAATCGGCTGGGCGCCGAAGGCGACGGTTTCGCGATCGCCATGAACGGCCTCAACGGCGGCAGGCTCAATATCGGCGCCTGCTCGATCGGCGGCGCGCAGGCCGCGCTGGACAAGGCCGTGCTGTATCTGGCCGAACGGCACGCCTTCGGCAAGCCGCTGGCGCACAACCAGGCCCTGCAGTTCGATCTCGCCGACATGCGGACCGAGCTGGAGGCGGCGCGGACGCTGCTGTGGCGGGCCGCCGCCGCGCTCGACGCCGACGCGCCCGACAAGGTCGAGCTGTGCGCGATGGCCAAGCGGTTCGCCACCGACATCGGTTTCGAGGTGGCCAACAAGGCGTTACAGCTGCACGGCGGATACGGCTACCTGCACGAATACGGCCTGGAGAAGATCGTGCGCGACCTGCGCGTGCACCAGATCCTCGAGGGCACCAACGAGATCATGCGGGTGGTCGTGGCCCGCACGCTGACAGGAGCGGCATGACCGACGAACCCGAAGTGCTGATCACCGTCGCCGACGGACTCGGGCTGATCACCCTGAACCGGCCCAAGGCCATCAACGCCCTCAACCACCCGATGACGCTGGCGATCACCGACGCGCTGCGATCCTGGGCCGACGACGACGCGGTGCGCGCGGTCGTCGTCACCGGCGCCGGGGAGCGCGGGCTGTGCGCGGGCGGCGACATCGTCGCCATCCACACCGACGCGAAAAGCGGCCGGGCGGGCGCCGATTCGCCGACCGGGCGCTTCTGGCGCGACGAATACGTGCTCAACGCCCTGATCGGCGGCTACGCCAAGCCGTATGTGGTGATCATGGACGGCATCGTGATGGGCGGCGGTGTCGGCCTGTCCGGGCACGGCAGCCATCGCATCGTCACCGAACGCTCCCGCATCGGCATGCCCGAGGTCGGCATCGGCTTCGTGCCCGACGTCGGTGGCACCTTCCTGCTGTCGCGGGCGCCGGGCGAGATCGGCACGCATGTCGCGCTGACCACCGCCCGGATGAGCGCCGGCGACGCGATCGCCGCCGGTTTCGCCGACCACTACGTGCCCTCGGCGGCGATCCCGGATCTCGTGGACGCGTTGCGCACCACCGAGGTCGACGCCGCGATCGCGCGCGTCGCCCAACCGGCGCCGGCCTCGGATCTGCTCGCCCAGCAGTCCTGGATCGATGCGTGCTACCGCGCCGAGACCGTCGAGGAGATCGTGTCCCGTCTCCAGACCGCCGACTCGCCCGAGGCGACCAAGGCGGTCGACGAGCTGCTGGCGAAATCGCCGGTCGCGCTGAAGGTCACGTTGCGCTCGCTGCGGGCGGCGCGGGAACTGACGAGCCTGGAAGCGGCCCTGGAGCAGGAATACCGGGTCTCGATCGCCGCGCTCGGTTCGCACGACCTGGTCGAGGGCATCCGCGCCCAGGTCATCGACAAGGACCGCACCCCGCACTGGCAGCCCCCGACCCTCGGCGACGTCACCGACGCGCAGGTGGCCGCCTATTTCGCCGCACTGGGGGACAACGAACTCGACCTGACGACACAGGAGACACCGCGATGACCAAGATCGGTTTCCTCGGCCTCGGCCACATGGGCGCGCCGATGGCCGCCAACCTGGTGCGCGCCGGCCACGACGTGATCGCCTACGATCCGGTCCCCGCCGCCCGGGCCAAGGCCCTGAACGACGGCGCGACCGTGGTGGAGACCGCCGCCGCGGCCGCCACCGACCGCGACGTGGTGATCACCATGCTGCCCAACGGCAAGCTGGTGCTCGACGTCTACGCCGAACTGCTGCCCGCCGCGACCCCCGGCACCCTGTTCATCGACTGTTCCACCATCGATGTCGCCGACGCGAAAGCCGCGGCGGAGCTGGCGGTCGCGGCCGGGCACCGCCCGCTCGACGCCCCGGTCTCCGGCGGCGTCGCCGGTGCCACCGCGGGCACCCTCACCTTCATGGTGGGCGGCGCTGCCGCCGACTTCGCCGACGCGGGGGAGGTGCTCGGGGTGATGGGCGGCAAGGTCGTGCACTGCGGCGACGCCGGGGTCGGGCAGGCCGCCAAGATCTGCAACAACATGCTGCTCGGCATCTCCATGATCGGGCTGTCCGAGGCGCTGGTGCTCGGCGAGCGCCTGGGCCTGAGCCACCAGTCGTTCTTCGACGTGGTGTCCACCGCGTCGGGCCAGAGCTGGGCGTTGACCAGCTACTGCCCCGTCCCGGGACCGGTGCCCGCCAGCCCGGCCAACAACGACTACCAGCCCGGTTTCGCCACCGCGCTGATGTCGAAGGACCTCACCCTGGCCGCGAACGCGTTGCGCGCCAACGGCATCGACGGACAGCTCGGTGAGCTCGCCGCCGCCATCTACGAGCGGTTCAACCAGACCGGCGCGGGCCGGGACTTCTCCGCGATCGTCACCGACATCCGCGACCGTTCCGGGGAGGCGGAGGCGTGAGCGACTACGAGACCATCCTGCTCGAGCGCAAGAACCGCGTCGGCTGGATCACCCTGAACCGGCCCAGGGCGCTCAACGCGCTCAACACCCGGGTGCTCGACGACATCGTCGCGGCCCTGGCCGAGCTCGAGCGCGACGACGAGGTCGGCGCGGTGGTGATCACCGGCTCCGCCAAGGCCTTCGCCGCGGGCGCCGACATCAAGGAGATGCAGCCCAAGTCCTACATGGACATGTTCATGGACGACTTCTTCGCCCGCTGGGACCGGCTGGCCAACTTCCGCAAGCCGACTATCGCCGCGGTCGCGGGTTACGCCCTCGGCGGCGGCTGCGAGCTGGCGATGCTGTGCGACATCCTGATCGCCGCCGACACCGCCCAGTTCGGTCAGCCCGAGATCAAACTCGGCGTGATCCCCGGCATCGGCGGCTCGCAGCGGCTCACCCGCGCGATCGGCAAGGCCAAGGCGATGGACCTGGTGCTGACCGGCCGGAACATGGGCGCCGAGGAGGCCGAACGCGCCGGGCTGGTCTCGCGCATCGTGCCCGCCGACGATCTGCTGGACGTGGCCGCCGAGGTCGCCGAGACCATCGCGGCCAAGTCGCTGCCGGTGACGATGATCGCCAAGGAGGCGGTGAACCGCTCCTTCGAGACCACCCTCGCCGAGGGAATCCGCTTCGAACGGCGGGTCTTCCACTCGCTGTTCGCGATCGAGGACCAGAAGGAAGGCATGAACGCCTTCGTCGACAAGCGGACCGCACACTTCACCCACCGCTGACCCCGTCCCACGACCTTTTCGAGGAACCATGACCGAGGCCTATATCTACGATGCGATCCGCACCCCGCGCGGACGCGGCAAGAAGAACGGCGCCCTGCACGGCGTCAAGCCGCTCGACCTGGTGGTCGGGCTCATCGAGGAACTGAAGGTCCGCCACCCCGGCCTCGATCCGGCCGTCATCGACGACATCGTCCTCGGCGTGGTCTCCCCGGTCGGCGATCAGGGCGCCGACATCGCCAAGACCGCCGCGCTGGCCGCCGGCCTGCCCGACACGGTGGCCGGCGTCCAGCTCAACCGGTTCTGCGGGTCGGGTCTGGAGGCGGTCAACACCGCCGCGCAGAAGGTGCGCTCCGGCTGGGAACAGCTGGTGATCGCCGGTGGCGTGGAATCGATGTCGCGCGTCCCGCTGGGCTCCGACGGTGGCGCCTGGGCCATGGACCCGGTGACCAACTACGACACCTACTTCGTGCCGCAGGGCATCGGCGCCGACCTGATCGCCACCATCGAAGGCTTCAGCCGCGAGGACGTCGACGCGTTCGCGGTGCGCTCGCAGGAGAAGGCCGCCGCGGCCTGGTCCGGCGGCTACTTCGCGAAATCCGTTGTCCCGGTGAAGGACATCAACGGTGCGGTGCTGCTCGACCACGACGAGTTCATGCGCCCCGGCACCACCGTGGAGAGCCTGGCCGAGCTCGCCCCGTCCTTCGCGGCGATGGGGGAGATGGGCGGCTTCGACGCCGTCGCCATGCAGCGCTACCACCACGTGGAGAAGATCGACCACGTCCATCACGCGGGCAACTCCTCCGGCATCGTCGACGGCTCGGCACTGGTACTGATCGGCAGCGAAACCGCAGGCGCCGCGGCCGGTCTGACCCCGCGCGCCCGGATCGTCGCCGCCGCGGTGAGCGGCGCGGACTCGACCATCATGCTGACCGGTCCGGTGCCCGCCACCGAGAAGGTGCTGGCGCTGGCCGGGCTCACCGTCGACGACATCGACCTGTTCGAACTGAACGAGGCCTTCGCCTCGGTGGTGCTGAACTTCCAGAAGAAGCTCGGCGTCCCCGACGAGAAGATCAATGTCAACGGCGGCGCCATCGCCATGGGTCACCCGCTGGGGGCCACCGGCGCCATGATCACCGGAACCATGGTCGACGAGCTCGAGCGCCGGGGCGCGCGGCGCGCGCTGATCACGCTGTGCATCGGCGGCGGCATGGGCATCGCCACCATCATCGAGCGCGTCTGAGCGCCGCGGAGACAGAGGAAAGACCATGACCGACAGCATGATTGCCTGGGATCTCGGCGCCGACCGGGTGCTCGTCCTCACCATCGACGACCCGAGCCAGTCGACCAACACCATGACCGAGGCGTTCGCGCGCGACCTCACCGCCACCGTCGACCGGCTCGAGGCCGAGAAGGACACCTACGACGGTGTCATCCTCACCTCGGGCAAGGACACGTTCTTCGCCGGTGGTGACCTGAACCTGCTGATGAACGCGACGCCGGAGACCGCGCCGCAGATCGCCCTGGGCTTGGACACCTACAAGGCCGCGTTCCGCCGCCTCGAGCAGCTTGGTAAGCCGGTGGTCGCCGCGATCAACGGCACCGCGCTCGGCGGCGGCTTCGAGGTCGCCTTGGCCACTCACCACCGCATCGCGCTCGACGCCAAGGGCAGCCTGCTCGGCCTGCCCGAGGTCACCTTCGGCCTGCTGCCCGGCGCCGGTGGTGTCACCCGCACCGTGCGACTGCTCGGCATCACCAACGCGGTGCTCAACGTCGTCGGCCAGGGCCAGCGGATGAAGCCTGCCAAAGCCCTACAGGTCGGGATCATCCACGAGGTCGCCGCGACGCGCGAGGAGATGTTCGACAAGGCGCGGGCCTGGATCGCGGCCAACCCGGAGGCGGCGCAGCCCTGGGATACGAAGGGCTACAAGATCCCCGGCGGCACCCCGTCGAGTCCGGCCGTGGCCGCCAATCTGCCCGCGTTCCCCGCGAACGTCCGCAAGCAGCTCAAGGGAGCTCCGATGCCGGCGCCGATCGCGGTGCTGGCGACGGCGGTCGAGGGCGCGCAGGTCGACATCGACACCGCCTTCGCCATCGAGACGCGCTACTGCACCAAGCTGATCTGCGGCCAGGTCTCGACCAACATGATCAAGTCGCTGTTCTTCGATCTCGGCACCATCAACAAGGGCGGCAGCCGCCCCGAAGGCTTCCCCGTGCGCACGCCGGAGAAGGTCCTCGTGCTCGGCGCGGGCATGATGGGCGCGGGCATCGCCTATGTGCAGGCCCGCGCCGGCATGCGGGTCGTCCTGAAGGACGTCACGATCGAGGCGGCCGAGCGCGGCAAGGACTACTCGCGCAAGCTGCTCGACAAGGCGCTGCGCAAGGGCACGATCACCCAGGACAAATACGACGAGATCCTGGGCCGCATCCACCCGACCGCCGATCCGGCCGATGCCGCGGGCTGTGACTTCGTCGTCGAGGCGGTGTTCGAGGATCCGGGCCTGAAGAAGAAGGTGTTCGGCGAGATCGAGGCGCTGGTGAACCCGGATGCGCTGCTCGGCTCCAACACCTCGACCCTGCCGATCACCGACCTGGCCACCGGGGTGCAGCGGCCGCAGGATTTCATCGGCCTGCACTTCTTCTCGCCGGTGGACAAGATGCCCCTGGTGGAGATCATCGTCGGCGAGCAGACCAGCGACGAGGCCATCGCCCGCGCCATCGACTACACCCTGGCCATCAAGAAGACCCCGATCGTGGTGAACGACAGCCGAGGGTTCTTCACCAGCCGCGTGATCGGCCAGTTCATGGACGAGGCCATCGCGCTGGTCGCCGAGGGCGTGCACCCCGCGTCGGTGGAGCAGGCCGCCACCCAGGCCGGCTACCCGGTGGGCGCGCTGGCGCTGGCCGACGAGATCAATATGAAGCTTGCCCAGAAGATCCGGCGCAGCCTGAAGGAGAACCTGCTCGCCGAAGGTAAGCGCTGGACCGAGTCCAAGGCGTACCCGCTCGTCGACGCCATGGTCGACGAGTTCGACCGGCCCGGCCGGCTCGAGGGCCGTGGCTTCTACGAGTACGACGCCGACGGCAAGAAGCTGGGCCTGTGGCCCGAGCTGGTGGCGAAGTACACCCGCGACGACCACGGCATCCCGTTCGCCGACATGCAGGAGCGGATGCTGTTCGCCGAATCGCTCGACACCGTCCGGTGTTTCGACGAGGGCGTGCTGCGCACCGTGGCCGACGCGAACATCGGGTCGATCTTCGGCATCGGGTTCCCCGCGTGGACGGGCGGCGTGGTCCAGTACATCGAGCAGTACGACGGCGGCCTGGCCGGATTCGTGGCGCGCGCCGACGAGCTGCGCGCCGCCTACGGAGACCGGTTCGAGGTCCCGGCGTCGTTGCGGGCCAAGGCCGCCGCCGGGGAAACGCTGAGCTGACACCATGACGACGGACACGACCGTCTCGGCGCGCGGCGTGCGAGGCGACGGCAGGCGTGCGCACCGCAGGCACGCTGTCGTCGTCGCCGCGCGGGACGTGTTCGTCGCCAGCGGGTACCACGGCGCGCGGATGGCCGAGATCAGCGCCCGCGCCGGCATCAGCAAACCCGTGCTGTACGACCATTTCACCAACAAGCTGGACCTGTATCTGGCCGTGCTGCAGCAGTATCTGGACCGGATGGTCGACGGTGTCCGGACTGCCGTCGCCGCGGACGCGCCGCCGCGCGAGCGGCTGCGCGGTGCCGTGTCGGTGTACTTCGACTTCGTGGACGACGATCCCGGCGGGCACGTGCTGGTCTTCGAATCGCCGGTCCCCAGCGAGCCCAGCGTCGACTGGCGGGTCCGCAGTGCCCTGCGCGCGTGCGCCGATCTCGTCGCCACGGAACTGCGCGCGGCGGGCGTGGCCGACCTCGCCGCCGCGACCTACGCCTGGAGCCTGGTCGGCACCAGTCACCTGGCCGCCCGCCATTGGCTCGACGGCGGACGGCCGATCCCCAAGCACGACGCCGTCGAGGTGACGGCCGCCCTGTGCTGGAACGGCCTGTCCGGCTGGGAAAGCCGTCCGGGCCACCGGTAATCGCTTCATCCTCAGAGAGAGAATTCGATGTCACCGTCCTTCGCCCTGCTCGAATCCGACGACGCCTTCCTCGCCACGGCACCGAATCGCTATGTCCACGTGGTGGATATCGCCGCGCCACCGGCCGCGGTGTGGGCCGCGCTGACCGCTGACGACGCCCTGGTGTCGTGGTCGTCGGCGGTGACCGGGATGCGGTGGCTCTCGCCGCGCCCGCACGGCGTGGGCGCCACCCGGGTGGTCACCCTCGCGGGCGTGGCCGCGCTGACCGAACGTTTCTATCGCTGGGACGAACAGCGCCGCATGACCTTCACCGTCGACGCCGCCTCGATTCCCGGACTGCGCCGGTTCGCCGAGGACCTCGCCCTCGCCGAAACCGCCTCGGGCACCCGGCTCACCTGGACGTTCGCCGTCGAGGGCGGGCCCGCGCTACGACCGGTCCTCAGCCTGGCCGGCCCGGTGACCAAGCGTCTCACGGCGTCGATCGCACAGGGGATCACGAAGTCCGCGGGAGTTCGGGTGTCCTGAGCGCGGGCGTCGCGGGGGAGCGGGGCGTCGCGCCATTGCGTGCACACCATGCAATGGCGCACCGCCTGCCGGGGTAGGGGAGTGCGCTGGGCGCGCGGGGCAAGGGTTCTCGAAGGGGAGGTCCAGTCGCCTCATCTCGATAAGCATGGCGGAAGGAAGAGTTCGGGAGAGACTGGCAAGAGTCATCAATAACATGTGCGTACGTAGATATGCGCATCTATCGATGTAATCTCCCTACATATCTATGATGGCCCTCACCGCAAAGTCACCATCAAAAGAACAGCTCAGGAGAACGGGGGGTCGGCCGGGTAGGTGATGGTCATTCCCTCGACGTGGGCGAACTTCGTGAGCTGGTGATCCGGGGCACGGGTGGGGGACATGATGTCGCGGACGCGGATGCCCCGGATCAGGAGTGCGTCGCCGACCAGGGAACGGTGGCAGCGCCAGGGGACGGCTTCGGCGCACATGACAGCGGTGGGTGCCGTGCGGGCCAGGTCGACGAGTTCGTCGATGCCCGCGGTGAACTCGGGTGTCTGCATGTAGTCGGCGTAGGCGCGGAAGGAGGCGTTGCGCCAGCCGCTGTCGAGGTCGGTGCGGTTGCCGTGCCGGAGGCCGCCGAGTGCGGCGAGGTAGATGTAGCGGATGCCCGCCGCGTCCAGGGTGGCGGGGAGCTGCTCGCGGCCGAACTGCGGATTGTGCCGGGAGCGCGGCACCGTCCTGATGTCGGCGAGCTGGGTGATGCCGTACGTCTGGAGCAGGTCCACGAATTCGTTCGCGGTCCTGGTGGAGTGGCCGATCGTGTACACCGTCAGCACGGGCCGAATCCTAGGTGGGCGTGCGCGCGGATCCGGCGATCGTCTGCGCGGTGCGGAAGACGTCTTCGAGCATGGCCGGGGTGAGTCGGCCGGTGAAGGTGTTGTGCGGGCTCACGTGGTAGCAGCCCAGGACGGTGATGGACCGGCCGTCGGGATGGGAGAGCGCCACCTGCGCACCGTGTCCGAAGCGGGGCCGGGGGCGGGGGATCTGCCAGCCGCCGGCGGTGAGGACGGTGAACAGCGCCTGCCAGCCGAAGCCGCCGAGCACCACGATCACCCGCACCGTCGGCGCCATGAGTTCGAGTTCCCGGCTCAGGTACGGCGCGCAGCGATGCCGTTCCTCGCTGGTCGGCTTGTTCTCCGGGGGCGCGCAGTGCACGGGCGCGGTGAGCCGGATGTCGCGGAGTTCGATGCCGTCGTCCCTGCTGACGGGGTGTGCGCCGGTCGCGAGGCCGACGGCGTGCAGAGCCGCGAACAGGACGTCGCCGCTGCGGTCGCCGGTGAACATGCGGCCGGTGCGATTGCCGCCGTTGGCGGCGGGCGCGAGGCCGACGACGAGGATCTCGGCGTCGTCGGGACCGAAGCCGGGCACCGGGCGGCCCCAGTATTCCTCGTGCCGGTAGGCCGGGCGTTTGACCCGGGCGACTTCCTCGCGCCAGGCCACGAGCCGCGGGCAGGCGCGGCAGGTGGAGATCAACGCGTCGAGAGCGGGCACGCTGGTGGCGTCGGGCGCCGCGAGCGGGGCGGTCTCCGGGTCGTCGCCGGCCATCGGGCCAGTCTAGTCGGCGTGGACCGTTAGACGACCGAACTTCCTGCGCGGTACCGCTGGTACCACGTACTGTGAGGCCATGGTGTCCACCGAGATCGTGACCGCCGACGGAGTCGTGCGCGGTCGTGCGGGCCGTCGAGTTCTGAGCTGGCGCGGAATCCCCTACGCGGCCCCGCCCGTCGGAGAACTGCGGTTCCGCGCTCCCCAGCCCGTACAACCGTGGACGGGGGTGCGGGCGGCGACCGAGTTCGGCAAAGCCGCCGTCCAGAACCCCAGTGGTTCGCGGACCGGCGCGCGGACGTGGCAGCCCACCGGCGAGGACTGCCTGACCCTCAACGTGACCGCTCCCGCGACGCCGTCGACGGGACCGCGCCCGGTGATGGTGTTCATCCACGGCGGCGGCTACCTGATCGGCGCGGCGAGCATGTACTCGGGCGCGCGGCTGGCGGTGCGCGGTGACGTGATCGTGGTGTCGATGACGTACCGGCTCGGAACCCTCGGCTATGTCGACTTCAGCGAATTCTCCACGCCCGACCGGCCTTTCGAAGCCAATCTCGGCCTGCGTGATCAGGTCGCGGCGCTGGAGTGGGTGCGGCGCAATATCGCCGCGTTCGGCGGCGATCCCGACAATGTGACCGTCTTCGGCGAGTCGGCCGGGGCGCACGCGGTGATCACGCTGCTCGCGACTCCCGCGGCTCGCGGCCTGTTCCACCGGGCGATCGCGCAGAGTGCCCCCGCCGACTGGACCGCGAGCCGCGCGGAGTCCCGCCGGTTCGCCCGTGCCTGCCTGGACCGGCTCGGCGCCGATCCCGCCGACGCGGTGCGGGTGCTGACCACGACGCCGGCGGGTGAACTGGGCCGGGCGGGTGATCGCGCGCTGGCCCGATCGTTGCGTGACCTGCCGGGAAGCTTCCCGTACACGCCGGTGGTGGACGGTGATTTCCTGCCGGAGGCGCCGCTGGACGCGATCGCCGCGGGCCGGGCGCATCCGGTGCCGCTGATCATCGGCACCAACCGCGACGAGGCGACGCTGTTCCAGCGCTTCGCCAAGGCCGTCCCGCACACCCCCGCGCAGCTGGCGACCGCTTTCGGCCGGTGTGAGCCGGGTGCCGAGCAGCGGGTGATCCGCAGCTATCCGGGCTATCCGGCGGCGCGGACCGCGGTGCGGATTGGCGGTGACTTCATGTTCTGGCGGCCGACGCTGGCGGTGCTGGAGGGGCACAGCCGGTACGCGCCGACCTACGCGTACCGGTTCGACTACGCGCCCCGTGCGGTGCGGCTGGCCGGGTTCGGCGCGACGCACGCGCTGGAGCTCGTCCCGGTGTTCGGCTGGGTCGACACCCCGGTGGGGCGGGCGATGACGGCGGCGGGCGGGCGGCGTTCCTTCCGCTACGTGCAGGATCAGATGCAGGACAACTGGCTGGCTTTCGCCCGGACCGGGGAGCCGCTGCCGATGTGGTCGCCGTATACCGCGGAGCGGCGGGCGACCTGCATCATCGATCATCCGACGCGCATGCTGATCGATCCCGACCCGCTGCAACGGGAGGCGTGGCAGGGTGTGCGGATCGCCTCGGTCGGTGACGTGCTCGACGGGCTGAACGAGGCATGACGGTCGAGGTGGACGCGGATCGGCTGGCCGACCGCATCCGGGCGCTGTACGCGCAGGACGCGCAGATCCGGGCGGCGACGCCGATCCCGGAGGCGCACGCGAGGGTGACGACGCCGGGAACGCCGTTGGCGCGGATCGTCTCGACGGTGATGACCGCGTACGCGGACCGGCCCGCGCTCGGTGTGCGCCGGACGGAGCTGGTCGTCGAGGCGGGCCGGGCGACGCGGCGGTTGCTGCCGGAGTTCGAGCTGCTGACCTACGGCGAGGTGTGGGAGCGGGCTCGGGCGCTGGCCGCGAGCTGGTATGCCGAGGGGCTGGCGGCGGGGGAGTTCGTCGCCACGCTCGGGTTCACGGGCGCGGACTACACGGTGCTCGATCTGGCGACGATCCATCTCGGCGCGGTCGCGGTGCCGTTGCAGGCGGGGGCGAGCGCGACGCAGCTGCGGTCGATTCTGGACGAGACGGCGCCGCGGGTGCTGGCGGTGGATACCGCGAACCTGGCTGTCGCGCTGGATGTGGTGCTGGCCGGGGCGGCGCCGCGGGCGCTGGTGGTGTTCGATCATCATGCCGACGACGACAACGATCGGGAGGTGCTGGCAGCGGCGCGGGCCCGGTTGCGCGCGGCGAATTCGCCGATCGTACTGAGCACGGTGGCGGAGGTGATCGATCGCGGCAGGCTCGCCGACCCGGCTCCGTTGGTGGTGCCCGCGCCGCAGGACGATCCCCTCGCCATGCTGATCTACACCTCCGGCAGCACCGGCACGCCCAAGGGCGCGATGTACACCGACCGTCTGGTGGCGGCGGGGTGGCAGCCGGCGCGGCCGGTCGCGGTGCTCAATGTCAACTTTCTGCCGATGAGCCATATCGCGGCGCGGCTGACGCTCAACGGGGTGCTGGCGCGGGGCGGTACCGCCTATTTCACGGCGGCCGCGGACATGTCGACGCTGTTCGAGGACATCGCGCTGGTGCGGCCGACGGAGATCTTCCTGGTGCCGCGGGTGTGCGACATGCTCCTGCACCGGTTCCGGCGTGAGGTCGATCGTCGTGCGGACGCTGGTGTGGATCCGGAGGTGCTCGCCGAGGAGGTGCGGGGCGAGTTGCGGGAGCGGGTGCTGGGTGGACGGTTGCTGACGGTGCTGTGCGGAAGCGCGCCGATCGCGCCGGAGCTGCGTCGTTTCGTCGAGTCGGTGCTGCGGTTGCGGTTGCACGACGGGTACGGGTCGACCGAGACCGGGGGTGGGGTCATCTTCGATACGAAGGTGATGCGGCCGCCGGTGCTGGACTACAAGCTCGTGGATGTGCCGGAGCTGGGCTATTTCTCGACGGACAAGCCGTATCCGCGCGGTGAGTTGCTGCTGAAGACCACGACGATGATCTCGGGGTACTACCGGCGTCCGGAGGTGACGGCGCAGGTGTTCGACGAGGACGGTTTCTGCCGCACCGGTGACGTGGTGGCCGAGCTGGGGCCGGATCGGGTCGCCTATGTCGACCGGCGCAACAATGTGCTGAAGCTGTCGCAGGGTGAGTTCGTGACGGTGTCGCGGCTGGAGGCGGTGTTCGCCGGCGCCGATCTGGTGCGTCAGATCTATGTGTACGGCAGCAGCGAGCGGGCGTATCTGCTGGCGGTGATCGTGCCGACCGAGGCTGCGCTGGCGGG
Organism: Nocardia asteroides; assembly: GCF_900637185.1. Taxonomy (NCBI): domain Bacteria; kingdom Bacillati; phylum Actinomycetota; class Actinomycetes; order Mycobacteriales; family Nocardiaceae; genus Nocardia; species Nocardia asteroides. The sequence goes on along the minus strand of NZ_LR134352.1, from coordinate 4,311,101 downwards.
CCCGGCGGCGTCGTTGCGGGCGGAGCTGGGTGCCTCGTTGCAGCGTGCGGCAGTGGCGGCGGAGCTGGAGCCGTACGAGATCCCGCGGGATTTCCTGATCGAGTCCGTGCCGTTCTCGGTGGACAACGGCTTGTTGTCCGGGGTGTCGAAGTTGTTGCGGCCCGCGCTGAAACAGCGCTACGGGGCGCGGTTGGACGCCCTCTACGACGAGGTGGTGCGTGAGCAGGAGGCGGAGCTCGAGCGGTTGCGCCGGGAAGCGCCCATGTTGCCGGTGGACGAGGTGGTGGCTCGGGCGGCGCTCGCGGTGCTGGGGTGTGCGGCGGCGGATCTGCGGCCGTCGGCGCGGTTCGGTGAGCTGGGTGGGGATTCGCTGGCGGCGCTGACGTATTCGACGTTGCTGCGGGATCTGCTCGGTGTGGAGGTGCCGGTGAATGTGCTGCTGGGGCCCGACAGCGATCTGGCCGGGATCGCGGGTTACGTTCGGCGGGAGCGGGAGCCGGGGGCGCGGCGTGTCGATGTCGAGACGGTGCACGGGGTGGGCGCCACCGAGATCCGGGCGTCGGAGCTGACCTTGGCGAAGTTCCTGGATCCGGCGCTGCTGGACGCGGCGGTGGGGCTGGAGCCCGCGGCGGATCCGGCGCGGACGGTGCTGATCACGGGTGCGAACGGCTATCTCGGCCGGTTTCTGCTGCTGGCCTGGCTGGAGCGGTTGGCGCCGGTGGGTGGACGGGTGATCTGTGTGGTGCGGGGTGCGGACGTGACGGCGGCGCGGGCGCGGCTGGACGCGGTGTTCGACACCGATCCGTCGCTGCGCGCGCATGTCGAGGCGCTGTCCGGGGCGCTGGAGGTGGTTGCCGGTGACATCGGGGAACCGCGTTTCGGTGTGGACGACGCGACCTGGCGGCGGCTGGCGGGCGAGGTCGATCTGATCGTGCATTCGGCGGCACTGGTGAATCATGTGCTGCCCTATGCCCAGCTGTTCGGGCCCAATGTGGTCGGTACGGCCGAGGTGATCCGGTTGGCGCTGACCGGTCGGCGCACGCCGGTGAGCTATCTGTCGACGGTGGCGGTGGCCGCGCAGGGGGAGTCGTTCGCCGAGGACGGTGATGTGCGGACGATGAGTCCGGTGCGCCGCCTGGACGGCTCCTATGCCAATGGTTACGGCAACAGCAAGTGGGCGGGGGAGGTGTTGCTGCGGGAGGCGTCGGACCGGTTCGGGTTGCCGGTGGCGGTGTTCCGGTCGGACATGATCCTGGCGCACAGCGAGTATCCCGGGCAGGTGAACGTGCCCGATGTGTTCACCCGGCTGCTGCTGAGTCTGCTGGTCACCGGGATCGCGCCGAAGTCGTTCTACCGCACCGATTCCCAGGGGCGGCGGCAGCGCGCGCACTATGACGGGCTGCCCGCCGATTTCGTCGCGGCGGCGGTGACCGCGCTCGGTGCGGCGGCGACCACCGGGTACCGGACCTTCGATGTGGTGAATCCGCACGACGACGGGATTTCGCTGGATGTGTTCGTGGACTGGCTGATCGAGGCCGGTCATCGGATCGACCGGATCGACGATTTCGCCACGTGGTCGGCGCGTTTCGAGGCGGCGTTGCGCGCGTTGCCCGAGGAGCGGCGCAAACATACGGTGCTGCCGCTGATGCACGCGTATCGGCGGCCGGGTGTGCCGGTGGCGGGTTCGGCGTTGCCCGCCGACGGTTTCCGCGCGGCGGTGCGGGCGGCGGGGGTGGGAGCCGACGCCGATATTCCGCATCTGGGTCCGGAGCTGATGCGCAAGTACGTGGGTGATCTCGGGGCGCTGGGGCTGCTCGGGTAAGGGGTCAGGCGGGGGCGAAGGCGCGCAGGACCGCCTCGACGAGGGCGTCGGCGAAGTCGTCGTCGAGGGGGCCGCTGCGTTGCAGCCAGCGGTGGGTCAGTGGGCCGTAGAGCAGGTCGACGACCAGGTCGAGGTCGGCGTCGGCGCGCAGTTGGCCTGCCTGTTGGGCGCTGCGCAGGCGGCGCTTCTTGGCCTCGCGCAGGGGCAGTTCCATGCGTTCGCGGTAGGTCTCGGCGAGGGCGGCGTCGTTGACGATCTCGGTGGTCAGGGCGCGGATCGGGCCCGCGAAGGCGGGGTCGGCGAATTCGGTGGCGGTGGCGCGCAGGACGGTGCGCAGGTCGGTGGTGATGTCGCCGGTGTCGGGCAGTTCGATGCCGCCGTGGTCGGGGTGTTCGCTGGCGGCGAGCAGGGCGTCGAAGACGACGGCGCCTTTGGACGGCCACCACCGGTAGATGGTCTGCTTGCCGACGCCGGCGCGGGCGGCGATCGCCTCGATGGTGAGTTTGGCGTAGTCGGTCTCGCCGATGAGTTCGCGGGTGGCGGTGAGGATCGCGACGCGGGACCGTTCGCTGCGGCGGGTGCCGTCGGGGGTGGTGCGTGCCATGGGACGAGTCTAGCGAACTGGAACGGCACGTCTCGTCTTGACGGCGTCAGTGCGTGACGGCGTCGACCGGGACGGTGGCCGGCATGGGAAGCGGGCCGGTGGTCCGGCCGTTGAGGACGGTCCGGTTGGTGACGGCGTTGCGGGTGGCGCCGCGGATCTCGTGCACGAGGTCGGCGAGTACGGCGGGTGTGTCGGCGGGATGGTGGCGCAGTGCGCCGGCGACCAGGCCGACGGCGAGTCCGGGGGTGTGCAGGTCGGCGGGGTGATGGGTGCGGGAGAAGATGCCGGTGGTGATGCGGGCCAGTTCGGGGTCGCCGGTGGCGCGCCGGTACAGCTCGATCTCCAAGGGGCGCATGGCTTCTCCGCGCGCCAGGCGGTTGGTCCAGTGGAAGATGGCGCGGCATTCGACGACGCGCCGGTGTTCCCACTCCCGCAGGGCGCGATCGAGGGCGGCGGGGTCGTCGAGGCAGGCGGCGATCGTCTCGCCGAGTAGTCGGCCGTAGTGCAGGGCGTCGCGGATGCCCTGGGCGGTGACGGGGTCCTTGAAATGTCCGGCGTCGCCGGGCAGTGCCCAGCCGGGTCCGGCCGAGCGGCGGAAATAGGAGGCGATGCCGGTCGCGGCGCGGACCCGGCCGACGCGTTCGCAGCCCGCCAGCCGGGTGGACAGCGCGGGAATCCGCTGGAGTGCTTCGGTGTAGCGGCGCTCGGCCGCGCCGAGCCCGGAACGCCCCGGCGCCGCGGGCGGCTGGACGAGGCTCAGGATCAGGTTGTCGTCACAGGGGAACGCGGTGCCCAGGTCGGGGCCGTGGCGCCATTGCGCGGCGGTGTCGCGGGGGTGCTCGCCATTGTCGCGCCAGTAGGCGAAATAGCAGTCGCGCCCGCTGGGCACGGTGAGGAACGGCTGGTCGGCGCCGACCGCGCGGGCCACCGTGCTGCGGCGGCCGTCCGCGCCGACGACCACGCGCGCCCTGATCTCGGCGACGGTGCCCGTGCGGTCGGTGTAGCGCACGCCGGCGCAGCGGTCGCCGTCCCAGAGGACCGCGATCACCCGGCAGCGCTGGCGGATCTCGGCGCCCGCGGCGATCGCGGTGCGGACGAGGGCGTCGTCGAGTCCGGTGCGGCGGACACACAGGGCGTAGTCGATGCCGTCGACGGTGGGGAAGGTCGAGCCGATTCCGTAGCCGGCGCCTTCGGCGTAAGCGCGGGTCAGCCGGGGCGCGCCGAGCTGTTCGACGGCCTCCAGCGCGCCCAGGCGCCGGAGTTCGGCCACGCCCGCGGGCCAGAGCAGGTGGGTGGAGAGGGTGTCGGAGGGGAACGCGGCGGCGTCGAGGACGACGACTGTGCGGCCGGCTCGCGCCGCCGTCACCGCGGTCGCCGAGCCGGCGCAGCGGGCGCCGACGATGACGACGTCGGCCGACTCGGCCGAGGTGAGGGGGGATTCGAGCATGGGTACCGCCTCGGTCATCGAGTCTCGGACAGTGTGTCCGAGAAGATGATCCGGTGGGTGGTCGGCACTGTCAACCGCACGGGCGGGGGGTGTCGGTGCGGGCGGCTGCGCGGTTGCCGGTCCCGGACGGGCGGACGGGGGCACAATGGGCGGATGGTCGACGCATGTGTGCTCGCGGCCGCCCGGTCGAGGGGGTGCCGATGCCGTCGCTGACCCGTGTCCCGCGTTCGGCGCGGACCCCGCCCGAGGACCGTCGTGCCGAGTTCGAGCGGCGGGTGCTGCACGCGGTGGAGGAGCTGCTGTCGCAGGGCACGCCGTTCACCGAGCTGGCGGTGCAGCGCATCGCGGCGGCCTCGGGAGCGGCGAGGTCCACCTTCTACCGGTATTTCCCGGACAAGAGCAGTCTGCTGATCCGGTTGGGGGAGCTGGCGACCGCCGAGCTGTTCGCCGCGGCCGAACGCTGGTGGAGTGCCGAGCGCACCGATCGTCAGGCCGGGGTGGTACAGGCGGCGGCCGCGATGATCGAGGGTGTGCGGGCGCATCGGTTCCTGCTGGTGGCGTTGAGCGAGGTCGCCGCCTACGACCGGGAGGTGGGTGCGTATTGGCGGGCCAGGGTCGCGGCGTTCACCGAGGTCGTGACGGCGCGGCTGGCGGCCGAGCGGGCGGCGGGAAGTGTTGCGCCGCAGCTCGATCCGCGGTCGACCGCGGTGATTCTGACCGCGATGGTGGAGCGGACGACGGCGTACGCGGTGGCGGGGGAGACCGGGATCGATGACGCGGACCTGGCCGAGGGCCTGGGCCGCGCCATCTGGCTGGTCGTCTACGGCGACGCGCCGTGATCCGGGCTCGCCGTCAGCGGCGGGCGTGTTCGGGGGCGAAGGAGGTGAGTCCCACGTCCCGGTAGCGGTCCACCAGCTTGCGGTATTTGCGCCGGTTGCGGGCCATCGGCGAGTCGGTGACGGCGGCGGGCAGCCGGTCGAACGTCACCCGCAGGATCGCGGTGACGGCGTCGAATTCGCGGTCGTGGCGGCGGGTCCAGGTGTAGGGCATGCGGGCGCGCACGGCGGGGTGCATGATGCCGATGCCGAGCACGAGCACCAGGTGGCTGATCAGGGGTGAGCCCAGGCGCCACATCGGTCCGGCCACGGCGGGCAGGAAGTGCGGCAGCGGGGAGTGGCGGACCGAGTCGACCGCGGCGGTCAGTGCCGGTGTCACGTGGAGTTCTTCGGTGGCCATGCGTTCGTAGTGGGCGACCAGTGCGGGGTAGTCCGCGATCGGCGCCGAGTTGCCGGGCAGGTGCAGGCCGCGGGTCTTGTGCCGGTAGTGGTCCCAGATGGCCTGGTTCTCGGCGGGCGTGGGTTCGGTGCCGGTGAGGGCGACGTAAGCGCCGCGCTGGACGAAGAACGTGGAGTACAGGATCCAGTTCCAGGCCTGCGGGTTGAGCGCGGAGTAGCGCTGTCCGTCGGGTCCGATGCCTTTGACGTCGCGGTGCAGCAGCATCAGGCGTTCGGCTTCGGTGGCGGCGTCGGGTTCTTCGCCGTGGTAGATGAGCTGGTCGGCGGCGGCGGTGCGCAGGGCGCGTTCCCACGGCTGGTTGCGCGAGCGGCCGGTGGCTTCCAGGGCGGCGGAGACCGGCGGGAGCATGGGCTGGTCGAACAGGCCCACCGCGAACAGGCCGAACAGGACCGATCCGCCGACGCGTTCGAAGCGGGCGACCGCGTCGGAAACGTGTTCGGTAGTGGGGATTTCCGTGGTGTGGAGCACGGGGCAGGTCATCGGGAACTCCTTTGTTCCAGCGTGCAGGCGTCGCACCGGGTCGTCGTCGAGCGATATTCTGGTGTCGTGCGACTCCAGAATATCGTGTGGTGTCAGAGTGCACCAGAATGAAGTGATGGTCAAGACGACGGGTGAGCCCGGCGAGAACCCCGCCACGCCACGGGCCTACGCGGGCGTGGCCGCCGAGGAGCGCCGCGCCCGCCGGCGCGGCGCCCTGTTCGAGGCGGCGCTGGACCTGCTGGCCGAGGGCGGCGCGCCGGCGGTCACCAAGCGGGCGGTCTGCGCGCGGGCCCGGCTCAACGATCGCTACTTCTACGAGCAGTTCGCCGACCGCGACGCCCTGCTCTCGGAACTGCTCGACGAGCTCACCACCGAGGGCATCGCGGCGGTCATCACCGCGACCAGGGCCGCCGAACCCGACCTGCACAGCCAGGTGCGGGCCGCCGCCGACGCCGCGCTCGGATTCCTGATCGCCGACCCGCGCAGGCACGCGGTGCTGCTCAATGCGCACAGCACCGAGGCGCTGCAGGCGGCGCGGCTGTCGACCCAGCACGCCATCGCCGCCTCGGTGGCCTCGGTGGGCCAGGAGATCCTGCCGGAATCGCCGACCGACGCGCGGGATCTGTCCATGGCCGCCTATGTCGTGGTGAGTGGGACTCTCGAGCTGGTGGCGGCCTGGATGCGCGGGGAATTCGACACCACCCGTGAGCATCTCACCGACATCATCGCCGGGCAGCTGCTGCAGATCCGCAACCCCGACATCGCGCGCCTGGCACCGGGCGAGCGGACCTAGCGGCCGATCCAGTCCCGCCAGCCGTGCGCGAGCACGAGCTCGGCCAGGCGCTGGTAGCCGCCCGCCTCGGGGTGGGCGCCGTCGCCGGCCAGGGCCTCGGCACGCCAGCTCGGGTCGGTCGACAGTGCCGTGGTCACCGGGACGAACGGGACCGATCGCGCCTGACACAGCGCCGCCAGCCGCTGTGCGAGTGCGGTGGTCCGGTCCAGGTGCGGTGCGCCCGCGTCGACGACGGGCGGCGGGCCCACGACGAGCACCGCGATGTCGCGGCGGCTCGCCTGGTCCAGGATCGAGGTCAGGTTGGCGATGGTGCGGTCGGGGTCCACGCGCACCACGCCGTCCTCCTCGACGGCGTCGTTGCTGCCGAACGACAGCACCAGCCGGTGGTCGGCCCCGGTCATGGTGCGCGGCTCGATCTCGTTCCAGCAGCGGCGCTGTACGTCGTCGGAGGTGTTGCGGCGGATGCCGAGGTTGAACGCGGTGATCGACGGACCGGAGGCGGCCAGTACCCGCCCGGGCCAGCCGCGGTACTCGGGGTCGCCGATGCCCTGGACGAAGGAGTCGCCGAGGAAGAAGATTCGCAGATCTGCACTCACGCCCGCGACATTACGAGGTCGGTCCGGGCGTGATCGTCACGGTGCGGCGATGCGGGCGGCGGCGAAAACGGTGGCGGCGCGGCGTTTCGCGAGCTGTTCGGTGTCGCCGCGTTCGGCCGCGAACCGGGCCTGCATGGCATTGGTGCGGGTCAGGTCCGAGAGCATGCGCAGGAGCATGACGGGCGGTACGGCGGTGGTGAGCAGCCCTTCGCGCTGACCGCGGCGCAGTTCGGTGAGTTTGGCGTCGATGGTGCGGCGCAGGACCGGGCCGATGTGGTCGCCCTCGGGTTCGAGGTCGGCCCAGGCCTGCAGGCGGGCATTGTCGGGGTGGGCGACGAAGTGGTCGAACAGGCGGCCGACGTAGCCGGGGACGTCGTCGGCGCGCAGCGCGGTCTCGGCGGCGGTTTCGCTGGTCCAGCGCTCGGTCACGGCCACGTAGAGCTCGAATTTGCCCGGAAAGTAGGCGTAGAGGCGGTCTTTGCTGGCGTTGGCCGCGGCCGCGATCCGGTTGATCCGGGCGCCCGCGATGCCGAACTCGGAGAATTCCGCCTTCGCCGCGGCCAGGATCCGTTCCCTGGTCGCCTCACCTGCCGCACGCATGGCCGCATGGTACCCCTTGCCGAACCAACTGGTTCGGAACTATCGTCCGTTCCAGAACCAAGCGGTTCTGGATTCGGCGAGACGAGGACACGATGGGCGCGGACAAGCCACGCTGGCAGCAACTGCGGGAACAGACCGACGGTGTCGCCACCGCCGAACTCGACGATCTGTGGACCCGGCTACGCCCGGCGCGCGCCGAGGACATCCTGGGGCAGTGGCGCGGTGACGCGTTCCAGACCGGGCACCCGCTGTGCCGGGCACTGCCGGCGAGCCGCTGGTACGGCAAGACCTTCCATGCCGTGGACGACGCGAAACCGCTGATCTGCCGCGCCGAGGACGGCACCCTGTTCTCGAATGTCGAACTGGGACAGGGTGAGGCGACGCTGTGGAACATCGAGTTCCGCGGCGAGGTCACCGCGACCATGGTCTACGACGGCCGCGCGGTGTTCGACCACTTCAAATGGCTCGACGACAACACCCTGATGGGCATCATGAACGGGCGCGCCGAGCTGGTGCTCTCGCGCGGCGAGCACTTCTACTTCCTGCTGGAACGGGTGTCCTGATGCGCACCACGGCGGTCCTGTCCCGCGATCCGGCGGCGGGTTTCTCGGTCGAACCGGTCGAGATCGATGAACCGCGCGGCGGGGAGATCCTGGTGCGCGTCGCCGCGGCCGGGGTCTGCCACACCGACCTGGTGAGCAGGCGCGCGGGGGCGGCCGACCGGCCGATCCTGCTCGGGCACGAGGGCGCCGGTGTCGTGGCAGCGGTCGGGCCCGGTGTGACGTCGGTGCGCCCGGGTGATCACGTGGTGCTCACCTTCCGGCACTGCGGCGCGTGCCCGGCTTGCGCGGACGGGCGCCCGGCCTACTGCCGCCGGTCGGTGGCGCTCAACCAATTCGGGCGCCGCGCCCATGTGGGGGCCCGCGTGTCGAGCGCGGGCACGCCGGTGCTGGACGGGTTCTTCGGCCAGTCGAGTTTCGCCGGGTACGCGCTGAGCACCGAGGACAACACCGTCGTGGTGGACCCGGCGATCGACGCGGCGCTGGCGGCGCCGTTCGGCTGTGGCTTCCAGACCGGGGCCGGTGCGGTGCTCAACGTTCTGCGGCCCACCGCAGGGGCTTGGCTGGCGGTCTACGGCGCGGGCGCGGTCGGCATGGCCGCGCTGCTGGCGGCGCGCACCGTCGACGGTGTGCGGGTGGCGGTCGTGGAAACCTCGGCCACGCGCCGCGAACTCGCGCTCGACCTGGGCGCCGAAGCCGCCTTCGATCCCGCCGACGGACCCACCGCGGCGCGGCTGCTCGAGCTCACCGGTGACGGGGTGGCCCACGCCGTCGACACCACGGGGGTGCCCGCGGTGCTCGGTGACGCGGTCGCGGCGCTGGCCACCGGCGCCACCGTGGTCGCGGTGGGTCTGGGCGCGGGTACCCCGCCGGTCGACCTCGCCGACCTGGTCTTGCGCGGCAAGACGATTCGCGGTTGTCTCGAAGGTGACAGCGTGCCCGCGGAGTTCATTCCGCGCCTGCTCGATCTGCACGCGCAAGGCCGGTTCCCGGTGGAGCGGCTCGTCGGGCGGTATCCGCATACCGAGATCGAGGCCGCGCTGGCCGATCAGCGGGCGGGCCGGGTGGTGAAACCGGTGCTGACATGGTGACCGAACGGGGATGTGACGCATGACGATCCTGGACAGCGACCTCATGATGCCCGAGGCCGACCTCGCGCCGATGGCGCCGAGTGCCCTCGCCGCCCGCGCCGAGCGGATGCTCGTGGTGCTCAACGCCGCGCGCGAGGCGTTCGTGGCGCACGGCTATCACGGCGCGAGCATGGACCAGATCGGGTTGCGCGCCGGCATGAGCAAACCGGTGCTCTACACCCTCTACGCCAACAAGCTGGATCTGTATCTGGCTGTCCTGCAACATCATCTGGACCGGATGGTCGGTGGGGTGCGGGCGGCGCTGGAGGGGGCGACCGGTCAGGAGGACAAGGTCCGGCGCGCGGTCGGAGCGTATTTCGACTTCGTCGACGAGGACCCCGACGGGCATGTGCTGGTGTTCGAGTCACCGGTGCCGAGCGAACCCAGCGTGCGCTGGCGGGCCCGGCACGCCTTCGGCAAGTTCGCGGCGCTGATCAGCGCGGAGCTGCGGGCGGCGGGCATGGACGACGCGCGCGCGTTCACCTGCGCCTTCGGCGTGGTGGGGGCCAGTCATCTCGCGGCGCGGCAGTGGCTGGACGCGGGCCGCCCGATTCCCAAGCGCGAGGTCGTGGCGACCACGGTCGCGCTGTGCTGGCACGGGCTGTCCGGGATCGGCTGAGCCGGTTCAGCCGACGACGGCGGGCAGGGGACTGCCGTCGAGGAGCTGCTCGCCGGGCAGGCGGCCGACCAGGACGGCGAGGGCGCGTTTCCAGCGGCGCACCACGGCTTCGCGTTCGCCGGTGACGCCGGTGAGCATGGCCGTCATCGACAGGCCGGTCAGCAGGTCGATGGTGAATTCGACGAGGACCTCGGCGCGGGGGTCGGAGGCGTACGGTTCGCCGAGGACCGCCAGGTAGAGCGCGCGCATCTCGGCGAAGACGCGGCGTTCCTCCTCGACGAGGCGTTCGCGGAGTTCGGCGTCGGTGCGCGCGGCCACCCACAGGTCCAGCGCGGTGAAGAAGTCGGGGCTGTTCAGGTCGCGCCAGGCCAGGTCGACGACGGCTTGGAGCCGGTCGTGGCCCGGTGGCAGCAGTTCGGCTTCGCGCCGGAACTGCTCGAGGCGCCGGTCGACGACCGCGGTGGTGGCCGCGATGAGCAGTTCGGAGCGGGTGGGGAAGTGGTGCTGCACGGTGCCTCTGGCCAGGCCGGCGCGTTCCTGGACGGCGCTGACGGTGGTGGCCGCGTAGCCGCGTTCGAGCAGGCATTCGGCCGTGCAGGCGAGGATGAGCGCGCGGGTGGAGGCCCGGCGTTCGGCCTGGGTGCGGCGCGGTGGTTGCACAGTCACCCGAGAAATCGTACGCCGTGACGGTATCAATCGGCGAGTGCGCCATGAATTGCCCTGCGATTGCCTATTGACGCAGTGGCAATGAGCTGGTGCAATCAAGAAACCGTACGCAGTAACTGTTTCTTACGAATGTTCTCACGACTGAAGGGCTGCGATGACGCAGATCTCTCATGTCCGCCGGGGTGCCGGCTCGCCGATCGTGCTCGTGCACGGCCTCGGCAGTCGCTGGCAGATCTTCGCGCCGATCATCGACCTGCTGGCCACACAGTACGAGGTGATCGCCGTCGACCTGCCCGGATTCGGCGCATCCCCGGCGCAACCCGGGTTACGGCCCGGCCCCCGCGGCTACGCCGACTGGCTCACCGGCTGGCTGGAGACCAACGACATCCAGGCCCCGCACGTCGTCGGCAGCTCCATGGGCGGCGGCATCGCGCTCGAGCTCGGCCGCACCGGCGTGGCGAGCGCGGTGACCGCGTTCTCACCGGTCGGCTTCTACGGGCAACCCGGGCTGCGCTGGGTCCAGGGCTCGCTGACCGCGATGCGCGCGGTCGCCCGGGTCGCCGGCCCGGCCCTGGACCGCGCGGTCGAGCACCCCGCGGGACGGACCGCGCTGCTGTCGGTCATGTTCGGCAAGCCCGCGCAGGTCACCCCGCAGGCCGCGCGCGTCGACCTGGCCGGACTGGCCGGAGCCACCAGCTTCGCCGACGCCCGCGACGACTTCGCCACCTACGTCCTGGCCCCCGGCGACGACCCGGGCGCACTGCCGCGGATCCCGGTGACCGTGGCCTGGGGCACCCGCGACCTGGTGCTGACCCACCGAACCCAGAGCGCGCGAGCCCGCGCGGTCCTGCCGTTCGCCCACCACCTCGACCTGCCCGGCTGCGGGCACCTCCCGTTCAGCGACGCCCCGGACCTGTGCGTGCGGACCATCCTCGACACCCGGAGAGTTTCATGACACCTTCGATCGCGGTCATCGGCAGTGGTTTCGGCGGTCTGGCCGCCGTGATCGCCTTGAAGAAGCGCGGATTCGACGACATCGTCGTGTTCGAGAAGGCCGACGACGTCGGCGGGGTGTGGCGGGAGAACACCTACCCCGGCGCCGCCTGCGACGTGCCCTCGCCGTTCTACTCCTACTCCTTCGAACCCAATCCGCGCTGGCCACACCGGTTCTCGCGGCAGCCGGTGATCCTGGACTACATCCGCCACGTCGCCGACAAATACGACGTGCGCAGGCACATCCGCTTCGGCACCGAGGTCACCGGCGCGGCGTTCGACGACACCACCGGCAGGTGGACCGTGCGCCTGGACTCGGGAGAGTCCGTGCAGGTCGACGTGCTCGTACCCGCGGTCGGCCAGCTGTCGCGGCCCGCCCTGCCCGACATCGAGGGCCGCGACAGCTTCGCCGGGCCCTGCTTCCATTCCGCGCAGTGGAACCACGACATCGACCTGACCGGCAAACGCGTCGCGGTCATCGGCACCGGGGCCAGCGCGGTCCAGTTCGTGCCCGAGATCCAGCCCGTGGTCGGGTCGATGACGGTGTTCCAGCGTTCGGCGCCCTACATCGTGCCCCGCCCGGACCGGGAATTCGGGCCGCTGCACCACAAGGCGTTCGAGAAGCTGCCGGTGACCGAACTGGCCGAGCGCGGCACCTGGTACGGCGTGGTCGAAGGCCTCAGCCTGGCCTGGGTCTACGCCAAACCGCTGGCCGCCGCGATCAAGGCGGTCGCCAAGCGGCACATGCGCAAACAGACCGCGGCCAAGCCGGGCCTGTTCGAGCAGGTGTGGCCGGACTATCCGATCGGCTGCAAGCGAATGCTGTTCTCCGACAACTACCTGCCCGCCTTGGCCGCCCCGAACGTCGAGGTGAGCACCGACAAGATCACCGAGATCACCCCGGCCGGGGTGCGGACCGCCGACGGGCGCGACCACGAGGTCGACGTGATCATCTGGGGTACCGGCTTCAAGACCACCGAGTTCCTGGCCCCGATGGACATCACCGGCGCCGCGGGCCTGCCCCTCACCCAGGAGTGGCGCGCGGGCGCGCACGCCTACTACGGCATCACGGTCCCGGGATTCCCGAACCTGTGCATCATGTACGGCCCCAACACCAACACCGGTGGCGGTTCGATCATCTACTTCCTCGAGGCGCAGGCCGATTACATCGCCGACTACGTCGCCCACCTCGCGGCCACGGGCGTCCCGATGGCGGTGCGGCCGGAGGTGGAACAGGCCTACGACACCCGCATCCAGGGCGAGCTGGCCGGCAGCGTGTGGAGCCGGTGCTCGTCGTGGTACCGGCAGGCCGACGGCCGCATCACCACCAACTGGCCGCTGCTGGGCATCCAATACAAGAAACAGGCGCGATTCGACGCCGCCGACTACGAGGTGATCTCCGCATGAGCGACTACGACTACGACGTGATCGTCATCGGCTCCGGGTTCGGTGGCAGCGTCACCGCGCTGCGCCTGACCGAGAAGGGCTACCGTGTGGGCGTCCTCGAATCCGGCAGGCGCTGGAATGTCGAGGACTACCCGAAGACCAACTGGAACATCCGCAAATCGATCTGGGCGCCGCGGCTGGGCCTGACCGGCCCGCAGCGGATCAGCGCGCTGGGCAAATGCCTGGTGTTCTCCGGCTCCGGTGTCGGCGGCGGCTCGCTGATCTACGGCAACACCCTCTACGAACCGCTGCCGGAGTTCTACACCGACCGTGCCTGGGCCCACATCACCGACTGGCGCGACGAACTCGCCCCCTACTACGACCAGGCCAAACGCATGCTGGGCGTGGTGGAGAACCCGCGACTGGGCCCCAAGGACGAGGTGCTGCTGCAGGTGGCGCGGGATCTGAAGGTGGCCGACACCTTCCACCGCACCCATGTCGGGGTGTTCTTCAACGAGGGCAGCGAGGGCGTCACCGTCGACGACCCCTACTTCGGTGGCGCCGGTCCACGTCGCGCCGGCTGCATCCACTGCTCGGAGTGCTTCACCGGCTGCAAGCACAACGCCAAGAACACCACCACGCTGAACTATCTGCACCTGGCCGAAAGCAAAGGCGCTCAGGTGCATCCGCTGACCACGGTCACCTCGGTGGAACCCGACGGGGGCGGCGGCTACCTGGTCCACACCCGGCAGTCCGACCATCCGCTGCGCAAACGCGCCCGCACCTTCACCGCCGAACAGGTGGTGTTCGCCGCGGCCGCGCTGGGCACCCAGAAGCTGCTGCACACCCTGCGTGGGGACGGCACCCTGCCGAACCTGTCGCCCCGGGTGGGGGAGCTGACCCGCAGCAACTCCGAGGCCATCGTCGGCGTGGTGAGCAAGTCGCGCACCGACTTCGCCCAGGGCGTGGCCATCACCTCTTCGATCCATCCCGAACCGCAGACCCACGTGGAGGTGTGTAGCTACGGCAAGGGCCAGAACGCGTTGTTCGTGCAGACCGTGCCGATGGTCGACGGCGGCGCCTTCCGGTTCCTGCGGCTGCTGCTGACGATCCTGCTGCATCCGCTGCTGTTCCTGCGGTCGCAGAACGCGCACCGCGCGTCCGAACGCGCGGTGATCCTGCTGATCATGCAGTCGCTGGACAACTCGCTGACCTCCTACCTCAAGGGACGCAGGCTGGTCACCAAACAGGGCACGGGCGAACCGAATCCGGAATGGATTCCGCTGGCCCACGATGTCGCGCGCCGCTTCGCCGGGCACTCCGACGGCGACACCGGCAATATCGCCACCGACATCTTCAACATCCCCGCCACCGCGCACTACATCGGCGGCTGCACCATCGGCGACTCCGGCGACACCGGTGTGATCGACCCCTACCAGCGGATCTACGGTCACCCCGGCCTGCACATCGCCGACGGCAGCGCCATCACCGCCAACCTCGGCGTCAACCCGTCGCTGACCATCACCGCCCAGGCCGAGCGCGCCATGGCGTTCTGGCCCAACAAGGGCGAGGCCGATCCGCGGCCGCCGCTGGGCTCGGCCTACGAGCGGGTCAGCCCCGTCGCGCCGGCCAGTCCCGCCGTCCCCGCCACCGCGCCCGGCGCGCTGCGCCTGCCCGCATGACCGCATCCGGAAAGGACCTGATGACCCCCACCGACCAGCTCGCCGCCCTCGGACCCGCGTGCGGCAGGCAGGACGCACTGGACCTGTTCGACAGCTTGGCGCCGGTGTCGCCGGACGAGCTCTCCGGCCGCTGGCACGGGCGCGAGCTCGCCACCGGACACGGCCTCGACGGACTGCTCGAGGCGTCGGGCTGGTACGGCAAACAGTTCGACGGACCCGACAGCGTGCATCCGCTGCTGTTCTGCGATCCGGCCGGGCAGATCTTCGCCGTCGACCCGAAGCGGGTGCCGCTCGGCATCGCCGACAAGGTGCCGCCGGGGCTGGTGGCCCGCGGGCGCGGGCTGCTCGGGGTGGCCAAGCCGATGCTGCGCACCCGCAAGTACCGGGCACGGTTGCGGCCGGTCGAACACCGCGGGGTGATGACGGCGGCGATGATCTACGACCATCTGCCGATCGTCGACGTGTTCCGGCGCGTCGACGCCGACACCGTGCTCGGCGTGATGGATTTCCGTGACCTGCCCGACCCCTATTTCTTCGTGCTCGCCCGCGACTGAGCGGACAGGGGGTGGTGGTTCGCCGCGATGAGGGGTAATCCTGAGATATGGAACCGCTCGTCGAAAGGACGGCAGGCGATGGCCACACACAGTGATCCGCACGTACACAGGTTCCCTGATACCGAACGCACGACCCGCGCCCACGCGGGAGAGTCCATTCTGGATTCCCTCAACTGGCCGGGACTGTTCCTGATCGGAGTCGGCGTCGTCTTCCTCGCCGCGACCCTCACGGCCGCGGGTTACGGGTTCGCCGGTTGGGCGGTGGTCGCAGGGGTGATCTGCGGTGTCTGCCTGCTGTCGGGAACGGCGATCGTGCTCGCCGAACATCGCCGGATCAAGATCGGCGAGGGACTGCACCTCAGTGATCCGGGCGGTCACTGAGGTGACCGGATAGTCCGGCTCCGGACGGCGGGCCCGCCCGGTGATGGCCGCTGCGCTAGGCGCGTCGGCCGTCGAGGGCGTCCAGAATGAGATCCAGGCCGTAGCCGAATTCGGCGCGATGGTCGTAGCCGGGGCGCAGGGCGTGGTCGACGATCAGCTCGGTGAGATAGGGCAGTTCGCCGGTGGGCAGCTCGGCCAGGATGTCGCCGGCGACCTGTTCGACCTCGGCGGGGGTGGTCACCGGCAGGTTCGCCTCCTGCAGGACATAGCCGCCGATGTAGCTGTCGATCAGCGAGACCGCGTGCGCGGCCATCGGCAGCGAGAAGCCCGCGCGGCGCAGGACGCCCAGCACGGCGTCGTGGTGGCGCAGGGTGGCGGGGCCGGGGTGGCGGCGTGAGTCCATCAGGCCCAGCGCCCAGCTGTGCCGGGCCAGCACCGTGTGGGCCGAGCGCGCCCTGAACCGGATCGCGTCGCGCCAGTCGGGGCAGTCGGGCGGGGGGAGTTCGATGGCGGCGAAGACCGCGTCGACCACGCCGTCGAGGATGGCGTCCTTGTTCGGCACGTGATGGTAGAGCGACATCGCCTCCACGCCCAGCTCCTGCGCGACCCGGCGCATGGTGATGGCGTCGGCGCCGCCGCGGTCGGCGACGCGGACGGCGGCGTCGAGGACACGCGCACGGCTCAGGGGCGGTCGGGTGGTCACGGCAGCTCCGGGATCGAGGTCGGGTGTTGACAACCTTACATGCGTAAGCCAGCCTTACAGGTGTAAGAGTCGAGCGAAGGAGGCCCCGATGCCGATGCCACGGTGGTGGGGACACATCAACAAGCGGGTGTTCAACCCGCGCGCGATCCGGGGCGGGAAATGGCCGGTGCTCACCCACGTCGGCCGCCGCTCCGGCACGACCTACCAAACGCCGCTGGACGCCTATCCGGTCGAGGGCGGCTACCTGTTCGTGCTCGTCTACGGCGCGCGCTGCGACTGGGCGCGCAATGTCCTGGCCACGGGCCGCGCCCGGCTCCGCGTGGACGGGACGGACCTGGAACTCACCGCGCCGCGGATCGTCGACGAGGCCGAGGCGTTCCGGGTGCTGGCCGACGAGGTGAGCAGGCCGCCGAAGCTGCTGCGGATCACCGAGTTCCTGCGCATGGACCTGGCCGTGAACCGCTGACCTGCCCGGCGCCCGCACCGCCCGTATGATCGCCGCCATGAGCGGTCAGCCGAGCACCACCCGGATCCTGGGCCTCCTCGGTGGCGTCGCGGTCATCCTGCTCCTGACCAACTGGAGCCCGATGCGCGCCGTCGCCTACGCGGTGATCTGGTCCGTCGCGGCGGTGGTGCTCGTCCTGCGCGACCGCCGCCGGTCCACGGACGCCGTTGCGCCGGAACAGGACCCGGCACCCGGCCCGTAGTAATCCCCGGAGCCGTCCACGCAATCGTGTGGACTCGGTGAACCGGCTTCCCTAGGATCGTCGGATCGTGTCCGGGCAGTGGGGGTAGTCGTCGTGTCAGCCGTACTCAGGGGTTCGAGCTGGGTTCTGTCGTTCGTTCCGTTGCTCTCGCTCGGGCTGCTGACCTGGCCGCTGTTCGCGGTGCTGGCGATCACGACACGCTCGCGGCCACTGGCCGGCGCCGCCCTCGGGTATCTCGCCGTGTTCTGCCTGGAAATCTGGGCGATCGGGCCGGACCACGGCTGGGCGTTCGACCTCTGCTGGCTGGTGCTCATGCTCGGCGGCACCGTGCACGCGGTCACGGTGCGGCGCCGATGGTTTCGCCGGGCCTGGGTGGTCGACGAGCCGAGGGCGGCGGGGGAGCCGGAGGTGGTGCCCGCCTCGACCGAGCGGGTGGAGTACGCGCTGGTCGGGACCGCGCCGGAACCGGCGGGCGAGCCGGTCCAGCGGCTGCTCGACGAGATCGACGCCCTTGTCGACGAGAGTCTGCGCGACGGTGAGCCCGCCGCCGGCCACTACTTCGGCGACCCGGACTATCCGGACTGCCCCAACCCCTATTGCGACGAGTCCTGGCACGGTCTGGCCATCACCGAACGCATGTCGCAGATGCGCGCCTACGGCGAAGTCGACCTCGACTACGACTACCACGTCGACGACAGCCCGGTGCTGTGCCCGGGATCGACCTTCGACGGTGGCTGGGAACCGGTGCAGGCCGAGGCGATCGCGGCCTGGTGGGACGCCGAACGCCCGGTCGCGCCGATCTCCGCGCCCCCACCGGACCCACAGCCCGACCCGCTCGCCGAGGCCAGGGAGCGGGCGGGCCGACTCTGGGCGGCCGTCGCGCGGCCGGCGGTGCTGATCGTGGTGAGCAGCTGGCTGCTCACCCTGGCGTCGATGTTCCTGACGGCAGCGCACTGGCGCTGGCCGGCCGTCGGCGTCGGTGTCGTGGCGCCGATGTGGCTGGGCTGGCTGTACGGCCGCCGCGATCACCTGTTTCCCGCCGGGTACCTGCGTGCCAGGTTGCGGGCACGACCGGCCGCGCTCGTCGCCGTCTTCGGCATGGTGTGCGCGGGCTGGCTGCCGCTGCACTGGGCCCGGAATCCGCCCGTCGAGGCCGCCACCGGCTACCGGGTCCTGCTCGTCGCGTGCGCGCTGGCCTGTGTCGGTCACGCGGTCGTGCAGATCGCCCGGGTGCGGCCGGTCGCGGGCGAATCACCGGACGAAGCCGCCGAACTCGATGCGATGGAGCACGGCGAGAGCCTGTTCCTGCGTGGTTTCGGCTGGATGCTGTTCGGGCTGCCCGTCACCCTGCTGTTCGGCTGGATCCTGGGCTACTGGGCGTATCAGCCGCGCGCGATGTGGGTCGCGGTCGCCCTGCTGACCATCCTCATCCTGACCTTCTTCGCCGAAGCGCTCACGGTGAAGATCTGGACCGGCGCCCGCGACGACGGCGACCTGCCGATGATCACCTTCTTCACCGTCGCCGTCACCGCCCTGCTGATCTGGTCGGTCCTGCGTATCGAATCGGCCGCCTTCGCCCCCTGATTCAGGCGGCGCCGTGAGAGAACAGATCACCCAGGCCACAGGGCGGCCGGCGGTGCTCGCGCACGCCGGTCGCGGCGCGGTGAACTCAGGCCAGGCTCGCCAGCAGTGCGGGCAGGGCGGTGCCGATGGGTTCGCGGATCACCTCGTCGGCGAGGTCGTCGTAGGGGGTGGGTTCGCCGTTGACGATGATCAGGCGGGCGCCGTGTTCGGCGGCCACGCCGGCCAGCGACGCGGCGGGCTGGACCTGCAGGCTCGTGCCGACCGCGACGAACACGGTGCAGGCCTGCGCGATCGT
This sequence comes from Nocardia asteroides, assembly GCF_900637185.1. NCBI lineage: Bacteria > Bacillati > Actinomycetota > Actinomycetes > Mycobacteriales > Nocardiaceae > Nocardia > Nocardia asteroides. The sequence continues at coordinate 4,292,203 of NZ_LR134352.1, read as the reverse complement.
CAGCGCCTGGCTCAGCACCTCGGCGTCGAGTGCCTGGCCGAACATGACGGTGGCGGTCTTGAGGATGCCGCCGCAGCGCAGGCAGGCCGGATCGTCCTCGCCCGCCGCGATCCGCTCCAGCGCGGCCTCGGTGGTGCTGCGGTCCGCGCACGCGGTGCACACCACCGTCCGGGCATTGCCGTGCAGTTCGAGCACCTTGCGTTCGGGCAGGCCCGCGGCCTGATGCAGGCCGTCGACGTTCTGGGTGATGACCCGGACCGCGGCGCCGCGCGTGGCCAGGTCGGTGACGGCCCGGTGGGCGGCGTTGGGCTGGGCCAGCCAGGCCGGGTGTTCGCCGCGCAGCAGCCACGATCGGCGGCGGATGTCGGGGTCGTTCATGTAGTAGTCGTAGGTGACCAGTTTCTGGGCGTCGGGATCGCGCTGCCACAGGCCGGCGGGGCCGCGGTAGTCGGGAATCCCGCTGTCGGTGGAGATCCCGGCGCCGGACAGGATCGCCACGAGAGGTCGGCTGGTCATGGCGTTCAGCCTAGGTGGGTGCCCGGCGACCGGCGACGGAAATTGTGCGCGGGGGGTGCCCAATCTGACTATTGCGCGCTAAAGTCTGCTTCGATGCGTAACAGCGAAAGGTGTGACATGACGTCGACAGCGGTCAAGCAGCAGGTCCTCGAACTCGGTGGGGCATTCATGATCTCGCGTGAGGTCAGGGATTTCGGCGCGGCGGTGGGGGTCCCCGGCTTCCACGGCACCTACACCCGGGGCCGCGGCGGCGTGCTCGGTGACGTCGACGCCGACGTGGTCTCGGCCGCCTTCGGCTTCTTCGAACCCGGCTGCGTGCGCGCCGCCTGGGAATCGGTGCCGCTGCCCGCCGCCGACGCGGCCACCGCCTACCTCGCCGCCTGTCACGATTTCGGACGGCGCAAACTGGCCCGCTTCGACGACGCCGACCGCCTGGCGCACCTGCTCGGCCGTGTCGTCGCGGCGGCGCCCTCGGCGGGACTGCCGCTGTTCGCCGGCTGGCGGGCCATGCCGGTGCCCACCGACGACGGCCGCGCCGCGGCCATCCAGCTCACCCACGTCCTGCGTGAACTGCGTGGCGGCCTGCACTTCATCGCCGTCACCGCCCACGGGCTCACCCCGCTGCAAGCGATCCTGATCGCCGGCTCGCCGATGTCGGACGGGCCCACCCACGCGCGCATGCTCGGCTGGTCCGAACCGTTCGAGGAGGTCACCGACGGGATGCGGGCCCGCTGGGACGCCGCCGAAGTGCTGACCGACGAGCTGATCACCCCCTGCTTCGAGGTCCTCGACTCCGCCGAACGGGACGAACTGTCGATCCTGCTGGCCGCCGCGCACACCGCGGCACTGACCCGCTAGGACCCGAGGACGTCGCGCCCGCGGCCCACCACCAACGGGTCCGCGGGGCCGACGATCTCCTCGTCCTTGTTCTCGTAGTCGAAGCGGTCGAGCACGTAGCGCATCGCGTTGAGCCGCGCCCGCTTCTTGTCGTTGCTCTTGACCACGATCCACGGCGCGTAGTCGGTGTCGGTGTGCTCGAAGTTCTCCTCCTTGGCCGCGGTGTAGCGGTCCCACTTGTCCAGCGAGGCCAGATCCATCGGCGACAGCTTCCACTGCCGCACCGGGTCGACCTGGCGGATCGCGAAGCGGGTGCGCTGTTCGAGCGGCGACACCGAGAACCAGAACTTCACCAGGTCGATGCCGTCGTCGACGAGCATCCGCTCGAACAACGGTGCCTGGGTGAGGAACCGGCGATGCTGCTCGGGCGTGCAGAACCCCATCACCCGCTCCACTCCGGCCCGGTTGTACCAGGACCGGTCGAACAGCACGATCTCCCCGGCCGCGGGAAGATGCTCGACATAACGCTGGAAGTACCACTGGGTCGACTCCCGCGCCGAGGGCTTCTCCAGCGCGACTACCCGCGCCCCACGGGGATTGAGGTGCTCCATGAACCGTTTGATGGTGCCGCCCTTGCCCGCCGCGTCGCGCCCTTCGAACACGACCACGATGCGGCGCCCGGTGGCCTTGGTCCAGTTCTGCAGCTTGAGCAGTTCGATCTGCAGCAGCCGTTTGTCCAGCTCGTACTCGGCGCGCGAGAGCCGCTCGTCGTAGGGATAGCCCTCGCGCCAGGTGTCCACGACCAGCCCGCCGGGCGCGGTCAGCAAGACCGGATCGTCGTCGTCGCTGTCGTCGACGGTGAACGCGGCCATCTCGGTGAGATCCACGGCGGTCGCGAGGTCGGCGACCTCGCTCAGATCACGGCGTAGCGAACGCATCTCGACATCGGTCACCCCGCCGACGCTAACCGTCCACCGTGACCCGCAGATGAACATCCGGTGCGGGCCCGGTCTTTCGTGACACGTCGCGTGCGTGTCCCCGGCGACTTCGCGGCGCCGCTCGGGGCATACTGCGACCTGACCGACTGTGATCTGCGTGGACGTGGGCCGCGCACGCGGGAGAGGACCAAGGCGATGTCCGACGGAGGTTCGGTGACCGGCCAGTCCGCCGCTCCCGACGAGGAAGGCGCAGGCGGCAACCACATCGTGCGGATCGCGTCGGTGGCCGCGCTGGGTGGATTGCTGTTCGGTTTCGACAGCGCGGTCATCAACGGCGCGGTCGCCGCGATCCAGGACGAATTCGGTGTCGACGACGCGGTACTCGGCTTCGCCGTGGCCTCGGCGCTGCTCGGTGCCGCCGCGGGCGCCATGACGGCGGGCCGTATCGCCGACCGGATCGGCAGGCTCAAGGTGATGAAGATCGCCGCCGTGCTGTTCTTCGTCAGCGCCATCGTCACCGCGTTCGCCCCCAACGTGTGGATCCTGGTGATCGGGCGCATCATCGGCGGGCTCGGCGTCGGCGTCGCCTCCGTCATCGCCCCGGCCTACATCGCCGAGACCTCCCCGGCGCGGATCCGCGGCAGACTCGGGTCCCTGCAGCAGCTGGCGATCGTCCTCGGTATCTTCCTGGCGCTGCTCGTCGACTACGTGCTGGCCGAGATCGCCGGCGGGGCCGGGCAGACGCTGTGGTTCGGGCTCGAGGCGTGGCGCTGGATGTTCCTGTCGATGATGGTGCCCGCGGTCGTGTACGGCGTGCTGGCCTCCACGATTCCGGAATCGCCGCGCTACCTGGTGGCCACCCAGCAGATCCCCGAGGCCCGCAAGGTGCTGACCCTGCTGTTCGGCGAGAAGAACCTGGAACTGACCATCGGCCGCATCGAGGACAGCCTCAAGGGTGACGTGCAGCCGTCATGGAAGGATCTGCGCAGGCCCACGGGCGGGATCTACCCGATCGTCTGGATCGGGTTGCTGCTGTCGGTGTTCCAGCAGGCGGTGGGCATCAACGTGATCTTCTACTACTCCAACATCCTGTGGGAGGCCGTCGGTTTCGAGGAATCGCAGTCGTTCCAGATCAGCGTGTTCACCTCGGTGGTCAATATCGCCACCACCATCGTCGCGATCCTGCTCATCGACCGGATCGGGCGCAGGCCGCTGCTGCTGATCGGCTCGGTCGGCATGACGATCACCCTGGCCACGATGGCGGTGTGCTTCGGCACCGCCGATCAGGTCCCGAACGCCGACGGCACCCTCGAACCGCAGCTCAGCGGGGCCAGCGGCCCCATCGCGCTGGTCGCCGCCAACCTGTTCGTGGTGTTCTTCGGGATGAGCTGGGGCCCGGTGGTGTGGGTGCTGCTGGGCGAGATGTTCCCGAACCGGATCCGCGGCGCGGCGCTGTCGCTGGCCGCGGCGGGGCAGTGGGCGGCCAACTGGGCGATCACCGTCAGCTTCCCGAGCGTGAAGAGTTTCTCCCTCGGCTTCGGCTACGGGATGTACGCCGCGTTCGCGCTGCTGTCGCTGCTGTTCGTGGCCCGGTTCGTGCCCGAGACCAAGGGCAAGTCGCTCGAAGACATGGACGCCGCGACCGGCGTGGGGCGGCCCGCGTCGGCGGTGTGACCGTTACGGGCGCACCATCTGCCGGTAGTCGGCCGGTGTCGCGCCGACCGACTCCCGGAACGCGCGATGGAACCCGGACTCGCTGCCGAACCCGCAGGCGGCCGCGATCGCGCCCATCGACTGATACCGCTCGCGCTGCAGCAGTTTCTTGGCCCGCTCGATCCGGATCACCCGGATGTGCTGGGCGATGCCGCCGCCACCGACGATCCGGTACAGCGTGCGCCGCGACACTCCGCACGCCGAGGCGACCATGTCGGCGCTGAGCTCGGGGTCGCAGGCATGGTCCCGCAGGAAGTCGAACACCCGCTGACGCAGCACCGCGGTGGTCTCCGCCGGTTCGGAGCGGCGTCGCGCCGCGGTCGCCACGGCGGCGCCGAACAGTCCCATCGCGTGCGGAATCAGCGGTGCCGCCTGGGTGGGATCGGTGGAGACGAGGTCGAACAGCGCGGTGAAGCAGGCGTTCACCACCGGGGCGACGGTGCCGGCGCCATAGGTCTGTGCTGTCAGCGAGCGGGTGTCGGCCACCGAAACGCTGCGGGCGGGTACCTGCACCACCAGTTCTTCGAAGGTGTCGGTCCAGGTGGCGGTGTAGGGGCGGGTGCTGTCGAGGAAGACCAGGCTGCCCGGGCGCGCGTCGGCGGTGCGGCCGTCCTGTTCGAGGACGGCGTGCCCGCCGAGGGTGATCACGCCGAGCACGCACTGTTCGGTGTCGTCTCGCAAATCCACGGCACGTCGGCGCGCGCACTGGGCATCGGCGCGCACCCGCGACAAGCCGACCGAGTTCTCCAGGGTGGCGTATTCGATACGGGCGGCGAAATCGGGCGTGGGCATGGGGTCGACCTGCATCCGGAAGTACATCGCGCACACGCTGTCGCGCCAATAGTCGAAAGCCTCTCGTGTCGAGACACTCTCGGTGCTCAGCACGAGGGGGGACAACCGGGTGGCCATCGGCCCAGTATCCATCGGGCAACTGATCTTGTCGCGCGTTCGTGGTCAGAACCACGAACGGGTGCCGAAGGCATGTCCGGCGCCCGCGCGCGGGCCCTGTCCGGCGGGGCGTGACCGGGCTCGGCAACCTCTCGGCGAACACCATTGTTCGATGAATGGCGAGGAGCTGAACGTATGTCCAAATTGGTCGGGCGTTCACTCGGACGGCACCGTTTCGGAAACTCCGCCGCCTTGGCTTCGAGGGCAGACGTTCCTTAGTTCGCCACCCGGTGCCGCCGGGCGGCCGTCGCCCGCCGGAGATCGCCCCGCATGCCCCTGTCTCGCCCGACCGCCTCCTGTCTCGGCCCCCTCACCGCGCTCACCCTGGCCGCCGGAGCCCTGCTCACCCCCACGACCGCGCATGCCGAGGTCGCGCCGACACTCGCCGCGATCCCGATCGGCGACGCGGCGCCCCTCTGCACACCGGGCGCACCGACGTTCGACGACGTGGTGACCGCGGCGGCGTCGGTGCTGCGCGGTGTGGTCGGGCCCGACCGGCTGGCGGGCTACGACCGTCAGGTCGCCGAGGTCAGGACTGCGCTCGCCACGGCGCGCGTGCACCGCGACGGCCTGCCCATGCGCCCCGACCGGGTCGGGACCCGGCCCGCCGAACTCGACGACCCGATCGTCACCTATCTGGTCAACGGGCTGGACGCGGTCCGCACCGGCCGCATCGACCAGACGATGTCGGTCGCGCAGCTCACCGTCGAGGACGCGATCGAGGTGTTCATCCTCGCCACCGGCATCGTCAAGATCCCGGCCAAGCTCGCCGCGGGCATGGTGCCCACCGTCGGCATCTTCCTGAAGCCCGTGGTGGGCGCGGCGTTCACCGGCACCAAGGCGCTGGCGCGGGCGGTGCAGGCGTCGCTGGTGGCCGGTTGTGTCGCGCCGAGCGCCTACCCGCCGCTGGAGCTGGACGCCACCGCCACCGAACGCGTCGACGTGCCGCGCCCCGTCGAGGACCTGGCCGCGCTGGTGATGACCGCCGACGGCAGCTGCACCCCGATCGCCGATCTCACCCTGGCCGCCGTCGTCGAACGATCCCGTGCCTACCTGAACAGCGGTGCGGTACCCGTGGATTCGGCGGCGATGAACCAGGCCGCCGACGACCTGCAGGTCTTCCTCGCAGGCAACCGCGTGGCCGAGGTGATGCTGATGCGCCGCTCCGACGAGCTCGGGCCGCTGGTCGAGGCGCTCGACCAGGGCCCGCTGACCTTCCTGGCCAACCTCGGCGCCGACCTCGCCGCAGGCACCGCCCTCGACACCGCGCCGCTGGCCCAGGTGCGGGTGGAGAACGCCTTCGACCTGGCGACACTGACGCTCGACATCACCAGCCTGCTGTTCTCGGCGGGCACCTCGATCGACGGATACGCCGGGGTGGCCGACGCGGTGCTCACGCCGCTGTCGATCGTGCAGAAGCTGGCCTTCGCCCCGACCGACTACGGCGCACCGATCGTGCGCGGCGTCATCCAGTCGATGTGCGCGGTGTAAGTTTCCACCGATCCCAGACCAGAAGGTGAGTATCCCCGTGTCGCACTCCACCACAGGTTCGGCCCCGGCGGGCATCGGCCGCCGGGAAGTACTGGCCGGCGCGGCCGGTGTCGTCGCCGGTGTCACCCTCGTCGGGCTGACACCGGCCGCGGCCGTGCCCGCCGAGGTGGCGAAGTTCGCCCCGACCGGCACCGGGCGCGGCGCCCGGATCCTGATCATCGGCGACGCGGGCACCGGCACCCGCACCCAGTGGGCCGTCGCCGACGCGGCCAGGGCCTTCCATGCCCGCGAACCGTTCACCATGGCGGTCGGGCTCGGCGACAACATCTACGAATCGGGCCCGAACGGACCCGACGACGCCCAGTTCGCCACGAAGTTCGAAGATCCCAACGCGGGGCTGGACTTTCCGTGGGCCATGGCACTGGGCAACCACGACACCTCCGGAGTGTTCCCCGGCGACGGTGGCTGGCTGCTGCGCGGCAACCACGAAGTCGAGTACCACGCCCGGTCGCGGCGCTGGTGGATGCCCAGCCGCTACTACTCGGTGCGCGTGCCCGAGGACAACCCGGTGGTGGAGTTCTTCGTCCTGGACGTGAACCCGCTGGCCGCCTACATCCCGCCGCTGCTCGACCCGTACTGGTCGGTGGACGGGCAGTACATGAACGAGCAGCGCGCCTGGCTCGACCAGGGTCTGGCCGAGTCGACGGCGCCGTGGAAGATCGCCTGCACCCATCACCCCTACCTGAGCAACGGCCCGCACGGCGACGCGGGCAACTACGAGGGCCTGCCGATCGAGCCGATCAACGGCGTGCACGCCAAGCGGTTCTTCGAAGACCATGTGCTGGGCAAGGTCTCGTTCCTGCTCTCGGGCCACGACCACACCCTGCAGGTACTCGAACCCACCACGGCCTGCAAGGGCACCCGCCAGATCGTCTCGGGCGCGGCGGGCAAGACCGCGAGCGGCCACACCGCGCCCGCCTCGGAAGCGGCGCATCCCGCCCTGTTCGACACCCAGCACGAACTGGGCTTCATGGTCATGGATCTCACGCCGGAGACGGTGAATCTGCGGGTGGTGACGGTGGATCCGGCCTCGGGCACGGGCACCCAGGTGTTCGACCGCCGCCTGGCCTGAGCAACCTGGGCGCCATCTGCCGCCGAGTGGAGGATGATCGGGGCATGGGCTTCTACAACGACCGGATCCTGCCGCACATCGTCGACGTGGTGTGCGGAGTGGCCGCCAACGACTCGCTGCGGCAGCGGACCTGCGCGGGCCTGCACGGCGAGGTGCTGGAGGTCGGGTTCGGGTCGGGGAACAACGTCGGGTTCTATCCGGCGGCGGTCGAGCGGGTCGCGGGGGTGGAACCGGCCGATGTCGCGTGGAAGATCGCCGCGAAACGGGTGGCGGGCAGCGAGGTGCCGATCGAGCGCGCCGGGCTGGACGGGCAGTCGCTGCCGTTCCCGGACGCCACCTTCGACACGGCCCTGTCGACGTTCACCCTGTGCACCATCCCCGACGTGGACGCGGCCCTGGCCGAGATCCGGCGGGTCCTCAAACCCGGCGGCACCCTCCACTTCGTCGAACACGGGCTCGCCCCCGACGCCGCGGTGCGGACCTGGCAGCACCGGCTCAACCCGATCCAGCAGCGGATCGCGGGCGGCTGCAACCTCGACCGCGACATCCCCGGCCTGATCACCGGCGCCGGCTTCGAGACCGTCGAACTCGACCGCTTCTACCAGCCCGGCGCCCCGAAGGCGTTCGCGGCGCTCTCGCTCGGGGTCGCGCGCTGACACCGGTTGGAATCACGCCGAGCGCAGGGGTGGGCGCGCGGCGAACCCGGCGTTAGCGTCCGGACATGACCAGCCAGCTCACCACGTTGACCGAGATCACCGAAGCCACCGCCACGGCCGTGGCCGCCGATTCCGCCAACGCGCACTTCGTGTTCCGTGCCGCCGCCACCCCCGACGGCACGGTCGGCAGCGTCGTCACCGCGCGCACGCACACCGTGCGCGTCGACGAGCCCGCCGCGCTCGGCGGCGCCGACACCGCGGCCAACCCGGTCGAGGTGTATCTGGCGGCGCTGCTGTCCTGCCAGGTCGTCACCTACCGGTTCTGGGCCCAGCGGCTCGGCATCACCGTCGACGACCTGACGATCACCGCCGAAGGCGATCTGGACGTGCGCGGCTTCTTCGGCCTCGACGACACCGTGCGCCCCGGATTCCAGGCCGTCCGGGTGCGCGTGCGGGTGCGCGGACCCGAATCCGCCGAGCGCTACGCCGAACTGCAGCAGGCCGTCGACGCGCACTGCCCGGTACTCGACCTGACCACCGGCGTCACCCCGGTGACCACCACGCTCGACGTCGGCTGAACCGGAATCCGTTCCAGGACTCCACCGGCGAACACGTCGTACAGCGGCAGCGTCTCCAGATGGACATAGCCGATGTGGCAGTCGCACACCGCCAGCGGACACGGGCGCGGTGCCAGCGCGGACCGGTAGGAGCCGTCGTAGAGGTTGCCCAGCGGCGTCCGCACGAAATGGCAGCGGCGCACCGTGCCGTCACCGTCGACCGAGATCACCGAGTCGCCGGTGCGGCACGGCGCGCCCGCCGAGCGGTGCGGGTGCCTGCTGAACGGGAACAGCGCGTCGATGGCGGTCCAGTCGGCGGCGTCGGCGTCGGTGTAGGTGTGGCCCTCGGCGGCGTTGACCCACAGGTAGACGTGATCGGGCAGGTCGGCACGCAACCTGCGGGCGTGCTCGAGATGCTCGGGCAGCCCGACGACGCCCACGCTGAACCGGATTCCGGCCGCGGCCAGCCGTTCGGTCTTGTCCAGGAACCGCCGGTACGGGGTCTGACCAGGGTGGTAGGTGCACCACAGAGCCAGCGTGTCGGGATCGGCGTCGCCGGTCCAGTCGATGCGGCCGCTGAGGTTGGTCTGGATGGCGACCCGCCGCACGTGCGGGCGATGCGACAACTCGATCAGCGCGGTGCGATACCAGGATCGGACCAGGCCCTCGCCCCACGGGGTGAACAGGATCGAGAGCCGATCCTCGGTCTGCGCGTGCGCCCAGCCGGTGAACCGGTGCAGGGCGGCGCGGTCGGCGCGCAGCTGGGTGGTGCTGTCGCGGCGTTTGGCGAACGGGCAGTACGGGCAGTCGTAGTCGCACGAGGCCAGCGGGCCGCGGTAGAGGACGGTCAGATCCACGGTCAGCGCGGTTCGTAGGCGGCCATGGCGGCGCGCACGGCGGGGGAGAAGAAGCCGGGGCCGATCGCGTCGGAGTAGGCCAGCCCCTCGGCCGACAGGCGCAGCGATTCCGGGCCGGTGTCGGCGAGCCAGCCCCGTCCGGCCAGCGTGTGCAGCTCGGCGCCGAAATCGTCCCACGGGTCGGTGCCGAAGCGCGCGCGGTAGTCGGCGACCGGCAGGCCCTCCGCTTGCAGCAGCGACTGGAGCAGGTGGCGGCGGGCGGCTTCGTCGGCGTCGACGACGCGGCCGTGCAGGGCCGAACCGAAATCGGTGGTCGCGACGTAGGTGTCGATGATGCCGCGCACTTCCCGCATGTCGACCGCGTAGTCGAAGGAGTAGTGCAGCGACCTGGTGTAGGAGCGTGCGCCGCAGCCGAGGCCGATCATGCCGTCGGTCTGGCAGGCGTAGTCGTCGGCGCCCTGCGGTGGCGCGTCGACGCGGCGGAACATGCGCATCGACACCTGCCGATAGCCGTGCGCGAGCAGATGATCGCGGCCCTGCCGGTACCGCGCGAGCCGGTCGCGGTCCCAATCCTGTTCGGCGACCGCGGGATCGGCGTGCCGGGCCAGACCCGTCAGCGGGCGCACGTACAGCGGGTAGAGGTAGACCTCCTCGGGCCGCCACGCCAGTGTCGCGTCGAGCGAGACCTGCCAGCTCGCGGCGGTCTGCCCGTCGATGCCGTAGATGAGGTCGATATTGAGCACGGGGATGCCCGCCGCACGGATGCGGCCCAGCGCGGCCTCCACCTCGGCGCGCCGTTGCGGCCGCACCGCCGCCCTGGCCTCGGCGTCGACGAAACTCTGCACGCCCAGGCTCAATCGGGTCGTGCCGCGCTCGGCCAGCACGGCGAGCCGGTCGGTGGTGGCGGTGGCCGGGGACGCCTCCACCGACAGCGGGATGACGCGCAGCTCGGCGCCCATGATCTGCTCGGCGATATCGCAGAGGCGGGTCAGTTCGGCCGGGTCGAGGAAGGTCGGCGTGCCACCGCCGAACGCCGCGGTGGCGAACCGGGGCCGTTCGCTGTCGCCGAGGCTGTCGCGCACGGCGCGGGCCTGGCGGGCCAGGGCGTCGAGGTAGCGGCCGGTGAGCCCGTCCGGCGCGCCGACCCGGGTGAACAGATTGCAGAAACCGCAGCGCACCTCGCAGAACGGGATGTGCAGATACAGCGACAGCGCCGACCGCGGCTCTCCCGCCCACACCTGCGACAACGGCGGCCGATGCGGCAGCGGACGGTAGGCGGTCTTGTGCGGGTAGGCGTAGACGTAGTTCTGGTACGGCCGCGGTAGCGCGGTGTCGATCATGCGGTGGACTCCAGGAAGAAATGGCTGTAGGGCACCGTCCACACCGATTCGTGGCCGAGGCGGTGCCCGGTGAAACCGTCGTCGCCGTAGGCGGTGCCGTGATCGGAGCACACGATCGCGAAGCACCGGCGCCGCGACCGCATCGTGTCGAACAGCGCGCCGATGTGGGCGTCGATGTACTCGAGGGCGGCGGCGTGGGTGGTGCGGCTGTCCCCGGACGCGCGGGTCGCGCCCGGCAGGTGGAACCAGTTGGGCTGATGCAGCGCCGAGGCGTTGAGGAACAGGAAGACCCGCTGCTCGGCCGGCATCGCGGCGACTACGCGCCGCGCGCACGCCACCTGCTCCTCGAACGACGTCGGTGAGGCCACCGAGAATTCCGGCGCCCAATGACTTTCGGCGAACAATCCCGGCAGCACGCTGCCGAGCGCGCCCTGCTTGTTGAAGAAGCCGACACCGCCGATACAGACGGTGTGGTAGCCGCGGGCGGCGAGCGCGGTCACCAGGTCGGGCTCGTCGAAGACGAAGGTGCCGTCGGCGGTGGTCTCGCTGCCGGCGAAGCGCGCCGCGAACAGGCGCGGATGCGGGCCCGGGGTGGCCGGAGTCGGCAGGAACCCGGCGAACATCGCGTGATGCGAGGCGTAGGTGAAACTTCCCGGCGCATGGCGCTTCTCCCACCGCGCGCCCGGCAGATACCGCGACAGGGTGGGCAGCCTGCCCGCCGCGGCCAATTCGGTCGCGACGTCGTAGCGCAGGGTGTCCAGGGTGAGCAGCAGCAGGTCGTCGCGGCCGACGACCTCGGTCATGTCGGGACGGGGGAGCGCGGTCATCGCGTGGCTCCGATCAGGTCGCGGGCCACGGCGCTGAGCTGGGCGCTGTAGGTGTCCATGCCCTCGGCGGGTGTTCCGGGCAGGCCGGTGAGGCCGGGGAGCAGATCGCCGAACGCGTTGACCTCGCCGACGGTGAATCGCCGCCAGTCCGTGCCCGGCAGCAGGTCGACCCCGACACACAGGGTCCCGGGGAAGCACGCGGCAGCCTGTTCACACACGGCCATCGCGTCGTCCCAGTGCGTGCCGATGTCGGAGCGCACGGCGTCGAGGTCCCCGCGCGCTCCGCCCAGATGCAGATTCGTCATCGGGCCCGTGCTGGTGCGGACGACGGCATGGGTGGCGCGGCCCGCGACGACGACGATCCGCAGGTCGGCGGTGCGCCCACCGGTGGTGGCCTTGGGAATCCAGCGTTCGACGTGCAGGCCGTCGGGGGCGAGCCGGTCGACGATCGCCGCGATCTCGCGTTCGTCGCGGTATCGGCGTACGCGCAGCGAGTTGTGCAAGACGCCGTCGGAACCCGCCTCGACCGAGGTGGTGGCCTGCCAGCGCCCCGACGTGGTCGACTCGATCGCCAGCACGCCCGACGCGGACGAACCATGCGCGAGTTTCACGAACACCCGCGCCATTCCCGCCGCCCGCATCTGCGCGCGTACATCCGCCCAGCCGCGCAGCGGGCCGGTGACCGGCGACGGCGGTACCGGCACCCCGGCCGCGCTCAGCCGGGCGTGACAGCGGCGTTTGTCGAACAGCACCGCCAGCTCGGCCGGGTCGTCGACGCGTCGGCCGCCGCGCAGCGAGCCCACCGCCGCGAGGAAGGCGCGGTACCAGCGCGCCGACCCCTCTACTCGCGTCGGATCGTGCATGCCACGCAACATGGCATCGACTGCATGATTTTCCCCGGGTGAGTCCAGGCGGACGATCTCGTCGTCGGCGAAGTCGTGCCCGCCGTCGGCCAGGACCGTGCCCCACTCGACGACGCGTGGGCCGGGGAGACCGGCGGCGCGGACCGCGTCGGTGAACAGCCGGACCCGCCGGTTCTCGGCATTGCCGACCACCACCCAGCGCACGTCAGCTCACTCGCCGACCGCGACGAAACGCCACACCGAACCGTCGTCGTCCTCGTCGGACTCGGCGTCGTCGGTGTCCAGGTTCAGCGCCACCCCGGCCGGGGTGAGACTGTCCGCCAGGCGGGCGCCGATCGCCTTGCTCACGTAGTTGTGGTGCAGATCCAGCGATTTCAGATGGGTCAGCGGCTGGCCGCCGAGCAAGGCCGCGGCACCGTCGTCGGTGAGCACCCCCATCGACAGGTCCAGTTCCTCGAGCCGGGCCACCACCGGTGCGGCCGCGATCGCGGCGCAGACCGCGTCCTGGATCTCGCTGTTGCGCAACGCCAGCCGCGTCAAGCTGGGCAGCCGGTCGCCGGACAGGATCGGGGCGAGGTCGTCGACATCGCTGTCGCCGCCGTATTCGGAGGTACCGAGCCACAGTTCGAGATCGCGCAGCGCGGGCAGGTCGCTGGCCGCGACACCACGCACGACCGCCACCGGCAGACCGCCCGCCTGGACCTTGAGCTTCCGCAGGTTCTCGTGCCGGACCGCGGCGAACTCGAGCTGTTCGCCGCCACGTACGCCGAGTTCCTCGAGCTGCGGGAACGCGTCGAGCAGCCGGGTCACCTCGCCCTGGTTGATCCAGGAGATCTCGCATTCCTCGCCGATGATGTCACCGACGAACAGCGCCCGCAGAGCGGGCAAGCGGTCACGGGCGTCGATGATCGCGTCGATCACGTCGTCGGGCCGGTTGTCGTAGGCGTCGGCCCAGGATCCGACGATGATCGCGCGCACCCCGGCGGGGTCGACGGTCTCGAGGAACCGGGAGAACGCCTCCGGCCAGGTCTCCTCGGCGTCATAGGGTTCCACGCCGATCCGCCACGCCACCGCGTCGGCGGCGGGCAGCAGGCGTACCGCGGTGGCCTGGGCTTCGGCGTCCTTCTCCTGATCCGGGAACGGATAGGCGGGCAGTCCGCCCCACCCGCGCAGATGTTCTCCGATGGACATGTGTTCCCGCCCCTTCCGGCATGGCGACCCCGTGTGACAGCAGCGTTTCTACCAAGCCGCACCGACAATCCGCACGCCGGGCCGAGTTGTCGGCCCCTGGCGCTACCGTCCTCGCCACGGCAGCGGTCGCGGGCCGTGACGGGAGGAAAATCATGTATCGACAAGGCGATGTGCTGATCGTGCCGCTGGCCGAGGCGGCGGTGCCCGACAGCGCGGCGGCCGCGCACGGCGAGCGGCGCGACGGGCGGGGCAGGCTGGTGCTGGCACTGGGCGAGGTCACCGGACACGCCCACGCCGTGGCCGCACCCGGCCGATTGATCAGGGAGGCGGGCGCTTTCGGTCCGATGCTGCTGCACCTGCCCGAGGGCGGCCGGGTGGTGCACGAGGAGCACGCCCCCATCGTGCTGCCCAAGGGGTGGTTCCGGGTGGTGCGGCAACGCGAATACGTGCCCGGCTCGGTGCGGGTGGTGGCCGACTGATGACTACGACACCCTTGGACGACTGGCGCGCGATCGCCGCCGCCACCGGACCCGGTGACCGCGCCCGCGCCGAAGCCGGTGTGCGGCTCGCCTATACGCGTGCCGGGCTGCCCGAACCGGAGCGGATCCTGTGGACCGATTCCCCGTCGGCGGCGGTGCGGTTGCTGAGCTCCGGCATCGAGACCGGCGCACCCGTGCGCGAAACGATCCGCAGCGGACCCTGGGCGGCCGAACGCGCTCGCCTGCATACCGAGCTCGGCGCGCACGGCTACAGCGCGCATTGGCGGGCCACCGGCGCGGACCTGTGGGAGGTCACCGGCTCGGTCGTCGACCGGATTCGGGCCGGCGTGCTCGAGGCGGCGGGCGGTGATCGCGCACAGGAGCGGCGGATCCGGGTGTTGCTGCTCGACGCCGTCCTCGGCCAGCACGAGGCGGCGTGGCTCAGCGCCTACGACACCGCCGCGGGCAGCACGCTCGCCGGGGTGGCCGCGGTCGCCAGGGAGGCGGGCTGGTGGTGGCCCTACGAGCGCGTGGCCGTGCTGTCGGAACGTCCGCTCGAACTGCACCGCGACGAGGCGGGCCGGCTCGACCGCGGTGACGGGCACGCGCTGGCCTACCGCGACGGATTCGCGCTCCACGCCTGGCGCGGCATGCCGGTCCCCGCCGAATTCCTCGACAGCCTGCGGTCTTTGACGCCGCAGCGGATCCGCGACGAGGAGAACGCCGAACTGCGCCGGGTCATGCTCGAGCACTACGGCTACGACCGCTACCTCACCGAATCCGGCGCCCGCCCGATCCATCGCGACAAGACCGGCGTGCTCTGGCGGATCGAACTGGTCGGCGACGAGGATGTCGTCATGGTCGAGGTGGTCAACTCGACACCGGAACCGGACGGCACCCACCGCGTGTACTGGCTGCGGGTCCCGCCGACGACCCGCACGGCCCGCGAAGGCGTCGCGTGGACGTTCGGCCTGGGCGCCGACGTCTACGAACCACTGCAGCAGACCTGATCAGCGGTCCGCCGGTCGTGCCGCCGTCGTGGTGAGGAACTCGGTGACCGCCGCGGCGACCGCCGCCGGCTGGTCGAGCATCGACAGCACATAGGCGTCGTCGATCTCGACCAGCCGCGCCCGGGGGATGAGCTCGGCCAGGCGGCGGCCGTGCGCGCGCGGCATCACCTTGCCCGCCGACGACCACAGGATCAGCGCCTCGCCCGGGAACTCGCGCAGCGCTTCGGTATCGGCCACCAGGGCCCGCTTGTCGAACCCGGCCCGCATGTAGGCGAGCACGTCGGCGCGGACACCGGGATCACGCAGACCGGGTTCGGTCCAGCCGTGCACGAGGTCGTCGGGGATCGGGAACTTCGCCATCCAGCCGAACAGCAGTGGGTTGGCGCGCAGCCACCGCACCCGCAGCTGACGCAGGGCCAGGGTGACCCCGCCGGGCAGGACGGAGGCCAGGACGGCGGTCTTGCCGGGCAGGCCCGGTGGGAAGTTGTCGAAGGCCTCGCTCGGGAACACGATCAGCCGCCCGACCCGCTCGTCGCGTCCGTAGGCGGTGAGGAACAGCCCGCCACCCCAGTCGGAGTGCACCAGGGTCACGTCGTGCAGGTCGAGTGCGGCGAGGAAGTCGGCGATGAGCTGATTGAGCCCGCGCAGGCTCAGGTCGGTGCCCGGTCGCAGTGGTTCGGGATGCGCGCCCAGCGGCAGGTCCGGCAGCACGTAGCGGAACCCGGCGGGCAGCAGATCGAGCACGGAATCCCACACCGTGTGGTTCATCAGCAGCCCGTGCAGCAGCACAACCGGTGGGCCGTCGCCGCGTTCGTGGTAGTGGACGCGGCCCGCGGGCAGTTCGACGGTCGGCATGAGAACCTCCAGACGGTTAGAGCGAACGCTCTAGTGCATTTGCTCTAGTCTGGAACGGTGAGCGAGAAGATGTCAACGGCCACGCGGGATCGCCTGGTCGTCGCGGTGGCCGAACTGCTGCGCACCCAGGGCTACAGCGCTATCACCGTCAAACAGATCACCGCGGCCGCCGCCGCGCCGATGGGCTCGCTCTACCACCACTTCCCGCACGGCAAGGTGCAGATCGCGGCCGAGGCACTACGCACGTCCGGCGCGGCGTACATCCAGCTGCTCCCGCTGCTCATGGACCCGCACGACGACCTGCGCACCGCCGTGCCCGCCGCCTTCGCCGACGCCGCCCGCACCCTCGAGGAGTCCGGCTGGATGAACATGTGCCCGGTCGGCACGGTCGCCGGCGAGATCGCCGACAGCGAACCCGCCCTGCGCGCGGTGGCCGCCGAGGTGGTGGCCGACTGGATCGACCAGGGCACCGCCTATTTCGAGCGCCGCGGACTGGGCACCGCCGACGCCCGCGATCTCGTCGTCGGCCTGCTGTGCGCGCTGGAGGGCGCGTTCGTGCTGGGCCGCACGCTGCGTTCGGCCGAACCGCTGCACGCGGCGGGCCGTGCGGTCGGCGCGCGCATCGACGCGCTGCTGGCCGGCGCCCCCTCGCAGGCGGGTTAGCGGCCGTCGAGCACGATCTCGGCCACCAGCGCCCGGTGGTCGGCGCCGGGAAGGTCGACAGTGCCGACCGCGGTGGCCGTCGCACCGGCCAGCAGGATGTGGTCGATGCCGACCAGCGGGGGCAGCCGCTTGTCGGTCGGATACGTCACCAGATGACCGGCCCCGGCCTGCGCGGCGGCGTCGGCGAAGCGGCCCGAGGCCAGGCCCCGGAAGCGGGCGTGGTCGTAGGTGGCGTTGAAGTCGCCGCCCACGATCACCGGACGATCGGCGGGTGCCCGGCCCAGCACCTCGCCCAGGCGCGACAGCTCCTCGGCCCACACCCCGGTGTCGTAGACCGGCGGCACCGGGTGCACGGCATAGATCGAGACCGGCCCGACCTCGGGGACGGTGGCCGTCGCCGAGATCTGGTTCAGCACGTAGCCGTCGTATTCGACGGTGTCCGACAGCGGAAACCGGCTCCAGATCCCGGTGCCGCTCGCGGTCTGCCCGGGCGCGAGGTAGCGGTGCGGCAGCAGCTCGTCCAGCCCCGCGCGTTCGAGATCGGCCACGGCGGTGCGGGTCAGTTCGTTGACGGTCAGCACCGCGACCTCACGGGCCCGGACCTGCTCGACGAGCGCGGCCGGATCGGCGCCGTCGAAGAGCAGATTGGCCTGCATCACCGTGATCGGCACCCCGGGGCCGGGTTCGTCGGCCAGATACAGCGGCACCTGCGTAGCCACGCCGACCGCGAGGACCAGCACCGCGACTCCGGTGCCCACCCACTGGCGGGCCGCCGCGAACCCGACCGCCCCGACGAGCGCGCCGCCCATGAGATAGGGCGCCCCCGACGCGGCGAGCACCACCGGCTCGAGTACCGGCCCGCCGAAGAGGTGCAGCGCCACTCCCGCGGCGCCGGCCGCCGTCGCGGCACCCGCCAGCAGCAGCGTCCCGACCCGTACGACCTGCGCTCTCACCGCACCAGCCAAACACGGCACGCCGTCCACGCGCGAATCGTCCGGAATTCGGCTCAGCCCGAGCCGTAGTCGCCACCAGCGGCGGAATACGCGGGAGCCAGGGGAGATGACGCGGGGTGGGTCGCCGGGGTGGTAGGAAAGGGGACGTGTCGGCATCTGGCGAGAGTTCTGGTTCGAACGGACGGTCCCGCGCGGTGGACGAGGTGGTGGAGCTGGTCAGTGCGCTGATCCGGTTCGACACCTCCAACACCGGCGAACTGGCGACCACCAAGGGCGAACGCGAGTGCGCCGAATGGGTGGCCGCGCAACTGCGGGAGGTCGGCTACGAGACCGAGTACGTCGAGTCCGGCGCGCCCGGCCGCGGCAACGTCTTCGCGCGGCTGAAGGGCGCCGACTCCGGGCGCGGCGCGCTGATGATCCACGGCCACCTCGACGTCGTGCCCGCCGAGGCCGCCGACTGGAGTGTGCACCCGTTCTCCGGCGCGGTCCGCGACGGCTACGTCTGGGGACGCGGCGCGATCGACATGAAGGACATGGTCGGCATGACGCTGGCCCTGGCCCGCCAGTTCAAGGCCGAGGGCACCGTCCCGCCCCGCGACCTGGTGTTCGCGTTCCTGGCCGACGAGGAGAACGGCGGCCGCTGGGGCTCGCAGTGGCTCGTCGACAACCGGCCCGACCTGTTCGACGGCGTCACCGAGGCGGTCGGTGAGGTCGGCGGGTTCTCGCTGACCGTGCCCCGCCCCGACGGCACCGAACGCAGGCTCTATTTGGTCGAGACCGCCGAGAAGGGGCTGGGCTGGATGCGGTTGCGGGCCAAGGCCCGCGCCGGGCACGGCTCGTTCCTGCACGACGACAACGCCGTCACCATCCTGGCCGAGGCCGTCGCCCGGCTGGGCAGGCACACTTTCCCGGTGGTGCTGTCGGACTCGGTCGCCGAATTCCTCGCCGCTGTCAGCGAGGAGAGCGGGCTGCAGTTCGACCCCGAAGGCCCCGACATCGAAGGCCAGCTCGCCAAACTGGGCACCATCTCCCGCATCATCGGCGCCACCCTGCGCGACACCGCCAACCCGACGATGCTGCAGGCCGGTTACAAGGCCAACGTGATTCCGCAGACCGCCGAGGCCGTGGTCGACTGCCGGGTGGTACCGGGCAGGCAGGCCGCGTTCGAACGCGAGGTCGACGAGCTGATCGGCCCCGACGTCGAGCGCGAGTGGATCACCAAGCTCGACTCCTACGAGACCACCTTCGACGGTCACCTCGTCGACGCGATGAACGACGCGGTGCTCGCCCACGACGCCAACGGGCGCACCGTGCCCTACATGCTCTCCGGCGGCACCGACGCGAAAGCGTTCGCGCGCCTGGGCATCCGCTGTTTCGGCTTCGCGCCACTGCAGCTGCCGCCGGAGCTGGACTTCACCGCCCTGTTCCACGGGGTGGACGAACGGGTGCCGGTGCAGTCACTGGAATTCGGCACCCGGGTACTGGAACACTTCCTCCTGCACAGCTGAGCCTCGACGCCACGAATCGGAGAACCCATGAGCTACAACCCGTATGACGCACTCCCGCAGGTTCCGTCGTTCACCGTCACCTCCGCCGACATCACCGACGGTCAGCCGTTGGCCAACGACCAGGTCTCCGGGGTGTTCGGCTCGGGCGGCAAGGACATCTCGCCGCAGCTGAGCTGGTCCGGCTTCCCGGAGGGCACCCAGAGCTTCGCGGTCACCGTGTTCGACCCGGACGCGCCGACCGCCTCGGGCTTCTGGCACTGGGCCGTGGCCAACATCCCGGCCTCGGTCACCTCCCTCGACACCGGCGCGGGCTCCGAAGGCGGCACCCTGCCCGCCGGCGCGGTGAGCCTGCGCAACGACGGCGGCTTCCCCGGCTTCGTCGGCGCCTCCCCGCCGAAAGGCCATGGCCCGCACCGCTACTTCGTGGTGGTGCACGCCGTCGACGTGCCCGAACTGGAGGTCGGACCGGACGCGACACCGGCCTACCTGGGCTTCAACCTGTTCTTCCACTCGCTGGGCCGGGCCACGCTGATCGGCACCTACGAGCAGAACTGAGCCGGACACGACGGTGGCCCCGGGAGTCGAACTCCCGGGGCCACCGCTGGTTTCGGGCCTACTTCACATTGACCACGTGCTCGGGCGGGGTCGCCGCGTACAGCTGGTCGATGTCGGCGGCGTACTTGGTCGCGATGGGGGTGCGCTTGAGCGACATCTTCGGGGTCAGCTCGTCACCGCCCGGCTCCCACAGCGTCTCCACGATCACGAAGCGCTTGATCTGCTCCACCCGCGAGAGCTTGCGGTTGCCCGCGGTGACCGCGGCCTTGACCTCCTCGACGATCTCCGCGCGCCGGGCGAGCTCGGCGTGGGTGGCGTCGGTGGCGCCGAACTCCTTGGCGCGCAGGGCGGCCACGTCGGGGTCGAGCATGATCAGCGCGGTGATGTAGGGGCGGGCGTCACCGATGGCGACGGCCTGCCCGATCATCGACGACGCGGCCTTCATGGCGTTCTCGATGTTGGAGGGGGCGATGTTCTTGCCCGCCTCGCTGATGATCAGTTCCTTCTTGCGGTCGACGATGCGCAGGTAGCCGTCGGCGTCGAGGGTGCCGATGTCGCCGGTGTGCAGCCAGCCCGCGTCGTCGATGGCCTCGGCGGTCTTGTCGGGCATGTTGCGGTAGCCGGGGGTGACGATCGGGCCGCGGATGAGGACCTCGCCGTCGGCGTCCAGACGCAGTTCCACGCCGTCCATGACCCGACCCACCGAACCCGGGCGCGGCTTGTCCAGATCGGTGAACGTGCCGACACCGGTGGTCTCGGACATGCCCCACACCTCGCTGACCGCGAAGCCCAGCCCGAGGAAGTACTCGAGGGTCTCGGCGGGCACCGGCGCCGCGCCGGAGGCGGCGACCTTCAGCTCACCGAAACCGAGGGCCTCGCGCAGCTTCGACAGCACCAGCGCGTCGGCGGCCTTGTGCTGCACGCCCAGCAGCAGCGAGGACCCCTCGCCGGACAGCTTGGCCTTGGCCTGGGCCACACCGACGCCGATCGCCCAGTTGGCCAGCGCCTTCTTGACCGGGCTCGGCTCCACCGCGAGCTTGTTCTCGATGCCCGCCTTGATCTTCTGCCACACCCGCGGCACGCCGAAGAACACGGTCGGGCGGGCGTCGGGCAGCGCGGCGGCGATCTCGCGCGGGTCGGGCACGGTGGTGATCTGGATGCCGGTGAGCAGGCTCATCGCGTGCGCGGAGATGCGGTCGGCGACGTGCGCGGCCGGCAGGTAGGACACCGCGCGGTCGTCGAAACCGACCGGCAGCGGACCCGAGACCAGGCCGACGACCTGCGCGATCACATTGCCCTGGGTGAGCTCGACGCCCTTGGAGGGGCCGGTGGTGCCGGAGGTGTAGATCAGGGTGGCCAGATCGCCCGGCTGCACGGCCTGCCACGCGGCGTCGAAGTCGAAATCGGGCTCCGGATCGGACTCCAGCTCGGCCAGGCCGATGGTGCCCTCGGCGCTGCCGTCGACCAGCACGGTGTGCTCGACCTCGGCGCCGGAGGCGCGGATGGCGTCGAGGAACGCCTGTTCGGTGACCACGACCTTGTTGCCCGCGTTGGCGAACACGTGCGCGATCTGCTCGGACGAACTGGTGTTGTACACCGAGAAGGGGGTGGCGCCCAGGTGCAGTGCGGCGGTGTCGATCAGGTTGAACTCGGGGCGGTTGGTGAGCATGATGCCGACCGCGTCGCCGTGGCGCACACCGAGTTTCGCCAGGCCGGCCGCCAGCGCCCGCACCCGCGTCGCGTACTCCGCCCAGGTGATCTGCTGGGTGCCGCCGACGGTGCGCAACGCGACCTGGTCGGGCCGCAACGCGGCGGTCTGCTGGAAGGCGGCGGGCACGGTGTGCACCGTGACGCCCGAGGCGTGCGCGAAACCGATGTCTGTCATATCCCTGTTCCCGAATAGGCCGTTCCGGATGCCGAGCCAATGCGAGTGAATCTGTCTCATCGTCTCGAGCTGAGGGCGTCGAGAGTGGCGCGGCTCACTTATCGTAACCGGACATACGGGATTGAGACATGGGTTACGGCCGACGACGTGGCCGCCACCAGGACGCGGGCGGGGTGGCCGGCACCGCCTCGACGGCCGGGTCGGCCGGGATCGTGTGCCGGCGATGCCGCCGCTTGGCCTGCAGATATCGGCGTCCCCGCGCGCTGTGCAGGGTGATGGTGAGCGCCACCGGGTCGACATCGATGCCCGCGTCGGTCAGCGCTCGGCACTTGTCGGGATTGTTGGTGAGCAGCCGCACCCGGGACAGGCCCAGGGCGCGCACCGCGCTCGCGGCGGCGTCGTAGCGGCGGGCATCGGCGTCGAGACCGAGGCGCTCGTAGCTGTCGAAGGTGTCCGCCCCGGACAGTTCGCTCTCCCGGTATCCCCGGGCCTTCCAGATCAGGCCCGCGCCCCGACCCTCCTGATCGAGGTAGGCCAGTACCCCGGCGCCCTCGGCCTGGATGCGGTCCATCGACTCGGTGAGCTCGGCGCCGCAGTCGCAGTCGTCGGAGCCCAGACCCTCGCCGTAGAGGCAGCGTGAGTGCACCCGGACCAGGCAGCCGTCGCGCGGTTCGCCGAAGATCAGCAGGTGACCGCCATCGGTGGGGTCGGCGATCTCGACGACCCGCAACGGCAGATCGCTGCCCCGGCGTCCCAGCCGGTGCGCGGTGTCGGCACCGGCGCGGGTGGATCTGGCACTGCCGAACGACAGTAGGGTCAACGATCCTCCGGGTGGGGACAGGGCGGCGCGACCGCCGTTGTCGGACAGGGCGTGCGAGCGGAACGCCGCGACTTTACCCCCGGCCCACCACGGGCGGCGCGTACAGCCGCACGATGCGGTCGATCTCGTCGACCGAGGGCATCGAGGCCGCCACCGCGCCCAGCTTCTGCGTCGGGATCATGGCCGCGGTGGCCCACACGTAATCGGCTGCGCCGAGCGGGGATCGGGCGGTGACGATCCGGTAGGCGAGGGCGCCGGTGAAGGCGGCCGCGGCGCCGACGGAGGCCTTGAGCACCTGCGGGAAATGATCGACCACGGTGTCGACCGTGTCGGCGGCGACGGTGCACCGGAAGTTCTCGACCGTGCACACTGTGCCGACGCCGAGGCCGCGCAGCAGCCGGGCGATGTCGGCGGCGGATTCGGCGGGCACGTCGGGCAGCAGCGCCGCCAGTTCGGCGGCGGTGCCCACGAGATAGTCGACGGCGCCCAGATGCTGGTAGAGGCTCTGCGGGACCGCCATCGACGGGGTGGGGCAGACGATGACCGGCGGCTTGGGGTGCATCCGCGAGACCACCGCCAGCACCTGCTCGATGATGGCGGGCGGCTGCTCGAAGCTCAGGATCACCACATCGGAGGCGGCCAGCGCGTTCTGCAGTTCGGCGCGGTGCACGTCCTCGTCCTGCAGTTGCACGCGGCTGTCGCGGCAGCCGATCATGCGCGATTCCCCGCTCGGGGTCAGCACGACGGCGGTGACCAGCGACGGCGCGAACGGCACGACCTTGATCAGGTCCAGATGCACCCGCTCGGACTCGATGAACTCCAGGATGCGGCGGCCGTATTCGTCGCCACCGACCGCCGAGACCAGGTGCACGTCGATGCCGAGGCGGGCCGCGGCGACGGCACGGTTGAGTCCCTTGCCGCCGGGATGGCCGATGAAGCTGCCGTTGGCGGCGCTGTCGGCGGCGGGGAACGCGTCGACCCGGTACAGGTGGTCGATGACGGCGTCACCCACCACGGTGACGACCCCGCGTGGTGCGGGCGCGGTCTCGGCGGGATGCCCCGTCGCCGGTCCCGCCATCGGATAGCCCGAGTCGGTGGCGAGCAGTCCGGCCAGCGCGGTGAACGCCCCGTGCTCGGCGACGGTGCGCAGGCGTTTGACCGTGGGCGCCTCGGGCACCGGATCCACATCGAGCAGGGTGTGCAGCGCCACCCACTGCTCGGTCAAGGCCTCTCGACGTTCCCCGAGGTTGTCCGCATACAGGCGTTCGACATCGATACCGACGCCGGGCCGGTCGCGGAACAGGCCGAGCGAGAGCGCCGCGTCGACGATGAGCCGATCGGTCGGCGGCAGCCACTGGGCGACCTCGCGGACCACCGGCAGGATCGAGGCCTCCGCGCTCACCCCGGCGCGCCGGGCGTGACGGCGCACCGGCAGCAGCTCGAGCAGGGGTGCGGCGTCGATCTCGGTGTGCCGCAGGCGTTCTGCGCTCAGACCCGAGTACTTGCCCAGCCGGGTCAGGATGCTGCGGATGGCGGCAACGCGAGCATCCTGGGGGACCATCGACATCCTGCCTCCCGTGGCCTGACGGCGCGTCGCGCGCCGGAACGAGGCTGCGCACGCCGCACTGCGATCGCCACAATGCCGGGTTTGCCATGCCCGGTTTGCGGCAATTACCTCTCTACAATGGCAATTGACCCGGACAAATGGCAAATGCCACACTGGGTTACGGGGGAGCACACGCCCCGCCGGAGACTCGGAGGGCGCGGCGCCCGGCCGGGGAAGGCAGGTCCGCGATGACCATCCACAGCACCGACGACATGCTGCGCAGCGACCGCACGCCGGAATTCGCGCAACGAATCGGGCCCGATACCTGGCGGTTGAGCTGGCTGCCGGAGTTCACCGTGACCAGGGCTCAGGCCCTGGCCGGGATGGAACTCGACGAACTCGTCAGCGACCCGGCCGCCGCGCACGACCGGCTGGCCCACGCCGAGATCAGCGCCCGCGCCGACGTGCTGGGCATCATCTGGCAGCAGGCGCTGATCAAGCTGGCCAAACGGGTCGACGAGCGCGGCCGCGACACCGGTGGCTCGGTGCACGACCCACCGACCGCGCTCGCCCCGCTGCGACGACAGCCGCTGTCCGGGCACGGCGACCGGGCGTACTACGGCTAGGACCTACGCCGACGGCGCGCGATGCTCGGCGCCGACCGCGTCGGCCAGGCTGCGGAACCCGCCGGCGCGCAGGTTGGCGGCGATCCCGCGATGGATGCGGGTGGTCCAGAACAGGCCGCCGTAGATGAAGCCGGTGTAGCCCTGCAGCAGGGTGGCGCCGGCGAGGATGCGCTGCCAGGCCTGCTCCGGAGTCTCGATGCCGCCCACCGAGATCAGCACCACCTGATCACCCACCCGGGCGTAGAGGCGGCGCAGCACCTCCAGGGAACGCTCGGCGACCGGCGCGCCGGACAGCCCGCCCGCGCCCATCGCCTCGACCTCGGCACTCGGGGTGCGCAGGCCGTCGCGGCGGATGGTGGTGTTGGTGGCCACGATGCCGGCCAGCCCCAGGTCGACGGCCAGGTCGGCCACGGCGTCGACGTCCTCGTCGGACAGATCCGGCGCGATCTTCACCAGCACCGGCACGCGGACGCTGTCCAGGACGGCCTGCAGGATCGGGCGCAGCGACTCGACCGCCTGCAGGTCACGCAGGCCGGGAGTGTTGGGGGAGGACACGTTGACCACGACGAAATCGGCCAGCGGGCCCAGCAGCCGGGCGCTGGTCGCGTAATCGTCGGCGGCGTCGGCGGGCTCGGTGACCTTGGTCTTGCCGATGTTCGCGCCGATCGGCACGGTGGGGTGCGCGCCGTGCAGGCGGGCGGCGGCCGCGGCGGCGCCCTCGTTGTTGAAGCCCATGCGGTTGATCAGGCCGTGGTCGGCGGGCAGCCGGAACAGGCGCGGAGCCGGGTTGCCGGGCTGGGCGTGCGCGGTGACGGTGCCGATCTCGGCGAAGCCGAAGCCGAGCGAACCCCAGGTGTCGGCGCCGTCGGCGTTCTTGTCGAAACCGGCGGCCAGGCCGAGCGGGGCGGCGAAGTCGACGCCGAAGGCGGTGGTGGCCAGGATCGGGTCGTCGACGACGGTGAGCCGGCGCACCAGGAAGCGGGTCGGCGGGAACCAGGTGGCGAACCGCAGGGCGCCGAACACCAGGTGGTGCACGCGCTCGGGCGGGAGCAGGAACATCAGGCGTAGTAGCAGGGCGTACATGGGTCGGCTCACATTCCGGGCTCGGGCACAGGCAGGACGGCATTCTTACGGCGGCGCAGCAACACCCGGCGGCTGCCGTCGGTGTAGGCGCGTACCCGCGACAACTCCCAGCCGCCGAACTCGGCCTGGATGGCCAGTCGCGTCGAGGCGGTGACCCGGGTGACGTCGGGTGGCAGCCGCAGGGGCACGTATTCGTAGTCATCGTTGCTGGTTTCCCAGCTCGGCGGGATCGCCGAGCGTGAACCGCGAGACTTGGCGGCCATCACTGCCCTCTCTTCCGCTCGTCCGCGCCGATCCGCTGCAGACCTTCGCCCGCGGCCGAGGCCACGAACAGGTCGCCGGTGCGGGCGTCGACGGCCACCGCGTCGGGCTGGCGCAGGGTCGGGAACCGCCCCACCTCGACGCCGATGCCGGTCGACAGGTCGTAGCCGACGACCTCGTTGCTCTGCGTGCGGGTCACCCACACCGTGTTCGACCGCGGATCGTAGGCGAGCGCGTAAGGCGACGATGCTACCGGGAATCGCTGCCGCAGCACGAGCGGACCGGCCGAGTAGACCAGCAGTTCACCACCGGCGGTGTCGGTGACGATGATGCGTCCCTCGGGATCGGCGATGGCGTTGGCCGCGCCGTCGCCCGCGCGCAGCATCAGGCCGAGCGCGTCGTCGCGGACACCGACGACGGCGGTCTGCCTGCGGTCGAGAACGGTGATGTCGTCGCCGGTCAGGGCGATCGCGTCGGCCGAGACGAGCCCGGTGACGGTCCGCACCACGCTGCCGTCGGGACGCAGTTCCACGACACTGCCCGCGCCGGTTCCGGCGACGAGGTTGCCGTCGGTGCGCCGTTGCACGCTGTGCACGTCACCGTCGACCGGCACCTCGGTCACCGCGCCCGTGGCCACGTCGACCCGCAGGACCCGGCCCGGCGCCGCGATCAGCACCTCACCCGGTCCGCCCTGGGCCAGCGCGGCCCCGGCCGCGGGCAGGGTGACCGTGCGGGCAGCGGCCGGATCGGCGGGGTCGATCAGCGACAGCCCGGTGCCCGCGGTGTCCAGTGCGACGAGGCGGCCGGTCTCCCGTTCCGACAGCAGCGCCTTGGTCGCGGGAGCGGGGGAGACCCGGCCCGCGGGCGTGCTCGTGGTAGCGGGGGAAACCGCGGCGGTGGCGGGTTCGCGGGTCGGTACGTCGGGGCCCGAGTCCTCACCGGAGCATCCGGTCAGCACCACCAGTGCCGCCGCGCCGACCAGCGCTGTGACGACCGAGCCACGTGGGCGCATGCACCGAACTCCTAATCTCA
Organism: Nocardia asteroides; assembly: GCF_900637185.1. Lineage (NCBI taxonomy): Bacteria > Bacillati > Actinomycetota > Actinomycetes > Mycobacteriales > Nocardiaceae > Nocardia > Nocardia asteroides. Next base: position 4,265,061 of record NZ_LR134352.1, on the reverse strand, counting down.
CGAGGTGACCGCTGATCACCATCTGACCATGATGACTCACCGGTAGCTCCGACCGGGTGGCGCGCGTCGGGACTGTCGGTGACGCGGGTTACTGTTGACGTGTCGACAAAACTGATTGCGAGGACAGGGCAGGAGACCAGCGCGATGACCGACCGGACGACAGCGGGTTTCGGCATCGACGACATCTCCGTCGGTCCCTTCGCCCACGGATTCGGCACCACCGACGACGGCAGCCCCTTCACCTTCCGCACCCACCGCGCCACCCTGACCGTGCAGATCTACCGCGCCGACCTGGGCGATACCGTCCCCGGACCCGATGATGTGGTGGCCGTCGCGCGCGGTCAGGTCACCGATATCGACCTCGGCGACGAACGCAGCGTGAGCGCGTTCGTGCGCGATCTGCTCCACGACGCGGTCCCGGTCCCGGGCGCCGCGCCCAAGGACACCACGACGGTGCGCAGCATCCTGGGCCGGATCAGTGCCGTCATTGATGGTATGTAGATGGTGATGTCTTCCACACTTGTCGCCAGGGCCGCCACGGCCACCGCCTGCCTCACGGCTCTGATCGCGCTCACCGCCTGCGGTGGTGGGACCGACGAGGCCTCGGTCGATGCCGCGCGGTCCGCGGCCAACGCCTCGCTGTCCGCGTCGGCCGCGGTGTCGTCGAGCAAGGCCAATGTGCCGCTGCCGACCGCGGTCGAACTCGACGCGCAGATCAAACGCGCGCTCGACCCGAACCTGCCCGATGTCGAACGCACCGACCTGATCGAGGACGGCGCCGCGTTCAAGGACGCCATCCCCGACATGTACAAGGCGCTGCGCGACAACCCGCACGCCGTGTACGGCGTGGTCGATCCGGTCTTCGACAACCGCGACGGCACCCTCACCGCCACGATGCGCCTGGACAAGGACGGGTCGGGCACCAATATCCGCACCACCATCGTGCATTTCGTGCTGCTCGACGGTAAGTGGAAGATCTCGCGCACCGACCTGTGCGGCATCCTGCGCTCGGCCGACTACCGCACCGCCGCCTGCGGCTGACCATGCGGGAATCTCGTTCGATGCGGTGGGGCCGGTTCGTCCACCGCCACCGGTACCTCGTGCTCGGCGGGTTCGTGCTGGCCGTGCTGATCTCGGGCTGGTTCGGGCGGGACCTGGCCGGTCGCTACACCCAGGAGGGCTGGTTCGACGAATCCAGCCAGTCGGTGGCCGCCTCGAAGCTGGCCGACGACATCTTCGGCCGCGACACCGACGGCGACCTGATCGTCATCTACACCGCCCCCGAGGGTGCCACGGTCGACGATCCCGCCGTCCGCGGCCCGGTGACGGCGGCGCTGGCCGATCTGCGCGCCCGGTACGGCGAGCACATCCACAAGATCGACAGCTACTGGGACAGTCCGTTCTCGGCCAACGCCTCCGACCCCACCAAGAAACACGCCTTCGCCAGCATCGGCCTGGCCGGCGGTGGCGGCACGGCGACCGTCAACAACTACCTGGCCCTGAAACCGCACTTGAACGCCGAGATCCCCGGCGGCGGACCGGGCGGGACCACGGTGCAGCTGGCGGGATTGCAGCCGGTGGTCGAGGGGATCAACATCGGGATGCAGCACGACATCCGGCGCGCGGAGCTCATCGCGCTGCCGATCGTGGCGATCCTGCTGTATTTCGTGTTCGGCGGCGTCATCGGCGCGTTGCTGCCGGTGATGATCGGCGGGCTCACCGTCCTTGGCACCTCCGGCATCCTGCGCGTCCTCACCGCCCACATCGAGGTCAACGTGTTCGCCAGTGCGGTGATGACGCTGGTCAGCCTGGGGTTGGCGATCGACTACGGCTTGTTCACGGTGACCCGGTTCCGGGAGGAACTCGCGGCCGGGCACAGCGTCGAGGACGCCACCGCCCGGACGGTGGCCACCGCGGGCCGGACCGTGCTGTTCTCGGCGGCCATCATCGCGATCAGCCTGGGCGCGCTGTTCATCTTCCCCAACGGCGTGCTGCGCTCGGTGCCCTACGGCGGCATCTCGGCGGTGATGCTGGCCGCGCTGCTGTCGGTGACCGCACTGCCCGCGGCGTTGAGCATCGCGGGCCGGCGCATCGATTTCCTGGGCTGGAAGCGGTTCTCGCGCAGCAAGACCGAGGCCGAGATCGACGCCGGGTTCTTCTCCCGGCTGGCGCAGTGGGCGATGCGGCGGCCGTGGGCGGTGGTGATCCCGATCGTGCTGGGGTTGCTGGCGTTGAGCATTCCGCTGCGCCACATCGAGTTCGGTGGCATCAGCGAGAAGTACCTGGCCGCCGACAATCCGGCCCGGGTGGCGCAGGAGGATTTCGACCGGCTCTTCCCCGGCTTCCGCACCGAGCCGCTGAAGCTGGTCGTGGTCGGCGCCTCGCCGCAGCAGCTCAGCGACATCCGCTACGAGGCCAACCAGGTGCCCGGGCTGACCGGGCGATTCGAACCGGCGGCGCCGACCAAGGACGACGTCAACGTGCTCTCGGCCGGCTTGGAGGACAAACGCCGGGCCGACGCGGTGATCGACGCGTTGCGCGCCCTGCGCGAACCCGACGGCGTGCAGATCATGGTGGCCGGTATCCCGGCGCTGGAACGCGACAGCATCAACGGGCTGATCGACGGCCTGCCGCTGTTGCTGGCCATCCTGATGGCGGCGGCGCTGGCGATGATGGTGATCGCATTCCGGTCGGTGATCCTGGCGCTCAAGGCGGTCGCCATGAGTGCGCTCAGTCTCGTCTCCACCCTCGGCGTGCTCACCTGGATCTTCGTCGAGGGCCACGGCGCGGGGGTGTTCGCGTTCACGCCGGGGCCGCTGATGTTCGCGGTGGTGGCGTTGATCGTCACCGTGATCTTCGGGCTCTCCACCGACTACGAGGTGTTCCTGCTCTCCCGCATCGCCGAGAAACGCGCCTCGGGCGCCGACGCCACCGAATCCATCCGCTACGGCGTCGCCCACACCGGCGGCGTGATCACCTCGGCGGCCGCCATCCTCATCGTCGTCACCGGCGCGTTCGGCTTCTCCGACCTGGTCCTGATGAAATACATCGCCTACGGCATGATCGTCGCCCTGATCATCGACGCCACCATCATCCGCATGGTCCTCACCCCAGCCCTCCTCAAGATCATCTGGCGCTAGCGGCAGACCGGTCCCGCCCGGCCGACGGGCCGGACGGGACCATGGCGCGTGGTCAGGTTGTCTTGATGATGCCGCCGTCGATGACCAGGTCGGCGCCGACGATGTTGCCTGCCAGGCCGGAGGCGATGAAGGTGATCAGGGCGGCGACTTCGTCGGGTTCGGTGATGCGGCGGGAGGCGATGTCGAAGCTGGTGGGGAGGGCGTCGAGGAATTGGTCCTGGGTGATGCCCTGGGCGGCGGCCAGTTTGGCGCCGATGCGGTGTTCGTCGCGCCAGATCCTGGTGGCGACCGGGCCGGGGGAGACGGTGTTGACGCGCACACCCTGCGGACCGAACTCTTCACTGAGTCGTTTGCCGAAGGCGGCCAGGGCGGCCTTGGCCTCGCTGTAGCCGACCGGGCCTGAGCCGGGGACGTGGGCGTTGATCGAGGACACGTTGATGATGCTGCCGCGCCGCTCGAGGAGGCTGGGCAGGGCGGCGCGGGTGGCCCAGATCGCGCTGAACAGGTTCACGTCGAGGTAGTGGCGCCACTGCTCGTCGGTGCCGGCGAGGAAGCCGTCGAGGTCGAGCCACTCCGGGTCGCCACCGCCGACATTGTTGACCAGGATGTCGATCCCGCCCACTTCCGCGAGGGCGGTCTCGATGACCCGGACGGTCCCTTCGCGGGTGCTGAGATCGGCGGAAACCGTAGCAGCCGAGACTTTTTCGAGTTCGGGAGTGATGGTGCGGGCGGCGCCGACGACGCGGACGCCCGCCGCGGCGAGGCTTTCGGCGACGGCGAGGCCGATGCCGCGGGAGGCGCCGGTGACGACGGCGGTCTTGCCGGTGAGTGCGAGATCCATGAACATGCCTTTCTTGAACTACAGGTCAAAAATATGGGCAGTCGAAAACCGCCCGGTCGACGGGCGGAAATCAGAGGACGGTCAAAGTGAGGTCGACGAGGCGGTACAGCGCGGGGGCGTCGTTGGTCTTGGCCATCATCCGCAGCCCGATGCTGGTGGTGAACAACAGTGTGGCGACCGCGGACGCATCGACGTCGGCGTCGATGTCGCCGTCGCGGCGGCCCTGCTCGATGCGGGCCGCCAGCACGGCTACGATCCGCTGTTCGATGTCGCGGATCGCCGCGGTGATCGCGGGATCCTGGCCACCGAACTCGGCCGCGGTGTTCACGGCCAGGCAGCCGCGCCGGATCGGGGTCGCGAAGTCGAGATCGACCGCGGCGCGGAGGTAGGCGCGCAGGCAGTCGCGGGTGCTGCCGGGGCGCGACATGTAGTCCTCGGCCAGGGCGACACCGCTGCGGCCGTACCGTTGCAGCGCCTGGTCGAACAGCGCGCGTTTGCTGCCGAAGGTGTTGTACAGACTGCCTTTTCCGATGCCGGTGGCCTCGGCGAGCTGGGCGGGGGAGGTGTTGGCGTAGCCGTGGGACCAGAACTGGTCCATCGCGCGCTCGATCACCGTGTCGGCGTCGAAGTTGCGGGGCCTGGCCATGCGCCTACCGTAGCCGGTTATGGACCTTGGGGTCAATAACCGGCGTGTGGGAGATGTTGCCGCCGTGGGCAATCGGGGTTCAGCGGCGGCCGCGTTCGGGCAATACCAGCTGGTCACCCGTGGCCGGGTGATCGAAGACGTCGACCGGATGCCGGTAGACCTGGGTGAGGAGCTCCCGGGTGAGTACCTCGCGTGGCGGTCCGTCGGCGGCGATCCGGCCGTCGTCGAGCACGCTCACCCGATCGGCGTAGGCGGCGGCCACGCCGAGATCGTGCACGACCACGACGACCGCCGTCCCCGCGCGGGCCCGGTCGGCGGCCAGGCGCAGCACCGCCTCCTGGTGACCGAGATCGAGGGCGGCGGTGGGCTCGTCGAGCAGCAGCGTCGCGGTGTCCTGGGCCAGCACCCGCGCCAGCGCCACCCGCGCCCGCTCACCGCCGGACAGCGACGGGAACACCCGGCCGGCCAGATGGGTCACATCGGTGGCGGCCAGCGCGGCGGCGATCAGCTCGTCGTCGCGGTCGGCGGCGGGAGTGTGCAGCCAGGGCGCGCGACCCATGGCGACGACTTCCCTGGCGGTGAACGGGAACCCGACCGCGTGCGATTGCGGCAGCACCGCGCGCCGCCGCGCCATATCGGCGTGGGTCCAGTGCGACAGGGCGTGTCCCTCGAGCTTCACCGTGCCCGCGGTCGCGTCCAGCTCGCCCGCCAGCGCGGCCAGCAGACTCGACTTCCCGGCGCCGTTGGGACCGACGAGCGCGACGATCTCGCCCGCGGCCACCTGGAAGTCGACGTCGTCGAGCACCGTCCGGGTGCCGCGCCGCACGGTGAGCCCGGTCGCGCGCAGGGTGACCGTGCCCGGCTCCGGCCGGGTGGGGACTTCGGGGGTGCGGGCGAACACGCTGCGCCACGATCGCGTGCGCGGGGCGCGCGGCGTGGTGACGACGGCGGGATCGTGCGGGCGGATGTCGGTCATCCCCAGCCTCCCGCCCTGGCGCGGGTGCGCCGCAGCAGCCAGAAGAAGAACGGGCCGCCGATGAGCGAGGTCAGCATGCCCAGCGGCAGGTCGGCATTGTCGACCAGCGTGCGCGCGAGCACATCGGCGCCCAGCAGCACCACCGCGCCGAGCACCGCGCTCAACGGCACCAGCACGCGGTGACCGGGGCCCACCAGCATCCGCACCACGTGCGGCACGATCAGCCCGACGAACAGGATGATGCCGCTGAACGCCACGCCCGCCGCGGTGAGCACGGCCACCACCACGATCACCTGCCTGCGCAGCCGTTCCACGTCGACGCCCAGGTGCCGCGCGGCCGAGTCGCCCAGCGCCAGCAGGTCCAGGCGCGGTGCGATGAGAATCGCGGCGAGCAACCCGACCGAGGCCAGCGTCGCCACGATCGCCACCGACGGCCAGGTGGCGCCGTTGAGGCTGCCGAGCTGCCAGAACACGATCTGGTCGCGGGCGGCGGGCGACGCCACGAACAGCAGCAGCGCGATCAGCCCGCCGGCGAAGGCGTTGATCGCGACGCCGGTCAGGATCAGCGTCACCACTTCGGTCCGCCCGTGCGAACGCGACAGCACATAGACCAGCGCCGTGGTGATCAGCCCGGCGACGAACGCGGCCGCCGCCACCGACCAGGCCGCCACGAACGCGCCACCGACGACGATGACCGTGCCCGCGCCGACCGCGGCACCCGCCGACACCCCGATCACGCCCGGTTCGGCCAGTGGATTGGCGAACACGCCCTGCAGCAGCGCCCCCGCCGTGGCGAGCACCGCCCCGACCAGGATCGCGAGCACGACCCGCGGGAACCGCACCTCCCACAGGGCCACCTCACCCGCCGGATGGGCGGGCAGCGGACCGAGATCGAGTCCGATCCGGTGCGCGACACTGCCCAGCACCTCGGCCGCGGTGGTCGGCACCTGCCCCAGCACCGCCGAGACCAGCGCGAGCACGAGCAGCGCCAGCAGCGCCACGGCGAACACCACGGTCACGCGAGTGGCGCGGTGCTTGGGGTGCGGCAGGGGATCGGGGGTGGCGTCGTCGATCCGCGGCGGGTGTGCCGAGGTCGTCACGTCGGGGGCATCGCTCATGCGGGCTTGCCGTAGACGGCGTCGGACAGGGCGGTGATGACACGGCCGGTATTGGGACCGAAACTGAGCAGCACCGCGTCGGACATGTCGATGACCCGGCGGTTGCGTCCGGCGGGTGTCTGGGCGATGCCGGGGACCTTCACCAGGCCGTCGATGCCGCCGACCGACTTCAGGCCGTCCGACATCACCAGCAGCACGTCGGGCGCCGCGGCGATCATCGCTTCGCTGGTGATGGCGGTGAACGGTTCGTTCACTCCGGCCGCGGTCCCGGCGTCGACGCCGCCGATGGCGGTGATCAGCGAGTCCGCGCCCGACCCGCGACCGGCGATCATCGTGATCGCGGTGCTGCGCAGGTACAGGAACGCGATCGTCGGCTTCGGGTCCTGCTTCGGCACGGCGGCGGTGGCCGCGGTGATCTCGTCGCGGGTGCGCTGTCCGAGCCGGGTGCCCGCCTCGGGGACGCCGAGCGCGGCGGCCACGGCCTCGATCTGCGGGACGACACCGTCCATGGTGCGGTCGGGGTCGAAGTAGACGACGGTGACGCCCGCGGCGCGCAGCTGGTCGCGGACGGCGGGGGCGGCGCTGGTGGTGTCGGTGAGGAACACCGACGGGCGCAGGGCCAGCACCGCTTCGACGCTGAGGCTGCCGTTGCCGCCCGCCACGTTCGCCACGCCGGCCACGGCCGGGAACGAGGCCGAGGTGCTGCGACCCACCAGGTTCGCGCCGAGCCCGAGCGCGTACACGGTCTGGGCGAGGGTGCCGTACCGGTCGACGGCGATGATGCGCGACGCGTCGGTCACCGTCACCTCGGTGCCGTCGAAGGAACGGACCGTCGCGGGCAGGGCCGGGGCAGGCGGGGCGCCGAGGGGGACCGGGTCGAGGTCGGTCAGCCGGGCGGTGGCAGGACCGCCGGTGCCGGCAGTCGATGCGGTGTTGCCGTCGGTGCAGGCGACGGCGCCGGTCAGCACCGTCGCCGCGAGCAGGGCCGTCAGCACACCACGCAGTCTCATGCAGGTAAGGCTAGCCATCATTCGGAACGGGCGCTCACATCGTCCAGTGCCGCGGCGATCGCGCGCGGCAACTCCAGGGTCTCGGCGGCCAGCACCCCGGTGAGCTGGCCGATGTCACGCGCGCCGACGATCATGCTGGCGATGCCGGGGCGGTCCCGGATCCAGGCCAGCGCCACCGCCAGTGGCGAGGTGCCCAGGCCGTCGGCCGCGGTCACCAGCGCGTCGACCACCCGGGTGGCGCGTTCGTCGTCGAGCCTGCGCCGGATCTCGGCGGCGGTCGCCTCGTCGGCGCCGCGCGAATCGGCGGGCACACCGTCGCGGTACTTGCCGGTGAGGATGCCGCCCGCCAGCGGTGCCGAGGCCACGATCCCCACCCCGTGGTGGCGGGCCGCGGGAATCACATCGGATTCGGTACCGCGCGCGAGCAGCGAGTACGGGGTCTGGGCCGCGGTGATCGGCGCGATCGCCGCCAGGCTCGCCAGCTGCCAGGCCGCGAATCCGCGCACGCCGGCGTACCGGGTGCGACCGGTACGCACGGCGGTCTCGAGCGTGGCGGCCACCTCGTCCAGCGGCGTGTAGGGGTCCCAGGCCGCGACGCTCCAGATGTCGAGGTGGTCGGTGCCCAGTTCGCGCAGCGTGTGATCGAGCTGGGCGAGCAGCGTGCGGCGCGAGGTGTCGACCACGGGGCCGGTCGCCGCGGGCGCGGGCACACTGTCGCCGACCCCGGCGCCGGGCGCGTGCAGGACGACGCCCGCACTGCCGCTGAGCACCAGATCGTCCCGGGCGACCAGATCGCCGAGCAGATCGGCCAGGATCCGCTGCGCGGTGCCGTTGCCGTACACGGGGGAGGTGTCGACGAGCGTGCCACCGGCCTCGGTGAACGCCGCCAACTGCACCGATGCCTCGTCGGCGTCGGTATGGGTCCCCCAGGTGTGGGTCGCCAGGCCGATCCGCGAGACCCGAAGGCCGCTGCGTCCCACCGTCCGCTGTTCCATCAGCACGCCGCCGTTTTCGTCACGGCGCCCAGCCTAATGGGCGCCCCACGCAGTCCTCCGGCGGCGACCCGCCGGGCCGCGGGTGTGAATCCGCTCTCGCGGTGGGCGGGCGACGCCGATCCCCGGCGACGGGTAGGGTCGCTGCGAGGTCGCGGCCCCCACGGGCCCGGCGATGAGGCAAAAGCCCAGGAGGACGCGGTCTTTCGGGCGCGAGGCAGCAGGAGGACACGGTGGGCGAGTCGATGACCTGGTTCCAGGCATTGGTACTCGGACTGGTGCAGGGACTCACCGAGTTCCTGCCGATCTCCTCCTCGGCGCATATGCGCATCGTCTCCGAGGTGTTCTTCGGCGCGGACGCGGGCGCCTCGTTTACCGCCGTCACCCAGCTCGGCACCGAGCTCGCGGTCCTGGTGTATTTCGCCAAGGACATCTGGCGCATCATCATCGCCTGGTTCACCACCCTGCGCCTGCGCTGGCAGGAACGATCCCAGCAGGCGGTCGCGGTGGGCGACCGGGTCACCACCAAGCTGCCGGTGATGGACCGCAGCGCCCGCGAGGCGCACGAACGCGACACCCAGCGCGAACTGGACTACCGCATCGGCTGGTACGTGATCATCGCCACCATCCCGATCGGCGTGCTCGGTTTCCTGTTCAAGGACGAGATCCGCACCGGTGCCCGCAACCTGTGGCTGGTCTCGTTCATGCTCGTCGCGTTCGCGCTCGTGATCGCCGCCGGTGAGCACTACGGCCGCAAGATCCGCCCGATCGAGCAGCTGACCACCCGCGACGGCCTGATCATGGGTCTGGCCCAGTGCCTGGCGCTGGTCCCCGGTGTGTCCCGCTCGGGCGCCACCTCCACCGCGGGTCTGTTCCTGGGCCTGCAGCGCGAAGCCGCCGTGCGGTTCTCGTTCCTGCTCGCCATCCCCGCGGTCACCGCGTCGGGCCTGTTCAGCCTGCCCGACGCGTTCGAACCCGCCGGTGAGGGCCTCAACGCCAGCGGCCCGCAGCTGCTGGTGGCCACGGTGCTCGCGTTCGCCGTCGGTTACGCCTCGGTGGCCTGGCTGCTCAAGTTCGTCGCCAAGCACTCGTTCTACTGGTTCGTCGGGTACCGGATCATCCTCGGCCTGACGATGATGGCCCTGCTCGCCGCCGGCGTCGTCTCGGCGACCTGAGCGACCCGGCAGGCGATGGTTAGGCTGGTCCCATGACGGTGATCCTGCTCCGGCACGGAGTGTCCACCTCCAACATCGGGCGAACCCTGGCGGGCCGCAGCCCCGGAGTCGAGCTCACCGAGCGCGGCGCCGAGCAGGCGGCCGCGGTCGCCGACCGGCTGGCCACCCTGCCGATCGAACACATCGCCAGCTCGCCGCTGCTGCGCTGCCAGCACACCGTCGCCCCGCTCGCCGAGAAACTCGGCCTCGAACCGGAGCACGACGAACGGCTCATCGAGGTCGACTACGGCGACTGGACCGGCAGGCCGCTGGCCGAACTGCTCACCGAACCGCTGTGGAAGGTCGTGCAACGGCACGCCTCCGGCGCGGTGTTTCCCGGTGGCGAGGGCCTGGCCCAGGTCCAGCAGCGTGCGGTCGCCGCGATCCGCGACACCGAACGCCGCCTGGCCGAGCAGGCAGGCCGTGACGTGCTCTGGGTGGCGTGCGCTCACGGCGACATCATCAAATCGATCCTGGCCGACGCGCTCGGCCTGCATCTGGACAGTTTCCAGCGGATCGCGGTGGAGCCGGCCTCGATCAGCGTCGTCCGCTACAGCCCCACCGGGCCGTCGGTGTGGAAGTTCAACGACACCGGCGCCGACCTGTCCGCGCTCGCCGTCACCGCGGCGCCGGCTCCCGGCGGAGAGGTGCCCACCGCGGCAGGCGCGGATAATGGGAATGCGGGACACCGCGATTCTCCTTAGAGGGAATGTGTTCGTGAGTGTCGACCAGGGTCACGTATCAGGAGGTGCATGTGTCACGCGCAATCCATGTATTCCGCACCCCCGATCGTTTCGTCGCCGGGACCGTCGGTGAACCGGGCGATCGTTCGTTCTATCTGCAAGCCGTGCAGGAACCGCGCGTGGTCAGCGTGCTGCTGGAGAAGCAGCAGGTGAAGGTGCTCGCCGACCGGATGGGTCTGCTGCTCGATGAGGTCGCGCGCCGCTTCGGCGCCGACGTGCCGCCCCAGGGCGACGACGTCCGCGACGTTGATCCGCTGGTGACGCCGATCGACACCGAATTCCGGGTCGGCACCATGGGACTGGGCTGGGACGCCGACGCGGGCGCGGTGGTGGTGGAACTGCTGGCGATCACCGAGACCGAGGTCGACGAATCGGTGGTGCTCGACGACACCGAGGAGGGTCCCGACGCGGTGCGGGTGTTTCTCACCCCGATCCAGGCACGTGAGTTCGCGCTGCGGTCGGCGCGGGTGATCGCGGCGGGCCGTCCGCCGTGTCCGCTGTGCGGGGAACCGCTCTCGGCGCGCGGGCACATGTGCGTGCGCACCAACGGCTACAAGCGCGGCGAGATCTTCGGCGCGGCCGAGCTCGACGAGGAGTGACCCGGTGACCGCACTCACCGCAGGCGAACTGGACATCGTCGGCCGGGTCGGCGTCGCCAGCAACCTGACGCTGGTGTGCGAGATCGCCGCACCCGAACCCGACGGCGCCCCGCTGCGCGTGGTGTACAAGCCCGTGCGCGGGGAACGTCCGCTGTGGGACTTCCCCGACGGCACCCTCGCCGGTCGCGAGGTGGCCTCGTATCTGATCTCCGAGCACCTCGGCTGGAGCGTCATCCCCGAGACGGTGCTGCGCGACGGCCCGTTCGGGCCGGGCATGGTGCAGCGCTGGGTGACCGCGGTCGACCACCACACCGAGCCGAAGCCGCGGCTGGACCTGGTCGATCTGTGCAGGCCGGGCACCGTGCCGGACGGCTTCTGCGAGGTGTTGCGCGCCCTGGACGGCGAGGGCAACGAGGTCTCGCTCATCCACGCCGATGACCCGCGGCTGCAGCGGATGGCGGTGCTGGACCTGCTGCTCAACAACGCCGACCGCAAGGGCGGGCACGCCCTCGAAGGGGTCGACGGCCAGGTCTACGGCGTGGACCACGGCATCTGCCTGCACGCCGAACCGAAATTGCGCACCGTCCTGTGGGGCTGGGCGGGCAGGCCGGTCCACGAGTCGCTGCTGGTCGACATCGCCGCGTTCGCCGCGAATCTGCCCGGCACCGTGGCCGATTCGCTGGCCGAGCACATCACCGACGCCGAGATCACCGCGCTCACCGAGCGCACCAAGGCGCTGCTGGACCACCCGGTGATGCCGATCCCGCATTCCGCGCGCCCGATTCCCTGGCCCGCGTTCTGATTTCCGTCGCCGATTCGGTATCCGGAATCGGCCGTCGTCGGGTACTGTGAGGCTGCTTTTCCGGGTCGGGGCCGGTGCTAGTGTGCTCCAAGCACTTTCGTCTACAACGCAAGATCAGAGGAACTCTATGTCGTCGACCCGATCGATCGTCACCACCTCCGCCGCCGCGCTGCTGCTCGGCGGTGCCGTGGCCGCCGTGGCCGCGCCCGCGCAGGCGTTCCCCAGCGGCTGGTGGTCCGAGAAGACCTTCGTGTGCACCGCCACCGACCGCAACACCGGTGCGCCGCTGCCCGAGGTCACCGTGCAGGCCGCCGACCAGGTCGGTGCCGCCTACTACGCGCTGCCCCAGTTCGGCCCGGAGGCCGACACCCTCAACGTGCAGTGCTACGCCCAGGCGTGACGACTCGCTGAGTCCCGGTGTCGCCGCACCCGACGCGCGGCGACACCGTGCACCCTCCGCTCAGGCGGAGTTCGCGTCGAGAAACTCACTGATCCGCGCGGTCTGACCGAGGACGGCGTGCCCGACACCGGGGAGCAGATCGATCTGCGCGCGCGGGAACGCGGCGCGCGTGCGCTCGGCGGTCTGCGCCGAATCGAACAGCGCGTCCCGATCACCCACGAGCACCAGCACGGGGATGTCGACCGTGCGCAGGTGCTCGTCGGCGAACCGCGGTAGCCGTCCGGAGCGGGCCCGGAAATGCCGGAACGTCAGTTCGACGTCGTCGAGGATCGGTTCCGCGTCCGGCCCGTCGATCCCGAGACCGGCCCGCGCCATGTCGCGCACGCTGTGCCTGCCGAGCAACCGCAGCGCGATGCCGCGCACCAGCCAGCCGTACCTGTGTCTGCCGAGTCCGCCGGGGCACAGCAGCACCAGCGCCGTGACCCGCCCGGGGCGACGCAGGACGTAGTCCAGCGCGGTCCAGCCGCCCAGCGACATTCCGGCCATCGCCACGCCGGTCACCCCGAGCGCGTCGAGCACCTCGTCGAGCCAGGCCGCGGTCGCGTCGCTGTCCAGCCGCAGCCGCGTGGGCGCGCTGAAGCCGGGCTCGCCGGGCAGATCGACCGCGTACACCCGGTACCGCGTCGACCAGTCGGCGATGTCACCGCGCCAGGTCGCGGCATTGGCGCCCGAGCCGTGCAGCAGGACCAGTGGCGGGCCGTCCACCGGGCCGGAGGCCAGGACGAACGTTTCGCCGGCCGCGGTCGGCACCCGCAGTTCGGTGCGGGGCACCGGCCAGGCGTCGAGGTGGTCGCGGTAGCGCCGCTCGACGGCGCGGCGCCCCTCGGGGGAGGTGTAGATGGTGGTCATGAGGCCAGGACTCCGTCCATGTAGTCGAGCAGGCGGGCGGTGTCGGCGAGTCCGCCCAGCAGGATGACCTTGAGGCGCGAGCGCGCCGGGTCGTAGCCGGTCTCCACGCGCATCGGCCGGTCGCCGTGACCGCGGGTCGCCGCCGAGGCGGTGAGCAGTGTGGTGATCCGGTCGGCCGTGCCGCGGTCGACGCCGTCGATCTCGACGATGCAGGACACATCGGCGTGCCGGTCGGCCGGTTCGGCCGGTTGCGGCGCGGGGATCGGCAGGCCGGTGAACGCCTCGAGCTCGTCGTGGGCGATGCGGTACTGCTTGCCGATGCGGGCCGCGGGCAGTTTGCCGTCGCGGACGTAGCTGCGCACCGTGCGGACATGCAGGCCGAGCAGATCGGCGACCTGTTCCACGGAGTAGAGGCGATCCGTCATGCAAACTACCCTAAATGAAAGTGCAAATAGGGAGCAATAGGGAAGTATTGATCTCTGCAACGTGTGACAAAAGTCGCCATGGGCCGCCCCGGGGCAATCATCGGCGCAGGTGGGGAATATTCTGGGCATCCATCGTCCGATCAGGCCGCTGACCAGCGAATCTGCCTGATCACAACCCTTGACGTGGCTCGCGGAACACGTTTGTGTGCAGGTAGCGGGCCGCGTGAGCGACACCGCGAGCAACCGCCTGACCGGGCCGCGGTCCGGTCGCCTCGGCCGGGGCTCTACCCTCGAATCATGCAGTCCTGGTCCGATATCGCCCTACCGACCGTCCCCGGAGCAGGGCCGCCGTTGCGGTTGTACGACACCGCCGATCGCCAGGTCCGCCCGGTCACCCCCGGCGCGACCGCGAAGATGTACGTCTGCGGCATCACTCCCTACGACGCCACCCACCTCGGGCACGCCGCCACCTACCTGACGTTCGACCTGATCAACCGCCTGTGGCGGGACGCGGGCCACGAGGTGCATTACGTGCAGAACGTCACCGACGTCGACGACCCGCTGTTCGAGCGCGCCGCCCGCGACGGTGTCGACTGGCGCGACCTGGGCTCCTCCGAGATCGACCTGTTCCGCGAGGACATGACCGCCCTGCAGGTGCTGCCGCCGCGGCACTACATCGGCGCCATCGAATCCGTCGAAGAGGTCGTGGAGCTGGTGCAGAAGCTGCTCGCCTCCGGTGCCGCCTACGTCGTCGACGACGCCGAGTACCCCGACATCTACTTCCGCACCGACGCCACCGAGCAGTTCGGCTACGAATCAGGTTACGACCGCGCCACCATGGAGACGCTGTTCGCCGAACGCGGCGGCGACCCGGACCGGGCCGGTAAGCGCGATGTCATCGACGCGCTGCTGTGGCGCGCCGAACGGCCGGACGAACCGTCCTGGCCCGCACCGTTCGGGGCGGGTAGGCCCGGCTGGCACATCGAGTGTGCGGCGATCGCGCTCAACCGCATCGGCGCCGAGTTCGACATCCAGGGCGGCGGCTCGGATCTGATCTACCCGCACCACGAGTACTCGGCCGCGCACGCCGAGGCGATCACCGGCGCCCGCCGCTTCGCCCGCCACTACGTGCATGCCGGCCTGATCGGTCTCGACGGTGAGAAAATGTCGAAGTCCAAGGGCAACCTGGTGCTGGTGTCCAAGCTGCGCCGCTCCGGTGTCGACCCGGCCGCAATCCGCCTCGGCCTGCTCGCCGGGCACTACCGCCAGGACCGGATGTGGACCGACGAGGTCCTCACCACCGCGCAGACCCGGCTGGCGCGCTGGCGTGAAGCCGCGGCCCTGACCACGGGCCCGTCGGCGTCCGACACCGTCGCGCGGCTGCGTCAGCACCTGGCCGACGACCTGGACACCCCCAAGGCGCTCGACGCGCTCGACAACTGGGCCGACCAGGCGCTGACCTACGGTGGCGCCGACCCGGCCGCGCCCGCGCTGGTGCGCGACGCGGTGAACGCCCTGCTCGGCATCACGCTCTGACCGCTCGCGGGTCACCCGGCGCCACAACGGTGCCCGGTGACCCGCGACCGGCTTTCCGCACCGGATCCACGACGGCCACCACCGCGAGCATCTAGATTCGAGCGATGGAGTCCATCGAGATCGAAAGCCCGGCCGGACGGCTGGAAGTGCTGATCGCGCGCCCGCAGGGGCAGGGCCCGTGGCCCGGGGTCGTCGTGCTGCACGACGGCCTCGGCATGAACGCCGACCTGCGGCACCAGCTCGACATCCTCACCGGCGCGGGCTATCTGGTGATCGCGCCGAACCTGTTCACCCGCGGCCGGGCCCGCTGCATCCAGCAGGCGTTCCGCGCGCTGGCCTTCACCGGCGACGGCCCGGCCGTGGGGGAGATCCTCGCCGCCCGTGACCGCCTCGCCGAGGACCCCGACTGCACCGGCCGCATCGCCGTCCTCGGTTTCTGCCTGGGCGGCGGTTTCGCCCTGCTCACCGCCCCCCAGGGCTTCCACGCCGCGGCACCCTTCTACGGCGGCCTCTACGGTGACTACAAGGCGCTGCTCGACGGCGCGTGCCCGGTGGTTGCCAGTTACGGCAGGCGTGACCCCTCCCTGATCGGCGCGGGCGCCAAACTCGACGCGGCACTCACCGCCAACGGTGTCGAGCACGACATCAAGACCTACCCGGACGCCACCCACAGTTTCGCCAACGTGCTGCCGGGAAACGCGGTGCTGGAACGCATCGGCCTCGGGTACGACGCGGCGGCCACCGCCGACGCCTGGCAGCGGATCTTCGCCTTCTTCGACCGGCATCTGCGCGTCGGCGACTGAGCTCGCCGAGGCGGTTGCCGGGAGTGTGCGGCGTTTATACTGTGGCCAAGCGCAGCTGACCCGCCGTCGATCGGAGAGCGTCACATGGGGTACCAGCGCATCGTGGTGGGGACCAACGGCTCGGAGTCCGCGCAGATCGCCGTCGCGGTGGCCGGTGAGCTCGCCGCCGCACTCGATCTGGACGTCACCGCGCTGAGCGTGTGGAAGGAAGGCGGCCGCAAGGCGGGCACCGACCCGGCCTGGGCCGACGAGCTCACCGCGGCGGCCGCCGAGATCCTCACCGCCGCGGGCGCGACGCGGATACACCGCAGCGAACTGCCCGGCACCCCGGGCACGGTCCTGCTCGAGGTCGCCGCGAGCGAACCCGGCACGCTGCTGATCATCGGTGGCGGCAGCCTGGGCAGTTCGAAGGCCCGACTCCTGGGCTCCACCGCCAATCACGTGTCCCATCACAGCGAATCCGATGTGGTGTTCACCCACAAGATCCCCAAGCGCTGGACCACCGTCGGTCTCACCACCGACGGCTCGGACAGTTCGATCACCGCCGTGCGCCGCGGCTACGACGTCGCCGCCGCGCTGGGCGCGCGCCCGTTCCTGGTGACCGCGGCCAAGACCGACGACGCGGGCGCGGTGACGCTGGCGGAGGTGGAGGGCCGCGCCGACGTCGCGGATCCGGACCTGTTCGGCCACGACGTGCTCACCGGTGTCCCCGCGGCCGAGGCGATCTGCAACGCCGCCTGGAAGTACGACCTGGTCGTCATCGGCAATCGCGGAATGAGCGGGCCCGCACGCCTGTTGGGCTCGGTCGCCAACAAGGTCACCCACGACATCGACACCAACCTGCTGCTGGTGAACACCACCCATCCGTGACCGGCGACCTCACCGCCACGGCCCGGGTTGTTTCAGGTTTGCTCCGGTTTAACGGGTAACCGGCGAACATGCCCGGCGGCGGCCATCCGGTCACCTATGATGACCGCACGCGCGAGGTTCGGAACACGACGGAGTGGACGCCGGATGAATGCTGGGATCGAAGCGGCGGGCTTCTTCGGCCTGCTCGACTGGGAGAAGACGACCGGCCTGAGCAAGTTCTGGGTCGACATGATCAGCATCCCGATCTTCAGCGCCATGGCCGGACTGATCACCAACTGGACCGGTGTGATCATGCTGTTCGCGCCCGTGCGGTTCACCGGGTTCTATGTGCCCGGCCTCAAGACGATCTTCCCGCTGCTGCCGCGCAAGGTGCAGATCCTGCCGACCTTCGCGCCCGGTGGCATTCTCGGCTTCCAGGGCTTCATCCCGGCCAGGGCCGAGAAGATGGCCAGCCTGATGGTCGACAACGCCGTCGCCAAGATCGGTACGGCCAAGGACTTCTTCGACCAGATGGATCCGCGCAAGATCTCCGCCCAGGTGGCGCAGGTGGCGCTGCCCAATGTGCGCTCGATGGTGGATTCGATCATGATCACCGAGCATCCGCAGCTGTGGGCCGACATGCCGCCGCGCGCACGCGAAGTCGTGTATTCGCGGGTGGAGGCCGAACTGCCCGCGATCACCGACCGTGCCTTCGATTTCATCGGCGCCAACATCGACCAGCTGCTCGATGTGAAGCTGATGGTGGTGGGATATCTGCGGCGGCGACCGGAACTGCTCAAGGACGTCATCTACGGTCTCGGCGCCCCGGAGCTGCGGTTCATGATCCGCTCCGGGGTGATCGGGTTCCCCTTCGGGGTGATCGTGGCGCTGTGGCTGTCGCTGTTGCACTACAGCACCCCGCACGGGGACACGCCCGCGCTGATCTCGCTGCCCGGCTGGCTCTACGACATCCTGCACTTCCTGCCCGCCTGGGCGTGGGTGTTGGTGGGTGGCGCCGTCGTGGGTGTGCTGGTCAACATCATCGCGATCAAGGTGGTGTTCGAGCCGGCGACGCCGCAGCCGCGCTACCGATATCCGTGGGGCGTGGCCAAATTCGCCAAGCGCCAGCATCAGGCGGCCGCCGATCTCGGGCATGCGATCGGCTATCAGATCGTCACCCTCGACGTGGTCACCGAGCAGCTGCTCGACGGGCCGAGCGGCGACAAGACCCGCGCGGTCATCGCGCATTTCCTCAAGGCTGAGATCGACCGTGTGCTGGGCCCGTTGCGGTCGGTGACCCGGCTGGCGGTGGGCCCGGCCCATTTCGACGCCATCCAGGCCACCGCGGGCGCGAGCCTGGCCACCGAGATGAAGCCGTGGCTGGTCGAGGATGTGGAGTTCTCCCAGACCACCGCGGCCAGCGTCGACCGGCTGGCCACCGAGAAGCTGCGCGAACTGCCGCCGGAGGAGTTCGTCGAAATGCTGTACACCGCCATCGAACAGGACGCCTGGCTGCTCTACGCGCACGGCGGCGCGCTCGGTGTACTGGTCGGCGCCCTGCACCTGCTGGTCTTCGGAGTGTGAGCATGGACGAGCCAGAGAACCTGCCCGACCGGCCCGAGGAGCCCGGCATCCCGACCGACCTGATCGGGTTGGCGCGCATCGCCGGATTGTCGTTGCGCCACATCGTCGGCGCGGTCACCAAGGGCGCGTTGCACACCGCGACCGACCTGGCCGACGACATCCGCGCAGGCGAACCCATCTCGCAGATCATCGACGAGCGCGTCGAGGCGTTGCGTCGCATCGCGTTGAGCGCGCTCGGGCTCACCGGCACCGCCGCCGGGGTGTACGGGCCGCTCGAGGCGAGCGTCGGCGCCGAGGACCTCAAGGCGATGGGCGACGCGATGATCACCGAGGGCTGGGACTCGGCCCAGCAGCCGCGCGACCTGCATCCCTCGTTCGTGCCGATCCTGCACGACCTGACCCCCGACGAGGCCCGCATCCTGCGATTCCTGGCGGTCGCCGGACCGCAGCCCGCGATCGACATCCGCACCAAGGCGCCGTTCGGGATCGGTTCGCAGCGCCTGGCCGACGGCATCAACATGATCGCCTACATGGCCGGCTGCGCGCTGCCCGAACGCGATCACCACTACCTGGGCAATCTGAGCAGGCTCGGGCTGGTCCGCTTCTCCACCGAGCCGGTCGCGGACTTCCGCCGCTACGCCTTCCTGGAGGCGCAGCCGCGCGCGCAGGCGGCCTACAAGTCGGTGAAGATGCGGGCGATCAGCTCCTACCGCAGCATCTACCTGTCGGTGTTCGGCAAGCAGTTCTGCGACGCGTGTTTCGTGCTGGGCGACTACACCGGGGGCGGCTGGGCCAGTGACGATCGAGGCGATGTCTACCTGGGCAAGGGCCCCCGGCTGCCGTGAGCTCAGTCCCTGCCGCGCAACGCGTCCAGGACACCGGCGAACATCACCGACTTGATCGCGGTCAGGGTGGGCTGGTCCTTGCCGCCCAGCGGCGCGACCGTGGCCAGCGCGGTGTCGAGTACCTCGGCCTCGGCGACGGCGGCGTCGACCAGGTCATAGGACAGCGCGTCACCGCCACCGAAGCGGCGGCCGGTGGTCATCGCGGCGACGGCGGTCCTCGGCGGCACCTTGGCCTGGATGAGCGCGGCCATGCCGTTGGTGAACGGGATGCGGATGTCGGCCTCGGGGAAACAGAAGAACCCGCGGTCGGCGCGCATCACCCGGTAGTCGTGGGCGATGGCGAGCATGGCGCCCGCGCCGAAGGCGTGTCCGCCGATGGCGGCGGCGGTGGGCATCGGCAGCGTGAGCACCCGACCGAACAGGGTGTGCACCGCCTCGACGTACTCCGCGGCGTGATCGCCGTTGGCCGACAACCAGTCCAGGTCGAGGCCGTTGGAGTAGATCTTGCCGGTCGCGGTGGTCACCAGGGCGTCGGCGCCCGCGGCGACGGCGGCGTCGAGGTGGGTGTGCACCTCGGTCATGAAGTCGGGGGAGAAGCGGTTCTCCCCGTCGCCGAGGTCGAGGATCGCGATCTTGTCGTGGTAGCGCAGGGTGGGCATCAGGTGGTTCCTTTCAGCGGGGGCCGAGTTCGAGCACGGCACGGACGGCGGCGCGCAGGTGTCTGCGGGCCAGGGGATCGGTGAGCCGGTCGCGGCGCAGCAGCAGCGCGGTCGGCAGGTCGACCAGGCAGGTGGTGACGGTGGCGACCGCGCGCCGGTCGGCCCGGCCCCACAGCGCCCGGGCGAGCCGGATCAGCACGCTCAGCAGGGCTTTCTCGGTGTCGGCGATCTCGCGGTCGAGTTCGGCGGGCAGCTCGCCGGTGAGCAGTTCGGCGCGGTCGACCAGCAGCAGGACGCGCGCCGAGTCGGGGTGGGTGTCGGCCAGCCGGGCCGGGGTCTCGGCGGCGTCGACGACGGCGGTGATCCGGGCGGCCGGGTCGGCGGCGGCGATCGCGCGGTCCACGTCGACGGCCTGCAGGGCCAGGAACCGGCGTGCGGCGCGTAACCAGGTGCGCGCCAGCACTTCCTGGCGCGAGCCGAACGAGTGGTACAGCGCGCCGTTGGACACGCCGGTGGCGGCGGCGACCGCGCGCACGGTCACCGCCGCGGGACCGGAACGGGCGGCGAGGTTTTCGGCGGCGTCCAGCACCGTCTCCGGGTCGTGGATACGCGGTCTCGGCATGAACAAAAGTTTACAGAGCGTCTGCTCTGTAATTCCATCCGGGTGCTTCCTACAGGTCGTTGTCCACGTATTATGTTCCAGCACTTGGTATTTCGGTCTGAGCGCGATCGATTCGGGCGCATCGTAGACCTCGTTACGTCCGCGCGAGGGGTTGTGAGAATCGGGTACTGTTCGCATTCTTCGGCCCTGTCCGCACGAACAGAACGGCATCGCGATGTCCCGAGTGGTCACCAAGGAGCAGTACTACGACACCGCCGTGGCGGTGCTCGCCGAGTTCGGCTTCAAAGGTCTCAACATCGGGGTGCTGTGCCGTCGCCTCGGGGTCACCAGCGGCTCGTTCTACCACCACTTCGGGTCGTGGCAGGGATTCGTCGACACCCTGCTCGAACACTGGGAGAACCGGCAGATGATCGAGCTACGCGCGCTCGACGTGGGCCACGGCGACCCCGACGCCGACGTGCGGGCCATGTCGGCACTGGCCGGCGGACTCGAGCACAGCGCCGAAGCCGCGCTGCGCGCCTGGGCGGCCAACGACGAATCGGTGCACGTGACGGTCAAACGGGTCGACGAATCCCGCAGGCGTACGGTCTACCGCGTGATCGACAGCGTCGTCGACGACAGCGACACCGCCGGCGTCGTCACCGAACTCGGCATGGCCATGCTGATCGGCTACCAGCAGCTCGCCGCGACCGGCGAACCCACCGAACTGGACCGGCTGCTCGCCGAATACGCGCGGCTGATCTACTCACACCGCCGTCAGCCCAGCACCTCGTCCACATAGCACCAGCGCCACACCTCGCCCGGCTCCACACTGCGCATCACCGGATGCGCCGCCGACCGGAAATGCGCGCTCGCGTGATCACCCAGCGAGGACTCACAGCAGCCGATGTTGCCGCACTCGGTACACATCCGCAGATGCACCCACGTCAGCCCCTGCGCCACACACTCCCGGCACACCAGCTCCTCGTCGGGCTCGCGCAGCAGCGGCGCCTGCTCCAGATGCGCGCAGCCCTCCGCGGACGTGGCGCCGGTCAGCGGCTCGGTGCGCGGTTCGAAATCGGCCTCGTCGAACCGGTCGATCATCGATTCCTCGAGATCCAGCCGCGCCAGCACATGCTGCAGCACCTCGTAGTCCACCGATCCGGCGTCGCGGACCCGCAGCACCGCGTCGCGTTCGGCGCCCAGCATCGCCAGCCGTAGCCGCCGGTACTCCGCGGTCGGGGTCACCACCTCGGCCTCGGGCCTGCCCAGGCGCTCCCAGGCCGCGTTGGTACGCCACACCAGCCGCTGACGCAGCGATTCGATCACCGGCTCGGGGGTGTCCGGGCCGATCCGCTTGTCCAGCTCGGCCAGGCCCGCGCTCGAAGCCTGTTGCAGCAGATCGGCTTTCGCCAGCGCGTCCTCGGCGCGACTGGGACCGCGCAGCCGCAGCAGCCGGACCAGCCACGGCAGCGAGGTGCCCTGCACCAGCAGCGTGCCACCGACCACCACCAGCGCCAGCAGTTCCAGCACCGGCAGCTGCGGTGTCGAGGCGGGTAGCAGCAGCACCGCGGCCAGGGTCACCACCCCGCGCATGCCCGCCCACGACACCACCGCGGCATGACCGAGCGGCTCGGTCGCGCGCCCGAACAGCCGGGCCACCAGCACCGGGGTGCACACCCAGATCGGGCGGGCCAGCATCACCGCCGCCAGCACCGCGGCCGCGGCGATCAGCAAGGTGGTGTGGTCGAGCCCGCTGCTCCACGCGCCCTCGACGATCCAGCGCACCTGCAGGCCGATGACCAGGAAGACCGCGCTCTCCAGAATGAACTGGATGGTGCGCCAGTTCGTCGTCTCCGCGACCCGCGAGGCCGCGCCCTGCCAGCGCTGGGCGCCGTGACCCAGGATCATCCCGCACGTCACCACCGCGATCACCCCGGAGGCATGGAAGTGCTCGGCGGGCAGGTACGCCACGAACGGCGCCAGCAGCGAGGCCGTGGTGTCCAGGACCGGGTCGTGGATCCGCTTGCGCAGCAGCACCAGCAGCGCCGCGATCACACCGCCGATCACCGCGCCGCCGACCGCGGCCAGCAGGAAGTCCCCGCCGATCTGCCACACCGTCACCGCGCCCGCCATGGCGGCGATCGCCCCGCGCAGCGACACCAGCGCGGTCGCGTCGTTGAACAGCGACTCGTCCTCGAGCACGGTCACGATGCTGCGCGGCATACCGGTGCGCCGCGCGATCGCCGTCGCCGCGACCGCGTCCGGCGGAGCGACCACCGCGCCCAGCGCCACCGCCGCCGCGAACGGCACCGGCAGCAGCCACCACGCCACCAGCGCCACCGCGAACGTGGTGAACAGCACCAGGCCCACCGACAGCGAGGCGATCGTGCGCAGGTTGTCCTTGAAGTCGACGAGCGAGGTGCGCAGCGCGGCGGTGTACAGCAGCGGCGGCAGCAGACCGAGCAGCACCACCTCCGGTTCGAGGTGCACCTGCGGCACCATCGGCAGATAGGAGGCCGCGACCCCCGCCAGCGTCAGCACCAGCGGCTCGGACACCCCGAACCGCCGCGCCAGCGCCGCCAGCGCGGCCGCGGAGCCCACGAGTACCACCAAGCCGATCGCCACATGCACGAGCAGCATTCTTCCATCGCCGCCGGCACCGCGACCGCACCGCGGCGCCGGGGGACGCTCAGCCCGCCTGCTCGGCGCCCGTCAGGTGCCCCACCTCGCCCCACACCCGCAGCTGCAGCCGCGACCCGTCCCGCCGCCATTGCGACACCGACGCGTTGGGCACCGGCTCGAGCGAGTCGGGCACCGGCGCGCCCATGCCCTCGAGGACGTAGCGCATCGACAGCACCACCGCGTCGTGGGTCACCACCAGCACCTGCTGTCCGGCCGCGACCACGTCGAGTTCGTCGAGGAAGCTGCGTACCCGTACCGCCACATCGGCCAGCGACTCCCCACCCGGCGGCCGGTAGACCCAGTTGCCGACCCGTTCGCGGCGGGCGGCTTCCTCAGGGGAGCGCCGGCGGATCGCCTTGTACGGGTGCAGTTCGAACACGCCCATCTCGCGGTCGCGCAGCCGCTCGTCGACCAGGGTGCGGATCGGGCGCAGATGCCGGTTGCCGGTGGCCGCGGCCTCGGCCATCACCGCCCAGGTGAGCCGGGTGCGCAGATAGGGGGAGCAGACCACCAGTTGTGGTTGCTGGGCGGCAGCCAGCCCGGCCAGCCAGTCGCCCAGGCGTCGAGCCTGCCATCGTCCGTACTCGGTGAGGTCCATGCCGGCGTCGGTGCCGCGCATCGGGCGCAGTTCGGTGGCCGGGTCCGCGTACCAGGCGTTGGCCGCGCTCTGCGCGTGCCGCACCGCCCACAGTCCGGCTACCGCGCGCGGCGCCGTCAATCCCTCGGACACCGGCACCCACCCCCTCCGTCGCTGCACCGTCATCGGATTCCTTCGTGCTCGTCCTGTCGTGCCCGGACGTGCCGGGGAATAGCGGCACCGTCGCCGGCGTTGCACCCCACGAAATTTGAACGCCTGTCCAGATATGTGCGGAGGCCCGCTTGACCACCAGAGTAGAGATCTGGACCGACATCAACTGCCCGTTCTGCTACCTGGGCAAGGCCCGCTTCGAGGAAGCACTGGCCGGGTTCGAGCACCGCGACCAGGTCGAGGTCGTGCACCGTTCCTTCGAACTCGACCCCAGCCTGCCCACCGACGAGACCGGGCCCGTGATCCCGCGCATCGCCGCCAAATACGGCATCAGCGTCGACCAGGCCGCCGCCAACGAGCGCGCCATCGGCGCCCAGGCCGCCCAGCTCGGCCTGCCCTACCAGACCAGCGGCCGCGACTACGGCAACAGCTTCGACATGCACCGGCTGCTGCACTTCGCCCTCGAGCAGGGCAAGCAGGAAGCGCTGCTGGACGCCCTCTACGCGGGCAACTTCGCCGAATCCGAGCCCGTCTTCGCCGACACCGAACGCCTCGTCACCCTCGCGGTCCGCGCCGGCCTCGACGAGACCGCCGTGCGCGACGTCCTGGCCGACCCGCGGGCCTACGCCGAGGACGTGCGCCGCGACGAACGCGAAGCCGCCCAGCTCGGCGCGACCGGCGTGCCGTTCTTCGTCTTCGACAGCAAATACGCGGTCTCCGGCGCCCAGCCCGCCGAGGTCTTCACCCAGGCGCTGACCACCGCGTGGAACGACCGCCCGGCACCGCTGGTGACCGTCGCCGAGGGCGAGACCTGCGGCCCCGACGGCTGCCCGGTCTGACCCTCAGAGGTCGACCACGACCTTGATATCGGCGTGATCACCCGGCTCGAACGCCTCGAGCGCCCGCTCCAACGGCAGCCGCCGGGTGATCAGCCGATCCAGCCA
Organism: Nocardia asteroides; assembly: GCF_900637185.1. NCBI lineage: Bacteria > Bacillati > Actinomycetota > Actinomycetes > Mycobacteriales > Nocardiaceae > Nocardia > Nocardia asteroides. The sequence continues at coordinate 4,239,992 of NZ_LR134352.1, read as the reverse complement.
CGCCGGATCGGCCTTGGCCAGCGCTTCGGCCGCCAGCTCGTAGTGGTGGCGGTTGGCGTTGACCGACCCGAACACCACCGCGTTGTCCAGCACGATGTTCCGGTTCAGCGCACCCACATCGACCTCGGCGTCGTTCCCGGGCGAGGACACCCCGGTCAGGCACACGATCACCCCGGGATTGTTGATCTCGGCGGCCTGCAACGCCACCGCCGGTGACCCCGTCGCCTCGATCACCACATCCGGATCGATCTTCTCCGCCACCGCCGCGGCCGACCCCATGTGGAAGGTGCCGCCGAGATCGCGCACCAGCCCCGGCTTGGGTCCCTCGGTGGTGCGGTCGAGCACATGCACGTCCAGTCCCCGCTGCGCGCCGAGCATCGCCGCCAGCAGCCCGATCGGCCCGGCGCCGGTGACCAGCACCGTCTTCGGATCGAACCAGGCCCGCCCGTTGATCTTCTCGATCTGATCCCACGCCTTGGCCACCACCGTCGTCGGCTCCATCAACACCCCCACCTGGGCCAGCGACGGATCCAGGCGCACCGCGTAGTCGACCGGGATCACCCACGCGCTCGACCCGAACCCGTCGATCTCCTTGATCCCGCGCTCCACATAGCGCCCGTTGCGGCACATGTCGAACTCGCCGCGCGCACACGCGCCACACGGCACCGGGTCGGGCCTGCGCACGATCCCGACCACCAGATCGCCCTCCGTGAAACCGCTTCCGTCCGGCGCGGTGCGCACCCGGCCCAGCGACTCGTGCCCCAGGATCAGCCGGTCCCGCCCCGGCGGCGCCCACCCGTAGAGGCCCTCGGCGATCTCGCGATCGGTGCCGCAGATCCCCAGCGCGATCGCCTCGACGAGCAACTCGTCCGGTGCGGCCACCGGATCGGGCACATCCTCCACGCGCAACGATCCCGGCTGATTCGGAACAACGGTCAGAGCACGCATCTCGGTTTCCCTTCCGCCGCACCCGGCGATGAGTCGAACGAGCAACTTCCGCGCGAATCCGCCACAGAGGCGGACTACCTGCGCCAACGGTACGCGAATCCAGCCCTCCCGCACAGCATCGCCGAGATCGCGAATCGCTTGCAATCGCCCCGGAACTGCTGCGACGATCGAGCGAGCTCGCCGACACCGCAGTCCACCCTCGATGTGGGAGGTACCCGTGCAGGCCGTCCAGTACCGCACTCCCGGCTCCGCGCCCGAAGTCGTCACCGTCCCCGATCCGGAACCAGGCCCGGGCCAGGTGCTGTTGCAGGTCACCGCCGCCGGAGTCTGCCACTCCGACATCGCCGTGATGGAGATGCCCGCCGATCAACTCGGCTTCCCGCTGCCGCTGACCCTGGGTCACGAAGGCGCGGGCCGGGTCGCCGCCCTCGGCGCCGGGGTCGAGGGTGTCGAGATCGGCGCCATGATGGCCGTGTACGGGCCGTGGGGATGCGGCCGGTGCCGCCGGTGCGCCACCGGGGCCGAGAACTACTGCCTCCACGCCAGGGAACGCGGCATCTTCCCGCCCGGCCTCGGCGCACCCGGCGCGATGGCCGAATACCTGATCGTCGACGACGCCCGTCATCTCGTGCCCCTGGGCGAGCTCGACCCGGTGCAGAACGTCTCGCTCACCGACGCCGGACTCACCCCGTACCACGCGATCTCGCTGTCGCTGCCCAAACTCGTGCCCGGCAGCACCACCGTCGTCATCGGTGCCGGCGGGCTCGGGCACGTCGCCATCCAGCTGCTGCGCGCGCTCACCGCCACCCGCATCATCGCCCTGGACCTGTCCGAGGACCGCCTCGACCTGGCCCGCCGGGTCGGCGCCCACGAGACCGTCCTGTCCGATTCCGGTGCGGCCGAACGCATCCGAACCCTCACCGACGGACTCGGCGCCCAGGTGATCCTCGACTTCGTCGGCGCACCACCCACCACCGCCACCGCGGCGGCCGCCGCCGGTGTCGCCGCCGACATCACCGTCGTCGGACTCGGCGGCGGCACCGTGCCCGTCGGGTTCGGTTCCCTGCCCTACGAAACCACCGTGACCTCCCCGTACTGGGGGACCCGCACCGAACTGATCGAAGTTCTCGACCTGGCCCGCCAGGGCGAGGTGTCGGTCCACGTCGAGACCTTCGCCCTGGACGAAGCGCCGCTGGCCTACGAGCGCCTGCACGCGGGGCAGATCACCGGACGCGCCGTCATCGTCCCGAACGCCTGACCGCGCCGCCACGACGTCGACTACGGTGGACACCGCTCGCACCGATCAGCTGGGAGGCGTCTTGCGCACCATCGTCCGGATCCTGCTCGTCCTGGCCGCCCTGCTCGGCCCGAGCGCACCGGCGTTCGCGGCACCCGCGGTCGACGACACCACCGGCCGCGCGATCGACGACCTGCTGGCCGAACGCGCCCGATCCGGCGACATCAGCCGCGCGGAACTGCTCGCGCGGCTCTCGGCCCACCTGCTCGGCACCCCGTATGGCGCGAACATGCTCGTCGGCTCGGCCACCGAGCCCGAACAACTCGTGATCGACCTGCGCCGCGTCGACTGCTTCACCTACCTCGACTACCTCGAGGCCGCCTCCCGCTCGGCCGACCGCGACCAGTTCACCGCCAACCTCGTCGCCACCCGCTACGTCGACAGCCGCGTCGAATTCACCCGGCGCAAACACTTCTTCACCGACTGGGCGCACACCGGCCGCATCGCCGCCACCGATGTCACCGCGAGCCTGAGCCCCGCCGCGGTCACCGTCACCAAGCACCTCAACGCCAAGGCCGACGGCGGCACCTACCTGCCCGGCCTGCCCGTGGTCGATCGCGCGATCACCCACATCCCGGCGGCCGCCGTCGATCACGGCGTGCTCGCGGGCCTGCGCACCGGTGACTTCCTCGGTGCCTACACCCCTGACGCCGGCCTCGACGTCACCCATGTCGGCATCGTCGTCCACACCGCCGACGGCCCGGTGTTCCGCAACGCGTCCTCCCTGGCCGAGTACCAGGTGCTCGACACCCCACTGGCCGACTACATCCGCACCACCCCGGGCATCGTGGTCCTGCGTCCACTGTGACTGCGACACCGCGGGTTTCACCGCCACGGGCTTGACTTCAGGTCGACCTGAACCGGCACCGTGGTCCCATGACCACCTTCGACCACGCCCAGAGCACCAGCTACGACCAGCGCGCCACCCGGCTGCTCGGCAGCCTCTACCGGCGGATCGCCGCCGACATCGACACCGCGACCGGACCCGGCGCCACCGTCGTCGACATCGGCACCGGCCCCGGAAAGCTGCTGTCCCGCTTGGCCACCCGCCGACCCGACCTGCGCCTGCACGGCATCGACCTGTCCCCGCACATGATCGAGATCGCCCACCGCAACCTCACCGGCCACACCGTCGACCTCGCCGTCGCCGACGTCACCGACCTGCCCTACCCCGACGCCGGCATCGATCTGGCGGTATCCAGCCTGAGCATGCACGAATGGCCCGACCTCGACGCCGCCGCCCGCGAACTGCACCGGGTCCTGCGCCCGGGCGGCCACCTCACCGTCTACGACTTCCGCTTCGCCCGCCCCGGCGCGAACCGCCGGGCACTGCGCACCCACTTCGGCCACGTCGACACCACCACCGTGCGCCTCCCGTGGCATCCCGTCGGGATCGTCACCCGCTACCGCGCCACCGCCTAGGCTCGACCGATGACGGGTGCGCACACCACGATCGGCACGGCCGCGGCCCGCTTCGGCCTGGCCACCCATGTCCTGCGGCACTGGGAGGACCGCGGTCTGCTCACCCCCGACCGCGACGCGGCGGGCCGGCGCCGCTACCGCGACACCGACCTCGACACCATCGCCATGATCGTCCTGGGCAAGAAGGCCGGACTGTCCCTGGACGACCTCGCCCTGCTGTTCACCGGCACCCCCGACCGCGCCACCCGCACCCGGGTCCTGCACGAGCAGCGTGCCCGCCTCCTCGACCAGCTGGCCCGCACCCGCGCCGCCCTCGACGCGATCACCCACGTCCTCGACTGCGACGCCGAGGACTTCCGCAGCTGCCCGCACTTCCTCGATCAGCTCGCCGCGGTGCGCCCCGATCCCGGCCCACCCGCCGTCACGTGACCGGCCAGGTAGCGGCCGGTGACACTGCCCGCGACACGGGCGAGCGCGGCCGGTGTCCCGGCGGCCACGATCCGTCCACCGGCCGCGCCACCGCCGGGACCCAGATCGATCACGTAGTCGGCATTGGCGATCATGTCGAGATCGTGCTCGATGACGATCACCGTCGCGCCACTGTCGTCGAGCCGCTGGATCACCGCCAGCAAGGTACGGATGTCGAGGGGATGCAGACCCACACTCGGCTCGTCGAACACGAACACCGAGCCCGTCTGCCCGCGCCCCAGCTCGGCGGCCAGTTTCAGCCGCTGCGCCTCACCACCCGACAGCGCCGGCGTGCTCTCACCGAGCGTCAGATAGCCCAGACCCAGATCGACCAGCCGCCGCAACCGGGTGTCCACGCGCCGCAGCCCGACCGTGAGCTCCCGCGCCTCGCCGACCGTGCGCCTCATCAGAGCGGGCAGGCTGATCCCGCCGTCGGGCCACACGATCTCCCCGGCGGCGGGGGAGTAGCGGGTACCGCCGCACTCCGGGCATTCGATGTCGACATCGGGCAGGAACTGCACATCCAGCGACACCTGCCCGGTGCCCTCACACCGTGTGCACCGCAGCGACCCGGTGTTGTAGGAGAAATCGGCGGCCGTCAGCCCACGCTCGACCGCCGCCGGTGTCGCCGCGTAGGCCCGCCGCAGATCGTCGAGCACCCCGCTGTAGGTCGCGACGGTGGAACGCACGTTGACACCGATCGGCGTCGCGTCGACCACATCCACCCGCGTGATCCCCGGCGCCTCCAGCGATTCGACATGCGCCGGCAGCGGCGCATCCGCGGCGGCCGCCGCCAGCGCGGGCACCAGGCTCTCCAGGACCAGTGTCGACTTGCCCGAACCCGACACCCCGGTCACCGCCGTCACCCGACCCAGCGGAATCTCGACCTCCAGCGCGTGCACGGTGTGGATCGGCCGCGTGGACAAGCGGATCCGGCCCCGCTCGAACATCGCCTCGGTGTCCGCGCGCGCCCGCACCACCACCGGCTCCCGCCCGGCCAGGAAACCACCCAGCAGCGACCGCGCGTCCGCGCCCAGATCGGCCGGTGTCCCGGTGGCCAGCACCCGGCCGCCCTCGGTACCCGAACCCGGCCCCATTTCGACGATCCACTCGGCCTCGCGCAACACCTGCACGTCGTGGTCGACACACACCACCGAATTGCCGTCGCGCAGCAGATCGCGCAGCACCCCCAGCAGCCCGTCCACATTCGACGGATGCAGGCCGATCGACGGCTCGTCCAGCACATACAGCACCCCGGTCGTCTGATTGCGCACCGCACGCGCCAGCTGCACCCGCTGCCGCTCTCCCGTCGACAAGGTCGCGCTCGCCCGATCCAGACTCAGATAACCCAGCCCCAGCTCCCGCAACCGGCGCGCCATCGCCAGCAATGTCTCCACCAGCCGCCCCGCCATCTCCCGCATCTTGGTCGGCAGGGGAGCCACCACCCCCGGCGCCCACGCCACCAGCTCGTCCAAGGTCTGGGCCGTGGCCCGCGCCAGATCGATCCCCGCGACCAGCGGCGCCAGCGCCCGCTCGCTCAACCGGGTGCCGTGACACACCGGGCACCGCCGCGCGGTGATGAACCGGTTCACCCGCGCCAGGCCGCGCTCACTGGTCGACTTGTCCAGCGCCTCCTGCACCGACCGCACCGCATTGCGATAGGTGAAGTCCATCTCGAACACCTTGCCGTTCTTCGTCGGCACCGTGATATGACGCTTCTCGGCCGGACCGCGCAACACCACCTCCCGTTCGGCACTGCTCAGATCGCGATACGGCACATCGGTGCGCACCCCGAACTCGGCGACCACCCGCGGCATCACCGTCAACCCGAACATCGACCACGGCGCCACCGCCCCCTGCGCGATGGTGCGTCCCGGATCGGGCACCAACGCGTCCTCGTCCACCTCACGCACCACCCCCGTACCCGCACACCGGGGACACCCGCCGTCACCGTTGAACGCCAGCGACTCCGCGCCAGGGGGCGCGAAACGCACCCCGCACACCGGACACGTCAGCTCCAGGCCCATCGCCACCTCGACGGTCGGCGCCTGCCGATGCCCGTTCGGGCACCGATGCGCCGCCAACCGCGAGAACATCAACCGCAGCACGTTCAGCAACTCCGTCGACGTGCCGAACGTGCTGCGCACCCCCGGCACCCCGGGCCGCTGCCGCAACGCCAGCGCGGCGGGCACGTGCACCACACTGTCGACCGCGGCCCGCGGCGCCGCCGCCATCCGCCGCCGCGTATACGTCGACAACGCCTCGAGGTAGCGCCGCGAGCCCTCCGCGTACAACACCCCCATCGCCAGCGACGACTTCCCCGACCCCGACACCCCCGCCACCGCGACGAACGTGCGCAACGGCACCGTCACATCGATATCGCGCAGATTGTGCACCCGCGCGCCGTACACCCCGATCGCGAGCGGATCATCGCCGCCGTATACGCCGTTCATCGGTTCTCCCACCGATCGCTGGACGGTAGCCTGGCTGCGCCGACCCGCCCCGTCGTGAGACGATCGCGCATGTGACCAGCATGCCGGAGCGACCCCAGCACCTCAGGGATCTCGCGCTGCTGCGCCGCGTCCGCGACCGCATCGACCGCGACTACGCCCAGCCCCTCGACGTCGAAGCCCTCGCCCGCGGCGTGCACATGTCCGCGGGCCATCTCAGCAGGCAATTCCGCCTCGCCTACGGCGAATCCCCGTACTCGTACCTGATGACCCGCCGCATCGAACGCGCGATGGCGCTGCTGCGGCGCGGTGATCTGAGCGTCACCGAGGTGTGCTTCGCCGTCGGCTCCTCGTCGCTGGGCACCTTCAGCACCCGCTTCACCGAACTGGTCGGCGTCCCGCCCAGCGTCTACCGGCAGCAACAGATGGCGGCCACCGAAGGCATGCCCTCGTGCGTGGCCAAGAAGGTCACCCGACCGATCAGGAATCGAGAAGCGTCGCCCACCACCGGTCGTTAGCGTGGTCGTCATGAACATCACCATTCACCAGAGCTACCTGCCCCAGGACGACCCCGACGCCGCCCTCGCCTTCTACCGCGACACCCTCGGCTTCGAAGTCCGCAACGACGTCGGCTACAACGGCCTGCGCTGGATCACCGTCGGCCCCGTCGGCCAGCCCAGCACCGCCATCGTGCTGCACCCGCCCGCCGCCGACCCCGGCGTCACCGACGAGGAACGCCGCGTCATCACCGAGATGATGGCCAAGGGCACCTACGCCGGCATCAACCTCGCCACCGACGACCTCGACGGACTGTTCGAAAAACTCCAGGCAGGTGACGTCGAAGTCGTCCAGGAACCGACCGACCAGCCCTACGGCATCCGCGACTGCGCCTTCCGCGACCCCGCCGGAAACATGGTCCGCATCCAGCAGGCCAACTAGCCCCTCCCGCCGGTAGATTCGAAGTCCGGCGACGCCGACCGACCTAGGGAGACCCATGAGCACGGCCAAGAAGACCAGCACCGCGACCGTGGAGCCGGCCGACAGCCACGACCTGATCCGCGTGCACGGCGCGCGCGTGAACAATCTGCGCGACATCAGCGTCGAGATCCCCAAGCGCAGGCTCACCGTCTTCACCGGCGTCTCCGGCTCCGGCAAGAGCTCGCTCGTCTTCGGCACCATCGCCGCCGAATCCCAGCGCCTCATCAACGAGACCTACAGCGCGTTCGTGCAGGGCTTCATGCCCAGCCAGTCCCGCCCCGACGTCGACGTCCTGGAAGGCCTCACCACCGCCATCCTCGTCGACCAGTCCCGCCTCGGCGCCGACCCACGCTCCACCGTCGGCACCGTCACCGACGCCAACGCCATGCTGCGCATCCTGTTCAGCCGCCTCGGCGACCCGCACATCGGGTCCTCCCAGGCGTTCTCCTTCAACGTCGCCTCCATCAGCGGTTCCGGCGCCGTCGCCGTGGAGAAGAACGGCGTCACCGTCAAGGAACGGCGCAGCTTCAGCGTCACCGGCGGCATGTGTCCCACCTGCGAGGGCAAGGGCACCGTCAACGACATCGACCTCACCCAGCTCTACGACGTGAACAAATCCCTCGACGAAGGCCCCTTCACCATCCCCGGCTACAGCATGGACGGCTGGATGGGCCGTATCTACAAGGGCAGCGGCTTCTTCGACCCCGCCAAGCCGATCAAGAAGTACACCAAGAAACAGCTCGCCGACCTGCTCTACAAGGAGCCCACCAAGATCAAGGTCGACGGCATCAACCTCACCTACGAGGGCCTGATCCCCAAGATCCGCAAATCCATGCTGTCCAAGGACGTCGAAGCCCTGCAGCCGCACGTGCGCGCCTTCGTCGAACGCGCCGTCACCTTCGGCACCTGCCCCGACTGCGACGGCACCCGCCTCAGCGCCGAAGCCCGCTCCTCCAAGATCGACGGCATCAGCATCGCCGACGCCTGCGCCATGCAGATCACCGACCTCGCCGAATGGGTCAAGGGTATCGAAGACCCCTCGGTGGCGCCGCTGCTGGAATCGCTGCGGCAGACCCTGGACTCGTTCGTCGAGATCGGCCTCGGCTACCTGTCGCTGTCGCGGCCCTCGGGCACCCTGTCCGGCGGTGAGGCCCAGCGCGTCAAGATGATCCGGCACCTGGGCTCCTCGCTCACCGACGTCACCTACGTCTTCGACGAGCCCACCGCCGGCCTGCACCCGCACGACATCCAGCGCATGAACGACCTGTTGCTGCGCCTGCGCGACAAGGGCAACACCGTCCTGGTCGTCGAACACAAGCCCGAGACCATCGTCATCGCCGACCACATCGTCGACCTCGGCCCCGCCGCGGGCTCCAAGGGCGGCACCATCTGCTTCGAAGGCACCGTCGACGGCCTGCGCGGCAGCGACACCGTCACCGGCCGCCACTTCGACGACCGTGCCGCCGTCAAGGACAGCGTGCGGGAACACCAGGGCGCCTTGCAGATCCGCGGCGCCGTCGCCAACAACCTGCGCAAGGTCGACGTCGACATCCCGCTCGGCGTCCTGGTCGCCGTCACCGGCGTCGCCGGCTCGGGCAAGAGCTCGCTCGTGCACGGCTCCATCCCGATCGACGAGGGCGTCATCTCCGTCGACCAGGCGCCGATCAAGGGCTCACGGCGCAGCAACCCCGCCACCTACACCGGCCTGCTCGACCACATCCGCAAGGCCTTCGCCAAGGCCACCGGCGCCAAACCCGCACTGTTCAGCGCGAACTCCGAAGGCGCGTGCCCGAACTGCAACGGCGCCGGCGTCGTCTACACCGACCTGGCGATGATGGCCGGGGTGTCCACGGTGTGCGAGGTGTGCGAGGGCAAGCGGTTCATGGCCGAGGTGCTCGACTACACCTTCGCGGGTAAGAACATCAGCGACGTGCTGGCCATGCCGGTCGACGAGGCACGCGAGTTCTTCGGCGAGGGGGAGGCCCGCACCCCGGCCGCGCACAAGATCCTCACCCACCTCACCGAGGTCGGCCTCGGCTACCTCACCATCGGCCAGCCGCTGACCACCCTGTCCGGCGGCGAACGCCAGCGCCTGAAGCTGGCCACCCACATGTCCGACAAGGGCGGGGTCTACATCCTCGACGAACCGACCACGGGCCTGCACCTGGCCGACGTCGAACAGCTGCTCGGGCTGCTGGATCGGCTCGTCGACGCGGGCAAGTCCGTCATCGTCGTCGAACACCACCAGGCCGTGATGGCGCACGCCGACTGGATCATCGACCTCGGTCCCGGTGCCGGTCACGACGGCGGTCAGATCGTCTTCCAGGGCACTCCCGCCGAGCTCGTCGCCGCCCGGTCGACCCTCACCGGCGAGCATCTCGCCGACTACGTCGGCGCCTGACCCCGGCCGCTGCCCTCCCTCGCCCTCGCCGTCGGTGGGGGAGGGCAGCGCTGTCTGCGCGTCCTTGCCGGTGATGTGACGTATCTCGCCGCCGTCACCCCTGGAATCCGGCGCGCACCCCGGCCTAGCCTGAGATTCCCGCACGCGAAATCGCCTGCACCAGAAGGATATTCGGGACGAAACGGACATGCCGGACCTGGTCGGTGACTCGTCGATTTCGGCGTGCGCGCCCAGAGCGCGGCCACCAGGGCCGACCGCTCGGTCCTGGCAAGGAGTTCCGCCGATGACCCGTCGAGCCGTCCTGAACCGTCGCGGAGCGCTCGCCGCCCTCGCCCTGCTCGCCGTCGCCGGATGCGCCGGCTCCGACCCCACAGCAGCAGCGCCACACTGGGACTACGACCACGAAGGCCCCGACCACTGGGCCGACCTCGGCAAGCAGTACGCCACCTGCCGCAACGGGCACGCCCAATCACCGATCGACCTCCCCGACGCCGGCGAGGCACACCCCACCGACGACATCGACATCGTCTACCGCCGCATCCGCACCGCCACCCTCACCAACAACGGGCACGCCATCCAGGTCGGCGTCCCCGCCGACTCCGGCAACCGGATCGTCGTCGACGGCACCTCGTTCACCCTGACCCAGTACCACTTCCACCTCCCCAGCGAACACACCGTCGCCGGCGCGGAGACCGCGATGGAACTCCACCTGGTCCACACCGACGCGCACGGGCGACTCGCTGTCCTCGCGGTCCTGCTGCGCGCCCAGGAGGCGCCCGCGCCACTGAGCGCGATCCTCGCCGCGGCCCCCGACCGCGTCGGCGCCACCCGCACCCTGAGCAACATCGACCCGCGCGCCTTCCTGCCCGACAACCGCGCCCAGTTCCGCTACGAAGGCTCCCTCACCACGCCGCCGTGCACCGAAGGCGTCGCGTGGATCGTGCTGCGCGAACCGAGTCCCGTCGCGGTCGCCGACGTCGACCGCTATCGCCGGCTGTTCCCGCACAGCAACCGGCCCACCCAGCCGCGCAACGACCGGCCCGTCATCCTCGCCGGCACCAACTAGCGGCGCTCACACGCGGGGGAGCAGCCCCAGCGTCATGTGCGCGACCAGATCGTCGAGCAACTCGGCGGCGTCGTAGTCCGCGGTGTAGCCCGAGCCGACGAACGTCGCCAGACCCTGTAGCGCGGCCAGCGCGGTCACCCCGATGCGCTTGGGATCCCCGGGGACGATCTCGCCCGTCGCCTGACCCTCCGCGATCAGCGCGACGGGTACCGCGAACGCCCGATCGGCCGCCTCCTGGATCTCGGGTGAGCCCGAACTGTGCCTGCGCGCGAACATCAGGGGGAGCAGCTCGGGATTGTCGACGGCGAAGCGCAGATACGCGCGCGCGAACGCCTGCAGGCGCGCGGTGATCGGCCCGTCCGTCGACGCCGCCGCGAAGCAGGCGCCGAGGCGCTCCAGCCCGGTGACCGCCAACGCGTCCAGCAGTGCCTGCTTGTCCCGGAAATGCCGGCTCGGCGCCGCATGGCTGACGCCGGTGTCGCGGGCCAGCTGACGCAGCGACAGACCGTCCGCGCCGACCGTGCGCAAGGCCGTCTCGGCGTGCTGCAGCAGGGCGGCGCGCAGATCTCCGTGGTGATAGCGCGAGTGCAGGGACATGGTGCAAGCAGGATATCCGACGCGTCCCCAATGTTTGCATTGACTACTTTGTAGTCGGTGACTACATTGACGGTGCCATGACTGACGACACCGCGCCGCGACGCCCACCGAGCAGCATGCCGATCCGCGAGTGGTTGGCACCGATCACCCTGGTCACCGTGCTGGCCGCACTCCTGGGCACCATGTACCTCGGCTACACCGCCGACCCCGAGAAGCACCTGCACGACTTCCCGATCGCCGTCGTCAACCAGGACGTCGGCGACACCCTCGCGGGCACCCCGACCAACCTCGGCGAGCAGATCACCACCGCGCTGCGTGACAACATCCCCGCCGACAAGATCGACCTGCGCCCCGTCGGCCTCAACGAAGCCCAGCGCCAGCTGCGCAACGGCGAGGTGTACGGCGCCATCGTCATCCCCGGCGACTTCACCAAACGCGTCGCCATCCTCGGCACCGCCTCGATCGTCCCCGGCGACGTCGAACAGCCGATCATCTCCGTCCTCACCAACCCCCGCGCAGGCACCCTGGCCGCCCAGATCATGCAGACCATCGCCGACCAGGCGATGACCCAGGTCGACACCACCGTCGGCGACCGCCTCGAACAACAGGTCCGCGCCGCCATCGGCACCGCACCCCTCAGCGGCGCCGCGCAACTCCAGCTCACCCACCCCATCGACGTCGTCGTGACTCCGTACCATCCGCTGCCCGAAGGCACCGGCCAAGGCCTCGCGGCGTTCTTCTACACCCTCGTCCTGCTCATTGTCGGCTTCAGCGGCGCCATGATGATCAACTCCCTCGTCGACGGCTCCCTCGGCTTCGTCCCCGCCGAATACGGGCCATGGCACAAAGCCGTCACCACCGCCCGGATCAGCCGCTGGCGCACTCTGCTCGTCAAATGGGCCATCGCCGTCATCAGCGCACCCCTGGCCTCCGCGGTATTCCTCGGTGTGGGCGCCCTGCTCGACATGAGCATCGAACGACCGATGCTGCTGTTCCTCTACGGCACCCTGGCCATCATCGCCATCGCCGTCACCGGACTCTCGGTCATGGCCACCTTCGGCACCGCGGGCCTGATGATCAACCTCATCGTCTTCGTCGTCCTCGGCATCCCGTCCTCCTCGGGCACCATCCCGCTCGAAGCCACCCCCCGCTGGATCGCCGACCTGGCCGCCTTCGAACCCATGCACCAGATCTACCTCGCCGTCCGCGCCATCCTGTTCTTCGACGGCCGCCTGGAATCCGGCCTGGCCCAGGGCCTCTGGATGACCCTCGCCGGCCTCGCGATCGGCCTGGTCCTCGGCGCCGTCGCCACCCACACCTACGACCTGCGCGGCCTGCACCGCCTCGGCCTCGACCACCGCCGGGAACCGGCCACCGCGCAGTAGCGCACACCCCGACCGAGAGAAGAACACCGATGCGCGAATTCGACACCCCGGCGACCTACACCGTGCCGGAACACGCCAACAACTCCGACAGCGTGTTCCGCCACGCCGAGCAGACACCGGACACGGTGCTGTTCAATGTCGCCACCGGCGCGGGCGACCTGGCCGACATCACCGCCGCCGAATTCGCCGCAACCGTCACCGACGTCGCCAAAGGCCTCATCGCCACCGGCATCCAACCCGGCGACCGCATCGCCATCATGGCGCCCACCCGCTACGAGTGGGTGGTCCTCGACCACGCCATCTGGGCCGCCGGCGGCTGTACTGTCGCCATCTACGACAGCTCCGCCGCCGAACAGGCCAAATGGATCCTCCTGGACTCCGCGACACGGCTGCTCATCGTCGACAGTGACAAGCACCACCGCGTCATCGACGAGATCGACCCCGCCGCCCTGCCCGACCTCGCCGAAGTCCTGCGGATCGACCAGGGCGTGATCGGCGAGTTGACCACCCGCGGCGCCGAACTCGACGACGCGGTCGTGCACACCCGGCGCGCCCAGGTCGTCGCGAGCTCCCCGGCGACCCTGATCTACACCTCGGGCACCACCGGCAGACCCAAGGGCGTCCTGCTGTCGCACGCGAACCTCTACGCCGAGTCGAAATCCGACCGGATCGCCCTGAGCGAGTTCGTCACCGAAGGCAACAAGACCCTGATGTTCCTGCCGCTCGCGCACGTCTTCGCCCGGGCGGTCACGCTGGCGGCCCTCGACGCCAAGGTCGTCGTCGCGTTCAGCTCCGACTGGTCGACCCTCGTCGACCAATTCGGCAGTTTCCGGCCGCATTTCATCCTCGCGGTGCCCCGGGTGTTCGAGAAGGTCTTCCACGGCGCGAAGCAGAAGGCCCACGCCGGCGGCAAGGGCCGGATCTTCGACCGCGCCACCGAGACCGCCATCGCCTGGAGCGAATCACTGGACAGCGGCGGTCCCGGACAGCTGCGCAGGCTCGAGCACGCCCTGTTCGACCGCCTGGTGTACCGGCAACTGCGCACCGCCCTCGGTGGCCGGTGTGAGGCGGCCGTCTCCGGTGGCGGCCCGCTCGGTGCCCGCCTGGGCCACTTCTTCCGCGGCGCGGGCATTCCCGTCTACGAGGGCTACGGGCTCACCGAAACCACCGCCGCCATCACCGTGAACACCCCGCAGAACACCCGGGTCGGCACCGTGGGCCGGCCCACCGACGGCCACGCCGTCAAGATCGCGGACGACGGCGAACTCCTGCTACGCGGGCCGGTCGTCTTCGACGAGTACTGGGGAAACCCCGATGCCACCGCGGACGCCTTCACCGACGGCTGGTTCCGCACCGGCGACCTCGGCGCGATCGACCGCGACGGCTATCTCACGATCACCGGCCGCAAGAAGGAAATCCTGGTCACCGCGGGCGGCAAAAACGTGTCACCGGGTGTGCTGGAAGACTCGCTGCGCGCGCACTCGCTGATCGGCCAGGCGATGGTCGTCGGCGACGGCCGACCCTTCGTCGGCGCCCTCGTGACCCTCGATCCCGAGGCGCTGCCTGCTTGGCGGCAACGGCACAACGTGTCCGCCGACCTTCCGCTCGAGCAGTTGATCGAACATCCGGTACTGGTGGCGGAGATCGACGCCGCGGTCGCCGACACCAACAAATTGGTGTCTCATGCTGAGGCCATCAAGAAGGTCCGGATTCTGCCCACGGACTGGACCGAGGCGACGGGTGAGCTGACTCCCAAGATGTCGTTGAAGCGTGCCACGGTCATGAAGAAGTATGCGGCGGACGTGGAGGCCGTGTATTTGTGAGTTCCCCAGTGCCATTGTTTCGTCACTGTGACGAAACAATGGCACTGGGGAAGTGGAGGGGGAGTGCGGGGCCGTCGGCCGGCGGTCGCTCGAATATGCGCAATCGTCCATTTAGAGGCCGGAATGGAAGGACTGACCGGCATTCATCGTCGGCAGTCATGAATGGCGCCCAGGCGTCGTATCGGCGAATTCTCGTTCGCGAGCGAAATGATGGTCGACGGGAGTAATTCCGTCGCGCAGCGAGATTGTGGCGCAAACTTCCCAACTCGGGGCGACGGCGGCCGTGGGACGAGGGCGACTGGCTCGCAATGCAACCCGGCATGTGATGCAAACACGGCGCAAAAACCTCATCCGACCGGCCCGGTTCAAATGCCGATAATGCACATTATGTCAAGTAGTGCTGAGAACGCCCCCTCCACCAGTGCTCACGAACCGCTCTCCCGACCGATGTACGCCATGGCCCTGACCGGTGCACCATCCGCGCCACCGCCGAGTCGCAGCGGAAACAGCGATACCTCGATGGATTCGCCGGCGAGCTGCGCATCCAGCAATTGTTCGAGACCCGTGAGATTCTCCGCGATCACCGCATGGGCCCCACACAGGATCCGATGGGCCGGTAGCTCGAATTCCTCGCTCGCGGACGGATCGACACTCGGCGCATCGATGCCCACCGTCCGGATACCCGCCTCGATCAGGTACCGGGCCGCCGCCGGTGCCAGATAGGGATGGCTGCCGAAATAGGCGCCTGTCCCCCAGTTCGACGACCATCCCGTCGCGATCAGCACTACCGCGCCCGCCTCGACTGTTCCGTCGAAGTGCTCCACGCCGACCGCGGTCCCCGGCGCCACCGATCGCGCGTCCACGATGACCGCGCGCCCGGCGAACCGCTCGAGCGGCAGCTCGTCCAGCGCCGGAAGGCTGTCGTCGAGATGCGCCGGTGCGTCGACGTGGGTTCCGGTCTGCGATCCCAGGTGCACCCGCAGCACGTTGACCCCGTCGTCGGCCACCCGCAGGGCCGGTTCGAGGACCACCTCCGGGTCGCCCGGAAACACGGGCATCCCGGTGTGGATCGGCACGGTGAGGTCGATCAGGCGCACCACGGAAGCCTACGTCGGCAGGGCGATTCCCCGGCGGGTCTCCCCCGGCGATGTTGCGCTGGAACCGCGCGTGATTCCCGACATTCGGACCGTTGTACCCACTGTGCGCGTCGTACAAACCAGCCGGACTCACATTCGTCAGGTCAGGACGGCCGGGTACCAGCGGCAGACACCGAGGGCGAAACGCAGTTCGAAGGTGTCGGTGTCCAGCGTGATCCCGTAGCGACCGGTGAGCTGCTGGATGCGGTACTGGATCGTATTGCGGTGGACGTCCAGGACGCGAGCGGTGCGCGAATAACTGTGCGACTCGGCCAGGAAAACCGCCAGGGTTTCGCGCAGCATGGCGGTTTTCGCGGTGTCGTGCGCGAGTGGCCCAAGGACGCGCTGGACCAGTCCGGCGAGCTCGTCCGGTTCGTCGGAGAGCAGGGCGAAGGGGGCCACGGTGTCGTAGTCGACCACGGTGGGCGCGTCCGGACCCGCGGACAGGACCATGGTCTTCGCTCGGGCGGCGCAGCGGGCCGAGCGGCGGAATCCCGCCAGGCCGTCCCCCGCCGGGCCGAGCATCATGCGCACGGGCAGCTTCGCCGCGGTCAGCCGTTCCGTCAGCGAGTCGACCGGCAAGGGGGCGTCGGTGACGACGGGTAGCCAGGCACGGAAGGCGTGATCGCCGGTCGCGGCGACCAGGTCCGCGCCGTCGGTGCGCAGTTCCGTGGACAGTATCCGGCGCGCGTGGTCTAGGGCGCGGACCGCCTCGGCGCCGGTGACCGTGGGCAGGGTCCATACCTCGGCGGCGCGATGACGGCGGTCGATGCGGTAGTCGAGGGCGTCCTCGGCGGCCGCCAGGTCGACGTCGTCGCTGTCGAGCAGGCGGGCGATCCACTGCTGGCGGGCGGCTTGGCGGCTGCTGAGCCAGCGGTCGCGTTCGGTTTCGTAGATCCTGCCCATCGAAGAGTTGAGGCGGTCCAGGTAGGTGCCGGCGAATTTGAGCAGTTCGGCGATGCGGGTGGCCTGGTCGGGTCCGGGGACGGCGAGGATGAGGCCGATGGCGGCGTCGAGCAGCCGGTACTGGCCGAGACCGTAGGCCCGCAGCAGGACGGTGAGCGGGACGCCGCGGCGGGCGAGGCGCTGGGCGTAGGCGGCGGCGCCCGCGGGCGGGGTGACGGTGGCGGGGTCTATGTTGTTGGCCAGGACGTACTGCACGACGGCGATGTTCTCGGCGATGCTGGCGGCGCGCATCTCGGCGAGGTCGAAGGCGAGGTCGGTCACCGGGATCATCTGTTCGGTGACGCGGATCAGCTCGTCGGTGATCGTGTCGGTGAGGGGTCCGAGTGCTTGGCCGACCCAGACGAGGGATCCGTACGCTGCCACCGCCCGCTCCGTCCGTCGTACAAAAACCGTCCTCGATATTGTGCCATGCGCACAAATTCGGGCCCGGAGACGGTTTATGGGCCGTAGTACGTACCGTTTGTGTGGTCTTGACAGCGTGACGTGTGGTGTCATGGTCGCCGAACGCCCCGATATCGACTCCTTCTTGCTTGTTCGACCTGGTCCGCCCCCGGTAGGCCCAGAATCCGACAGGGTTCGCGGGTCATCGCAGATGTGGGCCGGATTGGTGAAGGATGTAGTGCTCGAATGGGTGAGGTTCGTCGTGCGACGCGAGGTCGGGGCAATCGCAAGGCGAGCGCTCCCCTGTTCGCGCAGCTGCTGACCGCGGCGGTCGATACGGCGGGTGACGCGATCGCGATCACCTACTCCCCTGCCGACGGCGGCGCGCGCCGCGAACTCACCTACACCGAGCTCGACGCGGCGTCCTCACGGCTGGCCAGGGAACTGCTGGACCGTGGTGTCGGCCCGGGTGACGTGGTCGCGCTCGGTTTCACCCGTTCGGTCGAGTCGGTGCTGGCGGTGTGGGCGGTCGCCAAGGCGGGTGCGGCGTATGTGCCGGTCGATCCCGGTCTGCCCGCGGAGCGGATCGCCTATCTGGTGGCCGATTCGGGCGCGGTGCTCGGACTCACCGGCACGGCGCACGCCCCGGTGCTGGGCGAATCGCTCGAGTGGCTGGCAGTCGACTCCCCCGCGGTCCGCGATCGGATCGCGGACCGGCCCGCGCATCCGATCTCCTATGTGGACCGGGTGCGTCCGCTGACGGATCAGCATCCGGCCTATGTCATCTACACCTCGGGATCGACCGGACGGCCCAAGGGCGTGGTGGTGACCCATGCCGGGCTGGGTGCGCTGGTCACGGCGGCGCGGGAACGGTATGCGGTGGACGCGCGGTCGCGGGTGCTGCACGTGTGCTCACCGAACTTCGACGTGTCGGTGCTCGAGCTGCTGGTGACGTTCCAGACCGGTGCGACGCTGGTGGTGTCGCCGCCGACGGTGTTCGGCGGCCCCGAGCTGGCCGCGTTGCTGCATCGGGAGCAGGTCACCCATGTGCTGATCACGCCCGCGGCACTGGAGTCGGTCGATCCGCGAGGGTTGGACGCGCTGCGAGTGGTCGTAGTGGCCGGTGACGCGTTCGGTCCGGCGCTGGTGCGGCGGTGGGCGGTCGGCGAGCGGGCCTTCTTCAACGGGTACGGCCCGACCGAGGCGACGATCCTGGCGACGGGCAGTGCCGCGTTGCTGCCGGACGAGCCGGTCACGATCGGTGCGGCGTTTCCCGGTGTCGGGGCGATGGTGCTGGACGCGCGACTGCGCCCGGTGCCGGCGGGGGTGGCCGGTGAGCTGTATCTGTCGGGTCCCGCGCTGGCCCAGAGTTATCTGGGGCGGCCCGGGCTGACGGCGGAGCGGTTCGTCGCGGCCCCGTTCGGTGGGGTCGCGGGGGCGCGGATGTATCGGACCGGGGATCTGGTGCGCCGGACGTCCGAGGGTGAGTTCGAGTATCTGGGCCGGTCCGATTTCCAGGTGAAGGTACGTGGTTTCCGGATCGAGCTCGGGGAGATCGACGCGGCGGTGTCGGCGCATCCCGAGGTGGCGTTCGCGGCGACGGTCGGGGTGACGGCCGATTCGGGTGCGACGGTGCTGGTGTCGTATGTGCTGGCGCGTGACGGGGTGTCGGTGGATCCGGAGGAGGTGGTCCGGTTCGCCGGCGCCGCGCTGCCGGGTCATATGGTGCCGTCGGTCGTGGTGGTGCTGGACGAGATTCCGTTGACGCCGAACGGGAAACTGGATCGGCGGGCGCTGCCGGTGCCGGTGTTCGGTGCGGTCGGTTCCCGGGCGCCCGAGGGTCCGGTGGAGATCGCGATCGCGGAGCTGTTCACCCAGATTCTGGGGCTGACCGAGATCGGTGCGGAGGATTCGTTCTTCGCGGCCGGCGGGGACAGCATTCTGTCGATCCAGCTGGTGTCCCGGGCGCGGAACGTGGGGATCGCGTTCACGCCGCAGGACGTGTTCGAGCATCGGACGGTGGCGGGGCTGGCGCGAGTGGCGGTGGTCGGTGCCGAGGCGGGGCCGACGCTGGCGGAGCTGCCCGGTGGTGGTGTCGGCGCGATGCCGTTGACGCCGGTGCTGGCCGCGTCGGTGGCGGGTGGGCGGGCGTTCGCCCGGTTCAGTCAGCAGATGGTGCTGGCCTTGCCCGCGGGCATCGACCGCCATGCGCTGACCGGCACCTTGCGGGCGGTGCTGGACCACCACGACATGCTGCGTGCCGCGCTGCGACCGGTCGACGGTGGTGGATGGGAACTGACCGCCCTGCCACCGGGTGCGGTGCCGGTGGACGAACTGCTCACCCGGGTCGACATTCCGGCGGGCCGCAGTGCCGAGGAGCGGGCCGAGATCGCGGCCGCGGCACTGGATGCGGCGCTGGCGGCGCTGGATCCGGCGGCGGCGCGGATGGTGGCATTCGTGTGGCTGTGCCGGGCGGACGGTCCCGACGGGCTGGTGGTGGCGGTCAATCACGCCGCGATCGACGGGGTGTCGTGGCGGATCGTGTTGTCGGATCTGGTGGCCGCGTGGGCGCAGTACGCGGCGGGCCGGCGGGTCGTGTTGCCGGAGGTCGGGACGTCGTTTCGCCGGTGGGCGCACGGGCTGAGCGAGGCGGCGCCCGCTCGCCGGGACGAACTGGAGTATTGGCGGCGGGTGCTGGCGGTACCGGATCCGTTGCTGGGTGACCGGCCGCTGGACCCGGCGGTCGACACCGCTTCGGCGGTGCGGACTTTCGGGGTGTCGGTGTCGGCCGAGGTGAGCCGGGCGGTGCTGACGGAGTTGCCCGCGGTGTATCGCGCGGGTGCCGAGGACGGGTTGCTGGCCGCGTTGGCGCTGGCGGTGCGGACGTGGCGGGCTCGTCGGGGTGTGGACGTGTCGGCGACGCGGGTGCGGTTGGAGGGCCACGGCCGGGAGGCGACCGCGGTGCCGGGCGCCGATCTGACGCGCACGGTCGGCTGGTTCACCAGTATGTATCCGGTCGCGCTCGAGCTGGACGGGATCGATACCGAGGCGGCGTGGGCCGGTGGTGTGGCGACGGCCGCGCTGGTGAAGGCGGTGAAGGAGCAGCTGCTGGCGGTGCCGCACAAGGGCATCGGTTTCGGCATGCTGCGGCAGCTGGACACGGAGTCGGCCGGGCAGCTCGACGGCTCGCTCGGTCAGATCGGGTTCAACTATCTGGGCCGGATCTCCGCGGGCGATGTGCCGGGCGAGGCGGGCGAGATGGCCTGGTTGCCGACCGAGGAGTGGGGTGAGCCGGTCGCCGCGCAGGATCCGGCGTTGCCCGCGGCCGCGGTGATCGACATCAACGCGTTGGCCACCGGTTCCGGTGCCGAGGTGCGGTTGCGGGCGTCGTTCTCGTATGTGGCGGGGCTGGTGGACGAGGCGTCGGTGCGGGAGCTGGCGGAGTGCTGGACAGCGGCGCTGAGTGTGCTGGCCGAGCATCTGCGTGGTCCAGCGGCGGGTGGCCTCTCCCCCGCCGATGTGGCGTTGGTGCGGGTCACCCAGGCGGAGCTGGACGGGTGGCAGCGGGAGCGGGCCGGGCTGGTCGATGTGGTGCCGTTGGCGCCGTTGCAGCTCGGGTTGTTGTTCCTGGCGCAGGTGTCGGAGGGGTCGGATCCGTATCTGGTGCAGCTGGCGGTGGAGCTGGCCGGTGCGGTGGATCTGGCGCGGTTGCGGCGCGCGGCGCAGTCGGTGCTGGATCGGCACGCGATCTTGCGGACCGCGTTCGGTGCGACGGCGGATGGGACGCCGGTCGGGTTCGTGGTCGAGGGTGCGGTGGTGCCGTGGCGGGTGGTCGACACCGAGGTGTCGGCGGCGCGGGAACTGCTGGCGGCCGAGGCGCGGATCGGTTTCGATCTGACGGCGCCGCCGCTGCTGCGGTTCACGGTGTACCGGCGGGACGGGGGTCTGCAGCTGGTGCTGACCGCGCATCATCTGCTGGTGGACGGCTGGTCGATGCCGTTGCTGATGAAGGAACTGCTGGTCGCCTACGCCGTCGACGGTGGTCCGTCGCCGTTGCCGCCGGTGCGGCCCTATCGCGACTATCTGGCGTGGTTGCACCGCCAGGACCGGGACGCGGCGTTGCGTGGCTGGCGGACGGCGCTGGCCGGGCATGTGCCGACGATGGTGACGGGTGCGGTGCTGCCGCCGGCGGATCCGGTGCCGGGGTACGGCCTGTGCGCGCTGGAGTTGTCGGCGGCGGAGGCCGAGGTGCTGGGTGCGGCGGCGGCCGCGCACGAGGTGACGGTGAACACGCTGTTCCAGGCGGCGTGGGGGGTGGTGCTGGCCGGTGCGCTGGGTCGCGCGGATGTGCTGTTCGGTGCGGTGGTGTCGGGTCGGCCGCCGCAACTCGACGGTGTCGACGCGATGGTGGGGTTGTTCGCGAACACGATTCCGGTGCGGGTCCGGATCGACGGTGGAGTGTCGCTGGGGGCGTTGCTGGCGCGGGTGCAGTCCGATCAGGTGGCGGTGCTGGCGGGTCATCAGGTGGGGCTGACCGAGATCCAGCGGGTGGCGGGGGCCGGTGAGCTGTTCGACACGTTGATGGCCTATGAGTCGTACCCGGTCGATACCGAGGGGATGCGGCAGGCGCACGGGTCGATCGACGGCCTGGAGATCGTTGGGGTCGAGGCGGCCAATGCGACGCACTATCCGGTGGCGGTCGGCGTCGAGGTGGGTGACGGTATCCGGGTCGGGGTGCAGTACCGGCTGGATTCGGTCGGCCCGGAGGTCGCGCAGGCCTTGTCCGATCGGTTGCGCGCGGTGCTCGACGCGGTCGTGCACACCCCGGACGAGCCGGTCGCGAGTCTGCTGGAGGCGGTGCCGGGCGACGCGATCGCGCGGACCGCGTACTGGCGGAGCGTGCTCACCGATCTGCCCGCGGACCTGAATCTGCCGACGGACCGGCCTCGGCCGGCGGGCCCGGTCGTGGTCGAGGATCGGGTCGGTTTCCGTATTCCGGCCGAATCGCATTGGCGGATGCTCGATCTCGCGTCCGCGGGTGAGACCACGGTGTTCACCGTGGTGCATGTGGCGTTCGCGGTGCTGCTGGCCCGGTTGTCCGGCAGCACGGAGATCGTGGTGGGCACGCCCGGTGCGGGCGCGGGTGCGGACACGGTGGTGTGCCGGTTGCCGGTGCCCGGTGATCGTGCCTTCGCCGATCTGGTCGCCGACGCGGCCGTGGTGGCCCGGCGGGCGTTCACCTATCCGGCGCTGACGGCGGCGGAACGGTCGGTGCTCGGGGTCGAGGCCGCGCCGCCGCGGGTCCTGTTGCTGACCGAGTCCCGCCCGGGTGCCGGGTCGCCGCAGTGTGATCTGGCGTTGCGGTTGTTCGCCGACCCGGACGGTGGGATCGCCGCCGAACTGGGTTATGCGCGGGCGCTGTTCGATCGGGGCACGGTGTCGGTGTTCGCCGAGCGGCTGGTGCGGCTGCTGGTCGCCGCGCTCGCGGCGCCAGACACCGCGGTCGGTGATCTGGCGATGCTGAGTGCCGGTGAGCGTTCGGCATTGACGGCCAGGCCGGAGGCCGCGGTGCCGACCGGGGTGTTGTTCCCGGATCTGGTGGCGCGGGGTGTCGCGCTGGGCCGGGACCGGGTCGCGGTGCGGGCCGGGGGCCGGTCTGTTTCCTACGGTGAGCTGGACGAGTACACCTCGCGGCTGGCGCGGGAGCTGATCGCGCGCGGTGTCGGCGCGGAAGTGCCGGTCGCGGTGGTCTTGCCGCGGTCCTATGAGATGGTGGCGGCCGCGCTGGCGATCGCCAAGGCCGGTGGCGTGTACGTGCCGATGGATCCGGCCGCGCCCGCGCAGCGCCTGCGGCATCTGATCACCGATGCCGGAGCGGGCGTGGGGCTGACGATGTCGGCGCATCGGGATCGCGTCCCGGACTCGGTGACGTGGTCGATCCTCGACGATCCCGCGTTCGAGCGTTCCTGCGTGGATCGGGCCGCGGATCCGGTGACCGATGCCGACCGGAGTGCGCCGTTGCGCGCGCAGCATCCGGCGTATGTCATCTACACCTCCGGCTCCACCGGTCTGCCCAAGGGCGTCACCGTCACCCATGCCGGACTCGGTCCGCTCGTCGGCGAGGCCCGCACCCGGTACGGCGTGCGGGCCGAGCATCGGTTCCTGCACATCTGCGCGCCCTGGTTCGATCCGTCGGTGCTCGAGTGGCTGTGCGCGTTCTCGGTCGGGGCGACGCTGGTGGTGGTGCCGTCGGAGGTCATCGGCGGCGTGGAGCTGACCGAACTGCTGGCCGGTGAGGGTGTCACGCACGCGATCATCACGCCCGCGGTGCTGGGCACGCTCGACCCGGCCGGACTGGACCAGCTGGCGGTGTTGTCGGTCGGTGGCGACGTGACGACGCCGGAGCTGCTGACCCGGTGGCAGCCGGGGCGCCGCTATTTCAACGGCTACGGCCCCACCGAGACCACCATCATCTCCACCTACGCCGAACTCGTTGCCGGACAGCCTGTCTCGATCGGCGAACCGGTGGAGGGCACGCACGCGGTGGTGCTCGACGCACGGTTGAACCCGGTGCCGCCGGGTGTCACGGGTGAGCTGTACCTGGCCGGCCCCGGCCTGGCCCGCGGCTATCACGGTCAGCCCGGGGCGACCGGGGCGCGGTTCGTGGCCGATCCGTGGGGTGATCCGGGTGCGCGGATGTATCGCACCGGTGACCTGGTCCGGTTGCGCGCGGGCCTGCTCGACTATGTGGGCCGGGTCGACACCCAGCTGAAGGTACGCGGGTTCCGGATCGAGCCCGGTGAAGTGGATGCCGCGCTGGCGTCTCGCCCGGAGGTGGCGACCGTGGTGACCGTCGGCCGGGCGACCGTGTCGGGTTCGACGACCCTGGTGTCCTATGTGATCGCGGCCCCGGGCCACACGGCTGATCCCGCGGTGCTCACCACCTTCGCCGCCGAGTGCCTGCCGTCGTATCTGGTGCCCTCGGCAATCATGGTGCTGGACGCGCTGCCGCTCACCTCCAACGGCAAGATCGACCGGGCCGCGCTCCCGGAGCCCACCGCCTGCGCGGCGGTGGATCGCGCGCCGTGCGGCGACACGGAAACTCGGGTGGCCGAGTTGTTCGCGCGGGTCCTCGGCGTGACCACGGTGGGCGTGGACGACTCGTTCTTCGCGATCGGCGGCGACAGCATCCTGTCGATCCAGTTGGTGTCGCTGGCCCGGACCGCCGGCATCGTCTTCACCACCCGCGACGTGTTCGAACACCGCACGGTGGCGAAGCTGTCCGCGATCGCCAGCGTCGCCGGCCCGTCCGCGCCGACGCTGGCCGAATTGCCCGGCGGCGGTGTCGGTACGGTCCCGTTGACGCCCGTGCTGGCCGATTTCCTGGCCGGCGGTTCCAGCGATCGCTTCGCCCAGACCATGGTCCTGGCCCTGCCGGACGGGATCGACCGGGCGGGCTTGGTCGCCGTTGTCGCGGCGGTGCTGGATCGCCACGACATGCTGCGGGCGCGGCTGCGGCCCGCCGGGACCGGCTGGCGGTTCGAGGTACTCGCGCCCGGCGCCGTCGACGCGGACGCACTGGTGACCGAGGTCGACGCGGACGGCACGGATCTGACCCGGGTCGGTACCGCCGCCATGGATACGGCCCTGTCGGCGCTGGACCCGGCCGAGGCGCGGATGATCGCGTTCACCTGGATCCGGCGCGACGACGCCCCGGATGTGCTCGCCGTCGCCGCGCACCACTATGTGATCGACGGTGTGTCGTGGCGAATCCTGTTGCCCGACTTCGTCGTCGCGTGGGCGCAGTACGCGGCGGCACAGCCGATCGCGCTGCCGCCGGTGGGCACCTCGTTCCGCCGCTGGGCCCACGCCCTGGCCGAGACGGACCGCACCGCCGAACTCGGCTACTGGCAGCGGCTGCTGGCCACCCCGGACCCGCTGCTGGGCCGTCGCGCCCTGGATCTTGCGCTCGACACCCAGTCCACGCTGCGCTCGCTCACGGTCGAGGTCGACCCGGCCGTCACCGAACCTCTCCTCTCCACGCTGCCCGCCCGCTACCGGGCGGGTGCCGATCACGCGCTGCTCGCCGCCCTCGCCCTCGCGGTGCGGAACTGGCGGGCCCGCCGGGGTGTGGCCGCGGCCGCGGTGCGGATTCGCCGCGAAGGGCACGGCCGCACCGAACAGGTCGTGCCCGGCGCCGATCTGACCCGCACCGTCGGCTGGTTCACCAGCGTCCACCCCGTGGTCCTCGACCTCACCGAGATGGCGGCCGGGAACCTCGACGACGACACCCTCGCCGCGGCGATCCGCGTCGTCAAGGAACACCTGGCGACCGTGCCCGACCACGGCATCGGCTACGGGCTGCTCCGCACCCACCCCGACACCAGGGAACTGCTGTCCGGTGACAGCGGCCAGATCGGCTTCAACTACCTCGGCCGCGCGACCACCGCCGGTGAGGCCACCGGCGCTGCCTGGCTGCCGACCTCGGCACTGGGCGATATCGAGGTCGATCACGATCCTGCGTTGCCCGCGCACACCGTCCTCGACGTCAACGCGATCGCCGTTACCACCGGGTCCGGGCTGGGATTGCGCGCCGATTTCCGGTACGCGACCGGCATTCTCGACCACGACGACGTGCGGGAGCTGGCCGACGAGTGGGTCCGCTGCCTGTCCGCGCTGGCCGTCCACGCCGAGCACCCGGACGCCGGTGGCCTCACCCCGTCGGATGTGGAGCTGGTCCGGGTGACCCAGGCCGACCTGGACACCTGGCGGCGCACCCACCCCGGTGCGGTCGATGTGCTGCCGCTGTCGCCGCTGCAGCATTCACTGCTGGCGCTGGGCGAACTGCTCGACGAATCCGTGCACGCCTACGTGATCCAGCTCGTGGCCGATCTGACCGGCGAGCTCGATATCGCGCGGCTGCGCCGGGCCGCGCAGACGGTGCTGGACCGGCACGCGAATCTGCGCTCGGCGTTCGTCACCGCCGCGGACGGGACGCCCGTGCAGGTGGTGGCCGAGACGGTCGAAGCACCGGTGCGTGTCGTCGAGGAGGTCGGCGAGGACCAGCTGCCGGAACTGCTGGCCGCCGATCAGCGGGCGGGGTTCGATCCCGCGCTCGCCCCGCTGCTGCGGTTCACGGTGTACGTGACCGGTTCCGGGCGCAGCCATCTGGTGCTGACCGGGCATCACATCCTGCTCGACGGCTGGTCGATGCCGTTGCTGATGAAGGAACTGCTCGTCCTCTACGCCACCGGCGGTGACGCTACGGCCCTACCTGCGGTGCGCCCGTACCGCGATTACCTCGCGTGGCTGACCCGACAGGACCTTGCTGCCGCCGAGGACGCCTGGTCGCGAGTGCTGACCGGGGTCACGCCGTCGATGCTCGCGCCGGAACTGACCTGGCCCGCCGCGACCGGCGACGGGTTCGGGCTGTGCGAGTTCGAGTTCGACACCGCGCGCACCGCGGAGCTGACCGCGTTCGCCGCCGCCACCGAGGTCACCGCGAACACGGTGTTCCAGACCGCCTGGGGCCTGGTCGTCGCGGGCAGTACCGGTCGCGACGACATCGTGTTCGGCGCGACCGTGTCGGGCCGTCCGCCGCAGCTCGACGGTGTCGGCGACATGATCGGGCTGTTCGTCGACGCCGTGCCGGTGCGCGTACGTCTCGCGCCCGGCGGCACCGTCGGTGACCTCGTCCGTGCGGTACAGGCCGAGCAGGCCGGTCTGCTCGACCACCATCACCTGGGTCTGGGAGCGATCCAGCGCGCGGCCGGGCTCGGTGAGCTTTTCGACACCATGCTGGCGTTCGAGTCCTTCCCCGTCGACGCCGAGGGCCTGCAGCAGGCCGGTGGCGCGCTGGGTGACTTGCGGATCGACGATCTACAAGGCGCCGACTTCACGCACTATCCGATCACCGTCCTGGTGTTTCTCGGTGCCCGCACCCGGGTGCAGATCAAATACCGTCGCGACCTGGTCTCCGACGCGACAGCGCAGGCGGTTACCGACCGGCTGCGCACCACACTGGGCGACCTGATCGCCGCCCCCGGCACCCCTGCTGCCGGGATCACCGACCGGTTCGCCAGAACCGTGACCGATCCGATGACCCGCTCGCGGTTCTGGCGCGAGACCCTGGCCGATCTTCCGGGGCGCCTCGCGCTGCCCGCCGACGACCTCGAACCCGGCCGCCGCGGCACCGCGCGCGTACCGCTGGGCTCGGCCGCCGACCTGCGCGCACTCGCCGCAACATCCGGGGTGTCGCCGACGACGCTGCTACGGACCGCGCTGGCCGTGCTGCTCGCGCGACTCACCGGCACCGGCGACATCGTCGTCGCGACCACCCTCCCCGATGATCGGGACATGGTGGTGCGCACCGGCATCGACCTCACCACCGGTTTCGCCGACCTGCTTGGGCCGGACCACCTGGCCGAGACCGCGGCGATCGAGCATGCCGGGATCACCCCGGCCGAGCTGGCGGTACTGCTCGGCGGCGACCAGGGCTGCCTCGGTCAGGTGTCACTGGATTTCCAGCGCCCACCGAACCGGCACAGCGACCTCGCCCTCGCGGTCACCGACGACGACCTCGAGGTGTCGACGGTCCTCGGCGACGATCACGCCGCCCAGGTCTTCGGCGAACGCCTGGCCGGGATCCTCACCGCGTTCGGCCGGCACCCCGGGATCGCGGCCGGTGACCTGCCGATCTGCGACACCGACGAAGCGGCCTTCCTGGCCCGGATCGGCGACGGCGGCGTCCCGGCGGCGGCGGGCACGCTGCCCGCGCTGCTGGTGCGCGGCACCGGCTTCGGCCAGCACCGCATCGCCGTGCGCGACGCGGGCCGCGGCTACACCTACGGCACCTTGGACGCGGAATCCTCCCGTCTGGCCCGCGTGCTGATCGCGCAGGGCGTGGGGCCGGAAACCGTTGTCGCCTCGGCTATTCCGCGCAGCTACCACTCGATCCTCGCGCTGTGGGCGATCGCCAAGGCGGGCGGGGTGTACCTGCCGGTGGATCCGAACTATCCCGCCGACCGGGTTCGGCATATGCTCGCCGACTCCGGCGCCACGGTGGGCCTCACCGTCGCGGATCGGGCGGCCGGGCTACCCGGTTCGGTGCGCTGGCTGGTGCTCGACGACCCGGCCGTGCGCGCCGATGTCGCCGCCCGCGCCTCGACCACCGTGCGCGACCGGGACCGGCGCGTGCCGCTGCGCCGCGAACACGCCGCCTACGTCATCTACACCTCCGGTTCCACCGGGGTGCCCAAGGGCGTCACCGTCACCCACGCCGGACTCGGTGCGCTGCTCACGCATTCGGCGGCGCTGATGTGGCTGCGGCACGACCATCGGATGCTGCACGTGTGCTCGCCCAGTTTCGACCAGTCGGTCGAGGAGATCGGGACCGCGTTCCACTGCGGCGCCACGCTCGTCGTCGCCCCGCCCGACACCGTCGGCGGCGCCGAGCTGGCCGAACTGCTGCGGACCGAACGGGTCACGCACACGATCATCACCCCCGCCCTGCTCGGCACGCTGGATCCGGCGGCTCTGCCGGAGCTGGAATGCGTGTCGGCGGGCGGTGAGGCCAGCTCCGCCGAACTGCTGGCCGCTTGGCAGCCGGGACGGCGTTTCCTCAACGGCTACGGGCCGACCGAGGCGACCATCGGCGCCAGCTACGCCACCCTGTGCGCCGGTGACCGCGTCACCATCGGCCCGCCCGTGCCCGGTGTGCGGGCGACGGTTCTCGACCCGCGTCTGCGGGCGGTGCCGGTGGGTGTCGTGGGTGAGCTGTATCTGGCCGGTGACGCGCTGGCCCGCGGCTACCGCGGGCGCGGCGCCGCCACCGCCGACCGGTTCGTCGCCTGCCCGGACAGCCCGGGTGCGCGCATGTACCGCACCGGCGATCTGGTCCGCTGGGTCCGTGGCAGTGCGGGCGCGTACGCGCTCGAGTACGTGGGGCGCAGCGATTTCCAGGTCAAGATCCGGGGCTTCCGGATCGAGCCCGGCGAGATCGACGCGGTGCTCACCCGGCACCCGCAGATCGGTTTCGCGGTCACCGTCGGCGCCGAGAACCCGGCCGGGGAGACGACGCTGGTGTCGTATGTGACCGGTCGCGACATCGACCCGGACGGGGTGGTTCGCTGGTCGGCCGCGGTGCTGCCCGCGCACCTGGTGCCCGCGGCGGTCGTGGTCCTGGACCGGATCCCGTTGACCGCCTCGGGCAAGCTCGACCGCAAGGCCCTGCCTGCACCGGTGTTCGCGGCCCGCGCCTACCGGGCGCCGTCCACCGAGACCGAACGCACCGTCGCCGCGGTCTTCGCCGAGGTGCTCGGGACCGAACGGGTCGGTGCCGACGACAACTTCTTCGACCTGGGCGGCAACTCGCTGCTGGCGACCCGGTTGACCGCGCGCCTGGGTGCCGCCGTCGACCTGCGGGTGCCGGTGCGGGTGCTGTTCGCGGCGCCCACCGTCGCCACGTGCGCGGCCGAGATCGCCCGGTTGTCGCGGGCGAGCCGCCGTCCGGCGCTGTCGGCGGGGCCGCGCCCGGACCGTATCCCGCTCTCGCCGGCCCAGCAGCGCATGTGGTTCCTCAACCGCTTCGACACCGCCACCGCGGCCTACACCATTCCCGTGGTGCTGCGGCTGCATGGCGCACTCGACATCGACGCGCTGCGTGCGGCGTTCGCCGACGTGATCGCCCGGCACGAGATCCTGCGCACGGTGTATCCGGTCCCCGACGGGACGCCGGTGCAGGTCGTGCTGCCCGTCGACCACCCCGATGTGCCACGTCTGGGGTTCCGCACCGCCGACGACGCGGAACCCGCTGTGCGGGAACTGGTTTCCGCGGCCTTCGACGTCACCGCCGAGGTGCCGCTGCGGGCCACCCTGCTCGAGACCGCGCCACGCGAGTTCGTGCTGGCGATGGCGATCCACCACATCGCCGGTGACGGCTTCTCCGGCGGCCCGCTCACCCGCGACCTGGTCACCGCCTACCGTGCCCGCACCACCGGCCGTGCGCCCGCGTGGACCCCGCTACCGGTGCAGTACGCCGACTACGCGCTGTGGCAGCAGACGCTGCTGGGCACCGACGCCGATCCCGGCTCGGTCGGTGCCGAGCAGATCGCCTACTGGCGGCAGGCGCTGGCAGGTCTGCCCGACCAGCTCGACCTGCCTCGCGATCGTCCACGCCCCGCCGTGCAGTCCTACGCGGGCGGTCGGGTGCCGTTCACCGTCGACGCCGCCACCCACGCCGCGCTCACCGAACTGGCCCGCGCGCACAGCGCGACACTGTTCATGGCCGTGCACACCGCGCTGGCGGTCCTGCTGTCGGGCCTGTCGGGCACCACCGACATCGCCGTCGGCACCCCGGTGGCCGGGCGCGGTGACGCCGTCCTCGACGACCTGATCGGCATGTTCGTCAACACCCTGGTCTTCCGCACCGAGGTCGACTCCGCCGCCGGCTTCGCCGAACTGCTCACCCGCCAGCGCGAGATCGACCTGCGGGCCTTCGCCAACGCCGACGTCCCGTTCGAACGACTCGTCGAGGAGCTCAACCCGGCCCGTTCCACCGCCCGGCATCCGCTGTTCCAGGTCGGCCTGTCCTTCCAAAACCTGGCCGAGGTGCGGATGGACCTGCCGGGCATCAGCGTCACCTCGGTGGAACTGGACCGCGACCTGTCGCAGTTCGACCTGCACCTGATCCTGGCCGACCGCTACACCGCCGACGGTGCCGCGGCCGGCATCACCGGATACTGCACCTACGCCACCGACCTGTTCGACGAGTCGACCGTGCGCGGATTCCTGGACCGTTTCACCCGCGTCCTCACCGCCGTGGTGCGCGCGCCCGGCGCCGCCCTGCACACCATCGACCTGCTCGCACCGGCCGAACGCACCCGCATCGTGCAACGCTGGAACCGCACGACCCGCCACCCCGGCCCCGCCGCCACCCTCGCCACGCTGCTGGACGCGACGGTCGCCGCGCACCCGGACGCGACCGCGCTCGTCGCCGGGGACCTGCGCTGGAGCTTCACCGAGCTGCGGGCCCGGGTGAACCGGCTCGCCCGCTGCCTGATCGCCGTCGGGGTCGGCCCCGAAACACGGGTGGCGCTGGCCATGCGCCGCTCACCGGACCTGGTGGTCGCCATGTACGCGGTGAGCGTCGCGGGCGGTGCGTATGTGCCGATCGACCCCGATCAGCCCGCGACCCGCACCGGCCACATCCTCGACACCGCGACACCGCTGCTGGTCCTCACCGACGCCGCCACCGGCTTCGACACGGCCACCACCCCGGTCGTCACCGTCGACGAGCTGGACCTCACCGGCTACGGCGCCGCGCCGCTCACCGATGCCGAGCGGGTCGCGCCGCTGTCGCCGGCGAACACGGCGTATGTGATCTTCACGTCGGGATCGACCGGCCGCCCCAAGGGGGTGGCGGTGTCGCATGCCGCCGTGGTCAACCAGTTGCGGTGGAAGACCGAACGTTTCGGGCTCACCGCCACCGATGTCGTGCTGCTCAAGACCGCCGCCACCTTCGACCTGTCGGTGTGGGAGTTCTGGTCGACGGCGGTGTGCGGCGCCCGCCTGGTGGTCGCCGCACCCGACGGCCACCGCGATCCGGCCTACCTGGCCGAACTCCTGCGTCGCGAAGAGGTCACCACCCTGCACGTGGTGCCGTCGATGCTGGACGCGCTGCTCACCGAGACCCTGCCGGGTTCGCTGCGCCGGGTGCTGGCCATCGGCGAGACACTGCCGGTCGCGCTGGCCCGCCGGTTCGCGGCCGCGGCACCGAACATGACCCTGTTCAACGTGTACGGGCCCACCGAGGCGGCCGTGTCCATCACCAGCCACCGGGTCGGCGCCACCGACACGGTGACGGTCCCGATCGGCAAGCCGGTCTGGAACAGTCAGGTGTACGTGCTCGATGCGTGGCTGCGGCCGGTACCGGTCGGTGTTCCCGGCGAGCTGTATCTGGCCGGGGCACAGCTGGCCTCCGGGTATCTCGGCAGGCCCGACCTCACCGCCGAACGATTTGTCGCCAATCCGTTCCAGCCCGGCACCCGTCTCTACCGCACCGGTGATGTCGCGGTGTGGAACGGCGACGGGGAACTGGAGTACCGCGGCCGTACCGACTTCCAGACCAAGATCCGCGGCTTCCGCATCGAACTCGAGGAGATCGACGCGGTCCTCGGCGCGCACGACGACGTCGGATTCGCGGTCACCGTGGGACGGGAGAACCAGGCCGGGGAAACAGTGCTGGTGTCGTATGTGGTCGCCGCCGGGGACCGCACGGTCACCGTGGACGCACTGCTGGACTGGGCGGCGCGCACGCTGCCCGCGCACATGGTGCCCGCCACCGTCGTGGTGCTCGACCGGATCCCGCTCACCCACGTCGGCAAGGTCGACCGGGCCGCGTTGCCCGCGCCGGAGCTGGCCGCACGCACCTACCGTGCACCCGCCACCGCGATCGAGCAGACCGTGTGCGACGTCTTCGCCGATGTCCTGCGCCTGGACCGGGCCGGCCTCGACGACCACTTCTTCGAGCTCGGCGGCACCTCGCTGTCCGCGACGCGCCTGGCCGCCCAGCTCGCCGAGGCGGTCGCCGCGCCGATCCCGGTGACGTGGATCTTCACCACCCCGACCCCGGCCGGGCTGCTCGCGACCCTGCGCGCGGGCGGCGCCGACAGCACCGGCACCGAGGCGGCCTTCGGCATGCTGCTGCCGTTGCGTCCGTCCGGAACCCGGGCACCGCTGTTCTGTGTGCATCCGATCAGCGGCGTCGCCTGGTCCTTCAGCGGTCTGGCCGCGCACCTGGACCCCGAACGGCCCCTCTACGGCCTGCAGTCACCCGCGCTGAGTTCCGGCGAACCGCTACCGGATTCGATCGAGGAATGGGCGCGGCTCTACATCAAGCAGATCCGTGAGGTCCAAGCGGAAGGCCCCTACCACCTGCTCGGCTGGTCCCTCGGGGGCGTCATCGCCCACGCCATGGCGGTCCAGCTCCAGGCGGACGGCGAGGAGGTCGCCGTGCTGGCGATGCTCGACAGCACCCTCACCGCCGCGGCACCGGCGGCCGTACCCGCCCGGGTCACCGCCGCCGACCTGCTCGGCGGATTCTCCGGCACCCAGCTGGGCGACGACACCCTCGACGCCCAGACCCTGGCAAAGGCGCTCACCGAACTGACCGGCGCCACGACCGCCCTGGACGCCACCCGGATCGATCGCATCCTCGACGCGGCCACCGCCTCCGCCACCCTCGACGCCGCCTACCGTCCCCGCCGTTTCACCGGCGATATCTCCTATTTCACGGCTGCCCAGGACGACCCGACCGGCACCACCAACGCCGACTCCTGGACCGACGCCCTCACCGGCACCGTGCGCAATCATGCAGTCGATGCAACCCACTGGCGCATGACCGACCCGACGGCCCTGGCTACCATCGCCGCCGCCCTGCAACTGTGACCCGAGCCGCCTGACCCGATTCGCCCTGGCCGCATTGCCCCTGGCCAGGGCGAATCGATAATCCGCGGTGCACGCCCACCCCGGGTTATCCTGCGCTACAGACGAGTTTTCCCCTTCGAAAGAAGCGAGGCCGGTCATGGCAGGAAAGTTCGAGATCTTCACCGACGCGTCCGGCAAATTCCGCTGGCGCCTCAAGGCGGGCAACGGCGAAATCATCGCCTCCTCCCAGGCCTACGAATCCAAGGACGCCGCCAAAAAGGGCATCTCCTCAGTCCAGACCAACGCCGCAGGCGCCCCCCTCGTAGACCTCACCACCGCCAAATAACCCCAGGTAACCGCCGACCTCGGCATTCCCGCCCGCCTCTTCGTCGACAGGAACGACACGGAGCTCGAACCCTGCCGCTGACCGGCCAGTTCGCCATGCCTGGATTCGGTTCGCGGCGACAGCCTCTGAATGGTCGTCTGCGATTCTTGGTTGGTGATTCTCGCTGATCGTCACCACCGGATCGAGTTGCGCCCGCTGCGCTACCAATTCGCCAGAACCTCGGGCAATCGTTATGACGACAACTGGCTGGTCGTCCATGGGGAAGTGCGCACCCCATCGGGGAGCTGGGCGTTCGCCGACGCGTGCATGCTGGTCGGCGAAGCGCAGGAAGTTTCGCCGTGGCTGCGGGGTGGGGTCGGTGTCACACCACAGGAGTTGCGATTCCTGGAGCCGGTGCTGTCGTTCGTCCGCGACGACGCCTGCAGGGTCGGAGTCGCGTTCTCGCAAGAGGCCGCACCGCCGTGGCGCGAGGGTACACAACGCCTCGACGAGTTCCTGGTGGAGCTCGACATCGAGTCCGTGGCACTTGAACTCGCCGCCCAGGAATGGGAGCGACAGATCACGGAGTTTCCCGTGCGGTGACCGGTGAGGCATAAGGGGCGTTGATGAGGTTCTAGGCGATGGACCACTACCAGGCGCACGTGAGCGACGCGAGGATTGGTGTGGATCCCGGGTGGGATCGTGGGAGCGGCGAGGAGATGACCGTGACATTCGTGATCGGGGCCGACTGTGTCGACGTGCTGGATCGGGCCTGCGTCGACGAATGCCCGATCGACTGCATCTTCGTCGGCAATCGGATGGCCTACATCCAACCCGACGAGTGCATCGACTGCGGGGCCTGCGAACCGGTGTGCCCGGTCGAGGCGATCCACTACGAGGACGACATCCCGGCCGGTCAGGAACAGTTCCTGGAGGAGAACGCCCGGTTCTTCGCCGAACCGCTGCCCGGGCGCGACGCGCCGTTGGGTCAGCCCGGGGGCGCCACCGCGGTCGGTGTCCTCGGCGTCGACACCGATTACGTGCGCGACTATCCGGCCGCGGCCCGCTAGTTCACCCCGGGCATACGGCGCGGCGGCAGCGGGATGCGGTCCAGGTCGTGGGCCAGCACAGCGTCGGGGAAGCCGGCCTGTTCCAGGAACAGTGGATCGTCGGATTCGCCGTAGCGTTCGGAGAAATGGGTCAGTACCAGGGTGCGCACCCCGCAGGCCCGCGCCACTTCACCGGCCTGCCGGGCCGTGAGGTGCCCGCGATCGGCGGCCTGTTCGGTCTCGGAGTCCAGGAATGTCGATTCGATGACGAGCATGTCCACCCCGTCGGCGAGGGCGAACACGTTGTCGCACAGCCCGGTATCCATCACGAAGGCCACCTTTTGGCCCGGTCGCGTCGTCGTGCACTCCGCGAGCAGCGGCCCGGCCAGTTCCCGGATGGCGGCCCCCGAGATGCCGTGCTCGCGGAGCTTCTCGGGCAGGAAGGTGCGCCCGTCCGGCTCGGCGATGCGGTACCCGAAGGTCGGGATGCTGTGCGCGAGCGGCAGCGCGGTCACCGTGAATCCCTCGGCGGGCAAGGTCTCTCCGGCCCCGCTCACCGGATGCTCCACCAGGTGCGGCTCGTCGTGATAGCTGCTCGCGTACTTCAGCCGCTCCCAATACCGGGCCCCCTCCGCGGGGAACACGGCGTGCACCGCGTGCGGTACCCCGTCGCGGCCCAGACGCTGGATCACTCCGGGCACCCCGAGGCAATGGTCTCCGTGCAAGTGCGTGACACACACCCAGTGCAGTTCGGTCGCCGACGCACCGGCCCGCGACATCTGCCGTTGAATCCCCTCCCCGGGATCGAACAGCACCCCGCGACCGTCCCAGCGCAGCAGATACCCGTTGTGATTGCGGCGCCGGGTCGGCACAGCTCCGGCCGTTCCGAGCACCACCAGTTCACGCGTCGACATCGCCCCATCCTTACCGGACGCCCCGGAGATGTCGACACTGCGCGTATTCCGCCCAGTGGGACCGTCCGGAATCTCCGACCGTAGACGGATCTGTCCGGCGGTTCGCCGGGTTAGCGTGGAACGAGCGATTCGGCGAAAGGTGGGGAAACCGGTGAGCAACAGAACGATTGCCCGGCAGTGCACGCTGTGCGAGGCGCACTGCGGAATTCTGGTGACGGTCGAGGACGAACAGGTCACCAGGATCGAAGGCAACCCCGACGACGTCCTGTCGCGGGGCTACATCTGCCCGAAGGCGACCGCCATGGGCGGCCTGCACCACGACCCCGACCGCCTGCGCACCCCGGTCCGCCGCGTCGGCGACACCTTCGAACCGATCGGCTGGGACGAGGCGTTCCGCGAGATCGGGCAGCGCTTGCGGGCGGTGCGGGCCGAACACGGGCCCAGCGCCGTCGGAATGTACATGGGCAACCCCGCCGCGCACAGTTCCTCGGTGCTCTACGGCGTGCTGCTGCGCATCGCGCTGCTCACCCGCAACTTCTTCTCCGCGTCCTCCATCGATCAGTTCCCGCAGGAGTTCGTGGCCTGGCGGATGTTCGGCGCCAATGTGCTCATGCCGGTCGCCGATATCGACAACACCGACCGGCTGGTGGTGCTCGGCGCCAACCCGGCGGTGTCCAACGGCTCGATCACCACCATGCCCGGAGCGAAACTGCGGATCCGCGACGTGCGCAAACGCGGCGGCACCGTCGTCGTGATCGATCCACGCCGCACCGAGACCGCGCGCCTGGCCGACGAACACGTCGCGGTGCGCCCCGGCGGTGATGTGTACCTGCTGCTGGGGATGCTGCACGTGCTGGTCACCGAAGGACTCTGCGACGAGCGGGCCGTGCGCTTCCAGTGCGCGGGCTGGACCGAACTGTCGGGCCTGGTCGCCACCACCGCACCGGAGCTGATGGCCCCGCTCGCCGGGGTCGACGCCGACACCATCCGCCGCCTGGCCCGCGACCACGCCGCCGCCTCGTCGGCCGTGTTGTACGCGCGCATCGGGGTGTGCCTGCAGACCACCGGGGTGCTCACGCACTGGCTGGTCAACGTCGTCAACGCCGTCACCGGCAACCTGGACCGGGTGGGCGGGCAGATGTTCGCGACCCCGCCCGTGGACGCCGCCCGCTTCGGGAAATACCTGCCCATGGGCTACGGCGCATGGACCGACCGATCCGGCACCCACAAATCCTTCCGCGGTGAACTGCCCGTCGCGGCCCTCGCCCAGGACATCCTCGCCGAGGGCCCCGACCGGATCCGGGCGATGATCACCTACGCCGGCAATCCGGTGCTGTCCACGCCGCAGGGCGGCAAGCTCGACGAAGCGCTGGCATCGCTGGACTTCTACGTCGCCGTCGACATGTATGTCACCGAGACCACCCGCCACGCCGACATCATCCTGCCGCCGGTCTCCCCGCTGGAACGCGAGGAACTCAACATCCTGTTCCCGGTGTTCAGCGTCCGCAACAACGCCCGTTTCGACGCCGCGGTGTTCGAGCCGGCCCCCGACGCGTTCGAGGACTGGCAGATCCTGGCCCGGCTGGTGGCCGAACTGGTCCCGCTGCCCGCGCGCCGCCTCACCGGCCGCGTGCTCACCGGCCTGCTCGACCAGCTCAGCCCCCTGCGGCTGACCGCGGCCGCGGTCGCCACCGGCCCGCACGGCGTGCTGCGCCGCGGCCGGAAAGGCTTGACCATCAGCAAGATCCGCGCGGCCGCCGGTGGTATCGACCTGGGCCCGCTGGTGCCGCGACTGGCAAAGCTGATCGGCACCAAGGACCGCAAGGTCCAGCTGACACCACCGGACTTCGTGACCGCGCTGCGCGAACTCCTCGCCACCGACGCGACCCCGGCCACCGGCTACGACCTGCAGCTGATCGGACGCCGCCACCTGCGCAGCAACAACTCGTGGCTGCACAACATCCCGTCGATGATGAAGGGCCGCGACCGCTGCACCGTCCTCATGCACCCCACCGACGCCGCCCATCGCGGCCTCACCGACGGCCACCAGGCCCGGGTGGAATCCGCGGTCGGCGCGATCCTGCTGCCGGTGGAGATCAGCGACGACATCCGCAGCGGCGTGGTGGCGATCCCGCACGGCTGGGGTCACGGCGAACCCGGTGTCGGCTGGACCGTGGCGGCCGCGCAACCGGGCGTCAATGTCAACCTGCTGCACGACCCCACCCGGACCGATCCCCTCAGCGGCACGGCGGCGGTCAACAACACCTGGGTGCGGGTGAGCCCTGTCGCCACCTCCACCTCGGCCGACACGGACGCGAAGATCGCCGACCCGGTCGGCATCTGATCGCCGTGGTGAGCCCGGCGATCCGGGCTCACCACGGTCTTCTCAGCGGAAACGCAGTGTGGCGGTGGCCAATCCGAAGATCTTGCGGCCACCGGACTTCGCGACGATGGCGATCACGGCCGACCGGGTCTCGGGGTCGACCGACTTCACCCGGCCGGCGAACTCGATCTCGCCGCCGGCCGCGCGATCGACGATCGTGGTGCTCGACAGCCGCACACCGTAGCGGGTGACCGCGCCCGGGTCGCCCGACCAGGTGGACACGAAACCGGCGCCCAGGCCCATGGTGAGCATGCCGTGGGCGATCACATCGGGCAGGCCCGCCATCTTGGCGATGCTCTCGTCCCAGTGGATCGGGTTGTTGTCGCCGGAGACGCCGGCGTAGTTCACCAGATCACCGCGCGAGAGCCGCGCCTCGCGGATCGGCAGTTCCGCGCCCACG
Organism: Nocardia asteroides; assembly: GCF_900637185.1. NCBI lineage: Bacteria > Bacillati > Actinomycetota > Actinomycetes > Mycobacteriales > Nocardiaceae > Nocardia > Nocardia asteroides. The sequence continues at coordinate 4,201,178 of NZ_LR134352.1, read as the reverse complement.
GTCAGTTCGTCGAACGACAGCGTCGTGCTCGGCACCCGGGCGGCGCCCGCGGCCGAGAGCCGGATCTCGCCTTCCGGACGCAGCGGCGTCTCCCCGCCTTCCTGCGCGGCGTCGCCGTTGCCGAACACCTTGACCCCGTGCAGCATCACGTTCTCCACGGCACGGGTGATCTCGGGGTCGACGCCCTCACCGGTGATGCCGACGACGGTGGTGTGCATGATGTGCACCACCTCTCCGGATTCGTCGGCGAAGGTGTTGGTGACGGTGATCAGGTCTTTGCCCGCGATCCGGCGGATCGAGGACAGCTCCACGTCGACGACCAGCTTGTCACCGGCGACGATCGGCTTGTGCTGTTCGAAGACCTGCTCGGTCTGCACGAACATGTCGTAGCCGACGACAACCGATTCGAACAGCTCCCGGTTGGCGGCCATGGCGGGGATGGAGACGAACGTCAGCGGGGCGACCAGGCCGGTGTAGCCGAGCGCGGCAGCGGCCTCCTCGTCCCAGTGCGCCGGGTGGAAATCCTGCACGGCGCGGGCGTATTCGCGGATCTTCTCGCGACCGACCTCGTAGACGTCGTCCACCCGGTAGTAATGCCCTACCTTGGACGAAATATCAGGGGCATCGACCACGGAAGTCACTTTGGATCACCTTCGTTCGGGGAACGGACACCCGGCAGGCTAGCGGACTCCAGCCCGCACCGCGCACACCTTGGCACACTTCACAGCGGGGGCGTCGTGTGTCCACGCGCGATGTGCGGCCGGGCCGAACTCTCAGCGCGCGGGAAGCACCGACCGGGTGCCCGCGCCGGGACCGTCGATCGGGGTCAGGTCGCGGCCCAGGACCCGCTCGCCGCAGTGCGAACACACTGGCTCCACCGTGGCGACCTGACCGCAGCCGCGATGCACCGCCACCACCGGCGGTCCGTCGGGGGCGGCCCATTCGTCGCCCCACTGCCGCATCGCGGTCACCACCTGCCACAGGGAACGCCCCTTGGCGGTGAGCCGGTAGTCGTAGCGCACGGGGTTGTCCTGGTAGGGCTCCCTGGTCATGATGCCGTGCTCGACCAGGCCGTCCAGGCGCTGGGTGAGCACGTTGCGCGCGATGCCGAGGCGGTCGCGGAAGTCCTCGAAGCGGGTCACCCCGAACAGCGCGTCGCGCACGATCAGCAGCGTCCACCACTCGCCGACCACTTCCAGGCATTGGGCCAGGGAGCAGTTCATGTCCTCGAAGCTGGTGCGTCGCATGCACCCACCCTAGTCGGTTGCATGAAAGAACTCACCCATCTAGCGTGAGTTGCATGATGAAACTCACTGGCGGTCTCGATGCGCGATTCGCGCTCGCGGCCACCGACTCCGGCTGGCACGCCGTTGTCGACGACACCTGGCGCGGCTGGTCCGGCCCGCACGGCGGCACCCTCGGCGGGCTCATGATCGAGGTCGCCCGCCGCAGCTGCGCCCACGACCACCCGGTGCGGGCCGCCGACATCCGGTTCCTCGGTCGCCCCGCGACCGGGGCGTTCACGCTGCGCGCCACCGAGAAGCCGGTCGGGCGCACGACGACCGTCCTCGACGTCGTCGCCGAACAGGACGGCGCACCGGTCGCCGCGGCGACCGTCGTCCTCGGCGCGGCGGGCACCAGCGCGATCGCGGCCCACACCGCCCGTCCCGCACCCCCGGTCCCGGCGCCCGAGGACTGCCCGCTGTTCCAGCTACCCCCGGAAATCGTCCCCGTCGGCGCCCATTTCGCAATCCGGCCGGCCGCCGGTCCCCTGCCGCTCAGCGGCGCCGACGAAGCGATGATGTGCGCCTGGATCACCCTGGAACCCGCCCTGCCCGTCGACGCCCCGAGCTTGGCGATCCTCGCCGACGCATTGCCGCCCGGCCTGTTCCCGCTGCTCACCGCACCGGTCGCGGTGCCGACGGTCACGCTGTCACTGCACCTGCACGCCGCTGTGGCTGATCTCGGTGCCGGGCCCGTCCTCGTCCGGGCCGTCAATGTCAGCACCGATGCGGGCTGGTCGGTCGACGACATCGACCTCTGGGACCGCGACGGTGTCCTGCTCGCCAGTGCCCGCCAAACCCGCCGTGTCCTCGGCTGATCAGGAGCGTCTCGTGAAATCCGCTGTCGCCGCCCGCGCCGCCGACCCGCGAGCCGTGCTCGCCGTGGTGTCCACGGGCGTGCTGCTGTCGAGCCTGGACCTGTTCATCGTCAATGTCGCCCTGCCCGCGATGGCCACCGACCTCGGTGGCGGGCTCGCGGGGCTGTCGTGGGTGCTCAACCTGTACGCGATCGTCTTCGCGGCCCTGTTGGTACCCGCCGGGCGCCTCGGCGACCGGTACGGCAATCGGCCGGTCTTCCTGCTCGGGCTGGCGGTGTTCGTGCTGGGTTCGGCGCTGTGCGCGGTGGCCTGGAACGTGCCCGCGCTCATCGGTTTCCGTGCGATCCAGGCGGTCGGATGCGCGCTGTTGACACCCTCGTCGCTGGCGCTGGTGCTGGCCGCGACACCGGCCGAGCGGCGTGCGGGCGCGGTGCGGTTGTGGGTCGCGTTCGGCGGGCTCGGAGCCGCGCTGGGCCCGGTAGTCGGCGGGCTGCTCGTCGAGCTCGACTGGCGCTGGGTGTTCCTGGTGAACGTGCCGATCGGTGTGGCGGCCTTGCTGATCGGCCTGCGGGTCCTGCCGTCGCCGCCCGCCGATCGGGGCCCGCTGCCTGATCTGCTGGGTGCCACGGCACTGATCGGTGCGGTCGGTGCGTTCATTCTGGCCTTGGTGCAGGGTCCGGACTGGGGGTGGACCTCGGCCGGGGTGCTCGGCGCGTTCGCCGCGGCTGTCGCACTGGGCGCCGTGTTCGCGGTGTCCTCGGCGCGTCATCCCAGTCCCGTGGTGGACCCGGCGCTGCTGCGCGCCCCGAATTTCAGCCTGGCGAGCGCCAATTCACTGGTCTTCCAGATCGCGTTCGCGGGCATGCTGCTCTCCATCACCCTGTGGGCGCAGACCGTGTGGGACTGGTCGGCGCTGCGGACCGGCCTGGCCATCGCCCCCGGCCCGCTGATCGTGCCGTTCGTGGCGATCGCGGCGGGCCGCCTCATCGCCCGCGTCGGCCCGGGTCCGGTGATCGCCGCCGGCGGACTCGCCTTCGGCGCGGGCCTGCTCTGGTGGGCCCGCGCCGCCACCCTCACCCCCGACTACCCGAGCGGCATCCTCGGCGGCATGCTGCTCACCGGCCTCGGCGTCGGCCTCACCCTCCCCACCGCCTTCGCCGCGGGCGCGGGCACCCTCCCGCCACCCCGCTTCGCCACCGGCTCGGCCGTCCTGAGCATGTCCCGCCAACTGGGCCTGGCCATCGGTGTGGCCCTCCTGGTCGCCCTCCTCGGCACCCCCACCACCCCCGAATCCATCCTCGACGCCTTCCACCGAGCCTGGTACGCCACCGCCGCCGTCGCCGTCCTGGCCGGCCTCCTCGGCCTGGGCATCCGCCAGACCCCCGCACCGGCCACCGAACAACTGATCTGAGCCACGGCCGCCGGACCGCGGCGCACGTAGTCTGGCGGCCGTGAGCACCCCATCACCCGACGACTGGACCGAAATCCGCACGATCGTCGCCAGGGCACAACGCTCGACCGGGCATTTCGCCGTCGCCTCCGTCGACGCCACAGGCGCCCCGACCATCACCCCCATCGGCACGCTGTTCCTGCGCACAGACCGCACCGGCTACTTCTTCGACCACTACACGACCGCCCTGACCCGCAACGTCGACGCGGATGCGCGAATATGCCTGATGGCAGTCGATTCCGGCCGTACCTACTGGTTCCGGTCGCTGCTGACCGCCCGCTTCGCCGCACCGCCCGGCGTACGCCTCTACGGCACCGCAGGTCCACGCCGGCCTGCCACTGCCGCAGAGCGGGACACCGTACGTCGGCGGGTGCGGCCACTCCGCGCACTACGGGGCGGCAAGCTGCTCTGGTCCGACCTCACCCACGTCCGCGACATCACCTTCACCGGTTTCCGGCTGGTGCGGTACCCGGTGATGATGCCCGCGAACACGCCACCGGACCGGCACTTCGATTGAGGGCGCTCAGATCTGGTGGAGCCAGGCGATGAAGAACAGGGTGCCCGCGGCGGTGAGGGCCAAGGCGGTGGGGATGGTCCACCAGGAGGGGGTGCGGCCGAGGACGGTGCGGGTCAGGCGGAGCTGGAAGTGGCCGAGGAGGGTGACGACGGCCAGGAAGGCCGGGGCGATGAGCACGCCCAGGGCGGCGTGGACGGCCCAGGCGCCTGCGAGGGTCGGTCCACCCCAGGCGTTTTCGTAGGCGTTCGCGGCGACGAGTGGATAGGCGAGGCCGCGGACCAGGACGAGGCCCGCGAGGATCGTCAGGAACCAGGCCAGCGCGCCGGTGCCGACGGACAGGACCGAGTGGATCAGGCAGCGCGGGGTCGAGACCTTGCCCGCGGTGACGGATTCGCGCAGCAGCCGCCGGGGAACGCGCAGGCGCGTGCGGACCGGGCTCACCGCCGACGGCAACGCCAGCAGGGCGTAGGCGAGCCAGCGCCCGGCGCCGCCGGTCACCGTAGCGAACCCGCCGCGGCCAAATCGTCGAAGAGCAGCTGGTCCACGGGTGGGACCAGGTCGCGGTCGCCGTAGCCGAACCAGGCCAGCGCCTCGATCTCGCTGCTGGCGGTGAGGACACCCCGGTAGTCGGCGGTGTAGCAGGCCATCCGGACCAGCGTCGGGTGACCGTCGGAGATCGCCGCCTCATAGGTGCCGACGTGCTTCGCGCTCTCCGGGGTGAGGTGCACGCTCAGCTCCTCGCTGACCTCGCGGACGAGGGTCTGCACGTCGGTTTCGGCACCCTCGCGTTTTCCGCCGGGGATGAAGAACACGTCCTTGCCGCGCGGGCGGGCGCACAGGATGCGCCCGTCCTCGATCAGGACCCAGGCCACCGTGTCGATCAGCTGCCGTACCGGAGAATCAACCACGGCCCGCAGCCTACTTGCGTCACGCCCCCGCGGATCAGTGACCGGGCAGCACGCAGACGGTGTCCAGGCCGAGCACCCGGTTGAGCCGGCCGAACGCGAGCCAGGAACCGATGCTCATGCTCAGCTCCACCACCTCGGTCTGGCTGTAGTGCTCGAACATTCTGGCCCAGAACTCGTCGTCGAGGCTGTGGTGGTCGGTGGCGTAGCGCTCGGCGTATTCGGCGGCCAGGCGCGCCCGGTCGTCGAACAGTTCGGTGGTGCGCCAGTTGGTGACCGCGTCGGCGAACTCCGGTTCGACCTTCTTGCCGTCGCGTTCGGTGCGCCAGTCCTGACAGAACAGGCACCCGTTGATCTGGGCGATCCGCAGCCGGGCCGCCTCGAATTCGCGCAAGCCCAGCGTCGAGTGCTCGTACACCGACAGCGAGAACGCGGCGGCGGCGACACCGATACCCGGCACCATCTCGCCCCACACGTAGCCGATCGGGTCCTTGCCCTCGGGAATGTCGATGATCATGCTGTTTTCCTTCCGAGTTTGCCGACCGCGGCCCGCAGCGGCACATCGAGTGCGTCGTAGAGGCCGGGCTCGGCGTCGGCCAGCCAGTCGATCGCGTTCACCAGACGGCCCACCGCCGTGGCGTTGCCGCCCGCCGACCGATTGCCACCCTCGTCGGTGGCCTCGACACTGACCTCGATGCGGGGCGAGCCCTCGATGATCACCCGGTGCGCGCCGTCGCCGTCGGGGGGTGTCGGCCAGTCCGGGGCACAATCGGGGTGGATGCGGGTGACATGCTCGACGACGATGCGCGGCTCACCGTCGACGATGCCCTGCACCTCGAACCGCACCGCGCCCTGCGTGCCCGCCTCGAACCCGCCCATCTGCACCGTCTGCACGGTCGCATCGAGCGCACGCCGGTCCATGGTCTCGCGGATCTCGTCGAGCTCGACCCCGAGCGCCCTGGCCATCAGCCGGATCTGCCCGCCCCACACCATGGTCGGCACCGACGGCAGCAGCATCGGCGCAGGGTAGTCCATCGGCTGGCCCATGCCGACCAGATAGCGCACCGAGTCGGGCTGGTCGTAGGTGGTGTAGTCGAAGATCTCCTGGCAGCGCACCACATCGACGGTGGCGGCCAGGCCGCTGATCAACAGTGGCAGCACATCGTTGCCCCAGCCGGGATCGACTCCGGAGACGAACAGCGAGCCGCCGCCCTCGGCGATCGCGGCCAGCACCGGGTCGCGGAGCTCGGCGGGCGCGTTGCGCGGGTCGTAGAGGGCATAGAGGGCGGGCGTGACGACGACGGCGCCGGCGCGGATCGCGCGCACGACATCGGCGAGCGCGTCGTCGGGGCGGATCTCCCCGGAGGCCGCGTAGACGACCGCGCGGGGCCCGGTGGCGAGCAGCGCGTCGATGTCGTCGGTGGCCGCCACCCCCAGCCCGTAGTCGAGGCCGGCGAGCGCACCGGCGTCACGGCCGACCTTGTCGGGGTTGTGCACCAGCACCCCCGTGAGTTCCAGCGCCGGGTGGGCAGCGACGGCACGGATGGCCGCACGGCCTACGTTGCCGGTGCCCCAGACGATCGTGGGGATCATCGCGCGAGCGTAGCAAGCGCTTGGTTCGGTGTCCGGAATATCCGTGATCCGGTCGGCGATCAGGCCTCTCGCGCGGTGAGGCCGGGCGCGCCGAGGGCCGCGGCGAGACGATCCAGCGCTGTCGACAGCGCCCGCTTCGGCAGCCGCTCGCCACCGAACATCGACAGCTCCACGGTGTTCTCGACCCGCTCCCAGGTCCCCGCGATCCGCCCGTTCAGCACGATCAGCGGCGAGATCCACCCGGCGGTCCGGCTGACCTTCGCGCGGTGCTCGGCGGGCAGCAGCACGGTGTCGGCGGTGCCGGGACCGAGGACGTACTGATCGAACGGGCCGAGCAGGTGGACACTGCCGTCGAGGGTGGCCGCGGCGAGGTCGTCGGCGTATTCGGTGGGGATCCAGCCGGTGCGTCCCGCCACGTCGACCTGGGTCAGCGCGTCCCCCATCTCGGCGAACCAGCCGCGCACGACGGTCTTGCGCAGGCTGTTGCGGCTGAGCCAGGCGTCGAAGACCTCCGGCGAGGCCGGGCCGTACGCGCCGAGATAGGCGCTGATCAGGGTCGGCGCGGCCGCCTCGGGCGACGGCAGCCCGGTCCAGCCGGACACCAGCCGCGCCGGACTCGTGAAGGTGACCTTGGTGCCGCGCGCCGGGCCGTGGCAGAGCGCGCCCTGCCAGGCCAGCGGCTTGAGCACCGCTCCCCACCCGGATCGCAACTGTTCGCCGAGATGGGCGAAGCCGGGTTCGGCCAGGACCGCGTCGACGAGTTCCTCCCGGGTCAGCGCCTGTTCGGCCAGAATGGCCGACACCACCTCCACCAGGGCGGCCACCTGATCCGGGGTGGCGCCGAAGGTCTTCTGCCAGGACGGCTTCTCCCAGGTGCGCGCCGAACCGATCAGCGACAGCGCCGCCGCGGCCTGCTCGGGCACCATCGCGTGCAACGTGCCACGCATCGCCCACGTCTTCACCAGCGCGCCCGAGCCGAGCGCTGCGCCGACCGCGTCCGCCACCGGCTGATCACCGCGCACGGCGACGGCGGTTTCGGCGGCCGAGGCGACCTGTGCCTGCACGCCGGCCAGTCGGCCCGCGATGGCGGGCACACCGGCTGCCGTGGGTTTCGCGATGAACTGGCGGTCCAACCGCCAGGCGAAAACCTGATCCCAGCCGACTTCGAGCACCTTGTTCTCCTCGCTGCGCGGCGAATCGGTTCTCGCCGAGACTGTTTCACACTACCGGCCACCCGCGCGCCCGCCGCTATCGCGTAGCAACCCGACTTGTCGGACCCCAATGCGAACATATGTTCGTGTCCGATCCCGTTGTTCCGCGTCGCCAGCGCATCCAGTCCCGCGCCGAGGCCTCGATCCTGCATGCCGACCTGGATTCCTTCTACGCCTCGGTCGAGCAGCGTGATCAGCCCTGGCTGCGGGGCAAGCCGGTGATCGTGGGCGGTGGCGTGGTGCTCGCGGCCAGCTATGAAGCCAAGGCCTTCGGGATCCGCACCCCGATGAACGCCGGTCAGGCGCTGCGATTATGTCCGCACGCGATCACGGTCCCACCGCGGATGTCGGCCTACGCCGAGGCCAGCAAGGCGGTGTTCGCGGTGTTCCACGACACCACGCCGATCGTGGAGGGCATCTCGATCGACGAGGCGTTCCTCGACGTCGGCGGCCTGCGCCGGATCCGGGGTGAACCGGTCGAGATCGCCCAGGCCCTGCGCGCGCAGGTGCGTGACCAGGTGGGGCTGCCGATCTCGGTCGGCATCGCGCGCACCAAGTTTCTCGCCAAGGTGGCCTCGGCGGTCGCCAAACCCGACGGGCTGCGGCTGGTGGAGCCCGGCGGGGAACTGGACTTCCTGCATCCGCTGCCGGTGGAACGGCTGTGGGGCGTCGGCACGGTCACCGCGGCCACCCTGCACGAGAACGGCATCACCCGGGTCGGGCAGATCGCCGAGCTCGGCGAACCGCACCTGCGCGCGATCCTCGGCCCTGGCGCCGCCCGGCACCTGTTCGCCCTGTCCTGGGCCCGCGACCCCCGGCGGGTGGAGACCGGGAAGCGTCGCCGTTCCATCGGCGCCCAGCGCGCCCTCGGCCGCCGCCACCGCACCCCCGAAGAGCTGGGTGCCTTTCTCGACGGGCTCACCGACCGCCTCGGCCGGCGCCTACGAGCCGCCGACCGCGTCTGCCGCACCGTGGTGCTGCGGTTGCGGTTCGACGACTTCTCCCGCGCCACCCGCTCCCACACCCTGGTCGAGGCCACCGACGCCACCGCCGCCCTGCACCACGCCGCACGGCTGCTGCTCGACACCGCGCAGCCGTTGATCACCGAACGCGGCATCACTCTCATCGGCCTGTCGCTGACCAACCTCGACGACGCCGACAGCATGCAACTCACCTTGCCGCTGGAACCGCGCGCCGAGAACACCCTCGACGCCACGCTCGACGATCTGCGCCGCCGCTTCGGCTCGGCCGCCGTCACCCGCGCGGCCCTGCTGAAAACCGGTGAGGGCCTGTCGGTCCCGCTGCTGCCCGACTGATCCTCAACCCGGTCCGCGCCGGCGGATCAGCGGCAGGTACACCTCGTCGACGATCTCGACGAGCACGTCATCTGGTGCGGTCGGCACCCCGCGCAGCACGAACTCGTTGCGCAGCAACACGATCGCGACGGTGGCCACCCGCGGATGCAGGCATTCCGGGGCGGCCTCGCCCCGGGAGACCGCGCGCCCCAGCAGGGTGAGCCAGGTGGCCGCGGTCGCGTCGACCGACTGGTCGGGCAGCTGGGCGAGCAGTTCGGCGGCGCCACCGGCGGCCGCGAGCAGCTCGCGCATGACCGAACCCAGCGGTGAACTCCAGTGCCGATTGGCGCGGCGCAACAGTTCGAGCGCGTCGTCGCGCAGATCGCCGGTGTCGGGTACGTCGACGGCGGTCGCCAGCAGCCGATAGGCCGCGACGCCGAGGGCGAGGCGGTTCGGCCAGCGCCGGTAGATGGCGTTCTTGTTCGTCCCGGCACGCACGGCGACCTTGTCCATGGTCAGCCCGGCGAAACCGCTCTCGACGAGCTCCGCTCCGGCCGCGCGCAGAATCGCGTCCTCCAGTTCGGCGCCCCGCCTGCGCGTGGGCCTGTCCGCGTCCGCCACCGGTGCGCTCCTTCCGTTCCGGCGCGATCGTACCTTCCCCGTTCGCTCTTGCGTCCTGTTCAATGCCATATTACGGTACGGCACGTACCCTATTTTGGAGAAAGGCCCACGCCCATGCGCGCCACCGGCATCAGCTACGACACCGGTTTCGTCCGCGACGGACTGTCCTCGCGGCCCACCTTCGATTCCGACGTCGTCCGCGAGGAACTGCGGATCATCCGCGACGACCTGCACTGCACCGCCGTCCGCATCGTCGGCGGCGATCCGGACCGTCTCGAGATCGCCGCCACCCACGCCGCGGACCTCGGTCTGGAGGTGTGGTTCTCGCCGTACCCGCTCGACCGGACCACCGAGGAGATGCTCGCGCTGTTCCTCGACTGCGCCGAGCGCGCCGAACGGCTGCGCCGCCGCGGCGCCGAGGTCGTCTTCGTGGCGGGAGCCGAACTGGCACTGATGAACCTCGGCTTCCTCACCGGTTCCGATCTCGCCGCCCGCGTCGCCACGCTCACCGCGCCCGGCGCCCTGCCCGGGATCGCCGTGGCGGTCGGCGAGCGGCTCGACGAGTTCTTCCGCACGGCGGTGCCGCTGATCCGGGCCCGCTTCGGCGGTCCCCTGACCTATGCCGCGGTCCCGCTGGAACGCATCGACTGGACGCTGTTCGACATCGTCTCCGTCGACCTCTACCGTTCGGCCGCGGTCGCCGACCGCTTCGCCGACGGCGTCCGTGATCTCGTCGCTCAGGGGAAACCGCTGGCCGTCACCGAATTCGGCGCCGCCACCTTCCGCGGCGCCGGCGACGTCGGCGCCAACGGCCTCGACATCGTCGAGTACAGCCCCGGCCCGGTCCGTCTCACCGCCGACCGCACCCGCGACGAAGCGGGCCAGGCCGCCTACCTGACCGAACTGCTCACCCTGTTCGACGAGGCAGGCGTCGACACGGCGTTCGTCTTCCTCTTCGCCCTCTACGACATGCCATACCGCCCGGACGGCGACCCCCGCGACGATCTCGACCTCGCCAGCTACGGCATCGTCCGCGTCCTCGAGGACCGCACCGGCGACACCTACCCGGCCATGCGATGGGAGCCCAAAGCGGCCTTCACCGCCGTGGCCGACTACTACCGGGGCAGCATCGTGCCGTCCCGGTAGCAGGCCGACGTCACACCAGCCGTTTGGGCCGTTTGTCCATCAACCGCAGGATGAGCGGGGTGAAGATCAGCTGCATCGCCAGGTCCATCTTCCCGCCCGGCACCACGATGCAATTCGGGCGTGACATGAACGAGTCGTGCAGCATCGACAGCAGATACGGGAAATCGATCACCTTCGGATCGGCGAACCGGATCACCACGAAACTCTCGTCGGCGGTCGGAATACTGCGCGCTATGAACGGATTCGACGTGTCCACGGTGGGCACACGCTGGAAGTTCACATACGTCCGCGAGAACTGCGGACAGATGTATTTCACGTAGTCCGGCATCCGGCGCAGGATTGTGTCGATCACCGCCTCGCTCGAGTACCCGCGATGGGTCTTGTCCCGATACACCTTCTGAATCCATTCCAGATTGATGATCGGCACCACCCCCACCAGCAGATCGGTGTATCGGGCTACATTCACCGACTCGGTCACCGCCGCGCCGTGCAGGCCCTCGTAGAACAGCAGATCACTGCCCGGCGCCAGATCCTCCCACGGGGTGAACGTGCCCGCGGGCTGGCCGTAGGGTTTGGCCTCCTCGTCGTCGTGCAGATATCGCCGGACCTGCCCGACACCGGCTTCCCCGTATTCCCGGAACAGCGATTCGAGTTCGGGCAGCAGATTCGCGTCCTCGCCGAAATGCGAGAACGTCGTATTGCGCTGCTGCTCGGCCTCGGCCATCGCGACTTTCATCTCGGTGCGGTCGAAACGATGGAACGAATCACCCTCCACCACCACGGCACTGATCCCCTCCCGGCGGAAGATCTCCTCGAAGGTCCGGGTGACACTGGTGGTGCCCGCTCCGGACGACCCGGTGATCGCGACAACGGGATGCTTGACCGACATGAGCGACTCCTAACCGCGCTGATCGTGCTTGGCCGGCCGGAACAGCGAGCGCGACCCGAACAGCGAACTGTCGAAGCTCGGGCCCTCGTCCGGCTCGGAGTGGTAGCGCTCGATGCGCAGTACTTCGTTGCGGGAACCGAAGATGAACGGCACCCGCTGATGGACCTCGGCCGGTGGCACCAGCATCACCCGGTCGTGGCCGGTGGTCGCGGCGCCACCGGCCTGCTCGACGATGAACGCGATCGGATTCGCGCCGTACAGCAACGACACCCGCCCCGGCCGAGCCGGGTTACGGGTGTCGCGTGGGTACAGATACACCCCGCCGCGGGTCAGGATGTGGAAGGTGTCGGCCACCAGTGACGCGACCCAGCGCATGTTGAAATCGCGCCCCCGCGGACCGTCGAGGCCTTGCAGACATTCCTGCACATAGCGGCGCACCGGCCGCTCCCAGAACCGCTCGTTGGCGGCGTTGATCGCGAAACCACCGGTGTCGTCGGGGATCCGCATCCGCGGATGGGTCAGCACGAACGCGCCGATCTCGCGGTCGAGGGTGAACCCGTCGACGCCGCTGCCGGTGGTGAGGACCAGCATGGTCGCCGGGCCGTACAGGGTGAACCCGGCGCACACCTGCTGCACGCCGGGCTGCAGGAAATCGGTGTCGACCGGCTCGGCCGAGCCGTCGAACACCTCCTGCGGTGCGCGCAGGATGCTGAAGATCGAGCCCACCGGCAGGTTCACGTCGATATTGCTCGATCCGTCCAGCGCGTCGTAGGCCAGCAGATACTTGCCACGCCGCTGGGACGCAGGCACCGGCAGCACGCCGGGGCGCTGCTCGGACAGCAACCCCGACAGCTGCCCGGTCCACTGGGTCTGGGCCAGCATGATCTCGTCGGTCAGCCCGTCGAGCCGCGCACTCACCGACAGCGGCTCGTCCTCACGCCCCGAACCCACGATCGCCCCGCGCGTCACCTGATTGGCGATGATCTTGGTCGCCGTGGCCACCACGTTCACCAGCGCCGAGAACTCCCCGGACGAGCCGGGGTGCCGATGCTCCTCCTCGATGGTGTAGCGGGTGAGGGTCTTCAGTCGATCCGGCATGACGTCGCGACCACCTCCTGGCCGGCCTCGTCGAACACACTGCTGCCGTAGACATCCCGGTCGCACAGGGTGATCAGGTCGGACTTCGACAGCGGCCGCGCCGCCTCGACGAGCCGTTTGGCCTGCCGCAGCCGGCACCGGTCGATCGCGTTGCGCACACTCCGTGCGTTGGAGAAGCGCGGCCGGGTCATCCGCACGGTCAGATACTGCGCGAACGCGGTGTGCGCGGCGGCGTCGAAACGGAAGTTTTCCCCCGCCACCATCAGTTCGGCGATGCCCATGAGCTCGTCGTGGGTGTAGTCGGCGAACTCCAGATGGTGCGCGACCCGCGAGGACAAGCCCGGATTCGCGGAGAAGAACCGGTCCATCCGGTCCGGATAGCCGGCGAAGATGACCACCAGGTTCGCACGTTCGCTCTCCATCTCCTGCAGCAGGATCTCGATCACCTCCTGCCCGTAGTCGCGCTCGTTCTCCGGGCGGAACAGGTAGTAGGCCTCGTCGATGAACAGCACCCCGCCCGCCGCCTTGGCGATGGCCTCCTTGGTCTTCGGCGCGGTGTGGCCGATGAACTGGCCGACCAGGTCGTCGCGGGTCACCGTGTGCACCTTCGGTTTCCGGATGTAGCCCAGCGCGTGCAGCATCTGCGCCATCCGCAACGCCACCGTGGTCTTGCCGGTGCCGGGACCGCCGGTGAAACTCATGTGCATGGTCGGGCGCGAGGACGCCAGCCCGAACCGGCGCCGCGCCCGGTCGATCATCAGCAGCGCCGCGATCTCTCTGACGCGCTCCTTCACATTCGCCAGGCCGATCAGTTCGGCGTCGAGCGCGGCCAGCGTGGCGGCCACGTCGTGGCCGGCCAGATCCAGCGACAGATCCAGCAGCGCGTCCTCGCTCAGCAGTTCCTCGGTCGCGGTGTCGCCCTCGGCGGGCGGACGAGCCGGCCGGGCGTCGCTGACGCCCGGCCGGGGCAACCGGAATCCGTTCGCGGACCCCTCAGCCGCCATACCGCTGTCCCTGCGGACGACCGGTCGCGTAGGACCGGATGCTGTAGCTCTGCCGCCGGTCCGCCCCCTCGGTGCGCGTGAGCTCGAAACCGGGTTCCTCCTCGGGCCGCTGGACCAGGAAACTCAGTGCCGTGGTCTGTTTGGTGTAGGTGGCGTCGTAGGCGGTGACCCGCACGTAGTGCCGGGGGAAGGTGGCGCGGCAGGCGTTGATCTCGGCCATCACCCCGTCGGGTTCGTCGAGGTCGAACAGCGGCAGCCCCCACATCTCCCAGTAGGTGTTGCGCGGATGCGGGTCGTCGGTGTACTCGATCGACACCGGCCAGTTGTTGAGCAGTGCGTAGCGCACCTGCGCCGCGATCTCGGCGTCGCTGAGTTCGGGCAGATACGAGAACGTCCCGTGTCGCAGATACATGGCGCCTCCTACAGGCTCGGCGTCGGCACCGCGTCCGGTGCGTCGGTGGACGTGTAATCGAAGGTCACATCACCCCAGGTCGCCAGCGCGACCTCGAGTGAACGGCAGGTCGAGGCGGCCGTGCGCAGCACGTCGGGGCCCTCCTTGAGCAGGTCGCGACCCTCGTTGCGGGCCTTGACGACCGCTTCCAGCGCCACCCGGTTCGCCTCGGCGCCCGCCGCGATTCCCAGCGGATGCCCGATGGTGCCGCCACCGAACTGCAGGATCACGTCGTCGCCGAACAGATCGAGCAGTTGATGCATCTGGCCTGCGTGGATGCCGCCCGAGGCGACCGGCATGACCCCGGGCAGGCTCGCCCAGTCCTGATCGAAGAAGATGCCGTTGCCCAGGTCGGTGGGCACGTGGTTCTCCCGCAGCGTGTCGTAGAAGCCGCGCGTGGTGGCCGGATCGCCTTCCAATTTGCCCACCACGGTGCCCGCGTGTACATGGTCGACGCCGATCAGCCTGCACCACTTGGCCAGTACCCGGAAGCTCACGCCGTGGGTCTTCTGCCGGGTGAAGGTCGAGTGCCCGGCGCGGTGCAGGTGCAGCAGTACCCCGTTGCGGCGCGCCCACTTCGACATCGACTGCATCGCGGTGTAGCCGACGGTGAGGTCCATCATGATGACCACCGACCCGAGTTCCTTGGCGAACTCGGCCCGCTCGTACATGTCCTCCATGCTGGCGGCGGTGACGTTGAGGTAGTGGCCTTTGATCTCGCCGGTCTCGGCCATCGCCCGGTTCACGCCCTCCATCGCGAACAGGTACCGGTCGCGCCAGCGCATGAACGGCTGGGAGTTGATGTTCTCGTCGTCCTTGGTGAAGTCGAGACCCCCCTTGCAGGCCTCGTAGATCACCCGGCCGTAATTGCGGGCCGACAAACCGAGTTTCGGTTTCACCGTCGCACCGAGCAGCGGCCTGCCGTATTTGTTCAGATATTCGCGTTCCATCACCGTGCCGTGCGGCGGACCCTGGAAGGTCTTGACATAGGCCACCGGAATACGCATGTCCTCGAGCCGCAGTGCGAGCAGCGGCTTGAATCCGAACACGTTGCCGATGATCGACGAGGTGAGGTTGGTGATCGACCCCTCTTCGAAAAGGTCCAGATCGTAGGCGATGTAGGCGAAGTACTCACCCGGCCTGCCCGGCACCTCGTCGATCCGGTAACACTTGGCCTGATACTTCGAATGCGCGGTGAGCCGGTCGGTCCACACGACAGTCCAAGTGGCAGTGGAGGATTCACCCGCGACCGCGGCGGCCGCCTCGATCGGGTCGACGCCGCGTTGCGGGGTCACCCGGAACACCGCGAGCACGTCGGTATCGGAGGGCACGTAGTCGGGTGCGTAATATCCCATCGACGCGTAGGACTGTACGCCCGGATCCCAGCGATCCCGTTCGGTTTCTTCCGCCATCGTTCCTCCTGTACCTGATTCGCCGGTGCAGGGCCCGGTGAGCTACCGCCTCCGGGCCCCGACTTCACCAGCGGTGGAATCCGGTGTACGCCTTGCGAATTCCAGGATGGGGCCCGCGGCGGCCGCAAACAATGTGAATGTTTCTGGGAACGCTCAACCGAAACGTTGAGTTTGCTACCGTCGGGTAATGGGCAGGGTGAGTGCGGGGCGGATGGAGACCTTCCTCGCGGTCGCCCGGCTGGGCAGCATCCGGCGCGCGGCCGCGCAGCTGCACGTCACCGAGGCGGCGGTGTCGGCCGCGGTCGCCCATGTCGAGAAGCAGCTGGGCGCCAAACTGATCGCCCGCTCCGGGCGCGGGATCGCGCTCACCGAGGCCGGGCGGGTGTACGCGGAGTACTGCCGCGGCATCCTGGGATTGATGAAGGAGGCGCACGCCGCGGTCCGGCAGGCCGAGGCGGGCCGGCTGCGGATCGGGGTGGTCGCCACGGCCGGTGAGTCGGTGGTGCTGCGTCCGCTGGCCTCGTTCCGGCACCGGTATCCCGATGTGGAGCTGAGCCTGTCGATCCAGCCGCGCGACGTGCTGTTTCTCGAACTGCAGCACCACGAGACCGATCTCGTCATCGCGGGCCGTCCGCCGCACGCGGCGAATCTGGTCATCCAGGCCCGGCGTCCGAGCACCCTGGTCGTCGTCGGCGCCGGCGACGCGCACGATCCGCGCCACGCCACCTGGCTACTGCGCGGCAACGGGTCGGGAACCAGAGAGGCCACCCTGGCGCTGCTGGACCGGCTCCAGATCGACCCGCCCACCCTGACACTGGGCTCGCACGGCGCGGTCATCGCCGCCGCCCGCGAAGGGCTCGGGGTGACGCTCATCCATTCCGACGCGGTCGGCGAGCATCTGGAATCCGGCGCGCTGCGCACGATCGAGGTGCCGGGCACGCCACTGGACCGGGCCTGGCACGCGGTCACGACCCCCACCCCGACCCCGCCGACACGGCTGTTCCTGGCGCACCTGATCGACCCGCTCGAGACCGGAACCGACGCCTTCCACGCCGCGATCGGGCCCTAGCGCGCATACCGGCCCGGGCGGGCGCCGAAACGGTGCTCGAATGCCGTCCGGTTCGCCGAGATCGCGGCCCGGTCCCACACGGCGAACACCACGCGATCGAACGCCGCACCCCAGCGGTCCAGAGCCGCGCCGAATGCCGCTGCCACCTCGGCGGGGTCGTTGCGGAACACCCCGCAGCCCCAGGCCCCCAGCACGAGGGAGCGCACCTCGTGGCGTGCGGCCGCGGCGACGACCCGATCCGCCCGTTCGACGAGCAGATCGCGCACGTCCACCGGGCCCGAACGGCGGGACAGTTCACCGGCATTCGGGGCGGGTGAGGTCAGGAAGGTCACCGGGAACGGCTCGGCGAGCTCGCCGCTGTCGCCACGGACCACCGGCACCTCCGGTGACACGATCACCCGATGGCTGTAGGCCAGGTCGGGCGAAGCGCGGTGCGCCGCATAGTAGTCCGGGGCTTCGATCAGGCAGGTGTACAGCAGGGCGCTGCGGCACAGGTCTTCCTCCTGAGCCCGGGCGCCGCGCAGATAGCCGCCGCCGGGATTGCGGGCGGAGGCGAAATTGAGGACACCGATCCGGCCTGCCACCTCCATCCCGTGCAGCCGCCGAGCCGCCTCGATACTCCCCTCGGCCGTCACTTCGATCACCGCCGGACCAGGGCCCGGTGGAGTTCGGTCTGTCAGGGCGTCGAGCTGGGCGGGTGTGTACGACACCGTCTCCGATCGCGCCGCCGCTATCTGCGCACCGATCTCGAACGTTGCACCGCCGCCGGTCCGGTAGCTTCCCCGCTCGGCGATCGCTTCGTTCTCCACGGCCACGTGGTGCCATGTCTTCGTCGTCTTCTCGGTCATCTTCGTGACGGTAAACCGCAACTCCCCCAAGGCGCCACTAGTTTTTGTCGCATGAACAATAACTGGTCTGCCGCCACGGCACTGACGGCCACATCCGTGGACGGTGCCGACAACCGCGGGTACCGTCGTCGCCAGGGGGCGGGGTTCGGCGTCGTCCGGACAATCGAACGAAGGGGTGGGACATGGCGACCGAGGTGACGCTGTCGGGGGATGCGCTCGAACTGCCGGGCGGAGTCCGCATCACCTTCATCCGCACGCTGCGCCTGCCCGAAACCGGCACCTACCCACTGCCGCCCGGCCTCGGCGTGTTCCCGCTGCGCCGCGTCGCCGACTACGCCGACACCGTGCCCGACGAATGGCGCCGGCGCGGCGGGGTGATGCTGCCGGTCTATCAGCGCGAAGCGATGTGGCTGCGATTCTCCGCGGCCGCCCCCGCCGCCCTGAAGGTCGGTGTGGGCAAGGTCTGCGCGGTCTCGGGCAAACCCTGGAGCGACGAACTCGCCCAGGATCCGCAGAACTACCTCACCCTGCCCGAACAGCCGTGGATGGACGGCATCAACTCCGGCGACGGCACCGTGCGCCAATTCGTCGCCGTACCACTGGGCCTCGGCGCGACGGTCGAAGGTCAGGTGACCGGCACCGAGCAATGGGGCGGTGTGCAACTGGCCGTCCACGGACTCACCGACCTCGCCCGGCACGTCTGGGACGTGGCCGAAGAAGCCCGCAAGCGGCGCGCCCGCGCGGTCGCACCCACCGCGCCGTGGCCCGGCGAGGACACCGCCTACGGCGCCCCGCTTCCCGTGAGCGCGCCCGGTTTCGGCGTGGCGGTCGCCGGCGGCCCGCCGCCCTCCGGCGCCGCACCCGCCCAGCCCGGCGCCTTCCGTCCGGCCGCCAGGAAGATGGGGCTCGGCGCGGGCGGGACCATGCGCCAGGAGATCTACGCCGACCGGCGCCCGCTCACCGACTACCGGCCCGACACCGAGGGCCGCGTCTTCGTCCACCTCGCCTCCGCCGCCGAATGGCAGCAGATCACCGGCGAAACCGCCCCGCCCACACCGATCGACGCCCAGGCCTACGCCCAGCACAACCTGCCCTGGTTCGACTACTACGACGCCGACGCCGCGGACCTGCCCGCCGCCGCCGAGCTGGCCGCCGTGCAACCCACCGGCAACTGGCTGGCCGACGAGCAGCCGAATCCGCCACTGGAACAACCGCTCCCGGTGATCGCACTGGGCGATGCGAAGCAGGTCGCCGACGGCGACTGGTAGCCGACCGGCCGATCCGGCGAACATGCCACGCCGCGCGCCCGCGCGGACGTACGATCCGAGCGTGGCCGAATCGAATGGTTCCACCCCGCTGCGCGTGCTGGTCTACAGCAACGATGCCGACACCAGGCAACAGGTGATCCTGGCGCTGGGCCGTAAGCCGCGCGCCGACCTGCCCGAGCTCGATTTCTTCGAGGTCGCCACCGCGCCGGTGGTCATCGAGCAGATGGACGCGGGCGGGATCGATCTGGCGATCCTCGACGGCGAATCGGCGCCGGCGGGCGGTCTCGGCATCGCCAAGCAGCTCAAGGACGAGATCGACCAGTGCCCGCCCGTGGTGGTGCTGACCGGTCGGCCCGACGACGCCTGGCTGGCCAACTGGTCGCGGGCCGAGGCCGCGGTCTCACATCCGATCGACCCGATGCAGCTGACCAACGCGGTGACCGCGCTCCTGCTCGCCCGCTGACCGGCCGCCGGCGCATCGTCCCGGCCCATCGGATAGTTCCTCCGGCACAGTTCTGCCTATCACCACTGGTAACACCAGTGGTTGCTCGTCGTGCGCCGATGTGGGATTACCCCCGGATCGCTCATGAATCGCGATACCGATATCGATCAAACCCCAACCCGGAAACGGGCGGGGCACCCGCGCGGCAGCGGTAGTCTGTGCTCTAGCTCACACGAGCGCGGGCTCCTGTATAACGCTCCGCCATCGCTGCACAGCCTTGCGCGAGCCCCGGTTCGGCGGACAACGTTGTCGGCCCCGTCTCGCAAAGCTGCCGTCCGCGGCCGGGCCACACGGCTCGACCTGCTCCAGCGAGGAGGGGAAAGCAGTCGTGAATATCGAGGTGCCCGCGCTCGTCCTAGGCGCCATCGCCGCGGCCTTCGCGGTGTTCTCCGTCATCATGGCGGCGCTGATCGGCCCGAAGCGACGCAACCGGGCCAAGCTGGAACCCTACGAATGCGGCATCGAGCCGACCCCGCACGCCATCGCGGGCGGGCCCGGAAACGTCACGGGACAGCGGTTTCCGGTGAAGTACTACCTCACCGCGATGTTGTTCATCATCTTCGACATCGAGATCGTGTTCCTCTACCCGTGGGCCGTGCACTTCGATGCGCTCGGGCTCTTCGGGCTCGCCGCGATGGCGCTGTTCATCGTCAATGTGTCGGTCGCCTACGCCTACGAGTGGCGGCGCGGCGGCCTCAGCTGGGAATGAGTGGGAAATAATGGGTCTGGAAGAGAAACTGCCCAGCGGATTCCTGCTGAGCACCGTCGAGGATTTCGCCGGCTACCTGCGCAAGGGCTCGGTCTGGCCGGCCACGTTCGGCCTGGCCTGCTGCGCGATCGAGATGATGGCCACCGGGGCCGGACGATTCGACATCGCCCGCTTCGGCATGGAAGCGTTCCGCGCCTCGCCCCGGCAGGCCGATCTGATGATCGTCGCGGGCCGCGTCAGCCAGAAGATGGCCCCGGTCCTGCGTCAGGTCTACGACCAGATGACCGAACCCAAATGGGTACTGGCCATGGGCGTCTGCGCGTCCTCGGGCGGCATGTTCAACAACTACGCCATCGTGCAGGGCGTCGACCACATCGTCCCCGTCGACATCTACCTGCCCGGCTGCCCACCGCGCCCGGAGATGCTGCTCAACGCGATCCTGGCCCTGCACGCCAAGATCGCCGAGATGCCGATGGGCGTCAACCGCGAGGAAGCGATCCGCGCCGCCGAACAAGCCGCGCTGGCGAGCACGCCGACCATCCGGATGGAGGGCCTGCTGCGATGACCTTCGACGCTCCCGACAACGCCGACAGCCCCGCGGGACAAGACATTCCGGAAGACACCCCCACCCCGGGCAGGTCCGAGCCCGCCGCGCCGGAAGCGGAGGTGATCGGTACCCGCCGCGGCATGTTCGGTGTCAGCGGCACCGGCGACACCTCCGGCTACGGCGGCCTGGTCACCCCCGTCGCACTCCCGGCGGGCACCCCGCCGCCCTACGGCGGCTGGTTCGACGCCTTCGTCGGCACCCTGCGCGCCGCGCTCACCAACCGGGTCGTCGCCTTCGACACCGTCATCGAGAAGATCGTCGTCTTCCGCGACGAGATCACCCTGCATGTGCGTCGAGAACATCTCGTCACCGTCGCGAGCGCACTGCGCGACGACTCCTCGCTGCGCTTCGAGCTGTGCCTCGGTGTCAACGGCGTGCACTATCCCGACGACGAGGGCCGCGAACTGCACGCGGCGTACCACCTGATGTCGATCACCCACAACCGGCGCATCCGGCTGGAAGTGTCGGCGCCCGATGCCAATCCGCACATCCCCTCGCTGTTCTCGGTGTATCCGACCATCGACTGGCACGAGCGCGAGACCTACGACTTCTTCGGCATCCTCTTCGACGGGCATCCGTCCCTCACCCGCATCACCATGCCCGACGACTGGCGCGGCCATCCGCAGCGCAAGGACTACCCGCTCGGCGGGATCCCGGTGGAGTACAAGGGCGCGCGGATACCGCCGCCCGACGAGCGGAGGACCTACAGCTGATGACCGACACCGATTTCCGCCGCGACGAACCGCAGGTCGTCACCGTCGCAGGCCAGGACTGGGACCAGGTCAGCGAAGTGATCGAGGGCGGCGGCGAAGAACGCATCGTCGTCAACATGGGACCGCAGCACCCCTCGACTCACGGGGTGCTGCGCCTCATTCTCGAGATCGAAGGCGAGACCGTCACCGAAGCCCGCTGCGGCATCGGCTACCTGCACACCGGCATCGAGAAGAACCTCGAGTTCCGCACCTGGACCCAGGGCGTCACCTTCGTGACCCGGATGGACTATCTGTCCCCGTTCTTCAACGAGACCGCCTACTGCCTCGGCGTGGAGAAACTGCTCGACATCACCGACCAGATCCCCGAACGCGCCACCGTGGTCCGGGTCATGTTGATGGAGCTCAACCGCATCTCCTCGCACCTGGTGGCGCTGGCCACCGGCGGCATGGAGCTGGGCGCGCTCACGCCCATGCTGTTCGGTTTCCGGGAACGCGAACTGATCCTCGACGTCTTCGAGACCATCACCGGTCTGCGGATGAACCACGCCTACATCCGGCCCGGCGGTCTGGCCCAGGATCTGCCCGACGACGGCGTCACCAAGGTCAGGGAACTGCTCGAGATCATGCCGGGCCGGTTGCGCGACATGGAGCATCTGCTCACCGCCAACCCGATCTGGAAGAAGCGCACCCAGGACATCGGCTATCTCGACCTCACCGGCTGCATGGCGCTGGGCATCACCGGTCCCGTACTGCGCGCCACCGGCCTGCCGCACGATCTGCGCAAATCCGCGCCGTACTGCGGATACGAGGACTACGAGTTCGACATCCCCACCACCACCGGCTGCGACTGCTACGGCCGCTATCTGATCCGGATCGCCGAGATGCGCGAGTCGCTCAAGATCGTCGAACAGTGCCTGGACAAGCTGCGTCCCGGCCCGGTCATGGTCGACGACAAGAAGATCGCGTGGCCGGCCGACCTGCAGCTGGGCCCGGACGGGCTCGGCAATTCACCGCGGCACATCGGCAAGATCATGGGCACCTCCATGGAATCGCTGATCCACCATTTCAAGCTCGTCACCGAGGGCATGCGGGTGCCCGCGGGCCAGGTGTACGCGGCGGTGGAGTCGCCGCGCGGCGAACTCGGCGTGCACATGGTCAGCGACGGCAGCACCCGCCCGTACCGGGTGCACTACCGCGACCCCTCGTTCACCAACCTGCAAGCGGTGGCCGCGATGTGCGAGGGCGGCATGGTCGCCGACGTCATCGCCTCGGTCGCCAGCATCGACCCCGTGATGGGCGGAGTGGACCGATGACCAGCGAAAAGCCTTCCGGCACCGCGATCCTGCTGAAACTGACCAGCCGGCCAGAGCCGTACCCGCCGCATGTGCGGCAGCGGCTCGAAGTCGACGCCAAGGAGATCATCGCCCGGTACCCGCACCCGCGCTCGGCGCTGCTGCCGCTGCTGCATCTGGTGCAGGCCGAGGAGGGTTGCGTCACCGGGACCGGGATCGATTTCTGTGCCGACCATCTCGGTCTCACCGGTGCCGAGGTGACCGCGGTCGCCACCTTCTACTCGATGTACCGGCGCACCCCCACCGGCGACTACCACGTCGGCGTGTGCACCAACACCCTGTGCGCGGTCCTCGGGGGTGACGCCATCTATGAAGCGCTGCAACAGCATCTGGGCATCGGCCACGGTGAGACCACCGCCGACGGCACCGTCACCCTCGAACACATCGAGTGCAACGCCGCCTGCGACTACGCCCCGGTGATGATGGTGAACTGGGAATTCTTCGACAACCAGACCCCGGACTCGGCACGCGCGATCACCGACGCCCTGCGCGCGGGCCACCAGGTCCGCCCCACCCGGGGCGCGCCCCTGTGCACCTTCCGCGAGACGGCCCGCATCCTCGCCGGCTTCCCCGACGAACGCCCCGGCGCGCTCGACGGCGCACCCGGCCCGGCCACCCTCGCGGGCCTGCGCGCCGCTGAAACCACTGCGGCAGAGGATGATTCCACCGGACAGGGGGCCTGAATTGACCACGCTGACCCCGGTTCTCAGCGCCCACTGGGACCGCCCCCGCTCCTGGACCCTCGACAGCTACCACAGCACCGGCGGCTACGACGGGCTGCGGGCCGCGCTGCGGATGTCACCCGACGACGTCATCCAGACGGTGAAAGACGCCGGACTGCGCGGCCGCGGCGGCGCCGGATTCCCGACCGGGATGAAATGGTCGTTCATCCCGCAGGGCCCCGGCCCCGACGGCACCACCAAGCCGCACTATCTCGTCGTCAACGCCGACGAATCCGAACCGGGGACCTGCAAAGACATCCCGTTGATGCTGGCCACCCCGCACACCCTGATCGAGGGCGTGATCATCGCCGCCTACGCCATCCGCGCGGCCACCGCGTTCATCTACGTGCGCGGTGAGGTGGTGCCCGTGCTGCGCCGCTTGCAGGCGGCCGTCGCCGAGGCGTACGCGGCCGGCTACCTGGGCCGCGACATCCTGGGCACCGGGTTCGACCTGGAACTCATCGTGCACGCCGGCGCGGGCGCCTACATCTGCGGCGAGGAGACCGCGCTGCTCGATTCCCTCGAAGGCAGGCGCGGACAGCCGCGGCTGCGGCCGCCGTTTCCCGCCGTCGCCGGGCTCTACGCCTGCCCGACGGTGGTCAACAATGTGGAGTCCATCGCCAGCGTGCCCGCGATCCTGCGTAACGGCACCGAGTGGTTCCGCTCCATGGGCAGCGAGAAGTCACCCGGGTTCACGCTGTACTCGCTGTCGGGGCACGTCGCCCGGCCCGGCCAGTACGAGGCGCCGCTGGGCATCACCCTGCGCGAACTGCTCGGCTACGCCGGTGGGGTGCGGGCGGGCCGCACACTCAAGTTCTGGACGCCGGGCGGATCCTCGACACCGTTGTTCACCGCCGAGCACCTCGATGTCGCCCTGGACTACGAGGGTGTCGCCGCCGCCGGCTCGATGCTGGGCACCAAGGCCCTGCAGATCTTCGACGACACCACCTGTGTCGTCCGGGCCGTGCTGCGCTGGACCGAGTTCTACGCCCACGAGTCCTGCGGCAAATGCACTCCGTGCCGGGAAGGCACCTACTGGCTCGTGCAGCTGCTGCGGCGGCTGGAAGCGGGGCAGGGCACCGAGGCCGATCTCGGCAAACTCGCCGACATCGCCGACAACATCAACGGCAAATCGTTCTGCGCGCTCGGTGACGGCGCGGCCAGCCCGATCTTCTCCTCGCTGAAGTACTTCCGCGACGAGTACCTCGAGCATCAGCGCCGCGGCGGCTGCCCGTTCGATCCGGCCCGCGCCACCGCGTGGGCCTCGGCAGGGAAAGAGGACCGATGACCGCGATCGCACCCGGCAACAGCAGCGGCGTGGTACCCGCCGACCTGGTGAGCGTCACCATCGACGACACCACCGTCCAGGTGCCCGCCGGCACCCTGCTGATCCGCGCCGCCGAGCTCGTCGGCGTGCAGATCCCCCGCTTCTGCGACCACCCGCTGCTCGACCCGGTCGGGGCGTGCCGGCAATGCCTCGTCGAAGTGGAGGGACAGCGCAAACCCGTTGCCTCCTGCACCATTCCGGTCACCGACGGCATGATCGTGCGCACCCAGCTCAGCTCGCCGGTGGCCGAGAAGGCCCAGCGCGGCGTGATGGAACTGCTGCTGATCAACCATCCGCTGGACTGCCCGGTCTGCGACAAGGGCGGCGAATGCCCGCTGCAGAACCAGGCGATGTCCACCGGCAGCGCCGAATCCCGGTTCGACGGCGAGAAACGCACCTACCCCAAGCCGATCCCGCTGTCCTCGGCGGTGCTGCTGGACCGGGAACGCTGTGTGCTGTGCGCGCGCTGTACCCGGTTCTCCCAGCAGGTGGCCGGTGACCCGTTCATCGAACTGATGGATCGTGGTGCGCTGCAACAGGTCGGCATCGCCCAGGCCGAACCGCTCGACTCGTACTTCTCCGGCAACACCGTGCAGATCTGCCCGGTCGGCGCGCTCACCGGCACCTCCTACCGGTTCCGGGCGCGCCCGTTCGACCTGGTGTCCACCCCGAGCGTGTGCGAGCACTGCGCCTCCGGCTGCGCCCAGCGCACCGATCATCGGCGGGGCAAGGTGCTGCGTCGCCTGGCCGGTGACGACCCGCAGGTCAACGAGGAATGGAACTGCGACAAGGGCCGGTGGGCGTTCACCTACGCCACCGAACGCGACCGCCTGACCACCCCGTTGGTGCGCGGGTGGGACGGTGTCCTGGCACCGTCCTCCTGGCCCGAGGCGCTGGCCGCCGCCGCGACCGGACTGCGCGCCGCCGTCGGCAACGCCGGTGTGCTCGTCGGTGGCCGGGTCACCGAGGAAGACGCCTACGCCTACAGCAAGTTCGCGCGGATGGTGCTGGCCACCAACGACATCGACTTCCGCAGCCGGGTGCACTCGGAGGAGGAAGAACGGTTCCTCGCTGCCCGCATCGCCGGTCGAGGTGTGCGCGTCGACTACGCCGCGCTGTCCGCGGCGCCGGTCGTGCTGTTGGTGGGATTCGAACCGGAAGAGGAATCTCCCATCGTCTACCTGCGGCTGCGCAAGGCCGCCAGGACACGAGGGCTGCGAGTGGTGTCGCTGGCGCCGTTCGCCTCCCGCGGGCTCGAACGCATGTCGGGCGCCCTCATCCAGACTCCGCCCTGCGGGGAAGCCGACGTCATCGACGCGATCCTCGGCGAATCCTCCGCCGACGCCGCCGAACTCATGGACCTGCTGCGCAGCCCGGGCGCGGTCGTGCTCGCGGGCGAGCGCCTGGCGGGTAGTCCTGGCGCGTTGTCGGCGGTGGTCCGCCTGACCGACAGCACCGGCGCCGCGCTGGCCTGGGTGCCGCGACGCGCGGGCGAACGCGGCGCGCTGGAAGCCGGTGCGCTGCCCGGACTGCTGCCCGGCGGCAGGCCCGTGGTCGATCCCGCTGCGCGCCAGCAGGTCCGGCACCGCTGGCAGGCCGACGAGCTGCCCGTCACACTCGGCCGCGACACCGCCGGCATCCTGGCGAGCGCGGCCCAGCTGGGGGCGCTGGTGATCGGTGGCGTCGACCCCGACGACATGCCGGACCCGGCCGCGGCGCTGGCCGCCATCGACGCCGCCCGCTTCGTCGTCAGTCTCGAACTGCGGCACAGCGCCGTCACCGAGCGCGCCGACGTGGTCTTCCCCGTCGCGCCCGTGATGGAGAAATCGGGCACCTTCCGTACCTGGGAGGGCAGGCCGCGCCCGTTCGCCGCGGCCCCGCTCGACACCACCCGCCGCGTCGCCGCGCCCCTGTCCGACCTGCGGGTGCTGCATTCGCTGGCCGCCGAGATGGGGGTGCCGATCAACCTGCCCGACACCGCTACCGCCCGCACCGAACTCGACCTGCTCGGCGGCTGGAACGGCGCCCCGATCGCCGCCCCGGAACTGAGCAGCCAGACCCGGCACGCGCCCGGACCGGGCACCGCGGTGCTGGCCGGCTGGCGGATGCTGCTCGACGCGGGCCGCATGCAGGACGGTGAACCCAACCTCGCCGGGGTCGCCCGGCCGCCGGTGGCCCGGCTCTCGGCCGCGACCGCGGCCGAGATCGAGGCGGACGACGCCGACCACGTCATCGTCTATACCGACCGCGGCGAGATCACGCTGCCGCTGATGATCACCGACCTGCCCGACCGCGTCGTGTGGGTGCCGCTGCACTCGCCCGGTTCGACCGTCGCCGCCGCACTCGGTGTGACGCCCGGCGCCGTGGTGCGCCTGCGCCGCGCCGACGACAGGATGAAGGAACACCGTCATGAGTGATCCCGTGCTGCTCCTCGCGGCCGACGCCGCACCGGTTTTCGGCACCGACCCGCTGTGGCTGGTGGTGCTCAAAGCGCTCGGCGTGTTCGTGTACCTGATGCTGGTGCCGCTGATCGCGGTGCTCGCCGAACGCAAGGTCGTCGCCCGCATGCAGATGCGGCTCGGCCCCAACCGGGTCGGTCCCGGCGGCATCTTCCAGTCCATCGCCGACGGCGTGAAGATGGCGCTCAAGGAAGACATCGTCCCGGCCATCGTGGACAAACCGATCTTCGTGCTCGCCCCGATCATCTCGGTCATCCCGGCGTTCATGGCCTTCGCGGTGATCCCCTTCGGGCCCGAAGTCTCGATCTTCGGGCAGACCACCGCGCTGCAACTCACCGACATGCCCGTCGGGGTGCTCTACATCCTGGCCATCACCTCCATCGGCGTGTACGGCATCGTGCTGGCCGGCTGGTCGTCGGGCTCGACGTATCCGCTGCTGGGCGGCCTGCGTTCGACCGCGCAGGTGATCTCCTACGAGATCGCCATGGCGCTGACCTTCGCGACGGTGTTCCTGTTGTCGGGGACCATGGCCACCTCCGGGATCGTGTCCGCGCAGGAAGGCACCTGGTACGTCTTCCTGCTGCTGCCCTCGTTCCTGATCTACTGCGTGGCGATGGTCGGTGAGACCAACCGGGCACCGTTCGATCTACCCGAAGCCGAAGGCGAACTCGTCGGCGGCTTCCACACCGAGTACTCCTCGCTCAAGTTCGCGATGTTCATGCTCGCCGAGTACGTCAACATGGCCACGGTGTCCGCGCTGGCGACGACGCTGTTCCTGGGCGGGTGGCGGGCGCCGTTCCCGATCAACCTGTGGGAGGGCGCCAACTCGGGCTGGTGGCCGCTGCTGTGGTTCACCCTCAAGGTGTGGACGTTCCTGTTCGTGTTCGTCTGGTTGCGCGGCACGCTGCCCCGCCTGCGCTACGACCAGTTCATGAACCTGGGCTGGAAACTGCTCATCCCGACCTCCCTGGTGTGGGTGATGATCGTCGCGGGCGCACGGGTCCTCGACATCGAGGGGATTCCCGGCCAGACCGCGATCCTGGTGACCGTCGGCATCCTGATCACCGCGTGGATGATCTGGACGTTCCTGCGGGCGGGCCGCGCCGAAGGCCTGCCGCCACTGCCCGAGGCACCCGCGAAATCGCCGGTGTTCCTCGGCTTCCCGACCCCGCCGATGCCGCCGCGCCCCGCCGGTGAGAAGGCCGAGCTCGGCCTGTTCGAACCGCTCGCCGGATTCGCCGTCACCGCCGCGACGATGTTCAAGAAACCCAACACCGAGTCCTATCCCGAGCAGAAGGTGCCGACCGCGCCGCGCTACCACGGCCGCCACCAGCTCAACCGGTACGACGACGGTCTGGAGAAGTGCATCGGCTGCGAACTGTGCGCCTGGGCCTGCCCGGCCGACGCCATCTTCGTCGAGGGCGCGGACAACACCGAGGACGAACGCTTCTCCCCCGGTGAACGGTACGGCCGGGTCTACCAGATCAACTACCTGCGCTGCATCGGCTGTGGGCTGTGCATCGAGGCGTGCCCGACCCGCGCGCTCACGATGACCAACGAGTACGAGCTCACCGACGACAACCGCGCCGACCTCATCTACGAGAAGGACCGCCTCCTCGCCCCGCTGCAGGACGGCATGACCGCCCCGCCGCACGCGATGGCACCCGGCACCGACGAGGCCGACTACTACCTGGGCCGGGTCCGTCCCACCACGTCGGAAGAGGTGCTGCGATGACCACTGCCGTCCTGGCCGCCGAGATCGCGGCCACCTCCACCGGCGAGGCGGTGCTGTTCTGGGTCCTCGCCCCGATCGCGGTGCTCGGCGCACTGGGCATGGTGACCGCCGCGAAGGCCGTGCACTCGGCGCTGTGCCTGGCCGCCACCATGATCGCGCTCGCCGTGTTCTACATCGCCCAGGGCGCGCTGTTCCTCGGCGTCGTGCAGATCGTGGTCTACACCGGCGCGGTGATGATGCTGTTCCTGTTCGTGCTGATGCTCGTCGGCGTCGACTCGGCCGAATCGCTGCGCGAGACCCTGCGCGGGCAGCGGATCGCCGCCGCGGTGGTCGGCGTCGGATTCGGGTTCCTGCTGATCGGCGGCATCAGCGCCGCGCTGCGTGACAGCGGAACCAGCTTTCCCGCACGCGGTTTCGGTGGTCGCGACGTCATCGCCGAGCTGGCCGAGCTGATCTTCCTGCGCTACGTGTGGGCCTTCGAACTCACCGGGGCGCTGCTGATCACCGCCACCATCGGCGCGATGGTGCTCGCCCACCGCGAGCAGTTCACGCCGCGGCGCGGTCAGCGGGAGATGTCGCGTGACCGTTTCCGCACCGCGGGCGAACGCGCCACCCCGCAACCGACTCCGGGCGTCTACGCCAGGCACAACGCGGTCGACAGCCCCGCCCAGCTCCCCGACGGCAGCTTCGCCGAACTGTCGGTGAGCACGATCCTGCGTCACCGCCGCACCCGCGCCCACACCGAAGCCGCCGCGCTCTCGGTCGGCGCGGGCAGCGACGTCACCCCGACGGCCGACGAGG
This sequence comes from Nocardia asteroides, assembly GCF_900637185.1. Lineage (NCBI taxonomy): Bacteria > Bacillati > Actinomycetota > Actinomycetes > Mycobacteriales > Nocardiaceae > Nocardia > Nocardia asteroides. The sequence continues at coordinate 4,171,373 of NZ_LR134352.1, read as the reverse complement.
AAGGCAACCGGTGAACCCCCAGAACTACCTGTTCCTGTCTGCGCTGCTGTTCACCATCGGCGCGGCGGGAGTGCTGTTGCGCCGCAACGCCATCGTGGTGTTCATGTGCATCGAGCTGATGCTCAACGCGGTGAACCTGGCCTTCGTCACCTTCGCCCGGCTGCACAGTAACCTCGACGGCCAGGTGATCGCGTTCTTCACCATGGTCGTCGCCGCCGCCGAGGTCGTCGTCGGCCTGGCGATCATCATGACGATCTTCCGTGCCCGCCGGTCGACCTCGGTCGACGACGCCAGCCTGCTGAAGTTCTGACATGGGCACCGCAACGTTGTGGCTGCTGCCCACGCTCCCGCTCGCCGGCGCGATCGTGTTGCTCCTGCTGGGCCGGTTCGCCGACCGGTGGGGCGCCTACCTGGGGACCTTCGCCGCGCTGGCCTCGTTCGTCGTCGCCGCTGTCGCCTTCGTCGGCATGCTCGGCCGCGCCGACGCCGACCGCGCGATCCACCGGGAACTGTTCGAATGGGTGGTCGCCGGTGATCTGCAGGTGGGTTTCTCGCTGCAGCTCGATCAGCTCTCGATCTGCTTCGCCCTGCTCATCACCGGTGTCGGCTCGCTGATCCACCTGTACTCGATCGGCTATATGAGCCACGACCCGGACAGGCGCCGTTTCTTCGGCTACCTCAACCTGTTCCTGGCCGCCATGCTGATCCTGGTGCTGGCCGACAACTTCCTGGTCCTCTATCTCGGCTGGGAAGGCGTCGGTCTGGCCTCCTACCTGCTGATCGGGTTCTGGTACCAGAAGCCCTCCGCGGCGACGGCGGCCAAGAAGGCGTTCATCGTCAACCGGGTCGGTGACATGGGCCTGGCGATCGCCATGATGACGATGTTCGCCACGTTCGGCTCGTTCGACTTCCGCACGGTCTTCGCCGCGGCACCGGGCGCGAGCGAGGGCACGCTCACCGCGATCGGCCTGCTGCTGTTGCTCGCCGCCTGCGGCAAATCGGCGCAGGTGCCGCTGCAGTCCTGGCTCGGTGACGCCATGGAAGGCCCCACCCCGGTCTCGGCGCTCATCCACGCCGCCACCATGGTCACCGCCGGTGTCTACCTGATCGCGCGCTCGAACCCGATCTACGACCTCGCGCCCGACGCGCGCACCGCGGTCCTGGCCGTCGGCGCGGTGACATTGCTGTTCGGCGCGATCGTCGGCTGCGCCAAGGACGACATCAAGAAGGCACTGGCCGCGTCGACGATGAGCCAGATCGGGTACATGATCCTGGCCGTGGGCCTGGGCCCGGCCGGATACGCGGTCGCCATCATGCACCTGCTCACGCACGGCTTCTTCAAGGCCGGGCTGTTCCTGGGCGCGGGCTCGGTCATGCACGCCATGGACGACGAGACCGATATGCGCCGCTACGGCGGATTGCGCACGCTCCTGCCGATCACGTTCGTCACCTTCGGCCTCGGCTATCTGGCCATCATCGGGGTGCCGCCGTTCTCCGGGTTCTTCTCCAAGGACAAGATCATCGAAGCCGCCTTCGACCACGGCGGCACGACCGGGATCGTGCTCGGCGTGGTCACCCTCCTCGGCGCCGCGCTCACCGCCTTCTACATGACCCGCGTCATGCTGATGACGTTCTTCGGCGAACGCCGTTGGAAGCCCGACACCCACCCGCACGAAGCGCCCCGGATCATGACCGGACCGATGATCGTGCTCGCGTTCGGCTCGGTCTTCGCCGGTGGCCTGTTCGTGTGGGGTTCGGCGCTGCAGAACTGGCTCGCCCCCGTCGTCGGCTCCCATCACGGTGAACCGGTGGTGCCCGCCGGTGTGGTGACGGGGCTGGCGCTGACCAGCGTCGCGATCGGTGTCGCCGTCGCCTACCGCAAGTACGCCGAAAGCCCGGTGCCCGAGACCGCGCCCGACCAGGTCACGGTGTTCACGACCGCGGCCCGCAAGGACCTCTACGGCGACGCGATCAACGAGGCCGCCTTCGAGCGTCCCGGCCGGCATCTCACCCGCGCCCTGGTGTTCCTCGACGCGCGCGGTGTCGACGGCGTCGTCAACGGGACGGCCGCCGCGATCGGTGGGCTCTCGGCGCGGATCCGGCGGGTGCAGACCGGTTTCGTCCGCTCCTACGCCCTGTCCATGTTCACCGGCGCGGCCCTGGTGGCCGCTGCCCTGCTGGCGGTGAGGTTCTGGTGAACTCGTTTCCCTGGTTGACGACACTGTGGCTGGCTCCCGCGGTCGGTGCGGCCGTGGTGCTGGCGGTGCCCGCCGCGCAGCGCGCGGTCGCCCGCGTTCTCGCGCTGGCCGTGTCGATCGGTGTGCTCGCGCTCGCGGTGACCCTGGCCGTCCGGTTCCAGCCGGGCGGTGAGCAGTACCAGTTCGTCGAAGCGCACGAGTGGATTCCGGCGTTCGGCGTCGGCTACACCCTGGGCCTGGACGGCATCGCCACCGCGCTGGTGCTGCTGACAGCGGTGCTCATGCCGCTGCTCATCCTGGCCGGCTGGCGCGACGACACCGCGGCGGGTGACGGTCGCAAGACCGCCCACATCTACCTCGCCCTGATGCTGCTGGTCGAGTCGATGGTGCTGATCTCCTTCCTCGCCCTCGACATCCTGCTGTTCTATGTGTTCTTCGAAGCGATGTTGATCCCGATGTACTTCCTCATCGGCGGCTTCGGGCCACGCACCGGCGACGCCGCGGTACGCGCCCAGCGGTCCCGCGCGGCGGTGAAGTTCCTGCTGTACAACCTGTTCGGCGGGCTGATCATGCTGGCCGCGGTGATCGGGCTGTACGTGCTCACCGCGCAGGCGGGTCTGGGCGAGGGGTCGGCGGGCACCTTCGACCTGCGCACGGTCGTCGCGGCCGCCAACAGCGGACAGCTCGGCGGCAGCACCGCGGTGATCAACGCGCTGTTCCTCGGGTTCCTGTTCGCGTTCGCGGTGAAGGCACCGCTGTGGCCGCTGCACACCTGGCTGCCCGACGCCGCGGTCTCGGCCACCCCGTCGAGCGCGGTGCTGATGATGGCGGTGGTCGACAAGGTCGGCACGTTCGGCATGCTCCGCTACTGCCTGCTGCTGTTCCCCCTGGCCGCGGACACGTTCGCGCCGTTGGTGATCACCCTCGCCGTGATCGGCGTCCTCTACGGCGCGCTACTGGCGATCGGCCAGACCGATGTGATGCGGCTGATCGCCTACACCTCGATCTCGCACTTCGGGTTCATCATCCTCGGCATCTTCGCGATGACCACCCAGGCCCAGTCCGGGGCGACGCTGTACATGGTCAACCACGGGCTCTCCACGGCCGCGCTGTTCCTCATCGCCGGATTCCTGGTCTCGCGCCGCGGCACCAGGATGATCGCCGAGTTCGGTGGCGTGCAGAAGGTGGCGCCGATCCTGGCGGGCACGTTCTTCATCGCCGGTCTCGCCACGCTGTCGCTGCCGGGCCTGGCGCCGTTCGTCAGCGAGTTCCTGGTCCTGGTCGGCACCTTCGGCAAGTACAAGGTGGCCGCTGTCATCGCGACCGGCGCGCTGGTCCTGGCCGCGATCTACGTGCTGTGGCTGTACCAGCGGATGATGACCGGCCCCGTCAAACACGGCAACGAGCATCTGCGTGACCTGGTGCCGCGGGAACTGGCCGTGGTGGTACCGCTGCTGGCGGCGTTGCTGGTGCTCGGCTTCTATCCGAAACCGATCCTCGATCTGGTGGATCCCGCCGTGGGCCACACCCTCTCGACGATCGGCAAGCACGATCCCGCTCCGACGGTCCCCGCTCCCGCAGCAGGCGCGGCCACCCCGCCCGCGGGCGGACACAAATGAGGACGGACTCCGTGAACATCAACGAGCTCGCGGCCACCCTGCCCGCACCGAGCATCGAATACCACCTGCTGGCACCGATGTTGATCGTGTTCGGTGTCGGTGTCCTCGGCGTGCTGGTCGAGGCGTTCGTGCCGCGGCCGTACCGGTATCCCACCCAGCTGGTCCTCGGACTCGCGGGCGTGCTCGGCGCGCTGGTCGCCGTGGTCCTGCTGGCGGGTACGGAAGCGACCGCGGTGGTCGGGGCGGTGGCCGTCGACGGGGTGACGCTGTTCCTGCAGGGCACGATCCTGGCGGTCGCCCTGCTGGGGCTGTTGCTGATCGCCGAGCGCGGCGCGGTGCCGCGGGCCCGCAGCGGACCCGGCACCTGGAGCCGGGCGGCGGCGGTGCTGGACCGGGGCGTCGACGCCTTCACGCCGCAGGCGTCCGCGGTGCCGGGCAGCGCGCACGAACTCGCCGCCGTCCGGGCCGGGGTGTCGACCACCGAGGTGTTCCCGCTGACGATGCTGGCGGTCGGCGGGCTGCTGCTGTTCCCCGCGTCGAACGATCTGCTGACCATGTTCGTCGCGCTGGAGGTGCTGTCGCTGCCGCTGTATCTGCTGTGCGGGCTGGCCCGGCGCAGGCGGCTGCTCTCGCAGGAGGCCGCGCTGAAGTACTTCCTGCTCGGCGCGTTCTCCTCCGCGTTCTTCCTCTACGGTGTCGCCCTGCTGTACGGGCAGACCGGGACCGTGTCGCTGCCGGGAATCGGTGCGGCACTGGACAAGAACTCCGAGAACGCGACGCTGGCGCTGCTCGGGATCGGGATGCTCGCGGTCGGTCTGCTGTTCAAGGTCGGCGCGGTCCCGTTCCAGGCATGGGTGCCCGATGTCTATCAGGGCGCCCCGACCCCGATCACCGCGTTCATGGCGGCCGCCACCAAGATCGCCGCGGTGGGCGCGACCATGCGGGTGCTGATGGTCGCCGTCGGTGCGCTGCGCGACGATTGGCGTCCGGTGCTCGCCGCGGTGGCGGTGGCCACGATGGTCGTCGGCGCGGTCATGGCGATCACCCAGACCGATGTGAAGCGGATGCTGGCGTACTCGTCGATCGCGCACGCGGGTTTCCTGATCGTCGGACTCGTCGCCGCCGACGAGGCCGGTGTCGCGGCGGTCCTGTTCTACCTGCTGGCCTACGGCCTCGGGACGGTCGGCGCGTTCGCGGTGGTCAGCCTGGTGCGAGATGCCTCCGGTGACGAGGCGACCGCGCTGTCGCAGTGGGCGGGGCTGGGCCGTCGATCCCCGTGGCTGGCTTCGGTGTTCGCGCTGCTGCTGCTGTCGTTCGCGGGTTTGCCGCTGACGAGTGGCTTCGTCGGGAAGTTCGCGGTGTTCGCGGCGGCGTCGGGCGCGGGGTACACGTTCCTGGTCATCGTCGGTGTCCTCTGCAGCGCGATCGCGGCGTTCTTCTATGTCCGGGTGATCGTGCTGATGTTCTTCACCGACCCACCCGCCGACGCGCCGACCGTCACCGCCCCGTTCGCGACGACCCTGGTCGTGGCGTTCAGTGCGGGCGCCACCCTCATCCTGGGTGTGTTCCCGCAGCCGCTGCTCGATCTGGCCGAACGCGCGGCCACGTTCGTCCGCTGACATGGGTTCGTTCGCCGAGGACCCGCTGCGTGACCGGCCACCGACCAGTCACGAGCGGGAGTCGGGTCAGCCGTGGGACGCGTCGTATCGGGAGGGTCCCGCGCCGTGGGACATCGGCGGGCCGCAGCCCGCGGTGGTGCGGCTGGCCGAGGCGGGCGGCATCACCGGCGAGGTGCTCGACGCGGGGTGCGGCACCGGCGACAACGCGCTCTACCTCGCCGCCCTGGGGCATCGCGTGCTCGGTGTCGATGTGGCGGCGACCGCCGTGGCCGCCGCGCGCCGCCAGGCCGAGAGTCGGGGCTTGCCCGCCACGTTCGAGGTGGCCGACGCACTGCGCCTCGAACGTCTGGACCGCCGGTTCCGCACAGTCCTGGACAGCGGGTTGTTCCACACGTTCGACCGCACCGAACAAGCCGCCTACGCCGTGAGTCTCAGTGCGGTGGTGGCACCGGGTGGCACCCTGTACGTGTTGTGCTTCGGCGACTTCGGCTCCGATCCCGGTCCGCACCCGGTCAGCCGGGCGGCGCTCACCGCGGCCTTCGATCCGGCGCGGTGGGAGGTGACCGCGATCGAGAAGGAAGGCTTGCGCACCCGGTTCAGCGCGGGCACGCCTGCCTGGCTGGCGACGGTCCGCCGCCGGTAGCCTTCCGGAAACCGTTCGGCGGCTTCGGTCTTACACTGCCGCTGATAGCGTTACGGTGTGTCGCGCCGTCCCAAAAACCGTAATGCCATGACCGCGTTGCTGACCGGCGTCGGCGTACTCGTGGCCGCGTGTGGGCAGACCGTCTCCGGGGCAGCGCATCCTGCCGCCGCCGGCGGAGTGTGTCCCGCGACGGTGCTGTTCGTGCTGGATGTCTCGCTGTCGATGGAGGCCACCGATGTGGCACCGAGCCGATGGACCGTCGCGCGCCGGGCAGCGACCGATTTCGCGCATCAACTGCCGGCGGGGACGGCTCTGGGATTGGTCACCTTCGCAGGTACCGCATCGGTGCAGGTGTTGCCGACCACCGACCGGAGCATGTTCACCGCCGCGTTCAACAATGTGCGGCTGGCCGAGCGGACGGCGACCGGTGAGGGCATCTTCACCGCGCTCAGCGCGATCGCCACGCTGAACAAGGTGGGTTCGATTCCGGGCGCGGCGCAGGTCATCCTGTTGTCGGACGGAAAGCAGACCATGCCCGCCGAGCTGGACGCGCCCCGCGGCGCTTTCACCGCCGCTCGCGCCGCGAAGGACGCGAACATTCCCGTCGGCACGATCTCGCTGGGTACTCCAGGTGGTGTCATCGAGATGCCCGAATCGACGGGCACGGTCAAGGTCCCCGTGCCGACCGATCCCGACTCACTGCGCGAGATCGCCCGGCTCTCCGGCGGCGAATTCCACACGGCGACAAGCCTGGTCGAACTCGACGCCGCACTGACCGGCCTGACCTGCCACGCGTAGCGGCTCATTGTCGCCGATACAGGCGGCCGTGACTGCGGAACCACGCGATGCGGCCGTCGGCGCCGCGCACGAAATCCGATCGCGTCCCCACCGGTTCGAGCTCGGCGTTCAGGTCGAGGCCGTAGTCGGGCCGGTAGAACGCGAGGCCGAGCTGCGGTGCACCTGACTCGCCGGGGTTGGTGCTCGCGTCGGGGGTGTCACTCATGGTGCCGATCAGGTGGCCGTCCCCGCCACGGAAGTCGATCACCGCGTGTTCCCAGCTGCCGGTTTCGGTGATCTGGTCGGTGACGTAGCGGCCTTCGTACGGGGCGAGTTCACCGGCGCTGAGCCGCTGGGGTGTGGCGGGCAGGTTGGTGATGCCCGCGAAGGTGCGCAGCGACCAGTCGTCGGCGAACAGGTCGGCCAGCAGGCGCGCGCCGCCTTCGGAATTGGTGAGCACGGTCATCGCGAAATCGCGGGTCGGCACGAGGAAGAATCCGGATCGCTGCCCCGACCAGGTTCCGCCGTGCTGCACGATCGTCTCGCCCTGGGCGGACGGCCGCAACATCCAGGTGACGCCCATGCCGGTGAGTTCGACCTGCAGGGTGCCGCCCGCGCCGGGGTTCGATCGCATGGCGCGCAGGGCGTTCGCGCGCATCAGCCGGGTGCCGTCGGTGGTGCCGTCGCCCAGATGGAATCGGGCGTAGCGCAGCTGGTCCCGGGCGGTGGAGATCAGCGAACCGGTCGGGTTGCAGCTGCGGGGAAAGTGCCAGAAGCCGGTGTCGACGACGGCCTTGTCGTCGACGACATTGTGCGCGGCCGCGACATTCAGGCCGATGATCTGGTCGGAGAAGAATCGGGTGTGGGTGAGCGCGAGCGGATCGAGTAGCAGATCTTGGACCGCGGTCTCGTAGGTCGTCCCGGTGATCACCTCGAGGATCCGGCCGGCCACGACCAATCCCGCGTTGTTGTAACCGAAGACGGTGCCGGGCGGGTTCAGTTGCGGCAGCCGGGTCATCGCCGCGACGTACCGTGCGATGGCGTCGTCGCCGCGACGTACCGTGCGATGGCGTCGTCGCCGCGACCGAAGTCCTGCAGGAAGTCGCCGAGCCATCCGGAAGTGTGGTCGAGCAGTTGGCGCACCGTCACCGTGGCACCGGCGACCGGGTCGGCGACGGCGAAGTCCGGCAGGTACTCGCGTACCGGCGCGTCGAGGTGGATCCTGCCGTCGTCGACCAGTCGCATGATCGCCGTGCCGGTGAAGGTCTTCGTGGTGGAGCCGATCCGGAACAGCGTGTCGCCGTCGACGGGGACGGGCCGGTCGACAGTGGTCACCCCGTAGCCCCGGAGGTACTCCGTGCCGCCGGCCAGGACGCCGACCGCGACGCCGGGGATCCGGTACGCCGTCATGGCCGCCTCGATCTTGGCGTCGAGCTCGGCGAACGCGGCATCGGCGGGAGCGCTGGTGGTGGCCGGTTGCGATGTCGGGGAACACGCCGGTAAGCCGAGCGCGGTCAATCCGGCGACCGTGCCGACCAGCAGCGTCCGCCGGGACAGCACCGCACTCCCCTGTTCCGCGGCCACGGTCAGGGTCCGGGTGGGGAGATCGTGTAGTCGGGTGGGCGGGTGGTCTCCGCGCATGCCGTATCGGGTCTATCCGGATTGTCGAAGAACGCGGCGATGATCTCGCCGCCGCACGGTTCCGCGTACACACCGTGCGCCGCGCCCGGCACCACCACGACGGTGGACCGCGACAGGTCCTTCGCGATGTAGTCGCCCCACACGGGTCCGGTCTGCCCGTCGTAACTGCCCGACAGCACCAGCGCGGGGACGTCGCTGCTGGTGATGTCGCGTATCGAGTCGGGAGCTTTCGGTACGTTCCACGCCTGGCAGCCTTCGCGCAGGAACGGCAGTTGCGGGGCCTGGGCCAGGACGGACTCGGGGAACTCGGGGAACGCCGCCCGGGCCTGGTCGAGCTGGTCGTCGACGGTCTCGAACGGCACCCATTCCCGGCACCAGATGCTCAGGGTCAGACCCCAGGCGAGGAAGCCGACCTTGTCCGGATTCGTCCACGCCGCGGCCCACTGACTCGCGACGAGGTCGGGATTGCCGTGGGCGAGTGCGTCGATCGCCGCGGGGAAATCGGCGGGCAGGTGGGTGGCCACGGGGACGAACCAGTTCAGCAGCATGCCGCCGTCGACGACGACCGTCGTGGGTCCGACGCCGGGCACGTCGACGGTGGTGGTGAGCGGGTTCGCTTCGAGCTCCCCGACCAGCCGCAGGAAGGTGGCTTCGAGGTCGGGGTAGCGTGCGGCGCAGGCCGGTTGCGCCGCGCAGGCCGCGATCATGGCGTCGAACGCGTCCTCGGCGCTGGCCCAGGTCCAGCCCAGCGCGGCGACCGAGGGCGGTGTCACGCCGTCGAACACGATGGACTCGACGGCGTCGGCGTCGTGGCGCAGATAGATCAGGCCCAGGTCGGTGCCGTACGAATGGGAGAACACATTCCATTGGGTCTGGGAGGGGATGACGGCCACGGACAGCCGCATGGTCGCGCCGCCGGTTTCGCCGCGGTGCACGGGAACGACCAGTTCCCCGCAGCGTGCGCCGGTCAGGGCAGGCACCGGATGCGGTGTCGCGGCGCAGGGGCCGTCGACGAACTCGGCCGCGGCGGTGGTCGGCGGTGCCGGGGTGTCCGAGGTCGCGCAGGCCGCGCCGACGAGCAGCAGGACGAACGTGTAGATCGCGAACTTGATCCCGGACCGCATATCGATCACCCGATTGCGTGTGTGCTCCCGATCGGGGCGGAGGTCGCCACCGGCTCCATCGTCGCACAGGCGGGACTGCGCCGGAAGGGCGTGGTCTCAGGGCTCCCGCTGCTGGTCGTGATGGTCGAGGAGGCGGGTGAGCAAGGTGGTCAGCTGTCGGCGTTGGGCCGGTGAGAGCGGTGCGAGCAGTTCGTCCTGCGCGTCGGCGAGCTGCTTCTCGAGACGGCGGAGCTGGCGGGTGCCCGCACTGGTCAGGGAGATGATGTTGCGGCGGCGGTCGGCCGGGTCGGGAGCGCGTTCGACCAGGTCGTCCTCGGCCAGTTCGTTGATCGTGGCGACCATGTCACTGACGTGGATGCCGCTGCGCCTGCCCAGTTCGGCCTGACTGGCCGGTCCGGTCTCCGCCAGGGTGGCCAGCAGGCGGTAGTGGTAGCCGCGGGCGCCCGCCGCCGCGAATCCGTCGGACACCAGGTGGTGCGCGTGCTGGGCGGTCTGGGTGAGCAGCCAGCTGGGCAGCTGCTCCCAGCTGGTTTTCGTCCGCTGCGCGGGGTTGTCCATGGAAGCAGTCTACCGAACTGTTGGTAGCACCAATGATTTCGTGTATCGTTTGCTCTACAAACGTTTGTAGTAACAACATTTACTAGCCGAACGAATATCGCCGGAGTGAGACCCATGATCGAGCCCTTTAACATCGACATCCCCCAGGCCGACCTCGACGACCTGCACGATCGTCTCGCCCGCACCCGCTGGCCCAACGAAGTCGCCGACGCCGGAACCGACTACGGCTTCCCCTTGGCCCGGTTGAAGGAACTGGCCGAGTACTGGCGCACGGGCTACGACTGGCGCGCGCACGAGGCGAAGCTCAACGAGCTCGCTCACTTCACCACCGAGATCGACGGGCAGAACATCCACTTCGTCCATGTGCGGTCGGCGAAGCCGGACGCGCTCGCCCTGATCCTGACCCACGGCTGGCCCGGCTCGTTCCTGGAGTTCCTCGACGTCGTCGAGCCGCTGTCGCAGAATTTCCACCTGGTGATCCCCTCCATCCCGGGCTACGGATTCTCCGGCCCGACCCGCGAACGCGGCTGGGACCTCGTCCGGATCGCCCGCGCCTGGGCCGAACTCATGCGCCGACTCGGCTACACCCGCTACGGCGCTCAAGGCGGCGACTTCGGGTCGGGCATCTCCCAGGCGCTGGGCGCGGTGGCGCCCGAGCAGGTGGTCGGCGTGCACGTGAACTACCTGCCGACCCGGCCGGATCCGGACGCCGATATCGTCCTGTCGGCCACCGACGAGGCCCGGCTGGACAAGATCAGGCACCTGATGGCGAATCGTCCGCCGTATCAGGCGCTGCAGGCGACCACGCCGCAGACCATCGGGTACGCGCTGACCGATTCACCGGTCGGCCAGCTGGCCTGGATCGCGGAACGGTTCGCGCAGTGGACCGATCCGCAGACCCCGGTCGACGACGACCGGATGCTCACCGACATCTCGCTGTACTGGTTCACCGCGACCGCGGCGTCGTCGGCCCGGCTGCATCACGACACCACACGCGGCGCCACCCCTTGCCCGGTTCCGCTCGGTGTCGCGGTGTTCCCGCGCGACATCACCCAATCGGTGCGGCCGCTGGCCGAGCGGCTCTACGACATCCGGCACTGGTCGGAGTTCGATCGGGGTGGCCACTTCGCAGCGATGGAGGTGCCGGACCTGCTCGCCGAGGACATCAGGAAGTTCTTCCTGACCGCGATCGAGCCGCGGTAGTCAGGGGCGCTCGGTGGGCAGTTCACCGTAGAGCTGGCGGGCGCGCACGATCAGCAGCGGCAGCAGGATGGTGCGCCAGGTCGGCAGGTCCACCGCCACCGGTGTGCCGTCGATGATTTCCGGCTCGGCGATCGCGGCGGGATCGTCGAGATCCACCCCGGTCAGCCGCGTGAACTCGGCCCGCAGCAGGGTGGCGAACTCGGACGCGGTCTCCGCCGGTGTGTGCGCACACACGCTGTCGCGCAGCGCGTTCCAGAGCACCGGGCCCGCGGGCGAACCCATCTGTTTCGGTCGCCGGTCGAACAGTCGCGCGATGTCGGAGATCTCGGGCACCCGCCGAATCCTACCGAGTTTCCCCGGTCATCCGCGCGACCGCGTGCCGATGCTGCCGACGATGAGATCGGCGAGGGCGTCGACCGCCTCGGCCGCGCCGATGGTGCCCCGATTCAGTTCGGCGCCCAGGGTTTCCGCGGCGCCGAGGACGGCGACGCAGCGCACGCGCAGGCTCTCCTCGGTGAGTGCCGAGTACGGCCGCAGGGCGATGGCCATCCAGTCGCGGTAGCTGTCGAGCATGGCGTGCTGGACGGCCTGGGCGTCCGGGTTGCCCTTGAGGGCCGCCGAGATCGCCTCGAGTTCGGGCATGTCCGTGGCGCAGGCGAAGTAGGCGCCGCTGAGCACCCGCGCGATCTCGGTGGCGTTCGGCGCGGCCGCCGCGACGGCTTCTTCGGTGGCCAAGCGGTGCCTTTCGTCGAGGCGGCGGTACAGGGCCAGCAGCAGGTCGGGGCGGGTGCCGAAGTGGTCGTAGACGATCGGCCTGCTCACACCGGCCGCCTCGGCGAGGGTGACGAGGGTGAGCCCGTCGGAACCGCGGTCACCGACCACGGCCAGCGCGGTGTCGAGCAGTTGTTCGCGCCGCGCCGCTTTGCTCATGCGGGCCGGCGCCGTCCTCCCTTGCGTCATGTCGTCAGTTTAGCTACAAAAGGTAGGTTACAAAATGTAGCTTGTTGTCGAAGGGGAATGACGCATGACGAACGCACCCTCCGTACTGATCCTGGGTGGCTCCGGCCAAGCCGGGTCCGATACCGCGGCCCTGCTGCGACGCTGGTATCCGGAATTGCCGCTGACGATCGCGGGCCGCGACCTCGACCGGGCCCGGCGCGTGGCCGACGCGCTCGGCGCCGCCGACGCGGTCACCATCGACCTGAGCCGCCGCGACCTCGGACTCCCCGCCGGGGCGAGCTTCGCCGCGGTGATCGCCACACTCTGGGACCACCGTCACCAGGGGCTCACCTACGCGCAGGATCACGCGGTGCCGTATCTGAGCATCTCCAGCGGCCTGTTCGACATCGGGCCCGAGCTCGTCGCGGGCGCCCAGCGCGCCGGTGCCGCACCGATTCTGGTGGCCAGCCATTTCCTCGCCGGCCTCGCCACCCTCGCCGCGCTGGCTACCGCGCGCGAGTTCGATCGGGTCGACAGCGTGACACTCGGCGCGATCCTGGACGAGACCGACGCCGGTGGGCCGGCCGGAATCGCCGATCTCGAACGGTGGACGACGGTGACCTCGGCGGGTCTGGTGCGCCGCGACGGAGTGTTCACCTGGCTGGCGGCCGAAGACGCGCTCGCCGAGGTCCGCGCTGTCGACGGGACCGCACTGGCCGGGCAGGCCGTACCGATTCTCGACGTGCCGAGTCTCGCGTTGGCCACCGGCGCGCCGCAGGTCCGCGTCGATCTGGCGGTCGGCGAATCGCCCGGCCGGCGACGCGGGGAGGCGGCGTCGATGGAGATCCGCATCGACCTGACCGGCTCCGGCGCGGACGGGTCACCGCTGCGCCGGAGCCGCTACCTGGTCCATCCCGCGGGTCAGCGACCCCTCACCGCCCTCGGTATCGCGCTGGGCGCCGAGCGGCTGCTGGGTCTGCGTGGCGAGCCGGTCGCCGCGGGAACCTACACGCCGGAGTCGCTGATCGATCCGGAGTATGCCGCACAGCGGATGTCCGAGGTCGGCGCCGTCTTCGTCGACGCGTAGAACCGGCCACGCTAGACCCCGTGACCGGGCCCGGGCGTCAGCGCAGTGGCCGGAAGAACTCCCGGATGTCGCCGACGAGCAGGTCGGGGGTCTCCATCGCCGCGAAATGACCGCCGCGGTCGAATTCGGTCCAGCGCACGAGGTGGTTCTGTTTCTCGGCGATCCCGCGGATGGTGCGGTCGCCGGGGAACACGGCGATGCCGGTCGGGACACCGGAACCGGTCAGCTCCGCACCCCACTGCTGGGATTCCTTGTACAGCCGCATCGAGGATCCCGCGGTGCGGGTGAACCACAGGATCGCGATCTCGGCGAGCATGGCGTCGCGGTCGAGCGAGTCCTCGGGTAGTGCGGCGGCGGGGTCCTTGTAGGTGTTGACGACGTCGACGATCCAGGCGAGCAGACCGGCGGGTGAATCGGTGACGGCGTGGGCCAGGGTCTGCGGTCGGGTGCTGTGCACGCTCGCGTAGGCGGCGGTGTCGGCGCTGCTCCAGTCCTGCAGTGCGGCCAGCTTTTCCTGGTCCTGGGCGGAGTAGCCTGCGCCGTCGTCGTCCCAGGCGGGAATGGTGATGGCGGCGTTGAGGTGGACCCCGGCGACCCGGGCGGTGTCGATGCGACCCAGTTGCGGGGCGATGAACGAACCCGCGTCGCCGCCCTGCGCGCCGTACCGGGAATAGCCGAGGGAGTGCATGAGCTGGGCGATCAGCGCGGCGGCGTGCTCGGTCGTGGCCTGGCCGGGTGCCCGGGTGGGGCCGGAGAAGCCGAAGCCGGGCAGCGACGGGACGACCACGTCGAAGGCGTCGCGGGGATCGCCGCCGTGGGCGCGCGGATCGGTGAGCGGCCCGATCGTCGCGCCGAAGTCGGTGAACGGCCAGCCGTGCACGAGGACCAGCGGCAGCGCGTCGGGTTCGGGTGAGCGGACATGGGTGAAGTGCAAACGCTGACCGTCGATCTCGGTGTGGAACTGGGGCCGGGCGTTGCGGGCCGATTCGGCCGTCCGCCAGTCGAATCCGGTGCGCCAATACTCGGCGAGGTCGCGCAGATAGGCGGTGGGCAGGCCGTAGGTCCAGCCGGTGCCGGGCAGGTCGTCGGCCCAGCGGGTGCGGGCCAGGCGGTCGTGCAGATCGTCGAGGTCGGCCTGGGGGATGTCGATCCGGAAGGGGTGGATGTCGTTCATGGCGACAACGCTAGGAACCGGTTAGGTCGGAGAATGTCCTAAGTGCAGGGCAGAGTGGAGAGATGTCGGAAACGTCGGCTCGTCTGCTGCGTCTGCTGTCCCTGCTGCAGACGCGGCGCGCGTGGTCGGGAACCGAGCTCGCCGGCGAGCTCGCGGTCACCGTGCGCACGGTGCGCCGCGATGTCGAACGATTGCGTGGGCTGGGCTATCCGGTGCAGGCAGTGCAGGGGACGGCGGGCTACCGGCTCGGCGCGGGTGCGTCGATGCCGCCGCTGCTGCTCGACGACGAGGAGGCCGTGGCGGTCGCGGTCGGTCTGCGGACCACCTCCGGCGGCACGGTCGCCGGGATCGAGGACGCGTCGCTACGGGCGCTGCTGAAACTGGAACAGGTACTGCCGTCGCGGTTGCGGCACCGGCTGACCACTCTGCAGCAGTCGATGGTGCGGGTGGCCGCCGAGGCGCCACGGGTGCGGGCGGAGACGCTGCTGGCGATCGCGGAGGCCTGCCGCCGCCACGAGCGCCTGCGGTTCGACTACACCGATCACGCCGGACGGGTCAGCCGTCGTGACACCGAGCCCGATTCGCTGGTCAATTCGAGCAGGCACTGGTATCTGGTGGCGTGGGATGTCGACCGGGGGCAGTGGCGTTCGTTTCGGGTGGACCGGCTCGAACCCCGAACCCCGACAGGTCCCCGATTCACGCCGCGCCCGGTTCCCGACGGTGACGCGGCCACCTATCTGTCGCGCCGGTTGTCGGTGAGCTCGTGGCCGTGGCGTACCGCGGTGACGCTGCACGGCTCGGCCGCCGAGCTGGCCGAACGGATCTGGCCGGGCACCGGCGTGCTCGAGTCCGTCGACGCCTCCACCTCTGTGCTGCATCTGGGCGCCGACTCCCCCGCGTCGCTGGCGTGGATGATCACCGGGCTCGATGTCGACTTCACCGTCGGCGGGCCGCCGGAACTGCTCGACGCCCTGCGCCGGCTGAGCCGCCGCTGTCACGACGCGGTGGCACCCGATGCCGACGCGCATCGGCCGCACCGGGATTCGCGCTGAGCCGCGGTCACGGCGCGTCGAGGACTTCCTGCAGACGGGCGGCGAACGCGGCCGGGGCGCCGACGAATCCGGTGTGGTCGCCGGGGAACAGCACCGGCTCGACGCCGAGGACGGCGCCCAGGGCGCGCGAAGTGCGGTCACACAGTTGACCGGTCGAGTCGGCGCCGATCCCGATGATGACGCGGGTGGGTACGGCACGCAGCAGCACCGGGTCGGGAATCCAGGCGGTGGTGGCGCGCAGTTCGTGGTCGAACCAGCGGCGTTCGCTGTCGACCTGCTGTGGATCGCGGTCGCCGCCGAACATCTGCGCGAGCACGGGTTCGGGGATGTCGATGGCGGCCTGGGCGAAGAATTTGCGCCAGGCGCCGAGTGCGTCGCCGCCGTCGTAGGTGGCGATGAGGTCCTCGGTGAGCGTGCGCTGCGCGTCGGCGTCGGGCAGCAGGTCGCGCAGCGGCGGCTCATGCGCGACGACGGTGGTGACCAGGTCGGGGCTGGTCTGGGCGAGGGCGAGGGCGCTGACCGCGCCGCCGCTGGAACCGAACACCACGGCGGGGCCCGCGTCGAGGTGATCGATCAGCCGGGCCAGGTCGTCGGCGCGGGCGGGCACCGTCGAGTCCTGGTGCGGGTCGTTGAGGGGGCTGGCGAAATGCCCGCGCGGATCGGTGGTGAGGACGGTGTTGGTGGTGGCGAGCTGCTCGGCCAGCGGCGCGAACGCCGCGGCGTTCATGGGCGCGCCGACCAGCACCACCAGTGGTCCCGCCCCGCGGACCTCGTAGTACAGGCGGGCATCGGGCACCACGAGGGTGCCGGTGGTGACGGCGGAACTGGCGGTCATTCGACTCTCCCGGATCTCGGCTACAGGTAGCACTGATTGAGACGGTGCCCGCCGCACGAACTCATCGCCGCGCCCGGAATCTTTTTCGCGCCACCTACTTCCGCAGGTCAAGGCGTTTCAGCCGGTGCGAACCGGGCGAGTCCGAGCACCAGCACCCCACACAGCGCGACGAGTGCCCACCCGATCCGGCCCGTGGCGACCGGGTCGCCTGCGGCGATGAGGGCGCCCGCGGCCGCGATGCCGACCGCCGCGCCCACCTGCCGGGCGGTCGAGGCGATTCCGCCGGCGACACCCGCGCGTTCGGCGGGCAGTCCGCTGACAGCGGTCGTGGTGATCGGGGCGTTGGCGAATCCGAAACCGATGCCGATGAGCGCGAACGCGATCAGCAGGGCGGCACTGCTCCCACCGCTGACGGTGAGGACCAGTCCCCCGGCGGTGAGGAACCCACCGGCCAGCAGCAACGGTGGTCGCGCGCCGAGGCGACCGACCAGGATGCCCGACAGCGGCGCGCACACCGTCGCCGCGATGGCCAGCGGCAACGTGAACGCGCCCGCCGCGACCGCGCTCAGTCCTCGCTCGTGCTGCAGGTGCCAGGTGCTCAGTAGCAGCGTGGTGGTGAGGGCGACGAACACGACGACCGCGCCGAGCACCGCCGCGGTGAACGGCGGCCGCCGGAACAGCCGCGGATCCATCAGCGGTTCGGCCGTGCGACGCTCGACCCACACGAACGCCGCGGCGGCGCCGACGATGCCGAGGCAGCCCGCGATCGCGGCGGGCGCGGTCCACCCGATCCGCTGGCCCTCGATCAGCACCGCGATCACCCCACCGACCACCACGACCAACAGTGCCTGCCCGGCCAGGTCGATCCGGCGCTGCCTGCCCCGCGATTCCGGCACCACCACCCAGGTCAGCCCTAGCGCGACGATCACCACCGGCACCGCCACCCAGAACACCGACCGCCAGCCCAGCCCGTCCACGAGTGCGCCGCCGAGCGTGGGCCCGACCGCCATGCTCAACCCGAACACCGCCGCCCACACACCGATCGCCCGTGCCCGCTGCCGCGCGTCGGTGATCGCGGCGACCACGATCGCCAGTGCGACAGGGCTGAGCATCGAGCCGCCGACGCCCTGCACCACCCGGGCGGCGATCAGCACCTCGACGGTCGGCGCGACCGCGCACGCCGCCGACGCGGCACCGAAAACGACCAGCCCGAGCCGGAACACGCGACGGCGCCCGAACCGGTCGGCCAGGGCGCCGGAGGTGATCAGGAAGCTCGCCAGCGCCAGAGTGTAGGCGTCGACGATCCACTCCAGGCCCTGGGTACCGACCGCCAGCCCGGCCCCGATCGACGGCAGGGCGACGGTGACGATGGTCGCGTCGAGACCGACGACGAACAGGCTCAGTGAGCACACCGCCAGCACTGTCCAGGGTCGCACGGTGCCGCGGGCGCGGGTGGGGTTGTCCAGCATGGATCGGCCTCCTCGAAGCAAGGGCCCGAGTATCGCCACCACACCGTGCCCGACGCCAGATTCCTTGCCGGAACGGCAAATCCGGCCTCGGATCTATGCGGCGACCGCCGCCATCGCGCCGTCGTCGAGCACCATCCGGTCGCCGGTGAAGCGACGCCGCAACTGCCGGTCATGGCTGACGATCACCAGCGCGCCCGAATAACCGTCGAGCGCCTGTTCGAGTTCCTCGACCAGGGCCGGGGCGAGGTGGTTGGTCGGTTCGTCGAGCAGCAGCAGGTCGGCGGGTTCGGTGACCAGGCGCGCGATCTCGATCCGCCTGCGCTGCCCGTAGGACAGCTCACCCACGCGCAGAGCGAGTTCGGCGGGCCGGAACAGGCCGAGGTCGAGCAGGGTGTCCGCATGGTCGTCGGGATGGCCGGGCCTGCCGGTGGCGAACGCGGCGAGCACGGTCGCCGCGGCCGGGTAACGCGGCGGGTCCTGCCGCAGCCAGCCCACCCGGCCGGTGACCCGCGCGGTGCCGGTGTCGGGCCGCAGGTCACCGGCGAGTACCCGCAGCAGGGTGGTTTTGCCCGCACCGTTGGGCCCGGTCACCAGCAGCCGGGAACCGGCCTCGATGCGCAGGGCGGCCAGGGCGAGCCGGTCGCCGACACCGATATCGGTGAGTTCGGCGACCGGTCCGGTTCCGGTGTCGTGCACCGTGTCGACCGCGGCCGTGAACCGCAGCGGATCGATCGGCGCGGCCACCGGATCGCCGGTCAGCCGCGCGACGCGTTCCTTGGCATTGCGGATGCGCGACATGGTGCCGTGACCGCGGCCGCGTGCCCGGAACGGACCGGCGGCGAACACCGCCAGCGGCAGTTTGCGTGGAATCGCTTCGAGCCGAACCACATTCGATGCGGCACGTCGCCGATTGCGGGCGAGCTCGGTGCGCCAGTCCGCGTAGTCCTGGGCGGCACGGCGGCGTTCGGCGTCTTTGGCGGTCAGGTAGCCGGCGTAGCCGTCGCCGTAGCGGCGCACCTGTCCGGCGTCGACCTCGAGGATGGTGCCGGTGATCCGTTCCAGGAACACCCGGTCGTGGGTCACCGCGATCACCGCGCCGCGATGGGAGCGCAGCTGCTGTTCCAGCCACGCCACGGCGGCATCGTCCAGGTCGTTGGTGGGTTCGTCGAGCAGCAGCAGTTCCGGCGCCGCCGCCAGGGTCGCCGCCAGCGCCAGCCGTGCCCGCTCACCGCCGGACAGGGTGGCGAGGGTGCGGTGACGGTCCAGTCCGGGCAGCCCGAGCTCGGCCAGGGCGATGTCGACGCGGGTGTCGGCGTGGTAGCCGTCGCGGGCGTCGAACCGGGCCTGCAGGTCCGCGTAGTCGGCGAGCACGGCCGGATCCGCTTGTGCCAGTTGCTGTTCGGTGTGGCGCAGTTGCTGTTCGAGCAGGCGCAGGTCGGCCAGGGCGTGATCGACGGCGGCGGCGACCGTGGCGGTGCCGGGCAGTTCGAGCACCTGGGGCAGGTACCCGATACCGCCGGGCGCGGTGACGGTCACCGCGCCGTTGTCGGCGGGTTCGACCCCGGCCAGCAGGCGCAGCAGCGTCGATTTCCCCGACCCGTTCTCCCCGATCACCCCGACGGTTTCGCCGGGACGCACCGACAGCGTGACGCGGTCGAGGACGGGGGTGGTGTCGTAGCGTTTGGTGACGTCGTGGAGGGCGATTTGGGCGGTGCTGGTCATCATGAGGTGGACGACCATAACGACCCGCGCCGGCGTTCGCCACCCCTATTTTCCGAGGGCTTCGCGCCGGATCCAGGTGAGCAGTGCGGGAGTGCCGACGGTGGTGCCCACCTCGACCGTGGCGCGTACGTGACGGTCGTCGGTGAGCTGGGCCAGCAGGCAGGCGGCCAGGTCGGCGCGGGCGGTGAAGCGGGCGTCGACCTGGCCGGGGGCCACGGTGTAGCCGGTGACCGACGGCAGGTGGAACAGCCCGCCGGGACGCACGATGGTCCAGTCCAGGTCGGTGGCGCGGACGAGTGCTTCCATGCGGCGCATGTCGTCGTAGAGCGTTTTGCCCAGCACCCGTGTCACGTACGGCACCAGGATCCGGGTGAAGAACAATCCGCCGTCGGAATACGGGTGCGGGTCGACTCCGGCGGAACTGACCACGGCGAGCCGGCGCAGGCCGTGCCGTCCCATGGCGGCGACGATGTGGGCGGTCCCGCGGGAGTAGGTGTGGATCGGTTCCTTGCCCGCCGCGACGCCGAGGGTCGACAGCACCGCGTCGGCACCGGACACCACCGCGTCGACAGCGGCCGCGTCGAGAACGTCGGCGCCGACGACATCGAGCCGCTCATGGTTCGGCTCGAAGGATTCCGGCCGCCGGGTGACAGCGACGACCTGATGTCCGGCGTCGAGCGCCTGCCCGGTGAGCAGCCGTCCGGTGGGTCCGTTCGCTCCGAAAACCACGACGCGCATGATGTCTCTCCTGTCCGTATCCCCTTCGCACACCAGGCGCTCGTACGCGCGCACCTGTGACAGGACACCGCTGTGAAGCAGGACACAGCGGCCGGAAACGGCGTGTGCCGCGCAGCGATCGGGCTGCGCGGCACACAGGAGTCGGGACGATCAGTTGAACGAGTTCGCGACCCCGTCGAGCAGGTGCTCGAGCGTGTCGTAGGCGGGAGCGTCGACGACGTCGATCAGCTCGGCGGGCACCGCGACGTTGCGATCGGCGGCGATCGCGGTGAACTGGGCGTTGTCGCCGGTGCGGAACCCGTGCGCGGCGGCCAGGCGACGCAGTTCCGGGTTCTCGCCGAGCAGCTTGCCGACGGTGTCACCGGTACCGGTCAGCGGTACCAGGGTGTGGTTCGACAGCACGGTCGGCGTCGGATACGTCAGCACCATGTCCGGCTTGATCCGGCCCTGTCCCGCGGCCTCGACGAACTGCGCCTCGTAGATGCACACCAGTGGGGTCGGCCCCATGCCGTTGGTGAGGTACTGGTCGAACGGACCCGCACTGCTGGTGTCGGTGTAGCCCTGGGCCAGGAACAGTTTCGACAGGGCGGGCAGCACGTGCTGTTCGGCGGTGGTCCCGCGCACGATGGTGTGGTCGTTGGCGACATAGCTGGCAATCGCCAAATACATGGCGGCGGAGTTGGAGCTGCGCGGGTTGGTGGTGGACACCAGGATGTTCTTGGCGACCGGGTAGGTGGTGTTGTCGGGCAGGTCGTCCCACTGCACGCCGGTACCGGCCAGCTCCAGGTACCGGTTCATGTCGAAGGTCGCGACCGGCCCGGGCTTGATCACCCCGGCCGCGGTCAGCAGATCCGCGATCGGCCGGTAGGTGGCGATCGCGATCGGCGACGAGAACGGCGTGTACTTCACCGTCACATTGCGCTGCCGCTGAATCCGTTCGGCGGCGGGACTGCTCGACGGGAACGCGAAATCGTACTTGCCGAGGTCGACATCGGTGGCGATCTGCCGCGACCCGGCCGGTTCGACCTCCACCCGCACACCGTGCTCGGCCAGCACCCGCACGACCTCCGGATCCTGGAAGAACGCCATCTTCTCCGATCCGACGACACCACGCACCACCGTGAGCGGCGCGCCGACGGGTGCGGCCGCGGGACCGTCCCCGCCGCCGGGTAGCAGGATCACCCCGGCCGCGACCGCCGCGACGACCGTCACCGCGCCGATCGACAGCGGCAGCATCGCGCGCCTGCTCACCAGGCCCCCGGCACGCTCGGGCTCCTGCGGCGGCGCCACCGGGTCGGGAACGCTCGCCCGCACCGTGGGGGCGGGGACGCGCACGGTCGGGTCGGGATCGGCGAGTTCGCTGCGAACGATCCGCTCGACGAGAATCGGCACGAACTCCCGGATCGGTTTGCCCGCGAAGCGATCGTGCGCGGCACCGACGGCCGAGGTCACCTGGTCGGCGGGGACGTTCTCGGACAGGTCTTCGACCAGACTCTCGGTCATCCGCCGCATGGCCAGCGTTTCACGCTGGACGGTATCGGCGGCTTCGCCGGGGGTTACGCGCGACACCACATTTCTCCTGGGCTCACATCGGGCTGCGGACGCGGCGCGGCGACCGGGCCCTCCCGTGCGCACGCCGCGGGCCACGCTACCGGCGCGCAGCACAGTTGCCCCAGCGGTGAACGGCCGGGCACGCAGAGTTCGCCACCCGCTCCGTTACCCGCAACGTGGCGTTGTCCGGCAGTTCGCGTAAACATCGAAACCCGCACCGCCGGTGTGGGATTCACTACTATTGTTCGGTGGCGGCGGGGCCGGGGACGACTGTCCGATCAACCTTTTCCGCGCCACCGGTGCGCAGTGCCGTACGCAGCATCCCACCGGCGAGCGATTCCAGCACGCCGATCACCACCAGCGCACTGCCGGCAACCGTGGCCAGCCCGGTGACGGTCTCGAACTGCATCGCGATCATCGCGATCCCGAGCGCGGCGGTCCCCACACCGCAGATCTCGTGCAGCCAGCCGTTGACCACCCCGTCGTCCCAAGCAGCGACCAGGGCCTGCACGATGCCGCGGATCGACCAGCCGATCCCGATCCACAGGGCGAGCAGTTCGATATTGCCGCCGCCGAACGCGAGCATCGCCAGGATCACCGTCAGCCCCGCACTGATCAGCACCAGCACCCGCAACAGGATCGCGATCCGCGCCCTGACCGCCAGATAGCCCTGGATGACGGCACTGAGCAGCAACGCCGTCCCGAACAGCAGCGCCAGCGTCGACTCGCGGCGGCCGGGCCACAGCAGGATCACCACACCGAGAGCGAAGGAGCACCCGCCGGCGATCAGCATCGCCTGCCGGGCTCGGTCACGCGCCGGTTTCCCCTCCCCGTCGTTCACGGGCATCACCCCACGATAGGCCCGCCACCGGCGATAGCCGATGATTTGCCCGGGCGCGCCGTCATCCGCTCCGCCAGATACGGCGCGGTCCGGCTGCCGGAATCGGCCGCGACCTGGGCCGGGCTGCCCTGCGCGACGATCCGCCCACCCTGCGCGCCGCCACCGGGCCCCAGGTCGACGACGTGGTCGGCCTGCGCGACGACGGTCATGTCGTGCTCGACCACCACGACGGTGGCGCCACCGTCGACCAGCGAATTCAGCTGAGTCAGCAGGATGTCGGTGTCGGCGGGGTGCAGACCGGTGGTGGGCTCGTCGAGCAGGTAGAGGGTGCCCGCGCGCCGGGCCCGCTGCAGTTCGGTGGCCAGCTTCACCCGCTGCGCTTCCCCGCCCGACAGTTCGGTGGCCGGTTGCCCCAACCGCAGATAGCCCAGGCCGACCTCGGCGAGGGTCCGTAGCGCGCGGGCGACGGCGGGGACGTCGGCGAGAAACTCCGCGGCCCGGTCGACGGTCATGTCGAGCACGCCGGCGATCGTGGTGTCGCGGTAGGTGATCTCGAGGGTTTCGGGGTTGTAGCGGGCGCCGTGGCAGTCCGGGCACGGACTGTAGGTGCTGGGCAGGAACAGCAGTTCCACCGTGATGTAGCCCTCGCCCTGACAGGTCGGGCAGCGTCCCTCCGCGACATTGAACGAGAACCGGCCCACCCCGTAACCGCGCGCCGCGGCGGCGTCGGTCGCGGCGAAGAGTTTGCGCACGGTGTCGAACAGGCCGGTGTAGGTGGCCAGATTCGAGCGCGGGGTGCGCCCGATCGGGGCCTGGTCGACCTCCACGACACGCACGATCGCCGGGTCGGCCGCCGCGGTCACCGAGATCGCGTGCAGCAGACTCGATTTCCCCGATCCGGACACCCCGGTGATCGCGGTGAACACACCGAGCGGGACGTCCAGGTCGAGGTCGCGCAGATTGTGCGCGCTCACCTCGCGCAGCGCCAGGACACCGCCGGGTGCCCGATCGACGCGCACCGGTCGAGCGATCTCGTCGAACAGGTAGGGCCGCGTCACCGAGGCTGGCACCGCGCGCAGGCCCTCGACCGCCCCGCTGTAGAGGACCTGTCCGCCGTGGACGCCCGCGCCGGGTCCGATGTCGATGAGCCAGTCGGCGTGGCGGACCACGTCCAGATCGTGTTCGACGAGGAACACACTGTTGCCCGAGTCCTTGAGCCGGCCCAGCACCGTGGTCAGCGCCGCGGTGTCGGCGGGATGCAGTCCGGCCGAGGGCTCGTCGAGGATGTAGACCACCCCGAACAGGCCCGACCGCAGCTGACCGGCCAACCGCAGGCGCTGCAACTCCCCACCCGACAGGGTCGGGCTCTCCCGGTCGACGCTGAGATAGCCGAGCCCCAGCTCGACCAGCACCTCGATCCGGGAGAGGAGGTCCTGGGTGAGCACCGCGGCCGCGCTCGTGCCCGCGGTATAGGGCCGCAACACAGCACCGAGCTCGGCCAACGGCAACTCGGCGAGCTCGGTGATGTTGTAGCCGGCGAAGGTCACCGCCAGCGCTTCGGGTTTGAGCCTGCGCCCCGCGCACAGCGGACAGGTCGTGGTGTGCAGATACTCGGCCGCCCGCGCCCGGGTGGCCTCGCTCTTGGATTCCGCGTGCGCCCGCAGCAGCAGCCGCTCGGCGCTGGTGTAGGTGCCCTGGTAGGGCCGGTGGATGCGGTGTGGTTCCCGCTCGGGTTCCACGGTGACGACCGGCCTGTCGTCGGTGAACAGGATCCACTCGCGCGCGGCCGGGGCCAGTTCCCGCCACGGCCGGTCGATGTCGTAGCCCAGCGCGGCCAGCACATCGCGCAGGTTCTTGCCCTGCCAAGCGCCCGGCCACGACGCGATCGCCCCGTCGCGAATGGTCAGCGACGGGTCCGGCACCATCGACGCCTCGGTCGCCTCATGGACCACGCCCTGCCCGTGGCAGCGCGGGCACGCGCCCTCCACGGTGTTGGGTGAGAACGCGTCGGAGTACAGCCGATTCGTGCCCTCGGGATAATGTCCCGGTCCCGATCTGGCCGGGCCGTCCGGGTAGTCGCCTTCCCGGGACATCAGCAGCCGCAGCGAGTTCGAGATCGCGGTGACCGTCCCGACCGTCGACCGCGACGACGGCGCGGACCTTCGCTGCGCGAGCACCACCGTCGGCGGCAGCCCGGTCACCTCGTCCACATCGGGCGCTTCGATCTGATGCAGCAACCGTCGGGCATACGGTGCGACCGACTCCAGGTAGCGGCGCTGCGATTCCGCGTACAACGTGCCGAAGGCCAGCGACGACTTGCCCGAACCCGAGACCCCGGTGAAGGCGACCAGCGCGTTGCGGGGCATATCGACGTCGACATCACGCAGATTGTGCACCCGGGCGCCCCGCACCCGAACCGAAGGATCGATCTCGTGCGAATCCACAGCTACCCAGATTACGCGCCCGGCGCCCGCCGCGGACCGCTCATCGGGCGCCGGTCAGAAGAACCAGCCCAGCTCCGGTGCCCGCTCGGTGGTGAACGCCGCGTCGACATCCCGCAGCGCGGCCGCGTCGTCGACCCGGATGCGATGCGCCGCGGCGAGGTTGCCCGCCCGGTGCGCGCCGAAGTACAGCGCACCGAGGACATTGATGTCGAAGGTGAGCTCGGCGCGCCGGGTACTCGGCGCGCACTCGGCCACACCGTCACGCACGCGCAGCACGAACGTGCCGCCCGCCGAACGGAACGGATCGTGCACCGACATCACGGTGTCCAGGTCGTGGCGGTAGGTGCGCGCGGTCAGCGCGGCGGGCACATCCATCACCCGCGCCCACAGCGTGTCGCCCCGATCGGTGACCCGGGTCGCCCTCGAATCGGTCAGCAGGTAGGGCAGTGGATCGTCGTCGGCGATCTCCACCGACACCGACTCCACGAGATCGAGGCCGAGCAGCACCCGCCACAGCGCGGCGTGCGCGTCGGGCGTGAGAGCACGGTATTCCCGCACCGCCGCGGTGGCGCGACCCTGGTCCCAGCGACGCCGGTACAGGGCGTACCCGTCGGGGTGGACGAGCACGAACAGCGTGGTGGAGCCGTTGCGATGCCGTTCGACGTCGGCGAAGAACAGATCCCACTTCGCGTCGGGGCGTTCCTGCGCGCCCGGCACCGTCCGCTGCCAGCGCTCGTAGACGCGCCGGATGTGCGGTGCGGCCTCGGCCAGCGTCGACATCTCGACGCCGCCGGGATCGGGGGTGCTCGGGCGGAATTCGGCCCGGCGCCGATCGATGGTCACCGTCGTGGCGAGGATCGCCGGGTCGTACCCGAACCGCCCGTAGATGGTGGCCTCACTCGCGGTGAAGATGGTCAGGGGCAGTCCGTCGGCTTCGGTCCGTGCGTGCTGTGCGGTGTAGAGCTCGCGCAGGATCCCGCGCCGCCGGTGCGTGGGCGCGACCGCGACCCCCGAGACACCGCAGGCTCGCACCGTGCGCTCCCCCGGCACGGTCACCGTCATCGTGCGGTCGACGGTGTGCCCGACGATGCGGTCACCGTCGACGGCGACCAGCGACCGTTCGACCGGGAACAACGCACCCTTGAACACGAGTTCGTCCGCGCCGTACCGCATGCCGAACCCGGTTTCCTGTAGCGCCGCGATCGCGGGAGCCTCGTCGCTGGTTGCCGACCGTACGGTGACGCTCTTCGCCGATGCCATCTCCGTACCATCCCATGACCAGCCACCCGCGCACATCTCATTTTCGCGGGTGGTCAGCCCTGGCCGAGCATGGCCCGCAGGTCGGGCAGAGCGCCGATACGCTCGGTGACGGGCCGCCCCGGCGCCGCGGTCTGCGGCGACCCGGTCGCGCGGAGCAGGGCCCTGATCTCGGCGGGTGTCGCCCGGCCGGCGCCACCGGCCCGGATCCCCTGATAGGCGGCCACCGCGCCGACCACGATCGGTGACGCACTGGAGGTGCCGCTGAATTCGTCGGTGTACCAGAGGTCTTCGTCGCTGCCGCCCTGCAGGTCACCGTAACCGGTGGTGGTGACCTCCCGGCCCCAGCCCTGGACATCCAGGCGCGCACCGTGATTGGAGAACGGCAGCCGTGACCGCGCCGGACCGTGGTCGCGGCCGTGGGTCCCCGGCGGCGGGGCACCCGCGCCGACCAGCACCGCCCCCGAATCGGTCGCCCCGCCCCGGAACGGGTTGTGCCAGTCGGCGGGGAAATCGCCGGGTCGCGCATCGTAGAGGGGGTCGTCGAGGTTCTCGTTGCCGTTGCCCGCGGCCTCCACCACGACGATCCCCTTACCGACGGCGTAGCGGACGGCGGCGAAATCGTCGGGCCACCATTCCACCGCGATGTAGCCACGCTGATCGGGCCTGCCGCGGTAGTCGAAACGGGGTCCCGGACGGTGCAGTTCGATCAGCAGGATGTCGCCGGGGTCGAGCGCGTCGGCCGCGGACCGGATCGCGGTGGCCGACCCGATCCCGAACACCGAGATGGCCCTGATGTGTGCCTCGGGCGCGATCCCGGTGACCCCGAACGCGTTCAGGTCACCGCTGATCTCCCCGGCCACCGCCGTGCCGTGGTTGCGCCACCCGAGGTCGGCCGAGGCCGTGCCGCCGATCATGCCGCCCTGGTTCTGCCGCAGGTCCTCGTGGGTGAACCGCCACGCGCCCTCGACATCGATCACCCGCACACCGGTGCCGAGCCCGCCGGGCCGGGTGTGCGCCCAGGCCGCGTCGATCCCGGCCGGCGCGGCATCGAGGTAGCCCTGCCGGTCACGGTAGTTCGGTGTCACCGCGGGCGCGTCCGGGGCGACGGCGTTCTCGGCCAGCGGCGCCAACGGCGGTTCGGCGGCGGGCTTCACATAGGCGGCCGCGACGGTGTCGTCGCGGCGCAGGCGGTCGGCGAGCTCACCGGGATCACCGACCACCCCACGGACGGTGTAGTAGCCGAGGTAGTCGCCCGCGACCGGCGCCTGCGGCGTCTCGGCCAGCCGGGCGGCCAGCCGGTTGCCGGGCCCGAAGATCGGCACCAACCGAGTGCCCGCGGGCAGCAGCTCGTCCACGTGCGACCGCACCGACCGGTTCTCGCGCAGGGCGATCGGCGTGATCTCCGGGCCGGTCGGGGTGGTGACGACGACCAGTTCGGCCGGGGCGACAGCGGGACCGAGCACCCCGGGGCGACGCTGTCTACTGGGGCGGGCGGTGGGAGCCATACCGTTCAGTACACCGTGCCCCGGCCCGGTCCGCCACCGATCGGCCGCACACGGCATCCGACACGCCGGGCGCCTGCCGCGGTGTCGGTGGGTCGGGGTACTGTGCCGGGCGGTCGACGAATCCCGATGCGGTGCTGAGGGATTCGCCTAGAATGGGTGCAGGGTGAGATCCTCGGTCACCCGGTACCGCTTCTCGGGTACCAGCGTTACCCCGCAGCCGTCGCGCGGGGCGCGAGCGTGAACCATGCCATCGGATATGCCGTCATGCAGGGGGTCAACCATGTCCACAGCTGTCGATTTCGCCGCCCGTCTCATCGATCCCGCCGCCATCGTCGCGGCCGGGCACTCGGCGGTCCTCGCCTATGTCGCGCCGAGCAGGCCCGGCGCGAACTTCGGGGCCAAACCGATCACCGCCGACTATGCCCGCGCGCTCACCGCGGCCGGCCTCGACATCGTCTCCATCTGGCAGTACGGCAAACCCGGTGATCCCACCCCGTCGGATTGGACCACCGGTTTCGACGGTGGCAGGCGGATGGCCGAGCAGGCGCTGTCGACGCATCTCGCCGTCGGCGGGCCCCGCCGGGCGCCGATCTTCTTCGCCGTCGACGAGGACATCTCGCTGACGCAGTGGAACGACACCGCGGTCGAGTTCTTCCGCGGCGTCAACGCCGTCCTCGGCACCGAATGGACCGGCATCTACGGGCATTCGCGGGTGTGCGCGTGGGCCATCGAGGACGGTGTGGTCGGCACGCGCGGCGGATTCAGCTGGGTGTGGCAGACGCGCGCCTGGTCCGGGACCGAACGCGAACCGCGCGCGGTGCTCTACCAGCGCATCATCGACACACCGAGCAATCCCGGCCCGATCATCGACGGCACCCACGTCGACGTGAATGACATCCTGGCCCCCGACTTCGGTCAGTGGAGCCTGGACCGCACGGTCGCGGTCCCCGAGTTCACCGAACTCGACCGGCTCGGCCCGTCGCACTCCTCGCGCGAGGGTGCCAGGATCACCAACTTCATCCTGCACACCCAGGAGGGCAACGGCACCGCCGAATCACTGGCCGCGTACCTGAACAACCCCGCCAACGGGGTGTCCTATCACTACACGCTGCGTGACGCCATCGTGGCGCGGGTGGTGCCGGAGGAGCTGGCCTCGTGGTCGGTGCTGTCGGCCAATCCGTTCACCGTGAACCTGTGCTTCGCCGGCAGCCGCGCCGCCTGGTCGCGGCAGCAGTGGCTGTCCCTCGACGGCGACCTGCGCATCGCCGCCTACCTCGCGGTCCGCAGCGCCCACCGGCACGGCTACTCGACCGAGGTCATCGCCCCCGACTACCGGGTGGCCGAAGGCATCACCGACCACAACTACGTCACCGAGGCGCTCGGGATCGGCACCCACACCGATGTGGGGCCGAACTTCCCGTGGGACGTGTTCGCCGCCCATGTCGCCGATTTCGCCGGTGCGCGCCCCAACGCCATCGACGACCGGGCCGCGCAGTCACCGTGGCTGGGCGTGCGACGCACCGACGGCGAGATCGCGACTCCCGACGGCGTGGGCCGCTTCGCCGAGTTCGAGCACGGCTACATCTACTGGCATCCCGACACCGGCGCCCACGCCATCCCGACCGCCATCATGGACAAGTACGCCGAACTCGGGTGGGAGGCGGGCCCCCTGGGCTACCCCACCGCCGAACACGCCGAGCTGCCCGACCCGCGTGGCACCGGACCCGGTCTGGCGCAGGCGTTCCAGGGTGGGGCGGTCTACCGGCGGGCGGGACAGCCCGGATATCGGGTCCACGGCGCGATCGGCGCGCGCTGGCAGGCGGCCGGTTTCGAGAACAGCGAACTGGGTTGGCCCGCGTCCGACGAGATCGCCCACGACGACGGCACCTACCAGGAGTTCGAGTTCGGCCGCATCTACTGGGTGCCCCAGCAGATCATCGCGCTGCGCAATGCCGGTGACCCCGACACTCCCCTGGGTCGTCCGGCCTGAGTTGCCGCGGTCAGGCCAGCAGGATCGCCAGGATGGTGGCGGCCGCACCGAGCAGCAGGGCCGCCACCACCACGAGCGCGATCAGCCGGATCCGTGGCGACGGCCCCGGGTAGGCGTCCTGGTCGTCGAGCAACTCGGCGAACTCGACGGCGGCGAATTCGCGGGTGTGTTCCAGCGGCTCGGGCTGATCGGTCATAGCGCACACCGTAACGCCGCGTGGGCGTCTTCGCGGCGGATCAGCCCGCGGCCTCCGCCGTCACGGCCGTGCGGGTGGTGGCCAGTAGTTCGTCGAGTTGCCGTTCGGCGCGTTCGGCACGAGCCAGGGTTTGGCCGCGGGCATCGTCGAGGGCGGCCAGCCGCTCGGCCGCCTCGGCCCTGACCCGGTCCAGTGCCGCCGCGGATTCGGTGCGCCAGGCTTCGGCGTCAACAATGGTGGAGCGGCGCAGGTCGGCGAGTTCGGCACGGGTGCGGTCGAGTTCGGTGCGGGTCGCTTCCAGTTCGGTGCGTGCCCGCCGCCATTCCTCGCGCGCTTCGGCGGCCGCTTCGACCCGTTCGGCGGCGGCCGCTTCGGCGCGCTCGGTCGCGCGGTCGGCGTCGGCGGCGCGTTGCACGGCCAGGTCACGTTCGGCCTGTGCGGCGGTGAGGCGGGCTTCGGCGTCACGGCGCGTGTGGGTGATCTCGGTGTCGGCCCGTTGTTCGGCGCGTGACACCTGCTCGGCGGCTTCCTGCCTGGCCCGTTCGATCTCCTCGGCCGCTTCTCGTCGCGCGGTGCGGATGTCGGCCTCGGCGGCACTGCGTGCGGCGAATACTTCGTCGGCGGCCTGCTTCGTGAGCCGTTCGACTTCGGCGAGGGCTTCGTCCCTGGCCGCGTGTGCGGCGGCGATGAGCTGCTCGGCGTCTTCGGCCGCGCCGGCGGCGTCTTCGGCGGCCGATTCGGCGTGCGCGCGTGCGTCTTCGGCGTCGCGACGCGCCTGTTCGGCGGCGACGGTCTTCATGTCGGCTTCGGCGATCCGGCGTGCCGCGTCGGCCTGCACCGCCTGGACCTGGGCTTCGGCGACCGACGGGTCCCCCAGGGTGGACAGTTCCGCGACGGCGGCGTTGAGAGTCGTCCCCATTTGCTCGGCCAGTCCACGGAACTGACCGAGCAACTCGTCGGCGCGCAGCCGGGCTACGGTCACCGGCCCCTGTGCCGTCACAGTGACGGTTTCGGTGGCACCCTCCGACTCCTGTTGGAGCCGTTGCCTTTCGCGCCAGGCCCGCCATCTCGTGTGGTCGGGGTGATCGCAGTATTCGGAGGGACGACCGGGACCACCGCCGCGGGTGATCGGGCGGGCACAGCCCGGGTAGTTGCAGACGCTCGACACGGGAGAAATCGTAACGTTGGTTTCGTCAATTCCGTACGTATTGCACGAAACGAAATCCGTGTCGCCCCAAGGAAGTCCGATTCCCGAGTCCACCCTCCTGACCCCCGATAAGTGAACATTATCGGGGGTCAGACTCTGCGCTTCCGCTGAATCACCACGGATCATTTCCGTTTACGTTTGGTCGCGCGAAACGAAACAGTACTGCTACGAAACCTCGGAAAAACTGGGATCGCCGGTACGGCCGTACCATTCTGTCGCGAGCCTTATCGATGTCGCCCTTCTCGACGCCGACAGCCCGGATCGCGCCCCGTAATCGACACGATGTGAAGCGGTTTCACTTCAATTGCGGTCTCGCTGAACTACAGTGCTCGCACACCGACACGTTCTCTCGAAGGGGGCAGTAAAGATGAGCACTGCCAAACGTTTCGGAGCAGCAGTCATCGCCTCGGTCGCGCTGGTGGCAGCAGCCCCCGCCGCCACCGGAGCTCCAGGACACCTCGCCGTCGCGACCCCGGTGGCCACCACAGGATCGGCCCTCACCGACATCCTGGTCGCCCCGGTCCTGTTTCCCCTCGGGTTCCTGGTCCTCGCCCTCTGTGGACCCGCCCCGGAACCCACCTGCCCCATGGCGCAGATCTACGCCGGCGCCGCCACCGGATCCGGCGTCCGCTGACGCGTTTCGCCGCACCCCGGGCCGCACGGCGGGTCTGGCCGATGATTCTCCCGCGTCGTGCTCGTCTGTACCGTGAATGCCGACTCACGAGAGGCCCACGCCATGCGGAAACTGACCTTCGCCATGAACCTGAGCTTGGACGGCTATATCGCCGCACCCGGCGACGATCTCGGTTGGAGCGTGCCGAGCGACGAACTGTTCGGATGGTGGTCCGACCGGGTGGGCGCGACGAGCCTGGCGCTGTACGGACGCAAACTGTGGGAGACGATGAGCTCCCACTGGCCCACCGCCGACCAGCAGCCCGACGCCACCCCGGCGGACATCGAGTACGCACGGCGCTGGCGGGACATGCCGAAGGTGGTGTTCTCCTCGACGGACCGCCCGGTGGACTGGAACACCCGCCTGGTCACCGGCGACGCGGTCACCGAGATCGCCCGGCTCAAGGCCGAAGACGGTGACTCCATGGACATCGGCGGCGCCACACTCGCCGCGGCGGCCATGCGGGCCGGGCTGATCGACGAGTACGTGCTGGTCACCGCGCCGGTCCTGGTCGGCGGCGGCACCCCGTTCTTCACCGCACTCGACAACTGGGTGAACCTGACCCTGCTGGAGACCCGGACATTTCCCGAGGGCCTGGTCTTGACCAGGTACGAGACCAGGCGCTGAAGCCGGAGCGGCACAGACTGATTCGGGTTGCGGTGGCCGCGGCGGTGCGGCATGTTGGCGAGGACAGGGGCCGGACCGTCCGGCCGGTCGCCTCGGCCCCGAATCGCTCGACGAGGAGCACCGCATGACCGGAACACTCCCCCGCCCCACCGGCCTCACCCATGTCAGCGTGGGCCTGGGCTGGGATCCCGTCCGGTCGGGCAAGTTCCGGCGCCCCACCAAAGACATCGATCTCAATGCCGCCGCGCTGTCCTTCAGCGGAACCCGGTTCGTAGACATCGCCTTCCACGAACAGCTCACCTCACGCGACGGTGCGGTACGCCACCTCGGCGACAATGTGACGGGCGTGGGCGAGGGCGACGACGAACTCGTCCTGGTCGACCTCACCCGCCTCGATGCCCAGGTCACCAGCGTCGTCCTGCTCATGACCTGCTACACCGGCCAGCGCTTCGACCGCATCGAGAACGGTTTCTGCCGGCTGGTCGACAATGTGGCAGGCACCGAGCTGGCCCGGATCGAGCTGGCGGGCACCGGGTCGCACACCGGGCTCATCCTCGGCAAGCTGCACCGCCCGCACGGCTCCTGGCGGTTCACCCTCATCGCGCAGCCGATCGAGGCCGAACACGTCGCCGACGCGATCCCGCACCTGACGCCCTACCTCACCTGATCCGCCCGCACCGGGGTGTAGATCTGGTTGATCACGCCGGTGCTGAACACCTCGGCCGAGGCCAGTGTCAGTTCGACGTTGTCGTCGAGTTTGTCGAACCAGCGGGCGCCCTTGCCCAGGACGACGGGGTGGACGAAGAGTTGCAGCTGGTCGAGCAGTCCGTTGCGCAGCAGGGATTGGACGAGGGTGAGGCTGCCGGTGATGGCGATGTCGCCGCCGTCGGAGTCTTTGAGTTTGGTGAGTTCGGTGTCGATGTCGCCGGTGATGATGTCGGTGTTGTTCCAGGTGGCTTCGGTGAGTGTGGTGGTGACGACGTATTTTTTCTGGTTGTTCATGAAGCCGGCGAATTCGTCGTCGCTGGTGGGCCAGTGGGCGGCGAATTCTTCGTACTGAACACGGCCCAGCAGCATGGCGTCGGAGGTGCCCATGCCGGCGCCGATGGCGGCGCCCATTTCGTCGTTGAAGTAGGGGAAGTGCCAGGTTTCGGGGGCTTCGGCGACGCCGTCGGCGGAGACGAACAGGCTGGAAATGATCTTGCGCATCGGATTCTCCCTCAAGGTGTACTGTACCGTACGGTTCTGGGTGAACTGAACAGTACGGTACACTCTGAAGGGTGTCAACCGATCCGCGAAACCGACATCCAGGAGGCCCGATGCCCCGCACCGACCCTGCACCTGATCTCGTGGAGGGCAGTGCCGCCGAGCAGGCGCGCCGCCGGATCATGGAGGCCGCCATGGAGGTCTTTCTGCGCGACGGTTACCTGGGGGCCAAGACTGATGAGATCGCGAAGGTCGCGGGCTCGTCGAAGCAGACGATCTATAAACGTTTCGGTAGCAAGGACAAGCTGTTCGAGGAGATCGTGTTCGACCGCCTCGGCGGCATCGACCAGGTCTTCCGGGAAGCCATCGGCGAGCTGGCCTCGACCGACGATGTGGAGAAGACACTCCGGGTGGTCGCCAACCGGTTCGTCCACCTGCTGACCCGGCCCGCCCAGCTGCGGGTGCGGCGCCTGGTCATCGCCGAAGCGGGCCGGTTCCCCCAGCTGGGTCGCGCCTACTTCGAAGCCGGACCCGAACGCGTTCACGCCATGCTCGCGGCCTGCTTCGCGCAACTCACCGAACGTGGCTTGCTGCGCACCGCCGAACCGGAGCTGGCGGCGAACCATTTCACCTGGCTGGTGGTGTCGGTCCCGGTCAACAAGGTGATGTTCTGCGGTGACGAGACCCGTTTCAGCGACGCCGAACTCGATCACTACGCCGACGCCGGAGTGGAGGTCTTCCTCGCCGCCTACCGCCCAGAGCCGGGCTGAGCATTACCGGTCAATCCACCGAAGTCCTCGCGAGCAGGGCACTTCGGCCCTCTTTCGGCGGAGCCGCACCGACGAGAATCGGCTGCGCGTAACCACTCAGGCCGAGCAGTGAGGCACCACCCGATGTCAGCAGCGAACACCCGCCCCGTCGTCGTCGGTGTCGACGGCTCCGACCGCGCGCTGGCCGCGGTGCACTGGGCGGCCGAGGCGGCGACGCTACGGAACGCGCCGCTTCATGCGGTGTACGCGATGAGCACCGGATGGGAACTGGGGTCCGCCGCCACCGTGTCGCTGGCCACCGACCGTTTCCGGGCCGAAGGCGAGGACGCGCTGGGCCAGGCGCGGGCGATCGCCGCCGCGCAGGGACTCGACATCGTGACATCCGTGGTCGATCCGGCGCCGATCCCCGCCCTGCGCCGCCGCGCCGCCACCGCGCAGCTCCTGGTCGTCGGGACGCGCGGTCACGGCGCGTTCGAACGTGCCCTGCTCGGATCGGTGAGCAGCGCGCTCGCCCGGCGGCTGGCCTGCCCGCTCGCGGTGATACCCGGACCGATGACGCAGGCGGCCGCGCGGCTACCGGTGCTCGTCGGGCTCGACGGCTCCCCCGGCAGCGACCGGGCCCTGGACTTCGCGATCGAGGAAGCGTCGCTGCGCGGGGTCGGGTTGGTCGCGGTGCGGGCCTGGACCACGACCGAACCGGGGCTGCGCCATTCCGAGATGACCGAGCGCACCCACCGCCTCCTGGCCGACCGCCTCGTCGGGTACGGCCAGAAGTACCCCGGGGTGCCGATCACCCGGATCGTCACCGACGAGGAACCGGCGCGCCGGTTGCTGCGCGAATCGGCGCGAGCCCAACTGCTCGTGCTCGGCAGCCACCGGCGCGGCACCCGCGACGGCTTCGGCTCGGTCAGCCGCACCGTGCTGCACGCGACCGAGATCCCCCTCGTCCTCGCGGGCCGCGACTGACACTCACGCGCGGGCGCGTTCCCGGGCCAGCGCACGGTCGCGCTGCTCCTCGAACCGGGGAACCTGCACGGTCGCCATGGTGTCCAGGAACGCCGCCAGCCGATCCCTGACCTGCTCACCGCGCGGCCCGAAATCGGTGCGGCCGAAGATGTTCCACTGCCGCAGCACCGGCTGCAAGACCTCGTCGAGATGCTGGCGCAGATCGTAGACGCCGTGCTTGGCCATCAGCACCCCGTGGCGGCGGAAGTTCGGCATGCCCGCGCCGGGCATCCGGAAGTTCTCCACGATGCCGGCGATCGCCGCGACCGCCTGGTCGGGCACCAGGTCCAGTGCGGCGCCGCACACGGTGCGGTAGAAGATCATGTGCAGGTTCTCGTCGGCGGCGATGCGCTGCAACATCTTGTCGGCGACCTCGTCGGCGCACACCCGGCCGGTGTTGCGATGGGTGACGCGGGTGGCCAGTTCCTGGAAACTCACATACGCCACCGAATGCAGGAACCCGGCTCCGCTGTCGATGTCGGATCGGGCGGCACCCGAGGCGAATCCGCTGGTCATGTGGACCATCCTGGCCTGTTCCAGCGCGACCGGGTCGACACCGCGGGTCACCACCAGATAGTCGCGGATCACCGTGCTGTGCCGCATCTCCTCGGCGGTCCACCGGCCCACCCAGGTACCCCACGCGCCGTCGCGGGAGAAGTTCTCGGCGATCTCACGGTGGTAGGAGGGCAGGTTGTCCTCGGTGAGCAGGTTGGTGATCATCGCCGCCTTGGCGACCTCGCTGAGACCGGACTGTTCCGGCGCCCAGTCGGATCCGCCCAGCGCGGCGAAGTTGCGGCCCTCCTCCCACGGCACGTAGTCGTGGGGATGCCAGTCCTTGGTCATCGCCAGGTGGCGGTGCACGCAGTCCTCGGCCACCGGTTCCAGCTCGGTGAGGAGTTCGCGTTGGGTGAGGTCACGGGTCAACGGTCGTGCCTGCCTTTCTGTTCGAGCAGTCGAATTCCTGCGACGATCTCGGGTTCGATCGCGAGCACGGTGTCCATCACCCGGCCGACCCACGGGCGCAGCAACCGTTCGTAGCGGGCCACCCGGTCGGGATCGGTGACGGTGCGCGCGAATCCGGTGACCATGACCGACCAGCCGGTGCGCCGGACCGGGTCGATGTCGTCGACCGCGTAGGCCACCACCACCGGCGCGTTGCCGTGCACCGCCGAGGTCAGCCGGGACGTGACCCGGGTCCGGACGATGATCGCCTCGCCGTCGACGAGATGGTTGACCGGGCGAATCGCCGGCAGCGCGTCGCGGGTGAACACCACCCGCCCGAACGGCGCACCGGCCACCAGCCGCAGCGCTTCGGCACGCTCGAGCTCGACGACATCGCGGCCGTCCTCGCCAGGGTCGATCATCGTCCGGCCACCGGTTGCACCAGGGCCAGGTCACCGTCGTAGCGCCGGTACAGCAAGGCACCGCGGGTGGTGGCCGGATCAGTGAAGAACAGGTGCGGCAGCCCGAAACGGCACAGGCGGTCAGCGGCTTCCGCCGCGGTCAGCCGCGGCGCGGGGTGGGGATTCATCGTGCAGGCCAAGCCGGTGGCGGGCCGGATGTCGGACTGGCGGGTCAGCCGGACGCCCAGTGGCCCCGCCCAGTACACGACCGCGTCCTCGCCGGTCTCGGTGTCGACGAACAGGTGCGCGTCGTAGTCGCGCGCGTCCATCATGCGGGCGGCCGTCGCCGGGTCGGCACGGCGCACGGCACAGAGCTTGCGGCGCGCGATCGGCCGCTGCTCGGTCACCTCGGCCAGTGGCGGCCGCGCCGGATCAGGCCACACCCGTGCCGCGGCCGCCGCCGACATCATCCGCGCGAGCTGGCGTTCCAGTCGTTCCGACACCATCGCCGCGACGAAACCCACCGGCCCCGGCACCTGGACCCGGACCGAACCGCGCTGCCCGCGGACATTCACCTGCGCGAGCAGCACACCCGAATCCGCGAGGTTCGACAACCGGATCCGCACCGGCTCCCCGGCGCGGCCGCGCCCCAGCACCGACCCGACCGCCCGCGCGGTCCGCGCGACCTCACCGGCGTCCACCACGCCGCTGGTCACCACCGCGATTTCCGTTCCGGCCCATCGTAGTTCGGCAGTACTCACCTGCTCCGCACCTGCCCTCCGCTCTCGGTCCGCACAACGCTCCGGCCAATAGCACCACTCAGGCGCGGCCGCGCTAAGGGTCGAAAGGCCTGCCGCGCCATGACCATCGACCCGACTTCGGCCCCCGGGCGGGTCGGTCCGGAGTGCGGCATCCGGCGCTACGGCAGGTCCAGGTGCGGGCTTTCAGGCGCGGAGCAGCGCGGTCTGGACTTCGCGGAGGCGGTCGACGTCACCACGGAAACCGGCGACGGCGTCGTTGTAGAGGAACGCTTCCCAGAGGCGGACCAGGGCGTAGGCCAGGGTGTCGCGGGCGATCGGAGGATCGTAGCCCTCGGCTTCGGCACGTTCGATCAGGGCGGCGACGACCGCGACCGCCGCCTGATGGACGGGGCCGTCACTGCGGGTGATCAGGCGCAGGGCACCGGTGGATTCGTTGTCGAAATAGGTACGCAGCGAGTCGTCCTCGACCAGCCAGTGGATGCAGCGATCGAGAACCTCGTTCAGGCGGCGGCCGCCGGTCGCGGTGCTCGCCCGTTCGGCGTGGACGACCATGCGCTCGAGCTGGCGGGCGATCGCCGCGCCGAGCAGGCCGTCCCGGGAACCGAACCAGCGGTAGATGCTCGTGCGGCCCAGGCCGAGCTGGGCGGCGATGGCGTTGACGTCGACGCGCTTGCCTGCCAGGAACACCTCGACCGCGGCGCGCAGCACATCGTCACGGCTGGCCGCCGCCGGTCGTCCCGGCGCTCTGGTCCCCTCGGCTCGCGTCACATCGGACAGCATAGGGCTCCCGCACCATTTGAAACATATCGATCTCTGTGTAACATTCTCGACCATGCAATTGGCACTCACCGAGGACGAGCTCGCCTTCCGCGACGAGCTCCGCGCCTTCTTCCGGCACGAGATCCCCGCCGACATCCGCAACCGCGCCCGGCACATGGCCGAACTCGGCAAGGACGACATCGTCACCACCCAGCGCATCCTCAACGCGCACGGGCTGGCGGTACCGCACTGGCCGGTCGAATGGGGCGGACGCGACTGGACCCCCGTCCAGCGCCACCTCTGGCACGACGAGATGCAACTCGCCTCGGTCCCGGAACCGCTCACCTTCAACACCAACATGATCGGCCCCGTCATCGCCCACTTCGGCACGCCGGAGATGAAACAGCGCTTCCTGCCCGCGACCGCGAACCTCGACATCTGGTGGTGCCAGGGCTTCTCCGAACCCGACGCCGGCTCCGACCTCGCCTCCCTGCGCACCGTCGCCGTCCGCGACGGCGACCACTACGTGATCAACGGCCAGAAGACCTGGACCACCGCCGCCCAGAGCGCCGACTGGATGTTCTGCCTCGCCCGCACCGACCCGGACGCACCCAAGAAGCAGGCGGGCATCTCCCTGCTGCTGTTCCCCCTCGACACCCCCGGCGTCACCGTGCGCCCGATCGAGCTGATCGACGGCGGTCACGAGGTCAACGAAGTGTTCCTCGAAGACGTCCGGGTCCCCGCCGACCAGCTCGTCGGCCAGGAGAACCAGGGCTGGACCTACGCCAAATTCCTGCTCGGCAACGAACGCACCGGCATCGCCGCGGTCGGCCAGACCAAAGTGCGGCTGTGGCTGGCCAAGGAACACGCCAAGCAGACCCGGCTCGACTCGGGCACCCTGCTCGACGACCCGATGTTCGCCGCCCGCATCGCCGAACTCGAGAACGAACTCATCGCCCTCGACCTCGTACAACGACGCGTCGTGGCGGGATCGGCCGACGGCGCACCGAACCCGGTGTCCTCGATTCTCAAACTGCGCGGCACCGAGCTGCAGCAAGCCGTCACCGAACTGCTCGTCGACATCGCGGGACCCGACTCGCTCGCCCGCGAGAGCGACACCCCCGACTGGGCCCGCCGCAGCACCGCCACCTACCTGAACTACCGCAAGACATCGATCTACGGAGGATCCAACGAGGTGCAGCGCGGCATCATCGCCTCGACGATCCTCGGACTGTGAGGCAACGCCATGGATTTCGAACTCAGCACCGAACAGGACATGCTCCGCGACACCGTCCGTAGCGTCCTCACCCGCCACTACACCCACGAACGCCGCGCCGCGGTCCTGGCCACCGACCTCGGCTGGGATCCCCAGGTGTGGTCCACCTTCGCCGAGATCGGGCTGCTCGGGCTCACCATCCCCGCCGACGACGGCGGACTGGACGCGGGCCCGATCGAAACGATGCTGGTCCTCGAAGAACTCGGACGCGCGCTCGCACCCGAACCGGTCCTCGACTGCGCGCTGATCCCGGGCGCCCTCATCGCCGCGGCAGGATCACCGGTCCAGCGCAAGCAGCTGCTGCCCGAGATCGCCGCCGGCGCGCACAGGCCGGTGTTCGCCCATGTCGAGCCGGGCATGCGGCCGCCGTCGGCACAGGTCACGACCCGAGCGAGCCGACACGGGGACAACTGGCGGGTGACCGGCCGCAAACACCCTGTCTCCGCGGGTGATCGCGCCGACCAGTTCATCGTCAGCGCGGCACTGCCCGACGGCGGCACCGGCCTGTTCCTCGTCGACCCCGCCGACCCCGGCGTCACCGTCGCCGCCTTCCGTACCCACGACGGCAGGCGCGGCGCCGACCTCACCTTCGAGGACGCTCCCGCGCAACCCCTGGGCGCCCCGGTCGACGCGTCCGACCTGATCGACGACATCATCGTCACCACCCAGGCCGCCCTCGGGGCCGAAGCCGTCGGCGCCATGGCCGAAGCACTGCGCCTGACCACCGAATACCTCACCACCCGTAAACAATTCGGGGTGCCGCTGCGCAGCTTCCAGACCCTCACCCACCGCGCCGCCGACATGTACGTCGCACTAGAACTGGCCCGCAGCATGAGCCTGTACGCCTCGATGTCGCTGGCCGACGGCATCGCCGACCCGATGGTCGCGGCCCGCGCCAAACTGCGCATCGGCCGCTCCGGCAGGCACATCGGCCAGGAGGCGATCCAGCTGCACGGCGGCATCGGCATGACCGCCGAATATCCCGTCGGCCATTACACCGCTCGCCTCACCGCCATCGAACACACCCTCGGCGACTCCGGCGATCACCTGCGCTACCTGGCCCGCCACGTCACCGACCATCAACTGGCCGAGATCTGACGACCACGTCCGGCGCCACCGAGCGTGGCGCCGGACGGCCACCACACCGCGCTCAGCCGATCGGGGTGTGGCCCAGCAGGACCCGGCCGCTGAAGCGGGTCTGCTTGGCCCGCGGCAGGGGATGGAACTGGCAGCCGTGGATGTCGCGGCAGAGACGTTCCAGATCGCAGGCGCGCGAGTAGCCGGCGCCGCCGGTGGTTTCGATCGCCAGGCGGACCGTGGTGATGAGCGCGTCGGCGGCGACGGTCTTGCGGCTCAGGATCCGCGAGGCGTAGGCGTCGGTGTTGGGGAAGGTGAGGTCGGCGGAATCGGTGAACATCGCGGTGATCAGATCCGAGGCGGTGGTGTACGCGTTGAGCATCTCGCCCGCCGACTGCAGGGTGTGCGCCTCGGAGCGGCCCGCCAGCAGTGTCGCGGTCAACTCGACGGCGGCATCGGCGACACCCAGATAGGCGGCCAGCACCAGCGGCAGCGCCGCCCCCATCACCACATTCAGCAGCGGCGGCCACACCCCGGCGGGCCGGATCAGCGAGATCGCCGCGTCCGGGACGAACACGTCCTCGAGCACCACGGTGTGCGAACCACTCGCCCGCAACCCCAGCGAATCCCAGGTCTTGTCGATACTCACCCCCGCCGCGCTCATCGGCACGGCACAGTGCAGCACCTGCGGGCCCTCGCCGTCGGCACCGGCGTAGCGCACGCTGGTGACCAGCACGTCGCCCACCTCGCACCCGCTGGCGGGCGCCTTCCTGGCGCTCACCCGGTACCCGCCGTCCACCCGGACAGCCGTGCCGTTGGAATCCACCCAGTCCGACGCACCGGTGCTCACCAGAATCGCCCCCGCCGCGACCTTCGCGAACACTCCGGAGGCATCGATGCCGTGCTTGTGCCGCCACACCTGCGCGGCCACCAGATGGGAATGCATGGCGAAGGCCACCGCGGTCGACGGATCGTGCCTGCCGAGCTCCCGCAGGATCTCCCCCATCTCCTGATGGGTGGCACCACCGCCACCGAACTCGACCGGCACCAGCGCGGCCGACAGACCGTCGGCACGCAACCGGTCGAACGCGGCGACGGAGATCTCGCCGGTGCGGTCCCGCTCAGGGACCTCCGAACGCAGGGATTCACCGAGCAGGCGGGCCAGAGCGACGCGGTCGGTGCGGGACGTGGTGTCGGAAACTGTGGAAGTCATGTTTCGAAGGTAGGAACCGCCGCGATAACCAGATAGTCCAGAAAGTGGACTCCCCCGGTTCAGAAAATGGACCCCGTCGGCGAGGTGACCATGACCAACACAGCAGCAGCAGGCTACGGGCAGTACTGCCCCATTTCGCGCGCTCTCGACGTGCTCGGCGAACGGTGGTCGCTGCTCATCCTGCGCGACCTGTTCGTCGGCACCACCCGCTTCAACGACCTCGCCCGCGGATTGCCGGGTCTGTCGCGCAGCCTGCTCGCCAAGCGCCTGCGCCAGTTCGAGCGCGCGGGACTCATCGAGAAACTCGGCACCGACCACCTGCTCACCGAAGCGGGCGCCCAGCTCGAACCGATCCTGTTCGGCCTGGGCGAGTGGGGAGCGCGCTGGACCTTCGGCGAACCCCGTGAGGACGAACTCGACGCGGCCCTGCTCGTCTGGTGGATGCACACCCGCGTCGACACCTCCGGCTTCCCGGGCAGGCGCCACGTCCTGCACGTCCGGTTCACCGACGATGTGCGGCGCTACTGGATCGTGGTCGAGGGCGGCACGCCGTCGGTGTGCGAAACCGATCCCGGCTACCCCGTGGACGTCACCATCGGCGCCGACGTCGCCGCGCTCTACGAGGTGTGGCTGGGCCGGATGCCGCTGAGCCACGCCCAGCGCACCGGCCGGCTCCGGTTCACCGGGGCGCCCGCCTTGACCCGGCGGATGCCGCTGGTCCTGCGGCTGAGTCCGGTAGCGGGCTATGTCCGCGATGCCGAGCTCGCCGAGGACACCACCGCCTGCGCGTCCTGAATGCCGACGCCGCCGGTCATCAGGTGCGAAAATCAGAAAACGTGGCGGTTATCACTCCGAGGGCCGCCGTGTTGGCACCGTCCGTAATCAAAACGTTAGGGTTCAGACATGGTACGCCACGGAGCAGCACAGACCGACCCGGACGTGCCGAATGTTCCTCTCCCCCAGCAACATCCGGCACGTCTCGAACTCGTCGGCGAACCCGCCGCCCCGTCGGATCAGGTCGACGACCATTTCCCGCGACTAGGTGACACCAGCTTCCTCACCACCGCGGCCAAACACCGCCTCGCCGCCTTCATCCACACCAAACTCGCCGAACTCGCGGAACTGCCGTAACCACCCGCCGATGACTAGGCTCGGACGCCGACAGTCATCGGCGGCACACCGATTCGAACGAGGAGCGGCGACGTGAGCGGCACCGACGCAGCGGTCGTGCTGCCCGAACAGGTCCGCACCGAACTCCGCCGCGGCGTCCGCAGCGTCCTCGTCGACACCGCCGCACTGCGACTGGTCCGCGAACGCTTCGACGACGACCAAGCCGACGCCCTGCGTCGCTACCTCGAAGCCTCCCAATCCGCGAACACCCTGCGCGCCTACCGCACCGACTGGATCGCCTG
Organism: Nocardia asteroides; assembly: GCF_900637185.1. Taxonomy (NCBI): domain Bacteria; kingdom Bacillati; phylum Actinomycetota; class Actinomycetes; order Mycobacteriales; family Nocardiaceae; genus Nocardia; species Nocardia asteroides. Next base: position 4,127,859 of record NZ_LR134352.1, on the reverse strand, counting down.
GGCCGGCTGGTGCGCGGCCGAACACCGCCAGGCCCTGCCCGCCGACCCCCTCGACGTCGCCGTCTACCTCGCCGCGGCCGCCGACGCCCGGCGCGACAACGGCACCTGGGCGTTCAGCCCGGCCACCCTCGACCGCAAATCCGCCGCCATCGCCGCCGTCCACGCCGCGAACGGACTGCCCTCACCCACCCGCTCCGACGTCGTCCGGCTGACCCTGCGCGGCATCCGGCGCACCCGCCGCACCCCACCGACCCGCAAACGGCCCGTCCTGCTGCACACCCTCGACCAGCTCCTCGCCGAACTCCCCGAGCCCGGCTGGCCCACCGAACCCGCGCGCCGCCGCGACGCCCTCGCCCTGCTGGTCGGCTTCGCCGGCGCCCTGCGCCGCAGCGAACTCGCCGGACTGCGGGTCAGCGACGTGCACGTCCGCACCGACCACACCACCGGCGAACCGCTGCTCGTCGTGCACCTGCCGACCACCAAGACCGACCCCACCGGCGCCGCCGAACAGCGCGTCGCCCTGCCGCGCGGCACACACCCACGCACCTGCCCGATCTGCGCGTTCGCCGACTGGATCCGGCTCATGGAAGTCCACGCCGCGACCGGCGATCAAGGCACCCGATCGTGGACGACCGAACACCCCGCGCCGGACCCCACGATCCACCGTTGCCACGGCTTCACCGGCACCCCCCTGTCGACGGACACCGAACGACCACTGTTCCCGACCGTCAACCGGCACGGCGGCATCGGCTCGGCGGCACTGTCCGGCCGGGCCGTGGCCGAACTCGTCAAACGCTATGCCGCTCGCGCGGGACTGGACCCCGACCTGTTCTCCGGGCACTCCCTGCGCGCCGGTTTCGCCACCCAGGCCGCGCTGGGCGGCGCGAGCGACCGCGAGATCATGCGCCAGGGCCGCTGGGCCAACCCGCGCACCGTGCACGGCTACATCCGGACCGCGAACCCACTCGAGGACAACGCCGTCACCAAACTCGGTCTCTAAGAGCGCACCCGGGCATTCCGGGCCTCGCCACGCGGCTGCCGCTGTGACATCTCTCCTGTTGTCCGGAAGGCCGTTTCGTGGCCTGTTCCGATCGAGCCGCCGCTGCCGACGCCACGACCTGGGCCGGGACACCACACGATCGCCGACCTGCCGCCGGGGAGCATCGATTGCGCCTCTTCGATTGCGCGAGCCGATGTTTTATGGCTGCTCGGGCAGGTCTCTACCGTCCGATTCATGGAATGGAACTTGCGATCGGCCGAAGAACTCAACGCCGCACTGCGCGCCGGTGAGGTCACCTCGGTAGAGCTCACCGACGAAGCCATCGCCCGAATCGAACGCGACGACACGGCGATCAACGCGATCTGCGTACCGACCTTCGACCGTGCGCGGGCGGCTGCCGTTCGTGCCGACCGAGCGCGCGCTCGCGGGGAGGACCGGCCGCTGCTCGGCATACCGGCGACGGTCAAAGAGTCGTACGACATCGCCGGGCTGCCCACGACCTGGGGCATGCCGTCGCACCGGAATTTTGTCCCCGACGAGGACGCGGTCCAGGTGACACGGCTCGAGGCCGCGGGTGCCGTCGTCCTCGGCAAGACGAATGTGCCACTCGGGCTGCAAGATATCCAGACCTTCAACGCGATCTACGGCACCACCAACAATCCGTGGGACCACACCCGCACATCGGGCGGGTCCTCCGGCGGATCCGCGGCGGCCCTGGCCTCCGGCTTCGGCGCGCTGTCCATCGGCTCCGACATGGCGGGCTCGTTGCGCACGCCCGCGCACTTCTGCGGGATCTACGCGCACAAGCCAACAGTCGGGCTGGCCGCTACCCGGGGCATGGTCCCGCCGACCACACCCGCCTTGCCGGTCGACCTCGACCTCGCTGTCGTCGGCCCGATGGCCCGCACCGCCCGCGACCTCACGCTCCTGCTCGACGTCATGGCCGGACCGGACCCCCTCACCCACGGCGTGGCCTACGACTTGGCCCTGCCGCCCGCCCGCCACGAAAGGCTCGGCGACTTCCGGGTCCTGGTCCTCGACGAGCACCCCCTCATTCCCACCGGGACCGCGGTCCGCGCGGGAGTGAACCGCGTGGCCGACGCGCTCACCGCCGCCGGCGCCCGCGTGGAGCGGCACAGTCCGCTGCTCCCCGATCTGACCGAAGCCGCGACCCTCTACCTGCAGTTGCTGTTCTCCGGCTCCGTCGCCTACTTCCCCGTCGCCGAATACGAGAAGCTGCGCAGCCGCGCCGCCGAACTCACCGCCGACGACCAGAGCCTGGATGCCGCCCGCCTGCGCGCCATGGTGTTCACCCACCGCGACTGGCTGCCGCTGCACACCCGGCGCGAACTGCATCGGCACCGCTGGCGCCAGCTGTTCACCGAGTTCGACGCCGTGCTGTGCCCGATCACGCCGACACCCGCGTTCCCGCACGACCACAACCCCGATCCGCTGGCCCGGCGCATCGACATCGACGGCACCGAGTACCCGTACTTCGACCAGCTCGCCTGGGCCGGGCTGGCCACCATGCCCGGCCTGCCCGCCACCGCCATACCCGCCGGCCGCTGCGCCGATGGCCTGCCGGTGGGCGTGCAGCTCATCGGCCCGATGTTCGAGGACCGCACCCCGCTGCGCCTGGCCGAACTCCTCGAGCAGGCGATCGGCGGGTTCCAGCCCCCTGCTACCGCAGCTCAGTCGGTGACGTAGCGCATCAGCACGACGGAGTCGAAATGGCGGGTCTCGGCCAAGCGCAGCGGAATGCGCTTGTCCAGTGCCGGGAAGAAGGGGGTGCCGCCGCCGAGGATCAGCGGCGAGACGAACAGCTGATACTCGTCGATCAGCCCGTGCGGCATCAGCGCGGCCGCCAGGTTCGCACCCCCGACTTCCATCACGCCGTCGCCCTCGGCCTTGAGCCTGCGGACTTCCTCGACCGCGTTGTCCGCGACGAGCGTGCTGTTCCAGCCGACCTCGGTGAGCGTCCGCGAGAACACGACCTTGGGCTTGTCCGTCCAGAGCCTGCCGAACTCGCGCGCGATGGGCGGGGCATCCGCGGGCACGTGCGGCCAATAGTCGGCCATCAGCTCGTACATCCGGCGCCCGTGCAACGAGACCTCCAGCCCACGGAACCTGTCGTTGTGGAACTGGTGCAGTTCGTCGTCCGGATCGGTCCAGTCGATATTGCCGTCGCGGTCGTTGATGTAACCGTCCAAAGACACGCCGAATCCGTAGATCAGTCTCCTCATGACGGTATAGACGTCACGAGCGCCCGGAACTCACCGGTCCCGCAGCCCTCAGCTGATGCGGTCCAGCCGGAAGATCCGGAACTCGCGACCACCGGAGCGCTCGAATTCCATCTCGTAGCCCGGCCAGAACTCGACGACCTGGTCCCACACGCGTTTGCGCTCGACGCCGGTGATCTCCGCGACGGTCACCGGGAAGGCGGAGCTGCTGTTGTAGCGCACGGACGCGGTGCGTGCGGCCCGCAGATTCGCCGACCACGCCGGGTGTTCGGGTTTGCCCCAGTTCGAGCCGACGAGGTAGAAGCCGTCGCCGTCCGGCACACACAGCAGCGACGTCGTGCGCGGCTGACCCGACTTGCAACCGACCACGGTGACCTCGATCGACGGCAGTCCGGCCAGGTCGAGCACACCCCACCGCCCGCCGCTGAGGCGACGCAGCAGCCGTTCGGCAGGCAGGACGACGCCGGCGCCGTGCATGACCCAGGGCTGTGCCGCGAATTCGCGCGCGAGGGCTGGTAAGGGGTTCCATGCCATCCTCGAATCCTGGCTCGAGTGAAGCGAATGCACCGAGTCGAGACGCCTGGCTGAGAGGCAACTCACTCGCTCCCCCGGAGTGCCGTGGCGACACACGGGGCCCGGCCGAGGGGCTCCCTCGTCTGTGCTGATGGGTGGATTCGGACGTAAGAGGGTTCGTGAGGGTGAGTCGGGTGGTTGGTCGGAAAGGTGCGATTCATAGTTAGATTCGCATATCTACGTATCCTCATTAATCCTATTCTGCTTCTCGGACGCGCCGACTGGATTCCCGACTCCCCGCGCCCCGATACCGCACACTGGACTACTCCCCCGCCTCACCACGCCAGGAGCGCGCATGTCCTCCCCCAGCGGTCGCCGGATCCTCGCTTCGGTCGCCCTCGCCGCCGTCGCCCTCCTCACCACCAGCCCCTCCCCTACCCTGGCCCGACCTCCCGTGCCACCGCAGCTCGCGCCGCTCGGGCCCGAATTCCTCTGGGGCGTGGCAGCTTCCGGGTTCCAGGCGGAAGGCGACGCGCCGGACAGCAACTGGCGCCGCTATGCCGACTCGGGCGCCACGCACGACCCGTACCTGAACTCGGTGGACTTCCACACGCGGTTCCGGTCCGACATCGCCCTGGCCGCCGACCTCGGCGTCCGGGTCTATCGCATCGGCATCGAATGGGCTCGCGTGCAGCCACAACCGGGCGTCTGGGACCCGGACGGACTGGCCTTCTACGACGACGTGGTCCGCGCGATCACCGACGCGGGGATGCGGCCCATGCTCACCCTGGACCACTGGGTGTATCCCGGCTGGGCCGCCGACCGCGGCGGCTGGGCCAACCCCGGCATCGTGGCCGACTGGCTCGCCAACGCGCGGGTGGTGGTCGACCGTTTCGCCGGCGCCGACCCGCTCTGGGTGACCTTCAACGAGCCGACCTTCTACCTCGTCAACGAACTGCGCCGTGGCGGGATCGACGCGACCGAGGTGCTCACGATGGGCGAACGGATCACGCAGGCGCACAACAGCATCTACGACTACATCCACACCGCGCAGCCCGGCGCGATGGTCACCAGCAATGTCGCCTACATTCCGGCCGCCGACGACGCGGTGAGCGGACCGCTGCTCGACCGGATCGCCGGGCGGCTCGACTACATCGGCATCGACTACTACTACGGCCTGTCCCCCACCCAGCTCACCGTGCCCGACCTCGAACGCCTCTGGACCCTGCCGCTGCAGCCCGAGGGCATCTACTACGCCCTCGACCACTACGCGCGCCGCTTTCCGGGGAAACCGCTCTACATCGTCGAGAACGGCATGCCCACGGAGAACGGGCAGCCGCGCGCCGACGGCTACGCTCGATCGGATTCGCTGCGCGACACCGTGTACTGGCTACAGCGCGCCGTCGCCGACGGGATCCCGCTGATCGGCTACAACTACTGGAGCCTCACCGACAACTACGAGTGGGGTTCCTACACACCACGTTTCGGCCTGTACACGGTCGACGTGCTGACCGACCCCAGCCTCACCCGCACGCCCACCGACGCGGTAGCCGCCTACCGGGCGATCACCGCTGCCGGCGGCGTCGCGGCGGACTATCGGCCCACCCGCGCGCCGGTGCCGTGCTCGCTCGTCGACGCGGCGGTCAGTTGCACCGATCCCGTGTCGGTCCCTCGGTAGCGGGTTCGGCACCGGAGGGGTGCTCTACACTCGGGCGGGTGTCGAGCGCAACGTCACGCCCCGCCACCCCTGTGAGCGGCAGACAAGCCCGATGGCAACCGCACAACGACAGCCGCCGGGAACGGATCGTGCTGTCGGCGGTCGAGCTGCTCGAGCAGACCCCGGCCGGGGTGGAGGTGCCGATCATCCAGATCGCCGAGCACGCCGGACTCGCGAAATCGGTGGTGTACCGGCAGTTCGCGGGCCGCGACGAGCTCGACCGCCGGATCAGGAGCGAGATCGCCGACCGGTTCGTCGCCGACATCGAAGAGTCCCTCGACATCGGGGACGGGTCCATCCACGAAATCCTGGTCCGCACCGTGGGCGGCGTGGTCACCTGGATCGAGGACCATCCGCGTCTGCACGAGTTCCTGCGTACCGGACCGTCGGAGGCCGACTCCGAGGTGGATGCCATGAGCGCCCTCATCGCCACTATCGCCGGATCGACCCGGGCCCTGGTCACCGGGCTCGCCGGGGTGGTCGGCGTGGCCGACGACGGCTCCGCCGACACCATGACCTTCGCCATCGTGTCGATGACCGAGGCCACCGTCACCCGCTGGGCCACCGACCCGCACCCCGTCCTCACCAGGGAACAGCTGATCGAGGAGGTCGCCTCCTACGCCTGGCACGTGGTCGACGGGGTCGCCCGGCGGCACGGCCTCACCCTGGATCCGGATCAGCAGCTCGTCGACGTCATCGCCCAGCTGGCCGCGGGCGACAGCGCCTGAACACCGTCGCCCGCCCCGCTCAGGCGATGCGCCGCAGGCCGCGTTCGGGTTCGCTGCGATAGCGCGAGGCCGGACCGTCCACGCCGAGGGCGTGCCAGAGCCTGCGGGCGACCGGGTTCATCAGGCCGAGGTCGTCGGCCAGTTTGCGCATGTCGCCGAAGTAGCCCGTCAGGATCCGCCGGGAGTGCTCCGACTTCCAGAACGCCTGCTCGATCACTTCGCGCGGAATGTCGAACTCGCGGGCGAACGACCGCGGTGGCGCCATGATCTCGCCCGCCAGCCAGCGCATCGCGATCGGGAAGGCCACCGAGCACGCGCCCCGGTTGAACTTGCCCATCCGGCCGATGTGCGCGGCCAGGAACTCGCCGGCGAAGGAGATGTGGCGGGCCTCCTCGGCGATGTGGATCTCCATGGTGCGCAACACCATCGGCGGCATCGAGGCGCCCTCGCGGATGACGGCCTTCTGGTAGTGGTCGATCGGTTCCTCACCACCGAGGATGCCGATGAACAGGATCGCGTGCGCGTATCCGCCCGCCACGCCGATCAGCGGGGAGAGCGCGCGGAACATCGGCCGCATGCCCGGCACGTCGACGCCGATCCGGTTCACCAGTTCCTGGAACATCTGGATGTGGTTGCACTCTTCGGTCATCTCGTGCAAGCAGTACCGGAACTCGGGCGAGCCGTTGGGCAGCTTCATGATGTACTGCATCATCCCGCGGATCAGGATGCTCTCGAAGGCCGCGCCCACCTTGATCGTGTTCGCGATCCGCCATTTGCCGATCGCGATCTGCCGGTCCAGCGGCTGGTCGCGGTACCACTGGGTGGCGCCCAGCGGGTCGACGTCGGGTGAGAGGACCCACCGCACGTCGTCAGGGTCAAGGGCGAGCTCGGGCGAATCCCAGTCGATGTCGAGGTAAGGATCGAAGTTGCGGTCGACGGATCCCTGGGACAGGGTCGCCAACGCCTCTCGATACTCCTCGCTGATGAGTTCGCCGCGGCTCGATTCGGTCAGCGTCATCGGTGCCTCCTCGGTTCGCGTCCGGCGGCGGCAGTGTTAGCGCCGTCACACCGGTTACCCCGAGAATAACTGAGACTTCCAGTCCCACACAACCCACCACGCCGACTTGTGATCGCGGCGGCGCCGCACGGGAACCGATACGTCCGCCCGTTCGTCGGACAAGTCATGGGGATGTTCAGCAAGCGGCGCCGAAAGTCGAAGCGTCACAACAGGACGGATACGGACCGGGCCGAAGACGGCGGCACCACGATCGAGGTTCTGTTCGAGGTGGTGGCGACGGGAGGACGCGCGGCAGGCCGGTTCGTGGCGGCGTTCGTGCACGCCCTGACGTGACAGCCTGCTCGTCGAGCACCTACTCGACGAGCAGGACGACCAACTGGCGGGCCAGCCCGGCGTCGCCGGGACCGCCGAGCCACATCAGCGGACGGCGAGGGTCGAGGCGGTCGAGCGCGTCGGGGAGCGAGCCGAAGACGCGATCGGCGCGCACGACGCAGACCTGCGGGAGGGCTTCGGAGACCTCGGGGCCACCGTCGGCGTCGAGGGCGAGCGAGCCGGTCGAGGCGTCCCCGGCGACGGCGTCGTGCACCACGGCCTCGCCGGTGTCGGCGGCGTCCGCGCCGCGGTGCACCACCGCGTGTCCCGGGGCGCTCGCCCAGTGGTCGAGCCAGGCCGGGCCGGGCTCGACGGCGGCGTGGACGGTGCGCACGCTCATACCGAAGAGCACGTCGGCGACGGCGGCGGGGAGCTCGGCGAGGTCGACCGTGCGGACGAGGGAGCCGTGGTCACGCAACCGTTCGGCGAACCGGGCCAGAACCTCGCCGCGCTCGGCCGGATCGACGGCGGCGTGACGCCCGGACGTCCGGCGCATGGGTACCCGACGCTCGTCGTCGGGCAGGTCCCGCAGCCCGTCCCGGACGCGGCGCAAGATCTCCTCGCGAGAATTCACTCGGGCACTCCCGTTCGTTGGCGACGACGGTGGACATCGCCGTTCACATCTCTTCACCCACATACCGCGGGAACTACCTCGATCGCTACCGTACCGACCGGTCCACTGCAAGGAGGCCACCACACCCGCCCTCATAGCTACCCCGCAGCAATCGCCTCGAAACCGAGAGCCCGCAGCAGCTGGTCGACCTGCAGATCGAATACCTCGCCGCGATCGGCGAAGGTGTCGCGCCCGTACATGTCGAAGACGTCGAAGCTCACCGAGCCGAACAGGGTGGTCCAGGCGGTGAGAGCGCCGGCGATCAGCCAGTCGGGAGCGGTCAGCCCGAATTGCGCGCGGATAGCGGAGAAGTCACCGCGGGTGGCGGGTGTGATCGACGGCTCGACGGTGGGCGCGGTGAGCTGCCCGCGGCGGTAGGCGTCCTCGATCACGCCGAGCAACGTGGCGATGACGCGCACGCCGGGCGCCTCGGTGTCCGCGGCGGGGGCGGCGTAGCCCGGCACCGGTGTGCCGTAGAGCAGCCCGTACCAGGCCGGCTCGGCCAGCGCCCAGGCCCGGACCGTGCGGGCGACCGTCCGGAACCGGGTCGCCGGATCGCCGGGGGCGGTGGCCAGGGCGGCGTCGACGGCGTCGCCGAGGGCGTTGTAGCCGTCGATCACCAGCAGGGTCAGCAACTCGTCGCGACTGCGGACGTAGCGGTACACCGCCGAGGACACCACGCCGAGATCGCGGGCGACCGCGCGCAGCGACAGCGCCGCGGCGCCCTGCGAGGCGAGGTGTTCGCGGCCGATCCGCTTGATGTCGGCGATCATCTGGGCGCGGGCCTGTGCCCGCGGTCCCGGCCGGTCGGTGCTCATCGCCCGATCATCGCGCACCGGCGGCGCCGGGCAGGCGACGGCGTTCGGTGGTGTCGTCGTCAGGGTCGACGGGTCCGGCCGCGCGTTCGATCTCCGCGGCGAAGGTGGCGCCGCCGACTTCCCACGCCATGGCCAGGAACCGGTCCCGGAAGCGGCTCAGGTCGACGCTGATGTCCTCGCCGCCATAGGTGGTGCCCGCCGCGTCGCGCACGGTGCGCACCACCTCGTCGGCCAGGTCGGCGATCCGGCCGCGGATCAGGGTGCGCAGGACGCCGCTGAGGGTGATGTCGGTGCCGACGTCGTAGAGCACCAGCGCGCCCTTGAACATCGGGCGGTCCGGCACGAACCAGCCGTCGCCGCGCCGCTCGAGGTAGCCGGCGGCGATCAGCTCGGTGAGGACATCGGTGCCGCGGTCACCGAGCAGGGCGGTCAGTTCGGCGTCGTCGAGCAGGCCGGCGCGCTCCCCCTGCGCGGTGCGCGGGTCGAACAGCGTGCGCCAGTCACCGGGGGCGGGCGCGGGTTCGGCGTCGAACACCTGGCGGATCGCGTCGAGCCGCAGTCCCCTGGCCTGCATGGCGACGATGTCGCGCAGCCGGTCCAGGTGCGCGTCGGAGTACACGACCTCCTTGCCCGCGCGGCCGGGCTTCGGCAGCACGCCGAGCGAGTGGTAGTAGCGGATGGTGCGCGCCGCGACGCCGCTGACGTCGGCGAGTTCCGCTCGGGTGTATCGAGGCACCCGACCAGCATAGGGGCCACCCGCGACGGACTTTGACAGCTCTGGCTGTCGACGTTAGCGTTACCCGCGTCACTGTCGACACCCTTCGAGGAGCCCTCGTATGTCCGATCGCACCACCGACTTCGACGTCTTGATCGTCGGCTCCGGCTTCGGCGGCAGCGTCACCGCGCTGCGCCTGGTGGAGAAGGGATACCGGGTCGGCATTCTCGAGGCCGGGCGCCGGTTCGCCGATGACGAACTGCCCAAGACCAGCTGGGATCTGCGCAAGTTCCTGTGGGCGCCCAAGCTGGGCTGCTTCGGCATCCAGCGCATCCATCCGCTGCGCGACGTGCTGATCCTCGGTGGCGCCGGGGTCGGCGGTGGCTCGCTGAACTACGCCAACACCCTGTACGTGCCGCCGGAGCCGTTCTTCCAGGACGCCCAGTGGCGCGACATCACCGACTGGCGCGCCGAGCTCACCCCGTACTACGAGCGGGCCCAGAAGATGCTCGGCGTGGTGCGCAATCCGCACATGACGCCCGCCGACGAGATCTTCAAGTCCGTCGCCGAGGACATGGGCGTCGGTGACACCTTCGTGCAGACCCCGGTCGGCGTGTTCTTCGGCGAGCCGGGCAAGACGGTGGCCGATCCGTACTTCGGTGGCGTCGGCCCCGAGCGCACCGGCTGTGTCGAATGCGGCGACTGCATGGTCGGCTGCAAGTTCGGCGCCAAGAACACCCTGGTCAAGAACTACCTGTACCTCGCGGAACAGGCCGGGGCGCAGATCATTCCGATGACCACGGTCACCGCGCTGCGCCCGCTGCCGGACGGCAGCTGGGACGTGGCCACCGAGCGGACCGGCGCGTGGGTGCGCAAGGACCCCAAGACCTACACCGCCGGGCAGGTCGTCCTGGCCGCGGGCACGCTCGGCACGCAGAAGCTGCTGCACTCGATGCGCGATCAGGGTGTGCTGCCGAACCTGTCGGACAAGCTGGGCCTGTTGACCCGCACCAACTCCGAGTCGATCGTCGGCGCGGCGACCAAGACCCTGGCCCCCGGCCAGGACTTCACCAAGGGCGTCGCGATCACCTCCTCGATCCACCCGACGCCCGATACCCACGTGGAGCCGGTGCGCTACGGCAAGGGCTCCAACTCCATGGGTCTGCTGCAGACCCTCATGGTCGACGGCGGCGGCAAGGTCCCGCGCTGGCTGCGGTTCCTCGGTGTCGCACTGCTGCATCCGCTGTTGCTGCTGCGGTTCCTGAGCGTGAAGAACTGGAGCGAGCGCACCATCATCTCGCTGGTGATGCAGCACCTGGACAACTCGATCACCACCTACACCAAGCGCGGCCTGTTCGGTGGCCGCAAGCTGACCTCCAAGCAGGGCCACGGCGAACCCAACCCGACCTGGATCCCGGCGGGCAACGACGTGACCCGCCGGGTCGCGGAGAAGATCGGCGGCGTCGCGGGCGGCACCTGGGGCGAGGTGTTCAACGTCCCGCTGACCGCGCACTTCCTCGGCGGTGCCGCCATCGGCGCCGACCGCGACCACGGCGTCATCGACGCCTACCACCGCGTGTTCGGGTATCCGACCCTCAGTGTCGTCGACGGTGCCGCGGTCTCGGCGAACCTCGGCGTGAACCCGTCGCTGACGATCACCGCCCAGGCCGAGCGCGCGGCGGCCTACTGGCCGAACAAGGGCGAGGCCGACACCCGCCCGGAGCAGAGCGCGGGCTACGCCCGGATCGCGGCGGTGGCCCCGCAGCAGCCGGTGGTGCCCGCCGGTGCGCCCGCCGCGCTGGTGCTGCCGATCATCGAGATCCGCACAACCGAGCAGACCGCGGGCTGAGATCCGGACGAAGCCCCTGGTACCCCGGTGGAGAACCGTGGACCAGGGGCTTCGTCGTTTCCGGACAGCGCGCGGCGTGCGTCAGACCGCGGCCATCTCCTCGGATCGTGCGCTGTCGGCGGGTGCTGGTTCGGCCGGCCACCACACAGTGTCGCCGAGGAGCGCGAACAGCGCGGGCACGACCAGGGTCCGCACCACGAATGTGTCGAGCAGGATGCCGATTCCGACGACGATGCCCAGCTGGGTGAGCGTGATCAGCGGCAGCACCCCCAGCACGCAGAACACCGCGGCCAGCACCGCGCCCGCGCTGGTGATCACGGCGCCGGTCGAGGCGACGGCGCGGACCATGCCGCGGGTGGTGCCGTGCGTGGCCGCCTCCTCGCGCGCCCTGGTCACCAGGAAGATCGTGTAGTCCACGCCGAGGGCGACCAGGAACAGGAACCCGAACAGCGGCACATTGGTGTCCAGCGCGGGGAACCCGAACACGGTGTCGCTGAGCCAGCTGCCCGCGCCGAGGGCCGCGAGCGCGCTGAGCACCGTCACCCCGACCAGCAGGATCGCCGCGGGCACCGCCCGCAGCAGGACCAGCAGCACCAGCAGGACGACCGCCAGGATCAACGGGATGACCAGAACCTGATCGCGCCGGGCCGCGTCGCGGATGTCGAGCGCCTCGGCATCGGATCCGCCCACCAGCGCCTCGGCGCCGGGGACCGCGCCCACCGCGGACCGGATCGCCGCGATGGTGGTGAACGCCTCCTCGGTGCCCGGCTCGGCGTTCAGCACCACCGACCAGCGCGTGGTCCCCGCCGGTGCGGTGGCGGTGCGGGTGGCTCCGGAGATGCCGGGGACGGCGTCGAGGGCGGCCTGGACCGGGTCGGCGGCGGTCGTCCGCGCGATCACCACGGCCGGATCGGACGAGCCGGACGGGAAGTGCGCGGCCATCGTGCGCAGGCCGTCGACGGATTCGGCGTCCACCCGGAACTGTTCGGTGCGTGAGAGCCCGATATCGGTGGTGGCCAGGCCCGTCGCGAAGACGACCAGCACCGCCGACGCGGCACCGGCGACCACCGCGGGCCGCCGCACCACCCGGGTCGCCACCGCGGCCCAGACGCCGTGCTCGGCCGGATCACGGCCGTCGGCGTGGGGCACGAACGGCCAGAAGACCTTTCGCCCGCACAGCGCCAGGGCGGGCGGCAGTGCCAGCAGCACGAAGAGCAGGGCGACGACGAGCCCGGCCGCGGCGAAGGCGCCGAGGCTGCGGGTGTTGGGCAGCGCGGCGAGCAGCAGCGTCAGCAGCGCGAGGACGACGGTCACATTGCTGGCGAGCACGGCGGGCGCCGCATGGCGTACCGCCGCGCGCAGGGCGAGGCGATGGTCGGTGTGGCGGTGCAGTTCGTCGCGATAGCGCGAGACCAGCAGCAGCGCGTAGTTGGTGCCCGCACCGAAGACCAGCACGCTGGTGATGCCGGAGGTGGAGCCGTCGAACGTGAGGCCGGTCAGCTCGGCCAGCCCGGTGCCGACGCTGGTGGCGACGCGGTCGGCCAGACCGACCACCGTCAGCGGGATCAGCCACAGCACCGGCGATCGGTAGGTGAGGATCAGCAGTGCCATCACCACCAGCGCCGTCACGATCAACAGCAGGGTGTTGGCTCCGGCGAAGGAGTCGGCGATATCGGCGCCGAAGGCCGGGCCGCCGGTCACCTGCAGGCGCAGCGAGTCCGGCAGCCCGGTGGTGACGGCGGTGCGCAGTTCACCGATCCGGTCGGTGAGCGCGAATCCGTTGAGCTCGGCGGACACCGGGATCGGTGCCAGCGCCGCACGTCCGTCGGGTGCGGGCACAGCGCGGGATCCGGCCCCCGCGGGCACGCCCGCCCGCTCGAGCGCCGCGTCCACCGCCGCGAGGTCGGTCGCGGTCAGTGGACCGTCGTCGACCCGGGTCGCCACCAGGATCGCGGTGGCTTGTCCAGCGTCGGGGAACAGCGCGGCCGCCTCGGCGGCCCGCGCGGATTCGGCCGACGACGGTAGCGACACCGGCGCCTGCCCCGCGCTGTCGTTGCTGCCCGCCAGGCCCATGACCGCCACGGCGGCCACCAGCACCCCCAGCAGCAGCGCCCATGATCTCCGGCCGGTGACGAGCCGGGCGAACCGGTCCCATCCGTGTTCCTCACGCTCTCGCATCACGGGGCAACTATTTCAGAAACTTAACTATCTGGCAATGTGGTCCCTGGACACCGGATAAGCTCGCAGCGGACCGAGAGGAGACAGGGCGTGGACGAGGACAGCGCGGATCCGGCCGAGCGGGCTAGGCTGGAAACCGAGATCGCCCGCGACCTGCGGGCACTGACCGCGATCTCCGAGCAGATCGGACACGTCTTCGCCCGCTCGAACGATCTGCGTCCCAACGACTTCCGCGCGCTGATGCACGTCGCCACCGCGGATGCCGAGAGCTCCCCGGTCACCGCGGGTCAGCTGAGCAGGCTCATGGGCGTCTCGGCGCCCGCGGTGACCTACCTGGTCGAGCGGATGATCGAATCCGGTCACCTCGAGCGGGTACCCGACGCCACCGACCGGCGGCGCGTGCATCTGGGCTACACCGACCACGGCATGTCCGTGGCCGCCGGGTTCTTCGGACCGCTCAGCGCGCGGACCAGGGCCGCACTGGCCGAACTACCGGACACCGACCTGGCGGCGGCCCATCGCGTGCTGGTCGGGGTCACCGCCGCGTTGCGCGAGTTCTACGGTGAACTTCCCGATCAGCGAAAGGCCGCGGAGTAGGCGCGCTCAGAGCGCGTTGATCCGTGCCAGCGCCTCGAAGGCCAGGTCGGCCGCCTGCCACAGGGCGGTGACTTCCGCGCGCACGGTGGGCGCCAGCGCGGGATCCTGCAGGGCGAGACCATTGGTGAAGATGACGGTGTTCGCGCCGAGATCGGCCGCGATGAGCAGCTGCTCGGTCGCGACACCGGCGCCGAAGAGCTGGTCCAGGCCTTCCCCGACGAAGTAGAACCGCCACAGCGGGCCGAGGTCGGCGCCGTACACGGCTTTGGTGCGCTCGATGATGACATCACCCGCGGCGGCGATCGAGGCCACGATCTTGAAGTAGTCCGGCGCGTTCTCCGGCGTGCTGCCGACCGCGGCCACCGAATAGGTCAGGTCGACGGTGAGGTGGGCGTTGTACCCGGCCATCGCGGTCCGCGCCCGCGAGGCACCGCAATCCTGCGCGAGCGCGAAGTAGTGCGCCCACTGCGGTTCGACGACGCCGCCGGTGAATTCGGCGTGCAGGTTGTCCAGGAACCGCCGCAGCAGTTCGGCACTGATGGCGTGCGCGTACTCGCGGTCGGCGAACGCGGCCGGATCGCGCTGCAACGGCATGACGGCGGCGTATTCGACGCCGTCGAGCCCGATCGCGAACAGGCCGCGCAGATCGCGGTGCTCGACGAGGATCTCGGTGATCCGGTGATGGCGTGCGACGGCGTCCTCGAGCCGGGCCAGGCTGCCGTCGCCGGCGATCGTCGCGGTGTCGGACAACCGCGCGATCTCCGCGATATCGCCTGCCGACAGGGTCGATCCGCACGCCGTGTCACGGACGGCGCCGGTGGCCGGGGCCGCGGTGAGGACGGGCAGGGTCATGACGACGGCCGCGGCCAGGGTGGCGATTCCGCTCGATACACGCACCCGCAGATTCCATCACTGCCGCGGCCGAACCGCAGCGCGACACGACGGCGGGCACGTCCCCCGCCCGCGTCGGGTGCCATAGCCTGGGTGGATGCCGGAAACCATTGCGATTTCAGGGGCAAGCGGGCAGATCGGCGGGCGCGTCGCGCGCATTCTCGCCGGATCGGACGCACGGCTGCGGCTGCTCGGCCGACATCCCGACCGGCTGCCGTCGATCGCGGGGACGAGCGCCGCCGCCATCGATTTCGCCGATCCCGCCAGCGTGACCGCCGCGCTGACCGGCGTGCGGACATTCTTCTTCGTCTCGGCCACCGAGAGCGCCGATCGCGCCGCGCAGCAGCAGGCGGTGGTGGGCGCGGCCAGGGACGCCGGGGTCGAACGGATCGTCTACCTGTCGTTCGTCGGCGCCGCGCCGGACTGCACGTTCACCTTCGGCCGCGACCACTGGTACACCGAGCAGGCGATCCGCCGGTCCGGCCTGGACTTCACCTTCCTGCGCGACAACCAATATCAAGACATCATCCCGCATTTCGCCGATGCCGACGGCGTGATCGCCGGTCCGGCCGGTGACGGCAAGGTCGCCGCGGTGACCCGATCCGACGTCGCCGACTGCGCCGCCGCCGTGCTGCGCTCGACGGTCCACACCGGCGCCACCTTCGATCTCACCGGCCCGCGCGCGTTCACCTTGACCACCGCGGCCGCCGAGATGACCCGGATACTCGGCCGCCCTTACCGTTTCGTCGACCAGACGGTGGACGAGGCGTACGCCACCCGCGCGAGCTATCAGGCGCCGCAGTGGGAGGTCGACGGCTGGGTCAGCACCTACACCGCGATCGCCCAGGGCGAGCTGGCCCAGGTCTCCGACGCGGTGCCCGCCCTGACCGGGCGGCAGGCCACCGATTTCACCGAGTACCTGGCCACGCTGCCGCTACCGTCCTGACCGCCGTCAGACCAGGCGCAGGCTGGTGACCAGCTGCTTGGCCTGCTCGGCGGTGAATTCCCCGCTCGTGCCGCGATCGGCGAGGATCGTCAGCACCAGCAGGGTGTTCGCCGCGTTGCGGAAGGCGAAGGCGTACACGGCGTAGGCGTTCGCGGTGCAGCCCGGCAGCGCGGGCTTCCACGGGCCGGTGCTCTCCACGAGCTGGCCGCTGACGCCGCTGCGCGTGGTCAGTGCCGTCGGGGTGCCGACGGTGCCGCCGGTCGGGTCCGAATAACCGCCCGCCGCACCGATTTTCGCGACGGCCTTGGCCGCGGCCGCCGGATCGCTCTCGGTCGTGGCGGTGACGGCGGCCATCACCCGGTAGGCCGAGCCGGGGCAGTAGTCCTCGCCTTCGGTCGCCTGGCCGCGGCCGTCGATGGAGCCCAGGCTGGTGGTGAGGGACATGGTGTCGTATTCGGGTTCGATCGTCCACGTCGACGGCACGTCGTAGGCGACCCGCTGGGAGGCGATCAGCACGCCCTTCGATCCCGGGGTGGCCGGTGCGGTGGTGGTCCCGGACAGCGGTCCGGCCTTGGCCGAGGTGGTGACCGAGGCCGAGGTGGCGGTGGTGCTCTCGTCGTCGGAGCTCATGCCGATGATCACGGCGGCGATCCCGGCCACGGCGACCAGCGCGACGGCCACCACCACCGCGATGATCACCCCCGCGCCCCCGCCACCGCGACGCGGTGGTCCCGGATACGGTTGCGGCGCATACCCGTACGGTTGCTGCTGCGCGTACTGCGGACCGTAACCCGGCTGCGGGGCGCCGTACTGCGGCGGGTATCCGCCGGGCTGCTGCCCGGGGTAACCGTAGGGCTGTTGCGGCTGCTGCTGGTAGGGCTCCGGGCCGGTCTGCGGCGGCTGTTGTCCCTGCAGGCCCGGCGCCTCCCACCAACGATCACTGTCCGACACGCGCAGTCCTCTCCTGCCACCGGCGACCGGCCGTCGAGTCCGGCCGGGCTCCCCTGCCAGCGTAACGGCGCGCCGGGCACCGTGTGGGCGTCGGCTCAGTCGACGGTGGCGTTGAGCGTGCCGATCCGGTCGGCCGCGGCGACCGTCGCCGATCCCAGCTCGCTCAGCGCTCGTGCCGCGAGCCGGGTGTCGGGGCAGCTGACCACCGCGGCGACGACCGCGCCGCGCGCGTCGCGCACCGGTGCGGCGAGGGTGACCACCGCGTTCTCCTGACCGAGTTCGTCGGGCAGGTAGTCGATGGTGATCAGCTCGGTGATCACCGAACCCAGCTGCGCCCGCAGCGCGGCGGTGACCGGTGAATCACGCAGTCCCGCCAGCACTTCCAGCATCGGCGTGGAGTCGTCGACGAGCCGTTCGACCGAGTAGCCCCTGGCCCGGATCTCGTCGAGGACCAGCGCCAGCCGGTCCCGGTGGGCCGGTTCGGCGGACGCGAGCCACGCCCGGCGTTGCGCCTCCGGCGCCCAGGCGACGAACTCCCGGCAGACCGGCGGGGCCAGGGGCAGCCGGCGACCGGGCCGGATCCAGCCCGCGGACGGATCGCCGACGACTTCGGTGACCACGATGCTCTCGCCGTCGCGTTCGGCCAGGAACACGGGATAGCCGGTGCGCTCGGACAGCGCGCGCAACTGTGGCGCGGCCGTGCGCCGCAGCGGGAACGCCGCCTCGGCCCGCCGGGCGACGGTGAGCAGGCGCAACCCGATGCCGTAGCACCCGTCGGCGTCGCGCGCGGTCCAGCCGTCGGCGGTGAGCTGGGTGAGCACCGCGTGCGCGGTGGCCCGGGACAGACCGGCTTCGCGCACGATCCGGGCCAGCGACAACCGATCCGTGGGATACCGCGACAGCAGTTCGAGCACCTTGACCACGCGTTGCGTCGGCGGCGACGCCGAATCCACGGTCGCCTCTTGACCGGCGCCCTCGGCCCGGCTTATCGTCGGTGTCACAATATCGAACAATAGCGTCGAATAGTCGACAACGCAACTCGGCGGCGGAGACGCCGGCGGAACGAAGTGGGTGAACAGTGCAGACGGGGTACGAGCTGTCGCATCTGGCGGCCTTGGAGGCCGAGTCGGTGCACATATTCCGGGAGGTGGCCGCCACGTTCGAACGGCCGGGGCTGCTGTTCTCGGGCGGCAAGGACTCGGCGGTGCTGCTGCACCTCGCGCGGCGCGCCTTCTGGCCTGCGCCGCTGCCGTTCCCGCTGCTGCACGTGGACACCGGGCACAATTTCGACGAGGTCATCGAGTTCCGCGACCGCACCGCCGACCGCACCGGCGCGCGCCTGCTGGTCGCCCACGTCCAGGACGACATCGACGCGGGCCGCGTGGTGGAGCGCGCGGGCGGCACCCGCAATCCGTTGCAGACCACCACCCTGCTCCGGGCCATCGGCGAACACCGGTTCGACGCGGTGTTCGGCGGTGCCCGCCGCGACGAGGAGAAGGCCCGAGCCAAGGAGCGGGTGTTCAGTTTCCGCAACCGGTTCGGCGAATGGGACCCGCGGGCGCAGCGCCCCGAGGTGTGGAACCTCTACAACGGGCGGCATCAGCAGGGCGAGCACATCCGGGTGTTCCCGCTGTCGAACTGGACCGAGCTCGACATCTGGGAGTACATCGACCGCGAGGCCGTGGAACTGCCGACGCTGTACTACGCGCACCGGCGCCGCGTCGTCGAACGCGACGGCATGTTGTTGTCGACGGGCCGGTTCATCACCCCGCAGCCCGGTGAACGCACCTTCGACGCCACCGTCCGGTTCCGCACCGTGGGTGACGCCACCTGCACCGGCTGCGTCGAGAGCGAGGCCGACACCGCCGCGCAGGTGATCGCCGAGACCGCGGCGACCCGGCTCACCGAGCGCGGCGCCACCCGCGCCGACGACCGGATCTCCGAGACCGGCATGGAAGACCGCAAGCGAGAGGGCTACTTCTGATGAGCCGCAACCTGTTGCGCCTGGCGACCGCGGGCAGCGTCGACGACGGCAAGTCGACCCTCATCGGCAGGCTGCTCTACGACTCCAAGTCGCTGTTCGACGACCAGCTGGCCGCGATCGAACGGGTCAGCACCGAACGCGGCGAGGCCGCGGCCGATCTGGCCCTGGTCACCGACGGCCTGCGCGCCGAGCGCGAGCAGGGCATCACCATCGACGTCGCCTACCGCTACGTCACCACCCCGCGGCGCAAGTTCGTCATCGCCGACACCCCCGGGCACGTGCAGTACACCCGCAACATGGTGACCGGCGCGTCCACCGCCGATCTGGCGCTGATCCTGGTCGACGCGCGTACCGGCGTGTCCGAGCAGACCCGCAGGCACGCCTTCCTCGCGACGCTGCTCGGCGTGCCGCACCTGGTGGTGTGCGTGAACAAGATGGATCTGGTCGACTGGTCCCAGGAACGCTTCGAGGAGATCCGCACCGAGTTCGCCGCCTTCGCCGCGAAGCTGACCGTCGGCGACCTGAGCTTCGTGCCGGTCTCGGCACTGCTCGGCGACAATGTCGTCGAGGGCTCCGAGCACATGGACTGGTATCCGGGGCCGCCGCTGCTGCGTCAGCTCGAGGACGTGCACATCGCCTCGGACCGCAATCTCATCGACGCGCGGTTGCCGATCCAGTACGTCATCCGCGCCCAGCAGGGCCTGGATCACCGCAGCTACGCGGGCACCGTCGCCGGTGGCATCTTCAAGCCCGGCGACGAGGTGGTGGTGCTGCCGGCCGGGCACACCTCCCGGGTCCGCGAGATCTGGGGTCCGGGCGGTTCGAAGGTCGACGAGGCGTTCACCGGGATGGCGATCTCGCTCACCCTCGACGACGAGATCGATGTCGGCCGTGGTGATCTGCTGGCCCGGCCGGGCAATCGCCCGCACCTCGACGGCGAACTGGACGCGATGGTGTGCTGGTTCTCCGAGACCACGCAGTTGCGCGAGGGCGCGGGCTATCTGGTGCGCACGGCCGCGCAGATCTCCCCCGCCGAGGTCACCGCCATCGACTATCAGCTCGACGTCAACACGCTGCACCGCCGCGAGAACGTGGACGCACTGGCGCTCAACGACATCGCCCGGGTCCGGCTGCGCAGCAGGCAGCCGCTGATGGTCGACCCGTATCGGGAGAACCGCCGCACCGGCAGTTTCATCCTGATCGACCCGGTCACCGACCAGACCGTGGCGGCGGGCATGATCACCGGCCGCGACACCGGCGCCACCCAGCACTCGCCCGCCACCGTGGTGTGGCATCGCTCGGCGGTGGGTCGCGAGGATCGCGCCCACTCCGGCGCCACGATCTGGCTCACCGGACTCTCCGGCTCCGGCAAGTCGACCATCGCGGTCGAGGTGGAGCGCCAGCTGGTGACGGCGGGACGCGCCGCCTACCTGCTCGACGGCGACAACCTGCGGCACGGCCTCAACGCCGGGCTCGGGTTCTCCGCCGCCGACCGCGACGAGAACGTGCGCCGGGTGGCCGAAGTGGCCGCGCTGTTCGCCGATTCCGGCGCGATCGCGATCGTGTCGGTGATCAGCCCGTTCGCCGCGCAGCGCAGCAGAGCCCGCACCACGCATGCCGAGCGCGAGCTGCCGTTCCACGAGGTCTTCGTCGACACACCGTTGCCGGAGTGCGAGCGCCGCGACCCGAAGGGCCTCTACGCCAAGGCCCGCGCGGGCGAGCTGCCCGGCTTCACCGGGATCAGTTCCCCCTACGAACGGCCAGCGCAGGCCGATCTCGTCATCACCCCCGACCTCGGCTCCCCCGCCGAGATCGCCGCCCATATCCTCCGAGAGCTAGGAATCGCAGACCGTTGACCCACTCCAGTACCGCCGCCACCCCGGGCAGCACCGCGCCACCGGAGCCGCTGACCGCGCCGTTCACCGCCGCGCTCGCCCAGGCCGAGAAGCTCATCGCCGGAGCCGACTTCGTGCGCAGCGAGGCCGACCTCGCCGAGGGCTACGACTACCTCGCCGCCGGCGCGGCCGCCTGCCTGCGGCTGTCCGGGGCGCACGGCACCAGCCACCCGTATTTCGTGTCCTCGACCGGGCCCTACGCCAAGATGGGCCTGGACAATCCGGACACCCTCTACTACCACGCGAATATCGAACCCGACGCCGAGTACCTGGTGAGTGGCGTGCGCGGCAGCACCGTCGACCTCAGTTTCCAGGTACTCAAGGGCGACTACACCGCGACCGAGGTGCCCGGCGGCGAGGACGCCTTCGACGACCGGCGCATCCCGATCGCCGCGGACGGCAGCTTCGCGATCCGCTTCGGTCCCGCCAAACCCGATGCCGGGCCGGACTATTTCGCGCTCGGCGAGGGCGCCTCGATGCTGGCCGTGCGTGAGGTCTACGGCGACTGGACCGAGCGGAAGGGCTCGATCCGCATCGAACGGGTCGACACCGTCGGCACCGCGCCGGTCGAACCCGACCTGGCGCGGATGCGCAAACGCTACAGCGCCGCGGCCAAGATGCTGCTCACCCGCGTACACACCTGGTTCAACTTCCCGAAGTGGTTCTATCTGGACCTGCCGGTGAACACCCTTACCGCGCCGCGGCTCACCCCCGGCGGCCTGAGCACCCAGTACTCCTCGGTGGGCCATTTCGACCTGGCCGACGATCAGGCGCTGGTGATCACGGTGCCGAAATCGGACGCGCCGTACCAGGGTTTCCAGCTCGGCAGCCTCTGGTACATCTCGCTGGACTACGTGAACCACCAGACCAGCCTCAATCACACCCAGGCACAGGTGGATCCGGACGGCATGATCCGGATGGTGGTGAGCAGGCAGGATCCCGGCATCGCCAACTGGATCGAGACCACCGGCCGGACCCGCGGCATCCTGCAGTTCCGGTGGCAGCGCACCGACCGCCCGATGACCGAGGCCGACGGACCGACGGTGTCGCTCGTGCCGATCGCGGAGGTCGCCCAGCACCTCCCCCACTTCGCAGACAACCGGATCGACGCCGACGGCAGGCGCGACCGGATCGCCGCCCGCCAGCGGGCTTTCGCCGAAAGGATGCTCGGATGAGCGGGGCACTGTTGGATGGCAAAGTCGTGGTCGTGTCCGGGGTCGGTCCCGGTCTCGGTCGCTCGATCTGCCTGGAGGCCGCGGCCGCGGGCGCCACGGTGGTATTGGCGGCGCGCACCGAATCGCGGCTGCTCGAGGTGGCCGCCGAGATCGAGGCGGCCGGGGGCGCCACGCTGTGCGTGCCCACCGACATCACCGACGACGCCGCGGTCGAGAACCTCGTCGGCCGGACCGTCGACACGTTCGGGCGGGTCGACGCGCTGGTGAACAACGCGTTCTCGATGCCGTCGATGAAGCCGTTGGACCGCACCGACTTCGACCACATCCGGGCGGGTCTGGACATGACCGTGCTCGGCGGCCTGCGGATGACACAGGCTTTCACTCCCGCGCTGGCCGAGGCCAAGGGCGCGGTCGTGATGATCAACTCGATGGTCGTGCGGCATTCCGAACCGCGCTACGGCAGTTACAAACTCACCAAGGCGGCGCTGCTGGCCATGTCGCAGACCCTGGCCACCGAGCTGGGCACCAAGGGCGTGCGGGTCAACAGCGTGCTGCCCGGCTACATCTGGACCGATCAGCTGAAGTGGTACTTCGGTCAGGTCGCGGAGAAGTACGGCATCACCGTCGAGCAGGTGTACGAGCAGACCGCGTCGAAGTCGGATCTGAAGCGGCTGCCCGAGCCCGACGAGATCGCCCGCGCCGTGGTCTTCCTCGCCTCGGGCTGGTCCTCGGCGATCACCGGCCAGACCCTCGACGTCAACTGCGGCGAATACCACAACTGAGCAAGGAGTTCCCCTCGATGACCGTGCGCACCGATGTCGGCACCGTGGCCGATCTGCACGCCTCAGCCACCAAACTCACCGGTCTCACCGATTTCGGGACCGACGACTACACCGAGGCGTTGCAGGTGCTGCTCGACTCGTACCGCGAGGAGGCCGGGCTCACCGAGCTGGGCAGCAAGATGTCGCGGTTCTTCCTGCGCGGCACCCTGGTGGCCCGCGCGCTGAGCGAGGCCGCCTGGGCGGCCAACCCCGGCTACGCCGACACCGCGATCACCCGGCCGATCTTCGTCACCGGGCTCCCCCGCACCGGCACCACCGCCCTGCATCGCCTGCTGGCGGCGGACCCCGGCAATCAGGGCCTGGAGATGTGGCTGACCGATTTCCCGCAGCCGCGGCCGCCGCGCGAGAGCTGGGCCGACAATCCGGCCTATCAGCAGATCGACGCGGGTCTGCGGCAGCATCAGGTGCAGAACCCCGAGTTCATGGGTCTGCACTACATGAGTGCCGCCGACGTGGAGGAATGCTGGCAGCTGCTGCGCCAGTCCGGGACGTCGCACTCCTACGAGTGCCTCGCCTATGTGCCCAGCTACGCGCAGTGGCTGTCGAATCAGGACTGGACGCCCGCCTACGCCCGGCATCGCCGCAACCTGCAGTTGATCGGGATGAACGACACCCGCCGCTGGGTCCTCAAGAATCCCAGTCACCTGTTCTGCCTGGACGCGCTGCTCGCGGTCTATCCGGACGCGATCGTCATCCAGACCCATCGTGATCCCGCCACCATCATCCCGTCGGTGTGCAGCCTCAACGAGCACGCCACCCGCGGTTGGTCGACGGTGTTCACCGGGGAGACGATCGGCCGCACCCAGCTCGACCTGTGGGCCCGGGGACTGTCGGAGTTCACGGCCGCGCGGGCCCGCCACACCGACGCCACCTTCATCGACGTCGACTTCGACGATCTGCGGGCCGACCCGTTCGGTGTCGTCGAACGCATCTACACCCGCATCGGCGCCGATTTCACCGAGGAGGCGCGCGCCGCCATCACGGCTCTGGACACCGAGAGCCGTACCGGGGACCGCAAACCCACCCATCACTATTCGCTCGCCGACTACGGGCTGACCGAGGAGATGGTCGCGGAACGCTTCGGCTCCTGATCCTGGGCTGACGTCCGTGCCCGCTCGGTGCGCCGGGCACGGACGTCCTTACGTCCGCGGGCCGAAGAACTCGGCGCGGGCTGCATCGATGCGCGCCTGGGCCTGGGCCGCGCCTTGGAAGCTGACCGCCGCCGATCCGCCCCCGGCCAAGCCCAGCGCGAGGAGACCACCGATCACCGACAGCAGATTCGGCTCGGGCAGGATGCCGGTGTCGCTGGTGGGTTTGACCTGGTGCGCGGGAGCAGGCGTCGTTCCGGCGGGCGCTTGGGCGGGTGGATCGCCGGCTCCGGCGGGGGCCGGTGCGCCCGCTGCGCCGCCGGGTCCACCGCCGCCGGGAGCCGATCCGGCCTGCGGTGCGGCGCCACCGCCGGGTGCGGCGCCTGCTGGGCCCCCGGGGCCGGGGTCGGCGGTCTGCGGTTCCGCGGCCTCCGGTTGGTTCTGCGAAGGCGCGAGCGGCGGGTCGGGCGTCAGGCCCTGAGGAGCGGGCTCTTCGGCAGGCGGCTGCGGCTCGGGTTCATTGCCGGGGTTCGGAGTGTTGCCCTGGTTGCCGCCACCGTTGCCCTGATTGCCGTTGCCGTTGCCCTGATTGCCGTTACCGTTGCCCGGGTTCGGATTCCCGTTGTTGCCCTGGTTGCCGTTGCCGTTGCCCTGATTCCCGTTGCCACTACCGGGGTTCTGGTTGCCGTTGTTGCCTTGGTTGCCGCCACCATTGCCCTGGTTGCCGTTACCGCTGCCGGGGTTCTGGTTCCCGTTGCTGTTCTGGTTGCCGCTATAGCCCTGGTTGCCGCCACCGTTGCCCTGGTTGCCGCCACCGTTGCCCTGGTTGCCGTTACCGTTGCCTGGGTTCTGGTTGCCGTTGTTGCCCTGGTTCCCGCCGTTACCGCTGTTCCCGACGCCGTTTCCGTTGTTGCCGCCACCATGGCCGTTGCCACCGCCATTGCCGTGGTCTCCTGGACCCGCGACGAATCGGATTTCGGCACGGTCCGTCGGGTCGCCGCCGGGGGC
The DNA here is from genome assembly GCF_900637185.1 of Nocardia asteroides. Taxonomy (NCBI): domain Bacteria; kingdom Bacillati; phylum Actinomycetota; class Actinomycetes; order Mycobacteriales; family Nocardiaceae; genus Nocardia; species Nocardia asteroides. The sequence continues at coordinate 4,102,721 of NZ_LR134352.1, read as the reverse complement.
TTCGCCGACGCCATTTCCGTCCACGATGCCGATCTCGTCGACGCCCGAGGTCGGCTGAGCGACGCCGTACCCGAGCAGCCCGAGCACGCCCGCGGCCCCTGCCACCACGACTGTTCGTCGCACCCGCCCGACTGTCACGCGCCCGCCGTCCCGTCCTCGGTAGTCCCGCTCACACCCTTGCGGTCGGATCCGACTCCGGTCGCGTTACGCGCCGCCACGCCCGGCTACCGCGGCGCACACCCTCGAACCCGGCCGCGAACAGCCTAACCAAGACCGATACGCCGCTTCTGACCGATTCGGCAATACCGCCCGCTCCGACCTGCGGCCGGCCCATCGAGAGGTGTCGCCGGCTCGCTCACCCTCGGGCGGCCCCGCGCAACGGCGATCGGGCGGGGATTCGGTGCCATATCCTGGATCGGAGGTGGGTTGTGATGCGCTACAGCGAATTTCGATGGATCGGCGTGCTCGTCGCTGTGGCGACGATCGTGTGCGGGGTGACCATCACCGGATCCGGCCGGGCGGGCGCGGTGACCGGGCTGGAGCGCTTCGAGCAGCAGGTCGTGCAGTGGCGGGCCTGCGACGACACGGCGCTGGCCCAGGTGGGCGCGCAGTGCGCCGCGGTGACGGTGCCGCTGGACTACGCGGTACCCCGGGGACGCACGATCACGGTCGCCGTCTCGCGGATCCCCGCGTCCGATCCGGCGCACCGCCGCGGCGTGCTGCTGACGAACCCGGGCGGTCCCGGTGCGCCCGGCCTGGACCCTCGACCCGTCCTGGGCGGTCTGTCCGCCGAGGTCACGGCCAGGTACGACCTGATCGGTTTCGATCCGCGCGGGGTCGGACGGTCGACACCGGTGGAGTGCGGGTGGGGCGATGTCCGGGTGCCGGGTGGGGACCGACGCCCCGGTCTCACGCGGGCCGAGTTCGATCTCGACGTCGCCGCGGCCGCCCGGCTGGCGGCCCAGTGCGTGGGGGCCGAGGGCGGCGCGGTCCGCCAGTTCAGCACCCGCAATACCGCGCGGGACATGCGGATCATCGGCGCCGTGCTCGGGGAATCGCGGATCAGCTATCTGGGCGCGTCCTACGGAACCTATCTGGGCGCGGTGTTCACGCAGATGTTTCCCGAGCACAGCGACCGGATCGTGCTCGACAGCGTCGTCGACCCGCAGCGGTATTGGCTGGCCATGCACCAGGATTCGGCGGCCGCCAACGAGGAGGCGCTGCACGTCTGGGCCGAGTGGGTCGCGGCGCGACACGAGCGATACCGTCTCGGGGCCGACCGCGACCAGGTGCTCGCCACCGTGGATCACCTGCTCGCACGCGCCGACCGCGCGCCGATCGAGATCGCCGGTCTGCGCGTCGACGACGATATCCTGCATGTCGCGTTGAATCTGCTGCTCTCGTCCGGCCAGTTCACGCCACCGTTGGCCGAACTGGTCCATCAGCTCCGGGTGGTCGCCGACGGTGGCACCGTCGATCCGGCGCCGATCTGGGAACCGGTGGGGCAGTTCGCCGCGATGGGCTCGATGTTCCAAGCCCACATGGCCGTGAAATGCGCTGACGTCGCCGCCCCGCGCGACCCCGACTGGTACTGGCGCGAAGTCGAGCGGGTCCGGGTCGAGCAGCCGGTGTTCGGCCCGCTCCTGAGCTCGATCGGGGTCTGCGCGTTCTGGCCCGCACCGGCCGAGCCGCCCACGGTGATCGGCAACGCGGTTCCGGTCCTGCTCCTGCACGCCGACGGCGACATCCGCACCACCTATCCCGGCGCCCAGGCGATGCACCGCGCGCTGACCGGTTCCGCGCTGGTGACACTGCGCGGGGCCCGCGCCCACGGCGTGCTCGCGCTCCCCAGCGCCTGCGTCATCGCGGCGGCAAACACCTACCTGCGCGACGGCGTCCTCCCACCCACCGAACTCGACTGCCGGCTCGGCTGACCCCGGCGCCGCGCCTATTCGACCTCGACGCCGTACCGACGGGCCAGCTCGGCGAGGCCGAATTCGTAGCCCTGCCCGACCGCGCGCACCCGCCAGGTCTTGCCGCGCAGATACAGCTCGGCGAGCAGCAGGGTGCGCTCGACGGTGGCGGCATCGAGGGTCGCGCGCACGGCGGCACCGGATTCGAGACCGGCAGCCAGTTCCAGTTCGACGGCACCGACCTCGCCGAAGGTGCCCGCACCGTCGAGGGCGGCCGCGACGACCACCCGCACACAATCCCCGGGCAGGTCGTCGAGGGCGAGGGTGACCGATTGCTCGGTCGGACCCTCCTGCGACAGACGTGCCCCGTCGGCCGCCGGCTGGTTGTAGAAGACGAAATCGTCCGAGTCACGGACCTTCTCGTTGCCGTCGACCAGGAAGGCGACCAGGTCCACCGCCGTCGTGCCGAACTGGTTCCAGGTGGCCCGCACTGTCCAGGACTCGGCCTCGCCCGGCAGGTCGATCACCTGTCCTCGCGCCAGGACCGCGGGTTCGGGCGACGCGGGCTCCGACGCGGCGGGCGCGGTGGCGGTTCGTTCCAGCAACGCGAGTCCGTGGACGGGCAGCCCCAGGTCGGTCGCCTTGCGCAGTCTGCGATCGGTGTCCGCGCCCGCCAGCAGGAGCAGGTCGGTGACCGTGGCGGACAGGTTGACCGCCGCCGAGCCGCCGAGTTCCACGATCCGTGTTCTGGTCGCCGCGGCTTCCTCGTGGGTGCCGCCGAGCACCAGCACCCGGTGGCCGGACAGCGGGCCCGCCGGCTTCGGACCCGGACGGCGCGATGCCGGTGCGCTGGGTTCCGGTGCGCGGGACACGGGCGTCGACGTGCCCGCCTGTTTCGGGGTCCCGGGTTCGATTGTCGCGAGGAGTTCCAGGAACCGGGCTTCGTCGATCACCGGGGTGCCGAATCCGATCGCCGTGCGCGCCTTCCCTGTCCCGCTGTCCGGCGCGTTGGTGACCAGCAGGCTCGTGCGTCCGCTCACCGCCCCGGTGACATCGAGTCCGGCCGCCTCGGCTCGCGACACCAGGTCTTCGCGATCCACCACGGTCTCCCCGGTGAACGCGACCTTCATGCCGCACCGCAGAGGGGTGCCGGGCTCCCAGCGACCCGGATACGCGTAGGAGCAGGGCTGTTTCGCACCGCGCCGCTCGACCGGCCAGGCTGTCCGTGCCGGGTCGTGCGCGGTCGGCGCGCACGGGAGCAGGGGTGGCGCGATTCCGAGCCGGGCGGCGTCGGCGACGAGTGCCCGGAGCACGTGCGCGAGGACGCGGGTGTCGTCGAGCGCGTCGTGCGCCTTCTGCTGCGGTACACCGTAGTAGGCGGCCAGCGTCCCCAGCGTGTAATCCGGAGTCGGCAGCCCGACCCGGCGCGCCAGGGCCAGGGTGCACAGCCGTGTCCGGACCGGCAGCTCCGCACCGGCGCGCCGGAACTCGCCGGCCAGGAAACCGAAGTCGAACACCGCGTTGTGCGCCACCAAGACCCGGCCCGTCAGCATCGCCGACAGCTGCTCGCGCACCTGCGCGAATCGCGGCGCGCCACGCAGGATCTCGGCGGTGAGGCCGTGGATGTGCACCGGCCCCGGGTCGCAGCCGGGATCCACCAGGGTGTGGAACTCGCGGCTCACCTGGCCGGTGCTGTCCAAGGTCAGCGCGGCCACCGAGAGGACCCGGTGGCGTTGTGGCTGGAACCCGGAGGTCTCCACGTCCACCACCGTGAACTCCCCGAATCCGGCGGCCTGCTGTTGCTCGTCGAGTCGCGTCAACCCCTGCATGAGCAACGCATCGTAGTCAATCGCCGAAATGTTGCAGGCGACTTCGCGATTCGTGCAGCGGCGGCCTTGCGCGTCCTCGGCTACAAGCCGTCCCGGCGGATCTGGGCGTACCAGTCCAGCAGGAGCGGCTGGTCCACGGTCGAAGGGTCGACCACCTCCGCGGGGCCGGCGCCCTGGAGGATCCGTTTCACCGGGACTTCCAGTTTCTTGCCGGTCCTGGTGCGCGGGACACCCGGCGCCTGCACGATGACGTCCGGAACGTGCCGGGGAGAGACCTGCGTCCGGATGGCTTCCACGATGCCGGTTCTCAGCTCGTCGGTGAGGGTCGCACCGGCGGGCATTACGACGAACAGCGGCATCCAGTAGCCGCCGTCGGCTTGTTCCGCGCCGATGATCAGCGAGTCGACCACCTCCGGGAGCTGTTCCACCACCTGGTAGATGTCGGCACTACCCATCCGGATGCCGTGCCGGTTGAGCGTGGAATCGGAGCGGCCGTGCACGACGACACTGCCGTGGCCGGTCCGGGTGATCCAGTCCCCGTGCCGCCAGACGCCGGGGAAATCCTCGAAATAGGCTCGGCGATAACGGGATCCGTCGAAATCGCGCCAGAAGCCGACCGGCATGGACGGCATCGGCCGGGTGACGACGAGTTCTCCGACGGCATCGTGCACCGGGTTGCCCGCGCTGTCCCACGCCTCCAGCGCGACACCGAGGTAGGGGGCCGACAGCTCACCGGGCCACACCGGAACCGTGCGCACCCCGCCCGCGAAGGCCGACACCACATCGGTGCCGCCGCTGATCGAGGCCACCGGAATGTGTGCCCCGACCTTGTCGGACAGCCACAGCGACGAGGTGGCGGGCAATGCCGACCCGGTGACCCCGATCAGCCGCAGCGCCGACAGATCGTGCTCACGTCCCGGCTCCACACCGGCTTTCGCGCAGGCCAGCACGTAGCCGGGGCTGGTGCCGAGCACGGTGGCGCGCACCCGGGCGGCGATGTCCCACAGCGCATCCGGCCGTCCCGCGGTCGGGCTGCCCGGATAGCAGACCACGGTCGCCCCGACGAGCAGCCCGGCGACCTGGAAGTTCCACATCATCCAGCTCGGGCTGGTGTACCAGAGGAAGGTGTCGTCGCGGCCGATATCGCACTGCAACGCCACCGCTTTCAGGTGTTCCAGCAGCACCCCGCCGTGACCGTGCACGATGCCCTTGGGCAGCCCGGTGGTCCCCGAGGAGTACAGCACCCACAGCGGATGGTCGAAGGGCACCGGTTCGGTCCCCGGTGCGCTCGCGGCCGCTGCGGTGGCGGTGTCCCAGTCGAGTGCACCGTCGAGGGCGCCGCCGCGGCGCGAGACGAGTACCGTCGCCCGCAGTTCGGGTAGTGCCACTCGCAGGGCCGCGACCTCGTCGAGCTTGTCGTGGTCCTTGCCGCCGTAGCGGTAGCCGTCGGCGGCGACCAGCACGACCGGCGCGAGCTGCCCGAGGCGGTCGTGGGCGGCCTTGGCGGTGTAGTCCTGACCGCACGCGCTCCACACGGCGCCCAGGCTCACCGTTCCCAGGAACGCGATCACCGTTTCGGCGATGTCGGGCAGGTAGCCGACTACCCGATCTCCGGGCCGGACCCCGAGGTCGCGCAGCGTCCGCGCGAAACCCGCTGCCCGGCCGAGCATCTCGGCCCACGACAGCTCGGTGCGCGTGCCGTCCTCGTCGACCGACACGATCGCGGGCCGGTCGGTGCGCGCCTGCCGGATCACCTGGTCCACATAGTTGAGGTGGACACCCGGAAACCACCGCGCGCCCGGCATGGAGTCGTCGGCCAGTACTGCCGACGGCCGCTCCCCCAGCTCGAAGTAGTCCCACACCGCGCCCCAGAACGCCGCCGGATCGTCGACCGACCAGCGCCACTGCGCCGGGTAGTCCGGCAGCGCGACAGACAGCCGGGTCTCGGCGAAGCGGGCGAAGTCGGTGATCCTGGCCTCGGCGATGTCGTGTTCGCTCGGCACCCACTGCGGTGTCGCGGTCGTGGTCGTCATCGCGCGCTCCACCCCCCGTCCATCACATACGAGGACCCGGTCACCATTCCGGCGTGCCCGGACACCAGCCAGGCGACCAGCGCCGCGACCTCCTCCGGTTCGATCAGGCGTTTGATCGCGCTCTCGGTGAGCAGCACCTTGTCCAGCACTTCCTGCTCGGGGATTCCGTGCGCCGCGGCCTGTTCGGCGATCTGCCTGTCCACCAGCGGGGTGCGCACATAGCCGGGGTTCACGCAGTTGCTGGTGACGCCGTGCGGGCCGCCTTCGACCGCGGTCACCTTCGACAGCCCTTCCAGCGCGTGCTTGGCCGTCACATAGGCCACCTTGAACGGCGAGGCGCGCAGGCCGTGCACCGAGGAGATGTTGACGACGCGGCCGAAGCCTTGCGCGTACATGTGCGGCAGCGCGGCCCGGATCAGCAGGAACGGCGCCTCCACCATCAGTGTCTGGATCTGGCGGAACCGTTCCGGCGGGAAGTCCTCGAGCGGGCTGACCGTCTGCACGCCGGCGTTGTTGACCAGAATGTCGACCGACAGCGTCAGCTGGGCCAGCGCGTCGACGTCGAGCAGGTCCACCGCCCAGGCCTGTCCGCCGATCTCGGCGGCCACCGTCTTGGCGCCGAGCTCGTCGACATCGGCGACGGTCACCGCCGCACCGCGGGCGGCCAGTTCGTGCGCGCAGGCCGCGCCGATTCCGCCCGCCGCGCCGGTGACCAGCGCGGTTCGTCCGATCAGGTCGCTCATGCCGGTACCACCTTGGTGGACACGGGAGTCGCGACCGCGGCGGTCTCCGTGGCATCGGCGGCGTCGAGGGATTCCAGGTCGATGCCCTTGGTCTCACGGGCGCACAGGACCGCGATCACCGTGATCGTCGCGGCCACCGCCAGATACACCGCGATCGGCACCGAGGAACCGTAGGTGTCGAGCAGCTTCACCGCGATGATCGGCGCGAGCGAGCCCGCCACGATCGAGGTGACCTGATAGCCCAGCGACACACCGGAATAGCGCATCCGGGTCGGGAACATCTCCGCCATGATGGCCGGCTGCCCGGCGTACATCAGGCCGTGGAACACCAGGCCGACGATGATCGCGGCCAGGATCAGCGCGCTGTGCCCGGAGTCCATCAGCGGGAAGGCGAAGAAGCCCCAGGTGGCGGCGGCCACGGCGCCGACGAGGTAGACGGGGCGGCGCCCCAGCCGGTCACCGAGGTGACCCGCCAGCGGGATCACCGCCATGTGCACGGCATGCGCGGCCAGCAACCACCACAGGATGGTGGTGGTGTCGGCGTGCACGTGGACCTTCAGGTAGGTGATCGAGAAGGTGACCACCAGGTAGTACATGATGTTCTCGCCGAAACGCAGCCCCATGGCGGTGAAGACACCACGCGGGTAGCGGCGCAGCACCTCGAACACGCTGAACGAGGACGCCTTGGCCTGCTCCATCTGCTGCTGCGCGGCGAGGAAGATCGGGGCGTCGGTCACCTTGGTGCGCACGTAGTAGCCGACCAGCACCACCACCGCCGACAGCCAGAACGCCACGCGCCAGCCCCAGCTCAGGAACGCCGCGTCCGACAGCGTGGAGGTGAGCACCAGCAGCACGACGGTGGCGAGCAGATTGCCCGCGGGCACACCGGCCTGCGGCCAGCTCGCCCAGAACGCGCGACTGCGGCTCGGGCTGTGTTCGGCCACCAGCAGGACCGCGCCACCCCATTCGCCGCCGATGGCGAATCCCTGGATGAACCGCAGGGTCACCAGCAGTGCCGGAGCCCAGTAGCCGATCTGGGTGAAGGTGGGCAGACAGCCCATCAGGAAGGTCGCGCCGCCGACCAGGACCAGGCTCAGTTGCAGCAGCTTCTTGCGCCCGTAGCGGTCACCGAAGTAGCCGAAGACGATGCCGCCCAGCGGTCGTGCCACGAACCCGACGGCGTAGGTGACGAACGCGGCCAGGATCGCGTCCAGATCGCTGGTCCCCTTGGCGAAGAACACCTTGCTGAACACGAGGGTGGCGGCGGTGCCGTAGAGGAAGAACTCGTACCACTCGACGACAGTTCCCGCCATCGAGGCGGCCACCACCCGGCGCAGGCCGCTCGGTGCGGTGCCGTCCCCGGCCGGTGGTGTCGCGTTGCTGACGCTCATCACTGCTCCTTGGTGATCGCGGCCACGTCACGACTCGACTGTGATGCAGCCCACTAGCAATGCGAAGAGTATTCGTGCAGATCGAATTCGGTCGCAATGGCCAAGTTCGCACGCGGCATCTGCAAAGATGCAGAAATGAGCGCGACCTCGCCGGATCCCGCCCGGCGGCCGAGCGCCGACGACCTGCTGGTGCTGCTCGCCGTCGGCCGTTCGGGCCGTTTCGTCACCGCCGCCGAGGAATTGGGCATCAACCACACCACGATCTCGCGCCGGATCGCGGCACTGGAACGCGCGGTGGGCGGGCGGGTGCTGACCCGGGTCACCGGCGGCTGGGAACTCACCGATCTCGGTCGCGCGGCCCTCGCGGCCGCCGAGACCATCGACGCCGCGGTGCGCTCACTGGGCGCGGCCGACGGCGCGCCCGAACTCGAAGGCGTGGTGCGGCTGTCGGCCACCGACGGCTTCAGCGCCTACCTGGCCGCGCCCGCCGCCGCGCGGGTGCAGCGCAGGCATCCGCGGGTGGCGGTGGAGATCATCGCGACCACGCGGCGCGCCTCCACCCAGCGCAGCGGCCTCGACATCGAAGTGGTGGTCGGGAAGCCGCAGGTCCAGCGTGCCGAGGCAATCCGGCTGGGCGACTACAGCCTCGGCCTCTACGCCGCCAGGGACTATCTGGCCGAGCACGGCGTCCCGGCGTCGGTGGAGGAGCTGCGCCGCTATCCGCTCGTCTACTTCGTCGAGTCGATCCTGCAGGTCGACGACCTCGACCTGGCCACCAGCTTCACCCCGGCCATGCGCCAATCCGTTTCCTCCACCAATGTTTTCGTGCACGTCGAGGCCACCCGCGCGGCCGCCGGGATCGGTCTGCTGCCGTGTTTCATGGCCGACCGGCACGACGATCTCGTGCGGGTGCTCGGCGCGCAGGTCCGGGTGCGGCTCACCTACTGGCTCGTCGCGCGCGCGGAGACCCTGCGCCGCCCGGAGGTGGCGGCGGTGGTGGAGGCGCTGCGGGTCACCGTCGACGAACAGCGGGCCGAACTGCTCGGCGATCAGCGCGGATCGGGGCAGCGTCCCGCGTAGCTGCTCAGGCCTAGGCCGTTGCCGCGCTTGCTGCGGCCCACCGGCCCGTTCTTGGCCGAGCGCACCCACGTGCCGCTGCTGTCGAGTACCGGCATCCGTTCGCTGAAGGCCCGGCTGTAGCGGGTGGTGCCGTCGACGGTGAGGATCCCGTCGCGCACGTCGATGTGGGCGACCGTGGCCCAGAAGGAGTTCTTGCCGTTGCCGATGACGACGGTGATCTGGTCGGCATCCGGGCCGGGCAGGCCGTCGTGCCCGGCGCGGCCGTAGCGTACCCGGACCCGGGGCCTGCCGAAGGTGTCGATGGCGCCGGCGCCGTTGTCGACGGACTGGTAGACGTTGAGCAGCAGGTCGCCGTTCTCGGTGGGGCGCACCACCACCTGTTCGGTGGCGGGCAGATTCTTCGCGCCGGGCCCGCGGCTGTCGCCCTGGTGGTGGATGTGCGGCCAGGCCGCCAAGTCGCCCTGGTGTCCCTTCTCGCCGCTGATCACCACATAGTCGCCGGTGATCTCGTTGCGGCAGAAGAAGTACACGTCCAGGTCGCCGGTACCGTAGCTGCGGACCCGGCCGTCGGGCTCGTACTGCGCGCCGCGCCCGTCCCATTCGAGGCCGACGGTGAGGACATAGCCCGGTTCGCCCTTGCGCAGGTCGATACACGCGCGCTTGTCCGGCGAGTCCTTGGTGAGCACCACGTCGACCTTGCGCAGATCGATGGCGGGCGGGATCGGCACCGGCGCCGCGGCGGCGGGCGCCGGGACAGGAGCGGGCGGTTCGTCGTCCACGACGATCCCGTAGTCGGTGGCGAAGGCCGCCAGCCCGGCGCTGTAACCCTGTCCGATCGCGTCCAGCCGCCAGCCGCCGCCGCGCCGGTACAGGGCCACGGCCTGCAGCACGGTCTCCGAATCCAGCCCGGGCGGAACGAAACTCACCGTCCGGTCGGGCCCGGCCACGGCGACCCGCAAGCCGGTCACCTCGCCGAACCGCAACCCCTGCGCTTCGGTGCTGCCCGCGATCACCACCCGCGCGATGTCGGCGGGCACGGCCGCCAGGTCCACCGACACCACCGCGTCGGATTCCAGCCGCACTCCCGGCGCGGACGGATTGTTGAAGAACACGAAGTCGGCGTCGGAGCGGACCCGCCCGTCGGCGGTCACCAGCACCGCCGACACGTCCACGGCGCCGGCCGGACCGTCCGAATCGAGCCGCACCGTGTACCGCCCGTCGGCCAGATCGGTCTTGGACCCCTTGGGCACCTCCACGACCGCTGCGCTTCCTGTCATGACACCGCCCTCCACCGGTCACCGCGCCCACCTGCGCGATCACGCCCACGGTACCCGCGCCACCCGCCCGGGGCCCGGCTTCCGGTTGTCGGTCCCGATAGCGGGTGGAGCGGCCCGTTGGCGTCGGTCACAGGAATTTCGGCGAGTGCTGGCGGGCGCGGCGCCCGGTGTCGTTCACTGGTCGGCATGGACGTCCGTGAACTGATCGACCGGAAGAACGGTCGCCGGGTCTCGGTGGTGGTGCCCGCGCTCGACGACGAGGACACCGTCGCCGGGGTGATCGCCGCCGTGCGGCCGTGGCTCGGCGGCCTGGTCGACGAACTGCTCGTCGTCGACGCCGGATCGGCCGATCGCACGGTCGCGCGGGCGCGCGCGGCCGGCGCGGCGGTCTACACCTCGGAGGAGGCGCTGCCGACGGTGACGCCGCGACCCGGGAAGGGCGAGGTGGTGTGGCGGTCGCTGGCGGTGAGCACGGGCGATCTGCTCGTCTTCCTCGACGCCGACCTGGTCGCCCCCGACCCGGAGTTCGTCCCGGCGCTGCTCGCCCCGTTGCTGGCCGATCCCGGGCTCGCGCTGGTCAAGGGGTTCTATCGCAGGCCGATGACGCACGGCGACGGGGTGGACGCCGACGGCGGCGGCCGGGTCACCCAGCTGGTCGCGCGTCCGCTGCTGACCGCGCTGGCCCCCGCGCTGGCCGAGATCGTGCAGCCGCTGGGCGGTGAATACGCTGCCACCCGAACGTTTCTCGGCGAGATCTCGGTCGCGGGCGGCTACGGCGCCGAGATCGGCATGCTCATCGACTGCTGGCAGCGCCACGGGCTGTCGGCGATCGGCCAGGTCGATCTGGGGGTGCGCAGGCACCGGCACCGCCCCACCCACGAGCTGGCGGTGATGAGCAGGCAGGTGGTGGCGACCCTGCTCGACCGGCTCGGCATCCGCGACTCCGGCATCGGGCTCGTGCAGTTCAGTCCGGGCGAAACCGGGTGGCGACGCACACCGTCAGAGGTCACCCTCGCCGACCGGCCACCGATGAACCAGCTGATCGCGGCCCACCGCGACATCGCCTGAACACGCGAAACGCCGGCCCGGTCCTCGGGACCGGGCCGGCGTTTCGATCGTCGGCGCTACACCGCCACCAGGCCGAAGTCGAGCTTCACCAGCTGGTCGGCGCAGTCGAAATACCGGTCGTCGTGGGTGATCACGATGACCGTCTTCCCGCGCCGCTTCAGGTCGGTGAGGATCTCCCGGTAGAAGACCTCACGGAAGCGCGGCTCCTGATCGGCGGCCCACTCGTCGAAGACGTAGATCTGCCGGTCCTCGAGCAGTGCGGTGAGCAGGGCCAACCGCTTACGCTGCCCCTGGGACAGATCGACGGTCGACAGCTTCCCGTCGCGCACCGTCACCTTGTGCGCGATCTGCAACTCCTCGAGGTAACGCTGGACTTCGGCGTCGATACCGGGACGGTCGAAACCCAGGTAGTCCTCGAACAGATGGAAATCGGTGAACACCGCCGACGAATTCTGCCGGAACCACTCGATGTTGTCGTGGTCGATCCTCTCCCCGTTGAGCGACAACGACCCCGAGCGGGGCACGTACAGACCGGTGATGAGTTTGGCCAGCGTCGACTTCCCGCTGCCGTTGCCACCGACGATGAACGTGATCTGGCCCGGTTCGAAGACCAAATCGATCGGACCGAGCCGGAAACCGGCGTCCTCGGACCCGTCGAGTCCGGGCGGCGGCGCCAGCGGACGGACATCGCTGCCGCCGTGGTCGATCCAGTTCTTGCCGTTCACATCCGGCTGCGGACCGCCCACCGGATGCGCCGGGTGCGGGCCACCGGGACGGCCGTCACCCGCGTGCGGCGGCCTGCCGGGACGCGGCGGATGCCCACCCCGGGCGGGCGGACCCGGCGGGTGCGCGCCGGGTGGCGGCGGGACCGGCGACGGAGCCTCCGCGCGGTACACGTAGCTGACATCGGTCAGTTCCAGCTTGGCCTCCCCCACCGCCGGACGTTCCGTGTACGGCAGGAGTTCCTCGTTGTGCAGGGTCTCCATCGACAGGTTCATCGCCCGGATCTTGGCCAGCGCCACATCGCCGCGCAGCAGATCCGGGATGCGGTGCATGAAGTTCTGCATCGGCATCGCCAGGAACGTGGTGACCAGCACGTAGCCGACCATCGTGTCGCGCGGCAGGTTCAGCGCCGCCGCCACGACGAACAGGATCAGCGCCATCGTCGCCAGCTGCAGCGCCTGCCCGAACCCCTGGGCGTAGGAGAACTTCGACCCCGCGTCGGTGTTCTGCTCGCGCAGGCTGCTCGCCGAGCCGAGCAGATGCCGGTCCATGAAGTCCCGGCGCCGACCGCGGTGCAGCTTGAGCTCCTTGATCCCCAGGGTGACCGACTGGAACGAGCGCAGCAGCGCGTCCTCGTTCTCGCGCGCCTCCCGGTAGATCCCGCGAACCCGCTTGAGCACCAGTTCGACACAGGCGATGCCGACCAGCGTGCCCGCCACCGTCACCGCGAAGATCGGACCCGACACGATGGCCAGGAACACGAAGCACCCGACGATCGTCGCCACGTCGACACAGATCGACGGGATCGCGGTGACCGCCTGCGACAGCGAGCGCACGTCCTCGGTGAGCGTCGCCATCAGGCGATGCATCCCGAGCCGTTCCAGATGTTCCAGCGGCGCCGAGACGATACCGGAGCTCAGGTCACTGCGCAGCCGGTAGATCGCGTCCTGCGAGAGCCGGATGAGCAGCACCTGCGAGGCCACCCCGCTGACCAGGATGACCAGCCCGGTCAGGGCGAACCGCAGCAGCAGCTGATCGGGCTGCGGCTTCGGCGAGACGACCGCGTTGATCAGCGTCACCAGGTAGGTGTTGGCCGCACCGCAGATCAGGCCCGCGACCACCACAGCCGCGATCCTGGCCGGCGAGAGCGCGGCGAGAAAACGGAGAAGTTGCATGACAGGTGCTCTCAGCTGCGGATGACATCGAAGACGATGCCCTCGAGGGTGACACCGGGCGCGAACGAGAACGCCACGCCGGTGGAGATCGGTGCCGCCGGCTGCGCGTCGCGGATCATCCGCTCCAGCACGAAGATCAGCGACACACTCAGCATGTTGCCGTGCTCGGCCAGGACGTCCCAGCTCGGCGCCGCCGACTCGGCCGGGATACCCAGCGAGCGAGCCGACTCCTCGATGATGCGCGGACCACCGGGGTGGATCGCCCACAGCGCGATGTCGCTCTTGGCCAGGCCGTTGCGCGCGAGCACCCCGGTCACCACGGGGTCGACACCGCGGTAGATGTAGTCGGGCAGCGTGGTGGCCAGCTCGCAGGTGATCCCCGCGTCCTTGATGCCGAGCACGATGCCGTCCTCGGCGTCGTCGAACAGGTGGCTGAAGCTGTCCCGGATGACGATGCTGCCCGGCGCGAGCGGCTGGTGAACCTGGTTGGCGCCGATCACCACCGCGCCGCAGCCGTCACCGAAGAGGCTGTGCGTGATGACGTCGTTGACGTCGTCGTCGAACACCGCGTTGACCGAGCTCAGCTCGATGCACAGCACCATCGCCTTCTTGTCCGGGTGCGCCCGCACGTAGTCGGTGGCGGCGCGGACACCGTTCATCGCGGCGGCGCAGCCCATGAAGTTGATGATCATGCGGCCCACTGTCGGCGACAGCCCCAGCTGCTTGACCACCGCGACATCGACACCGGGGGCGATGAATCCGGTGCTGGTCACGAAGATCAGCTGACCGATATCCTCGGCGGGGTTCGACAGCCCGGCGACCGCGCGACGGGCGACGTCGACCGCCAGTGGCGCGGCGTGCTCGAAGAACAGGTTCATCCGGTCCCGGATGGTGCCGGGGCGGCGGCTGAACTCGAGGAACTCCGGGTCGAGCGGATCGATCGCCAGGTGGCGGGTATCGATCCGGGTCTTCTGGTAGATCCGCGGAATCCGCTGCCGCTGGGCCGGATCGGAGAACAGCTCGGCCACCCGGCCCGCGTTCACGGTCTGGTCGACCACGCGGTCGGGCGAACCGGTGGCGATCGCCTCGATCACGCCGACCGTGGTGGGCGGGGCGGGCGGTAGCAGGTCGTGCCCGCGCTCGACGTCAGCCGTTCGGAGCAGCTCGATGGAAACAGACACGGGCACAAATCCTTTCGATACAGAGAGAAGAACGGCAGCGGACGTGGATCAGACGGTCCCGATGCCGGTGAAGCCCTGCACCGTGTAGGTCACGCAGGTCTTCAGCGCTGTGGGTGCGCAGTGTTCGCGCACGAATCCCCACCGGTTCTCCTCGGCCTCGCGCGAGGGCGCGAGCAGGTAGGTCCGGCACAGCTTGGGGAAACGATCTCCGAAGAAACTCTTCGCGGGCAGCCATTCGACACCGAACTTCGCCGATTCCTCGCGCACCACGTCCTCGGAGGCGATATTGGCGAAACCACTGCGCTGGAACGGCAGCACGTGATGCACCCGGTGCGAGCTGAGGCCCGCGGAGAGGAAGCAGTCGACGTACTTGTTGCCGACGACGGTCAGGTCGTAGGCCTGCTCGAGCTGGTTGACCGCCCAGTCCTCGGTCTCGGTGTGCAGTTCCTCGGTGGGCACCTCGAAATCGTGGCTGGCCACCACCATGAAGGTGCTGATCCACAGCGTGATCACGAATTGCAGTGCCCAGGCCCAGAAGTCGCCGGCCACGGTGAACACCACGAACTCGGCCACCAGCAGGAACCGGACGCCGAACGACCCGATGAAGTGCGGCAGCGCGCCACCCCAGGTGCCGTACATGTCCTTGATGCCGACCTTGCGGGTGAGCCGGCAGACGTCGAGCAGGCGGATGATCATGCCGGTCAGCAGATGCCCGAACTTGTGCACCGTGTGCACCGGCACCCGGTACAGGCGCGGCACCTGCATCATCATCGTGAAGACGTTCTTCTTGATGTCGACTTCACTCTGGGTGTGCGGGTGGTGCAGCAGCGCGTGGCCGTCGGCGGTGACGAAAGACAGTGCGACATAGTTCATGTCGAACGCGTTCACCGCGTACTTGTTGAGCCCCTTCTGCGCCCGGTGGATCGCGTAGTGACCGAACCCGGCCAGCGAACTGCGCAGCAGCACCATCGCGATCACGAAGACCGGCAACGGCATCCAGCTGGTGTCCCACAGCCGCAGGCCCTGCACCGCGAAGTAGGCGAAGATCAGGAACGCCACGACGATGTCGAACACCCGGTCCATCCGCTTCAGGCGGGCGGCCAGTTCGGGCTCCTTGATCCGGGCCTTGATCTTGTGCAGCAGGTCGTTCTTGTCGTCGAAGGCGTACTTGGGGGTGTCGTCCCAGCTGTTGAAGCCTTCCTTGAACAGGAAGTCGGGCGCGTTGTTCTTCGGGTGGATGTCCTCCGGGGTGGCAGCGCGATCGAGACTGTAACGCTCGATCATGCGCGCGATTTTTTCCGGATCACGGTGGTAGGAACCGATGATCGAGGTGATGTCACGGTTCTTCGTACGCCCGATGAAGAATTCACCGCCCGGATGCTTGGAGATCCAGTCACTCAGGTCGTAGGCTCTGCCGTTATAGACCCAGACATTGTTGACGGGAGGCCGACCCCCGGGGCCCGGCGGTGGCGGGAGCTCGCGCTCCGCTTCATCAGGTCGATCATCGATCGTCATGTGTACTTCCTCCGTGTCGATCGGCGTTCGATGCGTGTAGCCTGCCGACCTGCGTCCCGACACGTATAGTCCTTGTGGCGCCTTGCATCTCGCTGAACATTCTCTTATTGGTTGCGCGTTTGCGCGTTCGGAGCTCTGGTTACCGCAGGCGACACCCAGACGACACACCGGCCCGGGGCCGCGGACGGCACTGCGTGCCAGACTCCGCGATCCCCGGACCGGTGTGGGTCGATCCGGCTCGAATCAGCCGGCGGGCTTGACGATGTTCACCGGCTTGGCCCAGTTGGACAGCCCGACGGTGACCTCGCCCTGGTCCTTCTTCACCACGGCGCGAACGAGATTCGGGCCCTCGCCGGTGGAGGCGGCGTCGGAGGGCTTGGTCGAATCCGAGGCGGGCGGCGCGGTGTCCTGGATCCACAGGGTGATCGGCATGGTGCCCGCGTTCTCGCCGACGCGCGGCACGATCGGGTCGATGACGGCGGCGTCGATGGTGCCGGTGACCTTGACGGTGTTGATGCCGTCGATGACCTCGCGGCCCTCGGTCTTCGGGTTCTGGACGTTGGCGATCACATTCGCGATGCCCTTGTCCTTGTCCAGAATGACGCCCGGATCATAGACCTTCTCCGCCGGGCCCGCGGGCACGTAGCGGCCACCGGCCTGGGTGTAGAGCACCTTGTCCACCACGAGGAACTTCGACTCGGTGAACTCGGCCTCCGGCTTGAGCTTCACCTTGGCTTCGCCCATCGCGGCGCCCGAGCCCTGGGTCTCGTTGGTGACGTCGGCCGACACGGTCTCCACCGGCAGGTTCGGCAGGTTGTCCACGTCGATCTTCAGGTGCACGGTGCGCAGGGTCTGCGTGGTCTTCGCCGACTCCTTGACGATCTGCGCGCCGTCGGGCAGCGCACCGGTAGGCGGTGCGGCCGTGGTGGTGCTGTCGTCCTTGGTGCAGCCGGTCACGAGGGCCGCGCAGAGGGCGGCGGCCGCGACGACCGCGGTGATGCCGGAGCGCCGCGCGAAGCGGCTCCGGGGGGCGGGGTGCGGTGTCATGTCGATCAAGTTTCATCCCCTGGAGATGTCGGGTATGGCGTTGGTGAGGCAGCCGAAGCTGCCGGTGCCTGCGACATACTAAGCAGACCATCGGACATCTCGCGCTCCCCCGACGGCGATAGTACCCGAGGATCGCAGTTTGCGACTTGCGAGGGCGCACTGACTTTTTCGACCGTCCGCGACCGCGTGGCGATCACCGTCGTCGCAGGTCAGACCGCCGCGTGGTACCGCGCGAGGTGATCGGCGAAGGGCCGGCGACGTTCCTCGTCGGTCATCGCGAGCAGCGCCGACATCGTCGCGGTCGCCGCCTCGTCGACGGGGGTGAAGATCTGCATCCAGGCGCCTTCGATCACCGGCAGCGACATGCTCGTCATGTGCATCGCGATCGAGCCGACCGCCAGGTGCTGGATGATCTTGACGACGTTGACCGGCACGGCCACGTCGTTGCTGGCCCACAATCGCGCGAACAGCGGGCTCGCCCCGCACAGTTCCGCGACCAGGCCCTGCCACTGCGGATCGTCGAGGTGACGGACGTAGGCACCGCGCAGGTAGGCGACCATCCGGCGCAGGTCGTCGTCACTGTGCTCGTACGGGTTGCAGCACTCCGGCGTGAGGAACACCCGGCGCAGCACGTTGCGCTCGCCCTCGACGAAGCGCGGGCACAGGGCAGCGTAGGCGTCGTTGTGCGCCAGCACATCGTATTTCGCGCTGAGCAGGGCAGCGGGCAGCGGCGAGAGCTGCTCCAGAATCGCGGGCAGGCCCGGTGGCATGGCCGTCTGATGCGCCGATTGCGGGACCGTCGGGACGTCGGCGAGCCGGTACAGGTGCGCCTTCTCCACCGGATCCAGGCACAGCGTCCGCGCGACCGCGTCCAGCACCTGCACACTGGCATTGATCGGCCGCCCCTGCTCGAGCCAGGTGTACCAGGTGACCCCGATCCCCGACAGCTGCGCGACCTCCTCCCGACGCAATCCCGGTGTACGCCTGCGTGCTCCCGGCAGCAGGCCCACATCGCCGGGCGCGATCCTGGCCCGCCGCGACTTCAGGAACGCGCCGAGCTGGGCCCTGCGCTCGGCGCGCACCGAACGCACGTCGACCACTCCACTCATCCGTCCATCGTCGCCGAACCCGATCCCGGTATCCAGGTGCCGCTGATACCCGTTTCCGACGACCAGGACTCAGAGAATCAGCCGCAGCACGGCCACCGCGAGAACGGAACGATCAGGGCTTGCGGCCGACGCCGCCGACGATGCAGTGGCGGACGTCGGTGAGGGGGGTGAGGTGGGGGCCGTCGGGCCACCAGTCGTCGCAGCGGACCAGGCCGGGGGTGATCATGTCGAGATCGCCGAACATGGCCTGGATTTCGGATCTGGTGCGGAAGCGGCCGCTGCCCATCGGGCTGTGGATGAACTTCTCCTCCATTTTGCGGGCCAGTTCGCTGTATTCGGGAGTCTGTGGGTCATGGAAGTGGGCGATCGCGACGAACGAGCCCGAGGGTAAGGCGTCGATGTAGGTCTGCATCAGGGCGGGGGCGTCCTCGCCCAGGTAGTGGTGCAGGGTGCCGATGTGGAGCAGGGCCAGCGGACGGGTGAAGTCGAGTTCGGCGCGGACGGCGGTGTTGCCGAGGACCTCGAGCGGGCGGAAGATGTCGGCCTCGGCGATGCGGGTGCGGCTGTTGTTGGCCAGCAGCGCCTGCGCGTGCACCAGCACCGACGGATCGTTGTCGACGTAGACCACCCGCGACCCCGGGTTGACCCGCTGCACCACCTGGTGGGTGTTCTCGGCGGTGGGCAGGCCGGACCCGAGGTCGAGGTACTGGTCGACACCGGCCCGGGCCAGGAACCGGCACACCCGGATCAGGAAATCCCGGTTGGCCCAGGCCAGGTCGTTGACCTGCGGCGCGACGGTGCGGACCTGGTCCAGCACCGCGCGGTCGACCTCGTAGTTGTCCTTGCCGTTGAGCGCGGCGTCGTAGACGCGCGCGATGCTGGCGCGCGTGGTGTCCACCCCGACCGGAACGGAGCTGGGGTAGGCGGAAGAGTGCGACATCGGGGCGCCTCCAAGGCATCGAACCGACTGTACGAATTCCAGCCTAGGTCATCGGTTCCGTTGGCACAGAGGCTATCCCGGCACCGGACTCAGCGGCCGTCGAGCCATTCGGTGAAGGCGGGTCCCGCGATGATCGCCTTCGGACCCGGCAGCAACGCGCCGTCGGCCTGGAGCCGGTGGTCGGGATCGGCGGTATCGAGCACCTCCACGACCTGTGCGGGCCCGCCGCGCCGCGCCGCGATCAGCGCGACCGCTTCGGCGAGACGCCACTGCTGCGGTCCGGCGATCTCCACCAGGTCCGGGCCGTCGGTGCGGGCCAGGTCGGCGAGGTGTTCGGCGACGGTCCTGGCCGCGACCAGTTGCGCGCGGTAGGCGGGTATTTCGGCGCGGTCGCCGACGGTGGTCCAGTCCAGCATCATCTCGGTGAACTCGTGGAACTGCGCGGCCCGCAGGATGCGCACCGGCACCGGTCCTTCTCGGTAGGCGCGTTCGTGGGCCAGCTTGCCCGCGTAGTGCCCGGCGGTGAAGTCGTCGATGCCGATGATCGAGACGACCGCGATGCGCCGCACGCCCGCCGCGGCGGCGGCCTCGTGCACGGTGCGGGCCACGGTGCGGAAGAACTCCGTCACCGCGGCGGTCTCGGTGGTGGTGGCGTTGACCGCGTCGATCACCGCGTCGACGCCGGCCAGGGCGGTGGCCAGGCCGTGCCCGGTCCGGACGTCGATGCCCGCCGAGCGGGTGATCTCGACGACCTCGTCGCCGCGGTCCTTCAGCACGTCGACCACCTCGCGGCCGATCCGCCCACCGGCACCGATCACTGCGATACGCATTCGTTTCTCCTCGGTTGAACTGTCCCGTCCACGAGACGACGACACCGGGTCGCGGAGTGTGACATCAGCCGGGTGGTGCGGGTACCCGTGTCGGTGGGCTCCTGGTGCGGGTACCGGCGGCGCCCGACGATCGGAGGATGAGTCAGATCATCACTTCGGCGCCGCCACCGGCGGCGGTGACGGGCAGACGGTCGGTGGCCGTGCTCGTCGTCATTCTCACCGGGCAGTTCATGGCCGTCCTGGACGCCTCGATCGTCAATGTCGCCATTCCCTCGATGCGCGCGCACCTGCACACCGGCGGAGCGGCGCTGCAGCTGATCGTCGCGGGGTACGTGATCGCCTATGCCGTGCTGCTGATCGCCGGTGCGCGACTGGGTGACCGGTTCACCCAGCGGCGGACGTTCGTCGCGGGGCTGGCGGTGTTCACCGTGGCCTCGCTGGCCTGCGGACTGGCCTGGAACGAGTTGTCGCTCATCGTGTTCCGGTTCGCGCAGGGTGCGGGAGCGGCGGCGATGGTGCCGCAGGTGATGACCCTGATCCAGCGCACGTTCACCGGTCAGGCCAGGGCCAGGGCCTTGAGCATCTATGCCGCGATCATCTCCGGCGGCATGGTGGCGGGCCAGATCCTGGGTGGGTTGATCGTGGACGCCGATCTCGCGGGCAGCAGCTGGCGCGGGGTGTTCCTGGTGAACGTGCCGATCGGGCTGGCGTTGCTGGCGATCGCGCCGACGGTGCTGCCGGGTGCCACCGTCCGGACCGATCGCCGGCTCGATGGGGCGGGCCTGGCGACGCTGACACTCACCGTGCTGCTGCTCGTCGTCCCGCTGGTCCTCGGCCGCGAGCTCGGCTACCCGGCGTGGACGTGGGTGTGCCTGGCCGCGGGAGTACTCGGGGTCGCGGTGTTCGCCGGGCTCGAGCGGGCCGTGGCGGCACGCGGTGGCGAACCGCTGTTCGCACCGCAGGTGCTGGCCGCACCCGGTCTGCTGCTCGCGGCGGCGACCCTGCTGCTGGTGATGGCCGGTTTCGGTGGCTGGCTGTTCGCGATGGCGATCCACCTGCAGAACGATCTCGGCTACAGCGCCCTCCGTGCGGGTGTGCAGTTCCTGCCCATGGGGGTCACCTTCGCGGCGGCCGGGTTGTACTGGCAGCGGATTCCGGCGCGATGGCATGCCCGGATGATCCCGCTGGCGCTGGTCCTCGCCACGGTGGCGCTGGGCTGGCTCGCCGCGCTGCTCGGTGACGGCTCCGGTATAGGGCCCGCCGCGTCGGTGGCGCTCGCGCTGTTCGGGATCGGCAACGGGCTGGCGTTCAGCCCGCTGATGACCAGGGCACTGGCCGCGGTCCCGCAGGCCTCCGCCGCCGACGCCAGCGGCATCCTGGTGACGAGCGTGCAGCTGGGGATCGTGGCCGGGATCGCCACGATCGGGTCGATCTTCTTCGCCCTCGCCGAGACCGACCCGGGCCGGGCGCTGACCGTGGTGCATCTGCTGGTCGGGGCGATCTCGCTGGTCGCGGCCGCGCTCGCCGCACTCGCCGTGCAGCGCACCGGGCCCTGAACGCGACGCCGCCGCCCGCGCGAGGAGCGCGGACGGCGGCGCGGAAGCTCAGAGCTGGGCTTCGATGGCGGAGACGATCTCGCCCGCGTCCGGGGTGACGGTCGGGCGGAACCGGCCCGCGACCGTGCCGTCGCGCGCGATCAGGAACTTCTCGAAGTTCCACTGGATATCGCCCGCGGTGCCGTCGGCGGCCGGGGTCTCGACCAGGGCGGTGTAGAGCGGGTGGCGGTCGTCGCCGTTCACGTCGGCCTTGGCCAGCAGCGGGAAGTCGACACCGTAGGTGACCGAGCAGAACTCCTGGATCTCCTCGGCGGTACCCGGCTCCTGGCCCATGAACTGGTTGCACGGCAGGCCGACGACGGTGAAGCCGCGCTCACCGTAGGTCTTCTGCAGCTCGACCAGGCCGGTGTACTGCGGGGTCAGACCGCAGCGCGAGGCCACGTTGACCAGCAGCACCGCCTTCTCCCCCGCCAGCTCGCCGAGCGTGGTGTCCGCTCCGGCCAGGGTCTGCACCGCAATGTCTCGAATGTTCGCGCTCACCACAACACCACCAGATCTCGTCTACGTCGGTTCGATGGCCACCGTACCGGAGCCCCGGCGGCACGCAACCGTCCCGCTGGGCGGGAGCTTCTGTAACACGTTCTTGTTTTGTCGGGCTACACGCGGCACCATTTCGGTACACGCCCGAGCACCGGAGGAACCCCGTGACCGAACAGCCCCACCGGATCGACACCGTCCGTCCACTGCGCGCGAACACCGTGACGCAGTGGGATTTCGCGGCCGACGTGGTGGTGGCCGGTTACGGCATCGCCGGCGTGTGCGCGGCGATCGAAGCCGCCAGGGCGGGCGCGAAGGTGCTCATCCTGGAACGCACCGGCGGCTGGGGCGGCGCCGCCGCGCTGGCGGGCGGCTTCGTCTACCTGGGCGGCGGCACCCCGCTGCAGCAGGCGCTCGGCTTCGACGACACCCCCGAGAACATGGCCGCGTTCCTCACCGCGGCGCTGGGGCCCGGGGTCGACGAGGCCAAGATCCAGGACTACTGCGCGGGCAGCGTCGAGCACTACAACTGGCTCGTCGAGTGCGGTGTGCCGTTCAAGGAGTCGTTCTGGGGCGAACCCGGCTGGGAGCCGCCGCACGACGAGGGCCTGATGTACTCCGGCGGCGAGAACTCCGCGCCCTTCCTCGACATCGCCAAGCCCGCGCCGCGCGGGCACGTGCCGCAGCTGGCCGACAAGAAGATCGGTGAACGCAGCGGCGGCTACATGCTGATGAAGCCGCTGGCCGACACGGTCGCGAGCCTCGACATCGACGTCGAGTACGACACCCGCATCCGCAGGCTCGTCGTCGACGACGACGATCGCGTGGTCGGCCTCCTCGCCACCACCTACGGCAAGCCGGTCACCGTCCGCGCCGCTCGCGGTGTCGTCCTGGCCACCGGCAGCTTCGCCTACGACACGGAGATGATCGACCGCTACACCCCGCGCCTGAGCGGCAGGCCCGGCGCGGCCATCGAGGAGCACGACGGCATCGGCATCCGGCTGGCCCAGGCGCTCGGCGCCGAACTCGCGCACATGGACGCCAGCGAGGTGGCCATCTTCGGCGACCCGCAGATGATGGCGCGTGGCGTGCTGGTCAACGGGCGCGGCCAGCGGTACGTCCCCGAGGACACCTACCCGGGCCGGATCGGTCAGGCGACGCTGCTGCAGAACGACAACAAGGCCTTCCTCGTGATCGACGAGCCTTCGCTCGAGGAGGCGCTGGCGACCGAATCGGCCACCCCGTTCTTCCGGTTCCCGCCCACCTGGGTCGCCGAGTCGGTGGCCGAACTCGAGACCGAGATGGGCCTGCCGGAGCAGACGTTGCAGACCACCATCGCCACCTACAACAAGCACGCCGAGAACGGCAGCGACCCGCTGCTGGGCAAGAAGGCCGAGTGGGTGCGCCCGATCTCGGCCCCGCTGGCCGGATTCGACCTGCGCGGCTTCACCGCGGGCTTCACCCTGGGCGGGCTGCGCACCGACCTGGACTCCCGGGTGCTGCACGTGAGCGGGGAACCGATCGCCGGACTCTACGCGGCCGGTCGGTGCACGTCGGGACTGTGCGCGTACGGCTACGTCAGCGGCGCCTCGCTGGGCGACGGCAGCTTCTACGGCCGTCGCGCCGGAAAGGCCGCGGCGGCCGCCGGCACCGAGTGAGGCGCGCGGCCCCCGCCCGGGCCCCACGATCAGTACGCTGCATGCAGCGCCGCACCCGGACGACGAGTCCGGCTGTGCTCACCGGCATTTCGCCACCGTGAGACGGCGTGTCCAGTTGGCAACGACAATGCAGTGCAGGATCGGAGTTGGACAGTGCAAGCAGGTGGGATGTCCGCGGATTACGTGATCGTCGGCTCCGGGTCAGCGGGGGCGGTGCTCGCGAATCGGCTCAGCGCCGACCCGGGCACCTCGGTCGTCGTGCTGGAGGCGGGTCCGGCCGACGACGACAAGTTCGCTCATATTCCGGCCGCGTTCTCGAAGCTGTTCCGCACCGAGCGTGACTGGGACTACCTGACCGAACCGCAGCCCGGCCTGGGCGATCGGCAGATCTACTGGCCGCGCGGCAAGACCTTCGGCGGGTCGTCGTCGATGAACGCGATGATGTGGGTGCGCGGTTTCCGGGCCGACTACGACGAGTGGGGGTTGCTCGCCGGCGATCGCTGGAACTTCGCGGCCGCGGTGGAGCAGTACCGCAAGATCGAGAAGGTGCAGGACGCGCAGTACCCCGACGAGGGGTCGAAGGGGCCGCTGCACGTGCAGCGCCAGCGCAGCCCGCGCGCCTCGACCCACGCCTACCTCGAGGCCGCGCGGCAGGCGGGCTACGAGCTCGAAGCGCCGAACCGCCCCGCGCCCAACGGGTTCTCGCAGACCATGGTGACCCAGCGCGACGGCAGGCGCTGGAGCACCGCCGACGCCTACCTGCACCCGGCGATGAAGCGCGCGAACCTGACCGTGCGCGCCGGCGCCCTGGCCACCCGCGTGGTCTTCGACGGCACCAAGGCCACCGGTGTCGAGTACCTGCAGGACGGGCAGACCCACACCGTCACCGCGAATCGCGAGGTCATCCTGTGCGGTGGCGCGGTGAACAGCCCGCAGCTGCTGCAACTCTCGGGCATCGGAGATCAGGAGGAACTGGGCGAGCACGGCATCGCGGTGGTCGCGCACTCCCCCGAGGTCGGCGCGAACCTGCAGGATCATCTGATCGCGGCGCTCGGCTACAGCGTCGAGGGCGACTCGCTGTTCGCCGCGGAGAAGCCGCTCGAGCTGATCAACTACCTGGTCCGGCATCGCGGCATGCTGACCTCGAATGTCGGTGAGGCGTACGGGTTCGTGCGCAGCGAACCCGACCTCGAGCACCCCGACATCGAGCTGATCTACGCGCCGGCGCCGTTCTACCACGAGGGCCTGGTCGACGCGACCGAGCACGGCGTGGTCCTGGGCGCCATCCTGCTGCGGCCGCGCAGCCGTGGGCGCATCGGCCTCGCCTCGGCCGATCCGACGGCCAAGCCCGTCATCGATCCGCGATACCTGTCCGATCCCGACGGCGCCGACCGGGCCGCGCTCGAAGCCGGACTGAAGGTCTGCGCCGAACTGGCGACCCAGCCGGCGCTCAAGGGCGCGCTGGGTCAGCTGATCTATCCGCCGGCGGCGCCGGAGGATCTCGCGGGCACCATGGCGCTGACGATCGAGCAGTTCTCGCACACGCTGTACCACCCGGTCGGCACCTGCCGGATGGGCACCGACGCCGCCAGCGTCGTCGGGCCCGACCTGAAGGTGCGCGGCGTGGAAGGCCTGCGGGTCGCCGACGCGTCGGTGATGCCGCTGATCATCCGCGGGCACACCAACGCCCCGGCGATCTTCATCGGCGAGCAGGCCGCGGACTTCATCCTGGCCGACGCCTGACCTGGCGGTGGTGGCGCGCGGATCACCGCGCGCCACCACCGCTCACGCCAGGGCCAGCGTCAGCGAACCCGCCGCGAGCAGCAGATACGGCAGCGGGTACCCGAGGTGGGTGTACCAGCGGGCCCGCAACACGGTGAGCTCGGCGCAGACGAAATACAACGTCAAACCGGCGGCGGCGGCGATCGCCAGCGGGCGAGAGAACAGGCCGGCCAGCAATCCGAGCCCGCCCGCCGCCTTGATCACGGCCAGCGGGGTGAGCGTCCACGGCGCCAGTCCGTAGTTGCTCATGTTGTCGCGCACCCAGTCGGCGCGGACGACGTCGATCGCGGCGGCGGCCAGCGCGCTGAGCGCGGCGAGCACGGTGACGACGACGAAGACGGTGTGCATCGGACGGTTCCTCCGGTCTACGGTGAGCGGCGGCGACTGCCGCCGATCTGTTGACGTACCGCCCGGCCGAAAGGTGACCGATGCACCCCGAATCGCTCGCCCGCGCCGTCGAACAACGCCGCGACCGGCTGCGCGGCATCGCCTACCGAATGCTGGGATCGGCCGCCGAAACCGACGACGTGCTGCAGGAGGCGTGGTTGCGCCTGCAGCGAGTGCGCGTCGAGGAGATCGCCGATCTCGACGCCTGGCTCACCACCGTCGTGTCCCGGCTCTGCCTGGACCACCTGCGTGCCCGCGCGCACCGGGCCGAAACCGCCGAACTGCCCGAGGAACGCGCGATCGGCCCGGGCAGCGATCCCGCCGACGAGGCCCTGCTCGCCGACGCGGTGGGGCGGGCGTTGCTGGTGGTGCTCGACGCGCTCGGGCCCGCCGAGCGCGTGGCGTTCGTGCTGCACGACCTGTTCGCGGTGCCGTTCGCCGACATCGCCCCGGTGCTCGGGCGCACCCCGGACACGACCAAGAAGCTCGCCAGCCGCGCCCGGCAGCGGGTCAGCGCGCCCGCCCGGATCGACGCGGCGGCCGATCTGCGCGAACAGCAGGTCGCGGTGGCGGCATTCCTGAAGGCGGCGCGGGAGGGTGACCTGGGTGAACTCCTCGCGGTCCTGGCGCCGGACGTGGTGCGCACCGCCGATCCGGCCGCGCTGCCGCCGGGGATGGCGGCGATGGTGCGCGGCGCGGCCGCGGTGGCCGAGGGCACGGTCGTGCTGCGGCAGCGGTCCCGCGAGGCCGTCCTCCTGCTGGTCGACGGTCGACCGGGACTGGTCGTGGTGCGAACGGGCAGGCCGCTGTTCGCGGTGACGTTCACCGTGCGGGCCGGGCGGATCGCGGCCTACGACGTGGTCGCGACACCGGATCGGCTCGCCGGCCTCAGCTTCGCGTTGCTGCCGGACCCGGCCTGATCATCCCGCCCGGTTTTGGCACACGATGCACGTTTGCAGGCAGTGCGTGTGCGCACACCCTGCGAGATCGCAGGGCGCGCAAGGGGATCGGGCCGGTCAGAGGGCGGGCACGCGGGCGAAGCCGAGCGGCGGCGTCGGCACGGGGCCCGAGCGCAGCTCGTGCCGGAAGTCGGGCAGCAACGGCAGCATCTCGACATTGCGGGCCGCGTAGCAGCGCACCATCGGCAGCGCACGTGACACCTCGGCGCGCTCGACCGGCTCGGCGTCGAGGAACGCCATGCCCTCCAGTCCCAGGCCCAGGGTGTCGGCGATCCGCACGATCGCGGCCGACTTGCGGCCCCACCCGACCTCGACCGCCGAGAACATCTCGTACAGCCCGTGCCGGTACAGCGTGCGCAACGTGCGTGTGCGGTCGCCACGGGCCGCGACGGCGTGCAGCACGCCGCGCTCGCTCAGCTTGGTGAGCGTGCGCAGCGCCGGTGGGCGCAGCGTCGTGCTGGTGGCGTCGTGGACCACACCGTCCCACAGGGTTTCGTCCAGTTCCCAGACCAGACAACGGACGGCAGGTCGCATGCAGTGCCCCCTATCGGTTCGTTCCGGCGCGGAGAACTCTACAACCACTCATAGCGCTGGACCAGACTTGTGACCGCTCACCAAGCGGGCACCCGAGCATGGGTGCCCTACCCATTACGTGACGTTCCATTCCGGTATCAGCGCCCGTTCGTTAGGGTGAAGTCGCTGGCCAGCGGGGGCAGAGCCGAACTTGGGCGAAGGGAACACAGATGTCGGTCGAGAATCCACCCCGGCAGTCGCTGACCATCTCGGGTCAGCCGATGTCGTCACCGCTGAAGGATGTCCGCACCCTCTCCCGGCAGATGGTCGGCCATTTCGTCGCCAATGTCGCCCCCTGCGGCACCCTGCCCGGCGACGCGATCTCCGGCGACGTCACCACCATCACCCGCATCTGCCTCGAATTCGCGGTCAGCATGCTCGACGGCCGCGACATCCCCAGCAAGCTGCAGCGACTGCAGGACGCGGCCAGCGGCTGGGCCCGCGAGGGTGTCCCGATCGACACCATCCACCACTCCATCGCCGAGGGGTTCAAGATCGGCCTCGACCTCGTCGTCGCCAACGCCTCGGTGAAGGACTACGACAACCTCGTCGACGGGGTGAAGATGGTGATGGAGATGCTCGACACCATCACCTCGCAGGTGTCGCTGGCCTACGTGCGCGAGCTGCGCGGCGTCGTGAGCGAACACCACACCGCGGTCCACACGCTGACCTCGGCACTGCTGGGCGGGCACAGCACCTCCACGATGGCGCGCGAATGCGGCATCGCGATCGCCGAGACCTACGCCGTTCTCGCGCTGGCGATCCCGCCGCACCGCGAGGAGGCCAATCCGGCGCTGGACTCGCAGGTCGTCGCCCGGCGCAAGCTGCGCCGGGTGCAGGCCGAACTGGCCAAGCGCTGCGGCGACTCGGCGCTGTCGCTGCTCAGCGTCGACGGCGGGACGGTGCTCATCCCGGCCGACACGTTCGACCGCGAGGGACTCGCCGCCCTGGTCGCCCAGCTCTCGCAGGCCGCACAGGTGGGTATCACCGCCGCCCTGGTCGAGACCAGCACCACCGGTGTTCCCGATGCCGCCGATCAGGCCCACGAACTGCTCGACATGGTGCAGCGTCTCGAGGTGACCTCGGGTCTGTACCGCTTCGACGAGCTCGCCCTGGAATACCAGCTCACCCGGCCAGGGCCCGGGCGCGAGTTCCTCGGTTCGCTGCTCGATCCGCTGGATCAGTACCCGGAACTGCTGGAGACCCTGCAGCGACATATCGCCAACAATCTCAACCGGCAGCGCACCGCCCGGGTCCTGCACGTGCACACCAATACCGTCGACTACCGGCTCAAGCGGATCGGCCAGCTCACCGGTTTCGATCCCACCCAGCCCTCGGGCCTGTGGTACCTGCGGTCGGCGCTGGTCGCCCGCAGTTACCGTTCGGCCGCCTGAGCCGCACACGCCGAAGGCGCTGTCCGTGTCACGGACAGCGCCTTCGGTCGTTCTCAGAGGGAGCCGCCACCTCCGACCAGCCAGGGGTTGAACTCGCACACCAGGTTCGGGCTGCTCGCGGGGTCGAGCGCGCGCAGCGCGATCGACAGCGCCCGCGGCGAGTACATCATCGTCAGATGGTCGGACACGTCCTGTTCGCACCCTTCCTGCAGGGTGATGTTGGTGACGGTGGCCCCCGGGCCCGGCTTCAGGAAGGTCAGGTCGTAGGGGTTGGTGACCTCGTCGTAGCGGGTGCCGACCACGGTGTAGTCGACGCCGGGCACGGTGTCGCCGTTGGCGTTGAGCGTGTTGACGAAGTCCGAGCCGATGGTCTGCTGGATACCGGCGTGCCCGACGAAGATCTCGATCAGGCCGAGGATGTCGATGCCGGCGTTGTTGATCATGCGGCCCAGTGCGCCGATGCCGTCGAGGCTGGTCCCGTGGTGGGTGGCGCCGAAGGTGATCAGGTTCTTCACCTTGGCCGCGCCACCGTCGAACTTGGTGTACCAGTTGCCCAGGGCGCCGCCCTGCGAGTGCGCGATGATGTCGACCTCGGACGAGCCGGTGGCCGCGAGCACCCGGTCGACGAAGGTGGCGACCTGCTTGGACGAGTCCTGGATGTAGCCGGTGCCCATGACGCCGGGCAGCAGCGAGCCGAGGCCACCGCCTTCGACCAGGCCGGAGCGGCCGTAGTTGAAGGTGAACGTGCAGTAGCCCGCGTCCTTGATCGGCTGGCCCATGTAGGCGTAGCCGTTGTAGGCGTTCATCCAGGTGCCGTGCAGCAGCACGACGGGCCGGGGATGCTCGGCGGTGGGCTTGCAGCTCCAGTCGTTGGCACCGGGCGGGGACACGTCGCCGTTGCCGAGGCCGTAGGCGAACGCGGCCAGCCAGGAGGTCTGCGAGGGTCCGTAACCGGCGGTGTCGGTGGACTTCCCGCCCGAGGAGCCGGAGCTCGAGCCCGAACCGCCGTAGCAGTTGCCCGAACCGTTGCCCGAACCGGCGCCACTGCCCGAGGTGCAGGCGGAGCCACTGCCGGGGCCGGCCACCTCGCGGCCGGCGGAGATCAGATCGGCGAGTTGCTGCTCGGTCGGCGCCGGGCTCGGAGACGCGGCGGCCCCCGATCCGGTGAGCGCGACGGCGAGCGCACCGACGCCGGTGAGCACCGCCGTCTGTAGCGTCCGTCTGCGACTGGGAGATTTCATCGTTGGCGTATCTTCCTGTGCGATCCGAGAAATACGAATGGCTTTGTCGAAACCGGAACGAACATAAGTCGCCGAAAACGCTTGATTTCCACCGTTTCCGGGTTTCTGGGCAGGTCACCACCGCTCGTCGAATACCGCCATGACGCGGCACAGGAATTTTTCGCCGGGCACGGCCGTGCGGTCCGCACCATCCACAGACGCTATCGTTCACCGGACGACACGGCACATCACCTCGCATTTTGCCGGTCAAACCGGTGAAATGCTGACACTTCACAGTGTTCTGCCGCTACGCTCGTGACCGTCGCCAACGACGGCGAAGAATTGTTCGAAGGGCAAGACCACCGATGAGCGTGACGCGCGAAAAACTGGACCAGCTACGGGATATTCTCGAGCTCGCCGAGGAACCGGCCGGTGAAATCGGCATCGCGAAACGCAAATCGAAGGAAATCCCGAGCGCGCGCGAGCGGGTGCGCGCCCTGCTCGACGCGGGCAGTTTCGTCGAGATGGGCAAATTGGTGCGCCAGCCCGGCCGCGCCGACGCGATGTACGGCGACGGCGTGGTGACCGGACGCGGCGAGATCGACGGCAGGCCGGTGGTGGTGATCGCCCACGACCAGACCGTCTTCGGCGGTTCGGTCGGCGAGATGTTCGGCCGCAAGGTCGCCGCCGCACTGGATTTCGCGCTGGCCACCCTGTGCCCGGTGGTCGCGATCAACGATTCCGGCGGCGCCCGCATCCAGGACGCGGTGACCTCGCTGGCCTGGTACGCGATGATGAGCCGCCGCCAGGAACAGCTGTCGGGCCTGGTGCCGCAGGTCTCGATCATGCTCGGCAAATGCGCGGCCGGATCGGTGTACGCGCCGGTGAACACCGACGTGCTGATCGCCACCGAGCAGTCCTACATGTTCGTCACCGGGCCGGAGGTGATCAAGGAGGTCACCGGCGAGAGCGTGACGATGGAGGAACTGGGCGGCGCGCGGGTACAGGCCGACAACGGCACCATCCACCATGTCGCCGCCGACGAGGCCGCCGCCTTCGCCTGGGCGCGTGCCTACCTGAGCTACATGCCCACCAGCTGCAACGAGCTCCCGCCGATCGTCAATCCGGGGCTGGAACCGGAGCTCACCGCCACCGACCGCGAGCTGGACACGATCATTCCCGATGCCGATCGCACCGGTTACGACATGTACGACATCCTGCTGCGCCTGTTCGACGACGGCGAGTTCCACGAGATGAGTGCCGCCACCGCGGCCAACCTGATCACCGGATTCGCCCGGGTGGACGGGCGGCCGGTCGGCGTGGTGGCCAACCAGCCGCTGGTGCTCGGCGGCGCGCTCGACGCCAAGTGCTCGGACAAGGCGACCCATTTCATCCGGCTCTGCGATGCCTTCCGGATCCCGCTGGTATTCGTCGTCGACACCCCGGGCGTGCTGCCCGGCGTGGACGAGGAACGCAACGGCGTGATCAAGCGCGGCGGCCGCTTCTTCCGCGCGGTCATCGAGGCGACCGTGCCGATCGTGACCGTGGTGGTGCGCAAGGCCTACGGCGGCGGCTACGCGGTGATGGGCTGCAAGCAGCTCGGCGCCGACCTGAGCCTGGCCTGGCCTACCGCCCGGATCGCGGTCATGGGCGCCGAGAGCGCGGTCGGGATCGTAGGCAGACGGCAGCTCGAGCAGGTGCCGGCCGATGACCGGCCCGCCGCGCGGCAGTACCTGATCGACCAGTACAACGCGGCGGTCGCGACGCCGTGGATCGCGGCCGAACGCGGCTACATCGACGCGGTGATCGAGCCCGCGCAGACCCGGCTCGAGATCCGCCACGCGCTGCGGCTGCTGCGCGAGAAGGAGGCGACGGTACGGCCCAATCCGCGCAAGCACCCGCTGTTCCCGGTGTGAGCCGGTCGCGGTTCAGCATTCGCTGCGGGCCGCGACCCCCTGCAACCGTTCGTCGAGCCACAGCATCGCCTCCGGATAGCCGGTCGCCGCGCCGATCACATGTTCGCCGAACACGCTGCGGTACACCGCGTTCGCGCCGAGCGCGCACTGTTCGTTGTACAGATTGCGTGCGCCGGCGGCCGGGATCCAGAACTCCTGTTCGCCGTTGTAGATGTAGAGCGGGGTGGCCGAGCGCATCCCGGCCATCCGGGTGATCTCGTAGATGCTGGTGGCCAGGTCCGAACGCAGCGGGTCGGTGATGTTCGCGCCGACGTCGATGGGCAGGTGCAGAATGCCGGGCACCGCGAACACGCTGACGCACTGGTCCTTCATCGGCGAGGTGGCCACCCAGCGGGCGAGGTTGTTCATCGCGGCCAGGATCTCGGGCCGTTCCCGCCCGATCGCGAAGGTGGCCGCCATGAAGATGCCGGAGGCGAGGTTGGCGTTCATGCTGCGCGAGAGGATCTCGAAGTCGGCGGGGACACCGCCCAGCGCGGCCCCGACGATCGCGTCGGCGAGTTCGGGCGCGTAGGAGTCGATGAGCTTGGTCGCGCCGTGGGTGGCGATGGCGCCGCCGGAGTAGCCGGTCATCGCGAAGCGGCTCGTGCCGAACGCCGCCGGGTCGACGCCGCGCACCGCCCGGATCCCGTCGAGCACCGCGTGCCCGGCGACATACGGCTCGGCGTAGGCCATCCACGGCCCCTCGTGATCGGGGACGAGTACGGCATAGCCGCGCAGGGCGGCGAGCTGGGTGGTCGGCGGGATGAACTCGGTGCTGCTGGAATGCAGGTTCAGGCCGTGGGACAGGGTGTATCCCGGGGTGCACTCGCGGCCGAGCGCGTCGATGGGCAGGTTGTTGACCAGCACGGGGCGGTCGCCTTCGCCGGTCCAGTCGGCGGCGGGCACCAGCAGGGTCGCGGTGGCGTAGGACGGGCGGCCGTGCGCGTCCTCGGTGCGGTACTTCAGCAGCGAGGCCGACCGCAGCGGAACCAGGGTGAGCGGACCCGCGGTCGCCAGGACGTCGCGGGATTCGATCACCTCGCCCGGTGCGAAGTCGGCCAGGTTCGCCGGCCAGTGATCGAAGATCGGATCGCCGACCGGGGACGGGAGGACGGCCGCCCGCAGGGCCGCCAGCTCGGCGTCGGGGTCGGCGGCGGTGCCGCCGGAGGGCTGGATCGGGGACGGCAGCACCTGATCGATCCAGCGTTGCAGATCGGGCAGGAATCCCGGCGTTCCCGGATGCGGCACCGGCGATTCCGGTGTCGGGGGCGGATCGGCCGCGGCGGAGCCTGCGGCGAACGAGCAGAGCAGCAACAGCGAACAGACCAACACACGCACAGATCGCATGGCACACACGCCTTCGGGTGGCAACGTCGGATTCGTCGTGACGTGTGGCGATGCGGTGCTTCGTCTCCCGCCGAACCTCCCCCAGTGCGCCCCTCGTCCGATCATCTGACGGTACGCCGTGACCACCCCGCCGAATCGGCGTCGTGCCCGAGTCGTGACGCAAAGCGGCACGATCGCAACAACAATCGGCCCGGATCCGCGTCGGGGCTACGGATCCGGGCCGATCGACACCGGGCTCAGCAGGTACTGGGCGCCGGTTCCCCCTGCAGCCGCGCGTCGAGCCAGCGCAGCGCCGACGGCAGACCCAGCACGGCTGCGGTCAGATGGTCCGGGGTGGGGGTCGACTCGGTGACCACTGGTGTCCCCGCGGCGCACCAGCGCCGGGTCGTGGCGGTGATCGCGTCGACCGGGATGAGCGCGTCGGTGGGCGAATGCCATTCGAACACCGGCATGCTCGGCGCGCCGGGGTAGAGCGCGAGGCTGTTCTCCTCCACCACCGCCCGCGCCTGCGGATCGTCGACCATCGAGGTGGTGGCCGCGAAATCGAGGATGCCGCGTCCGGCGCCCGCGCCGAGGATGTCGTTGGTGCAGGCATCGGCGATCGACGCGCGGGCGGCCAGACCACGCGCGTTCATCTGGTCGCTGATCGGAAAGCGTTGCGGATACTCGCGTTCCAGGCCGATACCGGCGGCCAGGGCCAGGCCGAACACCGGATGCGCGCCGAACCCCAGCCCTTCCAGCATCGACACCAGGTTCATCGGCACTCCGCCCATGGCCGCACCCGCGATCGGCAGTTCGGGCGCGTAGGTGGGCTGCAGCGCCGCGGCCCACGCGGTCGCCATGCCGCCACCGGAGTAACCCGCCATCGCCACCCGGCTGCCGGCGATCTGCAGTTCCTCGACCTGACGCACCGCCCTGATCCCGTCGAGGGTGACCTGACCGCCCAATTTCGCCGCGCCGTAGGCGAACTGGGGACCGAGGTGATCGGGCAGTGCCAGGGTCCAGCCCCGGCGCAGCGCGACGTTCCAGAAGATCGCCTCGCGCACCATCAGATTCGGGTCGTCGGTGTAGAGCACCTTCGACACCGAGCACTGCATACCGAGCCCGTTGATGATGTGCTGATACGACAGCACCGGCTCGTCGCGGCGATGCCCGGCCGGTTGCAGCACGGTCGTCGTCGCGGCGATCGGGTCGCCCGCGGAGTTGGTCGAGCGGAACTTCACCAGGGTGATCCTGGTGTCCGGGAACATCGCCAGCGGCGGCATCGCCCGCACCTCCAGCACGTCGCCGGGGCTGCTGGCGGACAGGTCGGCGGGCTGGGCGTAGAAGGGATCGGGGTCGGCGGTCGGATACAGTGGCGCCGCGTCGGCGGGCAGGGCAGGCAGTGCGGCCAGCACCAGCGCCACGGCGGTCGTCAGCAGTGTGCGGCGCGGTCTCGTGTGTCGTGTCCCGGCAATCCGGATCATCCCCGGCGTCCCTCCCGTGTCGCTGTGGTCGGGTCCGATACTGACCTCCGTCGCGGCCCGGCGGAACCCCCGCGCGAGGACATCGGCGGAGCTCACAAGCACCGTCCCGGTCACTTGTGACCGGAGTAAAGCCCTGATCGGAACGTGTTCTCGCCCGCGGTTCGGGCCCTACCGTCGAGTAGGAAGGCGCTCTCAGCAGTGCCGGGCAAAGGAGCACGCCATGATTCCCCTCGAAGACGAGAGCATCGCCGCCCCCTCCTCGCGGATCGACCGCGGTGAGATACCGACCCGGCGGATCACGGTGTACTTCGACGGCCCGACCCCGCAGGACGCGCTCGCCCTCGAATACGCGGCGACCTCGGCCGAGGCCTGGGAATTCACCACCGCCGCCGTGCACGCCGGCCTGCTGGTGACCGTCGACGGCGGGGTGCATCCCGCGCTGCGGCGGCTCCCCTGCCGGTCGCTGTGGCATTGAGCCCGGCGGCGCCACCCGGCTCGCCGCACTAGGCTGGCCGGGGTGGCCTCGTCCCCGGGGCCACCCCGGCGGACGAAAGGGCGTGGCGTGACACGGTGGCACCTCGGCCTGGCCGCGCTCGCGCTGGCCGCCCTGACGGGGTGTGCCGCCACCGCCGCCGAGGAGGCGACGCCGGTCGTCACGACGACCACCACGACGACGCGGCCGGCGAGCAAACCGCCCGCGACCATCGCACCGCCGACCACCACCGTCGACGTGTACGCCGACCTGCCGCTGATCGACCACGTGACCTGGACCGAGACGACCGACGGGCCCCGCCTGCTGGTGGTCCCGACGGTGGCGGGCCGCCGCACCACCACCCCGGGCAACGACGAACGCGCGTGGCAGGAGGTCCTCGTCCTCGACGCCGGGGCCGACGCGCCGGGAATGCGGGACCAGTTCGTCTGCCACTGGGTGTGGGCGAGGATGGTGGCGCCCGACAAGCCGAGCTGGAATCTCGAACCGTGGCGACCGGCCGTCGGTTATCAGGCCACGGTGTCGGCCAATTGCAATCCCGGCGGTCCGGAGCGCTGAGGGCCGCCGCCCCGTCCGAAAGGAGCATCGCATGCGCATCGTCGTCGCCGGTGGCCACGGCAAGATCGCTCTGCTGCTGGCCCAGCTGCTGACCCGCCGCGGTGACCAGGTCCACGCGCTCATCCGCGATCCCGGCCAGGCCGCCGACATCACCGCGACCGGTGGTGTCCCGGTCATCTACGACATGGAACGCGACAGCACCGCCGATCTGACCGACGCGATCACCGGGTCCGACGCCGTGGTGTTCGCCGCGGGCGCGGGGGCGGGCAGCGGCGTGGACCGCAAATACAGCGTCGACCTCGGCGGATCGGTCCAGCTGGCCGACGCCGCCGAAGCCGCGGGCGTCCGGCGCTTCGTGCAGATCTCGACGATGGGCGCCGGCGCGCCGCCCGCGCCGGGCCGCGGCGAGGTGTGGGCCGCCTATATCGACGCCAAGACCAAGGCAGAAGACGATCTGCGGGCCCGGCCGCTGGACTGGACGATCCTGCGTCCCGGCATGCTCACCGACGCTGCAGGCAACGGTCTGGTCACGCTCGGACCGCCGCCGATCGCGCGTGGCCCGGTGCCCCGCGCCGACGTCGCCGCGACGCTCGCATCGATCTTGGTCGCGGACAACACTTTTCGGCGCACCCTCGAACTGGTCGCCGGAACCGAGCCGATCGCGGCGGCCGTGTCGGAAATTCGATAGCCGAAAATTAACTATCGCAACATAATTCGCGGGCCCGCCGGTTTCGCCGAACCGGCGGCGCACGGGTTCGAGTTCCGGATCGGCAATGAACCGCCGGTCACGACGTTATGCCCGCCACGACATGGGCGCAGCCGGTCCCCGACCCCCGGATTCGCCGCTCAGAAGCCGGGAAACGCGGCGCATCGAGACGGAATCGATCGTGCAGATGTGCTTGCATCTGAAAGTCCCTCCGTCCTAAACTCAGGGCCGCAACACAATTCAGGGGATAGTCAGGGGAGGCCGCGAGCGGCACACCTGAGGATATATTTGCCTTGGGTTTGCCACTGCCTAAACACAGGGGCGTTCACATGAACAACACCAACGGCCGATACGGCCTCGCTGATCGCGCAGCGAAAACCCACCCCGTCACCGCCAGGTGCTCCAGGGAAACCGCGGTCGCCTATGTCATCGACGCGGTGGAATCCACCGGCGCGGCGACTCGCAACGATTTCGACATCGACCGGATCGTGACCACCGCGCACGAACTGGCCGACGACTGGGACCTGCAGCTGCTGGCCCCCGACACCTTCTGGCGCATCGCCGCCGGCTGCATCCGATACTGAGACCGCGAGGGGTACCGGATACCGAGCGTGCCCGGTATCCGGTACCCCGTGGCGTCAGGCGCGGTCGGCGTACTCCAGCAGGATCTCGCGCGAGCGGTCCGGGCGTTCGGCCTGCACGCTCAGCTGGTCCATGACCGACAGGTACAGCGCCAGATCCTGCCTGCGCTCGAGATACAGCGCGCTGGTGAGCTGCTCCAGATACACGATGTCGGGCAGTTCGGGCTCGGCGAACCGCAGAATGCTGAAGGAACTGCCCGCCGCGGCGGGACCACCCGCGGAGTACGGCAGCACCTGCACGGTCACATTCGGCATCGCCGACATCTCGGCCAGGTACCGCAACTGCGCGCGGTGTACCTCGCGCCCGCCGACGGGGCGGTGCAGCACGGCCTCGTCGATCACCGCCCACACCACCGGCGGCTCAGGCCGGTGCAGAACGTCCTGGCGCCGCTGCCGGACCTGGACGCGGCGTTCGGTGTCGGCGTCGTCGAAGCCGAGTGTCACCATCGCCCTGGTGTACTCCGGGGTCTGCAGCAGACCCGGGACCAGCTGGGCCTCGTAGGTGCGGATCTGGCTGGCGGCCTGCTCCAGCCCGAGGTAGGTGCTGAACCAGGACGGCAGCAGATCGCTGTAGCGGTGCCACCAGCCCGGTTCACTTGCCTGCCTGGCCAGTTCGAAGAAGGACTCCCTGATGTCGCGTTCCTTGAATCCGGTGCGTCCCAGTTCGAGCCGGCTGATCTTGGCGTGTGAGCCACGGATCGCGTCACCGGCCGCTTCGCGGGTGATGCCTTTGCTCTCGCGCAATTTGCGCAACTGGCCACCGAGGGCGATACGCAGCACGGTAGGGCCGCGGTCGACAACCGGTTGCACGCGACCGATCTCGTCGGGTTCAGCCGTCATGAACGCCGATATTACCGATCACCGGGTCAAGTAGTCGAACTCTCCGGCCTTCGCGCCGCGGATGAAAGCGTCGATCTCGGGCCGGGTGTAGAAGATCACCGAGCCGTGCGGGTCGCGCGAGTTGCGCACGGCGACCGAACCGTCGGTCGCCTCGGCAACCTCGACGCAATTGCCGCTGGGGTTGCTGAAGGTGCTCTTGCGCCAGGCGCCGACGCCGGGCCGTTCCCGCTGATCATGGTGCATTCCGGACACGTCACACTCCTCGTTCTCTCATGATGCCCATCAGGACGAACGTTGCATATGCACGCACAAACGTTCTTGCATTTGCACTGTGCGCACGGGACATTAACACGCTCCCGACCTTGTCGCACCGGTCGGTACTTACCCGACGACACGACCTGGGCGGGCCCCGAGAGGTGACGTCCAGTCCCCTGAATTCGCAAGCGCCGCAACCCGATCAGCAACCCGACACGCCCGAATCGACAGTGCAGATGTTCTTGCATCTGCAAACGACAGACCCGTAGACTCAGGCCGCAAGATCACCGGAAGGGACCCTCGGCAGCACCAGCCGGACCGGCCTTCCGCCGCGTATGCGAGGGGCCTCGAATGAGCACGCCGTTTCGAACACCCCGCCGGGTCTCGGCCGGAACAGCCGGCCTCGAGGTCCCGCGATACCTGGGCGCCGCGGGCGCGCCGTCGGGATCGTGTAGCGACGAGCCGCACGGGCTCACCTATCGACAGGCCCGCGAGATGCTGCGCCAGCACGATGTGCACGGACCCCAGTGCAGGCAGTGGCTGGCCGCCGCGGCCTATCTGTCCGCGGGGCTGGACGACGAATAGCCGGTTGTGACGTCTCCGTGCTGGTCAGGCCCGTGCCGCCGGAGGCATCCTGAAAGGGAACGGTCGGGGCGAACACGGGTGAGCGGCACATGCGGATAGCGGAGATCCTGCGCAACAAGGGCACGGCAGTGACGACGGTCCCGCCGCAGACCACGGTGCGCACCCTGCTCACGGCGCTGGCCGAGCACAATATCGGCGCGGTGGTGGTCTCCCCCGACGGCGTGGTCATCGAGGGCATCGTCTCCGAGCGCGACGTGGTGCGCCACCTCGAACGGCGCGGCGCCCCGCTGCTCGACCGCCCGGTCGCCGAGATCATGACCAGCCGGGTGCGGACCTGCGGCCCCGACGAGGACGTCTCCTCGCTGCGCGCGGTGATGACCGAACACCGGATCCGGCACATGCCGGTGGTCGAGAACGAGCGGTTGATCGGCATCGTCAGCATCGGCGACGTGGTGAAGAGCGAGATCACCGAACTCGCCACCGAGCGCGGCCACCTGGTCGACTACCTGCAGGGGAAGTACTGACCGCCGGGCCGAAAAGCGTTGCCCGCGAGAATTCTTCGTCGTCCGTACCAGAAAAGTGCGTATCGTTGACCGGGTGCACCCCCTCCGGCCCGAGCTCGCCGCTGTCCCGGTGATCCGGCACGCGCCGACCCCGGTGCCCGCCTCGGTGCGCGCGCGTTTTCCCGCCCTGGCCGATCCCGCGGTGGTCTATCTCGACAGCGCAGCGACCACCCAGAAACCCGAGACCGTCATCGCGGCCGTCACCGGCTATCACACCGCGCACACCGCCAACGCCGGTCGCGGCACCTACGCCTGGGCCACCTCGCTCACCGCGCGGATCGCCGCGATCCGCAGCCGGGCCGCCGCCTTCGTCGGCGCCGGGCACGCCGACGAGATCGTCTTCACCAGCGGCGCCACCGCGGCGCTGGGCGCGGTGGCGCACAGCTGGGGCCTGGCCGCGCTGGCCGACGGTGACGAGATCCTCTACAACCCGGCCGATCACGCGGCCAATGTGCTGCCCTGGCATCACCTGCGCGACACCCTGGCCCGCTTCGGGCGCCGGATCGTGCTGCGTCCCTACCGCAGCAATGCCGCGGGCGAGGC
Organism: Nocardia asteroides; assembly: GCF_900637185.1. NCBI lineage: Bacteria > Bacillati > Actinomycetota > Actinomycetes > Mycobacteriales > Nocardiaceae > Nocardia > Nocardia asteroides. Next base: position 4,062,852 of record NZ_LR134352.1, on the reverse strand, counting down.
CGATGTCGAGGACATCCTGGCCCAGGTGGGTCCACGGACCCGGCTGATCACCACCAGCCACCTGCACCACGTCTACGGCGGGCTCACCACGCTCGAGGAACTGCGCGGCCGCATCGATCCGGAGATCCTGCTGTGCTTCGACTGCGCGCAGAGCGGCGGGCACCTGCCGGTGGACGTGCGGGATCTGGGCGCGGACTTCGCGGTGTTCGCCGGGCACAAGATGTTCGGCGCGCCCGGAGTCGGCCTGCTGTATTGCCGCCGCCGGGTGCACGCGCAGCTGCGCCCCTTCCTGCCGGGCGGGCACTCCGGGGTGACGATCGGGCCGGACGGGCTCGTCGGCTCGGGCATGCCGGAACTGCTCGAGGGCGGAACCCAGAACATCCCCGGAATACTGTCCCTCGCACCGGCTTTCGATCTGCTCGACGAGCTGGACCCGACGGCGGTGGCCGCCCACAACCGCGAGCTGACGCTGCGGTTGATCGCCGGGTTGCGGCCGGTGCCGGGGGTGGAGTTCCTGCCCGGGCCCGCACACGCGGGGTGCGCGGTGGGATACGGGATCGTCTCGTTCACCCTCGACGGGATCAGCGCCACCGACCTGGGCTTCGTCCTGGCCGAGTCCGGGTTCCTGGTGCGCACCGGGGCGCACTGCGTGCCGGGGGCCGACGCCGGGGACGGTTCGGTCCGGGTGAGCACCCATCTCTACAACACCCTCGACGAGATCGACCGATTCGTCGCCTGTGTGGCCGGCATCGCCGGGCACGGGCGCTGAGCACTCCCTGTCCCGAGCCGAGGAGGAACGAATGGGTACGACCCCAGCGCCACGGTACGACCGCCGCGCCGCGTCCCGCATTCTCGCCCGCATGGCCGCGCCCGGCCTGTTCGCCGCGGCCGAACCACCCACGTCCACCCGGATCACGATCCGCGCCACGGCCTTGCGGTTCGAGGACGGCGCCGCGCTGACGCAGTCGCAGCGGATGTACCTCGAGCGGTTCATGCGCCCGTGCCGCCCCGATCAGGTCACCAGCGCGACCCACCGCATCACCTGGACCGACAGCGCCGGCGTCCCCAACACCGGCTATGTGCGCACCGGCGGCGCCGGGCCCGAACTCGCGGTCGTCGCACGCGAGACCGTCCTGGCGTTATGGGGATCGCTGGCGGCGGCAGGGCTGCCCGGGCGCGCGGCCGCGCTCACCGCACCGGATCTGGCCGTGCTCACGGGCACCACCACCGACCACGATCCGCACGAGATCTTCCGGGTGGGGGTGGAGGCCACGGCCCGCGCGCTCACCCAGCACGGGCTGGTCGCGGCGGACACCCCGTATCGCGGCATCGTCGAGTTCGCGCGGGGGCTGCGCGATTCCGGGATCTTCGCCGCGGTGGCGACCCGCTGGTTCTGGGAGCTGCAGGCCTCGACGTACCGGCGCGGCATGATCCCGGTGCGGCTGGCCGGCCAGCCCGACGGCAGTGTCCGCTACACGGCGGACTCGATCGCCGTGCTGCGCGCCATGAAGGACGCCACCATCGCCGACGCGCACGCGGTGATGCATCGCGCCGTCACCGAGGAGGGGCTCGACCCCGAGGCCGCCGTCGCCAAGTACCACGACGACCTGGATCTCATCTCGCGCCAATACGCCCTGCTGCCCGCGGGCAGCCGACCCGCGTGCCTGGCCGCCGCGCCGCAGGCGGTCGACGGGACCTCGGTGCATGTGCTGGCCACCGTCGTCGACCGATTCGTGGAGACCTTCGCCGCGCTGGCGGACACGGTGGAACTGGTCCACGACACCGCCGAACGGGAACCGGCCGGCGGGCCTCTCGGGGACGACGGCGTGTTCTTCGTGCCCGACATGAGCTGCAAGCACTGCGTTCGCACCATCACCGCGCTGCTCGAGTCGATGGACATCCCGGTCGTGGAGATCGACCTGGAGACCAAGCGAGTGCTCGCCCGGATCCGCAGTCCACGACACCGGTTCCGGGTGTTCGAGGCACTGCGGGACGGGGGCTACAACCCGGTCGACGAGGTACCTGCCCCGGCTCCGGGCGCGGCGGTGGGATGACCCCGCCCGCGGTGCCGCCCGCGCTCCACCCCGTGGTCGCGGAGTTCCTCGCCGACCGGTCCGCCGTGCGCGCCGTCCTGGACGAGTACGGTTCGCCGGTCCATCTGGTGTTCCCGCAGGTGTTCGACGCCAACCTGGCCGCGTTGCGCGCGGTCCTCGAGACCGGCGCGAGCCGCTACCGGATCTGCTACGCGCACAAGGTGAATCGCTCGTCCACCTTCGCCCGCGCGGCCGCCGCGGCCGGGATCGCCGTCGACGTGGCCTCGGCCCGGGAACTGCGCGCGGCACAGCACGCGGGCTTTCCCGCCGACCGGATCGAGGTGACCGGCCCGAAAGGGACCGCGCTGCTGCGCGCGGCGCTGGCGGCGGGCGTCACCGTCAATGTCGACAATCTGTGGGAGCTGGCCACCCTCGCCGAAACCGCCACCGGACACGTGCCGGTGCTGCTGCGGATCTCCGGCTTCCCCGGCAGCGCACCGAGCCGGTTCGGGATCGACCTCGCCGACATCGGCGCCGCCTTCGACCTGCTGACCCGGCACCCGGACCGGCTGCGGCTGCTCGGCTTCGCCTTCCATCTCGACACCGCCGACACCGCCGAGCGGGTGCGGGCGGTCGCGGCCTGTCTGGATCTCGTCGAACAGGCCTACGGCCACGGACTGAGCCCGACGGTGCTCGACATCGGCGGCGGACTGCGTCAGGTCTTCACCGCCGACGCGGCGGCCTACGACGCCTACGATCACGCCCTGCGCGCCGGGCTGCTCGGCCACGGCCCGGCACTGCACTGGGGCAGCGCGACCTTCGGCTATCACGTCGGAGACGGCGCGGTGCACGGCGGACCGGTGTTCCACAAGTACGCCAATACCGATCCCGCCGACCGGATTCTCGCCGAACTGCTCGCGGCGCCGCTGCCCGGACACGGCGGGCGGGCGCTGGGCCGGGTACTGGCCGACAATCTGCTGGAGCTGTGGCTCGAGCCCGGCAAGGCGCTGGTCGACCGGGCCGGGATCACGCTCGCCCAGGTGGAGTTCGTCAAACGCGCGGGTACCGGGGCGACGCTGGTCCATCTGGATCTGAGCCGCGACACCGTGACCGCCGCCGATCAGGAGGTGCTCATCGATCCCCTCGTCCTGGCCGAACCGGCGATTGCCGATCCGCTCGGGGTGTACTTCGCCGGCCGGCTGTGTCTCGAGCGCGACCTGATCACCCAGCGGCAGGTGCGGGTGGCGGGCCTCCCGGCCCCGGGCGACCCGGTGGTGTTCGCCAATACCGGTGCCTATCACATGGATCTGTCCGCAGCCCGCGCCGGCATGCACCCCGAGGTGCCGAAAGTCGCCGTGCGGCAGTCCGACAGCGGATTCGTCCTGTGCCCCGACGCGGATCTGCTGCCCGGCGGGGAGGGGGCGTGATGGTGTACACCCACATCACCGAGCTGATCGGCAACACTCCCCTGCTGCGTCTCGACCCGGCCGTGCACGCCCTCGACGGGGTCGAGCTCTACGCGAAGCTGGAGTCGCACAATCCGTTCGGCTCGGTCAAGGACCGGGTGGCCTGGGCGATGATCCGCGACGACCTGGACCGGATCGCCGCGGGCGGGCAGTCGTTCATCGAGGCCTCCAGCGGCAACACCGCCAAGGCGCTGCGGGTGCTGGGCGCGCTGCACGGCATTCCGCTGCGCGCGGTGACCAACCGGATCAGGGTGGCCGAGGTGCGCCAGCTGCTGCAGCTGCTCGGCACCGAGATCGTGGAGCTGCCTGGCCTGTCCGAATGCCCCGATCCGCAAGCGGCCGACGACGTGTCGGCGGTCATCGCGCAGACCATCGGGCAGGCGCCGCGGCGCTGGTTCCATCCGTCGCAGTACACGAACGAACGCAATATCGCCGCGCATCACGACGGCACCGGCACCGAGATCGCGGCCGACCTCGCCGACGCGGGCGTCGGTCACGTGGATGTCCTGATCGGCGGGCTCGGCACCACCGGCTCCACCCGCGGCACCGCCACCGCGCTGCGCGCCCACCACCCCGAGCTACGGACCGTGGGCGTGGTGTCGGACCGGTTCGACTTCATTCCCGGCATCCGGTCCGAACGGGAGATGTGGGATGTGGGGCTGTTCCGGCCGGATTTCTACGACGAGATCGTCACCGTCGACTCGGCCGCCGCCATCGAGGCGACCCTCGCGCTGATCCGCGGCTACGGCGTCCTGGCCGGACCGACCAGCGGCGCGGGGTACGCGGCCGCGCTGCGCACCCTGGCCGCCGCGCCCCGCCCGACCGACCGGCCGCTGGTGGCGGTACTCATCGTCTGCGACCGGCTCGAGCCGTACCTGTCCTATATCGCCAAACGCAGGCCCGATCTGTTCGGCACCACCGCACCCGCACCCCCGAGCCCCGACGACACCGCCGCCGCGCCAACCCTCACCCCCGCCGCGCTGGCCGAGCTCGACCGGACCGGCAGGCCCACCGTCGTCGACACCCGCGGGGCGATGGCCTATCGCGTGGGCCATGTGCCCGGCGCGATCAACCTCCGCGACGATCAGCTCGACGAGCTGCTCGCCCAGGGCGTCCCGTTCCCACGGTCCCGGCCGGTCGTGTTCGTGTGCCCGGTCGGCGAGACCTCGCTGCGCTTCGCCGCCGTCGCCCATCGCGCCGGGTACGAGGCGTTCAGCCTCGCCGGTGGCATCGTCGCCTGGCGCGACGCCGGCTATCCGCTCGAACGCGGCGCGTGATCAGACCAGCACCCGGGCCGCGCGCCGGGCCCGCCCGAGCGAACCACGCCTGCCCGCGGTCGCCAGCAGCACCGGCAGCGGTCCGCGGTAGCCGTCGGCGAGCAGGCCGACCACCGCCCGGAAGCGGGTGACGAACCGGTGCGCGGTCTCCTCGTCGAAGCGGGCGACCGGGTACCGGAACGAGCCGTCGATGCCGGCCGGCGCGCCCAGCGGGTCGTAGTGGTCGGTGAGCCCGAACTCGAGATCGTGTTTGGCCCGCACCACCCCGGTCGGCACCTCCGTGATCGACAACCCGGGTGCCGCGGATTCGGTGGCGCCCCTGGCCGACTCGGCGCGCTGCAGGATCAGCGTCGCCTGGAACAGCGGCAGCGATCCGTCCTGGAGCAGGCACCGCTTGAGCCGCGGGTTGGGTGTGTCGGGGTGCGCGTAGGCGGCCAGCGCCACCCGGCGGACCTGCTCGATCAGTTCGTCGACATCGCGCGCCCGGTCCAGGCGCACCCGCATCAGCACGTCGTCGGAGAAGTTGCCGACCAGCTCGCCGAGCAGGCGGTGATCGCGCCCCGACACCGCGGTGGCCACCGTGACATCGGCACTGCGGGCGAACGCGCCCACCGTCACCGCGAACGCCGCCTGCAACACCATGAACAGGCTCACCCGGCCGTCCTGGGCCAGCCGCAGCAATCCGGCGTGGGTACGCGCGTCGAACGCGACCGGGACGAGCGCGCCCGCCGCCGGGTCGTCCGCGGGCAGCCGCTGTTCCCGGGCGGGCAGATCCAGCAGCGCGGGCCGTCCGGCGAGCGCGTTGGCCCAGTACCGCAGCTGGTGGCTGGCCCGGCTCCACTCGTCGGTGAACTCGCCCAGCTGGTCGTGCTTCCACAGCGTGTAGTCGGTGTAGGTGACCGGCAGCGGCGACCAGTCCGGCGCGGCCCCGGCGCGCGCGGCCAGGTAGGCGGTCACCAGGTCCCGGGTCAGCGGGCCCATCGAGCGTCCGTCGACCGAGATGTGGTGCACGACCAGCACCAGCACCACGTCGTCGGGACCCAGGACGTACAGCCGCGCCCGCACCGGGATCTCGCGGGTGAGATCGAAGGGACGGGCGGCCAGGTCGGCGACGGCGGGAGCGAGGCCGGCCTCCGCGATCGGCTGGTCGGCGACGTCGAGGTCGACCTCGCCGAGCTCGACGACGCGCTGGGCGGGCCCCCGGTCGGTGGCCGGATAGATCGTGCGCAGCGGTTCGTGCCGGGCGACAAGGCATTCCAGCGCCGTCCGCAGGGCCGGCACCTGCACGCCCGCGCCGCGCAGACGCAGCGCCCGGGCGACGTTCCAGTCCGCCGAGCGCCCGAGCCGGGCCGCGTGCCACATGCGTTCCTGGGCGGGAGCCAGGGGCACGAAGGCCGGGCGCGCCCGGGGCGCGAGCACGGCGACCGGCGGTGCGGGCGGCCGGAAACACACCGGATCGGCGCCGGTGCGCAGTGGTGCTGTCAGGACGCCGCGACCGGCGTCGTATCCCCCCGACCTGATCCCCGTACCGGGGTCGAACACTCGCACCAACCTCCACACCGTTCCGAACAGTTTCGGAACGCTAACGAGGGGATGTGAACGAAGAGTTACCGGATTGTGACCATGCCCGGTCGGGCAGGCCGCCCGCGGACCACCTGGTTGTCGCCGTCTGTCCACTTTCCCGGAAAAACGCCCAAATGCCGCGTTAGAGTGGCCACGGGAAGCGGAGCGAGGAGCTGGTCGGTGTCCATCGGGAAATTGGTGTCGTTCGACGGGTCACGGGGTTTCGGATTCATCCGGCCCGACGACGGCGGGCCCGATGTCTTCGTTCATGTCAACGACATCGGCCTCGACGAGGACGAGCTGCGTCAGGGCCGGTTGTTCGAATTCGACGTCACCGAGGGTGATCGCGGCCCCAAGGCCGTCAACCTCACGGCCGTGGGCGGCCATTCGGCGCCCGCGCCGAAATCACGCAAGGATCGCAACGGCGGCGGCGAGCGGCTGAGCTCCGAGGAACTGCGCCGTCAGGTCACCGAATTGCTGCTCGAGGCGTCGCCGGCGCTCACCGCGGCCGAGATCGTCACCATCCGCGACCGGTTCGCCCATTTCGCCGACGAACACGGCTGGCTCGACAGCTGACCTCGCGCCTGCGCGGCGAAACCGGCCGCGCCACCTAGACTCCCGAGTGATTCGTCTCCGGCAGCGCCGGACCGACCGCTGGAGGAGCACCGGTGACCGGCACCGAGTACTCGCGCTTCACCGCCTGGCTGCTGGAAGGCGCCGCGGATCCCCAGCACGCCCGGCATCCCGGCCCGCTGCGCAAGGTCGACGAGGCCGACCCGCAGCAGCGGTCCTGGTGGCGGGTCATGTGCCTGACCGGTGTCGACTACTTCTCCACCCTCGGCTACCAGCCCGGCATCGCGGCCGTCGCGGCGGGCGCGCTCTCCCCGCTGGCGACCCTGGTCCTGGTGTCGCTCACCCTGTTCGGCGCGCTGCCGGTGTACCGCCGGGTCGCGCGCGAGAGCCCGAACGGCGGTGGGTCGCTGGCGATGTTCGCCGACGCCCTGCCCCGCTGGACGGGCAAGTTCTGCATCCTGATCCTGCTCGGCTTCGCCTGCACCGACTTCGTCATCACGATGACCCTGTCGGCCACCGACGGCGCCGCCCACATCATCGAGAACCCGTTCGCGCCCGCGGCCTGGCAGGATTCCCGGCTGATCATCACGCTCCTACTGCTCGGATTGCTCGCCGCCGTGTTCCTCAAGGGGTTTCGCGAGGCGATCGGGATCGCGGTGGTTCTGGTGGGGGTGTACCTGTCGCTCAACGCGATCGTCGGCGCGGTCGGGCTGTGGCACGTGTTCACCAGCGAGCACCGGGTGATCGACTGGACCGAGGCCATGACCACCGAGCACGGCAGCATCTGGATGATGATCGCCGTCTCGCTGCTGGTGTTCCCGAAACTCGCGCTCGGGTTGTCCGGTTTCGAGACCGGCGTCGCGGTGATGCCGCTGATCAAGGGCGAGCCGGGCGACACCCCGGAGTATCCGCGCGGGCGGATCATCGGCGCGCGCAAGCTGCTCACCACCGCCGCGCTGATCATGAGCGGATTCCTGCTCGTGTCCAGCTTCATCACCGTGGTCCTCATCCCGGAGCAGGCGTTCGAGCCCGGCGGCGCGGCCAACGGGCGGGCGCTGGCCTATCTGGCCCACGAGTACCTCGGCAACGGGTTCGGCACCGTCTACGACGTGGCCACCATCGCCATCCTCTGGTTCGCCGGCGCCTCCGCGCTGGCCGGGCTGCTCAACCTGGTGCCGCGGTATCTGCCGCGCTACGGCATGGCGCCGGAATGGGCGCGCGCCACCCGGCCGCTGGTGCTCGTCTTCGCGGTCGTGGCCTTCGGCATCACGTGGTACTTCGATGCCGACGTCGACGCCCAGGGCGCGGCCTACGCCACCGGCGTGCTGGTGCTGATCACCTCCGCCGCCGCGGCCGTGACCCTGTCGGCGCACCGGAAGGGCGAGCGCCGCAAGGCAATCGGGTTCGCGGTGGTCACCGCGGTGTTCGTGTACACGACGATCACCAATGTCTTCGAACGGCCCGAAGGCGTGCACCTGGCGACGCTGTTCATCCTCGCCGTCGTCGGCGTCTCGCTCGCCTCGCGGGTACGGCGGGCGTTCGAACTGCGGGCGATCGAGGTGAGTTTCGATGCGGCGGCCGCCCGGTTGATCGACGCGGCGGCCGCGACCGGGGTCATCCGGATCGTCGCCCACGACGTCCACGAGCGGACACCCGACCGGTACGCCGAGAAGGAAGCGGCGCAGCGCCGGGAGAGCCACATTCCGCGCACCGACCCGGTCCTGTTCCTCGAGGTGGACGTGGCCGACGCCTCGGAGTTCAGCACCGATCTGCGGGTCACCGCGGTCGAGGTCGGGCAGCATCGCGTGCTCGGTGTGCAGGCGGCCGCGGTGCCCAATTCGATCGCGGCCATCCTGTTCGCCGTCCGCGACCGGACCGGGCTGGAACCGCACATCTACTTCGAATGGACCGAGGGCGATCCGATCGCCCGGTTCCTGGAGTTCCTGTTCCTCGGCTCGGGTGAGATCGCGCCGGTGACCAGGGAGATCATCCGGCGCGCCGAACCCGACCCGGCCCGCAGGCCGCACGTGCACGTCGACAGCTGAGCGCGACACCGCCGGGCCCGACGTCCGCGCGGGTGTCGGTGGGCCGCCCTACGATCGAAGCCGCACCGATGAATCGGGCGCGCTCGCGACGTCGACACGGGTGAGACCACCCGCGAGGAGGATCGATGGATCTACCGGTGCTGCCGCCAGTGCGCCCCATGCTGGCCAAGTCGACGCCGTCGCTGCCCCGGGAACCCGGGCTCAGCTACGAACCCAAATGGGACGGGTTCCGCTGCATCGTGTTCCGCGACGGCGACGAGATCGAACTCGGCTCCCGCAACGACCGTCCGCTCACGCGATACTTTCCCGAGCTGGCCGACCTGCTGAAGGAGGCGCTGCCGCCGCGCTGCGTGGTCGACGGGGAGATCGTGGTCGTCACCGATCAGGGTCTGGATTTCGACACGCTGCAGCAGCGGCTGCATCCGGCGGCCTCGCGGGTCACCAAGCTCGCCGCCGAGACACCGGCCAGCTTCGTCGCCTTCGATCTGCTCGCCCTGGGTGATCGCGATCTGACCACCGCGCCGTTCACCGAGCGCAGGCGCGAACTCGAGTCGCTGCTCGACGCGGCGCCCGGCCGGATCCACCTCACCCCCATCACCCAGGATCCCGATGTCGCCCAGGACTGGTTCACCCGGTTCGAGGGCGCAGGTTTCGACGGGGTGATGGCCAAGGCCGACGACCTGCCCTACCTGCAGGACAAGCGGGTGATGCTCAAGATCAAGCACGAACGCACCGCCGACTGCGTGGTGGCCGGATATCGCCTGCACAAGGATGGCGAAGGGGTCGGCTCGCTGCTGCTCGGGCTGTTCGACGACGAGGGCCACCTGCACCACGTGGGGGTCGCGTCGAGCTTCACCGCGGTCCGGCGCCGGGAACTGCTCGACGAGCTGGCGCCGCTGCGCGAGAACGCCCTGGCCGACCATCCGTGGCGGAACTGGGCCGACGCCGTGGCCCAGGCCAACGCCGAGGGCAAGATGCCCGGCGGGGTGAGCCGCTGGACCGGCGGCAAGGACCTGTCCTGGGAGCCGCTGCGGCCCGAGCTGGTGGCCGAGGTGCGCTACGAACACGTGCAGTCGGGCCGGTTCCGGCACGGCGGCCGGCTGGTCCGGTTCCGCGCCGACCGCACCCCGGAGTCGTGCACCTACGCCCAGCTCGACGAGGTCGCTCCGGCCGAGCTCGACGCGATCTTCGGCGGCGCGCGATGAGCGCCGCGGTCGACATCGAGGTCGACGGCCGGACACTGGCGATCAGCAACCCGGACAAGGTCTATTTCAGCAAGCGCGGCGAGACGAAACTGGATCTGGTCCGCTACTACCAGTCCGTCGCCGAACCGCTGCTCGAGGTGATCGGGGGGCGGCCACTGCTGCTGGAACGCTATCCCGACGGCGCCTCGGGCAAGTCGTGGTTCCAGAAGCGGGTGCCCAAGACGGCCCCGGACTGGCTGCACACCGTGGAGGTCTCCACTCCCAACGGCACCACCAGCGACGCCCTCGTCGCCCACGACCTCGCGCACATCCTGTGGGCGGTCAACCAGGGCTGCCTGGGCTTCCATGTGTGGCCCAACCACGTGCCGGACCTGCGGATCGCCGACGAGCTGCGGATCGACCTCGACCCCTCGCCCGGTATCGGTTTCGACGATCTGCGCCATGCCGCCGTGCTCACCCGCGACGTGCTCTCCGAGCTCGGGATCGAGTGCCGGATCAAGACATCGGGCTCCCGTGGACTGCACGTCTACGCGATGCTCGAGCCGCGCTGGGACGGCTACGAGGTGCGGGCCGCCGCGGTCGCGCTCGCCAGGGAACTCGAACGCAGGCATCCCGACCGGATCACCGCGCAGTGGTGGAAGGAGGAACGCGGTTCGCGGGTGTTCGTCGACTTCAACCAGAACGCGCCGCACAAGACCGTGTTCGGCGCCTGGTCGGTGCGCCCGAAGGTGGGCGGACAGGTCTCCACCCCGATCGCCTGGGCCGACCTCGAGACCGTGGTGCCCGACGAGCTCACCCTCGCCACCGTCCCGGCCCGGCTGGCCGCGCAGGGCGACCCGTGGGCAGGTCGCACCCCGCAGTCGATCGAGCCGCTGCTGGCGATGTCGGAGCGGGACATGGCCACGGGCCTGATGGACGCACCGTGGCCGCCGCAGTACCCGAAGATGCCCAACGAACCGCCGCGAGTGCAGCCGAGCCGGGCGAAGAAGGACGACTGAGTCAGCGCGCGGCGAGACCGTCGACGATACTGCGCACCACCTCGTCCACCCACGCGTCGTCGACCGCGGCCCGGCCGCGCAACACGATCGCGACCAGGGTGGTGCCGAAGACCATCTCGATGAACAGCCCGAGGTCGACGTCGGGCCGGGCCTCGCCGCGGGCGGCAGCCTCGGCCAGCCGCGCGGCGAGGGTGTCCCAGCCCGCGCTGAGCAGCCGGGAGCTGAGTTCCTCCTCGAGCGCGTGATCGGCCATGAGCTCGCTCATCAGGGCGGGTGTGGCGCGCCGTCCCGCCGGTGAGCCGACGATCGCGAGACAGCGTTCCACCACCGCGCGCACCTCGGCGCGCAGATCGGCGGCGCCGGTCGGCGCCGCGACGGCGTCGGCGGGATAGACGGCCTCGTGCACCAAATGGGCCTTCGAGGCCCAGCGCCGCCGGATCGCGGGCACCGAGGTGCCCGCGCGTTCGGCGATGGCGCGGAAGGTCAGGTCGGCGTAGCCCACCTCGGCCACGAGCTCACGAGCCGCGGCCAGCACGGCCTCGTCGATGCGGACATCCCGCGGCCGCCCGGCGGGCGGTGCCTCACTCACGGTCGGGTGCCTCCTGCGTCTGCGTCGCGAAATCCTGTGCGTGCCATTATCGCGAAAACCGGTGCGCCGCTCCGCGCGAGTATTTATGTTCCGTGTCACAACATAATGTAATTCGCCTCACCTGGAGCGCCCGTGACACCCACCTTCGCGTCCAGCTCGGTCGCCGAGCTCCTGCTGGCCCGCGCCGACGACGACCATCCCGCCCTGCTGTTCGGCGACGATGTCTATTCCTGGCGCACCTTCGTCGCCGAAGCGGCCCAGCGAGCCGGGGCACTCACGGCCCTGCGCAGGCCGGGACCGTGGCACGTCGGCGTGCTGATGGACAACGACCCGGAGTACCTGCTGCTCATCGCGGCGGCGGCACTGTGTGGCGCCACCGTGGTCGGGGTCAACCCCACGCGGCGCGGCACGGAGCTGGCCGCCGACATCCGCGGCACCGACTGCCAGACCCTGATCGTCGGCGCGAACCGTCGCGGCCTGCTCGACGGTCTGGAGCTGCCGGATGTCGACGTGATCGATGTCGAGGGTGAGCGGTACCGGACCGTGATCGCCGGGAGCGACCCGTACACCGCGGCGCCGCCGCCGGGCCTCGAACACACGCTGCTGCTGCTGTTCACCTCCGGCTCGACGGGAGCGCCGAAAGCGGTGGTGTGCTCGTCGCTGCGGCTCGCCGCCATCGGGCAGCTCAATGTGCACCGCCTCACCCGCGACGACGTCGCGTACAACGCCATGCCGCTGTTCCACGGCAATGCCCTGATGGCGGCGTGGGCGCCGATCCTGGCCGTCGGCGGCACCTATGCCATGCGGCCGCGGTTCTCCGCCTCGGGATTCCGGCCCGACGTGCAGCGCTTCGGCGCCACCTTCTTCAACTACGTCGGTCGCGCGCTGTCCTATGTCCTGGCCCAGCCCGAGCAGCCGGGCGAAGCCGACAATCAGCTGCGGTTCGGTTTCGGCACCGAGGCCTCCACGCGTGATCGCGAGGAGTTCCAGCGACGGTTCGGGTGCCGGATCGTCGAGTCGTACGGGTCGTCCGAAGGCGTGTGCACGATCCTGCGGACCGAGACCACGCCACCGGGGGCGCTCGGCGTGCCGGACCCCGCGATGGGCCTGGAGATCGTCGATCCCGACGGAAGCCCTTGCCCTATCGCCGAATTCGGCCCCGACGGCCGATTGCGGAATGCCGCCGCGGCGATCGGGGAGATCGTCGTGCGTGGCGCGGGCGACCGGTTCGAGGGCTACTACAACAATCCCGGCGCGATGGCGGACAAGGTCCGCGACGGCGACTACTGGACCGGCGATCTCGCCTACCGCGACGCCGAGGGCAACTTCTGGTTCGCCGGGCGCAGTTCGGACTGGATCCGCGTCGACAGCGAGAACTTCACCACCGCGCCGATCGAACGCATCCTGGCCCGCCATCCCGCGGTGGCGACCGCGGTGGTCTACGGCGTCCCCGATCCGCGTACCGGCGACGAGGTGATGGCCGCGTTGCTGCTGCTGCCCGGCCGGTCGCTCGATCCCGCCGAGCTGGACCGCTTCCTCGACAGCCAGCCCGACCTCGGCACCAAATGGCGGCCGCGACTGATCCGCATCGTCGACGACCTGCCGCTGACCGGCACCGGAAAGCTCGACAAACAGGCGCTGCGCCGCCAGGCCTGGCTCACCGACGACCCGCTGCTCGTCGCGACCGGCACGGGTTACCGGCCCTTCACCGTCGCCGACCGGACCGCCCGCGCCGACGCCTTCACCGCGCACGGCCGCCGGTCGCTGCTCCCCTGACTCCCCTCGACCGAATCACCCTCCAGGAAAGGCACATCCCGTGATCGAGCTCAACCGCAGTCACCTCGTCGACGTCATCACCGAGCGGCTCGCCGCCACCGAGTCCCCGCGCCAGCGCACCATGCTCGAACGCATGCGGGTGCACGCGGCCGCCGAACGCGACGGCGATCTGGACACCCTGGTCGGCACGCTCGGCGAGGCGACGAACTATCACTTCTGGGAGCTCGCGGGCGATGTCGGCCCGAAGACCAGGGCGGGCGTCACCGAGTACTACCGCAATCTCGTCGAGCACAACGGCCATGTGCTGGAGTTCTTCTGCGAGCGATTGGTCGTCGACGACCACTGCGTCGTCATCGAGGGCAGGCTGACCATGATCCAGCCCGGCGCGCTGATGGTGCAGCATCCGATGGCGGGCGAGTTCGCCCAGGCCGACAAGAACTACCTGATCCGGATGCGCAATGTGATCTTCTGGTCCTTCGACGAGGATCTGATGATCATCGGCGAGGACTCCTACAGCGGCGGCCCGATGGAGCTGCGCGAGCTCGCCGACGAGGAACTGCCCGCCGACTTCGCCGCACTGCTGCGAGCCTGACCGACGCGCCGGTGACACCGTGCCGGGCACGGTGTCACCGGCACCGCCCTATTCGGTCCAGGGCACCCAGGTGGCCGCGCCCGCCTTGCCCTCGCACACCAGTGCGCGGTTGTCGGAGGTGCGACCCGACTTGTCGACGGCCGGATCGCAGCGCGCGCCGGCGCTGTAGTACGACCCGGACACCTTGAACGGGCCCGACCAGGTGTAGTTCCCGTCGGCCCGCAGGCACAGCAACGTGGCACCGTCGGCAGCCACGCCGAGCAGCCCGGCCCGGTCCGCCGAGCAGGGCGTGCCTTTCTCGACCACGGTGCCCGCCGGGGCCACCACCGGCACCGTTCCCGTCGCGGTCGGCGCGCCGTGCGACGACACGACCGTCGTGACCGAGGCCGTGGTGGTCGTCTGGGCCAGCGTCGGGACCTCGAGCTCGAGCCCACCGAACACCACCATCGCCACCGTGGCCACCACCGCGACCTCGGCGATGCCGAGCAGCAGCGCGAACGTCGCGATCCCGCGGCCGCGCGGATGCCCGAACGACAGCAGCCCGAACACGATCGCGATCGGGAACAGCAAGACCAGCGCGGCGGCCAGCGCCACCATCGCGTACGGGTTCACCCGCGGGTGGTCACCGCGGCCCGTGTTCTGCCCACCGTCGGCCGGTGCGGCGTGCGGCCAGCGCTGACCGTTCCAGCGCCGATCGTCGCGATCCTCCTCGGGGTCGTCGTCCCATTCGTCGTACCGTGCCATCAACCCCGGGTCCCTCTCCAATCCCCCCCGGCGCGAAACGAACACCTTGCGACGCCGGGTTACGCGAAGAGGATAGGGACTCGAGACCGGTCGGTCAGTGCAAACGACAAATGCGCCCACCTGCGCCGGGACCCCTCATCCAGGGGCATGGACACGGGTAACGAACCGGCAAACACCTTTGCCTGGGCGACCGCTACGGGTCCATGCTGGTCATCAGGTGGACCACAGCGCGCACCCCGAGTTCGCGAGGAGGACGTCATGTCCGGCAGCACCACTCCGGCAGACCAGCCACCCTGGCATGCCCAGGCGGGCGATCTGCTCGCCGACGACTACAACGTTCCCGGCATCATCGCGTGCGCGGCCGGCGTGGTGGGCCTGGCCTGCACGCTGGTCGCCGCCGGTACCGGGCACACCGGCTGGGCGCTGGTCGCCGGGGTGGCCACCGCGCTGTTGCTGGTCGGCGGCGCGGCGGCGCTGGTGTTCGAGCATCACCGCGAGCAGCGGATCGAGCGGGATTACGGGCGCGGCGGGCACGCGCCGGGCCATATGGGTCCGCAGCGCTACAGCGCCCGCGAGATCTCGCTCCCCGAACGACGACGGCGCGGAAGCGACTCCTAGCCCCCGGTCGCGGGCTCCACGCTCGGCATGGTGTCGGTGATCACCGTGAGCAGGGTGTCGGCCAGCAGCCGATGCACCTGTGCCCGGGTGAGGGTTCCCCGGGTGATCCATTCGCGGCCCGCCACCTTGACCAGCCCGGCGTAGGCCAGCACCATCGCGCGCGGAGTCGCACTGTCTGCCAGATCGGCGCGGCCGATCATCACCAGCATGCGTTCGGCGGCGGCGTCGTCGGCCTGGTCCAGGATCTGCTGCACCTCGGGGTCGTCGCCGACGCCCTCGTGGCTGGTCACCTTCACCCAGGTGGTCCCGTGCTCGGCGATGGTGTCGAGCAGCCAGGTGACGATCGCGTCGACCCGTTCGCTCGGGGTGCCGTCGGGGATGGCCACCTTCTCCGGGCGCGGCAGCGTCACCATGCGCCGCACCACGGCCAGGTACAGGTCGCGCTTGTTGCCGAAGTAGTGGTTGATCAGCCCGCGGGCGACGCCGGCCCGCTGGGCCAGTTCCGCGGTGGACACCGCCGCGTAGGGCCGCTCACCGAACATGTCGATGGCACAGGCCAGGATCTGCGCGCGTCGCTCGTCGGGTTCGAGCCTGCGCCTGCGCGGCGCGTCTGCGGTGTCGGTGTCGAGCGGGGAAATCGGGCTGCTCCGTCGGGTCCGGTGGGTCGCCGCGCGGTTGCGACAGCGGTGCACCACGATACCCAGCGGGTCCGCCGAGCGGCCAATGCGACAATAGGTGTCGTCCCCTGCACCCGCACGAAGGAATGCCGCACTCCCCGATGACCGCGAACATGATCGACCCGGACGAGCTGGCGACCTGTCTGCGGGTACTGGAGCAGGCCGGGCAGCTGGAGAAGGAACATCCGGATTCGATCGCGGTGCAGCGTGCGGTCGGCCACATGTTCAAGAAGCTCAAGCAGCGCCGCCGGCTCGAGGCCAGGGCGCAGGTGGCCGACGCCGACCGTGCCGTGATCGCGGCCACCGCGACCGGCTCGCCGCAGCGCATCGACGACGAGACCGCGGGCATCCAGATCAGTTCCACGACCACCGGCGCGAGCGCGGGGACGTTGCTGCGCGCGCGGCCCTGCTACATCTGCAAACAGCGCTACACCCAGGTCGACGCGTTCTACCACCAGCTGTGCCCGGATTGCGCCGCGTCCAGCCACGCCAAGCGGGACGCCCGTACCGATCTCACCGGCAAGCGTGCCCTGCTGACCGGTGGCCGCGCCAAGATCGGCATGTACATCGCGCTGCGCCTGCTGCGCGACGGCGCGCACACCACCATCACCACCCGCTTCCCCAACGACGCGATCCGCCGCTTCGCCGCCATGGAGGACAGCGCCGACTGGCTGCACCGGCTGCGCATCGTCGGCATCGATCTGCGCGACCCCGCCCAGGTGGTGGCGCTGGCCGACGACGTCGCCGCGCAGGGCCCGCTCGACATCCTGATCAACAACGCCGCCCAGACCGTGCGCCGCTCGGTGGGCGCCTACAGCGCCCTGGTCGACGCCGAGACCGCGCCGCTGCCCGCGGGCGCGCTGCCGGAGATGGTCACCTTCGGCAAGACCATGCAGGCCCACCCGACGGCGCTGACGGCCTCGCTGACGCCGTCGCTGTCGGCCGCCGATGTCGCCGAACTGGCACTGGTCGCCGGGTCGGCCACGCCGGAGCGGATCGCGGCGGGCGTGGCGATCGACGCCGGCGGGCTGGTTCCGGACCTCGCGCACACCAACAGCTGGGTACAGACCGTCGGCGAGGTCGACGCCACCGAGCTGCTCGAGGTGCAGCTGTGCAACTCGGTCGCGCCGTTCATCCTGGTCTCGCGGCTGCGGCCGGTGATGGCCGCCGCGGCGGGCCGGCGCAAATACGTGGTGAACGTCTCCGCGATGGAGGGCCAGTTCAGCCGCGGCTACAAGGGTCCGGGTCATCCGCACACGAACATGGCCAAGGCCGCGCTGAACATGCTGACCCGCACCAGCGCGCTGGAGATGTTCGAGGCCGACTCGATCCTGATGACCGCGGTCGACACCGGCTGGATCACCGACGAGCGCCCGCACTACACGAAGGTGCGCCTCGCCGACGAGGGCTTCCACGCACCGCTCGACCTGGTCGACGGGGCGGCGCGCGTCTACGACCCGATCGTGCAGGGCGAGAACGGCGTCGATCTGTACGGCTGCTTCCTCAAGGACTACCAGCCCTCCCCCTGGTAGCGCGATCCAAGCGATGCCGAACCGGAATGTTGATCATGATTCCGATCGGTGACGGGCTCCCTATTCTGAAAGGGTGCCGTACCGGGTGTTGGCCGATGTCATCGCCGTCACCCACGTCGCGTTCATCGCGTACGTGGTCGCCGGCGGGTTCCTCGCGTGGCGGTGGCCGCGCACGATCGGCCTGCATCTGCTGGCCGCGTCCTGGGGTTTCGGCACCATCCTGATCGGTTTCGACTGCCCCCTGACCTACGCCGAGAACTGGGCGCGCAGGCAGGCCGGGGTCGCCGAACTGCCCGAGAGCGGCTTCATCGAGCACTACCTGACCGGGGTGATCTATCCCGACAGCGCCGTGGGCCTGGTGCGCCTGGCCGCCGCGATCACGGTGCTCGTGTCGTGGATCGGTTACGCGCGCCTGACCCAGCGGCGCCACCGTGGGCTCAGTTCAGGTGCCGTGTGATCTCCCGCGCGACCGCGGCGGGCTGGTCGTCGAGGTAGAAGTGGCCGCCGGCGAAGGTGGCCAGGGTGAACGGCCCGTCGGTCACCGTGGCCCACCGCTCGGCCTGGGCGGGAGTGGTGGTGGGGTCCTCGGTGCTGACGAGGGCGGCGACCGGGCAGGTCAGCGCCGGGCCGGGCCGGTGCCGGTAGGTCTCGACCGCCTGATAGTCGGCGCGTACCGCGGGCAGGACCAGGTCGGCGAGTCCGGGCTCGGTGCGCAGCAGGCGCACCGGCACCGGGTCGGCGGCGAGAAGTTCCAGGTGGTCGATGAGCGCGGCGTCGGAGTCGCGGTGCAGACGTCCGGTTTCCTCGTAGGCCGGGTCGGGGCGGCCGGACACGATCAGCGCGGCCGGGGCCTGGCCCGCGGCGGCGAGGGCCCGCGCGGTCTCGTAGGCCACCGTGGCTCCCATGCTGTGCCCGAACAGGACTCGCGGGACACCCGGGCTGCGCAGCAGATCGGCGGCGACCGCCTGGGCCAGGGTGGGCAGGTCGGTGATCACCGCGTCGCCGAGGCGGTCCTGCCTGCCCGGATACTGCACGGCGGTGACCTCGACACCGGTCCCCACGTACTGGGCGAGGGCGCGGTAGGCGGTGGCCGAGCCGCCGCCGGGCGGGAAACACACCAGTCGCGTGCGCGCCGCCGGGTCGGCCCTGAGCACCCGAATCCATTCCGTCGCCGCGGTATTCACGCCGAACATCACACTCCTCACCGATCGTCGTCCTGGCTAGGCTGAGCGAGGTGACCACCGCGCAGCAGCTCGTGCACGCCTACGAGACCGGCCTCGGGCTCACCCCGTCGGTCCTCGACGACGGTCCCGATCCCGGTGCCGGGCTGGCAGCCACGCTACCGGTGTGGGCGCTGGCGGCGGGATCGGTGGCCGCGGTGACGGGCGCCGCGAACCGGTATCGCGCGGCGCTCGGTCTGCCCGCCCTGCCCGAACGGCTCGATCCCGCCCGGATCGTGGCGGCGTTCGGCAGTGAGCGGCTGTTCCGCCGCGACGGCGCGGCACCGGCGATCTTCGCCGAACTCTCGGGCTTCTTCCGCAGCAGCGACGGCTGGGTGCGCACCCACGCCAACTACCCGCATCACCGGGCACGGCTCCTGATCGCCGCGGGTCTGCCCACCGACGCCGACGCCGCGCGACTGACCGCACGGTTCGCCGCCATGACCGCGACCGAGATCGAAGAGGCCGCAGCGGCGACGGATGCCATCGCGGTCCGGGTCCGCACCGAATCCGAGTGGGCAGGCAGTGCGATGGGCCGCGCTGCCGCCGGCGGCCCCCTGGTAACTGTCGAGATCGACAACGAGACGCCACGCGAGTCCCGCGCCGCGGCGGCGACCGACGCGGTCCGTGCACACACGGAAGTCGAAGGGACGGGCAGTGCGATGCGTCGCGCCGCCGCCGGCCCGCCGGTGACCGTGGAGGCCGCGCCACCAAACTCCGTTGTCACGCCGCACGATGCGACGAGCGAGCGGCCGCTGGCCGGTATCCGGGTGCTGGATCTCACCCGGGTCCTGGCAGGCCCGGTCGCCACCCGCACCCTCGCGCTGCTCGGCGCCGACGTCCTGCGCGTCGACCCACCGCAGCTGCCCGAGATCGACTGGCAGTTCCTCGACACCTGCCAGGGCAAGCGTTCCACCCTGCTCGATCTGCGCACGGACTCCGAGGTTTTCGCCGATCTCCTCGCCACCGCCGACGTCCTCGTGACCGGCTACCGTCCCGGCGCGCTCGCCGCCATCGGACTCGACACCGCGGCGCACCCCGGCCTGATCCACGCTCGGGTGTCGGCGTGGGGCGAGAGCGGACCCTGGGGCGGACGACGCGGCTTCGACAGCATCGTCCAGGCGGCCTCGGGCATCTCCCTGCTCGAAGGCACCCCGGACCGCCCCGGGGCCCTCCCCGCACAGGCACTCGACCACGGCTCCGGCTACCTGCTGGCCGCCGGCGTACTCGACGCGCTCCGGGCCCGCACCACCGACGGCCGCGCTCGCACAGTGCGGGTCGCGCTGGCCCGCACCGCATCCTGGCTCCTGGCCACGGGCGACCGCACCCCCGACCATCCCCCGGCCACCCAGCCCGACCCGGCCACGGCCCTCGACCACGCCGGCGTGGTGACCGCGGCACCCGCGTTCGCCGACTACGCCGACTACCGCTGGCCCGCACCGGAATACGGCGCCGCGCGGCCGGCGTGGGCGCGCCCTTAGCCGCCGGCCAGCCGGCATCCGTCACGCGGCCGACCCCACAGGACCGACCGCCAGTGACGCCACACGGCACGTGCCCGGCCAGCCGGAACAGCGAGCACGACCCGAACAGCAGGCGCACAGCCGCCAAGGAACGGGCGCGCAGCCATTCGCATACGAGCGTGGCGGCCGTCAGCCGAGCGGACGCGCGGCCAGCCGTCGCCGAGCGCGACCGTCAGCGACCGGGCGTGCAGCCCGTCGGCGAACCGTCGCACCGCTGTTAGCGAGCGAATACGCGTCGCGATCATCGCGATCCTGAGCGCAGCGGTCCCCACCTTCAGCGAGCGAACGCGCTCCGTAAGCGACCGGGCACGCCGCGATCAGCGAGCGCAACGATCAGCCCAGCGAACGGGCGGCCATCAGCGACCGACGCGCGGCCGTCAGCTCGTCAGCGCGCGTAGCGCGACGGCGAGCCGGTCACCGTCGGGGACTCCCCCGTTCGGGTTCAGCACCCACAGCAGGCCGAGGCCCTGGACGAGGGCGAAGTACAGCTGTGCCACGGCTTCGGCCTGGTCGGCGTCGAGTTCGGGGTGGGCGGTTTGGACGTTCCGCGACAGGTCGGCGTAGATCTGCGGGAGCTGGTCGGCCAGCTGGGCGCGGCTCTCGTCGGACCGGACGATGCGCACGATGTTCTCCAGGCTGGCCAGCATGGCTTCCTGGTTGTTCGCGAAGACGGCGGGCATCCCGTTCCACAGGCGGGTGAACCCGGCCAGCGGGGTGGCGCCTGCGCTGTCGGCGATCAGGTTCTCCATGGAGTCGCCGATCGCGGTGCCGAGCGCCTCCGTCAGCGCCTCGGTGACCAGACGTTCCTTCGACCCGAAGTGGTAGCCGATCGCCGCCAGGCTCACCCCGGCCGCGGCGGCGATGTCGCGTGCGGTCGCCTTCGCGACACCCTGCTCCATGATGACCTTCCGCGCACCGGCCAGCAGGTCTTCCCTGTTTCCCATGGCCACCACCCTACCCGAACGTCTCAGACATTTGTTCTAGACATACGTGCAAGCCCTGTGTTAGACATATGTCTAAGACATTCGTTCTCCAGACAGGACTTCACCGATGAGCACCACCAGCCCCCTGCACGTTCTGGTCTCCGGCGGCGGGATCGCGGGCAACGCGGTCGCACTCCAGTTGCTGCGCAACGGCATTCGCACCACGGTGGTCGAGCGGGCCACCGCCCCCCGGCCGGGCGGGCAGGCAGTCGACCTGCGCGGGCCGAGCAAGGAGGCCGCCGAGCGGATGGGCCTGATGGCGGGCATCGCGAAGTACCAGCTCGAGGAACGCGGCATGGCCTACGTCGACGGCGACGGCAAGGTCTACGCCCGGATGGCGATGGAGGACTTCGACGGCCTCGGCGCCATCGCCGACATCGAGATCACCCGTGGCGACCTGAACCAGGTGCTGCTCGACGAGCTGGCGGCCGCCACCGACAGTGGCCTGCTCGACTACCGCTACGGCGAGTGGATCGAGCGGATCGACCAGGACGCGACGGCTGCCGCGGTCACCTTCGCCTCCGGCGCCACCGAGCGCTTCGACCTGGTCGTCGGCGCCGACGGCGTGCACTCGGCCACCCGCCGGCTCGCCTTCGGCCCGGAGGAGCAGTTCAGCACCAATCTCGGCGGCTACGGCGCCTTCTTCACCATGCCCAGCCCGCCGGACGTCGAGCCCGGCTGGTTCGAGATGCGCCTGATCCCCGGCGCGATGATCGGCATCCGCCCCGACGCCGACCCCGCCACCTGCAAGGCGATCATCACGCTGCGCACCGACCCCGACCCGGCGCTGCGGCGCGACGTCGAAGCTCAGCGGGCCCTGCTGCGCCGCACCCTCGCCGACGCGGGGTGGCGGGCGCCGGCGATCCTGGCGGCCATGGACTCGGCGACCGACTTCTACTTCGACGAGGTGGCCCGGGTCGACGTGCCCGAGCTGTCCGCGGGCCGGGTCACCCTGATCGGCGACGCGGGCTACTGCGGCTCCCCCATGACCGGCATGGGCACCGCCATGGCGATCGTCGGCGCCTACGTGCTGGCCGCCGAGATCGCCGCCACCCCGGCGGATCTGGCGGGCGCGCAGCAGCGCTACCAGGACAAGATCACGCCGTTCCTGGCCAAGGCCAAGGAGATCCCCGGCGGCGGTATGAAGATGATGCTGCCCAACACCGCCCTCATGACCGCGCTGGCGAAGGTGAACGTGCGGATCATGATGTCGCGGCCGATGCGTCCGCTCACCAAGAAGATCTTCTTCGGGCACACCGAGGACTTCGCCCTGCCGACCTACTGAGCCCCGCCGGTCACCGGGCCCGGCGGGGCCCGGTGCTACAGCGGCAGCAGGCGGTGTTTGCGCGGTCCCTGCTCGACCCGCTTGTCCCGCAACAGATGCAGGGCCTTGCGGATCTCGAGCCGGGTGTGCGACGGCTCGATCACGGCGTCGATGTAGCCGCGTTCGGCGGCGGTCCACGGCGTGGCCACGGCCGCGTTGTAGAAGTCGACCATCTGCTGGCGCACCGCGGGCCGCTCGGCTTCCGGCACGGCCGCCAGCTGCTTGCGCTGGGTCAGCCCGATCGCGGCTTCGGCGCCCATCACCGCGATGCGCGCGGTGGGCCAGGCCAGGTTCACGTCGCCGCCGAGCTGCTTGCAGCCCATCACCGCGTACCCGCCGCCGAAGGCCTTGCGCACCACCACCGTCACGATCGGCACGGTCGCCTCGACCACGGCGTAGAAGAACCGGCCGCCGCGCTTGATGACGCCGATCTTCTCCTCCTCGACGCCGGGCAGCACGCCCGGGGTGTCGACCACGAAGATCAACGGCAGCCCGAAGGCGTCGCAGAGCCGGATGAAGTGGGCCGCCTTGTCCGAGCAGCGGGCGTCGATGGCCCCGCTGTAGACCAGCGGCTGGTTGGCGACCACGCCCACGCTGCGGCCGTCGACCCGGGCGAAGCCGGTGATCAGGTTGCGCGCCGCGCAATCGCCGACCTCGTGGAACTCGCCGTCGTCGAAGATTCGCAGCAGCACGTCGTACATGTCGTAGCCGGCCCGGTCGGAATCCGGGATGAGCGTGTCGAGTTCGCGGTCGGAATCGGTGAGCTCGGGTTCGAGGCCCGGGTTGATGACGGGCGGGAGTTCGAAGCAGGTCGTCGGCATGTAGCTCAGATACGTGCGCGCCCAGTCCAGCGCGGCCCGCTCGTCCACCGCGACGTGGTGGATGGTGCCGTTGCGGGCCTGGTTGTAGGCGCCGCCGAGTTCCTCCAGCGTCACCTCCTCGCCGGTGGTCTCGCGGATGACCTCCGGCCCGGTGACGAACATGTACGCGTTTTCGGTGGCGATCAGCACGTCGGTGTTGATGGGGGCGTACACCGCGCCCGCCGCGCACTTGCCGAGCATGATCGAGACCTGCGGCACCACGCCCGACAGGGCGAGCTGGTGTCTGCTCATCGCCGCATACCACGACAGCGAGGTCACCGCGTCCTGCACGCGGGCGCCGCCGGAGTCGTTGATCGCGATGAACGGGCAGCCGATCTCGGCCGCGAGTTCCATCGCCTTGGCCACCTTCCGGCCGAACATCTCCCCCACCGAACCGCCGAACACGGTCTGGTCGTGAGCGATCACCACCACCGGCCGTCCGTCGACGCGGCCGTGTCCGGTGACCACGCCGTCGCCGTAGAGGCTGTCGGCCACACCGGGCTGTCGCACCAGCGCCCCGATCTCGACGAAACTCCCCGCGTCGAGCAGCATGGCGATCCGTTCCCGTGGGCTCGCGATTCCCTTGGCGGCCCGTTTGGCGACGCCCACGTCCCCGGCGGGCTCCTGCGCGGCTGCCAGGTTCTTGCGCAGTTCTTCCAATTTCGCAGCGGTTGTCGCCGTCAAGATGCACCTACCCTCGCCTGTTGAAGCTATCGGTTTCCGCAATCTCCCAGCGACAGTATCGGAAACGGCCGCCGTGACCGCCCTTTCGCCCCCGTCACGACCGGATTTCCGGCCTCGGCATCCGCGCCGCGGACCGCCGCGGTGCCGCGACCAGCACGGACGGCGACTCCGTGCGAGGGCGGCGCCGGGGAGCGAAACGCCCGGCGCTACGCTCGGTCGGTGGTGCGGAAGATCATTCTCGACGTCGACACCGGGATCGACGATTCGCTGGCGCTGCTGTACCTGCTGGCCTCCCCTGAGGCCGAGATCCTCGGCATCGCCGCCACCGCGGGCAATGTGCCGACCGACCAGGTCGCCGCGAACACCCTCGCCCTGCTGGATCTGGCCGGGGCGGGCCCGATCGAGGTGGCGGCGGGCGCGCAGGTCCCGCTGGCGGTGCCGTTGCGTACCACCGAGGACACCCACGGCCCGCAGGGGCTCGGCTACGCGGAACTGCCGGTCTCGGCGCGCCCGCTGTCGGACCGGTCGGCGGCGCGGATGTGGGTCGAGCTGGCCAGGGCGAATCCCGGCGCCGCGATCGGCTTGTGCACCGGCCCGCTGACCAATCTGGCGCTGGCCCTGCGCCTCGAGCCGGAGCTGCCGCGGCTGCTGGGCCGGCTGGTGATCATGGGCGGCGCGTTCAACCATCCGGGCAACACCACCCCGACCAACGAGTGGAACATCCACGTCGACCCGGAGGCCGCGAAGGAGGTCTTCGACGCCTTCTCGGCCGCCCCGCCGGACCGGCGGCCACTGGTGTGCGCGCTCGACATCACCGAGACCATCGAGATGCGCCCCGAGCATCTGGCCCAGCTCGCCGCGGCCGCGCACAGCACGCCGGTGGAGTCGGTCGGCCCGGGCGACGGTACCGAATGGCGTTCGGCGGCAAGCAATCCGATCATCCGCTATCTGGTGGACGCGGTCCGGTTCTACTTCGACTTCCACCACGGCTACGCCCTGGGCTACCTCGCGCACATGCACGATCCCTTCGCGGCCGCGGTGGCGCTGGACCCCACGCTGGCCACGACCCGGCCCGCGACCGTGGACGTCGAGCTGGCGGGCACCCTCACCCGGGCCACCACCGTCGCCGACTGGGCGGGCATGTGGGGCCGGGAGCCCAACGCCGACATCGTGATCGGCACCGACCCCGCCGCCTTCTTCGCCCGTCTCGTCACCCGCGTGGGCGCTCTCGCCCGCCGCCTGTACCCGGAGCCGCCGTCATGACCGTCGATACCGCCGCCTATCTCGCCGATTTCCGCCGCCGCCTTGACCTGCCCGCGATCGTCGACGTGCACACCCATTTCATGCCCGACCAGGTGATGCGCAAGGTGTGGGCCTACTTCGACCAGGCGGGTCCACTGACCGGACGGCCGTGGCCGATCACCTACCGCGACGACGAGCAGGTCCGGCTGAAGACCTTGCGCGACTTCGGCGTCCGCGCGTTCACCTCGCTGGTCTACCCACACAAGCAACAGATGGCGGCCTGGCTCAACCAGTGGACCGCCGAGTTCGCCGCGCGCACTCCGGACTGCCTGCACACCGCGACCTTCTACCCCGAACCCGGTGCGCCGGAGTACGTGCGCGCCGCGATCGCCGGCGGTGCCCGGGTCTTCAAGGTGCACATCCAGGTCGGCGCGTTCTCCCCGCTGGATCCGCTGCTGGACCCGGTATGGGCGATCCTGGCCGAGACCGGCGTCCCGGTGGTCATCCACTGCGGATCCGGCCCGGCACCGGGCGAATTCACCGGCCCCGAGCCCATCGCCGAACTGCTGCGCCGCCATCCGGGACTGCGGCTGATCATCGCCCATATGGGCACGCCCGAGTACAGCGAGTTCCTCGACCTGGCCGAGCGCCATCCGCGCCTGTACCTCGACACCACCATGGTGTGGACCGACTTCAACGAAAGCGGAGCGCCGTTCCCCGTCGCGGAGCGCGACCGGCTGCGCCGCTTCGCTGATCGCATCCTGTTCGGCAGCGACTTCCCGAACATCCCGTACCCGTACGAGGAGGCGATCGTCGCCCTCGAGCGGCTCGACCTCGGTCCCGGCTGGCTGCGCCGCGTGTGCCACGACAACGCGGCCGAGCTGTTCGAGCTCGGTTGATCAGGCGGGGATCTCCATCCCCTCGGCCAGCAGCGGCCAGGAGTTCTTGAACGCCTTCTGCCAGTAGCCCCACGAGTGGGTGCCCTGGGTGTCCACGTCGAAGGTGGCGGGAATGTCGAGCTCCGCGAGCCGTTCGCGCAGGTTCTCGGTGCACCAGCTGGTCGCGGCCTCGATCACACCGCCGACGACGATCTGGTTCGCCAGTCCGACCGGGCCCCAGGTGATCAGGTGCGGGTCGCCGAGCTTGTCGTGTTCGCCGGGCAGGCCGTTGCCGTTGGAGATGTAGAGCTTGGTGCCGCGCAGGCCCTCGGCGTTGACGACCGGATCGTTGGCGACCCATTCCGGATCACCGGGCGGCCCGTACATGTTCGACGCGTCGCCACCGCCGGTGCCGACGACGACGTTCACGAACTGCCTGCCCACGGGGTCGCTGATCTGCGCGCAGCCACTGTAGGCCGCCACCGAACGGAACAGGCCGGGCTTGGCGATGGCCAGTTGCAGCACCGAGGTGACCGTCATCGAGTTCGCGGCGATGGCGTTGCGACCGGTGGTGCCGAACATCGCGTCCACCAGGGCGGGCAGTTCGTCGAGGAAGAAGGTGCGCCATTTGTTCACGCCCAGGCGCGGATCCGTACTGCGCCAGTCGGTGTAGTAGCTCCACGCGCCACCCACCGGCATGACGACATTGACGTCCTTGTCCGCCAGGAAGTCCACCACGTCGGTGTTCTGCTCCCAGGTGGCGGTGTCCTCGCCGCCACCGGCTCCGTTCACCAGGTACAGCGCGGGCCGCGGCACCGAGGTGTCGGCGGGGCGCTGGACCTTCACCGACACCTCACGGCCCATGGCGGCGGAGTGGATCCGGACGGTCACCTGCCTGCCCTCGATCGCGGTCACCTCGGCGCGGGACCCGTCGATCGCGACCGCCCGTTTGTCCGCCGCGACAAGGTTTTCCGGACCGTCCGCACCGGCGCCGCCCGCGCAGGCCAGGGTCGAGACCACCGCGACGAGTACCGCCGCCACCGCGCTGCGGCACCGCATCGATCGAACCTCCTACTGAAAACCGACCGCTCAGTGCGGTCGGTCTCAGTATCGGCGGAGATCACAGTGCCGTTACCCGTTTCTTACCGATTCGTCACCGGAGACAACCGGACCCGGCGCGAATCATGCAGCGGCAACCGTGAAGCGGACCCGCCGATGCATCGGCCGCTCGGCTTCGTCGAGGACGGCGACCGCGAAATCCTCCATCGAGATTGCGGAGGCACCGTGGTCGTCGACCAGCAGTTCGTCGGCGCCGACGCGGTAGGTGCCGGTGCGCGCACCAGGGGCCAGCTCCGCCGGCGGACTGAGGTAGGTCCAGTCGGCCACGACGTCCGCTCGACAGGCGGCGAGCTGCTCGGCGCAGGCGCGCGCGATCGCCGCGAGTTCGGACGGGAAGTCCGGCGTTTCGTGCAGCGGCAGCCCCGCCCCTGGCACGACCAGCGTCGCCGCGCCGCCCACGACGAGCAGCCGCGTTCCGCTGCGCGCCACTCCCGCCAGCATCGCCGCCGCCACCACCGGCAGCTCCGACTCCGATCCGGGTGCGGGCCGTGTCGCCGCGATCACGAGATCCTGTCCGGCACTGAGCTTTTCGACCTGCTCGGGATCGGACGCGTCCCCGATCAGAAGCCGCACACCCGTCGGCACGGCGATCGCGCGGCGGGCGACCGCGGTCACCTCGTGCCCGCGGGCGAGCGCCTCGGCCACCACCCTGCTACCGACGGCGCCACCGGCCCCGAACACCGCGATCCGCATGATCAATCCTCCTGTGCGACAACCCGACTGCGTGACAGGATGAATGTATCTCAATATTGACTTACTCAATCATGACTTATCTCACCGTTGAGATATCCGGGTTGATCGGCGGCGAGCTTCGACGCGTAGACGGCCAGGCGGACGCGATTGTCGGTGCCGGTCTTCTCGAACAGGTTCGCGAGGTGGGTCTTGACGGTGCTCACGCCCAGGTGCAGCCGCTCGGCGATCTCCTGATTGCCGTATCCGTCGCCGACCAGGCGCAATACCGCGAGTTCGCGCGGACTCAGCGCCGGCACGGCGACCACGGGCGCGGGTTGGGCGGTGACCGCGCGATCGACCAGCCGCCGCAGGAGAGCCGGTGAGAACACCAGGTCGCCGTCGACCGTGCGCCGGATGGCGTCGAGCAGGATCTCCGGGTCGGTGTCCTTGACGAAGTAGCCGGACGCGCCCGCGGCGAGCGCGGGAAACAGGTGCTCGTCGTCGTCGAAGGTGGTGAGCACCAGCACCTTCGCCCGGGGCGCGGCGGCCAGGATCTGCCGGGTGGCCGCGACTCCGTCGAGTCCGGGCATGCGCAGATCCATCACCACCAGATCGGGCGCGAGTTCGGCGAACAGCCGCACCGCCGCTACCCCGTCGGCCGCCTCACCCACGACGGTGAGGTCGGTGGTGTCCTCGATGAGCATGCGCAGCCCCGCGCGTACCAGACGCTGGTCGTCTGCCAGCAGTACCGAGATCATGCCGGATCGGTTCCCTTCGCGATGTCGGGCAGCCATGCCCGCACGACCCAGTGCCCGGCCTCGGCTCCCGCGGTGAGGGTGCCGCCCGCCAGCGCGGCGCGTTCCCGCATCCCGACGATGCCGTGACCGGGCGCCGCGGCGGGATCGGCGCGGCCGCTGCGCACGTCGAGGTGGATGCCGTCCGCGCGACGGTCGATCCGGAACCGCACGGGCACAGCGTGATCCGCGTGCTTCATCACATTGGTCAGCGATTCCTGCACCAGCCGCAACAGGGTGAGCCTGCTCATCGCGTCCAGTGACGCGAGGTCGGTCTCGATCTCGGCGTCGATGGTGAAGCCGGCCGCTTGCGCGCGGGCGACGGCGGCGCTGACCTCGGTGCCGACGGCGTCGGCCTCGACCAGGGCGACGCTGCCGAGCGCGGGATCGCGGAGGGCGGCGAGGAATCGGCGGATGTCGGCCAGCGCGTCGGCGGCGGTGGCGCGGACATCGTCGAGGACGGCGACCACGCGCGGGTCTGCCGCGCGCACCACCCGGCCGGCGACCGAGACCCGCAGGATGATCGAGGCCATGTGGTGGGCGACGACATCGTGCAGTTCCCTGGCCATGGCCGCCCGCTCGTCGAGGCGGGTGCGCGCTTCGGCGTCGGCCGCGCGCAGGCGCAGGTTGTCGGCGAGGTCGCGCTGGCCGCGCAGGTAGAGCCCGAGGAGCAGCGGCAGGCCCACGTAGGCCAGCGCCTCGACGACGGTCGACGCGCGGCCGATGGAGGTGTCGTGCAGGCCGACGCGCCCGAGGACCACCGCCGCGGCCCAGCCCATGGTCGCCACCCACACGGTGGCGCTCCGGTGCGTGCGCGCGATCACGTCGACCAGCGCGACCGCACCGAGGTAGGGCACCAGGCCCGACACACCCCAGGCCGGTGTCCGCAGCAGCGGCACGGCCAGCGCCGACAGGATCAGCGACACCGCGAGCGGCCACCGCGTCCCGGCGAGGAACACCACCCCGGCCGTCAGTGCGAGCAGCCAGTAGTGCGCCGGCACCCGGTACTGGCCGGGATAGGTGCTGGCCAGCAGCAGAACCGGGATCAGCGCCAGCGGCAGCCACCGCAGCAGCCACCGCGGACCACGGCGCCCGCTGATGTCGATCACGCACCCACGGTAGGCGACGCCGCGGCGCTAGCACGCGATCGGCGCGTCCGCAACGGCCTCGCGGCCGCAATCGGCGGCCCGCGTTCCGGCCGCGGGTCGGAGTCGCCCGTCCCGGCACCGATCGAAGCTGGAAGTTCCCGCACAGAAGGAGTACGTACGTGGTCTCGCGACGAGGTTTCCTCACCGGACTCGCCCTCACCCCGATCGCCTATGCCGCCGGGTGCTCGTTCCGCCCGACCGCACCCACGGCGGCACCGGCGGCGACGCGGCCGCTGCCGATCCCGCCACTGGCACCCGCGACGGTCGGCGCCGACGGTGTCCGCCGGTTCACCCTCGCGGCCCAGGCCGGGAGCACCGAGATAGTGCGCGGCGTCCGCACCCCGACGTGGGGCTACAGCGGATCGGTACTCGGCCCGACGCTGCGCGCCCGGCGCGGTGAGCGGGTCGCGGTGACGGTGACCAACGAGCTGCCCGAGCCGACCTCGGTGCACTGGCACGGCATGCACGTCCCCGCCGCGTGCGATGGTGGACCACATCAGATGGTCGCGCCCGGTGCGGTGTGGTCGCCCAGCTGGACGGTGTCGCAGCAGGCGGCCACGCTCTGGTACCACCCACACCCGCACGGCGCGACCGAGAAGCACGTCCAGCGCGGGATGGCGGGGTTCTTCCTGCTCGACGACGACCCCGCCGACGCGCTGGATCTGCCGAAAGACTATGGCGTGGACGATATTCCGCTGGTGATCCAGGATCGCCGGTTCACCGCCGACGGCGCGATCGACGAATCCGACCCCACCGATGTCGGCCTGCTCGGCGACACCATCGTCACCAACGGCATCGCCGGCGCCCATCTCGGCGTCACCACCGAACGGGTGCGGCTGCGCATTCTCAACGGGTCGTCGGGCCGCCTGTACCACCTCGCGTTCGGTGACGGCAGGCACTTCCAGCTGATCGCCACCGACGGCGGCCTGCTCCCGGAACCCGTGGAACTGTCGCGGATCCAGCTCAGTCCCGGGGAGCGAGCGGAGATCGTGGTCACGGTGCGGGCGGGCGAGAACGTCACGTTACGGTCGCTGCCGATCGACGAGCGCGGCGGTATCGATCGTGCCGCCGAGTTCGGTTTCGACGACACCTTCGACATCCTGGACCTGCGCGCCGGCGCCACCCTGCGCCCCGCGGCGGCGGTGCCCGCGGCGCTCGTGCCGATCACGCCACTCGCCGCGGCGAACACCGCACCGGCCCGGGCCTTCGAGTTGCAGTGGTTCATGATCAACAACCGCCGGATGGACATGAACCGCATCGACATGACGATCCCGGTGGACACCACCGAGGTCTGGTCGGTCCGCAACAAGGACAACTGGCCGCACAACTTCCACGTCCACGACGTCCAGTTCCAGATCCTCGCGATCGACGGAAGTCCGCCTCCCCCAGCGCTGTCCGGCTGGAAGGACACGGTGTACACGACGCCGGGCGCGACCTACATCCTGGCGATGCACTTCGCCGATCACACCGACCCGACGTTCCCGTACATGTATCACTGCCACCTGCTGCACCATGAGGACCAGGGCATGATGGGCCAGTTCCTGGTCCTCGCGCCGGGGCAGCGGCCCGCCCCGATGCGGATGAGCATGGGCCACGGGTGACTAGGCGACGGACTCGAGGTACTTGCCCAGCGCGGCGACCAGTTCGCGAGTGCCCTCTTCGCGCTGGGCGCCGGTGTCGTGGCCGTCGAGGTGGGCGCCGAACTCGACGAGGGTGAGTTTGGTGCCGGTGCTGGTCGGCTCGAATTCCCAGGTGGCGACCGAGGTGGAGATGTGGGCGCCGTTCAGCCACATGTCGTAGGTGTAGACGAGGCGCTCGTTGTCGACGATGTCGGTGTAGGTGGCCACGAATCGCGAGGTCACCGTCTCCTGGAAGATGCCTTCGTTGATCTCGATACCGCCGACGCGGAAGTCGGCGGAGGCCTCGGTCAGCTCCCAGCCCTCTTCGCCGCCGAACCACTTGCTCTTGATCGCGGGATCGGCGAAGGCCTGGAACGCCACCGCGGGCGCCACGGGTACCTCGCGCTCGATGGTGAACTGGGCGTGGTTGATGGAGCGGGTAGCGGTGTCGGTCATGGTCGTTCTCCCTCTTGGTTGTTCGCTGATTCCACGAGTAGTGCGGTGAGCCGGTCGATCTGACGCTCGGCCGATGGGCGCTGCTGCCGCAGCCAGTCGATCGCGGACCCGAAGGCCCCCGGCGCCAGCTGATAGGTGCGCACGCGCCCGATCTTGGCCGAGCTCACGATCTGCCCGGCCTCGAGCGCCTTCAGGTGCCCGACGATCGTCGGCAGCGCGACCTCGAACGGCGCGGCGAGGTCCGAGACCGAGGCCGGTCCGCGGGCCAGCCGCTCGACGATGGCGCGCCGCGTCGGATCGGCGACGGCACGGAAGACGCTGTCGAGTCCACCGGCCGGCTCATCACCCGAATACTTAGGCACATGCCTAAGTATTCACACCGACGACCGTTCGCGCAACCCCTGGTCGCGAAAAAGGTGGTCAGGCGTCGAAAGCGCGCAGAATCCGCTCGGCGGCCAGCGCCGGGGTGAGGGTGCCGTCGCGCACGGCCGATTCGACCTCGGCGCGCACGGATCTCACCGACGGGTTGTCGGCGAGACGGCGCAGGATCTGGTCGTGCACCATGGTCCAGGTCCAGTCGACCTGCTGGCGGCGGCGCTTCTCGGCGAACTCGCCCGCGTCGGTGAGGACGCGGCGGTGCTCGAGCACGGTGTCCCAGAACTTGTCGAGGCCCTGGCCTTCCAGGCCGCTCATGGTGAGCACCGGCGGACGCCAGAGCGCGTCGTGCGGGTGGATCAGGCGCAGCGCACCCGACAGTTCCCGCGCGGCCGACTTGGCCTCCATCTCGTGCTTGCCGTCGGCCTTGTTCACCGCGACCAGTTCGGCCAGCTCCAGCACACCCTTCTTGATGCCCTGCAACTGGTCACCGGTGCGGGCGAGGGTGAGGAAACAGAACACGTCGACCATGTTGGCGACGGTCACCTCGGACTGGCCGACGCCGACGGTCTCCACCAGGATCACGTCGTAGCCCGCGGCTTCCAGCAGCACGATGGTCTCGCGAGTGGCCTTGGCGACGCCGCCGAGGGTGCCCGCCGTCGGCGAGGGCCGGATGAACGCGTCGGCTTCCAGCGACAGGCGCGCCATGCGGGTCTTGTCGCCCAGGATCGAGCCGCCGGTGCGGGTCGAGGACGGATCCACGGCCAGCACCGCCACCCGATGCCCCTTGCCGAGCAGGTACATGCCCAGCGCGTCGATGAAGGTCGACTTGCCGACACCGGGGACGCCGGTGATCCCGACCCGGTTGGACACCACGGTGCCCGGCTCGGATCCCAGTGCCAGCAGCAGCTGCTGCGCCAGTTCCCGGTGGTCGGCGCGGGTCGACTCCACCAGGGTGATGGCCCGGGCCAGCGCGGCCCGCTGCCCGGCCCTGATGCCCTCGGCCAGCTCGCCGACGTCGATCGGGCGCGGCGCCCGGGCGACGGTACGCCCGTCGTTGCGCGGTGCGCCGACGCCGGCGGTGGTGCCGAGCCGGGGGTGCGCCGCGGCTCCCCCGGCTCCGTGTGCGGCGTCGCTCATTCGGCTGTGCCGCCGCCGATCTCGTGGCCGAGCGAGGCGCCCAGCTTCTTCAGCAGATCGATGGCCGCGTCGGCGATGACGGTACCGGGCGGGAAGATCGCCGCGGCGCCCGCCTCGTACAGCTCGTCGAAGTCACCGGGCGGGATGACGCCGCCGACGATGACCATGATGTCGGGACGACCGACATCGGCCAGTGCCTGCCGCAGGGCGGGCACCAGCGTGAGGTGACCCGCGGCCAGCGAGGAGACACCGACGATGTGCACGTCGTTGTCGGCCGCCTGGCGCGCCACCTCTTCGGGGGTCTGGAACAGCGGGCCCACGTCGACGTCCATGCCCAGGTCGGCGAACGCGGTGGCGATCACCTTCTGGCCGCGGTCGTGGCCGTCCTGGCCCATCTTGGCGACCAGGATGCGCGGGCGGCGGCCCTCGGCCTCGGCGAACTCCTCGACGAGCGCGATGGCCGCGCCGATGTTGGAAGCCTTGCCTGCTTCGTCACGGTACACACCGGAGAGCGTACGGATCTCGGCCTGATGGCGGCCGTAGACCTTCTCCAGTGCGTCGGAGATCTCACCGACGGTGGCCTTGGCGCGGGCGGCGTCGATGGCCAGGGCGAGCAGGTTGTTGTCCATGCCGCCCTCGGTCGAGGCGGCGGCGCGGGTCAGGTTGGCCAGCGCGGCCTCGACGGCGGCCGAATCGCGTTCGGCGCGCAGGCGTTCCAGCTTCTCGATCTGCTCGGCGCGCACCCGCGAGTTCTCGACCTTGAGAACCTCGACCTCGTGGTCCTCTTCGACCTGGTACTTGTTGACGCCGATCACCGGCTGCTGGCCGGTGTCGATGCGCGCCTGGGTGCGGGCGGCGGCCTCTTCGATACGCAGCTTCGGAATGCCTTCCGAGATCGCTTGCGCCATACCGCCGTGCGCCTCCACCTCGGCGATGTGCGCGCGGGCACGTTCGGCGAGCTGGTGGGTGAGCCACTCCACGTAGTACGAGCCGCCCCACGGGTCGATCGGACGAGTGGTGTTGGACTCCTGCTGGATCAGCAGCTGGGTGTTGCGGGCGATGCGGGCGGAGAAGTCCGTCGGCAGCGCGAGCGCCTCGTCGAGGGCATTGGTGTGCAGCGACTGGGTGTGGCCCTGGGTGGCGGCCATCGCCTCGATGCAGGTGCGCGCCACATTGTTGTAGGCGTCCTGCGCGGTGAGCGACCAGCCCGAGGTCTGCGAATGGGTGCGCAGCGACAGCGATTTCGCGCTCTTGGGCTCGAACTTCGAGACCAGCTCGCTCCACAGCAGCCGGCCCGCGCGCAGCTTCGCGACCTCCATGAAGAAGTTCATGCCGATGGCCCAGAAGAACGACAGGCGCGGGGCGAACTTGTCGACGTCCATGCCCGCGGCGATACCGGCCTTGATGTACTCCACGCCGTCGGCCAGGGTGTAGGCCAGCTCCAGGTCGGCGGTGGCTCCGGCTTCCTGGATGTGGTAGCCGGAGATGGAGATCGAGTTGAACTTCGGCATCTCGGCGCTGGTGTAGGCGAAGATGTCGGAGATGATCCGCATCGAGGGCTTGGGCGGGTAGATGTAGGTGTTGCGGACCATGAACTCCTTCAGAATGTCGTTCTGAATGGTTCCGGCCAGCTGCGCGGGCGTGACGCCCTGCTCTTCGGCGGCGACGACGTAGAGCGCCAGGATCGGCAGCACCGCGCCGTTCATGGTCATCGACACCGACACCTGATCCAGCGGGATCTGGTCGAAGAGCTGGCGCATGTCCAGGATCGAGTCGATCGCCACGCCCGCCATGCCGACGTCACCCTGCACTCGCGGGTGGTCGGAGTCGTAGCCACGGTGGGTCGCCAGGTCGAAGGCGACCGACAGACCCTTCTGACCCGCCTGCAGGTTGCGGCGGTAGAAGGCGTTGGAGTCAGCGGCGGTGGAGAAGCCCGCGTACTGGCGGATGGTCCACGGCTGGTTGACGTACATGGTCGGGTAGGGACCGCGCAGGAACGGCGCGACACCGGGCACGGTGTCGAGCGGATAGCCCTGGGCGACAACGGCGTCGCGGTCGGCCTTGGTGAACACCGGCGGCACGTCGATGCCCTCGGGCGTCGCCCAGGTGAGCTGGTCGGCGGTGGTGTGGTTGGCCGCGGCCGCCTCGGCCACGAACTCCCGCACCTGCGCGTCGTCGACCGCGGCGGCCTCGGGGGCGTGCTCGGTGAGCGGGACCTCGGCGAAACTGCCGATCCGGTGCTCGATATCGGATGTGGTCATCAGGCTCCCACCTTCTCCAGCAGCTGCGACAGGACCGCGACCGCGTCGATGCGCAGGGTCAGGTACCCGTCGGGACGCTGTGTACCGCTGTACTGCGCGACCGACTTCTCGGGACCGGCCAGCAGGACCGTGCCGACCCCGGCGGCGCGCAGCGCGTCGACCGCGGCGCCGGCCTCCTCGCCGTAGCGCTTGTCCGCACCGCACAGCACCGCGATCGGCGCGCCGGACTCGGCGGCGGCCGCGGCGATGGCCTCGACGGTGAGCGGGCCGGGGTTGACCGACTCGATCCCGCCGGAGGCCAGGACGTTGGCGGTGAAGATGGTGCGCGCGTTGTGTTCGGCGACCGGGCCCAGCGGCACGATCAGGGCCTTGGGCCGGGCGCCGGTGGCCGCGAGGTGCGCGTCGGAGCGGTTGCGCAGCGCTTCGAACGCGGCGCCGTAGCGGGTGACGGCGACCTCGGCGCGGGCCTGCTCGGAGAGCGGGGTCTCGGCCAGGTTGGGGAATTCGTTGACGCCGGTGACCGCGGTCTTGCGGTGCGCGACGTCGGCGGCGCGGGTGGCGGCCGTCGCGGCGATCCGCTCGGCGACCAGGCCCGCGGCCAGCGCGGCGGGGTATCCGCCCGCGGCCTCGATCTCCTGCATGAACTCCCAGGCCTTGGCCGCGAGTTCGTCGGTGAGCGCGTCGACGTACCAGGAGCCGGCGGCCGGGTCCTGCACGTGTCCCAGGCGCGACTCCTCCAGCAGCAGCAGCTGGATGTTGCGGGCCATGCGGTCCGAGAACGACTGCGACACACCGAGTTCCCCGGCGGGCAGCGCGGAGTCGAACGGCAGCACGGTGACCGAGTCGGCGCCTCCGACACCGGCGCCGAAGGCGGCCAGGGTGGTGCGCAGCAGGTTCACCCACGGGTCGCGCTGGGTCATCATCGCCGCGGAGGTGACCGCGTGCTGCGGGGCGGCACCGAAGGCGGGCGCGCCGCACACCTGCGCCACCCGGGCCCACAGGCGCCGGGCCGCACGGAATTTCACGATGGTGGCGAACTGGTCGTCGGTGGCCGCGAAGCGGAACTCGAGCTGGCCGAAGGCGTCGGCGATATCGACACCGGCGGCGGTCAGCGCGCGCAGGTAAGCCAGGCCGGCCGCGACGGACGCGCCGAGCTCCTGGGCGTCGGCGGCGCCGGCGTTGTGGAAGGCGGTGCCGTCCACGGTGATCGCGCGCACGGTCTCCGGGCGGGCGATCGCGCGGGCGGCCAGGGCGACGGCCCGCTCGATGTCGAGGTCGGTGGTGCCGGCGAACGCGCTGGTCAGCGGGGCGGCACCGAGGCCGACCTGGATCTGCGCCGGCTCGGCGAGCTCGTAGCCGTCCAGCTGCGCGAAGACCTGGTCGGTGGCGGCTTCGACCTCGGCGCCGGCGGCCAGGCGCAGCGGGGCCAGCTCGAACAGCAGCCCGCGCAGCGCGAGAGGGATGTCGGCGACGGCGACGCCGTCGGCGCCCACCGTGAGCGAGACGGCACTGACGCCGTTCTCCAGCCAGGTCAGGATGGTCCGGTTGGTGGCCTCGGCGTCGGCCGAGCCCACGGCGGCGGCGACGAACCAGCCGCGCTGCGGATCACGGGTGGCGCTGCCACCGCGCACGAACGGGAACGCGCCCGGCAGCGGCTGCTCGGGCAGCTCGTCGCGGCGGGTGTAGAGCGGTGCGACGGTCAGGCCGTCGTAGGTGGTCTCGTCGAGCAGATGCTCCGGCTCCGCCGGCAGCTCGGAAGCCTCGACCCGTCGCGCTTTGGCCAGCACGCCCGCCACACCCTTGCGCCACGCGGCGTACTCGGGCACCGGATCCGGTGCGAGCCCCGCCCCGGACTCTGAACCAATCGGCATAGCTGCTGTTCTCTCTTCCATTCGACGACCGCATCCCGGTGACCTGCCGATCCGGCAGATCAGCCCAGCAGCGGACCCTCCGGCGAACCAGGATGTGTCCGGTTCCTTCTTGATGCTAACTGTGACACCCTGTCCACTCGCCCGGGCCATCCCCTACCGGCCGGTACGCTTACCCGGGTGTCCCGACTGATCCGTTCCCCGCGCCTGCTCCTGGCTCTGGCGGGGATCGCCGCGCTGTTCGTGGTGGCGACGATGGTGCCGCTGCCCGGCCCGCAGCAGATCCGGGATTGGGCCGGTGGCGCCGGGCCGCTGCTGCCGGTGCTGTTCTTCCTGTTCTACGCGCTCGTCGCCGTGGCGCCGGTGCCGCGCACCGTGCTGACGGTGACCAGCGGGGTGCTGTTCGGTCCGGTGCTCGGTTCGGTCATCGCGCTCGGGGCGACGGGGGTCAGCGCGACGCTGGCCCTGCTCGCGGTGCGGGCGGTGGGGCGCGAGCGCGTGGCCGAGCACCTGAACCATCCGGCGGTCCGCGCGATCGATGCCCGGCTGGCCCAGCGGGGCTGGCTGGCGGTGGCCGCGCTGCGGATGATCCCGATGGCGCCGTTCTCGATCGTCAACTACTGCTGTGGCCTGTCGTCGGTGCGGGTGCTGCCCTACCTGGCCGCAACCGTGCTCGGCTCGGCGCCGGGCACCATCTCGACGGTGATCCTGGCCGGGTCGCTCGCGGGCCACACCAACCCGGTGGCGGTGACGGTCTCGGCGGTGTGCCTGTCGCTGGGTCTGCTCGGGCTCGCCGTGGACGCCAAACTGCCGGTGCGCGACACCGCGCCCGCCGCCGAACCGGAACCGGCGCCCGCCCGCGGCTGACGCACGGCGCGCCTGCCCGATCCGGCCCGCCGCGCGCCGGATAATTCCCGGTCATGGCGATGACGGTGGGTCGCAGATCCGCGCTGGCCCTGCTGGCCGGGCTCCCGCTGCTGGCAGCGGGCCCCGCGCGCGCCCGCCCGGCCCTCGGCGTAGGCGTGGACCCGGGCCGGGTTCCCGTGCGCTACACGATGACGGCGTTCCGCGCCGACAGCGACACCACCCTGGCGGTCTACGAATCTTTCGACGGCACCACCTTCTCCGTCGTGAACGAGGACGCGTACACGCCGCCGACCGGCCTGGTGCGCGATCCCAGCGTCCTGCGGCACACCGACGGCCGCTACTACCTCACCTACACGATCGCCGGGGACGCCAGGGCGATCGGCCTGGCTCGCAGCACCGACCGGATCACCTGGACCCCGATGGCGCCGGTGCCGATGCTGGTGCCGGGCAGGCTGGACGGCGCGTGGGCGCCCGAGTGGTACACCGATGCCGCGGGCCGGGTGGGTATCGTCGTCTCGCTCACCGGCGGATACGGCTTCGCCCCGCATCTATTGATCCCACTCGACGAGAGCCTGTCGCTGTGGTCGCCTCCGGTTCCGCTGCTCGGGCTCGGCCCGGCGGCGCCGGGGTCGCTCGGCCAGATCGACACCACCCTGGTCCGGCGGGACGGCCGGGTGTACGCCTTCGTCAAGAACGAGGACACCAAACTGATCGAGCTCGCCGTCGCCGACCACCCGCTGGGTCCGTACCGATTCCTGGCCACCGGCGACTGGGCGGGCTGGGGTGGACCGCGCGAGGGTCAGTCGGTGGTTCCGCTGCCCGGCGGCGGGCACCGGATCTATCTCGACGCTTATACCGAAGGTCGCTATCTCTACAGCGACAGCACCGACGGATTCCGCACCTGGACGCCGCCTGCGGAGCTGCCAGGACTGTCCGGCCGGGTCAGGCACGGCACCGTCCTGCCCGAGTACGAGCCGCTCGCGGCGCGATAACCGCAGGTCAACGCGCGTCCGAGGAATCCGGCGAAGATTTCTGAACGGAAAGCCCCTTACTTCAGGGGCACCGGGTTACGCTGTGGTTCCGAGACATTTGAAAGTGAGCTTCTTCACATAAGCCAGATGTGAAGAAGGTGTCTTTCAGAAAACTCTCAGAGTTATAGACTCGGGATAGCCCAGGGTTCGCCAGCTACATCCGGTGCGGGATCCAGAGCAACACCCGGTGACGCGCCCGCGTTCACCGAACTTCCCCGTTCGCTGCCGATTTCGGCGTGCCTTCTGCCTTTAGGTGATCTCCGCATGGAATACACGCATCTCTCCGAATTCCAGATCCGTTCCGGCGCACTGTCCCTGTGGACCCCCGAACTCGCCGCCGACGCGTGGTACGACGACGAACGCCCCCTCGCCAGCGTCCACTCCCAGTACCTCGGATTTCTCGATCCGGAGGATCCCCGCCCCGGCCGCGGCCGCTGGATCGGCACCGTCTTCGAGATGGACGCGCCCCTGCACCCGCAGGACTGGGCCAGGACCCTCGAGCTGTGGCACGACCGGCACGAGGGCTTCCGCACCACCGTCGCTCCGACCGGCGACGGCGACTACCACCGCAAGAGCACCGCCCCCGGCACCGTCCGGGTCACCGCGAGCGAGGTCCCCGGTCTCACCGACGGTGACCGGATCAACGAATTCCTCTGCGACACACTCGAAGAGCGGCTCTCGGCGCTCGTGTGGCCGCACCTGCTCGTCGCCACCGTCGCCCACGACACCGACGACTTCACCGTGCTGGTGGCCGCCGACCACTCCGTGCTCGACGCCTACTCCCAGGCTGTGCTGATCCTCGAACTGCGCACCCTCTACACCGCGGTCCGCACCGGCGGGGAGATCCGCGACTCGGCCACTTTCGGCAGCGCCGCCGACTACGCCGCCATCGAGCGGGCCGCCGCCGAGGAACTCACCCCCGACTCCCCCGCCGTCGCGGTGTGGCGCGAGTTCGTCGGCGAACCCGGTTCGCCCATGCCGCGATTCGCCGAGGGCCTGGTGGCCGACCTCGACGGCGAGCACGCCCAGCCCAGCGTCTCGCGCACCCTGCTCACCCTCGACCAGCTCGAGGAGGTCGAGGCCGCGCTGGACCGGATCAAGCACCGCCTCTCGGTCACCGTCTTCGCCGCCCTGGCCGCGGCCTCGCGAGAGGTGTTCGGCGAGGACCGGTTCCGCACGATCATGCCGATCGCGACCCGGCCCGACCTGACCTGGCTCGAGTCGATGGGCTGGTTCGTCAACGTCGTCCCGGTCGACATCACCCTGCCCGCGGGCGCCGACATGGCCGCCGCGCTCGACATCACCCGGCTCGCGCTCAAGCGCGCCCACGTCTGCAACGACGCCTCCTGGGGCCGGTCGCTGGCCATGGCGGGCGCGCTCGAAGGTCCCACCTTCGGCGCCTCGTTCCTCGACATCCGGATGCTGCCGGACTACGAACTGGTCGCCGACCTGCGCGGACGCACCCTGCGCGCGGTGTCGTACTCCACCGACGAGGTGTACTTCTGGTGCGTGCGCGGGCCCGAGGGACTGTATGTGTCCACCCGGTACCCGGCCGGGCTGCCCGCCGAGGTGATGGATCGCTTCCTCACCGAATTCGCCAGGGCCATCTACGCGGTCACCACCATCGCGGCTCCGGTCGCGGACGCCCCGGTCGCCGACACCGCCTCGGCAGCGCTGAGCGCGGGCTGAGCATGCGCGCACTGCTGGCCTTCACCGGGAGCCGCGGGGATGCCCAACCGGGCATCCTGCTGGCCCGCGAGCTGCTGGCTCGCGGGCACTCGGTGACGCTCGCCCTGTCCCCCAATCTGGTCGGATTCGCCACCGCGCACGGCGTCCCCGCCGTCGCCTTCGGCCGCGACAGCGCCGAGTTGCTGCGCACCCAGCACGCCGACCGGCGCTTCCGCAGCCTGAGCCCCCGGCAGCGCTGGCACGCCGTGCTGGATCTGCAGCGACGCGGGGTGGCCGAGGCGGTGCGCGATCTGCTCGCGCTGGCACCCGGTCACGACGTGCTGGTGACCGGGATGGCGGGCGAGGAGGCGGCCGAGAAGGCCGCCCGGCGGGTCGGTCTGCCGCTGGCCGCGGTGCATTTCTTCCCCATCCATCCGAACCGGTCCGTCCCCGTGCTGCCCACCGCGTGGGGCGCGCGGATCCCCGGTGCGCTCAACCGGCGGATCTGGTCGGGTCTGCGCTGGGCGCGCGACGCCGCCCTGGCCGAACCGCTGGCCGAGTTCGGGATCGTGGAACACCCGCTGCCGAACCGGGTGTCGATCCAGGCCTACGACATCGAGCTGTTCCCCGGCCTCGCGGCGGAACTGCCCGCCCGGCACCCGGTCACCGGCTTCGCCGTCGACACCGCCGGATTCCTGGGCGGCCCAGCCGATCCCGCGCTGACGGCGTGGCTGGACGCGGGCGCAGCGCCGATCTATGTGGGGTTCGGGTCGATGGCCGTCGACGATCCGGCCGAGCTGGTGCGCATGCTGCGCACCGCCTGCGGTCGGCGCGGCAGGCGGCTGCTGCTGGCCGCGGGCTGGGCAGGCATCGAACCGGAGCTGTCGGACCAGGTCGCGATCGTCGACCAGGTCGACCACGCCACGGTGTTCCCACGCTGCGTCGCCGCGGTCCACCACGGCGGCGCCGGGACCACCGCGGCCGCGCTGCGCGCCGGTGTGCCGCAGGTGATCTGCGCGGTCCAGGCCGACCAGCCCTACTGGGGCCGCGCCCTGGACCGGCTCGGCCTGGCGGGCACCCTGCGCGCGGCCGACCTCGACGCCGACCGGCTCAGCGTCCTGCTGGACCGGGTCGCCGACCCGAATGTGGTGGCGCGCGCGGCCGCCTACGCGGCCCGCTTCCCCGGCGCCGGTGTCGCACTGGCCGCCGACGAGGTGGAAGCCCTTGTCCCCCTGTCGTTCCCGACCGCCGAACTCGACCATGCCGGGAGGCCGCAGTGAGTACCGACATCGCCGTCCGCACCAGCGGGCTCGGCAAGTCCTACGGCGATTTCACCGCCGTCGGCAGTATCGATCTGAGCATCCCGGCCGGCTCGGTCTTCGCGATGCTGGGCCCCAACGGCGCGGGCAAGACCACCACGGTGCGCATGCTGGCCACCCTGCTGCGGCCCGATCGCGGCAGCGCCGAGGTGTTCGGCTACGACGTGGTGCGCGACGCCACGGCGGTGCGCTCGATGATCGGGCTCACCGGGCAGTACGCCTCCGTCGACGAAACCCTCACCGCCGCGGAGAATCTGCGCCTGTTCGGCCGCCTGCTCGGCCTGTCGCGGCGTGCGGCGGCCGCCCGCAGCGACGAGCTGCTCGCCGAATTCGAGCTCACCGCCGTCGCGCGGCGCAGCGTGTCCGCGTTCTCCGGCGGCATGCGCAGGCGCCTGGATCTGGCGGCCACGCTGATCACGGTGCCGCCGCTGATCTTCCTCGACGAGCCGACCACCGGGCTGGACCCGCACACCCGCGACCGCATGTGGGGCATCGTGCGCGGCCTGGTCGAGCGCGGCGCGACCGTGCTGCTCACCACCCAGTACCTCGAGGAGGCCGACGCGCTCGCCGACCGGATCGCGGTGATCGACCGCGGCACCCTGGTCGCCGAGGGCACCGCCGCCGAGCTGAAGGCCTCCATCGGCGAACAGGTGCTGCGCCTGGACATCCCCGACACCGCCGACCTGCGCCGCGCCGAGACGCTGATCCAGGAGCTCACCGGTGACGTCCCCGAGGGCTCGTCGTCCGGCACGCTCACCGTCGCGCTGCCCGACGTCGCGCGCGGCGCCGACATCGTCGCCGCCTGCCGGGCCGCCGGGATCGGCCTGCGCGGCTTCGCCGTCGACCGGCCCGACCTCAACGAGGTGTTCCTGTCGCTGACCGGCCACGCGCGCAGCACCGACACCGCCGACGCCGCATGACCGCACTTCGCGAAAGGTCGACAACCGCCATGACGCTCACCACCGAGACCACCGCGGCGCCGGCGCAGGTCGTGCGCGCGCCGCGGGTCACCCGGGTCGGCGCGCTCGCCGCCGTGCGGCACGCGCTGATGATGGCCTGGCGCGGGCTGCTCACCTTCCGGCACAGCCCCCAGCTGCTCTACGACGCCCTGCTGC
The DNA here is from genome assembly GCF_900637185.1 of Nocardia asteroides. Taxonomy (NCBI): domain Bacteria; kingdom Bacillati; phylum Actinomycetota; class Actinomycetes; order Mycobacteriales; family Nocardiaceae; genus Nocardia; species Nocardia asteroides. The sequence continues at coordinate 4,019,001 of NZ_LR134352.1, read as the reverse complement.
TGCCCATCGTGGGACCGGTGCTGTTCGGCAGCATCTTCGGCACCGCCATCGCGGGCAGCATGGAGGCGTATCTGCCGATCATGATTCCCGGCGTGCTGGTGCAGATCGTGCTCACCTCCTCGGTCGCCACCGGCGTGCAGCTGTCCGAGGACATCCATTCGGGCGTCTTCGATCGCTTCGTCGCCATGCCGATCGCCCGCTCCGCGCCGGTTGCCGGAGCATTGCTGGCGGGCACCGTGCGCTATCTCATCGCCGCGACCACGGTGGTGATCGTCGGATTCTGCATGGGGTACCGCCCCGAGCACACCGCGGGCTTCCTGGTCGGCGCCGTCCTCGTCGTCTTCGCCACGACCGCGATCAGCTGGCTGTTCGCCTTCATCGGCGCGACCGTCGCCCGGCCCGCCGCCGTGCAGGGCATGTGCATGCTGGTGCTCACCTTCCTCGGCTTCGCCTCCAACGCGCTGGTGCCCGAGGAGTCCATGCCCACCTGGATGCAGCACGTCTCCGACCTCAACCCGGTGTCGTACCTGGTCTCGGCCGTGCGCGAGCTGGCCGCCGCGGGCACCGTCGGGTCCGACGCGTGCTGGTCGCTGGTGGCCTCGGTGGCCGTCGTCGCCGTCTTCGCGCCGCTGACCGTGCGCACTCTCCGTTCCCGATGAGGAGTTCCCGATGACCGTCACCTCTCCCGACCTCGCGGCCGTCGCCGCCGGACCGGCCGGCCTCAACCGGATCACCGCCGACGACGACCTGTTCTTCAAACTGCACAGCCTGTACCCGAACGCACTCGTCAACCAGCTCGCCTACCGCTTCGACGAGCAGCTCGATCCCGATCTGCTGCGCCGCTGGCACGCGCATCTGGCGACGGGATTCATCGCCCGCCGGGTCCGCACCACCCGGTTCCCGATCGCGCGGGCGCACTGGGAGCCTGCCACCGAGTCGCTGCCGCTGATCTGGTCGCCCACGCCGCTGGCCGACGACGAGGTGCTGGACTGGTTCCTGGAGCAGGCCGCGGTGGAGTTCGATCCCGAACGCGGGCTGGTGTGGCAGCTCGCCGGCGCGCACACCCGTTCCGGCGGCACGGTGGTCACCCTGGTCGCCTCGCACGTGGCCTGTGACGGCGGCGGCATGATGCACGCCATCGTCGACTCGCTGGACCGGCTCAACCGGGGTGAGGCGCCCGACCGGGCCGCCAGCGCGGGCAAACTCGTCGGTCCGGTGGCCACCACCGGCCGCCTCGCCGCCGACTTCGCCGACGCCCGTGGCCAGCTGCGGGCGGTGGCGCGCGGCGTCCGCGCCGCCCGCCGCGCCCGTGGCCTCAGCGAACCGACTCGCAATCCCCGTCCGGCGCAACCACGGCTGCCGCACGCGCAGACCTGGCAGGCCGCCGAGACGATCGTCCAGCTCGACCTGGCCGAATGGGACGCCGTCGCCGGCGCCCACGGCGGCACCACCAACGGCCTGCTCATCGGTGTCGCGGTGGGACTGCTGGGCCGCAGCGGCCGGGTGGCCGACGGCGCCGACGTGCGCGTGGACATCCCGCATTCGATGCGGGTGGCCGACGATCCGCGCGCCAACGCCACCACCGGCCTGCCGATCAGCGTCACCTACCGGGCCGGGTCCAGGGCGGATCTGCCCGCGGTCCGCGCCGCCCTCAAGGCCGCGGGTATCGCCTACGCCAACCCTGAGACCATTCCGCCGATCCAGCATCTGCAGCCGGTACAGATGCTGCTGCCCAAGGTGGTCCTGCACAAATTCGCCCGCACCGCCAAGGCACCGGAGTGCCTGTGCACCAATATGGGTCGCACCGCCCAGAACATCGCGGTGCTCGGCACCCACCGAGCCCGCGACGTGGTGATGCGCCCGGTGGTCAATCCCGGGCCGGTGGAGTTGTTCCGGCAGGTGGAGGTGGGTGTGAACCTGGCGTTCTCCTGCGACGACGACACCGTCACCCTGGTGGTCACCGGCGGTGATCCCGACCGGTTCCCCACCCGGACCGCCCTGCAGGAACTGCTCGCCGCCGAGTTCGCCGACTGGGGCCTGAGCCCGCGGTTCTGGTGACCGGCCGCCCACGGCCCGTCCCGATGACTATCGTGGAGCCGTGGGCATCATGGGCGAGCTGTTTCCGAGCCAGAAGCTGCGGCACGACGGCAGCGAGACCGGCGACGGCCAGGACCACCGCCCGCGCCTGGACGTGGACCTCGACGCGGGCGTGATCCGCCTCTCCGGGCCGTCCGATCCCGCGTCCGCGGCCGAGCGCGCCTGAGCGGCCCGAATTCCGCTACCGCTGCGCGGAAGCATTGCGCCTGGTCACGGCGTTGGCGATAGTTCTCGGCACGTCGTCGAGAGGGAGGCCGCCATGACCGCCACCGAAGCCCCGCGATCCGGTGCCCAAGCTGTCGATCGCGCGGTGCACGTGCTCAACTGCTTCCACGGCGGTGATCCCGAGTTGTCGCTGAGCGAGCTGGCTCAGCGTTCCGGTCTGCCGGTGAGCACCACGTTCCGGCTCGCGCAGGCCCTGGTCCGGGGCAGGCTGCTGGAGCAGGACGCGAGCACCGATCGCTACCGGATCGGGCACGGACTGGCCTGCCTGGCGCGCCCCGCGCTCTCGCGCCTCGGCCTCGACGCCGCCGCCCCGCACCTGTACGCGCTGGCCGCCGGTATCAAGATCACGGTCAGTCTCAGCGTGGCCGATGCGGACGACGCGCTCACCGTCTTCCAGGCGCGGCCACCGGTATCGTTCTGCCACAACCAGATTCCCTCCGAGCGCAGGCCCTTGCGGTCCAGCGCCGTCGGCCACGCGCTGCTCGCGCACGCTCCGGCCAGGGCCGAACTCGGCAACGGGGAACTGTTCGACACGATCCGCAGGCGCGGATTCGCGGTCGAGGAGATCGACAGCGAGGAACCGATCCGGGCGGTCGCCGTCCCGGTGCTCGGCCCGGACCGGCAGGTCTGGGGCGCGCTCGGCGTCCAGGCCCGCGCGATCCGGCTGGATCGCGAACTGGTCCGGGCCGTGGTGTCCGCGATGCATCAGATCGCGGTGCGGATCGGCCCCTATTTCCACACCGCCGCCGCTGGTACCGAATTCGGCGCACCATGATTTCCACGATGCGGAATCACCGTTGCCGAGCCGATATCCCCCGGCGCACTATGGAATTCGATGCGGCCCCCACTCCGCCGCACAGGTAACGAAAGTCTGCTCATGAAAGAATCCCCCGCGCTCGTCCGCCGCCGTACGGTGGACCTGATGCGCCTGTCGCCCGGATTCTGTCGCCGCTGACCGCGCGGCAGCCTCGCGCGCTGCCGATTCCCCTTCTCGTATTTCCCGGTCATCCGTTCGCGCGGATCGTCGCGGCGTGCGCCATTCCCGGCCCGCCGCGTGCTGCCGCGTGCCGTCGAAAGAATTCCGAATCATGTTGTCCACCCTCTTCCGACGACGTCCGCTGCGGGCGTTCGCCGCCGCGCTCGTCGTTCCCGCCGCCCTCGCGGTGGTCACCGCCTGCGGCGCCGGCGAGGCGCCCACCACCGCCGACGGCAAGACCGTGCTGCGCTATCAGGGCCAGACCGGCCTGGTCACCACCGTCGAACTCGCCGAGAACCTGGGCTATTTCGAGAAGGTCAGCCTGCGCTGGGAAGGCGATACCACCAGCGGGCCCGCCAATATCCAGGCCGCGGCCACCAAGCAGATCGAATTCGGCAGCGCGTTCAACGGCGCGGTCGTCAAACTGGCGGCGGGCGGCGCGCCGGTGCAGGCGGTGCTGAGCTCCTACGGCTCCGACGCCAAGTCCTACACCGGCTATTTCATCCGTGAGGATGCCGGGATCACCACCGCCCGCGACCTGATCGGCAAGAAAGTGGGCGTCAACACCCTGGGCGCGCACCACGAATTCGTCACCAGGGAATGGCTGCACCAGCAGGGCCTGACCGAGGCGGAGATCAAGCAGGTCCAGCTGATCGTGGTGCCGCCGGTGAATACCGAGGAGGCGTTGCGCAGCGGCCAGATCGATGTGGGCGCACTGGGCGGTGTGTATCGCGAGACGGCGGTGCCGCGCGGTGGGCTGCGTCCGCTGTTCACCGACAAGGACATCTTCGGTGAATTCGATTACGGCACCTATGTCTTCCGGAAGGACTTCATCGCCTCGAATCCCGCGGCGGTCAAGGATTTCGTGCAGGGCACCGCGCGTGCCACCCGGTGGCTGCAGATCACCCCGCGCGAGGAGGTGGTCGCGAAATTCGCCCAGATCATCAACCAGCGCGGCCGGAACGAGAACCTGAAGCTGCTCGACTACTGGCGCAGCTCCGGCATTCCGGTGCCGGGCGCGGTGATCGCCGACCGGGAGATCCAGATCTGGATCGACTGGCTCGAACGCAACGGCGAGCTGCCCAAGGGCAAGATCGCGGCCGGTGACCTGTTCACCAACAAGGACAACCCCTACGCCAACGGCACCTACCCGCCCGCGAGCGGCCCGACCGGAGAGGTCGTGGCGGCGAAATGAGCGACACCGCAACCAAACTCGCCCTGCGTGGGGTCGGTAAACAGTTCACGGTGCGGGGCGCCGCCGAGAAGTTCACCGCCATCGACGACATCAGCATCGAGGTCGGCGCCGGGGAATTCCTGGTCCTGGTCGGCCCCAGCGGTTCGGGCAAGTCCACGCTGCTCGACCTGCTCGGCGGCCTGAGTACGCCCAGCTCGGGGCAGATCCTGCTCGACGGCGCGCCCGTCACCGGGCCGGGCCTGGACCGCGGCGTGGTGTTCCAGCAGTACGCGCTGCTGCCGTGGCGCACCGCCCGCGCCAACATCCAGTTCGGGCTCGAAGCCAAGGGTGTGCCGCGCAGGGAACGCAAGGCCATCGCCGATCACTATCTCGAACTGGTGGGGCTGGCCGGCTTCGGCGACCGGTACCCGCACGAACTGTCCGGCGGCATGAAGCAGCGCGTCGCCATCGCCCGCAGCCTGGCCTTCGATCCGGAGGTGCTGCTGATGGACGAGCCGTTCGCCGCGCTCGACGCCCAGACCAGGGAGTCGCTACAGGACGAACTGCTGCGCATCTGGCGCACCACGGGCAAGACCATCCTGTTCATCACCCACGGCATCGACGAGGCGGTGTACCTGGGCCAGCGGGTCGCGGTGCTCACCTCGCGCCCGGGCCGGGTCAAGGCCGTCATCGATATCGAGATCGACCGCGACGGCGACACCGATGTGCGTTCCAGCGAGCAGTTCCGCGACTACCGCCACCGTATCTGGACCGAACTGCAGAGCGAGGTGAGCCGGGCTCAGCAGCTCGAGCTCGCCACCGACGACAGCACCGCCGCCACCGACAGGAGTCCCGCCCATGTCTAGCGCAGTCCCCCTGCTGGTCCGCCCCACCGAGCTCGCCGCGACACCGGCGGCACCGCCCGACACCGCCGCGCCGCCACGGCCCGCGATCCCCGCCGGCCTCACCCGGGCCGCGCGGGCGACGGGGGCCGCCACGATCCGGATCATCAAACCGCTGCTCGCCTTCGCGCTGCTGCTGGGCGCCTGGGAGGTGGCACCACGGCTCGGTCTCGTCGACGAGGTGTTCCTGCCACCGTTCTCGGTGGTGGTGCAGGCCTTCGCCGAGCTCACCGCCAACGGTCAACTGGGCGAACACATCTCGGCCAGTCTCACCCGCTCGGTCACCGGTTTCTCCTTCGCGCTGGTGCTGGCGGTGCCGCTGGGCATCGCCATCGCCTGGTACAAGCCGGTATCGGACTTCCTCAATCCGGTGCTCGAGCTGTTCCGCAACACCGCCGCCCTGGCGTTGCTTCCGGTGTTCGTGCTGATCCTCGGCATCGGCGAGACCTCGAAGATCGCGCTGATCGGCTACGCGACCTTCTTCCCGATCCTGCTCAACACCATCACCGGCGTCCGCACCGTCGACCCGCTGCTGGTGAAATCCGCGATCTCGCTGGGGTTCTCCCCGATCCGGCTGTTCCAGAAGGTCATCTTGCCCGCGGCGGTGCCCTCGATCTTCACCGGGATCCGGATGGCCGCGGCCGGCTCGATCCTGGTGCTGATCGCCGCGGAGATGGTCGGTGCCAGGGCCGGTCTCGGCTACCTGATCACCGCGGCCCAGCAGAACTTCCAGATCCCGCAGATGTACGCGGGCATCGTGGCGATCTCGCTGATCGGCCTCGGTTTCAACTTCGCCCTCGTCGCGCTGGAGCGCCGCCTGTCCCGGTGGCGTACCTCGGCCACCGACGCCTGACCAGGAGATCCATCCATGTCCCGCAGGACTTTTCATCTCAACGCCTTCCTGATGGGCGTCGGTCACCACGAGGCGGCCTGGCGTCACCCGCGCACCGACGCGCACCGGGTGCTCGATGTGCGCCACTTCCAGGAGGTGGCCCGCATCGCCGAACGGGGCAAGCTGGACTCGGTGTTCTTCGCCGACACCCTCGCCGTGGGCCCGCGCATCGAACGCAACACCCTGGCGGTGTTCGAACCGGTGACCCTGCTGTCGGCGATCGCGGCCGTCACCGAGCGGATCGGCCTGATCGCCACCGCCTCGACCAGCTACAACGAGCCGTTCAACCTCGCCCGCAAGTTCGCCTCGCTCGACCACATCAGCGGGGGCAGGGCGGGCTGGAACATCGTCACCTCCGGCACCGTCGACGAGGCCTGCAACTTCGGCCTCGACGCGATCCCCGAGCATGCCCGGCGCTACGAGCGCGCCGCGGAATTCGTGGACGTGGCGCTCGCCCTGTGGGACAGCTGGGAGTCCGAGGCGATCGTGCTCGACACCGAGGCCGGGGTCTTCGCCGATCCGTCCCGGGTGCACACCCTCGACTACGCCGGTGAGCGGTTCCGGGTACGGGGTCCGCTGAACTCCCCGCGCGGGCCGCAGGGCAGGCCGCTGCTGGTGCAGGCCGGTTCGTCGGAGTCGGGCAAGGAATTCGCCGCGCAGCGCGCCGAGGCCGTGTTCACCGCGCAGCGCACCGTCGAGGAAGGGGTGCGCTTCGCCCGTGACCTCAAGTCCCGGCTGGCGAAATACGGTCGTGGCGAACACGAACTGAAGGTGCTGCCCGGGCTGGTGCCGTTCATCGCCGACACCGCCGAGCAGGCCAGGGCGCTGGAGCAGGAGTTCACCGACCTGATCTCCCCGGATTACGCGCTGCGTCAGCTCTCGTCCATGCTCGGTGTCGACCTCACCGCGCACGCGCTCGACGCCCCGCTGCCGCCGCTGCCCGCCGAGAGCGAGATCGAGGGCGGCAAGAGCCGGTTCACGCTGGTCAAGGAACTGGCCGAGACCGAGGACCTCACGGTGCGCCAGCTCATCGGCAAGCTCGGCGGCGGCCGTGGTCACCGCACCTTCGCCGGTACTCCCGAGCAGGTGGCCGACGAGCTGCAGACCTGGTTCGAGGCGGGCGCGGCCGACGGGTTCAACATCATGCCGCCGTACCTGCCGGGCGGGCTCGAGGTCTTCGTCGACCGGGTGGTGCCGATCCTGCAGGAGCGTGGCCTGTTCCGCACCGACTACGAATCCACCACACTGCGTGGCCATTACGGCCTCGACCCGGTGGAAAGCCAGTTCGCACCGCAGGATTCGCGAGCCAGCGCCTGATGTTCGCCCGCAGGCTCGACATCGCCCTGATGCGGGTGGTGAGCAGTTCCTGTCCGGACCGGCACGACACCTCCCCCACGCCCGGCCGTCACGAAGGACCACCATCATGACCACCATCGAAAACCCCCGTACCGCGACCGCACTGGACATCGTCCCGGTCGCGGGGCACATCGGCGCCGAGGTCACCGGCGTCGACCTGCGCACCGAACTCACCGACGCCCAGGTCGCCGAGATCACCGACGCCCTGCACCGGCACAAGGTGCTGTTCTTCCGCGATCAGGAGATCGGCCACGCCGAGCAGATCGCCTTCTCCCGCCGCTTCGGCGCGGTCACCCCGTCGCATCCCTACGACGACGACGCGCCCACCGAGCACCCGGAGATCCTGGCCGTGGACAGCAGGCTCTACGAGAAGCGCTTCGGCCGCAAGAAGTTCAGCTACACCAATCAGTGGCACACCGACGTGTCGCCACTGATCAACCCGCCCGCCGCCTCCATCCTGCGAGCCGAGATCGCGCCCGAGCGCGGCGGCGACACCCAGTGGACCAATCTGGCCGCCGCCTATGCCGGGCTGCCGGAGTCGCTGCGCACCTTCCTCGACGGCCTGCGCGCCGAGCACCGCTTCGGCGGCCGGATCCCGCCGTGGGAGGCCGACAGCGACTACGCCCGCAAGGTCGCGGCGGCGCCGCTGGTCACCGAGCACCCGGTGGTGCGGGTGCACCCGGTGACCGGTGAGCGGGTGCTGTTCGTCAACCCGGGCTTCACCACCCGCATCCTGGGCTTGACCCCGCCGCAGAGCGAGGCACTGCTGAAGCTGCTCTACGACGAGATCTCGCACCCCTCCTACACCGTCCGGTTCCGGTGGGCGAAGGGCAGCATCGCGTTCTGGGACAACCGCGCCACCGCGCACCTGGCCCCCAGCGATCTGGACCACCTCGACGTCACCCGGGTGCTGTACCGCACCACGCTCGAGGGTGACATCCCCGTCGGTGTCGACGGGGCGCCGTCGACACCGGTGGCGGGCGAGAAGTTCACCGGCGCGTGAGCGAGCCTCCGGTGCCCGGCTCGCGGGCCGGGCACCGGAGCCGCGCGTCCATTCCCGCCCGCGTGTCGGGCCGCACGAACACAGGAGCAACCGCCATGAGTACCCCCTGGCACACCGAGACCGACGTCCTCGTCATCGGCGGCGGGCCCGCCGCGTCCTGGGCCGCGATCCACGCGCGGGAAGCGGGCGCGGAGGTGATCCTCGTCGACAAGGGCTACTGCGGAACCAGCGGCGCCACCGCGCCCTCGGGCACCGGCGTCTGGTACGTCGCGCCCGAGGCGACCGCCCGCGCCAACGCCAAGGCCACCAGGGAAGCACTCGGCGGCTTCCTGGCCGACCACTACTGGATGGACCGCGTCCTCGACCAGACCTACACCAACATGAACCGGCTCGCCGTGGAAGGCCGCTACCCCTTCCCGGTCGACGCCGCGACCGGCGAACCGATGCGGACCGGAGTGCAGGGGCCGGAGTACATGCGCCGGATGCGCGCCTGGCTCACCCGGATCGGCGTGCGGATCCACGACCACTCCCCGGCGCTCGAACTGCTCGTCGACGACGCGGGTGCCGTGCGCGGCGCCGCGGGCTATCAGCGTCAGCTGGACCGCGACTACCGGATCACCGCCGGTGCCGTCGTGCTGGCGACCGGCGGCTGCGCGTTCCTGTCCAAGGCACTCGGCACGAATGTCGACACCGGCGACGGCGCCCTGATGGCCGCCGAGGCGGGCGCGCGGTTCTCCGGCATGGAGTTCTCCAACGCCTACGCCATCGTGCCCAAGGGCTCGACCATCACCAAGACCGCCTACTACGGCTACGCCACCTTCTTCGGCGAGGACGGTCGCGTGCTCGAGGACGCCGGCTCGACCAAGGGCCGCTCGGTGATCGCGCGAACACTGCGACAGGAGAAGGTGTTCGCGCAGCTCGACCGGGCCGACGCGACGGTGCAGGCGCAGATGCGGCTGGGCCAGCCCAACTTCTTCCTCCAGTTCGACCGCCGCGGCATCGACCCGTTCACCCAGCGCTTCGAGATCGACCTGCTCGCGGAGGGGACCGTGCGCGGCACCGGCGGGCTCGACATCGTCGACGACGAGTGCGCCACCACGGTGCCCGGCCTGTTCGCCGCGGGCGACGCGGCGACGCGGGAACGCATCTGCGGCGGCTTCACCGGCGGCGGCAGTCACAATGCCGCCTGGGCGATGTCGTCGGGCAGCTGGGCGGGCGCAGGCGCCGCGCGCTACGCACGCGCCGCCGGGCGGGCCACCGCGGCGGCCGGCGCGGGCCGGGTGGGGTTGCGGCCCACCGGTTCCGGTGCGCTCACCGCCGACGAGGTGGTGGCCGCCGCGCAGGCCGAGCTGATCCCGTTCGACAAGAACTACCTGCGCCACGGCGACCGGCTGCGTCCCGCGCTGGCCCGCCTCGACGAGCTGTGGGCCGCGGCAGCCGACGGGCTGGGCGGGTGCACCGGGCCCGAGCGGGTCAAGGCCAGGCAGGCCGCGGCGATCACCGCCGTCGGCAGGCTCATGTACCGGTCGACTTTGTCGCGCACCGAAACCCGGGGCATGAGCAAACGCGCCGACCACCCCGACGCCGATCCGGCCCAGCATCATCATGTGCTCTCGGGCGGCCTCGACCAGGTGTGGACGGGCACGGCCGTGGCCAGGAACTCCGGGCTGGCGGTGGCGTCGTGATCGAACTGCTGCGCGCCCAGGACTGCATCGGCTGCGACAAGTGCGTGCTGGCCTGCCCGACCAATGTGTTCGACCGCACCGACAGCGGAATCCCGGTCATCGCCAGGCAATCCGACTGCCAGACGTGCTTCATGTGCGAGGCCTACTGCCCCACCGACGCCCTCTACGTGGCGCCGGATTCCACGCCGCTGCCCGCCACCGCGGCGGTGCCGGTCGAGCACATCGGCCGGTACCGGGAGAAACTCGGCTGGGGCCACGGCCGTACGGCGGGCGCGCGGGTCGCGGTGGGACCGCGCCTCCCGCACGGCACCCCGCCGCCGCGGCTCACCCCCTGAGCCGGCTCGTCTCCCGCGGCCGGGGCAGTGCGCCGAACAGCGGATCGTCGTAGACCGTGGGTTCGACGACGGGGTCGGGCACCCGCAGCAGCTCGTGAGTGCTGACCTCGTCCCAGTCGTATCGCCCCGCCTCGCACTGCAATTCGACCAGCGATACAGCCGAGACGGTGTCGTCGAGGGTGAAGTCGGTGAAACCATCGGCGGCGAAAGCGGTTTCGGCCTCCGCCACCGGGGTCGGCCGGGTGGCGTGTGCCAGCGTCAGGAAGGGCCGCAGCGGTTCACCGAAGTCGGGAATCCGCTCCCGGATCCAGATGTCGGTGAGCGAATCGGTGAGATCGGCACGGACGGAGAGCAATTCGTCGGGGATCGTGACCGGCAGGCGCACGGCGTCGGCCACGATCCGTGGCGCACCGAAGCTCAGCTGGAACGGCGCGTGCCCGGCCAACCGGTCTCGCGCGCCGACCACGAGCGCCGCCAGGTGCACGCCTTTCACCCCGTCGGCGAACCCGATCCCCTGCACGCCGATCCGCAAGCGCCCGGCGTCGACCGCCTCGAACCCGGCCAGCCGGCCCAGGGTCGGCGCGAAGATCTCGACCAGTTTGTCGGCGATCGGCTGGGTCGGCGCCAGCTGCCATTCGTAGAACGATCGTCCCGGTGTCCACCCCGGCCGCCACCACCAGCGGCTGGTAACAGTCATCTCGCCCGCGATCATGGTCCCACCTCCCGATCTCCGCCGCCGCCCCCAGCGACCGTCCGGTTGACCGGCAGACCTGTCCGTCAGCGACAGATCCGGCGAGGTCACCCCGACGTACCGGACACGATCGGCACCCGATGCTGCGATGCCGGTTACCTCTCAGCGACGGTATTACCCGATGTGGCCGACCCGCAACACGGCGAGACCGTTCCGTTGCACCTTCGATCCCGAGTCCACTCCTGGGTCCCGACCGGCTCGCGCGCACTAGACTGACGACATGCCTGTTCGTCGGCTGATCGCGCTGTCCGCTTTCGCCCTCCTGTTGCCCCTCGCCGCCACCGCTTGCACCATGACCGGGCCCGGCACCACCTCCGAGTGCACGGTCGGCGGCTGCACCGTCACCTTCGATCGCGGGGTGGACGCGAAGGCCTCGGTCCTCGGGATCGAGGCGCAGCTCGTGGCCGTCAACGGCGACGTGGTGACCCTGAGCGTCGGTGGCCAGCAGATCACCGTGCCGGTCGGGCAGTCGCAGGCGTCCAACGGGACGGACGTGCGGGTCAGCGAGGTCACCCCGGACAAGGTCGTCGTCGTGTTCTCGACGGGCCTCACCCAGAACTGAGCGGGTGCCGCGAAAACCGCGGCACCGCAACGACTCTCCTCAGCCGAGGACGTTCGGCTGATCCAGGATCCACCGCCAGCTGCCGTCGGGCTGCCGACGCGCCACCTCGACGGTCGCGCCGGTCCCGCCGGGTAGCCGCGACGAGGTCAGCGCCAGGTCACCGGCCCGCAAGGCCGGGGCCTGCGCGCCGGGCTGGAACACCGGGCGATCGGCGATCAGCCGGGTGTAGGCCGCCCGGATCTCCTCGATCCCGGTGGCCACCACGCCGTCGGGCAGCGCCAGCACCGCCTCGGATTCGTACAACTCGACCAGGCCGTCCACGTCACCGGCGTTGAGCCGCTCGACCACCAACCGGCTCAGATCCTCCGGACGCCGCGCTCGTTCCCGCACACGTTCGACACTGTCGGTCATCGTCACCCTCCTCGACATGGGCTGTGCGCCAACGGTAACGCCGGGGTACGACACGCTCGACCGCGTGCGGACCCCCGACAGCGCGAAACCCCCGGACCCGACGGGGTTCCAGGGGTTTCGCGGGTTCAGCTCAGACGATCACAGCGGCGGGAAACCCGCCGAGCCGGTCGCCATCCAGTTCCAGAAACCGGCGGCACGGTTGACCAGCAGGGCAATGACATCGAGGGCAGTGCTTCCCATCAAGCTTTCCTAACATTCGACAGCAAACCCAGGAGCGGCGAAACAGCCGCTCCTGGCGTGCAAACTACACGACCCGGCCCCTCGCGCGGCACCGCAGCCCGGCGCACGGCGCGCATATAGTGAGGTAGCACCCCTGACCGGGGTGCGCACAGTGTCAGCTGACGAACACTGCGAGGCCCGATGGAAGGCTCGACGCACGAAATGCTGCACCGGCCCCTGTTCTCCCGGGGTGCCCCGCTCGACCGCCGCAACGCCGCGGGCCGGATCAGCGCCTACATCTACGGCAACATCCTGATCCTGGCCGCGTTGATCCCGGTCTCACCGTCGAACGACGATGTCGGCATCCTCGTGGTCCTCGGCACCGCGCTGTCGACGTTCATCGCCCACGTGTTCGCCGAAGGTGTCGGCCGGTCGGTGCGTGAGGCTTCGGCCGTGACCCGTGCGCAGCGGTTCGCGGACCTGCGCGATTCGCTGCCCATCCTCAGTTCGGCGGTCATGCCGTGCGCGATCCTCGCGGCCGCCGGGTTCGGCTGGCTCGAACCCCGCACCGCCCAGATCCTGGCCGAGGTGGCGATGCTGCTGCGGATCGCCGGGATCGTGTTCGTCATCCGCCGGCTCGAGGGCAGGCGACCCGATCGTTCGACCCTGCTCGGCGCGATCGCGCTGGGCTGTGCCGCCACCACCGTGGTGGCGGTCAAAGTCGCCTTGACCCACTGACCTCGAGGAGACCGGATGTCGGCACCGCCGGTGAAGTCGAAAGCGCTCGTCCTGACGGTGCTGGCCTCAGGACAGTTCCTCATGACGCTCGACAGTTCCGTGATGAACGTGTCCATGGCCACCGTCGCCCAGGATCTGGGCACCACGATCACCGGTATCCAGACCGCGATCACGCTCTACACGCTGGTCATGGCCTCGCTGATGATCACCGGCGGCAAGATCGGCGCCATCGTCGGCAGGCGCCGGGTGTTCGGGATCGGGCTGGTCGTGTACGGCGTCGGGTCGTTCGTGACCGGGCTCGCGCCGAATCTGCCGGTGCTGCTGCTGGGCTGGTCGCTGCTCGAGGGCATCGGCGCGGCCCTGATCATGCCCGCGATCGTGTCGCTGGTGGCGGGCAACTTCCCGCCCGAACGCCGCGCGGCCGCCTATGGCATCGTCGCGGCCGCGGGCGCCATCGCCGTGGCCGTCGGCCCCCTGCTCGGCGGCGCTGTGACCACCTTCGCGTCGTGGCGCTACGTCTTCTTCGGCGAGGTCGTGATCGTGGTGGCCATCCTGCTGGTGCTGCGCCGGGTCGAGGACGCGCCCGCCGAGCGGGTGCGGCTGGATCTGGTCGGGTCGCTGCTGTCGGTCGTCGGGCTCGGCGCGATCGTGTTCGCGGTGTTGCGGTCGAGCGAGTGGGGCTGGGTGCGGCCCGCGGCGGGCGAGCCCGCCCTGTTCGGCCTGTCCGCGGTGTTCTGGCTGCTGATCGGCGGCCTGCTCACGCTGTACCTGTTCCTGCGCAGGCAGGCCTATCTGGTGGAACGGGGACAGGATCCGCTGGTGGATCCGGCGTTGTTGCGCAACCGGCAACTGGTCGGCGGCGCGAGCATGTTCTTCGCGCAGTTCGCCGTGCAGGCCGGGGTGTTCTTCTCGGTACCGCTGTTCCTGTCGGTGGTGCTCGATCTCAGCGCGGTCGAGACCGGCGTGCGGATCCTGCCGCTGTCGGTGGCGCTGGTGCTGGCCGCGGCGGGCATCCCGAAGTTCCTGCCGCGGGCCAACCCGCGCCGTGTCGTGCGGGTGGGGTTGCTCGCCATGATCGTGGGCGTGCTGATCCTGGCAGCGGGCATGGATCCGGGCGCCAACGCCGGTGTCGTCTCGATTCCGATGCTGCTGATGGGACTGGGCCTGGGCGCCTTGGCTTCCCAGCTCGGTGCCGTCACCGTGTCCGCGGTCCCGGACTCCCGCAGCTCCGAGGTCGGCGGACTGCAGAACACCGCGACCACGCTGGGCGCGTCGCTGGGGACCGCGCTGATCGGGTCGATCCTGATCTCCACGCTCACCACCTCGGTGCTGGCCGGCATCGAGAACAATCCGTCGGTGCCCGCCTCGGTGCAGCAGCAGGCCACCACCGATCTGGCAGGCGGGGTGCCGTTCCTGTCGGACGCCCAGCTCGACGACGCGCTCGATCAGGCAGGCATCGACGGCAGTACCGCGGACGCCATCGTCGCCGTCAACTCCGATTCGCGGCTGGAGGCGCTGCAGGTCGCCTTCGCCGTCACCGCGGTGCTCGCGATCCTCGCGCTGTTCGGCACGGGCCTGATCCCGCGCAAACCCGTCGCGGGAATCACCCCTTCCGGGTGAGGCCGGGCCGCCCGGTCGCTGCTTTGCTGAAGGCAGCCGACCGCAGGGGCGGCCTGCGACGGGAGGAACCCGCGTGAACGCCTACCCACCGATCGACGAGCACGGCATCGTCGGTGATCTGCAGACCGCGGCGCTGGTTTCCGCCGCGGGCACGATCGACTGGTGGTGCGCGCCACGTTTCGACTCCCCGAGTGTCTTCGCGTCGCTGCTCGACAGCGAGAAGGGCGGGCACTGCTCGATCGCGGTCGACACCTCCCACCAGGTGACCGTGCGCCAGCTGTACATGCCCGACACCGCCATCCTGGTCACCCGGTTCTGCGGACCCGACGGGGTGGGCGAGGTCGCCGACTTCATGGTGCCGATCACCGGCGGCGACCCGGTCGACCGGCATCGCCTCGTCCGCGTGGCGCGGGTGGTGCGCGGCAGTCTGCGATTCGCCCTGGAGTGCCGCCCCCGGTTCGACTACGCGCGCGCCACCCACACCCTGGACCGGGTCGACGAACGCACCGCCGTCTTCCGTTCTCCCGACGCCGATCTCCACCTCCAGACCACCGACCCGATCGCACTGCACACCGACGGCGTGGACAGCGTCGCGCACTTCACCCTCGCCGCGGGTGAACGCGCCGCGGTGGTGCTCACCACCGCCGCCCCGGGCGCCTCGGTCGCGAGCGCGCCGACCTGGCATGCCATCGCGGACGAATTCGAGCGGTGCCGCACGTTCTGGCAGACGTGGTTGCGGGCCTCGACCTACCGCGGCCGCTGGCGCGACATGGTCAACCGTTCCGCGATCACCCTCAAGCTGCTCACCTATGCCCCGACCGGCGCGCCCATCGCCGCGGCCACCATGGGACTGCCCGAACAGATCGGGGGCGAACGCAACTGGGACTACCGCTACACCTGGATCCGGGACGCCTCGCTGTCGGTGCGCGCGCTGATGGACCTCGGCTTCACCGAGGAGGCCTACGCGTTCCGCCAGTGGCTGCGCGCCCGCGTCGAGGCGGGCGGGACGGCGTCCGGTGAGCCGCTGCAGATCATGTACCGAATCGACGGCGACCCGAACCTCGAGGAAGTGGTGCTGGACCATCTGTCGGGATACCGGAATTCGGCGCCGGTGCGCCTCGGCAACGGCGCCGCCGATCAGATCCAGCTCGACATCTACGGCGAGGCGGCCGATGCCCTGGCCCAGTCCACCGACATGGCCGCCATCGGCGGCTGGCAAACTCTCGCCGGGATCGTCGACTGGCTCGCCGACCATTGGGACCGCCCGGACGAAGGGATCTGGGAAACCCGCGGCGGCCGTCAGGAATTCACCTACAGCAGGCTGATGACCTGGGTGGCCTTCGACCGCGCCATCCGGCTGGCCACCGAGTACGCCCGCCCGGCCGACCTGGCCCGCTGGACCGCCGAACGCGACGCGGTCTTCCGCCAGATCGTCACCCGCGGCTGGAGCGAGAAGCGCCAGGCCTTCGTCCAGCACTACGCCACCGATGTGCTCGACGCCTCGCTGCTGCTCATGCCCCGCATGGGTTTCCTGTCACCGACCGACCCGATGTGGCTGAGCACGCTCGACGCGATGGATCACGAACTCGTCAGCGACAGCCTGGTCTACCGCTACGACCCGGCGGCCTCGCCCGACGGGCTGCGCGGCACCGAGGGCACGTTCAACCTGTGCAGCTTCCTCTACGTCGAGGCGCTGGCCCGCACCGGGCGCGTGCAGCAGGCCCGCTACGCCTTCGACAAGATGCTCACCTACGCCAACCACGTGGGGCTGTTCGCCGAGGAGATCGGCCCCTCCGGTGAGCAATTGGGCAATTTCCCGCAGGCGTTCACGCATCTGGCCGTCATCGCCGCCGCCCTGGCGCTGGACGAAGAACTCGATCGCGCCGAATCCCGGCCACCGACTGCCAGAGGCTGATCCAGCGGCCCTCGATTTCTTGTTTGGAGGATACAATTTCGGTAAACTCTGATCGGCTTTCGACAATTTCGACCACCGGCCGAATTCTCCGCGCAACGATTCGCGACCGGCGGCCCTCAGCACTGCGAGGAGTCGAGCATGACCACATCCACGGGGCGCCATGTCTCCCCCGAAGAAGAACCATTTCAGCGGCAAGCCGTCGCGGAGGGAATATCCGTCACGGCCGCGTGCATGCTTCTCATCCTGGCCACGGTCTCCGTGCTGCAGGGCATCGCCGCCCTGCGCGACGACGAAATATATGTCGCCGGGGTCGAATACATCTATCAGTTCGACACGACGACCTGGGGCTGGATCCATGTCGTGCTCGGCGGCATCGCCTTGATCTGCGGTGTGGGTCTGGTGCTGGGATCGACGTGGGGCCGGTATGCCGCGGTGGGCATCGCCGCGCTGGTGATCGTCGCGAATTTCCTGTCCCTGCCCTACTATCCGGCCTGGTCGATCATCATCATCGGGCTCAGCGTGGTGATCATCTGGGCCGTCACCGCCTGGCATCCGCAACGCTGAGGCCACGATGGTGGCCGGCGCGCGCCGCGCGAGCTGAGCGGCGAGCCGGATGACCAGCGGCGAATCCGGCCCGCGGCTGCGGTGCTGGGCCGCCAGGGCGGCCTTCCTGTTCGCGGCCATGACCGCGCTGATCCCGGTGCTGTTCGCGGGGTGGTGGGGACCCTCGGCGTACTGATCATCGGCACCGGCGGCGTGGTGGTGACCGTGGCGGCGCTGTACTGGTTTCTGACCAGATACGGCGTCCTGCGCTGGGTGTCGCTCGGTATCGCGGTGCTCGCGCCGATCTTCGTGGTGGTCGTCTTCGTGCGCGCCCGCCTGCTGTGGGTGGTGCTGCTGACCGCGGCGCTGGCCGTGCTGGCGGTCGGCGCCGCACGCGTCGCCCTGCGCACCCGGCACCGGCGCACCGCGATCGAACTGCCCGCCACTCCGGTGCGCCGACCGTTCCTGATCATGAATCCGCGCTCGGGCGGCGGGAAGGTCGGCAAGTTCGATCTGCACCGCAAGGCCGTGGAACTCGGTGCCGAGGTGGTGCTGCTGGAAGGCTCGGTCGATGTCGAGGAGCTGGCCAGGCAGGCCGTCGTGCGGGGTGCCGACCTGCTCGGCGTGGCGGGCGGTGACGGCACCCAGGCGCTGGTGGCTGCCGTCGCGGCCGAACACCGGCTGCCGTTCCTGGTGATCAGCGCGGGCACGCGCAATCACTTCGCGATGGACCTCGGCCTGGATCGCGACGACCCCGCCACCTGCCTGGACGCGCTGCGTGACGGCGTGGAGCTACGCGTCGATCTCGGCCGGATCAACGGGCGACCGTTCGTCAACAACGCCTCCTTCGGCGTCTACGCCGAGATCGTGCGCAGTCCCGCCTATCGCGACGACAAGACCGCGACGGTGCTGCGCCTGCTGCCCGATCTGCTGGCCGGGCACACCGGCAACCGGCTCGTCGCGCGCATCGACGGCACCACGGTCACCTCGCCACAGGCGATCCTGGTGAGCAACAACCCCTACGGCACCAGTGATCTCGCCGGGCTCAGCCGCCGGGAACGCCTCGATCGCGGCACGCTCGGCGCGGTCACCGTCTCCGTCTCGAACACTCGCGAAGCCGTCGGGCTGATCTACCGGACCCGCAGCCGGGGCCTGACGCAGCAGAACGCCCCCGAGGTCACGGTCGACGCGGACGCGGACCGGATCCCGGTCGGCGTCGACGGCGAATCGCTGCAATTGGACACCCCGGTGCGCTGCGTGATCGAACCCGGCGCGCTGCGCGTACGCGTGCCCCGGGCCAGACCGGGCACCCCGCCCGCCGCTCCCGCGATCGATTGGCTGCGCCTGCGCGACCTCGCGGTGCGCGGCGCCGGGTGAACAGCCGGGAAACACCACCGGACCAGCCTTCTCCCGGTTTGTGACGACGCCGACAGTGCGCCCGCCCACCGGGTGAACAAAACACCGGCGGACATCACGGCGCGCCGATGGTTCCATCCGAAACGTTCTGTGCGCCAGCGCCAATCCACCGCACGGCACCGCGCCGACCGGGCGCCCAATTTTGTTCAGCAATTTTCGTGACGGCGATCACAGGAATGATTTCCGGCGCGCGGGATATAGCATCTAATCCGCCGAGGCTTCCCGGAATATCCGCCGTCGAAGTTCCAGAGCATCAGTGGTGACACATCGACGTGCCCCTTTCTTTCGAATCCGTCTTCCGCCGCTTCGGCATGTATTCGTCACGAGGTGAACCGGGCCATGGAATACACCCACCTGTCCGAATTCGAGATCCGTCCCGGATTGTTGTCGATCTGGACTCCCACCCTGTCGGCGGATGCCTGGCATTCCGACGACCGGCCGCTGACCAGTGTCCACGCCGGCTACTGCGCCGGTGTCGACCCGGCCGATCCGCAGCCGGGCCGGGGCCGCTGGATCGGCACCGTCTTCGAGATGGACGCCGCGCTGGATCACCACGCCTGGCGGGAAACGCTGCGACGCTGGCACGCCAGGCACGAGGGGCTGCGCACCACGGTGCGCACCGGACCGGCCGGCGAGCCGGGCAGACTGGTCGCGGCGGCCGACGCGGTCGGGATCACCGAACAGCGGGTCGAGGGTCTCACCGACGGTGCCGACATCAACGAATTCCTGCGGGGCGTACTGGAATTGCGCCTGTCGCCACTGGTCTGGCCGCATCTGCTGGCCGCGACCGTCGAGCATCCGGCGACCGGCGATTTCACCGTGCTGATCGGCGCCGACCATTCGGTGATGGACGCCTATTCCCAGGCCATTCTCATTCTCGAACTGCGTGCCCTCTACCGCGAGGTGCTGGCCGGTGAGCCGGCCCGGGAGTCGGCGACCTTCGGCAGTCCCGCCGATTTCGCGGTGCTGGAGCGCGCCGCGGCGGCCGAACTCTGCCCCGACGCGCCCGCGGTGGCGACCTGGCGGGACTTCCTCGCCGGTGGCGACGGCACCATGCCGTGCTTCGCACCGCACGCGCTGCGCGCGGTCTCCGACGATCGGCCGCAGCCGAGTGTGTCGCGGCGGGTACTCACCCTCGCCGAGCTCGAGCGCGTGGAGGCGGTGCTGGACCAGGTGCGCCACCGGATGTCGGTGGCCGTGTTCGCCGCGCTGGCGCTGGCGCAGCGGCAGCGGTTCGGGACGGAGCGGATGCGGACCGTGATGCCGATCGCGACCAGGCCGGATCTGCGCTGGCTGGAGTCGATGGGCTGGTTCGTCAATGTCGTTCCGGTCGACATCGCCGTGGGCCCAGCGGCCGGAATGCCGGAGGCCCTGGAGAGCGCGCGGACCGCGTTGCGCCGCGCGCGCACGGCCAACGACGCGTCCTGGTCGCGCGTGCTGGACATCCTGGGCATCGCGGAGACGCCGCGCTTCGGCATCTCCTTCCTCGACATCCGGGTGCTGCCCGGCTACGAACTGGTCGCCGACCTGCGGGGCCGGACGCTGCGCGCCGAGTCGTACTCCCCCGACGAGGTGTTCCTGTGGGTGGTGCGGGCCGCCGACGGCCTGTACGTGTCCACCCGGTATCCTGCGGGCCTGCCCGCCGAGGTGATGGACGAGTTCCTCACCGCGTTCGGAACGGCGCTGTCCTCGATCACCGCGACCATCCGGGACGAGGTGGCCGCGCCCGCCTCCGCGTCCGCACCGGTCGCGCAGGCGGTGTGAGCCGATGCGGGCACTGTTGGCTTTCACCGGCAGCCGGGGCGACGCCCAGCCCGGCATCCTGCTCGCGCGCGCCCTGCGCGCACGGGGCCACGAGGTGACCCTGGCGCTGGCCCCGAATCTGGTCGGATTCGCCACCGGGCACGGGATCGCCGCTGTCCCGTTCGGCCGCGACAGCGCCGAACTGCTGGCCGCGCAACGCACCGATCCGCGCTTCGGCTCCCGTGATCCGCGCGCCCGGCTGCGCGCCGTCGTCGACCTGCAACGCCGTGGTGTGTCCGAGATGCTGGCCGACCTGCGGTCGCTCGTGCCGGGTCACGATGTCGTGGTGGCCGGGATGGCCGGTGAGGAGGCCGCCGCGGCGGTGGCCGGGGAGGCGGGGTTGCCGTTCGCGGCGCTGCACTTCTTCCCGATCCAGCCGACGACGGTCGTGCCGGTCGTGCCCGCACCGTGGGCGGACGCGATTCCCGGCGTGGTGAACCGCGTGGCATGGTCGGCTTTGGCCCGGGCCAGGGCAGGCGCGCTGGCTCCGGTGCTACCCGCCGGTCGCCCCACGCCGTACACCCGCATCCAAGCCTACGAGCCCGAGCTGTTTCCCGGTCTCGACGCCGAGATCGACGGGCCGTTCACCGGATTCCCGATCGATGTCGACGGATTGTTCACCGCCACAGCGGATTCCGCACTCCCGCCCGTGCGCCCGGAACGACACCGCGGTCACCCCGGCCCTGAAACACCGGCCGGCGGGGATTCGCTGCCGGCCGGACGTCGCCAGGCCGACGCGTCGGCGGTCGGCACGGAGGCGCACGGCCCCAGTTCGTCGGCACTGCACCGCTGGCTGGCCGACGGTTCGGCGCCGATCTACGTCGGCTTCGGGTCGATGGATGTCGGCGATCCGGCGGAGTTCACCGCCATGCTCCGCGCCGTCTGCGCCCGCCGGAACCGGCGACTGCTGCTGGCGTCGGGCTGGGCCGCGATCGCTCCGGAAATCGACGCCGAGGTGGCCATCGTCGACCAGGTCGACCACACCACCGTATTGCCGCGCTGTGTGGCGGCAGTGCACCACGGCGGCGCAGGCACCACGGCCGCCGCACTGAGAGCCGGAGTGCCACAGGTGATCTGCTCGGTGCAGGCCGATCAGCCGTACTGGGGTCAGGCGCTGCGGCGTCTCGGCCTGGCGGCGACGCTTCCGGCACGCGGACTCACCGGTCCACGCCTGGACGCCGCACTCGACCGGATCTCGACGCCCGCGGTCCGCCGCCGCAGCGCGGAGTACGCCGCCATGTTCCGCACCGACGGTGTCGCCCGCGCGGCCGACGCCGTGGCAGCACTGATTGCACACCGTTCCGAACTCGTCCATATCGCAGGGAGATCGGCATGAGCACCGATATCGCCATCCGCACCCAGGGACTGGGCAAGTCCTATGGTGACTTCACCGCCGTCGGCGCCGTCGACCTGACCGTGGCCGCGGGCACCGTCTTCGCCCTGCTCGGCCCCAACGGGGCGGGCAAGACCACCACGGTCCGCATGCTGGCCACCCTGGTCCGCCCGGATCGGGGCAGTGCGCGGATCTTCGGCTACGACATCGCCCGCGACGCGACCGCCGTCCGGTCGATGATCGGCCTCACCGGCCAGTACGCCTCCGTCGACGAAACCCTCACCGCGGGAGAGAATCTGCGCCTGTTCGGGCGGCTGCTGGGGCTGTCCCGGCGGGAGGCGGCCGCGCGCAGCGCCGAGTTGCTCGAGGAGTTCGAGCTGACCGCGGTCACCGATCGTCCGGTCGGCCAGTTCTCCGGTGGCATGCGCCGGCGGCTGGACCTGGCGGCGACGCTCATCACCGACCCACCACTGATCTTCCTCGACGAACCGACCACCGGGCTGGACCCGCACACCCGGGATCGGATGTGGGGCATCATCCGCAAGCTCGTCGCGCGCGGCGCCACCGTCCTGCTGACCACCCAGTACCTCGAGGAAGCCGACGCGCTCGCCGACCGGATCGCGGTGATCGACCGGGGCCGGATCGTCGCCGAAGGCACCGCGGGCGAACTCAAGTCGTCGGTCGGCGAGCAGGTGCTGCGGCTGGAACTCGCCGATATCGCCCAGTCGGCGCACGCGGAGTCCCTCGTCGCCGACCTCACCGGCGAAGTCCCCAAGGGGTCATCGGCGGGCACGCTGACCGTCGCGCTGGCCGACGCCAGCGTCGCCGCCGACATCGTCGCGGCCTGCCGGGCCGCCGGAATCCCGCTGCGCGGCTTCGCCGTCGACCGCCCCGACCTGAACGAGGTCTTCCTCGCCCTCACCGGCACCGCCCGCGCCGCCTGATCACGGAAACCGAGACCACCATGACCGTCACCACCGTCGCGCGCCCCGCGCCGCCCATGATCGACCGCCGTCCCCGCGTCACCCAGGTGCGTCTGCGGGCGTCCCTGACCCAGTCGCTTCTGATGGCGTGGCGTGGACTGCTCACCTTCCGGCACAGCCCCCAGCTGCTCTACGACGCCCTGCTGCTGCCCATCGTGGGACCGCTGCTGTTCGGCAGCATCTTCGGCACCGCCATCGCCGGCAGCACCGAGGCGTACCTGCCGATCCTGATTCCGGGCGTGCTGGTGCAGATCGTGCTGACCTCGTCGGTGGCGACCGGCGTGCAGCTGTCCGAGGACATCCGGTCGGGAGTGTTCGACCGTTTCGTCGCCATGCCGATCGCCCGCTCGGCGCCGGTGGCGGGCGCGCTGCTGGCCGGGGCGACCCGCTATGTGATCGCCGCGACGACCGTGGTGATCGTGGGCTTCGCGATGGGCTACCGGCCCGCGCATCCGGTGGGCTTCCTGGCCGGTGCGGTGCTGGTGGTGCTGGCCACCACCGCGATCAGCTGGCTGTTCGCGTTCATCGGCGTCACCGTGTCCCGCCCGGCGGCGGTGCAGGGGATGTCGATGCTGGTGCTGACCTTCCTCAGCTTCGCCTCCAACGCGCTGGTGCCCGAGGAGTCCATGCCGACCTGGCTCGGGTACGTGTCCGACTACAACCCGGTCTCGTACCTGGTGTCGGCGGTCCGCGCCCTCGCCGAGAACGGGGTGCTCGGCGCCGACGCGGTCTGGTCGGTGGTGGCTTCGCTGGTCGTCGTCGCCGTGTTCGCTCCCCTGACCGTCCGCACCCTGCGCGCCCGCTGAGGAGGCACCCATGACGCTCACCGTCCCCACTCCGACCACCGTCCGGGCCGCCGCGGTCAACCGGCTCACCGCCGACGACGACCTGTTCCTGAAACTGCACAGCCTCTACGGCAATGCCCTCGTCAACCAGCTCGCCTGGCGATTCGACGAACCCCTCGACCGCGCACTGCTCGACCGCTTCCACGCCCACCTCGCCCACGGCTTCCTCGCCCGGCGCGTGCACGGCACCCGCATCCCGTTCGCCCGCCCGTACTGGCTGCCCGCGACAGCGGCGCACCCCTTGGGCTGGGACTCGGCGCCCGTCGCCGAGGACGAAATTCTGGACTGGTTCTTCGCTCAGAGCCGGGTGGATTTCGACCCCGCGACCGGGCTGGTGTGGCGGCTGTCCGCGGCACCGACCGCCGCGGGCGGCACGCTGGTGTCGCTGGTGACCTCGCATGTGGCCTCCGACGGCGGCGCCGTGCTGTTCGCCGTCGGTGACGCCCTGGATCGACTGACGCGCGGCGAGGAACCCGACCGGACCGCGAGCAGCGGCAGCCTGGTCGGCCGCCCACCGCGAAACACGCTGCGCGCGAACCTCTCCGACGCCGTGGCCCAGATGCGCGCGGTGGCGCACGGCATCCGGGCCGCCATCGCGGCCCGCGCGGTCAGCGAACCGGGGCGCACACCCCGCCCGGTGACTCCCCCGCTGCCGCTCCCCGACCGCTGGTCGCCACCGGACGCCGTGGTGCGGCTGGACCTGCACGAATGGAATGCCGTGGCCGCACGCCATTCCGGCACCACCAACGGCCTGCTGGTCGCGCTCGGCGCGGGCCTGCTCGGCCGCAGCGGACGAGTCGGCGAGATCGCCGACATCCGCGTCGACATCCCCCAATCGCTGCGCACCACAGGCGATCCTCGCGCCAACGCCACCACCGGCCTGCCGATCTCGGTCCACTTCGACAGCACCGCCCGCGTCGATCTCGCCGCCGTCCGCACCGCCGTCAAACGCGCCGCCCTCGCCTACCGCGACCCGGCCACCACCCCGGCACTACAACACCTCCAGCCACTCCAGATGGTGCTCCCCCGCCCCGTCCTGCGCTTCTTCGCCCGCACCGCCAAGGCCCCGGAATGCCTGTGCACCAACCTCGGCGAGACCGCCCAGAACGTCGCCGAGATCGGCGGCCACCGCGCCACTGCGGTCCTCATGCGCCCGGTCGTCTGCACCAACGACACCGAGATGTTCCGCCGCGTGGAGGTAGGCGTCAACCTGTCCTTCTGCACCGACGGCCACACCGTCACCCTGGCCGTCACCGCCGCCGACCCGGACCGCTTTCCCACCCGCGCAGCCCTGCGCTCGGTTCTCACCGCCGAGTTCGGCTTCTGGGGCCTGACTCCCCACTTCTGGTGAAGACCCGACTCGACGACCGCACCTTCACCGACCAGGCCGACAACCCGACGCGCGTCAGGAGCGGTGCCATGCTGTTACAGCACCACCCACAACGGATTCGCTCTCCGGGTGCCTTCACGCGTGAATCGGCCCGATCATCGTGCCGGGCAGAAACCTCGTCTGCGGTGACACGGCACACCGCAGGTTAGACCGTCGCTTCGGCCCATGCGTCGTAACCGCCGAGAAGATCGCTGACCTGTGCCACACCCAGCGACCGCAGTAGCGAAGCGGCGACGCTGGAACGCCATCCACCGGCGCAGTGCACGACGATCGGCGAATCCGCAGGTAGCTCGCCGGCCCGGGAGCGCAACTGCGCCAGCGGGATCGACATCGCCGCCGGAATGGCGCCGAACTCCCGTTCGCCGGGGTTGCGCACGTCGACCAGGGTGACCTGGCCGTCGGCGAGCAATCCGCGCAGTTCCTCGACCGTCGTCCGGTGTGCCATCTGCACCAGGTCCCGCAGTTCCGCGGGGAAGACTCCGTCGCGATCGACACCGAGATACCCGACGGCTTCATCGGAGCCGATGCGCGACATCCTCAGCGCGGCGGTCTGCTCCTCCCCGGGATAGCTGACCAGCACGATACGCTCGCCGATCCCGGCGACCATGCCACTGGTTTCGGCGAACCGCCCGTCGAAACCGACATTGACCGAGCCGCGGAGGTGCGCGGCGGCGAAATCGTCCGGCGTTCGGGTATCCAGCACACGGGTGCCGGCCGCCAGTTCGGCCCGAAGGTGCGCGGCCGACATCGCCGGGATGACGCGTCCCGGTTCCAGCAGAGGCCGGTTGCTCTTGTTCAAGGCCGCGTCGACGTGGAAATACTCCGGCACGGCCGGTTGACCGTCGGTGATCAGGGCGACGAAGGCGTCGACGGTCATCGGTTGCACCGACGGGTTGGACCGCCGCTGTTCGCCGATCGTCGAGCTCAGCTCCGCGGACAGGTTCTTCCCACACGACGAGCCCGCGCCGTGCGCGGGCAGGACGACCACCGAGTCCGGCAGGGCCAGCAGGGTCTGGTGGATCGTCCGGTACATCGCGCGGGCCAGGTCGGCGCTGGAGCCGCTACCGAGGTTGACCAGGTCGGGTCGGCCCACGTCACCGATGAACAGCGAATCCCCCGTCAACACCGCGGTCGGGGACGCCGCCGGGGTTTCACGCACGACCAGGCTGATCGACTCCCAGGTGTGCCCCGGCGTGGACAGCACCTCCAGATCGACCTCACCCAGCGAGACATGCTCACCGTGCGCGAACCGGCGAATCGGGTAGTCGGTGTCCGCCGCGGCGCCGAAGCCGATCCAGGCGCCGGTGGCCGAGAGAAGTTCGAGGTGACCGGAAACGAAATCCGCGTGGAAGTGGGTGTTGATCACACCTTCGATTGCCAGGCCGTACCGGCGTGCGTCGTCGAGGTAGTCGGTGATGTCCCGCCGAGGATCGACGACGACAGCCCGGCCGCTGCTCTCATCACCGATCAGGTACGAGGCGTGGGACAGGCATTCGATGTAGTACTGCTCGAGAATCATCACGTTCCTCCGGTCCGGACAAGCCATTCACTGCCGCTACAGCCAGGTTGCCAGATACCCCCTAGGGTATGCAACAATACCTAGGGGGGTATTGTTCGCGACAGTTGGAAAGCCCTGAGGAGGCCGTATGTGTTACGCCGTCACCTGTCCGGCGTGTGGAAAGACGACCTGGGACGGCTGCGGATCGCACGTCGACAGCGTCCTGCGATCCGTGCCCGTGGCACAGCGCTGCTCGTGCCCGAAGAAGATCACCACCGCCGACGGCACCGGGTTCTTCGGCCGCATCCTTCGACGTTGACCCCGCAGCACTGCGTCGGTTCGGGCCGGCCCGGCTCGTCGAAGCGTCCGACAGCGAGACCGGAGATCGCCGGATGACGACCATGTTGTTCGCGCTGGTACTGGGCACCGCCATCGGGATCTCGCTCGGACTGCTCGGTGGCGGCGGCTCGATCCTCGCCGTACCCGGGCTCGTCTATGGCCTCGGAATCCCACTGGGGCAGGCGGTCCCGATGTCACTGCTCGTCGTCGGTTCGTCCGCGGCGGTCGGCGCCGTGCCCAAGCTTCGGTCCGGTCAGGTCCAGTGGCGAGTCGCCGGCGTGTTCGCAGCGACCGGATTACCGGCTGCGTTCGCCGGCAGCGCCGTGAACCGATCGCTGCCCCCCCACGGTCGCCCTGGCCGGATTCGCCATGGTGATGGTGGCGGCCGCGGCCCGCATGCGCAGGGGGGAAACGGGAATCGGAACCGCCTGCCGAGCGGAGGAGGCCACCGTCGACTGGCGCCGCTGCACTTCCCGGGCCGTCCCGGCCGGACTCGTCATCGGCTTTCTGACCGGGCTCTTCGGAGTCGGCGGCGGATTCCTCCTGGTCCCAGCGCTCGTCTTGCTACTCGGCGTCGAGATGCCGGTGGCGGTCGGTACGTCCCTGGTGATCATCGCCGCGAACTCGGGCTCCGGACTCCTCGCCTATCTCGACGGCATCGACGTCGACTGGAGGATCGTCCTGGCCTTCACCGCCACCGCCATCGGCGGATCCGTCGCGGCAGGCCGCTGGGGACGCCGGGTCGAGGCCGCCCGTCTCCAGAGATGGTTCGCCTACCTTGTCTTCGCAGTGGCGGGATTCGTGATCGTCGACGTCGTCTTCCTCGGGTGATCCACGATCCGGCCCATCGATGGCCGCTCGTTCCGGCGCCGACCCACACCGGCTTCGTCACTGGGTGTGTGCCCGCAGTTCCGCGATACCGTGTCGGATGCCGTCGGCGATGAGATCGATATCGGGCGTGGCGCCGTAGTCGCCGGTGATACCGAAGACGAGGCGATCGCGATAGCTCAGGATCGCGATCGTGGTGCGCAGGCGCATGGCGATGGGGATACAGGGCCAGATCTCCAGCACGTCGCGACCGTTTACGCCGAGTCGTCGTCGAGGTCCCGGAACGTTGGTGGCCAGCGCCGCGACGCTGCGCTGCGGAAAATGGCCGGCTATCCGAACGGCCCAGGCTCCGATCCGGAAAGGCAGGAACTGGGCCATCGACACAATCGAGGTCTCTGCTTCCGCTTCGCCTCGCGCCCGGTGCCGTGCCACTCGTTCATGCACGGCGATCAGCTGCTCGACCGGGTCGGAGCGTTCCACCGGGAGATAGGGAAGGATCACCGAGATGCGGTTGTCCAGCGCGGATTCGGCGTCGTCGCCGCGCATGGACACGGGGACGAGGACGCGGATCTTGTCCGCGGTCGGTTCTTCGCCACGGTGCCGCAGGAGGCGTCGATAGGCGGCGGTGATCGCGGCCAGTGCCACGTCGTTGACGGAAGTGCCGAACGTCGCCTCGATGGCGCGGATGTCGGACATCGACACCTTCGCGACGGCATAGCGGCGCTTCCGGCCGATCGGACCGTTCAACGAGGACGGGGTACTCGGAGCCAGCGCGGAGTACACCACCGGAACGACAGCGCGGACCATCGACAGCGCGAACCTGGGCGCTGTCAACGGAAGCCGAATGCCGGTGGTCACCCACTCGCCGAGTCCGGGGCGGGGCCGAACAGATCGTGGAGAGCTGTCCGGCGCGCGGCTGGGCGATCCGGGATCACACAGACGCTCGAGCAACGCGATTCCCGACATTCCATCGACCATGCTGTGGTGTGCCTTGACGATCATGGCCCAGCGGTTTCCCGCCAATTGCTCGACAACCACGCATTCCCAGAGCGGGTGATCTCGATCGAGTCGTTGCTCCAGCTCGACGGCGATCAACTCCCGTAACATCGACTCGTCTCGGGGTGCGGGCAGCGCGGTCCACCGAATGTGCTGTGCCAGATCGAATTCGGGGTCTTGTTCCCACGCCGGGGCGGTCAGTTCCAATGGCGCTCGGTGGACTCGCTGGCTCAGCCGTCCGACATGGCTGATTCGCTCGCCCAGCCAGGCGGAGAATTCCGCGCGGCTCGGCGCCTGCCCGGTGATGATCGCGGCGGCACCGATGCCGAGACTGATGTGGCGATCGGTGTTCTCCAGTTCCAGAAATCCCCAATCCAGGGGACGCAGCTCGTTCATGGTTCGACCTCGAGAGCAGCGATACGGTGGCCGGCATCTCCCCCTTGTCGATCAGGCGCGTCCGCCAGGTCGGTACCTGGAGGTGACGCCGGCACCGACGAACCGCGAACACGATCAACGGCAGACATCGCGATGCCGTATCCCTGCCCACGCGACGGCTGTCGCGCCCACTGTCACCGCGAGGAGGACAGCGCTTGCCGCCGGATCCATTCGTTCGAGTGGTACGAGCGGGGTGTGACGCAGGGGTGAGGCCCCAGCGACCCAGCCGGGCAGTTCGAAGGCATCGACGAACAGCAGCGCCACGACGACGTAGGCGAAGTAGGTCCAGCCGAGCACAGCCGCGAAATCCGGTGCCCAGGCCACGACCACCACGGTCACGGCGACGACGACCCATACGGCCGGCAGATACCCGAGCGCCGACACGGCCAGGCGCAGCGCCTGGACCGGCTCGCCGATGCGCGCGCCGTGCGCCAGACCCTCCCCGAGTCCGCCCGCGAACAGGACCACGGCGCTGCCCGTCACGGCGACGACCAGGTAGCCGGTGAGCCACCGCACCGTCCCGACCGGACCGGCCAGAACCAGTTCCGCGCGGCCTGTTGATTCCTCCGATCGTGCTCGCAGCACGCAGGCAACGCCACACGCGGCGGCCAGCAGCGCACCGATGGCCAAGGTCAGCGCGAGGTAGGAGTCCACGGCATCGCGCACCGCGTCTCCCCCGAGATAGGCCGCGAGCTCGGGGTTGTCGGCCAGGAACTGCTCGATGCTGTCGGCGAAGGAGCCGTAGGCGCCGCCGAGGACCAGCGCGCCCATCGCCCAGGCGAGAACGGCGCCTCGCTGCAGCCGCCACACCAGCCCCAACGGCGAACCCAGCAGTACCGAAGCCGTGTCACGCCCGGACCGATAGCCGAGCAGCCCGGCGCCGAAGTCGCGCCGTCGTGACAACCCGAAGGCGACGCCGATCAACACCACCGAAGTCGCGGCGAACAACGTCACCGGCCACCAGAGGTCGTCGACGAAAGGATACGTCCGCTGCCCCCAGCCGATCGGCGATGCCCAAGCGACCGCGCTCTGACCGGCATCACCGACCGCGCGCACCACATACATGGCCACGATCAGTCCGGTGACCGCGCCGTAGACGCTGCGCGGATTCTCGAACACCTGGGCGGCCACGGCCGTCGCCGCCGCCACGGTGAATCCGATTCCCGCGATCGCCACTCCGACCAGCGCCGACCCGCCCGCGGGCAGTCCGGTCACGGCCGCCGTCAAGGAAACGATCACCGCCACCGCGCAGTCGACGATCAGCGCGCTGACCAGGGCGGCGACCATGCTCGCGTGCCTGCCCACCGGCGCCGACCTGATCAGTTCGGCTCGTCCGGTCTCCTCGTCCGATCGGGTGTTGCGGCCCACCAGGAACATGTTCAGCAGCGCGACGACGACAGCCAGGTAGGCGAAGATCTCGAAGACGACCTCGCCACCGATCGTCTCCAGCAACCGGGTCGGGCCGCCCATCGCGACGACGGCGGCGTTCGCTTCCATGGTGGCGCGCAGCTGGGCGAGCTTGGCGGGTGTGTCGTAGAAGTTCTGACTGCTCACCGATTGCAGCGCCATCAGCGCGGCGACGCCCAGTAGCCACCAGGGCAGGATGCGTCGTTCACGCCGCAGCGTGAAGCGGACCAGCGTTGTCATGCCCGCGGTTCCGCGCTCGCGCGTCGCCGTGGTCATGACGTCGCCGCGGTGGGGGTGCGGTCCCCGGCGCCGGCGTAGTGGCGCAGGAAGATGTCTTCCAAGGTCGGTTTGCTGGTGGTCATGTCCACGATGCCGAACTCGACCACGGCGCGCAGCACATGCTCGAGGTCTGCCGTGTCGACCTCGAAGCGGGCGCGGGTGCCGGCCGTGACCAGGTCGCGTACACCCCGGACGTCGGCCAATTCCGCTGCGGGTCGCACTGTTTCGACGTCGACCGAGGTACTACGGAGGTGCTTCAGCTCGGCCAGGGTACCGGTCTCCACGGTCCTTCCCCGCCGGACGATGGTGACCGCGTCGCAGAGGGCCTCCACCTCGGCGAGTTGATGACTCGACAACAGCACGGTGCGGCCCTCGGCGACGAGTTCGCGGACGCAGTGCTGAAACTCCATCTCCTTCAAGGGGTCCAGGCCCGCGGTGGGCTCGTCGAACAGGAACAGTTCGGCGTCGGAGGCCAATGCCGCGATCAGCGCGACCTTCTGGCGGTTGCCCTTGGAGTAGGCGCGGGCCTTGACCGCCGGATCGAGCTCGAACCGCGTGAGCAGTTCCGCACGTCGGCGTGGATCGATCCCGCCACGTAGCTTCGCGAGCAGGTCGATGGTCTCCCCACCGGTGATACCCGGCCAGAGGGTGACCTCGCCGGGCACGTACGCCAGCCGCCGGTGGACGGCCACCGCATCGGCCCAGGGATCCCGGCCCAGCACTCGGGCCGTCCCCGCGTCGGCGCGCATCAGCCCGAGCAGGATCCGGATCGTGGTCGTCTTGCCCGCCCCGTTCGGTCCGAGGAATCCGTGCACCGTCCCCGGCTGCACGGTCAGATCGAGTGCGTCCAGTGCGACGGTCGACCCGAAGGACTTGCTCATTTGGGCGACAGCGATGGCCGGTTCGTGCGTCATGGTCTGATCGTCGCTGCGGACCCGCGCCGTCGAGGAGAGCCGAAGGTCCCGCATGGACCCGCGTTGGTCACCATACGTCGCCGGTCCGGGCCGCCGGTGCCATTGGTCCCTGCCTTACGGGCATCACGGCTCTGACCGGCGACGGCGCCGACAGGCGAGGCTGACATCATGACCACAACACCTGCACCCCGCGTCGCGGTCCTGTTCGCCACCGCCCAGGGCTCGACCCGCGACATCGCCGAATACATCTGCGAGGACCTGCTGTCCCGCGGAGCGCGCGCCGAGCTGCACGACATCGAGCACGCACCCGATCTGACCGGTTTCGACACCGTCGTGATCGGCAGCGCCATCCACGACATGGATCTGTTGCCCGAGGCGTCGGCCTACATTCGGCGCAACCTGCCCGCGCTCGGCGACATGGACGTCTGGCTGTTCAGCGTCGGGCTCGGGCCCGCGCTGCGTGGACCGATCGGACGGTGGGCGGGACGGCAGATCCCGAGCAAGATCGGCGCAGTGATCGGCGCGCTGCATCCTCGCGACTACGCCGCCTTCGCCGGCAAATACGAGCGGGCGGGCGTGTCCTGGCGGGCCCGCGCGATGTTCCGGCTGCTCGGCGGGACCCGCTACGGCGACCTCCGGGACTGGGAGGCCGTGCGGCAGTGGACGAGCCTGATCGCCCACGCCCTCGCGCTGCCGCACGCGCCGGCCATCAACACCTATCACCCCTGATCTGGCCGGCATGACCACCGGCGAACACCCGTCGAGCATCGTCGCCACGTTCACCGTCAACCCGACCGTCGATCTGTCGCTCGATGTCGACCGGCTGCTACCGGAAGGAAAGTCGCGGGCCCAGCTGCGCTCGATCCGGGCCGGCGGCGGGGGTGTCAATGTCGCCCGGTGTGTGCGCCGTCTGGGCGGTGCGACCCTGGCGGTGCACACCGCGGGCCGTGAAGTCGGTGAACGCCTGAACCGGCTCCTCGACGAGGAAGGTCTGCCACATCTTCCCGTCGACATCGGCGGCGACACTCGCGAGGCGTTCGTCGTCGCCGACGACGAGACCGCCTGTAGCTATCACGTCGTACCGGGTGGGCCCCGGCTCTCGGCCGAGGAGGAGCTGCGATGTCTCGACGTCATCGCCGACACCGCACGGCGCTGCGGGCTTCTCGTCCTGTCCGGCGGCGCCACCCCCGGACTCGGCGCCGGATTCGCCGCCGCCGTGGCACGGATCACCGCCGCCACCGGCGCCAAGGTGATCGCCGACATCGCCGGTGTCCAACTGGCGACGATGCTGACCGAACGGACGTTCCTCATCCGCCTCGATCGGACCGAAGCCGCGGCGCTGATCGGCCGTCCCGTCACCACCTACGCCGACGCACGGGACGCCAACACCCTGCTGCTCGACCGCGGCGCCTGCGAGCACGCGGTGACCACGGTCGGGCCGCTGGGCGCGGTCTGTTCCGACAGCGAGTCGCACTATGTGATCTCCGCACCGCCGCTGCCGACCCCGCCGCGCAGCGACGCCTGCGCCGGAGACAGCCTGGTCGCCGCCATCGCGTACCGGTTGTCGACCGGAACGGACGTCGTCGGAGCAGCCGAACTCGGGGTGGCGGCCGCGGCGGCCACCGTCATGCTGCCCGGAACCGATGTCTTCGACCTCCCGGCTCTCGCGGCCCTGGCCGCCCATACCCATGCTGTCCGCTGGAGCGGTCCGCGGGTCGCGCCGGACGATCCACAACCGGGCACGAGCACTCGCTCCCTGGCCTGACACAGTTCCGGTCCCCAGTGTTCGCGGCCACGCGGGTGGGCCTGGCCGCCGCGAGAACGCAGCGTCGCCCCCGTGTCCCCGATGGTCAGCCTGGGCTCAGCTCGAGAATGCTGTCGATCGACCGGCGCGGGGTGCGCGGCGGTGGTGGCGCGCACGCGGTGCCGATCCGGACCAGCACCTGGGGGTAGCGACGGCCGACGAGTTCGGCGAGCACCGCCCGCGAGGACGGAAGTTCGACAATGTGGGAGACGGTGCATGTCGACAGTCCCTGCACGGTGCACTCGAGCAGCATCGCGGACAGCGCGTGGCCGCAGTCGAGCAGGGTGGGCGGCGCATCGTCGTCGGTCGACAGCACCGTGATCCGGGCGGCATCGTCGCCGCCGGTCTCCGGTGATTCGGCCGTGCCTGCCGGAAACGCCCGTCCGAATGGAACATGACCGCGGTCTTCGGCCGACGGCCGAACCTCCGGGGGTACGCCCGCTCGTCCCGTGTCAGGGCCGGCGGTCCACCAGTTCAGCTCCGCACCGTACTTGGGGTCGTACCGCCGTAGTCGCGTCGTCAGCGCCGAGAGCCGGCGCAGCTTCCCGACGCCGCCGGCGTCCAGAAACGTCACACTCGTGTGAGATCTGTGCCCGAGAAATTCCAGGACCTGTGCCGTCGTATCCCAGTCCGCCGGTGGGTCCATCGGCATCCGGTCGCTGTATCGCCGATCGATCGCCGTGCCGAGCAGCAGTTCGGACTCCCCTGGCGCGGTGCGCGACACAGGTTCGACCGAAGCGAGATGGGCGCGCACGGTGGGATCGGGGAAGCGCGCGGATCGGGTTTCCCAACCGGCGGCGGCCCACGCGACTTCAGCGTGCTGCAACATCACCCCACAGCCCAGGATCCCCTCTCTGTTGAACGCGTCGGTGGCCGGCAGCAGTCGTGCGGCATCCACGGTCAACGCGGCCGCGGAGCCGTCCCAACGCCACTGCCAGGGCTGGCTGTTGTGCAGCGAGGGCGCCCGCGCCGCCCGCTCGAAGACCGCGCGAACGGTCGCCAGGTCGGGAGTGTGCTCGATCACCCTCGGCTCCTTCCCATCCGGCGCGGTCATGCCGGTCGCGTGCGCGGCCCCGCGCCGCCCGCCAGCAGCAAGTCGTGGGCGCGGCGGGCCGCCTCGGCGGCACGGGTCGAGCCCGAGACATCGGTCGGCAACTGCTCGAGTCCGTGGGACAGGGCGAGAACGGCCTCGGTCAGCGTCGTCGTGTGCTGCTCGAGCCGACCCAGCCGGTCCGGTGCCTCTTGTTCGTCACCGATGTCCTCGGGGAGGTGTAGTTCGCCTGCGATGTCGGACTCGGCGCCATACATCAGGCGGTAGAGGGTGATCGGCAGCCCGGCGAAGACACGGGACAGCAGACCCGGTGAGAACTTCTCCTCCAGCGCGTAGGTGACGGCGGCCACGACAACGGGGACCTCGGCGGGATCGATCTCGGCCTCTCGGGCGAACTGCGAAATGAACTCCCGCAGCCCGTGTCGCACCGGAAGATGGCTCGGTACCCAGTTCTCGTAGTACACCCCGCGCAGCAGTTCGGGTAGCTGTGCCGTCAGGTGTGCCGAACTGTCGATGGCGATCCGATCACGCACGGTGTGCAACCATGCGCGTACGGCACGCAGGGCGAATCGGCGATCGTCGGTGTCGAGGCTCTCGGCGACCGCACGCAGCCACACGTGGGCGGTGTGCACCGTCGGAGCCAGTGGATCATGGTGGTTCGACATGGGCTTCTCCTGGTGGTCGCAGTGGTTCCTCGATTCGACCAGCCGGGGCGACGAGCGAACAGAGCACACCGTCCTCCCGCCGGGTGGCTTTGGTCGTCACCTGCCGTTCGCAGTGGTCTTTGTGTCTTCGGTGTCGGGCACTTCGGCCGTAGTCCGGACCGATCCACGATGGACACACTGGTCTCGGCAGCCATCGACCAGCGGAAAGAGGCCGCTATGGAGACGACGGTCGACCGCATGGGATTGACCGAGGCCGAAGCCGCGCTCAGGCATCGACGTGACGGCGCGAATACCCTGCCGGCCCCGCCGCGTCCGAGCCGCGTCCGGCAATTCGTGGCCCAGCTGACCCACTTCTTCGCGGCCATGCTGTGGGTCGCCGCCATCTTGGCCCTGGTCGCCGGGATGCCCGCGCTCGCACTGGCGATCGTCTGCGTCGTCGTCCTCAACGGCACGTTCGCCTACGTTCAGGAATTTCGTGCCGACCGGGCGGCCGAACGTCTGCGTGACCTGCTTCCGGTTCAAGCCCGGGTCCGGAGGGACGGCCGGGTCGTCGCCGTGGAGGCCGGCGCGCTGGTGGTCGGCGACCTGCTCGTCCTCGAAGCCGGCGACCGGGTGTGTGCCGATGCCGTCGTGCGGATGGCGCACGGCCTGTCCGTCGACGAGTCCATGCTCACCGGCGAGGCTCAGCCGGTCGCCCGTGACGTGCAGGCTCCGGTTCTGGCCGGGACCTATGTCGTCGCCGGTCAGGGCGAAGCGACCGTGACCGCGATCGGCGCACACACCCGCCTGGCAGGCTTGGCCGCGGTCACCGAGCAGGCGACGCGCCCGCCGAGCCCCCTTGCCCGGCAGCTGCATCGGGTGGTGCGGATGGTCGCTGTCATCGCGGTGCTCGTCGGGCTCGTGGCCTTCGGCGTCTTCGCCGCACTCGGGCGCGACCTCACCGCGAGCGTGCTGTTCTCCCTGGGCGTCACGGTCGCACTCGTCCCCGAGGGCCTGCTGCCGACGGTCACTCTCTCGCTGGCCCGCGCCGCGCAGCGCATGGCGAGCGAGAAGGCTCTGGTGCGCAGGCTGGACGCGGTCGAGACGCTCGGTGCCACGACCTTCGTCTGTACCGACAAGACCGGTACCTTGACCCGCAATCAGATGGAGGTTGTCGCAGTGTGGACGCCGCGCGGCACCGTGACCGTGGACGCGGCGGGCTACAACCCACAGGCGCGAGTCCATGGCACCGCCGACGCGGTCGCCGCCGCCCGCAGCGCGGCGAGCTCGGCCGCGCGCTGCTCTCCCGACGCGCACGCCCGGCGGGAACGCGGTCGCTGGGTGCCGATAGGCGATCCGATGGAAGTGGCGGTACACGTCTTCGCCGAGCGTGTCGATGCCCCCGCCGCGCCCAGCGCACGCAGTCGCACACCGTTCGACAGCCACACCCGGCGCGCGACGGCGACCGACGTCGACGGCGTACACACCGTCGGCGCCCCGGAGGTCGTCCTCGACCTGTGTGACGCCCGTACCGTCGTCGACGCGGCCACCCAGGTCATGGCGATGACCGAGCAGGGTCTGCGCGTGATCGCGGTGGCCAGGTCGAGCCCCGACGGCACCACCGGAATCGTGGGCGTGATCGGGCTCGAGGATCCGCCGCGTCCCGACGTCGCGGGGGCGATCGAAGCGTGCCGGGACGCGGGGATCGAGGTCGCCATGGTCACCGGCGACCATCCCGGCACGGCGGCCGCCATCGCCGAGCAGGTGCGATTGTTCGGCCCGGGCCGGGTCGTGGTCACCGGAGCGGATCTGCCCGACGACGACGATGCGCTCGGCGTGCTTCTCGAACAAGGCGGGGTGGTGGTTGCCCGGGTCACGCCGGAACAGAAGCTGCGCATCGCCGCCGTCCTCCAGCGCCGAGGACACGTCGTCGCGATGACCGGCGACGGTGTGAACGACGGGCCGGCGCTGCGCACAGCGGATATCGGCATCGCCATGGGCGCCTCGGGGACCGACGTCGCGCGCGAAGCCGCCGACCTGGTGCTGCTCGACGATCACTTCGCGACGATCGTGGCGGCCGTGCGCCTCGGGCGCGCGACCTTCGCCGATATCCGCCGATTCCTCACCTTTCACCTCACCGACAATGTCGCCGAACTCGCGCCGTTCGCGCTGTGGGCGGCCAGCGGCGGCGCCATTCCCCTGGGCTTCACCGTCTTGCAGGTCCTCGCCCTCGATATCGGCACCGATATGCTCCCCGCGTTGGCACTGGGTGCCGAACCACCCCATCGGCGAACGATGTCCGGCCCGCCGCGAGTCGGGAATCTGATCGATCGAGCGCTGCTGCGCAGAGCCTTCGGCGTACTCGGGCCGACAGAGGCGACTGTCGGCATGCTCGCCTTCATCACGGTGCTGGTCGCCGGTGGCTGGCGTCTCGGTGAGCCGGTGAGCGCCGAACTGCTCGCTTCGGCCTCGGGGGCCCTGTTCACCGCGATCGTGTTCGGTCAGCTGGCCAATGCTTTCGCGTGCCGCAGTGAGGTGCGCTGGGTCGGGGAAGTCGGATGGCGGGGCAATCCGCTCCTGCTGATCACCGTCGCCGTCGAACTCGTCCTGCTCGCCATTTTCCTGTGGGTGCCGCCGCTGCCGGATCTACTGGGCGGTGCGCCACCGAGCGCGCTGGGCTGGGTGCTGGCAGCCGGTGCGATCCCGGCGATCCTGGCCGCCGACACGGCGCACAAAGTGTTGTCGCGACGGAACCGCCGCCCCGGTCGCGCCGGCTTCCCAGCCGCTTCCGGTCGCTGAACCGACGGAGCACGAGCCACACCATCACCGCGCTGTGCTGATGTGAGCTGAGTGAACGACCTCGTTGTCGTCTACCCGGGAGCCGTGCTGTCGATGTATCCATCATCGGCTGTGGAGTACCACCGCGCCTAGGTCCGAAGGGCATCGTCGCCCGCGTCCCGATGACCTCTGTGCCCGGGACTTTCCCTCCGCGCGCACGGACATTTTCCACGCTGCCGACGTGCGGCACGACGGGGCCGATCGGGACCAATGACAGCCCACAGCCAGGACCTTCGACCGTATCGCGAGGTCCGGCTCCCGTCGGACGCTGGATATCGACAGCGAATGCGACCGGATCGAGGTACCGAGATGGGTGAATTCGTCACCGAATTCAGTAGCTTGCGGATCGGCGACGCCGACCGGGCCGGCGGCAAGGGCGCCAATCTGGGCGAACTCGTCGTCGCCGGCCTACCCGTGCCGCCGGGCTTCGTCGTGCTGGCCGCCGCCTACGAGCACACCGTCACCGACGGCTCCGCCGGACCCGGACTGGCGCGGCTCCACGAGCGCGCGCTCGGGGCCACGACCGACCCTGCCACGCTCGCCGAACTCTGCGAGCAGATGCAGGCGATGGTCCACGCCGCCGGTCTGGACGACGTCGTCCGTGGCCCCGTTCAGGCCGCCTACCGCGCGCTCGGCGACGACGTCCCGGTGGCGGTGCGCTCCTCAGCGATCGGTGAGGACAGCGCGGGCGCGTCCTTCGCCGGGATGAACGTGACCCGAACCGATATCCGCGGTATCGAAGCCTTGTTCGCCGCCGTGATCGACTGCTGGGCGTCCCTGTTCACTCCCCGGGTACTGACTTACCGGGCCCGCCGCGGAATGCACGGGCAACCGGTGATGGCGGTCGTGGTACAGCGTATGGTCGCCGCTCGATCCGCCGGCGTGGCCTTCACCGCGGACCCGACGACACGACGACGCGATCGCGTCGTCGTCGAAGCCGCCCGCGGTCTGGGCGAGGTCGTCGTCTCCGGCGCCGTCGAACCCGACCGCTATCTGCTCGACACGACCGGACCGAACCTGCTGAATATCCGTACCGGACAGCAGCGTTACGCCGTCGTCTCCGGACCCGACGGCGATCGCCGCGTCGAACTGGCGGCCGCCGACACCGCAGAACCGGTCCTGACCGAGGAGCAGGCACGCGCGGTCGCCCGGTTGGCGCTGTCGGTGCAGGCACACCACCATGGCGTGCCACAGGACGTGGAATGGGCCTTCGACGACCACGACGATCTGTGGATCGTGCAGGCCCGTCCGATCACCACACCGACCGCCGCGGCGCCGGATCCGAACCCTGATTCCGCGCGGCACGAGGTCCTGGTCCAGGGCATCGGTGCCGCGCCGGGCATCGCCGCCGGACGCGTCCGCGTACTGGCCTCACCCGAGGCGGGCGGCCGCCTTCGCGACGGCGAAATCCTGGTCGCGCCGATGACGAACCCGGACTGGCTGCCGACTCTGTCCCGGGCCGCGGCCGTGATCACCGACAGCGGCGGCATGACCTGCCACGCCGCCATCGTGGCGCGCGAACTCGGCATTCCCTGCATCGTCGGGGCCCGCACGGCCACCACGACCCTCCGCGACGGCACCCCGGTGACCGTCGACGGCTCCACCGGCCAGGTCACCGCGGGCGCCACCGACATCCCGGTTCGTCGCCCGGCGGTCCCTGCCGAGAGCCGCCCGTCCGGAGCCGAGCCGACCGCGACCAAGATCTACGTCAATCTCTCCACTCCTGGCACCGCGGCACAGGTGGCGGCCGGCGACGTCGACGGCGTCGGACTGCTCCGCGCGGAAACTCTGCTGACGCGTGCCCTGGACGGCCGGCATCCCCGGGACCTGATCGCGCACGGCGAGCAGCAACAGTTCGTCGACCGGCTGAGCGAGTCGCTGGCCGACATCGCCGAACCATTCGGAACGCGCCCGGTGATCTATCGCACCACCGACTTCCGGAGCAACGAGTTCCGTGCGCTGCGCGGCGGCGAACGGTACGAACCCGTCGAACACAATCCGATGATCGGCTACCGGGGCTGCTACCGCTACATCCGCGAACCCGACCTGTTCGCCGCCGAACTCGATGCCCTGGCCCGCGCCCGGACCCGGTGCCCGAACCTGCACGTGATGATCCCGTTCGTGCGCACCAAATGGGAACTGGAAGCTTGCCTCGAGCTCATCGACGCCGGTGAGCTGGGACGCCAGCGTGGACTGCACCGGTGGGTGATGGCCGAGGTGCCCTCGGTACTGCACTGGCTGCCCGAGTATGTCGGCCTCGGCATCGACGGGGTCTCGATCGGCAGCAACGACCTCACCCAGCTCATCCTGGGGGTCGACCGCGACTCCGAACAGTGCGCCGAATTGTTCGACGAATCCGACCCCGCCGTGCTCGACGCGATCTCGCGCATCGTCGGCACCGCCCGGCGCCTCGGCATCACGTCCTCGCTGTGCGGCCAGGCGCCGTCGAACCGGCCCGCATTCGCCGAACACCTGGTGCGCATGGGTATCACCTCGGTGTCGGTGACCCCGGATGCCGTCGCCGCCACGCGACAGGCCGTCGCGGCCGCCGAACGCCGGGTCCTGCTCGACCACGCGCTGGCGCATTCCCCGGCCTGAACCCCGTTCTCGACTCCACCCCGAAAGGACTGTCATCATGACTGATCTCCACGGACGCAGCGTCGTCGTCACCGGCGGCGCACGTGGCATCGGCGCGGCCGTCGCGCGCACCCTCGTCAAGGCCGGTGCCGGTGTCGTCGTCGCCGATCTGCTCGAGCACGAAGGACGCGCCACCGCCGACGCGCTCGGACCCCAGGCCATGTTCCGCCACCTCGACGTCACCGACGAGGACGAATGGCGACTCGTACTCGACGACGCGGAAGCGAACTTCGGTCCGCTCGCGGTGTTGATCAACAACGCGGGCATCGTCGACTTCGGCGGCGTGGAAACCGAATCGCCGTCGCGGTTCCGCCACGTCCTCGACGTGAACCTCGTCGGTTCCTGGCTCGGCATGCACTTGGCCGCACCGTTGCTGCGAACCGCGGGCGGCGGGGTCATCGTCAACGTGTCGTCCACGGCGGGCCTCATCGGGTACTCCGGCATCGCCGGCTACGTCGCCAGCAAATGGGCCCTGCGTGGCCTGACCAAAGCCGCCGCGCTGGAACTCGGTGGCGCGGGCATCCGGGTCTGCTCGGTGCATCCGGGCCCCATCCACACCCCCATGACCGCGCAGATGGACCCGGGTATCGCCGCGAGCCAACCCCTTCCGCGCTTCGGTGAGCCCGAGGAAGTCGCCGCGATGGTCGGGTTCATCGTCACCGAGGCGACGTTCTCGACCGGCTCGGAGTTCGTCCTCGACGGTGGCGCGACCGCGGGCGCCTCGCTGGTTCTGCCCTCATGAACCCAGCCGCTCTCCCGGCGCAGGTCCACGAGACCCATACCGCCGTGGTGGTGCTGTGTGGCGGGCGCGCCTACAAATCGAAGAAGCCGGTGCGAACCGACTTCCTCGACTTCAGCTCCGCCGCGCTCCGGGAAGAAGCCTGTGCGCGCGAACTGGCGCTCAACGTCCGGCTGGCTCCGGATGTCTATCTCGGGGTGGCGCACCTCGACGACCCGCAGGGTGGACCGGCCGAGCCGATTCTGGTCATGCGCCGCATGCCGGAACAGCGACGGCTGTCGGTCCTTATAACCGCGAACGCGGTCCCGGCGCCGGACCTCACCGCACTCGTCGAACTGCTGGCCCGCTTCCACGACACGGCGCAGCGTAGCGCTGAGATCGATCGAGCGGGCGGCCGCGATGCCGTGCGCGCGCGGTGGCGCTCTCTGCTGGGTCCGTTGCGAGACGCCACCGAACTGGTCGATCCGATGGTCCTCGCGCGGATCGAGCACCGTGCGACGCGGTACCTCGACGGCCGGGCCGCGCTGTTCGCCGACCGGATCGCCCAGGGTCGCGTCGTCGACGGGCACGGCGATCTGCTCGCCGAGGACATCTTCGAGCTACCCGACGGCTTCCGGGTACTCGACTGCCTGGATTTCGACGACGATCTGCGCCATGTCGACCGGGTCGACGACATCGCCTTCCTCGCCATGGACTTCGAATTTCTCGGCCATCCCGACTTGGCACGGCGATTGCTCGCCGACTACTTTCGCGTGACCGATGATCCGGTACCCGCTTCGCTTGTGGACCACTACATCGCCTATCGAGCGATGGTGCGCGCGAAAGTCGATCTGATCCGCGCCGGCCAGGGCGACACCGGCGCCGGCGCGCGACTACGCGGTCACCTGGACATCGCCGCGCACCACCTCGCGGCCGGGACGGTACGCCTGACGCTGATCGGAGGGCTGCCCGGCACCGGGAAATCGACCCTCGCCGCGCACCTGGCCGACCGGACCGGATCGGTGGTCCTCGGTACCGACCATCTCCGCAAGGAACTCGCACGCTGCGGAGAAATCGACGGCGATACCGGAAGATTCGGCGCCGGACGGTATTCCGCCACCGCCAAGGCCGCGGTATATGACGCGCTGTTCGATCGCGCGAGGGAATTGCTCGCCCGCGGAGTCCCGGTGATCCTCGACGCCAGCTGGATTCGTGACGAGGAGCGACGCGGCGCCCGCGCACTGGCCGAGCAGGTCTGCGCCGAACTGGTCACCCTGCGGTGCGTCTGTCCGCGCGACCTCGCCCACAGACGGATTCGCGCGCGCCAGGGTGGCGATTCCGACGCGACTGCCGACATCGCCGACGCGATGGCGGCCTCCGACACCGACTGGGTCGACGCTGTCGTCGTCGACACCAGCCTCACGCTCGGCGACTCCCTCGATGTCGCGTTCGCCGCCTGGGCCGATCCCGTCGACGTATCCGCGGTCTCGTCCGCGTGACGATTACCCCGAGCCCAACAACCCACCCAGACCCAGGAGTCGACCATGACCGAATACACCGACAACCCTCATCTGACGGCCTCGGCCGCGATCGTCGTCGGCATCGACGGATCCGAGGGATCGCTCACCGCCCTGCGCTGGGCGGCCCGCGCCGCCGCGGATCGTGGGCGCGCCCTGCACCTGGTGCACTGCGCCAACCCGATCGCCGATCGGACGCCACGCAGCGCCTACGACGCGTTCATCTACGCCACCATGCAGGACATCCGGCTGGCCGCCGAGAAGATGCTGGCCGCCGCCCGCGAAGACGCGCTCGCGGTGGCACCGTCGATCACGGTCACCACCGAACTCACGACCGGCAATCCCGCGCGCACACTGATCGACGCCTCCATCCACGCGCATCTGACGGTCCTCGGCGTCCGGGCCTCGGCCGGATCGCTCGCGCACCTGGGCTCGACCCTGCTGGCGGTGACCGCGCACGCGCGTGGGGCGGTGGTGATCGTGCGCGGGACCGATCCGGAGCGGCGCACCGGCCCCGTCGTCGTCGGTGTGGACGGCAGCAGCGTCGGTGAACCCGCTGTCGGCGCCGCGTTCGCCGAAGCGTCGCTGCGCCGTAGCGAACTCGTCGCGGTGCATGCCTGGAGCGACCTGTCGGAAGGACAGTTCGGCGGCACCAGCTACCTGGCGATGCCGATCGAGGACTTCGCCGTCGGCGAGGAGGCCCTGCTCGCCGAACGGCTGGCCGGGTGGTCCGAACAGTTCCCCGATGTCGTCGTGCGCCGCGAGATCGAGCTGTTCGGCCCGCGCGAGAACCTGGCGCGCTGGTCCCAGACCGCGCAACTGCTGGTCGTCGGCAGCCGCGGACGCGGCGGTTTCCGGAGTCTGCTGCTCGGCTCGACCAGCAACTGGCTCGTGCAGCACGCCGAATGCCCGGTCATGGTCGTCCACCACGATTGACCAGTCCGCGGGTTCGCCCGTGATTCGGGAGGGCGTTGCGGGCGCGCCGGGCCGACCAACTCGTCTCGGCGTCAAAGGCCGCGACTGCGGTCGCCACGTCGGAAACAACCGATTGCCGCACGTCACCGGATCGGGCCGAGGGTCCTCGGCGTACGGGACCTTCGCCCCTGACCTGGACCCGGCCCTTACCGCCAGGCTGGTAACCATGATCTCGACCTACCTGCGCCGGCTCGACCCACGTCGAGCCGTGCTGTGCCTGATCGCGGGCTTGCTGGCGACGTGGGCATTCGCCGGCGCGCTCGGCCTGATCACCGGTGTGCTCGCACTGAGCCCGGTGACCGAGAGCCGGCTGCCGTGGCAGAGCCCCGTGGTCGCCGGCGTCGCGCTGGCCCTGGTGGTCGGTCTGCCCATGACCGTCGTCGCGCTCACCGCCCAGGACGACCCGCGCACGACGCAGACGACCATGGTCGCCGCGTGTGCGCTGATCGGCTGGATCCTGTTGCAGCTGTTGCTGTTACGAGAACTGACCTGGCTGCAACCGGTGTGCGTGATGCTGGCGGTCGTCGTCGCCGCACTGGGCGCCCCGCCGCTGCCGACCGGCAGCACCACTCGGCGCTGGAAGGAATGGAACTGATGCGCGCACAGATCGTG
Source organism: Nocardia asteroides (assembly GCF_900637185.1). Lineage (NCBI taxonomy): Bacteria > Bacillati > Actinomycetota > Actinomycetes > Mycobacteriales > Nocardiaceae > Nocardia > Nocardia asteroides. The sequence continues at coordinate 3,974,335 of NZ_LR134352.1, read as the reverse complement.
TATGAATCGATGTTCGGCAATACCGCCGAGATCGCCGAAGCTGTCGCGGTCGGCCTGCAGCCGCGGTTCGAGGTGTCGATGTGCCCGGTGACCGAGGCCGTGAACCGCCCCGCACCCGATGTCGACCTGCTGATCGTGGGCGGCCCGACGCATGCCTTCGGTCTCAGCCGCGCCGCGACCCGGGAGGACGCGGCCGGGCAGACCGACGCACCGGTCGACGTCGAGATCGGGGTCCGCGAATGGCTCGACGCGGCGCTGCCGGTGCCGGCACCACGCGCGGCCGCCGCCTTCGGGACCAAGATCGCGCATCCACCCTGGCTGCCCGGTTCGGCGGCGAAAGGTATCGGCAAGCGGCTGCGTCGCCTCGGATACCAGCTCGCCGACGCACCGGCGGACTTCCTCGTCGAAGACATGACCGGCCCGTTGCGTGCCGGTGAGATCGAACGGGCAACCGCTTGGGCGACGCAGCTGGGCGTATCCGCTGTTCCGGACGGCAGACGATGAACGCACCGGCGCATGACGAGATCCGGCGGCACATCGACAAGGCCCCGGTAGTGGCCGCCGTCGACGGATCTCCGACGGCGATCCGCGCCGCCCAGTGGGCCGCGGTCGCGGCAGAGGCCCGGCACGCGCCGTTGCGGCTGGTCCATGTCGTGCGCCGTCGCGCCTCCGTGCCACGCGGATCCGACGTCCTGGCCGAGGCCCACCGGTCGGTCATCGATCGGTGGGCCCGGACGTCGGCCGCGCCGCCCCCCGACATCACCGAGCTGACCCTGTGCGGAAATCCGGCGGCAGCCCTGATCGAGCTGTCCGCGGCGGCGTCCGAAGTCGTGGTAGGCAGCGTCGGCAGCGGTTCGGCCGCGTGGGGGCTGCTCGGTTCGGTGGCAACCTCGGTGGCCTCGGCGGCCCACAGCCCCGTCACGGTGGTTCGGCCACTGCCCTGCGCGGCAGCGGCGGTCGGCCCGGTGCTGGCCGTCGTCGATCCGGCGAGCTCCGGTCCCGGCGACGCACTGGCAGCGGCCGTGCGCGCCGCGTACGAGCGTGCCACCGATGTAGTCGTGATCGAACTCGCCCGGCCCGTCGTGCGCGCCTCGCCAGAAAACGGCGCGGACGTCGAGGCAACGATCACCGAACTACGCCGACGCTTTCCCACCGTCCGGATCAGCGTGCTCAGTTACTTCGGGCACGCGCGCACCGCACTCGAGAAATTCGGCGGCACCGCCCAACTGATCGTCGTGCCACGAGATCCGCAGGCACTACGGCCATTCCTGCACGGCATGGCGCGCACCGCCCTGTGGCACACCCGCTGCGCGGTGACCGTCGTTCCGCCCTCGACCACCGCGCCGACCGGCATCGACCGCCTGCTCGGACGTGCCCACGGATTCGGGCACATCCGGAGAGACCCCGCCGGCCAGGTGCTCAGCCGAACCGGCCGCGGACATTTTCACACCATCGAATCAGGAGGAACGCCATGACAACCACCGAAGCGGTCATGCACCCCGATGTCGCCTTCATCAGCGTGCGCGACACCATGGCCGACGCTGCTCGCCGGATGCATCAGCTCGACATCGGCGCGCTGCCGATCTGTGACGGCGAAGGGCATCCCGTCGGGATCGTCACCGACCGCGACATCGTCGTGAAAGTCGTCGCGCTCGGCGAGAACCCCGCGACCACCACCGCCGGCGAACTGGCACAAGGAGACGCGCTCGTCACCCTCGATGTCGGTGTCGACATCGAGGACGCCCTCGCCGTCATGGAGCAACATCAGATTCGCCGGCTTCCGGTCACCGAGCAAGGAAGACTCGTCGGCATCATCACCGAAGCCGACCTCGCCCGCCGCCTGCCCGATCAGACGGTCGGCGAATTCGTCGACGCGATCTGCGCGCAGCACCTGCCGACGGCGCCCGCCGATGAACTGTGAGAAGGTCGGCACACCAGGGTGATTCGGCCCCACCGCGCCGGTCACCCGACCCGCGGCGGGGCTGCGCGCAGGCCCGATTCGACACTTGCGGACCATCGGCGGTGATCACGTGTGGTTGCCGCCGATGGTCCGCTGGTTGGCCCGCGTCAGAGGTCTGTCTCGGTGTCGAGCAGTACCTCCCCGACCGGACGGCGTGGTGTCGCGGGAAGCGGTTCACTGCTCGTGGGCGCCCAACCGACCCGGATGAAGGCCTGCGGGTAGCTGGTGCCGCCGAGCATGCGGGACCTGAGCTGGTTCCGCTGGACGGGAATCTCGAGTGGCTCGGTCAGTGCGCAGGTGGCCAATCCGATGTTGGTGGCGGTCAGCAGGACGGCGCTCATCGCCTCGCCCGCGCGCAGCCGGGAGATCCGGTCGTCGGAGGAGGTGCCGAGCAGCAGCACCTCGGCGTGGTCGTCATCTCGGGCAGGGTCGTTCAGTTCGGCGCCGGCGAACGTGCGGGCCGGCAGCTCGTCGCCCGGCCGGGGTGCCGGGATGTTGCGGGCGGGGACCCCGTCGAAGCTCGCGTGCCTCCCCGACCACACCGCCGTCTCGAACCGATAGTCGGGATCTGCGGCATGCGTGCGTGCCGCGGCGCGCGCGGCGACCACGAGCCGCGCTCGTTCCGCGTCGTCGACCGGACGCACGATCGCGCCGAGCGCCATCGCCCGCTCGGTCAGCAGGCCGAGACAGCCCGGCGGGATAGGCCAGGAGGTGAAATGCCTGCGGTCACTGTGGCGATGCCGGATGGCCGCGCTCATCGCGATCTCCTGGTCTGTCGGCCGATGGCCGACCAGGGTCACCGATGCGAGATGGTCCGGCTGCTGCGGATCGGGTAGGCGATGCACCACCGCTGCCCAGCCCGTCGCGGCGAACGCCACCGTGAGGTGGTGCAGCGCGGCCCCGCAACTGAGGAGCAGATCGCGCTGATCGGGGTCGGTCGCCGGAAGAGCCCGCTCCTGGTCGAGATACAGGTGAACGGCGCGGCCGGTGATGCGCCAGCGCCACGGCTGCACGTTGTGCACCGACGGTGCCCGCCCAGCGAGCGCGAGCACCGCCTTGACAGTGTTGTCGTCGGGCAATCCGCGGTCCATGATGTCCGTCCTTCGTCGAATGTCCCACCACCCTCGCACTGTGTAAGGCCGCCGATTAGGGCACGAGGGCCCCTCCTGAGGTGACTTCGGCTATCGGTGTGGACCGCATCTGACCTTCGGCCGTACACCACCGGACCTTGGGCACTTCCGCGCCGCCGTTCGCGAGCGCACGATCACAGACGTGCACCCGACAAGACCGCTCCGGCCGGCGCGATCCGACGAAGCGATGTCCCCAGCCGATCTGCCGTCGCCACGGACGGCCAACGGCTACGCTGCTGTCGTCTTCGACATGGACGGCGTGGTCACCGACACCGCCTCGGTCCATGCGACAGCGTGGAAAACCCTGTTCGACGAGGCGCTCCCGGCGCTGGGCCGCTCTGACGTGGCACCGTTCGATCCCACCACCGACTATCGTGACCTGGTCGACGGACGCAGCAGGGAAGCGGGCATCCAGGCGTTCCTGGCGGCGCGTGGCATCGAGCTGCCGCCCGGCACACCCGATCGACTCACCGTGCCCGGCCTCGCCGCGCGCAAGCAAGCACTGTTCACCCAGGCGCTGGCTCGCGACGGAGTCCGGGTGTTCGCCGATGCCGCACGGCTGCTCACCGGTCTCCATGCCGCGGGCGTGCCGACGGCGCTGGTGACCGCCAGCCGCAACAGCGCCGCCGTGCTCTCCGCCGCCGGGATCGCGGACATGTTCACCACCGTCGTCGACGGCACCGACGCCCTGCGCCTCACCCTGCCGAGCAAGCCCGATCCGGCCATGTTCCTCGAAGCCGCCCGGCGGCTCGGCGTCCCTCCCGACGAGGTCATCGTCCTCGAGGACGCCACCGCCGGGGTGCAGGCAGCGGATTCTGGCGGATTCGGCCTGGTCATCGGCGTCGATCACACCGGCTCCGGCGCGGCGCTGTGCTCGGCCGGGGCCGATGTCGTCGTCACGGATCTGGCCGATCTGCCCCTGATCCCTCATCCCGACTTCCCACCGCGCTCCCAGCCACGCTGGTGCGGTGGCGCCACGAATGCCGGACCGGGGGGCTGGAACCTCCTCTACGACGACTACGACCCGACGCAGGAAGGCACTCGCGAAGCGCTGTGCACCACCGGCAACGGCTACTGGGCTTCCCGCGGAGCGATCCCGGGCTCCACCGCGGACGGCGTCCACTACCCGGGCACCTATTTCGCCGGCGTCTACAACCGCGCCGTGTCACACGTCGCTGACAGGACCGTCGACACCGAGCATCTGGTCAACGCACCGGACTGGACCTACCTCACTGTCGCTCCGTCCGATGGACCGGTATTGGCGCCCGGATCCCCCTACCTGCTCAGCCATCACCAGAATCTCGATCTCCGGGCCGGTGTCCTGACCTGCATCGACCGCTACCGCGACGACGCGGGCCGGACCACCCGCCTCACAACGAGAAGATTCCATTCCCTGACCCACCCACACCTGGCCGCGCTCGAGGTCACGGTGGAAGCCGAGAACTGGTCCGGCACTGTGCTTCTCACCTCGGCGATCAACGGCCGCGTCGGTAACCGCAACGTGGCGGCGGACCGGGCACTCGAGGCCGAGCACCTCACCTCCGGCGGCCACCACGAACTGGACGCCCAGACCGTCCTGCACGAGGCGGTGACCAAGCAGTCGGCGGTCACCATCGCCACCGCGATCCGTACCCTGGTCCCCGATGCGGTGGTCATCGCACGCACGCCGATGGCCGACGACGACTGCCCCGGACAGCAGATCGAGTGTGCGGTCACCCCGGGCGTCGCGATCACCGCCGAGAAGATCGCTGCGGTGGCCACCTCCCGGGATCGCGCGCTCTCGACCGCGGCGATCGAGGTCGCGGAGCGCATCAGCGGGGCACCCGACTTCGCGACCTTGCTGGCGTCGCACGTCACCGCGTGGGCCCAGCTGTGGGATCGGTTCGGGATTCGGCTGGGTGACGGCCACGACCACCGGCTCGCGTTGAACCTGCACGTGTTCCATGTCCTGCAGGCCACGATCGCGGCACACCCCGACACCGACGCCGGGCTTCCCGCTCGGGGGTTGCACGGCGAGGCCTACCGGGGGCACATCTTCTGGGACGAGTTGTTCGTCTATCCGATGTTGACATTGCGGCGGCCCGAGCTGACGCGCGCCTTCCTGCAGTACCGGCACCGTAGGCTCGACCGAGCCCGCGCAGCCGCACGCGAAGCCGGCCTCACGGGCGCGCTGTATCCGTGGCAGAGCGGCAGCGACGGCCGCGAGGAGACACCGACCATGCTGCTCAATCCCCGCAACGGCCAATGGATTCCGGACCATTCGAGCCGCCAGCGTCATATCGGACTGGCGATCGCCTACAGCGTCTGGCAGTACTACCAGACCACGGCCGATCGCCGCTTCCTGATCGACCACGGGGCGGAGATGGTGATCGAAGTGGCCCGCCTGTTCGCCGCCCTCGCGGTACACGACGTCGGCGACGACCGCTTCGACATCGATGCCGTCATGGGCCCGGACGAGTTCCACGACGGCGAGCCGGGCGCCCAGGGCGGCGGAATTCGCAACAACGCCTACACCAACGTCCTGGCCTCCTGGGTCTTGCGACGGGCCCGCGAGATCCTGGTACTGCTGGACGGACAGGATTGCGGACCGCTGTGGGATCGTTTGCAGCTCAGCGCCGAGGAGCCCGCGCAGTGGGACCGGATCAGCAGGCGCCTGCGGGTGCCGTTTCACCGGGACGGCATCATCAGCCAGTTCCAAGGATACGAGGACCTGCACGAACTCGACTGGGACGCCTACACCGCCAAGTACGGCCACATCGAACGGCTCGACCTGATCCTGCAGGCCGAAAGCGACACGACCAACCGCTACAAGGTGTCCAAACAAGCCGATGTGCTCATGCTGTTCTACCTGTTCTCGGCCGAAGAGCTGCGGGAGATGTTCGAGCACCTCGGCTACGCCCTGCCGCCCGAGCTGATCCCCCGGACCGTCGACTACTACATCGCCCGGACCAGTCACGGATCGACGCTCAGCCGCCTCGCGCACGCCTGGGTGCTCGCCCGCTCCGACCGGGCACGCTCGTGGGGCCTGTTCGCCCAGGCGTTGCGTGCCGATGTGGCCGATACGCAGCGAGGCACCACCCGGGAAGGCGTCCACATCGGGGCCATGGCGGGCACCGCCGACATGGTGCTGCGCTGCTACAGCGGCATCGAGACCCGCGACGACACACTACGGTTGCATCCGGTCCTGCCCGCCGAACTCGACAGCGCCGAATTCACCATCTCCTATCGGGGACAACCCATCACCGTCACCGTGACCCACCGCCGCGTCGTCCTGCGCCTGCACCCGAGCGCCGCCTCGCCCATCCGCGTCTGCGTCGAGGATGTCGAACGGATCCTGGGCCCGGGTCAGACATGGGATTACGCGATGCCCCCGGCTTCGCCGCAACCGCCCGCACGCTGAACCGAACCTGCTCCGGCGTTCCTTCGCAGGTGAACCGCCGGCCTGCGGCACCGAGATTCTGGGACGGTCCAACGCCCTCTCCACGGAGGACGAAATGCCGTATCGGCAGACCGCGATGAGATCGACAATCAGAAGCAGGCCACTTGGCGATATCCGCCCGGACCGCACCGGCCGAACCGGCGAATCCGCGGCGACCACAGGTAGCCCGGTCGCCCGACACGGCGGCCGCCGATCCCGACCCGAAGGAGCCGTCATGAGTTGGACAGTCGCCGCGGTGATCATCGCCGCGATCTTCGCAGCCATGGTCATCGTCACCACCTATCTGCCCGCCAGGAAGCCCTGACGCCGCGTCGGCGGCACCGGGGCTGACCGACCGAATCGAGGCAGCGATGAACCCGATCAAGCTCCGCGAGGATTCCGCCCGCCGGATCTTCCGCGATCGCAGCGAGGCCGGCCAGGCCATGGCCGAACTGCTCGGCCACTATCGAGGTAGCGAGGACGTGATCGTGCTCGGGCTACCGCGCGGCGGGATCCCGGTGGCCTGGCAAGTCGCCGCCGCCCTGAACGCGCCGTTGGACGCCCTGGTCGTCCGCAAACTGGGCGTACCCGGCAATCCGGAGTTCGCCTTCGGCGCGCTGGCGGCCGGCGGCCGCGTGGTCCTCGCCGACGACGTCGTCCGCGCGCTGCGCCTGACCTCCGACAAGGTTCGCGCGGTGGTCGCCGCAGAGGCGGCCGAACTCGAGCGCCGGGAAGCCGCCTATCGCGGTGGGCGCGGCCCGCTCGATGTCGCGGGACGAACGGTGATCCTCGTCGACGACGGACTGGCCACCGGCGCCAGCATGTTCGCGGCGGTCGAGGCGATCCGCGCCCAGGAGCCGCGTCGCATCGTGGTCGCTGTTCCCGCCGCACCGGAATCGACCTGCCGTGAGCTCGGGGCGATGGTCGACGAGGTGGTGTGCGCGACGATTCCGTCGCCGTTCCATGCCGTCGGCGCATCCTATTGGGACTTCACACAGGTCACCGACGACCAGGTACAGACACTGATGTCCACCCCGACCGTCGGAGTGCCGCGCCCGGCGCCCGACCCGGCGCAGCTGATCCGCGCGTGCGCGATCAGCGCGCCCGGCGGGGTTCCGCCCATGGACCGATTCGCTGATCTGATCGGCACAGCGAACATCGTGCTGATCGGTGAGAGCACGCACGGAACACACGAGTTCTATACCGCCCGAGCCGAAATGACGAAATGGCTGATCGAGAACAAGGGGTTCGAGGCGGTCGCGATCGAGGGCGACTGGCCTGATGCCGCACGCGTCAACCGGTATGTGCACGCGCGCGGAAGCGACACCACTGCCGAGGAAGCGCTGCGCGGGTTTCAGCGGTTCCCGGCCTGGATGTGGCGCAATACCGTGGTCCGCGATTTCGTCGGCTGGCTTCGTGAGCACAACGACGCACAGCGTCGCGACGACGAACCCACCGCCGGGTTCTATGGTCTCGACTTGTACAGCCTGCACCGCTCGATGAACGAGATCGTGCACTACCTCGAACGTACCGACCCCGCCGCCGCGCGGCGCGCCATGGCTCGGTACAGCTGTTTCGACCAGTCCGCGCCCGACGACGGCCAAGCCTACGGATACGGCGCCGCCTTCGGTGCGGGCCGGATGTGCGAGGACCAGGTCGTCGCCCAACTGGTCGAACTGCAACGCCGGGCGCGCGCCGAGTTCTCCACCGGCACCGAGGCCTCCGCAGACCTCTTCGACGCCCTGCGCAACGCGTGGTCCGTCCGCGACGCCGAGCGGTACTACCGCACGATGTTCGGTGACCACACCGCTTCGTGGAACCTGCGTGACGAGCACATGGCCGACACGCTCGACGCGCTACGCGAGCATCTGGGCAGCGGTCCCGACCGCACACGCAGCGGACATACACCGAAAATTGTCGTCTGGGCGCACAACTCGCACGTCGGCGACGCTCGCGCCACCGAGTTCGGTGCCGAGGGCCAGCTGACGGTGGGGCAGCTGATGCGGCAACGTCACGGCGCACACTGCCGGACGATCGGCTGGAGCACCTACTACGGGTCGGTCACCGCCGCACAGGAATGGGGCGTTACCGCCATCCACGAAACGGTCCGTCCCGCACTGCCGTCCAGCATCGAGACGCTGCTGCACGACTCCGGAACGGGTGAATTCATGGTGCGGATGGATACCGGGGACGCCGCCTCGAACGAGCTCGGCCTACCTCGACTGCAACGAGCCATCGGCGTCGTCTACCGCCCGGGAACCGAACGTCGGAGCCACTACTTTCATGCTCGTGCCGCCGACCAGTTCGATGCCCTCATCCACATCGACCACACCACCGCGCTCGAGCCTCTCGAACCCACAAGCCGGTGGAGCGCGGCGCGAACGCCGGAAACCTATCCGACCGGGCTGTGAGGGTCTCGCGGACTCCTGGTGGGCGATGCTCGGCGCCGCCTAGGGAACCAGCACGGCCGCGCCGTCGAATCGGCCGAGCGACAGATCACGCAGCGCGCGATCGGCGTGTTCGAGCGGATAGCGGTGGGTCGTTACGCGGAGCCGGTATTGCCCGGCCAGCGTGAGGAACTCCGATGCCTGGGCGCGGGTGTTGGACGTGACGCTGCGAATCTGGCGCTCCCGGAACAGGTGGCGCTGATAGTTCAGCGCCGGGATATCGGTGAGGTGGATCCCGGCGACGGCCAGGGTGCCGCCCGCGTCCAGCGCCGCCATCGCCGGCGGAACCAGCTCGCCGACCGGGGCGAACAGGATCGCGGAATCCAGCGGCTCGGGTGCGGGGTCGGCGGCGCCCTGCGCGGAGTCGACGCCGAGTTCCAGCGCCAGGTCGCGGGCGGCCGCGTCACGGGTCATCACGTGCACCCTGGCGCCGCGCGCGAGGGCGATCTGCGCGGTGAGATGAGCGCTGCCGCCGAAACCGTAGATCCCCAGGACGCCGTTGTCCGGCACCTCCGCCCGCAGCAGCGCGTGGTAACCGATGATTCCGGCGCACAGCAGCGGAGCCAGTTCCTCGTTGCTGTACCCGGCCGGCAGCGGCAGAGCGAAATCGACAGGGACCATGGCGTATTCGGCGTACCCCCCGTCGGCGTCCCACCCGGTGTAGCGCGACCGCGGGCACACGTTCTCCGCGCCGCGCAGGCAGTACCGGCACACTCCGCAGGTGTACCGCAACCAGGGGATGCCGACTCGGTCGCCGACCGAGATCGTGTCGCATCCCTCCGGCACGGAGACGACTTCGGCAACCACCTCGTGCCCGGGTGTCACGGCCTCGCGATGGACCGGCAAGTCGCCTTCCACCACGTGCAGATCGGTGCGGCACACACCGCAGGACAGCACGCGCACCAGCAATTCGTCGCCGGTGACGACGGGCACAGGTTCATCCCCGAACCGCAGCGGAGTGGAGGAACCCACCGGTCCTGGACGATCCACTCGCCACACTCGCATCGTCTCGCTCCGTTCCGCCGGTGCGTAGTCATCTACCGATGTCCACCCTCGCACTCCTGCGGTGGAAAGCCAGGAGCACAACGGCCCCACTTCACCGGGCGGAAAGTCATCCCGCGTCGGCCATCGAAGGTCCGCCCCGCACCAGCTGATGCGCCTACTGCTGTCGACGGGCCGATACCACCCGGCGAGCATGGGAAATGGCGGAACCAGTGTCGGGAAAGACGGCGTCGTCCCCACCCGACGGAAGCGCGCCCATGGTAGTCAGGCGGGCGCGATGGTCCTCGCGCAGACCCGACATCAGGACGCTGATGTGGCGATGTTCGAGCTTGTTGATGGCGTCCTTGAGGACCAGGGCTCCGGTGGTGTCGAGGGCGGTGACGCGGGACATGCGCAGGATCACCACCTTCACGTCGGCGACTTCGGCCAGCTCCAGCAAAAAGCGGTGAGCGGCGGCGAAGAACAGCGGCCCGTCGATGCGGTAGGCGACGATGTGGTCGCGCAGCAGGGCATGTTCCTCGCCGAGGTGGTCGGTGTCGTCGAGGGGAACCTGCTGCAGGGTGGCCTCGCGAGCGATGGCACGCACGGCCAGTACCAAGGCGAAGCCAATGCCGATGACCACCGCGGTGACAAGGTCGAAGGCGACGGTGACGCCGAAGGTGATCATCATGACGATCGCGTCCCCCCGAGAGGCTCGGGCGATCGCGGCGACCGAGGCCGCCTCCACCATCCGCACGGTGGTGGCCAGCAGGACGCCGGCCAGGGCGGCGATCGGGATGTCGGCGACGAGTCCGGCGGCGAGATAGACGATTCCGGCCAGGATCGCCGCGTGGATGAGGGCCGCCAACCGGGTGCGGGCACCGGAGCGCACGTTCACCGCGGTGCGGGCGATGGCGCCCGTGGCGGGGACGCCGCCGAACAGCGGCGCGGCGATGTTGGCCAGGCCCTGGCCGAGGAGTTCGCGGTCGGGATCGTGACGGGTGCCCACGGCCATCGCATCGGCGGCGGTGGCCGAGAGCAGGGATTCGAGGGCGGCCAGGGCCGCGACCGCGAGCGCGGGCAGCAGCAGGGTGGCGATGTCGTCGAGCTGCAGGAACTCGAGTGAGGGCGCGGGTAGCCCGGCGGGGATGGCGCCGATGCGCCCGAGATCCAGATCGAATATCCGCGCGACGACAGTCGACACGGTTACCGCGACCAGCGCGAACGGCAGCTTCGGCCGCCACCGTCCGCCGATCAGGACGACCGCTGCCACCGCGAGCGCCGTCACCGGCGCCGTCCAGTGTGGCTCCTCGACGAACCGGCGCACGGCATCGACCGCCGATTGCCAGACCTTCTCGCCTTCGGCGCCGGCGATCCCGAGCGCACCCGGAAACTGTTGCAGCGCGATGACCACCGCGATGCCCGCGGTGAACCCCTCGATCACGGGAGCCGGCATGAACCGCACCGCCCGCCCGACCCTGGCGAACGCGAGCCCGACCAGCATCAGCCCGGCCAGCAGACCCACGGTCAGCACTCCGGACGCACCGTGCTCGGCCACGATCGGCACCAGCACCACCGTCATGGCGCCGGTCGGGCCGGACACCTGGAAGCGGGAGCCGCCGAACACCGCGGCCACCGCACCGGCCACGATCGCCGTCGCCAGACCGGCGGCGGCGCCGAGACCGGAACTGATGCCGAATCCCAGCGCCAGCGGCAACGCCACCAGCGCCACGATCAGCCCCGACAGCAGATCCGCGCCCGGCGCCCGGAAAGCGGGCTTCCACTCCGACCAGGTCGGCAGAAGGGCCCGCATGGTCAGCGGTGACCGAGCAGACGCGACTTCGGTGCGGCCGGCCGCGCGCGCACCCTGTCCCGCCTGTTCGCGACAGTCAGGTCGGCGACCTTCTCGACCTGACGCGAGATGGCCGGATGCTCGATAGGAACCATCGTGGGCCCACGGCTCGCGATCACAACTATCATCCTTTCAAGTTTTGTAATTTAGAAACTATGCAATCAATGGACACTACGGCTCGCGAACAGGTGTGGTCAGCGCCCTGCCCAGCTGAGCCGCGGCTCTGACGCCGCCGGCATCCCGGCGGGAACCCGCCCGGACCTCGCCGTATGGCTTTTTGCTAACTTTAGCAAACAGGCTATCAGGACTGGGTAAGCCGCCTGATCCCTACCACCGAAGGACTACACCGATGAGCGATACGCTGCCGCCCTGCCCCGCGTGTTCCTGCGAGTACACCTACGAGCTCGGAGCCCTGCTGGTCTGCCCCGAGTGCGCCAACGAATGGGCGCTCGCCGGTTCGGCCGAGGCGGTCGACGCGGTCATCCGCGACGCCGTCGGCAATGTGCTCGCCGATGGCGATACGGTCACCGTCGTCAAGACGCTCAAGGTCAAGGGCAGCCCCACCGGCATCAAAGCGGGCACCAAGGTGCGCAATATCCGCCTGGTGAACGGCGTAGGCGACCACGACATCGACTGCAAGGTGGACGGCATCGGGCCGATGCAGCTCAAGTCCAGCGTGGTCAAGAAGGTTTAAGCCACGGCCACACCCTTCTCAGTCGCCCGCGGGTCACCGTTGTGCGGTGGAACGCAGGACGGCCAGTCGGTCCGCGTACTCCTGCGCGTCGATCTCGCCGCGCGCGAATCGCTCCGCCAGGACATGTTCCGGGCCGGGTGCCGCCGGATGCACTCGGCGCTCCCCCTCCATCCGGAACAGATATCGCAGCGCGAGCACGAATCCGACGATCAGCATGCCCCAGAACAGGATCATGCCCAAGCCCATCCACGCGTATCCCCATCCACTGACATCGTGGTCATACCAATACATCGTCCGCCTCCTGCCAGGTCACGGCCCTTCGACCGTCTCGTCCACGATGCGCCGAGCGGAGCTGTTCGCAGAAGGGCCGAGGGCCACCGTCCGTCGGTACCAAAGCCCTTTCGAGCTCGCATCGGGTCATGGACGCAGCAGCCAGGACAGAAAGCCTCCCGACACCGCCGCCATGACCGCAGCCATCAAGACACCGCCGGCGATGCCGATCGCGGCGATCTCCCCGGCTGGTTGGCCCTGGTGCCACAGCGGGCTGGTGAACAGCGCGAACACCGTGAGCCCAGCCGCCCACGACAGAGCGGTGGCGGCGATCCACCAGCCTGCCCTGGTGAGATATCGGCGCAGGACTACCCACTGGGTCACCCCGAGGGCTGCGATCACCACCGCGCCGCCCGTACACAGCACCGGGATCGCCCAGCTCGTAGGCCATTCGCGCACGACATCGGCACGTGTCAGTGCCATCGCCACCGACCAGGCGACCAGGGCACCGAGTGCCGTCGCAGCAACCCAGGCGCGATTGCTCAGATCACGAATGGCCGGACGTAGCGCCCGCGCTTGGAATATGCCCAGCACCGCGCCCTCGCCCGCGCCCGCGGCCAGCAGTGCCACCGTCGGCCATACTCCGGGCCGGTCCCACATGGACGTCGCGACCAGCGCCGGTATCGAGAATCCGAGCAACTCACCGGCGGTGACGAGAACAACCCACCGCAACCACATCGGCGTCTCCCGACTATCGGCTGAGAGCGGACGCTTCGCGGTCCCAGACCCTGCCGCGCTGCCAGCCGATGAGCCTCTCGGTGGCCGAGATCAGGCCCCAACCGGCCAGCCCGGCACACACCAGCACGACGATCCCGCTTCCTATGCCGGTGAAAACCGCAACGACCTGCTCCCTCGGCGGTCGCACGGGCTCGCCGGACCTGTTCAGCCATACCGTGATCCGGTCACCCTCGTCCGCCACCGAGGAGACCGGCACCGTCGCGACGACGGTGCCCGCCTGGGTGGTCCAGCTCACCTGGGCGCGCCGCACGTGCGCGGGACCGTAGTCCGGCGGCGCGACCACCACCGCCGTCACGGCGGCGCTGTCGCGGCGCTCGGCGCCGATGAGCGCGGCTTCGTCCGTGTAGGAGATGGTGCCCACCGCGCCGGCCAGTGGCACGGCGGCCAGCAGCATCACCGCCGCGATCACCCGCGCCGTGAACCGCGCTCGCTCGGGCCAGCTCATCAACGGACTGCCGCTCCAGGGGCGACATCGCCACAACCGCACGATGCCGGCCGGCAGCGCGTCGGTACGGAAGGTCGACGACGTCATCGGATCAGTCCCTGTTCCGGACCACGATGGTCGGGGTTTCCACCGCGTGCAGCAGAGCGTTGCTGGTCGATCCGAGCAGCATGCTGGAGAATCCACCGCGCCCGTGGCTGCCGACCACCACCAGCTGCGCCGATGCCGCCTCGTCGACCAGCGACCGCACCGGCCGGTCGGCGACGACGATCCGGCGGACCGGCACGTCGGGGTAGCGCTCGGCGTACCCGGCCAAGGACTCGGCCAGGTCGGCTTCCGCCTGCTGGCGCCCCATCTCCCACCCGAACGCCGGCAGGTCCAGGGCGCTGGCGTCACTGAACGCATGCAGTGCGACGAGTTCGACCTTGCGGCGCGAGGCTTCCTCGAAGGCGAGTGCCAGGGCGGGAACGCTGTTCGCGGTGCCGTCGACACCGACGAGGACAGGCATCGCCGCCGAGACCGGGTCGATGGCCGCGATGCCGTGCACGACCGCGACCGGGCAGTGGGCGTGCTGGGCGCACGCGCGACTGACCGAGCCGAGCAGTCCGCGCTGGAAGGCGCCGAGGCCGCGGCTGCCGACCACGAGGAGTTCCGCGTCGGTGGAGCGCGTGATCAGCAGGGGTGCCGCCTGCTCGAACGCGACTTCGGTGGTGATGGTGAGGTTCTGGTCGGGAACGGCGGCGCAGGCTACCCGCCGGGCTTCGCCGACGACGCGCTCGGCGTCGGCACGCAGCCATTCCAGGTCGGCTTCGCCCAAGGACATGCCGGGTCCGAACCCGGTTTGCAGCGCCCCGGAGGTCAGGATATGCAGCGGAAGGTGGTGCAGAACGGCTTCGTTGGCGGCCCACGCCGCGGCCTGATAGGAGGTCGCGGATCCGTCCACGGCGACCAGGACGGGCCGCGTGTGGTGCTCGGTGGGGTGGGACTTGGTGGTCATCGTCGTACCTTTCCTGTGTCGAATTCAGCTCGTCATGCTGTGGACGTCGGCCATCACCCGCGCGTCGCGCAGCGATCGCCAATAGGTGGCGGGCAGGGCCGCGCCGTATTCGGCCGTGCGGTCGATTTCGCGCTGCATGAGCAGCCCGTAGGTGAAGGTGGACTCGCCCGCGTTCTCGGCCTCCCGGGTCAGCTGGATCAGGTGATGTTTGGCCACCGCCGCGTCCTGGTACTCACCGAGCAGCCTCTGCAGAGCCGTGAGACCCGCGGCTGCCTGGGCGTGGCGGGCCGGATCCAGCTCCTGTACCGACTCCAGGTAATAGCGCGTGCGCCGCACCGCTTTGCGCAGATCATGCAGCGCCGCGTCGGTGGCGTCTTCGTCTCTGGCCTTGCCGACCGCGCGCATCCGCCGCCGGATGCGCGCCAGCTGCCCGGCGAGCACCACGGCGTTGTCCGGGTCGTCGATGCCGGGCACGACCCCGGTCCGCAGCAGCCGTTCCTCGGCCATCAGATCCTCGATCATGGCCGGGAACCTGTTCGAGGACAGCAGGTCCCGGGCGGCGATCCAGGCCGGTCGGCTCCGGCTGTCGAAGTATTCGGTGATTCGGTCCGGTACCGGACCACGGACATACCGTGGGCGCAGGACATCGACCGCGGCATGCAAGCGCGCGGACTGTGTGCGCAATTCGTGTGCCGCGCCGACAGTGATGCCGAGCCAGCGCAGTTCCTCGATGAGCCGACGGACTTCGGACTGCCTGCGGACTGCCTGCGGGTGCGCGCTGAGCGCGCAACGGGCTCGCCGCGCGGCCTTGACCAGTGCCACGACCGAATCGGGATCGTCGTGACCGGCCGCGACCTGCCCGTCCATGATCGTTTCCCGCTGCGCGTGCAGGTACCGGGCCAGCATCCCGCTGACCTTCGGTTCCGTGGTCGTCGTCGGCGGGCCGGCAGCCGGCCGGGTCTCGATGGACATCGGGTCCTCCTCGAACTGTCGGGTGAGTGGAGCGGTGTGACTTTCACGATTCCGTCTCGCGCGCCTGCGACACAGTGCCGTTCGCCCGCGAAAGTCCCTTCCGGGATCACGGTTGGTCACGACGAAAGACCCACCCTCGGGGGTCTCCTGACCCTGCTGCGCGTCGCGTCGGCCGGCGCACGCTGACACCGAGCAGAAAGGGAGCCAGATGAACATTTCCGGGAATCCGAAGCCGGTCGTCGTCGGCGTCGACGGATCGGAGCAGTCACGCCACGCGCTGCGGTGGGCCGCCGCGTTCGCCGCGCATCACCGGATCGAGCTGCGGCTCGTCTTCGCGGTAGAAGTCCCCGTCGACTACGGACCGGGCCTGACCGGCCCGCTCTACGACCTCGACATGCTGCGCCGCCACGGTGAAACCGTCGTGTCCGAGGCAGCGCAGGAGGCCACGGAGGTCGCCGCGCCGATCGCCGGAATCACGATCTCCACCGATGTGATGGCCGGATCCGCGGTCGCGGTGCTGCGGCACAACAGTGAGTCCGCGCGGCTGCTCGTCGTCGGAAGCCGAGGGCACGGCGCGTTTCGGCGCACGTTGCTGGGATCGGTGAGCACCTCGATCGCCCGCCACGCCGGCTGCCCGGTGGCCGTGATCCCGGAGTCGGAGGCGTCCGCCCAGGGGGCGGTCGTCGTCGGGGTCGACGGGTCCGCCTGCAGTATGGACGCGGTCGCGATCGCCTTCGACGAAGCAGCCCGCCGCCAGGTCCGGTTGATCGCGGTGCACGCCTGGTCGGAGTTCTACCGGTACGAAGCTCGCTCCACGATGCAGGCCGAAGGCGAAGCCGTACTCGCCGAAAGCATCGCCGGTTTCGCCGAGAAGTATCCCGAGGTCCAGGTTCAACGTGTAGTCGTCGAAGAACGCCCCGCCAAAGCACTGCTCGACACCGCGGCACACGCCCAGCTGCTCGTCGTGGGCAGCCACGGCCGGGGCGGCTTCGCGGGCATGATGCTCGGCTCGGTCGCCCAGACCGTCCTCCACGGCGCCGACGTGCCTCTCATCATCGCGCGACCGGCCATCGAGTCCTGACCACCGTCCCGACAACCGATCGCGCACCCACGCACCGAACGGCTCGCGGCGGCGGCCGTCACAGTCGTTCACCCGGATCTCCCCGCGATGCGGTGTCGTGTCCCGGGGTCTGCGATGAAAGGCCCTTCTCAGCGCCGGCGTGAGGCCCACCGAGGGCATTTGGTCCCCGTCGTACAGGCGCAACGGCCGTCTCCAGGGACCGCGGAACGGACCACACTGGGTGATATGAATCACGAACCAGCTTCCGCTCTCCCCCGCCCCGCCACCGTCCGTACCGCGATCCAGCTCGGATGCCGCGCACCGTCGGTGCACAACACCCAGCCCTGGCGCTGGGTCTTCGACGGCACCCGGTTGCACCTGTACCGCGACACCGATCGGCAACTGGCTTCGGCCGACCCGCAGGGTCGCCAAGCGATGATCAGCTGCGGCGCCGCCCTGCACCACGTGCGTACGGCATTCGCGTCCTTGTGCTGGCGCACCGACGTCGCCCGGCTACCCGACCTGAGCGATCCCGGACTATTGGCCACCCTCGAATTCCGGCCTTGGCTCGATCCTCCCACCGCGGTGTTCCGGCGCGCCGAGGCGATCGAGTACCGCTACACCGACCGGCTGCCCATGGCGGAACCGAGCGGCTGGGCTTCGGTCAGGCTGGCGGTGGAAGCCCTTGTCAGCACGCATGAGCTCACCCTCGACGTGCTCGACGAGGACGCACGGGCCCGGCTGTCGATCGCTTCGGAGCAGACCGGGGCGTTGCGCCGCTACGACATGGACTACCAGACCGAAATACGATGGTGGTCCGGACATTCCGATATCACCGAGGGCGTGCCCGCGTCCGCCCTGGTCTCGGAATCCGAGGCCGCGCGCGTCGGTGTCGCCCGCGACTTCCCGCGCTCGGAATCCCGTGCGCGCCGGGGTGAGCTCCGCGATCACGCGCGGCTGGCGGTCCTCACCGCCACCGGTGAGGCGCCGGGTGCCTGGCTTCGGACCGGTGAGGCACTGTCGGCGACACTGCTCGAATGCACGGCATCGGGCCTGTCGACGTGCGCGCTGACCCATATCACCGAACTGGCCGCTGGACGTCGCCTGCTGAGCAGCTTGATCGGACATCCTGGCGTCCCACAGGTCGTGGTGCGCATCGGCGTGGCTCCCGACGACCGTCGACCCCCGACGACTCCACGCCGGCCCCTGTCCGATGTGCTCACCATGAGATAGTCCGCCGAGGCGCCACAGTCTGTTCGTCGCGAACCACGATCACCGCGATCTCCACCGCGCGCAGCAACGCCTCGCTCGTCGAACCGAGCAGCATCCCGGTGAATCCACCGCGACCGCGGCTGCCCACCACCAGCAGTTGCGTCGCAAAGTTCGGCCTCGGCCGTAACGATGGTCATCTCGCGACCGAGCGTCAGCGGGCCGTCGACATCGTCGAAGGCATGCATCGCCACCAGATCCACCCCTCGCCGGGAAGCCTCGTCGAAGGCGAGCTCCACCACCGCGGGCACACTGTCGGGGGGTTCCATCGACACCGACCAGCACCGGCCGGACCAGCGATACCGGATCCGCGGCGGTGATCCCGTGGACAACCGCGACAGGGCACTTCGCGTGACCTGTCACCGCGCTGGTGGTCGGACCGAGCGTGCCTCGGTGCAGGCCGCTCAATCCGTGACTGCCGACGACCGTGAACGCGCCGGCGCGCGAGGTCAGCGCCGGGACCGCCTGAATCGGTCCCGAGCATGGCTGGACGACCGTCGCCTGCGACAGGGAACAGCCCTTCGCGGCGTACTTTGGTCCTCCCATGAGGGGCACTGTGCCTCTCCCTCCGACCGGCCGCTCTGGCAAGACTCGAACCATGCCACCGCACCCCGTCGTTCAGCCGACCCGGCAATCGCGTCGCTGGGTCTATCGGAGGAACCCCGTGTCAACCTTCAAACAGCGTAAGACGCAGCGAGCTCTGCGCGCCGGCCTGGTCGGCACCACCGGATTCGTCGCATTCTGGGCGTTTGCCGGGGCGTTCGGCCTGATCAGCGGTGGCGCCGAGCTCGGCGCCGAGATCACCTCCCGCCTCCCCCACCGCAGCCCGGTGCTGGCCGGCCTCCTGCTGGCGGCGATCGTGGGCGCGCCGATGGCGGCGACGGCGATTCTGGGACTGCGGGCCCGTCCGAGTGCCGCGCTCGTCGGCGTGGGCGGCGGCGCGTTGCTGCTGGGCTGGGTCACCGTCCAACCCTTCGTGATCGGCCAGTTCTCCTGGCTGCAGCCGGTCTTCGGCGTGCTCGGTATCGCGGTGTGCCTGCTGGGCTACCGGCTCCATCGGCTGACGACTTCCTACGCACCCCCGCGTATCCCGTTCGGCGCATCACCGGCATGACCGCCACGTGAAACTCGGAGACACGATGAGACAACCAACGATGCGGACACAACACCGATTTGCGACCTGGGGTTGCACCTCGGACGAGGCCGCCGCACCGATGTCGGGAGATGACCTCGTTCCTGGAGCCCGCCTGCAGACGACGCGGGCGGTGACCATCGCCGCCGAACCCGCCGCCGTCTGGCCTTGGCTGGTCCAGATGGGGCCGGGCCGGGCCGGTGCCTACACCTTCGACTGGGTCGAGAACTTGTTCGGCCTGAACATGCACAGTTCCCGCGAGATCATGCCCGCCTTCCAGCACCTGGCCGTCGGAGACGAGCTCACCCTCGGCGCCTCGGGCCCGACGATGCGAGCGCATGTCGTCGAGCCCTGCCATACCCTTGGGTGGGCGTCGGACGCGGGCGACTGGACCTGGACGTTCCAGTTGACCCCGGTCTCCGGCGGAACCCGGTTGATCAGCCGCAACCGACTCCTGGGCCCCGACTCACCGCTGCTCCGGCGGCTCTATGCCGCCGTGATGGTGCCGGGCAGCCTTCTGATGGAACGCAAGATGCTGCGCGGAATCGCGCAGCGTGCCGAACGGTCTCGGCGAGTCACGGAGGACCCGCGATGACAACGCTGCGGGACAGGCCCATCATCGCCGGCATCGATGGTTCCGACCGCGCCTTGTCCGCACTGGCCTGGCCCACTCCGGTGTCCGTCCTCGTCAAGCGCTCGCACTCCGCACGGCTGCTCGTGCTCGGAACCCGGCGGATGGACGCGTTCGACCGCGCGGTTCTCGGCTCGGTCAGCGCCGTGCTGGTCCGGCGCGCGGGTTGTCCGGTCGTCGTCGTTACCGCCGCACCGACCCCCGCGCGCTCGCAGCCGATCCTGGTCGGTGTCGACGGTTCGCCCGCGAGCGTGCGCGCCGTGGATATCGCTGTCGAGGAGGCGGCGGCACGGGATGCGACGTGGTCGCCTGCTGGCGTGGACACGGACCGACGGACGAGAGTCCGGGCACACGGCAGCACAGAGAGCCCAGGCCGCCCTCTCGGCGAGCCTGGCCGGCTATGCCGGGACATATCCCCAGGTCAGGGTTCACCAGATCGTCGCCGCCGGCGACCCGGCCGAGAGAATTCTCGACGAATCCGCCGGAGCGTGGTTGATCGTCGTCGGCAGCCGGGGGCGCGGCGGATTCGCGCTGGGTTCGGCGTGTCGTGCGGTGCTCGACGAGGCGACCGTGCCAGTGCTCGTCGCGCGTCCCCGCCCCGGCGGGCGACGACATTCACGCAGCTCAGAGCGATAAGTATCCCAGGATCGTAGGCTGGAAATGTCCCATGAAACGAAAGGTCCGCACCCATGGTCAAGGTATTTCTGGTCGACGATCACGAAATCGTCCGGCACGGCGTAGCCGACCTCATCGACCTGGAACCCGACCTCGAGGTCATCGGTGAGGCCGGCACCTGCGCCCAAGCCCTCGCCCGCATCCCCGCACTACGCCCCGACGTCGCGGTTCTCGACGTTCTCCTACCCGACGGCAACGGCATCGAACTGTGCCGCGAACTCCTCTCGTCGCATCCCGACCTGCACTGCCTGATTCTGACCTCGTTCACCGACGAACAAGCCATGCTCAATGCCATCCTGGCCGGAGCCAGTGGCTACGTCATCAAAGACATCAAAAGCCTCGAACTGATAGCCGCGATCCGCGACGTCAGCGACGGCAAATCACGGCTCGACAATCGAGCCGCAGCGGCATTGATGGCGAAACTACGCGCGGAGGCCGCCGAAAAAACCGGGCCGCTGGCAACCCTCACCGAACAGGAGCGAACTCTGCTGGCCCTCCTGGGCGAAGGACTGACCAACCGGCAGATCGCCGCCCGCATGTTCCTGGCGGAAAAAACCGTCAAGAACTACGTGTCCCGGCTGCTGACAAAACTCGGCGTCGAGCGCCGCACACAAGCTGCCGTCATGGCATCGAAACTCGAGGAATAGCGCGCTGGACGACGTCGCGCGGGCGTTCGTCGTGGAAGAATATCGGCGTGGACGAACACATCCAGCATTCTGCGACAAGCCCACAGATTCCGGTCACCCAGACGCTGGCACAACTGCGGCTCCGCGAATTGCTCAGCCAGGTTCAAGACCGTATCGCGCAGATCGTCGACGTCCGCGACCGCATGGATCGCCTCATCGAAGCGATGCTCGTCATCACCGCGGGGCTGGATCTCGACGACACCCTCCGGTCGATCGTGCATACCGCCATCGAACTGGTCGACGCACAATACGGCGCTCTCGGAGTGCGGGAGACCGACAAAACCAGCAACCAGCTCGCCGAGTTCGTCTACGAAGGCATCGACGACCGGACCAGGGTCCTCATCGGCGACCTGCCGCGTGGTCACGGGGTCCTCGGATTACTGATTCAGGAACCCGAGCCGATCCGTTTGACAACATTGTCCGACCATCCGTCCTCGGTCGGCTTTCCGCCGCATCATCCCCCGATGCGGACATTTCTCGGCGTGCCCGTGAAAGTTCGCGACGAGGTTTTCGGCAATCTATACCTCACCGAAAAGGCCGACGGTCAAGAATTCACCGAGGATGACGAAGTCGTGGTCCAGGCGCTCGCGGCAGCCGCCGGTATCGCCATCGCCAATGCTCGGCTCTACGAGGAATCCCGCGTCCGTCAGCAATGGCTCGAAGCGACCAGGGACGTGGCCACCGAGCTGCTCGCCGGAGGCGAACCGAAAGAGGTTCTGGCCCTGGTCACCCAGCAGGCGCTCAGCCTCACGCAATCGGCGTGCACCTTCGTCGCGCTACCGGAAGACCCCGACGTTCCGAGTGCCGAAGTCACCGACCTGGTGGTGATCGCCGCGGCGGGTGTCGACGCCGAGGCGATCACCGGTCAACGTCTCTCCGTCGACGATTCCCAGTCCGGTGCCGCCTATCGTTCCGAAGAGACCGTCGTCTGCGACAAGCTGCCCTACAACCTGTTCTCCAACACCAGGACCAGGTTCGGACCCGCCGTCGTCGTACCGTTGCGTGTCGGTGCCACCGTCATCGGCGTGCTCACCACCATCCGTCCTGCCGACGCGCAGCCGATGGACGACACCACCACGGCCATGCTCACCGCCTTCGCGGATCAGGCTGCGCTGGTCCTCCAGCTGTCCGACACCCAACGCCGCATGCGCGAACTCGACGTGCTCTCCGATCGCGACCGCATCGCCCGCGGCCTGCACGACCACGTCATCCAACGACTCTTCGCCGTGGGCCTGTCGCTGCAGGGCACCGTACAGCGCGCCCGCACACCCGAGGTCAAGTCCCGGCTCATGGACACCATCGACGACGTGCAATCCATCGTCCAGGACATCCGGCACTCGATCTTCGACCTGCAGAGCAACAACACCGCCGACTCCTCCAAGTACCGGAAACACCTGCACGGCATCATCGTCGAGACGACCGCCGACTCCGGTCTGCGCACGACCGTCCGGCTCGCCGGCCCGGTCACCGTGCTTGCCCCGCCGCTGTCCGACGACGTCGAAGCCGTGCTGCGGGAGGCGGTCAGCAACGTGGTCCGGCATGCGCACGCGAGCTTGGTCTCGGTCGAGCTCAAGGTCGGTGACGAGGTGTCCATCGAAGTCGCCGATGACGGCGTCGGCGTCCCCGACGACATTGCGCGCCGCAGCGGATTGGCCAATCTCGCCGTCCGCGCGGAGAAGGCCGGGGGAGCATTCTGGATCGAGAACCGTTCAGAGGGTGGGACGATCGTGCGCTGGACAGCGCCGCTGCCGTGACCACCTTGCAGAGCGTCCGCACCCGACCCTTGTCACCGGCTCCGGCCGACCGATACGTCGCTGGGGTCGATCTCGTCGGCACCCGTAGGTAACTGTCTTCCACAAGCGGCACGCCCCGAGGGCCGATGGCCCCTCCTCGAGGGCCGGATGTCCCTTCCCGAACCGCGCTCCGACAGAGCATTGTTCATACGAGGGCGAGAAACACCGCCAGCGAAGGAGACACCGATGAGTCAGTCGACGATCCATTGTCGGCGGGTAGTTCTTACCTCGCCGATAGCACAATCGACAGCTTCGGAGGCTGCGGCCGCGGGTATACCGGACAGGGAACTCGCAGCCGTGACACAAGCACTCGCCGTCAAGTTCCCTGAGACTTCCCGCGACGACATCCGCGAGATCGTCGACTCGACCTATCGAAAACTCGCTCGCGCAGCCCGGGTACACGCCCACCTCATACCGCTCACCCTCAACCTGTCCAGATCACGGTTGGCAAAAGATACCAGTCGAGAATCTCGGACAGACACATGAATTTCGGGGGTTACGCCATGGCACGCGCCTATAGCCGCGAGCAAGGAGCACGATATTCTGTCCGGCTCGTGAATCCCGGCGACCGGTGAGCGCAACCGTTTCGCACATCCTGATTGCGACCGTCATCATCTTCGCAGTGAACCTCATATCTGTGGACGCCTGGTGAGTTTCTCCGTGTACACCAGCGCGGCTACCGTCGCCGAACAAGGTCTCGGAGAAACCCTGACCTCGTCCCTCACCTCGCCGTACGGTGTCGCGATGCAATGCGCCTTGATTGCCGCCATCGTGTTGTTCGCCCGGATCGACTGGACCAGACATCTCCCCAGCCACAACAGACTCGAGAAGCACAGCAACCCATAGTTGACCGTACGCCGAGCTGTTCGGCACGAGTCCACGGACCATCGACGTCGGCAGAGGTCCAGCCCATCGGCGAAGTCGCCGCCCGTTGCCACCCCTTGCCACCGACATCCGCTGTGGCGGAGCGCTTTCGATGGCAAGCTGGTGTCTGTGACAGGGTTTGAGGCTGCCGCCGCACGCGCGGCGGCAGGGGCGAGCGTCCCGGTAGCGAAGCGGCTGTATCGGTGGTGGCGGCCGAAATCGGACTGGGCCTCCCTGACCTCGATCGCCGACAGCCTCGCCGCGGCGGTCGATCACGCCGAGCAGAAGGTTCAGCGCGAACTGCGCGCAGAGCCCGGTGCGTTCATGCCCGTCAGATTCACCGTTGCCGCCCATCCTCAGCCGGAAGCGGGGATCGGTTCAGCCGAAGTCGACGAGATTGCCGTCTATTTCGACCTCCTCGAACAGCCACGGCGGCTCGTCGTGCTCGGCGGCCCCGGCGCCGGTAAGACCGTGGCCGCCACCTACCTCGCGCGCGGCCTGATCGAGCGCCGAAACGAACTGATCTCGGTGCCCCGACGTACTACTGAACCTGTTCCGGTCCGGCTCAACACAGCGGGATGGGATGGCGGCCGAGAATTGACCTCCTGGTTGGTCAGCAGGCTGGGAGTCGACTACGAATTGCCGGCCAAGGTGGCCGAGAAGATGCTCGAGGCCGGAATGATCCTGCCCATCCTCGACGGCCTCGACGAAATGGACGACGACACCACCGATGGAGCACGCGCGAGAGCGCTACTCGATCGGCTCAACGAACGCGACTGGGCACATCGCCCTGTCGTCGTGCTGTGCCGCAGCGTCGAATTCGACAACCTCGCCCAGGCCGGCGCCGACAACGGTCTCCACGGTGCAGGCACAGTGACCATCGACCCACTCACCGCCAACCAGCCTGCCGAGTATCTCGCCCACTACCGACACCGGATCGGTTCCGCACACCCCGTCTGGGACCGGATCACCACCCACTTGCGCGTGCACGCCGACAGCCCCCTGGCCGTGACGCTGCGCACCCCGTGGATGCTCGGTCTCACCGCGACCACACTGCACCGAACTCCGCAAACCGCCGAGGACCTGCTCGACTGCCCCACCGCCGAGGGCCTACGCGATGGACTGCTCGGCGCGCAGATCCCCGCCGCGATCGCAGGCACCAAGGACACCGAGCAATTCCGCGACTATACGATCGACAACGTCGAACGGTGGCTGCGCACCTTGGCTCTACACCTTCAACACCGCCGCGACACCGGCCGCAACGGCACTGCCATCCGCCTCGACGAGATCTGGGAAATCGCCGGTGCCGCTCGAGCCCGTCTGCTACACGGCATGGCCGCGATGCTGCTTACCGGGCTGGTGCTGGTACTCGGATGCACGCTCGACCTCACGCTCACGCTCGCATTCGGGCTCTCAGGTGGCCTGGTATGTGGGCTCACCGTCGCGCTGACGCGGCATCCCATTGCCAATCGCATTGCTTGGAAAGTGCCTACCCGGAGGCGATGGCCGTCGGGACTCGCGGCAGGGGCAGCGGGTGCGCTCGTACTCGGGCTCTCCGCAGGGATCTCGTTCCGGCTCTCGGCTGGACTCGTCGGCGGGGTGACGGTCGGACTCGCATTCGGGGCACTGGGCGGACTGGCTGCCGGGGTCGTCGCGGGTCTCAGGACCACGGTCGAGGATCAGCTGGCCATCGGGGCCGATGGTCGACGGCTCATACGGGATGACCTGCATTCAGCGCTCTTTCACGGCGCCATATTCGGCCTGACGTTCGGACTCGTCGTCGGGGTCTCAGCAGCGCTCGCGGCCGGGCCCGCATCGGGACTCGCCATCGGACTCACGTTCGGTCTGATGATCGCACTCGCCTATGGACTCGGGTCCGGACGCGCCAGCGGCCGCCATTTCGTGGCGGTTCTTCTGTTCAAAGCCACCGCGGATTTCCCGGCTCGTCCGGCCGTGTTCCTGGATTGGGCTCGCGACCGCGGCCTGCTTCGCATCAACGCGACGGCCTACCAATTCCGACACCAGACCTACCAGCAGTGGCTCATCGACGTGAAGTAGTGCGTTCAAGCTGTCACGAGTGGCGCGAGAGTTCCCAGCGCCCCGTCGGTTCCCCCTAACGTGAACACCGCGAACCCCGGCCCGCGACGAAGACCACTCATCGCGTCCGGGCTTCGCTACCGCTGAGACGGGACCCAGATGAACGGTGCGGTCCGTCAGCGAGAAGCACCGATCGACTCGGCGAGGAACGGCCACGAACGACGCAGATCGTCTTCCCAATAGCCCCACGAGTGCGTGCCGACCGGTCGATCGTCGAGCGTCACCGGAATGTTCAACTCGCCCAGCCGATTCGCGAGATTAACGGTGCAGAAGCGGACCGCGGCTTCGATCGGACCACCGACCAGCACCTGCGCCGCCAGCGGGATGCGACCATCCTGGACCCGCGGGTCCGCGGGAGTGTCGTGCGGCGCGGCGGGCACACCGCTCCCGGTGCTCAAGTAGACGGCGGTCCCGCGCAGGCGTTCGGCGTTGACGAAGGGGTCGTTGGCACGCCACAGCGGCCCGTTGCGTGGTCCCCACATGTTCTCCACACTGCGTCCACCGCCCCAGTTCTCGACAGTGATACGGACGAACTCCTGCCCGATCGGATCCGAAGTCTGCGCACAGCCACTGTAGGAAGCGACGCTGCGCCAGAATCCGGGCTTCGCGATGGCCAGATTCAACACCGAGGTACCACTCATCGACACCCCGGCCAGCGCCCGCTCGTCGTTCGCACCCAAGAAGTTCTCGATCACCGGCGGCAGTTCCTCATTGATGAAGGTCTGCCACTTGTTCCGCCCGAGAACCGGGTCATCGGCCACCCAATCGGTGTAGTACGAGCTGCTACCGCCGACCGGCGTCACGACATTGACGTCTCGGCCACGCAGAAAGTCGACCACGTCTGTCTGGGCGTCCCACCCACTTCCGTTCGGACCACCCTGGGAACCATTGAGCAGATACAACGTCGGCCGCTGCGCCTCCGCCGCACGAACCACCTGGACCGGGATGGACCGGTCCATTGCCGCGGAGTAGACGGACACCACCTCGTGACGTTCGCCCACATCCCGCACGGCGACCACGCCGTTCGACGGTTCGGCGACCGCGGGCCCAGCCGTGGTGGCCAGCCCGGCGACGGCTGCCACGGCCACCGATGCCGCGGCCAGCCGGAACCGGGTATTTGTGCACGCCGATCGCGATGTTCCCATGTGCGGTCATCTCCTGTTGCTCGCGTCAGATCCTGACCAATCCACGTGCCGAGGCGACGGCACGACAGGAAGTTCGCGACGCGACCGGCCGCGGTTTGGTCTGGCGACGAAAACATGGGCGGTCCACGACGCCGCACCCCGGTAAGGGCAGCCGACGGCCACCAATGCAGCGGCCCCGCCTCGGACTTCTCCGACGTCACCGCCGAGGCCGGCGCAGCGCCGCTCGGGCCTGAGAGGTAGAGACCTCGAGCGGACAGCGACGTTGTCCCCGGCCATACTGACCTGTGTGCTCAGTGATGACGATCTCGACGTGATCGAAGCCCGTTGCGCCGCAGCTTCACCCGGACCGTGGACAGCCTTCGTCGAAGGGCGTGATCATGACAGCGGTGACGGTTTCATACAGGTCGGCGACGTCGGCAACGAGCCCGACATGTATGTGTCCCGCGAACGTCGACCAGCCGCAGCAGCAGACCTGGACTTCATCGCTTCGGTTCGGCAGGACATCCCGGCGCTCGTCGCCGAAATCCGGAGATTGCGAGCCGCGAACGGCTGACGATGCACCGTACACGGCAAGTTGGCTCGGAGAACGAGGGGAAAATGAACGAGCACTTCGAATATGCAGTGGTACCAAAGGAATTTCAGCTCGAGGCCCCACCCGTGTGACGGCGGATCGACGAGGTATGGAAGTGCTACTCGGTCATCGATCAGGAATGGGTGGAACCCGAGCGGCTCGGACAAGCGCCACCTCCAGCGGCAGCCGCGTTCCTGTTGCCGGTGACCGATCGGCTCGCCGCCGAACTGATGACGGGTCGCCCGCGAAAAATCAGATACTGGGCAGTCTACGACCATCACGACTGGGAAATCGAAAACCACAGGTACGTGCGGCGTCCGGGGAAGTCCCCGTTCAACGTTGTTCGATCCTGGTATGGAGAGCAGGACCGTCGGGAACATACCGAGGTGTTCTACCGGGACGCACGCTGGCGCGAAGGCACCGAGAAGGTCTTCTTGTTCTTCAATCCCCGTGACAAGTGGCCAGACTTTCTGCTGGAGATCTGCGAGGAAGAAGCTGACGAGATCCTGCTCGGGCTCTTCGGCGTCGCCGACGCCACGCAGCGGGCTTGATCAGGTCCAGACGTAGCATTGCGGGTCCATGCGTCGCCAAGCGCGGTTCATTTTCGCGTAGGCGGCCCGACGGTAATGCGTCCATGTGTAACCGCCCGTGCGCAGAGCGCGGTGGTGACCGACCCATACCAGCACCATGACCGCGAGAAACAGGACACGGTGGGCGAGCATGGTGCAGCGGAAGCGGGTGCGGGAACGCTTGTGCAGCAGCACCGCAAGGCGCTCACATTGCAACTGCACATGGGGCACCTCGTCGGCGAGGATCTGGGCGCAGACCGCGCGCAGAACCGGTGAGCCGGTTGCCCGACGGATCGCGTTGTAGTAGATCATCGCCAGCACTTCGACCATGACGACAGGTGTGGTCCAGACTTCGATGTCGGTCACGCTGTAGCGCAGCCTGCGAAAGAGTGTGTCGCCCCAATCAGCTTGCCGCCGTCCGATTCCCGCATCGTCCAGCACTCGACCCAACAGCGCGCCATGGCGCTGCTCCTCACGGATGAACAGGTCGATGACATCGCGATACGCGGGATCGCCGGTGGCAGTGGCGAAGCGGTCAGCCGATGCCGCCAGATGCCGTCCGTCCGATGTTTCGCCGAGCTGCCAGGCCTGCAGTGACCGGCGCAGGGGTGCCAACTCCGTCGAAGAAGCCCCGATTCCGGCTGATTCCCACGGAATCTCGCGCTGCCGGAGCGCGTTCTGCCGGAAGTAGGCGAGCCATTCCTCGGTGGAACGCACTCGTCGCGCACCCGCCCGTTCACCGATCGCTGATGCCGCGCTCTTCGCTTCCCTCACAGCTTCCCCCTCTGCTCGCCTCCAGTCGTACCCGAAGCGGAGGCTCGCCGCCAGCGGACCTGTCGCCTGGCAAGATCCGTCAGCCGGTCAGTGTTCCTGCACGGTGTCGAGGAAGTCCGCCACGTCGTCCCGGTCCGGTGCGAAGACCCAGATCTCGGCACCCCCTTGGAGTGCACAGAATTCGGCGTGGGCGGTACCGTTCTCGGCCCAGAGTCGACAGACCCCACCGTCGGTGAAGACGATCTCGACCGCATCGGAGGCGTCGTCGTTTCGAGCGATGTGGTCGGAGAACAGGTGCGCCAACTGCCGGCGCAGGCTGTCGATGGTCTCCATTGCCCGAGCTCCTCCTATGGATCACACGCTGCGCCACGAATCACACGCTGCGCCGCAATCTGATCACACACATTGCGAGTCGTCGAACCCCGCGACAGCGGCCGTGCAGGATCGGCGCTAGCGCGCCGAAACCACTGCCCCGGTGAGGTTTCCGACCGTCGCCGCGAGATCGCCGCACGCCTGCTCGTACTGGCGACGCAGAGTCGCCACCAGTTCGGCGGTCGACCCGGCTTCGGTGACCGCACCGATGCCCTGGCCCGCACCCCAGACATCCCGCCAGGCCTTGGCATCGACACCGGAGGAACCGAAATTCATCTGCGAAGGATCCGACTCGGGCAGATTGTCTGGATCCAGGCCGGCGGCGACGATGCTGCCGCGCAGATAGTTGCCGTGCACACCGGTGAACAGATTGCTGTAGACGATATCGGCCGCGGAGGAGTCGACGATCATCTGCCGGTAGCCGGGCACGACATTGGCCTCGGCCGTCGACAGAAACGCCGAGCCGATGTAGGCCAGGTCGGCACCGGCGGCCTGGGCCGCCAAGA
The DNA here is from genome assembly GCF_900637185.1 of Nocardia asteroides. Taxonomy (NCBI): domain Bacteria; kingdom Bacillati; phylum Actinomycetota; class Actinomycetes; order Mycobacteriales; family Nocardiaceae; genus Nocardia; species Nocardia asteroides. The sequence goes on along the minus strand of NZ_LR134352.1, from coordinate 3,944,230 downwards.
TCGACCGGCCGTGCGCGATGGAACCCGACAGCAACAGCGGACCGTCGAACCAGGTCCGGATCTCCTGGATCAACGCGAACGGCGACTGCGTGCCCGCATGCCCGCCCGCACCCGCTGCCACCGCGATGAGCCCGTCGGCGCCCTTCTCGATCGCCTTGCGCGCGTACTCGTTGTTGATCACGTCGTGCAGCACGATCCCGCCGTAGGAGTGCACCGCGTCGTTGATCTCGGTCCGCGCGCCCAGCGAACTGATCACGATCGGCACCTCGTGCTCGACGATGACCGCCATGTCCTGCTCGAGCCGATCGTTGGAGCGGTGCACGATCTGATTGACCGCGAACGGTGCCACCACCGCTTCCGGGTTCGCCACGGCGTACGCCGCGTTCTCCTCGACGATGCGATCGAGCCAGTCGCCGAGGAGCGAGGCGGGGCGCGCGTTCAGCGCCGGAAACGATCCGACGATCCCGGCCTGGCACTGAGCGATGACGAGCTCGGGACCCGACGCGATGAACATCGGCGAGGCCACGACGGGCAGGGACAGGCGGCCGGAAAGCTGCGGGGGCAGTGCCATTGAATCCTCCGAGGACGGGACGGACCGGCGGTCGAGCCGAGTGAACGTCAGTTCTTGCACGATAGGTCGCGCACTGGCGTATATGCAACCAGTTGCATAGCACATGTGGCGTCGATCACGACGACCGTTGCTCCCGGGTCGAGAACGCCACTGGGTAGCCGCGGCGCTTCCCGACCGCGCCCCATGGTCAGCGCGAGTTCTCCATCCGGTTCGCTTCGAGGACGAAGCGACGGCCGATCGGTCAGCATCCGCGGCAGCCGAGAATCTGTTCGGACGGAAGCGCTTCGACGAAATTCTTTCGTTCACGAATAGCGTCCGTCAGCTCCCACAGTTGGTGACCGTTTCCGGCTGACGCCCCGTTATCCACGATGATCTCCAGCAACGACAGCGGCCCCGCCTCGAATTTCTCCGAGGCGGGGCCGCAAGCGAAAAGAGCTGCTACGAGCTACTTTTCACACAGTCGACAGCACTACTTCTGCGCGGCCTTGTACTCACGACGACGGCGGTGCAGGATCGGCTCGGTGTAGCCGTTGGGCTGCTTGGTGCCTTCGAGGACCAGTTCCTTGGCGGCCTGGAAGGCGATGCTGGCGTCGAAGTTCGGGGCCATCGGGGTGTAGGCCTTGTCGCCGGCGTTCTGGCGGTCGACGACGGGGGCCATGCGCTCGAGGCTGGCGATCACGTCGGCCTCGGTGACGATGCCGTGGCGCAGCCAGTTGGCGACCAGCTGGCTCGAGATGCGCAGGGTGGCACGGTCTTCCATGAGGCCGATGTCGTTGATGTCGGGCACCTTGGAGCAGCCGACACCGTGGTCGATCCAGCGGACGACGTAGCCCAGGATGCCCTGGGAGTTGTTGTCGAGCTCCTGGCGCTTCTCGTCGTCGGACCAGTCGGTGGACTGCGCGAGGGGGATCTCCAGGATCTGGTCGACGGTGGCCCGGGGGCCGCCCTTGGCGATCTCGGACTGCCGCTTGAACACGTCCACCTGGTGGTAGTGGGTGGCGTGCAGGGTGGCGGCGGTCGGCGAGGGCACCCACGCGGTGTTGGCGCCGGCCTTGGGGTGGACGATCTTCTGCTCGAGCATGCCTGCCATCAGGTCGGGCATGGCCCACATGCCCTTGCCGATCTGGGCCTTGCCGGGCAGACCCTTGGCCAGGCCGGTGTCGACGTTCCAGTCCTCGTAGGAGGTGATCCAGGTCTGGGTCTTCATCTCGGCCTTGCGGACCATCGGCCCGGCCTCCATGGAGGTGTGGATCTCGTCGCCGGTGCGGTCCAGGAAGCCGGTGTTGATGAACACCACGCGATCCTTGGCGGCCTCGATCGACGCGGCGAGGTTGACCGTGGTGCGGCGCTCCTCGTCCATGATGCCGACCTTGAGGGTGTTGCGGGTCAGGCCGAGGACGTCCTCGATCCGGCCGAACAGCTCGTTGGTGAACGCGGCCTCGTCGGGGCCGTGCATCTTCGGCTTCACGATGTAGACCGAGCCGGTGCGCGAGTTCAGGCGGGTGTTGTCGCCGTTGAGCGAGTGCACCGCGATCAGCGAGGTGATCAGGCCGTCCATGATGCCCTCGGGCACCTCGTTGCCCTCGGCGTCGATGATCGCGTCGGAGGTCATCAGGTGGCCCACGTTGCGCACGAACAGCAGCGAGCGGCCGTGCAGCACCAGCTCCGAACCGTCGAGCGCGGTGAACACGCGGTCGGGGTTCATGGTGCGGGTGAAGGTCTTGCCGCCCTTGGTGACCTCTTCGGCCAGGTCGCCCTTCATCAGGCCGAGCCAGTTGCGGTAACAGACGACCTTGTCCTCGGCGTCGACCGCGGCGACCGAGTCCTCGAAGTCCATGATGGTGGTGAGCGCGGACTCAAGCACGATGTCCTTGACACCGGCGGTGTCGGTCGAACCGATCGGCGAGTTCGCGTCGATCTGGATCTCGATGTGCAGGCCGTTGTGCTTGAGCAGCACCGAGGTCGGGGCCTCGGGGTCACCGAGGTAGCCCACCAGCTGCGAGGGGTCGGCCAGGCCGATGTCGGTGCCGTCTTCCAGGCCGACCTCGAGCTCGCCGTCGACGATCTTGTAGTACGACGAACCGATGTGCGAGCCGGTGATCAGGGTCACGGCGTCGTCGAGGAAGTTGCGGCCCCACTCGATGACCTTGTCGCCGCGCACGCGGTTGTAGCCGGTGCCCTTCTCGGCGCCGTTGGCCTCGGAGATGGCGTCGGTGCCGTAGAGCGCGTCGTACAGCGAACCCCACCGCGCGTTGGCGGCGTTGATCGCGAAGCGCGCGTTCATCACCGGCACCACGAGCTGCGGGCCCGCGGTGCTGGCGATCTCGGCGTCGACATTGCCGGTGCCGATCTGGAACGGGGCGGGCTCGGGGCGCAGGTAACCGATCTCGGTCAGGAACTGCTTGTAGGCGCCCTTGTCGTAGCCGGCGCCGGGGCTTTCCTGGTGCCAGGCGTCGAGCTTGCCCTGGATCTCGTCGCGTTCGGCCAGCAGGGCGCGGTTGCGCGGGGCGAGGTCGTTGACGACCTGCTCGGCTCCGGCCCAGAACGCGGCGGAATCTACGCCGGTACCGGGGAGCGCCTCGTTCTCGATGAAATCGTGGAGAACGCTGGCCACCTGGAGCCCGCCGACCTGAATCCGCTCTGTCATCTACTGCCTCACTTTTGAGAAAGCCGGGTGGGAAAAGTCGATGTCATGTTACCCGTGGGTAGAGCTGACATCTCGTGTGGGTGGAACGTCGCGCGAGCGCCGTCCATTCCGCCACGCCGAAGCACCACGGTCGATGCGATGGGCGTGGCGGCACACCTCTTGATTGTAGGCGCGCCGGGTTTTAATGTACTGATCGGAACATTTTCCGGCGGGCAGCCCTGGTCGAGCGGTGGAGCGGAGGCACGATGAGCGTCGCGCACCCCGAGGAGCCCGTCGCCCCGGTCCGGCGCCGCGGCCGCCCGCCCGCCACCGATCGTGGCGCGGCCGACACCGCCGCGCGCATCCGCGCCGCGGCCCTCGAGCTGTTCGCCGAGCGCGGCTTCCACGCGACCGGCGTCGCCGAGATCGGCGCGCGGGCCGACGTGCAGCGCGGCGCGCTGTACTACCACATCGGCTCCAAGGAAGAACTGCTCTGGGAGATCCTGGGCGAGTACACCCGGCTGCTGCTCGCCGACGCCGAACGCATTGTCGGCGCGGGCGCGGATCCGGTCGCCACGCTGCGTCTGCTCGTGCGCAGTCACGTCGAGCTGATCGTGACGCACCGGCGCGCGGTCGCGGTGCACCTGCGCGACGCCGACGCTCTCACCGGCGCCCGCGCGGCCGAACTCCAGCAGCTGCGCGATCGGCTGCAGCAGCTCTGGCAGGAGGTGATCGACGCCGGGTACGCGGCGGGCCGGTTGCGCACGGCCGACCACATCGTCACCAACGGGCTGCTCGGCATGCTCAACTCGCTCGGGTTCTGGTACCGCGAACGCGGAGCGCACTCCCCCGCCGAGATCGCCGACATCCTCACCGACACCGTCCTGTCCGGACTCGCCGTCACCGACGACAACACGAAAGGCTGATCATGGCTTGGGATTTCGAGACCGATCCGGAGTACCAGCGCAAGCTCGACTGGGTCGCGGAGTTCGTCCGCACCGAGGTCGAGCCCCTGGATCTGCTCTACCCCAATCCCTACGACCGCACCGATCCCGAGATCCGTGCCCTGATGCGGCCGTTGCAGCGGCAGGTGCGCGAGCAGGGCCTGTGGGCCTGCCATCTGGGCCCCGAGCTCGGCGGGCCCGGCTACGGCCAGCTCAAGCTCGCGTTGCTCAACGAGGTGCTGGGCACGTCGATGTGGGCGCCGCTCGTCTTCGGTTGTCAGGCACCGGATTCCGGCAACGCCGAGATCCTGGCGCACTTCGGCACGGCCGAGCAGAAGGAGAAGTACCTACGGCCGCTGCTCGACGGCGAGATCGGCTCCTGCTACGTGATGACCGAGCCCACCGGCGGCTCCGACCCGACCGCGTTCAAGACCACCGCGGTGCGGGACGGGGACGAGTGGGTCATCAACGGCGAGAAGTGGTTCAATTCCGCCGCCGAGTTCGCCACCTTCCACATCGTGATGGTGGTGACCGATCCGGCCGCCGATCCGCATCTGCGGCTGTCGATGTTCATCGTCCCCGCCGACGCTCCCGGGCTGGAGATCGTGCGCAATTTCACCGTGCCGGGATTCAGCGAGCACGAAGGACATCTGCGGTTCAGCGATGTCCGGGTCCCCGCCGATCACCTGCTCGGCGCCGAGGGCGCCGGATTCCTGGTCGCCCAGACCCGGCTCGGCGGCGGCCGGGTGCACCACGCGATGCGCACGGTCGCGCTGGTGCGCAAGGCGTTCGACATGATGTGCGAACGCGCGGTGTCGCGCCCGGCCCGCAAGGGCGTGCTCGGTGGTTTCCAGATGACCCAGGAGCGGATCGCCGACAGCTGGATCCAGATGGAGCAGTTCCGGCTGCTGGTACTGCGCACCGCTTGGCGCATCGATCGGGCCCAGGACTACCGGGCGGTGCGCAAGGACATCGCCGCGATCAAGATCGCCATGCCCACGGTGATGAACGACATCGCCCGGCGGGCCCTGCATCTGCACGGCGCGCTCGGGGTCAGCACCGATCTGCCGTTCCTGGACATGACCACCTACGCCGAGGTGATGGCGATCGCCGACGGGCCCACCGAGGTGCACAAGATCACCCTCGCCAAGGAGGTGCTCAAGCAATACGCCCCTGCGGATCCCGTGTACCCCAGCGGTTACCGACCCGCGCTGCGCGAAGAGGCCCGCGATCTGGTCGCCCGCCGGCTCGAGCGCGAGGTCGGCAACCTCTGACCTCGGAGCGTCAGGGCGAGACCTCCACCAGCGCACCGGATTCCATCGCCACCCAGAGGTGCCCGGCCGGGTCGACGGTCAATCCGTGCGGTTCTTCGCCGGGCAGCGCGAGGTGGCTGACGGTGCCGTCGGTGGTGATCCGGCCGAGGCGGTTGCCCGCCCACTCGGTGAACCACAGCGCGCCGTCGGGCCCGGTGACGATGGCGTGCGGCCGGGCGGCCGGGTCCGGGAGCGCGAATTCGGTGACGGTGCCGTCGATGGTGATGCGGCCGACGGCACCGGCGCCGATCTCGACGAACCAGAGCGCGCCGTCGGGCCCGGCGGTGATGCCGACCGGTGCGGCGGCCGGGGTCGGGAGCGGGTACACCGTCACCGCGAGGTCGTCGTCGACCCGGCCGACGGCATTGCCCTGGTTCAGGGTGAACCACACGGCGCCGTCGGAACCCGGCGTGATCATCGACGGCATCCCGTCGACAGCCGCGTGCTCGATCCGGCCGTCGGGGGTTCGCCGCCCGACCCGGCCCGCCTGGATCTCGGTGAACCACAGCGTGTCACCGGGCCCCGCGCACAGCCCGTACGGTCCGTCGGCGGCGATACCGTCGATCACCCCGTCGGTCGTGATCCGGCCGAGCCTGCCGCCGCGGAACTCGGTGAACCACAGGGCGCCGTCGGGCCCGGTGACCAGGACGGTCGGCTGCCCGGCGGGGTCCGCCGGGAAGGTCCGCACGACGCCGTCGCCGTAGCGGCCGATGGCGCCCTGGGCGACCAGGGTGAACCACAGCGCGCCGTCGGGCCCGGTGGTCACGCCGTAGGGGGCGCCCGGTACGTCGATCACCTGCACGATGTCAGCCAAAGTCCTGGATTCCCTTCTGTATTCCGCGGAACCGGCGCCGCAGCGCGCGGTCGTGCGAGACGACGACCACCGCGCCCCGATAGTCGTGGACGGCGCGCTCGAGCTCGTCGACGAGGGTCAGCGAGAGGTGATTGGTGGGCTCGTCGAGCAGCAGCAGGTCGTAGTCGCCGGCGAGGACCCGGGCCAGGCCCAATCTGCGCCGCTGACCCTCCGAGAGGGTACCCACCGGGCGGTCCAGTTGCTCGGCGGCGAACAGCCCGGTCGCCAGCAGCGCATCGCGGCCGCAGCCGTAGGTCTCGATGACGGTCCGATCGGGGTCGAAGCGGTAGTCCTGGCGCAGGTAGCCGATGCGGCCCGGGGCTGTGGCGTGGACGGTGTCGAGCAGTGTCGACTTCCCTGATCCGTTGGGTCCGTGGATCAGCAGCCGGTCCCGGGCGCGCAGGGTCATCGAGCCGATGGTGAACTCACCGGCGCCGCCCGTGCTCGTGAACCGGCCGCGGAACCGCAGCGGTTCCGGCGGTCGCGGCACCGGGTCCTCGCGCAGCCTGCGCAGGCGTTCGGAGGTGTTGCGGACGCGGGTGGCGACCGAACTCTGCACCCGGCCCGCGTTGCGGTCGTAGGCCATCTTGTTGTTGTCGGTCATCGCGCGGCCGTGCGCGACCTGCTGGGCGGTGGAGGTCGCGAATTCTTCGAGCCGGGCGATCTCGGCGCGCCACTGCGCGTAGGCCTGCTCCCAGCGCACCCGGGCGGCCGCCTGCGCCGCCAGGAAGCCGGTGTAGCCGCCGCCGTAGCGGGTCAGGCCACCGTCGGCGACCTCGACGATCGCCGTGACCACCCGGTCCAGGAAGACCCGGTCGTGGGAGACGACGACGACCGTTCCTCGATGGGTGCGCAGCCGGTTCTCCAGCCAGGTCAGCGCGGCCTCGTCGAGGTGATTGGTGGGCTCGTCGAGCAGCAATACTTCGGGCGAGGCCGCGAGCAGGCAGGCCAGGCCGAGCCGGGCGCGCTCCCCGCCGGAGAGACTGTCGAGTGCGCGGGCACGGTCGAGACCGGCCAGGCCGAGTCCGTGCAGGGAGGCTTCGACCCTGGCATCGGCGGCGTAGCCGTCGCGGGCTTCGAACCGGGCGAGCAGGGCGCCGTACCGGTCCATGTCCTGATCCTCGGCGGCGGCGTGCATGCCGCGTTCCAGTGCGCGCAGCTCCCCCAGCGCGTGTTCCACGGCCTCGTCGACGGTCCCACCGGCCAGGGTCTGCGCGAGATGCCCCAGCCCGTCCTCGGCCGTGACGGTCACCGTGCCGGCGTCGGCGCTCTCCAGCCCGGCCATGATCCGCAGCAGGGTGGATTTCCCCGATCCGTTCTCGCCGACGATGCCGACCCGCTCGCCGGGTCGGATCGCCAGTGATACCGCATCGAGCACCAGCCGGTCGGCATACGACTTCGACAGCGCGTGCACGGACAGTTGAGTGGTCAAACAGCACTCCAATCGCTACGTGTGTAGCTTTAATGTACAAAGGGTTCGCTACTAACGCGACAGGAGTTGTTTTTGGATACGCAACGTCGGCCGGGCGGGCGCAGCGCCCGAGTGCGCGAAGCCGTCCTCGACGCGACGACGGCCGAGCTCGCGGACGGCGGCTATCAGAGCCTCACCGTGGAGGGCGTCGCCCAGCGCGCGGGCGTGCACAAGACCACGGTGTACCGGCGCTGGCGCGACCCCGCAGGCCTGGTCGCCGACGCGCTCGATCGCAGCGCCGGACAGGCCTGGCCGATTCCGGACACCGGCAGTCTCACCGGCGACCTGCACGCCCTCACCGAATTGCTGCGCATGGGGTTCACCGACCCCGGATCAGGCCCGGTGGCAACGGCTTTCGTCGCGGCGGGGATGCAGCATCCCGACACCGCCGCAGCACTGCGCGCCTTCTACACCGCACGCCACGGCGAGGCGGCGGTGATCGTCGATCGCGCCGTCGCGCGCGGCGAACTCACCGAAGGAATCGATGCCGCCGAGGTGATCCGGTTCGCACTGGCACCCCTGTTCCACCGGCTGTTCGTCACCCATGAGGAGGTCACCGCGGCTGATGCCCTGCGTGCCGCCGATGCCGCTGTCGCGGTCGCGCACGCATGGAGCACGAATCCCACTGCGTGACAGTCGATTACCACGCCGATCACCGCGCCTCGGCGCGAGCCATGTTCCGGCCGAATCGTAGTGGCGGATCACGTACGGGCGGGTGGCGGGCTGGAACGGATTCGCCACGAACCGGCCTCAGGGCATCGGTGTGATCGGGTGTACGGCCAGGTCGCAGACGGACAGCGATTCGGCGACCGGGACGGTGTCGGTGGTATCGGGCGCGGTCACCCGCAGCTCGCGATAGGTCGGGCAGGGCAGGCCCGTGGCATCCGTGGCGACCCCTTCCACCACGGCCTCGCCGCCTCGGTCCTGGGTGAGGATTACGGTGGCGGGAGCGCTCCGACCGGGCGGGAGGCCACCCAGATAGCCGCGCGGCGTGCGGGTGGCGCTCACGGTGTCGGCACCGACGGCGTCGACGCCCGGATAGCCGGTCAGCGCGCACGGGGCACTGGCGCCGACCAGCCGGAACCGCAACGTCAGGCCCTGGTGCCCGGCCGCCGCCGTGACCGGGCCGCCACCGACGAGTACCTGCCCGTCGGCGCAGGTGGGTGCGCTGTCGGGCACCGGCGCGCTGGGCGGGCTGGTGGGACCGCCGGCGGCCGCGGGCGCCGAGGTCGCCGGGCCTGGACCGGGGGCGGGAACCGCGGCGGGCGGGACGAGCGTGGCCGGGCCCGCGGGCGTCGTCCGGCTCGACGAGGCCGGGCCGGGAGCGGGCAGGGTCGGGGTGGGGCGGTCGGCGGGGGCGCTGGTGCCCGTGGAATCGGTGCCACAGGCCCCGAGCAGCAGCACCGCCGCGCACGCCGCGGCGACCGGAATCCGCGCTGTCCGCATGGCACCACTCCTCGCGTTCGGCACGCCCGACGGGCACCTCACCCCGAAAATGTAGCGCGACCTGCCCCTTCTCCGAATCCGTCGGTACCGGAGCGTTACCCGAAATAAATCAGCCGACATCCGGCGCGGCGTGTGCCACCATGAATTCCACGCCGGTCATTCGCAACAGGGCGAGACCGACGAGACACTTCGAGAGGAGGAGACGGCCATGAAAACCTTTGCGCCACTGCGACAGTCACACAAGACCTATCGCCGCGCCGGTTCGGCCCACAGCGAGATCGTCGCGGGTCCCGATGCCATGGCCCGTCTCCGGCACGCGCACTGACGCGTCGCCCACCCCAGCTCCGACTGTCGCTTCCGTTCTCTCGAAACATGGTGATTCCCATGACGATCCGTCATGCCGTCGACCCGATGGCGCCCACTTCCGACACCTGGATACGCACCAGGGTGCTCGTGCTCAACGCCAGCTACGAGGCCCTCGACGAGATCACCGCCGACCGGGCCGTGACACTGCTGATCAGCGGCGCCGCGGAGACCGTCATCGAGCGGGCGCCGCGGTTCCCGATCCGCTCCCAGCACCTGGTCATCGGGTTGCCGGAGACGATCCGGCTGCTGCGCTACGTCTACCTCGGCCACGTCGCCCCGGTCGACGAGGCCAGCCGCGCCACCCTGGCCGGCGTGCTGCGCCGCGACAAGCACCGCTGCGGCTACTGCGCCGACTGGGCGCAGACCGTCGACCACATCCGCCCGCGCAGCAGGGGCGGACCGAACACGTGGGGCAACCTGATCGCCTGCTGTGGGCCCTGCAATACGAGCAAGGCCGACCGCACCCCCGAAGAAGCGGGGATGCGGCTGCTGTGGGAGCCCAAGGCTCCCGACCCGCTGGCCCGCACCCAGCGCCGGATCTGGAAGGAGTACGCGCCGTGACCACCGACCTCGCACTGACCGAACTGCTGACTCTCTCCGACTCGGGGCAATGGCACCGGGCCGCCTGCCGCGGTGACCCGAACCACGAGGCGTGGTTCCCGTACCCGTCGCAGGACTTCGACTACGCCCGCCGCATCTGCGCCGGTTGCCCGTTGCTCGCGGGGTGCACCGAGTACGCGGCGCAGACCGGGCAGTCGGGGGTCTGGGGCGGCCGCGAATACGACCGCGGCCGGGTGATCCGCGAGTGACCGGCCGGGGCCGGGTGTCCGCTGTGACACCCGGCCCCGTGCCGTGACCAGCGACGATGCCCACCGGCGGACACCGTGCGGACGCACCGCGCGGTGTCCTTAAACTTGCCTCGTGGGTACACATCGCAGCGGGACCAGATCTCGAAGTATCAGCAAAGGTCCGGTTATCGCGGCATCGGTACTCGTAGTGGTGATCGTGGCCGTGTTCGCCTGGTTCCAGCTCAGCGATCGGGCGGAGAGCTCCGACGTGGCGGCCGCCGCCGAATGCGTCGAGGGACCGGCCACCCTCGATGTCACCGTGGACCCGGCGATCGCGGGCCCGGTCCGCGCCGCCGCCGAACGCTACAACGCGAGCAAGCCGCGGGTGCGCGACCATTGCGCCCGCGTGGAGGTCGCCGCCCGGCCCAGCGCCGCCCTGGTCGCCGGGCTCGCCGACACCGGCAAGTGGGATCCGGCGCTGGGCCCCAAGCCCGGACTGTGGATCGCCGATTCGAGCCGGTCGATCGATCTGGTGCGAGTGCCGGGCCTCATCGAGGGCACTCCCGCCTCCATCGCCACCAGCCCGATCGTCCTCGCCGTGCCCGACGCGCTGCGGCAGGCCCTCGAAGAGCACAAGGTCGCGTGGTCGGATCTCCCCCGGCTCCAGCAGGGCTCGCTCGACGAACTCGGCCTTTCCGGGTGGGGTGGACTGCGGATGGCGCTGCCCAGCGGCGACGCCACCACCGCCGCGGCCGCGTCCATCGGCGCCGCCGTGTCGGGTACCGAACCGCTGACCGAACAGGCTGCGGGCTCGGGACAGGTCGTCGCCGCGATCTCCGGTCTGGCGGCCGGCGCGGAGGTCTCCGCCGATCTGGTGAGCGCGATGGCCGCGATCAGCGCCGAGCCCGCGGGCGACGCGGTGCACGCCGTCGCCGCGACCGAGCAGCAGCTCGGTAGCGGCGGGCTCACCGCCTTCCGGCCGATCGGCACCGCGCCGATGGCCGACTACCCGGCCGCGCTGCTGTCGGGTCCGTGGGTCGACAAGACCCAGAACCTCATCGCTTCCCGGTTCATCGACTTCCTGCGCGCCCCCGAGCAGGCGGGCGCGCTGGCGACCGAGGGCTTCGGCCCCGCCATCGGTTCCGCGCCGCCCAACCCGGACAAGGCGGCCTTGCAGAAGGTGCAGACCACCCTGGCCAACCCGGTGCTCGGCGTGAACGCGACGGTGCTGCTCGACGTGTCGTCCTCGATGGGCGCCTCCGAGGGCTCCATGACCCGCCTCGCCAACGCAGGCGCCGCGCTGGCCTCGACCCTGACCGTCATGCCGCCCGACTTCGGTCTGGGCCTGTGGACCTTCGGCAAGAACCTCGACGGCACCACCCCGTACAAGGTGCAGGTCCCGACCGGCCTGCTGACCGACGCCCAGCGCACCGCGGTCGGCTCGGCGGTCACCTCCACCAAGGCCACCCAGTCCACCACCGACCAGGCCTACCCCAGCCTGCTCGCCGCCTACCGCGCCGCGGTCGCCGACTGGTCCCCCGGCCGCACCAACTCCATCCTGCTGATCACCGACGGCCCCGACGACGACTCGTCGGTCACCGGCCCCGCCCTCGTCGCCGAGATCACCGCCGCCGCGGCGGCGGGCAAGCCGGTCCGCGTCGACGTCATCGTCATCGGCGGCCAGGGCACCCAAACCCTGCAGACGGTGGCCCAGCAGACCAACGGCACCTACACCAAACTCCCCACCAGCAACGACCTCGGCTTCGGCACCGCCGTCGTCAAGGCACTCACCACTCCCTGACGCCGGATCCGGCGCACCACAACGGTATTCACCGGGAAGGTGCGCCGATCCCGGTGTGGACCGGCCCCGCGTGGGGTATTTGTTAGCCACTGCGTTCGGTCCGATCCGCGGCGGGGAGACGAGTGATGCCGACCAACCCTGGCGCGCCTGCGCGTGCCACGCTGCGGCGATGGCGGGAGCGTGCGAGCCGGACGGTGATCCTGGCCGCGCGCAAACCCCACCACTACATCCTCACCGTCAGCACGGCTGCCGCCGGCGTGTTCAGTTCGCTCGAGGCATCCGATCCGGTGAAGCGCGGCATCGACGCGCTGCCGGTCGTGACGAACAGTGATTGGCTCGGTTTCGTCCTGTTCACGGTGGTCATCGCGGGCGGATTGCGCTTGTTGTCGCTCGCGGTCGGCAGACTCGCGGGGCGGGAACCGATCGATGTCCTGGCCGGGCTGATCGATGAGAGCGGTCTGCTGCCCGACCTCACTTCGCACTACGGGAGACGCATGACCGGCGACACCGACGCGACCCCACAGCTCGACTATCGGGTGCGTCATCTCGACGACCGTGATCTGGACACCCTGTGCCAGATCAACCGCGAGGCGTTCGCCCGGTCGGGGTTCGCGACGCCGCTCGATGTCATCCGGCAGCGCAATCTCAGTGTGCATCAAGTGAATCCGCTGTCCTACAGCCTGATCGAGGCCGCCGTCGACGGTAGCTTCGTTCCGGTCGGGTTCTCCTGCATCCTGCCGTTGAACCGTCTCGGCGAGGCTTCCTACTGCCGTACCGGCGGTCTGACCGACGCTCAGCTGCGCGGCATCCACCTGACCAGGCCGGGTGAGTGGTCGGACGCGGTGGTGCTGTTCTCGGTCGGGCTGCTGCGCGGGTTCCGGGGCAGGCTCGGCGCGAGTCCGCTCACCATCTCACAGATCTTCATCGACCATCTCGCCGAGGTACTGCTCGACGTACACGCCGCCGACCCGGCCCGGCCGACCACGCGGATCTACGCGCAGACCGAACACACCGGTACCGGTGTCGCCCGGCTGCTCAACGCGTTCGGGTTCGCCGACACCGGTGTGGTGACCGGCGACGGCTACCCGTTGCAGATGCTCGAGATCCCGCTGGGCACCATCGATCCGGCGTCGGTCCCGTCCGCGCCCGCCTTGCGCGCCCTGCTCGAACAGCTGCGCTCCGCCGCCGGATGAGCGACGGTCAGTCCTCGTAGGCGTCCAGGGGCGGGCAGGAGCAGACCAGGTTGCGGTCACCGAAGGCGCCGTCGATGCGGCGGACCGGGGGCCAGACCTTCGGGCGGGTGTGGCCGATACCGCGCGGGTAGACGGCGGTCTCGCGGCTGTACGGGTGGTTCCAGTCGCCGACCAGGCTGGCCGCGGTGTGCGGGGCGCCGCGCAGCGGGTTGTCGGTCACCGGCCAGACGCCGGCACCGACCTGGTCGATCTCGGCGCGGATGGCGATCATGGCCGCGATGAACTCGTCGAGCTCCTCGAGGTTCTCGCTCTCGGTGGGCTCGACCATCAGGGTTCCCGCTACCGGGAAGCTCATGGTGGGCGCGTGGAAGCCGTAGTCGGCCAGCCGCTTGGCCACGTCGTCGACGGTGACACCGGTCTGCTTGGTGATCTCGCGCAGATCCAGGATGCACTCGTGGGCGACCATGCCGTTCTCGCCGGTGTAGAGCACCGGGAAGTAGGCGTCGAGACGGCGGGCGATGTAGTTGGCCGAGGCGATCGCGGTGAGCGTGGCCTCGCGCAGGCCCTCGGCGCCCATCATCCGGATGTAGGCCCAGGTGATCGGCAGGATCGAGGCCGATCCGTAGGTGGCGGCCGACACCGCGTGCGAACCGGCTTCGCGCGGGTCGCCGGGCAGGTACTGCGCCAGGTGCGAGCGCACCGCCACCGGACCCACACCGGGGCCACCGCCGCCGTGCGGGATGCAGAAGGTCTTGTGCAGGTTCAGGTGGCTCACGTCGCCGCCGAACCGGCCCGGCCGGGCCAGGCCGACCAGGGCGTTGAGGTTGGCACCGTCGACGTAGACCTGACCGCCCGCGTCGTGCACGAGCGCGCACAGCTCGGCCACCTCGTGCTCGTACACGCCGTGCGTGGACGGATAGGTGATCATGATGCAGGCCAGCCGGTCGGCGTGGTCGGCGATCTTGGCGCGCAGGTCGTCGAGGTCGACGTCACCGTTCTCGCGGCACTTCACGACCTCCACCCGCATACCGACCATGGCCGCCGACGCGGCGTTGGTGCCGTGCGCGCTGGACGGGATCAGGCAGGTGTCGCGGTGGTCGTCGCCGCGGTCGAGGTGGTAGCGGCGGATCGCCAGCAGGCCCGCGTACTCGCCCTGGCTGCCTGCGTTGGGCTGCAGGCTCACCGCGTCGTAGCCGGTGATCTCGGCCAGCCACTGCTCGAGGTCGCCGATCAGCTTCAGGATGCCGGGCACGTCCTCGGTGGGCGCGAACGGGTGCAGCCGGGCGAAACCGGGCCAGGTGATGGCCTCCATCTCGGCGGTCGCGTTGAGCTTCATGGTGCACGAGCCCAGCGGAATCATGCTGCGGTCCAAGGCGATGTCCTTGTCCGACAGCGACCGCAGGTAGCGCAGCATCGCGGTTTCGGTGTGGTGGCGGGTGAACGCCGGGTGGGTCAGGTAGTCGGAGGTGCGGGTCTCGATCGTGGCGGGCTGGGCGCTCGCGCCGGAGTCGGGAGCCTGTGCGGTGCCGAAGGATTCGACAACCGCGGCGACGTGCGCGTCGGTGGTCGCCTCGTCGCAGGCGATGGCGACGTGGTCGGCGTCGACCAGGCGCAGGTTGATCCCCTGCGATTTCGCCTTGGCGACAACGGCTTCCGCGCCGCCGGGCACGTGCGCGAGGACGGTGTCGAAGAAGGTGTCGTGCACCAGCGCCGCGCCGAGGCCCGACGCGACGGCCGCCGCGTGCGCGTGCACCCGGCGGGCGATGGCACGCAGGCCGTTCGCACCGTGGTAGCTCGCGTACATGGCGGCGACGATGGCCAGCAGCACCTGCGCGGTACAGATGTTGGAGGTCGCCTTCTCGCGGCGGATGTGCTGCTCCCGGGTCTGCAGCGCGAGGCGGTAGGCGGGCGCGCCGTCGGCGTCGACCGACACGCCGACCAGGCGGCCGGGCAGCTGACGGGCGAAGGCGGTGCGCACCGCGAGGTAGCCGGCGTGCGGGCCGCCGAAGCCCATCGGCACGCCGAAACGCTGGGTGGTGCCGAAGCACACGTCGGCGCCCTGCTCGCCGGGCGGGGTGATCAGGGTCAGCGCCAGCAGGTCCGCGCCCGCGGCGACCAGCGCGCCGCGCTCGTGCGCCGCGGCGAACAGCGCGGTGTGGTCGACGATGCGGCCGGAGGCGCCGGGGGTCTGGGTGATCAGGCCGAAGAACTCGCCCTCGGGCAGCACACCCGTGGACAGGTCGGCCTCGACGAGTTCGATGCCCAGCGGCTCGGCCCTGGTGCCGATGACGGTCTTGGTCTGCGGGAACAGGTCGGTGTCGAGCACCAGCCGGTTCGACTTCGACTTGCCCGCGCGGCGCAGCAGCGTCATCGCCTCGGCGGCCGCGGTGGCCTCGTCGAGCATGGAGGCGTTGGCGACGTCCATGCCGGTCAGGTCCGACACCATGGTCTGGAAGTTCAGCAGCGCCTCGAGCCTGCCCTGGCTGATCTCGGGCTGGTACGGGGTGTAGGCGGTGTACCAGGCCGGGTTCTCGAGCAGGTTGCGCACCAGCACCGGCGGGGTGAGCGTGTCGTAGTAGCCCAGGCCGATCATCGAGGTGGCGACGGTGTTGGCGTGCGCCAGCGCGGCCAGTTCGGCGAGCACCTCGTGCTCGGTGCCGGGCGCGGGCAGCGCGTCGAGGCCGGACTCGTCGAGGATGGTCGCGGGCAGCGCCGTGGTCGCGAGCGCGTCGATCGAGTCGACGCCGACGGTCTCCAGGATCCGGGCGAGTTCGTCGGAATCGGGTCCGATGTGGCGGTCGGCGAACGAACGGGTCACGGCAGCTCCAAGGTCGGGCGGGTCGACCAGGTGGCCGACGGGTACCAGCCCTCCCCCTCTGTCGTGGCGCCTGAGAGATTCGGCGACGCGACCGTGGCCGGCCGTGCCCCTTTCCCCGTGGGCGGGCAGCCTGAAGCCACCGCTTTCCAGAGGCGTCGAATCACCGTGCGGTCCCTGTTGCCTGAGAGATTGACGGGGAGGTGCTGCTCCTTCGGCGCCCGGACTCTGACGACCCCGGGACTCTCCCGCACGGCGGCGACGCACCCCCGAGTCTAGATGCAGCAAACCCCCGGCCGCGCCACCAGGGACGCGTCGGGGGTGTAGTGCTGGTCACTTATCCGGTTTTGCGGTTCTCCCGCGCCTTGCGCCGGTAGGACAGTTCGTCCTCGGGCCGGTCGGTGAGTTCGGTGGCCCGCTCGGCCGGGAAGTCGGCGATCGCCCCGGTCAGTTCCCGCATGGCGCCGCTGACCGCGATTCCGAAGACGCCCTGCCCACCCTGCAGTAAATCGACGACCTCCTCGGGCGAGGTGCACTCGTACACCGTGGTGCCGTCGGAGAACAGCGTGATCCCGGCCAGGTCCTGCACGCCGCGGCTGCGCAGGTGATCGACGGCGATCCGGATGTTCTGTAAAGAGACGCCCGCGTCCAGCAGCCGCTTCACGATCTTGAGGACCAGGATGTCCTTGAACGAATACAGCCGCTGACTGCCCGACCCCGCGGCACCCCGGATCGACGGCACGACCAGGCCGGTGCGGGCCCAGTAGTCGAGCTGCCGGTAGGTGATGCCTGCCACCTGACACGCGCTCGGCACCCGGTAACCGACCAGATCGTCCGGAACCGAGTCGTCCGGGAACAAGCCAGGCTGCACCACATCCTGCGATTGCTCTTCCACTGACCACTCCTTGCTGTGCCGACGATTCTCGAGTACCGGAGTCACGACGGATGTTGCCCGACTTTCGAGGTTACTCCTGTCATTGTCGGACCTGCACCGTTGTCGCACCAAGCACCGCGCGCGGCGATTCCCTCGACCTCTACTTCAGGTCTAGCGGAGCGCGATGTGAATCAGCTGTCCGTGGCCTTGAAGTCGTCCGGCGAGACGGACTCGAGGAACTCCTTGAACTTCTCCACCTCGTCCTCGCGCTCGTCGGGCATCACCAGCCCCGCCTCGGCCAGCACCGGCTCCTCGGCGAAGATCGGGCAGCCGACCCGCAGCGCGATGGCCACCGAATCCGAGGGCCGGGCCGAGACCCGCAGATCGCCGTCGAAGACCAGATCGGCGTAGAAGGTGCCCTCCTGCAGATCCACGATCCGCACTTCCTTGAGCGTGTGCCCGAGTTCGGTGATCAGGATCTTGATCAGATCATGGGTGAGCGGGCGGATCGGGGTGACGCCCTCTTGCTCGAGCACGATCGCGGTGGCCTCGGCCTGCCCGATCCAGATCGGCAGGTACCGTTCGCCCGCCGCTTCCCGTAGCAGCAGCACGGGCTGGTTCTGTGGCTGCTCGACACGGATGCCGATGACGCGCATCTCGCTCATGAGTTGACTGCCTCCCATACTCGCCGCCGGCCGGCACGACCGCTGCGCAGCTCGCCGTATCAACGAGTCTAGGCGAATTCCGGCCCGGGCAACGAGGACGGCAGGGCCGAAATGGGCGTGTTGCCGGGGTGATACCCGATTCGGCACCCGGGAGTGTCAGTTGCCGAGCGCGGCGCGCACGGCCGCCTTCACCAGGGCCGCGTGCAGGTTCAGCGACAGTGCCGCCAATTCGCGGACGGTCTCCTCGGCGCGGGCGCGGGCGTCGGCGTCACGGCTCTTGGCGATGGGCGCGGCGATCTGGGCGACCAGGGCGGCCTCCCGGTCGGCGGCGAGCTTGAACGCGCGCAGGTGCCGGGCCTCCAGCCCGAACTCGGCCATCGATTTGGCCGCGTGGGCGAGGGTGACGGCATCGGATTCGAAGAAGCCGCCGGCGCCGGGGACGATCAGGCCGGCGCGCAGCAGGTCGTCGAGGAACCGGTCGTCGATGCCCGCCTTGTCGAGCAGATCGGCGCGGGTCAGCCGCACGGCGACGTCGGCGCGCAGTTCGTCCGGTGTGATCTCACCCGGGACGACGCCGAGCCGTCGCGGCGGGGCCGGGACGTCGTCGGCGTCGGAATCGGCGCGCGCGGCGCCGGACAGCGACTGTCCGGCGCCCGCGGCACCGTGGTGCGAGTGGGCCCTGGCGCGCGCTTCCCGCACGCCCAGGGTGGCCGCACCACTGTCGATCGCTTCGAGCTGTTCCTTGATCACCTTCAGCGGCAGGTACTGATCGCGTTGCGCGGTCAGCACGAAACGCAGCCGTTCGTAGTCGGCGACGGAGAACCGCCGGTACCCCGACGGCGTCCGCTCCGGCCGGATCAGGCCCTCGGATTCGAGGAACCGGATCTTGGAAATGGTGATGTCGGGAAAATCTGGTCGCAGCAGGTCGAGCACGGAGCCGATCGACATTCCTCCGCGCGCCCACTGCGCCGCCCCTGTCACAGCACTGCGCCCTTCGCGAGCACCAGCACCGTGCGGGTCATCGCGAGCCCGCGCCCGTCGACGACTCGTTCGCCTGCGCGCGCGGACCGGTCAGGAAGACCAGCCGGAACTTGCCGATCTGCACCTCGTCGCCGTTCTGCAGCTCCGAGGAGTCCACCGGCTCCCGGTTGACGTAGGTGCCGTTCAGGCTGCCGACGTCGACCACCTGGAACGAGTCCTCGTCCTGACGGAACTCCGCGTGCCGACGGCTGACGGTGACGTCGTCGAGAAAGATGTCACTGTCGGGATGGCGACCGGCCGAGGTGGTCGGCTGATCCAGCAGAAACCGCGAGCCCGCGTTCGGGCCGCGCTTGACCACCAGGAGGGCCGCGCCGACCGGCAGGCCCTCGACGCCCTGCACCGGCTGTTCGCCGGCCGGCTCTCCGGAGCGCGACGCGTCGACCTCGTTGAGGAAGTCCGCGCGGAAGACCGACGTCGTCTCGGCCGCGGTCTCCCCGTAACCCGGGTCCCTGTTCTCGCTCACCGTTTCTCTCCTCCTCGAACCTGATTATCCATGCAAGCAGGTGCTGTATTCGGCGACACGACCGGCGCGATCACATCGCCAGGAAAAAGATCCCGGCGTCGATTTCCCCGACGTATCCGCTTGGCTTTGACCGTACCCTGCCGGGGCGTACCCGTGCAGGGAGAACTGTGAAGGCTGCTTCAGCCCCCGATAACTCCTTGATAACCCGCCGCATCCAGCAGTTCACCCAGGGCGGAATCGAGTGCCGCCGCGTCGGCGAAGGCGAGCTCGAACAGCCAGCCCTCCTCGTACGGGTCGGTGTTGAGCGTCTCCGGCGACTGGACCAGATCCTCGTTCACCGCAACGACTTTGCCGCTCAGCGGAGCGTAGATGTCGGACACGCTCTTGGTCGACTCGACCTCGGCGATGCTCTCGCCCGCGGTCACGTCCTTGTCGACGTCGGGCAGCTGCACGAACACGACGTCACCCAGCTGTGACTGGGCGTAATCGGTGATGCCGACACGCACCGCCGTGGGGCCGGTCCGCTGCACCCATTCGTGCTCCTCGGTGTAGCGCAGATCCTCAGGGGTCCGGGTCACAGGACGTCCTTTCGTCGTCAACGTTGCACGCAAGAGTATCGACTAGCTCCCGCGGTGCGGCACAGGCGGTATCGAACGCGCGACCGCGACGGCCAGCCCCGCGTAGAGCGCCCCGGTCCACACGTACAGCGCGGTGCCCCAGATCAGCAGTGCCCAGCCGAAGGCCCAGCCGAAACCCGCCCCTGCCCAGTCCATCTCTCCGGTGAGCAGCCACGGCAGCGCCGACATCAGCGCGAAGGTGGCCGCCTTGCCGAGATAGATCACCTCGGGAGCGGGCAGATCACGGCGTTTGTATACCGACAAGGTCACGGTGAGTACCAGATCGCGCCCGATCAGGACCACCGCGATCCACCACGGGATGATCCCGCGTGCGACGAACGCCACGAGCGTCGTCACGAGGTATAACCGGTCGACGAGCGGATCGAGCAGGGCGCCCAGCCGGGAGGACTGGTCGAGCAGCCGGGCGAGTTTGCCGTCGAGGAAGTCGGTGAATCCCTGCGCGATCAGCAGCGCGAACGCCCAGCCGTCGGCCTCGCGGACCAGCATCAACCAGAGGAAAACGGGGATACCGATCAGCCGGAGCAGGCTCAGCGCGTTGGGCACGGTCAGGATGCGATCGCTGAACACGCCACCGGGTTCGGTGTCGTTGGTGTCCGGCGTTCCCGATTCGGTTGCCACGCCCCTGCATACCGCACGAACCCCTGCTCGCGCCATCCGGCCACGCCGGGAATTTCCGGCCGCGCGCGATTGCCACGCGGTCGCAGCACCCCCACGCGCCCGACCGGCTAACCTGGGCAGTTGTGTCCGACAGTGGAATAGATCTGCGCTCCTACGTTTCCGCCGAGGACGCTCGCGAGCGTGGCCGCGCGGCCCGGCGCCGGGTCCCGGTGACCGACCGCGACCGTGCCGTCGAGAGCCCCGACCGGCCCGGCGTGCTCGACTTCCTGGCCGCGAGCAACCGGGGCCGCATCGAACGGCTGATCCCGCTGCGCGTCGGCCGGATGGCCGCCTCCCCGTTCACCTTCTTCCGCGGCGCGGCCGGATTGATGGCCGCCGACCTGGCGGCGGGGCCCGCCAGCGGGCTGACCGCGCAGATCTGCGGTGACGCCCACGCCGCCAACTTCGGTCTCTATGGCAACCAGCGCGGTCAGATCGTCATGGACATCAACGATTTCGACGAGACCGTGCTCGGCCCCTGGGAATGGGATCTGGATCGGCTCGCCGCCAGCCTCGTGCTGGCGGGCCGCGAGGGCGGCGCCGACGAGGACGAGTGCCTGCGCGCCGCCCGCGACGCCGCCCGCTCCTACCGGCGCACCGTCGCCGACCTCGCGGAGCTGCCGTTCCTGGAGGCCTGGACGGCGATGCACGACGAGTCCATCCTGACCGACGCCAAGGCCGAGGATCTGACCGACAACTTCAAGAAGGCCGCCAAGAAGGCCCGCAAGAACACCAGCGCCAAGGTCGTCGCGAAGTGGACCGAGCATCTCGACGATCACGAGACCGATATCAGCAAGCACCGGTTCGTCAGCGACCCGCCGGTCCTGACCGCGGTCGACGAGCGGGTCGCCGAGGCGGTGATCGACGGTCTCGAGCGGTACGCGGGCACCCTGCGCGAGTCGCGCCGGGCCCTGCTGGCCCGGTTCGCGGTCTCGGATGTGGCGTTCCGGATCGTGGGGACCGGCAGCGTGGGCCTGCACAGCTATGTGGCGTTGCTGCACGGCAACGACGGCGAGGCCCTGGTGCTGCAGGTCAAGCAGGCGGCGCCGTCGTCGCTGACCCCGTTCCTGCCGCCGGTACCGCCCCGGCACGAGGGCGAGCGGATCGTGGTCGGCGCGCGCAGCGTGCAGTCCGACACCGACATCCTGCTGGGCTGGACCACGGTCGAGCTCGACGAGCCGCTGCCGTTCATCGTCCGTCAGTTCCGCAATCTCAAGGGCAGTATCGACCCGGCGGGACTGTCGGCCGACGATCTCGACGACTACGGCCGCCTCGCCGGCGCTCTGCTGGCCCGCGCGCACGCGCGCTCGCTCGACCCGCGCACCCTGGCCGGGTATCTGGAGGACGACGAGGACGCGTTCGAGGAGGCCGTCGCCCGCTACGCGGTGCGCTACGCCGACCGGACCGAGGCCGATCACGCCGAGCTGGTCGCCGCCGTGGCGGCGGGCACGGTCACCGCCGAGCCGAGCTGAACACCCGACGTCTCCTGAGGGGCAACAGCCGGTTGTCGAGCTACGATGTACGCCAACGGTTCTCGGCCCGCGGCGCCAACGACCCAGAAGGGTGGTCTCCATGCTCGTGCGCGTGCAGAATGCGGCAGGCACCGATGCCGAACTCGCACTGATCGACTGGCTGCGCACCTGGAAGGATCCCAGTAGCCCGCACGGGGTGGCCACCATCAACTGCGGGCTGTTCCACAACGACCGGCTGCACCAGCTCGACGCGGTCGTGTGGACGCCGACCAGTTGCGTGATCATCGAGGCCGAGACCTTCACCGTGCCCCAGGACGGCGTGCTGGAGATCCCGCTCAACGGCCCGTGGATGGTCTCCGGTGAGCTCGCGCAGTTCGCCGGCGGCGAGAAGTCCACGCCGCTGGAACGCTCCCGCGAGCACACCTTCGCGCTGCAGGACTATCTCGCCGCGCGCGGGCTCGGCCAGCGCGCCGTGCACGGGCTCGGCGTGATCGTGCCGCAGCCCGGCGCGCAGATCGATGTGCACCAGGGATGGAACGATCCCAGCTTCGACGTGATCGTCACCGACGATCCGTACCGGCTCGAGCAGTACTTCACGACGCTGGCCGCCAAGGAGCACAACCGCTGGACCGCCAACGACATCGCCATCGCGTTCCGCGGGCTCGGCATCCTGCCGTACCTGCCTGCGCCGCAGGATCTGCTCAACGAGGGGTTCCTGGGCCCGATCGATGTCACCCTGTGGCACGGCGGGCCGACACAGGCCCAGGCCGAGCAGTACGCCGAACAGCAGGCCGAGCTGGAGCGCGAGCTACAGTCCCGGGGGCTGGTGGCGCCCTGGTACAGCCCGTGGAAGCTGTACCCGCGAGTCGGCGGCGACCTCGACTTCGGCCGGGCGTTCCTGCGGATCACCCTGGCCGTCGGCATGATCGTGGCGATCGTGTGGGTGCTGTGGTTCCTGGTGACCGCGGTGCTCACCTACGGTCCGGCCTGATCGAGCGCTCCGGGCGGCTATCGTCGCGTCCGTGATCGACTCTGTGCCCCGCCGGCGCGCAACGGCCGTCCGGGTGACGGCGATCGGTGCGGGCGCCGCCCTCACCGCCGGGCTGCCGCTGACCTTCCCCGCCGACGACGGACCGACCGTCTTGGACACGGCGGTGGCGGGTCCGGTCACCGACACGGTCTCACCCGGCTTGGCCGAGTTCCTGGTCGCGCCGAGCAATGTGCCCGTCGTGCTGATGCTGACCGTGGCGGCGGCGGGCTGGTTTGCGCTACGACGGCAGTGGTGGCGGGTGACCAGCATGCTGCTGGTCCCGGCGCTGATCTCGGCGATCAACGCGCTCGCGCTGAAACCGTTGTGGGACAGGCAGTTACACGACTATCTGGCCTATCCGAGCGGCCACACCGTGCATCTGGTCGCGGTGGCGGTGACCTTCGCCTGTCTGCTCGACGATCTACGGGCCCGGGTCGCGGTCGCCGTCTTCACCGTGGTGGCGGTGCTGATGATCACGCCCGGGATGGTCGTGCTCGGCTACCACCACCCCACCGATGTGCTCGGTGGGGCGGCGGTGGCCGCGGCGATGGCGATCGGCCTGTGCTGGGCCGTCGAGCGGCTGCGCGCCGCGGCCGGCGGCTAGCGGCGGTCGAACACGCTGGCGTCGCTCAGCATCGCGGCGCGCAGCATGGTCTCGGGCACGCCCATCGCCTCGACCAGGGTCAACGCGTCCGGGCGGAGCCGGTCGACGAGCTCGTTCACGCCGCGCCGCACCGACTTGGCCCGTTCCACCGACATGAACCGGTGCATGATGAACCAGGACAGGTTCTCCTCCAGCGTGGCGTACACGTAGAGGTCGCACACGGTCTCGGCCAGCGCCTTCGCCTCGGGGTCCTGGATGGCGGCGATCCCGTCGACGAATTCCTCCAGGATCAGCCGGTCGATGTGCGCGGTGCCCGCGGCCAGGATGTGGTCCTGGGCGTTGTTGAACGCCTCGAACGGGCCGGTGTCGGCGGCGCGGGCGCGCAGGCGGTGCGCGGCGGTGCGCAGCAGGTAGTCCTCGCGGTCGGCGAACAGCTGCACCTGCACCGAGCGCTTGGACAGGTCGCCCTCGTCGACGGTGTCGTCGGAGCGGTCGCGCAGCGTCTGGATCAGCTGGCGCACCCCGGAGCGCTTGCGCACCACGTCACCGGCCATGGTCGCGGCGAACTTCACCCAGCCGAGCGCGTCGAGGTCGCGGACCTCGTCGGAGTAGGCGGTCAGCAGTTCCTTGGCGACCAGCTGGGTCAGCACCACGTTGTCGCCCTCGAAGGTGGTGAACACATCAGTGTCGGCCTTCAGGGTGACCAAGCGGTTCTCGGTGAGATACCCCGCGCCGCCGCAGGCTTCGCGGCATTCCTGGATGGCGCGGGTCGCGTGCCGGGTCTGGGCCACCTTCAGGCCGGCGGCACGCTTCTCGAGCGCGCGCTGAGCGCCGGGATCGGTGTTCTGACCGGACTGGATGGCGTCCATCCGGCGCACCAGGTCGTTCTGCGCGAAGGACAGCGCGAAGGACTTGGCCACCAGCGGCAGCAACCGGCGCTGATGGCTGCGGTAGTCCATCAGCAGGGTTTCCTCGCCGGTGTCGGGGTCGGAGAACTGGCGCCGAGCCAGCGCGTAACGCACGGCGATGCTCAGCGCGACCCGCGCACCGGCCGCCGCGGCGCCGCCGACGCTGACCCGGCCGCGCACCAGGGTGCCGAGCGTGGTGAAGAAGCGGCGGCTGGGGTTGTCGATGTCGGAGGTGTAGGTGCCGTCCGGCTCCACGTCGGCGTACCGGTTGAGCAGGTTCTCACGGGGCACCCGCACCTGGTCGAACACGATGCGGCCGTTGTCGACGCCGGGCAGGCCGCCCTTGATGCCGTCGTCGAAGGTGGTCACGCCGGGCAGGTCGGCGCCGCGCTCGTCGCGGATCGGCACCAGCAGACAGTGCACGCCCTTGTTCTCGCCACCGGTGATCAGCTGCGCGAACACGGCGGCCATCCGCGCGTGCACGGCCGCGCCGCCGATGTAGTCCTTGCGAGCCGACGGGGTCGGGGTGTGGACGACGAATTCCTGGGTGGCCGGATCGTAGGTGGCGGTGGTCTCGAGGTTGGCGACGTCGCTGCCGTGCCCCGATTCGGTCATCGCGAAGCAGCCGAGCAGATCCAGCGAGATGAGCCGCTTGATGAAATCGCGATGCCGCTCGGTGCCCAGGTTCTCCACGGCGCCGCCGAAAAGTCCCCACTGCACACCGGATTTCACCCACAGCGACAGGTCGGCGTAGGCCAGCATCTCGAGGCCGACGACCGCGCCGCCAGGATCGCCGCTGCCGCCGTTCTCCGGCCGGAAGCCGCGCTCGGGGTAGCCCATCGAGGCGATGATCTTCATCTGTTCCAGGACGCGGGCGCGGGCGGCGTGGATGTCGAGTTCGGGATCGCCGGTGAAGCGGTCGTCGGCGAGCTGGTCGCGCGCCTGATCCCGGATCGGGCGCCACGGTCCGTCCAGCGCTGCGCGGAGATGTTCTGCCGTCGTCGGTGTGCCGGTAGCCATGCTTCGACCCTAGCCCGGGATCCGGAAGTGGTGGCGGCCCGAAACTCGTCGGCGGAAAGTCTTGCTCGCACATTGAACGAGTGTTTAGTATATTGAACATGTGTTCAACCAACAGCCCGTACCGCAAGGATCCACCGACCTGACCACCACGGCCCGCATCCGCGATACCGCCATCGACCTGTTCGGAGAGCAGGGATTCGGGGTCGGCGTGCGGGCCATCGCCGCGGCGGCAGGCGTGTCCCCCGGACTGGTGAACCATCACTTCGGTTCCAAGGACGGCTTGCGCGCCGCCTGCGACGACCGTGTGCTCGAGATCATCCGCGACGAGAAGCTACGGGTCATCCGCTCGGCGGGACCCACCGGAATGCTCAACGCGATGGCCGAGATCGAGCTGTATGCCCCGCTCGTCGCCTACATGCTCCGCAGTTTCCAGGCCGGCGGCGCGCTGGCCGAATCACTGCTCGAGCACATGATCGCCGACGCCGAGCAGTACATGCAGACCGCCGTCGACGAGGGCCAGCTCAAGCCCAGCCGCGATCCGGCGGCCCGGGCCCGATACATCGTGCTCTGCCACGTCGGAGCCATGAACCTTTACCTGCAGATGCGAATCCAGCGCGAGGGAAAGCTCGACTACCGCAAGGCGATCCGGGATCTGTCCGAGGAGATCACCTTCCCGGCGCTCGAGCTCTACACCCAGGGCATGCTGACCGATTCGACTCTGCTCGACAGCCTCATCGAGGAGTAGACGATGCCCTCCCCCACCACCGACCGGGTCATCGATGTCCATGACCTGCGTAAGACGTTCGGCCGCTTCACCGCGCTCGACGGCCTCGACCTGCGGGTCGCGCCCGGCGAGATCCACGGTTTCCTGGGCCCGAACGGCGCCGGTAAGTCCACCACCATCCGCATCCTGCTCGGCGTCCTGCGCGCCTCCGGCGGCACCGCGACCCTCTTCGGCCGCGATCCCTGGGCCGACGCGGTCGTACTGCATCACCGGATCGCCTATGTGCCAGGCGATGTCACGCTGTGGCCGTCGCTGTCGGGCGGGGAGACGATCGATCTGCTGGCCCGGATGCGGGGCGGGCTCGACGCGGGCAGGCGGGCTGAGCTGATCGAGCGGTTCGAGCTCGACCCCACCAAGAAGGCACGCACCTATTCGAAGGGCAACCGGCAGAAGGTCGCCCTGGTGTCGGCCTTCTCCGCCACGGCCGATCTGCTCGTCCTCGACGAGCCGACCTCGGGCCTGGATCCGTTGATGGAGCAGATCTTCCAGGACTGCGTCCGCGAGGCGGCGGCGCGCGGGGTGACGGTGCTGCTGTCGAGTCACATCCTGTCCGAGGTGGAGCACCTGTGCGACCGGGTGACGATCATCCGGGCCGGGCGCACCGTCGAATCGGGTTCGCTCGATCAGCTGCGGCACCTGAGCCGCACGGCGATCACCGCCGAACTGATCGGCGACCCCGGCGATGTCGAAGCGCTGCCCGGCGTCGACGACGTCGAACGCGACGGCGCGACGCTGCGCTGCCAGGTCGACGCCGAGCACCTCGGCGCGCTGATCCGCGTCCTGGGCGACGCGGGCGTGCGCAGCCTGACCAGCGCCCCGCCGACGCTCGAGGACCTGTTCCTGCGCCACTATCACGTCGACGCCGACGGCGCGGCCGACACCGCGGCGGTGCGGGCATGACCACCATCGCCGCCTCCCCCGGCTTCCTCGGAACATCGCGCACGGCAGGCGAATTCGCCGGCACCGGGCAGCTGTTGCGGCTGTACCTGCGGCGGGACCGGATCATCGCGCCGCTGTGGTCGCTGCTGATCGGGCTCATGCCCGCCCTGCAGGTCGTCTCGGTGAAGGATCTCTACGCGACCCAGCAGCAGCTCGACAGTTTCGCGACGACCACCGCGGCCAGCCCGGCGCTGCTGGCCATGTACGGCCCGGTCTTCGATTCCTCGCTGGGTTCCATCGGCACCTGGAAAGCCGGCGCGATGTATTCGATGATCGCGATCGCGGCCGTGCTGACGGTGGTCCGGCACACCAGGGTCGAGGAGGAGACCGGGCGCGCGGAACTGGTGGGCGCCACCAGCATCGGGCGGTTCGCCGGACTGACGGGTGCGCTGCTGCTCACCTTCGGTGCCTCGGCGCTGGCCGGAATCGCCTGCACCGCTTCACTGCTGGCGGCCGACCTGCCCACCGCGGGCTCGGTGGCCTGGGGTGCGGCGCTGGCCGCGTCGGGCATCGTGTGGGGTGCGGTGGCGGCGGTGGCCGCCCAGCTCAGCAACGGCGCCAGGATCGCCCGCGGGGTGGCACTGGGCGCGCTGGGCGCGGCGTTCGCGGTGCGCGCGGTGGGCGACGCCGGGAGTGGTGTGCTCTCGTGGTTCTCACCGCTGGGCTGGTGCCTGCAGATCCGCCCGTACGCCGGTGAACGGTGGTGGGTGCTGGTGCCGCTGGCGGTGCTGGCGGTGGGCGCGACGTTGCTCGCCTACGGGCTGTTGCGCACTCGCGATCTCGGTGCCGGGCTGCTGGCCGAGCGCCCGGGTCCGGCCGTGGCCGGCGGTACGCTGGCCGGCCCGGTGGGGCTGGCGTGGCGGTTGCAACGCGGCTCGATGCTGGCGTGGACGGTCGGATTCGGGCTGTACGGCCTGCTGATCGGCGGCGCCGTGGACAGCATCGGCGGGATGCTCGACGACAGCGGCACCCTGCAGGACGTGGTCACCTCGATGGGTGGTTCGGCGGATCTGGAGAAGTCGTTCATCGCCTACGCGATCACGATGCTGGCCGCCGCCGCGTCCGCGTACTCGGTGTCGGCGGTGCTGCGGCTGCACGAGGAGGAGAACACCGGCCGGGCGGAGTCGGTGCTGGCCGCCGCGGTCGGGCGGGTGCGGTACGCGGGCAGCCATCTGCTGTTCGCGCTCCTGGGCCCGGCGGTGGCACTGCTGGTGTCCGGCTTCGGGATCGGGCTCGTCTGGGGCGGCACCGACGGTGACGTCCCCGGCAAGCTCGCGGACTCGCTCGGCGCCGTCGCGGTGCAGCTGCCCGCGGTCTGGGTCGTCACCGGGATCGCGCTGCTGCTGTTCGGCGCGCTGCCCAGATACGCGCCGCTGGCCTGGGCGGTGCTCAGCGCGATGATCGTGATCCTGCTGCTCGGTTCGCTGGGCGCGTTCCCGCAGTGGCTGATGGATCTGGTGCCGTTCGTGCATCCGCCGAAGCTGCCGGGCGCGGAGTTCAGCGTGACTCCGGTCCTGTGGCTCGGCCTGGTCGCCCTGGCCGGTATCGCGGCCGGCCTGACCGCCTTCCGGCGCCGCGACCTGCGCTGACCGTGCCGGGCCGGTGTCCGCACCGGCCCGGCCCCGGCGGGTCTAGTAGGCGCCCTCGCCCTGGGCGACGGTGCCGATGGTGCGGCCGATCAGTTCCAGGTCGAGCAGCATGGACCAGTTCTCGACGTAGGACAGGTCCAGGCGTACCGATTCCTCGACCGACAGGTCGGAACGCCCGCTCACCTGCCAGAGTCCGGTGACGCCGGGTTTCACCAGCAGCCGCCGCCGCATGACCGCGTCGTAGCTGTCGACTTCGCGCTGCACCTGCGGGCGGGGGCCGACGACGCTCATCTCCCCGCGGATCACGTTGAAGAACTGCGGCAGCTCGTCGAGGCTGTATTTGCGCAGGAAGCGGCCGACGGGCGTGACCCGGGGGTCGTCCTTGAGCTTGAAGAACAGCGGGTTGCCGCCGTGCTCGTCGATGAGGTGCTCGACGGCCCGGTCCGCGTCGGCGAACATGCTGCGGAACTTGATCATCCGGAACGGCACCCCGTCGCGGCCGATGCGTTCAGACAGGTAGAACACCGGCCCGGCGCTGGTCAGCTTGACCGCCAGCGCGATCACGAGCAGGGTGGGCGCGATCAGGATCAGCACCGTGCTCGCGAAGCACAGGTCGAACACGGCCTTGCGCCGGGATTTGGCCAGGCTGTAGCGGGGGCCGTCGATGTGCAGCATCGGCATGCCGGCCACCTGGCGGTTGGTGAGCCGGACGCCGGCGATGTCGACCACGCCCGGCGCCACGATCAGGTCGATGCCGAGCTGATCGAGTTCCCAGGCCATGCGGCCCAGTTCGGCGGGGCCGAGGTGTTCGGTGGCGGCGACCGCGACCGAGTCCGCGCCGCTGCGGCGCACCGCTTCCAGGACCGAGCGGTCGTCGCCCATCAGCGAGGTGCCCTCGGCGGCGGCGAACGTCGTTCCCTCCGGCACGCAGACCCCCACCACGCGATAGCCCGAGGCGGGGTCGTCGGTGAAGGCGCTCGCCATGGCGTGCGCGGCCTCCGGCGAGCCGACGACGAGGACCCCGGTGTGGCAGCGGCCCTGGGCGCGCCAGCGGCGCAACACCAGCCGCCAGGCGATCCGGCCCGCGACCAGTGCGGCCAATCCGGTGGGCAGGGCGATCGCGAGGTAGCCGCGGGCGAACTCGATCCGGAAGATCAGCGCCAGGATGGCCAGTACCCCGAACAGGCGCAGGGTCGCGGAGAACAGGCGGCGGAACTCCTCGACGCCGGTGCCGATCACGTGCGGGGCCCGGGTACCCCGACCGCTGAGCAGCGCCAGCCAGACCACGGCGAGCGCGCCGGAGACCACCGAGTAGCCGATGTCGTAGGGCAGCGGCCAGGCCAGCGGTGGATCCGCCGGGCCGCCGAACCGCAGGATCTGGGCGGCACCGACGGCCGCCGCGACGATCACGGTGTCGGTGAACGCCACGCGCTGGGCGTACCCGGTCTGCCACTGTCTGCGCTCCGCGGGCACCGCCGCGGTGCCACCGACCACCTCGACATCGCCGCCGCCGGCGAACTCGAAGCTCATGTACCCAACCTCTCCCCCAGGGGGCGACGAATCGCCACCCGTTTCGCCGGCGGATACCGAGCGTGTCGGGTCCCGCGTCCGTCGAGTCGGTGCAGGCCCACCGAGCGTTACACAGTCGCCCGATCGTGGCCCTGAGCAGCTGCGCCGCCGCGCATTTCGCATCGTAGCGGCGCGGCCCGCGATCCTCCCCGCGGCGGGACGGCCGGTGATCGCATCTGGATATGACTGCAGGACAACGGCATCGAACTGTGCCGGAATTCATAGCGGCGAGGGTGGCGGCGACCACTCGGAGCGCGATAGCTGTCGGCTCTCACCCGAAAGAGCCCCGAAACATACCATGAATTGGTACGGCCACCAGGGATTTCGCCGCGACCATTGTCGCCGGAGGCTGTAACGTCTGTGCCGGTCTCGCCGACTCTCCGGCGTACCCGGCAGCGGCCGGGATGATCATCGGTGCAAGAAGGTAGGCGTGCGTGCAGTGTCGGCTCTGTGATTCCGGCCGGCTGACCAGTGTGGTGGATCTGGGTGCGACGCCGCCCTGCGAGAGTTTCCTCACCGCGGACCAGCTCGATCGGCCCGAACCCACCTATCCCCTGCATCTGCGTCTGTGCGAGGACTGTCTGCTGCTGCAGCTGCCCGCGCTGATCACGCCGGAGGACACGTTCACCGAATACGCCTACTTCTCCTCGTATTCGAGCGGGTGGGTGCGCCACGCGGAGGAGTTCGTGGCCGCGGCGGTGCAGCGGCTGGGGCTCACCGCCGAATCCTTCGTCGTGGAGGTGGCCAGCAACGACGGCTACCTGCTCCAGCACGCGGTGGCCCGGGGCATCCCCTGCCTGGGGATCGAACCCTCGGTGAACGTCGGCGCCGCCGCCCGCGCGATCGGCGTCGCCACCGAGACCGCCTTCCTGGACGAGGACACCGCGGCCCGGGTGCGCGCCGCGCACGGGCCCGCCGATCTCGTGGTGGCCAACAACGTCTACGCGCACGTGCCGGATCTGCGGGGCTTCACCCGCGCGCTGCGGGCACTGCTGGCCGATGACGGCTGGCTCTCGATCGAGGTGCACCACGCGCTGAACCTGGTGGAGCTGGGGCAGTTCGACACGATCTACCACGAACATTTCCAGTACTACACCGTGTATTCGGCGCAGCGCGCGCTGGCGGTGGCCGGGCTGACCGTCGTCGACGTGGAACTGCTCGACACCCACGGCGGCTCGATCCGGCTGTGGGCCCGCCCCGATCCGGTCGCGACGCCGACCGCGCGGGTGGCGGCGGTGCTCGACCGCGAACGCGCCGCGGGACTGCACGACCCGGCCGGCTATTCGGCGCTGGGCGACCGGGCGGTGACCGTGCGGCAGGAACTGCTGCGCTTCCTGCTCGACTGCCGGGCCGAAGGCAAGCGAGTGGTCGGCTACGGTGCGCCGGGCAAGGGCAACACCCTGCTCAACTACTGCGGGATCCGGCCCGATCTGCTCGAGTACACCGTGGACCGCAATCCGTACAAGCACGGCCGCTACACCCCGGGCACCCGCATCCCGATCCACCCGCCGGAGCGGCTCGACGCCGACCGGCCCGACGTGGTGCTGGTCCTGCCCTGGAATCTCGAAACCGAGATCACCGCCCAGCTGCGTCATGTCGGCGACTGGGGCGGCGAACTGGTCTATCCGCTGCCGGTGCTGCATCGCGCGGTCACGGAAACGAAGGTGAACCGATGAAGGTCGTGCTGTTCTGCGGCGGGTACGGGATGCGCATGCGCGGCGGGTCCGACGACGTCGTACCCAAGCCGATGCAGCTGGTCGGGCCGCGCCCGCTGCTGTGGCATGTGATGCGCTACTACGCGCACTACGGCCACAAGGAGTTCGTGCTGTGCCTGGGCTACGGCGCCGAGCACATCAAGAACTTCTTCCTGACCTATCAGGAGACGGCCTCCAACGACTTCGTGATCCGCCACGGGCAGCTCGAGCTGCTCGGCAGCGACATCGCCGACTGGTCGATCACCTTCGTCGACACCGGGGTGGAGTCGGCGATCGGCGAGCGCCTGCGCCGGGTGCGCGAGCACCTCGGCGATGACGAGTACTTCCTGGCCAACTACGCCGACGTGCTCACCGACGCGCCGCTGGACACGATGATCGAGGCGTTCCACGAGTCCGGCGCGGCCGCGTCGATGATGGTGGTGCCGCCGCAGTCCTCGTTCCACTGTGTCGACATCACCCCGGCCGGTGAGGTGAAGGACATCATGCCGGTGGCGCGGATGCCGCTGTGGGAGAACGGCGGCTACTTCGTGCTGAGCCAGGAGATCTTCGACCTGCTGCCACCCGGCGGCGACCTCGTCGCCGATGCCTGCGGCACCCTGGCCGGGCAGGGCCGATTGTTCGGCTACCGGCATCTGGGGTTCTGGAAGCCGGCCGACACCTTCAAGGAACGCGCCGAACTCGACGACGCCTACCGCAACGGCACGCGGCCGTGGATGGTGTGGGACCGGGCGTGATCGGGCTTTTCCGCACGCCGCCGCGCCGGGTCGCGGTGCTGGGCGCGCACTGCGACGACATCGCGATCGGGATGGGCGCGACGCTGCTCGCGCTCACCCGGGCCGTGCCCGATGTCGAAGTGCGGGCGCTGGTGCTCACCGGTGGCGGCACCGCGCGCGCGGCCGAGGAACGCGCGGCGCTCACCGCGTTCTGTTCCGGTGCCGCACCCGAGCTCGACATCCTCGACATTCCCGACGGTCGCGCGCCCGCGCACTGGGACCGGATCAAGGACGCGCTGGTCGCGTTCCGCCGCGGCGGCGAACCCGAGGTGGTGTTCGCCCCGCATCGTGGGGACGCCCACCAGGACCATCGGCTGCTGGCCGAGTTGGTGCCGACGGAGTTCCGCGACCATCTGACCCTGGGCTACGAGATCCTCAAGTGGGAGACCGACACTCCCACCCCCACCCTGTACCACCCGATGAGCCGGGAACTGGCGCAGGAGAAGTCGCGGCTGCTGCGCGAGCACTATCCGTCGCAGACGGGCCGGGACTGGTTCGACGAGCAGGCCTTCCTCGGCCTGGCCCGGATGCGGGGCGTGCAGTGTCACGCGCCGTACGCGGAGGCCTTCGTCCTGGACAAAGCGATCATGAGATGGGAACGGACGTGAACATGCGGGTACTGGTCACCGGGCACCAGGGCTATCTCGGCACCGTGATGGTGCCGGTGCTGCGGGCGGCGGGCCACACCGTCACCGGCCTGGACATCGGCTACTTCGCCGACTGCCTGCTGGGTGAGTTCGCCGGTGACCCCGAGGGTCTCGCGGTGGATCTGCGCGAGGTCACCGTGGACCAGTTGCGCGGGTTCGACGCGGTGATCCATCTGGCGGCGCTGTCGAACGATCCGCTGGGCGCGCTGGCGCCGGAGATCACCTACGACATCAACCACCACGCCTCGGTTCGTCTGGCCCGCGTGGCCAAGGACGCGGGGGTGCGCCGGTTCCTGTACGCCTCCACGTGTTCGGTGTACGGGGCCGCCGGTGCCGAGCTGGTCGGTGAGGACGCGCCGCTGCGCCCGATCACCCCGTACGCGCAGAGCAAGGTGCGCGTCGAGGACGACGTGGCCGCGCTCGCCGACGCCGACTTCACCCCCGTGTTCCTGCGCAATGCCACGGCGTTCGGCTTCTCGCCGCGCCTGCGCGCCGACATCGTGCTCAACAATCTGGTCGGCTACGCGGTGCTGACCGGCGAGGTGAAGGTGCTCTCCGACGGCACACCGTGGCGTCCGCTGGTGCACGCGCTCGATATCGCGGCCGCGTTCGAACGGTGCCTGACCGTGCCCGCCGCCGACATCTCGGCCCGCGCGTTCAATATCGGCACCGAGGCCAACAATCTGACCGTGGCCGAGATCGCCGCGGCCGTGGTCGACACCGTGCCGGGTTCGCGACTGCTGATCACCGGCGAGCACGGCGCCGACCCTCGGTCCTATCGGGTCGACTTCTCCTCCGCGCGTGCGGTTCTCGGCTTCGAGGCGCAGTGGACGGTCCCGGCGGGCGCGGTGGAGCTGTACACCGAGTACACGGCGCGGGGGCTGACCGAGGAGTCCTTCTTCCGCCGGTTCACCCGGCTCCCCCACCTGCAGGGGTTGTGCGAGGCGGGGGTGCTCGACGCCCGGTTGCGCCGGGTCAGTGCGACGTCGTCAGCGTAGCGCGCAGCCGCGCCCAGCTACCCGCGCGCGCGTCGCGCGCGGAGACCGGGCCCGGGGGCAGCGGCCACGCGATGGCGAGCTCGGGATCGTCATAGGCGACCGCGAGATCCTCGGCGGGATCGTGCGGGCGGTCGATGCGGTAGCAGACGTCGGCGAGTTCGGTAAGGGCCTGGAAGCCGTGCAGGAATCCCGGCGGGACGTACAGGTGGTGGAAGGCCTCGTCGTCGAGCCGGAAGGCCTGGGCGACACCGAAAGTGGGCGAGCCTGGCCTGATGTCGACCAGGACGTCGTGGATCGCGCCGTGCGCGCATCGCACCAGTTTCGCCTCGCCGCGCCCGCCACGGCCGTGCATGCCCCGGATGACTCCGCGTCGCGAGCGCGACTGCGAGTCCTGCACGAAAGCGGCGGCGGCGCCCTCGACGCCGAGGTGGGCGTCGAACTCGTGGGCGTCGAAGGTGCGGGTGAACAGCCCGCGCTCGTCCCGGAAGGGTTCGGGGACCAAGATCACCACGTCGGCCAATGCGGTCCGCTCGATACGCACGAAGGACATCCTGCCATGACCCGCCGATGCCGCGGCTGCGCCGGCACCGACCTCACTCCCGTGCTCGATCTGGGTTCGGTGCCCGCCGCCGATCATTTCCCGCCGGCCGGATCGCCGGTGGACCCCGCCGAATCGGGTCATCCGCTGCGGATGGACCGGTGCGCCGCCTGCGGGCTGGCCCAGCTCGCCGACGACGACACCGTCACCGCCGAGCCGCGCGGTGTCGAACCGCGGGCACTGCGGGACCAGGCCGCCGACGCGGTCGCGCGGGTGGCCGCGGCCGGACTGCTGCGCGGCACCACGGTGACCGAGTTCGGCAGCCCCCACGGCGGCACCTGGCTGCCGCTGCTGACCGAGCGCGGTTTCACCGAGACCACCGGGCCCGCCGCGGTGGTGCTGGACTGTTTCGGCATCATGCACGAGCCCGATCAGCGCGCGGCCTTCGCGGCCCGCGCCGCCGCGACCGCACCCGGTGGAGTACTGCTGGTGCAGTACCACTCGCTGGCCGCGATCATCGCGCAGGGGCAGTGGAATGCGTTGCGGCACGGCCATTTCGCCTATTACACCCTCGAGACACTGCAAACGCTGCTGCGCGCGGCGGGGATGAGTGTGGTCGGCGCGTGGGAATTCGAGCTCTACGGCGGTACCGTGCTGATCGCCGCCCGGCACGGGGACCATCCCGCCGACCATGCCGTCGACCGGGTGCTCGCGACCGAGGCGGGGGCAGACCACCAAACCGAGGCGCTGCAACGCGTTGTCGATCAGCATGTTTCGACGCTGCGCACCTGGCTCGAGCAGGGCGCCGCGACCGGGCGGCGCGTCTACGCCTACGGCGCCGCCTCGCGGGCGGTGGCGCTGCTGGCGATGGCGGGCGCGCATCGCGGTGTGCTCGCCGGTGTCGCCGACGCCTCGACCGCCAAGCAGGGCAGGCGGATGCCGGGCACCGACGTACCCATCGTCTCCCCCGCCCAGCTGCTCGACGCCGACCCCGACGCCGTCCTGCTGACCCTGCCCGACCTGCTCGGCGAGGTCGCTGCGGCGCTGCCGGCACTCGACGGACGCTGGTATGTCGACGACCCGGCCGGACCGGTCCCACCCGACCGTGCGAAGGTTCGCCGTCCGGAGTGATGCGGTAGCGCAAAGACTGTGGCGCAGTGCATCTTTCGCCGTCGGGCGGATGATCGCGCACCGTGCCATACTCGATCCGCCCAGCCTCGCGCCACGTGCAGGGTCGCCGTGGCGGTATCCGGATCGGTGGGCGACATCCACGTCTTCAGGGGGCTCATCGTGTTCCGTCCGCGCGCACTGCGTCTGCTCGCGGTGGCTTCGGCCGCCGCTCTCGGTCTCACCCTCGGTTCCGGCGCGGCCGGCGCCGGGGTCGACAGCAGCGCCGCCGTTGTCGACGGCAGGGATCGCCTCGTCGAGGCGGTGCAGTCCGACACCCGGATCGACGTCGTGGCCCCGCTGGACGGCAATCCACTGACGCGCGAGTGGTTCCACAGCGGCACCGCGTCCTACCGGGTGACCGGCCCCGACGCCGCGAGCTGGGCAGGCAGACTCACCGTCGGCTATCAGATCGGCTACCCGGCGACGCTCGACGGGCGGCTCAAATTCGAATGGTCGACTCCGGGACTCGGCATCGAGGTCGGTACGGGCGGCCCGACAGTGAAGATCGACGGCCTGCTCCCCCGCGCCGGTGTGGAGCTGGGCGTCGGGTTCGGCCCCGGGATCCGGGAGGTCGAGGTCGCCGCCGGTGAGGTCACGGGCACCGACGGTGTACTGCGGCTGGCGGGTTTCCACGGCACGGTCACCGGCGTGCTCGGCCCGGCCAACCTCCGCCCGTTCGTGCGGATCGTGTCGGCCACGGGCGACACGGTCGTCACCTACGGGCCGACCGTCTCGTTCTGATCCCGCGCGAGCAGCGCGTCCAGCATCCGGGGCAGGGTCACGGACAGGTCGTGCTCGGCCGCGATGTGCGCGCGTCCCCGGGCGCGGAGGTCGGCGCGCAGATCGGGGTCGCGGGCCAGGGTTTCGAGCGCCGCGCGTAGTGCGTCCGGATCGTCGGGTGGCACGCAGACGGCCGTGTCGGGGGTGGCGTTGCCGCCGTGGTCGGTGGCGACGACGGGGACGCCGACGCTCATCGCCTCCAGCACGACCAGTGGGCCCGCTTCGGGCAGGACGCTGGCCGAGACCAGGATGTCCCAGCCGCGCAGGGTGTCGAGCGCGTCGACGGCGCCCAGGAAGCGGACCCGGCCGGCCAGGTCGGAACGCTCTGCGCGGGCGCGGAGTTCGGCCAGGTATGGTTCGTCGCCCGGGTGGGCCGATCCGGCGATCTCGATCCGGAGGTCGGGCACCCCGGCCGCGGCGGCCAGCAGCACGTGGTGACCCTTCCACGCGGTGACGACGCCGAGAATCCCGGCCACCAGCGGCGCGCGGTCGACGACCGGCGCCGGCTCGACCGGCCACGCCACGCCCTGCCGGGCGACCCGCACGTCGAAACCGCACTGCCGCACCGGTACCGCCGCACGCTCGGAGACGGCCACCGCCCGGCCGACGGCGAGACGGCCGAGACGAGCCACCACGAACTGGCGGCGACCGGCGAGCACGTCGTGCACCAGCCACACCGCGGTCCGCCTGCGCGGCAGCGTCAGCGCCACGGCGGGCAACGCCATCGTCGAGTTGACCACCGTCGTCACGCTCGCGGGACGGGCCAGGCGCCGCAGAATGAGGGCAGCGCGCAGCCAACGCCACACCATGATCACCGCGGCGCGCAGACGCTCCACGCCCTGCTGACCGGTCAGGCCGAGCTCCGGAAGAGGCTGGTGCGCAACAGTATCCGGCAGCCGAGCGCTCAGCGGCCCTGCGGGACAGGCCACGCGGACCCGGTACCCCCGCGCGACGGCCAGTTCGGCGAGGGCGAGCATGATCTTCTCCGCCCCCGACGCCTGGCTCGAGTGCGCGACGAACAGGACCTCCCGCACCGGGTCAGCGGCCGGCACGCAGCCGCTCCCCGTACGCGCGGACCACGGCCATGGCCGGCTTCTCGCTGTAGTCGCGGCGCAGCAGTCCGAAATTCTGCTCGAGATCGTTCGGGTCCGCCCCGGCGTCGACGAGCGAGTACACGAAGATCGGGCCGACGTCGTGGATGGTGCCGACCAGGCCGAGGCCTTCGTCGAGGATCGCGGCCTGAGCCTGCTCGCTCACCGACCGCGCGCCGGTCCCGGTCGGGGCGCCGAACTCGGTGGGCCACAGCCGCGCCGCGGTGTCGTTGTGCGCGTCCATGATCCGCCGGATCCGCAGCAGATTGCCGAAGGCGTTGTACCAGGCGGGCGACGCGGGCATCTCCGGGTAGGAGTACGGATGCACGGCGATGCCGTCGAAGTCGGTCTCGGCGCCGAGTTCGTAGAGCGCTTCGACGAAGGTGGTGGGCGCGATGTCGGGTCCCTCGTCGGTCGCCGGGGCCAGCCCGCCGACCAGGACCTGACCGTGCGGCTGCCGGGTGCGCACGGCGGTCGCCGCCTGCCGCAGCAGGTGCGCGTACATGCCGACATCCGGATTCGGGGTGAAGAACGCGGTGACGTTGGGTTCGTTCCAGATCTCCCAGTGTGCGATCTGATCGCGGTAGCGGTCGACCGCGTCACCGACGAAGCGGCCGAACAGCACCGGCTGCGGCACCGCCTTGCTGCCCGCGACCCCTTCGTGCAGGCCCGCCCAGGCGGGCGCGTAGGTGAGGATCGCCAGGACCGACAGCCCGTGCGCGCGAGCCGCCCCGACGGCGCGGTCGGTGGCCGACCAGTCCTGGCGCCCGCGGTCGGCTTCGATCACCGACCAGTCCAGGTCGATGCGCACCCAGGTGGCGCCGGTGCCCGCGACGACGGCCATCTGCCGGTCCAGTTCCGCGGCGTCGAGTTCGAGCCAGGAGTGCCCGCCCGAGATCCCGAGTCCGGTGGCCACGGTGGTGTCAGTCGTCTGCGCCGGCGCTGTCGCGCACCCCAGCGCCGTCAGGGTGACCAGTGCGGCGATCAGCGTCGTCCGAGCTATTCGCCACAGTGTCATCAGGTTTCGGCTCCCGCAAACTTCGTATCGTCAATCCGTCGGTCCTTCGCACAATGCTTCCGGCGAGCACAAGGTACAACAGGCACGCCACGGCCGAGGTGACAATCCACGGCGGATCCCAGCGCTGCTGGACGGCGGTCGCGGCGGCGATCACCGCCACCGCGACACCGGTCACCGCGATGGCGGTGGCGATCGGCACCAACCGGCGCTCCCGCACTGTGAGCGCCAGCGCCACCCAGACCGCCACCAGCAGGACCGCCTGCGCGAGCAGACCGGCGAGCACGGCGCCGTCGTAGGACATCCGGGTGATCAACGGCCAGGCCGCGCCGAGGTTGACCAGCAGCGCGGCCCCCGCGATCCACGGGATCACGATGTTGCGCCCCACCGCCATCAGCGCCACCAGCCCGAGGTGGGCCAGCGCCCCGAGCAGGCCGCCGACGATCTGCAGGCGCGCCGCACCCGCCGCGGCCACGAGGTCGGCGCCGAACAGCAGGCGCACCGCGTCGGCGGCGACCGGCCAGAACGCGACCAGCGCCGCCAGCCCGAGCACGGTCAACGCGACCGTCGCCTGCCGGAAGTGGCGGCGGAACCGCAGCGGGTCGCCGGGCCACAGCGCGATCAGCAGCGTTGTCAGCGGGGCCACCACCGCGATCGCGGCGGTGTCGAGCAGATCGGCGAATTTCATGCCGACGGCGTACAACCCGACGGATTCGAAGGTGTCGAAGTGGCCGAGCAGCAGCAGCCCGACCTTCTGCAGCACGATGATCAACGCCAGCCCGATGCTCAGCGGCAGCGCCTCGCGCAGCATGCCGCCCCACCAGCCCAGCTCGACGCGCCGCGCCGGAAGGGGCCCGCCCAGACCGCGCCCGATCCCGACGACCTTCACCGCGAGCGCGACGATCTCGTAGACGACGGCGGGCACTACGACCACCAGCAGCGTCGGCGACCACAGGACCGCCAGCACCGTCACACCCAGCTGGACACTGCGCGCCAATGCCTCGGCCCCGGCGACCAGGGTGAGCCGCATGGTCGATTGGAACAGCACCGTCAGCGCGTGACTCGGTGTCGCGATCACCACCACGAGACCGGCCAGGGCGGTGGCCGCGACCACCTCCGGCGGGCAGCGCAGCACCAGCACGTAGCCGACGGCGAGGCCGTAGCCGAGCAGACCCAGGACCGTGCGCAAGACGATGAACGAGGTCGCGATCTCGGCGACCTCGCCGGGCTCGCCGTGCACGAGTTTGCCGATGACCGCGCGCCCGACGCCGAGATCGGTGACGATCGCGAGCATGCCGAGCAAGCCGAAGACGAAGGAGAAATAGCCCCATTCGACGGCGGGCAGCATCCGCGCGATGAGCATGGTGCCGAACAGGCCGAGCACGGCGGAGAAGATCCGGCTGGCGAGCATGGCGGCGGTGTTGTTCGCCGCCGCCCGGCCGGACAGCGCGCGCCGGGGCGGGGCGACGGTCGCCTCGTCGGTCATGCGAGCAGTCCGGCGGACCGGTAGGCGGCGACGGTGGCCTCGGCCGTCGCCTGCCAGCTCAGTTTCGTCATCGCGAGCAGGCCGCGTTCGCGCAGTTCGCGGTTGGCGTCCACGTCGTGCAGCAGCGGCCGCAGCGCCCGCGTCCACGCGTCGACACCGGTCCGCTCGACCAGGATCGCGCCGTCGCCACACACCTGGGGCAGCGCGCCCACCGCGCTGGCGACCACCGCGCCGCCACAGGCCATCGCCTCCACGGGTGGCAGACCGAATCCTTCGTACTGCGAGCAGTAGGCGACCACCGTCGCGGCCGCGTACAGCGCGGGCAGATCGGCGAGGTCGACGTAGCCGAGCCCGAGCGCGCCCGCCGGCGCCTGCGGACCGTCGGATCCCGCGCCGGCCAGCACCAGCGGGATCTCGAGTTCCCGTGCCACCTCGGCCAGCACACCGACCTGCTTGCGCGGCTCGACCGTGCCGACCTGCAGGACGAACCGCGACGGCAACTCGTAGCGCGCACGCACCCGGTCGATCTCGGCCGCCTCGGGTACCCGCGCCCAGGCGGCGGGCGCCAGCGGCACCACCACGGCCTCGCGGCCGAAGCGGTCGGCGATGCGTTGCGCGGTGAACTCCGAGACCGCGACGAGCAGGTCGGCCCGGGTCAGCGACATCCGCACCAGCAGTTGCTCGCCCGCGGCCCGGTACCGGCTGAACGCCCACGGGACGTCGAACACCGACAAGTCGTGGACGGTGGCGACGGTGGCGCGCGGACCGGTCAGCGGAAGGTCGACATCGAGGCCGTGGAAGAGATCCGCGCCGCGCAGCGGGGCGATCCCGTGCCAGGCGCGCCGCGCGCCCGCCGCGACCGGACGCGACAGCGCCGCGATCCCCTCGGGCAACGCCGCGGCGGCATCGGCCTGCACCAGCGCCGTCACCGCGGTCCCGGCCAGCAGCTCGGGCATCCGCGCCAGCAGTTCACGCTGATACGTCGACACTCCGGCACCGTGCGGGCGGTAGGCCAGCGCACCGAAACACACTCCGGGACCGGCATTTTCACTTCTCGGGAATCTCACGCTACCTGCTCGGGGACGGAGCCGTGCTCGACGGGCTCGGACGTGGACCGCTGGGTGACGGCACAGCCGACGACCGCGGCCAGCAACCAGAAGTAGAAGTCGCTCGGGAAGATCTCGAAGTAGCTCGACGCGACCGCCGCCACCGCGCTGGCCAGGACCGACGCCGCGACCCCGAGCGCGAGCGCCGAGTCGTTGCCGCGCAGGGTGCGCGCGCCGCGCAGGGCCAGCAGATAGATCACCACCATGATCGCGCAGAACAGCCAGACCCCGATCGGTCCCAGTTCGATGAGCAGCTTCACGTAGTAGTTGTCCGGCTGATACGGGCGGCCGTAGATCTGCACCTCGCCGGTGGCGTAGGGCAGTTTCTCCGCCATCGGGCCGAGTTCCTCCACCAGCTGCTTGGCCTTCGCGGCGCCCGTGGAGCCCAGCCCGTCACCGAACGGATGGCTGCCGACCGAGCGCAGCACGGTGTTCCAGCCGGTGCCGCGGTCGGCCAGGCTCGACGAGGAGAACAGCGAACTGCGCGCCTGCGAGGAGACCACGACGCTGCCGAGCACGATCAGCGCGACTCCGCCGATGATCACCGTCTTCAGCTGACGCCGGTACCGCACCACCGCGAGCACCAGTGCGCCGACCAGCAATCCGGCCAGCGCCGCCCGCACCACACTGGCCGCGGCGCCGACGACCAGGATGGGCGTGGCCATCAGGAACAGCCGGTTGCGCGGCCGCGACGGCGCGGCCAGCGCCACCGACCCACCGACCAGCAGCACGGTGACGAGGTAGAACGCGAACGGGAACGGCTGGTTGAAGGTGCTGAACGAGCGCAGGATCCCGCCGGAGAACCGGATCGTCTCGTTGTACTCGTAGCCCATGGCGGCCAGCCCCGCGCCGCCGATGGCCTGCTGGGCCAGCCCGAACACCGCGATGCCGACGGCTTCGACCATCATGATCGTCACCAGCAGGTCCCGGTCGCGGGCGTCGAACGGGCGCAGGTACAGGATCAGCGGCACCACGACGAAGTAGAAGAACGTGATCTTGATCGCGAACAGGCCCAGCGATCCGGCCGTCACGAACGCCGACACCACCCCGAACACGCACAGCGCCGCGCCGAGCGGCCACCACGGGATGGCCGGGCGCGGACCGGCATCGGGCTGCGGGACGAAGATCGCCACCGCCAGCGTGAGCAGCAGCAACGCCTCCTTCCACCCGTTGACCTGCATCCATCCCGGCGCGATCAGCAGCAGCCCGTTGAACGGCACCAGCGCGGCGACCAGCAGCAGGCCGCGCTGGGGCCGATGCCGGATCCAGCGCAGGAACAACCAGCCCACCGGCACGGCGGCGAGGTACAGCAGCACGCCCATGCCGTCAGCCCTTCCCGGACAGGCGTTTCGCCCGCGCGCACAGCCGCACCAGCGCCTGTCGTGCCACCACGGCGTCGCCCGCCACGACATCGAGCGGGCCGACCAGGTCGGGATGCGCGCGCCGGTAGTGGTGGTTGAACCGCACCACCTC
The DNA here is from genome assembly GCF_900637185.1 of Nocardia asteroides. NCBI lineage: Bacteria > Bacillati > Actinomycetota > Actinomycetes > Mycobacteriales > Nocardiaceae > Nocardia > Nocardia asteroides. Next base: position 3,900,998 of record NZ_LR134352.1, on the reverse strand, counting down.
GGAGAACTTGCTGAGGGTCGAAGTGGTGGAGGAGTAGTTGAACGCCGAGGCGCGGCTGATCGCGAGGACGTCGGGGTCGCCGTAGAACTGGCCGTGCGCGCACAGCCGTGCCACCAGATCGATGTCCATGGCGTAGAGGAAGTCGCCCCGGAAGCCGCCGGTGGCGGCGAGCTCGCGGCGCCGGAACAGGAACGCGGCGGTCGGGCACACCGCGTCGGGCAGTTTGCGGACGAAGGCGCGCAGCGCGGTGCGCGGCGAGCAGCGGCCGGTGATCCCGGCCAGCCCGCGGCCCAGGGCGAGCACGGCGCCCGCGTCGTCGATGACGTCGAACCTGGCGCCCGACACCGCGATCCGGGGATCGCGCAGCGCCTCTACCTGGGCCGACAGGCAGCCGGGGGTGATCAGGTCGTCGGCGCAGACGAGTTTGACCAGCTCGCCCCCGGCCAGGCCGAGCGTGCGGTTCCAGTTCTCGACCATGGGCAGCACGGTGTCGTTGGTGTGCAGCCGGATCCGGTCGTCGGTGAACGCGCGCACCAGCTCGCCGGTGCCGTCGGTGCTGGCGTTGTCGACCACGACGACCTCGAAGTCGCCGAAATCCTGGGTCAGGATCGACTCGATCGTCTCGGTGATCGTGCGCGCCGCGTTGAATGCCGGGACACACACCGACACCCGAGCCCCCACCACCGCACCATCCTCCAGCACTAGCCACACACATCCGGCCGATGTCCGGCACGAACCGGCTCAGCGTACCGACCCGGTCGCGACCGCGCTCAGCAGGCGATTCACTCCCGGGCACCGCACTGATGCGACCAGAGCGTTTGCCGATGCCACGGCGAGGGTAATCCTTTCGGCCGTTCCCGACCCGCCGCGGTCGCGACACACCCGAACCCCGGCTAACATCCACCACAGAGTTGGTGAGTTTGGGGGTAGGTGTGAGCAAGACGGGCGCGGCCGACAGCGGCGACGCGCACCAGGAGAGTGTGCCGTCGGCCGGTGTCGACATCGCCGCGCACCTGCGCAAGCTGATCCGGGTGCTGCCGATCGCGCTGGTCGTGGCCGCGCTGGCCGGTGGCGCCGTGTGGTTCGTGCGCGACGGGAGCGAACGGACCTACGAGGCCAGTCTCACCGCGCAGATCTCGCAGCAGTCCATCGGCGCGGTGTTCAACGAGCTGACCCAGCCCTACATCGTGCTGGTCACCGAGAGCCGGGTGCTCTCGGATGTGGTGAAGAACGGGCTGGCCCCGTCGGAGCAGGATCTGCGCCCGCGGGTGTCGGCGATGACCGGGCCCGCGCCGTCGCTGCTGATCATCAAGGCGCAGGCGGGTTCTCCCGAGCAGGCCGAGCGCTTGGTGCTGGCGGTCCAGCAGTCGCTGGACCGGGTGGGCTCGCAGATGCGCACCGAGGCCATCGCGCGCTCGGCCGCCGATCTCGAGGATCATCGCCGTGCCGTGGAGGACACCTTCACCAAGCGGCTGGCCGACGATCCGCTGCGTCCCGAGCTGAGTTTCGACGCCCGCGACGTCGCCCGCGAGATCGAGTTCCGCCAGGTGCTCGGTATGGCCCGGCTGACCGTGATCAGCAACCCGCGGTCGGAACTGGTGGCGCCGCATCCGGTTCAGGAAGGCCTGTTCGCCGCCCTCGCCGTACTCATCGTCGTCGCCGAGGGCCTGGTGCTGGCCCGCGGCGTACTCGACCGCCGGTCCGGCGGCAAGGACGCCGGAGCGAAGGACGACACCGCCCAGGCACCGGTGGAACCGGCCGCCGCGACCCCGCCCCGGGCCGCGCCGGTGCCGGTGGGCGCCACCGCGTCCCGGGCGACACCGGCGGAACCGGCCGCCGCGGTACCGCCCCGCGCCGCTCCCGTCGCGCCGAACACGACCACTCCGCGGGCCACACCCGTGGCACCCGCCACCGCCACGCCACCCCGGGCCGCACCGGTGCCCGCGGGTTCGGGGAGCCGTTCCGAGGATGCCGTGCCGACCACCGCCGCGCCGTTCGATCCCGAGACGACGGTGCTGCCCCGGGCCTGGCCGAGGGCCGAGCCCGCGTCGTCGTCACGCCGCGGCACGCCGGGCACGTAGCGCACCTACCCCGGCCCGGTGGCCGACGAAAGCGAGTTATCCCGTTGTCGCGCACGACGACACCGACGACCGGCGGCATCCCGGTCGACGTCGACCTGGCCCGGCTGACCCTCGGGCCGATCGACACGGGCGCGTGCACCGTCCGGTTGCGACCGCCGCGGCTGTCCGACGCCGAGCGCTGGCATACGCTGCGACTCCGCGACCGTGCCTGCATCGAACCGTATTGGAGCTCCTCGCCGCTGACCTGGGAGCAGCGCCATTCTCCCCGTCGCTGGGCGCGCGAGTGTCTGGTGGCGTGGGCCGACATGCGGGCGGGCCGTGGCTACGCGGGCGTCGTCGAGATCGACGGGCAGCTGGCGGGGCAGCTGGGCTTCCAGGTCCTGGACGCGGCCGCGGGCGTCGTCGAGATCACCTGCTGGATCGAGTCGCGGTGGGCGGGTCACCGGGTGATGTCGCGCATCGGGCTCGCGCTGCGCGATCACCTCGTGACGGCGCTCGGCGTCACCCGGATCGTCGCGCCGATCTCGGTGGACAACGCGGGTGCGGCCGGTTTCGCCCGTGCTCTGGGTTTCCACCGGGAGGCCGTCATGGTGCAGTCCTTCGATGCCGGTGGGTCGCCGCGCGACCACGCGCTGTGGGCGTTCTCGAGCACGGACCACTGCGCTGTCACTCCCGCCGAACCCGCGGGCATCACTCCGCATCGGCGCAGCGTGGGCCTGCCGCCGGCCGTCCTCGTGATCGCGGCTGTGCGCCTGCTCGCCTGGCGCCTCCGTCGGCAGCTGCGCCGCCACTCTCCCGTCGGATCGGTCGCGTTGCCGGTGCCCGGCCACCCGAATACCTTGGTGCGCAGCGTTGTTCGATCCGATGAACCCGAGCGCGCGCGGATCCGCTGGGGCGGGGTTCCTCCGTCGGCCGCCGATACGCCCGGCTGGTGGCTGCGCAGGTCGGGCCCGGGAACCTCGGCCGGACTCGTGCTGGCCTGGACGGTGGACGGCCGCTACGCCGGGGAGTTCCGGCTGTCGGATCCGGGAATGTCGGGGCACGCCGCCCACCTCGTCTCCTGGGCCGACCCCGCCCACGCCCGAACGTCGGCGCACGTCGCCGCGCTCACCGCGGTCACCGGTCACGCCTTCGGCACGCTCGGGCTACGCCGCCTGGCGGCCGAAATCCCTACCGGCGACACCACTTCCGCCGCGACCTTCGCCGCGGCGGGCTTCGTGTGCGAGGGCGTGTTGCGTGACCACCCCGGCCCCACCGGCGTCCGGACCGACCACGAACTGTGGGCACTGACCACCACCGGACAGGAGCGACACCCCTGATGCGATCCTTCCAACGCAGCACGGCGATCCAGGCGCGCCTGCACGACCTCGTCCCCGGTGGCGCGCACACCTATGCCCGCGGCGCCGATCAATACCCCGAGGACATGGCGCCGGTCCTGGTGCGCGGCGAGGGCGCCCGGGTCTGGGACGCCGACGGCAACGAGTACGTCGAGTACGGCATGGGGCTGCGCTCGGTCACCTTGGGGCACGGCTACGAGCCCGTCGTCGCGGCCGCGCTGGCCGCCGCCGCCGACGGCATGAGCTTCTCCCGTCCGACCGAACTCGAACTGGCGGCCGCCGAAGACTTCCTCGACCTGGTCCCCGGCGCCGACATGGTGAAGTTCGCCAAGAACGGCTCCGACGCCACCACCGCCGCGGTCCGGCTGGCCAGGGCGGTCACCGGCCGCACCCGGATCGCGGTGTGCGAGCAGCCGTTCTTCTCCGTCGACGACTGGTTCATCGGCACCACCCCGATGGCCGCGGGCATCCCCGCCGTCGACACCGTGAGCTTCCCCTACAACGACCTCGACGCGCTCGCGACCGTGCTGGCCGGCGACACGGTCGCCGCGGTGTTCCTGGAGGCCGCCACCGCCCTGGCCGAACCGGACCCGGGCTATCTCGAAGCCGTTCGCGCCCTGTGCGACCGGCACGGCACCCTGCTGGTGTTCGACGAGATGATCACCGGGTTCCGCTGGTCGGCGGGCGGGGCGCAGGCCGTCTACGGCGTGACCCCCGACCTGTCGTGCTGGGGCAAGGCCATGGGCAACGGCTTCCCGATCTCGGCACTGGCGGGTAAGCGGGAGTACATGGAACTCGGCGGATTGCGTAGCGACCGGGATCGGGTGTTCCTGCTGTCCACCACGCACGGCCCGGAGACCGCGGCGCTGGCCGCCTTCCGCGCGGTCGTGCGCGCCTACCGCACTGAGGACCCGATCGCCCGGATGGAACAGGCGGGCCGCGACCTCGCCGACGGGGTGAACGCGGTGGCCGCCGAGCTCGGGCTGACCGATCATCTCCAGGTGCGCGGCAGGCCCTCGTGCCTGATCTTCCGCACCCTCGACGCCGACGGTGTCGCGTCCCAGGCGTTTCGCACCCTGTTCCTGCAGGAACTGCTCGACCGTGGGGTCCTCGGCCAGTCCTTCGTCGTCTCGGCCGCCCACGACGCCGTCGCGGTGCGCGACACCGTCGACGCCTGCGCCGCGGCCGCCCAGGTCTATCGTGCGGCGATCGACCGTGGCTCCGTCGACGGACTGCTCCGCGGCCGCCCCGTCGCCCCCGCCCTGCGCCGCACCGCCGCGCCCCGACAGATCGAAGCGAGCACCCGATGACCCGAATCGCCCTCGTGCACGAACGTTTCACCGAATTCGGCGGCTCGGAGGCGGTGGTCGGCGAGTTCGTCGAAACCTGGCCCGGCGCGGAGGTTTTCGCGCCGATCGTCGCGCCGGGCGGGGTCCGTCCGCCGGTCGGCGCGGTCACCGACAGCTGGCTGAGCCGCGCGCACGCGGCGCTGGGCGGCCGGCACGCGCCGCTGCTGCCGCTGGTACCGCCGGTGCTGCGGCGGCTGCCGCTGCGCGCGGCCGATGTCGTGGTGATCAGCCATCACGCCTTCGCCACCCAGGCGGCCCTGGCCACCGACGCCCCGGTCGTCGCCTATGTGCACAGCCCCGCCCGCTGGGCGTGGGATCGCGAGTTCCGCGCCCAGGAAGCCGGGGGCCGCGCCGGGCAGCTCGCCCTGGCCGCGCTCGGCGCACTGGCCCGGCGTGGGGAACTGCGCGCCGCGCCGCGGCTGACGCGGGTCGTCGCCAACTCGCACGCCGTGGCGCAGCGCGTCACCGACTGGTGGGGACTGCCCGCCACGGTGGTGAACCCGCCGGTGCAGGTGGACCGGTTCACCCCCGATCCGGCGGTGCCGCGGGAGGACTTCTTCCTCTGCGCGGGCAGATTGGTGCCCTACAAGCGGGCCGACCTCGCCATTCGCGCAGCCCAGCGCGCGGGCACGCGGCTGGTGGTGCTCGGCGAGGGCCGCTTCCGCGCGCAGCTCGAGGCGATCGCGGGCCCGGAGACGACCTTCCTCGGCGCCACCTCCGCCGAACAGCTCCAGGACATGTACCGGCGCTGCCGCGCACTGCTGATGCCCGGTATCGAGGACTTCGGGATCGTGCCGGTCGAGGCCATGGCGTGTGGGGCGCCGGTGCTCGCGGTGGGGGTGGGCGGCGCGCTCGACACGGTGCGGCCCGGGGTCACCGGCGCCCATGTGCCCGCCGGGTCCGATGCCGCGGTCGTCGCCGCGCTGGCGGCGTCGATGAACGACACCGACTGGGCGGCCTACGATCCGGCCAAGATCCGCGAGCACGCGCTGTCGTTCGCGCCCGCGGTGTTCCGCGCGCGGATGGCGGGCATCGTCGAGGACGTCCTCGACGGGCGGTAGCGGAAAGTTGTCCGAAACTCGCAGTTACTGAAATTGACTGTCACACACACCCTTTGACCTGCGCGGACAGGTGACAATTCCCACACGGTACCGGGACGCCATCAGCTTGCCCGGTCAAGTTACCGACGAGTATCGTCAGTGCCAGCCGGGACGACGATGTGCCCGGTTTCTCGCCAGCTGTTCAGTCGCTGGACTTCGACGTTGATACCGCATCCACCGCCGCATGCCGGATCACTGTTGCACCACACCGTGTTTCGAGAATTTTCAGGAGGGGCGATGGTTTCCTACATCGTGACAGGCGGTACCGGATTTCTGGGTCGGCGCGTCGTGCGGGGGTTGCTCGCGGCCGATCCCACGGCGATCGTGCACGTGCTCGTGCGCGCCGAGTCGCTGGCCAAGTTCACCGCGCTCACCGCGCAGTATCCCGACGGCGACCGGGTGTTCGCGCTGGTCGGCGACCTGACCGCCGAGGGTCTGGGCCTGGGCGACGAGCCGCCGCGCGCCGACCACGTGCTGCACCTGGGTGCGGTCTACGACATGACCGCCGACGAGGAGACCGCGCACGCGGCCAATGTGGCGGGCACCCGCTCGGTGATCGAGCTGGCGCGCAGGCTCGACGCCACGCTGCACCACGTCTCCTCGGTGGCGGTGGCCGGCGACCACCGCGGCAAGTTCTTCGAGGAGGACTTCGACCTCGGGCAGAACCTGACCTCGCCGTATCACCGCACCAAGTTCGCCGCGGAGAAGCTGGTCCGCGAGGCCACCGATGTGCGCTCGCGGGTGTACCGCCCGGCCATCGTGGTCGGTGATTCGCGCACCGGCGAGATGGACAAGATCGACGGCCCGTACTACTTCTTCGCCGCCATCGGCGCACTCGCGGCGCTGCCCACCGAGCTGCCGCTGCCACTGCCGGATCTGGGCGCGACCAATGTGGTGCCGGTGGACTACGTCGCCGAGGCGATGGTGCGGCTGGTGCGTCGCGAAGGCCTGGACGGGCGCACATTCCACCTGGTCAACCCGCGTCCGCAGCCGTTCGGGGAGATCTACCGCGCGCTGGCCACGGCCGCGGGCGGTCCCGCGGGTATCGGCACCGTGCCCGGCAGCGCCCGCGCGCTCACCGGCCTGGGCCTGGTGCCCGGCGCGCACGCGGTGCGCGACTTCCTGTTCGAGCAGGCCGGGATTCCGGCCGAGGTCGCGCCGCACGTCGGCTTCACCGCCGAGTTCGTCGCCGAGTCCACCCAGGCCCAGTTGCCCGGGCTGACGGTGCCCGCCTTCGACACCTATGCCGCGCGGCTGTGGGACTACTGGCGCGCCAACCTCGACCCGCACCGGCGCCGTCCGCCCGCCGACGCCGACCGGCTCGCGGGCCGGATCGTGCTGATCACCGGGGCCTCCTCGGGGATCGGGCTGGCCACCGCGCACGCGGTCGCCCGGCGCGGCGCGACCGTGCTGATGGTGGCTCGCGGCGTCGAAGACCTCACCGCCGCGGCGGAATCCGTGCGCACCGAGGGCGGCACCGCGTTCGCCTATCCGTGCGACATCACCGACGCTGCGGCCGTGGACGACCTGGTGCGGCAGCTGCTGTCCGAGCACGGCCATGTCGACTACCTGGTCAACAACGCTGGCCGGTCGATCCGCCGGTCGGTGGCGAACTCGGTGGACCGCATGCACGACTTCGAGCGCACCATGGCGGTGAACTACTTCGGCGCGGTCCGGCTGATCCTGGCGCTGCTGCCGTCGATGCGGGAGCGGCACTTCGGCCATATCGTCAACATCTCCTCGATCGCGGTGCAGACCAAGGTGCCCCGCTTCGCGGCGTACGCGGCGAGCAAGTCGGCGCTGGACAACTTCAGCGATATCGCCGCGGTCGAGAACCGTGGCGCCGGTGTGACGTTCACGTCGATCCGGATGCCGCTGGTGCGGACCCCGATGATCGCGCCGACCGATCTGTACCGCGCGCTGCCGCTGCCCGATCCCGAGCGGGCCGCCGACATCGTGGTGCGGGCGCTGCTCGAACGCCCGGACCGGATCGACACCCCGGTGGGGACGTTCGCGCAGGCGGTCGAGATGTTCCTGCCCTCGCTCAAGCGCACGATCATGCACACCGGGTTCCGGCTGTTCGGGGAATCGACCGCGGCCCAGGGCAAGCCCGCCCCGGTCCTGGCCGAGCCCGTGCCCGCCGAGCCCGCCGAGCCGAGCCGCAACGCGCTGACCGTGCTGGCCCCGGTGCTCACCCCGCTGATGGTGATGCCGAGCCCGGCGGCGCGGGTGAGCCGGATGCTGCCCGGCGTGCACTGGTAGGTCGTCGCACACGGGTGTTCGGTCCGGTCGCGACATCGTCGCGACCGGACCGTCCACGTATTACGTTCTGCCGCAACCTTTTCCGGCTCGGTCTGCCGACCGCCGGGGCCACGGCGTTCGCCGTGCCGGGCACAGCGGGACAAGCCCGCCGGGTGGTCACCGCAGGTGGGCACGCGCCCAGGCGGCCAGGGTCGACGGGGTCGTGGTGAGCGGGGACCGCGGGTTCTCGGGTACGAATCCTGCGCTCAGGCCCGCGGACATGCCGACGATGCCGTCGATGTGCACTTCGCCCAGGCTCGCTTCCCGCAGCTGGGCACGCAGGTCGTCCGCGCCGATCGGCACCGGGGTGACCGGGTGCCCGAGTTCGGCGCTGAGGATCTCGGCGACGCGCCGGAAGGTGAGGTCCTCGGGTCCGTGGACGGCCCGCACGGTCCGGCCCGTCCAGCCGTCCGCGAGCAGCCGGACCGCGGCGACCTCACCGATGTCGCGCGGATCGACCCAGGCCATGGCGTGGTCGAGCGGCCACGGCGTGCTAGCGTCCCGGCCCTGATCTCCGCGCGCTGGGTCAGCAGATTGGTGAAGAAATAGCCGCAGCGCAGGTGCGTCACCGCGGTTCCGGTCGCGTCGAGCAGTTCCTCGGTCCGGGCCAGTCCGTCGATTTCGCCTGCGCCACCGCGCTTCTCGGCGCCGACGCTGCTGAGGAAGACCACGGCCCCGATGCTGTTCTCGGTCACCGCGCGGGCGGCCGACTCCCCCATCCGGGCGTATCCGGCGACCGGATCACCGTCGAGCAGGTTCGGTGGGTCGACCCAGAACAGCCGGTCCACACCCCGGGTGGCCCGCGCCACCGCGTCCGCGTCGCCCTGGTCGACGGCGACCACCTCCACCAGCTCGCGCATCCCCGCGTCGAGCCGGGCGGGGTCGCGCATCAGCACTCTGGGCCGGACACCGGCCTGCACCAGCAGCTGCACCACCCGCCTGCCCACGTGCCCGAGCGGCGTGGTGACGGCGATCGTCGTGTCGTGCGTGTCGTATGCCATATCCGCACCGTAGGCCCGATCGCGGCCAGTTCCCGGCCGCGATCGGGACACGGCGGGTCAGCTCGCGGCCACCGTGGACTGCCAGGGTTCACCCGCGGCGATCAGTCCGCGAGCCGCACGCAGCTCACGCGGTCTGCCCATGGCGACCGCGCCGACCGGCCGTCCGTCGCGCAGGGCGAGCGCGAGGAAGTCGCGGGCCGCGAGGTCACCGTCGACGCTGAGCTCGTCGTGCGGATGGATCCAGCCGGCGAACTGCATCGACACCCCGTACTGGTCGGTCCAGCCCCACGGCACCTCGGCCGCGGCGGCGGGGTGACCGAGGATCGACATCGCGGCCGCGGCACCGGAGGTCGTCGCCGAATTCCAGTGCTGCCCGCGCTCGAATTCGCCACGCAGCGGGTGGAATCCGGTGGTGACGTCCCCCGCCGCGAACACACCGGCCACCGAGGTGCGGTAGTGCTGGTCGACGACGATGCCGTCGTTCACCGCGATCCCCGCGGCCTCGGCCAGCGCGGTGTCGGGCACCGAGCCCACCGCGACCAGCGCGGCCGCCGCGGAGAAGCTGCGCCCGTCGGCCGCCGTGGCGACGACCCCGTCGCCGCCGTCGGCGAGTTCGCTTGTCGCGACGCCGTTCTCGACCACCACGCCGTGCTCGCGGTGCAGATCGCGCACCAGGTCCGACACCGCGGCGGGCAGCACCCGCTCGAGCAGGGCGGTACCCGCGTCGAGCAAGGTCACCCGAGCGCCCAGGCCGCGCACGGTGGCGGCGACCTCGCAGCCGATCAGCCCGCCGCCGACGATCAGCAGCGACCCGCCGTCGGTGACGGCGGCGCGCAGGGCGCTGATGTCGGCGCGGGTACGCAGGGTGAACACCCGGTCCGACGTCGTCGGCACGGTCCGGGCCCGCGCGCCGGTGGCCAGCAGCAGGCTGTCGTAGCCGATCACCTCACCGGTGCCCGAACGCACGGTGCCTCGGTCGGTGTCGATTTCTTCCACGCCGAAGGCGGGACGCAGGTCGATCCGGTTGTCGGCCCAGAACTTCACCGGTTTCAGCAGCGCCCGGTCGAACGGCGCGGTGCCCGCCAGCAGCTCCTTGGACACCGCGGGCCGCCGGTAGGGCAGGTCCGGTTCGGCGCCGACGAGCACGATCTCGCCGGGGTAGCCCTCGCGCCGCAGGGTCTGGGCCGCGGTGGCACCGGCGACACCGGTGCCGACGACGACGATCCGGCCGCTCATCCGCGACTCACCTCGAGCATCTCGAAGTCGGCTTTGGCGGCGCCGCAGTCCGGGCACGACCAGTCGTCGGGGATGTCGTCCCAGCGGGTGCCGGGTTCGATCCCGTCCTCGGGCCAGCCCAGCGCCTCGTCGTACTCGAAACCGCACTGCACACAACGGAACAGCTTGTAGTCGCTCATCGCGACACCTCCTCGCTCGGCGCGAAGTCGAGCTTCTCGCGGACTCCGCAGTCCGGGCAGCACCAGTCGTCGGGAACCGCCGACCAGGCCGTGCCGGGCGGGAAGCCCTCGCGGGGCGCGCCCGCGGTCTCGTCGTAGCGGTAGTCGCAGACCGGACAGGTGTAGGCGGCCATCAGCGGACTCCGTACTTCGCCAGGACCTTGTCGCGCTTGGCCGGCTGGATGTTCACCCGCGTGATGTCGCCGTCGTAGTGGGCGAGCACCCGCGGATCCATCACCCGACGCCACAGCGGGGTCAGGTAGGCCAGGCCGATCAGGCTGGCGTAGCCGCTGGGCAGTTCGGGCGCGCCGTCCATGTGCCGCAGCGTCTGGTAGCGACGGGTGGGGTTGGCGTGGTGGTCGCTGTGGCGCTGCAGGTGGTACAGGAAGATATTGGTGACGATGTGGTCGGAGTTCCAGCTGTGCTCGGGGGTGCAGCGCTCGTAGCGGCCCGACGCGGTCTTCTGCCGGAGCAGACCGTAGTGCTCGAGGTAGTTCACCGTCTCCAGCAGCGAGAAGCCGTACACGGCCTGGATCAGCAGGAACGGCAGGATCACCGGGCCGAACACCGCCACCAGCGCCGCCCACAGCACCACCGTCATCAGCCACGCGTTGAGCACGTCGTTGTGAATGCTGAACGGGCCCTTGCCCAGTCGCTCGAGCCGGGTGCGCTCGAGCTCCCACGCCGAGAGCAGGCTGCCCCACACGCTGCGCGGCAGGAACGTCCAGAACGACTCGCCGAAGCGGGCGCTGGCCGGATCCTCCGGGGTGGACACGCGCACGTGGTGGCCGCGGTTGTGCTCGATGTAGAAGTGCCCGTACCCGGTCTGGGCCAGGGTGATCTTGGACAGCCACCGTTCCAGCTCGTCCTTCTTGTGGCCGAGTTCGTGCGCGGTGTTGATGCCGATGCCGCCCATCGCGCCGATGGTGAAGGCCAGGCCGATCTTGGAGACCAGGCCGAGGCCGCCGTCGATGCCGAGCCAGGACAGGTTGTCGGCCGACCACAGGTAGCAGGCGATCACCAGGCTGACCAGCTGCAACGGGATGTAGACGTAGGTGCAATACCGGTAGTACCGATCGTGCTCGAGCATCTCCATCACCTCCTCCGGCGGGTTCTTGCCGTCGGGGCCGAAGAAGCGATCCAGGATCGGCAGCAGCACGTACACCAGGATCGGGCCCAGCCACCACCACACCGGCGCCACGGCTTCCCAGCCCAGCGCGTTGAACGCCCAGACGAAGCCGGTGGCCAGCAGCGCCGCACTGGGCGCGACCAGGCCGAACAGCCACAGGTAGCGCTTGGGGTCGCGCCACTGCACGGTGGCGGCCGCCCCTTCGTGGTCGTCGATGCGAGATGTCGTCATTGTCATTCTCCTGATCAACCGATACATCGGCCCAGATAGTGCCGCGTTCGTTTACAACATAGCCCATTGTGTTCCGTATGGATACACTTGAAGCGCAGTTGTTAATGATGAAGCAGAATCGATAGCACATGTACGATGGTCGAGTGGCCGAATCGCCGAACTTTCACGCCGAGATGCGTCAGCTGTTGCGCGACCGCATGCTCGATGCCGCCCGCACGATGGTCGTCACCGAGGGGTGGGGCGCGGTCAACATGTCGCGCGTGGCCAAGGAGGTCGGGGTCAGCAGACCCGTCCTCTATAAGGAGATCGGCACCAAACAGGCGCTCGCGGACGCGCTCATCGAGCGGGAGCTCGGGATCTACCTCGCCGGGATCGCCGACACGCTGGACCGGCATCCGGACGACGCGATCGCCGGGATGACCGCCGCCGCGGACTACGCCCTGCGCAACGCCGGCGACAACACCCTGATCAAGGCCGTGCTCTCCGCGCGCGACGACGGCGACACCGCGCTGCTGCCCGCCCTGATGAGCGATCCGGAGCCGGTGCTCGGCCGCGCGGTCGCCGCGCTCACCGGTACGGTGCGGGCCCGATACCGGCTCGACGCGCTCACCGACGACGAGCTCACCTCGTTCGTCGAGGTGATGGTCCGGCTCACGCTGAGCCATCTGTTCCAGCCCAGCGGCTCGGTCGACCGCGCCGTCGCGCAGATCGGCGCGGTGCTGACCGGAGTCCTGCCCGTCGCCTGAGGACGACGGGCAGGCGGTGGGCTCACAACCGCGAGTCCACCTGGCCGACCGCGTTCGCGAACGCCCAGCTGTAGGCGCCGTGGGCGGTGGGGAACACCCCGCCCGCGCACACCGGATCGCCCGCGGTGCAATAGTTCGCGGTCCGATCGGCGTACAGCGGCGCGACCCCGGCGCCGACGAGCCGCAGCGGGTCGCCGAACAGCAGCACACTCACGACCCGCGAGGACAGTTCCGGCGGCAGCACCCACATGCCGGGGAGCAGCATCATGGCGGGCGAGCCGAGCACCCCGTGGGTGACCGCGGCGCCCTGCGAGTAGCCGACGAGGACGAACCGCTGATCCGGGCAGGCCGCGGCCTGCGCGAGCAGGTGGGTGGTCATGTCCCTGGTGCCGTCCGACACCGAGGACGGAACCAGCAGATCCGCCGGGTACTCGACCCGGTAGGCGGAGGTGTCGACCGGTAGCTGCGCGCTCAGGACCGCGTAGAGCGGGTCGCCGACCACCGAACCCAGGTACCCGGGTTCGTGGGTACCGCGGGCGACGACGACCTCGAGCGTGGCGCAACTCTGCGCCAGCGCCGTCAGTCCCGGTGACATCGCTGTCCCGATCCCCGCGGCCAGTAGCAACACCGACAGCGCTCGCGCCGTGTGTCCTGCGACGTTACGAATTACCTTCCGATAGGCCATGATACCCACCCCTCACGCCGTTGTGAGAATTGATCGATGAGCTGTCTCCGTCGGCCACAACGGCTTTCGGCATGCTCAGGGATGGGATACCCGGCGGAGGGCATAGACCCGGCGCGATCTCGGCATCACTTGCGCCACGGTCGCGTCTCGGATCGCCTGCGGCGCAAGGCCACAAGCGTCTCAGTGCTTCTTGGGCTTCTTTTTCTTCTTCGGCTTGTCGTGGTCGGGCTCCCACTCGTAGCCGGGGACGCCGCGTTCGCAGTAGGAGTTCTCCACCAGCACGTCGCCCTGATCGCGCTCGCACCACCGCTCCGACTTCGAGCAGCCCGCCGTGCCGAGACCGGCCAGGACCGCCAGCACGAGCACACCGGCGCCGGTGCGGGTTCGGATCGTCATGAATTCCCCAGCCTCTCGATCGAAACGTCGCTGGTCAGGACATTTTTCGGAAGATGCCCGTGCCGTCGACGCACCAATGCTACTTTCCGACCCATGACGAGCGCAGCGCCAGGACCGATCGACGACTTCACTCCCGACGCCATCGTCGTCGGCGCGGGCCTGGCCGGCCTGGTCGCCACCCACGAACTGGTGCTGGCCGGGCGCCGGGTGCTGGTCCTGGACCAGGAGAATCGGGCCAATCTGGGCGGCCAGGCGTTCTGGTCGCTGGGCGGGCTGTTCCTGGTGGACAGTCCCGAGCAGCGCAGGCTGGGGATCAAGGACTCCTACGAACTGGCACTGCAGGATTGGCTGGGCTCGGCCGGTTTCGATCGCGACGACGAGGACCGGATGGCCCGGCAGTGGGCCGAAGCCTACGTGCGGTTCGCCACCGACGAGAAGCGGGACTACGTCCACGCCCTGGGTCTGCGCTTCACTCCCCTGGTGCCCTGGGCCGAGCGGGGCGGCAGCCTCGCCGACGGGCACGGCAATTCGGTGCCGCGATTCCATCTCAGCTGGGGTACCGGGCCGGAGGTGCTGCGAATCTTCCTGGAGCCGGTGCTGGCCGGCGAGGCGAAGGGGTTGGTGCGCTTCGGTTTCCGGCACCGGGTCGACGAGCTGATCGTCGAGGACGGCACGGTCACCGGTGTCACCGGCAGTGTCCTCGCACCGAGCGAGACCGACCGGGGCGTCGCGTCGAACCGGGATGTCGTGGACGCGTTCAGCGTGCGCGCGCCTTCGGTGCTGGTGAGTTCGGGCGGCATCGGGCACGCGCACGACCTGATCCGGCGCAACTGGCCGACCGAGCGCCTCGGCCCGTGCCCGGAGACGATGATCTCCGGTGTCCCCGCCTATGTGGACGGCCGGATGCTCGGTATCGCCGAGCAGGCGGGCGCCGCGCTGGTGAACCGGGACCGCATGTGGAACTACACCGAGGGCATCACCAACTGGGATCCGGTCTGGCCCGATCACGGCATCCGGATCCTGCCCGGTCCGTCGTCACTGTGGTTCGACGCCAACGGAATCCGGATGCCCGCGCCGTGTTTCCCCGGCTACGACACCAACGCGACCATCCGCCGCATTCTGTCGACCGGGTACGACTACTCCTGGTTCGTGCTCGACCAGACGATCATCGAGAAGGAGTTCGCGCTGTCGGGCTCCGAGCAGAATCCCGACATCACCGGCAAGGACCTCAAGCTCACGCTGCGCAGCCGCGTCGCCAAGGGCGCGCCGGGTCCGGTGGAGGCGTTCAAGCGTCACGGCGTCGATTTCGTGGTCGCCGACACGCTGTCCGAACTCGTCGACGGGATGAACGCGATCGCGCGCGGACCGAAGCTCGATCCGGCCGAGCTGAAACGCCAGATCGTGGCCAGGGACCGGGAAGTCGGCAATCCCTACACCAAGGACGCGCAGATCGCGGGAATCACCAACGCTCGCAAGTACTTCGGCGACAAGGTGGGCCGTGTGGTGAAACCGCATCGCATCCTCGATCCGGCGCACGGCCCGCTCATCGCGGTCCGGCTCAACATCCTCACCCGCAAGACGCTGGGCGGCCTGCAGACCGATCTCGACTCGCGGGTGCTGCGCACCGACGGCGCGGTATTCCCGGGGCTGTACGCGGCGGGCGAGGTCGCCGGATTCGGCGGGGGCGGCGTCCACGGATACAACGCGCTCGAGGGCACCTTCCTGGGCGGCTGCATCTTCTCCGGCCGGGCCGCCGGACGCGCGATGGCCCGCACCACCGCGGCGGGCTGACGCCGGTCTAGTGGGGGCGGCCGTGCCGGGGGGTCAGGGCGCGCGCCGCTTCCTTGGCCACCTCGGCCAGCGCACGCGCCAGCCGGGCGGTGTCGAGTGCGCTGCGGTCGCCCTGCACGGTGCCCGAGAGCGAGATCGCCGCCACCGCGACACCTCGGCCGCGGATCGGCACCGCCACACAGCCGACCCCGGGCAGCGACTCCTCGGTGTCGACGGCCACGCCCTGACGATTGCGGATCCGCGCCAGTTCCCGGTGCAGTTCGGCACGGTCGACGATGGTGCGGGCGGTACGGGGTGCGGTGTTGCCGCGCAGCGAGGCCTCGGCGATCCCCGGCTCGAGCGTCGCCAGCAGCGCCTTGCCCACGGCGGTGCAGTGCGCGGGCAGCCTGCCGCCGACGCGCGTGGGGATGGCGACCTGGCTGCGGCCACCCGCCCGGTCCAGGAACAGCACCTCGCGCCCGTCGAGCACGGCGAGGTGGCCGATCAGACCGGTGCGCTGGCTCAGGTCGTAGAGCAGCGGCCCGACGACCTCACGCAGTTCATTGTGTTCGGCGGCGAGACCGCCCAGTTCGAGCACGCGCAGGCCGAGCCGGTAACCGCCGGGGGTGTGCGCGAGCCAACGCAGCCGGATCATCTGGTCGAGGATGCGATGCACCGTCGAGCGGGGCAGGCCGGTGCGTTCGGCCAGCCCGAGCAGGGTGAGGGTGGGAGTGGTCGCGTCGAACGCGTCCAGGATCAGCGTCATCCGCTCGATCATCGACGTCGGCGGAGCCCCGGCGGCCCGGCCCGATCCGGTCCACAGGTCCTCCGGCGCCGGTTCGGTCACGATATCGACCGTCATTGATCCCAACCTCCACAGTGTGTAGCGGATACAGACTAGAGCCGCCGACTCCGCTTACGCACCATTTCGCCGGACCGTGGGGTGTCACCAGGCAGTGTGCCCCGAACGTACCGGTCGGTAGGGCAATCTGCGGGTGGCTAGGCCGGTTTCGGCGACGCGGCCGCGCCGCCCGGTGTGGCCGCACGGGCCACCTCGAGCCGGGCGGCCCGGTCGACGAGCAGCTCGCCGGGACCCGACGGCGGACTGGCGCGGCGCCAGATGGCCCGGAACTTGCGGGTCAATCGGTCGGCGTCGGCGCACGGCACCGCCACCAGGGCGCCGGTGGCCAGATCGGGGGCGGCGATGAGCCTGCTCAGCACGGCGGGCGCCATGCCGGTGCGGGCGGCGGCCACGATCGCCGCGGCCGAACCGAGTTCGGCCGCGGGTCCGGCGGGCTGCGCGGCGGTGCTGAGCAGATCCCAGACCGTGTCGCGGGTGCCCGATCCGGGTTCGCGCCACAGCAGCGCGGTGCCGGCGAGTTCGGTCAGCGCGACCGGTGTGGTCCGGCGCGCCCACGGATGGTCGGGGGCGACCACCACGACCAGATCGTCGGTGCCCAGGACCCGGCTGCCGAGGCCGGCGGGCGGATGCGGGCCCTCCACGAAGCCGAGGTCGGCGCCGCCGTCGCGGACCAGCGCGGCGACCTGGGTGGAGTTCTCCACCTCCAGCGAGATCAGCACCTCGGGATGGTCGACGCGCAGCGCCGCCAGCCAGTGCGGAATACGGTGGTCGGCAATGGTTTTGGAGGCGGCGATGCGCAGGCGCGGGGCCTGGGCGGCGCGCAGCCGGTCGACGTCGTCGACGAGGTCGCGCACGGCGGCCAGGACCAGCCGCGCGTGCTCGACCACCGCGCGGCCCGCGTCGGTGAGCTCCGAACCGGTGGGGCCGCGGTCGAGCAGCTTCACCCGCATCCGGCGTTCCAGCGCGCTGATCCGCATGCTCGCCGCGGGCTGGCTGATGCCGTGCCTGCGGGCGGCGGCGCCGAGACTGCCCAGCTCGGCCACCGAGACCAGGAGATCGAGGACCTCGAGGTCGGGTGTTCCGGGTGGCAGCGTCATGCGCCGATTATGGGTGACGGTCCCGGGCGGCCGCCATCAGGCATCGTCGTCCCCGGGCGGCCGCCATCAGGCATCGTCGTCCCCGCGCGCCTCGGCCAGCCGATGCCGCAGGCGCTTGGCCACCCCGTACAGCGCGATGACCGGTTTCAGCGGCAGCCATTCGCCGAACCGGTAGTCGCGGCCGCGCTCGAGCCGGGCCGCCAGCTCGGGGGCCTGCTCGGCCAGATAGTCGCGGGCGGTCGCGGCGTGGGTGGGTAGCGAGACGATCTTGATCCGGTCGACATCCTTCAGGTACGGAATCGCGAAAGCGATGTTCTCCCAGGTGGATCGGCTCGACTCCTCGAGGACGAACTCCCCGCGGTAGCCGCGTTCCAGACGGGCGTAGTCGGCCATCAGCGCGGCCTCGCTCACCGGCCCCGCACAGGCTCCGCCGGACAGCACCAACCGGGTGCGCGGCGCGGCCGCGTCGATCGAGCGCAGCCCCGCGCGCACACGCCACCGGTTCATCGCGTTCGCGCGCGGTCCCGGATCGCGGTAGCCGAGTACCAGAACCGCTTCGGATCCGGGCCGCACCGGTCCGATGCCCCGGCGGGAGGCCCGCCAGTTCATCCATTCGCCCCACAGCATCAGGCCGATGCCGGCGGCCGTGAGGAGCCCGGTTCGTGTCCGCACCTCTCCAGGAAAGCACACCGCGCCGACAGCCTTCCCATAAGCGCACCTTATGGGCACCTGCGAATCCGGCCTCTACCTGGGGATCCCCGGTGCGGCGAAGGTAGGGAGTGTGAATCGCGCGCGCACCTTCGCCCCCGGGCTGATCCTGGCAGCCCTCCTCGCCACCGTGGCTCTGCCGATCGGCAGGGCGCTGCCGATGATCGGCGCGCCGGTGCTGGCGCTGGGCGCGGGCGCGGTCACCGGGATGGTGCTGCGGCGCGGTGACGCGGCGGACGCGTGCTTCGCGCCCGGCCTCGACGTGGCCCGGCAGCGGCTGCTCGGACTGGCGATCGTGTTGCTCGGACTCGGCCTGCCGCTGGGTTCGGTGCTGAGCGTGGGCCGCGAGACCGCGGTCGTGCTGGTCGGCACCCTGGTCGTGGGCGCGATCGCGGCGTTCGTCGTCGGCCGGATGCTGGCAGTCGACCGGGAGTCGGCGACCCTGGTCGCGGTCGGGACGACGATCTGTGGCGCGTCCGCGATCGCGGCGGCCACCGCGGTGCTGCGGCCGGACAAGCAGCGCGTGGCGTACGCGCTGGGCACCATCTTCGTGTTCAATGTCGCCGCGGTGCTGGTGTATCCACCGCTGGGGCGCGCGCTCGGGATGTCACAGCAGGCGTTCGGGCTGTGGGTGGGCACCGCGATCAACGACACCTCCTCGGTGCTGGCGGCCGGTGTCATCTTCGGTGCGGGCGCGGCGCATTTCGCGGTGATCGTGAAACTGGTCCGCAGCCTGGCCATCGTGCCGCTGTGTCTGGGGCTGCATGTCGGCCGGCGCAAGCTCGTCACGGAGACCGGTGTGCCCGCCGGGTCGTTGCGCCAGGCATTCCCCGTGTTCGTGGTGCTGTTCCTCATCGCCTCGATCGTCGCCGGGCTCGGGATCCTGCCCGCCGCGCTCACCGCGCCGCTGGCCACCACCAGCAGCTGGTTGATCGCCGTGGTCCTGGCCGCGATCGGCACCTCGCTCAGCGTCGAGCGGCTGCGCAGCGCGGGTGCGCGCCCGCTCGTGCTCGGTGGCGCGCTCGGCCTGATCCTGGGCGTCGCCAGTCTCGGCCTGATGTTCCTGACCGGCTGGTGCTGACCCGTAGGGCGGCGCACCGCCCTACGGATCCCGCGTCTAGGCAGTGGCATTCACCGCGTGCAACACGGCATCGAGTGCCGCTGCCGAGACCGAGTCGCTCCGGCCGAAGGCCCACCCGGTGCGACCCCCCGCCCGGTATTCGAGGTAGCTCACCGCCGTGCTGTCGGCGCCCTGGTCCACGGAATGCTGGGTCAGGCCCAGGATCTCGATCGGATACCCGGCCGCGGCGAGCGCGGTCACCACCGCGTCCACCGGCCCGATGCCCCGATGCACCGAGTGCACCGTGCGGCCGCCGACGGTGAGCACGACCTCGGTGGACCCGTCGTCGATCCGCCACTGTGACAGCACGACCCGCGGATCGGCGACCGTGTAGGCCTGCTCGAACAGGGTGAACAGTTCCTTCGCGGTGATCTCGGCGCCGGTGCCGTCGGTGTGGTCCTGCACTCTCCGCGCCAGATCGATCTGCAGCCGCCGGGGCAGGTCCAGCCCGTATCCCGTCTGCAGCAAGTACGCGATGCCGCCCTTGCCGGACTGGGAGTTCACCCGGATCACCGCGTCATACGACCGGCCGATATCAGCGGGATCGATCGGCAGGTACGGCACCTGCCACGCCCACTCCCCCTCGGCGACGCCCGCCCGCGCGGCCTGTGCGCGATGCTCGGCCAGGCCCTTGCGGATCGCGTCCTGATGGGTGCCGGAGAAGGCGGTGTGCACGAGATCGCCCACATACGGATGACGTTCGGGGACGGGCAGCCGGGTGCAGTACTCCACCGTGCGGCGGATCCCGTCGATGTCGGAGAAGTCGATCATCGGGTCGACGCCCTGCGCGTGCAGATTCAGGGCCAGGGTCGCCAGGTCGACATTGCCGGTGCGTTCGCCGTTGCCGAAGACGCACCCCTCCACCCGTTGCGCACCTGCCAGCACCGCCAGTTCGGCGCAGGCGACGCCGGTGCCCCGGTCGTTGTGCGGGTGCACCGACAGGATCACCCCGTCGCGGCGGGCCAGGTTGCGGTGCATGTACTCGATCTGGTCGGCGTACACGTTCGGCGTGGCGACCTCCACCGTCGCGGGCAGATTCAGAGTCACCGGCCGCTGCGGGCAGGCCTGCCAGAGCTCGGTCACCGCGTCGCAGATCTCCAGGGCGAAGTCCGGTTCGGTCAGGTTGAACACCTCGGGCGAGAACTGGAACCGCACATTCGGCAGGTCGGCCGCCGCGCGCAGGACGTCGCGGGCGCCGTCCAGGATCAGGGCACGCACCTGCGCGCGGTCCTTGCCGAGAACCACGTCGCGCCAGACCGGCGCGGTGGCGGTATAGAGGTGGATGACGACCTCGTTGGCGAGGCCGCGCACCGACTCCACCGTTCGCTCGATCAGGTCGCGCCGGGCGGGGGTGAAGACCACGATCGTCACGTCGGGTGGTGCGATCGCGGTGGCCGCCAGCAGCCGGACGAAGTCGAAATCGGTCTGCGAGGCGGAGGGATACCCCACCTCGATCTCCTTGTATCCCATGGCGACCAGCAGTTCGAAGAACCGGCGCTTGCGTTCGGGATCCATCGGTTCGGCCAGCGCCTGATTGCCGTCGCGCAGGTCCACCGGCACCCACAGCGGGGCGGCGGTGATCCGTGCGTCGGGCCAATTCCGCTGGGCGAGAGGTACTTCGACGCGCCGGAAGACATCGCGGTAGCGATGCGACGGCATCGACGAACGCCGTTGCCGATTCCAGGCGGGGGTCGAGACTGTGGGGAACGAGGTCATGACTGCACTGCTTCCCGGCCACGCGGGGCCATCGGAGAAAAGTCGACCGGCCACGACGCAGCCCCACGGCGGGGCGGCCGATCGGTCAGGCCCCGCCGTGGCGGCCGAGGAGAAGCGCGGTGCAGTACATGATGGGTACACTTCTACCACAACTCCTCAGACAAGTAGAGAGGTTTTCCGGTGGTTTCGCAGGTACGGCGCCAGCCGCTGGCCGCCCAGGCGGCCGAACTTCTGCTCGCCAGGATCCGCGCCGGCGAGTGGCCGCTGGGGCACCGATTACCCGGTGAGACGCTGCTGGCGGCCCAGCTCGGCGTCGGCCGGTCGACGGTGCGCGAGGCGATCCGCGAGCTCGCGGGCAAGGGCGTGCTCGACAGCAGACAGGGCGCGGGCGTGTTCGTCACCGCGCTCGACATCACCGAGGACTGGGACGTCGTGCTGCGCGGCGCCACCATCGCCGCCGTCATCGAGGCGCGCATCGCGATCGAGGCCGAGGCCGCCGCACTGGCCGCGCGCCGCCGCACCCCCGCCGACCTGCGCGCGATCCGCCGCGCGCTGGCGGGCAGGCGCGCCGACGGGCAGTCGATCGCCGAA
The DNA here is from genome assembly GCF_900637185.1 of Nocardia asteroides. Lineage (NCBI taxonomy): Bacteria > Bacillati > Actinomycetota > Actinomycetes > Mycobacteriales > Nocardiaceae > Nocardia > Nocardia asteroides. The sequence continues at coordinate 3,879,324 of NZ_LR134352.1, read as the reverse complement.
CACGTCGACGCCGACATGGCCTTCCACCGCGCGGTGATCGTCGCCGCGCACAACGCGGTGCTGACTCAGCTGTTCGACAGCTTCCTGCCCCGGCTACGGCTGGCGATGATCGACATGCTCGCGCTGCGCCCGGTCGCTTCCGAGGACGCCGACCACGCCGCGCACGAACGGCTCGCCGACGCCGTCGCCGACCGGAACCCCACGGCCGCCGCCGAACTCAGCCGCACCCACCTGACCGCCTTGAAGGAGGCTTTCGCATGAGCGCCGTCCCGGTGATCGAACTCGACGAGGTGACCTTCCGCCGCGAGGGCAAGAAGATCATCAACGGCATCTCGCTGACCGTGCGGGCCGGCGAGCACTGGGCGCTGCTCGGGCCCAACGGCGCGGGCAAGAGCACCCTGCTCGGCTTCTGCGGCGCGGTCACCTTCCCCACCACCGGCGCGGTGCGGGTGCTCGGCGAACAGTTCGGCCGGGTGGAACTGGCGCGGCTGCGGCGCTCGATCGGGCACGTGAACCCGCGGCATCCGCTGCGCTACCCGCTGACGGTGCGCGAGGTCGTGCTCACCGGCATCACCGGCACGATCGACACCCCGATGCGCTGGACCCCCACCGCGGACGAGCTGAACCGCGTGGACGCGATCATCGACACCCTCGGTCTGGCGGGCAGGACCGCCGACATCTGGCCGACCCTGTCGCAGGGCGAACGCGGCCGCACGCTCATCGCCCGCGCGCTCGTCAGCGGGCCGCGGGTGCTGCTGCTGGACGAACCGTCCACCGGCCTGGACCTGGCCGCTCGTGAACAGTTGCTCACCACCATCGACACGCTGGACCGCACCCATCCCGAGGTGGCCTCGATCCTGGTGACCCACCATCTCGAGGAACTGCCCAGCACCACCACGCACGCCCTGCTGATCGCCGGTGGCCGCACCGTCGCCGCAGGTCCGGCGGCCGAGGTGATCACCACCGAGCACGTGTCGACCGCCTTCGACCACCCGATCGACGTGCGTTTCGACGAGGGCCGCTGGAGTGCGCGGGCGCGGTGACCCCACCGCGCCGCGTTACGATCGCTGGACAGCACTGGTCGGCACGGACTAGGAGGTTGTCATGCGCATCGTTCACCGGATCGTCGCCACCGCGGGAACCGCCGCGGCCTTGACGCTCGCCGGAACCGGCTTCGCGGCCGCGGCGGAGGAACCGAAACCGCCGTCCTCGCCGCTCGTGCAGTACATCGAGTCGTGGCCGCCCGCGCCGCAGGTCTGCAACCAGATCTGGGATCCGATCGAGGACGCGATCGAGGATTCCGTTCCCCCGATGTGGGAGCCGGAGTTCGACGCCTTCGACGACTGGTGCGAGGGCGACGCCGACTAGCCCTACGGGTCCAGACCGTCGAGGTCCAGGCCGAGCAGTTCGTCGGCCCTGGCCAGCGCGCGATCGAGTTCGTCCGTGACCGCATCCATCACCGACAGACCGTCGAGCATGTCGGTGAGTTCGGCACGCAGCGCGTCGAGTTCGGCGATGTCCGGGTCGACGGTGGTCCACGCGACGGTGTCGCGCCACCAGCGGTCCCGCTGGATCCAGGACCAGACGATGTCGCGGACGAGCAGCGCGTCGGTGGTGAACACCTGGCGCCGGGCGCCGTCGGCGGCGTGCTCGATCTCGTAGGTGCCGTCGTCGAGAAGGCGAGCCTGAAGCCGTTCGTCCGCGGCGCGCGTCAGCAGCAGGAACGGGTGATCGGGCGCGGGATCGGTGGCCGCGGTTCCGGGGTCGGCCGGGTCGACCGCGCGCGGCAGATCGGAGCCGTCGCCGAGGTGGACGACGACCTCCGGCGAATCGTCCCGCTGCGTACCCATCGGGCCAGTGTGCCGGATCGAGCGCTCGCGGCACAGCTCTCGGGCGGAATCGATCGCGGTAGGCCTGCGGCCGTCCTGGTGGCGCGGTACCGTCACCCAGATGACGTGGACAGCACCCGAAGTCCAGCCGGAACGGACCCTCGTCGGAGCGGACGAGCGCCCGATGTTGCAGTCCTGGTTGGACTTTCACCGACAGAGCCTGCTGAACAAGTGTGGCGGGCTCGACGCCGGGCAGCTGGCGACCCGGTCGGTGTCGCCCTCCACGCTGTCGCTGCTCGGACTGGTCCGCCACCTCACCGAAGTCGAGCGCGGGTGGTTCCGGGTGGCCGCCGCCGGCTTGGACGTGGACCCGGTCTACGGGTCCGAGGCGGAGCCGGACGCCGATTTCGACGATCTCGACTCGGTGCCCGCCGAGGCGGCGTTCGCCGCGTTCCACGCCGAGGTCGCCGCCTGTGACGCGGCTGTCGCCGCCCTGCCGCTCGACCACGTCTTCCACGTGCCGTGGCGCTCCGACGGCTACACCCTGCGCTGGGTGTACGTGCACATGATCGAGGAGTACGCCCGGCACAACGGGCACGCCGACCTGCTGCGGGAGCGGATCGACGGGGTGACCGGCAGTTTCTGACCGGGGTCAGGCGGTACCGGTGACCACCTCGGGGGTGAGTTCGTCCAGCGACCCGATGACGACGGCGGCCCGGGCCAGCGCGTCCGGTGCGGGCGGGAACTCCGGGCGTGGGTCGGCGATCACCCGCATCCCGGCCGCGTGGGCGGAAAGCAGCCCATTGGTGGAGTCCTCCACGGCGGTACAGTGCGCCGGATCCACGCTCAGCCGCTGCGCGACGGTCAGGTAGACATCGGGCGCGGGCTTGCCACGGCCGACCTCCTCGGTGGACAGGATCGCCGAGAAGTACTCGAGCAACCCGGCCTTGGCCAGCACCAGGTCGATGAGACTGCGCGGCGAGGAGCTGGCCAGGCCCAGCTTCCACTGCCCGGCGCACCGCTGCACCGCCTCGACCGCGCCCGGCAGCAGCGGGACGTGGTGGGCGTAGCGGTCGGCCATCAGGTCGATGACCTTGGTGGCGAGTTCGTCGAGCGGCATGGCGACGCCGAGGTCGTCGCTCATGTACGCGGCCCACTCCTGGGTGGCCATGCCCATCATCTTGCGTTGCGAATCCGGTTGCCACCGGCCACCTTTGAGATCGACATACTCGTGCCTGACCTGTTCCCAGATGGGTTCGGAATCGATCAGCACGCCGTCCATGTCGAACACAACCGCCGCGATACCCATGCGCCCAGCCTTTCGCCGTTCGTCCGCCGGGCACCCGCGGGCGCGTCGGCGCTTCGGTACGTACAGACCTGTTCGGTGATCGGCACCAAGCCTAATAGAGCCGCGACGGCGGTGGTGAGTCGTGTCACGGGGGCTCGCGGAGTGGGACACCGAGCGCGAACATCCAGCTCGACAGCGATAACGTGTTGCATATGGACGATACACAGGTCGGCAACTCGCTGCCGGACGCAGAGCACCACGAAGGCGGTTTCCGGCCGGTCGCCGAGCTGATCCAGCAGCGCAAGGAGGCGGGGCTGGACAAGACGGTCGGCGGCCCGCACTACGGCGAGCTGATCGAGCAGACCCGCGAGCTGATGGACCGGATGCGCCTGATCAACCCGTCCGACGAGCTGGCCAAGGACGCGATCGCGACGCTCGAGCAGCTCAATGCCCGCCTCGACGCCGCCGTCGTCGACGAGTGGTCGGCGCCCAGCTGGACCCGCACCGATCTGCCCTCGCGCGGCAACATCACGCTGCCGCCGTACACCGTCGACAGCGCCGACGTGGACGGTGTCACCGCCCGGCTCACCTTCCGGACCTTCCACCTGGGCGGCAACAGCGCGGCGCACGGCGGCCAGATCGGGGTGGCCTTCGACGACATCCTGGGCATGACCGCCGCGGTGCACACCGCGGCCGTCACCCGCACGGCCTCGCTGACCATCGACTACCGCTCGATCACCCCGCTCAACCGGGAGCTGACCGTGCGCGCGTGGGTCGAGCGCGTCGACGGCCGCAAGGTGTACCTGCGGGCCACCATGCACGACGGCGAGCGCCTGTGCGCGGAGGCCAACGGACTGTTCATCCTCCTCAAGCCCGGCCAGCCCTGAGCGAACCGGTCGCCGGGCGACATTGCGATCGACGTGATCCGAATGTCGCCCGCACCGGCCGGGGTGGCGCAATACCGCCGCACCGGCCGATCGCCGCAGGTCCTGACGACGACCACCCGGCGTAGAAACATCCCCTGAATCCGGGCCCGATCCGCGTCGGGCCGACGGCCCCATTTCGGCCACTATCGTCGCTGTTCATGCAGGTCAGCGAGAAAACGGCAACGCCGATCCGAGGCCACCGCGCCGATCGGGCGCGACGGGTGGCAGACATCCTGCGCCACCAGATCCTGGCAGGCGCGGTCGAGGGCGCGTTGCCCGGCGAGCAGGAACTCGCCGCCGAACACGGCACCTCCCGCAACACCGTCCGCGAGGCGCTGGCGCTGTTGCGCGACGAAGGGCTCATCGATCGCGCGCCCAAGGTCGGTACCCGTGTCGCGGCCCGCAAATACGATCACGGCCTCGACGCGCTGCTGGGACTGCAGGAGACGCTCAAGCAGCACGGCACCGTCCGCAACGAGGTCCGCGCGGCCACCCACATCACCGCTCCCCCGGCGGTCGCGCGCAGGCTCGGGCTGGCGCCCGGTGACCAGGTCGTCTACATCGAGCGGCTGCGCTTCCTGGCCGATCTGCCGCTGAGCCTGGACCTGACCTATCTCGCGCCCGATGTCGGCGCCGCGGTCCTGGCCGCCGATCTGGCCTCCACCGACGTGTTCGTGCTGCTCGAGCAGGTGACCGGCCAGTCGCTGGGCGAGGCCGACCTCGCCCTGGAGGCGGTCGCGGCCGACCCGCACACCGCGACCACACTCGACACCCCGGCGGGCGCCCCGCTGCTCATGCTCGAACGTCTCACCCACCTCGACGACGGCCGTCCCGTCGATCTCGAGTACATCCGCATGCGCGGTGACCGCATCACCATGCGCGGCAGCCTCACCCGCAGCGCACCCGAATGGAAGGTCCTCTAGATGGCACTCGTCCCCCAGCGTGCCGACGTCCCCGTGACGATCGACGAATCGCTGTGCATCACCGGCTGCACCCTGTGCGTCGACATGTGTCCGCTCGATTCCCTTGCCATCCACGAGGATTCGGGCAAGGCCTACATGCACGTCGACGAGTGCTGGTACTGCGGGCCGTGCGCGGCCCGCTGCCCCACCGGCGCCGTCACCGTCAACATGCCCTATCTGCTCCGCTGAACCCGGGAATTCCACGCATGAAGATCACTCGTCTCGTCCCCGCCGTGCTGGCGCTGGCGCTCACCGCCGCGGGCTGCTCGCTCGACACCACCGACGCCGCACCGGCCGGGACCGTCAAGGTCGTCGTCGGCTATCAGTCCAAGACCATCAACACCGTCACCGCGGGCACCCTGCTCAAGGCGCAGGGCTACCTGGAGCAGCGGCTGCAGCAGATCACCGACGCCGGCGGCGCGAAGTACCAGGTGGAGTGGCAGGACTACGACACCGGCGCGCCGATCACCGCGCAGATGGTGGCGGAGAAGATCGACATCGGCTCGATGGGCGACTACCCGTTGCTGATCAACGGATCCCGCACGCAGGCCAACGAACGCGCGCGGACCGAGCTGGTGTCGATCACCGGCTACAACCCCAAGGGCGCGCTGAACATGGTGGTGGTGGCCAATGATTCACCCGCGCGCTCGCTGCGTGACCTGGCCGGGCAGAAGATCTCGGCCAGCGTGGGGTCGGCGGGACACGGCACGCTCGTGCAGGCGCTGACCCGCGCCGGCATCGACCCGGTCAAGGGTGTGGAGGTACTCAACCAGCAGCCCCAGGTCGGTGCGACGGCACTGGAATCGCATCAGGTGGGGGCGCTCTCGCAGTTCGTGGCGTGGCCGGGTCTGCTGGTGCAGCAGAACAAGGCCAAACTGCTCTACGACGGCGCCGAGCTGAACGTGCCGACCTTCCACGGCGTGGTCGCCCGGCGCGCCTACGCCGCCGATCACCCCGAGGTGCTGCAGGCCTTCCTGGCCGCCCAGCTGGACGCGACGGCGTTCCTCAACGAGAAGCCGTTCGAGGCGGCCGATCTCGTCGCCAAGGGCTCGGGGTTGCCGCAGGAGGTCGTCTACCTCTACAACGGGCCGGGCGGCACCAGCTTCGACACCACTCTCAAGCCGAACCTGATCGCGGCGTTCAAAGACGATGTGGCCTACCTGAAGTCGATCGGTGACTTCGCCGACCTCGACATCGACGCTTTCGTCCAGGACGGGCCGCTGCGCCAGGCTTACGCCGAGACCGGGCGCGGCGACTACGACACCGCGCTCGCCTCGCGGGTGAATCCGAGCAAGGTGACCGGCACCGATCCGATCTGCGCGGTACCGGTGACCGATCCGGCGCTGGCCGGTGAGGTCTGGATCGACGGCGCCGACAAGCCGCAGCCCGCCGCGAACCCCGGCTGCCTGCTGCGGGCCGTGCAAGCGGCGAAGGCGCAGGGCAAGACCATCCGGGCCGTCTACCTGCCCGATGCCGAGCTGGGCACCCGCTGGTTCGCCGACAAGGCGATCTGGCTGCGCGACGGCACACAGTACCTGCCCTTCACCACCCAGGCCGCGGCCGAGCGCTACCGGGCCGCCCATCCCGCCGCCGCGCCGGTCTCCTACGACCAGGCCGTGACGGAAGTCCGCGGATGAGCGCGCCGACCGCCGCGGACGGCCCGGCGATCGCCGGGGCGGACACGGTACCGGCGGCCGCCGCGCCGCAGGTCCGCAGCGAAACCCCCAGCGCTCCAAGCGCTTCGGTCTGGGTGTCCCGGACCATCCGGGTCGCCTCGGTGGCCGCCGCCGTGGGGCTGTGGCAGCTGCTCACCGCCAACGACGTACGCGCCGGGCTCCGGTTCGACACGTTGCCGACCGTCACCGAGATCGTCGCCGAGTTCGGTGAACACCTCGGCACCGGGCAGTACTACCTGGATGTGGCGCAGTCGCTGATCCGGATCGTCACCGGGTTCGGGCTGGCCGCGGTGGTCGGTGTCCTGGCAGGCATCGGGCTGGGCCGCTCGCGGCTGCTGGCGGATGTGTTCGGTCCGCTGGCCGAGCTGGTCCGGCCCATCCCGGCGATCGCGCTGGTGCCGGTGGCGATCCTGCTGTTCCCCAGCGACGAGTCGGGCATCGTGTTCATCACCTTCACCGCGTCGCTGTTCCCGGTGCTGGTCAGCACCCGGCACGCCACCCGCGCGCTGCCGACCATCTGGGAGGACGCCGTGCGCACGCTCGGCGCCTCCCGCCGGGAGGTGCTGACCCGGGTGGTGGTGCCCGGCATCCTGCCCGGGGTGTTCAGCGGCCTGTCGGTCGGCATGGGCGTGGCCTGGATCTGCCTCATCTCCGCGGAGATGATCTCGGGCCGGCTCGGCATCGGCTACCGCACCTGGCAGTCCTACACCATCGTCGACTACCCCGCCGTGTTCGTCGGCATGATCACCATCGGCGTACTCGGCTTCCTCACCTCCGGAATCGTCGAACTGGCGGGGCGCCGGGTCACCCGGTGGCTGCCCAGAGAGGTTGCGTCATGACCACGACCACCGTCGCGCCCGCCGTCTCGGCGGGCATGCGGCTGAGCCTGGAATCGGTGCGGATCAGCTACGGCGCCAAGGCCGTCGTGCACGGCATCGATCTGGAGATCGCGGCCGGGGAGATCCTGGTACTGGTCGGCAAGTCCGGCTGCGGCAAGTCGACGCTGCTGCGCGCGGTCGCCGGGCTGCGCAGTCCCAGCGGCGGCGTCATCCGCGCCGACGGCGACACCGTCACCGGGCCGTCGGCCGACCGCGCCCTGGTATTCCAGGACGACGCGCTGCTGCCCTGGCGCACCGCCCGCGCCAATGTCGAACTGGCGCTGCGGCTGCGGGGCGTTCCGCGCGCCGAACGCGCCGACCGGTCGCGCCGCTGGCTCGACGAGGTCGGGCTCACCGGCTACGCCGACTACCTGCCGCGTGATCTGTCCGGCGGGATGCGCCAGCGGGTGCAGCTGGCCCGCAGCCTGGCCGGCGCCCCGCGCGCGGTCCTGATGGACGAGCCGTTCGGCGCGCTCGACAGCCAGACCCGCGCGGAGATGCAGCGCCTGCTCGTCGACACCTGGCGCGCGCATCCCACCACGATCGTTTTCGTCACCCACGACCTCGACGAGGCGCTGCTGCTCGGCGACCGGATCGCCGTGCTCGGCGACGGTGCGCTGCGCGCGCTCGTCGAGGTGCCCGACCCGCGTGAGCCGGTGGACCGGCAGGCGCTTCGGGACCGAATCCTGGAGTCACTGTGAACATTCCCGACCTGGCCGACCGGCTACGCCTCGACTGCGACGTACTCGTGATCGGCGGTGGCACCGCGGGCACGATGGCCGCGCTCACCGCCGCCGAGGCCGGCGCGAACGTGCTGCTGCTGGAGAAGGCGCACGTGCGGCATTCCGGGGCGCTCGCCATGGGCATGGACGGGGTGAACAACGCCGTCATCCCGGGCAAGGCCGAGCCGGAGGACTACGTCGCCGAGATCACCCGCGCCAACGACGGCATCGTCGACCAGCGCACCGTGTACCAGACCGCCACTCGCGGTTTCGCCATGGTGCAGCGGCTCGAGCGCTACGGCGTGAAGTTCGAGAAGGACGAGTACGGCGAGTACGCGGTGCGCCGCGTGCACCGGTCGGGCTCCTATGTGCTGCCCATGCCCGAGGGCAAGGATGTGAAGAAGGCGCTGTACCGGGTGTTGCGTCAGCGCAGCATGCGCGAGCGGATCCGGATCGAGAACCGGCTGATGCCGGTGCGGGTGCTCACCGAGAACGGCCGGGCGGTCGGCGCGGCCGCATTGAACACGCGCACCGGCGAATTCGTCGCCGTGGGCGCCAAGGCGGTGATCCTGGCGACGGGTCCGTGCGGCAGGCTGGGCCTGCCCGCGTCGGGGTACCTGTACGGCACCTACGAGAACCCCACCAATGCCGGGGACGGCTACGCCATGGCGTATCACGCCGGGGCCGAGCTGTCCGGGATCGAGTGCTTCCAGATCAATCCGCTCATCAAGGACTACAACGGTCCCGCGTGCGCGTATGTCGCGAATCCGTTCGGCGGCTATCAGGTCAATGCCGAGGGTGAGCGGTTCGTCGACTCCGACTACTGGTCCGGGCAGATGATGGCCGAGGTGAAACAGGAGATCGAATCCGCGCGCGGCCCGATCTACCTGAAGGTCTCGCACCTGCCCGACGAGACGCTGTCCACCCTCGAGTCGATCCTGCACACCACCGAGCGCCCCACTCGCGGCACCTTCCACGCCAACCGCGGCCACGACTACCGCACCCACGACATCGAGATGCACATCTCCGAGATCGGTTTGTGCAGCGGGCATTCCGCGTCGGGGGTGTGGGTGGACGAGAACGCCCGCACCACCGTGCCCGGCCTGTACGCCGCGGGTGATCTGGCGTGCGTGCCGCACAACTACATGATCGGCGCGTTCGTCTACGGCGATCTGGCCGGTGCCCATGCCGCGTCCACGCTGGCCGGGGTCGCGGCGCCGGGCGAGCTGCCCGAGGATCAGCTGGCCGACGCCCACGAGCTGATCTACCGGCCGCTGCGCCAGCCCGAGGGCCCGCCGCAACCGCAGGTCGAGTACAAGCTGCGCCGGTTCGTCAACGACTATGTGGCGCCGCCGAAGACCGCGGCCAAGCTGTCGATCGCGGTGGAGACCTTCGAGCGGATGCGCGGTGAGGTCGCCGGGATCGGCGCGCACACACCGCACGAGCTGATGCGGGCCGCGGAGGTGTCGTTCATCCGAGACTGCGCGGAGATGGCGGCCCGCAGTTCGCTGACCCGTACCGAATCCCGCTGGGGCCTCTACCACGACCGTGCCGATCTGCCCCAGCGCGACGACGAGTCGTGGAACTTCCACCTGAACCTGCGCAAGACCGCCGATGGGGCGATGGAGTTCGTGAAGCGTTCGGTGGCGCCGTACCTGGTGCCGGTGCCCGGACTCGACGATGTGCCCTCGGCCGAGCCGATCGTCGAGGTGATCGCCCAGCCCGACCTGGTCGGCACGCGCGCGCCGCAGGAAGCGCCGGTGCGCGAACGGCCGGTCGCGGCCTCACCGTCCTCCCCCCGCCTGGTGACCCTGCTCGCCCTGGATTCGCCTGGCGTCGAGGAGGTTTCGACCTATCTGACCGACCCCGATCCGGTCGTGCGGGTGGCGGCGCTGTCGGTGCTCACCGAGAACACGCCCGACGGGTTCGCACCCGAACTGGTGCGCGCGCTCGGCGACGAGGCGGCCTCGGTGCGCCGGGCCGCCACCGAGAGCCTGCGCGAACTGGTGGAGGTGCTGCCGGACGCCGGCGCCCTGTCCGATCATCTCGGCTCCTCCGACCCGCTGGTGCGCGCCACCGTCATCGATCTGCTGCGTGCGCTGCGCGCGGGGTCGGCCACGGAATTCCATGCGGCGCTGCATGATCCGGACCACCGCGCCAGGATCGAGGCGGTGCGTGCGCTGGTCTCGCTCGACGACGCGGCGGCGGTCGCCACGATCGCCGGCGACGCCAACCGCGAGGTGCGGATCGCCGTGGCCCACGGCCTCGCCTCCATCGGCGCGGGTGGGGTGGAGGTGATCCGGACACTGATCACCGATCCCGATCCGCTGGTACGCGCGGCGGCACTGACCGCCTTTGCCGCCCTGGGAACGGCCGCCGAGGATGTCACCGAACTGGCTGCCGCGTTGAAGCATTCGGCGTGGCAGGTGCGCGTGGGCGCGGCCCGCGGACTCGCAGGCGCCGCACCGGACGCGGCGGTACCGCCCCTGGCGGCCGCGCTGGCCGACCGTCATCTGGACGTACGCAAGGCGGCCGTCCTCGCCCTGTCGACCTGGCCGAGCGACACCGCCGCCGTCGACGCGCTGGAGACGGCCGTCGGAGACCCGGACGCCGATGTCCGCGCCTATGCCCGGCGCGCTGTGGTCGCGGCGGGCCGGACACCGGTCGACGCCACGCGCACCGCCGCCCTGACCGACGCGCACGCATGAGCGGCACAGCGAGACTGTGCCGCAACGCGGGGGCGGCCCGGTCCTCTCGGCGGCACGCCGGTGGGCCGGTACTCCCAGCCGGTGACCAGCGGCACCGTCCGGGCCCCGGGACGGGCGGTGACCCCGCAGCCGTGAGTGCCGCAAATTCGGGGGCGGGTACGCGTCCGGTGACACCATGGGCGAGCGTCGGTCCTGCGGCTGCGGGGCTCTTTCGTCCGGCCCTTGTGGAGTGTTCGCAGGTCAGGGTGGGTAATCGGCGCCGTCGCTAAGGTGGGGTCCATGAGCGCGCTACCCGGCACATCGGTGATCATCGCCGAGGACCTGGATTCGGTGACCACCGTCGGACCCGAGGACTCCCCCGCCGCGGCTGGGACCACCCCGGAGGTGGTCGCTGCGGTGTGGGAGTCGGTTCGCGACTGGTATCGGCTGGGGAGTACGCCGGCGATTCAGGTGTGCCTGCGGCGCAACGGCAGGATCGTGCTGAATCGGGCCATCGGGCACGGCTGGGGCAATGCGCCGAGCGATCCGCCCGATGCCGAGCGGATTCCGGCTACCCCGGACACCCCGTTCTGTGGGTTCTCCACCGCCAAGGGAGTGGCGTCGACGGTGATGTCGATGCTCGTCGAACAGGGCGCGTTCGCACTGGACGATCCGGTGTGCCGGTACATTCCGGAGTTCGCGAGCCACGGTAAGGACCGGATCACCATCGGCGAGGTGCTGTCGCACTCGGCCGGTATTCCGTTCATGACCCCGCCCTATCGCGGCACCGAGGTGGTGCCCGACGAGGAACTGGCCGTCGCGGCGCTGGCCGATCTGGTGCCGAGCTGGCCGCCCAACCGGTTCCGGGTGTATCACGCGCTCACCGGCGGATTGATCCAGCGGCTGCTGGTGCAGCGGGCCACCGGCAAGCGGATGCGTGAGCACCTGGCCGAGCAGGTGCTGGTGCCGTTCGGGTTCCGCTGGAACAACTTCAGTGTCGATCCCGCCGATCTGGACGCGGTGGTGCCGAGCGTGAAGACCGGGCCGCCCCCGTCGCGCCTGGCGATCTTTTTGGCCCGCAAGGCACTCGGCGGCCGGATGGACAAGGCGTCCAAGGCCGACAACGCGGCCTTCCTCACCGCCGAACTCCCGTCCGGCAATCTCGTGACCACGGCCTACGAGCTGTCTCGGTTCTACGAGATCCTCACCCACGGCGGCGAACTCGACGGGATCCGGATCATCGAACCCGGCACACTCCGGCACGCCATCGAACCCGCCGACCGTATGCCGGGCGCGGCGGGCCGGGTCAGTCGCGCCGGATTCGAGCTGGGTGGACGGCGCTCGAAGTTCGGGCGCGACACCCGTTTCCATTTCGGGCGCAGCGGATTGACCACCCAGTACGGCTGGGCCGATCCCGAGCGCGGGCTGGCGGGCGCGATCCTGACCAGCGGCAAGGCCAGCACCGACACCAAACGGCCGGTGCAGCTGGTCGCGCAGATTTCCGCCGCCTTGCCGAGGCTGGATCACACTCCCGACTGGCTCAGGTGAAGGCGGCGATCAGCGCGCGAGACACCCAGTCCGCGTAGCGGTCCAGCGACCAGCCCCGAGCCAGGACCAGCCGCTCGTAGGTGTCGATGGCGAGGTAGTTCCACAGCACGTCGCGGACCTCGTCGAGCTCGAGCCCGGGACGCAGCTGCCCGGTACCGAGCAGATGGATGCCGAGCATGGTCATCCCCACCAGGCCTTCTTCGGCCAGCTTGTCCCACACCGGGGCGAGCGAGGCGTCGACGTGCCTGCCGTCGCGGATGAGGAACTGCACCGCCGCCGAGCGGGCCTGCCGCCGGGCCAGGCCGTGCACGAACATCGTGATCTTGCGGCGCACGTCGGGCTCGGCGAGCATCGCCAGCTGCTCGGGCCGCTGGGCCACCGGGACCTCCTCGTCATCGCCGGCGATCACGAGGTCGAACACGGCTTTGGCCAGCGCCGCCTTCGTCCCGAACGCCTTGTAGACGCTCTCGGCGGACACCCCGGCCCGCTCGGCGACCGCCGCGATGGTGGTCGCGCGGAACCCGTCGCGCTCGAACAGTTCCCGTGCCGCGATCACCATGGCGAGGCGCCGCGCCCGCGCCTTGGCCTGGCGTCCCGAGGTGTCGTATCGCCGCTTGACTTCGGCCATCACCGGTCCAATACTTTTAGATACAGTCCCACTTTACTCAAATGGAGTTCTATCACAGACGGAGCGTCATCATGAACACCATCAGCCCCAGCGCCGTGTCCGGCGACCTGCGGTCGGTGGCGATCCGCGGCATCCACCTCATGGTGGACGGCAGCGTCGCCGACCTCGCCGAAGTCACCCATCCGGCGGGTTTCACCCACGAACGCAAAGCCGCGCCGCCCTGGGCGCGCGGACAGGGCCCGGAGGCGCTGTACGCGCTGGCCGAGTGGCTGCGCGAGGCGTTCACCGACATGTCCTACGACATCCACACCGCGGCCGTCCAGGACGATCTGGTGACCGTGTACGCGACGATGCACGGCCGCCAGATCGGGCCGATGGTCTTCTACACCGAGGCCGGCACGGTCGACAACGCCTTCGCCCCCACCGGCAAGACCTTCGCGATGACCGAATCGCACTGGTTCCGGATGCGCGAGGGCAAGATCGCCGAACACTGGGCCAATCGCGACGACCTCGGGATGGCCAGGCAGCTCGGCTGGCTGCCGCCCTCCCCGGTGTTCCTGCTGCGATCGATGCAGGTCAAGCGCCGCGCGATCCGCGAGGTCCGCGCCGGGCGCTGATCAGCCCGCGGTCGGCGCGCCGGCGACCCGTCGCTCGCCACCGTTGCGTTCCTGCCACAGGCGGTAGACGTCGACCGCGTCGGCACGCGGCTCGTGCCGCATGGGCAGCCTGCGCCGGGCCCACGGGGTGGCGATCTCGTCGTAGAAGGTGTCGAGCTCGAAGTACTTGCGATCGTCGACGTAGTGCGGCGCGTAGGCCTCGCGCGTGGTGAGGAAGACGACCTCGTCGGGCGAGCAGTAGTAGAGCGCGCCCAGGCACATCGGGCACGGCAGCGCCAGGATGTAGACGATGGCGCCCACCAGGTGTTCGGTGCCCAGCGCGGTGCAGGCCGCCCGGATGGCGAGGATCTCCGCGTGCGCGGTCGGGTCGGCGGTCTGGGCGACCAGGTTCGGGCTCTCGGCCAGGATCTGCCCGTCGCGGACGATGACGGTCGCGAAAGGACGCCCGCCCTCGGCGACATTGCGAAGGGCCAGGTCGATGGTGTGCTGTGCGAAATCCATGATCACCTCAGAACGGCTTGGTGGGCAGGTACTTGCCGTCGAGGGTGATCACGGCGCGCTCGCCGCCCTCGGGATCGGCGACCTTGCGCACGTCGAGCTTGAAATTGATGGCGCTGATGATGCCGTCGCCGAACTGCTCGTGCACCAGCGCTTTGAGGGTGGTGCCGTACACCTGCAGCATCTCGTAGAAGCGGTAGATGGTGGGATCGGTCGGGATGCCGCCGGGGATCGAGCCGCGGGTGGGAATGGTCTGCAGCAGGGTCGCGGCGTCGGCGTCGAGTCCGAGCAGCTCGGTTACGGCCACCGCCGACGCGGCGGGCAGCGCGTGCTGGCCCAGGACCGCGGCGGTGACGAAGGCGACGGACAGGCCTGCCGCGTCGGCGATCTCCTGCCAGGTCAGGTCTTTCGCCGTCTTGGCGGCCACGGCGGTGGCGGCCAGGTTCTGGCGGGCGGTGGGATCGAACTGTGCGTGCATGATGTGCGTTCCTTTCGGGGAGGGGTTTCAGGCGGCGGGGCTGTGTTCAGCGCCGTCCCGGAGCACCGTGACGGCGCCGGAGGCGATGTCGAACACCCAGCCCTCGAGGTCGAGCGCGCCCGTGGCGAGGGCGCGGGCCACCGCGGGATGCGTGGCCAGGTGGGACAGCTGCGCCACGACATTGGCGCGCACCAGACCCGCGACCGGATCTACGGCGCCGAGCGCTCCCGCCCGGGCCGCGGCGGCATCGCTGTGCCGCAGCCACTGGGCGATCGTGGGCATCGCACTCAGGTCGTGCCGCTCGGCGACCGCGGTCATCGCGCCGCAGCCGGAGTGGCCGCAGACGATGATCCGCGCGACGCCGAGCACCGCGACCGCGTATTCGATGCTGGCGGCGATGCCGTCACCGCCGGGCGCGTAGGCCGGAACCAGGTTTCCGGCGGTCCGGATCACGAACAGCTCCCCCGGTTCACTGCTGGTGATCAGCTCCGGCACGACGCGCGCGTCGGAGCAGCCGATGAACAGCGTGTGCGGGGTGTGCGTGGTCGCCAGGTCGGCGAACAGCGCCGCCTTGCCGGGAAAGACGTCGTGCTGGAACCGTGTGACGCCGTGCGCGAGGTCGGTCATGGGTCGCTCCCTTCGGCGGATGCCGGCTCGGTGGTGCTGATCGAGTTCCAGCCTGCCCGCCAGGGGCTATAGCGTCCAATATGCAGTTCTAACGAGACCGATTGCTGATATCTATAGTTCAGCCGAGTGCGCGAGGGCGATCATGGTGAAGGCGCGGGCGGCCGCCGAGTGATAGGCCGTGCCACGGCGCAGCAGTTCGACCGTGCGGCTCGGCAGCGCCGGCGCGAGGGGCACCGGGCGCAGCTCAGGATGGGCGTGCGCGATCGCGTCGGGCAGGACGGTGCCGAGCACACCGCGGCGGGTGAATTCCACGAGCGCGCTGATCGAGTTCGCCTCGATCGTGATGCGCGGGGTGACACCGGATTCGGCCAGGTGCCGGTCGATGTACACGCGGGTCGCGAAGTCCCGGCTCAGCAGGGCCAGCGGCGCCACCGCGAGGTCCTGAATCGGCAGCGGGTCCGATCGACCGGCGAGCGGGTGACCCGCACCGACGACCAGGCTCAGATCCTCGGTGTAGAGGGCGGTGCCGTCGATGCCCGCCGCGTGGTCGCCCTCGAAGGCGATGCCGAGGTCGATCGCGTCGGCGAGCAGGTCTTCTTCCAGGCGATCCTGGGTCGTCTCGGTGACCGCGACGGTGACATCCGGGTGCGCCCGGTGGAACCGGTCCATCAGCGGGCCGATCAGGTAGGCGGTGATCGTCGGCGTCATCGCGACGCGCAGATGACCCCGGCTCAGGTCCTGCACGTCGTGCACGGCGCGTTCACCCGCCTCCAGATCCCGCAGCGCGTTGCGCGCGTGCTCGGCGTACACCTGACCGGCGTCGGTGAGCCGCACGGTGCGACCGGACCGATCGAGCAGTTGCACGCCGAGGAGCCGCTCGAGCTGTTTGATCTGCTGCGACAGCGTCGGTTGCGAAATGTGCAGCGCCTCGGCGGCGCGGGTGAAGTTCCCGTGATCGGCGACGGCGAGCAGGTACCGGACGTGACGCAGCTCCATGAGCCGATAATAGACATCGACTATCGAATCAGCCGGAACCGCCGCCCCGCCGCTATCGCCTAGTCGGGTTCGGCGACGACGACCGTGCCGGACGGCGCGTCGAGCAGCTCCATCGTGCGGACGGCGGCCGCATCGACGTGGATGCGGGGGTGAGCCGGTGGCGTCGTCTCGTAATACGTTCCGGGACCGTAGAACTGGCCGTAGCGCACCACCACGCCGCCGGCGTCGAGCACCGCCGACTCGTGCGACGCGATCACCGCACCCCGACCACCCGCGGGCTCCCAGGCGATGCTCTGCGCGAGAAACCGCCGCACACCGGCCGCGGCCGCCGCCGCGAGCAGATTCGCGGTGCCCTCGGTGCGGATACGCGCGTTCGCCGCCCCGCGCGCGGCCAGCTCGGCGGCGTCGTCGGGGAGGTCGGTGAGCTGGTGCATGACGAGTTCGGGCGCGAACTCGGTGACCGCCGCGGCGAGCGCGGGCGCGTCGTAGACGTCGAGGACGACGGGCACGGCGCCCGCCGCGCGGAGAGCTGCCGCGTTGCCGGGCGAGCGCGTGGTACCGGCCACCTCGTGGCCCGCGCCGATCAGCAGCGGCAGCAATCGCGTTCCGATGACGCCCGTGGCGCCGGCGAGAAAGATACGCACGTCCCGACCCTAGCCGGGACCGCGCGCCACGGGTTCGGAGCTAGGTTCCGATCACCGCGTTCATGATCGTGCCCGCACTGGTCGCCACCGCGCCGCCCGCCATGGCGCTGGCGATCATCTTCGGCGACTGCAGACCGCCGCCGCTCCACTTCTCCCAGGCGAAACGGCCACCACCGTAGGTGATGGCGGTGACGCCCGAGAGCAGAATCATCCAGGTGAAATACCGGCCCAACTGCAGGATCTTCTCCGCCATCGGCGGCGCTTCCGGCGTGGGATTGCCGACCTGCGCGAGAACGGCGCCGTCCAACACAGCCAGGATCATGCTCACGATCGTGCTCCTTCGTCGGATGTTCGTGGTGAAGCCGATGTCGAGAACTCGTGACGCGCTAGAACCCAGATCTATTGAACATTCAACCTCAGGCAACCCCGATGGCGCAGCAGACACTCCGCGGCGAACATGACCGCCGTCACACTCGCCGGGCCGTGCCTGTGTCGCGCCCTGCCCCTACGATCGAAGACGCGGGGCATGTCCAGAATCGGCGCGACGAAGCGCTGACCACCACCTTCATCGCTCGGCACGCACCGCGTGCCGCACCTACCGTACCGCGAGGAGGGCACATGGCTTTCCTGATTCCCTTGATCGTCGCGCTTCTTCTGGTGACCGCAGCAGTCGTGGCGGCGTCCTACGCCACCGTTTCCCTGACCTATTGGTTTGAATCACGCCGTATCAGCCGGGATCCGATCAACCCACACCCGGCAGGCTGATCTCCGCCCCGCCACGACGATGCCCCGGTACCCAGGTACCGGGGCATCGTTGATCCATGGACCTCAGACGGCGGCGGACTCCGCCTCGTTGACCGCCGCGCCCACCCAGGGCAGCACCGCCGAGCGCACGTCGATCGTGCGGGGCAGCAGGCCGTTGGCGGCGAGCAGGTCGGCGGCACGCTGCTGTTCGTCGAGGAATTCCTCGCTCACCGGACGCACGCCGAACGGGCGGCCGCGCAGGGCCGCATCCCAGGCGTCCAGGTCGGCGGGCAGGCCACGCGCGTGCGCGTCGTCGACGAAATACCGCGCCGCCGCACGCGGATTCGCGGTGATCCAGGCGTCGGATTCCTGCAGCGCCGCGAGCACGGCCCGCACGGCGGCCGGGTCGGTGTCGGCGAGGTCGCGGCGGGTGAACCACAGCGACGGGTGGCTGAACACCGAGGCGGTGTCGACCAGGGTGGTGAGTTCGGTCGCCGCTTCGACCTCCCGCAGACCCGGGTAGGTGCCGACCCAGGCGTCCAGGTCGCCGGACAGCAGCGCCGAGCCGCCGCCCCGCACGTCGACGTCGACCGGCTCGACGTCGGCCCAGGTCAGACCGACCCGATCGAGGGCGAACAGCAACAGCGTGGTCTGCCAGGAGCCGTGCGCGATGCCGACTCGCTTGCCCTTCAGGTCGGCGGCGGAGGTGATGCCGCTCGCCGCGGTGGCGACCAGCCGTCCGTTCTCCACGCGCGGCCCGGAGATGCCGAGATAGACGATGTCGCGCTGGTTGGCCAGCGCGGTCAGCGGCGGGGTGAAGCCGGTGCCGATGATGTCGTAGCCGCCGTCGGTGAACAGCCAGTCGGAGTGTTCGCCGGGCAGCGCGGTCTTCGGGTCGACGCGTTCTGCCTGCGGCAGCGCGCGCAGGTCGACCCACTCGACGTCGGGGATCGCGCGTTCGAGGATGCCGCGGTGCCGCAGCACGAACAGCGAGTTGTTGTGCGGGAAGTAGCCGACGCGCAGGCTCATCGGGCGTCTCCGATCAGGCCGAGGCGACGGGCCTCGTCGGCCAGGCCGCTGCGGCTCCACTGCACCGCCAGGTTGGACGGATCGAATTCGACCGAGCCGCCCAGGGTTTCGGCGATCGCCTGGTACTGGGCGCCTTCCTCCAGCAGGACGACGAACTTGGCCAGCTCCAGCAGTCCGGCGCGGCCGATCACATTGGCGCCGCCGTTGGCCTCGAAGATGGCGACCAGGTGCGGGTCGGTGGTGAGCTTGTCCAGGATGAAGTCGCCCGCGCCGATGCTGCGGTCGATGTGTGGCGGGATCTCCCGGGACAGGGTCAGGCGCTGGGAGGCGGCGTAGCGGATGGGCAGGGTGCGGTGGGTCTGGGCCCACCCGCCCAGCCACGGGGTGTGGATGTGCACGACGGAGGTGATCTCCGGGTGCGCGCGGAACACCTTGGCGTAGCCGGTGACGAATCCGGCGGATCCCGTGCCGGAGAGCACCTCTCCGTCGAAGGTGGCGATCACCGGCGCGATGGTGCGATCGCTCGCCCAGGGGCCCGGTTCGTTGAGAGCGACGGCGATCTCCTCGCCGGGGACGCGCTCGACGAAGTTGACGGTGCCGTTGCCGGTGACGGTGCCGGTCTCGCGGAAGACCCGGAAGGCGGTCTCGGCGTCGCGGGTGGCCGCTTCGGCGAAGGCCGCGACGGCCTCCGGCAGCCGGGTTTCGGTGGTGGTCATCGTGATTCTCCTGCGGTTATCGGGCCGTCGCGAGGACGGTGTCGGTGGCGGGGGTGGTGAGCCGGGAGCGGCCGAGCAGCGGCAGTACTTCCTCACCGACCCGGTAGGCCTCCTCCAGGTGCGGGTTGCCCGCGAGGATGAAGGCGTCGACGCCGAGTTCGATGAGCTCGTCGAGGCGCTGGGCGACCTGTTCGTAGCTGCCGACCAGGCCGAAAGCCGGTCCGCCGCGGATCAGGCTGAAGCCGCACCAGACGTTGGGCTGGACTTCCAGATCGCGGTAGCCGGTGATGGTTTCGGGCACCCAGCCCGTGATCCTGGCCGCGCCCACCGAGTCGCCCTGGGCGGCGCGGTTGGCGGCATCGCGGTCGACGAAGGCCCAGCCCTTCTCGATCTCGGCCCAGGCCGCCTCCTCGGTGTGCCGGGCGACGATGTCGATCCGCACCGCGAACTTCGGTGTGCGACCCAGTTTTTCGGCATTGCGGCGGACGCCGTCGAACTTGGCGCGCAGGTCGGCGAACGGCTCGAGCCAGGACAGGTAGTAGTCGGCGTGGCGGCCCGCCGCGGACACGGCGGCACCCGAGGAGCCGGAGAAGTACACCTCCGGGAACGGCTGCCCGGCCAGGCCGGGTGGGAGCGCGGCGCCCTCGGTGCGGAAGAAGCGGCCGTCGTGGTCGTAGGGTTCGCCGTCCCATACCCCGCGCAGGACGTCGAGGAATTCGCTGGTGCGGGCGTAGCGGTCGTCGTGGGCGACCTTGTCGCCCCACCACAGCTGCGCCGGTCCCCCGCCGCCGCTGATGATGTTGTAGACCAGCCTGCCGCCGGTCGCGCGCTGCAGGCTCGCCGACATCCGGGCCGCCTGCACCGGGTGCAGGAAGCCGGGCTGGAAGGCGACCATGAACCGGTAGGTGGTGGTCTCGGCGGCCAGGGCGGCGGCAACCGCCCACGGGTCGTCGGTCACAGGGAACGAGGGCAGCAGCCCGCCGAGGAACCCCGCCGATTCGGAGGCCTTGGCGACGGCGGCGACGTGGTCGAGATAGCTGTAGGCGTCCAGCGCGCCGCCGCGGATGGCGGGCGCGATATTGCCCGGCCCGTAACCGCCGGCGTTGCCGCGGTTGTAGCGGCGCGGGGTGCGCATCGAGGCGTGGTCGCCTTCCATGCCGATGCGCCAGTAGACGTCGATGGTCATGCGGTGAGCTCCTGCGCGGTGGTGAGGGTGCGGCCGGCCGGGTCGGCCAGGAACAGCAGGTGTTCCCCGGCCCGGTGGATCTCCTCGATGTGGGGATGACCGGACAGCACGAAGGTGTCGATGCCGGCGACCTCGTAGACCGCCAGCTGCCGGGCCACCTGCTCGTAACTGCCGACCAGGCCGATGCGCCGGTCGTAGCCGAGCGCGTCGAAGCCGGCCCAGCGCCCGTCGCCGAGGGCGTGGCGGTCCGCGGAGTCGGGGCGGCCCAGCTCGTCCCACTGCCGGTGCACCCGCGCCCAGGCTTCGTCCTCGGTCTCCCTGGCGATGATCGGCAGGTCCAGTGCGACACGGACCTGCCTGCCGGCCGCCGCGGCACGCTCGCCGAGTTCGGCGGCGGCGCGCGAGATTCCGTCGGGTTCCTCACCGAACACGTGCACGTCACCGTGCGCGGCCGCGAGCGCCAGCGCGGCGGGCGAGGTACCGCTCAGGTGCACCGTCGGGAAGGGCAGGCCGGACAGGATGCCGCGGAACCCGCCGTCGATGACGTCGAAGTACTGTCCGGCGTAGTCGAAGCCGGTGCCGGCGAATCCGGCGGCACCGACCTCGTTCTCGTTCCACACGCCGCGCGCGACGGTGAGGAACTCCGCGGCACGCGCGTAGCGGTCGTCGCCGTCGACGCGGTCGCCCCTGGCGTACGCGTCCTCGGCGTCGGTGTCCACGGCGAGCTGCCAGTTCAGCCGTCCGGCCGAGTGCCGTTGCAGGGTCGAGGACAGTTTGGCCGCGTACACCGGAGTGCCGAAGCCGGGCTGGAATTCGACGGTGACCCGCGCGTAGCGGGTGGCGCGCAGGGCCGCGCCCGCCACGATCCAGGATTCCTCACCGAGCGGGTCGTAGGGGGCGAGCACTCCGTCGAATCCGCTCAGTTCCGCCGCGTCGACGATCTGGGCCAGGTCGTCGAACGGACCGAACCGGCCGGGCCGCACATCGGTGGTCGCCGTCGCGGGCCGGTCCGGGCCGAACCCGCCGCGCCCGCGCAGGTCCGGCCGGGCGCGGCGGCCGTCGCCACGGCTGGGCAGCTTCCAGACGAACTCGCTCATGCGGGCACCTTCTCGGCGGCGACGATCTCCTGGGCACGCTCCAACGGCTCAAGGGCTACCCAGGATTCGAGGTCGAAGTCGGCGGCCAGGAAACCGTGGGTGTAGAGGAACTGCTTCTGCACGCCGAGCAGCTCGACACGTTCGTCGGTCAGCGACGGGTGCAGGCCGCGATGGAAGTCGGCGCCGTAAGCGGCGACGACACCCTCGGGGCCGGACAGGGTTTCGCGCTGCAGCACCGCGCGAACGCCGTCGAGGTCGCCCGCGGCCCAGTCGGCGGCGCGCAGACTCTGCGTCAGGAAGCCGATCACCACGTCCGGGCGGGCGTCGAGCAGGTCGGCGTGCACGGTGATCGGGCGCGGCGTGCCGTTGTTCACGCGCAGGTGCTTGGTGGCCGAGGCGTCCAGGTCGACCGCGACGCGCAGGCCGTGTTCCCTGGCCACCTCCTGGGCGCGGGCACCCTTGACGTAGATCGCGTCGACCTTGCCGTCGAGCAGTTCGGCGACGCCCCAGGTGGTGGACCGGCGAGCGGACTGGATCTCGGTGCGCACCTGCGGATCCCGCTCGACCTCGAGTTCGGTGACCCGGACGTCGGCCAGGGTCAGCCCCGCCGGGCGCAGCGCGTTGGCGAAGCCGTGCAGAGCCATCGCCCGGGGGAAGCTGCGGGCCTGGTCCTGGGCCCACGCGGGCACCCCGACCCGCAGGCCCGCCAGCTGCGCGGCCTCGGTGACCGGCGAGTCGGGCCCGACCAGCACGGCCTGGGATTCGTCGATCCAGGTCAGCCCGATCAGCCGCGTCGGCGAACCCTGCGCACGGGCGGCCAGCGCGGGAACGTTGCCGCCCTCACGGACGAGGCCGGGCAGGTCGTGCAGGAAGTGGTGGCCCGCGAGTTCGGGACCCGCGTCCTGCAGGACACCGAATTCGAGGCCGGCGCTCGCCGCGGTCGCACCGAGCCAGCCGAGGCTGTGCGCCAGACCGCTGGCGGTCGGCACGGGGCAGCGGGTGTACCACAGGGTTTCGGTCATGACGTACTCCTTGGGTGTGCTCCGACGCCGAGCTGGGCGAGGAATTGCGTGCGGTAGCGGAGGGTTTCGGTGGCCGCGTGGTCGCGCGGATGGGGCAGGTCGATCGCCTCGTCCACGGCGAACCGGCCGCGATCGAGGATGATCACCCGGTCGGCGAGCCGGATCGCCTCGTCGACGTCGTGGGTGACCATGAGGACGGCGGGCCGGTGCCGGGCGACGAGATCGCCCACCAGGTCCTGCATCTGGAGCCGGGTCAGCGCGTCGAGGGCGGCGAACGGCTCGTCGAGCAGCAGCAGTTCCGGTTCCCGGACCAGCGCCCTGGCCAGGGCGGCGCGCTGGGCCTCGCCGCCGGACAGGGTCGCGGGCCACTGCCCGGCCTTGCCGTCGAGGTGGACTTCACGCAGTGCCCGCAGCCCGGCCTCGCGCTGGGTCTTGCCGCGGCGCAGCCCGATGGTCACATTGGCCAGCACCCGCTTGGACGGGATCAGCCGCGGCTCCTGGTAGACGGTGGTGCGCCGGGCCGGCACCAGCACCTCGCCCGCGTCGGGGACCTCGAGGCCGGTGAGCAGGCGCAGCAGGGTGGTTTTGCCAGTGCCGCTGGGCCCGAGCAGCACCACGAACTCGCCGCGGCGGATGCTCAGGTCAACGCCGTCGAGCACCGTCTTGTCGCCGAAGGCCTTGCGCAACCCGGTGATCGAGACCGCCACCGGCGCCTGCTGTTCGGCGGGCCGGGCGGGCGCTGCCGTTGTCGTCGTCATCGGATCGCCACCTGCTTGCGCCAGGGCATCGCGTAGCGTTCCGCGAGCCGCACGAGTGCGTCGAACACCAGACCGAGCAACGCGTAGAGGACCACGCACAGCACCATGTAGTCGGTGCGGTTGTATTCCTGGGCCAGCGTCACCAGGTAGCCGACGCCCTGCTGGGTGCCCACCTGCTCGGCGGCGATCAGGCCGGTGATGCTGATCGACAGGCACACCCGCAGCGCCATCAGGATGCCGGGCAGCGCGGCGGGCACGATCACCTCGACGACCAGCCGGGTCCCGCCGAGCCCGAAACTGCGGGCCGCCTCGACCATCTTGCGGTCGACATTGCGCACCCCGAGATAGGTGTAGGCGTACATCGGCGCGGTGGTGGCCACCGCGATGAGCAGCACCTTGTACAGCTCGTCGATGCCGAACCAGGAGATGAACAGCGGCACCAGGGCGAGGAAGGGCACGGCGCGCACGATCTGCATGGTCGAGTCGACGAGTTCCTCACCGAGCGCGGACAGCCCCGACAGCAGTCCGAGGATCAGTCCCACCGAGACTCCCAGCGCCACACCGGCGGCGGCGCGGCCGAACGAGGCGAGGGCGAAGTCGACCAGCTGCCCGCTGTCGAGCAGTTCCAGGAACGCCGACCAGACCGCGCCCGGCCCGGCGATGACGCGCGGGGAGATGGCCCCGCTCGCCGATCCCGCCCACCACGCCAGCACGACGGCGACGGGCAGGGCGGCGCGCAGGCCCAGCGAGAGCCACCGCGGCCGCTGCCGGGTGACCCGCGCGCGGGGTGGCGCCAGTGCGAGGGTGGTCATGTCAGTTTTCCTTCAGCGCGGCGAGCTGTTCGGGGGTGAGCTT
The DNA here is from genome assembly GCF_900637185.1 of Nocardia asteroides. Lineage (NCBI taxonomy): Bacteria > Bacillati > Actinomycetota > Actinomycetes > Mycobacteriales > Nocardiaceae > Nocardia > Nocardia asteroides. The sequence continues at coordinate 3,854,913 of NZ_LR134352.1, read as the reverse complement.
GGAGCGCAGGTCGTAGAAGATGTCGGCGGCGGTGATCCGGCGGGTGATCACGCCGTTGTCGGCGAAGGTGTTCACCACGTCGGCCAGGTCGGCGGCGTCGGACTCGGCGGGCAGGCGCGGCACGGTCACCTCGCTGCCCACCCGGACGGCGTCGGCGAGGCGGTCACCGGTGAGGGCGCGCGGGCCGGTCTTCTCGAAGACGTTCTCGAACTCGGCGGGTGCGGCCTTCTGCTTCGCGGTGAGTCCCTGCAGCACTTCCAGGTACTTGGCGGCGACGTCGGGCCGCTGCTCGAGCACCTCGGTGCGGAACACCACGACGGTGTTGTCGTTGGAGCCGATCGACTTCTCGGTGGCGATCTCGCGCCCACCCGCGGCCTTGGCCTCCTGGTAGGGCACCAGGAACGAGGCCCACGCGTCGACCTTGCCGGTGGCGAACGCCGAGGCCGCGTCCTTCTGCTGCAGCGGTACCCGGGTGACCTTGTCGGCCGGGATCCCGGCCTGCGCCAGGGCTTTCAGGGTGATGTACTCGCCCTTGCCCGCCGGGTTGACCGCGATCCGCTTGCCGACCAGCCCGGCCACCGAGGTCACCCCGGATTCGGGGCTGACGATGATCCCGCTCTGGTCCTGGCCTGCCGGATCGGCCACGGCGACGATCTTCACGCCGACGTCCTTGGACAGCGCGCCGACCACCGGGCTGAACGCGGCGCCGGAGACGTCGAGTTCCTTGGTGTTGAACAGTTTCAGGTTCGAGCTGAAACCGGGTGTGGTGTTGACCCACTGGATCTTCGCGCCCAGCGGGGCCAGGGCGGCGTCGAAGGTGCCGTCGCGCTTGCCGACCGCCAGCGGGCCGGTGTTGCCCGGGTCGGTCACCTTGAGCACGAACGAGGCCTCGGCACTGTTCTCGGGCGTGGAGCCGGAGCCACAGGCCGCGACGAGGGCGACGACGGGGGCGATCGCGAGAACGATCCGCGTGAAGGCCGGCAGCCTGCGGGACATCGGGGCTCCTGTTCGGGGAAGGGCGGGAGGTGCTTTCGCAGCGTAGGAGTGAGCAGGACCTCGAACGAGGTATGTCTTTCCAGGGATCGGAAAGCTTGACAGGCCTTCCGGCGGCGATCTATGGGTGCTTTCGCAGGAATCGGCGCTGCAAGTTTCCGAATATCGGAAAGAGCGGCCGATTTCCGGGTGCGGGGCTGTGTTACCGTCGGCGGTGTGGAGACCTCCAGCGTGCAGACCGTGACCCGGGCCCTGTCGGCACTCGATTGCTTCCGCGGCGGCGAGGAGCGCGGGGTCTCCGAGGTCGCGCGCGCCCAGGGCTTGGCGGTCAGCACCACCCACCGCCTGCTCGCCGCCCTCGTCCAGGCGGGCTTTTTGGAGAAGGACGCCACCTCGAGCCGCTACCGGATGGGCGGCGCCCTGGCCGAATACGGGCAGATCGCCTACCGCCAGCACAAGATCTATCTCGCCGAGCCCGCCCTCGAGCAGCTCGCCGCCACCACCGGCGCCAACTGCTCGGTCGCCACCCGCCACGGCATCCACGCCGTGCTGCTGGGCACCAGCCGCTGGCGCGAGTCCGACGGACACGAACTCCAAGGTGTGCGGCTGCCGCTGCACGCCAGCGCGCTGGGCAAGGCACTGCTCGCCTGGTCCGAGGTCGACGACGACGAATTGCGCTCCCTCCCTTACGAAGAGGGCACCGAGCGCTCGGTCTCCAACGCCGCCGAGCTGCGCGCCGAACTCACCGCCACCCGCGCCCGCGGCTACGCCTTCAACGACCGCGAACTCGACCCGGGCTTCCGCACCATCGGCCTGCCCGTGCTCGACCCCCAGGGGCGGTGCCGCTTCGCGCTCGGCGTGCGCGGCCCGGTCACCTTGATGATCGACGAGCGGGTGCCGTTCTTCGTCGAACTCGCCAAGGTGACCGCCGCCGAGATCGCCGCGACCTTCGCCGCCGCGGCCTAGCACCGTTCGTGGCGACCGAAACCGCGCGCCCGTCCGTCGGGCTGCGCTCCGACCGCGGGGCCGTGCTGGCCGCGCTGATGATGTCGACCAGCCTGGTGGCGCTGGACTCGACGATCATCGCGACCGGCGTCCTCACCATCACCGCCGACCTCGGCGGGTTCGCGCTGTTCCCCTGGCTGTTCTCGATCTACCTGCTGGCCCAGGCGGTGACGGTGCCGATCTACGGCAAGATCGCCGACACCGTCGGGCGCAAACCGGTGCTCCTGTTCGGGATCGCGGTGTTCGCGCTGGGCTCGCTGCTGTGCGGCCTGGCGTCGAACATGGTGGCGCTCATCGTGTTCCGCGCGATCCAGGGCATCGGCGCGGGCGCGGTCCAGCCGATGACCATGGTCATCGCGAGCGACCTGTACACGCTGCCCGAACGCGCCAAGGTGCAGGGCTATCTGGCGGGCGTGTGGGCCGGTTCGGCGGTGCTGGGCCCGCTGATCGGCGGCGCCTTCGCCGATTTCGCCAGCTGGCGCTGGATCTTCCTGGTCAACCTCCCCCTCGCGGCACTGGCCGCGGTCATGCTGATGCGCAACTTCACCGAGTCGGCGTCGCGCGGTGCGCGCGGACGGGTCGACTACAGCGGCGCGGCCCTGCTCACCGTGGGCGCGGGCGCGCTGATCCTGGCCTTGCTCGAGGGCGGCCGGTCATGGGCCTGGTACTCCCCCGTCAGCCTCGGGCTGTTCGGCGGCAGCGTGGCGGTGCTGGTGGTCTTCGGGTTCGCCGAGCGCCGGGCCGCGAATCCGATTCTGCCGCTGTGGATCTTCACCCGGCGGGTGGTGGTCGCGGCCAGCGCGGTGTCGATGCTGATCGGCGCGATCGTGCTAGGCCTCACCTCCTATGTGCCGACCTTCGCGCAGGGCGTCCTCGGCACCAGTGCCACGATCGCCGGCCTGGCCGTGGGCGCGCTGACCATCGGCTGGCCCATCACCGCCTCCCAGGCGGGCCGGTTCTACCTGCTCCTCGGCTTCCGCACCACAGCCCTGATCGGCAGCGCGATCGCGATTCTGGGCTGCGCCGCCCTGCTGCCGATCGGCCCGCACGCGAGCCCACTGCTGCTCGCGGGCACCTGTTTCGTGATCGGCGCGGGCATGGGTCTGGTCGCCAATCCCACCCTCATCGCCGCGCAGACCGAGGCGGCGTGGTCCGAACGCGGAGTGGTGACCTCGGCGACCATGTTCGCCCGCTCGATCGGCAGCGCGGTGGGCGTCGCGGTGTTCGGCGCGCTCGTCAACGCGCGGGTCGGCGCCGTCGACCGGCCGGATCCCGGCGAACTCGCCGGAGCGATCCATCTGGTGTTCGTCACCCTGCTGGTGTCGTCGGTCGCACTGTTCGCCGCCGCGGCGACGATGCCGGGAACATCGGCCACCCGCGCATCGACCGAACCTCCGGACTGACCGCTCGGAGGTCGCGCGACGCCCGGGTATCGTCGAGATCGTGTGGGGAACAGGGATTTCGAAGGATCTGACGGCGCGACGAGCGGGTTCGTTCGGTTCGCAAGCGGCGATCTACGCCGAGCATCGGCCCGACTACGCGGCCGCCGGTATCCGGTGGGCGCTCGCACCGCTCGGCGCGGTGGACGCGCCGGTCGTGCTGGATCTGGGTGCGGGCACCGGCAAGCTCACCGACGGGCTGCTGGCGGCGGGTGCCGAGGTGATCGCCGTCGAACCGGACGCGGCGATGCTGGCCGAACTGGTGCGCCGCTATCCGGCGGCACGCGCGTCCGCCGGTACGGCGGAGGCGATCCCGCTGCCGGACGGATCGGTGGACGCCGTGGTGGCCGGTCAGGCGTTCCACTGGTTCGACCAGGACCTGGCGTTTCCCGAGATCGCCCGGGTACTGCGGCCCGGTGGCGTGTTCGCCGCCTTCTGGAACGTCGACGACGACACGGTCGAGTGGGTCGCCGGGCTGGAGCGCGTCTCCCACTCGGAGGCGTCGTTCCCGCCACCGGCGAAGGACGAACCGCTGCCCGCGCACCCCCTGTTCGCGCCGTTCGAGCAGGCCGAGTTCCCGCACGTCCACCGGCGAACCGCGGACTCGCTGGTACGCACCATCGGGACCCACTCTCATACCGTGGTGATTCCGCCGGATCGGCGCGCCGCCCTGCTGGACCGCATCCGCGACTACCTCGCCGCCACCCCGGAAACCGCCTCGGGCGAGTTCGATCTTCCGTTGAGAACAGAGGTGTACCGAACCGTCCTGCGGCCGCGCTGACCGACCTGGGCCGTGTCGGCAGCGCAGGCCAGCGGCCCGAGCCCATCCCGCACCGGCCTCAACGGCTTGTCGTGGCATGCGGGCCTGCCGGGGTCCGGAGTTCACGCCGTTTCGACGATCACCTCGTCGTAGGCGACGACCACTCGACCCTGCTGCGGCGAGGCCTTGGTGATCGCGCGCGCACCGAGAATCTGGATACGTGCTACGACATGCGGGGAGACGTCGGACACGATAATGGTCAGGGTGTCCCGCGTGTCCGGGCAAGCCACACACCGCCGGATCCAGTCGCCGAACTCCGGCCCCAGCTCCTCCCCACGCACCAGGTAGCCTTCGCCGTCAGCGCTGCCGGGAAGAAAGCCCCCGATCGCCGTCGCCCATCCCACGATGTCCTGCAAGGCGATCGCGTACCAGGCGGCACCGATGCCCGCGAGAAACTCGGCGAGAACGTCGCCGGAATCGTGGCGCGGCACTGCGATTCCTCTCCTCGCCGTGGTGGGAATTTCGGATGACAGCAGTAGGACCTGTTCCATTATGGTGGGCACGGAGGTTCGATGGGGAGGCACGGTGGGGACAGCGGTCAGCTACGAGGTCTACCTCAGGCCCACCGAAGTCGAGCGAGCCCTGGAGATCCTGGCCGGTCGAGGCGCGGCACCGGCGCGAGCCACCACGACAACAGTGCTGTTGCCCGATCGACGGCGGGTAGACCTGTCAGGCCACCACGTCGTCGACGGAATGCCGGTCGGGCGAATACATCTGCCGGGCACGAGGTTCGCGAACATCGAGGAACTCGGCGCGGCCATGCGACTCGCACCGAGGGATGGATCCGAGGATCACTGATGCTGCGTACACGCTTGTACGGAACTGCGGCGAGAGAGGTCGCGGAGCAGTTTCGCGACAAACGATCGACTTCGACGACCAGGCCGAAGTGGGCCCGTTGGTGGACCGGGACCGACGATGGCCCGCATGACTATTCGATTCCGGATCAGTTCCGATCCGCCGTCAGTATCGAGCGCCCCGATTCACGCCACGCACACCGTGGCGACATCGCAGTGACAGTCACCCTCGACGACAGCCAACAGGACTACATAGCCGACCAGGCCCGCTCCATGTTCGCCCGGGCCCGAGAGCCGGGTGTGATCTACGAAATCGCCTACGGTGGGCGGAAACCGGTCCGCGTCGGGTCTTACGAACTCCAACATGCCGAAATCGCCTCTCTGGCCGTTCTATTGGCTACCGAGACCGACCTCGCAGCAGGTATCGCGCACTTCGCGAAGGTGAACAAGCACGATCCTGACACTCGCTACCGGTGCGGGGTAATGCACGATCAATCGGGTCACACCGGTGAGGCCTTGCGGTGGTTTCGCCGTTCCGCCCGGGACGGCAGCCTGGCGATGCGCCTGCTCGCCGCTCCGCTTCCAGCCACCGTGGCACCGACGCCTTCATGGTCACGACGTGCCACCGCGGCGATGGGATGCCTGTGGTTGACCGCCGGAGACCTCGGACCGGCGTCGAAAGCGTTCGACCGCGCGGCCGACGCCGGAGAACCATTGGGCCACTTCGGATCCGGAGCAATCGACCTCCTGCAAGGTAACCTCGGCCCCGCGGAACGCAAGCTGCGCCACGCCGCGGATGCCGGTCAGGTGGAAGCGATGCACTGCCTCGCGAAACTGTTGTCGTCGCGCTTCGAGCTCGAACAGGCCGAACATCTGCTCCGGGCGGCGATCGAGACCGGCTACTTCGACGCCGTCACCGCGCTGGCGGCGATCCTGTTGAAGCGCGACGATACCGATGAAGCGCTCGCCCTCCTGGAAATCGGCGCCCAGCGGGCGAGCGTGGGCGCGATGGCGATGCTGGGTGCGACATTGATCGAACTCGACCGACCACAGCGCGGACACTGGTGGCGACGACAGGCGGAATACTGGTGGGGAGTGCACGAAGTCTATTACCCGGCCAAAACACTGCGACTGTGGGCGTCGGTCGCGTTGGCGGACATACAGAAATGAGGTCAGCCTCGTCGGTCGTGGTTGGTGCGGATCTCGCGCGGCAGGATGGTGAGTTCCCGCTTGTATGCCGGCGTTCGGACTGCTTTTCGGACCCGGTCGAGCGTGCGCTGTTCGCCGATGGCCGACCACAGATCGAATAGTTCGCTGTCGCGACCACGCATGACGGCCTTGTCAGCGGTGGGGTCGATCGCGATGAGGCGGTCCACGACGGCGTCCAGCCGGGGATGGTTGCGTTCCGGATTGTGTGGAGTGGCTTTGCGGATGGTGGCAGCCAGCAGGGCCGACTCGCCGAGCTCCGGCAGGAGTCCTTTGGCAGGACCGGCCAGCACCCGCCACAGTCCGTCGACGTCGGCTGCCTCGACAAATCCGGTGAACGCGTGCCCGACAAAGGTCGGTCCGATCCGTTTGTCTGCTGCGACCGCCACCGCCGCGTTCCAGTCCTGGTGTCGAGCTACACCCGCGACCAGGTGTTCTTTGAGTACGGCCATGCCCGCACGGTCCTGACCGGCCGCGTATCGCTTCCACGCGGCGAAGAAGCCCTCGGCATCGCCTCGGTCGGCAAGGGCGAACCCGATGTCGCGGTATGCACGCCAGCCGTATCCGTCGTCTATTCGCGCGGCGAGCGCACGAGCACCGGCCAGATCTCCGGCGGAGATCCGGTTCAACACCAGCTGCCGACGAAACCCGCACGACTCGGGCAGGAACGGGGCAATGGTGTCGACTTCATCCGAAGTCAACGCGTCAACCGCGATCAACGCGCAAGTCGCGTCCGCGAAATCGAACAGGCCCTCGCTGCGACCGAGCAGCTCTACCTCGATTCGGTAGTCCCGCGGCCAGCTCAGCACGCGGGTCACCGTCGGCGGCCCGTCTCCCGCACTCGGGAGGCGGCTGACCAGTTCCTCGAGGACACGGTCACGGAGGGGGACGACAGCAGCCGGTATCGGATAGGGAGGAGTGCGTGCCGCATCACGCTCGACGTCGGTGATCGGAACAGTGAGACCGGCGACGAGCGCGTCTTTCAGGCTCGGGCGATTTCCTGACATGCAGCCATCGTGCCCTGTCGAACCGGAAACCGATATCGCCGGGAGCCGGCGAGCGAGGGGGTGACGGGGCTGGGTGAGCCAGTAGCGCCAAAGCCGCACGTAGCGGTGCCGGCAGGAGTGAAGACTGCATAATGAGGCGATGCACGTGGGTGAGGGCCTGTTCGATCGACGCCTGTCCGACCGCGCTCGCGAGGTGATCCGGCAGGGTGCCGAGGTCGCGCTGAACGCGCCGGACGAGTGGCTCGACGAGATGTACGCCGCCACGCTGTCCAAGACGAGCCTGCGCACGATCGCCGAGGACCCGCTGCTGGCCGAGGCGGTGCGGCGGGTCAATCGCGCCAATCTGCTGCACTGGGCCTCGGCCAATGTGGCGGATCCGGGCATGCCGGTGCCGATCAATCTCGGCGCGGAGCAGATCGGGACCGTGCGCGATCTGGTGCGGCGCGGGGTGAACGAGGCGGCGCTGCAGGCCTATCGGGTCGGTCAGGACGTGGCCTGGCAGCGGTGGATGACGATCATCTTCGTCCTCACGACCGACCCGTTCGAGCTGAAAGAGGTCTTCGAGGTCTCCGCCGCGTCGATCGCCGATTTCGTGGACGGAACCATCGAGGCGATCATCGAGGTCATCGGCCGCGAGCGCGACGAGATGTCGCATGGCTCGTATGCCGAACGGCGCGAGGTTATTTCGCTGATCCTCGAAGGCGAACCGATCAATGTCGACCGCGCGGCGAGCCGGCTCGGCTATCGGCTCGACACGACCCACACCGCCGCCATCGCCTGGAGCGACACACCCGGCGCCGAACTCGAGGAACCGCACCGGGTGACCCGCGCCCTGGCACAGTCCGCGGGTGCGGCGACGTCGCTGAGCCTGTTGGCCAGCGCTGCCACCCTGTGGGTCTGGGTGCCGGGGCCCACCCCACCCGATCTCGCCGATCTGGCCGACGCCGTGGACCATATTCCCGAGGTACGGATCGCGGTCGGTTCGACCGGGCGGGGTGTCGCCGGGTTCCGGACCAGCCACCTCGACGCCCAGGCCACGCATCGCATCCTGGCCCGTCCGCATTCCACTCGTCGCCTCGCCAGTTTCGCCGAAGTTCAGCTGACCTCGTTGATCTCCGAGAACGGCGCGCAGGCAGACCGATTCGTCAAATACACCCTGGGCGATCTGGAATACGCCGACAGCGACATCCACGAGGCCGTCCTCGCGTATGTCACCGAGCAGTGCAGCGCGACCAGGGCGGCGGCGCGACTGTTCACCCACCGCAACACGATCATGCGGCGGCTCGCGCGGGCCGAGGAATTGCTGCCGCGTCCGCTGGCGGGCAACAGTGTGCACGTCGCGGTCGCGCTCGACGCCCTGCGGTGGCGGCAGAGTTCACCGCGCGGGCGTTGACGGCCCGCCCGTCAGCCCATGACCGGGGTCAGGTGGTGGGTTCCGCGCAGGCCCTTGAGGGCGACGTCACGGCCCTCCCCCACCGCGAGGCCGGCACTGGTCGCGATGGCGGCGCGCACCGGTTCGCTGACGAGCAGTTCCCCGCCGTCGGCCTGCTGGGTGACCCGGGCGGCCATGGCCACATTGCGGCCGAACAGGTCGTCGCCCCGGCGCACCGAGGTGCCCATGTGAATGCCGATCCGCACCCGGAATCCGGCCTGCTGGGGCCCGGATTCGGCCATCTCGCGCAGCGCGGCCTGCATATCCAGCCCGCATCGCACCGCTTGCTCGGGCGCGGCGAAGGCGATCATGTAGCCGTCGCCCTGATTCTTGACGATGTGTCCGCTGTGCTCGCGCACGCAGCGTTCGACGAGACGGTGATGATGGTCGAGCAGTTTCACCCAGGCCCGGTCGCCGAGTTGTTCGTTGAGCGCTGTCGACTCTTCGATGTCGGAGAACATGATCACGACATTGCCGTCGGGCGCCAGTCGCGCCAGATCCGGACGTTCGACGCACGCCCAGCCCGCGAGGTCCTCCACGGAAGTGAGCACGGCGGCGCGAAAACCTTTGGCGCGCACCAGGTCAGCGGTCTGCCAGACGGTCCGCACGGCCTCGCGGCCGGTCCCGACCAGCCGCTGGGTGGTGGTGAGCCGCTGAGTCGCTTGTCGACGTCTGCTGCGGATCAGCAGGATCGACAGGATGAGCAACCCGACGGCTTCGCCCGCGGCGAGGATCGCGAGCACGATGATGACGACCGTGCTCATCGCGAGCGGTCCGGGCGAGGAAAACCCCTGGTCGAACCGAGCCTGACCCGGGTTTCTGCGCTTCTCACGAGCAGAATGGTACACAACCGTTCACCAGAAATCGGAGCGGCGACTTCCCGGCACGACCGCACCTGATAGGTGTCGGCCACGCGGCGTTCAGGGGTCGGCGGGTCCGGTTCCACCGGCGCGCAATCACCGGTTGACAGGGGTTGATGCCGAATCCCGCACTGTCATCGCCCGGCGCGAATGAATCTCCGGCTTTCGGTGTCGAGCACCCGCCCCGCGGCGCCGCTGAGCGGATGTCGGTGCACACCGACAGCTACCAGCCGCTACTCACTGGTGCATATTGCACCTACCGGTCGGTTTTCAGGTGCGATCGGCCCTTGGTGAGCCAGGTCGCCGGACAGGAGGATGAACGAACACCGGCCGCTACAGGGAGATGTGCATGATGAACAAGGCCACCGCGCGTGACGCCACGGCGACGTCTCGTCGGATAGCTGATGGCCTACCCGCCGTATCCACGATCGCCGGACAGATCATGGATCGCTTCGTCCGTACCAGCCGACTGGGCGCGACAGTGCCGTTGCCGACGTTGCGCCGCGATGTCATCGCCATGGTGAGCGCGTGCCGGGAGGTGGCCGCCGACCTGCTGAACGGCCTCGACCACCGGAAACCACTCACCGACGTGCGCGCCTGCGCGCTGGAGTGGGCCCACGCGGGCGTCGCGGTCGACGCGATGCAGCACGCGGTGCACGAAGGGCTGATCTGGGCGTTCGAGCACGTCGTCACGCGGGCGCGCCCCGACGAGGAGTACCCGCCCGTGGCGGCGGTCGCCCGGGTGTTCGTCGAGATCGCCGATCGGCTCGCCGTGACGATCTCACAGGCCTACCTCGACGAAACACGCAGTAGCCGAAGGGAATCGGTCGAAACCCTGGTCTCGGCGGTGATGGTCGGTTCCGCGACGCCTGCCATGGCCCGCGAGTGCGGAATCCAGCTGGCCGCGAACTACCTGGTCTTCGCCGTCGAGATCGCTCCCCACGTCGACGAGTCGGACCCGCGTCTCGATCCCCAGATCGTCGCCCACCGCAAGGTGCACCGCGTGAGGGCGGAGATCACCCGCTGGTGCGGCGACAACGCCCTGGCGCTGGTGACCGCGCGCGGTGGAACCCTGCTCGTCCCCGCACCCCGGCTGGGCACCACCGACGCCGAACGGTTCGTCGAGGCGATGACCGTCGCGGCGCAGGCCCCGATCCGCGCCACCTTCCTTCCCGCGGCCATCGACTACATCCCCGCGGCGATCGAGCATGTGGACGCGATGCTCCAACTCATGCGCCGGCTGCGCCGCATGGGCCTGCACTCGTTCGAGGGCCTTTCCCTGGAATACCAGCTGACCCGGCCAGGGGCCGCCCGCGACCGGCTCGCGGCCGTACTGGATCCCCTCGAGGAACAACCCGTGCTGCTGGAGACATTGCTGGCCCACCTCGACACCCGAGCCACCCGCCTGAGCACGGCCAAGGTCTTGCACGTGCACCCCAACACCGTCGACTACCGCCTCGAACGGATCGCCCGAGCGACGGGGCTGGATCCCCGCAAGGCCGGAGACCTGTGGCGATTGCGGTCGGCCGCGGTTGCCCGACTGGCCGGTGACATCGACGAGACACCGCACCATCACCGCGACCAGACCGCGGTGGCCGCGCAAGCCTGCTGACCGATGCCCGGTGCTCTCGGCGGCCTGCCGTGCTCGGTCCACCGTTCAGTTGACGAACCCCGCGGGGTCGACGAGCAGCCGCTTGAGCACCTTGCCGGTTTCCCCGCGGGGCAGCGAGTTGAGGAAGGTGACGTCGCGCGGGACCGAGAAGCGGCTGAGCCGGTTGCGGACGTAGGTGCGCACCATGTCCGAGTCGAGGCTGGAGCCTTCGTGTTTGACGAGGAAGGCGGCCAGCCGCTGACCGAACTCCCGATCCGATACCCCGACCACCGCAACATCGCTGACTTGCGGCAGATACGACAATGCCTCTTCGACCGGACGGGGGAAGACGTTCTCGCCACCGGAGATGATCATCTCGTCGTCGCGTCCCGCCACGAACAGCCTGCCCTCCGCGTCGAGGTAGCCCAGATCGCCGGTGTTCAGCATGCCGTCGGCTTCCTCGGGCGGGGTGTCGTTGACGTAGCCGTCGAACAGCATGTGATTGCCGACGAAGATCCGTCCGGTCACCCCTCTCGGCACCGGCTGATTGTCGGCGCCGAGGATCGCGATGCGGGTGCCCAGCGGGGGTCTGCCCGCGGTGGTCGGGGCGGCCCGGAGGTCCTCGGGGGCCGCGACACTGGCCCAGGAGACCTCGGTGGAGCCGTAGAGGTTGTAGAGCACGTCGCCGTAGTCCCGCAGGAAGCGATCCACCGTCGCCGCGACCAGCGGTGCGCCGCAGCTGATGACGTGCCGCAGACTGCTCAGGTCGTGGCGAGTGCGCACCGCGTCGGGCAGGTCGACCAGGCGCTGGATCATGGTGGGCACCGCGATGAGGGTGCGCACCCGATGTTCGGCGACCTGACGCAGGCATTCCTCGGCGTCGAAGCCCTGCGCGAGCACGACGGTGGCGCGCACCGCGGTGCTCAGCTGCAGTGCCGAGAGCCCCCAGGTGTGGAACAGCGGCGCCGGGATCATCATCGTGCTGCCCACTTCGATCGGGATCCGCGACAACAGCGCGACCAGGGTGTCGAATCCCTTCGGATGCGGGCGCCTCGCACCTTTCGGGGTACCGCTGGTTCCCGAGGTGAGCACGATCTGCCGCCCGGGCAGGGTGGGGACCGGAAACTCCTTATGGCCCATGGCGATCAGATCCTCGATGGTGATCCGGGCGGGGTCCGCGGGCAGGTCGTCGGTGACGAAGCGCGGCACGCCGTCGTGCAGATACTGCACGAGATGGTTCAGCCCGGTGTCGACGAACAATGCCGACAGCCGGTGGCGCTGCACGATCTCCTCGATCCGCCTGCCCGACAGACCGGCGTTCAGCAGCGCGACATCGACGCCGAGCTTGCCCGCCGCGACCATCGTCTCGACCATGCCGCAGTGGTTGGCGGCGAGCAGCCCGATCGCGTCGCCCGCACGCAACCCGACCTCGTACATCGCCCCGGCCAGCGCGGTGGTGCGCTTGTCGGTCTCGGCGAAAGTGGCCGTACTGACGGTGTCGATCAGGGCGAGCTGGTCGGGACTGTGCGCGGCGCCCGCCGCATAGCCACCGGCCAGGTTGAAACCCCACCGATACAGCGACCGCAGTTGCCGCGCCGTAGTCACCGGCGGCGCGACCAGCCCGGAGCTCGCCATCCAGCGCACCAGCTCGGACTTTCGGCGGATCGGCGCCCGATCACCGTTGCCCACCACCGATGTCCGCGCCCCACGCACCACGTCGACGGCTCGCCGCAACCCGGCCTTGATCCATCGGACGGTCTCGGCGGCGCGTACCCGCTCCAGCGCCGGATGCAGCCGGGGCGCGGCGAAGACGGTGACACTCACGGTGGTTCGCTGCTGATCACCCGCGAGCCGGATCAGCGCGAAGCTGCCCGACTCCGCGTTGTTCAGCTCGAAACTCTCGTACCAGCGGCCGATCCGCACAGACAGCGCGACCCTGCGCACTCCGGCCGCCGCGTCGCCGATGCGGACCTGCCATATGGTGTCGCCCTCGGGACCGCTCACCCGTTCGCATCCCCCGATGCCCGTCCACAGCCGCGGATAGCTCTGCGGATCCAGCAGAACCTCCCACAGCGCTTGCCTCGCGACTGCGAATTCCGCGGTCACATCCACGACATCACTCGACATCTCTACTGCGCCTCTCTCGGCCCGGCCACTCTGCCGGGAAGTGCCCACGCGTCCCGGCCCCGTGCCGCGACGGCGCCCTTCGTCAGGCACTGCACCAGAAGCCATGGTCACCCACCCGCCCGCGACCGAACGAGAATTCTCCGGAAATCTGACGGTGGACCGAACGACTCACACCCCAGCTGTGAGAGGTACCAATCGTCGGCCGGTCTTGGACGTTCAGGCGTCGCGATCGTGGGTGATGCGTTCGTAGCTGGTCGACAACACGTGGTCGAACGCGGTGCGCGTCTCCGGTCGGCGCGGGCGAACCGCTCGTCTTCGTGACCCGCGTGTGCCGGATCGGATTCGGTCACCGATCCCTCTCCTTGCCCCGGTGGCATTCGACGACAATGGCGCTGGGTCGCTCCGTGATCGAGGCAGTCTTTCGGTGTCCACGTGCCGAATACTGGCTGAGCTGGTATTTCGGCCGAGATCCGGCTCGCCAGGTCCTGGGTGCTGCATGTCGTCTGCCGATCTCTACCGTCATCGGCAGATCTCGGACCTGGGTATGTGCCCGGCTCACGCCGGTGCCTGCGAGAGTCGGTGGGGCGAGGCAATATCGCTAGGTCACTCCGTGCGAGCTCACAGCCTGTCCCGCCCCGCCGACCCTTCGCGCACCGATTCGACAGCCGGTGTGGCGCCTGCCTCGCACTCGAGGCGCTGCTGGATGCCATCGACCGTCCGGTCCGGCGGGATGCGCTCCGGCCAGACGATCGCCGCGACCAGGACAGCGGTCGGGATGCCGAATACAAGAATCCACATCAGGCTGGTCACGCGTCTGCCTTCCCACCGACCGAGCGCGGGGGCGGCCGGTCGCGGTCGCGCTGCTCGGCAGCGTCGAGCCATGCTTCGAGGTTGTCCAGCGAGCCGTGGCAGACCACCCGGAACGGCGAGGCCAGCGCCAATCCATCAGACGACGGCCGGACCGTCATGGAGCGTTTCGCGGCCGTGTGGTCAGGGATAGAAGCCGGCTGTTCACGACGCCCTCCACTGCGGTTCCCAAACTTCCAGCGCGACGAGCAGGCGACGGATGATCTCGGGCGGTGCGACCTCGAGCGGTTGCGGTTGAAGCGGCTTCGGGGTGCGTTCGGGTAGCGGGCGGGTTCTCTCGGACGACGTCACGGTCCCCTCCTGGTGCTGCTGGGCCTCTGGGTGGATGCGCCCACCGCCGAGGAACCGGCACCAGGCCGGTTCGATACCCGGCGGTGGGGCTGAATGCAACGCTAGGCGTGCGTTATCGGTGGTCACAGGCTTACGGTGTTGACAGAGTGTTCACAGCTGACCGAGCCGAAGGGCAACGATGGAACCGGGTGCACAGCTCAGAGCCGCACGGGAGGCGGCCGGGGTCGGGCTGCGCGAGATCGCCCGGCTGACGCACTACTCACCCGCCTATCTGTCGCTCATCGAGTCCGGCAAGCGGCCGGTACCTGCCGAGGTGTCCGCCGCATATCACGCCACTCTGGGCGAACCGGCCGATGGGGAACGGGCCGGGCAGGAATGGATACAGCGAATCGCGGCCTCCGACGTCGGCGGAGACACACTGGAGCGGCTGGAAATGGCCGTGGACGATCTGGCGTCGGCCTACTCGACCACCCCGCCCGCCGAACTGCTGGTCGGCATACGCCGGCACCTGGGCTACACCGCCCGTCTGCTGAACGGACAGATGACCCTCGTGCAGCACCGTCGTTTGCTGGTGACCGCCGGGTGGCTCTCACTGCTGGCCGGAACGTGCCACATAGACCTGGACGAACTACCCGCCGCCGCATCCCGGCTGCGCGCCGCGCGCGATATCGCCGAAGAGTCCGAGCACCCCGAGATCGCGGCCTGGACCCTGGAAACACGCGCCTGGCAGCACCTCATCCATCGCGAGTTCGGCGAAGCGGCCGAGTTGTCACAGGCGGCGCGCGACATCGCCCCGGCCGACAGTTCGGTCTACATCCAGGCGACCGCGCAGCAGGGCCGCGCGCTGGCACGTATCGGGGACAGCGCGGGCACCTACGGAGCGCTGCGCAGTGTCGCGCGCCTGGTGTCCGGCCTGCGCACCCCGGACCGGCCGGAGCATCACTTTCGCTATGACCCGTCGAAGGCCGATACCTACGTCGCCACCACACTGTCCTGGCTGGGTGACCCGGCGGCTGAGGTGTACGCGCGCAACGTCGTGGCCGACTTGAAGCGGACCACGTATGTCCGTCCACGCCGTCTCGCCATGGCGAACCTGGACCTGGGTCTGGCGCTGGTGGCCGCCGACAAACCCGATGAGGCAGCGAACGTGACGCTGGGCGTGGTCACGGGCGGCCGATTGGTCCCGTCGCACTACTGGCGAGTGTCGGAAATCCTCACCGGTATCGAGAAGCGAGACGCACACGGCGCGGCCACCGTGCGGGACGCGTTCCACGACACCTACCCGGTATGAGTACAGCGGCACCGGAACCGGTGGGGCGGGTTCCGAGACCGAGTGCGTCGCGTTCGGGTCAGGGTCGGGAGCGAGCCCGCCGTAGGGACCTTCAGGTGAAGTCGCCGGCCCATCTCCTGAGCACGACCTGGACGAACGGGCGAATGAAGACCGCGGTCCAGCTCAGCGGGACGAAGGCGAAGACGGCCGGTCGGCCGGCGATCGTCCACCGCAGCACGGTGGCGCCCGCGGAGGTTTCGGTGAGCCGGAAGTCCATGATGTAGGACTTGACCAGCAGCGGGATCGAGGTCTCGATGCCGACCACGCTCAGCCGGGTGCACGAATCGCGGCGGGTCACCTGTTCGGCGGCCGCGAAGACGATGGCGTCGAGCGTGCGCACCGTTCCCGGACCACGATCGTGATCACGGTAGGTGACCCCACCGATCATCGGAATCCAGGTGAACGCACCCTCTTCGAGGGCGGACCACACTTGCCAGGGCATCGCTGCGAAGTACTGCTCTCCCGACATCTGGAAGGTTTGCCGCCGAGACTCGAGCAGACGGATCGTCCGGTCGTCGGCCGGCGGGGTCGCGGCGCCGAGCAGACGTGCGGCGCGGCGCTGCAGCACGATGAGAACGACGAGACCACCGACCACGGCGACGAGGAGGGCGCCGAGCGCGGAACCGAGCAGAACGAGCCAAACCATGTGCAGCGCAGTCCTTGTCGCAGGAACAGATCAGTGGGAGATTTCACGGGTTGGTGCGCAGCAGGGGCGAGGACACCTTGCTCGTCAGCCATCGATCGCCGGACTTGGCCAGCGACAACGTGATCGACAGCTGACCACGGCGGGGCTGCTGCTGGGTTCCGACGCTGGCGATGGACTGGTCGACGACGACGATGGCCTCGGCGGTGTCGGTCCCGCTGGTGGCGATCGCGCACTCCACGGTGCCCGCCGTCGACTGCACCTGGCCCTGGATCAGCACCTCCCGCAGGTCGGCACTGGTGGACTCGAACTCCTGCTTCCACGCGCCGGTCGCACGCTCGAGCACGGCGGCGAAATAGGAATCCAGATCGGCGGCGTTGTAGGTCGACAACACCGAGCCGTAGGCACAGGCCGCCGCCCGCGCCTCGGTGCGCGATCGCTCGAGTTCGCCGGCTCGGTGGTTCCGCCAACCGAAGTAACCGCCGGCGGCCGTCCCGGCGACGCCCAGTGCCACGGCCAGGGCGACGACGATCGCGGCGGTCCGTGGGCGCGGTGATCGGCCGGTGGATGGGGTGGGCGTGGACTCGCCGGATGGCGCTGACACGATGTTCGCCGATTCCTCGGTCTCTGTCATGGGGGTTCCTTTCGAAAGCGGTGGTTTCAACGTCCGGGCAGCGGCACGGACCGCTCGTCGCCGGTGCTACCCGGCGGTGGTCCGGCGGTGTTGTCGGGCGCGTCGGGCCGTGGCGCGTTCGCCGACCCGCGGATCTGCTGCGCGGGATCGCTGGTGACGCAGTAGTTGTAGAGCCGGACAGTGCCGTCGGACAGGGTCGCGGGCGAGACCGGGATCGTGTCGTATTCGCAGAACGGTCGCGGCCAGATGTCGACCATCGTGTGGAAGGCGTTGTCGTGCGCGGGAACTCCGAGCAAGGCGGTACCCGTTCGCAATGCCGGGAACAGCGCGGTCAACGCCGGTGTGCGCAGGCGGGCGGCCCTGGTGATGGCGCGCAGGTTCGTCACCAGATTCGTGACCGGGTCGGTGGTTTCGGCGATCACGCCGCCCAGCGTCGCCAACTGGCCGGGGCCGAGATCCAGGATCCGCCGCAACTCCTGGTCCGCGGCGGCGAACTGCCCGAACAGCACTCCCGACCCCTCGACGAGGGCGCGCAGGTCCGGCTGGGCGTGCGACGTCGTCTCGGCGATGACGGCCAGCTTCTCGACGAGGTTGCGGGTCTGCGGAAGCAATTCGGTCATTCCCACCATGGCCTGACTGATCCCACTGATCACCGTGCGCAGCTGGTCCGGCCCGCCCGCCAGCGCCTTGTCGAGTTCGGCGACGATCACGTTCAACCGCTGCGGGTTCAAGCCGCCGATGAAATCAGCTGTATCGGTGAGGAATTCGTCGATGGTGACCGGGGTCGACGTCCGGTCGCGCTCGACGACCGCACCGTCGGTCAGATAGGGGCCGTCGTCGGAATCGGGGCGGATATCGAGGTACTGCTCCCCCGCGGCCGACAATCGAGCGACGACGACCACACCGCCCATGGGGACGCGATAGGCGGCATCGATGTCGGCCACCGCGGTGACTCCGGTCTCGGAGAGCTCCAAGGACCGCACCGTGCCGACGCGCACACCACGGAACGTGACATCGGAGTGCTCGAGCAGCCCGCCCGAGCCGGCCAGCTCCACCCGGACCGTGAAGGTGTCACCCAGCGGATCGACCCGGACGACATCGACGAGCAGATAGCCGCCGCTGACCATCAGTGTCGCCACCAGTCCCGCTGCCGCGATGCCGTTGACATGGCCTTTGGCCCAGCTCGCAGCTCGGAGCAGGTAGACGGCGGCGACCTCGAGCGCCAGGCCGAGAAACCAGACACCGAAGGTGAAGACGAGGGCTACCGTGTAGCGGACACTGCCACGGCGGTATCCGGTCATCGCCCGCCTCCCTGCAACCGGCCGATGACGCGCGCGAGTACTTCGGCGAGACTGCCGAGGAACGCGCCGGGGTCCGAGCCGTCGGGCAGCCTGCTCCCCTGCGGGTCGGTCAGGGCGCCGACACTCAGGTAGGACACCGTCGCCGCGACCGCGAGGCTCGTGCCCTGGGTGGTGGCCAGCAACGCCGGGTGCAACGCGTGCAGCTCGTCGAGCGCGCCGGCCAGGTGGTCGCCCATCTGGGTGAAGCCCGACATCAGGGCCTGCACACTCTCGAAGAGGCCGACGAAGTCCGCGCTGCTGGTGGAGGTGAACTCGCCGAGCGCACCGAGGGTGGTCGAGACCTCGGTCGTGAGTTCGGTGATGGCACGGTTGTTCTCGGTGAGCACCGAGATCAGCGGCGGGAAGGTGTCCGCGGCCTGGCCGAGCTCGGCTCTGCGCTGGTTGAGTGTGACGCTGAGCGAGTCGAGACCGTGCAGGACGGCGTCGATCTGGCCGGTTCGTTCGTTGAGCGCGGTGAGCGTCGCGGTCAGTTCGGTGAGCAGATGCGAGAGCTGGGGCCCGCGTCCCTCGAATATCGAGTTCGACTCGCTGGTGATCCGGGCCACCTGACTCAGCGCACCGCCGTTGAGCAACATCGACAGCGACATCATCAGCTCCTCCACCGAGGCGCCCGCCGAGGTGTGGTCCTGGTCGATGACGTCGCCGTCGGCCAGCATCGGTGTGCCGGGGCGGAGTTCGGGCAGCACGACCGCGACATAGATGTCGCCCAGCGGTGTCGGCTGGCGAAGTTCGGCCCGAGATCCGCGCGGCAGGCGAACGTCCGCGCGGATCTCCAGCTCGACCGTCGCCACGAAATCGGTGGTGTCGAGGCCGGTGACGATGCCGATGTCGGTGCCGCCTGCCTTCACGTGCGCGCGATCGGGCAGGTTCAACGCGTTGTCGAACATCGCCCGGACCGTGTAGGTGGGGCCGTCGAGGCCGGGTTTGGGCAGGGGCATGGAGTCGACGGTCATCGTGCAGCCGGCCACCGAGCAGATCGTCAGCGCCAGCACCGCCGCACGGGAGAGGCTGTGGCTCATCGGGTCAGCCCCAGCAGCGCGGCGAACAGCCCGAAGTCGGGGCCGAAGTCCTCGAGCCTGCCGGTTCGGCAGCCGTCTGCCCGGAGCTCGACCCGCTGGCAGAACAGCGAGAGCAGTTCGTTGTCGAGCAGGCTCTTGTCCGTGAGCAGATGCAGGCGAACGGCCTTGGCTTCGGGGCTCACCGCGTTGCCCAGGTTGCCGAGGAACAGCGGGGCGATGTCGACGACCTCGGTGAGTCCTCGTGCGTGGTCGCGCATCTGCGCGGTGATCGTGATCAATCGCAGCAGCGCGTCCGTCAGCGGCTGCTCGTTCTCCCCGACGACGGCGCTGGTGTTGGCGACGAAGTCGTTGAGCTGGGCGAGGACCGCCTGGAGTCCCGGAGCTTGCTCCCGCATCAGGGTGACCAGCTGGGTCAGCCGGGCGCTGAAGTCGCGGACCGTCGCGTCGTTCTCGGCGAGGATCTGGGTGACGTCGTTGAGCCGGACGATCGCGTTGGAGATCTGATCCTTGTTGGCCAAGGTCACCTCGAAGGCCCCGGAGAGCGCGGCCAAGGTCTCGCGGATGCGGTCACCGTTGCCGTCGAGCAGCGGAAACAGCACCCGGCTCGCCATCGGGCCGTCGGTGTTGCTGCCCGCCAGCGCCTTTCCGATGTCATCGAAATTGCGCAGGATACGGTCCAGCTCGACGGGCGTTCTGGTGCGGCCGAACGGAATGTGGCTGCCGCGGGGCAGGGTGGGGCCGCCGGTGTAGGCGGGGGTGAGTTCGATGTGGCGGTTAGTGATCATCTGGGGCGAGACCAGCGCCGCGACCACGTCGGCGGGCAGGTCGACCTCGGCATCGACGACCATGTGCACCTGCACGTACTTTCCTTGCGGCACGAGCTCGGTCACCCGGCCCACCGGCATGCCGAGGACGGAGACTTCGTTGCCGACGTAGAGGCCGGCGACGTTCTCGAAGTCCGCCGTGATGGTCTCTTCCTTGCCGAGCAGCCGGTCCGGCAACGAGGTCAGGCTGTGCGGCAGCGCGGAGCAGCC
The DNA here is from genome assembly GCF_900637185.1 of Nocardia asteroides. Classification (NCBI taxonomy): domain Bacteria; kingdom Bacillati; phylum Actinomycetota; class Actinomycetes; order Mycobacteriales; family Nocardiaceae; genus Nocardia; species Nocardia asteroides. The sequence continues at coordinate 3,834,460 of NZ_LR134352.1, read as the reverse complement.
CGCAGCCAGGACGGCGACAGCGGCCAGCACGGCCAGGCGGACGAATGTCGTGCGCATCAGCGGCAACCTTCCACGGCCTGCACGGCACACAGCCAGTTGTCGGGGAACATCCACGGCAGGTAGATCTCCCCGTAGGGGCCGTTTCCGAGCGAGTTGTTGAACTGCCGGAGCGTGACCGGCATGATCTGGAACAGGTTGTCCAGATTGGCCTTGTTGTTCTGCAAGCCCGCCGACATGGTGTTGAGATCGGCGATCAACGGTGCGAGCTGTCCGGCGTTCTCGACGCCCATCGCCTGCAGATCCGCCGAGAGCGCGGCGATGCTGTCGAGCAGCTCGGTGACCAGCGATTGGCGTCGGGCGACCGCGTCGCCGATGGCCTGGCCACGGGTCAGCAGCAGGAGTACGGCGTTCTGGTTGTCGGACACCACGCTCGAGACCTTGTCGATATTGCGCAGCAACCGCTCGACCTCGTCACGACGATCACTGATGACCGCGGCCAGCGAACCCACCGAATCCAGTGCCGCCGCGGTCAATTGCGGCGAGTCCCCCAACTGCCGGGCGAGCGCGTCGAGCGAGGCCCGCAACGCCACCGGGTCCATCCGCTCGAGGTGTTCGAAGGAATGGGTGTATTTGTCGTCGTCGACGACCTTGGCCAGGTTGTAGGGAACTTCGGTCCGCTCCAGCGGAATGCGGCGACTGCGCGGCGCCGACGGCGCACCGGGGTCGAGTTCGACATGCATCCGGCCCAGGATCGTCGACATCTTGATCGCGGCCTTGGCATCGTCGCCGACCCGGATTTCGCTGTCGATCGCGAGCGCGGCCTCTATCCGGTCCCCTGCCAGCCGCGTCGACTTCACCGTTCCGACTTCGATGCCCGCGATATCGACGCTGTCTCCCGCGCGCAGGCCTGCCGTCTGGGCGAACTCGGCGTGCACGGTCCGGCTGCCGAGATCGAACCGGGTGAGCGCGCTCGACCCGAACAGCAGGACCACCACCACCGCACCGGCACCCACACCGAGCCACCAATGGCGATTGCCCGAATAGCTCGGAATAGCCTGCCACATTCGGCCCACGGTGGGTAGCCGCAGCGTGGTGAGGATGTCGTCGATGACCCGGGTCAGGCGCTCGGGTGGTCGGGTGGACGTCATTACCGGCATACCTCCGATTGGGAATTGCCACCGATCTGGTTGAACATCCCGGGCGGAAGCAGGACTCCCCACAGCGAGACATCCAGATTGCAGAAGTAGGAGTTGATGTAGGCGCCGTTGCCGCTGATCCGGGCGAGACCGGCCAGGACGAAAGGCAGTTCGGCGGCGGTGATGTCGAGTCGGGCGCCGTTGGAGATCAGCAGGTGCACGCCTTCGGCGGCGGACTGCTGCGCCTGCGCGAGCCCGGGCCTGATCCGCGCGATGAGATCGGCGAGCCGGCTGGTCGACCCGGATGCCTGTTCGACCGCGGTCGCGAGCGTCGTACCCTGCTCGTAGAGGTCGACGGTCAGCATCCGTGTCTGGGTGATCAGCGTTTCCAGCTCGCCACTGCGGTTCGCCAGGCCCTCCACCACCCCGCCGAGGTTGGTGATCACCTGTCCGAGGATCTCGTCACGGTCGCGGAAGGTGCCGGCCAGTTGCGCGGCCTGGGTGACCAGCGCGCTCAGCGATACGCCGTCGCCTTGGAGAGCTTGAACGAGCGTCTGCGACAACGAATTGATGTCGTCGGGCTCCAAGGTGGCGAACAGTGGTTCGAAACCCGCCAGCACCGTGGACACATCGAAGGACGACTCGGTGCGCTCGTAGGGGATGGCCCCGTCGGGCGGCAGCCGGTCTCCTCCCCGCTCCCCGGCGGCCAACGCGACATATCGTTGCCCGATCAGGTTCTGGTAACGGATCAGCGCTTTCGTGGTCGTGGTGAGCTGATGGCGCGACTGCACGCGCAGCACCACCGACGCGCGCCGATCCGCGTCGAGTTCGATGGAATCCACTCGGCCGACGCGGATTCCGGCCATGCGGACGTCGTCGCCGACCCGCAGACCCAGGACATTGCCGAAGGTCGCGCTGTAGCGGACGGTGTCACCGCTGACCCCGCGCTGCAAGGTCGAGAAGATGGTGTAACCGGCCACCAGGGCCACGCCGACGAACAGCGTCACGATCAGCACCGCGGTGCGGGTCTTCATCATGTCAGTTCCCCCGGGGCTGGTTGGAGTAGGTGACGTTGACCGCTCCGCCGGCCAGGACCGGCGTGAGCAGGACCAGGTGCGCGGCGTTCGGAGCTCGCCCGACGAGCGCCTCGATGGCGTCCACGCCGTGCAGGGCGGCCGGAGCGGAGGCGGGGGCCACGGCGGGTCCGGGAGCAGGCTCGTTCGGTGTCGGGCCGGGAACCGCGGGCAGGCCGGGGATCGCGGGCAGTCCCGGAATCGCGGGAAGAGCGGGGATCGCCGGGAGGCCGGGAACGACAGCGGGCGGGCCGGCCGCTTCCAGCCGCCTTGGCAGCAACTGGGTCGGAATACGTTGTTCCGGAGCGGTATACGGCACCGAGGAGCCCCCGCAGCGTGGCCCGGCGAGCTCGCCGTAGCGAGGACAGTCCGCGGCGGTGTACTGGGTGAAGGGGGTGAAACTCACGTCCACGACCCAGCGCATGTGTTTGTCGGGTCCCCAGTTGAACACCGTCGCCAGCTTGTTCAGCGCCGTCTCGAGGTTGGCGACCGCGGTGCCGATGGCGCCGGAGTCGGCGGCCAGCGCGCCGAAGGTCTCGTGCAGCCCGCCGACCAGCTCCGGGCCCGCATCCGGATTGCGCTCGAACAAGGTGTTGGTGACGCCCACCACGCCGCGGGCGGCGGTCAGCAGTGAGATCAGATTCGCGCGTTTCTCGGTGAGCGTGCGCGCCGCGGTCACCGAGGAGACGAGCGTGTCGACCAGTTGAGGCGCCGACTCGTTGACCGCCGAGGCCGCGGCCCCGAGATCGCCGAGCAGGTTGCCGATCCCCGGCGTCGCCCTGACCTGGGTGGTCCAGGTGTCGAGCCGCTCGATGGTGGAGCCCGGCATGCGGTAGGCGGGGTCGAGCGCGTCGGCCAACGTGCCGAGGACGGCGGCGAGCCGGATCGGATCGATGGCGTCGAGAACGGTCCGCAGGGTGGTCAGGGTCGTCTGCAACTGAGCGCCCACCTCGCTGGTGTCCTGCGTGATGGTCGCTCCGTCGCGTAGCCGATCCGGCGCGGGACCGTTGTCGACGAGTTCCACCGCGGTGACACCGAAGATGTTGTTGGGCACCACGCGGGCGGTGACCGTGGCCGGAATGCGGTGGGCCATAGACGGTTCGATGCGCAGCAGCATGTTCTGGCGTTCGCCGCCGGCAGCGATGTCGGTGCGGGCGACCTGGCCCACCAGCACGCCACGGAAGGTGACGTCGGCACGCTCGGGTACGCCGTCGCCGGTGCTGGTCATGCCCGCGGTCACCTCGACGGTGTCGAGGAACTCGCCGTTGTAGCGCAGTCCGAGCAGATAGACGGTGATCGCGATGAGCACGGCGATGAGCACGCCGAGCAGACCGAGCCGCAGAGCACTCGGGCCACGCCCGCTGGGGTCGATGATCATGGTCGCGACCTATCCCGTGATCCTGATGCCCGGGTCGATCCCCCAGATCGACAGGGAGAACAGGAGATTGACGAAGACGACAGTGACGATGGTCATCCGGATCGCCCGGCCGGACGCCACTCCGACACCTTCGGGCCCGCCCGCGGCGGTGTAGCCGTAGTAGCACTGGATGAAGGTCGCCACGGCGGCGAAGACGATGATCTTGAGGATCGAGTAGGCCACGTCCACCGGGTCGAGGAACTGGTGGAAGTAGTGGTCGTAGGTACCCAGTGTCGTCCCGCCGAGGAAGGCCACGGTGAGCCGCGTCGCGATATAGGCGACGGCCAGGCCCGCGGTGTAGAGCGGCACGATGGCGACGACGGCCGCCAGCATGCGCGTGGTGATCAGATAGGGCAGCGGCCGGATCGCGATCGATTCCAAGGCGTCGATTTCCTCGGAGATCCGCATCGAGCCCAACTGCGCGGTGAACCGGCAGCCCGCCTGGGCGCCGAAGGCCAGCGTCGCCAGCAGCGGTGCCAATTCCCGTGTCGTGGCGAATCCGGAGATGGCGCCGGTGAGCGGACTCATGGTGAGCAGATTCAGCGCGGTGTGCGACTCCATGCCGACGGTGATCCCGCCGAAACCGCAGAGAATGACCACGACGCCGATCACCCCGCCGCCGACGATCAACGAGCCGTTGCCGAAGCTCACGTCGGTGATCAATCGCAGCAGTTCTTTCCGATAGTGCCTGAGCACGAAGGGAATCGCCGCGACCGCCTGCAAGAACACGAGCCCTTGGTGTCCGAGCCGCACCGGGACGGTCGCCGGCACGGCGGCGGCGGCGCGCAGCTTGCGCACCGGACGCGCCAGGGGTGGAACGTAACCGGAGGCCATCTCAGAGCACCTTCGACGGGAAGACAGCGTTGTAGAGCTGCGTGAGGATGATGTTGGTCGCGAACAGGACGATCGCGGAGTTGACGACCGCGGAATTCACAGCGTCGGCCACCCCGGCCGGTCCGCCCCTGGTGTGCAGCCCGGTGTCACAGGCGATGATCGCCGCCAGCGCGCCGAAGACCGTCGCCTTGACCATGGCGACGACCAGATCCGCGGCCACCGCGAACGAGGCGAAGGTACTGATATAGGAGCCCGGCGTCCCGTCCTGGATGTAGACGTTGAACACGTAGCCGGTCGCGAACCCGACGAACACGACCAGCCCGCACAGCAGGGTGCTGACCACGACCGCCGCGGCGAGGCGAGGGGCGACCAGGCGGCGCACCGGATCGACGCCCATCACTGTCATGGCGTCGATCTCTTCCCGGATGGTGCGCGAACCGAGATCCGCGCAGATCGCCGACCCCACCGCGCCCGCGATCATCAGCGAGGTCACCAATGGGGCGCCCTGGCGGATGATCCCGAGCCCGTTGACCGCGCCGATGAAGGTGGTCGCCCCGACCTGGCTGACGAGCGAGCCGACCTGGATCGACACCACGACCGCGATGGGAATCGCGACCAGCAGCGTGGGAGTGGCCGACACACTGGCCATGAACGCGCACTGCTTGACGAACTCCGTGGTGGGAAAACGCCGGGTGAGCAGGGCGCGGACCAGTTCGGCGAGCGCCCGGCCCGTCATCAGGACCTGGCGCCCCGCGGTCTCGACGGCGCGTTGCGGGTGTTCGCGCCAGTAGGTCAGCCCGGCGGTGATGATCTGATCACGGGCGTCGACGCCCTGCGGCGGAGCTGTTGCCCCGTCACTGAATTCGCCGGACATCCTGGTCGACGACTGCTGCATGATGGTTCACTCTCGGCGGTTGCTGATGGGCTGGAACGATGTGCTGCTGTCGCGGCTCCGAGCTGTGAACTCGGCGCGACGCCTGAATTCACCGCGAACATTTTCTACGTGGCCGTAGCTATATTTTTCTACGCTAGAGTAGATATGTGGACACCAGCAGCGCCGCCGACGCGGCACCCTGCCCGTGGGGGATCATTTTCTGATGAGCATCGAAGAGGACACCGACGGCGTCTGGCGGATCGCCCCACCGCGACCTGCCCGGCCGCGGCGCCGCAACGGCCCCCGACTACCGCCGGAGGAGCGTCGCGAGCAACTGCTCGACGCGGCTCGCGCGGTCGCGGGCCGGGACGGCTTGGCCGAGCTCACGATGCAGGCGGTGGCCAAAGAGGCCGGCGTCGCCAAACCTGTGCTGTACGCGATCTACCCCACCGCGCCCCAGCTGCTCGACGCACTGTTGCGGCGCGAGCACACACGGGGCATCGCACAGGTCCTCGAGGCGCTTCCCGCGGATTTCGACGACTCCGATCCCGATGTGGAATTCGAGGAGGCGGTCATCGCCTTTCTCACCGCGGTACAGGACGATCCGGTGCGCTGGCGGCTGATCCTCGTGCCCGCGGACGGCGCGCCCGCCTCCTACCGCGGCCTGCTCGCCGACGCCAGGGAGAAGGTCGTCGCCCGCTGCGCCCACCTGCTCGAGACGGGCATCGCGCGCCGCGGCGGCCCCAAGGACGTCGACGTCGAACTGACCAGTCGCGTCATGCTCGGGTTCATCGAATCGCTCGGCCGACTGGTGCTGTCGAATCCGGAACTCGCTTCCCCCCAGGCACTTCGGCCCACGGCGCGGGCACTGACCAGGACGCTGCCCAGGGACGACACGGGGACCCGGATCATCCCGTCCGGCGGATCGGTGGTTTCGGCATGGCAAGCCGAGGACGCCCAGGCACCTCATGACCGGCCCACGTCACCGTAACCGGATATCCGAGATCACCAACGGCGGCCAGGCGATGATCTCGCCGATCGCCGAGAACAGTTTGTCGAAGCCCTGCAGATCGTCGAGGTGCTCATAGTGCGCCCCCAGCCAGAACAACCCGATCAGGAAGTAGGGCACCCCGAAGGCGATGCCGAGGAAGATGAGCTGGCGCAGGCTGATTCGATAGCCGAGCAGTTCTTTGATCATCACGTCACCTCTCAGGAGATCTCGCCGAGCACGGCCTGGGATTCGATCAGACCCTGATCGTCGGGCGCCTCCCCGCGGCCGAAGACCCGGGCGCGTTGTTTGTCCCGCAAGGCCTGGTGGGCCTGCGCGGGAATGTCGTAGCCGTAGAGTTCTTGCGCTTGCCGCGGGGTCATCGTCGTGGTGCTCGCGGGCGCGATCTTCAGCAGCACCGGAGCGGCGACCGGCACCGTCATCGGCGAGATCAGCCGCAGCAGCTGAATCTGCAAGCGCGCGTTCATGCTCACCAGCGTGAAAGCGACGCTCATCGGCGTCGTGACGAGTGCGTCGAGCAGCCTGCCCTTGGGCAATCCCGCCATCTCCCGCATCCACCGCGGCATGGTGGCCAGAGTGCCCCGGCGCAGGAAGGCGTACACCACCTTGAACATCGGCCGGAGCAGCAGCGGAATCTCCGGCATCATCACCTCCGCCTGCAGCAGGTGGCGCATCGCCTTGCGGGCGATGCCGGACCCGATCAGCTGCGGGCGCATCTGCTCGAAGTACTCGCTGACCCCGGCCCTGGTGCGCGGCACCTCCGCCGGGTCGCAGGTCTGCAACTCCGCCGCCCGCGCGCACTCCGCCCAGTACTGCAGTTCGTCGGCCTCGCTGAGCCGGCCCGGACCGTACTTCTCGTAGGCGACGAGAATGGAATGCCATGCGGTCAGGTGGATCCAGAGCTGCGAGTGCGGATCGTTCGCGTCGTAGGTCCGCTCGGTGACGGGGTCGACGCCGATCCCCTTGGAGTGGATCTTCACCAGGATGTCGGCCGCGTGCGCGGTCGACCGGCTGTCGGCGAACAGCACCATGGCGAAATATCTCAGCGTGCGGTCGTATCGGGTGCGCGGCCGGTCGTAGATCGCATGCGTGGCGTCGACCGAGGCCACCAGCGCCGGGTCCAGCTCTTCGATCACCACCGCGCGCTGGAAGCCGACCGTCAAGCTGGTCGGATAGCTCCAGACCTGCCACGCGACCGATTCCGGACCGAAGAAGCCGTAGTCCTCCGCGGGCGTCAGCGGGGGAAGCGACAGCCACTCCCGTAGCGAAGCAATTGTTGCCATAGCGGGTTTCCAATCCGTTTTCTACGACTGCGTAGAAGTATTACTACGCGTGAGTAGAAACACTAGACCCGCCCGCGACAGCAAGTCAACGGCCCAAGTGCAACTCGCCACCGATTGACCCAGACAGCTATGACACGTCCGTGCCATACAAACAAACAGCTAGAGGCAATTTCTGCACGCCAGACCGCCTCACCCAGCCGATGACGACCTCGCTCGGGACATATCGAATCAACTGGATGTCGACATTCTGAGACAGTAAACCGCCCTAGACATAGGGGTCGAGGGCCGACAGCCTCTGCCCAGGTCACCAGATGCTGTCTTCTCTCCCTCCCAGCGGGATGTTGCGCGGGTGTGGCGGCTGCATGCCGCTAGCCTGGCCTTCCTTCTTTCCCCCGCCCCCCCGAGAGGAATCCGTTGAGCACCTACGTCATCACCGGAGCAGCGTCCGGTATCGGCGCCGCCACCAAGCAACGCCTGGAGGCCGACGGTCACCGCGTGATCGGTATCGACCTCCATGAAGCCGACATCACGGTCGATCTCAGTACCGCGGCGGGCCGGGCCGAGGCACTGTCACAGGCCACCTCCCTGCTCGACGGCAGCCTCGACGGATTCGTCCCCTTCGCCGGTCTCGCCGCCACCACCGGCAGGTCCGCTTCGCGGATGATCGGGGTCAACTACTTCGGCGCCATCGACCTGCTGGAAGGTCTGCGGCCGTTGCTCGCCGCCGGCCAGAATCCCTCGGTCGTGTTGGTCAGTTCCAATTCGACAACCACACAACCGAATTGGCCCACCGCCCTCGCCGACGCCTGCCTCGATCACGACGAGGAGCGAGCGAACGAGATCGCCGCGTCCTTCGGCGAGATCGCAGCCATCCAGGCCTACCCCGCGACCAAGGCGGCGCTGGCCTACTACGCGCGGACACAGTCGGCGAGCTACATCAGAGACGGCATTCGTCTCAACGCGGTCGCACCGGGCATCATCGACACCCCGATGACACAGGAAGGCCGCAAGGACCCGCTCATCGGGGCGGCCATGGAAGGATTCCTGGCCACGGTCCCGGCCGGACGAGGCGGCACCGCACAGGAAGTCGCCGCACTCGTCGCGTTCCTGCTCGGTCCGGAATCCACCTATTTCGTCGGGTCGGTGGTGTTCGTCGACGGCGGCGTCGACGCGGCGTTCCGGGGACGCGACTGGCCGGCGGTCTGGGAGCCCGCCCACTGAACCGCCGGACCGCTTCGCCTACCCGGCACACCGGCGGTCCGGCGCGGGGAACAGCCCACCTCACGAACCCTGTTGTCTCTCTTTCGGGCGAGGTTGGTCCCCACAGATATCGTTCCCCGGGTAGACGACCCGATGGCGACCCGGAAAATACGGTCGACCTGTGACTTTCTCCAGATATGAAATCGGGTCGGCGGCAGTGGCGGTGGCGTTGTGCGGAGCAGCGTCGCTCGCGTGCGCGCCGGTGGAACAGGAACCGTCCGGACTTCCGACGGGTAGCCGCGAGCAACGCATCGCCTGGCACGCCTGTGCTGTCGGGGACAGCGACCCGATCGGCGCGCGGCTGACCGCAGTCGGCGCGGAATGCGGTGAATTCCCAGTGCCCGTGGACTATTCGAACCCTGATGGTGCGACGATCACGATAGCCGTGGCCCGACGGCCGGCGACCGATCCCACCCGCCGACTCGGGACGCTCGTGGTGGAGACCGGCGGTCCCGGACCGTCCCGGGACGGAGTCTCCCTGTTGCTCGACGGCCCCGAGGGCGGCCATGCCGCCGCCCCGGAACTGGCCGAGCGCTACGACCTGGTCGGTATGGACCCCCGCTTCTTCGGCGCGAGCTCGCCGCTCGAATGTGGCTGGCCGACCGGCGAATACCTCGGACTCGCGCAGGCGGCTCCGACCGACAGTGCCGGTGTCGAGCGGGCGCTCGACACCGCCCGTGGGCTCGCCGACCGCTGTACCCCGTGGCGGCATCTGCTGCCGCACGCCTCGACCCGCGCCGCGGCCCGCGATCTGGACATGTTGCGGACCCTGCTCGGTGAGCCCTCGCTGTCGTATCTGGGTTGGTCGTGGGGCACCTATCTCGGCGCTGTCTACGCGCAACTGTTCGGCGACCACGTCGATCGGATGGTCCTCGACAGCCCGCTCGACCCACATGCCGCCGGACCCGACCTCACCCGCCACACCGCGGCCGCCGATGCCGCGGCGCTCGCGGACTGGGCGCGCTGGGCCGCCGAGCGGAACGCGGAACTGGGGTTGGGCGCGACCACGGCGGACGTCCTCGGCACCGTCGACGCTCTGATCGCGCGGGTCGCGGTCGAGCCGATCACCCTCGCCGGAGTCACCGTCACCGCCGACCTGGTGCCCGGACTGCTGCTCACCGTGGACGATTCCACCGAGGCCTACACCGCTTTCACCGACCAGGTCCGGGCACTGTCGGACGCGGCCCACGGCCTGCCGATCGACCCACCGCCCGCCCTGGCGGCCAAACTCGCGCTCTGCGCCGACACCGGGGTGACACCCGAGTTCGGTTTCAGCGCCACCGTGGCCAATCAGTGCGCCGACCGCCCGGCTCGGCCCGCCGCCGACTACGCCGTCGACATCACGAACCATCGTGACGCGGAACCGCTGTTCGGCGCTCTCGCCAGGCACCCGGGCCCCTGCGCGTTCTGGCCGGTCCAACCCGCCGAACCCACCACCGTGATCGCGAACGACACCCCCGCGCTGCTTGTCGGAGCCGAGGGTGACCCGGTGGCGCCCGCGGCCGGTCTGCACGCGCTCGCCGCGGCCATGCCCGCGGCCCGCGCCGTCACGCTGCGGGAGGCGTTTCGGCACGGCGTGTTCCTCTTCGACCGTTCGGCATGTGTGGACTCGGCCGTGACCGCCTACCTCCTCGACGGGGCACTGCCCGCGACCGACAGCGCCTGCTCGCGCGACGAAGACTAGCCGAGCCCGGTGAGCCCGGCCTCGTGCGCGACGATGACCGCCCGCACCCGGTCGCGGGCGGACAGTTTGGTCAGGATATGGCGGACATGGGTTTTCACCGTGCCCTCCCCCACTCCGAGGGCCTCGGCGATCTCGGCGTTGGACGCTCCGGTGGCCAGGATGCGCAGCACCTGGGTCTCGCGCTCGGTCAGCGTCGACACCAGTTCGCGGGCCGCGGGGTCGACGGCGGGGGCGAGTACGTGCAGCAACCGCCGAGTGGTCGAGGGGGCCAGCACCGCGTCTCCGGCGTGCACCGAGCGAATGGCGGCCAAGAAGTGTTCGGCCGGTGCGTCTTTGAGCAGGAACCCGCTGGCCCCCGCGCGCACGGCGGCCGTCGCGTAATCGTCGAGGTCGTAGGTCGTGAGCACGAGCACCCGGGGCGGGTTCGGTACCGCCATGATCCGGCGGGTTGCCTCGATGCCGTCGACACCGGGCATCCGGATGTCCATCACAACCACATCCGGGGCGAGTCTCGCCGCTGTAGCCACCGCGGTTTCGCCGTCACCCACTTCACCGATCACCCGCATGTCGGGTTGTGAGTCCACGACCATCCGGAAGCCCGCGCGCACCAGGATCTGGTCCTCGACCAGGAGCACGGTGATCATCATCGGGTCCCGAGCGGGACGACGACGGCCAGCCGGTGCCCGCCGTGCGGCCGGTTCCGCAGCTCCACGCTTCCTCCGTAGGCACCCACTCTCTCCCGCATTCCGATCAGTCCGAAACCGGGGCGAGTGCCGGTCCCGCTCGCTCGGCCGTCGTCGGAGACATCGATGTGCAACTGCGGCCCGTCGATCCGGACCGAGACTTCTGCTCGCGCAGCGGTTTCCGCGTGTTTGACCACGTTGGTCAGTCCTTCCTGCACGATGCGGTAGACGAGCAAGCCGAGTCCGGCATCCAGCGGCGGCCCGGACAGGTCGATGGTCAGATCCACCGGCAGGCCCGCGGCGCGCAGGTCGTCGGCGAGGGCGGACAGGTCCGCGATACCGGGCGCGGGAGCCGGATCGGGGGAAGCGGATGGATCGTCGCGCAGGACACCGATGGCGCGGCGCGTTTCAGCAAGGGCGGTTCGTCCCTGGTCACCGATCGCGGCCAATGCCTCGATCGCCCGCCGGGGTTCGGCCCGGGCGGCGTAGCGGCCGCCGTCGGCCTGGGCGATGACCACGGCCAGCGAGTGGGCGAGGATGTCGTGCAGGTCGCGGGCGATGCGGGTGCGTTCTTCCAGGACCGCCAGGCGGGTTCGCTGCTCCTGCTGCTGTTCCAGCAGAGCCGCGTGCCGGGTCAGCGCCGCGATTTCCCCGCGCCGGGATCGCTGCCACGATCCCGCGAGCCAGGCCGCGACCACGATCCCGGCCAGTGACACGCCCACCAGGACATGCGCGAGCGCGGGCATCGGCAGTTGCGGCCAGCTCCAGCCGCCGAGAACCGCCCCGCCCAGACCCGCGAGCAGACCCGCGCGGCCGGCCCATCGTTCGCCGTGGGCCGCGAGAGTGTAGATCGCCAGCGGCACCGCCACATCGGCAAGCACCGCGCCGGTGGTGTCACGCACGCACGCCCATTGGGTGAAGGCCACCACGGCGATGATCGCCGCCGACGCCTCGGGCCATCGACGCCGCACCGCGAGCGGGGCCAACAGCGCCGCCGAGAACACGAAGTAGTCGACGCCCGCGTCTACCAGCAAACCCGCGCCCGCACAGATCACGACCAGGACCGACACCATCACCGCGTCGGCCCCAACCGGGGAGCAGGCCCACCACCGCACCAGGCGTTCGTCCAGCATGGACACACCGTAGGTCGCCGGGCACACCGCTGCGTCGACCCGAGGGGTGACTTCGGTGTCCCGTTCATACGACTTTCGGGATAGGGACCTGCCTCTACTACGTTCAGGCACCGTGGCCGGATCTGTAGGCGGTGGCGACCCGCGCGAATCGCGTCGTCCCACGCCGGTCGGCGGATCGGTCCCTCTTCCCAGGCTGTCGATGACATCGGGACCGACCCGAAACACATTCTGCGCGCCTCGGTTCCTCGTCGCCGAAGCCGTCGAAGAACCGACCCGATGCGGAGCAGGTCTAGAGGTCAGGCTGGCTAGCTCGCGAAACTGCCGGTGGTGCCCGGCCGGAGCAGTACAGGCCGAGAACCAGGTGCCGAACCCAGACACTCAGCTGTGCAGCGAACACCACCATCTCGCGAGGTCGAGCGCTTCCAAGTCGGTGAGGTCGCGGTGAACCTCACCGCTGGACAGCTTCACGGCGAACAGATCGAACTCGACTGGCCCCTCGCCCTCATCCACGGTCGCGAGCTCGACTCCGGCCGGATCCGGCTCGATGAGAGCGAACCGGTTGTCGATCGTCAGGTTCATCCGCTGAACCGCGCGGACTACCCGAACCACTCGAGCTCGATCTTGTTCTGCCACCGGCACGACGGTAGTCGCCTGCTGCTCCAGCCGGGGATGCTCGGCCGTTTCGTACTCACACGATCAACAATCAGGCACTGTGAGGCAACATCTTTCGAGAAGGGTCCGCCCAGCCGCCTGAGCGAGTCCGGTTGCTGGTCTTTTGCCGGGCTCACGCACCCTCGACGGCGCCGGCGTCTCGCTGCGCCGGCTCGAGCGTCGCGATGGAGGTCGCGAGCGCGGCGCGGGCGAGCTCGCGTAGCCAGGTGTGGGCGGGGTCGGTGTCGTAGCGCTGGTGCCAGGACAGGTACACCGTCGCCGACGGGAGGTCCAGCGGCAGTGCGAGCACGGCCAGGCCGAGGTCGGATGCCGCGGTGCGGGTGCTGGCTTCGGGCACGGTGACCAGCAGATCGCTGCCGCGAACGAACTCGAACGCCGCGTGTTCGGTGGGCACGCCGGCCACCACCCGCCGGGTGAGGTCGATCCGGGCGAGCTCGTCGTCGATGAGGTTGGTCAACGTGCCGCGCCGCGAGATCGCCAGGTGGTGCGCCCCGGCATACCGCGCGGCAGTCAGGGGTTGCCCGTCAGCGAGAGGGTGGCCGTGCCGTACGACGGCGACGTGGCTGGTGTCAGCCACCCGCACCGAATGGATCTCGGGAGTGGTCGGCCGGTCGGCGTTCGCGGCGAGATCGACTTCGCCGCGGCGTAATTCAGGTGTGTCGACGCTGGACTCCGCGATGAACCGCAGCCGCACACCCGGCGCCCGCTCCCGCACCGCCGACAGCAGCGCCGGGCCGGCCAGCGCCACGAGCGAGTCGTGCCAGCGCAGGGTGAAGGCCCGGTCGAGGGTGTCGAGGTCGAGCACGCGAGTGGGCGCGAGGACTCCGCGCACCTGGGCCAGCAGGTCGTGCACCTGCTCCCGGACCGCGAGGGCGTAGGGCGTGGGAACCATCGACCGTCCGGTGCGCACCAGAATCTGATCCCCGGTGGTGCGCCGAATCCGCCCGAGGCTGCGGCTCATCGCCGGTGCCGTCACGTGCAACCGCTGCGCGGCGCCGGCCACGCTGCCCTCCTCCAGCAGGGCATCGAGCGCCGCGAGCAGGTTCAGGTCCAATTGCATGACAGTCATCTTATCCGTGCTTTACATGCACTTGAAGTTAACTATCGGTGGGCATAGCGTCGAAGACGAGCACCGGGCCCCCGAGTTTCCACCCCGGCCCGAACCCAACACCCCTCACGGACAAGGAGATTCGTCATGCCCGAAACAACCCTCCCCGCCGGTGTCACCACCGACGCCGAACTGCTGACCCAGACCGAGATCGCGGTCCGCGCGGCGGGTTCGACCCTGCGGGAACGGTTCGACGACATCGTCACCTACGACAGCCGCGACGACCTCGTACACGCCCTGGCCGCCAACGACGACGCCGTGCTCGGTGTGCTGCGCCCGCGGCTCGAGGCACTGCGTCCGGACGCGCGCTGGGTGGAGGAGGAACTCGACGCCGGCGAACTCCCCGAGGGTGAGTGGTGGGTGGTCGACCCTGTCGAAGGCAACATCAACCACCTGCACGCCCTCCCGGACTGGGCGATCACCGCCACCCTGGTCCGCGACAACGAGCCCGTCCTCACCGTGGTCCATCTGCCACTGACCGGCCAGACCTACACCGCGCGGGCCGGTGCAGGCGCGCACCTCGACGGCCGCGCGCTGCGGGTCTCGGCGACAACCGATCTCGGGCTCGCCGTCATGGCCACCAGCCAGGCCCGCCCCGACGAGGACCACGCCGTCGTGCGGCGGCTCGGCGCGTCGATCAGCGCGATGTTCCTCGACGCCCTCGTCGTGCGAGTCGCGGTGCCCGCCACCCTGCACCTGGTGAACGTGGCCGCCGGGCGCGTGGACGGCTTCTGGCAGTTCGCCGGTGCTCGCGCCGACCTGCTGCCCGGCGCCCTGCTCGTCACCGAGGCAGGCGGCCAAATCTCCACCGCCGACGGCCGGCCATGGACCCCCGCCGCCGACAGCTTCCTGGCCACCGGCCCCGGGGTCCACGCCGCTGCCGTCGGCACCCTTGCACGCTGATCACCCGTCGATCCTCCGAGGAGACACTTCCATGACCACGATCACCGTTCTCGGCAGCGGCCGCGTCGGCGGCTCGCTCGCCACCGCGCTGCGCGCCGCCGGCCACGACGTCCGCGTGCCCGACCGCTCCCCCGAGGCCGTCACCGCCGCGATCCGCGCCGCCGCGATCGTCATCAACGCCACCCCCGGCGCGAGCTCACTCGAACGACTCGTCGCCCTCGCCGACGAGCTGGCTGGCACGATCCTCGTCGATGTCGCCAACGCCACCCTCGACGGACCGGACGGGCTACCAGCGGCCCTGCTCTACCCCGGGTCGAGCCTGGCCGAACAGCTCCAGCAGAGCCTGCCCGACACGCGCGTGGTGAAAACCCTCAACACCATGCTGTTCTCGGTCATGACCGAGCCCACGGCGCTCACCCACCCACCGACCGCGTTCCTGTCCGGCGACGACGCCGACGCCAAGCAGACGGTCGCCGCGCTGCTCACCGACCTGAGCTGGCCACCGGAATGGATCAGCGACCTCGGCGGCATCGAAACCGCCCGCGCCACCGAGGCAGCGATCCTGTTCGTCCCCCACGTCATCCGCTCCTCCGGCTTCACACCGTTCGCCGTCTCGATCGCCCGCTGAAACCCGGCACACCGACCAAAGCCCACCTGAAGCCCGACCACGGCGCGACACCGAGCGGCCGAGTATTTCTGTCAGGCCAGTCCCGCTTGGGTCGCGATGACCGCTGCCTGGACGCGTGATTGCACGCCGAGTTTGGTGAGGACCCGGGAGACATGGGTCTTCACGGTGGCCTCGCCGATGTGCAGGCGGGTGCCGATCTGGTGGTTCGACAGGCCGGCGCCCATGCCCGCGAGGACCTGACGTTCGCGTTCGGTGAGGGCGGACAGGTCGGGTGTGGGTGCGTGGAAGGTGGCGGCGGGGAGGGCGGCGATCACCGCGCGGGTCACCTTCGGGTCCAGAACGGCGTCTCCGTCGGCCACCGCCAGGACGGCGCGGACGAGGTCGTCGCCGCCGACGGATTTGAGCAGGAAGCCGCTCGCGCCCGCGGCGAGGGCGCCGAGGACGTAGTCGTCGATGGCGAAGGTGGTGAGCACCAGCACTTTTGCCGTGGTCTCGGTGACCACCGCCGCGGTGGCCTCGAGGCCGTCGACTCGGGGCATGCGCACATCCATCAGGACCACGTCGGGGCGCAGTGCGCGGGCCTGCCGGATGGCGGCGACGCCGTCGCCCGCTTCGCCGACGACGCGGACCTGACCCGACGACTCGAGCAGCATGGTGATGCCGGCGCGGATCGTGGCGTGGTCGTCGGCCACCACCACCGTGACCGTCATCGCTGGTCCGCCGGTATCCGGGCGTGTACTCGCCAGTGGCCGTCCTCGGCGCCGGCGGACAGGACACCGTCCATCGATTCGGCGCGGAACATCATGTTGCGCAAGCCGTTTCCCTCTCCGATCGGTCTGCCGGGCACGATCGGATTCGTGGCGGTCAACACCACCGCGGTGGCGTCGCGGCGCACGTCGATGTCCAGGGGTGTGCCCGGCGCGTGTTTGGTGGCGTTGGCGATGGTCTCGCCGAGGATTCGGGTGAGGACGGCCTCGACGGCGGTGGGCAGGCTCAGGTCCGCGGGCCGGTGCAGGGTGACCGATCCGCCCGCGGCGTGCGCGGCGTCGATCAGCCCGTCCAGTGAGGCGAGCCGGGCGGTGACGGCGGTGTCGTCCGGGGAGGTGAGCAGGTCGATGGTCGCGCGCATCTCGTCGAGCGCGGCGAGGCTACCCGATCGGATGGACTGGAGGACGGCGAGGTCGCCGGGTTTCTTCTGCGCTACTTCGGCGAGGATGGCCACGGCGGACAGGTGGCCCGCGACGGTGTCGTGCAGGTCGCGGGCGAGGCGGCGGCGTTCGTCGCCGAGGGCGGCGACGCGTTCGGCGTCGCGGGCGGCGAGATCGGCGCGGGCGGCGTGGCGTTCGACCTCGACGGTGCGCCGTGACGCGCGGACCGCCCGGGCGTAGCCCAGCGGCGACCAGGTGAGCGCGACACCGGCCAGCGCGATGAACAGTCCGGCCCGCACCCCGACGAAGGCCAGGCCCAATGCGGCGCCGCCGAGAGTGGTGATCAACGCGAATCCGGTGACCACCAGGCCCAGGCGGTCCGATCCGGTGCTCACGGCCAGGAAGATGACGTCGGTCAGCGCGATCCACAGCGGCAGCGACGGGCCGAACCCCATGTCGACGGCCAGCAGCACGACCATCAGGCCGAACGCGAGCGCGGGCCGGTACTGTGCGCTGATCTGGATGGCGAACGCCGCGCACAGCAGCGCCAGCTTCACCGGCGCCGGGTAGACGTCGCGATCGGTCACCATCGCCCACCCGTCGGCCGCCCACAACAGCAGCCCGACCAGGAACACCGCCACGGCGGCCGCGGTCGAACTGTCGACGGCGTCCACGAGCCTGCTCGGAGGTCGGGTCGGCAGCGGCATACCTCATTCCAGCACATGCCGGGACCACGCCGGGTCCCCCGAAGGACGGACCCGGCGACCACCGGCAGTGGGACGACCGGGACCGGTCTCGAGCGGCACAGTGAGGTCATGGACGAACTGCGAAACCCGGTGCTGCTGACGATCGCCGCCTGCGAGATCGGTTTCTGGGTGCTGGTGGTCGGCGGGCTGCTGCTGCGGTATCTGGCCGGGTTGCGGCGGGCCGGCATGGTGGCCTTGGCGCTGGTGCCGGTCCTGGACGTGGTGCTGGTGGTCGCGGTGGCGATCGACCTGCACCGGGGTGGCGAGGTGGGTTTCGCGCATCGGCTGGCCGGGATCTATCTGGGCTGCACCGTCATGTTCGGGCATCGGATGATCCAGTGGCTCGACGAGCGGTTCGCGTATCGCTTCGCCGGTGGACCCGCGCCGGTCCGGGTGCCGAAGGAAGGTCCGGAGCGGGTCCGCAAGGAGTGGGCCGATTTCGGCCGGTGGCTGGGCGCGGCGGCCATCGCCGGGGCATTGACGCTCGCGCTCGCCTACACGGTGGCCGACGCCGAGCAGCGGGAACAGCTGACCGGGGTGTTCGGCACGCTCGGTGTGATCACGGTGATCTGGCTGCTCACCGGGCCGGTCTGGGTCACCGGGTCACGGCGGAGCTGAGTGGCACGGCACGGTGATCCGCCCGGTTCGGAGCGGATCACCACGGTGCGGTCAGCTCGCGCGTTCCGCCGGTCCCCGGACCACGTCCACGACCTCGCCCGGCGCGAACTCCACGACGCGACGCACCCGGGAGTTCGCCACCGGCGCGAGGTCGACGACGATCGGAGCCCCCGCGCCCGCCTGCGCGATAGCCGTGATCCGGTCCTGCAGGAAGCCGCCGTCGGGCACGGCCACCCGGATCACGTCGCCCACCGCGAGCGCTTCGGCACGCATCGGACCGCCGGACGCGGCGGCCGGATCGAAGGTGCCGCAGCGGGTGTGTCCGGCGGTCGCGCCGAGACCCCGTTCGGCGATGGTCCACCACACCGTCGCCGCCGGTTCGCCCGGGCCGACGCGCGCGTGCCAGGCCAGGACCCGGTCGCGCTCGGATTCGGCGGCCGCACGGGTCTCGTGCAGCGAGACCTGCCGGCGCACGGGGGCGTTGCGGGAACGCGTGGTCCCCGCGGCGCCGTCGATCACCAGGATCCAGCGGGCGCCGACCGCCTCGTCGCGGCGGGCCGAGACCCGTTTGGCCAGCGCCAGCCCCGGGGTGGCGCCCAGCCGGTCGGCGGCCTCCTCGATGCTCTCGACCAGGCCGAGCGCGCGCAGCAGTTCGGCGACCGACAGCTCGGAAGTGCCCAGTTCCTGCGCGAGGGCCGTCATCGGGGTGCGTCTGCGCCAGCCGATCCGGGCGCAGTGTTCGTGCCGGGTGAACCACAGTCCGCTGCGGGATCGGCGGTGGTGGTCGACGACCACCGCCCACCAGTCCCATTCCGGTTCGGCGACCAGGCGGGTGCGGATCCAGCGTTCCCGCTCGGCGGTGGGCACCCGTTCCTCCGGCGGCACGAAATTGCGCAGTGCCGCGCGGACCGCGGATTCGGTGCGGCCCACCGTGTCCGCGGTGCGCGCGAGGTCGGCGCCCGCGCGCAGATCGTCGGCCAGCACCCGGTATTCCGATTCCCGCCAGGTGGTGCCGTGCCTGCTGGGTGGCAGCAGATCGCCTCGGTTCCTGTCACTCATCTCGTGCCCCCGTTCCTCGCACCGCCCGGCCACACTCGCGCCGGGCTCGTTGTGTGACCCTTCGACGATACCGGCGGGGTATGACAGAAAACGCTTGTCTGCCAGCGGCTTTCCAGCAAACAGGGGCTGCGGCGGCTACCCGGTGTGGCCGACGCCGCGGCGACCGAACGCGTAGTAGCCCAGGCACACCAGCGCCGCCCACACCGCGCCCACCAGCAGCGCCGTGCGGCCACCGTCGGTCCACAGCAGCAGCACCACGACCAGACCGAGGAAGCCCAGTGCGGCCCAGGTGGTCACGGGCGCGCCGGGCAGCCGGTAATCGCTGGCGGGCAGTTCACCGGCGCGCACCTTGGCGCGATATTTCAGGTGGCACACCAGGATGACGCCCCACACGACGATGATGCCGACGGTGCTGACCGAGGTGATGTAGGCGAAGGCCTTCTCCGGGGAGATCACGTTCACCACCACGCCGATCACCATGGCCGCGGCCGAAGCGCAGATGCCGGTGAACGGCACCGACTGCTTGCTCAGGGCCGCGAACCGCGCGGGCGCCTCGTCGCGCAGCGCCAGGCTGCGCAGCATCCGGCCGGTGGAATAGATGCCGGAGTTGCACGACGACAGCGCCGCGGTGAGCAGCACGAAATTGATGATGCCCGCGGCGGCCGGGATGCCGATCTGTTCGAACACCTCGACGAAGGGGCTGCGCCCGGCGTGGAAGCTGCGCCAGCTCGCCACCGACATGATCACCACCAGCGCGCCCACGTAGAACAGGCCGATCCGGAACGGCAGGGTGTTGATCGCCTTGCGCAGGGTCGCCTTCGGGTCGCGGGCCTCCCCCGCCGTCACGCCGACGAGTTCCACACCGACATAGGCGAAGACGACGATCTGCAGCACCAGCAGGGTCTGGCCGAAGCCGTTCGGGAAGACACCGCCGTCGGCCCACAGGTTGGTCACGGTCGGATCGGCGGCGTGGCCGAAGCCGAACACCAGTACGCCGATGCCGATCAGGATCATCGCCAGGATCGCGGTGACCTTGATGGCCGAGAACCAGAACTCGCCCTCACCGAAGAGCCGCACCGAGATCAGGTTCGCGCCGAACAACACCGCCAGCACGACCAGCGCGGTCACCCACTGCGGGATGTCGAACCAGTACTGCACGTACTTGCCCGCGACGGTGATCTCGGCCATGCACGTGGACACCCACACCGCCCAGTACGACCAGCCGGTCGCGAAACCGGCGAAGCGGCCCAGGAATTCGTGCGCGTACTCGGCGAAGCTGCCCGACACCGGACGGTAGGTCAGCAGTTCGCCCAGCGCGCGCATGATCACGAAGATCGCCAGTCCGGCGACGAGGTAGGCCAGGATCAGCGACGGGCCCGCCTGTTCGATCGCACCGCCGGCGCCGTAGAACAGGCCGGTGCCGATGGCGCCGCCGATGGCGATCATCTGGATGGTGCGCGGGCTCAGGCCGCGCGCGTAGCCCTCCGATTCGGTGGTCGAGTTGGGCGCCGGTACGGCGGCGGTGGATAGCCCGGTGCCGTCAGCTGACATGGATCGTGTCCTTCCCTCGCGTCGATCAGCCCTGCACGCTACCGGCCGGTCATGGTGGCCCGGATCACCACCACCGGCGGACGGAAATACCGGCTGCCCGGCGCGGGTTGCCCCTACGGGATCAGTCACTGTCGAGGAGGCTCATGAGCGCGGTCACGCTGTCGGTTCTGGATCTGGCGCCGGTGCAGGCCGACGCGACCGCGGGCGAGGCGTTGCACGCCACCACGCGGCTCGCCCGGCACGCCGAGGAGCTGGGCTTTCGGCGATTCTGGGTGGCCGAGCACCACAACATGCCCGGGATCGCCAGCGCGGCGCCCGCGGTGGTGCTCGCGCATCTGGCCGCGGCGACCTCGCGGATCCGGGTCGGCTCGGGCGGGGTGATGCTGCCCAACCATCCGCCGCTGGTGGTGGCCGAGCAGTTCGGCACGCTCGAGGCGCTGCATCCGGGCCGGATCGATCTGGGGATCGGGCGCGCGCCCGGCACCGATCCGGTCACCGCGCGGGCTCTGCGCCGCAGCGCCGACGGTCTCTCGGGGGATTCGTTCCCGCGCGAGCTGACCGCGCTGATCGGCTTCTTCCGCGGCGCCGACCCGGACGGGATCGTCGCCAGTCCCGGCCGCGACGCCGAACCGGCGGTCTGGCTGCTGGGTTCGAGCGGGTACAGCGCCCAGGTGGCCGCCGTACTCGGACTGCCGTTCGCTTTCGCCCACCACATCGCGCCCGAGAACACCGCCGCGGCGCTGGCCCTCTACCGCGACAACTTCCGCCCCTCGGAGACGTTGAGCGCCCCGTACACGATCGTGGCCGCCTCCGCGATCTGCGCCGACACCGACGCCGCGGCCGACCGGCTGGCCGCACCCCGCGACCTCGCCTTCGCCCAGCTGCGGGCGGGCCGTCCGCAGGCGCTGGCCACACCGGAGCAGGCCGCCGCGTTCCCGTCGGGTGAGGCCGAACGCCGCTTCGCCGCGCAGCGCAAGACCGGCCAGCTGCAGGGCTCGCCGGCGACGGTGCGCGCGCAGGCGGCCGACCTGCTGGCCGCGACCGCGCCCGACGAGCTCATGCTCAACACCCTGGTCTACGACATCGACGCGCGAATCCGTTCGCTCGAACTCACCGCCGCGGCGATCAACGGCTGACCTGCCGGCTCACAGCAGCCGGAAACCCCTGGTGTTCAACGACTCCCGCAGGCGGTGGCGGCCGTTGAGCGAGGTCACCGAGGCGAGCCGGGCCAGTACCCGGTCGGTCCAGGAGAACGGCAGGCCCTGTTCGGAGTACAGCTCGCCGATCCGCTGCTCGTACGCGGCCACCGGCCCGCGCTGCCCGGTCAGGTCGTAGGTCTCCTGATGCAGCACCGCGGGCTGGGGCAGGCGCGGCTTCACCCGGGTGCCCTCGGCGGGATCCGGGTGGCCCACGACCAGGCCGAACACCGCGAACACGTGGTCGGGTAGCCCGAGCTCGGCGGCGACGCGCTCGGGATCGTTGCGCAGGGCGCCGATGTAGACGGTGCCCAGGCCCAGGGATTCGGCGGCGACCACCGCGTTCTGGGCGGCGAGCGCGGCGTCGACGAAGCCGACATAGCTGGACTCGAGGTAGTCGGCGCCCTCGAGCGGCGCCTCGTGGTCGGCGGCGAGCTGGCGCAGGCGGGCGAAGTCGGCCGTCCACACCAGCAGCACCGGCGCCTGCACGATGTGCTCCTGCCCGCCCGCGATGTCGGCGAGGCGGGCCTTGCGGGCCGGGTCACGGACCTCGATCACACTCCACACCTGCAGGTTCGACGACGTGGCGGCGGACTGCGCGGCCGAGACCAGCAGCCGGATCGTCGCCGGGGAGACCGGGTCGGGCAGGTAACGCCGCACCGACTTGTGCGCGTGCAGCACCTCGAGCACCGGATTCCACTGCTCGGGAACCTCCGTCGCGGGATCGGCGTAGCGCTGCTGCACGAGGTGGACGGGGCTGGGTGCGGTCTGGGTCATTCCGCCATCGTCGGGCATCGCCGTCGACGCGTCTGCGGTAACCCTCAGCGTGAACCGAACGACGGCCCGGAATGCCCCGTCGATACAGTAGGGGCGGGGAGCCCGCCGCCGGGTGGGACGAGGGAGCGCGTCATGGCCAAGGTGTTCGACCGGATCGACGACAAGTTACGTGGCTTCATCGCCGAGCAGCCGATGTTCTTCGTCGGCACGGCACCGTCGGCGGGTGGCCACGTCAACGTCTCCCCCAAGGGATATCGCGACACCTTCGCGGTGATCGACGACCACACCGTCGCCTACCTGGATCTGTTCGGCAGCGGCGCGGAGACGATCGCCCACCTGCGTGACAACGGGCGGATCACCGTGATGTTCTGCTCGTTCACCCGCACCGCCCGCATCCTGCGACTGTTCGGCACCGGCCGCATCGTGCGACCCGACTCGGACGAATTCGCCATGCTCAGTGCGCATTTCGGTCTCGAGCACACGGGAATCCGTGCGGTGATCGCGATCTCGGTGGAGCGGATCGCCGATTCGTGCGGCTGGTCGGTGCCTTACCTCGAGCTGGTCGAGGAGCGCTCGATCCTGGACGAGGCGCACACCCGCCGCACCGATGCCGATTTCGCGCGCCGCATCGCCGGCGACAATTCCGCCAGCATCGACGGCCTGCCGGCGCTGGAAGCCGATCATCCGCTGCCGTCGCAGGTTCCGCGTGCGCGCACGCCGCAGGCCGTGGAGGGCTAAAGTGCGGCGGTGAACACCGGATCCGCCAGCTCGCTGCTCGACCGTCTCTTCGAAACCCAGCCCGCGCCCGCCTGGTGGCTGGTGCTGGCGACCGCCGCGGTGGCGCTCGTCCTGGTCGCCTACCGGCCGCTGTGGCGGCTGACCCGCGCCGCGGTGACGGTGGCGCACGAAGGCGGGCACGCGCTGGTCGCACTGCTCACCGGGCGCAGGTTGCACGCGATCACCCTGCACACCGACACCTCGGGCCTGACCGTGTCCAGCGGCAGGCCGACCGGGCCGGGCATGATCCTCACCGCCGCCGCGGGCTATCCGGCGCCCGCGCTGCTGGGGCTGGGCTACGCGGCGCTGCTCGGTTCGGGCCGGGTGACGCTGATGCTGTGGGCGACGCTGCTGATGCTGGCCGCGGTGCTGATCAAGGTGCGCAACATCTACGGCCTGCTCACCGTGGCGGTGCTCGGGGCCCTGGTGTTCGGGGTGTCCTGGTTCGGCAGCGACCAGTGGCAGGCCGCTTTCGCGTATCTGGCCGCGTGGTTCCTGCTGGCCGCCGCGGTGCGGCCGGTGCTGGAACTGCAGCGCAGCAGGCGCAGGCAGCCCGGGCGCACCGACTCCGACGCCGACCAGCTGGCCCGGCTCACCCACCTGCCCGCGCTGCTGTGGGTGCTGGTGTTCGGCACCGTGTGCCTGGCCGCGCTGGTGGTCGGCGGCGGGTTGCTGCTGGCGCCGGTGCAGGAACTGCACCCGCTGCTTCAGCGGTGAGCGTCGCGCCAAGCCGCCACGGCCTCGGTGACGAGGATGGTCGGCGGTTCGAGCGCGTTCAGCGTCACCCCGGCCTCGTCGGGTTCGAGTGGTTCCAGCGTGGCCAGCTGGGAGTCCAGCAGGGCCGTGGGCATGAAGTGCCCGAGCCTGCCGGTCATCCGGCGCAGCAGTTCCGCCCGGCCCGCGGCCAAGTGCACGAAATAGGCGTTCGGCGCGCCACGCCGCAGCCGGTCCCGGTAGGGACGTCGCAGCGCCGAGCAGGCGGCGACGCCGCCCGATTCCTGATGCTCGGCGAGCCAGCCCGCGACGATGTCGAGCCAGGGGGCGCGGTCCGCGTCGGTGAGCGGGATACCGGCGGCCATCTTCTCGATGTTCTCGATCGGGTGGAAGTCGTCGCCTTCGGCGTAGGGCACGCCGAGGCGTTCGGCGGTGAGCGCGCCCACCGTCGTCTTGCCGCACCCGGACACGCCCATCACCACAATGACGGGTTGCTCCACACCGACCTCCTCGTCCCGGCCCCTGACCTACAGGCTCACACACCGCGCGGCGAGCGGCCCGGGGAAACGCCGGATCGCGCGGTGATCAGGGGATCGGGCGGTCGGTGGGCAGGTTGACGAAACTCGGTGCCGCGGGATCCAGGCGCACGTGCTGGGGCTCGAGGCCGGACGCGTTGAGCATCGGCCGGAACGGCAGCGCCTTGGGCGCGTTGCCCGCGTAGACGTCGATGCGCAGCCGGTGTCCCGGCGCCAGCACCGCCTGGGTCGGGATGACCGCGATGTCGATGGCGGTGGGTGCGCCCGGCTCCACCGGCAGCAGCCGGTCGACGGTGAGCGGGTTGAACGGCGCGGTGAGGTCGCCGTTGACCGAGCGGGCGCTGCGCCGTTCGTCGATGGCCCGCATCGAGGCCGTGAGCTGGCCGGTGGTCAGCACGGTCGAGGTGCCGTCCGGGGCCACGTCGTTGACCGTGACGTTCCAGAAGCCGTCGGTGGCGTCGTGCACGGTGTTGAGCCGCACGTTGATCGGGCCCGAGATCACCGTCGGCTCGCTCAGCGGCGCGCTGGTGAAGGTGAGGCCGTTGCGTTCGGCGATCCGGGAGTCCTTCGCGCAGGTGTCGAGCGCGGCCGCCATGCCCGCCGAACCCTGTGCCGCGTCGCGCGAGCACAGCGTGCTCAGACCCGGTGCGACGGTGAGGTTCTCGGCGGCGGTGGGCCCGGTCGCGCTCAGCGAGCCGTCGTGCAGACTGTCCTCGGTGCTGCCGCTGGGCGCGGCCGACAGGTAGACGCGGCGGTGCTCCACTCCCGGCATCGGGAACTCCGGCAGCGTGATCCAGCTGCCGCCCTGCTGTTTGACGGTGACCGGACCGAACTCGCCGATGCCGCTGTCGATGTCCTTGAGCCAGGTGTCGAACCAGGCGCGCTGCAACACGTCCAGGCGCGGCGGCGCACCCGGAACACCGGTGCCCGCACCGGGATTGGCGTGGTAGGTGTCGCCGACGACGAGTTGTTTGCGGCCCGCGGGCAGCGGGATCTGCTCGTAGAGCTTGGTCGCGCTGTTGGCGAAGATGTCGTGCCAGCCGCCGTAGACGAAGGTCGGCACGGTGACCTGTTCCGGGCGGCCCATGATCGCCTCGCGGAAGGCCGAGGTGTCGTCCAGGGCGCCGTCGAGCGCCGGGGGCATGTCCGACAGCGACGGGGTGAGCAGCGACTGGGCGAGCAGGTCGAAATTGGTGGTGGGGTCGGCCAGCCGGTCGTGGAACCAGGTCCAGTCGAACGTGCCGTCGGCCATCGAGGCGACATCGGGCACGAGTTTGAGCTGGTTCACCGAGTTCAGCCACAGCGGCAGGAAGGTGGTGCCGACCCCGCCGCCGGGCGCCACCACATCGCGCATCAGATCGCTGCCCGGCTCCACCGGGAAGATCGCCTGCAACGCCGGCGGCGCGTTCTCGGCGGCGCGCAACTGGTTGATGCCGGAGTAGGAGCCGCCGCTCATGCCGATGCGGCCATTGGACCAGGGCTGGTGGGCGGCCCAGTCGATCACCTCGCGGGTGTCGAGCTGCTCGCGGGCGCCCAGGGTGTCCCATTTGCCTTGGGACAGACCGGTTCCGCGCACATCGGCGACGACGACGGTGTAGCCGCTGCCGATGAGTTTGCGGTCGACGCCGAGCATAGTCTGGATCATGCCGCCGTCGAGGGCCTGCATCAGGTCGCCGAACCCGCTGATCGGCGTCGCGGACAGGTTGAGCCTGCGCACGATGTCGACGGCGGTGGATTGCAGGCCGGGGATCGCGGCGGCGGATTCGATGAGACCGGTCATCAGCTTGGAGTACGGCGTGAGGCTGACGATGGTGGGCAGCGGCTTCTCCTCGATCACCCCCGCCGCGGACGCGGGCCGGTACACGTCGGCCTTGAGCACCACGCCGTCGCTCATGGTGATCTCGACGCCGCGCTCGACCCGGACCTCCGGGTAGGCGGCGGGGCCGTCGTGCAGCGCGGTCCAGCGCGCGGCCGGTGGTTCGGCGGGCTCGCCCGCCGCCGGGCCGCCACCGCAGCCGAGCACGACTATCAGTGCGAGGATCGCCGTCAGCATCCGGACGAACCCGCGTTCGGAACCTCTACCCGCCATTGTGTCGCTCCCCGACCGGTATCTCGTCGCCATTGTTGATCTGACCACCGCAGGATCGGCGCGGAAAATGTACCAGTGGTAACGAGTTGCGCGGGCGACCGTCGGCCCGCTCGGAAAGTCGCAGTGAATACGTGTTGTTCCAGTTCAGCGCCTCGCCCGGGGTGCGCGGGTGTCGGTGGCTGGTGGTTGACTGGCAGCGCCGGCGCGGATCCGGCCGGCTTCCATCCCATCGCCGAGGAGGACGTTCGACAATGCCGACACGTGACGAAGCTTGGCCGCAGGGCACGCCCTGCTGGATCGACTGTCAGGTCGACGACACCGCCGCCGCCCGCGAGTTCTACGGCGCGCTGTTCGGCTGGGACATCCAGGACAGCCCCGCCGACGCGGGCGGCTATCTGATGGCGATGCTCGACGGCAGGCCCGCCGCGGGCATCGGCCCGAAACCCGACGGCATGCCGATGCCCTCCGCCTGGACCACCTACTTCGCCGCACAGCGCGCCGACGAGATCGCCGAGAAGGTGTCCAAGGCGGGCGGCCAGGTGTTCATGCCGCCGTTCGACGTGCTCGACGTGGGCCGCATGTTCATCGGCGCCGACCCGACCGGCGGCGTGTTCGGGGTCTGGGAAGCCAAGGCGCACACCGGCGCCGGGATCTACAACCAGCACGGCGCCTACTGCTGGAACGAGCTGCACACCGCGGGCTACGACCAGGCGCACGACTTCTACCACGCCGTGTTCGGCTGGAACTACACCGAGATCGGCGACGGCGCGAACTTCACCTACTCCACCTTCGCGCTGCCCGGCGAGACCCACACCGTCGGCGGCATGATGGACGCCTCCGCGCTGGGCACGCCCACCTACTGGCTCACCTGGATCCAGGTCGACGACACCGACGCCACCCTGGCCAAGGCCACCGAACTGGGCGCCTCGGTGATCATGGGCCCCGACGACAGCCCGTTCGGCCGCATGGGCATCCTGCAGGCCCCGCAGGGCGAGGTCTTCGGTGTGATCGACCCGGCCAAGGCCGTCGGCGAGGTCCCCACCGGTTCCTGAGGTCTCCGGCTCGGGGCATGTGGTCGCGGCCCATGCCCCGGCCTCGCCGCGCGAACGGCAGATGACTCTTGCGCATGTCCGGCGACCGGCGAACCATTGACTCTGCGGTGGCTGCCGTCGCGGGCCGGGCGCGTCCCCGGTGGACCCGACATGCCCGCCACCACCGACGACCCAGGAGACGGCGATGTCTGCCCTGACGCGGAAGAACTTCGATTCACCCGAGGAAACCAGGCCCTTCGAGGAGAACAAGGGCAGGCTCGATCTCGTCGAGCTCGGCAGCGGACCGGTGGGCCGGGCCGTGTTCGAGCCCGGCTGGCGCTGGTCCCAGCACGTCAAGCCGATCGCGGGGACCGACAGCTGTCAGGCACCGCACATGGGCTACGTGCTGTCCGGCCGGATGGTGGTGCAGATGGACGGCGGTGACCAGCAGGAGTTCGGTCCCGGTGACGTGATGCTGGTGCCGCCGGGCCACGACGCATGGGTGGTCGGCGACGAGGCCTGCGTGATGCTCGACTGGCAAGGGGTCGCCGACTACGCCAAGCGGTAGCGCTACGGCGTCACGATCGCGAAGTTCGGGTCCGGCTTGTCGACCAGGCCGGGCAGCTGGGCCAGCACGGTGGCATCGCCGTCGATGACGATGTCACCACTGAGCACGTTCTTCCTCAGGTCACCGCCGCCGACCAGGCTGCGGATCAGCACCGGCCGGGTGAGGGTGACGGTCGCCGCGGGCGCGGGCAGTTCGTCGCCGGGGAAGCGGTCGTAGTGCACGAGCACACCGTTGCGCAGTTCCACCCGGTGGATCCGGCCGCCCTCGTCGCTGATCCGCCAGTCGGTGATCATGCGCACATCCCAGGCCTTGGGACCGTCGATCCGCAGCGCCATGGCGTCGAAGACCTGCTCGACGCTCAGCGCCGAGGCCAGGGCCGCCGAGTTCGCCGCGGTGGGGGTGCCGAAGGGGCCGTGGCGCAGTTCGTGCGCGCCGCTGAGGTAGAAGTTGCGCCAGGTCGCGTTCTCGGCGCCGTAGGCGAGCTGTTCGAAGGCACTGGCCTGCAGGGCTTTCGCGGTGTCGTTGCCGGGGTCGGCGAAGATCACGTAGTTCACCAGCTGCACGACCCAGCGGAAGTCGGCGGCGTCGTAGGCCTGTTGCGCCTGCCGCAGCACGGCGTCGGCCCCGCCCATCGCCTCGACGTGTCTGCGGGCGTTGTCCACCGGCGGGTGTTCCCACAGGTGCGCGGGATTGCCGTCGAACCAGCCCATGTAGCGCTGATAGACGGCCTTCACGTTGTGGCTGACCGAGCCGTAGTAGCCGCGGGTCGACCAGGAGGCCGCCAGGGCGGGTGGCACGGTGATCATCTCGGCGATCTCGGCGCCGACATAGCCCTGGTTCAGCAGTCGCAGGGTCTGGTCGTTGAGGTAGGCGTACATGTCGCGTTGCAGCGACAGGAACTCCACGATCCGGTCGGTGCCCCAGATCGGCCAGTGGTGGGAGGAGAACACGAGGTCGCAGCGACGGCCGTACCGATTGATGGAATCGGTGAGGTATTTCGCCCACACGTGCGGGTCGCGGACCAGCGCCCCGCGCAGGGTGACGATGTTGTGCAGGGTGTGGGTGGCGTTCTCGGCCATGCACAGGATCCGGCGGTCGGGGAAATGGATGTTCATCTCCGCGGGCGCCTCGGTTCCCGGCGTCAGCTGGAACACCATGCGGACACCGTCGACGGTCTCCTGCTGCTCCGTGCGGGTGACGTCGAGCGTGGGCGGAACCAGGCTGATGGTCCCGGTCGAGGTGGTCTGTCCGAGACCCGCGCCCACCTGACCTTTCGGTCCGCGGGGCAGGGCCGCGCCGTACATGTAGGCGGCGCGGCGGGCCATGGCCGTCCCCGCGTAGATGTTCTCCGCGACCGCGTGCTCGAGGAACCCGGCGGGCGCGATGACCGGGCAGCGCCCGGCCGCGACATCCTGCGGGGTGACCACGCCGTAGCTGCCGCCGAAGTGGTCGACGTGGGAGTGCGAGTAGATCAGGCCGGTCACCGGCCGGTCACCCCGATGCCGGCGATACAGTGCCAGCCCCGCGGCGGCGGTTTCGGCCGAGACCAGCGGGTCGATGACGAGGACGCCGGTCTCGCCTTCGATGAGCGTCATGTTCGACAGGTCAAGGCCGCGGATCTGGTAGAAGCCGGGCGCGATCTCGTAGAGGCCCTGTTTCACGGTGAGCTGGGACTGGCGCCACAGGCTCGGGTTCACCGACTGCGGACAGGAACCGGCGAGGAAGTCGTAGGACTCGGTGTCCCACACCACCTTTCCCGCGGCGTCGGTGACGGTGCCGGGTTCCAGGGCGGCGATCCAGCCGCGATCGGCGTCGGCGAAGTCGGCGGTGTCGCCGAAGGGCAGGGTGTCGGTGAGCCGGCGGTTCGCGTCCCGGATCGCCTCGGTGGGCTCGGTCTGGGTGGTCGACGGGCTGATCGGATCCGGGTCGCCACCGCAACCGGTGACGGCCAGGCCGGTCGCCAGTGCCGCGGCGGCCCCGGCTCCGACGCCGAGCAGGCCGCGCCGCGACATGTCGAATCGCTCGGTCTTCGTCCCGTCCACCACTGCAACCTCACTCAGATGATCCCGCCGTCCCCGGCGGTGCGACCGGCGCCGCTATTGCAGCATAACTGCAATAGATGAGCTACGGCTGAGCAATCGGGATCGCCGCCAGCTGGAGTTCCAGCAGCAAGCGGTCGGCGGGATCGCCCAGGTCGATGCCGAGGACGGTCTCCACCCGCCGCAACCGGTAGCGCAGCGTGTTCGGATGTACCCGCAAGGCGGCCGCGGCCACGCTCACCTCACCGTGGACGCGCAGGTATTCGCGCACCGACACCCGCAGCTGCGCGGAGTGTTCGCGGTCGTAGGCGTCGAGGGCGGCGAGCCGGGGATCGTGCAGGTCGGGGCGGGCGCGGACGAGGTCGACGATCTCGGCCAGCAGCACCGCGGTCCGCGCCTCGGCCAGGGTCGCGACCCGGCTGCCCGACGCGGCGGCCGGGCTGTCGAGCACCCGGTCGACCTCGGCGCGGGCGCCCGCCACCGCGGTCAGGCCCGCCACCGGGGCCGCGACCGCGGCGCGCACCAGCAGGCCGCGCGCCTGCTCCAGCTGGGCGACGAGCTCGCGCGCCCAGGAGCCCACACCGCGCTCGGAGTGATACGACGGGAGCAGGACATACACCCGATCGCCGATCGCCTCGGTGACCGAATCGTCCCGGAAAGCGCTGGCGTGCAACCGGATCAGACCACTGGAAGGCACGGGGCCGGGATCCGGGCCGACCCGCGCGAACCCGATCACCGCCGCGGGTCCGGTGGTGGGCAGGTTCAGCGCCGCGGCCACCGAGGGGACGTCGACGCCGTCGCCGTGCGCCCCGAACAACCGGCGCACCAGCAGCGCCTCGGTGGAAGGCGCGTCCAGGCCACGCGCGATGATCCTGGCCGCGACCGCCGAGGCGCCGCGCAGCACCTGGGCGGCGTCGGGCCGCAGCGGCCGGTCGCCCTGCTGCAGCCAGATGGTGCCCAGCATCCGGGCCGGGTCACCGCGGCGGATGCCGACGACGAGCCTGCGGCGGATGTCGAGTTCGGGATGTTCGGGCACGTCGACGACCTCGTCGCTGCGCCGCACCCGGTCGAACACTCCCCACTCGCGCAGGATCCGCAGATAGTCGGCCGGGCCCTCGCGGCCCAGGATCGACTGGATGCGCAGCCGGTCGGCGGCGGCATCGGAGGCGGAGTACGCGAGCACGTGCGAGTGCGGATCCTCGATGGACACCATCCCCCCGGTTTCCCTGGCGACGACCTGCGCCAGACCGAACAGGTCGGTGTCCGGGGCCAGCAGATCGTGCTCCCCCGCCGCCGCCCGCTGACCGGGTGAGCGCGCCAGCATCCGGCGCACCAGCCCGAACACCTGGTCCCAGCGGGCCTGCCGGTGCACATGCACCAGGGCGATGCCCGCGGCGTGCGCGGCGGCCCGGACCGCGGGAGAGTCGTTGGCGCTCTTGGTCATCAGGACCCGGGGCCGCTGCGCGGGGGTGCGGCCGGCCAGACCGTGCAGCCATCGCAGGGTCGCCTCGGTGTCGTCGCCGACCAGCAGATAGACCTCCGGCAGCGGCCCGTCGGCATCGAGCTGGTCGCGTAGGTCGGCGGGTTCGGCCAGGGCCACGGCGCGCAGCGGCACCGACTCCCCCGCGGGTGCGTCGACCAGCGTGGCGACGGTGTGATCGAGGGCGATGAGCAGTTCCCCGAGGGTGGTCGCCTCGTCCGGCATCGGTCGCTCCCTTCGTTGGCCGATCAGACAAAGAGAGGTCACGTTCTTCGTCCGATCCACCGATTATGACCGCTGCGGATCGGTGTTGACTACGTCACATCCCGCCCCTCCACGACGCAGGAGCCGCAGCCATGGATGCCATCGCCACCACCCCGCCGCCGGTCAACGAACCGGTCGGGACCTTCGCTCCCGGAACTCCCGAACGCCGCCGTCTGCGCAGCGCGCTGGCCGAGCTGGCCGCGACGCCGACCGAGATCAGTCACGTGATCGGCGGACAGCATCGTCGCGGCGACGGTGCGCGGTTCGACGTGGTGCAGCCGCACCGGCACGCCGCCGTCCTCGGCACCCTGCACGACGCGACCACCGCCGAAGCCGCCGCCGCGGTCGAGGCCGCCACGGCGGCGGCGCCCGGCTGGCGGGCCACGTCCTTCGACGACCGGGCCGCGATCTTCCTGCGCGCCGCCGACCTGCTCGCCGGACCGTGGCGCGAACGGGTGGCCGCCGCGACGATGCTCGGGCAGTCCAAGTCCGCGTACCAGGCCGAGATCGACGCACCGTGCGAACTGGTCGACTTCTGGCGGTTCAACGTCTCCTTCGCCCGACAGATCCTGGCCGAGCAGCCGATCTCCACGCGCGGCGTGTGGAACCGGATGCAGTACCGCTCGCTCGAGGGTTTCGTCTACGCGGTCACCCCCTTCAACTTCACCGCCATCGCCGGCAATCTGCCGACCTCGCCCGCGCTGATGGGCAATACGGTGGTGTGGAAGCCGGCGCGGAGCCAGGCGGTCGCCGCCTACCTGACCATGCGGCTGCTCGAGGCCGCGGGCCTGCCGCCCGGGGTGATCAACCTGGTCAACGGGGCAGGCCCGGCGATCTCCGAAGCGGTGCTGACCGACCCGCGACTGGCCGGCGTCCATTTCACCGGCTCCACCGCCACCTTCCAGCACCTGTGGCGGGAGGTGGCGCAGCGGATCGACCGGTACCGGACCTATCCCCGCCTGGTCGGTGAGACCGGCGGCAAGGATTTCGTACTGGCCCATTCGTCGGCCGATCCGGCCGTGCTCACCACCGCGCTGCTGCGCGGCGCCTTCGACTACCAGGGGCAGAAATGCTCGGCCGCCTCGCGGGCCTTCGTGCCGCGGTCGGTGTGGGCGGTGATGGCCGACGACCTGATCGAGAAGACCTCCGCGCTGCGCTACGGCGATGTCACGGATCTGGCCAATTTCGGTGGGGCACTGATCGATCGGGCCGCCTTCGACCGCAACACCGCGGCCCTCGAACGTGCCAAGGCCACCCCGGGGCTGACGGTGGTGGCCGGTGGCCACAGCGACGACAGCACCGGCTGGTTCGTCGAGCCCACCGTGGTGGTCGGCGACGACCCCACCGACGAGGTCTTCCACACCGAGTACTTCGGCCCGATCCTGGCCGTGCACGTCTACGACGACAGCACTCCCTCCGCCTTCGCCGACGCCATGGCCCTGGTCGACGGCGGCAGCCCCTACGGGCTGACCGGGTCGATCATCGCCGAGGACCGGGCCGCGATCACCGCGGCCACCGAGCGGCTCACCTTCGCCGCGGGCAACTTCTACATCAACGACAAGCCCTCCGGCGCGGTCGTGGGTCAGCAGCCGTTCGGCGGCGGCCGGGCCTCGGGCACCAACGACAAGGCGGGCTCGGCGCAGAACCTGCTGCGCTGGACCTCGGCCCGCACGATCAAGGAGACCTTCACCCCGCCCACCGAGCACGGCTACCCCCATCAGGCGCCCGAGGAGGAGGTCCGCTGATGTCGGCCCTGTTGCGCTCGCCCCTGCTCGCCGCGGCGCGGTCGCCGCGGCTGGAACGCACGATCACCCGGTTGCCGGTGAGTCGCGCGGTCGTCGCCCGGTTCGTCGCGGGCACCGGCACCGGCGACGCCGTGCGCGCCGCCGAGACCCTGCTGCGCTCGGGCCATTTCGTCAGCATCGACTACCTCGGCGAGGACACCACCGATCTGGCGAGCGCGCAGGCCACGGTCGCGCAGTACCGCACCCTGATCGCGGCGCTCGGCAGGCTGCCCGAGACCGAGGTCGCGGCGGGCGCCGTGCGCCCGCTGGAAGTTTCGGTGAAACTGTCGGCGCTCGGCCAGGCCCTGCCCCGCGACGGGCACGCGATCGCCCGCGAGCACGCGCACCAGATCTGTGCCGCCGCCGAGGACGCGGGTCTCTGGGTGACCGTCGACGCCGAGGACCACACCACCACCGACTCGACGCTGGCGATCGTGCGCGAGCTGCGCGCCGACTTCCCCTGGCTGGGGACCGTGCTGCAGGCGTATCTGCGCCGCACCGAGGACGACTGCCGCGCCCTGGCTGGTCCCGGCTCCCGCATCCGGCTGTGCAAGGGCGCCTACGACGAACCCGCGTCGGTGGCCTTCCGGGACCGCGCCGAGGTCGACGCGTCGTATCTGCGCTGCCTGGCCATCCTCACCGCGGGTTCGGGCTATCCGATGATCGCCTCGCACGACCCGGCGGTGCTCGCCGCGGCCGGGGTCGCGGTGCAGTCCGCGCAGCGCAAGACCGAGGAGTACGAGTACCAGATGCTCTACGGCATCCGCGCCGACGAACAGCAGCGACTCGCCGACGCGGGCAACCACGTTCGCGTGTACGTCCCCTACGGTGACCAGTGGTACGGCTATTTCATGCGCAGGCTGGCCGAACGGCCCGCCAATCTGGGGTTCTTCCTGCGCGCGCTCGTCGGCGGGCGCGGGTGACGACCGCATATCGCTTCGGGCACCACCGCTGAACAATATTCACTCTCGGCGCCCGCGGCCGCGGCGTGGCGGTGTACTCAGCTGAGCCTCCTGGCGGAGGTCGGCTCGCACATCGCGACGCGGCGGTGTGCGCCGACGGAAGGAACGCGAATGTCTTTCGCCGAGTTGCGCGCCCAGATGTTGCGGCGCAAACCCCTCGTCGAGGTCGAGGACGAGATCCCCAGCGACGAGCGGCTGGCCAAATCACTGGGCCTGTGGCAGCTGACCGCCATCGGTGTCGGCGGCATCATCGGCGCGGGCATCTTCACCCTGGCCGGGTCGGTCGCCCATTCGGTCACCGGGCCCGCGGTGCTGATCTCGTTCCTGATCGCCGGTGTCGCCAGTGCCGCCGCGGCGCTGTGCTACGCCGAGTTCGCCGGCATGGTGCCCAAAGCCGGTTCGGCCTACACCTACGGTTACGTCTCGCTGGGCGAGCTGGCCGGCTGGTTCATCGGCTGGGACCTGCTGCTCGAGTACATCGCGGTGGCGGCGGTGGTGGCCATCGGGGTGTCGGGGTATTTCGGGTTCCTGCTCGACCAGGTCGGGCTGACCCTGCCGGAGTGGATGCTCGGCGCGCCCGACACCGGCGACGGCCGGGTCGTGGACCTGTTCGCGGTGCTGTTCTGCCTGGGCACCGCGTGGGTGCTCTCGCGCGGGATCGACAGCGTGGGCCGGTTCGAGACGGTGGCCGTGGGGATCAAGGTGGCGCTGGTCGTGCTGATCGTGGCACTCGGGGTGTTCCACATCGACAGCGCCAACTACGACCCGTACTTCCCGTTCGGCGCGGGCGCGGTGTGGACCGGCGCGGCGACGGTGTTCTTCGCGGTGTTCGGCTACGACGCGATGAGTACCGCCGCCGAGGAATCGGTGGACGGACGCAAGCACCTGCCCAAGGCGATCATCTACTCGCTGGCCATCGCCATGGTGCTCTACGTGCTGGCCACGCTGGTCCTCACCGGCATGCAGAAGTACACCGAGATCAGCCCCACCAGTGGTTTCTCCACCGCGTTCGAGTCGGTCGGGATGCCGGGCGTGGCCAACATCATCGCGGTCGGCGCGATCGTCGGCATCGTCACCGTGGTGCTCACCTTCATGCTCGGCGTCACCCGGGTGTGGTTCGCGATGAGCCGCGACGGGCTGCTGCCCGCGTGGTTCGCCAAGACCCATCCCACCCGCAAGGTGCCGACCCGGGTCACCTGGATCGTCGGTATCGGCGCGGCGATCCTGGCCGGTGTGCTGCCGATCAACACCGTCGCCGAGCTCACCAATATCGGCATCCTGATGGCGTTCATCGTGGTGTGTGTGGCGGTGATCGTGTTGCGGCGCACCAGGCCCGACGCGCCGCGCTCGTTCCGGCTGCCGTTCATGCCGGTGATCCCGCTGATCGGCATCGGCTTCTCGGCGTACCTGATCTACTCGCTGCCGTGGGAGACCTGGGTGCGGTTCCTGGTCTGGCTGCTGGTGGGTCTGGTCGTGTACTTCGGCTATTCGCGCACCCATTCGGTGATGAACCGGACGGCTCCGCAGCCGTCCGAGTAACCCACCCGGGGCCGGTCTGTGCTGTGATGGGCCGATGAGCTCAGGGCAGCAGACGCGGCGGCGGCGTGATCCGGCGAAGACGCGCGCGGCCATCGTCGACGCGCTGCTGGCCGCGGTCATCGAGGGCGATTTCGCGCCGACCACCCGTGAGATCGCGACCAGGGCGGGCACGTCCGAACGCAGTATCTTCGTGCACTTCCCCGATCGGGCGGCGCTGCTGGTCGCCGCCGTCGAGCGCCAGTCCGAGACGGTGGAGTCGCGGCTGCCAGCGGCGGATCCCACGGTGCCGCTGCCGGAACGGATCACCCAGGCGGTGCGGCAGAGCGCGGCCATCTTCGAGTTGCAGCGCCTGCCGCGTCTGACCGGCCTGCAGGAATCACGGACGATCGCGGCGATCGACGAGCGCATGCGGCGCACCGACGCCCGCATCCGCGCGACCCTCGGGGCCCTGTTCGCGCCCGAACTGGCCGGTGACGAGCAGCTGCTGGACCTGGTCGACACCGCCCTCGCCTGGCCGGCCCGGCATCATCTCCAGGACCGCCGCGGCCTGTCGGCAGAGCAGGCCTCGGCGGCGCTGGAGCGGGCCGTGGGGCTGCTACTCGCTCAGCGCTGACTCCGGTCGCACCAGCACGCGCTTGAGGATCTTGCCGGTCTCCCCGCGCGGCAGCGCGGACAGGAACGTGACATCGCGCGGGACCGAGAACCGGCTCAGCCGGTTGCGGATGTAGGTACGCACCATGTCCGGATCCAGCCCCGCCCCTTCCTTTTTCACCACGAACGCGGCCAGCCGCTGCCCGAACTCGCGGTCGGGCACCCCGACCACGGCGACCTCGGTGATCTGCGGCAGATGCGCCAGCGCTTCTTCCACCGGCCGGGGGAAGACGTTCTCACCGCCGGAGATGATCATCTCGTCGTCCCGGCCCGCCACGAACAGCCTCCCCGCGGCGTCGAGGTACCCCAGGTCGCCGGTGTCGAGCATGCCGTCGGCCTCCTCCGGCGGCGCGGAGTTGACGTAACCGTCGAAGAGCATGTGGTTGGCGACGAAGATGTGCCCGGTCGAGCCGACCGGCACCGGCCGCAGATCCGGGCCGAGCACCGCCACCCGGGTGCCCAGCGGCGGGCGGCCCGCGGTGGTCGGCGAGACCCGCAGATCGGCCGGGGTGGCGACACTGGCCCAGGAGACCTCGGTGGAGCCGTAGACGTTGTAGAGCACGTCGCCGAAGGTGTCCAGGAAGCGCAGCACGGTGGCGCCGGCCAGCGGCGCGCCACAGCTGACGACGTGACGCAAACTGGTCAGGTCGAAGTTCGCACGCAGCTCGGCGGGCACGTCGAGCAGGCGTTCCACCATGGTCGGGACCACGAACAGGGTGGTGATGCGGTGCTGGGCCACCGCCCGCAGGCAGTCGAGGGCGTCGAAACCGTCGGTGAGCACCACGGTGGCCCGCAGCGCCGTACTCAGCTGCAGCCCGGCCAGCCCCCAGGTGTGGAACAGCGGCGCCGGGATGAGCGCCACCTCCTCCACCCGCATGGGGATCCGCGAGAGCAGCGCGGCGATGGTGCCGAAGCCCTTGGGGTGCGGCCGGCGCGCGCCCTTGGGCGAGCCGCTGGTGCCCGAGGTGAGCACGATCAACCGGCCCGGGTTCGTCGCCACCGGAAAGTCGTTCTGCGCCAGCGCGATCAGGCCGTCGACGGTGGAGCGGTCCGGGTCCGGCGGCTGGTCGTCGGTGGTGAACCGCGGGATGTCGCCGTGCAGATAGCGGATCAGCTTCTCCAGCTGCCCGTCGACGTAGACCGCGCTGAGCCGGTGCCGCTGCACGATCTCCTCGATCCGGCGCCCGGACAGCCCGGCGTTGAGCAGCGCCACGTCGACGCCGAGTTTGCCCGCCGCGACCATGGTTTCGACCATGCCCGCGTGATTGCGCGAGAGCAGGCCGATGGCGTCACCCGAGCGCAGCCCCAGCGCGTACATGGCTCCGGCCAGCGCGGTGGATCTGGCATCGAGCTCGGCGTAGGTCCTGGTACCCCGCGCGTCGATCACCGCGAGCCGGTCCGGGGTGTGCGCCGCGCCCGCCGCGTAGCCGCCCGCCAGGTTGAAACCCCACTTGGCCAGGGAACGCAGCTGCTTCACCATCGCGACCGGTTCCGGCCGCATCAGCCCGGTCGCGGCGATGCTGCGCGCGACACCGGCGTTACGGCGCAGCACCGAGCGTTCGGCGTTGATCACGATCGAGGACCTGGTGCCCGCGATCACGTCGGCGGTGCGGCGCAGGCCCGCCTTCACCCAGTCGGTGACCGTGGCGTTGCCGCGCTCGCCCAGCAGCGGATGCACCCGGGCCGCGGCGAACAGGGTGATGTCGAGCCGCGTGCGCTGCTCGTCCCCGCGCAACCGGACCGCGGCGAAGCTGCCCAGCGCGGGACTGCGCAGCTCGAAACTCTCGTACCAGCGCCCGATCTCGAGCACGAACTCATGGGTCTCGATCCCGGCCTCGGCCGACCCCACCCGCACCTGCCACACCACCGACCCGTCGGGCCGCTCCACCCGCTCACAACTGCCGATACCGGTGAACATCCGCGGATAACTCTGCGGATCCAGCAGTACATCCCACAACGACTGACGCGCGATCGTGAAATCCGCGGTGACATCGATGACGTCGGTGACCAAACTCCGTGCTCTTCCCGTCGGCCTGTTCGACCAGTCGGTCGGCGGGCAAATCTGGGCGCCGCGGTCGCTACCGCGGCGCGGGTCGTCACGCTACCCGTCCGTGCCGCTCCTCGATCAAGAATCAGACAAAACCGGTGGTTTCGGACCACTTCGGCCGGACTTTGGTTTGCGCGCCACACCCCCCGACGTTGCAGATGTGAAACTGTCCAATCGCTTGCACCCCACCCGTAGATGCCGAAGTATTGCTAGCAGTACCGACCCGATCTGCAGGAGTCGCCGCCACGCGGCACGACGAGCGAAGAGGTGTGGACATGACAGCGAGCTGGCCCGGTTCAGGAATGAACTCCTTCGACGACATCTTCCAGCGATTCTTCGGACCAGGAATGTCGGCGAAACCACCGGTGCAGCGCATCGACCTCGGCAGATTGATGACCGACAACGCCAAATTGCTGATCGGATCCGCACGCGAAGCCGCCCAGGAATGGGGCAATCCGGAGATCACCCCCGAACATCTGCTCTACGCGGCCACCGAATCCGAGCCGGGCCGCAGCATCGTCGCCGAACTCAGCCTCGATCCCGATCAGGTTGCCGAGCAGATGCAGGAGTACCTCGACACCGGTTCGCCCAGCGAGGACGACCTCGCCGACATCACCCTCAGCCCCGGCACCAAGACCGCCCTGCGGTCGGCGCAGCGCCAGGCCGCGCAGGCGGGCAGCAGCTACATCGGGCCCGAACACATCCTGCTCGGCATCGCCTCGGTCTCCGACAGCGCGGCCGCGCAGGCACTGATGGCGGGCATCGCCGCCACCCAGAGCGGCAACACCTCCGGTCCGGCGACCCCGAGCGCGCCCGCGGGCAAACGGCGGGCCGAGACCGACACCCCCACCCTCGACGAATACGGCCGCGATCTCACCGCCGAGGCCCGCGAGGGGCTGGTCGACCCGGTGGTCGGCCGGGCCGAGGAGATCGAGCAGACGATCGAGATCCTGTCGCGGCGGCGCAAGAACAATCCGGTGCTGATCGGTGATCCGGGCGTCGGTAAGACCGCCATCGTGGAGGGGCTCGCGCAGCGCATCGTCAACAACGACGTGCCGTCCACGCTGGCCGATCGCCGGGTGATCGCCCTGGATGTGGGCACCCTGGTGGCGGGCAGCAAGTACCGCGGCGAGTTCGAGGAACGGCTGACCAAGATCCTCGACGAGGTCCGCGCCCACAAGGACGAGCTGATCGTCTTCATCGACGAGCTGCACACCATCGTCGGCGCCGGGGGCGGCGGCGAGGGCTCGATGGACGCGGGCAATCTGCTCAAGCCGGCGCTGGCCCGCGGCGAACTGCACGTCGTCGGCGCGACCACCATCGACGAGTACCGCAAGTACATCGAGAAGGACGCCGCGCTCGAGCGCCGCTTCCAGCCGGTGATGGTCTCGGAACCCTCGGTGGCCGACACCGTCGAGATCCTGCGCGGGCTGGCCGACGTGTACGAGGAACATCACCAGGTCCGCTACACCGACGAGGCGCTGGTCGCGGCCGCGCAGCTCTCGGATCGCTACATCACCGACCGGTTCATGCCGGACAAGGCGATCGACCTGATCGACCAGGCGGGCGCACGGGTCCGGCTGCGCTCGGGCACCCCGGATCCGGAGGTGAAGGCCAGGGACGAGGCGATCGCCCGGCTGTACCGGGAGAAGGACGCGGCCGTCGACGACGAGGACTACGAGAAGGCGACCGCGATCAAGGCCGAGATCGCGGCCAAGGAGGAGGAGCTGGAGGAATCCGGCGTGCGATCGGGTGAGCCCGAGGTGCAGGTGGTCGATATCGCCGAGGTGATCTCGCGGCAGACCGGCATCCCGGTGGCCGACCTGACCGCCGAGGAGAAGCAGCGGCTGCTCGAGCTCGAGGACGTGCTGCACAAGCGGGTGATCGGGCAGGACGAGGCGATCGTCGCCGTCGCCGAGGCGGTGCGCCGGGCCAGGGCCGGGCTCAAGGACCCGAACCGGCCGATCGGTTCGTTCCTGTTCCTCGGCCCGACCGGTGTGGGCAAGACCGAGCTCGCCAAGGCGCTGGCCGAGGCCGTCTTCGGCGACGAGGACCGGCTCATCCGCTTCGACATGAGCGAGTTCCAGGAGAAGCACACCGTCTCCCGGCTGGTCGGCGCGCCGCCCGGATACGTCGGCTACGACGACGCTGCCCAGCTCACCGACAAGGTGCGCAGGCAGCCGTACTCGGTGATCCTGTTCGACGAGGTCGAGAAGGCGCACCCGGATGTGTTCAATGTGCTGTTGCAGCTGCTCGACGACGGCCGGGTCACCGATTCCAAGGGCCGCACCGTCGATTTCAAGAACACGATCGTGATCATGACCTCCAATATCGGCTCGGATCTGATCCTGAAGGCGCCGGAGGGCGATCTGGACTCGATCGTGCCCGACCTGGAGGAGCGGCTGCGACAGCACTTCCGGCCGGAATTCCTCAACCGTATCGACGAGCAGATCGTCTTCCACCGGCTCGACAAGACGCAGCTGGAACGGATCGTGAACCTGATCCTGGACAAGACCCGCAGGATGCTGGCGGCCCAGGACATCTCCCTCGACATCACCGACGCGGCGGTGGACTGGCTGGGTGACCGCGGGTTCCAGCCGGAGTTCGGCGCCCGGCCGCTGCGCCGCACAGTACAGCGGGAACTCGACAACCGGATCTCGCGGCTGCTGCTCGACGGCGGCCTGGCACCGGGCGCGACGGTCGCGGTCGACGCGGTGGACGACGATCTGGTCGTCACCGCGGTGGCGCCCAGCGGTGGCGCCGAGACCAACGGTGCCGCACCCGAGCAGCAGAAGAAGGCGGCCAAGAAACCGGCGAAGGGCAAGAAGCCCGCCGGGTCGAAGAAGTAGGGCGAACGCGAACGGTGGCCCGGTCCGTGCGGACCAGGCCACCGTCGTCACCGGGGTCAGCCGCCGGTGACCACGCAGGATTCACCGAACCGGTACCCCTTGCCGACACTCACGTCGGCGCCGCGCCCGACCCCGCCCTGCAGCGCCGCCAGGCTGTGCGGGCCGGTGCTGGACGGCACCCAGGCCAGGTTGGCGATGCCGTCGAGCGGGACGACCACGGCCAGCAGCACACCGTTGTCGTAGAACGAGACAGGTTCGAGGCCGACGCTGAGCCGGGCCACCAGATGGTGGGTGCAACCGGTGCCGTAGTTGGTTGCCATGCCGACGCTGAGGCCCGGTTCGACCGTCAGCTGCGAGACCGCAGCCGAGGCCGAGGGGGTGCCGATCGTCATGGCCAGCAATGCCGTCCCGGTGGCCGCGACGGCGAAGGCGAATTTCCTGTCACTCATATCTCACGTCCTTGTGCTGCGGGAGCCGGCCGAACGCGAGGCCGGCGAGTCGTGGTCAATCCTGGCCCCATTGCGGGACCGATGGTGGGAGAACACACGAAACGGTGCGGATGCTCAGATCCGCGACCACAGCGCGGGCGTATTCGGCGGTGTCCAATTCGGGTCGTGCACGGTGTGCGCCTGGCGGCAGCGGTAGGTGACGCCCTGGTAGGTGACCGTGTCGCCGACGGCGTAGGTGGCGCCCTGCCGCCAGGCCGCGCCGGCAGGCGCGGTGGTGGTCGTCGGGTGCTGATGGGTGGTGGTCGCCGGGGGTTTCGTGGTGGTGGCGGGTGGGGTGGTCGGTGTCGGTGTGGTCGTGGTGGGTGTGGAGCCGCCCCCGCCGCCGATCTCGAGGTCGACGCAGCTGTAGAAAGCGGCCGCGGTGTCA
The DNA here is from genome assembly GCF_900637185.1 of Nocardia asteroides. Lineage (NCBI taxonomy): Bacteria > Bacillati > Actinomycetota > Actinomycetes > Mycobacteriales > Nocardiaceae > Nocardia > Nocardia asteroides. The sequence goes on along the minus strand of NZ_LR134352.1, from coordinate 3,791,462 downwards.
CCGATATTCCAGACGGCACGCAATTTCTGCCGCCCGGAATAGTTCGACAGGTCGATGGTGTGGGTGACCTCCATCGGCGGCTGTTCGTTGCGGCCGTCGATCACCGCGATCCGGGTGCCACCGATAAAGTACTCCCAATTCAGGGTGCGATGGTTGGCGGTGTTCTTCCACGTGAAAGTCGTTCGCCCGGACACTTTCTGCGGCACCCAGCCGAGGCTGTCGTCGTCGAGTTCGGGATATTTGTTCGCACTGCAATTGTCCAGGCCTTTGGGGCCTTCCACGCTCTGCGGCTCGTATCTCACCGCACCACACGACACCAGGCCCCTGGCGCATTGTTCCTGTCTGCTGGCGGGCCCGGTGACCCAGCCGTGGGCATTCGCGGTCGCGGTCGGGACGAGCAGGCCGGCGAGAGGTGCCAGAATCACGGCTCCGGCGATGGACAGCATTCGGCTTCGCACTATCGATACTCCTTGGAAAACACAGACGGACGACGGCAGGGGCCGGCATGCCGTCCGGGAAACCATTTCGAGCGATGACACGAACAGTTCGAGATCGAACTGTGACCGGAACAGTAGGGCGACGAAGATCAACCGTCAAGCAATCGAATAGCGAAAAATACCGCTACCCACCGGTATTCGACCCCAGGGCGCCCCGACTGCGAATTCGGCGAACAATCACCCGTTCGAACCAACCGGTTCGCACCACGGGCAAATTGTTGGTTATCCACCCAGCTGGCGCGATTTCCCCGGTTTGCCGGAAGTTGCGGAGACGGCAGACTATTCGCAACAAGCACACTTGCCCGCGGCGGCGGACAAGTCGTGGCGCGAGACCGGCGAACGTTGCGTGGTCTCCGCGAAATTCCGGTCGGCTCAGCCCAGGAAGGCCAGGATCCCGGCCGTGACGAGCTCGGCGTAGCGGGCCCGGCCCTCGGGTGTTTCGATGAGCGCGGCGTCGGCGGCCGAGCGCATGTTGCCGCACTCCACCAGCGCCGCGGGCCGCTGCGCGAGATTGAGCCCGGCCAGATCGGCGCGGGGATTCAGGCCCGCCGACCCCACGTAGGTCGACGGGATCGCCCCGCCTCGCACCATGGCGTCGCGCAGGGCGGTGGCCAGCGCGACACCGGCGCCGGCCTGGACGGGATTGAGCGGTGGGTCGGCGTAGGCGATGTGGAAGCCGTGCGCGTCGGCGCCCGGGTGGCCGTCGGCGTGGATCGAGACCACCGCGTCGGCGGCCGCGTCGTTGCCGACGGCGGCTCGCCGGTCGACACACGGTCCGACGCCGGTGTCGTCGTCGCGGGTCAGGATCACCCGCACGCCGTGCGCGGTGAGCGCGTCGCGCACGCGCAGGCTGACATCCCAGGTGAAGGCGTGCTCGGGGTAGCCACTGTCGGCGGCGGTGCCGGTGGTGTTGCAGGCCTTGGTGCCACCGCGCCCGTCCGGTACCGGCGCGGTGATCTGCGCGGGGTGCGCGGCATTGCCGCCGTTGTGTCCGGGGTCGAGCACGACCGTCCGTGGCGGGGGCTCCGGCAGCGCCGACGACACCGGCGTCGCGGTCTCGATCGCGGCGGTCGTGGTGCCCGTCGGTGCCGGCGCGGGTCCGGACGCGCCGGAGGTGCAACCGGCCGACATCAGCACGACCGCCGGGAACGCCGACAGCAGCAGGGTGGAGCGCATCCCGCTACGGTGCCACACCCCGGGTGGTCAGCGCGGAACGACGTGCAGCGGCAGGCTCGCGTGGCGGCGGACCAACAGGCTCGGCACCCAGCGCGGCGGCGCGTCGTCGATCAGGGTGAACCGCTCGGTGCGGTCGAGCAGCAGGGTGAGGGCCGTGGTCGCCTCGAGCCGGGCCAGGGCGGAGCCGATGCAGAAGTGCGCGCCCGCGCCGAAGGCGGCGTGGCCGCGGCCCCGGCGGCGCGTGAGGTTCACGGTGTCCGGGTCGTCGAACATCGCGGGGTCGCGGTTGGCCGCGCCCCACAGCAGCAGCAGATGGCTGCCCGCGGGCAGGTCGACCGCACCGAGCCGGGTGTCGGTGAGGACGTGGCGATGGTGGCCGCGGAACGGCGATTCGAGGCGCAGCGCTTCGTCGAGGAACGCGGGCACCAGCTCGGGACGCTCCCGCAGCCGCGCCTGCAGCTCGAGGTCGGCGGCCAGCAGCCGGGCGGACGCGGCGATCAGGCCCGCCGTCGACTCGCCACCCGCCCCGATCAGCTGCACCACGATCAGGACGGCCTGCTGCTCGTCGATCCGGCCCGCCGCCAGGGCCGCGGCGAGGACGTCGATCAGCGCCTCGGGTGAATCCGGCCCGGCGCCACGTTCTTTCGCGGCCGCGAGGGCGATGTAGGCGTAGTGGGCCAGCTCGGCCGCGGAGGTGACCAGCTCGGTCATCCGGCCCTCGGCCACGACCCCGCCCAGCATCTCGGTGGAGTCGTAGGCCCATGTCAGCAGTCGGGGCACGTCGGTGCTCGGCAGCCCGACGAGTTCGGCGATCAAGGCGAGCGGCAGCCGGTCGGCCATTCCGCTCGCCCAGTCGATCCGGTCGCCGTCGAGTTCCTCGGACCAGAGCTGTTCGGTGAGTGCGGTGACCATCGGTCCCAGTGTCCTGACCCGTTTGGCCAGGGCGGGACCGACGATGCCGCGGTGCGCGGCGTGCACCGCGCCGTCGGCCGTGGCGAGGACGTGCACGCCCGCGCCGGTCGGGTCGAGGTCGAAGGTGACCGGTCGCGCGCCGGGCTGGGCGACGAGCACCCCGGTCAGATGCGAGGAGAACTCGGCGGTGCGCGCGGTCGCCTCGGCGACCCCGGCCCAGGAGGCGACGAGGAAGAAGTCGGTGCCCGGCACGCGGTACACCGGAGCGTCCTCGCGCAGGCGGCGGTACAGGGGGTAGGGGTCGTCGAGTACCCCCGGGTCGAAGAGATCGATCGCCGCGAGATCCGTGGTCATCGCCGCCGCCTTTCCTGCTCGGTTTGTCGGTGCCCACCGTGCCTCCGCGGCGAACGGAGGGTCAACAACCGTCGCACCATGAGACGTCGCCGTGGCTGTGCCCGGAGCTCGTAGCGCGCACAACACGTCCTGTCCAGTGCAGATACGGTAGACAGAACTCAGTGAATGTCTCAGCTCGAGATGGCGAAGGGAGGGCGGATGACCGCCGACTGGCTGACCGACGGCGACCGCCACGCCGTGGCGATCGACCGGATCGAACAGGCCGCCCTGGCCCTGTTCCTGGAACGCGGCATCGACGCGGTCACCGCCGAGGATGTCGCCGCCGCGGCGGGCTGCTCCCGGGCGACGCTGTACCGCCACGTCGGCGGCAAACCCCGCCTGGTCCGCGCGGTCATGGTGCGAGCGGCGGGCACGGTCGCGGCGCGCGTCGAAGCCGCCGTCGAGCGGGTTCCCGCCCGGCGCCGTCCGGTCGAGGCGATCCTGGCCGCCGTGGCCGCCATCCGCGCCGATCCGGTGCTGCGGCAGTGGCTGATCCGGCACCGCTCCCCCGACACCGACGAAGTCCTCGCCGGCGCACCCGAGCTCGGCCACATCGCCACCACGCTCACCCGGATCGCCCCCGACGACGCGGCCGCGGGCTGGATCGTGCGGGTCGTGCTGTCCCTGCTCACCTGGCCGCTCCCCGACGCCGCGGCCGAGCGAGCCCTGGTGGAACGCTTCGTCGGCCCCGCCCTGCGGCCGGGCTGACCGGACTCAGGGCATCGGCAGCGGCGGCGTCTTCGGGAATTCGACCGGCAGCGCGGCCAGCGACCGATGGAACGGCCCCGGCCGCCACACCAGTTCCTGCTCCGGCACGGCCAGCGACAGCTCCGGCAGCGCGTCGAGCAGCTGATCGATCGCGTCCTGCACGATCAGATACGCCACCGACTTGGCCGGGCACCCGTGCGGACCCGCGCTCCAGGCCAGGTGCGCGCGATTGTCCACCACATCGCGACCGGCGATCGCGGGATCGTTGTTGCAGGCCGACATGCTGATCACGACCGGCTCGTTCGCGGGCAGCCACATCTCGTCGACCAGGATCGGCTGGCGCGGATAGGTCATGCAGAAGTTGGCCAGCGGCGGATCGGTGAACAGCACCTCGTCGAGCGCGTCACGGGTGGACAGGCTGCCGCCCAGCACATTTCCCGCGAAACGGTCGTCGGTGAGCATCAGCCGCAGCGTGTTCACCACCAGGTTGAGCATCGGTTCGATGCCCGCGCCGTAGAGCACCAGCAGCTGGTGCACCATCTCCTCGTCGGTGAGTGCGGCCGGGTGGTGCAGCAGCCGGGTGGCGACGTCGTCGCCGGGCTCGCGCTGACGCAGCTCGACCAGATCCGACAGCGCCGACGCCAGCAGGTTGTTGCCCGCCTCGGCGTCGTCACCCTCGAAGATCTGCGCCATCCCGGTGGCCACCTGCTGCCCGATCTCCGGGGTGCAGCCCAGCATCGAGTTCAGCGCCTGGAACACCAGCGGAAACGCGTACTGGCTCAACAGGTCCGCCGAGCCGTTCGCGCAGAAGCTGTTGATCAGCGGGATGGCGAACTGCTCGACGGTGGCGTGCATCGCGTACAGGTCCACCCCGGCGATCCCGGCGACATTGGCCTGCCGGTACCGGACGTGCTCGGCGCCGGTGGTGCGCAGCGCGGCGGGCCGGAACTGCAGCATCGGCAGCACCGGGCAGTCCTGCGGGATATTGCGCTGCCACTGCCGCGGATCGGCCGGGAAGTGCTCGGGATCGTTGAGGATCCGGACCGCGGTGTGATAGCCGATGACCAGCGTCGCCCGGATCCCCGGCGACAACTCGACCGGCACCACCGACCCGAACCGGCGCCGCATCTCGCGGTAGGCCGCCTGCGGGTCGGCGGCGAACTCGGGCGCGTACATCGGCACCCGTTCACCGGCCGAGAGATCCACCGTCATGACGCTGTCGCTTCCTGCCTGCGGAACAGGTACTCCGCCAAGGTGATCAGCGCGCGCAGGCCGTGATCGCGGCGGCGCGCGTCCACCGCGACCACCGGGGTCTCCGGCGACAGGTCCAGCGCCTCGCGGACTTCCTCGAGCGGGTACCGGCGGAAGCCCTCGAACTCGTTGACCGCCACCGCGTACGGCACGCCGCGCTGTTCCAGCGCCGAGAGCACGTCGTCGGCCTTCTCGATGCGCCGGGTGTCGACGAGCACGAGCGCGCCCAGCGCGCCGCGGGCCAGTTCCTCCCACAGCGGGGCGAAGCGTTCCTGGCCCGGCGTGCCGAACAGGTACAGCGCCAGCTGCGGATTCAGGGTGATGCGGCCGAAGTCCAGGGCGACGGTGGTCTGCACCTTGCTGCCGAGTCCGGCCATGTCGTCGACGCCGATACTGGCCTCGGTGATGGTCTCCTCGGTGCGCAGCGGCCTGATCTCGGACACTCCGCACACGAACGTCGTCTTGCCGACGCCGAAATTGCCTGCGACCAGGATCTTCACCGACCGCGTCACGGTCTCGGGGACATAATCGATCTCAACCCGCGATGGCACGGAGACCATGCAGCACCTCCTTGATCAACGCGAGTTCCGGCTTCACCTGAGCCGGGGTGGGGCACTGCAGATGGCCGCTGTCGAGCAGATCGGACACGATGATCTTCACGACGGACGCGGGCAGATCCAGATACGCCGACAGCTCGGCGACCGAGAGCGCGCCGCGGCGGCTGGTGAGCGCGAGCAGTCTGCGCTCGTCGGGGCGGTGGTCGGGGCGCGCGTCGGCGACGGCGCGGACCAGGGTCACCAGGTCCAGTTCATGCGCGGCCCTGACCCGGCCGCCGGTGCGCACATACGACCTGACCAGGTCGGGGTCGCGCCTGCCCCGGCTCATCACCTGCCACCGTGGCGGGGTGCGCTGCCGATCTCGTGGCCGACCCGGGAGGCCAGCTCGTTCATCCGGTGCGCCACCAGCGCCACGTCGACGTCGACGGTGGTGGCGACGCCCAGCAGCGCGCCGACACCGGCGGCGGTGATCATGATCATGCCCTCGTCGTACTCGGTCATGTTCTGGCGCACTGCGTTCGACGAGCCACCGCAGAACTCGCCGAGCGCCTTGCCGAGCGAGCGCAGGCCCGACGCGGCGGCGGCGAACCGCTCGGCGTCGTCCTTGGCCACGCCACGGGAGTGCGCGATCCGCAGTCCGTCATCGGACAGCAGCACCGCGAAGCGGACGCCGGGGATCTCCAGATCCTCGAGCAGCCATGCCAGGCGGTTCGTGCTATCGGCTACCGGTGTGCTCATCGGCTGTTCCTTCCGTGGTTCGCTCGGCCGCAGCGGCGCGACCGCTGCGGGAACCGCTGTGCCAGGCAGCGGCGAGGTCGGGGCGGGCCTGCCCCGATTCGGCGGACACCTCCGCCGGGTCCGGCGCCACCGGCCTGCGGCGACGCTTGGGCAATCCCCCACTGGTGATCTCGTGCACGTCGGCCCCCCGCGATTCCGCCTCGACCAGGACCGGAACCGGAACATGGGCCTGGGCGGTGAGTTCGGGTTCGGGCAGTCGCGGCGCGGCACCGCTGACCAGCAGCGCCGAGGGCACGTAGACCATCGCCCGCATGCCGCCGAAGATGTTGGGACCGTCGACGTGCACGGAGAAGCCGTACCGGCGTGCCAGTGCCGCGATACCAGGGAAACCGACCTTGGGCGCCGGACCGAGATCGTGGATGTCGACGGAACGTTCGCCACTGAGCACCTGGCGCGCGTCCTCGAGCTGTTCGGGGCTCATCCGCATGCCCGCGTCGTCGATGATGACGGTGACGCCGTGATGGCCTTCCTGGAAGCCGACTTCCACGAACGACGACGGCGGCGAGTAGCGCAGCGCGTTGTCGAGCAGGGTGGCCATGGTGTGCACCAGCGGTTCCACCGCGCGGCTGATCACCACGCGGTCGGACTGGCCCGAGCGCACCCGCAGGTATTCCCGCACGCGGCCGGTGGCGCCGCCGGCCACGTCGGTCAGCGACTGCTGCGGCCAGCGGCGGCCGGGCAGGCCGCCGGAGACGATCACATAGGACTGCGCCTGCCGGATCATCTGCTGGACGGTGTGGTCGATCCTGGTCAGCGTCTCGTAGATCGCGTCGTCGCGGTGCTCGCGCAGCGCGGTGCTCACCACCTGGCCCAGGTCGGTGCCCAGGCTCACCACCGAGGTGCCGAAGGAGCGCACCGCGGCGCTGGTCGCGGCGCGTGAGGTGGCGGCCAGGTCGGCGCGCGCGGCCTCCTGCGCGCTCTGGACCTCGCTGATCCGGCGCTGCTCGCCGTAGCGTTCGACCATCGCCCTGGTCTCCTCGGAGACCACACGCAGGGCTTCGGCGTGGCCGGTGGCGATGGTCTGCAGCAGCTCGGCGAAGCGCGTCTCGCGCAGCTCCGGCGGGACCTCGACACCGACGGCGGGGATGTCGTGCCTGCGCACGGCCTCTGTGATCGCGGGCACGGTCGTGTGCGCCAGCTGGATCAGCGCGTTCTCGGCCGCGACCCGTTCCCGGATGGCGACGTCGGCCCGCAACCGCTGCTGGCGCTCGTTGCGCATGGCGAAGACCGTCACGGCCAGCGCGAGCAGTAACAGCGGCGCTCCGATGACGAGTAACAGCACCGCAATTCCTGAGTTCATCAGATCTTTCGTCGTCGTCGACCACTTCACGCCCTGGCCGGTGGGCCCTCACCGGCCCGCCCGGCGAGGCATTCGCCCGGAGCGCGCGGAGGCTCGAATATCCGATCCACACGCTCCACTTCCAGCGACCCGCACACAGTAGCAGCACCCTGATCGGCTCCGGCGCGGATCGTCCTGTCCGGCATCAGAATTCCCACCCGCGGTGCTGGGCGGCTGATCTATTCTGGTTTGCTATGCCGCGTCCGGTCGAGTCGGAACCCCGGGTACCGGATACCATCCGGCTGTGGCGAAACTGAAGCTCTCCGTCGATGTCCCCGTCCCGCCGGACCAGGCCTGGGCGCACGCGTCCGACCTGCCCGCGCTCGGCGACTGGCTGACCATCCACGAGGCCTGGCGCGGCGATCTGCCCGACGACCTCACCCCCGGCACCGTGCTCGTCGGCATCGCCCGCGTCAAGGGTTTCCGCAACAAGGTCACCTGGACGGTGCGCACCGCCGAACCGCCGCGCCGGCTGGCCCTCACCGGCACCGGGATCGGCGGCACCAAGTTCGGTCTCACCATGAACGTCGAGCCCAAGGGCAGCGGCTCGAAGGTCGGCGTCGACATCGACCTCGGCGGCGCACCGCTGTTCGGCCCGATCGGCTCGGCCGTGGCCAAGGCGCTGCGCGGCGACATCGAACGCTCGCTCGAGGCCTTCGTGAAGCTCTACGGTTGAGATTGCGTTTCCGCGTGTGAACAGCGGTCGGACACGGGCGTTCCGGCGCGACAGGAGAACCCGGCGGGGTTAGGCTGACCCCGCCGGTTAACCGTCGATTTGCCTATTCGCAAGGTGGTTCGATGACCAAAGCTGTCCCGGGCCCGGTTGCCCTCGGCGATGTCGCCGCTCGCACACTGGCCAACGCGACCAAGACCGTCCCGCAGATGGAGTCGATCACCCCGCGGTGGTTGGTCCATCTGCTCAACTGGGTACCGGTCGAGGCCGGTATCTATCGGCGCAACCGCGTCACCCACGAGCAGACCGTCGACATCCAGTGCGACAACTTCGACGAGTCCCCGCTGCCGGAGACCTTCATCGACTACGAGAAGGAACCGCGCGAGTATCGGCTCAAGGCCGTCAACACGATTCTGGATGTGCACACCCGGGTCTCGGATCTGTACTCGAGCCCGCACGACCAGATCGCCCAGCAGTTGCGGCTGACCATCGAGGCGATCAAGGAGCACCAGGAAGGCGAGCTGATCAACAGCCCGGACTACGGGCTGATCGCCAATACCGTGGCGCGCCAGCGCATCAGCACGCTGGCCGGGCCGCCCACGCCCGACGACCTGGACAATCTGATCACCAAGGTCTGGAAGGAGCCCGGCTTCTTCCTCACCCATCCGCAGGGTGTGGCCGCTTTCGGCCGCGAATGCACCCGCCGCGGGGTGCCGCCGCCGACGGTCAGCCTGTTCGGCTCCCAATTCATCACGTGGCGCGGCATTCCCATCATCCCGTCGGACAAGGTGCCCGTGATCGACGGCAAGACCTCGTTCCTGCTGATCCGCACCGGCGAATCCCGTCAGGGCGTGGTGGGGCTGTATCAGCCGGGGCTGGCCGGGGAGCAAGGCCCGGGCCTGTCGGTGAAGTTCATGGGCATCGATCGCAGTGCGATCGCCTCGTACCTGGTGTCGCTGTACTGCTCGCTGACGATCCTGACCGACGACGCGGTGGCCCTGCTGGAGGGCGCGGAGGTGGACAAGTTCCATGACTACGCCCCGACCTACCGGAGCTGAGGCGGGCGGCGACGGACTGCCGGACGAGGCGACGCTCGCCCGCCTCGCCGGCGAGTTCTTCGCCGCGCTGCCGACCGGGGCCACGGGCACACCGGGTGTGTCCCTGCTGCAACCGGATTCACCGTCGCCGCCGTTCACCCCGCCGGCGCCGGGCACGTCGGCGCCGCCGGCCTTCCGGCCCGCACCACCGATCACCGGAGCGGGCGCTGCGGTTCCCGGCGGGCCCACCGCGGCGCCCGCGGTGCCGGGATGGGGCGCCGAGCACGTGCCCGCGGCCGTCGCGCCGCAGCCCGAGGCCGTGCACGTCGACCCGTTCCTCGCGGTGCTGCCGTCGCTGCGGGAGATCCTGTCCCCGCCGCGCTCGCCCGGCCCGCCCGCGGCCGCCGGCTCGCCGTCGTTCTATTTCCTCGACGGCGCCGGGGCGCCGCCGGTGGCACCGGACCCGCACCCGCCGTTCGACGTGCACGCCGTGCGCGCCGATTTCCCGATCCTGGCCGAGCGGGTCAACGGGCATCAGCTGGTGTGGTTCGACAACGCGGCCACCACGCAGAAGCCGCGGGCGGTCATCGATCGGCTGGCGCACTTCTACGCGCACGAGAACTCCAATATCCACCGGGCCGCGCACGAATTGGCGGCCCGCTCGACCGACGCCTACGAGCAGGCGCGCGAGACCGTCGCCCGATTCCTCGGCGCGGGTTCGGCGCAGGAGATCGTGTTCGTGCGCGGGGCCACCGAGGGCATCAACCTGATCGCCCAGACCTGGGGCCGCAAGAATCTGCGCGCCGGTGACGAGATCCTGATCTCGCACCTCGAGCACCACGCCAATATCGTGCCGTGGCAGCTGCTGGCCGCCGAGACCGGCGCGCGGATCCAGGTCGCCCCGGTCGACGATCGCGGGCAGCTGCTGCTCGACGAGTACACCCGGTTGCTCACCGAGCGCACCAAACTGGTGTCGGTGACGCACGTGTCCAACGCGCTCGGCACGATCACCCCGGTGCGTGACCTCGTCGCCGCCGCACGGCGGGTCGGGGCGACGGTGCTGATCGACGGCGCGCAGTCGGCCCCGCACACCCCGATCGACGTGCGGGCGATCGACGCCGATTTCTTCGTGTTCTCCGGCCACAAGGTGTTCGGGCCCACCGGGATCGGCGCGGTCTACGGCAGGTCCACGGTGCTCGAGGACATGCCGCCGTGGCAGGGCGGCGGGAACATGATCGCCGACGTCACCCTGGAACGGTCGCTGTTCCAGCCGGCGCCGGGGCGGTTCGAGGCGGGCACCGGCAGCATCGCCGACGCGGTGGGCCTGGCGGCCGCGCTCGACTACGTGCAGCGAATCGGCATGGACGCGATCGGCCGCTACGAGCACGAACTGCTCGCCTACGCCACCCCGCTGGTGGCCGCGGTCCCCGGGGTCCGGCTCATCGGCACCGCGGCGGAGAAGGCGAGCGTGCTGTCGTTCGTGCTCGACGGGTGCGATCCGGTCGACATCGGCCGCGCCATGAACGAACGCGGCATCGCGGTGCGGGCCGGGCATCATTGCGCGCAGCCGATCCTGCGCAGGCTCGGGGTCGAGGCGACCGTGCGGCCCTCGTTCGCCTTCTACAACACCGTCGACGAGATCGATCGGATGGTGCGGGTGCTGCGCGAGATCGCCGAACGCCGTTGACACGACGAAAGCCCGGGCGGAACTGCGTGTTCCGCCCGGGCTTTCGTGTGCGCGACAGCTAGACCATGATCGAAGCTTCCGCGTCGACCGGGGCCGCCGGTTTGGTGCGTGGCAGGAAGAACGCCGGGATCAGCGTCAGCGCGGCCAGGATGACCGTCACCCAGTAGGTGTTGCTGAACGCCTCGGCCGCGAGGTCGAGGCCCTGTTGGATGACCGCGGGCGGGAACTGCGCCGCGATCTCGGGTTTGACGTTGGACGCGATGCCGATGCCCGCCGCGGGATTGTCGTTGAGCTGGGCGGCCAGCACCACCGACATGGTCGCGGTGCCGATCGAGGCGGCGGTCTGGTTGATGATGTTCATCAGCGTCGATCCGCGCGCGACCTGGGCGTGCGAGAGCGTCTGGATGGCCGCGGTCATCACCGGCATCATGGTGCAGCCCATGCCCAGACCCATCACGAACAGCGCGCCGCCGATCAGCAGGTACGAGGTGTCCGATTCCAGCTGGGTGAAGCCGGCCAGACCGGCGGTGATGAGGGTGATGCCGACCATGACGATCTTGCCGGGGCCGATCTTGTCGACCAGGAAGCCCGCGATGGGCATGGTCAGCATGGCGCCGATGCCCTGCGGGGCCATCAGCAGACCCGAGTCCAGCGCCGTCTCACCGCGGACCTGCTGCAGGTAGTTCGGCAGCAGGAAGCCGGCGCCGAAGAACGCCGTGGCGAACAGCGACATGGTGAGCACCGAGGAGCGCAGCGACGGGTTCTTGAACAGGCGCAGGTCGATCAGCGGATGGTCGGTGCGCAGCGCATGGAACACGAACGCCACCAGCAGGATCGCGCCGATGATCGCCGGGATCAGCACGCGCGCGGCGAGCACCGTGCCCTTCTCCGGGATGGAGGAGACACCGAACAGGAACAGCGCCAGACCGGGCGAGGCCAGCAGCATGCCGACGAAGTCGAACGATTCCGACACCTTGGGCTTGTCGGGCGCGAACACGATGTAGGCCAGCACCAGCGCGACCAGGCCCAGCGGCAGGTTGATGAGGAAGATCCAGTGCCAGCTGAAGGCGTCGATCAGCCAGCCACCCAGGATCGGACCGCAGATCGGGCCGAGCAGCATCGGCACACCGAGGACGGCCATCACGCGACCGATCCGCTGCGGACCCGCGGCGTGGGTCATGATCGTCATGCCCAGCGGCATGAGCATGCCGCCGCCGATGCCCTGGATGACGCGGAACGCCACCAGCGACTCGATGCTCCACGCCATCGAGCACAGCACGGAACCGAGGATGAAGAACGACAGCGCCGCCATATAGAGGCGTTTGGTGCCGAAGCGGTCGGCGGCCCATCCGGTCAACGGGATGACCGAGGCCAGCGCCAGGGTGTAGCCGGTCATGGTCCACGCGACCACCTCGACGGAGGCCTGGAAGTCCTCCATGAAGGTCGGGATCGCGACGGTGACCACGGTGATGTCGAGGATCGACATCACCGCACCGAGGACGACGACGCCCGCGACCTTGAGTACGGCGGCGTCCAGCTTGTCGGAGGTGGGATCGGCGGCGCCGATATCCGGAGGTTTCGTCACCGCTTGAGCCTGGCACCTTTTCGTTCGGAAGACCAGCGAAATTTATTGTTCGTGACCTGGTTCTTCACCCCGGCGCGGCGGCGAGTGTCTCCGCGGCGGCCAGGGCCGCCGCCGTCGATTCCGGCGAAGCGGACAACAACGGCAGGCGAACCGCCGCACTCGGGATCTCCCCGCGCGCGGCCAGGACCGCCTTGACGACCGTCGGATTGGGTTCGGCGAACAGGGCGGCGCCGAGCGCGTCGAGGCGGTGGCCCAGAGCCCGGCCGCGGGCCGCGTCGTCGGCCAGCCAGGCCGCGATCAGCGCGGCGTACGCGCCGGGAGCGATGTTCGCGGCGGCCAGGATGCCGCCGCGGGCGCCGAGCGCGAGCAGCGGTGAGGCGAAGCGGTCGTCGCCGCACAGCACCGTCGTCGTCGCGCCGGCTCTGGCGAGGAGTTCCACGCTGGCCGCGTCGACTCCGCCGACCGAATGCTTGAATCCGGCGATGTTCGGAATGCTCGCCAGCCGCACGAGGGTGTCGCCGCACAGCGGGCGCGCGGTGCGGTAGGGCACGTCGTAGACGAACACCGGCGCCGGGCTCGCGGCGGCCAGCGCGGTGAAGTGCGCGACGACGCCCTCCTCGCTCGGCCGCACGTAGTACGGCACCACGGCGAGCACCCCGGCGACCGGATGTCGCAGTGCGCCGACGGCCGCGACCGAGTCGGCGGTGGCGTTGCCGCCGGCGCACACGATGAGCGGGGCGTCGCGTTCGGCGCAGACGGCGGCGCACACGTCGAGCACCAGCGCGCGTTCCGCGGCGGTGAGGGTCGACGGTTCGGCGGTGGTGCCCAGGGCGACGAGCCCGGTCGCGCCCGCGTCGAGGACGCGGTGGGCGTGCTGTGCCAGTGCGTCGGCGGCGACCGCGCCGTCGGCGGCGAAGGGGGTGATCATGGGGACGAACAGTCCCTGCAGCGATGTCATGGGTCCATGGTCGAGCCGACCGATACATCAGGTCCAGTTCACATTGGTGACGGCGACCGTAAGATGAACTGATGCTCGACGTCCGCAAACTCCGCCTGCTGCGCGAACTCGCTCATCGCGGCACCATCGCCGCGGTCGCCGACGCGCTCAGCTACACCCCCTCGGCGGTCTCCCAACAGCTCACCGCGCTCGAACGCGAGGCGGGGGTGTCGCTGCTGGAGCGCACGGGCAGGCGGGTGACGCTCACCCCGGCCGCGCATCTGCTCGTCGGCCACACCGAGACCATCCTCGCCGCCCTCGAGCGGGCCGACGCCGAATTGTCCTGTGTCCGGGACGAACTCGTCGGCACGCTGCGGATCGGCGCGTTCCCCACCGCGGCCCGGACCCTGCTGTCGCCCGCGCTGGTGGCCCTGAGCACCGCCCATCCCCGGCTCGAACTCACCGTCACCGAGCTCGACCCCGCCGAGGTCCCCGACGCCCTGCGCGCGGGCACCCTCGACATCGCCCTGACCCACGACTACGACCTGGTCCCCGCCATCCCCGACCCGGCCATCCATACCGAGCCGCTGCACACCGAGACCGTCTTCCTGGCCACCCGCCACCCGGTCCCGGCCACCGACCCGCTGCGCGCCACCGCCGCGTCCCCGTGGATCGCGGGCACACCGGGCACCCTGTGCCACACCGTCACCCTGCGCGCCTGCCTGGCCACCGGCTTCACCCCGCGCATCCGTCACCACGCCGACGACTTCACCACCGTCCTGGCCCTGGTCGCCGCCGACGCGGGCGCCGCCATCGTCCCGGCCATGGCCCTGCCGTCCCCGCTCGGCGACGTCACCCTCACCCCGCTGACCACCCGCCGCCACACCCACCTCGCCTACCGCAACGGCACCGCCACCCACCCAGCCATCCACGCCGCCCGCACCACCCTGCGCGACGCCGCCCGCACAGCACAGAGCGGCACCGCGACACCTGCCCGACCGGGCGCTCGATCGTCACCCTGACGGGTCAGGCCGTCTTCTCCCGGTGGGTGGTGCGCTGGCGGGTGCGGGTGGCCGAGACCGGGTCGATCTCGGGCATGGACCATTGGGCCGACAGCGCGAGGCTGGGTTCGCGGCCCGAGGCCACGTGCCGGTAGGCGATCTCGGCGGCGGCCTCGGCATCGCCCGCGGCGATGGCGGCGTAGAGGGCTTCGTGCTCGTCGCACTGGGTGCCGGGGTCGCGCTCCTTGGTGAGGTGGAACAGCCAGCGGACGCGAGATTCCAAGGGCCGCAGCAATGATTGCAGCAGCGGGTTGCCCGAGACTTCGACGAGCAGGGTGTGGAAGCCGGCATTGGCCGCGGCGATCGCGGCCTGATCACCGGCGGCGGTGGCCCGGCGAGCGGCGGCGAGCTGCTCGCGCAGGGCGGCCAAGCCCGCCGGATCAGCCCGCTCGGCGGCCAGCCGGGCGGCCAGCACTTCCAGGCTCTCACGGACATCGAACAGGTCCCGCACGTCGGTCACCGTGAACGGGGCGACGATCGCGCCCTGACGCGGCACGATGACCACGAGCCCTTCGCGCTCGAGCAGCTGCAGTGCCTCGCGCAACGGGATCCGCGAGATCGCCAGCTCGGTCGCGAGCTCGCGTTCCACCAGCCGCTGCCCCGGGCTCAGGCGCAGGTCGATGATCCGGTCGCGCAGTTCCTCGTAGGCCCGATCGCGCAGCGACTTCTTCGCAGGTTCTTCCGCCACCGCACCATCCTCGCGCACCCGCATCCCGTCCACGGTAGTCCCGCCGTGCGCCAGCGCCCGATTCTTACGTTTCGGTAATCCGCACGTCATGTCGGCACTTCAGGCTGACACTTAACGGTATACCGCTATCTCGGCGGTTCGTTCGACCAAGGAGTACCCCGTGCACAAGTCCACTCGGCGCGCGATCGCCGCAGCCTCGGCCGCGCTGGCCGCCGCCGCCCTGCTGTCGGCCTGCGGGTCCTCCGACACTTCCGGCGCGGGCGGCACGCTGAAAGTCGGTGTCTTCTTTCCCGGTTCGCTCTCGGACACCGGCTTCATGCAGTCGGGCTATCTCGGCTACCAGCGCGTCGCCGAGTCGCTCGGCGACCGGGTGGAACTGAGCAAGGTCGAACAGGTCGCGGCGAGCGACTATCAGCAGGCCCTGGTCCGCTTCGCCTCCACCAACGACCTGGTGATCTCCCTCGGCGGCCAGACCGACGCCGACCTGCGCAAGGTGGCACCGCAGTTCCCGCAGGTGAAGTTCGTCGAGATCGGCGGACCCGCCGACGCGACCCCGCTGGCCAACCTCGCCTACTACGACCCGCAGCAGGCCGAGGCCGAATTCCTCAGCGGCGCGGTCTCGGCGGCAGGGGCGAAGAACGGCGCCGTGGCGTTCGTCGGCGGCGTGGAGCTGCCCGCGATCGTCAACGCCGCCAACGCCTTCGGCAACGGCGCCCGCTTCGCGAAGCCGGAGGTGAAGGTACTGACCCCGCAGTACGTCGGCGATTTCAACGATCCGGCCAAGGCCAAGCAGGCGGCGCTGGCCGACTACGGCGCGGGCGCGGGCGCGCTCGGCCAGATCGTGAACCTCGGCAAGGCGGGCATGGAGCAGGCCGCCGCCCAGGCCGGCGCGGCGATGGTCGGTGGACCGATTCCCGGCGACTGCACCAACCCTGTGTACCTCGGCTATGTGCACACCGATATCGGCGCCGAGGTCGAGTACGCCGTGCGGGCGGTGCTCGACGAGACGTGGAAGGCCGAGAACGTGCGCTTCGGGCTCACCTCGCCCAACCACGGCACCGACTTCGTACTGTGCAGCAAGGACGCCGCCGTCGCCGACGCGCTCGCCCGGGCGAAGACGGCGCTGTCCACCGGCGCGGTCCAGCCGTACTGAGGTGTCATGAGCACTCCCGCATTGACCCTGCACGGGCTGGGCAAGAGCTTCGGTGACGTGCGGGCGCTGTCCGGGGTCGACCTGACCGTCGAATCCGGCACCGTCCATTGCGTTCTCGGCGAGAACGGCGCGGGCAAGTCCACGCTGTGCAATCTGGTCTTCGGCGCCTACCGGCCCGACACGGGCCGGATGACGCTGGGTGGCACCGAGTTCCGGCCCGACTCCCCCGCCGCCGCGGCGGCCGCGGGCGTGGCCATGGTGCACCAGCATTTCAGTCTGGTCACCACGATGACCGTCGCGGAGAATCTGCTGCTCACCCTGCGCGGCGTCCGGATTCGCCGGGCCGAGCTCACCGCCCGGCTCGACGAGATCGCGCACCGCTACGGGCTGCGCGTCGAGCCCGGCCGATCGGTCGCCGGCATGCCGGTGGGCGCCCGGCAGAAGGTCGAGATCGTCAAGGCGCTGCTGCGGGATCCGTCGCTGATCCTGCTCGACGAACCCACCGGCGTGCTGGATCCGGCCGAGATCGACGCGCTGCTCGAGACCTGCCGCGCCGTCGCCGCCGACGGCAAGGCCGTGGTGCTGGTGACACACAAGCTCGGCGAGGTGGCCCGGGTCGCCGACGCCGCCACGGTGCTGCGCCACGGCACCGTCGCCGGCGGCGGCCGGATGTCGAATACCGGTATCCCGCAGCTGCTCACGGCCATGGTCGGGCGAAGCGCGGCCGACCTGGACCCGACCGTGGCGGCGACCCTGGGCATCGACACGGCCGACCCGGCACACCCCGCGCGGGCCGGGGACACGGTGTCGCAGGCGTCGCCGGTGCTGGCGATCGAGGACCTCACCGTCCATCGCGACGACGGCAGCACCGCGATCGACCGGGTCCGACTCGAGCTGCGCCCGGGCGAGATCGCCGGCATCGCGGGCGTGGAGGGCAACGGCCAGAGCGAACTGGTCGCCGTGCTCGCCGGCGCCACCCCGGCGACCGCGGGCACCGTCACCCTCGACGGCACCGACATCACCCGCGCGAACCCGGCCACCCGCGCCGCACTCGGCCTCGGTGTCGTCCCCGAGGACCGGCACCGCGACGCGATGATCGCCGACATGAGCGTCGCCGAGAACCTGTTCCTCGGACAGCTCGGCCGGTTCCGCCGCTTCGGCCTGCTCGACAGGCGCGCCATGGGCCGGGCCGCGGAAACCGAGCTCGCCCGGTTCGACGTGCGCGCGGCGGGACCGTGGGCACGGATGGGATCGCTGTCGGGCGGCAACCAGCAGAAGGTGGTGCTCGCGCGCGAACTGTCCAGCGCGAACCTGCGCTGCCTGGTGGCCGCCCAGCCGACCCGCGGATTGGACATCGGCGCGGTCGATTTCGTGCTCACCCAGCTGCGCCGCGCGGCCGCCGACGGCTGCGCGGTGCTGGTGGTGTCGAGCGAGGTGCCGGAACTTCTGGCGCTGTGCCATCGCGTGTTCGTCGCCTACCGCGGCACGCTCACCGGCCCGGTCGAGGCCACCGATCCCGCGGCGGCACAGCGGATCGGCGAATTGATGATGGGAGTCTCGGCATGAGAGTGTCACCTCCGGGCGGCGTGGCCGCCCTGCGCCGCTGGGCGCATCAGCCGCTCGTGGTCGCGGCCGCGGCGATGCTCGCGGCGGGCGGGATCGGGCTGGTCCTCGCGGCCGTCGCGGGTGCGGCTCCCGCCGCCACCGTGACCGCACTGTGGGACGGCATGTTCGGCACGCCCTACGCCGTGGGCGCCTCGCTCAACGTGGCCGCCACGCTGATGCTGGTCGCCGTCGGCTTCACCGTCGCCCACCGGGCCGGACTGGTGAACGTAGGCGGCGAGGGCCAGATCTGCGCCGGCGGTATCGCCGCCACCGCGATCGGCACCACCCTCACCGGCGCGCCCGCCGCGATCACCCTGCCCGCGGTCCTGCTCGCCGCCGCGGCGGCGGGCTGGGCGTGGGCGGCGATCGCGGCCTTCCTGCGGGTGCGGCGCGGTACCAGCGAGATCATCACCACGCTGCTGCTCAATTTCGTCGGCCTGGCGCTGGTCCTGCTGGTGGTGCACGAGCCCGCCCTGCTGCGCCAGCCGGTGACCTCCTCGGAGACCCTGCCGCAGTCCGCACCGCTCACCCCCGCGGCGCATCTGCCGTTGCTGGGCATCGACCGCTCCCCCGCCACCGTGGCGCTGTGGATCGCCCTGGTGGCGGCGCTGGGCACCGCGATCCGGGTGCGGCACACCGCACTCGGTGTCCGGCTGCGCGCGGTCGGCCGCAATCCGGACGCGGCGGCCCGCCTCGGCCTGCCGGTGCGGCGGCTGCGATTCCTCAGCCTGTCCGCCGCGGGCGCGTGCGCCGGGGTGGCGGGCGGTCTGCTGGTGGCCACCGCGCCGTTCGTGCTGGCCGAGGGATTCTCTTCCGGCTACGGATTCTCCGGCCTGGTGGTGGGGCTCCTGGCGCGCGGATCGCTGGCCGCGGTTGTCGCGGTGTCGCTGCTGCTGGGTTTCCTCGTCTCGGGCGGGATCAACCTGCAGCTGGCGGCGAACGTGCCCGCCTCGACCATCGCGGTCGTCGAATCGCTGATGATCGTGTTCATCGCGGGCGCCGCGCTCTGGACCCGGGCGCGCCCAGCCGGTTCCGGCGCGCCCCCACCGGTCCCGGCTGCGCAGGGCACCGAATCCACCGATCTGGCGGGAGCGCCGCGATGAGTCTCGACACGGTCACCGACATCGCCACCAGCGGTATCGGTTTCACCCTGCCCATTCTGGTCGCGGCGAGCGGCGAACTGATCAGCGAACGCGCCGGGGTCCTGAATCTGAGCGTGGAGGCGATGATGCTGACCGGCGCGTTCGCCGGCGTGCTCGGCGCCGTGACCACCGGCTCCCCCACGCTGGGCGCGCTCACCGCCGTGCTGGCCTCGTTGATCTTCGGGGTGCTGCAAGCGGTCTGGAGTATCGCCCTGCGCGCCGACCAGATCGTCGTCGGGATCGCGAGCAACGCGCTGGCCCTCGGCGCGACCACCTATGGAGCGCGGCTGCTGCTGGCCGATGGCAAGGGGCACACGGTGCCGGGGTTCGACCCGCTGCGTGTCCCACTGCTGCACCGGATTCCGGTCGTCGGGCCCGCCCTGTTCGGGCAGACCGCACTGGGCTATCTGTGTCTGGCCGTCGTCGTGGCGCTGGCCGTGGTGTTCTCCCGGCGGACCAAGCCCGGCTTGGTGATCGACGCGATCGGTGAGGACGCCGTCGCCGCCGACCGCACCGGGTTGCCGGTGCGCGCGGTCCGCTACGGCGGCGTGCTGCTGGCCGCCGTAGCGGCCGGGCTCGGCGGTGCTCAGCTCGCGTTGTCGGAGGTGCATTCGTTCAGCGACAACATGACCGGCGGCATCGGCTACCTCGCCGTCGTCGCGGTGATCGCGGGCCGCTGGCGCGCCCTCGGCGTCGTCTGGGCCTCGGTGTTCTTCGGCCTCGCGCAGGCGCTGCAGTTCGCGCTGCCCGCGCTGGGAGTGCACGTGCCGTTCGCGCTGCTGGTGATGCTGCCCTACCTGATCGCGATCGTCGCCGTCAGCGGTCTGGTCGGCAACAGCCGGTCACCGCGTGATCTGACCGTCGCCTTCGCCCGTTCGTCCTGACCCGCCCCCTTGTCGAGGAGCAGTCCGTTGACCCTGATCCTGTCGCATTCCGATGTGGCCGCCGTGCTCGATCGCGGCGAGGTGCTGGCCGCGGTCGAGCGCGCCCACGCCGAACTCGCGCGCGGCGAGGCGCTCGTCCCCGCACCACCGGCGATGTCGCTCGGCGGAGCGGCGTTCGTGCCGATGGTGGCCGCCGCCACGTCCGCCGAGGCCGCGGCGGTGAAACTGCTGGCCGACCTCCCGGCCAACCGCGCGCGCGGACTGCCGGTCCAGCGCTCGGTGATCGTGGTGACCTCCGCCGCGGACGGCGGCTGCGAGGCACTCGTCGACGGCAGGCTGATCACCGCCGTCCGCACCGCCGCAGCCAGCGCGGTCGCCACCAAATATCTTGCCCGCCGGAACAGTTCGATTCTCGGCCTGGTCGGCGCCGGCGGTCTCGCCGTGGAGCACACCCGCGCGATCGCCCGGGTCCGGCCGCTGCGGACCGTGCTGGTCTGGTCGCGCTCGGCCGCGACGGTCGACCGGTTCCGCGCCGCGATCGCGGACCTGGGACTCGACGTGCGCACGATGCCGTCGGCGGAGGCGGTGACGCGCGGCGCGGACGTGCTGTGCACCCTCACCCCCGCGCGCGAACCGGTCGTGCGCGGCGCGTGGTTCGGCGACGGACTGCACGTCAACGCGGTCGGGGCGCCGCCGCGCGCGGATCACCGGGAGGTCGACGGCGAGGCCATGCGCCGGGCGCGGGTCGTCGTAGACTCGGTCGGCACCACCCTCACCAAGTCCGGTGACACGCTGCTGGCCATCGCCGACGGCGCGATCACCGAGGCGGCGGTGCGGACCGAACTGGGCGAGGTGATCACCGATCGGGCCCCCGGCCGGACCGGCGCTCGCGACATCACCCTGTTCAACTCGGTGGGCATCGGCCTGCAGGACCTGGCCGCGGCCCGCCTGCTCATCGACAAGGCTCGCGCCAACGGCATCGGAACGGAAGTGGACCTCAGCCTATGACCGCACTCACCGACCTCGACCGCACCCACCTGCGACGCGCGATCGACCTCGCCGGCGTGGCGCTGGCACGCGGCGACCGGCCGTTCGGGTCGGTGGCCGTCGACCGCGACGGCCGCGTCCTCGCCGAGGGTGCGAACGCGGTGAGCAGCAGCGGCGACGTCACCGCGCACGCCGAACTGGTCGCCATCACCACCGCCACCGCCGCGGGTCACGCCGAGGCACTGCGCGGGGCGACCGTGTACGCCAGCGGTGAGCCGTGTCCGATGTGCGCCGCGGCCATGGTGTGGGCGCAGGTCGGGCGCATCGTGTTCGCCGCGGCGGCCGCCGAATTCGGGCAGATCCTGCCCGGCGGGCCCAGCTTCGCGCTGACCTGCGCCGACCTGGTCGCCACCGCGAACGTGCCGGTAGCGGTCAGCGGCCCACATCTGGGCGAGGAAGCGCTCGCCGTCTTCCGGGCCGCCGCCGCGAACTGATTCCGGCCGCCGGTCGCCGCGGTGGCGACCGGCGTGGTCAGCTCACCGGAATCGGGTCGTCACCGAGGTCGCGCTTCGTGTCCGGTTCGGGCTTGTCGACGGGAACCGGCACGACCTCCGGGGCGGGGAGCACCTCGGGTTCGCTCTCGGCCGCCAGGTCCCGCTGCTCCTCGATCGCCTCCGGTGTGCCCGGAACCTGCGTACCGCGCAGCGAGACACCCTTGGTCTCGATCAGGAAGTAGGCCGCCACCAGGCCGACCAGGCAGGCGCCGAACATGTAGTAGGCCGGGAAGAGGTGGTCGCCGGTGGCGTCGATGAACGCCTGGTTGATCACCGGCGCGGTACCACCGAACAACGAGGTGGCCACGTTGTAGCCGATCGCCACACCGGCGAAGCGCACGATCGTGGGGAACATGGCCGGGAAGGTCGCCGAGATCGTCGCCAGCTGCGGGGCGTAGAGCAGGCCCAGGATCGCGAAACCGGCGATGGCACCGGTCAGCGAGCTGCCGATCAGCTTGTACACCGGCACGACCATGATCATCAGGGCCGCGCAGGAGAACAACCACATCGGCCTGCGCCCCACCCGGTCCGACAGCGCGCCCAGGAACGGCAGTGTCACCAGCATGACGATCTGGCCGATCAGCGGCACCAGCAGCGCGTCGGATTCCTTCATCCCGAGCGTGGTGCCCAGATAGGTGGGCGTGTAGCTGAGCAGCGAATAATTCACCACGTTCAGCGCGATGACCAGACCGAACAGGGTCAGCACCGGGCGCAGGTATTTCGTCACCAGATCGCGGTACACACCGGCGACTTCCTCGGTGTCGTCGTTGGCCTCGACCTCGCGGAATACCGGGGTGTCCTCCACCCGGCTACGCAGGTACATACCGATCAAACCCAGCGGCGCGGCGATGAGGAACGGAATTCGCCAGCCCCACGATTCCATCGCCGGGTCGTCGAGAATATTCACCAGCAGCAGGGCGACCAGATTTCCGAGCGTGAATCCGGCCAGGGTGCCGACCTCGAGGAAACTGCCGTAGAAGCCGCGTTTACGGTCCGGGGCGTATTCCGCCATGAAGGTCGCGGCGCCGCCGTATTCGCCGCCCGCCGACAGGCCCTGGACCATCCGCAACAGGTACAGCAGGATCGGCGCGGCGATCCCGATGGCCTCGTAGCTGGGGATCAGGCCCACAGCCAGCGTGGAGCAGGCCATCAGCACGATCGTCGTCGCCAGCACGCGTTTGCGGCCGATCCGGTCGCCCAGCGGACCCCAGATCATGCCGCCGATCGGGCGGATCAGGAAGGAGACCGCGAATCCGAGCAGGGTGTAGACGATGCTCGAACCCTCCCCGTCGCCGGGAAACAACGACGCGGCGATATAGGTCGCCAGATAGGCGTAGACACCGTAGTCGAACCATTCGACCGCATTGCCGATCGCCGACGCACCGATAGCGCGGTGCAGCACCGATTTCGATTCCTGTGACATCTACACAAACCTCTCGTCGTCGCCCCTACGGGCTACCCGACGATTCCGGAAAACAAACGTTACGAGCGTGCGACACCTCCCGAAATACCCTCTACACTGCGACGATGACGCTGCGCTACGGGGTATATCTGCCGCCGTTCGGCGAATTGTCCGATCCGCGGGTGCTGGCCGAACTCGCCGTCGAAGCGGAGTCGTCCGGCTTCGACGGCGTGTTCGTCTGGGATCACGTGGCCCGGCCGCACGAGCCGGATCTGCCCGTCGGCGATGCGTGGATCGGGCTGGCGGCGATCGCGGCCGCGACCTCGCGGGTGGTGTTCGGGCCCCGGATCACACCGCTGTCGCGGCGACGGCCCCAGGATGTGGCTCGGGAGAGCGTCGCGCTGGATCTGCTCAGCGGTGGACGTCTGGTACTCGGGGTCGGTCTGGGTTCGGAGGCGACCGGCGAGTTCTCCCGGTTGGGCGAGGTCGCCGTACCCCGGGATCGCGCGCGGCTGCTCGACGAAGCGCTCGACGTGCTGACCGCGCTGTGGTCCGGTGAGGTGGTCCACCACGACGGGCCCGCCTACCGCGTCGACGGGCTCCGGTTCCTGCCGCGTCCCGTGCAGCGCCCCCGGATCCCCGTCTGGGTGGCCGCCCAATCGGTGCGGCAAGCGCCCTTGCGCCGGGCCGCGCGCTTCGACGGGCTCTGTCCCGAGGCCGACCCGGACCAGCTGGCCGAGATGCTCGCCGTGGTGGCCGGACATCGCGGCGACCTCGCCGGTTTCGAGGTGGCGGTCGCGGCGAGCACCGACCGTGATCACGATGCCTACGCCCGCGCGGGCGCCACCTGGTGGCTGACCGAACTTCCGATGAGCTGCTCGCGGGCCGAGGCACTGGCCACGATCCGCCGCGGACCACACAGCTAGGTCAGGGCGGCGAGTTTCCTGGCCAGCACGGTCTTCTCGTGGTCGTTGCCGCACAGCCGCAGCGCCTCGGTGAGGGCCTCGCTCGCCTCGTCGGTGCGGCCGAGGCGGGTGAGCAGTTCGCCGCGCACGCTCGGCAGCAGGTGTGACGACGCGAGCTCCCCCGCGGCGGCCAGCTCGTCGACGATCGGCAGGGCGGCTGCCGGGCCCTCGGCCATCGACACCGCGACCGCCCGGTTCAGCTCCACCACCGGCGACGGCGCGAGCCTGCCGAGGATCTCGTAGAGCAGCACCACCCGTTCCCAGTCCGTCGCCGCCACCGAGGGCGCCACCGCGTGACATTCGGCGATGGCGGCCTGCACGCCGTAGGCGCCGAGACCGCGGCCGACCCGGGTGGCCTGCACCAGCGCGGCCCGGCCCCGGCGGATGGCCGAGCGGTCCCACCGGCGCCGGTCCTGCTGTTCGAGCAGCACGGGCGCGCCGTCGGGGCCGGTGCGGGCGGGAAAGCGCGCCGCGGTCAGCTCCCGCAGCGCGAGCAGGCCGTACACCTCGGGTTCGGTGGGCATCAGGCCGGTGAGGACCCGGGCCAGCCGCTGTGCCTCACCGGCCAGGTCGAAGCGGATCATGTCGGGTCCGGTGCTGGCCGACGAGCCCTCGGTGAACATCAGGTACACCACGCCGAGCACCGATCCCAGCCGTGCGCCGCGCTCGGCCGCGGGCGGCACCTCGAACGCGACCCCGGCCGCGCCCAGGGTCTTCTTGGCCCTGGTGATCCTGGCCTGCACCGTCGCCGTCGGCACCAGGCACGCCTTGGCGATCTCGTCGCTGGTCAGACCGCCGACGACGCGCAGCGTCAACGCCAGCCGCGCTTCCCGGGACAGCACGGGGTGACAGGCGATGAACATCAGCGCCAGCACGTCGTCGTCGATCCGGTCCGGATCCCACAGCATATCCCCGTCGCCGTCCGCCGGGACGCCGCTTTCGTCGAGATCACGGGCGAGGGCGGCGTAACGCTCGTCGAGCGCGGCGCGGCGCCGGAACGCGTCGATCGCGCGCCTGCGCCCGACCGTGAGCAACCATCCGGCCGGCTGCCGTGGCACGCCGGTGCGCGGCCAGGTCACCAGCGCCTCGGCCAGTGCCTCCTGCGCGAGATCCTCGGCCATCGCGAAATCGCCGGTCCAGCGCGCCAGCGCGCCGACGATGCGGGCCGATTCGATCCGCCAGACCGCGGCCACGGTCTCCCGGCCGGAATGGTCGCTCATCGCGCGATCAGACCTGCCCGGTGGACTCGCGCCACGCCCGTTCCCGCTTGATCCACTCGTTGTCCTGCGGGAACTCGTCGATCGAGGGGATGCGGCGGATCTCGGTCTTGACCCCGGGCCCGGTCATCGGCATCCGCTTGGCCCACTCCACCGCCTCCTCCTTGGAGGCGACATTGAGGATGTAGAAACCGCCGAACAGTTCCTTGGTCTCGCCGTACGGGCCGTCGGTGACGACCGGGGTCTCCGAGGCGTAGTCGACGACCACGCTCTCGGAGGCCTGGTCGAGTCCCTCGGCGGCGACGAGCACGCCCGCCCGGATGAGTTCGTCGTTGTAGCGGCCCATGGTTTCCAGGATCTCGCTGAACTCGTACTGGTCCATCGCGGCCCAGGCCTCGTCGGTCGCGCGCATGATCAGCATGTACTTCATGGTGTGTCTCCTCGGTAGGTACGGATTCGTGTCATCCCTAGGTCGAACGGGCGGGGCCGCCGATCGACAACCGATCGAAACTTTTTTCCACGAGCGTCGTTCGCAGCCTACGACGGGCGGTGCGCGAGTTCACGAACGCCGATCCGGCTCCTCACGGCGGCGCGGCGTGATACATGTCGAAGGGACCTGTCACGCGAGACCGCGGGCGGGCAGCGAAGCAAGGAGTCAACAGTGAGCGCAGTCCTCGTCGAGCAACGCGAGCATGTGCTGGTCGTCGTCATCAACCGGCCGCAGGCCATGAACGCCGTCGACGCCGAGGTCAGCACCGGAGTGGGCGAGGCTCTCGTCCAGGCCGAGACCGATCCGCAGATCCGCGCCGTCGTGCTCACCGGCGCCGGCGAGCGGGCCTTCTGCGCCGGCGCCGACCTCAAGGCGATCGGCCGCGGGCAGAACATCCTGGCGCCCGGCCACGAGGATTGGGGCCTGGCCGGGTACGTGCGGCATCCGATCAGCAAGCCGACCATCGCCGCGGTCAACGGTTTCGCCCTCGGTGGCGGTACCGAACTGGTCCTGGCCAGCGACCTCGCCGTCGCCGCCGAGACGGCCACCTTCGGGCTTCCCGAAGTGGCGCGCGGATTGTTCGCGGCCGCCGGTGGCGCCTTCCGGCTGCCCGAGCAGCTCCCACGCAAGGTCGCCATGGAGATGATCCTGACCGGCGAGCCGATCACCGCCGCCCGCGCGCTGGAACTCGGGCTGGTCAACCGGGTGGTCCCCGCGGAGATGGTGCTCGACGCCGCGCTCGAGCTGGCGGGCCGCATCGCCGAGAACGCGCCGCTGGCGGTGCAGGCGAGCAAGCGGGTCGCGCTCGGCCTGGTCGACGGCAAGATCGACGACGACGCGGCCTGGGACCTCACCAACCGCGAGATCATGGGCGTCGCGCGCACCGAGGACGTCCGCGAGGGCACCCTCGCCTTCGCCGAGAAGCGCAAGCCGAACTGGCAGGCGCGCTGACCTCGCGATGCGGATCCTGATCCTGGGCGCCTCCGGTTTCGTCGGCAGCGCGCTGCACGCGCAGCTGGGCGCCACCCACGAGGTGGTCGGGACCGGTCGCGGCGGCGGCGCCGGGCTGGTCGCGCTGGATCTCGCCGACGCCGCCGCGGTCCGCGCACTCGTCGCGGACCGCGCCGACGTGGTGATCCACGCCGCCGGCCTCGTGGATCTGGCTGCCGCGCAACGCGATCCCGACGCGGCCTACGCGGCGAACGTGGCCCCGATGCCCGCGCTGCTGGACACGGTGGACGACGCAGGCGCGAAACTGGTGTACCTGTCGACCGACAACGTCTTCGACGGCACCCGCGACTCCTACGACGAGACCGCCCTGCGTACCCCGATCAACGTCTACGGCTGCACCAAGGCCTCGGCCGAGCATCTGGTCCTGGCCCGCGCCGGTCATCTCGTCGTCCGGCTGCCGCTGGTCTACGGGCGCAGCCCGCGCTCGGACAAGTTCCTCGCCCGCTTCACCGCGCCCACCGTCGAGGCGCGCACCGACATCGTCGGCACACCGCTGTATCTGCCCAGCCTGGCGCCGCTGCTCACCCAGCTGTTCGAGGAGTCCGGGGTTGTCCACGTCGCGGGCGCGCAGGTGGCCAGCCGTTACGAGCTGATGACCCGGGTGCGCGACCGGCTCGGTGCGCGGACCCAGGTCGTGCCCACCGATCAGGAGTCCGCGCCACCGGATTGCCCACGGCCGCAACGGCTCATCCTGCGCAGTGTGCGCCACCCGCTGACCGGTCCCGACATCGAGACCGCGCTCGACGACCTCATCGGTCACGCGTGAGCGCCGCCTGCGCGCTGATCGCGGTCCCCATCCAGCGGCGCAGGTAACGCCGCAGCTCGGCGCCGTCGCGGGGCGGGTCGCCCGGCGACAGGAAGAACGACTGCATGGTGCGCAGCGCGTATTCGACGAGATCGCGCAGCGCCGCCTCGTCGTACCCGTGGGCGGTCCAGTCCACGTCGAAGCGCCGGATCATGGTCATGCCGAAGGCCTGTGCCTCCTCGGAGGTGAGGCTGTCGGTGTGGGTGTTGGTGTAGGAGCTCGACAGCAGGATGCCCAGGTGCGGGGTGCGGCGGACCTCGGTGAGGGTGTAGATGACGGCTTCGATCATCGCCTCGGCCGGGTCGCCGAGGCCGGCGACATGGGCGGTCAGCCGGTCCAGGAAGCCGTCCACCGAGGCGATGGCGGCGGCCGTCATCAGCGCGTCGGCGCTGGGGAAATACCGGTACACGGTCTGGCGGATGACGCCGAGGGATTCGGCGACGTCGGCGATGGAGATCTCCGCGCCGGTCCGGCCGATGAGTTCGACTGCGGCGGCGATGATCCGGCGCGATGCTTCCGCATCGTCAGCCGGTGGACTGCCACCCCATCCACGTCTGCGCGCCACCGGGTGGACGCTAGCACAACCCCTGGTCAGAGCGAATTCTACGAAAGTGATCATACACACTTGCGCCGGTTCGTATGATTGCCTCAATCGCCCGAGCGGCACGCGCACGCCCGAAACCAACGAGGTACTTCACCGTGACCGAACTTCACGTCCGCAAAATGGACTTCGCCTTCGCCGACCACGATGTGCCGTTCCTGTGGAACCCGCAGAACCCGGCCTTCTCCTCGATGGCCAACGCGGTCTCGTTCCTGGCGATCGGCTTCGAGAAGATGATCGTGCAGCTGATCACGCAGGCGAAGCCGCAGATCACCGACCCGGAGGTGGCCGAGGAGGCCGACGCCTTCATGCGTCAGGAGGGTCAGCACTCGACCGCGCACCGCCAGCACGTGAAGGCGCTGATCCGCCGCTACCCCGGCCTGCAGCAGACCCTCGACGCGGTGATCGCCGAGTTCGACAAGCTCACCGCGAGCACCCCGATCAAGTACCGCCTGGCCTACACCGCCGACCTCGAGGCCACCTTCACACCGGTGTTCAAGCTCATGCTCGACAACGACGCGAACCTGTTCGCCCCCGGCGACGACCGCGTCGCCTCGCTGTTCATCTGGCACTTCGTCGAGGAGGTCGAGCACCGCAGTTCCGCGCTGATCATCTTCAACTCCGTCGTCGGCAGCGAGCTGTACCGGATGCGGGTGGCGCCCTCGATCTTCCGGCACGTCCTGCAGGTGATCCGGGTGGCCTGCGAAGGCTTCAACGAGCATGTGCCGCTGGCGGATCGGCAGGTCGACGCGCTGTCGATGTTCGCCAACTACCGTCGCGGGCAGACCCTGCGCCGGTGGCTGCCCGGCCTGCGCCCCGCCGACAACGGCACCATGCCGCGCGCGTTCGACGACCTGGGCCTGGGCGAGCAGCTGGTGGCACTGGGCGGCATCATCCGCAGCCAGATGCCCCGGCACAATCCCGAGCACGAGAACCTGCCCGCCCTGGCCGACGAGTGGTTCCGCCGCTACGACGAGGGCTACGACGTGACCCGGTGGTACACCGCCGATTCCGTGAGCTCGTAGGAGGCCGACCCGTGAGCGAACACTGTTCCCCCACCTTCGCCGACCTGGCAGGCCAGCTCGGGTTCTCCTGCGCCGAAGCGGGCGGGCTCGTCGAGTTCCGCAACCCCTTCGCCCTGGAGAACTGGACGCTGCCGGTGCTCGAGCTCACCATCGTGATCGGGGCCGTCCTGGCGCTCTGGTACGCGATCGTGCGGCTGCGCAGGCACGGCGATCCGACCGACCTGGTGCTGTGGTTCGGCGCCACGGCCTACCTGTTCGTCATCGAGCCGCCGCTGTACTTCCCGGCCGCGTTCGGCATCGAGGACCACGTCGACACGATGTTCGCGCACAACGTGTTCACCGTCGACTTCCTGTGGGGCCGATTGCCGATCTACATCGTGGCGATCTATCCGTTCATGGCCACCGTGGCCTTCGGGATCGTCCGGATGCTCGGGGTGTTCCGGCGCTACGGCACCCTGGTCGGCGCCACCTGTGTCGGCTTCGTCCATCACGCGTTCTACGAGATCTTCGACCACATCGGCCCGCAGCTGCGCTGGTGGGAATGGTCGGTGGACAATCCCATCAACCAGCCGATGTTCGACGCGGTCCCGGTGGGCAGCGTGGTGGTGTTCGCCGCGCTGTGGCCGATGTCGCTGGCCTTCTGCGTGCAGTACTTCGTGGGCAGGCACGTCGACGCGGGCCGGGACTTCGCCGGTGTCGAATTGGTCTGGCGCACTGTGGTGATCGGGCTGCTCGCATCGGTCGGCACATTCCTGCTGCCGCTGCCCGCGACGGTGCTCGGCGCGAGCAGCACCACCGTGCGCGGGGTGGTCTACGCGCTGGAACTGATCGCGCTGTCGGTGGTCGGCGCGGTCGTGCTGGTCCGGCGCTGGCGTGACCTGCGCCGGGGCGACGGGGACGGGCCGGGCTATGTCAATCCGTTCGTCCAGCGGTACGCCGTGGTCTATCTGGTGGTGATGGCCGGGCTGTGGCTCGCCGCGCTGCCGGACTTCTTCGCCGCCGTCGACGGTGAGACCGCGAACGGTGACCCGATCGGCAATCTCTGGTACACCGTGGCCTGTTTCGTCATCGCGACCCTGGCGGTCGTGGCCACGTTCACCGTTCCGCGCGGCGGTGACGCCACCGCGGAACCGGTCGCCGAGAGCACCGCGGTGACCAGCTAGACCGCACCGCTCGGTGCGCGCCGCGCGAGCGTCGCGGCGCGCACCGAGGAGTACCGGTCGGACCGGCCGAGACGCCTCCGTACCATCGAGATATGAGCGTCACCGACCACAGCCCGCGCACGGCCGACTCCAACCCGGCCGCGACCGGGACGCATCCGGCCACGCCGGAGCGGGTCGTGCGCCGCCGCCCCAAGAACCGCCGCGCGCAGATCGCCGCCGAGGCGGCCGCCGCGTTCGGCGCCCACGGGTACCACGGGGTGAGCATGGAGGACATCGCCCGCCGCCTCGACATCAGCTCGGCCGCGCTCTATCGCCACTACCGCAGCAAGTACGCGCTGTTCCGCGAAGAGCTGTTCCGCCTGGCCGATCTCACCATCGAGGCGGTGACACTGCCCGAGGACGCCGCGGACCGGACGCCGCAGCAGCGCTGGGACCACGTCGTCGACGCGATCATCACCAAGACCGTCGCCAACCGCTCCACCACCGCGCTCGTGCGCTGGGAACGCCGCTACCTCGAGGACGAGGATCGCCGGGCGCTGGACGCCAAGTTCGCCGAGGCCGTGCGCCTGCTCGGCGACCGGGTGCGCGAACTGCGCCCCGAGCTGTCCCGCGACGATGTCGCGGTCCGTTCGGTGGCGATGTTCAGCGTGGTCAGCAGCATCGGCGATCATCACGCGAGCCTGCCGACCCGGCTGCTGACCCCGCTGCTCGCCTCGGCCTGCCTGGCCCTGCGCGAGGTCGACCTGCCCGCGCCCGTCCGGACCGGCCCGCCGGCCGAACCGGACACCGGGTCCGCGCCGTTCATGCACGAGGTGCTGCTGACCAAGTCGGTGGATCTGTTCCACGAGCGCGGCTATCAGAACGTCAGCGTCGAGGACATCGCCACCGCGGCCGAGCTCGCCACCGCCTCGGCGGTGTACCGCTACTACCGCAGCAAGAGCGACCTGCTGGCCGCCGCGTTCCGGCGCGCGGCCGACATCGTCTCGGGGTCGATCGGCCCCATGGTGGCCGCCTCGGCTTCGCCCGCCGCGGCGCTGTCGGGCCTGATCGACCTGTATGTCGAGGGCTCGTTCGAGGCCAGGGCGCTCACCTACGTGTACTACGCCGAATTCCGCAATATCGCGGCCGAGGACCGGGTGACCCTGCAGCACATCCAGCAGCTCGTCATCGCCGAGTGGACCAAACTGCTGGTCCAGGTCCGGCCCGAGCTGTCCGAGGCCGAGGCGCGCATCCTGGTTCACGCCGGCTTCGCCCTGGTCGTGGACCTGGGCCGGGCCTTCGGCGACGACGGCGCCGCCCCGCAGAACCGGGTGATCACCCTCCAGCGCGCCACCCTGTTCGGGCACGCCTGACGCGCCGCCGGACCGACCGGGCCCGGCGACGCGTCCGTCCGGGCTAGAGGCCCAGGGTGCGACCGATGATGTCGCGCTGGATCTCGCTGGTGCCGCCGAAGATGGTCGACACCAGGGCGCCGCGCACGTGCTTCTCCATGTCGAACTCGCGCGCGTAGCCGTAGCCGCCCATCATCTGCATGCCCTCCAGCGCCACCCGCTTGCTGGTCTCGGTGGCCTTGAGCTTGGCCATCGACGCTTCGCGGGCCAGCATCTTGGTGGGGTTGGCGTCGGCCTCCCTGGCCACGTTGTAGACCAGCAGCTTGGTGCATTCGATCTCGGTGGCCAGATCGGCCAGCCGGTGCCGCAGCGACTGGAACGTGCCGATCGGCCTGCCGAACTGCTTGCGCTGGGTCACGAACGCCAGGGTGTCCTCGAACGCGCGCTCGGCGGCGCCCAGGCTCATGGCGGCCAGGATGAGGCGCTCGAAGTTGAGCCCGGTCATCAGCTGACGCCAGCCGTTGCCCTCCTCGCCGACCACCGCGTCCTCGGGCAGCACGCAGTCGGTGAAGTACAGATCGTTGGTCTCGGTCTGGTTGCCCATCAGCTCGATCGGGCTGATCTGCAGGCCCGGCGTGTTCGCGGGCACGTGGAACATGGTGAGGCCCTCGTGCTTTCCGCCCTCCTTCGAGGTGCGGGCGACGAGCAGGATGTTCTCGGAGATGTGCGCGTTGGAACACCAGGTCTTCTGGCCGTTGATCAGCCAGCCGTCGGCGGTCTTGACCGCCTTGGTCGACAGGTTGCCCACATCCGAGCCCGCCTCGGGCTCCGACATCGAGATCGACTGGGAGGCACCGCGCACGATGCCGCGCAGCACGTCTTCCTTCTGCGCTTCGGTGCCGAACTTGGCGTAGGCGCCGCCGGTGATCAGCGTCGGGCCGATCGCGCCGATCGGCAGCATGCCGCGCAGCGACTCCTCCAGCAGGATGCACATGTCGACCATGGAGGCGTCCGAGCCGCCGTACTCCTCGGGCACCGTCAGGCCCAGCCAGCCGAGTTCGGCCATCTTCGCGTACACGCCGGGGTTGTGCTGCTCGGAGTCGTGCGCGGTGAGCGCGTCACGCTGCTCCCTGGTGCCCGCCTCGCGCTTGGCGAACGCGGCCACCGCCGCGGCGAAATCCTTCTGTTCCGGGCTGAATTCGACGCCCATGCTGTGTTCCTCTTTCCTACGGATGGATGGTTGGGTCTACTTGGCCCGGCCGAAGCGGCGAGCGGTGAGCTTGCGCACGGTCGACAGCGTCGACTCGGTGCGGGCGAACGACAGGAGCGCCATGCCGGGAATCACGAAGCGCTGCCGCGCGATCGAGTGCGGCCGGGTGAAGCCGAGCAGGCCGGCGGCACCGTGGATGCGGCCGATGCCGGACTCGCCGACACCGCCGAAGGGCAGCGCCGGGATGGCCGCGTAGGCGGCCGGGCTGTTCACCGAGGTGGCGCCCGCGCGCAGCTTGCGCGCGATCTCCATGCCGCGCTTGCGGGAGAACACCGACGAGGCGAGCCCGAACTCGCTGGCGTTGGCCAGCGCGATCGCCTCCTCGACGTCGGCCACCGCGCGCACGGTCAGCGTGGGACCGAAGGTCTCCTCGGTCACCGCCGTGGAGTCCTCGGGCACGTCGACCAGCACGATCGGCGCGACGAAGGGAGCCTCGATCGACTCCGGTCCGCCGACGAGCGCACGGCCGCCCTTGGCCAGGGCGTCCGCGACGTGCTTGCTGATCACGTCGACCTGACTGGGCAGGGTCATCGGACCGTAGGAGGCGTCGGATCCGGTGCCGGGGCGCAGCTCGCTGACGCGCTGGGTGAGCTCGGACAGGAACTTGTCGTACACCGAGGCCACCACGTAGCAGCGCTCGGTGCCGACGCAGGTCTGCCCGGAGTTCGACATCGCCGACCAGGCGATCGCGTCGGCGGCCGCCGCGACATCGGCGTCCTCGGCCACGATCGCGGCGTCCTTGCCGCCGCACTCGAGCACGACCGGGGTGAGCCGGGCGGCCGCGGCGGCCATGATGCGCTTGCCGGTCGCGGTGGATCCGGTGAAGGCGATCATGTCGACGCCGGATTCCACCAGCGCCCGGCCGGTCTCCCCCGGCCCGCTGACGACGCTCAGAATGCCCTGGGGCAGTGAGGGATTCGCCTTCGCGAAGGCGTCGGCGTACCAGTGGCCGATGCCGGTGGTGAGCTCGCTCGGCTTGAACACCACGGTGTTGCCCGCCGCCAGCGCGTAGGCGATCGAGCCGTTGGGGGTGTAGACCGGGTAGTTCCACGGCCCGATCACGCCGACCACGCCGTACGGGCGCTGCTCGACGACGGCCTCGTGATTGGCCATCATCAGGCCCGGCCACACCTTCTTGGGCGCCAGGACCTTGCGCGCGTTCACCGCCGCCCAATTCAGGTGTTCGACGGCGGTGATCAGTTCGAGGTAGGCGTCGTCGACCGGCTTGCCGTTCTCGGCGCTGATCAGCGCGCAGAATTCGTCGCTGTGCACGACGAGATGAGCCGCCCACCGTTGTAAGGCCCGCTTCCGCTCGGTGAACCCGAGTTCACGCCAGGTCCGCGCGGCGCCGCGGGCCCGCTCGACGGCGGCGGCGACCGCGGCGGCGTCGTCGACGGCCCAGCGGCCGACCGGCTCACCGGTCGCCGGGTTCGCGGTGGCGAGCATTGTCGCAGAAACGGGCGTAGTAGTGGGGGTTTCGGTCATCCTCGACCATCCTTCATCCAGCTCGGTGGCCATCCCGCCGGCCGGTCGACCGGACAGGACACGCTCAGGATCCAGCGGCGTGCGCACCCTGTTGACAGGCCGCGCCTGACGCCGTTAAGTTAATCACAATTCTCGCTAAGTTAATCATGGTTCTCGTCGGTTGCAAAGCGTTCCTGGTGGACCGCGGCCGACGGGAACGTCGAATCCGGAGGGAGGGCGCGATGTTGCGCACCCGATTCACCGAGGCATTCGGTGTCGAGCACCCGATCGTGCAGGGTGGGATGATGTGGGTCGGCCGAGCCGAGCTCGCCGCGGCGGTGTCCAACGCCGGCGGCCTGGGCATCCTCACCGGGCTGACCCAGCCCACGCCCCAGGCGCTGCGCGAGGAGATCGCCCGCACCAGAGACCTCACCGACAAGCCGTTCGGGGTGAATCTGACGATCCTGCCGTCCATCACGCCGCCCCCGTACGAGGAGTACCGCCAGGCGATCATCGACGGCGGCGTGCCCATCGTGGAGATCGCCGGCGGCAACCCGGCCACCCACCTGCCCTTCCTCAAGGACGCCGGGATCAAGGTGCTGCACAAGTGCACCAGCGTCAAGCACGCGCTCAAGGCCCAGCAGGTCGGCGTCGACGGCGTGAGCATCGACGGCTTCGAATGCGCCGGGCACCCGGGTGAGAACGACACCCCCGGCCTGGTGCTGATCCCGGCGGCGGCGCGGGAGCTGGAGATCCCGATGATCGCCTCGGGCGGTATCGCCGACGCGCGCGGCCTGGTCGCCGCGATGGCGCTGGGCGCCGACGGGGTCAACATGGGCACCCGGTTCCTGTGCACCGTCGAGTCGCCGATCGCGCACACGGTCAAGGAGCAGATCGTCGCCAACACCGAGCTCGACACCAAGCTGATCTTCCGGACCATGAACAACACCGCCCGCGTCGCCGACAACGCCGTCAGCCGCCAGGTGGTCGAGATCGAGCGCGCCGGTGGCACTTTCGCCGATGTGCGCGACCTCGTCGCGGGCGCGCGTGGCCGGAAGGTCTACGAGGAGGGCGATGTGGACGCCGGGATCTGGAGCGTCGGTCAGTGCCAGGGCCTGATCCGCGACATCCCCACCTGCGCCGAACTGGTCGCGCGGATGGTGCGCGAGGCCGAGGAACTCATCGCGGGCCGCCTGGCCGGCTCGATCGTCGAGGCGGTGGCGCGATGAGCGAGAGCATCCACCTCGACATCGAACACGGTGTCCTGCGCATCACGATCGACCGCCAGGCCAGGATGAACGCGATCGACCTGGCGACCATGGCCGAGCTGGGCGAGGCGATCACCGCCGCCGCCAACGAGCCGACGACCCGGGTCATCGTGCTCACCGGCGCGGGCACCGCGTTCTGCACCGGCGCCGACCTGGCCGCCGCCGCGGCCGCGGGCGGCAACGAGGCCTCCCCCGAGGTCGTGATGGACCGCGCCAACGACGTCATCCGCGCGATCGTCGACTCGCCGCTGCCGGTGATCGCCGAGGTCAATGGCCCCGCCGCCGGCGTCGGTACCTCCATCGCGCTGGCCGCCGACCTGATCTACGCGGCCGAGGGTGCCTACCTGCTGCTGCCGTTCACTTCCATCGGCCTGATGCCCGACGGCGGCGCGACCGCCGTCGTGGCGGCCGCGATGGGCCGGGCCAGGGCCGCGGAGCTGGCGCTGCTCGGCGGCAGGCTGCCCGCGGCCGAGGCCGCGGCGGCGGGCCTGATCACCCGCAGCGTGCCCGCCGAGGAACTGCGCGAGCAGGTCGACACGGTCGCCGCCAAGCTCGCGGTCGGGCCGCGGCGCGCGCTGGAACTCACCAAGGCCGCGATCAACGCGGCGACCCTGCCCGAGCTCGACGGTGCGCTCGCGCGGGAGAAGACCGGCCAGATCGAGCTGCTCACCTCCGCGGACTTCCTCGAGGGGATGACCGCCATGCTCACCCGCCGCGCCCCCAAGTTCGCCGGCGCGCCCAGCCCGGTCGCCGATCCGGCCTAGTTCCCCCGTCAAGGAGACGACGATGTCCATTGCCGCAGAACCGATGCGCTCGCGACGCAATCACTGGATGAACCAGATCGCGATCCACGCCACCACCATCCCGGACGCGCCCGCGCTGCGCTATCTCGGCAAGACCACCACCTGGGGCGAACTGCACGCGCGCGTCGGCCGCCTGGCCGACGCGCTGGCCCGCCGCGGTGTCGGCGCGGGCGACCGGGTGCTGATCCTGATGCTCAACAACACCGAGTACATCGAATCGGTGTTCGCGATCAACACTCTCGGCGCCATCGCGGTGCCGGTGAACTTCCGGCTCACCCCGCCCGAGATCGCCTACCTGGTCACCGACAGCGGCGCCACCGCGATCATCACCGAGGCGATGTTCGCCCCGCTGGTCACCGCGGTCGCGGGCCAGACCGGCGGCCTCGAGACCCGCATCGTGGTCGGGGTGGGCACCTGTGAGGGGCTGCTCGGCTACGACGACTTGCTCGCCGAGGAGGGCGCGCCGCACGAGCCGCTCGACGTGGCCGAGGACACCGCCGCGCTGATCATGTACACCTCCGGCACCACCGGAAACCCCAAGGGCGCGGTGCTCACCCACCTCAACATGCAGTCCCAGGCGCTCACCTGTATCCGTGCCATGCGCTACGCGGGCGACGACATCGCCTTCTGCGCGTCGCCGCTGTTCCATATCGCCGGTTTGGGTTCGGTCGCCGCGTGTTTCGTGCTCGGCGCGCTGACGGTGATCCACCCGCTCAAGGCCTTCGACGCCACCGAGGTGCTCGACGCCTGGGAGCGCGAACGCGCCACCTCGGTGTTCCTGGTGCCCGCGCAGTGGCAGATCGTCTGCGCCGATCCCTCGGTGCCGCAGCGTGATCTGCGGCTGCGGGTGATCAGCTGGGGCGCGGCCCCCGCCTCCGACACCGTCCTGCAGGCCATGGCCGACACCTTCCCAGACGCGCTGAACGTGGCGGTGTTCGGGCAGACCGAGATGTCGCCGATCACCTGCGTGCTCGACGGCGAGGACGCGATCCGCAAGCTCGGGTCCGTGGGCAAGCCCATCCCG
Source organism: Nocardia asteroides (assembly GCF_900637185.1). NCBI lineage: Bacteria > Bacillati > Actinomycetota > Actinomycetes > Mycobacteriales > Nocardiaceae > Nocardia > Nocardia asteroides. The sequence goes on along the minus strand of NZ_LR134352.1, from coordinate 3,753,999 downwards.
ACCATCGCCACCCGGATCGTGGACGACGAGATGAACGACGTCGCCCCGGGCGAGATCGGCGAAATCGTTTACCGCGGACCGACGCTGATGCGCGAGTACTGGAACAATCCGCGGGCCACGGCCGACGCGTTCGCCGGCGGCTGGTTCCACTCCGGTGACCTGGTGCGCCGCGACGAGGAGGGCTTCGTCTATGTGGTCGACCGCAAGAAGGACATGATCATCTCCGGCGGCGAGAACATCTACTGCGCCGAGGTGGAGAACGTGCTCTTCGCCCATCCCCGGATCCGCGAGGCCGCGGTGATCGGCCGGGTCGACGACAAGTGGGGCGAGGTGCCGGTGGCGATCGTGGCCGTCGAGGACGACGCCGAGATCAGCCTGGCCGATCTGGAAGACCATCTCAACGCGCACCTCGCGCGCTACAAGCATCCGAAGGATCTGGTCGTGGTCGAGACCCTGCCGCGCAATGCCGGCGGCAAGGTAGTCAAGCACGAACTGCGCAAGCTGCACGGCTCGGCCGCCATCGTCGGCGGCTGATCCCGGTCCCCGGTGGGCACCGCAGGGGGGAGCCCACCGGGGACCGCGCGGTCCCGGTCAACCGCGCAGGAATTCCTCGATCGCGGGCCAGGTGCTGTCCGCGGCGGACACGTTGGCCAGCAGGCCGAGATGGCCGCCGGTGACCTCCACGAAGCGGGCCTCGGCGGCATTGGGCAGCACCGCCAGGCCACGCCGGACCGCGGCGGCGGGCACGACCAGGTCGGTGCGGCTGCCCACCAGCAGGACCCGGCAGGTGACCTTGGCCAGCTCGATCACCAGGTCCGACCGCAGCCGGATCGAGCCGCGCGCGAGTTCGTTGCGCACCACCAGACTCCGGTAGATCTGCCAGGACGAGCGGCCCGGGTAGCCGGGCATGCTCGACATGAAGCGGTCGGTGGCCTCCATCCGTGCCAACGCCTCGGTGTCGAGGGCGTTGCGCGCCAGATACAGCGGACGGGTCAGTTCCCGGTCGAAGGCCTGCAACCGGAACGCGAGCTGGACGAACTCCTCCGGAATCCCGCCCATCAGCTTGCTGATCAGCGCCATCTCCCGGCCGCCGGTGACCTTGCCCGCCAGGCGCAGCGGCTGCAGCAGCGGGGTGCGCGACTGGTCGATCGGGGTGGCCAGGCCGGTGATCGAGGCGATCGGCAGGTCCGGCTGGGCGGCCGAGGTGAGCAGCGCCAGCGCGCCGCCGAGCGACCAGCCGATGATGTCCACCGGGCCGTCGTGGTCGTGGGCGACGCGCAGGATCGCCTCGGGCAGGATGTCGTGGGTCCAGTCCTCGAGCCCGAGATCCCGGTCGGCGTAACCGAATCGGCCGTAGTCGAGCACATACGGCTGCCTGCCCTGGTCGAGCAGGAAGCGCACCAGGCTCTGTCCCGGCCGCAGGTCGAAGCACGCCGGCGTCACCGCCAGCGGCGGCACGAGCAGGACCGGATTCCCGGTCGCCGGTGTCGCGCGGTCGTACCGGCGCAACTGCCGGTGCTTGCCCTCGTACACCGTCATCGACGGCGCCGGCCGCGCCGATTCGAGCCCACCACCGAAGGACACCGACCACACGTTGCGCACCGCGCGCCGAGCCTCGGCAACGATCGCCACCACCACAGAACCCCTCTACTTCCCCGGTCGGCTCGTCACGCCGCGTGCCGCGCCTCGTCGGCGGTCTCGCCGAGACCGGGCCGGATCGCCGAACCGCTCAGCGGCCGCGCGAACAGCACCTGGACCGCGGCTCGGGCGAGCGCGCCCAGCCCCTGGCGGCCCGCCCGCAGGCCGAGCACACTCCACACCGTGCGGGTCTGCGACGGCGTCGCGGGGGCTCCGGCGAACCGGTCGGCCAGCCAGTTCAGGCTCAGCGGGGTCGACAGCGCCAGCAATGTGATGTGCTCGCTCAACCGGTCGCGCAGGTAGGTGACGTGGGCGCCGTGCGCGCGGTAGCGCTCGACCAGCGCGTCGATGTCGGCGGTCGCGATGATCTGATCGTGCACGGCCTGCACCACGAGCAGCGGGACCGCGGGCGCGCGGGTGCCCAGTTCGGCATCGGTGAACATCGCCACCATCGCCTCGAGCGCCAGCAGATCGGCGACCGGCACGGCGGTGTGCTTGCCGACGTTGTAGCGCGCCAGCCGCAGCACCGAGGCACCCGTCGTCGACCGGGACGCGCGTTCGAGCACCTTCATGCCCGCCTCGCTGACATGGAGGCCGAGCGCGGCGTCGAAGTCCGGGTACACCCGGCGCAGCGCGGCGACGACGAGCGTGGGCAGACCAGCGTGCAGGCCGCCGTTGAGCCGGTGGAAGGTCGCGACCAGATCACCGACGGGCGAGCCGAGCACCGCGCCGACGATGTCGAGTTCCGGCGCGTAGTCCGGGGCCATCTCCGCGGCCCACGAGGTCGCCAGACCGCCGCCGGAGTAGCCCCACAGCCCTACCTGGGCCTGCGGATTCAGCCCGAGCGGGGCGAAATTCAGTGCGGCGCGGGCGCCGTCGAGGGCGCGGTAGCCGGGTTCGCGGGGCGCGCCCCAGGCGCCGAGCATGCCCTCGTGATCGGGAATCGAGATGGCCCAGCCGCGGCTCAGCGCGTCGGCGAAACAGAGCAGTTCGACGTGGGCGAAGGTGCCGATCGCGCGCGAGCCGCGCTGCAGCGCGTAGGACGGGAATCCGCGCGAAGTCACCGCGTCGATGGCGCACTGGAACGACAACAGCGGCGTCGCCCGGTCAGCGCCGCCGACCGGCGCGATGACCGTAGTCACCGAGGCGTCGGGCTGTCCGTTCAGTTCGGTGGTGCGGAACAGCAGCTGCCAGGCGGTCACCTTCAGCGGGATCAGCCCGAAGGCGGCGAGGTCGATCGGCCGCCACCGCAGGACCGTGCCCTCCGGCAGCTGCTCGAAGCCGGCCGGTGCCCGGTAGAACGGGTCGTCGTCGGGCAGGACCGCGCCGGCGGGGGCGGGCCAGCTCTCGGCGTTCGATCGGGTGGGGTCGGCAGTCAACGGTGAACTCCAGGGAAGGTGGGAAGCCGGACCGGTCGCGGTGACCGGTCCGGCACGGGGGGACGGTCAGGCGGCGCGGCGGGCCGGTTCGCTGCGGTAGCGCGAGGCCGGGCCGGAGATGCCGAGCAGGCGCCAGGCGAGCTTGGCGACCGGGTTCATCATGCCGGTGGTCGTGACCAGCGCGCGGACGTCACCGAAGACGTCGCGCATGGTGGCCTGTGACTCGGGGCTGCCCCAGTACGCCTCGCGCATCACCTCGGCGGGGATGTCGAACTTCTCCCGGAACTCCTTGGGCGGCGTGGCGATCATGTCGAGCATGATCCGCATGGCGATCGGGAAAGCCACCGACAGCACGGTTTTGGTGACCGGGTTCATCGAGGGCACGTTCTTGCGCAGGTATTCGTGCGCGAAGGAGATGTGCCTGGCTTCCTCGGCCACATGGATCTGCATCACCCGCTGCACCATCGGATGCAGGTCGACTCCGGCGCGCAGCAGCGACTTCTGCAGGTGATCGATCGGCTCCTCACCACCGAGGATCATCGTGAAGAACAGCTCCGGGAAGTACTTCACCGCGGGCCAGATCACCATCGTCAGCTTGCGGTCGATGCTGCCCATGCCGACCACATCGCGGTAGCCGATGCGGTTGATCATCTCCTGGAACATCATCGTGTGGTTGCACTCTTCGGCCGCCTCGTGGGTGACGTACCGGAACTCCGGATCACCGTTGGGCACCGAGACCAGGTACTGCATCAGCCCGCGGATCAGCAGCTGCTCGAAATCCAGGCCGACCTTGGCGATCCCCGCCTGACGCCACATGCCCATGGCGATCTGGCGCTCGACCGGCTGCGCCTTGTACCAGGGGTGGCGGCCCAGCGGGTCCTCCTCCGGCATGATCCAGCGCGGGTCATCGGCGTGCACGGCGAATTCCGGTGCGTCCCAGTCGATGTCGACATAGGGATCGAAGTGTTTGGTCACGGACCCTTCGGACAGACTGCGCAGGATCTCGTGGTAGCCGGGGTCGCCCGGCTGCTTGGCGGTGGACAGCGTCATCGATGTCTCCTCAATACGGTGCTGCCATCCAGTTTAGTGGTACCAGCGGTACCACACAAGTGTTGACGCTACCAAGTGTCACACCTATTGGACGCCGACCGCAAACGCAGAATGTCAAATCACATCACCTGCGCTTGAGCACCATTACCTGTCACATATCTTCAGAATGTGCAGTAACTTATTGGTATGACAGTGCGAGCCGGCTCACTCCTGCGACGCCATCTCGGCGATCGCCGCTTCCTGCTGACACTGCCGCGCGCGGTCGGCCTCCAGGTCCTGCATCCGGTGATCGCCACCGCCCTCGTCGAGCACGCGCCCTATCGCCTGTGGCTGCACAAGCGACGCACCGTCTCCCAGATGATCTATCTCGCCCACTCCGGGCGGACGGCCGATTCGGTGATCCGTTTCGCCCACGAACACGTCAAGGGCGTCGACGATCGCGGGCTGCGCTACCACGCGCTGCACCCCGAGGTCTTCCTGTTCCAGCACGCGACCTACGTCGAGACCCTGATGACCGCGGCCGAGGTGTACGGCCCCGCCCTCACGGCGGACGACCGCGAGCTCCTGTATCAGCAGACCTGCGACTGGTACCGGACCTACGGCGTGAGCGACCGGGACCTCCCCCCGACCTGGTCCGACTTCACCGACTACTTCACCGAGGCGTGCGCCACCCGGTTGCGCCGCAGCCCGGCCGCGGACGAACTGCGCGACCAGGTGCTGCGACCCGACGAATGGATCGTACGACATCTACCCGACGGCGCGGTCCGCGCGCTCCAGCATCCCCGCGCGGTCGAGCTGTTCGACATCCCGCGCCGCCCGGCCGACGCCGCCACCCTGCGCGCCGTCGCCGCAACGGTCCGCACCGGATTCGCGCTGGCGCCCAGCCGGATCCGGCGCGTCTCCCAGGCCCGCCTGCCCCAGCGCGAGATCAGCGAGGGGCCGCCGGCGCCGCGCGCCGACGACCCCTGCCCGGTCAGATGAGCGCCTTCTGCTTCCGGATCCGCCGCCGCACGTCCGACATCATCGCGTAGGTGCCCGCGAACCGGACGAACCGCGGAATGAACCGGTTCACGAATCCGACGAACAGGAACAGATTCTCGAAGCGGCGCTGATCGGACTCGCTCCACTCCACGCCCATCTGGTCGCGGAAGTGCGGCGGCAGGAAGCCCGCGGTGAGGAACCGCAGCAGCCCGCCGAACATCAGCCGGAACGACCAGTGGATCATCCGCAGATTCACCAGATCGCCGATGTAGGCGCGGAAGTCGTCGTCGCACACCACCTGCCTGCATGCCTCGACCCAGTAGTCGTCGAAGTCGGCCCTGGTCGCGGGCCACATGTCCGGGTGCACCTGCAGCGTGGTGCCGAAGGTGTCGGAGCCCTGGTAGAAGTGCTCGAGCTCCTCGGGACTCATCTTCCCGCAGAGCAATTGGTGGGTGTCCTCGTAGCCGATGTAGATCGCCGCCGCCACATACATCTGCAGGTCACGGTCGAAGGCGTTGTACTTCACCTTCGAGTCCGGGCCCGACCGGACCTGCCGATGGGCGACGTTCACCGCTTCGCGCATCGCCAGCTTGTCCTCGTCGGTGCCGAGTACCGCCACCGCCAGATAGGCAGCGGTGGTGCGCAAGCGCTTCCACGGGTGCACCATCAGCGCACCCGACTCGACCTTGCTCTCCATCACCCCGGCCGCGACACCACGGTGCGAGAACTGCATCGCGACATTGGCCGCGGCGCCGGCGAACATCCAGAAGTCCAGCGCGTCGGCCAGGTGCGCGGGTCGCTTCCGGGGGGAGCGGTGATGGTCGGGGATGTGGATCCGCACCTGCTCCAGCGTCAGCGACGGGAGCGCCGACGGCTCCTCGTAGTGGGATTCACCAGGCTTCGATGCCACGGTCATTCGGAAGTCCTTTCGAGTGCTGCCGCGCCGGGCGTACCGCCGCACGCCGGCTGTACGCGCACCCCTCGTCGACGCGGTGCGCCGCCGAGCAGAGTCCCGACGACCCCGTTATGTTACCAACCATTCTGGGCTGACAGACGTCTTATTCAGGTATTTCAGTCCGCTATGTAACTACTGGATCAGAACTCGACTCGGCGGAGCGCCGCAGCGACCGCTACAACCGTTCGATGATCGTGGCGTTCGCCAGGCCACCGGCCTCACACATGGTCTGCAGCCCGTACCTGCCACCGGTCTGCTCGAGATGGTTCACCATCGTCGCGAGCAGCCGCGTCCCGGAGGCGCCGAGCGGGTGACCGAGCGCGATCGCGCCACCACGCGGGTTCACCCGTTCCGGGTCGGCACCGAGCTCGTGCTGCCACACCAGCGGCACCGGCGCGAACGCCTCGTTCACCTCGAAGGTGTCGATGTCGTCGACCGTGAGCGAGACCCGCTCGAGCGCCTTGCGCGTCGCCGGGACCACCGCGGTGAGCATGAGCGTCGGATCGTCGCCCGCCACCGCGAACGAGTGGAATCGGGCGCGCGGGGTCAGCCCGAGTTTCGCCGCGGTCCGCTCGCTCATGATCAGCGCCGCCGACGCGCCGTCGGTCAGCGGCGAGGAGTTACCCGGGGTCACCGACCAGGAGATCTCCGGAAACCGCGCCAGCGCGTCCGGATCGGTGAAGGCCGGGCGCAGGTTCGCCAGCCCCTCCACGGTGGTTTGCGGGCGGATCGTCTCGTCCGCGGCGAGGTCACCCACGGCCACGAGCTCGGCGTCGAACCCGCCCGCGGCCGCGGTGGCCGCGGCGAGCCGGTGCGAGCGGGCCGCGAACTCGTCGAGCGTCGCACGGTCCAGCTTCCACCGGGCCGCGAGGATCTCGGCCGCGATCCCCTGGCCGATCAGCCCGTCGGGATACCGCGCCGCGAGCGGGCCGCGCAGCGCGTCCTTGCCCTGGGCGTTGGAGAACATGGGCGCCCGGCTCATCGACTCCACACCGCAGGCGATCGCCACGTCGTACGCGCCGGCCAGCACGCCCTGGGCGGCGAAGTGAACGGCCTGCTGGCTGGACCCACACTGGCGGTCCACCGTGGTCGCCGGCACCGATTCGGGAAATCCGGCCGCCAGCACGGCCGTTCGGGAGATGTTGCTCGACTGCTCGCCACTCTGGGTGACACAGCCACCGACGACATCGTCGACGAGGGCCGGGTCGATCCCGGTGCGTTCCACCAGCTCGGCGAGGACACCGGCGAGCAGCGTCGCCGGATGCACCGACGACAACCCTCCGCCCGCTTTCCCCCGCCCGGACGGAGTTCGGACTACATCGACGATGACCGCGGACATCTTGATCCTCCTGCGCAACCACCGACCCTCGGCGGCCTCAGCCCACTAAGTTAATCACGATTCCGCTTGTGATCGACCATTGATTCCGACGATAACGCGTGATAGACCGCGTACCGCGCGTCATGTTACCGTCGATTCCGCATCGAGAGGCGAAGTCGGGGGCGCGATGCACACCACCCCGTCGCCGCCGGGCAGCGTCGCCCGGCGGCGACGGGGTGCCCGGACGGCACTGCGCCGATTCGCCGACGGATTCGTCGCGATTTCTCTCACATTTTCCAGAATCCGTAGTAACTTAACGATCGCGATCACCACGGGCGAGCGCATGATCATCGGATTCACTGCGATGTTGCCGAGCGATCGACCATCAAACAACCACCCTGTTGCCAGAATCCTCGGCAACATTTCGGACCATGGAACCGGCGGCTACCACCGACGGCACCCGAGGTCCCGCGGAAAGGAACACCGGTACCCCATGCTCCGACGGCTGGACAGGCTCTTGAGCTACGAGATGAAGGTCTCCGAGTTCCTCGGCACCCTCATCATCATCGGCATCCCCTACGGGCTGGTCGGCGTCGTCTGGACGCTCACCCACACCGCGCACCTGCGCAATCTCTACGGCGCCGACCTGGTGATCTCGTTCCTGGGCTCGATCCTGTGCTGGCCGGTCCTGATCTTCGCGAATGTGACGATGACCTGATGATGGCGCTGGTCTGGGTCATCGACATCGTGGTGACCATCGTCAAGATTCTCGGCGGCCGAACGCAGGTCAATCCCGTTCTCCGCGTAGGCATGTGGATCACGCTGCTGTGTGTCCTGCTCGCCGGCCTCGCCGCGGGCGTGGGCCTGGTCCTGCTTCTCGAACGCTGGCTGAGCACGCTCTGAACCGCCGCGATCACCTCTCGCGCAGCAAGAAAGGATGCGGTGCAGCGTGACCTCCACCGAACATTCCCCGGCGCGGCCGACGCCGCCGGAACCCTCCGAGGTCGGCCGGATCGCCGACAGCCTCGGCGGGCTGTGGCAACGCCACCCCCAGCAGTCGGTCGAGACGCTGGGCAGGCAGGTCCTGCTCGGGCGGGCCGCCGTCGTCGCGCTGGTCGTGTCGATCGCCCGACGGCGCTTTCCCTTCCAGGAGTTCGTCCGCCAGTGCGCGTTCATGGCCAACGTCTCCGCGGTGCCGACGGTGTTCGTCGCCATCCCGGTCGCGGTGGTCGTGTCGATCCAGGTCGGCGCGCTGGTCAATCAGGTCGGCGCCACCACCTTCATCGGCGCGGTCGCCGGACTCGGCATCATCCGCCAGGGCGCCCCGCTGGTCACCTCGCTGATGATCGCCGGCGCGGTCGGCTCGGCCATCTGCGCCGATCTCGGCTCGCGCACCATCCGCGAGGAGATCGACGCCATGAAGGTGATGGGCGTCGACCCCGTGCGCAGGCTGGTCGCGCCCCGGCTGGCCGCCGCGGTCCTGGTCAGCATGCTGCTGTGCGGGTTCATCGTGTTCGTCGGTTTCGCCACGGCGTACCTGTTCAACGTCTACGCCCAGCACGGCACGCCCGGGTCGTTCATCAGCTCGTTCGCCTCGTTCGCGGTCGCCAACGATCTGCTGGTGGCACTGGTGAAGGCGGCGATCTTCGGCGCGCTCACCGCGATCATCGCCTGCGACATCGGTTTGCACACCAAGGGCGGGCCCGGCGGTGTCGCCAACTCGGTGAACTCGGCGGTGGTGACCTCGGCGCTGATGCTGTTCGCCACCAACATCATCGTCACCCAGCTGTACAACACGCTCTTCCCGGCGAAGGTGGTGTGAGATGGCCGCCGAATACACTCCCCCGGCACTGCGCCCGGTCAAGGCGATCGGCGCCGCCGCCAAAGTCCCCGTCCAGGCCAATCAGCGGCTCGGACACCAGGCGATCGTCTTCTTCCAGGCCCTGTTCGCCATCCCGTTCACGTTGCGCCACTACCGCAAGGAAGTCGCGCGGCTGGTCGCCGATGTCGGCTGGGGCAACGGTTCGCTGATCGTGGGCGGCGGCACCGTCGGCGTGGTCGTGGTGCTGTGCGCGTTCGGTGGCATCACCGTCGGCATGGAGTCCTACACCGCGCTCAACCTGTTGACGATGGGCCCGCTGACCGGCGCCATCTCCGGCTTCGCCACCACCCGCGAGATCGCGCCGATCCTGGCCACGCTCGCCTTCGCCATCCAGTCGGGCTGCCGGTTCACCGCGCAGCTGGGCTCGATGCGGATCTCCGAGGAGATCGACGCGCTCGAGTCCATCGCGATCCGGCCGCTGCCGTACCTGGTGACCACCAGGATGATCGCGGCCACGGTCACCATCGTCCCGCTCTACACACTGGGACTGGCGGTCGCCTATCTCACGACGAAGCTGTCGGTGCTGTTCCTCGGCGGCACCACCGCGGGCACCTACGACCACTACTTCTTCCAGTTCCTCGTCGGCGGCGACCTGTTCTTCTCGCTGTTCAAAGTGGTGGTGTTCGTGCTGATCGCCGCCTTCATCCAGTGCTACTACGGCTTCGTCGCCACGGGTGGCCCCGAAGGCGTCGGGGTCGCGGCGGGACGCGCCATCAAGATGGTCATCGTCGTGATGGTCTTCACCAATCTGTTTCTCACTCTTGCGATCTGGGGCATCGATCCCGGATTCCGGATCTCGGGATAGGTCGATCGGATGATTCTCGATCCCAGTGGGCGTGGACCGACGGGCCGTCAGCTGACGGTCGCGGGCCTGGCCATGGTTTCCGCGGTCGCGGCCGCGCTGTATCTGCTCGGACTGCGCTACAACGGCGCGTTCGAAGACACCGTCGTGGTCGGCGCCGACCTCACCAGCACCGGTGACGGGCTGCCGCAGCGCGCCGACGTGAAGTACCGCGGCATGGTCGTCGGCGCCGTCGGCGAGGTCACCATGGTCGCCAAGGGCGAACGCCAGCACGCCACCTTCGAACTCAAACCGGGTCTCGCCGAGACGATTCCGGACACCGTCACCGCGCGGGTGGTGCCCGACAACATCTTCGGCGTGTCCTCGATCCAGCTGGTCGACAACGGCGCGGCCACCGGCACGCTGCGCGCGGGCCACACCATCAGCGAGGACACCAGCTCGGCGACGATCCAGCTGCAGACCACCCTCAACACGCTGCGCGACGTCCTCGACACCATCCAGCCGGAGAAGCTGGGCCGGGTGCTGGCCACGCTGTCCGCCGCGCTCGACCCGAGCGCCCGGATGCCCGGCTCGACCGTCGAACGGCTCGACACCTGGCTCACCACCATCCACCAGATTCCCGAGATCGGCGACCTGCTGGGCAATTTCGGCCAGGCGGCGACCGCCCTGAGCCAGTCGGCGCCGGAGCTGGTCGGGGTACTGGCCGACTCGGTCACCACCGCGCGCACCCTCAACGAGCACCGCACCCAGCTGGTCGAGCTGCTCACCCAGGGCAGTTCCGCGGTGGAGGCGGTGAACAGCCTCTTCGCCGCCAACCCCGATTCCGGTAAGGAACTCGTGGCGGGCCTGGACGGTCTGCTCGGCGGTATCGCCAAGGACCCGGGCGCGCTGCAGTCCTCGGCCGCGAACCTCAACGTGTCGCTGCGCAAGCTGCAGCAGACCTTCACCTTCGGTCCGCGCAGGCAGATGACCTGGCGGATGGACGTCTCGTTCACGCCGTTCCAGCAGTACACCGCCGAGGACTGCCCCCGCTACGGCGACATGACCGGCCCGCGCTGTGGCGGACCGAGCGTGCCTGCCGTCGCGCCGCCCCAGGAATATCCGGAACAGCTGCGGCCGGGCCGGCTCGAAGCGGCGGGCCCCGCGCCGGTCCTGCCGCCCGTGCCCGTGCCCGGCCTGCCCACCCTGCCGAACCTCACGATGCCGACCCTGCCAGGGCTGCCCGCGATTCCCGGCCTGCCCGCCATTCCGGGGATCACCGCGCCCGCGGCGGCCACCGATCAGCCCGCGACCGTGCCCGCGCGCGGACTCACCGGGGTGTCGGCGGTGTCGGCGCTGGTCGGCGGCCGCCCTAGCTTCACCCAGCTGCTGCTGCTCGGCTCGATCCTCGGCACCGTCCCCCTCGTCCCCGACACCGAAGGTGGTGTGCGGCCGTGAAATACACCAAACCGCTGATCGGCTTCAGCTTCTTCGTCGTGCTGGCCACCGTGCTCACCTACACGATCTGGTCCACCCTGCAACGCAGCGTCCCCGGCACCACTACCACGTACTCGGCGGTGTTCACCGATGTGCTCGGCCTGCGGGTGGGCGACGACGTCCGCATGGCGGGCGTGCGCGTCGGGCGCGTCGACAAGATCGACTTCACCCCCGACTACACCGCCAGGGTCGACTTCCGGATCGAGGCGCGCCAGCACCTGACCGACACGACGAAAGCGCTGGTCCGGTACCAGAACCTGATCGGGCAGCGGTATGTCGCGCTGGCGGCGGGCGAGGGCGCGGGCACGGTGATGCCCGCGGGCGCGCAGATCCCGCTGGATCGCACCGAGCCCTCGTTCGACGTCTCCGCGCTGCTGTCCGGGTTCGAGCCGCTGTTCAGTGTGCTGCAACCCGATCAGATCAACTCGCTGTCGGAAACGCTGATCCAGGCGTTGCAGGGCAACGAGGTGTCGCTGGCGGCGCTGATCACCCAGTCCGCCGAACTGGCCAACACCTTCGGCGAACGCGACCAGATCCTCGGTGACGTGCTCACCAATCTGAGCTCCGTGCTGGCCGGCCTGGCCAAGCGCAGCGGCGAACTGGAAACCCTGATCACCCAGACCCGCAGCCTGATGGACGGGCTCTACGCCGAAGGGGAATCGTTGAAGAGTTCCGTGGGCCGGGTGGCGACGGCGACCGATTCGCTGGTCTCGCTCATCGGCCAGGTCAAACCCGGCATGGGCGCCGCCCAGCGCGACGCCACCACCGGCGTGATGATGCTGCTCTACAACGGCGCGGCACTGGATCGCGGTGCGGTGGAGCTGCCCGACTTCCTCAACGGCGTCGCCCGCTTCACCAGCTACGGCGCCTACGGCAATGCCTACATCTGCCGCCTGGATGTCTCACTGTGGGGCGTACTGCTCCCCGAAGGCGTGTTCTCCCAGGTCGGCGGCAATTCACAGTCGGGGGTGTGCCGATGATCCGGGCCCGTATTCCCACGTTCCTGCGGCGCAACAGACACCTGCGCCTCGGGTTGTCCGCGGCGCTGGCGGTGCTGGTGCTGCTGGGCGGGTCGAGTCTGCTGGCCCAGGTCCGCCTGGGCGACAAGACGATCGACGCCGAGTTCGCGCAGGCCGCCGGGCTGCGGCCCGGCGCCACCGTCGACATCGCCGGGATCGAGGTCGGCGCGGTGCAGGATGTGCGGCTGGTGAACGACCGGGTGGTCGTGGCGCTGCGGATCCGCGGCGACATCCGCCTCGGATCCGACGCGCGCGCCGCGATCAAGATGTCGACCATCCTCGGCCGCCTGCACATCGACCTGCATCCCGGCAACGGGCAGGGGCTGCCCGGCAACCGGATCGCATTGGAGAACACCACCGTGCCGTACAACCTGAGCAAGGTGGTCCAGGACCCGAAGTACTCCGCGTCGTTCGAGCGGATCGAACGCATCGACGCCACGAAACTGCGGTCCGCGCTGGATGTCCTCAACACCCAGCTCGGCGACTCCCCCGCGATGGCGGTGCAGGCCCTCGACAGCATCGGCTCGCTGGCCCAGGTCATCAACAGCAGGCGCGACGAGGTCGACACCCTGCTCAAAAGCATGGATCAGGTCTCGCAGCTGGTCTCCGACAACCGCAACAGCGTGCTGTTGCTGCTCACCCGGGGCGAGGCCATCGGCGCCGCGGTCCAGCAGCGCCAGACCCTGCTCACCCAGCTGCTCGACAATGTCGCCGCCATGTCGAAGCTGTTGCAGGACATGGGCATCGAGAACAACGGCGAACTGGGGCCGCTGATCCAGAACCTCAACACCATGGCCGACGGGCTGACCAAGAACCGGGAGAACCTCGACCGGCTCTACGAGATCACCCCGGTCGCGCTGCGCCAGTTCAACAACGTGGTCGGCAACGGGCCCTACGGCGAGATCTGGGCGCCGTGGATCTTCCCGGACAACTGGCTGTGCTTCGCCCAGGCCGTACAGGGGTGCAACTGATGACGACACGACACACACGCAAACTCGCCGCGCTCTGCGCGACGGCGCTGCTGGCCTCGGGCTGCGCGCTGCTGCCCGACAGCGTGACCGGGCTCGGCGAGCGGATGCTCAGCGAGCAGAAACGCATCAGCGCCGACTTCGAGAACGTGGCCGGGCTGTACGCGGGCAACGAGGTGTCGGTGCTCGGCGTCCCCGTCGGTGTCGTCGACTCGGTGACCCCGCGCGGCAGCTATGTCGAGGTGGTGATGTCGATCGACCGTGATGTGCGCATCCCGGCCGAGGCGATGGCGGCGCTGGTCTCCCCGCAGCTGATCACCAACCGGCATGTCGAACTGGCCCCCGCCTACTCCGGCACCGGCCCCGAACTGGCCGACGGCGCGCACCTGCCGCTGGCCCGCACCAGGACACCGGTCGAACTCGACCGGATCCTGGCCAACTTCGATCAGCTCGGCGAGGCCCTCAAGGGCGACGCGGAGACCGGTCCGATGGCGAGCCGGGTGCTGTTCCCGCTGCTCGACGGCAACGGCGACCGGTTACGCGAGACGCTCGACGAACTCTCGGCCGCGTTCGAGGTGACCTTCGCCAACAAGGACCAGATCGCGAACACCATCGTGAAACTGGGCGAGATCACCCAGATCATCGCCGAGAACGACCAGACCGTCCAGGACTTCAGCGCGCGCATCACCGAACTGGTCGCGCTGTTCGGCCAGCAGTCCCCCGGCTTGCAGGCAGTGCTGACCCAGCTCGACGACTTCATCACCAACACGTCCTCAGTGCTCGGTCAGAACCAGGATCAGCTGGCGGGCGCCCTCACCAAGTTCGTGGCGATCGCCGCGCAGATGCGGGCCAACGCCCGCAATCTCACCGAGATCGTCGACGTGGCGCCGCTGCTGTTCCAGAACGTCGACAACGCGGTCAGCCGGGAAAAGCAGGCGCTGCGCCTGCACGGTCTGCTCGACAAGATCGTGCTCGACAGCGAGGCGCTGTCGCTGTTCTGCGAACGCGTGCAGATGCGCCTGGACGGCTGCCGCACCGGCAAGATCGCCGATATGGGCCCGGATTTCGGGCTCACCGCCGCGCTGTTGGGACTGACGAAATGAAGCTTCGCGCGGCGCTGGCCGCTTCCGTCTGCGCGGCCGCGGTCGCGTCGTCGACCGCGGCGTGCTCGCTGACCGTGGCCGACCTGCCGATGCCCGAACCGGGGATCGGCGGGCCGGGCTACACCCTGCACGCCACCTTCCGCGACGCGCTGAACCTGCCCGACCGGGCGCACGTGCGGATCGGCGGCACCGATATCGGTGTCGTCACCGGCATTTCGACGACCTCTTTCCTGGCCGACGTGGAGATGCAGATCCGCGCCGACATCCAGCTGCCCGAGGGCACCACCGCCGAATTGCGGCAGGCCACTCCGCTGGGCGACATCTTCGTGGCGATGACGCTGCCCAGCGCCGAGGCGGCAGGCCCGCCGCTGCGGGCGGGAGCGACCATCGGCGCCGAACACACCGCCTCGGCGGCCTCGGTCGAGCAGCTGATGATCTCGATCTCGCTGCTGCTCAACGGCGGTGGCCTGAACCAGGCCGCCCGGGTGACCGCCGAACTCGACTCGATCTTCGCCGGGAAGGCGCCGCAACTGCGGCACCTGGTCGGCGAGATGACCGCGGTCATGGCCGCGCTGAACCAGCGCACCGCCGACCTCGATGCCACCCTCGGCGGCCTGTCGGTGCTGACCGGCGAACTGGCCGGGCGCAAAGCCGAACTCGGCGCCGCCGCGGACAGTTTCCCGCAGCTGATCGGCTTGTTCTCGGAGAACAACCAGGCCATCGTCGACCTGATCAACCGGGTCGCGGTGACCATGGACGCGCTCGGCGATTTCAGCGCGACCAACGGGCCGCAGTTCGTCAGCCTCTTCCAGAGCATCCAGAACCTGATGAACGGCTTCTCCCAGATGGGCGACGATCTCACCGGCACGCTCGCGGGGTTCCACCAGTTGTATCCGTCGCTGAGCGACAGCCTGCGCGGCCCGAACCTGGCCGTCGGGGCGACGCTGTCCTATCTCGATGTCGGCGCGCTCACCGATCCGGGCGGCAGCAGATGGCCCGAGGTGGGTGACGTGCCCGCCTTCCTCGGCAGTCTCGCCGAGGTCATCGCCAAGGTCACCGGCAGGCTCGCCAGCCCGCCGCAGGCGCCGCAACCGCAGCAGGAGGGTCCCCGATGAATCCACCGGTGTGGCAATGGCTGGTCCGGCACCGGGTCGCGGTCGCCAATGTGGGGCTGGTCGTGGTGCTCGTGCTCGGCAGTCTGTATCTGGGTGGCGCGGTGCTGCGCTTCGACCCGACGCGCACCCGGTTCGACGTGACCGTGGAGCTGGCGACCTCGGGTGGGCTCACCACCGGCAGCGACGTCACCTTCCGCGGTGTGCGGATCGGGCGGGTCGGTGACGTGCGGGTCGCCGGCGACGGGGTCGCCGCGGTCGCCGAGATCGACGGGGGCACCAGGATTCCCGTCGGGGGCACGGTCGCCGTGGCCCGCCTGTCGGCCGCCGGCGAGCAGTATCTGGATTTCCGTCCGGCGGGAGAGTCCGGGCCGTTCCTGGCCGACGGCGCGGTGATCCGCCGGGCCGACACCGCGGTGCCGGTCCAGATGCAGTCGGTGCTGGGCAATATGAGCGGACTCGTCGCCGGAATGAATCCGGAGCGGCTCAATGTGATCGTCGACGAGCTCGACAAGGCGCTGGCCGGCGGTCCGGACGGGTTGCGCAACATGATCTCCGGGCTCTCCCGGGCCATGT
Source organism: Nocardia asteroides (assembly GCF_900637185.1). NCBI lineage: Bacteria > Bacillati > Actinomycetota > Actinomycetes > Mycobacteriales > Nocardiaceae > Nocardia > Nocardia asteroides. The sequence continues at coordinate 3,737,740 of NZ_LR134352.1, read as the reverse complement.
CCGGGCTCACCGGCCTGCTGCCGCAGACCGAGCAGCTGATCCGCAATCTCGAGGTCATCGCCGAGACCACTTCGCACGCCCAGCCCGACCTGGGCACCCTCACCAACGCGGGCAGCGCGCTGTTCCGGCAGTTCAGCGCGGCCGACGCCGAACTGCGGCATCTGCTGGAACAGGGTCCGGGCCAGCTGGCCACCCTGGGCGGCTTCGTCTCCCGGACACAGAACCCGATGACCGATCTCGTGACGAACCTGGTCGCGATCACCCGGGCCGCGAAGTTGCGCCAGCCCGCCATCGAAGCGCTGTTCCCGTCGTTCAGCCGCTTCGCCGAGGCGCTGGGTGTCCCCGCCCACGACAACATGTATTTCACCCTGGTCGATCCGTGGCCGCGCCCGACCTGCGACTACGACACCGTGCCCGTGGTGGCGACCACGCCGACCACCGACACCAGGGTGCGTCTCTACAACTACTGCGTCACCGACAACCCGGCACTGCAGGTGCGCGGATCGGCCAACGCGCCCCGGCCCGCCGGTCCCGACAACGGCTCGGGTCCGCCGCCCGGCGTCACCGGCAACGAACTGTCCCAGCCCGCGGTGCCCGCACCCCGATAAGGAGTCCACGCGATGAGCGACGAACCCACCACCGAAAAGCCCACCGCCGAAGCGGCATCCGAGCCCGCACCCGGCGGCTGGACGCAACGCCTGCGGGCGGTGAACCGGCGACAGCTCGGCCTGCGCGGCGCCGTCGCGATCCTGCTCGGCGCCTCGCTGGCGGCCTCGGTGTTCCTGTTCTTCGAGGGCCAGGAGAGCAAGGATCTGCTGACGGCGCAGCAGCAGGCGCGCGAAGCCGCGTGCCGGTACGCCCCGGTGCTCGCCGACTACGACAGCAAGAACCTCGACACCTATTTCGCCGCCGTCCTCGACGGCGCGACCGGTGACTGGAAGAAGCAGTTCGATTCCACCAGTACCGAATTGCGGGAGGTCCTGTCTCAGGGCGAGGTCGTCTCGAAGGTCACCGACACCCAGTGCGCGATCCGCACCGGTGACGAGGAGTCGGCCGAGGCGATCGTGGTGATCGGCCAGACCATCTCCAGCCTGGGCACCGAGCACAAGCCCAAGCCGGGCCAGCTGTCCATGGTGCTGCGCCTGCACAACGACGACGGCCGCTGGCTGGTCGAGAAAGTGAATTCCCCGCTGACGACGGCGCCCACCCCGTGACCGAACCCGGCGCGCTATCCCCCGGCCGCCGCACCCGCCCCGCGAAGGCCGGTTCGGCGACCGAGCCGGGCGCCGAACCGCAGGCCAGGGCCGTGCGACGCCGACCGAAGAACCGGCGCGCGCAGATCGCCGCGGAATCGGCGGCGGCGTTCGGCGCGCACGGCTATCACGGCGTGAGCATGGACGACATCGCCCGCAGGCTCGACATCAGCTCCACCGCCCTGTACCGGCATTTCCCGAGCAAGTACGCCCTGTTCCGGGCCGAACTGCTGCGGCTGTCGGGGCTGGCGCTGCGGGCGGTCGGGCTGCCCGAGGAGGCGGCGGGCTGGTCGCCGCGGCAGCGGCTCGATCATGTGCTCGGCGCGATCGTCGCCGCCACCGTCGCCAACCGGCCCACCGCCGCGCTGGCCCGCTGGGAGCGGCGCTACCTCGAACCCGAGGACCTGCGGCAGTTCAGCGACCAGTTCGCCACGGCCATCACCGGTCTGCGCCGGCTCATCGGCGCGGTCCGCCCGGAGCTGGACGGGCACGATCGCGCGGTGCGGGCCGTCTCCATCTACGCGGTGATCAGCAGTATCGGCGACCATCACGCGACCGTGCCCGCGAAAACGCTGGCGGCACTGCTGCGTTCGGCGAGTTGGTCACTGATCGAGGCGGACCTGTCCGGTCACCGGACCGTGCGGCCGGTGTTCCGGCCGCGGCCGCAGCCGTTCATGCACGAGCAACTGCTGCACCGGGCCGTCGAGTTGTTCCACGAGCGCGGCTATCCGAACGTGAGTGTCGAGGACATCGCCGCCGCCGCCGAACTGTCCTCGGCTTCGGCCGTCTACCGCTATCACCGCAGCAAGAGCGATCTGCTGGTCGCCGCGTTCCGGCGCGCCGCCGATCGCGTCTCGGCGGCGATCCGCCCGGCCACCGCCACCTCCGACAGCCCGGCGGCCGCGCTGGGCACGCTGATCGAGCTGTACGTGTCGGGCTCGTTCACCGAGCGGTCGCTGACCTTCGTCTACTACGCGGAGTTCCGCCATGTCGACCAGACCGACCAGGTGACCCTGCGCCATCTGCAGCAGCTGATCGTCACCGAGTGGGCGCGCCTGGTGGTCGCCGCGCGGCCGGAGCTGTCGATGGGTGCGGCACGCATCCTCGTGCACGCCGCGTTCAGCCTGGTCGTCGACCTCGGCCGCACCTTCGGCGACGACGGGATCTGCCCGCAGGACATGGTGATCGGCCTGCTCGAGACGGTGCTGCTCGGTCGGCCGCGGCCGCGCTAGGCCTCGGCGGGCGGGGTGACCAGGTCGGCCATCGGGGTCAGCGGATTGAGCATGACACCGACCTTGCGCAGGGTGCTGTCCACCACCGCCCAGATCGCTTCCTGCAGATACGACGACAGTTCCGCGGCGTCCATGGGTTGCATCGAGCGGCTCAGCCATCGGTTGACGCTGCCGTCGACGAACCCGACCAGCCCGAACGCCATCGGTTCGGCGACAGCGACCGGGGCGGACTGGGCGCGCAGCGCGTTCTCGAACACCTCGCGCACCGTGCCCGCGATGGCGATCTTGGTACCGGACACGATCGGCGAATTGTGCCGCTGCTGCTTGCCTTCCGATCCGGCGCCGAGGAAGTAGTGCAACCGGGGGTTGGCGGCGATCCAGCCCACGTAGGCGTCGACCGAGCGGGCGATGGCCTCCGCGACGGTGCCCTGCGGACGCAGGGTGGGCGCCAGCACCGCCATCAGATCGTCGACGATGCGGGCGCGCAGCTGCTCGTCGAGATCCTGGCGGTCCTTGAACAGCCGGTACAGCACCGACCGCGGGACCTGCGCGAGATCGGCGATCTCCTGCACCCCCACCGAGGCGCCCTGGGTCTGCACGGCCTGCAGTGCCGCCGCGAGAATCCGGTCGCGGCGTTCGGCGCGATGCCGGTCCCACCGACTGGCCCTGCCATCGGCGCGCGGTGCGGTCACCGTCCTCCCTCCTTGTCCCGATTCGGGCGAACCGGCCCGCTCAGTATTCCAGCCGGTGACGGCGCCGCCCGCCGCGGACTCGGGACAGATCGCGCGGCATGGGCGATCCTGGTCGGGTCGGCGCGGACGCCGGCGGAGAGGACCTGATCGATATGACGACCGCGTGGGCCGTGATCGCCGCGGCCACCTTCTGCTGGCTCGGCATGGTGCTGGCCATCTCGTTCCTCGAGGCGCCGCTGAAGTTCCGGGCACCGGGGGTCACCGTGCCGATCGGCCTCGGCATCGGCCGGCTGGTCTTCCGCGCCCTCAATGGCGCCGAGGCACTGCTGGCCGCGACGATCGTCACCGCCGTGCTGATCGACTCCCCCGGCACCGCCGCCACCACGGCCCTCACCGCGGCCCTGCTCGCGCTCGCCGTCCAGGCCGTCGCGGTCCGCCCCGTCCTCACCCGCCGCAGCGACGCCGTCCTCGCCGGCCTGGACGCCCCGCGCTCGCACGCCCACTACGCCTACATCGCCCTCGAAGTCGCCAAAACCGCCGCCCTCCTCACCGCGGGCATCCTCGTCTTCACCCACGCCATCGAGTGACCACCGGGGTCCGATGCGCATGTGCCGCCCTCCTATCGAGCCGCAGGATCCGGCCGCTTTCACGAGAGCCGGTTCGCCGCTAGCGGGGGTCACGGTGGACGACACTGTCGCCCACGTCGTCGAAGTGGTGCAGACGGTGCGCAAGCACGGGCCGGTCGTCTTGGTCGGACTCGCGTGAATCCGGTTGCGGCCCAGCATCGTGGCCGCTCGCCGGTGACGGACAGGTGGTCGCGATCGGCGACCACCTGTCCCGGACCGTCAGGCCGACGCGTCGCGCGGTAGTCCGAGCATCCGTTCGCCGATGACGTTGAGCTGCACTTCGGTGGTGCCGCCGTAGATGGTGGTGGCGCGGCCCGCGATGAGCTGTTCCATCGCGTGATCGCTGCGTTCCCCGGGTACCGACACCACCCCGGCGGTGCCGAGTTCGGCGACCACGAACTCCGAGATCGCTTGGCCCAGCGCCATTCCCAGCAGCTTGCCGACGCTGGAGGTGGTGGACACATCGATGCCGGACAGCTGTTTCAGCACCACCCTGGACCCGATGACATCCACCGCCCGGCTCTCGGCCATCAGCTCGCCGACGTGGTAGCGCGCCACCGGCGACAGCTCGCGCCCGATCGCGAACCGCAGCAGGTCGGTGTCGGTGGCGTAGGCCTCCATCTTCTGGCTCAGCGCCACCCGCTCACCGGCCAGTGTCGTGCGCGCCACGTGCCAGCCGTCGTCGACCGCGCCGACCACGTTCGCGTCGGGGATGAACACGTCGTCGAGGAACACCTCGTTGAACAGCGCCGACCCGGTCATCTCCCGCAGCGGCCGCACCGTGATCCCCGGGCTGGACATGTCGAGCACGAAGTAGGTGATGCCCTCGTGCTTGGGCTTGTCCGGGCTGGTGCGCGCGATCAGCATCGCCCATTCGGCGAACTGCGCCACGGTGGTCCAGATCTTCTGCCCGGTGACCCGCCAGCCGCCCTCGACCTTGGTGGCCTTGGTCGTCAGGCTCGCCAGGTCCGAACCCGCGCCGGGCTCGCTGAACAGCTGACACCACACCACCTCGCCGCGCAGCGTCGGCACCACCAGTTCCCGCTTCTGCCGTTCGTCACCGTGCGGGACGATCGCACCGACCGCCCAGGTGCCCATCAGCAGCTGGGGCATCGGAATACCGGAAGCCCTGAGCTCCTGCGAGATCACCACCTGCTCGAGCGGCGAGGCCGAGCGGCCGTAGGGCCGCGGCAGGTGCGGCAGGTTCCAGCCGCCGTCACCGAGGGCGACGAGCTGGTCGTCCTCGTCGTCGATCGCCGCGATCTCAGCCAGTTCGGCCCGGATCCCGGCCCGGATCTGCTCGGCCTCGGCGGGCAGTTCCAGTTCGCTGGACAGCGTCAGCCCCGCCAGCGCGTAGCCGGCCACGGCCTCGGCCCGGGTCTCGCGTGTCCCGAGCTGGCCGCGCAGCGCCAGCGCCCGCCGGTAGTACAGGTGCGCGTCGTGTTCCCAGGTGAACCCGATTCCGCCGTGCACCTGGATGCAGTCCTGGGCGACCTGCACCGCCGCGTCGGGCACGATCAGTGCCGCGATGGCGGCCGCGTAGTCCGCGGTCTCGTCGCCGCGATCCAGCGCCGAGGCGGCGTCCCACAGCACCGCCCGCGCCTTCTCCAGCGCGATGCCCATGTGCGCGCACTTGTGCTTGACGCCCTGGAACTGGCCGATCGGCCGACCGAACTGCACCCGGGTCTTGGCGTATTCGGCCGCGGTCGAGACGCACCACGACATCACGCCCACCGCTTCGGCGCCGAGCACGACCGCGGCGAGCGACCGCACCCGCTCCGGCGACACCTCGAGCACCCGCTCCGCAGGCACGGTGACCGAATCCGCGTGCAGCCGAGCCGAACCGCGCAGCACGTCGACGCTGTCCTGGGCGGTGACGGTGAGGTCGGTGTTCTCGAACGCGACCCAGCGCGGCGTGCCGTCGACGGTGACCGGCGCGATGATCACATCCGCCGACACCGCCCCCACCACGCCGTCGGCGGTCCCGTCGACGAGCAGCGCATCATCACGGGCCACCCCGGTCAGCGCCGAGGCCAGCGCGACCGCGCCGGTGCGTGACCCGTCGACCAGGCCGGGCAGCTGCGCCCGTGCCCACGCTCCATCGGCCTGCGCCAGCACCGCGCTCGCCAGTGCGGTCGGCACGAACGGGCCGGTGTGCACGGCGCGACCCAGCGGCTCGAGCGCGACCGCCAGGGTCAGCAGCCCCGCGCCCTGGCCGCCCAGCTCCTCGGGCACGTGCAGGCCGAGCAGATCCTGGGCGACCAGCGCGTCCCAGTAGGGCAACTGCTTGCCCGTCTCCGTGGATTCGACCGCGGTGCGGACGATCTCGGCGGTGACGGTCCGTTCGGCGAACCCCGCGACCGCGTCGGCCAGGGCGAGGTGCTCCTCGCCGACGCCCACACCGAGTTCATAGCTGTTGCGTGCCATGGTCACACCGTCTCCTTCAGCCGCGCCGCGACCTCGTCGATGGTCCACGGGCCGTCGGTCTCGACGGTGCGCACGTCGTGCCAGCCGGCGAGTTCGACGATCGCCCCGCCCTGCACGGCGAACACCTTGCCGGTGAGCGGGCAGCCGGCCTCGGCCAGGTGCGCGACCAGCGGGGAGATGTTGGCGGGGGCGAAGGCGTCGAATTCGCCCTCGGGCACCTCGGCGGCGAACAGCGCGCCCATGCCGGGGGTGGCCAGCGTCAGCCGGGTGCGCGCGATCGGGGCGATCGCGTTGACCCGCACGCCATAGCGTTCGAGTTCGTCGGCGGCGACCAGGGTGAGTGCGGCGATGCCCGCCTTGGCGGCACCGTAATTGCCCTGCCCCGCGTTCGGCATGAACGTGCCCGAGGCCGAGGCGGTGTTGATCACCGACGCCGCGACCGGGGTACCCGCCTTGGCCTGCGCCTTCCAGTAGGCGGCGGCGTGGTGCAGGGTGGCCGCGTGGCCCTTGAGGTGCACTGCGATGACGGCGTCCCACTGAGATTCGTCCATGCCCGCGATGAACGCGTCGCGCAGGATGCCCGCGTTGTTCACCACGATGTCGAGCGTGCCGTATTCGCCGACCGCCTGGTCGATCAGGGCTTTCGCCCCGGCCCAGGTGGCGATGTCGTCGGTGTTGGCCACGGCGACCCCGCCGGCGGCGGTGATCTCGTCGACCACCTGCTGGGCCGGGCCCGCGTCGGTGCCGGTGCCGTCGTTGGCGCCGCCGAGGTCGTTGACCACGACCTGCGCGCCCTCGCGAGCGAACAGCAGCGCGTGTTCGCGGCCGATGCCACGTCCCGCGCCGGTGATGACCGCGACGCGACCGTCAAGCTTTCCCATGAGTTCGGTACTCCTCGTGAATGTTTCGCGGATATCAGGCGTCGGCGATCTCGACGCGGCCGTCGGTGATCGCGATCTGGCCCGCCGCTTCGGTCTCGAAGGCGTAGGCGGCGACGCCGTGGTCGCCGTCGCCGGTACGCCACAGCGTGGTGGTGATGTCCTGGCCGGGCAGGACCGGTTTGGCGAAGCGCACGGCCAGGCGGCGCAGCCGGGCGGTGTCGCCACCGGCCAGTTCGGTCAGTGCCGCCCACGAGGTGAACGCCATGGTGCACAGGCCGTGGTTGATGATGCCGGGCAGCCCCGCCATGCGGGCGATCTCGTCGTCGAGGTGGATCGGCATCGGGTCGCCGGAGGCGGGGGCATAGCGGAAGGTCTGGTCGCTGTCGATGTGCGCGGTGACCCGCGCGACCGGCGCGGCGGCCCGGTCGTCCTCGGCGATCCGGTGCCCGGGTGCCTGGTCGCCCTCGCCCGCTCCGGCGTCGACCTTGCGGAAGAACGCGGTCATCCATTGTTCGTTGACCAGTTCGCCTGCCGCGTCGCGGGTTTCGGCGTACACGACGACGGTGGATCCGTTGGGCTTACCCGCGTAGCCGATCGGCTTGGCCCGTACCACGAGTTCGTCGCCGGCCACGATGGGCCGGTGGAACCGGAAGTCCTGTTCACCGTGGACCAGCTTCATCAGCAGTTCCACCGGCGCCACCGACAGGGCGGCGGGCGCCATCGAGGTGAACACCGGCACGACGGCGAACACCGGCGGCGCGATCGCCCCGCCGCGGTGGGCCTCGATCGGGTCGTTGGTCGCCGCGGCGTAGTCGGCGATACGTTCGGCGGTGACCGCGAAATGTTCGGGGTCGGTCCACACCCCCAGGCCGGAGCCGTCGAAGACGACCCCGGCCGACGCGGAGGTGGTCATGCGGCCGAGCCGACGAGTTCGGTGAACTTGGCCATCGAGGCCTTCAGATCGGCCTCGGCGTGCTTGGCGACGGCCTTGCCGATCGGGCCGACGATCATGGTGCCCTTGAAGCTGGCGTCGAAGGCCGCCGAGGATCCGGTGGCGGTCGCCTCCACCTTGAGCGCGAATTCCACGGTGACACCGGCCATTCCGGTGCCGGTGATGCGCAGGTAGGTGTTCGGGTCGACCTCGGCGACGGTCCATTCGATCTTGTTGGCCATGTTCATCACCGAGACGACCTCGATGAAGCGCGCGCCCGCGGTCAGCTCGGCGGGCAGCTCGCTGCGCCAGCCCTGGTGGATGGTCAGCCAGTCCTCCCAGTTGGCGAGGTCGCTGAGGCGCGCCCAGGCCTGCTCGGGGGTGACGGGAAGTTCGGTGGATACGGACACAGATGCCATGGGGATGCTCCTCGAAGAGTTCGGTGGGGACGGGGTTCAGCGGTTGGCCGGGCGGTAGGCGGTCACCACGACCGCCCCACCGAGGCCGATGTTGTGCTGCAGGGCGATTCGCGCACCGTCGACCTGGCGCGCGTCGGCCGTGCCGCGCAGCTGCCAGGTGAGTTCGCTGCACTGGGCCAGCCCGGTGGCGCCGAGCGGATGACCCTTGGAGATCAGGCCGCCGGAGGGGTTGACGACCCAGGTGCCGCCGTAGGTGGTGGCGTTGTCGTCGACCAGGCGGCCGCCTTCACCGGGCGCGCACAGCCCGAGGGCTTCGTAGGTGAGCAGCTCGTTGGTGGAGAAGCAGTCGTGCAGTTCGATGACGTCGATGTCGTCGGGGCCGATGCCCGCCTGGTCGTAGACCTGCCGGGCGGCGGTGCGCGTCATGTCGGCGCCGACGAGGTTGATCGCGGACTGGGTGGAGAAGGTGGACTGCAGGTCGGTGACCATGGCCTGCCCGACCATCTCCACGGCCCGGTCGGCCAGGCCGTGCCGGTCGACGAAGTCCTCGCTCGCCAGGATCACCGCGCCCGAGCCGTCGGAGGTCGGCGAACACTGCAGCTTGGTCAGCGGGCCGTAGATCTGCTTGGCCGCGAGTACTTCCTCGAGGCTGTATTCCTTCTGGAACTGCGCGTACGGGTTGTTCACCGAGTGCCGGTGGTTCTTCACGCCGATCTTGGCGAACTGCTCGGCGGTGGTGCCGTAGCGCTCCATGTGCTCCTTGCCCGCCGCGCCGAACATGTAGGGCGCGGGCGGCATGGCGAACTCCTGCAGTTCGGCCAGCGCCAGCAGGTGCCGCATCATGGGCTGCTCGCGGTCGTCGAAAGTCGAACCGAGCGAACCCTTCTGCATCTTCTCGAAGCCCAGCGCCAGGGTGCAGTCGGCCAGCCCGCCGCGGATGGCCTGGGCCGCCAGGTACAGCGCGGTCGAGCCGGTGGAGCAGTTGTTGTTGACGTTCACCACCGGGATACCGGTCAGGCCGAGCTCGTAGACCGCACGCTGACCCGAGGTCGATTCGCCGTACACATAGCCGACGTAGGCCTGCTGGATCAGGTCGTAGCCGACGCCCGCGTCGGCGAGCGCCGCGGTGCCCGCCTCCCTGGCCATGTCGGGGTAGTCCCACTCCCGCTCGCCCGGTTTCTCGAACTTCGTCATGCCGACGCCGACGACGAACACCCGCTGTGTCATGTACGCACTCCTGTGTGCCGCACGCCCCGGATATGTGGGACGCGGTGTCCCTGTAACTTATGTGGGACACCACGTCCAGGTCAATACCTCGACCGGCACGGTCATCCGCCGCAAGAACGGACAAATGCCCGCATACTCCCCGACCAGCGGGAATTATGCGGGCTACCTGTCCTGGATACTTGACCGGACAGTAAGGGGTGACGCGGAAGGGATCTAGTCGACCAGCGGATCGAACGGGATACCCTCGACGGCGCGCAGCCGCTCGGCGAATCCGGTCAGCAGCGCGTACGACTCGGGCGACAACCCGTCGACGAGCGCCAGGAAGCGGGCGAAGGCCGGATCGGAGAACGGCCTGCCCCGGTCGGTCACGGGCACAGCTTCGACCGAGCCACTCGACGACATCCGGACTCCCTGGACAGCGATCACGTGCGCCGGGCCACCCGCTGCCGACGGTGACCGGGCCGAAGGAAAAGTAACATAGCTGAGCATTTGCGGATAGTCAGCGCCGGAATCGGGGCAGCGCGTCGAGCCGCATCCTGGGCAGCGCGTCCTCGTTCTCGATCTCCGACAGGCTCACGCTGATCAGCACCAGCATCGTCACCATGCTGATGATCCCGAGCAGGGGCCCCAGCAGTTGCATGGCCTGCGCGCCCGGCGGCGGCGCGAAACTGTGGTGCCCCTCGTGCGCGCGCATCGCGGCCATCCCGGTGTAGTGCATCCCGCAGACGGCCACACCCATGATCGCGGCCGCGCCGACGGTGGCCAGAAATCCCTTGACGCGCAAGGTGAACCACAGCGCCACGATCGAGGCCACCACCGCGATCACCATCGACACGGTGACGATCCACGGGTCGTAGGTGATGACGGCGTGCGATTTCATCGCATACATGCCGGTGTAGTGCATGGTCCCGACGCCGAGGCCGGCGATCGTGCCACCACCGATCAGCGAGGCGAGCGTCGGCTGCGGCTTGTTCACCATGAACAGCCCGATGCCGACGACCACGATCGCGGTCACCGCGCTGAACAGCGTCAGCGGAATGTCGTAGCGGATTTCCGATCCCGCGATCGAGAAGCCGAGCATCGCGATGAAATGCATGACCCAGATCCCGGTTCCCCCGATGGCCACCGCGGCACTGATCAGCCAGCCGACGCGCCCGCGGCCGGAATGCCGCCCGCGAGCCGCGCATTGCAGGCCGAGCAGGCAGCCGACGAACGACATGAAATAGGCGAGAACGGGGGTGACCCAGCCGTAGGAGAAGTGATAGATGTCGAGCACGCCGTGAAAACCCTCGCACCGGTGCCGCAGCCCTGCTGCGGCACAAAGAAATCCGACCGCGGGTGAGATTACGTGACTTCTGGCAAATATTCAGCATCTGGACGTACGCCCAGCTTGTCTTGTTGATCACATCGATCACATCGTGGGCATATATGCCCTGTCGCATCGTTATCCGCGCGAACTATCACCGATATCCTCGCGGCTTCGACGGCGAATAGGCCTCATGGACATGGCTGGGCATTCCGTCAGCAATCGACAAGACTGGGCACACATCGCCACGCCCAAGAATTTCCTGTTGTGGCAGAACAGAATTGCCGTCGCACAGTAGGGTGAATTCATGCGCAGGGTGGGGACAGCAGCGATGATCACCGTGCCCGCGGCCTTCGCGGACAAGTCCGGTGGCGGTGCCGATCGTCGTCGCCGGGAGTGGATCGAAACACTGCCGGGAGTCGTCGCGGATCTGCTGCGGCACTGGTCTTGCACCCCCGACGGGCCTGTCCGGCACGGCGAGGTCGGCCTCGTGGTGCCGGTCCGTCGCGCGGGACTGCCGTGCGCTGTCCTCAAGGTGTCGTTCCCCTATCCCGACATCGAGTACGAGCCCGCCGCGTTCGCCGCGTGGGACGGTCGCGGCGCCGTCGAACTACACGCCCGCGACGACGAGCGGCACGCCATGCTGCTCGAACGAGCCGGCGACACCCTCGCCACGGTGACCGACCCGGACCGGGCGATCGCCATCCAGGGCGCGCTCACCCGCAGGCTCGCGGTCGCCGCACCGCCCGGCCTCCCCCGGCTGGCCGATCGCATGGACCAGTGGGAACGCGAGATCGTCTCCACCGCAGCCACGTTCGGCGACCCGCTGCCCGCCGGCGTGATCGGCGCGGCCGTCGCCACCCTGCGCGAGCTCGGCTCCGACCAACCCGACCTGCTCGTCCACGGCGATCTGCACGACGCCAATGTGCTGGCGTCCGATCGTGAACCGTGGCTGGCCATCGACCCCAAATGCCATGTCGGCGACCCGGCCACCGACGCGCTCAACGTCATCCGCAGTCCCCGCTTTGCCGAGCTGCTGTGCTCGCCGCATCCGGAGGCACGGATCCGGCGCCTGCTCGACATCTACACCGACGCGGCCGAACTCGATCCGGAACGGGTGCGACGATGGACGCAGGCGGGCGCGGTCAGGGAAGCACTGCTGGGCCGCGTCGACGGCGACCCGGAGTGGCTCGTCGCCGCGACCGACCAACTCGCCGAGGTCCTCACCTGACGCCGACCGGCCGGCGGAACGCATCGTTACCGCGCGGATCCCGACGAGCTCCGGCTGATTGCGGGGCCGGGCTAGGGTTCGTAGCGAGCGCACAGTGCAACCAGAAGGGGTGACGATGACCCAGCAGTTCGTCCGCGTGCAGAACTTCTCCATCTCCCGCGACGGCTACGGCGCTGGTGTGGGACAGAGCCGGGAACGGCCGTTCGGCCACGCCGACCCCGCCGATTTCATGTCCTGGGCGGGCGCCACCGCCCACTGGGTCAACCGGACCGATCCCGGCGGCAGTTACGGCCTCGACGACTACATCACCCGCGATTTCGCGAACAATATCGGCGCCGAGATCATGGGGCGCAACAAGTTCGGGCCGTTACGCGGCCCGTGGGAGAACGAGGACTGGCAGGGCTGGTGGGGCGAGGAACCGCCGTTCCACACGCCGGTGTTCGTGCTGACCCACCACCCGCGGCCGTCGTTCACCCTGTCCGACACCACGTTCCACTTTCTCGACGCGTCACCGCAGGAGGCGCTGACACAGGCGTTCGCGACGGCGGACGGCAAGGATGTGCGCATCGGCGGCGGCGTGGCCACGATCCGGGCGTTCCTCGAGGCCGACCTCGTCGACCAGATGCATGTCGTCGTCGCGCCCGTCGATCTCGGCCGCGGCGAGAAGTTCTGGAACGGGCCCGAGGACTACACCGACCGGTTCCACCTGGAGCGGGTACCGAGCCCCAGCGGCGTGGTCCATCACTTCTTCTGGCGGCGCGCGGCGTCGGAGTAGACCCCGAGCAGGGCATCGAGGTGCCGGGACTGGCGCGGCTCGTCGGCGTGCGCCGCGAGTGCGGTACGCATCGCGACCAGCGGTGACCGGTCCTTCGCCAGTGCGGTGACGGCGTCGGCGAATGCCGTCACCGACCGGTCGCCGGTGCGTACTCCGCCCGCGGCGGGGATGGTTTCGGCAAGTTCGGGATCGCAGTACACAATGGGCAGTCCGGTCGCGACCGCTTCCAGCAGCACCATGCCCTGAGTGTCGCAGTCGGAAGTGAGCAGCAGCAGGTCGTGCTCGCGCATGGCGGCCAGACAGGTCGCCTGGTCGACCTGGCCGTGCAGGCGTACATTCCCGGCCAGGTCCGCCGCGGCGCGCACCCGGTCGGCCAGCGGGCCGCCGCCGTAGAGGTCGAGGGTGCAGTCCGGGACCTGCCGGATGATCTCGATCGCCTCCAGCGGGCGCTTCTCCGGGGACAGGCGTCCACACCACAGCGCCCGGAGCGGACCGTCGACCGGGCGTTCGGCCCCGGGTGCCGGTCCGTCGAGCAGGGCGTCGTCGATCCCGTTGGACACCACCGTGATCGGCCGGTCGACACCTCGCTCGGCGAGGCGGCGGGCGAAGTGCGCGGTCGGCACCACCACTCGGTCCGCGGCCTGCGCCTGCGCGATCAGCGGTCGCCAGGCGAGCCGGGCGGTGCGGCTGTCGCCCGCGTATCGCGGCTGCGCGCGCAGGGGCACGAACCAGCCGTGCATCAGGCGCATGGTGAGCGCCGCGGCGTACGGCGACGGCGCGTAGTTCTCGATCATCGCGTCGTCGCGGCTCTGCATGCTCTGGACGACGGGAACGCCGTGCCTGCGCCCCGCCCTGGCGCCGGCGATCCCGCCGCCGTAGGTGGTCAGGGCGTGCACGACATCGAGGGGTCCGCGCTCGGCGAGCGCCGCGTCGATCAGGCGCTGGTTCGCGCGGGTCGGCAAGACCACCGGCAGACCGTTGTTCATGGTCAGCGGCACGGTCCGCAACACCACGGTGTCGGGGTCGTGCGCGGCCGGATCCGGTGCGGGCGCGGTGAAGACGGTGACCCGGTGCCCACGTCCGCGCAGTCCGTCCCGTAGCGCGCGCAGCGCGGTCTGCACCCCGCCGAGGGTGTCGGGGTGGAAGTCGGTGAACAGCGCGATGTGCACGGTGTCCGCCCGGTCAGGCCGACGCGGTGACGGCGAGCCGTTCCACCGCGTCCGCCGCGGCGCCGACCCCGTTCTCCGCGGCGACGGTGCGCCCGAATTCGGCCGCCCGGCTGCGCGCTTCGGGAGTGAGGGTGCGGATCAGCGCGTCGTGCAGGCGGTCCTCGGTGAGCGACGGGTACGGGAAGTCGGCGCCGATCCCGAGATCGGCGATCCGCCACCCGTAGAAGAACTGGTCGCTGTGCACTCCGATGACGACCGCCGGGAGACCGGCGCGCAGCACGTCGTGGGTGTTGCCGCTGCCCCCGTGGTGCACGACCGCCCGGCACCGGGGCAGGACCCGGTCGTAGTCGAAGGAGTCCAGCACGAACAGGTTCCGGTCGTAGCCGATCCCGCGTGGATAGCCCTCGCCCTTCACGGTGACCAGGGCGCGGGCACCGAGCCTGCGGCAGACCGCGGCGATCATGTCGCAGCAGCCCACCGGATCCAGGATGGGCATGCCGGTGAGACAGAAGTAGATCGGCGGCTCGCCCTCGTTGAGCCACCCGGTCAGGACCGGGTCGAGCTCGGCCTCACCCCAGGCGCCGCGCAGCCGCTGCGGCAGGATCGGCGCGCCGACGACGGTGGAGCGGTCGGGCCAGTCGGCCGGTGTGGGCAGCAGCACCGGACTCACCATGTGGACCAGGGGGATGCCGTCCTCGCGCAGGCGGCGGAACGGATTACGGGGCGCGCCGGGCAGTTCCATCAGTTCCCGCACCCGCCGGTCGACCCGGCGATAGGCCACCCCGTAGGCGATCTCGAAGCCGGTGTAGCTGGCCCGCCGCAGCCACGACCACGGAATCATCTTCTTCACCATGAACGACGACGGGAACTCCCCGGTCCGCTCCAACGGGTAGGGCAGGACCCCGATCACCCGCTGCCCGGTCTTCTCACCGCGTTCCATCGCCCACGGCAGGGTCGAGGCGCAGGAGACGATGACGTCGGCGTCGCGGCAGGCGTCGGTGAGCACCTCGTGCATCCGCTCGCCGCGCTCTCCGGTCATGATCTTGACGGTGTCGAGCATGATCCGCACGAACGGCAGGGTCTTGCCGGAGGACAGCGCCCGTTTGGCGGCGGGCGATTCCAGCAGTTCGGCGGAGTTGAACGGGATCACGTGCGGTGCGAAGCCCGATCGCCGGACCACCTCGGCGTAGTTCTCGGTGGCGGTGATGCTCACCTGGTGGCCGCGGGTGGCGAATTCGTCGGCGAGGGCGAGGTAGGGCTGGTGATCGCCGCGGGTTCCCGCGGTCAGCAAGGCGATGCGCATACTCTCGGCTTCCGTTCGTGATCTGTTGTGTTCGTACCGTATTCGGGCACCGGTGTTACCGTCGGGGCGTGACCGAAGATCCGCGTCCCGCGCTCCGCATCGGTGTTCTCGGCGCCGCCCGCATCGCCCCCGCCGCGGTGATCGGTCCGGCGCGGCGCAGTCCGGAGGCGACGGTCACCGCGGTGGCCGCCCGGGACCGGACCAGGGCCGAGCAGTTCGCCCGCAAGCACGGCGTCGAGCGGGTTTTCGGGGACTACCAGGACCTGCTGGACTCCCCCGA
Organism: Nocardia asteroides; assembly: GCF_900637185.1. Lineage (NCBI taxonomy): Bacteria > Bacillati > Actinomycetota > Actinomycetes > Mycobacteriales > Nocardiaceae > Nocardia > Nocardia asteroides. Next base: position 3,721,988 of record NZ_LR134352.1, on the reverse strand, counting down.
GGTCGACGCGGTCTACATTCCGCTGCCCAACGGTCTGCACGGACGCTGGACGCGCGCCGCCGTGGCCGCGGGCAAGCACGTGCTGTGCGAGAAGCCGTTCACCGCCAATGCCGAGGAGGCCCGTGAGATCGCCCGGCTGGCCGCCGATTCCGGCCTGGTGGTGATGGAGGCGTTCCACTACCGCTACCACCCGCTGATCCGTGCCGCCGAGGAGATCGTGGCCTCCGGTGAGCTGGGCACGCTGCGGCGGGTGGAGACCGCGCTGGCGTTTCCGCTGCCGCTGTTCTCCGACATCCGCTACGACTACGACCTCGCCGGTGGCGCGCTGATGGACGCGGGCTGCTACGCCGTGCACATGGCCCGCGTCCTCGGCGGCGAGGACCCGGAGGTGGTGTCGGCGCGGGCGAAACTGCACGGCGACCGCCGGATCGATCGCGCCATGTCGGCCGAGCTGCGGTTCCCGTCGGGGCACACCGGCCGGGTGCGCTGCTCGATGTGGTCGGCCGACGTGCTGCGGATCAGCGCGACGGTTGTCGGCGACCGCGGCCGGATGCGCCTGCTCAACCCGGTACTCCCGCACGCCGGACATCTGCTGGCAGTGCGCTCCACGGACGGCACGCGGCTGCGCCGGTTCCCGCGCAGGCCGTCCTACGACTATCAACTCGACGCCTTCGCCGACGCGGTCCTGCGCGGCGCACCGGTGCCCACCACACCGGACGACGCCGTCACCACCATGGCCGTCATCGATGACATCTACCGGTCCGCGGGCCTGCCACTACGCGTGCCCCGCTGACCGCTCGTCGAGGAAGTCGACGATGTGCCCGAACACATCCAGCGCCGCGCCGCGCCCGATGAACGTGTCCAGGTGTCCGTAGGAGGGGATCTCGGTGTAGCGGACGTCGAGCGCGGGCGCCCGGGTCGCGAGCACATCGCGGCACAGCCGGTTGGAGTCGAGCCAGGTCTGGTTGCGGCTGCCCGACAGCAGCAGCACCGGGCAGTCGATGCGATCGGCGCGATCGAGCGAGTTCTCGGGCAGCGCCCGGTAGCGGTCGTCGTCGAGGTTCCAGCGGACCACCGCGTGCGCCATCTCCATCTGCCGCAGGTGGGGCAGCAGCGACAGCGGGATCGGGCCGAACAGATCGGCGAGCCGGTCGTGGGTGCGCGGGTCGAGGTGATCGTGGGCGAACAGTTCGGCGCCCATGCCCCAACCGTGGTGGACCATCCGGCAGGTCGGGTCCGGGCAGTCGCCCTTGCGGGACAGCGCCGCGTAGAGCAGGGTGCGGCGCGACCACAGGCCGACCTTGCGGAAGTCCGATTCGAGGTGGCCGACGCGGGAGCCGAGCAGTTCGCTGCCGACCAGCACCCGCGCCCGCGTCGAAGTACTCACCTTCGGAGTGAGGAACACCCCCTGGGCCACGACCCCGGCCAGTCCGGGCAGCAGTCCGGCGGTCAGGCTCTGCGCCAGGGCCAACGCGCCGACGCAGTGCGCGACCGCGAACAGCGGACGCTCCCCGATCCGGTCACGGATCTGGGCGACGGCGGCGGGCAGGTCGTAGAGCGCCACGTCGTCGAGGGTGTAGGGCGGGCCGGAGACGTTGTGCGGCAGGGCCCGGCTCCCGCGCCAGTCGAGCAGCCAGGACTGGTATCCCGCGTCGGTGAGCACATCGACGAGGCTGCGGACCTCGTCGAGGGCGAACATCTCCGCGGAGACACCGTGTCCGTGCACGAGCAGCACGGCAGGTGCGTCTGCCGGGCCGACGCGGCGCAGCCGCAGTTCCGCGCCGTCGGCGGTGCGGAACGGGAACGTGTCGGTCATCGGCGGTCCTTCCGCAGGGCGCGACGCAGGTCGAGCAGGTCGAGACCGACCCGCAGCATCGGCTCCATCAGGCTCTTGCCCAGTTGTCCGCCGAACCAGCTCAGCCACAGCATCTTCGCCAGCCGCCGTTGCCGTTCGGGCAGCGCCGGGTCGATCTCGATGCCGTCGATCTGGTCGGGCAGGTAGGTGTGCATCGGGACGCTGACCTCGCCGGTGTAGGTGGCGGGTTCGCCGGTGCGCCCGATCTCGACGACCTGGGTGCCGAGCTGGCGGACGAACCGTCGGCGGGCGGCGGCGAACTTGTAGCCGGTGAGCCACCAACTGTCGCCCGCGCTGCTGCGCAGGGTGAGCTGGTAGTGCATGATCGGGTGCCGCAGGTCGTCGGGCAGCGGGGTGCCGTCGTGCGGGCGGACGGTGGCCGTGCCCTCCACCGACAGTGGTTCATGGTGCAGGGCTGGGCAGGTGAGGTCGCCGCCGACTTGCAGCGTCCGTGCGGCGAAGATCTGCGCGCTGTTGGCCACCGACAGGGTGAGCCGCAGATCGCACGCGGATTCGATGGTTTCGCCGGTCCGGGTGACGGTGCCGGCGAGGGTCTCGTGGAAGCGCAGGTACGGGTGCTCCCCGGGTGGGGTGGGCAGCGCCGCGAGCATGCGGGCACGGCCGGACCCGGAGGTGTTCGGGGTGGGCAGACCTCGTGCGGCGACGAAGGATTCGGTGCGGGTCGCGGTGGCGGGTGCCGTGTCGACCATCGCGGCCAGTTGCCGCCGGGCGACCGGGCTCTGCAGCACCTGCGCCAGCGGTTCCAGCTCCGTCGCCTGCTCGGATCTGATCGCCGCGACGACCTCCTCGGCCCATTGCTCCCAGTGCTGCACACGCACGCCCAGGCCACCGACGGTGGTCTCGGCGAGGATCTGGTCGAGGGAGGTGGCGGGTCCGGTGAGGTGATAGGTCTGCCCCCACGCACTCGGCTCGAGGACGATCTCCGCGGCGGTGCGGCTCACCCAATCGACCGGGGCCGCGTTCAGATACCGGAAGCCGGGCACGGTGCGGAACCGCAGCAGCGCGGCGCTGATCCCGGTATTGAGGTCGCGCGGATTGTGCGCCCCGGTCTCCGGGTGCCCGCCGATCCCGCCCGGTCGCAGGACGGTCACCGTGAGCCCGTGCTCGCCTGCCCGCCGCAGCACGGCCTCTGCCGCCCATTTCGATCGGTCGTAGCCGATCGGCAGGTCCGCCACGTTCGCGGTGGGCGCGTCCTCGGCGAGCGTGCCGGCTCCCGAACCGTTGAACACCGCGAGCGAGGAGATGTGGTGCACGGGCTTGGGCCGGGTGGTGCAGGCCAGCTCGGCCAGGGTCAACGGGCCGAGGACATTCGTCCGGCGCAGCGAAGGGTAGCCGCGCAGGAAGTCGACGGCGGCACCGGCATTGACGATCGAATCAACCTCGGCGGCAAGGGAATCCCAGCGGTCACCGTCCAGCCCGAGCCGGGGTTCGCGCAGATCACCGGCCAGCGGGGTGACCCGGCGCAGCACCTCCCTGGACCAGGGCAGCGCGTACTGCCGCAGCGACTGCTCGAGCCGCTGCGCCGCGGCGGTGTCGTCGACGGCGCGGACCAGGCAGACGACGTGGGCGTCGCTGTTGCGCAACAGGTCGAGGAGCAGGTGGCTGCCGAGGAAACCGGTCGCGCCGGTCAGCAGAATCCGGCGCGGAGGGGTCCGCGGTGGTGCGGGGACCACCGGCAGGCGGTCCGCGCCGGCCAGGTCGGCGAACAGCAGGGCGAGGTCGTCGGTATCGGTCGACTCCGGCGTATTCGTGGTCGCCACCGCGCCGTCCGACGCGTCCCCTTCCGCGCTCCGTGCCCGCACGATCGCGTCCCGCGACCCGACGGTCGAAGGGTCGACTGTGTTGTCGCTCGTCGGTTCAGCCGACCCGGCCTGGTCGAGCGGGTACTGCCGCTCGGGGTGATCGGTGAGCCAACGGTGGGCGAGCCGTCGGGGCCGGGCGTCGAAGAAGACCATGTCCAGGTCGAGGTGGATGCCGAGGTCACCGGCCAGGGCGGCGACGAATTCGACCGCGGCGACGGAGGTGCCGCCCGCGTCGAAGAAGTCGGTGTCCTCGGCTACCGGCGAGGTGGTGAATCTACTCGCCACCGAGGCGATCGCTCCCGCGAGGTCCGTCGGGTCGACAGGTCTGCGCGAGTCCGTGTCGATCCCAGCTCGCGGAGCGATAGAGCGGTCAGCAGCCGAAACCCTGTTGAGTTCAACCGGTTCGAGCCCCTGCTCAGGAACCACGAGCTCATCCGACTGCACGGTGTTCCGGGAACTGTCGACACCGATCCGAGCCAGTAGCGCCGTGACGTCCCTACTTGTTACTCCGCTCTCGCCGAACGATCCGTCTTCGGCCGACACCGGCTCGAAGGCGACCGGTCCGCCCGCTCCGGCGAGCAGCGGATCGATATCCGCACTCGTCCCTCTGCCTTCGCCGGGCGCTGCGGCTTCGCTCGACACCCACTCGGACGCCATCGGTCCGCCAACTCTCGCGAGCAGCGCATCGACATCCTTGCTCGTCCCTCGGCTCTCGCCGGACGATGCGCCTTCGCCCGATGCTGACTCGGAGGCGATTGGTCTTCCTACGCGGGCGAGCAGTGCGGCGACATCAAGTCCGGCATCACCGCGTTCGAGCGACTCCGCGCGGGAGCGCCGGTCCACCGCGGACAGCGGCGTCGGCTCGTGCTCGGCGGCCGACGCCCGGTCGACATCTGGCTGATCCCGCATCACGCGATCACCTCCGTGTTCTCGGCAGGGCTGTGCCAGGACCGGAACTCGCGCAACCGGTTCGGTGTCACCACCGTCTTCTGCGGACCGTCCCAGTTGTCATGCCCGTGCAGCCGGGCGGCCAGCCGCCGGGCGGGAGTGTTGCGGGCGGTGTGGTCGACCGTGAGGTGGACCGTCGAGCAGCCCAGGGTGTCGGCACGGTCGGCGATCCAGCCGAGCAGGCGCTCCTCGATGCCGCGGCCGAAGGCTCGGCAGCTCAGGTGCCAGCCGGTGACGTGCAGGGTGTCGCCGTCGTCGCGGACCGACAGGACCGAGATCAGCCCGTAGTCGCCGAAACGGTCACGGGCGGTCGCGGTCCACACCTCGTCTTCGGCCCGGCGGCGGTCGAAATCGTCGACGGTGACGGTGCCGAGCGCGAATTGGGTGGTCCGCCGCACGAGCTGGTGCGCCCTGGTGAGGGTCGCGTCGGTGAGCGGTGCGATCTCGACGCGCAGGTCCAGGTCGGCCAGGAACTGCTCGAATTCCGTGGTGGCGCGCGCCCGGTCACGAGCGGATTCCTGACGGTAGAAGTCGGCCCGCACCCGGTCCTCGACGGTGGCGGCCAGGGGAACCAGCGGCCACAGCCGGGTCAGCAGCACTCCGATTTCGGTTGCGGGCGGGCAGGTGACGGACAGGACCTCGGGGTGTTCGCTGCGCATCCGCGCGATCTCGACGGGATTGTCGTCGAGGTAGCAGAAGGTATCGAGGCCGAGCCCGAGACTATCGGCGATCGATGCCAGCCGTTCCGGTTTGCCCGCCCACCCCGTCGACACGGCGGCGAAGTCCGCGTAGCGCAGGGGACTGTCGGGCCGGTCGAGCACGGCGCGGACGATGTCGTCGTCGTTGTTCGTCACCAGGACGAGCAGCGTGCCCGCCGCGCGCCACTGTCGCAGCCGCGTCGCCACCGCTATCCGGGCCGCGTCGAAACCGACTCCCTCGGCACCGACTTCGCCCGCCGTTCCGCTCCACAGGGTGTCGTCGCCGTCGACGGCGATCACCTTGGGCGCGGGTTCGGTGATCGCGGTGATCGTCGCGATCAGGGTCAGCGCCACCGCGGCTTGGAACTGCGGAGTGAAGGGCAGGTGCGCGAGGATCTCGGTGCGCTCGTCGAACACGTCGTCCACGGGATGTGTCCGGGTGATCGCCGCGGCGTCCAGCACCGCGACACCCGGTTCCTCGCGCAGTCGTTCCGCGACGCGCTGCTCCCATGCGAGCAGCCGCCCCTGCCGCGACGGCAGGAAGGCGACGATGATCGGTCGTCCCGTCCTCGCGACGAGATCGGCGACCGCCGAGGGGAATTCGTCGGCGAGTTCGGCGAGCAGCGTGTCGGACAGGTCACCGAAGCGTTCGAGGTCCACGCCACGCACGAGCACGACACCCACATCGGTCGAGGCCTGGGCGAACACCCCCGACGGGTCACGCAGGCACGACAGCACCTGGTGATACGGCGGCTCGGCGACGGTGAGCGCGCGCTCGGTCGACGCCGCCGCCAGCAGTTCGGGCAGATGCCCCACGGCGAAGGTCGCGGCCACCGCGACGCGGAGTCCCGAATTCTCCTGTTGTGCGGCACCTTCCGCGCGGGCGGGCGCACCGGGGTCGGCGACCGCCGCGTCGACGACCGTCAGGTAGTCGCGGCCGAACTCGGCGCAGGACGCGGCGTCGATGATGTCGGTGTTGTAGGTGAACCACACCTGGTCGGTGTCGGGCAGCACCGCCACCATCAGGTCCAGATCGGAGAAGCCCGTACTCACCGGGACGAGCTCGGCGCCGGTCACCGCGGAGTTGGCGCGCAGATAGTTGAAGTAGACCTCCACCATCGGCGCGTTGTCCCGGTACAGGCCCTCCCCCGCCAGCGCGGTGAGCACGTCGGCGAAGCCCGCGCCCGGCACGAGCAGGGTGCGGAGCCGGTCGCCGGTGCGGCGCAGTACATCGGTCACCAGGTCGTCGTCGGCGACCAGGGCCGGGAACGGTACCGGCACACCGAAATACCCGACCGCGCCGCTCGCGTCGGCGTGCATGCGGGTGTCCACCGGGACCGCGAGCGCGAACCGGTCGACCTGGGTGCGCCGGGCCAGCGTGATCGTCAAGGCCCCGAGGAAGACCGCCGCCGGCGTGATGCCCAGCTCCCTGGCGCGCTCGGCGACCCGCTCGTGCAGACCGGCGGGCAGATCGAGCGCGATCGCCGCGCCGCCGTAGCCGCGGGTGGCCGGACGAGGCGCGGCCAGCGTCAGATCCAGTCGCCGCGCGCCCGCGAAGGCGGCCTGCCAGCGGCCGGTGGCGGTGTCGTCGCGCCGGGTGGTCTGTGCCGCGAGCAGCTGGTGCAGGTCGCGGTTGGTCGGTGTGTCGTCCAGGGGTGCGCCCGACAGGTCGGCGGCCAGTTCTCCCGCGACGAGCAGCATCGACTGCACGTCGCTCATGGCGTGATGGGCGCCGAACAGCAGCAGTTGTCCGGCGGCGGCGTCGAGGAGTTCGAAGCGCCACAGCGGCCCGGTCGTCAGGTCGAACGGCGCGGCCATCAGTGCCCGGAAGTGCGCTTCGGCCACGGTGTCGTCGAGGTGGTCGACGGCACGCCAGGTCGCGGCGATCGTCACGTCGCGGTGGATTCTGACTTCCCGACCGGATTCGGTGCCGGCGTGAATCGTGCTGCGCAGGGCGGCGTGGCGCCGGGCCAGCCGGGCGAGTGCCCGATCGAGTTCCTCCAGGGTCACCGGCGTGGGCACCCGCACGGCGACTCCGCCGGTCTGCGCCGCGCTCGGAATACCGAGCTGTTCGGTGCGCAACAGCCGCATCATGTCCCTGGTCACCGGCAGCACCTCGACCTCCGGCACCTCGGTGGCGTCGGTCGCCGCGCCGGCGGGTCCGGTCTGCCGGGTGACCTCGTCGACGAGATACCCGGCCAGGTCGGTGAGGTTCTGTTCGGCCAGGATGGTGCCCAGCGGCACCGCGATCCCGGTGTGCTCGCGCACCTTGTTGCGCAGTTCCACCGCCATCAGCGAATCCAGGCCCAGACTGTGGAACGACGTGTCGGTGGCGACCTTCTCGGCACCGGTGTGCCCGAGCACCTCCCCCGTCCACGCGGCGAGCGCCGCCGTCGCCGACCGCACGGCATCGGTGCGGGACGCGGCGCGCAGTTCCTCGGCGAACCGCGACCCGACCACGGTGTCGCCGGTGGCCCGGTCGGCCACGGCGCGACGCGGCGCCCGGCGCACCAGGCCGTGCAGCAGCGGCGGCACCGCAGGCGAACGGCGCAGCACCGCGGTATCGAGCAGCAGCGGCACCACGAGCGGATCACCCTGTGCCAGTGCGGCATCGAAGCACGCCATGCCGTCGGCGACGGAGAACGCGCGTACACCGGCGCGAGCGATCCGGGCGATGTCGGCGCGCGCCAGATGGTCGTGCACATCGACATCCCAGGCGCCCCACGCCAGCGACTGCGCGGGCAACCCGAGCGAGCGGCGATACACGGCCAGCGCGTCGAGGTAGGCGTTCGCGGCGGCGTAGTTGGCCTGACCCGGCGTGCCGAACAGGCCACCGGCCGCCGAGAACAGCACGAAGAACGACAGCGGACGGTCCGCGGTGAGCTCGTGCAGGTGCTGCGCCGCATCGACTTTCGGACGCAGCGCGGCCGTCAGCTGTGCCGGTGTGAGCGAGCCGACGGTCGCGTCGTCGAGCACCGTCGCCGCGTGGACCACACCAGCCAGCGGCAATCCGTCCAGCAGGGCAGCCAGCGCGGACCTGTCGGCGAGGTCGCATGACGCGAACCGCACCCGCACACCCCGCTGTTCGAGATCGGCACGCAATTCGACGCCACCGGGGCCGTCGATGCCACGCCTGCTCACCAGCACCAGATCGCGAGCGCCGTAGGCGTCGGCGAGGTGCCGGGCCAGTGCCGAACCCAGACGGCCGGGCGCGCCGGTCACCAGAATTGTCCCTTCCCCCAGCGCAATCCGGCCCTGCGGTGCCGTCTCGGCGAGCCGGGCCAGGCGCGGCACGTGTACCGCACCCGCGCGGACGGCCACCTGCTGTTCCCCGGTCACCAGCACCGCTGCGAGATCCACGGTGGGGTCGGCGGAGTCGACCAGGACGATCCGTCCCGGGTTCTCCGACTGCGCCGACCGGACGAGACCCCACACCACCGCGCCGGCGGGATCGGGAACCCCTGCCTCCGCGTCGGTGACCACGGCGCCGGAGGTCCGCACGACCAAGGTTGCCCGCTCGAACCTGTTGTCGCCGAGGAACTTCTGCAGGTTTGCCAGAGTTCGCTGCGCTGCCTCGTGCACCGCTTCGGGCGATCGCCCCTGTGGGACGGTGAGCACCAGCGTGTCGGCACGAACCGGGTCGAGCACCCCGTGGCCTGCCAAGCCGTGGGAGTGGCCTGCGGAAGTAGCCTGCGGGTCGGAGCCGGCCGGGTCGTCAGCATTAGCCGAAGCGGCGGCTGCGCCGGTGCCTGTGACGACGTCGTCCCAGGCTGCCACCGCCAGCCGGTCCCGGCCCGCCGCAGCCGCGCCCGGCGTGGTGCTGCCCGGCCAGCCGTCGCCGACGAACCGGGCGCCCGCGATATCGGTGGAAGGACTGTGGCCCGCAGTGGATTCCGTCGCCCTGGTCCAGGTCAGCCGGTACAGGCGGCGGAAGGCCGGCGCGAGCGAGGCGGCATCCCACTGGCTCGGCTCGACCGGACGCAGGAGCAGCGAACCCACCGACACCACGGGCCGACCGGTGCGGTCGGTGGCCGACAATGCCACCGTGTCCCCCGAGCGGGTCAACTGGACCCGCAGCGCCGTGGCACCGGTCGCCGAGAGAACCACATCAGACCAGGCGAACGGCAGCAGCGCATAGTCACCCTCACCGGCGAACAGTGCCGTGGCGTGCAGCGCGCCGTCGAGCAGCGCCGGATGGATGCCGAATCGCGCGGCGTCCCCGTGCGCCTGCTCGGGCAATTCGACCTCGGCGAACAGATCGTCACCGCGCCGCCAGACCGCACGAACACCCTGGAACACCGGACCGTACCGGTGACCACGCGCCGCCAACCGCGAGTAGAGGTCGCGGACATCCACGGGCACGGCATCAGCGGGCAACCAGCCGGCCTCATCATCCGGCTCCACGCGATGACGAACAACGATGCCGCGCAGTTCCTCCGCGACCATGCCCTCGGCGTGCAATGTCCATTGCGCGTCGGGTTCCTGCTCGTCGCGGCCGAAGATCCGCACCGTTCGTCGATTGTCGGCATCGGCCCCACCGACGACGACCTGGATCTGCACCGAAGCACGCTCGGGTACGAGCAATGGCGCGCGCAGCACCAGTTCCCGCACCACCGGGCAGTCGACCTCGTCGCCCGCCCGAACGGCCCATTCCACCAGCGCCGCACCGGGAACCAGCACCGCAGCGGGACCCGCGTGATCGGCCACCCACGGGTGTTGCGCGCGCGACACCTTGCCGGTCAGCGTCACGCCCTCCGAATCCGGCTGCGGGACAACAGCACCCAGGACCGGATGGTCGATGTCGTCGAGGCCGAGCGCACCGGTGTCGCGGTGCGCGCTGTCGGTCCAGAACCGCCGCTCGTCGAACGCATAGGTGGGCAGGTCGACATGACCGCGCTCGGGGACCAACCGCGACCAGTCCAGATCGTGCCCGGCCGCGTACAGCGCCGCCTGCGACCGCGCCAGACACGTCGGACCGTCCTCCTCCCGCAGCAGCGACCCGACCGCGATCACCTCGCGCCCGGTGCCCTCGGCCACGGCCTGCACGGCCGCGGTGAGCGAGGGATGCGCACCGAGTTCCACGAAATAGCGGTACCCGTCGGCGACCATCCGTTCGACCGTCGCCGCGAAACGCACGGTCTCGCGCGCATTGCGGTACCAGTACTCGGGCCCGGCCACGGTGCCGGTCATCGGTTCTCCGGTCACCGTCGAATACCAGGGCACGACCGGCGTTTCCGCGCCGAGGCCGGTCAGGTGTTCGGCGAACGGCGCGCGGATCTCCTCGATGATGCGGCAATGCCCGGCCAGACCGGGCCCCGACGCACCCAGCCGGGTGTAGACACCGGCGGCGTCGAGCGCGGCCAGCAGCTCGGTCACCGCGGCCTGCTCCCCCGCCACGATGGTCGAGCGCCGCACATTCACGGCGGCGATCGACACGCGGCCGTCGTAGTCACGCAGCCTGGTCGCGACCTCGGCCTCCGGCAGCCCGATCATCGCCATGGCCGCCGGTTCCTCGATGTCCTGCATCAACCGGCTGCGGGTGACGACGATCCGCGCGGCGGCATCGAGCGCGAGCGCGCCCGCGCAGTAGGCGGCGGCGATCTCACCCTGGCTGTGCCCGATGACGGCGTCCGGCACCACGCCCGCCGCGCGCCAGGTCGCGGCCAAGCCGGCCATCGTCGCGAACAGCAGCGGCTGCACCACCGGGAAGTCGAGCAGATCGGCGGTGGTCATGGCGCTGAGCCGGTCGAGCAGCGACCAGCCGAGCAGTGGCCCGAAAGCCTTGTCGCACAGCTCGAATTCCGTCCGGAACGCGGTATCGGCGACGAGCAGATCACGCGCCATTCCCACCCATTGCATCCCCTGCCCCGGGAAGACGAACGCGGTCTTCCCCGAGGTGAGCACCGGACCGGCACCGACCACCACGTTCGCCGACGACCGGCCGTCGACCAGATCCCGCAGCGCCGCGACCATGCCGTCCCGGTCGGCGGCGACGAGAACCGCGCGGCGCTCGAACGGCGTGCGCTGCACCACGAGCGCCCGCGCGACCTGCCCGGGCTCCAGCGTGTCGTCCTCCAGTACCCGCGCGAGCAGCCGCTCGGCCTGCCCGCGCAGCGACCGTTCGCTGCGCGCGGAGATCGGCAACAGGCGCACGGTCTCACCACCGGGCTCTACCACCGGCTCGGACTCGGGCGCGGCTTCCTCGAGGATCAGGTGGGCATTGGTGCCGCTGAGCCCGAACGCGCTCACCCCGGCCCGGCGCGGCCGGTCACCGCGCTGCCACGGGGTGGTCTCGGTCTGCACGGCCAGTCCGCTGGTCGCCCAGTCGACGTGCGCGGACGGTGTCCGCACATTCACCGTCGCCGGAATGCGCCCGTGCTGCAGGGCGAGCACCAGCTTGATCACGCTCGCCACACCCGCCGCCGCCTGGGTGTGCCCGAGATTCGACTTCAGCGACCCCACCCCGAGCGGCCGTCGCGGATCCCGCCCCGGCCCGTACACCCGGGCCAGCGCGCGGGCCTCGATCGGATCGCCCAGGGCCGTGCCGGTGCCGTGCGCCTCCACATAGTCGATGTCGTCGGGCGCCAGCCCCGACACCCGCAGCGCCGACCGCAGCACCTGTTCCTGCGCAGCGCCGTTGGGTGCGCTCAATCCCTGGCTGCGGCCGTCCTGGTTGACGGCGGATCCCCGCAGGACGGCCAGGATCCGGTCGCCGTCGCGGCGCGCGTCGGCGACCCGCTTGAGCAGCACCATGCCCGCGCCCTCGGCCCACACCGTCCCGTCGGCCTCGGCGGAGAACGGCGCGCAGCGCCCGGTCGGCGACAACACGCCCAGACGGCACAGCTCGATGTGCGCGGTCGGTGACATGAGCAGGGTGGCGCCACCGGCCAGCGCGAGATCGCACTCCCCCGCCCGCAGTGCCTGCATCGCCAGATGCATGGCCACGATCGAGGAGGAACAGGCCGTGTCCATGGTGACGGCGGGACCGTGCAGACCCAGCGTGTAGGAGATCCGGCCCGAGGCCACACTCGGCGAAAGCCCGGTACCCACCTGCCCGTTCAGCTGCTCCGGCGCCGGATCGGCCAGGTAGCCGGTGCTGTATACTCCCAGGTAGACGCCGGTGGCACTGCCGTGCAGGGTGCGCGGATCGCGGCCGGACCGTTCGATCGCCTCCCATGCCAGGTGCAGCATCATGCGCTGCTGCGGGTCCATCACCGCCGCTTCGCGCGGTCCGATGCCGAAGAAGGCAGCGTCGAAGCGGTCGATCCCGTCGACGTAGCCGCCGCGGAAGGTGTAGGCCGTGCCGGTCGCGGTCGTATCCGGGTTGTAGAGGCCGTCGATGTCCCAGCGGCCCGGCGGCACGTCGCCGAGCCCGTCGCGCCCACTGTCGAGGAGCTGCCAGAGCGCCTCGGGCGAATCGGCCGCGCCGGGGAAGCGGCACGACATGGCGATGATCGCGATCGCGTCGTCGGACTCGACATCCACCCCCGGCGCTTCCGCGACCACCGCCTCGACCCGCACTGTTCCGGTCAGCACCGCCGCGACACCGTCGATCGTCGGATGGTCGAAGAACAGGTTCGTATCGATGAACCGGCCGACGAAGTCCGACAGGTCGACGACCAGCTCCACCAGATCCGCCGAACCCAAACCGAATTCGACCAGCGGCCGGTGCACGTCGACCCGCTCCGGATCCAGCACCGCCTGGCGGGCGATGTTGGTCACCAGCCAGTCGCGCACCGCCTCGGCCGACAGCTCCGCCGCGGGTTCGGCCGACGCCACGGGCTCCTGTGCCGCCTCCTCGAACTCGTCCTCCGGCGACCGCATCGGCGCCGCCAGCAGCGTCAGCAGCTCACCGGACAGGTAGGCGGCCCGGCACGCCGAGCGCTGGATCTTGCCGCTGCTGGTCTTGAACACCGTCCCCGGCCGGATGAGCAGCACCGCGGCCAGGGTGAGGCCGTGTTCGGTCGCGACCGCGGCGCGCACCGCCCCTTCGATGGCCGTCAGCTCGGCCGGATCGGTGCTCTTGACCTCGGCGACGACGACCGGCTGCTCCCCGTCCACCCCCGGATCGGCGGAGAACGCCGCCACACACCCGGCCCGCACCGCATCGTGCGCGGCCTCGACGGTGGTCTCGATGTCCTGCGGATAGTGGTTGCGCCCGTCGACGATCACCAGATCCTTGCGCCTGCCGGTCACGAAAAGCTCACCGCCGGAGAGGAACCCGAGATCACCGGTCCGCAGGTACGGCCGGTCGTCGCCGGGTAGCACGGCCCCGAACACCTCGGCGGTGGCATCCGTGTCCCGGAAGTACCCGGCCGCGACGCTCCCACCGGCGACCCAGATCTCCCCCTCCACGCCGTCGGCGCGTTCGACACCGGTCTCCGGGTCGACGATCGCCAGCGACATCCCCACCGCCGCCGACCCGACCCCCACCAGTTCACCGCTGCCCACCGTGACGATCGACGGCGCGGCGGTGGTCGACGGCGCGGTCACGATCAGCGTCGCCTCGGCCAGACCGTAGACCGGTTGCTGAGCGGTCGCCCGGAACCCCGCGCCGGCGAAGGTGTCGGCGAACCTGCGCACCGTCCGCGCGCGAATCGGCTCGGAGCCGTTGAACGCCACCCGCCACGAACTCAGGTCGAGCCCGTCGAGATGCTCCGGCGGGATCCGCCGCACACAAAGCTCGTAAGCGAAGTTCGGGCCGCCGCTGGTGTGCGCGCGATAGGTGGAAATCGCCCGCAACCACCGTTCCGGCCGTTGCAGGAAGTGCAACGGCGACATCAGCACCGAGTTGGCGCCCAGGTAGACGGTGTGCAGCAGCGGCGCGATCAGGCCCATGTCGTGATACATCGGCAGCCAGCTGGCGAACAGCGCGCCGTCCCAGGACTCGACCAGGCCCCGGTCGTGCCCGAGCCCGGCGGCGAGCGCACGCTGATTGTGCAGCAGATTCGCGTGAGTGAGCACCACGCCGCGCGGTGCGCTCGTCGAACCCGAGGTGTACTGCAAAAACGCCACCGAATCCGGGTCCAGATCCGGTTCCCGCCAGCGCAGCGCCGCCGCGCTCGGCAGATCGTCGGTCGACAACCACGCCACCCCGGCCAGCTCCGGGATCTCCGCGCACAACGCGGCCGATTCCGCGACGACCCGCTTCGGCGCCAGCACGATGTCGACCTCGGCGTGCGTCACCATCCGCCGCAATCGCCGCAGCGACCGGTTGTCCCACTCCGGCAGCGGCGCGGGCACCGCCACCACCCCCGCCACCAGGCAGCCGAAGAACGCCTCGGCGAATTCCGGCCCGGCCGGATACAGCAGCAGCGCCCGGCGCGGCGCGGAATCCTGCAGCACCGCGCCGATCGCCCGCGCCCGTACCCCTAGTTCGGCATAGGTCGATTCGCGCACCGCACCATCGACGTCGCCATTGTCCAAGAACCGATACACCACCTCGGCCGGCCGATTCTCGACCTGGGCGAACAATGTGTCGACGAAAGTGTTGCGCACGTACTACGTCCTCTGACCGTGAAACCCACTGACTGCGCCCACAATAGCGGCCATGCGAGTCTTCAGCGGGAGTCGTGAACATCGACTACGTCATGGTGAGCCCCGAGAATTGGGGGCATCGAGTATTCGACATGTCTTGCTACAACGGCATTTTCGCGATTGCGCATCGAGCGACCAGCCGTGAGGATGGCTGAGTGCCCGACACCGTGACCTCGCTCCGCGACCTGCCCCGACTACCGCTGCGCCGGCTCGGCGAACTCGGCGGATTGTTGCGTCCCGGCACCCACCGTTCACCGCTGCTGGAATTCGGGGAACGGTTCGTCGTGACACCGCCGGGATTTCCCACGATGCTCGTCACCCACGAACCCGGCGACGTGCGCGCACTGTTCGCCAATCACGACGATTTCTCGATCGGCCAGGTCCTGAGCCGTTTCTCCAGCCACGACGTGATGTTCGGCAAGCAGACGATGATCTTCCTCGACGGCGAGGAACACCGCAGCGAACGCAAACATTTCGCGCCCCCGTTCCAGACCGCGGCGCTGCGCTCCTACGAGGAGCTGATGGTCGAGGTGGTCCAGCGAGAGCTGCCGAACTGGCCGGTCGGTGAGCCGTTCGAGTTCCTGACCGCCGGCTACGACCTGGCGATCGGCGTGCTGCTCGGCGTGGTCTTCGGCGATGTCGCCCCCGAGCGGCGCGACCGGCTGCGCGACGCCGTGCGCGCCTGGTTCGGCGAGATCGAGAGCCGGGGCTTCCTCGCCGTCACCCTGATCACCCCGTTCATCGGCGGCCTCACCATCCCCTACCCGCCGCTGCGCCGCCGCCAGAACGAGGTCGACGCCGTCATCATCGAGGAGATCACCGCCCGCCGCGCCGACCCCGATCGCGCGAGCGCCCGTCGCGACGTCCTCGCCCGCTACATCGGCACCGACCAGGACCGCCACGACGACGCCGCCCTGGCCCGCAACATGCGCGGCATCCTGCTCGGCGCCTACGAAACCACCGCGATCACCCTCGGCTGGATCGCCGCCATGCTCGCCGCCGACCCCGCCGCCCTGGCCGAAGTCGACGACGCCGTCGACGCCGGCGACACCACCCGCCTCGACACCTACCTCGACGCCGTCGTCGCCGAGGTGATGCGCTTACGCCCGGTCTCCCCCTTCACCGGCCGACGCGCCCTGCGCGACACCGAGATCAACGGCATCGCCATCCCCCGCGGCGCCATCGTGATCGTCCCCATCCTGCTGATCCACGAATCCGAACGCCACTACCCCGACCCCCTGGCCTTCCGCCCCGAACGCTTCCTCGACCAGCGCCCGAGCACCAGCACCTGGCTCACCTTCGGCGCGGGCGCCCACCGCTGCCTCGGCGCCCAGTTCGCCCTCGCCGAGGCCCGCATCCTGTTCCGCACCGTCCTCGAACACCGCCGCATCGCCCCCATCCCCGGCCCCATCGAACCGCCCCGCCGCTACCACACCGGCCTCAGCCCCGCCGACAACGCGCGCATCACCCTGCTCCCCCGCTGACGCCGTCGAACGGCCACCGATAAGGTTGCCGAAAGTGTGCTGGCCACCGCACGGGGGTCGGCGATCGCCGATGAAGGGACCGACGTGAACCGCACCCTGCTCGTCACCACCCTGCTCGCCCTGGCCCTGGCCGGCACGGCCTGCACGAGCACATCCGGCCCCACCACCCCCATCGCTCCCACCACCCCCGACCCCACGACCACCTCCCGAACCCCACCCCCGACCCCCACCTCCCGCCGCGCCGGCGACTCCTACGACCCCACCGACCCCGACAGCGTCTGCTTCGGCGCCAAACCCGAACTCCCCCAGCCCTATCCCGGCTGCCCCGGCTACGACCCCGCCCAGCCCTCCGAATAGCCCCCACCCCGACCAAAACAGCCATCTACCAGCCGATTAGTACCTTCACGAACTGGTGAGGTAATCTTTCCGAGCACCCGGCAACGGGGGCAAGAAAGAGAACGGGCTGTGGCGCAGCTTGGTAGCGCACCTGACTGGGGGTCAGGTGGTCGCAGGTTCAAATCCTGTCAGCCCGACAGGCAAAACCCCCTCTGACCTGGGTCGGAGGGGGTTTTCTTGTGTCCCGGCACTTGACGTGGTTCGGCGAAATCACACAGAAACCCCACACTTTTGAGTCAGCGAGCCCGCTGGAACACCCCGCAGACCACCGAAATCGGATCATTTTCAGCCCACTGGACAGGACCGTGTCAGACATCACAGTCAGGGGTCCGAGATCCGCTGTCCTCCCTGAGCCGAGCCAGGAACATCCTCCCGGTCCAGGATCGGACCGCCGACGGGAGCCAGGCAAATCGGCCACCCGACCGTTGCGTGGTGAGTGCTCTGACGTTGCCACCCCAGCGAGCCCGGTTCGACCAGCCGAGACCACATGGCTGTGCAGCAGATCGACACCAGGCCGCGGTCACCGCGGAGCGGTTTCTATCAGGTCGCCAGCCCCTCGCGCGAATTCCGCGTGGATCGGTCGAGTCAACACCGCCAACCCAGTTCCGCAGCTGATCGGCCGAATGGTGTGGGTCGTCGACGTCGTCACCGGAACCGGCATCCGCCCCTTCGAAGTCTTCGCCCTCCTGCTCGACGACATCAACCTCGACACGCCCGACCCCTACCTGGAGGTCACCGGCACACTCGAACAGGTCCGCGGTGCCGGTAACGACGGATGGGTCCGCAAACCCGCGACCAAGACAGACAACGGATGGCGCCGGATCCTGCTCCCGCAACACAGCATCGAATCCATCAAAGAAGCCATCGACTACCTCGACATCAACCGAACACCGAACCCGCACGCGGTCTTGTTCCCCGCCGCCAACGGCTCCCTACGCAACCCGAACAACTTCGGACGAGTCTGGCGCTCGGCCCGCGGTAGCGAGTTCGCCTGGGTCGCCCTACGTAGCTATCCTCACCTTCGCGGAGCCGAGATCGAGGCCTTCGGCCAGGCTGGCAACGTCGCATTGGACACGGCCCGCGTCGCCTCTTCGCTGCAATTCCGCTGCTTGATGGGGGTCAAAGCAATCGAGCGGCCAGCGATCCGATCTTGGGGTCGGTGGCCAGAAATGCCTTCAGGTCTGCGCACCAGATCGGTAGTTCGGCGTCCGTGGGAAGGCTCAGCCCCACGACGGCGACGACTTGCGCCCATGACTGCGTGCTGTTACGACTCGCCTGCTCGAGCGCCTCGAGTGGATGCTCGCCGTCGTTCGAGGACGGCCCGATCAGCGACATCAGGTGTGGCCAACGAATCGCCAGCGCAGCAAGTTTCGCTATCTGCTCGGCAGAGGGAGCCATCAGCCCGTCGAGGCGCTGCCGTTGCGCGACGAAGGTATAGAAGCGAAACAGGTTGATGTACCGCTTGACCTCACGCGGGGTCGTCGCGGCCAGGCTCGGCAGGGCTGCGGTGATCGCGTCCGCAGCATCAGCATCGCGGTACAGGTCTTTCAGGACAGTCTCTACGGCAGCCACGGTTTCCGGACGCAGCGAATCAGTGGGAGCGTGCGGAATCAGTAGATGTTGAGCGGCACGCGCCGTCTCCGGGAGAGTGGTGGGAGAGGGACTACGGCGCCGGATCTCGATAGTCAACTGTCGCACGAGATCCAGGTCGAGCATGCCTGAGCGATCCTGCGTCGGTGCAGCGGCCGAGTGCGACCGCTGCCGCTGGTAATGGCTCGGCGGGTCGGTCCCGAGGTCGATGTTTCGAGGTCGCGGCGCCCCAGGCCGATGGCCTGAATCGGAAACCGGGACAGAAGAAGGCGTTTCGGTTCCGGTGGTTTGCAGAAGGCCGCGGGCGTAGTTTCCGATATCTCTGCTCCCCTGCGGCGCCGGCAAACTCAATGGGAGCTGGATGATCTTTTCCAGGAAGCGCCAGCCGAGCGTGGCCCAGTCGCCTCGCGCGTGGCTGATTTGGAGTGCTGCGTTCAGGTCGCTGTACGCGACCTCGATGTGAGCCGCGACAACTCTCGGCTCCATCGCGATGACGAAGACGCAGTTCGGGAACTCACCGGCGAGAAACAGATTGATCGCTTCGATGACCTGGACAACAGTGCCGGGAGTGCACCGGTCGAGGTCGTCGACGAACACCACCAGCGGGCGATCGTCGGTGGCGACCAAATCGAGAACCCGCTTCATGTCCACGTGAACGAGATAGAGCAGTCCCGACTTCGGTCCGTAGCCGGGTTCTGGGAACAGATCGAGTGTCCCCTTCAGCTCCTCGCCCGCAACGCGCCCGAATCCGCTCGCAGCGGGCCCCTGCACCAGACCACCCAACGGCCCAGCCGCAGCTTCACCGAAGAATCCATGGGTACGAACGACTGAGCCGATGATCCCTGCCGAGGTGGCGATCGCGACGATTCCGCTGGTCGCGGGACCCAGCGGAACACTGACGCCCGACAGCTTGACCAGCAGCAGGGTGACACATGCGACAGCCATCCCCGCCGCCACAACCAGCATCACAGGCAGCAGCCGTTCCAGGACCGTCCGGTATACCCGGCGCCGGACCGCTCCCCGGTCCATCCGGGCGAGGTTGAGTTTCAACCAGAATCGTTCGCGGTCGCCGACTGGCAGACGCGCGGTGACCTGAGTGATGATCTCGTGGGCGAGCCCGGACCAGATCTGTTCGCCACTCTGATACATCCAGGGGTTGAACCACACCGTTGCGCGCCAATCCCTGGGATCGAGGCCGCTGGTCTGGCCAAGCTGTTCTGCGCGCAGCAACGGAATGGGTTCCGCGGCGGCGAGTGGTTCCTCGGCTTGCGACAGCGCCTCACGAATGTTCACCGGTTGAGTTCGTGCCGCTGCCGATTGCTTTCCGCGGTGAAACCATGACCGCTGCTGATCAGGGTCCGCCTTTTCCATCAGAACGGCTCGTGACCTCGGGTCCAGCTGAATGGGTCGCGGAGTGCGAGAGCCGGGCGGCGACAAACCGAAGGGGTCCTCCCCTACACCGGGATCGAGCCGCTTCTGCACCATCCGCATCAGCGAGGTCTTGCCTGCACCCCATGGAGCCTTGACCCCGATCGTCAGAGGCGGCTGTGTCGCGTCGTGCTGAATGAACGAAGCGATAGCATTGGCGTAGGGGGCGTGCTCGAGTTCGTCCTCGGTGGTCCAGAAATCACGCGCCAACCGCGGCTCCGGAAGATGATCGCGCCCGGACAACCATCGATGGACTTCCTGCTGCAGAGCCCTCCGCGCTTCCTCGTCCTCTCCATTCACCAGCTCGGTTGCCGCGAATTTCTGGACGGGTTCGTCGACGAAATACCGGCGGCCGTCCGACCTCTCGACCATCAAACCCTGCTCAGCCAGCTGATCGAGCATATATGCCGCCTCAACGCGGTCTGAGTCCATCAACCGTGCGGCGATCCCCGCATCCAGTCCATCGGCGTCGACCAGCGCTGCCCGCCGAAACAGCTGCGCGGTCTGTTGATCGAGTTTACTGTAGCGGTCTGCGACCAAACCGATCATCCGGTTGTGGACGCTGTCCGCATTGCGGAAGTCTTCGGGATGGTCCTGCGCCTCTTCGATGAGCTGGCCGACCAATGGATTGCTCTCGGCAATGGTGGCGATCCAGTCGCCGGTGCCATGTAGTGACGGTGACGAAATCGGCTTGGCTCCGGAATCAGCTGCACTGGTCAACTCGGACAACAGCACCCGAGCAAAATCCGGCAGTGACGGCGCGATCGTGTCGAGCCAGGACACGATGGCGTCGGCTCGAATTCCTTCACAGGCAATCCAGTCGATCTGGTCGTCACCATCACCGGTGTGCCACCGTGTGCCATCGCGGCGCAGGACATTCCCGGTGTCGTCGCGTTTCGGCACACCGGCATGGTGTAGAGCTACCATTTCCCACTGGTCGTTGAAGATCGGTGAGCCCGAGTTGGCCACGCCTTGATCGCTGAAGTAATGAACGAATTGATCGAGTACGAGTACCAAACGGTTTCCCCGGGTCCACAGCTCTTTGAGGCGGCCATCCGGGTGTCCGACCAAATTCAGATTCTCCCCTACCAGCACCGATCCATGGATCGGGACCAGCAGCTGACGTCCGAACCTGTCGCCGGGAAACTGCCCCTCATTGTCTGGATGCAAGAGGACCAAGGAGATGTCCAAATGGATGTCCTCCACCATGAACGAGTCAGGATTCAGCCGGAATCGCCTCGCCGGTTTCGGTACTCCGTCAGCACCTACCTCGGCATCGAACTCGACGACCACGTCGCGAGCTGTGTCCTTGTCAGGGAGGACATGCCTATTGGTCAGCAGTAGCCGACGGGTGATCAGGATCCCCGTTCCTATCGGTGCTTCCCGGCCCATCCGCTGATCGGATATGCGGGCAACGCATTGCGCCGCCCGAGCAGCGCGCGATACCCAGGCAGCAGAGGTGTTGTCCGAGGCCGCGACTATTCGCTCGAGTGCCGGCACCGTCGAGGCGACCTCCGACGCTGCGAGTTGGATGACCGCGCTGGCAGGGACAGCGCCACTGGCCAGGAGACGGTCGGCCCGGGCCTCGATGTCCTCGGGGCCGCCCACGATCCCCGTCTCGCTGACAGATCGCGACCGCTCGATCTCCTCACGCAACGGCCCGCTTTCTGCGAACCGGCGCGACGCGTCGTCCGCACCGTCCCAGCGAGCAGCCTCGGAACCGCTGGATGCCATGATCTCGCCTCCTCTGTCCAGCCCGCTGTGACAAGACCGACCACCGTTCGAGGCAACAAGCGTCTCGCATATACAGCGATCCATCACGGGTAGCGGACTACCCGTGCACCAGCCCGTGGCTGCGCGCAGTATTCACCACGAAGGACACGCCCATACCTGGTACAGAAGGTGCGTCATGGCAGTCAGCGGCCATCGCCGGCTTCCGGAGAACCGCAGTCGCACAGGCCGGCGACAGGGTCCGGCGAGCACGGCGAATATCGGTGAAATCGGCATTCGATGCGCGACCCGGTACCTGCGGGCCCCGGGCCCGTTCGCAGGCCTCGCTGTCACAGATACCCGGGTGTTGTGGTGGCCATCGTGGCTTCCCGATAGCAAGGGCGCCGGTGTCACCGTGGGCCTCATCGAGGGCGACTACAGCCCGGATGTCCCCGATCTAAGGGATGCCCAGATCACCGTCGAACGCTTCGGCACCCGCGAGCCTGGTGGGCCGTTGCTGTGCGAGCACGGATCGTTTTCCGCAGCCCTGCTGGTCGGGCAGGGAACCGATCACCTACGCGGGGTCGTCCCCTCCGCTCGGCTACTGATCGCCTGTACCGCCTCCGCGAGTGGAGATGCTCACCCGAACGCGGTCAGCGACGCGGTGGAATGGCTGGCACCGCGCGTCGCGCTGATCGTGATCCCCCTCGGCCGAAACGATGAGCATCCACGACTCGCCGCGACTGTGCGTAACGCCGCAGTGGCGGGATGCGTCCTGATCGCGGCGGCGGGAAATCGCGCTGATCGCTCCGTGCTGTTCCCGGCCCGCGCCGACGCATGTCTGGCGATCAGCGCATGCACTGCCATGGGCTCCACCGCACCGCACTATCCGACCTCCCCCGATGTCGACCTCATCGTGCGCGGAGATCACGTCACCGCGCCGGTGGCGGCAGGGTCGGTTCGGTGTCGATCCGGCACCTCGATCGCGTGCGTGCTGGCCGGCGGCCTGATCGCTGCCAAGATTTCGAACTCGTTGCCCGACAAGATGATTCCTTCGCAATCATCACTTGCTCCGCCGCACCCGGCGGGGTGGATCCGGGCCCGTTGAAGGAGCGCAACCATGACAACCGTGATCACGAACACGCAGGTGGTAGAACTGGCCGACCCCAAGCTGAGGGCTCTCGCGCTGCGCGTGGTGCGTGAGCTGGAGCTGACCGCTGAGCGTGTCGCCGCTCATCACGGCGACCGCAGTCGCTTCCGATTGCCTACCCAGCCGGACTCGGTGGAGGCACTGTTCGACGCTCAGTTCCGGTCGCTGCCGCAACCTACTCAGGCGCTTGCCGCCCAGCGCGCGCTGACCCGTTTACAGGCGCCCGCTGCGGTACGGGCCCGCCGATTGGGCGACCTGACCAGAATCGACTTGAGTGTGCCGGTCTCGGTCGAGACCCAGGCGATGGCGATTCCTTTGCCTGCCGCGGCGCGGTTCTCTGACGCCGACATCGCGAAGCTCGAGCGGCTGGCACTGGGCGACCTCATATCGGGATTGACGCCACAACAGCCGACGAACACGCTGGAGCTCCGGGTGCACCGCGTCATCTGCGTGGATGAGACCGACGGGTTTCTCGGGACGGAAGCTGGTGAGGACGAGATATACCTCGGCGGCACCAGCGTGGACGGAGCCGGAGCGAGTCTGAGGATCGACCCTTTCAAGGTCGGCGACTTCGATGACGGCGACATCAAGCGGTATTCGCCACCTCGACTGTTCGCCGCGTTCCCGGTCATCGAGGGTGGCTTCCCCAAATCCTTCTTCGCGACCCTGGTGCTCTCCGAGGCCGACAACGGCGGATTGAGCAAGTTCATCGACGACCTCCTGGACAAGATCCGTAGCAAGATCGCGACCGAGATCGCCAAAGCCACCGGCGGCGCGATCGGGGGCGCTGTCGGGGGCGCGCTCGGCGGGGCCATCGGCGGAATCGCGGGTGCGATCATCGGCGCCGCGGTCGGGTACGCGCTGGGCAAGGCAGTCGACGCGCTACGCGACGCATGGGAAGACGACTTCTTCGCGCCTGTGACCGTCTCGGTCGCCTTGAACTCCCACGACGACCGATGGCCCGGAGGACAAACCGACAGCCCTCAGGGCCGGATCACCTGGCGTGGGCACGGCGGCAAGTACGAACTGGTCTACGACTGGCGGTTGCACGACAGACAAGAATCGATCCGCTACACCGCAGCATGGACTCAGAACACCAGCGGTGAATACCAGATCTTCGACGTACCGTACGAGCAATACCGGGCCCGCTACGATCAACTTTGGCCCCAAGGGTGGCGGCTGCACGCTCTGAGCACCGCGGTAGTGAACCGGCAACCGCTATACACCGCGATCTGGCGGCCCGCCACTACCGGCGAGACCCAGGTCTATGGCGTCGACTACGCAACCTACCGGGCCCACTACGACGAACTCTGGCCCCAAGGCTGGCGGCTCAAACTGCTCACCCGTTACGTCGTCGGTGGTCGAACCTTCTACACCGCCGCGTGGGCGCCCGGTACGACCGGCGAGACGCAGATCTACGATGCCGACTACCCAACCTACCGGGCCCGCTACGACGAACTCTGGCCCCAAGGCTGGCGGCTCAAGCTGATCGATGTCGTCAACGTCAATGGTGAACCCCGCTACACCGCGGCGTGGAGTCCGTCCACCGTCGGAGAATTTCAGATCTACGGCGCGACCCTGGCTCAGTTCCAACGACGCTACGGCGAACTCTGGTCAGCGGGTTGGCGGCTCAAGTTTCTGTCGACCTACAACCTCGACGGCGCACGAATCACCGCGGTCTGGCGACAAACGAAAGAACCCGAGGAGTGGGTGCACGGCTGGGATTTCGACGACCTGAAGACCCGCTACGACGAACTGTGGCCCCAGGGATGGCGACTCAAGGTCTTCGATCGATTCACCGTTTGACAACACCGAAGGAAGTTCAGCCGATCGCCTGATCGCCCACCTACCGGCGCTGGTGATGCCGAATGAGCATGTGACCCCATCGAATCGACGCACCCAACGATGTCACCGAGATCGCAACCAGCACACCGATCGCGATGTAGAAGTGGCTGACATCGTGGGACCACATCATATCCGCGCGCAGGGTTCCTGCCTCTTCGATTCCTACGACCGAGCCGAATCCGGCGATCGCCCAACGAACCGGCGAGAGATAGGAAACCCACGAAAGGACAACCGCGCCACCGCTGAGTTGCCCCAATGGAACCACTACTCCGGAGAACACGACACAGAGGGCAAGGACTGCGGACATTCCCCGTACCGCGGTGTCCATCGACTTCGCGCAGGTACTGATCATCGTCCCTACACAGACAGCCGCGACCGCCAGGCTGGCCAGGATCAGCCAGACACTCACCACCCAGGGCAGAGGGCCGATAGGATCCTCCGGTCCACTGCACAGCAGGGCGAGCGCGAGTGTCATGGTGGTCGCTTGTCCCACCGCGAGTAGCGACCGTGTGCCGGCGCGAGCGAGGATCGCGGAGGAGATGGGCAGACCCCACCGCCGCTCCCGCCATATGACCCGGTGGTCGGCGACGACCGTCGGAACCGACAACGACATCGCGAAGAACGCCGCAAGGATGCAGTTGACGGCGAGGACGATAGCCAGATCCGGGTTCGGGGCGAGCTTGGAGCCTTCCAGGCCGCGCGGTGAGGCAAGGTAGGCGATGAGGGGCCCGGTCAGGGGAACAGCGAATACCATCGCCGCGATCTTGTTCCATTGCAGACGAATTCGGGCGACTTCGCGTGAAAAGAAGACCCGAAAGGCATGCCCCCCGGACACACTGCCTCCGCGCCGGAACTGTGTGCGCGGGCGCGTCGGGTTCGGTCGTACGGGTTGTTCCGGGAGGAGGGCGGGCGCCTTTTCGCTGCGGAGCCGATCGAACACATCGGCTGTGGAGGAAGCTCCCAAGCCGGCGCTTAGATCGGCAGGCCGCCCGACGAATCCGATCGTGGAGGGCTGTTTGCCGGACTCGTCGCAGGTGAAGGCGGCTACCGAGTCTGCGATACCGAGATGTGGTGTGGCGTGGGTAACGACCACGACCATGCATCCCGACTGTGCGAGTTCGGCGAGATCGTTCATCAGGCTGCGGTCGAGCCCATCGTCCAATCCCGAACTCGGCTCGTCCAGCATCAGCAGGGCCGGTGTCGTGATCAACTCGAGTGCGATGTTCACTCGGCGCTTCTGCCCGCCGGACAATGTCGACACCCGGGATTTGTGTTGTGCCGTGAGGTGCACCTTTTCGAGGATTCCGTCGATCCGGCTGCCGATCTCGTCGTGGGTGACATCGCGTGCCAGCCGCAGGCGGGCGGCGAACCACATCGTGTCGTAGACAGTCAGTTCCTCGAAGAGTTCGATTCCCTGGGGTACGAAGCTCACCAGCACCGGATCCGGGCAAGCACCGCCGATTAGGTCGATTTCGCCCAGCGTCGCGCTTCCGGCAAAGACTGTCGCCTCGCCCAGTATCGCGTTGCAGAGAGTTGACTTTCCGGCGCCGGAAGGGCCGATGACGGCCAGCAGACCTGACTCCACGGTGAAGCTCACGTCCGCGATCTTGGCCTGGGCGACACTGCGATCGTATCCGGCGGTCAGCGAATCGACCGCCAGAACTTCGCCGAGGGTGAGGTCGGCGAATTCGAGATGGTTGGCATCGACGAGCCTGAATCTGGTGTGGCCGATGATGAACTGATCGCCCACTTCGAGCGCGGCCTGGATGATCGGCCGGCCGTCGAGGAATGTGCCGCTCCCCTGGCTCAGGTCACGCACCGCTGTCCCGGTCGAGGTCCGAATCACGCGTGCGTGGACCGCGGCGACGTCATCACCGCCGATCTGGATGTCAGCGCCATGCCCGGTCCGGCCGATGCTTGTCCGCGCTTGGGTCAAGGCGATGGATCGTCCGGAACCCCTGGCGATGTTTGGGCCTACCGGTACCGCGGGGGAGCGTATCGGCGTGGGGGCCGACATCGGGGGTTGTGCCGGTATCGGAGGTGGTGCTACACCAGCTGATGCCGTCGGGTTCAACGCGGCTTCGATGGTGTACTCGGAACCGGCGAACATCAGCTTCAGCCGCCGCGTTTCGCCGTCTCGGACACGGACGCGTGTGCTGCCGTCAGCCTCCGGCGGTATCTGCGTCCCTGATTCGACCAGTCGGATCTGCGGGTCCAGCACGGTCAAAGTCCACACGCCGGCGTACCGGAGGCGAAGCCACCTGCTGGGTCCGGTACCGGTCGCGATGTCGGCGTCTGGACCGTGTCCGACGACTACCGGCCGATCGGGGGCGATGTGGTGGGTTGTGCCGTCCGGCAGGACGAGGTTCAGGTGACCGGACATCATTGCCTCTCGAGCGATCCAGCGTTCAGAACAGCCAGTGCCATGCGACGACAATCAGCGCGACTACGATGCCGAAGCCCACGAGCAAGATCACCGCTCCGAGGATGGCCTCGAAACGCTCCGAGTCTCCCGACGGCGCCTGAGCAGTGCGAGATACAGTCTGAGTTCGCCGACCGGAGCTCACAGACGATGACGCGGTCGACCTGGTGCGTGTGGTGGATGTTGTTGCCGGTCGTCGGACGGCCTGATGGGCGGGGCTGCGGACGGGACCGGTTGCCGGGACGTAACAAGACTCGCCGTCCCACCGCACCGGAATAACCGCGTTGCCGCGGTATCCCCGTTCGCCGCGTACCCCGACACACGCTTTCCATGCCGCTGCCATGCTCGACGCGTGGGCGGCCGAGGCATCGACCGCTTCCAGTCGCAGGAATCGGTTGAGCATGTCGCGGTGATGTCGCAACATATGGATTCCGACGGTGTCGTCGACGGCCAGCGACGATGTCTTGCCTATCGACTGAACCGCCACCAGCCCGAACTTGTACATATCGGTTCGCCGATCGAGTCGATCCGGCCAGCCGGCGAGGTGATCTGCACGCGAGCCCTCTCGCTCAGCATGTTTCAGCGCGCGCTCGCCATCGATCAGGGTCGCGTCACAGTCGAGCAGATACGTCGCCGGTGTCGTGTCGAATCCGCTGATAAGGATGTTTCCGCGGTGCAGGTCGCCGACGACGACCCCGCGCTGATGCAGGAATGCCAGTGTCTCGAGGAAATGGCCGAGCCGCGCCATTGTGTGCGGCACATTGAAGAACTCCTTGTCATGCCGACGCGCGCGGTCGCGCTGGGCCAGCAATTCCCCCATGTCCCGAGGCACGGTCGTGCCGAGTTTGCTCATCCAGAAGGCGTCCGGGGCCGCGGGCACGATCACTCCCGCGACATTCGCGTCGGCATCGAGCACCACGTGGCGCACCCAGGCAGCGCGCCCGTCGAGGTAGGCGCGATCTGCCACGCTCAGCTCGCGGCGCCAGCGTGCCCAATCATTCAGCCGCTCACGCGAATCCGCCATCAGCGAGCTGTGATCATAACGTTTGTAGAGCGCCACAGAGGAGTCTGGGAGCAACTTCCAGGCGATCGCACTGGACTGTCCGCCGCCGTCCATCTCTGCGATTCCGGCATCGAGGAGGTCTCGTTCTCGGATTTCGATGTCAAGTTCAACCACGCCAGCACCTGCTCACTGCGATTCGAACATCCCCGGTGTGATTCCCTTTGCCATCACGATCGTGCGATCGTCGTTCAGCCCGCCGATTTCGAAATCGAGCAGAGTCGCGAACTTCGCGGCCGAGACCTGGGTGTGCCATGCCTCGGCCAACGCCTTGGCGAAATCCTTCGGCGCCATCGCGATCGCGTCACCGACACCGTCGCTGGCCGCGACGACCACCTGATCCGGCTGAAGTGCCAGCGAACCAAACTGCAGTCGTCGCTCGTCACCGGGCAAAGCCGGTGTCGCCGCGGTGGGCGGGTTGGTCGGCTGTCCCGATACCCATTGCCAGGTGTTCGTCGACAGCGACAGCAGGAGCAGCGGGCTGTCGCCGTAGGCCGCCCAGTACAGCTTCGACCGTTCGCCGTCGTGGCGAAGCACGAACCCGGTCAGCGTGGATTTCGGTGGGGCCATGCTCTTTCCCCGCTGCGAGGCAGTCGCCGGGCCGGCGCCTGGTGCGGTGGGGATGCTGCGCTCTTGCACCGCGTAGAGCTGTTGATTGACTTCCCGTACAGCCGTGCGGGCAGTGTTCTCCCATGAACCCGCTGCCGAGTTTGCTCGGCACACCGACGCGGTGAATGTCAGCACGGCAGCGGTGGAAGCCACCGAAGCGTTGGCGGTAGAGCCGAGCCCGTCGCCGACCGCGATCACGCAGTTCGTGTCGTTGACGGCGTCAGCGGCGTAGGCGTCTTCACGGCGAACGCCCTCGAGCGCATGCGACAAACCGACGGCCGAAGCAGCATAGATCCAGGAGTTCCCCACCACTCCGGCGTCAGCCGCCAATGCCGCGCTCGCCGAATTGACCGGGCTCGGACACCGCCGCAGCGGCAGCTGGCCGCCCCTCCGAGTTGCGCCTGCGGGCTGTGAGTTCGCGACGTTCTGCGTATCGGGCGGGGTGTTGTCCGAGTTCGCATGTTCTGGACCGGTTCCCCGGGGCATCATCTGCGCACCCAACCCCTTTATGGCCTCGACCAAGCTCGGTCTGCGACGGGGCTCGGCCCCCTCAGCCTCGGTCATGGCCGGACCGAATCCAGGCGCTGCATTCCCTCGGGCACCGTGAAGACGAAGTTGCCGCCATCGGTCGACAACGAGATCGACTTGATGATGACATCAATGATCGACTTCAGCAGGACATTGGCCGGGACACCAGCCTTGGCCAGACAGGCTGCACCTGGTGGGTCGTCCGATCTCAACGCGAGAACGGTCGCTTGGTTGACATCGCCCATGCCCAGCGAGACAACTCGCGGGCGCAGCCGGTACATGCCGTCACACAGCGCATCCTTGATGGGCCGCCAGGTGGTGATCGGCTGCGAGATATTCTTCGCGCCCGCGTTCCCGTCGGTGATGAAGAAGATGACCGGCTGCTTGAGGTGGTAGTTCTGCCTGGTCAGGCGATCCATGTCCGCGCGGACCGTGGCGTTGAGGTGTTCCCACGCCCCGACGAAGTTCGTCCAGCTCCCCTGCGGCAGAGCCTCACAGGTCGCGGGGTCACCGATCGAGCGCAACGGGTAGTGCGTCCATGCTTCGTGGGCGAACGCGATGATCGAGATGTGTCCGATGAGCGCAGCCTCGTTGTGGCTGTCGAGAGTGTCGAGCATCGGGGCGATCGAATCACTGACGATCTCCCACGGGGTCGTGCCCGAATGCCACGAGGGTAGCCACATCGATTCCGAAACATCGCACACAACGTAGAACGGCCATGCCTGCTTGATCGAGTTGGCATCAAGCACCGGCATATTCGACATACCGATGGTCATCTGGTGACTCCCTCATCGCCTCCGCGACGAGGTCGGTCGCGGAGAGTACCCGAGTACTCTAAAGCCGAAACCTGTTCGTTTGCAGGGTAACTGGCGGGTAGATGATCAAGCGGCTCAAGTCGGTACAGGCCAGGAGCTGATGAGCCGACCACGGCCAGGCATCATCGTCGTAGCGTTGACAGATAGCGTGCTTCACCGAGGTAGCGGGGCGTCTACGATATTGTCGAGTCCGCCGACCTCGAGTTCGACTAGCTCGCGCAGCGGATTCTCGATCAACGCCAGATCCTGCGTCGCAAACTCCTATCCGGTCAAGCAGGACCCCCCTGAGGACCCGAAACTTGCGCGGCCGGCCGGCTGGCCGCGCCGTGCAGGTGGGCCTGCGGGCGGGAGCGATCGGGCGGCGCTCCCCGGGGTTTGACGTCGTCGGCCGTCTATGAACGAGACGACAACCCGGCGACCGTATCGGCCGTCGAACAGGTAGACCTGAAGGAGCCGGGATCGCGAGGCTCGAGCGCCGATGAATCGGTTGCGTCGCTGGGCCAGGGCCGCAGCATCCTCGGAGGTCAGCACGACCCGCGCAACTGCGGCCGCGAGCTACCCTGGTACCCCCAATCGCATCAGCACCCACCCAGAACACCGAGCGGCGCTGGAGGAAACGCGTTGGAGGTATTCGCGATTGGGTACCCGGCCGCACCCAGGCTTTGAATGGTCGGCGCAGCGTCACCTCCTACTCCGCAGCCACCGGGCACTGCCGACGGGAGCGCCACCCAGTAGCGATCCCCTGGCACTGCACCCGCCGCGCGGGATCGGCAAGATATCCGGTATGCGATCGAAACAGCTGCGCAAGACCGCACGCCCACATCAGATCTCACGCTCAGCTGGCCTCGCACTGGGCGCGATATTGCTGTCGCTGAGCACCGCAGCCTGTGCAGGGACCGTGTCCGGGCAGGCCGAACCCACCGCCGGCATCGCCGACCCGAAGCTCGACACCACAACACCGAAGCTGCCGAAAATCGGTGACTGCACCAAGATAGACAACTTCACCCACCACGGCCCGATCACCGTCATGGACTGCAACGATCCCACCGCAACGAAGAAGGTCACTGCGGTCGAAATCGTCACCGACGACCAGAAACGCACCGTCGACTGCCTCGACAAAGAAGTCACCCTGATCATCTCCGGACTCAAGGACGGCTCGTTAGGCGTAGCCCACGGCTGCGCCGGGCAGAACCTCACCATCGGACGCTGCTATGTCCCCATGGTCAGCCTCTTCACCTACGACTCCACCTGCACCGACCCCGGATCGATTCGACTCGATCGGACACTGACCGGCATCACCGAGATCAGCCAGTGCGACCCGGCGTTCGCCCCCAACGACTACGCCGCCCAGATGAAATACATCACCGCGAAGGTCTACAACTTCATCGACAAGCGCAGCGGAGTCGCCTACTGCTTCCGAGAGAAGTGAACCGGGTGGCCACTGCCGCCCGCGCACCAACTCGCCCAGAAGGCTCCGACCAGACACACAACAACCACACATAAATGACCGGATTCAGCGGGAACCAACGGGAACTAGCGAGTTTCGTCCCAACCTTAATCATATTGTCTACCAGCATCTTTGGGGATCCATCGGCACCTTCCGACTGAGCTGAACCTTCCCCAGGCGGACTCCCATCTCGCTGCCCTACGCGCAGCCGGGATCTGCCGGAACTCTCCGAGAAGATCTCCACCCGCGCCCAGGCCCGCCCCGAACTCGACCGTGCAGTCAGACTCGCACGCGGAATCCGAGCCTCGGTGCCGAGAGATACCCTGGTCGTGCACGACCACGAACTGATCAAGCGCGGCTTCGAACTCGCCACTCTCGCCGAGCAACTCGAGGTCGGCGATATCGGCCTGGAGTTCCTCACCGGGAAACCCCAGGGCCCCTGAACCGTCCGGGGTGGTGTTCACCGTGCTTGCCGCCATGTCGGTGATGGAACGCGAGTGCATCCGCGACCGCACCCTCGAAGGCCACGAATCCGCCCGGTCCCGCGGCAAACCATCGGCGGCGCCACCATTGCCGATGACGCCAGTTCTCGATGGAGAACCAGTGCCGTCTGACTGTCAGCGGGCGCCGAAGGCCGACGATGTGTCCCGACCCTGGCGATATTCGCGCGGAGTCATCCCCGTGTCCTGCTGGAACAGCCGGTAGAAGTGCCGTTCGGAGGCGAACCCCGAGGCGAACGCGACGGCGGCAGGCGACAAGGAGAGGTCCCGGGTCAGCAGCGCCTTGGCGTGGCGCAACCGCAGTCTGCGCACCACAGTCGCGAAAGTGTCCGGAGTGCCATCGAAAAGGCGAAACAGCGTGCGCCGGGAGATATGGCAGGCCAGGGCCACCTCCTCGATCGTGAGGTGTCGATCTGTGTAGCGTTCGCGCACATAGCGCAGTACGTGTTCGCGGCTGAGTGCCTCGGCCGAGGTCTCCCCGGGGCGCACTCCGGCGGTCAACAGCACAGCCGAGGAGATCAGGTCCAATGCGTTGCCGGCGAGCAGGTCGGCTTGATCCGGGGCATGCTGCCGAATCCGGGCGAGGCTGCAGAAGAACCCGGCCACCACCCCGGCCGCGCTCGACGCCGGTACCGCCACCGCTGTCGGCAGATCGAGCCGATCGAGGCCTGGCTGACGCCGCAGCAACGAGATCGGGATCTGGACCACGACCTGTTCGAAGGCCGAGTTGTTGGTCCAGTGGTAGGGCTGGGAAGTGTTGTAGAAGACCATGTCACCGCCACTGACTGCCGCTGCACGTCCGTCCTGGTTCAGGCAGGCCCGACCCTGGGTGTGGATGCTGGCCAGCAGGTACTCCTCATCGGAGCGGGCGATATGACGTGCGGCGCGACGGAATTCCTGGTGGCTACCCGCAACCGTAGTGAGGCTGAAGTCAGCCGGACTGACCAGAGTCCCGGTCGTGACCCGACCGTAGAACGGTGCTTCCGGGTGGGTGTCGACCGAGAGCGGCACGTAGGTCTGCGACATCAGCGACTCCCACTCGTCGCGCGCGTCGCTGCGTGGGGTCGGCGATGAGAACGTCAGAGTCGTCGGAACTTCAGCCACTACCCACCCCAAGAGAAACGCCAACTCGCACCGTAGACGAGGGTACGACAACGGTCGAGGGTAGCCCCCATCATTGACATCCCACGGTTCGAAAGCTCACCGAATCGGTGAATGGGACATTCACGTGCACCGCCAAGTGCTCCTTCCCACGAGCGTGCCCGCGGCGGTGAGTACCAGGCGGGTGCGTGCCCGCGCCGTCAGCACACTCCGCCGAAGTCGCCTTCCCGGCACTACGGCCGAGCCACGATCTGCTCACCGCCGCTCGCAGCGAGCAGGTTCGGGCGATGTGGCTCGACCTCGGCGCCGACCAGCGAGCGCGTTTCCTCGAATTCGCCGCTACCACACTGCGCCACCGGCGCTGTTTCCTGCGACATCGCCCCGAAGGGTCACAGCGAAGGCCTGCATTCGGCTACCGGCGTGAAACGCTGATCTTGAGGAGCCGGTGCGATAGCGCTGGACATGCGCTGGCGCATCGATTAGTCGAGGTAGGACGTACCGCACCAGCCCGGCACTGGCGCGAAGTCCGGGGGATGTCAGCGCCTGGTCACGGGCATCGAGTGGTTCGAGTACAGCGCGGCCGGCGGCCTTCGGGCCACGCGAGTGCGTGACGAGATGAGCCTGGCACCTATGACCGGACCACCGACCGACGATCGCCATCAGGACCCACCGGTGTGCGGCGTCTCGGCGTAACGCCATCCGCCGTCACCACGTAGCATCGGCATCCGCTGCACATCGACGTGACGTGCCCTCCGAATCTGATTCGTGCTCAGGACAATTGTCCGCGAAAGCGTGCAGCGGGATGGGGATGAGGCGACATGACATCAGCCGCGACCGATCGCGCCGACGAATTGCTGCTGAATAGGCTGACCGGTGCGGATCAAATCTGGCTACGCGTGTGCCGCGCCGCGGTGGCCGACGGCCCAGAGGCTACGCGTGCCCTGCTTGCCGCCCGCCCGGAGACCACCGTGCTTGCCCGTAGCTCGCTCGCGCGGTGGAAAGGACAGCGCGACGAAGAGGACCTGCTCGCCGAGGAAGCGGAATACCCCGACGCGGAGGGATTGCGAGCGACCGCGGACTTCTCCGCTGCCATCGCTTTTGCCGAACTCGCCGGCGCCTTGACCGGATCACGCCCGGCCGATACCGCGGCGGCGACCTTTCTCGATCACGCCGAGCGGGCGGGCCTCAATTCCGTGGGCACCCAGCTCCTCCCCGCCGGCACCCCGTTGACCAGCGGGTCCGGCCATCTCGGCGCCTTGGTGCTCCACCTGCTCGGTCGAGGTGATCGGACGGCCCGCGGCTTCGCCATTCTTGCCGCCTCGGAACTGGCGGGACAGCGCCCGCCGACGCTGCGCACCGCCGAGACCAACGTGCTCTTCGTCGATGCCTATGGAAGCGGCCGAGTCGGCCTGCTGCGACTCATCGAAGTTGCGGGCGGCCCGAGCGGTCTGCATCCGGATCCGGCGCGCATGGGTTTTCTGCAGGCGGACTCCGCGTTCACGGCCAGTCTCGCCGATGCCTGGCAGGTGAGCACGCTGGCTACCACCGACGCGTGCGTGCTGTGGTCGGTGACTACAGAACTCGGCGCACCCGCCAATGACATCAACGGCGAGTCGCTCGGCGCGGCAATCGCTGTCGCGCTGGACGATCTAGCGCCCCGCCTGCGATGGGCGCGCCGGCTCCGGCCGCGCCGCCTCGACCCGGCCTGCGCGGTCACGGCAGGCCTGAACGACCACACCCTCACGAAAGTCGGCGGATACGCGGGGAAGCTGAAAGCGGCGGACCAGCATTCTCTCCGGGTCGTCGTCGCGGCGGCCGGCGTGACGGACGCGACCAGTGCCGCACCGCCGCGCTTGCTCGACCGAATCGACTCGGCGGACACGGTCGAGGAAGCGATCGCCCGCACCCGCACGCGCCCCAACCTCGCGCTGTGGTCGTCGATCGCGGCCATCGTCGCGGTCCTCGTCCTGATGACCGGTGGCCTCACCGCCGTAGTACAGCAACGGATCGAGAACTCCGTGGTCCGTGCCGAACTGAGCTCCCGACTGTATGCCAACACCGCTCGTCAACACATGGTCACCGACCCGGCGCTTGCTCAGCAACTGGCGCTGGCGGCGTATCGCACCCGCCCGACAGCCGAGGCGCGCGCAGCGCTCATCGACAGCAGCGCCGCGAATGCGCCGCTGCGGGTGACAACAAGGTTCGGATTGGATCGGAGACTGGATTTCATCACCGACGCGCCGCGGCTGGCGACGACACATCACGGCGACCTCATCGCGATCGGCGAAGTCGACGGCACGATCGAGCTCGCCGGGGTCACCGATGCCGGCCTGACCCGGTGGCCGCGATTCGATACCGGAAGCGGAGCAGTGACCGGGCTGGCACTCAGCAGTGATCAGCGCCTGCTCGCGGTCGCGGGTGCGACGCGTACGACGATCTGGAATATCGCCGATCGCGGATCACCACGCCACGCTGCCACACTCGATCTGAGTGGCGGGCGTTCGTGGTCTGCGGCGTTCAGCCCGGACGGACGCTATGTCGCGGTGAGCGGCCAGCAGATGCCGGATCCGGCCGACCTCACCGCACAGTCCCATGCCACGCTGGCCGTGTGGGATCTCGCCGCTGGACTGCAACAGCCGATGCAGGTATTGCACCGCGCCTTTGCGGGTGCCACGCAAATCAGTGTCACGCTCACAAACCAGATGCTCGCGGCAGCGGTACCGACCTTCTCCATGAACACCTTTCACTGGTCATCAGAGTTGATTGCATGGCGGACAATGGATTTTCCCAGCGGAGAGCCGTTCCACACCGAACTGATCAGCGGCGGGGAGGACCGTGAGGCCCGGTCGGCCGAATTCAGTGCCGACGGCTCGACACTGACGGTCGGCATGAACCCAGGCCACGTGCTGCGTTGGGATTTCACGAATCCGGCAGCGCCAACGCCGCTACCCGGACTCACCGATGTCGAGAACCAGTACTTCGATGTGGCATCCAGCCCGGACGGTGCGGACGTCGTTGTGGTCGGGGGTGATTCGACAGTTCGCCTACTCGACGTCCACGAGCGCGAAACGGCGGCCACCTTCCCCGCCGAATGGGTTGTCCGAGCACGATTCCTGCGATCGGGACGCTCGGTCGTCACGAGTAGCATCGACCATGGAATCCACGTATTCGAGGTCTCCGGAGCGCCTCTGCGCACGGGAACACTCACTCTCTTCCGACTCCCTCAGGATCGCATCGACGCTCCGGCATCCACGCAGCCCGACGCGTTGTTTCCCGCACTGCGAACCATCGCACGCCGCCCCGTCGATCCTTTCGCGGACAGCCGACACGGTGACCCGCCTGGACTGCTGGGCAGGGTCGCTATTTCCCCGGATGGCCGACGGGCTGTGGAGATCAACGAACGTGACCTGGTGGTGTGGGACATCACCGGTCCCCGAGCCCCCAGAAAGCTGGGCGAGCTCGATGCCACCGATGTAGATCAAGACGGTGTGCTCTTCACGCCGGAAGGCACTCTCGCGGTACAGCATTGGCTACAGCAGTCGATCACGTTCTGGGATGTGTCGGGCCCGCCTGTACGAGTGGCTCGCGCATCGGTGGGTGTTCCCCTCGCGGGGTCTCTCGCGTTCAGCGCGGACGGCAGGCAGTTCGCGGTGGGCAGCTATGTGAACGGCCGCGTCGCTGTCTACAACAGGGGCGACCCGGCGGAGCCCGTCGCCGAGATACAGCTCGACCGCTACGGCGGCTATCTGATGGCGCTCGCGATCGCCGGGAACCGGCTCGCTGTCGGGGGGCTCGGTGGCGTCGAACTGTACGACATCGCCGAACCCGGCCGACCCAGGCGGCTGGATCTCCCCCTCGGGCCCGACACGCTGACGGGAACCGTGGCCTTCGACGCCGCCGGGACGAAGCTCGCCGCGCCGGGTTCACTCGACGTCGTCCGGATCTGGGACCTCAACGACCCCGATCGGCCGCGACTGGACGTCGACCTGCACCGCGGACTGACCCATTGGAAGCGCACCATGATCGCCTTCGCCGATCATGGTGAGGTCCTCGCCGAGTCCGCTGCCGACGGCACCCTCCGGCGGTGGCATATCGATGCCGACGCCATCGCCCGCGATATCTGCGCGAGTGGAACAGCACCGATCACCGAGCAGGAATGGGCGCGGGTGCTGCCGGGCAGGCCGTTCGTTTCGACCTGCCCGGCCTGATCACGACCGAACTCGTTCCACGAAGGCGCTGTAGGCGTTGTTCATCGGTTCGTTGACCACGCAGTGCAGATCGTGTCCGACAACCACTTCCACGTCCACGTGATGCGCGGTGAGATCGCGGGCCAGCTTGGCGTGCAGGGGCGACGGCACCACCGTGTCGAGGGTATTGACCATGAGCAGGATCGGCTCGGTATACCCGCTGGTCGGTACCGCCATATAGCCGTCGAGGATCGTCCGCAGCGGTTCACCGTCGAGCCTGCGCGCGAAGAGTTCGTGTTCGGCGGCTGCCCGCTCGGTCTTGTCGGCGATCGTCATGATGCAGTCGGCCGCGATGTCGTCGAGCAGCGCACGACCGTGCTCGGTCAGGTAGCTGTCCACATCTGCATCGGGGCGAGCCTTCCGCAACCCCGCGAGCAGCGTCGACAAGAAACCCGCCCCCAGCTTCAGGTCCGGCACGATCGGGATGCCCGGTCCGATCAGCGGCAGCAGGTGCTCGACATCGGATTCGGGATCCAGGGCCACCGACCCGCGGTAGTCGAGCTCGGGGACATGGCTTCGATGGTGCCGTCCGACCGCCAGCGCGACCTGCCCACCTTGCGACGTGCCGAGGGTGAACCATCGAGGCGAGAGGTCGGCACGCAAGGTGTGTGCTGCCCGGAGCAGATCCGTCGTCGCGGTGACCTCGGTGTCGATGTTCAGGTAGGGATGCGGCCCGGTGTCGAATCGCCCGAGGCCGAGGAAGTCGGGGGCGATCACCACGAAGCCTTGGGTGAGCAGATATCCGATGGATCCGTCTTCCATCCGTTCGCCCAACTCGGTCACGTACTCGGCGGGATTCGACTGCGGGCTGCAGCCGCTACCCAGGCCGGCGGTGCCGTGCAGATACACCGCAACCGGCCTGCCTCCCGGTGGTGGAGCACCGATCGGCTCGTACATGACGCCGCTGGCCGGTTGCGGCGAGCCGTCCGTCCCGGTCGTCCAGTATTCGACGATGCTGCTCACGGCCGCACCGTGAAATCCGGCGGCCTGTGGTAGCACCGCGATCACGGCACCCGGTGCCGCCGACGCCCGCGCCGGAGTCACGGTCACGGGCGCGACCACGGCCAGCATGAGCGCGCACAGGGCGGCTGCGCGCTGCCTGACACTTCGATGAAGGGTCATCCGAGACAACCCTCGAGCCACGACACGGTCTCCGCGCGCAGCACCATGTCGTTGTGATCGGACTCGACTCCGGGAAAGACGTCTTCGAAGACCTGATTTGTGACGCCCGGCTCGTCGATGAATTGCGCCGTCTCGATTGGCGTGTTCCACACCTCGCCGCGACTGGCCAGCACGCAGTACCGCACCCCTGGTTGGGTGAGCCCGCCCCGGTGCAGATCCTCGAGCACGTCCGAGCCGACGACGACATCGCGCAGCGAGGGAATGGGCGCGGTCACTCCCGCCACGACGACTCGGCTGCCCGGCAGCTCGCGATCCAGTCCGCTGACCCCACCGGGCACCAGTTCGCCGAGCTCGGTTCCCTTGCTCACCGGTGCGATCAACGCGACGTGCGCCAGCTGCCGGGCGCCGCCGAGAAACTTGGCGTAGTAGTGGGTCACCAACGCACCGAGCGAATGGGCCACGATGTCGACTCGGTCGCTGCCGGTTGTGGCCCTGATCCGGTCCAGCACAGGCGCGATCTCCCGCGCGGAGTCAGCCACCGACCGCACCCCGTTCACATCCGCGACCACCCCGTACGGCACGTAATAGGCACATCGACCGGCGCCGGCCAGCGCCGCCCGCAGCGGTTCGAACGCCTGCGCACCGCCGGACAGGCCGCCACCGGCCAGAATCACCACCGGCACGGAACTGCGGACACAGCCCTGATCACCGGGTTCCGCAACCGCCGACCCGGGTATCGCCCCGCCGATCAGCACGCCGACAGCGACCGCTGTCCCCCACCACCGTCCACCCATGGCCGCGCGGTTCCTCTCCCTCGAACACACTGTGCCGAAATCGTATTCACCCTACGCCGCCCGCGCAGGCGCGCTGGTCCGCGAACCGGATTCGCGTGATTCCGCATCTGTGAGTTGGAGTCGGCGAATCTCCGCGAAAGACGGCGCGCCCGACTCGAATACCCTGCACGATAGGAGATTCGATGGCCATGGAGCGGCCGCCCGGTGACGGCACCCCCACCGATGATCACCCGTTCGCCAAATGGCAGCGCCGACCGATGATGGAGGTACCGGAGCCGGACCAACCCGCGGTGCGGGAGTGGATCTTCCGTCCGACGTCGAAGGATCGAATGCAGGCGGATCGGGCGTCGCGGCACTGGTTCTACAGGTCCATGCTCCACCATGCGACCGACCAGGCCGCGAAGTCGCTCCGTGACCTCGGGCGCAGTCTGCGACTGCTCGATGCCGGCGACATCTCGCACGAGGTGATGGCCCGGATCGAACAGCGACTGCCAAACCGGATGCGCGCGGACGGCGCGTGGCGGGCATACCTCGGCGTCGCCACTCGTCAGCGGGTGTTCGAGGAACTGCGGAAGGTCGACGGGCCGCCTTCGGTGAACAAATCCGAGGAGCAGCGGCGAAAGCCGAGGACGACCTACCTGCCCGAGAGCGCCGAACACCTGTACGGCGAGCACACGGACACCGCACAGCAGGACTGGATTCCGCTGCGCGACCAGCTGCGCCGCGAGGTTCCACCGCGGTTGCGCGATGCCAGAGACCGCGCGGTGTTCGACGCGTGGATGCCGATTCCGGACTACGTCTGGGATATGGACAGTCATCGATCCCGACGCGAGATCGCCGAGCTGGTCGGGCTCGACGAGTCGATGGTGCAGCGAATTCAGGAGTACATCAAGACGATCATGAGAGACGTACTGAGGAGATGGCTGGGTGACGACGATGACTGACAACGCACAACAGGGCAGGCAGCGAGAACTGTTCGAAATCCTGCTCGCCGTCCTCCACGAGGAGGATCCGCCGGACTCCCGGACCCCGATCACCACAGCTTCGTCGCAGTTGTTCGCGGCGAGCGGGAGCGAACCCCGTCGACATGGCGTCGAGGTGGTGCACCCGGAGTCCGGGGTGCGTTTCCGGCTCGAGGCAGGTCAGGACGGGGTCACGACGTTGACGGTGACACCGCAGGACCAACGATCGGCCGCCACCGGTGATCTCGTCTGCTACGTACCAGCCGATGCCGTCCCCTGGTTGGTGGTGCTCTACAACGACGGGCAAATAGTGACGGCCCAGCTCGCCGTGCGCGGTCTCCCGGTCGACCCGGCGGGCTCGACCTCGCGACGGTTGGCGCTGGGTGATCTGACACCGGCGGATCTGGATCTGGTTCCCCGTTCGGTGGCGGCCGCCGGCCCCGGGCTCAACGCGTGGCGGAATCTGGCGCTTATGTTGCCGCCGGACAGCCCGCTACGGGCCGCGATTGTCACCGGCCTGACCCAGAATGACAGCGAGGGCCAGCACTGAACCCCCCGTTGCCCGACAATTTGGCCGATCCCGACCCGATCGGCGACGACCGGACGCGGCTCACCAGCCTCACCGGCGCCGATCAGCAGTGGCTGAAGGAGTGCAAGTCCGCCGTCGACGCTGGGGCCGCGGCTACCAGCCGGCTCCTCGAGCCGGGGGGCGCCGACCATCGAATCCTGCGCTATCGCTCGGGGACGACCTGGCTGCGTCGCCTGCCCGATGTGCTGACCATCGACGACGGTCCGGATTTCTCCGCAGCGCTGGCGCTGTCGGACCTCGCCCGCGCCTTGACCGGAGCATCCGGGGTCGAGCAGGCGACAACGACCTTCCTGCACCACGCGGACCGCGCGGGACTGCGTTCCACCGGCATCCAGTCGATCGGCCACCACCTGCTCACCAGCACGGGATCCGGCGCGGTGGTTCATCGGCTGGGCGCGGTGATCCAGTACCTCAACGCGACGGAGGAAGAGTCCGCGACCGGCTACACGGTGCTCACGGCGCTGGAGCTCGCGTCCCGTCGCCCACGCACCGTCCGGACCACCGCCGTACCGGTGCTGCTGTTGCGCGGCAGCGACGGCGCGGCAGCAGCGGTCGGCACCCTGACAT
Organism: Nocardia asteroides; assembly: GCF_900637185.1. NCBI lineage: Bacteria > Bacillati > Actinomycetota > Actinomycetes > Mycobacteriales > Nocardiaceae > Nocardia > Nocardia asteroides. The sequence continues at coordinate 3,680,761 of NZ_LR134352.1, read as the reverse complement.
TCACGGTGCTGCGCGCGGGCCCGAGCGGGCTCCACCCCGATCCGGCGGTCATGAGCTTCGCGCAGATCGCCGACGAATTCCTCGCGGGCCTCCAGAAGGCCTGGGGGACTACCGCTCTCGCTGCCCGCGGGTCGTGCGTGGTCTGGTCGGTCGCTACGAAGGCCGGACCGGCCAACAAACTGGTCGGCGATTCCGCCTCGGCCGCCGCCGCCGTGGCCCTCGACGATCTCGATCCGCGGCGCCGATGGCTACGTACCATGCACCTGAGCAGATTGCGCTGGCACACCCTCGACCGCCGGTGCGCCGTCACAGCGGGACTCGACGGCACACAGCTCACGAAGGTTGGCGGCTACCAGCAGAAGATCGACGCCGCGGCGGCACATCGCCCCGAGCTGCGGGTTGTGGTCGCCGCCGAGTATCGCGACGACATCGCCGGGACCGCGCCGCACGGATTCGGCGACCGCATCACCGGCGCGTCCGACCTCGCCGCGGCGATCGCGCAGACACGCTCGAAGATCAATCCGCTCGCGGTCGGCGTGCTATTGATGGTCGTTCTCCTCGTCGTGAATGTCGCGGCGCTGGCCACGATGCAGATTCGCGGGGACCGGACGCGACTCGAACAGGACACCGCCGACCGACTCACCTCCGATGTCCGCCAGATCCTGCGCGGCGTACAGGCCGGTGGCGTCGAACGCGCGATCCAACTCATGCTCGCCGCCGAAGCGATCCGACCCGGCCAGGATCCCGGCGCGCTGTCGGACACGCTCGTTGGCCTGCGCGGCGTGGTCACCGCCGAGCCAACCAGGATCAGAGCCGTCGCAGCGACGCGGGAAGGCAGCCACGTGGCGTTCGCCACCGAGACCGGAATTCGTTTCCGGGACATGCGATCCGGAGCCGCTCGCTGGATCGGCTTCGATGGACGACCGCCTGCCGACGCCCTCGATCTCGACAGCACCGGCGCTGTCGCGGCTACCGCCCACCTCGATGGCGCCGTGCGGCTGTGGAACACCGCCGATGGCACCCTCGCCAGGGAACTGCGCACCGGGCCCGCGCGCAGTGTGGCGCTCGAAGACAACGGGCGGCGCGCGGTGGTGGGTGGCGCCGACGGCTCAGTCACCGTGTGGAGCGTCGCCGACGGGTCGGCCGCGGCGCCGCCGGTGACACCTCATGTCGGAGTCGTGAGCGCTGTCGAATTCGAGCCGGACGGACACCGAGTGGTCTCGGCTGGCCATGACGGCGCGGTGTGGCGCACCCAGATCGACAGCGCCACGCCGGTTCTGCTCGCACCCGCCGGCCCGAAGAAGGTCGACAGTCTGGCCGTGAGCGCCGACGGCAGGCACATCGCCATCGGCAGCGAGGCCGACTTCGTGCTCCTTTGGGACGTCAGCCGAGCTGTCCCCGAAGGCCGTATGCTCCTAGGCCACGACGGTCCGGTGCTCACCGTGCAGTTCGATGCCGCGACCGCGAGCGTGGTGTCGGGTGGGTGGGACGCGACGATCCGGCGCTGGGACATCGAGAGCGGCAGCGCGCTCGGGAACCCCCTGGTCGGTCACGGTGGTGCCGTTCACGGCCTCGCGATGGCGGCGGGGCGGGTGCTGACCGGCGGTGAGGACGGCACGCTGCGGCAGTGGGACCTCGGCGCGCAGGCACCCTCGGGTACCGAAATGCAGCCTGTGGACCGGGCTTTTCGCGGCATCGCATTCAGCCACGACGGGTCGCTCGCGGCAGCGGGCGGGTGGGACGGCCGCGTCGCGCTGTGGCGGATGTCGGACCGGTTGCCGATCGGCCCGCGTACCTCGGTCACCCACGTCGGCCCGACCACTGCCGTGGTCTTCGACAAGTCCGACGCCGTGATCGTCTCTGGTGGGACCGACGGTGACATCCGGCTCTGGGACAGCCCCACCGGCGACTCGCTGGGCGTACTCGTCGCCACCGAGAATGCCGTACGCGCCCTCGCGATCGACGCCGCCAACAGCACGGTCGCCTCCGCACACGACGATGGCACCGTCCGGCTCACCGATCTCGCCACGCGCACCGTGCGGCACACTGTCACCGCACATCGATCCGCGGTCACCGCACTGGCTTTCGACGCCACGGGCACTCGACTCGTGTCCGGGTCGGCCGACGGCACCATCCGGCGGTGGGATGCCGTGACCGGCGTCGCCGCCGGACCGGAGATCCATGCCGACTTCGCCACCGACCCCGAGGTATTCGCGGTCGTCGTCCACCCGGACGGCACCGTCTTCACCGGCGGCCGGGACGGCCGGATCAGGCTGTGGCGAAACGCCGAGGCTGCCGGGGAATGGACCGGCCACGCCGGACCGGTGTTCGGCCTGGCGCTCACCAATGATCACAGCGAGCTGGTCTCCGGTGGCCGGGATTCGACAGTCCGCCTGTGGCGGATCGCCACCGGCGCGCAGAACGGCGACTCGTTCACCGATTTCGGTCGCCGCTGGAACGAGCTGCTCTATCCGGTCAACAATGTGGCTGTACATCCGGACGGCCGGATCGCAGCCGCCCGGGATGCCCACGTGAACCTGGGGTATCCCAAGGACCGGTTCTGGTCAGGCGGTTTGGATGTCTCGACCAGGTCGTGGGACGTGACCTTCGACCGCACGGGCACCCGCCTGCTGTCGAGCGCGCACTACGGCACGATACATGTCTACGATGTCGCCACCCGAAAGCTGCTGCACGACAAGCGCGGTCATACCGGAATCGTATTCGGCACCGCGACCAGCGACGATGGCAGGTTGCTCGCGTCCACCGGCGCCGACGGAACGGTCAGGATCTGGTCGGCCGGTGACGATCCGAATCCACTGCGCACCATCGAGGTTCCCGCACGGCCGGCCATGACGGATCCCACCTTCGATCGCACGGGGTCGACAGTGCTGGCCGTCGGCATCGACGGACACCTCCGCGCCTGGGACGTGTCGAGCGGGAACCCACTGTTCGACATCGCAGTCTCGGATCAGCCGGTGACGCAGCTGGTCGTGAGCCCCGATCGCGAAATCGTCGTGAGCGCGGGCAAAGACGGCGTCGTGCGAATCCACGAAACCCGATCCGGCCGCACGATCGGCACCTTCCCACCGGTCGGCACCGTGATCAACACGGTGAACTTCGCCAACAGCGGCAAGCTCCTCGCCGTCGCGGGCGCTGACCACCGCGTGCGCATCCTCGATGTCGCCACACGCAAGCAGATCCGGGTGTCCGAGGACGGCCACCGCAACGAGATCACCGATGTCGCGTTCAGCGCCGACGACCAGCTGGTGATCACCGGCGGACATGACGGCGAGGTCCGCCTCTGGAACGCCGCCGATCTCCGCCAGGTCGGGCCGCCCTTACCCGGCGGTGGCGCCAGGGCCGCGCAGACGCTCGCCGTGGACAAGGACGGAACGCACGTGGCGGTCGGCTACGACGAAGGCGGCATCCGTCTGTGGCCGCTGCCGGCCGCCTGGGCCGCCACCGCGTGTGCCTTGGTCACCCGAAGCATGACCAGGGCGCAGTGGCGCGAATTCGTCTCGCCCGCGATCGAATACCGCCCCACGTGCCCCGGCAAGCCGACCGAATAGCCACCGCAGCGCCGTGGTCGTCTCGACCCCGCAGACAAGACGACCACGGCGATCCTTGCTACTTACCCAGCGACTGAATGATGTAGATCAGGTTGGCCAGCGCCGCCGTCCCGTTGGCGACGATCGACGACCCCAGGTTCAGCAGATCGAGGCCGAGAAAAAGTCCGTACATGATTCTCCCTAGTTGTCCACCGCGCTGATCCGCGGCACCGTACCGACATCTACGTAGATGCCTTCGCCCCGAACAATGGTTCACTCCAACGCATTCGCGCGGACTGCCACCGGGCGAACCGCGATTCGACGCCAGCGCATCTGTGGGTAGGCAGGACACACCGGCGGCGTCGACGACGCCGCCGCGGAGACGAGGAGTCGAATTTGATCACCTTGACAGGGGTTAAGCGATCGGCCGCGATCCTGGCTATGACCGGAGCGCTCGCGGGTATCGCGGCCGGGCCTGCGGCCGCTACCGAGGTCCATATCTGGTTCGGGCCATTCCAAACACAATTGGAGTGCGAGGCCGAACTCGAGGACCGGATCGCGATCATGGATGCCGATCCGGCCCAACGGGGCAACATCGCGCGGTTGAGCGCCTGTTCACACAACTCCGGAACTGAGAAGCCCTCACTCGGCGGCAAAGCACCCGCTAAGGGTCCCGGGTACTACTTCTATTTCTACGCGGGCAGCTGAGCGGGTTCCGTTCGTGGCGAGCTCATGATTGGTTCCTCGGCCAGATCACGACGATCGGGCCGACGAACCAATCGGGTCGGCAACGGCATCTCAGCGAACATGGACTTCCTTCGCCACGCACCCCGCCAACGCACGAGCAGCAAGACTCGTGCGAGTCGGCGGCGCATGACAGTCGTGCTACTCGCCGTCACGATAGCGGCCACCGCTTGCCTGCCGGCGGATGGATCCGCAACGTCGCAGCAGTCACCGATCTCTGTGGACCCAGCCGTTTTCACCGGCAAGGACCCCTGCGAAGGACGCAACGGCCCAGGCCGGATGTGCCGGGTGGTCGCGGTCGCCCCGATCAGCGGCAAGGACGCGGTCAACCCCATCGCAATCGCGCTCTCGGCCACGCCCTCCTATGAGTTGCTGGTCGGCTTGCCCGACACCGTCGCACGGTACGTGAGCACCCTCGAGGGCTACTACGACAGCGGTGACGGTCTCGGTCCGCACGGCTCCTTCACCGAAAAGCAGGAAATGGGACTCGTCGCGGCAACCGATATCACCGGTGACGGGGTGCCCGAGTTGATCTTCTGGGTCGGCGGAAGCGGGCGCAACAGCCGCTTTCGAGTCCTGCGGATGCTCGATGGTGGGATGCAGGTCATCGATTCCCCGATCGGCGCGGATATGTACTCGAATGCCGATACCTGGGCCACGTGGGGCAGCGATAGCGACAACTACGGAATCTTTCGGTGCTCCCCGGGCAAGGCCGTCATCACGCGACTGGCGGCCGATAAATCGTCACCAGGTCGACTCGAGGGCTCGGAAGTCGACTTCCACTTCGTCGACAACCACACCTGGCGACCCGGCGAAGCACGTAGCAACCAGCCTGTCCCGAGCATAGTGCCCGAATCGCAGGTCGCCTTCGACTGCCCGCACACCGAACGCCGGCTACCCGCGAGCGCTTCCGACAAGACCGCACCGGACCAGGAATTCACCTCCGAATCCGCGGTGCCGGATCAACCGTGCACGAGCCTGGCGCTGCCAGACGGCAGGGCGACCGAGATCCGCGCGATGACCGGCCCGATCACTTGTGTGCGGGCGGCGCAGGTATACGCCGACTACCGGAACCGCCCACCGGCGACCGAAGGCAACACGAATGCGATCGCCACGCCGGAGTGGATCTGCTCGACGCCCACCGCAGGGACGACCACCGAGACGGGCCGCGTCGCCACCTGCGCCGACGGCATCGACCACAAGACCTGGACTTTCGAGGTACATCTCGTCAGCTGACAAGAGACCGATCGCAGGTCTGAGCGAGATCGGTCTCTCGGCACCGGGGATACCGCCGTCGTTCCCCCGGGTGACCCCCGGGTCAGCCTAGATCTACCCACTGGGCGGCGACCATCGAACGCACCGGCACCTCGGTATCCGGCGTGTAGCCCTCCGGTTCGAGCCAGCGGCCCGGTTCACGGCAGCCGGAATCGGTGTAGAACCATATCTGAACGTCGGTCCTGTTCCAGATGGACGAGTGGGCTTTGGGGAGGCTGATACAGGTGTCACCCGGTGCAGCTAGAACTGACCAGTCTCCCTGATAGTTCGAGCCCGCCCAGAAGCAGACGGAGCCTTCGTCACAATAGAGTTCGGCATTCGCCGGTCCAGCACCGAGCCAATTCAGCACGAGGAGTGGTACCGCGAAAAGGCCTGCCAGCAGCCGATGAATCCGAAAACGATGATGACCCTGCATGACGATTGTCCCTCCGTCTGTGTCGACTACGCTCACGGATCCAGAGATGCGATGCAGAGACCGGCCGGTTCACCCAGAGCTGGGCGGCCCCAGGTTCACTCGGCTTCCTCGACATGGTGCCGCAGGCAGGCGTCGTCGAGGACTACGCCTGTGAGTGCGGCGATGATCAGCACTGTGATGGCCTTCCCGCGGGCGAGCCGCGAGGCGACGGCGTCGGCCACCGGGCCGACGATCTCGCACACCTGATCGGCGACGTCGTCACCAACGCTGTCCTCCGCACACGCGGGCACGACGAAACACATCGCCGCGACAACCGCGACACCGATTACCCTGCGTACCCTGCCATTCGGGGTCCAGCCCGTCCTGTTCATGTACCCTCGCCACCTTGAATAGGCCAATATCCGACACCTGCTCAGACGCACACGACGCGACGCGGGGTTCACCGACCGCGGCGCAGCCGCCTCACTTCTCGCTGCACAGCCGCACGCAGATCGCCACGATCACCGGCGCGACGAGAAAGCCGCCCACAAACACCACGCCACTGGCCACTGCCCACGACGGACCGTCGTCATTTCGGTGGACCACCGTCAGCAGCGCCGCCGGGAGGCCAGGCAACGCACCGCCGCCGAGCGCACTGGACAACGCCTCACTGATCGCGCCGTCAAGCAACTTCTTCACGACTTCCACACACACCGAGACCACATAGCCGACGAGGACTACTGCGCCGACCGACACCCCCAACCACGAGGTGGGCCGCGCCGGTTCGTCCACCAGGAACAGACCGGTGAAGATGTACTGGTACAGGTTCCCCCACACCACCGTGCACACAATCCAGGTCATCGGAACCACCATCAATATCGCGGCGATGCCGATTCGTATTCCGGTGCCCAACAGGTCATCTCGCTCGGAAAGTAGACGCAGACCGTGCCGGGATGCCCGGAAGACCCCGAGGATCGTCGCCACCCAGCTGAGCAGCCCCGCGAGGAACACCACCCATGGCTGATCGCTGAAGAGTTGCTGGAGCAGGCTCCAGACATCGGGTGCAGTCGAGTCGAACACGTCAATGTTGATGCCGGTTCGGCGGATCCAGGTTCGGCGCCCTTGCTCGGGCAGCGATGCCGCCGCCGGGATCGCACCCCCGGCCATCCGCGAACCGATGACTCGCCCGGCCGCATCTGACAGATGTGCCCCTTTCCACCACACACCGTCGGCCCGGCCGCACCGACTTTCCCGCATACCACGCGGACACCACACCGGCCGCGGGAGACTGCCCGTGACCGACCCACTCGACCAGCAGATCCGCGAATGGCAGACGGCCGAGCAGCAGGCGGCCGATGGTGAATTGCGGATGGATGAAGGCATCGGCGAGGCGCTGCGGGCAGCATGTGAGGCGTATCGCGACCGGCTGGTCCAGCTCCAGCACGACGCGCTCGGCCTGCAGACGCTGTCCGGCTACGGCGGCATCCCTTCCGCGCAGATCCTGCGCGCCAAGTTCCAGAACAAGGCCGTGCACGGGGATTCGGACGACAGCACCGATTCCGCGTTCACCCGTCTCGGGCAACACATCGAGATCGCGACACTCATGCGCGACACCTACGCCGCGACGATCGGCAAGGTCGGCACGGTCGACCAGCAGAACGCGGCGGAACTGGGTGCGAAGGGCGGTCAGCTCTGATGGTCGCCGCACATTCGGACGCGTTGGCCGCCCTCGGTTCACTGGCCGAAACCGGCCAGATGCGAACCAGCGACGGTGCGCACAAGTCGGAACCTCGCGAAGCCGCCGTATTCCGGGAACGTTCCGACCTGACCACCCGCTATCAGGATCGTTACGCCGCAACCAAGATCATCCAACACGAGAACTTCGCTCAGTGGACCCACGAACAGATCTGGAATGCTCTGCACGGCGCCAGTTCGCAGGTCGACGTCGCGGCGATAAACACCGGCGCCGACGGCTGGCGCCGGCTGGATGAGGGTGGCCGCGGCAGCGCCCACGGTGGCATGCGGGAGGCGGTGGAGACCTTCCGTGCCGACGTGGAGAAAGCCATCGCCACCCATTGGCAGGGGCGCGCGGCCACCGCGGCGATGGTGAGCACCCGCGCCTACGTCGTCGAGGCCGAGAAGCTCTCGCTCACCTTCGAGTTGATGGCGAACTGCATCGATACCCTGGAAGACGCGCTCAGCAAGGCGGCGAGGTCGATCCAGCCGCCACTGGACGTCTCCGGCTTCGATCAGGCGAACGTCGCGATTCCCCGCACCGGCGCGATCAAGGAGTCCAAGCACAGCGCCGACGAGGCCGAAGCCGAGGCCCAATGGCTGATGAGCACGATCTATCAACCCGCCGCGAGGGAGGTCGACGAGCGAACACCGCGACTCGCGCAAGCGGTGAACACCTTTCACGGGGGAAAGACGCCCGAACCCGCACAGCCGCCGAAGAACCCCTCCACACGCAAGTCGACCGGCGAACCCGCCGAAAACAGCACCCAGCCAGTGGATTACCAGCAGTCGGCCACCCGAGTCGGCTCACCGGAGGAAACCGACCCCGCTGGTACGCGAACCACACCATCGAGCACCGCACCCACCACTGCCGATCCCTCGACAACACCCGGTTCACCGAACCCGGGAACCGCTCCGGGCACCGGTGCGCCCACGAGCGGCTCCCCGACCGCAGGTCCACCTATCGCAGGCAAGGCAGTACCTGGTCATGTGGCCAAGCAAGCCGGTGCCCCTGAGCGCACGGCGAACGCAACTGCCGGCCGCAACGGCCTACCAGGGATGGCCGGAATGGGAGCACCGGGCGCACGCGCCAAGGGAGACGACGACGGCGAACACCGGATCCCGGACTACCTCGTCCGCGACCGCACCACCGAACTCCTCGGTGAACAACCTTGGGTCCTGCCCACCGGCGGGGTGATCGAATGACCGGATCACGCTGGCGCATGCAAGGTCTCACCTTCAGTATCGCGCTCGAAGCACTCGGCCGAGACCGCCTGCCGTACCCCCTGAGTCACATCCCCGACCCGACCGAATTCCCCGACCTCGACCGCAGCCGCGCGGCCGCCGCAGAGCGCCTCCGCGCCCGCCTCGACGACCACCTCTACCACGCGCTGACGGTGTTGCTCGAGCCCGAGTACCGGATCGAGGTCTACGGGTTCCACGGACCCGAGCAGACCGCTACCGTCCGGATACACGCGGGAATCTCGGGCGAGCTGGCAACTCTCGCCGCCCAGGCACCTGGTCCGACTCGTCGGTACGGCACCGAGGTGACCATCTCCACCCTTCCCGCGATTCGCGTCGGGCAAGCGATCGTCGCCCTCCTCCCCCGGGTAACCGCAGGCAGCCTCGGTCCGGTCCGCGGACAGCGCAGCGACCTCGACACTCGCGCCGACTGCATAGCGTCCCGAACCCCCGAATCGGCGGAGTTACGACGCTTCTTCCGAAGACCACGCATCGGCACCGGCGAGATCTCGGTAGTGCGTGGAGCCGCCATCGACTCGCGTTACACCGCCGGCCGCGGATTCCTGTGGCTCGACTATCCCGACGATGGACGCTACCTACTCACAGACGTGGGCTCCGATCACATAGTCGCCGTTCCCGGAACCCCCAGGGCGATGATTCGAAGAATTGGCGCGAGTTGGTGAGCGAGACCCCGACCAATACCCCATTCGTGGAAGGAACTAGGAGATGAACAGTATCAACGTCGACACATCATGCCTCTACGGGTTCAGCCTGGATTTGCTGGACATCGCCGCATGTGCGAATACTAATCTCTCCCAACTGAGCCCGCTGATCTCGTTCCCACCGGGCACTTCAGAAATCGGCGGCGGGTTGACTTCTTCATTCGATAGATTTGCCGAGGAATACACCCGGTGCGCGCATAACGACTTCGCTGCGATCGAAGTACTGGGAAACGATCTGTCCACAGTCGCCGCATTGTTTCGATCGAGCGATCGAAACAATGCCACTTATATAGCGGCAGCAGGCGAAATATCCGCCTCGGACGACTCGCCAGGCCTGACACGATACGGCGGACTACAATTTCCCACCCTCAACCAAAATATCGATACTCAATGTTCCATACAGGAGCTTATCGAGTCAACAATTACCACACTGACACCCTACGACAAGGGTTTGGCAACGACTTTAGGCGTCAATCCGACGGTAGAATATCTCACCCCATTCTCAGCTGATTGGGAATTATTGAATGAAGTCGGCTCGAGGATCGAAAGACTCGGTATCAACGACTTCGTCACAGCCCAGAATCTCACGTCGGGCGCCGACTGGTTGCGTTCACAATGGTCGGGAACGGCGGCGACATCCTTCATCGCGAAGCTCCTGGAACTAAGCAATAGTAGTTCAGACCGAAGTATATACATGGAAGCCACATCGAAAATAATCTGCGCGGCCGGAAAATGCCTCGAACAGTTGGCACGAAATCAAGCAGCCGATCTTATCGAAAGAGTGCTGCAGACCATCAAACACGACATATTCGAGTTTCCCCTCGGCGCATGGGCAGGTGATACAGGCGTACCCCTCCCCACTGAACTGGAAGTGCAGATTACCGCAGAAACGGCCGCGCTCCAGCAGTCCGCATCTGGACGCCGCGGCACGCTATTTACACTTGCAGAGGCGATTTCTGAAGCGTTGGACTACTACCCCACACGAACCTCCCCTACCTATAACCCAGCAGAGTTCGATATTCCAACAGTTATCACGGTAGACCCCGGGAACCGGCGGTACGGCATTGCGGAGACTGTCTGGTGGACTGAAAGTATCCACACCTGACATAACCACCGATTCCATCGACCCCGGAACAACGTGTCACCACGGAGAACATATGACTCCTCAAATCCCCGCAATGCCGACGCCACCTCAACCAGACCCGGGCGCTGGCCCACATAATTCACAACCAGCCAATGAGCGCGATGACGACATTGAGTTCTTTGCCGTTGCTCGCGGCATCTACTATGGCGCTCTCGCAATCGGATACAAGAACGCGGCAAGAGGCTTGAACAACTATTTGAAGAACAAAGGGGAGGATCTCTCGATCGACCCAGACGATGTAATGAACAGCGTCCCAGGACTGAGGCGGCATGCTGAGCGGCTGGTCGTCGAGGCGGTGAGCACTTCAGCCCGCGCCAACCCGACCAGCCCGAACCCACCCATCACATTTACTACCGCATGGAGCGGCTACTACATTCTACAAAGCGAGCATTCGGATTGGTTCTACGCAATGGGCGGCATCTCCGTGTGCGCAACAGGAGTGGTAACGATCACCCACACCGGATCGGGAAGCGATCGACCAGAAATACTACTGGACTACCGTATCCACATTTTCGATAGATACAATTGGGACAAGAAGAAGAAGGTGACAATCGCTGGCAAAACGGTCACGGATGAAAAAATGGGCGGCCTGCATACCGCAGGGCTGGCAATGGAGTTCAACCAGTTCGGCTCCTCGACAGTCAAGCATTTCAAAGGCCCACTGCCCGACGAGATCAAGATCGATGGAAGGCCTTCCTGGCCAAGGTGATCACCTCCCATTTCCGCGAGAGATCGCCTCGCAGAACGACAGCCCACCCTGGCCGATGGGGTAGGAACATGACTGCTGTGGCCACCGCCGAGCGAAAATTGTCAGCCCGGAGACAACAAGTGTCGTCAAAACGGCTGACCAGACCGCCCGGACCCGATAGCCGGTCCCGCCCTCGGCGAGCCGGATAGCCTCGTCGACAGTTCGGGCGGCGCTGATGTTTGCTGCGAACCGCGGCGGTGCGGCGCGTACGGCCTCGGCGAAGCCGCTGGCGGCGACGACTACGCGCAGCGAATTCTGCTGAGCTGCACGGAGTTTTCCTGGATAGCCACCGACTCCGCCCAACATCTCACCGCGCAATTCAGCGGCGATCGCGCAGGACGGGTCGAGCCGATACCGGAGGTATCGGCGCCACCGCGTCTGCGGCGCCAGGTAGTGGAGGCAAACGGCGAATGCTGCGCCTAGGGAGCCGCCGGTGATGTCATTGGCGGGCGCACCCCCGTCGAGCGTGACGGACCAGAGCACGCAGGCCGCGGTAGTCGCGAGTTCGCTGCTCGCCCACGCGTCGACGAGCGCGGCATCGAACGCCGCGTCAGCTTGCAGGAAGCTCATGCGAGCGGGGTCGGGATGCAAGCCACTGGGACCGGCATCGACCAGCGTCAGCCGCAGTACTGCCCGGTGGCCTGCGCCGTACATGTCGACCAGCAAGACGTTGGTCTCCTTGGTGCGCAGCGTCTTCGGTCGGCGCCCCGCCAATTCCAGCAGGGTGAGAATCGCAAACGCACGCGCGGAGCCGTCACAGTGCTCGCCGAGGCTACGCACCAAGGAACCGAGGTGGTCTGACCCTGTGTTCCACGTGGCATCGGCGGGCATCGACATGCCACCCGCGGAGTGCAGCCCTGCGCGTTCCGCGTGGGCGAGAAAGCAGGCTGCTGCTGTGCCGATATCGGTCGCGCCGGTCAGTGCACAGGCCAGGTTTCCCAACGCACGCGCCGCCGAGAGATCGGCGGATTCGCGCCTGCCTTGGTCGTCGAGCGAATCCGCTTCCTCGACGAGCAGATCGTCCTCCTGGTCGAAGCACTTCCATCGCGCCAGAGACGCGCGCGCCAGCACCACGGTTTCCTGCCGTGGCGCGAACAGCGCGCGGGCAGCCGCCGCGCCCTCGGCCACAGCGTCGACGCAACAGGCCAACCAGGCCTGTTCGGCGCCCGTCAGCTTGTCGATGACGACGTGGTCCGGGAGCGCGCCCGGTTGGCCGATGACCGGATATTCCACGCCATGAACGGGACCAGCCGACCCCGAACCACCGAGATCGAACTGAGTGCGAAACATGCCCTACTCCTTGCTTCGCGAAGCCGCATAGCCGCCAACTGGAGTTCCAGTGTCACGCCTCAGCACAGTGCATCCACAGTCCACGGGTGCCAGCCCACCGACATGGAGTGCCGATTTCCGCTACGCTGTGCCGCTGTCGAGCAGGCCGCGGGGGACCCGTCACCACCGCGAACCACCCTCACTGTCAACGGCATCAGTGTAGGAACGCTTCCCGCACTGGAGGTCGATAGATGATCGGGGTCGACGGACGACAGCCACCACCGACGGTAGAATCGGCGCCGAAAGTCGCGCGAGGCCTGGGGTGCGCGCGACCTCTACGGGCACCGCATCCGGTGGTGCGGCCGCCGATCGAATGGGGGCACGAGTTGAGTCCTGATGATCCCTTGGACAACTGGCTGGGCGCGAAGTGGGGCGAAGTACCCCCACATCTACGTGGGGCGGTCGTGACTCATATTTTCGGCGTCGATCTGGTCACCATGGCGACATACGCCGCGGGTAAAGCGCGCCACGTGCTCGAGCGGGTCGACCCCGACATGCGCTCGGACTTCGAAGACGTCGCGCAGGACGCGATGGTCGAACTGACCGCGACACTGCCCGCCGAACGGATTCGACATTGGAAAACCCACGTGCTCCAGCAGCTTCAGTGGCAGGCGTTGCAGTCCCGGCGCCGACGCACCGCGGAGAAGCGGCATCCGGGCAGCAGGGTCGACTACGACGCGGCCGTGCTGACCATGGAGGACCGCGCCACCAGCGAACAGGACACGCGCCTGGCAGACCGCTCGATTCTGCTCGCTGCGCTGGCGGGAATCGAACACCAGGAAACCGCCGCCGTACTTCGTGCCACGTTCGTGCTCGCGGCGGACGGCAGCTTCGCCGATGTGCAAACAACCAAAGAGGTCGCCGACGCTCTCGATCTGCACCAGGCGAAGGTCAAACGCCTTCGCGCGGCCGGCGCGAAAATGCTACGCGAAGCGCTGGTCCGGGAACTGGCGGCGCGCGAGGACACCGACGACGAGGAGGCATCGTGACCGCGCGTGATGAGGGCAGGCACCGGCTCGACCTACCCATCGATATCGGCATGTTGGTCGACGCGATGGACGACAACCTCGACGACGACGCGGAGATCGCCGCCGCGGGTGCCCGCATCGCCGCCCGACTGCTCGGGCCGGATGCCGGCGTTTCCCTCCTCGGTGCGCGGCAGTCCTTCCTGGTACCCGGCTGGCGGGTCAATACGCTGGCCGCGGCCCCGGCGCGGGAATCGCCCGCAGAACGCACCGCGCAGCGCCGACTCGACACCGAGCTCGGCATCGAATTCACCCGCGCTCCTGCCGGTCCGGAACGAACTCTGATTACCGTGCGGTCCTTCGGGTCCGACGCGGTGGCAGGCGATATCGTCCGAATCTCCGTGCGCGACGGCGGCGAACACCTGGTGGTGCTGTACTCGGCTGACGAACAGGCACTCAGCGGCCAGTTGACGACCACCGCGCTGACGATGTCGGAGGATCTGGAGATCTCGATCATGTCCCGGGAAGCGCTGCGCCCCGACCACGCCGCCGCGGTGACGGCCGCAGTACTCGGGTCGGCAACCGCGGGTCGCAACGCCTGGCGGCGGGTCGCCAAGGAATTGTCGGTGGGCGACCCGGTCAGAGCAGCCGTCCTCGACGGGCTGCGCTGATCGTTGACGGTCAGGTCTTGAGATACCACTGCTGATCGGCTTGCAGAACACACTCGGGAATCAACGCGAGACCGTCGTTCCCGTTTTCGTCCTTCGGAATTCGGATTCCCACCCCGTGTGACGCCGTGGTGCATTCGTCTTCAGAGGCGAACGGGCCGATGTACACGGGCGCGAATCCAGCACTGGCGATATTCGGCGATGCTGCGGGCGAGCAGAGAATAGCGACAGCGATTGCCGCGAAAACCGGTGAGTACACGCGGTCCTCCTTCGGGTCGAAACACGTTCGGTCGTACTCAGCAGATGCCACAGCCCACCGCTTCGGTTCGATGCCGCTGGATCTTCCCTTCTCCTGACGAACTGACTCTCGCCCGGATCGCATCTGTGGTCATAGGTATTTCGACAGGAGGCTCTTCGATGATTCGACTCGCACGGGGATTTGGTGCTGTCGCAGTGTGCGCGCTCGCCGTCGCGGTAACGAGTTCGTGCACCGCGGGTCCGGGCCAGGAGCACCGGTGGCCGACCGCCGCGGTGAAGCCGATCGCTGTGCCGGAGTCCATGCGCCTCACGCAGCCGACCGTGGACGCCGGGCGGTTGGTTCCCGGCGAGGCCGGGTTGCCCTGGCTGATCGGCGGTAGCTACGCCGAACCGGGGCGGCCTGGCACACCGGCGGTGTGGCTGTCCGACGACGCGGCGGCGTGGTCCAGAGCTCCGGTCACCGACGCCGTCGAGGGCGACTTCGACGGCTGGGCGGAGGGCAGCGCGGAGCTGACGGCGCTCGTGGGGTCGGTGTGGCACGACGGCCTGCGGACCAACAAATTGTGGACGTCCACCGATCGCAGGCACTGGCGCGAGCGCGTACTGCCGCAGGCGCTCACGGGCGGGGCCGAGGTCACCGATCTCAGCGTCGACGGTACGAGCGTGGTCCTGCTCGGCACGGACAGTGACGGCGAACAGGCCCTACTGCGACTCGACGCGAACGACAGCGTGACCTCGGTGCCACTGCCCGCAGTCGCTTCCGGTGAGCGGCTCGCCGGATGGGAGCTGGTCGCGGCGGGGCCGACCGTCGTCCTGCTCGCCTCCACCGGACCCGAGGGCGCCACCACGGCACCGGTGATCTATCACTCCGGCGACAGTGGGAAGAGCTGGTCGTCGCGGATCCGATTGACCGGCGACCGCGGCTACTTCGGCGGACTCACCCGCACGCCGGACGGGTTTTCGCTCGTCGGTTCCGTGCGTGCTGACAACGGACCGAACGCTCCGGCGCTACCGGCGGCGTGGCGCTCCCCGGACGGTGTTTCGTGGACACCCGAGCGGGTCCCTGTGCCCTCAGAGGAGACCGATCTCGCCCCAGCCAGCGGTGTTTCGCTGCGCTCACCTATCGCGGCCAACGGCACTGTCACCGCGATAGGTCAGGGACCCGACGCCCCGGTGGCCGGGCTCTATCGGCGCAACGGCGATGGTTCCTGGGAACTCGCGGGCACCACGGACAACAACAAGTACAGCGGAGCCCACGGCTCGGTAGTCGCGCAACTCGACGGCTCGATCGTCGGCCTGATCGACGACGGCGGCGTCCGGATCGGCCGCCTCGCTGCCGACCGCACCTGGACCGATCTTCAGCGATTGTCCAGCCGCGCTGTACCGTTCGCTTGGCCGATCGTGCTCGATCCCGCACGTCGGCTGCTTCGCACCGGACGCAGCGTGTGGCAGGTCGAGCCGAACGGCCGGCGATCGCGCTCAGGCGAGTTCACGCTCGTCACACTGCAGGGCGACTCGGCGATCGAGACAGACTGGCAACCGCGCGCAGCGGAATCGATGCACGGCGCACTTCTTTCGACCGGCCCTGACGGTGTCGAGGTGGTACTCGGCGCGGAATACGATCCAGCGACAGGGTCGGCGCCGGCGCGTGGCTGGTGGCGGTCACCCAATGTGGCTGACTGGCAGTCGGTTTCGGGGTTCCAGCCGGAGACCACGCTAGATCTCGACAGCCTCGACCACTTCGGCGATCGGTGGATTCTCACCGCACGGGGCCGACCGGATGTCGGCTTCACCACGCGGAGTTCCGCCCAGATCTGGAGTTCCCTCGACGGTATGGTCTGGCACCAGATGCCCATCCAGACCGACGGCGAACTGTCCTCCCGGATCAACGATGTCTGCGCAACCCCGACGGGCGATCCCATCGCAGTCGGATGGGTCGAGCGGTCGCCCGGCATCGCGGTTCCTGCCGCGTGGCGGCTCGATGGGCTCTGGCAGCGGTTGAATCTGGGACCGTTCGACGACATCGACGGCCAACTGTCCGGTTGCGCGGCAGGACCTTCCGGAATCGTCGCCGAAGGCACCGTCGACGGCAGGTCGGCGATCTTGCAATCGATCACCGGAGACGACTGGCAGCGTACCGTCGAGCTGGCCAGGGGCGAGTCACTCGCCGATGTCACGGCCCGCCCCGCCGGCTTCATCGCCGGTGGCCGGTTGCAACAGGCCGGGATGAGTGCGCCCGCGCTGTGGGTTTCTCGCGACGGCCGGACCTGGAAGCCGGTACGCGTGCCTAGCTTCGGGCCCGCGACGGCGCGAATCGGTGACCTGGGCAACGGGGAGATCGCGGTCTTCCTGCCCGCCGATGCCGGCGACCCGATCTCTGTCATCGGGGACGTCGACAGCCTGATCAACGAGTACGGCGGCTGACTCGCCTGGCCGAGAACGACGGTTGTATTTCTCTGCACTACAAGGATCGTCTTCGAAATTGGAAGTAGTCGGGCGTCGTGCTGGAGGCGGACGCCCGGGCACCTGCGGCGAACATACCCCCGGCGACTTGCCCATCGCGGCCGGAGGTGGCACGCAATCGACGGCTGCGCAGCAGTTCTTCTCAGCACTGGCGCACTCCTCCGGAACGGCGGTCCACGTCCATGATGCGGGCGGCCACAACGAGCGATCGAATCGGCTCCAGACATGCGTGGTCTCAGCTCTCTCGCCGAACGGCGAACTCGCCGCTGGCACGGCAGGCGTGCATTGCGTTTCACAGCGATGGACCCCGCAGCCGTCGGTCCGGGGTCGGCGTAGAGCTGTGGAAACCGGTCAGGGTCGGCATGGCGGCCGCAAGAAGGTTGGTTCGAACCGCCCTATGGACCGCGGCGCGAACCAACACACAAAAACCACACAGAAATGGCCGGAAAGGGCGGGAAGTGACAAGAATCAACCAGCAGGCCGATCGCGTGAATCTTGCTATCTACCAGTAGTTTTGGGTGCCATCCAGCATCCTCTGGACGGCGCGAACCGTCGCCAGGTGGTCGCAGGTTCAAATCCTGTCAGCCCGACAGGCGAAACCCCTCTGACCTGGGTCGGAGGGGTTGTTCTTTTGTATCCGGGGATTTGACGTGCCGGAGCAGGCCCCTGACACTCGCTCGCGGTTTCGTCGCCTTCGTTTGTGGTTCCGGCGCCAGGGTATGGCCCCCACTGTACGAGTTACCGAAGCCGGTCCGTGACGACAACAGACGCGGACCGGGGAAGGAGTACCTGTGAGCACGGTTGCCGCAACTGTCGATGTGGACGTCCCGATCCGTACCGCCTACAACCAGTGGACGCAGTTCGAGACGTTTCCGCAGTTCATGGAAGGGGTGGAGCAGGTCCGTCAACTGGACGACCGGCACACCCACTGGCGCATCCACGTCGGTCCCTCGACACGCGAGTTCGACGCCACCATCACCGAGCAGCACCCCGACGAGCGCGTCGCGTGGAAGTCCGACAGCGGACCCGATCACGCCGGAGTCATCACTTTCCACCGCCTCGACGACACCCATACCCGCATCACCGCGCAGATGGAGGTCGACCCGGATGGCTTCGTCGAAACCGTCGCCGACAAGCTCGGTGTGCTCGAGCACCGCGTCAACGGTGACATGAAGCGCTTCAAGCAGTTCATCGAGAGCGAGGGACACGAGACCGGAGCCTGGCGAGGCGATATTCCACGACCCGACGCCGGGATCTGAGCCGCTTCCGACTCGGCTCCGCCGGCAGAACGACGCCCCCTGCTCGTAATGAGCAGGGGGCGTTCATTGTTCACGACCTCGTGTCATCTCCCGGCGGGCAAGCCGCAGCCGAACAGTGCTTGACAACCCGGCAACCGTAGGCAGCGAGTGGGCAGTCCTCGACGAAGGCCGGTAACAAGGCGGACGCGCACGGCTGCCTCGCCGGCGACGACCCGTCGCGCCCCAACCGAACCGGTTTGGACACTCGCCCTCGCCCGAGGTACCGCCCGATCGATCACCGGCAACACGATGAGCTGCGCGGTCTCGGTCGACGGGCGCTCCGCGAACGGTGCCCTCCCAGCTGGCGGTGGTGAGCGATTCGACAGCAGTAGGGGTTTGGGCGTTGTTCCCTGGTTGCGGGCAGTCCCCCGGCTATCGCGAGCGGCCCAGGCTTTCCAATACCGCCAGCGCCGATCGCTCACCCGAGGTCGCGGCGTCGGCCAGTGACGGCACATCGAGCTGGTAGTCGCCGGCGAGGTAGATGGTGCCGAGCGGGTCGCGCAACGTGGGCAGCGACTTGCGCCGGCCGGGCGCCCAGAACGGGACGACCCGGCGGTGCCTGCGCAGGATGCCCTCCCCCAGCTTGCCTTCCAGCTCGGGCAGCAGGCTGAGCAGGTCGTTCCGGAAGCGCGACACGATCTCCTCGTCGGGCAGGTCGAGCAACGCGTCGGCCTTACCGCCACCGGCGAAACAGGCCAGGGCACCGCCCGGCTTGCGGTCGTCACCGGTGCGCAGCGCCGCGGCGTGGTTGAACATCGCCTGGAACGACAGCTGTGGCGCGGAGATGCCGAAGAACTTGTCCCACCGTTGCGGCCCGACTTCGTCGGTGAAGAAGCCGACGACCACATAGCGCCCGTAGGTGATGTCGTCGAACGCGTTGCGGTAGCGCTGCGGAAGGTCCGGGATGATCCGCTCGGTGATATCGGCGGGTGCGGTGACGATCGCGCGTTGCGCCCGCAACCGCTTGGGGCGATCGCCGTCGAGATAGTCGACGACCACGCCGTCACCGTCGCGACGTACCGATCGAACGACCGAGTTCAAGCGGATGCGGGCACCGAGATCCTCGGTCAGCACGTCGGTCAGCGTCTGGTTGCCGCCCGCGGGCAGCGAGAAGTTCGGCACCTTCTCCGGGTCGGCCAGCGCGATGCCGACCGAGTAGACGAATTGGGTGGCGGCCGTCTCGTCCGGCTCGCATCCCATCCACTGCGCCGACCACGACCGGACGATTGTGGCGGCCAGTTCCGAGCGGACACCGTTGAGCAGATACGACGCGAGTTTGGCGTCCAGCTTGGCACGCACCCGCTGGGCGAAACGGCTCTGCGACTCGAGGAACGGTGTGGCCGCGAGGATCCGAGCGCCGACTACGGCAAGGCCGAGCCGATCCATCATGGTCATGCGCGTGCGGAACATGAGCGCCAGGGGATTCGAGGTGTCGACCGTGGAGCCGTTCAGATGCAGCCCGATGCTCTTGCCGGCGAGTGAACCCATCTCGATGTTGTGCCGGTCGAGCGCGTCGATCAGTGTGCCGGTGCCCTCGGTGAACTGGGTGCCGACATTGATCCAGTAGTCGCCTCGACGGACGGTTTCGACGCGTCCGCCCGTGCGATCGGTGGACTCGAGCACTACTACCTCAGCTGCGGGCGCGAGGGTGGTCGCGGCCGTCAAACCTGCCATTCCGGCGCCGATGACGACGACCTCGGTGGTTTCTTCTTGCCTGTCTTGCGTTGCCATTTCGGCTCCTGTCTCTGGATCGTTCGAAGCGGGTCCGGCTATCGGGCCGTGACCGAGGCGTCGCCGATCGCCGCCGGGGCATCCACGCGCTTGTTGCAGGCGTCGAATGCCCGGTAAGCGCGGAAGTACGTGAACATCTGCAGACCCCACGTCGACAGCGCGAAGATGTAGAAGATCGTGTGCTCGGCGTCGTCGCCGGGAATGTGGACGAAGTCATAGGTGGCAGCCACCAAGAATCCGCACGCTGTCGCGATACCGGCCCACACGGCGTGCCCGCGCTCACCGATTTCCCACAGACGCTTGCTGAAGTAAATCAGGAAGAAGGTGGTGAGCACGTTGACCACGATGTAGAAGATCTTGCCGGGGGTGCCGATCTGCTCGGCGTAGGTACTGAGGGCGAAACCGACCGCACCCGCGAGTGCGAACGCGCCGACGTCGACCGCCGCCGACGGCTTGTACCGATGGGTGACCTTCATCAGCCCGAGCACCAGGATCAGCGTGATACCGACGGACCGGGAGAAGGCGTCCAGGAAATAGGCGAACGCGTACATCGGACTGTCGTGACCGGCTTTCAACAGGCCGTAGATCAGGAAGTTCGTTCCCGACGTCGCCACGATCATCCACTCGATACCGAGCAGATAATTCTTGTAGTTCCGGATGAACTTGATGCCGTAGGTGAAACCGACGGCGATCATCCAGATGTCCGCGGCCGCGAAAAGCAGTTCCTTGATGGACATGATCTTTCTCCTCGAGAGGTGACACCCGCCGGCGAGCGGCAATGGGTCGTTTCGTCAGCGCTGCCGAGCGATCGAGAACGGGTGGTCGTCTCGCTTCGGCAATTCAGGGGTCCGACATCCGGCCGCCGAGCGGGGTGCGCTCGCGTAGCCCCGACGCGGTCGGGATGTGATGCCTGTCATAACGGTACCGTGAGTGAGTCATATGATCAAGGCAATTGATCCAGTAATTCGAGAACTATCCCCAGTCAGCAGTCGAAGGGTCACTCGAACGCACAAAGCCGCCGAACCTGCAGGTATGCGGGTTCGGCGGCGAGGTGCGGACTGAGAAGTGGACCGCCACCGACCTTGTCGTCTAGGTCATATGACTACCTTTTGAGCGCGTTCACCCGGTCCACGGTACGGTCGGCGAGCCAGCCCAGATACAGCGCCGGATTGCTGACGAAGCTGGGCCAGAACCGCTTGCTGCCGTGCCAGATCGCTTCCAGGTCCTCGTGCCGCGGTGCGCCGGTGACGTGGTCGGCCAGCAGATGGCCGACGTACTGCGCCTGGGCGAAGCCGTGGCCGTTGCAGGCCAGTGAATAGAGCACGTTGCCGGAGGCCTCGCCCGCGACGGGCAGCCAGGTGGAACTCATGCCGATCCAGCCACCCCAGGCCCGCACCGGCTTGATGTCGCGCAGGCCCGGGAACCGGTCGTGGAAACCGCGGACGAGGTCGTCGACGACGTGCGGCGCCGGGGTGCGATCCGGCAGCGGGTTGCGGCCCGCCTGGATACGGCGGGTGCCGAACGCGATGGTTCCGCGCGGAGTGACGCGGTAGCTCTCCAGGATCATGTGCAGCGTGACCATGGGAGCCCGGCTGGTCCAGCCGATCTCGTCGAGTCGCTCGGGTGGGATCGGTTCGGTTTCGACCAGGGAGGTCCACACCGGGGTGGCGAGATGCTCGGGCGCCGACGACAGGTTGTTGCTCGCCGCGTTGGTGGTCAGCAGCGCCTTGCGGGCCCTGACCTTTCCGCGCGGGGTGTCGACCACGACACCGTTACCGACATCGGCGATGTCGCGCGCGGGAGTGGACTCGTACACACGCACACCCGCGGCGATCGTCGCCGCGCGCAGGCCGAGGGCGAACTTGCCCGGGTTGACCGTGCCGCCGACGCCCTCCCGGATGCCACCGAGGAAGCCCTCCGGCAGACCCGCCTCGGGACCCTCGACGAATTCGCCCGCCGAGCCCGCCTCGGCCAGGACCTTCGCGTTGCGGCGTGCGTGCCGCAACTGCCCCTTCGACACCGCGGCCATCACGATGCCCTCCTGCTTGTAATCGCAGTCGATCCCGTGGTGCTCGATCGCGGCCTCGGCGAAATGCACCGCGTGCTCGGCGTAGCGATACAGCCGGCGCAGCCGCTCACGCTTCAGCAGGAAGCCCAGCATCTCCGGATCGGCGGCGACCGAGTTGGTGATGTATCCGGCGTTGCGCGAGGTGGCACCCCAGCCCAGGGTCTTCGCCTCGAGCAGCACCACGTCGACGCCCTTCTCGGCGAGGCGAAGGGCTGCCGACATGCCGCCGCCACCGCCGCCGATCACCACGACATCGCAGTCGATGTCTCCGGTGAGCGGCGGCTCGGCCGTAGCGGGTTGTCCGGCCCAGCCGGTGTCGTTGATCAGCTCCACGGCGCCTACTCCGTTCCGGCCGCGGGGATGACCGCGGTGCCGCGAGCGCGCACCGCGACCAAGGGAGGATCGAGAACTTGCGCGCGGCCGGTGTCGTCGGAGCCACGACAGACAACCCGGAGTTCGAAATCGACTGTGCGGCTTCGGTTTCCCTTCTTCACCAGGGTCGCCTCGGCCTCGACCACGTCGCCACCTCGGATCGGGGCCAGGAAGTCCACCGACGAATACCCGGCGAACAGGCTCTCGTGGCCGTCCAGTTCGATCGCCAGATTGGTGCCGACATCGCCGAAGAGCTTCAAGGCGTAGGCGCCGTCGACGAGGTTGCCGGCGTAGTGCGCGTCGGAGAAGGCGACATACCGCCGGTGAACTGCCTTGCTCATGCGATCTCCTCGTGAATCGGGCCCACGGTGCGCGACCGCGCTTCGCCGTCGATCGCCACACCCGGGTAGCCGCGCTTGGCGATCTCGGTGCACATGCGGCGGTACTTGCCGACACCACCCAGGTAACCCAGGAAGGTGTTGGGCTTGCCCTCGACGTTGGAGCCCCGATACCAGGAGTCGGTGGTGGCGTACAGGGTCTGGGACACGGTCCACTCGGTGATGTCGACCCACTCCCGCTGGGCCTCGGGGGTGGCCTCGATCAGCGTGGCGCCGTTGTCGCGGGCGTGCTCGAGCAGCTCGGCGATCCAGTCGACGGCTTGCTCGATCGTCACCACCACGTTGCTGGCCAGCGCGGGACTCAGCGGTCCGCCGACCATGAAGAAGTTGGGGAAGTCGGCGGCCATGAATCCGAGGTAGGAGCGGATGCCGTCGCTCCAGGCTTCCTGCAGCTTCCGGCCGGAAGCGCCGGTGAGGTTGAGCCCGTAGAGCGGCCCGGTGAACGCGTCGAACCCGATGGCCAGCACGATGGCGTCCACCTCGTAGGTGCCCGCCGAGGTGACGATCGCGTTCTCGGTCATCGTCTCGATCGACTCTTCACGCAGCGAGACCAGCGACACGTTCGGCCGGTTGTAGGTCTCGTAGTAGTCGGTGCCGAAGACGCTGCGCTTGGCGCCGAGCGGGTGATACTTGGGCACCAGCCGTTCCGCGGTGACCGGGTCCTGCACGATCTCGCGGATCTTGTCGTGGATGAATTCCGAAGCGGTCCGGTTGGCCTCGGCATCGAAGAGCAGATCGGCGAACTCGCCGCCGACGCCCTGAAAACCACTGCGCTCGTAGGCCGCCTCGTAGCGCCGCCGGCGTTCCTCGTCGGAGACATCGAAGGCGCCGTCGGTGACAGGGCGATCGGGGATGCCACCGGGCGAGTGCCTGCACTCCTCACGGATGGCCACATAGTCGTCCTTGATGGCAGCGACCTGTTCCGGCGCGAGGACGGCATTGCGCGCGGGCATCACGTAGTTCGGCGTCCGCTGGAACACCGTGAGATGTTCGGCGACCTCGGCGATCAGCGGAATGGCCTGCACACCGGAGGAACCGGTGCCGATCACCGCGACCCGCTTGCCCGCGAGATCGTCGAGGGAGATGTTCCACCGGCTGGTCGACACCTGCAGGCCGGCGAAGTTCGACAGGCCCGGCACGTCGAAGTCCTTCGGGGTGGACAGGCCACCGGCACCCGAGATCAGGTAGCGGCTGCGCCGGATCTCACCGTTGTCGAGCCGCACCTCCCAGAGCTTGTCGGCCGCGTTCCAGGTGGAAGCGACTACGCGGGTGTTGAAGGTGAAGTGCTTGCGCAGGTCGAAACGGTCGGCGACGTGCTCGATGTAGCTGAGGATCTCGGCCTGCGGAGCGAAGCGCTGGCTCCACGTCCACTCCTGCTGGAGCGCCTCGTCGAACGAGTACGAGTAGTAGATGCTCTCGACGTCACAGCGCGCGCCCGGATAGGTGTTCCAGAACCAGGTGCCGCCGACGCTGGGGCCGGCTTCGACACCGGCGAAGGTCCAGCCCGCCGTCGTCAGCCGGTGGGCGAGGTAGATGCCGGTGAAGCCGGCGCCGACGCCGATGACGTCGACGATCTCTGCGGTGGGGGTGGAGTTCATGGCAGAAGCCGCTTTCGTTTGTATGGGTCACAGTCAAGGGGTGGGCGGAGATTGTTCCGTGTTCGCTACATCGGCAGGTCGGGAGAATCGACGCCGACCACGCGGTCGCCGCAGAAGACCCGCACGGATTCACCGGGTGCGTGACCGCCGATTCCCGAAGTGCCCCAGAAGCTCTGGGCCGATCCGTCGGCCAGGTCGGCGACCTTGGCGCCGTTCACGCGCACCTCACCCGAGAGCACCCGCGAGCCGACCTCGACGGCGCGGTCCAGGTCGCCGCCGAACACATAAGCGTCCAGACCCGACGGGTTGGCGTTGGCCACCCGCAGCGCGTCCTCGTCGGACTCCACGGCATGCAGGCTGATGAGCGGACCGAACAGTTCGGCGGTCGCCAGCGAGGCGTCGACACCCGTCGCGACGGTGGGCGACAGGAAGAAGCCGTCCAGGCCGGGCAGCTTCGCGGGCTGATGGATGGTCGCGCCGTGGGCCCGCAGCCCGTCGATACGGCGCTGCAGCGTCGCGAAATGCGGGGCATTCGAGATGGGACCGAGCTCGGTGCTCTCGTCGAGCGAGTTGCCGATCTCGATGTGGGCGATGCGATCGAGCAGCGCTTCGAGCAGCGGCTCGACCAGGCTCTTGTGCGCCAGCACCTTGCCGGGGCCCTCACACCACTGACCGTTGAGCTTGGTCATTCCCTCGAGGATGCCGTCGGCGGTCACGTCGATATCCGCGTCATCCAGTACCAAAGCCGGGTTGTTGCCACCCAGCTCGAGCTGGAGCACCTTGAAATCCTCCGCCGCCGCGCGGGCGATCGCGCGGCCCGCGTTCGGGCCGCCGGTGAAGGAGACGATCTTCACGCGCGGGTCACCGGTGAGGGCCGCGCCCACGTCGCCCGCGCCGTGCAGCAACTGCAACGCGCCCGCGGGCAGCCCGGCCTCGACGAAGCTCTCGACGATGATCTGGGCGCTGCTCGGCGCGTGCTCCGACGGCTTGAGGATGACCGGGCAGCCGGCCGCCAGCGCGCTGACCATCTTCGCGGCGGGGATGAAACTCGGGCCGTTCCAGGGGGTGAGGATGGCTGCCGGACCCCACGGGACCTTGTAGAGCCGCACGTCACGGCCACCGGCCGCCAGTGCGGTGCGACGCGGGATGGTGCGCAGATCCGCGGCCGAGGAACGGATGCGGTGGGGCAGGAACTGCGCGACCATCCGGGCCTTGGCGATCGGGACACCGCTGGTGAGGGCGTCGGTGCGGGCGATGTCCTCGATCCGGGACTCGACGATGTCGGCCGCGCGCTCGATGACGGCGGCGCGTTCCTCACTCGCGGCGTCGTCCCAGCGTTCGAAGCCGTAGGACTGTTCGGCGTGGCGCAGAGCGCGTTCCACGTCGGCGGGTGTGGTGGTCACCGTGCGGTGCACGGGCTCGCCGGTGTTGGGATCGAGGTTCCACGCGCCGGGGATGGTCGCGCACTCGGACCACTCGTCGGCGATGTAGTTGATCGGTTGGGGCAGTTGCGGATTCGACATCAGGTGCTCCTTCGGTGCTCGAGTGGGAACGGGTTCACACGGTGAGGTCGGCGACGATGCGGGTGACCTCGCCGGACTTCATCGCCTCGAAGCCCTTGTCGACGTCGCGGAACGGGATCACGTCGCTGACCATCTCGTCGAGCAGCAGACGGCCCTGCAGGTACAGGCGAGCGAACTGCGCGATGTCCTCCTGCGCCTGGCCCGAACCCATGTAGGAGCCGATGAGACGCTTCTCGCTGAAGAAGAAGTTCCAGGCGGGCAGCGTCAGATCGGTGCCGTCGGGGGCGATACCGACCAGGCACGCGGTGCCCGTGGGGCGCAGCACCTCGAGCGCGGTGGCCGCGGTCCGCGCGCTGCCGACGGCCTCGAACGAGTAGTCCACACCGTCGCCGAGCAGGTCCTGGATCTCGGCGGGCACATCGGCCGCACCGTTCACGATGTGGGTGGCGCCGTAGGTCCGGGCCGCGGCCAGGCGGGCATCGTCGAGATCCACGGCGACGATCGCCGAGGCGCCGGCCAGGCGCGCACCCTGGATGATGGCCGAACCCACACCGCCGCAACCGATCACGGCGACAGTGGAGCCGGGACGCACCTCGGCACCGCGGAACACGGCGCCGACGCCGGTGATGATGCAGCACGAGAGCAGGCAGCCCACGTGCAGACCCACCTCGTCGGCCACCTGCACCAGCGAGTTCTCCCGCATCAGGGTGTGGCGGGAGAACGCGCCGATGTCCCCGAGCCGGTGGACGGCCTGACCGCTGGGCAGCTGGAAGGCGGGCCGTGGCCGCTGACGGATCTGCGTGACGCGCTGACACTGGGTCGAATGCCCGACCTGACAGTTGCGGCACGACCCGCACGACGGTGTGAGCGCACCGACGACGCGGTCGCCGGGACGCAACGTGGTCACCGAGGAGCCGACCGACTCGACCACACCCGCCACCTCGTGCCCGACCACCACGGGCAGGTCAGCGCCGACGGTTCCGGTCATGTAGTGCAGGTCGCTGTGGCACAGGCCCACATTCGAGACCGCGAGGCGTACCTCGTCGGGCTCCGGGTCGTCGACCAGGATCTCGGTGAACTCCAGCGGCTCGTTGACCGCCGTGAGGACAGCTGCTTCGGTGGTGATCATGATCGACTCCGATCTCGGTTGCTCTGCGCAGGCGCCGACGACGCCGCGTTCTTCGATGTCCAGAAGCCCTCGATGCCTTCGCTGAAGGCGCCGGACTCCCACGACTGGCGGGCGGCGTCGTCCTCGCGGGCGAAGGCGGCCTCGATGTCGGCGGGCAGCGGCCGCAGCAGGCCCAGGTGCAGCGCGGTGATCCGGGGGTCGGAGTTCCACTGCTGGACCACCTCGACCGCACGGCCGACCAGTGACTCCGGGGCGGAGATCTCGTCGAGCAGCCCGATCCGCAGTGCTTCCTCGGCGCCGATCCGCTGTGAGCCCAGAATGATCCGCGTCGCGTGGTTGCGGACCAGCCGGCCCAGCAGGAAGCTCGAGGCGTTGGAGATGATGATGCCGCGGTGGTTCTCCGGCTGGAAGTACTCGGCGGCCGGGCTGCCGATCCGCCCGTCACAGCACAGCGTGATCTCCGAGGCACCGCCGACCGCGATCCCGTTGACGGCCGCGATCACCGGGATCTTCGTTTCGAGAATCGCCCGGGTGATGTCGTGGAAGGTCGCGAAGGCCTCGCGGATCTCGTCGTAGGTGCTGGGTACCGACTGCAGGTCTTCCCCGGCGGAGAAGGCCCGGCCGGTGCCGGTGAGGACGATGCCGCGCACGAGATCACCGGTGCCGAACTGGCGGATGGTCTGCGCGAGCCGCACCCGGGTGGCCACGTCCAGCGCGTTCAGCTTCGACGGGCGGTTGAGGGTGAGCACCGCGACGTCGTCGTCGATGCGGGTGTCCACATAGTTGTCGGTCATGTCCGGCTCCTCAGTCGCGCGGGGGTTGCAGGTCATAGGTGGTGCCGGGGTGTTCGGCCGCGCGGGCTTTCAGCGCGGGCTTGGACACCCGTTCGGACGGGGTGCGCGGGAAGTCGGCGACGAATTCCACGAAGCGCGGAAGTTTGAAGCGCGCCAGTTGGTTTCGCGCGTTGCCGAGGATCCGCTCGGCGGTCTCGCGGCTCTCCTCGACACCGGGAGCCAGCTGCACGAAGGCCTTGACCTCTTCGCCGAACAGGTCGTCGGGGACGCCGACGACCGCGGTCGCGACGACGACGGCGTCGCGTTCGAGGGCCCGTTCGACCTCGGCGCTGGCGATGTTCTCCCCGCCGCGGCGGACCATGTCCTTGATCCGGCCGACCAAGCGGTAGCTGCCGGCCTCACGGACCGCTACGTCGCCGGTGTGCAGCCAGCCGTCACGCAGCGTCTGCGCGGTTTCCTCCGGCCGGTTCCAGTAGCCGAGCATCATCGGCTTGCCCGAGGTGATCAGTTCGCCGGACTCACCCTCGGCGACCTCGCGGCCTTCCGGGTCGACGACTCGGATCTGCTTGGAGGGAACCGGCTGACCCAGCCGTCCGCTGCCGACGTCACCGGCGCTCTCGGGCAGGCTCACCATGTCGACGCCGCTCTCGGTCATCCCGAAGATCTCCCGCCACGGCGCGCCCCACCGCTGCTCGAGCTCCGCGTGCAGTGCGGCGGGGATGGCCGAGCACAGCACGATGCGCAGGTCGTTCGCCCGGTCCTGCGAGGTAGGCGGCTGTTTGAACAGCAGCGTCGGCATCGAACCGAGCACGTAGCAGAACGTGGCCCGGTGCTTGCGGACATCGGCCATGAAGCCGGAGGCAGAGAACCGGGGAAGCACCACCAGCGGCGCTCCGATCGTCAGGCACAGCGCGGCGTTCCACTGCGGGTCCATGTAGGAGAACGGCTGCGAGGTGAGTGCCACGTCGTCGCGGCCGAGGCCGGTCGCGTTCGCGCAGACCCAGCCCAATCGAGTCCAGTAGTCGTGGGTCAGCATGCAGGCCTTGGGGAATCCGGTTGTCCCCGAGGTGTATTGGAGGTTCGCGAGGGTCTCGCCGGTGACGGCGACCGCGGGGCGGTCCGCCGGGTGAGCCGCGAGCTCGCGGGGTGAGGCGGCCGCGACGATCCGGACATCGGCCAGCTCGTTGTTCGCAGCGCGCACTTCGTCGACCAGCGCGGCGTGCTCGGAGTCGGTGAACAGCACCCGGGCACCGGAATCCTGGAGGACGAATTCCAGGTCGGCCCGCTGATACGACGAGTTCACCGGAACCGTCACCGCGCCCGCTTTGAGGATCGCCAGCCAGGCGACCGGCCACTGCACGACGTTGGGCAACATGATCGCGACCCGGTCCCCCGGTCGCACGCCGTCCTCGGTGGCCAGTCGCCGGGCCAGCCGTGAAGTCCAGTCGTCGATCGCGGCGAAGGTCCAGGACCCGTCCACGAACCGCAGGAATTCACGGTCGGGCGCACGGAGGGCCTGCTCGGCCAGCAGTCCGACGAGGGTGTCGATCGGCGGCGCCGCGGCCAGCCGGCCGAGCGCGATCGCGCGTTCGGGGTGGACCGATTCGACTTGGGTCATGTCGTCCTCTTCGCGGGGGTAGCAGGTGGTAGGTCGTCGATCGACCCGCGATCGCCGGGCTGCGATACCGGCGGGGCAGGCACGCCGGCACGGATGTCTCGATTGGCCCGGATCGCCAGGAATGTGAGGCCTGCCATACACAGTAGCGATAGTGAGTCATTTGATCAAGGCACATGACTCACTAATTGCGACTCGACTCGTCGGACAGCCTCCTCGGGCCAGTTCGAGCTGGTAATGTCGATGTTGACTTGATCAACCGTTCAGATCTGATCGAAGGAGTGCCGCATGGCTCGCATCCCTGCCGCCGAACGTCGCGCCGAACTGGTGGCCGCGGCCGTGCGCGTGATCGCCGCCCATGGGGTGGACGGAGCCACCACGCGCCGCATCGCCGAGGAGGCGAACGCTCCGCTGGCGACGCTGCACTACTGCTTCGCCACCAAGGAGGTGCTGTTCGCGGCGGTCTTCGAATACCTCGCAGGCGAGTACCGCGACGTGCTGAACCGCAGCGATGTCCACAGCGACGTGCAGAGCACGGCCCGGGGACTGCTGCGCGGCGTACTCCGGTGGTACCTGGAGAATCCGGACTTCGGCGCGACCATCCTCGAGCTGATCAGCTGGGGTCAGCGTGAGGGCGAGCAGGCCGAACTCGTGTACAACGCGGCTTACGCCACCATGCGCACGATCATCGAAGGCACCACGACCGCCGCGGGCAGGCCGATCGACTCGGACACGATCGACCAGCTGATCTACGTGGTATCCGCGCTGTCCGACGGCTTCGCCCTCAACTGGCTGGTGTTCACCGACGACGCGGCGGCACGGGCACAGTTGGAGCTCACCGTCGGCGTCCTCGACGCGTGGATGGCGGCCAACCTCGGCGAGGTCGCCGCACCCGCGGTCCCACCGGCGGACATCGCGCCCGAACCGGACATGCGGTCACTGGTGTCCTGGGTGCGCGTGGATTGACCGCGCCGAGACTGCAGCGGCACTGTGGCCGTCACCGAAAAGGTGACGGCCACAGTGGTTCACGCCTGCTCAGCGCTCGCCGGCCGCGTCGACGAGCCAGCGCAGGGCGCCGTCGTCGCCTTCCATCCACTCGGGATGCCATTGCACTCCGAGCACCGGGGCCCCGGGGAGCTCGATGGTCTCGGTGACACCGTCGTCGGTCCGGCCGGTGACCACCAGCCCGTCACCGCAGACGTCGACCGCCTGGTGGTGCCACGAATTGGTCACCAGCCGATCGCCGAACACCTTCTGGGCGATCGTCCCCGCGTCGAAGGTGACGAGGTGCTCCGGATCGCCGTCCGACAGCGGCCCCGTCGGCATGAGGTGCCTGATCGGCCCGACCGGCAGGTCGGGAATCAGCGTGCCGCCGAGGGTCACGTTGAGCACCTGCATGCCGCGGCACACGCCGAGCAGCGGGATCTGCCGCTCCAGCGCGACCCGGGTCAACGCGATCTCGAACTCGTCGCGGCGGGGATCGTGCACGGAAGGGTCGGCGACCGGATCGATCTCGCCGACCACCGACTCGTCCCCACCCCAGCAGCTCGGATGTACGTCCTGACCACCGGTGATCACCACACCGGACAACCAGTCGCCCAGCGCCGCCGGATCCGCGTCGTAGGGCAGCATCACCGGCACGCCGCCCGCGCGCGCGATCCGCTCCGCGAAATCGGCGAAGAAGGCGTCGGTGAGACGCCGGCTGTATCCGGGGTGACTGCCCTGGATCAGCCCCATCCTGAACCGCCTGCCCGTCAGCCCGATCAGCGGCTTCGCGGTGGCCGAGCGCGCGGTCACGGGAACTCGAAGTAGCGCGTGGACTCCCACTCCGACAGGTCGGCGAACGGGTCACCGCCGGTGGTGTGGAACTGCATCCACTCCCAGCGACGCGTGCCGACCCAGTAGTCGACGAACTCGTCACCGAGCTGCTCGCGCAGGATCAGGTCGGCCTCGAGTGCGTCGGCCGCCTTGGTGATGGTCTCGGGCAGCCGCTCGAGGTCGGGCGCGCACCAGGCCATATCGCTGATCGGGTCGGCCGGTTCGAGATTGCCGTCGATCCCGGCGATCACGCCGCCCAGAATCGTGGCCACCGCGAGATACAGGTTCGCGTCGGCACCGGGCACGCGGTACTCGAGGCGGGAATACTTCGGATGACCGCAGACCGCGCGCACCGCGGTGGTCTTGT
Organism: Nocardia asteroides; assembly: GCF_900637185.1. Classification (NCBI taxonomy): domain Bacteria; kingdom Bacillati; phylum Actinomycetota; class Actinomycetes; order Mycobacteriales; family Nocardiaceae; genus Nocardia; species Nocardia asteroides. The sequence goes on along the minus strand of NZ_LR134352.1, from coordinate 3,648,816 downwards.
TCGCGATGCCCCAGGTCACCGTGGTCGGCGGCCCGCTCAGGTCGACCAGACGACGGTAGGACGTGATCTGCGGCAGCATCACCGAGGTCGCGCCGCGCATCGTCGCGAGCAGCCCCGCGACCGCGTGCCGCATCGTGTCCGACGGCCCGTCGGGGGCGTAGAAGGCGTTGACGCCGTCACGCTGCAGCGACAGGTTCACGTGCGAGGCCTGGCCGTAGCCTGCGGTCGGCTTGGCCATGAAGGTGACGGTGTGGCCGAGTTCGAAGGCCACCTCGCGCATCACCTGCCGGGCGCGAGCCCAGTTGTCGCACACCGAGATCGGGTCGGCGGGAACGAGATTGAGTTCGACCTGACCGGCCGCGTCCTCGTCGCTCCACGCCTCCCACTCGATGCCGATCTCCTCGAGACGCCGCGCGACCGCCGACATGTAGTCGACCCAGTCCTTCGACTTCGCCAGGTTGTAGGCGGTACCCGCCGAGCCGCCGAGGGGCGTGAGATCGCGATACCCCTTCGCTCGGGCCACGTGGACCGACTCCTGGAACAGGGTGGCTTCGATCTCGACCGCGATGGTCGCGGTGTAGCCGCGCGTGGCGAGCCGATCGACCATCGTGCGAGCGAGATTGCGCGGACAGGTGCCGATCGGGGTGCCGTCGGGCTGCCAGTAGTCGCCGATCACCGACTGCACACCGGGCGCCCACTGCACCAGTGTGGACAGGTCGGGCCGGAACTGCAGATCGGCCAGATGACCGCGCCACGCGGGGTAGGCGAACCCGAGGGTCGGCGCGTTGCCGAGGTCGAGGCCGAAGAGCAGATCGGCCATCGCGAAGCCCGATTCCGCGCACGTGGTGAACTTCGCCGGCGAGACGTTCTTGCCGTGGAAGGAGCCGTCATGGTTGGTCGACTCGATCCGCACGGTGTGCACACCGGGTTCGAGAATCGTTGCGGTGGTGGCGATTTCAGACATCGTAACGAACCTTCCAGGATGCTGCGACCAGCACGGACAGCTGCGAGAGCGTGCCACGCACGCCCATGAGGCCGGTGGACAGGGCGGCGACCAGGTCGACCGCACCGGTGAAGACGGCCGCCAGCAGATCCGCCGGGCCGGCGATGATGTAGTGGGTCTCCCCCTCGCCCGCGATGACCTGGTCGACACCGTCGGGGCCCTCGATGACGGCGACCAGCACGTCGGGGATGCCCGGGACCGCTCGGGCCTTGTCCCAGAAGCTCACCGCGGCGTCCTTCCAGTCCGGCAGCGGCGGCGACAGCAGCGCGGTGGCCACGGCGATCAATTCGGCGGAGCCGCGGGGCTCGCCGACGGGGGCGAAGAACTGGTTCAGGTCGACGGTCACGTCGAGGCCGGGCGCGACGAACACGCCGCTCGACACCGAGATGGCACCATCGGCGAGGGTGATCGTCGCGGACTGCGGGGTGTCATGGGAGCGAATCGCGATCGCGCCTTCCAGCCCAGCGGGCAGGAGCGAGCTGTCGGCGCGCAGGGAATCGGCGACGGTCCGGGCGATCAGCCGGACGATCGGACTGGCGTCGTCCTCGATCCGGATGTCGACCCCGCCGACCGCGTCAGCCCCGCGCGTCGCGGGACCGATCGTCGTTTCGGTCATCATGTTGTCCTTTCGATTCGACGAGATCGCGTGCGCGGTACACCGTCGACAGCGGATCCCAACTGGTACGTGAATTTTTAGTCAAATGTCTGGGTCACGTGACTATGATGGTGAGGCACAGATCACTACTTGTCAACGAGCTTCGAGGAATTCTCATGAACGACGCTGCGCCCGCCTGGCGGGCTCTACTCGATGACCAGGCCACGGCCGTGGCCGGCTTGATCAGCCAGCTCCTGCCGAAACCCGTGTACGACCTGGGACCCGAGCAGGCCCGCGCGCTGGTGAACTCGGCGCCGTCCGCCGAGCCGATCACGCGACTGGAACAAGTCGAACAGTTGACCATCTCGACGCGAGCGGGCGCGATCGCGGCCCGCATGTATCGCGCGGACGCTACGCCCCCCGACAGTGCCGCACCCGCTCTGGTCTACCTCCACGGCGGCGGTTTCGTCCTGGGCACCCTGGACGGTGCCGACGAGCTGTGCCGCGCGATCGCCGCCGGATCCGGCTGGACGGTCGTTTCCCTCGAGTACCGCCTGGCACCGGAGAACCCGTACCCGGCGGCACTGGAAGACTGCGTCGACGCCTACGCGTGGCTGACCCGATCGGCACCCGAACTGGGCATCGACCCGGCGCGGATCGCGATCGGCGGCGACTCTGCCGGCGGCAATCTGGCCGCCGCCCTGTGCCTGTACCGGCGTGACGAGGGCAGCGCTCTGCCGGTGGCGCAGGTGCTCGCCTATCCCGCCGTCGACGACACGTTCACCCGTGCGTCGTGGTCGGATTTCGCCGACGCGCCGCTGCTCGGCGCCGCGGAGGGGCGCTGGTTCTGGGAGCAGTACGTCGGCGCCGGACACCCGGGGGGCGATCCGCTCGCGGCGCCGATGCGCGCGGCGTCGTTGCACGGTCTACCGCCGGCGCTGGTCATCACCGCGGAGGTCGACCCGATCCGCGACGACGCCGAGGCCTACGCCCAGCGGCTGCGCGACGCGGGCGTCCCCGTGTCGTCGACCAGGTACCCGGGGGTTTTCCACGGCTTCTTCACCGAGGTCACGGTCTTCGCGCAGGCGGGGCAAGCGGTCGACGTGGTGTGCCGGTACCTGCGCGGCCGGATCGATGAGGACATCGATCCGCCGCGACGGTGACGGGCAGGGTCGGGCTACCTGTCGGGTAGTTGTTCGCCTTGTACGACCTCGATGTCGAGTTCGATTTTGACGGTAGTGCCGACGGCAGCCACTCCCGCGCGCACCACCGCGTTGTAATCGATCGCGAAATCGTTGCGGTGCAACAATGTTTCGGCGTGGAACGCCGCCCGCACCCCACCCCACGGATCCTGCCCGAAGCCACCGTAGGTCACCGCGAGATCGATCGGGCGGCGCTGCCCGTGCAGGGTCAACTCGCCGGGCATCACCCAGGTGTCGGCGCCGGTGCGGCGCAGTCCGAGGCCGGTGAACGTGATCAGCGGATAGCTGTCGACGTCGAGGAATTCCGGTGAGCGCAGATGGTCGTCACGCATCGAGATACCGGTATCGATCGCCGCCGCCTTGATTTCGGCGTGCCCCGTGGACCGTTCGAACGGCTCGGCGATCTCGAGTCGCCCGCTCACCTCCGCGAATCGAGCCTTGATGCTCGCGATGCCGAGGTGACGGGCGGTGGCGATGACCGTCGAATGTGCGGGATCGATCGTCCACGTGCCCGGCGGCGGCGCGGTCACTGTCGCGGCCGACGGGGCCAGCACCACCTCGCCGAGCGCGCCGCTCCCCGTCGCGGAGATCTGCGCGATCCGGGCGACCGGCTCGAACCCGACAGCGGTGAGCACGGCGGTGTGCATCCCCGCGGGCAATGGTTCGGTGCGCACCGTTCCGGTCTCGTCGGCCTCCGTGCGGGCGATCTGGCGGCCCGACATATCCGTCACCGTCAGCACGGCGTTCGGCACCGGCCAGCCCTCCGCCGTGCGGACACGACCGGTCAACCCACTCATCAGTGGTTCCCGGCCTCGTAGCGGAGCCGCACGTCGTGGGCGACCTCGGCTCCGGACACGCTGACCTGGTCGGTCACGGGCGGGTAGCCACGGGTGATCACCGTGTACTCCCCTTCGAGCAGATCGGCCACGACATAGCGGCCGTTCTCGTCGGTGCGCGCCGTCGCCGTCACCTCCCCCGCGGCGTCCAGGACGCTGACCAGTGCGTCGGGCACGCCTCGGCCGTCGTCGGCGAGCGCGGATCCGGTGAGCACCGCCATCGCGGACAACTCGATGTCCTGGCGCAGCACGCCGCTGTCGGGCACCGTCAGGGTGATCGCGCTGGGACGCCTGTGCTCCGCGGCCGCGACCAAGGTGTACACGCCCGAGACCACGCCGTGGCACGCGTAGGCACCGTCGCCACCTGTGACAGCGGCCCCGATCACCTCACCACGCGGGTCGGTCACCGTGACGGTGGCACCCGGCAACGGCGTGCCGTGGCCGGCGGTACGGACGACGCCTGTCAGCTCACCGGAGCCGGCCAGACTCAGGTCCACTCGCTGGGGCCGCTCGCCGACCGACACATTGACGGCGGTCGGCTGGTGTCCCATCGCCGACACGATCAACACGTAGCCACCCGGCGTCGGTGCGCTGATCGCGTAACCACCGTCGGCGGCGCTGCTCGTCCGGGCGACCTGACGGCCGTTGTGATCGATCAATGTCAGCACCGCGCCCGGCAGCGGCTGACCGTCCTCGCGGCGGACGTGGCCGTCCACCACGCCGCTGCCCGTGTCGGACAATCCGCTGGTCGGCACCGCGTTCCGCGACGACGCATCCATCGTGGCCGCTCGATGACCGTTCTGTTCGGCCGTCGCCTGTCGCCCGACCACTGCCGCCGGCATCGGTTCGGCCTCGGACAGCACCCGCTCGGCGCCTCGCCAGACCTGCTTCCCGTCCCAGTCCGACTCCGCGAGGGCAGCCAGTTCGGCGTCGAGCGGATCGGTCGTATCAGCGTGTGACGCAGCTTCTTTCGCCATCGGGTCGAGGGCAGGATCGATGTCGATCGTGTTGCGCAGCGGGCGGTTCGGCAGCAGGGCGGTGGCCAGGAGCGCGATGACCGCGGCACCCGCGGCGATGAGGAAGATCCGTCCGGTCGCATCACCATAGGCGGCGCGCACGACCGTGACGACCGGTGCGGGCAGCGCATGGAGGTTCAGGCTGCCGCCACCGGCGGAACCGCCGCTCGGCAAGCCGAGCTGGGCGAATCCTTGCGCCGACAGTTCGGTCACCCGGGAGGCCAGGACCGAACCCAGCACCGAGACGCCGATCGCGCCGCCGAACGTGCGGAAGAACGCGACACTGCTGGACGCGGCGCCGATATTGTGCACGCTCACCGTGTTCTGCACGGCCAGCACGAGGTTCTGCATCAGCATGCCGACGCCGAGCCCCACCACGGCGATGTAGATGCCCACCAGCCACAGGTTGGTGGCGTGATCGAGCGTCGAGAGCAGCCCGAATCCGACCACCAGCAGGAAGCCGCCGGTGACGACGAACGACTTCCACTTGCCGAACCGGGTGATCAGCTGTCCCGAACCGGTCGACGCGACGAGCATGCCCATGACCAGCGGGATGGTCAGCACGCCGGCCATGGTCGGCGAGTAGCCGCGCGCGGTCTGGAAATACTGTCCCAGGAAGGTGGTCGACCCGAACATGCCGACGCCGACCGCGATCGAGGCGATGATCGCCAGACCGGTGGTGCGTTCGGTGACGATCGACAGCGGGATGATCGGTGACTTGGCTCGCGATTCGACCACGACGGTCGCGAGCAGCAACAGCACACCCGCACCGACATACAGCGCGGATTCGCGGGAGAACCAGTCGTAGTAGTCCGCCTTCCCGGCGAACGACACCCAGATGAGCAACACCGACACACCCGCGGTCAGCAAGGCGGCGCCGAACCAGTCGATCGACACGCCCTCCTTGCGTTCGGTGGGCAGCCGCAGGGTTCGCTGCAGCAGGAACAGGGCGATCACAGCCAGCGGCACGCACACGAAGAAGCACCAGCGCCAGCCGAGCGGGCTGTCGACGATGACGCCGCCGAGGATGGGTCCGCCCGACATCGACACCGCCATCACCGCGCCCATGTAGCCGGAATAGCGTCCGCGTTCACGCGGCGAGACGATGGAGCCGATGATCGCGACGACGAGTGCGGTCAGTCCGCCCATGCCGATGCCCTGCACGACCCGCGCCGCCAGCAGGATCGGCACCGTGCTCGCGAAGCCCGCGATCACCGAACCGACGACGAAGATGACGATGGCCGACTGCACCAGCAGCTTCTTGTTGAACAGATCGGCGAACTTGCCCCAGATCGGGGTGGACGCGGCATTGGCCAGCAGCGCCGTGGTGATGACCCAGGCGTACGCGGTCTGCGATCCCTCCAGGTCGCCGATGATCGTGGGCAGCGCGGTCGACACGATCGTGGTGCTGAGCAGCGCGGTGAACAGCGCCGCCAGCAGGCCCGTCATCGCCTCCAGGACCTGACGGTGCGTCATCGCGGCCCTGGCGGGCCGGGCCTGGGTCTCGACTGAACTAGACATCCACTTCCTGACTTTCTGTCGAAACCGGTCGGCACTCACCCACCGCGATGTGGGGCGGAGCGGCCGCCAGTGAATTCCTCAGCTTCTGGACAACCGCGGTGGCCTGCTCGGCTTCGGCTTCGGTCCACTCGGCCAGCGCTTCGCGCAGTCCCCGCGCCCGCGACTCCCGGACACGCCGCAGCAGGTCACGTCCCTGGTCGGTGACACTGATGAGGGTGGCTCGGCCGTCGAGGGGATCGGCATGGCGCGCGATATTGCCGGAGTTCACCAGCTCGGCGACATGCCTGCTCAGCGTCGACTGGCTGATGCACAGGTCCGCCGCCAGATCCACCTGCCGAGACGGTCCCCTGGCCTCGAGCGAACCCAGCACGCCGACGCCGCCGGGCAGCAGGTCCCCTTCCTCAGGGTGTGCGAGCGCGGCACGGATCGCCCGGCCCATGTAGTAGAGCTCCCGGATCAGGCCCTGAGCCGTATCGGGTGACACTGCCATGCCGACTCCCACCTGCGAATAGTTGCTTGTGCTAACCAACCATAGACACACTACTTGCATTATGCAACTAACTATTGCCCGCTCACCGCCCTCGGATGAGCGCGTTCGGGTGCTGACGCCAGCCTGAACCCGACGAAGCCCGCGAGTGACCGAGGCTGGTCACCATGGGTATGACCACCTGTGTGATCGCGCGGACTGCGCGGTGAGGAGACATCATGGCCGTCAATCCCGGTCTCGGCCTGGTCTCGCTGTGCGTGGCGATGGTCGTCGCCGCGGCTCTGGTCCACCGGTTCGCGCGGCTGGGATCGCCGGCCGCGCCGCGCGCCTGCTGGTCCTCGACAACACCGCGGTCGATGCTCTGATACCAGGGCTGGACCAGGCCCGCACGGTCGGGTTGGTCACTCTCCCTGGCGCTTTCATCGGCGTACTGCTCACGAGCGGGTCGGCCCTGCAAGCCGGAGCCGTGCAGATCCTGGTCCTGATCGGGATGATGCTCTCGCAAGCTTGCGCGGTCGCGGTGACGATCGAACTCCTCGCGCGAACACACGTCCATCGTCGACGCCACTGAACCGAGTCCCCCTCGTCGGCCCACCTACCAGCGCGGCGGCTTCTCCGGCGAACCCTTCACCGACGACAGCCGCGAATACCGTCTTTCACCACCCGGCGCCCGCATCGCGCCTAGCAGAACCGCTCGGGTCAGCACGTCCCATCGCATGGAAGCAAGCTATTGGCCTGCGGATACTTCTTGCCACGCAACTGTGGCAATGACAATTTGCGTACGACGCAACAATGGCCGATCAGCTCGATCCGAATCTGCTGCGAGTGTTCGACGGGCTGCTGCAGGACCACAGTGTCACCGGCGCCGCCGAGCGGCCGCACCTGTCGATCCCCGCCACGAGCCGCGCGCTGAGCCGGTTGCGGCGCGCGATGAACGACCCGATCCTGGTGCGCGCCGGGCGGACGATGGCGCCGACCCCCTTCGCACGGCGCCGCGCGTGCGCTCACCGCTCGACGAGGCGTCGGCGCGCTGATCATCGCCGACCGCGGCCTCATCGCGTCAGATCTGCAGCGCACCTTCACCATTCGCATCAACGACGGCATGGTCGAGGCGACGGCAGCTAACCCCAGGCATCGGAGGTCCGGGGATCGGCGAGGGCTTGGCCGAGGTCGACGAGGAAGTTGGTCAGCACATAGATCGCGCCGAGCGTCAGGGTAATGCCGGCGATGGTGGTGTAGTCGGCGGCTTTGACCGCTTGCGCGGTGTAGAGGCCGATGCCGGGCCAGGCGAAGATCAGTTCCAGCAGGATGTCGGCGCCGAACAGGGCCGCGACCTGCATGCCCGCGATCGACAGCGTCGAGGTCACCGAATTCCGTAGCGCGTGTCCGGCGACTATCCGCGGTTCGGTCAGGCCTTTGGCGCGGGCGGTGCGCACGAAGTCCGAGCGCATGGTGTGTTGCAGGCTGCTGCGCAGCGCCCGGCCGATGGCGACCGCGGGGACCAGCGACAGGCACACGACGGGCAGGATCAGGTGTTCGACAGCATCGAGGAAGACGCTCGGCCGCCCGGCGAGCAACGAATCGACGAGCAGGAATCCGGTCGGCCCGTCGGGCGCGTCCGCGTAGGAGCTGCGCCCGCGAGCGGGCAGCACCCCGAACTGCTTGTAGAACACCAGGATTCCCAGGAGGGCAGCCAGGAATACCGGTATCGACGAGCCACCGATCATCACGAGCCGGAGGGCACCCGCCCCCGGCCAGCGCAGCGCGGTCGCCACGCCCAGCAACAACCCGAGCAGCACCGCCAGCAGGAACGCGCAGATGACCAGTTCCGCTGTGGCGGGCAGGAAGTCGGCGATATCGGAGCTGATCGGCCGGCGGGTCACCGCGGACTGCCCGAAGTCGCCGGTGGCCGCCTGTTCGACATAGTCGACATACTGCACGGGTAACGGACGATCGAGACCGAGCTCGTGGCGCGTCCGCTCGACGACCTCGGCCGAGGCCCGGTCACCGGCGAACGCTCGCGCGGGATCGACCGGAGAGACCTGTCTGAGCACGAACACGATCGCGACGAGCGCGAGCAGAACCAGGATCGTCGCGCCGCCGCGCCGGGCTGTGACTGCGAGCATTCGACGTCGCTCCCCTGCCGTCAGCGATCGGTGAGACGGTCGCGGATGACGTCGCCGGCGAGGTTCGCGATCGTGGCGAGCACGAAGAGTCCGATCGCGGGCATGATCGGTACCCACCAGGCGTCGAGCAGGTAGGGCAGTCCCCGCGCGCACATCGCGCCCAGTTCGGGTGCGGGCGCGGGAGCTCCGAGTCCGACGAAGGACAGGCCGGACAGCATCAGGATCAAGGCGCCGACATCGAGGCCGGCCGCGATGATGGTCGGCGGCCAGGCGCCGGGAAACAGATGCAGCCGGCCGAGTTCGACGCGGCCCGCGCCGGACAGACGGGCGGCGTCGAGGTGGGGCAGCGATCGGAGCCGGGTCACCTCACCTCGCACGATTCGCGCGTACAGCGGCCACCAGACCAGCGCCGTCGCCGCCAGCGTATGCGCGTACGACGGCCCGATCGCGGCGACGACGGCGATCGCGAGCAACGCGGCGGGCAGGGCGATGACGATATCGGTGACGCGCATCAGGATCCGGTCGACGATCCCGCCGAAGGTACCCGCGACGAGCCCGATCGTGCCGCCGACGGCGATTCCGGAGCCGATCACACAGAGGGCGCCCCACCAGCTGGCGCGCATGCCGATCAGGACGCGGCTCAGGATGTCGCGGCCGACCTCGTCGGTGCCGAGCCAATGCGCCGGGCTCGGTGGGGATGTCGGGGGCCCGACCGGGAGATCCGGGTCGTAGGGGGCGATCCAGGAGGCACCGAGCGTGACGACGATCAGCGTCGCGAGCACACACAGGGTGATCATCTCGCCCGGTTTCACACGTCGACGCAGCGCCACCGGCGCACCGACCGTGACCGCGCCGGCCGACGGCGCCGATGCCGGAACCTTCGTCGTGCCGCGCAGCTGTTCCGGTGCGCTGCCGACTTTCGGCACCGCGGCTACCAGCGACTTGCTGTACGGGTGCGACGGCTCTCGGGCCACCTGTTCGGCGGGACCGATCTCGACGATCTCCCCGCGATACATCACCGCGACACGGTCGGCGATGAAACGCGCCGCGGCCAGATCATGGGTCACGAACACGACCGTCAACCCGAATTCGCGCCGCAGCGTCTGGATCAGATTCAATGTCGACGCCGCCAGCGGTGCGTCCAGGGCCGACGTCGGCTCGTCACACAGCAGGACCGAGGGAACGACGATGGTCGCCCGCGCGAACGCGACGCGCTGACGCTGCCCGGTCGACAGGCCGTCGGCCCGCAGGTCGGCGACAGCCGCCGGGAGGCCCACCCGTTCGAGCGCTGCGATCACCCGCGCGCGGCGCTCGGCCGGTCCGAGCGTCCGGGGTAGCCGTTCACCGACCTGGCGGCCGACTGTCAGCCACGGGGTCAGCGATGCGCTGACGTCTTGGAAGATCATCTGCGTCGACGAGCCCGCCACCTCGACGACGCCGCTGTCGGGCTCGTCCAATCCCGCGATCAGCCGCAGCAGTGTGGATTTGCCCGAGCCGGATTCGCCGACCAGCGCCACGGCCTCGCCGGTTCCGACTTCCAGATCGAGGTCGCGCAGGACCGACAGCACCGAACGCCTGGTCGGACCGGTGCGCTGCCGGAAGCTCTTGCCGACCGCGGTGCAGCGCACCGCGGGTGCCGCGCCCGGCGCAGCGGGCAAGGGCGGAAACGCGGGAGCCGGCTCGCGTCTCTGCGCCCGGTCGACCTCGGGCGGAAGGAGGCACGCCGCGTGACCTGCGTGGGTAGCGGCCGGCGACAAGGGGATCAGCGACTGCGCACAGGCGTCGGTGCGCAGCGCGCAGCGCGGCGCGAACGGACAGCCGGGTGCGGGATCCCGGGGATCCGGCGGCATCCCGGTCAGCACCGGAATGCGGTGGCCCAGCGGCAGGTCGAGATCGAGTCGCGAACCCAGGAGGCCGACCGTGTAGGGGTGCGCGGGTGCGGAGAGCACATCGGCCGTGGCGCCGATCTCGACGAGGCGTCCCCCGTACATGACCGCGACCCGGTCGGCGACCTGCGCGGCGACGCCGATGTCATGGGTGATGAGCAACACCGAGCAGCCGAGCGCCGACCGCAGGTCCGACAGCAATGCCAGGATCTGCGCCTGCACGGTGACATCCAGCGCCGACGTCGGTTCGTCGGCGATGATCAGGTCCGGCCGCGCGGCGACCGCGATCGCGATCATGACCCGTTGCCGCAGACCCGCCGACAGCTCGTGCGGGTACGACCGCAGCCGACGGCCTGCCCGCGCGATGCCGACCAGCTCGAGCAGCCGCTCCGCTTCCGCGGTCGAACCCGCGACTTCCCGCACCTGGTCGCCGATGCGCATCGCCGGATTCAGCGAGGTCATCGGATTCTGGAACACCGCACCCAGATGGGCGCGCCGGACCCTGCGTCGCTCGGCGGGCGGGGCGGCGACCATGTCGACGCCGCAGACCTCCGCTCGTCCGGTGACGACGGCAGGCGGCTCCCCCACCGGCAGTCCGAGCAGGCTCAGCCCCAGAACGCTCTTGCCGGAGCCGGATTCGCCCACCAGGGCGACGATCTCCCCGGCCGCGATCTCGATGCTCACGCCCCGGACGGCACGCACCGCCACGCCCCGGTCGTGGAATGTCACCGCGAGGTCGCTCACCCGTGCCCGGGGCCCGTGGGTGTCTTCGCCACCGGCCGCTTCGTCGCGGAGGACCTTCACCTCGCCGTCACCTTCCGCAGCAGGTTCACCGGCACCATCCCCGTGCCGAGCAGCGTGTGGACGATCTCGCCGATGCCGGAGCTGGTCACGATGACATCGTCGATGTCGCAGAGATTGAGGACCCAGGCCTGACCGATCACGATCTCGGCGCCCTCGACCCAGTGTCTTTCGGCTTCGGCTTTGCCGCGGGATCGTTTTCCGGCGTCCATGACGGCGTCCAGAGCGGGATTCGCATAGTTGAACCAGTTGACGGGCGATGCGCCGGTGCGGAAGAAGATCCGCAGCGTGGTGTCGGCGTTGAGCGCATCGCCGCCGGAGCCGTGGACCAGCAGGTGCGGTTGCCGGTCGATCGGCATCGCCTGCAGTGCGAACACCTGCGCGGTCGGCAGCGCCCGCACCGTCGCGGCCAGCCCCAGCGCGGCCAGCTGTGTCTGGAGGAGTTCGGTGACCCGGGCGTCGGTGGCACCACCGGCCTCGTCGTAGGCCAGGTCGATCCGTTTGTCACCGTCCGGCAGCTTCGCGATCAGTGCCTTCAGTTCGGACACGTCGTGGTCGGGCGCATCCGGCGCCGCACCGTCGGGCAACACTCCGGCGGGATAGAACTGGGTGGATCGCGACACTGTCGACCCGTAGGCAGGCTCGATGAGCGCGGGCACGTCGATCGCCTTGCGCATCGCCCGCCGGAACGCGGTGTCGGCGAACGCGCCCTTCTTCCAGTTCAGGAAGATCGACGACTTGAACGCCGTCGGCCGTTCGGTCACGGTCAGTGCCGGGTTCGCCGACATCGCCTGGACGGCGGCGATCGGCAGACCCTTGGTGATGATGTCCAGCTGCCCCTGCTCGAGCAGCAGACGTTGCGTCGTGACGTCCGGGATGATCTCGATACGCAGCGTGGTGAATTCCGGTGTCGTTCCCCAGTAGCCGTCGTACGCGGTCAGCGTGTAGTGGCTGCTCGGCACGAATTCCGTGATCCGGTAGGGCCCGGTTCCCGCATCGTGCGTACTCAGCCAGCCCTGGGCCAGATCGCCGTTCACCTCGTGGGTCCGCACCGCGGCCGGGCTCACCGCCTTGAGCCCCCACGGGCAGGCGAGGTAGTCCAGGAACGGCTCCACCGGATGGTCGAGCACGATGACGAGAGTGGCGTCGTCGGGTGCCGACATCGAGGCCACGTCCGCGATCAGGTAGGCCGGCGCCTGGCCGACGGCGGCGCGCCGTTCGAAACTCTGGATGATCGTGGCGGCCGTCATCGGCGTGCCGTCGTGGTGGGTGACATCGGTGCGCAACATGAAGGTGTAGGTGAGGCCGTCCGCGGCGATCGTCCACGACTCGGCCAGACCCGGACCGATCTCGGGCGAATCGGGTTCGTAGGCGACCAGACCTTCGTAGACGCTCAGGGTGACCTGCAGCCCCTCCCCCTCGTAGAAGATGTCCGGATCGGGGACCTGCATGTCGGCCAGGAAGCCGAACCGGATGGTGTCACCGACCGGTCCGGTTCCCCCGGCTCCTCCCGAACATGCCGACAACAGCGCCGACATGCCGAGGGCTTGCGTTGCGGCGACGAGCGCCGTGCCCTTCAGGAATGTCCGTCGGTCCGCGGTCGTACGCATATCGCAACCCGCCTTCACCATCGTGGATCGCCAGTGCAGTCTTGTCCGCGCGCCGATACGTAGGTCCGCGCGGGCAACATCTGATTCGTTCGAGGTTTCGCCGTCTACCGTCGTCGCGCATGTTCCGAATCCCCAGTGTCACACAGGACTTCGCCACCTCACGACGAAATCGCCAGTCCCACAGGCAAACTCCCGACGAGCGGTTCATAGGCCTTGACGATCGCGCCACTCTCCGGAAAGACCGAAAGCAGCGCTGCGCACGTCCGACGGAGCTCTTCGGCCGCGGGAGCGAACATCGTTGCGATCGACGGCTATTGACAGTGCAGCTGTCGTGATGCGATGTTGATAACAGCACAGGTCCGCCTCACCTGAGAAGCGGACGGGAATTCGCATCAGCGATCTCGAACGATCCAACTCTGCCTCGAATGCGCATCCGGGCGGCCGGACACAATTCGAGGTATTTTCGCTCGGCAATCGTCGTCCGACAGGGGTGAAGGCGTGAGCAGCAACGAAACCGACGATACGGTATTCGATTTCGCGGTGGCACCCGGTGATCTCGACTACGCCGGGTACACGCTCATCGAGAGCTTTGACGACACATTCGACGACGAATTCCAGCCACCGGTCTGCGACATGGCCGACTTGAACGGCGGTGCGGCCGAGCAAGAGCGCTTCGTCCAGCTCCTGGGCTCAGCCATGGAAGACACCGGGATCGCAATTCTGGTCAACCACGGTATCGGCGCCGAAGAGCTGCGGACCGCCGACGCGCACGCACTGGACGTTTTCACAACGGTACCCGACCAGCGGAAATCGACCTTCGTCTCGACGGACCACGCCTATGGTGAACCCTATTATCTAGGATATGTGCCGCTCCAGGAGAGTATGCCTTCGCTGCCACACGCGGTAGAGGCATGGGAATTCGACAGATCCGCTTTCCGGGTCCCCGGGGAGGATGCGGACGCGGCCGTCGGCTGCTGGCCGGACGAGAAATTCGAGGTTACCTTCCGAAGGTTCTGGCAGGCGTGCGAGGAGCTGACACCACGACTCGGCCGGGCACTGTTCCGGTACCTGGATGTCGATCCCTCGCTCTACGACGAGAAGATCCTGCCCACGAACGACGTGCTGCGGATCAACCACTACCCGCCCGTCCGAGCCGCCGCCGAAGGTCTCGGCTCGCCGGCCCGCGTCCTCGCACACGAGGACTACGGACTCCTCAGTGTGATGCTCGGCAGTCCCGTCGAGGGGCTACAGGTGTATCACCCACGCAGCAAAACGTGGAGCAGGATCAGCACCCCGACCGACGCACTGATCGTGATCAGTGGGCAATGGCTGCGGTACGTCAGCAACGGCCGTTTCCGGGCCTGTACCCATCGCGTCAGCGTGCCACGCGACCCCGCCCAGCGAGCCGTGCCCCGGGTCACGGTCCTGTACACGCTGCATCCGTATGAATCGGCGATTCTCACCGTGCTGCCGGGGCGCCGGGCACATTATCGGCCGACCACCGGCGCGGAATTCATGACGCGCGTAGCGGACAGCCTGTCCGCACGATGCAATTCATCGACAGACAACGGGAACGGGCGGTAGTGATCGTGCTGTATCTTCCTCGGGCCGCGTTGGCCGCACTGTTCGGCCGAGCCCGGTATCGCGCCTTTCAATTCGAAGTGGAAGACGAGCACGTCGTGAGCGACGAACACGAACCGATGCGCCGCTATCTGGCCGGCCTGACCCCCCTCGATCCGGACGATTATCCGGTGCTGTGGAAAGAGTGGGAGGACCTGAGCGACGCGACCACCGCGCGCGGCGTGGCCATGCAGCGTGTCCGGGTCGTCACCGAGCCACTCACCGACTACATCCGCTTCTTGCACGCGGTCACCGACCGCAATCAGGCACACGGTGAGGAAATTCGCTGGCTTCCCCGTCATCGTGTGCGGCCGGACGACTACACCACCGACGAGTGGTGCCTGATCGACGACGACACGCTCGCCTGGACATTGTTCGACGATCAGGATTTCGTGGGCTACGGACTGACCCGAGATCCGATCGAAGTCGGACGCGCGATCGCCGTACGCGACGCACTGTGGAAAATGGCTGTCCCGCACACCGACTACATTCCGGGGGCAGGATAGCCCGCAACCAGGAATGCGGGAGCGGCCCGGCTCATCGGGCCATTTCCCCGCCGCCCTGGCGCCGAAACCGCAGCAGTCCGCGAACCAGTTCCCGCGCCGCCGCGACTCGATGACCGAACGAGCGCGGCGGCAGTGATCGATACACCCGAAGATATGCTTCGACCATACGGTCGGGATGAATTTCTCCGGCCACCGTCGACAGCGCGTCCGCGACGATCCGCGCCCGGATCCGCTCGTCGCGAAGTTCACGCAGACATCGGGGAATCTCGGAGAAGGCTTCGCGGCGGGCGTATTTCAGCCCGTTGACGCCATCGGCGACCATGCCGAAGCCGGGGCTGTCGGGCACGATCACCGGACAGCCGGCGGCCATCGCCTCGAGCACCACCATCGGCATCCCCTCCGCACGCGAGGTCGAGATCAGCGCGCCCCCGCCGGCGGCCACATCGCGATACAACCGCACCAGCGCAGCCTTCGAGCACACGCCGGGCCGGTAGTCCACCCGTCCGGCCAGCCAGTCGTCCAACCCCAGTGTGCGCGCGTTGTCGTCGGAATCGATGACCACGACGTCGAACTCCGCCAGGACACCGGAGGCGACCAGGTACAACAGCCCGTGGATGTCCTTGGAGGGCCAGTCGGTGTCCACCGCGCGCCCCACCCACAACAGCTGCGGACGCGGGCCGGCCCGGCCGGGCCCCGGCGTGCACACCGCCGAGTCCGGGGCATTGCCGATCACCTCCGGCGACGCGGCGGTCCCCGTGATCAACGCCGCGGCCGCCTCGGCCGATACCGCGGTGTACCTGTCGAACCGCACCTCGGTCACCTCGGTCGGGGTGCTGACGTGCGAGGTCACCACCATCGGCGCGAACAGCGCGGCCCACCGCAGCAGCGACCCGAGACCCGGTTCGGCGGGGCACGCCGACGTCGCGTGCACCACCGAGAAATCTCCTCGCGCGAGCCGTGCCGCCACCGGCACGGGCGACCCGATCCACACGCCCAGCGCACACAACGGCCCTACCCGGCCCGGGCCGCCCTGTGGCGCGTACACCCCGCATCGCACACCGCGCGCGGCCAGTCCGCGGATGAGCACCTCCAGGACCGCCTCCACCCCACCGTCCACGATCGTCACGACGAAGAGGACGCGCACCTCGGCGGAGGTCACGTCCGCAGGTCTCCGGTCGTGGGTGCGGAGGGTTCGGGTGTCTCCCAGAGCACAGGGCAGATCTCGGGATCGCTGTAGTCGACATCGCCGTTGGCCAGCTTGCCGCACAGCTGATCGTTGACGTGCGTCCGCAGTTTCCCCGTCTCGTCGTACACCCGTTGATACCGGTTCGCGCCGTCCTGCATGTGCACGATCAGCCCGACCCGCGCACGATCGCTCCGATTCGATCCGCTGCCGTGGATCGTCATACAGCTGTGGAAACTCACCTGCCCTTTGCGTAACAAGAGCGGAACGCGACGGACCGGCATTCCGGTGTGCTCGAGCATGCTGTCCGCCTTGGCCGGGTCCGGCCCGCAGAAGAAGGTGTCGTTGTTGCGAACCGCGCGGATCTGCTCGGTGTCCGGCCAGCGATGGCTCCCATCGATCATGACCACCGGCCCCATGGACTCGTCGCAGTCCTGTAGCGCGATCCACGCGGACAACATGTTCGTGGACGTGCAGCTGTGCCAATGCACTCGGTCGGCATGCCATTCGAGGGTGACTTCGGTGTGCGGGGGCTTGTAGATCAAACTGCTCAACCAGAGCCTCATCTGATCGCTGCGTGCCAGCCGGGCCGCGATGGCGCCGATGATCGGTTGCAGCATGAAACTGCCGAGCCGGTCACTGGTCAGGGCGACATGATCGTTGAACCGGACCTGATGTGCCGAGCCGACGGTCCAGTCGTCCATCTCGTCCAGTGCGACGGGTAGCTTCCGATCGCGTTCACCGTTCTGGTGCATGGCCAGGGCGGCCGACGCGGCGTCCACCTCGTCGTCGGTGAACAACCGCGGCGTGACGAACCAGCCGTGCTCCTGATAGAACTCGACATCGCTGTCCGTCGGCAGCAATTTCTCTTCGGCCGAAGACAATTCGAACACGGTACCTCTTCTCCACGACGGTGTGCTTGCGGGCAGTCGCCGGCCGTCAGTCGTCCCACAGCACGGGACAGATGGTCGGATCGCTGTAGTCGATGTCGCCGTTCGGCAGCCTGCGGCACATACGGTCGTTGGCGGTCGTGTGCAATTCGCCCGCCTGGTCGTAGACCCGTTGGTAGCGGTTCAGGCGGTCTTGCATATCGACGGTGGCGCCGATTCTGGCCCGCTGACTCAGATTGGGTCCGCTGCCGTGGACCGTCAGGCAGCTGTGAAAGCTGATCTGCCCCTTGCGTAGCAAGAGGGGGACGCGCCGCAGCGGCATGCCGGTGTGCTCCAGTCGGTCCTCCAGCATCGCCGGATCGGCGCCGAAGAACGTCCGGCCGAAACGGACCGCACGGATTTCCGGGGTGTCCGGCCAGCGATGACTTCCGTCCAGCATGATCACCGGCCCCATGGATTCGTCGCAGTCCTGCAGCGCGATCCAGGCGGTCAGCATGCTCGTCGAGGTGCAGCTGCGCCAGTAGGCCCGATCGGTGTGCCACCCGATCGTGGTGTCGCCGTCACCCTCTTGCGGCTGCTTGTACACGATGCTGCTCTGCCACAGCCGTATCTGGCTCGTCCGGGCCAGCCGGGCGGCGATCGCCGCGACCACCGGGCGCAGCATGAAGTCGCGCAAGCGCCGATTCGTCAGCGCCACATAGTCGTTGAACCGGATCTGCTGCGCCGCTCCCGGCGCCCAGTCGTACAGTTCATCGATCGCGCCCGGAAGTTCGTAGTCACGTTCGCGCCGGTGATGGGCCTCCAGCGCGGCCAGCGCATCGTCGACCGCTTCGTCGGTGAACACCGGTGGTGCGATGAACCAGCCGTGCTCCTGATAGAACTCGACATCGTCGTCGGACGGCAGCAACTCTCGTTCAGCCTGAGTCAGCTCGAACATCGGGAACCCTTTCTTCACATCGGCTCTACGACTGCCGTTGTCGAGCGGCCCTGCGGTCGACGAGGCGCAGCCGCAGTCCGCCCGGCACCAGGGAGACCGACAGCGGCGGGTGGATACGCCGGCCGCCGGGGATGGTCTGCAACCGCCACCGGCTCGCGATGACGGCCAGGGCCAGCACGGTCTCGGTCATCCCGAACGCCTCCCCGATGCACTTGCGGGCGCCGCCGCCGAAGGGCAGATGCGCGGTGGGCGAGGACATCCGGCGTTCGGGCAGCCACCGGTCGGGGTCGAAACGATCGGGTTCGTCGTAGAGGTCGGCCCGCCGGTGGATGAGGTAGGGACTCAGGGCGACGGTGCAGCCGGCGGGCAGCTCGTAGGGACCGAGCTGGGCCCGGGCGGTGACGACGCGGGTGAAGAACCACGCGGGCGGGTACAGGCGCAGGGTCTCGGTGACGATCCTGCTCGCCAATTCCAGCCGCTCGACGTCACCGTAGCCGGGCGGGCGTCCCGACAGCTCGCGGTCGAGCTCGGCGTGCAGCCGGGCCTCGATATCGGGGTGCCGCGCGAGCAGATACAGCACCCAGGCCAACGCCGAGGACGTGGTCTCGGTTCCCGCGACGAAGAACGTCACGACGGCGTCGCTGACTTCGCCGTCGGCCGTGGCGGCGCGGCCGTTCTCGCGATCGTGGGCCGTCAGCAGGGCCGAGAGCAGATCCCCGTTGTCGATGCCGCTCGCGCGCCGGTCGGCGATGATCCCGTTCATCGTCCTGCGCAGCCGGCGATTCGCCTGGTCGTAGCGTCGAGTGCCCGGTATCGGCAGCCGGCTGATCGGCTCGGGCAGCAGCGTGCGTCGAAAGGTGCCGTCGAAGGTCGCGGTGAGATCGCTGATCACCTCGTTCAGCACCGCGGCCGGGAGGGTACTGGAGAACATGGTGGCGCCGAACACCCTGGAGGTGATGGTGAACATCTCCGCGCACACGTCGAGAACCTGGCCGGACTGCCAGCCGTCGACGACGGAGCGGATGTGCGTGGTCATGGTGTCCGCGTAGCCGGCGACCCGTTGCGTGTGGAAGGCGGGCTGGGCCAGACGGCGCTTGCGCCGGTGCTCGCTGTGTGGACAGGTGGCGACGCTGTCGCCGAGCCACTCCCGCTCCCGTTCCAGAAACAGACCGCCCTTGTCGAAGGTCCGGTCGTCGACCAGGACCTTGCGGGTCAGCCCGGGATCACAGATCACGACAGCCGACTTCGGACCGAGCCGGATCCGCACGGCATCACCGTGTTCGGGGAGCTGGGCCAGAAAGGCGAAGGGCTGCTTCAGGAATGGCAACAGGTGACCGAGCACGGGCCGCGCGCCCGGCGCGGTCGATATCGGGCGGGAGAGCGCCGTCACCAGACGTCCCGATCCGCCGCGTCGACCTGGCGGAGCCAGCCGTACCAATCCTCGAGTCCCCAGGACCGGACGACGAGTCCGTCGGCGATCTCGTGGAATTCGTGGATCCGGATCCGGGCGGCTTTTCCGGTCGCGGGAATTCCGAGCCACTCACCCTCGTGGACGCCGCGCATCTCGCCCCGCACGGCGACCATTCCGTTGCCGTCCGCGCCCCGGCCGTCGACGATGGCCTGCACGACGATCGTGAAATGCGAGAAGGCGAGATTGACGGCGGCGACGAGCCGTTCGATCTCGGCACGTCCCGACGCCGGTCCGGGTGGGTCGTCGCCCCAGCCGGGTGCCATGACGTCGTCCAGCAGGCTGATTTCGCCGCTCAGACCGCGGTAGAGGGTATTGATCACGTCGTCGACCGATCGCATCGCCCACGAACTCCTTCCGCTTCTACTGTTGTTCGTGCGCGGCAGCGAGGAGCTTGTTGACGTATTGGAGTGCGAGCCGCGGGGTTCGGAGAATCTCCACTGTTTCGTTGGGTAGCAGCATCGGGATGCGGACGTGCCATTCCCGCTGAATCCGCTCGGCCAATTCGATCGTGGCCAGCGAGTCCAGTCCGAGCTCGGCGAAGGGTTCGTCGAGTGTCTTGTCGGTGAGGTCGACGTCTGCTCCCTCACATGCCCGGTACAGTCTGCTCAGGTCGTCGAGTTCGAAATCTCTCATCGGTGCTCCTTGTCGGAAAGCAGCTGTCTACCGGCCATCGGTTTCATGGCACGTGCACGCGGTACGGCGGTCGAGGTGTGCGAGATGGAGAATGTGCCGGGCCGCCACCTGCGCGACGCACAGCGCGACATGCTTGTAGGTGCCGAAGAATCCGCTCAGCAGGATGCTGGCCGAGTGGTTGTGGACCTCGTGCCACCAGTGCTCGGGCACGTACAGCACGTCACCGGCCGCGAGGTCGATTTCGTACACGCGCTCCTCTGGATTCACCGATTCGGTGCGTATCCCGGTCAAGGGCAGGGCCGACAGACGGGCCCACGGATCGTATTTCGTGGACAACGCGTCGGCCTTCTCGACGAACCCGGGAGGCGCCAGGCGGAAACGCTTGTGCCCTCGAATCACAATGGCGATATTTCCCAGCAGGTCGTAATGGGCGCCGGTGCGCGCCCCTGCCGGACCGACCCAGACTCCGGGAGGTGGGGCGACCACCCGCGGTGGGAAGAGCCCCTTTCGGGCGGATATATCGGCCCGGAGCTGGGGGAACCTGCGCACGAGGTTGAATTCTTTGAGGTAGAGGGTCTCCGCGGCGGCGTCGTCGCGAGCGAGAGACTCCATGTAGGTACCCAGCGTCGACTCGGTGAAATGTGTCGCGGCGCTCTCCCGGTCTCCTCGAACCAGTTCGATGGGCATATTCGGGCGCAGTCCTGCGAGAAAACCGAAATCCCATCGGTGCACGGCCGGCCAGTCGGCGGCGAGCCCGGGAAACAAGCCGGGCTGCCTGGCGGCGATGTATTCGCGCAGCGGTGCTGTCGCCGGTCGTAGCCGCAGCAATTTCTCACCTCTCCCTCGGCTCGCCTGCGGTGCTATCGCAGCCGCCGGTGAATGACGGCCCCGTAGTCCAGCGACTGCGGGTGGGGAAAGTAATGGGGTTTGATCGAGACGATCGTGGTGAAGCCGTTCAGGTAGTAGTAGCGCAGCTGCCGGTCCAGCGGTGTGCCGTCGTCGTTCGTCGCCCGCACATAGGCGGTGGGCGAGCCGTCCGGATTGGCCTTGATCCATTCGCGGAGGCCGGGCACGGTCGATCCGCCGTACAGGTGGCGATAGCCCAGGTCCGCCAGCTGCGGCAGGAAGGACCGGAACAGAGCCTCCGCCGCGCCGGCGCTGATGCTGGTCAGGCTCACCCCGAACAGGCAATCGGTGCTGCCTCGTGCGGGCAGCGGTGCGTAGGCGCACGCCTTCCAGTTGTCCGCGGCGCGCACCGTTTCCCCCGTGACAGGTCGAGCGAACATCGACGCGAGGAGCCTGTTCTCGTCCCGGGCGAAGGCCCCTGCGGAGTGTTCGGGCAGCTGTTCGATGCGGTCGAACAGTTCTTCCGCCGTAGCGGCCTGTTCGTGGTCCCACTTGGCGCGTTCCATGTCCACCAGTTGGTCCAGATCGGACAGCCGTAGGTTTCGGACCTCGATGGCGTTTGCGGCGTCGCCGCGGGCGGCGCGGTGTGAGACGTCTTCGTCTGTCGGCATGTGTTCATCCCTTCGAAAGCGTCGTCTCGGCTACGAGAGCCCGCGGTCGGCGATCGTGATCGAGAGCCTCGTCGAGGTAGACGGCGAGTCGGGTCGGCGTGGGGTGGGCCAGAATGTCGGCGACCGTGAGACGGACGCCGATGGCGCTGGTGAGGCGAGTCCGCAGCTCCACGTTGGACAGTGAGTCGAACCCGGCGTCGCGGAAGGTCCGGTCCGTGGCGACGGCGTCGGGATCGCGATGGCCGAGGACGAGTGCCGCGTGCGTACGGATGAAGGCGGTCAGCGCTTTGACCCGTTCGGCGGACGACATCCGCAGGAGTTCCCGGCGCAGGGAGTCGCGCACGCCGGAGCCGGAATCCCCATCGGCCTGCGTGGGGGTGGCTGGCCTGGTCAGTTCGGACACTATCGCGGCCGACGGAGTACCGGGGTCGGCCGGCTCCAGAGCCGTCGCGGCGAGCAGCGGCTCATCCAGTTCGAGTGCCGTGTCGAAAATGGCCAGTGCGCTCGCGGTGTCGAGTGGAGCGATGCCGTGCCGGGCCAGTCGCGCTCGGTCGAGGTCGTCGAGGTTCGAGGTCAACGCGCTGGACTGCTGCCACAGTCCCCACGCGATGGAGGTCGCGGGCAGACCGAGACCGTGCCGATGGTGCGCCAGCGCGTCGAGGAAGGCGTTCGCCGCCGCGTAGTTCGCTTGTCCGGCCGTGCCGACCACGTTGGCGATCGAGGAGAACAGGACGAAGGCGCGCAGGTGCAGGTGCGCGGTGAGCTCGTGGAGATAACGAGCGCCGATCGCTTTCGACGACAGCACCCGCTGGAGCCGATCGACGGTCAGGTCGGTGAACAGGCCGTCGTCGAGTACGCCCGCGGCGTGCACGACCGCGCCCAGCGGGTGCCCCGGCCCGATGCCGCTGATCACCGAGGACAGCGCGGCCCGGTCCGCGACATCACAGGCGACCAGGGTGACCTCCGCTCCCGTCTCGCGAAGTTCCGCGGCCCACTTCCGGACCTCGGCCGACTGATCACCGCGCCGGCCGAGCAGGACGAGATGGCGGCAACCGTGCGCGGTGACGAGGTGGCGCGCCAGCACTCGACCGAGACTTCCCGTACCGCCGGTGATCAAGACGGTCTCGTCGGGCGCGAGCGCGGTGGGCTGGGTCAGGACGAGCTTGCCGGTGCTGTGTCCCTGACTGAGGTGTCGCAGCACTTCCCGGGCGTGACCGACATTCCAGGTCTGAACCGGCAGCGGACCCAGGACGCGGTCGGCGAACAGCGTCCGGAGCTGACCGAGGATGGTTCCCACCCGAGACATCGGCAGTTCCGCGATCGTGAGGTGGTCGTAGGTGATCTCGGGGTACCCGCGCGTGGCGGTGGCGGGATCTCTGAGGTCGGTCCTGCCCATCTCCAGGTAGATCCCACCGGGCCGCAGGAGCCGCAACGAAGCGTCCACCGCGGCGCCGGACAGGCTGCCGAGGACGACATCGACACCGGTGGCGCCGGTGACTTCGGCGATGTGATGTTCGAACCCGAGGGTGCGGGAGTCGGCGATGCGCTCGCGCGGGATCCCCATCGCCGCGACGATCTCCCGCTTGGAATGGCTTGCGGTCGCGTAGATCTCCGCGCCGAGCATCGTGGCGATCTGGATCGCGGCCATGCCCACTCCCCCGGCGGCCGAGTGGATCAGCACGCGCGTGCCCGGTTTCACCTCGGCGAGTTCGACCAGGGCGTGGTACGCGGTGAGGAAGACGATGGGCACGCCCGCTGCCTGGGCGTGGCTCCAGTGCGCGGGCACGGTGAGGACGGCACGGCGGTCGACGACCACGACGGGACCGTAGCCCCCCGGGCGCGCGCCCGCGTGCAGGACGACCGCGGCGACCCGAGCGCCGAGCGCCACATCGTCGACCCCTTCGCCGACCTCGACCACGTCGCCGACCACTTCGAAACCGAGCGCGGTTTCGTCGAGCATGCCGAGCGCGACGAGCGGATCACGGAAGTTCACGCCGGTGGCCAGAACCCGGATCCGCACCTGGTCCGGCTCGAGCGGCAGCGTGACATCGGGTGCCGGCGCGGCCGCCACGCTGTCCAGCGTCTTGTCCGGGCCGGGCACCAGCCGCCATGGCTGCTCGACGGCAGGCGGGCGGAGCAGGTCGTCCGCGGCCGGTACGAGCCGCGGGACGAAAAGCCTCCCGTCGCGCAGAGCCAGCTGCGGATGACCTGCGGCGATCGCGTCGATCAGCGACCGGTGATCGACGGGGCCGGTGCCGACATCGATCAGCCGCAGCCTGCCCGGGTTCTCGGTCTGGGCCGAGCGCATCATGGCCGCGCAGGCCGCCGCGACGGCATCCAGTTCGCGCTCGGCGACGCTCGTGCTGTGGGCGCGGCGCGTGACGCACACGATCAGCGATTCCTGGAGCAGATCGTCGGACAGCAGCTTCTGCGCATCAACCAGCAGACGCGAAAGCTGGTCGAGCAGTGCGGCTTCGCTCGGCAGCTCACCGTGTCGAGTCGACGAACGAAGATCGAGCAGGACTACTTCCGGCACACCTCGCCCGTTCCGGAGCGCGCGGGACAGCGCGTCGGCAACGGGATGGGCATCCGCGCCGGGGAGGTCGCTCGACGGGCCGACCACCGCCCATCGCGCACCGTCGCCTTCCGCGCCGGTGCCCACGTCCACCGGCCGCCACCGGAGCCGGAACGCCTGGCGTGCGCCGGTGGCGAGCATGCTGCGCAGCCCCCGCGTCGTCACCGGGCGTAGGTGCAGATCCGCGAAGTCCGCGACGAGGTTGCCCGCGGGATCGGTGACCCGAACGTGGTACCCGTCCTGTCCGGCCGGGCGGATGGTGGCACGCAGCTCATCGGCCTCGCGCGGCAGGATCCGCGCGGAGCCGATGGCGTACGGCAGCGCGGTGCCGTGCTCGGATCCGCTCAGCAGCAGTGCGTGCAGAATCGAGTCGACCAGGGCGGGGTGGACGGCGAAGTCCTCGGTGCTCGCGCGCTGTCGCTGCCGGACTTCGACGTACAGCGTGTCGTCCGCGCGCCAGGCGGCCGTCAGGTTCCGGAAGGCGGTTCCGTAGTCGTAACCCCGGTCCCGGAGGGCGTCATAGCAGCGGTCGACGGATACCCCGCGACTGCCGTGGGGTGGCCAGTCTCGTTCCGGTAGAACGATTTCGGCGTCGTCCGGGCCGGTGGCCGTCGTCGCCTCGCCGTGGCAGCGCCACGGGCCCGTGTCGCCGCGGTCGCGGGAGTGCAGGGTGACCCGTCGTGCCCCGTCCCTTCCCGCGGGCCCGCACAACACCTGGATGTCGACGGCGGTGTCCGACAGCGGCAGCGGCGAGCTCAGGACGAGGCCGCGCACCCGGTCGGCGCCCACTCGCGTGGCGCACCAGGTGAGTATCTCGACCGTCACCGTGGCGGGCACGATCACCCGATCGAATACCGTGTGGTCGGCCAGCCACGCGTGTTCTGTCAGGTCGAGACGACCGGCGCAGACCACGCTGCCGTCGGCGAGGTCGGTGGTCGCGGTGATCAGCGGATGGTCGGCGATGTCGAACGATCCCGGCCGCGGATTCCGGGACGGCGTGGTCGCGGGAAGCCAGTAGGTCCGGCGTTGCAGCGCGTATGTGGGCAGATCGACCTCGTGGGCACCGGGATACAGTGCCGCCCAGTTCACCTCGGCGCCGTGGGCATGCGCGTCGGCTACCGCAGCGAGGAAGTCCGCACCTGATCCTCGCCCGCGGTGCAGCGTGCCGGTGACCCCGGCGTCGATGTCGACCGCGGCGGCGATCTCGGCGATGGCGCCGGTCAACACGGGATGCGGTGACACTTCGACGAATTGCCGATATCCCGCGGTCAGCGCACACCGGACCGACTTGTCGAAATGTACTGTCCGGCGCAGGTTCTCGAACCAGTACGCGGCATCCAAGCTCGTCGGATCGACGATCTCGCCGGTGGTCGAGGAGATGATGGGCACCGTCGCCGCGTGGGAAGCGATGCCGGCCAGGTCGGCATGGACGCGATCGCGCAGCACCTCCATGTGCGCGCTGTGGGACGCGTAGTCCACCGGAAGCACACAGCTTTCGACACCGGCTGTGTCGCAGTGCCGCAGAAATTCCGTCATCGCTCCGGCGTCGCCGGCGACCACGGTCGTCGACGGTCCGTTGATCACCGCCACCTCGAGCCGGTCGCTCCACCGGCACGACAACTCTCGCGCACGCTCCGCGGGCGCCACCAGCGCGGCCATCGCTCCGCGTCGCTCGACCTCCCGGAGGGCGGCGCTGCGCAGCGCGACCACGCGCGCGGCCTGGTCGAGGGTGAGCGCGCCGGCGACATGGGCGGCGGCGATCTCGCCCTGGCTGTGCCCGATGACGGCGGCGGGTGTGATGCCGAGGCTGCGCCACAGTTCGGCCAGCGACACGTACATCGCGAACAGCAGCGGTTGGATCACCTCGGCCCGGTCGACCTGCGCACTGCGTTCTCCGCGCAGCACTCCCATGACGTCGAAGCTCACGTGGGGTCGCAGCGCCTCGGCGCACCGGCCCATCGCCCGGGCGAAAACCGGTGAGTCGGTCAGCAGCCGGTCGGCCATCCCGACCCACTGCGCGCCCTGGCCCGGAAAGACGAAGACCGGGCCAGGCCCGTGCCGCACCTTCCCCACGGCGACACCGAGCGGACCAGATGCCGTCTCCGCGGCGAAGTCGTCCAACCTGGCGAGCAGTTCCGCGGTGCCGTCTCCGGTGACCACCGCCCGATACGCCAGCGCACTCCGGGTGGTCGCCAGCGACCAGCTCAGATCCACCGCCGAGACATCGCTGTGCGACCGGACGTGCGCGGCCAGCGCCGCGGCCTGGGCGACCAGGGCGGACGGTGACGCCGCGGACAGCGGCCACATCGGCAGCTGCCGCCGCAGCGGCGACGGCTCGGAATGGCGCGGCGGCCGAGGCCTGGCAGCGGTGGGCTCGGGCGCTTCCTCGAGGATCACGTGGGCGTTGGTGCCGGTGATCCCGTACGACAGGACACCAGCGCGACGCGGTTCGCCGGCTCGCGGCCAGGGGCGAGCCTGGTGCAGCAGCCGCATGCCTCCGGTCGACCAGTCGACACCGGGGAGGGGGTTCTCCACATGCAGCGTGGCGGGGAGCAGCTCGTGCTGCAGCGCGAGCACCATCTTGATGAGACCGGCCAGCCCGGCCGCCGCGAGGGTGTGGCCGATGTTCGATTTGACCGAGCCCACCCACAGCGGGTCGTCCGGAGAGTGGTGCCGGGCGTAACCGGCCTGCAGGGTCGCCGCCTCGGTCGCGTCGCCGAGCGGAGTGCCAGGGCCGTGCGCTTCGATGGCGCCGATGTGGCGGGGAAGCAACCCCGCGTCGTCGAGCGCGGCGGCGATCACCGCCTGCTGGGCCCGCCCGTTCGGCGCCTGCAGGGTGGCACTGGCGCCGTCCTCGTTGACCGCGCTGCCGCGGATCACCGCCAGCACCGGCTTCCCCAGGAGCCGGGCCCGCGCCAACGGCATGAGGATCAACGAGGCGACCCCCTCCGCGGGCGCGAAACCGTTGCCGTCGGCCGAGAATCCGCGGGAGCGGCCATCCACGGACAGCACCCGGTGCCGCGAATAGCGCGCCAGCATCGACGGATCCGAGATCGCGGTGGCGCTGCCGACGATCGCGACCTCGCAGTCACCCGACCGCAGTGCGCGTACCGCCAGGTGCACGGCGACCAGCGCCGACGAGCAGGCGGTGTCCACGGTGATGGCGGGCCCGTTCAAGCCGAGCGCATAGGCGATCCGTCCTGAGGTCGCGCTCAGCATCGTGCCCATCAGCAGATGCCTTTCCAGGCCCGGAATCCGGGAACCCGCCAGGCCGTAGTAGCTGTCGGTCGCGCCGACATACACCCCGGAGCGCACCGCGCTCAGCGACCGTGGGCTCGAACGCGCACGTTCCAGCGCCAGCCAGGAGCTTTCCAGCAGCATGCGCTGTTGCGGATCCATGGTGGTGGCCTCACGCGGACCGATCCCGAACAAGCCGGCGTCGAAGTCGCCGAGGTCGCGCAGGAAGCCACCCTGCCGGATGTAGGTGGTCCCCTCGACGGACGGGTCCTCGTTGTACACGCGGCCGAGGTCCCACCCACGATCCGTCGGAAGTCCGGAGGAGACATGCCGCCCTTCGGCGAGAACGCGCCAATACCCGTCCGGATCATCGGCTCCGGGAAAACGGCAGTCCAGACCGACGATCGCTATCGACTCGTTCGGCCCGGAGCCTCGGTGGTTGATCATCGCACCATTCATTCGTCGCGGGTACACACAGGATCGGAGCCGAATGCCGGAAAGAAGCTCAGGCGCAGCGCGTCTAGTCGTCGTAGTCCACGTACTTCCCGGCCAGCTTCGCCATGAAATCCATGGCGCCGATCGGGCGGTACTTGGGGGTGCAGCCGGGCCAGACCTCGAGTACCGACGCCTCGCGGGGAAGAACGAGATAGGGCACAGAGATCCGCGACACCGCCCGGTCCGCCGAATCTCGCGGCGCGCACACCCGATGCGAACACGAACGGAACCGATCGTTGCTGACCATCTGGAGCCAGTCGCCGCTGTTCAGGATCAGGGACCCGGGTGGCGCCGTGATCCTGCTCCAGGTCTTGCGCTCCGGGTGGAAGACCTGCAATCCCTCGATCGGGTTGGCGGGCAACAGGGTGATCAAGCCGTAGTCTTCGTGAGTCATGAACCGGCCCGTGTTCTCGATGTCGCCGGTTCCGGCCGGGAAGGCCGGGTAGTGGTTGATCCGCAGTACCCCGTACGGCGGCGAGAGTTCCTCGTCGTAGAGGGAAGGATCGATGCCCAGATACTCGAGCAGGGCCCGCACGAGCGGCAATGTCAAGTCCTCGCACGCCTGCCAATACGGCCGCAGCGCGGCTTCGAACTTCTCGTCCGGCCAGAACGTCAGCGCCTTGTCGTGATCCTCGCCGGTGACGCGGAAGGAATCGCGAAAGAACTCCCAGGCTTCCACCGCATTGGGGCGTGTCGGTGTCCACTGCTGGACAGCGAAGTATCCGCGACGGAACGCGCCCCCGTACACGTAATCGGTTGCGGCGAAAGCCAGCTTCCGCTGCTCGGGGACCGAGGTGAAGAGTTCCAGCGCGCTCGCATCCGTGGCCTGTAGCGAGGCGGCATCGATGCCATGATTGATCAGGATCGCGAGCCCGGTATCCGCCATGGCGCTGCCGAGTGTCTCGATGAAACGTTTTCGCGCGGTCGCGCTGCCCGTGAGATCGGAGACATCGCAGACCGGCGGCTCGAAACTGTCGTCGAATACGTCGTCGATACCTTCTTCGAGTGAATAGTCGAGATCCTTGTCCACCACACCGAATTTGCCGAGCGCCTTTTTGGCATTGCTGGTACCCACGTTGTCACCTCTGAGAAGATTCCCGCCGTCGGCGAGCGAATTCGAACCGAACAGGGCCGACGTCAGCGATCCAGATACCTGGCCGCGAGCCTGGTCATGAAATCCCGGCCGCTGATCGGTTGATACTTCGGTTCGAAGCCGGGCAGCACTTCCACGACCGATGTCTCGTGCGGGTGCACCACGTATGGAATGGTGAGCCGGGGCACCGCGCGCTGGGCGGGATCGCGCGGCACACTGACGCGATGGGTGCAGGAATGGAAATGGTCGTTGCTGATCATCTTCAGCCAGTCGCCGCTGTTCAGCACGAAGGACCCGGCCGGCGCGTCGACCCTGCTCCAGGTCTTGCGCCGGGGATGGAAGAGCTGCAGCCCTTCCACCGGCGTAGCGGGCAGGAGGGTGATCAAGCCGTAGTCCTCGTGCGCGATGACGCGGCCGGTCTTCCCGGACTCGGCCACGGCATCGGCGATCGGCGGATAGTGGTTGAACCTCAGCACGCTGTTCGGCGGGGACAGTTCGTCGTCGTACAACGACGGCTCGACGCCCAGGTATCGGAACATCGAGTGCACGAGCGGGAGCACCAGCCGCTCACACGCCTGCCAATACGGTCGCAGCGCGACCTCGAATCGCTCGTCCGGCCAGAAGGCGAGAGCCTTGTCCGCGTCTTCTCCGGGCAGGCGGAAGGCGGCTTTGTCGAGCTCCCACGCTTCTACCGAATTCGGTAGCGACGGCGTGCTCTCCTGCAGCGGAATGTATCCCATCTGCAGCGGCTCGCCGAAGGTGCAGTCCGTCGCGACGAACTTCAGCTTTTCCTCGAGGGGTGTCTTCGTGAACATCCGCAGCGCCGCGTCGGCGGCGGCCGGCAGCACCGCCTCGGCTCCGTGGTTGATCAAGATGGCGAGCCCGACATCCGCCATGGCGGCGCCGAGCCGGTCGATGAATCGATGCCGCGCCGCCGTATCACCGCCGAGGTCCGCCAGGTCACAGACGACCGGCTCGAAACTGTCGTCGAAAATGTCATCGGGACTTTCGATCAGCGAATATTCCAAACTATCGAGATCGTTCTCGACCACCTGGAATTCTGTGTGCTCCGCATCGGTGGTATTTGCGCTCACGCCGGCCCCCTACATAATAGTGATCTGGCGTCCGGGCATCGATCAACTCGACGTCTGGATCAACTCGAGAAGGATCGAATAGGCCGAAACTACTGCGTGAATCAAGATTGCCCCACTGCCGGTGGAACTGTCAACAGCCGTTCCGAGAACTGCCAGACGGAACCGAGTCCACCCATCGATAGCTAAATTTCGGCAATCCGACGGGGGTGTTTGCCGGAAACCTCCCGTCCGGTTCGCAATATTAGTTTGGCAAATTTTTGCACGATGACTGACGCAATCAGCGGGCGAATAACATTCTTCGGCACGTGGCACGGCGTTTTGCGCGTCGCCGGCATGCACACCGACGACCGTCGAGTTACCGGACCGCTGTTCTCCTCCCGGAGGACACGCGCCGATCGCGGAGCCGGGAACGACCCCGCCCGCCCACGAGTGCCCGGCGCATCGGGGATGCTACGGCGATACCCGTTGCGAGCGCAGCCGTTTCGGCGACCGGGACCCGACCTCGGTCGAAGCTGAAATACCCTGCAACACAATAGTTTCCGTCTCCGACGCCCCGCCCCTAGCGCTCGCCGACCTGGTACGTCGCAGCATCGGTGGTGAATTCGGCATGGCCGAGCCGCACCAAGTACCTGTCGATCTTGCGCACCAGGCTCGCATCGGCGGCCGCGCGCGTGACGGGTAGCCGGAGCAGGACGCGGTAGCCGAACTGGCGGCCGAAGGCGAACGCGAATGTCGTTGCCGCGCGGATCTTGTCGGCGACCGTGAGTGGGATACCCATGGCGGAGGCCTGCTCCTCGTCACCGGCCAGGGCGGCCTTGACGAAGAAGACTTTGGCGGTGCTGCGTTCCAGGTGATCGCGCAGGCGGCTGAGGCGGCTGCGATCGGGTTCGGTGTAGGCCCGCATAGTGGCGCGGACCAGCGCGCCGCAGGTCGCGTCGTCGTAGGACTTGCGCAACGTGGCCTGCCGGGTGCCCATGACGTCGACGATCGCGCCGGGGGTCGCGGGCAGCAGATCCTCGGGCAGTCCGAGTAGATGGCAGCGGTAGCGCGCGAATTCGACCTGGGCCTGTTCGTCGGGAGTGAAGTGGTCGCGGCCCTGTTCCAGTACCCGTAGAGCGAGCAGCAGGGTCGGGATGAGGCCGGCGGGCATCTGATCCGACTGTGGGATGGGGATGCCGTACACCGCCGAGTCCCAATCGCGGCGCAGGATATTGAAGCGGACCATCGAGTGCATGAGCCGGACCTTGGCCGCGGCCTTGAACCCGACACCGTGCCGGTCCAGCGCGCCGGGCAGGGTGGTGCAGGCGAAGAAGGAGGCGGTTTCCTTCATCCGCCGTCCCGCGGTCTCGGTGCCGAGGGAGCCGGTGATGGCCATCGGCAACGCCGCGTAGGCGTTGAGGAAGGTGCCGACGAAGGCTCCGCGGATCACGAACGGCATGAGGTGCGCGACCATGTTCCGTTCGATCCGGGCGCCCTTCTCGACCAGGTCCCGGTCGAGCCAGCCGGGGACGCGCTCCATGTCGGCGAGGAATGCCACCAGCTCGGCCGGCGGGTTCTCGACACTGTCGATCCCGCCCGCGCAGGCCTGGTCGAGCATCTCGACCAGGCGCCGGAATCCGTACTCGGGCATGAGTGCCGCGTAGGCGTCGGCGACGAGATCGCCGAGCATCGTGTAGGCCTCGATCATGGCGACGCGGTCGCGATCGGCGAGCAGGCGCGGGCGCAACACCGCGAGTTCGGCGCGGATCGCGCTCTCGGCGTCGGGTGCGTCGGTGAATCGTTCCGGGCGCCGGGTGAAATCGACGGCGCCGTACATGTCGGGCAGCAGGTGCTGCTGGAGGGCGATCCGTTCACGGATGCCGGCCAGGGAGGTGGTCATGGTCGATGGCCTTTCGCAGTGGTTGGTACGGCGGTCACAGGGTGAGTGAGTATCCGCCGTTGACGGGGATGGTTTGGCCGGTGATCCATCCGGCGAGGTCGGAGGCCAGGAAGAGGATCATGTGCGCGGCGTCGTCGGGCTCGCCGAATCGCCGGATCAGATACCCGGACAGCACTTTCGCGGCGAAGTCGGGGTCGGCGATCGCGTCCGCGATCGCGGGTGTCCGGGTGGCGCCCAGCGCGACGCAATTGGCGGTGACGCCGATGCGGCCGCCCAGTCGCGCGATCGACCTGGTGAACCCGGCGGCGCCGGCCTTCGCACCGGAATAGGCTTCCATGCCGTTGATTTCGCCGACCCGGCCCGCGTCGGAGATCACGGTGATCACCCGGCCGTAGCCGCCGGCCCGCATCAGCGGCAAGACGTGCCGTGTCGCGGTCATCACGCCGTGCAGATTGACGTGGAGGTACAGCGCCCAGTCGCCGGGGCCCTGCTCCCAGAACGGCCGCCGCACCTGCGGGGCGAGGTCGGCGCCACGGTTGCCCGCGTTGTTCACCAGGATGTCTATTGTGCCCAGTTCGGCTGCGGCGCTGCGGATCACGGCGCCGAGCCGGTCGAAATCGCCGACATCGGCCACCGCCGCGATCGCTACCGCACCGGTCGCGCGCAGCCGGTCGACGAGCTCGTCGGCGCGGCCCTGGTCGACGTCGTTGACGATCACCGCCGCACCGCGGGCGGCGGCCAGTTCGGCGACGCGGCGGCCGACACCCTGGCCCGCGCCGGTGATCAGCGCGGTGCGGTTGGTCAGCGTCAACGGATCGTCCGCTGTCGTCATCGGTGGTCGCTCCGCAGACGGCGCACCGGCTACTCCCCCGCTCGCAGGATGTGCACGGCGCAGACAGCGCCGAGGCCGACCATGTGCGCCAGCCCGGTCCGCGCGCCACGATGCTGGCGGGGGCCTGCCTCGCCCCGGAGCTGGGTGGTGATCTCCCCGATCTGGCCGACGCCGGTGGGCCCGATCGGATGCCCCGATCCCAACAGGCCCCCGGAGGTGCTGATCGCGACCCGGCCGCCGAGATCGAACTCGCCTCGTTCCAGCGCGGCCGCGGCCTTACCCTCCTCGGCCAGCCCCATCGCCTCGACGTACTGGAGTTCCTCGATGGTGAAGGCGTCGTGGAGCTCCACCACATCGAGATCGTCGGGCCCGATTCCGGCCTGGCGGTAGGCCGCCCACGCCGTTGCCCGGGTGAGCTCGGCATCGAAACTCCGTGCGCCGTAGAGCTCTTCGCTGCGCAGCACCGAGGACAGCACCCGTACGCAGCGCGAGCGATCCAGTCCCAGCGAATCGATCGCGTCGTCGGAGACGACGATCGCCGCCGCCGCGCCCTCACCGAGCGGACAGCACTGCAGTCGCGTCAGCGGACCCGCCAGTGGCGGACCGGCCAGGACCTCCTCGATGGTGCGTGCACGCGGCCGCTGCGCGTTCGGATTCCACGCCGCGTTCGCGTAGTTCTTCACCGCGACGGCGGCCAGCTGATCCGGGGTCGCGCCGTAGCGGTCGAGGTACTCCGATGCCAGCAGCGCGAAGTGCGCCATCGGCGGCACGTAGGCGGCCGCCGGAGTCGGAACACCGGTCGAGGCGGGCGCCCCGCCCGCGCCCGGGAGCTTGTCGACCCCGAGCACCAGCGAGATGTCGCTCGTCCCGGCGGCCACATCGTGGCAAGCCAGGCGAAAGGCGGTGGACCCGGACGCCGAGGCGTTCTCCACCTGCATCATCGGTATCCCGGTCACGCCGAGATGCTTGAACAGCGGCCGCGACGCCGCCATTCCCAGCAGCGCGGTCGCGGTGTACGCGCTGTCGACGGCAGCCCACCCGATGCCCGCGTCACCGAGCGCTTCCCGGACCGCGGTCAGTCCCAACCGGACGTAGGGCGTGTCGCCGGGCTTCTGATAACGATGCCAGCCGACGCCCGCGACGTACACCGGTCGCTGCTGCGCGAGGGTGATCTTCACCTGTCCCCCTGTGTGATCGGTGTGAATCGCAGCTCGGCGACCTGGACGCTGTCGCGCTCGAGCGTCACGGTCACGGCCCGCACCCGGGTATCGATCCCGGCGTCGCGGCCATCGATCAGTACCGAGCGCACCATCGGCCCCTCGTCGAGCACGATCGAGGCCAGCGTGTAGGGCGCGCCGACACGATGATTCGGCGCGAGATGGATGTCCGTGACGGCCGTGACCGTGCCTCTGCCCGCCAGCGCGATCCGCCGCACCCGGTCACCGTGGTCGCCGTTGTTCTCGGAGCCGTATTCCTGGAACGGATAGGACACGAATCCGTCGGAGTCACGCAGCCCGAACAGCCGGGGCACTCCGTCCTCGTCCACCTCGTAGAGGGCGGGCTCGGCCGAGATCGCGGTCATGCCGTGGCGCCCTTGTCCGCGACGTAGGCGGCGCGCAGTACCCGTTTGAGCGTCTTGCCCATCGAGTTGATCGGAATCTCGTCGACGAACTCGATCACCCTGGGCCACTTGTATTTCGCGAGTTTGCCGTCACAGTGGGCCAGGATCTCGGCCGTGGTCAGGGTCGCGCCGGGAACGGTCTGGACGAAGGCCATCGGTTGTTCGCCGTGGTCGTCGTGGGGCACTCCGATGACCGCGACATTGATCACCTCGGGGTGTGTCACGATCACGGCTTCGCTCTCGGCGGGATAGATGTTCACCCCACCGGAGATGATCATGTCGGTGATCCGGTCGGACAGGAACAGCACACCTTCGTCGTCGAGGTAGCCGACGTCGCCGGTGTAGTAGTAGCCGTCGGCGTCGATCTTCTCCTCCCCCAGTGGCCCACGTCCGATGTAGCCGCTGATGACGGCGGGAGTCTTGACGGTGATCTCCCCGGCGGTTCCGGCGGGCACGGGGCGGCGCGACTCGTCGACGATACGGACCCGTACCTGCCGGAACGGGAAGCCGGTCGCGGCGGGCTTGCGCCGCAACAGTTCCGGGGTCGCGCCCGCGATCATGCCCGCCTCGGTCGCGCCGTAGACCTCGTAGACGACATCGCCGAAGGCGTCGATGGCCTGTTGCTTGAGCTGCGCGCTGAACGGCGCCGCGCCGCCGCCGAGGAACCGCAGCGTCGAGGTGTCGTAGCGAGCGCGGAGCTCGGTGGGCAGTTTGAGGATGCGGTGCAGCATGGTCGGCACCGACACCCAGTGGGTCACCCCGTGTTCGGCGATCAGCGCCAGCACCTGCTCGGCGTCGAAGCGGCGCTGGAAGACCACCGTGCCGCCGGTCGCCAGGGCGTATTCGGTGTAGGACGGACCCACGCCGTGATGCATCGGCAGATTGATCAACGTCGTATTGCCGGGACCGCCCACGGCGAGGTCGAACTGCACCGAGGTCCGGTAGTCGCGCAGCACCCCCTCGTCGACATCGGTCAGGAAGCTCGCCAGCGGCGCGCCTTTGGGTGCGCCGGTCGTGCCCGAGGAGTAGATGATGAGCGGCGCCAGCGACAGGGCCACCCGGTCGCGCTCGGCGCCCTCGGCGATCAGGTCGGCCAGCAGTTCGGTCCCGTCGGCGGCGACGTCGACCGACACGATCACCTTCAACTCGAGCGCGCCCCAGGCCTCGACGACGGCCGAGGGCTCCGCGTCGTCGACGATGGCGGCCTTCACTTCGCAATCGGCGGCGATGTACCGGGTTTCCGGCGGCGAGAGCCGATAATTCACCGCGACGATGACCGCCTGCAGTTTGGCCAGCGCCAGCGAGACGATCAGCCATTCCAGGCGGGTGTGCATCCGGACCGCGACGCGGTCGCCCTCGGTCACCCCGCGCCGGGCCAGCGAGTCGGCGAGCCGGTCGGCTTGCGAGTTCCACGCGCGCCAGGTCAGGGTGCGGTCACCTTCGGTGGCGCAGACGGCGTCGAGATTCGCCGGCGCGTAGGCGGGCGACGGGGTCAGCGGGTGTGGGGACATGGTTGCTCCTCTTCGAGCGGTGTCGAGCGGTCGGGCGGGGTCAGGACAGGCCGCCGCGGGCGCCGCCGCTGACGGGGACGACCTGGCCGGTCACGAAATCGGACAGTGGGGAGGCGAGCCAGAGGATGGCGTCGGCGGCCTCCCGGATGGTTCCGGTGCGGCCCAGCGCCGCACCGAACATCGGTCGCGGTGCGAACAGGTCGCGTTCCTCGGCCGGGTCGAAACCCATTGCCGCGAGGGTCTTGTCGGGGACGCCGAGCGCCACTTCGCGGCCGTCGACGGTGATGGTCTGCCCGGCCGATCGCGGTGCGCCGAACCGGGTCTGGATCACGCCGAACGCGACGGCGTTGACGTTGACATTGGCGGCGCCCCACTCGGTGGCGAGCGTTTTGGTCAGGCCGATCAGACCCGCCTTCGCCGCGGCGTAGTTGGCGGCCCCGGCATTGCCGAAACTGGCGGCCAGGGAGGTGACATTGACGATCTTGCGATGCCGGACGACGCCGTTCTCCGCCTCCGCGCGGCCGGCGTCGCGGAAGTAGGGCGCGGCGGCGCGGCAGATGCGGAACGGTGCCAGCAGGTGGATGTCGAGCATCGCCTGGAACTGCTCGTCGGTCATCCGGTGCACCGGCGCGTCCCAGAAGTAGCCCGCGCTGTTGACGATGATGTCGATGCCGCGCCCGGCCGCGGCGACGGATGCGATGAGCTCGTCCGGCATGGCAGCGTCGGTCAGGTCGCCGGCGAAGGGCACCGAATCGTTGCCGATCTCGGCGGCGA
Organism: Nocardia asteroides; assembly: GCF_900637185.1. Classification (NCBI taxonomy): domain Bacteria; kingdom Bacillati; phylum Actinomycetota; class Actinomycetes; order Mycobacteriales; family Nocardiaceae; genus Nocardia; species Nocardia asteroides. The sequence continues at coordinate 3,611,865 of NZ_LR134352.1, read as the reverse complement.
CCTCGGTGGCGAGCTCGGCGTCGAGATCGACGACGACCACCCGGGCGCCGTTGGCGGCCAGCGCCTCGGCGGTCGCGCGGCCGATGCCGTTGCCCGCGCCGGTGACGATGGCGGTTCTGCCTGCCAGCAAGGTGCTGCTGAGGGTGGGGGTGGTCAGCATGTCAGCGGCCTTTCCATTGCGGCGCGCGCTTCTCGATGAACGCGCGAATTCCTTCTCTGGTGTCGTCGGACCGGATCGCCGGGCCCGCGAACGCCATCTGGTGCTGCCAGGCCTCCGCGTCGGACCACTCGAAGCTGTGCGCCACGATGGCCTTGCTCGCCACCACGGCCAGCGGTCCCGCCGCCACGATCTGCTCGGCCAGCTCCGTCGCGGCCGCGACCGCCTGCCCCACCGGCACCAGCCGGTTGACAAGGCCCATCCGATGGAAGTCCGCCGCGGGCAACGGTTTTCCGGTGAGCGCCAGTTCCATGGCGATGTTGACCGGGATCCTGCGCGGCAGCCGGAACAGCCCGCCGCCGACCGCGACCAGCGCCCTGGCCGCCTCGGGCAGGCCCATCCGTGTCGCCTCGGTGGCGACGATCAGGTCACACGCCAGGCACAGCTCGAACCCACCGGCGAGCGCGTCCCCTTCCACCGCGGCGATCAGCGGCTTGACCGGCGGCTTCGCCATGACCCCGAAGCCGCCGCGACGTGCGGTCACCGCCATGTCCCCGTCCGCGGCGGCTTTGAGGTCCTGCCCGGCCGAGAAGGTCGGCCCGGCGCCGGTGATGATCGCGACCCGCAGCGTGTCGTCGGCCTCGTAGTCGTCGATGACCGCTTCCAGCGCCCGTGCGGTCGCGCTGTCGAAGGCGTTGCGGCGCTCGACCCGGTCGATCGTGATCAGCAGCACCCGGCCGCCGGATCGGCGCTCGGTGCGGATGACGCCCTCGGCGCTGTCGGTCATATGTCGTTCCTTCGTGGTTGTTCCCGGACACCGTGCTCGGCGTCACAGTCAGGCCAACCATAGTTACTTGCTGACCATCTAGCAAGTAACTATTCCGATGGCTGCCCGAATGCCGGAACCTCTTGCCGAACGGTCAGCAAGTACGCTGCTACGGTTTCGCCATGTCCGGAAGTCAGTCGAAGACCGCCACCGATCCATCGGCCGGCGCCGCCCGCACCCCGCGCCGCACCCAGCAGGAACGCACCGCGCAGGCGGAACGGGCCCTCCTGGACGCCGCGGCGGTGCTGTTCGCGCGGCGCGGCGTGGAGCGGACCTCGCTCGCCGACGTCGGCGTCGAGGCGGGCTACAGCCGGGGACTGGTCAATCACCATTTCGGCAGCAAGGCCGCGCTGATCGACCGATTGGCGCGCGACATCCAGACCCGGTTCGCCGCCGGGATCGTCGCCAGGATGACCGAATCCGGCGACGACGCGATCGAGACCGTGGTGAACCTGGTGCGGGATTACCTGTCGGCACTGGTGTCCCTGCCCGAGACGGGCCGGGCGTTCTTCGTCATGTGGTCGTCCGCGATCCCGGCCGACGCGGCCCTGCGCTCGGTCTTCGCCTCCGACGACGCGCTGTTCCGGGTGGGCGTCGAGGCCGTCGTGCGCGCGGGACAGCAGGAGGCGAGCGTGGACGGCGAGCTCGATCCGGCGGCGACCGCGGTCATGCTCGTCGGAATGCTGCGCGGAGTGGGCGCGCAGTACCTCATCGCGCCGGACGCCTTCGATCTGGCGGCGGCGATCGACACCGGACAGCGCATGGTCCGGCAGAGCCTGACCCCGCGGACTCGGAAATAGCCTGGACCGCAATGATTCCGGTGGCTTGCGACCACCGGAATATTCAGGGTTTCCGCGGGCATGCGCAGGTGCACCGATGAATTCTCGGTCGATCCATCGTCGACATCTCTGGATACACCACCGATGGTGGATTCAGTAGAGCAATCGACCCGGACAGTGGTTCCGCGGGTGATCTGGAGGCGCAGTGGGCGAGACCAGGGTGTTGGTGGCGGGAGCGAGCATCGCGGGGCCGGCGCTGGCCCACTGGTTGCATCGGTGGGGAGCCACGGTGACCGTGGTGGAGCGGGCCGCCGCACTGCGGCCCGGCGGCCAGGCCGTGGACGCGCGCGGAGTGACCAAGGAGGTCATCCGGCGCATGGGACTGGATCCCGCGGTGCGCGCCGCCTGCACCCAGACCATCGGCGCGCACACCGTGGACGCGGACGGCACCGTACTGGAGACGTTCCGGGTGGACGACGACGGTGGCGACGGGTTCATCGCCGAGATCGAGATCCTGCGCGGTGACTTGTCGCAGGTGCTCTACGACGACACCCGCGACCATGTCGAGTACCTCTTCGGCGACCGGATCGCCGAACTCTCCCAGGACGCCGCTGGCGTCGAGGTGGTCTTCGCGAGTGGCAACCGGCGGCGGTTCGAGCTGGTCGTCGGCGCCGACGGACTGCATTCAGGTTTGCGCGCACTGGTTTTCGGTCCGCACGAGCAGTTCGTCCGCCACCTCGGGCACGCGCTGGCCTTCTTCAGCGTGCCCAACGAGTTCGGGCTCGACAAGTGGCTGCTCGACTATCAGGAATCCGGGCGTTCGTCCGGGCTGCGGCCGATCCAGGACGCCACCCGGGCGATGGCCATGTTCTCCTTCCCGGCCGCCGACATCGACATCGACTACCGCGACGTCGAGGCCCAGAAGCGACTGCTGCGGGAGCGGATGGACGGCATGGGCTGGCTGACCCCGCGCATTCTGGCGCATCTGGACGACACCCCGGACTTCTACCTCGACCAGGTCGCCCAGGTCGTGCTGGATCGCTGGTCGCGGGGGCGGGTGGGGCTGCTCGGCGACGCGGCGTTCAGCTCCTCCCCCATGTCGGGCCAGGGCACCGGGCTGGCCCTGGTCGGCGCCTATGTGCTCGCCGGCGAACTGGCCGCCGCCGAGTGGAACCCCGACCTGGGTTTCGCCCGTTACGAGGCGCGGATGCGCTCGTTCGTCGAGGCGAATCAGGAGATCGCCCAACTGAACGCCCGCACTCGCGAGGTTCCCGGACCGGAGTCCGAGCCCGTCCCGGATTTCACCGGCGAGTGGTTCGCCGAGCTGGTGGAGCGTGCGATCAACGGGGTCGAACTGCCCGACTACACCGGAGTGCCGGACACGTCGACGGCCGACGCGGCGCTGTCAGACGGAGATCAGCGGCGGCGGACGACGATGTCGGGTGGGTCGGCCAGCGACCGCCCGACGACGCAGTAGCGCTCGGTCACCTTCGCGAGGCGGTCCAGGGCCGCATCCTCCGCGTCGGTGTCGACGAGGAAGGTGACGACCACGTTCTGCACCCCGATCGGCGCTTCCCGGTCGACACCGAGGGTTCCGCGAGCGTCGAAGAATCCTTCGGCTGTCCCCTCCACGTTGCGCAGCGGGATCCCGGTCGCTGTCGCCACCGAGTTCAGCGTGACCCCGGCGCAGGCGAGCAGCGCTTCGAGCAGCATGTCGCCCGAGCAGGCATCCGTTCCGTCACCTCCGGTGGCGCGGTGCAACCCGGCGCGACTCACGCCGGCGAACTGATCGACGTCGAAGGTGACCCCCGGTGACCCGATCCGGCCGGCCGCGCGCAGCGGGGTCAGCGCCGAATCGGGGTCCTGGCGATACTGCTCCTTCAACGGCGCCTGGGCGGCACGCAACCGGGTCGGGTCCATGATCTGACGCTAGTCCCGCACCGCCCGGATTTCGAGAACTGACAATGCGCGGTGCCCGTGACGCACTCGCTATGGTCGCGGTCGGTGCGGCGGGGGCACCCCGTCCATGATCTCGGTCCACCAGGTGTCCAGGGGGCTGGGTTCGGGCCAGTGGATCACGACCGGCTCGACAGCCGCGGGCGTGTCGGCGACGACGTTGTCAGTGGGCATGGAGCTACCTCGTAGTTGATCGGAAAGACGGTCAGGCGGCTCGCGCGCGGCAGTGGATCCGGCGTGACCGCGGTGACTGCGGGCGGACCCCGTCCAGCGGCGTCGGATCGGCGGCGGGCTCGTCGTAGGTCAGGATCCGGATGGCTTCGGGCCCGCGGCCGTTGTCGCCGGCGGCGAAGACCACGCGCTGCCCGGCGCGCAGGGTCTTGTAGCCCGGCGCGTCGATGGCGGTGAAGTCGCAGAACACCGCGGGCCCGCCGCGGTCGGGGATCAGGAACCCGAAACCCTTCTCGGCGTCGAACCAGTCGACCCGGCCGGGATGCCACGCCGGCGAGTCGGCGCAGGCATGGCGATGGGGATCCAGCTCGGCGGGAAGGTCAGTAGGCGAGGCAGGACAGATCGTCGTCGGCACTGGGAACACTCCATGCTTGATCGATACGGTCGGACAGGTCAGCGGTGTCGATGCTGTGCTCGGACGCACCGGCGTGCACCGCGGCGGCATCGAGGCCCAGCTCGCGGTCGGCGTCGGAGACGAAGGTCTGCTGGTCGGCGCGGTCGGCCGACGAGGCGGTCGGTAAGACGGTCATCGGGTCCTCCTGGACAACTCTGCCGGACGGGCTGTGCACGGTGGCCGAACCCGATCGGGTCCGGCCACCGTGTTCACTGGAGTCGAATCGAGCTCACTGGAAGAGTTTTCGGGGATCGGTCGATACCCATCACCTCGCTTTCGATACCGGGACGGTCGAAACCGGTGCGCACACCTCTCCGCTGAGCGGCGGAGGGCTGCGCTGGGTGGCGACCATCGCAGCCTCAGGCGTCGATGGCAGCCGGTTCGCGGTCGTGCGCGATTTCGATCTTGCGGGGTTTCGCCTTTTCCGCGACCGGGATCGACAGGCGGAGCACGCCGTTGCGGTAGTCGGCGCGGATACGGTCGGTATCGAGGCTCTCACCGAGGAACAATTGACGGCTGAACACTCCGCGCGGGCGTTCCGCGGCGATCATCGACCGGTTCGCGTCCAGGCCCTGCCGTGACGCACGCACCGTCACCACATTGCGTTCGACATCCAGGTCGAGGGAGTCCGGGTCGATTCCCGGCAGGTCGAACTCGACGAAGAACTCGTCGCCGTCGCGCCAGGCGTCCATCGGCATGGCCGCGGGCTGTGCTGCTGTGCCGAACGCCTGCTGGGTCCACCGGTCCAGATCACGGAAGGGATCGGTGCGCATCAACATGGTCGCCACCTCCAACTACTCCATTCTCGAAAGGATCATCAACAGATAACCTCTGTCGACTGACACAGATATTATTTAGCACTCGACCCAGAAGAGTGCAAGTGTCAGCGCTAAATAATCTGAGGGCGGCACATCACCCGCGCTGGACCGCTAGACGCGGCTTCGACCGGTGACCAGTCCCACCAGGAACAACAGGACGACCGCGCCGCCGAGGCAGGTGAAGAAGCTGAACCAGAGGCCGCCGCCCTCGACGTCCACGCCGAACAGTCGCAGCAGGAATCCACCGAGCAGGCCGCCGACGATCCCGACCACGATGTTGAGCAGGATGCCCTGCTGCGCATCGGTCTTCATGATCTTGCTCGCGATCCAGCCGGCCAGTCCGCCGATGATGATCCAACCCAGGATTCCGAGACCAAGCATCATGCTCTCCTATCTATGCCTGCGGTGTGCACCTCGTGTGCGTTCCGCTCGGCGACCGCATACCCCGGCTCCGGAGGCTCAATCACCACCGGACGGGTCCAGGCACCTCGTTCGGAACACTGCCGCTTCGGTTTCCGGGCAGACGGGCGGGGTATGTCCGAGCCGACCATCATCGGCCGAGACATCTCGTCCGTCGCCCGCGCGCACTCTGCGCATCGCCTCAGTGCCCGCTTCGCATGTCTACGTCCGTCATCTGTCGGCGCTCGACGGCGGTGACGCGGTGGTCCGGCTGACCGATCCGCCACCGGCCGACGGCCGAACGGTGCCGGGAGGATGGTGGCCGCCGGTGATGCTCGATCCCACCTGGATCCGCCGCAATCACCACCGTTTCGATGTCTTCCACGTGCATTTCGGTTTCGACACGGTGAGTCCGCGGACCCTCGGCGACATCATCGGTGAACTGCGCAGCCACGACAAGCCCCTGGTCTACACGGTGCACGACCTGCGCAATCCGCACCAGCCGGATCCGGCGGGACATCGCGAGCAGTTGGACGTCCTCATCGATGGCGCCGACGAACTGATCACCCTCACCAGCGGCGCCGCCGCGGAGATCGCGCATCGGTGGGGCCGGCGCTGCCAGGTGCTGGGTCACCCCCACGTGGTCGAGCGGGACCTCGTCACCGCACCGCGACCGCACGACCGGATGTTCACCGTGGGCGTGCACGTCAAGAGTCTGCGCGCCAACATGGACCCCTTCCCCGTCCTCGACGTCCTGGCCGACACCGTCGCGGACCTGCCGGACACCATCGTGCGTCTCGACCTGCACGACGAGCTGTTCGACAAGGGCAACCACTGGTACGACCCGGACACCGGCCGTCGCCTCCTCGACTACCGGCATCGGTCCGGCGTCGAGGTATACGTCCACCCCTACTTCTCCGATGCCGAACTGTGGCAATACCTTTCGTCGCTGTCGGTATCGGTGCTGCCCTACCGGTTCGGCACCCACTCGGGCTGGCTGGAGGCCTGCTACGACCTCGGCACCGGGGTGATCGCCCCCAGCTGCGGGTACTACGGCGAGCAGAAGCCGTGCGAGGTCTTCGAATTCGACGAAACACACTTCGATCCCGGCTCGCTGGCCCGCGCGCTCCGTGCCTGCCGGCACGCAGCGGCCGCCCCGCGGGCACGCTGGTCGGCGCGAGCCGAGGAACGCGCGGGTCTCGCGGCGGCGCATCGGGCGATCTACGAGAAGGCGCTGTCCCGATGAGCGACCGGCGCCGGCTGTCGATCGCGCTGATCGCCTCCAACCGGTATCCGATCAGGCAACCCTTCGCCGGTGGATTGGAGGCGCACGTCTGGCATCTGGCACGCGCGCTGCGCCGCCGAGGCCATCGGGTGACCCTGTTCGCCGCCGACGGCAGCGACCCCGACGCGACCGACGCGAACGTGCGCGTGCAGCCTTTCGACCCGAGCGCGGCCGCGAACGCGGATCCGTCGACGGCGCCGCGTCGATTCCTGGCCGATCATCACGCCTATCTGACCTTGATGACCGACCTCGCCGCGACCGGGCCGGACTCCTTCGACGTGGTGCACAATCACAGCCTGCACTATCTCCCGGTGGCGATGGCGCCCGCGCTCGAGATCCCGATGCTCACCACCCTGCACACGCCGCCGACACCGTGGCTGGAGTCCGCACTCGGTGTCAGCATGGGCGTCGGCAGCGACTTCGTCGCGGTCAGCCGGCACACCGCGACAGCCTGGCAACCGATCGTCCGCGATATCGACGTCATCGCCAACGGGATCGATCTGACCTGCTGGCCCGTCGGCCGCGGCGGCCCCGATCTGGTCTGGTTCGGGCGGCTGACGCCGGAGAAGGGCGCTCACCTGGCGATCGCCGCGGCCCGGCGGGTCGGCCGGCGCCTGCATCTGGCGGGCCCGATCAGCGACCGCCGCTACTTCGAGAACACCGTGGTGCCGTCGCTCGGCGACGACACGCTCTACCACGGTCATCTCGACCAGCCCACCCTCGCCCGGCTCACCGGTTCCTGCGCGGCGGCGCTGGTCACACCGCTGGGGGACGAACCGTACGGGCTGGTGGTCGCGGAGGCACTGGCCTGTGCGACTCCGGTGGCCGGGTTCCGGCGGGGCGGGGTTCCCGAGATCGTCGACACCGAGTCGGGGCGTCTGGCCGCACCGGGCGACCCGGACGCCTTGGCGCAGGCCGTGACCGAGGCGGTCGGGCTCGACCGCGGCGCCGCACGCCGGCGCGCGGTGTCGCACTGCGGCCACGACGCGATGGTCGAGTCCTACCTGCGCCGCTACCGTCATCTGATCGCCGCCGGCATCGCCGCACAACCGGCGAAGGCCGCGACATGATCGGCTACTACATCCACCACCAGGGTTCGGGTCATCTGGCGCGGGCGCAGAGTATCTGCGCGCGGATGGACGCGCCTGTGACCGCGCTGAGTTCGCTGCCGATCGCGCAATCCTCGTTCGACAGTGTGGTGCGGCTGCCGTCCGATGATCTCGCGGCCGAGCCGGTCGACCCTACCGCCTCCGGCATCCTGCACTGGGTTCCGCTGGGCGACAGCGGCTTACGGGAGCGGATGGCCGCGGTGGCGCGGTGGATCGATCGGGAGAATCCCGCGGCCCTCGTCGTCGATGTCTCGGTGGAGATCGCGCTGCTGGCTCGGCTGCACGGCGTTCCGGTCATCGCGATGGTGCTGCCCGGGCAGCGTATCGACACTCCCCACCGACTCGTGCACCGAGTCGCCGATGCGCTGATCGCGGCCTGGCCGCGCGAGGTGTACGACCCGGTGTGGCTGCGCGAGTATCGGGGCAAGACCCACTACGTGGGTGGCATCTCCCGCTTCGCCGACCGCCCTGCGGCACCGCGCCGATCCGAGACGGACCGGCCCACGGTGCTGGTACTCGCCGGTGGCGGCGGCAGCGGCTTCACCTCGGCGGCCGTCGAGGACTGCGCCGACCGGCATCGCCGATACCGTTGGCGTACAGCGGGTGTCACGGACTGGATCGACGATCCGTGGCCGCTGATGTGCGAGGCCGACGTCATCGTTTCCCACGCCGGACAGGGCGCCGTGGCCGATATCGCCGCCGCCGCGAAACCTGCCGTGCTCGTCCCCGCGGCACGACCTTTCGGCGAACAGCACGCCACCGCGACCGCACTGGCCGAGGCCGGCATGGCGGTGATCGCGGAGGATCTTCCCGCCCTCGACGAGTGGCCGGCGCTGCTCGACCGGGCCCGTCACCTCGACCACGATCAGTGGCTGCGCTGGTGCGTCGACGGTGCGACCACACGCGCCGCGGCGGTCATCGCCGATGCCGCAGGGAAGCGCAGGGCGGCATGAGAACTGCCGTCATCACGGTGGCCGCAGGGCGTATCGAGCACCTGCGCAACCAGATTCGGTCCTTGCGCCGCCATCGCACCGACTGCGATCAGGTCGTCGTGTCGATGGGCGATCCGGAAGTAACCGAGCTCGCGCGCCGCAGCCGGGTGCATACCGTGGCTCTCGACGTCTTCGGACCGCTCCCCCTCGCCGCCGCACGAAATCTCGGAGCACGCACCGCTCTCGCCCGGGGTGCCGATCTCCTGGTGTTCCTCGATGTCGACTGCCTTCCCGACGATCGGCTGCTCGACCGCTATCGAGCGGCCGCCGGTGCCGACCCGGACGCCCGGGTCCTGCTGTGTGGACCCGTCACCTACCTGTCTCCCCCGCCACCGGACGGCTACGATCTGCGCGCCCTGCGGCACTACCGCCGTCCACACCCGGCCCGACCGGCACCCGACGATCACGTCCTGCTCGACAGCGCCGACGTAGACCTGTTCTGGTCGCTGTCGTTCGCCGTCACCGCCTCCACGTGGCGAAGTATCGGAGGCTTCTGCACCCGCTATCGCGGCTACGGCGGCGAGGACACAGATTTCGCACGTAAAGCCGCCGCCGTCGGCGCGCACATCCGGTGGGTCGGCGGCGCCGACGCCTACCACCAGTACCACCCCGTATCCGACCCGCCGGTCGAACATCTCGACGACATTCTGGTCAACGCACGCACCTTTCATCGCCGATGGGGCAGCTGGCCGATGCGTGGCTGGCTCGACAGCTTCGCCGAGCAGGGCCTCGTGCACTACGACACCGCCGCGCACGAGTGGCACGACATCCGACCGAAGGCTCAGCCCGAGTTCACCTCCGCCGGCGCCGGCTCGTTACGCAACCGACATTGACCTTCAGCAATTATCTCGCAACCATGAATTATGGCGATCGAAGAGGAAAAACATATCGACGAAGTCGTCGCACGGCTGGGTCGGCGCTACCCCGGTGTCGACGCCATCACCATCAGCACTGTTGTCCACGACGCGTGGACACACTTCGAATCGGCGCGTGTCCGCGAGTTCGTTCCGCTGCTCGTCGAACGCAACGCCAGCCAAGCTCTGGAAGGGACGGCACCCTGACCTGGGACTCCACACCACAGTGTTACCTCGCAGCTATCCGCCGAGTCGCCGCCTGACAGACGGGTGATCGATACCCTGGCCGTCCGGTGTCACGATGAAGACATCCTGGTTCCGGGTGATCCGACTGTCGCTGTTTGCCGCGGAACCGGGTGCGCCGTCGCCTCGGCCTCAATGCCCCGGGGCGCGCGGGCAACTGGAGGCGTGAGGATCACACGGTGGCGTAGTTGTGTAGCGGCAGTGTCGCCGCCCACTGCTTGGCCAGATCCTTGGGCTTGATCTCGGTCGAGGCGTCATGGCGGGCGTGGTCGCCGACCTGTTGGGCGCCGCGCTCGGTCAGCTTCTCGGCGGCGATCTCCCCGCCTCGGTTGAAGGTGTCGCCGTAGACGCTGTCGCCGAGGCCGAAGACCGCGAAGCGCAGCCCGGTGAGATCGGGACGGGTGGCGTCGAGTGCGTCGAAGAACGGTTCGGCGCCGGTGGGCAGGTCACCGTCGCCGTAGGTGGAGCAGACGACGATGTGGAAGTCCGCCACGTCCAGGTCGCCCGGGTCGAAATCGGTCATGTCGTAGACCGAGACCTCATGGCTCGACAGCTCGTCGGCCAGGCAGTCCGCCACCGATTCGGATGTGCCCAGCTCCGATCCGAAGAGGATGACCACACGCACCAGGAGACCTCGCTCTCTCATCAGGTTATGTATGGCTAACCTAACATTCTGGCCCGGATCGTGGCCACCGCCGTCGAACAGCCCGCCCACGACTGCTGTTTCTATCGGGGTGCGGTCGTCTTCGACGCGGTAGGTGGGTGCGCGATCGACGGTGTCGGGCGCGCCGGCCGCGTCGAGTTCGGAGCGCTCGTCGTCGGCCGCGGCGCCGTGGGACTCGCGGATCGTGTCGAGGTGGATGGTGGCGCGGATGAGGTGGATCTTCTCGGCGGCGTCGATGCCGTAGTCGGACTCGCCGGATTTGCTGTCGTGGTTCTGGTGGGCATTGTTGCCGTGGCAGAGGAAGTGACGGGCGCGGTCGACGGATCCCCCGTCACCGTGCTCGGATCCCCCGTCGGTGCGCTCGGGTCGGACGTCGGCGCGTTCGGGACGGACGTCGCCGTGGGTGTGGCCGTGGCCGTGCCTGGATCGGTTGTCCCCGTGGCTGTCGGCGGCAGCGTGACAGTCACCGTCGATGTGGAGGTCGGGGCGCCCCGGCTCGGTATCCGCGCACGCGGGTCCTGGACCGGAAAGCTCACCGTGGCCGAAAAGCTCGCGCTGACCGAGATCTCGATCGAGTTCGGCGGCGCGGCATCCGTTGTCACGGTCGCAGACGTCTCCGGAACGGAGGTTTCGGTCGTGGAATCCGCAGGCGGCGGGGTGGGCTCGGTATCGGTGGGCGTCTCCGCGGACGGTAGGGCCGGTCCCGTATCGGTCGTCTCGACCACTGCCGGTGCGGGCCAAGGATCGGTGGGCATCTGGTCGACCGCGACCTCGGCCGGTGCGGGTGCCTCGATCGGCGGATCCGCAGGCACGTTCAGGTTCGTCGCGCCGAGCCGGCTGGGCACGGCGCCGCAGTCGCAAGTCTGCGCCGTGGGTTCGCCGGAAAGCGTATCCGTGCTGTTCGCGCGAACCGGCGGGACCGAATCCGCCCGTACCATGATCGCCAGCCCGATCGCCGTGGTCACCAGGGCGGCGACCACACCGGCACGCGACAGTGCTTGCGCGCAGCGATCGGCGGTCGACGCCGCAGCCGGTGGATCGCACGGCCGCGGAATCCGGGGGCGAATCCCTCTGCCGGGGTTCGTTGCCGGATCTTCGCTGTTGTCGACAGGGTGCATCGAACATCTGCTTTCTCGCGCGAACTATGTCGACCGTCAGGAACAGCGTCACCCGAATTCACGGTCGCGGATAGGGGTCTACGTCCCGAAGCCGCTGCCGGTGGACTCGTTGCAGTTCACCGGCGCGGGTGAGAAAGTCGGCGATGATTTCGAGTTCCGCTGTGTCGTAATAGCTCAGCAGCATCTTGTAGCTTTCGACGATCATCGGGACGACGAGTTCCTGCACGCGATGGGCCGCGAGTTCGGTGGCCATCACGATCACGCGGCGACGATCCGTGGGATGCAGCGAGCGGGCGATGTAACCCTGCTTCTCCAGTCGGTTGAGCATGATCGTGACACCGGCCGCAGTGAGGCCGAGCCGCTCGGCCAGCAATCCCGGCGTGGTCGACTTCTCGTCCTCGAGCAGGACGATCTCCAGCGCTCGCCGGTCCGTCTCGTTCACTCCGAGCACCCGGATCAGTTCACGGACCAGATCTTCGACACTTCCGTGATAGAACTCCAGCGCTCGTTTGAGCTCGACCGAGATCCGGGCGGGTTCGCTTGTCGTCGGGCACACAGGCTTTCCCCTCGATCACTTCGACACAGACGACCGCTCAGCGGCAGTCACCGCGGCGGTGTGCCCGACGGTCGAACAGCAGGGGTAGCGGGCGGGCCTTCGAAGCGGGCATGGGGGCTCCTGTCACTCGATCGACCAGCAGCCTGGACCGCAGCTGACGAACCTCACGGAACCGGCACCGCTCCGGTTGCCGAAACGGCCGTAGTTGTGCCGGACATGCACTGTACGACACAGCAGGCGGTGCGATACCGCGCATCGAAATATTCGGACGAGCGACTTCAGTTCCCCAAACACAATGCGGGGCAAGCACTATCAGGGAACGCGGGCACCCGGTGCGTCCCGCCGCCCACCGGACCGGGTTGCTCTCACAACCCGGCCGGGGGTCACCCGGCCGACGGCGCGGACTTCCCGCCGTCGACCGCCGACGGACTTAAGTGACGGTGGTGGTGGTCAGGGTCGGGGACGGATTCGGGTAGCACGCGGTCGCGACATTGCCGACGAAGGAAACGTTGGTCGTCATGGTCATGCCGGGATTCGTGTAACTGGTCCCCGCGTACTTACTGGTGATCGACGTTCCGGCGGCGCCCGCGGTGACATTGAGGGTCACCGCAGGTGGCGTGAAACTGGTGCCGCCGGCGATCGGACCCGGCACGGTGAGAACGGCATTGCCGCCCGAGACGGCCACGGTGCCGGCAACCGTACCGCCGGACGCGGTGGCCGAGACCAACGTCGAATTCGCGGGCGTCGGAATGGTCATCTTCAGGTTGCTGATGTTGTTCACCGTGAACCCGGAAGCCGAACTGGGCACCGAGGAAGCACCCGGCGTAATGGTGATGGCCACCGCCGAACCCGATGCCGCCGAGGCGGGCGCGGTGCCGGTGACGGTGGTGTTCATACTCGAGGTCTGACCGATACCGAGCACTGTGCCCCGGCAGCTCCAGTTCACACTGACGGGTGCGGCATTTACCGGTGCGGCCAGACAAAATACGGTAGCGACTGCCACCGGAGCCAGAAAGCTGGCGCGAAAGAGGGAAGAGGTCGAGCTCATGGCGATCTCCAGAATTATCGAGCAGCGGTGTGACGGATTGTCGGACCGCAATATTGGTGTTCAAGAAATATAGCGTCTCCACATCTATCCGTGGCCGGAAATCGATAATTCCATCGGGACGGAATATCGCTTTTCACTATTAATTATCTACTGCGAATAGTTAATTCCGGAAAGGTTTCCGTCGCCGGCGGACGGCCGGAACACGTCGGTGGCACGTTCTACGATCCCGGCACACCCAGCCAGTGGCCGACGCCGCTCGAGTGCAGCCGCCGACCGATACCCGAAGGACACAGCACCCGTGGCGATCTTCAACGCCTTCAACAACGACGAGTCCCGGTTCACCCGGCTTCTCGACACCATCGCCCACCTGATGCTGTACGGGCTCGCAGCCATCGCGGCAGCACGTGTCGCCACCTACTTCGGATACACCGGCACGCTGATCGAGCTCACGATCCTGCTCGGAAACCTCGTGCTGTTCATCGGATTCATGCACAACGACTTCCGGCGGTTGTGCGTGCAGTGCATGCGGGAAGTGCCCGCCGATGCCGGCGTGCGGGCCGAGCGCAGCCAGGGGCTGCTGTGGCTGCGGCATTCGGTGTCCACCGCGCCCCGGATGCTGCTGGTGCTGGTGGCGCTCAGTGTGCCGGTGTATCTCGTCCACGTCGCCGGTTGGCCGCGGGTGGTGTCGTTGCCGGTCGACGCGCTCTGGGCGACGTTCATGTACTCGATCTGGTTGCACCACCGGCTGCGCCCGTGGTGCCCCTACTGCCGGGACTGGGACGAGGAGGGGGAACGCGAGCCTTCGCCCGATCCGGTGACGAAGGCCGCGTTGTGACCCGGCCGGCTCAGCCCGCGGATACCTCGCTGCGGTCACCGCTCCACAGCGTGTGGTACTTGCCGTCGGCGTCGATGCGCTCGTAGGTGTGCGCACCGAAGAAGTCGCGCTGGCCCTGGGTCAGGGCGGCGGGCAGGCGCTCGGCGCGCAGGGCGTCGTAGTAGGACAGCGAGGACGCGAACGCGGGCACCGGGATTCCGAGCAGGGTGGCGGTGGACACCACGCGCCGCCAGCTGTCGATCGCCGTCTCGATCGCCTCCCGGAAGTACGGGGCGAGGATCAGGCTCGGCAGGGCCGGGTCCTGCTCGTAGGCTTCCTTGATCCGGTTCAGGAACCGGGCCCGGATGATGCAGCCGCCGCGCCAGATCGTCGCCAGGTCACCGGGGTGCAGGTCCCAGCCGTACTCGGCGCTGCCCGCGGCGATCTGGTCGAAACCCTGCGCGTAGGCGACGACCTTGGAGGCGTAGAGCGCCTGCCGGATGTCCTCGGTGAACTGCTCGACGTCGGTGGGCTTGTCGGCGAGGACGCCCGACGCCAGGCCCACCGCGGCCTTGCGCTGGGCACGGGAGCCGGACAGCGCCCTGGCGAAGACCGCCTCCGCGATTCCGGTCACCGGCACGCCGAGATCGAGCGCGGACTTGACCGTCCAGCGACCGGTGCCCTTCTGCTCGGCGGCGTCGACGATGACGTCGACCAGGGGCTTGCCGGTCTTGGCGTCGACCTGCGCGAGGACCTCCGCGGTGATCTCGACCAGGTAGCTCTCCAGGTCCCCGGAGTTCCACTGGGTGAACACCTCCGCGATCTGCCCGGCGTCGAAACCGAGTGCGTCACGGAACAGGTGATAGGCCTCGCCGATCAGCTGCATGTCGGCGTATTCGATGCCGTTGTGCACCATCTTGACGAAGTGCCCGGAACCGTCGGGGCCGATGTGGGTGCAGCACGGTGTGCCGTCGACCTGCGCCGCGATCGACTCCAGCAGCGGGCCGAGCGACTCGTAGGACTCCTTCGGTCCGCCCGGCATGATCGCGGGACCGTTGAGCGCCCCCTCCTCACCGCCGGAGATGCCGGCGCCCACGAAGTTCAGCCCGCGCTCGCGCAGGGCGGCCTCGCGACGGATGGTGTCGGTGTAGAGGGCGTTGCCGCCGTCGATGATGATGTCGCCCGGCTCCATGGCGGCGGCCAGTTCCTCGATGACGGTGTCGGTCGCGTCGCCCGCCTTGACCATGATCAGCACCCGGCGCGGCTTCTCCAGCGCGGCGACGAATTCCTCGACGGTCTCGGTGCGGACGAAATCGCCGTCACCGCCGTGCTCGGCGAGCAACGCGTCGGTCTTGGCCACGGAGCGGTTGTGCAGAGCGACGGTGTAGCCGTGCTTGGCGAAGTTGCGGGCGATGTTGCTGCCCATCACGGCCAGGCCGGTGACACCGATCTGCGCACGCGCGGTAGAGGTCGACATTGATCAGCTCTCTTCGTTCGGCGGGTCCGACGGGTGCGGAGGACAGCGTCCCCGGCAGCCAAGCTACCGGGTGCCGATCCGCGGCCGTACACGTACCACCGTCACCGGGCCCGCACGCGGAACCGGGCATCGCCCGCGTGTCGGTGGTCGCTGCTAGGGTCGGTCGAGTTCCGACACGGGGTGTCTCGCGACCGCGAGGCTGAGAACAGACCCGCTGAACCTGTTCAGGTAATGCTGACGAAGGGATGTCACGGTGTTGCGCGCCCACACCACGAATACCGGCTTGTTCACCGATCACCTCTGGGACCGGACCAAGGTCCTGCGGAGTGCGATCGACGACCTGGAATTCCTGCGCCACCTCGGCGCGGGCACGTTGCCGCTCGAGGTGTTCCGCACCTACATCGAGCAGGATTCGCTGTATCTCGCGGGGTACTCGAAGGCGCTGGCGATCCTCGCCGCCAAGTCGCCGGACCCGCAGACCGCGGCGTTCTGGGCGACGTCGTCGGCGAATGCCGCCGCGGTCGAGTCCGCGATGCACGATCAGCTGCTCACCGGCGGCGTGCTGCCCCCGCGGCAGGGTGAGCCGGAGCCTTCGCAGACCTGCCTGGCCTACGTGTCCTACCTGATCGCCGCGGCCGCCACCGAGTCCTACGCCGTCGCCGCGGCGGCCGCGCTGCCGTGCTTCTGGGTCTACGCCGAGGTGGGCCGCGACCTGGCCGCGAGCGCCGCGCAGGTGATCGCCGCCGATCCAACGCATCCGTACGCCCAGTGGGTCACCACGTACGGCGCCGCGGAGTTCCAGCAGTCCGCGGCCGCCGCTCGGGCGCTGGTCGACGCCGCCGCCGAGTCGGCCGGCGAGCGGGAGCGGGCCGCGATGGAGAAGGCGTTCACGGTCGCCGTGCGCTACGAGTTGCTGTTCTGGGACACCGCCCTGCATCCGCAGCCCTGGCCCGCCGCATGAACGGGCGTCTGCGCCGCGCGCTCGCGGTCCTGGCGACCACCGTCGCGACCCTGTCGCTGCTCACCGCGTGCGGTTCCGGCGGCGGCTCCGGTGACACCATCCGGTTCGCGCTGGACTGGACACCGAACACCAACCACGTCGGGCTCTATGTCGCCGCGCAGCGCGGGTACTTCGCCGACGCCGGTCTGGATGTGCAGATCCTGCCGTACAACAACACCTCCGTCGACACCGTGATCGACGCCGGGAACGCGGAATTCGGGATCAGTACCCACAATTCGTCGACGTTCGCCCAGGCCTCGGGCGCCCAGGTGACGTCGGTGCTCGCCCCGCTGCAGCACTGGGCGACGGGTATCGGCGTGCGCGCTGATCGCGCCGACCTCGCGAGCCCGAAGGATCTCGACGGTAAGACCTACGCCGGATTCGGCGATCCGGGTGAGAAGGAAGCACTCCAGCAGGTCATCCGCAACGACGGTGGCACCGGCGATTTCACCTCCGTGGTGCTGGGTTCGTCGGCATACGAGGCGGTCTACTCGGGCAAGGCCGACTTCACCGTCTCGTACCTGGCGTGGGAAGGGATCGAGGCCGAGCACCACGGCACCCCGATGCGCTACTTCCGGTACACCGATTTCGGTTTCCCGGACGCCTACGCGATCGTGGTCGACGCCAACAAGGGCTGGCTGGCCCAGAATCCGGATCGCGCCGCGAAATTCGTGCGAGCGCTGCAGCGCGGCTACCAGTTCGCCGCGGACAATCCGGACGCGGCGGCGCAGGATCTCATCGATGCCAATCCGGGCGCGTTCAACGACACCGCGCTGGTGTTCGAGAGTCAGCGCATGCTGGCCGCGCAGTTCATGAAGAACGCCGCGGGCAAGGTGGGTCCCCAGACCGTGCAGCAGTGGTCGGCCAATTCCGGCTTCCTGTACCGGGGCGGCCTGCTGACCGGTCCCGACGGCAAGCCGCTGACCACCGAGCCCGACTGGTCGACCTATTTCACCGATGAGTACCTCGACACCCCGTGAGCCGTCCGTAGCCGCGCCGCCGCGGGCCCCCGCGAGTGGCGGCGCGGCGGGCCGCTGGGCCGGGATCCGGTGGGCGGTGCCGTCGTTCGTCACGGTGGCGGTACTCGTCGTGATCTGGCAGGTCTACGTCACGAGCAGTGGTGTACGTCCGCAGGTGCTGCCGTCGCCGCTGCGGGTGGTCCAGCAGGGCTGGGCACACCGGGCCGAGATCGGCACCCATGCGACGGCCACCCTGCAGGTGACGCTGGTGGGGTTCGCGGTGTCGCTGGTCCTGGCGTGGACGCTGGCGGTGATCGTGGACTTCTCGCCGTGGCTGCGGCGGGCGCTGGTGCCGCTGTTCGTCGCGTCGCAGACCGTGCCGATCGTGGCGATCGCGCCGTTGATGATCATCTGGTTCGGATTCGGTCTGCTGCCGAAGGTGCTGGTGGTCGCGCTGGTCACCTTCTTCCCCATGGCGGTCGGGCTGATCGAGGGATTCGCCGCCGCCGACCGGGACGCGGGCGCGCTGCTGCGCAGCATGGGTGCCTCCCGGCTCCAGGAGTTCCGGTATGTACGTCTGCCGTCCGCGCTGCCGCGGTTCTTCACGGCGCTGCGGATCGGCATCACCTACGCGGTCGTCGGGGCGGTGTTCGCCGAATATGTCGGCGCGAGCGTCGGTCTCGGGATCTATATGAGCCTGCAGAAGAACTCGTTCCGCACCGATCTGGTCCTGGCGGCGGTGCTGGTCACGGCGCTGCTGAGCATCACGCTCTACCTGTCGACGTTCGCGATCGAACGCCTCGTCGCACCGTGGGCACGCGCGGAGAACAGGAGCCGACGTGACTGACGCCGCCGACGACCGCATCGTCGTCGACCAGCTCACCAAATCGTTCCCCCAGCCGGGCCGGGGCACCCCGGACCTCGAGGTACTGGGCGGGGTCTCGTTCACCGTCCGGTCGGGCGAGTTCGTCACGGTCATCGGCCCGAGCGGGTGCGGCAAGAGCACCGTGTTCAACATGCTGGCCGGCCTCGAATCCCCCGACTCCGGCAGCGTCGGTTTCCGCGCGGCCGACGGCGAGGACACCGCATCGCACTGCGCCTACATGCCGCAGAAGGACCTGCTCTTCCCCTGGCGAACGGTCCTCGACAACACCATCCTCGGCCTGCGGGTCCAGGGTGTGGCGAAGGCGGAGGCCCGGCGCCGGGCCCGCGCCCTGTTCCCCGTCTTCGGTCTGTCCGGCTTCGAGGATGCCCGCCCGTTCCAGCTGTCGGGCGGCATGCGGCAGCGCGCGGCACTGCTGCGGACCGTTGTCCAGGAGCGCGAACTGCTGCTCCTCGACGAGCCCTTCGGCGCACTCGACTCGCTGACCCGCACCGAGATGCAGTCCTGGCTGCAGGAGGTGTGGCAGCGGTATCGCTGGATGGTCCTGATGATCACCCACGACGTCCGGGAAGCGGTGTACCTGTCGGACCGGGTGATCGTCCTGTCGGCGCGCCCGGCCACCGTGCGCTACGAACTGCGCGTCGACCTGCCACGACCGCGCGGGTTGTCGATGATCACCTCGCCCGAGTTCGCCGCGCTGGAGGAGAAACTCCTCACGGTCCTGCACGAGGAATCGCGCCGGGCGCTCGCCGAGCAGCGGTAGCGCGCCGTTTCTACTCCTTCGCACCGCCGCGAACGACCCTTCGCCTCGCCGTGCGCGGATCTCTGGCCGCCCGCAAGCAGTGCGTCGACCATGGATGCGGAGATTCGTATGTCGCCACCCATCGACCCGAGGACGCCGCCATGACCGTCACCGACGAATATCTCGGCAACAACGCCGCGTACGCCGCGCAGTTCAGCGGCCCGCTGCCGCTGCCGCCCAGCAAGCACGTCGCCGTGGTGGCGTGCATGGACGCCCGTCTCGACGTCTACCGCATCCTGGGCTTGCAGGACGGTGAAGCGCACGTCATCCGGAACGCGGGTGGCGTGGTCACCGACGACGAGATCCGCTCGCTGGCCATCAGTCAGCGGCTGCTCGGCACCACCGAGATCATCCTGATCCACCACACCGACTGCGGCATGCTCACCTTCACCGACGACGACTTCAAACGCGGCATCCAGGACGAGATCGGCATCAAGCCGACCTGGTCCGCCGAAGCGTTCGGCGATCTCGACGAGGACGTCCGCAACTCGCTGCGCCGCATCGAGCGCAGCCCGTTCATCACCCGCACCACCTCCCTGCGCGGATTCGTCTTCGACGTCGCGACCGGGAAACTGAACGAAGTCCTGGACTGAGGGCCCAGCGGACATCGCCGTTCTCGAAGACGGTGAGATCGGTACCGCCCTCGGCGGTGACGTCGCCGCCGATCTTCGGACCGGGCAGGCCGTCGATGGCGACGCGGCCGTTGTCGACGCACTGGGTGGGCACGCGTAGTCGGCTACCCCAGGGACTCGCGCGCTGCCGCGGAATCGGGCACTGCCCGGTCCGAATGAGCAGCGAAACGGTCTGGTGACCGAGCAATCATCTGCCCGAACCTCACACCATCATCGAGATCACAGGAGGTTCGTGATGGTTCGCCGAGGTGAGCACGCCGTGGTGCTGGGCGCGAGTATGGCGGGGCTGCTCGCCGCCAGGGTTCTGTCGGATTCGTATGACCGGGTGACGGTGGTGGAGCGGGATCGGCTCGACGACGGTCACAGTCCGCGGCGCGGGGTGCCGCAGGGCAAGCATGTGCACGCGCTGCTGCCCAGCGGTTCCGAGGCGTTGGAGAGCTTGTTCCCCGGTCTGCTCGACGAACTGGTCGGCGCGGGGGCCAAGGCCATCGACGACTACACCGGGTTCTACTTCTCCGTCGCGGGCAACCGTCTCTCGGCTGCCGTGCAGCCGCAGGTGACGACGTATCTGCCGACCAGGCTGCGATTGGAAGCGCGAGTGCGCGAACGGGTCCGGGCGCTGCCCTCGGTGCACTTCGCGGACGGCCGCGATGCCGTGGGCCTGATTCCGGCGGAGGCCGAAGATCGGGTCACCGGTGTCCGGATCATCGCGCGCACGCTCGGCAGCGCGGCGGAAGCGCTCACGGCCGACCTCGTCGTGGACGCGATGGGCCGCGGCACCCGCACACCGGCCTGGCTGACCGAACTCGGCTACAAAACACCGCCCGAGGAGACGGTGTCGGTCCATATCGGCTATTCGAGCCTGTCGCTGCGCTTGGCGCCCGGCACGGAACCGGAGAACCTGGTGTTGATCGGGCCTGCCCCGGACCGGCCGATCGGGATGGCGTTGTTCGCCACCGAGGACGACAGCTGGCTGTTCACCGCCACCGGCTACCGCGATCATCACCCCGGCACGACTTTCGACGACCTGGTCGACTTCGTCGCACCGTTCGCGCCGCCCCATGTGCTCGACGCGCTGCGCCGCGCGGAGCCGCAGTCGACGGTGGTGACCTACCGGTACGACGCCAATCGACGGCGACGCTACGACCTGGCCGACCGCTTCCCCCGTGGGCTGATCGCGCTGGGCGACGCGATGTGTGGTTTCAACCCCATCTACGCGCAGGGCATGTCGATCGCCGCGTTGCAGGCCGTGGCGCTGCGCGAGTGTCTGCGCACCGCAGGCGACGACCTGGAGCGCCGCTTCTTCCGTTCCGCCGCGGTTCCGGTGGGTGTCGCGTGGGAGCTGGCCGTGGGTGCTGATCTGACCCAGCCGCTGGTGCCGGGGCGGCGGACGGCCCGGATCCGGCTGGTCAACGGCTATGTCCGCCGATTGCTCGAAGTCGGCAGGCACGATCCGATCGTGGCGGCGCGGTTCCTGCGGGTGTCGGCGTTGCTCGATCACCCGGGGCGGCTGCTGACGCCGACTACTATCGCGCGGGTGATGATCGGCATGCGCCGAGCACCGGGGATCGGTGCCTGATGGACCACACGCGATGACCGACCCGACGACCACCGTGGCCGCGCGGCTCCGTTCGGCGCGACGACGGCGGTTCGTAGGGCGCACCGCCGAAGTCGAGTTGTTCCGGTCGGCGCTCGCGGCGACGGAACTTCCGTTCGCGGTGCTGTACCTCTACGGGCCCGGCGGCGTCGGCAAGACCACGCTGCTCACCGAACTCGCCGAGGTGGCCGCGGGCGCCGGCGCGAGCACCGTCCGGGTGGACGGGCGGGCGATCGAGCCATCGCCCGAGGCTTTCGCGGGGGCCGTCACGGAGCCGCCGTCCGCGCAGCCGCGATCGGTGCTCCTCGTCGACACCTTCGAACACCTTGCGCCGCTGGAGGATTGGCTGTGCCAGACCTTCCTGCCGGGGTTGACCACGAACGTTCTGGTGGTGATCGCTTCGCGTCAGCCGCCCGCGCGCCGCTGGTCCGACGACCCCGGCTGGCGGGATCTGCTACGCGTGGTCTCCCTGCGCAATCTCGCCCCCGACGATGTCCGGACCTACCTCCGGATCGCCGAAGTGCCCGTGGCGCACCACGACCGCATGCTCGCGCTCACCCATGGTCATCCGCTGGCCCTGGCCCTGCTGGCCGATGTGCTGGCTCAGACCGACGGTGCATTGCCGACCAGCTTGGTCGACACCCCCGACGCGGTGCGCGCGCTGCTGGCCCGCTTCCTCGATTCGGTGCCGAGCAAGCGTCACCGGGCCGCGCTGGAGGTGTGCGCGCATGTCCGGTTCACCACCGAAGCCCTGCTGCGAGCGGCGCTGGACGAACCGGACTGCGGCGATGTCTTCGCCTGGCTGCGCGGGCTCGCGATCATCGAACCCGGCCCATCGGGACTCGCGCCCCACGAGATCGCCCGTGACGTCCTGGACGCCGACCTGCGCTGGCGCGACCCCGAGTCCTACCTCGCGGTGCACCGCCGGGTGCGCGCACACCTGCTCGAGGTCCTCGACGTCACGGCGGCGCACGGCCGTCGGTCGGTCGCCGACCTGGTCTTCCTGCACCGCCACAACCCGGCCATCTCGGCGTACTGGGACTGGTCGAGTTACGGCCGGGCCTTCCCCGACCGGTACCGGCCGGTGCATCGCGAGTCCATCCTGGCGATGACCACACGGCATCAGGGTCCGGAACAGGCCGAGCTGGTGGACTTCTGGCTGACGCGACAGCCCGAACAGTTCGTGGTGATCGTGGGCTCGGGCGGCACCCCGATCGGGTACTTCGGCCGGCTGGCGCTGCACGACGCGACCGAGGCCGACCTGTCGGCCGATCCGGGCACCCGCGCCATGTGGGACTACGCCGCCCGATACGGCCGGCCCCGTCCCGGCGAGCCGGTGTACGCGGGCCGCTTCCTCGTCGATGCGGAGCACAACCAGGGCCCCTCCCCGACCATCAATGTGGTCACGGCCTGCTCGACCCATTTCTGGCTGTCCCAGCCGGGCCTGACTTGGGATTTCATCGGCGCGTTCGAGGACGCCGAGGCGTGGGAGCCCTTTCTGAACCACATCGATTTCCATCGTGCGAGCGATGCCGACTTCGTGGTGGGCGGGCGCCGCTACGCGGTGTACGCGCACGACTGGCGGCGGGTCGGCGTCCCGGAATGGCTGGAGCTGACCAGTGATCGGGTCGTCGGCGCGGTGACGACGCGACCCGAAGCGCCCACCCCCGAGCTGGTGCTGTCCCAGCCCGAGTTCGCCGACGCGGTCCGGTCGGGACTGCGCGGACTGGGGCGCGGCGGCGGTCTCGACCGGAATCCGCTGTTGCGGTCGAAAGTCGTACGCGGCCGGTCCGGATCAGCGACCGGCGCGACGCTCGGTGAGCTGCTCGTCGCGACGGTCGAATCGGTGCGCGAGGACGCCCGCGGCGAGAAGCTCTACCGCGTCCTGGACCGCACCTTCCTGCGTCCGGCACCGACGCAGGAACGGGCCGCCGCGCTTCTCGGACTGCCGTTTTCGACCTACCGGCGCCAGCTCACCCAGGGCATCGAGCGGGTGATCGCCAAGCTGTGGCACCTCGAGCTCTACGGACCGGAACGCGAGCACGAACGATAGCGGCGTCTCACGCGGGCCGCTTCGCTTCGGTCACCCGGGCTGCGCCGTAGGCCAGCGCGCACACGGTCACCGTTCCGTCGGCGCCGACCGCCTCGATGCGGGCACTGCACGTGGCCTGGCCCCGGTCGTGGTGATCGACGACCGCGCTGGTGCGGAGTCTGCCGTCGCGAGCGGCGCGCAGGTATTTGACGGTCACGTCCGTGGTGAGGATGCCCGCCCCGAGCACGGTGCCCGCCGCGAAGGTGAGGGCGTTGTCGGCGCAGTAGGCCAGGACTCCCCCGTGGACCAGCCCGAACTGCTGCCGGTGCCGATCCGCGATGTCGAGCTCGAGGACGGCTTCGCCCGCACCGAACGCGACCAGTCGCGCGCCCACCACGTCGTTGAAGGGCTGGGCCGCCAGGACCTGCTTAACCACTACTCATTCCACCGAGGCGCTCCTCGCCGCCGCCGTCGGATTGTTCGCCTCCGGCGGGGCGCGAGCGCTCACGATGCGGGCGGTGGCCCGCACGGCCAACGCGCCGAGCGGGTCTGTGTACCACCGGTTTCCCGATCGTCCCGCCCTGCTGGCCGCAGTCTGGCTGCACACGGTGCGGGAGTTCCACGACGGCTATCGGCGGGCACTCGGCGCGACGCCCACGCCGGCGGACGGCGTGCGCGCCGCGGAATGGATGGTGAGCTGGTGCCGCCGCAATCCGGCATCGGCGGCCGTGATGCAAGCGGGCGCGCCCGCGTTCGAGCCCGAATCCTGGTCCGCCGAGTCGCGGCGCGAGCACGAGGAGTTGCAGCAGGAGCAGACGCGGGAGATCAAGGCCGTGGTGGCCACGATCGCGGCGCAGACCGGCCTGCCCAAGGATCAGACCTTGTTCGCGCTCTTCGACCTGCCACTCGCCGCCGTGCGGCCCTACCTCATCGCCGGTGAGGTACCGCCACCGAAGGTGCGCGGCATGGTGCGCGCGCTCACCACCAAGATCCTGTGCGAAGGCGCGGGATCGGACGGCTAGCGGTCCTGCGCGCGCATCAGCCCGTGCGAATCCACGGAGGCCACCAGTTCGCCTCCGGCCGTGAATATCTGGATCCGCGCGAACATGCGGCCCGCGCCCGCGAACGGGCTCTCGCAGCGCAGCAGCAGCCAGTCGTGCACGGTGAAGGGCCGGTGGAAGGTGATGGTCTGGGTGAGCATGGCCGACCTGCCGCGGCCGCCGAGGCGCGCGATCTCGGCCTGTGGGTACGGGCGCAGGGCGGCCGGTCCCAGGAAACCCTCGCTCCCATGGGCAAGCAGTGCCCGCGACAGCATCGGCAGGTCGGGGGCCTTGTCACAACGCATCCACACGTCCAGCGTGGGTGGTCCCGCCAGGTCGAGTGCCAGGGCGTCGGCGCCGCCGGGCGTCCGAACCTCCCACGGGAGCAGGGCGCACGGCAGGTCGGCGCAGTCGCCGGGTCCCGGTACGTCGGCGGGCAGTACGGCGTGATGGTCGAGGAAGTCCGGTTCGTCGACGCTGAGCATGGCCAGCACCCGGGCGTGTTCGCGCTCGTCCTGCCGGAAGGACACCTGCACGGTCGCCAGCGCGCGCCCCGACTGGACCACCTCGACGTGCACCTCGACCGTGCGGTCGGCGTACCCACCGCGCGGGAACACCCCGTGCAGCGATTGCACCGCCATGTGCGGGACGGTGCGCTCGGCCGCCACCACGGCCTGCGCCAGCGTCTGGCTGCCCAGTGTCGTCGGCAGCGTCGATGTCACGTTCCGCGCGCGGAATCGTCCGGGCGCGATCTCGGCGAGATCGAGCACGTCGAGGAGGTCGGCCAGGTCGACGACCGGCCAATTATCGGTTCCACCAGCCACGGCGGAATGCTCGCACACCTTTCGGCCGTCGGCGTAGTCACGGCGCGCTCAGTGGGACGTTCTCGCGATGCGGACCGACCGAGGTGATCGGTCGCCGTCGTCGCGCGGCGAGGCGACGACGGCGACGACGGCGACCGGACGTGCTGTCAGGCCCTGCTGAGGGCCGCGCCGTACTCGGAGCGGGCGAAGCGGCCCGCGGGCTGGAAGCGGGCGAGCAGGTCGGCTGCGGGAGTGCCGGTCACCTCCTCGATGTACGCGGCGGCCTGGTCGGGGGTTTCGATGGGAAGGAAGGGTTGCGGGTGGTGCAGCAGGCCGACCAGGGCACTCGCGAAACGGGGGTCGACCGCGGCGGTGGCGAAGAACTGGCCGCCGATGTCGGCGAAGGCGGGGTCGCTGAGGAACAGGCGGGTCACCTTGGCGGCGGCGTCGCTGCGGGTGGCGAGGAATTCCGCGTAGCGAGCGGCGATCCATGCCTCGTCGAAGGCACCGTCGTGCACGGCGGCCGCGGCGACCAGACGCTGCGCCTGGATCAGGCCGCTCTGGGCGCCCTGGCCCGCGATCGGGTCGTAGGCGACGGAGGTGTCGCCGAGGGAGGCCACCGGATGGCCGCTCGCGGTCGTGCCCACCCCGGCGCGGACCACGGGCCGCACGGCGCCCTTCAGCCAGGAATGCGGGTCGTCCTCGATGACCTCGGTGGACAGCACCTCGGGCAGGTCCCAGTCGACGTAGTCGCGGTAGAGCTCGGTGACGACGCGGTGCGCCGACGCGGCGGAGTCGGCCGCGGCGAAACGGCGTTCGAAATCACTGCCGGGGCGCGCCCAGCCCAGGAACGCCCAGCTGGGACCCGCGTCCTTGTGCAGGTAGGGCCCCCACCAGCCTTCGCCCTGGTCGGCGAAGATGGAGAAGCCGCTGTGCGCGCCACCGGCGGGGCTGCGGTGGGCGAACACGTCGGGACCGTGGCCGAGGCCGGTGACCGTGACGGTGAGCAGCGACCGTTGCGGCGCGTCGTAGACGGTGCGTGCGGTGTCGACGGGGAACAGGTCGGACAGCCCGCCGCGGCCGGTCGCGACCAGGGTGAGGTCGTGCCCGGCGGCGATGCCGTCCAGGCTTTCCGGGGTGACCTGCTCGACGACGAACCGCCCACCGCGTTCCAGGAACGCGCTGAGCCGTTCGTCGGCCTTGAGCCGGGTGTCGACCGCGACGCCGACGTATCCGTCGAAGACGCCGTCGAAGGCGATCAGTTCGTTGCGGTCGGGATCGGCGATGCGGACGCTGAGCCCGGTGTGGCGGGGCGCCCGGGCGGTGTACGGGTCCAGGCCGAGGGCGAGCTCGGCCTGTTGCGTCACACCGAATTCCAGGGCGGTGCCGGTGGCGGACACGTCGTCGCGGAGTGCCCGCTGATCTCGGTCGCTGTAGAGCGTGACCTCGAAGCCGGCGTCGAGCAGACCTAGCGCCGCGGAGACGCCGGTCTGTCCGGCGCCGACGATCGCGGCCGAACGCGTGGAACGTGAAACGGGATTCTGCGATGTCATATCCGTATGGTGCTCGATTCGGTTCCGTCGCAGCAGGGTTGGGATCAGCGGGAATCGATCGCGACGGCACCCGGCCGCGACTGCGCCTCCGGCAGCACGGTCGAATTGGCCCCGCCCACCCGGTAGCTCGCACCGCGATGCTGCGCAGGCAGCCGGTCACCGGCGCCGAACAGCGCGTGCCGCAGCGTTCCCGGCTCGTACTCCGGGGCGTAGACACCGCGGGCGGTCAGCACGGGCACCACGTGGCGCACGATGTCCTCGAAACTGCCCGGGGTGATGGCGTAGGCGAGGTTGAACCCGTCCAGGTCGGTCTCGGCCACCCATTCCTGGAGGCGGTCGGCGACCGTCTCCCCCGATCCGACGAACACCGGGCCCATGCCGCCGATCCCGGCCCAGCGGCCGATGTCGCGCACGGTCCAGGCGCGTCCGTCGTCGTCGAATTCCTGGAACGCGGCGACGGCGGAACGGATCGCGTTGCTCTCGACATCGCCGATGGGGTCGTCGAGGTCGTAGCGCGACAGATCGATCCCCAGCCAGCCGGACATGAACACCAGGCCGCCCTCGACGCTGGCGTAGGACAGGTACTCCTCGTGTTTGGCGTGCGCGGCCGCGTCGGTGGCATCGGTGACGATGGTCGCCAGCGCGTAGATCCGGGCCGCGTACCGATCCCGCCCGGCGGCCTCGAGCGCGTCACGGATGCGCGACACCGTCTGGGCGAGTACCCGTTTCGACGGCGCGGCCACGAAGATCGCCTCGGCGTTCTCGGCGGCGAATCGCACACCGCGCGGGGACGCGCCCGCCTGGTAGATCACCGGGGTGCGCTGCGGCGACGGTTCGGACAGGTGGATGCCCGGCACGGTGAAATGCCGCCCGCGATGGCCGATGTGGTGCACTTTGGCCGGGTCGACATAGACGCCGCTGGTGGCGTCGCGCACCACCGCGTCGTCCTCCCACGACCCCTCCCACAGCTTGTAGAGCACCTCGAGGTACTCGTCGGCCTGGTCGTAGCGAGCATCGTGGTCGAGCTGGTCGGCGGCGCCGAGATTGCGGGCGGCCGAGGGCAGGTAACCGGTGACCACGTTCCAGCCGATGCGGCCGCCGGTGAGGTGGTCGAGGGTGGACAGGCGCCGGGCGAACGGGAAGGGATGCTCGAATCCGGTCCCGGTGGTGACGCCGAAGCCGAGGTGTTCGGTGACCGCGGCCATCGCCGTCACCAGCAGCAGCGGGTCGGCCACCGGGATCTGGGCGCCGTGGCGCAGCGCGGCGATGTCGTTGCCGCCGTACACGTCGTAGGTGCCGAGGACGTCGGCGATGAAGAGGCCGTCGAAGCGGCCGCGTTCGAGCAGCTGGGCCAGCTCGGTCCAGTAGCTCAGCTCCTTGTAGCGGTGCGACTGGTCCTCGGGGTGGCGCCACAGCCCGGGCGACTGGTGCGCCACACAGTTCATGTCGAAGGCGTTGAACCGGATGCGGCGGGCCATCAGGCCTCCCCCGCGGCCGGAACCCGCTCGCCCGCGCTCCAGCCGAACGGCAGGTCCGTCCCGTTGAGCAGATGGTCGCCCACCACCCTGGCCTTCTGGATGGCCGGGTTGTGCACGGAGATGGTGCGCGCGTTGCGCCAGTGCCGGTCCAGGCGCAGTCCTTCGGAGACGATGGAGGCGCCGCCGACCTCGAACAGCAGGCTCGTCGCGGGCAGCACGATATCGATCACCGCGAGCTGGGCCTGCGCGGCGGCGAGTTCGACGGCGGTGAGCGCGTCCTCGTCGCTCGCTCCGGCGTCGAGCACCGCGTCGAGGAGTTCGGCCACCGCGAGCACGGTCGCGCGGGCGGCGAACGCGGCCGCGGACAGCTTGCCGATCACCTGCTGCACCAGCGGGTCGTGCCGGGGCAGGTCGGCGGCGGAGTGCGTGTAGCCGCGAGTACGCCGCGAAACCCATTCGCGCACATCCGATTCCGCGCGCTGCGCGATTCCGGCCAGCACCGCGAGCTGCACGAGCTGCAGGTAGGCGGTCGCGTAGGTCGGGCCGGGGACACCGTAGCCGGGGCCCAGGATCTGGTCGTCGGTCACCCGGACGGCGGTGAATTCGGTGGTGCCGCTGGCGGTGAGCCGCTGACCGAAGCCGTCCCAGTCGTCGTGCTGACGCACGCCGTCGGCCCGCGCGCCGACCAGCACCCCCACCCGCTCGCCGTCGCGGTCGGCCGCGACCAGGATGTGGTCGGCGTAGAGCGAGCCGGTGCTGTAGTACTTGGTGCCGTCCAGGCGCCAGTGGTCGCCGTCGCGGGTCAGCCGGGTGCGGTAGCGGTCGACGGCGCCCACGCCCGGTTCGGTGATGGCGTTGCCCACGAGGGTGCCCTCGCCGATCGCGCGCAGCCACCCGTCCCGTGCCGCGCCCGGCGCCGCCAGCAGCTGGTCCTCGACGAACGAGAAGTGCACACGCAGGGCCTGCGGGAGGTTGGATTCGGCGGCGGCGAGGTCGATGAGCAGCCGGAACAGCTGGCGTACGCTCGCGCCGTAGCCGCCGTGCTCCACCGGCACCCGCAGCGCGCCGAAGCGCGCCGCGCGCAGGGCGTCGACCTCGGCGTGGGTCAGGGTGCGGTCGGTCTCCCTGGCGACCGCGCCGTCGGCGATCCGGGCGAAGATCGGGGCGAAGACGTCATCCAGTTCGGAATCGGCCGCGCGTTTCGTCTCTGTGGATGTCATGCCCTCACCATGACGCCGCGCGGCCCGGCACTCACCGGTTGCGCGCAGCGGGATCGCAATGGGTGCGCTCCGGGTACATCGCGCGATTGCGGGTAGTCGCCTCCGTACGCGGCCGAACTTCGGCACGCCAGAGAGGCAGCTATGCGAGCGGTTACCTGGCAAGGCAGACGAAAGGTGTCGGTCGACACCGTCCCCGACCCGGTCGTCGAATCCCCCACCGACGCGATCGTGCGGGTCACGTCGACGGCGATCTGCGGCTCCGATTTGCACCTCTACGAGGTGCTCGGGCCGTTCATGACCGAAGGCGACATTCTCGGGCACGAACCCATCGGCATCGTCGAGGAGGTCGGACCGGGCGTCGACAACCTGTCCGTCGGCGACCGCGTCGTGGTGCCGTTCCAGATCAGCTGCGGTCACTGTTTCATGTGCGAGCGGGGCCTGATGACGCAGTGCGAGACCACACAGGTCCGGGAGCAAGGTAGTGGCGCCGCGCTGTTCGGATACTCGAAGCTCTACGGGCAGGTTCCCGGCGGGCAGGCGGAATACCTGCGCGTTCCGCACGCGGATTTCACCCACATCAAAGTTCCCCACGGCCCGGACGACACCCGGTTCCTCTTCCTGTCGGACGTGCTGCCGACCGCCTGGCAGGCGGTCGAGTACGCCGCGGTGCCCGAGGGCGGGTCGGTGACCGTGCTGGGGCTCGGCCCGATCGGCGACATGTGCGCGCGGATCGCGATGAACCGCGGACTCCGGGTGTTCGGCGTGGACCGGGTACCCGAGCGGCTGCGGCGGGCCGCCGGACGCGGCGTGGAGACGATCGACCTGGACGCGTCACCGGAAACGGTCGCGCAGACCGTCCAGGACGCGACGCACGGCCGCGGCACCGATGCCGTCATCGACGCGGTCGGGATGGAGGCGCACGGATCGCCGCTGGCCTCGGCCGCCCAGCGAGCGGCGGGACTGCTCCCCGACGCCCTGGCCGCGAAGCTCATCGACACCGCCGCCGTGGATCGCCTGGCCGCGTTGCAGCTGGCCGTCGACATCGTGCGCCGCGGCGGGACGATCTCACTGGTGGGCGTCTACGGCGGCATGCTCGACCCGCTGCCGATGAGAGTCCTGTTCGACAAGCAGATCCAGCTGCGGATGGGCCAGGCCAATGTCAAACGCTGGGCCGACGACATCCTGCCGCTGCTCGGCGACGACGACCCGCTCGGCGTGGACGGTTTCGCCACGCACCGGCTCCCGCTGGCCGACGCGCCCGGCGCCTACGAGATGTTCCAGCGCAAGGCCGACGGCGCGATCAAGATCGTGCTCGACCCCGTGCTGCGATCGAATTGACGGCCGATCCCGATTGTCAGGAGGTTCAGATGACACGTACCGGAGCAGAACTCGCACGACTGCGCGAAGAGCGCGCGGAACTGGAGCGCACACGCACGGAACTGGCGAGGTCGATCGAGCGGGTAGCGCGCGTCGGCAGCCCGGCCCAGGGCGAGGAGTACGTGGCGGCGCGGGAGGAGAAGGCGCTCGTCCAGACCCGCCTCGACGAGATCGACGCGATCCTCGACGAGGGCTGAGCCACGGTGATCGACCGGCATCCGGCGTTTGGCGCTGTCGATCGGTGGAATGGCCGAGCCGAACGACCGACGAATTCAGGAGGTTCTATGTCGCATCCTCGGCTGACGGGTTTTCGTGCGGTAGCGACGCTCGCGGATCTGGGACTCGCCGGCTTCGCCGCGGGGGTGATCGCGCGCCGGCGCCGGACGATGGGCCTGCTCGAACGCACCGGTGCCGATGCGCGCGCGGTGGCGCGAATCCACCGGCTGCGCGACGAATTCGGTCCGGGCCCGGTCGAGTTGGTGCTGCCGAGACGGCGGGTGATCGTCGTGCTCGATCCGGCCGATGTCGGCCGGGTGCTCGCGGACGCTCCGTCGCCGTTCGATCCGGCCAACCGGGAGAAGCGGGCCGCGCTCGGCCAGTTCCAGCCGCACGGCGTCCTGGTGTCGCGCGGTGAACTCCGCGCACAACGCCGCGCGCTGAACGAGGCCGCGCTGGACACCGGCGCCGCGCTGCACCGGCTGGCCACGCCGTTCGCCGAGGTGATCGCCGACGAAGCCGCGCGCCTGACCACGGAGGCGACCACCGCGGGCCACCTCGACGCCGCCGGATTCACGGTCGCGTGGTGGCGGCTGGTCCGGCGCCTGACGCTCGGGTCGGCCGCGCGCGACGACGACGAGATCACCGATCTGCTGTGGACGCTGCGCTCGGCGGGCAACTGGTCGTTCCTGGCGCCGCGGCACCGGCGCACCCGCGAGAAGTTCTTCGATCGCCTCTACGACCACGCCGAGTCACCGGATCCGGACAGCCTGCTCGGCGCGCTGCTGGCCACGCCCACGACCGGCGCCACGGACCCGATCGGGCAGGTACCGCATTGGCTGTCCGCCTTCGACGCGGCGGGTATCGCGCTGAGCCGCGCCCTCGCGTTGCTGGCCACCCACCCCGACCAGCGCAGTGTGGCGACGACCGAGGCCCTGAACCAGACCGATCCCGCGACACTGCCCTATCTGCGCGCCTGCGTGCTCGAGTCGGTTCGCCTGTGGCCCACCACGCCGCTGATGCTGCGCGAGACCACCGAGGACACCGACTGGGGCGAGGGTGACCAGCGGTTCACTCTCGACGCGGGGGCCGCGCTGCTCGTGGCGGCGGTCGCGTTCCATCGCGACGACCGGACGCTGCCGTTCGCGCACGACTTCGTCCCCGACATCTGGCTCGACGGTCGCGCGCGCACCACCCCGCAGCTGGTCCCGTTCAGCGCGGGCCCGGCCGCCTGCCCCGGCCGCGACCTGGTGCTGTTCACCACCGGTACACTGCTCGCCCAGCTGCTGCGCACCTCCGATGTCGAGCTGCGATCCACCCCCGGTCTCGATCCGTCCGCGCCACTTCCGTTGACCTACAACAACTTCGGACTGGACTTCACCATCACCACCGCGGCGCTGCAGCAGCGATAGGTGTCAGCCGGTCGCGCGCCGGCCGGCGTGGAAGCGCGCCTTCTTCTCCCGATTCCCGCAGGTGTTCATGTCACACCAGCGGCGGGTCCGACTCCGGCTGGTGTCGAAGAAGGCGGCCCGGCAGGTCGGCGCCGCGCACAGGGCCAAGCGCCCGTCGCGCTCGCCCGCGATGATGCTGATCGCGTCGGCGGCGATCACGCCCAGGGCATCCTCGACGCCGGTGGCCGCACCGAGCAGCCATCGTCGGCTGCCCTCGGTCGTCAACGTGGCCGAGGCCCGGCCCCGAACGCTGTGGTCGTTGACGACCTGGACGGCGGCCGCAGGCAGGACGCCGTGGCTCGCCGCGGCGGTCGCGGCGGCGTGGATCGACTCCCGCAATTCCCTCGCCTGGTCGAGCTGGGCCGCGGTGCAGGAGTCCACGGTCAGGCCGTAGACGGCCAGCCAGTCGACGAGTCGCTGTGGCGTGGGTAGGCGCTCCACCGGATCGCCGTGCCGCTCCGACAGTGTCCCCGTGAAGCTGGTGGCCAGCACGGTACCGAGGCGGAAGTCGGGAAACTCAGCCGTCATGGAACCACCATAGCCGGTTGCCATTCGACGGGACCGCGTGTTAGAACCATCTATGCCGGTTCGCCACCGGCGTGCCGGTTTCGCGATCGCCAGGAGGTCTCGTGTACAACCCGACCAGCGACGTTCTTCCTTTCGCCGCCCACACGCCCGACGCCGAGCTGGACGATCTCCGCGCACGACTGGCCGCGGCGCGATTCCCGGAAGCCGAGACGGTCTACCGCGCCGCCCCCGATCCGCGCCGCTGGGATCAGGGTGTGCCACTCGCCGATCTCATCGAGGTCGTGCACTACTGGCGCACCGGATACGACTGGCGCGCGTTCGAGGAACGCCTCGACCGCATCGGCCAATTCCGCACGATCATCGACGGACTGGGTATCCATTTCCTGCACCGCCGTTCTCCCCGCGCGGACGCCACTCCCCTGCTCCTGACCCACGGCTGGCCGGACAGCATCGTCCGGTTCATCGACATCATCGACGAGCTGACGAATCCGAAAACTGATGGCGCGCAGGCATTCCACGTCGTGGTGCCGTCCCTGCCGGGATTCGGCTACAGCGACAAGCCGGCCACCACCGGCTGGGGAACCGAGAAGATCGCGGCCGCCTGGGTGGAATTGATGGGAAGGCTCGGCTATGGGACATTCCTGGCGCACGGTGGCGACTGGGGCGGCAATATCACCACCGTTCTCGGCGGCCGATTCCCAGGACACGTTCTCGGCATCCACACGACATTCGCCGAGGCTCCGCCCGGAGCGCCGGTCGGGAATCTCACGGCGGCCGAACGCACCTGGGTCGAGGAAACGCGCGATTTCTGGCGCCATCGCGCGGCCTACGCGAAGCAGCAGGCGACCCGGCCGCAGACCATCGGCTATTCCCTCGTCGACTCCCCGGTCGGCCTGCTCGCCTGGATCCTCGACAAATTCGCCGAATGGAGCGACACCGACGACAGCCCGTTCGAAACCATCTCCCTCGACCGCATCCTCGACGACGTCACCCTGTATTGGCTGACCCGGTCCGGCGCATCGGCGGCCCGCATCTACTACGAAAGCCACAACTCGCTGGACCCCGACCTCCGCGTCGACGTCCCGTCCGCCCTCACCATGTACCCCCGCGACACCGAGAAGTGCCCCCGCCCCTTGGCCCAACAGCGATACCGGAAGATCGTCCGATGGAGCACCCCCGAATCCGGAGGCCATTTCCCCTCACTCGAGGTTCCCGACTTCTTCGTCGCCGATCTCCGAGAAGGCCTCACGGCCGCCCTGACTCAGCGCAGGCTGGAATCCGCATCGTGGCGGTGATGCGGACGCAGGATTGGATGACAGGTGCCCGTGCGCCGAGCACGCCTAATCAGCGCACGCTGCAACGGGTTCGGACGATGCGTGAGTCCGACGGTCAGCTCCGTGCTCGTTGTGCCGGAATGAGGATTGATTGTCAGGTGAGTACCCGAGTCTCGAGAGAAGCAAGATTGATGGTGTGATGCGCATATCTCTGTATCCACATTGAACCTGGGCGGTCTGGTGAGCTGGGTTCACCCGATTCGGGTGAGGCGCGGGGACCGGAGTCGGCGCACGATTCGCCCATCCGGCCTTCACAGATCAGGAGACTCCGTGAAACTCGACAATCGCGTCATCGGCATCGCCTCGGTCGCGGTGGCTCTGCTGATGACCGCCGCGTGCACGTCCGACGACGACTCCTCCACCTCGGCGACCACCTCGACGGCCCAGGTCAGCACCATGAAGAGCAGCATTGTGGCGACGGCGTCCTCGGCGGTGAGTTCCGTGCGCGACAACGTGCAGCAGACGGTGCAGGATGCGATCAACAAGATTCTGGCCGCCGCGCCGATCTCGTTCGACGCGGGCAGTTCGGACCTCGACGCGGTCGACACCGCCACCCTCACGGCGGTGGCGGCCGCCCTGCAGGGCAACGACACCAAGATCGAGATCACGACCTACGCCCAGGATTCCAATGTCGCCGACGCCAAGTCCGTGGCCCAGGCCCGCGGCGACAATATCGCCGCCAAGCTCGAATCCGACGGTATCGACGAGTCGCGTATCACGGTCAAGGCCGACGCGAATCCCTCCGATTCGTCGGTGAATCCCGACCAGGCCAAGATCACGGTGGTCGACGGGTAGCCGGCGCCGACAGCGACAAGAGTCGGGTACCACTGAATGGTGGTACCCGACCTTCTGCATGCCGGTAGCCATGCCACGGCAGTACGACAACGTCTCACGCCACTGATCGTTGCCCGCCGTGGAAATCGGCGAATCTGCGGCTGTCGGTCGTCGTGTCGGCCGCTCCCCTGCGTGCCGTGGTTTGAGCTGGGCGCGCGCTCCGGTTGGTAGCCTGGCGCACACTGCACTGTCCTGGCCGTTTTCCGCCCGCGTGGAGAGGAAGCGTTGTGGACGTACTGGTCGCCGGTTCGACAGGGTTCATCGGGCGTCGGCTCTGCCCCCAGCTCGCGGAGTCTGGGCATTCCGTGCGCGCGATGACCAGACACCCCGACACCTATCGCGGCGCGGGCACGCCCGTCGGCGCCGACGTCGCCGACCGTGCCTCGCTCGAGGCCGCGCTGTCCGGTTGCGACAGCGCCTACTACCTCGTGCACTCGCTGGCCGAAGCCGACTTCGAGCGCCGGGACGCGGCGGCGGCCCGCAACTTCGCGCAGGCCGCCGCGGGGGCCGGGGTGCGGCGCATCATCTACCTGGGCGGGCTCGGCGACGACTCGGACCATCTCTCGGCGCATCTACGCAGCCGCAGGCAGGTCGAGACGTTGCTCGGCGAGGCGGGTGTCCCGGTGACGACGTTGCGCGCGGGGATCATCGTCGGGCACGGCGGCATCTCCTGGGAGATCACCCGGCAGCTGGTCGAGCATCTGCCCGCGATGATCACCCCGCGCTGGGTCCGTACCCGAACCCAGCCGATCGCGGTCGACGACGTGATCCGCTATCTGGCCGGTGTCCTCGACGACCCGCGGGCCACGGGCCGGACCTACGAGATCGGCGGCCCCGACGTCCTCGCCTACCTCGACATGCTGCGGCGGGTGGCCCGGATCCAGGGCAGGCCGACCCCGATCGTGCCCGTGCCGTTGCTGTCGCCACGGTTGTCGTCGCGCTGGCTCGCGCTGGTCACCGATGTCGATGTGCAGACCGGCAGGTCGCTGGTCGACTCGATGGTCAACGAGGTCGTGGTGCACGACACCGCGATTCGCGAGCTGCTGCCGTTCGAGACGATCGGCTACGACGAGGCCGTCCTGCGTGCGCTCGGCGAGCGCGTCGGGCTGCGGTACGACGCATGAATGCCCGCGCTCAGCGGCGTCAGGCCCGCGCGGTCGCCGCCGTCGGTGTGACCGGCACGGCACTGCTGGGCGCTTCCCTGGCCGCACCGCCCGCGAGCAACCGCTTCTACGGACTCACCTTCGCCACCGCCGCCACCTTCACCCTCGGCGGGCTGGCCACCACGCCGCCGTCGGCCGGGCCGCGCGACCGGCGCGTCCTCGCACCGGCCGCGACCGGAGTCGCGGCGTTCGGGGTGTTCTACGGGTGCGCCCTGGTCGCGCGTCGAATCCCGGTGCTGCGCAACGCGATCACGCGACTCATGCGCTACGCGGATCGCGGGCGGACACCGGCGGTGCTGCTGACCGCGCTGGCCAACGGCGCCGCCGAGGAAGTGTTCTTCCGGGGCGCTGTCTATCAGGCCGCGCCCCGCTGGCCCGTCGCCGTCTCGACCGGCGCGTACATCCTCAACACGACCGCCACCCGCAATCCCGCGCTGGTGCTGGCCGCCGCGGTCATGGGCACCCTGTTCGGCGTACAGCGGCGATACACCGGCGGTATCCAGGCCTCGCTGATCGCGCACCTGACCTGGTCCACCCTGATGCTGCACTTCATGCCACCGCTGTTCCTCGGCGGCGGTTCCGCGCGGCCTTTACCGAATACCGGAACGCGACAGGCCTGAGCGTGAATCGGATTTCGCCTCACTTCGCGCGGGGCGTTAGTATCGCGAACAACCGCGATCGACCGATGACGAACAGGATGCACTGATGGCTCGCAAGGTTGTTGTCACACTGATCGACGACTTCGACGGCACCTCGGTCGCCGAGGAAACCGTCGCGTTCGAATTCGACGGCGTCGCCTACGAAATCGACCTGTCCTCCGCCAATGCCGCCGCACTGCGCAAATCCTTCGACGAATGGATCGCGCACGCCCGCAAGATCGGCCGAGCCAAGAACTCCACGCGCCGATCCGAGGCCAAGGCCCCCGCCAAGCCCGCGGCCCGCCGCAACGACCTGAGCGCCATCCGCGCCTGGGCCAGCGAGAACGGCCACGCCGTCTCCACCCGCGGCCGCATCTCCGCCGACATCATCGCCGCCTACGAGAAGGCCTCGGCCGCTTAGTGGTCAATGTCTGAGCACCACTGACGACTGCGGCAGGCCTTTTCCCGCTCGAATCAGTAGGCAGCGTCAGAACGATCGGCAGGCTCCGAACGCCCCGCGAGCGTCCGGAGCCTGGCAAGTCCGGCCGACACCTCGGCGCGATTATCGGCACGCTTCATCCACAAGGGCATCTGCGACACCAGAGAGATACTCGAGTTTCGACGACTCCGTTCACGCAGCAACGCGCTGACATACGCCGACAACTCGTCTACCTGTGCCGCATTGTAGGCCCACAGAACACGCCCACAGCACCGGGTCTGCAACCACAGCGGCAGCCCGAAATGGGGATCCTGCCGCGCTCCGGGCTGTCTCGAACCGTTGTGCTCTGAGGACCAGTCGGCTACGGCACCGCATCGATCACAGATCAGTCTGCGCGGCTCGTAGTAGTACTGATTCCAATACCGCGCCGCGGGAAGACCGGGCCTACGCAGATTCGTCGCGCGCCCACCACACTTCGGGCAGGCGACCAGGATCAGTTCCGCGTACGACCACAGCGCCGGTCCGGGATCCAGGTGACGAACTGAGTTGTCTGACGGCATCGTCGGATATTGGCGCATTCAGGCCGTCAGCGCCACCGGGTTTGATACTCCAGCACAGGGCCATGGGTCAGCCCGCGGTCAGGATGGCGTCGGCGGCTTTTTCTCCGATGACCACCGTGGGGGCGTGGGTGTGGCCGCGGATGATCGACGGCATGACCGAGGCGTCGGCGACGCGGAGGTTGGCGACGCCGCGGACGCGGAGTTCGGGGGTGACCACGCTGGCCGGGTCGTTGCCCATCCGGCAGGTCCCGACCGGGTGGTAGAGGGTGTGCGCGTGCCAGGTGAGAGCTTCCTCGAGGGTTTCCTCGACCGTCGGCTGCGCCTGCTTCGGCTGGAGGAAGCCGCCCAGCCGGGTGCCGAGCGGCTCGGCGGTGGCGATGCGGTGGGCGACGCGCAGTCCCGCGAGCATGGCGGCCCGGTCCGCGCCCTGACTGTCGGACAGGTAGTTCGGGTCGACGAAGGCCTTGTCCAGCGGGTTGGCCGAGGACAGGGTGACGGTGCCGCGGCTCTCGGGACGCAGCAGGATGGGACCGATCGCGACGCCGTGGCCGGGTGCGGTCCCGATGCCTTCGTCGTAGAAGGGCGCGGGGCCGAAGATGATCTCCAGATCGGGCAGCTCGAGATCGGGGCGGCTGCGCACGAAACCGTAGGCCTCGCCGACATTGGACGTGAGCATGCCGCGCCTGCGGAGCAGATAATTCGCCAGTTGCAGCGGCTTCTCCGCGTCGAAGAGGGTGTCGGAGTCGGCGGCGAAACCGAGCAGGCAGACCAGGTGGTCGGTCAGGTTGCGGCCGACCTGGGGCAGGTGGTGCTGCACCGCGATGCCCCGGTCCCGCAACTGCCGTTCGTCACCGATGCCCGAGAGCATGAGCAGCTGCGGCGTGTTGATCGCGCCGCCGCACAGCACGACTTCCTTGCGGGCCCGCACGATCCGGGTGCCGGCCTCGGTGCGGTACTCGACGCCGACCGCGCGGGTACCTTCGAACAGCACCCGGGTGGCGTGCGCGCCGGTGAGCACCGACAGGTTGGCCCGTTTCCGCGCGGGCTTCAGGTAGGCGTCGGCGGTGCTGCAACGCGCGCCCCGGTCCTGGGTGACCATCGTGCGCGAGAAACCTTCCGGCTGCGACGAATTCGCCGGTTCCTGTTTGAACCCGGCATGCTCGGCGGCGGTCAGGAAGTCCGAGGTCCAGGATCGGGGGCTGCGCTGCCGGGAGACGCGCAGCGGGCCACCGCGGCCGTGCGCGGGATCGGTGGCATCCTCGACGGTCTCGATGCGGGTGAAGTAGTCGACGATGTTCGCCCAGGACCAGCCCGGACCGGCCAGCCTGCCCCATTCCTCGTAGTCGGCGGCAAAGCCACGCACCCACATCATCGCGTTCATCGACGACGAACCGCCCAGCAGCTTCCCACGCGGATAGAAGATCCGCCGGTTGCCGAGCTGGGCCTGCGGCGTGGTCAGGTAGTTCCAGTCGTAGTCGCTCTGGAACAGCTTGGAGAAGGCGGCGGGGATGTGAGCGAAGTTGACGCGGTCGGCGGCTCCGGCCTCCAGGGCGACGACCTGGTCGCGGGAACGTTCGCTGAGGCGGGCGGCGACGACGGCGCCGGCCGAGCCGGTCCCGACCACGACGTAGTCGGCGGTGGTGCTCGGAATGGTTTCGGTACTCATCGAGGTCTCCAGGTGGGTCAGCCGCGCAGCGCGGAGGCGAAGATCGCGGGCAGGGCACTCCAGCGGGGCTCGGCGGCGAAATCGGTGAGCAGGCGGCCGGTGGTGGCGGCGGTGCGGTTGGTGACGAACCACGGCGGTTTCGGCGCGAGAGTCCATTCGCCGCGCAGCAGCGAGCGCGGGGCCGGACGGAACGGGCCACGGACCACGGTGCGCTCGACCTGGTCGATCAGCCACGCGTTGTGCACGATGCCGATCCCGCTCTGCACATCGTCGAGGGTGTGGCCGGGGAACGCGCCCCAGGCGGCGGTGGGCGTGAGGTAGCCGACCGCGGTCCACGCGTTGACGGCGATGGTTCCGTAGCGCAGTCGCGCGACGAGGTCGTCGAACTCGGCGCCGAGCGCGGCGATCGTGGCCGGGTGGGCGACGATGTTCGCACCCAGCGTCCCGATGAATCGCTCGTTGGCGGTGTCGGCCGCGGTGCGCGCGAAGTCGGCTTCGCTGCCGGGGATCTCGACCACGCCGAGCACCGGGGCGAAGTACTCTCGCGTCAGCAGCTGCTCGTCGGGCGCTGTGGTCAGTCCCGTGATCAGCAACCGTCCGCCTTCCGGTCCGAGCGATTCGGCGGCGGGGTAGCCGGCGCGGGCGTCGGCGGAACGGTCCGTGCTGCCCGGGTAGTACGCCGGTCGCGCGGGCGCCCGGTCGACCGCCGCGCGCAGGGCGGCGAGGAACTCCGCCTTCTGCGGCCAGTCCGCCGAGATGATCACGGCCTGGGCGGCCACACAGTTGTAGCCGCCGTTGTGCAGGCGCTGGGTCGCGATGTGCTCGGCCTGGTAGGCGAGGTCGGCCTTGCTCCATACCCCGGGCAGCACGATGGTCGGCGACACACCACCGAGTTCGCTGCTGATCGGCTTGTCCAGCAGCGGCGTTCCCGCCTTCTTGCGCGTCTCGGCGTCCGCGCCGACGCCCCAGACGATCGCGTCGTGGGTGGCGGCGCTGCCGGTCATGTGGACGTGCGCGACGCGCTCGTGCGCCACCAGGTAGGCGCCGACCTCGGGGCCGCCGGTGAGCACCCGAACCACGCCCGCCTCGATCAGCGGCGCGAGCACCTTCTCCAGGACCGGGCGCAGCGGATCGGTGACCGGGTTGAGCTTGA
This sequence comes from Nocardia asteroides, assembly GCF_900637185.1. Taxonomy (NCBI): domain Bacteria; kingdom Bacillati; phylum Actinomycetota; class Actinomycetes; order Mycobacteriales; family Nocardiaceae; genus Nocardia; species Nocardia asteroides. The sequence continues at coordinate 3,570,787 of NZ_LR134352.1, read as the reverse complement.
GCGCCACCACCCGGTTGTGCGCGATCAGTTCGTAGAGGGTGTCCAGCGGGGCGATGGACGTGATGTTGCCGGCGCCGAGGACCGCGCCGATACCGCCGGTCCGGGACGGATCCCGTTGGGCCAGACCGGCTTCGGCCTTGGCGGCGGCACTGCTGACGCCCCGCCGCAGCCACACCTCGGCGCTGAAGCCGTTCAGCAGCAGCTCGTCGAAGACGCCGGTGGGCAGCACACCGACCGTCACCCGATCACCGGCGGCACCGAACTTCGCCTTCGAGAGGGGGCTGCGGCCCTGTTCGAGCTCGGCCAGCGTGTGCGACAGCACGCGCAGCGCGGAGGCCAGGGCATAGGGCCCCGACATCCACTCCTCGCCGAGCAGTGGCGACCCGGGCGCGAGACCCTTGATCGCCGCCGCGGTCTCCACCCATTCCCCCGCGTGGCCGCGGGTGAGTTCGAGGGTGCGATCGAGCAGCGCGCGGCGGCCCGCCAGCGGCAGGCGAGCCCAGGCCAGCTCGCCCTCGGCGAGATCGGCCAACGCGGCATCGACGGCCGTCTCGGCGGCAACCTGTTCTGTCTGCACTTCGCACCCTCCACTCACCTGGTCCGGCTTCGTCGGCCGACTGTGCCATCGAGTGTGGCCTCGCTCACGCCCGAACGGAATGTGTGCGGGTTGCCGAATCGCACCCGGATTTTGTGCTCGCGCACAAGTTGGCTGTGGTCCAGCCCACTTGCCCGGTTACCCTGGTCCCATGCACGCCACCTCGTTGCCGTCCTCGGTCTCCTCGCTCGCCGCGCAGCTGTCCACGGTGGTCGAGCCGATGACCGTCGAGCTCGTGCGGCGCATCATCGCCACGGATCCTTCCTACGCCGGGGCGGGCCTGCTCACCGAGGAACAGCTGCGTAGCACCTGCCTCGACAATCTCACCGCCATCGTCGGACTGCTGTCCGGAACGCAGCCGCTGCTGTTGCAGTCCGCGCGCGAGGCCGGGCGGATCAAAGCCGAGCAGGGCATTCCCGTCGCCGCGCTCCTGCACGCCTACCGGCTGGGCGGCCGGCTCATCTGGGAGGAGCTGACCGCGCGCTCCGCCGGACCGGGTGATGTGCGCCTGCACGAACTGGCCACCCGGCTGTGGGAGGTGATCGACCTCTACTCGGACGCGGCGGTGGAGTCCTACCGCGAGACCGAGGTGGACCTGGCCCGTGCCGACGAACAGGCCCAGAGCCGGCTGATCCGCACCCTCTTCGACGACCACTCGCACAGTCCCGGCCGGATCCTGGATGTCTTGCGCGGCCTCGGCCTGCCCGACGGTGGCACCTTCACGGTGGTGACCGTCGACGCCCAGCCCGCCGCGGTGCCGACGCCCACCCTCAGCGGCGCGCTGCGCACCCTTGGTATCCGGTCGGCATGGGATGTGCGGATCGACGGCGTGGTGGGGCTGATGGTCGCGCCCGCCCCGTCGACGATGGACCGCGCGGGCGAGGTGCTGTCCTCGATCGTCGCCGAGCGGGTCGGTCTCAGTACGCCGTTCACCACGCCGCACGGCATCGCCGCCGCCGTCGCCGAGTCCCGGCAGGCCTGTCGCTCGATTCCACCCGGTTCGGGCGGTGTGGTCCGCTTCGGCGAACGCCCGGTCGCCCATCTGCTGGTCACGGTTCCGGACGCCGCCCGCCGTGCCGCCACCCAGATCCTGGGGCCGGTCCTGATGCTGCCCCCGACCGAGCGCGCCGATCTGATCGCCGTCCTCGACGCCTGGTACCGCTGCGGTGGGTCCGCGGCCGCCGTGGCCGAAACCTTGCACTGCCACCGCAACACCGTCCGCTACCGCCTCCGCAAGATCCGCGACCTCACCGGCCGCGACACCACCGACCCCCGTCAATCCGCGGAACTGTATCTGGCCCTCGGCGCCATCACCCTGCTCGAAACACCTGCCCCGCAGGCGTGAGACACCGCCTCCGCCGCAGGTGCCGGCGTCCCGGAGCTGAGATCTGCCGGCTCACAGGGATTCGGGATCGATATGGATCGGCAGCGCGCCCGTGCGCCACACGATCCGCAACCGCAACTCCGACAGCCGCCATCCGGCATCGGTCCGCACCGCGATTCCGTCGAACACTCCCCCGGCCAGGAAGTGCGATTCGAGCGCGGCCGGATCGCTGCTGCCCGCACCCCACAGGTGCATGGCGGTGAGGTTCGCCCGCAGGCGGGCCGTGTCACCCGCGACGTCGATCAGGTAGTCGGAGGTGACATGGTGGGTCGCCCGGAACATGCGCACTGCCGCGGCCTGCTGCTCGGCGATCACCGCCCGTCCCACCCGGACCGCCCCTGTCGGACCGATCCAGCGGCCGTCCTCGGTGAACACCGAGTCGATCAGCGCTCGGTCAACCCGCTGCTCGTCGACAGCGCTGTAGTAGCGAACGACCAAACTACCGATCTGCGCGCGGTCGCCGGTCCCTGGCTCGAAAGTTTCACTCATGCGGGAAGTTTCGCCAGCCTGTCTTGCATCGGGCTTGCACCGGACATGCGTGTTCATCACCGGGGACAAATCGGGTCCGGCCGGTTCTTCGATGCGTGCAGTGACAGTCGCCGATGCGGCGTTCGATACTCGCCACGTCGGTTTCGCCGGGAGGCCGCTCGAGGGAAAGGGCAGCGGTAGATGGATGTTTCCGTCGAGCCGGCGGCACAGGGCGGGCGTGGCGAACCGCTGGTGCTACTGCACGATCTGGGGCTGAGCTGGCATTCGTGGGGACGATGTGTGGAGGGGCTGACACGGGCGTACGCGGTGTGGGCGCCGACCTTGCCCGGGCATTGGGGCGGACCCGCGTTCGAAGGGGCGGCCGCGCCGTCGACCATGACGGACGCCGTGGAGCGGATGCTCGACGATGCCGGGCTGGCGCGAGCGCATCTGGTGGGCAACGGTTTCGGCGCGTGGATCGCGGCGGAGCTGGCGCGGCGCGGCCGCGCCGGTTCGGTCACCTTGGTCGCGCCGCTCGGGTTGTGGCACGACGCGCCGTCGGTGGCGGAGTCGATCACCCACGAGCTGGCCCGGCGGCATGCGGTCAGCCCGTTTCTCGCGCTGGTCCGCAATCCGGTGGCCGGGGCGATGACCCGACGTGCGGCCCTGCGCTCGCTCACCGGCCGGTCGGCGCCGGCGCTCCTCGATCTGTGCCCGACCACCCGGAGCCGCGCCCTGATCACCACCGTGGCCCCCACGCACTGCACGGTGACGCGCGCTATCCTGCGCTCGCCGGAATTCGCCGAGGGGTGGCGGCCCGAGGCCGGGCCATCGCCGGTGACCACGGTCGTCACCGGCGGACAGGATCGGCTGATGCACCGGTCCGCCCGGGAACTGTTCCCCGACCCCCACATACGCGCCTATCACCGGCTCGAGCACGGCCGCGTGCCGATGCTGGACGATCCCGATCCGATCATCCGATACATCGATGCGGGAGCGGCCGCCGCCCCGTGGTTGCCCGGGCCGAGCGGCGGCCCGAAGCGCACCGTCCGGCGAACGGCCCGCTGACCCCGCCGGGCACACCGCTCGTGACTGTGTGCGGGTCAGGCGGGGACTCCAGGGGGATCGGTATAGGTGACGTCCGGAGTGAACATGCGCTGGATTGCCGCGATCCCGTCGTCGGGATCGGTCGGGTTCCAGGTTTCCGATCACTGCGCGACAGGGGTTTTCATCGGATCTCCGGTGGGTGTCGTGTGGCGGCGACGAGCTGGTCGACGAATTCCTCCACCAGCGTGTTGTAGGCGGTCGGCTGTTCCATGTTGGGGAAGTGCCCGGCCTCGTCGATCGTCGTTCTGCGCCCGCGCGGCACCGCTGCGAGCAGGGCGTCCACGGTCGCGGTCAGTTCGGGCGAGTCGAGCGCACCGTCGACGGCGAGTACCGGCACGGTGATCAGCGGTGCGCGCGGCGCCACATCGGCGACCGGTACGCAGTAATCAGGTTCCGTCGCAGCGTGTTTCGCCAAGGTGCGCGCCGCCATTGCGCGGAGGTCGCAGAGCAGGGCACTGTCGAGGGCGGCCGGTTGACGATACGGGCCGACCGCCCACCGCGTGAACGCGTCCAGCCAGGCGTTCAGGTCCTGCCTCGCCAAGGCGTCGGCCTGGGCCTGGATCAGTGCTCGCGACCAGTCCTCGCGGTAGTCCGGTTCGCCGATGCCGCGGCCGCTCACGATCAGACCTGTCACGAGATGGGGGTACTCGAGGGCGAATTCGACGGCGGTCATGGCACCCATCGACACACCGATCGCCACGACCGAGGTCAGGTGCAGGTGCCGCAGCAGAGCGGCGACATCGTCGACCTTGCGGAAAGGCTGTGTCGCATTGGCGGATTCGCCGTGCCCGCGGGCATCGGGTGCGATCACGCGGTATCGGTGGCGCAGCACCGACAGTTGGGGAGCGAACATGCCGGAATCCACGAATCCCGCATGCAGCAGGACCAGCGGCTGCCCCGTTCCGCCCGTATCGCGATAGGCGAGAACACCCTCTGGGCTCTCGAAACGAAGAATCTCATCCCTCATGACAACTAAGGTGTCATAGTGGCCATCATTTGACAACCAAGTTGTCATTAAGGGGAGCTAGTCCCCCGCCGACTCACTCCCGGATTCGTGATCGAACTCCACGCCCGTGAAGGGCTCGCGGAGATGATGGAGGACCTTCAGACAGGTGTCGATATCCGCGGCGGTCAGGTCGCCGCCGACACCGCGCAAGACCGCGAGTTCCCGGGAAGTCACCGCGGTGATCGCCGCTCGCCCCTGGGCGCTCAGCGCGATCAGCACCGAACGCCGATGCTGCGGATTGGGGCGAACTTCGACCAACTCCGCCGCGATCGCATCGTTGACCATGCGCTGCACGAATTGCCGGCTGAGCGCCTGCGCCCGACCCATCTCCGGCACGGTCATCGGCCCGCGCTCCGCCAGGAGTTCGAGCACAGCGCGCACCCCGACCGAGATCCCCACGGGCAGTGAGTCCTGCTCGATCTTGCGATACACCTGCCGGTACAGGATCCCGACCTGCGCGAACACGTCCACCAGCCGTCCCGCGAGGTCATCGGGGGTGAGTTTCTCGTCCACCTCGCCAGTATGACACCTGAGTTGTCATATCGGCGCCGGCGAGGCATGGCGCGGACCTCGTTTCGCGAGGACACTGTGAACGTAGGGTGCCCACTCGTCCAGGAGGATTTGGGATGGCGAATTTCGGTCCTTTCGATATCGATCCGGAGGATTTCGAGCGCGCGTTCCGGGACACCGGAAACGAGCTGCGCGACATGCTCGACCGGGCCGGGGAGTATCTGGGGCGGGTGGATCAGGGCGGCATCGGCGCGCTGACGTCCCTGTTCGGCCAGTTCACGCAGCAACCGCGGCCGACGGCGCCCGAGGGCGCGACCACCGGCGAGACCGGCAGCGGCGTGTGGGCGGCCTACACGATCGACGACGACGGTCAGGCCACGGTCGACCAGGTGTTCCCGAGCGAGCTCGAGGCGTTACGCGCCCATCGCGACAACACCGACAGCAGGCGCCGCGTGCGCTTTCTGCCGTACGGGGTTCCGGTGAGTGTGCTCGATACGCCCTGATCGAGGTTCGGCTACCGACTGAGGGCGTGGGCAGCGAGAATCTGATTCTGCACCCGATGCGGCGACGGCGGTTCCGGTGATCGGTCCGGCCGTCGACGGCATCGCACCCTCTGATCGGAGTGGCGTTGACAGATCTCATCGAGACCGTCGAATCGGTCGAACAACTCACCGTGGCCTGGCGGGCGCTGGTCCTCGATCGTGATCCCGGGGCCGATGTCCGGGATCTCGACGGTGTCGCGGTCCGCTGGGCGGACTGCCGCTTCGCGTTCTGGAATGCGGTGACGCTCACCGAGACCGGTATCGGCACCCAGCTGCTCGACCGGCGGCTGGGCGAGGTCGCGGCCGTCATGCGCGCCAAGCGGCAGCCGGGGTTCCTCTGGCTGTTCGAGGACCTGCTCGACGGCGAAGCACGCGCCGGACTCGCCGCTGCCGCCGACCGCGCGGGGTTGCAGTACGCGTTTCCCGGCACCGGGATGTCGGCGGAGCTCGCGGGGCTCGCCGAGCCCACGCATCCGGATCTGACCTTCGTCCGGGTCGGCACCGAGGAGCATCTGCGCGCCTACGCCGATCTCAATTCCGCCGGCTACGGCTTCCCCCTGGCCGACGGGCGTGACGGGCTGGCGGGTTCGGCACTGTGGACGTCCGGCGTGCACGCCTGGCTCGGGCTGCGGGCGGGCGAACCGGTGACCTGCGCGGCGACCGTGGCCACCCAGGGGCGGCTGTTCGTCGTGCTGGTCGCCACCGCGCCCACTTGGCAGCGCAACGGTTACGGCGAGGCGGTCACCCGCAAGGCGCTCTTCGAAGGGATCCGCGCCACCGGTCTCACCCGCGCCACCCTGCACGCCACCGCCGCGGGCGCGCCCGTCTACCCGCGCATCGGTTTCACCCCGAACTCACCGATCGCCTTCTACCAACTCGCGAACTGACCTTTCCGCTCCGGACCCCGAGGAGACCGGGCCTCGGCCCGCGAGCGTCGACGTGTGCGTCGGCCGTGGTCCGGAGCGGAACGGAGAGGTCAGCGCACGGGGGTGCGGGCCCTACTTCGGCTGACCGTAGGTGATCTTCCGGCGGGCTATCGTCGACGGGTGCCCCGGTCTGAAGAGATCCGATCCGCTCGCAGCAGATCAGATTCCCGATCCATTCTCGTTCGTGCTCGTCCACGGTGCGCACGGCAGCTCCGCGTCGTGGTCCGCTGCGCTCCGGGAGCCGGCCTTGCTCGGACACCGCGGACTGGCGGTCGACCGCCCGGCCACGGCCTCGACGGCCACTTCCCGCTCGCCTATCAAGCGCCCCAAAAACTCGGCGCCTTGACCGCATTGCCCTCGCCGCCCACGTCGATCACTCTGGAAGACAACGCAACTCACGTCATAGAGACGATTCGCCAGGTCCGCGAGTTCGGGCCGGTGGTCTTGGTCGGTACAAGTGGTGGGGGCGCAACGATCTCGGTCGTCGGGCACAGGGTGCCGGAGCTGATTGCCGGAATCGTCTATGTCTCCGGAGGGTGCTGTGTCGAGTTGCCCGGCGTCGCCGCGTATTTGGCGAACTTGGGACATCAACTCAGCGCGCGGCGGCGATTCCCGGGGGAGGTCAGACAGGCGGTGTCGCCGAGGTCCGCTCGGTGAGCAGCTCGGTGAATTCGGTCGCGTATGCGAGCTGACGGCGCAATCTGTCGGCACTGTCAGCGGCCTTGTCGCGGTAGGCCAGCAGCGTCGTTCGCGCCTGATCGCGGCGTGCGGTGCCGGCGGAATCGCCGTCGAGCACGTCGATCGCCTCGAGCAGCTCTTTCATCTCCGCGAGAGTGAAGCCGAGCGGTTTCATCCGGCGGATGACCAGCAACCTGTCGACATCGGCGGCGGTATAGAGCCGGAATCCGCCGGCCGACCGGGCCGAGGGCTGCACGAGCCCGACCTCGTCGTAGTGCCGGATCGTCTTGAGCGACAGGGCGGTACGGTCGGCCACCTGCCCGATCTGCAGGTAGCCGCCGGAATCAGTGGGCACCGGGCAGCAATCCGGACAACCGGCCGTGGCGGGCCTGTGAGGCCGCGTTCAATCCGACGATCCGCGCCGTCTTGCCCTTCGCCGCGTACTTCGTGGTGACGGCGTCGAGGGTGGCCACGGTGGAGGCGTCCCAGATGTGTGCGTCCGACATGTCGATCACGATATTGGCCGGATCACCCACGTAGTCGAACTGGTACACCAGATCGTTGCTCGACGCGAAGAACAATTCGCCGCGGACCTTGTACACGCGGGTGTCGATCGCGCCGTCGTGATCGGTGTCGGCCTCGGAGACCTTGTCCACCTCGGTGAAATGCGCGACGCGGTGCGCGAACGCGACCATCGCGGTCAGCACACCGGCGACCACACCGTAGGCGAGATTGTGGGTGGCTACCGTGACGACGACGGTGACGACCATGACCGTGGTCTCGGCGATGGGCATGCGCCGCAGTGTCTTCGGCGAGACGGAGTGCCAGTCCAGGGTGCCCACCGACACCATGATCATCACCGCGACCAGTGCCGCCATCGGGATGAGCGCGACCAGGTCACCGAGGCCGACCACCAGGATCAGCAGGAACGCGCCGGCGAGGAATGTCGAGATGCGGGTGCGGGCACCGGAGGTCTTCACATTGATCATGGTCTGCCCGATCATCGCGCAGCCACCCATGCCGCCGAAGAAGCCGGTCACCACGTTGGCGACGCCCTGGCCCCACGCTTCGCGGGTCTTGTCGGACCTCGTGTCGGTGATGTCGTCGACCAGCTTGGCGGTCATCAGCGATTCGAGCAGCCCGACCAGTGCCATCGCGAGGGCGTAGGGGGCGATGATACGCAGCGTGTCCAGGGTGAAGGGCACGTCCGGGAGCAGCCAGCCCGGCAGGTTCGACGGCAGCTCGCCCTCGTCACCGACGTCGGGCACATCGAGCGAGAAGGCGAGGGTGACCGCGGTCAGCAGCACGATCGCCACCAGCGGAGCCGGGACGGCCGTCGTCAGCTTGGGCAGGAACACCAGCACCAGGATGCCGGTCACGACCATCGGGTACACCAGCCACGGCACGCCGATCAGGTGCGGGATCTGCGCGCTGAAGACCAGGATCGCCAGGGCGTTGACGAAGCCGACCATGACACTGCGCGGGATGAACCGCATGAGCCGCGCGACCCCGACCACACTGAGCACGATCTGCAGCACCCCGGCCAGGATGACCGTGGCGATCAGATAGTCGAGCCCGTGGTCGGCGACCAGCGGGGCGATAACCAGGGCGACAGCGCCGGTCGCCGCCGAGATCATCGCCCGGCGACCGCCGACGACGGCGATCGTCACCGCCATGGTGAACGACGCGAACAGCCCGACGCTCGGGTCGACGCCGGCGATGATCGAGAACGAGATCGCCTCCGGAATCAACGCCAGCGCGACCACCAGACCGGCCAGCACCTCGGTCCGCAGTCGTTTCGGACTGCGCAGCGCCGCCAGCACCGATCCCTCGTCGACCGGTCGCTGCGTCGTCGACACCATCAAAACCCCATCTCCCAACCCACACGCGAACTCGCCGGAACGGCGACCCGCCCTCCAGCGGCCCGAACTCTACCCTTACGGGAGGGTAAGGTTCCCCCTCGGAAAGCCGCATCGTGTCCCAACTCTCAACCCTGATCCCCGGCCGATCGTTGTCCCGTCGCGTGCCCTGAGCTGGATGATGTTCGGACGCTAGGGGTTGGTGGGGCGGGCGGGCCAGTCTCGGGGGATGGCGAGGATGGCGGCTACGTCGGAGATGGCCGCGGTCAGGGCGTGGACGTCGTCGAATCCCTGGCCGAACGCCTCGGTGCGGTCGCCGATGCGGAACGGGCACAGGCAGGTGTGGGGGCGTTCGGGGTCGCGGCGAGGGCGGCCGAGCAGGACGACCACCGGGCCCGCCGCGGTGTCGACGGTGCGGGCGCCCAGAGGTTGGCCGAATTCGCGGGGTCGCGGTGGGGAACCGCGGTGCGCTGGGAAGCGGGCGGCGGTGGGTTCGCGGGGGCCGGATGCGGAGCCCTGAGCGGCGAACCGGGAGGGTGCGCTGTGCACATCCAGCAGGGCCGCGTACAGCGCGGAGAGCCGGTCGGCTCCGCGCACCCGATGGGTTCGTGCGCCCGCCACACGGTAGGTGCAGTGCCAGAGCTGTGTCGTGGTGTCCTGCCGGGGGTCGGCGATCTCGATGCCGATCTCGCGGTCACCGTCCCGGACGGTACTCGCCACGACTACTTCGCCCAGTTCGCTGTGCACGGTTCCTCCTGATGGATGGTGGGGCGGCCATCGGCCGGCGAACCCGGCCGTCGTGAAGTGCGGACGGAGTTCGCGCAGCGATGACCCCGGGATGGGTCGGGCGCTGATTTCTCCGTCCGGCGATACCCACGGCGGCGCGCGTCGATCATGGTTCGGTCGCGCCCGCCGGGGTACGTCGCCGATATGGAGCGACGGGACCGGATCGCACAGCCGTGGGGGAAGCGGACGCCGTACGGGCCCGGCGAGGAATGGCCGGTGCGGGTCGACAGATATCTCGACGGGGTCGAGCCCGCCGGCGTCGACCGCTGGGTGCAGTCGGCCTCGGTGCTGCATTCCAACGGCGACGCGCTCGACATCGCGGTCGCCGACGGCCGGATCGTCGGGGTGCGCGGCCGCGCGGCCGACCGGGTCAATCGTGGCAGGTTGGACCCGAAGGACCTGTTCGGCTGGCAGGCCAATCATTCCCGGGAACGCCTCGCCTGCCCCCTGATCCGGCGCGGCGGTGCGTTGGTCGAGACCGACTGGGATACCGCCATGCGCCGGATCACCCAGCACACCAAGGCGCTGCTGGCGGCGGAGGGGCCGTCCTCGATCGGGTTCTACACCTCCGGCCAGTTGTTTCTCGAGGAGTACTACACGCTCGGGATCGTCGCGCGGGCGGGCATCGGCACCAACCATGTCGACGGGAACACGCGCCTGTGCACCGCCACCGCGGCCGAGGCGTTGAAGGAGTCCTTCGGCTGTGACGGGCAGCCCGGTTCCTACACCGATGTCGACCACGCCGATGTCATCGCCCTGTTCGGACACAATGTGGCCGAGACCCAGACCGTCCTGTGGGCCCGCATCCTGGACCGGCTCGCGGGCACGGATCCTCCCCTGCTCCTCTGTGTCGATCCGCGACGGACGGCGGTGGCCGAACGGGCCGCGGTGCATCTGGCGCCGCTGCCGGGAACCAATGTCGCGTTGCTGAACGCGCTGCTGCACGAGGTCATCGTCCGTGGCGGCGTCGACCTGGACTATCTCGCGCGGCACACGGTGGGCTACGACGATTTGCGCGCCACGGTGGCCGGGTACGCACCGGATGTCGTCGCACCCCTCTGTGGGGTCGCCGCCGACGACATCCGCGCGGCCGGGGCGATCCTCGCCGGCGCCCAGCGCCTGCTCTCCACCGTGCTGCAGGGCTTCTACCAGTCACATCAGGCCACGGCCGCGGCCGTGCAGGTCAACAATCTGCAGTTGATCCGGGGCATGCTCGGCAGGCCGGGGTGCGGTGTGCTGCAGATGAACGGTGCCGACGGCGCAGAACACCCGCGAGTGCGGTGCCGACGGCGACATCGCCGGTTTCCGCAACTGGGCCAACGACACTCATCTCGCACAGCTGGCCGAACTCTGGAATGTGGAGCGGGAGCGGATAACACACGACAGCGCGCCGACCCATGCCATGCAGATGATCGACAACGCCGAACAGGGCACGTTGCGGATGCTGTGGGTCAGCGCCACCAACCCGGCCGCGTCGCTCCCGGACCTGGGCCGGATCCGCTCGATCCTCGGCCGCGACAGCCTTTTCCTGGTGGTGCAGGACATCTTCCCCACCGAGACCACCGCGCTGGCCGATGTGGTGCTGCCCGCGGCGGCGTGGGGCGAGAAGACCGGATGTTTCACCAATGCCGATCGCACCGTCCATCTCTCGGACACAGCGGTGGAGCCACCGGGTGCGGCCCGGCCCGACCTCGACATCTTCCTGGACTTCGCGCATCGCATGGGCTTCCGCGACAAGGACGGCGCGCCGCTGGTGTCATGGGATGACGCAGAGGGGGCCTTCGAGGCGTGGAAGCGGTGTTCCGCGGGCCGCCCGTGCGACTACACCGGACTCACCTACGCCGCGTTGCGCGGCGGTTCCGGAATCCAATGGCCGTGCACCGCAGAGCATCCCGCGGGCACCGAACGCCTGTACGCCGACGGCCGTTTCTGGAGCGACCCCGACTACTGCGAGTCCTACGGCAAGGACCTGATCACCGGCGAACCGTACGATGCCGCCGCGTACCGCCGCACCGATCCGGCCGGTCGGGCGATGCTGAAATCCGCCCACTATCTGCCCGCGTCCGAGAGGCCCGATACCGAATTCCCGTTCGCGCTGATCACCGGGCGCACCCTGTACCACTTCCACACCCGGACGAAGACAGCCCGGGCGGCACAGCTGGACGCGGCCGCCCCGCAGGTGTGGGTGGAGATGTCCGAGGACGACGCGGACCGTCTGACGATCGGCGAAGGCGACCTGCTCGAAGTCCAGACCAGGCGGGGCGCGGTGCGGGCCCACGCCCGGATCAGCGGTATCCGGCCGGGAGTTCTGTTCCTGCCCTTCCACTACGGCTATTGGGACACCGGCGGCGACCATGACCGGGCCGCGAACGAGCTCACGCGCACCGAATGGGACCCGGCGTCGAAACAACCGCTGTTCAAGACGGCCGCCGCCTGCGTTCGGAAACTGGCGGCGTCGTCCGGTCCGGCACCGGCGCCGACCGTCGGCGCTGCCGCGCCGGTCGGAGGCGGGGTCGCCGAGACGATGGGCGGGCCCGCCGCATCGGTCGAGGAGGATACTGGGGACGACGTCACCCGCCCGGTGTAGCGGCGGTCCAGGGGTAGCCGCCGGTCGACTCTTGGATCATCGGGTCAGCGTTCGACATCGATGCCGCGGGAGGGAATCTCGCTGGGCGCGAAAACCACCTGGTGGAATGAGATTCCGCATATCGGGCACCTGCTGTCGCCGCTGGTGGACCTGCACCGTGCCGAGTCCGCCCGCGGTATGTGGCGGCGTGCCGCCGAGGTAGGCGATGCCTGCGTCCGGGATTCGGCCTTCGGCCACATGCTGCGTGAGACCCTCGACGGCCGGCGGATCATCGAATTATTTAGGGCGAGTAGGGCTCTCGGACAACGCTCGTCAATAGTCGAGGGCGTGTTCCGGCTGGCAGACGTGCAGCGGGGACGGTAGATAGCGGATGACGGCGTCCAGGAACGGGGCGATGTCGTTACGCCCGCCCGCGTCGCACAGGACCGGTGCGGCGTCGCCGATGTGGGTGAGGTGGCGGACGCGGTCGTACATCCGGCTGGGCGGGAGCCGGCGCGGGGCGTCCTGATTCGTCACCGCGGTCACGAGGGCGCGGTAGTGCTGTTCGGCGATCGGCCAGTGGTGGCCGTAGAACTCGGCAGCCATCGGTTCCAGTGCCCACATCGGGACCAGATCGATGACGCCGGTGAACTCGGCGCCGAGGCCGTGCGGAATCTGCACCGTCAGCGGGACCGCGCCGTGGGTGTGCGCGATCGTGCCGACACAGCGGTCGAAGTCGGCGCCGGGGTGCTCGAGCCCGGTCACCAGGCACAGGCGGGCGACCTGATGATCGTCGGCGACGCGCAGGATCGCCTCGAGCCGGGGCGCGCGTGGCACCGCGGCGCTCATGACGACGACCACTCCGTCGGCCAGCCGGATGGCCCGCTCCAGTGTCGCGAGGGGCGCGTGGCTCGACAGCTCGGTGAGGCGGATCGTGTGATCGGCGTGATCCGTCGTCCACGCGAGCGTGACCTCGGCGCCCGCGGTGGTGGCCGCGGCACGGCGGGTCAGGCGGCGGACGAGCCGCGCGGTCTCCTCCGGGTCCCCGATGATCGTGGCATTGCGGATCGACTGCGGTTCACAGAGTTCGGTGTCCATCGCGTTGTGGTACTCCAGCTCGACTCGAGAATGTCGGCGCATCCTCAATCCGGTCCCACCGTACCCGCGCCTCGCCGCCGGGGAAGCGGAATCCGGCCCCAAAATAGAACGTGTTCCTATACCGTCGGGCAGGTGCAGAAAGAACAACGCCCTGCCGTGGACGACTGGTTCACCGCGGACGACGGCGCGGTGCGTCTGAAGGGAAGTCGCTGTACTGCCTGCGGCACGCCGTACTTCCCCCGGAACACCCTGGCCTGCCGGAACCCGCAGTGCACCGGCCCCAAGGACGGCTCCGAACTCGCCGAATACCTGTTCTCCACCCGCGGCCGGATCTGGTCGTACGCCGATGCCAGGTACAAACCGCCACCGCCCTACGTCTCGCCCGAGCCGTTCGTGCCGTACATCGTCGCGGCCGTGGAACTCGAGGTGGAGCAGATGGTGGTTCTGGGCCAGGTGGTCCGGGGGCTGACGGTGGACGACCTCGCGGTCGGCATGCCGGTCGAGCTGACCCTCGGCGTGCTGTACGAGGACGAGGACACCGAGCACACCGTGTGGATGTGGAGGCCGGTCGATGACCGAGAGCAGTAATCGCGATATCGCCGTCCTCGGCGCGGGCATGCACCCGTGGGGCAAGTGGGGCCGCAACTTCGTCGAATACGGGCTGGTCGCGGCCCGCGCGGCGCTGGCCGACGCCGGGATCGACCACCGCGACGTCGGCTACATCGCCGGCGCCGACACCATCCGCAACGGCTACCCCGGTTTCGTCACGGGCGCCACCTTCGCCCAGGCGCTCGGCTGGACCGGCGCGCGGATCTCGAGCAGCTACGCCGCCTGTGCCTCGGGCGCCCAGGCCATCGCCAACGCGCGCGCCCAGATCCTGGCCGGACTGTGCGACGTGGCGCTGGTGGTCGGCGCGGACACCACCCCGAAGGGCTTCTTCCAGCCGGTCGGTGGCGAACGCCGCGACGACCCGGACTGGCTGCGCTTCCACCTGCTCGGCGCGACCAACCCGATCTACTTCGCGCTGTACGCCCGCAGGCGGATGGCGTTGCACGGTGCCACGCTCGACGACTTCGCCGCGGTCAAGGTGAAGAACTCCCGGCACGGCCTGAACAACCCGTATGCGCGCTATCGCAAGGAGGTGGCGGCCGAGGAGGTCGCCGCGTCGGCGATCGTGTCGGACCCGCTGCGGCTGCTCGACATCTGCGCCACCAGCGACGGCGGCGCCGCCGTGGTGCTGACCTCGATGGAGTACGCGCGCAAGCACGGCATCGCCGATCCGGTCCGCATCCGGGCGCTGTCGACGGTGACGCCGACCTTCCCGAAAACGGTGCTCGACCTGCCGGATTTCGCGACCGACTCCGCCGTGGCCGTCCCGGCACCGGCGCGCGAGTTCCGTTCCGCCGTGGCGCACGCCGCCTACGAGGAAGCCGGGCTCGGTCCGTCGGAGATGTCCTTCGCCGAGGTCTACGACCTGTCGACCGCGCTCGAGCTGGACTGGTACGAGGACATCGGGCTGTGCGAGGTGGGCGGCGCGGAGAAGCTGTTGCGCAGCGGCGCGACCACCCTGGGTGGCAGCGTGCCGGTGAACCCCAGCGGTGGGCTGGCCTGTTTCGGTGAGGCGATCCCGGCGCAGGCGATCGCCCAGGTCTGCGAGCTGACCTGGCAGTTGCGCGGGGAGGCCGACGGCCGTCAGGTCGAGAACGCGAGCGCGGGCATCGCGGTGAACCAGGGCCTGTTCGGCCACGGTTCGGCCATCATCGCCACCCGCTGATCCGGACACGATGGCCGCCGGGACCGGGTCCCGGTGGCCATCACGCCCGCGTGCGCCCCGCACCGGGCCGGAGTACCACGTCGTCAACGGCCGCGGCGTAGGTCGATCCAGAGTCCCGTCCGAGCATTCGCGGATGGCCGCCACTGGGAGGGAAGTCCGAATGGCAGGTAGTCTCGTATCAGATTGGGATGCAGCGTGTTCGACGATCGAACACGGTCGACTGCGCTCAGTGCTGATCGCCTTGGCCGCCGTGTTGTGCTTGACCGGCACCAGCATGGCGGTCGGCCATGCGGAGCCGCTGCCCACCCCGCAGCACGACCCGTTCTACACCCCGCCCCTGGGCTGGGATTCGCAGGCACCGGGCACAATTCTGAACTCGCGCCCAGTCGAGGTGGCCTCGCTGACGCCGCAGACACAGGACGCCGACGCATGGCAGTTGCTGTATCGCACAACCGATACCGGCGGCATGCCCATGGCTACCGTGACGACGGTGCTGCGCCCACGAACCGGACAGGTCAAGGGTTTGATCAGTTATCAGCCTGCCACCGACGCCTCGGCCCCGCAGTGCGCACCCTCGTTCGTGCTCCGGCAGGGCGCGCCGGACAAGTACGATTCCTCGCTGGATCTCATTCAGATCGAGCAGATGCTGTCGTCCGGTCATGCCATTTCGGTACCCGATTGGGAAGGGCCGAAGGGAACGCTGTTCACGCCGCGGCAGCCGGGTTATGCCGTGCTCGACGGCATGCGCGCCGCCCAGGACTTCACGCCGCTCGGACTGTCGGGTACCGATACTCCAGTCGCGGCGATGGGCTACTCCGGTGGGTCCTTCGGGACCAGCTGGGTCGCGCAGATGCAACCGACCTACGCCCCCGAACTGCGGCTGGTCGGTATCGCCATGGGTGGTTGGACCGTTCCCATCGGACCCTACGCGGCCACGCTTGACGGCGGCCCCTTCTCCGGCTTCCTGCCGTCGCTGCTACCTGGCATGCTGCGCTCCGATCCGGTGCTGGCGGCGGCATTCGACAAATATCTGACACCTGCCGGACACGCGCTGATGGCCGCGGGCGACAGCAAATGCGTGACACAGAACGTCGCTCAGCATGCGTTCCTACACATGGACGATTACCTGACGATCCCCTTTTCGCAACTGCTCGAAGAGGTGCGGCCGTCGTTCGACGCGCTGAACTTCAACCCCGTGACTTCGACTGTGCCGCTGTTCCTCTACAACGCCGTGCACGACGAGATCGTCACGATCGCCGGGCCCGACCAGGCGGTGGCGCAGTGGTGCGCGGAGGGTGCGCCGATCACCTACACGCGGGACCAGTTGAGCGAGCACGTCAGCCTCGCGATCACCGCGACGTCCGCGGTTCTGCGCTGGATCGATGAGCGTCTGTCGGGGCAGCCCGCGCCGCAAGGTTGCTCGACGCGCACGGTGCCGACCTTGTAGTTCGTCGGCTCCGACAGCCGCCGAATCTCGAATTACCTTCGGGCTGAACGCAACCCTGGCCAGGCCGAAACGTCTCCGATGTCATCGACGACATGACTACGCAGATACAGATCGCCGGCGAGCAGATCCCGTACGAGCGCCGGGCATGAGCGCCGACGCGCCGCGAATCAGCTCGCTGGCCTTCCTCACCCCGGGCAACTACCTCGACGACGATCCCTACACCGGCCTCGAGGACACCCTGCAACTGTTCGAGTACGGGGAACGGCTCGGCTTCGACGGCGCGTGGGTCCGGCAGCGCCACCTCGAACACGGGGTGGGTTCGGCGGCGGTCTTCCTGGCCGCGGCCGCCCAGCGCACGAGCCGGGTGGAGCTGGGCGCCGCGGTGATCCCGATCGGCTACGAGAGCCCGTTCCGGCTGGCCGAGGACCTCTCGCTGGCCGACGTGCTCTCGCGCGGCCGCCTGCAACCGGGATTCAGCGCGGGCACCCCGCCGCACGCCGACCTGATCGGCGATCTTGTCTTCGACGGCGACTGGCGCACCTTCGACCTGTCCTACGGCCGGGTCTCCCGGCTGCTCGAGAATCTGCGCGGCGGGTATCTGGGCGAGGCCGACACCGTCATCCACTCGCCCGGCAACACCCAGCGCCCCCGCCTCCAGCCGCACAGCCCGGGCCTGGCCGACCGCGTCTGGTACGGCGGCGGCAGCCCCAGGTCGGTGCACTGGGCCGCGGAGGCCGGGCTGAACCTGCTCACCGGCAATATCGTCTTCGGTGACCGCAGCGACGACTTCGCCACCGCCCAGCTGAGCCTGATCGACGACTACCGCGCGCGGATCGATCCGGCGCGGCCCGCGCGCCTCGCGGTCGGCCGGGTGATCGTCCCGTTCGACAGCGCCGACCGCACGACCCGCGAACGCTACCGGTCCTATGCCGCGAGCCGCCACGCCCGCACTCTCGTCCCCCAGGGCGAGCGCCGGATTCTCTACGCCCCGGATGTCGTCGGCACCGCCGAGGAGATCCTGGACCGGCTGCGGGCGGACCCGGTGCTGGCCCGGACCGGCGAACTCCGCCTGGAACTCCCGTACGAGTTCCACCGCGCGGATTACGAGCAGATCCTGCACGACACGGTGGAACTGATCGCACCCGAGCTGGGCTGGAAACCGGCGCCCACCGGGTGAGGCCGGTTGCGCTCGCGGTGAGTTCAATTCTGGTCGGCGCGGCGGGCGGATGGTTTCGTGGGGAAACGAGATCGTCCCGCTCCGAACGAAAGGCCACCGTATGTCCGTCGATGACGCAGCCGTCCCCACCGGCGGTGCGCGCGTGGTCCAGCTGGGAGCGCACATCGGCGCGCGCGTCGACGGGGTGCGCCTCGGCGGCGAGCTGGACGCGCACACCGTGGCCACGATCCGGGCCGCGCTGCACGAGCACAAGGTGATCTTCTTCCGGGGCCAGCACCACCTCACCGAGGACGGGCAGTACGAGTTCGCGCGGCTGCTCGGCACCCCGACCACCCCGCACCCCACCGTCACCTCGGCCGGCGCCAAGACCCTGGCCATCGACTCGCACCAGACCCGCTCGAATGTCTGGCACACCGACGTCACCTTCGTCGACCGGGTCCCCAGCGCCTCGATCCTGCGCGCGGTGGCGCTGCCCAGCTACGGCGGTTCCACCACCTGGGCCTCCACCGTCGCCGCCTACGACGCACTGCCCGAACCGTTGCGGCGACTGGCCGAGACCCTGCGCGCGCGACACAGCAATCGCTACGACTACGCCGCCGACATCGAGGACCGCCCGGACGACAACGACCGCGCCTACCGCCGCGAATTCGAGTCCACCTACTTCGAGACCGAGCATCCCGTCGTGGAGGTCCATCCCGAGACCGGCGAGCGCGCGCTGCTGCTCGGCTGCTTCGTGAAGGAGATCGTCGGGCTGTCCAGTGCCGAATCGCAGGCGCTGTTCCGGATCTTCCAGGACCGGGTGACCCGGCTCGAACACACCACACGCTGGAACTGGTCGCTCGGCGACGTCGCCATCTGGGACAACCGCGCGACCCAGCACTACGCCGTCGACGACTACGACGGCGCCGAACACCGCAGGCTCACCCGCATCACGCTGGCGGGCGCTGTCCCCGTCGGGGTCGACGGCTCGACCAGCACGGTGATCGCCGGCGACGCCACGCCGTACGCGAGCGCTCCGCTGACGCGCGCGGCCTAGGCCGTGACCACCACCGCAACGCCTGCGACGCCGCGGGTCCCCGGCCGGACGCGCCGCATCGATTACCCTTCGGCGACACGTACGACCGGTGATCACGCGCTGACAGGTCCGGCCAGGTCCGGCCCGACGATGGGATTCCCGTGAACTTGTGGAGCTATGTCCAGGGGCGGGGCGAGACGCTGGCGTTCCTGACGTATCAGCATGCGTCGCTGGCCTTTCAGACCGTGCTGGTCGGCACGGTCGTCGCCGTGCTCGTCGCGGTGGCGGTCTATCGGCTGCCGCTGGCCTCGGCGCTCACGCTCACCTCGAGCCGGGTCGCGCTGACGATTCCCTCGCTGGCGCTGCTGGCGCTGCTGCTGGTGCCGTTCGGGCTCGGCGTGGTGCCCTCGTTCATCATGCTGGCGTTCTTCGCCGCCCTGCCGGTGATCGGCAACGCCATCGTCGGACTGCGCTCGGTGCCGGCCTCGGTGGTCGAGTCGGCGCGCGGAATCGGCCTGTCGCGGTGGCGGATCCTGCTGACCGTCGAATTCCCGATCGCGTGGCCGGTGATCCTCACCGGCATCCGGGTCTCGACCCAGATGATCGTCGGCGTCGCGGCCATCGTGGCCTATGTCCTCGGCCCCGGCCTCGGCTCGCTCATCTTCAACGGCCTGTCCCGCCTCGGCGGAGCCAACGCACTCGAAATGGCGCTCACCGGCACCATTCTCATCGTCGTCATCGCGTTGGTGTTCGACGCCCTCCTCGTCCTGCTCGGACGTCTCACCATCGCCAAAGGACTGACATGACCGAGGTGACCAGCCAGCCGGCGCCCGACGCGCCGGAGCGCACCGTGACCGGCGCGTCCATCACGCTCGACGGTGTCGTCAAGCGGTACAAGGGCCAGGACGAGCCCGCCGTGCGGCGGCTCGACCTCGAGATCGAGGCCGGTGACATCGTCGCGTTCGTCGGCCCGTCGGGCTGCGGCAAGACCACCACGCTCAAGATGATCAACCGGCTGATCGAGCCGACCGAGGGCCGGATCTTCATCGGCGGCCGCGACGTCACCCGGGAGGACCCGGACAAGCTGCGCCAGTCGATCGGCTACGTCATCCAGTCGGGTGGGCTGTTCCCGCACTGGACGGTCGCCAAGAACATCGGCGCGATTCCGCGGGTACTCGGCTGGGACAAGCGGCGCATCGCCGAGCGCACCGAGTATCTGCTCGACCTGGTGGGGCTGGACCCGGCCACCTTCGCCGACCGGCTGCCCAAGGACATGTCCGGCGGCCAGCAGCAGCGCGTCGGCGTGGCCAGGGCGCTGGCCGCCGACCCGCCGGTGCTGCTGATGGACGAGCCGTTCGGCGCGGTGGACCCGATCACCCGGGTTCGCCTGCAGGACAGCCTGATCGCGATCCAGCACGAACTCGGCAAGACCATCGTGATCGTCACCCACGACTTCGAGGAGGCCACCAAGCTCGGCGACAAGGTGCTGATCCTGTCCGAGGGCGGGCACATCGAGCAGTACGCGCGGCCGGAGGAGATCCTCACCGACCCGGCGACGCCGTTCGTGGAGGAATTCGTCGGATCCGGGGCGAAACTGGCCTATCTCACGGTCTCGCGGGTGCGCGATGTGGAGGTCGACCCGGTCACCACCGCGCGGATCGGGGAGTCCGCGCAGACGGTGATCGGCCGGGCGAAGGCCGCCGGGCACACCTGGGTGGTGGTCGTCGACGAGGCCGGGCGCCCGCGTTCGTGGCCGTCGCTGACCGAGGTGGCGAGCAAACCGGAGGTCTCCGACTACCTGGACCGCAGGCTGCCCGTGGTCGCGCAATCCTCCACGCTCAACGACGCTCTCGACGCCATGCTGGCCGCCAGCCAGGGCGCCACCCTGGTCACCGACGGTCGCGGTGCGGTCGTCGGGTCGCTGAGCATCGGGTCGGTGACCGACGTGATCCAGACCAAGCTGGCCGAGGGGCACGCCGCCGACGCCGAACCGTCCTACGAGACCTACGTCGACGGCTCCGACCCCACGCCGACCCCGGTGGTGGCCGCCGAGGGGCCCGCGACGGCCGATCCGTCATGAACCGGCTGCGGCGCGCGCCCATCGACGTATGGTTCGAACCGATCATCATCGTGGTGATCGGGGTGGGCTATGTCCTCTGGTATCGGTCGACCACGTTCACCGCGACCGAGCAGGCCTCGCTCGGCTGGGACAACCTGCGGACCACCATTCTCGAGCACATCCGGCTGACCGTGGTCGCCACCGCGATCGTGGTGCTGGTGGCGATTCCGCTCGGCATCGCGCTGACCCGGCCCGCGCTGAAACGGTTCGAGCCGATCGCGGTCAACATCGCCAATATCGGGCAGGCCGCGCCCGCGGTGGGTCTGCTCGTGCTGTTCACGTTCTGGCTGGGCACCGGATTCCGGACGGCCGTCGTGGGCCTGGTCGTGTACGCGATCCTGCCGATCCTGCAGAACACCATCATCGGGTTGCGCCAGGTGGATCAGCGCACGATCGAGGCGGCCCGCGGCATCGGTTTCTCGGC
This sequence comes from Nocardia asteroides, assembly GCF_900637185.1. Lineage (NCBI taxonomy): Bacteria > Bacillati > Actinomycetota > Actinomycetes > Mycobacteriales > Nocardiaceae > Nocardia > Nocardia asteroides. The sequence continues at coordinate 3,549,306 of NZ_LR134352.1, read as the reverse complement.
GGCGCGCACGCTCGTGCAGGTGGAGTTGCCGCTGGCGGTGCCGGTGATCCTCAACGGCGTCCGCACGGCGCTGGTCATCCTGGTCGGCACCGCGACGCTGAGCACCTTCATCGGCGCGACCAGCCTGGGCACCCTGATCACCACCGGGGTCACGCTGTTCCTGCCCAAGCTGCTCGTGTCCGGCGCCATTCTGGTCGGGCTGCTGGCGTTGATCATCGATTGGCTCGGCCGGCTCGTCGAACTGGCCGCGACCCCCCGAGGTGTCTCATGAGCCGGACCCGGTCGATCCCCCTGCTGGCCCTGCTCGCCGCGCTGGTCGCCGGGTGCGGGCTGGTGAGTTCGTCGGGGACCTTCCACGACGCGACCCTGCCCGGCGGTGACCGTCCGCTCGACGGCGCCACGCTGGTCGTGACGTCCAAGAGCTTCACCGAGGGCGTGCTGCTGGGCAAGATCACCGCCACCTACCTGGCCGCGGCGGGCGCGTCGGTGACCGACCTGACCGGGGCACCCGGCTCGGCCTCCTCACGGCAGGCCCAGCTCAACGGGGACGCGGACGTGCTGTGGGAGTACACCGGCACCGGCTGGGTGAACTATCACAACCAGACCGAGACGATCACCGACCCGCAGGAACTGTGGCAGCGCGTGCACGACATCGAGAAGCGCGACCACGACCTGGAGTGGTTGCCGCCGGCCAACTTCAACGACACCTACGCCTTCGCCGCCGCGGGCCCGACCGCGCAACGGCTGGGCGTGACCTCGCTGTCGGACGTCGCCGCCCTGCCGGTGCCGGAGCGGACCTTCTGCGTCGATGACGAATTCTTCAGCCGCTCCGACGGATTCCTGCCGATGCTGCAGAAATACGGTATCCCCTACAACGATCCGAACGGGGTGCCCGCGGGCAATGTCACCCGGATGGACGCCGGTGTCGTCTACACCGCGACCGCCGACAGCGCACCGTGCCACTTCGGCATGGTCTACACCACCGACGGCCGGGTGAAGAACCTGAACCTGACCGTGCTCGACGACGACCAGAAGTTCTTCCTGCCCTACAGCGGCGCCGCCGTCGTGCGCGGCGTGGTCATCGAGAACCATCCCGAACTGCGCGCCCTGCTCGGCACCATCTCCGAACGCCTCACCGACGACCTGATGCAGGAACTCAACGGGCGCGTGGACATCGACGGCGAGGATCCGGCGGATGTGGCCTACGACTGGTTGAAGGGCGAGGGCTTGATCGAGTAGCCGCCGCTCCGGCTGCCGAGTGCCGACGCCTCGTCGCCGGCGCACAGCTCCGACAGTGGTGAGCCCGTGCCGGCGAGCACGCCGTAGTCGCGCGGCAGGGCGCGCGCGGCCAGGACATCTATCCCGGTCAGAAGGCGGATTCGTCGAGATCCATGATGTCGGCGTCGAGATTCTGGAGTACAGCGCGGGTGGCGCTCAGCTGCGGCAGCACCGTGCGGGCGAAGAATCCGGCCACGGCGAGTTTGCCGCGATAGAACGCCGCGTCGCGCCCGGCGGCACCGGCGGCCAGCGCCGCGTCGGCGACGACGGCCTGCGCCAGTAGCCGCCAGCCGATCAGCAGATCGCCCACGGCCAGCAGGAAGCGCACCGAACCGAGGCCCACCTTGTACAGCTCCCGCGGATCGTTCCGTGCCGCCATCAGGTAGCCGGTCAGCGATGCCGCCATGCCCTGGACATCGGCCAGTGCGGTGGCCAGCGACTCGAGATCCGACTTCACCGCCTCGCACCCGCCGTCGATGGTGATCGTGATCCGGTCGGCCAGATGGGCCAGCGCCACACCCTGTCCGCGAATGATCTTGCGGAAGAAGAAGTCCAGGGATTGGATGGCGGTGGTGCCCTCGTACAGCGAGTCGATCTTGGCGTCGCGGATGTACTGCTCGATCGGATAGTCCTGGAGGAAACCCGAGCCGCCCAGCGTCTGCAGCGATTCGGTCAGCAATTCGTAGGCCCGTTCGGAGCCCACCCCTTTCACGACCGGCAGCAGCAGATCCTGGACCTGGTGCGCCAGCTCCGGGCCCGCGCCGGACACCGTCTGCGCGACGATCTCGTCCTGGTGTGCCGCCGTGTAGAGATAGACGGCGCGCAAGCCCTCGGCGTAGGCCTTCTGCCGCATCAGGCTGCGCCGCACATCGGGGTGGGCGATGATCGGCACCCGCGGTGCGGACTTGTCCTGCATTTCGGTCATGTCGGCGCCCTGCACCCGCTGTTTGGCGTAGGCCAGCGCGTTGAGGTAGCCGGTGGACAGGGTGCCCGCCGATTTCACGCCGACGGTCATGCGCGCGTTCTCGATCACCTTGAACATCTGCGCGATGCCGTCGTGCACGTCACCCACCAGGTAGCCCACCGCCGGGATGCCGTGGCCACCGAAGGTGACCTCGCAGGTCGGCGAGGATTTCAAGCCCATCTTGTGTTCGACGCCGGTCACGAAGACACCGTTGCGGGCGCGCAGTTCGAGGGTGTCGGGATCGAACAGGTGGTTCGGGACATAGAACAGGCTCAGGCCCTTGGTGCCGGGGCCGGCTCCCTCGGGGCGGGCCAGCACGAGGTGGAAGATGTTCTCGGCCGTGTCGCCGACGTCGCCGCCGGAGATGAACCGCTTGACGCCCTCGATGTGCCAGGTGCCGTCGGGCTGCTCGATCGCCCTGGTGCGTCCGGCGCCCACGTCGGAGCCGGCGTCCGGTTCGGTCAGCACCATCGTCGCCGACCAGCCCCGGTCGATTCCGCCTGCGGCCCAGCGCTTCTGCTGTTCGGTGCCCACCGCGTAGAGCACGTTCGCCATGGCCGGGCCCAGGCTGTAGTAGAAGGCCGCCGACGGGTCGGCACAGTGCAGGATCTCGTTGATCGCCCAGGTGAGCGGGGCGGGCGCGGTGTGGCCGCCCGCGCCTTCGGCCAGTCCCAGCCGCCACCACTGCGCGTCCTTGGCCACCCGCACGGTCGCCGCCAGCGCCTCGGGCACCTCGATGCGGTGTTCGCCGGGCAGGAAGGCCGGCGGGTTGCGGTCGGCGGCGGCGAACGACTCGGCCAGCGGGCCTTCGGCCAGGGCGGCGGCCTCGCTCAGCATCACCCGCGCCGTCTCGGCGTCCAGGTCGCCGAATGCGCGGGAATTCAGGACGGAATCCACTCCCAGGACTTCGAACAAGTTGAATTCGATATCGCGCACATTCGCGATGTAGTGACCCATTGCCGCCTCCGTATCCGAGCAGATGACGAATTACGGAGGAAACGGTGCACGGCCCGCCGGTATCTACGCAACCGTAACCCGGAAAACCTACGGCAACGAAACCGTAGGAACCCAGCAAAAGGGGCTCTGTGATCCCGATCACATAATTTTGGTCAGCTGACCATTGATTTGCCTTGGACGGCCGCCCAGATTTGTTGGATCGCAAGGAATCCGGAGTCGGTGCCACGCGGGATCAGGGTCGCGCGGCAACCATGCCGCAATGTCCGTCATTCGACGTCAGCGACCGCTCCGGCGCACGGAACGAGGAATTCCCGATATCGGTATTCCGCCGTGCCGATCACGTATCGCGCTGCCGGTTGATCCGCTCATGATTGGTCAACAGCAGGTGATCGAAAGCAGTGATGGTCTCCGGTGGCGGCGGCGGGACCAGTTTCAGGTCCGCGATCACCTGGGCGGCGACGTCGCGCAATTTGATGTTGGCTTCCTGCGACCGCCACACCAGCACTTTGAACGCCTGCTCGGCGTCGATGCCGTACATGCGCATCAGCACGCCCTTCGCCTGCTCGGTGACGGCGCGCGCGGCGACGACACCGGCGAAGGCCTCGTCGACGGCCTCCCCCGCGGCGGTGGCGGCCGCGGCGTCGACGGTGCCGGTGAGATCCAGGTAGTAGCCGGTGGTGGCGACCGGCTCGCCGTAGTCGTTGAGGAGGCGATCGGCGACCACCATCACCGTGTGCACCCGGCCGGCGGTGTCGAGGAACCGATGCCTGCTGGAGAAGGGCGCACCCTCGGTGATGGTGCGGTGGATCAGCCCGGCCACCACGTCGCGGTCGTCGGGATGCTTGTGCGAGAGCAGCAACTCGGTGGTCGGCTCGACCTCGCCGGGGGCGTAGCCGTGCATCCGGTACACCTCCGGCGACCATTCCCAGCGGCCGGTGGTGAACCAGAACGTGAAACGCCCGACCTGGGCGGGCCGGTACGCGCGCGCGAACCGCTCGTCGTCGCCGCCCACGGCCTCCGATTCCGTCACGACCCCATCCTTTCGCCTACGAGGTATTCGGAGCGGCAGTGGACGCCGGTTCGTAGGGCTCACTCCGATCTCGATAGGATGCCTGCCAGATAACCTATGCCCTGTGAAGCAGATATTATTTAGCACTCAACCCAGATGAGTGCAAGTACGGACGGCAGGTAATCTGAGACGGATCCAGAGCAACCGAGGTGAGGACGCATATGGTCTCCCCGCACGACGCGGTGCCGGCAGCGCAGGCGGTGTACGCGATCTCCGTGGCCGCCGAACTGGCGGGCATCGGAGTCCAGACTCTGCGCCTGTACGAACAGCACGGGCTGCTCACGCCCGCCCGCAGCGCGGGGGGTACCCGCCGCTACAGCGGCGACGACCTGACCCGTCTGCGCCGGATCACCACCCTCACCGAGGAAGGCGTCAACCTCGCGGCGGTCGCGCGCATCCTCGAGCTCGAAGACACCGTCGCCCGGCTGCGCGCCGAACGCGACCAGCTTCGTGACAGGCGGAAATAGCGGGCCTGCCACAGGCGGGTCCGCGCTAGCCTCGACACTGTGACTGCGAACCGGCCCGTACCCGACCGCCCCGCCGAACGGCATCGGCGGCCCGACGGGGTCGACGACGCGACCGTCGAGGCCGTGGGCAAGCTGTCCGAGGCCCTGGAGACGACCGAACGCGCCCGCGGCGCCCTCTTCGACTTCCACCAGCTCACCGGCGGAGCCGATCTGGCGCTGGGCGAAGCCGTGCAACTGCTGCGCGACGCCGGCCATCACGCCGTGGCGGATCGGCTGGAGACCGAGATGGTCGGCCGCAATGTCGTCCCCGGCCGCTGGACCTTCCAGCTCGTGGAGGAGTACGACGAGGGCTACTACGCCGACTTCCGCCGCGCCGAACGCGAGATCAGGGACGAACTCGTCGGCGGCCGCACCCACCTGTACGAGGCCGAGATGAAGGAAGCCCGCCGCACGCGCGGCCGTCCCGGCCACGAAGCCACGCCGAGCTAGCCGGTCAGCGCACGGTCACCACCCGGCTGTGCCTGCCGGTGGCGCCGTCGGGAAACGGGCTGACCCGCGCGTCGGTCTGCACCGTCCCGGAGCCGTCGACGGCGCGCACCCGCAGCGTGTGGCTGCCGGGCAGCGCGTCCCAGGTCCAGGTCCACTGCCGCCAGGTGTCGAGGGAGTAGGCCGCGGCGAGCGTGGCCTGCTGCCAGGGTCCGTCGTCGACCTGGATCTCGACGGCGGTGATGCCACGGCCTTGCGCCCACGCGACACCCGCCACCGTCACCGGTCCCGGCGCCAGTGTCGCGAAGGCGGCCGGAACGTCGATTCGCGAGGCGGTCTTGATGGGCGCGCGCTGCGCCCAGCCGCGGTCGGTCCAATACGCGCGGGCGCGGTCGAAGCGGGTGAGTTCGAGGTCGACGACCCATTTGGTCGCCGAGACGTACCCGTAGAGGCCGGGCACGAGCATCCGGACCGGATACCCGTGGGCTTGGGGCAGCGCCTCGCCGTTCATGGCGACGGCCAGCAGGGCGTCCGGGTTACCGAGGACCGCGTCGAGCGGGGTGCCCGCGGTGAAGCCGTCGACGCTGCGCGACAGGATCATGTCGGCGTCGGGGTCCGGGCCCGCCTCGGCCAGCAGGTCCGCCAGGCGGTAACCGGTCCAGGTGGCCGTCCCGGCGAGACCGCCCCCGACCTCGTTCGACACGCACGTCAGCGTGATCAGCGATTCGACGGCGGGCCGCGAGCTGAGCGCGTCGAAGTCGAGTTCGATGTCCCGGGCCACCATGCCGTGGATCCGCAGGCGCCACTGCGCACGGGTCAGCGCGGGCAACTGCAAGGCCGTGTCGATGCGGTAGAACTCCGCGTTCGGGGTGACCAGGCGGGTCAGGCCCGGAACGCCGAGGTCCATGGCGGGCAGCACCGGTGACGCGGGAGCCGTGACGCGCGGAAGCACGAAACCCGCACGGTCGGCGGCGATATCACGCAGCCGGGCACCGATGACCCGCCCCGCGGCGCCCGCGGCCGCCGCGCCTGCCGCCACACCCGCCACCGCCAGCAGGAAGCCGCGGCGGGACAGCCCGGCCCCGGGTCCGCCGGCGGCGGGAATCGTGAACAGCAACCAGGCCACCGCGACACCCAGCGCCGCCCCCACCAGCGCCGGAACGGCGAAGGACAGCTCCGCGGTAGGCCGCAGCAGCGCCAGACCCGCCACCACGACACCGAGCGCGCCCAGCACACCCGCCCCGAGCGCCGGCCTGCGACGCGCGACCAGGCCGAGCACCGCGGCCGCCACCGCCATGACCGCGAGCATCGTGATCGCCAGTGCCAGTTTGTCGTTGGTGCCGAACCAGCGAATCGCGCTGTCCTTCAACCATTTCGGTGTGTGGTCGACCACGGTGGCGCCGAGCACGTAGAACGAGGACGCGTCGGGATCGAGGAACGCGGCGACGAGGTGTCCGGCGCCGAGGACCGTCGCCGCGGCGGCGGTCATGGCGAGCACGGCGGTGGTGCGGCCGGGCAGCCGGGGGATGCGGCGGGCCATGGTGTCACTCCTGGGATATCGAGTGCCGGCCCGCCGCGGGGCGGGTCAGCCGACAGTCATGCTGACGATCGCCGGGGTGGTCGGCCCGGGGGAACCACCCGCGGGTTCGACCGTCACCGCGAGGGTGTCGGCGGCGACCACCGGCGTGACGACCGTGGATCGGCCGTCCATCACGGCCACCGATCGCGGTGTGCCGCCCTGGGGCACCACCCACAGCTGGTACGCGCGATCCGCGGGCAACGCGGGCAGATCCCGCATCGACACCGCCGCGGCGCCGAGCGACGCCGACTGGTACACCGTCATCGCGCCACCTCCGGTGACCCCGACGGAGTCCTCCCGGCTGTCGGGCTGGTCGACCACCTGCTGAGCGGTCACCGCGCCCGGGTTCTCGTTCGCCCGATCCAGGACCACCGCGATCCCGACACCGCCGACGGCGACGACCGCCGCCGCGGCGACCGCCAACCAGCGCAGCCGCCACAACTTGCCGGTGCTGTCGCGGCGGACGAGCGGACGCACCTGGGGATCGAGCTGATCCAGCGCGGCCATCAACGCGGTCTCCAGCCGGGCCGGCGGCGGCACCGCGTCGGACACGGTCAGCGCAGCCAGGGTCTCCTGGATGCGGCGCACCGCGGTGTGGAACTCCGCCGACAGGTCGGGGCCCGCGGCGGCGAGCCGCTCGTCGATCGCGCGCCGTGCCGCGGGGTCCAGCGCGTCCATGGCGTAGGGATAGGCCTCGTCGAACCACGACCAGGGGGTTCGCCGATCTGTCTCGCTCATCGGGAATTCCCTCCGGTCAAACAGTTCTCGAGTCGTTTCAAGCCGTCCCGGATCCGGCTCTTCACCGTCGGCAACGGCACCGCCAGGGTCTCGGAGACCTCGACGTAGGTGCGCCCGCTGTAGTACGCCAGCGCCACCGCCTCGCGTTGCAGGTCGGTCATCGTGTCGAGACAGTCCTGCACCGACTGTTCGTCGAGCCGCTGGGTGACCTCCTCGGCCACGCTGTCGTGGTCACGGCCCAGATGGGTGTGCCCGAACACCAGGTCGCGGCTCGTCGCGGACTGCTCGGCGCGCACCCGGTCGACCGCGCGCCGGTGGGTCAGCATCATCAGCCAGCCGATCGGGCTGGCCTTGTCCGGGTCGTAGTCGCCGGCCAGTGACCAGGCCTGCAGGAACACCTCCTGGGTGATGTCCTCGGCGGCGCCGTGGTTGCGCACCACCCGCAGCGCCAGCCCGAACACCCGGGGGCTGGTCGCGCGGTAGAACTCGGCGAACGCCGTCCGGTCGCCGTTCGCGACCTCGCCCAGCAGTGTCACCAGCCGGGCCTGGACGGCGCGATCGGGCCCGGCGGTGGCCGGGCAGGCCGGAGCCGGGTCGGCGACCGCGCGCAGGCGGATCGGTGCGGCGCCCGGCGAGTTCGTCATCGTGTGGTCCCTGCGTGCATCGGCATGAGAGGGATTTCGGCCAGGCCCACGGTTCGGATGGGCGCCGCCGAGAACTTTCTCCCGCGACTCTACGGCCCGCGGCGGCGCAACCATCGTCGACATCACGCCGCCGGCGGCATGAGCACGCTGTCGATCATGTACACGGTCGCGTTCGCGGTACGCACGCCGCCGCAGATCACCTTGGCGTCGTTGACCTTCAGGTTGTCACCGGATCCGGTGACCGTCACGGTGGCGCCCTCGACCGTCTTGTGCTCGCCGGGGATGTCCTTCGGCGCGGTCTGGCCGGGCACCACGTGGTAGGTGAGGATCTTGGTCAGGGTGGCCGAGTCGGTCTTCAGCGAGTCGATCGTGGCCGGGTCGATCTTCGCGAACGCGGAGTCGACCGGCGCGAACACGGTGAACTGCCCGCCGTTGAGGGTGTCGACGAGGTTGACCTGCGGATTGAGCTGACCCGACACCGCCGCGGTGAGGGTGGTGAGCATCGGGTTGTTGGACGCGGCCACCGCCACCGGGTCCTGGGCCATGCCGCTGACCGAGCCGGCACCGCTGGGCACCTGGGCCGCGTATTCGGCGCAGCCGGCGCCGACGAGGCCCGCGGCGGCGTCGGTGCCCGTGGTGGGGGCGGCGGACGAGGTCATCGGGGCGGACGAGGTCGCGGCCGAGGTGGTCGACTCGTCGTCGGAACAGGCGGAGGCGCCGAGCACCGAGCCGAGGAGGGCCGCCGCCACGAGGGTTGTGCGCAAGGGTCGCATGGGTTTTCCGTCGCTTCCGGGAGGGCGGCACGGGGCCGCGCTGAGATGAACGCAACGGAGTTCGGCCAGCCGCTCGGCCCGGATGGGTCCCCGCGTCAGCTGGTCTCGTGCCGTCCGCGCCGGCTGCCCGTGTACGCGAGTTCGCGCAGGCGGCTCACCGCTTCCGGGAGCAGCGCGACGCCGTCGGGCCGGTTCAGCATCGGGTCGAAGAAGTCGGTGCGGTGCTCACCCGGATCGGCCCGGCGCAGATCCAGTTCGCCCAGGGTGTGGACGTCGCCCGCCGCGTCGGCCACGAGCCGGAAGCGGATCACCCGGTCCTCGTCCAGTGCGTCGGCCACCGCGGCCAGCGACGCGGTGCCGGGCATGTCGTCGGTGTCGAGCGGATCGGCCAGCACCCAGGTCGGCGCCGAGTCCCCGAAACGGTAGGGCAGCAGCGAGCCGAAGCGGGCGGTGGCCCAGCTGCGCGCCGGCGTCACGACCATCCGGCCCAGCGTGCCGCGTCCGGTGGTCGCCAGGGCGAAATCCCAGGGATGATCGTCCCGGTCGAGCACCCGGAAGGCGAGGCCGAGCACATCGGGCAACCCGGCGGGCGCGCCGAAACCCTTCGACAGGCGGGCGATCACCGCGCGCTCCCCCGGCCCGAACCACGGGACGTAGTCGGCGGCGGCATGGAACCGGCCGGCCAGCCGGATCCCGCGCGGATGGAACACCCGCGCGTGCCGGACCCGCGCACCGGTCTCGAACACGCCACGCACGACGGCGGCGGGAATATCGGTCAGTGGCAGTCCTGAATTCTCCATATCCCGGGACATGCCCGGCGCCCGGCGGAACAAACAGCCGCCGCCCCGGCGCGCGGCACGGAGTGATTCGACGCCGGCAGGGCGGGTAGGTCCTTGCGGTGACGTCACATCGGCTCGACCAGCGCGACGCGCCACCCGGGCACCGATCATGATCGGCTCGGTGTCCGCCCCGGAGGCGGGAACTCTACGGCGGGCGGTGACCACGCCGCTGCTGTACTTCTTCATCCTCGGCGACGTGCTCGGGGCGGGGATGTATGTCCTGGTCGGCGATATCGCCCGGGAATCCGGCGGTGCCGTATGGCTGCCGTTGCTGACCGCGCTCGGCCTCGCCGCGCTCACCGCGGGCTCCTACGCGGAGATGGCCACGAAGTACCCGCGCGCGGGCGGCTCGGCGCACTACGTCACCACCGCGTTCGGTCCCGCGGCCGGGTCGTTCGTCGGCTTCTGCATGCTCGCCGCGGGCATCGTGTCGGTGGGGGCGCTGGCCCGCGCGTTCGCCGGGGACTATCTGCGGGCGCTGGTGACGGTGCCGACCGTGCTCGTCGTCGTGGTCTTCCTGGTCGCGCTGGCGGCGCTCAACATCCGGGGTATCAAGGAATCCCTCGGTGCCAATGTCGCCGCGACCGTGGTGGAACTGGGCGGTCTCGTGCTGATCATCGGCCTCGGCGCGTGGGTGATGCTGCGCGGCGACGCCGACCTGGACCGGCTCACCCAGGTGGGCACCGCCGAGCACGGCCCGGTCGGGGCGGTCCTCGCGGGCACCGTGCTCGCGTTCTACTCGTTCGTCGGCTTCGAGACCTCGGTGAACCTGGCCGAGGAGGTCGAGAATCCCCGCAGGTCCTATCCCACGGCGCTGTTCGGCGCGCTGTTCACCGCGGGCGTGGTGTACGTGCTGATCGGCATCGTCGCGAGCGCGTGTGTCCCGACCGAACAGCTGGCCACCTCGAGCGGTCCCTTGCTCGAGGTGGTGCGCGCGGCGGGGACCGTGCCCGACGGTCTGTTCAGCGTGATCGCGCTGGTGGCGGTGGCCAACGGCGCCCTGCTCACCGGCATCATGTCGTCGCGGCTGGCCTACGGCATGGCAGGCGACGGACTGTTGCCCGCGGCCCTGCGCCGGATCCTGCCCCGGCGCCGGACGCCGTGGGTGGCCGTTCTCGCCACCTCCGCCCTGTCGCTGATCCTGGCGCTGACCGCCGAAGTCGACTCGCTCGCCGCCACCCTGGTGCTGTTGCTGCTGATCGTGTTCGCCGCCGTCAACGCCGCGGTCCTGGTCCTGCGCCGCGAGCAGGGCGAGCCCGGCCACTTCCGGATCCCGGCCGTGGTGCCCTGCCTCGGCCTCGGCGCGTGCCTGTTCCTGTTCACCCGGATCGACCGCGAGGTGTGGGCGCGCGGACTGCTGCTCGTCGCCGCGGGTCTCGTGCTCGCCGGTGCCAACGCGATCCGGGCCCGCCGGGCCGCCGAGGCACCCGAGTGATCGGCATCTCAGCCCTCGCCGCGTGAGGTCCGGGGATGTCGGGTGTCTTCCTCGTACAAGGTGTCACAGCTGGGAACGAGGAGAACGATGACGAGCAGGGTGCGAGTGGCGGCGGTGCAGGCCGAGCCCCGATGGCTGAACCTGTCGGCCGGCGTCGACCAGGTCATCACGTTGATCGAGGCCGCCTCGGAGCAGGGCGCCCGGCTGGTCGCCTTTCCCGAGACGTTCGTTCCCGGTTTCCCGTGGTGGCTGTGGCTGCGCGCGGTGCAGTGGGACGGCGACATCCTGGCCAGGTACCGCGCCAACGCGATGGCCGCCGACGGTCCGGAGCTGCGGGCGATCCGCTACGCCGCGCGCCGCCGCGGCATCCACGTCGGCCTCGGGTTCGCCGAGCGGGCCGGGCAGCAGGTGTTCATGTCGCAGGCGTTGATCGACGACCAGGGCGACATCACCGTGTCCCGCAAAGCCCTGCCCACGGCGCTGGAACGGACCGTCTTCGGCACGGCGGTCCGCCGTCCGCTGGTGCGCGACACCACGCTCGGCCGGATCGGTGTCCTCGGTGGCACCGACCATTTCCTGCCCGGTGTCTGCGATGCCATGCACCAGGCAGGCGAGCAGATCCATCTGGCGTCCTGGCCCGGCTTCACCTTCGCCCGCCAGGACACCGAGAGCGAAGCTGCGGAGCTGAGTACCGCGGCAGGCCGCCGGTACGCCCGCGCCGCCCGTAGCTACCTGATCGCGCCGACGGCGGTGGTGCCGGTGCGCGGATGGCGGGCCGCCGACGCGGGCCGCCCCGAGGTCCTGCACGGCGGCAGCGGTGTCGCCCGCATCCTGGGCCCGGACGGTCGCGACCTCGCCACGCCGCTGCGCCCCGACGAGGAGGGCCTGCTCGTCGCCGACCTGATCGTCGCCACCGGCACCGACCGCCGCCCCGCCTTCCCCGGCACCGATCGCGCCCTGGCCTGATCCCGTCCGCCCACCGCGACACACCCGCGCCTCGCGGACGACCGGATGAGACGACCATCACTGATAGTTTGCGTGACGAATTCCTGCGCATCGGTGTCCATCACAGGAGCAGCGGAGGAGGTGCCGGTGTGACCACGACGTCGCCCGCACCCGAGACAGCGCTGGACGACGCGACCCTGGCCGGTCGGGCGCGTGACGGCGATGTCCGGGCATACGAGCAGCTGGTGCTGCGCTATCAAGGACCGATGTTCCGGCTGGCCGCCAAGATGCTGGCGGATCGGGCCGAGGCCGAGGACGTCACCCAGGAGGTGTTCCTCAAGGCCTGGCGCACGATCGGGCATCTGCAGGACGACGCCGCCTTCGCCGGCTGGCTGTACCGGATGACGACCAACCGCTGCCTCAACGTCCTGCGCGCCCGGCGGATCCCCGCCGACGTCGACCCGGACACGACGGCGTCACCACGCGCCGACACCAGGCCCGAGCACGCCACCGAGGTGAGCAGCCAGATGGCCGCGCTCACCGACGCGCTGCAACAGCTGACGCCCGAACAGCGCGCCTGCTGGCTGCTGCGCGAGGTGCACGGCCGGTCCTATGACGAGATCGCCGAGATCGTCGGCGCCAACAGCACAGCGGTGCGCGGGCGGATCGCGCGCGCCCGCGCCCAACTGGCAGAGGTGATGAAGCCATGGCGGTGACCCCCAGCACCGACAACGACTACCTGCTTCCCTGCGGACAAGGCCTGGAACAGGTGTGGGAACGGCTCGACGACCCGGCCACCGGCGACCACGACCCGGACTGCCCGCACTGCGCCGCGGCCAGGGAGAGCCTGCTGACCCTGCGCAACGCCACCCGCGAGCTGATCGACGAACCCGATCCCCCACCACCCGACCTGTTCGGCCGCATCATGTCCGCCGTCCGCGCCGACGTGCGTCGCGGCCGCACCCTCACCCTCGACACCCCGCATCCCGGATCGATCCAGGTCAGCGAGCAGGCGGTGGCCGTGATCCTGCGGTTCGCGGCCGACACCGTCGACGGCGTGCGCGCCCGCCGCTGCCGGGTGCGCGGCACCGAACCGGGCGCCGACGGCGAGCAGGTGATCTCGGTCGAGATGACCATCGCCGTGCGCCACGACGAGCACGCCATCGACACGCTGGTCGCCGCGGTCCGGGAACGGGCCCGCGCCGCCGCCACCGCTCGCATCGGCGTGCGCCTCGGCAGGCTCGACATCACCGTCGTCGACCTCTTCGAGGAGGAGCGGTGACGGGCACCGAACTGGTCGTCGGGGACGCGGTGATCGCGAGCGTGGCCGCCAGAGCCGCCCTGCTCGTTCCCGGCGTCGCCCGGCTCGAACCGGGCGTGCTCGGACTGGTCGGGCACCTGGCACGCTCCGGACGTCAGCTGTGGATCGGCCAGGAACCGGCCGCCTCGGCCGGGGTCCGGGTGCGACGCGCGGGCGGTCTGCTCGACATCCAGATCGATCTGGCGCTCTCGGCGTCGGGCCATGTCGCCGAGGTCGGCCGGGCCGTCCAGGCGGCGGTGGCCGGCGCCGTCGCCGAATCCACCGGCACCGAAGTCGACTCGGTGCAGGTCTTCGTACTCGATATCGAACCGGGACGACCGTGAGCATGCACGAGGACCTGACCGATCGGATCGTCGCGGCGATCGACGCCGTGGACGGCGCCCGTCCCGCGGTGCCGATGGGTCTGCACAACAGCCGCTGGCTGCCCTGGAACGCCGGGCGGGCCGCGGTCGATTTCGGCGAGTCGGTGGTGGAGATCCGGGTGGTCGCCACCACGCTGCCGCTGCCGCCCCTGCTCGACAAGCTGGACGCGGCGGTGCGCCCCGCGCTGGCCGGGACACCGTGGGACGGTGCGCGGTTGCGCGTGCACGTCGTCGATCTGCACGTGGACGCGTTCGACAGCGATCCAGATCACACCGTGGGCCCGTGACGATCCGCGGACCGCGGTGTCCTACCTATGACAGTTCGTCAACCCCTGCAGCACAACACAATCGGGAGGAACCATGACCGGCACGACCACCGAGAACAGCAAGGCAGTGGAGAAGACCGGCCGGGACGGGGCCAACCGGCCCAGCACCCTGGTGACCGACCAGGGCACGACCACCATCGCCGACACCGTCGTCCAGAAGATCGCCGGACTGGCCGCGCGCGAGGTCCGCGGCGTGCACGACCTCGGCGGCGGCACCGCCCGCGCGATCGGCGCGCTGCGCGACCGCATTCCGGGCGCGTCCTCGAGCATCGGGCAGGGAGTGTCGGTCGAGGTCGGCGAGAAGCAGGCCGCGGTCGATCTCGAGCTCGTCGTCGAATACGGCGTGGCCATCGCCGAACTGGCGATCGCCGTGCGCCGCAATGTGATCACGGCCATCGAGCAGATGACCGGGCTCGAGGTGGTCGAGGTGAACATCAACGTCAACGACGTGTTCATCGAGGACGACACCGACGAGCCGCAGCCCACCCGCGACCGGGTGCAGTGACATGAACGCCACCACGATCTGCCTCGTCATGGGTCTGTCCCTGGGATTCGCCGCCGCCTTCGGCGGGCTGGGCGCGTTCGCCGTCGTGCTGATCTTCGGTGGCCTCGGTCTGCTGATCGGGCGCTGGCTCGACGGTGAGGTCGACCTGTCCGGGCTGCTGCGCTCGGCGCAGGATCGGGGCAGGCGGTGACCAGCTCCGCCGCCGAGCTGCCGGGCGCGACCACGGTCGGTGAGCGCGCGGTCCGCCGGATCGCCGAGCGGGCCGCGCGCGAGGTGGCCGGGGTCGAGCCGGGCGCGCAGGTGAACGCGCAGGTCGTCGGGACCGGCGCGACCCTGCGCGTCCGGCTGCCCGTCCGCTACCCGCAGCCGGTCGGGCGGGTCACCGCCGAGTGCCGCGCCCATCTGATCGCCCGGACCGAGGAACTGACCGGCCTCACTGTGCCCCGGGTCGACATCGAGGTCTCGGCGATGGTGCCGGAACCGCCGGAGAGGAGAGTCCGATGACACGCCGTCCACGCCGGGTGATCCCGGCCGTGCTCACCGCCGTGATCCTGTGCGGCGCCGCCGTTCTCGTCGCGGTGTCGCTGATCCAGCGGCTCACCGGAACCCGGGAGTGGGTCTCCTACGACAGCCTCGCCACCCGGCTGCACGACACCACCTGGGGCAGCGCCTGGGTGCTGGCCGCGGGCATCGTCGTGGCGGTCCTCGGCGTGGCGCTGCTGGCGGTGGCGGCACTGCCGGGCAAGCCGGTCGTGCTCGCCCTGGAAGCCGGCGACGGGATGGACGCGGGAATCACCCGCCGCAGTCTGCGGCACGCGCTGACCGACGCGACCGGTCGCGTCGACGGGCTGGACAAGTCCCGGGTGGCGTTGCGCCGCAAGAAGATCCACGTCAAGGGCCGAACCCACCATACGGCCGAACACACCGCTCGTGAGGTCGGGCAGGCCGTGGCCGAGCGGCTGGACCGGATCAAGCCGGCCACCGTGCCCCGTCTGCGCACCAGCCTGCGCACGATCGGCCACCGAGGTTCGCGATGAGCACCACCGCCAACCGGCCCGCCCGGCTCAATCGCGGCATCCTCGGCCTGCTCGGCCTGCTGACGGCCACGGCGGGCGGGTTGCTGATCGCGGCGCATTTCGGCGCCTTTCACGTCGACGCCGGGGCGCCGCTGGTTCCCGGCACCGAGGATCCGCCGGGGCCGGTGTTCTACCTCGTCGTCGCCGGCGCGGTGGTCCTCGCACTGCTCGCGCTGCGGTGGCTGGCGGCGCAGTTCACCCGGCTGCCCAAGGCGAGCAGCTGGCTGCTCGACGATACCGGCGAGCAGGGCCGGACCGTCCTGGGTTCCGAGATCGCGGCCACCGCGGTGGCCGCCGATGTGGAGACCTACGAGGGCGTGCGTTCGGCGACGGCGCGGCTGTCGGGCAGCGCACTGGGCCCCGACCTGCACCTGCTCGTCGACACCGACCCGGCGGCGGATCTGCCCGCGCTGCGGCAGCGGATCCTGGCCCATGCCGTCCCCCGCCTGCGGACGGCACTCGAGCTCGCCGCCATCCCGGTGACGGTCGAGTTCCGGATCGCCGACCGCGGACGCACCCAGCGCACGCGGTGAGAGCTCAGCCCCGGCGCGGGCGATCAGGCCTTGGCATCGCCACCCGGCTTGTGCTCGCCGGGCCCGACGCGCCGCGGCATCACCTTCGGCCGGGTCCGCGCGGGCGCGCCTTCCGCGCCTGCGCGTTTGCGCCGTGACGCGCTCAGATCGAGGACGTTGTTCTCCTGGTCGGCGGTCTCGGCGGCCGGTGCCGCGGCCCACTCCGGCGGGTTCACCAGCCACGAACCGGATTCCCCCTGCAGTTCCGCGCGGGTGACCGGGCGGGTGGGCGCGGGATCGTGCACCCCCTCCGGCATCCAGGGCTGCGGGCGGGCGTCGCCGTTCTCGCGACCGCGTCGCGGGCGGCGCGGCAGCCGCACCACATTCGACGGCCCGGCGGGGGTCGTCTCGGGACCGGCCTCGGCGGCCTTCGCCTCTTCCCAGCGCCGGCGCAGCCGGTTCACCGCGTCGTATCTGCTGTCGTCCGCTCCCATCGTGAACCCCGGCCCGGTTTCCTGATCCGTCATCGAACTAGCCGCGAACAGGCGCCGCGACACCCATCGTTCCCACAGCGGTCAGCATTCCGAACTCCGTCCCAGGTCTATCGTCCACCTGCCCATTCTGCATCAAGCCACCGCAAGGGGTGTCCGGCACGTCCCGACGAGTCGGTAGTTCTTTCCCGGACGGCGGCGCGATTCGCACCGGAGTGCCGCGTGGACGTTCAGCGCGTCGGCAGGGTGGCGGCGGCCGCCCGGATGAACGACATCGCCAGCTCGAGGTTCCCCGGCTCGGGTTGGTGGGTCAGTTCCACGATCACGCTGGCGACGGTCGCCGCCAGCATGCGCGGGGCGAGGTCGTCGGGATTCCAGCCCTGTTCCTCGGCCAGCAGCCGCGCGCCGTCCTGGATCACGTCGGTGAGGCGTCCCCGGCACAATCCCTCGAGCTGCGGATTGGCCTGCAGCATGCGGTTGTACAGCTCGTCGACGCTGTCGCGCTCGGCCTGTTTGCGGCGCAGCCACTGCTCGACCGTGTCGAGGATGCCCTGCCCCGCCGGCCTGGCATGCAGGACGCCGGCGAACTGGTCGACGTACTCGGTGAAATGCGTCATCGCCAGCTCGAGCTTGGTCGGGAAGTACAGGGTGACCGTCCGCGGCGACACCTCGGCGACCTCGGCGATATCGGCGATGCTCGTGGCGTCGAAGCCCTGCTCGGCGAACAGCTGGTAGGCGGCGGCCAGGATCGCTTCCCGGCGCCGCGCCTTGCTGCGCTCCCTCAGACTGCCCGCGGTCATCCGGCAACCTTACCAGCGGCGGCGTTTTTACCTTTGACTGCAATTTTCCAGGTACGGCGTGACTGGACGCTTGTTCTCGATTTTCGGTGCTATGCAGGTAATAGCGCACTGCCATGACCGAGGGCCAGATCGTCCGAACAAGCCGGTCCCCCGCAGTACCGATCACGTGACCGGCACCAGTTCCATCTACCGAAGGAGACTGCGATGACCGATATCGAGCCGGTGCTCGAACCTGAGGCCGCCGAGTTCTGCCGGGCCACCGACACCCCGCCGTTCCTCTACCAGTTACCCCCGGAAGAGGGCCGCAAGGCCGTCGACGAGGTGCAGTCCGGCGACGTCGACATGCCGGACGTCGACGAGGAGTGGATCACGGTGGAGGGCGGGCCGACGGGCACCGTGCCGGTCCGCATCGTCAAACCCGCCGGGGCCACCGGACCGCTGCCGGTGGTGTTCTACATCCACGGCGCAGGCTGGGTCTTCGGCAACGCCCACACCCACGACCGGCTGGTGCGCGAACTCGCCGTGGGCGCGGGCGCGGCCGCGGTGTTCCCCGAGTACACCCTGTCGCCCGAGGCGAAGTACCCGACCGCGATCGAACAGAACTACGCCGTGGCGCAGTGGGTGGTGGCGCACGGCGCCGAGAAGGGACTGGACGCCTCGCGGCTGGCGGTCGCCGGCGATTCGGTGGGCGGCAACATGTCCGCCGTGTTCGCCCTCATGGCCAAGGACCGCGGCGACGTCCGGATCAGCCACCAGGTGCTGCTGTACCCGGTGACGAACGCCGACTTCGACACCGGCTCCTACCACCAGTTCGCCGAGCACTACTTCCTCACGCGCGAGGGCATGAAGTGGTTCTGGGACCAGTACACCGAGAACGACGCGCAACGGGCCGAGATCTACGCCTCCCCGCTGCGCGCCACGGCCGAGCAGTTGCGGGGCCTGCCACCCGCCCTGGTGATCACCGGCGAAGCCGACGTGCTGCGCGACGAAGGCGAGGCCTACGCGGCCGCACTGCGCGCCGCGGGTGTCCCGGTGACCCACGTGCGCTACGGCGGGATCATCCACGACTTCATGATGATCAACTCGATGCGCTCGACCCATGCCGCGACCTCCGCCGTCAAGCTGGCCCAGGACACCCTGCGCGACGCCCTGCACTGATCAGGCTCCCCCACGCCGTCCGGCAGTCCCACCGCCGGACGGCGTTTTCCTGCCGCCTCCGGCCCCACTGCAACGCACGTCACTGCCCTCCGCCGATGTGAGTGCTCTCATGCCCCGACTCTGTTGCCTCCCCGCAGGAATCGACTATTTTTGCAGTAGACAGTAATTCTGCATGGCGATGTAATCTTTGAGGAGATGGGCACCATGACGACCGCACTTCCCACCCACACCGTTTCCACCACCTTCCGCACCGGCGGCGGTTCGCGCGGCGGGGGGTTCCTGCGCGGCGACTCCGCGCCGATCCGGACCCTGCGCGTAATCGGCGCCACGCAGGCCGCGGTGGGCGTCGCCCTGGCGGTGTCCGCGGTGGCCGGGGCCTCGGTCGGCTCGGCCGCCGCCGCCATGGCGGTGCTGGGGCTGGCGTTCCTGCTGCTCGGCGCGGCAACGGCGGTTCGCCCCCGCGCGATCATGGACCGGGTTTCGCTCGGTACCTCGGCGGTACTGGCCGACGCGGTCCTCACCGTCGCGGCACTGGGCCTGATGATGGTCGGCTGGGCCGATCTGAGCACCGGCGGCGCCGTCACGATCCTGGCCGCGATCACCGTGGCCGTTGTCACCGCGATCGCGACAGCGTTCGCCGGGGTGCGCGACTGACCGGCATCGCTGGAATCGCCCGCAGCGACGCGGACGCGGCCGCGGCGAGCACCGCCGACACGGCGACGATCCCGGCCGCGATCGCGAACGCGGTGGCATAGGACTTCCCGACCACCGGCGCCACCACCAGCGGTCCCAGCATCTGACCCACGGCGAAGACCGCGGTCAACGTCGCCGCGGTCCGGGCGACGGGCAACCGGCCACCCACCTCGACGGCGAGCATCACGATGGCCATGAAGGTCGCCCCGAAGCCGGTCGCGGCGATCAGCGCCGCGAGGACACCGCGGTCCAGCGCCGGCGCCGTGATCGCGAGGCACTGCACGACCAGGGCCGCCACGAGCGCCCGATCCGCACCGACGCGGCGGGCCACCCGGTGCCAGAGCACCGTCGCGGGCGCGGCGGCCACGCCGACCAGGATCCACAGCGACGACCCGGCCGTGGACACTCCGCCACCGGCGCCGGCCACCGCCGCGACCAGGAACGTCCCGACGATGATGTAACCGAGCCCCTCGGCGAAGTACGCGGCCGACAGCAGCACCCAGGCCCGCCGGACCCGCCGATCGCGCCCCGCCCCGTCTCGCGGCAGGTCACCGCCGGTGGTCTCGCCGCGGATGTCGAGGGCCGTGGCCGGAATCAGCAGCAGCGCGGTCACGATCGCCGATCCCACCCACATGCCCTGCCAGGACAGCCAGTTCCCGGCGAGCAGGGTGAACACGCCGCTGATCGCGATACCGACGCCGACACCGGCGAACGCCACACCCGAGGACGCGCCGTCACGCCGGTGCCGGGCGACAGTGGCGGCACAGGCGATGAAGATCGCCGCACTGGCCGCGCCCGCGACGAACCGCAATCCGGCCTGGATCATCACCTGCGCCGACAGCGCCATCGCCGCCTCGCTGACGACCAGTACCAGCGACCACGCCAGGAAGGTGCCGCGTCGGCTCAGGTGCGGCCTTCTCGTCAACAGCACCGCACCGGCCAGATAGCCCGCGTAGTTGCCGGTCGCGATGACCGCTCCGTCCGCCGCGCCGATCCCGGCCGTCGCCGTCATGATCGGCAACAGCGGCGTGAAGACGAACCGCCCGACGCCCATCGCGGCCGCCAGGCCGGCCGCGGCGGCCACGCCGACACGCGGCCCGCTGAGACGGGAGGCGGAAGCAGACGACATGGTCACCGCATTCTCGACTGCGCCCTCATCGACCGTTCCGCGCGACGCGCCGCACCCACCGCCGACGGCGAGCTGTTCCTGCGGCGCAGCCGCGCCATCCTGACCGAGCTGACCGAACTGCAGGCGGAGATGCGGTCGCTGACGCAGGTGCGGGTGGGGTTCTCCTGGTTGCTACCCACCGACTGGTTCGCCGCCACGCGGGCGCGCTACGAGCGATCCGGTGCCCAGGTCAGCCTTGTCCGCAGCGACAACCCGGCCACGGACCTGCGCAACGGCGTGATCGACATCGCCGTGGCCCGCACCGTCGGACGCGCCGACGGATCGATTCGCTGGCGGCCGATCGGGACCGAGGAACGGGTACTGGCGGTGTCGAACCGCTCCGAGCTCGCCCGATCCCCGGAGCTGCGCTGGTCCGACCTCGCGCACTATCCGCTGGTCGTGAACACCGAATCGGGGACCACCACCCCCGATTGCTGGCCGGATCCCGATCCGGACCGGGAGACGGTCACCTGCCGCAACTTCGACGAGTGGATCGAGCTCGTCGCCGCCGACCGCGGTATCGGCGCGGTTCCGGCGCTGGCCACCCATCGCGCACCCCATCCCGGCGTCGTCTACCGGCGGCTTCCCGACATCCCGCCGTCGACCCTTTATCTCGGCTGGCGGCGCACGCCGGAACCCTCTCGATCCCTTCGCCGGTTCCTCGACGCCGCGCTCACCGATCCCCCGGCGGTCCTCCACTGATCCACGCCCCCACCTAGGAACCCGCAGTTACCCACGATGTAAGCAGTGTCGACACTTGTTAAATTGGGGACATGGCAACGACGAACACGCCGTACCACCACGGCGACCTCCCCACCGCGCTGGTCCGCGCGGCGATCGAGCTGCTCGAGGAGAACGGCGCCACCGAGTTGTCACTGCGTGCCGCCGCACGGCGCGCGGGGGTGTCCACCGCGGCGCCCTACCGCCATTTCGCCGATCGCGACGCGCTGCTGTCGGCGGTGGCCGCGGTGGGATACCGCGACCTGGCCATGGAATTGGCGGCGGCGGGAACCGCCCCGGCCACTGCCGAGGATTTCACGGCGATCGCCGTCGCCTACGTGCGCTTCGCATTGAACCGGCCGGGCCTGTTCCGCGCCATGTTCGCCGAACCGTGCGATCCGTCCGACCCCGACCGGCTGGCGGCCACCACCGCCATTCACGAATACGTCAGATCGATTGTGCGGAAAGCATTTCCGGACTCCGACGAAGAAGCTCTCGCCACCGCGCTGTGGTCGATGGTGCACGGCCTGGCTTTCCTGTACCTGCACGGAAAGTTCGACGCGAGCGTGCCCGGCGAACTCGAGCGCCGCGTGCACGCGACGGTCGTCGCGATTCTCGATCTGCCGACGCCCGCGGCCGAGGCCGGGCACAACGGCTGACCGTGTCGGGACGCGCCGGTCAGCGGGCGAGCGAGGGATCCCAGCGGTTGGCGATCAGCTTGAAGCTCGGAGTGTCCGCCAGGGAGGTCACCGCTTCGTAGATGCGCTCGTAGCGGGTCGAGGAGATGCGCCACACGCCGTCGGCGTCCCGGCGATAGGTGTCGGAATAGTATCCGCCACCCCGGATCTGGAGCTGGGCGGCCGGGACCAGCACGGTGTCCTCGAAGGCCCACGATCCGGTCGCGGTCTCGCCGTCGACCTCGATCTCGGGATGGTTGGCGATGTGCACCGTGACGATCCCGGACCCGAGGTTCTGCTCCATGAACGCGACGACATCGGCGCGGTTGTCGTAATGCAGCGGCTTGTCCATGGCCTGGGTGCCGTAGCGCGCGGAGATGTCCTCGGCGAGACAGTCCGCGAACTCGTCCCACAGCTTCAGATCGAGCGTGCGGAAATAGCGATGTTTGAGGCGCTTGATCTCCTCGATCGCGACAAGGTCCATCGCCGCAGTGTAGAACGCGTTCTAGATTCGGTGGGGCTATTCCGCCCGGTCAGGCGCCGAGCAAGCGGATGTCGGTGTCGAGCAACGCCGCCGTCTCGGTGAGCTTGCGGTCGTCGGCCGGTGAGCCGACGCGGTCGAGCAGGTCGGCACGGGTGATGACGAGCAGCCCGCCACCGGCGTAGTCGGTGCCGGAATGGACGCCAACCTTGCCTTCCGACAGCACCAGTCGCGCGTCGGCGGCGGTGGCGTCGAGCAGGGCCCGCAGGTCGTCCTCGGTGACGGTCGCGGCCGACCCGGCGCCGGTTTCCCGCAGCGCGGTCGCCAATTCCCCGCGTAGCCGTGCCACGGTCGCTTCGTCGCCGGCGTCGCCCGCGGTGGTGATGTCCTGCCGCAATTGCGCGATGATGTCCTGCGAACCCATGAAGTCCTCCTCTGTTCCGGCAAGTCCGTTCTCTCGTGGCGGTACCGCCGATCGCGGTTTCTAAACAGTATCGCCCGCGCAGCGACGCGTCACGCGATCGTGCGCGGTGTTGACCGGCTCGGCCGAGGAGCGGACACTTGATGCCGGTATTCGGCGTTCGAAACACCGCAGCCCGATTTCGGGGCGCAGCATCACACCATTCCCATTCCCGGAGGAGTGACAATGCACGCGAGTACTGGGCGGATCGCCGCCGTTCTCACCCCCTTTGTCGCGGTAGGTGTCAGCCTGGGCGCCGGACCTTCGGTCGCCGCGACACCGCCGACGATCTCGGTCACCCTGGAGGGTTCCGACAGCTGGAATATTTCCTGGGACGGATCGCCGGCCATGAATTGCACCCTGTTCGTGAACAATGTGCCCAATCCCGACGCGAATCCCGCGCCCGCGGTGTTCACCGCCTTGGTGATCCCGTCGATTCCGCCGGGATCGTACGCGGTGCGGGTGGAATGTCCGCTGGCGAGCGGAAACACCAGCAATACGGTGACGTTCTACACCCCGCGCAATGCCGTCAACGACGCCAGGACGCAATTCAGCAATGCCACCCAGGGCGCGACCGGAAGCTGATCGGTGGCGGTGTCCTAGTTGGGCGCGTCGGCGACCTCGATATCGAATTTCACATTGTCGTCGTCGTCGACCGAGGTGACCGTCACCTTCACGTCGTAGGTGGCGCCCTGTTCGGTCAGGGTGCAGGTGATGGTGGCGCCCTGCTCGGCTTTCAGGTCCTCGGGGCAGGTGACCTCGTCGGGAGTTTCCCCGACTTGGGCGGCGAGCTGGGTGCTGATCTGGTCGGCCACCTTCTCCTTGTCGACAGTATCGGTGCCGATCGAGACCGAACATCCGGCGGCGGCGAAACCCAGCGACACGAGCGCGGCGAGCACGGCGGGAGTGGTGCGGAGAGTCCTCATGATCGAACCTCACTATCGAGGGAACAAGGGCGTGCCGTCTGCAAATTTACTCCGCGATACGGCGGCGGACGCCGAAAACCACACCCCAGTCCTATTCGGGGTCATACCAGAGGATTACGAGCGACGAGAAATCCGCCGTTAGCGTCGGATGTCGACACCACGCCCCTCCGCTGTCAGGACGAGCTATGCCGACTTCCTCCCTGGTTCCCGAATCATCGCCGCCACGGCGCGGCGCGGACGGTGACTACGCCCGCCTGTTGCGCCGGGTCTCCGCCGCCGGACTGCTGAACCGGCGGCCCGGTTACTACGCGGTCCGGCTCGGCCTGGTCGGGGCCGCGTTCGTGGCGGGCTGGGCGGCGTTCGTGGTCGTCGGCGATTCGTGGTGGACCTTGCTGGTCGCCGCGTTCCTGGCGGTCACTTTCGCGCAGATCGCCCTGGTCATGCACGATGTGGCCCATCGTCAGGTCTTCCGGCTGCGCCGGCCGACGGAACTGGTGGGACGGCTGGTCGGCAACGGGGGGATCGGTCTGGGCTACGGCTGGTGGCAGGACAAGCACACCCGCCACCACGCCAATCCGAATCACGAGGACCTCGATCCCGATGTCGCCCCGGATATTCTGCTCTGGTCCCAGCGGCAGGCACGGTCCAGCCGTGGTCTGCCGCGACTGCTGGGACAGGCTCAGGCATACCTGTTCTTTCCCCTGCTGTTGCTGGAGGGCCTGAATCTGCACGTGGCCGGCGTGCGCGCGCTGCGGCAGGCGAAGCTGAAATATCGCGCCTGGGAAGGCGCGCTGCTGTTCAGCCATTTCGCGCTGTATCTGGCCGCTGTGTTCGCCGTGCTGCCCGCGGGCAAGGCCCTCGCCTTCTTCGCGGTCCATCAGGGCCTGTTCGGCCTGTACATGGGCTGCATCTTCGCCCCGAACCACAAGGGCATGCCGACGCTGACCGGCGACGACCGTCCCGACTATCTCCGCCGCCAGGTCCTGACCTCGCGAAATGTGCGCGGCGGCACGATGATCGATCTCGCCCTGGGCGGTCTGAACTATCAGATCGAGCACCATCTGTTCCCGAGCATGCCCACGCCGAACCTGCGCCACGCCCAGGTCATCGTCCGTGACCATTGCCGGGAAATCGGTGTGCCGTACCACGAGACGGGGCTGATCGCGTCCTATCGCGAGGCGCTGACGCACCTGCATCACGTCGGCGCACCGCTGCGCGCGGCCGCTCAGCCGAAGTAGTCCGCGTACTCGCGGTACGGCACCTGACCGGTGGGGCTGGCCGCGATGGCGTCGGCCACCGGCGGCGGGATGGGCGTCCAGTAGGCGGGCATGCCCGCCGCGAGGGTGGGATTCAGGACGTAGATCAGCGCGAAGTTCACGATCCACAGCGGTGGCGCCATCGACATGCCGACCCGGGTGCTCACCCCGCCCTTGGTATTGGTGACCAGCTGCGCGGTCCCCGACATCTGCTGTGCCGCGAACCCGTACACCGCCTGGACGGTGTAGGCGGAACGGTAGAGCGCGACCAGCGTGTGCGCGGCGCCGTTGTCCCGCAACCAGTTCCCGACATACCCGCCGGGCGCGATCAGGGTGTTCACCTGCCGGGTCGGCGCGGCCGCGTTGGCCGGGCTCTGCAGCAGCCCGGCCGGATCGACGTACAAGCCGTAACTGGCCAGCACCGTCGACAGCGGCTGCCCGTCGGCCCTGGAAGTCAGGGGGTTTCCGACCGTATTGGTGAGGATCTCCACGCACGCGACGATCACGTCGGCCGCCGCGCGGTCGCCGCCGACGCCGCCGCCGGTGGTGAGATCGACGTACTGCTGCTCGGTGAGCGCGTCGGCGCGGCTGAGCCCCACCTGTCCCGCGATCGCGTCGGCCCATTCCTGGCCGAGTGGCTGATTGAGCTGGTCCGGCCCGGTCAGCTGGGTCGGTGCCACGTGTTCGTAGGTGGGCGCACCGGCGAAGGGGATCGCGAACCCGCTCTCACCGGTGTTCGCTATGGGCTGTCCGGCGACCGGCTGGGCGGATGCCAGGGCGAGCAGGCACGCGCCGAGCACGGCCAGGACCGAGAGGGCACCGCGGCGGGCGGTCGATGCACGCCGACGCCGCGGGGCCGCGTACCGCGTGCCACGCATCGTCTACCTCTCAGAGCGCTGTCGGAGGAGGTAACACCTGCTTCCCAGTCAGTCAAAGCCGCGATCGGCACGGTGTCAACCCCCGTTTCCGCCACCCGCGCTCACCGGGCGTGGACCTGCTGCTTCGACTGCGGCGCGGGGCTGTCGAAAAACTCCGCCGCACTGTCGGATTCGGTGATCGTCGCGGGGATCTTGGGCAGGGCGTGCGCGTGATGGCGGCCGAGCCAGGTCAGCAGTTCCTCGCGGACCGCGCAGCGCAGGTCCCAGACGTCGTCGGCGTTCGCGGCCGACATCGTCGCCCGCACGACGATGCTGGTCGGCGTGCTGTCGGTGACGACCAGATTCCCGCTGCGCCCGTCCCATTCCGGGCGGTCGCGCAGGTACTCGTGCAGGTGCGCGCGCAGCGCGGGCACCGGCGTGCTGTGGTCCAGGTGCAGGAACACCGTGCCGGTGACCTCCGATCCGCCCCGCGACCAGTTCTCGTACGGCTTGCTGTTGAAGTAGGACACCGGCATGGTCAGCCGCCGGTCGTCCCAGATCCGCACGGTGAGGAAGGCCAGGGTGATCTCCTCGACGGTCCCCCACTCCCCTTCCACGACGACGGTGTCGCCGATCTTCACCGAGTCACCGAACGCGATCTGTAGGCCGGCGATCAGATTGCTCAGCGTCGACTGCGCCGCGACGCCCGCGATGATGCCGATGACGCCGGCCGACGCCAGCATCGAGGTGCCCAGTGTGCGCAGGCTCGGGAACAGCAGCAGGATGGCAACCGCGGCGGTGGTCACGACCAGGACCGAGGTGACGATGCGGCGCACCAGCCCCAGCTGGGTGCGCAACTGCCGCACCCGGGAGACGTCGCTGGTGCGGCGCGCGTACCGGTGCAGCAGATTCTCGGCGACGGCGTCGACGATCCGGATGATCGCCCACACCGCGGCGATGACGGCGGCCGAGGCCAGCACGTTGCGGACGACGGTGTCCCGGCGCAGGTCCAGTTCCGCCAGCGGATAGGCCGCGCGCAGGGTCACCGCGCCGACCAGCAGCTGCAACGGCAGCTGGACCCGGCGCAGCAGCAGCGGCAATCGGGTATCTGGCCTGCGGCGTGCGATGTAGCGCAACACCCGGTCGACCAGCAGGCCCGTCGTCACCGTGACCGCGATCGTGGCCAGCACGACGATGAGGGGTCGCAAGAGACCTTCCACGAGATCGAACTCCTCTCGGTGTCAGTTGCGGCGCTCCGACGCCGGAGCGCCTCCCCGGCGCATACCCAGGATCGGCCGCGATCGACATGACGGTTCGATGGCGATCGGCGCGGTGACCGATCGGATGCGGTGGAACGGGCACCCGGGTGACAGCGGGCGCCGGGCTCGACGCCCGCTTTCGTTCTACCCTGAGGATTTTCATGGCACCGACCATCCCCACTACCGCTGATCACACGCTCGAACTCGTCCGGCTCGGCTTGGGCTGGGCGCCCGGCGACGACGTCGAATCCCTGGCACCGCGCACGAACCGCATCGATCTCAACGCCGCCGCCCTGTCGTTCGCCGGCACGGCGTTCGTCGACGCCGTCTTCCACGAACGACTCATCTCCCACGACGGCGCCCTGCGCCACCTCGGCGACAGCGTCACCGGGGAGGGCGCGGGTGACAACGAGGTGATCGTCGGGGACCTGACCCGGGTGCACCCGTCGGTCACCAGCATCGTCTTCCTCGTCACCTGCTACACCGGGCAGCGATTCGACACGATCCACCACGGCTTCTGCCGGGTGGTCGACGCCGTCGCGGGCACCGAACTGGTGCGCGTCGACCTCGACCACGTGGGCGCGGCCACCGGCCTGGTCTTCGGCGCGCTGCACCGCGGCCCCGACGGCTGGCGCTTCACCCTGATCGGCGATCCGATCGAGGCCGAGCACGCCGCCGACGCCGTCCCCCTTCTCGCCCGGTATCTGCGCTGAGCGCGGCCTACTCCGGCTGGTCGAGCAGCGCGGCGACGGCGCGTTCGGCGCTCTGGACGGCGCTTTCCATCGTGGCCGACCAGTCGGTGCGGGTCCAGTCGCCCGCCAGCATCAGGTTGGGAACCGAGGTGCGCTGGCCGGGACGCAGGTTGTCGGTGCCGAGCACCTGGGAGAAGGTCGCTTTCGGCATCTTCACCACGTGCCCGGTCACGAGCTTCGCGTCGGCGGCTTCGGGATAGTAGCGGCGGATCAGCGCCATCTGCTCGGCGAGGATCTCGTCGTTGCTCCGGTGGATCTGCTCGTAGGCGCCGCTGGTGGTCAGGCAGTACAGCCAGGTGCCGTCGGGAGTGCGGCCGTGCATGCGCTGCCGGTCGAAGACCTCGTCGATCACGCCGGTGCCGCCGATCAGCGCCTCCATGGCGGACCTGGTCCGCAGCGGCCGGTCCAGGTAGAGGTTGGTGCTCACGATCGGGGTGACGCCCAGTTTGTCGGCGGCGGCATAGATTTCGGCATGTTCGGGCAGGTCGTCGAGGAGCCCGCCGATGTTCGAGTTCGGGACCGCGCAGATCACCGCGTCCGCGTCGATCAGCGAGCCGTCGGCCAGCTCGACGCCGCTGGCCCGCCCGTCGGTGACGACGATCTTGCGCGCCACCGCGCGATAGCGCACGTCGACCCCGTGGCGCTCGAACACCCGCTGGGCGCCGGCGATGAAGAGAGTGTCCAGATCCACGGTGGGGTAACCGATCGTGACCGCCGCGCGATCGCGGACACCGATGCGCACGCCGGTGGCCAGAACGTCGGCGAACACCTTCGCCGATTCCCGGTCCACCGGCTCCGCCGCGATTCCCAGCGCGAGCCAATCCCACAGCGCCTCACGCGCTTTCGCCGGCATTCCGACGCGCTGGAACCACTGTTCGGTGGTGATGTCGGCCAGGTCCCGCGGCTGCCACAGCGCCTGCCCGACCAGCAGCAGCGTGGACCGCAGCGCCCGCAGCCGCTCCAGCGGACCGGCGTCGGGATGCGCGCCCAGCAGTGTGCGCAACGCGCCGAATCCCTTGGTGTACAACATGACCGCGCGACCACCCGGCCAGCGCAGACTGCCCGCACCGGGAAACGTCACGTACTGCCGGGTGCCGACGCTGTCCAGATACCGCCACAGGCTGTGGTATCCGCTGGCCACCACGTGCTGGCCGTTGTCGGGGAGGTCGTCCACCTCGGGGACCCGCATCGCCTGGGTGCGTCCGCCCAGCCGGGCGCGCCGCTCCAGCAGCGTCACCTGTTTACCGGCCTCCGCCAGCCACACCGCGGCGGCCAGGCCGGCCAGGCCACCTCCGATGACGACGAACCGGCGTGAATCGCGTGTGCCCACCATTGAGACAATGTAACGCCGTTTCTCTCAATCTCCCACCGGTATCGGCGAAGTCCTCCCCCAGGCGTGGTACCGCTGCCGGGCGATGGCGGGCAGATAGTGCGCGCGCAGCGCGCCCGGCGTATGGGCGGCGAAGCGGGACACGTCCCGGCACAGATGTGCCTGATCGGCGTAGCCGCAGTCCATCGCCACGTCGGCGGCCGGGCGGCCCGCCAGCAGTTCGTCGACCGCGGACCGGAACCGGATCAGCATCGCCGCCCGCTTGGGCGTGAGCCCGATCTGGGATTCGAACCGCGCCCACAGCCGTTTGTGACTCCAGCCGAGGGATTCGGCCAGCGCGCCGACCTTCGCCCGGCCACCGGTGGCCACGATCCGCTCCCAGGCCGCGAGCACCTCCGGGTCGGGCACACGCGGGGACCGGTCGCCCTGTGCCAGAAACGATCTCGTCAGCGCGAACCGCTCGTCCCAGGTCGGCGCGGACGCGAGCTGTTCACGCAGGCGCAGCGCCCGCGGACCCCACAGCTCCTCCAGCGCGACCGCGCCCCGCCCCAGCTGGGCCGGGTCGATCCCCAGCAGCGAATAGGCCCGCGTCGGCGACAGACGAACCTCGACGCACTCCGCCCGCTCGGCCCGAATCCGCATGGCCTCCAGCGGAAGCCCGGCCACGAACCCCCCGAGCGACCGCCGCCCCTCGGCGTCGTCGACCGTCACCCCACCCGCCCCGAACGCCACCACCACGGTGACCACCCCCGCCCCCGCCACCCGCAGATCCAGCCCCACCCCACCCACATCCCGATACCCGATCACCCCGACCCCCGCCGGCATCCCCACCCCCGGCCCCGCGAAATCCCACCCCACCTCGACCCCTCGACCACCCTCCACAGCTCCCACCCCGACCAGCCTACGGAAGGGCCCGGGACATCGTCGCAGTCCGACAAACGGCGTCCACAGCCGACGTGACTCCTGCTCACCCTTGAACGCTCAGGACGCAGCGTCATCGCCCCAGGCCGGATAGACTCTTCTCGCCGTTGGAGCTATAAGGGTGGGTGAAAGTTCCATGATTCCAGCAATATTGGCGACGCTGACGGCAATCCTGGGCATCGCCATCGGTCGCCTCTGGGATTCCCGAGCCGAGTCGGCCCGATGGCGTCGCGACCAGAAGACAGCCAGCTATCAGCGCTATGCGGAAGAATTCCAATCCTCCTACGGGCTGATCCGCTCCATCGCGCTGGCAGACCGCGCGAGTGATGCCTTCACCGAGTCCCTGGCCCGGGCGAAGGGGGATGGATTCCAGTCGTCCGACACCGCGTTCATTGCCGTGTGGCTACACGGGTCGTCGTCGATCGTCGAAGCTGCCACCGAAGTGGAGCATGCGTTGACCGATCTGTACGAGCAGGCGCAGGCGGGCGTCGTGTCCGCCGAAGAGTGGCGGCAGATGGCCGGCCCTACCCGCCGGGCATTCGACGGGTTCCTCCGCGCGATGCGCGCCGAACTGAGCCTGCCCGATGTTTCCACGACGTTCTTCCGGGGCGGACGACAACAGCTCGAGGCGCCCCTGCCGCACGATTGAGTTCCAGCCCTACGCTTTTCGGGATGACTCACGGGTGGTCGACGTCGGCGATGATGGTTTCGGGTTTGAAGATGACTTTGTAGTGGTAGGGGCTGACGTTGGCGCCTTCGAGTTGTTCCACGAAGTAGCTGACGTTGTCCGAGAGGCCGAGGAAGTGCTTCTTGTATTCGTCGTCGCCGGTTCTGCAGGTGACCTCGAGCTGGTTGTTCTCGTCCTTGATCGAGCATTTGCCCTCGATGGAGAGCAGGTACTTGTCGGTGATGCCGTTGAAGAACACCACGCGGCGGTCGATCTTGAACTGATCGGATTCCTTGGACAGGTTCTTCGACACCACATCGGCGTCACTGGAACATCCGGTCACCGCGACGGTACCGGCGAACAGGGCCGCGACCGCGGCGATGAGCTTCTTCCCCATTCCCCATCCTAACCGTGGTGCGGGCGGCACGGCTCGGCCTAGAGTCGAAACCGGCAGCGGGACGATCGATTTCGCTCATCGACTACAGGGGGAACCATGCCGAGGTGGACTGTCGAGGACATCGCCGACCAATCGGGACGCACCGCGATCGTGACCGGCGCGAACTCCGGTCTCGGTTTCGAGACCGCCGCCGCGCTCGCGGCCGCGGGGGCGCGGGTGGTGCTGGCCGTGCGAAATCCGGAGCGGGGCAAGGATGCCGTCGACCGGATTCACGCGCGAGTGCCCGCCGCCGAGCTCGAACTCCAGCTACTCGATCTGAGCTCCCAGGCCGACGTCCGGGACGCGGCGGCGAAGCTGAAGGCCACGCATCCCCGGATCGACCTGCTGATCAACAATGCCGGGGTGATGTATCCACCTCGGCAGGTCACGGCCGACGGTTTCGAGCTGCAGTTCGGCACCAACCATCTCGGCCACTTCGCCTTCACCGGACTGCTGCTGGAATGTCTTCTGCCCGTGCCGAACTCACGAGTGGTGACGGTGAGCAGCTTCGGGCACCGGGTGCGGGCCGACATCCGGTTCGACGATCTGCAGTTCAGCCGCGGCTACGACCGGGTGGCCGCGTACGGCCAGTCCAAACTGGCCAATCTGCTCTTCGCCTACGAACTGCAGCGCCGGTTGCCGACCGCACCCGGAGCCACCATCTCGGTGGCCGCGCATCCCGGTGCGGCCGACACCGACCTGATGCGGCACCTGCCCGCCGTGCTGCGCGGCCCCGCGACCGGCCTGGCCTTCCAGTCCGCGGCGATGGGCGCCCTGCCGACGCTGCGCGCGGCCACGGACCCCGTGGTGCAGGGCGGCCGGTACTACGGGCCCGGCGGACCGTTGGGCCTGCGCGGTTACCCCGAACTCGCCACCTCGAGCAGGAATTCGCACGACCCGGCGCTCGCCCGGCGGCTCTGGCAGGTGTCGGAGAAGCTGACCGGCGTGAGCTATCCCTTCCTCTGACCACGAAGGCGGTGGGCCGGACGGCGTCAGGCCTCCTGCGGCACGACCACACAGTCCGGCCCGGGGAACATCAACCCCTCGTGCCCGTCCTGGAACCGCACCACATAGGGCGGCGCGCCGTCGCTGCCGCGCACTTCGAGGATCTCGCCGGACTGGTCACCGCGACCCACCGTCTGGCTGTGCACCAGGATCCGGTCTCCCACCTTGGCTTGCATCGAGCAACCTCCCTCTGGCCGGTGATCCGGCCGCGTCGGTCGAGCAGTCCCGCCCAGTATGCGACCGAAACGCAGCTCACCGGGGGTGAATGCGCAAGCTAGCCGGTCACGGTGGCGGCGGCGGCCAGGGTCGCGCCGATCGCGGCGAGGATGCCGCGAGCGTCACCACACCCTGGACCGCCGGGATGCCCGGTCGCTCAGGAGCGGGTGCGCGGCGCCGTCGGGGTGGACGGCGGGGTCCTCGCCTCGCTGCGGTACTGATCCCACCAGCCGTCGTGGTGCGCGGGGTTCGCGTCCTTCGCCTGCGCGGAGGCGCCGGGGATGCCGAGAACCCGTAGCCGCCAGTCGTCCTCGCGGATCGCGGCCACGATGCGGACCGGGACGACGGCCGCGAGCAACAGGTAGTTGCCGACACAGATCATCAGGCACAGCGGCGGGACGGACACCACGGTCGCGATCTCGAGGATGCCCATCTCGATCGGGTCGCGGGAGATGGCGAGCACATTGCCGAAGATGCTGATCAGCACGGCGGCGACGAGTAGCAGCTCGTAGACCCGGACCAGCGAGGTCGTCTTGTCGTCACGGATCCCCACCAGCGTGATGAAGGTACAGGCGACCAGCGCGACGGTGAGGCCGACCACCACCGGCCATAGCCAGGTCAGGTTGTCGGGGACGCCCGCGGTGCGGGCGAGGGTGGAGGTGAAGGTGAACGAGGCGATCGCCGCAGCAACAGCCAGTGTCGCCCCTAAGCCCACGAGCAGCTTCGGGACCGTGAACGGAACAGGGCGAGGGAAAGGGTCCGTGTGGTCCATCGGGCTCCATCCTACGGGCTACGGCCACCAAACATGCAGACACTCAACAGGGTACGGGCATCCGGACCCTTCGACGATCGACGGGCGCCGCCTGCCTGGCGCCGGGCGTCCGCGCGACGGTCGAACAGTCACCCTTCTCCGGTCGACCAACGTTTGTGTACATAATGTATGTACAGTGTGTCTACAACGCTCGAATGCTGGAGGTCGACGATGCGCGCGGCGACACTTGTCCTGACGATCCCGGTCGTCGTGCTGCTGACCCAGCCACTGTGGGCGCCCGAGTGGGGCGCGGGCATCCTCGGCGAGGTCGCGGCGGTCGGCCCGATCGCGGGTGGCCTCACCGTCGCGGTGTTCTTCGGCGCCGTGGCGCTGTATTACCTTGCGCTGCAACGTCTTCTGGCTCAGGTTCCGGAGAGCGCGCGCCACCGCTCGACGCGTTCGGTCTGGCTGATGTTCGCCCTGCCGTTCAATTTCGTGGAGGACTTCTTCATCGTCGGCGCGATCGACCGCAGCCTCGCGGCCGACGGGCGCACCCCACCGAACGCCCGGCGACTCTGGGCGGCAACGGGTCTCGCCTGGTGCACGCTGCAGATCGCCTCGCTCCTGCCCGGCCCGATCGGCGTCGGGACCGGCGCACTGGCCCTGCTCGTGTGGGCCGGACACTGGATCCACACCGTGCTGCTGCGGCGCCGTCTCGCGGCGGCCACGTCGGCGGTTCCGGCGTAGCCGGACGGCTACACTCGACCGCGCCATGCCGCTGCCCCGATTCGAGCGCCTGCCGGCGCAGAAGCGTTCCGAGATCCTCGCGATCGCCCGTCGCCATTTCGCGGAGCAGGGACGCGAGGGCGCCGCGCTGCTCACCGTCGCCCAGGACGCCGGACTGTCCCGGGCCGCCTTCTACAACTATTTCGACGGCAAGGACGACCTGTTCGAGACGGTGCGGGTCGAGACGATCACCCGCGTCGGCCGGGCACTCGGCCCGTGGACGCCACAGCGGAGCACCGCCGCCTTCTGGACCGCCTTCGCCGACGCCCAGCGGCGGCTCGAAGCCGCCCTCGCCGAACATCCCGACGACCGCGCGGTCCTGGCCACCGCCCGCGGCGGCGTCGAGGCCGACGACTGGACCCGGGCGGTCTTCGACAACGCCGTGGCCCTCGGACTCGTCGACACCACCGTCGGCGCGCCGCTGCTCGCGGCGATCACCGCGGCCACCCTCGTCGCCGCCGACGGGATCGAACTGGCCCAGCCGGGATCGGTCCCGGCGGACACGCTGCGCGCGGTCCTCGAACGCCTCTGGGGCACCCGCTAGACCCTTGACTATCGGTAACCCATGGGTTACCAATAGGAGGGTGGACGTGTTCGAGGCCTTGGCCGACCCCGTACGCCGCGCCCTGCTCGAGCGACTCGCCGCCGCACCGGCCCGGGTCGTCGACCTGGCCGCGGACTACCCCATCAGCCGACCGGCGATCAGCAAGCACCTGCGGGTGCTCACCGAGGCCGGTCTCGTCCACGCCGAACCGCACGGCCGCGAGCGGCACTACCGGCTCGCATCGGACGGGCTCGCGCCCCTGCGGGCCTATCTGGAACAGCTGCAACCGTCCCGGCCGCCGATTCCGGAACACGCGCTCGACGGCCTGGACCTCGAGGTCCGCCGCACCACCCGGGAACGCCGGGCCACCACCGGCACCGAGACCGACAAGGAGCAGACAGCATGACCACTCCCACCGCGACCGGCCACCGCCGCGACCTCAGCGACGGCACCTACTGCGCATGGACCCGCACCTTCCACGCGCCGATCGAGGACGTCTGGGCCGCCGTCACCGAACCGGAACGGCTCGCCCGCTGGATCGGCACCTGGACCGGCGACCCGGCGAGCGGGGAGGTGAAGTTCCAGATGCTGTTCGAGGACGAGGTTCCGGCCGAGCGGTTCCGGATCGACGAGTGCGACGCTCCGCGCCTGCTCCGGATCACCACCTCCTCGCCGCACGACGGCGAGAATCCCGAGCACTGGCAGCTGCGCCTCGACCTGACCGAGGACAACGGCGTCACCACCCTGACCTTCGCCCAGAACGTGCCCGACCCCACGATGGCGCAGGGCGTCGGACCGGGCTGGGAGTACTACCTGGATCGCATGGTCGCCGCCGAGGCGGGGGCCGACCCGGCCACCGTGCGGTTCGAGGACTACTACCCGGCCCTGTCGGCGTACTACCTGGCGGAATTCGGCGGCGCCGCCGGCTGAGGCCGCCACGTTGTCGGTGGGCGGGGCTACTGTCGCGACCGTGTCCGACACCATCGCCTTCGGCGGCGTAACCATCGACAGCAACGATCCCGCCCAGCTGGCCGAATTCTGGAAATCGGCCCTCGGCTACGACATCCTCGCCGATTCCGGCGACTACGTGATGATCGCGCCGCCCGGCGTGGGCTTCGGCGAGGGCCGGTATCTGGCGTTCCAGCTGGTCCCGGAGCTCAAGACGACCAAGAACCGCGTCCACATCGACTTCCAGACCACCGACCGTCCCGCCGAGGTCGCGCGGCTGACGGCGCTGGGCGCCGAGGTGCTGGACGAGCACTCCCTGCCCGGTTTCGCCTGGACCGTGCTGCGAGACCCGCAGGGCAACGAGTTCTGCGTGGTCGCGGCGGATCACTGACCGATCGGTCCGGGCGGTGGGGTGAGTTCGCGCGCCCCCGTTGACTGCGCGGTCCCCGGGCCGCACAGTTGACGGACTGACCGCGCACGTGTCAGGGGTATCCACGGAGTTGGCGTAGTTCGCACGAGGTACGAGCGTGATGATCGCACACGGGAAGGATGCGATGACAATGCGCGACCGACGGAATCGACGCTCTCGTGAGATTCGCGAAGTAGTCCAGGCCCAGCCACCCCATCAAACCGCCAAGCGGGTGCTCTCGCTGCTGATGTTGCTGTGGCTGGGCGCCGGACTCATCGCGGCCCATCAACGAGGCCACTTCACGAACCCGCCGGTCGAATGCGGCGCCTGGGGCACCATCGCGCTCACGGTCGTGGCGGGTCCGCTCAACTATCTCGGGGTCAATCCGAAGGTCTCGGATTGCGAACTGCCCGAACCGAGTCAGTGACCCCGCGGCGTCACCGGCGGACCGGCAGCACCGCGGCCAGCGCGCGCAGCGCGGCGAGGTAGTCCTCGTCCAGCGCCTGGATCGCGACGTGATCGGCCCCGGCCTCCAGATGGGCCACCAGTCCGGCGACGACCTCGGCGGGCGTGCCGTGCAGGGCCAGGGCATCGATCAGCCGGTCGCTGCCCGGTGCGGTGAGGTCCTCCGCCGAGAAACCCAGCCGGCGCAGGTTGCTGACGTAGTTGACCAGTCCCAGGTACATGGGGACCATGCGGCGGGCGACTTCGCGCGCGCGGTCGGGGTCGTCGTCCACGACCACCTTCTGCTCCGCGACGAGCAACGCCCCGGCGCCGACGGTCTCACGGGCGAGTGCGGTGTGCTCCGGCGGAGCGAGGTAGGGCAGCGCGCCCGCGGTCCGGTCGCGGGCCAGCGTCAGGACGCGCGGTCCGAGCGCCGCCAGCGCCCGGCGCTCCCGGGGCACGCCCGCCGCGTCGAGTTCGTCCAGGTACGCCACGAGCGCGTCGTAGGGCTTCACCGCGTCCGCGCCGTCGGCCTCACGGTGACCGGCGCCGATGCCGAGCAGGAAACGTCCGGGGAACCGCTGGTCGATCCGGTGGAAGGACTGCGCGACCTGCGCGGCCGGGGCGGTCCAGATGTTCACGATGCTGGTGCCGACCGTCAGCGATTCCGTGGCCGCCAGCAGGGATTCGGCCACCTCCAGATCCGCGGGCGGGGAGCCGCCGAGCCACAGCGCGCGATAGCCGAGTTCTTCGATTTCGCGGGCCGCGTCCGCGGTGAAACCCTTGAAATGGCGCCACACGCCGAATGTTCCGAGATCGTCTCTGCTCATGCCGAAGGCAACTTCGGGTACCCGGCGACTATTCCGGACCGACCCATACCCTTTGGTAGGTTCGACCGTACGGCCCGGTACGGTCCGCGGGTACCGGGAGGAAGGCGACCATGACCGAGAACGCGCGACCCGCCGCGCCGGTGTCGCGGCGCAAAGCGGCGGCGCGCGGCGCGGGCCGCAGGCTCGGGGTCGAGGACTGGACCGCCGCGGCCCTGCGGATCCTGCTGCGCGAGGGCGTCGCCGCGATCACCATCGCCAAGGTGTGCGACGAACTCGGGGTCACCAAGGGCAGCTTCTACTGGCATTTCGACGGCGTGGACCAGCTGCTCGAGACCACGGCGCAGTTCTGGTGCGCCGATCACAACGACGCGGCCCGCGGTTTCCAGGATCTCGACGACCTGCCCCCGCAGCAGCGGCTGGCCCGGATGGGCGAGCTGCTCACCGGGGAGCGGGTGTGGCAGGTCGAGCTGGCGGTGCGGGACTGGGCACGCACCAACGCCAAGGTGGCCGAGGCGGTGAAAGCCTTGGACCAGAGGATCTTTCACACCCTCGCCGCCACTCTCGTGGACATGGGGTTCGCCAGCGAGCAAGCCGAGATGCGCGCGGGCCTGATGTGCTTCGCCGGTATCGGTTTCGTCCACGGGAATCAGAACCTGCCGGTGCCCACCGAGGCGCAGCGGCGGGCGTTCTTCGCGTTCGTCACCGCGCCGCAGACGCCGCCGGTCAGGTGAGTGCGACGAGTTCGTGCAGGGTCGTGCCGCTGCGCTTCTCGGTTCCGGTGGCGGTGTGCACGGTGAGTTCGAAGGTGGAGGCGAACCGGAAATAGCCGGGATGCCCGATCAGGCGGCGCACCAGCGGTTTGATCGGGCGGGAGCGCACCACCGGCAGGTCGTCGAGCAGATCGTGGGCGTGGATCACCCGGTCCACCTCCAGCCGGAGTTCGAGTTCGCCGGGCACGCGCAGCTCGATCCAGGTGGGATAGGCCCGCCCCGCGGTCGCGTCGAATCGTTCGGGCCCCTCGGTGAGCACGGTCTCGCCGGTGGAGAGGACGACCTCGGCGTGCCGCGCGAGCATCAGCGGGTTGATCTCGTGCC
Source organism: Nocardia asteroides (assembly GCF_900637185.1). Lineage (NCBI taxonomy): Bacteria > Bacillati > Actinomycetota > Actinomycetes > Mycobacteriales > Nocardiaceae > Nocardia > Nocardia asteroides. The sequence goes on along the minus strand of NZ_LR134352.1, from coordinate 3,510,951 downwards.
CGCCCCGGCGCCGCTGGGTCAGCACGGAGGCGAACAGCAGGGAATAGTCCGCCACGTACAGCCTGCCCCAGTGCCAGCGTTCGATGATCTTCTTCATGTCACCGACGCCCCAGTTGTGATCGTGATAGCCGCGCCCGGTGACCTCGTGCCTGATCCCGTCGAGCTCGATCGAACCGGTCACCCGGGCGCGGGGAGCGCCGACCACCCAGCCGAAGGAATCCCTTGTCCCGAAACGGGTCTCGCCCCTGCCGGGCATCCAGCTGGGTAGCTCGTTGTGGAACGTCAGGTCGAAGACGATGCCGTCCTCGGCCATCCGCAGGTGATGGCTGGGCAGGCCGTCGGCCCGGATTTCGGTGCGGGCGGTGTTGGCGCCGATGCGGACATCACAGGCGTCGGGTGCGAACGCGGTCGCCGACCGCGGATAGCGGCGCGCGGCCTGACGGCGCGTGCCGTCGGGGTTGTAGACGATCAACTCGACCCAGGGCCGCGACATGGGCAGATCCTCGGGCCTGCGCTTGATCAGGAACCCGATCACCACGTGACCGGTGTCGAGGTGGGCGTCGAAATACCAGTGTTCGAAGGCGAGCGCGCTCGCGGCGGCGTGCAATCCGTTGTGGTGCGGCTGGACCGGGGTCAGGACCGCGTCGCGGCGGCCGGGGCCGTTCCACGCTTCGACGATGTCGGTGGTGTTCATGGCTGCTTTCGGTGGGGTCATCGGCGCAGGGCGCCGCTGGCGTCGAAGGCCGCTTCGCGCCCGCGCATCTGGGCTCGGTACCAGTTCTCGCGGTGGGCGAGCATGACCTTCTCGTGGGCCCGCGCGAACGGCGGGCAGATCCGGCGGGTGAGCTCCATGGCGGTGATCAGCGGGAACCGCAGGATCGGCACGAGGATCCACGGGAACGCCGGTGGCATGGTGTAGCGGCGGCGGGTGCCGGGGGCCATGTACATCGCGGAGTACACGGAATTGATGCGGTAGTTGTAGATCTCGCGCAGCCGGGTGAGGCCGCGATGCCCGTCGCGCGGGGCGAAGGCCGCCGGATAGGACTCGATCAGTTCGCTGCCGTGCCTGCCGGAGTCGTAGGAGCGCGACGCGATGGTCATCGCCAGCACCCGCAGCCCGTCCACCACCGTCTCCGGATACCAGCGCAGCCGCACGCCCAGCAGGTGCCCCATGTACTTCTGGAAATGCAGCAGCGCACGGATTTCCGACGGTGTCGTCTGATAGCCCAGCGCCCACAGGCCGAGCCCGGGCGTCACGCTGCCCGCGAGCAGGGTGAGCATCTGGTAGGTCTGGCTGATCGGCAGACCCCACCGTTCGACATCCCATTCCGGATGCTCGGCGACCCTGGCCCGCACCGAGACATGCATGACCCGCACCTTCAGCGCGGTGGCCCGGCCCGCCGAGCCGGGGGTGAGCAGCGCGTGGGGCGCCGAGACATCCATCCAGAACCGGGTGGTCTCCAGGAACCGCCGCAACGCGCTGTCGCCGGCGTAGCCGCCCGCCAGCGAGAGCGGCGTGGCGACCGCGGCCTCGGTGTACATCTCCAGTGTCTCGGCGCCGGCGAAGCTGAACAGCATGGTCCCCCAGCGCCGCCAGATCGCCGCGCCCTGTTCCACCAGCTCGGGCACCACCCAGTCGGGCACCGTCTCGAACTCGGCGAACAGCGCGCGCATGGACTCCGGCGCGTCCGGGACGGCCTCGATACCCCCGGCCAGGGCCGTCTCCAGCATCCGGCGCCCGGCTTTCGGCCCGATCTCGCCGTGCATCACCTCGGCGACGAAACGTTCGGCCACCGGATCGCCGCTGAACAGGTCCGCGCACAGCGCCGCGGCCTGCTCGTCGGTCGGGAACAGCCGCTGCCCGGTCACCGTCGTGAACAGGCGTTCGACCCGGCGTACGGCCGGGGTACTGCGGGCCTCCCAGTAGCGGAAGGCGGTGGGGCACTTCACCAGCGGCTCCTGACGGTCACTGCACCAACGGCGATCGCCCCGACCATACTCTCCGGAACAGTGTTCCGTACCTCAAAGTACGGAAAGCGCCGCGGACAGTGCCTCGGCGCCCGCCCGGATCGTCGCGACGTAGTGCGCGCGCTCGCTCGTGCTCACCGTGGACCGCAGCGGACCGATCTGCACCTCGTACGGCGCCGCGGCGCCGCCGAACACCGGCGCCGACAGGTAGCTCACCGGCATCGGCTCCGCACTGTCCAGGTCGGCGTCCCGATAGGGCCGGGCGGTCAGGCGGGCCAGCTGACGCAGCACCCGGGCGCGCAGCTCCGGCTGCACCACCTCGGCACCGACCGCTCCCAGCAGCTCCGCGAGCACCTCCACCAGACCGGCGTCGTCGGAATCGGGGCGGAACATCGCGCACCCGTGGGTGGTGACGAACCGCAGCAGCGCGGGCGCGCCCCGCCGCGCCGGACCGGTCGCGGTGGCCAGCCAGGCGCGCCGTTCGGCCTCGGTCCGCCACGGCATCACCGCGGCGCCGGCGGGATAGCCGAGCGGAATGGACTGTCCCACGGCGAGTCCCGGCACGATCCGACCGCCGGGCGCGTATTCCTTGGCCACCACGGTGAGCCGGCCGTCGGCGATCCGGCTCAGCGTGACGCCACAGTGCGCGGCGACGGCGAGTTCCTTCAGCGCGGCGAGCACCGCCGCGCCCGGCGTCTCGAGGCCGGCCGGGCGCAAGCTCGCGAGCGCCGGCCCCGGACCGAAACGCCGGTCGCGGTCGCGCCGGAGCCAGCCCGCGTCGGTGAGCTCGGCGAGCACGGCGGTGACCGTGGCGCGGGCCAGGCCCAGCGCCGCGGCGACCTCCGACGCGGTCAGCGCCCGTTCGGTCCGCGTCAGCAACTCCATCACCTCGACGACCCGGCGGGTCGGCGGCGAGGCGGATTCCGGCATGACGACCCCTTGTCCACGGGCTCGGCCCGCCCTACACTGCTTCGACTATTCGCCACATATTAGTCGAGTATTCGACACACAAGGTGGGACCATGATTCTCGACCAATTTCGCCTGGACGACCGGGTCGCCGTCGTCACCGGAGCGGGACGCGGGCTCGGCGCCGCGATCGCCGTCGGTTTCGCGCAGGCGGGTGCCGACGTGGTGATCGCCGCGCGCACCGAGTCCGACCTGCGGCAGGTCGCCGACGAGGTGGCGGCGGCGGGCCGGCGCGCGCACGTCGTCGTCGCCGATCTCGCCGACCCCGACGCCGTCGCCGGTCTCGCCGGGACCGCGGTGGAGCAGTTCGGGCGGCTGGACATCGTCGTCAACAATGTGGGCGGGGCGCTGCCGCGGCCGCTGCTGGACACCTCCCCCGACGATCTCGCCGAGGCGTTCTCGTTCAATGTCGGGACCGCGCACGCGCTGATGCGGGCCGCCGTTCCGCAGATGCTCGCGACGGCGGGCACCGGTTCGGTTATCAACATCACCTCGACCATGGGCAGGCTGCCCGGGCGCGCGTTCGCCGCGTACGCGACGGCCAAGGCCGCGCTGGCGCACTACACCCGCACCGCGGCCATGGATCTGAGCCCCCGCATCCGCGTCAACGCCATCGCCCCCGGCTCGATCCTGACCTCGGCGCTGGCCGTCGTCGCGGGCAACGACGAGATGCGGACGCAGATGGAGCGGGCCACCCCGCTGGGCCGCCTCGGCGAGCCCGCCGACATCGCCCATGCCGCGCTGTTCCTCGCCTCGCCCGCCGGGTCGTTCCTCACGGGGAAGGTACTCGAGGTCGACGGCGGTCTCATCGCGCCCAACCTGGCCATTCCCCTTCCCGATCTGTGAGGACGACGACCATGATTCATCGCGTAGTGCACTGGGGCACCGGCAATGTCGGGCGGCACGCACTGGCGGGCGTGCTCGCCGATCCCCGGCTCGACCTGGTCGGCGTCCAGGTCTCGGGCCCCGACAAGGTGGGTCGCGACGCGGCCGAGCTCGCCGGAACAACCACCGCCACCGGCATTCTCGCGACCACCGACACGGCGCGGATCCTGGCGCTGCGCCCCGACTGCGTGGTCTACACGGCCATGACCGACAACCGGCTGGTGGAGGCCCTGGCCGACCTGCGCATGCTGCTGGCGGCCGGGATCAATGTCGTGGCCAGCGCCCCGGTGTTCCTGCAGTACCCCTGGGACGTATTGCCCGCGGACCTGCTCGAGCCGGTGGAACAGGCGGCCGCGCAGGGCAACGCGTCGCTGTTCGTCAACGGGATCGACCCGGGCTTCGCCAACGACCTGCTGCCGCTGGCACTGCTGGGCACGTGCCGCAGCGTCGAGCAGGTGCGTTGCCTCGAGATCGTCGACTATTCGACCTACGACAACCCCGCGGTCATGTTCGACATCATGGGCTTCGGCCGTCCGATGACCGAGACTCCGTTGCTGCTGCAACCCGGCGTGCTGTCCCTGGCCTGGGGCAGCGTGGTGCGCCAGCTCGCGGAGGGCCTGGGCGTCGAACTCGATTCCGTCACCCAGGATTTCGAGCGCCTGCCCGCGCCGGAGACCTTCGACATCGACTCGGGCACCATCCCCGAGGGGACCGCGGCGGCGCTGCGGTTCGAAGTCCGCGGCATGGTCGGCGACCGTGCGGTCACGGTGCTCGAACACGTCACCCGGTTGCGCGCCGACCTCGCGCCCGACTGGCCACAGCCCGCGCGTACCGGCGGGTCCTACCGGGTCGAGGTCACCGGCGAACCGCACTACACGCTCGACCTGGCCATGTTCAGCGACCACGGCGACCACAACCACGCGAGTCTCGTCGGCACCGCCATGCGCCTGGTCAATGCCATCCCGGCCGTCGTGGCCGCCCCGCCCGGTATCCGCACCACCCTCGATCTCCCCCTGATCACCGGCACCGGCCTCGCCGACCCGACCCGAAGAGTTCCGGACCCGACACACTGAAACACTAATAGTTCAAAAGCTCTGCTAAGTAACAGGTTTCGTTGCTACCGTCGCGCCACCGGGCCGCCACGTCCGGTGCATCACGCGGATCGTTCCGCGAAATGCGTTCTCCTGCTTGACGAATCGAGACCGCCATGACCTACACCCTGCGCCGCGCCATCGCCGCGATCACGCTGGCCGTTCCGATGGCTGCCACGCTCACCGCGACCGCACCCGCCCACGCGGGCACCACCACATGGACGGTCGTCAACCCCAACGGGGACGGCGCGTTCTCCGCGGTGTCGGGTCAGCTGACCGTGAAGAACAAGAGCGGGGCGACGGTGTTCACCTGCGCGGGACTGTCCTCGACCGGCTCTCTACCCTCCGGGACCCGGACCACGTCCGGACTGGGCACGATCAAGGGCACGAGCCCGGTGACCTGCACCGGCCCCGACGGCACCGCGTGGCAGGGCATGTCCACCGTGGCGGCGGGCCCGTCGAACCTGACCGCAGGCTCGTACAACGCCGCCACCGGAACCACCTCGATCGTCAACGGCGACCAGTTCAATTCCATCAACATGGTGTTCCGCACCGCCGTCGGCTACTCGTGCGGGTTCTTCACCCATCACACCGCCATGACTTACACCAATGCCACCGCCACGCTGAAGACGACCACGGCCGTGGTCAAGGTGGCCACCGGCGAAAATGGCGGCACGCTGTGCCAGGGGATCCTGACGCAGGGCGAGACGATCACCTTCGCCACCGAGTACAAGGTGACCCCGGGAATCAAGATCACGGCGACTGTCAGCTGAGACCCCCGGCGCCCTACAGCGTGCGCGGTCGGAGCCGGGTCGCGGTGAACAGAGGGGTGTAGGGGCGGATCGGGAGAGGCGGGATTCTTCCGGCGTACAGATCCACTCGGTGCAGGCGGGCTTCGACGACGCGACCGATGCCCATCTGGTCGAGTGGATCTCGTTCGGAACCCGCGAGATCCAGCTGGAAGTCCTCGATCCGGCGCACCTCGATCACCTCTTCGCGCGGGGTGAAGGCCAGCAGGAAGGCGGGGAACAGGCCGGACAGTCCGACGACATTGCGGTGCGGGCGCGACAGGATCGGTGGCGGGTTGTCGATCACCGCGCCGAGCCGCCCCCGCATCGTGAACAGCTGTGCCCCACGCCGGGTCGCGGCGGCGTGGATCTCGGAATCAGTGAGCCGCCATTCTATCTCGCCCAGCTTCTTGGGGTAGCCGAGCAGTTCACGGCCCATGACGAGGGCGACGTCGTCGTCGAGAATCATCCAGGGACAGTGGATTCCGGTGCCCTGGACCGTCCTGACATGCACGAACAACCCGGCCTCGTGATACACCGACCCGTAGTTGCAGTCCGGGAAGAACGCGATGAACAGGTCCGCGCGCGGCCGCGCGGTGAGGCGCACTCCGGCGGGCAGCCACTGGGCCATCCGCTCCGGGTCGATCTCGACGGTGGCGCTGAAGTAGTGGGCGTCGCGGTAGAGGCTGCCGCGCGGATCAGCGAGCGCGAAGGCCCGGCGCAGATCGCCGCCGAAGGTCCGGCCCGGTGTGCGGACCGCGGGTTCCCAGCTCATCTCACCGCAGCCTTCCGTAGACGGTGCGCATGACCGGACCGATCAGCGCCCGCGGGGTGTACCGGCCGCCGACGGTCTGCACCTTGGCGAAGATCCCGGGCACCACGCGACGCCGCCCGGCGGCCGTACCGGCGAGCGCCGCTTCGGCGGCGTCCTGGGCACTCACCCAGAGCGGGGCTGGGACGAGGGCGTCGAGATTGGAAACGCCTGCGGCCTCGGCGTATTCCGTGCGGACCGGGCCCGGCGCCAGCAGCGTGCACACCACTGCGGTGCCGGCCAGTTCCGCGTGCAGGGATTCGGCGAGGGTGTTCGCGAAGGCCTTGGTCGCGGCATAGGTGCTGTTGCGTGGGCCGGGCTGGTTGCCCGCGGTGGACCCGGTGATCAGGATCGCCCCGCTGTTCCGGGCGACCATGCCCGGCAGCACGGCCAGCGTGAGATCGTGCACGGCAACGCAATTCAGCTCGACCTCGCGGCGTTCCCGCTCGGGGTCCGCGGTGGCGAGTTCGCCGTAGGTGGCGTAGCCGGCGTTGTTGCACAGCACCGTGACGGTCGTGCCCGCGAGCTCGTCGCACAGCGTCGCCCGCGCGTCGCGGTCGGCGAGGTCAACCGCGCGGACGTCCACCTCGACGCCGTGCGTGGTCCGCAACCGGGCGGCGAGGTCGTCGAGACGATCCTTGCGGCGGGCCACCAGGATCAGGGCGTGGCCGCGCCGGGCGAGGCCGTCGGCGAGCGCGGCGCCGATGCCCGACGACGCGCCGGTGACGACGGCACGGCTACCGGGGGTGGGAGTGGGCAGGCTCATGGCTGGGTGCTCCTTCGACGTCATGGCTGGGTGAGGGCGTGGGCGGTGACGCTGAGCCCGGCTCCGAGCAGGGTGCGCGCCGCGCCGGGCCCCGTCACCACGGCGGCACCCCCGGCGAGGGCACGGAAGTTCCGAGCGTGCCACGCCAACTGAAGATAGGAGTTCACCGGCGCCATCCCGGGCCAGGCCGGTAGCTGCGGCGCGCCGGGCAGCGTCGCCGGTTCCGACGCACCGGCCAGCAGCCGGTGGGCCACATCGGGACGCAGGGCGAAGGGACGAGCCATGCCGACCACGTCGATCGAGCCTGCGCCGAGGACGTCGTTCATGAATCGGGCGGTCCGCAGTCCACCGGTGAGCATGAGCGGCAGCGTGGTGGTCCGGGCCCGCAGTCGCAGCGCGTAGTCGAGGAAATAGGCCTCGCGGGCGCGGGTGCGGTCCGCCACCACCCCCGTCATCGCGGGCGCTTCGTAGTTGCCGCCGGAGATCTCGAGCAGATCGACGCCCGCCCGTTCCAGCGCGAGCGCGATGTCGAGGGACTCGTCGATGTCGAGGCCGCCCTCCTGGAAGTCGGCCGAGTTCAGCTTGACCGACACCAGCGCGTGCGGACCGATCGCCGCCCGGACGTCCGCGACGACCTCGAGCAGCAGCCGGCTGCGCCCGTCCGGGCCGCCGCCGTAGCCGTCGGTGCGGCGGTTGGCGATCGGCGACAGGAACTGCGAGAGCAGGTAGCCGTGGGCGGCATGGATCTGCACCCCGGCGAATCCCGCCCGCACGGCCAGTTCCGCCGTCCGGACGTAGCGGCAGCGCAGGTCCGCGATATCGGCCACCGTCAGTTCGCGGGGTTTGCGCAGGTTGTATCCGGGCACCGCGGGCCGCACGGCCGACGGTCCGACCGGCTTGCGGTGCAGCGGGCCCACCGCGACCCGGCCGGGGTGATTGATCTGCATGACCATCACCGCCCCGTCGCGGCCGCCCGCGCGCGCCCAGTTGCCGAAATCCTCCAGATGACGGTCGTCTTCGAGGGTGACATTGCGTGGCTCGACGTAGGCCCGGCGGTCGATCATCACATTTCCGGTGATGAGCAGTCCGGCGCCGCCGCGCCCCCAGGCGCTGTAGAGGCGGACCAGGGTCGGGGACGGCGCCCCGGCGATGGTGCCGAGTTGTTCGCTCATCGCGGCCTTGGCGAGGCGGTTGGGCAGGGCGATACCGCACGGCAGGCGCAGCGGGCTGCCCACGGTGACGGTGCCGGGTGTGCGGGTGGATGACATGGTGGTTCTCCTGGATCAGTGGCTGTGGTCGAAAGCGGTACGCGCACGCGGAGTTCGGTCGGCCGGGCGTGGCGCGGCCGGCGGACGCGGCGCCGGGCGGCCGGTGACGAGTGCGCCGAGGGTGGTGAGCCGATCCAGCGCGCGGATCAGCATCCGGCCGCGCAGGATCTCCCACCGCAGTTCCTGTCCACCGGCGAGAATCCGTGCCGACGGCTCGGCGACCAGCGCCGACAGCGCGCTGACGGGGCGTTCCACGCGTTGCTGCAGGAGCGCCGCCTCGGCGAGCAACCGCGACGAATTGGTCAGCAGCGCACCGGCTCCCGAGCGCGGCGCGACCAGACCGGCGAAATACAGATTCGCCAATCCCGGGGCGAAGGTGTGCGCCGACAGACGGGGCTGACCGTTGTCCCACTCGAGCAGTCCCTCACGGAGGAACGGGATGGTGGTCTTGAAGCCGGTGGCCCAGACGATGGTGTCGTACTCGCCGCTGGATCCGTCGGTGAACCGCACGGTCGTGCCGTCGAACCGGGCGATCTCCGGCCGGATCCGGATGCGGCCGTGCTTGAGGAAGTACGGCAGCTGCTGATTGACGACCAGGTCCTGGTCGAAGATGCGGTGGGTGGGCTTGTCCAGCCCGAAACTGGCGAAGGCTCCCATACCCAGCGCCACGATGGTCCGGAACACGATCTCCTGCACGAACTTCGGGGTGGGAATCGATCCGACGTCGAAGGCCCCCGACGGGATGCCGAAGACGTACTTCGGGATGAACCAGTAGGGACGGCGCAGTGACAGCTCCGCGGTACCGAAGGTGAGAGCGGCCTCGACCGCCAGGTCACAGCCCGAGTTGCCCGCGCCCACCACGAGCACGCGGTCACCGGCCAGGTCCGCGGGCCGCTTGTAGTCCTTGGAATGGATCTGCGTGCCCGTGAACGTGCCCGGATAGGTGGGCACGTGGGTGTCCCAGTAGTGCCCGTTGGCGACCACCACCCCGGTGTACTCGCGAACCTCCCCGTCGCCGAAGGTCACTCGCCACCCGGTGGAGCCGGTGGGGTCCCGCGGGGCCACGTCGGTGACGAGGGTGTCGAAGCGGATGCGGCGGTCGAGCCCGAACTCGGCGGCGAACGAGCGCAGGTAGTCGCGCATCTGCGCGGCGCTCGGGAAGTCGGGATAGGAGGCGGGCATGGGATGGTCCGGATACTCGGTGACCGACTTGGAACTGATCAGGTGGGTCGAGTCGTAGACGCCGTGCGACCAGTTTCCGCCGATGGCGGCGGTGGCCTCGACGTGGTCGTAGTCCAGACCCAGGTCCGTGTATGCCTTCGCCACGGCCAGGCCGGTGTATCCCGCCCCGATGATGCAGTACCGATGCGTCATGAGCCCTCCTGTCAAAGCTACAGTCTCTGTAGCTACACAGGGTGTAGTATTTGCGGGGCCGGCGATGATTGTCAAGACGGGCCGGTCGACCGGAGGAGGCGGGACAGCGATGGCGAGAGCGGCATACGCGGCACGGATGGCGCCGGAGCAGCGCCGCGAACAGTTGCTCGACGCGGTCCTGCAGGTCATCGTCGAGCAGGGCGTGCACAAGGTCTCCATCGACACCGTGGCCCGCACCGCCGGCGTCAGCAGGCCGGTCGTCTACGGGCAGTTCGACGATTCCGAGCAACTGCTGCGCGCCTCGCTCGACCGCGAAGAAGCCGCCGCCCTTCAGGAAGTGGCCGACGCCGTGCCCGACGCTGCCGCCGCGGATCCGGTCGAAGCCGTGCTCGCGGCGCTGGAGTCGTTCCTGGACGCGGTGCACTCGGCGCCGCGGCGCTGGCAGGCGGTCTTCGCCCTCGTCGACAGCAGCACCCCCGCGTTCCGCCGCAGGCTCGACCGTGGCCGCCGCGCGTTGATCGTGGCGTTGGAGCAGTTCGTCGACAGCGCGGTCTCCGCCGAGCGGCGTGCGGAGATCGATGTCGAGCTGTGCGCCCGCGCCCTCTACTCCCTGTTCTGGGACAGTGGCCGACTCATCCTCGCCGAGCCCGAAACCTTTCCGCGGCAACGGGTACTGACCTTCGCGCGCACCGTGGTCCAGGCGCTGCCGGTGTTCGCCCGAAAATGACGGTGCGGGCGGCCGGGCAGCCCACATAGGATCCGGACGTGCCCCAGGATGCCCTCGCCGACGTGAATCGCTTCGAGCCCGTGGCGGATCCGCGCCCCGACGACGAGCCGTGGCCGGATCTGATCTGGCCCGTTCCCGTCGGTACCGAACTCGTCGGCGAGACCGTTCGGCTCACGCCGGTGGATCCCGCGGCCGATGCCGCCGAGCTGTTCCGGGTGCTCGACCACGACGCGGTCTGGGCGCACATCCCGTTTCGGCCACGCGATCTGCGAGCGTTCGACGAGTTCCTCACCAGCTGGCAGGCCATGCCCGAACGCCACCTGTGGGTGGTCCGAACGGTCAGGCCCCTGGCGGGCTTCGCATCCGGCGCGGTCATCGGCATGACCTCCTACCTGGAGACCAGCCCCCGCGACGCCCGGCTGGAGATCGGCGCCACCCTCTACACTCCCGCGGTCTGGGCGAGCGCGGTCAACCCCGAAGCCAAGTTCCTGCTGCTGCGCTACGCGTTCGAGACGCTGCGCGCCGGTCGCGTGCAATTCAAGACCGACACCCGGAACCACCGCTCCCAGCAGGCGATCGCCCGCCTCGGCGCCCGCTACGAAGGCACCCTGCGCCGCCACTTCAAACGCGTCGACGGCACCGTCCGCGACAGTGTCCAGTTCGCCGTCACCGCCGAGGACTGGCCCGATGTCCGGGCGCGCCTGACCGCCCGGCTCGGCCGCGAATGACAGTCCGGGCGCCGCGGTTCAGCGGGAGCTGACGCAGACCACGTAGCGGCGCTCGCCGTAGACGACGCCGCGGTCACCCGCCGTGCACACGTTCACGTCCGTGGTGTCGTGCCGGATCTCGAGCACCCGGACCCGGCCGGGGACGGCGGCAGCGCAGTCCACGTGCTCGACGCCGCCACCCGCCAGGTTCAGGCAGGCGCCGACGGTCCAATCGATGTCCAGGCACACGGTTTCGGACACGCCGCCGGGCAGCGTGCGGGCATGCGAGCGGTCGGCGTCGGCGGGGCACGCCCCACCGCCGGCGGCCAATTCGGCGACCCGGTACCGGGAGTTCGCGCTGCCACAGGCGGCGGGCTGAATTTCGGCCGCGCCCACATTCACACAATCGCCGACATTCAGATCGACGCGAGGCATCTTGGTCGCGGATTTGCTCATTGTGGACGCAATTCCGCCGGCGAGATCGAGAATATTACCCAGTGGCTGGGTCGCTGAAACCTCGATCATCGATGCCGTTGCGGCGGCTCCGGTCTCGGGTTCGGACGACATCCGGTCCCCGATGCCGGCGGCCAGCGAAAGCGCGACGTAGAACGATCCCGCCAGGCTCAGAATCGCCACCACCGAGACGCCGACCAGGGCAAAGTTCTTCCGACGCGCCATCAATCGTGCCCCGCTCATCCCGCTGGACGTCCCGACTAACGCCCGACTCGCTGGACAGTTCATACACGGCCGCGCGCGACGATGTCGAATTGTGAATTCGCTCTGTTTTACAGCGGAAAGCTGGTCCGCTGCCCAATTTGATCAGGTATCTATTCGATAACGAAGACGCGCAGGGTCTGGTCAATCCCGGTGGCGGACCACAAAAGTTCGTGCTCGGTGTCGATCGGCTATGGTCGCACTGTTTCCCCTCGTGCACAAAGGAATTCCTGATGAAACTCGGTCTCTTCCCTGCCACCGCACTGCTGGTCGGTACCGCCGTGTGGGTCACCGCGGGGGCCGCCACCGCCGCACCGGTGGACACGGCCGACAAGAAGACCGTCTCGGGGACCGAACAATCCGTGACCTACGAGGCCGAGCTCACCGAGTTCTCCCGCGTCCTCACCACCACCGTCGCCGACGGCACCTTCACCGCCGCCGCGGACATCTCCGAGGTGACGCTGACTTCCGACGCCGGGGAGGTCGTCACCCGGATTCCGCTCACCTACCGGATCGGGGACGCGACGGTCCGGGTGGCGCACACCATCTCCGACAGCGGCAGGCGCCTGGTCCTGACGCCGCAGGCCAGTGCCGCCGAGATCGGCGAGATGCAGACCATCAGCCCCATGTCGCAGCTGACCAACGAGATCAACCGCAATGTGGTGGGAGTGGTCGTCGGCGGCCTGCTCGGCGGCCTCATCGGCACGATCATCGGCCTCGGCTTCCTGAGCATCGTCACCGGCCCGGTCGGCCTGGTCCTCGGCGCGATCGCCGGTGGCTACGCGATGGGCGGTCGGCCCTTCCTGGACGCCGTCACCGCCGTGGTGACCGGTCAGCCCTGATCGCGCTCAGCGCACGCCGGGGTCGATGAGGACCTTGCCCTCCACCCGTCCCTCCGCGAGCCGGTCCAGCGCGGCGGGCAACTGTGCCAGGCCGATCGGTTTCTCGGCGAATTCGGTTCCCAGCACAGGGTTTTCGGACAGTGTCCGCAGCGCCGCGGGCAGGTCGGTGTCGCAGACGTGGGCGAGGGTGGTCTCGAGCGTGAGCTCGCGGAAGATCATCGAGTGCAGGTCCAGTTCCGGTGGCCGCGAGGGGATACCGACCGCTTCCACCCGGCCGCCGTCGGCGACCAGCTCCAGTGCCATCGCCAGCTGTCCCGGCGCGCCGCTGGCCTCGATGACGATCTCGGGGCGGTGGCCGTCGAGGGCGCCGGTGACGGCATCGGCGAGCGACGGTGTCGCGAGCAGCGTGCGGTCCGCGCCGAGGCGTTCGGCGCGGGCGAGCCGGGCGGCGGCGATGTCGACCACGGTGATGTCGTAGTCGCCGAGATGGCGCAATCCGGCCAGGACGAACGAGCCGATCGCGCCCGCCCCGACGATGACGATCCGGTCGCCGTCCCGCGCGCCGGCGCGGCGGGCCGCGTGGATACCGACCGCGAGGGGCTGGGCCAGGGCCGCGTGGTCGTCGGTGAGGCCGGTGGGCAGCGGCCGCAGCGTTCGCGTCGGGACCGCGACGTATTCGGCCATGCCGCCGTGCACGTTGAGCCCGAGGGTCCGGTAGCGCACGCATTTGTTGGTGCGCCCGGCCGCACAGCGACGGCACTCGCCGCACCAGATCCCGGCGCCGCTGGCGACCCGCGTGCCGGCGTGGAACCCGGAGCCGGGTTCGGCCTCCACCACCTCGCCGACGAACTCGTGACCGGGAATGATCGGCCCGAGGTGGCCGCTGTGCGGGTGCTGGTGGTGTACGGGAAAGGTTTTCGGGCCCGTGGTCCATTCGGCGGCGTCGGTCCCGCAGATCCCCGACCGCGACACCCGGACCAGGACTTCCCCCGGGGCGGGGACCGGAACGGCGACGTCTTCGAGGCGGATGTCGCGGGGGCCGTGGTAGACGGCGGCCCGCATCGTCGATGGCACAGCATGTCTCCTCGGGGAGGGGGCGGAAGCGGTCACCGGGTCACACCCGGGCAGGCGCGTCGTCACGGGGATCGGCGATCGGCGGGGTGACGTCGTCGGCGCGGGGCAGCAACAGCGCCACCAAGGCGGCGAGGCCGAAGAACCCCGCGCACACGAGCAGCCCGCCCCGGAAGCCGATACCGCCGGCCAGTCCGGCCAGGATGAACGGGGCCAGCGCCGAGACGCCGCGGCCGACGTTGAAGCAGAAGCCGGCGCCGGTGGCGCGGGCCCTGGTCGGGAACAGTTCGCCCAGATAGGAACCGAACAGGCCGAAGAAGGCGGTGAACGCGCCGAACAGCGGTCCCAGCCACAGCAGCGCGGTCTGGTGGGTGGTCATCGCGTAGATCGGCAGGGTCAGCGCGACGCCCAGCAGGGTGAGCACGATCGTGCGGTGACGGCCGATGTGGTCGGCGAGGTAGCCGAAACCGTTGTAACCGGCGAACATTCCCAGATTCACGATCGTGACGAAGAGTGCGACCGAGGTCGAGGGCAGGCCGCGCTCGGTGGTCAGGTAGGTGGGCAGCCAGGTCATCGCGCCCCAGTAGCCGAACAGCGCCAGCGCGGCCATGAGGGTGCCGAGCAGGGTCCGGCGGCGCAGCGTGGGACCCAGCACGTCGCGCACGGAGACGACCTCGTCGGCGTGGCCGGCCTTCTGCGCCGCCCAGGTGGCGGATTCGGTGAAGAAGACGGCCACGACGACGATCGGCAGGATCACCGCGGTCCCGGCGACCAGGAACATCAGCCGCCAGTCCGGCAGGAACCAGCCGGAGATGGTGGCGGCCATCGCGCCGCCCGCGGGGAAGGCGCTGATCACGAACGCGGCGGCGCGACCACGGCTGCGCTCGGGCCAGGACTCCACCACATACGCCGACACCACGCTCCACACCGCGCCGAGACCGATCCCGGCCAGGAACCGCAGCAGCAGGAACGCCGCGAAGCTCGGCACGACCGCGGTCGCCGCGGTGAAGACACCGAAGGTGGCCAGTGAGGCGAGCAGGGCCTTCTTGCGGCCGAAGTTGTCGGCGACGTAGCCGCCCAGCACGCTGCTGACGCCGATGCCGACCAGCGTGGCGGTGGCCAGCAGGCCGCCCTGGGTGATGGTCAGCCCCAGGTCGGCGCGGATGGTGGGCAGCGCCATGGACAGCAGCACGATTTCCAGGGCGTCGAACAGGTAGGCGAGGAAACACCCGCCGAGCACGATCCAACGGTTCCGTCGCATCGTCGTACCTCCAGTGTGAGCCGCCGGGTCGAGCCCGGGCAGCGGTGATCGTCGAATCGCGGGGCGGCGAACGTCGCCCCGCACGGTGATGTCGCGGGCGCCGGCCTCAGCGATCGGCGGGGGCGAGCACGATGTCGAAATCGACACCGGCCCAGCCACTCCGCGGGAGCGTCCCGTCGGGAGCGTGCGTGCCCGGTCCGTGGTGTGCCACGTCGACGACGAGGCTGTCCTTCACGCCGAACACGGCGTCGTGGTCCAGATAGGGATCGTTCGCGACGAAGATGTGGGTGATCAGCCGCCGGTAACCCGGGGCGGTGACCAGGAAGTGCAGGTGCGCGGGCCGCATGGGGCCGCGGCCGGTCGCGGTCAGCAGATCGCCGACCGGTCCGTCGTGCGGGATCGGGTAGGGCGCGGGAAGGACGGACCAGAACCGGTATTCGCCCTCGGCGCCGGAGCGCAGCCAGCCGCGCCCGGCCGTTCGGCCGTCGGGATATTGGACGTCGTAGTAGCCGTCGTCGTCGGCCTCCCACACCTCGATCCGGGCGCCCGCGATCGGCTCCCCCGTCACGGAACGGACCCGGCCCGACACATGACAGGCGGTGCCGGAGGCGCCCTGCGCGATGTCACCACCCAGCGGGATCTCGGGGGCGTCGTCGACGAAGAACGGGCCGAACACCGTGGATTCGGTGACGCCCGGCTGCGCGGGGGCGTTGATCGCCACGGTCAGCATGGACAGTCCGAGCACATCGGAGAGCAGGATGAACTCCTGGCGCCGCGCGTCGGTGATATGGCCTGCGCGAGTCAGGAATTCGATCGCGGCCGCCCATTCCGCCTCGGTGAGCCGGATCTCGCGGGCGAAGGCGTGCAGGTGCCGGACGAGGCCGGTCATGATCGCCCGCAGCCGGGCGTCGGGGGTGGTGGCGAAGCTGGCCAGCACCTCGGCGGTGACGGCGGACTCGCGGTCCGTGGCCACGGTGTCGTCGATGCTCACGGCGCGGACCTCGCGGGGTCGGTGCCGGCCCAGGCGCCGTGCAGGAGAGTGCGCAGGCCATCCGGAGTGACCGGGGTGGGGTTGTCGGCGGGGGCGATCGCGAGGATGTCCGCGAGCACCGCGTCGACGCCGGATTCGGTCATTCCGAGGTCGCGTAGCCCCGCGGGGACGCCGAGTCCGGTGCCGAGATCACGCAAGGCCGCGACGATGTCGGCGCGGTCGAGGGCACGGGCGATTCGGTCGGCGGCCGCGCCCGCGTGCGGCGCGTTGTAGGCCAGCACGTGCGGCAGCACGATGGCGTGGGTCTGCGCGTGTGGCAGGTCGAAGGCGCCGCCGAGTACGTGACAGATCTTGTGGTGCAGACCCGAACCGGCGACGGCGAAGGCCGAACCGGCGAGGTAGGCGCCCAGCAGCAGGTCCTCGCGGCTGCCGGGATCCGTCGCGCCGGTCCGCAGGCCGCGCACCAGGTGGCGGATGCCGTCCTCGGCCACCGCGCTCGCGACCGGGCTGCGGCGCGGGGCCCAGAACGCCTCCACGCAGTGGGCTGTCGCGTTGAGGCCGCTGGCCACCGACAGCTCCACCGGCAGCGAGGCGGTCAGTTCCGGGTCGTAGATCACGGTCTTCGGCAGCACCCGCCGGTCGGTACCGGTGGTCTTGCGGCCGTCCTCGGTCATTCCCCACACCGGGGTCACCTCGGACCCGGCGTAGGTGGTGGGCACGGCGAGGACGGGCAGCCCGGTCGTCAGCGCGACGGCTTTGGCTGTGCCGGTGGTGGATCCACCGCCCACCGAGAGCACCACATCGGCGTCGGCCTCGGCGGCTGCCTTGCGCGCGAGTTCGGCGACCTCCACGGGCACGTGCGGGCGGACCCCGGTGAAGGTCGCGGCCACCCGGTCGGTGAACGGCGCGCACAGCCGGGTGGCGGTGCCGTGCTCGGCGTCGGTGGCGATGAGCAGGATGCGTTGCGCGCCGAGCAGACCCAGTTCGGCGGCCAGGTGCGTGCGGGCGGTGCCCGCGCCGAAGACGATGCGGCCCGGCAGGCCGTCGTAGGTGAACGCGGTCATCGGCTCTCCCCCGGGATGACGGTGGGCCAGTACGCCAGCAGCAGCCACTGACCGCCCTCTCGCACCCACACGGCCACCGCCCGATTGGCCAGGCGCTTGCGGACCCCGCCCGCGGTGATGTCGGCGTGCATCTCCCCCGTGACCACCGCCGTGTCGCCGACGACGGCGATCCGGGCGATCGGGTGATCGATGCGGTGGTAGACGTAATGGCCCGCGCGGAGTTTGCCGAGGTAGCTGTCGAGCGTGTCGACCTCGGCGTTGGAATGGGTATAGGCGAGTTCGGGGTGCGCGAGGGCCGCGAAGGTGTCGATGTCACCGGCCAGGACCGCGGCATAGCGGGCGTCCTCGAGCGCGCGGATGGTCGCGGCGATGTCGGTACTGGCGAGGGTGTCGCCGGTCATGAGAGTGCTCCTGTCGGTGTGGCGGAGGGGGTTTCGTGCGTCCGTGGCGGGTTGCGGCGCCGCAGCGCGGTGAGGATCTGCGCCATGTCGGCCGGACCGAGGCCGTCGGCGACGGCGTCGTCGAGCACGGTGAGCGCGGCGAGCGCGCCCGGCAGGTGCAGCCGGTGGCGGTGGGCCAGTTCCATGGCCAGGCCGAGGTCCTTGCGGATCAGCGACACCGGCGCGGCGACCGGGGTCGATTCCGGCGCGAGGTAGGCCTGCCGCTTGTAGCCGACATACGGCGCGCCCGCCGCGCTGTGGCTGAGGATGTCGTAGAAGACGGCGGGGTCCAGCTCCCCCGCTTCGGCGAGCAGAATCCCTTCGGCGACAGCCTGACTCAACCCGGCGAGCACGGCGTTGACGGCGAGCTTGGCGGTGGAGCCCGACCCGGCCGGGCCCGCGTGGAACTGGGCGGCGGTCATGGCGGCCAGCACCGGCCGGACCCGGTCGAACTGCGCGGCCGTCGCCCCGACCATCGTGGTGATCGACGCGGTCTCGGCCATCGACACGCTGCCCGACACCGGCGCGTCGAGCACCTCCACCCAGGAGAGCGCGGCCAGCTCGCGCACGATGACGGGTCCGACCGTCCCCATCACGATGTGCAGGTGGCCGGGCGCGACGGCGGCCAGCCCCTCGACGATCAGGGCGCGGGTGGCGGCGCCGTCGGGCAGCATGCTGATCGACAGTTCGGTGGCGGCCAGCGCGCCGGCGGTGTCGACGAGCGTCACCGAGGCGGGCGCCTCCGCGACCATCGGGTCGTAGGCGAGGACGGTGTGTCCGGCGGCCGCCAGGTGCGCGGCCATCGGGCGGCCCATCCGGCCCAGCCCGGCGAATCCGATCAGCACGACGATCCCTGCGCCGGTGCGGGATTCGCGGTCGCGTGGCGAGTGGTCGGGGGCGAGCAGGTCGACCGAAGTCGCGCAATCGTGGAAGACACGGGTCTCCTTCGTCGTCGATGACGGGGAACGGGGCGAGAGCCACCGGGAATGTGTTCAGTATCATTGAACACATGGCGAGTGATGTCAACCACTGCGCAACAAACGGCCGCCGCCCACTTCGGTCACCGCGTCGCCTCGCACCCGGCGAAATTTCGCTTTCCAGCCCCTCACCAGTGCCGCGACGCTCCAGCCCTGCCACCCGGCGGGTTCACAGGCACCGTTCGTTCAGAGTGAACAAGTAGTGTTCACTGATAGTTGATGTTCGGCGAGTGGACGAGAGGTGCGCTGATGCAGGACAGGATCGGCCCGGCCCTGAAGCAGGCGCGTCTGGCCCGCGGGTCGAGCCTGCGCGGTGTGGCCGCGGCGGCGGGGATCTCGGCCAGCCAGCTCTCCCAGATCGAGAACAGCAAGTCCCAGCCGTCGGTGAGCACCCTCTACGCACTGGTCAACCACCTCGAAGTCTCCCTCGACGAGTTGCTGGGCATCCGGCACGGCCGCACCGGCGAACCGCCGGCCGCCGCGACGGGGCGGGCCGGAGTGGTGCAACGCGCCGCGGACAACCCGGTACTGGAGATGGCCAACGGGGTGCGGTGGGAGAAGCTCGCCGTCGACCCGGACGCGGGCACCGACGCCCTCCTGGTCACCTACGAGCCGGGTGCCGCCAGCTCGATCGACCGAATGCCGATGCGGCACTCCGGCACCGAATACGCCTACCTGTTCGCCGGCGAGCTGACGCTGCTGCTCGATTTCGACCGGTACACGATCTCCGCGGGAGATTCGCTGTGCTTCGACTCCACCCGCCCGCACATGTACGTCAACCAGTCCGAGCAGCCGGCCCGCGGCGTGTGGTTCGTCTCGGGCCGCCACGAGACCGGTCCGTCGCGGGAATGGGTCGCCGCCCAGCTCGGCGAATCCGGGGCCGAGCCCGCAGCCCGGGTGACGAACGCGGTCGACGCGCTGGCCCTGCTTGACGCCGCGAGCCCGGCGCGGACCGGCCGCGACAGCTAGCCGCGGCGGGCCCGATCGCGCTCAGAGACGTTCGAACACGGCCGCGAGGCCCTGCCCGCCGCCGATGCACATCGTCTCCAGCCCGTATCGCCCTTCCCGGCGCGACAGTTCGTGCAGCAGGGTGGCCAGGATCCGGGCGCCGGTCGCGCCGACCGGATGCCCCAGCGAGATGCCCGATCCGTTCGGGTTGACGCGCGGGTCGTCGGGTTCGATCCGCCAGGTCCGCAGCACGGCCAGGGCCTGCGCGGCGAACGCTTCGTTGAGCTCGATCACGGCCATGTCGTCGAGGGTGAGATCCAGTCGCGCGAGCGCCTTCTCGGTCGCGGGGACCGGCCCGATACCCATGGTGGCCGGCGGCACGCCCGCCACTGCCCAGGAGGCGAGCCGGGCCATGGGGCGCAGTCCGAGCGCCCGCGCTCGCTGCGGCGTCGTCACGACACAGAGGGCCGCGCCGTCGTTCTGGCCGCTGGAGTTGCCCGCGGTGACGGTGGCGTCGGGGTCGGCGCCCAGGCGGATCGGCCGCAGCCGCCCGAGCGACTCGATATCGGTGTCGGCCCGTGGGTGTTCGTCGGTGCGCACCAGCAGCGGATCGCCCTTGCGCCGCGGCACCGTGACGGTCACCAGCTCCGCCTCGAATCGCCCCTCCCGTTGCGCGGCGACCGCGCGCCGGTGTGACTGCACCGCCAGCGCGTCCTGGTCGGTGCGGCTGATCCGGAACTGCTTGCGCAGATTCTCCGCCGTCTCGATCATCCCGCCTGGCACCGGAAAGTCCTTGCCGCCCGCGGTGATCCGCGCCCTGGCGAGCCGGTCGTGCAGGACCGGGCCGTCGCCGCGGACGCCCCAGCGGATGTCGGTGGCGTAGAACTCGGTGCGGCTCATGGATTCCACGCCGCCCGCCAGGACCAGATCACTGCCCCCGGACTGCACCTGCATGCAAGCCTGCAGCACCGCCTGCAGGCCGGATCCACACCGCCGGTCGACCTGGACGCCGGGCACGCCGATGCCGAGACCCGCGTCCAGCGCGGCGATGCGCCCGATCGCCGGCGCCTCGCCGTTGGGCGAGGACTGGCCGAGTATCACGTCGTCGATGTGTCCGCCGTCGAGTCCGGTACGCGCGATCAGTTCGGTGATCACCGTCGCCGCCAGTTCCTGCGGGGCAACGGCTTCGAATACGCCGCCGAACCGGCCGACGGGCGTGCGCAGAGGTTCGCAGATGACAGCTTCGGGCATGGATCGTCCTTGGTGGGGTCAGGTGTTGGAGCGGATCTGGGTGAGGTCGTGTTCGATCGCGGCGCTGGTCGCGAGCAGTGCGGGGATCAGCGAGTCGTGGACGTCGCGCAGCGTGTAGCGGGCGGCGTGGGTGGAGATGTTCACCGCGGCCACGACGGTGCCGTGCCGGTCGCGGATCGGGGCGGCCATCGAGCGCAGGCCGTGTTCGAGTTCCTGGTCGACGACGCAGAAGCCGTCGGCGCGGACCTGGGCGAGTTCGGCGCGCAGCTGCCGTTTCGTGGTCACGGTCGTGTCGGTGAGCGGGGTCAGTTCGAGCCGGTCGAGGTGGTCGCCGAGGGCGACGTCGTCGAGGTCGGCGAGCAGGACCCGGCCCATGGAGGTGGCGTAGGCGGGAAACCGGGTGCCGATATTGATCGAGACGGTCATGATCCGGCTCACCGGAACCCGGGCGACGTAGACGATGTCGTGGCCGTCGAGGATCGACACCGAGGTCGACTCCCTGACCTTCTCGGCCAGCGCCTCGAGGTGCGGGCCCGCGAGATCGGGCAGCGACAGGCTGGACAGGAAGCTGTAGCCGAGTTCGAGTACCCGTGGCGTGAGCCAGAACTGGGTGCCGTCGGTGCGCATGTAGCCGAGTTCGACCAGGGTGTGCAGGAAGCGCCGCGCGGTGGCCCGCGTCAGGTCGGTGGCGGTGGCGACCTCACTGAGGGTGCGGCGGGGATGCTCGGCGTCGAACGACCGGATGACGGCCAGGCCGCGCCCGAGGGACTGCACGTGATCCGGCGACGGTTCTGTCATGGCTGCCGTAACTCCTTCTCCCGGTGGGCGCGATGACGGCCGCCCCGCGGCGGCCATCGACTCATCGCGCCGCGCCCGAGGCTACGTCGCGCGGGCGAAACCCGGAGCGCGGCATGCGCGGTAGTCGCGCGTTCGCATCACGAACATTCATCCGCATAGCGAACAAGGTACGTCCACTACGGCCACCCCCGCAAGCGTTCGGCATACGAACATCCGTGCGCGATACGAACCACTCCGCTAGCATCGCCGCTGTGATGGACAAAGTCATTGCGACGGCAGCCGACGCCGTCGCCGATATCCACGACGGCGCGTCGTTCGCGGTCGGCGGTTTCGGCCTGGTCGGCGTGCCCCAGATACTCATCGACGCGGTACTCGCCCACGGCGCGAGCGAGCTCGAGGTGGTCAGCAACAACTGCGGTACCGCGGGCTCCGGCCTCGGCGTACTCCTGGAGGCGCACCGGATCCGGCGCACCACCAGCTCCTACGTCGGGTCCAACGCCGAGTTCGCGCGCCAGTTCCTCGCCGGTGAACTCGAGGTGGAGCTGACACCGCAGGGCACCCTCGCCGAACGGATGCGCGCGGGCGGCGCCGGCATTCCGGCGTTCTACACCCCCGCCGGGGTGGGGACCCAGGTGGCCGACGGTGGGCTGCCGTTGCGCTACGACGGCGACGGCGGCATCGCGCTGGCGAGCCCCGCCAAGGAAACCCGCGTCTTCGACGGGGTGACCTATGTGCTCGAGCGCGCCATCGTCACCGACTTCGCGCTGGTCCACGCGTGGAAAGGCGACCGGCACGGCAATCTCGTCTACCGGCGCAGCGCCCGCAACTTCAATCCCCCGGCGGCCGCGGCGGGCCGGGTGACCATCGCCCAGGTCGAGGAACTGCTCGAACCGGGCGAGCTGGACCCGGACGAGGTACACACCCCGGGCATCCACGTGCAGCGTGTGGTGCACGTCGGCAAGGTCGAGG
This sequence comes from Nocardia asteroides, assembly GCF_900637185.1. Classification (NCBI taxonomy): domain Bacteria; kingdom Bacillati; phylum Actinomycetota; class Actinomycetes; order Mycobacteriales; family Nocardiaceae; genus Nocardia; species Nocardia asteroides. Next base: position 3,488,273 of record NZ_LR134352.1, on the reverse strand, counting down.
TCGGTATCGAGAACAGGACGGTCCGCGCATGACCCGCACCCGCCAGGAACTGGCCGCCCGCGTCGCCGCCGAACTCCGCGACGGGCAGTACGTCAACCTCGGCATCGGCATGCCGACACTGGTGCCCAACCACCTCCCCGCCGATGTCGCCGTGGTCCTGCATTCGGAGAACGGCGTCCTCGGCGTCGGCCCCTATCCCGGCGCGGACGAGGTGGATCCGGAACTGATCAACGCGGGCAAGGAGACGATCACCGTGTTGCCCGGTGCCTCCTACTTCGACTCCGCCGCCTCGTTCGGGATGATCCGCGGCGGCTGCGTCGATGTCGCGGTGCTGGGCGCCATGCAGGTCAGCGCCCGGGGCGACCTGGCGAACTGGATGATCCCGGGCAAGATGGTCAAGGGCATGGGCGGCGCGATGGATCTGGTGCACGGCGCGCGGCGCGTGATCGTGATGATGGAACACCGTTCCCGCGCCGGCGAACCCAAGATCGTCGACCGGTGCACGCTGCCCGTGACCGGCCTGCGCTGCGTGCACCGCGTCATCACCGATCTGGCCGTCTTCGACATCGGCCCCGACGGCCTGGTCCTCGTCGAGACCGCGCCGGGAGTCGACGTATCCGAGATCCGGGCCGCCACGGCGGCCGATTTCACGGTGGCCCTGGACGCGGCCGGGGTCTGACGCCGCCTCCCCCTCGGCGACGAACGTCCCCCGGCCCGCTCGCGCGGACCGGGGGACCTCCGGGTCACTCGTCGACGGCACGGTCCAGCGCTACTCGGCCATGGGTTTTCCTGACCGGTCTCGCGGGACTCACACAGTCCGCAGGTAGGCCGAGATCCAGTTGCCGAATTCGCACGCCAGGTGCCACTGATGTTCGGCGATGTAGAGGCCCGGCAGCGCCGCGGGGAAGGCGACCTTCGGCCGACTGCGGAACCCGCCGCCGGGCTCGTCCCGGAACTGGTGGCGCACTCCACCGATGACGAAGCCGTCGGCCAGTGACGCCACGCCTGCCACGGTGAGCGGGTAGGCCGGATCGGCGGGGACCATCACGCCCGCCCGGTCGGTGTAGTCGACGAAGAACTGGCTGGCCAGCATCGCGCCGCCGGTCACCTCGACGACTTCCTGACGGCCGTCGGGCAGGGTCGCGATGATGTAGTGGTCCGGGCACGCGTCGGTCCACACCGCGCGATCGTCGGTCACCCGGGCGCGGTCGAACCAGTCCAGGAAGCCCTGCGCGGTGCCGCGATCACTGACGATCTCGGTGCTCGCGTACTGCCAGCGACCGTCCGACGCCGCGATGCCGGTCCTGGCGGCGGCGTCGGAGGCGACAAGCTCACCGGCCAGCAGTTCCCGCAGCCCGGTCGGGCCGATCGCCAGCCGCGCGTCGGCCAGGGCCGCCCGGGCGGTGGGGATGTCGTCGACGGTGACCTCCAGGCGAGCAAGCAGTGAATCGAGTTCGCCTGCCAGCAGCCCCACGTAATCCTTGCGCAGCCGCGCCGCGGCCACCGACAGCCGCCGCCGCTCCCACTCGACGACCTTCGCCGGATCGACGAGGGCGCCGTCGATGAAGGTCCGCAACCCGGTGCCGGTCGACGGCGTCGCGAAGGCGGTCCCGGTACCGAGCCCGACGGCCGCGGTCGCGACCGCCGCGGTCCCGGCCGCGCGGATCATGAAGCTTCTCCTGGTCAGCATCGACCAATTCCTCTCTGGCAGGCGCTCTTTCGCGGCGGGTCGCCGTCAATTCGCGAGCGCGATTGTTAACGCCATTATCAATAGCGTTAAGGAAGCTTGCCATCGATCGAGATCGCGTGCATTCTTAATGCAAGTTTCACTTGCTTTAATTGTGAGGAAGGCAGGACCGGAGATGGTCGATCCGATCGATATCCGTGCGATCGTCGGCGCGCGGGAGGTCACGCGAGCGCAGGTGCTGGAGTGGGAATCACGGCGGGCCGACGCGGTGCTGACCAAGTTCGCCGCCCGGCTCGGGACGCTCGGGTTCGCCGAGATCCTGCCGGGCACCGGCATCGACCAGCTGCGCCGGGCACCGCTGTCGGTGCGTCGATCGGCGCTGGCCACGCTGCGGACCGAGCTGGGTCACGCCGGTGTCTACGCCATGCTCAGGCGTGAACTCGCACTGTCGGAACGGATGACCAGAGCAGGCGTCGCGATGAGCCGGGGGCGGGTCGAGTACGCGGTCACCCGGCTGCGGGCGCCGGGACTGTCGGCCGAACGTTTCGCCGCGTGGTTCGACAACCTCGTCGTGGTCGACGACGAGGACGCCATGAACGCGGCGTGCCCGGACCACTACCTGCTGCGCGGGCTGCCCGACGGACGTCAGGAGGTCGTCGAGACCACCGGCGGCTCGCCGGCCGCAACCCGATTCCTGGTCGACTACCGGCGCACCGAGGCGGTCACCGTCCCGGTCGACCCCGGCTACCCGGTCCAGATCGCCGGCACCGCGCTACTCGACGACGGCCTGGCCATCGGCGGTGTACGTCATCAGTTCCGCGACCGCGACGGCACCCTCGAGGCCCTGCTCACCGTACAGTTCCCCGCCGCGGTGCCCGCCAGGAACATCCGAGAGCACCAATGGCATCTGGCGTGCGAGTTCGGCAACTGGCTGACCGCCTCGGCGGCCGTCGCCGGCTGAGAGCTTCGGCTCAGGCGACGTCGAGCACCTCGGCGACCGGACGGCGAGGTGTCGATTCCAGCGGCGCCGCGGCGTAGGGCATGGCGCCCACCCGAAGCATCACATGCGGGAAGGCGCACTGCTGCAGCACGGTGTCGCGGATCTCGGCACGCAGGTCCAGCATGCCCAGCGGCTCGGACTGCAGGCTGGTGGCCAGGCCGCGGGCGGTGGCTTCCAGGAGCATCGCGCTGGTCGCCTCGCCCGCGCGCAGCTGCGCGAGCCGGTCGTCCCGGGTGGTGCAGACGACGAGCCAGTGTGCCGAGTCGGGAGATTCGGTGAATTCGGCCAGCTCGGTGCCGGCGAAGGCGCGCACCGGCATGTCGTCCGAGGGCCGGGCGGGCGGCACATTCCGGGCGGGCACGCCGGTGGTGGTGCCGTGGCAGCCGCTCCACTCGGCGAGTTCGCTGAGGTAGTCGGTGTCGACCGCGTGCCGGGCGGCGGCTCGGCGCATCGGCGCGGCGAGCCCGGGCAACAGGCGGTCGGGGACGTGGCGTGCCGCCGCGCCGTGGTGGGCCGCGCAGCGGGAGACCGCGCGCAGGTCACCGGCACCGACGGGCGGTCCGGGATAGCGCCGCCGATCCGATTGACGCAGCAGAATGGCTGCGGCGAGCCGGATGTCGGCCGCCGACGCGGGACGCGGAGTGAAGCCGATGGTGGCCAGATGCTCGGGATCGCCGGGGTCGGGCAGCCGCTCGATCTCGGCTCGCCAGCCGAGCATGGCGAACGCGACGTCGAGATGGTGCAGCGCGGCGCCACAGCTCACCATGAGCGCGCGTGCCAGTGGATCGGTCGCCGTCAGCTTGCGCCCGACATCGGCGAACAGATCCACCCGGTCCGTGCGGACCCGCCACCGCCAGGGTTGGCTGTTGTGCACCGACGGCGCTCGCACGGCCAGTTCTATCGCGTCCCGGCACACCTCGTACCCGGGTCCCACAGCCCGCATCCCCTCGCTCCTTCCGACTCCCCTTTCGGCTTTCGACGGTCGTTACCGTAAGAAACGAAGCTGAGCATTTGCCCAGGACTGCCGGTTCGATACACAGGAAATTCTCAGGCTCGAGACACCCGACGCCGTAGATCGCACGGCCCGATCGCCCACTGTGAGAACACTCACCGGTGGAGCCCCGCCCGACGCCGGGTGCGCCGGCGTCGGGCGGGGCCGGTGCGAGGCCGGATCAGCCCAGCGAGCCGCTGGCCGTCGCCAGATCCAGCAGTGCCTGACACAGCGGATTGTGGTCATCGCCGGGCCCGTCGGCGAAGCACGCGCCGAACAGGATGAACCCGAGCGGAAAGGCCAGCAGCGTCTCGGCGGACCCCGTCACGGAGGATCCCGGCTCACTCTCGGCCACCGGCCGCACCTCGGCCGGGGCCCCCTGTGCCGGCGCCAGACCCATACCCGCCAGTCCGGCGGTGAGTGCCACCACGGCAACGGATTTGCCGAGCGTCCGGCTCGAGATCGACTTCATCATGGCGCGCCTCACTCCGATTCGCTACTGCCGCTGCCGATCTCGTAGATCAGCGCACATATCGGCCCGTTCGGCTCGGCGTCACAGAGCACGATGTAGAGGGCACCGAGCGGAACGGTGAGCAGCGGAGCCAAGGAGGAACCGGAATCACCGGACCCCGACAGCGACCCCTCGATCGGAGCCGCCCCGACCGGCGCAGCCTGCGCGGGCCCCAGCGCGGCGACAGTTAGCGCACCCGAAAGAGCAACAGTGGCAAAGGTTTTGACGAAGAGACTAGTCATGGATACCTCCTATGAATGTGTCCGCCGACACTAACTCAGCTCCACAAATCTGAAATACCCAAGTTTTACTGTCTGTCGCCACCCTCCCCCACCATGAGAACGTGCGAAAACCCTTGTGTCACGCCAGAGAAGCGAACCTCCGACTACCGCTCCGGAGGGAGCAGGCCAGGTTGCCAATCCCGCCACCGCGGTGTCCACCAGCAGGTGTCCCGCTCCAAGTCGATCGCCACCCTTTCTGCCACACGCCACACCGCGGCCGCCTCCTCGGTCGTGAGCCGGCCACCGGCAACCTGTTCCGCGACGTCGTCGCGGTCCTTCCACTCCCAGCCGCCACTCCTGACGACGATGTCCAGCCCGTGATCGACGGTGTCGAAGAAGTCCTGGCCGCGTGAGTGTGGCCGCTCGAAATTGATGTACCAGCAGTCGCGCACACCGCGCTCGAAGAACGCCCAGACCGAATAGGCATCGCCGGGTCGGTAGAGCTGGAGCACGTCGGCGCCGGTCCAGCGCTGTCGACCCGACCAGGGATGTGAACCGAAAGGATGCGACGGAAAGACGAAAGGCGTGCCGTCTGCCACCCAGACGGCGAGGATGTCGTCGGCGGCGACGACCCGGACCGGCATGGTCATCCAGACTCTCTCGTGCAGTACTTCGCGCCGCAGAACCGTCGAGCCGACCGCGAACCTGGACACCGAACCAGGCTAGTCGCCGAAGGAACGACGATGGGGCCACATGACTGTTTGTCCGGTGTGATCCGGGGTAGTGCGAGGCGGCACCACCCCGCAGCATCTGTCGGGGCGAACTCGCAGTTCAGGGAAGGACATGGCATGACCGAACCCGACCAGACCTACGATCCGCCGCAGGACACCGGCGCCCCCGACGCGGTGGAAACGGACCCGGCGGCGCTCAACAGCAGTGAGGACATCGATGAGGATCGCTTGCGTCAGGATCCGCTCGAGGAAGGGATGGATCCGCCGGAACACTGGACGGGCGTGACCAAATACGGGATGACGCCAGCCGAGGAAGCCCGGCCCCGCGGGCTGGGCGAGCGCTTGGCCGAGGAGGAGCCCGACGTCGTTCCCGGTTCAGCTCCCCAGGCTGCCGGGGAGGCGCCGACCGACCTCGACGACGAAGGCAACGAGGTCGCGCCCGGTCCCGCTTATGAGGAGGAACTGGGCATATCCGCCGACGTGGCAGGCGGTTCTGTCCCGCGCGAGATCCGGCAGCCGCCGCCGGCGGACTGACGGCACCGCGTCGCTCGTCCGCCCCGGCAGCCGCTGACACCGGGCTGCCGGCGCACCATGCGTCCCACCCGATCCGGCGTGACCTCGAGCGCGAGGTCCGGGGCAGCCGCATCTCGCGTGTCCCGCCCGCCCGGCGACGTAGTGCGGCGTCCGGGCCGGGCGGCGCCGGAGTCGGCCTACACTACTGCCGGTGACCCGGCGACAATCCCCCGAACTCCTGCTCTCGCAGGTGCGACGGTCGGAGGTGTGGCCAGTGCCGGGGGTGTGTCGATGACCGCGGGCAAGACGCTGCGTGCCTGGTGGAACGACCCGGTCGACTACTGCTGGCTGGTGCGGACGCTGGGCGCGCGCTCGGCGCTGACGCCCTTGAAGGTGCTCCTCGGTCTGGCAGGCGCGGCGATCGCGGCGATGGGCGCGGTGATCGCCGGGACGCCGGTCGGGCCGCCCGGCGATCCCGGTCTGGCGTCCACGATCGGCGTGCTGTCCGGCACGCTGTGGGCGCTGCGCTGGTGGCTGCTGCCCTGGCCGAGCCGGACCGAGTCGCTGGTGCTGGTCGGCTGTGCCGATGTGCTGTTCACCGTGGAGTTCCTGCAACTGCCCGACCCGCTGTTCGGGGCGATGGGCGCGGTACTGCTCCTGGTCAACGGCAGTTATCTGAGCTTCTTCCACGGCGCGCGGGCGCTGGCGGCGCATTCGGCCTGGTCGCTGCTGTCGGCGCTGGTGCTGTCGATGCGGATCGTCACCCGCGGCGGGGATGTCCGGCTGGCGGTGGCGGTCGCGCTGCTGCTCGCCTCGGTGGTCAGCGCGATGCCCGCGTTCCAGATCCTGTCCTGGCTGCTGCGCACCGAGTCGCTGTCGGACCCGCTCACCGGCCTGCTGAACCGCCGCGGCCTCGAGAACCGGTTGCCGCAGCTGATGGAGCGGCACCCGTCGATCGGGGTGATCTGCTTCGACCTGGACCGGTTCAAGAGCGTCAACGACACCTGGGGCCACCAGGTCGGCGACATCGTCCTGGTGCGGACCGCGCGACGGCTCCGTGCGGCCGCCGGGGAATCGGCGGTCGTGGCACGCACCGGCGGCGAGGAGTTCGTGGTGGCCACCCCCATCCCGCTCGCCGCCGTGCGCGCGGAGGCCGAGCGGATGTGCCGCGTGGTGGCCGAACCCTCGCAGACCGCGGTGGTGGTCACCGCCAGCGTCGGTGTCGCGGCCTTCGACGCCGACGCCTGCCCCCACTGCCCGCGTCCCACTCCGGACCGCTTGCTCCAATCCGCCGACGCCGCCATGTACCGGGCCAAGCAATCCGGCGGAAACCTGGTGGTGGTCGACGACCTCACCCCACCCCCGACCCACCGGCATGTCCCGGATCGCCCGCGCTAGCCGGGAGGATGCTCGCGGTCAGCGGCCGGTGGAGCCGTCGATCAGTTCGCGGACGATGTCGGCGTGGCCCGCGTGCCGGCCGGTCTCCTCGATCATGTGCGTGAGCGCCCATCGCACGCTGGGGGCGGGGCGGCCCGGGCGCGGCAGGGGTGCGGCGGGATCGGTACAGCCGTCGAGGAGCGCGTCGGCGCGAGCGATCGCCTCGCGGTAGGCGGTGACGACATCGGTCACCGTTTCGGTCGGCGCGGCTCGGAAAGTGTCCTGCCAGTGGGTGACCCGATCACCGAGGAAGGTCGCTCGTTCTACGAAGGTCAGGTGGCGGAGCAGTCCGAGCAGGTTGGTTCCCGACGGCACCATCGCCGTCCGCACCTGCGGTTCCGGCGCGCCCTCGACCTTCGCGGCGATCGAGGATCGCAGATAGTCGAGGAAGCCGCGCAGCACCGCCAACTCGCTGTTACCGGTTCGCGGCGGCGGAGTGTCCTTGCGGCGCGAGGTCTTCGGCACGGGGTCTCCTTCTGTCGCACGGAACCCCAGTGTCGTGCGGCGCACCACGATCTGGCACGCGAAATTGCCGTTCCGGCAAAGCGTGGGCGAGTGAGCCACATCGGCCGAGAGGCCGGGTTCGACGGGTTGCGGGTCCACGCCACCCGCGGCTACCGCAGCAAACCGGAGTGCGCGGCGACGAGTATCGAGATTTTCGGTTACCGGGCCGATCCCAGCCGTCCGCGTCTCCGAATTCGTGACAGGTCAGCAACTCCGCAGCACCCCTTCGGGAGCCGAACGGTGATCGCCGGCCCCCTCCCGCTGACCCGCATCGCTCGTGAGTAGGACACATGGTCACCGATCCCAGCTCCGACATTCCCGCGCCCGAACCCGCAGCAGTGCCGGACCCGCCCGGGTGGGCGGCGCCGGCACTGCTACTGGCCCTGTTGATGCTCGGTGTGGACATCGTGGCGCTGATGCCGCTGGGCGGCTGGATGCGCGACTACGGGATCGGCCCGGTCTGCGCGATCTACCTGATCCATGTCCTGGCCTCGACCGGCCTCGCCGCGTGGACGATCGGCAAGCTGCACGTGTTCGAGTGGGACGCCGACGCCGGTTAGCTCAGCGTCTTCAGCGCGGCGGCGTCGTACGGCTTCAGTTCGTCGACCCGGCCCGCCAGGATCTTGGCGGCCCACTCCGGATCCTGCAGCAGCGCGCGACCGACGGCGACCATGTCGAACTCGTCGCGCTCGAGCCGGTCCAGCAGGTTGTCGAGGCTGCCGAGTTCGGCACCCTGGCCGCGGAAGGCGTGCAGGAAGTCGCCGTCGAGGCCGACCGAACCGACCGTGATGGTGGGCTTGCCGGTGAGCTTCTTGGTCCAGCCGGCCAGGTTCAGGTCCGAGTCGTCGAACTCGGGCAGCCAGTACCGGCGGGTGGAGGCGTGGAAGGCGTCGACTCCGGCCGCGGCCAGCGGGGCCAGGATCGCCTCCAGCTCCTGCGGGGTCTGCGCCAGCCGCGCGTCGTAGGCCTCCTGCTTCCACTGCGAGTAGCGCAGGATCACCGGGAATTCCGGTGAGACCACCGAGCGCACGGCCGCGACGATCTCGGCGACGAACCGGGTGCGGGCCACCGCGTCGCCGCCGTAGCCGTCGTCGCGGCGGTTGGTGCGCTCCCACAGGAACTGGTCGAGCAGGTAGCCGTGGGCGCCGTGCAGTTCGACGCCGTCGAAGCCGATGCGCTCGGCGGCCGCGGCGGACTCGGCGAAGGCGCCGATGACCTCGTCCAGGTCACGCTGGGTCATCGCCTTGCCCGCGCCCTCGGTGCCGTCGACGCGGATACCGGACGGGCCGACGGGCGGCGCGTCCACGAACGGCTGCTCGCCCTCGTTGCGGACCATGCCGATGTGCCACAGCTGCGGCACGATCGTGCCGCCCGCCGCGTGCACGTCCGCGGCGACCCGCGCCCAGCCCGCGAGCTGCTCCTCGCCGTGGAAGCGCGGCACCCGGTCGCTCTGCCCGGCCGATTCGTGGCCGACGTAGGTGCCCTCGGTGACGATCAGGCCGACACCCGCCGCGGCGCGGCGCGCGTAGTAGGACCGCACATCGTCGCCGGGCACCCCGCCGGGCGAGAACATGCGCGTCATGGGCGCCATCACGATGCGGTTCGGGACGGTCAGGCCGTTGAGCGTGACGGGCCGGGACAGGACCTCGGCGGTGCGCGAGGCGTCGGACGCGGTGACGATCACTGAGAACTCCTCATGGTTACTTGCCCATGTCGATGGTTGAGAACTTCAAGTATTGCCGCCACGCTAGAGGGAGATATTTGAGATAGTCAAGTTTCTGCGGCTAGGGTGTTCCCATGGCAGCAGCTCAGCACGACGATCCGGCCCAGCTCATGGAGCTGCTGTCGGTGTCGCTGGGCGTGTACTACCGGGACTTCACCGTCGCGGCGGCGAGCGAGAACCTCACCGCCAGCCAGGGCAAGACCCTGACGGTGCTGCGCCGCGGTCCGATCGCGATGCGCACGATGGCCGACTACCTGGCCTGCGACGCGTCCAATGTCACCGGCATCGTCAACCGGCTGGAGAAGCGCGGCCTGGTCCGCCGCGAGGCCAGCGCCTCCGACCGGCGCGTCACGCACCTGGTCATCACCCCCGAGGGCGAACGTGTCACCGACGCGATCCGCGCGAAGATGCACATCACCCACGACGGCTTGAACCGCCTCGACGAGGCGGACCGGGATCGCCTGAAAGAGTTGCTGGAGCGAGTCTTTCTCACCCGCTCCGAGTAACCCCGGCGATCGCCGGCCCATCCCTTACTCGACCGGTTCCGGCTGCTCGTCGCCCCATCCGGGTGGATCCAGCACGGTCGGCGCCACCGCGACCGGCCATGTCGTCCACGCGGCCGCCGCCGCGTGCTCCGCTACCTGTTCTCCCCAGCTCCACATCGTCTCGCTCCTCCCCTGAGCTGATCCGCGGGTGATTTCACGGTAAACGGGGATTCTTGCGATACGCCAATGATTTTCGGTGCCATGGACGAGCATCCGGGCCCGGTGACATGGTTCTCGCTGCCCGGGCGACCGCGCGGAGTCGGCTACGCTCGGGAGATGCCCGCACCCGAGGCTCCGCCACCGCGCAACGGCGCGGGACTCGCGGCGCTGGTACTCGGGATCGTGGCGTGCGCGTTCTCCTTCGTGCCCGGGTTCGGGGAGCTGGTCGCGGCGCCCGCGGCGGTCGCGTCGGTGGCGACGGCCTTCGTGGGGTGGGACCGGATCGAGCGGGGTGTCGCCACGAACCGGATGGACACCGTGGTGGGCGGGGTGCTCGGGGCTTTCGCGCTCGGGTCGACGCTGCTCGTCTACCTCGCCACGCACGGATAACGCGCGTAGCCGCGGGGTTGCCCGGGCGGCCTGGCACGGTGGAAGTCGAGTAGTCGAGTACGCATGTGCCCGTGGGTGCGGGGCGCCGACGATCGAGGGACTCGAACGCCATCAGCCCGTCTGCCGTCGACGACTCGAACCTCCAGCGGGCACAAGCGAGGAGGCCTCGCCATGACCATCCGGCCGGTGCACAGCTCATTCCCGGTTTCGTCGGGTTTCCGGACCCCTGATCGTCCCGATCACGAGGGTATCGATATCGCCGCGCCGATCGGTACACCGATCCTCGCGCCGGTCGACGCCGTCGTCGTCGAGGGCGCGGACCGGCCGCCGGGCGCGGTGAGCGGATTCGGTAACTGGGTGTGGCTCGATGCCCAGGACGGGCACGGCGTCGACCTCATCTTCGGGCACATGCGGCACGCGAGCATCCTGGTTAAGCACGGTGACCGGGTCCGGGCGGGCGAACAGATCGCGAGCGTGGGGTCCGAAGGCGAATCCACCGGCCCGCACCTGCATTTCGAGGTGTGGGGCCCGCCTGGACGCGTCGGCGGGCAGGCGCGCAATCCGCAGGGATTCCTCGCGGGCGCCGTCGATCCCGGCGCCCAGGTCGACACCGGCACCGAGACCGGCGACGACGCGTTCCCGCTGCCGCGCGGGTTCTACTTCGGCCCGCTGGAGGGGCCGGCCTCCTCGATCTCGGGACTGCACGGCAGCGAACGGCCCGAATGGATCGCGGGATTGAAGCGCTGGCAGCGCGCCCAGCGGGTGGCCGAGACCGGCGTCTACGACGACGCGACCGCCGACGCGGCGCGCGCGGTGCAGTTCGCGCACGGTTTCGTCCCGGACGGGCTGATCGGTCCGGCGACCTGGCAGGCCGGCCTCACCGGCGACACGGCGGGCACCACCACCGGAGCGCGCCCGCGGACGCTGCACCTGGTCGACCACGCCGCCGCGCGTCCCGGAGCCAGGGCGGTCCGCGCCGACGGCTATCACGGCGCGGTGCGCTACCTGGTGGACTCCCCCGAGCGCGGCCTGATCAACAAGAAGCTGCTGCCCGAGGAAGCCGCCGGCTATCTCGAGCTGGACATGCCGCTGGTCAGCAACTGGCAGAAGGGAAAGAACGCCACCGCCGACTGGCGTCGCGGCTTCGACGGCGGCGTCGCCGACGCCAGGGCCGCCGACGACTGGCACCGGCACTGCGGTGGACCGGCGGGGGCGCCGATCTTCTTCTCCATCGACGACGATCTGTCGCTGGCGGAATGGAACAGCATGGCCAGCCACTACCTGCGAGGCGCCGCGTCGGTGCTGGGCAAACAGCGGGTGGGCGCCTACTGCAAGTTCCTCGCGTGCGAGTGGGCGGTGCAGGACGACGTCGTGGGCACCTGCCGCGACGGCAGCGGCAAACGCTTTCTGTGGCAACCGAACACGTGGCTCAACGGCCGCCCACTGGGTACGGTCTCCGAGCACGCCTGCCTGTTCCAGCGCCTCATCCACCCGCGTGATCATGTGACGGTCGCGGGGATCAATGTCGATGTCAACGACACCCTGACCGCCGACTTCGGGCAGTGGCAGTTCGCCGCGGAACCGGTGGTCCCGGAGCCCGAACCCGTCGTGCCCGACCGGATCTCGGTGCGGGAACCGGAGGGCTACGAGATCGCCTGGCATCCCGGTCCCGGCTCGCGTGCGGGCCACGGCCCGTACAAGCGGATCTACCTGCACACCACCGAGAATCAGGACTGGATCGGCCGCGCCGAGAACGTTGCCGACGGGCAGGCCGTCCGGCGGGACGGGTCGTATCACTACATCGTCGACGACAACCACATCATCCAGACGGTCACCACCAAGAACGCCGCCTGGGGTGTGCCGGTACGCGGCGTGGACGACGGCAACCACGACTCGGTGCACATCGCCATGGTCGGCACCTCCGGCGCGATTCCGCGGTGGACCGGGGAGAACCCCAACCGGGAGACGAATCCGAAAACGCGGCAGGGGTGGCTCGAGCACGACAAGATGCTCGACATGGTGGCCTTCACCGTCGCCACCGTGTCCACCGAGCACGGCATCCCGATCGAGCGGGTCGACATCGCCGGCGTCGGCGACGACCGGCACGGGGTGTCCAGTCACAACAACTACACCTTCGGGTCGGTGCGGCTGAAGGGTTTCAAGGACGGCACGCACTGGGATGTGCCCGACTCTTTCCCCTACGACGTCGTCCTCGCCGCGGCGAAGCAGTACGCGGCGCTGCCGGTGGATCCGGACCGGTTCCCGCTGCCGAGCGGGCACTACTGGGGTCCGCTGTCGGGACCGGCCGAGTCGTGGTCGAACCGGTTCGGCAACGAACCGCAGGCCTCGATCGACGGGCTGCGCCGCTGGCAGACCCTCCTCGGTATCCCGCCGACCGCTGTCTACGACGACGCCACCCGCGACGCGGCGATCGCGATGCAGCAGGCCAAGGGCTGGCCGGTGAGTGGTCACGTCTTCGCGGGCGAGTGGTACGGCGTGGTCAAGGACGGCTGGCGACTCGACGCCCCGCGCCGGTTCGCTCCGAGCGCGCGCAAGGTCACCGACGCCACCGGGCCCGGCCACACCGACCGTTTCGGTATGGCCGCCACCGATCTGGGCGTGATGACCCGCACGCCGTCGGGCCGGATCCTGGCCGTCTTCGGCGACACCTTCCGCGACCCGATGGTCGGCGGCGACGACTGGCGCGCACCGGTCGCCCTGTACTCCGACACCACCCGCCTCGACGACGGCATCGTCTGGCACGAGGCCGCAGGCGCGGATTCGAACTATGCCCGGCAGCTGTGGCCCTACGAGCACACCGACGGCCGGACCGTGCTGCCCTCCGACGTGATCACCATCGGGCCCGACATCTTCCTGCACGTGATGATCAACCAGGGCCTGGGCAACGTCGTGCGCACCGAGATCTGGCGGTCCGGTGACGACGGGAAGTCGTGGCAGCCCACCGGTGCCCGCTTCGACGCCGGTCTGCACGGCGGCTTCGCGCAACTGTGGACCTGGGAACGCGACGACGACGGCTGGGTCTATGTGTTCTCCACCGGATTCCAGCGCGACAAGGGACTCATCCTGCGCCGCGTGCGCGAGGACCGCATCACCGACCCGGGCGCCTACGAAGGGTGGGGCTGGCGCGACGGCCGTTGGGGCTGGGGCAATCCGCCGACACCGGTCCTCGAACGCGAACCCTCCGCGGAGAAGTTCGGTGAGCTGTGCCTGCGCAAGATCCAGAACAAGTGGGTGCTGGTGAATTTCGACGCCTCCACCACCGGCGGCTACGACATCGACCTGCGCCTGCTCGACTCCCCCACCGACAATCTCTACCTGGCCCGCAAGACCACCCCGCTGCGTGGTTCGGCCTGGGGCGACGAGGGCAACGACCGCATCGCCCAGCTCTACGGACCCAGCATCGTTCCCGGTTCCACCCTCGACAACCTGCACCTGCTGGTCTCGCAGTGGAACACCGCCGCCGGATGGCCTTACCGCGCCATGCAATTCGAGATCCCGAGGCCATGAGAACCCGCGCAGCCCGGTGGGCGGCCGCGATCGTGACGATCGCGGCCGTCACCGCCGGGTGCGCGGTCGCGCAGTCGCCGGATCCGGACTTCTCAGTGTCGATGCCGGCGTCCGCGCGAGTCACCACGCCGCCGGCCCGAGGCGACCGTGGCGAGATGGGTGTGCTGCCCGGACCACGCACCGAACCCAGGGAAACCGGAAATCCGTTCACCGGTTTCGATCGGGTCGACGCCCGGACCCGGGAATTCGTCGAGGTCGCCGCCACCTGGCACGCGCCACCATCGCTGAATGTGGACGAAACACGGCACATAGCACTGACCCTCGGCAGTGGGAACGCCCTACAGACCCAGGTCGCGGACGCGCTGGAAGGCACCGCACCGACCAGTGCGGGCACCCTCGCCGTAGGGTCGGCGGTCCGGGTCACGCTGCTGGTGAACGAATCCGACGCCGAGGTCACCCCGGACGGCGCGGTCGACGCGTCGACCGGCACCGAGGTCGACATGCGCTGGATGTGGCAGCTCCGGCCGAAGCATCCGGCCTCGGCGCTGTTGCTGACGGCGCATGTCGAGATCCCGCTCGGGGACGAGCATGTCATCAGCAGCTATCTCGGGCTGCGGCTGCCGGTGCATCGCACCTTCGGCTACACGGCGGGTCAGGTCTTCACGAATTGGGCGACCTGGTCGGCCATCGTCGTCAGCGTGTTCGCCGCATCCGGCTGGCTCCTGCACCGACGCTTCACGCCCACCGATCAGGCTCCGGTGCCGCGGCCGTCGGCAATCGCCGGGTCCGATCCGCGTAGGCGTACCGGTCCGCTGACCCGCAGGCGTCCTACCGGCGTGAGCGGCCGAGGCCGTCGCCCCGGACGACGGTGAGTGGTAGATTCGGTATCGGCTCGCCGCGCCCGCTTCTCACGCGGGCAGCACTGTTCCAGCGGCCGACATTCAGGATTCGACGATCGCGGACGTCCGCGATCCCCGGCGACCGTTCCACACGGCGAACCGATCCGAACCAGACCCAGCACAGCGGCCGGTCCGGCGTGGGTCGGGGCGGCCGCGGAAGGAGCGACTCCGATGACTGCTCAGACCGGCACCGAGCGAGAACTGCTCGAGACCATGATCGACCAGGCGCGCGCCGACCTCATCGGCACGGTGCGCGGCCTGTCCGAAACCGACGCCCGGCGACGGCTCGTGCCGTCGCTGACCACCCCGATCACCCTGATCAAACACGCCGCGTACGCCGAGCGCATGTGGTTCCAGCGCACCCTCGGCGGGCTCACCGACGAGGAGTGCGACGGGCCGCTGTGGGCGCACGGCGGTTTCCACGTCGACGACGACGAGACCGTGGCGGCGGTGATCGCCGAATTCGAACGTGCCAGTGCCCGAGCACGATCCGTCGCGGCGGGCATTCCCCTCGACGCCACGCGCGAGCACCCGCGGATGGGTGTGGTCAGCCTGCGCTGGATCTATCAGTTCATGGCCGCCGAGTTCGCCCGGCACGCGGGCCACGGCGACATCCTGCGCGAACAGATCGAAGCGGGCGGCTGACGACCACGGATCGGCTCCCGCACCGGGGACGCGGCAGCTTCTTCCGGGTGTTCGACAACCGTGCCGGCGCGCCCGCGATAGGACGGCGCCGTGCTTCCCGAGGAACAGGGCATGATCGATCTGGCGCTGGTGTGGGAGCCGTTCGGCGGACCGCCGAGCGAGGAACTCCTGGTCCGGTTCGGCATCTCCCCCGCGGAGTTCCGTACCCGGGTGTGCCGCATCCTGAACTCCCGGGGCAGCCAGGTCGACGCGCCGTTGCGCCGGCACGCGCGCTGGGCGCTGCGCTCCTACCACCTGGCGCCACAGCCCCGCCGCTGATTTTCCACCCAGATCCCTTTGCCCGGTGGCATCGCCGGGCGAAGGGACTTCCCGACCCGGTCGGCGGATTCACCCCGCTGCGGGCGGCTGCCAGGTCGCGGGGAGCACGCCCACGCGGATACGCTGCGGATGGTCGCCGACCGGCGTCGAGGTGATCTTCTGCCCGGTCGCGAAATCGATGGCCGTCACCACGTCGGCATTGCTCTCGGAGATGACGCAGGCCTTGCCGTCGCCGCTCACCGTCGCCCAGTAGGGCTTGGCCGCGGGCACCAGCGGGCCCTCCCGCAGGGTGTCGACGTCGACCACGGTGGCGTACTCGTCCATGGTTCCGGCGATGCACAGCTTGTCCCCGGACGGCTGCATCGCCATGCCGTGGTGGCGGGAGTCGTTGACGAAAGTCAGCCGGTCCGAACTCGTTTCGGGATTCTTCGGCAGTTCCTTCAGCCGGGTGATGCGGTCGGACTCGATGTCGTATTCGAGAAAGCCGTTGAAGAACGACACCTGGAAGTACAGCATGGACTCGTCGGGACTGAAGGCCACCGGACGAACCGCGTCGGACAGGTCGCGGCGGCCGAACGCGTCCAGCCGCTCCCGCATGTCGATGACCTTGATCGGCCGGTAGGTCCGGGCGTCGACGACGGTGATCTTGCGGTCGCCCTTGGTGGCGTCGAGTTCCGGGCTGTCCAGCGGGGTGTTCACCTCACCGATGGCCATGTTCCAGATCTGGCCGTTCGCGGTGAAGACGTTCTCGTGCGGCTTGTCGCCTGTACCGAATCTGCCCAACTCCGTGCCGGTTTCGATGTCCAGCACGTGCACGGTGTTGCTCGTGGACGCCGAGACCGCGACGCGCGTACCGTCCGGGGACACCGCCATATGGTCGGCGCGGTTGCCCGAGACCGGGAATCGCCACTTCAGCGCCCCGGTCGCGGTGTCGATCGCGGCGACATCGGCGAAACTCGGCCGGGAGACAACGATCTCGGCGCCGTCGGACGTGGTGTACATGTCGTCGACGTATTGGTCGCGGCCCTCACCGACGGTGATCCGGATGCCGAGGAAGAAGCCCAGGCGCAGCGGATCGCGGTAGATCTCGCGCAGGCGCTCTTCCTTGTCGGGAACCAGGTCGATCCGGCCGAGCTCGGCGAAGTCGCCGGTGGACCGGATGACGGCGGCGGTACCTTCCCAGTTGTTGCCGACCAGCATGATCTGCTGCAGACCGGCGGCGGACGCGGTGTCGCCCATCTCGACGGCGAACGTCGCGCACAGGGCGGTGGCGAGGACAGCCGAGGTGAGGCTACGGCAAGACATCCAGGGGGACATGGGATTCCTTTCGAGAACTTCGCAGGAATATATTCGCGATGCGGTGCCGCGGCCATGGCCCCGGACGGAACGGCCGGAAATCCCCCGTTCACTGTCCGCTTCCGCCCCGGCGGCGTCGCGTCGAAGATGTCCGGTTTCACCCCCCTACCATTCCGGTCGTGCCCTTATCACTCCCGTGTCGAGCCGGTTGAATTCCGTCGGTATTCGCAGTGAACGGAGGGTTCATGGTCACGAAAGAAACAGCGACGGCACCGAATCGGGTGTGCGTGATCGGCGCGGGGCCGGCGGGACTGTCCGCGGCACGGGCGCTCCAGCGGCTCGGAATCCCCTACGACCAGTTCGAGCGGCACTCGGACGTGGGTGGGATCTGGGACCTGGACAACCCCGGCACCCCGATGTATGAGTCCGCTCATTTCATCTCCTCGCGCAAAACCTCGGGGTTCTTCGACTTCCCGATGCCGGACAGCTATCCGGACTATCCCGGGAACCGCCAGATCCTGGCCTACACGCGGTCGTTCGCCGACGCGTACGGGTTGCGGGATTCCATCCAGTTCTCGCGGGCGGTCCGCGAGGTCCGGCAGGCGGAGACCGGCTGGCGGGTCGTGCTCGACGACGGCACCGAACACGCCTACCGGGCGGTGATCTGCGCGACCGGGGTCACCTGGGCGCCCCGGATGCCCCGGCACCCCGGTGAGTTCGCCGGGGAGATCCGCCATTCCTCGTCCTATCGCAGCGCGCTCGAATTCCGGGGCAAACGCGTGCTGATCATCGGCCTGGGCAATTCCGGCGCCGATATCGCCTGTGACGCGGCCGCCAACGCCGAGGCCGCCTTCGTCAGTGTCCGGCGCGGCTACCATCTCATCCCCAAGCACCTGTTCGGCGTTCCCACCGACCAACTCGCCAACGAGGGTCCCGCGTTGCCGCTGCGTTTCGAGCGGCCGTTCTTCCGGGCGCTGCTGCGGCTGATGCAGGGCGACCTGACCCGATACGGACTTCCGAGACCGGACCACAAACTGTTCGAATCGCATCCGCTGCTCAACAGTCAGCTGGTGCATCACCTGCAGCACGGCGATGTCGCGATCCGGCCCGATATCGACCGGTTCGAGGGCGACACGGTCCATTTCACCGACGGCAGCAGCGAAGAGGTGGACCTGATCCTCTACGCGACCGGTTACGACTGGGAAATCCCCTACGCCGAAGGATATTTCGACTGGGCCGACGGACGCCCGGATCTCTACCTGTCCGTCTTCAATCGCGAGTACCGGAATCTGTTCGGCCTGGGCTATATCGAGATCAACTCGAGCGCCTACACACTGTTCGATCACCTCAGCAATATCGTCGCGCAATACCTGCACGACCAGGACCACGCACCGCGGCGCGCGGCCGAATTCGACGAACTCATCCGGACCGATCGGCCGAAGCTCGACGGCGGGATCAGGTTCCTGGCCTCGCCCCGCCACCGTGCCTATGTCGACGCGCACGCCTACCACGCCTATCTGCGCACGGTGCGGGACCGGATGGGCTGGCAGCACCTGGTTCCCGGAATCTTCGCCGACGTCCGGCGGCGCGCACTCGCGGCGGTGCGGGGATGAGGTGCCTGGTCACCGGCGCGACCGGATTCGTCGGCGCCAATCTGGTCCGCGAGCTCCTCGCGGCCGGACACGAGGTCACCGCGACGGGCATGCCCGGCTCACCGACCCGGTGGCTGGACGATCTCCCGGTGACCATCGACCTGGCCGACCTCACCGCGGCCGGTACCGCGCGACGGCTCGTCGAGGGCCAGGACTGGGTTCTGCACGTGGCGGGCGATACCTCTACCTGGTCCGGGCTGGCCGAGCGGCGGCGGTTGGTCAACTCGGTCGTCCCCGCGGTACTGGCCGATGCCGCCCTGGCTGCGGGAGTGCGGCGGTTCCTGCACACGAGCACCACCGACGTCCTCGGCTATTTCCCCGACGGCAGCCCGGTCGACGAGGACGGCGGCTCGCACCTGTTCACCGGCATCGGATACCACTACGCCGACACCAAACTCGCCGGGGAGGTCGCGGTGCGGCGGCGGCTGGACCGCGGTCTCGATCTGGTCGTCGTCTATCCGGGATTCATGATCGGGCCGTTCGACTTCACCTTGCAGATCGGCCGGGTCATCCGGGCGATGCAGCGGGGCGAGCGCTACCCCTGTCCGCCGGGCACGACCTCCTGGTGCGATGTCCGGTCGGTCGCGCGCGGCATGGTCGCCGCGGTGGAGTCCGGAAACACGGGCGAGAGTTACATCCTCGCCGGTGTCAACAGCAGCTACCACGAGGTGTTCACCCGCATCGCCACCCTCGTCGGCGCGCGCAAGACGCCGATGCGGCTGCACCGGCACCTGCTCTCGGCGGCGGGCGCCGTCGGCGACCTGACCGGCCTGCTCACCCGTTCAGCGCCCGGGATCGACTCCGGGCTGGCGCGGTACCTGTCGCTGCCGCAGGCCGCGTCCAGCGTCAAAGCCACCCGGGAAATCGGCTACCACCCCGGCGAGATCACGGCCGCGATCAGCGATGCCGCGCGGTGGTACGAGCTGAACATGCCGGCCTGACCCAGGCTTCCCCACCGACCCCGCACGCGCTCGGGTCGGCACGTAGTCGTCCTAGTCCTATGAAAGCAGTTGCAGCCCATGGCCATACGCCACCAGGAATTCACGCGCAGATCTCTGCTGACCGGAGCCGCCACCGTTACCGCGGCGGCCGGTCTCACGGTGGCGGTCGGGCGCGGAGCCGGCGCCGATCCGGTCGACCCCGGCGCGTATCTCGTCGGTTGCGGCATCGCCGACGCCACGGGCGCGGTCGCCGGACAGGGGACCATGGGCTATTCCGACCCCGAGATCGTCGCCGAGGGTCTGCTCATGCGGACCTGGGTGCGCGCCTTCATCATCGTCGACCAGGCCACCGGCGGGCGGGTCGCGTTCGTGACCGCCGATATCGCGTGCGTGTTCCAATCCGTGCATCTGGCCGTGATGCAGCGCCTCGCCCAGCGCTTCGGTGACCTCTACACCGAACGCAACGTAAATCTCAACGCCACCCACAACCACAGCTCGTGTGGCGGCACGGCGCGCGAATACGCGCACTCGCTCGCCGCCTACGGTTTCCAGCGGAATTCACACGAGGCCGAGGTCGCCGGTTTCGTGGCGGCGATCGCCGCCGCCCACGAGAACCTGGCTCCCGGTGCGCTGCTGCTGGGCCGCGGCGAACTGCACGACGCGAGCGCCAACCGGGCCCGCGTGGCGTTCGACCTGAATCCGCCCGAGGACAAGGCCTGTTTCCCCGGAGCGAACGACCCCGCGGTCACGGTGCTGCGGCTGCAGCAGGGCGGCCGGGACGTCGGTGCGATCTCCTGGTTCGCCACGCACGGCACGTCGCTGACCGACCGGTTCCGGCTCATCGCCGGAGAGAACAAGGGCTTCGCCAGTTATCGCTGGGAACATGACGAGCACGGCGTCCGGCCCGGCGAGCGGCGGCCGGGTTTCGTCGCGGCGTTCCCCCAGACCAATGCCGGGGACATGACGCCCAATCTGCACCTGACCCCGTGGCGGCCGTCCGGCCCCACCGACGACAATGTGCTCAATTGCGCGATCATCGGCGAACGGCAATATCAGGCCGCACGGACCGCGTTCGACGGGGCGCGGCCCATGCTGACCTCCGGCGTGGATGCCGCCGTCCGGTATCTCGACCTGGGCGATACGCGGATCGACGGCGCCTACACCCCGGACGGCCTGCCCGCCCGGACCACGCCCGCGATGATGGGAATCACGCTGGCGGCCAACAAGTCCACCGACAACTACCACCACATCGTGCCCGTGCTCGAAGAGGGCGTGACCAACCCGCTGGTCGACACACTCGGCGGGATGGACGCGCCGATCATGCAGTGGATGCGGGACGCGCAGGCGCCGAAGCTGATACTGGTCCCGCTCGGCCTGCTCCCGCCGCGCCCCTGGGTACCCGGTGTCGTCGCGGTCCAGGTGTTGCGCATCGGCGACCTGGTGCTCGCGGCAGGACCCGCGGAGTTCACCATCGTGGCCGGGCTCCGGATCCGGCGCGTGGTGGCCAGGGCGCTGGGGACCGCCGTGGAGAACGTACTCGTGCAGGGTTACGCGAACGGGTACACGGGCTACGCCGTGACGCCCGAGGAGTACGACTCGCAGCAATACGAGGGCGGCCATACCCTCTACGGCCGGTACACCCTCCCGGCCTACATGCAGGAATTCGACCGGCTCGCACGGGCATTGGCGTCGCGGACCGCCCTGGGCCGCGGACCCGCGCCGCTGGACTGGACCTCGGGACCGCAGCCGAATCTGCTGCCGCCGGTGCCGGCCGACGAGCCGATCGCGGGCCGGGCCTTCGGTGACGTCCGGGTCGCGCCACCGGACAGCGTGAGCGCGGGTGACGACGTCGTCGTCGAATTCGTCGGTGCCCATCCGGCCAACGATTTCCACACCGGGGGAACATATTTCGAGATCCAGCGGGACGCTGGTGGGTCCTGGCCGACAGTCTTCGACGACAACGACTGGTGTACCCGGTTCACCTGGTCCCGGCCCGAGGGGCAGCAGGCCGCCTCGGTGATCCGCGTGCACTGGTCGGTGCCGGAGTCGACCGAACGGGGCCGCTACCGTGTGGTCTATCACGGAGACAGCAAGGACGCGGCGGGCCGGCTGACACCGTTCACGGGCACCTCACCCGAGTTCAGCGTCCGGTGAGCGGACCCCGGTCTCGATCGGCGGCGCGACGGGCAGCGCTCGGTGGGTGACCGGTCCACCGGATGTAGGCGCGGCGGAATTCCCGGAGGTCGCTGTAGCCGACCTCCTGGGCGATCCCCCCGATGGTGAGGTCGGATTCCTGGAGCAGGAAGCGTGCGCGCCGTTCCCGCACCCGGTCGCGCAGATCGCTGAAACTCGCGTCCTCGGTGGCGAGTTGCCTGCGCAGCGTGCGTTCGGTGACATGCAGGTGCGCGGCCACCTGCGCCATGGTGAGGCCGGAGCGCAGGTCGCGTTCCAGGACGGTCTCGACCGCGGTGGTGATCGTCGGCCCCTGCCTGCCGATGTCGAGCAGGCGGCGGCAGGCCTCCACGGCGATGGTTCGGGTCTGCTCGCTGCGGGTGGGAAAGGGCAGCGCCAGCTCGGCGGCGGGCAGCACCAGGCGGCTGGCGCTCGCCGAGAACACGATCGGGCACCGGAAGAAGCCGTAGTACTGCTTCACATAGGGGGGTGGCGCGTAGGCCAGGTCGACCCGCAGCGGCGACCATTCGCGCCCGAAGACGGACCGCAGGAACACCACGGTGCTCGCGATGGCCTCCTCGCACAGGAACCGGAGCAGCCGTGGCTCCGGCCATCGTTCGCGCATGCGCAGCGCCACCTCCCGGCCCAGGTTCTCGACCTCGAGATCCATCAGGCTGCCCGATGCCTCGTGCAGTTCCAGGCCCACCGCCAGCGCCTCGGCCACGGTGGCGCAGGAGCGCATCGCGACACCGAGCATGCCCATCGACAGCAGCATGTCGCGGCCGCCGACCTGCATCCCCAGGGATCGGTCGGGCATGTCGTCGAGGGCGCGCCGCAGGACGTCGGCGGCCTGGCGGAACGAGACCTTGACCGTGGCCGCGGTCAGCAGCTGCGTCACGTCGAGACCGGTGCCGGCGAACCATGCCGCGGTGTCGCGGCCCTCCCGCTGCCCGATCTCGACGACACCGGTCAGCACCGCGGGCGGAATCGTCGGGGAATCCAATCTCATACTCATCGCATCCCCATCGTGGTGGTCGCGGGCGACCGGCTTGCAGCGCTGGGCCGACCGGTCGGCATTTCGGACCACTTCTGGCCGGTTTCGCCCCTGACCTGCGGGCATGATACCGGCCATCCGGCCACCCGCGGCGAGTTTCGGCCGCCGGTCGCGGCCCGGACTCCCCGGCGCCGGTCCGCTGGTTTACGGTGCGGTCGATCGGGACGATGATCTGCACATGAGCACACTGTGGTTCGTCGTCGTCCTGGTCGCCGGGATTCTCGCGGTGCTGGTGGTCGCCATGATTCCGGTCGTCGTGTGGCTGCGGCGCCGTGGTGACCGGATCACCGCGGACATGGCCGACGACCTACGTCACGAGACGGTGCTGCGCGCGCCGGAGCGGGCGCTCTACCGTGGCGCGACCGCGCCGGGGTTTCCGGCGGTCAAGGGTAACGGGGTGCTGGCCCTGACTACCTCGGCGGTGCACTTCCGGCCTTATGCCGGAACGGCTTTCGTGATCCCGGTGGCCGAGGTTCGGTCCACCCGCGAAGCGAAGGTGTTCCGGGGTGCGGTGACCGGTGGGCGGACACATCTTGTCGTCGGGACACGAGCGGGCGAGGTCGCGTTCTTCGTCGCCGACACCGCGGCATGGTTGCGGGACGTCGAGGAGGTGGCGGCCGCGGCGGGATCGTGAGTGCCGTCCGGGTCACCGGGCGCGGTGGACCGGCGGTGGGGTCCACGCGCCGGTGAGGGCCTGCGGTTTCGGGGCGTAGAGGCGCAGGGTGATGCCGAGGGGGCCGATGGGGGCCGGGAGCCAGTTGGACCGGCCGTCGGGGCCGGGGTCGGTGTGGGAGACGAGGATGTCCAGGGAGCCGTCGGGGTTCGGGCGCAGGTCGTCACGATCGCCGATCGCGAAGCGGTTCAGCGCGTTCGGGGTCTGGAAGCCTTCGGCGTCGTACATCGTCACCGACCAGAATCCGTCCACGGGCGGGAGGGCGTCGGCGTCGAAGTGCAGGGTGTAGTCGTTGTCGCCGACCAGCGGTTTGCCTTCGGAATCGGCGACCAGCAGCGGGTAGATGGCGTCCTCGGGTGGGTTGGCGCCGAGCCCGACCTGGGTGACCATCGCGCGCCGCAGGTAGTCGTTGCCGTACACGCCGGTGGCGATGCGCACCCAACCGTCGACCGGCGTGGTGAGTGTCGTGGGCGCGGCGGCGATGGTGGCGCGAGCGTCGGCGACACCGGCCTCGAGCTGCGCGCGCTCGGCGGGCGAGAACCGGGCGGCGTCGAAAGGTCGGCCGGGCACGATGCCCAGGTGCGCGATCCGCGCGAGCTGGGAGAAATCGGTGAGGTGGGGCGGGTTCTGCGCGAGTGCGGCGGCGCCGCGGACGAAGAAGTCGATCGGCTCCAGACCGTCCACCAGACGCAACGGCTCCACCGTGGTGTCCACGCCGGGATCCGGTTCGAACGGTGCGCGCGGACCGATCTCGACGATCTCGAGCCCGTCCTGGAAGGCGTTGACCGCGGCGTAGTCGGCGGGACCGTTCGTCTGCGGGCGCCCGATGATCCAGACATGCGGCGTCGGGGCCTGGATGACCGGCAGCCCGGCCGGAACGTCGCCCGTGTACCCGGGGCCGACCAGTAGGTAGTCCTGGGCCGCCGTGCCGGTGGTACGTGCTCCCGGATTCGCGAACACATCGGTCCACGCGTCGAGGATGGGCAGCATGTAGTAGCGCCCGCCGCTGTCGGGAATGTGGATCCGGACCGGGCCGTCGACGAGGTCGATCCACGCGCTGGAGTACAGCGTGTCGAAGTTGGGGCGCACGACCGCGCGGAACTCGGCATCCGGGAAGGTCCGGATGTGATGGAACCGGTTCGGCGGACCGAATCCGGGTTTGTCCGCCGCCGAGCCGTTGATCTGCTGACGCCGGGTGGCATCCATCGTCACCAGCGGATACAGGTACACATACGCTTCGCGGCTCAGCGTTCGCAGATCGTCGGACAATATGGACATGGCCCCTCCATCACGGTGGATTGTGGCGATCCGAGCACCGGTTCCGACGGTAGGGCGAGGACCGGCCGGCGGACCTCATCCGTTTCGGATGAAGCAAACCTCACCATACAAACTATGAGCAGAATGTATGGTTACAGTTCATGACCGCTACACCGCCGCGCCCGAAGCACCTCGATTCGCCGATGCTGCCGAAGATCTTCAAGCTCATGAGCACGGTGCAGGTGTGGGTGTTCCGGCGCACCGGCGGGCGGATCGGCGGGACATGGCGGGTGGGCGCGGGATTCCGGAAGCCGGTACCCACCCTGCTGCTCGAGCATCGCGGCCGGCGGTCGGGGGCCGAGTACACCACCCCGCTGCTGTTTCTCGCCGACGGCGCCGACACGGTCGTGGTGGCGTCGCAGGGCGGGTTGTCCACGCATCCGCAGTGGTACCGCAATCTGTGCGCCACGCCCGACACCTTCGTGCAGATCGGCCGCGAGCGAATCGCGGTCCGCGCGGTGACCGCCGATCCGGCGCAGCGCGCGCGGTTGTGGCCGATCCTGGTCGAGCTCTACGCCGACTTCGAGGCGTATCAGGCCTGGGCCGACCGGGAGATCCCGGTGGTGATCCTGCGCCCGCGCGCGGCCTGAGTCAGCGACCGGTCCGCAGCCGGACCCCGGCGCGGTCTCCGGCCTCGAGCCCCTCGGCCCGCAGCACCGGCTTCTTCATCGGCAGCACGTAGGTGCCGCGCGCCTTGTCCGGGAACAGCGAGGTCGACCAGGTGGTGCCGCCGACCGTCACGGTCACCGGGACCGCGCCGAAGCCCGGCCCGCTGCGCGGGTGACGGTCGGCGATCTCGTCGGCGACCGGCTCGGGTAGCGCGACGAAGTGCCAGGTTCCCGCCGGGGCCTGCCACACCTCGGCGGTGAACTCGAACTCCTGCGAACTCATGGCGGGCAGCGTAGCGCCGGGGTCCGACGCGAATCGGTTCCCTCAGGAATCCAGGCGGGCGAGCACCTCGGCGGCAGCGCGGTGACCCGATCGGACGGCGCCGTCCATGTAGCCGTTCCAGACGTCGGCGGTTTCCGCGCCCGCCCAGTGGATGCGGCCGACCGGTTCGGCCAGGGCCGCCCCGAACTGGGTCCACACCCCGGCGCCCAGCCTGCCGCCGTAACAGCCGCGCGTGTATTCCTCGTCCATCCAGTTCATTTCGACGTAGTCGATCGGCGCGGCGGCCGCGGGACCGAACAGCTTCGTCAGCGCCGCGACGGCGGCGGCCCGGCGTTCGTCCGCGCTCCACTGCGCCGCGACGCGCGCGTGCGCGCCTTCGAAGAAGCCGACGAGCACGCCGCAGGAGCCGTCCGGCGGGGAGTTGTCGACGGTGACGCACAGCGCGTCGTCGAAGTCGAAGGCGAATCCGCTGAGGCCGTCGGCCCGCCAGAACGGGGTCGGATAGGCGACCTGGATCTTGATCACCGAACCCATCGGGATCTGCTGGGTGAGCCCGTCGCGCGCCGCGGGCATCGCCGGCTGGTATCGCAGCCGGCCCGCCAGCGTCGGCGGGATCGCGACGACCACCCGCTCGGCGGTGACCGTGCCGCCGTCGTAGGACACACGCACCCCCTGAGCGTCCTGGGCGATCGTGTGCACGGGGGCGTCGAGGGTGACCACCTCGGGACCGAGCTCGGCGGCGAGCCGCTCCGAGATCTGGTGTGTGCCACCGACGATCCGCAGTTCCTGCGCGCCGCCGGTGACGCCGACGAGGATGTCGAGCATGCCCGCGGACTTGATGTAGAACAGGAAATGCAGCAGCGACAGCTCCGCGGACTCCGCCGAGAACAGCGCGGGCACCACCGCCGCCCAGAACGCCAGCGCCTCGGCATTCGTGGTGTTCGCGCGCAGCCACTCGTCGAGCGTGCCGCGGTCCAGTTCGGCGGCCCGCGGTGAGGCCCAGGGCGCCGACAGCGACACCGTCTCGGCGATCGCCTCCAATTCGGCCTGCAGCCTGCCCACCTCCATGGCCGCCGACTCCGAGAGGCCGAAGGTCTCGTCGCCGTAGCGGGTGACGGCGCCGTTGTACAGCGTCACCGATTCGCCGGTGTCGTACGTCGGGAACGTCTCGAGGCCGAGTTCGGTGACCAGTTTCAGCACCTCGGTCTGGGTCTGCCCGATCCACTGGCCGCCGAGTTCCACCGGCACGCCGTTCGACAACGTGCCCCCATGATTGCGGCCGGCGACCCGGTCCCTGGCCTCGAGCACCCGCACGCTGCGCCCGGCGGCGCGCAGCGTGCGCGCCGCGGTCAACCCGGCGAGCCCGGCACCTACCACCACTACATCGACATCAGTCATGATCCCTCGCAAATCTCGGTCGGCTGTCCGACTGTAAGATAGGTCACGACAGTGAGGTGTGCAAGAGTTGTCGGGAATTTCGCGTACCGGTCAGACGAGGAGCAACCCGTGGTTTACGTCAAGGCGTCCGAGCGTGAGGCGCAGATCGTCGCCGCCGCCGTCAAGGTCCTCGGCGAGATCGGCGTGCCCGCCACCACGCTGCGAGCAGTGGCCGCCGAGGCGGGAATTCCGCTGGGCACGTTGCACTATGTGTTCCCCACCAAGGACCAGTTGTTGCGTGCGGTGATCGCGGCCGTCATCGCCGACATCTCCGCGACGCTGCGGTCCCAGCTCGAGCTGGATCAGGGCATGGCGCACGCGTTGCGCCGTGGGGTCACCGGGTTCTGGGACCAGCTGGTCGAGCATCGGATCGGCCTGCAGATCATGCAGTACGAGCTCATGACGTACTCGCTGCGCAGCGACGCCGCGGGGCATCTGGCCCAGCTGCAGTACGAGCGCTACAGCTCGGTGGTCACCGAGTTCTGCGAGCGGGCCGCCCAGGCCGCGGGCGAACGGTGCGCCGTCGGCTTCGACACGCTGGGGCGCCTGGCGCTGGCGCAGATCGACGGGCTGATCCTGCAGTACGCGGCCCGGCCGGACGCCGAACGCGCGCGCCGCGACCTGGACCAGGCCCTGGACATGCTGATCCTGTTCGCCGATCCGCAGCAGGTCGCGCGCGGCACCGCGCGCCGGTCGGACGCTTCGGCCTGACCCGCCCCGGCCCGGGTATTGCGTCGTGGGTCACACTCGTTCTATCGTAACTCGTACGGCTGTCCGACTTAGTATGGCTTCCGTCGCACGCACGGAGGTCTCGGCAGGCCCGCGCACCCCCTTGGAGTGAGACGACATGACCCAGCAGAAATCCGACGGCCCCGAACTCCCCCGCACGGCGACCGTGGCGGTGATCGGCGCGGGCATGGCCGGCCTCGTCGCGGCCAGGGAGTTGCGCGGGCAGGGCATCGACGTGGTCGTCCTGGAGTCGGCGAGCAGGCCGGGCGGGCGGGTGCTGGCGGAGACGACCGCGCTCGGCTCGCGCGTCGACCTCGGCGGTCAGTGGATCGGGCACGGCCACCACCGATTCGCCGCGCTGGCCGCCGAACTCGGCCTCCCCGTCTTCGCGATGCGCACCCCCGCCAGGCCGACCGTCGTCGACGGTGCCGGTGAGCTGAGGAACCCGGTGCCCGCCGTCGCGACGCTGCTGGTCCTGGAGATCCTGTCGCGGCTCGGCGTGCCCGGGTCGTGGCGTTCCCGGAGCATGCGGGAGTGGCTGCGCCGGGTGCCGGGGCGTCGTACCCGGCGCCTGCTGGAGGTGATCCTGGCGGTGTCGTCCACCGCCGATCTCGACCGCTTCTCCGTGCCCGCACTCCTCGCGCTGGTGCGCTACCAGGGCGGGCTCCCCGGGATGCTGTCCACCGCGGGCGGCGCCCAGGACAGCCTGGTCGTCGACGGGGCGGGGACGCTGGCCGAGCGGATCGCCACCGACCTGGGCGACCGTGTCGTCTACGACAGCCGGGTCACCGCCGTCCACCGCGACGCCGCCGGTGTCACGATCCACACCGTGTCCGGCGAGTTCCGGGCCGACAAGGCCGTCGTGACGGTGCCGGCGCCGGTCGCCGCCACCGTCGCGCACCACCCGCCGCTACCGGCGGACCGAATCCGCTTGCAGGACAACACCTACATGGGCTCGGTCTACAAGGCGATCGCGGTCTACGAACGCCCGTTCTGGCGGGACCGCGGCCACGCGGAGATGCTCGTGCTGACCGAACCCGGCCTGGCGGTGTTCGACACCTCCCCGCCGCAAGGCCCCGGCCACCTCTGCGTGCTCGTCGCCGGCGCCGACGCCCGCACCCTGGACACGCTCGACGACGAGGCCCGGCGTACGACGATCCTCGGCCCCCTCGCCGAGCGTTTCGGCGCCGACATCCTCACCCCGGCAGGCTGGCACGACAAACTGTGGCACCGGGACGAGCACGTCGGAGGCGGGTACACCGCGCTGCCGATCCTCGGTCACGACGAGGGCTACTTCCCCCACCCCAGCGCACCCGTCGGCAATCTGCACTGGGCGGGCAGCGAGACCGCGAGCGAACACGCCGGGTACATCGAGGGCGCCATCGAGTCCGGTGAGCGGGTGGCCCGTGAGGTCGCCGCCGCCCTCGCGAACAGGGCCGACAGCCGGAGCTGAGCGCTCGGCACCAACGCCGGGACCCGATCCCGTACTCTGAACACAGCGGTATCCACAGTGGCTGCCGCCGTGTCAGGAGGACGAGGACGATGGCCAGAGTCGCATCGGCGACAGGGCGGTACGGCGGCCGGTCGGCGAGCGAACGGCAGGCCGAACGCCGGGCCCGGTTCCGCGAGGCCGGGCTGGAGGCCTTCGGCGCGGGCCCCGGATACCGGCAGACCCGGCTGGCCGACCTGTGCCAGGCCGCCGGCCTGTCGACGCGGCAGTTCTACCAGGAGTACGACACCCTCGAAGACCTGCTCGCCGAGCTGCACCTGCACCTCGACAGCATCGTCGAACAGCACGTCCTCGACGAGGTCGCCCGGGTCGACGACCTGCCGCTGGCCGGTCGCGCGGGCGCCATGGTGCGCGCGTACCTGTCCTACGTCACCCGGGATCCGCGCTGCGCCAGAATCGCGTTCGTCGAGATCGCTGGCGTCAGCGCGCGGATGGAGGAACAGCGCCGACAGAGCCGGGCCCGCTGGGTCGATCTGATGTGCGCGCTGTTCGACAGTTTCGCCGGTCGTGGCGAACTCGCGCGCCGCGACCACCGGCTGACCGCGGCCACCTTCGTCGGCGCGGTCGACGGCCTGATGCGGGACTGGACCGCGGGCTGGGTGGACGCCACCGTCGACCAGCTCACCGACGAACTGCTGCGCATGCTGCTGGGCGGCCTCGGCGCCACCGACGCCCGGGCGACCACGGAACCGGCCACGCCCACGGAGCCACCGGTCCGCCGCAGGCCCCGCGACCGCAGGGCGACGATCCTGCGCGCCGCCAGCGACGCCTTCGCCGAACACGGCTACCACCGCACGTCCATGGCCGACATCGCCACCGCCGTCGGCATCACCAGCGGCGCCCTGTACCGGCACTTCCGCACCAAGCAGGAACTGCTGGGATCCTGCCTGCGCGAAGGGCTCGACCTGATCCTGGAGCGGGTGGAGACCGCGTGCGCCGACGGCGCGCCCGCCGACGCCTCACTGCCCGCGCTGGTACGGGTCTCGCTCGAGACCCGGGGCCTGGCCCGGCTGTGGCAGCTCGAGTTCCGCAGCCTGACCCCGGTCGACCGGATGGGCGTGCTGGCCCGATCCGTGCGGCTGACCCACCGGATCGGCGCCGCCGTCCAGGCGCGCCGCCCCGGCATCACCGCCGCCGACCGTGACGCGCTCGGCTGGGTGGTGCTCTCGGTGGTGACCAGCCCGTCCAACCATCGCACCCGGCTGCCCGACGACGCCTTCGCGCGGGTGCTCGACGCCGCCGTGGACGCCGTGATCGACGCCGGAGTCTCGCGGGGTGCGGCGGTCATCGGCGCCACCGGGTCCGGCGACGGGCCCGCCGACCCGGATTCCGAGCTGCGGACCGAGCAGCTGATCGCCGCCGCCGCCCAGCTGTTCAGCGAACGCGGGTTCGCCGCGGTCAGCATCGAGGACATCGGCACGTCGGTCGGGGTGCGCGGGCCCGCACTCTACCACCACTTCGAGAGCAAGTCCGATCTGCTCGACGAGATCATCGACCGCAACAACCGGTGGATCCAGCAGTACACCGAGCGCGCGCTCGCCGAGGGCGGCGATCCCCGGGATTCGCTGCGCCTGCTGCTGCGGTACTACGTCCATTTCGCCATGGACAGAACCGATCTCGTTGGCACCGCGGTCAGCGAGGCGCGGAATCTGCCCGCCGCCGCCGCGGCCAGGTACCGGCGCATCCACCGCGAGGGCATCATCGGCTGGGCCCGGTTGCTGCAGTCGGTGCGGCCCGAGCTGAGCATGCCGACCGCGCGGGTGCTGATCCACGCCGTCACCACGGTGGTCAACGACGCGGTGCGCAATCCCCGGCTGACCCGGCGCCCCGATCTGGTCGGCGAGCTGTGCGCGCTCGGCGAGCGGATCGCCCTGGCCGAACTGCCCGGCAACCACCTTAACCACCGATGACTTAGAACCCGTTCCTCGGCGATCACCCCAGTGTTACGGCTGGATTATGTCCGTAACTCGGCTTATCAGCGAGTTACTTATGGTTGCGCGGCGCGAGTTTGTGCGCAATCATGGCTCCCGCGGCGCGTATCGCGCACGGTTCAGCACCCGCCCCGGTCGGGGCGGGTCCAGTCGAGAGGTGACGGTCCGGTGGGCCACTACAAGAGCAACGTTCGCGACCTGGAGTTCAACCTGTTCGAGGTCTACGGCCTCGATACCGTCCTCGCCGCAGGCGAGTTCGGCGATCTCGACGCCGAGACCGTGCGGACCATGCTGGGCGAGGCGGCCCGGCTCGCCGAGGGCCCGGTGGCCGAGCCCTTCGCCGAAACCGACCGCACCCCACCGGTATTCGATCCGGCCACGCACTCGGTCCAGCTGCCCGCGCCGTTCAAGAAGGCGGTCCGCGCCTGGCTCGACGCCGAGTGGCCGCGGCTGGGCAAGTCCGAGGAACTCGGTGGCGTGCCCGCGCCGTCGATGGTGAGCTGGGCGGTCAACGAGTTCGTGCTCGGCGCGCAGCCCGCCGCCTACATGTACTCCACCGGCGCCATGATCGCCGCGGTGCTCGCCGAGGTCGGCACCGAGGAGCAGCGGCAGTGGGCCGTGCAGATGGTGGAGCGCGACTGGGGCGCCACCATGGTCCTCACCGAGCCCGACGCCGGTTCCGATGTCGGCGCCGGCCGCACCAAGGCCGCCCGGCAGGAGGACGGCAGCTGGCACATCGAGGGCGTCAAGCGGTTCATCACCTCCGCCGACTCCGACGACCTGTTCGCCAACATCGTCCATCTGGTCCTGGCCCGCCCCGAAGGCGCCGGTCCGGGCACCAAGGGGTTGAGCCTGTTCGTCGTGCCGAAGTTCCACTTCGACCACGAGACCTTCGAACTCGGCGACCGCAACGGCGTCTTCGTCACCAATGTCGAGCACAAGATGGGGCTCAAGGCCTCGGCCACCTGTGAACTCACCTTCGGCGGCCACGGTGTGCCCGCCGTCGGCTACCTCGTCGGGGAGGTGCACAACGGCATCGCGCAGATGTTCAAGGTGATCGAGGAAGCCCGGATGATGGTGGGCACCAAGGCCATCGCGACGCTGTCCACCGGCTACCTCAACGCCCTCGACTACGCGAAGTCCCGGGTCCAGGGCGCGGACCTGACGCAGGCCTCGGACAAGACCGCCCCCAAGGTCTCCATCATCCACCACCCCGACGTGCGCCGGTCGCTGCTCATGCAGAAGGCCTACGCCGAGGGCCTGCGCGCGGTCTACCTCTACACCGCCGGGCATCAGGATCCCGCTGTCGCCCAGCATATTTCGGGCGCCGATGCCGCGCTGGCCGCGCGCGTCAACGACCTGCTGCTCCCGATCGTCAAGGGTGTCGGCTCCGAGCGCGCCTACCAGTACCTGACCGACTCGCTGCAGACCTTCGGCGGCTCCGGCTTCCTACAGGACTACCCGATCGAGCAGTACATCCGCGACGCGAAGATCGACTCGCTCTACGAGGGCACCACCGCCATCCAGGCCCAGGACTTCTTCTTCCGCAAGATCGCCCGCGATCGCGGGGTCGCGCTGGCCCACCTGCTGGGCCAGGTCAAGGCCACGGCCCGCTCCGATGCCGACGGTGGCCGGCTCAAGACCGAGAAGGTCCTGCTCGCCTGCGCGGTCGAGGACGTCGAGGAGATGGTGGCCACGCTCACCGGGCACCTGATCGGAGCGAGCGAACAGCCCACGCAGCTGTACCGCATCGGGCTCAACGCCGTGCGCTTCCTGCTCGCCGTCGGCGACCTGCTGGTGGCCTGGCGGCTGATCGTGGCCGCCGAAATCGCCCTGACCGCACTGGAATCCGGCCGGGACGAGGAGTTCTACCGGGGCAAGCTCGCCGTCGCGTCGTTCTTCGCGAACACGGCGCTGCCCCACGTGACCGCCGAACGCGCCGTGCTCATCGCGACCGACCTGGGCGCGATGGAGCTCGACGAAACCGGGTTCTGACCGAAGCGATGTCACCTGCCCGACGGCCGCGGCACACCGTGGACCTCCCCCCATCGGAACGGCGCCGCGCGCGGCGCGACCAGTTCATCGATATCGCCCAGGGCGTGTTCGCGGGCCGCGGCTACCACGGGGTCACGATGCAGATGGTGAGCGAATCCGCGGGAATCACCAAACCCATTCTGTATCAGTACTTCACGGGAAAGCTGGATCTGTATCTGGCGGTCGTGCAGCGATACCTCGACCAGCTCTCGACCGCGGTGCGGGAGGTCGTGGCCGCACCGCGGTCCGACTACGACACGGTGCGCGGCACGGTCACGGCGTTCTTCGACCTGGTCGAGCGCGACGCGGCGGGCACGCACATCCTGGTCTTCGAGTCGGCGGTGCCGAGCGAGCCGTCGGTGCGGTGGCGGGTGCAGACGGCCAAGGCCGACTGCACCGCCACGGTCGCCGCCGCGCTGCACCGCCGCGGCGAGATCCCTTGGCGCGCACACCTGCTCGCGTCATGGCTGGTGGGCGCGGGTATCGCCGCGGCGGGGCAATGGCACCGGACCGGTCGCCCGATCCCCAAGCACCAGGCCGTGGAGACCACCACCCAGCTCTGCTGGGCCGGACTCCAGAGCGCGGGCTCGGTGCCGGGCACCGCCGCACGGGCGGCGGTCGCCTGACCCGTCAGGCCACCGCGGTGCCCACGAGCCTCAGACCATTTCGGGCAGGCGCAGATGCGCGAAGCCCAGCCGGAACTCCGCGACCTCGAGAATGCGCACGCCCACGCGCCCGGTGGCCGCGGTCCGCAACCGGGTCGCCTGGTCGCGGCTGTGCTCGAGTTCCTCGAGGCTCGACCACACGGTGGACCCGACCGCGCGGCCGGACTCCCGGTCGACGAACAGGCTGGCGCTGCGGAACCCCTCGATCTTCTCGAACTCCGGCAGCAGACCGAACTTGAACGTGTCGATCATCTGCTCGATCTCCTCGGGACTGCCCTGCACCCAGGTGCACCGGGTGCACGCGCGGGCGCCGGCCAGATGATCGCGGTGCATGACCGCGACTTCCCACTCCTCCACCTTCTCCGTCGCCCCACCCAGCGACCGGGCCAGACCGTCGCGCAGCGGCTGCACCCGCTGCCTGCTCATCTGCATGCTCTCTTCGGTATCCCACGCGGTCGTGGCGATGCAGCGCCCCGTCGCCCTGTCGACCATCAGCGACATGCCGACCCATCCGTCGATCTCGGGCAAACTCGGCATCACCTCGTTGCGGAGGTACGCGATCCCGCCGTCGATCGACGACGACTGGGCCGCGATCGTGCTCGAACGTGCGTACACAGGCCACCTCCTGCTCCAGAAGGGTGGCGCCCCGGTGGCGCCACCGGACATACCCACTGTCCTCCTCGGCGCCCGCCCGCACAATGCGCTATCTCGCGGCAAATCGGGTATTGACAGCGCGGGAATTCGGAGCAGACTGGATACATACCGGAACACCGGAAGAAGGCCATACCGCCGAGAAAGACGTTTCTCGACCGTGATGACGTTGTTCCAGGATCTGGCTAAGCCCCCGGCAAGTCAGTCGGATACCGGAGTTGTCAGCGACGACTGGAACTCATGGATTCGATGCAGACTACCGGGGACTGTTCTGTTCAGGGCCTGATCGGCTGCCGGATCACCGCGCCGATGTCCACCTCTCCCCTCCCTCGCCGGACCGGCGGGGCTCCTGTTACCGCCGAGTAGACCTTCCGGCGCCGCCGCCTGCCGCGCACCGACATCATCGGGGGTGGCGCGCGGGGCGAGCAGCCGTCGCGCAGTCGATACGACAGGAGAAGAAGATATGGACTTCACCAATGCCTCCGCGGTGGTCACCGGTGGTGCCTCGGGTCTCGGCCTGGCCACCGTGCGGGAACTGCACGCGGCCGGCGCGAAGGTCGTCATCATCGACCTCGCCTCCTCCAACGGTGCCGCCATCGCCGAGGAGCTCGGTGACGGGGCGGCCTTCGCCCCCGCCGACGTCACCGACGAAGCGGCCGTCGCCGCGGCGCTCGATGTCGCGGAATCCCTTGCGCCGCTGCGCATCGCGGTGAACTGCGCCGGTATCGGCAACGCGATCAAGACGGTCGGCAAGAGCGGCGCGTTCCCGCTCGCGGCGTTCACCAAGGTGATCAACGTGAACCTGATCGGCACCTTCAACGTGATCCGCCTCGCCGCCGAGCGCATGGCCGCCACCGAGGTCGTCGGCGAGGAGCGCGGCGTCATCGTCAACACCGCTTCGGTCGCGGCCTACGACGGCCAGATCGGCCAGGCCGCCTACTCGGCGTCCAAGGGCGGCATCGTCGGCATGACCCTGCCGATCGCCCGCGACCTGTCCGGGCTCAAGATCCGCGTGAACACCATCGCGCCGGGCCTGTTCCGCACCCCGCTGTTCGAGACGCTGCCCGAGGAGGCGATCGACTCGCTCGGCGCGCAGGTGCCGCACCCCTCGCGGCTGGGTCATCCCACCGAGTTCGCGGCGCTGGCCCGCCACATCGTGGAGAACCCGATGCTCAACGGCGAGACCATCCGTCTCGACGGCGCCATCCGCATGGCGCCGCGCTGAGCGGTGCCCGAGCAGCGGCCCGCCGTCACGACCGTGGCGGCGGGCCGTCGTCGTTCATTTGGCGTCGCCGTAGCACTCGACCACGGCGGTGGTGAACGGGAACCGGACCGGGGTCGGCCCGAAGGCGATGCGACCCGCCTCGGCCGCCGCGCCGGCGATCATGTCGACGACGCGCGGCGCCTCCTCGGTGGGGCAGTGCACGATCACCTCGTCGTGTTGGAAGAAGACCAGCTCGGCGCGGAGCCCGGCCACGGTGATCGCCTGCCGGATCCCGGCCAGTAGCAGCAACGCCCAGTCGGCGGCGCTGCCCTGGACGACGAAGTTGCGGGTGAAGCGGCCGCGGGCGCGCGCCGCGGAGGTGCCGGTGAAGCCGGTGAGCGTCTCCTCCGGCGGGTCGGTGTGCCCCGGCGCCTGCACCGACAGCGGGGTGCAGGTGCGGCCCAGCCAGGTCCGCACCAGGCGGCCCTCCTCCCCCGCCCGCGCCGCGTCGTCGACGTAGGCGACCGCGGCCGGATAGCGCCGGCGCAGGGCCGCCATGTGGGTGAGGGCGTCACCGGAGGTCTGACCGTAGATGGCGCCCAGCAGGGCGAGTTTGGCCTGGTCACGATCGCCGCCGAGGCCACGCGCCGCCAGATCCGCGTACAGGTCCGCGCCGCGACCGGCCACCTCCATCAACGCCGGATCGCGCGACACCGCGGCCAGGATGCGCGGCTCCATCTGAGCGGCGTCGGCGACGACCAGCGACCAGCCGGGATCGGCGCGGATCGCCCGGCGGATGATCTTCGGGATCTGCAGCGCGCCGCCGCCATTGGTGGTCCAGCGGCCGGAAACCGTTCCGCCGGGGAGATATTCGGGCCGGAAACGGCCGCCGTGTACCCACTGCTCGAGCCAGGACCAGCCGTGCGCGGTGTGCACCCGATACAGCGACTTGTACGCCAGCAGCGGGGCGACGGCGGGATGGTCGATCCGTTGCAGCTCCCACTTCCGGGTGGACGACACCACGATGCCCGCGCGGGCGAACGCCCGGACGATGTCGTTGGGCAGGTCGGGCCGGACGCGCACGTCGCCGCCGAACGCGCGGTTCACCTCGTCGGCCAGTTCCGCCATCCGGCGCGGCTCCAGCCCGCCCGGAAAGCGTTCGCCCAGCATCGAATCCAGCAGTTCGCGGTGGATGTCGGCACGCCACGGGATACCGGCGCGCGACATCTCCGCGGCGACCAGCATGCCCGCCGATTCGGCGGCCAGCAGCAGGCGCATGCGGTCGGGGTGCTCGGCGCGCGCGGTCCGGGCGAGCTGCCCGGCGTACACCTCGAGCAGCGCGGTGAACTCGTCGGTCCCCGGCGGCAGCGGCACCGGGGCGGAGTCGAACAGCAACGGCTGCGTCTCGGCGGCGCGCACCGGCGCGTCCGGCGGCACCGGTAGGTGGTGCAGCCGGGCCCACGCGGCGGCGAGCGAGCGCGCCTGCCCCGCCTGCCCCTGTTCGTGCCCGATCAGCAGCGCCTCGGCCGCCTGCACGTCGTAGCAGCGGTCGACCCGCACCCCCGCCGCCAGCAGCGGCCGGTAGATCTCGGCGGTCGACCGCCAGACCCAGCGCTCGACCGCGGGCCGCGCGCGCACCGCCTCGATGAGCGACGGCTCGTCCACGATCGGCCCCGCGGGCCTGCCGTCCCGGTCGAGCGGACACAGCCGGGCGCCACCGTCGCCCGTCTCCGCCACCGCCCATCGCATCCCGTGAGCATGGCATCGAGGTCCGACAAAGCCGCGCAGCGACAGCGACGTCCGCCCGGCGCGCGGCCGGGCGGACGTCGGGACGGGCGGTCAGTGCAGGCGGCCGGCGAGCAGCTGCTTGGCCTGTTCGGCGCCCTTGCGGCTCTCACCCTGGGCGCGCCGGAAGAATTCGGCGAGTTCGGAATCACCGGCTCGCTCGGCGTCGTTGCAGTACACCTCCATGCGCAGCGCGTTGCTCAGCGCCGCTTCGGCGAACCAGATGAGGTCGTAGTCCTTGTCACGGGTGCCCGTGACCTGTCCGGTTTCCTGATCGAGGGCCACTGTCGTCTCCTTTCGGATCGTCACCGCGAACGCGGCCACAGGGTCGCCCTACCCGGGACCGCCGCCGTCAATCACCGGCGCCGCAGCAACCGGATGACCGCGCGGTCGACGAGCTGCCTGCGTTCCTCGTCGGAGCCTGCCCGCGCGGCCCGCGCCACCGCCCTGGCCACCGTCTCGCCGTCGGCGAACGCCTCGATCACGCGCGGGTCGATGTAGGAGCCGCGGGCGACAGCCGGGGTGTTGCCCAGGGCCGCGGCGACCTCGGCCGCCACCTCGCGTCCGGCGGCTGCCGCCGCGCGGCGTGAGCTCGGCGGGTCGCGCTGCGCGAACCCCTCGGCGGCCGGCACGGTGGCCTGCCAGGTGCGCAGGTCCTTGGCGCTGCACTCGCAGTCGGCGAGCTCCTGGAAGCGGGCGTTGATATCGGCGGCGTGCAGCTCCCGGTACTCGCCGCCCCTGCGGTAGACCAGCAGACGTCGCGAGGTCGCGTGGCTGCGCAGCAGGCCGCGGACCGCGGCCGCGAGCAGTTCGTCGCCGATCCGGACGCGTCGCCGGGCGCCGCCCTTGGCCCGGTAGTCGAACCACAGTTCCTCGCCCGTCACCCGCACGTGGGTGCGCAGCAGGGTCGCGACGCCGCGGGTGCCGGTGTAGGAGAACCCGCGACCACGCGCCCGGCGGCGGATTCCCGGCCCGGACACCACGCTGCGGCGCAGGCGCACTATTGCTCCTCGGGCACGGCGGTGCTCGGGTCGGCGATCAATCGATCGTGCAGTGCTTCCTGTTCGTGGACCTGCCGGTCCTCGAGGTCGAGAAAGTCCGCGCGGGCGCCGGTGGTCGCGCGGACGAGTTCGTCGAGTTTGATCAGCACCGCGTGATTGGCCCTATTGGTGGTGTGCTGCAGCAGGAACAGCATGACGACGCTGATCAGCCCGGCGCTGGTGTAGACGGTGGTCTGCCACCAGAGCGGGAAGCTCGTCACGACACCGATCACCACCGCGGCCATCGCCAGGACCAGTACGAGAATCCAGCTCCAGCGGGTGCCCGCCCAGTGCGTGGCGGCATCCGGGACGGCGGTGGCCAGGCGGTGGACTCGCATGCCGGCCCTCAGGCGTGATCGACCAGTGCGTCGTGGCCGGAATGACGGGCGCAGCTGGCGCAGCAGTACACGGTGCCCTCGGTCTCCACGCCGTGGCCGAGCACACGGCACCCACAGTGCGCGCAGCTGGGCGCCAGCGTCGTGGCGGCGCATTCGATGCTGTCGAAGGTCCAGCTCTGGCCGTCCCGGCTCACGGTGAAGGCGCGGGCATAGTCGTTGCCACAGGTATCGCAGACAGTCACGATCATCACCTCTCGTCGATGGATCCGACTTCGGTTACACCTCGCGGTTACCCGGCGGCTCCGGCCTGAATCGCGCACGGTGGGGAGATGTCGCGCTCGCGCAGCCGCGCCCGCTGTTCGGCGCACAGACCGGCCCGGCAGTTCGTCCTCCTCGGCGACCGTCCTACCGTGGGAACCGGTCACGGACCTGGGTGAGGCAGCGATGCCGGCGAACTGTCGGCACGTTTCCGCCGCACGGAACGGGGCATGTCCCCTGTGCAGCGGAAGGAGCCGACGATGACGACGGCAAGCGACCGGGCAGCAACCCGCCGCGAGGCCTGACATGGACGACGCGGCATGGGACCAGCGGGTACGCGGTGAGAACGAGACCCAGCGGCTGGACCGGAACTGGTCCGGACTGCTCCAGGAACTGCGCGTCGTGCAGACCGGCGTGCAACTGCTCACCGGGTTCCTGCTGACCCTGCCGTTCCAGGCGCGGTTCGAGATGCTCGGGCCCTCGATGCGGGTGGTGTATCTGGGGACCGTCGTCGCCTCCGTCGCGGCGACGGTCCTGCTGGTGGCACCGGTCGCCACCCACCGCCTGTTGTTCCGCAGGCACCAGCTGGCCGATCTCGTCACCGCGACCCACCATTACGCGCTGATCGGCATCATCCTGCTCGGCGTGGCGTTGACCGGGGTGACCGTGCTGATCTTCGACACGGTCTCCGGGTTGCCCTCCGCCATCGTCGCGGGCGCGCTGTTCGCGCTCCTGTTCAGCAGTGTGTGGGTGATCGGCCCGCTGCGCCGGCGCAGGCGCGAACCGAACCCGCCGCGCGAGCAATCCTGATCCTCCTGATCACGCCCGGGCCAGCAGGAGCAGGGCGGCGAGGGCGAAACCGGCGGCGAGCGGTGGCAACACGGCGCTGCTCCCGACGCTCATGGCGAGGCCGCCGCAGAGACCGCCCAGCGCGACCCCGAGGTAGGTGCCGGAGGTGTTGAGCGCCAGCGCCTGCGGGGCCAGCGGGCCGGACAGCAGGGCCAGTCTGGCCTGGATGGCGGGTGAGTTCCAGAAGGCGGCGCCGCCCCAGAACGCGAGCACCGGGAGCAGGGCAGCCGACGGGACCGGGCGCAGCACCCACATCAGCGACAGGTACGCCATCGAACCCGCGATGGCGCCGATTCCCGCGGACAGCGCGCGATCCGGGCCCCAGCGGTCGGTCGCGACGCCACCGGCCCACATGCCCAGCATGCCCGCCACACCGGCCAGCCCGAACGAGACCGCGCGGGCGTCCACTCCCGGCCCGGCGACCTCGGCGAGGTACGGCGCCAGGTAGGTGAGCATCATCATCGAACCGGTCATGAGCGAGGTGTTCGCCAGCAGGCCGCAGCTCACCGGACGCCGGGACAGGCTGCGCAGCTGGGCTTTCCAGTCCGGGACGGCGGTCTCGGCGGGCTCCCTTGGCAGGGCCGCCAGCAGCCCGGCGAGCGCGATCACCCCGCCCACCGCCATCGCGGCGAAGGTCGCGCGCCAGCCGAACACGCCACCGATCCAGGTGCCGACGGGCACGCCGACGGCGATCGACCCGGTGACGCCGAGCGCCACCACCGCCACCGACCGCCCGACGCGATCCGCGGGGGCGCGCCGCACCGCCGTCGCGAACAGCGACGGTGTCGCGACCGCGGCGGCGGCCGCGGCCACCACCCGCACCACCAGCAGCGCACCGAACGACGGCGTCAGCGCCGCACCGATATTGGCGGCCACGAACACGCACACGCCGGTCGCGAGCAGCGACCGGCGTGGCACGCGCGCGAACACCACACCCGCGACCGGCGCCACCAGCGCGACGGTCACGGCGAAGATCGTGACGAGCTGGCCCGCCGCGGCCTGACTCACCCCGAGATCACCGGCGATCTCGGGCAGGACACCGGCGATCACATAGTCGTCGGTATAGAAGACGAACGCGGCGACGAACAACGCCACCAACCACTTAGGCACAGGGAACTCCCACTGGTCACCGAGCTGAACGCGCGCGTCCCGGCAGCGGGGACGCGGCGCGACGGACAGACAGCGGTCGAACCGGGGCATCCGGGCGCACCACGAGAGACCGTGTCCGGTCGGCACGGTGTGGTTCGCACGGGGCAGCCACCGGCGGACCGGTGGCTAGAGTCTGTCCGCCTCGGTAGCAGTGGTCACGATTCCCAACCTAACCCACCGCGCAACCGGTTATCCGCCGAGATACCGGGCCAATGTCCGTGCGACGCAGACGGGTTTGCCGGACCGGTCGCACTCGACGGTGACATCGATCGCGACCTGCACACCCCCGGGCACCTCGTCGACCGAGGCCAGCCGCCCGGACCCGCGAACCCGCGACCCGGCCGGCACCGGCGCGGGGAAGCGCACCTTGTCCAGCCCGTAGTTGACCGCCGCGCGCACGCCGTCCACCCGCAGCAGATCGGTCAGGAACGCCGACAGCAGCGACAGCGTGAGATACCCGTGCGCGATGGGCGCGCCGAACGGGCCGTCCGCCGCGCGCACCGGATCGATGTGGATCCACTGCCGGTCCTCGGTGCAGTCGGCGAAGGTGTCGATCCGGTCCTGAGTGACCTCGACCCAGTCGCTGACACCCAGGTCGGCCCCGACCGCGGCTCGCAACTCGTCGAGGGAGGCGAAGGTCGTCATCGGATCCCGCCCCCGAGGGTGAGCCCGCCGTCCACGACCAAGGTCTGCCCGGTGATCCAGGCGGCGTCGCCGGAGGCGAGGAACGCCACCGCGGCCGCGACATCGGCGGGCTCGCCCAGCCGCGCGAGCGGGTATTCCGCGCGCACCTGCTGTTCCTTGCCTTCGAACAGGGCGGTCGCGAACCTGGTGCGCACCACCGCGGGCGCCACCGCGTTCACCCGGATCGCCGGACTGAGTTCCTGCGCCAGCTGCGTGGTCAGCCCGATCAGCGCCGACTTGCTCACGCCGTAGACGCCGATGTCGGCGGCGGGACGCAGGCCGGCGACCGAGGCGAGATTGACCACGGCCTTGGCCCGGTCCCCGGCCCGGTCACGGAAGGCCCGGGTCCAGCCGATCGCCCCGAATACGTTCACCTCCATGGTCTTTCGCGCGGCACCGAGATCGGTGTCGAGCACCGGGCCCGCCACCGGATTGATGCCGGTGTTGTTGACCAGCACGTCGACACCGCCGAAGGTCTGCGCCGCCTCGGCCAGTGTCGCCACCTGATGCTCGGGGTCGTCGGCCTTGCCCGCGA
Source organism: Nocardia asteroides (assembly GCF_900637185.1). Lineage (NCBI taxonomy): Bacteria > Bacillati > Actinomycetota > Actinomycetes > Mycobacteriales > Nocardiaceae > Nocardia > Nocardia asteroides. Next base: position 3,445,676 of record NZ_LR134352.1, on the reverse strand, counting down.
CCGCGAGCGCGACCGTCGGCCCGCCGAGTTCGGCGACGGCGGCGTCGAGCGCTTCCTCGGTGCGGGCGGTGAGCACGACCCGCGCGCCTTCCTCGACCAGGCGCCGGGCGATCGCCAGACCGATCCCCCGGCTGGCTCCGGTGACGACGGCGACCTGTCCGTCGAACCGGCCCGTCATATCGAGATCCCGCCGTCGACGGGCAGCACGGTGCCGGTGATGTAGCCGGCTTCGGCCGAGGCGAGAAAGGCCACGGCGGAGGCCATTTCGCTGGGCTCGGCGAAGCGGCCCATCGGGATCTGGCCGGTGAGCTCGGCCTTCTTGTCGTCGGGGATGGAGGCGATCATCCGTGTCTCGGCATTGGGTGAGATGGCGTTCACGGTTACCCCGAAGCGGGCCAGTTCCTTGGCCGCGGTCTTGGTGAAGCCGATGATCCCGGCCTTGGCCATGGCGTAGTTCGACTGACCGGGGTTGCCGCGCAGACCGGTATAGGAGGTGACGTTGACGACCCGGCCGTAGCCGCGTTCGCGGAAGTACGGCACGCACGCGCGGGTGAACCGGAAGGTGCCGCCGGCGTGCACCGCCATGACCTGCTCGTAGTCGTCGTCGGTGAGCTTCCAGAGCAGCCGGTCCCGCAGGATGCCCGCGTTGTTGACCAGCACGTCGATCCGGCCGGTCTCGGCGTGCACCTGCTCGACCACGGCCCGCACCGACGCGCTGTCGGCCACATCGGCCACCGCGTACCGGCAGCCCACCTCGGCTGCCGCGTCGGCGACCACGGCCGCGTCGAAGTCGACGAGGTAGACCACCGCGCCCGCGGTGTGGAAGGCCCGGCCCAGTTCGAGGCCGATGCCGCGGCCGCCGCCGGTGACGATGACCGACTGCCCGGCGAAGTCGAAGCTCAGGTTCGACGTCGGTGTCTGCGTGCGCGTCATCAGCTCAGCCTCTCGAAGATGATCGCCATGCCCTGACCGCCGCCGATGCACATGGTCTCCAGCCCGAACTGCAGGTCGCGTTCAGCCAGCGAATGCAGCAGCGTGGTGGTGATGCGGGCGCCGGTGGCACCGAACGGGTGACCCAGCGCGATGCCGCCGCCGTTGACGTTCAGCTTGTCGAGATCGATGCCGAGGTCGCGGTAGGACGGGATGACCTGCGCCGCGAACGCCTCGTTGATCTCGGCCAGGTCGATGTCGCCGATCGACAAGCCGGCCTTGGCCAGCGCGCGTCGCGAGGCCGCCACCGGGCCCAAGCCCATGATCTCCGGCGACAGCCCGCTCACCGCGGTGGACACGACCCGCGCCAGCGGGATCAGGCCCAGCTCCCTGGCCTTGGTGTCGCTCATCACGACCAGGGCGGCGGCTCCGTCGTTGAGGGGACAGGCATTGCCCGCGGTGACGGTGCCGTCGGCGCGAAAGACCGTGCGCAGACCCGACAGTCCCTCGACGGTGGTGCCCGCGCGCGGTCCGTCGTCGGTGGTGACGACGGTGCCGTCGGGCAGGGTCACCGGGGTGATCTCGCGGGCGAAGAAGCCGTCGGCGATCGCCTTCTCGGCCAATTGCTGTGAGCGCGCCGCGAATTCGTCCTGTTCGGCGCGGCTGATGCCGCGGTGGGTGGCGACGTTCTCGGCGGTCTGTCCCATGGTGATGTAGACATCGGGCAGGGCGCCCTCGGCCCGGGGGTCGGTCCAGGTCTCGTTCGTCTCGGCCAGCCGCGCGGTCCGCGCCTGCGCGTCGGCGAACAGCGGGTTCTGGAACGCGAGGTCGCCCGCGCCGACGCCGTTCTGCCGCGGATAGCGCGAAACACACTCCACGCCACCGGAGATGAAGACCTCACCGTCGCCCGCCTTGATCGCGTTCACCGCCATGCGGGTGGTCTGCACACTCGACGCGCAGGCCCGGTTCACGGTGACGGCGGGCACGGCGTCCAGGCCCAGCTGGACCGCCACCCGGCGGGCGATGTTCTCGGCCTGCTCGCCGGTGTGCTCCCAGGCGCCCAGGTACAGGTCGTCCACCGTGTTCGGGTCCAGCCCCGGCACCTGCGCCAGCGCGGCGGCGATCACCTGTGCGGCGAGGTCGTCCGGCCGCAGGCTGATCAGCGAGCCCTTGCCCGCCCGCCCGATCGGCGACCGCGCGGTGGCGACGATTACTGCTTCGGTCATAGTGCTCTCCCTATCCACCTGGCTAAGCGTTCGCTTAGTATGTGGAGCGGGTGTGAGAAAGTCAATGGGTGACCACCGGCGCCGGGCCGGTCCGGACCGAAGGACGCGACGCATGCCAGCACAGACATCGACGGGACCGGCCGGATCCACGGCGAGCGAGCGACCAATCGTGGAGGCCGAACTGCGGCTGCTCGACGCGGCCCGCGACGCGTTCGCGAAGAAGGGCTATCACGGCACCAGCACGCGCGAGATCGCCGCGGGCGCGGGGATGAGCCCGGCCGCGATGTACATCCACTTCCGTAGCAAGCAGGAGGTACTGGCCCGGCTCAGCACGTCCGGGCACGCGGCGGCGCTGGCCGCTCTGCGCGCCGGCGCCGACGTGCCGGGAAACGCCACGAAACGCCTGCGTGCGGCCGTGTACGCGTTCGCCTACTGGCACGCCGAGCACACCACGGCGGGCCGCGTGGTGCAGTACGAACTCGGCGCGCTCGACCCGGACCATCACGCCACGGTGGTACGGCTGCGCCGCGACATCGTCGACACGCTGCGGGCGATCGTGGCCGAGGGTGTCCGGACCGGCGAGTTCGGCGTGCCCGATATCGACACGGTGACCCTCGCGGTGTTGTCGCTGTGCATCGACACGCTGCGCTGGTATCCGTCGCGCGAGCTGCACAGCCCTGAGGCGGTAGGAGCCGCCTACGCCGAACTCGCCGCGCGCATGGTCGGCGCCGTCGAGCGATAGCCGTCGGCGGTTCTAAGCGGTCGCTTAGAACCGCGGGGGCCGCTAGGGCAGGATCGCGTCGACGTAGCCGCCGTCGACCCGCAGCGCCCCGCCCGTGGTCGCCGAGGCCAGGGGCGAACTCAGGTAGACCACCATGTTGGCGATCTCGGCCGGCTCGATCAGCCGCTGGATCAGCGACTGCGGCCGGTGCTCGCGCATGAACTCGCGCTGGGCCTGCTCCCACGGCAGCGAGCGGTCCACGAGCTGATAGACGAAGTCCTCCACGCCCGCCGTGTGGGTAGGGCCCGCGATGACCGAATTGACCGTGACACCGGTCCCCGCGGCATCTTTGGCGAAGCCGCGGGTCACCGCGAGCAGCGCGGTCTTGGACGCGCCGTAGTGGATCATCTCCTGCGGCGTGACCACGGCCGAGTCGCTGGCGATCTGGACGGCGCGTCCCCAGCCCCGCTCGATCATGCCGGGCAGATAGGACCGGATGAGCCGGACCGCCGCGAGCACATTGACCTCGAAGAAGTCGCGCCACTGCGCGTCGGTGATCTCCCGCGCGGGCACCGCCTCGAAGATGCCCAGATTGTTGACGAGGATGTCGACGGTGGGCAGCGCGGCGAGCAGGGCCGCGGCGCCGTCCGCGGTGGCGACATCGGCCGTGACGCCGACGACATCGCCGCCCGCGCCACGCAATTCGGCCACTGCGGCGTCGACGCGCCCGGCCGTGCGGCCGTTGATCGCGACTCTGGCGCCGCTGCGCGCCAAACCCTCGGCGATGGCCAGCCCGATCCCCTGCGTCGAGCCGGTGACCAGGGCCGTCTTACCCGTCAGATCGATCTGCACGCGCATCACTCCTCCACCGCGGTCCGGCGGCCGAGACGACGGCCACCGGCACTCCGACACGAAAGAACGCCCGCCCCAGCCTACCGGCGGTTCACGGGTGTTCCGGTGTGGCGGACGCGGCCGCGGGATAGTCACCGGCGTCGGTGGTGAAGTCGGGCGTGCCGTATTCGGCGAGGCGGCGCGCGAGGACCCGGTCGGTGTAGCGCTCGACCGCGGCCCGCAGCCGGGGTCTGCGGCCCGCGAGGACCACCACGAGGAACCGGCCGAGGACGAACGGCGCGGTGAGCGCGACCCGGACACCGTCACCGACGCCGAAATCGACGCTCATCGCGGCCGCCGCCGCGCGGTCGCCACCGCAGAAACCGAGGAAGAACGCCCGGCTCCAGCTGCGCTCCACCGCGTCGGCGGCCCGGTCGTAGCGGGTACGGCCGGGGCGCAGGTAGGCGGCCATCGTGGAGCGGACGAGCGCACCGCAGGTGGCGTCGTCGAAGTCGCGGCGCAGCAGGGCGGCGCGCCCGTGGAACACCTCGAGGATCCCGGGCACCGTCGTGGGCAGCAGTTCCTCGGGGAGGCCGAGCAGAAAGCACCGGTACCGGCTGAATTCGAGGATCGCCCGCTCGCGCGGGGTGAAGACGATGCGGCCGCGGCGGTGCGCGAAGGTGGCCAGCAGGTACATGTTGATCAGCCCGGCGGGCATCTGGTCGACCTGGGGCACCGGGATGCCGTAGATCGCCGGATCCCACTGTCCGGACCGGGCCAGCGCGTTGCAGCGCACCATCGAGTGCATCAGCCGCACCATGGCGGCCGACTCGAAGCCGGGTCCGTGCCGCTCCAGCGCGCCCCGCACGGTGGTGACGGCGAAGAAGCTCGCCGTCTCGTGCACGCGGCGCGCCGCGCGACGGCCGGAGAGGGCCCCGGTGAGCGTCATCGGCAGCGCCGCATAGGTGTTGAGGAAAGTCGCGAGGAAGGCGCCGCGGATCAGGAACGGCGACAGGAACGCCGCGGCGGCCCTGGACTGGCGCGCGCCCTCTTCGACCAGCGCCATGTCGACCCAGTCCGGGGTGGCCTCCATGGCGGCGAGGAAGGCCCGCAGTTCGGCGGGGGCCGCGGGCACGGCGTCGACGCCGCTCCGGCAGGCCTGCCGGAGCATGCCGACCAGACCGCGGACACCATAGGTCCCCGCCAGCGCCGCGTAGGGGTCGGCGACGGCGTCGCCGAGCATGGTCGCCGTGCGCATCAGCTCGACGACCCGCTCGTCGCGCAGCAGGGGCGCGCGGTCGGCGACCCAGCCGGGCAGCGAGGATTCGACCGCGGGGTCGGCGGTGAAGCGGTGAGGCGTCGCGTCGAAGTCGACCGCGCCGTAGAGACCGGGCTGCAACTCGCGCTGACTGCGCACCCGCCGGGCCAGTTCCGGATAGTGGAGCGTCATGAGATTCCTTAACTTTCACCTTGTCAGTTAGACACTGACAGGTTGTAAGTTACCCTGTCAAGGGTGACGACGACGCCGCCCGCGCGCAAGCGCATGACCGCGCAGGATCGGCGCGAGCAGATTCTCGACAGCACGCACGCCATCGTGACCGCCGAGGGTTTCCACGCCGCGACGCCGAACCGGATCGCGACGGCGGCCGGCATCACCCGCCCGGTCCTGTATCAGCAGTTCGGCGATCTGCCCGGCCTGTTCGTCGCGTTGATCGACCGCGAGCAGCAGCGCGCGGGCCGCCAGTTCGCCGAGGCGATCGCCCAGCACGCCGATCCGGACGAGACCGATCGCTTCGTCAACGCCTTCACCGCCATGCTGCACGCGGTGGACGCGTATCCGAACACCTGGCGGCTGTTCCTGTTTCCGCCCGAGGGCGCGCCGCCGGAGTTGTCCCAGCGGCTGGCCGAATCACAGGAGATCGTGCAGCGGTTCTTCCGGGCCGAACTCGAACAGGCCTTTCCCGATCTCCCCGATCCGGAGTACACCGCGCGCATCGTGCAGGCTGCCATCCGGGAACTGCTCCAGCTGCGGCTCAGCGACCCGGAACACGCGACGGTGGCACGGCTCGGCGCGCTGATCCGGCAGATCCGGGCGCGAGTCGTGCCCGGCTGACCGGGGCCGTCAGGTCGGGGTCGGACGATGCGCGCGGTCGGCGTCGACGGGTTCGTCCGTGCCCAGCGCGTAACCGACCGCGGTGTCGAAATCCATTGCGCCCCCGGCTCTTCGGGCCGCGGCATAGGCCTGCTCGTCGAGTGCCCGGCGGGCGCGGCGCTCGCAGTCGGCCAGGTGGACCCGCACGCTCGGGTCGATCATCGGGGCCATCCCGACCGACCCGCCGACCCGCTCGGCGGCCGCGGTCAGGACCACCGCGCGCTCGGTGTCACCGTGCTCGGCGGCGATCCAGGCCATGGCGTGCAGGCACATGCAGACGCTCATCTTGTCGGCCACCGCGTGGCTGGCGCGCAGCGCCGCGGCCAGCAGCTCCATCGCCTGGGCGGCATAGCCCTGGCGCCATTCGGTGACCGCGAGCGACCACAGCACATACGAGCGGTACATGGTCTCGCCGTGCTCGTCGGTGATCTCGAGTGCCCGCCGGTAGACCTCGGTGGCCCGGTCGTGGTCGTGCTCGAGCTCGTAGGCGAGGCCGAGCGTGGTCAGGGCGTCGACCTGGAACAAGACGTTGCCTCGCTCGGCGTACACCGCGATCGCCTGACCGAGCACGCGCCGCGCCAGCGTGGGATCGCCGCGCAGCACCGCCAGGGTGCCCTCGGCGAAATCGACGTGGGCGCGGCAGAGCCGGTCGGTGTCCGGGCCGATCATGGCCCTGGCCTCGCCGACCCTGGCCGTCACCGCGGGCAGGTCGGCCTGGACCGCGGCCAGCAGGCAGTCGGCGTAGACGACCGTGGCGCGCCCGACCGTGAGCGGTCCACGATCCGCGGCCAGCAGCCGGTCCAGCCAGCGGCGGCCCTCGTCGAGCGAGCCGCCGCAGAACCAGAACGGCCACACCGCGGCGGCGATGCGGATCCCGGATTCGGGGCTGTCGCGGAGGCAGAATTCCAGCGCCTGCCGCAGATTCGGTTCCTCCCTGGTCATGGCGAGGACCCAGCCGAGCTGTCGCGGCCCCACCCAGTCGGCGTTCGCGTCGACCACCAGCTGCTCGTACCAGCGCCGGTGCCTGCGGCACAGCTCGACGTAGCCGCCCGTGCGACGGGCGGTGTCGCGGCCGAAATCGCGCACGGTGTCGAGCATCCGGAAGCGGACTTCGCCCGGGCCGGGCACCCGCATCAGGATCGACTTGTCGACCAGCAGCGACAGGACATACAGCAGCTCGGCCTCGGACCGGCCCTCGCCGCACACGGCCAGCGCCGCGTCGAGATCGAAACTGCCCGCGAACACCGACAATTCGGCCCACAGTCGCTGTTCGTCCGGCGTGCACAGCTCATAGCTCCAGTCCATACACAGCCGCAGGGTCTGTTGCCGGGGCGGTGAGCTGCGGGGGCTGCGGGTGAGCAGGGTGAACCGGTCGGAGAGCCGCTGCGCGAGCTGGTCGGGGGTCATCGAACGCAGCCAGACCGTGGCGAGTTCGATCGCCAGCGGCAGTCCGTCGAGCCTGCGGCAGATGCGGGCGATGACGGCCCGGTTGTCGTCGGTGAGCTCGAACCCGGCCACCGCGACCGCGGCGCGTTCGGCGAACAGCAGCATGGCGATGGTCGCCTGGGCGAGCGCGCCGTCGGGATCGGGGACGGCCAGCGGCGGGATCGGCACCACCGCTTCCCCGTCCACACCGATCGGCTCGCGGCTCGTCGCGAGAATCCGCAATGCGGGACAGGCCCGCAGCAGAGCCGCCGCGAACTCGGCCACCGCGGCCACCAGGTGCTCGCAGTTGTCCAGCACCAGCAGCAGATTCCGGTCGCCGAGGTAGTCGGTGAGCAGTTCCGGCAGCGGCAGCGCCGCGCGGCCGCGCACGCCCAGCGCGCTCGCCACCGCGCCGGTCAGCTGGGATCGGTCGCTGAGCTCGCCCAGCGGCACGAACGCCACACCGTCGGCGTACTGGTCCTTGGCGTCGGCGGCGACGCGCACGGCCACCCGGGTCTTGCCGACACCGCCGATGCCGGTGAGGGTCACCACGCGCGCGCCGGACAGCGCCCGGTGGACGGCGGCGAGTTCGGTCCGCCTGCCGACGAAACTGTTCAGCTCCACCGGCAACTCGACCCGCCGCGTCGTGCGCGCGGCGGGCCGGAGTTGTCGCGGTCCGGTGACCCGGACCAGCGGCACCTCGGCGGGCGGCGGGGCCGCCCCGGTCTCGGGCACCGGCGAGGACACCATCTCGTCGACCGCGAAGCCGTGCCGGTGCTCGGCGGCCTGCAGACGCTCCCCCAGTGCGGCCGCCGACGGGCGGTCGCCGGGTTCGCCCGCCATGGCGTCGCCGATGGCGGCGGCGACATCGGCCGGGATGTCGTCGGAACTCAGATCCGGTCCCGGCGCGGACGTGATGCGGAGGAACTGCGCGACGAGCTGTTCGCCGCTGCGGCGTTCGAAGGCGGCGTGCCCGGTGAGCGCGGCGAACAGGGTCGCGCCCAGTGCGTAGACATCGGCCGCGGCGCTCGCCTGCGCCCCGGAGAGCACCTCGGGCGCGGTGAAAGCCGGTGTCCCGGTGACGATGCCGGTGTCGGTGACGAACGCGCCCGCCACGTGCGCGATGCCGAAGTCGACCAGGATCGGCTCGTCGTAGCCGGTGAGCAGGATGTTCGCCGGTTTCACGTCGCGGTGCAGGATGCCCGCGCGGTGCGCGGTGTCCAGCGCGCCCGCCATCTTGACGCCGAGGCGCAGCGCGTCGGGCAGCGGCACCGGTCCGCTGTCCCGGATCCGCACGGCCAGCGAGCCGCGCGGGAAGTAGGGCATCACCAGGTAGGGCCGTCCGTTGCCGGTGGTGCCCGCGTGCAGGATGTGCACGATGTTCGGGTGGCCGGTGAGTTTGCCCGCGGCGCGTTGCTCGCGCAGGAACCGGGCGCGGTTGTCCTCGTCGAGGTCGGCGGTGAGCACCTTCACCGCCACCACCCGGTCCAGCAGCGACTGGGAACAGCGGTAGACGATGCCGAAGCCGCCACGGCCGATCTCGACGGCATCGGCGAACCCGGCCGCGGCCAGTTCCGCCACGACCGAGCCCGACGCGTCCGGTTGCGTCGTGAACGGGTCGGCGCCGGTCATCGACCGCGCCGCCGATTGTCGCCTGAGCTCACAGCTCACCTCTCGATGACTCGAGAATATCGCCGTGCCGGGCCCGCGGGTACTACGACAGCACCTCGATGTAGCCGTCCGAGCCGTGCACGCGGATGCGCTGCCCGTCGCGGATCAGGCTCGTCGCCCGTTCCACGCCGACGACGGCGGGCAGCCCGTACTCGCGGGCGATCACCGCGCCGTGCGTCATCAGCCCGCCCACCTCGGTGACCAGGCCCGCGACGGCCACGAACAGCGGGGTCCAGCTCGGGTCGGTGAAGGCGGTGACCAGGATGTCGCCCGGCGCCAGGTCGGCCTGCCCGAGGTCGGTGACGACGCGGGCCCGCCCCTCGACGACACCGGCGGAGACCGGCATGCCGGGCAGCGCGCCCGCGGGCAGGCCGTCGCGCCGGTAGGTGCCGGTGATCATCTCGCCGTCGGAGGTGAGCACCCGGGGCGGGGTGAGGGCCTGGTAGGCGCGGAACTCGTCCTTGCGTGCGCGCAGCAGGTCGTCGCGACGCTCGTGGGTGCGCACGAGCTCGTCGAGTTCGTCGAAGGTCAGGTAGTAGATGTCCTGGGGATCGTCCACGACGCCCGCGGCGACCAGGCGCGCGGCTTCGCGCAGCAGGGCCTGCTTGTAGACGAAATACCGGTTCACCATCCCGTATTTCGGATATTCGCGGTAGCCGGTGAACACCCGGATGCGCTCGATCGCCCGCTCGGTCTCCTCGGCCTTGCGCGCCCCGTCCGGTAGCCCGCGCACCCGTTCCACCAGATCGCGGGCTTGCTCGAGCGCGTGGCGCCGGCCGTCCTCGAAGCGGCGCGCGGCCTCGCCCGGCGCGAAGTGGCGGATGTTGCCGAGGATGGTCGGCACCAGGGTGGCGGGCTCTTCGCTCCAGCGGGGCCGGGTGATGTCGATCTCGCCCGCGCAGCGCATGCCGTACCGGTCGAGGAAGGTCTCGAGGGCGGCGCGCGCGGCCGGGCCGCCCGGCCGGTCGGCGAGTTCGTCGAGGAAATGCGCGGTGTCGCCGGTGTCCTCGACCCGGCGCAGGTAGGCCACCACCTCCGGGTGCGGCCGGATGGCGTCGGCCACGTCGAGCAGTGCCAGTCCCATCTCCGAGGTGACATTGTGCGGCACCGACTGGGTGAGCGCGTCGGCCGCGTTGCGCACGCCGAGCCAGGCGCCGAGGATGTCGTCGATCCAGAACGCGGCGTCCATCCCCGAGGTGATCGCCTGGAGGCTGCGCGGCGCGAACAGCACCCGGCGGAACTCGCCCTGGATATCGGTGCGGAGGAAGTCGAGCAGGGCCGGACCGGTCACGGTCTCGATGTCGTGTCGCAGGGTGGCCAGGGACTTCTCGCTGTCGGCGATCAGCGTGGCGACGAGGTCGGGATCGGCCGCGAGCGGGGCGGGCGCCGGCGCGGCCGGTGCGGCGCCGGCCGCCGGATCCGGCACCGTGCGGACGAAGCCGTCCCGGTCCAGGACGGTCCGCAGCGCGTCGCCGATCAGCGGATCGGACTTGCCGAGCGCGCCCACCACCTGGTCCCGGCCCGACGGTGTGGACAGCATCGCGGTGACGTCGACGAACAACCGGCCACCCGCGGTGCGCATGGGCGCGCGGCTGGTCAGCTGCCAGACCGAGATGCCCAGCGGGGTCATGGCGTCGGTCATCATCTGCTGGTGGCCGACCGAGACGTAGACGCGATTCTCGGTGTCCGCGGCCTCCGGGATCGGGAACAGCGTGGTGATCGGCCTGCTCTGGACGATCCGGAAATCCGCGCCGTCCAGGCACCATTCGATGTCCTGCGGTGAGCCGAAGTGCGCCTCGATGCGCCGTCCCAGCGCGGCGAGCCGCAGCACCTGCTCGTCGGTGAGCACCCGCTCGTTCCGGCGCTCCGGGTCGATTTCCCGGGTCTCGGTGCCGCCGGAGGCCAGCGGTTCGACGGCCAGCTTCTTGGTGGCGACGGCGCGGTCGGTGATCGCTCCGTGCCGGACCCGGTAGACGTCGGCGTTCACCAGCCCGGACACCAGGGCCTCGCCCAGGCCGAAGCTCGCGTCCACGGACACCACCGTGCGGTCGCCGGTGAGCGGGTCGGCCGTCACCAGCACACCGGCCGCCTGCGGGAACACCATCCGCTGCACCACCACGCCCATGCGAATCCGCCTGTGCCCGAACCCATTCCGCATCCGGTAGCCGACGGCACGGTCGGTGAACAGCGAGGCGAGGCACCGGCGCACGTGCGCGAGGATCCGCTCGGCGCCGACGACGTTGAGATAGGTGTCCTGCTGACCGGCGAAGGACGCGGTCGGCAGGTCCTCGGCGGTCGCGCTGGAGCGCACCGCGTAGGCGGCGTCCGCGCCGAGGCGGGCGTGCGCGGCGCGGATCGCGGCGGCCACGTCGTCCGGAAGCGCTGTGTCCTCGATCGCGCGCCGGACCCGGGCGCTCACGGCGGCGACGGCGGTCAGGTCCTCGGGGGCGAGCTGGGACAGCTCGCCGAGCAGGTCACCGATCGCCGCCTTCTCGACGACCCGGGCGTAGGCGTCGGTGGTCACACAGAAACCGGCGGGCACCGGCACGCCGTCGATCCGCGACAGCTCACCGAGGTTGGCGCCCTTGCCCCCGACGGCCGCGATCCGCGTCCGGTCGATCTCGTCGAAATCCAGCACATAGCCCATGCGGACCGCTCCTCACCCGGTGGTTTCGGCATTTCGCGAGCGATTATGGGCCAGTTCCGGGTTCCTCATGAGGGCCCGGAATCGTGTATACAGTGGAAGGGGGAAGCCGAACTACGGCGTGGCCGTCCACGGTCGCAATTTCTCGGGATTCCGGATGGCCCAGATGCGGGTGATGCGGCCGTCGGCGATGTCGAACGCGTAGACCGACACGATCGTTCCGTCCAGTTCCGCCACCAGCCCGGGCTGGCCGTTCACGCTCCGCTCGACCAGGGTGACCGCGGGACCGCGCGCCGCGATCTCGACCCAGGCGCGGGCGATCCGCTCGCCGCCGCTGATCGGTTCCAGGAACGCCGGCGCCAGGCCGCCGCTGTCGGCCGTCGCGGTGGCCCGGGGATCGAGCAGGCCAATGAGCGCGTCGATGTCGCGGGCCTCCCAGGCCCGCCGGAAATCGCGTACCACCTCCGCCTGTCCGCCGCCGGGCAGCGCCCGCGCGGTGCGGACCCGGCGCCGCGCCGAGGAGGCCAGCTGGCGGCAGGCCGCCGGGGTGCGTCCGACGATCTCGGCGATCTCGGCGAAGGAGTAGCGGAACACGTCGTGCAGGACGAACGCCACCCGCTCGGCCGGGGTCATCGCGTCCAGCACCACCAGGAACGCCATCCCGATCGATTCGTCGAGGGTGACCCGATCGGCCGGATCGGCGGGCAGGGTCGCGCCCCGCCATTCGGTCCGGTCCGGGATCGGTTCGGGAATCCACTCCCCCACATAGCGTTCCCGGCGGGCACGGGCCGAGCCGAGCAGGTCCAGGCAGAGGCGCCCGGCCACGGTCGTCAGCCAGGCGGCGGGTACCGTCACCGCGCGCCGCTGCGCCTCGGTCAGGTGGTACCAGCGCAGGTAGGTCTCCTGCACCACGTCCTCGGCCTCGGCCAGCGAGCCGAGCAACCGGTAGGCGAGGTTGATCAGGCGCCGGCGTTCACTGATCACCGCGTTCAGGTCTGGGTCGGTCACGGGTCGGCTCCTTCGGTCGATGCGGCCCTCCTGGAGTCGACGACGCAGCCCCCGCGAATGTGAGGCCTGACGTTCCGGCGGGCTGCGTCGTCACCACGGCATGACACCTTCCATCGGCATCATCCTCGGCAGCACCCGCCCCCAGCGCAACGGCCCGCAGGTGGCCCGCTGGGTCCTCGACACCGCGGCCGGACGTGGCGACGCGCACTTCACCCTGATCGACCTGCTCGACCATCCGCTGCCGCACCTCGACGAGGCGGTGGCACCGATGTTCGGCCCGTCCGCGCATCCGCACACCAGGGACTGGGCCGCCACCATCGCCCGCTTCGACGGTTTCGTCGTGGTGACGCCGGAATACAACCACGGCGCGCCCGGCGTGCTGAAGAACGCCATCGATCACCTGTTCGCCGAATGGGCCGACAAGGCAGTGGGTTTCGTCTCCTACGGCGCCGGCGGCGGGATCCGCGCCGTCGAGCAGCTGCGGGCCGTGTGCGGTGCGCTCGGCCTGGCCGATGTGCGGGCCCAGGTGGCCATCTCGGTGCTCACCGACTTCGTCGACTACACCCGGTTCACCCCGGCCGAGCACCACACCACGGCCCTGCACACCCTGCTCGACCAGGTGGTCGCGTGGAGCGGCGCGCTGGCCCCGCTGCGAGCGGACGACCGGAAACCGAACGGCCAGGACGGGATTCGCCGGACGATCGACGCGCTCGTCGCGGGCATCCACGCCCAGGATCTCGACGCGTTGCGGCCGCTCTACGCCACCGACGTGGTGTCCTTCGATGTCGAGCCGCCGCTGCAGCACGTGGGCGTGGCGGCGAAGCTGGCGAACTGGGCCAAGGTGTTCACCGTCTTCGACGAGGTGCGCTACGAGGTCCGCGACCTCACGATCACCAGGGGACGCGACATTGCCTTCGGGCACTGCTTCGGCCGGCTGGGCGGCGTCCTGCACACCGGCCAGGAGACCGAGGGCATGTGGGTGCGGGTCACCTTCTGCTTCCGGCAGATCGACGGCGCCTGGCAGATCGTGCACGACCAGGCCTCGGTGCCGTTCGACGTCCTGCGTGGCACGCCGACCGCGGATCTGCACCCCTGACGACGGGTCAGCCCGCGCGCGACCTGGTCTCCTCGGCCGCGCGCAGGATCTCCTGCCTGCCGCGCCCGCGATGGGCGCGGATCAGCAATGCCGCACGCAGATAACACAATCCGGTGACGTCGTTGAGGTCGAAGCCGGTGAGCTGGCCGATCCGTTTGAGCCGGTAGTCGACGGTGTTGGTGTGGATGAACAGTTCCCGGGCCGTCTGGGTGCGGCGCAGGTTGGTGGCGATGTACACCTCGAGCGTGTGCAGCAGTTCCGGATGCGCTTCGAGGGCGTCCACGACCGAGCTCAGATAGTCGCGGGCCGGGCCCTGCCTGGTCAGCTGATACTCCAGCGCCAGCTCGTGCGGGCGGTAGACCTTGCTGTCGCCGCCGAGCCGGTCCACGATCTCGACCAGTTCGTGGACCTGTTCGGCGGCCTGCGGGATCTCCGCAGGGGTCGCGGCGGTGACCACCGCGCGCACCGGAACCTGTGCGGCCGTGGCCAATCCGACGATCAGGTCGTCGAGGTCGGCGTCGGCGAACTCGTCGATCGGCAGCAGCAGGGTGCCGCCGTCGACGCTGAGCAGCGACAGCACCTTGCCCACGCACCGGTTGGCCAGTTCGGCCTGCACGCGGCGCAGCTTGCGGCGGGCCACGACATTGCCGTCGAGGGCGGGATTGTGTTCCTCGGTGTGCGGCGGCAGCGCGATGGCCATGACGTGGTAGCGCTCGGCGATCTCGATCCCGCACTCCCTGGCCATGGTCGAGGTGCTCTGCCCGCCCAGCAGCGCCGAGGTGAGGGTGTGTACGGCGGTGTGGTGTTCGCCCACCACGGAACGCAATTCGCGCACATAGGCGGTCGACACCGCCGAGGTGATCATGTTCTGCACCTCGGTCAGGCGCCGCGCCACACCCACCACGGTGTCGTGGTCGTGACTGGTGACATGGGCGATCACGAGGTCGAAGCCGAGCTTGAAGCCTTCGTGCACGGCGGTGTGGATGGTGTCGATCGGAATGCCCTCGCGCGCCCAGTCGGCGGCCGCGGCCTGGATGCGCTCGAGCCGGCCGGGCAGATCGCGGCCGTCGAGCATGCCCCTGGTCAGTTCCAGGCACACGCGGGTGACCGTGGTGACGTCACCGTCGAGCACTTCGCCGGGCAACGTCGCGCACGGCACGACGTTTTCGATGAAGTGGCCGACCATCTGGCGGGATATCGTCCGCACATCCTTCAAAGGCGTAGAAACCGGACGTCCCGCAGCGGTCAAGAACGGCGCGATGGATGTTGAGACAGCCATGATGAATCCTTCCCACCCAGTTCACCGGGCAAGTTCTCAACTTACCGTGAACAGCAAATCGCCGTCCCACGTTCGCTTGTGACCGAGCGCAACGGATCGCGGGATTCTTCGGGGATTCCGACAAATCCGCGGCGGACACCGCGGGTGTGACGCGGCCTGGCTCGACGGCCACCCCACACCCGCGGGTACCTGCTCAGCTGGTCACAGACAGAAGCTCAGCTCGAGCGGGCCGACCGGGATCGGCAGGCAGACCTCCACCGAACCGGCGACGGGCGCCGGGGCCGCCGCGGTGGCGGTACCGACGCTCGCCGCGCCCGCGGACAACACGAACAGGGCGACGGCGAGCGGGCGGGTGATACTGGAATTCATAGGGGTACATCCTCGGTAGAAATTTCCGAAACATCCCTGAATCAGGGACATCTCGATCAGATCACGACCGGCTCCCGTTAGAACCCGTTATCCCCGCGGTTTTGACCTTTCCATGGGCCCCCGTTCCGAATCGTCGGACAAATCCACAACGGATCACCACGTGATGTCGGCCGTGGTTTCCAGGGGAATGTACTGTTCGGTCGACTCGGTGGTCGCGGCGCTGTCGGCCGCCCGCAACGGAGCCGGGAACCGCAGCCGGGCCCGCGCCTCGATGTCGCTCAGCGGGACCTGGAACACCCGGAACTCGTCGAGTTCGAGCGCCTCGAGCTGCTCGACGTGCTGGGTCAGCAGGAATGCCTTGGCCCTCAGCCGGTTTCGCTCGACGTAGCAGATGACCTTCCAGTACTCCCTGGGCAGGGCGACGTCGCGGTGCACGCGGTCGTCGGCGCGGAACACCGGCCCGCCGAACACGCTCACCTTCAGGTCGTCGATGTCGACGTCGGCGAACACCGCGTTCTCGAGCTCGCCCCACACACCGTGGCGGCTGCTCTGGTTGAAGTCGTCCATCTGCGGGGTGATGTTGGTGTAGAAGAACGAGTCGACATTGGCCTGCTCGGCCTCGCTCATGCTGCCCCACAACAGATCCGCGCGCCGGGCGAGGTGCCCGCGGTCGAGCCGGTTGCGCAGATACAGCTCGTTGCCCACCTGCGCGTCGGCGGGCAGCCGCGGATCCTTCACGAACTCGATACCGACCCTGGCGACGCGCTTCATCGCGGCGCCGTCGATGTTCCAGGCCACCCAGAAGGCGAACCGGCGCGAGCGGCTCAGCGCCAGCGAGAAGTGGGTGTAGTCGATCCTCGGGGAACCGTCGAGGCGGACGGCGTCGGTCTCGACGGCGGCGTCGAGTTCCGGTATGCCGATCCGGGTTCCGAGGAAGTCGGGGTCGTAGCCGCGGGCCACGATCGCCTCCGCCGCCGGGGCATCGACCCTCGGCGCGGTGGCGCGGTCGGCGGGCAACCGGTCCCGCGTGATCTGCGACTGTGTGTTCTGGCCGGCGGTCATGGGTACCCCTTCGGCGGGGGGCGATCCCGGAGGGAACCGCCGCGATGGGTGAACGCCACCCATCGTCGTCGCGGCGCCGGACCAGCTCACGCGTAGTCGACTACGCGCCTTTTCCGGCCGTGCCGCCCGGAACGCAGAACCGACAGGGCACGTGCGGCTTTCGGCGGGTAACCTGCGGAGGAACGGTTTTCGCCCTACCGCCGCCGCGGCTCCTACCAGGACTGTTGCCGGTACCGGCGTTACCGGATACTGTAGACCACGTCAGTGCACAACTGTTCACTCAATTAACCGGCGGGGTGGCGACAATGAAGTTGCTGGGGTCAACGGTAGTCGGCGCGTGGGTCGATCGCGCCACGGCGGACCTGCGGGCGGCCGGCGAGTTCGCCCAGGAGGTCAAGGCGGCCACGGCGGTCCGCCGGCGCAAGATCAGCCGGAAGGCGGCCGCGTCCGGGCGGGACATCGTGGGCGAGGGCCGGTCGCTGGTGGACGACATCACCGAGCTGGCCGACGCCGCCCGGCGGGCGCGCACCGATCGGTTGCGTGAGCAGCGTGAGCGCTCCGGCGCGCGGACGCGCTCCAAGAGGCCCTGGTGATGGGCACGGTACTGGCGGTGCTCGGCGCGGCGCTGGCGCTGGCCATCGGCGCCCTGCTGGCCGGTTACGCCGTCGTGCTGGTCGTCTACTGGATCGAACTGCATCGCCGCCCGTCACCGGCGCCGACGCCGGACGGCGCGGCTGCTACTCGGTCGCCAGCCGCACGCCGAAGCCGACCAGGACCAGCCCGGTGAGCGCGTCGATGCGGCGGCGGATGCGGGCGGTCTGCATCCAGGCCGAGATCGAGCCGGACGCCACCACCAGCGCCGCGCAGTAGAGCGCGGTCAGGGCGATGTAGACCGCCCCCAGTCCCAGCGTCGTCCACACCGGTGAGTAGCCCTCGGGCACGAAGCCGGGCAGGAAACTGACGAACAGCACGCCGATCTTGGGGTTCAGGATGTCGGTGAGGAATCCGGAGCCGAAGCTGCCCATCCGGTCCAGCGGCGCGGTGGAGGATCCGGCGGGTTCCACCGCCGCGACCGGCTGCCGCAGCGCTCGCAGCGACTGCACGCCGATCCACACCAGGTAGGCCGCGCCGACGATCTTCAGCACCTCGTAGCCGATCTCGCTGGCCCGCAACAGCGCCGACAGGCCGAGCACCGCGGCGACCACCCAGACACCGAGCCCGCACAGCACGCCCGCGGCGGTGCGGATACCGGCGGCGCGGCCACCGCGGACGAGACTGCGGACCACCACCAGGGTGTCCGGGCCCGGCAGCAGCACGAGCACCACCGAGGCGAGGGTGAAGGACAGGACCGCGGCGAGCATCGAACCATGGTAGACCTGCGCGGATCCGCTCGTGTCAGCCCTGGGGTGCCCCGCCGTGCTTGCGGCCCACCGCCAGATCGGCGAGCCGGCTCAGCGATTCCCGGTTGCGGGGCGTGAGCAGCGCCGCCTGCACCGCGTGCGGGAGCAGCTTGCCGGGACCGCGCACGGCGCGTTCGCCCATCACCACCTCACACGAGGCGGGCCCGGTGGCCCGCACCTCCAGATCGATGACGGCGGCGCCGAACGGCCAGAGGCGGGCGTCGAGTTCCAAGCGGTGCGGCGGGGCGACGGCGGTGACCTTGGTGACGTCCTGGATGGTCAGCGGCCAGGGGCCGACGCTGTGGTGGATCCGGGCCCCCACCGCGGGCCAGCCGTCGTCGACGCCACGAATGTGCGAGGCACCGACCACCCAGCCCGCGTAGGACCACCCGTCGGCGAGCACGGCGAACACCTCGCCCGCCGGGGCGGGGACGCTGTGAGTCACCCGGACCATGTCAGCCACCTCCGATGTCGCGGACGTCGGGGCGAAGAGCCGGCGAACGGTTCCCACGCTCGGCCATCACCCGCGGTCGTTGTCGGTCACGACGCGTGTACCCGCTCGATCGGTGCCGAATCGCCGATCGGCACCGATCAGCGGCGCAGCGCTCGGTCGCGGTCGTGCACTCAGCGCGGCAGGGGCTCGACGCGGCGGCGGAGGAGGCAGAATTCGTTGCCTTCGGGGTCGGCGAGGACGTGCCAGGATTCGGTGCCGGTCTGGCCGACGTCGGCGGGGCGGGCGCCCGCGGCGAGCAGGCGGTCGAGTTCGGCGTCCTGGTCGCGGTCGGTGGGGTTGACGTCGATGTGCAGGCGCAGTTTCACCGGTCTGGGATCGGAATTGGGGGCGAACAGGAGGGTGATGTGGGGACCGCCGGGGGCGGAGCCGGGCGGGCCGATCTCCACGGCGCCGTGGTCGCGGTCGACCTCGACGTAGCCCAGGACCTCACACCAGAAGTCCGCCAGCCGTGAGGGATCGGCACTGTCGATGACGAGTTCGGTGATCCGGCAAGCCATGTCACCGAGCCTACGTCGGATCGCCGTGACCCGCGGCCGGTCTAGGCGGTCACACCGAGCTGACGGACCAGCCGGGCCAGCCAGGCGCGGGCGGCCGCCTGGTCGCCGTCGAGCAGCAATTGCACAGTGACGCCGTCATAGGCCGCGACTACCGCCTTCGCCGCCTCCCCGATCGAACCCAGCTGCGGAGGCAGCGCGAATCCGCCGACGGTGAGCTTGTGCTCGATCGCGGTCCGCAACTGCGCGCGATGGGCGACGAGCCGGGCGGCGATCTCGGGCCTGCGCGCGGCGTGGGTGAGGAAGTCGGTCTTGACCAGCAGCCAGTCCCGGTCCAGCAGCAACGTGGCCGAGAGCCGGTCGACGAAGGCGGTGAGATCCGACGGGTCGTCGAGGGTGGCCAGCGCATCCCTGACCTGCTCGGTGATCAGCGTGGCGCGCTGATCGTAGAGGACGAAGAACAGCTCCTCGAGGCTGTCGAACTGCGAGTAGAACGCGCCGCGCGTGTACCCGGCGGCGCCGCACACGTCCTCGATGCGGACCAGGCCGAAGCCCTTCTCGGCGAACACCCGGAAGGCCGCGTCCAGCAGCCGCGCCCTGGTCTCGGCGCGCCTGCGGGTGACGCGCGGCGGTTTGGCGGCGGGCGGCGCGGAGTCGAGGGGCCGGGGCGAGTTCACGCAGACACCTTACCCAGCTGAATCAGATGCGATAACGTATCCGATGCAAATGCGAATCTTGCCGTGAGCGGAAGTGGAGGTCGTCCGAATGGATGCCGATGTCATCGTGGTGGGCGCGGGCCTGGCCGGTCTGGTCGCCACGCACGAGCTGACCAGCCGGGGCAAGCGCGTGCTCGTCGTCGACCAGGAGAACGCCGCCAACCTCGGTGGGCAGGCGTTCTGGTCCTTCGGTGGGCTCTTCCTCGTCGACAGCCCCGAGCAGCGCCGCCTCGGCGTCCACGATTCGTTCGACCTGGCCTGGAGCGACTGGACCGGCAGCGCGGGCTTCGACCGGCTCGCCGACGAGGACAGCTGGGCCCAGCGCTGGGCCCGCGCCTACGTCGAGTTCGCCGCGGGCGAGAAGCGCTCGTATCTGACCGAGCACGGGATCAGCTTCCTGCCCTCGGTGGGGTGGGCCGAACGCGGCGATCTGCGCGCCGACGGGCACGGCAATTCGGTGCCCCGATTCCACATCGCCTGGGGCACCGGCACCGGCGTGGTCGGCCCGTTCACCGATTCGGCCCTGCGCGCCGCCGACCGCGGCCTGGTGACCTTCCGCCACCGGCACCGCGTCGACGAGCTGGTCTTCACCGACGGCGCCGTCACCGGTATCCGGGGCGCGATACTGGCCGACGACGACGCCGAGCGCGGCGCACCGTCCAACCGCGATGTCACCGGCGAGTTCGAGTTCTCCGCCGCCGCCGTGGTGCTGGCCACCGGCGGCATCGGCGGCAACCACGACATCGTCCGCAGGCATTGGCCCGAACGCATGGGCACGCCCCCGGCGACCATGATCACCGGCGTGCCCGCCTATGTCGACGGCCGCATGCTCGACATCGCCGCCGACGCCGGTGTCCGCCTGGTCAACCGCGACCGCATGTGGCACTACACCGAGGGCATCCAGAACTGGAACCCGGTCTGGCCCGGCCACGCCATCCGGATCCTGCCCGGCCCGTCCTCGCTGTGGTTCGACGCCCTCGGCCGCCGCCTGCCCGCCCCCTACCTGCCCGGATACGACACCCTGGGCACTCTGCGCCACCTGCGCACCACCCCCGACCTAGTGCCGCACGACCATTCCTGGTTCATCACCACCCAGCGCGTCATCGCCAAGGAATTCGCGCTGTCGGGTTCGGAACAGAATCCCGACATCACCGCCCGCAACCGCAAGGCCATCGTGAAGGAACGGGTGCTGAGCAAGAAGGCGCCGGGCCCGGTGGAGGCGTTCAAACAGCACGGTGCCGACTTCGTCGTCGCCGACACCCTGGACGACCTCGTCGCGAAGATGAACGGCCTGACCGACCGGCCGCTGCTGGACCCGGCGAGCATCCGCGCGCAGATCGAGGCCCGTGACCTGCAGGTGGACAACCCCTACAGCAAGGACGCCCAGCTCCAGGGCATCCACAACTCCCGCCGCTACCTGGGCGACCGCCTCATGCGCACCACGGCCCCGCACCGCGTCCTCGATCCCGCCGCCGGACCGCTGATCGGCGTGAAACTGCATGTGCTGACCCGCAAGACCCTCGGCGGCATCCAGACCGACCTTGGCTCGCGTGCCCTCGACGCGAGCGGCGCGCCGATCCCCGGCCTGTTCGCGGCCGGTGAGGCGGCGGGCTTCGGCGGCGGTGGCGTGCACGGCTACAACTCCCTGGAGGGCACTTTCCTCGGCGGCTGCATCTTCTCCGGCCGCGCCGCCGGCCGCACCGCCGCCGACACCGTCTGACGCTGCCGGCTGTTTGACCTTGCCGGGGTGGGGCACTCGGCGTTGTGCCACGTCAACACCGCTCACCTCGTCGGTTCTGGTGCTCGGGCGGCCGATTCCATCGGTGGCACGGCGACACACCGCTCGGGGACACGCCCAGGAGGTAGCATGCCGCTCTTCGATTCCCCCCGGCCGCCCACCCCGCCCATCACCGACGGTGAGCCCGCCGCGGGTACCACCTCGGTCGTGCTGCACGACAACAGCCTGCTCGTGCGCTTGGCCGATCCGGGCCTGCGCAGGCTGTGCACGTGCGCGGCCGGGTTGTCGCCGCAGGCGCAATGGCGGCTGGAGGCGGTGGCCGAGGCCCTCCGCAACACCGAATACGCGGTCGACCGGTGATCCGGCGGGGTCGCCCGGAGGAGGAAACCATGGTTTCGCGGGATCTCATCGCGCAGTGGCGCCAGGACATCACGACCGCCGACGACGCCGGCGACGAAGCCACGGCGCGGCGCCTGCGTGGTGAACTGGCATCGGCGCTGGACGGCTCGGCCGATCGCAGCGCGGCGACCGTCGGCGGCGACGAAGCGGGCAGGCACACCGGCACCAAGGACAAGGACTACGACCTGATCTGGTTCGTCGAGACCTGCCTGCGCTCCGCATTGCGCATGGAGCACTTCGCACACGAGGCCGACCGCGCGGGCGACCCCGAGAAGGCCGAGTTCTTCCGCCGCGCCCAGCACGAGAGCCGCAAGGGCGCCGAACAGGGCAAGGTGCTGCTGCGCAGGCGGCTGATCGGCGACGCGGCCAACACCACACCGGAGCCACTCACCAATCCGTGAGGACGGGCACGGTCACACGAGGACGTCGACCCGGCGGTCGATGACCGACAGGGCGAAGTCGGCCCAGCGAATGGTCTCCCGCTCCGCATAAATAGTCAATTCGATGCTCTCCATATCCTGGACAACTGGGGAAATTCAGCGCTAGTGTTCCCTCCACCTAGTCAACTAGTTGTCTATGAGAGGTCGAGCATGCATCCCTTCCGAGCAGCTGTCGAAGCCCGCGACTCCGACGCCGTCGAGGCCCTGCTGGCCGACGATGTCGTCTTCACCAGCCCGGTGGCGTTCCAGCCGTATCCGGGCAAGGCCATCACCGCCGCCATCCTGCGCGCCGTGCTGCGCGTGTTCGAGGACTTCCGCTACGTGCGCGAGATCGCCGACGGCCGTGACCACGCGTTCGTCTTCGAGGCGACCGTGGACGGCAAGAAGATCACCGGGTGCGACTTCCTGCACTTCGACGAGGACGGGCGGATCGACGACTTCATGGTGATGGTGCGCCCGCTGTCGGGGGCCACGGCGCTCGCCACTCGCATGGGCGAGCAGTTCGAGCAGATCAAGGCCGAGGCCTTCGCCCAGGTCGAACGCGAGGCGGCGGGCGCGTGAGCGACTACGACGCGATCGTCGTCGGCGCGGGCAACGCGGGCCTCACCGCCGCGGCCACCCTGCAGCGCGCCGGGGTGCGAACCCTGCTGCTGGAGCGGCACAATGTGCCCGGCGGATGCGGAACCTCCTTCCGCCGTGGACGTTTCGAGTTCGAGGTGGCGCTGCACCAGCTGTCCGGCGTGGGTGTCGACGGGCAGCCGATGTCGCTGCGGGAGGGCCTGTTCACCCAGCTCGGGATCGCCGACAAACTGGACTTCGTGCGGGAACACGATCTCTATCGCGCGGTCGTCCCCGGCGAACTGGATCTGACCCTGCCCGCGGACTGGGACGGCGCGCTCGACGTGATCGAGGCCGAGTTCCCGGGGAGCCGGGATCGCGCGGCGCGCTTCTTCGAGCTGATCAAGACCGTGACCTTCTGGCAGATCGCCGCCATGCGCGGCATGCCCGCCGAGCAGCTCGACCCGGTGCTGTTCTCCTACGGATTGCGTTCCACCGCGGCGGTTCTCGACGAGTTCTTCGACGACGAACGGCTGAAGGTCGCACTCGGCATCTACTGGACCTACCTCGGCCAGCCGCCGTCGCGGCTGCCGTTCCAGGATCTCGCGCTCACCCTGTTCGCCTATTTCGAATTCAAGCCGTGGCATGTGCGCGGCGGTTCGCAGGCGATGTCGACGGCCGTGCTCGACAGCTTCCTGCGCGCGGGCGGCGAGGTGCGATTCAACACCGGCGTCACGGCCATCCTCGCCGCGGGCGGGCGCGCGTTCGGGGTGCGCCTGGACGACGGCACCGAGATCACCGCCGACGACGTGGTGTCCAATGCCTCGCTCCCGACGACCTACGGCATGCTGACCGGTGTCGACGTGCCCGCCGCGGTCCGGAAAGACCTGTCCACCAGGCGGATCGGCGTCTCCGGCTTCGTCCTGCACATGGGGCTGGACGCGACGCCCGCTGAGCTAGGGTTCACCACCAGCACCACCTTCGTCAACCGTGACACCGACAACGACCGCACCTTCGAGGCGTGGCGCACGCTGGAGCCGACGCGCGGGATCTGCGTGAGCTCCTACGATGTGGCGCCGATCGGTTTCGCGCCGCGCGGCGCCAACCACATCAGCCTGATGACGCTGCACTATGCCGACCTGTGGCAGAAACTCGCGCCCGCCGACTACGCGAGAACGAAATTCGCCTACGCCGACACACTGCTCGACCTGTGCGAGACCATCACTCCCGGCATCAGGGACGCCATCGAGGAAGTCGACGTCGCGACCCCGCTGACGATGATGCGCTACCTCGGCCATCCCGGCGGTGCCATCTACGGCTACGACCAGGACGCGACCGAGGGCTGGCTGTTCCGCGACAGCGAACGCGACACCGGGGTCCCCGGCCTGCACCTGGCGGGCTCCTGGTCCGGCATCGGCGGATTCCAGCCCACCCTCGAGGCCGGCGCGCGCGTCGCCCGCCGGCTGATGCGCCGCAAGGCCGCCTGAACGGAGACAGCTGTGCCCCATCCTCTCGCCCCTCGTTTCGACGGCGCCACCGCGATCCTGGCCGCCATCGACGACCGGGTCCCCGACCACCGCGACCATGTCGCCGATGTCCGCGCCACGGTCGAGAACTACCATCCCGCCCGGCTGTCGCTGGTGGTCACCGCGGTGATCGCCGAGACCGCGACCACGGCCACCTTCCGGCTCGAGGGCCGCGACCGGCTCGCCCTGCCGCCGTTCCACGCGGGCCAGTACGTGAACGTCTTCGTCGACGGCACCAGCCGCCCGTACGCCATCGCGTCGAGCCCCGCCCGGCTCGACCACTACGACCTGACCGTGCGCCGGGTGCCCGGTGGCCGCGTCAGCAACCTGCTGCTCGACACGGTGCGGGTCGGTACGGTGCTCACCACCACGGGCCCGATGGGCACCTTCCACCACAATCCGCTGTTCCACGGTGACGACCTGGTCTTCCTGGCGGGCGGCTCCGGCGTGGTGCCCGCGACGAGCATGCTGCGCGAGATCGCCGACCTCGGTCTGAACCGCACCTTCGCGCTGGTCTACGGCTCGCGACGGAACGACGACATCATCTTCCGCGCGGAACTGGACGCCCTCGCCGCCGCCCACCCCGGGATCCAGGTCGACCACGTGATCGCCGAACCGGAACCGGGCTGGACCGGGCCGGCGGGTTTCCTCACGGCCGAGACCATCACCGCGGCGGTGGGCGGGCTGGACGGCCGGATGGTCTATGTCTGTGGGCCGCAAGCGCTGTACCCGTACGCGCTGGAACAGCTCACCGCGCTGGGTCATCCGCGCAAACGGATCCGGTTCGAGGCCAACGGCGCGCCCGCCGACCCCACCGCGCAGCCACACTGGCCCGACGAGGCCGCGCCCGACGAGGAGGTCACGGTCACCGTCGGGGGCCGCTCGTTCCGCACGCCGCGACGACGCCCGCTGCTGGATGCCCTGGAGGACAACGGGATCCGGCCCGAAGCCGCCTGCCGTTCGGGTGAGTGCAGTCTGTGCCGCGTGCGGGTGTGCCGAGGCGAGGTCCACACCGCCGAGGAAGCGAAACTGCGGCTGTCCGACGAGACCTTCGGCTACACCCATTCCTGCGTGGCCTACCCGCTCACCGATGTGGAGATCGAGCTGTGACGAACCGCAGGGGCCGATTCACCCGGTACGTGGCGCTCGGGGACAGTCAGACCGAGGGGGTCGGCGACGGGGACGACAGCACCGGGCTGCGCGGACTGGCCGACCGGTTCGCCGAACGGCTGGCCGTGGCGGAACCCCGGGTGCGGTACGCGAATCTGGCGGTGCGGGGCAAGCTCGCGGCGCAGGTCAGGGCCGAACAGCTGGCGCCCGCCCTGGCCCTGGAACCGGATGTGGCGACCGTGGTCGCCGGGATGAACGACCTGCTGCGGCCGGGCTTCGACCTCGACGAGGTGATGCGGCATCTGGACGCGATGTTCGCCGGACTCGCCGCCTCGGGCGCCGTCGTGCTGACGGTGACCTATCCCGATGTCACCCGCCTGACGCCGCTGGCCCGGCCGCTGGCGGGCCGGGTCGGCGCGCTCAACGACCGGATCCGGGCCTCGGCCCGGCGCTACGGGGTGCTCGTCGCCGAGACGGCGGCGCACCCGGTGGTCACCGATCGGCGGCTGTGGGCCGCGGACCGGCTGCACGCGAGCCCGCTGGGTCACCAGCGCATCGCCGACGCGCTCGCCGAGGCACTGGGTCTGCCGGGCGCCGACGACGCCTGGACCCGGCCGTTGGATCCCGCCCTGCCGGTGTCGCACCCGCTGGTCACCGCCAGGGACGAACTCCGCTGGCTGGCAACCTTTCTCGGCCCATGGCTGAGCAGGCGGCTGACCGGCCGCTCGTCGGCGGACGGACGCTTCGCCAAGCGGCCGGAGCTGCTCGCGGTCCGGTGAGGGCGTCGCCGACCGGGCCCACGGTCGCCACACAATCGACATGACCGCAGGTGACACCGCGAAAACCGGGCGGTTTCGGGCGGGGTGCCTGTTTGGCCTCGCCGGACCCGGGTAGCACCGCGGTGGGTCCCCAGGACGGCCCACGGTCACGACGTGGCCGAGCGAACTGTCTGAAAGGAATGCCACCATGAGCTTGGCAGACAAGGCGAAGAACAAGGCCGAGGAGTTGGCGGGCAAGGCCAAGGAGGCCGCGGGCAAGACCGGCGACGACCGGGATCTCGAGCGCGAAGGACGCACCGACCAGGCCAAGGCGAACCTCAAGGACGCCGGCGAGAAGGTCAAGGACGCGTTCCGCGACTGACCGCCTCCCCGGGGGCCGGCGTGCGTGCACGCCGGCCCCCGGCGCGTTCCCCGGCCCGAAACGGTGGTGACCGTTTCGGCGGGTGGCGGCCGGGTAGTCGCCGGGCGTAGGACCGACCGGACCTTCGATCCGAGGAGCAGACATGCGGGTAGTCGTCGTCGGCGCGACCGGAAACATCGGCACCAGCCTGTTGGAGGCGCTCGCGGGGGATTCGCGGGTGGATTCCGTGGTGGGGATCGCGCGGCGGGTACCCGCCGAATCGCGGCCCGGCGTGCAGTGGGTGGGGGCCGACATCAGGACCGACGAACTCGAGACGTGGTTCCACGGTGCCGATGTGGTCGTCCACCTGGCATGGCTGTTCCAGCCGGCCCGGCAACCGCTGACCACCTGGCGCAACAATGTCGGCGGCACCGAACGGGTGCTGCGGGCGGTGTCGGCCGCCCAGGTGCCCGCGTTCGTCTACGCCTCCTCGGTGGGGGCCTACGCGCCGTGTGCCGACGACCGGATGGTGCCCGAGAGCTGGCCCACCGACGGCTGGCCCGCCGCGGGCTACATGCGCGAAAAGGCTTATGTCGAAAGGCTGCTCGATCGCTTCGAGGTAGAGGAACCGGAACGGCGGGTCGTCCGGATGCGTCCGGCGTTCAGCTTCCGGCGTGAGTCGGCGGGTCAGCAGCGCAGGCTGTTCCTCGGCCCGCTCATGCCGAACCGGCTCGTGCGGCCGGGTCTGCCGCCGATCCTGCCCATCCCCCGCGGGCTGCGATTCCAGGCGGTGCACAGCCGTGATGTGGGCGCCGCCTATGCCCTCGCGGTCACCTCGCAGGCCCGCGGGCCCTTCAACCTGGCCGCCGAACCGGTCGTCGACCCGGGCGTGCTCCGCACCGTCATGGGCGCGCGCACGGTGACCGTCCCGCCCCGGCTGGTCCGCACCGCGCTGTCCGCGGCGTGGCACAGCCACCTCGTGCCCGCGACCCCCGACCTGTTCGACGCGATGATGAACCTGCCCCTGATGGACACCGCCCGCGCCCGCGAGGACCTGGGCTGGATTCCGCGCTACAGCTCCGCGGCGGCGCTGCGCGAGATGCTGGACGGACTGCGCACCGGCGCCGGCGCGGGCACCCCGCCACTGGACCCCCACGCCGGTGGGCCATGGCGGATCCACGAATTCACCACCGGCGTCGGCAGCCGCGAAGAGGCCGAACTGCGGGTGTAACCCGGCGGCCCACGGCGAGCAAGGAGATTCCCATGACCCTGTCCCTCCCCCGTCCCGCCCGTATCCGGCGCACCGCGCTCGCGGTCGTCGCGATCGCCGCCGGGCTCACCGCTTGCGGCACGACCACCGATCCGGTGGGTCCCACGGTGCCGCCCGGGGCCGAATCACCCGAGATCAGCGACGAGGCGGCGACTCAGCTGTGCGACATGCTGCGGGCCGAGATCGGCCACTGGCAGCAGCAGGGCCCGGCCGTGGCGCGCGTGTCCTACAACGGCACGGTGCACAACTGGGCGCTGCGCAACGGCGCGGTCAACGCCGCCGTCACCCGCAACCGCGAGGCGATCGACACCACCGCCGTCGCGCACTGCCCCGACGTGCGCGACCAGGTGCTGGCCACCCTCGAGATCGACGACCTGGCGTCGGGCCTGCTCGGCTTCTGATCCCGCGCCTCAGGAAAGGACCAGCCATGAACGCTCCCGATCCCCGCCGCGACGATCGTTTCCCCGACGACGCGCGCACCACCCGTGCCCACGCGGGCGAGTCCATCGAGGACACCCGCAACTGGCCGGGACTCATCCTCATCGCCCTCGGGCTCATCCTGGTCGGCCTCACCCTGACCGCCGCGGGCTACGGCTTCGGCGGCTGGGCGGCGATCGCCGCGACACTGGCCGCGGTGTCGCTGCTCGGCGGTGTGCTGATCGTGTTCGCCGAGCATCGCCGGGTCAAGGCGAAGGAAGGCCGCGAGCTGACCGACCCGCGGGGGCACTGAGAATCAGCCGCAGCCCTCCAGCGTCGCGGCGGCCAGTTCGTCGACCACGTCGCCGATGTCGTGGCGGGACCGCAGGGCGGTGAGTTGCCTGCGGGCACCGTTGCCGCGCTCGATCAGCGCCGCGATCGCCTCCGCCACGAAGGCGTCGTCCCCGGCGGTCACCAGGGCGGGTTCGATCGTGCGGACGAGCTGGGCCAGCAGTTCCCGGTGCGGGACCACCCGACCGTCGGTGAGGTCGACGCCGTTGCCGTCCAGGCCCGAATGCGCGGCATTCCAATAGGCGGCGCGCAGTACCTCGCCGGTCACCGGTGCGGCCGGTTGGCCGTCGGCGATCGCGTGCAGACCGGTGTCGACGATGCCGCGGATCAACGCGGCCAGCAGCGCCGACTCCTCGGCGGTGGCGGGCACGTCGCTGACCCGGATCTCCACCGTGGGAAACGACTCCGACAGTCGGACGTCCCAGTACACCATCTTGTTGTCCAGGATGCTGCCGCTGGCGCGCATCATCGCCACGATCGACTCGTAGTCCTCCAGCGAGGAGAAATACGGCGGCGGGCCCGCGCTGGGCCACCGCCGCCACATGATGCTGCGCCAGCTCGCGTAGCCGGTGGGCGTGCCCTGGTAGACCGCCGAGTTGGCGGTGGTGGCCAGCAGGACCGGCAGCCAGGGGCGCACATGATTGGACACCAGTACCGCGGTCTCCCGATCGGGCACCCCGACGTGCACGTGACAACCGCACAGGCCCTGTTCGTGGGCGAGCATGCCGAAGGTGCGCGCGATGCGCTGATAGCGCGGGGTCGCGGTGACCGGGTAGCCCTGCGGGACGGTCGGCGGGACGGCGACCGCGAGCAGCCGCGCGCCGTGCTCGAGCGCGCATTCGGCGACCCGGCGCCGGGACGTGCGCAGTTCGGTCAGCAGCTCGCCGATGTCGGAGTGCACGCCGGTGCTGGTCTCCACCTGACAGCTGGTCAGTTCCAGCTGCAGATCGAGTCCCGCGCGCCGCGCGGTCGCGGCGACCTGGGTGTTCTTCGGCGCCGGCGCGCCGGAGTCGGGGTCGGTCAACAGGAATTCCTCTTCGACACCGACAGTCAGCCCGTGCCTGCTCACAGCCCCGCCTCCTTACCGAGCCGTCACCGCGCAGGGAGTATTCCCCGGATTCCGCACCAGACTCACCCTACGCCGAATTGATTGCGCCGCCGCGGTACGGGCATACGCCGGACAAGACCATATCGGCGGAGCGCAAGGAGTATTCGCGATGCGAAATCGACTGCTCGACCACCGGGGCCCGCGATGCGCGTGATCCGCGCACCCGGGGTGTATCGACCCCAGGCCGACACCTGGATGCTGTGTCGCGCCCTCCGTGAACTGGCACCGGCGCACGGTGCGCGTGTCCTGGACGCGTGCGCAGGCACCGGGGCGCTGACCGTCGCCGCGGCCGCGGCCGGCGCGCACAGTCTCACCGCGATCGACCTGTCCCGGCGGGCCTTGCTGTCGACGTGGCTGAACTGCCGGCTGCGCGGCATCGCGGTGGATCTGCTGCACGGCGACTTCTCCGCCGCGCTGCACCTGCCGCGTTTCGACCTGGTGCTGGCCAACCCGCCCTATGTGCCCGCGGCCGCGTCCCGGCCGCGCGGCGCGGCGCTGGCCTGGGACGCCGGACCGGACGGGCGCAGCGTGCTCGACCGGCTCTGCGCGACCCTGCCCGATCTGCTCACCGAGCGCGGGGTGGGCCTGATCGTGCACTCCGCGATCAGCGACCCCGACCGGAGCCTGACCCAGCTGCGCGAGCGCGGGGTCGACGCCCAGGTGGTCGCCACGGGCACGGTGCCGTTCGGGCCCGTGCTCCGCGCCCGCGCCGGATGGCTCACCGGGCAGGGCTATCTCGCGCCCGGGCAACGTGACGAGGAATTGGTGGTGATCCGTGTCGACCGAACAGTGTCCCCCGTCGTCGGCGACCGGCGCTGATCCGCGCCGGGTCGTGCTGGTGGACGGCGGTCCGGCCCTCATCGACGGTCCCGTCGACCTGGTGACCGCCGACGGGACCGTGCTGCACTGCGACCGGTTCCGGGTGGCGCTGTGCCTGTGCCGCCGCTCGTCGATCTACCCCCTCTGCGACACCAGCCACCGGCGCAGGCACCGCCGTCGAGAGGAGACGTCATGAGCCACGCCGCCGTCGTCGCGCCACGCCGCGCGCTGCCGGTCCCCCGCGGCGACCTGTCGGCCGCGATCGTCGACGTGCTGGCCGGCACGCCCGGGGCGGCCGTGCCGGCCGGCACCGGCCTCGACCCCTACGGCGAAGACCTGCTCCTGGCCCTGCACACCTGCTACGAGCTGCACTATCAGGGCTTCGCCGGGGTCGACGAGGACTGGGAGTGGGATCCGGACCTGCTGCGGCTGCGCGCGGGCCTGGAGCGGGATCTGCTGGCGGCCCTGCGCGCCGACGTGCCCGGGGGCGACGATGTCACCGCCGAACTCGACCAGCTGCTCGAACCCGGCGACGACTCCGCGGGCATCGCCGGTTTCCTCGCCGACCGCGGCAGCGCGGACCACCTGCGCGAGTACTTCGTCCACCGCTCGATCTATCACCACATCGAGGCCGACCCCTACGCGTGGGTGATCCCCCGCCTGCGCGGGACGGCGAAGGCGGCGCTGGTGGCCGTGGAGTTCGACGAGTTCGGCGGCGGTCGCGGCGACCGGGTCCACGCGCAGCTGTACGCGGACCTGCTGGCAGGCGCCGGACTGGATCCGGGCTATCTGCACTATCTCGACCACGTGCCCGCGCCGATGCTGGCGCTGGTGGACATGATGTCGCTGTTCGGGCTGCACCGCGGTCTGCGCGCGGCCTCGGTGGGGCATTTCGCCTCGGTGGAGATCACCTCGTCGCCGGCCTCGCGCCGCCTCGCCGACATCACCGCCACCCTGCTGCCGCATCCCGCGTGTGCCGGCTTCTACCGCGAGCACGTCGAGGCCGACGCGGTGCACGAGCAGGTCATGCGCCGGGACGTGCTCGCCGAGGTGCTCGCGGCCGAACCCGAGGCGGCGGCCGACATCGTTTTCGGGATCCAGGCGACGAATCTGCTCGAGCAACGGTTCTCCGACCAGGTGCTGAGCTGCTGGGACACCGGGCGCTCCTCGCTGCTGCGGCCGCTGGGTCGGTCCGGGGACCTGGTCGCCTCCTCGATCGAGGGATAGCGGCCGAACAGCGGGCTCACCCTCGCCGTCACTGCACTGCCGGCTCCTCGCCCAGTGCCTGTTCGCGCAGGGAGCTCAGGGTGCGCGCCAGGATCCGGGAGATCTGCATCTGGGAGACCCCGAGCCGCCGGGCGATCTGGCTCTGCGTCATGTTCTCGTAGAACCGCATGATCAGAACCCGCCGGTCCGTGCTCGGCAGCGCGGCGATCAGCGGCCGCACCGCGTCGGCGTCCTCGGTGAGCTCGTAGCACGGCTCGTCGGCCCCGAGCGTGTCGGTGATCGGCTGGCTGGCGTTGTCACGATCGTCCTCGGTGATCCCGTCGATCGAGTTGGTCTGATACCCGTTGCTCGCCACCAGCGTGCGGGTGACCTCGAGCAGGTCCACGTCCAGTTCGGTCGCCAGTTCCTGCGCGTTGGGCAGGCGGCCCAGCCGCTGCGACAGTTCCTCGGTGGCCGGTCCGATCCGCAACTGGAGTTCCTTGAGCCGGCGCGGGACGTGCACGGCCCAGGTGTGGTCGCGGAAATGCCTGCGCACCTCGCCCATGATGGTGGGGATCGCGAAGGACAGGAACGAATAGCCCCGGGTCACGTCGTATCGGTCGACGGCCAGGACGAGCCCGACCCGGGCCGTCTGCTCCAGATCGTCGAACTGCTCGCCGCGACCGGTGAACTTGCGGGCGATGTGATCGGCCAGCGGTAGGCACAGCCCGATCACCTCGGCCCGGATGGTCTCGTGATGTGGATCGTCCGGCGGGAGTGCCCGCAACTTCTCGAACCACGGTTCGATGTTGTCGTAGCTGTCACCGCGGGATTGGGACCGCCGTGCGGTCGAATGATCTGCTGTTGCTGTTTCCCCTGTCATCGCCACGTGCCTCGCTTCCGGGCGTTGTCGGATGTCCTTCGGGTACCCAGCGCCGACTCGGCTATGTGTGGGCTTCGCGGATTCTCAGGAAGCGGCGCGCCGGATCCAGCCGAATTCGACGGTCGTCGGGTAGCCGCCGCGGAAGGGGTCGAAGTCGCCGTAGCGGGTGCTCAGCGCGTCGGTCAGGGTGGCCACGACATGCCAGCCGAAGGCGTCCTCGTCGATGGCGTCCGGCGTGGCGGCCAGCGTGCTGACGCGGGCGCCGAGCGCGCCGTCCCGGCCGGTGAAGGCGCAGTCGATCAGCGAATCCGGGGTCGCGATCAGCACCAGGGCGGTCACCACCTCGTCCAGCGCCAGCAGCAGATCGGTGACCTCGTCGAGCGCGAATCCCTCGACGAGCAGGACGGTTTCGGCGAGCGCGTGCGCCATGGTCAACTGGTCCAGTTCCGCCGGGATCTGAAATCCGACGGTCCGTGATCGCGGCACGATTTCGCGTTGCTCGTCCTGCACGCCGCCTCCTCATGCACCTGCACCGAATGGCCGAAGGGTACTCGGCCGCCGGCTCACTTCGGGTCGTTGCCGGTCGACTCCGGTTGATCCGGTGGTTGCTTGCCGCGCCTGCGGAACAGCAGCACCACCGCGACGACACAGACCAGAGCGACGATCGCAAGGAGTTCCATATCCGGCGCGTACCCCGGCCGCTCGTGGCCAATCGGTGTTTGCCGAACGGATAACGCGGTAGTCGCACCGGGACGGCAGTCGTCGATACGGAGGGATTCGCTCATGGGATTTCCCGAACAACAGCAGAAAGTGCCGGGTATCCAGGCACAGATGTCACCGGTCCCCGATTGCGGGGAACACAGCTACCGCGGCTCGGGGAAATTGACCGGTAAGGCGGCGATCGTCACCGGCGCCGACAGCGGGATCGGCCGCGCGGTGGCGATCGCGTTCGCCCGCGAGGGCGCCGACGTGCTGATCTCCTATCTCGACGAGGACGAGGACGCTCAGGAGGTGGCCCGCTGGGTGACCGAGGCCGGGCGCCGGGCGGTCCTGGCACCCGGCGATCTGTCCGACCCGGCGCACTGCCGGGCGCTGGTGGCGCGGGCGGTCGAGGAATTCGGCACCATCGACGTGCTGGTGAGCAATGCCGCTTATCAGATGACGCACACCGACCTGGACGAGATCAGCGACGAGGAATTCGATTACACCTTCGCGGTGAATGTCGGTGCCTATTTCCGGCTCGTCAAGGCGGCGCTGCCGCATATGCGACCCGGGTCCTCGATCATCGGCAGTTCGTCGGTGAATTCCGATATGCCCAATCCGACGCTGGCGCCGTACGCGGCGACCAAGGCCGCCATCGCGAATCTGTCGGCCAGCCTGGCCCAGCTGCTGGGTGAGAAGGGCATCCGGGTGAACAGCGTCGCGCCCGGCCCGATCTGGACACCGCTGATCCCGTCCACCATGCCACCGGAGAAGGTGGCCGATTTCGGTGACAACGTGCCGCTGGGCCGGGCCGGTCAGCCCGCCGAACTCGCGGCCGCCTACGTGCTGCTCGCGGCCGACGACGGCAGCTACATCTCCGGTGCCCGGCTGGCGGTCACCGGCGGCAAACCCATCCTCTGAGCCTCTCGAAGGGATAC
The DNA here is from genome assembly GCF_900637185.1 of Nocardia asteroides. NCBI lineage: Bacteria > Bacillati > Actinomycetota > Actinomycetes > Mycobacteriales > Nocardiaceae > Nocardia > Nocardia asteroides. The sequence goes on along the minus strand of NZ_LR134352.1, from coordinate 3,411,554 downwards.
GACCCATGACCGACAACGAGGTGCCCGCGGAATTCACCCGCCCGTCCGAACCGCCCGACGAGAACCCGGACCGGCCCTGCGAACAGGCGGGTCCCGGCCCCGATCAGGAGGGGCCGGCGCTGCGCGGGCCGACCGGAGCGCCGATCCCCGGTGACGCGAGTCTGCGCGCCCAGCAGGGCGGCGCCCTGACCACCGCGCAGGGACTCGGTGTCGCCGACACCGACCACGCGCTGAAGGCGGGCCCGCGCGGGCCGGTGCTGCTGCAGGACATCCACCTGCGCGAGAAGATCACCCACTTCGACCACGAGCGCATTCCGGAGCGGGTCGTGCACGCGCGCGGCGCGGGCGCGCACGGCGTCTTCGTCGCCACCGGCGCCGCCGCCTCGCTGACCCGGGCCCGGTTCCTCGCCGCCGACGCCAGGACGCCGGTGTTCGTGCGCTTCTCCACCGTGCTCGGCTCGCGCGGTTCGGCCGACACCGTCCGCGACACCCGCGGCTTCGCGGTGAAGTTCTACACCGACGAGGGCGTCTACGACCTGGTGGGCAACAACATCCCGGTCTTCTTCATCCAGGAGGCGGTGAAGTTCCCCGACATCATCCACGCCGGAAAACCGCAGCAGGACAGGGAGATTCCGCAGGCGCAGTCGGCCCACGACACGTTCTGGGACTTCGTCACCCTGCACACCGAGGCGACCGCGCACACCTTCTGGAGCATGTCGGACCGGGCGTTGCCGCGCTCGCTGCGGATGATGGAGGGCTTCGGCATCCACACCTTCCGCCTGGTCGCCGCCGACGGGACCACCTCGCTGGTGAAGTTCCACTGGAAGCCCCGGCTCGGCGTGCATTCGATGCTGTGGGAGGAAACCCAGCTCACCGCGGGCTTCGACCCCGACTTCCATCGCCGGGACCTGGCCGACACGATCGAGGCGGGCATCGCGCCGGAATGGGATCTGGGCATCCAGGTCTTCCCGGACACCCCCGAGCATCTGTTCGAGGGCATCGATCTGCTGGATCCGACCAAGATCGTGCCCGAGGAGATCGCGCCGGTCCAGGTGATCGGCACGCTGCGGCTCACCGCGAATCCGGTGAACTTCTTCGCCGAGACCGAACAGGTCGCGTTCTGCCCGAGTCACCTGGTGCCCGGCATCGAGGTCACCGACGATCCGCTGTTGCAGGGCCGGTTGTTCTCCTACCTCGACACCCAGATCAGCAGGCTCGGCGGCCCCAATTTCGCCCAGCTGCCGATCAATACACCGCACACCGCGGTGAACGACATGTTCCGCGACGGCATGCACCAGACCGCCGTGCATCCGGGAATCGGTCCCTACAAACCGAATTCGACCGCGGGCGGCTGTCCCTTCGCGGCGAGCATGGCCGGCGAGGCCTATGTCGAGTCGCCGACGCCGATCCCGCCGCCCACCGCCAAGCTGCGGACCTCGGCGAACAGCCCCGAGGCGGTGTCCTTCGCCGATCACTACTCGCAGCCGCGCATGTTCTACCGCAGCCTCACCCCCGGTGAGCGGCAGCATCTGGCCGACGCGTTCGCCTTCGAACTCGGCAAGTGCACCGACACCACGATCCGGGAACGCGGCCTGCAGATGCTGGCCAATGTCGACGAGCCGCTGGCCGACTACGTCGCCGAACAGCTCGGGCTCACCGCGCCCGCGCCGAACGCCGACCGGGTCGATCTCGCGCCGAGTCCCGCGCTGTCGCAGCGGCAGGGAACCTTCCCCGTCGACGGCCGGACCGTGGCCGTGCTGATCGACGACACCGCCACCGCCGCGGCGGTCGGCGAGGTGATCGCGGCGCTCACCGAGGCCCGGGTGCGGCCGCTGCTGGTCGCCGCGCGCGGCGGTGTCGTCGAGGACGACGCGGACCTGATGGTGGACCGCACCTTCGCCACCATGCGCTCGGTCGAATTCGACGGCCTGATCCTGCTGGGCGGCCCGATCGACCCCCGGGTCGATCTGCTGGTCGAGGAGATGTGGCGGCACGGCAAGGCGATCGCGGCGGTCGGCACCGCGGCGTCGGTCCTGCAGCGCACCGGCGTCGACGCGGAGGCCCCCGGTGTGACGGTGGCCGATGCGGACGCGGCCACCACGGGCGTGCTCACCGATCTGGCACAGCACCGTGCCTGGGAGCGGATCGAGGCGGCGTCCTGAACCCGGGAAAGTCCCGCGGCCCCCGTTTCGGGGCCGCGGGGGCGGGCATCACGGGGATGTGGGGATCGGCCGACCGGATGCATACGGCGCCGATGTTTCCACTCGTTTCGGAAGCCGGCGTCGACACCGGCACACCGCGGGCGCGAGCCGAGGCGCACGGCCGCGACGCCAACGGCGTCGTCGCGGCAGGCGCGCCCGGCTCGCACCGCGGACCCGAAGATTGGGAGGCCCACCGATGAGTACCGAGATCGGCGACCAGATCCTGGCGCGCCTGCGGGATTGGGGCGTGGACCAGGTCTTCGGTTATCCCGGCGACGGGATCGGCGGCCTGATCGCGGCGTTCGGCCGGGCGGACGCGCCGGTCTTCGTCCAGACCAGGCACGAGGAGATGGCCGCGTTCGCCGCCACCGGCTACGCGAAGTTCAGCGACCGGATCGGGGTGTGCGCCGCCACGTCGGGACCGGGCGCTATCCACCTGCTCAACGGTCTGTACGACGCGAAACTCGATCATGTGCCGGTGCTGGCCCTGGTCGGGCAGACGGCCCGGTCTGCGCGCGGGCTGGACTATCAGCAGGAGGTGGACCTGCAGAGCCTGTTCAAAGACGTCGCCTCCGCCTTCCTGGTGGAGGTCGACGTCGCCGAACAGCTGCCCGCCGCCGTGGATCGCGCGATCCGCACGGCGCTGGCGCGGCGGGCGCCGACCGTGGTCATCGTGCCCGCGGACCTGCAACACGAACAGTCCCATCCGCCCGCCGCGGTGCCGGGCCAGGCGGTGCCGAGTCCGCCCGGCACCGACAGCACCTCCTCGCTGCTCCCGCCCGACGAGGAGATCGCGCGGGCCGCGGCGATCCTCGACGCCACCTACCGGCCAGCCATCCTGATCGGGCAGGGCGCGCGCGGTGCCGCCGCCGAGATCGTCGCGCTGGCCGACCGGCTCGGCGCGGGCGTGGCCAAAGCACTGCTCGGCAAGGACGTGCTGCCCGACGATCTGCCGTTCGTGACCGGCTCGATCGGGCTGCTCGGGACCCGGCCGAGCTACGAGCTGATGCGCGACTGCGACGTGCTGCTGATCGTCGGCTCGAACTTCCCGTACGCGCAGTTCCTGCCGGAACCGGGCCGGGCCAGGGCGATCCAGATCGACGTCGACGGATCCCGGATCGGCATGCGCTACCCCACCGAGGTCAACCTGATCGGCGACGCGGCGACCACGGTGGCCGCGCTCACCACCCTCGTCTCGGACCGGCGTGATCCCAGCTGGCGCGACCAGATCGAGACGAACGTCGCGGCCTGGTGGGACACGCTGGGCCGGCAGGCGATGCTCGACGCCGACCCGGTCAACCCGCTGCGGGTGGTGTGGGAACTGTCCGATCGACTGCCCGACAACGCGATCGTGACCGCCGATTCGGGCTCCTCCACCACCTGGTACGCGCGCTGTCTGCGGCTGCGTCACGGCATGCGGGCCTCGCTGTCGGGCACGCTGGCCTCGATGGGGTCGGCGGTGCCGTACGCGATCGGCGCGAAGTTCGCGCACCCGGACCGGCCGGTGGTGGCGCTGGTCGGCGACGGCGCCATGCAGATGAACGGGCTCGCCGAACTGCTCACCATCCGCCGGTACGCGGCCCGCTGGGCCGACCGGCGGCTGGTGGTGTGCGTGTTCCACAACAACGACCTCAACCAGGTCACCTGGGAACTGCGGGCTATGTCCGGATCACCGAAAGTTCCTGCCTCGCAAGATCTTCCGGATATCTCCTACGCCGCGGTCGCGCGCGAGGCCGGCCTCGGCGGCGAGACCGTGCTCGACCCCGCCCGGCTCGGCCCGGCCTGGGACGCGGCCCTGCGCGCGGACGGGCCGGTCCTGCTCGATGTGCACTGCGACCCCGGTATTCCGCCCATTCCCCCCCACGTCACCCGTGATCAGCTCGGCCACACCGCCCAGGCGCTGCTGCACGGCGACCCGGAGGCCTGGCACCTGGTCCGCCAGGGTGTCCGCGCCAAGGCACAGGAATTCCTGCGCTGACCCGACCTCAGGAAGGTGATCACCATGCCCGTCGAACTCACCCAACCGCCGCCGCAGCCCCCGTTCCCGCCGGGACCCGACCCCGATCCGGTCCCGCCCCAGCCCAGCGACCCGGTGCCGACCCCACCGGATCCGAACCCGAATCCGGAACCGTTCCCGCCGGTACCGACGCCGAAGCCGCCGCTGCCGGGTCCGTCGGCACAGCAGCACTAGTCCGTCCGAGGAGGTCGACCGCAATGGACCACAGCTCCGCCCCCCTGCTCGCCGCCGTCGCCGAATATCACGCGCTCGGCCGCTACGGTTTCACCCCGCCCGGACATCGGCAGGGCCGCGGCGTCGACGACCGGGTGCTCAGCGCCCTGGGCGCCGACGCCTTCCGCAGCGACATCCTGGCCGCGCCCGGCCTGGACGACCGGCTGGCCCGCCACGGGGTGCTCACCGAGGCCGAGGAGCTGATGGCCGACGCCGTCGGCGCCGACGCCGCGTTCTTCTCCACCTGCGGCAGCTCGCTGTCGGTGAAGGCGGCCATGATGGCCGTCGCCGGGCACGACGGCGGCCTGCTGGTGGCCAGGGACAGCCACAAATCCATCGTGGCCGGGCTGATCTTCTCCGGGGTGCGGCCGTACTGGATCTCCCCGCGCTGGGACGCCGAGCGGCACTTCTCGCATCCGCCGTCACCGGAGGAGGTCGAGCAGGCCTGGCGCGAGCATCCCGACGCGGCGGGGGCGCTGATCGTCAGCCCCAGCCCGTACGGCACCTGCGCCGACATCAGGGGTATCGCGCAGGTCTGTCATGCCAGGGGCAAGCCGCTCATCGTCGACGAGGCCTGGGGCGCGCACCTGCCCTTCCACGAGAAGCTGCCGACCTGGGCCATGGACGTGGGCGCCGACGTGTGTGTGGTGAGCGTGCACAAGATGGGCATGGGCTTCGAACAGGGCTCGGTGTTCCACCTGCAGGGCGACCTGGTGGACCCGGTCCACCTGCGCAGCTGCGCCGACCTGCTGATGACCACCAGCCCCAACGTGCTGATCTACGCCGCCCTCGACGGCTGGCGCAGGCAGATGGTCGAATTCGGCCACGACCTGCTCGACGGCGCGCTGAGCGCGGCCCGGCGGGCCAGGGCGGGGCTGTCGGAGATCAACGGCCTCACCGTCATGCACGACGAGCTGCTCGGCGTGGAAGCCTCCCACGATCTGGACATGCTGCAGGTACTGGTCGACGTCTCCGCCACCGGCGCGAGCGGCTACGACGCCGCGGACTGGCTGCGCGCGCACCGCAACATCGACCTCGGTCTCAGCGATCATCGCCGGGTGCTGGCCACGGTGTCCACCGCCGACGACGGCCTCACCGTGGACGGGCTCGTCGACGCGCTCGCGCTGTGGCGAGCCGGGCTCGGCGACCCGACGCCGCCGCGGATCAGCCTGCCCACTCCCGAGGACCTGCAACAGGAGTCGGTGATGCTGCCGCGTGACGCGTTCTTCGGGCCGTCCGAGGTGGTGCCCGTCGACAAGGCCGCCGGCCGGATCGCCGCCGAACAGCTCACCCCGTACCCGCCCGGCATCCCCGTGGTGGTCCCGGGTGAACGGATCGGCGCGGCGGTCGTCGACTATCTGCGCACCGGCATCGCCGCGGGCCTGAACGTGCCCGACGCCGACGACCCCCGGCTGCACACCCTGCGCGTCGTCCGCGAGAACTGACCTCCCGAAAGGAATTCCCCATGGCCACACGGCTGCACGCGCTCGCCCTGGTCTGCTCGCTGAAAGCATCCCCCGCCGCGTCGAGCAGTGCGCTGATCGCCGATCAGGTGCTCGCCGAGCTGGCCACCCACGACGTGGACGGCCGCTCGGTGCGGATCGCCGACTTCGACATCAGACCGGGGGTGAGTGTCGACGAGGGCGACGGCGACCAGTGGCCCGACATCCGGCGCAGCGTCCTCGACGCCGACATCGTGCTGCTCGCGACCCCCACCTGGATGGGTCACCTGTCCTCGGTCGCGCAACGCGTTCTCGAACGGCTCGACGCCGAACTGTCCACCACCGACAGCGCGGGCAGGCCCGCCCTGTTCGGCAAGGTCGGCATCGCCGCCATCGTCGGCAACGAGGACGGCGCGCACAAGATCGCCGCCGACACCTTCCAAGCCTTCGACGACATCGGTTTCACCATCCCCGCCCAGGGTTGCACCTACTGGAACGGGGAGGCGATGGGCGGCGTCGACTACAACGACCTCCCCGAGACACCGGACGCGGTCCGCGCGGCGACCGCGACGATGGCGGCCAATGCCGCCCATCTCGCGAATCTGCTGCGCGCGCAGAACTATCCGGTGCCGTGATCGGCGGGCGGGTCCTCGTGCGCGGTGAGCAGGACGTGGTCGAGGCGGGTGCGCAGGCCCACGTCGGCGCCGCCGACCGTGGGCAGGGCGCCCACCACCCGTTCGGCGATCGTCCGTAGTTTGACGTTGGTCTCCTGGGAGCGCCAGCGCAGCACCCGGAACGCCTGGTCGGCGTCGATCGCGTAGGCGACCATCAGCGCGCCCTTGGCCTGCTCGATCACCACCCGCGCCTCGAGCAGGGTGGGCAAGGCGGCGTCGATGGCCTCGCGCCGGTATTCGGCGGCGGTCCCGGACACGTCGATGTAGTAGCCCTCGGTGCCGATCACCGTCCCGTCCGCGTCCGTGATGTGCTCGGAGACGACGAGCACGTCACGCAGGCGGCCCGCGGTGTCGATGATCCGGTGATGGCTGGAGAAGGTGGCGCCGTGGTCCATCGAGGTGAGCACCTCGGCGACCCGGTCCCGGTCGTCGGGATGCTTGTGCGACAGCAACATGGCGGTGGTCGGCACCGTGCCGGGCGGATAGCCGTGCATGGCCGCGACTTCGTCGGACCATTCCCAGCGGTGCGTCGCGAACAGGTAGCGGAACCGGCCGACCGCGAGGGTGTCGCCCATACCGATCACCTGCCCGACCAGCGCACGCCCGGCGGTCGACGTGTCGTTCTGTTCGGTCATGCCCATGATTATTCACCGCCGCGGTGACGGCCACGCGCCTGGTTGAAACCGCGCGGAACGGCTATGGCCGGAATACCAGAGTCCTCGCCGATCCGCCGGAAAGCAGGTGGTCATCATGGCCGGTCGCACTACGCACGGCGCGACGATGCCGTCCGACATCACGAGCCGGATCTCCCTGTTCGACCGCTTCGCCACGGCGGCCAGCGCCTTCGCGTCCAAGGCGTGGTTCTTCGCCGCCTGCCTGGCCATGGTGCTGCTGTGGGCGCCGTCGGTGTTCCTGTTCCCCAGCGTCGACACCTGGCAGCTGGTGATCAACACCGCGACCACGATCGTCACCTTCCTGCTGGTCGCCCTGCTGCAGAACACCCAGGCCCGCTCCGACGAGGCGCTGCAGCAGAAGCTCAACGCCATCGCCGAAGGCCTGCACGGACTGATGACCAAGCTCGCCGCCGACTATCCGGGCCTGGACGACGAGCGGACCGAACTCGCCGACGCGGTCGGCCTCGAGGACCGCGAAGGCAGCGGCTGACCGCCCGTGATTGAGCGTTTCGGGCGGGGGTAGTGCGATCATGTGGCCGCTTCGGCGCCCACGTGATCGCACGCTTCGGCGAAAGGTGGTCCGCGATGAGCGCCGGCATCGACCAGCTGCTGCACACCCTGACGTTGGTGGTCAACACCTTGCACGACAAGGGGGTCCGGTTCGCGGTGGGTGGTGGTTGCGCGGTCTGGGCCCGCGGCGGGCCCGAGTCCGATCACGACGTCGACGTCTTCGTGCGCCCGGAGGACGCGGCGGCGGCCAGGACGGCACTGGTGGGCGCCGGGCTCCGGGCCGCCGACCCGGTGGAGAACTGGCTGACCAAGGCCTACCACGGCGACATCCTCGTCGACATCATCTTCCGCACCAACCACCGCACCGTCGACGACGCCCTGCTGGCGCGCGCCGAGGTGATGCGCGTCGGCCCGGCGGTCGCGCCGGTCCTGACCGGCACCGACCTGATGGTCGACAAGCTGATGGTGCTCGACGCGCATCGCCTCGACCTCACCGCGCTGCTGGCCGCGGCCAGAGCGCTGCGCGAGCAGGTCGACTGGGCGCAGGTGCGCCGCGAGTGCGCCGGATCCCCGTACGCCCGGGCGTTCCTGAGCCTGGTCGCCGACCTCGGCATCCACGAACCGCTCGCCGCGGCCGTGCCCGCGCCGCACGAACCGCCGCAATATCTCGTCGCGAATCTGCGCCGCGCGTTCGCCGAGGATCCGCGCACCGCGACGATGGGCGTGCACGTGACCCTGCGCGGCGAGGTGCTGGTGCTGACCGGCGAGGTCGGCGACGAACAGAGCAGGGAGGCGCTGGAAACGGTGCTGCGGGAACGGGTCGGGTCGCTGCGGGTGCACAACGACGTCCGGGTCAACCGGCCGGGCGCGCCCACGACCCCGGAAGTGCTGAGGTGATGACCACCATGCGGATCGCCGCCGTCGGAGACGTGCATCTGAGCGCCGACTGCCGGGGCAGGCTGCGCCCGCAGCTCGCCGATCTGGCCGAGCACGCGGACGTACTGCTGCTGGCCGGTGACCTCACCCGCGTCGGCACCATGGACGAGGCCAAGACCGTCGCCGCGGAATTCGGCGAGCTGGACGTCCCGGTCGTCGCCGTGCTCGGCAACCACGACTATCACAGCGACCAGGCCGAGAAGATGACCGAGCTGCTCACCGAACACGGCATCACCGTGCTGGAAGGCTCGGCCGTCGCCTTCACCATCGGCGACCGGACCCTGGGCATCGCCGGCACCAAGGGCTTCGGCGGCGGCTTCGCCGGCAAGTGCGCGAGCGCCTTCGGCGAACCGCAGATGCGCGAGTTCGCCGAGCACTCCGTCGAGCTGGCCGACCGGTTGCGGACGGCGCTGAGCGAACTGCGCACCGACGTGACGGTCGCGCTGACGCACTACTCGCCGGTGTCGGACACCCTGCACGGCGAGCCACCCGAGATCTATCCGTTCCTCGGGTCCTACCTGCTGGGCGAGGCGATCGACGCGTGCGGCGCCGACCTGGCGATCCACGGGCACGCGCACGCGGGCACCGAACGCGGCACCACCCCGGGCGGGATCCGGGTGCGCAATGTGGCGCAGCCGGTGATCGGCACGGAGTACGCCGTCTACGATCTCGCGCCGCGGGACCTGGTGTTTCCGGGTGCCGCGACCGGGTAAACGCCCGGAGAACGAGACCCGATCCGAGACGAGGAGGTATCGGTCATGCCGCAGCAGGCGTGGAGCGACAAGCGCGAACGGCAGTACAAGCACATCAAGGAGTCGCAGGAGGAACGCGGCGTCGGCGAGGACAGGGCCGAGGAGATCGCCGCGCGCACCGTCAACAAGGAACGGGCCCGCAAGGGCGAGTCGAAGACCTCGAGCAAGCTGTCCCGGACGGACATGTCCTCGGGTAAGCGCGGCGGTCAGCGCGCGCACCGCAAGGGACCGCGTGGCCTGACCCGCGACCAGCTCTACGAAGAGGCCAAGGATCGCAATATCGAGGGCCGCTCGAAGATGAACAAGAAGCAGCTCGCGCACGCGCTCGGCAAGGACTGAGCGCGCGCCTTCACAGCTTGCGCACGCCGCGCACCACCGCCGCGAAGGAAGCCGACGTGCGCATCCCCGTGCTCAGCCGGGGATGGCAACCGCCGAGATCGACCAGCACCGGATAGCTGAGGCCGTGGTCGCGGCGCTCGGCGAGCTGGTCGAGCACCTCGGCGGGAGTACCCGCCAGGAGGTAGTCGCGCAGCAGGCCAAGGGGCGCGCGTCGCCCGTGGGCCAGCGCGGTGGCCTCGTCGATGGTCTGCGGCAGGATGTCCTGCGCGCCCGTGAACGCCGGCCCCATCGGATGCTCGACGCCGTGCTTCGCCCAGGTCTGCGCCGAGGCCGTCAGGGCGTAGGCGCGAACCGCCGCCGAGTCGAGGATCTCCTCGACGATCGCGGGCGTGCGGGCGGTGACCACGAACAGCCAGGCGGCCGCGCGTACCGACGCCGGGTCGCGCCCGGCGTCGGCGGCGACGCCTCGGATGGTGTCGAGTTTGGCGCGGTAGTCGGCCGGGGTGGTCGTGAAGGCGGGCATCCACGCGTCGGCGTAGCGGCCGGTGATCCGCAGCATCCGCGGGCCGTGCGCGCCCATCCACAGCTCCGGCCGGGTTCCTCGATACGGCGGCAGCGCGAACACCGCGTCCCGCAGCGGGAAGAACTCCGAATCGCGGGAGATCGGCTCGCCGTGCGAATCCCACAGTGCCCGGATCGTCGCGATCGCCTCTTCGAATCGCGCCACCGGGCGCTGCCAGTCGACACCGTAGGGCGCGTTGTTCTCCCGTTCGCCCGGCCCGATCCCGAGAATCGCGCGCCCCCGGGTGAGCAGGTGCAGGGTCGCGGCGGCCTGCGCGGTGACCGCCGGATGCCTGCGGCCGGTGTCGGTGACACCCACGCCCAAGCGGAGCCCGCGCCATCGGTTCTTGGCCGCGGCGTAGCCGAGCATCGTCCACGGTTCGAAATAGGCGTCGGCATGCGGAACGACCCTGGCCCCGCCGAGGTGCGCGGGCCGCCAGATCGAGGCCGGGAACAGGCCGATCAGATGGTCGACGGTCCACAGTGAATCGGCGCCGGTCATGGCCGCGAGGACGCGCGCGTTGCGCTGCGTGAAGTCCGGTATCCCCCGGCTGCGCAGGCTCGGGTCGGCGATCCCGGCCCGCATGCCGCCGCGCGTGCGCCTCACCGCGCCGCGCCCGGGGTGATCGTCTGCCGTTCGGTCATCGCGCACCCTTCTCCGGCCGGACCGAGCAGGAATGCCTCCCCGAGCAGTGTCCTCCCGATCACCGGCGAAAGCCAGGGGCACCGACGCGACCGCCCACCCCGGAATACCGGGGTGGGCGGTCGGGTGCCGGGCGGAACTACGTGGTCAGGCCCGTCTCGATGGCCGAGATGATGCGCGGGCGCAGGTCGGTGACGCTGACGATGGCGTCCACCGAACCGACCTCGACGGCGCGCTGGATGTTGTGCACGCGGTCGAACTCCGCGGCCACATCGCCCAGCTTCTCCGCGCGCACCGACGAACGGACCTCGTCGAGTTCAGCGGTGAGGGTCGCGCGGTCGGTGCCGACCGCGTTCGCGGCCTGGGTCTCCAGGTCACGCACGCGCGGGTCGGCCGCGGTCCGGGAGTTGACCTCGCCGGCGAAGACCACCGCGGCGGCGGGCGCGCCACCGAGCACCGAGGCGAACGAGCCCTCGAGCGCGAGCACGGTCATGTTCGGGTTCAGCGCCTTCGAGAACACCACGAACGCGCCGCCGTGGTACCGCGAGATCACGGTGAACACGATCGGGCCCTCGAAGTTGACGATGGCACGGCCGATCTCGGCGCCGTACTCGAGCTGCAGCTTGCGCATCGACTCCGGCGAACCGTCGAACCCGGACAGGTTCGCCAGCACCACCAGCGGACGGTTGCCGCTGGCCGCGTTGATGGCCCGCGCCGCCTTCTTCGACGACCGCGGGAACAAGGTGCCCGCGGTGTAGGTGTCGGGACCGTCGGTGGCCGGGAAGCCCCGACGCGGCACACTGCGCGACTCGATGCCGAGCAGGCACACCGGGATGCCGCCCAGGTGCGCGTCCTGCACGACCGCGGTCTCGGCGTCGGCCATGCCCGCCCAGCGCTCCAGCACCGGGTGGTCCTGGTCGGCCAGCGCCCGCATCACCGTGCGGATGTCGAAGGGCTTCTTGCGATCCGGGTTCGCCGACGCGGAGAAGATCTCCCCGACGGTGGCGAAGGTGCTGTCGGCCAGCACATGCGGGAACGAGGAGATGTCGCGGTCGACCGGGTCGACGGTCCGCGACCGGCGCGGCGCCTGTTCGCCGGGGGCGACGTAGGTGTGGTCGTAGTGCGCCATCAGCACGTCGCGCGCGGCGGGCAGGTTCGGCGCCCAGTACTGCGCCTGGCCGTTGGGGCCCATCACGCGGTCGTAGCCGCCGATGCCGAAGTTGTCCTCGGCCGACACGCCGCCGGAGAAGTCCAGCGACTGCTTGCCGGTGAGCACCATCGCCGACTCCGGGGTCATCACCAGCACGCCCTTGGTGTGCATGAGCATGGTGGCCTCGGCGTTCCAGTACGGCTGGGCGCCGACGTTGATGCCAGCCACGACGATGTTGATCTCGCCGCCGTCCTGGGTGAATTCGACGATCCGCTTGAGCGCGGCCGCCACCCAGTCCATGTTCTCGGTGCCCGACTCCATCGAGATCCGCGCGCCCGAGGACAGCGCGTACCACTCCAGCGGCACCTGCAGGCGCTGGGCCAGGTCGAGCGCGGCGATCACGCGACGGCACTCCGGCTCCGACAGCGCGCCCAGCGACTTGGTCGGGTCGCCGAGCAGCAGCACGCGGGTGACACCCTCGGGATACTGCGCGGTGGGGGTGGACACCACACCGGCCACGATGGCCGCGGTGTTGCGGCCCTTGGGCCGGTCGACCGGGACCAGGGTGTGCTCGGCGTCGAGGTCGTACTCGGCGAAATCGCCCAGCATGCCGGTGAGCTCGTACGGGTAGACGGTGTTGCGGCCCGCGGCGCGCAGCACCTTCTGCCGGTACTCGTCGAGCGGCTCGACCGGCTCGTCGGTGAGCTCGCCGACGGTCACGTCGGAGCCGCCGGTGGCGCCGAAGGCGATCCGGACGCCCACCTTGGTGAGTTCCCCGGTGCGCTGGTCACGCTGCCGCGCGATGAGCAGGATCTCCTCCAGCCCGGCGCCGGCCGCGGTGGGCAGCACGTGCCCGCCGATGGTGGCGAGTTCCTCGCTGGTGACATCCATCGGCGGCCAGATGTACATCACGATGCGGTTGGTGTTGAGCCGCTTGGCCGACGGGCGCCGCGACTGGGCCCGGCGGATCGAGTCGACGCAGGTGGCGATGGCGCTCTCCGCGGTGGGCAGCGCGACGAGCCTGCCGTCCTGATCGCGCAGTGCCGCCAGGTCGCGGACCTGGGCGAAGGCGATGAGGCGGTCGTCGGAGGGGTTGCCCTTGGCGACGCAGCGGAACAGGTAGACCTCGTCGTCCGAGGACGGCAGGCGGGTGAGGTCGAACTTGTGCAGCCGCTCCATCTGCATCCGCTGCGCGATGTAGGGGTGCAGGCCGCGGATCAGCCGCTCCTCGGCCATGCCGGTGGCCGACGGGCGGAAGGTGAAGTGGTGGTGCATGACCGCGCCGTTGCTGCCCGCCACGGTGGCCGTGATCCGGTGCACCTGCTGGGGCAGCACCAGCCCGCCCAGGACCTCCTGCAGCGCCGCGGCCATGGCGTCGGAGTCCTCCGGCTGGGCTTCCCAGCCGAGATAGATGTCGGCGTCGATCGAGACGGCGCCCGCCGCCAGTTCGGCGAGGCCGCGCAGCACGGTGTCGAGCTGGTCGAAACTCACCGCGGCCGAGACCAGGCTGGCGCCGTCGCGCTCGGCGACCACGAAGCTGGTGCCGCCGACCTGCTCGGTGTGCACGCCGGTGAGGCCCTTGTTGCCGTAGTAGCGGCGGGTCAGGACCTCGAGCAGGACCGAGTGGTCGGGCTTGCCGCGGTCGAGCCGCTGTCCGAGCAGCCGCACCAGCGGTTCGGTGCTGCGCACCATGTCGGCGACGCGGTCGGCGCGGTCGGCGGCGGCCGGGTTCGCGTCCAGGTAGGTGAGGTGCTTGCGGACGTTGGTGTAGACGCGGGCGCGGTTGCGGCGCAGCAGCGGCTGGCCGTACCAGCCGTAGACCAGGCCGCGAGTGAGGTCGGCGATGACCGGGAAACGCACCTGGGTGGCCGCGACCAGACGCTCCAGCGCCAAGCCGACGGGCTCGCGCAGCACCTGGTCGGGCATCGGCTCGCGCAGCCATTCGCGCAGCAGCGTGGTGACGACCTCGACGGTGTCGGCCGGGCGCTGCTGGGCGAGGAAGACGCGGAAGACCGCGGCTTCCAGTTCCGGCGTGCGGTCCAGCTCGGTGACGCCGTAGTGGCCCAGCGCCTGGGACAGCTTGGCCTGGTAGGACTCCGGCAGTCCGGCCCGCTCCACGTCCAGGCTCTGCAGGTAGGTGTGGAAGTACTCGCGGGCGCTGTGCACGTGGCCCTGGCCGGGCTCGTCGTCGGCCGGGCGGTTGTGGCTCAGCTCGGCGAGGTCGGCGAAGACCTGGATCAGTTCCAGTTCCTCGGCCAGCGGCCGGTGGTCGGCGGCGACCGAGTCGCGGCGGGCCGCGAGGTAGTCGTCGAGGACGCGTCGGTCGTCGTGCGGGTCGACGTCGAAGCCGAGCAGCAGGCTGCGCAGATCCTGCAGGCCACGCTCGAGCCGCTGGTGCGGCTGCAGGCCGGCGGGCGCGCCGGGCAGGTCCAGTTCGACGGTGCTCGCGGTCTCGGTCTCGGCCGCGTCGTCGTCCTCGGCGATCGGTTCCAGGCGCAGCAGCGGCGCGCCGGTCTCGACCTGGGTGCCGACCGAGACCGAGCATTCCTTGAGCCGGGCGCGGAACGGCGCGCGCAGCACCGTCTCCATCTTCATCGACTCCAGCACCAGCACCGCGGCACCGGCCTCGACCTCGGCACCGACCTCGAGCGGGGTGCCGACCACCAGCGCGGGCGCGGGCGAACGGACGACGCCGCCCTCGTCGCGGCTGATCCGGTGGGTCACGCCGTCGACGTCGACGAGGTGGGTGGGGCCGTGGGTGCCGGTGATCAGCCGGTACCTGATGCCGTTGACGACGAGCTGGCCGGTGTGGCTGTCGAACCGCTCGAGGTCGACGTCGGCGGTGGTCAGCTCACCCGCGGCCTCGATGCCGACGCGGAACCGGTGCGCGCCGATGCGAGCCACCCGGACGCGGTAGCTCGCGCCGCGCAGCTTGAGGTCGAGCGGTCGCCCGCTCTCGTGCTGCACCTGCGGGCGGCCGCCGGAGGCGGTGGACAGCAGCCGGTACTGCTCGGCGCGCTCGTCCTCTTCGTAGGCGTCGATCGCGGCCGCGGCGAGCGCGACGGCGGAGTGCTGGTGGGTGACCAGGCGGCCTTCGCCGCGCACCCGGTCGATCCAGCCGGTGTCGGCGCTGGCGTCGATGACCTCGGGCTGGTCGAGCAGGTCGAGCACGAAGCTCTTGTTGGTGGCGCCGCCCTCGATCACGACGCGGGTCTGCGCCATGGCCCGGCGCAGGCGGCCCAGCGCCTCGTTGCGGTCACGGCCGTAGGCGATGATCTTGGCGATCATCGAGTCGAAGTCGGCGGGGATGGTGTCGCCCTCGCTGACGCCGGTGTCCACGCGGATGCCGGGGCCCGCGGGCAGGTCGAGGCGCACGATGCGGCCGGCGGCGGGCGCGAAGTCGCGGTCGGGGTCCTCGGCGTTGAGCCGGGCCTCGATGGCGTGGCCGCGCTCGACCGGCGGCTCACCGGTGAGCTTGTGCCCGGAGGCCACCGACAGCTGCGCGTGCACGAGGTCGAAACCGGTGGTGGTCTCGGTGATCGGGTGCTCCACCTGCAGCCGGGTGTTCACCTCGAGGAAGGCGAACAGCTGCTCGCCCGGGTGGTACAGGAACTCGACCGTGGCCGCGCCACAGTAGCCGACCGCCACCGCGAGCCGCTCGGCCGAGGCCTTCAGGTCGGCGGTCTGCTCGGCGCTGAGCACCGGCGAGGCCGACTCCTCGATGACCTTCTGGTTGCGGCGCTGCACCGAGCAGTCGCGCACGCCCAGCGCCCACGCGGTGCCCTGGCCGTCGGCGATGACCTGCACTTCGACGTGCCGGGCGCCGGTGACCAGGCGCTCCAGGAACACGACGCCGCTGCCGAAGGCGCGGGCGGCTTCCTGGCGGGTGCGCTCGTAGGCGTCGACCAGTTCGGCCTCGTTGGTGATCACGCGGATACCGCGGCCGCCGCCACCGGCGGTCGCCTTGAGCATCAGCGGGTAGCCGATCTCGGTCGCGGCGGTGATGGCGTCCTCGACGGTGTCGACCGCGCCGCGGCTCCACGGCGCGACGGGCACGCCGACTTCCTCGGCGAGCAGCTTGGCGCCGATCTTGTCGCCGAGCTTGCGCATGGCGTCGGCGCTCGGGCCGATGAAGGTGACACCGATGTGCTCGCACAGTTCGGCGAACGCGGGGTCCTCGGCGACGAAGCCCCAGCCGACCCAGGCCGCGTCGGCCTTGGTCGCGACCAGAGCCTGCTCGAGCACCTTCAGGTCGAGGTAGGGGCGCGCCGATGCCGGACCGAGGTCGTAGGCGATATCGGCCGCCCGCACGAACGTGGCGTTTCGGTCGACATCGGTGTACAGGGCGACCGTCTCGATCGGTAGCCCGGTCGCGGCTGCCAGATCACGAACGGCGTGGATGAGCCGCATGGCGGCCTCTCCCCTGTTGACGATGGCGATGCGGCTGAACACTCGCCGACTCCTTTCCATTACCAAGGACGTGGCCCGGACGGATACGAATTCGAACTCCGGTTCCAGGGCAGTCTGCACCTGTCTTGGTTATATGGGAACAGCGTCAGAGGGTTACCGGCACGTATAG
This sequence comes from Nocardia asteroides, assembly GCF_900637185.1. NCBI lineage: Bacteria > Bacillati > Actinomycetota > Actinomycetes > Mycobacteriales > Nocardiaceae > Nocardia > Nocardia asteroides. Next base: position 3,394,863 of record NZ_LR134352.1, on the reverse strand, counting down.
GAGAATTTCGCCCGCTCGCGCCGGGGAAGGTGGAGTAGTCACGGGCCGATCCCGAGGTCCCTGCGGCCTTGTTCGACGATGGTGTGCGTGAAGTCCTCGGCCTCGGCGGCCATCTGTTCGACCGCGGTGACCAGCGACGGGCCGTCGCGCCGCAGATCGTCCACGCTCGTGCCGGGTTCAGCGAGATTCCGCCGGACGAACGGCTGCAGATGATCGGTGAGGAACTTCGTGACGGTTCCGCCGAATTCGTCGATCGCCCCCGCGAGCTCTTCCGTGCCGACCAGCTCCGCCCCGGTCATCGCCCGCCCGAAGCGCATCCATCGCTCCCCGAACAAATCGGCCACCTGCGCGCGGATCTCCTCCACGTCGGGAATCGACTGGTTCAGTTCCCCGATCAGCGCGCCGAGACCATAGACGTAGGCGGTCAGCGCGGCCACGAGTTCGGTGTAGGCCGCCTGCCTGTTGTCGCGCAGCATCTGGACGGCTTCGACCCGCTGCGTGCGGTCGAGCTGATGCTGACTCACGTAGATGGCCGATCCGGCCGAGACCCCGCTGGAGATGACCGCCGCGCACAGGGCCGCGATCAGCGCGTACCGGCCGTTGCGGGTGGCCGTCCTGACCTCGCGTTCGAGGTCTGCCGTCGACCGGGGGCTGTCTTCGCTCGCGTCGTCGTGTGGCGTTGTCGTCGCTGTGTCCGTCATCGGCCTCGCCGATCCTCGTCCCGAGCTGGATGTCCGCCGTAACCGGCGGCTGTGCCCAGTCTCGCCGGGCGAGGCGGCGCGGGCCGAGCGTAGTGAACTACTCGCCTCCGGGCCGAGGCGCACGGCGACAGCGCGGATTCACGGCCGTGGCATTCCGGACAGGCCGATGGCTCGGGGCTTGCCTTGACCTCGGCGTCAATCCCTAGCGTGCCGGTGACAGGGGCGGGACTGCCCCGGTGACGAAGGGAGAGAGCATGAGCGAGGTTGTCGGCGCGGTGAGCGATGCGACGTTCGCGACGGCGGTACTCGCCGCGGAAGGGCCGGTGCTCGTGGAGTTCACGGCCACGTGGTGCCCGCCGTGCAAGATGATCGAGCCGGTGCTCGACGACATCGCGCGCGCGGAGACCGGCCTGCGGATCGTGCGGCTCGATGTGGACGCCAATCCCCGGACCACCGCCGACTACGCGGTGCTGTCGATGCCGACGCTGATGCTGTTCCGCGACGGCGCGCCGGTGCGGACGCTCGTCGGCGCGCGATCCAAGCGGCGTCTGCTGGACGAACTGTCCGGCGCGTACTGAGCCGACACCCCTGGGCCGACCGTGCGCCGACCGGCCCGGGGGTGCGGGTCAGCGCTCCGGTTCCGAACGGATGGCTACGGCGCCGGGCCCGCCGTCCGCGGGCACCGGGCGAGCCGCCGCCCGCGAAGCGGCCACCGCGACGATCAGCGCGCCGGGAATCGCAGGATGCGGTCGTCGCCGTCGCGGATGTCGCCGCGGCCGTCGGTGTTCGAGGTGGTCAGCCAGAGCGCGCCGTCCGGCGCCACGGCCACGGTCCGCAATCGCCCGTACGAATTGTCCAGGAACGCTACCGGATTCGACGCGTGACCCTCGGACAGCGTTGCCGTCCACAGTCTTTCGCCGCGCAGTGCGGCCAGATACAGCGTGTCGCCCGAGATGGCCAGACCCGACGGCGAGGCTTCGGCGGTGGACCAGGTGAGCAGCGGGTCGGCATAACCCCGCTCCGCGCCCCCGGCTCCCTCGACGACGGGCCACCCGTAGTTGCGCCCCGGCTCGACGAGATTGACCTCGTCCCACCGGTTCTGGCCGAACTCGGCGGCGAACAACCGGCCCGTGCCGTCCCATGCGAGGCCCTGCACATTACGGTGGCCGAGGCTGAACACCGGGGATCCGGGGACCGGATTGCCCGGCGCGGGCGCGCCGTCGGGGGTGAGGCGCAGGATCTTGCCGTTGGGACTCGCGGGGTCCTGGGAGCGCGCGGTGTCCCCCGCGTCGCCGGTGCCGGCGTAGAGCATCCCGTCGGGTCCGAACGCGATCCGGCCACCGTTGTGGTTGCCCGCCTTCGCGATGCCGGCGAACACGACCTGGGCCGGTTCCCCCGGCCGCACCCGGACGATCCGGTTGTCCTCGGCCGCGGTGTGATACGCGTAGACCCACGGGTTCTCGGCGTGGTCCGCGGCGACGGCGAGGCCGAGCAGTCCGCCCTCACCGCGCGCGGCGACCCCGGGCACCTCCGCGAACGGCTCCGGTGCGCGCCCCGCCGCGACCCGCAGGATGCGGCCCGAATCCCGCTCGGCCACCAGGGCCGTGCCGTCGGGCAGGAAGGCCAGTCCCCAGGGGACGTCGAGGCCGCGCGCGATCTCCTCGGGCGCGCCCAGATCGGGCAGGCCTGCCGGGCTGCTCGCCGCGGTGGACGTCGCGATCGGCGGCCGCGGTCCCTCCTCGCGCGCGCACGCGGTCGCCACGCTCGCCGCGAGGGCGATCAGCAGCGCACCCAGCCGGGTACGGGACGTCGGCATGCCCCCATCGTGTCAGATCAGTTTGGACAGCTGATCGCGATCGGAGGCGTCGAGTTTGATGCAGGCCCGGTAGATGTGGCCCTCCACGGTCCGCACCGAGACGCACAGCCGCTCGGCGATGGCCCGGTTGGACAGCCCGCGCCCGATGAGCGCGGCGATCTCCCGTTCCCGTTCGGTGATGGGCAGCGGGCGGGCGGCCGCCGTGATCGCCGGCGAGCCGGCCCCGTCGCAGCGGGCCGCCAGCGCCACCGCGCGGGCCGCCGCCTCCGCGCTGGGCCTGCGCCGGCCGGCGTGATCGAAGATCGGGACCGCCTGGGCGGCGGCGTCGGCGGCGGCCAGCAGCATGCCCAGGTTCTCGAATTCCACGCTGACGGCGGCCAGCGCGGCGGTGTCGGAGTGCGCCAGCGCCGCGGCGTGCCGGGCGTAGATCGCCGCGGCGGGCCCCTGCAGGCGGGTGGCGACGGCCGCGAGCCGGGGCGCCAGCGTGCGGTCGCCGAAGCGGGTCGCGTGGTGCAGCGCCTCGGCCTCCTGCGCGAACTGGCCGGTGCGGTGCGCGAGGTCGGCGGCCTTGCGCGCCAGGTCGATGGCGGCGTGCTGACTGTGTTCGGCGGCGGCCACCCAGGCGCGCGCGATGAGCCGCTGTGGCTCGTGCAGCGCCATGTAGGGCCCGCTGTGCTCCTCGGCATCGGCGAGCACCCGTTCGGCCTGGTCCGCCTCACCCAGGGCCGCGTACGCACGTGCCAGGACCAGCCGGGCGGGCAGCTGCCAGGGCAGCGTGTTCTCGGCGTTGAGGGCGGCCAGCGCTTGCTCGAAGGCGGCGATCGCAGCCCGGAAGCGGCCGCGACAGGTCGCCACCACCCCGATCGCGATGCGGGCGATCGCCCAGCCGACGAACTGCCCGGCCGAGGAGAACTCCCGGTACTCCGAGGCGCGCTGTTCGGCCTGGTCGAGCTCACCGATCATCGTCAGCGCCAGCACGTCCCCGTAGCGCACCATCACCCGGACGATGCCGTCGGTGGATTTCTGTTCGGCCCTGATCCGGGCCGCGATGGCGCCGACCTCGGCGCCGCGGCCGACGTAGGGCAGCGCGAGCCCGAGCGCGAACGCCGCGAAGTCGACGGCCTGGCGGGGCGAGTTCGGGTCGGCGATCACCCGCTCGGACTCCGCGACCCCGACGTCGAGCCGGTTCTCGTGCACCGCCATGGCCGCCCGGAAGGCGTCGACGGTCAGCCGGGCCGCCGGATGCTGCACCCGGGCCACCAGCAGGTCGATGAGTTCATGGCCGCGCGCCACGTCACCGAGCGACCAGAACTGCAGCGACGCGCGCAACAGCCCCCACTGCACCAGCTGCAACTGGTCGAGGCGGTCCGGATCGAACCGGGCCAGGATCTCGTCGGCCTCCTGCGGTCTGCCCTGCCACAGCAGCGCCCGCGCGAGCAGTTCGGCCGCCCGCAGGCCACCGCAGCGCTCGCAGGCCGCGCGCGCGAGCCGTTCACCGAGCGGCAGGTTCGCCAGGGCGACGGCGTCCTTGGCGGCGTTGATCAGCAGCACGATGTCGATCGGCTGGTCGCTGTCGACGCACAGCTGCGCCAACCGGATCCGGTCCGCCGGGGTGTCGAGGCTGCGATCGCGCAGGGTCTCGACGATGCGGCCACGCCGCTTGCGGGCCGCCGCGGTGCCTGCCCGTCGGCGGATCACCTCGCCCAGCAGCGGATGACTGAATCGCACGTCGACGGCGGGTCCGTGCCTGCACACCCGGATCAGGCCGGTGAGCTCGGCGGCGTCGACGGCCTCGACGCCCACCAGCTCGGTGAGGATGTCGATGTCGAGCGGTTCGTAGACGGCCAGCATCCGCAGCGCGGACAGCACCGGCTCGCCCGCCCTGGCGAGGCGCTCGTCGAGCAGATCGACCAGCCCCGACGGCACCGCGGTGGGCCCGCGCAGCTGCCACACCCCGTGCACGTCGGTGAGCGTGCGCGCCTCCACGGCGCCCTCGACCATGTTGCGCAGGAACAGCGGATTGCCGCCGGAGGACTCCCACATCACATCGGCGCTGAGTCCCTCGAGCGTGCCGCCGAGGACGGTCTCGACGAGGGCGACGCACTGGCGCTTGGTCAGCGGTTCCAGTTCGACCCGTTCGAGGAACCCGTCCTTCCACAGTGAGGTGATCGCGTCGGGAACCGGTTCCCCGCTCCGGACCGTGGCCACGATGCGGGCGCTGCGGTCGACGGCGATCTGGTGCACCAGGGTCGCGGACAGGGTGTCGAGCAGATGGGCGTCGTCGACGCCGATCACGGTGCCGGGCCGGTCGAGCATGTTCTCCCGCGCCGAATGCAGCAGGGCGAGCGGGTCACGGGAGGCCGAGGCGGCGATCCAGGGGGCGAACGCGCCCAGCGGAATCGCCTGGGACGACGCGGTACAGGCCACCCAGCGCACCGGCGCGGGCAGCTGCGAGCCGACCAGCCGCGCCAGGGTGGTCTTACCGATTCCGGCGGCGCCGACGAGCACGACACCACCGGCGCCACCGTTCGTCAAAGCGGCACGGACGGCGTCGTATTCGACGGGGCGATCCAGCAGTCGCCACAGTTCGCCCATGCACCAAAATTCTAGTTCCCGCCCGCCTCCCTCACAACGAACCTGAGCGGTGGTCATGATGGCAGTTCGGTCGCGTCCCGTGGTTCCAGCCGCGGCGCGTTGTTCACGTCGTGCCGGTAGTTGCTCGACGCCTCGTACACCCGCTTCTTGAGCCGGTTGATCGAGCCGAGCGGGCGATGCGCGTCCAGTCCCCGCCAGGAGTTGAACGAGAGCACGTCGTCACCGTAGGCGCGGCGTTGCGGGGTGTAGGGGTCCTGGATGTCGAACCGGATGGTCGCGATGGTGACGTGCGCGGATTCCGGTTCCGGCCAGGGCACCGTCGCGTCCTCGATCGGCATGGTGCCGCTGTCGGTGCACAGCTGGGCGCGCAGCTCGTAGGTGGCGCTGTGCGCGGCGAAGAAGTCGACGACCAGATCCTGGTGCGCGTTCACCCCCGCGTCCGGGCTCACCGGCTGACCCTGCAGCGCAACCACTTCCGGCGACACCGGCGCGTAGAGCAGCTTGGCGACGTAGTCGCCGTGCCGCAACGGCGCCGAACTGTAGAAGGTCTCACCGAGGATGTGGGTGTTGGGCGCGACGAAGACGCCCAGGTTGTCCGGCACCTGCTTGCCGATCCGGCGCAGCACGTGCTTGTCCACGGCCGCCACGAGGTCGCTGCCCGCCTGCAGCACCGGGTCGGGCAGCCGGGCCAGCACCCAGGCCGTGGGCATGCCGCGGGTGAGGTAGGCGTGCGCGTCGGCGAACAGGAACTCGCGGTGGGTGACCATGATGAAGTCCTGGGTGGTGGCGTCGTCGTCGGGCAGCGCCCGCGGCCCCTCCACCCCCAGTACCTTGATGCCGAGTCCGCGCACACCGCGCAGCTGGTCGCTGCGGATCACCCCGGACGTGCTCGACAGCCGGGCGATGATCGGATACGTCTTCGGGGTGGCGAACATGCCCTGGGCCAGTTCGGCGGGCAGGCCCGCGGGCACGGTCAGTTCGCCGCGCAGGATGCCGTGGCTCTTGGCGTGCGCGTCGCGCAGTCCGCGCTTGTATTTGCGGTAGGCGCGTTCGTTGTTGTCGCGCAGGACCGCGATGATCTTGTCGATGTCGCGCTCCTCGTCGGGGCGCGGCTGTTCCAGGTCCTCACGGAAACGCAGGTATGTCATCGCGGTGCCCTCCACGGCGCGAACGGGTTCGCGACGCCGCGCAGCGCGGGCGCCAGCGTCGGGAAGTGGCGCAGCAGCACGCTGCGCATGGAGTTGTCCCGCACCCAGGCCATGCCCGCTTCGGTGTAGATCTCGGGGCGGAAGTCGGTGGTGAAGAACCGGTCGGCCGACAGGCGGCGCGAGGCCATCAGCACGAACACGCGGAACGCGGTGTCGCTGAAGCCGAATCCCGGTGGTTTGGGTTCGGCGTAGAGGCCGATCATCAGGTCGACGGCGTCGACGTCGCCGTAGATGCGCGCCAGTTCCCCGGCCCAGTCCGGATTGTCGGTCAGCTGCTCGAAGGAGGTCACCGGAGGCAGCCGGAGCTGACGCCGGAAGTCGTTGTAGCGCGGCACGCCCCGCTCCCTGACCCGCAGGATGTCGACGGTGGCGAGGTCGAGCAGCGGGTGTCCGGGGCGGTCCAGCTCTTGCAGATGACGCGGGTAGTTGTGCAGCGTCAGCGCGCCGGGGTGAGCCCGCCCGAAGGAGTAGAACAGGGTGTCCATGGGCGTCTCGGCGAGCCGCTCCCGGATGTGCACGACGCCCAGGTCGGGAAAGGGATGCTCGGCCAGCACCCGGTCGTCGGCGAGGCTGCGTACGACGAGGGTGTCGGGGACGAGCGGGTGCATCCGGTAGACCGAGACGAACTCCTCGGTCAGCGAGTACGGCACGCCGCTGTCGTCGGTGGCCGACCCCGGGATGCCGCACAGCACCTCGTTGTCGACGAGTCTGCCGAAGCGGCGCGCGATCCGCTCGCCGAGCACGCCGAACCAGTTGGCGCGCATGGCCGCGACGGTGGTGGGGTGCGCGATGATGCCCGGGGTCCAGTCGACGGTGTGGATCTTCGCGATCAGCGCCGCGTTGATCAGCCGGGCGGTGTCGTAGAGCTGCTGGTCGTCGAGGTCGGGGTAGCGGCGCGCGAGGCGGCGGCAGATCGCGTTGTGCTCGCGCAGGAACAGCGAGTGCAGCAGCGCCAGCCCGACCCAGGCGTTGGCGGCCGCGTCCGAGAGCGCCAGCAGGCTCTCCGCGTCCAGCGGCGGCAGGCCCAGTTCGTCGACGACGAGTTCACCGTTCTTGCCCGACCGCAGCGCCGCCGCGAATTCCGGTGTGCTGCCGTAGATCTGGGAGGCGTCCCACCAGTGCGAGTCCTCGGTGACATAGGTCGGCGGATCGCCGGGCGCCGCACCGGGGACGGTGGCGGTGCGCGGGATCGTCATCGGCCGTTCCGGCCACGGGTCGCGCGCGTCCAGGGTCACCCGGAACGGTGCGGTCTCGGTCTTGCCGTGGCTGAACCAGTCGTGCACCTCGAACTGGATCCAGGCCGCGGCCAGCAGATTCAGCGTCGTGGCGGGCACGAACCGGTCGCGCGCGAGCAGTACGCTGCTGATCAGGCGCGGGTTGGGCGTCATGATCCGGTCGGCGTCCTCGGGGAAGGTGCCCGCGAGGGCGACATTGCGGCCGAAGCGGCAGCCGACCGAGCCGGTGCGCGGATCGTCGAGGCTGTTGTAGGACCCGTCGACGGTGCGGGCGGCCCGGTGCGCGCCGGTCTCGTCCGGCGGGAGCGGCTCGCCCGGATGTCGTCCGGTGTCGAAGAGATTCTCCGCGCGCAACCGGCTGCGCAGACCGACCAGCACGGCCAGGCCGAGCGGGGTCGGTAGGCGGAACCAGCCGAAGCGCCGGTCCAGGGCCTCGGCGGCGGCGACCGCGAGGCGGGCGACCGGTGACCGGTGCGGTGACGACGGGGACGGACTCGGGTGTGCCTCGACCATCGGGAAACCTCCACGTAGCTGGCTCGAACCGCGGCGTACGAGAACTGGTCGAAGATCAGTTTCCGCCCCGCCCCCGGCGGTGTCACGAGTAGTGGACTACGTCAGGCCACGCCCGGATAACGATCGGCGTACCCGCCTCGTCCGGCAATCGAGTAGCGAATTACGCGCGTCCCGGGGCGGGTGCGTGGGTAACCCTGCAGAGGTGACTACTCCGATCGACATCAAGGTCAATCTCGACGGCGATCTCGTCGACGCCCAGGCCCGCCTCGGGTGCACCAACGCCGCCGCGGTGGGCCGCGACGTCTGGTTCGCCGAGCCCCGGCTGCCCGGCGTGGGCGGCCCGCCGACGCTGCTGGCCGACCGCATCGCCATCCGGCTGCGCAGCGGCGACCACGACGACGTCACCGTCACGCTGCGGCCCTGTCTGCCCGCCCAGCTGGTGGGGCGCTGGGCGGCGCCGTTCACCGACGAGGGGGTTCGCTACCGGATAGCCGGGGATTGGTGCGGTGGCAGGCGGGAACTGTCGGCCGCCGTGCGCAGCAGCCGCCCGCCCGGCACCCTGCGGGTCGCGGCACTGCGCGGCGAGGATCTGACCGAGGTGCTGGATTCGGCGCAGCGCCAGTTCCTGGTGAGCTGCACCCCGCCGGGGGTGGCGGTCGACCACCTGCGCGCGGTGGGCCCCATCGCCGCGACGGCATGGACCGGCGTCGTGCTCGGCGACTTCACCGTCGACGCCGAACGCTGGGCCGTCGGCGGCCTCGACCTGTTCGATCTGTCGCTGACCGTGGCGCCGGCGCCCGGCGAGCCCGCCGAGGCTCTGCGGGCGCGCGCGCTGGTCACGCAGCAGCGGCTGCACGACGCGGTACGCGCGCACGGCCTGGCCGTCGCGACCGAGCTGACCAAGACCGAACAGGTGCTCACGGCGTCGGCGATGGCCGGCCCGGCGTGGAGCGAATGACTACGACCGCGGGGCCACGAGCGGCGGTGGCCGGTCCTGGTCTCCGTTGGACTCCGGCGCCCCCGTGGCCGCCTCGTCGTCGAGGAGTTCGGCGAACGGCGGGTCCGCCAGTGCCCGCGTGGTCACATCGTGGCCCAGCGCCCGATAGGCCTCGAAGTCCCATTCGCTGTAGAGCTGGTCGCCGGTGGAGGTGTAGGGGAAGTCGGGGTGGGTGGTGCTGTAGTTCTCCACGTCCCAGCTGAGCCCGCCGATGAGCTGGGAGCGCAGGTAGTAGATGGTGGTCGTCGTGCCGTCGAGATGGGTGGCCACGCCGCGGGTCCAGGCCTGGGCAGCCCGTTTCCGGTCGCCCCGCGAGATCGGGCGCAGGTCGACGCAGATCTCGATGCAGTGGTCCATGCGCGCGGTCGCGATGGCCTCGGCCAGCGCGCAGAACCGGTCGTCGGGGCTGCCGCTGGCGTCGAGCACCAGCACCGCGGCCGGGCGGCGGCGCAGCGCCTCGACGAGGCCGAGATTGTCGTAGTGGCCGCCGTCGGTGACATAGAGCCACCGGTCGTAGAGCGACGGATTGCCGAACGCCTCGCGCAGCAGCCGGTAGGGCCCCGGCTTGTCCGCCCAGCTCCACACCGCCGGGATCTTCGCCCCGACCCGGCCCTGCGGCACCGGCTGCCAGTACGGGTTCGGCAGCCACACCCCGAGTCGCGCGTTGAGCAGCGCGAGCAGGATGCGGACCGGGCGGGTGCGCGCGCTCTCGCGGCCGGTGAGCGGGCTGAACGCGGCGCCGCTGATGGCCATGGCCGCGGGCACGGTCACGTCGCGGTACCGGAAGTCGGCCTGCCGCTCGTAGGTCGCGGTGACGCGGCGCCCGTCCTGGGTGAGCGCGCGGTCGCCCACCACCCCGATCCGGTCCGGATCGAAGATGAACGGCACACAGCCGCGGCGGGTGGGCACGAACGCGTCGTCGTCGGCGTTCGCGGCGGCCGCGATGACCAGGCGTGGTCCGCCGTCGACCGGCCGCCCGTACTCGGAGTACCGCAGCGGGGTGCTGTACGGCAGCGGCACCGCCTGCCGGGACCGTGGATCCTTCTCCACGAGAAAGGCTTTCGACAGCGCTTCGCGGTAGTAGGTGTGCAGCGAGGTGCGGTTGGCGTCGGTGAACAGCTTGATCGCGATCGCGATGCCGATGAGCCACCAGGCCAGCGTCCAGTTCGAGCGCGCGGCCGGTTCGGTGGCGAAGACGGTGGTCCAGCGCAGCAGCAGCACCACGACCACCGCGACGATGAGCGCGCTGCCCAGCCACGGCGCGATCTGCTTGCGCACCAGCTGCCGGATCCGGCCGGTCCAGCCGCCGGATTCGGTGCCGGCGTGCAGCCCCTTCCAGGCCGAGCGCCCGAGCCCGATCAGCGCCAGCAGGGTCGCGCCGAAGGCGACGGTGCCGCGCCCACCCGGGTCGACGAGTCCGCCGACGAGAGTGGCCAGCGCGCCGTTGCGTTCCTGCGCCCGGCTCAGCCAGTACAGCGCGATGGGCACACCGACGAGCAGCAGCGCGAGCGGGACGCCGATGCCCAGCAGCAGCCGCGACGCCTTGGTGAAGATGTTGCGCATCCGGTCGGGCACCATCGTCAGCCGGTCCCACGCCTTCTCCACCACGAACGCGGCCAGCGCGAGCACGAACGGGCCCAGCGCGATCGCGAGGTACCAGTAGCCGCCCGCGGGGACCAGGTGCAGGTGCAGGGTGTCGCCGGTGCGGGTGAGCATGTCGATGTCGTCGAGCAGCCAGCCCAGCCACCACGACACCGCCACCAGCGAGATGCCGATCAGGGTGGCGTTCACCGCGATGCCGTACAGCAGCGAGAACACGGCCCGGAACTTGTCGGTGCCGCGCGGCATGAGATACCGCGTGCGCCGGCGCAGATAGGCCAGTTCGGTGGAGTCCAGCGAGTAGGGGCGGTCGGGGAAGGTGCGTCCCACGATGTGCATGGCCGCGGCGATGTAGCCGCCGCCGCTCACCCCGACGACCGCGCCGGCGCTCTGGTACCGGCCGCGGTCACGCAGCACCTGCAACGCGCCCAGGCAGAACGAGGCCGACCGGATGCCGCCGCCCGAGCAGCAGATGATCAGCCCGTCACGGTCGGCCGGGGCGGCGGTGGTCTCGGCGTAGTGGGCCTGCGACGGATGTTCGCCGGCCAGCCGGTTCCTGGTGCCGAAATACCAGATGGCGGCGGTGACGACCAGCGCGAGCAGCAGGAAGCCGAGGTGCAGACCGGCCTGGACGCGCAACAGGGTGACGGTGGCGCCGGTGCAGGAGGGCGGCTCGGCACGCAGCCGCAGCGCCAGCAGCAGGTCGGCCACGCCGTCGATCACCGAGAGCAGCAGCGAGCACGCGAAGACCTGCCGGGCGAACCTGGCGTACTTGCGGTCCAGGCGCAGCGAATAGATGTAGACGTAGTACCGGTAGGTCGCGGTGGGCGCCGCCAGCGCCATCATGGCGCCGACCAGCAGCCCGAGCAGCCCGGCCGTGTGGCATTCCTGCGGCGTGCGCACGCCGAGCGGGAACGCCATCGTCGCCTGCACCGCCACCAGGAAGACCACGATCCCGGTGGTGGCCGCGAAGACCCGGCCACGCCCGACCTGTTCGATGGTCGCCAGGCCGGAGGTGACGTGGTCCCCACTCGCCCGCACGGGCGAGCCGGCGTGCTGCTCTGCCGCGGTCATGTACCGACGATACGGTCGCGTGGCGACGCCGACACGCGTAGTGCGCTACCCGGATCGCAGACCGATCGGTCGACTGTGACGATCATGAAGTTGTGCGGCGGGCCGAGTCGTGCCCGGGGTCCGGATCCCCTGATCGCGACGCCGTTGTCGCGAAGTCCGGCTCGGCCGGTGCGGTGAATTCCACGGATCCATCGTCGCGCGAATGCCACGGCAGCGAACGAGTAAGGCACTACCCCACCTGGACCGCCGGGCCCCGCGAGTGGAGTAGTCGACCACGCTATCGAGATGTCCACCGCCGCCGCAGGATCGAGGTGCGCCGGATCGCCCGGCCCAACTGATCGGTCATCCCGGACGGAGACGAGGACATGAGTGGATATTCCCTGCACATCGGACTGAACCGGGTCGATCCCGCCGCCTATCACGGCTGGGACGGCGCGCTGGCCGGCTGCGTCAACGACGCCGAGGCCATGGCCGCCCTCGCGGCCGCGCAGGGCTTCGCCGCCCCGCGGGTCCTGCTCGACGCGGCGGCGACCTCGTTCGCGATCATCGGCGAGATCGCCCGGCTGGCCAGGACGGCGCGGGCGGGCGATCTGGTGCTGATCAGCTACTCCGGCCACGGCGCCCAGACTCCGGACGTGGACGGCGAGGAGGACGACCGCCAGGACGAGACCTGGGTGGCGTTCGACCGCCAGATCGTCGACGACGAGCTGTACCGGATGTGGTCGCGGTTCGCGGCGGGCGTGCGGGTCGTGGTGTGCTCGGACAGCTGCCACAGCGGCACCGTCACCCGCGACGCGTTCACCCGCGAGGCCAGAACCGCGATCGCCGGCCTGGCCGAGGCGGGCGCGGACGGCCTCGGCACGGTCGTCCACGGCAGCGCCAAGGCCATGCCGCTGGACGTACAGGCCGAGGACAACAAGCGCCGCGCCCAGCTGTATTCGTTCGTCCAGGAGCTGAGCGGGCCGCAGTCACGCGCGGTGCTCGAGGCGGGTGTCGTGCTGCTGTCGGGCTGCCAGGATTCGCAGCTGTCCTACGACGGGCCGGGCCACGGGCAGTTCACCGGCGCTCTGCTCGAGGTGTGGGACGACGGCGCGTTCACCGGCGGCTACGCGCAGTTCCATCGCCGGATCATGGCGATCATGCCGCCGGACCAGGTGCCGAACCTGTTCACCCTCCATGCCGACGCCGCGTTCCTCGACCAGCGCCCGTTCACCCCGTGAGCGGCACGCGAGGCGGGGACGGTGACACCGTCCCCGCCTCGCCGCTGTCGGCTCAGCCGGCCGCGGCCTGCCCGATCGTCGCCGCCACCGCCGCGTGGGCGAGATATTCGGGGATGTCGTGCGCGCGCTCCTTGGGGTTGTCGACCGGGAGTTCGCGCAGGTCCGGGCCCCAGGTGGGACGCAGTGGGCAGCCGATGGCGATCGGATCGCCGGCGTACCAGGTGTTGAGCCAGTCGCCGACGCGGTCGGGCCTGCGCGGGCCGCCGGCGAGCAGCTTGGTGTGCACGGCATCCAGGCCCAGCGGGCTGCCCGCGGTGACCAGCAGCCGGACCGTCACCTCCCGGGGCAGCTGGGTGAGCAGGTCCATGGCCACCACGGTGCCGAGGCTGTGACTGACCAGGATCAGCTCGCCGCTGGTCGGCATGTCGGTCAGGACGGTGTCCAGCACGCTCTTGCGGACCTGCTCGTCGTCGAGGTAGGCGGCGACGTCCTTGAAGATCGCGCCGATCAGCAGCGAGTCGAGGCCGCTGCGCGCGGCGATCCAGCCCAGCTGATCGCGCACCCGGCCCAGCACGACCGAGCCGAAGGCGAAGCCCTCCTCGGTGGGCAGTGCGGCGGGCAGGCTCTCGGCGCTGGGCATGCCCGCGCGCTGGGCGGCTTCGGCCACCAGGTTCTCGTAGAGCGCCGACCCGGTGTCGACGACCGCTTCGCGCGCCCCGAGTCCGGCGACGAGCTGGTTGCCGTAGTACGGGAAGTGGATGTCGGCGGGATCCATCGGCGGCAGCCCGGCCAGGGTCAAGCCCTTGTTCAGGCCCGCCGTCCAGGTGCGGCGCAGCTCGACGGGGTCGCGGTTCTGCTGGCCGCGCCCGTGCAGGAAGACCACGCTGCGGCGGCCACCGAACGCCGTCGGCCTGCCGGTCACGCCACGCGCGACGCTCTCGGCGGCCGGGACCGGCACGGGCGCAGGCGCGGCGACGACGATCGTCTCGACCGGCGCGGGCGCGCTCAGGCCCGCCGCCGCGCCGAGTTCGTCGAGCAGCGACCGCTGGGCCGGTGCGAAGGCGCGGGAGCCGAGATCGCGCAGCAGCACGCTCACCCGGACACCCTCGTTGGCGATCCAGCAGATCGCGTCGTCGCCGTCGCCGGTCTGCCACAGCTTGCCGTCCTTGCGCAGGACCCCGCCCTCGGCGTCCTTCTTCGGCACGCCGGCGTGGTGCAGCGCGACGATCTCCCACTGGTCGTTGAAGACCGGTGAACCGGAGTTCCCCGGCTCGGTGTCGGAGGTGTAGTGCAGGAACTCGTCGAGTTGCAGGTCGAGCCGGTTGTCGCGGATCGAGATCTCCTTGAGCCTGCCCAGCGGATGCCCGATGACGTTCATCGCCTCGCCGATGACGATCTTGCCCGGCTCGGCGATCAGCGGATTCCAGCCGAAGCTCGCGCCGGGCGCGAGTCCGTCCGCCCCGTCCGCCACCCGCACCAGGGTGTAGTCGAGATGCTTGGACGTGACGAAGAAGTCGTGCGGGGCGAGCCGGAAGCGCACGGTCGGAGTGGGAACGTTGTCGATGCCCGCCTCGGCGGCGAACTCGACGACCACCGACTCGGCCCGGTCCACGGTGGGCAGCACGTGGTTGTTGGTGAGCAGCAGGTGCGGTGACACCAGCGACCCCGTGCCCATCGGCACCTCACGGCCGTTGTGCGCCAGCGAGATCCGCGCCACCGCGGCGGCCGCGCGGGTGCCGCGGGTCAGGAAGTTGACCGCCTGCAGGTCGTTGGCGAAGCCGATCACCCGTTCCAGCGCGCCGATGCTGTCGAGCGGGTCCTGCCTGCCCAGTTCGATCACCGCCTGGGCGGGCACTTCGCCGGTGCCGAGCAGACGGTCGGCGCGGGCGATGATCTGCTCCTGGGTGTCGACGACGTCGGACTCGGTCGCCTCGCGCCGGCGCTGGACCTCGTCGCGCGCGCGGGCGCTGGCGGCGAAGCGGCGCGACGCGGCGTCCATCTGTTCACGCCATGCGGCGGTGCGGGTTTCGCTTTCGGTATCCATGGGTCACCTCGCCCGGAGAAGGATGCAGCTGGTGTGCTCAGCGTGGGCGCCCGCCCCGGTGCCTGACACGAGTAGCCGACCACTCGAATTCCGGTCAGGCACCGGGTGCGGTGACTACCGCTCCCACCACGAGGTGGAGATCCGTCCGTCGTTGGCGGTGACGAACACGTCGAGCTCACCCGCCGTGCGGGCCACAGCCGCCACCGGTCCGCCGGCGGGGAAGACGCCGCCGATGTTCCGCCACCGGTTCCCGATCCCGGACCAGTCCGAGCCCGCCTGCCACCACGACGTGTACACCCGCCCGTCGTTGCCGGTGACGAACAGGTCGAGGTTGTCGCGGGTGCGCGCCACGGCGGCGACCCGGGCGCCCGGCGGGAAGACGCCGCCGATGTTGCGCCATCGGTTCCCGATGCCCGACCAGTCGCTGCCCTGCTGCCACCAGGAGGTGTAGACGCAGCCGTCGTTGCCGGTGATGAACAGGTCCAGATGATCGGGCCCGCGGGCGACCACCGTCACCGGCGCGCCTGCCGGGAAGACGCCGCCGATACCGCGCCAGCGGTCCCCGATACCGGACCAGTCCGTCCCCGCCTGCCACCACGAGGTGTACACCCGCCCGTCGTTGCCGGTGACGAACAGATCCAGATTGTCCGCCGTCCTGGCCACCGCCGCGACAGCCGCGCGCGTCGGGAACACCCCACCGATGTTCCGCCACCGGTCCCCGATCCCGGACCAGTCCGACCCCGCGTGCCACCACGACGTGTACACCCGCCCGTCGTTGCCCGTGACGAACAGATCCAGATGATCGGACCGGCGCGCGGTCACGGAAACCTGTGCGGTGCGCGGGAATACGCCACCGATGTTCCGCCACCGATCCCCGATCCCGGACCAGTCCGCACCCGCCTGCCACCACGACGTGTACACCCGCCCGTCGTTGCCGACGGTGAACAGGTCGAGGTTGTCCGCGGTGCGCGCCACCGGGGCGACCGTGGCGCCGGCCGGGAAGACGCCGCCGATGTTCCGCCACCGGTCGCCGATTCCCGACCATTCCGTCCCGGCGTGCCACCACGACGTGTACACCCGGCCGTCGTTGCCGGTGACGAACAGGTCCAGGTGGTCGGTGCGCCGCGCGGTCGCCGACACCGGCGCGGTGCGGGGGAAGACCCCGCCGATGTTCCGCCAGCGGTCGCCGACGCCGGACCAGTCGGGGTAGATGGCGTGCGCGGCGGCGACGTCGCCCGCCGAGAGCGCCGTGCGCTGGCCCATGGTGACGCCGGGCGGCAGCGCGACGCGCGGCACGATGGTGTCCTGGCCGGTGGTGCTGAAAGCCGTTGCCGGGTAATGCATGATCGACCCGAAGTCGTAGCCGCCGACATCGTCACCGTCGGTGACGTGCTGGGCGAAATTGTGCCGGTCCCCCGCGCTCACCTGGGCCAGGCGCACTTCGACGAACCGTTCCCGGTCCTCCCGGCTCTGCTCGTGCCAGAGCCCGATCGCGTGCCCCATCTCGTGCACCACGGTGCCGGTGGGCGCGGAGCCGGTGAGCTCGATCGTCTGCATGCCGCCCTGCCTGCCCACCGGCGAGCGGCTGGCGGTGCTCGGCACGAACCGGATGTAGTCGCCGTGCACCGGGGTGCGCGGCACGAACCGCAGCCGGGTGCGTGAATTCCAGTGTGCCACCGCGTCGTTGACCCGCTGCTTGCCCGGCAGCGCCGGATCGACCTCGTAGGGGATCACCGCGTTCGGCCAGCGGAAGTTCGCGCCGGTGATGGCGATGCCCTCCGCGCCCTGCCGCGCCGCGATCTCGTCCAGGGTCCCCAGCACGATGTCGCCTTCGAAGACGGCGAGATCGTCCACGATCGCGTAGGTGACCTCGCGCAGGCCGTGGGTGGCGGTGGGTATCGGGGTCGTGCCCGCGCCGGTGCCGGAGCGGAATTCGCCGGTGTCGTCGGTCCCGGTCGCGACCGGGGCGGTGTCGTCGATGATCATGGGCCGCGCTTCCTGTCCGTCCGCGGTGCCGCGCACACGCGGAGATCGGTGGTCTGTGCGGGAAGTTTCGACCCGGTGGCCGCGGCGGGGCACGCGTAGCGCGCTACCCGATGACGGCCGGCCTACACCGGGCGCACGGGAATGACCACATCGGTCACCGCGCCGTCGGCGGGTACCGGAATCGCCTGCGTGGACACCAGATCCCCGGGGGCGAGCACGCCGTCGCCGGCGCGGTCCACGTGAGCGGCCAGGCCAAGCCCGGTCCCGGCCGGCGCGCGCAACGTGAACGGGATGCGGGCGCCGGGCCCGATCGCGACCTCGCGGGCGATCATTTCGGCCACCAGCGGAGCCGGGCCGTCGGCATAGGTGACATCGCGCAGTTCGACGGCGATCCGCGCCGTCGTCACCGGACACTCCGGTCCCAGCACGACGACACCGCTGATCCGGCGCTCGCGGACGGCCATACCTCGAGGGTAGGCCCGCCTCAGACCGCCGCGCCGGACCCGAACCGCTGCTCGGCCAGCTCGGCGGAATCGGTGCCGAGGGCGTGGCCGATCGACTCCCAGGACGTGCCCGTCGCGCGGACGAAGCGGACGGCCTCGACCAGCCGCTGCCGGGCGGACTCGGAGTCCTGCCAGGCCAGCAGCACCGGCATCAGCGCCTGCATCTCGGCCCGGTGGCACTCCCAGTCGTCGAGCACCACGCCGGTGAGGACGGGGTCGAGGGGGCCGCCCGGGCAGTAGAGCCGCCGGTCGGTGGGCGCGTGACCGAGCGGGTGCGTGGAGCGCCACCAGGGGCGTCCGCGCCATCGGCCGCACGAGCAGTGCGCCCGCCAGCCGATCGCGGTGGTGCTGTCGTCGGCGACGACGTCGACGACCCATCCGTGGTGACACTCGAACACAGCGTTCATACCGACTCCGATGTCGTCCGACCGACTGGTGTGTGGGACTGATCTTCCCAGGTATTCACCTTCGGTGGCGCGGCGGCCGAGCGCAACCTCCGTCCCGCGATATTGGGAGCACTCACATATTCGCTGGTCCGGGCATGGAGCCGGGCCGCCACCGGAGTCCGGTCACGGCCCGGCGGGGCTCAACGCAGCGTCACCGTGGTGGGCAGCGAGGCGAAACCGCGATTGTTGGAGGAGTGGATCCGCACCAGATTGTCGGTATCGATCTCGTAGTCGGCGACCGCGGCCACGATCTCCTGCAACGCCACCCGCATCTCCAGCTGCGCCAGGTTCATGCCGAGGCAGTGGTGGCGGCCCGCGCCGAAAGCCAGCGACGCGCCGGTGTCGCGGTCGAGATCGAAGACGTCGGGGTTCTCGAAGACGGTCTCGTCGCGATGGGCCGCCCCGGTCAGCAGCAGGATCCGCGACTGCGCGGGGATCTCGACCCCGTGCAGTTCGACCGGGACCGTGGTGGTGCGCAGCTGGCCCTGGGTGGCCGGGTCGTAGCGCATCGACTCGGCGATCCAGTCGTCGACGCGGCCGTCGAAGGCGGCGCGGCGCTGGTCCGGATGCAGCGCGGCGGTGTGCCAGGCGTTGCCCAGCGACAGCATCACCGTCTCGATGCCCGCGCCGATCAGCAGGATCAGCACGCCGACGATCTCCTCCGGCGTCAGCCGGTCGTCGCCGTCGGCCGCGTCGAGCAGACCGGAGAGCAGGTCGTCGCCGCGCTCCCGGCTCTTCGCGATGGTCAGCTCGGTGTAGTACCCGATGAGCGCGCCGATCGCCTGCACGGCCTCCGGGCGCAGATCGGTCGACTCCGCGTCGGTGTACATGATCTCCATGCCGAGCTTGCGCAGCAGTTCCCGATCCTGTTCGGGCACACCGACCAGCTCGGCGATCACGTCGGTCGGGAAGGGGCCGGCGAAGTCGGCGATCAGGTCGAAGCTGCCGCGTTCCAGCAGCGGCGCCAGCGTGCGCCGGGCGATCTCGCGCAGCCGCGACTCCATGGTCTGCACCCGGCGCTGGGTGAACGCGCGCACCACCAGCTCCCGCATCCGGGTGTGCTTGGGCGGGTCCATGGCCACGAAGGAGAAGAACTGCTCGGCCTGCGGGCCCCAGAACGCCGGCTCCATCCGCAGCCCGTTGGCACTGGAGAAACGGTCCGAGTCGCGCAGCGCCGCCTTCACGTCGGCGTGCCGCGACAGCGCCCAGAAGTCGTCGGTGTCGTTGCGGTAGACGGGGGCTTCGGTGCGCAACCTGGCATAGTACGGATACGGATCGGCATGGACAGCGAAGTCGTAGGGGCTGAACTGCAGGGGCATGGCCGTGCCTTTCGCGGCGGCGGGACAAGCCAACGCCACCACCGGTCTCGAGTCGTCGGGCTGACAGGGACGACCGTAGTCGAGAGAAAGGAAGTGCGCCGTGGACTTCGAAGCGGCTGCTGACCGTGTGGATGTCACCAAGCCACACCCGGCCCGCCGGTACGACTACTGGCTGGGCGGCAGTGCCCACTTCGAAGCGGATCGCAAGTCGGCCGACGCGGTCGCCGCGGCGTTCCCGTCGATTCATTTCGCCGTCCTGGAGAACCGCAGTTTCCTGCGCCGCGCCATCCCGTACCTGGTCGACACCGCGGGCATCCGCCAGTTCCTCGACATCGGCACCGGGCTCCCGACGGCGGGCAACGTGCACGAGATCGCCCAGGACCGCGCGCCGGAATCGCGCGTGGTCTACGTCGACAACGACCCGATCGTGCTCTATCACGCCCGCGACCTGCTCGACAGCTCCCCCGAGGGCGCCACGGCCTACATCGACGCCGACCTGCGCGAGCCCGCCTCGATCCTGGAACACCCCGCGCTGCGCGGCACCCTCGATCTCGACCGGCCCGTCGCCCTCATGCTCTGCGCGGTCCTGCATTTCCTCCCCGACGAGATGCACCCCTACGACGTGGTCGCCGAGCTGTGCGCCGCCCTGCCCCCTGGCAGCTACCTCACCATGACCCACGCCACCGACGACCATCTCTCCGCCGAGGACCTCGAGGCCATCGTGGCCGCCAACGAACGCAGCGGTGTCCCCTTCCGACTACGCTCCACCGCCGAATTCACCCGCTTCTTCGAGGGCCTGGACCTCGTCTCCCCCGGCATCACCTCGGTCATCGACTGGCGTCCCACCACCTGGCGCCCCCACCCCCGCAAGGAAGCCGTCTCCATGCTCTGCGGCGTAGCCCGCATCCCCTGATTCCCCGCAGCCCGAAGCACCCGACGGCCACATCACCAGCACCCTCGTAAACCCTTCCGTCCCAAGAGGAATGGCGATCCCACTCTGTCCAGGGGCGGCAATGTGCCGGTCGCCACGACCACCGTAACGGCGGAACTCGAGTGGGGATCCGCGGCACCCGAGTGGCACCGTGCGCATCGAGGAGCCGGCCACAGGCCGCGCCAGGATCGAGCTGACGCTCGGGGCGATCGAGCCGGCTGTCGACCGGATCGTGATCACCGGCTCGGTGGATACCGGCGCCTTCCCCGACGTCCCCGATCTTCAGCTGACCGTCCGTGACCCGGAACGCGCGCCGATCACCGTGGAGCTGTCCGGACTGGAACCTGTCTCCGCCATCGTCTTCGGTGAGTTCTATCGGCGCGGCGGAGGATGGAAATTCCGCAATGTCGCCCAGGGATGGAGCAGCGGATTGCGCGGTCTCGCCGAGGAATTCGGCGTCAGCGTGGACGACGACCCCGTTCCGGCGGCAGCGGCCGAGACACCGTCGGCCGCACCGGCACATCGTGCGGGCGCACCCGCGGCCCGGCCCGCCGACTGGTACGCCGACGCGACCGATCCCGCGCTGCTGCGCTGGTGGGACGGGGAACGCTGGTCGGGCGACACCTCCCCCGTCGTTCCCGCCGCGTCCGGGCTGTGCGGACGCTGCGCCCGCCCGCTGCGCACACACCATTTCGGTGGCGTCGCGCCTTGTCGCTGGTGCGAGACCGACGTCCACGGATTCCTGCGGAGCTGGCACGATCAGGCGTGGCAGGTACTCACCACCGACGGCCCGCAGGGGCATGCCTGGGAGGGCCTGTGGACCGCCCTGCGCTACCAACGCATCGATCTCACGACCGGCCGGGCAGTCATGCGGCCCCTCGCGGTGGCCTTTCTCGAACGCGTGGTGGCGTTCGCCTTTGCCGACGACGAGATCGAGCAGGACGAACTCGACAATTTCCACCGTTTCTCGTCGATTCTGCAGGCGGCGGCCGATCTCGGTCCCGCAGCCGCGCACATCATGAAGCTGCGGGAGCGGATGGAGCGTGGGCGGGCGCTCACCCGGGTTCGCGGTGGTGACCTGCCGCGGGAATCGCGAAGCAACCTGCACCTCGAGCCGGACGAGATTCTCTACCTCGACGTCGAGGCGACGCAGATCAAGTACCTGGCCAGTGGTCCTCGCCGCACGCCGGGGCGGCTGATCGGCAGCAGCAAGAAGCTGCGGTTCGTCGGGTCTGGTACGGGCGCCGAACTCCAGTGGGCGAAGGTCGTCTCCGTGGCATGCGAGTACGAGACCGTCGTCGTCTCGGCCACCACAGCGCGCGGCGGTGGCAGCTACGGCGTACGGGACGCCGAATATGTGGCCGCGGTACTCGAAGGGGCGCTGCGCGTCGCCAAGCGGCTGGTCCTCGCCCCCGGTCAGCGCGATACCCGCTCGATTCCGCAACATGTGAAAGCCGAGGTCTGGCAACGTGACGGCGGTCGATGCTGCCAGTGCGACGATGCGCACTACCTCGAGTTCGATCACATCATCCCGATCAGCCAGGGCGGGGCGACCAGCGCCGCCAACCTTCAGATCCTCTGTCGGCGATGCAATCTCGAGAAGGGCGCTCGAATCTAAGGGGCGTTCGCCGCGGACTGGACGCGCTCGAGGCGGGCGGGGACGTGTTTGTGCCACGGGGTGCCTGCGAAGGCGTCTTTGTGGGTGGTGCTGGTGAGTTCGTTGGGGGCGATGCCGGTGGTGGTGGTGCCGTCGGGGTGGGGGAAGTCGAGGCCGTGGCCGTTGGGGAGGGCGATGTTGCCGGGGCGCATCATGTCGCTGATCTCGACGGTGACGGTCGCGGCGCCGGTCGCGGTGACCAGGCGAGCCGGGTCCCCGTCGGACAGGCCCGCCGTCGCGGCGTCGGCGGCGCTGACGCGCAGGTGGCCCTCGCGGTCACGGCGGCGCCAGTCGGGATTGCGGAAGATGGTGTTCGCGGTGAAGGAGCGGCGTTCGCCCGCCGCCAGGACAAGCGGGAATTCCGGCGTGGTCCACTGCGTCCGGGCCGTGGGAAGGGCACGGACCTCGGCGAGCAGCGTGTCGACGTCGAGGGTGAAGCGGCGGTCCGCGCGCTTGACGTACTGCCACACGTCGTCCCAGGTGTCGTCGGTGAACACCACCCCCGTCGGCGACGCCACGATGGCGTCGAACAGCTTGTTGCCCGGGGTCAGCCCGCGCCCGGTGAAGCCGGCGCGCCCCACCGCCTTCGGGTTCGACAGCGCGCACAGCTGACTGACACCCCACAGCACCGCCGCGCCGCGCACGGCGGGATCCAGTGTGGCGCCGAGGGTTTCGTACAGCAGGAACGGCACGACCTTCGCCAGGCCGGGATCGGCGGCCACCGTCGCGAGGAAGGTCGCGCCGAAGGTGTCCCGCCCGGTCTCGGCCGCGCGCCGCAACCGGGTGATCGTCGCGTCGTCGACGACCCGCAGCCTGCGCAGCAGCCGCGCGTAGATCTCCGGCTCGGACAGCGTGCCCTGCAACGGCTCGAGCAGCGGCTTACGCAGGTGGAAGACATTGCGGGGGAACTCGAAATTGAAGAACGTGGCCTCGGGCTTCTCGAACTGGCTCGCCGCGGGCAGCACGTAGTCGGCTTGGCGCGCGGTCTCGGTGAAGGCCACGTCGATCACCACCGACAACTCGGTGGCGCGCATGGCGTCACGGAACCGCCCCGAGTCCGGCAGTGAGTGCGCGGGATTGGAGGAGTCGATCCACAAGGCGCGGAAGCGGTTCGGATGATCGGTGAGGATCTCGTCGGCGATGGAGTTGCAGGGTACGAGCCCGCCGATGATCTTCGCCCCGGTGACCGGCGTGACCCGGTTACCGCCCCCACCCCCGCCTCCGCCGAGCAGCCCGCCCGCCAGCGGCACCACCGCGTCGAGCAGCGCGGAGGCGCCCGCTTCGACACCGGGGCGCAGCGCGTCCACCCGGGCCAGCGCGGGCAGCGCGGCGCCCACGGTCGCCGCCGCCGCGGTGACGGTGCGGGCGAGCACCCGCTTGCGCAGCCGGGCCGCCCCGCTCGACCGTCGGCGCGGAGCACCGGATCCACCGCCCGACCCACCGGCCAGCAGCGCGAACGACGAGTGCAGGAACATCGTCCCCGGCCGCCCGAAATTGCCGGTCACGATCCACAGCAGCTTGTTCAGGTACGAGACCAGCGTGGAGTTGGGCGCCTGCTGGATGCCGAGGTCCTCGTACACGCACACGCTCGCGGCGGCGGCGATCCGCCGGGCGGCGGCCCTGATCCGGTCCACGTCGACGCCGCTGATGGTGGCGAAGGCGGGAATGTCGATGTCGCGGAACGCGGTCCGCACTTCGTCGTAGCCCGCGGTGTGCGCGGTGAGGAACTCGGCGTCGACCAGATCCTCCTGGATGATCACCGCGACCAGCGCGGCCATCAGCCAGGCATCGCGACCGGGCGCGACCTGCAGGTGGAAATCGGCCATGGCCGCGGTCTCGCTGACCCGCGGGTCGATCACCACCATCGACCGCGCCGGATCGGCCGCGACCTCCTTGAGCACCGGCCGGGCGCGCGGGAAACTGTGCGACTGCCACGGGTTCTTGCCGACGAACACCAGCACCTCGGCATGCTCGAAATCGCCCTTGGTGTGCCCACCGTAGAGGCGCCCGTCCACCCAGATCTCGCCGGTCTTCTCCTGCGCCAGCGCGTTCGAGTGATACACCGATCCGAGCGCGCCGCGCAGCGCGAGCGCGTTGGCCGAGCCCAGGTGGTTGCCCTGTCCGCCGCCGCCGTAGAAGAAGATCGACTCGCCACCGTGCGCGGCGCGCAGCGCGACCAGCCGCGCGGTGATCTCGTCGAGCGCTGTGTCCCAGTCGATTTCGCGGTAGGTGCCGTCGGGCTGCCGCTTCAGCGGGCTGGTGAGGCGGTGGGGCCCGTTCTGGTAGAGGTCGAGGCGCATGGCCTTCTCGCAGGTGTATCCCGCCGACGCCGGATGCGATTTGTCGCCACGGATCTTGGCGAAGCGGCGCCCGTCGAGCTCGACGGTGATGCCGCAGTTGCACTCACACAGGACACACGCGGTCGCCTTCGGCTGCGTTTCCACCATGGGACATCCTTCGCCGCGGTGGCGACCTCGCCGCCACACCGAGTAGTATGCTAGGCAACATAGCATAATGGTGGCCGCCTACGATGACTGTTGCCAGTCACCGAAACCCGAAGGAGTGCACGCGCCGTGGGAGCCCGCACCAACACCCGGCAGAAGATGCTCTACAGCGCGGTGGAACTCCTGCGCGAGCGGGGCGCCGCGGGGGTGACGGTGGATGCCGTCCTGGCCCGCAGCGGGGCGCCGCGCGGATCGGTCTATCACCACTTCCCCGGCGGGCGGGCGCAGATCATGACCGAGTCGCTCACCTTGGCCGGCGACGCGATCGGCGCCATCATCGACGAGGCGGCCACCCAGGGCCCGGACCGGGCGATCCAGCGCATCGGCGAGTTCTGGACCGCGATCCTGCACGACTCCGATTTCGACGCGGGCTGCCCGGTGGTCTCGGTGGCGGTGGGCGGCGCCCCCGACGACCGGCATCTGCAACCCGGCATCGCGGAGATCTTCGACCGCTGGCGGCAGGCACTCACCACCACGCTCACCGCCGAGGGCGTCGAGCCCGCGCGCGCGGGGCGGCTGGCCACGATGGCGATCGCGTCGGTGGAGGGCGCGGTCATCCTGTGCCGGGTGCAGCGGACCACCCGGCCGCTCGACGACGTCATCGCCGAACTGGCGACCCTGCTCGGCACCGCGACCGCACGCTAGGCCGCAATCACCCGCGGTGGTGGCGGCTCTCGTACGCGCGACGCTCGGCCTCGGCGCGCTCGCGCTCGGCCGCGTCGGCCAGTTCCGGATCGAATCCGTGGCTCACCAGGCGATGCCGCCGGTACACGTAGACCAGCGCGACGGTGAAGTAGATCAGCGGGATGTAGAGCAGCGCGATCATCGACAGCCCCATCCACAGCGGCCCGGGGACCAGCAGGAACAGGCACAGCACCGGGAGCACGGGCAGCAGGAAGCGCATGAGGTAGCGGCGGGTGGCGCCGGGGCCGGTCAGGTCGGCCAGGACCCAGTCGCGCATCGACGGCGGCAGGGTGCCGCCGGTGACGTAGCGGATGCGCTGCCAGAGGTTGGGGGTGGTGGCGGTCATGCGAGCTCCCTCGTCTGCGATGCGCGTCGCGCGGCCGCGTTGACCCGGCCGAGGACGTCGCGTAGTTCTTCCAGGTCGGCCAGGCTCACCCCGAGACGCGAAACCACCGCGGGCGGGATCTTCTCGGCCTCGGCGCGCAGCGCGCGCCCGGCCGGCGTCAGGTCGATGTGCAGGGTGCGCTCGTCGTGCGGGTCGCGGCGGCGCGTGATCAGGCCGGCCGATTCGAGCCGTTTGAGCAGCGGCGACAGTGTCGCCGAGTCCAGCTGGATCGCCTCGGCGACCGCTTTCACCGACATCGGCGCCTCCCCCCACAGCGCCAGCATCACCAGGTATTGCGGATGCGTGAGCCCGAGGGGTTCGAGCAGCGGGCGGTAGACCGCCAGCACCGAGCGGTTGGCCACCGCCAGGGCGAAACACACCTGCCGATCCAGCCGCAGCGGGTCGTCGAGTTCCTGCACGTCCACACCGTCCCTTCGTCCGCACACCATTAAACCACTAATAGTTAGTGCGTTAACTATTAGTGGCGTCACAGTCGCGGCGCGGGCGGTCAGTCCTCGTCGACGAGCGGCTCCCCGGCGGCGGCCCGGCGCACCTTCTCGCGGCCGTTCTCCTCCTCGGTGCGACCCCGCCGCCAGTAGCCGGTGAAGGTGATCGCGCGCTTGTCGACACCCCGGTCGCGCACGAGATGCCTGCGGGTCAACTTCACCAGCTCGGCTTCGCCGGAGATCCAGGAATACGGTGCGCCGCTGGGGAATTCGGCCGCGCAGACGGCCTCGACCACCGCCTCGCCATGCGGACGCGGGCCGCGGTGCACCCAGTGGATCCGCACGTCGGTGCCGGTCGCGAAGTGCTGCTCGTCCGCAGGTCCGGCGACCTCGAGGAACACGCGCGCGGGAACGGCGGGATCGAGGCGCTCGAGGATGGCCCCGATCGCCGGGATCGCGGTCTCGTCGCCCACGAGCAACTGCCAGGCCGTGTCCGGCCGCGGTGCGTAGAGCGACCGTGGTGGGCAGAGCAGGCCGATCTCGTCGCCGGGCGCGGCGGTCGAGGCCCAGTCGGACGCGGGGCCCGCGTGATCGGGATGCAGCGCGAAATCGATGTCCAGTTCGCCGAGCTCGGGCCGTCGCGCCCGGATGGTGTAGGTGCGCATCGGCGGCCGGACGTCGTCGGGCATGGCCAGATACCGCTGGTACCAGCTCATGACGTCGGCGTCGGCCGCGGGCGCAGGCGGCACGTCGGGGCGCCGTTTGCCCGGCAGCGGGAAGAACAGCTTCGTGTATTGGTCAGGGCCCGCGTCGGCGAACGCGGCGGGGTCGGGGCAGGTGAGGGTGATCCGGACCATCCGGGACGTCAACCGCACGGCGCGGCTGACCCGCAGCGGCGCGTAGGCCATGGTCGGGCGTTGCACAGTCGGGCTTGCCATTAGGCAAGGCTAACCTATCCGATCGGCCGGGTCAGCTGTCGACGGCGAGACCGGCGATGAGCTGCTCGATCACGGCGCGCACGGCGGCCATGTCGGCGACGTCGTCGTCGGAATTCGCCAGGAACTGCGCGGCCTCGTCGAGCGCGCCGACGACGATCAGCGCGAGCGGCCGCACCGGCTGGGTCCGCACCCGTCCCGCGGCCATCGCGCCGGACAGGGCGTTCTCGACCAGGCCGATGGTGTGGCGCAGTTCGATCTCGCGCCACCGGCTCCAGCCCAGCACCGCGGGCGCGTCCAGCAGGGCGATCCGGCGCACCTCGGGCGCGGTCGAGGCCTGCAACCAGGCCAGGCAGCCGACGATCAGGCTCGCGATCGGGTCCGCGGCCCTGGCCGCACCCACCGCGCTCGCGATCACCTGCACCAGGTCGCGCTCCAGATCCTCGAAGACCGCCTCGAACAGGTCGCGCTTCTCGCTGAACTGGTGATAGAGCGCGCCCCGGCTGACCCCGGCCGCCTCGGCCACCGCGATGGTGCTCACCGCGCCGTATCCGTTGCGCCCGAACAACTCCCGACCGGCGCGGATCACCGCGGCCCGGGTCGAGGCCGAGCGTTCGGCTTGGGTGCGGCGATCAGGATTCATACCGACTGCGAAGTCTAGGGCAGGACCGGCCCCGCTTCCGCCGAGGGCCGTTCGGCCCTTGACCGCGCCACCGCGACCGAGGAACATACAGTCATCCTGTTTGTATCTACGAAGGGCTGCAGGCCATGTCCGATGCCACCAAGGATCTGTTCGAGCGCTATCACGCCTGCTGGGCCGATCGCGACCCCGACCGGATCGCCGCCCTGCACACTCCCGATTCGGTCTTCCACCTGCACTCCGGCGGCGCGCCCGCGCACGGGCCCGCCGAGATCCGCACCGCCGCGGCGGAAACCTTCGCCCTGGTCCCGGATCTGACCTTCACGCTGGTGAACCTGCGCGTCGGCGAGGACTTCTGGGTGGTGCAGTGGACCCTGTCGGGCACCTCGGTCACCGGCGGCGCCGTGGCTGTCGACATCGCCGACGTGGTGTTCGTCGAGAACGGCGCGGTCAAGGCGAAGCACACCTATGTGGACGGGGTGGCGATGCAGGCGGCGCTGACCGCGCCCGCGGTCACCGGCTGAGCGCCGGACGCGCTCAGTCCAGGCAGAACTCGTTGCCCTCGGGGTCGGCCAGCACCAGGAAACCCAGGCTCATCGGCGGTTCGGGTTCGAAGCGGCGCAGCCGGGTGGCGCCGAGGGCGACCAGCCGCGCGCACTCGGCCTCGAGTGCCGCCATCCGCTCCTCCCCCGCCAGCCCGGGCGCGGCCCGCACGTCGAGGTGGACCCGGTTCTTGACCACCTTGTCCTCGGGTACCTGCTGGAAGAACACCCGGGGGCCGTGGCCGTCGGGGTCTTCGATGGCCGAGCGGGTGTTGCGCTGATCCGCGGGCACGCCGACCCGGGCGAGGAACTCGTCCCAGGCGGCCAGCGGATCGGCGCCCGCGGGCAGTTCCACGCCCGGCGGGCCGGGGTGGACGTAGCCGAGGACGTCGCGCCAGAAGGTCGACAGGGCGCGGGGGTCGTGCGCGTCGAAGGTGATCTGGACGTGGCGGCTCATCGTGGACGTCCTCTCGCGTGGTCGATCGCGGACAGGATGGCGGTGGTCACGGTCTCGGGCGCCTCCACCATCACGAGGTGCCCCGCGTCCTCGACGATGATGGCACGCACCGGGTGCAGGGTCTGGTCCAGCGTGGCGCCCGCCCGGGCCGACAGCACCCGGTTGCGGCCGCCCCAGACGGTGGTGATCGGCGGGAAGTCCGGCGGCGGCACGAAGCTGTCCAGCTCGGCCAGACGCGGGATCTGGCGGGAGATCGCGGCGGTCACCATCAGCCTGCGGCGTTCGGTCCAGCGGGTGCGCAGGTCCGCGACGACGTCCCGGGTGTGCGCGCCGCCCGCCCCGAGTTGTTCGGTGACGATGAGACCGGCCAGCGGGCCGGGGATCCGCACCGCCGACAGCAGCGAGTCGATGCGCAGGTGCCTGCCCAGCTGCGCGGCCCAGCCGGTCCGGGTCGGGCGCAGCGTGTTCGGGGTGAGCGGACTGCTGAGCACCAGCGAGCGCACGAGCTCGGGGTGGGCGCGGGCGAACAGCAGTGACAGCGCGCTGCCGAAACAGTGCCCGACCAGGGTCACCTCGCGCAGGTCCAGTTCCTGGAACACCGTCTCGACCATGGCGAGATAGTTCTCCAGGGTGTAGCCGTCGTCGGGGGCGTCGGAGTCGCCGTAGCCGATGAGGTCGATCGCGACGACGCGGTGCGCGTGCCGCAGGTCGTCGACCTGGTTGCGCCAGATGGACCGGTCGCCGCCGAGGTTGTGCAGGAAGACGACCGGTGGGCCCGAGCCCGCCTCGTCGTAGGCGATCGCGGTGCCGCGAAAATCCAGCTGTCGCATCGTCGGATGCCTCCTTCTCGGCCGGGGCCTCGTCGCCCGTGACCGCACCACACCGTTGTGGTACAGCCACGGTATCCGACGGCCGCGACGGCTCACGCGCGTTCCGGCATGGCGGTCGTCGCGACCGCCAGGATCAGGGCGACCACCGCGACGGCCGCCATCATGGTGATGCTGCCGCCGAGGGTGTGCGATGCGAAGAACGCCGTGGTCAGCACGGTCAGGCCGACCGCGTTGCCGACCTGTTCGACGGTCGGCAGCACCCCGGAGGCCTCGGCCATCCGGTCCCCGTCGAGCCCGGCGAGCATGAGGGGCTGCAACTGGACCCCGAACAGGCCGACCCCGAACCCCGCGAGGAACACCGGGCCCACGGTCAGCCACGGGTTCACCGCGCCCGCGGTGAGGGTCAGGTAGATCGCGCCGGCCGCCATACAGCCGCCGTAGAGCGCGATGCCGGCCGCCATGGCACGGACACCCCAGCGCGCCACCAGGATCAGCGAACTCGCGGCGCCGGTGCCGGCGCCGAGCGCGAACAGCGTCATCACCAGCCCGGTGACCAGCGGCGAGTAGCCGAGCACGTCCTGCAGGGTGACGGAGGCGGCGAAGACGAAGGCGGTGAACAGCCCGAAGAACGCCCCGACCAGCACCGCACCGAGCCGGAAGCCGGGGTCGGCGAACAGGTCCAGGCGCAGCAGCGGATCGGTGCCGCGCCGCGCGCGTGCGCGCTGCTGGACCACGAACAGCGCCGTCACCGCGAGTCCGGCGCAGGCGCAGACGATCAACTCGGCGCGCCAGCCGCGCTGCTGGATCTCGGTGAGCGCGGCGATCAGCGCGAACAGCCCGCAGGCCGAGAGAGCCGCGCCGCCGAGGTCCAGGCGTTGGCGCCGTTCGGGTTTCGGCGCCGCGAGGAAGCGCCAGGCCAGCGCGAACGCGACCGCCCCGACAGGCAGATTGATCAGGAACACCGACCGCCAACCCCAGCCACCGAGGTCCAGGGTGAGCAGGACACCGCCCACGATCGGGCCGAGCATCCCCGCGAATCCGGCGACCGCGCCGTAGAGCGCGAACACCAGCGGATGCCGCCCACGCGGGAAACTCGCGGTCAGGATGGCGATCGTCTGCGCGGCCATGCCCGCGCCCGCGGCGCCCTGGACGACCCGGGCCAGCACCAGTTCGGTGGCGCTTCCGGCGAGGCCGCACCACACCGAGGCGGCGGTGAAGGCCAGCACCGAGGCCAGGAACATCGTCCGCCTGCCGACCATCGCGCCGATGCGCGCCGCGGTGAGCAGCGTGCAGGCGAAGGCGAGCGAGTACGCCGAGATCACCAGCAGCTGCGCCGACCGCGAGGCGCGCAGGTCGGCGGTCAGCTCCGGCAGCGCGGTGTTGACGATGGTCACGTCGATCATCTGCAGGAACACCGCCAGCGCGCAGGCCGCGAACGACACCCACGCGGCGAGGTCGGCCCGGACCGCGGTGACGACGCTCGCGACGGCGGCGGGCGCGTCGACCCGGCTCACGGCCGCAGCTCCAGCACCGCGCGCTGCGCGGTGAGCGAGAGCTGGGTCGGGAAGCTCAGCCGCACCAGCCGGTGCGGGGCCGCCTCCTCGAAGTGCGCGACGAACGGCGGCAGCACCGTGCCGATCACCTTGTCCAGCAACGCGTTCACCTGTCCGAACCCGGGCCGCAACCGCACCTGCCAGCACGGCACCGCGCCGGTGGCCAGCTCGACCGTCGTCCGCTTCTCCACCCGCGCGACCAGCGGCCAGCACACCGAGAACGCCAGCCATACCTCGATCGTCTCGGTGAGGCCCTCGGCGAAGGCCAGACCGCGCAGCAGCGTCAGCCCGCCGGCGACGGGCATCACGTCGGCGGGGAACGGCCCGGGCACGCCGCCGAACGGCAGGTGCACGGTGTCGACGAAGTTCGCCTCCTCCCGCGAGACCACGGTCGTGCCCGAGCGGGTCTCGGCCCGGTACCGCTCGGCCCGCAACCGCCCGCCGACGCGGCCGAAGCGCTGCTCGATGGTGAGGGTCAGCGGCGGGTGGCCGGACCCGGGCCTGGCCTCCAGCAGGGTGCGGTAGCCGCCCTTCTCCCGGGTGACCACGTGGGTCAGTTCGATGCCGTGCGGCTGCCCGGCCAGGCCGACGGTGTAGACCGATTTCTCGCCGTCGGGAATGAACGGATCACGAAAGACGGTGTGCACGAAGACTCCTCGGGTCAGCAGGGGTGCGCGGCGATGGCGGCGAACATCGCCGCCACCGTGGTGAGATAGCGCTCCACCGAGGCGTGCGCGACGGCGGTGCCGGGATAGATGACGCTCAGCGAGGTGCCCGAGGGCAGGCGGTTGATCCAGATGAGGACCTCCTCGGAGGCGGCCCGGTTGGCGAAGACACCGGCGCCGACCTCGTCGAAGAGTTCGTGGCCGAGGAAGTCGCGGGCGTCGACGAACGAGATCATCGGTGTCACCCACCCGGGTTCGGCCTTGATCTCGGAGTCCGCGGGTAGCAGCTCGAGCACCCGGTGAAACGAGGTGGGCGCCAGGCGGAGCCCGTTCTCGTAGGCACGCTGGGCCAGGGTCAGCACCCGCGGGATCGTCGTTCGGGCGCCGAGCGGGAACGCCACGGGCACCAGCGTGACGTACCAGCCGACCGACACCGCCTCCGCCGCCGTGGTTCTCGTGCTGATCGGCGTCATGCCGAAGTAGTAGTCGGCCCCGGTGAGTTCGCGTTCGGCCAGCGCCGCCGCGGCGAAGGCGCCCCCGGCGAATTCGGCGCCGTAGGCCCGGCAGACCTGTTCGAACCGATCACCGGCCTCGGGATCGAGCAGGGTGATGCCGCGGTGCGCGCTGCGGTGGTAGCCGTCGGTGCGCCTGCCGAGGTCGAGCGGGAACGCCGGGAGCCGGTTGTCGTTGCCGCGCACCAGTTCCAGCCACTTGCGCACGCCGGGCGAGGTGAGGGTGAGCCGATCGCTGTGCGCGCGTTCGGCGACGCAGTAGTCCAGGTAGCTCGCGGCCCGTGGCGGCGGCTCCGCCTCACCCCACAACTCGGCGGCGTAGAGCTGGGCGAAGTCCGAGGCGGACAGGTACTGGCCGAGTCCGTCGGTGTGCAGGTGGTCGACGGCGAGGTAGACGGTGGTCGCGTCGCCGTGCTCGATCGCGCCGAAGGTGAAGCAGTCCCACTGGAACGGGCCGGGCGTGGTCTTCTCGACATGGCTGCGGATGGCGGCCGGGTCGTCGACGCGGCCGTAGTCGATCGGCGCGAACTCCACCGCGTCGGCCGGGACCAGGTGCCTGCGCACGGTGCCGTCGG
The DNA here is from genome assembly GCF_900637185.1 of Nocardia asteroides. Classification (NCBI taxonomy): domain Bacteria; kingdom Bacillati; phylum Actinomycetota; class Actinomycetes; order Mycobacteriales; family Nocardiaceae; genus Nocardia; species Nocardia asteroides. Next base: position 3,362,291 of record NZ_LR134352.1, on the reverse strand, counting down.
GTCCGATGGCGAACCAGGTGCGAAAGGTGTCGTGGCGCAGCAGGAATGCCGTGATCACCCGGGTCATGGTGTCGCGGTCCAGGTTCGCGGCCGGGATGCGCGCGGTGACCAGGCACAGGCCCGAGAAGCGGAAGTCCGCGCCGGAGTGCCGGTCCGCCTGCCGCAGGTACTGCTCCTGTTGCAGCGACGGCGGGGCCGGATGGACCGGCGCCGCCGCCGCGCGCGCCAGCGAGTGCGGGGTGGCGACCCAGGTCACCAGTCTGCCCGGTGCGGGCTCCCATTCGTCGATCAGTCCGAAGTCGACCACAGCGTCACCCCGTCGTACTCAGCGCGCCAGCGCCATCGACGCCTCGCCCACCGCTGCCGCCGGGTCGTCCGGCTCGGTGTGCGACGGGTCCGGAAGTGGCTGGGCGGCAGCCGGTTCGGAGGCGAGCACGAGTTCGGCGACCTTCGGCCCGGCCTGTTCCAGGCTGAACGAGCGGCCCATCTGCAGCGACATCAGATCGATGCCGAGGGTCTTGGTGACCCGGGCGCCCAGTTCCACCGCCATCAGCGAGTCCAGGCCCAGTTCGGGCACCGGGATCGTCATGTCGATGGATTCCACCGGCACGCCCATCACCACCGCCAGTTCGTCGGCCATCTTGCGGGCGATGTACGGGCCGCGCTTGGTGTCGTCCATGGCGGCCAGTTCCGCGCGGAGCCGGGCGAGTTCGGAGGTGTCCTTGGCGGCCGCCTTGGCCAGGGCGACGGTGCGGCCGGTACGGGTGAGCTGGGGGAAGGTGCCGGTGAGCTTGGCCCAGTCGGTGGGGATGATGGCGGCGCGGATGGCGCCGAGGCGCAGGGTCTGCTCCAGATAGGCGGTGGCGTCGGCCATGTCGATCGGCCCGAAGCCCACCAGGTCGAGGTATTTCTCGGCGGTCTCGTCGGCGGCCATGCCACCGGTCGCGCCGGACAGGTGTCCCCAGCCGACACACAGCGCCCGCTCCCCCGCCCTGGTCCACTCCTCGGCGAGGGCCTCGACGGCGAGATTGGCCGCGCAGTAGTTGTACTGGCCGTAGATGCCGTACATCGAGCCGCCGGAGGAGCACAGGACGAACATGTCCAGGGTGATGCCCGCGTCGCGGATCGCGTCGTGCACCAGCCGCGCGCCGTGGACCTTCGGCCGATAGACGAGGTCGAGCTGGTCGAACGTCATCTTGCCGATGTTGTTGTCGGCCACCGCGCCCGCCGCGTGGAAGACCCCGCGCAGCGGGTGCTCGGCACCGTGCGCTCTGGCCACCACCCCGGCCACGGCGGCGTCGTCGGCGATGTCGGCGAGTTCCTCGATCACCTCGACGCCGAGGGTCCGCCAGGCGGCCAGCTGGTCGCGGGCGGCGTCGGTGGTCGCGCCGCGCCGCCCGACCAGCACCAGTCTGCGCGCACCGCGCAGGGTCAGCCAGCGGCCGATGGCCAGGCCGAACCCACCGAACCCACCGGTGATCAGATAGGTCGCGGCGCTGTCGATCTCGACGTCGGGCAGCTGCGGCCGCACCGCGGGTTCGGGGGTGTCCACCCGGACGGCGATGCGGGCGGGCCGCGAGGAGCGCAGCGTCTCCTCGAACGCCTTGCCCACCTCCTCGGTGCCGAACAGCTGGTACGGCAGCGGGGTGTAGGTGCCCTCGGTGACCTTCTCGAACACCCGCTCCAGCAGCCGGGCCAGGCGCTGCGGCCGCACGGCGACCAGCCGGTCCAGGTCCATCGAGTAGTAGGCCAGGTTCTTGTCGAACACGGCCAGTTCCAGCAGGCCGCCGGTGTAGATGTCGGCCTTGCCGACCTCGACGATGCGCCCGAATTCGGCGGCGGCGTGGAAGTTCTGGCGCAGGATCTCCCCCGGCGCGCTGCTGACGATCACCTCGGCGCCGGCGCCGCCGGTCAGTGCCAGCACGTCGTCGACGAAGTTGAGCGAGCGCGAGTTCACCGCGTGATCGGCACCGGCGGCCAGGATGTGCGCCCGGCGTTCCGGGGTGCTCGCGGTGCCGATGATGCGCGCGCCCTGCGCCTTGGCCACCTGGATGGCCGCCGTACCGACCCCGCCCGCCGCGCCGTGGATGAGCACGGTCTCCCCCGGTTGCAGCTTGGCCAGGTCCAGCAGCGCGTACTCCGCGGTGCCGAAGGCGATGGTGCTGGTGCAGTGGCCGGGATCGGTGTCCGCGGGCAGGGCGACGACGAGCTGACGGTCGACCACGGCGAAGCGGCGCATCATGCCCTTGGCCGCCACCGCGACCAGCGCGCCCACCGCGACGTCGTCGACGCCGTCACCCACCCGCACGACGGTGCCGACGCCCTCCATGCCCGGAACGGTGCCGAAGTAGGTCGGCGCGAGTTCGCGTTCGCCGAGCAATCCGATGATCTTGAGCGGGTCCTTGTAGTTCAGCCCGATGACCTGCATTCGGACCTCGACCTCGCCGGGTCCCGGCGCCGGGCGATCACACTGCCGCCACCCCACCTGCGAGAGCAGGCGGGTGCGCGGCACGTCGAGGGCGAAGTTCGCCTCGGGGTCGGTGAGCGGCTCGGCGGTGTCGAGTTCCGCGAGCCGGTCGGGCAGCGGCTTGGTCACCACCGGCGCCCATCGTGTCCCGGCGCGCAGCAGCACTTCGTCGCAGTTGTCGTAGGAGAACGCGCCGGGTACCGCGAGTTCGGTGACGAGGTCGGCGATCGGGGTGCCGGGTTCGGTGTCGATCAGCCGCCACCGCAGCGGTGTCTGCTCGTTGAGCAGGACCCGGCGGGCACCGGCCAGCGCGGCGTGCCGCGGGTCGGGCGCGCTCGGGCTGTCGGGCAGGGTGAAGGCGCGGCGGGTCACCAGGGTGACGTGGACGGCGCCGGTGCCGAACACCGAGCGCGGGCCGGTCTCGCCCTCGGCGGGCGGTTCGGCGAATTCCGCCACCGCGACGGCGATCCGCTTGAGCGCCCACAGGGCGGCGAGATCGTCGGGCACCGCGCCGGCGACCACACAGACGTGCAGCCGCGTCGCCGTGCCCGCGGCCGCGTCCAGCCGGGTTCGCAGTCCGGCTTCGAGGTCGGGGTCCTCCGGGTGCGCGACGTACACCTGCGCGCCGGGGATGGCCGCGGCCAGTTCGACGGCGGTCTCGGTGTCGCCGAGCTCCACGACGACCGTCGCCGCCGGGCCGGCGTCGGTGAGCGCCGCGAGGTCGATCGGTTCGAGTTCGGTCATCGTGTCGGCGTAGTAGAAGTCGGCCATCCGGTGCAGCGGATCGTCGCCGGGTTTCAGCGCGCCGATCTGCAGGCCGGTCAGCCGGGCGATCAGGCGCCGGTCGCCGTCGAGCAGATCGACGTCGGCGCGCAGGCGCGCGCCGACGTCGCGGCGGGCGACGACCGTGACGGTCTCGGGCAGCTCGGCGAGCAGGCGCACGGCGGCCACCCCGACCGGCACCATCACGCCCTCGGTGATGCGGTCGTCGGCGAACAGCATGGCCGCGCACTGCATGGCCGCGTCGACGACGGCGGGGTGGGCCAGATGCCCGGAGCCCGCGGCGATGCCGCCGTCGACGGTCGCCACCACCACGTCCGCGCCGACGCGCACCGAGGTCACCCGGCGGAACGACGGGCCGTACTGCAGGCCCGCCGCGGCCAGCCCGGCGTAGAACAGCTCCGGATCGACGTCGATGCCCACCTCGATCTCGGGCACCGCCACGGTCGTCTGTTCGTAACCGCCGGTCAGGGTGCGCCCCGAAGCGTGCACCGTCCACGCCGTCCCGGTCGCGCTGCGCGAGCGCAGCAGGAAACGTCCGCTGGCCTCCTCGATGCTCAGCGCCACGAGCGGCACATCGGGCGCGCCCATGATCAGCGGCGCGACGAACCGGACCTGTTCCAGCGCGACCTGTTTCACGCCCAGCCGGGACGCGGTGGCGCTGAGGGCGGCGTCGAGGTAGGCCGCGCCCGGCATGATCTTGACCCCGTTGACGACATGGTCGGCCAGCCACGGCAGCAGTTCGGTGCCGACCTGGAGCAGCCATTCCGGCCTGCCCTCCACATCGGGGTCGCCCAGCATCGCGTACCCGTCGGGCGTGCCGAGGCGGGCCTGCTCGAACAGCGGCAGCGCGGCGTGCAGGCGGGTCCGCTGCCAGGGGTAGCGCGGCAGCGGCAGATGCGGGGTCACCGGCCGGTCGGCGGGGAACAGCGCCGCGCGATCCAGCACACCGGCGGCGTGCAGCCCGATGAGGGTGCGCCGCAGGCTGTCCTGGTCGGCCTGCTCACGGTCCAGGGTGGGGACGGTGGTCCCGACGACGTCGGCGTCGACCAGCGCCTCGCGGATATTGCCCGACAACACCGGATGCGGACCGACCTCCACGATGACCCGGCTGCCCGCGGCGAGCAGGCGCCCGACGGCGGCGGCGAACCGCACGGGCTGGCGCACATTGGACCACCAGTACTCCGCGTCCCAGTCGCCCTCGGTGACCAACTCGCCGGTCACCGTCGAGTACAGCGGCACGGTGGGCTGTCGCGGCGTGAGATCGGCCAGCACCGCGCGCAGTTCGTCTTCGATCGGGTCCATCAGCCGGCTGTGGTAGGGCACCTCGACGCGCAGCCTGCGCGCGAAAACGCCGTCCTCGGTGAGCCTTTCGGCCAGGTCGTCGAGCCGGTCGACCGCACCGGACAGGGTGACCGCGGCCGGGCTGTTCACGGCGGCGATGTCGACGTGCGGATCGCCGGCGACCAGCGCCTCGGCCTGGTCCGGCGGGGTGCCGACCGCGAGCATGCCGCCGGTCCCCGCGGTGCTCGCCTGCAGGCGGGCGCGGTGGTAGGCCACCCGGACCGCGTCCCGCAGCGTCAGCATGCCGCTGACATAGGCGGCCGACACCTCGCCGACGCTGTGCCCGACGACGGCGGCGGGGGTGATGCCGTACTCGGCGAGTTCGGCGACCAGCCCCACCTGGATCAGGAAGTTGGCCGGCTGGGCGACTTCGGTTCTGCCGATACGGGATTCGGCTTCCGGGCGCAGCAGTTCGGCGATGATCGACCAGCCGGCGACGGCGCGGAACTCCGCGTCGATCCGGTGCGCGGTCTCGGCGAACACCCCGCCCGCGCCGAGCAGGTCCCGGCCCATCCGCCAGTGCTGCGGGCCCATCCCCGAGAACACGAACACCGGCTCGGCCGCCGCGGAGACCACGGTGCGCGCCGCGTCGCGGCCCTCCCCCGCCGCGTAGCCGCGCAGGTCACGGATCAGGTCCTCGGTGCTGTCCCCGAGCAGCACGCCGGTGCGGAACGGATGGTGCGCCATCCGGGTCCAGGCGGCCTCGGCCAGGTGGTCCGGGTCGGCGCCCGCGGTGAGGAGATCGGCGAAGCGGCCCGCCAGCGCCCGCGCCGCCCCGGTGCCGCGCGCCGAGATGGGCAGGATGCCGAGGTGCCGGTGCGGCGCGGACGGTGCCTGCTGCCCGGTGAACTCGGCGAGGATGGCGTGCGCGTTGGTGCCGCCGTAGCCGAATCCGTTGACCGCCACCGACATCGGTCCGGCGTCGGCGGCCAGCGGTTCGGCCGCGGTCTGGACGTGCAGGCCGAGATCGGCGAAGGGGATGTCCGGGTTCGGGGTGTCGAGCCAGCCCTGCGGCGGCAGGGTGCGGTGGCTGATCGCGAGCGCGGCCTTGATCACGCTCGCCACCCCGGCCGCCGCCTCGGTGTGCCCGATGGTCGCCTTCACCGAACCGACTCCCACGGAGCCGATCCGTCCCGACGCGGCGCCGAAAACCCTTCCCAGCGCGCGCAATTCGACCGGATCGCCGACGAGGGTGCCGGTGCCGTGCGCCTCCAGGTAGGTGATCGCGCTCGGGGCCAGGCCCGAGCGGGCGCACACGGTGCGGGCCAGCGCTTCCTGGGAGTCGGCGTTGGGCACGGTGATGGCGGTGGTGCGGCCGTCCTGGTTCGAGCCGGTGGCCTTGACGACCGCGTAGATCCGGTCGCCGTCGGCCACCGCGTCGTCGAGCCGCTTGAGCGCCACCATGCCCGCGCCCTCGCCGCGGCCGTAACCGTCGGCGGCGGCGTCGAAGGACTTGCAGCGGCCGTCGGTGGCCAGGAAACCGCCCTTGCACATCAGGACGAAGGTCTCCGGCTGCAACATCACGTTGACCCCGCCCGCCAGCGCCACCCGGCAGTCGTCGTTCGCCAGCGCCTGGCAGGCCAGGTGGAACGCGACCAGCGAGGACGAGCACGCGGTGTCGACGGTGATGGCGGGGCCGACCAGGTTGAGCGCGTAGGCGATCCGGTTCGACAGCATGGTGTAGGAGGCGCTGGCCGGGGTGTGCATGTCGGTGTGGAACAGCGCGGGCCCCACCACCCCGATCACCGACTGGTCCACGACGAACCCGCCGACGTACACCCCCACCTGCGCGCCCGCCGCGCCGCCGGCGATGCCCGCGTCGTCGAGCGCCTCCCAGGTGACCTCGAGCAGCAGCCGCTGCTGCGGGTCGAGCACCGTGGCCTCGCGCGGGGAGATGCCGAAGAAATCGGGGTCGAACTCCCACGGATCGGTGGTCAGGAAGGCGCCACGTTTGGTGTAGGCGCGGCCTGGGGTGCGTGGTTCCGGATCGTAGTAGCGGCGGTAATCCCACCGGTCCGCCGGAATATCGACGACGCCGTCCCGTTTGTCGACGACGAAATCCCAGAAAGATTCCGGTGAATCGATGCCGCCCGCGAATCGGCACCCGATCCCTACGATGGCAATATCCGACACGAATTCCTCCCGGCGTCCCAGTCCGTTGCCGCGATCACCCTCCGGCGACCGCCGCTGCCCAACGTAGGAGGACGCCGTCGCGCCGACGGCGCGAATTGCGACGTCTGGAAACTCCGACGGGTGTTTCCGGAAACTGTTGTGACGCTGCCCAAATGCCGTTCGACGGGCTGCTCCGGCACCGCCGGGTAATAGTCACAACGCCGTTCCGGAATTCATTGTGATCGGCCGGAACCTTGCCGTTTCGCCGTCGCGGTGCGCCCCCGATGCTGCCATCTTCGCCTGGACGCGCACCGTGATCCGGTGCGCCCAGCCGCAGACGACAGGTGGGAGGCGTGCGTGTTCGCCGAGTTGACGCAGTGGGCCGAGGTGGTGGTGCGGCGCCGCTATCTGGTGATCGTGGTGACGGTGGCCGGTCTGCTCGCACTGGGCGGGTACGGACTCGGCCTCGGCGAGCGGTTGAGTTCTGCCGGCTGGGACGATCCGTCGTCGGAATCGGTGCGCGCGGCGGAATTACGCGACCGGACGTTCGGGCGTGATCACAGCGGCGACCTCATTCTGTTGTTCCACGCCCCGGCGGGAAAGACGATCGACGATCCGGAATTCGCCGGCCGGGTGGTCACACAGCTCGATGCCCTGCCGCACCGGTTTCCGGACCGGATATCCAAGATCAACGGCGCGTATTGGCCGACGGCCACCGGCCTGGCGCTGCCGGATATCTTCGGTTCCACCGACCGCGCGCACGCGTTCGCCTCCGTCGCCGTCGCCGGTTCGGACGCGACGACACAGCTGCGGAATTACCGCGCGGTGGCGGACGAATTGGTCTTTCCCGGTCTCGATGTGGAGGTCGCGGGCGGGCAGCCGGTGGCCGCCGCCCTCACCGACACCATGGCCCACGATCAGCGGCGGGTGGAGCTGATCGCGGTGCCCGCGGTGGCGGTGCTGCTGTTCTTCCTCTTCGGCGGGGTCGTGGCCGCGGCGCTGCCGTTGCTCGTCGGCGGGCTCACCGTGCTCGGCGCGTGGGGGCTGCTGCGTGTGCTCACCCTGGTGACCGAGGTGAATTCCTTCGTCTCCCCGGTGGTGTCGATGATCGGGCTCGGCCTGGCCATCGACTACGGGCTGTTCGTGCTGAGCCGGTTCCGGGAGGAGCTCGCCGCCGGGCACGAGGTCGAGGCGGCGGTGCGCCGGGCGGTGGCGACGGCGGGACGCACCGTGCTGTTCTCGGCGACCATCGTCGCCGTGGCGGCCGCGGCCATCCTGGTGTTCCCGCAGGGATTCCTGCGCTCGTTCGCCTACGGCGCCATCATCACCATCTCCCTGGCCGCGCTGACCTCGGTCACCCTGCTGCCCGCCCTGCTCGCGGTACTCGGACGGCGGGTCGACCGGTTCGGCGTCGACTGGTTCCGCCGGGTTCCCCCGCCGGAACAGGTGGCCGCGAACCGGTGGGGCCGGATCGCCGGGGCGGCGATGAAACGACCGCTCGCGGTGGCGATTCCGATCTGTATCGGCCTGTTGCTGCTGATCCTGCCGATGCGGGAGCTGGCCTTCGGCTCGATCAGTGAGCGGTTCCTGCCGCCGCAGCATCCGCAACGGGTGGCGCAGCAGCATTTCGACGCGCTGTTCCCGCTGCGCCGGATCGACCCGGTCGATCTGGTCGTGGTCACCTTCGACGCCCGGGCGGCCGACACCGTGCTGGCTACCGCCAATTCCGCGCCCGGTCTGGCCGCGCCGTTCCCCGCGCTGTTGCGCTCGCCGTTCCAGCCGCAGGTGCTCACCACCCAGACGGTGCTCACGCGGTCCGCGGACGCCGCGGCGACCATCGACTTCCTGCGCTCGATGCCGGTACCCGGCGGGACGACGCTGCTGGTGGGCGGTCAGCCCGCGGTCGAGCAGGACAGCATCGACGCGCTGGTCGCCCGGTTGCCATGGATGATCGCGCTGGTCTTCCTCGCCACCACCGTGCTGCTCGCGCTCACCTTCGGATCGCTGATCCTGCCGTTGCAGGCCGCCGCGCTCAATCTGCTCGGACTCGGCGCCACCCTCGGCATCCTCACCTGGATCTTCGTCGGCGGGCACGGCGCGGAGCTGATCGGTTTCACCCCGCAACCGATCATGGCGCTGATCCTGGTGGTGATCGTGTCGGTGATCTACGGCCTGTCCACCGACTACGAGGTGTTCCTGCTGTCGCGCATCGTCGAGGCCCGCGCGCACGGCGCCACCACCACGGCGGCCGCGCGCGACGGCGTGGCCCGCACCGGCCGGATCATCACCGCGGCCGCGCTGATCCTGCTGGTCGTCACCGGCGCCTTCGCCTGGTCGGACCTGCTGATGATGCAGTACATCGCCTTCGGCCTCGTCACGGCGCTGCTGATCGACGCCACCGTCCTGCGCGTACTGCTGGTCCCGGCGACCATGGCCCTGCTCGGCGAATCCTGCTGGTGGGCGCCCGCGTGGCTGACCCGTCTGCACCGCACCCGACACCTCCCGGAGACGCCATGACCCACCGAGCCCCGGTACCGGACGTGCGTCCGGCCCCGCCCGCCGAACTGCCACCGTTCGCCTGGCGGGAGGTGACGGTCGTCGTCGCGGTCGCGGCCACGCTGTTCCTGCTGCGGCTGGACCGCTACCGGATCGGTGGCGACGAACTGTATTTCGTCGCCGCGGGGCACCGCCCCTCGGTGAGCTACGCCGATCAGGGCGCGGTGGTTCCGCTGCTGGCCGCGCTGGCCGATCACCTCGCTCCCGGATCGACCACGATGCTGCGCCTGCCCGCGGTGCTGTGCACGCTGGCGGCGGTGGTGCTCAGTGCCGTGCTCGCCCGGGAGTTCGGTGGCGGCAGACTGCCGCAGACGGTGGCGGCGCTCGCCTACGCGACCACGCCGCTGGCCGTGATGCAGTCGGCGATGCTCAGCACCTTCGCCCTCGACGTCACCCTCACGGCCGTGGTCGCGTGGCTGCTGATCCGGTGGGTGCGGACCCGCGCCGATTCGCTGCTGGTGGCGGCCGGGCTGGTGGCGGCGCTGGACTTCCACGTCAAATGGCTGATCCCGATCGTGTGGGCGGGCCTGACCCTCGGCGTGCTGCTGTTCGGTCCGCGCGCGATGTTGCGCCGCCCGGCCTGGTGGCTCGGGTCCGCGCTACTGCTGGGCGCGGCCGTTCCGGTGCTGTGGTGGCAGCACGAGCGCGGCTGGCCGCAGGTGTCGATGGGTGCCGTCGTGCGCGCCGAACAGCTCGCCACCGCGAGCCCGATCATGGTGCCGTGGACGATGATCCAGATCACGGGTGCCCTGGGCGTGCTGCTGCTGGTGGGGATGTGGGGTGGGCTGCGCTCGCCACGCCTGCGGCCCTACTACTTCCTGATCCCGATGATCGCGCTCGGGCTGGGCGGGGTGGCGCTCGGCGGGCTGCGGCCCTACTTCGTGGCGGGCGCGTTTCCCGGACTCTTCGCCGCGGGCGCGGTCCATCTGACCGAAGTCGGGCTCGCCCGGCGCGGCCGGATCGCGGGCGGACTGCTCACCGGCATCGCCGCCGCGACCTGCCTGGTCCTGGTCCTGGCGCTGCCGCTGCCGCAGTCCCGGCTGACCCGGCCCACCGACGACTACGCCGACAACGACGCGCGCAGCAAGTATTTCGGCCAGGGCGGCTGGTCCGAACTGGTGTCCACGGTGGACGGCGCGTACCGCGCACTGCCGGCCGAGGGCCGAAACGGGCTCGTCCTGGTCACCCAGAACTATTGGCAGGCAGCGGCTTTGGAGTACTTCGGCCCCGCGCGGGGCCTGCCCGCCGTGTACAGCCCGAATCGCGGGTACGGCTATTTCGCCGCGCCGCCGGACGACACCGGCGCCGTCCTGTACGTCGGCGTGGACCACCCGGGGGTGGTGCTCGGCGTCGCGTGCGCGGACACCACGATGCTCGCCCGGATCGACGAACCACTCGGCCACCCCGGGGTGAATCGCGCTGTCGGGGTGTGGCTGTGCCGCACACCGCACGTCACCTGGGCGGCGCTGTGGCCGGCACTGCGCACGCTCGGGTTCGTCGACGGGACCGCGCGACCGGCGCGGTGACTCACCGGGTGAGCGCCGCCGCCAGCATCGGCCACGAGCGGTGCAGGTCCTGCTCCCAGTAGCCCCAGGAATGGGTGCCGCTGGGACGCAGGTCGAAGGTCGCCGGAATGTCGAGCTCCCGCAACCGGTCTCGCAGTTGCAGGGTGCAGCGATAGGCCACCGCGTCCAGGACGCCGCCGATGAGCAGCTGGTCGGCCAGCTTCACCGGATTGCCCCGCACATCCGGCCCGTCCAGGGTGTCCAGCGAGCCGGGCCAGCCGTTGCCGGTGGCCACATAGACCTCGGTGCCGCGTAGTTCGGCCGCCCGCAGGTAGGGGTCGTTGGCGCGCCAGCGCGGATCGCTCGGCGGGCCCCACATGTTCAGCGGATTGCCCTGGCGCCCGATCACCACGGCGTCGACCAGCGCCTGCCCGCTCGCGTCGCTGGTGCGCACGCACCCGCTGTAGGCGGCGACCGCGCGGAACAGTCCCGGCGCCTCGATGGCCAGCTGGAACACCGCCGCGCTCGCCATCGACAGCCCGGCCACCGCGTTCACCCCCGTGGTGCGGAACGCGGAGTCGAGCACCGGCGGCAGCTCGCGAGTGAGGAAGGTGGTCCAGCGGTGCCGCCCGAGCCGGGGATCGTCGCTGTGCCAATCGGTATAGAAGCTCGCACCGCCGCCGACCGGCATCACGACATTGACCTGCTTGTCCGCGAAGAAGGTGCGCACGTCGGTCTTGGTGAGCCAGTTGCTGCCGTCGGTCCAGTCGCCGGTGTCGGTGCCGCCGTCGACACCGTTGAGCAGGTACAGCGTGGGCGCGGGCCGCGAGCTGTCCGGCGCGGGCAGCACCTGCACGGTGATCGGCCGGTTCATCGACTCGGAGTGCACCGCGATGTCGACGAGCCTGCCCGGACCTTGCCGCGCGCTCACCAGCCGCGACCCGTTGGCGGCGGGCCGGGCGTCGGTCACCGCGCGCGTGGGCATGGGGGCGGCCGGGTCGTCCTCGGGCGCCGCGGCGGCGGTGCCACCGGCGACGGCCAGCACCGCGACCACCGGCGGCACCACCATCCGCGCCGCCCAGCCGCGCAGTCGCGCGGCGATCTCGATCTCCATACGGCACCTCGTCATCGGCTGCGAGAACGGCGATTCGCCGCAACGGTAGGACCCCGGACCCGGTCGCCCGGCACGGTTTCCGCGCAGTCTGGGCACCGCCCAGAACGGCCGGGGACGCGCTGGTGCCCCGCACAGTCCCGGCCGCCGCCGAAAAACTGAGCGTCGCCTTCCGAAATGTCCACCCGCGCCGCGCATCCACGCGAGTGAATTCACATTTCCGCAGGTGAGACGCTCAGAACCGCAGTCCGGGCACGGTTTCAAAGAGGAGTAGAAGGTGAGCAGTCGCTCAACCTACAGTCGTGGCAACAGTGAACACGGAGGAGTCAACGATGACGATCCAGCTGGACCGCCCGGCGACCGCGCGACCGATGCGCGAGACCCGGACACACACCGGACAATTCGTCGGCCGGCGTGCCGACACCACCGCCCGCCGGACCCCGCCCGCCGAGCACGCCGCCGTATCGCGGCAGTGCCTGGCCACCGTGCGCGCGCTGCTGGACGGCGACGACGAGGTCACCGTCCTGAACCAGCTCGCCGTCGCCGCCGCGGGCTGGGCCCACGACGAGATCCCGATCGACACCGTGCTGCACGCCATCCACGACGGACTGCGCCAGGCGCTGGACCGCACCGCGGTGCCGCGCGATCGCGCCGGTCTGCGCGACGAGTTCCGCCGCGCCGTGGTCGCCTCCGACCGGATGTGCGCCACCGCGACCAAGGCCTACATCCGCGAGCACCGCGAGGTCGCGGGCACCCGGCACACCGCCGTGCACGCGGTGGCCTCGGCGCTGCTGGCCGGCACGCCCGCCGGTCTCCTGGCCCGCGATCGCGGCATCGTCGTCGCCGAGTCGTATTCGGTGCTGGCGCTGTGGATCCACGAGCACCCCGACGGGCGCGACGCCCGGATGGACGCCACCGTCGTGGCCCGCCGCGCGCTGCGCCGCGTGCAGGCCGCGCTGGCCCAGCACTGCGGTGACCAGGCGCTCGCGCTGCTCTCGGTCGACGGCGGCACCCTGCTGATCCCGGCCCAGCGCCCGCCCGAGGCCGAGCTCGACGCGCTCGTCGGCGCCCTCGCCCGCGCGGCCCGCGCCGACATCACCGCGGCCCTGGTCCCCGCGCGCACCGAGGAGATCCCGGCGGCGGCCCAGCGGGCCCACGAACTGCTGGACATGGTGGAGCGGCTCGACTGGGCGCCCGGTCTCTACCGGTTCACCGATCTCGCCCTGGAATACCAGCTGACCCGCCCCGGACCGGGCCGCGCGACGCTGGGAGAACTGCTGCGCCCCTTGGACGCTCATCCCGAGCTGTACGAGACGCTGCGGGTGCACATCGCCAACAACATGAACCGTCAGCACACGGCGCGGCTGCTGCACATCCACACCAACACCGTCGACTACCGGCTGCGCCGGGTCGCCCAGCTCACCGGGCTGGACCCGACGCAGGGGTCCGGGCTCTGGCAGCTGCGCTCGGCGATGATCGCGCGCAGTGTCGACACCCGGCCGCCACGCACCGGCAGGCCGTCGGCTCAGACCGGCAGCAGCCCGTCGGCGACCAGCTGATCGCGGATCGTCTCGGCCAGTGCCGCCGCCAGCGGGTCCAGCGGCGTCACCGGCAGGGGTAGCCCGTCCTCGATACGGGCTTGGATCAGCGCGTGCGCGAGCACCAGGAACTCGGTGGAGCGGACGGTGCCCCACGTGCGCACCACGATCGACCGGGTCAGCGCCGTCGGGCGGACCGCCCGGCGGCGCCAGCGCTGCAGGTCGGTGAAGACCGCCGCGAACAGCCGCTGCTCGGCGGCGGTGTACTCGGCCCCGCGGCGTTCGGCGATCAGCTCGGCGGGCACCCGCGAATACAGGTGAGCGCACAGCACCGCGTGGCGCGCGTCCTCGCGCGCGGTCCGGCGCAAACGGGCGACCGTCTCCGGGGTCGGGAGCTGCGTGCCGTGCAGGTCACGCCAGGTGGCGCGCAGCTCGGCGAGCAGGGTGGCTTCGGCGGCGCGGATCCGGGCGGTGAGGTCGGCGGCCTCGGCGTCGACACGCGCGTGGCGTCGCGCCGGCGTCGACGCGGAAACCTCGCGGCCCAGCCAGTTCTCGTGGATTCGCGACACCTCCGACCAGACATAGAGGTCGATGTCGCGACGCGCGACACGCGGCGCGCAGCCCTGCGCGGTGGTCTCGAGGTGGTCGTCACCCGGTGTGTTCATTGCGATTCCCCAGTACTGCGATGGTGCGCGGACATGTCGCCCGCCCCTCCCACGATCGGCCCGCTCCCCCGCGCCCGCCCGCACAACGCCGCAACGCTGTGCGCACTCACAGCCCGACGGGCCGATTCGGCGGGCCTGTTTGTCCGGCGGCACCGCGCACCCGATCCCACCGGGGCGTCCGCGTCCGGGTGGTAGTTTCGATTGCCTGCATGTAGCTGGTGGCCGAGAGCGTGCGGCGAGGAGGTGGTCTGCCGACATGTCACCCGGAATCGCCGCGCGCTGGGCGGCGCGGCTGCGCGATCTCGCTCCGGGCACGGTCGCGCCGGATCAGCTCGCGTCGTTCCTGGAACCCTGGGCGGATCGGCTGCGCGCCACCCTCGCGACCCCGACGCCGGATCCCGAGGTCGCCGTGGGGGCCGCCACCGCCCTCTACCGCCTCGGCTGTACCGACCCGGCGGCCATCGCCCGGTCCATGCCGCCGCTGCGGGAGCTGAGCGAGACAGCGGGCGCCGATGCCGCGGCGTTCGGCACCGTCGCGGGCGGCTTCGGCGAGGGTTTCGCGCGCGCCGCCACCGCGACGGCACCGGCCACCGAGGGCCTGGAGGCGGCCTTCCGGCACGCCTCCATCGCCATCTCCATCGGCGACGCCAACGGCAACATCATCAACGCCAATCCCGCCTTCGAACGGCTCACCGGCAAGTCGCTGGCCGAACTCCAGGGCACCTCCGGATTCGACCTGGCCGATATCGACGTGCACAGCGCCAGGGAGATGGTGCACGGCGGGCTGGAACGCTCCGAGACCGGCACGGTCCGCATCGAGAGCGAGTTCCAGCGCCCCGACGGCACCGACGGCTGGGCGACCTGGACGGTGACCCGGTGCGTCTCCGCCTCCGGCACCCTCTACCTGCTCGGTTTCGGCGAGGACACCACCGAGCACCGCACCACCACCGACCTGCTGCACTGGCAGGCCCACCACGATCCGCTGACCGCCCTGGCCAACCGCAGGCAACTGCGCGCCCGGCTCGACGCCTTGATCGACGAGGCCGGGCCGGCCGACCGGGCCGCGATCTGCGCGCTGGACCTGGACGGTTTCAAGGACATCAACGACGCGTACGGCCACACCGTGGGCGACAGCCTGCTCATCGAGGTCACCGCGCGCCTGCAGGCGTGCCTGGATCCCGAGACCGATCTGCTGGCCCGGATCGGCGGCGACGAGTTCATCGTGGTGCTGCCCCCGCCCGCCGACGAGGCGGGCGTGGAGGGTGTCGTCGACCTGCTCCGCGCCGCCGTGGCAGCGCCCTTCCGGGTGGCCGAGCACGATATCCGGATCACCATCAGCCTCGGTGCGATCGTGTCGCATCTGACCGGCGGCACGCCGCGGGAACTGCTCACCGCGGCCGACAACTGCCTCTACGCGGCGAAGGGGCTGGGCAAGAATCGCTGGATCCTGCGCCGCTGGGACCCGGTACCCAGCGGATCCTGATCAGCAGCCTCCCCAGAGGTGGTGCGGCGCAACAGGTCTGCGGGATCCGTCCGCCACACCACCGCCGGGAACTCTACCAATAATGTTGCACAGCAACATAATTCAACCGAACCCTAGGGGTTCATCGCATACACTCCGGCCTGCGCCCGCGCCTCGGCCAGCACTCGCTCGAACCGGGACCGATCCACCGCGGGCCTGCGCACCAGGTCCAGTGCCCGGCGCTGCTGGGCCGGCGTGGCGGTCGGCTTGTTGTGCAGGGCCACCGCGTTCGCGGAGAACGCGCGCACGAATCCGTCGAAGATCTGGTCGAGCACCGCCGGGTCGGTGCCCTCGATGCGCGCCTGCTCCAGGATCAGCTGAGCGTAGGGCACGGCGGTGAACAACTCACCCACCGCGAACAGGAAGTCCACGTCGGCGCGCTGGGCGGGCGTCGGCGCCGCGGCGGCCAGCAGCCCCTGCAGCGCGCGGACCTGCTCGAGGAACACCGCGACATTGGGCACCTGCCGGAAGTCCTCGAACACCGGCAGCCAGTCGGCGAACCGGATGCGCCCCAGCCCGCTGCTCGGGCCCTGCCGGAACAGGAACTCGTCGTCGGCGGCGTCGCGCCGGGTGGGCACGGGAGCGTAACCGGCACTGGCGAATTCGGCGCGCAGCGGCTTCACGACGGCGCCCAGGCGCGGCGCCAGTTTGCGACTGGTCCAGCTCAGCGCGCCGGTGACCGCCCGCGCGGCACCGGCCGGGGCGACGGCCGCACCCGGAATCGACTGCAGCGCGGCCAGTCCCGCGTCGGCGGGATGGAACATGTAGTTGGCCATGAACTTCAGCGACAGCGCCATGTTCACGTGCACGGTGCCCTCGAGCCGGGGCAGGCCGAACATGGCGGTCATCGCGATCGGGAAGTACATGTCGTTCTCGAAGCCGCGCGCGGCGATCACGTCGGCGAGATCTTCGATGACGCGCTGGCCCTGCCGGGTCACCGACATCTTCTCGATGGCGTTGAACAGCAGGTAGCGGCGATCGTCCGGCGCGGCCGAGCGCATGTAGTCGATCGCGCGCTCGCTGTAGAGCTTCATCGCCACGATCCGTGCGTAGGAATCGGCGATCAGCGAGCGAACCTGCGGGAACTCGGTCACCCGATGCCCGAACAGGATCCGGTTCTCGGCGTGGTCGATCGCCTCGTAGAAGGCGTGCTCACAGGCGCCCACCGCGCCGAACCCGAGGTTGAACTTGCCCACGTTCACGGTGTTCATCGCCGCGTGGAAGGCGTCCTCGCCGCGGTGCAGGATGTCCTCCTCGGCGACCGGATAGTTGTCCAGATCGAAGGCCGCGACATAGATCTGGCTGTTGACCACATTGCGGCGCAGCTTGTACGCCGCGTGCTGGCTGTCGGCGACGAAGAACAGATACCCCTCGTAATCGGCTGTCGTCGGCTTGGCGGTCAGCGCCTTGGCACTGTCGATGATCGGCTTGTCGGAGCGGCGGGCGAACACCGAGACCATCGAGGCCAGGTTGCCGTTGCCGATGTAGTGCTTGCCGCCGGTGGCGGTGTAGCCGCCGCCGGGCTGCGGGTCGACGATCATGTCGGTGGAGTACACGTCGGCGCCGTGCTCCTTCTCCGACAGGCCGAAGGCGAAGATCTCGCCGGAGTCGAGCTGGGCGGCAGCCTTCCGCTTGGCGGCGCTGTTGCCGCTCTGCCAGATCGGGCCGAGCCCGAGGATGGTGACCTGCCAGACGTACCAGTAGGTCATCCCGTAGAAGCCGAGGATCTGGCTCAGCATGGCGTTGCGGGCGGTGTCCCAGCGCTTGTCCGGGTCGCCGCCCGCCTCCGCGGCCGGCGTGAGGAAGGTCGCGAACAGCCGTTCCCGTTTGGCGAAGTCCAGGAAATCCGCGGGCCAGACGCGCTCGTTGTCGTCCTGGATCAGCCGGGTCTTGCCGCGCTGCTCGAACCAGTCGACGACCGCGCGCAGCAGCCTGCGGGTCTCGGTGTCGAACTGGGCGAAATCGCAGGTCTTCGGGTTGAACAGGGCCTGAGGCATCGTCGCTCCTCGTCCGGGTGTCCGGCGACGCCGGACGTTTCATACATGAATGTAGCATTTTTCTACAAGCATGTAGGAAGTAGGTCCGGGTTGCTATCGTGGTCGGATGGGTAGCGATTCGGCCGTGCGGCGGCGAGCACGAGCGGCACATCTCGGGCCGGAGCGCCGGCGGCCGCAGGTGCTCGACGCCGCGCTGTCCATCGCCGCCGAGGAGGGCATCGCGGCGGTCACCATGGGCGCCGTGGCCGATCACATGGCGGTGACCAGGCCCGTCGTCTACGCCTGCTTCCCCGACCGGGTCCAGCTGATCGACGCGCTGATCGAGCGCGAGGAGGCCTTCCTCATCTCGGGTGTGCTCGATGTGCTCCCGCCGCGCACGACCGACGCCGACGAGACGGTCTTCGTCGAGGGCTTCCGCGCCCTGCTGCACAAGGTGGCGGGCCGTCCTTCGGCCTGGCGCCTGCTCTACGGCAATCCCGATCCGGCGGTCGCCGGCTCGTTCGGGCGCGGCCGGAGCCTGGCGGTCGCGCGCTGCACCGAACTGCTGCGCCCGACCCTGCACGCCTGGGGCGTCACCGACGCCGAACGCAAGCTCCCCGCCCTGGTGGAGCTGTGGGTCTCGGCGGGCGAGGGCGCGGTGCGCACCCTGTTCGCCGACGGGTCCGCATGGGACCCCGACGACCTCGGCGAGTTCGTCGGGGCCGCGGTCTATCGCGCCATGCGCGCCGCCTGAGCGCCGCTATCCGGCGTCGGCCGCGGTCCACGCGGCGATCCGCCGGCCGATCTCGGTGACCGGCGGGTCGCCGTAGAGCCATTCCCTGGCCAGCCGGTGCCAGTTGTTGGTGGCCTCGATCTGGCCGAGCGCGGTGAGCGTGAACAGGTCGGTGCGCCGGGAGAACACGTGCTCGGGCGGCAACAGCAGGTGCCGCACGTGCCGGTGCTCGGCGGCCCGCGGATCGGTGGCGAGCACGACGGCGCTGGTCGCGATCTCCGGGGTGACGGTGACGTCCTCGTCGAGCAGATGCCAGCCGGTCACCGACCACACGTACTCGAGGCATTCCTGCGGGCCGACCGCCGAGGCGCGGTCGACGATGCCCTGGCCGGCCCACAACCGGTACACCTCCTCGGCGTCGTAGTCGGCGGCCGCGCACAGCACCTGCCGCTCCAGCTCCAGGTGCTCGCGATCGATCCGGTGATAGAGCCCGAAGTCGACGAACCCGACCCGGCCGTCGTCGGCCAGGATGATGTTG
Organism: Nocardia asteroides; assembly: GCF_900637185.1. Classification (NCBI taxonomy): domain Bacteria; kingdom Bacillati; phylum Actinomycetota; class Actinomycetes; order Mycobacteriales; family Nocardiaceae; genus Nocardia; species Nocardia asteroides. The sequence continues at coordinate 3,343,444 of NZ_LR134352.1, read as the reverse complement.
CCCGGATGCGGATCGGCGCAGTACTCGCCGTCGACGAACATGCCCGAGATGTAGAAGCGGTAGACCAGCTCGCCGATGCGATCGCGCTCGGCCGGGGGCAGGTCCCGGATCTGCTGCAGCGACCGGCCTTCCACGAACTCGGTGACCAGCACGTTGTCGGTGCAGAACTCACCGATGCTGTCGGGGACCAGGATCAGCGGATGATCGCGATAGCGCTGCGCGACCCGGTGCTGGTTGCGCGCTTCGCGCCGGTAGTCCAGCTCGGCGGTGATGTTCCTGGCGATCTCCTCGAGCACATCGCTGTCGCCCGCGGTGGGCAGGAACGCCTTCCACAGCCCGCTGAAGAACTGCAGATTGCGCATGTCGGCGTGCACCGCCCGGTCGACGCCGGGGTACTTCACCTTCACCGCGACGACCCGGCCGTCGTGCAACCGCGCCCGGTAGACCTGCCCGATCGACGCCGAGGCCACCGGTTCCGGATCGAACTCGGCGAACACCGTGGTCAGCCGGCCCAGGTCGCCCTCGATCACGGCCCGCATCTCGGCGAAGGGCACCTGCGGCGCGCTGTCTAGCAGTTCGGCCAGCTTGGTCCGGAACATCTCCCGGTACTGATCGGGGATCAGCTCCAGATCCAGGACCGTGGCCATCTGGCCCAGTTTCATCGCCGCGCCCTTCATGCCACCGAGCACGGTGACGATCTGCTGGGCGGTGCGCATCGAGGATTTCTGCGCCAGCACCGAGCGCGCCTGTTCGGTGCGCCCGATCATCGCGAGCCGGGTACCCACCCCGCGCGCCGCCTGCCCGGCGGCCAGTCTGCCCAGCCGCGTTCCCCGCGACACCCGGCCCGTCGGTACCCGCTTGTCTGCCACGTTCTCTCCTCTACGCCGGCGACCGCGTCGCGACTTCGGCTGCCAGCCAGGTGCCCATCATGCGCGAGGTCATCGCGATGGCGTCGGCCCGTTCGGCATCGGACACCTGTTCGGCCGCGGCCCGGACCACGGCGGCGAACCCGGTATTGATGAACACGAAGGCGACCGTGTCCAGGTAGCGGTCGTCGGCCGGGCCGAGGCCCTGGATCAGCACGACCTTGACGATCAACCGCAGCCGCTGCTCGAACTGCGGCAGCCCGGTGCTGTAGAACTGCACGCCCCCGATCAGCGCCCGCAGCAGCGCCGAGTTGGCCGTCAGGATGCCGCTGAAGACGCCGAGGATCTCGCCGACGATCCCGGTGCAGTACTCGACCGACGCGTCGACCCGCGCCCCCGAGAACTCGAAGGCCCGCGCGGTGAACCCGCGTTCCAGGTCCGCCAGCAGCCGGTCGAGCAGTTCGTCGACGATCACCGACCGGTCGGCGAAGTAGCGGTACAGCGTGCCGATGCTGACCCCGGCCTCGGCGGCGATGCGATTGGTCGAGATCTGGGCGACCCCGTGCGAGCCGAACAGCTCGGCCGCGGTGTCGAGGATGTGATCCCGCGTCTCCTTCGCCCGGTCCTGTGAGGGCCTGCGTCGCGCCTGATTCGGCTGCTTCCGTCGGTAGGTGGCCTTGGGCGGCACCGGAACCTCCAAACATTGCGCCCGTGAGCTTGCAGCGCTCCCCACAATAGGAGAACCCGGCCACCCGCGGACCGGGTCCGCGGGGCCGATGACGGCGGCACTGTTGCACGTGACAGAACCGGCGGGCCGGTGTGGTGAGTTCGTCCAACCACCTGTGACGATCCGCGTCACCGGATCGCCGGGCTCCTAGTGTCGGGGCGTGGTGGAGCAGAGCGCCGAGGACGGCCGGTTCGATGTGGATGTGCTGGTCGTCGGTTCCGGTTTCGGCGGCAGCGTCACGGCGCTGCGGCTGGTGGAGAAGGGATACCGGGTCACCGTCGTGGAGGCGGGCCGCCGCTTCGCCGACGCCGACTTCGCCACCACGAACTGGGATCTGCGCCGCTATCTGTGGGCGCCGCGGCTGGGCTGCTTCGGGATCCAGCGCATCCACCGGTTGCGCGACTGCTTCATCCTGGCCGGCGCCGGGGTCGGCGGCGGCTCGCTGAACTACGCCAACACCCTCTACCGGCCGGGTCCGGCGTTCTTCGGCGACCGGCAGTGGGCAGGCATCACCGACTGGTCGGCCGAACTCGGCCCGCACTACGACCAGGCACGGCGGATGCTCGGCGTCGTCACCAATCCGCACCTCACCCCGGCCGACACCGTCATCCGGGCGGTGGCCGAGGACATGGGCGTCGGCGACACCTTCGTCCCCACCCCCGTGGGCGTCTACTTCGGCGAACCGGGACGCACGGTCGCCGATCCGTACTTCGGCGGCGCCGGTCCCGAGCGCACCGGCTGTGTCGAGTGCGGGGAATGCATGACCGGCTGCCGCCACGGCGCGAAGAACACGCTGGTCAAGAACTATCTCGGGCTCGCCGAACGGGCCGGGGCCCAGGTGCTGGCGCTGACCACGGTGACCGCGATCCGGCCGCAGCCGGACGGCAGCTGGCTGGTCGACACCCGGCGCACCGGCGCGTGGACGCGACCCCGGCGCGCCACCCTGTCGGCCCGGCACGTGGTGCTGGCCGCGGGCACCTGGGGTACCCAGAACCTGCTGTTCCGGATGCGCGACACCGGGGTGCTGCCCGGCCTCTCGGATCGCCTGGGCGTGCTGACCCGCACGAACTCCGAAGCCATCCTCGGCGCGGGCCGCACCACCGTGGACCCCGAGCGTGATCTCACCGCGGGCGTGGCGATCACGTCCTCGTTCCACCCGACGCCCGACACCCACATCGAGCCGGTGCGCTACGGCAAGGGTTCCAACGCCATGGGCCTGCTGCAGACCTATCTGGTGGACGGCGGTCACCGGCTGCCCCGGTGGCTGCGCGTGCTCGGCACCGCGGCCCGGCATCCGATCCTGACGCCCCGGCTGCTGCGTACCGGGCGCTGGAGCGAGCGGACCCTGATCCTGCTGGTGATGCAGAGCCTGGACAACTCGATCACCACCTACACCCGCCGCGGCCTGTTCGGCCGCCGGTTCACCAGCCGACAGGGCTACGGCGAACCCAATCCGGCCTGGATCCCGGCGGGTCACGAGGCCACCCGCCGGGTCGCCGACGCGCTCGGCGCCACCGCGGGCAGCACCTGGCCCGACGTGTTCGGCGTGCCGGTCACCGCGCATTTCATCGGCGGCTGCGTGATCGGCGCCGACGCCACCACCGGGGTGGTCGACCCCTTCCACCGGGTGCACGGCTACCCGAGCCTGAGCATCGTCGACGGGTCGGCCATCTCCGCCAATCTGGGGGTCAACCCCTCGCTCACCATCGCCGCCCAGGCCGAGCGGGCGGCCTCGCTGTGGCCCAACAAGGGTGAGGCCGATCCGCGCCCGGCCGCCGGTGACCCGTACCGCCGGATCGCGCCGGTGGCGCCCCGGAACCCGGTGGTCCCCGCCGCCGCCCCGGGCGCGCTGCGCCTGCCGATCTGGCCGGCCGGGTGAATAGCGGCCCACACCAAGCTCTTTCGACGCGGCGGCGCGGGCACTGCTAGGGTGTCCGGGATCGCCGGATAGCGCAGGTTAGCGAGCTCGGGCAGGAACCGGGCTCGGACACGTTCGTCTCGAATGGTGCAGCGGTACAACCACTTCGAATATCGGACCCGGTGACGCGGCTCGTCGGAGGGACCGGCGGGGTGCCGGCCACATGGTTCTTCGGTCGGTGACGACGAAGGAACCGATGACGCCGACACTCGCGGTCTTCCTGTTCTGTATCGCCACTCTCGTCCTGCTGGGCGCGGTCACGGTCGCGGTGCTGGCGCTGCGCAACGAACGCCGGCTGCGCAGGCGCCTGGATCGGGCCGAGCGCGCGCTCTACGCCACCGAGGAGGCGATGACCCGGCTCACCGAGCTCACCCTGCCCCGGATCAGTGACGCGGTCCGCCAGCACCTGGAACCCGAGATCACCGCGGAAGTGCCCGCCGTCCTGCAGGATTCACCGTTCGCGCAGAAGGTCGCCCGGATCGCGCTGACCCACGCCGCCGACCTGAGCCAGCTCCGGCACGAGACCGAACTCGCGACCGAGGCCGCCTGCGCGGAGCGGGCCGCCGCGCAGATCGAGGCCGCCGAAGCGGCCGCGCGCGCCCAGGTGGCCGCCGACGCGCGGGCCGCGACCAACAGCGCGGTGCGCGCGTTCGGCACCACCGTGGTGAGCCTGGGCGCCGACGTCGGGCAGGTGGTGAGCACCGCGCTGCGGGAGAACCGCAACGACGAGGTCTACGCCGTGCTCAGCCGGATCGACCACACGGTGCAGCAGATGATCCGGCAGGCCCAGTCCTATGTGATCGTCTCCGGCGGCCTGCCGGGCAGGCGCTGGCCGCAGCAGACCGTGGGCGAGGTGGTCCGCGGCGCCACCAGCCGGGTGCGCGACTACCTGCGCGTCCAGGTGGGCCATTGCGAACAGGTCGTCGTCAGCCGGGCGGTCGAGCCGCTGGTGCACACCGTGGCCACCCTGCTCGACAACGCGCTGCGCTACTCGCCGCCGTCCTCGTTCGTCGACATCTCCTTTCAGCAAGGCCATCACGGCGTCACCCTGATCATCGACGACGCGGGCGTGCGCATGAGCCAGGAGCAGATGGAGGAGGCGCGCCAGATCCTGTCCGGCGAACGCGCGGTGGACATCAACACGCTGGGCCCCTCGCCCCGGGTGGGCTTCCCCGGTGTCGCGGCGCTGGCCCGCCGCTACGGGTTCGCCGCCTATGTCGACGGACCCAACATCTACGGCGGTACCAGGGCGATGGTCTTCATCCCGGCCGCGCTGCTGGTCGCGACGACCGAACCGGTCGCCCCCGAGCCGGAGCTCCCGGCCGCGGAACCGCCCGCGCGCGAACTGCTCCCGGCCGAGCCCGTGGCCGCGGAGACGACCGGCAGGCACCGGCCCGCGATCGCCCTCGCCGAGCCCGACCCCGATCCCGCCGAGTTCGACCGCACCACCGGCGGGCTCCCCAAGCGCAGACGTCGGCAGGTGGCCCCGGCCGACGACCGCGCGGACACCGCCGAACAACCGGGCAGGCCCGAACTCGCCGCCGCCTGGCACAGCGGTTCCCGGCACGGTCGCGCCGCGGCCGCGCATTCGACGGAAGGACAGGACATCCGATGAGCACTCCGATCGCCGACAGCGCCAATCGCCTCGCCTGGTTGCTCGACGACCTCGACCTGGCCGGAGTCCGCTTCGCGGTCCTGCTCTCCGACGACGGCCTGCGGCTGGCCCACTCCGCGGGCATCTCCCGCGACGACGCCGAGCGCTTCGCCGCCGCCGCCTCGGGTCTGCGGTCGCTGGGCAAGGCGCTCGGCGAGTTCTGCGGCGCGCCCGGAAACGCGGTGCGCCAGAACATGACCGAATACGACGACGGCATGGTGCTGATCACCGCGGCCGGCCCGAGCAGCCTGCTCGGGGTCGCGACCACCAGTGACGTCGACGTCGCCCTGGTCGCGCACCGGATGAACGAACTGGCCGCGCGGGTGGGACGCGAACTCGGGACGGCACCGCGCCGCGGCGACCGGAACCACGCGTGAACATCGCCGACGCCCTGTCCGTACCGAGAGGAGAACACGCAGTGCCACTGGATGTCCCGCTCGATCTCGAACCCACGCGTTGCCCCGTGTCACCGGATTCCCGGGACGGGCAGGAACGGGTGCCGCTGTACTCGGAGCAGTTCGCCGCCGACCCGCAGAGCGCCTACCGCGACATGCGGCACCGCTACGGCTCGCTGGTCCCGGTCGACCTGGTCCCCGGTGTCCCCGCGACCCTGGTGATCGGCTACCGCACCGCCGTGCAGATCCTCAACGACCCCGACCACTTCCCCGCCGATCCGCGCATGTGGCAGCGCGACATTCCCGCCGACTGCCCCGTGCTGCCGATGATGTGCTACCGCCCCAACGCGATCCGCACCAGCGGGACCGAGCACATGCGCTACCGTCAGGTCACCGTGGCGGGCCTCGCCGGTGTCGACCTGTACCGGCTGCACCGCACGGTGGAGCAGATCGCCATGCCGGTGATCAACGGGTTCTGCACCGACGGCACCGCGGATCTGCTGAGCCAGTACGCCTTTCCGGTGATCTTCGCGACCATCAACGCCATGCTCGGGGTGCCCGACGAGATCGGCGGCCGGGTCGCCACCGGCATGGCGCAGATGTTCGAGGGCGGCGACACCGCGGTGCGGGGCGCGCAGATGCTCGAGACCGCGCTCTACGACCTGGTCGCGCTCAAGCGGCAGGCCCCGGGCGACGACGTCACCACCCGGCTGGTGCAGCACCCCCAGCAGCTCGGCGACGAGGAGCTGATGAATCAGCTGCTCACCATGTACGGCGCCGGAATCGAGCCCACGCTCAACCTGATCCTCAACACGGTCCGGCTGATGCTCACCGACCATCGTTTCGCGGGCAGCCTGCTCGGTGGCAGCCTGTCCACCCGCGACGCCCTCGACGAGGTGCTCTACACCGACCCGCCGATGGCCAACTTCTGCACCACGTATCCACGCCAGCCGATCCTGGTCGACGATGTGTGGCTGCCCGCGAACCAGCCGGTGCTGATCAGCATGGCGGCCTGCAACAACGATCCCACGATCGGCTCCGGCGACTTCCTGGACAATCGCGCGCACCTGGCCTGGAGCACGGGCCCGCACGGCTGCCCGGCGAAGTCGCCCGCCTACCTGATCGCCCAGGAGGTGATCGACCAGCTGCTCGACGCGCTGCCGGAACTGGAGCTGGCGGTGCCGGAGGCCGAATTGGTCTGGCGCCCTGGCCCGTTCCACCGCGCGCTGGCCGCGCTGCCGGTGCGGTTCCCGAAGACACCGCCGCTGGCGATGCCGACCCGCTGAACCATGCGGTCCCTGCTCCGCCGAGCAGGGACCGCGTCCGGTCACGCGCCGCGCAGGTGAACCGGCAGGTGCTGGTGGCCGTTGGAGATGAAGCTGGGCACCGAGCCCAGTTCGGACTCGGGCACCGCGAAGCTCATCGCCGGGAAGCGCTCGAACAGCGCGGGCAGCGAGACCAGGGCCTCGAGCCGGGCCAGCGGAGCGCCGAGGCAGTGGTGCGCGCCGTACCCGAAGGCCATGTGCGACTTGTTCGCCCGGGTGGGATCGAACTCGTCGGCGGTCTCGCCGTGCAGTTTCGGATCGCGGCTGGTGCCCGCGTAACTGGCCAGGATCGCCTCGCCCTGCGCGATGCGGACGCCGTCGATCTCGATGTCGGACACCGCGTACCGCAGCGGCAGATGCGCCACCGGCGACTCGAAACGCAACGTCTCCTCGACCAGGTCGGCCCAGGTGATCGCGCCCGAACGCACCTGGTCCAGCACGGCGGGCCGGGTCAGCAGCGCGGTGATGGCCTGGTCGAGCAGGTTGACGGTGGTCTCGTGCCCGGCCGAGATCACCAGCAGCAGGGTGCCGATGAGCTCTTCCTCGGTGAGCGTGCCGCCCTCGTCCTCGTCGCGCTGGGAGATCAGCAGGCTGGTCATGTCGTCACCGGGCTGTTCGCGGCGCAGCGCGACCAGTTCGCCCAGGATCCGGTACATCTCCAGGTAGTTCGCCTGCGACTGCTCCGGGGTGAGGGTGGTGTCGAAGATGCCGTCGACACAGGTGCGCAGGCCGGGGCCGAGCGATTCGGGCACGCCCATCAGCTCGGAGATGACCTGGATCGGCAGCGGATAGGCGAACAGCTCGCGCAGGTCGACGGCCTCCCCCGCCGGGGTGCGCTCCAGTGCGTCCAGCAGGTCGGCGGTGATCCGCTCCACCTGGGCGCGCATGGCCTCGGTGCGGCGCGCGGTGAACGCGGGCGCCACCAGCCTGCGTAGTCTGCGGTGGTCGGCGCCGTAGGCGGTGAACATGTTGGCCACCGCCACCCACAGGTACAGCGGCCAGTCCGGCGGGATCTCCCCCGCGACGAACGGCGGCCAGTGCTGGGCGGCGTCCTTGGAGACCCGGGGGTCGATCAGCAGTTTCTCCAGCAGGGCCGCGTCGGTGATCGACCACGCCTGCACGCCACCGGGCAGTTCCACCAGCGCGGCGGGCCCCTGTTCCCGGATGCGGGCGATCTCGCCCTGGATGTCCTTCCCCGTCGTATCGATTACCAACCGACTCGTTACCGATTCCACCATGAACCTCTCGATCACCGGGTGTTTCCCCGACCCCAGCACCGGCGGCCGAATCGAAACATACTGCTGGACTGGATCTTCCGACCCGCCCAGCGATGGTACCGGTCACACTCCGCCGTCGCAGGGAGTCCGGACGCGACCCGACGGGTCAAGCGACCGGCGCCCGGTCCCGCACGTAGGCGACGACATCGGCCGCGGCGGTCACCGCCGCGCTGTCGGCCGCACCCGCGCGCAGCCGCTCCAGCGCCTCGTCCAGGCGTGGCCCCTGCCCCTGCGCGGCCAGCAGGATCGCGATCGCTTCCCGGGTCGCGAGATCCGGGTCCGGCACGGCCAGCAACTCGTCCAGGTAGCGGTCCGGCTCCAGCAGGCGCAGTGCCCGGCGCGCGCAGGCGTGCACGCGACGGGGCAGATCGGCCCGCAGCGCGTCCAGATCGGCCTGCCGTACCTGTTGCCCTTCCTGCGCCGGATCTGTTCCCAGAGACCATGATTCGGCGCCCTCTGCGCCGATCTCGCGCGTTTCGACGAGCCCGGGCCCGGTCGCTTCCGCGAGCGGCGGGTGGGCACGGCCGTGCCGGGCGGCGCGCCACTGCTGGAATTCCCACCAGGCGATGGGAGTGGCGGCGGCCGCCAGCCCGAAGCGCGCCACCTGCTGCCCGTCGGTCCAGGTGCGCTGTATCCGGTCGCGGCCGACGACGGCCACCCCGTCCGGCGTCACCCGCGCCCAGCGCGGATCGGCGCCGTCGAAGCCGTAGGGCTGCAACAGCTTTCCGATATCGCGTGTCAACCGGCGTAGCGCCGGGTCCAATCCGACCATCCCGGCAGGTTATCCGCACCCACCGACAACCCCCCGTGGCCCGGTCGGTCTAGGAGGCCTCCTCCACGAGCTGGGCGTCCTCGGCGCGATGAACCCGCAGGGTGAACCGGAACCCGCAGGAGCTCTCCAGCGACGACGAGCGACGATCGGCGGCGGGCACGCTGCGCACATCGATGCCGACATCGATGTCCTCGAGCCCGGCACCGAAGCGTTCGGCCATCCAGAATTCGGTGTGCCAGGCGGTCCGCCCGGCCAGCACGTCCCCCGGCTCGGCCTGGAAATCGGCGCGGCGCACACAGATCGGGGTGTGGCCGTCGGAGTCCGGCGCCAGGTACAGCACGACCGGCCCGTGCATCGCGATGAGCAGTTGCAGCACGTGCCTGGCGTCGTCGCCGGCTTCCACCGCACGGTGACGATGGCTCGGCGGCCGGAGGTGGGGTTGTCGATCGCGGTGTCCTGCCCCGGCGTGGTTCGCCATGAGGTGTTCTCCTTGCAAGATCTCGGGGGGTATCGGTTCGCCAGACACTATCGGTGCGCAAGGTTGGTCCAGGGTTGGTGCCCGTCGAATCTTGCGAAGGCACAACCACTTCGGCGGAAACCGGACACCGCCGGACGCGGGCCCCGGACGGGCGGATCCCAAGGGATCGGGGACGAGACCGCCGACGGCCCGGCTCCCCCGGCCGGTCGCGGCTTTTCCTCGGGTGACAAATCCGGTGGCGCCGGTTTTGTTTGCGAGACAAAGGATGCGGCGTGGGACACACATTCCGGCGTCGACAATTTCGTGAGGTCCCTCACTCCGAACCCTCGGCGACCCGAGTCGGAAACCTCGGAAAAACGAGCCGGAGCCGATTGCCGAAAGTTGGCCGTACACCGTAAAGCACGGCATCTTCAGTGCTTGTCAGCAGTTTTCTCACGATAGCCGAGTCGCATGAATTTCCGGACTGACCGCCCCGTTCCGGTGCCGGGTGAACGCCCGGTGACGCCTCGGATCGCTTCCGGCCGAGGGGTTTCTCTCGGGTAATGTCCTGCGCACCGACGGTCGGCAAAACATCCCAGGCGTACGGACAGACCTTGGAGGAGTTCACGTGTTGCATTCACGTTTCGAATCGATCGGCGCATATCTTCCGTCGAATATCGTCTCGACCGCGGAATTGATTTCGCGTCTGAAAGTACCGCCCTCGTTCGATCTGGAGAAGATCACCGGGATCAAGGAGCGCCGGGTCCGCGACACCGGACCGGACGGCCTGCGGGATTCCTTCGCGCTGGCCATGGCGGCCGCCCAGGACTGCCTGAGCCGGTCCCGCTACGCCGCGGGGGAATTGGACGTGATCATCTCCTGTTCGATCACGCGCAGCAATCAGGGCACCCGCATGTACATGGAGCCCTCCTTCGCCTCGACGATCGCCCAGGCCCTCGGCGCCGACGCCGCGATCACCTTCGACGTGTCCAATGCCTGCGCGGGCATGCTCACCGGCACCTACCTGCTCGACCGGATGATCCGGTCCGGAGTGGTGCGCAACGGCATGGTGGTCAGCGGTGAGTCGATCACCCCGATCGCCGACACCGCGGTGAACGAGATCTCGGAGAAGTACGACCTGCAGTTCGCGTCGCTGTCGGTGGGCGACTCGGGCTGCGCGGTGGTGCTCGACCAGGCGGTCGACGAGGCCGACATGATCCATTACGTCGAATTGTTCACCGCCGCCGAGCATTCGCACCTGTGCCTGGGCATGCCCAGTGACAAGTCCGCCGGTGTCGCGCTGTACACCGACAACCGCAAGATGCACAACGAGGCGCGTTTCCTGCTGTGGCCGGACGCCCAGGGTGATTTCCTGGCCGAGCGCGGGCGCAGTTTCGCCGACGAGAATTTCGACTACATCATCCACCACCAGTTCGGCGCGGCCGCCGTGCCGTACATCAACGGAGTGGCTGCCCGCGAGTTCGGCGCGCCGATCCCGCCGGATCTCAATGTGATCGAAAAATACGGAAATACTTCGACGACTTCGCATTTCATCGTGCTGCACGACCAGCTCACCGAGGACAACATCGCCGCGGGGTCGAAGTTGCTCATGGTGCCCGCGGCCTCCGGTGTGGTCGCCGGCTTCCTGTCCACCACCATCTCTTCGCTGAAGGTCTGAGGTTCGTCATGGGCGTGCGTATCCAAGCAACCGGCACCGGCGCGGCGGCCGGCACCCACAGCGTCGTCGAGCACAGCGGCCTGGCGGCCCGGCAGTGCGTGCAGCGGGCCGGGATCCGGCCCGACCAGGTGGGCGTGCTGATCAACACCGGGATCTTCCGCGATTCCAACACCGTGGAGCCCGCGGTGTCGGCGCTGATCCAGAAGGCGGCCGGGATCGGGCTCGACTACACGAAGGACGACCGGCGGACCTTCTCGTTCGACCTGATGAACGGCGCGGTCGGCGTGCTCAACGCCGTGCAGGTGGCGGGGTCGGTGCTGACCACCCGCGGCACCGAGTACGTGCTGGTGGTCGCCGGCGACACCCATCCCTCGCTGACCCGCGCCACGGCCGACGCCGAGTTCCCCTTCGCCACCTCCGGTGCCGCCCTGCTGCTGACCAGGGACGAGGGTCCCGAGGGCTTCGGCCCGGTGCACCTGGCGCGGTCCACCGGCAGCCCGGCCGAGGCGGCCTATGTCGACACCGCGACCATGGGCACGATCGGCCGCTCGCTGATGACGGTGGAACGCGACGACGATTTCGAGGACCGGATCCTGACGGTGGCGATCGACGCCGCCCGCGCGGCCCTGGACGAGGCGGGCGCCGACCCGGCGGGCACGGCCCTGATCGCCTCCACCCCGACACCGCATTTCCCCAAGAAGCTCGCCGATGCCCTCGGACTCCCCCAGGATGCCATCCGCACCCCGGACCTGACCGACGGTGATCCGCACACCGCCGCGCTGCCGCTGGCCTACGACCGCGCGCTCGCCGAGCAGACGCTGACCGGCTACACCCGGGTGCTGTTCGTGGCCGCGGGCGCTGGTCCGTCCGCGGGCGCCGCCGTCTACCGCCTGCCGGAGCGCACCGCGTGACGACGGCGACCTACTGGCGGACCGTCGACGAGTTCCGGCGGCTCGCCGCCGCGGAACCGGACCGGCCCGCGGTGATCTACCCCGACGGGCAGACCCAGGCCGGGCTGCCGGACTACCGCCGGATCACCTATCGCGAACTCGACGACTGGTCCGACGCGATCGCCCAGCGGCTCACCGAGTCCGGCGTCGGCAGCGGCACCCGCACCATCGTGCTGGTGCTGCCGAGTCCGGAGCTGTACGCGATCCTGTTCGCGCTGTTGAAGATCGGCGCGGTACCGGTGGTGATCGACCCCGGGATGGGCGTGCGCCGCATGGTGCACTGCCTGCGCGCGGTCGAGGCGGAGGCGTTCATCGGTATCCCGCAGGCGCACGCGCTGCGGGTGCTGTTCGCGCGCAGCTTCCGTGGCGTGCGCACCACGCTCACGGTGGGCCGCCGCTGGTTCTGGGGCGGCCCCACCCTGGCCGGCTGGGGCCGCACCCCGGCCGGGGCGCTGCCGCCGCGGGAGCCCGCCGCGTCCGACGACGTGCTGATCATCGGATTCACCACCGGCAGTACGGGTCCGGCGAAGGCGGTGGAACTCACCCACGGCAATCTCGCGGCCATGGTCGAGCAGGTGCACGCCGCGCGTGGTGGCACCGCGCCGGAGGCGTCGCTGATCACCCTGCCGCTGGTGGGCGTGCTCGACCTGCTGCTCGGGTCGCGATGTGTGCTCCCGCCGCTCATTCCGAGCAAGGTGGGGTCCACCGATCCGGCGCACGTGGTCGACGCGATCGAACGGTTCGGCGTCCGTACCCTGTTCGCCTCCCCCGCCCTGCTGATCCCGCTGCTCGAGCACCTGCGCGCGCATCCGGCCCCGCTCGCCACGCTGGCGGAGATCTTCTCCGGTGGCGCGCCGGTCCCGGACTGGTGTGTGGCCGGGCTGCGCGAGGTGCTGCGGCCCGACGCGCGGGTCTACGCCGGCTACGGGTCCACCGAGGCGCTGCCCATGTCGACGATCGAATCCAGGGAACTGCTGGACGGTCTCGTCGATCGGGCCCGCCGCGGCGACGGCACCTGCATCGGCAGGCCGGCCGACCGCGTCGAGGTGCGGCTGGTCGGTATCACCGACGACCCGATACCGGACTGGGCCGGCGCGACCACGCCCACCGGCGATCGTGCGGTGGGCGAGATCGTCGTCGCCGGACCGAATGTGAGCACCCGGTACTACTGGCCGGCGGCGGCGAACGCGGCGGGCAAGATCCGCGAGGGTGACCGCGTCTGGCATCGCACCGGCGATCTGGGCTGGATCGACGAGCAGGGCCGGATCTGGTTCTGCGGCCGCAAGAGCCAGCGGGTCACCACCGCGCGCGGACCGATGTTCACGGTGCAGGTGGAGCAGGTGTTCAACACCGTCGCCGGGGTGGCGCGCACCGCGCTCGTCGGGGTCGGCGCGGCCGGTGCGCAACGGCCGGTGCTGTGCGTCGAGCTGGAGCCGGGGGCCGACGAGTCCGCGGTGCTGACCCGGGTGCGTACCAAGGCGACCGAATTCGCGACGGTCGCGCCGATCGCCGCGTTCCTGGCGCATCCGCGTTTCCCCGTCGACATCCGGCACAACGCCAAGATCGGGCGTGAGGAGCTCGCCCGCTGGGCGGCGAAGAATCTGGAGACCCGCCGATGAAGATCCTCGTCACCGGCGCGTCCGGTTTCCTCGGCGGCGCGCTCGTGCGCGCGCTGGTCGCCGACGGCACCCACGACGTGTCGATTCTGGTGCGGCCCACCAGTGTGCTCGACGACCTCGGCCCGGCCCTGGACCAGGTGACGGTCGTGCACGGCGACCTCACCGACGGCGCGTCGCTCGAGCGCGCCGCCACCGGCGTCGACGTGGTGATCCACAGCGCCGCCCGGGTCGACGAGCGCGGCACCAGGGCGCGGTTCTGGGCGGAGAACGTGCGGGCCACCGAACTGCTGCTGGCGGCGGCCCGCCGCGGCGGCGCGTCGCGGTTCGTGTTCGTCTCCAGTCCCAGCGCGCTGATGGACCGCGACGGCGGCGACCAGCGCGACGTCGACGAGTCGCTGCCCTACCCGCGCCGCTATCTCAACTTCTATTCCGAGACCAAGGCCGCCGCCGAACGCGCGGTCCTGGCCGCGAACGCCCCCGGATTCACCACGGTGGCGCTGCGGCCACGGGCGATCTGGGGTGCGGGTGACCGGTCGGGGCCGATCGTGCGGCTGCTCGGGCGGACGGCGGCGGGCTCGCTGCCGGATCTGTCCGGGGGCCGCACGGTGGAGGCGTCGCTGTGTCACGTGGACAACATCGTGCACGCGTGCCGGCTGGCCGTCACCGCGGACACGCCAGGGGGCCGGGCCTACTTCGTCGCCGATGCCGAGAAGACCGATGTGTGGGGATTTCTCGGTGCGGTCGCGACCCGCCTCGGCTACGAGCCGCCGACCCGGCGGCCGAATCCGCGGGTCGTCGCGGCGGCGGTCGCGGTCCTGGAGACGGTGTGGCGCATCCCGGCCGTGGCCGACCGCTGGTCACCGCCGCTGTCGCGCTACGCGGTGGCCCTGATGACCCGCACCGCCACCTATGACACCGGCGCGGCCCGGCGCGATCTCGGCTACACCCCGGTCACCGATCGCGACACCGGCCTGGCCGAGTTCCTCGGCTGGCTCGACGGGGTGGGCGGTGTCGAGACACTGACCCGGCACCTGCGCTGACCATCCTCGACCTCCCGGAGGCAATCATGCACGGCAGCAGCACCTTTCGCCGTCCCATCACGACGACCGAGCGCATGTACTTCCCCATGCGCGAGCTGGCGCCGCCGTTCCTCATGCAGCTGGTTATCCCCGGCGACGGCGAGATCGACCCCGAACGGCTGCGTCGCGCGGTCACCACGGCCGCGGCCGTGACACCGGGCGCGCGGCTGGTGCGCCGGGGCGCGGACTGGATCGACAGCGGCACCGCGCCCGCCGTCCGGGTGGCGCTGGGCCACACACCGCAGGGGCCGGCGCTCGAGCTGGATCCGGTGCTGACCAGCCCGATCGGGCCGACCCCGGACACCACCGTCGAGGTGCTGCTGCTCACCGGCGACCCGGTGACGCTCGTCTTCCGGGTGTTCCACGGCGTGATGGACGGCATGGGCATGGTGCTGTGGGCCACCAATGTACTGCGGGCGCTGCGCGGCGAGGATCCGGTCCCGCAGCCGGATCCGATCGCCGATCAGGAACTCGTGGCGCGGATCGGCGCGCCCGGCCGTCCGGCCGCGATGGTCCCGCGCTATCGCAGCGCGGTCGGGCGCGGCAGGCAGCGCCGCGGCGAGGCCAGGCACCTGATGCGGCACCGGCGGATCGCGGCGGCCGGGCCGGGCGCGCTGGCCCGGGTGTGCGCGCTGCTGGCCGCGGAGACGCCGGGCACCTCGCGCATCATGATGCCGGTGGACCTGCGCAGGCACGATCCGGCGCTGCGCTCGACCGCCAATCTCGCGCTGCCGCTGTTCCTCGATCTCGCACCGGGAACGGACTGGACCGCGGTCAAGGAGCGGATCAAGACCGGTCTGCGGGAACGGCGCGAGCTGAACCAGCTGGCCAACACCAAGATCACCCTGGTGCCCGATCCGGTCAATCGCGGTGTCCTGCACACCACGAACTGGCTCGGGGCCCGCTTCGGCCGGAACCTGGCCTCGGCCACCGTGTCGCATATGGGCCGGTTCACCGCCGACGAACTGGCGGTACCCGGTTTCCGGCCGACGGGGCTGTACGTCCTGCCCCAGCACAGTGTCGCCATGCCGCTGCTGTTCGGCCTCACCGAATTCGACGGCCACACCCACCTGACGGTCTCGGCCCGCAACGGTGACGGCATCGAAGCCCGGCTGGAGGCGCTGCTGGACCGGATCACCGACCTGCTGGAATCGGTACCGGCCGAAGAGAATTCGGCGGATTCCCGGCGATGACGGTGCTCGCTCGCCTCGTGCTCGCGCGCCCGCGCGCGGTCCTCGCGGTCGCCGGGGTGTTCGTGGCGCTGTGCGCCGTGTTCGGCGCCGATGTCGCCGGGCGCCTCAGCGCGGGCGGTTTCGCCGACCCCGGCAGCGAATCGGCGCTGGTCGATCGCACGGTCACCGAGCACTTCGGCCCGCAGAGCCCGGATGTGGTGGCGCTCTACACCGCGCCGGAGGGGCGCACGATCGACGAGATCGCGCCGCAGGTGGCGGCGGCCGTGGACCGGATCGATCCCGCGCTGCTGGCCCGGCCGGTGCAGAGCTACTGGAACAGCGTGATCCCGCTGCGGAACTACCTGGTGTCGGCCGATCGGCGCCAGGCCGTGGCGGTGGTGTTCACCGCGGGCGACGAGACCGCGCGCATCGCCGCCTATCCCGCGATCGCCGACGCGCTGCGGGTGCCCGGCGTCGAGACCCGGCTGTCCGGCTACAGCGCCCTCAACGCCGAGATCGTCACCCGGTCGCAGCGGGATCTCGTGGTGGCCGAGTCGATTTCGCTGCCGGTGACCCTGGTGCTGCTGGTGCTGGTGTTCGGCGGACTGCTCGCCGGAGCGCTGCCCGTGCTGGTCGGCGGGATGGCGGTGGCCGCGTCGCTGGGCGTGGTCCGGCTGCTCACCGAGATGACCGAGGTGACCACCTTCGCGGTGAACATCGCCTCGCTGCTCGGGCTCGGCATGGCCATCGACTACGGGCTGTTCCTGGTCACCCGGTTCCGCGAGGAGTACGCGCGCCACGGCGATATCGGCCGGGCCGTCGAGCGCACCTACGCCACCGCCGGACGCACCGTGGCGGTGTCGGCGGTGCTGCTGATGTGCGCCTTCGCCGGCACGTTCGTCTTCCCGCAGGCGGTGCTGCGCTCACTCGGCATCGGTTCGGTCGCCGCGGTGGCGCTGGCCGCCGCCCTGTCGCTGACCGTGCTGCCCGCCCTGCTCACGCTGTTCGGTGCGCGTATCGGCCGCACGAAGTCGTCCGCGGACCGGGGCGAGCGCTTCTGGACGCGGGTGGTCGAGGCGGTGCAGCGGCGCCCCGGTGTCGTCGCGGTGGCGGTCGGTGCCGTGTTGCTGGTCCTGGCCGCACCGGTCACCGGCATCGCGCTCGGCGACATCGACCAGCGCGCCCTGCCGCCCGACAGCGAGATGCGCCGCACCGCCGACGAACTCACCGCGAACTTCCCCGCCGCGGCCAGCGGCGCGACCGTGCTCCTGCGCGGGCTGGACGGAACCCCACCCTCGGCCGCCGCGATCGAGGACATCCTCGACGGCGTCGACGGAGTGCCGGGGGTGCGGGACGCGGTGCAGATCGGGCGGACCGACGACATCGTCGTCGTGCACGTGTTCCTGACCGCCGCCGACCGCAGTGCCGACGCGACCGCGGCCGTGCACGCCATCCGGGCGCTCGAACCGCCCGCGTCGACGGTGGTCACCGTCGGTGGAGACACCGCGGCGACCGTCGACACGGTGGACTCGACGGTCGGGCGGATGCCGCTCATGATCGCGGTGATGGTGCTGGCGACCATGGTGCTGCTGACCGTGGCGTTCCGCTCGATCATGTTGCCGCTCAAGGCCGTTGTGCTGGCCTTCCTGAGTCTGGCGGCGACCTTCGGGATCATGACCGTCGTCTTCTACCACGGGTTCCTGGCGGGTCCGCTGGGGATCACGGCCGGTCCGATCCCGGCCGGCATGCTGGTGCTGATCATCGCGGTCGTGTTCGGCCTGTCCACCGACTACGAGGTGTTCCTGCTCTCGCGGATGGCCGAGGCCCATCGCGCCGGTGCCGACACCGCCACCGCCGTGCGCCTCGGAACGGTGCGCACAGCCCGGGTCATCACCGCCGCGGCGGTCCTGCTGGTGGTCGTCACCGGCGCGTTCGCGCTCTCCCCGCTGACGCCCATGCGGTTCCTCGGCCTCGGCATGATCGTGGCCCTGGTGCTGGACGCGACGCTGGTGCGAATGCTGCTGGTGCCCGCCGTGGTGCAGCTGATGGGACCCGCGAACTGGTGGCTGCCCTTCCGGGCGCGGACCGGCCCGGCGCCGTCACCGCGAGAGAAGGTCGGGCAGCTCGTCGAGTGAGCCGATGACGTGGATGCCGCCGCGGATGTCGCGGCGGTCCCGCGTGTTCGCCCGGTCGAGCCAGCACGACCGCAGCCCGGCGCCGGCCGCGCCGAGGGCGTCCAGGTCGTAGTTGTCGCCCACGTAGGCGACTTCGTGCGGCGCGAGCCCCAGCCCGGCACACCCGGCGAGGAAGATGCTCGGATCCGGCTTGGCGGCACCGTGTTCCTCGCTGCAGATGAACACCTCGCCGAAATAGGACAGCAGGCCGACCGCTTCGAGCTTGCCGCGCTGCGGCGGGATCGCCGAGTTCGACACGATGCCGAGCCGGTACCCCGCGGCCAGCTTCCGCAGCACCGGCTCGGCGTCGGGGAAGGCCGCCCAGGCGGCCCGGCGGTGCGCGGTGTATCCGGCGAACCAGGTCGCCGCGTCAGGCGCGATGACCGCTGCCGGCTCGATCCCCCGCAGATGGGCCACGAACCGGCGGGCCCGGGACTGCTGCTGCTCGGTGAACGACAGTTCCCCGGTGACGAACCGGTGGTACTCGGTCGCGGTGATGTCGCGCCACAGCGCGACCGCCGCCGCGGGCTCGCTGAACCGGCCGAGGTCACCGTCGGCCCGCAGCTGGGCCAGCAGCCCGGTCGCCTCGGACGCGGAGTAGTCGAACAGGGTGTCGTCGACATCGAACAGCACACCACGAATCCCCATGCGTACCTCCTGCCTGCTCCGTCCGAGCATCGCACACGGATGCCAGGACGGGAGCGGGCGGCGTCGCGGCTCAGCCGAACACGTAGTCGCTCAGGGCGAAATGCCCACTGCGCCAGGCGGCTTCGAGGGTGGAGGCAGGGCGCAGCGGGACGTCACCGTGTTTGTCGAAGTAGTAGCTGTTGGCGGTGGCGCAGCTGTCCTGCCAGAACACCTGTCCACCACGGCGGGCGAGCATCTCCCGGAAGTAGCGGTCGTTGGCCGATTCGCTCACCTCGATGCGGTCGGCGTCGGTGTCGCGGGCGTGGCGCAGGCAGCGCAGGATGTGCCGGGTCTGGTTCTCGATCAGGGTGAAGTAGGAGGCGCCGTTGTAGCCGTAGGGGCCGATGATGGAGAAGAAGTTCGGGAAGCCGGGGACGCTCACGCCTTCGTAGGCCTGCAGCCGGTTCTCGTCCCACCAGGTCTCCAGATCGCGGCCGCCGACCCCGTGCAGGTCGTAGGTCGGCATATTGCCCGACTCCATCACCTTGAAGCCCGTCGCCAGGATCAGCACGTCGGCGTGATGCTCGACACCCGCCGCGGTGCGCACGCCGGTGGCGGTGACCTCGGCGATGGCGGCGGTCTCCAGTGTCACGTTGGAGCGGTTGAAGGTCGCCAGGTAGTCGTTGGAGAAGCTGGGCCGTTTGCAGCCCAGCGCGTAGTTCGGGGTCAGCGCGGCGCGCACCGCCGGGTCCTTCACCTGGCGGCGCAGATGGGCCAGGCCCGCGCGTTCGCCGATGGCCGCGGTCGGCAGGGATCGGTGATAGTGGGCGGCCAGCGGGAAGGTGAACTCGACGTAGGTCTGGCTGACCAGCCGGGTCAGCGTCCGCCCGCCGGGGACCTTCAACGCCACCCGCGCCGCGAGCGGCAGGGGCAGATCGGGCCGGGGCAGACACCAGATCGGCGTGCGCTGGAACACCGTCAGGTGCGCGACATCCGGTGCGATCTCGGGGATCACCTGGACCGCCGAGGCACCGGTGCCGATGATCGCGACCCGCTTGCCCCGCAGGTCCTGGTCGTGATCCCAGCGGGAGGTGTGCATGGTGAGGCCGGCGAAGTCCTCGATACCGGCGATGTCGGGCAGTTTCGGCCGGGTCAGTACGCCGGTCGCGCTGATCACGAAGCGTGCGGTGATGGTGCCGCCGTCACCGGTGCGCAGCACCCAGTGCCTGCCCCGCTCGTCGAAGTCGGCGCCCAGCACCGTCACGCCGAACCGGATGCGTGGGCGCAGTTCGTATTTGTCCACGCAGGATTCGGCGTAGGCCTTGAGCTCGCGGCCCGGCGCGTACACCCGCGACCAGTCGGTGCGCTGCTCGAAGGAGAACTGGTAGCTGAAGGACGGGATGTCCACGGCGACACCGGGATAGGTGTTCCAGTGCCAGGTCCCGCCGACGCCGTCGGCTTCGTCGACGATCAGGAAGTCGTCGAACCCGGCCTGGCGCAGCGCGATCGCCGCGCCGATGCCGGAGAACCCGGCCCCGACGATGACGATCTCGTGGTCGATTCCGGTGCTGGTCATGCGATCTCCTCGATCCTGGACGCGGTGAAGGCGGCGGGGGCCGGACGGGTGTGGCCGCGCCTGCCGACCGTGCGGACGACGCGGGTGGCGTCTTCGGCGTGGACGATGACGTCGACCCGGTGCTCGATGCCGTCGACCGTACGGATGCCGGCGGGCACCAGTCGCGCGATCGGCCAGGTCACCAGGGTGCAGTGCGGCAGGCGCAACGTCCGGTAGTAGCTGCCGTGCACCGCGACACCGGCGGACGCGTCAGGGGTGAGGCGGTGCCGCAACCACGAATCCCGCACCTGGACACGGAGATTGAGCAGCGCGGCCGATCGCACCAGCCGTTGCGGCAGCCGGCGCAGCGTCGCCGTGGGCACCGGACCGCGCGGCAGGATCCACACCGCGTCGGTCTGGAACACCGTCACCCGGGCGGCCTCGGCGGCGATGCCGGGCAGCAGCCGCGCCGCCGCGGCCCCGCTGCCGACGATCGCCACCCGCAGCCCGGTGAACTCGCGGCGCGGCCGGAATTCCGCGTAGCGCACCTCCCGGCCCGCGAAGCCGGTGCTCATTTCGCCACCGGTTCATAGGTGAGCTCGTCCGACCAGGACGGCCTGCGCCCCAGCACCCGCACCGGAAAACGGTCGATGCAGGCGTTGGACACGTCGGCCAGCAGCTGGAACGGCTGACGCCGGTGGATCGTGGCCTTCCCGTGCATCTTCACCACGTGATACAGCGGGATCCGCCGGATCGCCGGACTGCGCTCGCCGACGTTCTCGTAGCGGCGCACCGCCTGCCACAGCTTCTCCTCGTCGAGCCCGAGGGCGATGATGTTGGTCGACATCCGCGACAGCAGTGGCGCGTAGAGCAGCGCCCCGAGCACGAACGACGGGCGCACCGCGAATCCGGCCGTCTCGATGGCCATCCGGCGCAGCGGGCCCGCGCCGAGCTGCTCGAGCACCTGGAAACCGACGGCCAGGTGGCGGGACTCGTCGCTGTTGATGTGCCGGAACACCTCGTGGCACACCGGGTCCTCGACCTCGTCGAGCAGGAATTTCACCAGGGCGCCGTCCAGCGCGGTCTCCAGCGACGGGATCACCGTGCCCAGCACCGGCAGCGTCAGCTGGTCGGCGTAGCGGTCGAGCCAGCTGATCACGAGGCGGATGTTCTTGTTGGGCACCGGCATCGCGTCGTCGTCGAGCATGCCCCAGCGCCGCATCAGCGCGAGTTCGGCATTGGCATGCTTCTGCTCCTCGGCGTGGAAGTACCGGTAGATCTCGCGCAGTGGGCCCGGTGGCGCCTGGTGGACCAGGGCGGCGAAGCCGCGGGCGCCGACGTGTTCGATCCACACCAGATCCGCCATGAAGGTGGCCAGCCGGGGCCGTTGCTCGTCGGTGATGGTGTCGGCGCCCGGTGCGTCCCAGTCGATGTCGGCCAGCGCCCACTGGCGGGCGCGCACCGTGGCGAGCATGTCGGGATAGGCGAACGTCATTGTTCGATCTCCTTCGGTGTGAACGGATCAGCGCACGACCCGCTCCAGCAGGCCCGCCGAACGGGTGTAGGTGGCAGGCATCCATCGTTTGGCCTGCCACAGCACTTTGGCCTCGAGCTGCGGAACCACGTACAGCTCACCGCGATCCACGGCGTCGAGGGTGGCGCGGGCGATCCCGGCGGGCGCGCGGCCGGTCCAGCGCAACAGCAGGCCGCCGAGCCGTTCGGCCGTGTCGTCCAGGGGCGCATCGGCCTGCAGGATATTGGTTTTCACCCCGGTCGGGCACAGCACCGTGACGCCGACGCCGGTGCCGGCCAGCTCGGCCGCGATGGTCTCCGAGAGCGCGAGCACGCCCGCCTTGCTGACGTTGTAGGCCGCCATCCGTGGCGCCGCGCCGAAGGCGGCCGCCGAGGCGACGTTGACCAGGGCGCCGCGACCGGCTTCCCGCAGGATCGGCGCGAAGACGTGACAGCCGTGGATCACGCCCCACAGGTTCACCCTGAGCGTGCGGTGCCAGTCGTCGAGGGCGAACTCGCCGACCACCGGCCCACCCGCGCCGATGCCCGCGTTGTTGACCACGACGGTGGGTGACCCGCCGAACCAGTCCCGCGCGGTCGTGGCCAGCCGAGTCACCTCGTCGATCGCGGTCACGTCGCAGATTGTCCCGGTCGCCTTGCCGCCCGCGGCCTCGACCAGCGCGGCGGTCTCGTCGGCGCGATCGGGATCGATGTCGGAACACACGACGCGGCCGCCGCGCCTGCCCAGTTCCAGCGCGAACGCGCGGCCGATGCCGCTGCCCGCGCCGGTCACCACGGCATCGGCGTTCGTGGTCCGGCGATGTCCGCCGAAGGGAAACAGTCGCATGGCAACTCCCGGGGTCGACCCGGCGAGGCTCGAATTGGTGGCATCTGCCACCATTGGCCGCACCTGACACCAATTAGGCTCGCGGCGGAGTACTTTGTCAACCATGGATGTGCGCGCACCGGCCCGGACCTGGGGCGGACTCACCGCCGATCAGCGCAGAGCGCAGCGCCGCGAGAGCCTCGTCGACGCCGCGCTCGAGATCTGGATCGACAACGGCTGGGCCGCGGTGACCATGCGCGGCGTCTGCCAGCGCACCTCGCTCAACGACCGCTACTTCTACGAGCACTTCAGCGACCGCGACGACCTGCTGACCGCGGTGTGGGACGAAGTCTGCGCCGAAGTGTTCGTCGACCTGGCCACGGTGATCGCCGAGCACGCCGACCGCGCCCCGCTCGAGATCATGCGGGCCACCATCGCCCACGCCGTGGCGTTGCAGGCCGACCCGCGTGGCCGCGCCCGCATCCTGCTCGCCGACCACGCCGGTAGCGCCGTGCTGGAGCAACGGCGCAAGACCATGCTCACCGACGCCACCGACCTGCTCATCGCCGCCGCCCGCCCCTACCTGCGCCCCGGCGTGGACGAGACCACCATCCGGATGAGCACCCTGATCGGCATCGGCGGCTTCATCGAACTGCTCTCGGCCTGGCGCACCGGCGTCCTCGACGTCACCGCGGACCGCATCGTCGACCACACCAGCGCCGTCGCCGCCCAGCTCGGCGCCACATTCCTCCCCCCGGAAGTCATCGGCGAGCCCTGAGCACGCTCACAAATATTCCTTGACATGAATATTCCATTCGTGGAATTCTTCTGGTCATGGAAGAGGTCGCGTCGGCGCTCGGGGATCACGCCCGGTGGCGCATCGTGGAGTTGCTCGCCGAGCGACCACGCTCGGTCGGCGAACTGGCCGAGCTGACCGGATTGCGGCAACCGCAGACCACCAAGCATCTGCAGACCCTGGCCAAAGCCGGTCTGGTGACGGTGTTCCCGCTCGGCCAGCGTCGCGTCTACGCGCTCGAGACCGCGCCGCTGACCCAACTGGAACGACACCTACGCCGACTGATCGACGCAGCGGCGGCGAACGCGGACGAGCGCGATGTGGTCGAGCGCTACCGGGCCGCCATCGAAGCGGAATCTGCGATGGCGGAACAGAACCGATGGGCCGACGGCCGCAGGTTCGAATTCGAGCGGACCCTGGCGGCGGCACGCGAGATCGTCTGGCGGCACTGGGTCGACGCCGATCTGCTCGGCAGCTGGCTGGCTCCGCCGTCCATGACCATCACCGACTGCGGTCTCGAACCGGTGCCCGGCGGCCGAGCGGTGCTCGACTATCGCGATCCGGAGGGGCGGCACTACCACTCGGCCGGAACCGTCCGCGCCGCAACGGAACCCGAGCACCTCGCGTTCGACCTGTCGGTGCTCGACGCGGACGGCGCGGTGTCGTTCACCGGCCGCTACGACCTGGCTCTCGACATCGTCGCCGACGGCACCCGCCTGCGACTCACCCTCACCATCACCGACACCGCGGTCGAGGCCGTCCCCTATATCGCGGGGATCGGCACCGGCTGGGGACAGGTGCTCGACAACCTCGCCGCCATCACCGAAGGGATTTCCCGCTCATGACCGCACGCCTCGTCACCGCCAATATCGCTCTTACCCTCGACGGGCGCTACCACGGTCCCGGCGGACCTACCGACGCGGGCGCGATCGTCCGCTACGCGACCACCAAGGTGGCGCGCGACCACCTCACCCGCATCTGGGAGAACGCGACCACCGCGGTACTCGGCCGACGCAATGCCGAAGGGTTCCTCGGCTATTGGCCGTCGGTCGCCGCCGACGAGAGCGCCGACCCGCGCGACCGCGGCTACGCGCGCTGGCTGACCGACGTCGACAAGGTGGTGCTGTCGACCACGCTCACCGAGGCACCGTGGGAACGCACGCGCGTCGTCGACGCGCCCGCCGCCGAGGTCGTCGCCGACCTGCGCGCCACCGACGGCGGCGAGATCCTCGTCAACACCAGCCCCAGTGTCATCAAGGATCTGCTCGCCGCGGACCTCGTCGACCGCCTCTACCTGCTGATCTGCCCGGAGATCGCGGGCGGCGGCGCACGCCTGTTCGACGACGGACTGCCCGGCACCCGCTGGACCGTCACCCGGAACGAGGTCGGCGAGCTGGGCGAGATCGCGCTGGTCTACGACCGCGCCCGCTGACCCGACGCGCCGCTCACGGCGTGGACATCGCGCTCACGCCGAGTTCGCGCAGGGCGCCGATCAGGAAGGTGTCGACGGCGTCGGTGCGTTCCAGCTGGACGAGGTGGCCCGCGTCGAGGACCTCGACGACGCTGCGCAGGTCGGTGACGTTCGCCCGCAGGGTCGCCAGGGGGTCGCGGCCGCTGAAGCCCTCCATGTCGGGGTCGTTGGCGCCGTAGAGGAAGTAGGTGGGAACCTCCACCTTCGCACCGGCAAGGGCCTCGGTCAGCGCCCAGTTGCGGTCCAGGTTGCGGTACCAGTTGAGGCCGCCGGTGAAGCCGGTGCGCTCGAATTCCGTGGCCAGGGTGTCGAATTCGGACTCCGACAGCCATGTCCACGGCATCGCGGGCGCCTGCGGGAGGACGTCGAGGTAGCCGAGGCCGGGCGGGTTCTTCCAGGTGTCGAGGTAGTGGTAGTCGCCGGAGAGCGAGTAGTACACGCGGGCCAGGAATTCGCGGGGCCGGGCCGCGAGCTCGGCGTCGGCGACGCCGGGTTCCTGGAAGTAGGCCAGGTGCAGGAAGTGCCGCTGCGCTGCCTTGGTCCAGAACTCCGACGGCGCGCGCGGCGGTCGCGGCGAGAACGGATTGTTCAGCACCGCAACGGCTTCCACCCGTTCGGGCGCGCGCAACGCCAGCTCCCAGACGAGCTGGGCGCCGAAGTCGAGGCCGACGAACACCGCCGTCGCCGCGCCGATGTCGTCGAGCAGCGCCAGCAGATCACCGATCACCGCCTCGTTCGTATAGGCCGCGACATCGGCGGGCGCCTCGGTGCGCCCGTATCCGCGCAGATCGGGCGCGATCGCCCGGAATCCGGCGGCGGAGACGGCGGCGAGCTGGCGATGCCACACGAACCCGGTGTGCGGGAAGCCGTGGCAGAACACCACCGGATACCCCTGCCCCTGCTCGGTGATGTGCATCCGGACCTCGCCGGTGTCCAGGAATCGATGGGTCAGCTCCACTACCGTCTCCGTTTCTAGAACGTGTTCCTATTTTGACGGTAGTGTCTGGAGGTCATGAGCGGAACACCCAAGATTCTGGCCGGCCGGGTCGCGGTGGTGACCGGAGCCAGTCGCGGCATCGGCAAGGGCATCGCCCTCGAGCTGGGCGCGGCCGGGGCCACCGTGTACGTCACCGGCCGCACCACCACCCCGGGCCGGCTGCCCGGCACGGTGCACGCCACCGCCGAGGAGATCACCGCCGCGGGCGGGACCGGTGTGGCCGTGGTGTGCGACCACACCGACGACGCCGCGGTCGAGAAGCTGTTCGCGCGGGTCCGCGACGAGCAGGGTCGGCTCGACGTGCTGGTCAACAATGTCTACAACGCCCCCGCCGCAGGCCGCTGGCTGGGCCGCAAGTTCTGGGACGTCCCGCCGAAGGCCTGGGACGAGACGTTCGACATCGGCGTGCGCTCGCACTACGTGGCGAGCGTGTTCGCCGCGCCGTTGCTGATCGAGGCGGCCGGGCTGATCGTGAACGTGTCCTCGCCCGGCGCTCAGCGCTACTCGCACAATGCCGTCTACGGCGTCGCCAAGACGGCGCTGGACCGGCTCACCGCCGATTTCGCGCACGACCTGGACGGCACCGGCGTGACCGCGGTGTCGATCTGGCCCGGGATCGTCAACACCGAACTGCTGCAGATGGTTCCGGCCGACGCGAACGGCAGGCGCGAGGTCACCCTGCCCGGCGAGGGAACCTTCGACCTCGACGCCGCCGAGACGCCCGCCTTCCCCGGCCGCGCGGTCGTGGCCCTGGCGGCCGATCCCGACCGGCTGACCCGCACCGGCGCCGCCTGGAAGGTCGCCGACCTGGCCGAGGCCTACGGCTTCACCGACGTCGACGGCCGGGTGCCCCGCGTGGGCTGAGCCGACAGCGGACCCTGGATTTAGGTGAGACAGTGCGTTACAGTTACATCAGGGCGCGCCCCGCTCGACGGTGAGCCCCGTGACGATGGAGAGAAACAATGACGTTCTCGAAGACCGCTGCCGCCGATCCGGACTACGCCGACACCCTGCTGACCCTGTCCGAGGGTTCGGTCCACCGCCGTTTCGATCCCTTCCTCGACATCGACTGGGACGCACCGGAATTCCGGATCGACCGCGATGACCCGCGCTGGGTGCTCTCGGCCGAGCTGGACCCGCTCGGCGCCACCGCCTGGTATCAGGGCCTGCCGCTGGAACGCCGGATCGAGATCGGGCGCTGGCGACAGGCCAACGCCGCGAAGGTGGGACTCGCGTTCGAATCCATCCTCATCCGCGGGATGATGCAGTACGCCATGGCCCTGCCCAACGGCTCCCCCGAGTTCCGCTACTGCCTCCACGAGATGACCGAGGAGTGCAACCACATCCAGATGTTCCAGGAGCTGGTCAACCGGATCGGCGACGACGTGCCGGGGATGCGGCCGCTGTTCCGGGTCGCCTCGCCGTTCATCGGCGTCGCGGGCGGCTACTTCTGGGCCATCCTGTTCATCGGCATCCTCGGCGGCGAGGAGCCGATCGACCACTATCAGAAGGCGCTGATCAGGTCGGGGAGCGCGACCCAGCCCACGCTGCTGCGGATCATGGAGATCCACATCGCGGAGGAGGCGCGCCACATCTCCTTCGCCAACGAGTTCCTGCGCAACCACGTGGCCAGGATGAATCCGGTGAGCACCGCGGTGTGCGCGGTGGCCTTCCCGATCGCCATGCGCTGGCTCGCCGACGAGCTGGTGAAGCCGTCGAAGTCGTTCGCCACCAAATTCGACATCCCCGACGAGGTGTTCAAGGACGCGTTCTGGCGCAGCCCCACCTCGCGCCGGATTCTGAGCGGCTTCTTCGGCGACATGCGCGGCCTCGCCGACGACCTCGGGCTGCTGAACCCGGTGACCCGGCCGCTGTGGAAGCTGCTGAAGATCGACGGCGGCCGGGCCCGCTACCGCAGCGAACCCGACCGCCGGACGAGTTGACCCGCTAGGCGCCGTAGCCGTCGGTGCCCGCGCGCGACAGCACGATCGTGGGCACCACCGCGCGGGCCGACAGCCGGAACACCGAGTCGACCAGCTCGACCACGTCGTTCACCGTGAGCATCTGCTCCGGCGGAATCCGGTCGTGGATCCAGGCGCTCATCTCGGTGTCGACGTAGCCGGGCGCGATCGCGGTGGCGGTGACCCCGTTGGCCGACTCCTCGACATTGAGCGTGGCCAGCAGCGAGATCACCGCCGCCTTGGCCGCGCCGTACACCGCCAGGCCCGCTTCGGCATACACCCCGCTGATCGACGACAGCGCGACCACTTTCGCGCCGTGCGCCGGATCGGCGGCGGCGCCTGCCCGCAACATCGGCAGGGCACCCTGGATCAATTGCAGCGGTGCGCGCAGGTTCACCGCGATCGTCTTGTCGAACCGGCGCATGGAGGCCTCGGCGAGCGGTCCCGCGGTGCCGACCCCGGCATTGAGGATGAGCCCGGACAAGCTGGTGAACCGTTCGGCGTGCGCCGCGAGCACCCGCTCGACGCCCGCTTCGTCGGCCATGTCGGCGGCGACGGCCACCACCTCACCCGCGCCGAGCGCACGCAGTTCGGCCGCCACCGCCTCCAGCCGCTCGGCATCGCGCGCGGTGATGGTGAGCGAATACCGCTGCCGGGCAAGGCATTCGGCGATGCCGCGGCCGATCCCCCGCGACGCGCCACTGATCAGGGCTGTCCTCGTCACGTGTGTGCTCCCTTCAGCGCGCGCAGTCCCGCGGCCATGAATTCGGGGGTGGCTTCGGCGGCGCGTTCGGCCGCGGCGCCCGCGCCCGAGCCGCGCAGGGCGCGATGGGTGATGCCCTCGCCGATGATGCCGAGCTTGAAGTTGGCGAGCGCGAGATAGAAACCCCAGTCGCCGAGGTCGCGCCCCGACGCCGTGGCGTAGGCCTGGGCGAGGTCGTCCGCCGAGGGGATGCGGTCGCTGGTCCAGGCCGCCGACGATCCGAGCACCACGTCGAAGATCGGCGAGCGGTACACGCACATCAGCGCCGCGTCGGTGAGCGGATCACCGAGGGTCGACATCTCCCAGTCGACCACCGCCCGCACCCGGCCGGGATCGCGCGCGTCGAGGATGGTGTTGTCGATGCGGAAGTCGCCGTGCACGATCGAGCCCGCCGACCGCGCCGGGATGCGCGCGGACAGCGCGGCGTGCAGGGTCGGCACATCGGCCAGGTCGCGGGTCTTCACCCGATCCCATTGCGACGCCCACAGATTCACCTGCCGCTCGACGAAACCGGCCGGGCGCCCGAACTTCTCCAGCCCCACCGCCGCCGCGTCGACCGCGTGCAGCCGGGCGAGCACGTCGACCAGCTCGGTGACGCTCGCCTCGACCTGCGCGTCGGTGAGCACGGCCAGTTCGTCGCGGTCGCGGATGACCAGGCCGTCGATGTATTCGACGACGGTCATCGGCGCACCGAGCGCGGTGCCCTGCTCGTCGAACGCGACGGTCCGCGCGACCGGGACCTCCGAGTTCTGCAGGGCCGCGGTGACGGTGAACTCGCGCGCCATGTCGTGCGCCGAGGGCGTGAGCCCGGCTACCGGTGGACGGCGCACCACCCAGCGGGTGACGTCGTCGGCGGCGACGAAGGTCAGATTCGAGCGGCCGCCGCTGATCAGGTCGACCCGCAGCTCGCCGCGGACCTCCACCCCCCGCGCGCGCAGGAACCGCGCCAGCGCGGCGACATCCATTCCGGGCAGGGTCATTCGCCGGCCTTCCGCGCTCGCACGGCCGCGCTCACCGCGCGCTTGGCGATGGCCCACCGGTGCACCTCGGAGGGTCCGTCGTAGATCCGGAAGGGCCGGACCTCGCGCGAGAGCCGGGCCAGCGGCAGGTCGGCGGCGACACCGAGGCCACCGCACATCTGCATGCTCCGGTCGATGATCCGGAAGATCGCCTCGGCGGCAAAGGTCTTCGCGATCGAGGTGGAGTTCGCGGCGGACTCACCGCGATCGAGTTCCCAGCAGGCGCGCAGCAGCAGCGCGCGGGTGGCGGCGATATCGATCTCGTTGTCGGCGATCATCGCCTGGATCATGCCGAGATCGCCCAGCCTGCCACCGAATCCGCGCCGCTCGGCAACCCGGTCCACCGCCACGTCGTGTCCGCGGCGGGCGGCGCCGAGCCAGCGCATCACGTGCGTCATCCGCGCGGGACCGAGCCGGACCTGCGCGTATTCGAAGCCGCGGTCGACCGCGCCGAGCACCGCCTCCGCGGGGACGAGCAGGTCCTCGAAGAAGACCTCGCAGTGGCCGCCGATCATCGAGCGGTCCAGGGTGTCGATGTGCCTGCCCACCCGGAGGCCGGGGGTGTCGGCGGGCGCGAGGAACATCGTCGCGCCGCCGCGGTCACCCGGTTCGCCGGAGGTGCGGGCCATGATGATGAAGAAGCCGGCACCGTCGGCGCCGGTGATGAAAGCCTTGCGGCCGTTGATCCGCCAGCCGCCGTCGGCGCGCTCGGCCCGCGTGGTCAGCGCCGACGGGTCCGAGCCCGCGCCGGGCGCCGGTTCGGTCATCGCGAACGCCGAGCGCAGGTCGCCGCGGGCGAGCGGGGCGAGGTACTGCTCCTTCTGCGCCGGGTCGGCGATGTGGGCGAGCATGTGGACATTGCCCTCGTCCGGGGCCGCGATGTTCAGCGCGGTGGGGCCGAACAGCGAGTATCCGGCTTCCTCGAAGACGGGGGCGCGGTCGGTCATGCCGAGGCCGAGGCCGCCGTATTCGACCGGCGCGTGCGGGGCGAAGACGCCCTCCTCGCGGGCCGCCTTCTGCAGGTCGACGCGCAGGGCGTCACCACCGGCGGCGGCGATGTCGCCGTCGTTGGCGTCGTCGATCGGCAGTACCCGGTCGCGGATGAACTCCCGGGTGCGCTCGACCAGGTGCTGCACCTCGGGGGGATGGGACAGGTCGATCGCCACGGCGTCGCTCCTCACTGCGCTTGCCGAACGTTCGCTCGGCTGTGAACACAGTCGACAGTGGCACGTGCGCGCATTACCTGTCAATCATCCGGCTCGACAACGGTCAATTTGTTCAGCTATCCTGAACATCGTGAACACGACCGAAGGCGACTCCGCCACCCTCGGCGCTCGGCTGCGGGAAGCGCGGACCGCGGCCGGCCTCTCGCTGCGGGAGGTCGCGCGGCGCATCGAGGTCAGCCCGGCCACGCTCAGCGCCGTGGAGACCGGCAAGACCGGTGTCTCCGTGCCGCGACTGCGGCGGCTGGCGGCCGAACTCCGCGTGCCGACGCCGTGGTTGCTCGGCGAGCAGCCGGTGCCGCCGCCTCGCGCCGGCACCGTGCACGCCCCCGCCGGCGAACCGGCCGTGGCCTGGCGGGCGTTCCCGCCACTGGAGATCGATCCCGTCCTCGCGGCCGCCATCGACTCCTTCGTCGAGACCGGGTATCACGGCGCCACCATGCGCTCGATCGCCCTGCGCGCCGGCATGAGCGTGCCCGGCGTCTACCACCACTACCGTGACAAGCAGGACCTGCTCGTGCGGGCCCTCGACCTCACCATGGACGAGCTGCACCGGCGGATCGCGGCGGCCCGCGCGGAGGCGCGCACCGGGCGCGAGCGGGTGACGCGGGTCGTGGAAGCACTGGCACTGTTCCACACCCACCGCCGCGAGCTCGCCTTCATCGGCGCCAGCGAGATGCGCAGCCTCGAACCCGCGAATCGGCGCCGGATCGCGGCGTCCCGCAACGAGATCCAGTATCTGCTCGACGCCGACATCGACGCCGCGCTCACCGAGGCGGGCCGCGGCACCGAGCACGCGCGCGCCGCGGGTCGCGCCATCGCCACGATGTGCACCGCTCTGCCGCAATGGTTCCGGCTCGACGGCCCGGCCACGCCCGAGCAGATCGCCACCGACTACGCCGGGTTCGCCCTCGGACTGCTCGGCATCGCGCACTGAATTCCCCTGTGCCGCTTGATCAGCGCGGCGGCCACAGCGCCTCGGCGAGGCTGGTGCGGCCCGCCCCGAAGAACTCGGGGCGGGCCCTTCCCCATGCACCATGCGGCGCCGCCACGTCGCACGGCACGGTCCATGGTAGACGCGACAACCTCAACTCTCCCGGCACCACACCCGAACCAACCCGAACAAGATCAGGTATTCCCGCTCCCCCGCGCTTCTCCCGACGGGAACGTAGCGCGCGAACCGCCTGGATCGTCGGGATACGGGCTGCCCGGCGAGTGCTCGTCGAGGACCAGGCTCATCTCGATCGAGTCCCACAGTTCGCCGTTGCCGCGGCGCCAGTGCCTGCGGCGACGACCCTCGACGACGAACCCCGCTCCTTCGTAGAGGCGCCGGGCGGCGCCGTTGTGCGGCCAGACCTCGAGGTCGATCTTGTGCGCATCGTGCTCGCGCGCCCAGTCCACACACGCGGCGAGCAGGCGACGGCCCAGTCCCCGGCCGCGGTACTGCGACACCAGCGCCATCGCGAAGTGCGCATGGCCGTGCCGTATCTCGACGCGGGCGAAGCCGACGACCAGCTCGCCGTCGACGGCCACCAGGGTGTGCGCGCCCGCGGTGGCGCCCCGCGCGGATTCGCGCCAGCGGGCACGTCGTTCGTCGTCGACCGGCAGTTCGGTGCCGATCCAGCGGCCCTCGGCCGCGACGGACTCGAACGCGGCGACGAAGCCGTCGGCGTCGCGGGGTTCGATCGGGCGCACGTCGATCACCGGATCGAGCGTACCGACGCGCCGGCCGGTCGAGCGGCCGGCGCTGTCCGGGCCCGGCGCGCGTCAGCCGGGAGTGGATCCCTGCGCGGCGAACCACGCGAGATAGTCGGCGGTGACGGTGCGCAGGCGGGTCGCCGGCCAGTCGGCGGGGGCTAGGTCGGCGGGCAGGACCGGGTCGGTGGTGAGGTGGTCCAGGCCCGCGCAGATCGCGGCGAAACGGGCGGTGGGGTCCGGGGTTTCGATGGCGGCGAGCAGGGCGTGGCCGCGCGCGGACCAGTCGGCCAGTGGCCACAGCCGGGCGATCAGGTCGGCGGGCTCCTCGACGGGCCGGGTGCGCAGCCGGATGACGGCGTCGTCGAGATCGGCGGGCCAGGGCCGTTCCAGGTTGGCCGGGCGCATCCACACGCCCTCACGCAGTTCGGCCAGGCGCAGCGACAGCAGGCGCGCGCGCAGGGTCGCCCGCTCGGCGGCGGGGCGGCCGACCGCGGTGACGACGACCTGCTCCCAGTCACCGGTCCACGCACAGGTCCGCGGCGCGGTCAGTTCGGTGCGGCGGGCGCGCAGCGACGGGGTGAGGGTGTACGCGCGGTTCTCGCGGACCAGATCACCGGCGGCGACCATGCGGGAGACCGCGACCCGGACGGTCGATTCCGGGTAGCCGACGGTGGTGGTCGCGGCACAGATCTCGCGCGCGGTCATCGTCGGCGAGTCGGCGGCGATGAGGATGCGGACCAGCGCCGAACGGGCCGACACCGGGCGCACGTCGGTATCGGGGCCGGTCATGGGGGGTCGCACGGATCGAGTCTACATATTTCACTATTGCCACGACCGTTTTGGATATGTAACGTTCCGGGCAACCATCGCCTCGCCGGCGTCCCCGACCACAAGGAGCTCACCCATGACCGGTACCCACGAACTGGCCGGGCGCACGATGATCATGTCCGGTGGCAGCCGCGGCATCGGCCTGGCGATCGCGGTCGCCGCCGCGCGCCAGGGCGCCAATGTCGTGCTGCTCGCCAAGACCGACGTGCCCGATCCGCGACTGCCCGGCACCATCCACACCGCCGCCGCCGAGATCGAGGCCGCGGGCGGCAAGGCGCTGGCCGTGGTGGGCGACGTGCGTGACGAGGCCTCGGTCGAGAACGCGGTGAACCGCGCGGTGGAACGGTTCGGCGGCATCGACTACTGCGTGAACAACGCCTCGGCGATCGCGCTGGCCCCCACCGAGGAACTGCCGATCAAGCGCTTCGACCTGATGCAGCAGATCCAGATCCGCGGCACCTACCTGCTCACCCGCGCCGCCCTGCCGCACCTGCGCCGCAGCGAGAACGCGCACATCCTGAGCCTGTCGCCGCCGGTCAACCTCGCCCCGCGCTGGCTCGGCGAGCACCCCGCCTACATGGTGGCCAAGTACGGGATGTCGCTGCTCACGCTGGGCTGGGCGGCCGAGTACGCCGAGCACGGTGTCGCCGCGAACTGCCTGTGGCCCGAGACCCTGATCGCGACCGCCGCGGTGCAGAACCTGCTCGGCGGCGACGACGCCATCGCCAAGGCCCGCACGCCCGAGATCGTGGCCGACGCGGCCGTGGCCATCCTGCGCCGCGACGCCCGCACGACCACCGGCAACAGCTTCCTCGACGTCGACGTGCTGGCGACCGAGGGCGTCACCGACCTGTCCGGTTACGGCGGCTCGGGCGACCTCGAGTACGACATCTTCGTCGACCCGCCGCAGGCCTGACCGGGCGCGCTGGATCAGCTCTCCGCGACAGCGGTGATCTGATCCAGCGACACCCCCTTCGTCTCGGGCACCCGCCGGTAGCAGAACACCAGCGAGAGCGCCGAGATCACCGCGAAGACGGCGAACATGGTGGACGCGCCCCACAGCTCGCCCAAGGGCGGGAAGACCAGCGACACCACGAAATTGCCCGCCCAGATCAGGAATGTCGTGATGCTCATCGCCGTCGCGCGGATCGGGGCGGGGAAGATCTCCGACAGCAACAGCCAGGTCGGCACGCCGACGCCCACCTGGAACGACGAGATGTAGACGATCATCAGCGCCAGCAGGACAGAGCCGGTGGCGGTGTTCTGCGGCATCCGCTCGACCACCGCCATGCCGGTGAGCGCGACCACCATGACCGACAGGCCGATGAACATCAGCGGCCGCCTGCCGATCCGGTCGATCAGGCTCATGCCGATCACGACACCGATCACCGCGCCGATCCCGATGCCGATCGACGAGGTGATCGCCGCGTTGTCCCCCATGCCCGCCTGGGCGAGCGTGGACGGCGCGTAATAGATGACGGTGTTGACACCGACGAATTGCTGAATGAGCGCCAGCCCCACCCCGGTGACGAACAGCGCGCGCACTTTCGGTTTACGCAATTGGTCGCGCAGGCTGTCCTTGACGGCGACATCGGCCGCCTCGGTGCGCTCGATATCCCGGATCGTCGGTTCGACATTCTCCGGAAAATACGACCGCTGCAGCACTTTCCTGGCCTCGTCCTCGCGCCCCTTTTTCAGGTACCACCGTGGTGAATCCGGCATGAAATACATGCCGAGCACCAGCGCCGCGGCGGGAATCGCGGCCATCGCCAGCATCAACCGCCAATTTCCGGTCGGCGCCAGCAGCGCGTTGACGATATAGGCGAGCAGCTGACCGCTGGCGATCATCAGGCTGTTCATCGAGACGAGCCTGCCGCGATAGGTGGGCGGGGCGATCTCGGAGACATACATCGGCACCACCAGCGAGGCGGTGCCGACCGCGACACCGAGGACGAGCCGGGTGACGACCATGACCGTCGCGTCCGGTGCCAGCGCCTGCGCCAGCGCGCCGACGAAGAACAGCCCGCCTGCCAGCAGCAATGTCACTCGCCGGCCCCATCGGTCGGCCATCCAGCCGCCGGTGATCGACCCGATGGCCGCGCCGATCAGCAGCGAACTGGTGACGATGCCGACCTGCGCCTGGGTCAGCGCGAAATCCGGCGTGAGATAGACCAGCACCCCGGAGATGACGCCGGTGTCGTAGCCGAACAGCGCGCCGCCGAGCGCCGCGATGATCACGACGGTCAGCACGAATTTCTTGATCGTGGCCCGCATGGCGGCCCGCTCGGGCGTATCGGCCGTGCCGGGCGGTTCGGTCACCGGGGAAACCACTACTTTGCCGGTGTCGTCCTGGACCGTGTTCGGGATCCGCGCGGGTGAATCGGGCATATCCACACCTCCGCCAGCAGGAGTCGGTCGATTCCTGCACTGTAATGGAGTGCGCGAAGTATCCGGAAGCCCGAAAACCGCCGTGCGAATTCCGCACGGCGGCCGAGCTATGGCGAATTACCGCCGATGCAGGGAACGGACGGTGGCCGCGCCCCACAGCGCCAGCCATCCCGCGGCGCCCAGGTAGAGGAGGTAGGCGAGGCCGACCAGTTCGGCCCCGTAATCACCCACCCATTCCCCCACCCGCAGCAGCCCGGCCAGGCCCAGCCCGAGCAGGATCAGCCCGAGGATCAACCCGGGCATCGCCAGCGGCGCGTTCCAGGAGTCGGCCGACGCGGCCGTGACCCGACGGTCACGATCGGTAACTGACAGATTGCTGTTGGGTTCGAAGTAGATGCTGCTCATTTCTTCCAGACCCCTTCCGGACGGCCGCCCCGACACGGCCGGTAGGTGATCCATACCGGATCCTCCGAGGTCCGCCCCGCCGGAGCGGGCGGACGGCGCGTTCGTGACCCCTGATCGGCGTCGACCTGGTCGTTGATCACAAACGGTTAACGTTCAGCAATTACGAGCGTGCCAGCTCCGGTCGACGAAAGACAGATGATGTGATCTGCGTCACATCGAACGTGTATTCGACACGATTCGATAACGTACGTTACATTCCCGGCAAACACCCCGTGGAACTGGCGATATCCACGAACAACTGGACGTTTGCTCAACGTCCCGACATCACTGTGATTTATCGAACCGTTACGGCTCTGACGTGCGAAAACGACCGATAACGGCCGCGCGACCCGACCGCGACCGAGTCGGGACCCAGGGCGCCGGTCCGGATCAGCCCGGCACCGGAACCGACACGCCCGGAACAGCTTTGGCGACGATCCGGCCGCGAAATCGTGCCGACCCGCCCCGGTTCTCCTACGATGGGCGACGGTACACACCGGCACTGCGTGAGGGGTCGACGATGAGCGACAACGCGAATGTGATCGACCAGTCCAGTCCGAGCATCGCCAGGGTCTACGACTATCTCCTCGGCGGCAAGGACAACTACGAGGTAGACCGCGCGGTGGGCGACCATTTCAAGGTCAACCTCCCCGGCTCGGTGGCGATCGCCACCAGCAACCGCCAGGCCCTGACCCGCGCCGTGCGCGAGATGGCCGAGGCGGGCGTGACCCAGTTCGTGGACTTCGGCAGCGGCCTGCCCACCGCCGACAATGTGCATCAGGTGGCCCAGCGGGTGCATCCGGGCGCCCGCGTGGTCTATCTCGACAACGACCCCATCGTGCTGGCCCACGGCCGCGCGCTGCTGGCGACCGACGACAACACCACCGTCGTGCAGGCCGACGTGCGCGATTTCGCCGGCATCCGCGACGACGCCGAGGTCAACCGGCTCATCGACTTCGACCAGCCGGTGGGACTGATCTTCAGCGCGATCCTGCACCACCTCAACGACGACGAGGACCCACGCGCGGTCGTCGAATACTGGACCGGGCAGATCCCGGTCGGCAGCAGCGTGTTCATCTCGCACTTCCGCTCCGGCGACAACGCCGAGACCCGTCAGGCCGAGGCCATGCTGCAGTCCACCTTCGGTCGCGGCCGCTGGCGCACCGACGCCGAGATCGCCGCGCTCTTCGGCGACCTGCGACTACGCGAACCCGGCGTGGCCGCGGCCGCGCGCTGGCACCAGGACGCGACGGACGGCCTCTCCCTCGTCGACGCGCCCGACCGTGAGTTGTCGGTGTGGGAGGAACTCATCGTGGCGGCCATCGCCGACAAGCGCTAGGGCGGTTCGTCCGGCTCGGCGACGAGACGAAATTTCCGGGCACGACATCTCGTCTGTTCGAGCGGGTGAACGCGTCACGTTCGGCTATCGTCCATCTAGTTTTTTTCGATGCTGCTGGATCGTTCGTGTCGCTTCGCCGTCATCACGTGCCGCGTGAGATCCACGCCTCGTGCTTTCGGCGACCCTCAACAGACGAAGGACGCCGGTCACCATGCCCGCACCCGTTATCCTCGACGGCCGCATCGCACGGCTGGAACCCCTTGCACCCCATCACGTTCCCGGTCTGGTCGCGGCCGCCGCGGCCCTGGACGGCACGGCCGGGTTCACCATCGTCCCGCACGGTGAGCAGGAGGCGCGCACCTACGTCTTCCAGGCCGAGGCCGCGCAGCTGGCGGGGACGGCGTTGGCCTTCGCGATCGTCCTGGTGGACGACGAATGCGTGGTCGGCGCCACCAGATTCACCCGGCTCGACTACTGGCAGGGGCCACTGACCTGGCCGTTGTCGGCCGAACCCGCCACCGTCGCGCCCGACCGGGCCATTCCCGACGCCGTCGAGATCGGCAACACCTGGCTCACGCCCGCGGTCCGGGGCGGGGTGGTCAATCTCGAATCCAAGCTGCTGATGCTCACCCACGCCTTCGACAGCTGGGGTGTCCGCCGGGTGACGCTGCGCGCCGATGCCCGCAACCTGCGGTCCCGGGCCGCGATCGAACGCCTCGGCGCGGTGAGCGACGGTGTGCGCCGGGCACATTCGCGCGGGCTCGACGGCGCGGTCCGGACACCGCCTTCTACTCGATCCTGCACGACGAGTGGGCGGGCGTGCGGGCGCGGATCACCGAGCAGCTGACCGCGCGGACGGCGATGCGACGGGCCCCGCTGATCCCGGCCACCGCCGAAGCCCTGCGGCCGCTGGCCTTCCCGATCGGCTGAGCCGGGTCAGACCCGCACGGACTCGATCCGGTCGGCGACGATGTCGGCGAGCTCGTGCGGGCGCTCCTCGGGCACCCAGTGCGAGGCGCCTTCCAGCACCACCAGCCGGTAGTCGCCGGTGACGTACTTCCCGGTCAGCTCGGCGCCACGGCGATTCAGCGCCGAGTCACCGGTGCTCCAGACATGGGTCACCGGCACCCGCACCGGCGCCGAGATGACGCGCTGCCCGAGCAGCGGAATGGCCCGGTACCAGTTCAGGGCACCGGGCAGCGCCCCGGTGTCAACGATCTCCCGGCGCACCCGGCCGATCGCCTCGGCCGACATCCCGGTGCCGGCCAGCACCCGGTCGAACAGCTGCGGCCGGGCCGACAGCAGCCGCTCGGGCAGCACCGGGAGCTGGAACAGCCCCATGTAGTACGAGCGGGCGAGCTGGTCACTGCTGACCATCGAGGCCCGGAACGCCGCCGGATGCGGGACCGACACGGTCACCAGCGTGCGGACCAGATCGGGCCGGGCCGCGGCGAGCGACCAGGCGACCATGGCGCCCCAGTCGTGCCCGACCAGATGCACCGGCCCCCGGTCGATCTCGCGGATCAGCGCGACCACGTCCTCGACCAGCTCGGGAATCCGGTAGGCGAGGCGACCGCGCGGCCGGGCGCCCGGCGAGTAGCCGCGCTGGTTGGGCGCCAGCGTGCGGTATCCGCGGGCGTTGAGCAGCTCGGTGACGTCGCGCAGCGAGCTCGCGGTCTGCGGGAAGCCGTGCAGCGCAACGACGACCGGGCCGTCGACCGGGCCCGAGTCCACCACGTCGAACGTGAGTCCGGCGCGGGTGTAGGAGGTCGATCGTGTGCTCACAGCGGCTCCCCGGCTCGGCGACGGAATTGACTGATCGGTAAATTACTCCCGGTTCAGTTCACCGTCAACACCGCCTCACCGCCCGGTGCCGCCGTGCACCACGGCGACCTCGCTGCCGCCGAGGTCGAAGGCCCGGTGCAGCACGCGCACCGCCGCGTCCAGGTCGGTGTCGCGGACCAGCACCGAGATCCGGATCTGCGAGGTGGCGATGAGATCCAGGTTGATCCCGGCCTCGGCCAGCGCCTCACAGAAGGTCGCGGTGACGCCGGGATGATTCTTCATCCCGGCGCCGATCAGCGAGACCTTGCCCACCCGGTCGTCGTAGCGGACGTCGGTGAAACCGATCTCGGCGCGCCGCGCGCGCAGCAGCGCCACCGCCCTGGCGCCGTCGGCCGAGGGCAGGGTGAAGGTGATGTCGGTGCGGCCGGTGCCGGTGTTCTGCACGACCATGTCGATGCCGACCTCGGCGTCGGCGACGGTCCGGAACACCTTGGCGGCGTAGCCCGGTTCGTCGGGCAGTCCGACCACGGTCACCTTGGCCTCGCCGCGGTCGTGCGCGACGCCGGTCAGCACCGCCTGGTCGGCGGGGATGTCGGCCATCGATCCGAAGACGGTGGTGCCGATCGCGTCGGTGTAGGACGAGCGCACATGAACCGGAACGTGGTAGCGGCGCGCGTATTCGACACAGCGCAGCATCAGTACCTTCGAGCCGCAGGCCGCCATCTCCAGCATCTCTTCGTAGGAGATCTGGTCGAGTTTCTGCGCGTCCGGCACGATCCGCGGGTCGGCGGTGAACACGCCGTCGACATCGGTGTAGATCTCACAGACATCGGCCTGCAACGCCGCCGCCAGGGCGACCGCGGTGGTGTCGGAGCCACCGCGCCCCAGGGTGGTGACGTCCTGGCTGTCCTGGCTGACACCCTGAAAGCCCGCCACCAGCACCACTTCCCCGTCGTCGAGAGCCCGGCGCACCCGGTCCGGGTCGACCTGGATGATCTTGGCGTTGCCGTGCGCGCCGGTGGTGATCACCCCGGCCTGTGAGCCGGTGAACGAGCGCGCCTCCGCGCCGAGCGCGTGGATCGCCATGGCCACCAGGGCATTCGAGATACGTTCACCCGAGGTGAGCAGCATGTCCATCTCCCGCGGCGGCGGCGCGGGCGCCACCTGGCCCGCCAGGTCGAGCAGCTCGTCGGTGGTGTCGCCCATGGCCGAGCAGACCACCACCACGTCGTGACCCTGCTTCTTGGTCTCCACGATCCGCTCGGCGACCCGCCGGATCCGCTCCGCGCTCGCCACCGACGATCCGCCGAATTTCTGCACAACCAGGGCCATTCCTCGTCCTCTCCCCTGCTCGCCCCACGGTGCTCCGCGGGGTGACCCCTCCGAGTATCCCGGGATTTCTGGCACGGCTGTCCTGTTTGGTGGTGAAAACGGCTGCCGCCGAGCCGATTCGGCCGCGATACTGGCTGGACGGGGGTGGCATCGGTTCGGTCGTCCCCGGCTCGGCAGTGCTCGGCGGAGAGGCGAATTCCCATGACCGGTCAGCTCGTTCGTTCCCCGCGACCCCGCTTCGGGGTCGCCGTCCTCGGCACCGGAGCCCTCGCGACGGAGGTCGGGCGCATCCTGCGCGACACGCGCGGCGACTTGCGGGAACGCGCCGGCGCGGAGCTGACCCTCGACGAGCGGGGCGAGCTGGTGGTCGACGCGACCGAGCGGGCCGACGCGGTGACGGCGGTCCTCGACGCGCTGCGCGCGGGCCGGTCGGTGATCTCGGCGAACGCCGCGCTGATCGCCGAGCACGGCCCCCGGCTGGCCGCGGCCGCCGAACAGTACGGCGCGGACCTGTGTTTCGAAGCGGCGGTGGCGGGCGGGGTTCCGGTGGTGCGGCCGCTGACCCAGTCGCTGTCCGGGGACCGGGTCCAGCAGGTGCTCGGTGTCTTCCCGCCCGAGCACAGCGGGCAGGCGGCCGCGCAGGCGGCGATCCTGGCGACCCTGGCGTTCCACACCCGGGTGGAGGTCGGCGACGTCCACTTCGAGGAGTCCGGTCCCGCCGCCGCGGCCGATCTCGCCGCCGCCGCTGCCCTCGGCCTGCGCCTGCGCACGCTGACCGTGTGCGCCCGGGTGGGCGACGGGCCCGAAGACGGTGGCAAGGAACAGATCTCGGTCCGGGTCCATCCCGCGCTGCTGCCCGCGACCGACCCGCTCGCCCAGGTCGAGGCGCCGTCCAGCGCGGTGGCCATCGACGCGGCCGGCGCGGGCAGGCTGATGTTCTACGGCAGCGGGGTGCCGACCGCCACCGCGTCGGCCCTGCTCGGCGACCTGATCACCGCCGCGCGCAACCGCGTCCACGGCGGTCGCGCCCCGCGCGCCTCCTATTACGCCGAGCTGCCCGTCGCGCCGATCGGCGACACCCCTACCCGCTACTACCTGAACCTGCGGGTCACCGATCATGCCGGGGCGCTGTCGCAGGTCGCCGCCGTCTTCGCGGGTCACGGTGTCGGCATCGCCCGGGTCCGGCAGCTGCTCGACGAGAGCGAGGCCCACCTCGTGGTACTCACCCACACCGCGCCCGAGTCGGCACTCACCGACACCGTCGACACGCTGAGCGAAACCCCGTGTGTGCGTGCGGTGTCGACCCGGTGGCGGATCGAGGGCACGCCCGTGCCCACCGCCTGACCGGGGTTCGTTCCCGATCAGCGGGAGAAACCGCGGGCGGCGGCTCCGGCGCGGTCGTACCGTGATCGCCATGACGGCAACCCCCGACGAGCTGGCGCGCCACCTCGCGCGAACGGCGGCGATCGAGTCGATCACCGCGCTCAAGCACCGCTACTTCCGCGCCTGCGACGCCAAGGATCCCCAGGGGTTCCGCGACTGCTTCGTCGCGGAGGGCTCGGCCCTGGACTACGGCGAGCTGGGCGCGATGGACGCCGACGGCATGGCCGCGCTGTTCGCGAAGATCGCCCTGCACAAGGTGGACGGCAAGCACGCCATCCTCGACATGCACCACGGCGTGCATCCCGACATCACCGTGCACGCGGACGGCACCGCGAGCGGCCGCTGGACGCTGCGGTTCCGGCAGGTCAACCTGATCGAGCGCACCGAGACGGTCGCCACCGGCGAATACACCGACGAGTACCGGCTCGAGGACGGCAGCTGGAAGATCGCGACCTGTGTCTTCGACCGGCAGTGGGCGATCACCCGGCCACTCGACGACGCCACCCGGATCGCGGAGTAGGGGCGCCGATGTCGAAGATCGCACTGGTCACCGGCGCCAGCCGGGGCGTGGGCAAGGGCATCGCGCTGGCGCTCGGCGCCGCCGGGTGGACCGTCTACCTGACCGGCCGGGGCAGCGCCGGGGACGGCGGACCGCTGGAGACGGCCGCCGCCGAGGTGAGCGCCCGCGGCGGGACCGGCATCGCCGTGCACTGCGATCACCGTGACGACGCGCAGATCGCCGCGGTGTTCGCCCGGATCGATGCCGAGCAGGCCGGCCTGGACCTGCTGGTCAACAACGTGTGGGCCAATCCCGACGGCTTCGCCGGTTTCAGCGATCCGTTCTGGCGGCGCCCGGTCGACGATTGGGACACGTTGATCGGGGTCGGGTTGCGCGCGCACTATGTCGCCTCGGTCGAGGCGGCACGGCGGATGGTGCCGCGCGGCAGCGGCCTGATCGTCAACATCTCCTCCTTCGGCACCCGCGGCTACCTGCACTCGGTGCTGTACGGCATGTCGAAGGCGGGCTTGGACAAGATGGCCGCCGATATGGCGGTGGAACTGCGCGACACCGGGGTCACCACCTTGTCGCTGTGGCCCGGCATCGTCCGCACCGAGCAGGTCCTGGCCATGGGCGTCGAGGACATCGAGGGCTTTCCCATCGCCGGCGCGGAGTCCCCCGAATTCGTCGGGCGCGTGGTCGTGGCCCTGGCCACCGACCCCGACGTCGCCGCGCGCGGCGGCGCCACCCTGATCACCGCCGAGACCGCCGTCGAGTACGGCATCACCGATCTCGACGGCAACCAGCCGGTCTCGCACCGCGCGGCCTTCGGCGGCGGCGCGCTGTTCGGCGTCCGCTGACCGAACATGCGGTCGTTCACTCGCCGCGACGCGCCTCGGTGGGCTCGTAGCGGCGGGTGAAGTCGAGAATCCGCGCGGTGACCAGGTCCGGAATCTGGTGGAAGATGCCGTGTCCGGCGCCGGCGAACACCTCGATCTCGGGAGCGGGGACGTAGGCGCGCAGCCGCTGTCGGGCGAGGGCGGTGTCGACGACCAGCGACTCCGAGCCGAACAGCCACAGGGTCGGCACGGTGAGCGTCGTCAGCCGCTCGTCGGTGAACATCTTCGGAAAGCCGATCGCGGGCGCGTAGCCGAGCGAGGCTTTGACACCGGCGAATTCGGCGTCGCTCAGCGTGACGCCGGGATTGAGCCAGGCGTTCATCTTGCGCAGGTTCTTGTCGGTGGGCCGGGCGCCGACCTTGATCATCGTCCACAGCACGCTCCACTTGATCTTGGTCAAGGTGCCGCCCGGCTCGATCACGGTCAGGCTCGCCAGCCTGCGCTGCTGCTCGGTGCCGATCACCATCGCCTGCCAGCCGCCCTGGGAGTAGCCGACCAGGTGCACCCGGTCCAGGCCGAGGCCGTCGAGCAGGTCACCGAACCAGGTGCCGAAGTTCTCCTCGGTGAACGGGGCGGTCTGCACACTGAGCCCGGGGACGCCGAGCATCTCGGGCAGGTAGACGACGCGGTCGCGCCCGAGGTCCTCGAGCACATGGTTCCAGGCCAGGCTGTTGGCGCCGAGGGAGTGCAGCAGCACGAGCGGAACCCCTTCTCCGCGACCGGCTTTGCGCACCCGGGTCGTTCCGAACGACGTGGTGATGTCGGTCGTCGTGGTCGGTACCGGCAGCTCTCGCTCCAGCGCGCGATAGGCCCGCAGATACTCCTCGCGCGCCTTGTCGTTCTTGAACTTCCCGATCTCACCGCGCCACCGTCGCGGATTCGGGCGCGCGCCTGCACGCGGCGCTCGCGGCGCTGGGGCCGGACGCGGGCCCGCGCGACATCGTCCGCACGGTGCTGCTCGGCCTCCTGCCAGTGGACGAGCCGAGCAGGCAGAACGCGGTGATCCTCGGCATCTTCCACGCGGCCACTCTGACCGGCCCCGATCTGGAATCGGCCGACACCGTCGAGACACCGAACTACATCGTCGACGCGGTGGCCGCCCAGCTACGCGCGCTGCGCGGCGCGAGCGCCGACGACCAGGTGATCACGGCCGATGCCGAGGTGATCCTGCTCGCCATCGCCGGGCTGGCCCAGGGAATGCTCACCAACGACGACTTCGCCGCTCGCGCAACGCGACTCGTCGATCATCTACTCGATCGCGTACTGAGCCCGCCGGACCCGGCTACAGACTGAACGCCACCGAGCGCAGGATCAGCGCGACGATGAACACCACGGTGAAGGCCAGGTCCAGAGCCGATCCGCCGAGGCGCACCGGGGGCAGGACCCGGCGGACGGGCGCCAGCACCGGCTCCGTGGCGGCGTACACCACCGACCGCACCTTGCCCGCCCACGGTGGCAGCTTGCCGAGCAGAT
Organism: Nocardia asteroides; assembly: GCF_900637185.1. Classification (NCBI taxonomy): domain Bacteria; kingdom Bacillati; phylum Actinomycetota; class Actinomycetes; order Mycobacteriales; family Nocardiaceae; genus Nocardia; species Nocardia asteroides. The sequence goes on along the minus strand of NZ_LR134352.1, from coordinate 3,298,563 downwards.
CGGCCCAGTCCAGCACCATCCGGACGAGCAGCAACACGATGAACACCGTCAGCAGGTAGCCGACCACGGTTCCGATGAGACTCATGACAGCCGATTATCGGCCCTGGATCGCGCGGCGGCACGCAGATGCGGCCGCCCAGGCGATTCCACCGATGATCACCCCGCGGGCACCGGACGTCCTCGCGCCGCGATCTTCACGATCAGCGCGGCGAGCAGAGCAACGGTAGGCAGCGCGTACCAGACGTTTTCGGGAATGCGGCCGCCGTTGCTCACGGTGAACAGCACCCAGATGAACCAGCTTCCCACCGTCTGGATCAGCTGCCAGCGGGCAGACCCGAGCCGGTCGACGATGCGATCGAACGAGGCCACGGTCAGGACCGCGATGACGAGATAGCCGAGTCCCCCGCCGACGAACGAACTCCCGTCCGCGAGCGAGTCGAAGGTCTCGGGATCGGTCCGGGCCAGCGTGACGATCGCCGCGAGATGGACACCGTGCGACATCGCGAAGGACAGACCGAGATACCGTCGGTTGCGCGCCAGCCACCGGGCCGGTTCGCCGGGCCACAGCGCGAGCACCGAGGTCGCGACGAACGCGGCGAGGAACAGTAAGAGACGGCGGCGCGACGGAATATCTTGTCGCGCAGGGTTCTACGGAAAGAACGCGGGCCCCGGAGCAGACAGCTCCGGGGCCCGCGCCGGGTCGATCTACTTCTTGCGTTCCTTCTTCTCGCGCACGCGCACCGAGATGCGCACGGGCGAGCCGTCGAAACCGAATTCCTCGCGCAGGCGGCGTTCCAGGAAGCGGCGGTAGCCCGCCTCGAGGAAACCGGTGGTGAACAGCACGAAGGTCGGCGGGCGGGTGCTCGCCTGGGTGGCGAACAGGACGCGGGGCTGGCGGCCACCGCGCATCGGCGGCGGGGTGGCCGCGATGACTTCCTTGAGCCAGGTGTTGAGGCGGCCGGTGGAGATGCGCTTGTCCCAGGACTCGAGCGCGGTCTCCATCTGCGGCACCAGCTTGGCCACCGCGCGCCCGGTGTGGGCGGAGATGTTGACGCGCTGGGCCCACGGCACCCGCACCAGATCGCGGTCGATCTCGCGCTCGAGCATGTAGCGGCGGTCCTCGTCGACCAGGTCCCACTTGTTGAACGCCAGCACCAGCGCGCGACCGGAGTCGGCGACCAGGCTGATCACCCGCAGGTCCTGCTCGGTGATCGGCACCGAGGCGTCGATCAGCATGATCGCGACCTCGGAGGCCTCCAGCGCCGACTTGGTGCGCAGCGAGGCGTAGAACTCGGTGCCCGAGGCGTTGGACACCTTGCGGCGCAGACCGGCGGTGTCGACGAACTTCCAGATCTTGCCGCCGAGTTCGACGAGCGAGTCGACCGGGTCGACCGTGGTGCCCGCGACATCGTGGACCACCGAACGCTCGTCGCCGGCCAGCTTGTTCAGCAGGCTCGACTTGCCGACGTTCGGCTTGCCGACCAGCGCCACGCGCCGCGGCCCGGCGGCGCCGGTGCCCTCGCGCGGGGTCTCCGGCAGGGCGGTGAGCACGTCGTCGAGCAGGTCGCCGGTGCCGCGGCCGTGCGCGGCCGAGACCATGCGCGGCTCACCGAGACCCAGCGACCACAGGCTGGCCGCCTCGAGTTCGACCTTCTGGTCGTCGACCTTGTTGGCCACCAGGATCACCGGGATCTTGGAGCGACGCAGCTTGCGCACCGCCGCCTCGTCGGTGGCGGTGGCGCCGACGGTCGCGTCGACGACGAGCAGGATCGCGTCGGCGGTCTCCATCGCCACCTCGGCCTGGCGGGCCACATGCTGCTGCAGGCCCTTGGCGTCGGGCTCCCAGCCGCCGGTGTCCTGCACCAGGAATCGGCGCCCGGCCCAGCTGGCCTCGTAGGAGATGCGGTCGCGGGTGACGCCGGGGATGTCCTCGACGACGGCCTCACGGCGGCCGAGGATCCGGTTCACCAGGGTCGACTTGCCCACGTTCGGGCGGCCGACGACGGCGACGGTCGGCATCGCGAGATGCTCGCCGTCCTCGTGCTCACCTTCGAGATCGGCGATCTCCCAATCGGTTTCGTCGCTCCACGTGCCGTCTCCGACCAGTACCTCTTCGTCGATCATCGCGACCCTCCTGTCGTGGCCGAAAGCTGCTGGGCCACCACGCGGTAGAGCTCGTCGATGGTCTCGTCCATCGTCAGGTCGCTGGTGTCGACGAGCACCGCGTCGGCTGCGGGGCGCAGCGGCGACACCGTGCGGGTGGAGTCGAGGGTGTCGCGGCGCTGCACGTCGGCCAGCACGGCCGCGTAGTCGTCGCCGCGGCCCTCGCGGATGTTCTGGGCGTTGCGCCGCTGGGCGCGGGCCTCCGCGGAGGCGGTGAGGTAGATCTTGGCGTCGGCGCCGGTGAGCACGACGGTGCCGATGTCGCGGCCCTCCACGACGATTCGGCCCGCCATGGCGGCGATCTCCCGCTGCAGCGACACGAGCTGCTCACGCACCTGCGCCACGGCGGACACCGCGGACACGGCCTTGGTGACCGCGTCGCCGCGGATCTCGGCCGAGACGTCCTCGCCGTCGAGCTCGATCACCTCGTGGCCGGGGTCGGTGCCGATCGAGAGCGGCAGCGCCGCGACGGTGTCGGCGATGGCGGCCGCGTCGGCGAGGTCGACGCCCGCGCGCAGCACGCGCAGGGTCGCCACCCGGTACATGGCGCCGGTGTCGAGGTAGCGGGCACCCAGGCGGGTGGCCAGCCGGCGCGACACACTGGACTTGCCGGTGCCCGACGGACCGTCCATCGCGACGACGAGCGTGCCCGCGCCGGTCATCCGGTCACCCGCCAGCTCCACCGAGAAATCCACTCCGTTCACAGCTGCACCGCCTCGTAGAGTTTGCCGATCTCGTCACGGCCGAGCACGCGCAGCGTGCCGGGACGCTGGTCGCCCAGCGCCACCGGGCCGAGGTGGGTCCGCACCAGCCGGATGACCGGGTGGCCGACCTCGTCGAGGAGCCTGCGCACGATGTGCTTACGGCCCTCGTGCAGCACGAGCTTGACCAGCGAGCGGCCCTCGTGCGCCTCCAGCAGCATGAACTTGTCGACCTTGGCCGGGCCGTCCTCGAGCTCGACGCCGTCGCGCAGGCGCTTGCCGATCAGCCGGTAGTTCACCTCGCCCTGCACGGTGGCCAGGTAGGTCTTGGGCACCTCGAACGACGGGTGCATCAGGCGGTGCGCCATCTCGCCGTCGTTGGTGAGCAGCAGCAGCCCCTCGGTGTCGGCGTCCAGACGCCCCACGTGGAACAGGCGCTGACCGGCGGCGATCCGCTCGGCGACGATGTCGCCGACGCAGGGTCGGCCCAGGTCGTCGGACATGGTGGACTGCCAGCCCTTGGGCTTGTTCAGCACCAGGTGGACCAGTTCGTCGCGGACCACCACGCGGGTGCCGTCGACGCGCACGACCGCGTTCTCCGGATCCACCCGCAGGCCCTGCTCGCGCACGATCCGGCCGTCGACCTCGACGCGACCGGCGGCGATCATCTCCTCGGCGGCGCGGCGCGAGGCCACACCCGCCTTGGCGAGCACCTTCTGCAGGCGTTCGCCCTCACCCCAGGGCAGCTTCGCCGGGCCCTCGGTGTTCTCGGCGTTCTGGTGCCGGGCCGGCTTGGCGTTGTTCAGGATCGTCGGCGCGACGACCTTGCGCTGCGGCTTGGCCGTCTTGGTCTTCCGGGCGGGCGCCTGCGAGGTGGCCGGGCGAGCGGTACCGCCCGCGCGGGGCGCGCCGCCGCGCTGACCACCGGTGCCGGTGCCGCGGGGGTAGCCACGCTCGTCGTCGGTGCGCTGGTAGCCGCCGGAGCCGGTGCCACGGCGACCCGCGCCGTCACGCTGGAAGCCACCGGCGGAGGTACCGCGACGACCGCCGGACTCGCTGTCGCGCTGGAACCCGCCGGCCGAGCTACCCCGGCGTCCGCCGAATTCGCTGTCGCGCTGGAAGCCACCCGCGGAGGTGCCGCGGCGGCCGCTGTCGCGCTGGAAGCCACCTGCGCTCGCGCCGCGGCGGCCGGGGGCCTCGCCGCGGGTTCCGCCCTGCCCGGTGCGCGCGGTGCCGCCGCGGGGAGCCGCGGTCCGGTTCGCGCCGCTACGGGGCTGGTCGGTGCGTTTTCTTCGATCCGGTGTGCCATCTCGGCGAGCGGAATTATTCATCTGTCCTGTCAATCGTCGGTGCCGAGGTCCATGTCGGACTCGGCCGGTTTCTGCAGCCTGGTGAACCGTGGATCGGTCTCCAGGCTCTCGCTGATCTCGTCGATCAGGTCGACGCCGGGAAGCAGCGGCGCCAGCGGTGGCAGGTCGCCGAGGGAGGCGAGCCCGATCCGTTCGAGGAACAACTCGGTGGTGCGGTACAGCGTGCCGTTGGTGTCGGAGTCCTGACCCGCTTCCGTGATCAGGCCTCTGGCCAGCAGTGTGCGCATCACTCCGTCGACGTTCACCCCGCGGACCGCGCTGACCCTGGTCCGGGTCACCGGCTGGCGGTAGGCGATCACCGCCAAGGTCTCCAAGGCGGCCCGGGTGAGCTTCGTCCGGGCCCCGTCGAGCAGTACACGCTCGACATAGGGCGCGTACTCCTGTCGAGTATAGAAGCGCCAGCCGTCGCCGACGAAACGCAGGTCGATGCCGCTGCCCCGGGCGGTCAGCTCCGCCGACATCGTCCGCAGCGTGGCCTGGACCCGCTCCGCGGTGTCGTCCAGCGCCGCGGCCAGCTGTTCTACCGGCGCGGGAGCGTCGACGACGAGCAGCATCGCCTCGAGCGCCGCGCGCAATTCGGCCTCGTCCAACGGCTCGGACGTGAACTCCGCCACTGTCTCGGTCATGCTGCGCCTCCTCGGCTGATCGCGGCCGCCGCGTGGTCGACCGCCGCCGGGCTCGGGGTGATCATCCGTAGTCCTCCTCGAACGTCAACGCCGCGGCCTCGGCGTCGGGATCCAGTTCGCCGAGCCAGCTCACGGCCAGCGGACCGAGCGGATCGGGCTGGTCGAAGGCGATGGTCTTGCCGCGGTACAACTCGAGCAACGCCAGGAATCGGGCGACGATCTCCACCGGCACCGTGCAGTCCTCGACCAGTTCGGCGAAGGTGGTCCAGCCGCCGGGACCGCGTTCCTTGAGCCGGGCCAGCACCAGTTCGGCCTGCTCGGCCACCGAGATGGTGTGCATGTGCAGGTGCGCCAGCCCCACCTGGGCCACCGGGCGCGGCCGGAACGCGGCCGCCGCGATCTGCGCGAAGGCGGCGATGTCCACGCCCAGGGTCACCTCGGGCAGCAGTCCCTCGAACTGTTCCTCGAGCGCGACCGAACGCGGGTACCGGCGCAGCGCGGCGGCTTCCAGTTCGGCGAGCAGTTCGGCGACCTGCTTGAACGCGCGGTACTGCAGGAGCCGGGCGAACAGCAGGTCACGGGCGTCGAGCAGTTCCAGGTCGTCGGCGTCGGTCATCTCCCCCGACGGCAGCAGCCGGGCCGCCTTGAGGTCGAGCAGGGTCGCGGCGACGACGAGGAATTCGGTGGTCTGGTCGAGGATCTTGTCGGCGCGCAGCTTGGTGTTCCCGGCGAGTTCGGCGGTCAGCGCCTTGGTGTAGGCGATGAACTCGTCGGTGACCTGATGCAGCGCCACCTCGGTGACGTCCAGCTTGCGCGAGCTGATCAGCTGCAGCAGCAGGTCGAACGGCCCTTCGAAGTTCTTCAGCCGCAGGTGGAAACCGGTGTTCTCGGCGGCGGGAGCCGCGTGTTCGGGAGCCTCGTGCACCTCGGGTACTGCGTCGATCACCGGCCAGACCGGTGGATGACTTCGCGTGCCATCGCCCGATACGACTCGGCGCCCGCCGATTTCGGCGCCCACGTGGTGATCGGCTCGCCCGCGACGCTGGCGTCGGGAAAGCGCACGGTGCGCGAGATGGCGGTGTCGTAGACGAGGTCACCGAAGACCTCGACCACACGCGACATCACCTGGCGGGAATGCAGCAGCCGGGAGTCGAACATGGTGACCACGATGCCGTACAGGCTCAGGCGCGGGTTGAGCCGGTCGCGCACCTTCTCGACGGTGTCGTTGAGCAGCGCCAGGCCACGCAGCGAGAAATACTCGCACTCCATCGGGATGATCACCCCGTCGGAGCAGGCCAGCGCGTTGACGGTGAGCAGCCCGAGCGAGGGCTGGCAGTCGATGAGGATGTAGTCGTATCGATCGCGCACCGCCGCGAGCGCCCGGCCCAGGGACTGTTCCCGGCCCACCTCGTTGACCAGCTGGATCTCGGCCGCGGACAGATCGATGTTGCTGGGCAGCAGGTCCATGCCCTCGACCTTGGTGGTCTGCAGCACGTCGTCGACGGTGGCCTTGCCGCCGATCAGCAGGTTGTGCACGGTGAGGTCGAGGTCGTGGTGGGCCACTCCGAGACCGGCCGAGAGCGCGCCCTGCGGATCGAGGTCGACGAGCAGCACGCGGCGGCCGTATTCGGCCAGCGCGGCACCGAGATTGATGGTCGAGGTGGTCTTGCCGACCCCGCCCTTCTGGTTGCACATGGCCACCACGAGCGCGTCACCGTGACGCTGCACCTGCGGCGGCTCGGGTACCAGTCGCAGCGGGCGCCCGGTCGGGCCCATCTCGACGGCCTCGGCGACCTCGTCCGGTCCACCGTCCCACGGTGTTTCCGCTGTCGTCACGATCCGCTGCTCCTTATACGTTTCCTACCGGTAACCCCTGTCGAGGGTAGCGAGGCCGCTTCGGACCCGGACTCGCTTTCGTACGGTCCAGCTGTGGGGTAGACGCTACCGCTCGGACCGGTGAGGTACAGCATGGCAACGCCGGGCGTGTTCGCACGATACCCGCCGGGCGCTCCGGCGCGGTGCCGGTTCACCTGGCTCGCGGATGCGCGGTCGCCCATACTTCGCGCAGCGTGCTCACCGTCACCAGGGTGTAGATCTGGGTGGTCGTCACCGAGGCGTGGCCGAGCAGTTCCTGCACCACGCGCACGTCGGCGCCGCCGTCGAGCAGGTGCGTGGCGAAGGAGTGCCGCAGGGTGTGCGGTGACACCGCGGCTCCGATCCCGGCCCGTTCGGCCGCGGTCTGCAGCACCTGCCAGGCGCTCTGCCGCGACAGCCTGCCGCCGCGCGCGTTGAGGAACAGCGCACCGGCCGAACCCTTTCCGCTCGCGGCCAGCGTCGGCCGACCGCGCACCAGGTAGGCGTCGACGGCGGCGAGCGCGGGCCGCCCGATCGGGACGAGCCGCTGTTTGCCGCCCTTGCCGCGCAGCACCACACAGCGCTGCTCGGCGTCGATGTCGTCGACGTCGAGCCCGACCATCTCGGAGATGCGCGCGCCGGTGGAGTACAGCAGTTCCAGCAGCGCCCGGTCCCGCAGACCGCGAGGTCCGCCGTCGGCCCCGCCCGCGTCACCCTCGCCGCCGGCCGCTTCCAGCAGCCGCAGCACCTGGTCGTAGGGCAGCGCCTTGGGCAGTCGCCGCCCCGGCGCGGGCGGTTTCACCGCGTGCGCCACATCGGTGTCGGTGATGCCTTCGGCGGCGGCGAAGCGATGTAACCCACGCACTGCGATCAGGGCCCTGGCCACCGACCCCGCGGCCAGCGGCGGATGATCCTCGCCGCCTGCCCGCAATGCCATCGTGAACTCCGCGACATCGCCCTGGGCGACCGCGCCCAGACTCGCGATGCCGCGGCCGTCGAGGAAGTTCCGGTAGCGGGCCAGGTCACGCCGGTAGGCGCCGAGCGTGTTGCGCGCGGCTCCGCGCTCGACCGTCAGGTGGTCGAGGTAGGCGTCGATCTCCCGCGCCAGCACGCCCGGAACCCGGCTAGTCCCTGTCGACCGGGCAGGTCGGTAACGCGCTCACGCCGGTGCGTCCGGTGCCGCGGCCTCGGCGGCCTTGCGCCGCAGGAACGCGGTCGGCTGACCCGGCCACGGCGCGTCGGCGGGCCGCATCGCCACCCCGCTCGCCACCGCCGCGGCGTAGGCGAGGACGCCCGCGACCGCGGTCGCGTTCACGATCTCCCCGGCCAGCGCCGCCCGGACCGCCTCGGCGACCGGCATCCGCACCAGCTCCAGATCGGCTTCCTCGTGCTCGGGATCGGGCCGATCGGTCGGCGTGAGCCCGGTCGCGAAGAACACCCGCAGCGCCTCGTCGGTGAACCCCGGCGACAGCGCCACGTCCACCAGCACCGCCCACTCGGCGGCGGCCAAGCCCGTCTCCTCGGCCAGCTCGCGCTTGGCCGCGGTGAGCGGGTCCTCGCCGTCGATGTCGAGCAGCCCGGCGGGCAGTTCCAGCAGCCGGGTACCGATCGGATGCCGGTACTGGCGGATCAGCACCACATTGCCGTCGTCGTCGAGCGCCAGCACCGCGACCGCGCCGTGGTGCTCGACGACCTCGCGCTCGGCGATCCGCCCGTCCGGCATCGCGACCTGGTCCTGGCGCAGGGCCACGATCGCGCCGCTGTAGAGCACCCGGCTGGCGACCGTCTCGAAGGTGTGACTACCGGGCTGGCTCACGTCGCTGCTCTCTCTCAGAGATCCGCGGCCTGCTCCGCGAGCTCTTCCTCCGGGAAGTCTACTGGAAGGCGTTCGGCCAGTTTGTATTTCAGCGCCGCGTTGATCAGCGCGGCGAACAGCGGATGCGGCCGGGTGGGACGGCTCTTGAGCTCCGGATGCGCCTGGGTGGCGACGAAGAACGGATGCACCGAGGCCGGGTACTCCACGAACTCGACCAGGTGGCCGTCGGGCGAGGTGCCCGAGAACACGAGCCCGCTCTTGGCGATGGCGTCGCGGTAGGCGTTGTTCACCTCGTAGCGGTGCCGGTGCCGCTCGGAGACGTTCTCGGAGCCGTACGCCTGCGCGACGACCGAGCCCTTCTTCAGCGTCGCCGGGTAGGCGCCCAGGCGCATGGTGCCGCCGAGATCGGCGTCACCGGCCACGACGTCTTCCTGGTCGGCCATGGTCGAGATGACCGGGTTCTTCGTGTCGGGCTCGAACTCCGCGGAGTTGGCGTCGTCGATGCCCACCGAGCGCGCCGCCTCGATGACCACGCACTGCAGACCCAGGCACAGACCCAGCAGCGGGATGCCCCGGTGGCGGGCGTAGCGGATGGCGCCGAGCTTGCCCTCGATGCCGCGGATGCCGAACCCGCCGGGGATCAGCACGGCGTCGACGTCGCGCAGCGCGGCCTGCGCGCCCGCTTCGGTCTCGCACTCGTCGGAGGGCACCCAGCGGATGTGCACCTTGGACCGGTGGGCGAAGCCGCCCGCGCGCAGCGCCTCGGTGACCGACAGGTAGGCGTCGGGCAGGTCGACGTACTTGCCGACCAGCGCCACCTCGACGGTCTCGCGCGGGGTGTGCACGCGATCGAGCAGGTCGCCCCACACGGTCCAGTCCACATCGCGGAAGGGCAGGCCGAGCTTGCGCACCACGTAGGCGTCGAGGCCCTCGCTGTGCAGCACCTTCGGGATGTCGTAGATCGACGGCGCGTCCGGGGTGGAGATGCAGGCCTCCACGTCGACGTCGCACATCAGCGCGATCTTGTTCTTGAGACCCTGGGGCACCTCGCGGTCGCACCGCAGGATCAGCGCGTCGGGCTGGATACCGATGTTGCGCAGCGCCGCCACCGAGTGCTGGGTCGGCTTGGTCTTGAGCTCGCCCGAGGGGGCGAGGTAGGGCACCAGCGACACGTGCAGGAAGAACACGTTGTCGCGGCCCACGTCGTGCCGGATCTGGCGCGCCGCCTCGAGGAACGGCTGCGACTCGATATCGCCGACGGTGCCACCGATCTCGGTGATCACCACGTCGGGCACGTGGCCCTGGAGATCGGGGCCCTGCATCGCCATGATGCGGTTCTTGATCTCGTCGGTGATGTGCGGGATCACCTGGACCGTGTCGCCCAGGTACTCACCGCGGCGCTCCTTGGCGATGACCGTCGAATAGATCTGCCCGGTGGTGACGTTGGCGTCCTTGGACAGGTCGCGATCGAGGAAGCGCTCGTAGTGGCCGACGTCCAGGTCGGTCTCGGCGCCGTCCTCGGTGACGAACACCTCGCCGTGCTGGAACGGGTTCATGGTGCCCGGATCGACGTTGAGATACGGGTCGAGCTTCTGCATCGTCACCCGCATACCGCGCGCGGTCAGCAACTGACCGAGGCTGGAGGCGGTGAGACCCTTACCCAAAGAGGAGGCGACGCCACCGCTCACGAAGATGTGCTTGGTGGCATTTCGAGCCTGATTCCGTGTTTGACCCACGGAACTCCAGCCTAGCAGGAGCCCGCCTGTCCGCGTATTTAGCGGGTCGTTAGCGGCGGGGCGTGTTGGCCCTCGGGCCGGCGGTGCCGCGGTCGGTGAGTGCCGGGCGAACCCGGCGAGTTACCCCTGTACTCCGGAGATCGGTTGCCTCGGCGGCCGGTCACGATGACTGTCAGCGGGGCATGGCGACCATCGTCAGGGCGGTCGCCGTCGAGCCGGTGCCGTAGCGGCCCGCGCCGCCGGAGAGCTGCTCGGTGAAGGCGAGAGCTGTTGTGACCCTGCCTATTTCGCGATCCACATTGTCGACCGTGGTGACCGTGGTCGCCAGCGGCGCCTGCGCCCGCACATGGGCGATGGCGGCGTTGCCCTCGGCGGCGCCCGCCCGGCCCGCGAGCACGGTGCCCGCGGCGCGCGCCCGGACCGCGCCGGTGAAGCGGGCGATAGTCGCGCCCTGTCCGGTGTCGGATGCGACACCGTTGCCGGTGACGACGACGGCGAGTTGCGCGGGTCGCACCGGGGTGTCGCCGTAGGCGAGGAAGCCGCCACCGCGCAGGGTCTCCAGGACCAGCGCGAGTTCGGGCCCGGTGCTGCGCGGCTGCTGGGTGGCCGGGTCGACGAGCAGGGTCAGCCCGAGCAGATCGCCCGCCATGCTGCCCTGGTCGACGGCGCCGGTCCGCAGCTGCGCGCCGGCCGGGACGATATTGGTCAGCGCCGAGCGCATCCGGTCGCCCTCCCCCGCGTCGACGAACGCGTCGGTCAGTGCGAGCCGGCCGGTCACCGCGGCGCCCGCGGTCTCGAGCGCGCGGCTCACGCCGTCGATGTCGCCCGGGTCGGCGTCGGGCGTCGTGAAGACGACGACGCTGCGGTCGGCGAGGGTGCCGCCGAGCAGGCGGCCCGCCGAGCCGGCGATGAAGCGGTCGGCCGCGTCGAGCTGGGCGCTGAGCTGCTCGTTGCGGGCGGTCAGGGTGTCGACCTGGCCGCGCAGATCGTCGGTGTCCGAACGCAGTCCCGACAGCATGTCGGCGGCCAGTGTCTGCGAGCCGAGCACCACCCCGATGGCCAGGGCGAGGAAGATCGCCGCGATCGAGATGGCGTGTTGACGCAACGAGATCACAGCAGACCACGCACCCACAGCACGAAGCGGTTCCAGTACTCGATCGCCCAGTCCAGCAGCTCGGACCCGTTGTGCGAGGCCAGGATCACCACCACGATCGCGACCAGCGCGGCCAGCACCACCAGCGCCAGCGCGGCACCGGAGGAGCGCTGCCGGTACAGCGTGGAGACCGCCTTCGCGTCGACCAGTTTCGCGCCGACCTTGAGCCGGGTCAGGAAGGTGGCCGGATTGCTGTCGCGGCGACCGCGATCGAAGAAGTCCTCCAGCGACGCGGGGGCGCCGGCCAGCACGATCAGCGACGCGCCGTGGTGGTCGGCGAGCATGAGCGCCAGATCGGTCGGCGAGCCCGACGACGGGAAGGTCGTCGCGCCGATGCCCAGGTCCTGGATCCGTTCGAGGCCCTTGGCGTGGCCGTCGGTGTCGGCGGGCAGGATCATCTCCGCGCCGGACCGCAGTGTCTCCGTGCTGATCTCGTCGGGGTCGCCGACGATCAGGTCGGGCTTGTACTTGAGCTTGCGCAGCGTATCGGCGCCGCGGCCGACGCCGATCAGGATCGGCGCGTACTCCTTGATGAACGGCTTGAGCTTCTGTAGCTCCTCGAGGTGCCCCGACCCGTCGGCCACCACGACCACGTGCCGGTTGCGCAGCTCCAGCTCGATGTCGGGCACGCCGATGCCGTCGATCAGCAGCGCGCTCTCGGTGCGGACGAACTCTGTCGTGTTACCGGCGAAGGCGTCGAGGTGGTCGGCCAGGCCGTTGCGCGCCTCGATCATCCGGTCGGCGATGGCCGACTCGTCGAACTCGATGCCCTCGACGAGGACCTCGGGTTCCTTCTTGACCAGCTTGTCGGCGTAGACGATGCCCTCGTCGATGCGGACCTTGGCGCCGTCCTTGATCTTGCCGAAGGCGTCGGAGGAGACGGTGTCCATGAGCACGATCCCGTTGGCCACCAGCACTTCCGGCCCCAGGTTCGGGTAGCGCCCCGAGATCGAGGGCGAGGTGTTGATCACCGCGACGACACCGGCCTCGACCAACCGGTCGGCGGTGTGGCGGTCCAGGTCGGTCTCGTCGAGGACGACCACGTCCCCCGGACCGACCCGCCGCAGCAGTCGCCGGGTGTTGCGATCCACCCGGGCGATCCCGGTGACACCGGGCAGCGTTTCCGTGTTCCTGGACAGCAGCGCCGGCATCTTCATGTGGCCGATGATGCGGCCAAACCCTCAACCTTTGGTGGAGGCGCGCCGAATCACCGGTCACATTCGTCGACGCGCAGCAACCGGTCAGCATCGGGTTTTCGGGGGCGCGTGACCCTGCCCGCGACCACCGCCCACACGTAACCCGTTGGCGCGAAAGAACTTTCCCGATCGGCGCCGGTACCGGCCGTGAGCGGGACGAACCGGCCGTCTCACTCCGCGGCACCCAAGCGCGCAGGTCCGCTGTCACCTCACCTCCGCTCGCGGGCAACCGGTCCAGGGCCGCGGTGAGCCACGCGGCGGAGTAACCACCCAGCGCCGCGGCGCGCTCGCCGTTCTCCGAGGTGACAGCGGCCAGGTCGGACCGGCGCCGGCAACTACCCGTATGCTGCGGGTCACAGATAATTCGGACAGGAGACATCCATGCCCCGCAGCACCGTCGAGACGGTTTTCGACGCACCCCGCGACATCGTCTACCGCCTCTTCACCGAGCGTGAGGCCGTCAGCCCGTACCTGCCGGTCCAGGTCAAGCTGATCAAGCAGGGTGATCCGGTCACCGGTGTCGGCGCGCAGCACCTGCTGGGCTTCGGCAAGGCGGGCGTCACCGAGGAGATCACCGCGCTGGTCCCCGGCGAGCGGATGGAGTACAAGATCGTCAAGGGCGCCCCGGTCAAGCGCCACGTCGGCATCGTCACCTTCGCCGACACCAGCTCGGGCGGCACCCGCGTGGTCTACACCATGGAGTCCGAGCCCTCGCTGCCCGTGCCCGCGCCGGTGCTCGAGTTCGGCCTGCGTCAGCTGACCAACCAGCTCATCGGTGGCGTGCGCAAGGCCCTGCGCTGACCTGACCCATCGGAGTGCCCGGGTGCGTGATCACCACCCGGGCACTCGGCTCAGGCCGGTGCGCGTTCGGCGCGCGCGGTCTCGAGCAGTTCCTCCGCGTGCGCGCGGCCGGTCTCGGTGTCGTCGAGGCCCGCGAGCATGCGCGCCAGCTCCACCACCCGCTCCTCGTCGGTCAGCGTGCGGACGCCGCTGTCCACCTTGCCCTTGCCGTCATCGGACTTGTCGACCACCAGATGGGTGTCGGCGAAGGCCGCCACCTGCGGCAGGTGGGTCACCACGATGACCTGATGGGTGCGCGCCAGCCGGGCCAGCCGCTTGCCGATCTCCACCGCGGCCCGGCCGCCGACCCCGGCGTCGACCTCGTCGAACACCATGGTGGCGCCGTGATCCGAACCGGCCAGCACCACTTCCAGCGCCAGCATCACCCGGGACAGCTCACCACCGGAGGCACTCTTGCTCAGCGGCAGCGACTGCGCGCCGGAATGCGCGGAGAGCCGGAACTCCACCTCGTCCACACCGGCGGATCCCGCGTGCAGCGACGCACCGTCGATCTCGATCGGTGCCGAGTCCTGCGCGCTCGCCGGCATCGGCCGCACCTGCACCTCGAGCCGGGCCTTGCCCATCGCCAGGCCGGCCAGCTGGCACTGACCGCGGTCGCGAGCTTGCCCGCCGCCTTCGCCCTGGCCGCGCTGAGCTTGCGGGCCGACTCGCGCACCTTGCCCGCCGCGGTCTCCACCTCACCGGCCAGTTTGGCCAGCGCGTCCTCGGACACGTCGAGCGAATCCAGTCGCGCCCGCGACTCGTCGGCCCACGCGATCACCCCGTCGATGTCGGGGGCGTACTTGCGGGTGAGCGATTTCAGTTCGGCCTGACGGGTGAGCATCGAGTCGAGCGCGCCGGGATCCGACGGCAGCTCCGAGAGGTAACCGCTCAGTTCGGTGGCCACGTCGACGACGACCGCGATGGCCTCACCCAGCCGCGGCGCCAAGGCGGTCAGCCCTGGATCGTCGGCGGAATCCAGCCGTGCCCTGGCGCCACCGAGCAGATCGAGCACACCGCCACCGTCGACGGGAGCGTCGGCGGGGCCGGACAGCGCCTCGTGCGCGCCGACGGCCGCCTCGCGCAACGAATCCAGATCGCTGAGCCTGCGGATCTCGGCGACGAGCCGAACGTCCTCACCGGGTTCCGGTGCGATGCCGTCGATCTCGGTGAGCGAGTGCTTGAGCCGGTCGGCCTCGAGCGCCAGCTCCCTGCTGCGCGCGGTCCGCTCCAGCAGTTCGGACCTGGCATCGAGCCACGACCGGCGATGCACCTGATATTTGCGCAGCAGCCCGGCGACGCCGTCGCCCGCGAACTGGTCGAGCGCGGCGAGCTGCTGTTCCGGGCGCTGCAGACGTAACTGGTCGTTCTGCCCGTGCACGGTCAGCAGCCGCGAGGTGAACTCCCCGAGCACCGCGGCGGGCACACCGCGCCCGCCCAGGTGGGCCCGGGAACGCCCGTCGCTGTTGACGGTGCGGACCGCGATCACGCTGCCGTCCTCGTCGGCTTCGGCCGCCGCGGACTCCAATACCTCGCCGACGGCCGCCCGCGCGGTGTCGTTGATGTCGTCGATCACGAACCGGCCCTCGACCACCGCCTTCGCCGCGCCGAGCCGCACCCGGCCCGCGTCGGCGCGTGCCCCGCTGAGCAGGTGCAGACTGGTGACCACCATGGTCTTGCCCGCACCGGTCTCGCCGGTGAGCACCGTCAGCCCCGCGTGGAACTGCGCGGTGGCCGTCGAGATGACGCCTAGTCCGTCAATCCTGATCTCTGTCAGCATCGCGGCTGTTCTCCGTTCGCTGTCTACCCCGCCAGCCGGTGACCGGCAGCCGGAACTTGCGCACCATCCGGTCGGCGAAGGGCGCGGAATCCAGCCGCACCCAGCGCACCGGCCGTTCGCCACGGACCACTTCGGCGCGACCGCCCCGGGGCAGGGCCAGGGTGCGCCTGCCGTCGAGGAACACGATCGCGTCGTGCCCGGTCGCCACCGTCTCCACCGCGATCAGCGATTCCGGGCTGGTCACCAGCGGCCGCGCGAACAGGGCGTGCGCGTTGCTCGGGATGACCAGCATCGCCTCGAGTTCCGGCCACACCACCGGCCCGCCCGCCGAGAACGCGTACGCGGTCGACCCGGTGGGTGTCGCGATGAGGATCCCGTCGCAGCCGAACGCCGACACCGGCCGCCCGTCGACCTCGAGCACCACCTCCAGCACGCCCATCCGCTGCGCGTTCTCGAGACTGGCCTCGTTGAGCGCCCAGCCGCGTTCGACGACGGTGTCGTCGACCCGGACGGTGACGTCGATGGTCATCCGGTCTTCCACACGGTAGTCCCGGTCGACAACCTGGGCCAGCGCCTCGTCGAGATGCTCGGCCTCGGCCTCGGTGAGGAAACCGATGCGGCCCAGGTTGATTCCGAGTACCGGCACCCCGCTGGGCCTGCCGAGTTCGGCCGCCCGCAGGAAGGTGCCGTCGCCGCCGAGGGCGAGCACCATCTCGCAGCCGATGGCCGCGGACGGGCTGTGCGGCACCACCCGCACCGGGTACCCGGCGGGTTCGTCCTCGAATCGGGTGCTGTCGGCCTCGTCGGCCAGCACCCGCAGGCAGATGCCGGCCTCGGCGAAGATCTTCGCGACCCGGTGCGCGGTCTCGATGATCTCCGCGCGTCCGGGATGGGCGACGAGCAGGATCTCCCTGCCGTCGTCGTGGGTGTTCACTGCGGACCCTCCTCGACCGCGCGCGCGACCAGCGCCTCGACCTCTGCGGCGTCGTAGTCGAACGGACCGACCTTGCGCAGCCACAGGAAATACTCCACATTGCCCGAGGGCCCCGGTAGCGGACTGGCCACCACGCCCCGGGTCTGCAGACCGAGGGCACCCGCCGCGGCGGCCACCTCCCGCACCACCTCGGCGCGCAACGCCGGATCACGCACCACGCCACCGGAGCCGACCCGTTCCTTGCCGACCTCGAACTGCGGCTTCACCATCGGCAGCAGATCGGCGCCGTCGGCCGCGCAGGCCGCCAGTGCGGGCAGGACCAGGTTCAGCGAGATGAACGACAGGTCGCCCACCACGGATTCGACCGGGCCACCGATGGTTTCGGGGGTGATGTTGCGGACGTTGGTGCGGTCGTACACCTGCACCCGGTCGTCGTTCTGCAGCCGCCAGATCAGCTGGCCGTAGCCGACGTCGACCGCGGCGACCTCTTTCGCGCCCCGCGACAGCAGCACATCGGTGAACCCACCGGTGGACGCGCCCGCGTCCAGACACCGCTTACCGGCGACGCTCAGCCCCTGCGGTTCGAACGCTTCCAGCGCCCCGAGCAGTTTGTGCGCGCCCCGCGAGGCCCACGACACCTCGTCGGGTTCCTCGCGCACGATCAGCGGAGTTCCCGCTTCGACCGCCGTCGCCGGTTTCACGGCCACGGTGCCCGCGATCAGGACGCGGCCCGCGCTGATCAGCTCGACCGCGTGGTCGCGCGACCGCGCCAATCCGCGGCGCACCAGTTCGGCGTCCACCCGCGCTCGCCTGGCCACCTCAGATCTTGTCCACGGTCGCGAGCGCCTCCACCAGCACCTCGTGCGCCTGCTCGAGAATGCGCGCGCGACGGGTGATGTCGGCGCCGGTCTCGGTGCTCTCCGCGGGACCGGTCACCGTGCGGGCCGGGCCGAGTTCGGCGAGCAGCGCGTCGACCTCGGCGGTGATCCGGTTCGGGTCGGCCGGTTCGGGCCGCGCCTGACCACCCGGCAGGTGACTACCGGGCAGGGGCATCCCTGGACGGGGTGGCTGTGGCGCGCCGGGCGGCGGCGAACTCGGAGTACTCATCGTGCCGTCAACGCTATCGGATTTCCGAATCGGCCGCGCGCACCCGTACCGCCCGGCCCGGGTACTGTCCCAACAGCTCCGCGACCTGCGCCGGAGCCACCGCGTCCGGCACGACGTCGGCATTGAGCGCGTCGAGGGAGGTGGCGATGAAGGTGGGCACCTGCGCAGGCGGCGCGAGGCGGACCTCTTCGAGCGTGCTGACCCCGGTCAGCACGAGCAGCGAGTCGAGGCCGAGTCCGTTGGCGCCCTCGATGTCGGTGTCGAGCCGGTCGCCCACCACCAATGCGTTGCGGGTACCGGACCGTTCGAGCGCGTCCTCCATCAGCGGCGCGTACGGCTTGCCCGCGACGAGCGGTTCCCGATCGGAGGCGGTCCGCAGCGCGGCGACCATCGATCCGTTGCCCGGTGCGAGGCCGCGCTCGTTCGGCAGGGTGCGGTCGGTGTTGGCCGCCACCCACAGCGCGCCGGTGCGCAGCGCGTACGCGGCTTCGGCGAGGTCGGGCCACGCGGTGGCGGGTGAGTGCCCCTGCACCACGGCCTCGGGCGGCGTCTCCCCGAAGCGCCGAATCGGGACCAGGCCCACCGCGTCGATCTCCGCGGCCAGGTCGTCGGTGCCGACGACCAGTACCCGGGCGCCGGGATTCAGCCGATGGGCCAGCATCCTGGCCGCGGCCTGGGCACTGGTCACCACGTCGTCGTCAGTGGCCGGGTAGCCGAGATCCACCAGATGCCCGGCGACCGCACCAGGCCCACGGGCGGCGTTGTTGGTGACATAGACCAGCCGCTGCGCCGAATCACCGTCGGGCGCCAGCGCTTTCGGCGCGCCGTCGATCACCTCGGGACCGCGGTACAGCGTCCCGTCCAGGTCGAGCAGCAAAGCCTCGTATCCATCGCGTAGCCGGTTCACACACCCTCACTCCGTCGTCACTGCCGGGCCGAGCACCTTCGTCGACCTTAGGCGAGACCACCGACAGCTTCGCCGCCGCCGAATCGCACTCGCCCTCTTCATGATCGAGCATGACCGCGCCGCTCGTGCGCGGTGTGCCCGCTTTCGAGGCCCGCCCTCGCGCGCGTCGCCCGCTGCCGTATTCCGTCCGCCACAACGCAGAAGGCCGGGAACCGATGCGGTTCCCGGCCTGCGCACGGTCGTGGTTACGCGTCGCCGGTGAGTTCCGCGGCGCGGTCCTCGGCGTCGGTCTCCCCGTCGAGATCGGCGGCGGCCGCGTTGAGGAACCACTGCAGGCCGTCGTCGGTGCGACCGGCCGCGACCAGCGCGTCGGCGTAGGCGTAGAACAGGCGCGCGGCGGCCGAGCCGGTACGCGCCGGATCCAGATCGGGCGTCTGCAGGGTCACCACGGCCTGGTCGAACTGGCCCAGGTCCATGCGGGCGCCCGCGACCACGATCCGCAGTTCGGTGGCCTCGTCCCCGGTGAGCCGCTGGGCCTCCTCGCTGCGGCCGAGCTCGATGGCCCGCTCGGGCCTGCCCAGGCCGCGCTCGCAGTCGGCCATCACGGCCAGCAGCCCCGAGCCGCCCGACATGCGTCGCGCGGTCCGCAGCTCCGAGAGCGCCTCGGCCCATTCCTCGGCGTGGTAGGCCACCACGCCCGCGGTCTCGCGGACCACGGCGATGCGGCCGGCCCGCTGCCGGGCGGCCCTGGCGTGCGCCAGCGCCAGGCGCGGGTCGTCCTCGAGCAGCTCGACGGCCATCACCATGTGCCGCGCGACGGTCTCGGCATTGTTCTTGTCCAGGCTCAGCAGGTCGCGGCGCACCGCCGGATCGAGATCGGAGGCCTGCACGTCTTCCGGCAGGTCCGGCTCGTCCGGGCGGGCGGCCCGCCGATCGGTGGCCCGGCCGCCCACAGCCCTGGCACCTTCGCCGCCACGCCTGCGCTCGTCACGGTCATCGCCGCCGCGCTCGTAGCGGGAGTCGCTCCCACGGTCGTCAGTGCGACGCCCGTCGCGGTCGTCGGCATCACGGCCGGAGCCAGAGTCGCCCGCGTGGTCGTCGGCGCCACTGTCGCGATCGTCGGCGCCACGCCGTGCGCCGGAGTCGGCAGTACGGGCATCGAACTCGCTATCGGCTTCGTCCGCCGGGCCGGCGGTACCAGCGGGCTCGTCCACGTCGTCCGCTGCGGCCACCCGCGCTACCTCGTCCGAGGACTCGGCGCGCTCGATGTCCGAAGCGGTGTCGTCGGACTGCGCAGTGGACGCGGCCGTGGACTTGTCGTCCGCCGAGGACTCGGCCGACTCGCTGTCGGTGGCCTCGATGTCGTCGGCTTCCGCGGCGGCCGAGGAGACGACGCCGAGGACATCGCCTTCGCGCTCGCGCCGCTTCTCCCGGTAGGTGCCGTCCAGCGGCTCACCGTTCTCGTCGACGTAGCGGGTCTTGCCCGCGTCGCCGCCACGCTTGAAGCCACCGCGTCCGCGATCGTCGTCACGGCGGGCACCACGATCGTCGTCGCGGCGCTGGTAGCCGCCGCGATCGGAGCCTTCACCCTTGCGGTAGCCACCGCGCGAACGGTCACTGTCGTCACGGCGCTGGTACCCGCCACGGTCGCCGCGATCCGATCCGCTGCGCGAACGGTCGTCGCCTTCACCACGCCGGAAGCCGCCACGCGAACGGTCGTCGCTGTCACCGCGCCGGAAGCCGCCACGATCGGACCCGCCACGCGAGCGGTCGTCGCCCTCGCTGCGCCGGAAACCGCCACGATCGTCACCGCGCGAGCGGTCGTCGCCCTCGCTGCGCCGGAAACCGCCACGCGAGCGGTCGTCGCCTTCGTTCCGGCGGAAACCACCGCGATCGGAGCGCGAGCGGTCGTCATTGTCACGGCGGAAGCCACCGCGATCGCCGGAGCCGCCACGGCCCGCGTCGTCACGACGCTGGTACCCACCACGGTCACCGCTGTCACGACGGAAGCCGCCACGCTCGCCGCCACGGTCGGACCCGCCGCGCGAACGGTCGTCGCCTTCGTTCCTGCGGAAGCCGGAGCCACCGCGGGGACGGTCGTCGTTGTCGCGCCGGTAGCCGCCGCGGTCACCACGGTCGTAGCCGCCGCGCGAACGGTCGTCGCCCTCGCCGCGCCGGAAGCCACCACGGTCACCGCCACGGGGCCGATCGTCGTCATTACGCCGATATCCGCCACGATCGCCACCGCGGTCGAAACCGCCTGCGGGACGGCCGGATTCGTCCCGGCGGAAACCGGAGCCACTACGGGGACGGTCGTCGTTGTCGCGGCGGAAACCGCCACGCTCGCCGGAGCCGCCACGGCCCGCGTCGTCACGACGCTGGTACCCACCACGGTCACCGCTGTCACGACGGAAACCACCGCGATCGTCATCGCGGCGCTGGTAACCACCGCGGCCGGCGTCGTCACGGCGTTCGTAGCCACCACGCGAGCGGTCGTCGTTGTCGCGGCGGAAGCCGCCACGATCGCCGGAGCCGCCACGGCCCGCGTCGTCACGACGCTGGTACCCACCGCGCTCGCCGCTGTCGCGCCGGAAACCGCCGCGGTCACCGCCGCGATCGTCGCGGTTGTAGCCGCCGCGCTGTTCCGAGCGATCGGATCCGCCACGGCCACCGCGATTGTCGTCGTTGCGACGGAAGCCGCCGCCTTCGCCACGTCCGCCGCCACGGAAGTCACCCTGGCCACCGCGGGGGCGGTCGGTCGGTTCGCCGCGCCGGCCGAAGCCGCGGGCGTCACCGTCCCGGCGGAAAGGCTTCCGTCCGTCGTTGTGTTCCGACACGGCGATCCCTTTCTAGATTCCCCGACGTCGGGGAGTGTTGTCGTGGCCCCGCCTACAAGAATTCAACCACGGGCGGACAACGGGGCATCGTCCGCCTGGCGAGCAGGGACTGTAACCAGTCCACAAACGCCGATAGGGGACCCAGAATCTGGGTCCCCTATCGCGAAGGATGTTCCGGCGGTGTCCTACTCTCCCACACCCTGTCGAGTGCAGTACCATCGGCGCAGGTGGCCTTAGCTTCCGGGTTCGGAATGGGACCGGGCGTTTCCCCACCGCTATAACCGCCGTAACACTATGAAACTAGACAGCGCTCCCCACAAAGTAGGTTTGCTGCAGTGTCTGTTGTTTCAGATACCGCACAGTGGACGCGTAACACCTTCGTAGTAAGCCCTCGGCCTATTAGTACCAGTCACCTACACCAGTTACCTGGCTTCCAGTTCCGGCCTATCAACCCCATGGTCTGTAGGGGGCCTTAACCCATCAAGTGGGAGAGAAACCTCATCTTGGAACAGGCTTCCCGCTTAGATGCTTTCAGCGGTTATCCCTTCCGAACGTAGCCAACCAGCAGTGCTCCTGGCGGAACAACTGGCACACCAGAGGTTCGTCCGTCCCGGTCCTCTCGTACTAGGGACAGCCTTCCTCAAGTTTCTAACGCGCGCGGCGGATAGAGACCGAACTGTCTCACGACGTTCTAAACCCAGCTCGCGTGCCGCTTTAATGGGCGAACAGCCCAACCCTTGGGACCTACTCCAGCCCCAGGATGCGACGAGCCGACATCGAGGTGCCAAACCATCCCGTCGATATGGACTCTTGGGGAAGATCAGCCTGTTATCCCCGGGGTACCTTTTATCCGTTGAGCGACACCGCTTCCACTTGCCGGTGCCGGATCACTAGTCCCGACTTTCGTCCCTGCTCGAGCTGTCACTCTCACAGTCAAGCTCCCTTGTGCACTTGCACTCGACACCTGATTGCCAACCAGGCTGAGGGAACCTTTGGGCGCCTCCGTTACATTTTGGGAGGCAACCGCCCCAGTTAAACTACCCACCAGGCACTGTCCCTGAACCAGATCATGGTCCGAGGTTAGAAGTCCAATACGATCAGAGTGGTATTTCAACGACGACTCCACCTGAACTGGCGTCCAAGCTTCACAGTCTCCCACCTATCCTACACAAACCGTACCGAACACCAATACCAAGCTATAGTGAAGGTCCCGGGGTCTTTTCGTCCTGCCGCGCGTAACGAGCATCTTTACTCGTAATGCAATTTCGCCGAGTCTGTGGTTGAGACAGCAGAGAAGTCGTTACGCCATTCGTGCAGGTCGGAACTTACCCGACAAGGAATTTCGCTACCTTAGGATGGTTATAGTTACCACCGCCGTTTACCGGGGCTTAAATTCTCAGCTTCGCGCCGAAGCGCTAACCGGTCCTCTTAACCTTCCGGCACCGGGCAGGCGTCAGTCCGTATACATCGTCTTACGACTTCGCACGGACCTGTGTTTTTAGTAAACAGTCGCTTCTCTCTGGTCTCTGCGACCCCACCCAGCTCAGAGTGCAAGACTCGTCACCAGGCGTGGTCCCCCTTCTCCCGAAGTTACGGGGGCATTTTGCCGAGTTCCTTAACCACAGTTCTCTCGATCGCCTTAGTATTCTCTACCTGACCACCTGTGTCGGTTTGGGGTACGGGCCGTGTACCAACTCACTAGAGGCTTTTCTCGGCAGCATAGGATCACTGAATTCACCACAACGGCTACGCATCACCTCTCAGGCTACATGCAACACGGATTTGCCTATGTTGCGCCCTACAGGCTTACACCAGGTATTCCATCACCTGGCCCAGCTACCTTCCTGCGTCACCCCATCGCTTGACTACTACAGCCAGGGTCTCGTGCAGCAATTCTCCCTCTCACCCGAAGGCTCGATAAGAAAACATTTGGACGATTAGCACAACTGATTCGCCATTGGGCGCGGATACACGGGTACGGGAATATCAACCCGTTGTCCATCGACTACGCCTGTCGGCCTCGCCTTAGGTCCCGACTCACCCTGGGCGGATTAACCTGGCCCAGGAACCCTTGGTCATTCGGCGGACGAGTTTCTCACTCGTCTTTCGCTACTCATGCCTGCATTCTCACTCCCGTGGCCTCCACAGCTGGATCACTCCGCTGCTTCCACGGCCACAGGACGCTCCCCTACCCATCCACACACCTGGCACTTTTAAGGGTGCAGGCTAATGTGTGAATGCCGCGGCTTCGGCGGTGTACTTGAGCCCCGCTACATTGTCGGCGCAGGATCACTTGACCAGTGAGCTATTACGCACTCTTTCAAGGGTGGCTGCTTCTAAGCCAACCTCCTGGTTGTCTAAGCGACCCCACATCCTTTTCCACTTAGTACACGCTTAGGGGCCTTAGCCGGCGATCTGGGCTGTTTCCCTCTCGACTACGAAGCTTATCCCCCGCAGTCTCACTGCCACGCTCTCACACACCGGCATTCGGAGTTTGGCTGACTTCGGTAAGCTTGTGGGCCCCCTAGGCCATCCAGTAGCTCTACCTCCGGCGTGAAACACGTGACGCTGCACCTAAATGCATTTCGGGGAGAACCAGCTATCACGGAGTTTGATTGGCCTTTCACCCCTACCCACAGCTCATCCCCTCAGTTTTCAACCTAAGTGGGTTCGGGCCTCCACGACGTCTTACCGTCGCTTCACCCTGGCCATGGGTAGATCACTCCGCTTCGGGTCCATAATGTGCGACTAAAGGGCGCCCTATTCGGACTCGCTTTCGCTACGGCTACCCCACACGGGTTAACCTCGCCACACACCGATGACTCGCAGGCTCATTCTTCAAAAGGCACGCCATCACCCCACTGCAAGCAGAGGGCTCTGACGGATTGTAAGCGCACGGTTTCAGGTACTATTTCACTCCCCTCCCGGGGTACTTTTCACCTTTCCCTCACGGTACTAGTCCGCTATCGGTCACCAGGGAGTATTCAGGCTTACCGGGTGGTCCCGGCAGATTCACAGCAGATTTCACGGGCCCGCTGCTACTCGGGTATCACTCACGAGAGCCAACATGTTTTCGTCTACCGGACTATCACCGTCTATGGCAGGCCGTTCCAGACCACTTCGACTAACACATTGGTTTCTAACTCTCGCTTGATCCGGCAGAATCAAGAAGAATGACCCCACAACACCCCAAACGCAACCCCTGCCGGGTATCACACGCTTGAGGTTTAGCCTCATCCGCTTTCGCTCGCCACTACTCACGGAATCACTGTTGTTTTCTCTTCCTGTGGGTACTGAGATGTTTCACTTCCCCACGTTCCCTCCACACACCCTATATATTCAGATGCGGGTAACACGACATCACTCGTGCTGGGTTTCCCCATTCGGAAATCCTCGGATCTCAGCTCGGTTGACAGCTCCCCGAGGCTTATCGCAGCCTCCTACGTCCTTCATCGGCTCCTGGTGCCAAGGCATCCACCGTACGCTCTTAAACACTTACTAACAAAGATGCTCGCGTCCACTGTGCAGTTCTCAAACAACACACCCGAAGAAGTCTAATTTCCCAGACCAACTCGACCTAAACCGGCCGGCGGTATCGAGGAGAACCCCTTCGGATCGTTCTTGCCTGGAAAGAAACACTCGCGTGTTCTTTCAGGACCCAATAGTGTGTCGGTATACCCATCGCGAACTCGGACTTTACCGAGCTCGTATGCGATGAAAGTTGTCAGTGTTCCACCCATGAGCAACTGCGGCTCCACGAATGGGAGCTCAAACAGCCTCTGCCAGAACAAGATCCATCCTCTGATGGTTTGCCTGGAGAATGCTCCTTAGAAAGGAGGTGATCCAGCCGCACCTTCCGGTACGGCTACCTTGTTACGACTTCGTCCCAATCGCCGATCCCACCTTCGACGGCTCCCTCCACAAGGGTTAGGCCACCGGCTTCGGGTGTTACCGACTTTCATGACGTGACGGGCGGTGTGTACAAGGCCCGGGAACGTATTCACCGCAGCGTTGCTGATCTGCGATTACTAGCGACTCCAACTTCACGGGGTCGAGTTGCAGACCCCGATCCGAACTGAGACCGGCTTTAAGGGATTCGCTCCACCTCACGGTATCGCAGCCCTCTGTACCGGCCATTGTAGCATGTGTGAAGCCCTGGACATAAGGGGCATGATGACTTGACGTCGTCCCCACCTTCCTCCGAGTTGACCCCGGCAGTCTCTCACGAGTCCCCGCCATTACGCGCTGGCAACATAAGATAAGGGTTGCGCTCGTTGCGGGACTTAACCCAACATCTCACGACACGAGCTGACGACAGCCATGCACCACCTGTACACCGACCACAAGGGGGCCTACATCTCTGCAGGTTTCCGGTGTATGTCAAACCCAGGTAAGGTTCTTCGCGTTGCATCGAATTAATCCACATGCTCCGCCGCTTGTGCGGGCCCCCGTCAATTCCTTTGAGTTTTAGCCTTGCGGCCGTACTCCCCAGGCGGGGTACTTAATGCGTTAGCTACGGCACGGATCCCGTGGAAGGAAACCCACACCTAGTACCCACCGTTTACGGCGTGGACTACCAGGGTATCTAATCCTGTTCGCTACCCACGCTTTCGCTTCTCAGCGTCAGTTACTTCCCAGAGACCCGCCTTCGCCACCGGTGTTCCTCCTGATATCTGCGCATTTCACCGCTACACCAGGAATTCCAGTCTCCCCTGAAGTACTCTAGTCCGCCCGTATCGCCCGCAAGCTTGGGGTTGAGCCCCAAGTTTTCACGAACGACGCGACGAACCGCCTACAAGCTCTTTACGCCCAGTAATTCCGGACAACGCTCGCACCCTACGTATTACCGCGGCTGCTGGCACGTAGTTGGCCGGTGCTTCTTCTACAGGTACCGTCACTTGCGCTTCGTCCCTGTCGAAAGAGGTTTACAACCCGAAGGCCGTCATCCCTCACGCGGCGTCGCTGCATCAGGCTTCCGCCCATTGTGCAATATTCCCCACTGCTGCCTCCCGTAGGAGTCTGGGCCGTGTCTCAGTCCCAGTGTGGCCGGTCGCCCTCTCAGGCCGGCTACCCGTCGTCGCCTTGGTAGGCCATTACCCCACCAACAAGCTGATAGGCCGCGGGCCCATCTCGTACCGATAAATCTTTCCACCCTCAGACATGCATCCGAAGGTCATATCCGGTATTAGACCCAGTTTCCCAGGCTTATCCCGAAGTACGAGGCAGATCACCCACGTGTTACTCACCCGTTCGCCGCTCGTGTACCCCGAAGGGCCTTACCGCTCGACTTGCATGTGTTAAGCACGCCGCCAGCGTTCGTCCTGAGCCAGGATCAAACTCTCCGTTGAAGACTCTCAACCACACCCCGAAGGATGTAATCAGAAATATCTAACTAGAGTCCGAAAACCTAGCAAAACCGAACACCAGCAAAAGTTTGCTGACATTCACAATGTCCACTCCTCAACCGGGGGGTATGAGAAGCGGAGCCAATAATAATTGGCACTGACATTCATCGACACACTATTGAGTTCTCAAAGAACACACGCACAAGCGGAATCATCGGATCTTGTCCGAATCTCCTGCAGGGCAACTGTTCCAGCCTAACCGAGCTCCCAGACGAAGTCAATCCAGATCTGGTCACACAGTTGAGGCAACGTCAGGCGCTTCCCCGTCCTACCGCGTTTTCCCTCGCCCCGCCGATCCTCTGGACCAGCGTCTCAGCTCCGGGTTGGTGTCCGTGTCGCTCTGACTTCCACTAAGTTACGCGCCGGATAACGCTGCGTCAAATCGCCTGGAGAGCAGGGGATCTGCGCAGGTCAGCGGGACGCGACCGGCGCAGGCGCTGGCCTGAATCACACGGATGTGATTCAGGCCTCCGCCATGCGATCAGGCTATCCGGCGCACGCCGGCCATGTTCTTCTTGCCGCGGCGCAGCACCAACCATTCGCCGTGCAGGTAGTCGGCGTCGGACGGGGTCCAGTCGATGTCGCCGACGCGCTCGTTGTTCACCGAGGCGCCGCCCTCGTTGACCACGCGCCGGGCCGCTCCCCTGCTCTCGGCCAGGCCGGAGGCGACGAGCAGGTCGACGATCGTGTTCGGTTCACCGGGGACGACCTCGGCGACCTTGCCGTCGATCGCGGTCTCCCGCAGGGCCGCGCCGAGTGTCGACGCGGGCAGATCGCGCAGCTCGCCGCGACCGAACAGCGCCTGGCTGGCCAGTTCGACCGCATGGGTCTCGGCTTCGCCGTGCACCAGCGTGGTCATCTCGGCGGCGAGACGCTTCTGTGCTTCACGGGCGAACGGGCGTTCGGCGGTGGCCTGTTCGAGCGCGTCGAGTTCCTCCCTGCTCAGGAAGGTGAACCAGCGCAGGTAGCGCACGACATCGGCGTCGGCGGTGTTCACGAAGTACTGGTACCAGGCGTAGGGGCTGGTCAGTTCCGGGTCGAGCCACAGGCTGCCGCCGCCGGTGGACTTGCCGAACTTCTTGCCGTCGGCCGAGGTCACCAGCGGGACGGTGAGGGCGTGCACGTGCGCGCCGTCGACACGGCGGTTCAGCTCGACGCCGGCGATGATGTTGCCCCACTGGTCGGAGCCGCCGACCTGCAAGGTGCAGCCGTATTCGCGGCGCAGCTGCAGGTAGTCGTTGGCCTGCAGCAGCATGTAGCTGAACTCGGTGTAGGAGATGCCCTCGCCTTCGAGGCGGCGCTTGACGGTGTCGCGGGCCAGCATCACGTTGACCGAGAAGTGCTTGCCGATATCGCGCAGGAAGTCGACGGTGGACAGCGAGCCGGTCCAGTCCATGTTGTTCGCGATCACCGCGCCGGTGGGCGAATCGTCGAGGTCGACGAAACGCTCGAGCTGGGAGCGGATGCGCTGCGCCCATTCGGCGACGGTGTCGGTGGAGTTCATGGTGCGCTCGCCGACATCGCGCGGGTCGCCGATCAGGCCGGTGGCACCCCCGGCGAGGACGATGGGCCGGTGACCGGCGCGCTGGAAACGCTTGAGCGCGAGCAGCGGAACGAGATGACCCGCGTGCAGACTCGCCGCGGTCGGGTCGAAGCCGGCATACAGGGTCAGCGGCGCGGCGGCGGCCGCCGCCCGCAGCTCGTCCAGGTCGGTGGACTGCGCGATCAGGCCGCGCCAGGTCAGTTCGTCGAAGATGTCGCCGGTCACGGTGCTCCATCTTTCCGTATTCGTTCCACCGCCCGCGCGCAGGCCGGGCGGTGGAACGAACGCGGGCCGCTCAGACGCGGGCCCGGGTCACCCAGGCGGCGAGGTCGGCGTGCACGGTGTCGCGGTCGACCTCGTTGAGTACCTCGTGGCGCGCGCCGGGGTAGATCCGGTAGGTGAGGTCGGTCAGGCCGGCGTCGCGGTAGCGCTGGACGAGCAGATCGGACAGACGGGTGCTGTCGTTGAGCGGGTCGCGGTCGCCCACCATCACGTAGACCGGCAGGTCGGTGCGCACCGTGCCGGGGTCGGCCAGCCGCTGGTACGCGGTGGCGGCGAGCAGCGCCATATTGGTCTCGTCGATCGCGAAGCCGCACCAGGGATCGGCGATGTAGGCGTCGACCTGCGCTTCGTCGCTGCTGATCCAGTCGGCGTCGGTGCGGGTGGGCTGGAAGGCGGCGTTGAAGAAGGCGGTGAGGTCGCCGCCCGCGGCCATGATGTTGTCGAACAGGCCGTCCACCGCCGTCGACCCACACAGCACGACCTCGTCGACGAGAGCGGAGTGGTCGAGGATGTACTGCTGCACGGCGAAGGAACCGAGGCTGTGGCCGAACAGCGTGAGCGGCAGTCCGGGGTGGCGGTCGCGCAGCAGACCGGTCAGCGTGACCAGGTCGGCGACGAGCAGGTTCCAGCCGTCGGGCCCGAGCTGACCCGGTTCGGAGAACATGCTGTAGCCGTGGCCGCGATGGTCGGGCGCGTAGACGGCGTAACCGAGCCCGGCCAGCATGGTGGCCAGATGGCTGTAGCGGTCGGAGTGCTCGCCCATGCCGTGCGCGATCTGCACGACGCCCACCGGTTCCGCGGCCGTCGGTAGCCAGGAGCGGACATGGATCGTGATGTCGTCACTGCTGGTGAAGGTGAGCACGCAAACTCCTGCGAACGGCGTCGGGCATGTGGACATCGATCGTCGCACCGCAACCCGCCCGTCTCCCATAGGATTCGCCAACGAGTTCCGCGCCGGGACCTTGTGTCCGCGGACAACCCCACCGTCGCCCGCGGACGCCGAAAATCGCCGGACCCGGAGGTCCGGCGATGGTCAGCGTGGCCGGGGTGTCACCGGACCAGCGACCAGACGGTGGCGCGGCGCTCGTAAGCGATCCAGGCGAAGATCGCGGCCAGCACCAGCGGGAAGATCGCCATCGACGGCGCGTCGGCGATGAAGGCCTGGGTCGCGGCGGCGAGCACGGTCAGGACGGACAGCCCGGCCGCGGCGAGGGCGCTGACCCGCGGGACCATCAGGCCGATGCCGCCCGCCACCTCGACGACGCCGATGAAGATGAGCAGGCCCAGCGGGATGGTCAGGTTCTCGGGGGCGTTGTCCATCAGCATGTTCGGGATGACGAGCTTCGGGCCGCCCGAGGCGATGATGAAGAACAGGCCGAGCACCACCTGCAGGGTCCACAGCACCCGGTTGCGGATCTTGCCGGGGCGGTAGGCGGTGGTGGAGAGGTTCGCGGAAGTGGCGGTGGTGGTGGTCATTTCTCGTCCTTCGGTCGGTGGCGCTCGGTGGGTAGCGCGTTCAACAGATAGGACGGACCGTCACCCGGGAACTCATCGCTGTCCGTGAAGATTTTTTCCGACGCTGTTCACAGCACCGGGCCCGGCGCCCGTGGACTGCGCCGATAGACCGAGACAGCGGGCGACGCGGGGAGCCAGAATCGCCATGCCACCTCGGCAGCGAGGCTGACGCCGACCCGGGGACCGGTGGCGATATCCGCCGGTGACACAGGGGGATTCAGTTCGATATGCACGCCGGAGAAGGGATCGAACAGTTCGGTTCCGTAGTCGGACAGGCTGATGCCGAGCGCACTGCCCACATTGCCGGGGCCGCGGGCCAGGTCGGCGTCCTTGCGGGCGGCGGGTCTGCGCTCGCGGGCGAGGTCGAGCCCGTCGGTCACCTCGCCGGCCCGCACCAGCACCGCCCCGGCGATACCGTCGAAACCGGTGGTCACGTTGACGCACAGGTGGATTCCGTACGAGCGGTAGACATACAGGCGCCCGGCGGGCCCGAACATCACCGCGTTGCGGGCGGTCGGTCCCGGCCAGGAGTGCGCGGCGGGATCGGGCCACGGGCCCGCCGGGTCACTGCCGTAGGCCTCGACCTCGACGACGCGCAGCGACACCGGGCCCGCGGTGAGAGTCGCGCCGAGCAGTCTGCGCGCGGCGGTGGGTGGGTCGACGGCCAGTTCCTGAGCGGACACGACCGCCATTGTGTCCCATCGCCGCGCGCGAGCCGGTCAGGCGTAGACGCTGTGGTGGCCTGCCCGCAGGATCCGCCGGTCGTCGGCGATGACGGCCGCGTAGGCGACTGCCACCAGCGCGGCGAGCTGCGCCCACGCCATGGTGTAGACCCCGATCGGGGTGGTCGCGGCGACCACGGCGGCACCGAGCAGCCTGCTGCGCGCGCCGGTCAGCCGCAGCGTGGCGCGGAACCAGGCCTGCCCGGCGAAGTACAGCGCGACACCGCCGGACAGCGCGGCCGCCGCGCCCCAGCCCACCGGCTCGCCGCCGTGCGCGATGCTCAGCGCGATACCGGCCGAGGTGAGGATGACGCCGATCAGCATCGGGTAGTAGGCGTAGTCGTAGGCCACGAGCGCGGGCCGGACCCGCTCCCCCGCGGGCCGGGCGGCCAGCGCGTGCTCGCCGCGTTCGTCGTCGAACCCGAAGTAGGCCCACCACAGCACGTACGCCAGGGCGAGGCCGAGGGCGACCATCGCCATCAGCGCGACGGTGATCGGTTCGTCGGCCAGGCCGACACCGAGGGCGACGATGGACTCGCCGAGCGCGACGATGATCACCAGCCCGTGCCGCTCGCAGAAGTGCGAGGCCCGGACGACGAAGCCGCCCGCGTCGACCAGGTAGGGACTGAGCACCTGCACCGCGAACGCCGCCGCCCACAGCAGATACTGCACCGGCGGATGGGTGAATCCGCCGCCGAGCACCAGCGCCGCCGACAACGCGTTGAGCGGCCCGATCCGCCGGATCGCCAGACCGGCCGACGCGCCGCCGGCCGAGGCGAACATGGCCGTGTGGATCGCAGTCACCAGCGCGTACCCGACACCGAACGCGATACCGGTGCCGTGGAAGGCATCCGGCACCGCCAGCGCGAGGACGAAGAACGCGGACATGCCGACGAGCAGCCAGGTCCGGCGGGCGGAACTGTTCGGCGCGACCTCGTTGGTGAGCCACACGTATCCGCCGTACATCCACCAGATCACCCCGAACATCAGCGCCACCTGCAGCAGCGCCTCCCAGCCGGGGTGATGGACGAAGACATGGGTGAGCTGGGTGATGGTGAAGACGAAGACGAGGTCGAAGAACAGTTCGAGGGTGGAGACCCGGACCTGCCCGCCGTCGGGGCTCGGTGCCGGAGATGTATCTGTCACCGGCGAATAGTAGGTCGGGTGTCCATCGCGCGCTCAGCCCAGCAGTT
The DNA here is from genome assembly GCF_900637185.1 of Nocardia asteroides. Lineage (NCBI taxonomy): Bacteria > Bacillati > Actinomycetota > Actinomycetes > Mycobacteriales > Nocardiaceae > Nocardia > Nocardia asteroides. Next base: position 3,266,883 of record NZ_LR134352.1, on the reverse strand, counting down.
CGGTGCCGCGGTACAGGCCGGTCAGCTTGCCGGGGTTGACCTGGAAGCGCAGGTTGTGGATGCGGCCGTCGACGAGGTCGTAGGTGAAGGCGGCGCCGGGGTTGCCCGCGATCGAAGCGAGCGCGCCGAGTTCGCCGTTGATCTCGGCGCCGCTGAGTTCGATTCCGGCCGAGGCGGGTTTGGCCAGCACGCCCAGGATCCAGCGGGCGACGTGGTCGGGGCCGTGCAGCGGTCTGCGGGCCGCGGTGACGACGCCGCCGCCGTCGGACCAGCAGGTGACGTCGGGAGCGAGCAGGTCCATCAGCGCGTTGAGGTCGCCGCCCGCGCAGGCGGCCATGAACTGGTCGGTGATGTGGGCGCGGGCGGCTTTGTCGGTGTCGAACCGGGGGCGGCGCGACTGCACGTGGTTCTTGGCGCGGTGCGCGATCTGGCGCACGCTCGCCTCGGTGCGGTCGAGCGCGGCGGCGATCTCGGCGTGCGTGTAACCGAACACCTCGCGCAGCAGGAAGACCGCGCGTTCGACGGGGGTCAGGGTTTCCAGGACCACCAGCATGGCGGTGGAGACGGTGTCGGCCAAGGCGGTGTCCTCCGCGATGTCGGGTGAGGTCAGCACCGGTTCGGGCAGCCACGGCCCGACGTAGCGTTCGCGGGTCACCTGGGCGGAGGTGAGCCGGTTCAGCGCCAGATTGGTGACGGTGCGGACCAGGTAGGCCTTCGGGTGGGCGACGGCGGCGTGGTCGGTGCCGTGCCATTTGAGCCAGGCGTCCTGCAGGATGTCCTCGGCGTCGGTGACCGTGCCGAGCATCCGATAGGCGGTCGAGAACAGCAGTCGGCGGTGCTCGAGAAAGGGGTCCTGATCCGGCATGTGGTCAACCATGACGCATGGTCCGTCGAGTCGCCTTGCCGCCCTTGGACAGCTGGACGCTCACGGCCATCTTCCGGCTCATCTTGAACGAGGGCACCGGGCTGCTGCTGACCAGCTCCTTGTAGGTCCGCGCGGCCCAGCCGGTCAGGTAGAACCGGCCGGGAGTGTCGTCCGCCTTGGTGAACTGGATGACGGCGTCGCGGCGGCCCAGGCTCACCGGCTGGTGGAAGTAGCCGAAACGGAAGGGCCGCACCCGCTTGCCGCGCAGGTCGGCGGCGATGGTGTCGGCGGTGTAGGCGGCGGTGGGCAGCCCGCTCTGGCAGGTGCCGTGGACGGTGCCCCAGGCCTGGCGGATCGCGGCCGCGTCGCCGATGGCGTGAATCGTGGTATGTGACACCGACTTCAGGGTCGGGTCCACCACGATGAGGCCGCGCGCGTCGGTCTCGATGCCCGCCTCGGCCGCCAGTGCCGCGACGCGGACACCGCTGGTCCACAGGGTGAGGTCGGCGTCGACGCGGGTGCCGTCGGCGAGTTCGACCGCGTCGGGCAGGACCTTGGTGACGCGCACTCCCACCCGGCGGACGATGCCGAGCCGATCCAGCACCGTGTTCAGGTGGGCACGGGCCTTGTCGCCCATCATCGCGCCGGGTTCGGTCGCGCTGATCAGGGTGACGCGCAGGTCGGGGTGGCTTTCGGCGATCTCGGCGGCGGCTTCGATCCCGGTGAGACCGCCGCCGCAGACGGTCACCGTGCCGTGGGTGGCGGCGAGTGCGGTGAGCCGGCCGGCGAATTCGTGGGCCAGGCGGGGGTCGTTCAACGTCCAGGCATGGTCGGCGACGCCGGGGACGGCGGTGGTGTCGGTGAAACTGCCCAGGGCGTAGACCAGTTCGTCGTAGTCGAGGACACCGGCGCTGTCGACATGGACTCGCCGCGCGTCGGGGTCGATGGCGGTGGCCCGGCCCTGCACGAAGCCGATTCCGGTGCCGTCGAGCAGCGCCGGGATGTGGTGGTTCGCCAGTTCCTGCCCGGCGGCGATCTGGTGCAGGCGCAGCCGCTCGGTGAACCGCGCCGAGGGATTGACCAGGGTGATCCGGACGTCGAGCTTGCGCGTGCGGTGGGCGAGCCGGATCGCGGCGAGCATGCCCGTGTAGCCGGCGCCGAGGACGACGATGCGGTGCGGGGTGGTGTTCATGGCGGTGCTCCTTCTCGATGGGTTGTGGATGGGACAAACGACCGCGCCGGAACGTGACACCCGGCGTATGTGACCCGCGTCACAGCATGGAACGGGTGTCCGGAAACCGGTGCCGAGCTGCGTCAATTCACCACCGTCAGGGTGCGGACCAGGGTCAGATGGGGGACGCTTCCCGATGCGCGGGCCCGGACGCGGTTCCTACCGTCGGGACATGGCTTCCCCTTCACGCCCCGGCAGGCTGCGCCGGGTACTGCTCGGCGCGGGCGCGCTCGCCCTCACCCTGGTGCTCGCGATCGCGGGCCTGGTGACCTGGACCTGGGCCGGGGCCGACGTCTCGACTGTCGGCAGCACGGATTTCGCGCGACCGCTGGCGATCCCGCCGCAGGCGGACTCGACGGCCGCACCCGACGGCACCCGCGTCTTCGATCTCGACATGCGTTCCGGCACCACCGAATTCGAGCCGGGCCGGGCCACCGAGACGTGGGGCTTCAACGGCAGCTACCTCGGCCCGACCCTCCGGGCCGCGCGCGGCGAGCGGGTCCGGGTCCGGGTGCGCAACCAGTTGCCCGAAGCGTCCACGGTGCACTGGCACGGCATGCATCTGCCCGCCGCCATGGACGGCGGACCGCACCAGATGGTCGACCCCGGCGCCACCTGGACGCCGGAATGGACCGTGGCACAACCGGCGTCGACGCTCTGGTATCACCCGCATCCGCACGGCGCCACCGAGGACCACGTGCGCCGCGGACTGGCGGGCATGTTCCTGATCGACGATCCGGCCGCCGCGGCGCTGCCGCTGCCCGACACCTATGGCGTCGACGACATCCCGGTGATCGTGCAGGACATGCGGTTGCGCGGCGACCGCTTCGACGGCAGCCACGCGGTCTTCCGCGACATCGGTTTCCTCGGTGACCGCATCCTGGTCAACGGCACCCTCGCGCCGTATCAGGAGGTCGGCGACGAGCTGGTCCGGCTGCGGCTGCTCAACGCCTCGACGGCCCGGATCTACAACTTCGCCTTCCGTGACAGCAAGCGGTTCTCGCTGATCGCCTCCGACGGTGGACTGCTCGAACGCCCCGAAACCCTGACCGCCGTGCAGCTTTCACCGGGCGAGCGGGCCGAGATCGTGGTGCGGATGCGGCCGGGCGAGCGCTCGGTGCTGCGCAGCGAGCGGCTCGACGCGGGCCTGGACTTCTGGTCCAACCGGTTCTCCGGCGGCGACGACCGGTTCGACATCCTGGAACTCCGGGCCGCCGCGACCCTGCGCCCCTCGCCGGAGCTGCCCGCCGCGCTGGTCCCACCGTCGACACCGGACGGCGCCGACGCTACGGTGCAGCGCGCCTTCGATCTCACCCTGGCCGGTATCAACGGCGCCGCGATGGCGATGGACCGCATCGACGCGACCGTCACGCGCGGGACGACCGAGAAGTGGGTGGTGCGCAACGTCGACGGGATGCCGCACAACTTCCACGTCCACGACGTGCAGTTCCGGGTTCTCGACTACGCGGGCGGTCCGCCACCGCCCGCGCTGACCGGCCCGAAGGACACCGTCTTCCTGGCCCCCGGCACCACCGCGACGCTGGCACTGCGCTTCGACGGGCCCGCCGATCCGGCGACGCCGTACATGTATCACTGCCACCTGCTCTGGCACGAGGACGTGGGGATGATGGGCCAGTTCGTGGTCGTCGAGCCAGGTCAGCAGGCATCGACACCCCCGAGACACGCGCATTGACCCTTGCCGTGCCGACCGGGTCGCGCTAAATTCATCACGTAGTGAATTCAACACTCGATGAATTGAGGCGACCATGTCGCACCCCGCTCCGCCGCCGGTCGCCGTCCAGGTCGACGGCCTCACCGTCCAGCGCGGCAAACGCACCGTTCTGCACGGGCTCACCCTCGACATTCCGCGCGGCTCGATCACCGGCCTGCTCGGCCCGTCGGGCTGCGGCAAAACCACCTTGATGCGCAGCATCGTCGGCACCCAGATCGTCGAATCGGGCAGCGTCACCGTGCTCGGTGAACCCGCGGGCAGCGCCGGGCTGCGGCGCCGGGTCGGCTATGTCACCCAGGCGCCGAGCATCTACGCCGACATCAGCGTCCGCGACAACGTCGCCTACTACGCCGCGCTCTACGGTCGCGACCGCGACGACGTCGATTCCGCGCTCGCGGGCGTTGGCCTGCTCGACCACGCCGGCCAGCTCGGCGACCAGCTCTCCGGCGGCCAGAAGACCCGGGCCTCGCTGGCGTGCGCGCTGGTCGGCAAGCCGGAACTGCTGGTGCTCGACGAACCGACCGTCGGTCTGGACCCGGTGCTGCGGGTCGAATTGTGGAAGCAGTTCCGCGAATTGGCCGCGGCGGGCACCACCCTGCTCGTGTCGAGTCACGTGATGGACGAGGCCGACCACTGCGACCGGCTGCTGCTCATGCGCGAGGGCAGACTGCTCGCCCAGCTCAGTCCCGACGAACTGCGCGCACGGACCGACGAGCAGAACCTCGAGAACGCCTTCCTCACGCTGATCACGATGGGAGAGCGCGCATGATCACCACCCTGCGCCCCTACACCTCCACCACCGGCCGGATCCTGCGGCAGCTGCGCAACGACCACCGCACCGTCGCGATGATCCTGGTGGTGCCCGCCCTGCTGATGACGCTGCTGTACTTCATCTACCAGGACGCGCCGCAGGCGCCCCACGCGCCGCTGACCATCTTCGATCGCGTCGGCATCACCATGCTGGGCATCCTGCCGTTCATCGTGATGTTCCTGATCACGGCCATCGCCATGCAGCGTGAACGCACCTCCGGCACGCTGGAACGGCTGCTCACCACGCCGTTGAGCAAGCTCGATCTGCTCGCCGGCTACGGCAGCGCGTTCTCGCTGGCCGCCGCGGCCCAGGCGGCGGTGGCGTGCCTGGTGTCGTTCTGGCTGCTCGGCATGCAGGCCGCGGGCAATCCGGGCTGGGTGATGCTGATCGCCATGGTCGACGCGGTGTGCGGAGTGGCGCTGGGCCTGCTGGCCAGCGCGTTCGCCCGCACCGAGTTCCAGGCGGTGCAGTTCATGCCGGTGATCGTGGCGCCGCAGATCTTCCTGTGCGGGCTGCTGGTGCCGCGCGACCGGCTGCCCGGCTGGCTGGAGGCGATCAGCAATGTGATGCCGTTGAGTTACGCGGTGGACGCGCTGCAGCAGGTGTCGGTGTCGCCGGAACCCACCGCGACGATGTGGCGCGACATCGCGGTGGTCGCCGGGTTCGCGATCGTGGCCCTGTGCCTGGGTGCGGCTACCCTGCGTCGACGGACCCCGTAGCGGACGAGGAGAGCGGACGGACATGAGTGACGGCGAATCCGATTCGGGCACAGCCAGATCCGGGCGCACCGGACGCAGGCCCGGCAACACCGACACCAGGGCGGCGATCCTGGCGGCGGCCCGGGTCCGGTTCGCCGACACCGGTTTCGACAAGACCTCGATCCGGGCGATCGCCGGGGACGCCGAGGTGGATCCCGCTCTCGTGCACCACTATTTCGGCACCAAACAGCAGTTGTTCGCGGCAGCGGTGGAGTTCCCCGTCGATCCCGAGGCCACGCTCGGCGCCGTGGATCGCGCGCCGCTCGACGAACTGGGCGCGACGATCGTGCGCGCGGTGGTCGGCGTGTGGGACTCCCCCGCCGGGCCGGGGATCGTCGCGATGGTGCGCAGCATATTCGCGGGTGGCGAAATGAGCCTGGCCCGGTCGTTCCTGCTCCAGGTGGTGCTGGAGCGGGTGCGGCTGCGCATCGCCACGCCGGCCGACGACGGCCGGGCGCGGGTGTCGCTGGCGGCCGCGCAGATGATCGGGGTGCTCACCGCCCGCAAGATCGTCGGCATCGAACCGCTGGCATCGATGCCGATCGATCAGGTCGTAGCCACGGTCGGTCCGTCGGTGCAGCGCTACCTGACCGGCGAGATCGATACCGGCACAGGGTGATTCAGCGGGCGCGCACGTGCACGATCGCGGGCGGGATGTCGCGCAGCACCGGCAGCGCGCCGAACAGCGGCAGGCTCGCGGCCAGCGGACCGTGCGAGGGACCGTAGGAACTCACCGTCACGGTGTCGACGGCCGAGGTCCAGGACCGCAGCAGCGCGGTGATCTTGCTCCGTTCGACGCCCCACGGCATCGGCGGTGCGGTGTAGTCCGGGGTCTTGCGGAAGCCGCGCACGGTCTTGCGGGAGAACCACGGCGGGATGGTGTCGAACATCAGCTCGACGCCGGGGAACCGTTCCAGGATGGCGGTGACCAGGCGGCGCACGTCGGCGGGCTCGAAGTACATGAGCAGCCCCTGCGCCGTGACGAAGACGCCGCGCGCGGCGTCGACGTGGTCGAGCCAGGTCAGGTCGAGCGCGCTGATCGGTAGGTGGGCGCAGCGCTCGGTGGGCGGCAGATACCGGCCGCGGATCGCGATGGCGTCCGGCACGTCGACGCACAACCAGCGCACCACGCCGTCGTCGCAGCGCTGGAACTGGGTTTCCAGCCCGGCGGCGAGCTCGACCACCGCGCCGCCGGGGTGGGCGGCCAGCCAGGGCCGCAGCGCGGCGTCGAAGCGCGCGGAGCGCACGGCGTGGGTGCCGTCGGGTGCGCCGAAGGTGCGCGCATAGTCGAAATCGATGGTGTCGTAGAGGCGTTCGCAGTCCGGGTCGGTGAGGACCGCGTCGGGTCGCTTCACCTCGGAACCGCGGTTGTGCAGGGTCCAGAGCATGGTCAGCGGGACACCGCTCAGGGTTACGTCGTCGGACATCGAAGACACCTCTTCCGGTCGCCGGACGGTCGGCGTCACCACCGCATCCGGCGGTGACTGAGGTAACCCTAACTCGCCCGTGACCGTTGTGGGGAGCTATGTCCCGGGCGGGAGCCAGCGGTCGGCGGGTTCGGGCGGGCGGTGGTGGGCGAGGTGCATGAGCAGGGTGGGCAGGGACGGGTGGGCGTCGTCGGCGCGGACCACGATCGACCACGGGTAGCAGGGGGTCGGGCCGGTGAGATCGATGCGGCGCAGCGTGGGGCGGGAGCCGGGGTCGATCCGGGTGTCGACGCTGATCAGGGTCGCCAGGCGGGGGTCGGCGGTGAGGGAGTCGAGCAGGTCCTCCATGCCGAAGTTGGGGCCCGCGCGGTCGATGTCGAGGGTGAAGGCGGCGGTCAGGTCGCGGTAGTAGGCGTCCCACTCGGTGCCCGCCACCAGGCCCGGCATCCACAGCGGCACCGTCCGCAGCTCGGCGGTGCGCAGCGAATGCCGTTCGGCGAGAGGGTGTTCCGCGCCGACGAGGAGTTGCAGTGGTTCGTCGTAGACGCGGTGGGCGGTGACGGTATCCGGGAGTGCCGCGGTCGCGGGCACCGAGAGCAGGGCGGCGTCGATCTCGCCGTCGGCGACGGCGCGCACGGCCGCGTCGCCGCGCAGGGTGACGATATCCAGGGGCACGGCGGGGTGGGCGTGATGGAACCGCTGGAGCAGGGCGGCCGAGCCGACCCGGGTCGCGATGACGTCGACCCGCAGCGGACGCGGACGCAGGGCGGCTTCCGCGCGGCGGCAGGCCAGCAGGATGTCGCGGGCGTGCGGCAGCAGCGCGTGTCCGGCCGGGGTCAGCTCGGCACCGTGCGGGGTCCGCCGGAACAGCTGCGCGCCGTGCGTGTTCTCCAGGGCCGCAATCCGTTTGGACACGGCCTGCTGGGTGATGCGCAGTTCGGCGGCCGCCTCCTGGAACTGGCCGGTGTCGGCGACGGCGACAAAGGTCGCGACGGCTCGGAAATCCACGGTTTCCCACCCTAGGCGCGGCCACCGACAAGGCCGCACAACCGCTGGTTGTCCGCATCGCGGGGTGCGTTGTTTGATCACCGGGGGCACACGGTGTTTCGGTGTCGGGCATGCGTAGCACCGCCGTCACGGCGCCCCGGCTCGGTCCCGACTTCACCCGTCTGTGGGCCTCGTTCGGGATCAGCACCCTCGGCAGCCGGATCGCGCTCGACTCGTTCGCCCTGCTCGCGGTCACCCAGCTGGGCGTGGGTGCGGTCGGGGTGGCGGCGCTGGCCGCGATCGCGCCCGCCGCGGGGGCGCTGCTGGCGGCACCGCTGGGCGGCTGGGCCGAGTCCGCGCCGAAACGGGCGGTGCTGATCGGCGCGGACCTGGTGCGGTGCGGGCTGCTGGCGAGTGTGGGAGTCGCCTGGTTCGCGGGCGTGCTCGGCTACGCGCAGCTGGTGCTGGTCGCCGCGCTCACCGCGGCGGCGACCATCGTGTTCACCGCCGCGCGCGGCGCGCTGCTCCGAGCCGTGGTGCCGTCCGACCTGTTGCTCCCGGCCAACAGCAGGCTCGAGGCGACCCAGTGGGCGGTGACCGCGACCGGCCCGCCGGCCGGCGGGGTGCTGCTCGGGGTGTTCGGGCCGGCGATCACCGTCGTGCTCGACGCGCTCAGCTACCTCGGCTCGGCGTGGGCGCTGGGCCGGATCCGTACTCGCGCGGTCACACCGGACGCCGCGCCGGATGCGGGCGGTGCCGGCGTCGGCTGGCGGATCATCCTCGCCGATCCGGCCCTGCGCTGGCTGTGTATGAACACCTGCCTGGTCAACGGGCTGATCATGGGCTCGGCGCCGGTGCTGACGGTGCTGCTGATCCGCGATCTCGGATTCGCCACCTGGCAGTACGGCGTGATGCTGGGCCTGCCGTGTCTCGGCGGACTCGCGGCCACGCGGCTGACCGGACCGCTGGTGCGGCGGTTCGGCACCTCGGCCGTGCTGCGCGGCGCCGGTGTCGCGCGGGTCGCCTGGTCGGCCGGCCTGGCGTGGACGCCGGCGGGACCGGCCGGGATGGTGCTGGTCCTGGCCGTACAGACCGCGATCGTCGCGTCGATGGCGGTGTTCACGCCGGTGTTCGCGACCTATCGGCTCGAACGCGTCGACCGGGCGGTCACCACGCGCGTGCTGACCGCGTGGACGGTCACCGGCAGCGCGGTCGTCGCGGTGATCACGGTGGCGGTCGGGGTGCTCGCGCAGCTGACGGACGCGCGGACGGCACTGGCGGTCACCGGGCTCGGATTGCTCGCCAGCGCCGCGGCGTTGTTCGCGGTACCGCTCAGGACTGGGCGGTGAAGAACTCGTGTTCGGCCTCGCCGACATCGCGGGCCTCGTCGACCAGCAGCACCGGGATGCCGTTGTCGATCGGGTAGGCGCGGCGCAGACGCGGGTTGTAGAGCACGCTGGCGTCGGCCTCGGTGCGCACCAGCTGCAGCGGGCCCTTGTCCTGCGGGCAGGCCAGCAGGCCGAGCAAGGTTGCGTCGATGGTGGATTCGTGCGCCATGCCCCTAACCTACCGCGCCCGCCGGAACGAGATGTAGCGGTGCCCGAAGAAGCTGAGCACCGCGACCAGTCCCATCACGACCACCGACGCGGGCGCCGCCGGGAAACCCAGCGCGGTCACGGCCACTTCCACCAGGATCACGTTCAGGATCAGGCCGCCCGCGTTCACTCCGCAGAAGGCGACGAAATCGCGCAGCACGTGCCCGCGGACCCGGAACACCAGCGTCCGGTGCAGCACGAACGCGACGACCGTGCTCACCGCGTAGGCCAGCACCACCGCCAGGCCGGGCCTGCCGTCGCCGAGCACGCCCAGCCAGAACACAGCGAGCGCCATGCCGAGCAGGGTGTTGAACCCGCCGACGATGGCGAAGGCCAGCTCCTGGCGTTTCACGATTCGCAGCAGCGGGCCCGGCGTCTCCAGCACCCCGCCCGCCGGTACCGCCTCGGTGGTCATCGCACCGCGTCCGCGAGTTCGGCGTCGTCGTCGGGGATCGACTCCGCGTCGGGGGCCTGCTGCTCGTCCTCGGGCTTGCGCCCGCGCAGGTACAGCCACTGGAACAGGCCGAGGCCAAGCAGGCCGAGGACGATGGCGGCGCCGCCGATCTTCCAGCCCGGCGGACGCCAGGTCAGCTCCAGGTCGCCGTTGCGGGTGCCCGCGGGGATGTCGACCGCGACGAAACTCTTCGCCACGACCTTGAACGGCACGTCCTTGCCGTCGATGCTCACCCGGTAGCCCGGCCAGCCCAGGCGGGCGAACACCACCCGGCCACCGTTCTCCGAACTGACCCGCACCCGGCTGGTGGTGTCGGACTCCGACACCGAGACCGCGGTGCCGCCCTCGACCGCCGAGACGCGGCCGTTGCGGGTGGAGATCAGGCCGTCCTCGCGTTCGAGCACCGCGATGTACTTCTCGTGGCCCGGATAGTCGACCCACTTCCAGCCCGCGGGGGCTTCCTGAGCGCGGGCGTCCGGGTAGAGCGCGCGCTGCAGGACGACCCGGTCGACGTTCATCAGGTCGACGATCGTCTTCCCGGTCGACGGCTCCACCGCGAACGCGCGCCGGTAGGCGTCGGGGCAGACGCTGGTGTCCCAGCGCATGCAGAGCATGTCGCCGAACCAGTAGTGCCCGTTGGGGGTGTAGCCGCTGACGTAGGTGAGTTCGAGGTCCTTGGCGTAGTTGCCGAAGACCAGCGAGCCGTAGGCGCCGTCGAGGGTGCGCTCCCCCGGCTGGATCAGCGCGCGGTCACCCAGTTGCAGGGTGGTGCCCGCGAAGTCGGGGAACGCCGCCATGGCCGCGGCGCGGTCGCCGGGCAGGTTCCAGCTCATCGGTGTCGGCTGCGCGCGGTCGACCTGGAAGTACGCGATCGGGAACACCGCCACGATCGCCAGCGCGACCGCCGCCGTGGTGCCCCGGTGCACCGCCAGCCACACCACCCCGGCGCCGAGCGCGGCCAGGACCAGCGCGGCGACCACATGGGTCACCCAGTTGTGCGGGTCGGCCGAGAACGACCGCACCCACAGCAGCCCGATCAGCACCGCGCCGGCGATACCGCGCGAGCGCCAGTCCTTGAACGTGGCGAACCGGCCCAGCAGCACGCACACCAGCAGCAGCAGACCCAGCGCCACCATCGGCAGCACGCGGGCGGGCCAGCGCAGCGGGCCGATGGTGCCGGGGCCCGCGGTCCACATCAGCGCCGCGATCGCGAACAGACCGAGACCGCTGAGCTCGCGCCAGGCGGCCCGCGCCTTGCCCCAGTCGACGAAGGCCAGGGCCGGGATCAGGAACCAGGCGATGTAGACCACCGGCAGCGGCTGCACATAGCCCCACCAGGAGGTGAAGGCGGGCAGTGTGGAGGGCAGACTGGCGTTCAGCGATTCCGACCACGGCACCGTGAGGAATTGGTCGTTGTTGATCTGGGCGGTGCCGCGCCAGGTCACCTTGGCCGACAGCATGCTGGGCAGGTAGGTCGCGAGGCCGGCCAGCGCGGCCAGCCCGGACACCGCCAGCAGCCGCAGCGGGGGCCGCCAGGCCTTCTGGTAGATCAGCTCGCCCACCGCGACCGCGCCGATCATCAGGCCGGCTTCGACGGCGGGGAAGATGTACTGCACCGAGATGGCCAGGTACAGGTACACGAACACCGAGATCGGCCCGCAGTAGCCGACCCGCTCCCCGGCGGGCTGCCGCTGCGCCAGCAGTTGTGGCCCACGGGCGTAGCGGATGCCCGACGCCCACGCGTGCGCCATCCACGCGGTGCCGGTGAAGGCGGTCATCCAGCTGGCCTCGTCGAAGAACAGCAGCCAGCCGGTGAACGGGATCGACACACCCGCCAGCGCCGCCCACTGCACCTTCGAGCCGTAGGCCAGACAGATCCGGTAGACGCCGAGCCCGAGGATGATCGCGAAGATCAGCTTCACCACGGTCGCGTACAGCACCAGGTTGTCCACCGAGGGCGCGATCAGATCGATCAGCAGCTGCGGCGGATTCAGCAGGCCGGCTTCCTCGATCGAGTAGTTGCCCGCCATCCAGTGCTCGGGCACCATCACCGGCAGATCGCCGTCGCGCAGCCGCCTGCCGAGCATCACCCACAGCGGCACGTACTGCGATTCGGTGTCGTCGGTGTAGAAGTGCCTGGCATTGGCCAGCAGAACCGCGCCATAGCCCGCGATCACTCCGAGGGAGGTGATCAAGCCCCACAGGTACACGGCACGACGGGGAGGGGTTCTACTTTCCACCACGAGGACCAGACCCTACAGGCAACCGGCCGCATCGGCACCGCCGCACGCCCACATCGCCCGGCCGCCCCGAGTGGCCGCCGAGCAGCCGAGATCCGCACCACGAGCCGCCATATCCCGATGTTAAAGTGCGCACACCGCTGGCACTCCCGCACCTTGACCCGAAAGTCGACGATGCCGATTCCTTCCGCCCCTTCGTCCCGTCCCGGTGCCGTGCTGCGCGCCGGTGCGCCCGACCGCGACGGGTCGGGCCCGGTGCATTCGGTGTCGGTGGTCGTCCCGGTGTACCGCGGCGAGGAGACGATCGCGGCGCTGGTCACCGAGCTGGACCGGCTGACCGGCCCGTCCACCACGGCGTCGGGCGCGCGGTTCGCGGTCGAGGAGATCATCCTCGTGCACGACAACGGCCCCGACCGCTCCGATGTGGTGCTGCAGGAACTCGCGCGCACCTACCCGCAGGTGCGGCCGGTGTGGCTGAGCCGCAACTTCGGCCAGGACGCGGCGACCATCGCGGGCATGGCCGCGGCGCGCGGCGACTGGATCGTCACCATGGACGAGGACGGCCAGCACGATCCGGCCTTCGTCGGCGATTTCCTCGACGCGGCGCTGGCCTCGCGCGCCGACCTGGTCTACTCCAAGCCCACCAACACCCGCCCGCACGGTTTCCTGCGCAACCTCACCTCGCGCGGCGCGAAGATCGTGCTGGCGACGGTGTTCGCGTTCCCGGACTCGACGCGGTTCGAGAGTTTCCGGCTGATCCGCGGCGACATCGGGCGTCAGCTGGCCGAGGTCGCCGCCAACGGCGTCTACCTCGACGTGGCGCTGACCTGGGTGGTCGGCAACGCGGTGCAGGTGCCGGTGGTGTTGCGCGCCGAGGGCAGGGACGAATCCGGCTACAACTACCGGCGGCTGTTCTCGCTGTTCTGGAAGATGGTGCTGTGCAGCGGCACCCGGGGCCTGCGGCTGGTGAGCATGCTCGGGGTGACCCTCGCGCTGGCCGGGGTGATCATGGCCGGGGTGGTGATCGTGCAGGCGCTCACCCAGGACAACCACGATCCCGAGGGCTGGGCGTCGATCATCGTCGTGCTGCTGCTGTGCTCGGGGGCGATCCTGTTCTCGCTCGGCCTGATCGCCGAGTATCTCGGTGTGGCGCTGCACATCCTGGTGGGCAAGCCGCTGTACCTGACCGTCGAGACCCCCACCCCGCGCCCGGATACGATGCTTGCGCCGGTCGGGAACCATCGAGTCGACGCCGCGGTGCCGGCGGCCGCGACGGAGAAGGGTCACCACGAGTGAACGACCGCATCATCTTCAGCAGGCCGTTCCGCGCCGCCGCCGAGCGCGCCAACCTGATGACCGTGCTCGATTCCGATCACAGCCACGGCGACGGTCAATTCACCAAGTCGGCCACCGCGAAGATCAAGGCCATCACCGGCGCCGCCCACACGCTGCTCACCACCTCGTGCACGCACGCGCTCGAGCTGGGCGCGCTGCTGCTCGAGCTGGGCCCCGAGGACGAGGTGATCGTCCCGAGTTTCGCGTTCACCTCCGCGGCGACCGCGATGGCGCTGCGCGGGTCGACGTGCGTGTTCGTCGACATCGACGACAGCACCGGCAACATCGATCCGGCGGCCGCGGCGGCCGCGATCACCGATCGCACCAAGGCGATCGTCGTGATGCACTACGGCGGGGTGGCCGCCGACATGGAACCGCTGCTGGCGCTGGCCGCCCAGCACGGTGTCGCGATCATCGAGGACAACGCGCACGGCCTGGGCGGTACCTGGCGGGGCAGGCAACTGGGCACCATCGGCACGCTGGGCACCCAGAGCTTCCACGACACCAAGAACGTGCACTGCGGTGAGGGCGGCGCGCTGCTGTTGTCCGACGAGATCCTGATGGGCCGCGCGGAGATCATGCGGGAGAAGGGCACCGACCGTGCCCGCTTCCTGCGCGGCCAGGTCGACAAGTACTCCTGGCAGGACATCGGCTCGAGCTACCTGCCCAGCGAACTCAACGCCGCGGTGCTGGACGCGCAGCTGGCCGAGTTCGACACCATCCAGCGGCAGCGCCATCGCGTGTGGGACACCTACGCCGCCGCGCTGCCGGAGTGGGCCGCCCGCAACGACGTGCGCCCGATGACGGTGCCCGCCGACCGCGGTCACACCGCGCACCTGTTCTACCTGCGGATGCCCACCGAGGACAGCCGCGACGGCATCATCGCCCACCTCGCCGAGCGCGGCATCGTGGCACCGTTCCACTACATCCCGCTGGACTCGAGCCCGGCGGGCCTCAAGTACGGCCGCACGCCGGTCCCGTGCACCCGGTCGGCGAACTTCTCGGCCACGATCGTGCGCCTGCCGCTGTGGCCGTTGCTGTCGGAGGACCAGCTGACCCGCGTCGTCGACGCGGTCACCGCCTACCGGGTCTAGCCCACCACACCGTCACCGGACGAAGCGCGGGTTGCCCGCAGGCGACCCGCGCTTCGCCGGCTACTCGCCGCCGAACAGCGTGGCGGCCGCGGCGTCGGTGAGCACCTCGTAGGTGTCGGTGTCGCGGTTGTAGATCCAGGTGTCCGGGCCCGCCTTGGGCAGGCCCGCCGCCTGGACCGCGGTGGCCGAGGGCCGGAAGCTGGTGCTGCGCGGGATCTCGTCGACGACGTAGACCAGGTCGGGACGCTGGTTCTTCGCCAGCGCCCGCATCGCCTCGGTGACGTCACCCGGCTCGATCCGGAACCCGCTGCGCACGCTCAGCGCGGCCGCGGCGAGCGTGCCCGACGGCGTCGTCAGCCCGTAGGCGACCTCCATGTCGACGGGGGTGATGTCGTTGAGGACGTCCACGATGGGCTGGGTGAACACCGGGCCGCGCGCCGTGCGGATGACGGTGTCGCGCCGGTCGACCAGCCAGTAGTCGCCGTCGCCGTCGCGGCGGAACAGGTTCTCCGTCGGCCACCACGCGTCCCCGGCGCGGAACACCCCGCGCAGCCCGCCGTCGGACAGGTCGCCGCCGTCGACCGACCGGCCGAGCAGCAGTCCCGGTTCGTTGTCGGCGCATCGCCGCGCGAACCCGTCGTCACCGACCAGGATCTGCTCGGTGACCGGGTCGTAGGCGACCAGTTCCACCTGCGCGGTCCCCGGCACCGGCCGGCCCTTGGAGCCGATCTTGGTGCCGGGCACGTTGGCCAGCACCACGTCGCCGTCGATCGAGGCGTAGAACTCGAGCACGCGGGCCGGGGTGAACTGCTCGAGGGTGCGCCGCCACAGCCCCGCGGGCATGCCGGAGCCGATGAACAGCCGGATCGGGTGGTTGTGCCCGGCCGGGAAGACCTGCGCGTCGAGCAGGTCGCGCAGCATCGTCCAGGTGTAGGTGACCACGGTGACGCCGTACCGGTGCACCTCCTCGGCGAAGCGGCCGGGCTCCATGTCCATCGGCCGGGCCAGCGCGATCCGGCTGCCGCCGGCGATCGCGCCGCCCAGGCTCACCAGCAGGCCGGACGAATGATGCAGCGGCGCAAGGCAGTACACGGTGTCGCGGCGGTCGAGGTCGGCCGCGCTGGCGGTACCGAACGCCGACAGCGCCCACCGGTGGTTGGTGATGTGCTTGGCCTCGAGCCGGTCACCGGTCCCGATGACGAGGATGAACGCGAGCTCGCGCGCCAGGCCGGGGTTGGGCCGGAACCACGCGGGCACCCGCACCTTCGACGGATCGATCTGCTCGAGGTCGATCACCCGGTCACCGGTCGGCACCGACAGCTGCCGGGTGTCGCCGCCGCCGAGGACCAGCACCCGCGCCCCGGTGGCCGCGGCCAGCCGCAGATTCTCCGGGTCGGTGATCAGCGTCTGCACGCCGGTCAGCTCCATCGCGCGGTCCAGCTCGGCACCCGGCGCGAGCAACACCGCGACCGCGCCGAGGCGCGAGAGCGCGGCGACCGCGGCCAGCGCGCTGGGCCGGGTCTCCATGACCACGCCGATCCGGGTGGCCGGGCGCACGCCCACCGAGATGAGCCCGCGCACCACATTGTCGATGCGCACCTCGACCGCGGCATTGGTGTGCACCCGGTCGTCGAAGAGGAACAGATCCTTCTGCGGCGCCCGCTTGGCGTGCTCGCCGAGCAGCTTGCCCAGCGAGATCCGGGTGTGCGGCTGGATCATGCCCAGCCGGGTCAGGCGCGGCAGGGCCCGCGCGGCCTCGCCGGCGATCTCGACCGACCCGCGAATCGTGTTGCCCGCGATGCCTTCCAGCACCTTGCCCACCCCCGCGCCCGCCTCGGCCAGCGAGGCCGCGGTGTGCACCATCCGGGTGGCGGCCGTGCGGGGCGCGTTGCTGGGCACGTGCTCCTGCATGGGCGTGATCTGCTCGGGCAACGTGCCGTTGCCCTCCATCCAGGTGACCCAGTCGCGCACCATCGGCCAGGTGTGGTTGGTGGCCATCGATCCGGCGACCAGACCGAAATGCCCGGCCACCAGGCTCGCTTCGTACACCTCGGCATTGGGCGCGGCGCGCACGATGCCCCGCACCGCGGCGGGCTGGCCGATGTCGTCGACCTCGCCGACGAAGGCCAGGATCGGGCACTTCAGCTCGGCGAGGGAGATGGGATGATCGCGGATCACGAAGCCGCCGAGCATCATCCGGTTGTGCGCGACGAACTGCTTGAGCAGGTCGGCCACCGCCGGACCCGAATAGCCCACCCAGCCGTCGCTGTTGAGGAAGCGGCGCTGCCTTTCCTTGGGAAGCAACGCTTCCCGGTCGTGCAGCTGCAACAGGAAGTCGATCCGGGACTTGGCGGTCTTGACCGGGTCGAGCATCTGGAACCCGATGCGCACCATCGATTCGGTGATGGGCAGCCGGTGCATCACGTGATCGGCCAGGAAGTCGGCGACCTCGGACACCATGCCGTAGGGCAGGCCGAACGGCATGCCCGCGACGATGTCGACCGGGCTGCCGAAGGTGACGATGGAGGCGACGCCCTTGCCGTACCGGTAGGCGGTGGTCTGGTAGGCGAACATGCCGCCCTGCGAGTAGCCCATCAGGTGCACCTGGGAACCGGTGGCCTCGCAGACGGTGTCGATGGCCGAGTTCACCGCGAGCACGTGGTCGGCCAGGTCGCGCTCCCAGCCGCCCTCCTCGGTCGCGGGCGAGCCGAAATCGACCACCCAGCAGTCGATTCCGCTCGCGTGCAGGATCCCGACGGCGCCGCCTGCCGCGTTCACGTCCCAGATGTCGGCGTTCACCATCAGCGGCGGCACCAGCAGCGCCACCGGACGGCCCGCGGCCGTGTCGTCGGGG
Organism: Nocardia asteroides; assembly: GCF_900637185.1. Taxonomy (NCBI): domain Bacteria; kingdom Bacillati; phylum Actinomycetota; class Actinomycetes; order Mycobacteriales; family Nocardiaceae; genus Nocardia; species Nocardia asteroides. The sequence continues at coordinate 3,249,500 of NZ_LR134352.1, read as the reverse complement.
AAGTAGTGGCGCAATCGGTACATGCGTCTGCGCTCGACGACCTCGAACGGCGAGGACTCGACATCGTGCGCCAATCCGCCGAAGCGGATCACCTCCAGCCCGTTCTGCGCGGTCGCCAGCAACCGCTGCATCGAACCGACCACACCTTTTGGACTGATATCCACCATTCCCACCTGGCCTACCCTGCTGAAAGTGACACACCTCACACACCCCGATGTGCTCATATGAGCTAACCACACCGGACCTCCATTATGTGTCGGCTGTGACAGGCCGCATGTTGCGGCGATTCCGGTCACAACGCGCCGGTCAAGGCCCCATCACGTTCAGGTAGACGCTGTCGAACGGTTCGCTGCTCACGCTGAGGTCGCCGCGGAAGGGATAGTCCAGGGCGGCGATCAGGAAGATCATCGCGCCGAGGAAGAAGGCGAACAGCCCGCCGAGCACCAGATGGGCCTGTTTGCCCAGGATGAACAGGCACAGCAACACCAGGTTCACCGCCCCGCCGACCAGGATGGTCCACCAGAGCACGTCGGGGATGCCGCCCTTGGTGGCATTGATCCGGTGCCTGCGATCGGAGTCGAACCGGGCGAACTGGTCGATGGTGGCCGCGTGCACGATCTCCTCGGCGCTGGTCGCCGGGCGGAACTCGAGCAGATGGCCCTGGAACCGGGTGACCAGCGCGGTGCCGCCCATCGGTTCCTCGCCCCGCTGCAGCGCGGGCCAGACCACGTCGAGCACGTCGCGGGTGTAGGCGGTGAGGTCGTCGCGCAGCAGTTGCCGGGACGGCTCGGGGTAGGCGCTCACCTCGCGATAGAGGGTGCCGATCGCGGCGGCCTCGTCGGCGACCCGGCTCTGCGCGAGGTCGTAGGACTCGTAGGTGGCGGCCGCGATCAGCCCGAGCAGCAGCCCGTAGAACACCCCGCCGACGGTGAGCACCATCGTGACGGTCTCGTTCCACCCGTTCTCGGGGCCGAAGGCACGCTGGACCGCCTGTCTGGAGAGCAGGATCGCGGTCACCGTCAACCCCACGGCGGTGCCGGTGATGAGGAGGAAGTCCAGCCAGATCGGAAGCTCGTATATCCAGGTGAACATGCTTCGACGATAACGACGGCCCCGCCCATTCCGGTGCCCATCCACGATTCATCCCAGGACATTCGCGATCCCGCAATCGACTCCGGCGCAACGGATCTCCCGGTCACAGCCATGTTTTCCCGAATACCGTGCAGACCTCCGCTCCGACCACCTACCATCGGTGTCGTCCGGAACGCACTGACACGCTACAGATTTCGTGTACCACCGTTTCACAAGCCCGGTTTCATCCGCGCAGGACCATTCGCACGTTCGCACCGTTACCCACCCCCAGCCTGTCGCGCATCGTCGCGCCGCACAGGCCGATCGGCCGTGCCGATTTACGTCTCGAGGTGAGGAACTCCATGACCATCGAAATGCCGCTGCCCACAGACAATTCCGTCCGCAAGAGCCTCAGTACCGACGCCGCCCAGCGGCTCGCGCACACCACCAAGTCCGAACCGCAGATGCAGGGCATCAGCTCCCGCTGGCTGTCCCGCGCGCTGCCGTGGGTGCAGGTCGCGGGTGGTGTCTACCGTGTCAACCGCCGGCTCACGCACACCGTCGGCAACGGCGAGGTCGAGTTCGTCGTCGACGGCTCGCGGGCCCGGGTCATTCCGCAGGAATTGCGCGAACTGCCCCCGCTGCGCGATATCGAGGACGACTCGCTGCTGCGCCCGCTCGCCGACAATTTCGTGCAATACGACCTCGATCCGGGCAGCGTCGTCGCCGAATTCGGCAACCCCATGGATCAGGTGATTCTCGTCGTGCACGGCAAGCTCGTCCGGCTGGGCTCCGGCGAATACGGGGAGCCCACCAAACTCGGCATGCTATCCGGCGGCGACTATTACGGCGAGGACATGCTCGTCGAGCCGTCGTCGATCTGGCCGGACACCGTGAAAACCGTCACCAGGACCACCATTCTCTGCCTTTCCAGGCAGTCGTTCGAACAATTCCTGGACAACAATCCCGACCTCGCCCGAATTCGCACGGACGAGGCCCGGACCCCGGCCCGGAGCCAGAATTCCAAGGGCGAGGCCGATATCGAGATCGCCTCCGGCCACTCCGGTGAGCCCCTGCTCGAGGGCACCTTCGTCGACTACGACGCCAGCCCCCGCCAGTACGAGCTGAGCCTGGCGCAGAGCGTGCTGCGCATCCACACCCGCGTCGCCGATCTGTTCAACGACCCGATGAACCAGGTCGACCAGCAGCTGCGGCTGACCGTCGAGGCGCTCTACGAACGTCGCGAGCACGACCTGGTGAACAATCCGGAATTCGGCCTGCTGCACAACTGCGACCTCAAACAGCGCATCACCACCGAATCCGGCCCGCCGACCCCGGACGACATGGACGAGTTGCTGAGCATGCGCCGCGGCACCAAATTCTTCCTGGCGCACCCCAAGGCGATCGCCGCGTTCGGTCGCGAATGTTCGCGGCGCGGACTGTATCCCGATCCGGTGGAGTTCCAGGGACACCGGGTGCCCGGCTGGCGCGGCGTGCCGATCCTGCCGTGCGGCAAGATCCCGGTGAGCGGCACCCAGACCACCTCGATCATGGCGATGCGTATCGGGGAGAAGGACCAGGGCGTGGTCGGCCTGCATCAGACCGGGATCCCGGACGAGTACGAGCCGAGCCTGAATGTGCGGTTCAAGCAGATCGACGACCAATCGATCATGTCGTACCTGGTGAGCTGCTACTACTCGGCCGCGGTCCTGGTCCCCGACGCGCTCGGCGTACTCGACGACGTGCTCGTCGCGCGCCGGGCCGACTGACCGGGGCGCGCCGTGTCGATCCTCACCAGGGCGGCGGCGCCGCGCGCGAGCACCGAGCTCGCCGCCACCGTGGCCGCCCTGCTGCACGACGCGACCGCACCCGCGACCCTGTTCCCCCGTCTCGGCACCTCGGCGTCGACACTCCCCCGGCCGGTCTCGCCGCAGCCCGCGGTCCGGATCGCGCCGATGCGGCTGCCCGGCCCGACCGGCGTCGGCACCTCGGGGCTGTGGCGGTCCCCCGCCGACTCCGCGCCGCAAAGTACCGCGCCGCAAAGTACCGCGCCGCAACGGATTCCGACGCTGTACTGCCCGCCGCCCGAACGCGACGATCCCGCCCTGGCCGAAGCCGTCAACGTCGGCTTGCTGACCTGGGCCGCCGAGATCGGGCTCTACGAGGGCAGGCTCGACGAGCTCGGCAAGGCCGACTTCGGCCGCCTGATCATGCTCGCCCACCCCGACTGCGACGACCCCGATCTGCTGCTCGGCGCCGCGAAATGCGCGGTCGCCGAATGGTCGGTCGACGACTACTACTGCGAGGAGGACGCCCCTGGCGACACCGCACCCGACGGCACCCCGTCCAGCGCCGCCGCCGAACTCGGGCCCCGGCTCGAACTCGCCGCCGCCGCCATGGACCCGGCGCATCTGCCCGCCCGGTACGCACCCCGGCTCGAGCTGGCCATGCAGGCCGACCCGATCCTGCGCGCGTTCCGCACCTCGTTCGCGCACCTGGCCGGCTACGCGAGCCCGGCGCAGCTGGCGCGGTTACGCACCGAGATCGCGGGCTGGTTCATCGCGCTCGGCGCCGAGGCGGGCTGGCGCACCGCCGACCGCATGCCCCCGGTCTGGGAATACCTGACCAACCGGCAACCGCACAGTTTCCTGCCCTGCATGGCACCCATCGACGTGGTCGGCGGCTACGAACTCGGCGCCCCCGACTACACCGAACCCGCCGTGCGCCGGGTCGTCACCACCGCGGCGCTGGCCGCGCAGATGGTGAACGACCTGTATTCCATGGCGCGCGAGGACCTTTCGAACGGCCGGGAGTTCAACCTGCCCACGGTCCTCGCCGCCGAGGAAGGGTGCAGCCGCGCCGACGCGGTAGTGCGGACCGCGCAGATCCACGACGAACTGATGCACCGATTCGAACGCGAGGCCGCCCCGCTGGCCGCCGCGGGCTCACCCGAGCTGCGCCGCTTCCTGGCCGGCCTGTGGGCCTGGATGGGCGGCAATCGCGCCTGGCACGCCGACAGCAGGCGCTACCACGATATCGCTCCAGGAGAGGACGACCGATGACCATCGCGAACCCCCGCACCGACAGCTCCGTCCTGCGCACCACCTACCAGCGCTCCGTCGCGGCCTATTGGAACGACAATCCCAACGACGACCGCGTGAACACCAAGCTGGGCGAGGTCGACGGTCTCTACCACCACCACTACGGCATCGGCGCTCCCGACTGGTCGGTCATCGAGGGTCCCGAAGAGACCAGGCAGGACCGCATCGTGCGGGAGCTGCACCGGCTCGAGACCGCGCAGGCCGACTTCCTGCTCGACAACCTCGGTCCCATCCAGCCGGGCGATCGGCTCGTCGACGGTGGGTCCGGCCGCGGCGGCACCAGCTTCATGGCCGCCGAGCGCTTCGGCTGCCAGGTCGACGGCGTCTCCATCTCGGAGTATCAGGTGGGCTTCGCCAACGATCAGGCGCGCAGCCGCGGCGTCACCGACAAGGTCACCTTCCACTTCCGCAACATGCTCGACACCGGGTTCCCGGACGAGTCGATCCGCGGGATCTGGACCAACGAGACCACCATGTACGTGGACCTGTTCGACCTGTTCGACGAGTTCTCCCGGCTGCTGGAGCCCGGCGGGCGGTACGTGTGCATCACCGGCTGCTCCAACGACGTCACCGGCGGCAAGTCCGCGTCGGTGAGCTGGATCGACGCGCACTACGGCTGCATGATCCACCCGCGCAGCGAGTACTTCCGGGCCCTGTCCGACAACGGCCTGATCCCCACCACGGTCGTCGACCTGACTCCCGACACCATCCCGTACTGGGATCTGCGCACCCATTCCGAGCTCGCCACCGGCGTCGAGCAGCCCTTCCTCACCGCCTACCGCGAGGGGAGCTTCCAGTACCTGCTGATCGTCGCCGATAAGGTAGCCAGGTGACCGAACAGCTCGCCGAACCGTCGATCGACCGCGAAGCCCTGCCCGTGGAGCTGGTCGACGACGACGGTGTCGCGATCGGAGCGTGCTCGGTGGCCGATGCCCATCGGCCACCGGGCACGCTCCACCGCGCGTTCTCGGTGCTGCTGTTCGACCGGAACGGCCACGTGCTGATCCAGCAGCGCGCGGCGGTGAAGACGCGCTTCCCGCTGCAGTGGGCCAACACCTGCTGTGGTCATCCGGCGCCGGGCCAGCCGGTGACCGAGGCCGCCGCGATCCGCCTCGACGAGGAGCTCGGCCTCGCCGCCGGCCTCACCGAGGTGGGCACCTTCCGCTACCGGGCGGGCGACGCGACGACCGGGCGGGTCGAGCACGAATTCGACCACGTCCTCATCGGCACGGCGGGCGACCTGCCGCCGAGCCCGGACCCGGCCGAGGTCGCCACCTGGGCGTGGGTGGCGCCGTCGACCCTGCGCGCGGCCATGGCCGACCATCCGTCGGACTACACGCCGTGGCTGGCCGAGGTGCTCGACATCGCGGAACGCGGCCACACCGCGGGCCGGGCCTGACCCCCGGCCCTCCTTGCGATTCTTTCTCCCACCGGAAACCGACCAGACCCGAGGAGGGCTATCCGGTTCGATGCGCATATCTATATCTGTCCATGTGTAATGTTCTTGGTGAACTCACAGGCTCGCCACAGTCGCAGACCAGGCCGGACCCCGACCCTGGACAGGGAACGGTTCCACCGACGCGAGTGAGGTAGCGATGGTCGAGGTCGAGATCAACGACGACACGGTGACGGTCCATGTGCTCGGCGGACATCGCCTGCTCGCCCTGCGCCAGCAGGTCGTGATCGACCGGGCCGCCATCACCGGCATCACCCCCGCCGAAGTGGACCTGCGTCCGCCGTGGGTCCGCGCGCCCGGCACCTTCATCCCCGGCGTCATCGCCGCGGGTGTCTACCGCGGCAAGGGCCGGAAAGAGTTCTGGGACACCACCTTCGACGGCAACGCGGTGCGGATCGACTTGGACGGGCCCGATTTCACCCGCCTCGTCGTTGACGTCGACGATCTCGACACCGTGCTGCGCGCCCTGACGGCCGAGCCCGTCGGCGTCTGACGGCGCTCAGGTTCCGAACGGGGCCAGCAGGCCGGTGTAGGTCTTGGCGGGGGGCGTCGCGTACTCCCCCCGCCCCGATTTGCGCAGCCCGAGCGTGAGCAACGACTGCACGGTCAGCGTCGCGGCCGCGACCCCGTCGACCACCGGCACCCCGATCTCGCGGCCGATGTGCGCGCACAGCTCGGCCATGCCGGCACAGCCGAGCACCACGGCGTCGGAGCCGTCGGCCTCGACCGCGGCTCGGCACGTCTCGGTGACGATCTTGCGCGCGTCCGGATCAGACTCCAGGGCGAGTACCGGCAGTTCACACGCGTGGATGCCGCGGCAGAAGCGGGTCATACCGTAGCGTTCGGCCAGGTCGGCAGCCCGTCCGGTGGTGCGACCCAGGGTCGTGACGACGCTGAATCCCCGGCCCAGATGACTCGCGGTCCGCATGGCGGCCTCGGCGATCCCGAGCACCGGCCCCGCGGCCAGTTCCCTGGCCGCGTCCACCCCGGGATCGCCGAAGCAGGCGATCACATAGCCGTCCACGCCGTCGGCCTCGCCGCGGCGGATGGCCGCCAGCAGTCCCGGCACGCTCAGTGCCTCGTCGTAGTGACTCTCGATCGAGACGGGCCCGGTCTCGGAGGTGACCGCGTCGAGCAGGGTGTCCGGGCCTGCTACAGCCAGGGCACACCGCTCGATCGTCTCGGTCATCGCCCGCGTGGTGTTCGGGTTGACGACCCGGATGCGCATCAGGCACCGACCTCCGCGTCAGCCGCCCCGCGCAGAACCGGGGTCAGCAGGTAGTAGACGACGAAGCCGAGCCCGCAGCCGATGAACCAGCTGTACTGGGCGGCGGTGTGCATGCCGGGCAGGCTGTTGGCCAGCACCGGGAACACCGCGACGAGCGCGCCGACCACGGTCGCCGCGACCGCGGCGGGGTGATAGCCCTTGCGATACCAGTAGGTGCCCTGCTCGGACATGGTGAACAGATCGTCGACGATCACCTTCTGCTTGCGCACCAGGTAGTAGTCGCAGATCAGCACGCCGAACAGCGGACCGATGAAGGCGCCGAGCACTTCCAGCGTGTAATGGATCACGTCGGGATTGTTGTAGAGATTCCAGGGCGTGATGAGCACCGAACCGACCGCGGCGATCATGCCGCCGGCGCGCCAGCTGATCCGCTGCGGGCTCACGTTCGAGAAATCGAACGCGGGCGAGATGAAGTTGGCGACGATATTGATGCCGATGGTGGCGATGGTGAAGGTCAGCGCGCCGAGCACGATCGCGAACGTGGAATCGATCCGGGCCACCGTGGCGACCGGATCGGTGATCAATTCACCGTAGACCGGCACCGTCAGCGACGCGGTGATCACCACCAGCAGCGAGAACACCAGGAAATTCACCGGGAGACCGAGCAGATTACCGGTGCGCACGGCCTGAAAGCTTTTGCCGTAGCGGGAGAAATCGCCGAAATTCAGCATCGGCCCGGAGAAGTAGGACACCACGAGCGCGATGGCGCCGAGCATCACCGGCACCGACGCCCAGCCGGTGTAGGTCACCTCGCCCAGATTCAGATCGATCGCGCCCCAGCCCGCTTTCGCGATCAGATATCCGCACAGTACGAACATCACGACATAGACCGCCGGACCACAGAAGTCGATGAATCGGCGGATCGAATCCATCCCGCGCCAGAAGACGCAGGCCTGCACCACCCACAGCAGCAGATAGCTGCCCCAGCCGAGCAGCGATAGGCCGAGGAACCCGTAGTCGGCGGTCACCGCGTAGGGCGCCAGGCCCGGAAACAGTTTCACCAGCACCACATCCAGCGCCGCGGAGGCGAGGAAGGTCTGGATGCCGTACCAGGCCACCGCGATCAGACCGCGGATGATCGCCGGGATATTGGCGCCGAGCACCCCGAAAGCGCTGCGGCAGATCACCGGATAGGGCACGCCGGTCACCTGGCTCGGCTTGGCCACCAGATTGCAGAAGAAATAGACGATGGTGATACCGATCAGCAAGGCCGCCAGTACCTGCCAGCTGGCCAGACCGAGCGCGAAAAGACTTCCCGCCGTGACATATCCGCCGACGCTGTGCACGTCCGACATCCAGAACGCGAAGATGTTGTAGGTGCCCCAGCTCTGTTTGCGCAGCGGCGCCAGTTCCTCATTCGTCAGCCGCGGATCGTAGGCGGGCGGATCACCGGCGGGAACGCCCGCCGACGAGGTGATGGTATCGGTCATGGTCGTTCCCGTCCGAAGGTGAATCTGCTTCGCTGACGGTAAGTATCGGCAGTTTCCCGGCCATTTCCCGGTGATTTCCCGCCTATTGCGCGGAAGATATATCTTCCGGCGCGAGCAGTCCGGTCCCGGTCGGCAGGGTCGCGATCACCGTTTCCAGCCTGCGGTGATGTTCGTCGGCGGCGCTCAGCAGCCGGTCCACGTCGCGGGCCAGGAAGGCGTCGAGCATCGCGAGGTGATCGGCGTGTAGTCGTTCCCGGTCGCCGCGGTCGATGTGCACCATGGATTGCACGGGTTCGGTGATGTTCCAGGCGGATTCGAGCATGTGCAGCAGCCGGAACATCCGCGACGGCCGGGTCAGCGCGACGTGGAAACTGCGTGACCGGCGCTGATAGGCCTCGGGATCGTCGTCCAGGATCGCCCGCTCGAGCAGTTCGTGGACCGAGAGCAGATGCGCGCGTTCGGCCGCGTCGGCCTGGGTGGCGGCCGCGGCCAGCGACGCGGTCTCCAGGGTGTCGCGCACGATGTACATCTCGCGCAGCTCGCGCGCGGTGAGCTGGGCCACCCGGTATCCGCGCTGCGGCCGATGGGTCACCAGACCCTCCCCGATCAGCGTCTTGAGCGCCTCGCGGACCGGAATGTGACTCACCCCGAACAGCACCGCGACCTCGCGCAGCGGGATCTCGGTGCACGGCGGTACCGCGCCGTCGAGGATCACCCGGCGCAGTTCGCCGAGGATCACCTGGGGACGGCCTGGCTCGTCCACCACGAGCCTCGCGAGCAGCGCCGATCGTCGTCTCGGGGGCATGTTCTCATGCTATGGACGCGGTATTGCGGGCACAGGCCGCTGTGTGACGGTCAGGAAACGATCACCGTACCGGCCGGTACCGAATGCGGAATGGCATGCTCGGATGATGGGAGTTTCGACAACGCAGTCGGTGGATCGCCGTTTCGTCAGCCTGGTCACCATGTTCGACCGGCTGTTCCGCAGGCCCTCGCACGGCGGCGGCGCGCTGTGCGTGTACCTGCACGGCGAACCGGTGGTGGATGTGTGGGCCGGGTACGCGAGCCCCGGTGTGCCGTGGGCCGCCGACACCGTGGCGCTGGCCTTCTCCACCGGAAAAGGCGTGGCGTCCACGGTGATCCATCAGCTGGCCGAGCGCGGACAGCTCGACTACGACACCGCCGTGGCCGAGTACTGGCCCGAGTTCGCCGCGGCCGGCAAATCCCACATCACGGTGCGCGACGTGCTGACCCACCGCGCGGGCCTGCACCGGCTGCGCGGCCTGCTGCCCGGACCGGTCGAGCGTTTCCTCGACGACGACGCCGTCACCGGGGCGCTGGCCGCGGCCGCACCCGACCCGCGGCACGCGATCACCAGCGGTTATCACGGGATCAGCTACGGACATCTGGCCGCGGAACTGGTGCGCCGGGTGACCGGGCGCGATTTCGTCGACGTCGTCCGGACCGAGCTGGCCGAACCGCTCGGCGCCGAGGAACTGTGGTTCCGCGTGCCCAAGGAGGAACGGCACCGGATCGCCACCACCTTCCCCCGGCTGCGGGCGGCGGGCATGGACTGGGATCGGGGATCGGACCTGCTCACCCGCACCCGGTACGCGGCCGCCGCGGAGACCACCCCGCGCGGTTTCGCCGACCTCATCGTCGACCCGCGCGTGCACGATTCGGTGATGCCGGGCGTGAACGGGGTGTTCTCGGCGCGGGCACTGGCCCGGGTCTACGGCGCCCTCGCCAACGGCGGGGAACTCGACGGCGCCCGCGTGCTCGAACCAGGAACGATCCGCCGCGCCGCGACCCGCCAGGTCTTCACGCCCGACTATGTCCTGGCCTTCCGCATCCCCTGGGCGCTCGGTTTCCACGGTGTGCCGATGAAACCGTCCAAGGCCGACCCGATCTCGGCCTTCGGCCATTTCGGCCTCGGCGGCTCCGGCGCGTTCGCCGATCCCGAGACCGGGATGTCGCTGGCCTTCGTCACCAACCGGCTCGGCGGCAAGCTCACCCCGCTCGGCGACGCCCGCCTGACCCGGCTGGGCACCCACGCCCACAACCTCGCCAAGGCGGCCCGGCCGAGCTGAGCCCCACCCACCGCAGCGCGTGGTGATCCCCGAACGCGGGCGCCGGGGCTGGCACGATGTGGCGCATGGAGACCGTCGGGATCGATCGGATCGAGGCGGCCGCGCGATTGCTGGCACCGGTGATCCGGCGCACGCCGACCGTGGGGTCGCGGGTGCTGTCGGAGCGGGTCGGAACCCAGGTCCTGCTCAAATGCGAGAACCTGCAGCGCACCGGCTCGTTCAAACCGCGCGGCGCCTACAACCGGATCGCGCATCTGCCCGCCGCCGAGCGGGCCCGCGGCGTCGTCGCGGCCAGCGCGGGCAATCACGCGCAGGGTGTGGCCTGGTCGGCGGCCGAACTCGGCATCACCTCGACGGTGTTCATGCCGGTCGGCGCGTCGCTGCCCAAGCTGGTCGCGACCAGGGCCTACGGCGCCGAAGTCCACCAGGTGGGCGACACCATCGACGAATCCTTGTCGGCCGCGCAGGAATTCGCCGACCGGACCGGCGCGACGCTGATCCACCCGTTCGATCACCCCGACATCGTCGCGGGGCAGGCGACGGTGGCGCTGGAGATCCTGGAGCAGGTCCCCGACGTGGGCACCGTGGTCGTGCCGACCGGGGGTGGCGGGTTGCTCGCCGGTGTCGTCGTCGCGCTGCGCGCGCTGGCGCCGCACGTCGAGGTGATCGGAGTGCAGGCGGCCGAAGCGGCGGCCTGGCCCGATTCGCTGGCGGCGGGCAAGCCGGTGCGGGTCCCGCGCATGGCCACCATGGCCGACGGCATCGCGGTGGGGCTGCCGGGCGCCGTGCCGTTCGCGCACGTCGCCGAGCATGTGCGAGAGATCGTCACCGTCGACGAGGACGCGCTGTCCAAGGCGCTGCTGCTGTGCCTGGAGCGGGCCAAGCTCGTGGTCGAGCCCGCCGGCGCGGCCGGGGTGGCCGCCTTGCTCACCTCGACCTTGCGCGAGCGCGCCCTGCCCGGCCCGGTGGTGACCATCCTGACCGGCGGCAATATCGACCCGCTGCTGCTGACCCGGGTGATCGGGCACGGCCTCAGCGCGGCGGGCCGCTACCTGGCGATGCGGGTGACGATCGCCGACCGGCCGGGCGCGCTGTCGGCCCTGCTCGGTGTCGCAGGCCGGGCCGGGGCCAGCGTGGTCGACATCGTGCACTCGCGCACCGGCATGTGGCTCGCGGTCGACGAGGTCGAGGTGTCGCTCACCGTCGAGACGCGCGGGCCCGCCCATCGCGACGACGTCCTGGCCGCCCTGCGGGACGCGGGTTTCCGGGTGCACGCGGAACTGTGACGCACCGAAGTCAGTGCGCGCCACCGAGTTCCAGCGCGAGCACGCCCAGGATCACCAGCCCGATCCCGCCGACCTGGACGAGGGTGAGCCGCTCCCCCAGGAACAGCACACCGATAGTGGCGATCGCGGCGACCCCGACCGCCGACCAGATCCCGTAGGCCACCCCGATCGACATCCCGCGCCGCAAGGCCTGCGAGAGGAAGAAGAACGCCGCGCAGTACCCGACGACCACGACGATCGAGGGCACCAGCTTGGTGAATCCGTCGGACAGCTTCAGCGACACCGTCGCGGTGACCTCGGTGGCGATGGCGAGCGCCAGGTACAGCAATGTCATGGCCGCAGGGTAACCACCGTCGCCGCGAACCGCTTTCAGCGCAGCCAGGCGCGGGCGTCCGCTGCGGACGCGCGCACCTCGTCGAGCTGTTCGGCGACGCGGACCCCGGCGGTGCCGCCACGGGCGTTGCGCGAGGCGATGGAACCCGCGACGGTGAGCACCTCGCGGACCCCGCCGGTCAGGGCCGGGTCGACGGCGGCGAACTCGGCGTCGGTCAGTTCGTCCAGACCCACCCCGCGCGCCTCCGCGGCCCGCACGCACGCTCCGGCCGCTTCGTGTGCCACCCGGAACGGAACACCTTGGCGCACCATCCATTCCGCGATGTCGGTGGCGAGGGTGAAACCGGCGGGGGCGAGTTCGGCCATCCGGTCGGTGTGGAAGGTGAGGGTGCCGACCAGGCCCGCGATGGCGGGCAGCAGCAGCTCGAGCTGGGCGACCGAGTCGAACAGGGGTTCCTTGTCCTCCTGCAGATCCCGGTTGTAGGCCAGCGGCTGTGCCTTGAGGGTGGCCAGCAGGCCGGTCAGGTTGCCGATCAGGCGACCCGCCTTGCCGCGGGTGAGCTCGGAGACGTCGGGGTTCTTCTTCTGCGGCATGATCGACGACCCGGTCGACCAGGCGTCGGCGAGGGTGACGTACCCGAATTCCGGCGTGCTCCAGATGATGACCTCTTCGGCCATCCGGCTCAGGTCGACCCCGATCATGGCCAGCACGAAGGCGGCCTCGGCGGCGAAGTCCCGCGAGGAGGTCGCGTCGATCGAGTTGGCCGCCGACGCGGTGAAATCGAGTTCCGCGGCGATCTGCTCGGGGTCCAGGCCCAGCGAGGAACCGGCCAGCGCGCCCGAACCGTACGGCGAGATCGCGGCGCGCTTGTCGAAGTCGCGCAGGCGTTCCAGGTCACGCAGCAGCGGGTGGGCGTGCGCGAGCAGGTGATGAGCCAGCAGCACCGGCTGCGCGGCCTGCAGGTGGGTCTTGCCCGGCATCACCGCGTCCGGGTGCGCGGCGGCCTGGGCGACGAGCGCGTCGACCACGTCGAGCACGCCGGCCGCGACGCGGCGCACCCCGTCACGCAGCCACATCCGGAACAGGGTGGCCACCTGGTCGTTGCGTGAGCGGCCCGCCCGCAGGCGACCGCCGAGCTCGGTGCCGACCCGTTCGATCAGGCCGCGCTCGAGCGCGCCGTGCACGTCCTCGTCGGACTCGGCGGGGCCGAACGCGCCCGAGGCCACGTCGGCGGCGAGGGCGTCGAGGCCGGCGAGCATGCCGGACAGGTCGGTCTCCGACAGCAGACCCGCCTTGTGCAGCACGCGGGCGTGCGCCTTGGACGCGCGGATGTCATAGGGAGCCAGCGCCCAGTCGAAGTGGGTCGACTTGCTCAGCGCCGCCATCGCCTCGGCCGGGCCGGACGCGAATCGCCCACCCCAGAGGGCACCTTCGTTGGTTCCACTATGGGTCATCGTGTGCCCTCTCCTGGGTGTCGGCGGTTACGGCGCGGAACGGCTGCCGCGCACGGACCGGCAACCGCATCGAGCCTACGGTCGGCGCCTGATCCAGCGCGAACATGGGTAACTCACCGGGTACGCCCAGAACAGGCGTAGCGCTTCAGGTGAGCCCGATAGGAATAGCGGCCGCCTCCCCACGACCGGCAAAAGTCGCGGAGAGGCGGGCGAGCCCTGCTTACTTCTGGTTCAGGTCGCGGCGGGCGGCGACCTTCGAGGACAGGCCGTGGATCTGCACGAAGCCCTTGGCCAGCGACTGGTCGAAGGTGTCGCCCTCGTCGTAGGTGGCCAGGTTGAAGTCGTAGAGCGACTGCTCGGAGCGGCGGCCGTTGACCACGGCCGAACCACCGTGCAGCACCATCCGGATGTCGCCGGAGACGTGCTGCTGGGTGTCCTGCACGAAGGCGTCCAGGGCGCGCTTGAGCGGGGAGAACCACAGGCCGTCGTAGGCCAGCTCGCCCCAGCGGGCCTCGACCTGGCGCTTGTAGCGGCCCAGCTCACGCTCGATGGTGACGTTCTCCAGCGCCTGGTGCGCGGTGATCAGCGCGATGGCGCCCGGCGCCTCGTAGATCTCGCGGCTCTTGATGCCGACGAGGCGGTCCTCGACCATGTCGAGCCGGCCGACGCCCTGGCGACCGGCGCGGGTGTTCATCTCCTCGATGGCCTGCAGCACGCTGACAGGACGGCCGTCGATGGCGACCGGCACGCCCTTCTCGAAGGTGATGATGACCTCGTCGGGCGCCTCGAAGTTCACCGTCGGGTCGGCGGTGTAGTCGTAGACGTCCTTGGTCGGGGCGTTCCACAGGTCCTCGAGGAAGCCGGTCTCGACGGCACGGCCCCACACGTTCTGGTCGATGGAGAACGGCGACTTCTTGGTGACGTTGATCGGCAGGTTGTTCTGCTCGGCGAAGGCGATGGCCTTCTCACGGGTCCAGGCGTAGTCGCGGACCGGGGCGATGACCTCCAGGTCGGGCGCCAGCGCGCCGATGCCGACCTCGAAGCGGACCTGGTCGTTGCCCTTGCCGGTGCAGCCGTGCGAGACGGTGGTGGCGTTGTGGAACTTGGCGGCCTCCACCAGGTGCTTGACGATCAGCGGGCGGCTGATGGCCGAGACCAGCGGGTACTGGCCCATGTACATGGCGTTGGCCTGGATGGTGGGCAGGCAGTACTCGTCGGCGAACTCGTCGCGCGCGTCGACCACGATGGCCTCCACGGCGCCGCAGTCCAGCGCGCGCTGGCGCACCACGTTCATGTCCTCGCCGCCCTGGCCCAGGTCGATGGCCACGGCCACCACCTCGGCACCGGTCTCCTTCGCGATCCAGCTGATGGCGACGGAGGTGTCCAGCCCACCGGAGTAGGCGAGTACGACGCGATCGGACATGTCTGTTGTGCTCCTCGAAGTGTGGATGTCATCTGCACGGGCTGCCTCGAGCAGTATGAATGCTCGGGCCGCCGGTCGGCTCGCGCCGTTGCTGCAAATGATTATGCACGATGATGCAATCTCATTCATACCCGGGGGTAGTGATCCGGCGGCGCGACCCCGGAAATCGGCCGCCACCTGCGATGACGACACCCAGCAACTTGGCAGCAAGTGGCTTCTGTGAGACGCTGGTCACATCAGCTACCCATCGGTCGGGGTCGAGGAGTCGACATGCAGCAGCTACGGGATTTCGCGCAGCAGAACTACGACCTGATCGGGGCCGTGGTCATCGGGCTCGGCAACCTGGGGTTGTCGGTCGCCAAGACGGTCATCGATCTCGGCACCCCGATTCTCCAGGGCTTTTTCGCCTGATCCGCCGTCCGATCACCACAGGGAGCACACCATGGCCGACGTGATTCTGCAGTTCCTGTCCGACCACTACGAATCCGGTGCCACCGCCGGGCTGCACGTCGGTCGCGTGCTGTTCGACCTGAGCGCGCCGCTGGCGCTCGCCATCCTGAATTTCCTCAACTCCTGACCGGAGCTCCACCGCGAGGTCCTTCCGTATGGCACGCTGGGAGAGCACTATTCGGCTCGCCAACACGTGAGGACGAACAATGCTCCACTACATCGCACAGGAATTCTCCACCCTCGGCAACGGCGTCCTCGACGTCGGACGAGCGCTGGTCGCCCTGGTCCAGGACATCATCGATGTCGCCACCCCGAACGGACAGGGCGGCGCGGGCGGCGGGGACTACCCCTTCAACTGACCCGGCGTGGGGTCCCGCCGATGAACGGGCCACGCCGCTAGTCTCGCCCGCATGGCCGCCGACGACGTGCAGCTCCGCGCAGGCACCGCGACACTCACGATCGCGCCGGACGACGGCGGCGCGCTGCACAGCCTGACCGTGGACGGCATCGAGCTGCTGCGGCAGGACCCCGGCACCGGCTGTTTCGTCATGGCGCCGTGGGCGGGCAGGCTCGGGTACGGCACGTTCGCCGTCGGGGGCCACACCTACCGGATGCCGATCGACAATCCGCCGCACGCCATCCACGGCACCGCCCGGCACGGCAACTGGGACGTCATCGCGGCCGGTCCGGCCGAGGCCACGGTGCGGCACCGGCTGACCGGCCCCTGGCCGTTCGCCGGCACGGTCACCCAGACGTTCGCGCTCACCGCGTCCGGCCTCGGCTTGCGCATGCGCATCGTCACCGACCGGGATCCCTTTCCCGCACAGGGCGGTTGGCATCCGTGGTTCCTGCGCGAGGTCGCTCCGGCGACCGGGCCGGTCGAGCTCGACTTCGATCCCGCGTGGCAATACGAGCGCGGACCCGATTACCTGCCCACCGGCAGGCACATCCCGCCGACGCCACCACCCTGGGACGACTGCTTCGGCATGCCCGACGGCGTCCGCGCCAGGCTGACCTGGCCGGATTTCCTGGAACTCACCGTGACGAGCCCGGTCACCGATGTCGTCGTCTGGACCCTGCCCGAGGAATCGCTGTCGGTGGAAGCCCAGTCCGGGCCGCCCGACGGCCTGAATTCCGCGCCCCGCCTGGTCACCCCCGAAGCACCGCTCGACATCGCGGTCGACTGGACCTGGCGGCGGCTCACCCAGATCTGAGCCACACCTGGAGTCCACCGGCACGCTGGATGTGTCGGCGGCGGTTACCGTGGCCCGGTGCCGATCACCTTCGCCCATCCCGCCGCGGTGTTGCCGTTCGGGCGGTATCTGCCGATGGGCGCGCTCGTGGCCGGGGCACTCGCGCCCGATGTCGGGTACTACCTGCCGATTCCGGTCGACGTGAACACCCACTCGCTCACCGGGCTGCTCGGCGTGGATCTGGTGCTGGGGCTCGCCCTGCTGCTCGGCTTCCGGTTCTCCGCCGGGCCCGCGGCAGCGCTGTTCCCCTATCGCGTCGCCTTACCCGTGCCACTCGTCACCCGCCCTTCGGCGGACGCGCCGGCCGACGGTGTCGACCGTTCCGCATCCCGCAGCACGGGGCGTTCGGCCGGCTCGAGCCGTCACCGCATCAGGCTTCCCCCGAGGCGCTCGGCCGCAGGATCGTGGTGCGGTATGGGGGCGATCGTGGTCGCGATCTGGGTCGGTGCGGCTACCCATCTCGCGTGGGATTCCTGCACGCAGACAGCCGGTTTCGTCGTGCGGCACTGGGCCGCGTTGCGAGCGCCGGTCATCGGACCGCATCGGGTCTACAACGTTGTGGGCTACGTGTCGTCCGTGCTCGGGTCTCTCGTCCTCGCCTGGTATGTGGTGCGGCACGCCCGGCGGGAATCCACCGTGCGGTCGCTGTTCCCGCGGCGATCGGTGCTGGTGATCCTGTGCGCTGCAACGGCTCTCGGCGCCACCATCGCCGTCGACGACCCCGTCACCCGGACCAGCGCCTACGACCTGGTGCGGCACACGATCGTCGGCGCAGCCCAGGGTCTGGGCTGCGCCTGGACGATCTATGCGGTCCTCTGGCACGTCACTACGGCAGGCTCACGGCGTCGCGCGCCGACTGCGGAAGGTCAGGGCGACGACGAAGGTCAGGGCCGCGATACAGGCGGCGGCGCCGAACGCGGCGGTCATGCCGCCGACCAGGGCGTGCGTGGGTGAACCGCCCGCGTCCCTGGCCGCGGTGCCGAAGACCGTCACCAGGATCGCCAGACCCAGCGCACCGCCGGTCTGCTGCATCGTCTGCAACGCGCCGCCCGCCGCGCCCGCCTCGTCCGGCGACACCGTGGACATGATGATCACGTTCAGCGGCGAGAAGGCCAGCCCGATACCGCAGCCCATCGCCACCATGGCGACGAACAGCAGCGGAAAGTACCCGCTGTCGGCCGAGAGCCGGGTCAGCAGGACGAGTCCGGTGACCATGGCGACGGTGCCGGTGACCGTCACCGGTTTCGGCCCGAACCGGGCCAGCAGCCGGGGAATGAGCCGGATCATCGCGAACATCAGTGCCGCCGTCGGCAGGAACGCGAATCCCGTTGCCAGCGCGCTCATCCCGCGCACATCCTGCAAGTACTGGGTGAGGAAGAAGAACATCGACATGCCCGCGGCGGGCCCGAGGAACATGTTCGCGTAGGCGGCCGCCCGATTGCGGTCGGCGAACAGGTGCAGGGGCAGCAGCGGTTGCGGCGCACGGAGTTCGATCGCCACGAACGCCACCAGCAGCGCCGCGCCCACCGCGAGCGAGATGTCGGTGCCCGGCGCGCCCCAGCCGTCCGAGGCCGCGCTGATGAAGCCGTAGACGAGCGCGGCCACTCCGGCGGTCGCGGTGACCGCGCCGGGCAGGTCGAGGCGGGCGGCGCGACGTGGCGCCTCGGGCAGCCAGCGCAGCGCCAGCACCACGATGACCAGCCCGAACGGCACATTGATGAACAGCACCGACCGCCAGCCGACCCATTCGGTCAGCAGTCCGCCGACGATGAGACCGATCGCGAATCCGGCACTGGACATGCCCGAGAACAGCGCGAGCACCCGGATCCGGGCCTTCGGTTCGGTGAACGTGGTGGTCAGCAGCGCCAGGGTGTTGGGCGCCGCCATCGCGCCACCGATGCCCTGCAGGACCCGCGCCGCCAGCAGCCAGCCCGCCGAGGGCGCCAGCCCGCCCGCCAGCGAGGCCAGGGTGAACAGCATCGTGCCCGCCACGAACAGCGTGCGCCTGCCGAACAGATCACCGGCGCGGCCGCCGAGCAGCAGCAGACCGCCGAAGACGAGCGTGTAGGAATTCATCACCCAGGCCAGGCCGGTGGCACTGAACGCCAGGTCGGTGCGGATCCGTGGCAGCGCCACGTTCATCACCGTGACATCGAGAATGATCATCAGCTGACAGGTCAGCAGGGTGAACAGGACGATCCCCGGCCGAGCCCGGCCGACCGGGGCTTTCGCCGCGAGTGTGGTTGTCAAGGAAGCTCCATACCACCGTCGCGGCCGATGCGCGCCGACGCGCGCCGCAACTACGAGCGCATCATCGAATGCGCGCGTGAGGCTTTCGCCGAACACGGCACCGACGCGCCCCTCGACGACATCGCCCGGCGCGCCGGCGTCGGCCCCGGCACCCTGTACCGGCACTTCCCGAACCGCACGGCCCTCATGGAAGCGGTGTATCGCGCCAATATCGAGTCACTGGCCGCCCGCGCCGCCGAACACCGCGCCGCGCTGGCGCCGCTGCCCGCGTTCGAAGCCTGGTTCACCGACCTCGTCGCCTACATCCTCGAGAAGCACGGCCTGGCCACCACGCTCAAGGCCGCGATCGACCGCAGCTCCGAGACGTTCGCCGTGTGCTCGGGACTGCTGGCCGAGGCGGCGGGCAGCGTGCTCGGCCCGGTCCAGGAGGCCGGCATCGTCCGCCCGGAGGTGAGCCCACGCGACATCCTGCGCCTGGGCCACGGCATCGGCGCCGGATGCCAGGCCGCCGCCGACTCGGCTCCCCTGCTCACCGAGATCGCCCTGGCGGGACTGCGCGTGCCACCACGCGCCGGCGCCTGACCGCCCGGGCATGATGGACGGATGCGGATCAGCGTCACCGGGCACATGAACCTCACCCCCGCCACCGAAACCGCGGTGCGCGAGGCGATCTCGGCGCTACTCGCCGATCTCCCCGACCTCGTCGGCATCTCCTGCCTGGCCCGGGGCGCGGATTCGCTGTTCGCCGAGGAGATCCTGGCCGCGGGCGGACGGCTCGAGGTGGTCCTCCCCTCCCGCGACTACCGCACGGCCCAGGTGAAACCCGACCACGCCGCCCAGTTCGACACCCTCCTCGCCCAGGCCCACGCCGTCCACGTCATGGACTTCGACCACGCGGGCAAGGCCGCCTACGAAGCCGCCAACCACCTCCTGCTCACCGACTGCGACCGCCTCGTCGCGGTCTGGGACGGCGACGCGGGCCAACGCGGCGGCACCGCGTCGGTCGTCGAATCCGCCCGCACGCAAGGCCTCCCGGTCGACATCATCTGGCCGCCCGGCTCAGCCAGGGAGTAGCGTCCAGCAGGCCCGCTGCGACCACGCAGACTCAACCACGCACTCGACGAATTCCCGCCGCGAAATCGTCGAGCGCGGTGAGTATTCCGTCCGCCTGCCACACACGATTGCGCGCGCGCTGCGAAACCTCGCGCAGCACTCCGGATTCCACCAGACGATCGATGGCCCGCTGCGCGGCGACCCCGCTGATGCCGAAAGACTCCGTGACATAGGTGCTGTTCACCACGGGCTGCGCGATGAGCCGATCGATCAGTCTCCATGCCGCGGAGTCCGCGCGCGCGGTCGTCTGTTCGCGATAGGCGGCACGGACGGCGCGCAGTTCGTCGACGAGCCCGCGGCCGCTGCCGATGGCGTAGAAGGTCGCGTCGACGAACTGGCGGACGATCGGTTCGGGATCGCCGGATCGATACCGGGTCAAGGCGTCGAAGTAGCTGCCGGTGTTCACCAGCAGACCGGCCGAGATCGGCACGGTGATATGCCTGGTCAGCTGGCGGCCGCTCAGCATCGCGTGGACGAGTGCGCGGCCCGTTCGCCCGTTACCGTCGGTGAACGGGTGAATGGTCTCGAATTGCGCGTGGGCGAGTGCGGTGTGCGCCAGCGCGGGCACATCGGTGCGGTCGATGAACCGGATCAAATCGGCGATGGCGGGCGGGACTCGATCATGGTGCGGTGGAACGAAATCGGCCAGATGCGGGCCGAGGTTGCTCCCGCCGATCCACACCTGCTGGTCGCGCCAGCGTCCGGCCTGGGTGGGATCCGACTCACCGAGCAGTGCGCGGTGCATCGCCAGGATCGAATCGACATCGACTGCCCGGCCGAGGTCGAGAGCCGCTTCCATGGCGCGGACATTGGCGGTGACGATGCGCGCGTTCCTGTTGGTGTGCTCACCGATCTCCGCCAGGGCGAGTTGCCGAGCGCCCACGGTGAGGTTCTCGATCTGTGAGGACGCGGAACTCTCGGTGCGCAGCAGCACGGACGTCATCGGCCCGAGTTCACAGTCGGTGCCGAGTTCGGCGGACAGGTGCGCGTCGAATCGCACCAGCTCCTGCGCGGCCTCGTCGGCCTCGGCCAGCAGGCCGACGGGCAGTGCCACCGGTTGCTCGGCGATGTCGGACAGCACCGCGGCGGAGTAGGGTCCCGCGTGCCTGCGCAGCTGGGTCCGCGACACATACGTATCGCGCACCACCCACGGGTGCTGCTCGTATCGAACGGCGGGCCACCTGGCCGGATCGTTCGTCATCAGCTCATCTTACCTACGCTTGGCCCATTAGCGTTAACCAAGCATCGACGTTACTTAACTTTATGAATCTATCGTTGGGTAAGCGATGCTGTTGCCGACCCTCGTGAGTTCAGGCCAGACTCTCGATTTTGGCGGCGAGTTCGGCGCCGGTGAGGGGTTCGCGGGCGATGACGGCGATGGTGTCGTCGCCGGCGATGGTGCCGACGATGTAGGGCAGGGCGGCGCGGTCGAGGGCGCTGGCCAGGAAGTGGGCGGCGCCGGGTGGGGTGCGCAGGACGGCGAGGTTGCCGCTGGCGTCGGTGGAGACCAGCAGGTCGCCGAGGAGTTTGGACAGGCGGCCGGTGCCGCCGGTGACGCCGCGCACGGGGCTGCCGTCCTCGGGGACCACGTAGACGCCCGCGCCACCGTCGGCGGCGCGCAGCTTCACCGCGCCGAGCTCGTCGAGGTCACGCGACAGGGTGGCCTGGGTGGTCTCGATGCCCTCGGCGGCGAGCAGGGTGGCCAGCTCGGTCTGGCTGCGGACCGCGTGCGCGGTCAGCAGTTCGACGATGCGGGACTGACGGCCGGCGCGGGTGCGGGCGATCGCGGGCGAGCCCTTCTCGGGCGCGCTCATCGCTCGGCTCCCACGCCGGCCCCGGTTCGCGGTCTCACGCGGCGGCTTTCGCCAGCAGCCAGACCAGCAGCGCCTTCTGCGCGTGCAGGCGGTTCTCGGCCTCGTCCCAGACCACGCTGTGCGGGCCGTCGAGCACCTCGTCGGTGATCTCCTCACCGCGATGCGCCGGCAGACAGTGCATCACGATGACGTCCGGATCGGCCGCGGCGAGCAGCTCCTCGTTGACCTGGAACGGGCGGAACGGGCCGACGCGGTCGAGACCGTCGTTCTCCTGCCCCATCGAGGTCCAGGTGTCGGTCACCAGCACGTCGGCGCCCTGCGCGCCGGCCACCGGATCGTTGGTGACCCGCACCGTCGCGCCGGTCTCGGCGGCCCGCTTGGCGGCGGCTTCGAGGATCCACGGCAGCGGCTCGAACCCGGCCGGCGCGGCCACGGTGACGTTGATGCCCGCGGTGACCCCGCCCAGCAGCAGCGAGTGCGCCATGTTGTTGGCGCCGTCGCCGAAGTAGGTGAGGTTCAGCCCGGTGAGCGAACCCTTGCGCTCGCTGATCGTCTGCAGATCGGCGAGCACCTGGCACGGATGGAACTCGTTGGACAGCGCGTTCACCACCGGCACGGTCGCGGTGGTCGACATCTCGTCGAGGCGGGACTGCTCGAAGGTCCGCCACACGATGGCGTCGACATAGCGTGACAGCACGCTGCCGGTGTCGCCGAGGGTTTCCTCGCGACCCAGCTGGGTGTCGCGGCCGTCGACGACGACGGCGTGCCCACCGAGCTGGGCGATGCCGAGCTCGAAGGAGAACCGGGTGCGGGTGGAGTTCTTCTCGAAGATCACCCCGACGCCGCGCGGGCCGTCCAGCGGCCGGTGCGCGAACGGGTCCTTCTTCAATTCCGCGGCGATGGCGAGGATTTCGGCCTGCTCGGCCTGGGTCACGTCGTCGTCGCGCAGGAAGTGGCGCAGGGTCACTTGCTGGCTCCCTTCGCATCGGCGGCGGCCTTGTCGAGGATCTCGGGCAGGTCGGCGACGAAATTGTCGGCCTGGGTTTCGGTGAGCACCAGCGGCGGCGCCAACCGGATCACATCGGGCTTGGCGGGATTCACGAGATACCCGGCCTCACGCGCCCGCGCGTCCACCTGCGCGGAGATGTCGTTCTTGAGCACGATGCCGATGAGCAGACCCGCGCCCCGCACATGATCGATCTCGGGATGCTCGAGCAGCGCGATGCCGTCGCTGAGCTTCTTGCCGACCCACTCCACGTGGGAGAGCAGATCTTCGGCGTCGATCGTGCGCAGCACCGCCAGCGCCGCCGCGGCGCAGACGGGGTTGCCGCCGAAGGTGGTGCCGTGCAGGCCGGGGGTGAGCAGTTCCGCGGCCCGGCCCTGCGCCAGCACGGCGCCGATCGGCAGGCCACCGCCCAGGCCCTTGGCCAGGGTGATCGCGTCGGGCACGATGCCCGCCGCCTGGTGCGCGAAAAACGTTCCGGTGCGGCCGATTCCGGTCTGCACCTCGTCGAGGATGAGCAGCGCGCCCGCCCGCGAGGTGATCTCGCGCGCCCGGGCCAGGTAGTCGAACGGCGGGACGACCACACCGCTCTCCCCCATCATCGGTTCCAGGAACACCGCGGCGGTGTCGGTGTCGACGACGGCTTCCAGCGCGGCGGCGTCACCGTAGGGCACGTGCACGACGCCGGGCGGCATCGGCTCGAACGGCGCCCGCTTGGCCGGCTGACCGGTGAGCGCGAGCGCGCCCATGGTCCGGCCGTGGAAGGCCTCCTCGGCCGCGACGATCTTGGTGCGGCCGGTGAGCCGGGCCATCTTGAACGCGGCCTCGTTGGCCTCGGTGCCGGAGTTGCAGAAGAACGCCTTGCCCTCGCCGTCGCCGAAGTGCGCGAGCAGCTTCTCGGCCAGCTCGATCACCGGTTCGCTGGCGTACAGGTTCGACACGTGGCCGAGGGTGCCCAGCTGCTGGGTGACCGCCTCCAGGATCGCGGGATGGGCGTGGCCCAGGCTGTTCACCGCGATGCCGCCGAGGAAGTCGATGTAGCGCTTGCCGTCGGCGTCGTAGAGCACCGCGCCCGCGCCGCGCGCCAGCGCGACCTTGGGGGTGCCGTAGTTGTTCATCATCGCGGCCGACCACCGCTGCTGCAGCTTCTCTACTTCACTCATGCGGTCACCATCGTTCCGATTCCTTCTCCGGTGAACAACTCCAGGAGTACCGAATGCGGCACCCTGCCGTCGATCACGTGGGCGCTGGGGACCCCACCCCGCACCGCCCGCAGGCACGCTTCCATCTTCGGCACCATGCCCGCATCCAGGCGTGGCAGCAACTCCGCCAGCGCCGTCGCGTCGATCTCGCTGGTCAGCGAGGAGCGGTCCGGCCAGTTGGTGTAGAGGCCCTCGACGTCGGTGAGGACGACGAGCTTCTCCGCGCCGATCCCCTCCGCCAGCGCCGCGGCGGCGGTGTCGGCGTTGATGTTGTGGACGACGCCGTCGGCATCGGGGGCGATGGTCGAGACCACCGGGATGCGGCCCGCGTCGATCAGGTCCAGCACGGCGCCCGGGTTCACCTCGGTGACGTCGCCGACCAGGCCGATGTCGGTGGCGACGCCGTCCACGGTGACGGTGCGCCGGGTCGCGGTGAACAGGTGCGCGTCCTCACCGGAGATACCGACCGCGTAGGGGCCGTGCGCGTTGATCAGCCCGACGAGCTCGCGGCCGACCTGGCCGAACAGCACCATCCGCACCACGTCCATCACCTCGGGCGTGGTGACCCGGAAGCCGCCGCGGAACTCGCCTGCCATGCCGAGTTTCTTCAGCATGGCGTTGATCTGCGGGCCTCCGCCGTGCACGACCACCGGGTGCACGCCGACGGTGCGCAGGAACGCCATGTCGGCGGCGAAAGCGGCCTTGAGTCCGTCGTCGATCATGGCGTTGCCGCCGTACTTCACCACGACGACCTTGTCCCGGAACTTCTGCAGCCACGGCAGCGCGCCGGCCAGCACGTGCGCCTTGTCCAGCGCCGAAAGGTCCTGCACCACATCGCCGCTCATGAGCTGTACGCCGAGTTCTCTTCGACGTAGGCGTGCGAGAGGTCGGTGGTGCGCACCATCGCGGTGCCCTCGCCCACGTGCAGTTCGATCAGCACCGCGATATCGGCGCCGGACAGGTCGACCTCGCGGGCGCCGGGCGCGCCGACACTGTCGACACAGACCGGATTGCCGTTGAACGACACCGCGATCCGGTCGGGGTTCAGCGTGATCGGGGCGATACCGACGGCGGCCAGTACCCGGCCCCAGTTCGGGTCGGAACCGAACAGCGCGGTCTTGACCAGGCTGTCGCGGGCCACGGCGCGGGCGGCGATCAGCGCCTCGTCCTCGGAGGCGGCGCCGGTGACGGTGACGGTGACCCGCTTGGTGACGCCCTCGGCGTCGGCCATCAGCTGGGCAGCCAGGTCGTCGCACACGGTGAAGACCGCGGCGTCCAGGTCGTCCTGCGAGGGGGCGACGCCGCTGGCGCCGTTGGCCAGCAGCAGCACCGTGTCGTTGGTGGAGCAGGAGCCGTCGACGTCGAGCCGGTCGAAGGTGTACTTGGTGGCCTTGCGCAGCGCCCGGTCGAGCTGCTCGGGGGTGGCCACGGCGTCGGTGGTGAGCACGACGAGCATGGTGGCCAGCGAGGGGGCGAGCATGCCCGCGCCCTTGGCCATGCCGCCGACGTTCCACTTGTCCTCGTGGTGGAAGGCCGATTCCTTCGGCACGGTGTCGGTGGTCATGATGGCGTGGGCGGCGTCGGAGCCGCCGGACATGCCGCCGCCCATCTCGTGCACGATCTCGGTGACGGCGGGGATCAGCTTGTCCATCGGCAGCCGGTCGCCGATGAGGCCGGTGGAACAGACCGCGATCTCGCCCGCGCCGGTCTCGGTGCCCCAATTGCTCAGTGCCGCGGCGAGTTCCTCGGCGGTCTTGTGGGTGTCCTGGAAGCCGCCGGGGCCGGTGCAGGCATTCGCGCCGCCCGAGTTCAGGATGACCGCGCGCACGCGACCCGACTTCAGCACCTGCTGCGACCACAGCACCGGCGCGGCCTTGACCTGGTTGCTGGTGAACACCCCGGCGGCCGCGTATTCGGGGCCCTCGTTGAGGACCAGCGCCAGGTCGGGCTTGCCGCTGGCCTTGATGCCCGCCGCGATACCGGCGGCGCGGAAGCCGAGCGGGGCGGTGACGCCCTGGGTGTGGATCAGGTTGCCGTGGTCCGTCGCATGCGGATCAGGGGTCGTCACGGTGCCACTCCTACGGTGGAAAGTCCTGCGGTCTCGTCGAATCCGACGGCCAGGTTCATCGATTGCACCGCGGCGCCCGCGGTGCCCTTGGTCAGGTTGTCGATCGCGCCGATCACCACGAGCAGGCCCGCGTCGCTGTCGACGGCGACCTGCAGGGTGATGGCGTTGGAGCCGAGGACCGAACCGGTCTGCGGCAGTACGCCTTCGGGCAGCAGATGTATGAAAGGCTCGTCGCCGTAGGCCTTCTCGTAGACGGCCCGCGCCTCGGCGGCGTCCACCTTCACCGGGGCGGTGCAGGTGGCCAGGATGCCGCGCGGCATCGGCGCCAGCACGGGGGTGAACGACACCGCCACGTCGACCCCGCCGACGGCCTTCAGGTTCTGCGCGATCTCGGGGGTGTGCCGGTGCGCGCCGGCGATGCTGTAGGCGCGCACACTGCCCATCACCTCGGACCCGAGCAGGCCGACATCGAGCTTGCGGCCCGCGCCCGAGGTGCCGCTCACGGCGACGACGTTGACGGTCGGCTCGATGATGCCCGCGGCGACGGCGGGCGCGAGCGCCACGCTGGACACGGTCGGGTAGCAGCCGGGCACGGCGATCCGCCGCGCGCCGGTGAGCGCGGCCCGGCCACCGGGCAGCTCGGGCAGGCCGTAGGGCCAGCTGCCCGCGTGCGCGCTGCCGTAGTACTTCTCCCAGGCGGCGGGATCGGTGAGCCGGAAGTCGGCGCCGCAGTCGATGACGACCGTGGACTCGGGCAGGGCCTGGGCGATGGCGCCGGACTGGCCGTGCGGCAGGCCGAGGAACACGATGTCGTGCCCGGCCAGGACCTCGGGGGTGGTCTCCTGCAGGACCCGGTCGGCCAGCGGCAGCAGATGCGGCTGCAGCGCGCCCAGGGCGGTGCCTGCGTTGGATCCCGCGGTCAGCGCCCCGATCTCGAGGCGCCCGGATCGGTATTCGGGGTGGGCCAGCAGCAGACGCAACACTTCGCCACCGGCGTAACCACTCGCACCGGCAACCGCCACCCGCAACGCGGGTCCTCCCGACGAATCAACCATGTGATGATTATGCACGACTATGCAAGCTCATTCATGGGCAGGTGTGGTCGCGGCCGGTGCCCTGCTCCCGATCAGCCGCGCTACCAGCGGAAACAGCAGTACGGTCGTGGCGCCGGCGGCGACCAGCACCGAGGCGGTGTCGGCGGTCATCAGCTCGGTCGACACCGCGACCTGGGTGACGGCGACGATGATCGGCAGCCCGGTGGCCGCGAACAGCGCCAGCTGGGCGCGCTCGTGCGGTGACTCCAGGTTGCGCCCGTGCGGCACGAACCGTTCGCTCAACCACACCGGCAGGCCCCGCGCGACCGCGATGGCGGCCACGAACGACACCCACAGCAAGGGCCGCTCGGCGACGGCGGCCAGGTCGATCGCCATGCCGGAGACCACGAAGAACACCGGGATCAGCAGTCCGTAGCCGATGGTCTCGAGCTGTTCGTCGACGCGCGGATGGCCTGCCGCGATGAGCCGGCGCAGCACCATGCCCGCGGCGAAGGCGCCGAGCACCACGTCGAGGTCGAAGCGTTCGGCCACCACCATCAGCACCAGCAGCAACAGGATCGAGCCCCGCACGGGCAGCTGGGACGTGCCGCCGTCCATCCGGGCCAGGGCCGCCCCGAGGTCGGGGATGCGCCCGAACAGCCGCAGCGGAATCAGCCCGACCAGCGGGGCCGCGACCACGAACAGCGCCAGCACCACCAGCGCGGCGCCGACATTGCGGCTGCTCAGCAGCAGCGACATGGCCACGATGGGCCCCAGTTCACCCACCGCGCCGTGCGCGAGGACCGCGCGCCCCAGCGGGGTGTCGAGCAGGCCGGCCTGTTTGACGATCGGCAGCAGCGTGCCCAGCGCGGTGGAGGTCATCGCGATGGCGACGGCGATGTGGTTGGTGGTGGACTCGCCGCTCGCCAGCACGGCGACCAGTCCGAAGGCGAAGATCAGCCCGGCCAGCCACACCAGCCAGGCCACCCGCCCCGACCGGCCACCGAGCAGTTTCGGATCCAGCTCGTAGCCCGCCAGCAGGAACAGCATGCCGAGGCCGAGTTCCTTGATCAGGTCGACCCCGCCCTCGGCGGTGGCCCAGCCGAGCGCGAACGGCCCCAGCAGCGTGCCCGCCACCAGCAGGATCACCACGTCCGGCACGAACCCGCGCAGCGCCCGCGACAGCAGCGGAGCGAGCACGGCGACCAGCGCGATCCAGAACAGCGACACGATCGGCGACGGGTCCTCCCCCGCGGCGGAAGCGAGCAGCTCCATGCGCCTCATCGTGACACAGCGATTCCGCCGATCCGGGACACCTCGCGGCGATCGGACGAGAATCGGCGACGGGTGTCGATTTCACCGTCGTGCGCGCCAAGGACGGCGACGTGCTGATCACCGACGGGCCCTACGCGGAGGGCACCGAGCACATCGGCGGCTTCGCCCTCATCCAGGCTGCCGATCTGGACGAGGCGACGGAATGGGCGGGCAGGCTGTCCGCCGTGCTGACCCTGCCGATCGAGGTGCGGCCGGTGGCGCACGGCTGAATGGACGCCACGGTGATCGAGGCGGTCTTCGCCGAGCACTACGGCCGCGCGGTCACCTCGCTGATCCGCGTCTTCGGCGACATCGGTCTCGCCGAGGACGCGGTGCAGGAGGCGTTCGCCGCGGCGGTGCTGCGCTGGCCGGTCGACGGGGTGCCGCCGAGCCCGGCCGGGTGGATCATCACGACCGCGCGCAACCGGGCGGTCGACCGGCTGCGGCGGGAAGCCACCCGGTCCGGCCGGCACGCCGAAGCCGCGCTTGCGTCGACGGGGATGCCCTCGTGCCGCTGGCCGAGCAGGACCGGTCCCGCTGGGACTCCGACCTGATCGCCGAAGGCCGGGCACTGGTCCGAGAATGCCTGCGGCGCAACACACCCGGCCCCTACCAGATCCAAGCCGCGATCAATGCCGTACACACCGACGGCACCGCCACCGACTGGCCCCAGATCCTCACCCTCTACGACCACCTCTACACCCTCACCCCCACTCCCGTGGTCGCCCTGCACCGCACGGTCGCCGTCGCCGAAGTCCACGGCCCCGCCGCCGCCCTCCACGACCTGGCCGCCATCGACCTCCCCGGCCATCACCTCTACCACGCCGTCCACGCCGACCTCCTCCGCCGCATCGGCCGCACCGCCGATGCCGCGGCGGCCTACGACACCGCGATCTCCTTGGCTACCAACGACATCGAACGCGCCCATCTCCAACGTCACCGAGCCACGCTCGGCCACTAGTCTTCGTCGATGTGACCGTTCTCGCCCCTCGCGACCGCATCTTCGTGAATCTGAAACACCACCTGGTGGACTACGCCCGGCGATGGATCCACATCAATCCGTTCGAACTGACCGCACCGGACGCCACCGAGGCGGAGATCATTGCAGCCGTGATGAATTCGGCACCCTACCGTGACGGCCACATCGGCTCCGGGCCTGATCCGAACGGCACAATCCACGGCCCGTTCCGGATCGAATGCCTGACGGTCACCGATTACGAACCGATGGAATCGGCAGCGGCCGTCGCGCTGTTCGATCGATGGCTCGATATCGACACCGACACGTCGACCGAATTCACCGCGATCCTGCGCGAGGTCGTCTACCGACGGCTGCGCACCGCGGACAGCGTGTATTTCCTGCGGGATCTCGGCGACGACGCGCTGTGCGACCACGGCCGGGTCCACAACGAGTTCAACGAGTTCCTCACTGTCGACCGCACCCGCCGCGAAGTGGCGCTCATCCTCGCGAGCGACGACTAGTGTTCTTCCGAAACGCACTGTTGCCCTAGGCCGCCCACCCAGAACAGGCCGTCGCCCTCGACAGCCAGCTGGGCTGTGTCGGGGAAGTCGTTGAAACTATTTTGCAGCGGGCGATCCAGGAGCCCGACCCCATGCGCGGACAGTGGGTGGGGCATACAACCATCGCTGCTCGTCTTCCAGCTCGGCCTGTGCGTCGGCGATGACCTCGTGGGAGACCCCGAGCGCTACCAAGGTTTCGTGGACCTGTGTCCAGGTGAGGTTCCACATGCGCGCCACCGGCGAACCGCCGCGAAACAAAGGGATCTGAGCATCGGCTTGGACGTCGACGAGCCCCAGCGCCGCCAAATGCGTGGGTAAGTTCCGGGCCCAGGCCTGGTTCGCACCCGCGGTCTCGGTCGAGCGCGCAAAGGCTCGCCAGACCTCCCCGAATGCGCCCGGCATTTCATCGAGGACGCCGAGCCCGTCGCCTTCCTCGAGCAACAGCACGCCGCCGGGCGCCAGCGCCCGGGCCAGGCGCTCTAGAACGATGTCTCTGTGGGCAATGTGTAGCAGCACGAATCGCGTGTGGACGAAATCGAATACGCCGTTGGGGAGTTCGTCATGGACCAGGTCGATGCGGGCGACTTCGCCGCCACAGTCTGGCAAGTCCGTCAGGTGGCGTGGGTCAGCGTCCACGGCGAGCACTCGACCGCCTGGCAATGTGGCACTGCAGAGCCATCGCGCGAACGAGCCGCCGCCGGCCCCGGCCTCCAGGCATCGCCATCCCGCACCCACGCCCAGTCGCTGAGCAAGCGCGATGCTTTCCGGGTCATAGGCGGCACCCAGCAATGCAAGGCGTTCGTTGGCGAAATCCCATTCGTTCGGCAGGGTGTAGTACGGATCCTGTGGCACAGAGGCTGGCGACGACCCCGTCATGCCCCGACCCTAAGCGGAGTGATCCCGACCGAAGCAGGGATCAAGCCGGTTCACGAGGCCGAGTGATCGAATCCACAACGACGGCAGGCCGGCTGCTGGCGACGGCGTCGGGACCGCTACCAGGTGGTGCCGGCGTACAGTTCGCCGATCAGTGCGATCACACGCTCGGTGCGCGGGTCGAGCACAGCTGCCCAGTAGATGTCGCGGGGCCCGCAGCACGCGGCCGCCCCCGGCATGACCACTGCACGAACTCCTAGCCGCCCAGCTCGGTCTGGGCAATGCCCGCGACCGCGGTCGCCGAGGAAGCGGCCGGTGTGCCCTCGCCCCCACACGAGCGAGTCGGCGGCGCGGCCGTTGAGAAGGGGCACTTCGCCCGACCGCGCAGTTGGAGACGCAGCCGAACAGCGGTGTCGCCGCAGGGGTCTACCATCGCTTCGAGCCCTACCCGCAGTTGCTGCGGGACTGAGTGTTGACGGCCGGACCGCCCCAGAGCACCGCGATGTGCTGGGTAGGCGGCGAGACTGATGTAGGCATGGGCAGCGCTACCCTCGCGACGGAGGAGGACCTGATGGCACTCGACTACGTCGTCGCCGTCGCAACAGCTCGAAGCGTGTCGGAAATTGCCGCGCTGGTGACCTCGATCTGCCCCTCAGGGGAAATTTTTGATCGGGCGACCGGTGACAGCCTCATCGATGGCATTTCGGTTGAACGGGGGTTGTATCTTCGCGTAGGCGCTGCCCGATCTCGAGCCTGGGGAAACCCCGTAGAGGAGCAATTCGGATTCAAGCCGACAGTGTCGATCTTCTTCAGAGTGAATAAAACCGAAAGCCTGGATGCCCAAGTCGACGATATGCTGTACATCGCAACCGAACTACTCTCGGCAACATCCGACGACATGATCGTATATTTCTTGGAATCCGGCGATGTTTGGGCGATTCGCCGTGCGGGCAGCCTCGAACTGAATTCAGCCGCCTTTATATGGACACCTGAGCGCATCGAAATGGTGCGCCAACCGTATGCCCCCATGTCGTACGCTCTATGAAGCGACCACTCGAGGGCCAGCGTCGCTTCGTCGGGTTGATCACCGCACGGAAGTCGACAGAAGGGACGCCCGGTGATCGGCCCGCACGCGTCATGGCGACGACACCACCGCTGCGGTCGACGCGCCGGCTGGTCGACGGGGCGGTGATCGAGCTCGATCTGCGGCATCCGGGGCTGGGTTTCGGGGCAGGCCCGCACCGGTGCCCGGGTGGCGACCACGCGTTGGCGATCGCGAGCGGTGTTCTGGAATCACAGAGGAGCCACTAGATGTCATTTCATGCCCTGCACGCGGGCGACACCCCGCTGATCCTGCCCAACGCTTGGGATTTCACCTCGGGCGCACTACTCGCCGACGCCGGCTTTCCGGCGATCGCCACCACCAGTCTCGGTGTCGCTGCCGCGGCGGGCATTCCGGACGGCAGAGCGGCCTCCGGAGCGGAAACCTTCGCTCTCGCAGCGAAACTGGTGCGCTTGCCGGTGCCGGTGAGTGTGGATGTCGAGGCCGGGTTTGCGGACGACCCCGCCGAAGTCGCGGATTTCGTCGCCCGGCTGGGCGCGCTCGGCGTCGCCGGGATCAATATCGAGGACGGGCGCGGTAACACCGCGCTGGCCGCGCCGCAGGAGCAGGCCGAGTTGATCCGGGTCGTCAAGGAGCGTGTGCCCGGGATGTTCGTCAACGCGCGGGTCGACACCTATTGGTTCGGGATGGATCGAGAGTCGACGGTGCGGCGGGCCCAGCTGTACACGGCGGCGGGCGCCGACGGGCTGTTCGTTCCCGGGGTGACCGATCCCGCGACCGTGTCCACGCTCGTGGCCGCGACCCCGCTGCCGCTGAACACGTTGTACGCACCGGCCGGACCCGATATCGACACCCTCGCGGCGCTGGGAGTGCGCCGGATCAGTACCGGATCGGCCCTGTACCGGGCGGCGCTCGGCGCCGCGGTGGGCCTGGCCCGGACACTGCGCGGCGAGACCGGCGACCTGTCGGACGCGCCCGACTATCGCCGGATCCAGGCCGTGCTCGACCGGTAGCCTCAGTCCTTGCGCACCACGCGCTCCCCCGCGCCGGGCTTCCACACGGTGATGTCGAGATGATCGTCATCGACCTCGACGGTGGAGGCGCCGGTCAGGTCGGCCACGTAGAAATGGTCGAACTTCTCGCCGCGGATGTCGAAACCGCTGTCGTCGAACAACTTCTGGGCGAAGCGGGCGTGCACGGTCTCGTCCCGCAGATCGGTGACGGTTCCGAACAGTTTGGCGTCACCGTCGGTGACCTTGGTGTCGACCGTGGCGGTGTGCAGGCAGAAGCGGGGATCGCGGGCGAGGTCGTCGAACTTCCTGGTGTTGGGCATGCCGGCCAGCACCAGCATGCCCTCGAAGATCGCCGGCTCGATCGGGCTGATGCGCGGCGACCCGTCGGCCCGGACGGTGCCGAGCAGGCACAGGTTGCCCGTGGCCTGGTGCCGGCGCAGGAACAGGGCGGAGATGCGCGGGGCTTCCTCGGTGAACGTGCTCCATGTCGTCATGACCGCAACCCTACGACCGAACCTGGACATCTCCTGTCAGGTTTTCCGGCTAGTCTCGCGGCTATGCGAGCGAGCAGACTGGTGCAGCTGCTGCTCCTGCTGCAGGCCAACGGCGGGGCGACCGCGACCGAGCTGGCACGGGAGCTGGAGGTGTCGGTGCGCACCGTGTACCGCGACGTGGAGGCACTCTCGACGGCGGGCGTGCCGGTGTACTGCGAACCCGGACGCGGCGGCGGCGTGCGGCTGATCGACGGCTATCGCACCCGCCTCACCGGCCTGACCTCCGAGGAGGCCGACGCGGTGCTGCTGGCCGGGCTGCCCGGCGCGGCGGCCGACCTCGGGCTGGGCACCGTCCTGGCCACCGCGCAGCTGAAGATGCTCGCCGCCCTGCCCCGCGAACTGCGCGGCCGGGCCACCCGCATCGCCGAACGCGTCCACATCGACATGCCGGGCTGGTTCCACCGCCCCGACGACACCCCCGCACTCGCGACCGTCGCCGACGCGCTGTGGCGGGACCGGCGCCTGGCGATCAGCTATCGCCGCCGCGACCGGACCGTGGACCGGACGATCGACCCGCTCGGCCTGGTCATGAAGGCGGGCACCTGGTACCTGGTCGCGCGCGAGGGCGCCGACCTGCGGTCCTACCGTGCGGGCCGCATCGTCACCGCCGAACCGACCGGTGAAACCTTCACCCGGCCTGCGGATTTCGATCTGGCCGCGCACTGGTCGACGGCGGCGGCCGACTTCGCCCGCTCCATGCTGCGGGTGCGGGCGCGGTGCCGTATCGCGTCCACGCACCTGAGTCTGCTGCGCCTGTCGAACGATCCGGCCGCGGTGCGGGAAGCGCTGGCCTCGGCGGGACCACCGGATGCGCAGGGCTGGGTGGACATCACCGTCCCCTCGGAGTCGTTCGAGGTCCTCGCGCACGCTCTGCTCCCCCTCGGCGAGCACGTCGAGGTACTCGGCCCGCCGGAACTGCGCGCCACGATGGCGGCGACCGCGGCGGCGATGTACGAGCGCTATCACCCGCCGACCTGAGCGCCGCGGCGATGGACGAGCGATACCACCCGTCAAGCTGGCCACGGCGGCGACGTACGAGCGCTTTCACCCATCGAGCTAATCGCCGTCGGCGGCGGTCAGCATGGCCAGTCGAGCACCTGCGCGAGCGCTCGCATCGGAACAGCGGCCGGTGTGAGCCGTAAGGCGTTGTCCCGCAAGACAACCAGCGGCGCGGCGGAGAGCTGGGCGACCGTGCCGATCCGCGCCGACCTGGCGGCGATCATCTGCGTCCGTGGCCGCCGCTCCCGGTCGTAGCGCGCGAGCCCGCCGGGTTCGCCCGCCAGCCGGGCCAGCACCACCGCGTCTTCCAATGCCTGGCAGCCGCCCTGGCCGAGGTTCGGCGTCATCGCGTGCGCCGCGTCGCCGATCAGCGCGACGCGACCCGCCGTATAGGTAGGCAGGGCGGGCAGTTCGTAGATGTCGTTGTGCAGCACCGTGTCCGGGTCGGCGGCGGCGAGCAGGGCGGGCACCGGATCGTGCCAGTCGGCGAAGCGCGCGCGGACCTCGGCGAACGAGCCGGGAGCGCCCTCGGGCGCGTTGTAGACGGCGAAGCAGTAGGTGCGGCCGTCGGCGAGCGGCGCGATCCCGAAACGCGCACCGCGGCACCAGGTTTCGCCGAATTCGGTGAGCGGCTCGGCGAGATCGACGACCGCGCGCCACGCGGTGTAGCCGGCGTACCGGGCCGGAATCTCGCCGCACACCGCGCGCCGGACCACGCTGCGGAGTCCGTCCGCACCGACAACCAAGTCCGCGCTCGACGCCGTCGCCGTTGGCCGGACAGCCCCGTCGAAGTCCACGCCCGCCGCTTGCCGGACCGTTTCCCCCGAGTCCGCGCCCGACGCCCCTGCCGAGTGCCGAACCGTCCCGTCCGAGTCCACGCCCGACGCCTCCGCCACCCGCCGAACCCTCCCGTCCGAGTCCACGCCCGACGCTTCTGCCGTATGCCGGACCGTCCCGTCGGGGTCCACATCCGTCACGGTGACTCCGGTGCGCACCACGTCGTCAGGCAGGGCCGACCGCAGGATGTCGAGCAGGGCCGCGCGGTGGATCACTACCGGCGCGCCGAACCGCGCGCGCAGGGTGGCGATGTCGGTGCGGGAGAGCCATCGGCCCCGCGCGTCGCGGATTCCCGCCGACGCGTCCTCGACCGCCTGCGCCCGGATGGCGGCGCCGACGCCGAGCGCGTCGAGCGCTCGCAAGGCGTTGGACCACAGCGAGATTCCCGCGCCGACCTCGGTGAGCTCCGGCGCCCGTTCCAGCACCCGCACCTCCCAGCCGCGCCGGGTGAGCCCCAGCGCGGTGGCCAGCCCGCCGATTCCGCCACCGACGACGATTGCTGTGGACATCGCGTTCTCCCTCTTCGCAGGTACCGGCCGACCGTACTACCGCTGTAGTGAATGACACTACCAATGTAGTACGAGTCACTACGGGCGTAGTATCGCGGGGTGTCCACCAAACGCGACCAGATCCTCGACGCCGCGATCGAGCTACTCGGCACCCGGGGACCGCGCGCGCTGACCCACCGCGCGGCCGACGAGGCCGCCGGTGTCCCCCTCGGCTCGACCTCGAACTACTTCCGCACCCGCGAAGCCCTGCTGATCGGCCTGGCCGAACGGCTCGAACAGCGCGACCACACCGACTGGGCGAGCCTCAACCACGTCCCCGGCCCGGCCACCACCGAGCAGCTGGTCGAGGGGCTGGCCCGGTTCGTCGTGCATGCCACCGGTGTCGATCGCGCGCGCACGCTGGCCAGATTCGCGCTGTTCAGCGAGGCGCAGACGATGCCGGCGCTGCTGGCGTCGTTGCATCGCGGCCATCGCAGGCTGCGCGACTGGGCGATCGGACTGGCCGCGCAGGCCGGGCTCGGCGCCGCCGACACCACGATCGTGATCGACTACCTCGACGGTCTGGTGGTGCATCGGCTCGGCGGCGCGGGGACCGAGACCGATCCCCGCGCCGCCCTCGGCCGCCTGGTCGCCGCGCTGACCGTCAGCTGACGAGCGCGAACAGCACCGCCGCCACCGCGAAACTCACCACCGACAGCACGGTTTCGAGCACGGTCCAGGTCTGCAGCGTCTGCTTCACCGTCATGTTGAAGTACTTGGCGATGATCCAGAAGCCGCCGTCGTTGACATGGCTGGCGATGATCGACCCCGCCGCGATGGCCATGGCGATCAGCGCGATCGACATCTGCGAGTAGCCGTGCTCGGTCACCAGCGGGGCGACGATGCCGCCGGTGGTCACGATGGCCACGGTGGCCGAGCCCTGCGCGACCCGCAGCCCACAGCTGATCAGGTAGGACAGCACGATCACCGGCAGCCCCGCGGCGGACATGGTGTCGGCCAGCGCGGTGCCGATCCCGGTGGCGGAGATGACCTTGCCGAAGAAGGCGCCCGCGCCGACCACCAGCAGCACCATGCCGACCGGCTTGAGCGATTCGGCGGTGATGGTGCTCAGTTCCTGCACTGTGGACCCACGCCGGATACCCAGCAGATAGAACGCCACCAGCACGGTGATCAGCAACGCCACCGCGGGCGTGCCGAAGAAGGTGAGCACCTGCAGCAGGGCCGAATCCTCGTCCAGCAGCTGGTATCCGAAGGTGGCGCCGAGGATGAGCACCAGCGGGATGGCGATGATCGAGCCGATCAGGGCCACCGACGGCGGCGAGGTCTTCGTGACGACGGCGGTGCCGCCGGACCCCTCGGGAGCATCGGCGTCGGTGCCGAGACCGCCGCCCGACCCCGCGGGCTCGAGCGGCACGAACTCGGCGGGCACCTCGACCTGGACGCGCTTGCCGATCCAGGTGCCCCACACGATGCCCGCGGCGATGAATCCCGGTATGCCACAGACGAATCCCATAATGATGAGCCAGCCCAGGCTCACCCCGAGCAGGCCGCCGAGCGCGACCGGGCCGGGGTGCGGCGGCAGGAACGCGTGCGTCATCGACAGGCCGGCCAGCATCGGCATGGCGTAGAGCACCAGCGAGCGCCCACCGCGTTTGGCCGCCACGTAGACCAGCGGCGCGAGCACGAAGATGCCGATGTCGAAGAACACGGGGATGCCGAAGATCAGGCCGAGCAGGCCCATCGCGACGGGGGCGCCCTTCTCGCCGAAGGTGCGCAGCAGCCGGTCGGTGAGCACGTCGGCGCCGCCGGAGCGTTCCAGGATCGCGCCGAGCACGGTGCCGAGCCCGATGATCACCGCGATGTGGCCGAGGATGCCGCCGAAGCCGGTTTCCAGCAGGGACTCACCGGCTTTCAGCGGGGTGCCGACGATCTGGGCGACCGGTAGCCCGGCGGCCAGCGCCAGCAGCAGGCCGGTCAGCAGCAGCGCGACGAAGGGCTCGAGTTTGATCTTGATGATGGCGATGAGTAGCACGGCGATCGCGAGACCGCACAGCACCAGCAACCCGGGGGTGGTGGTGCGCAACCAGTCGACAGTGGCGCCCATGGGATACCTCTCAATCAAGCGAATGGACGAAGCGTGCGGCCCGCGAGCCGATGTGGGACCAGCGCGCGTTCGCGACGTCCTGGGGCGCGACCACCTCGGTGCCCGCGGTGACGGCGAACGCGCCCGCCCGCAGGAAATCGCGGGCGTTGCGGGCGTTGACACCGCCGGAGGGAATGAGGAACACGTGCGGGAAGGGGCCGAGCAGGTCCTTCAGATAGTCCGGGCCGAGGGCGCGGGCGGGGAAGATCTTCACCGCCGCGGCGCCGAGTTCGACCGCGGTCAGCACCTCCGACGGGGTGAGGGCGCCCATGATCACCGGAACCTGTTGCTCGACAGCCACTTCGGCGACTTCGGGTCGCAGTGCGGGCGTCACCAGGAACCGGGCGCCCACCTCGATCGCGGCCTCGGCCTGCGCGCGGGTGGTCACAGTGCCCACCCCGACCACGGCCGTGCTCACCGCCGACGCCTTCGCGACCGCGTCGAGCACCCCCAGGGTGGTGAAGGTCAGTTCGACCGCACGGATCCCGTTGCCCGCCAGCGCTTCCGCGAGCGCGACGGGGTCGGGGATCTCGGGCGCGCGAACCACGGTGAGCGCGCGGTCGGCGCGGATCACCGCCAGCGCCTCGGACGACGAGCCGGCCAGCGGGTTCATCGGGTCTCCTCTCGCGTGGGGTCCAGCCGCAGCGCGCGCCCGGCGCGCACGCCGGTGGGCACTGCGTCCTCGACGGCGAAGGCGCCGTTGACCAGCACGTGCTGGATGCCGCGCGCCTGCTGCTGCGGATGGTCGAAGGTCGCGGTGTCGTGGATCGTGGCCGGGTCGAAGACGACCAGGTCGGCGGCGTATCCGGTGCGCACCAGGCCGCGTTCGGCCAGTCGCAGCCGCGCGGCCGGGCGGCCGGTGAGGTGGTGCACGCAGTCCTCGAGCTCGAGGACGCCCAGCTCGCGGACATAGCGCGACAGGTAGCGCGGGAAGGTGCCCCAGGCGCGAGGATGCGGCCGGGCGCCGACCAGCAGGCCGTCGCTGCCGCCCATGTGGCCGGGGTCGACCATGATCGCGCGCACGTTGTCCTCGTGGCCCACGTGCTGCAGGATCGTCGTCGCGAGCTGGTCGCGGCGCAGCAGGTCGAAGAACACCTCGACCGGCTCTTGCCCACTGTCCCCGGCGATCTCGGCGACGGTGCGGCCCACGTGCCCGGACAGCGCGTCGTCGCCGACGCCGCTGATCTGGATGGTCTCCCATTCGACGGTGACGCCGTGGCAGCCGTCGGAGCCGGTGACGTTCACGTTCGCGGCGATCCTGGCGCGCTCGGCGGGGTCGTCGAGCCGGGCCAGCGCGGCGTCGGGTCCGCCCG
Source organism: Nocardia asteroides (assembly GCF_900637185.1). Taxonomy (NCBI): domain Bacteria; kingdom Bacillati; phylum Actinomycetota; class Actinomycetes; order Mycobacteriales; family Nocardiaceae; genus Nocardia; species Nocardia asteroides. The sequence goes on along the minus strand of NZ_LR134352.1, from coordinate 3,210,244 downwards.
ACATGGCCCAGCTGGGCAGCAGCGCCGACAGGGTGGTCGAGCCGGGCAGGTAGGGGTAGGTGTCGAGGGTGACGTCGCAGCCGTCGGCGCGCGCCCGTGCGATCAGGGCGAGCAATTCCGGTGCGCGGCCGCGATTCACGCCGAAGTTCATGGTGGCGTGGGTGAGGTGCAGGGCGCAGCCGGTGGCCTTCGCCAGCCCGAGCATCTCCGCGTAGGCCTCGAGCGCGCCCGCGCCGTAGGAGCGGGTGTGCGGGGCGTAGAACCCGCCGTAGGAGGCGACGACCGCGCACAACGCGGCCAGTTCGCCGGTGTCGGCGTACATGCCGGGGGTGTAGGTGAGGCCGCTGGACATGCCGACCGCGCCCTCGTCGAGGCCCTGGGCGAGCAGCGCGCACATCCGGTCGATCTCGGCGGTGGTGGCCGGGCGCCGTTCGCTGCCGACGGCCATCAGCCGCAGGGTGCCCTGCGGGACCAGGTAGGCGGCGTTGGGGGTGATGCCCGCGTCGAGCCGGTCCAGATACTGCCCGACGGTGCGCCAGGAGAAGTCGAGGTCGGACGGGTTGCCGTTCCAGCCCGCGATCTGCTTGCGCACCACCGCGAGCGCGGCGTCGTCGATCGGCGCGTAGGACAGCCCGTCCTGGCCGATCACCTCCGTCGTCACCCCCTGGGTGATCTTCGGGAGGTGGTCCGGGTGGGTGAGCAGGTGCAGGTCAGAATGCGCGTGCATGTCGACGAATCCGGGCGCGAGCACCGAACCGGGCCGCACCGGAACAACTCTCGCGTCGACATCGAGCGAGCGGGCCGGGGCGATGTCGGCGATCCGGCCCGCGCGCAGGAGGACGTCGCCGCGGCGGCGCGGGGCGCCGGTGCCGTCGACGATGTCGATGTCGCGAAACAGCAAGTCGGTCATGGTTGTCCGTCAGAAGTAGGTGTGGATCAGGTCGACCACGCGAGGCCGCGCCGCGGCGGCGCTGTCGAGCACCGGGATGCGCCGCCACTTGTCGAAGGCCGTGCACGGGTGCGACAGGCCGAGCCGCACGATGCTGCCCACCGGCAGATCGGCGGCGTCGGCGCCGGGCAGCCGCAGGAAGGCGTGCTGATCGTTGAGGGCGGTCACCTCGGCGCCCGCGGGCAGCGGGTCGCCGCCGACGACGAGCTGGGGCACCGGTAGACCCTCGTCGAACGGGAAGTCGCGTTTGCCGCCGTCGAGCAGGGCCAGTTCCGGCTCGGGCCGCGAGACCACGCGCGCCCAGCCGTGCATGGCCGCGCGCAGGCCCGGTTCCACCGCCGGGGCGGTGAGCGGGGAGATGCCGGCGTAGAAGCCGTCGTCGTGGACGAGATAGGCGCCGCTGCGCAGCACGACCGTGGTGGTCGCGTCGGCCAGCCGGGCGAGCTCGCCGACGACGAGTTCGGGATAGGCGCTGCCCCCGGCGGTGACGATCGCCGGACCGGCGTAGGCCCCGGACGCGGCGAGTTCGGTGTGCAGGGCGGCGAGTTCGGCCAGGTAGCCGCGCACCGCGGCGACACCGGCGGCGCTGCGGTCGTGGGCCAGCGCGCCTTCGTATCCCGAGACGCCCGCGAGCGTGAGCCGGTCACTGTCGGCCAGTGCGGCGGCGACCGCCAGCGCCTCGGCACGGGTGCGCGCCCCGGTGCGCCCGTGCGGGCCGCCGAGTTCGACCAGCACCCGGACACGCGGGCCGGGCGGCGTGTCGCGCAGGATCTTGTCCATCAGGTCGACGGTGGCGACGCTGTCGGCCCAGCAGTAGCACTCGAAGCCGGTGTCGCGCGCGGATTCCGTGGCGACCCAGGCCAATCCGGCCGGATCGACCAGGGTGTTGGCGAGCATGATCCGCCCCACGCCGAACGAGCGGGCCAGCTGCGCCTGCCAGCCGGTGGCCAGGGTGATCGCCCACGAACCGGCGACGAGCTGGTCGCGCCACAGCTGCGGCGCCATGGTGGTCTTGCCGTGCGGCGCCAGGGCGACTCCGGCGGCGGCGGTCCACTCCGCCATCAGCGCGATATTGGCGTCGAGCAGGCCGCGATCGAGGGTGAGCAGCGGGGTCTGCCAGGCGGCCAGGTCGGGCGCAGCGGCGAGATAGTCGCGCACGGTGCGCCCCCACGCGGCGGGCGGCACGCTCTTGTCGTGCGGTCCGAGTACCGCGTCGGCGAGCGCGTCCACGACGGCGTTGTCGATCGTCACAGCATCCCTTTCCGTCGACCGGCCCTGGCGCATCCAGGTCCGCTCGGTCATACCGGGTTGACATTGCATAATGTGCAACGCTGGTTGCACTGAATGTTTCTGCTCGTTATTGTGCATCCAGGAGGCAGTGACCGCAACCACGAAAGGCCGGACAAGGTGATGCAGGCAACATCGGCGCCGCCCCGGGCGGTCACCGTGGGCGAGGGCCTGGCGGTGCTCGTCGCCCGGCCGGGACCGCTCGAGCAGTCGGCGCAGTTCGACCGTGGCGCCGGCGGCGCCGAGGCGAATGTGGCGACCGTGCTCACCCAGCTCGGTGTCGACGCGGCCTGGCTCTCACGGGTCGGCGACGACGGCTTCGGCCGCTACCTCACGACGCAGCTGGCCGCCCAGGGCGTCGACGTCGGGGCGGTGGCGGTCGACCCGACGCGGCCCACCGGGGTCTATGTCAAGGAACGGGGCAGCGGGTCGGGCGCCGCGCACGATCTGCCCACCCACGCCAGTCGCATGCACTATTACCGCGCGGGCTCCGCGGCCAGCGCGCTGTCGCCCGCCGACCTCGCCTCCCGCGCCGCGGCCGCGCTGCTCGACGGGACGGACCTGGTGCATGTCACCGGGATCACCGTGGCGCTGTCGGCGTCGGCGAATCAGCTGACCCGCACCCTGCTCGCCCTGCCGCGCCGGGGCAGACTCGTCAGCTTCGACCTGAATTACCGTCCGGCACTGTGGGGTTCACGAATCGACCGGGCCGCCGACGAACTCGCCGCGCACGTGCGCGGCGCGGACGTGGCGCTGCTCGGCGCCGACGAGGCCGCCGAGATCTTCGGCACCGGCGACCCGGCGGCGCTGCGCGCGCTGTTCCCCGAACCCGCCCAGCTGATCGTCAAGAACGACCGGCACAGCGTCACCGGATTCGACGGCGACACCGTCGTCGAGGTTCCCGCGCTGGGGCTCACCGTCACCGAACGCATCGGCGCGGGCGACGCGTTCGCCGGCGGCTACCTCGCGGCCCTGCTGCACGGCGCCGACCCGCGCACCCGGCTGCGCTACGGCCACCTGTGCGCCGCCGCCACGCTCACCGCCACCGGCGATGTCGCGAAAATCCCTCCGGTACAGGACATTCGACGCCTGGCGGCGCTGCCGGAGACCGACTGGGCCGGGCTGCGCTACCCGGACACGCTGGATGGGACGATCGGGCCATGAGTCAAAGCGTGTCGCGCGCCCTGTCCATTCTCCTCGCGCTCGGCGAGGATTCGCAGTCCCTCGACGAGCTGGCCGTACGGCTCGGGGTGCACAAGTCGACGGTGCTGCGGCTGTTGCAGACCATGCAGGCCGAACGGTTCGTGGTCCGCGACGCCGCGCACCGGTATTCGCTGGGCACCCGCATGTTCGAACTGGCCAGTCACGCGCTGGAGAACCGCGACGTCCGCACCGTCGCACGGCCGCATCTGAGCGCGCTCGGCGCCGCCACCGGGCAGACGGTGCACCTGGCCGCCTACGAATCCGGCGACGCGGTCTACATCGACAAGGTCGACGCCGAACAGGCGGTGCGCATGTATTCCCGGATCGGCCGTCCCGCGCCGCTGCACTGCACCGCCGTCGGCAAGGTCCTGGTGGCCGCGCTGCCCCGGGCCGAGTGGGCGGCGGTCGCCGCGCGCCTGGACTACCACCCCTTCACCACCCGCACCCTGCGTGGTCCCGAGCAGTACCTGGCCGAACTGGACCGGGTCGCCGCCCAGGGCTTCGCCGAGGACCACGAGGAACACGAGAGCTTCGTCAACTGCATCGGCGTGCCGGTACGCGACGGCATCGGCGCCGTGGTGGCCGCCGTCTCGGTCTCGGTGCCCGACGTGCTGCTCGACCACGAGCAGGTGCTGGCACTGTTGCCCCAGGTCAGAGCCACCGCCGAGGCCATCTCCACCGAGCTCGGCTGGGACCCCCGCCGAGCCGTCCCCCCGAGGAAAGGCTGAATTCCATGCCCGCCGAGAAGATCGCCGTGCGCACCACCGACGCGCCCGCGCCCGCCCACACGTTCTCCCAGGGCGTGCGCAAGGGCCCGTTCGTCCAGGTCTCGGGCCAGGGCCCGGTCGACCCGCACACGAACGAGTACCTGTACCCGGGCGATGTGGCCGCCCAGACCACCCGCACGCTGCTGAACGTGAAGGCGATCGTCGAGGCGGCGGGCGCGAGCTTCGACGATGTGGTGATGCTGCGGGTCTACCTCACCGAGCGCGAGCATTTCGCCGTCATGAACGAGGCGTATGGTGAATTCGTCACCGAGCACACCTCCCATGGCGTGCTCCCGTCGCGCACCACCGTGTTCACCGGCCTGCCCCGCGCGGAGATGCTGGTGGAGATCGACGCGTTCGCCGTCGTAACGGACTGAGCCACAACGTTTCCGGCGATGTCCGGGACATCGGCGACGCACCCGTGTTGTGATGGGGCCCGCCCCGGACCGGGGCTGCTCCACCGTTCTACCCCGAGGATCGCCGTATGTTCGCCAAGACCGCCCGCCCGTTCGCCGTCGCCGCGCTCGCCCTGTCCGTCACCGCCCTCGGCGCCGGTACCGCTTCGGCGGCCACCGCTCAGCCGGTCGTCGGCTCGGTCGCCGTCTGCGCCAGCATCCCGGTGGGCCCGATCAGCATCAGCGTCTGCCTCTAGCCGCTAGCCCGAGTTGCGCAGGGCGGTGGCCAGGCCGTTCATGGTGAGCAGGATGCCCCGCTTCACCAGTTCGGAGTCGTCACCGCCGCGCAGCCTGCGCAGCAGATCCACCTGGAGCTGGTTCAGCGGCTCCAAGTAGGGGAAGCGGTTGTGGATGGACTCGGCCAGCGACGGGTTGTCGCTGAGCAGTTCGTCGTGGCCGGTGACCGCTTCGTACATGCGGATGGTGCGGGTGTGTTCGTCGCGGATCATCCCGAAGATCTGGGCGCGCAGGGCCGCGTCCTCCACCAGGTCGGCGTAGCGCGCGGCGATGTCGAGGTCGCTCTTGGCCATCACCTGGGCCAGGTTCGACAGCACCGTGCGGAAGAACGGCCAGCGCCGGTACAGCTCGGTGAGCCGGGCCAGCCGGGCGGGGTCACCGCCCACCCAGTCCTCGAGCGCGGTGCCGGTGCCGTACCAGCCGGGCAGCATCACCCGCGCCTGACTCCACGCCATCACCCACGGGATGGCGCGCAGATCCGACACCGAGTTGGTGGGCTTGCGCGAGGCCGGACGGCTGCCGATGTTCAAGTCGCCGACCTCGGCCACCGGGGTGGACTGCCGGAAGTACTCGACGAAACCCGGGGTGTCGTGCACCAGGTGCGCGTAGGCGGCCCTGGCGCGGGCGGCCAGGTCGTCGAGCAGTTCGTAGGCCGGTTCGGCGTCGTCGCCGAGGCCTTCCACATCCAGCAGGGTCGATTCCAGCGTGCCTGCGATCAGTGATTCCAGATTGCGGTGTGCCGCACCCTGTTCGGAGTATTTCGCGGCAATCACCTCACCCTGCTCGGTGAGCCGCAGCGACCCGCGCACCGCGCCGGCGGGCTGGGCCAGGATGGCGTCGTAGCTGCGACCACCGCCGCGACCGACGGTGCCGCCGCGACCGTGGAACAGCCGCAACCGGATTCCCGCCTTCGCGGCCACCTCCACCAGTTCCAGTTCGGCCCGGTACAGCGCCCAGTTGGCGGCCAGGTACCCGCCGTCCTTGTTGGAGTCGGAGTAGCCCAGCATCACCTCCTGCCGCATGCCCGCGGCCGCCACGAGGTCGCGGTACACCGGAACCTCCAGCACCGCGGCCAAAGTCGTGGCGCCCGCCCGCAGGTCCTCGATGGTCTCGAACAGCGGGACGATGCCGACGGGACTGCGCGGCGCGCCCGCGGCGGTGCCGGGATCGAGGATGCCCGCCTCTTTGAGCAGCAGGGCCGCCTCGAGCATGTCACTGACCGAGGTGCACATGCTGATGATGTAGTTCGGGACGGCCGCGGCGCCGAAGGTGTCGACGACCTCCTTGGCCGCGCGTAGCACGCCCAGTTCCTTGGTGGCCAGGTCACTGAGCTGCGCGTGCGGGCCGAGCAGCGGCCTGCGGATGCGCAGCTCGTTCGCGAGCAGCTCGACGCGTTCGTCCTCGGTCAGGCTCGGATAGTCAGGATGCACGCCCGACCAGGCCAGCAGTTCGGTGACGACCTGCTCGTGCACCTCCGAGTTCTGCCGCATGTCCAGGCCCTGCAGATGGAAACCGAAGGTCTCGATCGCGTGGCGCAGGGCGGCGAGGCGGTCGTCGGCCAGCAGCGCGTCACCGCTGGCGCGCAGCGAGGCGTCGATCGCGTCGAGGTCGTCGAGGACCGACTGCGGGGTGGGGTACGGCACGGCCGTGGTGGCCAGGCCGTTCTCCGGGAGATCACCCAGCGCCCGTGCGGCGGTGGCGCTGAGGCGGGCCCGGATCGCGTGCAGCGCACGGCGATACGGCTCGTCGGCGAAGACCGCGGGATCGGGGTAACCCGCCTCGGCCAGCGCCGCCACCGCCGGGGTCACCGGCACCAGCCGCGCCGACTGCGACAGCGACTTCTCCAGCTCCACCAGATCGTCGAGGTACCGCCCGAACGCGTAGGCGGCGGCCTGCTCGGCGGCGGTGTGCACGACTTCGGCTGTCACGAAGGGATTTCCGTCGCGGTCGCCGCCGATCCAGGAGCCGGGGCGCAGGATCGGGCGCGGCAGCAGCTCCACCTCGGGCCAGCGCGACCGCAGGGCGGCGCGCACCTGGGCGTTGATCGCCGGGATCACGTCGTAGAGGGTGAGGTCGTAGTAGCGCAGGCCCACCGAGATCTCGTCCTGGATCCGCAAGCGCGCCAACCGGATCAGCGCGGTGCGCCACAGGGTGAGCACTTCGCGGCGGATCCGCAGCTCGGAGTCGCCGAAGCCGGGGTCGCCCGGTTCCAGCCTGCGGCGCAGCCGCATCAGCTCGGTGATCTTGGCCTGCACGTCGAACACGGTGCGCCTGCGCGTCTCGGTGGGATGCGCGGTGATCACCGGCGAGACGAGCGCGTCGGTGAGCAGGTCGGCGACCGTCGCGCCGTCGAGCGCGGCCGCGTCCAGCTTGGCGTAGGTGGCCGCGAGGGAGGAGTCCTGCGGCGGCTCGCCCGCCGACACGTGCGCGGCGCGGCGGCGGTCGCGCTGGATGTCCTCGGCGAGATTGGCCAGCAGCACGAAATAGCTGAAGGCCCGGATCAGTGGGATCGCGACCTCGGTGGGCGTGCCGTCGAGCATGTCGGCGACGGCGCTGCGCTCGACCTCCTCGCGGCGCACCCGGAACGCCTCGATGCGTACCCGCTCGATCAAGTCGAAGACCTCGGGGCCCTCGTGATCGCGGATGGTGTCGCCCAGGATGCCGCCGAGGAACCGGATGTCCTCGCGCAGCGGCCGGGTCGCTTCCTGCTCCTGCACGTGCCGCGATTCGCCCATGGAAAGACAGTATTGCGGCGGCCCGTCGGACGCGACCCGGCGACGCGCCGCCGTGCTACAGCTGCCGGATCACCCGCGCCGGGTTGCCCGCCGCGAACACCCGGTCCGGCAGGTCGCGGGTGACCACGCTGCCCGCGCCGACCACCACGTCGTCACCGATGGTCACCCCGGGGCACACGATGACGCCGCCACCGAACCAGGCGTTGTTCCCGATCCGGATCGGGGCCGCCGACTCCCACCGCTGCCTGCGCCGCTCGTGATCGTCCATCGGGTGCAGCGCGGTGAGCAGCTGGCAGCGAGGGCCGATGGAGCAGTCGTCGCCGATCACGATCGGCGCGCAGTCGAGCAGGATCGCGTCGTAGTTGAGAAAGCTGTTGGCCCCGATCTCGATCAGGTACCCGTAGTCGCACTGGAACCGCGGCATGATCCACGACCCGTCGCCGAGCTTGCCCAGCAACGTGCCGAGCAGCTCGGTCCTGCGGCCGGTCTCGTCGGGGCCGGTGCGGTTGAACTCGTCGCAGAGCTGTTGCGCTCGTTGCCGTTCGGCCACCAGCTCCGGATCGCTGTCCCGGTACAACTCCCCCGCCAGCATCCGCTGCTTCTGTTCTCCCATGCCGGCGAGTCTAGGAGCGGAAACACCGTTGCCTCCCGATCGTCGCGTGGATACCGTTGATCGTCATGGTGTCGATGACGCATCTGGCCTCCTTCGCGGGGCTGGCGTTCCTGCTGGTGGTGGTGCCGGGACCGAGTGTGCTCTTCACGATCAGCCGGGCGCTCACGGTGGGCAGGCGGGCGGCGGTGCTGACCGTGGTCGGCAATTCAGCCGGGGTGTATGTGCAGGTCATCGCGGTGGCCGTAGGCCTGGGCACGCTCGTCGCCACGTCGGTGGCGGTGTTCACCGCGGTGAAACTGATCGGCGCGGGCTACCTGGTCTATCTCGGCGTGCAGGCGATCCGGCATCGCGGTGACCTGGCCGCGGCGCTACGGCCGGGTCACGTGGCGGCGGGCTACTCCACCCTCGCGGTGCTGCGCGACGGTTTCGTCTTCGGTTTCGCGAATCCGAAGACCATCGTCTTCCTGGCGGCGCTGCTGCCGCAGTTCGTCGACCCGGCGCGCGGTGGGGTGCCGCAGCAGATGCTGGTGCTCGGCATCTGTATCCCGCTGTTCGGGTTGATCTTCGATACGCTCTGGGCGCTCGCGGCCGATTCCGTGCGCGGCTGGCTCGCCCGTACGCCTCGCCGCATGGCCGCGGTCGGCGGCACCGGCGGCCTGGTGATGATCGGGCTGGGCACCTCGCTGGCCTTCACCGGGGGCAAGGACTGACCACCGTGCATGCCGCGCCCGCGGCGTGAAAGTAGGGTCGGGGTGTGACAGCAGCGCGGACCCGACACAACTACACCGGTACCTCGGTCGCCGAACGGCAGGTCGAGCGGCGGGCGCTGTTCATCGAGGCCGGGCTGACCGTGTTCGCGGAGAAGTCCTACGCCAACAGTTCGCTGACCGACGTGTGCGCGGCGGCGGGACTGTCCCGGCGGCAGTTCTACGAGCAGTTCGCGGGGCGCGAGGAACTCCTGGTCGCGGTCTACGACACGGTCCAGGGCAAGGCCAGGGCGGCGGTGGCCGAAGCGCTGGCGACGGCGGGCACCGATGATCTGCGCACGCTCATCGACGCCGCGGTGCGCGCCTACACCAGGGCGATCACCGCCGATATCCGCTCCGCCACCGTGGCTTTCGTGGAGATCGTCGGGGTCAACGCCGAGATCGAGGCCCATCGCGCGCAGGTCAGGGATCAGTGGGGCGAGGTGGTCGCCGCGATCGCGCAGGGGCGCGAGGGTGTGCGGACCCCGCCCGGCGGCTGGCGGGTCGCGATGGCGGCCTTCATCGGCGCCGTCAACGGCGCGGTACACCAGTGGAGCCTGGACGACCCCCGACCGCCCGTCGACGACCTCGTCGACGTGTTCACCACCCTGCTCAACGCCCTGACCGAGGCGGAGCCCCCGGCTCGCTGATTGCGATCTGCGCCACACCCGTGCCATAGTATCCGTCATTGAGACGAAGGCGTCTCAATTCACGTGAGGACTGTGCGCGATGAGATCTCCCCTCGCTCTGCGATGGTTCGCCCTGGTGACGGGCGTACTCGCGGCGGCAACGGTGGTGGTGGCCGGCCCGGTCGCCGCCGAACCGGCGGTGACACCGGCTCCGGTGATCCCCCTGCCGCCCGAGCTCGACCCGGGCTTCTACCTGCCGCCCGCCGACGTGGTGGCAGCGACGGCCCCGGGCGCGATCATCGCGGCCCGTCAGGTGCGGATCGCCGATTTCGGGCTGTTGCCGGTGGACGTGGACGCCTGGCAGGTGTCGTATCGCTCCAACAACAGCCGCGACGAGGCCATCCCGGCCGTCGCCACGCTGATCAAGCCGCGCGGCCAGGCGCCCGCGCCGCGCAAGCTGCTGTCGGTGCAGCTGGCCGAGGACTCGACCGCCGGCTACTGCGCGCCGTCCTATGCGCTGCAACATCTTTCGGTGGCCCCGGTGGCGGGCCAGGTCGTCGTCCCCGCCGAATTCCTGTTCGCCCAGGCCGCGCTGGCGCAGGGCTGGGCCGTAGTCGTGCCCGACCATCAGGGCCCGAACTCGGCGTACGCGGCCGGGCCGCTGGCGGGCCGGATCACCCTCGACGGCATCCGTGCGGCGACCTCGTTCGCCCCGCTCGAAGCAGGACCGGACGCGCCGGTCGGGCTCTACGGCTACTCCGGCGGATCGATCGCGACGGGCCACGCCGCCGAACTGAAGGCTTCCTACGCGCCCGAGCTGAACATCGTGGGCGCGGCCGAGGGCGGTGTCGGTGCCGATCTGGGCGCCGCGCTGAGCATGGCGAACAACCAGGCCACCTCGGGGCTGGTGTTCGCCGCGGTCCTCGGACTCACCCGCGAGTACCCCGATTTCGCCGCGTATCTCGAGCAGCGGCTCGACCCGGTCGGCAAGACCCTGTCGACGCTCAAGGCCCCGCTGTGCGTGCAGTACCAGTCGGCGTTGCTGCCGTTCCTGAACCTGACCGGCATGATCGGATCCGACGGTAATCCGCTCGACGATTCCCCCGTGGCGGCCATGCTCGACGACACCCGCATGGGCAAGTCGGTCCCCGACATGCCGCTGTTCGTCTGGCATTCGGCCTGGGACGAGATCCTGCCGCTGTCGGCTACGAACACCCTGGTCGACACCTACTGCCGCGACCCGCGGACCTCGCTCACCTACACCCGCGACCACGCCAGTGAGCACATCGTCGCCGAGGTGGTCGGCGGTCCCGCCGCGCTGCTGTGGCTGCGCGAACGGCTCGACGGCGTGCCGGCCCCCACGGGCTGCACCACCTCCGACGCGGGCACCATGGCCGCGACGCCGGGCGCCCTGGCGTTCCTAGGCGACTCGCTCGCCGCGAAGTTCGCCAGCCTGTTCGGCGTGCCGCTGGGTTCCCGCTGAACCCGCTGCCGGGGTGCGCTCGGGCCGCCCCGGCAGCGGCGTCCTCGCCGAATCCTCCTGACAGGGGCCCGCATCCGTGATCGACCTCAACCCGGCGATACATATTGACGTTCGATGTTGATTTGTATCATACTTCGCCGGGTTCACCGATCATGAGCAGGAGGTTCCCGTTGACCGACAACGCACGGGCCGCACTGGAGTTACTTCGCGACGCGGATCAGTTCAAGTGGTATGTCATTCCGCTCTTACTCCTGGTCATCTACGTGTACTCGGTCGAGGTCGAGCGACGGAACTGGAACGTGCTCTTCGCCGGGCTCGCGCTGTGGGGCATGGACTGGTTCAACGAGATCTGGAACGCGCTGGTCTTCCATGTCACCGAGCGGGCGCCGGTCTGGGCGGCGAGCGGACCCACCGCGTATCAGATCCTGATCGGGCTCAATATCGAGATCTGCTTCATGTTCGCGATCATGGGTATCGCGGCGGCGAAGATGCTGCCGCCCAAGGAGACCCGGATCTTCGGCCTGCCGAACCGGCCCGTGCTGATCGCGGCGAATTCGGCGGCGGCGGTGGGCGTCGAGGTGCTGCTGAACAAGGCGGGCGTGCTCACCTGGGACTGGTCCTGGTGGCAGCCGGGCTTCCCGTTCCTCATCTGGATCATCGGTTACGTGCCGTTCTTCGCGGCCTGCTTCTACGTCCACGACCTGGTCGGTGTGCGTCGCAAGGCGATCGTGGTCGGGGCGATTTTCGCGATCGACGCGCTCGCCCTGATCGGCTTCGGCGCGGCGGGGTGGCTGTGAGGGCCGGGCGCCGCGGGGCGCTGATCGCGGCCGCCGGGCTGACGCTCGCCGGGCTGAGCGCGCCGACCGTCACCGCTGACCCGGCCTGCCTGCCCATCGGCACCGTCGGCACGCCGGAGGTGACAGTCGACGAATCGACCGCGGGCCTGGAGTCGTTCGCCCCGGCGCCGATCGCGCTGCCCGAGCAGGTCTACCTGCGCGGCACCACCGAATCGTTCAACCGGCGCTGGACCTTCGCCACCCGCGACGGCGAGGTCTACGTCAAAGAGGCCGCCGCCCTGGGTGGTTGGCGCACCGTCGCGCTGCCCGGTTGCCTCGCCGGCACCATCGCCGGTGTCTCCGCGGACGACGACGAAGTGATGCTGATCGACCGCGACGGCCGCTTCGTCACGATGGATCACGCGCTCAGCGCCCCGAAGGACTGGAACTGGAGCAGCCGCTACGGCACCCCGCTGTGGACCGGACCCGGCAACACCCTCCCGCCGGGCGCGCTCAGCTGGTCGTGGTCGGTGTTGTCGCCCAACGAGGATCACGTCTGGACCGACACCGCGGGCAACGAGCATCCCGTCGGCGGCGCGAAGGTGTCGCACGTGTTCGCGCTGACCCACGGCGGGCAGCGGATCCAGTACGTCGACCCGTGGCTGCCGGTGGATCACAGCTACGAGATGGGGCTGCCGTTCGGCGGCAGGTTCCAGGCCGTCGCGCTGTCGACCAGTGCCTCGACCTCGCTGATCGTCAACCGGTACGGCGACTTCTACACGCGCCTCTACGATTTCGACATCTCCGGCGCGGACAAGGTGTTCTTCCGCTACTCCTACCAGGATCAGCGCGGCCTCCCCGAGGCGCCGGACATGCTGGCCGAGCGCGTCGACAGCCGCTACGCCGCCATCCAGCTGCCCGCGCCGGACTGGGTCGCCCAGCCGAAGGTGCCCGGCGAGATCACCGACCGCCTCTCGATCCACCGCACCGGGCCCGGCTCGGCCGCCAGGGAACTGCGCGTCGAAGGCCGTGACGGGGGCCGGACCGGGTTCTGGCGCAAGACCATCACCGACCCCGCCTGGACCTTCGTCGCCACCGGGCAGCCGCTCACCGGTGCGGCGCTGGAGAATTCGCCGGCCGACCGCTCGCGCGACACCCTCGGCCCGGTCTCACCGTACGACTATCGCGGCACCTCGCCCCAGGGTTGGACCGCCGCCATCCGCGCCTTCGACCCGGCGGTGTCCCCTACTCCGCTGCGCGTCGAATTCCCGGACGGAACGGCTGTGGACCTGGTCCTGCACACCGTCGACGGGTTGCGCCAGACACCGCAGCAGCCGGGGCTCACCGGGCAACCGCGCGTCTTCGACGGCACCGTCGAGGTGCCGGCGCGGCTACTCGACACGCTGGACGCTCAGCCGTCCGCGGTTCGCGATTTCGTCCGGAACACGCTGGGCGGCAACCGCTTCACCGACACCTCGATCGACGTCACCGACAGCCGTTTCCACCTCGCGCTCGGTGACCTCACCCTGCGCCGGGAGTGATCAGCTCACCTCCCGGTGCCGGGGCTGGACGCGATGGAGCAGGACCTGTTCGAGCAGGGCGACCAGCACATCGCGCACGGAGTCGCGGTCGCGGGCGTCGCAGTCCAGGACCGGGATCCAGTCGTCGAGACCGAGCGCCTCGCCGACCTCGGCGAGGTCGAAGCGGGGCGCCCCGTCGAAGCGGTTGACCACCACGACGAACGGGGTGTCGTGCTCCTCGAAGTAGTCCAGGACGGGGTAGCAGTCCTCGACCCGCTCGGTGTCGACCACGATGACCGCGCCGAGGGCGCCGTCGACCAGGTCGTCCCAGAGGAACACGAAGCGGTCCTGGCCGGGTGTCCCGAACAGGTACAGGATCAGCGACCGGTCGAGGGTGATACGGCCGAAGTCCAGCGCGACGGTGGTATCGGTCTTCGCGCCGCGGTGACCTGGGTCGTCGACTCCGATCGACACCTCGGTCATCGACGCCTCGGTGACCAGCGGCTCGATCTCGGAGATGGCCCCGATGAAGGTGGTCTTGCCGACGCCGAAACCGCCGCTCACCACGATCTTCACCGACGACGGCATGGTCGGCGCGGTACGGAATTCAGAGTGCCCGGACAAGATCCCTGATCCTCTCGATGGCGGCGGTAGACAGTTCCGGCGCGTCCCGGACACCGACGTGTCCGGCCGCCACCAGGTCGCTGACGATCACCTTGGCGATGCCGACCGGAATCCGCAGGGCGGCACCGATTTCGGCGATGGAATGCGGTCGCAGGCACAACCGCACGACGGATCGTTCCTCGAACCGCAGCGGGGCCGACAGCGCCGACGGCGGCGCCAGGACGAGGGTTTCGATACGCAGGCCGTCCAGGACCGGGACGGTGCGGCCCGCGGTGATCACGAACGGGCGCACGAAGCGATCGGCGGCGGAATCGGGATCTCTCATCTGCGCAACGACTCGCGCAGTTCCCCGATCAGCATCGGGTCGAGCAGGGCGCCCGCGCGGTCGGCCAGCACCGCCATCTCGTAGCCGACCAGTCCCACATCGCAGCCGCCGTCGGCGATCACGCCGAGGCAGCTGCCGTCGCCGAGCGCCGAGACCAGCAGGAAGCCGCGCTTCATCTCGATCATGATCAGTTTCAGGCCGTCGAAGTCGTAACTGCGCGAGGCGCTGCGGGCGAGGCTGGACAGGCCCGACACCATGGCGGCCAGCCGGTCGGCGCCGGCCCGCTCCAGGCCGTCGGACATGGCGATGAGCAGCCCGTCGGAGGAGACGGCGACGGTGTCACGCACGCCGTCGGTGTCGCGGACGAAATTGCCGAGCAGCCAGTTGAAGGTGTGCGGGTCGGCGGTCGGGAGGTGGGTGGTCACCGGGGCTCCTGGGGTCGGGTCAGTGCGTCGGATCGGGGGCGGGACGGGCGACGCCACCGCGTTCGTGGCCGGTACGGAAGGAAGACAACATGCTGCGCGTCTGCTCGGGGGTGCGATCGGCGGCCGGTGCGCGCTCCTGCCCTGCCGCCGGGTCGCGGCGGGGCCGCTCGGGCGATCCGGTGACCCTGGTCCGCTTGCTGCGCTTGACGAGACCGTTGCGCGTGCGCTCGACGGCGGGTACGAGCGGCTCCACCGGGGTGCCGCTCGCGGGCAGCGGATCGGCCGCCGCGACGCCGTCGGTCACCGAACTCGCTGTGCTGCTGAGGAACTGCGCGTAGACCGACCTGCCGGGGGCTTCGTCCACGCCGGCGCCGGACAGCGGACGGACGTGCCGCGCCGAACTGACGGCACCGGCTCGCCCGTTCGTGGCGTGCGAGCGAGCCCGCGCGTCCACGGTGTCGTCGGCGGACCTCCCGCGCACGTCCGCGCCATGTCCATGACGCTCGCTGTATTCCGTCACCGGTCGGCCCGCACCGCCGGACGGCTCCACCGGACTCGCCGAGCGATCGGACCGCAGCGTGCGGTCGCCGGACGGCGGCACCGAACGCACCGCACCACCGGGCCGCATCCTGCCGTCGCCGGAAGGACCTGCCGAGAGCACCGCACCACGAGCACCCGCCGCGCCGTCACCGGACAGCGCCGCCGACCGCACCGCACCATCGGCACCGGCCGCGTCATCGGCGGATGATCCCGCCGACCGCGCCGCACCGGCCCGGTCGGGACGTTCGCTCGCCGGTTCCGTCGCGGGCGTGACCGTCTCGTCGGCCAGGAGGCTCGACGGCAGGAGCAGGCGGGCGACGATGCCGCTGACCGGGGAGGTGGCGAGTTCCACGTCGATACCGAGGCGGCCTGCCAGGCGGCCGACGACGTAGTGCCCGAGATAGCGGGTGGAGGCGACGATGAAGTCCTGCTCGCCGCGCAGGCGGGCGTTGGCCTCGGCGAGCTGCTCGGCGGGCATGCCGACGCCGTGGTCGACGACGGCGAGCAGATAGCCACCGGCCACCGCGCGCCCGTAGATCTCCACCTCGAGGTCGGGCGGGGAGAAAGCCAGCCCGTTCTCGATGAGTTCGGCCAGCGCGTGGGCGAGTTCGCTGACCACGGCGCCGGTGATCGCGACGTCGTCGACCCGGCGCAGCACCACCCGGCGGTAGTCGTCGACCTCGGACAGGCCCGCGCGGATGACATCGGTCAGCGCGATCGGCTCGGCCCAGCGGCGCGGATTGGCCTCGCCCACGAGCACCAGCAGGCTTTCAGCATTGCGCCGCATCCGGGTGGCCAGATGATCGAGTTCGAACAGGTTCGACAGTGCCTTCGGATCGAGTTCCTCGCGTTCGAACTCACTGATCAGGCCGAGCTGCCTGCGCACCAGATTCTGGTTGCGCCGGGCCAGGTTCGCCATTGACTCGGTGGTGTTGCGCCGCACCAGCGCCTGCTCGGAGGCCAGCTCGAACGCGGTGGTCTGCACCCGGTCCAACGCGCCGGCGACGGCCGCGATCTCGGCGCTCGCTCCCGGTGGCGTGCGCACCGGCGCGGGTGGTTCCGGCCGGGCGTCGGCATCGCCGCGCCACGCCGCGATCACCTCGGGCAAGCGGTGCGAGGCCACCTCGTCGGCCTCGGTGGCCAGTCGCGCCAGCGGTCGCACGATGGCGCGCACGCTCGCGATCACCAGTGCGACCTCGGCGGCGATCGCCAGCAGCGCGGCCAGCGCGAAGCCGGCCAGGATCAGCGCGGCGGTGCGGCGCAGATCGGTGGCGCGGTCACGCACGTCGGCGCCGACGGCCTGCTGCACGGCGCGCTGACCGTCGATGACCTCGGTCATCCGCGCCCACCAGTCCGCCGGGTCGACCGGCTGCGCGAGCGGGCCCGCGGTCGAGGCGATCGCGATGTTCTCCGAATCGCCTGCCCGCACCGCGTTCTCGGTGGCCAGGACGGCGGCGAGGCGGTCGCGCTGGGCCGGGGTCGCCTCGCGGTCGAACTGGCCGAGCGCCGCGGTGCGGGCGGCACGGATGTCCAGGAATTGCACGTACTCCCCCGGCGCGAACTCGCCCGCGACGAACACCCCGTTGAGGAAGCCGCGTTCGCGCGCGGTGTGTTCCTTGGCGTCGCCGAGCGCGTAGAGGGCTTGCAGACCGTGCCGCACCGCCGGATCGCGGGCCTGGTCGAGCCCCAACGCGAGCCGGTTCACCGCGTCGACGCTGTCGGAGTAGAACTGGAAGGCTGCCTGCCGCGACACCGCGCGGGTATCGATCCGCGACCGGAGCGCGGGCAGATCCGAGAGCTGCCCCAGGGCCGACCGCACCTGGGCCGCGCCCGGCGGATCGGCCGCCACGAGGTCGGCGAGGGTGCGCAGCGCCGCGTCGGTGCCGTCGCGCTGCTCGGTGACCGGTTGCCGCAGGCGCGGGTCGCCGCCGAGCAGGCCGTTGCTCAAGCCTCGTTCGCGCTGTACCTGGTGCACCAGGTCCTGGGCGGCCAGCGCCACCGTCACCGCGTCCACGGTCTCGCCGCTGCGCCGGAACGCGCCGATCTGGGCCGACATCGTCAGCCCGAGCAGCCCGAGCACCAGGACCAGCGACACCGCCAGGATCCGGGCGAGCCTGCCCGCGATGGTGCGCGGCCGGATCAGCCCGCCGCGCACGGCCCGCCGACGGAAAAGTGAACGCACCACCTGCTCCTCTGACACACCGCCGGGTGGAATTCCCGGCGGCTCACCGAAAGTCAGGTGTCAACTTGCACCGCGTACACCGCACGGTCAATCCGGGACGGTGTAAGAAAGGATTTCGTGCGCTGATCTCAACATGCCGGAAATCAACGGGGGTTTCTGTATCCGAAACCTCACAGCCGCCACGGCAAGTGCGTGACCGGCCGGTTCTTCGCTCGATATAGAGCACCGGGCGAGTGGCGTGAGCCCGCACACAATTCGCCGGAATTGCGCACAGGTCGTCGAACGATAGCGACTCGGACCGAATTCCCGGCGAATTCCGGGAATTCGGTACGGAACGCGTGGCTACTCGCCGCCGAGAATGCCGAGGACCTGCTCGGAGAAGAAGAACGGCTCGAGCCGCTCGCGGATGAGCTCGGCCAGGACACCGTTGCGCTTGGCCGACTCGATCACGGCGGGGCCGTAGCGCAGGATCTCGGCGCCGATGTCCTCGGCGCCGATCCCGAGCTCGGGCAGCATCGACGACAGCGTGTGGTCGCGGTAGCGGGTGTAGAACACCTCGACACACTCGCGCACCAGCATCCCGAAGTATTCCTTCTCCCTGGTCGTCACCGCGATCTCGTAGCAGATCTGGACCAGTTCGTTGAGGTCCTTCTGGGTCAGGTACTCGCGCAGGCCCGCCACCGGCTCGTCGGCGTGCAGGTCCCAGAACTCCATGGCCGCCGAGTGCACCGGCGCGTCGCGCAGCATGTCGCGGATGGCGTTGTTGGTGCGCTTGAGCGCGAACAGCGCGCCCTTGCCCGCCAGGTCACCGACGAAGGTGCTGTCGGCGACCTTCTTGGCCCGGTTGGCCGCGGACTGGCCCAGCGACATCAGCGAGGAGACGCCCGGGATCTTCTCGGCGCGTTCGCGATTGGCCTGCATGAAGTCACCGATCAGCTTGTCCACGAAGCGGGCGGCCACGGTGGCCACCAGCGGGCTCTCGGTGAGCCGGTCCAGAATGCGCTCCTGGGCCTGGTGCATGCCGAAGATCTTCTCCAGCAGCGCTTCCACCGGCTCCCGGTCGACGACGTCGCCGAGGGTGTACTCGGTGTTGGACGCGATGTGGTCGTAGATGGCGTCGGCGAAGATGCCGACGGTGTCGGCGATGACGGGGCTGCCACCGATCCGGTCGAAGACGGTGGCCACGGTCTGTTCACCCTGTTCGAGCGAGACGACGTCGCCGAAGACGATCGTGTCGCCGACGGCCAGCACCGCGGCCACGTCGCGCGCGATCACCTCGGCGAACCGGTCGCCGGTCACCTCACCGAGCAGGTAGTCCACCTGCGCGTCGAGCAGTCGTTCGGCGATCTGGCGCGCCTGTGTCATCTGGGTCCACCCATCACGGTCGTTGCTCGGCGGGGAGACCTCTCGGCTACTGGTCGTCGGCGCCGGAATCGGTGCCCTGCATCGATTTCCGGATCTGCGCCAGACGCTCGCGCGCGGCTTTCTCCCGCGCCTCCCACTGGTCGTCGGCACTGCGACCCGCGGGGGTCTGCCGGTCGAGCTCACCCATCCCCTGCGCGGTGCCGAAGCGCCGCTCGACCTTATCGCGAACCGCGTCGAATGTCGGCACTCCGGAAGTGGAATAGCCGCCGGTCGCAGTGGGTGTGGCCGTCCCCGGCACGCCATGCGGTACCGGCGGTACCGGCAATGTGGCCCCGACCTGGTCGGATGCGACGGGCACCACATCGGCGTCCAGGACCTCGGTGTCCAGAGTCACAGGGGAGCCGGTCTCGGCATGACCGGTTTCGGCCTGGGCGAGCGCGGCGGCGACAGCGCCGAGCCCCGGCCTGCCTGCCACGGCGGCGCGCAGCACCGCCACCAGTTCGTGGTCCGGCAGCGCGGCGAGGCGGCCGAGGATCTCGCTGGTTTCGCTCATACCGCCAGGCTACGCAGGCAGGAAGGTCGCCGACCACTCCGTGATCCGCTGCGGCCAGCGCGGGCCGAGCGCGTCGATGACGTCGTTGTGCCCGGCCCCGGGCACGATGACCAGCTCCTTCGGCTCCCGCGCCGCCGCGTACAGCCGTTCGGCGTGCCGCAGCGGGAGCAGTTCGTCGCGGTCGCCGTGGAACATCAGCACCGGGACGCCGAGCCCGGCGATCCGGCGGAGGTTCGGGTACGCGTCCGGGATGAGCGGCGCGGGCAGGAACGGATACACCGAGCGGGCCGCGGCACGCATACTGCTGAACGTCGACATCAGGATCATCCCCGCGGGCGGATGCTCGGTGGCCAGTTCCAGCAGCACTCCACCACCGAGCGACTTGCCCAGATACAGCACCCGCGCCGGGTCGACGCCGGGCTGGTCGAGCAGCGCGGCGCGGACCGCGCGGGCGTCGAGGTAGGTGCCCTGCTCCGCCGGCGCGCCGGTGCTGTGCCCGAACCCGCGGTAGTCGAAGGCGAGCACATCGAAACCGGCCCGGACCAGCAACGCGATGATCGGGACTCGGTCGCCGATGGTGCCCGCGTTGCCGTGGGCGTAGAGGATGTGGCCGCGCGGGCGCTCGGCGCGCACGAACCAGCCGTGCAGGTCGATGCCGTCGGCGGTGCGCATCGTGAGGTCGCGGTAGTCCAGGCCGAGGGCGGCCGGAGTCTCGGCGACGTGCTTGTCCGGGTGGTAGACGAGTGCGTTCAGCACCCGGGTCGCGGGATGCCGCATCACTTGCCCCGTCCCGCCTGGAAACCGAAATCCCACCCGTAGAGCCGGGCGATCTCCACGACACCACCGCCGGGCTGACCCGCGGGCGGCCGGACGAAGGCACCCTCCCGCCGGACCACCAGCTCGCCGTTCACGTTCTCCAGCACGGCGAGGACGGCGTCGCGGGAATTGTCGGTGCACCCGTCGAGGGTCATCTCGATCGGCGCGGAGTGCACCGGGTGCAGGGTGACGGTGGCGTGCACCCCGCGGAAGTCGCTCGCGCCGTCGTAGATCGAGGCGAAGACCAGGATCCGGCGGAAGAACCGCGTGTAGTCGAGATTGATCGACAGGTTCTCGCCGGTGACGCTGGCGCCGGTGCGGTCGTCCTGGTCGAGATGGATGAACGGGGGCTCGTAGAGCGCGCCGAATCGCCGGTCCAGCGCCCGCACCGACCCGATCGCGCCGTTGACCAGCTCGAAGAAGCAGCACAAGTCGAGGTCGATGTTCTTGCCGCGCAGCTTGCCGAACAGGCGGCCGGTCGCGGCCATCGAGGTCCAGTTGAGGTTCACCCGCATGACGCCGCCGGTGGCGCCGTGCTTGGTCAGCGAGACCGAGGGCGACTCCTTGGTCAGCGAGACCTTGCCGAGGTCGACCGGTGGCGGGGCCGGATGCGGTGGCACCGGTTGCGGGTACGGCGGTTGCGGCGGTGTCGGCATCACCGGGATGAACGGCTGGGTCGGCGGCGCGGGGTGCGGGACCGGCGCGAACGGCTGGGTCGGTGGCGCGGGCGGCGGGGCGGGCCGCACCGGAATCGGCGCCGGCGCGGGCGGCGGCGGCGCGTCGTCGACGGTGATACCGAAATCGGTTGCCAGCCCGGCCAATCCGGAATCATAGCCCTGGCCGACCGCACGGAACTTCCACGCGCCCTGGCGGCGATACAGCTCGCCGAGGACGAAGGCGGTCTCGGTGGTGGCGCCGGTGCTGTCGAAGCGCGCGAGCTCGGCGCCGGTCGCCGCGTCGAGGATCCGGATGTAGAGCCCGTGGAACTGGCCGAAGGTGCCGCCGTCGGCGGAGGCGGCGAGCACGATCCGCTCGATCTGCGGTTCCACCTGGGTCAGGTTCACCGACAGCCGGTCGACGACGGTGTGGCCCTGCTGTTTTCCGTCGTGCCGGACCGCGCCCGAGGGATGCGTGGCCTGGTTGTAGAAGACGAAATCGTCGTCGGAACGCACTGTCGTCCCGGCGAGCAGCAGCGCCGAGGCGTCGGCGTCGGGCACCCCCGGCCCCGACCGCCAACCCAGCTCGACGCGGACCGCGGCAGCGGGCACCACGACATTGGCGCCTTTCATCATCGACACGCCTGCCAACCTAGCCCGCCCCCGTTCCGTGGGCCCGAGCCGCCCACCCGGCCCGGCCGGGTGGGGCGTGCCGTCACCGGCCGCCGGGTTTGCCGAATTCCTCGATCAGCACGGGATATTGCTCGCCACCGTGTCCGGCGACGATCGCGCGTTCGGCCATCGACCGGATCAGCATGGGCAGTTCGGCGTTCACGCCGAGCGCCTCGCATTCCGCGACGAGGTGGGTCATCGACTCGATCTCGGTGGCCAGGGCCGACACCTCCGCCGGATAGCTGCCCTGGTCGATCTGGGTGGCGTAGCCGGGCAGCCATTCGGCCACTCCGGCGGCCATGCGCTGCGCGAACGGGGCGAAGGTGGCGGCGTCGACGCCGGCGGTCCGCAGCATCGCGGTCCCCTGCAACCAGGCGTTGAGCACACTCCACATCATGGCGAGTCCGGCCACGTCGTACAGCGCGGCCAGCCCGTGATCGGCACCGAGATGGGTGACGGTACCCAGCGCGGCCAGGGTCGCCGCGTTGGCGTCGAAGTCGGCGCGGTCGCCGCTGTGCAGGAGCACCGCGTCGGCGGTGCCGATCGCCGACGGGATCGCCATCACCGCGCCGTCGAGGTAGCGCGCGCCGCGCTGCTCGGCCCAGCGCGCGGCGGCCCTGGCCTGGGCCGAATCGCCCGAGGTCAGGTTGACCAGGGTGACGCCGCGCAGGTCGGCCGGGTCGAGCACGTCGTGCATCGCGGGATAGTCGGTGAGGCAGACGACGGTCAGCGGGCTCGCGGCGAGCGCGTCGGCCACGCTGGGCGCCCGCCGCGCGCCGGCGGCGACCAGCGGATCCGCCGCGGTGGCGGTGCGGTTCCAGACGGTGGTGCGGTGGCCCGCGGCGAGAAACGCGTGCGCGAGGGCGCGGCCCATGCGGCCGAGTCCGAGGACGGTGACTGCGGTGTCGTTCGAAGGATTCATGGCACCATCGTCAACGTTGATACCGGTGTGAAGGTCAAGGGAGAAACGCGATGCGGATCGGGGAATTGAGTCGCCGGACGGGCGTCAACGCCCACCAGCTGCGCTACTACGAGGCCCAGGGCCTGCTCCCGGCGGACCGCGGCGCCAACGACTATCGCGACTACGACGAGAGCGCGGTGCTGCGGGTGACCCAGATCCGCCACCTGCTCGGCGCGGGCCTGTCCTCCACCGATATCGCCTATCTGCTGCCCTGCGCGAACGGCGAGGCACCGGAGCTACCCGGCTGTCCGGAACTGCTGGCCGCCATGCGTTCCCGGCTGCGCCGGATCGAGGAGCAGATGGCCGCGCTGACCACCTCCCGCGACGCGCTCACCGTCTACATCGCGGCCGCCGAGCGGATGGGTGGCGAGAACTACCCACCACTGACCGGCCCCGCCTGACCTAGTCGAGCCGCATCGTGGCCGAATTCTGTTCCTGCCCAGCGTAGGTCGACCCCTCCCCCGAGATGATGCGGGTCAGCATCGTGCGCAGCCGCTCGACCTCGCCCGCCCCGACCACCTGATCCAGGTGCCGGTCGAACCGCTCGACGACCCGCACCCCCGCCGCCACCACCGCCCAGCCCGCGTCGGTGAGGCGGACCAGGCGAGCGCGGCCGTCGGCCGGATCCGGCCCGACTTCCACATATCCGCGATCGGTCAGGTGCCGGATCAGCTCTCCCATGGCCTGTTTCGTCATGCCCGCCCGCTCGGCCGGCACGGTGAGCCGGGTTCCCTCCGGGTCGATGACCTGACCGGGCTCGATGTCGCGCTGCTCGTCGGGATCCGGACCCGATTCACCGCGTCCGCGGCGGCGGCGCTGTTCGCGGTGTTCGCCCTGGCCATGCTGACCTCGGTGGGTTTCGCGGCGACAGCCGAGTACGCGGTGCCCGTGCTGATCGGCGGCGCGCTGATCGTCGCCGCGACCGCGGGCGCGAGCGGGACCGCGCACACCGATCACGGTGTGGAGCAGCGGTATTCGGCGACGAGCGGAAACGCCCGATCCCGGTGAGCGAGTTCCGAGTCCTGCTGGACGGCGCCGTGGCCGGGAAGCGGCGGCGGCGCCGGGACGCGGAAATACCGTCGGCGAGCATGAGTAATTCATCGGTTTCGCGGAAGCGGAAATCACTGTTGTCGTCTGTGTTCGTGCCGCTCGTGGCGCTCGGGTTGGTGGCCGCCGGGTCGGTCGGGTCCGCGGGCGCGGCCCCGGCCGCGGGGGCGCCCACCAGGATCGAGCTGCAGGGCGCGGCCAATGTCCGGGATCTGGGCGGCTACGTCACCTACGACGGAGCCAAGGTCAAGTCCGGGAAGCTCGTCCGGGCCGACGCGCTGGCCAAACTGACCGACGCGGATCTGCAGAAGCTCGCGGGCCTGACACTGAAGCAGGTCATCGACTTCCGGACTCCGGCCGAGGTGCAGGCGATGGGCGCGGACAAGCTGCCCGCGGGAGTTCCCCTGGTGGCGCGCCCGATCGACGACGGCGGCATGTTCACCAAGATGTACCAGGCGATCTCGTCCAAGGACCCGGTGCAGCAGCAGAACATGCTCGGCGACGGCAAAGCCGAGCAGATCATGCAGAACGTGTACCTGAACTTCTTCACCCCCGACGCGCTCGGGAAGTTCGGCCAGTCGGTCCGGGATCTGGCGGACACCGCCGGCGCCACCCTGTACCACTGCACCGCGGGCAAGGACCGCACCGGCTGGCTGTCCTACGTGACGCTGCGCGCGGTCGGCGTGCCGGAATCGGTGGCTCGCCAGGACTATCTGCTGTCGAACCAGTACCGGGCGGCGGCGGATGCCGCCCTGCGGACCCAGCTGAAGCAGGCGGGCGTCATGCAGAACCCGGACCTGCTGATCCCCCTGCAGGAGGTGCGGACCGAATACCTCGAGGTCGCGCTCGCCCAGATCGACCAGAAGTACGGCGACTTCGGCACATTCCTCACCGACGGTCTCGGCCTCGACGGCTGGACGCTGGTGAAACTGCGCAAGAACCTGGTGTCCTGACAACGACGAAGGCCGCCCGGTCGATACCGGGCGGCCTTCGGTCGTCTGGATCAGCCGCGCAGTTCGGCGCCGACCGCGGCGGTGGCCGAGGCGACGGCGGCGTCGCGCGCGGCACTGGCCTCGTCCTCGGTCAGGGTGCGGTCGGTGGCACGGAAGCGCAGGGCATAGGTGAGGGACTTGCGGCCCTCACCGGCCTGGGCGCCTTCGTAGACGTCGAACAGCGAGATCTCCTCGAGCAGGTCACCGCCGCCGGAACGCAGCGCCGACTCGACGCTCGCGGCGGGCACCGCCTTCTCGACGCTGACCGACACGTCCTGCAGCACGGCGGGGAACGCCGACACCGTCGGCGCGGGACGGGCCTCGACCAGCGGCAACGCGTCGAGATCCAGTTCCAGCGCGCAGGTGCGCGGCGGCAGACCGGCCCGCTCCAGCACCGCGGGGTGCAGTTCGCCCGCATGGCCGACCACGACACCGTCGACGACCAGTTCGGCGCAGCGGCCCGGATGCCACGGCAGGTACGCCGCCGACCGGCGCTCGAGGGTGACCCCGGCGGCGTCGGCGATCTCGTCGGCCAGCGCGAAGGTGTCGGCGGCCTCGGCCTGCCTGCCCGGGCCCCACGGCCCGCGCGGGTCACGGCGTCCGCTGAGCACCGCGGCCACGTGCACCGGCTGGGCGGGCAGCGAGGCGTTCAGTTCCGCGATCTGCTCGTCGGTGGGCCTGCGGTCCACCGGCAGCGCGGCGACCGCGTGCGTCTCGGCGCCGGGCCGCACGACCTGGGCGATGCCGTAGATCGTGAGATCACGGGCGCCGCGGGAGATGTTGCGGGCGGCCACTTCCAGCAGACCGGGCAGCAGCGTGGTCGCCAGCTCGGGCCGCTCGGCGTCGAGCGGGTTCAGCACACGGGTGGTGGCGCGGCGGTCGTCGTCTGCGTCGAGACCCCACACGTCGAACACCCCGGCGGGCAGGAACACCGGCGCGGGCACCTCGACGGCACCGGCGAAGGCCAGCGCCCGGCTGACCGCGCGACGGCGCCGCTGGGCGGCGGTCAGGCCACGGCCGGCGGGTGCGGACGGCAGCACCGACGGGATCTGCTCGAGACCCTCCAGGCGCAGCACCTCCTCCACCAGGTCGGCGGGCTGGGACAGGTCGGGACGCCAGCTCGGCGGGGTCACCAGCAGCTGGGTCTTGCCCGCGTCGTTGACCTCGATCTCCACCCCGGCGCCGATCTGGGCGAGCCTGCGCACGGCGGTGCCCGCCGGGTAGGTGACGCCGGCGACGCGGTCGGGCAGGTCGATGTCCATCGCGATCGGCGCGACCGGCTCTAGCGGAACCCGGATGTCGGTGAGCGTGGATTCGATGGTGCCGCCGGTGATCTCGGCCAGCAGGGTGGCCGCCCGGTCCAGCGCGACGATGTTGATCTCCGGATCGACGACGCGCTCGTAGCGCTTGCCCGCCTCGGAGACCAGCTTGTGCCTGCGCGCGGTCCGGTACACCCGCAGCGGGTTCCAGGTGGCGGCCTCGAGCACCACGTCGGTGGTCTCGGGACCGACCTCGGTGCTGGCGCCGCCCATCACACCGGCCAGCGAGACGACGCCGGAATCGTCGGCGATCACCACATCCTCGGCGTCGAGGGTGCGCTCGGTGTCGTCGAGGGTGCGCAGGGTCTCGCCCTTGTGCGCGGAGCGAACGACCAAGCCGCCGTTGAGCTTCGCCGCGTCGAACGCGTGCAGCGGCTGACCCAGCTCGAGCATCACGTAGTTGGTCACGTCGACGGCCGGGGAGATCGGGCGCATGCCCGACAGCATCAGCCTGCGCTGCAGCCACAGCGGGCTCACCGCGTTCGGGTCGATCCCGGTGACCCGGCGCGCGCCGAAGCGGGTGCACTCGGAGTCGGCCTCGAGCCGCACCGGCCACGCCACCTCGTCACCGTCGGGCAGCGTGCGCACCGCGGGGTCGGCGTATTCGAGGTCGAAACCGCAGGCCAGCTCGCGGGCCAGGCCGCGCACGGAGAAGCAGTAGCCGCGGTCGGGGGTGATGTTGAGCTCGATGATCGTGTCGTCGGTGCCCAGCAGCACGTTCGCGTCGTCACCGGGCTGCGCCGAGCCGGGCTCGAGCACCAGGATGCCGTCGTGATCCTTGCCGATGCCGAGTTCGGCGACCGAGCAGATCATGCCGTTCGAGGTGTGCCCGTAGGTCTTGCGCGACGAGATCTTGAACCCGCCGGGCAGCTCACCGCCGGGCAGCACCACGACGACCAGATCGCCGACCGCGAAATTGCGGGCGCCGCAGACGATTTCCTGCAGTTCGGGGTTACCGACGTCGACCTTGCAGAAGCGGATCGGCTTCTTGAACTCGGTGAGCTCGGTGATCTCGGCGACCCGGCCGACGACCAGCGGCTTGTCGATGTCACCACCGATCGGCTGAAGCTTGTCGACCTCCTCGACCTCCAGGCCGACCCGGACGAAACCGGCGTCGAGCTCTTCGGCGGACACCGACCATTCCGGGGTGGTGCGCTGCAGGATCTCGGTCAGCCAGGACTGCGCTACTCGCACGTGACTTTTCGCTCTCTCTCAGGACCGGATACCGAAGGGCAGGGTGAACCGCACGTCGCCCTCGACGATGTCGCGCATGTCGGGGATGCCGTTGCGGAACTGCAGCGTCCGCTCCATGCCCATGCCGAACGCGAAACCGGAGTAGACCTCGGGATCGATGCCGCTGGCGATCAGCACCTTCGGGTTGACCATGCCGCAGCCGCCCCACTCGACCCAGCCCGCGCCGCCCTTCTTGTCCGGGAACCACACGTCGACCTCGGCCGAGGGTTCGGTGAAGGGGAAGTAGTTGGGGCGCATGCGGGTTCGGGTGTCGGGGCCGAACAGAGCGCGCGCGAACGCGTCCAGGGTGCCGCGCAGGTGGGCCATGGTCAGGCCCTTGTCGATCGCCAGACCCTCCACCTGGGAGAACACCGGGGTGTGGGTGGCGTCGAGCTCGTCGGTGCGGAAGGTGCGGCCGGGGCACACGACATAGATCGGCAGCTCGCGGGTCAGCATCGAGCGCACCTGCACCGGGGAGGTGTGCGTGCGCAGCACCTGGCGCGAACCCTCCGGGGCGATGTGGAAGGTGTCCTGCATCGTGCGCGCCGGGTGGTCGGGCAGGAAGTTGAGCGCGTCGAAGTTGAAGTGCTCGGTCTCGACCTCGGGACCCTCGGCGACCTCCCAGCCCATGCCGACGAACACGTCGGCGATCTGCTCGGAGATCACGGTGATGGGGTGACGGGCGCCGACCGGGCGGCGGCGCGCGGGCAGGGTGACGTCGATCTTCTCCGCCACCAGCACGGCCTGGTCCCGCTCGGCGAGCAGCGCGGCGCGGCGTGCCTCGAACGCGTCCGACACCCGCTTGCGGGCGACGTTGACCCGCTTGCCCGCGTCGGCCTTCTCGTCCTTGGGCAGCGCGCCCAGACCGCGCTGGGCCAGCGCGATCGGCGACTTGCCGCCGATGTAGTCGGTCTTGGCGACCGCCAGCGCATCCAGATCAGCCGCCGCGGCGAACGCCTTCTCGGCCTCCGCCGCCGCCGCTGCGAGTGCCTCCTCGGTCAGCAAGGCGTTCTGCTCGACTCCACTGTTGTCGTCGGCCACGATCGTTCGACTCTCCCCTGGGGATCGGTTCACGGGTGCGTCATTGCCTACCCGTATCGGTGCTGCACAAATCCTATGGGATGGGGTTCGCGCGGTTCATCCGGATTCCCGGCGACACCGTCGCAACCGGCCCGAAGACCCTCCCCGGGTCGTCTCCCGGACCGACAAGTCCAGGTCAGGGCCGTCTTCGCCGAGTTCGCAGCCCGGCCCGCGATCGCCGGGAATTCGAGGGAACCGAATCGGCGCCCGTTCCGTCCAATCGTGCATACACATCAGCGTGTTCGACTCGAGAACAGGACCACTCGATGCCTGAACAGACTCGCGATTCGATGCCCCCGGGCCGCCGCACGCGCCCGGGCAGCGGGCTGGCCCGGTGCGGGCTCGGTATCCGCGGCCCCCTGCGTCGTCCCTTCCCGCGCGCGGCGGGCCGGTGTCCGCTGGGACCGGACCAGGCCATCGCGCCGCAGCCCGACCATCGGGACCGCTCGCGTCTGGACCCGGACGAGCTCGCGTGACGCGCCCGCCCGTCCGCTCCGGCCGCTCCGAGCCCCCTGTCCCCGGCCGGTACGTCCGGTTCCAGGGGATCCACCCCGACGGCTCCGGCCGCCATCCGGGCGTCGCCGTGCTGGCGGAGCGGCTGTCGGCCGCCGGCCAGCTGACCGCGGAGCAGGAACGATTCCGCCGCAGCGGCGACGAGTGGTTCGCCGCGCACCTGGTCGACCCCTACCGGGTCCACCCGCGCGTCCGCCGTCCCGGCGCGGCGGCCTGGTTCAAGTCGACCGCGCTGCCGATGCTCGACCGGGTCACCGGATACCTCACGCTGCTGGACGCGCACGGCGTCGGCTGGGAACGCCTCGACACCGATACCCCGGGCATCGTCCTCTACGACGACCCACTCCAGATCGTCGCGGTGACCCAACGTCCCAGGGCCGCCCGCGAACCCCGCCGAGAACCCCGAGCGGACAGCCACGACACACCACCCCGCCCACGCGTCCGCCGCTGGCCGACCATCCTCAACTGCACCAGACATCGCTGCCGGATCGAGGGTTCCACCACGGGAAGCCCGTGACGGCAGGCGACGGCGGGTCTCCCTGCTACCAGGAAGACCCGCCGTCGAGGGGTCAGGCCGCGGGCCTGGAGTGGCGGGGGAGGAAGGCGGCGATGACGGCCGCCGCGGCGACCAGGGCGGCGCCGACCCAGACGGCGGGGACGAGGCCGTCGACGTAGGACTGGGGGTCGGAGTAGGCGCCGTAGGAGGCGAAGACCGAGGCCAGGATGGCGATGCCCATGGCGACGCCGACCTCGCGGACGGTGCTGTTGATGCCGGACGCCATGCCCTGGTCGTCGGGGGCGGCGCTGTCCATCACGATGGTGGAGGACGGGGCGAAGGTGAGGCCCATGCCGATGCCACCGAGGACGAACGGGGCGACGAAGTTCACGTACGGCAGGTCGACGGTGATGATCAGCGCCATCCAGGCCAGCGAGATCGCGAGGAAGACCTGGCCCGCGGCGATGAGCAGCCGGGGCCCGACCCGGTCGATCACCAGACCGGCCAGCGGCGCGACGACCATCGGAACCATCGTCCACGGCATCGTGCGGATCCCGGACTCCAGCGGTGAATACCCTTGCACCACTTGGAAATACTGGGCCAGCAGGAAGATCGCGCCGAACACGCCCGCGGAGAAGGCGAACGACACCAGGTAGCTCAGGCTCAGCCCGCGCGAGGCGAACATGTGCAGCGGGAGCATCGGGTCGGTGGTCCGGTTCTCCCAGAGCACGAACGCGGCGAGCAGCAGGCCGCCGCCGATCAGCGCGGTGAGCACGGCGGGCGCGGTCCAGCCGTCATCGGCGCCGTGGATGACGCCCCACACCAGGGCCAGCACACCGCCCGCCGAGAGCAGCAGGCCGAGCAGGTCCAGCGTGCGCGCCGCACCGAAGGACTCGGCCAGCATGCGGGCGGCGAACGGCAGCGCCAGCAGCCCGACCGGCACGTTCAGCCAGAAGATCCACTGCCAGTTCAGCCCGTCGACGACCGCGCCGCCGACCACCGGGCCGACCGCGACACCCAGCCCGGCGATGCCGCCCCAGATGCCGATGGCCGCGCTGCGCATCCGCTCGGGCACCGCGGCCGCCAGCAGCGTCAGCGACAGCGGCATCACCGCCGCGCCGCCCGCGCCCTGCACCGCCCTGGCCGCGATGAGCATCCACGGCTCGGTGGCCATGGCGCAGGCCGCCGAGGCGACGACGAACAGCGCGATCCCGGCCAGGAAGACCCGGCGACGGCCGAGCCGATCGCCCAGCGCCGAGGCCGTGAGCAGCAGCGACGCGAACGAGAGCGTGTAGGCGTTGACGAACCATTGCAGATCCGACAGCGAGGCGCCCAGCTCGGTCTTGATCACCGGCAGCGCGTTGGTGACCACCAGATTGTCCAGGGTGACCATGAACATCGGCACGGCGACCGCGGCGATGACGGCCCCCACCGGCGCGGTCGATTTCCTGGTCTCCGGCGGCGATGCCGCGGTCTCCGTCCCGTCCGGTTCGAGCGTGTGCGTCATGGTCGAGCCCCTTAGTTGTTATTCGCTGATAACTTCCTGCCTCATGGTTATGCATCCGCTGATAACATGTCAAGGGCAGGGGGTCGACGAGGAGGTGGACACCGGATGACCGGCACGACCAGAACGCGGATGACCGCGTCGGAGCGCAGCGCCCAGGTGCTCGCCGCCGCCGTCCGCGCGTTCGCCGAATCCGGTTACGCCGCAACGAAAACCGACGAGATCGCACGCCTGGCCGGGGTCTCCCAGCCCTACGTGATCCGGCTGTTCGGCACCAAGCAGCAACTGTTCGTGGCGGTACTGCACGAGGTGTGCGCGCGGATCGAGCAGGTGTTCCGCGGCGCGGAGATCGAGCCGGGCACCGACACGGCCGAGGCCCTGCGCACGCTCGGCCAGGCCTACGAGACCTTCCTCGCCGAACGCGAACTGCCGCTCAACCTGCTGCACGGCGCCTCCGCCAGCGCCGATCCCGCGATCGGCGAGCACATGCGCGAGCGCTTCGGGCGCATCTATCGCCTGGTCGGCGAGCTCACCGGCGCCGACGTCACCGAGGCACGCCGCTTCGTCTCCACCGGCATGCTGCTGACGATCATGACCGCCATGCAGGTGGCGGGCCCGTCCGCGATGCCCCTCCCCTGGGCCACCGAGATCCTCGACGACCTGCGCAGCACCATCGACCCCGAATGCTGACGCGCTAGCCCCGGTGCTGCACCCGGGAACCGGCGTAGAGGCAGATCGCCGCCGCGGCGGCCAGGTTCAGGCTCTCGGCGCGGCCGTGGATGGGAATGCGGATGCGATGGTCGGCCCTGGCGGCCACGGCCGGATCGAGGCCGTGTGCCTCGTTGCCGAACAGCCAGGCCACGGGCCCGGCCAGGATCTCGTCGGCGGCGTCCAGGTCGACCTCGCCGGTGGCGGCGGTGGCCAGGATCGTCGCGCCAGCGGCGGAGATCGCGTCCAGCGTGGCGGTGACGTCGCGGCTGCGCGCGATCGGGACGTGGAACAGGCTGCCCGCGCTGGCACGGACGCATTTGCCGTTGTGCGGGTCGACGGTGTCGCCCGCCAGCACCACACCGTCGGCGCCGACCGCGTCGGCGACCCGGATCAGGGTGCCCGCGTTGCCGGGTTCGGCGATCTCGACGGGGACGGCCAGCATGCGCGGGCCCCGGTCGAGGATGTCCGACAGCGCCACGTCGACCAGGTCGCACACCGCGACCAGGCCGGGCGCGGTGACGGTTTCGCCGAGGTGCTCGGCGGCGCGGTCGCTGACCAGCGTGGTGCGCACCCCGTCGGCGGCGGCGCCGGCGATCAGCGCGGTCTCGCGCGCGGCACCGGTGACCGAATAAAACAGCTCACGGACGCGGCCGGTCTCCAGCGCGGCGGTCACCGCGTTGGCGCCCTCGGCGAGAAACTGCCCGGTCTTGCGGCGCTGCGCCGCGCGCTGGAGCTTGACAGCGGAAACGACCCGCGGATTGCGCTCGGAGAGCGCGTCCACGGGTCGTTCCGACAGATCGCTGTGCGTCGTCAAGCTCAGGCAGCGGTGGCCGGGGCGTTGACGTCGGCGGGCAGCGCGGCCTTGGCGACAGCGACGAGACCGGCGAAGGCCTCGGCGTCGGAGACGGCGAGCTCGGCCAGGATCTTGCGGTCCACCTCGACACCGGCGGCCTTGAGGCCCTGGATGAAGCGGTTGTAGGTGATGTCGTTCAGACGCGCGGCGGCGTTGATACGAGCGATCCACAGCTTGCGGAAGTCACCCTTGCGCGCCTTGCGGTCGCGGTAGGCGTAGGTCAGCGAGTGGAGCTGCTGTTCCTTGGCCTTGCGGTACAGGCGCGAGCGCTGGCCCCGGTAGCCCTTGGAGGCCTCGAGGATGGAACGGCGCTTCTTCTGAGCGTTGACGGCCCTTTTGACGCGTGCCACTTTTCAGTCCTTGATCATCTGGGGGCGCGCGGCGGCGCCCGAATTCGGTAGTTGCCGGCGTCCGGTTATCCCGGCCGCGGAATCGTCAGGTTGCGACGGTCTCAGGCGAGACCGAGCAGCCGCTTCACGCGGGGGGCGTCGACGGAAGCGACGGACTCCGTGCCTTCCAGACGACGAGTCCGGCGGGTGGCCTTGTGCTCCAGGAGGTGGCGACGGTTCGCCTGCTCGCGAAGCAGCTTGCCACTGCCGGTCACCTTGAATCGCTTCTTGGCGCCGCTGTGGGTCTTGTTCTTCGGCATGGATTCCTCTATCTGTGTCGTTTGAAATCGGTGTTACTGCGGGTCGGCCGGCGCTGCCTGCTCGGCGGCGGGCGCGGCCTCGGCCGTCGCGGCCGGTTCGGCGCTCGCGGGACCGGTCGGCAGCGGACGTGCCGGCGCGGAGTCCTGCTGGGCCTTCACCCGCGTCTTCGCGCCCTTGTGGGGAGCGAGGACCATGGTCATGTTGCGGCCGTCCTGCTTGGCCGAGGTCTCGACGAAGCCGAGTTCGGCGACATCGGAGGCCAGACGCTGCAGCAACCGGAAACCGAGCTCGGGTCGCGACTGCTCACGGCCACGGAACATGATCGTGACCTTGACCTTGGACCCGGCCTCGAGGAAGCGAACCACGTTGCGCTTCTTGGTCTCGTAGTCGTGGTCGTCGATCTTCGGGCGGAGCTTCTGCTCCTTGATCACGGTCTGGACCTGGTTCTTCCGGGACTCGCGCGCCTTCTGCGCCGTCTCGTACTTGAACTTGCCGTAGTCCATGATCTTGCAGACCGGCGGACGGGCATCGGGTGCCACCTCGACCAGGTCGAGATCGGCTTCGAGCGCGACGCGTAGTGCATCTTCAACACGCACGATCCCAACCTGTTCGCCGCCGGGTCCGATGAGACGGACCTCGGGAACACGGATGCGATCGTTGATGCGGGTCTCAGTGCTGATGGGGCCTCCTAGGTCAAGCGGTGTCGTCATAACGACCGCACGCAATAACTGCAACCCCTGTTTCAACACGAAAGCCCCGTTGCGGTATTTCTCCGCGACGGGGCCCGATGTCGACCGATCGCCCACAGCCGAAACCCGCGAGGGCTCGGTGTCGACTCCCGCGTGCCAGGCACACGGGAAACCCCTCACATCGGAAGGGTGACCGGGACCGTTTGTCCAGTACGATTGCTCGCCGGTAACGGTGGGAGTCGGGCTCCACTTATCTGCCCCAGGTCTACATGACACAACCAGGGGCGGTCGTCAGCGAAAAGTCTAGCATCGCATTCCGCTATCGCCGAATCGGCCCGGCAGCAGCGACCCTCATCGGCCCCGCTATAGCCTTGTCGCCATGACTGACGAGCTCGATCCCCCCGTGCGCGACCTGGCCGACATCCCCGCCGTCGAAGTGATCAGCCGGGCCGCCGTGATGCTGATGAGTTCGGCCGCGGAGAAGCTGGGCCTGGCCGGGGACGACCCGCACTCGGGCGCGAACGTCGACCTCGACGAGGCGCGCCGGGTGATCACCGCGCTGGCCGGGCTGGTCACCGCGTCGGTGGAGTACCTCGGCCCGCACGCGGGCCCGATCCGCGACGGGCTGCAGGCCTTGCAGCGCGCCTTCCGCGAAGCCTCCTCGGTGCCCGACGCCCCGGGCGCGGGGCCGGGCGAGAAGTACACCGGCCCGGTGTTCTGAGCGCCGCCCTCCCGGAGACGAAAAGATCCGCCGACGCTCGCGTCGGCGGATCTTTCGCGTAGGTGGGCCGTCGCCGGCCGCTATCCGGTCGGGCTCAGACCGTGGGGGTCGGGGCAGGCGGGGTGCCGGGGGTGACCGACACGGCCGAGCCGGAGGTGATCATGTTCGCGAGGGCGGTGAACAGCGCCGCGCTTCCGGTGTCCATTTCTCAGGTGTTCCTTTCGGCTCAGCCGCGTCAGACAGTCGGCTTGGTGGGCTCGTAGGCCAGCGAGGAGCCGCCGCTGAGGAAAGACAGAATCTGGCCGATGAGCGCCGTGGTGGCTTCATCCATGGGGGACGTTCCTTTCAAACTGCACGACATCGCGATCGCGCCGCCCACTGGCGCGAGACACGTCGGGATGTCGGTTCGACTGACCGTTACTCTCCGGTATTCCGGCAACGGTGAGGCGAATGCTACCCACACGTGTTTCACTTTGTCGCGTTTTCGGAAAGTCCCCGCGCCGGAGGATATCCGCCGTCAGCGCAGCGCGGCCGCCTTTCGCGCCAGCCGTTTGGCCGCCGCCGTCTCGGCGGGCGCCTTCTTGGCCGCCGGGGCCGCCTTCTTGGCCGCTTTCTTCGCCGGAGCGCGCACCGGCGCGGGCGCCGCGAG
This sequence comes from Nocardia asteroides, assembly GCF_900637185.1. Classification (NCBI taxonomy): domain Bacteria; kingdom Bacillati; phylum Actinomycetota; class Actinomycetes; order Mycobacteriales; family Nocardiaceae; genus Nocardia; species Nocardia asteroides. Next base: position 3,175,268 of record NZ_LR134352.1, on the reverse strand, counting down.
CACCTCCTTGAGGAACTGACCGGTGTAGCTGCCCGACACCTCGGCCACGTCCTCCGGCGTGCCGGTGGCGACGACGGTGCCGCCGCCGGAACCGCCCTCCGGGCCCATGTCCACGACCCAGTCCGAGGTCTTGATGACATCGAGGTTGTGCTCGATGACGATCACCGTGTTGCCCTTGTCGACCAGGCCGTTGATCACCTTGAGCAGCTTGCGGATGTCCTCGAAGTGCAGACCGGTGGTCGGCTCGTCGAGAATGTAGACCGTGCGTCCGGTCGAGCGTTTCTGCAGCTCGGCGGCCAGTTTCACGCGCTGGGCCTCACCGCCGGACAGTGTCGGCGCGCTCTGGCCGAGCCGCACGTACCCCAGACCCACCTCGACGAGGGTCTTGAGATAGCGGTGGATCGAGGTGACCGGCTCGAAGAACTCCGCGGCCTCGTCGATCGGCATGTCCAGCACCTCGGCGATGGTCTTGCCCTTGTAGTGCACCTCGAGCGTCTCGCGGTTGTAGCGGGCGCCGTGGCACACCTCGCACGGGACGTAGACGTCGGGCAGGAAGTTCATCTCGATCTTGAGCGTGCCGTCACCCGAGCAGGCCTCGCAGCGGCCGCCCTTGACGTTGAACGAGAACCGGCCCGGCTGATAACCGCGCACCTTGGCCTCGGTGGTGGCCGCGAACAGGGTGCGGATCTTGTCGAAGACACCGGTGTAGGTGGCCGGATTCGAGCGCGGGGTGCGCCCGATCGGCGACTGGTCGACCTGTACCAGCTTGTCCAGGTGGTCCAGCCCGTTGATCCGGGTGTGCCTGCCCGGCACCTGGCGGGCGCCGTTGAGCTTGTTCGCCAGCACCGTCGCCAGGATGTCGTTGACCAGGGTCGACTTGCCTGAGCCGGACACACCGGTGACCGAGGTGAGCACGCCGAGCGGGAAGGCCACATCGATGCCGGCCAGATTGTGCTCGGTGGCGCCGACGACGGTGAGCTTGCGCTTCTTGTCGATCGGCCGCCGCACCATCGGCACCTCGATCTGCTCCCGGCCGGAAAGGTAAGCGCCGGTGAGTGATTCGGGCTCGCTGAGCAGCTCGGCGTACGGACCGCTGTGCACCACCCGGCCGCCGTGCTCACCGGCCAGCGGGCCGATGTCGACCACCCAGTCCGAGGCGCGGATGGTGTCCTCGTCGTGCTCCACCACGATCAGGGTGTTGCCCAGCTTCTTCAGCCGCAGCAGCGTCTCGATGAGCCTGCGGTTGTCCCGCTGGTGCAGGCCGATCGACGGCTCGTCGAGCACGTAGAGGACACCGACCAGGCCGGAGCCGATCTGGGTGGCCAGCCGGATGCGCTGCGCCTCGCCACCGGACAGCGTCGCCGCCGCCCGCGACAGCGTGAGGTACTCCAGGCCCACGTCGAGCAGGAAGCCGAGCCGGGCCTGGATCTCCTTGAGCACCTGGCCCGCGATCGCGGCCTCGCGCTCCCCCAGCGTCAGCGAGTTCAGGAAATGCGCGCAGTCGCCGATGGACAGGTCGCTGACATCGGCGATCGACTTGTCGGTGCCGTCGGCGGCGAGGGTGACGGCCAGGATCTCCGGACGCAGGCGGGCGCCGTGGCAGACCGGGCACGGCACGTCGCGCATGTAGCCGTCGTAGTGCTCCTTCATCTGCTCGGACTCGGTGTTGTCCATCCGCCGGTGCAGGAACGGCATCACGCCTTCGAAGTCGGCGTAGTAGGAGCGCTTGCGGCCGTACCGGTTGGTGTAGGACACGTGCACCTGATCGGAACTGCCCTCGAGCACCGCCTTGCGGGCCTTGGCGGGCAGGTCCTGCCAGGGCGTGTCCATCGAGAAGCCGATGGCCTCGGCCAGGCCCGACAGCAGCCGGTTGAAGTACTCGGCGGTCTGCCCCCGCGACCACGGCGCGATGGCGCCGTCGGCCAGGCTCAGCTCCGGATCGGGCACCACCAGCTCCGGGTCGACCTCCTTGCGGATGCCGAGGCCGGTGCAGTCGGGGCAGGCGCCGTAGGGCGAGTTGAAGGAGAACGAGCGGGGCTCGAGATCCTCGATGTCGAGCGGGTGGCCGTTCGGGCAGGCCAGCCGCTCGGAGAAGCGGCGCTCCCGGTCATGGGCGTGTTCGTCGCGGTCGACGAAGTCGAGCACCACGATGCCGTCGGCCAGCCGCAGCGCGGTCTCGATGGAGTCGGTGAGCCGCTGCTTGGAGGCGGGCTTGACCGCGAGCCGGTCGACCACGACCTCGACGTCGTGCTTCTCCTGCTTCTTCAGCTTCGGCGGATCGGTGAGCGGGTACACCACCCCGTCCACCCGCACGCGCGAGTACCCCTGGGTCTTGAGCTGGTCGAACAGGTCGACGAACTCGCCCTTGCGGGTACGCACCACCGGCGCGAGGACCTGGAACTTCAGGCCCTCCTCCATCGCCAGCACCTGGTCGACGATCTGCTGCGGGGTCTGCTTGGCGATCAGCTCGCCACACACCGGGCACCGCGGCGTCCCCGCGCGGGCGTAGAGCAGGCGCAGGTAGTCGTAGACCTCGGTGATGGTGCCGACCGTGGAACGCGGGTTGCGGTTGGTCGACTTCTGGTCGATCGACACCGCGGGCGAGAGGCCCTCGATGAAGTCGACGTCGGGCTTGTCCATCTGCCCCAGGAACTGCCGCGCGTAGGCCGACAGCGACTCGACGTAACGACGCTGCCCCTCGGCGAAGATCGTGTCGAACGCCAGGCTCGACTTCCCGGAACCGGACAGGCCGGTGAACACGATCAGGCTGTCCCGAGGCAGATCGAGGTCGACACCCTTGAGGTTGTGTTCCCGAGCTCCGCGCACAGTGAGGCGTTCCGCCACCTGGTGAATCCCTTCTTCATCGTCATCCGCCGACCGGACATGAACCCCCGTCAGCCATGCTAGGCGGACCCACAGACAGAAACAGTGGAGCGCTGGCGCGCCTGAGTTCGCGGCCCCTCGAGTCCCGTCGATCGGCGACCGTTGCTTGCTCCTTCGTCGCCTACGCGACGACCGCTGACCGACAGGACGGCCGCGACGCGGCCTGCCCTCCTCGGGGTCGGGGCGTGGTGGCCGAGTTCTCGGTCTGCGCCCACTATTTCGGCACGCGGATTATGTTTGACGGCAGGGGCGGGGACGATCGACATGATGAAGGAGCAGGCGTGCTCGAGGTGTTCCTGGTCGACGACCACGAAATCGTCCGGCGCGGCCTGATCGACCTGCTCGAGGGTGATCCAGAACTCACCGTGATCGGCCAGGCGGGCGGCGTCGCCGAGGCGATGACGCGGATCAGGGAGACCAGACCCGACGTCGCGGTGCTCGATGTGCGCCTGCCCGACGGCAACGGCATCGAACTGTGCCGCAATCTGCTGGCCGAGTTCGAGGACCTGCACTGCCTGATCCTCACCTCGTTCTCCGACGAGCACGCCATGCTCGACGCGATCCTGGCCGGTGCCAGCGGTTATGTGGTGAAGAACATCGACGGGATGAAGCTGGCCGACGCGATCAAGCAGGTCGGGGCGGGCCACTCGCTGCTCGACACCCGCGCGGCCGACGCGCTGCGCGCGCGTCTGCGCCGCAGCACCGAGCCGTCGGGTGCGCTGGCCGGGCTCACGGAGCAGGAGCGCCGATTACTGGAACTGCTCGGCGAGGGACTGACCAACCGGCAGATCGCCGCGCGCATGTTCCTGGCCGAGAAGACGGTGAAGAACTACGTCTCCCGGCTGCTGGCCAAGCTGGGGGTGGAACGCCGCACCCAGGCCGCCGTGCTGGCGACCAAGCTGCGCGAACCGTAGCGCGCGAGGACGGCGCTCAGGTGGGGACGACGATGGTCAGGTCGCCGTCGTAGCGGCGGTAGAGCAGGTTGCCGCGGCCGGAGTGGGTGTCGGTGAAGAACAGGTAGGGCAGCCCGCCGGTGCACAGCACGTCGGCGGCTTCGTCCTCGGCGTAGACCGGCGCGGAATCCTGGACGACCTTGACGGGCATCGCGCTCGCGGTCAGCGGTAGCTCGGCGGCCGCACCGGCCGCGGCGGTGTGGCGCTGCCTGGCCAGGCGCACGCCGTGCGGGTCGGCCCAGCTGACGATCGCGTCCTCACCGGTCTGGGCGTCGGTGAACAGGTAGGCGTCGTAGTCCATGGCGTCGAGGACGGTGCTGGCTTCCAGCGGGGTGCCGGTCAGCAGCGCGCAGTCCTTGCGGCGGATGATCGGGCGGGTCTCGGTGATCCGGGCCAGCGGGCGCCGGGCCGGATCGGGCCACGCGCCCCGGGTCTCCTTGCCCGCGCGGCGGGCCAGCTGCCGGTCGAGCCGCTCGGCGGCGAAGGTGACGGCGAACCCGCCCGGCCCGGTGACCTGCACGCGGGTGAGGGTGTCGTTGGTCCGGATGTTGGCCTGCACCAGGGTCGGCTCGTCGGTGGCCTGCGGTGCGGTGACGCGCACGCGGGCCGGACTGTCCAGGTGATGCCTGCGCATGACGCGGGTGATGGCGCGGACCGCGCGGGTGACGTCCTGGGGTGGTACCTCGCCGCAGGTGGTCACCGCGAGCTCCGGGTCCGCGGCGGTCGTCCAGTGCTGGGTAGTCGACAACGAATTCATCTCTTGCCCCACTTCTCGATCCCTTTTCCCGGTGACCTATGCCATCATCTGGCTCCTTGTCGGTGAAGGGCCGAAAGTCCCCACCTTGCGGACTAGACTTGCCCGTGACTCAATCGAGGTGGTGCGGCGACGGGATACGGCGATGGCGAATGACGGTCGGGGTGGCCGCTATTCGGCGGGCCGGACGGTGTCGCAGCAGCGATTACGCACCCTGCTCGGCGAGGTGGCCGATCGGGTCGAGGTGATGATCGGCTCGCGCGACCGGATGGACGGCCTGGTCGAGGCCATGCTCACGGTCACCGCGGGCCTGGACCTGGACGAGACGCTGCGCACGATCGTGCGCACCGCGATGAATCTGGTCGACGCCCGCTACGGCGCGCTGGCGGTGCGCGGACACGATCAGCAGGTCACGCAGTTCATCGACGAGGGCATGCCCGAACAGATCCGGGAGCGTATCGGCCGCCTGCCCGCCGGCCACGGGGTCCTCGGCGCGGTGTTCGCGCAGAAGGCGCCACTGCGGCTCGACGACCTCTCCGAACACCCGTCGTCGATCGGGTTCCCGGCGGGTCATCCGCCGATGCACACCTTTCTCGGTGTGCCGGTGCGCATTCGGGACGACGTCTTCGGCAGCCTGTATCTGACCGAGAAGTCCGACGGTCAGCCGTTCACCGAGGAGGACGAGGTCCTGCTGCTGGCCCTGGCCGCCGCGGCGGGCATCGCGGTCGACAACGCCCGGCTCTACGAGCAGGCCAGGACCAGGCAGGCCTGGATCGAGGCCACCCGCGACATCGCGACCGAGTTCCTGGCCGGCACCGAGTCGGACCGGGTGCTGGCGCACGTGGTCGACCACGCGCGCGGGCTGACCGGTTCGCATCAGGCGTTCCTGGCCTCGGTGCCGGTGCCCGACGAATTGCCCGGCGAGATCTCGGAATTGGTGATCACCCAGTGGACCGGTCCCGACGCGGGCCAGGACTGGCAGACCGTCCCGATCGCGGGCACCGCGCTGGGCGACGCCTTCTCCCGGCGCACCCCGCTGCGCTTCGACGACGTGTCGGCGGTGACGCTGGGCGTGGAGTTCCCCGACGCCGAATCGCCCGGCGCCGGACCGGCCCTGGTGCTGCCGCTGTGCACGCCCGATGCCACCCTCGGGGTCCTGGTCACCATCCGGCCGCCCGGTTTCGCGCCGTACTCCGACGAGATGCTGGAGCTCACCGCCGCGTTCTGCGATCAGGCCGCGCTGGCGGTGCGGCTGGCCGACGCCCAGCGCCGGATGCGCGAACTCGACATCGTCGCCGACCGCGACCGCATCGCGCGCGATCTGCACGACCATGTGATCCAGCGGCTGTTCGCGATCGGCCTGACCGTACAGGCCACCCTGCCCAAGGCCGTGGTTCCCGAAGTGCGGCAACGGCTTTCGACGGTGATCATGGATCTGCAGGAGGTCGTGCAGGAGATCCGGACCTCCATCTTCGACCTGCACGCCAGCGGCCCCGAGCACAGCGCGGGCCTGCAGCAGCGGATCGAGATGGCGATCCGGCGCCAAACCGCCGACATCGCGCTGCGGGCCACCATCCAGGTCTCGGGCCCGCTGTCGGTGGTCGACCCGCAACTGGCCGACCACGCCGAGGCGGTGGTGCGCGAGGCGGTGAGCAACGCGGTCCGGCATTCCGGCGCCGACACGGTGGCCATCGTCATCGACGTGGCGAACGACCTGACGATCATGGTCACCGACAACGGCTGGGGCATCCCCAACCACGTCATCCGCAGCGGGCTGCGCAATCTCGAGCAGCGCGCGCAGGAAGCGGGCGGTCTGTTCGACGTGCGGCCCGCCCAGCGGCCCGACGCCGAGGGCAATCATCCCGAGATGCCCGGTACCCAGCTGCGCTGGTCGGTGCCGCTGCCGCAGGACTCCCCCGCCACCGACGGCTACGAGCTGGCCGGCGGCCCGGAGGCCGGCCAGGGCGACTGAGCGACTCAGGCCGGACCGAGGACGACGGCGGCGTTGTTACCGCCCATGCCCATCGACAGTTTCAGGGTGAGCCCGTCGGTCATCGGGGCGGTGCCGTCGAGCAGCCGGGGATGCGCGGGCGCCACGATCGGCGCCGAGACGGCGATCCCGCGCTCGTAGGACAGGGCGATGGTGGCCACCTCGACGGCCGCGGCCGCGCCCTGGCAATGGCCGGTGAGCGGTTTGAGCGCGGTGATCACCGGGCGGTCGGCGAAGACGGTGGTCAGCACGTCGCGTTCGGCGGTGTCGCACTGCACGGTGCCGGTGGCATGCGCGTTGACGTAGGCGATGTCGGCGGCGTCGACGCCCGCCGCGGTCAGCGCGCGCCGGGCGCAGGCGATGATCTGCGTGTGCGCGGGGTCCACCGAGACCACGTGGAAGGCGTCGTTGGTCATCGCGCCACCGAGGACCCGGGCGTAGGACTGCTCGACGGCGTCGGTGAGCAGGAAGGCGACCGAGGCCTCGGCCATCGGGAAGCCCAGCGTGCCCTCCTGGAACGGCTTGCACGCGGTCAACGGGTCGGCGTCGGCGACCGCGGCGCCGAGCCGGACGAAGTGCTCGACCATCTCCGGGGTCGCCGAGATGTCGGTGGTGACGCACAGCACGTCGTCGACCAGGCCCGCGTCGCGCCACATCTTCGCGGTGAGCAGGCCCACCGAGCCGGAACTGCAGGCCGCCGAGACGTTCATCGCGGGTCCGTGGAACCCGAATTCCTGCATCACCACCGAGATGGGGGTGGACGGCAGCAACCGCAGATAGTCGCGGGAACGCCGGTGTCCCTCGTCGACGAGGTAGAAATCACGCCAGTCCGCGACATCGCCGAGGGTGAACGCGTGCACCAGCCCGACCGTGCGCCCGGCCCGGCACCAGCCCCTGGCCTCGGCGTCGGCGATGGCCTCGGCGGCGGCCGCGTGCACGGCGCGCCCGAACAGGCCGCCGCCGTGGGCGAGGTCACCGTCGTCGGGGATCCGGGCGATCCAGGCGTGCTGGTCGCGGTCGGGGCCGTATCCGGGGTACAGGCGCGCCGCCGGTTTGCTGCCCAGCACCCCTTTCCACAGGTGTTCGCGCCCCCAGCCGTAGCCGGAGACGACACCGATCCCGGCGATCGACATAGAATCGACTCGGTGGGCCATGCCGCCGGGAAGAACGTCCGGTTTCACTTCGCTCCTCGCGGATCTCATCGAGGGTCACCACAATAGTCCTGTTCGCCGTCGTCAGACCAGGTCGAGATCGGGGGTATCGCAGTGGGAGAAGTCAATACCGACGCCGCGAGCGCCGAGCAGCTCGCGCAGCGGTACCGGTCGCTGGTCGAACACACGCCCGACGCCATCTGCGTGCACGAGGCGGGAACAGTGGTGTACGTGAACCCGGCCATGGTGCGTTTGCTGGGCGCTCGCTCGGCCGACGACCTGCTCGGCATGGCGATCACCCACTTCGTGCATCCGGACTCGATCCCCCCGATGCTCGACCGCATCGCCCAGCTCACCGCCGAGGGCGCGGCCTCCCCGCCGACCGAGATGGACCTGGTGCGCATCGACGGCCGGACCGTGCCGGTGCAGACGGTGTCGGTGCTCACCGCCTGGCAGGACGCGCTGGCGTATCAGGTGGTGGTGCACGACCTGACCGCCCAGCGGGCCGCCGAGGCCTCGGCGCGGCGGGCCGAAGCGCACTTCACCACGGTGGTGTCGCAGCTGGAGGAGGGCGTGCTGGTCGTCGATCGGCGCGGCCGGGTGGAGTCGATCAACCCGGCGGGCAAGCGGATCCTCGGCCTCGACGACGCCATGCCGGTGCTCGGCCGGGCCATCGCCGAACTGCCGGTGTCCATGGTCGACCGCAACGGACTGCCGCTGCCGACCTCGCGGCATCCGATGGTGCACACGCTCACCACCGGCGAGGCGGTCACCCAGTTCATCTTCGGCGTGAACCGCACCGACGGGCGGCAGGTGTGGCTGTCGTGCAACTGCAGGCTGCTCAATCCGGAGAGCCCGGATTCCTCGGGCGTGTCCTCGTTCGCCGACATCACCGAGTTCCGGGCCAGCAGGCGCCAGCTCGAGTATCAGGCCACCCACGACGCGCTGACCGGCCTGGCCAACCGCTCGCTGATCCTGTCGCAGCTCTCGACGGCGCTGGCCGACGAGGGCGGCAGCCTGGTCACCACCGTGCTGTTCATCGACCTGGACGGATTCAAGGCGATCAACGACACGCTCGGGCACGCCATCGGCGACACCGTGCTGCAGATCGTCGCGCAGCGGCTGCAGGGCGCGCTGCGCGCCGAGGACGTGGTCGGCAGGCTCGGCGGTGACGAGTTCCTGGTGCTGCTGGCCGGTCATCCGCAGCGGGCCGATCTGCCCGGGCTGATCGAGCGGTTGCGCACCACGATGGCCGAGCCGATCATCGCCCGCGGGCACCGGCTGGAGGTGAGCGCCTCGATCGGCATCACCGAGCTCGGCCCGCACGAGAACCGCACGCCGGAGGCGGTCCTGCACGACGCCGACCTGGCGATGTACCGGGACAAGCCCTCGGCCCATCGTGACCTCGGTCTCGGTCAGAATCGACGATCGAACAACACCCACGCCTCCTGACAGACTGGTCGGCGTGATCATCGAGCACGCGGTGCTGCCCGTCCGTTCCGGCCACGCCGACGCCTTCGAGGCCGCGTTCGCGCAGGCCTACCCGATCATCGCCGGGATGCCCGGGTTCGGCGGGTTGTCGCTGTCGCGGTGTGTCGAACAGCCGGGCAACTACCTGCTGCTGGTGCGCTGGGAACAGCTGAGCGACCACACCGAGGGCTTCCGCGGCTCGCCGGAATACCAGCGGTGGCGGGCGCTGTTGCATCACTTCTACGACCCGTTCCCCGTGGTCGACCACTACACGCCGCTCGTCGGCGACGACGTCTTCCCCGAGTAGACTCGACAACTCTGTTCTCGCCGGTGACAAAGGAGTCCTGTTTTGCCCGACCGCCTCGCCGATGAACGCGCCGCGGAACAGCAGTACCTCACGGTGCTCTACGACCGGCTCGACGGCATGCGCGACTACGCGCAGAACCGGCTCAAGACCGTGCTGCTGGAGTCCGGCGGCACCCCGCAGGCGCGCAGTGAACGCGAGTCCTTCACCCAGCTCTACAGCGAGGACCTGGCCAAGTACGACGCCGCCGAGCACGGCCTGTGCTTCGGCCGGATCGATCTCGACGGCGACGAACCCGAGGCCCGCTACATCGGCAGGCTCGGCATCCTCGACGAGGACAACGACTACGAGCCGCTGCTGCTGGACTGGCGCGCCCCGCTGGCGCGACCGTTCTACCTGGCCACCACCGCCAACCCCGAGGACGTGGTCCGGCGCAGGCACATCCGCTCGCGCAACCGCGCGGTCACCGCGATCAACGACGAGTACCTCGACCTGAACGCCGCGCAACGCGACGGCGCGGTCGGCGCCGACGACGGTGTCGGCGGCGAGAGCGCGCTGCTGTCGGCACTCAACGCCGCCCGCACCGGGCACATGAACGACATCGTCGAGACGATCCAGAGCGAGCAGGACGCGATCATCCGCTCCGAGCACAAGAGCGTGCTCGTCGTCCAGGGCGGACCCGGCACCGGCAAGACCGCGGTCGCGCTGCACCGCGCCGCCTACCTGCTCTACACCTACCGTCAGCAGCTGGCCAAGAGCGGCGTGTTGATCATCGGCCCGAACGCCACCTTCCTCGACTACATCGGCCAGGTGCTGCCGTCGCTGGGCGAGACCGGTGTGCTGCTCTCGACCATCGGCGACCTGTATCCCGGCGTGAAGGCGGTCCGTGAGGACTCGCTGCGGGCGGGCGAGATCAAGGGTTCGCTCGACATGCTCGAGGTGCTCAAGCAGGCGGTGCGCGATCGTCAGGAGGTGCCCGCCGAGCCCGTGCGGCTCACCTTCGACGGCTACCCGGTGACGCTGGACCGCAAGATCGCGACCAAGGCCCGCGGCCGGGCCAGGTCCTCGCGCCGCCCGCACAACCTGGCCCGGCCGATCTTCGCGTCCTCGGTGATCGACGCGCTCACCGACCAGCTGGCCGCGACCATGGGCGCCGACCTGTCCGGCGGCACCAGCCTGCTCAGCTCGGCCGACCTGAGCGAGATCGGCGACGAGATGCGCGCCGACCCGCAGGTGCAGGCCGCCATCGGCGCCCTGTGGCCGATCCTGTCGCCGCAGGAAGTGCTGGCCGACCTGCTGGCCGACCCGGCCCGGCTCGACCGCGCGGCCAAGACGCTGAGCGCGGCGGATCGCGCCGAGCTGGTGCGCTCCGACGACGGCACGTTCGGCGCCGCCGACGCGCCGCTGCTCGACGAGCTGGCCGAGCTGCTCGGCGTCGACGACACCGAGGAACGCGAACGCGCGCGCCGCCGCTGGCGCGCCCAGCTGGCCGAGGCGCAGGACGCGCTCGACATCCTCACCGGTTCGGCGCCGCAGGACATCGAGGACGAGCTCGACCCCGAGATCCTGATGGCCTACGACCTGATCGACGCCTCCCAGCTGGCCCAGCGCCAGGAATTCGGCAACCGGCAGACCACCGCCGAACGTGCCGCAGGCGACCGCACCTGGACCTACGGTCACGTGATCGTCGACGAGGCGCAGGAGCTGTCGGCGATGGCGTGGCGGATGGTGATGCGGCGCATCCCGAACCGGTGGATCACCGTGGTCGGCGACGTCGCCCAGACCGGCGACCCGGCGGGCGCGTCGTCGTGGCAGCGGGTGCTGGAACCCTATGTGGCGCAACGCTGGAAGCTCACCGAGCTGACCGTGAACTACCGCACCCCCGCCGAGATCATGGCCGTCGCCGCCGACGTGCTCGCCGCGATCGACCCGGGCGTGCGGGTGCCGCGCTCGGTCCGCGAGACCGGCAATCCCCCACGCGCGTACCGGGTCCGACCGGCCGAGGTGGCCGGCGAAGTGGCGCGGCTGCTCGAGACCGAGCACGGTCCCGGCACCAGCGCGGTGCTCGCCCCCGCCGCGCTCGTCCCGTCCCTGTCGGCCCTGGCCGGTGAATCGGTGCAGGTCCTGACGGTGCACGATGCCAAGGGCCTCGAGTTCGACCGCGTGTATCTGGTGGAACCGCAGGCGATCCTGGACGAGTCGCCGCGCGGTCTCAACGATCTGTACGTCGCCCTGACCCGAGCGACCCAGCGCCTCGCGGTCGTCCACACCGCCGACCTCCCCGAGGTGTTGTCCGCGCTCGGCTAGTCCGCCTGCGCCAGCAAGCCGTCGACCAGGGCTTCCAGACCGGCGGCGTAGCTGCTGACGGCGTCGAATCCGGTCCAGCGGGAACCGATCTCGGCGAGCCTGGGCATGGTGTCGGGGTCCAGGTTCGCGAAGACCTCGGCGCGGTAGGTGGGGCCCTCGGCCGCCCGGCGGACCGAACGTCCCGTGACGATCAGCTCGCCCGCCGTGTAGTGCCAGATGGCGCGATAGGCGGCCACCGCCCCGTCCAGGCTCAGGCCCGCCGCGACGGCCGCGTCGATGATCGTCTCGGGCACCCACAGGGCCGAGCGGCCGAACAGGTCGCCGTTCGCCAGGACCTCGACGATCCAGGAGTGCGCGGCGAGCGCTTCGTGCATGGCGGTCGCGGCCACCAGGATGCGCTGCCGGGGATCGGCGGGCGGTTCGGGCCACTCGATCTTGTCGGCGTAGTCGTCCAGCAGCAGGCGCAGCAGGTCGTCCTTGTCGCGGACGTGGTGGTAGAGGGCCATCGGCGTGCAGCCGAGTTCGCCGGCCAGCCTGCGCATGGTCAGCTTGGCCACGTCCTCGGTCTCGAGCACCGCGTGCGCGGCCGCGACGATGTCGGCCCGGGAGATCCGGGCCGGTCTGCCGGTGCGCGCCTGCGGCGCTGACGGAGTCGACATGCCTCCATCTTGACCCATCGGCGAGCGCGGGTCTGGACACGGGGCGGATCGCGTGGTTAATTTTTATACATGTATAAAAACTCGTCTCCGCCACGTCCGCGCGCCGTGCTCACCGCCGTGGCTGTCGCGCAGTTCATGGTCGCCCTCGATATGGCCGTCGTGAACGTCGCGCTGCCCGCCATCGGCGACGCGTTGCGCTTCGCCCCGCTCGACCTGGCCTGGGTGGTGCACATCTACGCGCTGACCTTCGGCGGCTTCCTGCTGCTCGGCGGCAAGGCCTGCGATCTGTACGGGCGGCGCAGGCTGTTCACGATCGGGTTGGTCGCCTTCGGAATCGCTTCGCTCGCAGGCGGACTCGCGCAGGCGCCGTGGCAGCTGGTGGCCGCGCGGGCCGCGCAGGGCATCGCCGCGGCCGCCGTCGCGCCCGCCGCACTGGCCACCCTCACCACGGCGTTTCCCGAGGGGCCGGCCCGCGTTCGGGCGCTCGGGGTGTGGGGCGGGGTGAACGCGGCGGGCGGCGCGCTGGGTGTGCTCGCCGGCGGGCTGCTCACCGAGTACGCGGACTGGCGCTGGGTGATGCTGGTCAATCTCCCGATCGTCGCGGTCGCCCTGGTCGCCACCGCCGCGGGCGTACCCGCCGACCGGCCCGCGGACGGACCCGGCCGCCTCGACATCGCCGGCGCGGTACTGGCGACGGGTGGCATCGGGCTGCTCGTCACCGGCATCGTGCGCACCGACCGATTCGGCTGGGCCTCCCCCGAAACCGGCCTGACACTGCTGGCGGCGGCGGCCCTGCTGGCGAGTTTCGCGGTCGTGGAACGACGGGTACGCACCCCGCTGGTGCGGTTCGGGCTGTTGCGCAACCGCTGGGTACTCGGCGGCAATCTGTTCGTCCTGTGCGCGGCCGCGGGTCAGTTCTCGGCGTTCTACCTGGTGTCGCTGTATCTGCAGCGAGTGCTGGGACTCAGCGCGGGCGCGGCGGGCGCCGCATTCGTCCCGTTCTCGCTGTGCGTCGTCGCGGGCACCGTGGTGGCGACCCGGGTGGGCGCCCGGCGGTCCCCGCGCCCGCTGCTGATCGGCGGCGGGCTGCTGACCGCCGCGGGTATCGGAGGGTTCGCGCTCATCAGCCCCGGGGGCAGTGTCCTCGCCGATGTGCTCGGGCCGTCGATCGTCGGCGGCTTCGGTCTCGGCCTGTGCCTGGCACCCGTCGCCGCGGCGGTACTCGCCGCCACGGTCCTGCCGGGGCGTGACCACCCGAAAGTCGCTGTCCGCGAGAACATTCCCGCGGCCGCACAGTGAAAGGAAGACCGATGTCCCCCATCGATCTGTTCGACCGCGCCGTACACCTGCTGCCCGACGGCACCGTCGAATCGGGCGAGCGGCGGATGGCCACCGACGGCGGCGGCTGGCAGCTGGCCGTGTTCCACGTCGACTCCGACGCCGACGTCCACGCCGAGCACTGGGAGATGCACCCGGCGAGTGACGAAGCGGTGTGCTGCCTGCGCGGCTCGTTGCGCCTGTACCTGCGACCGGACATCGCGGGCGCGCCGGAGACCACCGTCCACCTGACCGCGGGCACGGCGTTCCTCGTCCCCCGGCGGCGGTGGCACCGCTTCGAACTTGACGAGCCATCGGACATCATGTCGATCGGATTGCGGGGCGGCACAAGACAGGAGCCCGTCTGATCAGCTCGGCCCGGAAACACTCGAGGGCGCCGCGATCGCGGCGCCCTCGAGGTGTTCTGTGTTCAGCTGTCCTAGCGGACGGTGTGCACGATCAGCACGTCGGACCGCGACTTGCGGGCGACGTCCGACGGGACCGAGCCGAGTAGGCGGCCGGTCAGGGTGTTCAGGCCACGGTTACCGACGACGAGCAGGTCGGCCTTGGTCTCGTTGACCAGGTCGAGCAGCGAATCGACCGGCTCGCCGACGATGGCCCGCTCGACGATGTTCTTCGCACCGGCGGCGGTGGCCTTCTCCCGGGCGATGTGCAGGATCTCGTTGGTCGGGGCCGAGCCACGCACCTGGTAGGCCTCGTCCTTGAGCACGTCGGCCGCGGCGGCGACGTCGCGATCATCGGTCGGGAAGTAGGCGCAGGCCAGCACGAGAGTCGCGTCCGCGTCGCCGGCGAGCGCTGCGGCCTTCTCCACGGCGACGTACGACGAGTCCGAGCCATCAGTACCGACGACAATGGTCCGGTAGGCGGTCATCTCTCCTCCAACTTGGTCGGTGCCGACGCCGACCGACCCGGGAATCGAGCGTCAGCGCGGCAATTGGGTCGACCCTAACGCCAAAACAGGCCGATTTATCGACAAATCGCAACAGATCACATCGGGAGTGTTGACGCCGATGTCCGCGATGCCCGTGGCCTTCGCGACAGTCGTGAAGACCCACCTGCGACGATCAGACCGCGATACGGGAAAACTGTGGCATATCACAACACAATCAACCCGCTTGCGCGACTGGGACTTTGCTCACATCAGCCGGAGAAACTGGGCAGTCCACAGGCGGCGCTGCCGGTGCCGGTCGACGGCGACACGGTCACCGTGAGCGGCACGATCCACCGCGCGCCGACCACGCCGACCACCTGCGCGGTCAATTCGTGCTGACCGGCCGCGCCGGGACGCCAGGTCGTCGTGGTGGACCCGATGCCCGGCACCTCGACCGTGCCGAACGCGACGCCGTTGTCATAGAAGGTCACGTCGGCACCGGAGTCGCTGCTGCTGTAGCCGACCACGTTCACCGCGGTGACCGTGTACGAGCACCCGGCCTGATGATCACTGCCCTCGACGCCGACGCGCTGGGTCGAGTCGGCGTGCGCGAACGGGGCGACCAGCGCCGCCGTGGCCATGATCGTGGCGATGCCGAACCCGGCCAGGCCGAGCCGCGAGTTCCGGCGGAAAGTTGTTGTCACCGTTGCTGTCCTCACTCCCACGCAGCAGCACCCGCTGCGAATGCGGTGACACTATCGACGGACAACACCGTTCCCAGTCGAAATGCTGATATTTCAGACACCCGAATTCCTGGGTCTGGACACCGCTTCACCCGGCTGTGGGCGCCGCGCTCGCCCGCGCTTTACGCGCGTATTCCGAGGGCGACATCCCGATCTCCGCGGCGAATTCCCGGCAGAAATGCGCCTGATCGAAATAGCCGAGCCCGGCGGCCAGCTCCGCGAGATCCGCGTGCCCGCCCCGGGCCAGCAGATCGGCGGCATCCTGCAACCGGAATCGGCACAGCACCCATTTCGGACCGGCCCCCACATAGCGCCGGAACAGCCGCTGCAAGGTCCGGATGGGGACCGCGAAACGATCGGTGACCTGGTCGACCCGGGTGAGCGCGCCGTCCTCGGCCATCGCGGCGACGATGCGGGCCACCAGCGCGTACTGCGGATCGTCGGCCCGGCCGCGACCGGCGAAGAACTTCTCGACCAGCGCCACCCGCGCCGCGTCCGAGGGCTCGGCCAGCACCCGCTCGGCCAGTCCCGCCGCGCCGGGCAGCACGGCGGTCAACGGTGCCGAGTCATCGCGCAGCACAACGACATCCAGGCCGGTGAACGCGCCGAAGCCACCGGGGCGGAACCGGATCCCGAAGGTCTCCCCCTCGCCGTCGAGCTCGCGGATGTACTTCGTGGTGCTCACCCCGTTCACGAAGCCGCCGGTGCGCGTGCTGCTTCGCTCGAAGGTGACGTTCACGCACGGGAACGACAGCACCTCGGCGCGATAGGCGGGTTTACCGCGCAGGTCCCAGCGCACGACCCAGTACCGGTCCGCGAAGCCGGACAGCGCGGGCCCGACCGTCAACCGGTCCAGCGACCGGTGCCTGGCCTGCTCCTCCGGATGCAGAATGCCCTTCATGTCCGCGGGATCGGGAGACGTCACCGGATCTGTCGCTTTCTTACAAGATCGAAAGCCGCCCACCGGCGAGGATTCATGACATGACCGAACCCGTTGCGCCCGTTCCGGAGGGCTACCACTCCATCACCTGTTTCCTGGCCGTGCCGGACGGCAACGCGGCCATCGACTTCTACACCGAGGTCTTCGGCGCGAAGGTGCTCAGCCGGGCCGACCGGCCCGACGGGCAGCCCGCGCACGCCGAACTGCTGATCGGCGATTCGACCATCCAGCTCGGCATGCCCATCCCCGAGAACAACGTGCGCGCGCCCGAGGACTGGGTACACACCTCGATCGTGCACTACTGCCCCGATGTCGACACCGTGATCGCCCGGGCGATCGACCACGGCGCCCGCACCGCGGAGGAACCGCAGACCTTCGTCAACGGCGAACGCTTCGGCGTCGTGATCGACCCGTTCGGGCACCGGTGGGCGGTGATCACCCGGGTCGAGGACATCTCCCGGGAGGAAGCCGACCGCCGGATCGCCGCCTGGATGGCGGAGCAGAGCTAGCGGTCGGCGCCGCGGGGTACCGGGCCGGGCCCGCATCTCAGCTCAGCCCCGCGGCGTCCATCCCGCGCAGTTCCTTCTTGAGGTCGGCGATCTCGTCGCGCAGCCGGCCGGCCAGCTCGAACTGCAGCTCGCGGGCCGCGTTCATCATCTGGTCGGTGAGCGAGGCGACCAGGTCGGCCAGCTCGGCGCGCGGCATCGACTTCACGTCGCGTTCGGCGTAGATGCCCGCGCTCACCGCGCGGCCCGGCTCGCCCTGGGCGCGCCTGCCCCGGCTGACATTGCGCCCGGACCCGCCGACGGCCACTTCGTCGTCGGCCTCCAGGTACACCTGGTCGAGGATGTCGGCGATCTTCTTGCGCAGCGGCTGCGGGTCGATCCCGTTGGCCTCGTTGTAGGCGACCTGCTTGGCGCGGCGGCGATCGGTCTCGTCGATCGCGTGCCGCATCGAGTCGGTGATCTTGTCCGCGTACATGTGCACTTCGCCCGAGACGTTGCGCGCCGCGCGGCCGATGGTCTGGATGAGGCTGGTGCTCGACCGCAGGAAGCCCTCCTTGTCGGCGTCCAGGATCGCCACCAGCGACACCTCGGGCAGGTCGAGACCCTCGCGCAGCAGGTTGATGCCGACCAGTACGTCGTACTCGCCCAGGCGCAGCTGGCGCAGCAGCTCCACCCGGCGCAGGGTGTCGATCTCGGAGTGCAGGTACCGCACCCGCACGCCGAGGCCGAGCAGGTAGTCGGTGAGGTCCTCGGCCATCTTCTTGGTCAGCGTGGTGACCAGCACGCGTTCGTCGCGCTCGGTGCGCTCGCGGATCTCGTGCACCAGATCGTCGATCTGGCCCTTGGTCGGCTTCACCACGACCTGCGGGTCGACCAGGCCGGTCGGACGGATCACCTGTTCGACGACCTCACCGCCCACCTGACCCAGCTCGTACGGACCCGGCGTGGCCGACAGGTACACCGCCTGACCGATCCGGTCGGCGAACTCCTCCCAGGTCAGCGGGCGGTTGTCGACCGCGGACGGCAACCGGAAGCCGAACTCCACCAGATTGCGCTTGCGCGACATGTCGCCTTCGAACATGCCGCCGATCTGCGGCACGGTGACATGCGACTCGTCGATGACGAGCAGGAAGTCGTCGGGGAAGTAGTCGAGCAGCGTCGCCGGCGCGGACCCGGCGGGGCGGCCGTCGATGTGACGTGAGTAGTTCTCGATGCCGGAGCAGAACCCGACCTGGCGGATCATCTCCAGGTCGTACTCCGTGCGCATGCGCAACCGCTGCGCCTCGAGCAGCTTGCCCTGCTTCTCCAATTCGGCCAGCCGCTCGGCCAGTTCGGCCTCGATGTCGGCGACCGCGCGTTCCATCCGCTCCGGGCCCGCCACGTAGTGGGTGGCCGGGAAGATGCGCAGCGAGTCGACCTGGCGAACCACGTCGCCGGTGAGCGGGTGCAGGTAGTACAGCGCCTCGATCTCGTCGCCGAAGAACTCGATGCGAACCGCGAGCTCCTCGTAGGACGGAATGATCTCCACGGTGTCGCCACGCACACGGAACGAGCCGCGGGTGAAGGCCATGTCGTTGCGGGTGTACTGCACGTCGACCAGCAGCCGCAGCAGCGCGTCGCGGTCGATCTCGGTGCCCACCTCCAGCTGCACCGACCGATCCAGGTACGACTGCGGGGTACCGAGGCCGTAGATGCACGACACCGAGGCGACGACGACGACATCGCGGCGCGAGAGCAGGCTCGAGGTCGCCGAGTGCCGCAGGCGCTCGACGTCGTCGTTGATCGAGCTGTCCTTCTCGATGTAGGTGTCGGTCTGGGCGATGTACGCCTCGGGCTGGTAGTAGTCGTAGTACGAGACGAAGTACTCGACCGCGTTGTGCGGCAGCATCTCCCGCAGCTCGTTGGCCAGCTGCGCGGCGAGGGTCTTGTTGGGCGCCATCACCAGGGTGGGCCGCTGCAGCTTCTCGATGAGCCAGGCGGTGGTCGCGGACTTACCGGTACCGGTGGCACCGAGCAGCACCACGTCCTTCTCCCCCGCGGTGATCCGCCGTTCCAGTTCGGCGATGGCGGCGGGCTGGTCACCGGCGGGCTTGTGCTCGCTGACCACCTCGAACTGTCCGCCCGCGCGCTCGATGGTGCCGACGGGGCGGTGCTCGGAATGAGCCAGCGGGTGTCCCCGCTCCTCGTACCCTTCCGTCGGGATCTCGGTTGCGAATGCCATGCTCTCCAGGTTAGGCCCGACCACCGACAAGTCGCGACGAGCGCCGTCGTGGCCGCGACACGAGCGGACGCCACGCCGGGCGGGCGCCCCGCGCCCGGTGTCGTCGCGATGAATTTCCGCTCATCGAGCCACGCGGCCCGCTGCGCGCGGATCGGGGGGCAACGCGCACCGGCAGCATCGTGGCGATCGCGATCCGGCGACCCGACGGCCAGGTCCGGCTGCCGCGCCCGACCGGACCTGGCCGGACCGGCAATCTTCCGGCACCCTCCGGCGATGTCCGAAAAGTCCCATGTACCAAGGGCATTCACCGTGGTGTGGCTCAGCGGACACCGTGCACGATGCCGAACCCGGCGTACCCTGAGCTGATCATCGGCACGTGGTGAGGACAAGGCCATGAGCGCACTGCTTCCCCTGCTCGTCGCGGCTCCGGCGGTGACCGGATTCGCCGGATACTTCGCGCGCGAGATCCGCGGCCCGCAGCCGCCGCCCGTCGCGACTCCCACCGCGCCGCCGCCGGGCAGACCCCGGGTGGAGTTCTTCGACGTGGCCGAACTCACCAGCACCGACGCCCGAGGCTTCATCCGGCCCGTCGACCGGTACGAAGTGCAGCCGTGGGGGCTCTACCTGGCCCGCACCGTAGGTCCGCGGCACCGCCACGAGGAGTCCTGGCTGCTGTCCGGACCGGGGGTGCGCGCCACGGTCACCCACGACCGGCCCGGCCATCATCGCAGCCACGACTACGTGCTCGACATCGTCGAGGTGGAACGGATCGGGCCCAAGCGCTGGCGCGCCACCGACTACCTGCTCGACGTGGCGGTCCGCCGCGGCCGGTCGGCGACCCTGCGCGGCGCCGGCGAACTGCTCGCCGCCCACGCCGCGGGGCACGTCGACACCGCACGCGCCGACCGGGCGTTCGAACGGGCCGCGGCGGTGCTCGACGGACTGGCCGCGCACGAGTACGACGTCGAGCGGTGGCTGCGATCCAGGGAGATCACCCTCACCTGGATGTGACGCGATCGGGCGCCGACGCCCGGTCACCGGTAGATTTTCCGGTCATGACGCAGGCATCCACCGTGCACGTGCATCCGCCCAAGATCGAGTACTTCGATATCGCGGCGCGGACGAACACCGATCCCAAGGGTTTCGTCCGCCCGGTGGAGGTCTACCGGGAAGAACCGTGGGGCCTGTACATGGGCCGCCACTCCGACCACGCGAACTTCTACTACCTCGAATCGTGGGTGCTGCCGGAGCTGTCGCTGCGGGCGACGAAGTTCCACTACAACCCCGGCGTCGACCAGTGGCAGGACGTCTACGTCGACGTGGGGGCGTTCACCCGGGAGTCGGCCACGCTGTACAAGTCCGTCGACCACTACCTGGACCTGCTGGTGCGGACGGGCCGTGAGGTCGAGCTCGTCGACGTCGACGAGCTACTGGCCGCGCACGCGGGCGGCCTGCTCGACACGGCGGAGTCCCAGGCCGCCATCCAGCACGCGACCGCCGCGATCGACGGGATGGCGGCCAACGGGCACTCGCTCGAGGGCTGGCTGGCGACCCGGGGCATCACGCTCACCTGGCGCTGAGACGACGAAACCGCCCGGACCTCGGTAGCGGGTCCGGGCGGTTTCGTCGATCCACGCGGCGGGGATCAGCCTGCCGACAGGCTGGGGAACAGATCCGCCAGGCCACCACCGCAGCCGGCGCTGCCGGTCGCGGCGGCCTCGCCGACGGTGACGGTGATCGAGTCGCTGATCAGCAGCTGACGCGCCTCGAGCTTGTGCTGACCCGTCGTGGTGGGCTTCCAGGTGATGCTCACCGTGCCCGAGAGCAGCGACGGCGAGACCGGGCTGCCCGGGATGTCGACGCCGTTGTCGGTGAACTTCACCGAGGTCAGCCGGTCGACTTCGACGCTGGCGGTCAGCTTGTAACTGCAGCCCACCTTGTGGCCGGAGCCGTCCACGTTGAGATTGCCCACCCAGGCCGAGGCCTGCGGAGCGGCCAGCACGATGCTGGCGGCGACGGCGCCGAGTGCGGTGACGCCGATACCCGCACGGCCGATTTGACGGTGATGTGTTGTCATACGCGCTACAACTTCCCTGTGAACCGAGTCACCAGCTGGTGACTCGGCACAATGTACACAGCGTGTAACCCGCGTTCACGGCTTTTTGAAACATTGATGTTTAACAGTTTGGTGTCGGGTCACCCGCGCGCGTGCGCCCAGGCGGTGACCTCCGGGTACACCGCGTCGAACCAGGGTTCCTTCACCGCGTAGTAGGCCTCGCCCGCCGCGTCGCCCGCCTTGTCGGCCGCCGCCTGCTCCGCTTCCCGCTTGACCGCCAGGTACGCCGCGCGCGCCTCGTCGCCGGCGCGCAGCCAGTCGCGCAGGTCGAGGGCGAAGCGCTGGCCGGGCGAATCCTGTACACGCAGATGGATGTTCGCCGGGCGGGCGGGATCGGCGTTGCCGTGCAGTCGCTTACCCCAGCGGGACAGGTCGGTGCCGGCCGGATCGCCGGGGGTGGGCTTGGGGTTGTCGTGGGTCACCGCGGCCGCGAGCGGGAATCCGGCGCCGGTCAGCGCGTCGGCCAGCGACTCCGCGGTGGTCATGTCGGCCACCGTCACCTGGATGTCGATGACGTCCTTGGCGGCCAGGCCCGGCACCGCGGTCGAGCCGACATGGTCGATCCGCACCGCCGAGGCGCCGCAGAGCAGATGCAGGCGGGCGATGATCCGGCGCGCCTGGGCGGGCCACTCCGGGTCGGCGGGCACCAGCCGGTAGTCGGCGCGCGACCGCACACCCTCGCGCTGATTGCGCTCGAAGGGCACCAGCCGCTGCTCCCACAGCGCGCGCACCTGCGCCTCGACGACTTCCGGGGCGCCGTTGTTGTCCAGCCAGACGTCGGCGACGGCGTGGCGCTGCTCGTCGGTGGCCTGCGCGGCGATCCGGGTCCGGGCGTCGGCCTCGGCGACACCGCGGTGCTCCACCAGCCTGCGCAACCGGGTCTCCACCTCGGCGCCGACCACGAGGACCAGCTGCATCAGCGGGGCGAGGCCGTTCTCGACCAGCAGCGGAATGTCTTGCACCACAATCGCATCGGCGGGGGCGGCGCCGATCAGCTCGGCAGTCCGAGCCCCGACCAGCGGGTGGGTGATGGCGTTGAGCTTGCCCCGCGACACGTCGTCGGCGAAGGCCACCGCGGCCAGCGCGGGCCGGTCGAGGCTGCCGTCGGCGGCGAGGATGTCGGGGCCGAACGCCTCGACCAGCGCCGCCAGTCCCGGCGTGCCGGGCGCGACGACCTCGCGGGCGATGGCGTCGGAGTCGATCAGCACCGCCCCGAGCTCGACCAGGGTCCGCGCCACTGTGGATTTACCCGCTCCCATGCCTCCGGTGAGGCCGATCCGCAACATGGCGCCCAGTCTCGCAGACGCCGCCGCGCCCGGGGGCACGCCGTCGGATTCTTCCGACACGCCCATGCGCCCACCGGCCAAAATCCGGGGTCGGGCGCGTCGCGTGGACTACTGTTCGCCGAGGCGAGAAGGCCGGCTCCAGCTACCGAAGGATGATGATGGGCACCAGAGACCACCGAACGGCTCGCCACCGTCTGGGAATGCCCGGTGGTGTGCATTGCGTCGAATACCCCGCTGTCGCAGCGACTCTCGCCGAATACCGCCGATCCTGGTTCACCGCCCTGATCTCCCCCGCCAGACACAGTTTCGCCGCGATGCGCAAACGCCCCAGCATGGCCGCCGGCGGCTACTGGGTGCCCGCCGCCGCGAGCTGACGCCCCGACCTCAGGACACTAGGTGGAGGTCATGTCGCCGGTGACGCCACGCCGTCAGGTTCGGCACGTCCGCCCCGAACCTGGTCTCGAGCAGCCGCAACTGCGAGGAGTGGTCGAAGGTCTGCGAGGCGACCAGCCCGCCCCGGCTGTACGGCGAGACCACCAGGCAGGGCGCCCGGTAGCCCAGGCCGGCCAGACCGTCGGGGTCGAGGGTGGCGCTGACCCAGTACAACCGGTTGGGATCGGTCGATTCGACGAAACCGTCTGCGGTGGGCCCGATTTCGGGCGACCAGCCGTATCGGCGCCACGACGCCGACGCCTCACCGAACCCGCGCACCCCCGACAGGGTGCCGAAGTAGTGGTCGAAGGACCGGTTCTCCTGCCACCGCGCCGGCGCCGACACTACCGCACCCCTACCAGGAAAAAGGCCGAAGGCCCCGGTCCGTGTGGACCAGGGCCTTCGGTACTGCTCTACCCGAATCAGGCGTTGCCGGAGAGCTTCTCCCGCAGAGCCGCCAGCTGGGCGTCGCTCGCGAGCGAGCCGCCGCTGGACTCGGCCGCACCCGAGGAGGCCTGCGAGCCGCTCTCGGAGGAGTAGTTGCCCGAGGTGGCACCGCCGTTGGCGGCCTCGGCGGCAGCGTCGGCTGCCATCTTCTCCATCTGCGCGGTGTGCATCTTGTGGCGACGCTCGGCCTCGGCGTAGCGGCCTTCCCACTCCTCGCGGACCTTGTCCGAGCCCTCGAGCCATTCGTTGGTCTCGGGGTCGAAGCCCTCGGGGAAGATGTAGTTGCCCGCATCGTCGTAGCTGTCGGCCATGCCGTACTTCGACGGGTCGAACTCGGCGTGGTAGTCCTCGTTCGCCTGCTTCAGCGACAGCGAGATCCGGCGACGCTCCAGGTCGATGTCGATGACCTTGACCATCGCGTCGTCGCCGACGGCGACGACCTGGTCCGGGACCTCGACGTGGCGCTCGGCCAGCTCGGAGATGTGCACCAGGCCCTCGATGCCCTCTTCGACGCGCACGAACGCACCGAACGGAACCAGCTTGGTGACCTTACCCGGCACGATCTGACCGATCGCGTGGGTGCGGGCGAACTGACGCCACGGGTCTTCCTGGGTGGCCTTGAGCGACAGGGAGACGCGCTCGCGGTCCAGATCGACGTCGAGAACCTCGACGGTGACCTCGTTGCCGACCTCGACGACCTCGGACGGGTGGTCGATGTGCTTCCAGGACAGCTCGGAGACGTGCACCAGACCGTCGACGCCGCCCAGGTCCACGAAGGCACCGAAGTTGACGATCGAGGAGACCACACCCTTGCGGACCTGGCCCTTCTGCAGCTGGTGCAGGAACTCGCTGCGGACCTCGGACTGGGTCTGCTCGAGCCAGGCGCGACGCGACAGGACCACGTTGTTGCGGTTCTTGTCGAGCTCGATGATCTTGGCCTCGATCTCCTTGCCGACGTACGGCTGGAGGTCGCGGACACGACGCATCTCGACGAGCGAGGCGGGCAGGAAGCCACGGAGGCCGATGTCGAGGATCAGGCCGCCCTTGACGACCTCGATGACGGTGCCCTTGACGGCCTCGTCCTTCTCCTTGAGCTCCTCGATCGTGCCCCACGCGCGCTCGTACTGCGCCCGCTTCTTCGACAGGATCAGGCGGCCTTCCTTGTCCTCCTTGGTGAGAACCAGGGCCTCGACCTCATCGCCCACGGAAACGACCTCGTTGGGGTCGACATCGTGCTTGATGGAGAGCTCACGGGAGGGGATGACGCCTTCGGTCTTGTAACCGATGTCGAGCAGGACCTCGTCACGATCGACCTTGACGATGGTTCCCTCGACGATGTCGCCATCGTTGAAGTACTTGATCGTGGCGTCGATGGCGGCGAGGAAATCCTCGGCGGAGCCGATGTCGTTGACGGCTACCTGCGGCGAGGTGACGGTGGTGGGCATATGTGGATTTGCTCCGGACGGATTGTGGTCGGTTGCGGACATTGGAACTTTCGGTACGCTGCGAGATCACCGCGACGAGGCGACGAAGGATACCGGGTAAGTATCGCACGGACCGCCACACTTGCTGGTGATCGAACTCAGCACGGGCGACTCCGTCATCGGATACTGTACGCATTCAACCCCGGCGCACAGCGCTCCTCGAAAGACACTCGCGTGCCTCAGCGTACGCGACCGCTGTCCAGCCGGGCAAACCACCCCCTCCACCCCGCCGATACCCTGGTCGCCGTGTCCGACGACGAACGCCATGCGCAGGCCAACGCGCTGCTGGGAACCACCGCGACCACCCGGACCAAGATCGGTTCGGCGGACAGCGAACGCGCGAGCAGGCGCTGGTGGGACGCCGACGCCGACCAGTATCACCAGACCCACGCCGACTTCCTCGGCGTCGACTCCCCCGGCGGCGAGTTCGTGTGGTGCCCGGAGGGCCTGCACGAGGGCGACATGGGCTTCCTCGGCGAGCTGACCGGCCGGACCGTGCTGGAGATCGGCTGCGGGTCCGCGCCGTGTTCGCGCTGGCTGGCGGGCCAGGGCGCGTACCCGGTCGGGCTGGATCTGTCGATGGGGATGCTCGAGCGCGGTGTCGCGGCGATGGAGCGGGGCGGGCCGCGGGTGCCGCTGGTCCAGGCGGGCGCCGAGGCGCTGCCGTTCGCCGACGCCTCGTTCGACCTGGCCTGTTCGGCCTTCGGCGGGGTGCCCTTCGTCGCCGACTCGGCGCTGGTGATGCGCGAGGTCGCCCGAGTGCTGCGGCCGGGCGGGCGCTGGGTGTTCTCGGTGAACCATCCGATGCGCTGGATCTTCCCGGACGATCCGGGCGAGGACGGGCTGGTGGCGCGGATCCCCTATTTCGATCGGACGCCCTATGTCGAGGTCGACGGCGACGGTGTGCCGACCTATGTGGAGCACCACCGCACCATCGGCGACCGGGTCAGGGAGATCGTCGGCGCCGGCCTGACGCTGCTCGACATCGTCGAGCCCGGCTGGCCGGAGTGGCTGGACCGGGAGTGGGGTCAGTGGTCGCCGCTGCGCGGGGAGATCTTCCCCGGCACCGCCATCTTCGTCACCGAGAAGCCGGGCGCCTAGAACTCGGGCAGCGCCGCGAAGGCCGGATCGACCCGCACGTTGGGCACGGTCTCCGCGACCCAGCGGCGCGCCCTCGTCAGGGCGTGGTCGGGGAAGACCGCGTCGAAGCGCACGTCGTCGGACAGCAGATAGGGCAGCCGGCCGCGCAGGCCCGGCGCGTACGGGTGCGGCGGGCACATCTCGCTGCGGTGCACCTGGGCGCCGATCGAGGACTCGCGCAGCCCGGGGATCCCCGTCTCGGGGCAGATGATCTGGAACACCGCCGAGCACCGGTCCTTGGGCACCACGATCGACGCGGCGAAGACGAGCTCCCCCCGCGGGCCCGGCAGCTGCGTCTTCTCCACCCGCAGCAACGCGGGCAGCTGGTCGACCCACACCACGAACGCCTCGATGAGACAGCCGGTGCGGGCATGGTGCTCGGCCAGCCGCCTGCGCAGCCGTGGCAGATCGTGCAGCCGCGCGGGCAGGTCGGGCGCGCCGTTGACATAGGTCAACGCGACGACATCACGAGTGGCCGGATTCCCCCAGGTCGTGTTGTCCAACTGCTGCATTCCAGGAATGTCGAACGAGATGGGCACCGGGACAACTTACCGGCGCGGACGAGTTCGGTTGTCGCCGTGCGCGGTAGAACGCGCCGCTCAGGCCGGAACGCGCTCTTCGACCAGGTCGACCAGCCACGATTCGTGACGAATCACCATGGCACGACTGCGCGAACTCGCGAGGACGGCGCCCAGCGCGGTTTGGAAGGCCTCGGCGCCCGCGCGGTCGTCGAAGTCCAGGTCGACCAGGACGCGGCCGGGCGCGCCGTCCACCAGGCCGATCCGGTAGGCGCGCACGCCGTGCTCGGCGCGGAATCGCGCGTAGGCGTCGAAGGCCGCCTTCCAGTCGTCGTAGTCGTGGACGGTGTTGTCGATGTGCAGGGTGGTGGTCATGATCGCCTCCGGGACGGGTCGAATGGGACTACTCGAGTGTCGGCCCGTCGCGGGCCCGCCGGACATCCCTGATCCTGGGGATCTTCGACGTAAACTGGGCCGGTGCCGAGCGCCCTGGCCGACCGGGTGGGCCGGCTGTGCCGCACCGGTCTGGCCGTCAAACCACTGCGTGAACTCGTCGTGGCCGAGATCCGGCGATCGATACCGTTCACCGGGTTCGTCTTCGCGCTCACCGATCCGGGTAGCGCAGTGGCGGCAGCGCCGCTGGCCGATGTGCCCGGACTCGCGCTGGACCGGCTCCCGGAGCTGATCCGGGCCCGCTATCTGACGCCGCTGAATCGCTGGGACACGCTGCGCGGCAGCGGCGCCCGGTCGCTGCTCGGCGCCACCGAGGGCCAACCGGAGCGTTCACCGCTGTGGCGGACCGCCCAGCGCGAACTCGGTGTCACCGACTCGGCGACGGTCACCTTCGCCGACCGGTACGGCTGCTGGGGCTTCCTCGAACTGCTGCGCACGGCCGAAACACCGTTCACCCAAACCGAACTCGCCGACCTGACCGCGCTCGCCCCGACCGTCACAGTTGCGCTGCGGGACGCGATCGGCGCCTGCTTCGTCGAATCCGAGGCGCAGTTGCCGCCGCTGGGCCCCGCGGTGCTGCTGCTCGACGGCACCCTGCACGTGCGCTCGCAGACCGTGGCCGCGGCAGAGTCCCTGCTGCGCCTGCTCCCGCCCGACGAACCGATCCCGCCGGTTCCCGCCTCGGCCTACAACGTGGGCGCGGCCCTGCTGGCCGCCGAAGCCGGCACGCCGATCGGCCCGGCGTCGGCCCGCATCCACCTGGGCGGCAACCGCTGGCTCACGGTGAAGGCCGACCGGATCGGTGAGCACGACATCGCGGTCGCCCTGGAACCGAGCACCGCCGCCGAACGCCTCGATCTCTTCGCCAGGGCCCACGGCCTCTCGGCCCGCGAGACCGAGGTCCTCACCCTGCTGGCCACCGGCCTGGACTCGCGCGAACTGGCCGCCGAGCTGGTGCTGTCCGAACACACGGTCAACGATCACGTCAAGGCGATCCTGGCGAAGTCCGCCACCCGCACCCGCCATCGGCTGCTCACCCGCGTCCTGGGCATCGCCTGACGCGACGCTGCCGGCGGTGGTGCGCCGAGTCCGTGGGCGACCGGACTCTGTCGCCGCGAGCGCTACGTCTCCTTCGACCGGGGTTTGCGGCCCGCCTGCTCGAGCGCGAGGCGCAGGGCGTATTCGATCTGGGAGTTGACGCTGCGCAGGTCGTCGGCCGCCCACTTGGCGATGGCCTCGTGGACGGCCGGGTCGAGCCGCAGCAGGACCTTCTTGGGTTCCTTCTTCGGCGCGGTCATGCGACTCAGGCGTAGAGCGATCCGGTGTTCACGACCGGCTGGGTGGCGCGGTCGCCGCAGAGGACCACCAGCAGGTTCGAGACCATGGCGGCCTTGCGCTCCTCGTCCAGTTCCACGGTGCCCGCGGCGGTGAGCCGGTCCAGGGCCAGGCCGACCATGCCGACCGCGCCCTCGACGATCTGCGTGCGCGCGGCCACGACCTGGGCGGCCTGCTGGCGGACCAGCATCGCCTGGGCGATCTCGGGCGCGTAGGCGAGGTGGGTGATCCTGGCCTCGATGACCTCGATGCCCGCGGTGAGGGTGCGTTCACGCAGTTCGACGGTGAGTTCCTCGGCGACCTCGGCGCCGTCGCGCAGGCTGGTGCGCTCGTCGTCGTGGGCGTCGTAGGGGTGGGTGGTGGCCAGGTGCCGGACCGCGGCCTCGGACTGGGTCTCCACGTACTCCTCGTAGTCGTCGACGGCGAAGGCCGCCTTGAAGCTGTCGACCACCTTGTAGACCACGACCGCCGCGATCTCGACCGGGTTGCCGTCGGCGTCGTTGACCTTCAGCTTCTGGGTCTCGAAATTGCGCACCCGCAACGAGATCGACTTGCGCTCGGTCAGCGGCAGCACCGAGTAGAAGCCGGGATCGCTCACAGACCCGACGTAGCGGCCGAAGAAGGTGACGACCTTGGCCTCGTTGGGGTTGACGATGATCAGCCCGGTGGCGGCGAACGCGAGGATCACCACCACCAGCGCGGCGGCACCGGCGCCGGCCCAGGCCACGGCGCCGCCGCCGTGCTGGGTCGCGGACAGGAATGCCAGGACGGCGCCCGCTCCGAACAACAGGGTGAGCACCAGCCACCCCAGCAAGACGACGAATCCGTTGACGCGGAATGCGGACCGCAGCTCCATGACATCCTCCCGATATCTGAGTGATATCACCAAGATAGTAGATGCCGCCTCGCCCGGCAAGCTCGCGAGCCCGACAACGCTTATGCCGGAGCGATATTGCGGTTGAAACGGAACATGTTGCGCGGGTCGTAGGTCGCCTTCGCGGCGGCCAGCCGGGTGTAGGTGGCGGGCGCGAATCCGGCTTCGGTCTGTGCCGCGTCCGCCGCCGCGCCCGCCCCGTACAGGAAGTTCAGGCTGTGCCCGATCGTCCACGGCGCCAAGGCCGCTCGCACGGCCGCGAGTCCGGCGGGGGCCGCGTCGCCCGGCCCGGCGTCGGTGATCACGCGCACGACATAGGCGGCGTCGCGATGGTCCACGGCGGCGGCGCTACCCCGGCGCAGCGCGCCACCCAGGTGCCGGATGTCGACGACGGCGTCGACCGGTCCGCCCGGTGCGGTCTGCCCGCGCAGCGCGGCGAGGGTGCCGGGCGTGAGCTCGGACAGCAGGGCGTTGGTCGCGGCGTAGGCGTGCGGGAAGTCGGGGTCGCTGTGGATGGTGTGCGAGTCGATGTAGGGCATGGTGCGCAGGTCGTCGCGCAGGCGGTCGCCGATCGCCCGCAGCGGCGCGACCAGCCGTTCACCCTCGGCGGCCGGGCCGTCGTAGGCGACGCGGATCGAGGCGACGTGCCTGCCGCGCAACGGTTCCGGCACCGGCGCGATGTCGGGAAAGGTGACGACGGCGACGGTCGAGGTGAGGGTGTCGGGCAGCGTCGCGGTCCAGGCGCGCCAGGCTTCGAGCGCCGCGTCGACCAGCGGGGTGTCGAAGATCAGCTGCCCGCCGTAGACCTCGGTGACCGGCATCAGGTCCAGCTCCAGCCCGGTGACCACCCCGAAGTTGCCACCCGAGCCGAGCACCGCGCCGAACAGGTCGTCGGCAGGGGTCAGGGTGCGCATGCGACCGTCGGCGGTGACCAGGTCGATCGCGCGCACATGGTCGGCGGCGTAACCGAATTCGCGGGCCAGCAGGCCGACTCCGCCGCCCAGCACGTAACCGACCACCCCCACCGACGGCGACGACCCGGTGAGCGGCGCCAGCCCGTGCCGGGCCGCGGCCTCGACCAGGGCACCGGCCCGCACACCGGCGCCGACGCGGGCCGTGTGGGCCCGCGCGTCGACGGTGACGGCGTCCATGCGGCGCGTGGTGATCAGCACCCCGCGGTCGGCGGCCACCGACAGCCCGTGCCCGGTCGCCTGCACCGCGGCCGGGAGCCCGTGCCGCGCGGCGTACTCCACCGCGGCCCGGACGTCCTCGGCGTGCACCGCGCCGACGACCAGCGCCGGCCGATGCGTGTAGGCGGTCTGGAAGCCGGCGATCTCCGCGGCGTAGCCCGCGTCGTCCGGGGTGAACACCGGGCCGGTGAAGTGTGTGGAATCGATGGTCTGTGTGACGTTCTCGGTCATGTCTTCGACCTTGCCGCCGTCACGGCGATAAGTACAACAGATGGTTCTTCTTACTCCGATAACTGCTAGTTATGGGATTGGCTCGGCGGCCCTTAGACTCCGGGTATGGAACTGCGCCAGCTGCGGTACTTCGTCACCGTTGTCGACGAGGGCGGGTTCACCCGCGCGGCGCAGCGGCTACACCTGACCCAGCCGGGGCTGAGCGCGCAGATCAGGCAGCTCGAACGCGAACTCGGCCGACCGCTGCTGGACCGGGGCGCGCGGACGGTGACCCCGACCGAGATCGGCGCGGCGGTGCTCGAACACGCCCGCGCCGCGTTGGCCGCCGCCGACCGCATCGGCGAGACGGTGCAGGAGTTCACCGGATTGCTGCGCGGGCACGTCCGGCTCGGCGTGATCTCCGGGGCCGCGACCGAGGAGTTCGATGTCGCCGGGGTGCTCGCCGACTTCCACGACGACCACCCGCAGGTGAGCATCAGCCTCACCGAGGACACCGCCGAGCAGATGCTGGCCGCGCTGGAACGCGGCGAGCTCGACATCGCGCTGGTCGGCCTCACGGGCGCGGCGCCGAATCCCGGTATCGGCCTGCACGTGATCCTGGAGACGCCGGTGGTCGCGGCCGTCGCCGCCGACGCGCCGGTGGATCCCGCCGAACTGGCGGGCACCATCACCCTGGCCGCCCTCACCGACCGGCAGCTGATCTGCCTGCCACCGGGTACCGGCCTGCGCGGCGTGTTCGAACGATCCTGTGCCGCTTCCGGTTTCAGTCCCGAGGTGGCCTTCGAGGCGGCCGCTCCCCCACTGCTGCTCCAGCTGGCCGCGCGCGGGCTCGGCACCGCCGTGGTGCCCGCGCTCAGCCCGGCCGAGGCCGCGGCGTTCGGGGTACGCGCGCTCGAGATCGTGGAGCCGCGCATCCGCGGCAGACTGGCCATCGCCTGGCGCACCGACCGGCCGGGCAGCCCGGCGGCGAAGGTACTGCTCGGGCAGATGCGTATCGCGTTGGGGCGCCGCGTCTCCGCCTAGCGCGCGGGCGCGGTCGCCTGGGCGCAGGCCCGCGCGTAGCCGCGCACCAGCGGGCGGTCGTCGTCGCGCCGCCAGGCCAGGGCCAGTTCGCACGGGCTGACCCCGGCCACCGGGCGGGTCACCACACCGTCGCGGGCGACCAGCGGCGCGTTGCCCGCGGCCAGCAGCACCACGCCGTCGCCGTTGATCAGCGCCTCGTAGGTCTCCTCGGTACTGGATACCTCGGCGCCCACGATCGGCGCCCGGCCCGCGCGTTCGCCGACGGCCAGCCAGTACTCACGCAGCGGCCCCGCGGCGGCGGGCAGGGCCAGGAAGGGCTCGTCGAGCAGGTCGGCGAAGTCGACGAGGTCGCGCCCGGCCAGCCGGTGCGTCCGTGGCAGCGCGACCAGGCGTGGTTCGGTGGCCACGACCAGCCAGTGATAGCGATCGGCAGCCGGAAGTGGCAGCCAGACGAAGGCCACGTCGGTCGACTCGTCGGCCAGTCCCGCGGTCGGGTCCTCCCAGCCCACCTGGCGCAGCACGGTGCGCGCGTCCGGGAACGCGGCCGTGAAACGGGAACGCACCGCGGGCAGGATGCCGCGGCCGGGACTGGTGCTGATGCCGATCGCCAGGCTCGCCGCCTGGTCGGCCTTGGCCGACTCGACGGCGGCCCTGGCCGCGTCCCAGGTGGCCAGCACCCGCCGGGCGTGCGGCAGCAGCGCGGCACCGACCGGTGTCAACGCCACCGACCGGGTGTTGCGCGCGAACAGCGGGGCGCCCAGCTGGGCCTCGAGCTTGCGGATCTGCTTGCTGAGCGCGGGCTGCGAGACATACAGCGCCTCGGCGGCCGCGGTGAAATTCAGCCGCTCGGCCACCGCGGCGAAGTAGCGCAGGTCGCGTCCGTTCACGTCCATAACCCTTGGTTATCACAACGGGTATTGGACGGCATCCGCTGACGACGGAAATATCGTCGGTGAAATCCGAACGGACACAGGAGAATCCGATGAGCACCCCACAGATCTGGCTGGTCACCGGCGCGAGCAGCGGCTTCGGCCGCGCCATCGCCGAAGCCGCCGTCGCGGCGGGCGACACCGTCGTGGCTGTGGCCCGGCGCACCGCGCCGCTGGACGATCTGATCGCCGCGCACCCGGATCAGGTCGAGGCCATCGCCCTCGACGTTACCGAGACCGCGCGCATCGACGCGGTCGTCGCCGATGTGCTCGCCCGGCACGGACGCATCGACGTGCTGGTCAACAACGCGGGACGCACCCAGGTCGGCGCGGTCGAGGAGACCACCGACGCCGAACTGCGCGACCTGTTCGACCTGCACGTCTTCGGGCCCGCCGCCCTGACCCGCGCGGTGCTGCCGCACATGCGGGCCCGGCGCTCCGGCGCGATCGTGCAGATGAGCAGCTTCGGCGGCCAACTGTCGTTCGCCGGTTTCGCCGCCTACAGCGCGACGAAGTTCGCGCTCGAGGGCCTGTCGGAGGCACTGGCCGACGAGGTCGCGCCGTTCGGCATCAAGGTGCTCGTCGTGGAACCGGGCGGTTTCCGCACCGGCCTGATGAGCCCGGGCGCCGCCACCCTCAGCGCCGCGAACGACGCCTACGCCGACACCGTGGGCGCCACCCGCCGCATGATCGCGACCAGCGACGGCAGCCAGCCCGGCGACCCGGCCAAGGCCGCCGCCGCCATCCGCGCCGCGCTGGCCGCCGACAAGACGCCGCTGCGTCTGCCCCTGGGCAGCGACGCCGTCGACGCCATCCTCGGCCACCTCGACACCGTGCGCACCGAGGTCCTGGAATGGGAAACCCTGGCCCGCGATACCGAATTCGACTGAGCGAGAGTCATATCGGCGGTGGCGGCGGACCGGCCCGCCGCCACCGCACCGTTAGGACACCGATACTGCGTCCGGGACCGTGCGCGCCGTCGTCCGGCCCGCGAACTCGCGCAGCACCAGGTAGATCGGGAACGCCACGGGCGACAACAGGATCGTGCCGACCAGCAGCGGCCCCATCACCAGCGGGTGGATGCCGCGCTCGCGGCTGTCGAGATAGATCCAGCGACCGAGGAACAGGTCCCAGGCGATGATCTGCGCCCACAGCGCCGTCAGCATCGCCGGGTCGGCGACCGCCTCGGTGATGGCGGCCAGCGACGGCTGCGTGACCAGCGACCACAGCGCGCCGAGCACCGGCACGGCGACGATCGCCCAGACCACCAGGGGTACCAGCGTGATCCACGGCGAGCCGATGATCACCCGGGTCCATCGCCAGGCGGGCGCCAGGATCATCAGCGCCCAGAACGGGACGGTGACGAAGAACGACAGGTCGAACAGGGTGCTCATGCGGTGACTACCTTTCGGGTGCCGATCGCGCTCGCGATCGAGATCAGGGCGCCGAGGGCGACGCCGGTGAGAATCGCGGCGGCCGCGGTCAGGGTGGTCCGATCGGGATGGATCAGCGGCTGTCCGCGCAGCGCCTGCCAGGTGAGCAGAGCCAGAGCCGCGGCGTATCCGGCGGCCATGGTGACGACCAGCCCCAACCGGACCCGGACCTGGGCGAGCAGCGGGACCCGCGGCGCGAGGACCACCAGCAGCGCGACGAACAGCGGCAGCACCTGCAGGGCGTGCATGCCGAAGAAGTGCGGGATGCGCAGGTCACCATGGGTGGTGCTCCAGCCGGTCACAGGCATGCCCGGGGTGCCGTCGGGCGCGCCGACGGTGTGCGCGCCGGCGATGTCGGCGACGCCGGATTCGCGGTTCGGCATCAGATTGCCCAGCGCCAGCCCCACCAGGGTGATCGCGAGACCGAGGCGGATCGCCCAGGTGGTCGCCGCGTCGCCGATGCGGGTCAGCGAGAGCTGCGCGGCGACCACCATGGTGGCCAGGAACAGCACGATGATGGTGCTGCCCATGGTGATCCAGAGGACCGAGTCGAAGGCCGTGGTCATGTTGTAGTGGCTGCGCGTGCCGCGCACCACCTGGCCGACGATGATCAGCTGTTCGATCGTGCCCGCGACGACGATCACCGTCGCCATCCACCCGACGAAACGGGAAGCCTTGGGCCGCAACGCGATCAGCCAGGCGAGCGCGACGCTGTAGAGCAGGAACGACAGGGCGAACTTGGCCGGTTTGAACCAGGCGGCCGAGCCGGTGATCACCCGGTCGTCGACCACCATGCCGACGACGGTGACGACGAACAGCAGGGCGTTGGCGGCCGCGAAATACACCAGCGGGCGATGGAGGCGAGTCTGCCTGCGCGGCAGGGAATCGAGGGCGGTGAGGGCAGTCATGGCTATTCTCCCAAGATAGATAGCTGCACTATCCGTTATGGATAGTTAGACTATCCGCTACCGGGGAGGTGGGCAAGGGGGCCGACGGAACACGGAGGGCAACGGTGCGGATCTCGGAGTTGAGCGAACGCAGCGGGATCGCGGTGGCGACGATCAAGTACTACCTGCGGGAGGGCCTGCTGCCGCCGGGCGCGCGCACCAGCCCCAACCAGGCCAGCTACGACGAATCCCACCTGCGCAGGCTGCGGCTGGTGCGCGCGCTGATCGAGGTGGGCGGACTGCCGGTGGCCACCGTCGGCGAGGTCATCGCCGCCGTCGACTCCCCCGACCTGCCGATGTTCCACCTGCTCGGCGTGGTCCAGGACAGCATCACCGCGCCGGTGCCCCAGGCCGACGACGCGGAATGGGAACGCGCCGCCGCGACCGTGCGCGCCGAGATGGACCGGCGCGGCTGGGACATGAAACCGAGCCCGGCCGCCATCGACACGCTCACCTCGGTGCTCGTGCGGCTGGCCCAGCTCGGCTACGCCGACTGGGGCGCCACGGCCCTGCCCGCCTATTTCGACGGGGCGCGCACGATCGCGGAGAACGACGTGACGACCGCGCTCGCCGCGGGCGGGCGCGACGACATCATCGACGCCGTCGTGGTGCTCACGATCCTCGGCGACACCGCGCTGGCCACGATCCGGCGCATCGCCCAGGCCCAGGTCTCCCTGGAACGCCTCGACGGCAGCACGGCGGACTGAGACGCGAAACGGCCCCCACGACAGGTTCGCGGGGGCCGTTCGTCCGTGCCGAGCTCAGAGCAGGCGGGACAGGAACGCCTTGGTGCGTTCGTGCTGCGGGTTCGCCAGCAACTCACGTGGCGGACCCGATTCCACGACCACACCGCCGTCCATGAAGACCAGCTCGTCGGCGACCTCGCGGGCGAAGCCCATCTCGTGGGTCACCACCAGCATGGTCATGCCGGAGTCGGCGAGCTCGCGCATGACGGTGAGCACCTCGCCGACCAGCTCGGGGTCCAGCGCCGAGGTGGGCTCGTCGAACAGCATCAGCTTCGGGTCCATCGCCAGCGCCCGCGCGATGGCGACGCGCTGCTGCTGACCGCCCGACAGCTGCGCCGGGTAGGCGTTGCGCTTGGCGGACAGGCCGACCCGGTCGAGCAGCTCCTCGGCGCGGGCGATCGCCTCGGACTTGCGGATCCCGCGCACCTGGGTGGGCGCCTCGATGACGTTCTCCAGCGCGGTCCGGTGCGGGAACAGGTTGAAGTGCTGGAACACCATGCCGATGTCGCGGCGCTGCAACGCGGCCTCGCGCGGGTGCATCTCGTAGAGCTTGCCGTTCTTCTCCCGGTAGCCCACCAGATCGCCGTCGACGTACAACCGGCCGGCGTTGACCTGTTCGAGGTGGTTGATGCAGCGCAGGAACGTCGACTTGCCCGAGCCCGACGGGCCCACCAGGGTCAGCACCTTGCCGCGCTGCACCTCGAGCGAGACGCCCTTGAGCACCTTCAACGCGCCGAAGTTCTTGCACACCCGGTCGGCGAGCACCATCGGCGGTGTGGTCACTGCTGGTTCGCTCATTTCGCCTTCACCGCCGCCTGCGCCGTGGCCAGTTCCTCGAGCTGCTTGGCCGTCAGCTGCCGGGTGGCTCCGCGCGAGAAGTAGCGCTCCAAGTAGTACTGCCCGACCATCAGGACGCTGGTGATCGCCAGGTACCAGGTGGCACAGACGAGCAGCAGCGGGATCGGCTGGAAGTTGACGCCGTAGATGTCGCGCGCCCGGCCGAACAGGTCGGTGCTGAGCGGGATGCCGATGACCAGTGAGGTGGTCTTGAGCATGCCGATCAGCTCGTTGCCGGTGGGCGGGATGATCACCCGCATCGCCTGGGGCAGCACCGTGCGGCGCATGGTCTGCGTCCACGACATGCCCAGCGCGATCGATGCCTCACGCTGGCCCTCGCCGACCGAGTTGATGCCGGCGCGCACGATCTCGGCCATGTACGCGGCCTCGTTGAGACCGAGGCCGATCACCGCGAACAGGAAACCGGCCTGCAGGGTCTGCACGTCGAAGTGGAAGAACTGCGGACCGAACGGGACACCGAGCTGGATCTGCTTGTAGAGCGAGGGCAGCAGGCCCCAGAACACCAGCTGCACGAACACCGGGGTACCGCGGAAGATCCAGAGGTACACCCACGCGGTGGTGCGCAGGACCGGGTTCGGCGACAGCCGCATCACCGCCAGCACCGTGCCCAGCGCGACGGCGATGGCCATCGAGAGCACGGTGAGTTCCAGGGTGACGATCGCGCCCGCGGTGATCCGGCTGTCGAACAGGTACTTGCCGTAGGTGTCCCACCGGTAGGCGGGATTCGTCGCGGCGCCGTAGACGAACAATCCCACCAGGATCAGGATGATTGTCGCCGCGATCCAGCGGCCCGGCCTGCGGAGCGGGACCGCTTTGATCGGTTCGGGTTCGGTGCCCGGTCCGGGCACCTCCACCGTGTCGTCCTTCTCGGTCACGTCAGCTCACTGCGCCGTTGATCACCGAGGTCTTGATCTGACCCTCCTGGACACCCCAGTTGGTGGTGATCTCGCCGTACTTGCCGTTGTCGATCAGGTGCTGCAGCGCCTTCTGCAGCGACACCGCCAGCGGCGAGCCCTTCTGCACGGCCCAGCCGTAGGGCGCGGAGTCGAACAGCGGACCGGCCGCCTCGATCTTGCCCTCGCTCTGCTTGATCGCGTACGCGGTGACCGGGGAGTCGGCCGACATCGCGTCGACCTGGCCCAGCACCAGCGCGTTGGTGGCGGCGCTCTGCTCGTCGAAGGCCTTCATGTCGATGGCCGGCTTGCCCTCGGCGACGCATTTGGCGCTCTTGGCGGGAATCTCGTCGGTGTGCTCGACCGTAGTGGACTGTACGGCGACTTTCTTGCCGCACGCATTGTTCGGATCGATGGCTTTACCGGTTTGCTGGGCCCACTGGATGCCCGCGGAGAAATAGGTCGTGAAATCGACCTGCTGTTCGCGTTCGCGCGAATCGGTGATCGAGGACATACCCACGTCGTAGGTGCCTGCCTGAATCGCCGGAATGATCTTCTCGAAGGAGGATTCGACGTAGTCGACCTTCAGGCCGAGGGTGCTCGCGACGGCGTCGAGCAGGTCCACGTCGAAGCCGACGATCTTGCCGCTCGCGTCCTTGTACTCGTTCGGCTGGTAGGGCACGTTGACGCCGACGACCAGCTTGCCTGCCTGCTTCACCTTGTCGGGAACGGCCGCGGCGAGCGCGTCGACCTTCTCCACCGACACCTTGGGCACCGCGGAGGTGTCGCCCTCGGTGTTTTCGGCGCAGCCACTCAACATCAGCGCACCGGCGGCCGCGGTACACAACAGCCGCACGGCGCCGCGGCCGAGAACAATACGAACAGACAAAGGAGCCTCCACATTTCACGTCGACGCCGGCCACGTGTCAGCGCCTGTTTGGCAATGTATGCGAACCGGACACAGCGTGGTGCGACAGTAACCGAAGATTAATCAGCCAATGTGAAAGGGGTCCCTTCACCTCCGGTGCACGCGCGCGCTGACCTGCTCGGTGAATTCGCTGGTGGAAGCCAGACCGCCCAGATCCGCGGTCGCGATTCCGGCCGCCAGGGTGGCCGCGACCGCGTGGGTGATCCGGTCGGCGGCGTCGTCGAGCGCGCGGTCCCCGTCGCGAACGGCCAACCACCGCAACAACATCGCCGCGGACAGTTGCAGGGCGGCGGGATTGGCGCGATTGCGGCCCGCCAGTCCCGGCGCGGCGCCGTGCACCGCCTGCGCCATCGCCCTGGTGTCGGAGCAGTTGAGCGAGGCGGCCATGCCGAGCGAGCCGGCCAGCTCACCCGCGAGGTCGGACAGGATGTCACCGAACAGGTTCTCGGTGACGATCACGTCGTACTCGCCGGGCGCGCGCACCAGGTGCGCGGCCATCGCGTCGACGTGCTCGTCGTCGACCCGCACGTCCGGGTACTGCTCGGCCACCTCGTAGCAGACGTCGCGGAACAGCCCGGTCGTCATCGGCAGCACGTTCGCCTTGTGCACCACCGTGACCCGCTTGCGCCTGCCCCGCGCCAGCCGCAACGCCTGGTGCGCGATCCGCTCACAGGCCTGCCGGGTGATCACCGCGACCGCCATCGCCACGTCCGGCGTCGGCCGGAACTCCCCCGACCCGGCGTACATGTTGCGGTCGGCGTAGAAGCCCTCGCTGTTCTCCCGCACGATCACCAGATCGATGTCGGGCGCGCTCGCCCGCACCCCGGCGAAGGCCGCCGCGGGCCGGATGTTGGCGTAGAGGCCGAGGCGTTTGCGGATGGCGCCGCCGGGGGCCACCCGCAGGTCGGCGGGATAGGACGCGTTGTCGTGCGGGCCCAGGATCCAGGCGTCGAGGTCTTCCAGCGCCGTGAGCGTCTGTTCGGGCAGCGGGTCGGCGTAGGCCGCGATGGCCTCGTGCCCCATCAGCAGCGGCACCCACTCCACCGGCGCCAGCCCCACGGCGCCGACGGCCTCGTCGACGACCGCCCTGGTCGCGGCGACCACCTCGGGCCCGATTCCGTCACCGTCGATCACACCGAGCCGCAGGCTCGTCTTCGTCGCGTTCACCCGTTCATCCTCGCGCCCGCCGGTGCCGACCTGCGCGCGGGGACACGCCGGAGCGACTATTTTCTGCAGACCATGGTGCAGTCGGTGGAGTTGCTGCTCGACGAACACGCCGAGGCCGAGGTCCGCAGGCAGTGGGCGGTCCTGGCGGCGGCGGGGATCGCCAGTCCCCGCGGCCCGGGCCACCGGCCGCACGTGACGGTCGCGGTGGCCCGCGAGATCTGGCCCAGGATCGACCGCGCGCTGACCGGGCTGGATTTCCGGCCGCTGCCGATCCGGCTCGGCGGGCTGCTGGTGTTCGGCGCGCGCAGGCCGATCCTGGTGCGCTCGGTGGTGGTCACCGCCGACCTGCTCGACCTGCAGCGACGCGTACACGCGATGGTCGAACCGTGCCCCGGGGTGCCCGCGACGATGCGGCCCGGCGCCTGGACACCGCACGTCACCCTGGCCCGGCGGGTGCCGCCGGAGCGGCTGGGCCCGGCGATCACCGCGGTGGCCGCCGACCACGATTTTCCCGCCGTTGTGGTGGGCATTCGCCGCTGGGACGGGGAGGCACGGCAGGAGCGTGTCGTGGTCGGTGGAAGATAGAGGGACGCCACGGCGTTACAGCCGAGGAACCGACAAGGAAGGGACGTCATGGCCACCCAGACGCTGACCCAGCAGAACTTCGACGAAGTCATCACCGGAAACGACGTGGTCCTCGTCGATTTCTGGGCCTCCTGGTGCGGACCGTGCCGCAGCTTCGCGCCGACCTTCGAGGCATCGTCGGAGAAGCACACCGACGTGGTGCACGGCAAGGTCGACACCGAGGCCGAGCAGGGGCTCGCCGCCGCGGCGAACATCCGGTCCATCCCCACCATCATGGCCTTCCGCGAGGGCGTACTCGTGTTCGCCCAGCCGGGCGCGCTGCCG
Organism: Nocardia asteroides; assembly: GCF_900637185.1. NCBI lineage: Bacteria > Bacillati > Actinomycetota > Actinomycetes > Mycobacteriales > Nocardiaceae > Nocardia > Nocardia asteroides. The sequence goes on along the minus strand of NZ_LR134352.1, from coordinate 3,134,839 downwards.
CCCGCCGCGCTGGAAGACCTGGTGACCCAGGTCAAGGGCCTGGACATGGACGAGGTACGCAAGCAGATCGCCGAGCAGGCCTCCGCCGCCGAATAGGCGCGAAAAGCGAAGGGCCCGTTCACCTCCGGTGAGGTGAACGGGCCCTTCGCGTACTCGTGGCGGTCAGCCGGCGAGCTGGTTGACGCAGGCGATCATGGCGCGGACGGTGGATTCGGCACCGTCGGCGGCCATCGCCGCGGCCCAGCCGCGCCTGCCGTTGAACTCGCACTGCACGTAGGTGGCGGTGCCGTCGTCGGTGCGGCGCTGGTGGAACCGCAGGATCTCGAGGGGGTAGCCCTCGTCGTAGAGCGCGGAGGTCATGGCGGCGACGGGGCTGCCGGCCGCGATGACGGTGCGCAGGTGGTCGGCGAATTCCAGGGTCGCGGTGAAATCCGTTCCGGAACAGGTGAATTCACCGAGGGCGATGGGTCCCGCGAGGCGGGTGTACCGCGCGAGGAACTCGGCGGGAGTCAGGTCGAAGGTCTCGGCGCGCAGGCCCTTGGGGGCGGCGTCGAACAGGGCACGGTCCAGTGTCAGCAGTGTCATTGCAGGTGAGGTCTTCCCGAAGATGGTCTTCGTTGGCAGGTGGGGACCAGCAGAACAATGAAAATCAGCCCGCAGCGAGGGGGCCGGTCCGAATCAGACCCCGCTACGGCGGGTTACTACGAGAAGAATCTGCCGTGTGGCTGCCTGCGCGGTCTGCGCAGCAGCAACCGCGCGGTCGCGGTCAGCGACAAGCAGCGCGGTGAAGCGGTCGGCGGGATTCGGCACGCGTTCGAGAATAGGGCGATCGTCGCGAAACCGCAACCTGCATATCTTCCCGTCGTGTCTACTCGTGAGTACCATCACTGCAGCTCAGCACAGTGACCCGACCACCCGGGTACGGTGAGATGTATGGGTACGGTCTTCGCGATGACGATCCCCGGGCTGGCGATCCTGCTGATTGCGCTCGCCCTGCTCGAAGTGGTGGTGAACCGCCTGACCGGGACCCGGATCCTGCCCTGGACCCGCAAGCGCACCGGACCCGCCGTCGCGGCCACCGGGTTCGAACACCTCACCGCCATGTTCCAGGGGTCCAAGCATCACGAGTTCGAGCAGCGGCAGAGCACCCTGATGCACCGGGAGACGCCCTCCGAGGGCGCCCCACCCCGTGATCGGGTGGATCTGACGGGCGGCTCGGCCCGGTTGGTCGCCCGCACGCAGGCTCCCCCGCCCGCCTAGAGCGAGATCGCCTGCGGGCGAACTGCTTTCGTGTCCTACCGGGTGACCAGCCGGTCGACGGAGGCCAGCGCCCGCGCCGACCCGTCCACGTCCAGCTGCACCCGCAGACCCTCGGGGCGCGCGCTCGTGCGCAGCACCACCTTGTCGCCGATCATCACCGGTCCTACGTGCTCGACGATCGCCCGGTACGGCAGTTCGTGGTGGTCCGGATGCGCGGCGAGCGCTTCCTCGACCGCGCCCCAGTACACCGCGTTGTTGACGTGGCCGAGCCGGTCCACGTCGGTCACCCGCAGCGGGAACGCCACCGCCTCGACCTCGGGGTCGTCGAGTTCGGTGAGCGCGGCCCGCCAGCGCAGCCGGTGCTCGGTGGTGCTGGCCAGCATCGGCGCCATGAACGCGTCGCTCATCCGGGCGGGCCTGCCCGCGACCGGATCGATGTGGATCAGGAACGCGGCGGCCTCGATGTGCCCGCCGCGCTCCCCCTTCAGCTGAATCCGCATGTCGCACCAGCGGTTCGACAGCGCATCGCACCAGCGGCGCAGCTGCACCCGGTCACCGAACTCGATCGGTTCGTACACGTCGATGACCGTGCGCCGCACGATCCACGCCTGGTGGGTGTCGCCGTCCTCGACCGCGTCCAGGTGGTCGAACCCGATGTCCTGCAGGTAGCGCGCCACAGCGTCGAGCCGCAGCCGGTCCTGCCCGTCGGTGTCACCGAGCCGCACCGGCCACGAGACCGCGAAGGCGCGGGTGATGTCGGGGCAGTCGGGCAGCGGGCTGGCGATGACATCGGCGCTCATAGCGCCGATGCTGCCACACCGCGCGCACGAAACGGTGACGCATCTCCGGTCGACGCGGCACTACCCGCCCTCGGCCGCCGCCCTGATGCCGTCGACATGGCCGGTCCACATGGACCGGGCATGCTCGGCCTCGTCCGGGCTCGCGTTGTTGTCCTGGCTCAGCGACAGGTGGGTGCCCGCCTCGCTCGCGGTCAGCTCGTAGGTGAGCGTGTGGTAGTTCTCGGGCAGGTCGGGCGCGCCGCCCAGCGGGCTGTAGTGGGTGAGTTTCAGCAGCTTGCCGGGGTCGGCCGCCAGGATCGTGCCCTTGTCCTCGTAGCGCGTGCCCTCGTACTCGCCCTGCCAGACGATCGGGCTGCCCGGCTGCCAGTCGGTGTCGACCTCGGCACCGAACATGAACCGGCGAATCTGCGCGGGATCGGTCAGTACCTCCCAGACCCGCTCGGGTGACGCGGCGATCTCGGTCTCCGCGGTGGCCACGAATCCGGTCATGACTCTCATCTCCTCGGATCGGCTATCTCGACTCTACGACCGCCACCACCGCCGGGTCTTGGACGAACACGTCAACCGCTCCGGTCGCCGGGGTGACGCGCGGTCACCCCGGCGACGAGGCTCAGTGCGCCGCGGAGTCCCAGCTGCGGCCGGTGCCCACCGAGACGGTGAGCGGAACCGAGAGCTCGATGGCCGCCGACATCTGGTCCCTGGCCAGGGTCTCGAGCGCTTCCCGCTCGCCCTCGGCGACCTCGAAGACGAGTTCGTCGTGGATCTGCAGCAGCATCCGCGAACGCAGGCCCGCCTCGCGAATCGCGTTCTGCACGTTGATCATCGCGACCTTGATGATGTCGGCCGCGGTGCCCTGGATGGGGGCGTTGAGCGCCATCCGCTCGGCGGCCTCGCGGCGCTGGCGGTTGCTGGAATCCAGGTCGGGCAGGTAGCGGCGGCGACCGAACAGGGTCTGGGTGTAGCCGACCTTGCGGGCCTCGTCGACGACCTCGGACAGGTAGTCGCGGATACCGCCGAAACGGTCGAAGTAGACGTCCATCTGCTCCTTGGCCTCGGCCGTGCTGATCTTCAGCTGGGCCGACAGTCCGTAGGAGCTCAAGCCGTAGGCCAGACCGTAGGACATCGCCTTGATCCGGCGGCGCATCTCCGGGGTGACCTCCGACAGCGGGATGTCGAAGGCCTTCGAGGCCACGAAGGTGTGCAGGTCCTCGCCGGAGTTGAAGGCCTCGATCAGGCCCTCGTCGCCGGAGAGGTGGGCCATGATCCGCATCTCGATCTGGCTGTAGTCGGCCGTCATCAGCTCGGTGTAGCCGGCGCCGACGACGAAGGTGTCGCGGATCTGGCGGCCGGTGTCGGTGCGGATCGGGATGTTCTGCAGGTTCGGCTCGGTGGAGGAGAGCCTGCCGGTGGCGGCGATGGTCTGGTTGAAGGTGGTGTGGATGCGGCCGTCGTCGGCGACCGACTTGAGCAGGCCGTCGACGGTGACCTTGAGCCGGGTGGCGTCGCGATGCGCGAGCAGGTGCTCGAGGAAGGCGTGGCCGGTCTTCTCGAACAGCGATTCCAGCGCGTCGGCGTCGGTGGTGTAACCGGTCTTGGTGCGCTTGGTCTTGGGCATGTCGAGCTCGTCGAACAGCACCACCTGCAGCTGCTTGGGCGAGCCGAGGTTGATCTGCTTGCCGATCACGTCGTAGGCGGCGTTCGCGGCCTCGGTGACCCGGTCGGCGAACTGGCGCTGCAGCGATTCGAGCTGGGCCACGTCGACCGCGATGCCGGCCTCCTCGAGCTCGGCGAGCACGCCGAGCAGCGGCAGCTCCATCTCCTCGAGCAGGGCGGTCGACTCGATCTGGGCCAGCTCGGCGTCGAGGGCGTCGGCGAGATCGGCGACGGCGCGGGCGCGCAGCATCAGCTCGCGCGCGGTCTGCTCGGCGACGGTGTCCTCGTCGTCGAGCAGCGAGAGCTGGCCGGAGTCGCCGGTCTCGGCGCGCAGCTCGCGCTTGAGGTAGCGCAGCGACAGGTCGTCGAGGTTGAAGCTGCGCTGACCGGGCCGGACCAGGTAGGCCGAGAGCGCGGTGTCGCTGGTGAGCCCCGACAGGGTGAACCCCCGCCCGCGCAGCGCGTGCCCCGCGGCCTTGGCCTCGTGCAGCGCCTTCGGGACGGCGGGGTCGGCCAGCCAGGCGGCCAGCGCGGCCTCGTCCTCGGGGGTCAGCACGGTCAGGTCGATGTAGCCGCCCTCACCGTCAGCGGCGGCGATGGCCAGCGCGCGGGCCTCACCGTGCACCGGGGTGCCGGTGCCCGCGATCGAGATGCCGTGCCGCACACCAGCTTTCGCGTGCTCGACCAGCCAGTCGGTGACCGCGCCCTGGTCCAGGGCGCCTCCGCTGATCTCGAACCCCGACTCGGCTTCCGGCTCGGCGGACCCGAGGGTCTCGAACAGCCGGTCGCGCAGGACCCGGAACTCCAGGTCGTCGAAGAGCTGGTGGATCTTCTCCCGGTCCCACGGCGCCTGCGCCAGCTGATCGGGGGTGTAGGGCAGCGGTACCTCGCGCACCATCTCGGTGAGCTGGCGGTTGAGCACCACGCTGGACAGGTTGGCCCGCAGCGCGTCGCCGACCTTGCCCTTCACCTGGTCGACCTTGTCGACGAGGGTGGCCAGATCGCCGTATTCGCGGATCCACTTGGCGGCGGTCTTCTCGCCGACGCCGGGGATGCCGGGCAGGTTGTCGCTCGGATCGCCGCGCAGCGCCGCGTAGTCGGGGTACTGGGCCGGCGTGAGACCGTACTTGGTCTCCACCTCGGCGGGAGTGAACCGGGTCAGGTCGGAGACGCCCTTGCGCGGGTACAGCACGGTGACGTCGTCGTTGACCAGCTGGATCGCGTCGCGGTCGCCGGTGACGATGAAGACCCGGTAGCCCTGGGCCACGGCCTGGGTGGTGAGCGTGGCGATGACGTCGTCGGCCTCGTAGCCGTCGATGGCCATCACGGGGATGCCCAGCGCGCCGAGGACGTCCTTGGTGAGTTCGACCTGGCCGCGGAATTCGTCCGGGGTCGCGCTGCGGTTGGCCTTGTACTCCGGGTACGCCTCGGTGCGGAAGGTCTTGCGGGACACGTCGAACGCCGCGGCCACGTGGCTGGGCTTCTCGTCGCGCAGCAGGTTGATCAGCATCGAGGTGAACCCGTACACCGCGTTGGTGGTCTGCCCGGTGACGGTCTTGAAGTTCTCCGCCGGTAGCGCGAAGAACGCGCGGTACGCCAGCGAGTGCCCGTCCAGGAGCAGCAGCGTGGGCCGCTCACCCCCGGAGGCAGTGGTCGTTGTCGATGCCTGAGCAGTCGTCGGTGAACTCACCCGGATGAGTGTAGGGACCACCACCGACACGGGCTAACGCCGCCGCGCCGAACGGCCCGACCTCGAGGAGGGGCCCCGGCGGGTCGCGGCCGTCCCGCCGATCAGGTGCCGTTGCGTACGCGACGAAGGAGCAAGCAACGGTGCCTGATCGGCGGGACCCCCAGGGCCGCGACTCGAGCGCGCCAGCGCTCCGATAACTCAGTGCCCCAGGTAGGCGGACATGACGGCGGGGTCGGTGAGCAGGGCGGCGCCCGCTCCGGATTTGGTGACCTCGCCGGTTTCCAGGATGTAGGCGCGGTGGCTGCGGGTGAGGGCCTGCTGGGCGTTTTGCTCGACGAGCAGCACGGTGGTGCCCTGGCGGTTGATCTCGCTGATGATCTTGAAGATCTGCTGGATCACCATCGGCGCCAGACCCATCGACGGTTCGTCGAGCAGCAGCAGTTTCGGACGCGCCATCAGGGCCCGGCCGATGGCCAGCATCTGCTGTTCACCACCCGAGAGGGTGCCGCCGACCTGCTTGCGCCGCTCGGCCAGGCGCGGGAACAGCTCGAAGATCCAGTCCAGCGTCTGCTGATACTCGGCCTTCTGCTCGAACGGCCTGCCGTAGCAGCCCATGTCGAGGTTCTCGGCCACCGTCATCCCGGGGAACACCCCGCGGCCCTCCGGCGCCTGGATCAGGCCCTGCACGACCCGGTCGTGCGCCTTCATGCCGGTGATGTCCTTGCCCTCGAACAGGATCCGGCCCGAGGTGAGCGGCAGCAGACCCGACAGCGCGCGCATGGTGGTGGTCTTACCCGCACCGTTGGCGCCGAGCAGGGTGACCAGCTCGCCCTGCGACACCGACAGCGAGATGCCGTGCAGCGCTTCGATTCTGCCGTAGTGCACGACCATGTCGCGCACCTCGAGCAGCGGCACGTCCGCGGCGGCCGCGGGCTCCTCCTGCGCCGCTTCCACCACCGCGACCGGGGCCCGGGTGGGTTCGGCCGCGGCCGCCGCGGCGGCGCCGGCCTCCTCGCGGACCTCCGCGACGGTGTCCGCGTCGGGTACGCCGAGATAGGCCGCGATCACGGCCGGGTCCTCGCGCACCGCGGCGGGCAGGCCGTCGGCGATCTTGCGCCCGAACTCGAGCACCACGATCCGGTCGGTCACGCCCATCACCAGGCGCATGTCGTGCTCGATCAGCAGCACGGTGTAGCCGTCGTCGCGGATCTTGCGGATCAGATCCATCAGCGCCGACTTCTCGCTGGGATTGAACCCGGCGGCCGGTTCGTCCAGGCACAGCAGCTTGGGTTCGGTCGCCAGCGCGCGGGCGATCTCGAGCCGGCGCTGATCGCCGTAGGACAGGTTGCGCGCCTTCTCCACCGCGCGCGGCGCGATACCGACGAACTCGAGCAGCGCCATGCCGCGTTCGATGGCGTCGCGTTCCTCGCGCCGGTGCTTCGGCGTGCGGAACACCGCGCCCGGCACCGAGGTGGTGTGGCGGGCGTCGGTGCCGACGACCACGTTCTCCAGCGCCGTCATCTCGCCGAAGAGCCGCACGTTCTGGAACGTGCGCGCGATCCCGAGCCGGGTGATCTCGTTGCGCTTGGTCCTGGCCAGCGGCTTGCCGTCGAAGTGCACGCTGCCGGCGGCCGGCTTGTAGACGCCGGTGATGGCGTTGAAGCAGGTGGTCTTGCCCGCGCCGTTGGGGCCGATCAGGCCCAGGATCTCGCCGCGGCGGATCTCGAAGCTCACGCTGTCGAGCGCGGTCAGACCGCCGAACTGCACCGTGAGCCCGTCGGTGCGCAGCAGCGGCTCGCCCACCGCGGTGTCGATGTCGCGATGCGGGGCGACGACATCGGCCACCGTCTCCGCGTCGCCCAGTTCGGGCAGGACCGCGGTGACGTCGACCTCGCCCACCGGCTCGACCTCCGGCGCGGGCTTGTACCCGGCCGACATGTCCTCGTTGTCGTACAGCGCGTCTCCCGCGCCCGGGCCGGTCATCGCTGTGCTCCGATCGATCCGGCGGCCGGTTTGCGCACGACCGCCTGGTACACCTGCCTGCCATAGGTGAGCAGTTTCTGCCGCACCGGGAACAGACCCTGGGGCCGCAGAATCATCATCACCACCAGGGCGATACCGAAGTACAGGTACTTCAGGTCGCCGAGGGTCTGCGCGCCGCCCTTGCGGAACAGCAGCACGCTGCCGAACAGCAGCAATCCCCAGATCACCGCGACGATCGAGACGCCGATCACCGCCCGCTGTCCCCAGACGCCGATCGCGTCCCTGCGGTACTTCCACAGTGCCCACAGCCCGATCAACAGGACCGCGTCCACCGCGAGCAGCAGGTAACCGGTCGACTCGGTCGACACCAGCTGCACCGACTGCAACCGCAGCGGCAGGTACGCGATGAGGAAGGCGCCGACGATCACACCGAGCTTGTTGCCCGAACCGCCGAGCACGACCGCGCACAGGAACAGCATCGACAGGATGATGTCGAACTGCTTGGGATTGACGTAGGTGACCTGACCGGCGTACATCGCGCCGGACAGGCCGCCGACCGAGGCGCCGATCGTGAACGCCCACAGCTTGAACTTGAAGGTCGGCACGCCCATGATCTCGGCGGCGTCCTCGTCCTCGCGGATGGCCACCCACGCGCGGCCCACCCGGCTGCGCTCGAGGTTGCCGATGATCAGCAGCACGATGATCACCAGGACCATGCCGAGCCAGAACCACCAGGTGCCGTTGTTGGCCCGCTGGAACGGATTCCAGGTGTCGGGGTCGCCGAGGTTGCCGGGTGAGAAGTAGCCGCCCGGCAGTTCCTCCGACTCGCCCACCTGCGGGTAGGCGATCTTGGACAGGCCGAGGCTGCCGTTGGTGAGCTCGCCGAGATTGTCGGCCATCAGGCGCACGATCTCACCGAAGCCCAGCGTCACGATGGCCAGGTAGTCACCGCGCAGGCGCAGGGTGGGGGTGCCCAGGATCAGGCCGGACAGCGCCGTGAGCGCGACCGCGATCGGCACACACGCCAGCCAGGCCCAGCTCGGATTCAGCCAGCCGCCGTCGGTCTGGTTCCACGGGCTGTTCGCGCTGGTGAGCAGGCCCACCGTGTAGGCGCCGACGGCGTAGAAGCCGACATAGCCGAGGTCGAGCAGGCCCGCCTGGCCGACCACCACGTTCAGGCCGATCGCGATCAGCGCGTACATCGCGAACAGCGCCATCACGCCGCCGAAGCTCACCCCGGGGGTGTCCAGCAGCGGCGGTGGGAACAGCGGCACGATCGCCAGCACGGCGATGACCGGGATGCCGACCACCCACTGCTGCTGCCGCGACAGCCCGTCCCACCAGGTGCGGATCGCGTCGCCGACGCCGCGCCGATCAGGCTGTGCCACCGGGGTTTTCGTCAGGTCGGTCATGCGCGCGCCCTCCCCAGACTCTCGCCGAGAATACCGGTGGGCCGGAACATCAGCACGGTCACCAGCAGGACGAAGGCCACCACGTCGCGCCATTCGAAGCCGAACAGGATCTGGCCGTACTGCTCGGCCACACCGAGCAGCAGACCGCCCAGCAGCGCGCCGCGCAGGTTGCCGATGCCGCCGAGGACCGCGGCGCTGAAGGCCTTGATGCCGAGGATGAAGCCGCCGGAGAAGATGATGCCGGTGGGCACCCGCAGGGTGTACAGCATGGCGGCGGCACCGGCCAGCAGGCCGCCGATGAGGAAGGTCAGCACGATGACCCGTTCCCGCGAGACGCCCATCAGGGTCGCGGTGTCGGGGTCCTGGGCCACGGCGCGGATGGCGCGGCCGAATTTGGTGCGGTTGATGAGGATCTCGGTGCTGACCGCGAGCACCACGGCCGCGACGATGATCACGATCGCCACATTGGTGACGTCGGCGCCGAGGAAGCTGAACTGCACCTTCGGCTCGACGAGCCGGATACCGGTCTGGGCGTTGGTGCCGCCGAGGCCCGGCCGGATCTTGGGCAGGATGTAGTGGACGAACTCCTGGATCACGAACGACATACCGATCGCGGTGATCAGGAACGCGAGAGGTTTGGCACCGCGTTTGCGCAGCGGCCGGTAGGCCACCCGTTCGAGGCCGACCGCGGCGACGCCGGAGACCAGCATGCCGAACAGCATCGCCAGCCCGAGGTAGGTCACCGTCAGCACGACGCCCTGCGAGTACACATTGCCGCTGGGGGCGAAGCCGAGCAGTTCCAGACCGACGTAGGTACCGAACATGCCGAGCATGAAGATTTCGGAGTGGGCGAAGTTGATCAGCCTCAGCACGCCGTACACCAGGGTGTAGCCGACGGCGACGAGGGCGTAGACCGAGCCGTAGGTGAGACCGTCGACGGTCAATCGCCAGAACTGGTCGATCACCCCGGAGACGTTGAAATCGATGGAACCCTCGGCCAACAGGGTCACACCGAGCGAAGCCGCTGATGTCATGGTTTCTCTCGCGTCAGGCGAGCGGTGCGCGTGGCATGGCCACGCGCACCGCTACACACTTTCGTGGGGACTACTTGACCTCGTACATCCAGATCTGGATGTTGGCCAGCTCGCCGGTCGGACCCCACTTGTACTGGCGGGCGACACCGGTGCCGTCGTAGTTGCGGACGTAGTCCACCAGCTCGGGGCGGGTGATCTTGCCGGAGTCGATGCCCTTGAGCAGGATCGTGGTCAGGTCGTAGCCCTCGACCGAGTAGACGCCGGGTGCCTGGCCGTTGAGCGCCTTGTACTCGGTGGCGAACTTCTCCGGCGCCGGGCTGCACGGGCACGACAGCAGCGCGTCCTTGGACGAGCTGCCCGCCTGCCGCACGAACTCGGGGTCGTTGCTGCCGTCGGCGGAGACGAAGGTCGCGGTCACCCCGCCAGAGCGCAGCTGCTGCACGAACGGCGCGGCCTCGGCGTAGTACCCGGCGTAGAAGATGGCGTCGGGCTTGGCCGCCGACAGCTTCGACACCGCGGCGGAGAAGTCCTTGTCACCTTCCTTGACGCTGACCGCGCAGGACGGGTCGGCGGCCGCGCCGGCGGCGGCGTTGAAGGCCTGCGCCAGACCGGCACCGTAGTCGGTGTTGTCCTGGACCACGCAGATCTTCTTGTAGCCCTTCTCCCCGGTCAGGTAGTTGGCCACGGCCGGGCCCTGCGAGTTGTCGTTGCCGAGGCCGCGGAAGAAGGTCTTCCAGCCGTTCTCGGTGAGCGTCGGGTTGGTGGCCGAGGCGGTCAGCGTGGGCATGCCCGCCTCGCTGAGGATCTGGCCGGTCGCCTTGGTCTCCCCGGAGAAGGTCGGACCGACCAGCGCGACGATGCTCGGGTCGCTGACGATCGTCGGGATCACCTGGCTGGCGATCTGCGGCTTGCCCTCGGTGTCGAACTGCTTGACCGAGACCTGACAATCCGGGTTGGCCTTGTTGTGCTGGTCGAGGGCCAGCTTCACGCCGTTGATGATGTTGATGCCGAGCGCGGCGTTGCCACCGGTCAGCGGGCCCGCCATCGCGATGGTCTGCGGCGCGCACTTGGCCTTGCCGTCGCCGGCCGGGTCGGCGGCGGCCCCGGCGTCGGTCTGCGCGACAGCCTTACCCTGGGTATCGAGCTGGACCACCGGCTGGATCGAGAGATCGGTGTTGCCGCCACCGCCGCCGTCGGACGACTTGTCGCTGCATCCGGACAACACCAACGACGCGGCAGCTCCGATTACCAGAACTCCTCGCGTCGAACGACTGCGCCATGTCGAACTGAGCACGTCTCACCTCTATGTCCTGTGCTCCCCGGGGTCACCGAGGGGGCCGACCACGTTCAGCCCGGACAGAACATATCGCCGGTTTGTTAGATCCGCATCACATTCGCATCATGTCGGACGCTTCGTGTCCAGTCGTAGTTCACATTATTGTTTCGCTTACGTAAAGTTTTCCGGCTTTTCGCTCGCGATCCGACGTGCGGTTCTACGTCACTGCGGGGTGAGGTTCTCCAGGACCACTTCGGCGACCGCCTTCATCGTGGTGCGCCGGTCCATCGCGGTGCGCTGAATCCATTTGAACGCCTGCGGTTCCGAGAGCCCCTGGGTCTGCATGAGCACACCCTTGGCCCGCTCGACCAGTTTGCGCGTCTCCAGCCGATCCGACAGATTCGCGACTTCGGTTTCCAGCGCGGTGATTTCGTGGAAACGGCTCGCGGCCAGTTCGATCGCGGGCACCAGATCCGATTTGGTGAACGGCTTCACCAGATAGGCCATGGCGCCGGCGTCGCGGGCCCGCTCGACCAGGTCGCGCTGACTGAACGCGGTCAGGATCACCACGGGCGCAACACGTTTCGACGCGATCTCACCCGCGGCGTCGATACCGTCCCGGCGCGGCATCTTGACGTCCATGATCACCAGATCCGGACGCAGCTCCTCGGCCAGCTCGACGGCCTGCTGTCCGTCGCCCGCCTCGCCGACGACCTCGTAGCCCTCTTCCTTGAGCATCTCGACGAGATCCATCCGGATGAGGGCCTCGTCCTCGGCGACGACGACGCGCTTGGCCACGGCCTCACGTGCGGCGCCGGCGCCCCCTGCATTCGTGCTCATAGGTTCGACCCCTCTGGATTCCGATGCCTGTCGATCACACCACGACGGTCGACGGCATCGGACGAGCCGGCCGATAAACCCGTCGTGGGTGACCGAGTGATGTAAAGAGTACCTTTCGCTTCCGCACAGAATGCATTGAGCGGTCGGAAACCGCCGGTGAACGTCAGCGCGGAGACGTCGCGCACACCCCGCGATCGATACTCCCCCGCGGAGCGCGATCGCCTCGCGCCGCCGCCGTGGTGCCGAGTGTGGGACTCGAACCCACACGTCCTTTCGGACAACGGTTTTTGAGACCGTCGCGTCTGCCAGTTCCGCCAACCCGGCGCACCGCGGTCACTATAGCGTCTCGGCGCGCCGCGACGCGAACCGCCGGTCGAACCGCGCGCACCGCCAGGTCGTTGTACCGGTGAGGGCGGGACGGCGAAAGGGCTCGGACATGCGGGTGAACCGGCTGACGGTGGATCTGGACGACTATCCCGACCTGGTGATGATCCTGCTCGGCATGCGGGTGCGCACCCCGCGCGGGCTGCTGCGCCTGCTCGGCGTCGGCCCCAAGCTCTACCGGTCGCACGCCGACCGGCCCGACGGGCTGCTGCTGCACGAGGACGTGGTGTGGTCGATGCTGCCGCCGCACTGGGGCGCCCGGCAGTACTGGCGCGACCTCGACTCCCTCGAACGCTGGACCCGGTCGGCGCCGCACCGGCAGTGGTGGTCGGAATTCCTGCGCGATTCCGGTGGCACCGGCTTCTGGCACGAGGCCTACTTCCGCCGCGGCGGTATCGACGCCGTCTACGACGACATGACCCGGCCCGCGGGCCTGGCCGCGTTCGCGCCGGTGGTCCCCGCCCGCGGTCCGATGTTCTCCACCCGCGGCCGGGTACACGGCGACCAACCGGCCGTGCCACCGGTTATTTCCGAATCGAATTACTACGACACCGGCGAGTGACGCTCGACACATATGATCGAAAGGTTTTCAGACGTTATCTCGCGGGTATCACGGTCACACACAATGGATTTGCGCATCGCGATTCGTGTACGCAATTCAACCGAGAGGTGAATAACCAGCACCGCGCCTGTGATCGTTCCGATGTAGCTCTACTGCGCGACAATCGACGGGATTACGGTGTCGATATGCACGTGCTGTTCGTCTGCAACTCCAACGTCTGCCGCTCGGTGATCGCCGAACGGCTCACCCGGGCGTTCGCTGCGGACAACGGCCTGCCCGGGCTCACCGCGGAGAGCGCGGGAACGCGTGCGCTGGTCGGTTTTCCGCCGGAACCGCTGGCCGCGGAGACCATCGCCGGACTCGGTGGCGACACCACCGGATTCAAGGCCAGGAAAATCCGGCCCGAGATGGTGGATCGCGCCGATCTCGTGCTCACGATGACCGAATCGCTGCGGGAACAGGTCGTCGAGCTGGCCTTCGGGGCGGCGCCGCGGACCTTCACCCTGGCCGAGGCGCATCGCATCGCCAAGGTCACCGGGGCGAAATCCATTGCCGCGCTGCACCGGGCCCGCAACGACCTGGCCTACGTGGGCCGGGAGAACATCGCCGACCCCCTCGGCCTGTCGCCCGAGGCGTTCCTCGAGGTCGGCGACCGCATCGCCGAGCTGCTGTTCCCGCTGCTGGCCGCGCTGGCTCCGCACGAACGGAGCGAACTCGCCGACGACGACGATCGCCCCGGGCTGGTGATACAGCCCGGTCCGGCCCGGCCGCTGTCGGCGTTTCTGGCCGCGCAGCGCGCACGCTGACCGCTGTCGGGCTGTTCGTCCGGGCCCGTAGCGATTACACTTCGGCGCGGACGTGGGAAGTTCCCCTAGCTGGTTCGACACACGACAAGGACTGGAGACTTGCCGAAACGCATTTCGGATGTTTCGCTCCACGTGTTTGTGACGCCGGAAACGCTGGACCGCATCGTCGCCGGAATCCGGGCGGTCCTCGACGACCATCTGAGCGACCGCGACGTCTTCGCCTGGCGGTTCACGCTGCCCGTCGACGCCACCGATCCGGTCCACCTGGACCTCGAATCACAGTGGCGCCGTGCGCGTCCCGGTAGCGAACCGGACGGGGAGGCCACCGCCGAGATCGCGCTGAGCCTGGTGGGCGATCCGGCCGACCTCACCGACGCCGACATCGCCGACCTCGAACACGGACTGGCGCTGGCGGTGTACGGCGCGGCGAGCCACGCCGTCCCGTTCCGGCTGCGCGCCCATCAGCGCACCGACGTCGAGCTCGAACTCGACGTCGAGCGCCGCCGATGAGGCCGGCTCAGCGCGCCGGGAAGTGGCGGATGACGCCTTCCTGCACCGTGGTGGCCAGCAGTTCGCCACTGCGCGAATAGAACCGGCCGGTCGCCAGGCCGCGCGAGCCCGCCGCCACCGGCGACTCGGTGGCGTACAGCGTCCAATCGTCGAACCGGAACGGGCGGTGGAACCAGATCGAATGGTTCACCGTCGCCGCCAGGATCCGGTCCAGACCCCACGACAGTCCGTGCGTGGTGATGATCGAATCCAGCACCGTGGTGTCGGAGGAGTACCCCAGCGCGGCCACGTGCAGCAGCGGATCGTCGGGCAGCGTGCCGTCGGTACGCATCCAGACCCGGTTGTGGTTGAGCTTCTCGCCGGTGCCCTTGAGGATCCACGCCGGATCGTTGGTGTAGCGCATGTCGATCGGGTGCGGCGCGTTGATGAACATCTCCAGCTTGTCCTCGAAGCCGGCGAAGCTCTCCTCGATCCGCGGCAGCGACTCCGGATCGGGCACCTGGGGACCCTCGTGGGCGTGCTCGAGGCCCTTACCCCAGTCCTGGAACGCCGCCAGCATGACGAACAGCTCCTGGCCGTCCTGGCTGGCGGTGACGGTCCGATTGGCCAGCGCGCGCCCGTCGCGGTGCCGCTGCACGTGATACTCGATCGGCTTCTTCACGTCGCCGCCGCGCACGAAGTGCGCGTTGATCGCATGCAGCGGCCGCTCCCCCGCGGTCCGTCCGGCAGCGACGATCGCCTGCGACACCAGCTGCCCGCCGAAGGTGCGGCTCCACACCTTCTCCGGGTGGTTGCCGACGAAGACGTCATCCCCGATCGACTCGAGGTCGAGCAGGTCGAGCAGCACCCGCAGATCGGGTGACTGCTCGCCGTGCACTGGCTCGACCTCGGTCGATCCGCCTGCCGAACTGTTCACGACTAGTGGTCCTCCTCGCCGATGCGATGAACGTGGATCAGGTTGGTGGAACCGACGGTACCCGGCGGGGAACCGGCGACGATGACCACCAGGTCACCCTTGCGGTACCGATCCATCGACAGCAGCGCCTGGTCGACCTGATGGATCATCGCGTCGGTGCTCTCCACCATCGGCACGATGAAGGTCTCGGTGCCCCAGGTCAGCGTGAGCTGGCTGCGCACCTCCGGCAGCGGGGTGAAGGCCAGCAGCGGCAGCGGGGTGTGCAGCCGCGCCAGGCGGCGCACGGTGTCACCGGACTGGGTGAAGGCCACCAGCGCCTTGGCGTTGAGCCGCTCGCCGATGTCGCGGGCGGCGTAGGAGATCACACCACGCTTGGTGCGCGGCACATGGGTCAGCGGAGGGACCCGGTTCGTCTCGGACTCCACCGCGGTGACGATGCGGCTCATGGTGCGCACCGCGTCGATCGGCCAGGCGCCCACCGAGGTCTCGCCCGAGAGCATCACCGCGTCGGCGCCGTCGAGCACCGCGTTGGCCACGTCGGAGGCCTCGGCGCGGGTCGGGCGGGAGTTCTCGATCATCGACTCCAGCATCTGGGTGGCGACGATGACCGGCTTGGCGTTCTCGCGCGCCATCTGGATGGCGCGCTTCTGCACCAGCGGCACCTGCTCGAGCGGCAGCTCCACGCCCAGGTCGCCACGGGCCACCATCACCGCGTCGAAGGCCAGCACGATCGCCTCGAGGTTCTCGATCGCCTCCGGCTTCTCCAGCTTGGCGATGACCGGCACCCGGCGGCCGACCTTGTCCATGATGTCGTGCACGAGTTCGATGTCGGACGGCGAGCGCACGAACGACAGCGCGATGAAGTCCACGCCCAGCTTCAGGGCGAATTCCAGGTCCTCGATGTCCTTCTCGGACAGGGCGGGCACCGACACGTCCATGCCGGGCAGCGACAGGCCCTTGTTGTTGCTCACGGGGCCACCCTCGGTGACCCGGCAGACGACATCGTTGCCGTCGATGGACTCCACCGTCAGGCCGACCTTGCCGTCGTCGACGAGCAGGCGGTCACCGGCCTTGGCGTCCTTGGCGAGCTGCTTGTAGGTGGTGGAGACCCGGTCGTGGGTGCCGTCGACCTCGTCGACGGTGATCCGCACCTGCTCGCCGTTGGCCCAGGTGGTCCGGCCGTCGGCGAAGCGGCCGAGGCGGATCTTGGGGCCCTGCAGGTCGGCGAGGATGCCGACCGCGCGGCCGGACTCGTCCGAGGCCGCGCGGACCATCTTGTAGTTGTCGGCGTGGTCGGCATGTTCGCCGTGGCTGAAGTTCAGCCGGGCCACATCCATGCCGCTGTCGACGAGCTCACGAATACGGTCCTGGGTGGCTGTGGCCGGCCCGAGGGTGCACACAATTTTCGTCCGTCGCATCACGACCTAGAGCGTAGTCCTGTCCCGACTCTCCGCGTACTCAGCCGGTCGGCGGGTGCCCGACCGCCACCCGGCCGGACCGGCGGATATCGACGGGGCCCGGCCCGGGCGTTCCCGGCGAGTTACCCAGGTGTTCACGAAATCGGTTGTCACCGAACGGCGACGTGCCGCGAGAGCCGGGTTTCCAGGCGGGTCTGGAAGAAGCCGAGGATCAGGCAGATCACCCAGTAGTACAGGGCCGCCACGCCGTAGAGGGCGAAGAAGTCGAAGGTCGGGGCGGCGGCCAGCTGGGCGGTGCGCAGCAGCTCGGTCACCAGGATGGTCGAGGCCAGCGAGGTGTCCTTGACCAGGGAGATGAGGGTGTTCGACAGCGGCGGCACGGCGATCCGCGACGCCTGCGGGAACACCACCCACCACAGCGTCTGGGGGTAGGTCATGCCCAGCGATTCGGCCGCCTCCCACTGCCCGTGCGCCACGCTCATGATCGCCGAGCGCACCACCTCGGCGGCGTACCCGCCGACATTGAGGCTGAACGCGATGACCGCCGCCGGGAACGGCTCGATGACGATCCCGAACTGCGGCAGCGCGTAGAACACGATGAACAGCTGCACCAGCAGCGGGGTACCGCGGATGATCGAGATGTAGAAGCGGGCGGGCAGCGACAGCACCCGCTTCGACGACATCCTGGCCAGCGCCACCCCGACGGCGATCGCCAGGCCGATGACGAAACTGATCGCGGTCAGCGGCAGGGTCACCGTCACCGTGGCCTTCGCCATCGGCCACAGGTTGTGCCAGATCAGCTCCCTGGTCGCGGAATCCATCCGCTACTTGCTGACGTCGGTGCCGAAGTACTTCTCCGACAGCCGGGCCAGGGTGCCGTCGGCCCGCAGCTGTTCGAGCGCGGCGTCGATGTCGGCGATCAGCGCGGCGTCGTCCTTGCGGGCGGCCAGGGCCTGCTTGCTGGTCTCGCCGGTCTCGGCCGCGATCTTGATGCCGGTGTCGCCGGTCTTCTTGGTGTACTCGCCGACGGCCAGGGTGTCGTTGACGGTGGCGTCGACGCGGCCCGCCTTCAGCAGCTGCACCGCCTGCACGAACCCTTCCACCGCTTCGACTTTCGCGCCCGCGCCCGCGGCGACCTTGCCCCAGTTGCTGGTGGCCGACTGGGCGGTGGTCTTACCGTTCAGGTCGGCGAGCGAGGTGATGGTGGTGTTGTCGGCCTTGGTGACGATCACGCCCTCGGAGACGGTGTAGGGCTGCGACAGCGCGTATTTGGCGGCGCGCTCGGGATTCACGGTGACCTGATTGGCGACCAGGTCGAAGCGCTTGGACTCGAGGCCGGCGAAGATCGAGTCCCACGGGGTCTGCACGAACTCAACCCGCTTGCCGAGCTTCTCGCCGACCGCGCGCGCCACCTCGACGTCGTAGCCGGTGAGCTGGCCGTTGTCCTGGTAGCTGAACGGCGCGTAGGTGCCCTCGGTCCCGACCTTCAGCACGTTCGGGTCGGCGTCGGAGGAGCAGGCCGACAGGCCCGTCGCGGCGACGACGGCGAGTACGGCGGCGGCAAGCAGTGTGCGCACGGACATCCCTTTCTCCGCTGCGCGTATCGGGCACGCGCAGGCCAAGCGACGCTACGGCGCCACCACGGTGCGACACAGAGTATTGCGCATGGTGATCGCAATTCCGGCCGGGAAACGCGAAACGGGTACTCCGCCGGACGCGGAGTACCCGTTCACGAAGGGCAGGCGATCAGTCGCGCAGCGGGCGGCCCTGGGCGTCGGGCACCTTGCCGGTGAGCATCATGATGCCGTCGATCAGCGGCCAGATGGCGCCGATACCGCAGGTCAGCCAGACCACGGCGATCTGGGCGATGCCCAGGCCGGTGTAGCCGAGGTAGAAGCGGCCCACACCGAAGCTGCCGAGGAAGATCTCCAGCAGACCGGCCATCAGCTTCTGCTTGTCCGAGAACGGGACGCCGTACATGTCCCGGCCGTAGGGCGCCTCCGGGTCGTTCGGGTTGTACCCCTGCGGCATGGCGCCGTAGGGCTGGCCGTACGCGGGCTGCGGCTGACCGTAGGGGTCGGCGGGCTGACCGTACTGCGGCTGCGGCTGGCCGTACTGCGGCTGACCGTACCCCGGCTGCTGCTGGCCGTAGCCGGGCTGCTGGGCGTACGGGTCGGACGGCTGGCCGTAGGCGGGCTGACCGTACTGCGGCTGCCCGGGCGCGTCGGGCTGCTTGCTCAGGTCGGGCCCGTATTGCGGGTTGGGGTTATAGGGGTCGGTCACTCATGTCCTCCATCATTCGTGCGGGTACCCGTCGTGGCCCCCGGCCGGTGTGGCGATCTGCCGAACGGCGATGCGCCACCGACGATCACCGGCCATTGTGGTCATACCGACCGGCCGTTGTCTCCTCGGGTCCCGCACGGAACTGCCCTCGACACTCGCTCGCAATATCGCGACGGGCGCCCGGAATGTTGCCGGACGCCCGTCGGTGACTGGATGCGAAGCCGTGATCAGGCCTTTTTCGCTCCGCTCTGCTCGGGCTCCGCGGTCGCCGCGTCGTTGCCCGCTGCCGCGGATTCCGTCGATTCGGCGTCCTCGGTGGGCGTTTTGTCCGCGTCGTCGGCTTTCGCGTCGACGGGGTCCTTCGCCTCGGTAACGGCGGCGGCGTCCGCCGCCCGCAGCGCCGAGAACTGCCACGGCCAGGGCCGCGGCTCACCGCCCGGCTGCAGCTGGGCGGGCGTCTCGCGGCCCTTGGTGGCCAGCGCGAAATAGGCCATGGCGCCGAGGAACACGAGCGCGGAGGTGAACGAGTTGATCCGGATGCCGAGGATGTGGGTGGCCTCGTCGCTGCGCATCAGCTCGACGAAGAACCGGCCGAAGCTGTAGCCGGCGACATAGAGCGCGAACAGGCGGCCGTGCCCGATCTTGAACCGCTTGTCGATCTGCACCAGCGCGATGACGACCAGGACGTTCCACACCAGCTCGTAGAGGAACGTCGGGTGCACGACCTCGAGCACCTGACCGGTGGAGACACCGTTCATCATGTCCCGCGCGCCGGTCTCCGGATCGAAGCGCTCGTAGATCTCGAGACCCCACGGCACCTCGGTGGTGCGGCCGTAGAGCTCCTGGTTGAAGTAGTTGCCGAGCCGGCCGATGGCCTGGGCGAGCAGCACGGCGGGCGCGATCGCGTCGCCCAGCGCGGGCAGCGGGATCTTGTACACGCGGCAGCCGATCCAGGCGCCGATGCCGCCGAGGAACACCGCGCCCCAGATGCCGAGGCCGCCCTGCCAGATGTAGAGCGCCTCGATCGGGTGCTTGCCGGGGCCGAAGTACTTCTGCCAGTCCGTCGCCACGTGATACAGCCGGCCGCCGATCAGGCCGAACGGCACCGCGAACATCGCGACGTCGAGCACGGCGCCCGGCTGACCGCCGCGCTGTTGCCAGCGGCGCTCGCCCCACCAGATGGCGACGACGATGCCGAGGATGATGAACAGCGCGTACGCCCGCAGCGGGAAGGGTCCGAGGTGCCAGACACCCTGCGGCGGACTCGGAATGTAGGCCAGGACTGAGTTCACGGCCACCACGTTAGTTCAGTGCCGTACCGGCGAGTGACTGTGACCCTGACGGCGGTCGTCGTCGACATGACGAAGCCACGCGCGCCAGACTCGAATCCGTCCCGGCACGACACCGGTTCGCGAGGACATGGGTAACTCACCGGGGACGGGCTGCCCCGGCTCCCGCCCGACCGCCGGCCGCGTGGCCGTCCGACCCCGCACCTGGATCTGGCCAGAAGTCGCGGAGAGGCGGTACAACGCGGAGAGGCGGAACAGCTAGGAGCGAACGGTCGCCGACCGCACGCCTTCGGCGAGTTCGGCGGTGAGGGCGCGGACCGCGTCCAGGCCCTCGGCGGCGGCCGAGACCAGCGCCGATCCGACGATGACGCCGTCGGCGTAGGCGGCGATCTCGGCGGCCTGGGCCCCCGAGCGCACACCGAGGCCGACACCGATCGGGATGTCGGAGTGCGCGCGCACGCGGGCGCACAGCGCGGGCGCGGCCGAGGAGACCGCGTCGCGGGCACCGGTCACACCCATGGTCGAGGCCGCGTAGATGAAGCCGCGCGAGGCCTCCAGGGTCTTCACCAGGCGCTCCTCGGTGGAGGACGGCGCGACCAGGAAGATCCGGTCCAGGTTGTGGGTGGCCGAGGCGATGAACCAGTCGTCGGCCTCGTCCGGGATCAGGTTCGGCGTGATGATGCCCGCGCCACCGGCGGCGGCCAGGTCACGCGCGAAATTGTCGACGCCGTACTGCAGCACCGGGTTCCAGTAGCTCATCACCACGGCCTGGCCACCGGCGCCGGTGATCGCCTCGACGACGGAGAACACGTCGCGCACCCGCACGCCACCGCGCAGCGCCTGCTCGGCGGCGGCCTGGATGGTCGGACCGTCCATCACCGGGTCGGAGTAGGCGACGCCCACTTCGACGATGTCGCAACCGGATTCGACCATGGCCTTGCAGACCTCGATGGAACCGGCCAGGTCGGGGTAGCCCGCGGGCAGGTAGCCGATCAGCGCGGCCCGGTCCTGCGCGCGCGCGGCGGCGAAGGTGTTGGCCAGACGGGACTGCTGACTCACTTCGGGTTCTCCTCGGCGGCGTCGTCGTCGAACAGACCGAACCAGCGGCCCGCGGTGTCCATGTCCTTGTCGCCGCGGCCGGACAGGTTGACCAGGATGATCGCGCCCTGGCCGAGTTCCTTGCCCAGCTTCAGCGCGCCGGCGACGGCGTGCGCGGACTCGATCGCCGGGATGATGCCCTCGGCGCGCGAGAGCAGCAGCAGCGCGTCCATCGCCTCGGTGTCGGTGATCGGCGCGTACTCGGCGCGGCCGATGTCCTTGAGGTGGGCGTGCTCGGGGCCGACGCCCGGGTAGTCCAGACCGGCCGAGATCGAATGCGATTCGATGGTCTGGCCGTCCTCGTCCTGCAGCAGGTACGAGTAGGCGCCCTGGAAGGCGCCGGGCGTGCCGCCGGTGAAGGTGGCCGCGTGCCTGCCGGTCTCGACGCCGTCACCGGCGGCTTCGTAGCCGATCAGCCGGACGTGGGCGTCGGGGATGAAGGCGTGGAAGATGCCGATGGCGTTGGAGCCGCCGCCGACGCAGGCCACGACCGCGTCGGGCAGCCTGCCCGCGCGCTCCTGGATCTGTGCGCGCGCCTCGATCCCGATGATGCGCTGGAAATCGCGCACCATCAGCGGGAACGGGTGCGGGCCCGCGGCGGTGCCGAAGCAGTAGTAGGTGTCGTCGGCGTTGGACACCCAGTCGCGCAGCGCCTCGTTGATGGCGTCCTTGAGCGTCTGCGAGCCGGTGGTCACCGAGACTACCTCGGCGCCGAGCAGCCGCATCCTGGCCACGTTGAGCGCCTGGCGGGCGGTGTCGACCGCGCCCATGTAGATCACGCAGTCCAGGCCGAGCAGCGCGCACGCGGTCGCGGTGGCGACACCGTGCTGGCCCGCGCCGGTCTCGGCGATGACGCGGGTCTTGCCCATCCGCTTGGCGAGCAGCGCCTGGCCGAGCACGTTGTTGATCTTGTGCGAGCCGGTGTGGTTGAGGTCCTCGCGCTTGAGGAAGATCCGCGCGCCGCCGGCGTGCTCGGCCAGCTTGGTGCACTCGAACACCGGCGACGGGCGGCCGGTGTAGTCGCGCTGCAGCCGGTCGAGCTCGTCGAGGAAGCTGTGGTCGGTACGGACCTTGTCGTACTCGGCGGTGACCTCCTCGATCACCGCCATCAGCGCCTCGGGGACGTGCCGTCCGCCGTAGACGCCGAAGTGGCCGCCCGCGTCGGGCTCGTAGTCGCTGTGCTGGGCGACGCCGGCACTGGCCTGGGGCAGCGCGGTCACCGGATGCTCCGGCGGGCCGGCTTCGGGCAGGACGGGTGGGTACCGGCGGTCACCAGCTCCGACACCGCGGCGCGCGGGTTGCCGCTGGTCACCAGGCCCTCGCCGACGAGCACCGCGTCGGCGCCCGCGCCGGCGTAGGCCAGCAGGTCGGCGGTGCCGCGGATACCGGACTCGGCGACCCGGATGACCTCCGACGGCAGGCCGGGGGCGATCCGCGCGAACACGTCGCGGTCGACCTCGAGGGTCTTGAGGTTGCGGGCGTTGACGCCGATCACCGACGCGCCGGCTTCCAGCGCGCGATCGGCTTCTTCCTCGGTGTGCACTTCCACGAGAGCGGTCATGCCCAGTGATTCGGTGCGGTCGATCAGCGAGGACAGCACGTCCTGTTCGAGCGCGGCCACGATCAGCAGGATGACGTCGGCGCCGTGCGCCCTGGCCTCGTGGATCTGGTACGGGCCGACGACGAAGTCCTTGCGCAGGACCGGGATGTTCACGGCGGCGCGGACGGCGTCGAGGTCGTCGAGCGAGCCACCGAAGCGGCGGCCCTCGGTGAGCACGCTGATGATGCGGGCGCCACCGTCCTCGTAGGCCTTGGCCAGGACGGCCGGGTCGGGAATGTCGGCCAGCGCGCCCTTGGAGGGGCTGGCACGCTTCACCTCGGCGATGACACCGATCCCGTCCTCGTGCAGCGCGGCGCTCGCGTTCAGCGGCGCCTTCGCGGCGGCCGCGGCGGCCTTGATCGCCTGAAAATCGAGGAGGGCTTCGCGAGCGGCAACATCCGCCCGAACCCCGTCGAGAATCGAGTCGAGTACCGTCATCTGGCTCGAATCCTTTCTGGGGAGACGAACTTCTCACCTGAGAGTCCCCTCAGGCGCTGTCTCACCGATGCTTGACAACAATAAATGGCCGCCGCGCGTGTCACTGCGGCGGGGGTGCCGGGGGTCACTCCCACTCGGCGGGCACCGCGGACCGGTCCCCACCCCCGGCGTGTCACGGCGTGCGGCCGGGCGGCGTGGCGTCGTCCGGTCCCTCGTCGGTGTCGGTCGGGTCGGTGCCCGCGTCGAGGGCGTCCCACAGGACGCGATCCGACAGCGGTGCCGCCGTTGCGGTGTCCTCGCGCTGCTTGTTCACCTGCGCGCTGGCGTCGGCCCGGCGGAACACCGGGTTGTCGTATTTGCCGGAGAGCTGGCCGCTCTGGCCGGTCCGGCGGGTCAGCAGCACGCCGGCGGCCAGGGCGAGCACGGCGGCCACGATCGACAGGATCGCGGGCGCCACGTGCACGTCGGCGCTGCTCACCACCGCGCGCACCGGCAGCTCGGCCAGCGTGCCCGCCCGCTCGGCGGTCCGGCCCTCCCCCATTACCAAGGCGAAGCCGGGCACCGCGGCCACGGCGGCCACCACGGCGATGACCACGCCGAGCAGCTGACGCAGCCCGCCCTTCACCGCGAACACCGCGGCGATCGAGGCGAGCAGCACCAGCGCCAGCGGGGTGAGCGCGCCGAACCAGGTGGCGCCGACCAGCTCGTCGGTGCGCGGTTCGGTGAGGCCGTCGGCGGAGTGCACCGTCACCCAGGTCATCCGCGTGGACGCCCACAGACCCGCCGCGGCCAGCGCCAGCAGCGCCACCGGCAGGATCGGCCGGGCGGCCGGAGCGGGCGCGGCTGCCTCGGTCATGCCGGGCCGCCCTCGTAGGTTCGTAGCGTCTGGGCGGCCGCGATCGCCTTGAGCACCGCCATGGCCTTGTTGCGGGCCTCGGTGTCCTCGTAGACCGGATCGGAGTCGGCGACGACACCCGCGCCCGCCTGCACGTAGGCGGTGCCGTCCTTGAGCAGCGCGGTGCGGATGGCGATGGCGGTGTCGGCGTCACCGGCGAAGTCGAGGTAGCCGACCACGCCGCCGTAGACACCGCGCCGCGTCGGTTCCAGCTCCTCGATGAGTTCCATCGCCCGCACCTTCGGCGCGCCCGACAGCGTGCCCGCCGGGAAGCAGGCCTGCACGGCGTCCAGCGCGATCTTGCCCTCGGCGAGCTGACCGGACACCGTCGACACCAGGTGCATGACGTGGCTGTAGCGCTCGACGTGGCGGTACTGGGTGACCCGCACGGTGCCGGGACGGCAGACCCGGCCCAGGTCGTTGCGGCCCAGGTCGACGAGCATCAGATGCTCGGCGTTCTCCTTGTCGTCGGCGAGCAGGTCCTTCTCGAGCAGGATGTCGTCCTCGGCGCTCTGCCCGCGCCAGCGGGTGCCCGCGATCGGGTGCGTCGTCGCCACCCCGTCCTTCACGGTGACCAGCGACTCGGGGCTGGAGCCGACGATGGAGAACGCGGTGCCCCCGTCGCCGTCGGGAATGTGCATCAGGTACATGTACGGGCTCGGATTGGAGGCCCGCAGCATCCGGTACACCGCCAGCGGCGAACCGGTGTAGTCCATCTCGAAGCGCTGCGAGAGCACCACCTGGAAGGCCTCGCCCGCCTCGATCTCCTTGATCAGGCGCAGCACGCCGGCGCCGAACTCCTCGGTGGTGCGCCTGCGCAGGAACTGCGGCTCGGGCTGGTCGAAGACCGACACCGTCGACGGCGCCGGCGCGGCCAGCGCGGCGGTCATCCGGTCCAGCCGGGCCACCGCGTCGTCGTAGGCGGCGTCGGCGTTCTCGTCGGTGCCGTTCCAGTTGACCGCGTTGGCGATGAGGGTGATCGCACCCTCGTGGTGGTCGAACGCGGCCAGGTCGGTGGCCAGCATCAGGACCAGCTCGGGCAGCTGCAGGTCGTCGGTGGCGATCTCGGGCAGCCGTTCGATCCGGCGGACCGCGTCGTAGCCGAGGTAGCCGACCAGGCCGCCGGTGAGCGGGGGCAGGCCGGGCAGGCGTTCGGTGCGCAGCAGTTCGAGAGTCTCGTGCAGCGCGCGCAGCGGGTCGCCGCCGGACGGGGCGTCGGCGGGGACCGCGCCCAGCCAGGTCGCCTCGCCGTCGACGACGGTCAGCGCCGACGGGCTGCCCGCGCCGATGAACGACCAGCGCGACCACGACCGCCCGTTCTCGGCGGACTCGAACAGGAAGGTGCCCGGCCGGTCGTCGGCCAGCTTCCGGTAGGCCGAGAGCGGAGTTTCGGAGTCCGCCAGCACCTTTCGGGTCACCGGGACCACCCGGTGTTCGGCGGCGAGCAGCCGGAACTGGTCGCGGGTCGTGGTGGTTGGTGTCGACGCGCCCTGCATGAGCCCATCATCCCAGGCGGGTCGCGGCAGCCGTGCGCTGACCCGACCCCGCGACGCGACAACCGGTGATCGGGCTCACTACACTCGCGCGCGTTCCATGTCGCATGCGGTATTCCCACTCCCCGAGAGGAGCAATGTTGTACCCCTCGCATCAGGGCGCACAGGACGGCCGGCTGGCCGCCCCGTCGCAGCAGCACTACGGACCCGGTCAGCTGTCGGCGGCGAGCGCGCTCACGTCGTTCGTGACCTACGCCAAAGAGGTCCAGGATCTGGACGCGAAGACCTATCCGGACGAGTACGCGGCGCACTGCGACCGGATCCGGCAACTCGAGCCGATGCTGCGGGTCCACGGCATCCTCGACGTGATGGAGATCCGCAACCCGGAGATCGCGGCCCTGCTCAAGCGCTAGGCGCTCATGGTCCCCGTTCGCGTCCGCGGGCGGGGATCTTCCGTCCCCGCGGCCCGGTCGATAGGGTCGGGTCATGCAGCCAGGCCAGCGCGCTCCCCAGTTCGAGCTTCCCGATCAGACCGCCCAGCTCCGTTCGCTCGACAGCTTGCTCGCCGCGGGCCCGCTCGTGCTGTTCTTCTATCCCGCGGCCAACACCCCGGTGTGCACCGCCGAGGCCTGCCACTTCCGCGATCTGAGCGCGGAGTTCGCCGCCATCGGCGCCTCCTGCGCCGGCATCAGCACCGACAGCACCGAAGTCCAGGCCGGGTTCGCCACCAAGCAGCGGCTCGACTACCCCGTGCTCTCCGACGCCGACGGCGCGGTCGCCGCGGCGTTCGGCGTCAAGCGCGGGCTGCTGGGCAAGCTCGCGCCGGTCAAGCGGCACACCTTCGTCATCGACACCGACCGGACCATCCTGAAGGTGGTCACCGGAGAACTGCGCGCCGCCGTCCACGCCGACGAGGCGCTGGCGTTCCTGCGGGCCAGGACCACCGCGGGCGAGTAGCGAGCGATCGCCGAAACGCCGGGCGCCGGATCGGCGTCCGGCGGGTACCGCGCATCTACCCTGGTGCCATGACATCCGGCGAGGTGCAGACCAGCGGTCAGAAGTCCTCGATGACCGTATGGCGCAACCGCGCGATCATCACCCTCGCGACAGCCGTGGTGCTGGTGATCGCCTATTTCATCCTGTCGTCGTTCATTCCGCGCTGGTGGGCCCAGCAGCTGGGCAGGCTGGTGAGCGGCAGTTTCTCGGCCGGTATCTGGTGGGGTCTGGTCTACGGCCTGGTCTTCACGCTGGTACCGCTGCTGTTGCTGCTGCTCGCGGTGTCGGTGTGGAATCGCAAGGGCGGCAAGTTCATCGCCGGCGCGGCGGTGATCATCGCGCTGGTCGGCGCGATCCCGAACCTGATGACACTCACCATCGTGCTGGGCGGCAACAACGCCGCGCACGCGGGTCAGCGCATCCTCGATGTCGACGCGCCCGCGTTCCGCGGCGCCTGCCTGGTCGGCGCGATCGTCGCCGGGCTGCTGTTCCTGCTGGCGCTGGCCTGGGTGACCAAGCGCGGCTACACCCGCCGCAAGGCCGCCAAGGCCACCGCGACGCCCGCCCCGCAGATGACCGAAGAGAAATAGCATTTCCACATAATCCCTGCAACACGCCCTCGCGGAGCCGCCGCGGACCCGCAGCGCTGACCTAAGCTCCGTGCTCATGCGGGGGTGCGGCGAAACGACGACGGTCCTGGTGCTGGGTGCGGGCCCGGCCGGCCTGGTCCTCGGCAACATCCTGCGCGCGGCCGGCATCGACGTGGTGATCCTGGAACGCCGCGACCGCGCGCACATCGAACAGCGCGCCCGCGCCGGTTTCCTGGCCCCCGCCGGTGTCGCCGTCCTGGCCGAGCACGGACTCGACGCCGGGCTGCGTGTCGGCGGCCACGCCCACCGGACCTGCGAATTCCGCAGCGACGGCGGACGGATCGAACTGTCCTACGACACGCTCGGACGCGGCGAGGTGCACACGGTCTACCCGCAGCAGCGCCTGGTCACCGATCTGGTCGCCGAGTATCTGCGGCGCGGCGGCGACCTGCGGTGCGCGACCACCGCCGAGCAACTCGGCGACGAGCACACCGACCGGCCGTGGGTCCTCGCCCGCACCGCGGACGGCGACAGTCACCGGATCACCGCCCGGTACCTGGTGGGTTGCGACGGCGCCCAGGGTGCCGCCCGCCGCGCGGTACGCGGCCCTCGCTCCACGCACGACTACGCCGTCACCTGGCTCGCGCTGCTGGCCCAGGCCCCGCCGTCCACCGACACCGTCGCCTACGGCGTCCACCCCGACGGCTTCGCGGGCCAGATGCCACGCAGCCCGGAGGTGACCCGCTACTACCTGCAGTGCGCGGACGCCGACGCGCTGCGCTGGAGCGAGGACCGGATCTGGACCGCGCTGTCGCAGCGGCTGCGCGCCGACCGGTACGGGCCGCTGCGGACGGGTCCGATCATCGAGCGCGGCCTGGTCCGGTTGCGGTCGGAGATCCTCGATCCGATCCAGCAGGGGCGGCTGTTCCTGGCCGGCGACGCGGCGTCCACCATCAGCCCGTCCGCGGCCAAGGGCGCCAATCTGGCCATCCTCACCGCGCACTCGCTCGCCGCGGCCCTGGTCGCCGCGGTCGAGACCGGCGACGAGTCCGCGCTGCGGCGGCATTCGGCCGACTGTGTCCCGCGTATCCGGCGCGCGCACGAGTTCTCGCACTGGATGATCGGCCTGCTGCATCCGCCCACCGGCCCGCACGCGAACTTCGAGCGCGAACTGCAGCGGGCCCGGCTGCACAACCTGGCCACTTCACGACCACATCAGGACTTCTTCGCGCGCAACTACGTCGGTATCTGATTCCAGGAGGACGCGTGACCCGCTCGCCGGCAGTGCAATCCCGGATCGACCCGCTCGATCACGACCGCATCGCCGCGGCCGTGCGGTTCGTCGGCACCCAGGACACCGACAGCGTGCTCGCGCGCCTGCTGCCCCGGCTGAGCGAGGCCGAGCGCGTCGCCATCGCGGACCGCTGCCGGTTCGCGCACGCCGCGGTCCTGGTGTTCCCACCCGATCTCGCCGCACTCGACGACGTGCTCGCGGCGCACGACCTCACGATCGCCTCCGACGAGCCCAGCGTGGTGGTCCGGCAGCGGCTGGCCGCCCGCCACGGCCTGGATCCGCAGCGGGTGCCGGTGCGGATCGTGCGTGCCGCGCTCCCGGCCGCCGACGGAACACCCTGCGCGATCGAGATCTTCGCGCTGCCCGGCGCGCCCGCAGCGGTCACCGCCGCCGAGCGCGCCGGTGAGCACGAGGCCCACATCGCGCTGGCCACCGGACCCGTCGACCACGTGACACTGGCCGGGCTGCGCGCGCTGCTCACCGGACCGGGCGGGCTGCGCCCCGACCACGGCGGCTACAACGACCGCGAGGACGCGACCAGCTTCTACTTCCGCAGGCCGGGCGCACGCACCGACAAGCGGGTGGAGCTCTACGTCGAGGGCGCCCACCCCGGTGAACTGGCCCGCCACACGAGCGAATCCACCGACCCCGCGACCCGCCTGCTCGGTCTGTTCACCGGAGCGTGGGCGACCCAGGCGCTGGCCGTCACCGCGCGTTCCGGCATCGCCGACCGGCTCGCCGCCACCCCGGGCTCGGCGCTCGACGAGCTCGCCGCGGTGACCGGAACCCACCTCGACGCGCTCGGCCGGCTGCTGCGCTATCTGGCCCAGCTCGAGGTCGTCGAGCCGCTCGGCGACGGTTACGCGCTCACCGAGACGGGCGCGTTGCTCGTCGCCGATGCCCAGCCGTCGCTGCATCCGCTGGCCTGCCTCTACGGCGGCGCGTTCTACGAGTCCTTCGGCGAGCTCGGCTACGCCGTGCGGACCGGCCGGACGGCCTTCGACCATCATTTCGGCCTGCACCACTTCGACTACTTCCGCGCGGACCCGGAGCGGGCGAGCCTGTTCGACCGGGCCATGGCGGCGAGCGCGTCGATCTTCGGCCAGGTCGCCGGACTGGTCGGGGCCGCCACCGCGCGCACGGTGGTCGACGTCGGCGGCGGCTCCGGCGAATTGCTGGCACGCGTGGTGGCGGCGAACCCGCAGCTGCGCGGCATCCTGTTCGAGCGCGACACCACCCTGCCGCGGGCGCGGGCCACGCTGACCGCGGCGGGCTGCCTGTCCCGCTGCGAATTGGTCGCCGGTGACTTCTTCACCGCCGAGGTGCCGACGGGCGGTGACATCTACCTGCTGTCCCGGGTCCTGCACGACTGGGACGACGCGGACTGCCGCACGATACTGCGTGGCTGCGCCGCGGCGATGTCCGAGCACGCCCGGCTCTACCTCGTGGAACGGCTGCTCCCCGAGGACGGATCCGATTCCCTGGCCCCCGCGTGGGACCTGCACATGCTGTGCAATGTCGGCGGGCGCGAGCGCACCCTGACCCACTATCGCGCGGTCCTGCGATCGGCCGGGCTCGAGCTGATCGGACACGACGACCTGCCACTGGGATTCGCGCTGCTGGGCGCACGCCGCGCGGGCTGAGTCCACCCGGACGCCCACAGCCGCTGGGGCGAAGCGCTTTTCGCGATACGCCGCTCGCCCCGCTGTGAGTGACCTCACGACCCCGGCCAACTCGCGGACGTCGCAGCGACGTCGTGGCAAACTCGGTTCGGTGCGCGCATCCGAACACCCGCCCTGTCGTCTCGCCGCGAGTCAGTGCCTGCCATGACCCATTGGCTCGATCCTGTCGAACAGCGCGCCTGGCAGGCGATCGTGGCGCTCATGGCCCGGATTCCGGGCGCGCTGGACACCCGGCTGCAACGGGAGTCCGGGCTGACCCATTTCGAGTTCCGGGTGCTGAGCTTGTTGTCGGAGGAAGCGGGCCATCGGTTACAGCTGAGTGATCTCGCCCACAAAGCAAATGCGTCGCTATCGCGGCTGTCGCATGTGGTGTCGAAATTGGAGCGGCTGGGCTGGGCCCGGCGCGACACCACCGCCGGCAGGCGCGGCGTGCACGCGGTGCTCACCGACGCCGGTTTCGAGAAGGTCGTGGCGGCCACGCCCGGCTATGTCGACGCCGTGCGCAGGCTGGTGCTCGACGCCCTCGACGCCGAGCAGACCGCCCAGCTCGCGGCGCTCGGAGAGACGCTGTCGGAGCGGCTGAACGGCGTGCTCGCCGAGGACGGCGACTAGTCGGCGGCGAGCAGCACGTCAGTGTCGAAACAGGTGTGCGTGCCGGTGTGACAGGCCGCGCCCTCCTGATCGACGATCAGCAGGATCGTGTCGCCGTCGCAGTCGAGCCGCACTTCGTGCACGTACTGGGTGTGGCCGGAGGTCTCGCCCTTGACCCAGTACTGCTGCCGGGAGCGCGAATAGTAGGTGCCCCTGCGGGTTTCGATGGTCCGGGCCAGCGCCTCGTCGTCCATCCACGCCATCATCAGCACGTCGCCGGTCGACTTCTCCTGCGCGACGGCGGCGACCAGCCCCGCCTCGTTGCGCTTGAGACGTGCGGCGATGGCTGGATCGAGGCTCATGCCTCGTTTATAACAGCCGCCCCCGGCCTGCCCGGTTGCCCGGTCTGCAACTCGATCGCCACCAGCAGTTCGACCAGGTCGTTGACGCTGCGGACATTGCGGCCGGTGAGTTCCTGGATCCGGCCGAGCCGGTACTTGGCGGTGTTGAGGTGGATCCGCAGCGTGTCGGCGGCCTCGCGCAGGTTCATGTCGGCGGCGGCGAAGGCCAGGATGGTCTCGGCCAGCGAGCCGCCGCGGGCACGGTCGTCGGCCAGGGCGGCGCCGATGCGCGGGTCGACGAGCTGGCGGGTGGTGTCGTCGGCGCGCAACAGCAGGTAGCGGAACGGCGTGAGCTGGGGCAGTGCCAGCACGCCACCGTCCTCGGGCAGCAGCGCCAGCGCGGCCTGGGCCTGCCGGTAGGCGCGCGGAATCTGGGCGACCTCGGTGACGGCGGTGCTCACCCCGACGGCGAGCGCGATGCCCTCGGCGGCGAGGTCGGCGCGCAGCGTGCGCAGCCGTTCGCACAGCTGCTCGGCCGACCCGTCGGTGCCGAGCGCGGGCACGGCGACGATCTCGGCGCCGCGCACCACCGACAGCGTGCGCAGCCCGTTGACGCCCACCCGGGCCGCCGCGGCCGACACCAGGTGCCGGGTCTCGGCGATGCCGTCGCTGTCGGCGCGGGCCGAGCAGTCCAGCACGACCGCGGTCACCACCACCAGCGGCGTGGTGCGTTCGGCGCCGATGCCGTGCGCGGTGGCCACCGACAGATGCGGCCCGCTGGTCGGCAGGGTCCCGTCGAGCAGCGCGTCCATCAGCGCCTGCCCGTCGCGCCCGGATTCGGCCGCCACGTACTGCTGGAACTCCAGGTAGGCGTCGGTGGCCTGGGTGCTGATCAGATCGGTGTAACGGGCCAGCGGCCCGGCCAGCGACAACACGGCCTCGCGCCCGGCCTCGCTGTCGCCCGCGTGCGCGAGCAGCGATTTCCAGATCGCGCGCTGACCGAGCCGGAAGGCGGCGATGTAGTCGACCAGCGGCAGCCCGGACCTGGCCCGCCGGGCCGCGGCCTGCCGGGCGTAGGTGACATCGGCGGGGGTCACCCGCTTGCGTTCGAGCAGGGCACCCAGGCCGGTGCGGCTGAGCCGGGCCAGCTGGTCGTGCACGTCGGCCAGGAAACCGGAGTCGGCGGTGCCGTAACCGGGCAGCTGGACCCGGATGGTGGCCATCACGTCGTCGGCGATGTCGTCGGCGTGCTCGTAGGCGCAGGCCACGATCCGTGCGCGTTCGGCTTGCACCGTGTCCGACACCGGCGCGCCGACCAGATGTGATCCAGCTGACATGTCCGGGGAGTTTGCATGTCCGGTTTCCCGGTGTCAACCGGCCGCGGGCCTGTCCGCAGCGGACGAGAGGCCGCCGCAAAGTTGGTCCACAACGTCCGATGTGGCCGGTGACCTGTGCTTTTAGTTTCGTCCCATGCTCGAAACAACCAACCTGACGGTGCGCTTCGGCGGCATCACCGCGCTGCGGGAGGTCGGCTTCACCGTCGCTCCCGGCGAGATGGTCGGCCTGATCGGACCGAACGGCGCGGGCAAGACCACCCTGTTCAACTGTCTGACCCGGCGCACCAGCCCCACCTCGGGCACGCTGCGCTATCTCGACACCGACCTGTCGACCGTGCGGCCGGACGCCCTGGCCGGACTCGGCATCGCGCGCACCTTCCAGAACCTGGGTCTGTTCCCCCGGCTCTCGGTCCGCGACAACGTGCTGGTCGGCGCGCATCACCGGGCCCGTGCCGGTTTCGTCTCGGCCGGTCTGCGCCTGCCGAAGGTGCGCCGGGAGGAGCGGGCGCTGCGCGCCGAGGCCGACGCTCTGCTGGACCGGCTCGACCTGACCGCGGTGGCCGAGCATCCGGCCGCGGGGCTGCCGTTCGGCACGCTCAAGCGGATCGAGCTGGCCAGGGCGCTGGCGGTGCGGCCACGGCTGCTGCTGCTCGACGAGCCGGTCAACGGCCTGAGCCACGGCGAGGTCGACGAGTTCGCCGAGCTGCTGCGCGGCCTGCAGGCCGACCTCGAGCTGACCGTGGTCGTGGTCGAACACCACATGGGTTTCGTCATGGGCACCTGCGACCGGGTGGTCTGCCTGGAGTTCGGGCAGGTCATCGCCGAGGGCGAACCCGAAGCGGTGCAACGTGATCCGGCGGTCGTGCGCGCCTACCTGGGGACGGCGGCATGAGCAGCTACTTGTCTGTCACCGATCTGCACGCGGGCTACGGCTCGGCGAAGGTCCTGCACGGTGTGAGCTTCGCGGTCGCCGAGGGCGAGGTGTGCGCGATCCTCGGCCCCAACGGCGCGGGCAAGACGACGCTGCTGCGCGCCCTGTGCGGCATGGTCAAGGTGCGCGGCTCCCTGCGGCTGGCGGGCACCGAGGTGACCGGCCGCGCCCCGGAGGCGATGGCCCGGCTCGGTGTCGCCCACGTGCCCGAGGGCCGCGGCACCTTCGCCCCGCTCACCGTGGAGGAGAACCTGCGGCTCGGCGCGTACGCGCGCCGCGACCGCTCCGACACCGAGGCGAATCTGCGCCGGGTCTACGACTACTTCCCCATCCTGCGCGACAAGCGCCGCGATCCGGCGGGCGGGCTGTCCGGCGGCCAGCAGCAGATGCTGGCCATCGGCCGGGCACTGCTGCTGCGCCCGCGACTGCTGCTGCTGGACGAGCCGTCACTGGGGCTGTCCCCGCTGGTGACCCAGGAGCTGTTCGGGATCGTGCACACCATCAACGAAGAGGAACGCACCACCGTGATCGTCGTCGAACAGAACGCGCACCTGGCGCTGGGCATCGCCCACCAGGCTCATGTCCTGGAGACCGGGCGGATCGTGTTGTCCGGCACCGCGGCCCAGATCCGGGCCGACGACCAGGTCACCCGCTCCTACCTGGGATACCGGGTGCGGCCGTGACCGATCTCGTGCAGCAGCTCGTCGAGGGGCTCTCGGCGGGCGCGATCTACGCGGGCCTGGCTCTGGCGCTGGTGCTGATCTACCGGTTCACCGGGATCGTCAACTTCGCCCAGGGCGAGCTGGCCATGTTCTCGGCGTTCCTGGCCTGGCAGCTCAGCCAGACCTTCCCGTTCTGGGTGGCGCTGCCGCTCACCCTGGTCATCTCCTTCGGCGCGGGCATGCTGATCGAGCGGGTGATCATCCGCCCGGTCGAGGGCGCGCCCGAGATCACCCTGGTGATCGTGACGGTCGGGTTGTTCTTCACCGTGCACGCGGTGGCCGGCTGGATCTGGTCCTACCAGGTGAAGTCGTTCCCGAATCCGTTCCCCGACGGCGCGTTGCGCGCGGGTGGGGTCAGCGTCGGCTACGGCAGTCTGGGCATCCTGGCCATGGTCGCGATCGTGATGACGCTGCTGTACCTGCTGTTCCGTTTCACCGGGATCGGGCTGGCGATGCGGGCGGTGGCCTGCAATCCGTCCTCGGCCCGGCTGGTCGGGATCCGGGTGGGCACGGTGCTGGCCCTCGGCTGGGGTCTGGCCGCGCTGGTCGGCGCGGTCTCGGGGGTGCTGTCGGCGCCGCTGCTGTTCCTCGAACCCAACATGATGGGCGGAGTCCTCATCTACGCGTTCGCGGCGGCCACGCTCGGCGGCTTCGACTCCCCCGGCGGCGCGGTGGCGGGCGGCCTGATCGTCGGCGTCGCCGAAACTCTCACCGGCGCGTACGTCGATGCGATCGGCACCGAACTCAAGATCGGTGTGCCGCTGGTGATCATCCTGGGCGTGCTGTTGCTGCGCCCGCAAGGTCTGTTCGGGCACGCGGCGGTGGAGCGAGTATGAGCGAGTTGAACACTGCGGCGAATCCTGTTGCCGTACACACTGTTTCGATCGCCGACCGGTTCCGGCGGGTCCCGCTCCCGGTCGTCGCGACCGCGGTGGTCCTGGTGGCGGCCTGCGCGGCGCCGTTCCAGCTGGTGCCCTTCCACACCTTCCAGCTGGCCATGGCGATGATCTACGCGGTCACCCTGCTCGGCCTGAACCTGCTGGTCGGGCACACCGGGCAGATCTCGCTGGGCCACGGCGCGTTCTTCGCGGTCGGCGCCTACACCGCGGCGGTGGCGATGGAACGCTGGGACACCCCGTACGCCGCGACGATCCCGCTCGCGGCCGCGGTGACCTTCGTCCTGGGCTTCGCCCTCGGCATCCCGGCCCTGCGGTTGCGCGGACTGTATCTGGCGCTGGTGACCCTGGCGATCGCGATCTTCCTGGTCCCGCTGCTCAAGCGGTTCGACGGGCTCACCGGCGGCTCGATGGGCCTCACCGTCACCAAGCCGGTACCGCCCGCTTGGACGGGGCTCGCCGAAGACCAGTGGCTGTATTTCCTGGCCCTGGCCACCACCGTCGTCACCTTCGTGCTGGTCGCGGGCATGCTGCGCTCCCGGGTCGGCCGGGCGCTGCACGCGGTGCGCGACAACGAGATCGCCGCCGAGGTGCTCGGGGTGAACCTGGCGCACTACAAGACGCTCGCCTTCGCCTGGAGCGCGCTGCTGGCCGGGGTGGCCGGCTGTGTCTACACCTGGGTGATCGCCTTCGTCTCGCCGGACTCGTTCGCGCTGACGCTGTCGGTGACGCTGCTGGCCGGTCTGGTCGTCGGCGGGCTGGGGACCACGTGGGGTCCGCTGCTCGGCGGGTTGTTCGTGATGTTCGTGCCCAGCTTCGCCCAGGACGTCAATCAGGCCGCGCCCGGCGTCATCTTCGGACTGCTGATCATCGCGGTCATGTACCTCGCGCCCACGGGCCTGGCCGGACTCGCCGGCCGCCTGGCGCCACGGCTCGGACATCTGGTTCGGAAAGGGAAAACACATGCGCACTAAGGCGATCCACACTCTCGGCGTGACGGTGGCGCTGCTCGCGACGCTCACCGCCTGCGGTGGCCGCGGCGCCGACACCGGCACCGCCGCGACCGGCGACTGCCGCGGCCAGCAGACCACCGGCATCACCGACACCACCCTCAAACTCGGCGGGGTCTATCCGCTGTCGGGCCCGGCCTCGGCCTACAGCGAGGTGCCCAAGGGCATCAAGGCCTACTTCGACTACGTCAACGCCGAACAGGGTGGCATCGACGGCCGCAAGGTCGAGTACCTGGTGCGCGACGACGGCTACCAGCCGCCCAAGACCGTCGAGGAGACCCGCAGGCTGGTCGAGCAGGACCAGGTGTTCGCCGTCTTCCAGACCCTGGGCACCGCGACCTCCTCGGCGGTCTGGGACTACCTGGGCCAGCGCAAGGTCCCGCAGGTGTTCGTCGCCACCGGCGCCACCAAGTTCGGCGCCGACGCCGGGCACCCGTGGACCATGGGCTGGCAGCCCAGCTACCGCACCGAGGGCCTGGCCTACGCCGAGTACGTGCGCAAACAGCGCCCGAACGCGACGGTGGCGGTGCTGTACCAGAACGACGACTTCGGCAAGGATCTGCTCGCCGCGTTCACCGAGGGTGTCGCGGGCAGCGGGGTGAAGGTGGTCGCGCAGCAGAGTTTCGAGGTCACCGACCCCACCGTCGACCCGCAGGTCCGCAACCTGGCCAACACCAGAGCCGATGTGCTGCTGAACTTCTCGACGCCCAAGTTCGCCTCCCAGGCACTGGCCGCCGACGTGCGCAACACCGACTGGAACCCGCTGCACGTGCTCACCCAGGTGTCCAACACCATGGCCACGCTGCGCCCGGTGGGCCTGGAGAACGTCCAGGGCGCCGTCAGCGCCGCATTCCTCAAGGACCCGGCCGACCCGCGCTGGGCCCAGGACGCGGGCATGCAGACCTTCAAGACCAAGCTGGCGCAGTACGCGCCCGGCGCCGACCCGGACAACCAGCACACCCTGGCCGGCTGGGCGATGGCCGAG
The DNA here is from genome assembly GCF_900637185.1 of Nocardia asteroides. Lineage (NCBI taxonomy): Bacteria > Bacillati > Actinomycetota > Actinomycetes > Mycobacteriales > Nocardiaceae > Nocardia > Nocardia asteroides. Next base: position 3,097,824 of record NZ_LR134352.1, on the reverse strand, counting down.
AGCTTCCGCAAGACCATGGACGCCGCGACCTGCCCGACCCGGGAGGGCCTGCGCGACGCGATGCGCGCGCTCGACGACGTCTCGGTCGACCTGCTCCTGCCCGGCATCACGATGAAGACCGGCGCCGACGACGGCTACCCGCTCGAAGCCGTCGGCATCCAGACCTTCGCCGGCGATCACTGGTCGCTCACCGACGGCCTGATCAACACCGGCAAATAGCCCCCGAACGTTCCGCGGTCCGCCGCGAAACACCCGAAGTACACCCCCGATCGATGAGGATCACCGATGAAGATGTCCACCACACTCGCCACCGCGGCCATGACGGCACTGGCCCTGTGCGTCGGCGCGGGCACCGGCACCGCCCAGGCCGACCCGGCACCGCAGTCCGAGGTGCACTACGAGGTCAGCAGGCAGGGTGACACCGCCGTCGTCACCACCAGTGACGGCAAGCTGCAGGTCGTCGGCGACCAGCTGGTGCTCACCACCGGCGCCGACGTCCCGGTGGCCGCGCTGCCGCTGTCGTACCGGATGGACGACAAGGTCTTTCCGATCGCCGCCGCCATCGACGGCGGCACCGCGACGCTGACCCCGGCCAAGGAGGCCGGCGCCCCGGTCGCCGCCGCGACCAACGTGATCACCCAGGACGCGGCCGTGAAGCAGGTCGCCGAGTCGTTCACCCCGCGCGATCAGACCGCGCTCGGCATGTTCACCCAGCGCCTGACCATCGGCAGCGCGGTCGCCGCCATCATCGGCGCGGTGCTCGGCGGCGGGATCGGCTGCCTGGTCGGCGGCGCGGCCGGGGCGACCATCGCCAGCCCGGTGATCGTGCTGCTGGTGCCGTGGGTCGGCGCGACCGTGGCCGGATGCGTGCTCGGCGCGGCCACCCTCGGCGCGGTCGGCACCATGGTCGGCCTGGTCACGGTGGGTGGCCCGCTGGCGCTGTTCTCGGCGTACCAGTACTTCTCGACGATCCTCGCGCCGTGCCCGGCCGAGCTCGGCGCGTACTGCAAGGACCCCGCGGTGCCCGCCCCCGCCAAGTAGGACCGCACCCTCGCCGGTCCGCCCGTTCCACGTCCGGGCGGGCCGGCTCGTGGCCGTTTCCGGCCGGTAAGGAATTCCCGATGCGCAGAACAGTTTTCGACACCGAGCACGCCGAGTTCCGGGCGACGATGCGCGCGTTCATCGAAGCCGAGGTGGTGCCGAGTTTCGGCAAGTGGTACGACGACGGCCTGGTGCCGCGCGAATTCTATTACCGGCTGGGCGAACTGGGCGTGCTCGGCATCGAGGCGCCGGTGCGGTTCGGCGGCGCCGGGCGCGCGTCGCTGACCTATCGCACCGTGCTCGCCGAGGAGATCGCCAGGGCGGCGGTGTCGTTCGGCGGGTCGAGTGCCCATATCGCCCGCTGCCTGCCGCTGGTGAACGCCCTGGCGACGCCGGCGCAACAGGCCAGGTGGCTGCCCGGCATCGTCACCGGGGAGACGATGTTCGCGCTGGCGGTGGCCGAGCCCGGTACCGGCGCCGAACCGGGCACCGGCGCGGCGGCCGCCGACATGCGCACCACCGCGCCGCTGTCGGCCGACGGCGGCGCGTATGTGGTGAACGGGTCCAAGACCTATGTCGCGGGCGGCGTGCACGCCGATCGGGTGATCGTGTGCGCGCGCACGGCCGCGCCGCGCCCCGGCGACCCGTCCTACGGGTTGTCGCTGCTGGTCGTGGACACCGCCTCGCCGGGTTTCCGGGTGGGCCGCAGGCTCGACACGCTGGGCCGCAAGGTCAGCGGCACCGCCGAACTGATCTTCACCGATGTGCGGGTACCCGCCGACGACCTGCTCGGCCCGCCGCATCTGGCTGTGGCCCATCTCGCCGGTCAGCTGCCCAGCGAACGGCTCGGCATCGCGGTCGGCGCGTACGCCCAGGCCAAGGCCGCGATCCGGTTCGCGCGCAGGCACACCGCCGACCGCGTCGCGTTCACCCGCCCGGTCGCCGCGTTCCAGAACACGAAGTTCGAACTGGCCGCCTGCCGCACCGAGGTCGACGCGATCGAAGCCGTCGTCGACCGTGCCCTGGCCGCCCACGAACGCGGCGAACTCGACGCCGCCCACGCCGCCTCGGCCAAACTGTTCGCCACCGAGACCGCGGGCCGGGTGATCGACCGCTGCCTCCAATTGCACGGGGGCGCCGGGTATCTCACCGACTCCCCCATCGCCCGCCTCTACGCCGACCACCGCATCGACCGCCTCCAGGGCGGCACCAGCGATGTCCTGCGCACCATCGTCGCCACCGACATGGGCCTGTAGCTCACCGGCTCCGATTCAGCTCGCCGAGCAGCCGCCAGGTGCGCCGCTGGTCTTCGGGCGTGGTGAGATCGGTCTGCGTGAACACCACCTCGGTGGCACCCGCCGCGAAGTAGTCGGCCACCCGCGCGGCGACGGTCTCCTCGTCGCCGTACACCACCAGCTCGGCCGCGCGCCGGGCTCCGGACAGCTCCACCACCCGGCGATACGACGGAATGGTGTCGTAGAAGGCGGTGTTCGCCTCGGCGGCGGCGCGGGCGGCGGTCACCTCCGAGGTGACGACCCCGGGTACGAAGGCGACGACGCGCGGCCGCGGCCTGCCCGCCCGCGCCGCCGCGGCCGTCAGCGGCGCCACGATGTGCTCGGCCAGCGCCTCGGGGCCGACCAGGAACGGGAGGGTACCGTCGGCCAGTTCCCCGGTGACCGCCAGCGCCCGCGGCCCCATCGCCGCGACCAGCACCGGGACGGTGGGTGTCGCGCCCGCGACGGTGGCGGGCATCGGGTTGGCCGCGGTGAGGAGCTCGCCGTGGAAGTCGGCCGCGCCGGTGTCGAGGATCGCGCGCAATGGCGTGAGGAACTCGCGCAGCAGGGCCGCGGGGCGATCGAACGGGCCGCCGAAGGCGCGCTCGGACAGCTCCCGGGCGCCCAACCCGAGACCGAGCGTGAACCGCCCGCCGGTGGCGGCCTGCGCGGTCTGGGCCTGACTCGCCACCAGCAGCGGGTGCCTGCCCGGCACCGGGATCACCGAGGTGCCCACCTCGATTCCGGGTACCTCGCGGCCGATCAGCGCCGCCACCAGCAGCGCGTCGTGTGAGAAGGTCTGGCCGAGCCACACCGAGCTCAGGCCGGCCGCGGCGGCGGCGCGCCCCAGGTCGACGGCGGTGTCCACCGCGTTACCGGACTGGTCGAGGGCGAACGGGGACAGTGCGATTCCGATGCTCATCCCGGAGACAACAAGGACGACACCGGAATTCATCGTCATCGGCGCGCGGTGATTTCAACCGCGCCCGGCTCAGCGGACGGTGATGCCGTCCGCCCGCATGACGTTCTTGACCTGGCCGATGGTGAGGTCGCCGAAGTGGAAGACACTGGCGGCCAGCACCGCGTCGGCACCGGCGTGCACGGCGGGCGGGAAGTGCCCGACCGCGCCCGCGCCGCCGCTGGCGATGACCGGCACGTGCACCGCGGCGCGGACGGCGGCGATCATCGGCAGGTCGAAACCGGCCTTGGTGCCGTCGGCGTCCATCGAGTTCAGCAGGATCTCGCCGACGCCGAGTTCGGCGCCGCGGATGGCCCATTCGACCGCGTCGATGCCGGTGCCGCGCTTGCCACCGTGGGTGGTGACCTCCCAGCCGGACGGGGTGTCGGGCTGACCGTCGGGCACGGTGCGCGCGTCGACCGAGAGCACGATGCACTGCGAACCGAACCGCTGCGACATCTCCGAGAGCACCTCGGGACGGGCGATGGCGGCGGTGTTCACCGACACCTTGTCCGCGCCCGCGCGCAGCAGCCGGTCGACGTCCTCGACCGTGCGCACGCCGCCGCCGACGGTGAGCGGGATGAATATCTGCTCGGCGGTGCGGGTCACCACGTCGAGCATGGTGCCGCGGTCGCCGGTGGAGGCGGTGACGTCGAGGAAGGTGAGTTCGTCGGCGCCCTGCGCGTCGTAGGTGGCGGCCAGTTCCACCGGGTCGCCCGCGTCGCGCAGGTTCTGGAAGTTCACGCCCTTGACCACGCGGCCCGCGTCGACATCGAGGCAGGGGATCACGCGGACGGCGAGGGTGCTCGGCGCCGCCGTGTCCGGCCGTTCGTCGGTGCGCGGTGTCATGGTGTTCAGCCTCGTTCCTCTTCGCTGACCGTGCAAATCATTTCCAGGAGTTCCTCGTGGACGCCGGGCGCCGCGGCCAGCACCGATCCCGAGGTGATCGTCCAGGGCGCACCCGCCAGGTCGGTGACCACGCCGCCCGCCGAGCGCACCAGCGCCACACCGGCGGCGTTGTCCCACGGATGGTGCCCGAAGACCACCGCCCCGCCGAGCACGCCCGAGGCGGTGAACGCCAGGTCGATCCCGGTGGCGCCGTGCATGCGCACCCGCGAGGACAGCCTGCTGAGCGCGCCGAGCAGGTCGAACCGGAACTGGCCGGGGATGCGGCCTGCCGAGTCGACGTTGAAGGCGCCGAAACCGATCATCGCCTCGCTCAGTTTGCCCGGCCGCAGCGGCGGCAGCGCGACACCGTCGAGCAGCACCGGGCCGCCTCGCACGGCGGCGTAGCGGCGGCCGAGCAGCGGCAGCCAGGTCAGCCCGATCACCGGCTCGCCCTCGTGCACCAGCGCCAGCAGCGTGCCGGACATGGGGTGGCCGGAGGAGTAGTTGAAGGTGCCGTCGATCGGGTCGAGGACCCAGGCCGTGCCGGAGGTGAGCGCGGGTCCGCCGAATTCCTCGCCGTGCACCTCGATGCCCGTGCGCTGCCGCAGCTGGTCGCCGATGGTGCGTTCCAGTTCGAGGTCGAGCTCGGTGGCGAAGTCGTTGCGGCCCTTGGCCACCGCGCTGGGCGCACCGATGCCCTCGACGAAACGCGGGACGATCCCGTCCAGTACCTGCGTGGCGACGGCCAGCAGATCGGTCAGTTCGGCGGTGCTCGGTGCGGCGGTCATCGTCGGTGTCAGCGCACCGCGGCCAGGGCCTCGGGCAGCGTGAACCGGCCCGCGTACAGCGCCTTGCCGATGATCGCGCCCTCCACGCCCTCCTGCGCCAGGCCCGCGATGGCGACGAGGTCGTCGAGCACCGAGATGCCGCCGGAGGCCACGACCGGGGCCTCGGCCGCGTTGGCGACCTCGCTCAGCAGTTCCAGGTTGGGGCCGGTCAGCGTGCCGTCCTTGGAGACGTCGGTGACCACGTAGCGCGCGCAACCGTCGCGTTCGAGGCGCTCGAGCGCCTCCCACAGGTCGCCGCCGTCGGTGACCCACCCGCGACCGCGCAGCCGCCATTCGCCGTCGATCTGCTTGACGTCGAGGCCGACCGCGATCCGGTCGCCGTACTCGCCCAGCACCCGCGCGCACCACTGCGGGTTCTCGATGGCCGCGGTGCCGATGTTGACCCGCGCGCACCCGGTGGCCAGCGCCGCTTCCAGCGAGGCGTCGTCGCGGATGCCGCCGGACAGCTCGACCTTGACGTCGAGTTCGCCCACGACCTGCGCGATCAGCTCGCGGTTGCTGCCCTTGCCGAAGGCCGCGTCCAGATCCACCAGATGCACCCATTCGGCACCGGCCTGCTGCCACGCCAGCGCCGCGTCCCGGGGCGACCCGTAGCTGGTTTCGCTACCGGCCTCCCCCTGCACGAGGCGCACGGCCTCCCCATTGGCGACATCGACGGCGGGCAACAGCACAAGACTCACGTGATCAGACTAGTGGGTCCGCACTGCCGATCTCCGCACCGGTCCGTACCGCTGAGGCCCGTGTCACTCCCCGGACGGCGCGCAGCGGCTGCGCAGTTCGGGCACGCCGCCACCGGTGAGCTCGTCGAGGACGACGTCACGGCCGACCACCGCCAGCGCGATGGCCTCGCCGGGCCCGCGCACTTCCGGGCCGTCGCCCCATGTCCAGTCGACGTCGGTGGCCACGAAGCGCAGGCCCCTGGTCCGCTTGCCGGGGAAGGCGAACGGGTCGGGGTAGGACAGGACCGCGATCAGCCGGTCGGCGGGAATGGCCCGGGGCCGGCCGAGTGGGCGGCGGATGTCCTGCTGGTGCACCAGCAGATCCGAGAGCATGAGCCGCGGCGAGAACCGCGACAGCCGCCCCGATTCGTGCTCGAACCGGCGCACCAGCTCGGCCGTCGGCAGGTGCGCGAACGACATCGACAGCGCGTTGTTGATCCGGTCGACCGAGCCGCGGTGGCGGGCGGCGGCCGCGGCGTACTGCAGCGGGCCCAGCGTGTCGGTCAGCAGATGACCGATGACGTCCCGCACGCGCCACCCCGCGCACAGCGACGGCGCTTCCCATTCCTGCTCGGTCAGCCCGTGTAGCAGCTCGACCAGCTCGCGGCGCTCGTCGGCCAGCATCCCCCGGTAATTCATATCGACAGCCTATGTCAGCGAGCCGGGTCACGGAACCGTCTCGGCCCGTACTTCCTTGTGGGAGAACCTGATCCGATGCTCCGATGCTGGCGCGGTGTGGGAGTCCGGGCAGGTCGGCGCGGGCCATGGCGGGTAGGGGGCCGATAATGCATCGGGCCACCCGAGGTCGTTGCGGCGGTGGCCCCCTGTCCGTACCGGCGAAGGAATGACGCGATCGTGGCCAAACAGAATCGTCGGCGCCGTACCGGGCGCAAGCCCGTCGCCGCGGACGCGCTCCCCCTCGACGCCGCGCTGTCGGGCGACCCCGGCCAGGTCGCCGACGCCGTCGCGACCGTCGCTTTTCTCGCGGCCCAAGGGGATACGACCGTCATCGAACGGTTCACCGCGCAGGTCGCCGCCGCCGATCTCACGGCGGGCGTGGCGCTGGCCGGACGACGGATCCTCGACCGCGCGATCGAGTTCGGCTGGCTGCCCGGCGATATCGCCGAGGCCGCGCGCAGGCAGGTCGACGAGTTCGCCGCCGGCTACCTGACCGATCTGCTGGCCGCGCACCGGGCCGGTTTCGCGGCGGGCACCGTCGACGAACTCTGGCAGGCCCAGCTCGACGCGCTGGGCGCCACGGTCTGGTGGCACGAGGACCGCCCCCACCTGCGGCAGTGGGCCGACCGGGCCCTGCTCACCGACGCCGAGGCCGTCACCGCGGCACTCACCGCCCTGGCCCTGCTGATCCGGCTGCCGAAACTCGCGCAGCTACTGCCGCCGCCCGGCGCCGCGCCCCGGTCCGCGCACCGGCACGTCGACGAGAAGACCCTCGGCCGGGTGCGCGGCCTGCTGGCCAAGGCCGAGTCGACCGCGTTCGCCGAGGAGGCGGAGACTCTCTCGGCCAAGGCACAGGAGCTGATGACCAAGTACGCGATCGACCGCGCGCTGCTCGACCGCGCCGGCGCCGACCCCGAACTGCCCGGCGCCCGCCGCATCTGGCTCGACACCCCCTACACCGACGCCAAGGCGCTGCTGGTCGACCGGGTCGCCCAGGCCAACCGCTGCCGGGCGATCTTCGTCGCCGACTGGGGTTTCGTCACCGTCGTCGGCGACGACACCGACCTCGACGCCGTCGAACTCCTGTCGACCTCGCTGCTGGTACAGGCGACCCGGACGATGATCGAGACGCCCGGCGCCGAGGCGGATACCCGCGCCTACCGCAAGGCCTTCCTCACCGCCTACGCGACCCGCATCGGCGACCGCCTGGCCACCGCCGCGGCCGCCACGGTCGCCGATTCCCCCGACGCGGGCGACCTGCTGCCCCTGTTGGCCTCCCACGACCGGCGCGTCGAGCAGGCCTTTGCCACCTATTTCCCCACCTCCCGGGCGCGCGGCATCACCGTGCGCAGCGCGCGGGGGTGGGATGCGGGAACCGAGGCCGCCGACCGCGCCCGGCTCGACGACCGCCGCTGAGTACCCCGAACCGACCTGGGTGACGGTCTCGGGGTGGGGTCCCCCGAACGGGTGACGACACCGCCGCGCGGCGCCGTGAAGATGAACCGCATGGTGATCCCGAAAGCCCTCGTCTGCGGTGTCGTCCTCGTCTCGGCGCTGGTCACGGGCGGGTGCGGCGCCGCGCAGCGGCAGGCGAGCGGTCCGGCGGCGGCCGAGCTGGTGGCGCAGGCCGATGCCGTGGCGACGCCGCGTATCGCCTGGGCGCCGTGCGCGCCGCCGATCCGCGACCTCGACTGCGCCGTCGTGCCGGTGCCGCTCGACTACGCGAATCCCACCGGGCCGCAGCTCACGCTCGCCGTGACCCGCCAGCCCGCCCGCGACCCGGAGCGGCGGATCGGCACGCTGTTCACCGCGGCTGGTGGCCCGGGTGGTTCGGGCCTCGAGTGGGCGGCGAAAGGCGAACTGTTCTCCGGCGAGCTGAGCGAGCGCTTCGATGTGGTGACCTTCGACCAGCGCGGCGTCGGGCGCAGCTCCGCCGTCCGCTGCTTCCCCGATTCCACTGCGCAGCAGGAGTTCTGGCGCACCCTCGCGCTACCGCCCACCGACGAGACGCAGCAGCGGGCCACCGAGGACGCGAGCAGACGCCTGGCCGCGGGGTGCGAACGCGGCGACGGCGCGCTCATCGCCCACCTCACGACCGTCGACGCGGCCCGCGACCTGGACCTGCTCCGCCGCGCGGTCGGCGATCGGCAGCTGACCTACGAGGGCGGCTCCTACGCCACCTACCTGGGCATCGTCTACGGCACGCTGTTCCCGGATCGGGTTCGCGCCCTGCAGCTTTCGTCGCTGATCGACCCGGTCGCCTACACCACCGACACCCGTGCGCACATCGCGGCGACGGCGGTGGGCACCGAGGAGGTGCTGGCCGAATTCCTGCGCCTGTGCGCGGCGGCGGGCCCGTCACGCTGCGCTTTCGGCGCGACGGGAGCCTCGGCGGCCGAGCTGCGGGCCCGTGACCTGGCCCTGCTCGAGCAGGCGAAACCGGCGGCCCTGCCGGTCGGCACCGGCCCCGACGCCGTCTCGGTGAGCTACGGCGAACTGATCCAGGCCCACGCGACGTTGCTGTACGACCCGGTCCGGGGCTGGCCCGCGCTCGCCGTCCTGCTGGCCCAGCTCGAGCTGGGGCCCGCCGGGAATCCCGCGGTGGTGCGGGAAGTGCTCGGCGCCGTCACGATGTCCGAGGATTTCCTCGACTCCTTCGTCGCGATCTCCTGCGCCGACAATTCCCTGCCCGCCCAACCCGGCCGATGGCCCGAATTCGCGGCGCAGTCCGACGCACCCGTCTTCGGCCCCTTCTGGCTCTACCTGCGCCAGCCGTGCGCCACCTGGCCCGCCCCCGCCACCGGCTACCCCCAGCGCTACACCGGCCCGTGGACCCAGCACACCACGGCCCCGGCCCTGCTCATCAACAACCGTTTCGATCCGGCCACCCCGCTGTCGTCCGCGCAACGCGCCGCCGAGGCACTGGGCACCGCCCGACTGGTGGTCGTCACCGACGGCTACGGCCACGAACCTGCCGGCCCCTGCGTCACCACCCTCCGCGTCCGCTATCTCGTCGACCTCCACCTCCCGGCCCCCGGCACCACCTGCACGACCGACCGCACACCGTTCACCGGCTGAGCCACGCCGGACGGTCCGCCGACGTGCGCTTCGCCGGGACGAACCGACGGGAATTTTCGTCCAAGACCCCGCCCCGGTCCGCGGGCGACAGTTGCGGTATGACGTCGAATCCCGCACCACCGCAGACAAACCCCATCATGGCCGGCCACGACCCGCTCACCCTCGCATCGACTCTCGCACCGTTCGACTTCCAGACGCTGGCGCCGTTCAACGACTCCGCATTCTGCTTCTTCTACGGTGACAAACTGCCGGCGTCGGACTGGGAACTGCACCCCGACACCGACGAACTCCTGCTGATCCTGCGCGGAAAGGTGACCGTCGAGATCCTCACCGACACCGACAGCCACCGAATACCGCTCACCGCAGGTCAATTCGTCATCGTGCCGAAGGGACACTGGCACCGCCACCTCGACGTCGACCACGTCGTGGAACTGTTCTACACCCCGGGCACCACGATCGAATCGACCGCCGAGGATCCGCGGACCGCCTGACGAATCGCGCGGCGTTACAGCGAATCCCGTTGGGTGGGCGGCGATTACCGGTTCGGTTCGGCACCGTGGATAGAGTCCGGGCGACGCGCGGGTCCGCGTCGTCTGAATCTATCGGAGGTAGAACAGTGTCACGTTCCGCAGTTCTGGGTGGGTTGCTGGGTTCTCTCGCGCTGGCCGGAGTCCTCGGCGCGCCGAACGCCGCGGCCTTCTCGCCCGAGCAGGCGCGGGTCGCCGCGTGTGACTTCGCGCGCGAGGTGTCGACCTACGACTACGCCCACGATCTCGACGGCTACTTCCAGCGGGTCGTCGACCGCACCAGCGGTACCCTGCGCGCCGAATTCACCGGCGCCAGGGCGGCACTCATCACGGCGATGCGGGACGCCGAGGTCACCTCGACGGCCGAGGCGGTCACCTGCGGGGTGATCGGGGGCGACATGCTCAATGCCGAGATCATGGTGAACCTGACGCAGGCGCGCACCACCGGGGGTGTCGGCAGCCGTCAGCACGTCGCCATCACCATGCGGCTCAACAACGACTGGGGCCGCTGGCTGGTGAACGAGATGGATTCGCCGATGCTCTGACCGTCGAGTATGCGCGTGCCGCCCGGTTCGGATGGAGCCGGGCGGCACGGACGGCGGCGAGCTACAGCGAGCCGATCCAGTTGCGCAGCAGCTGGGCGCCCGCGTCGCCGGACTTCTCCGGGTGGAACTGGGTCGCGGACAGGACACCGTTCTCCACGGCCGCCAGGAACGGGACGCCGTGCTCGGCCCAGGTGAGCTTGGCCGGAGCGATGTGCTCGGTCTCCGGCAGCTCCCACTGCTGGGCGGCGTAGGAGTGGACGAAGTAGAAGCGGGTGTCGGCGTCCAGGCCCGCGAACAGGGTGCTGTCGGCGGGCGCCTTCACCGTGTTCCAGCCCATGTGCGGCAGGACGGGGGCGTCCAGGCGCGCGACGGTGCCCGGCCATTCGCCGCACCCCTCGGTCTCCACGCCGAACTCGACACCCCGGTCGAACAGGATCTGCATGCCGACGCAGATACCGAGCACCGGGCGGCCACCGGCCAGCCGCTGACCGATGATCCGCTCACCACGCACCTCGCGCAGCCCGGCCATGCACGCCGCGTACGCGCCGACACCGGGGACCACGAGCCCGTCGGCGGCCAGCGCGGCCTGCGGGTCGGCGGTGACCTCCACCTGGGCACCGGCGCGCACCAGCGCGCGCTCGGCCGAATGCAGGTTGCCGGAGCCGTAATCGAGCAGGACGACCTTCGAACTCACAGCACGCCTTTCGTGGACGGGACACCGCTCACCCGCGGGTCGATCTCGACCGCGGCCCGCAGCGCCCTGGCGACCGCCTTGAACTCGGCCTCGGTGATGTGGTGCTGATCGCGGCCGTACAGCACGCGCACATGCAGGGCGATCCGCGCGTTCTGCGCGATCGACTCGAACACGTGCTTGTTGAGCACCGTCGAATACGAGGCGCCGGGGCCCGCGCTCGGAATGATGGTGTGCACCAGGTGTTCCGGCTCGCCGGTGAACACGCAGTAGGGCCGGCCCGACACGTCGACGGCGGCGTGCGCGAGGGTCTCGTCCATCGGGATGAACGCGTCGCCGAAGCGGCGGATGCCCTTCTTGTCGCCCAGCGCCTTGCCCAGCGCCTGGCCGAACACGATGGCGGTGTCCTCGACGGTGTGGTGCGCCTCGATCTCGATGTCGCCCTCGGCGCGCACGACGAGGTCGAACCCACCGTGCTGGCCCAGCGCGGTCAGCATGTGGTCGTAGAACGGGACACCGGTGGAGATCTCGGTCTGCCCGGTGCCGTCGAGGTTCAGTTCCACCAGGATCGACGATTCCTTGGTGACCCGTTCCACCCGTGCGGTTCTGCTCATGATGTGTTCCTCCACAGGGGGATTCGTCAGTGGGTCAGGTCGGTGGCCGCGACGGTGGCGCTCACCCGCAGGAACTCGTCGTTCTCCGCGGCGAGGCCGATCGTGGCGCGCAGGTAGCCGGGGATGCCGACGTCGCGGATGAGGACTCCGGCGTCGAGGTAGTGCTGCCAGGCGCGCGCGGCGTCGGTGAACCGGCCGAACAGGATGAAGTTGGCGTCGCTGGGGATCACCGCGAAGCCCTGCTCGGTGAGCGCGGCGGCGACCCGATCGCGCTGGGCCGCCAATTCCGCGACGCTGCCCAGGGTTTCGTCGGCGTGGCGCAGGGCGGCGCGGGCGGCGGCCTGGGTGACCACCGACAGGTGGTACGGCAACCGCACCAGCAGGATCGCGTCGATCACCGCGGGCGACGCCGCCAGGTAGCCGAGACGGCCGCCGGCGAAGGCGAAGGCCTTGCTCATGGTGCGGGTGACCACGAGCTTGGTCGGGAACCGGTCGATCAGGGTGATCGCGCTCGGCGCCGCGGAGAACTCGCCGTACGCCTCGTCCACCACCACGATGCCGGGCGCCGCGTCCAGGATCCGCTCGAGCTCGTCGACCGGGATGCTGTGCCCGGTCGGATTGTTCGGGCTGGTCACGAAGACCACGTCCGGGCGGCGTTCGACGATCTGGGCGACGGCGTAATCGATGTCGAGGGAGAAGTCGCCGCTGCGCTTGGCCTCGATCCACTCGGTGTCGATGCCCTCGGAGATGATCGGGTGCATCGAGTACGAGGGCACGAAACCCAGCGCGCTGCGGCCGGGTCCGCCGAAGGCCTGCAGCAGCTGCTGCAGGATCTCGTTGGAGCCGTTGGCCGCCCACACGTTCGCCGCGTCGACCGGAACGCCGGTCTGGCGGGTCAGGTAGGCGGCGAGGTCGGCGCGCAGCGCGACGGCGTCGCGGTCCGGGTAGCGGTGCAGGTCGGCGGCGGCCGCGCGCACGGATTCGGCGACGTCGTCGATCAGCGCCCGGCTCGGCGGGTGCGGGTTCTCGTTGGTGTTGAGCTGCACCGGCACGGTCAGCTGCGGCGCGCCGTAGGGCGATTTGCCGCGCAGGTTGTCGCGCAGGGGCAGCTGGTCCAGGGTCGCCGCGGCGCCGGGAACGGTGGGAGTGCTCACGACAGCGCCTCGAAGCGCGCGCGGACGGCCTGACCGTGGGCGGGCAGATCCTCGGCGTTGGCCAGCGCCACGACGTGTCCGGCGACGTCCTTCAGCGCGGCCTCGCTGTACTCCACGATGTGGATGCCGCGCAGGAAGGTCTGCACGCTCAGCCCCGAGGAGTGCCGCGCGCAGCCCGCGGTGGGCAGCACGTGGTTGGAGCCCGCGCAGTAGTCGCCCAGGCTCACCGGCGCCCACGGGCCGACGAAGATCGCGCCCGCGCTGCGCACCCGCGCGGCGACCGCGGCGGCGTCGACGGTCTGGATCTCGAGATGTTCGGCGGCGTAGGCGTCCACGACGCGCAGACCCTGGGCGATGTGGTCGACCAGGACGATCCCGGACTGCTTGCCGCTCAGCGCTTCCCGCACGCGGGCGTCGTGCTTGACGACGGCGAGCTGGGCGTTGATCGCGGCGTCGACCGCGTCGGCCAGCGCCACGCTGTCGGTGACCAGCACGCTGGCGGCGAGCACGTCGTGCTCGGCCTGGCTGATCAGGTCGGCGGCCACGTGTACCGGGTCGGCGGAGGCGTCGGCCAGGACCGCGATCTCGGTGGGGCCCGCCTCGGCGTCGATGCCGACCAGGCCGCGGCACAGCCGCTTGGCCGCGGTGACGTAGATGTTGCCGGGGCCGGTGATGAGGTCGACCGGGGCCAGCGCGGCATCGTCGGTGTCGGTGCCGCCGTAGGACAGCAGGGCCACGGCCTGCGCGCCGCCGACCGCCCACACCTCGTCGACGCCGAGCAGCGCGGCGGCGGCCAGGATCGTCGGGTGCGGCAGACCGCCGAACTGCGCCTGCGGCGGCGAGGCCACCACCAGCGACTCCACCCCCGCGGCCTGCGCCGGGACGACGTTCATCACGACCGAGGACGGGTAGACGGCGTTGCCGCCCGGCACGTACAGGCCCACCCGCTCGACCGGCACCCACTTCTCGGTGACGGTGCCGCCGGGCACCACCTCGGTGACGGTGTCGGTGCGCCGCTGGTCGGCGTGCACCTTCCTGGTCCGCTCGATGGCGACCTCGAGCGCGGCGCGCACGGCCGGATCGAGCTCGGTCAGCGCCTTGGCCAGCTCGCCGGCGGGCACCCGCACCGAGGCCGGGCGCACCCCGTCGAACTTCTCGCTGTAGTCCAGCGCCGCCGCGACGCCCCGGTCACGGATGTCCTCGACGACCGGCCGCACATGATGCAGCACCGAGTCCACGTCGACTCCTCCGCGCGGCAGCGCGGTGCGCAGCTCGGCAGCGGAAGGAGTACGACCGCGCAGATCGACGCGGGCGAGCTCGATGCGGGAAGTCATATCGGGGTGCAGTCCTGTCTGTGCAGTGGCTCAGGTCAGGTACCAGCCTAATGGGCGGCCGCCATCGCTTTTCCGGCACATCCCGCCGAGGCGGCCGGGCCCCGTGCCGGATCCTCGATCCGGACCCGGACGGCAGATGGCCGGTCCGCGCGCTCGGCGCGGGACCGGCTACCTGTCGGACGATGTCAGCGGGTGTCGCCGTCGATGCGTAGGCTGCCGCCGGAGTTCACCACGCGCATGACCATGGCCTTGGTCTGGCCGTTGATGGTGATGCTGGCCAGGCGCATGTCGGTGGAGCCGTCGGCGTTGTTGCCCTTCACCGCGGTGATGCTGGCGAAGGTGTCGACGGTGCGGTCGGCCCAGTACTCGCGGAACGCGGTCTCGCTGCCGTAGACCTTCTGCGCCGCCGGGGTGAGCATCGACCAGGAACCGGCCGGGTTGCTGTAGAAGTTCTCCACCAGCAGGCCGGCCGAGCCGATGTCGACGGTGCCGACATTGGCGGTCTGCCCGAGCGCGGCCGGGATGGCGGCGCTGCTGGAGGCCGGGCCCGCCGTCGACTGCACCGAGGACGGCGGGTTCGCCTGCACCTTCGGCGAATCCGAGTCCGAGCTGCTCATGGCGCTGATCGCGACCGCAATCGCGGCGATGACGGCGCCGACGCCGGAGCCGATCAGCACCGCGCGGCCCTTGCCGCCCTGCTTGCGCGGGACGGGGGCGGGCTGGGTGGTGGTCGGCGGGTGCGCCGCGGTGTCGTGGCGCATCGGCGGACGCGGGTTGGACCGGATCTGCCGGGTGGTCGCGGTGGACGCGCCGGCGTGCGAGGCGCGGTTGCCCGACTGCCGGATCACCTGGGTCGCGGCCGCGGAGTTGCGGCGGCCGTAGGCCTCGCTGGCCGGCACGAACCCGGCGGGCACCGCGTCGGCGTCGGCGAACGCGGCCAGCGCGTCGCGGGACTCGGTCATGGTCGGCCGGTCCAGCGGTTCGGGGCTGAGCAGGTCGAGCAGGAAGTCGGTGGCCGGGCCCGCGTTGCGCGGCTCCCTGACCTGGCCGTTGGCCGCCGCGTACAGCACGGCCAGCGGATTGGCGTTGGCGCCGTAGGGCGGCTCGCCCTCGAGCGCGTGGAACAGCGTGGCGCCCAGCGCGAACACGTCGGCGGCGGGCGTCGGATCGGAGCCGCGCGCCACCTCGGGAGCCAGGTAGGCGGCGGTACCGCAGATCAGGCCGGTCTCGGTGAGGGTGACGTCACCGGCGGCGCGGGAGATGCCGAAGTCGGTGATCTTCACCTCACCGTGGTCGCCGAGCAGGATGTTGCCCGGCTTCACGTCCCGGTGCACCAGACCTGCCTGGTGCGCGGCGATCAGCGCGGACGCGACCTGTTCGCCGATGCGGGCGACCTCGGTCAGCGGCAGCGGACCCTTCTGGCCCAGCTCGGCGGCCAGGCTGACCGACTTGAGGTACTCCATCACCAGACACGGGTCACCGTTGTGCTCGGTGATGTCGAAGACGACGATCGCGTTGGGGTGCTGGAAGCGTGCCGCGTTGCGGGCCTCCCGAATCGCGCGCTGGCGCAGGACATCCCGCTCGCCCTCGGGCAGGCTGGGTTTGATGTGGATCTGCTTCACAGCCACGGAGCGTTGGAGGCGTTCGTCGACAGCGCGCCACACGACGCCTGTGCCGCCGCTACCAATACGCTCGACCAGGCGGTAATGCTCCGCGATCTTCTGACCGGTATCGATGGCGCCTACTCCGAACCTTCTCGAAATTGTGACATCCCGCGTATTGACCATGGATATGGCCCGCGGACGAGTGTAGCTGCCCCGGTGCGGACCGCGTGCGGCAGCGTGGGTATTGCTCGCCCACAGAGCGTGACATAGATCATCGTTTGGCTCGCAACATGCGTCCCGCGGCCTCCACGGCGGGCCCGGAGCTGCCCGCGTCGGCGACGAAGACGGCGAACGCGAGGTCGCCGTCGATGCCGACGAACCAGCCGTGCGCGTGCTCGTCGTCGAGGTATTCGGCGGTGCCGGTCTTGCCGAGCAGACCCGGGATGTCGCGCAGCGCGGTGGCGGTGCCCGCGGTCACGGTCTCGGCCATCATGGTCTCTATCTGCGACGTCACGGTCGCGGGCACCGGCGCGGCGGTCCGGTCGGCGGTGCCGGGCTGCCCGCGCACGATCGACGGCGCCGGCGCCGAGCCGTGCGCGAGCGAGGCCGCGACGAGCGCCATCCCGAACGGCGACGCGGTGACCGTGCCCTGCCCGATGCTCGACTCGACCCGCTGGGCCGGGTTCGGCGCGGACGGAACCTTCCCGGTGACGGTCGTCAACCCGGGTGTCACATAATCCACGCCCAGACCCAGCTGCGCGGCGGCCGCGGTGAGCCCGTCGGCGGGCAGCCGCACCCCCAGTTCGGCCATCGTGGTGTTGCACGAGCGCGCGAACGCGGTGTGCAGCGGCACTTGCCCGAGATCGAAGCCGTCGTCGTTGGGGATGGTGCGGCCCTCGATCGTGGCGCGGCCGGGGCACGGCAGCACGGTGTCGACGGTGACGCCGCCCGCCTGCAGCGCGGCCGAGACGGTGACCGTCTTGAAGGTCGATCCCGGCGGGTAGAGGCCGGTCAGCGCGATCGGGCCCTGCGCGTCGGCCGGCGCGTTCTGGGCGACGGCGAGCACCTCCCCCGTCGACGGGCGCAGCGCCACGATCGCGGCGGGCTGGGTCAGCGGGGTCAGCGCGGCCTCGGCGGCGTTCTGCAGGTCGATGTCGACGGTGCTGGCGATATCGGTGGTGGGGCTCGCGTCGGGACCGGCGACGCGCTGGGTGCCCTCGGCGGTCTGCGCGCGCACCGCCCAGCCCGCGGCCTTGTCGGCTTGCTGCTGCCACAGTTCGGCCAGGCCGGCGGTGGTGGGGCCGGCCAGGGTCTTGTCGACGGTGAGCAGCCGGGTCTGGGGGGCCAGCGTCACCCCGCGCACGCCGGTCAGCGCCTGCTGCACGGGGGCGATGTCGGCTTCGCGCAGTGCGACCGCGGTGACCGGTTTGCCCTGTGCCGCGGCCAGATCCGCGCGCAGCGTGGCCTCGGTGACACCGTGCGCGGCGAGCAGCCCGGCCACCGCGGGCAGGTCGGCGTCCGGGGCGAGGTTCACCAGCGTCACCACCTGCTGGGTCATCAGGTCACCGCCCGAACTGTCCAGCACCCTGGCGGGTTTCGGGTACACCGGGCTGTAGCCGAGGGGGCCCAGTTCCAGTCCGGGCGCGACGGTCGCCGGGTTCCAGGTGATCTTCCAGCCGTCGGTGTCGGCGGCGGTGCCGGTGCTGGTGTAGGTCCACTCGTTGCGGCCGTCCGGGCCGAGTTTCCAGGTGGATTCGAGGGTGAACGCACCGTCTCCGGCGGTGGCGACGCGCACGGTGTCGGTGCGGCCGAGGTTGTCGAACAGGGTGGTCAGCGCGGGCAGGGCGCGCTCGGGTGCGTCGGTGAGGGCCGCGGCGGCGGCCGCGTCACCGCTGCTCAGGGCGGCGGCGAAGGCCTCGGCGACGGTCTGGGGCTGGTCGGGTCCGGACGAACACGCGACCGGCAGCAGGGCGAGCGCGGCGAGCAGGACCGGTGTCTTGCGGGAGATGCGCATCCGACCGAGGGTAGCGCCAGTCCCGGTGACGGACGGGATCTCGCGCTACCACCAGCCGGTGATCGCGCCGATCTGGCGACCCAGTTCGGGGGCGAGCGAGCGCGCGTAGCTGGCGGTCAGGTGGTGTTCGTCGCGGTAGATGAGCACATTGCCCTCCACCACCCGGCAGCGCTGCGGACGGCAGACGGCGTCGGACAGATCGAGCAGGTAGACGTTCGGATAGCCCGCCGCGGGTTCGGTGGCCGGGTCGTGATCGGCGAGCGCGTCGGCGCGGTCGAGGCCGCAGCTGTCGGCGGTGCCGCGATGAGCCAGGCAGTCGGTGGCGCGGTAGAGCACCCCGTCGCGGCGCAGGCGCGGAGTGTCGCGCAGCGCGAGCACATTCAGCCCGCGATCCTGCAGCGCCGACCACACCTCGAGGTATTCGCCGGGCACCTCGTCGCCCAGGCCGTCCTTGCGGTAGCGCGTCGACAGCGTGAGCACCCAGTCCGGTGGCTCGGCGGCGAGCCGGTCGAGCACCTCCTGCGACCACTCGTGACATTCCGGGAACGGCCACTCGGCGTAGGACGGCTGATCGGCGAGGGTCACCGGACAACCCTCCTTGAGGTAGGAGATCACCCGGATGCCGTATTCGGCGCCGAGCAGTTCCAGCGCCGGAATCCAGTGTTCGGAATGCGATCCGCCGACCACGGCGATCGAGCGGGTGCCCGCCGGATCGCCGTAGATACAGGTGCGGACCTCGCGGTTCGGGGTGATGCAGCCGTCGGTGGTCGGCGGCGGGGTGTCGGCCTGACCTTCGAACACGGTGGGCCGCATCGGTTCCGGTGAGTACTCGGCGCCCGAGAGCAGCGCGGCCGCGCCCGGATAGCGCTGGGTGTCCAGCGCCTGCGGCGGCACGGCGGGATTGGCGCGCAGCACCACCTGCCAGCCGACAGCGGCGACCAGCACGGTGACGGTCAGCGCGCCGACCAGCAGACCGGCCGGTCGCGACCGGCCCGCGACGCGCTCGTGCCCGCCCGAGGGCAGCCGCAGCGGCGTCTCGATCCACCGGGTGGTGGCGTAGGCCAGCACCAGCGAGACCGCGATCACGATCAGCCCGTCGACGAGTCCGGCGTGCGCCCGGCCGGATTCGGCCAGGTAGAAGATGAGGATCGGCCAGTGCCACAGATACAGCGGGTAGGCCACCGCCCCGAGTTCGGTGCACACCCGCCCGGCCAGCATCCGGTTCGGCCAGGCCGACATCGACACGGCCCCGAAGCCGGACGCGATCACCAGGCACGCCGCGGCCACCGGCCACAGCGCCGCGACTCCCGGAAACTGGTTGGCGCCGTCGAAGATCGGGCCACAGGCGAGCACCATGAGCAGCCCGGCCGCCGCGGCGAGTGCGCGCAGCCGCGGCGGGATCCGCAGCCAGGGCGCGGCCACCGCCAGCGCGGCACCGGCCAGCAGCTCCCAGCCGCGCGCGACGCTGTCGTAGTAGGTCCAGGCCTGATGCTGGGCGGTGCCGACCGTGGCGTACCAGAACGAGAGCAGTCCCAGCGCGAGCAGCGCGCCGAGCAGCGCGGGCCGCCCGGCCGCGCCGCGCCGCCGCAGCCACGCCCAGCCCGCCAGCACCGCGACGATCAGCACGTAGAACTGCCCCTGCACCGACATCGACCACAGATGCTGCAGCGGACTCACCGACGGGTCGGGGGCCAGATAGTCCAGTTCCGCGGTGGCCAGATACCAGTTCTGCGCGTAGAACATCGTGGACAGCGTCTGCGCGGCGGTCTCGCCGAGCTGGGTGTAGGGCCGCAGCACGACGGTCGCGACCCCGATCGCCGCCAGCACCACCACCAGTGAGGGCAGCAGCCTGCGCAGGGTCCGGCGCGCGGTGGCCCCGGCGGCGACGCCACCGCGGCGCTCGACGCCGCGCACCACCGCGCCGGTGAAGAAGAACCCGGACAGCACCAGGAACACGTCGACGCCACCGGACACCCGGCCCGCCCACACGTGGAACGCGACGACCAGCGCGATCGCGACCCCGCGTAATCCGTCGAGGTCACCGCGGCGCACGACCGGATCGGGTCGGGGGGTCGCCGACGGCGGACTCGACAGCGCGGATCCAACCTTCGGCACCTGATGCCCCCACAGACTCGGACCCGACCACGGCGGGTGTTTCCCGGCAAGTAACCATCAATTTGCCGTAGCGACACCGTGGAAGCAAACCGCCGAGCCGTGACCCGCGCCGCGGATGTGAGCGACTAGTCGGTGCGCCAGGGCGCGCGGGCCAGGACCGCGGCGTCGGTGTCGTCGAGGTCGATGTCGAACACGTCGGCCGCGACTTTCGCCAGCTCGGTGGGCTCGAGTTCGCGCACGGTCGAGGTGCCGTCGGGGTACTCGGTGATCAGGGTCAGGTCGTCGAGCACGTGGTGGACGCCGGGGACGAACCGCTGCAGGAACGGGCGGGTGGTGAACGGCGAACGTGGCGAGGTCGACACGAAATGATTGCCGACCGCGTAGTCGATCCGGTACTGCGGGTTCAGCGTGAAGCTGTAGCGGTCCTGCCAGCCGTCGCGGCCGAACTGGTGCAGGACCCACAGGTCGGTACCGAGGTCGCCGGTGCGGCGTTCGAGCCGGAATCGCCACAGGCCGAGGGCGAATTCGCCGGGCGCGTCGACCAGTTCGAACGGTGCGAGCGGTCCGGCGCCGAAGCCGACGTCGCAGATCCAGACCCGATCGTCGTCGCCGGTGGTGACCCGCAGCAGCGCGTGGGTCGCGGGCCGGATCGCCCCGGAGTCCAGCGAGCCCATGCTCACCCGGCCGCTGAGTCCGGTGACGCCGAACCCGATGCGTTCCAGCGCGGCGGCGAACAGCCCGACGTTCTCGTAGCAGTAGCCGCCGCGACGGCGGCGCACCATCTTGTCCTGCAGCGTCGCCAGGTCGAGCGGGATGCCGCGGCCGAGCAGGATCTCGAGGTTCTCGAACGGGATGGTGGTGGTGTGCGCGGCGACCAGCGCCCGCAGGGTCTCGACCGTCGGGGTCAGCGGCCCGTCGTAGCCGATCCGGGCCAGGTAGGCCGTCAGGTCCAGCTCTTCGCCCTGCCAGCGGTCCGCCCGCTGTGTCGGTTCGGTCACCGTGCCCTCGCTTCCGGTCGACGTCCGTCCACCACCTGTGGGGACAACGCGCGCGCCCGGAGCCGTGTTCCGGTCACGCCGCGCATTTCGCGCCGGCCGGGGTGGGCGGCGCGGTGACCACGCCCGCGGCCACGTCGACGACGTAGTCGCCGATCGCCGGCGCGAGCGGTTCGGCGCCGGCGAGCAGCCGCAGCACCACGCAGCCGCCTTCGAAGAACGCCGGCCCGATGTCGTGGTCGCCGGGCACGACGGCGCCGGTCAGGTCCCGGCCGCTGACCACGGTGTAGAACGAGAACGGCTTGCCCGCGGCGGCCAGCGCGGATCGCAGCTCGACGCTGGCGCCGAACGGGATGACGGTGTCGGCGGTGCCGTGGATCAGGAACGCCCGGCGCATGCTCATCCGCTCGGCCAGCAGCGCGGGTGAGCGTTCGGCGTAGGCGAGCGGGCAGATCATCGGGGTGCAGCCGCCCGCGTCGCGTTCGATCTGGCGCGGCAAGGCCGGGCTCACCTCAGCGCCGCGCGCCCACATCGTGAAATCGTCGGCGGGACCGTAGTTGTCGACCCAGTAGTCGAACAGGCCGGCGGGTCCGTGGGCCACCGCGAGGCCGCTGGTGATGCCGCCCTGGCTCCAGCCCCACAGCACGGTGGTCGCGATGCGGGGATGGGTGTCGCGGTACCACCGGGTCGCCGCGACCACGTCGTGCCAGCCCGCCCACAGGTTCCACTCCCCCGCCCGCCACCGGCCGTCGGCGCTGCGCAGGTCCATGAGCAGGATCGGGGACCCGCCCGTCGTCGCGAGCGAGGTCATGTACCCGGCGAAGTCGGCCGAGGAGCCGCCGTGCCCGTGGACCGCGACCACCAGCTGATCGTCGGCCAGGTCGCCGGGGACGCACCGGTACGGCTCGTAGACCCGGCCGGTGGCCCGTTCCCCGTCGACGGTGAGGGCGACCGGGACCACGGTCACGCCCGGCACGCACCCGGGTTGCGCCCCGGACGGCGGTACGCCGATCAGCGTCCCGGTCGTCATCGTCACGACTGCCGCGAATACCCGGCACCACCGAACCATGGCGCGATTGTCGTCGGCCCGGGGCACCGAATCCGGCGAATGCGGCACGACACGCGGTGCGGAGCTCGCGTCAGCCCAGCGCCACCTCGGCCCCGCGGTGCAGCTGGACCGGGGCGGTCTTGCTCGCGGTGGCGGCGTCGATGCCCTTCGCGGCCGGATTCGCCTGTTCCAGTTGTGGTTTGCGGGCGAGCAGGGTCTCGGTGAGCACGCAGGCCAGGTTCGCGTCGAGGTCTTCCCGCACGACGAGCAGGTTGGGCACCACGATCGTCGGCACATCGGCGCCCAGCCCATAGGTGGCGGCCGGGATGGCCGCGGTCTCGTAGACCGGGTTGATCTCCTGCAGCTTCGGCAGCACGCCGGTGATGTCGAGGAAGCGGACCTTGTCCCTGGCGGTGGTGAACAGGTCGGTGATGCCCGGCGTCGGCAGGCCGCCGGACCAGAACATGGCATCGATCGACCCGTCTTTGAGGCCGTCGACGGTCTTGGTGAGATCGAGGCGCTGGGCGGCGATGTCGCTGTCGGGGTTCAGGCCCGCGGCCTGCAGCACCCGCTGGGCGATGACCTCGGTGCCCGATTTCGGGGAGCCGGTGGAGACCCGCTTGCCGCGCAGGTCGGCCAGGGAGTTGATCCCGGCATCGGATCGGACGATCACCTGGGTGTAGTTGTCGTAGAGGCGGGCCAGCGCGCGCACCGGCTGAGCAGCGGTGAAGCTGCCCTTGCCCGCCACGGCGTCGGCCGCCGAGTCGGCCAGCGAGAACCCGACCTGATAGGTGCCGCCGACGACCTGCTGGATGTTCTGCACCGAGGCGCCGGTCTCGGCGGCGGTGGCCTTGATTTTGCCGTCGGTGGCGGCCGAAATCTGCTCGGCGTAGGCGTTGCCCAGCGCGAAGTAGACGCCGGTGGCATTGCCGGTGGCGATGCCGATCCTGGTGTCCTGCGTGACCTCACATGTCACGGCGCCGCCCGCGTCGGTGGTCGGGGCGTCCTGGCGTCCACCGCAGGCGGTGAGCAGTGTGGCCGCGGCCGACACCGCGGCCACGGCGGCAAGTGTTCTGACCATCGGGTTCCCTCTCGTGAGCTGATATCCACGGATCATGGTGTGGCGGTTCGGCGTCGCCGCCGGTCGACCACGCCCGCGAGCACGGCGGTGAGCAGCATCCCGAGGCCCAGGACGGTCGCGGCCGGATTCGGGTAGAGCAGGGTCAGGCCCGCCGCGGCGGCCAGCGCGCGCGGCACCGGTCCCACCGCGCCGATCCCGAACAGCCAGCCGCCGGTGGCCGCCGCCAGCGCCGCGACGCCGACGCAGGCGGCCGCGCTCACCCACAGCACGTCGACCAGGGCGCCGCGGCCGAGCAGATGCTGCCCGTCGTCGGTGAGCACGAACATCAACGGCACCAGGAACGCGGGCAGCGCGTAGCGCAGCGCGGCCCACATGGTCGGCATGGCCTGGGCTCCGGTGACCGCGGCCGCGCCGACGGCGGCCAGCGCGGTCGGCGGGGTCACCTCCGAGAGCACCGAGAAGTAGAAGACGAACATCGCGGCCGCGGGCGCGGCGACGTGCAGGTCGAGCAGGGCCGGCCCGATGATCACCCAGCCGATCACGAACGAGGCGGTCACCGGCACCGCCAGCCCGAGCAGCGACAACGCGATCGCCGCCAGCACCGCGGTGGTCGCCAGCACCACGGCGGGATCGTCCGACAGCACCGACCCGGCCCGGACCAGCAGGGACGCCAGTTGCGCACCGAGGCCGGTCTTAGTGGTCATCGCGGTGATCACGCCCGCCGCCGCGCACACGGCGATGACCGGCAGGGCCGCGCACATGCCGAGCGACAACGCGCGCAGGGCGTTCAGCGTGAACTGCCCGGCTGCCCGCGCCGACCATCCTTGTCCGGTCTTGTCGTCCGACGCGTCGTCGCGGGCGTCCCGCGCGCGCAGGATCCGGTCGGGCACGGCCAGGATCAGCGCCAGCACCATCGCGTAGACCACCGCGCGCGTCGCGCTCATCCCGGCCAGCAGCAGCACCACGATCAGGATCAGCGAGGAGAAGTGATACCCGAAGCGGCCCAGCAGTTTCCACCACGGCGTGGGCAGTGGGCCGTCGGCGAGGTCGGCGGGCGCACGGCCCTCGGCGTGAATCCTGCGGGCGTCGATCTCCACCGACAGCAGGATGCCCAGGTAGTAGAGCAGCGTCGGGATCAGCGCCCAGCCGAGCACCGTCACATAGGACACGTCCAGGTATTCGGCGACGATGAAGGCCGCCACCCCCAGCGTCGGCGGCGACAGGATCGCCCCGACCCCGGCCGCGGCGAGCATGCCGCCCGCCTGTTCGGGCCGGTAGCCGGCCCGGCGCAGGATCGGCCAGGTGACCGCGCCGGTGCTCACCGCGGTCGCGGTGCCCGACCCGGAGACGGTGCCGAGCAGGAATCCCGACACCACCGCGGTGCGGCCCGCCGCGCTGTGCGAGCGCCGGAACAGCGACACCGACAGATCCACGAAGAACCGTGCGGCGCCAGAGAATTCGAGCACGGCGCCGTAGAGGGTGAACAGCACGATATAGCTGGCCGCCACATCCAGCGGGGTGCCGTAGAAACCGCTGCCCGAGTTGTACAGCGCGTCCACGATCTGGTCGACATCCAGTCCCGCGTGCGCGATGGCCCAGCTCTGCGGGAGGAGTCCGCCGTAATACCCGTAGGCGAGGAACACCAGGCAGACCAGCGGCAGGATCCACCCGGTGGTGCGGCGGCAGGCCTCCAGGATCAGCACCAGCAGGATCGCACCGAAGACGACGTCGACCGGGGCCAGCATCCCCTGCCGGTCCAGGAAGGCGTCGTATCCGCCGCCCCCGGCGCCGATCGGGAACGGCAGCACCGGATACAGGCACACGACCAGCGTCAGCGCCGCCAGCACCCAGTCCAGCGGCGCCGGTCCGTCGGCTTTGTCGAGCCTGCCCCAACCGGAGCGGTAGCTGAGGAACACCAACGGCAGCGCGACGGCGAGGAACACGACCAGGTAGTACTGGCTGCCCTGCGGCAGCGGCCGGAACACCTGCCACAGCGCCAGCGCCGCCAGCCCGAGCGCGACGAGGCCGACCAGCCGGGCCGGGAATCCGAAGAGGGTGCGGGCCGGGCGTTCCTGGTCGTCGACGCCGAGTTCGGCCGAGGTCACGACCGGTGGCGCTGCGCTCATGAGCGCGACGATAACAACACCGGCTCGCGCCCGGCGGCGAAAACGACGACCGGGAATTCTGCACAAAAGTGACAGAACTCCCCACCGTCGGGTCCGGCCGGTGTTGTGTGACAGCATGATCCGCCTTGCGCCGCGCCGGGTACCGCGGGCGAGGACGCGGCTGGATTGCGCGGGATGTCGGTGGGCGCGCTTACGATCCGCGCATGCCTTCGATCGATACCGCGCAGCGCCGGGCCCGCCTGGCGACCAGGCATCGGCTCGCGCCGTCGACCCGTTCCGCCGACCCGGCCGAGATCGCGCGCTCGATGGTGGTGCTGCACGCGACCGACCCGGCCACGGTGTACCTGTCGGTCGGCGCGCGCGGCACCGGCCTCACTCCGGGCGACATGGAGCGGGCGCTCTACGACGAGCGCAGTCTGGTGCGGCTGCTCGCCATGCGGCGCACCATGTTCGTGGCGCCGACCGAACTGGTGCCGGTGTTGCAGTCGTCGTGTTGCGACGCGCTGGCGATCAAGCAGCGCAAGGCCTATGGCCGCTACATCGAGCTGGCCGGTGTCGTTGAGGGCGATATCCAGGCGTGGCTGTCGGAGGTCGAGGCCGAGACGCACGCCGCCCTGCTCACCCGTGGCGCGGCGACCGGCGCCCAGCTGAGCAAGGACGTGCCCCGCCTGCGCACCCAGATCGATACCGCGCCGGGCAAGCCGTATTCGAAACCGACCAGCATCACCACCTGGGTGCTGGTGGTGCTCGGCGCGGAGGGGCGGATCGTGCGCGGCCGTCCCAACGGCAGCTGGACCAGCAGCCAGTACACCTGGTCCCCCGCCGAAACCTGGCTTCCCCCAGACCTTTCCCCGGTTCCGGCGGCCACGGCCCGCGCCGAGCTGGTCCGCCGCTGGCTCTACGCCTTCGGCCCCGCGCCGATCACCGACCTCAAGTGGTGGACCGGCTGGACCCTCGGCGATGTCCGCAAGGCGCTGGCCGACGTGGACACCGTCGAGGTCGGCCTCGACGACGGCACCACCGGCCTGATCCTGGCCGACGACCTCGCCCCGGTCCCGGCCCCCGAACCCTGGGCCGCCCTCCTGCCCGCCCTCGACCCCACCCCCATGGGCTGGCAGTCCCGCGACTGGTTCCTCGGCCCGCACGCCCCGGCCCTCTTCGACCGCAACGGCAATATCGGCCCCACCGTCTGGGCCGACGGCCGCATCGTCGGTGGCTGGGCCCAGCGCCCCGACGGCGAGATCGTCACCCGCCTCCTCGAAGATGTCGGCCCCGACACCGAGAAACTGATCGACGCCGAAATCGACCGCACCACAACCTGGTTCGGCGACATCCGCGCCATCCCCCGTTTCCGCACGCCCCTCCAACGCGAACTCACCGCTTGATCCCCGCCCGAATCGCGACCCACCAGGTCTCTGCCTGCCGGTGGCAAGCCGCTTCGGAGCGCAGCCCGTGCGGCTGCGAGGCAATACGGGTCAAGCAGTGTGCGCGAGCTGAGCCGCGTGCGCGCGTCGAGCAGCATGCACGCGTCGAGCAGCCGGGCACCATGCGGGAGCTGCGTCGTACCGGCACCGACCATGAGCGGCTGGGTCTGGACCTGATCGCCATCCCGGCCGACGCCGTGGTGGAACTCGACCATGCACGCGTCGAGCCGCGTGTCAGACGACCGGAAACCGCTCGCTGATGCTGAGCACCGATATCAGCCGGCTACAGGGAACGCCGGTCGAGCAGCGTGGGCGAGTCGTGCAGCGTGCCAGGGCTATCGGGAACACTCGCCGATGCCGAGGGCCGATATCAGTCGGCGGTGAGGTCCAGGCGGTCGAGGACGCCGGCGAGTCCGCTGCGCACCGTCTCGGGGTCGGCGATGTCGGCCCCGTAGGTCACCTCGTGCCAGGGGCCGAGCTGGTGCCACAGCAGCGCACGGCGACGTAGGGGCTCGGTCACGCCGTACGTCACGGCCACGGCGGTGGCGAAGTCGGGCGGTGCGCCGTACAACGCCCAGGCCAGATCGACGGCGGCGTCGCCGAGGTGGGCGTCGCCGAAGTCGATCACGCCGGTGACGTGGTCGTCGTCCACCAGGATGTGCTCGGGACCGAGGTCGCCGTGCACCACGGTGTCCACGGGGGGATCCTGAGCGGCGTCGAGGATCGCCAGCGCCGGTGCTCGCCGATCGGCAGGCAGCAGGGGAACGACCTCGGCCCGAAATCGCCGAAGCGTCATCTCCCGGTCGTTCCTGGTCACCGTCGTCGACAGCACTCCGCGGCGTACCGCTTCGGCGGCGGGGCTGTCGTGCAACGCGCGAAGGAAGGCCCCGATCTCGCGACCGTGCTCGGCGGTCGGTCCCTCGATCGCCTGGCCGGGTACCAGCGCATGCCGCACCACCAGCGGGGAGTCCCCGATCACCGTGGGAACCGGCACCGCCAGCGGTAGTCGCGGCGCCAGCCACGGCATCAGCCGGGTCTCACGCCGGAGCTGGTCGGAGACCTCGGGACGACGCGGCCTGCGCTCGACCCAGCGACCGTCGACCAGGACAGCGATACTGTCCCACCCTTGCGAGAACTCCACGCCCCAACGGTAGAGCACCGGCCGTCGGGCCGGCTGGCGCTGAGCGCGACCAGACCGGCTACTCGCGCCGACGGACCGACCCGGCCGCGATCGTGGTGGGCGAGCGTCCCGGCCGGCGCCGGACTCACATGTCCAGACCGAGGTCCAGGACTCGCACCGAGTGGGTCAGCGCGCCGATGGCGAGGTAGTCGACGCCGGTGCGGGCGTAGTCGGCGGCCTGTTCGATCGACAGGCCGCCCGAGGACTCGAGTTTCGTGGCCGGGGCGGCGGCGTCGCGGCGCTGCACGGCGGCCTGGGTCTGCCAGAGAGGGAAGTTGTCGAGCAGGACCAGTTCGACGTTCTCGGCCAGCACCGCGTCGAGCTGTTCGAGGCTGTCGACCTCCACCTCGCAGGCGATGTCGGGGGCCAGCTCGCGCACGGCGCGCAGGGCGGCCACGACCGAGCCCGCGGCGACGACATGGTTGTCCTTGATGAGCGCCGCGTCGCCCAGACCCATGCGGTGGTTGACGCCGCCACCCACCCGCACCGCGTACTTCTGCAGTGCCCGCAGCCCGGGCAGCGTCTTGCGGCTGTCCCGGATCTTGCAGTCGGTGCCGTCGACCTCGTCGACCCACGCCGCGGTGGCGGTCGCGATGCCGGACAGGTGGCACACCAGGTTCAGCATGGTGCGCTCGGCGGTCAGCAGGCCGCGGGTCGGCGCCTCGATGCTCAGCACCGCGGTGCCCGGTTCCACCCGGGTGCCGTCGGCGACGCGGTCGGTGACGGTGTAGTTCCCCGCGCCGATCACCTCGTCGAGCACCAGCAGCCCGGCATCGAGACCGGCGACGGTGCCGACCTGCCGCGAGACCACCGACGCCTTGCTCACCGCGTCGGCGGGCACGGTCGCGACCGTGGTGACGTCGGGTCCGTAGCGCAGGTCCTCGTCGAGGGCGGTACGGATCAGCGTCAGCAGTTCCTCGCGATCCAGGGCGGCATCCAGAGCCATCACTGCACTCCTCTTGTCGGGCGCGTGGTGCGCCGGTTCCGTGACGGCGGTGGGCAGGGTCCGCCGCCGATGTTGTGTTGTACGACTACCGATTTCCGCGGTTCACCGCGCGCCCGTCGGCACAGCCACGGCGTCGACCGCGGAGAGGGCGAACCGGCCGTCGGCATCCCATCGCACCGCCGTGCTGCGGCGCCGATCCTCGACCGGGACCGGATACTCCGCACGCGTATGGCAGCCCCGGCTCTCGGCGCGGTCGGCGGCCGCGACGAGCAGTGCGCGGGCCGTCAGCGTCAGCGCGGCGTCCTCGATCCGGCGCAGCGTCCGCGCCGCGTCGAAACCGCTACGGCCGGAGCAGGTTCCGTCGTCGGGAACCGGATTCGCGGCGGCGTCGAGCGGTGCGGCCGCCGTGCGCGCCGCCTCGATCCGGGCGAGGGCGGTGGCCAGTCCCGCACCGTCGCGCACCACGGACGCGTGCTCGGTCATCGCCTGCTGCACCACCGCGCGTTCCGCGAATTCCACCGTCCACGTGGGGATCTCGCCCACATCGGTCGGTGAGCCGAGCCGTTCGAGAGCGGCCGCGCCGGCCCGCTCCCCCACGACCAGACCCTCCAGCAGGCTGTTGGATGCCAGCCGGTTGGCGCCGTGCAGCCCGGTCCGGGCCACCTCGCCCGCGGCGTAGAGCCCGGGCACCTCGGTCCGTCCGGCGGTGTCGGTGAGCACGCCGCCGCACTGGTAGTGGGCGCCGGGTGCGACCGGAATCAGTTGTGCCGCCGGGTCGATGCCCGCCGCGAGACAGGAGGCGGTGATCGTCGGGAACCGCTGGGCGAAGCCGGTGATCGCGCGCGCGTCGAGGAACACATGGTCGGTTCCCGTCGCCCGCATCCGCTCCGCGATGGCCCGCGACACCACGTCGCGCGGCGCGAGATCACCGCGCGGATGCACGCCCGCCGTCACCGATTCACCCGCGGCGTCGACGAGAATCGCGCCCTCGCCGCGCACGGCCTCGCTGATCAGCGGCCGCCTGCCCACCCCGCCCGGGGTGTAGAGCACCGTCGGATGGAACTGCACGAATTCGAGATCGGCCACCGCCGCTCCGGCCCACAGGGCCAGCGCCACGCCGTCGCCGGTCGCGCCGGGCGGGTTGGTGCTCGAGGCGTACAGCTGCCCGAGCCCGCCGGTGGCGAGCAGCACCGCCGGCGTGCGGACGACGCCGAAACCGTTGTCCGACACCGCGACCACACCGCGCACCCCGTCGGGGCCGGTGAGCACCCGCAGCGCGGCGGCGCCGAAGATCACCGGCAGCCCGGCCGCGTTGAGCGCGCGTTGCACCTCGGCGCCGGTGGCGTCACCGCCGGCGTGGATGATGCGGCGGGTGCTGTGCCCGCCCTCGCGGGTGCGCGAGATCTGGCCGTCGCGGCCCAGATCGAACACCGCGCCCAGGTCGGTCAGCGCGGCGACCGCGGCCTGCCCGCCCGCCACGATCGAGCGCACCGCCTCGACCTCGCACAGCCCGGCGCCGGCCTCGACCGTGTCGTACACATGCGAGTCGACCGAATCGCCGCGCGGCGCGACGACCGCGATGCCGCCCTGCGCGTACTGGGTCGAGGTGTCGGTGGGACCGCCCTTGCTCAGGATGAGCACGCGCAGCCCGCGCAGCGACGCCGTGCGCGCGGCCGTGAGCCCCGCGACGCCACCGCCGACGACAACCAGGTCGACCTCGGCCTCCCAGGAGACCGGAACCGTCGCCGTCATGGTCGTTACCGGTTCGACCACGCGGCGCGGCGCGGGGTCACTCCCCACCGCCGGGGTTGCCGATCGAGATCATCCGCTGCACCGACGCGCGCCCGGCCTCGGCCATGGCCAGGTCGACGTGCACCTCGTCGGCGCCCTCGACCAGGCAGCGCAGCAGCGCGGCGGGGGTGATCATCTTCATGTACGGGCAGGAGGCGCGATCGTTGACGGCCTGGAAGTCGATGCCGGGGGCCGCCTTGCGCAGCTGGTGCAGCATGCCGATCTCGGTGGCCACCAGCACCTGGGTGGACTTGGCCTGCTTGGCCGCGTCGATCATGCCGCCGGTGGACAGGATGTGCACCCGGTCGGCCGGGAACGAGCCCTCACCGGCCAGGTACAGCGCCGAGGTGGCGCAGCCGCACTCCGGGTGCACGAACAGCTCGGCGTCGGGGTGGGTGCGCGCCTGCTCGGTGAGCTCGTCACCGTTGATGCCGGCGTGCACGTGGCACTCGCCCGCCCAGATGTGCATGTTCGCGCGGCCGGTCTCCCGCTTGACGTGCGCGCCGAGGAACTGGTCGGGCAGGAACAGCACCTCGCGGTCGGGGTCGATCGAGGCGACCACGTCGACGGCGTTGGAGGAGGTGCAGCAGATGTCGGTGAGCGCCTTCACCTCGGCGGTGGTGTTGACGTAGGAGACCACCATCGCGTCGGGGTGCTCGGCCTTCCACTCCCGCAGCTGCTCGGCGGTGATGGAGTCGGCCAGCGAGCAGCCGGCCCGCTCGTCCGGGATCAGCACGGTCTTCTCCGGGCTGAGGATCTTGGCGGTCTCGGCCATGAAGTGCACGCCGCAGAACACGATGGTGTCCTCTTCGGCTTCGGCCGCGATCCGCGACAGGGCCAGCGAGTCGCCGACGTGGTCGGCCACGTCCTGGATCTCGGGCAGCTGATAGTTGTGCGCGAGGATGGTGGCATTGCGCTCGCGCGCCAGCCGCCGCACCTCCTGCGCCCACTCCGGCGTCGCCTCGACACCCGTGTACCCCGAGGGTCCGTCGAAAACCGAACCCATCAGCGTCGGCTGTGCGGTCGTCGTCGCCATGGTGGCTCCTTCCTCGTGCGAACGGCTTTCTCGCCTCGATTCGCACCTAACCAGGTTTTCGACTTATAATCGAAAACGTGCCCCATAGTAACACCATCCACGAATCGCTTACCGCGGTGTTCCAGGTTCGCCGCTTCCCCGCCGACATTTCCACAGGTGGAGGCGCTGCGAGCCGGTCGAGGCACCCGGAATTGGCCGTTCTGCTGTGGGAGCGGGCACTCGACCCACAGAAGGGCACCTGGTCGCTGCCCGGCGGCCGGCTGCGCGACGACGAGGACCTCGACGCCTCGGCCCGGCGCCAGCTCGCGGAGAAGGTCGACGTGCGCGAACTGGCCCACCTCGAGCAGCTGTCGGTGTTCAGCGCGCCCGATCGCGTCCCGGCTCCGCGCCGCATCGCCTCGGCCTACCTCGGCCTGGTCCCGCTGACCACAGAGCCCGAACTGCCCTCCGACACCACCTGGCACCCGGTCTCGGCACTGCCCGGCATGTCCTTCGACCATCGCACCGTCGTCGACCACGCCCGGACCCGGCTGGCCGCCAAACTCTCCTACACCAACATCGCCTACGCGCTGGCGCCGGACACCTTCACCATGTCGACGCTGCGCGAAATCTATTGCGCCGCACTGGGTTATGACGTCGACACGACCAACCTCCAGCGCGTCCTCTCGCGCCGCAAGGTGATCACCCCCACCGGCGACACCGCCCCCTCGGGCCGCGCGGGCGGGCGCCCCGCCGCCCTCTACCGCTTCTCCGACTCGGGCCTGCGCGTCACCGACGAATTCGCCGCCCTGCGCCCGCCGAGCTGATCCCCGGAACTTGTCGGTGGCCACTGTCACACTGGCCGACATGGACGAGGACGCGACCAAGACGCAGATCACTTCCTACGACGACCCGGACGCACCGTGGAACCGTGCGTACAGCCCGGACGAGATGGCCGGCTGGAACGACGACGTGATCCGTGAGTTCCGGGACAACGGCGGCCGCGTCGGCGGCGACTATCAGGGCGCGACTTTGTTGTTGCTCACGACCACCGGGGCCAGGAGCGGCAAGCCACACGTCGTCCCGCTCGGGGCCCTGTATCGCGACGACGTGCTGTACGTGAGCTCGTTCATCGAAGACCGCTATCCGGCCTGGTACCACAATGCGAAGGCCGATCCGCGGGTCACCATCGAGCTCGGCGGCGAACGGTTCGCCGCGACGGCCGAGGTACTCACCGGCGAGCGCTACGACGAGTTCGCGGCCTGGGCACTGACCGCGAACCCCCTGCTGGCCGAGTACCAGGCCAAGGTCGACAAGCCGCTACCCCTGGTGATCCTGCGCCGCGCGTAGCGATCCGCACGGCCGCGGCGGCGGTTCAGCTGTCGTATCGGCGATCTCGGTGCTTCGGCGAGCGCCGGTAGGTGCGGCCGCTGGGCACGGCGGTGGCTGCCGACGAGCGGCGTAGCGCGTGTCTGCGGCGCCAGGCGGCGAGGTCGGGCCGCTCGGCGGGTGGTTCGGTGTCGGTGTTCTCGGTGGCGCGCACGGCCAGGTCCTCCCCCGGTGCTGATGCTGACCGGTCGACGGTAGGTGAGCCGGTGCGGTGCGCGCCACCGGTTTTCGACGTGGTCAGCGCGCGCCGGTCCGGACCGCGACGAGCAGGTGCGCCAGGGTGAGCAGCAGGTCGGTGTCGGCGAGCACCGCGGGGCCGCCGTCGACCGGTCGTCCGCGCAGCGCCTGGCGCAGGATCGCGGCCGACAGGGCGGTCGGTGAACCGTCGGGTTCGGGGAAAGCCGCGCCGGCGCGGTGGTCGACGGCGGCGATGAGCGTTACCCGTTCCACACCGCCCGCGCCCTGCCAGTCCCAGCTCAGCCATGTCCAGCGCAGCGGTGTGCCGTCCTCGACGACAGTGCGCATCCGCCCGACGACACCGGCGCCGAGCTCGAAGTACGAGAGTGGGCCGAGTCGCGGAGCGGCCAACCGGTACTGCGCGAAGTCCGGGTATCCGCCGACGCGTTCGCCGCTCGCCACGCGGACCACATCGACTGCGACCCGGCGCTTACGCCCAGCGACATCCCAGTCGAGATCGACCTCCCCGGCCTCCAGAATCCGCCTCGAGCCGACGGCGTCAGGACCGAAACTTCGTGGTTTCCAGACATGTTCGTCCCCGTCGACCAGGTTCCACCCCGGCGCGCCGACCTCCTCGCCCACCACGACACCCGCGACCGTGGCGGGCACAGCGACGTCGCCTCCGGGCAACGGTATCCAGGCCAGCGCCGCCGCGACGATCACAACGACACCGACACCGGCCACCTCACCCCCTGCACCGGTGGACAGCGTGGCCTCACCTGCACGATGCCTGCTCCGGTCCACGCCGAGCGGCGTCGACCGGACAGCCCACGGGCGTGGTGCTGATCCGTGGCCCTCGTCGGCGCCGGCGCCGCAGCTGTCGCGGGAACCTCGCCGGTACCCACCGCGCACTCCCCGCCGGTCGATGAACCTGCCGAACGGCGGAAGCCACTTCTCGACCGCGATCAGCGACACCGCACCGATCAGCGCGGTCACCGCGACCGCCGTGACCCGGCGGATCAGCACCCCCACCGCGAACCCGGCGAACACCACCAGCAGCCGGCCCGCCGCCATATCGCCACCGCCGAGCAGCGCGACCCCGCCCTCGTACACCGGCGGCAGCAGCCCGAGCAGCAGCACCCACACCGGCCAGTACCGAGCAGCCTGCCGCCACCCGAAAACCAGCACCGCCGAGCTGATCACGAACACCAACGCCGCGGCCAGATCCAGGCGCAGCGGTAGGTACTGCTCGCCCAGCCGGACCGTCAGCAGACCGAGCAGACCCGCGGCGACGATCAGCCCCGTCAGGCCCAGTGCGACGTCGAGGCCCCGATCCCGGGGCACCCACGGCGCACGCCGCACGGCGATCCCGAGCGCGACCACGCCCGCCAGCACGAGCAGCGCCCCGCCGAACACCGGGTCGACCGGCGGACCCATCGCGCGCCAGGTCCGTCCGAACGCGATGGTGGTCGCGAGGCCGACGAAACCCCACCCCAGCAGCGGAACGACCGGCACCGCACGCGAACGGCAGGCGGTTGCCGGACCGGCGATCGTGCTGGTCGGCGCGGACATGGCGGCTCCGGTCTGTCGGGACAGCGGCGAACGGCGGGTCCTTCCGGCTCAGTAGTGGTCGGGTTCCCAGGTGCTCACCGCCCAGAGGACGGCCACGTCGAGCAGGATCACCACCACCGACCACCACGGGTAGTACGGCAGCGACGCGAAATTCACGATGATCGACAGCCCCGCCAGCCCGGCCGCGACCACCAGCGCCCACCGCGCGCCCAGGATCATGCCGAGCGCGACGGCGACGCCGGACAGCCCGGTCAGCAGGTGCAGCCAGCCCCACGTCGTGAGGTTCAGCTCGAAGGTGTAAGGCCTTGTCCCGTCGACCATCTCGTACCCGGCCACACAGGCGATGCCGCGCAGGATCTCCAGAATGCTCGCGACGAGCAACAGCGCCACGCCGAGCATGGTGACGCCCGCGGCGACGGACTGCCGCAGGGGACGCGGCGGAGCCATCAGCGCCGTCGTCACGGCTTCTCCGCTTCCGGCGCGGGCTCCGTTTCCTCTTCCGGCACCGGTGTGGGCAGCGGCGCGCCGATCAGCACGTCGGCCCACCGGGTCGACGGGTCGATGTCGAGCAGCAGTGCCTTGACCAGCAGGGTCAGCGGGATGGCGAGCAGGGCGCCGAGCGCGCCGATCACCCAGGCCCAGAACACCAGCGACAGGAAGGTGACCGTCACGCTCAAACCGACGGCGTCCCCGACGAATTTGGGCTGGATGATCGACTGGATGACGAAGTTGATGGCCGAATAGACCACGATCACCCAGACCATCAGCACCGGCCCGCTGTCCAGCAGCGCCAGCAGCGCGGGCGGGATGACGCCGATGACGAAACCGATGTTCGGGATGTAGTTGGTGATGAACGACAGCAGCGCCCACAGGATCGGCAGCGGCACACCCATCAACCACAGTGCGCCACCGTCGATCACCGCCACGATCGCACCGAACACGGTCGAGACCACCAGATACTTGCGGGTGCCCTCGGTGAAGGAGAGCAGCGCGCTCGCGATGGCGGGCCGCTGCCGCTGCACCACGGCCATCCGCCGGTCCATCGTCATCCCGTCGACGGCCATGAACAGCAGCAGCGCCAGGACGAAGAACAGATTCGAGAAGACCCCGAGCACGCCGCCGAGCAGTTCCTCGACGACCGCGGCCACCTTGCCGACATCGATACCGTCGAGCACCTTGTGGATCTGCTCGGTACTGATGCCCAGATCCGTGAGCAGCCCGCGGACATTGTCGAGCAGCGAGTCGAGCTTGTCCGCGTAGTCGGGCAGCAGCGAGGCCAGCTGCCACGCCGACAGCACCAGCGCCGAGCCGATCCCCAACAGAATCCCCACCACCGCCAGCAGCGCGATGGCCATGCCCGCCCACGCGGGCCAGCCGCGCCGCTGCGCCCAGCCCTGCAACGGTTGCACCGCGATGGTGAGCATGAGCGCCAGGAACACCGGTCCGACGATGCCGGAGAACACTTTCAGGCCCGCGATCGCGACCACACCCGCCGCCAGCGACAGCAGCACGATGAGTCCGCGGGGAATCGACCAGGTCGGCGGCGCGGCGGCGCCCGTGCTCGGCTCGGACATCGACTCTCCCTCGGTCTGGTGAACACAGCCGGAGAAGACTTCGCGCGGGTGGCCCAGTCCTCCGAGAACAAACGGTAGGGAGGGCAGTGGGCTCGCACATCGCCCGTTCTGGGTGAAGTTCGGCTAGGCCGTCTTCATCTGCGGGGTGGGCGGCGGTGTGGTGGTCCGCCTGCCGAGCCGGCCGGCGGCCCAGAAGATCAGCTCGACCACCCAGAACACCCACAGCGCCAGCGTCACCACCACGACGGGCACCGTCAGGAACACCAGCGACGGCACCGCGACGAGCACCCAGCGCGCCACGTCACCGGGCGTCGCGCCGCGCAGCCTGCTGCCCAGACGCACTGCGGCCCACATCATCCAGCGCCGCGGTGTCGAGACGGCGAACTCGTGCAGGCACCGGCGGAAGATGCCGTCGGCGTCGGCCCGGCTCACCGTGCCGGTGCGGCACAGGTAGTCGTGCAGGATGGCGGCGCGGGTGTAGGCGCCGTAGCGCGGGATCAACCACACCAGTGCCCGTGGCACCGAGGCGAAGTCGGTGCGAAAGCCCGCGGGGACCGTGAACGTCTGCTGCGCACCCTGATACGTGAGCGGTTCGATCAGGCGCCAGAATTTCGCGTCCAGCTCTTCGACGACCGGACCGCCACCGATGAATCCCACGACCGCCTCCCGAGCCGTCTACCTGCCGATATCGGCGATGGTAGCGCTCGGTCGGGGCCGGAAAGCGGCTCAGGCGCGCGGTTGCGCAGTCGAATCGAAATCGCCGCTGGGCCGATACTCCGCGACGGTTCCGGGCATCGGAAAGTCGTCGAGATCGGCCGGGCGCAGGTCACCGAGCAGCCCCACCGCGCCCGAACCGAGATCGGTGCGCGGGTGCAGCGCGGCCAGGAACAACAGCACGAGCGCGGCCAGGAACGGCTGCACCAGCAGGACGAGATCGGTGCCGATCTCGACCGGCAGGGCGATGATCTGTCCGACCGCCGGATCGTCCGGCCGGGGATGGCGGGACTCGGCGACGGCTTCGCCGAGCCACATCATCACGGCCGCACCGAGTCCCGAGGCGAGCAGCACGCCGACCACCAGGGCGGGACCGCGCGCGCTGCGCACCCGCCAGCCCGCGGCCGCGGACAGCACCGCGACCACCGCGCCCAGGCACAGGAAGATCCCGACGGCGTCGAACAGATGCAGGCTCTCGCCGATGAGCACCGCCGCGCGACCGGGCTGGGTCACCCGCAGCCGTTCGGTCGGCGCGAGGATGCCCCAGACCACGCCCGCGACCGCACTGGCCACGAGCACGCCCGCCGCGACCCCGGCGACGCCGATCAGCTCACGGCGCAACACCTCCGGACGCGGCTCGACGCCGACCTCGGCGACCACTACCGGCGTTCCAGCTGCGCCGAGTCGATGACCCCGTGCCGGGAGCACTTGGCCCACCAGCCGTCCGGGTTCACCTGCACGATCATCCGGCGACCGCACTGCTCGCAGAACCGCGGCGGCTCGAGCCCGAGCGCGGCGGCCGCGGGCATCGCGTCGTCGAGTCCGGGCACGATCCGCTTGCCGGTGAACGGGTTGTAGCGCTCGTCCATGTCAGTCACCCTACTGTGCCGCTGCGTCAGAGGGTTTCGTTCAGCGCCTTGATCGGCATCTTCAGCTCACCCAGCAGGTCCAGGTCCGACTCGGCCGGACGGCCCAGCGTGGTGAGGTAGTTGCCGACGATGACGGCGTTGATGCCGCCGAGCATGCCCTGCTTGGCGCCCAGGTCGCCGAGGGTGATCTCGCGACCGCCCGCGAAGCGCAGGATGGTGCGCGGCAGCGCCAGGCGGAACGCGGCGATGGCGCGCAGCGCGTCGGCCGCGGGCAGCACCTCGAGGTCGCCGAAGGGGGTGCCCGGACGCGGGTTGAGGAAGTTCAGCGGCACCTCGTCGGGCTCGAGCGAGGCCAGCTGCGCGGCGAATTCGGCGCGCTGCTCGATGGTCTCGCCCATGCCCAGGATGCCGCCGCAGCACACCTCCATGCCCGCCTCGCGGACCATCCGCAGGGTGTCCCAGCGCTCCTCGTAGGTGTGCGTGGTGACGACCTTCGGGAAGTGCGACTTGGCGGTCTCGAGGTTGTGGTTGTAGCGGTGCACACCCATGGCGGCGAGCTGGTCGACCTGCTCCTGGTTGAGCATGCCCAGCGAGCAGGCGACCTGGATGTCGACCTCGTTGCGGATGGCCTCGACACCGGCGGCGACCTGCGCCATCAGGCGCTCGTCCGGGCCTCGGACGGCGGCGACGATGCAGAACTCGGTGGCGCCGGTCTTGGCGGTCTGCTTGGCCGCCTCCACCAGGCTGGGGATGTCGAGCCAGGCCGCGCGCACGGGCGACTGGAACAGGCCCGACTGCGAGCAGAAGTGGCAGTCCTCGGGGCAACCGCCGGTCTTGAGGCTGATGATGCCCTCGACCTCGACCTCGGGGCCGCACCACTTCATCCGCACCTCGTGGGCGAGCTCGAGCAGCGCTTCCAGGCGGTCGTCGCCCAGGCGCAGCACCTCGACGGTCTGCGCCTCGGTGAGGCCTTCGCCGCGCTCGAGCACCTGCTCACGGGCGATGGCCAGAATGTCGGTCTGGACGGGTGCCTGCGTCACGACGTGATGTCCCTTCGACGGGTCGATGCACGCGCACAGGTGTGATCCACCCGGCGTGGCCGTGCAACTTGAACGGTGTTCAGGCTAGGGTAGCGGCAAGAAGTGAGACCCGACACCCGGGTCGGCGAATTCGATCGGAAGGACGCGCGTGCAGCTGCGGAAGACGGATGTGGTCGACGCCGCCGTCGAGATCCTGGATCAGTACGGGCTCGCCGACCTGACGATGCGCCGCCTGGCCGGATCGTTGCAGGTCCAGCCCGGCGCGCTGTACTGGCACGTGAAGGACAAGCAGACGCTGCTCGGCGCCGTCGCCGACCGCATCCTCGCGCCGATGGACGAGCCGATCGCCGCGGCCGAATGGCCCGAGCAGCTCACCGAACTCGCCCATCGGCTGCGCGACTGCCTGCTCGCCTACCGCGACGGCGCCGAGCTGGTCTCGGCCACCTACGCCTCCCGCCTCACCACCAGCAAGGCCCGCGAGCGGCTGGCGGGCATCGTCATCCGGGCGGGCATGACCAGGGAGGAAGCCGAGCTCACGGCCTACACCCTGCTGTACTACGTGCTGGGCCAGACCGTCGACGAGCAGTCGCGCATGCAGATGGACTCCGTCGGCGCGCTCCCCGACGGCGCCTCCCCCCTGCTCGACACGCCCGACCCCACCGCGCGTTTCGACTTCGGGTTGCAGCTGTTCATCGCGGGCGTGCGGACCATCCTGGGGCACCGGGTGCGCTGACGCCGGTCAGGGCGGCCCGTTCCTGATGTCGGTCTGGTACCGGCGGACGAACGGCAGCACCTGATTCTCGATGATCGCGTTGTAGTCCTCGGGCCGCTGGATGGGATTGGCGTGCCCGATCCCGCGCGGCCGCACCACCAGCAGCGTGCCGTCGACACCGCCGACCTCGTCGATCAGCACCTGGTGCGTGCGGTCCACGTCGACCACCCGGTCGCGGGCGCCGTCGCGGGGCCGGATGAACACGATGGCCGGGCGTTCCTTGTCCGGGCGCGGGCGCGACAGTGCCCGCAGATCCGCGGTGCTGCCACTGGCCACGATGGCCAGGAACTGCGCCTCGATCAGGCCGTTGCTGGCGACGTCGCGCGAAAAGATCTTGTCGCGCAACACTTCCGACACCACCGACCGCAGCGCCGGGAAGTCGAGCTCCGGAAACAGCCCGCGCCGACGGGCGAATCGGTCGCCCCGCGCCGAGACCTCGACCCCGAAGCGCAGCAGCCGGCTCTCCCGCGCGCCCGGCAGCCAGCCCATCCAGCGCACCAGATCCGTGCCGCGGCTGCGGCTCTCGGGCCGCACCGCGTCCAGGTCAAGCGGCGTGCAGTCCAGCAGCACCGCGACCAGCCGCCGATCGCTGCTCGTGTGGATGTGGCGGGCCACTTCGAGCGCGATCACCCCGCCCATACTGTGCCCGACCAGCACGATATTGCGCACCGCGCCGTAGCGGGCGGCGCGCACGATCATGTCCGCGATGACCTTGGTGTCGATACCGGCGTTGTCGTAGCGCACGGCCCACACCACGCCGAACCGGCTCAGCGCGGGCAGTGCCTCGGCGGTCGGCACCGCGTTGATCCCGCCGAGTCCCACCAGGTCGACGACGGCGGTGTCCCAGTCGCGCGCGTCGGCGGGCAGGTGCGCGGGCAGCAGATCCGGCGCGGTCTGTGCCAGCCGCTCGCGTTCGGGGGCCACGTCGTGCACCCAGTACTGGGTGAACACCGTCGCCGCGATCAGCAGTACGCCGACCACGCGCAGGAGAGTCAGCCGGGTACGCCGCAGGCGGCGCCACCCGTGACCGAGCCGGGTCTCACGCAACCGAGCCCGCCGTCGGCCCTCGTCGAAGTCCGCGACGGTGGACGGATGCCTGTCGATCGAAGGCATTCCTCCACTGTAGGAGCCCGTTTCCCGTACGGCTCGTGTCGATTCCGTGAACCCGGCGTCAGCGCTCGTCGTAGCGCCGCGCGTACCGGGTCGGCGGTTCGCCGAAGATCCGCCGGAAGTCCCGGCTCAGGTGCGCCTGGTCGGCGTAGCCGAGTTCGGCGGCGGTCGCGGCCCACTCGATCTCGATGCCGGCGGCGAGTCGTTCGGTGATCTCGTGCAGGCGATAGCGGCGCACCACCCATTTCGGTCCGAGGCCGACGTACTCGGCGAACAGCCGCTGCAACCCGCGCGTGCTCAGCCCGAACCGGTTCGCGATCGCGTCGACCCGGGTCACCGTGGTGTCCTCGGCGATCGTCGTCACCACCTCGGCGGCGAGTTCGGCCTGCGGATCGCGCGACGGTAGGTGCGTGGCGAGGAACCGCTCGACCGTGCCGACCTCGGCCATCGATGGGAGGGCGGGGCCGAAAACCGTTGCGGCGTCGACAGTCCGGTCACGCAACTCGGATACCGGCCGGTCGAGGAACGGACGGAACATCCCGGGCCGGAACGCGACACCGAACACCGAGCCGGTCCCCGAAAGCTCCCGATACACGTGCGAGGAGGACGGCCCGTGCAGTTCGGCGCGGCCGTCCCGGAAGCTCAAGTGCACGTTCGGCAACGGCACCACCAATTGCCGATACGGCCGCTCGTACGCCCAGCGCACCGACCAGTACCGCTCGACCCAGCCCGCGAACTCGTCCGACGGCTCCGCGAACGTGTGCCGCTGCGCCGCGCGCCAGGCGCCACCGAGTTCCCGCGGATCGCGCTCCACGCGGCGAGTGTATGTCGCGTTTGTTCAAGACAGACCCCGTCGGCCGGTGGTTACCTCGGAACATGTCCGAAACCGAACGCGTGGCCCGCGCCGCCGAACCCCTGTCGAAGCTCGTCCGCACCATCACGCCGGACCTGCTCGACGCGCCCACCCCGTGCGCCGACTTCGACGTGCGCGCGCTGCTGAACCACCTGCTGTTCTGGGGTCCGTCGCTGGTGGGCGCGGCCCGCAGACAGGCGATCACCCCGCCCGCGGCCACCGAGTCCGCGGTCGACCTCACCGCGGGCGACTGGACCGCGAGCCTCGACACCCACCTCGACGACCTCGCCACCGCCTGGCGCGATCCCGCCGCCTGGCAGGGCAACACCCACATGGGCGGCCCGACGGAACTGCCCGCCGCACTCGTCGGCGGCATGGTCGTCGGCGAACTGATCGTGCACGGCTGGGACCTCGCCCGCGCCGTCGGCGCCACCCTCCACTGGGACGACGACCTGCTGCGCTACGCCCACACCGAAACCGCCGCCACCGCGAGCCAGGGCCGCGACATGGGCATCTACGGCCCGGAGGTCCCCGTCTCCCCCGACGCCCCGCTCCTGGACCGCCTCCTCGGCCTCACCGGCCGCGACCCGGCGTGGACGCGCACCGGATAACACCGCTACTCGTCGCTCACCACCCGGGTCTGGACCCGGCCCGGGAACCAGCGATAGATCGCCATCGTCCCCAGGCCGATCCCGAGGGCGAGGACCGCACCGGCTGCGGCCAAGCCCGCGAACGCGCCGATGACGCCCACCGCGACGGGGCCGGCGAACATCCCCACGTCATGGGTCAGTCGCCAGGCGCCGAGGAATTCCGCGCGCCGGTCGGCCGGGGCGGCGAAGGCGCCGACGGTCATGATCAGCCCATTGCTCAAGCCGTTGGCCAGGCCGAGCAGCAGGGTCGAGACGCCCATGGTGAGCACCGACGAGGTGAACGGCAGGCTCGCGTAGCCGGCCGCGAAGCAGATCCCGCAGGCGATACCGGTGACCCGGCTGCCCGCCCGGTCCAGCCACACACCGGCCGGATACGACATCAGCACATCGATCGCCCCGGCCAGTCCGAACAGCAGACTGGTGGTCGCGGCATCGATGCCCAGATGGGCCGCCCAGAGCGGGAGCAGCGCGCTGCGGGAGGCCCGCGCGGCGCCGATCGCCACCGACGCGAGCCCGAGAGTGCCCAGTGCCCTGCGGTTCTCGGACAGCACGGTGTGCAGCGGCCGCAGTGCCGACGGGTCGCCGATCTCGGCCGACCGGATCGTCACCATGGCGGCACTGGCCAGCAGCGTGGTGACCAACTGCAGCCACAGAGCGCCGACCGGCCCGAATCCGTGCACCAGCGCCGCACCGAGGAACGGCCCGCAGAAGAACCCGAGCCGATGCGCGCCCGCGAGCGTCGACATGGCGCGGCCGCGCTGCTCGGGCGCGACCACCGACACCAGATAGGTCTGCCGGGCCAGCCCCCACACCGCGCCCGCGGCACCGTTGAGCAGCAGACCGACAGCCAGCACGGCCAGGTTCGGCGCCCAGATCGCCGCGAGCACGCCGACCGTGCCCAACACGCTGCCGACGCCGATGGCCGCGCGCTCCCCGATCCGCGCCACGATCCGCCCCGCGGGCAGATCGGTGAGCACCATTCCCAGCCCACCCAGCGCGACGATCAACCCCGCCGCACCGGTCGACGCGCCCAGATCCAGCGCCCGCAACGCGTACATCGGCGCGGCCGCCCCGACACCCACCCCGTACAGCGCCATCGGCGCGAACACCGGCCACACCAGCGACCGCAACCGCACCG
Source organism: Nocardia asteroides (assembly GCF_900637185.1). Lineage (NCBI taxonomy): Bacteria > Bacillati > Actinomycetota > Actinomycetes > Mycobacteriales > Nocardiaceae > Nocardia > Nocardia asteroides. The sequence continues at coordinate 3,054,278 of NZ_LR134352.1, read as the reverse complement.
GCGCCGGATCGATCACCTCAGCGGTCATCGGGTCCCGCCAGGTTCGACGGACCAGGCTGGAGGGAATTTCTCAGCGGTACAACAGTTTCCGTCGTGCGACCCACTCATCCGACGGTAGCCGGTTCCGGCGCGTACCGGCTGCGCGGACGGGCCAGACCGAAGTGGTCACGCAGCGTGGTCCCGGTGTACTCGGTGCGGAACAGGCCACGCTCCTGCAGGATCGGCACGACGGTCTCGGTGAACACCTCGAGCCCGCCCGGGTAGTACGGCGGCATCACGTTGAAGCCGTCGGCCGCGCCCTGGGTGAACCATTCCTCGATGGTGTCGGCGACCTGTTCCGGCGTTCCGGCGAACACGCGGTGCCCGCGCGCCCCGGCCAGCCGGTGCAGCAGCCCGCGCAGAGTCGGACGTTCGCGCTCCACGATGCCGGCCACCACCTGCAACCGGCTGCGCGCGTTGTCGGTGACATCGCCCGCCCCGGCGAACACCTCGACCGGCACCGGCTCGTCCAGCGCGAGGGCGCGCAGCGAGGTCCCGGTGATGGATTCCAGCTGCTTGATCCCGTATTCGGGCACGGTCAGCTCGTTGAACTCCTGTTCCAGCCTGCGCGCGCCCGCCTCGGTGTCGGCGATGAACGGGCTGATCCCAGGCAGGATCTTCACCTCGGTCGCGTCGCGCCCGAACTCGGCGGCCTTGGCCTTGATGTCGGCGTAGAAGGCCTGGGCGTCGGAAAGCCGCTGGTGCGCGGTGAAGATCGCTTCCGCGTACTTTCCGGCGAAGGCCCTGCCCTCATTGGAGGCGCCGGCCTGCACCAGCACCGGATGACCCTGGGGCGTGCGCGCGGCGTTGAACGGTCCACGCACGCGCAGATGTTCGCCGACGAAGTCGATCGGGTGGATCTTGTCGGGGTCGGCGTAGATGCCCGCGGCCCGGTCGAGCACGATCGCGTCGTCCTCCCAGCTGTCCCACAGCGACACCACCGCGTCCACGAATTCGCGGGCGCGCGCGTACCGGTCGGCGTGCTCGGGATGCCGGTCGAGCCCGAAATTGGCCGCGGCCAAGTCGGTTCCGGTGGTGACGATGTTCCAGCCCGCCCGACCGCCGGAGATATGGTCGAGCGAGGAGAACAGCCGGGCCAGGTTGTAGGGCTCGTAGTAGGTGGTCGACGCGGTCGCGATCAGGCCCAGACGCGTGGTGGCGGCGGCGATCGCGGTGAGCAGCGTGATCGGTTCCAGCCCGGGTGCCGCGTTGTGCCGCACGTCGGTGCGCAGGGCGGGGCCGTCGGCGAAGAACACCGCGTCCAGCTTGGCCGCCTCGGCGGTGCGCCCGATCTCCTGGTAGTAGGCCACGTCGTAGATGCGGTCGGGCCTGCTGTCGGGATGCCGCCAGGCCGCCTCGTGATGCCCCGACGGGTAGATGAACGCGTTGAGACTCAGTTGCCGGGGTGCACTCATGACGCTGCTTTCACTTCCTCGAATTCGGTGGTGTCCACGCCGAGCCCGGCGAGCAGGACCTCGCGCAGGCGGATGAACTCCGGGTGCGCGTGCCTGCGCGGGCGCGGCGTGTCGATGCGCTGGTCGAGCGCGATGCGGCCCTCGTCGAGCACCAGGACCCGATCGGCGAGCAGGACGGCCTCGTCCACGTCGTGGGTCACCAGCAGCACGGCGGGCCGATGCCGCTCGCACAGCGCCTGCAGCAGCGCGTGCATGCGGATGCGGGTGAGCGCGTCGAGCGCGCCGAACGGTTCGTCGGCCAGCAGCAGTTCGGGTTCGCGCACCAGCGACCTGGCCAGCGCCACCCGCTGCTGCTCACCACCGGAAAGCTCCCGCGGCCAAGCCTTCTCCCGGCCCGCCAGGCCGACCTCGGCCAGCGCGGCGCGGCCACGCGTAGCGGCGTCGCGGCCGGTCAGCCCGAGCACCACATTGTCGAGCACCCGTGCCCACGGCAGCAGCCGCGAGTCCTGGAACACCACCGCCCGCTGCGTGGGCACGGTGAGTTCGCCGGAACCGGGCACGTCGGCGTCGAGTTCGGCCAGTGCCCGCAGCAGCGTGCTCTTGCCGGAGCCGCTGCGCCCGAGCAGCGCCACGAACTCGCCGCGCCGGATCTCGATGTCGATGCCGTTCAGCACGATTCGCTCGCCGAAGCCGCGGGTGAGCGCGCTCGCGCGCACCACGGTCCGCTCGTCGGCGCTCAGTCGCCCAGTGTCTGTCGCCATGCCAGCGCCTTCCGTTCCGCCGCCCGCACGGCGAGATCGCCGAAGAGCCCGAGAAGTCCGTAGATCACCAGACCGACGACGATCACGTCGATCTGTCCGTAGGTACGCGCCTGCGTCATCAGGTAGCCGATGCCGCTGGTCGCGTTGACCTGCTCGACCACCACCAGCGCCAGCCACGAGATGGTCACCGCCAGCCGCAGACCGAGGAAGAAGCCGGGCAGCGACCCGGGCAGCGCGATCCGCCGCAGGAACCCCCACCGTGACAAGCCCACCGTCTCGGCGAGCTCCACATAGCGGGCGTCGACACTGCGCAGGTAGGCGTGGGTGTTGATGTACACCGGGATCAGCACGCTGGTCGTGATGACGATCAGCTTCATCTCCTCGCCGATCCCGAACCACACGATGAACAGCGGGATCAGCGCCAAGGTCGGGATGGCCCGCTTGATCTGCACCGGCCCGTCGACGATCGCCTCGCCGAGCCGGCTCAGCCCCGCCACCAGCGCGAGCACCACGCCGATCGCGACGCCGAGCCCGAGGCCGAACGCGGCGCGCTGTAGCGAGGTCAGCAGGTTGGACTGCAACCGGCCGTCGGCGATCAGGTCGCCCGCGGTCTGCGCGACCGTCCACGGCGCGGGCAGTGTCTCCGGGTCGATCGCGCCGGTGGCCGAACCGAGCACCCAGGCACCGACGAGCAGTCCGGGGCCGAGCGCGAACCCGAACGGGATCGGTGTGCCCGGGCCGAGCCTGCGCCGTCCGCGGCCCCGGGGCGCGAGCGCCGCCGCGGGGGCCGGGCCGCTGCGGATCTTGCGCAGCACACCGGCGTCGAGAGTGGCCATCAGCTCACCGCCGGCGCGAACGCCGCCCCGGCGCCGGTGACCGCTTCGGTGATCGCGGCGTCGAAGCGCAGGTCGAAGCCGTCGGCGGCCTTGATCTTCTTCGGCAGTTCACCCACGGCGTCGATCGCGTCGATGGTGGTCTGCTGCCGGGCGACAAGCTGCTGGTCCAGGTGCGGGAAGGTGTAGGTGCCCAGCGATTCGACGATGCGCCGGGCGTCGTCGGCGCTGACCTTCTGGCTGTCCACGTAGTACTTGGCCGCCCATTCGTCGCGGTGGGTGTTGGTCCAGTGCCAGGCCCGCACGAACGCGCCGACGAGGGCCCGGGTGGCGGCGGCCTTGGCCGGGTCCTGCACGACCGCGCGCCGCGCGTACAGGTACGCCAGACCGCTGTAGATGCCGGTCGTCTCGGAATCGGGGATGATCGAGGCGCCCTGGGTGCGCAGCAAGCGGGTCACATTGGGCTCGATCAGCGGCGCCACGTCGACCTGCCCGGTCCGCACGGCGTCGAGGAATTCGGCGAGCTGCAACCGGACCAGCTGCACGTCGGCCGGCTTCAGCCCGGCCTTGGTGAGCGCCTTGAGCACGGCGGCCTGCTGCGCGGTGCCCTCGGCGTAGGCGATCTTCTTGCCCTTCAGATCAACGAGTTTGGTGATCGAACGGCCCGGCGCGACAGCGAGTTTCAGCGCCTGCGGGTTGGTCTGGTACGAGCCGACGATCGGCACGTCCTGCCCGGCGGCCAGCGCGTGGATCGGCGGCACGTCGCCCACCTGGCCCACGTCGGCCGCGCCGGCCCGGAACGCCTCGAGAATGGCGGGCCCGCCGACGAAGTTGGCGAATTCGATCTTGAACGGCAGCTTGTCCAGCTCACCGGAGAGCCGCAGCGCGGACTGCAACCGTTCCTGCTGATCGGCCACGATCAGGGTGGTGCCCGGTGGCACCTCGGTCGGCAGGGGCGCGTCGGGGGTGCCGACCGGTGCGTCGCCGCCGTTCGAGCATCCGCTCAGGCCGAGCGTCGCGACGGTCGCCACCGCGAGGAACGCGGCGGTGGCACGGCCCCGCAGGCCGGGCAGGAAGGAATTCGGTCGGTGCATAGGGGGATTCAAGCAATCCGCGGTTTTCCCGAACAGCATTAGCCTTACCGTGATCGGAACATCGGTGACACTCACCCGCCCACCGCGGCCCCCGGTAACCGCCTGGCACCGCGTGCCAGGCTAGAGTTCGGTCGTCATCCCCGGCGGGTGCGGGAATCCGGTGCAATTCCGGAACGGTCGCGCCACTGTGATCGCCTCGCGGCGAAAGTCAGACCTCCCTCGCCGGGCACCCTCTGAAAGGGCCGCGCCTTGCCTCTGGAGACTCCGCGATGATCCGTGCCCGGACATCGTTCGCCTTCCCCCTGCTCGGGGCGCTGCTGCTCGCCGCCATGATCGCCGCGACCGGTTTCGGCGCCGAGATCATCCCCGTGCCCGCGGTGCTGGACACCCTCGGCGCCCGCCTGACCGGGACGGCGCCCACCGACCTCGGCGTCGACACCATCATCTGGCAGCTCCGGGTGCCACGTACGATCCTGGCCGCCGTGGTCGGCGCGGGCTTGGCGCTGGCTGGGGCGGCCATGCAGACCCTGGTGCGCAATCCCCTGGCCGACCCCTATCTGCTCGGCGTCTCCTCCGGCGCCGGTGTCGGCGCGGCCGCGGTGATCACCTCGGGACTGTTCGCGGGCGCCGGCATCTGGGCCCTGTCGGGTGGTGCGCTGGCCGGGGCGTTCGGTGCGGCCGCGCTCGTCTTCCTCGTCGCCGTCGCCCAGGGCGGTCTCACCCCGCTGCGGCTGGTCCTCACCGGCACCGTGCTCGGCTCGGCCTTCGCCGCGTTCAGCAGCTATCTGGTGTTCCGCAGCACCGACCCGGCGGCCGCCCAGTCGGTGCTGTTCTGGCTGCTCGGCAGCCTGGCCGGGGCCGACTGGACGACCCTCACGGTCCCGCTGGTCGTCGTGCTGTTCGCGGGCGCGGCCCTGCTGGCCGTCGCCGGCTGGCTCGACGCGCTCAGCCTCGGCGCGACCACCGCGTCCTCGATCGGGGTGCCGGTGCGGGAACTGCGCATCGGGTTGTTCGTCCTGCTGGCCGTCCTGGTCGGGGTACTGGTCGCCGTCTCGGGCGGTATCGGTTTCGTCGGTCTGGTCGTCCCGCACGCCGCGCGCATGATCGTCGGCCCCCGCCACCGGGTCCTCCTCCCCGCGTGTGTCCTGTGTGGCGCCCTGTTCCTCGTCGTCGCCGACGCCGCCACCCGGGTCCTGGTCCGCCCCACCGAGATCCCGGTCGGCGTCCTCACCGGCTTGATCGGCGCCCCTGCCTTCCTCCTCCTGATGGGCCGCCGCCGCTACCAGTTCGGTGCGTCATGAGGACGCCGGAAGGCGGTGCTCATCACCCGCCACCGACGCCCGACGGCGAACCCTGCCTACCTGGCGAGGCCACGCGAATCGCCCGCTCGGCTACCGAGGCGCAGCCGGATGAACTGGCGTGTGCAGTCGACGGCCCCCGCGGTGTTGTTGTCGGCGCGAGCTTCCCGGTCGCACCGAGTGAGTCTGTCGGCATCAGCGGCGCTTCCGCCTGCTACTCCGGCAGTGGAACCAGCGGTGGTTCCATTCCGCTGCGCGTCGAAGGCTTCGGGGGAGGTTCGGGTGCCGGGTCGATACAGGCGGAGGGGCTGACGTGTGCCGTCGGCCGCCGCCGCAATGTCGTTGTCGACGCCGACTTCTCGATCGCGCCCGGTGAGACTGTCGGCATCGTCGGTCCCAACGGCAGCGGCAAGACGACGTTGTTGCGCACGCTCGCGGGTTTGCGGAAACCTGGGCGCGGGCGGGTGCTGGTGGACGGGCGGGTGCTGCACGAGCTGCGGGCGCGGCAGCGGGCCACCGCGGTGGCCTTGGTCGCCCAGGACGAGAGCCCACCCGCAGACATGCTCGTCGGTGAGGTGGTGGCTCTCGGGCTGACCCCCTACCTGCCACCCTGGGGCCTCGGCGATCCGCGCGAACGGAAGCAGATCGTCGAAGCGCTGGCGGCCGTGGATCTTTCGGGCTTCGCCGATCGTCCCGTCCAGCAGCTGTCCGGCGGCGAACGGCAGCGGGTCCTGCTGGCCCGCGCGCTGCTGCAGGACACCCCGGTCCTGCTGCTGGACGAGCCCACCAACCACCTCGACATCACCCACCAGCTCGAACTCCTCGACCTGGTGCGTGGTCTGCGCCGCACCGTCGTCGCCGCCCTGCACGATCTGTCGCTGGCCGACCGCTACTGCGACCGGATCATCGTGCTGCACAACGGCATCGCCCGGCCACCGGCACCACCCGCCGAAGCGCTGACCCCCGAGGTCGTCTCCGAGGTGTTCGGGGTGGACGCGAGCCGGGTCGAGCATCCGGTCACCGGCGAACCCCATCTGTTGATCACCCCGCGAAAGGCGCGCTGATGAAGAACCCCGGCCGGATCCTGGCCACCACCGCACTCGCCGCCGTCCTGGCCGCGTGCACCGGCACCTCCGCCGACACCGCCGCGACCGTCACGATCCGCAACTGCGGCAAGGAGACCCGCTTCCCGGCGCCCGCGCAGCGGCTGTTCGTCAACGACGGAAACCTCGTCTCGATGGTGCTGGCGCTCGGCGCCCAGGACCAGGTGGCCGCGGTGTCGAGCATTCAGCGCGACGCCGACACCCTGCGCAGGCACTACGGTGCCCCCGCCGTCGACGGATTGAAGTCGGTCGCCCCGGAGTACCCGTCGCGCGAAACCGTCCTGGCCCAGCGCCCGGACGTGATGGTCGCCGGTTGGAGCTACGGCTACGACGAGACGAGCAACCTCACCCCGGCGGGCCTGGCGAAGGACGGCATCGCCGCCTACGTCCTCACCGAGAGCTGTCGCCAACAGGACGGCGCCGCCGCCCGTGGCACGGTCGAACCCTGGACCGCGCTGCGCACCGACCTGACCGACCTGGGCACGATCACCGGCCGCCCCGACCGCGCCGCGGAGGTCACCGCCGACCTCGACAGCCGCCTCGCCGCCCTGACCGCGGCACCGAAACCGGCGCGGACCCCGACGGTGTTCCTGTTCGACAGCGGCACCGACACCATCTTCTCCAGCGGCAGATTCGGTGCGCCCCAAGCAATTCTCGAAGCCGCGGGCGCGCGCAACATCCTCGACGACGTGGCCGACACCTGGACCAAGGTCTCGTGGGAGCGCCTGGCGGCCGCAGACCCGGACGCCATCATGTTCGTCGACTACCCCGGCCAGAGTTACGCCCAGAAGGTGGAACTGCTGCGTGGCAAGCCGGGCATCAACGATCTACGCGCTGTCCGCGACGGCCGGTTCTTCAACCTGCCGTACGCCCTGTGGACCAGCGGCCCCCTCAATATCGACGCCGCCGAACAGATCCGCAAGCAGCTCGAGTCCTGGAACCTCGTCCCCGCCTCGGGCATCACACCCCGCGCCGACGACGCCGTACGCTGACCGACGCTACCGGGCGCGGCCGGTCAGCCGACCGTGCCGCGTTCGGCCAGGGCGACCATCTTCCCCAGCGCCACCTGCCAGGCCACGTCGTTCTCGGCGAGCGTCATCCCTGTCGGCACCCCCTCGTGCAGTACCTCGAGATCGGTGCCGTCGCCCGCGTCGGCCAGCATGAAAGTGATGGTCTGCGCGCCGGCCATATCCGGCATATCGGTGACGAACTCCAGCACCTCCATCACCCGCTCATCCGGAACCAGTGACACGAACCGCCCGTAATAAGCATGGTGCTGCGGCGCCGTCGCCCCCGCATCGGACGTCTCGTCCCGCTCGACGGTGATCGAGAAGACCCCGCCCTCCTCAGGCTCGAACCGGTGCACCGCGCTGACCATCCCGTCGGGCACCATCCAGGCCCGCACCGCCTCGGCGTCGACCAGCAGCCGATAGACGGTTCCGCGGGGCGCGTTGAAATGCCTGCCGATCCTCGTGGTCGCCATAGCTCCACGGTAGTCCCCGAAGCCCCCGAACGGGCTCACGGACGCGACCGGTCCGGGAACGCAAAAAGGCCCTCCAACCGAAGTTGGAGGGCCTTTCGCAATGATGTTCCGGCGGTGTCCTACTCTCCCACACCCTGTCGAGTGCAGTACCATCGGCGCAGGTGGCCTTAGCTTCCGGGTTCGGAATGGGACCGGGCGTTTCCCCACCGCTATAACCGCCGTAACACTATGAAACTGTCACACAGAGAGCCACAACCTCCGCCTGCTCGAAAGAGCAGACAAGAATCGTTGTCTCGGTGATCTGTGTGTTGTTTCAGATACCGCACAGTGGACGCGTAACACCTTCGTAATAAGCCCTCGGCCTATTAGTACCAGTCACCTACACACATTACTGTGCTTCCAGTTCCGGCCTATCAACCCCATGGTCTGTAGGGGGCCTTAACCCATCAAGTGGGAGAGAAACCTCATCTTGGAACAGGCTTCCCGCTTAGATGCTTTCAGCGGTTATCCCTTCCGAACGTAGCCAACCAGCAGTGCTCCTGGCGGAACAACTGGCACACCAGAGGTTCGTCCGTCCCGGTCCTCTCGTACTAGGGACAGCCTTCCTCAAGTTTCTAACGCGCGCGGCGGATAGAGACCGAACTGTCTCACGACGTTCTAAACCCAGCTCGCGTGCCGCTTTAATGGGCGAACAGCCCAACCCTTGGGACCTACTCCAGCCCCAGGATGCGACGAGCCGACATCGAGGTGCCAAACCATCCCGTCGATATGGACTCTTGGGGAAGATCAGCCTGTTATCCCCGGGGTACCTTTTATCCGTTGAGCGACACCGCTTCCACTTGCCGGTGCCGGATCACTAGTCCCGACTTTCGTCCCTGCTCGAGCTGTCACTCTCACAGTCAAGCTCCCTTGTGCACTTGCACTCGACACCTGATTGCCAACCAGGCTGAGGGAACCTTTGGGCGCCTCCGTTACATTTTGGGAGGCAACCGCCCCAGTTAAACTACCCACCAGGCACTGTCCCTGAACCAGATCATGGTCCGAGGTTAGAAGTCCAATACGATCAGAGTGGTATTTCAACGACGACTCCACCTGAACTGGCGTCCAAGCTTCACAGTCTCCCACCTATCCTACACAAACCGTACCGAACACCAATACCAAGCTATAGTGAAGGTCCCGGGGTCTTTTCGTCCTGCCGCGCGTAACGAGCATCTTTACTCGTAATGCAATTTCGCCGAGTCTGTGGTTGAGACAGCAGAGAAGTCGTTACGCCATTCGTGCAGGTCGGAACTTACCCGACAAGGAATTTCGCTACCTTAGGATGGTTATAGTTACCACCGCCGTTTACCGGGGCTTAAATTCTCAGCTTCGCGCCGAAGCGCTAACCGGTCCTCTTAACCTTCCGGCACCGGGCAGGCGTCAGTCCGTATACATCGTCTTACGACTTCGCACGGACCTGTGTTTTTAGTAAACAGTCGCTTCTCTCTGGTCTCTGCGACCCCACCCAGCTCAGAGTGCAAGACTCGTCACCAGGCGTGGTCCCCCTTCTCCCGAAGTTACGGGGGCATTTTGCCGAGTTCCTTAACCACAGTTCTCTCGATCGCCTTAGTATTCTCTACCTGACCACCTGTGTCGGTTTGGGGTACGGGCCGTGTACCAACTCACTAGAGGCTTTTCTCGGCAGCATAGGATCACTGAATTCACCACAACGGCTACGCATCACCTCTCAGGCTACATGTTGTGCGGATTTGCCTACACAACGCCCTACAGGCTTACACCAGGTATTCCATCACCTGGCCCAGCTACCTTCCTGCGTCACCCCATCGCTTGACTACTACAGCCAGGGTCTCGTGCAGCAATTCTCCCTCTCACCCGAAGGCTCGATAAGAAAACATTTGGACGATTAGCACAACTGATTCGCCATTGGGCGCGGATACACGGGTACGGGAATATCAACCCGTTGTCCATCGACTACGCCTGTCGGCCTCGCCTTAGGTCCCGACTCACCCTGGGCGGATTAACCTGGCCCAGGAACCCTTGGTCATTCGGCGGACGAGTTTCTCACTCGTCTTTCGCTACTCATGCCTGCATTCTCACTCCCGTGGCCTCCACAGCTGGATCACTCCGCTGCTTCCACGGCCACAGGACGCTCCCCTACCCATCCCAGCTCCTGGCTCGAAAGCAGGATAATGCTGAAATGCCGCGGCTTCGGCGGTGTACTTGAGCCCCGCTACATTGTCGGCGCAGGATCACTTGACCAGTGAGCTATTACGCACTCTTTCAAGGGTGGCTGCTTCTAAGCCAACCTCCTGGTTGTCTAAGCGACCCCACATCCTTTTCCACTTAGTACACGCTTAGGGGCCTTAGCCGGCGATCTGGGCTGTTTCCCTCTCGACTACGAAGCTTATCCCCCGCAGTCTCACTGCCACGCTCTCACACACCGGCATTCGGAGTTTGGCTGACTTCGGTAAGCTTGTGGGCCCCCTAGGCCATCCAGTAGCTCTACCTCCGGCGTGAAACACGTGACGCTGCACCTAAATGCATTTCGGGGAGAACCAGCTATCACGGAGTTTGATTGGCCTTTCACCCCTACCCACAGCTCATCCCCTCAGTTTTCAACCTAAGTGGGTTCGGGCCTCCACGACGTCTTACCGTCGCTTCACCCTGGCCATGGGTAGATCACTCCGCTTCGGGTCCATAATGTGCGACTAAAGAGCGCCCTATTCGGACTCGCTTTCGCTACGGCTACCCCACACGGGTTAACCTCGCCACACACCGATGACTCGCAGGCTCATTCTTCAAAAGGCACGCCATCACCCCACTGCAAGCAGAAGGCTCTGACGGATTGTAAGCGCACGGTTTCAGGTACTATTTCACTCCCCTCCCGGGGTACTTTTCACCTTTCCCTCACGGTACTAGTCCGCTATCGGTCACCAGGGAGTATTCAGGCTTACCGGGTGGTCCCGGCAGATTCACAGCAGATTTCACGGGCCCGCTGCTACTCGGGTACTCACTACAACAGCCAAGAAGTTTTCGTTTACCGGACTATCACCGTCTATGGCAGGCCGTTCCAGACCACTTCAACTAACCACTTGGTTTCTTACTGTTGCTCAACTCGGCAGAATTGAGAAAATGAGCCCCACTACCCCAGCTAGACAACGACTGCCGTCTATCACATCTAACTGGTTTAGCCTCATCCGCTTTCGCTCGCCACTACTCACGGAATCACTGTTGTTTTCTCTTCCTGTGGGTACTGAGATGTTTCACTTCCCCACGTTCCCTCCACACACCCTATATATTCAGATGCGGGTAACACGACATCACTCGTGCTGGGTTTCCCCATTCGGAAATCCTCGGATCTCAGCTCGGTTGACAGCTCCCCGAGGCTTATCGCAGCCTCCTACGTCCTTCATCGGCTCCTGGTGCCAAGGCATCCACCGTACGCTCTTAAACACTTACTAACAAAGATGCTCGCGTCCACTGTGCAGTTCTCAAACAACACACCCGCATCGAATCGAATACTTGGACCTACCGGCAAAGCCGAGTGGTTTCACAAGAGATCCGAGCGGATCGTTTGTCTTGCCTGGAAAGAACGTCTGTTCTTTCAGGACCCAATAGTGTGTCGGTATATCACCGCGGTCGAAGACTTTGCCCCGACCTTGATGCGATGAGTCAGTCAGTGTTCCACCCATGAGCGTCCGCAGTTCCACGAATGGGAACTAAACGGTCTCTGCCACAACCACTTTCACCTGTGTGAAGCGTCGTGGAGATGTGCTCCTTAGAAAGGAGGTGATCCAGCCGCACCTTCCGGTACGGCTACCTTGTTACGACTTCGTCCCAATCGCCGATCCCACCTTCGACGGCTCCCTCCACAAGGGTTAGGCCACCGGCTTCGGGTGTTACCGACTTTCATGACGTGACGGGCGGTGTGTACAAGGCCCGGGAACGTATTCACCGCAGCGTTGCTGATCTGCGATTACTAGCGACTCCAACTTCACGGGGTCGAGTTGCAGACCCCGATCCGAACTGAGACCGGCTTTAAGGGATTCGCTCCACCTCACGGTATCGCAGCCCTCTGTACCGGCCATTGTAGCATGTGTGAAGCCCTGGACATAAGGGGCATGATGACTTGACGTCGTCCCCACCTTCCTCCGAGTTGACCCCGGCAGTCTCTCACGAGTCCCCGCCATTACGCGCTGGCAACATAAGATAAGGGTTGCGCTCGTTGCGGGACTTAACCCAACATCTCACGACACGAGCTGACGACAGCCATGCACCACCTGTACACCGACCACAAGGGGGCCTACATCTCTGCAGGTTTCCGGTGTATGTCAAACCCAGGTAAGGTTCTTCGCGTTGCATCGAATTAATCCACATGCTCCGCCGCTTGTGCGGGCCCCCGTCAATTCCTTTGAGTTTTAGCCTTGCGGCCGTACTCCCCAGGCGGGGTACTTAATGCGTTAGCTACGGCACGGATCCCGTGGAAGGAAACCCACACCTAGTACCCACCGTTTACGGCGTGGACTACCAGGGTATCTAATCCTGTTCGCTACCCACGCTTTCGCTTCTCAGCGTCAGTTACTTCCCAGAGACCCGCCTTCGCCACCGGTGTTCCTCCTGATATCTGCGCATTTCACCGCTACACCAGGAATTCCAGTCTCCCCTGAAGTACTCTAGTCCGCCCGTATCGCCCGCAAGCTTGGGGTTGAGCCCCAAGTTTTCACGAACGACGCGACGAACCGCCTACAAGCTCTTTACGCCCAGTAATTCCGGACAACGCTCGCACCCTACGTATTACCGCGGCTGCTGGCACGTAGTTGGCCGGTGCTTCTTCTACAGGTACCGTCACTTGCGCTTCGTCCCTGTCGAAAGAGGTTTACAACCCGAAGGCCGTCATCCCTCACGCGGCGTCGCTGCATCAGGCTTTCGCCCATTGTGCAATATTCCCCACTGCTGCCTCCCGTAGGAGTCTGGGCCGTGTCTCAGTCCCAGTGTGGCCGGTCGCCCTCTCAGGCCGGCTACCCGTCGTCGCCTTGGTAGGCCATTACCCCACCAACAAGCTGATAGGCCGCGGGCCCATCTCGTACCGATAAATCTTTCCACCCTCAGACATGCATCCGAAGGTCATATCCGGTATTAGACCCAGTTTCCCAGGCTTATCCCGAAGTACGAGGCAGATCACCCACGTGTTACTCACCCGTTCGCCGCTCGTGTACCCCGAAGGGCCTTACCGCTCGACTTGCATGTGTTAAGCACGCCGCCAGCGTTCGTCCTGAGCCAGGATCAAACTCTCCGTTGAAGACTCTCAACCACACCCCGAAGGGTGCAATCAGAATAATCTAAAGACTAGAGTCCGAAAACCTAGCAAAACCGAACACCAGCAAAAGTTTGCTGACATTCACAATGTCCACTCCTCAACCGGGGGGTATGAGAAGCGGAGCCAATAATAATTGGCACTGACATTCATCGACACACTATTGAGTTCTCAAAGAACACACGCACAAGCCTCTACCCACGACTCTTTGAAGGGGTTTCAGCAGGGCAAGGGTTCTAACTTTAGCGCAGGCAATCCGCCGGAACAAGTCCGGAAGACAGTGACCCTGCACACATGATCAGTCAGGCGCTCATCGTCCTACCTCGTTTCCCTGTGCGATCCGTTAGCCTCAAGAGGCTGTTCGGTTCGGCACCGGGTCGGTGTCCGTGTCGCTCTGACTCGAACTAAGTTACGCACCGACGAATACGAAGTCAAATCGCCTGGTCAGGATCGGTTTTGGACACCGTCCATGATCATCGGGTGGTCATGGACGCCAGTCGGGGGCGAACCAGCTGGGGGCCGCCGCGGTGAAGCGAGTGCGGTCCCATCGCCCCGCTCCTTCGGGGATGGTGCCGACCAGTCGGGTTTCAGTGACGCGCGGGAGATCGTCGTGATTGCACCGCGCGGCGAGGTCGGGGTCGGCGGGCCAGGAACCGATGACCAGGCCCGCGCAGGGCACGCCGGCGGCGGCCAGGGTGCGGGTGGTGAGTTCGCTGTGGTTGAGGGTGCCGAGGCCGGCCGCGGCGACGACGAGCACCGGGGCGCCGAGTTTCTGCGCGAGGTCGAGGAGCGTGAACTCCCCCATGCGCACGAGCAGGCCGCCCGCGCCTTCCACCAGCACCAGGTCGGCGTCGCGCTGCGCGTCGACGGCGGCGACGGTGTCGGTCAGCGACAGCAGCGGCATGCCCGCGCGCCGGGCCGCGGTGTCGGGCGCGAGGGGTTCCGGATAGCGGGCGAGCTCGACGGTGCGGGTGACGCCGGAGAGCCGGGCGACCTCGGCGAGGTCGCCGGGTTCGCCCGGGGCGATGCCGGTCTGCGCGGGTTTGCAGACCGCGACGGAGCGGCCCGCCGCAGTGGCCGCGGCGGCCAGGGCGGCGGTGACGACGGTCTTGCCGACGTCGGTGGAGGTGCCGCTGATCAACAGGACGCTCATGCGGTCACGACCTCCTTGCCGCGGGCGGTCGCGAGAACCTCGCCGAGGACTTCGGCGATGGTGTCCAGTTCGGCGGGGGTCAGGTTGGCGCGGGCGGTCAGCCGCAGGCGGGAGGTGCCCTCGGGGACCGACGGCGGACGGAAGCACCCCACATCGAGGCCGCGGGCCCGGCAGGCCTGGGCGGCGTCGAAGGCCAGCTGGGCCTCGCCGAGGACGACCGAGACCACCGCGGACTCGGGTTCGGGCACCCCGGCGATGCGGGCGATGTCGGCCGCCCGGTCCAGCACTCGCCGTGCCATGGCGGGTTCGCGGCGCAGCAGCGCGAGCGCGGCGCGGGCCGCGCCGACGGCGGCGGGCGCCAGTCCGGTGTCGAAGATGAAGGTGCGGGCGGCGTCGATGAGGTGGGCGCGGATCCGCGCGTCGGCCAGGACCACACCACCCTGGGCGGCGAAGGCCTTGGACAGCGTGGCGGTGATGACCAGGTCGGGAGCGCCGGCCAGGCCTACCTCGTGGACCAAGCCGCGGCCGCCGACTCCGCGTACGCCCAGGCCGTGCGCCTCGTCGACGATCAGTACCGCGCCGTTGGCCCGGGTCACCCGGTGCAGCTCCGCCAGCGGCGCGAGGTCGCCGTCGGCGCTGAAGACCGAGTCGGTGAGCACCAGCGCGCGCTCCTCGGCGCGTTCGGCGAGCAGGCGTTCGACGGCGGCCACATCGCGGTGCGGGGCGATCTCGACCCGGGCCCGCGAGAGCCGGCACGCGTCGACCAGCGACGCGTGGCTGCCGGCGTCGGAGACGACCAGGGCGCCGCGGCCCGCCAGCGCGGTGACCGCGCCCAGGTTCGCGGCATAGCCGGAGGCGAACACCAATCCGGTTTCGGCGCCGACGAATTCGGCCAGTTCGGCTTCCAGCTCGGCGTGCTCGGCGGTCGTCCCGGTGACCAGGCGCGAGCCGGTCGAACCCGCGCCCCAGCGGCGCACCGCGGCGACCGCGCCTTCGACGACCTCGGGATGCCGGACCAGTCCGAGGTAGTCGTTGGAGGCCAGGTCGATGGCGGGCGACTCGGCGGCGCGCACGCGCAGCTGCCTGCGTAGCCCGGCGTCGACCCGCTCGGCCGCACGCTCGTCCAACCAGCTCAACGGATCCGTAGTCACAGCTGAGGAGCATACTTGAACGCCGTTCAGGCGAGTCTCCCGCGTCATCCGAGCGACGCCTTCACCGCGGCGCGGACGGCGCCGGTGATGGTGGCGACGTCCGCGGTGGTGCTGATGAACGGCGGCATCGTGTAGACGAGATCGCGGAACGGGCGCAGCCAGGCGCCGGCGTCGACGGCCGCGTCGGTGGCGGCGCGCATGTCGACGGGACGGTCCAGTTCGACCACGCCGATGGCGCCGAGTACCCGCACGTCGGCGACGCCGGGCAGGTCGGTGAGCGGTGCGAGTCCGTCGCGCAGTTCGGCTTCGATGCGGGTCACCTCGCCGCGCCAATCCCGTGCGAGCAGCAGTTCCACCGAGGCCACCGCGACTGCGCAGGCCAGCGGATTGCCCATGAAGGTCGGCCCGTGCATCAGGCCGCCGTGCGCGGCGCTGAGCGTCTCGGCGATCGCGGTGGTGCACAGGGCGGCGGCGAGGGTGAGATAGCCGCCGGTCAGCGCCTTGCCGACGCACATCACATCGGGGGCGACACCGGCGTGGTCGGCGGCGAACAGCGCGCCGGTGCGGCCGAAACCGGTGGCGATCTCGTCGAAGACCAGCAGCACGTCGTGCTCGTCGCAGATCCGGCGCAGGGCGGTGAGGTAGCGCGGGTCGTGCCAGCGCATGCCACCCGCGCCCTGGACCACGGGTTCGACGATGACCGCGGCCAGTTCGTCGCGGTGGGTCGCGACGGCGCGTTCGAGTTCGGCGACGTAGTCCGGTTCGAAGGACGCCGGCGGCGCGGGGACGAAGACCTGCGGGGTGAGGACGTCGGTCCACAGCGCGTGCATGCCGCCGTCGGGGTCGCACACGCTCATCGGGGTGAAGGTGTCGCCGTGGTAGCCGCCGCGCCAGGTGAGCAGGCGATGCTTGCCGGGCTTGCCGACGCCGCGCCAGTATTGCAGGCACATCTTGGCCGCGACCTCGACCGAGACCGAGCCGGAATCACAGAGGAAGACTTTGTCCAGGCCGGCGGGGGTGATCTCGACTAGCAGCTGGGCCAGCCGGGCGGCCGGCTCGTGGGTGAGCCCGCCGAACATCACATGGCTCATCCGCTGCGACTGCGCGAGCAGCGCGGCGTCCAGCACCGGGTGCCGGTAGCCGTGGACCGCGGCCCACCACGAACTCATGCCGTCGACCAGTTCGCGCCCGTCGGCGAGGGTGAGCCTGGTGCCCGCCGCGCTCGCGACGATCAGCGGCTCGGTGGTCGCGGGAAACCCGCCGTAGGGATGCCACACGTGCTCGGCATCGATGGCACTGATCTGTTCGGGAGTCAGGTCCACAGGTTTCCTCGTCGTCGCCCGGCGCCGCCGTCACCGACAGCCTTGAACACCGTTCAAGTTAGCATTCACCCGGCGTCGACGCCCGGGCACCGGCGATCACGCCGGGCAGCCGAGCCAGCGCGTCGCGCACGCCGGCCAGCTCGGATGCGCCGAGTTCCGCCGCGACCGCGTCCTCGATCCCGCGGATGTACCCGGCCGCCACCGCGACCGCCGCCCGGCCCGCGGCGGTGGCCACGATCAGCCGGGCCCGCCCGTCGGCCGGGTCGGGCCGGCGCTCGACATACCCGCAGCGAGCGAGGTGGGCGACGAGCTCCCCCATCGACTGCTGCGTCATCCCGGCCGCCTCGGCGAGCGCGGTCACCCGGGAGCCCTCGGGCGCCAGCTGCCGGAACACCGCGTAGTGCGCGGGCCGCAGGTCGGCACCCAGCTCGGCGCGCAGCCGGTCGTTCAGGGCGCGCTCGTAGGCGCCGGTGGCCTGGACCAGCAACTTCAGCAGGGTCGTCGGCGGATCTCGGCGAGAGCTGGACGGTGCGGTCGGGGCGGATGCGGTTCCGGGTGGACGGCGCCGAGATCGTGGCCGGTCCGGGCGACACGGTGAGCGCGCCGCCACGGGCCGTGCACGAGTTCTGGAACGAGTCCACCGACACCGTGGTCGACCACGTGGTCCGGCCGCCGCTGCGGCACTGGGCGATGTTCGAGTTCTGGAGCGAGCTCGACAATGCCGGACGGACGACGGCGAGCAGGCTGCCCCGCAACCCGCTCGCGCTCGGCCTGCTCTGGGAGTACCAGGACGGTTACCTGGCCGGAGCGCCCGCACCGGTGCAGCGGCTGGTGTTCGGCGGACTGGCCGCGCTGGCCCGCCGCACCGGCTATGCCCGGCGGCTGCGGGCGGGCGAGGAGCAGGGGTGACGAAGTAGCCAGGCGCAGCGCGCGCGGGCGGTGGGCGGGTTCCATTACTGTCGTGGCATGTCGAGCCCGCACGACCGATCCGGTGAGGTGACTCCGCTGGGCGTGTGGCCGGGAACCGCGTATCCGCTGGGGGCCAGCTACGACGGCGCGGGCACCAATTTCTCGGTGTTCTCCGAGGTCGCCACCAAGGTCGAGCTGTGCCTGATCGCCAAGGACGGCGGCGAGACCAGGGTGGAGCTGGACGAGGTCGACGGGTATGTCTGGCACGCCTACCTGCCGACGGTGTCGCCGGGGCAGCGGTACGGCTACCGGGTCCACGGGCCGTACGAGCCTGAACTCGGGCTACGGTGCGATCCGGGCAAGCTGCTGCTCGACCCGTACGGCAAGGCCTTCGACGGACAGTTCGGCAACGATCCCTCGCTGTACACCTACGGCCAGGATTCGCTCGGCCACACCATGACCGGCGTGGTGATCAACCCGTTCTTCGACTGGGGCGCCGACCGGCCGCCGAACCGGCCCTACCACGAGACGGTGATCTACGAGGCCCACGTCAAGGGCATGACGATGACCCACCCCGACGTGCCGGAGGAACTGCGCGGCACCTACGCGGGCCTGGCCCATCCGGCGGTCGTCGGGCACCTGAAAAGCCTGGGCGTCACCGCGATCGAGCTGATGCCGGTGCACCAGTTCTTCCACGACCACATCCTGCTCGACCAGGGGCTGCGCAACTACTGGGGCTACAACAGCATCGGCTACCTCGCCCCGCACAACCAGTACTCGGCCCGCCCGCGTGGTGACGCCGCGGTCGCCGAGTTCAAGGCCATGGTCCGGGCGATGCACGCCGAGGGCATCGAGGTGATCCTGGACGTGGTCTACAACCACACCGGCGAGGGCAACCACTTCGGGCCGACACTGAGCCTGCGCGGCATCGACAACGCCGCCTACTACCGCCTCGACGACACCGATCCGGCGCTCTACAAGGACTACACCGGCACCGGCAACAGCCTCAACGTGCGGCATCCGCACACGCTGCAGCTGATCATGGACTCGCTGCGCTACTGGATCCTGGACATGCACGTCGACGGCTTCCGGTTCGACCTGGCGGCGACGCTGGCCCGCGAATTGCACGACGTGGACCGGCTTTCCGCGTTCTTCGACCTGGTACACCAGGACCCGGTGGTGAGCCAGGTGAAGCTCATCGCCGAGCCGTGGGACGTCGGCGAGGGCGGCTATCAGGTGGGCAATTTCCCGAGCCTGTGGACCGAGTGGAACGGCAAGTACCGCGACACCGTGCGCGACTACTGGCGCGGTGAGCCCGCGACGCTGGGCGAGTTCGCCTCCCGGCTCACCGGGTCCTCGGACCTGTACGAGCCGACCGGCCGCCGCCCGAGCGCCAGCATCAACTTCGTCACCGCGCACGACGGGTTCACGCTGCGGGACCTGGTGTCCTACAACGAGAAACACAACGAGGCCAACGGCGAGGACAACCGCGACGGCGAGAGCTACAACCGGTCCTGGAACTGCGGCGTGGAGGGCCCCACCGACGATCCGGCCGTGCTGGAACTGCGGGCGCGTCAGCAGCGCAATCTGCTGGCCACGCTGATCCTGAGCCAGGGCACGCCGATGCTGGCCCACGGCGACGAGATCGGGCGCACTCAGCTCGGCAACAACAATGTGTACTGCCAGGATTCGCCGCTGTCGTGGATGGACTGGTCGCTGGCGGAGACGAACGCGGAGTTGCTGGAGTTCACCCGCTCGGTGATCGCGCTGCGCACCGCGCACCCGATCTTCCGGCGCCGCCGCTTCCTCGCCGCGGGGCCCGGCGACGGGGGCGAGCGCAGGCGCGAGATCGCCTGGTTCACCCCCGCGGGCGCGGAGATGACCACCGGCGACTGGGACAGCGGCTTCGGCCGCTCGCTGGCGATGCTGCTCGACGGCGACGGCATCCCCGAACCCGGCCCCCGCGGCGAACGCATCACCGACGACTCGTTCCTGCTGTGCTTCAATGCGCACGACGAAGAGCTCGCGTTCGTGCTCCCCGGACCGGAGTTCGGCGCCGAATGGACCTCGGCGCTGGATTGTTCGACCCCCACCGGCGCGGCCGACGCGGTACACCTCGCGGCCGACACGCTGTCCGTCCCCAGCCGCTGCCTGCTAGTCCTGCGCCGAACCGCCCAGCCGAAACGATGACCGAGACCTACGTGACCGATCCGCTGACCCTGCTGCACCGCGCCCCCATCCGGCCGAGCACCGTGCGCAGCACCTACCGGCTGCAGCTGCGGCCCGACGCGCTCACCTTCGCCGATGCCCGCGCCATCGCCGAGTACCTCCAGCAGCTGGGGATCTCGCATCTGTACCTGTCGCCGATCCTCACCGCGACGCACGGTTCGACCCACGGATACGACGTCACCGACCCCACCACGGTGTCGGCGGCGCTGGGCGGGCCGAGCGGGCTCAAGGCGCTGTCGGACGAGGTGCGCAGTCGCGGGATGGGCCTGATCGTGGACCTCGTGCCCAATCACGTGGGGGTGGCCGATCCGCGGCAGAACCCGTGGTGGTGGGACGTGCTGCGCAACGGCCAGCAGTCCAAGTACGCCAGGTACTTCGACATCGACTGGAGTCCGGGCAACGGCGCGGGCGGGCGCCTGGCGCTGCCGGTGCTGCAGAACGAGAACGATCCGGCCGCGCTCACCGTCGACCGGTCGGGCGCGGAACCGATGCTGGCCCTGCACGATCTGCGGTTCCCGATCGCGCCCGGCACCGACGGCGACAACGCGCTGCGCATCCACGACCGTCAGCACTACCGGCTGGTGAGCTGGAAGGCCGGTGTGTGCACCTACCGGCGGTTCTTCGCGGTGAGCAGTCTGGCCGCGGTCCGCCAGGAGGACCCGGAGGTCTTCGAGGCGACGCACCGGGAGCTGGCCGCGTGGTGCGAACACGATCTGATCGACGGTGTCCGGGTGGATCACCCGGACGGGCTGTCGCATCCGAGCGCCTACCTGACGCGGCTGCGCAGGCTGATCGGCCCGAAGCGGCTGCTGCTGGTGGAGAAGATCCTGGCCAACCGGGAACCGCTGGACGCGACCCTGCCGGTCGACGGCACCACCGGCTACGACGCCCTCGCCGACATCGGCGGGGTGCTGATCGACCCGGCGGGCGAGGCCGCGATGACCGAGCTGTCCCAGCACGTCGCCGGGCACGGCAGCGACCGCGCCTGGTTCGGCGAGACCGAGCACCGGATCAAACGCGCGGTCGCGGAAACCATTCTGGCGCCGGAGATCCGGCGGCTGGTCTCGGCGATCAAGCGCGACGGCAACGCGGGCAGTTTCGACACGCTGGCGGTGAGCAACGCGACCATCGAGGTGCTCGCGTTCATGCCGGTGTACCGGGTGGACTACGCGCCGCTGGCCGGGATCACCGCGGCGGTCGTGGCGGAGGTGGAGAAGCGCAACGCCGAACTCACCGCGCCGCTGTCGGTGCTGGTGACCGCCCTCGCCGTGGGCGGTGAGGCGGCCACCCGGTTCTCCCAGGTGTGTGGCGCGATCACCGCCAAGGCCGTCGAGGACACCATGTTCTATCAGGGCGCCCGGCTGGTGTCCTTGCAGGAGGTGGGCGGTAACCCGGCGCGATTCGGGCACTCCGTCAACGACTTCCACCTGTCCAACAGCGAGCGCTCGCAGCGCTGGCCCGCGACCATGACGACACTGTCGACGCACGACACCAAGCGCGGCGAGGACGTGCGGGCCCGGATCGGGGTGCTGTCGCAGGTGGCCGAGATCTGGTCGCAGCGGGTCCGTGGCTGGCTGGAGACCACGCCCGCTCCCGACGGCGCGACGGCACTGTTCCTGTTGCAGAACATGTTCGGGGTGTGGCCCGCCGACGGGCGGCCCGCGTCGTCGGTGCCGGGGCTGCGGGACCGGTTGCATCTGTTCGCGGAGAAGTCGATTCGCGAGGCGGGGACCAAGACCTCGTGGGAGGAACCGGACGCGGAGTTCGAATCGGCGGTGCACGGCTGGCTGGACGCGGTGATCGACGGACCGGTCGGGACCGGCATCGGGGATCTGGCGCACGAGCTCGCCCCGCACGCCTGGTCGGATGCGGTGGCACAGAAGCTGTTGCAGCTGTGCGGGCCGGGCATCCCGGACATCTATCAGGGCACCGAGGTGTGGGAGGACTCGCTCGTCGACCCGGACAATCGCCGCCCCGTGAACTTCGCGGTGCGGGCCGGGCTGCTCCAATCCCTCACCGAGCCACCGACTCTGGACACCACCGGGGCGACGAAGATGTGGGTGGTGGCCTACGCGCTGTGGTTGCGCCGGGAGCGGCCGGAGTGCTTCGTGGGTGGCTCGTACCGGCCGCTGTACGCCGTCGGCGAGCACGCGCACCGGCTGGTCGCCTTCGGTCGCGGGCCCGCGGGCGAGGCGCCCGAGGTGATCGTCGCGGCCACCAGGCACTCGGTGGGACTGGCGGCCACCGGCTGGCTCGACACCGCGCTGCCGCTGCCGGAGGGCAATTGGGTCGACCGGCTCAGCGGCAACACCTTCGCGGGCAGTGTCCGGATGGACAAGCTGTTCACCCGGCTGCCGGTCGCGCTGCTGGTGCGCTGACACGACGTCGTGGGGCCACGATGATCGTGACCCCACGGGTGCCGGGCGCTCAGCCGCGCAGGCCGCGGTACTGCAGGGCGGCGAACGCGCCGACCGTGCCCGCCTGCACGACCGTCCAGACCGCGCCCACCGCGGTCAGCCCGAGCACGCCGGTGACCAGGGCGAGCAGACTCGCGACGACCCAGGCCGCGTTGCCGATCGCGACCGCCGCCGCCCCGGTCCTGGATACCGGCGACGTGCGGCCGACCACCGCCACCGCCAGACCGTAGGCGGTGAGGAACACGCCGATCGCCAGGCCGGCCCGGGAGTCGAGGCCGAGCAGATTTTCCAGTGGCCGCGCCAGGGCGAGGTAGGCGAGCCCGTTCACGGTGGTGACGACGGCGTCGAGGCGCAGCGACAGTCGCAACAGCGGCTCGCCCGGAGCGAGCAGGGTGGACAGGCGGGACGGGGCGGTGGCGGTGGTCATGGCGGATCTCCTGGTTCGGGGCTGGGTGGGGTCAGGCGGTGGCGGGGACCTGGTCGAGGAAGCCGTAGACGCTGTCGATGCGGCCGTCGGCGAGCACGGCGACGTCGAAGCCGATCACCACGGGGTCGGCGTCGGCGGGTCCGAGGCCCCAGGTGAACCGCACCTGGTCGTGGTGGGCGTCGACCGGGCCCGCCAGGCGGAAGGACCAGTCGGGGAACTGGGTCTGCACCCCGGCGATGGCGGCCTCGAGTTCGGCGTGACCGGTGACGGCGACCAGCGGGTCCACATAGCGGGCCTGCGGCGTGAACAGCCGGGCCACGGCGGCGCGGCGGGCACCGGGCTCGCGGGTGTTCCATGCCTCCAGGTACTGCGCGACGACGGTGTTCATCTCGACCTCCGAAAAGTGCTGTGAGCTGGTGTTTCGCGGGTTGTTCCCGCGATGACACCTACGGTATGGCGCAGCGGGGGCCGGTCGAATCAGTCGCCTATAGGTACTTTCCGTGACGCGGTGACCGCCGGTACCGGTACGGCGATACCGTGGTGCGCATGCTGCACGGACGCGACACCGAACAGGCCACGATCGACGCCCTGCTCAGCGGCGCGCGGGCCGGGCGCAGCGGGGCGCTGGTGCTGCGCGGCGAGGCGGGTATCGGCAAGACGGCGCTGCTGGAGTACGCGGCGGCACAGGGTGTTCCGACGGTGCGCAGCGCGGGCATCGAATCGGAGGCCGAATTGCCGTTCGCGGCACTGCATCTGCTGGTGCGGCCCGGGATGGCGCTGGTGCGGCAGCTGCCCGACCGGCAGCGCGCGGCGATGGAGGCCGCGTTCGGGCTCGGCGCCGACGCTCCCGCCGACCGGATGCTGATCGGGCTGGCCCTGCTCACCCTGCTGGCCGAGGAAGCGGCCGAGGGCCCGCTGCTGTGCCTGATCGACGACGCGCACTGGCTGGATCGCGCGACGGCGGAAACCCTGCTGTTCGCGGCGCGCAGGCTCGACGCCGAGGGGGTGGTGATCCTGTTCGCCACCCGGTCCGGACCGGACGACTTCCCCGCGCCCGGCCTGCCCGAGCTGGCCCTGTCCGGCCTGCGTCCCGACGCGGCGGCGGCACTGCTCGACGCGCACCCGGCCCGGCTGACCCCGGCGACGCGCTATCGCCTGCTCACCGAGTCCGGGGGCAATCCCCTGGCGCTGCTGGAACTTCCGTCCGCCGTCGGCGTCGAGGGCGTGGACGATCCGAACCCGCTGCCGCTGACCCAGCGGCTACAGCTGGCGTTCCACGGCCGGGTCGCCCGTCTGCCCGCCGCCACCAGGACGATCCTGCTCATCGCGGCCGCCGCGGGCACCGACGACCTGGCCCCGGTTCTGCGCGCCGCCGCGAGTCTCGGCGCGGCCCTGCCCGACCTGCAACCAGCCGCCGACGCGGGGCTGGTCCATACCGACGGCACCACGCTGTCCTGGCGGCATCCGCTCTCCCGTGCGGCGGTGTATCAGGGCTCGGCGCTGGCCGACCGGCTCGCCGCGCACCGCGCGCTGGCCGCCGCCCTCGACGACGCCGACGCCGCCGACCTGCGCGCCTGGCATCTGGCCGGCGCCGCCACCGGCCCCGACGAGACCGTGGCCACCGCCTTGGAGCAGACCGCCGACCGGGCCCGGCGCCGCACCGGATTCCACGGCGCCGTCGTCGCCTACGACCGGGCCGCCGCGCTCAGCGTCGACCCGCGGGCCCGGCTGCGCAGGCTGGTCCTCGCCGCCGAGACCGCCACCGAGGCCGGGCTCACCGAGCAGGCGGGCCGGCTGGCCGAGCGCGCCGAATCGATGACACCCGACGACGAGGTCGGGCGGCGGCTGGACCTGGTGCGCGCCCAGGCCGAATTCGCCGCGGGCGCACCGGGTTCCGCGCACCGTCGGCTGATCGCGGCCGCGACGGCGGCGCGCGGGGTCGATCCGCGCGGCGCGGCACGCATCCTGAGCCGGGCGGTGCACACGGCCTGGTATCTCGGGCCCGCCGAATTGGACGAGGTGGCGCGGCTGCTGGAGACGGTGCGCCTCGACGACGACGACCCGGGCACGCCGATCGTGCGATACCTGACCGGGTCGGTGTCCGGGCGGCGCACCGTCGACCTGCGCGCGGCCGCGGCGGCGGCCCGCGCGCACGGCGCCGACAGCCCGGCCGATCTGGTGCAGCTGTGCGGCAGCGGTCTGGTCGTCGGGCAGGACGACCAGGTCGGTGAGCTGGCCGATTCGCTCATCGGCGAGGCCAGGGACCAGGGCCGGATCGCGCTGCTGGCGCCGCTGTTGTTCTTCCGCGCCGAGGCCGAGCTGTTCGGCGGGCGTCCGGGGGAAAGCCGGATCGCGGCCGAGGAGGGGCTGCGCATCGCCGAGGACATCGGGCAGCCGCAGTGGATCAGTCAGCTCACCGCCTTCCTCGCCTACGGGGCCGCGCTGCGGGGTGACGAACCGTCCTGCCGCGCGCACGCCGACCGGGCGGTGGCCGAGGCGTTCGGTGGCGCGACCGCGGTCGGGGCGCCGTGGGCGCACGCGGCGCTGGCGCTGCTGGCGCTCGGGCAGGGCAGGCTCGAGCAGGCGCGGGCCGAGCTGGCGCACATGACCGTCGAGCCGGCCCGGCACCACGTCAGCGGGCTGCGCACGCTGGCCGACCAGATCGAAGTCGCGGTCCGGCTGGGCGACACCGAGCGCGCGCGGGACGCGCTGGACCGGCTCACCGCCTGGTCGGAGCGGGCCGGGGCGGACTGGATCGCGGCGCTGGTGGCCCGGGGCGCGGCCCTGCTCGCCGACGGCGCGGACGCCGAAGCCCGGTTCGAGGCGGCACTCGCCGGGAACCGTCCGTTCGACGAGGCGCGCACCCGGCTGCTGTACGGGGAATGGCTGCGCCGGGACAAGCGCAAAGTCGACGCGCGGGCACAGCTGGAGCAGGCCCTGGCGCTGTTCGACCGGCTCGGCGCCGGGCCGTGGCAGGAGCGCGCCCGGACCGAGCTGGCCGCGCTCGGGGTCGGCACGGCGGCACGGCCGGGTGGCGGGCCGCTGAGCGTGCTCACGCCGCAGGAGTCGCAGATCGTACGGCTGGCGGCGCAGGGGTTGTCGAATCGGGAGATCGCGGCGCGGCTGCTGCTGAGTCATCGCACCGTCGGCCATCACCTGTACAAGGCCTATCCCAAGCTGGGGGTGCTCTCGCGCGGGGAGCTGAGCGAACTCGACCTAGCGGAGTGAGTGGGCCCGCGCCGCGCCGACCGTCCATCGCAGGACGGCGACCGCGGCGCCACCGAGGACGGCGGCCTGCGCCGAACCGAGGATCAGCAACAGCAGGGCGGCCACGACAAGCGCGGCGACCAGCGCCTCGAGCTTGTAGACCGGCCAGGCACTGCCCGCGATGTCGACCGTCGCGGATGCTGCCGATGGGGTGACCACTGCCATGCACACAGGATAGACGCACACCGAAGTTCGGTCCACCGAACTTCCGGATACGGCACTGTCGGGAACATCACCGGGCCCGCGGTTGTTAAGCGGGGCATGCCATTGACAGGAGAGTACGCACCGAGCACTTCGGACTGGGCGCGGAGCCAGGCCGAGACCTACGAGAACTCCGGCGGCGCCGAGGGCACGTCCCTGCGCGGCGTGCCCGTCGTCCTGCTCACCACCAAGGGCGCCAAGACCGGCAAGCTGCGCAAGACCCCGCTGATGCGGGTCGAGCACGACGGCGAGTACGCCGTCGTCGCCTCGCTGGGCGGCGCGCCCAAGCACCCGGTCTGGTATCACAACATCACCGCCGAACCGCACGTCGAACTGCGCGACGGGACCGAGACCAAGGACTACACCGCACGCGAGGTCTTCGGTGACGAGAAGGCGCTGTGGTGGGACCGCGCGGTCGCGGTCTGGCCCGACTACGCCGAGTACCAGACCAAGACCGATCGCCAGATCCCGGTCTTCGTCCTCACCCCGCGCTAGCACCGCTACCGCCCCGCGGGACGCGCGGCGGGTCCGGTGTGTATACCCACGCGGGGCGCCGGATCCGCCTCGGTAGCATTTACCGGGTGTCCCCCATCGCTGACGTCGCCGAAGTGTCCGTAACCCGTCCGCCGCTGACCGCGGACGAGATCGACGCCGCCGCCAAGCGAATTTCCGACATCATCGAGCCGACGCCGCTGCAGTACTCCGCGCGGCTGTCGGCGAGCACCGGCGCGCAGGTGTACCTCAAGCGCGAAGACCTCACCGCGGTGCGCTCGTACAAGCTGCGCGGCGCCTACAACCTGATGGACCAGCTCACCGCCGCCGAGCGCGCGGCGGGTGTGGTCGCGGCCAGCGCGGGCAACCACGCCCAGGGCGTGGCGTTCGCGTGCCAGGCCATGGGGGTGCGCGGGCGGATCTACGTGCCGACCACCACGCCCAAGCAGAAGCGTGACCGCATCCGGGTGCACGGCGGCGAGTTCGTCGAGCTGATCGCCGTCGGCGAGACCTACGACGCGGCCGCCGCGGCCGCCGCCGCCGATGTCGCCCGTACCGGCGCCACCATGGTGCCGCCGTTCGACGACCCGCGCACCGCCGCGGGCCAGGGCACCATCGCCGCCGAGTTCCTCGAGCAGCTCGGGACCGCCCCGGATCTGGTCGTGGTGCCGGTCGGCGGCGGCGGCTGCCTGGCCGGCATCGGCACCTATCTGCGCGAGCGGGCGCCGCGGGCCGGTCTGCTCGGGGTGGAACCGGCGGGCGCGGCCTCGATGACCGCGGCGCTGGTCGCGGGCGGCCCGGTGACCCTGCCCGAGATCGACCCGTTCGTCGACGGTGCCGCCGTGCGCCGCATCGGCGACCTGCCGTACCAGGCGGCGGCCTCCTTCGGCGGCCGGGTGGTCTCGCACGCCTCGCTGCCGCTGCTCACCACCACCGAATCCCCGGGCGGCACCGCCTCGTTCCGGGTGATGCAGGTCGACGAGGGCGCCATCTGCACCGCGATGCTCGACCTGTACCAGAACGAGGGCATCATCGCCGAGCCCGCGGGCGCGCTGGCCACCGCGGCACTGTCCGAGCTCGAGATCGAGCCCGGGTCGACGGTGGTGGTGCTGGTCTCCGGCGGCAACAACGACGTCTCCCGCTACGGCGAGATCATCGAACGGTCGCTGGTGCACCGGGGCCTCAAGCACTACTTCCTGGTGGACTTCCCGCAGGAGCCCGGCGCGCTGCGCCGCTTCCTCGACGACGTCCTCGGCCCGGACGACGACATCACCATGTTCGAGTACGTCAAGCGCAACAACCGGGAGACCGGGGCCGCGCTGGTCGGCATCGAGCTCGGCGCCACCGACGATCTGGCCTCGCTGCTGCACCGCATCGAGGAGTCCCCGATCCAGGCCGAGCGCCTGGAACCGGGGTCACCCGCGTACCGCTACCTCACCTGAGCCCTACGCGGCCGCGCGGTCGAGCCTCGGCCCGCGGCCGCGGCCGGCGCGCGCACCCGCCATGACCAGCGGCAGCAACCAGCCCATCGCCACCTGGTCGTAGGCGAGCAGGCCCTGGTCCAGGCGGTTGTGTACGAAGCCGACCGACAGTCCGGACTGCGGGTCGACCCAGCCGAAGGATCCGCCCAGACCGATGTGGCCGAAGGCGTTCCTGGCGCCGGGCATCGGCATGGAGTGGTAGCCGAGGTGCCACATCATCGGCAGGTAGAACAGCGCGTGGTCGAGGTGGTAGGTCTGCACCCGGCGGATCCGCGTGTGGGTCTGCGGCCGCAGGTAGGGCCTGCCGTCGATGGTGGTGCCGTCGGCCAGCGCGGCGTACATCCTGGCCAGGCCGGTCGCGGTGCACACGCCGTTGCCCGCGGGCATCTCGGTGTCGAGGATGGTCGGTTCGTCACCGTCGAGGATGCCGTTCAGGCCACGGACGAACAGGCAGCGCGACGCGGCGCCGAGCGGACCGGGGACCAGCTTGCCGACGCGGTCGAGAACCCCCGCGGCGATCGGATGGCCGGCCACGCTCAGGTGCGTGCCCGCCAGCGGCGCGTACTCGGTCGACGAACCGGCCCGCGGACGCCCCAGATGGATACCGTCGAGCCCGAGCGGGTCGGTGACCTCGGTGCGGATCAGCTCGCCCATGGACCGCCCGGTGACGGCCCTGGCCAGCCCGGCCAGCAGCCACCCGTAGGTCAGCGCGTGGTAGGTCGGCACGCCGCGCAGTCGGTCGGGGGTGGCCAGCGCGAGCCGGTCCTCCATGAGTTCGTGGTCGAGGGATTCGGCGGCGCTGGTGGCCACCGCGCACAACGACGACAGCCCGGCGCGGTGGGTGAGCACGTCGGCGACGGTGATCGCGCCCTTGCCGTTGGCGGCGAAGCGCGGCCAGTATTCGGCCACCGGAGCGCGGTAGTCGAGCAGGCCGCGGTCGGCGAGCCGGTGGATGACGGTCGCGGTGACACCCTTGGTCGCCGAGAACACGATCGGCGCGGTGTCGGCCGTCCACGGCCGGTCTCCCGCGGTGCCGGTCCACAGGTGGGCGACGGGCTCGCCGTGCCGATAGATCGCGAGGGCGCCGCCCGCGGCGCGGCGATGACCGATCAGGGCCGCGAAGGCGCGCACCAGCGGACCGAATCCGGCCGGGGCGAAACCGCCGACACCGGCCGGAAGGGCAGCACTGTCCTGTCCGTAAGCGTCGTTGCTCATCGTTCAACCGTACGGTCGTCCGTTCGGTTGGGCAACGGTCGCGACCCGACCGTGCCCGAGCCGTGCCCTTGCCCCGGTCAGCCGGTGATCACGGTGCCCGCGCCGTCGCCCTCTTCGAGGACGGCGAAACTGTGCCCGGAGATGAGTGTTCCCGCACCGGATTCGGTAGCGGGCGCCCAGGCCAGCAGCACCCGCCCGTGGACCGGGATCACCGCTTCGTCCTCGGACAGGTTGCACACCACCGAGATCCGGCCGCGCCGCAGCACGAACCAGCGCCTGGCCTCGTCGTAGTCGGCCCAGACGTGGTCCAGCCACGGATCGGCGAACTCGGATCTGGCCTTGCGCAAGGCGATCAGGGCGCGGTAGCAGGCCAGCAGCCGGGCGTGCGGTTCGCGCCGGGGTTCGGTCCAGTCGAGCTGGGAGCGGGTGAAGGTGGCCGGATCCTGCGGGTCGGGTACCTCGTCAGCGGACCAGCCGTGCTCGGCGAACTCGGCGCGCCGTCCCGCCGCCGTCGCCGCCGCGACGACCGGATCGGTGTGCGAGGTGAAGAACTGGAACGGGGTGCGCGCGCCCCACTCCTCCCCCATGAACAACATCGGGGTGCTCGCCGACAGCAGCACCAGCGCCGCCTTCACCGCGAGCTGACCGGGCGTGAGGTATTCGCTCGGACGGTCACCGACGGCGCGGTTGCCGATCTGGTCGTGGGTGCAGGTGTAGCCGAGCAGGGCGCTGCCGGGGATCAGCTCCCGTGGGATCGGGATGCCGTGGGTGCGGCCGCGGAAGCTGGAATACGTTCCGGCGTGGAAGAACCCGTGCGTGAGGGTCTGCGCGAGGCAGGCCAGGGAGCCGAAATCGGCGTAGTAGCCCTGCCGTTCACCGGAGACCGCGGTGTGCACGGCATGGTGCAGGTCGTCGTTCCACTGGCCGGTGAGGCCGTAGCCGCCCGCGGCGCGCGGGGTGATCAGCCGGGGGTCGTTGAGATCGCTCTCGGCGATCAGGCTGAGCGGACGGCCCAGATGCGCCGACAGCGCGGTGGTTTCGACGGCGAGTTCGGTGAGCAGGTGGGTGGCGGTGCGGTCGACCAGGGCGTGCACGGCGTCGATGCGGAGCGCGTCGAGGTGGAATTCGCGCAGCCAGCGCAGGGCGTTGTCGATGATGTGGCGGCGCACCGCGTCGGAGCCGGGACCGTCCAGGTTGAGGCTCTGCCCCCAGGTGTTGTGCCCCTCGCTGAGGTAGGGACCGAAGCGCGGCAGGTAGTTGCCGGAAGGCCCGAGGTGGTTGTAGACCACGTCCAGGCAGACGGCGAGGCCGCGCGCGTGGCAGGCATCGACGAAGCGTTGCAGGCCGTCGGGACCGCCGTAGCTCTCCTGCACCGCGTACCAGAGCACGCCGTCGTAGCCCCAGTTGTGGGTGCCGTCGAAGGCGTTGACCGGCATCAGCTCGACGGTGGTGACGCCCAGGTCGACCAGGTGGTCGAGCCGCTCGATCGCCGCGTCGAAGGTGCCGTCCGGGGTGAACGTGCCGATGTGCAGCTCGTAGAACACCGAGCCGGCGAGTTGCCTGCCGGTCCAGCGGTGGTCGGTCCAGCGGGCGGGATCGAGGTCGTGCACGGCCGAGGGCGCGTGGACGCCGTCGGGCTGCCGTGGCGAGCGCGGGTCGGGCAGGACGGTCGGGTCGTCGTCGATCAGGAAGCCGTATCGGGCGCCCTGACCTGCGTCGACGGTGACCGACCACCAGCCGCCGCCGTTGCGCCGCATGGGCTGTGCCACCCCGTCCAGTTGCAGCCGGACCGTCCCCGCCTCCGGCGCCCACACCCGAAACTGCCTCATGGGCACAGCATGGCACGCGCGCGGTCATCGGGCAGGGCGACCGGTGTCGCCGGATGATCAGTCGTGCGCGACGACACCGACCGGACCCGTGCCGAGGCACAGTTCGAGGCCCGGGGTCAGCGCCCGCACGCGCAACGCGGAGCCGCCGCCGAGCATGCGGAGGTAGACCGGGTGCAAGCCGCGACCGATCTCGGTGACGGTTTCGGCACCGCCCTCGAACGACACCGCGATCATGGCGTCCCGGTCGGCCAGATAGTTCAGCTGGGCGGTCCATTCACGGGTCTGCATCGGGCCGTCCAGGGGCAGCCGCACCGACGACCCGCCGGTCACCCGGTAGCCGCAGTCCGGTTCGGGGCCGGGCAGGATCGAGCGGTTCCACCACACCGCCGCGTCGACGAGGGCGCCGTCGTCGGTGAACATCCGCAGCCGCGGGGTCGCGCGGGCGAAGGTGTCCGGCCCGGCCAGCGGGGCGAACACCTGGTCGGTCATGTTCTGCGGAAAGGCCAAGGGGTTGAGCACGTTCCATGGCACTTCCTGTGGCAGCAGCGGCGCGTCGGCGGTCGGCAGGGCGGCCCGTACGCCGGTGACGTAATCGCGGGCCGGGCTCGGTGACCACGAGCGGGTGAAGCTCACGGTCGAATAGGTGCTGCCCGCCACGAACAGGACCGCCATGGCGAGCCCGGCGACCTGTCGCCCGGACCGCGCACCGGGCTTGCCACCGGATAGGGGCGACCGTGGCGCGCGCATGATCAGGGCGAGCCCGACGCAGCCGACGACGGCGAAATCCGCGAAATACCGGATGGATTGCAGCAGCAGCGCCGCGGTGCCCGGCCCGTCGCGCAGGATCACTACGGGCGCGACCGTCACGACGGCGTAGGCGGTCAGGGCCACCCAGATCGGTCCGGTCCGCGTCCGGGTGCGAATCGTCCACGCGGCGAACAGGATCAGCGCCACCCAGCACAGCACGACCGCGACACCGGGCGGATCGGCCCACGGCGTGGCCGGTTGCCACCGCTCCCACCGCCACGGACCGCCGAACAGGGCGGGCACCAGCCCGTCGGACAGGGCTTGGCGCAGCAGGGCGGTCGGCTGTTCGGGGCGCGACAATCCACGCGGCTTCTGGATGACGAGCAGGAAGAACGCCGACCAGGCCAGCAGCACCGCGCCGGCCGCCGTCCACAGCACCGCACCCCGCCGCACGGCCGCCCGCACCGGCTCCCCCGTCACCCAGGCCAGCAGCGCCACCACGGCGACCGCGACCGGCAGCACCACCACGGCCTTCTCGAAGAACAGCAGCGCCACGGCGGTCACCGCCGCACCCGACACGGCGTACCGCGTGCGCCCGGTGCGCACCAGCCGCACGGCGTCGGCGCTCACCCAGGCCAGCGCGATCTGCAACGGCAGCGCGTTCACCGCCGCGGCCCACCAGGCGAACGCGGGCACCGTCAACGGCACGAACAGATAGAAGATCAGCGGCACCAGCAGGCGCGGCCCGGTGCCGAGCAGGACGACGAGCAGCCGCGACACCGCCAGCGAGGCGAGCAGTTGCAGCGCGACGAGCACCGCCGCCGCCACCCCCCACTGCAACGGTGCCACCGCGGTCACCAGCCACGTCAGCACGAACGCCAGCGGCATCACATGCCCGTCGTGGCTGGTGACCAGCAGATCGGGCGACCACAGCGCGTGCCTGCCCGCCTCGCCGATGAGGATGAAGTCGTCCCAGTAGAAGAACCCCGACGCCGCCACCCAGGCCCGCAGGGCCAGCTGCGCCACGATCAGCATCGCCGCGACGAGCAGCACCCGCCGTGACCTCGCCGACGGCGACAGCCGTGGCGGATCGGCGGGATGCGGTGGCGAGTCGAGCAGCAGCGCGGACATCACGCCACTCGACGCTAGCCCGTACCGCGCCGCGGGGCCATCACCCCCGGCGCCCGGGCGCGGCTCAGTCCAGGAAGTCCCCGATCGCGGCGCGGAAGCCGCCGGGATTGTCCTCGTGCACCATGTGCGCGGCATCGGGGACGAGCGCGCGACGCGCCGACGGCAACTGGGCCAGCACCTCGGTCGACTGCTCGACCGGGATCCAGGTGTCACCGGAACCCCACACGAGCAGCGTCGGCGCGGCGACGCGGGGGAGCAACGCGGTCACCGCCGCGAGGTCGAGCCCGCTCGCGCGCCACATCGCGGCGCGGTTGACCGGGCGGCTCGCCGCGTCCCAGTAGGCGGCGGCCACCTCGGGCGTGAGCCGTTCGGGATGGGCGTAGGAATTGCGCAGGCCGGTCGTGAACACGGGCTCGGTCATGAGCTCGGCCGCCGCCTGGCCCACCCCGGGCACCCGCACCAGGCGCAGCGCCGGATTGAGGTCCCGGTCCAGGACCAGCGGCGCGGCCAGCACCAGCCGGTCGACCCGCTCCGGATACCTGGCCGCGAGCGCGACCGCCAGCGCACCGCCCATCGAATGCGCGACGAACGACGCGCGCTCGATCCCGGCCGCGTCGAGGAACTGCACGATCGCGTCGGTGGTGGAGGTCAGGTCGAAGCCGAAGGCGGGGTCGGTGGGCGTGGTGTAGCCGTAGCCCGGCGGATCGACGGTGACGACCGTGTGACCGGCGGCCACCGCGGGCGCGATCTCGCGCCAGGTGTAGGACCACACGGTGCCGCCCGGCAGGAACACCACCGGCGAGCCCGCGCCCAGCTGCCGGTAGTGGAACCGCGCGAGCGGCGTATCCACGTACCGCGCCGGACCCAGTGCCTGCTCAGCGGCTCCCGGCGCCTCGGCCGCGGCCGGTACCGCCGTCAGCCAGACCGCGGCGGCCAGGACCGCCACCACCGCTCGCGACCGTCGCCGGCCACCCGTACTCCACCGCATCCGTCACTCCCCTGTGCCTCCGGCCGACGGCCGGATCGTCCGATTGTCTTCTCGACAGTCGGACGAGACACCGGCCCGAAAGGTGACGGCGGGTGTGGCAGATCACCTTTCGGCGAGTCAGCCCAGGCAGCCGGGACCGAGCAGCGCCTTCAGGTCGCCCATCAGCGCGGAGGAGGGACTGACCCGCCAGCTGTCGTCGAGCTTGAGCAGGGTGGTCTTCTCGCGGGCGCCGACATGGCGGACATGCACGTCGGAGGTACCGGGATGACGGGAGAGCACCTTCTTGAGCTCGCCGATCTTGTCGGGTGTGCACATGCGCGTCGTCATCACCACCGACACCGGTTTGGCGACACCGATGGCCGAGAGGTCGGGCACCACCAGGTCGTTGGCGATCAGCGAGATCCGGTCGTCACGGACCGACACCCGCGCCTTGACCAGCACCACGGCGTCCTCGACCACGTCCATGCCGTACACCGAGTAGGACTGCGGGAAGAACAGCACCTCCACACCACCGGTGAGGTCCTCCAGCTGCGCCGAGGCCCAGGCCAGGCCGTTCTTGTTGATCCGGCGGTTGACCGAGGCCAGGATGCCGCCGATGGTCACCTGCGCGCCGTCCTTGACGTCGCCTTCCAGGATCGCCGGGATCGGGGTGTCGACCTGAGCGGCCAGCACGTGCTCGACACCGTTGAGCGGATGGCCGGAGACGTAGAGGCCCAGCATCTCCCGCTCGAGGGCGAGTTTGTGCTTGGTCTCCCACTCGTCCTCGGGGACCTTCACGTTGAACACCGAGGCGACCGAGTCGTCACCGTCGTCGAGGCCACCGAACAGGTCGAACTGGCCGATCGCCTCGGCCTTCTTGGTCGACATCACCGCGTCGATCGCGTCGGAGTGGATCAGCAGCAGGCCCTTGCGCGGATGCCCGAGCGAGTCGAAACCGCCTGCCTTGATGAGCGATTCGGTGACCTTCTTGGAACAGGCGATCGCGTCGATCTTGTTCAGGTAGTCGGAGAAGTCGGTGAACTTCGACTTCTCCTTGCGGGCGGCGATGATCGAGGACACCACGTTGGCGCCGACATTGCGGACCGCGCCGAGACCGAAGCGGATGTCCTTGCCGACCGAGGCGAAGTTCTGCTCGGACTCGTTGACATCCGGCGGCAGCACCGTGATGCCCATCTTGCGGCAGTCCGACAGGTAGATGGCGGCCTTGTCCTTGTCGTCGCCGACGGAGGTGAGCAGACCGGCCATGTACTCGGCGGGATAGTTGGCCTTCAGGTAGGCGGTCCAGAAGGACACCAGGCCGTAGCCGGCGGCGTGCGACTTGTTGAACGCGTAGCCGGCGAACGGGAGGATGGTGTCCCACAGCGCCTTGATGGCGGGCTCGGAGAAGTCGTTGGCCAGCATGCCCTCGCGGAAGCCCGCGTAGGCCTCCTCCAGCACCGACAGCTTCTTCTTACCCATGGCGCGGCGCAGGATGTCGGCCTGGCCGAGCGAGTACCCGGCCACCTTCTGCGCGATCTGCATGATCTGTTCCTGATAGACGATCAGGCCGAAGGTGTCGGCCAGGATCTCCTTCAGTGGCTCTTCGAGCTCGGGATGGATCGGTTTGACCTCTTGGCGGCCGTTCTTGCGGTCGGCGTAGTCGTTGTGGGCGTTCATGCCCATCGGACCGGGCCGGTACAGCGCGAGAACGGCGACGATGTCCTCGAAGCCGGTGGGCTGCATGCGGCGCAGCAGGTCGCGCATGGCGCTGCCGTCGAGCTGGAACACGCCGAGGGTGTCGCCGCGGGCGAGCAGTTCGTAGGTGGCCTTGTCGTCGAGCGGCAGGTGATCCATGTCCAGATCGATGCCGCGGTTGGCCTTGATGTTCTCCAGCGCGTCACCGATGACGGTGAGGTTGCGCAGACCGAGGAAGTCCATCTTCAGCAGGCCGATGGCCTCGCACGACGGATAGTCCCAGCCGGTGATGATCGCGCCGTCCTGGGCGCGCTTCCACACCGGGATCGCGTCAGTGAGCGGCTCGGAGGACATGATGACCGCGCAGGCGTGCACGCCGGCGTTGCGGATCAGGCCCTCCAGGCCCAGCGCGGTCTCGTAGATCTTGGCGACATCGGGATTGGACCCGATCAGCTCGCGGACCTCGGCGGCTTCCTTGTACCGCTCGTGCTCCGGATCGGTGATGCCCGAGACCGGGATGTCCTTGGCCATGATCGGCGGCGGCAGCGCCTTGGTGATCTGGTCGGCGATGGCGAAACCGGGCTGGCCGAACAGGACTCGCGCGGAGTCCTTGATCGCGGCCTTGGTCTTGATGGTGCCGAAGGTGATCACCTGGGCGACCCGGTCGCTGCCCCACTTCTCGGTGGCGTAGCGGACCATCTCACCGCGGCGGCGATCGTCGAAGTCGATATCGATATCGGGCATCGACACGCGCTCGGGGTTGAGGAACCGCTCGAACAGCAGACCGTGCGGGATCGGGTCGATATTGGTGATGCCCATCGCGTAGGCGACGAGCGAGCCCGCGGCCGAACCACGGCCGGGGCCGACGCGGATACCGACGTCGAGGGCGTGCCGGATGAGGTCACCGACGACGAGGAAGTACGCCGGGAAGCCCATCTGGTTGATGACCGAGAGCTCGTACTCGGCGCGGTCGACGTAGTCGCGCGGGGGGCCGTCCGGGAACCGCCGGTCCAGGCCGCGCATGACCTCCTTGTGCAGGAAGGTGGCCTGGGTCTCGCCCTCGGGCACCGGGAAGATCGGCATCCGGTCGCGGTGGGCCCACACGTCGTCGTAGGACTGCACGCGTTCGCCGATGATCTCGGTGTTGTCGCACGCGCCGGGGACTTCGGCGTCCCAGATGGCGCGCATCTCCGCGGCCGACTTCAGGTAGTAGCCGTCACCGTCGAACTTGAAGCGGGTGGGGTCGGACAGCGTCTTGCCGGTCTGGATGCACAGCAGCGCTTCGTGGTTGGTCGACTGGTCCTTGGTGACGTAGTGGCAGTCGTTGGTGGCGATCGGCGGGATGTCGAGCTGCTTGCTCACCATCATCAGGCCCTCGCGGACCCGGCGCTCGATCGACAGACCGTGGTCCATCACCTCGAGGAAGAAGTTGTCCTTGCCGAAGATCTCCTGCCACTTGGCGGCGGCCTCGAGGGCTTCGCGTTCGTGACCGAGGCGCAGCCGGGTCTGCACCTCACCCGACGGGCAGCCCGTCGTGGCGATGATGCCCTCCGCGTACTGCGCGATGATCTCCTCGTCCATGCGCGCCCACTTGCCGAGCTGGCCCTCGATGGAGGCCAGGCTCGACAGTTTGAACAGGTTGCGCAGGCCGGTCGCGTTCTCGGCGACCATCGTCATGTGGGTGTAGGCGCCCGAACCCGAGACGTCGTCGCCCTTCTGGCCGGGATCGCCCCACTGCACGCGCTTGGTGTCGAACCGGGAGCCCGGCGCGATGTAGGCCTCGATGCCGATGATCGGCTTGATGCCCGCCTTCTTGGCGCTGTTGTAGAACTCCGAGGCGCCGTACATGTTGCCGTGGTCGGTCATGCCGACGGCGGTCATGCCCAGCCGTTCCGCCTCCGCGAACAGCGGCGAAATCTTCGCCGCACCATCGAGCATGGAGTACTCGGTGTGGTTGTGCAGGTGAACGAACGATCCGGACGAAGCCAAGACGGTCCTTCCTCCCATGGTGTCGACGGGGGTTGGCCTTGGCATTCTATGCACGGGGGTACGACAACATTTCGCGTGCCACACGGGCGCCCCGCCCCCGCCTGGCCCGGTCCGGCGTGTCGTGGCGAAGGTCACCGGCGAGTCCCCAGCAACCGTCCGTTTTCCGCCAGTCCCCGACCGGGCCCACGGCACGGCGCGCGCGTCCGCGATCACCGGAACACCGGCTGCGCGAACGGCGATAATCGGCGGATGTCCGCACGAGCGGTGCGGCAGGGCGAGGAGACGGGAGCACACGGTGACAACCACGGCGGTGGTGCTGGCTGGTGTCGCGATCGTGCTGGTCATCGCCTGGCTCGTCTGGCGGCGGACGCAGCGGGTGGTGACGACGCCTGCGCAGCGGGCGGTGCATCAGGCGCTGCATACCGCGTCGCTGGCGGCGGTGCCGTTGCGGCGGGGGTTGACGGCGGAGGCGGCCGGGGAGGCGGCGCCGTATCTGCGGGGGCTGGCGGGGGCCGAGGCGCTGGGGGTGGTGGACGCCGAGGCGACGCTGCTGGCCTGGGACGGGCCGCACCCCGGGATGGTCGCGGTGTTCGACGAGGCGGCGCGGCGGGCGATCGCCGAGGAGCGGGCGGTGCTGGTCACCGGGGACGAGCATTCGCTCATCGCGCAGCCGCTGTCGATCGACACGGGGGCGGTGGTGGGGGCGCTCGGGATGGTGACCACCGGGAAGCCGGGGCCGGGGATGCTGGGGGCGGCGGGTGAGGTCGCGCGGTACGCGTGTGGGCAGTTGGAGCTGGCGGAGCTGGATGCCTCGCGGGCGCGGGTCGATCGCGCCGAGTTGCGGGCGCTGCGGGCGCAGATCAGTCCGCATTTCATCTACAACGCGCTCAACACGATCGCCTCGTTCGTGCGCACCGATCCCGACCGGGCCCGCGAACTGATTCTCGAATTCGCCGACTTCACCCGCTACTCCTTCCGTGCCGCGGGCGAATTCACCGTGCTGGCCGACGAACTGCGCAATATCGAGCGCTACCTCGCCCTCGAACAGGCCCGCTTCGGGGACGCGCTGGACGTGCGCCTGCAGATCGCGCCGGAGGTCCTCGGCGTGGTGCTGCCGTTCCTGGCGCTGCAACCGCTGGTGGAGAACGCGGTGCGGCACGGGCTGGGCGGCGGCGGGCGCGGCGGCCAGCTGAGCATCGTCGCCACCGACGCGGGCACCGACTGCCTGATCAGCGTCGAGGACGACGGCATCGGCATGGACCCCGACCTGCTGCGCTCGGGCGCCCTCGACGCCGTCGACACCGGCACCGGCCCCGCCCGCACCGGCGAAGCCGCCCACGTCGGCCTGGCCAATGTCGACGACCGCCTCCGCGCCGCCTTCGGCAACGACTACGGCCTCGTCGTCGACACGGCCCCCGGCGCGGGCACCAAGGTCAGCATGCGCGTCCCCAAATTCCGCGCCGGCATCCGCGCCTGATCCGAGCCCCGCCGATCCGCAGGCGGCTGCGCCTGAGTCCCCCCATCGGCCCGGACGGCGACCTCACCTGACATCCGCCCGCCGGGCGACCGGGGATCCTGACCGACCGGGCAAGGAAGACAGCTACCATGGATGGGCTGTGACCTGGACCACCGATGAGACCTCGACCGCGTTGCGGGTGCTCGCTGTCGACGACGAGAAGCCCGCGCTCGACGAGCTGGTGTATCTGCTGAGCGCGCAGCCGGGGGTGGGGGAGATTCATCGGGCCGGGGAGGCGACGGGGGCGTTGCGGTTGTTGCGGGCGCATCCGATCGATGCGGTGTTTCTCGATATCGATATGCCGGGGCTCACGGGGATGGAGCTGGCGGGGATTCTGTCGGAATTCGCGGAGCCGCCCGCGGTGGTGTTCGTGACCGCGCACGACGATCACGCGGTGGCGGCGTTCGATCTGGGGGCGGTGGACTATCTGCTCAAGCCGCTGCGGGAGGCGCGGCTGGCCGAGGCGGTACGCCGGATCCTGGCCGCCAGGGTGCCCGCGCCCGCGGCGGCACCGCCCTCGCCCACGCACCCGAGCGAGGTGATCCCGGTGGAGCTGGGTGGCGTGACCACGCTGGTGAACCGGGCCGACGTGGCCTGGGTGGAGGCCGACGGCGACTACGCGCGCCTGCACACGGCGACCGGCTCGCATCTGGTGCGGATTCCGCTCTCGGCACTCGAATCGCGCTGGGAAGACGCCGGTTTCCTGCGTGTGCACCGGTCGTATCTGGTGGCGTTGCGGCTGGTCACCGGGCTGCGCAGCGCCGGAACCGGGACCGTGGTGTGCCTGCGCGCCGAGGGCGCGGCCGGTGCGGTGGAGCTGCCGGTGAGCAGACGGCAGGTGCGCGAACTCAAGCAGCGACTGGTGCACGGACCGCGGCAGAACTGGTCGCAGCGGTGACCGGCCCGCAGCGCCCGCCCCGCGAGCGGGTGGTGCTGGCGCAGCGGCGCGGCGCGCGGCAGATCCGGACCCGCACGGAGGTGGTCGAGCAGACCGATCTCGGCGCCGCGCTGATCGGCGGCCTGATCCGCGCGCAACTGGGCCTGGCACTACGGCTCGGGCTGGTGGTGGTCGCAGGGTTCGGCGCGCTGCCGGTGCTGTTCGGGATCGACGCGATCGCCGACGCGACCGTCCTCGGTCTCCGGCTGCCGTGGATCGTGCTGGGCCTGCTCGCCTTCCCCGCGCTGTACGCGGTGGGCCGGCTGTATGTGCGGCTGGCGCAACGCAACGAGGACGACTTCCTCGAGCTGGCCGGGGAGTGACCGCGTGAGCACCTTTCCCCGGCGGACCAGATGACACCGGACAGTCCGGCACTCACCATCGCCGCCCTGCTGCTGGCCGCGGTCGCCACCATCGGCATCGGCTTCTACGGAGTCCGCCTCTCGCGCACCACCTCCGACTTCCTGGTCGCCTCACGCACCGTGGGTTCCCGATGGAACGCCGCCGCGATCTCCGGTGAATACCTTTCCGCCGCCTCCTTTCTCGGCGTGGCGGGACTGATCGCCAAATACGGCGCCGACGCGCTCTGGTATCCGGTGGGCTTCACCGCCGGATACCTCGGTCTGCTGATGTTCGTCGCCGCGCCCCTGCGTCGCTCCGGCGCCTACACCGTGCCCGATTTCGCCGAGTTCCGGCTGGGTTCTATCCGGTTGCGGCGCTTGGCGGCCGGGCTCGTGGTGCTGGTCTGCGCGGTGTACCTCATCCCGCAGTTCCAGGGCGCGGGACTCACGCTGCACATCCTGCTCGGCGCTCCGCCGTGGGTGGGCGCGGTGGCGGTGGGCGCGATCGTGCTGGCCAATGTGATCGGCGGCGGCATGCGGTCGGTGACGCTGGTGCAGGCGTTCCAGTACTGGCTGAAACTGACGGCGGTGGCGGTGCCCGCGCTGGTGCTCGGCCTGCATTTCCTCGGTGACGAACCGCCTCTCGGCTCCCCCGCGCCGCCGACGGTGGACCAGCGCACCACCGTCGACATCTCCACCGATGTGGTGGTCCACCTCGACGTCGCCCAGCAGGTGCACGTCACCGGCACTGTCGACGGCGCGGCCGCGCGGGGCCCGGTGCTGCTCACCCCCGGCGACCACACCCTCACCGCCGGCACCGAACTGGTCCTGGAACCGGGAGCGGCGGTCCCGGTGGTCGCCGGCGCGCCCGCCGACGGGGCCAGCTGGGTGGCCGCCGGTGGCGGTTTCGGCGGCGAACATCCGCAGTACCAGGTGTTCTCGCTCATCGTGGCGACCTTCCTCGGCACGATGGGCCTGCCGCATGTGCTGGTCCGCTTCTACACCAATCGCGACGGTCCGTCGGCCCGCCGCACCGCGCTGACGGTCATCGGGCTGGTCGGGCTGTTCTATCTGTTCCCGATCCTGCTCGGCGTGTTCGCCCGCCTGTATGTGCCACAGCTGCTGATCACCGGCGCGTCCGACGCCGCGGTGGTGCTGTTGCCGGGCGCGGTACTCGGCGGCCTGGGCGGGCAGCTGCTCGCCGCGCTGGCCGCGGCGGGCGCGATCGCGGCCTTCCTGTCGACGTCCTCAGGTCTGCTGGTGAGCCTGGCCGGGGTGCTCAGCACCGACGTGCTGCGCGGGCGGATCCGCGACTTCCGGGCCGCCGCCCTGGTCGCCGGGCTCGTCCCGCTGACGCTGGCGCTCACCGTCGCCTCGCTCGATCTGTCGCGCACGGTCGCCCTCGCGTTCTCGGTTGCCGCCTCGACGCTGTGCCCGCTGCTGGTGCTCGGGATCTGGTGGCGTGGCCTGACCGCGGCGGGGGCGGCGGCCGGTCTGCTCACCGGCGGTGTCACGGCCGGCGGCGCGACGGTGCTGGCCGTGCTCGGTGGCGTCTCCCCCGAGCTGGCGGACGGCTGGGCCTCGGCGATCGTCGACTATCCGGGCGCGGTGAGCGTGCCGCTGGCCTTCGCGGTGACGATCCTGGTCAGCCTGCTCACCCGGGGCCAGGACGCGCGGACCGTCGCGGGGATCTTCGTGCGGATGCACGCGCCGGAACGGCTCGGGCTCAGCGCCGACCGCGACCCCGAATCCACCGCCCACCGGTGATCTCGCGCCGACCGTTCGTCGCACCACAGCGACCGTTCACCGCAGCGACGGCCACCTTCGGCGAGTGACCCACGCCACATCATAGTGCGCCCACGCCGGGAGCCTTACGGTCACTGCACGCACGACCACCCTCACGCTAGGACCCCAGGCATGACCGACACCGACACCGCAGAAGCGCCCGACCGGCGCACGCCGAGTGCCGACGAATGGCTCGCCGTGCAGCAGAGCCCGCAGTTCCAGGAACTGCGCAACCGCCTGCGCCGCTTCGTCTTCCCGATGACCGCCCTGTTCCTGCTGTGGTACCTCAGCTATGTGCTGCTCGGTGCCTACGCGCACGACTTCATGGCGACCGAGGTCTTCGGCAACATCAACGTGGGCCTGCTGCTCGGCCTCGGGCAGTTCGTCTCCACGTTCCTCATCACCGGGCTCTACGTCCGGTTCGCCAATCGTGAGCTGGACCCGCGTGCCGCGGCCATCCGCGCATCTCTCGAGGAAGGCCGAGCGTGAACATCCTCGCCGCGGAGACGACCGTGGGTAACCCGGTCGCCAATATCGCCATTTTCGCGCTGTTCGTCGCGGTCACCATGGTCGTGGTGATCCGGGCCAGCCGCAACAACGCCAGTGCCGCCGACTACTTCACCGGCGGCCGCGGATTCTCCGGTCCGCAGAACGGCATCGCCATCGCCGGTGACTATCTGTCGGCGGCGAGCTTCCTCGGCATCGCGGGCGCCATCGCGGTGTACGGCTACGACGGGTTCCTGTATTCGATCGGGTTCCTGGTCGCCTGGCTGGTCGCGCTGCTGCTGGTGGCCGAGATGCTGCGCAACACCGGCAAGTTCACCATGGCCGACGTGCTCAGCTTCCGGCTGAAGGAAGGCCCGGTGCGCACCGCGGCCGCGCTGACCACGCTCACCGTGTCGCTGTTCTATCTGCTCGCGCAGATGGCGGGCGCGGGTGGCCTGGTGGCGCTGCTGCTCGACATCTCCTCGCGCGCTGGGCAATCGGTCGTGATCGCGATCGTCGGCGTGCTGATGATCGTGTACGTGCTGGTCGGTGGCATGAAGGGCACCACCTGGGTGCAGATCATCAAGGCGGTGCTGCTGATCGCGGGCGCCGCGTTCATGACGGTGCTGGTGCTGGCCAAGTTCGGCTTCAACTTCTCCGACATTCTCGGCGCCGCACAGGAATCGGTGAGCGAGTCGGCCAACAAGGCCGTGGCCGCCCGCGACGTGCTGGCGCCCGGCGCCCAGTACGGCGGCAGCGAGACCTCCAAGCTGAACTTCGTCTCGCTGGGTCTGGCGCTGGTGCTCGGCACCGCGGGTCTGCCGCACGTGCTGATGCGCTTCTACACGGTCCCGACCGCGAAAGAGGCTCGGCGCTCGGTGGTCTGGGCGATCAGCCTGATCGGCGCGTTCTACTTGTTCACCCTGGTGCTCGGGTACGGCGCGGCGGCCATCGTCGGCCCGGACCGGATCCTCGCGGCGGCGGGTGGCCAGAACTCGGCGGCGCCGCTGCTGGCGTTCGAGCTGGG
Organism: Nocardia asteroides; assembly: GCF_900637185.1. Classification (NCBI taxonomy): domain Bacteria; kingdom Bacillati; phylum Actinomycetota; class Actinomycetes; order Mycobacteriales; family Nocardiaceae; genus Nocardia; species Nocardia asteroides. The sequence goes on along the minus strand of NZ_LR134352.1, from coordinate 3,010,224 downwards.
CGGCGTCATCCTGCTCGGGGTGATCTCGGCGGTCGCGTTCGCGACGATCCTGGCCGTGGTGGCCGGTCTGACGATCACCGCCTCGGCCTCGTTCGCCCACGACATCTACGCCAGCGTGCTCAAGAAGGGCAAGGTCGACGAGCGCAAGCAGGTGCGGGTCTCGCGGATCACCGCCGTGGTGATCGGTGTGCTCGCGATCGGGCTCGGCATCCTGGCCAACGGCCAGAACATCGCGTTCCTGGTGGCGCTGGCGTTCGCGGTGGCCGCGGCCGCCAACCTGCCGACCATCCTGTACTCGCTGTTCTGGCGCCGTTTCAACACCACCGGCGCGCTGTGGTCGATGTACGGCGGCCTGATCTCGACGATCGTGCTCATCGTGTTCTCCCCGGCGGTGTCGGGCACCAAGACCTCGATGATCACCGGCGCCGATTTCCACTGGTTCCCGCTGTCCAACCCGGGCATCGTGTCCATTCCGCTGGCCTTCGTCCTCGGCATCGTCGGCACCTATGTCGGCGGCCGTGGCGAGCAGGCCGACAACGCCAAGGCCGCGGAGATGGAAGTCCGGGCGCTGACCGGTGTCGGTGCGGAGAAGGCGATCTCGCACTGACGTTGCCCTGCCCGTGCCGGTGGTCCCAGCCACCGGCACGGGTTTCACCCCTGTTCGTTCGAAGGAGATTTCTCGTGACCGGTGCAGTCACCGACCCCACCCGGCCCGACCACGCGACCAGCTACCCGCCCGCCGCGGAGTTCGTCGCCCAGGCCAACGCCGATGCCTCGCTCTACGCCCGCGGCGACACCGACCGTGACGGCTTCTGGGCCGAGCAGGCCGACCGGCTGCACTGGCACACCCCCTTCACCCAGGTCCTGGACTGGAGCGACGCACCGGTCGCGCGCTGGTTCGCCGACGGCGAGCTCAACGTCGCCTACAACTGCGTCGATCGCCACGTCCTCGACGGCCACGGCGACCAGGTCGCCATCCACTGGGAAGGCGAACCCGGCGACTCCCGCGCCATCACGTATCGCGAACTGCTCGACGAGGTTTCGCGCGCGGCCAACGCGTTCACCGCGCTCGGGCTGGTGGCGGGCGATCGCGTCGCGATCTACATGCCGATGGTTCCCGAGGCCATCGTCTCGATGCTGGCGTGCGCGCGGCTGGGTCTGCCGCATTCGGTGGTGTTCGCCGGGTTCTCGCCGACGGCGTTGCGTCAGCGGGTCGACGACGCGCAGGCCCGCCTGATCGTCACCACCGACGGGCAGTGGCGCCGCGGCAAGCCCGCCCCGCTGAAGTCGGCGGTGGACGAGGCGCTCGGCGACGATCCCACCTCCGTGGAGCACGTGCTGGTGGTCCGCCGGACCGGGCTGGACGTGCCGTGGACCGAGGTGCGCGACCTGTGGTGGGACGAAACCGTCTCCCTCGCTTCGCCTTCCCACGAAGCCCAGCCCTTCCCCGCCGAACACCCCCTCTTCATCCTCTACACCTCCGGCACCACCGGAAAACCCAAAGGCATCCTGCACACCACCGGCGGCTACCTCACCCAAACCGCCTACACCCACCACAACGTCTTCGACCACAAAGCAGGCACCGACATCTACTGGTGCACCGCCGACATCGGCTGGGTCACCGGCCACAGCTACATCGTCTACGGACCCCTGGCCAACCGCGCCACCCAGATCGTCTACGAAGGCACCCCCAACTCCCCCACCGAACACCGCCACTTCGAAATCATCGAAAAATACGGCGTCACCATCTACTACACCGCCCCCACCCTCATCCGCACCTTCATGAAATGGGGACGCGAGATCCCCGACGCCCACAACCTCACCACCCTGCGCCTGCTCGGCTCCGTCGGCGAACCCATCAACCCCGAAGCCTGGCGCTGGTACCGCGAGGTCATCGGCGCGAACAAGACCCCCATCGTCGACACCTGGTGGCAGACCGAAACCGGCGCCATCATGATCTCCCCGCTGCCCGGCGTCACCGACACCAAACCCGGCGCGGCGACGGCGGCACTGCCGGGGATCTCGGCGGCGGTGGTCGACGACGACGGCACCCCGCTCGGCAACGACGCCTCGGGTCTGCTGGTGCTGGACCAGCCGTGGCCCTCGATGCTGCGCGGCATCTGGGGCGACATGGACCGGTTCCGCGAAACCTATTGGCAGCGTTTCGCTTCCGAGGGCTGGTACTTCGCCGGCGACGGCGCCAAGGCCGACGCGGACGGCGACCTGTGGATCCTGGGCCGGGTCGACGACGTCATGAACGTCTCGGGGCACCGCATCTCCACCGCCGAGGTGGAGTCGGCGCTGGTCGGACATCCGGCCGTAGCCGAGGCCGCCGTGGTCGGCGCCTCCGACGCCACCACCGGGCAGGGCATCGTCGCCTTCGTCATCCTCACCGGGTCGGCGGCGACCGGCGACGAACTCGTCACCGAGCTGAAGGCCGCGGTGTCGCTGGAGATCAGCCCGATCGCCCGGCCACGCGAGATCCACATCGTCCCGGAGCTGCCCAAGACCCGCAGCGGCAAGATCATGCGCCGGCTGCTGCGCGACGTGGCCGAGGGCCGCGAACTGGGCGACACCTCCACGCTGGTCGACCCGACCGTGTTCGAGGCGATCGCCAAGGGATGAGCGGACTTTCCGGCACGCGCGCATGTCGGATGGGCGCGGCGCGCACGACACCGGGCATGCTGTGATGGTGGAGATCCCTATGTTCCCGCTGGGCGCGGTCCTGCTGCCCGGCGAGCCGCTGTCGTTGCAGATCTTCGAACCGCGCTATGTCGCGCTGGTCGAGGACTGCCTCGACGGGCACCGGGAGCCGGAGTTCGGCGTGGTGCTCATCGCCCGCGGGCACGAGGTCGGCGGTGGCGACGTGCGCACCGATGTGGGCGTGATCGCGCGCATCGTCGACGTGATCGAGCTGGCGGGGTCGCGGTTCCGGCTGCGCTGTGTGGGCACCGAGCGGATCCGGGTCGACGAGTGGCTGACCGACGCGCCCTACCCCAGGGCCGACGTGCGGGTGTGGCCGGACGAGATCGGCGCCGACGACACCGATCTCGTGGCCGACCTGCGCAAGCGCGCCGATCGGCTGCACACGCTCACCGCGCAGCTCGCCCGGCGCTCCGGGATCCGGCGACCGCCGCCGTCGGCGTCGCTGGAGGACCTGTCGCCCGATCCGGGCATCCGCTCCTACGAGCTGGCCGCGCGCCTGCCGATCGGGCCAACCGATCGGCAGGCCGCCCTGGCGGCGCCGGACCCCCATGCCCGCCTGGAAACCCTCGTCACCGCGGTCGACGACGCGATCGCGATGATGGAGTTCCGCTTGCAGTGACCCCGGTCAGCCGACGGTGACGGTGATCTTCGCCCTGGCGTGCTCGGTTTCCCTGTAGTGGATCGCCGCGGACCAGATCGACATTGCGGGTGCTGCACACCCCCGTGACCACCGCGCCCGCGGCCTGCGCGATCTGCACCGAGAAGGTGCCCACTCCGCCCGAGGCGCCGATGATCAGCACGCGCTGCCGGTCCTGGACATGCCCCAGGCAGGTCAGCGCGGTATTGGCGGCCAGCGGGACGGCGGGCCCGCGACGGGCCGCTCGACCTGCGCCACCTCCAGCACCGCCGATGACCCGTAGACCTGCTGCACGATCGCCTTCACCCAGGTGACGGTAGGCCCTCGGACGCGGTGTCCACATCAGGGAATCCCTCGATTCGAACCCGGGACGGGCGGGTTCCGTTGAACCGATAAGGAGCGGGCCCCGGAGCAGCGGTCGCCTTGCTCATGTCGACAGCTTCGATCGGAGTTCCAGCGATGACCAGTAACGAGATCCGGATCGACCGCAGAACCGCGTTCGTCGGCGCGGGCGTACTGGCGGCCGCCGCGACCGTGGCGGCGTGCGGCGGGAAGGACGAGACCGCGCCCGCCGGGGCGCAGGCGCCGGCGGGCGGGCCGACGGGGGCACTGGCGAAAACAGCCGACGTGCCGGTCGGCGGCGGGGTGATCGCCGGGGACACCGTGATCACCCAGCCGTCGGCCGGGACCTTCGTCGGCCTGTCGTCCACCTGCACCCATGCCGGCTGCCGGGTGGGCGACGTGTCGAACGGGACGATCAACTGCCCGTGCCACGGCAGCCGGTTCGGGCTCGACGGAAGCGTCAGCGCCGGTCCGGCCACCACCCCGCTGCTGGCGAAACCGGTTCGGGTGGAAGGTGATTCGATCGTGCCCGCCTGAGCGCCGGCTCAGCCCGCGTCCATCATGGCGTCCATGCGGCGCTGCATCTCCTCGGGCGAGACGTCCTCGACGTGGGTCGCCACGGTCCAGCGGTGACCCCACGGGTCCTCGAAGGCGCCGCTGCGGTCGCCGTAGAACTGGTCGGTCATCGGGTTGATCTCGGTGGCGCCCGCGCCGAGCGCGGCGGCGAAGGCGGCGTCGGCGTCTTCGACGTAGACCATCAGATTCACCGGCGAACCACCGACCGCGGTCGGGTCGAGGAAACCCATCTCCGGCGCCGGGTCGCCGACCATCAGCACCGAGTCGCCGATGAGCAGTTCACTGTGCGCCACGGTCCCGTCGGGGCCGGGCATCCGCATGCGTTCGGTGACGCCGAAGACGGCGGTGTAGAAGTCGATCGCGGCCGCGGCGCCCGCGCACGAGATGCCGGGACAGATCCGCGGATAACCTGCGGGAAAGGGCGAAACATCAGACATCGGATTCCTCCGGGTCGAGGTTGATGCTCGGACCGTTCCGAGCCTATTCCCCTCGTCCAGCCGGGGAAAGGGCCTCCGCGCGGGTCTTCCGGCCGACCGGAAAGACTGATAGAACTTGTTCTAGTTTCATTGTCGAATCCGGAGGGGCCGAACATGCGGTACGGGCTCGTGTTGTTTACCAGTGACCGGGGCATCACGCCCGCCGATGCCGCGCTGGCCGCGGAGAAGGCCGGGTTCGATTCGTTCTACGTGCCGGAGCACACCCACATCCCGGTGGTGCGGGCCGCGGCGCATCCGCAGACCGGCGACTCCTCGCTGCCCGACGACCGCTACCTGCGCACCCTCGACCCGTGGGTCGCGCTGGCCACTGCCGCCGCGGTGACCGAGCGGATCACCCTGTCGACGGCGGTGGCACTGCCCGCCGAGCACCATCCGATCACCCTGGCCAAGACCATCGCCTCCCTCGACCACCTCTCCGGCGGCCGGGTCGAACTCGGCGTCGGATTCGGCTGGAACACCGACGAACTCGCCCACCACGGCGTCCCGCCGCAGAAGCGGCGCACCGTCCTGCGCGAGAACCTCGACGCGATGCGCACCATCTGGTCGCAGGAGGAAGCCGAGTTCGACGGCGAGTTCGTGCGATTCGGGCCGAGCTGGTCCTGGCCGAAGCCGACCAGCCCGACCATTCCGGTGCTGCTGGGCGCGGGCGGCACCGAGAAGACCTTCGGCTGGCTGGCCCGCCACGCCGACGGCTGGATCACCACCCCCACCGAGGGCGAGCTGGGCGACAAGATCGCGCTGCTGAACCGGGTCTGGAGCGAGGCGGGCCGCGAGGGCAGCCCGCGTGTGATCGCGCTGGCGGGCCGCCACAATGCGGCCCAGCTCGAGCAGTGGGCCGAGCTCGGCGTCACCGAGGTGGTCTTCGGGGTGCCCGACAAGTCGGCCGACGAGGTGCGCGGCTACATCGAGTACCTGGGCGGCAAGCTCGCCCCCGCCGCCGTCAGCGGCTAGCGGGTCAGCCGCGCAGCTTGCGAACCTGCGCGGCGGTCAAGTCGGCCAGCACGCCGGGATCGACCGATTCCGGCGCGGTCACCACCACCTGCACCAGGGTGTTGCCGACCTGCACCAGCGCCGTCGCCGAGGTGAGCGTGAGCCCCTCGCTGCTCGCGCTGAGGGTGAACGCGGAACTGGCGTCCCCGGCGGGCGGCTGGTCCAGCGCGGCGGTGCGGTAGTCGATGTGCACGCCTGCGTCGTCGCCGGTATAGCTGCCGCATCGGCGCGGCTGGGCCTGGAGCGCGTCGAACGCGGCGGCCAGCGCGGCATCGGGATAGCTCGCCGCGTCGATGTCGATGGTGGCGTAGCTCGGGCCCGCGAACTGCACCGACGCGGCGGCCGCCGAGCCCGGCCACTGCTCGGCGACGGGGCTGAGCAGGCGCCCGCAGTCGGGCGGATTCGTCGGTGCGGCGGGCGGCACCGCGGCGCCCTCGCCCGACGTGGTGCGCGGCGGCATGGCGGTGAAGTCACCGGGCAGATCGCCCGCGCCCAGCAGGCCCGCCGACAGCTGGGCGTTGTCGCGCACGACGGCGCCGGTGCCCGGCGCCGCGGTGGCGGCCGACGGGAAGGACGCGGTGGACTCGTCGTCGGACCCGCACCCGGCGACTCCGGCCAGCGCCGCGCACGCCGACACGGCCGCGCCCGCGCGCAGCAGGGTCGCTCGCATCATTCGGTCCAGGACACGCGCGTGGACTGCGTCTGCACGAGGGTGCTCACGCTGCGCTCGTCGCGGTAGATCTGCTGACCACCCACGTCGATGGCGCCCGCGACCGGTAACGGCAGCCCGAGATCGACGGTGATGGTGCCGGTGCCCTCCATGACATAGCCCGCGATGTCGAGCGCGCCCGCGTCGTTGGGCAGTTCCCAGACCTTGTCGGTCGGGGTCTGGGTCACCTGCAGGTCGATGGTGAGCCGGTCACCGTCGCGGCTGGTCAGGGTGGCGGTGGTGATCTGGTCGAGGGTGACGCCGCCGGTGATCTCCTGATGCACCGTCCATACCGCGCCCACGCCGACGGGCTCGTCGGGGAACGCGATCGAGCGGTACACCGCCTGGTAGAACGCCTGTTCCAGGGCCGCGCGCGCGGTATTGGGGGTATCGGGTGACGGCGCGAGGCGCAGTTCGGTGATCGCGCCCAGATCGCTCATCTCCAGCCCGGCGTGCGAGCCGTCGGCGGTGGTGAAGGCCTTGTTCAGGGCCGGGTCGGGCGTGGTGACGGTCCCGACCGTGAGGTCGACACCGTCGGCGCCCGCGGTCGCGGTCATCGGGATGGTCAGCGCGGCGGGCGAGAAATCACGCGCGGGCTGATCGTTGACCTGCTGCTGGATGCGGTAATCGGTGCGCAGCGTCACCTCCTGGGTGGTGCCTGCCGCGTAGCGCGGGCGCAGCAGGTCGCGCGGCTCGTCGCCGGGCGAGACCAGCGTGGTGACCGCCGCCGAGATCGGCACCGTCACTTCCTTGCCGTAGCCCAGCGGCTCGGTGCCCTCCCCGTCGACGGGCGACGCCGACCGATCGGCACAGCCCGCGCCGAAGGTCGCGAACCCGACCACGAGCGCCACGAGAAACACCCCGGGGCGCGCGACGCGGGGTAAGCGGGAACCAGACAACACCGTCACAGCCATCAGCGTACGACCGCTTCCTGAGTAACAGCTGGGACTGCGGGACACCGCGGCGCACCGTGGATCGCCACTAGGGAATGATGGACGCGTGAGTGAAGACCGGCCCACCGACAACGCCGCCGTCCCCGAGACGGGCGACGACACCGCGGCACCGGCCCCCGACGCCGCGCCCGAGGCCACCGGCACGAAGAAACCCGCTGGTCCGCGCCGGTTGACGACGCTGCTGATCATCGCCGTCGTCCTGTTCGGGCTCGACCTGCTGACCAAGTGCCTGGCGGTGGCCTTCATCGATCCCGGCGAATCGGTGCCGATCATCGGCGATTTCGCGCGGTTCACCCTGGTCCGCAACCCGGGCGCGGCGTTCTCCATGGCCACCGGCATGACCTGGCTGCTGACCCTGATCGCGGCGGCCGTTGTGATCGGCGTGATCCGCATCGGGCGCACGCTGCGTTCGCTGTGGTGGGCGATCGGCCTGGGCATGGTGCTCGGCGGCGCGCTGGGCAACCTGGTGGACCGGATCTTCCGTTACCCCGGCCCGCTGCAGGGCCATGTCGTCGATTTCGTCGCCGTGGGCTGGTGGCCGGTGTTCAACGTCGCCGACTCCGCCATCGTGTGCGGGGCGATCCTGCTGGTTGCGCTCACTGTCTTCGGCTTCGAACCGGACGGCACCCGCAGCGGTCGCAAGCACACCACCGAGGAGAACGCTGCGTGAGGGAAACAAGGACGATGCCGGTGCCCGACGGGCTCGACGGCATGCGGGTCGACGCGGGCCTGTCCCGGCTGCTCGGGCTCTCGCGCACCGCGGTGGCCGCGCTGGCCGAGGAGGGCTCGGTGCAGCTCGACGGCGTCGCCGCGGGCAAATCCGACCGGCTGACCGCGGGCGCTTGGCTCGAGGTGGTGTTCCCGGAGCCGAAGCGGGAGCTGACCGTCGAGGCCACCCCCGTGGAGGGGATGAACATCCTCTACGCCGACGACGACATCGTCGCGGTGGACAAGCCGGTCGGCGTGGCCGCGCACACCGGCGTCGGCTGGACCGGCCCGACGGTGGTCGGCGGCCTGGCCGCGATGGGCTACCGCATCTCCACCTCGGGCGCGCACGAACGCCAGGGCATCGTGCACCGGCTCGACGTCGGCACCTCGGGCGTGATGGTGGTGGCCCAGTCCGAGCACGCGTACACGATGCTCAAGCGCGCCTTCAAACAGCGCACGGTCGACAAGCAATACCATGCCCTGGTGCAGGGACATCCCGATCCGAGCAGCGGCACCATCGACGCGCCGATCGGGCGGGCGCGCGGCAACGACTGGAAGTTCGCGGTCACCGCCGACGGCAGGCCCAGCGTCACCCACTACGACACCATCGAGGCGTTCCAGGCCGCGAGCCTGCTCGACATCCATCTGGAGACCGGCCGCACCCACCAGATCCGGGTGCATTTCTCCGCCGTTCGCCACCCCTGCGCCGGTGACCTCACCTACGGCGCCGACCCGACCCTGGCCAAGCGGCTCGGGCTGGAACGGCAGTGGCTGCACGCGCGCCAGCTCGGCTTCCACCATCCCGCCGACGGCCGCTGGCTCGAGATCACCAGCGAGTACCCCGACGACCTGTCCGGCGCCCTGGACGTGCTGCGCAATGCCTGACGACCCGCGGTCGTCAGCTCCGGCACCGGACCCGGTGCCGGACGACCGCGGGCCCGAATCCGAGCACCACTCCCCCTGGCGCACGTGGCTCGCCGTCGCCGCCGCCGTCGTGCTGGCGGTGGTGATCGTGGTGCTCGGGATCGTGAACCCGAAGCCGTCGACGGGCATCACCACCGATCGGCTGGGCCCCGCGCAGGGCGAGCGCGTCGAGGACTATCTCGCCGACGCGCGCACCTCGCTGGCCGGCGGCGACACCGACCGGCACTGGGCCCTGGTGTCGTTCACCGATTACCTCACTCCCGACCGGATCCCCGCCGCCGCAGGCGGATTGCGGATCTCCGGGGTGATCCAGCACGTCCCGATCGACCGGGTGCAGACGCCGGTCGTCACCGTCGCCACCCCGGCGGGCGACGAGCCCGCGCGCAACTCCGCGGACGCGGCCGCCGGGCTGCTGCTGGCCCAGCAGTTCCGCGACCCACGCAGTGCCGAGATCGCCCGGGTCACCGCGGCCCGGCTCCGGGCGGACTGCGCGTGCACCGCGGGGATGGTCGTCCGCGGCACCCTGCCCCAATTGCGGGAGCTGGCAACGACACCCGGCGTCCGCGCCGTCCAGGCCCTGCCCGCCGACGCGATCGCGGGACGCTTCGCGGTGGCCCCGCTACTGCCGGAGGCGACCGGCGTCGTCGCCCCCACCCCCGACGACGCGCCCGTACCCGCCGAATAGCGCTCAGCCGGGCAGGGTGACCACGCCGTCGAGGTAGCGGCGGCAGCGGCCCAGCAGCAGCACCCGGTCCTCGGCGAGTTCGGCGCGCAGCGTGCCGCCGCGGCGCGACAGCTGACGCGCCGTGAGCACCGTGCGGCCCAGTTCCCGGCTCCACAGCGGCACCAGCTGCGCGTGCGCCGACCCGGTGACCGGGTCCTCGGCGACACCGACGCCGGGGGCGAAGAAGCGGGAGACGAAGTCGGTGCCGGTGCCGGGCGCGGTGATGATCGCACCTCGCGACAGCTCCGGGAACGCGCCGAGATCCGGTGTGGCGGAACGGACTTCGTCCTCGGTGGCGACCACGATCACCTCGTCCTGGCCGGTGTAGGCGCGCACCGGGGTGACGCCGAGCGCGGCGACCAGCGCGGGGTCGGGGTCCACCTGGACCGCGGCCAGGGCGGGCAGGTCCAGTACGTACTCGTCGTCGTCGGTGCGGTCGACGTGCAGCCAGCCGGAGCGGGTGTAGAAGCTCACCCGGTCGTGCTCGGGGTGCAGGTCCTCGATGATCTGGGTGGCCGAGGCGAGGGTGGCGTGCCCGCACATGTCCACCTCCACCGCGGGGGTGAACCAGCGCAGGTGGAAGGCGGGCCAGTCACCGGGCGGGCCGCCCGCGTCCGGGGGTAACTCGGAGGTATAGAACGCGGTCTCGGCGAGGTTGTTCTCCTCGGCCAGTTGTTGCAGCAGCGTGTCGGGCAGCCAGCGGGGCAGCGGCATGACCGCGGCCGGGTTGCCCGAGAACGGTGCGTCGGCGAACGCGTCGATCTGGTGCAGCAATACCTCCATAGTGCGCAAAGGTACTCCAACACCGAATGTTCATCCGGCGCAAGGGTTCTCGAGGCGAACCGGGCCTGGTCAGCGCGGGTTCAGGCGCCCTGGGCGCCCACCGGCGGCACGAACTTGCCGGTGTTGCCGGCCAGCCGCGCCTGCACCCACCACGCCAGCTCCACCAGCACGATGCCCACCGCGCCGCAGGCGAACGCCGCCAGCGTCAGGCGCGGATTCGACGGGTCGAGCTTGAAGAACTCGCGGGTGAACGGGATCGTGAACAGCGCGACGTAGGCGAGTACCGACACCGCGATGAGCACCACCTTCCACCACACGTAGGGCCGGGCCACCAGCGCGAGCACCCAGACCGCGATCATGATCAGCGTGATCAGCGCGGTGGTGCCCGCCTGGATCTTCTGGGTCTCGGTGGCTTCCGGACCGGCGTAGGCGATCAGGTACGCCACGAACGTCGCGACACCGATCACCACGCCCGAGGGGACCGCCAGCCGCATGACGCGGCCGACGAAACCGGTGCGGGCGCGCTCGTTGTTGGGCGCCAGCGACAGGATGAACGCCGGGATGCCGATGGTGAACCAGGCCGCGATGGTGACGTGGCGCGGCAGGAACGGGTAGCCGATCGGGTCGTACCCGAAGATCTGCGAGCCCACCCCGGCCAGGCCGACGAGGAACGCCAGCAGCACCGAGTACACGGTCTTGGTGAGGAACAGGTTCGAGACGCGCTCGATGTTGCCGATCACCCGGCGGCCCTCGCCCACCACATATGGCAGCGTCGCGAACTTGTTGTCCAGCAACACGATCTGCGCCACGGCGCGGGTGGCCGGGCTGCCCGCGCCCATCGCGACGCCGATGTCGGCGTCCTTGAGGGCGAGCACGTCGTTGACGCCGTCGCCGGTCATCGCGACGGTGTGCCCGCGCGACTGCAGCGCGCCCACCATCGCGCGCTTCTGATCGGGCCGCACGCGGCCGAAGGTGGTCTGCTCGTCGAGCACCCCGGCCAGTTCGGCGCGATCCTCGGGCAGGGTGCGGGCGTCGACCGCGTGGTCGCCGCCGGGCAGGTCGAGCGAGGCGGCGACCGCGCCGACCGAGACGGCGTTGTCGCCGGAGATCACCTTGATGGAGACCTGCTGGCTCGCGAAGTACTCCAGGGTGCCCTTGGCGTCGGGACGCACCTTCTGCTCGAGCACCACCAGCGCGACCGGCTCCACCCGGCCGGGAGCGTCGTCGGCGTCGACCGGCCGGTCGCTGCGGGCCAGCAGCAGCACGCGCAGCCCGGACGACCCGAGTTCCTCGGCGCGGGCGGCGTCGGCGGAGCCGGAGTCGAGCAGCACGTCGGGCGCGCCGAGCAGCCAATCACCCTGCGCGCCATAGGAGATACCGCTCCACTTCTTGGCCGAGGAGAACGGGGCGATCCCGGTCCGCGACCAGCCCGGCGCGTCGGGCAGCGCTTCGGCGATGGCCTGCACACTGGCGTTGGGGCGCGGGTCGTCGGCGGCGAGCGCGGCCAGCGCCTGCCTGGCCTGCTCCGCGTCGGCGCCGCCGAGCGGTTCGATCTGCGCCAGCCGCATGCCGTTCTCGGTGAGCGTGCCGGTCTTGTCGGCGCACACCACGTCGACGCGTGCCAGCCCCTCGATCGCGGGCAGTTCCTGCACCAGGCAGTTGCGCTTGCCCAGCCGCACCACGCCGACGGCGAAGGCGATGGAGGTCATCAGGACCAGGCCCTCGGGCACCATCGGCACCAGCGCGGCGACCATGCCGGTGACGGCGGGTCGCCAGGCCTCCTTGCTGGAGACCAGCTGGTTGTAGATGCTGAGCAGACCGGCCGGGATCAGCAGGTAGGTGATGAATTTGAGGATCTTGTCGATGCCCGAACGCAGTTCGGAGTGCACCAGGGTGAACTTGCTGGCCTCGTCGGCCAGCTTCGCCGCGTAGGCGTCCTTGCCGACCTTGGTCGCCCGGTAGGCGCCCGAACCCGACACCACGAAACTGCCCGACATGACCGGGGCGCCGACGCCCTTGTCGATCGGGTCGGCCTCGCCGGTGAGCAGCGACTCGTCGACCTCGAGCGCGGCGGCTTCCTCCACCTCGCCGTCGACGACGATCTGGTCGCCGGGGCCGAGCTCGATCAGGTCGTCGAGGACCACCTCGCCGGGCGCGATCTCGGTGGCCACCCCGTCGCGGCGCACCGTCGGCTTGGCCTGACCGACGATCGCCAGCTGATCGAGGGTCCGCTTGGCCCGGACCTCCTGGATGATGCCGACCGCGCTGTTGGCCACGATCAGCAGGCCGAACATGCCGTCGATGATCGAGCCGGTGGACAGCACCAGCAGGAGCAGGACGCCGAGAATGGCGTTGATGCGGGTGAAGACGTTCGCGCGGACGATGTCGCGGACGGACCGGCTGGCTCTGGTCGGTACGTCGTTGGTGCGTCCGTCCCGACGGCGTTCCTCTACCTGTGCCGCGGTCAACCCGGTCGCCGCGGGCTCCTGCACGGAAATGGACATGCTTGTCAGGCTACGTCAGTCGTAACATGGGATGAATGCAGCGCAGCGTGTCTCCGCCCGGTGTCGTCTTCGGTACCGGCGCCTATCTGATCTGGGGCATGTTTCCCGCGTTCTTCGGGTTGCTGGCGTTCGCCTCGGCCGCGGAGGTGGTGGCCCAGCGCATCATCTGGACGCTGGTGGTGGTGCTGATCGTGCTGGCGCTGGCCGGCAGGCTGCGCGAGCTGCGCGCCATCGACGCGCGGACCTGGCGGCTGGCGGCCGCGGCGTCGGCGGCCATCGCGATCAACTGGGGCACCTACGTCTACGGGGTCAATTCCGGCCAGGTCGTGCAGTGCGCGCTCGGGTACTTCATCAATCCGCTGGTGACGGTGGCGTTCGGGGTGGTGCTGTTCCGCGAACGGCTCACCAGGGCGCAGTGGATCGCGCTGGGCCTGGGCGCTGTCGCGGTGCTCGTGCTGACCGTCGACTACGGCCGCCCGCCGCTGATCGCGCTGATCCTGGCCTGCTCGTTCGCCACCTACGGCCTGGTCAAGAAGGTGATCCCGCTCGACGCGCTGCGCGGGATCGCCGCCGAGGGCATCGTCGCCGTCCCGTTCGCGCTGGCCTTCCTGGTCGTGCTGATGGTCACCGGCCGCACCGAATTCACCTCCACCCCGGCGCATTTCGGGCTGATGCTGGCCACCGGCCCGGTCACCCTGGTGCCGCTGCTGCTGTTCGCCGTCGCCGCCCAGCGCGTCCCGCTCTCGACCATGGGCATCCTGCAATACCTCACCCCGGCCCTCCAGATGGCCTGGGGCGTGGCCGTGATGCACGAACCGATGCCGGCGTCGCGCTGGGCCGGATTCGCCCTCATCTGGGCCGCGCTGGCCGTGTTCACCACCGATGCCCTGCGCCGTGCGCGCCGGGCCCGCCGCGCGGCCGCCGCCCCCGCGCCCCTCGGCGAAGTGACCACTCCGTAGCCGGGTCGAGACAGGCGCGCCGGAGTCGACGGCCGGTGTGTCGCACAAGCCGACCGGTAGGCTCGACAGCTGGACACAGACGGAATCGGACGCCCGAGAGGGGTGGGTTCGGTGCACGATGCGGGGTTCTCCGACCGGGTCGCCGGCGTGCTCGTCGGCGGGGCCGCGGGGGACGCGCTGGGGGCGGGCTACGAGTTCAGCGTGCCGGGACCGCAGGCGGTGATCGACATGGTCGGCGGCGGGCCGTTCCACTGGGCGCCCGGCGAGTGGACCGACGACACGTCGATGGCGCTGGCCATCGTGCTGGCCGCGGTGCGCGGGCCCGGCATCGACCTGGACGCGGTGGCCGCAGGCTTCCTCGCCTGGTACGACACCGTGCCGCCCGACATCGGCAACCAGACCCGGAATGTGTTGTCGGCCAGGCCGTCCTCGGCGTTGAGCATGCAGGCGGTGGCGATGTCGCTGTCCGGGCGGACCGGCGGCAACGGCTCGCTGATGCGGACCGCCCCGGTCGCGCTGGCCTACCTCGACGACGCCGAGGCCTGCGTCGCGGCCGCGGGCCGGATCGGGATGCTGACCCACTACGACGAACACGCCGTCGAAGCGTGCAAGCTGTGGACCTACGCCGTGCGGCACGCGGTGCTGCACGCCGACTTCGCCGGCGTCCGCGAATACCTCACCGGCTCACGGCATTCCGCCTACTGGACCGAACGGCTCGACGAGGCCGAGCAGGGCTCGCCCGCCGACTTCCCGGACAACGGCTGGGTGGTGCACGCCCTGCAGACCGCCTGGTGGGCCATCACCAGCACCGACCAGTCCACGCCGGAGCACCTGCCCCGCGCGCTGGAAGCCTGCGTTCGCGCGGGCAACGACACCGACACCACCGCCGCCATCGCGGGCGGTCTGCTGGGCGCCCGCTGGGGCGCCTCCGCGGTACCGCCGCGCTGGCGGGCGATGCTGCACGGCTATCCCGGCCTCACCGGCGCGGATCTTCCCGACCTGGCGCAACGGATCGCCGCGCACCAGCGCTGACGTGGCCCCGGCTTACCAGGCGGTGATGATCGGGCCGGGAGTCCATGTCCCCCAGCGGTTCTCGGAGTCGACCCGCGGGCGGGCGGGCACCGCGGCGGTGTCCAGCGGCAGGTACTGCTCGATCGAGCCCCAGTCCCGGCCCCACGCGTTGTTCAGGTAGGTGGGCAGGGTGCGGGCGGTGAACAGCAGCTGGGTCCAGCCGAGCGGGCCGCCACCGTCGTGGCCCTGCCACAGGTTGGTGATGGTGGCGCCGTTGCGGTCGGGCAGGATCCGGTAGGCGGGCAGCTCGGCGATGCCGTTGTAGGTGGGCAGGTGGTTCTGGCACGGGAAGTGCAGGCCCACCGCCCAATCCAGCAGCACGGGCGTCTCGTGGCCGACCAGCGCGTCCAGGGTGGTGGTGCGCGGCATCCGCGGCGGGGTCACCGCCAGCCACTGGTCGGCGCCGAGGTCCTTGTCCTGGGCGACGAGCCGGACGACGCCGGTGTCGGCGGGCAGCTGATCGAGTGGGACACGCAGGTTGCGCCACATCGGCGCCGGGCCGATGTCGATCGGCGCCACCTGTCCGGTGACGGTGACCGCGCCGTCGGCGGTCACGGTGCCGTACTCCACGGCCAGCTCCTGACCGGGATGCACCACCCCGTCCTCGTCGACCGAGCGGATCCGGCCCGCCACCGACACCGCGAGCAGCGGACCGCGCGGACCGTCGGGCAGCCGGAACCAGCCGCTGGTCAGCGACGCGGGCTCCTGCGCGCCGGCCCGGTAGCTGCCGAGCACGGGCGTGGTCGCGGGGTCGAGCCCGAACGGCAGCGCGAGCGAACCCTGGCGGGACTCCGAGCCCGCCGAGGTGGAGGCGTCGCGCAGCTCGTCCGGATCGTCGGAGACCGAGTTCGCCTGTCCCGTGGTCGATTCCACCTCGTCGGAGGTGAGGACCGGGGCCACGCCGCCGGGGCGGAAGCCGGTGGACTCACCGGTGAGCGCGGTGGTGGTGTCGCCGGACAGCGGCGCGAGCATCGAGGCGTTGGGGTCGGTTTCAACCAGCACCTCGTCGGCCATGCCGCAGCCGCCGCCGAACGCGGCCTCGAGGTTGGCGCCCGCCAGCGAGTACGCCGGGTACTGCTTGACGGTCGCCTTGGCGAAGGAGGCCAGCTCGAACAGCACCATGAGCGCCGCGACGACGGCCAGCACCGGCATCCGCGACAGCCTGCTCGACCGGGTCGAGGGGCGGGGGTGGACGTGGAACCAGGCCGCGACGGCCAGGCACAGCGCGGTGAGCCCGGCGAACACCGTGGAGATGCCGAAGCCCGCGACACTCGGCGGCTTGTCCCACCAGGGGATGCCCCACGACGAGACATACCAGTACCCGTTCGCGCCGACGAAGGTCATCGCCAGCGCGAAGAACACCGCGGCCGCGAACAGCGCCCGGTTGCGCAGCGGACGCAGCACCGCCGGGCCGACGGCGACGGCGGTCACCGCGGCGACACAGGTGGCCAGACCGGCGAACACCCCGAACTGGTGGGTCCACTTGGTGGGCGAGAACATCATCAGCACCATGGCGGCGAGCGTGATGCCCAGCAGTCTGCGGGTCGGGCCCACCGCGGTGCCCGGAATGTGGCCGCCGCGGCGCAGCATGGTGGCCGCGCACACGATCAGCCCGAGCAGCATCGCGAAGACACCGAAGCGGCGGGTCAGCCAGCCGTCGGCATTGAGCTGCAACAGGTACTGGTAGCGCAGGAATTCGAAGAACCAGGACTCCCCCGGCCCGATCTTTCCGTGCACCTCGAACATCTCCAGCACTCCGGCCAGCGTCCGGTCGGCGAACACGACCGTCAGCACCACCGTGCCCGCGGCCAGGATCGGCAGCAGCAGCGCGAGGTACCCCACCGACTTGGCCCGGCGCAGCACCACCGCGGTCACCACCCGCGCCCCGGCGACCAGCGCGCCCAGGCAGATCAGGCCCGACGGCGCGCCGGTGAGGGTGAACGCGGCGACGATCACCGCCACGGCGAAGGGCAACAGCCGCCGCGTCGCGATGGCCCGCTCCACCGACACCCAGGTGACCAGCACTCCGAGCGCGACCACGAACTCCGCGCGCAGGCCGTTGTTGTAGGGCAGCCAGAAGGCCAGGAACACCAGGGCCGCGGTCCAGGTCACCACGCGCTGCTTGCGCACGGCCATGCCGAGGCGGGGCAGCACCTCGCGGCTGATCAGCCACCAGGTCAGCAGGCCCGCGCCGAGCGCGGGCAGCCGCACCAGCGGACTGACCGCCGACAGGTGGGTGAGCCAGCCGATGATGTCGGTGTAGGGGGTGTAGAACGGCCCCTCGTCGACGCTGAACCAGCGGTAGTAGTTCGACATGTTGCCGGAACTGCGCGCGCCCCTCGCCATGCCGAGGATGTAGCCGTCGTCGGAGGTGTTGGCGCCGATGAAGTGCCAGACCGCGAGCACGGCGAACACCAGCCAGTCCACCGGGCGCAGCCGCCACCAGCGCTGCGGCAGGAACCGGCGGGCGGAGCGGCCGTCGAGGGCGTCGAGGCGGTGCAGCGCGAACAGCGAGATCGCGGTCGCCACCAGGCACAACACGATCGCGGCGAGCTTGATCGCCGAGGGCGAGGTGATGTAGCGGGAGTCGGCGACCACCCGCACCGCGAGGTCGGCGGGCGGTGCACCGGTGAGCTCGCTGAACACCCCGACGACCTGCGGGCGCAGGTCCGACGCCAGCACGGCGCCGGAGGCGGCCAGACCCGTTGTGGTGACGGCGGCTTCGTCCGGGGTGAGCCGCACCGAGATCGCGCACCCGCTGCCGAGCACGTCGGCCAGCGGGACCGTCCACAGCAGCGTCGAGCGCGACACCACGTCGACGCGGCCGGGCCGTTCGGCGGTGTCGGCGACGACCTTGACGACGAAGCCGTACTTCTCCATGTCGGCCGACTGGCGCGGAATCGTCGACACCGCGACGCCGCCGGTCTCGGCCAGCGTCCCCAGCGCGGCGCACGGCACGGTCGCCGACAAGGCGGCGGGAGCGTAGGCGACCAGCGGGGATTCGACCGAGGTGGTCGTGCCCCGCTGAGGCCAGGACACCGTCGCGGTGTCGACCCGCACCGGCAGGAACGGCAGGGCGACCGCGCTCAGCACGCCGATCAGGGCGGCGACGATCGCGACGACGCGCGCCCAGCCGCCGGCGGCCCGTCGCGCGGGCTCCGAAACATCCTCGGGCGGATGCCCCTGCCGCACGATCGTCTCTACCACGGGGCCCGATAGTAGCCGCGCCGCCGACGGGCCGCGAAACACGGACCGCCGCGCCGGGAACGGCCGGGGAACGGCGAAGCCCCGGCCGCGAGGAGGTCGGGCCGGGGCTTCGTCGAACTCGATCAGGCGCAGGCCACCGACTGCTGACCCAGGTTCGTCAGCATGGTGCACGCCCACACCTTCTGCACCTTCCACTTACCGTCCTCGGCCACGAACGGCACATCCACCACATTCGTCTGACCGTTGACCGTGAAATTCGCCTTCGCGTTCACACTGTCACCGAACGAGGTCACCTCCGTCACCTGCACCTGGACATTGGCGTCCTTGGCCGCCTGCGCCAGACGGTTCGGCAGCTCCGGATCGGCCTCGCCACCCTGCACGAAATCGGTCTTCTGCTCATTCGGGATCGACGGATCCAGCGCCGTGTTCAGCTGCGCGTTCAGCTGATCCACCGTCGGCACCGCAGGCAGATCCGCGGCGGCCGACGCCGACGCCTTCACACTGGTGGTGGTCTTGGCAGCGGGCTTGTCACCCTTGTCGTCACTGCACGCGCTCAGTCCCAGTGCGGCGACCACGGCCAGGCCGGCGATCGCGACACGTCCGGTCGTACGAAGCTTCAACTGCTCGTCCTTTGCGTTCGAGGTGGGGAGTGGGTTCCTTCGCGGTAGCCGAGGCTACTACTCACGCGAGGCTGCCGAGGGGATCGGCTCGGGTCAGGTGCTCGTCGTCGGCTGGAAACGTACGCGCCGGGCCGGGGCCTGTCGAGCTGGTCTCGAAGCGGACGGTCACCACGCCGTAGCCCGCGCCCTGGACCCAGCCGTGGCCGAAATCGGGGTGGGTGACGTCCATTCCGGGGTACCACCGGCCGGCGGGCAGGTCCTGCCGCCGGTCGTCGACGGGTGCCGGTGCGGTGTCCTCGACCTGGTCGAGGGTGAGGTCGTCGGGGACGGCCTGATCCAGTTCGGGGAACAGCGATTCCTGGCGGACCAGCGACAGTCCGCCGTAGCCGACGCCGACGAGGCGGATCGGCCCGAGCTCGGCCGGGTCGATGGCGGACCGCTGCGCGGCCGCGGACAGGGTGGCCGGGTCGGTGGTGGCGTAGGGCAGGGTGAACGACCTGGTCACCACGCTCATGTCGGACTTGCGGAGTTTGAGCACCACCGTGCGGGCCGCGCGGCCGTCGCGGTCGAGCCTGCGATGCGCGGCCGCCGCCATCGCGGTGATGGCGACGCGCAGGTCGGGCAGGGTGACGATGTCGCGCTCGTAGGTGTTCTCGGCGCTGATCTGTTTGGCCTCGGCGCGTTCGGCGACCGGCCGGTCGTCGATGCCGCGCGCGAGCCGGTGCAGCGCCGCGCCCACACTGCCGCCCAGGATCGAGGCCGCCTCCGACTCCGGCAGCGCCGCGAACGCGCCGACCGTCTCGATCCCGAGACTGCGCAGCCTGCCCTCGGCCACCGGCCCGATCCCCCACAGTTTCCGCACCGGCAGCCCGGCCAGCAGGTCGCCCTGCTCTGCGGGCGAGATCACCCGCATGCCGTCGGGTTTGGCCAGCCCGGAACCGATCTTGGCGAGCTGCTTGCCGGTGCCCGCGCCGATCGAGGCGGTGAGCCCGGTGCGGTCGGCGACCAGCGCGCGCAGCATCGCGCAGTAGTCCTCCACCTCGGCGACGCTCGCCCCGGCCAGCTCGGCCGGTTCGGCGAAGGCCTCGTCGAACGACAGCGTCTCCAGCACCGGCACCCGGCTGCGCAGCGCGTCGAACACCTGGCCGCTGAGCACCGAGTACACCGCGCCGCGCGGCGGCACCACCACCGCCGACACACCGATCAGCCGTCGCGCCTGATGCATCGGCATGGCCGAGCGCGCGCCGAACACCCTGGCCTCGTAACTCGCGCCCGCGACCACGCCGCGCTGCCCGACCCCGCCGACGAGCACCGGCCTGCCCCGCAGCGTGGGCCGGGTGAGCTGTTCGACCGAGGCGAAGAACGCGTCCATATCGATGTGCAGCACCCAGCGGCGGGCGGTGACCGCCGCATCCGCCCTGGCCGGGACGCCGCCGGTGCCGGCATCGGTACGCACGTCCGCAATCTACGCGGCGCCGCCGACAGATTCGGTCAGCAGGTTGACAGCCATGGCACAGCGATCACCCAGCCGGATATGTGATGATCGGGTGATGAAGATCCGCAAGGCTGTCATTCCGGCTGCGGGAATCGGCTCCCGGCTGCTTCCGCTGACCAAGGCGACGCCGAAGGAAATGCTGCCCGTCGGGGACAAACCGGTCATCGAACACACCGTCCGCGAGCTGGTGTCCTCCGGGATCACCGACATCACCATCGTGGTGAGCGGCGGCAAGTCGCTGATCCAGGATCACTTCCGCCCGAACCCGGCGCTGGTCGCGCAGCTGCGCGCCGACGGCAAGTCCGCCTACGCCGACGCGGTGGAGGAGGTCGGTGAACTCTCCCGCGCCGGTCACATCACCTATCTGGACCAGCACGGTCCCTACGGCAACGGCACGCCGGTGCTCAACGCGGCGCGGCACCTGGGCGACGAGCCCATGCTGGTGCTGTGGCCCGACGACGTGTTCGTCGCCGAGGTGCCGCGCGCCCAGCAGCTCATCACCGCCTACGAGTCCACCGGCTGCCCGGTGCTCGCGCTGCTGCCGATGGAACCGGGCGAGTCGCAGCGCTACGGCGTTCCGGTGGTGCGCGAGGACCTCGACGACGGTCTGCTGCGCATCTCGGGCCTGATGGAGAAGCCCAAGCCGGAGGACGCGCCGTCGGCGTTCGCGGCCATCGGCGGCTACGTGGTGACCCCGGGCATCATCGAGGAACTGCAGACGCAGACCGACAACTGGTACACCCACCAGTCCGGCGAGGTGTACCTGACCGACGCGATCAACACCTACGCCGCCAACCACGCGGTGTACGGCCAGGTGATCCAGGGCCGCTGGTACGACACCGGCAACCCGGCCGACTACCTGGTCGCGCAGTTCGCCTCGGCGCTGGCCCATCCCGAGTACGGGCCGCTGCTGCGTCAGCTGGTCGACTGACTCCGGTCAGAACCGGCGAATGGTGAAGATGTCGAATTCGCGCAGGGGATGCAGGCCGACCGGAACGCCCCAGTCGTGGGCGTCGAGGATCTGGCCCATCCCCGCGTAGATGCCGACGTGCGAACCGTCGCCGTTGAGGATGACGACGTCGCCGGGCGCGAGCCCGCGGAAGGTCACCGGCATGCCGACCTTCGCCTGTTCCCAGGTGGTACGCGGCAGCTCGACGCCGACCTGGCGGAAGGCCCACTGCACCAGGGCCGAGCAGTCCCAGGCGTGTGGGCCGTTCGCGCCCCACTCGTAGGGTTTGCCGATCTGGGTGGCGGCGGCGGTGAGCGCGCCGATCCCGGTGGCGCTGGGTAACGGGATCCCACCGGAGCCACTCGAACTGCCGGACGCGGAACCGGATCCGCCCGAGCCCGAGGCGCTGCCGGTCTGCGACCAGGCGGGGCCGGCGAGCACGAGGGTGGTGGCCAGGGAAGCGACGAAGCCGAAAGCCAACCGCCGCAGAACTTTTCGTTGCATTGCGCGCGTCCCGTCCTCACGGCCGGGACCGGGGTCACCGGCGGGTCGGTTACCGGGTGGCAGCACCGTGTCGACGGACCGGCCACCCCTTGTCGCGGCAGCGCGCCGACAGCTCGTCACCCCCGGCGCGTCACCATTTCCACAGCACAATCGTCACGAGCAGCTACTGCCGCCTCAGCGGGTTCCATGCGCATCAGCAGTAACACGCTCGATTGTGCCCGATGATCTTGGCATTGTCACCGATTTCAGCAACATTCCAGCATCGATCGTGACACGCGGGATCCGGCTGCCGGGTAACCGATCCCGGACACGCCGCGGGGGCGGACCGAATCGGTCCGCCCCCGTGACGATCTCGGTCAGGCCTTGGTGACCGTGGCGCGGGCGCCGCCGGTGAGTTCGGCGGCGTCGGCGCCGACCGTACCGAAATCCAGTGTGGTGGCCAGGATCTCGCCCGCGATCAGGTCGCGGTGGGCCAGGGCCCAGGCGGCGCGGTCGGCGGGCACCTCCAGGACCACGGTGATCCGGTCCGAGACCTCGAGGCCCTGGGACTTGCGGGTCTCCTGCAGGTCGCGGATGAGGTCGCGGGCCCAGCCCTCGGCCTCCAGTTCCTCGGTGACCACCGAGTTCAGCACCACCAGGCCGGCATTGCCGGGCAGGGCGGCGGTGGACTCGGGTTCGGCGGCCACCAGGCGCTGGGTGTACTCCTCGGGCAGCAGGGTGATCCCGGCGGCGGTGACGACACCGTCGGCCGACTCGCTCCACTCCCCCGCCTTGACGGCCTTGATCACGGTCTGGACCTCCTTGCCCAGCCGCGGACCCGCCGCGCGGGCGTTGACGGCCAGCTCGAAGCGCCCGTGCACGGCCACGTCGGTGGTCAGGTCGACCTTCTTGACGTTGACCTCGTCGGCGATCAGCTCGGTGAACGGGGTGAGCCGGGCGGCGTCGGCCGCGGCGATGGTCACCTCGGCCAGCGGCAGCCGCACCCGCAGGTTCTTGGCCTTGCGCAGGCTCAGCACCGTGGAGCAGACCGTGCGCACCTCGTCCATCGCGGCCACCAGCTCGGCGTCGTGCGGCAGCTCGGTCTCGGCGGGCCAGTCGGTCAGGTGCACCGAGCGCTCGCCGGTGAGCCCACGCCAGATGACCTCGCTGATCAGCGGCAGCAGCGGGGCGGCCAGGCGGGTGACCACCTCGAGCACCGTGTGCAGCGTGTCGACCGCGTCGCGGTCCTCGGACCAGAACCGCGAACGCGACCGGCGCACATACCAGTTGGTGAGCGCGTCGGCGAACGAGCGCAGCTCGTCGCAGGCGCCGGCGATGTCGTAGGTCTCGAGCGCCTCGGTGATGACGTCGCGGGTGACCGCCAGCTTGGCCAGGATGTACCGGTCGAGCACGTGCGGCGAATCCGTGCGCCACACCCCGGGCTTCGAGGCGTAGAGCTGCAGGAAGGTCCACGCGTTCCACAGCGGCCGCAGCGCGTGGCTGACGCCCTCGCGGATGCCGCGCTCGGTGACGATGAGGTTGCCGCCGCGCAGGATCGGCGAGCTCATCAGGAACCAGCGCATCGCGTCGGAGCCGTCGCGGTCGAAGACCTCGTTGACGTCGGGGTAGTTGCCCTTGGACTTCGACATCTTCAGGCCGTCGTCACCGAGCACGATGCCGTGCGCGGCAACGGTTTTGAACGACGGCGAGTCGAACAGCGCGGTGGACAGCACGTGCAGGGTGTAGAACCAGCCGCGGGTCTGGCCGTTGTACTCGACGATGAAGTCGCCCGGGAAGTGGCTGTCGAACCAGTCCTTGTTCTCGAACGGGTAGTGCACCTGGGCATACGGCATAGAGCCCGACTCGAACCAGCAGTCGAGCACCTCGGGCACCCGGCGCATGGTCGAGTTACCGGTCGGATCATCGGGATTCGGCCGGGTCAGGTTGTCGATGTGGGGGCGGTGCAGGTCGTCCGGGCGCACGCCGAAGTCGCGCTCGAGCTCGTCGAGCGACCCGTAGACATCCACGCGCGGGTGGGCCGGGTCGTCGGACACCCACACCGGGATCGGGCTGCCCCAGTAGCGGTTACGGCTGATGTTCCAGTCGCGCGCGCCCTCGAGCCACTTGCCGAACTGGCCGTCGCGGATGTGCTCGGGCACCCAGGTGATCTGCTTGTTCAGCTCGACCATCCGGTCGCGGAACTTGGTGACCGCGACGAACCAGGACGGCACGGCCATGTAGATCAGCGGCTGGCCCGAGCGCCAGCTGTGCGGGTAGGAGTGCTCGATCGTCTCGTGCCGCAGCAGCTTTCCGGCGGCCTTGAGGTCCTTGATGATCACCGGGTTGGCGTCGAAGACCATCAGGCCCTCGTACGGCGGCACCATCGAGGTGAACTTGCCCGCCGGGTCCAGCGGCTGCACGATCTCGATGCCGTTGGCGGTGGCGACGTCCATGTCCTCCTCACCGAAAGCCGGTGCGAGGTGGACGATTCCGGTGCCGGAGTCGGTGGTGACATAGTCGGCGGTGAGCACGCGGTGCGCGTTGGGGTGACCGACGAAGAAGTCGAACGGCGGGGCGTAGGACAGGTCGGCCAGGGCCGCGCCGTCGTACTCGCCGAGCACCGTCGGCTCCTCGCCGAACTCCCGGGCGTAGTGCGACACCCGTTCGGCGGCCAGCACATAGCGCTTGCCGTCGGCGGCCTGCACGTGCACGTAGCGCACGTCGGGGTGCACCGCGATCGCCAGGTTGGACGGCAGGGTCCACGGCGTGGTGGTCCAGATCAGGGCGTTGGCGCCGTCGAGGGCGGCCAGCGGGTGCTCGGCGGGCACGGACAGCACCATGTCGACGGTGACCGCCGGGTCCTGGCGCATCTTGTAGGCGTCGTCGAGGCGGGTCTCCTGGTTCGACAGCGGCGTCTGCTCGTACCAGCTGTAGGGCAGCACCCGGAAGCCCTGGTAGATCAGGCCCTTGTCGTAGAGGGTCTTGAAGGCCCACATCACCGACTCCATGAAGTCGAGATCGAGGGTCTTGTAGTCGTTGTCGAAATCGACCCAGCGCGCCTGGCGGGTGACGTAGTCACGCCACTCGCCCGTGTAGCGCAGTACCGAGGACTTACAGGCGGCGTTGAACTCGGCCAGCCCCATCGCGTCGATCTGCGACTTGTCGGTGATGCCGAGCTGCTTCTCGGCCTCGATCTCGGCGGGCAGGCCGTGAGTGTCCCAGCCGAAGCGGCGGTCGACCTTGTTGCCGCGCATGGTCTGGAAGCGCGGGATCAGGTCCTTGACGTAGCCGGTGAGCAGGTGGCCGTAGTGCGGCAGGCCGTTGGCGAAGGGCGGGCCGTCGTAGAAGACGAACTCGCCCGCGCCGTCGCGGTTGTCGATGCTGGCGCGGAAGGTGTCGTCGCGGCCCCAGTAGTCGAGGACCTGCTGTTCGAGTTCCGGGAAGGACGCGCCGGAACCCGCGCCGAAGTCGACCCGGGGGTACGCACCGGTGGTTGTCTCGTCCGCCATCGCGGATCTGCTCCTCGTGCCGCCGCGCCGTCGGCGCGAATGGTGGGCACGGGGACGATGCCGGCGCCGGTGCGCCGAAACCGCGGTACCACCCCGTTTGCCTGTGCCGACCCTGGCGGGACGAGACGGGCCTCTCGTTGTGTGAGCTGTGACGGGCTCACCCGTTCGGTTCTACTGAGCGCGTGGCGCCGTTCTTCCGAAGGCTCCCCGGTGATGGCCGGATCAGTGCCGTGATGTTCTTCGATTCTAGCGGGAGCCGTCCAGCGGTTATTCCGCGGCGGTCAGTGACGCCGGGCGTGCCTGCCGGGCGGAACCACGTCGTTCTCGGGTTTTCGGGTGGCCAGCGCGCTGACGAGCAGGGTGGCGGCACCGATCACGCAGATCAGAATGCACCCCCAGGCCCACAGCACCGAACCGGTGGCGAGCGCCGCGACGAGCAGAGCGAAACCGATTGCCGCGAGGACGAGCGTCAAGACGAGCATGCTGACTCCCAAGAAACCCGAGCAGCCCGACGAAAGCAGGGCGTTCCCGGGTCACACGGCGGACCGTGTGACCCGGGTCCAGTTTACTTGCCGCCCTTGGCGAAGGAGGCGGGAGCCAGACTGTTGGCCGAACCGTTGGTTTCCCCGGCGAACTCGCCGCCGTCGACCGGGACGGCCGACCCGCGGTTCTCCAGCTCCTCCAGCTGCGACTCCAGGTACGACTTCAGCCGCACGCGGTACTCGCGCTCGAAGGTCTTGAGCTGCTCGATCCGGCTCTCCAGCACCGTGCGCTGCTGGGTGATGGTGGCCATGATCTCGGCGTGCTGACGCTCGGCGTCGGCGGTCAGCGCCTCGGCCTTGTCCTTGGCCTGGCGGATCTGGGTGTCCGAGCGGTTCTGCGCGTCCGACAGCATCGCGTCGGACTTCTGGCGCGCGTCGGCGATCATCGCCTCCGAGCGGGTGCGGGCGTCGCCGACCAGTCGCTCGGAGTTTGCCCGCGCGTTCGACAGCAGGCCCTCGGCCTCGGTCTTGGCGTCGGTGGTGAGCCGGTCGGCCATCTCCTGCGCCAGCGTGAGGACCTTGGCGGCCTGCATGTTCGCGTCGGGGCCGGAGTTGTCGCGCACCGGAGCGGCGACCGGCATGGGCGCCGGCGGTGCCGCGGGCACCGGTGGCGCGATCGGTTCAGGTGCTGGGGGCGGTGCTTGCTGCACCGGCGCCTTCACGGCGTTGACCGGGGCGGACCCGCGGTTCTTCTTGGCGTCGGCAAGCTCGGTGTCGAGTTCGGCGACCCGCTGACGCAGGTCGGCGTTCTCCTCGATCAGGCGCGAGAGCTCCTGCTCGACGAGATCCAGGAAGGCGTCGACCTCGTCCTCGTTGTAGCCGCGCTTCCCGATCGGCGGTTTGCTGAACGCGACGTTATGCACATCGGCAGGAGTCAGCGGCATCGAAGGATCCCTTCACGCGTCTTTTGGAGAACTAGCAAGCGGTCTTCTCGATTCAGTATGTCACACGGAGGTCACGGGCTGCCCGAGCCTACCCACGATGGACATCAGGATGAAGACCACGAAGAGCAGGACCATTATCGACAGATCGAGCCGAATACCCCCGAGATTCACAGGAGGTATCAATCGCCTCAGGAGTTTCACCGGCGGGTCGGTCACGGTGAAGATCACCTCGAGGATGATCACCACCACCCCGGTCGGGCGCCAATCGCGCGCGAAACTGCGAATGAACTCGACGATCACCCGGCTGATCAGCAACAGCCAGAAGATGAAAAGCACCAGGTACAGAACCGCGAACAGGGCCACGGCTTCACTCTGCCGCAAAATCGGCGGCGTGCAAAATGGCCGCGCCGCGCGGTGCGCGGGCGGCCATCACGGTGCAGTGGACGAGGTGCCTATTTCTGGTTGTAGAAGCCGTTTTCGGCGATCCGGCGCCGCTCTTCCGCCGATACGTCGACATCGGCCGGTGAGAGCAGGAACACTTTCGTCGCCACCTTGTCGAACGAACCGCGCAGCGCGAACGCGAGCCCCGCCGCGAAATCGACCAACCGCTTCGCATCGGCATTGCTCAGGTCGACCAGGTCCATGATGACCGGGTTGCCCTCGCGGAAACGCTCACCGATGATCCTGGCCTCGCTGTAGTCCCGGGGACGCAGCGTGGTGATCTTGGACAAGGGACCTCCGTCCTCGAAGATCCCGGGGCGCCGCGCGGCGGCAGGCTCGGGGCGCATGCGCTCCTCCAGCCTGCGCTCCTCGGCGTCGGGATCGACCGCGAGCGCGCCGCGCGTCGAGCCGCGCATACCGGGAGCGACACCGCCCGCGCGGAACGAGCGTCCCGAGGACGGCGCGGTCTCGATCCTGGTGGGGCGACGCGGCGTCTCGTAACGATCGTCGGCATAGGTGTCGGCGACGTAGTCGTCACGACGCGCCTGGTAGGCCGACTTGTAGGCCGGCTGCGGGTAGTCGTCCGCCTCGTCCTCGAAACGGTCGGAGCCGTAACGGTCTTCGGCGTATCGGTCGTAGCTGCGCGGACGAGGGCGGCCCGCGCGCTCTTCGGCGCCACGAGGGGCGTGATCGTCGACGTAATCGTCTTCGTACTCGTCGAGCGGAACCATGCCGAAGTACGCCTTGAACTTGTGCAGCGTGCTCATCTGGTCGACCTTCCTTCGGCCCCGGTGGCGGCCGGGTGTTGAAGTTCTTGCTCAGCGCCTCGTCGGCCCAATCGTATGTGTCGAATGTGACTGATGAGGTTTCTTTGCTACGCCGAGGTTATCGGTCGCGCGCCCATCAAGGCGGTACCGACACGCACACAGGTCGAACCGTGTTCGACCGCAACTTCCAAATCACCCGACATACCTGCAGAAAGTTCGGTGGCGTCGGCGTGTCGCTCCAGCAGCGAAGTGTGCAAAGTCGCAAGATTCGCAAACGACGCATGAGTATCGGCGTCAAGGGGCGGAATCGCCATCAGACCGGCCAGATCCAGCCCGGGAGCCTTCGCCACCAGGTCGGCCAGGGCGGGCAGATCGGCCGGTGCGACACCCCCGCGCCCGGGGTCGTCGTCGAGGCTCACCTGGAGCAGCACGCGCAGCGGCGCGGTACGCTCGCCGGCTGCCAGTGCGTCCTGCGCGGCGCTGTCCAGCGCGGTTGCCAGGCGTTCGCTGTCGACCGAGTGGACGGTGTGCGCCCAGCGCGCCACCGCGCGGGCCTTGTTCCGCTGCAACCGGCCGATCATGTGCCATTCCACGTCGTCGAAAGCCAGCTCGGCGACCTTGGCCGAGGCCTCCTGCTCGCGGGACTCGCCGAACTCGCGCCTGCCGAGGCGGTGGAGGATCTCGACGTCGGCGGCCGGGAAGAACTTGGTCACCGGCAGCAGCCGGACCGAACCGGCCGGTCGGCCCGCAGCGGTCACGGCGGCGTCGATCCGGGCGAGCAGGCCGTCGAGCCGCGCCGACAGTTCCGCGGTGCGCGCATCGCTCATGCGGTCGGATCCATCCAGATCACACCGGCGATGCGGCCGGTCGGGGCGCCGCGCCGGTGGCTGAACAGGGTCTTGTCCTCGATGGTGCAGCGCGGGTCGACCGCGATACCGGCGACACCCGCCTCGGTGAGCTGCCTGCTGATACCCGCGCGCAGGTCGAGGCCGGGGGTCTTGCGGACCGTGGTGGTGGCGCTGCCGGGCAGGTGGGCCTCGACGTCGGCGCGCATCGCCGCGGGCACCTCGTACTGGCGGCCGGAGGCGGCGGGGCCGAGGAAGGCGCCGATCCGGTCGACCCGGGCGCCGACCGAGACCATCGCCTCGAGCACCCGCGGCACGATCCCGATCCGGGCGCCGATCCGGCCCGCGTGCACCGCGGCGATGACGCCCGCCTCGTCGTCGGAGAGCAGGATCGGCACGCAGTCGGCGGTGAGCACCACCAGCGCCAGCCCCGGCACGGTGGTGACCAGCGCGTCGGTCACCGGCACCGGCTCGGCGCGCGGGCCGTCGACGATCTCCACGGCGCGGCCGTGCACCTGTTCCATCCACACCAGCCGGTCGGGGGTGAGCCCGATGCCCTCGGCCAGCCGAACCCGGTTGCGGCGCACGGCTTCCGGATCGTCACCGACGTGATCGCCCAGATTGAACGAGTCGTACGGGGCGGCGGAGAAGCCACCGGCGCGGGTGGTGGTCACCCGGCGGACGGTCACGGTGGGAGGTGCGGAAGTCATGGCTCCGAGCGTAGTGCGGTGGCGGCGTGGTGGGTCGCCCGCGCACCGTGACGTCGGTCAACCCGGGTCCGCGGCGGTGAGCCGTGGTCAGGCGGGACCGACGGTAAGGTCGTCCAGCTTGCGGGCGATGCCCGCGCGGCTGGTCAGGCCGAGTTTGCGCAGGACGCGGCCGAGGTGGTCCTCGACGGTGCGTGGGCTCAGGTAGAGGTGGGTGGCGATGTCCTTGTTCGTGTGGCCCTGGGCCGCCAGTTCGGCGACTTCGCGTTCGCGCCTGGTCAACATGGTCGCGGTGCCCGGTGACCGGCTGCCCGCGAGGCTGCGCTGGGCGGCCGTCACCTCGGCCAGCAGCCGCTGCGCGCCCGCCTCCGCGAACACCGCGCGCGCCGCGGCGAATCGGTTCGTCGCCGCACCGAAGTCGCCGCGCCTGCCCGCCACGATCCCCGCGGCGAGTTCGGCCTGCGCGCGATGCACGACCATGCCGGCCCGCGCGAACGCATCGATCGCCACGGTGGCCGCCGCGTCCGCCGCGGCGAGATCGCCGATCACGGCGGAGTACTCGGCCCGGGCCAACGCAGCGACCCCGATCTGACTGCCCAGCCCGGACCAGTCGCCGGCGGAAACCGCTCCCCCGGCCGGGCCGTCGTCTGCCGGAGCGGTACCGACCACGGCATCGCCCACCGGAGCGGCACCGACCACGGCGTCAACCGCAGAAGCGGTACCGACCACGACCTCACCCGCCAACGCAGTACCGACCACGGCCTCACCGGCCGAAGCAGTGCCGACCACGGCGTCGTCTGCCGGAGCGGTGCCGCCGGCCGGGGTTTCGGCGGGGGCGTACTGGGTTCGGGCGGCGGATTCGGCGTGGGTGATGAGGGTGGCGGCGGTGGGGAGGTCGCCGGCGGACAGGGCGGCGTGGGCGGCTCGGGCGAGGTGGGTGGGGTGTAGGGGGCCGGGGCGGGGTGGGGGTGGGCCGGGGTCGGGGACGGGGAGGTCGAGGGGGCGGGCGGTTTCGGTGAGGGTGGTGTCGACGACCTGGCGCCACCAGCGCATGACCGGGCGGGGCAGGGCGGCGACGGTGTGCCATTGGGCGCGGGCGGTGTCGGCGGGTGCGGTCAGCAGCAGGGTGCGGAGTTTGATCGCGCCGGCGAAGGCGAGCAGATCGGGATAGTGGAAGGTGCTCGCGGCGTCGGTGGCCTCGTCGGCGGCGATGAGCGCGGCGTCGAGGCGGCCGAGTTTGGCCAGGGCGTAGGCGCGCACGGTCTGGAGTTCGGCCAGGGCATAACTGCGGCCGTAGCGGTGGCTGACGCGGATCGCGCGGTCGAGGTGGACGAGACCGTCGCGGTCGTGGTCGAGGAAGTACGCACACCAGCCCAGGGCGGGAATCGCGTGGATCACCTCGCGGAATCCGGTGTCGGTCAGGTTCTCGAACGCCTGGTGACAGTGCGGGTAGAGCTCGGCCGCGGCCCGGATCTGGCCGTCGGCGACGAAGCCGAGGCAGCGCAGCGCGGTCGCGGCGGCGCGGACCGCGGGGTCGTCGATCTCGGCGGACCCGAACAGCGCGTTGAGGCGGGCGTGGCCCTCGGCGTCCTGGTGGTCCTGCATCTCCAGGATGGCCAGTTCCAGCTGGACCGGGCCGTCGCCGGCGCGGCGGGGCAGGCGCGCGGCGATCGCGAGCAGTCCCCTGGCCTGGTCGACCCGGCCGAGCATGCGCGCACCTCGGGCCGACAGCAGCAGCGCCTCCAGCTGGTGCGGGCCCGGTTCCCCGGCGGCCGGTTCGAGGGCGGCCGCGGCGCGTTCGGCGGCACCCGCCAACAGCAGCGCCCGGCCCAGCGACACGGCGTCGGCGTACGGGTCGGTCGACGGCGCGATGCGGTGCGCGAGCGCGAGCCAGCGCGCGGCCGAGGCGGGCGCGTCGGCGAGAACCTGCGCGGCGGCCGACCGCAACTCCGCCCCCGACTCCTCGTCGGGGCCGAGCATGGCGTGCTCGAGGTGGGCGGCCCGCGCGGGCAGCGGGGCTTCGCGGGCGCGCAGGGCCAGCGCGGTCCGGCGATGCGCCATGGCCAGCCCGCCGTGGCCGGACAGCCGGTAGGCGGCGGTCCGGATCAGCGGATGGACGAAGGTGACCGCGCCCTCGGTCAGCCGGACCACGCCGCGCGCGTCCAGACCGTCGAGGGCGTCGGCCACCGTCGGCAACGGCAGATCCGCCGCCGCGCACAGCAGTTCGAGGTCGGGCGGCGCGCCACACACCGCAGTGGCCTGGGCGACCGCGCGTTCGAGGTCCGGCAGCTGGGCGAGTTCGGCGCGGATGGTGCGGTCCAGCGCGGCATAGCCGTTCGACGTGGGGTCCGGGTTCTCCCCGCGCAGCGCCCGATCCAGCTCCCGGTCGGGCAGGTCGGCCAGCAGGGCCAGATACAGCGGATTCCCGTGCGACGCGGTGAGCAACCGAGCCCGCCGCCGCGGCTCCTCCCCCGGCAGCAGCCCCGCCACATCGGCTTCGGTGAACGGCGGCACCCGGACATGGGTGGCCCGCACCCGGGGGCCCCGCAGCAGCCGGGTGATCGCGGGCGGACAGCCGCCGTCGCGGAACGCCAGGAGCAGCCGGAAGCCGTTCGCCGGGCGGTTCCGGATCAGGAAGGCCAGCAGCCGCACCGATTCCGCGTCGGCCCACTGCGCGTCGTCGACGATCAGTACGGTCTGCACCACGCCCAGCGCCCGGCGCAGCCGCCGGGCGACGGCACCGTCGGCGAGCACATCCGCCGCGCCCACACCACCGCGCAGGTCCTCGACGGAGGACGGCGGCGCATCGGCAACCAGGTCCGGGCCCTGCCTCTCCCCGCGGCCGAGGTCACCGAGCACGGCGGTCCCGGCGCCGACCGTGCCCGCCCGCGGGTCAGCGCCGCCATCGTCCAGTTGCTCGACGAGATCGTCGGTGAGATAACCCGGTTGCGCGCGGGCGTCCTCGGCACCGGTGACCGAGAACACCCGGCACGGCACCGATTCGGCGAAACGGGCGACGAGGCGGGACTTCCCGATGCCGGCGGGTCCTTCGACCAGCAGCACCCAGGGTGCGTCGGGGCCGGTGAAAGTGGTGGTCAAGGCGGCGAGTTCGGCAGCGCGGCCGACGAAGGCGCGGTCGAGCACCGCTTCACCCCCTCTCGCGCCCGGATCGATCGGTGTGAGCCTAACCCGGACCACCGACGGGCGAAATGCCGTGGTTTCCCGGATGTTGCCGGGGCGGGCGTGGGGTTGGGTGGGCGAGGCCGATCACCGCCGAAGGGTCCGCGGTGAGGTTCTTCAGAAAGAAGGTTCGCATGTCATTCACCGGCAAGGGCAGGGTTTCCCGGTTCGCGCTCGCACTGCTGGCGGTCTCGGCCCTCGGTGCCGCCGGCTGCTCCGCCATCGACAAGGCCACCGAGGTGGCCAAGGACGCGGGCAAGTCCGACACCGCGCGCTCGAAGGTCGGTGACTGCATCAACGTGATCTCCGCGTCGATGATCGACTCGAAGACCGAACCGGTCGCCTGCACCGCCGAGACCGCCGTCTACAAGGTCGTGCAGGTGCACGACACCAAGGTCGACTGCCACGAGGACTACACCTCCTACGAGGAGACCTTCGGCAGCGGCGGCACCCTCGCCTTCCTCTGTCTGGCGCCCAACTTCAAGGAGGGCAGCTGCTACAACGAGGGCATGATGACCGGCTACAAGTTCGTGCCGTGCACCTCCACCGAGGCCGACTTCAAGGTCGTGTCCCGCGTCGACGGCCAGGTCGACGAGCAGTTGTGCGGCGCGGACGCCGACTCGGTGCTCGTGGTCAACGACCCGAAGACCACGTTCTGCCTGGGCGACGCCAAGAGCTGACCCCCGGCACGAGAAAGCGCCCGAACTCCTGGGAGTCCGGGCGCTGTCGTCTGTCCGCTAGCGGCGCATGAAGATCGGCACCTCGATGTCGTCGTCATCGTCGCCGTCGTCGCGCTGATCGGGATTGTTCACCCGGTTCATCGCCTGCTCGGTGACCCGCTGCCGCTCGGACTCGCGGTACCGCTCGGTGTCGCGGTAGCTCGGCGCGCTGGTCCGGCCGCTGGAGACGCCGCTGGTGGCGGGCTCGGTGGCGCGCACCGGCGCCTCGCTCGCCCTGGCCTGGCCGACCTCGCCCGCCCGGCCCGCGCCGATCGGGTTGGTGCCGACCCGGGTGCCCGGGTTGTTCTCCAGCACCCGGCGGGACGGACCGCCGCCGTCGAAGCCCGCCGCGATGACGGTGACCCGCACCTCGTCGCCCAGCGAATCGTCGATGACGGTACCGAAGATGATGTTGGCCTCGATGTGCGCGGCCTCCTGCACCAGCGACGCCGCCTCGTTGATCTCGAACAGGCCGAGATCGGAGCCGCCCGCGATCGAGAGCAGCACGCCGTGCGCGCCGTCCATCGACGCCTCGAGCAGCGGCGAGTTGATCGCCGTCTCCGCGGCCTTCACCGACCGGCCCTCACCGCGCGCCGAGCCGATACCCATCAGCGCCGAACCGGCGCCGGACATGACGGACTTGACATCGGCGAAGTCGACGTTGATCAGGCCGGGGGTGGTGATCAGGTCGGTGATGCCCTGGACACCGTTGAGCAGCACCTCGTCGGCGGAGCGGAAGGCGTCCATCAGGCTCACCGCCGCGTCGCCCAGCTGCAGCAGCCGGTCGTTCGGGATGACGATGAGCGTGTCGCAGGACTCGCGGAGCAGGTTGATGCCGACCTCGGCCTGGTTGCCACGGCGCTTGCCCTCGAAGGAGAACGGCCGGGTGACGACACCGATGGTCAGGGCGCCCAGCTTCCGGGCGATGCTGGCGACGACGGGGGCGCCACCGGTACCGGTGCCACCACCCTCGCCCGCCGTGACGAAGACCATGTCGGCGCCCTTGAGCACCTCTTCGATCTCGTCCTTGTGGTCTTCGGCGGCCTTGCGGCCGACTTCCGGATCGGCGCCGGCACCGAGGCCGCGCGTGAGCTCGCGGCCGACATCGAGCTTGACGTCGGCGTCGCTCATGAGCAGGGCCTGTGCGTCGGTATTGACCGCGATGAACTCGACTCCCTTGAGTCCCTGTTCGATCATTCGGTTGACGGCGTTCACGCCGCCGCCGCCGATACCGACGACCTTGATCACTGCAAGGTAGTTGTGCGGGGGCGTCATGGGCTCTCGCCTTCCTTCGATCTTAAACCCTCAACCTCAACCATAGGGTTGGCGTTATGTCAAGTATCCGACTGTTGCGGAACGCTATTCGCAGCCAGCGCGATCACGGCGCAGGCGCGCCGACGTTTCGCTCACTTTACCGTGACCAGATTCGGACTCGACACGTCGAACACGGTCCCCTCACGGGTCAGCAGCGGCAGTACGACAGCAGCTTTTCGCTCGCCGTCGCCGGTGCCGCCCCAGACTACCTTCCTACCGTCACGAAGGTTCAGCGAGACGTCCGAAATCGACCGCGCGACAACCTCACCCACCTGCACAGATAGCGCGGGCGGCAGCGTGACCAGCACATCCACCGCGGCCTTGGCCGCCGCGGGCCCGGTGAAGGACCCCTCGGTGATCAACTTGGGCACGCCGATGGGCGAGGCGGGCTCGATCGCGAATTCGACGCTCTCGGCATCGATCAGGTGCGCGCCGTCCGGTGATTCGATGTACAGCACCGGTGTTCGTTCCACCACCGTCACCAGGACGGTCGAGGGGAACTTGCGCTGCACCCGAACCGAACGCACCTTCGGAATCGCGGCCACCCGCTGGGCGATAGCGGTGGTATCGATGCGCAACATCGAACGGCCGTCCGGGATTTCGAGCTTTCCCCGGACCTCCTCCTGGGAGACCGCGGCCAAGCCGTCCACGCGCACGGTGCGCACCGACAGCGCGGGGGTGAACCAGGCGAGGACGACCAGTACGGTCACCACCACCAGCCCGACCACCGTCCAGAGACGGTAGCCGTGCCACCCGCGCGCGGCGGGCATCGGCAACCTCACCGGCCGCCCTGCTGGGGCCGGGCCCGCAGGCCGTCGAGAATCTGGCTGCCGAGCATGGTGACATCGCCCGCGCCCATGGTGATCACGACGTCACCGGGCTGGGCCAGGCCCGCGACCTGCCTGCCCACCTTCGACATATCCGGCTGATAGTGCACCGCGACGGTCACCGCCTGCGCCACCAGCGCACCGTTGACGCCGGGCAGCGGCTCCTCGCGGGCGCCGTAGACATCGAGCACGACCACCTCGTCGGCCAGGCTCAGCGCGGCGCCGAACTCGGTGGCGAAGGTGGCGGTGCGGCTGTAGAGATGCGGCTGGAACACCACGATCACCCGGCCGCGCCGGGTGCGGGCGCCGTCGGCGGCCTCCTGGGCGACGAGCTGGGCGGCGGCCTCGAGCACGGCGCGCACCTCGGTGGGATGGTGGGCGTAGTCGTCGAAGACGCGCACGCCGTTCTCCCGGCCGGTGAACTGGAACCGGCGGTGCACCCCGCCGAAGCCCTCCAGCCCCTGCACGATCTCGTCGATGTCGGCGCCGGTGGCCTTGGCGGCCAGCAGCGCGGCCAGCGCGTTGAGCGCCATGTGCCTGCCGGGCACCGACAGCCGCACCGTGCGCGGCGTGGTCTCCCCCGCCAGCTGGAACTCGACGATGCCGCCCACATCGCGCGGCTGCCAATCGATCAGCCGCGCGCCGACCGGGACCGGGGCGTCGGCGAGCTCGCCGGAGCCGTATCCGAGCACCTCGACGCCGCGCTCACGCAGGCGCGGCGCGACCCGGTGGGCCAGCGCCAGCGAACCCGGGTCGTCCAGGCAGACCACCAGCAGGCCGCCGGGCGCGAGCCGGTCGGCGAAATCGTCGAAGACCTGGATATAGGCCTCGTCGGTGCCGAAGAAGTCCAGGTGGTCGGATTCGATGTTGGTGACCACGGCGACGTCCGGGTCGTACTGCAGCAACGAACCGTCGGACTCGTCGGCCTCGGCCACGAAGACGTCACCGCTGCCGTGGTGGGCGTTGGTGCCCGCCTCGTTCAGCTCGCCGCCGACCGCGAAGGACGGATCCGCGCCGCAGTGCTGCAGCGAGACGATCAGCATCGAGGTGGTCGAGGTCTTGCCGTGGGTGCCCGAGACCAGCAGCGTCTTGTGCCCGCGCATGAGCGCGGCCAGCACGGTCGGGCGCAGCAGCACCGGGATGTGGCGCCGATTGGCCTCGACCAGTTCGGGATTGGTCTTGGGAATCGCGGCGTAGGTGGTGACCACCACGGTCGGGCCGCCGGGCAGCAGGTCGAGCGCGTCGGCGTCGTGGCCGATGCGGACCTGCGCGCCGCGGGCCCGCAGCGACAGCACGCCACGGCTCTCCCTGGCGTCGGAGCCGGAGACCGCGCCGCCGCGCGAGAGCAGGATCCGGGCGATCCCGGACATGCCCGCACCGCCGATGCCGACCATGTGCACCCGCTCGAGCTCGGGCGGCAGGCTGGTCCCGGCGGTTTCGCTGATCCCGTTCGAGCTGTGCTTGTCACCGATGACCGGGCGGCCTCCGTGGTTACGCTCCGCTTCCGCCTCCGGCCGCTGACCGTTCATCGGGCGACCTCGGTGACGATCCTGGCCACCGTGTCGGCAGCGTCGCGATGGCCCGCGCCCGCGGCGGCGCGGCTCATCTCGGCGAGTCGAGCGGGGTCGAGCAGCAGCGGAATCACCTCATCGATCACGTATTTCGGGGTCAGGTCGGCGTCGGCGACAATTCTGCCACCTCCCTGGGCGACCACCGGCCTGGCGTTGAACTCCTGCTCGCCGTTGCCATGCGGCAGCGGCACGTAGAAGGCGGGCAGGCCGACGGCCGACACCTCGGCCACGGTCATCGCGCCGGAGCGGCACACGACCGCGTCGGCGGCGGCGTAGGCCAGGTCCATCCGGGACAGGTACGGCACCGCGACGTACGGCGCGGCCGCGTCGGCGGTGCTCACCTCGACGCTGTTCTTGGGACCGTGCGCGTGCAGCACCGAGATGCCCGCGGCGGCCAGCTGGGTGGCCGCGCCGGAGACGGCCTCGTTGAGGCTGCGCGCGCCCTGGGAACCGCCGAACACCAGCAGCACCGGGCCCTGCGCCGGCAGGCCGAAGTGCGCGCGTGCCTCGGCGCGCAGCGCGGCGCGGTCCAGGCCGGTGATCGATGCGCGCACCGGAATGCCGACGACCTGCGCGTTCGCCAGTCCCGAATCGGGAACGGCAGCAAGCACCTTGGCCGCGATCTTGGCGCCGACCTTGTTCGCGATGCCCGCCTTGGCGTTGGCCTCGTGCACGACCACCGGCACCGCGCGCCGGTCGCCGATCAGCCCGCCGCGCGCGGCGAGGTAGGCGGGCAGCGCGACATAGCCGCCGAAGCCGATGATCACGTCGGCCTGCACCTCGTCGATGACGGCCCTGGTGCGCTTGACCGAGGCGCGGACCCGGCCGGGCAGGCGCAGCAGGTCGGCGGAGAGCTTGCGCGGCAACGGCACCGGCGGGATCAGCTCCAGCGGGTAGCCGCGGGCGGGGACCAGCTCGGTCTCCAGGCCGCGTTCGGTGCCCAGCGCGGTCACCCGGATCGAATCGTCGAGCGCGCGCAGTGCGTCGGCGACGGCGAGCGCGGGTTCGATATGGCCTGCGGTGCCTCCGCCTGCGACGATCACCGACAACCCCGGACGCGGGTGACTCACTTGGATCTACCTCGTTCTTTAGCGTGTGGCATCGGATAGGTCGGTTCCCATGCTCGGGTCGACCGTAGCGAACTGGTGCCGCGGCTCTGTGGGGCACGTCGGCGGCGCGGGGCCGGGCCCTCCCGGCGCGGCGCCTGCCGCGGCCGCTCGGCCTTGGGCTTCGGGGTGGCGCGACGCGGAGCGTCGGCCTTGAAGGGGGTGTACACCTCGGGCACCGGCAGCCGCAGCATCCGGCTCACGCGGCCGTCCTGACCGGCCTGCAACGCCGAGACCGCCTCCGGTTCGTGCCGGGCCGCGCTGGCGATGATGCCGAACATGAACAGCGTGATCGCCAGCGACGAACCGCCCGCCGACACCAGCGGCAGCTGCAGACCGGTCACCGGCAGCAGGCCGACGACGTAGCCGATGTTGATCAGCGCCTGCGCGGTGATCCAGGTGGTCGCGGTGGCGGTGAGCAGCCGCAGGAACGGATCCACCGACCGCAGCGCGATCCGGATGCCCGTGTAGACGAACAGCGCCAGCAGCGCCAGCACCAGCATGCAGCCGAGGAAGCCGAGTTCCTCGCCGATGATGGCGAAGATGAAGTCGTTGTGCGAGTTGGGCAGATAGCTCCACTTCGCGCGGCTCTGGCCGAGGCCGCGGCCCCAGATGCCGCCGTCGGCGAGGGAGTACTTGGCCTGGCGCGCCTGGTAGTTGGCGCCCTGCGGGTCGTCACCCGGGTTGAAGAAGGCCCGCACCCGGTCGGAGCGATACCCGGCCGACAGCGCCAGGATCGAGGCCGCGACCAGGCCGGAGACCATGATCCCGACGAACAGCCGCACCGGCAGGCCGCCGAACCACAGCAGCGCCATCAGCACGATGCCGAGCGCGATCGTGGTGGACAGGTTGGGTTCCAGCACCACCAGCAGACACACCAGCAGCCCGGCGGGCACCAGCGGCACCAGGATGTCCTTGAGCTGGGCGCCGCGACGCGAGGCCAGCAGATGCGCGCCCCACACCACCAGCGTCACCTTGACGACCTCGGACGGCTGGATGGAGACCGGGCCGATGTCGAACCAGCGCCGGGCGCCACCGTGGATGGCGCCGATGCCCGGGATGAGCACCAGCACCAGCGCCAGCACCGAGATGCTGAACACCGGGAACGACCACTGCCGCAGCAACCGCAGCGGCAGCCGCAGCGCGATGTAGAACGCCACCGCGCCCAGTGCCGCGAACATCGCCTGCTGGATGAACAGCGAATAGGCCGACCCGCCACCGGCATAGGCCTCGACGCTCGACGCCGACAGCACCATGACCAGGCCGAGCACGGTCAGCAGCGTGGCGATGGTGACGATCAGATGGAAGGACGCGAGCGGACGGGCCAACCAGGCGCCGAAGCGCTCCCCCGCCCAACCCGTTCGCCGCGTCTCGCTCATAGCGCCCGCCCGATGTCACCGTCTTCCAGTGCCGTCACCGCGTCCACGAAGCAACGTCCGCGGTGGGTGTAGTCGTCGTACATGTCCAAAGAGGCGGCCGCGGGCGCGAGCAACACGGTGTCTCCGGCGCGGGCCAAGCCCGCCGCGGCGCGCACCGCGCGGCCCATGACCGCCTCGGCACGCTGGGATCTCGACGACTCCATGTCTGCATCGTCTCCCGCGTCCAGCTCGATGACCGGGACCTCGGGTGCGTGTCGCGCCAATGCGGCCGCGATCACCGGCGCGTCGGTCCCGAACAGGACCGCGCCGACGAGCCGGTCGCCGATCTCCTCGATGAGGTCGTCCACCCCGGCGCCCTTGAGCAGTCCACCGGCCACCCACACCACGTGCGGGTGGGCGATGATCGCGGCCCTGGCGGCGTGCGGGTTGGTGGCCTTGGAGTCGTCGATGAACTCGACGCCGCCCAGTTCGCGCACGAACGCGGTGCGGTGCGGGCCCACCTTGTGCTCGGCCAGGCCCTCCTTGACGAACTGCGGCGCCACGTCGATCGCCCTGGTCAGCGCGGAGGCCGCGAGGGCGTCGGCGATCCCGGCGGGCCCCTGCGGGCTGATGTCGGAGGTCTCGGCGAGGATGGCGGCCTTGGTGAACGCGCGGTCGAGTAGCTTGCCGTCGACCACGCCGAGTTCGCCGTCGGCGGGCACACCGATCCGGAAGCCGACGGTGCGCCGGGCCTTGGCCTTGCGGGCCAGCGAGCCCGCGACCGGGTCGTCCAGGCCGACGACGCCGACCCGCCCGGTCAGCGCCCGGGCCTTGGCGGCGGCGTAGGCATCGAGCCCGCCGTGCCAGTCCAGGTGGTCCTCGGCGACATTGAGCACCACGCCCGCCTCCGGCCGCACCGAGGGCGCCCAGTGCAGCTGGAACGAGGACAGCTCCACCGCGAGCACCTGCGGGCCGGGGTTGCGGCGCAGCGCGTCCAGGATCGGCAGGCCGATATTGCCGCAGGCCACGCTGGCGATGCCGGCGGCGCGCAGGATCGAGTGCGTCATGTTGGTGGTGGTGGTCTTGCCGTTGGTGCCGGTGATCACCAGCCACTTGCGGACCGGACCGTAGATCCGCGCCTGATCCACCCACCAGGCGAATTCGACGTCGCCCCAGACCGGGATGCCCTCGGTGACGGCGGAGACCAGCACCGGCGAGTCCGGTCGCCAGCCCGGGCTGGTGATGACCAGCGCGAACCGGCTCAGATCGGCGGTCTCCAGCTCGACGCTGGTGGCGACCTCGAGGCCCAGTTCGGCGGCCTCGGCCAGCGCCTTGGCGCCGCCGTCGGTGACCACCGGGTGCGCGCCGATATCGCGCAGCGGTTCGATCAGCGAGCGCCCGGAGACGCCCCAGCCGGCAACCAGGACATCACGGCCACGCAGGAATTCGAGCATCGGGCCCGGTGAGCGGAGTGCGCGGGGAGAGTGTTCGACCATGTTCGTCCTCACCCGATCTGGGAAAGATATTCACTGTAGAACAGCCCCAGACCCACGGCGGCGGCGATGCCCGCCAGGATCCAGAACCGGATGATCACCGTGGTTTCCGCCCACTTGCTCAGTTCGAAGTGGTGGTGGAACGGCGCCATCTTGAACAGCCGGTTGCGGGTGGTGCGGAACACCGCCACCTGCAGCACCACCGACGCCGCCTCGGCGACGAACAGCGCGCCGATGACCACCATCAGCAGCTCGGTGCGGGTGGTGACCGACAGACCGGCCAGCATGCCGCCCAGCGCCAGCGAACCGGTGTCGCCCATGAAGATCTTGGCGGGCGCGGCGTTCCACCACAGGAAGCCGATGCAGGCGGCGGCCGCGGCGGCGCAGACCAGCGCCAGGTCCAGCGGGTCGCGCACGTCGTAGCAGCCGGCTGCCGGATTGGTGGAGCACGCGTTGCGGTACTGCCAGAAGGTGATGATCACGTAGGCGCCCAGCACCAGGCTCATCGAGCCCGCCGCCAGACCGTCCAGGCCATCGGTCAGGTTGACCGCGTTGGACCAGGCCACCACCAGCAGGCAGACGAAGATCACGAACACGATCGCGCCCATCGACACCGTCGAGATGTCCCGCACGTAGGAGATGTGCTTGCTGCCAGGAGTGAGCCCGTTCTGGCCACGGAACTGCAGCACCAGCACCGCGAAGATCACCGCGGCGCCGATCTGGCCGATGTACTTGCCCGCCGCCGACAGGCCCAGATTGCGCTGCTTGCGCAGCTTGATGAAGTCGTCGAGGAAACCGACGACGCCGAGCGCCGTGGTGAGCCCGAGCACCAGCAGACCCGAGGCGGTGGGGCCCTCGGCGTCGTAGCCGATGCCGATCAGGTGCGAGCCCAGATAGCCGGCCCACATGCCGATCAGGATGGCGACGCCGCCCATGGTGGGGGTACCGCGCTTGGCCTGGTGGCTGGCCGGCCCGTCGACCCGGATCTCCTGCCCGAAGCCCTGCCTGGCGAAGATCCGGATCAGCAACGGCGTCAACAGGATCGACACCGCCAGCGCGATCCCCGCCGAGAATAGAATCTGCCTCATCGAGCCGCCTCCGTGCTACCTTCCCCTGCCCTGGTCAGGTGCTCGGCGACGGCCCACAGACCCACCGCCTTCGACGCCTTGACCAGTACCACATCGCCCGCGGCGATCTCGTCGTCGAGCAGCGCGATCGCCGCGTCGATATCGGGCACGAGAATCGACTCCTCGCCCCATGAGCCTTCCATCACCGCGCCCTGGTGCATGCCCCGGGAGGGTCGTCCGGTGCCGACCACGATCAACCGGTCGACGTCGAGGCGCACCGCGAGGCGTCCGATCGCGTCGTGCTCGATCACCGAGGTGTCGCCGAGCTCGCCCATCTCGCCCAGCACGGCCCAGCTGCGGCGCGGCTCCTCGCCCGCCTTGGCCAGGGTGACCAGCGCCTTGAGCGCGGCCTTCACCGAATCGGGATTGGCGTTGTAGGAGTCGTTGATGACGGTGACACCTTCGGCGGTGGTCCGCACGTCCATCCGGCGCGCCGAGGCCGCGGTGGCCCCCGACAGCGCCGCGGCGACGGTGGCCAGGTCGGCGCCGCATTCCAGCGCGACCGCGGCCGCCGACAGCGCGTTGCCGACCTGGTGCTCGCCGTGCACGGCCAGCCGCACCGGCACGGACTCACCGCGGGCGTGCAAGGTGAACCGGGCGCGTGCCTGCTCGTCGGTGACCACGTCGGTGGCGCGGATGTCGGCGTCGCCGGACAGGCCGACCAGCACGACCCTGGCCTCGGTGCGCGAGGCCATGGCCGCGACGTTCGGGTCGTCGGCGTTGAGCACGGCCAGCCCGTCGGCGGGCAGGGCCTCGACCAGCTCGCCCTTGGTCTGCGCGATCGCCTCGCGGCTGCCGAACTCACCCAGGTGCGCGGTGCCGACATTGAGCACCACACCGATCCGCGGCGGCGCGATGCGCGCCAGCGCGGCGATGTGGCCGGGGCCGCGGGCCGACAGCTCGAGCGCGAGGAACTTGGTGTCGAGACCGGCGCGCAGCGCGGTCCACGGGTGTCCGAGTTCGTTGTTGAACGATCCCGGCGGCGCGACGACCGGACCCAGCGGCGACAGCACGGCCGCCAGCAGGTCCTTGGTCGAGGTCTTGCCGGAGGAACCGGTCACGCCGACGACGGTGAGCCCGGTCCGCGCGGCCAGCCGCTCGGTGCTGGCCCTGGCCAGCTCGGCCAGCGCCGCCAGCACGGCGGCACCGGACCCGTCGGCGTCGGCGCTCAGCGCGACCGAGGTCGCGGGCACCGAGCCGCTGGCGGGCGCCACCACGATCGCCGGCACGCCGACCGGACGGGCCGCCAGCACGGCGACCGCGCCCGCGGCGACCGCGGCGGCGGCGTAGTCGTGTCCGTCGGAGTTGGCGCCCG
Source organism: Nocardia asteroides (assembly GCF_900637185.1). Taxonomy (NCBI): domain Bacteria; kingdom Bacillati; phylum Actinomycetota; class Actinomycetes; order Mycobacteriales; family Nocardiaceae; genus Nocardia; species Nocardia asteroides. Next base: position 2,966,682 of record NZ_LR134352.1, on the reverse strand, counting down.
GCAGGGCGAGGAACAGATCGCCGGAACCGATTCGGCGCGAATCGAATTCGACCGAACCGGTCACCAGTGCCTGGGGGTCGGGAACGTCGTGCAGCTCGCCGCCGACGACGTCCGCGATCTCCCGCAGTGTCATCTCGATCATGAAACCGTCAAGTCCTCCGAGTCCGTCTGCGGACTGTGTCGTGTGGGCAGGGTTTCCAGCGCCGCCGCGACCACCTCGCGGTCGTCGAAGGGATGCTTGACGCCCTGGATCTCCTGGCCCGCCTCGTGGCCCTTGCCCGCGACGAGTACCACGTCGCCGGGCCGCGCCCAGGCGACGGCCGCGGCGATGGCCGCCGCGCGGTCACCGATCTCGCGGATCTCGCCGCGATCGGTGGCCGGGAGTTCGTGCGCACCGGCCACCACGGCGGCCCTGATGGCCGCCGGGTCCTCGGTGCGGGGGTTGTCGTCGGTGACGATCAGCAGATCGGCACCGCGGGCCGCCGCGGCGCCCATCAGCGGGCGCTTGGCCGCGTCCCGGTCACCGCCCGCGCCGACGACCACCGCGAGCCTGCCGTGCCCGGCCTCGGTGAGGTGCCCGCGCAGGGTGGCCACCACCGACTCGACCGCGGCGGGCTTGTGCGCGTAGTCGACGACGGCCAGGAAGTCCTGGCCGCGCTCGACCCGCTGCATCCTGCCCGGCACGTCGACGCCCGCCAGCGCGGGCGCGGCCACGGCCGGGTCCACCCCGGCCGCCGCGCAGGTGGCGACGGCGAGCAGCGCGTTGGCGACGTTGTAGCGGCCGGGCAACCGCAGCCGCACGGTGAGCTCGCCGTCGGGGCCGGTCGCCGTGAAGTCCTGGGTGCCGCCGGTGGCGTGCACGTCACCGGTGACCTGCCAGGTGGCCGCCCCGACGGTCGACACGGTTATCGGCGCGTCGAGATCGCCGGCCAGGCGGGTGCCCCACTCGTCGTCCACGCAGATCACCGCGGTGCGCGCGGCGACCGGCGAATCCGCTTCGAAGAGTTTGCGTTTCGCGGCGAAGTAGTCCTCGAAGTCGGCGTGGAAGTCGAGGTGGTCCTGGGACAGGTTGGTGAACGCGCCGACCGCGAACCGCACCCCGTCGACCCGGCCCAGCGCCAGCGCGTGGCTGGACACCTCCATCACGACCGCCTGCACGCCCTGCTCGACCATCGCGGCGAACATCGCGTGCAGCTGGGGCGCCTCGGGGGTGGTGAGCGCGCTGGGCACCCGCCTGCCGCCGATGCGGGTCTCGATGGTGCCGATCAGCCCGGTGGACAGGCCTGCCGCGGCGAGCCCGGCCTCCACCAGGTACGAGGTGGTGGTCTTGCCGGAGGTCCCGGTGATGCCGATGATCCGGAGCCGGTCGCTGGGATGGCCGTAGATCTCGGCCGACAGCTCACCGAGCACGGCGCGCGGCTGCTCGCGCACGAGCACGGGGACGGCGACGTCACCGATCAGGGCGGCGCCCTCGGGGTCGGTGTACACCGCCACCGCGCCGCGGGCGATCGCGTCGGCGGCGAAACGCGCGCCGTGCGCGTTCGCACCGGGCAACGCGGCGAACAGGTCACCGGGGCGCACCGCGAGGGAACGCTGCTCGATACCGGTGACCGTGATCTCGGTGGTTACCGGGGTCGGCACCGTGGCGCCGGTGAGGTCCAGCAGGGCCTGCAGCGACGTCGACGGCGGCGTGTTCGGCCGGAGCGCGTGCGGGCTGGACTGCGCGGGCACAAGGCTCCTCTCTGAGAGTGATCGAGCGCGTGGGCGAGACGACGTGTCAGGTTACCGACGCGCGGTGTCGGGCGGACAACGCGGGTTGCGCCAAAGCCGGCTGTCAGAGCCCGGCCTCCAGGACCAGGCGCTTCGGTTCCGGCGAGGGGGGCACCCGGTCGCGCTGCAACGCCCAGGAGGCGATGCTGTGGAACAGCGGTGCGGCCGAGCCGCCGCCGGTGCCGTCGGAGCTGCGCACCGGCGCGTCGAGCATCATGCCGATCACGTACCGGGGGTTGTCGGCGGGCGCCATGCCGGCGAAGGTGATGTAGAACGACGAGGTCGAATAGCACCGGCAGGCGGGGTCGACCTTCTGCGCGGTGCCGGTCTTGCCCGCCACCTGGTAGCCCTCGATCGCGGCGGGCGCGCCGGTGCCCATCTGGTAGCCCATCGGGTCCTTCTGCACGGTCGCCTGGAAGATGGTGCGCAGCGTGCTCGCGGTCTGCGGGCTCACCACCCGCACGCCGTCGGGCTGCAGTTCCTCGGTGCGGGTGCCGTCGGGGGCGACCCTGGCCTTGACGATGCGCGGCGGGATGCGCAGGCCGTCGTTGGCGATGGCCTGGTACATGCCGGTCATCTGCAGGGTCGTCATCGACAGGCCCTGGCCGATGGGCAGATTGGCGAAGGTGCCGCCGGACCACTGATCGCGCGCGGGCACCTGGCCGGGGCTCTCGCCCGGCAGCCCGATCCCGGTGCGCTTGCCGAGGCCGAACCGGTCCACCATGTCGGCGAAGCGGTCCTCCCCCACCCGCTGCGCGAGCATGAGCGTGCCCACGTTGGAGGACTTCCCGAAGATCCCGGTGGTCGTGTACGGCGCGGTGCCGTGCTGCCACGCGTCGTTGACCGTGACGCCGGACATCCGGATCGAGCCGGGCACCTGCAGCACCTCGTCGGCCGTGGTGAGCCCGTACTCGACGGCGGCGGCCGCGGTGACGATCTTGTTCACCGAACCGGGTTCGAAGGGTTCGGCCACCGAGGGGTTGCTCATGTCGGCCGAGGCCCAATGCTGGGGCCCCAGTGCGGGATTGAAGGTGTTGTCGTTGGCCATGGCCAGTACCTGGCCGGTCTTGGCGTCGAGCACCACCGCCGACGCCGAGGACGCGCCAGAGGCCTGCTTGGCCTGCTGCACCTGCTGCTGCACGTAGTACTGCAGGTCGGCGTCCAGGGTCAGTTCCACGCCGTAGCCGTTGACGGCAGGCTGCTGGTCACGGTAGCTGCCCGGGATCACGGCACCGTCGGAACCCTTGTCGTAGGTGCGCGATCCGTCGGTGCCCGCGAGCACCGAGTCCAGGGCGGATTCCAGGCCGATCTGGCCGTGCCCGTCCCAGCCGGTCGCGCCGACCACATTGGCGGCCAGTGCGCCGCCGGGGTATTCGCGCAGGTCCTGCCGTTCGGCACCGACCTCGGGGAACTTGGCGGTGATCTCCGAGGCCACCCGCGGGTCGACATTGCGGGCGAGGTAGGTGAAGGTCTTGTCGCTGCGCAGCTTGTCGAGCAGCTCGTCCTCCTTGGGCGCCGCGGCGCCGAGCTTCTCGTGGACGAACTTGGCGATGTCCTTCAGCCGCTGCTCGGGATCGGGCGCGCTCGCCTTGGCCTTCCTCGCGTCGGCCAGCTGCTGGCGCACCCGGACCGGTTGGAAGGTCAGCGCTTTCGCGGTGATGGTGAAGGCGAGCTGGTTGCCGTACCGGTCGGTGATCGGGCCGCGCACGGCGGCCTCGGTCTCCTTGGTGGTGCGCTGCGAGGCGGCCTGCGCCGACAGCCCGGGCGCGGCGATGCTCTGGACGTAGAGCAGTTGCAGCGCCACCACGGCCAGCGTCGCCAGCAGGGTGACCCGGCCGACGCCCAGACGCAACCGGATCGGCCGGTCCGGCGAGAGCGAGCCGCCGCGACGGGCCCTCGACGACACCGGCCCGCGTCGCTGTCGCGACGCGGGCCCGCTGTTCTTCATCGGCCACCTTCCGGAGCGACGATCTGCGGTGTCTCGCTCGGCGGTCCGGCCGGTCGGCCGGGTAGGCCGGCCGCGACACCCGGTGCGGGCGGCGGCGTATCGGCCGGCGCGAGGGGGTCGCCCGGGGTGGCGACGTCGACCCGGTCCGGCACGGTGACCGGCGCGAGGGGGTCGCCGGGGGTTGCCACGTCGACCCGGTCCGGCGCGGGAGTACCGGCCGGAGCCTGACCGTCGACCGGAGCGGGCGCGTCACCGGCCGACGCGAGCGGAGCCGGTTCGGTAGCCGCGGGGGCCAGCGGCGCGGGCGGTGCCGCCACCGCGGGCTGCGGCGCCGGTGCGGCCTGGACCGTGGGGGCGGCCTGAGCACCCGGCGCGGCGAGGACCGGCGCGGGCGTGCCACCCGGGGTGGCCGGGCTCGAGGTCGGCGCGCCGGGCTGGACCGGCACCACCCGCTCGCCTTGGGCCTGCACATGACCGGGCAGCGGACCGTTGGGGGTGGTGGTCGGCGGGCCGTTCAGCGGCGGCACCGGGGCGCCCTGCGCGGGCGTCGGCGTGCCGATGACGGTGACCTCCCCACCCGGGCCGAGCACCAGCCGCGCCGGATCCTTGGCCGGGATCATGCCCAGTTCCCTGGCCCGCGAGGCCAATTCGGGGGCCGAATCGGCGGCGGCGACCTCACGCTGCAGCGCGGCGCGCTCGTCGGCGAGCTTGCGGTTGACGGCCCTGGCGTCTCCGAGCAGGTAGCTGTCCTCGGCGGCCCGGGTGGTGAGCAGCAGGGTCAGCGCCAGGCCGCAGCCGAGCAGACCGATGATCGCGGTGACGAAGGGGATCCGCCCGGCCATCGTGGATGCCCGTTCGGGCAGCTCGATGCCGTCGAGCAGCTGTTCCCTGGTGCGTTTCCGCGCGTAGGCGCGCTGCGCAGCACCGGATTTCACCCGCTCGGCCGCTTCGACGCGCCGGGCCGTCCGACTCGGCACCGCGACGGTGCTCGTCCGCACGCTCATCGTGTCCCCTCCTGTGTCCTCCCTGACCTCTCCGCGATCCGTTCGGCCGCGCGCATCCGCACCGGCGCGGATCGCGGGTTGACCTCGATCTCGGACTCGGTCGCCTTCTCCGCACCACGGGTCAGCATCCGGAATTCCGGTCCCATGCCGGGCAATTCGACCGGCAGGTCGACCGGGGAGCGGGACACGATCCGGGGTGCGAACTCCTGTTTGACCAGCCGGTCCTCCAGCGACTGGTACGACATCACGCAGATCCGACCGCCCACGCGCAGCGCGTCGAGCGCGGCGGGCAGCGCGGCCCGCAACGAGTCGAGCTCGCCGTTGACCTCCACCCGCAGGGCTTGGAACGTGCGCTTGGCCGGATGCCCGCCGGTGCGCCGCGCCGCCGCCGGGATGGTGGCGTAGAGCAGCTCGACCAGTTCGGCGCTGGTACTGAACGGCTTGACCGCGCGCCTGCGCAGCACCTCCGAGGCGATCTTGCCCGCGAACCGTTCGTCGCCATAGGTTTTCAGCACCCGGGCCAGATCGCCGTGGCTGTAGGTGTTGAGCACGTCGGCGGCGGTCGGGCCGGTGGTCGGGTCCATCCGCATGTCCAGCGGCGCGTCGACGGAGTAGGCGAAGCCGCGATCGGCCTCGTCGAGCTGCATCGACGACACACCGAGATCCATCAGGATCGCGGAGACCGAACCGATCTCGGACAGGCCGGCCTGGTGCAGCGCGTCGGCGATGCCGTCATAGCGGGTGTGCACCAGTGTGATCCGGTCGGCGTAGGGCGCCAAGCGCTCGCCCGCCAGTTTCAGCGCGGTGGTGTCGCGGTCGAGACCGACCAGGTGCGCGTTCGGATAGGTGCGCAGGAAATGCTCCGCGTGCCCGCCCAGGCCGAGGGTCGCGTCGATGTAGACGGCGCCCGGTTCGCTCAGCGCGGGGCCGAGCAGGTCGTCGGCGCGTTCGAGCAGGACCGGCACATGACGGGGGTTCTCGGTGTCATGGTTCACCTCGACCTCCCGGGATACTGCCTCGCGTCGCAGACGGGTCGCCTTGCCACACAGTGCTTTACGAATGAGATTGCGGTCCGAATGAAGCTGTTCCACCGCCCTTGCGGCGGAACCGGCGAATGCGTCGAGGTCTCTGACCGAGGCGCGGCACCTGGCGTCGGGGAAGTACGTCAGGGTCCGCGCCCGGGCAGAGGCCTCGCAGCACTCGCGTGCTCCGGGCTAGAAGATCCCGCCCAGCGACTCGTCTCTGGCTTGTGCGTAGTCCTCCTCGTGCTCGGCGAGGTAGGACTCCCACGCCTGCTTGTCCCATATCTCGAGGAAGTCGACCGAGCCGATCACCACGCAATCCCGGGTGAGACCGGCGTAGCGACGATGGTCCGGCGACAGCGTGATCCGGCCCTGTGCGTCCGGACGTTGCTCGTCGGTGCCCGCCGCCAGCGCTCGGACGAAAGCCCGTGCCTGCGGGTTGCTTCGAGACGCCGCGGCGGCTCGCCGCGCGAGCGCGGTGAACTCGTCTCTCGGATACACGGCCAGGCTGTGGTCTTGACCTTTGGTGACCATCAACCCTCCCGCCAGATCGTCTCGGAACTTCGCAGGCAACGTGAGTCGCCCTTTGTCGTCCAGCCGGGGGGTGTAGGTACCGAGAAACATCCCGGCCACCTCCCTACTGGATCACCTCGCCGTACGGCATGTCCTGTAGTGCGCGACCCACATTACCCCACTTTCCCCCACTTTCAATCGAAACCCTGGGTGATCTCGCTCCCCGCCAACACAATTCCGCAGGTCATGTCAGCTATCACCGAGATTCGGGGTTATCGCGTGTTCGGGCAACCCGCGCGGGTCGGCAACCCGGGGTTCCGACAACGTTCAGCAAACATCGCAGGTGCGACCGGCGCCGGCGCGCGCCGGAAATCCGCGTGGGGGCGCGGTGGGGAATGGTGGGGAAGGTGGGGGAACCGCCCTGATCACCGGCCCGGCAACCGATCCGCACCGGGCACGGACGAAGGCGGCGCCGCACCCGATCCGGGTGCGGCGCCGCCTTCGATGTCGTGACGCTCCGGCTACGGCCGAGCTACTCCTGCTCGAACCTTCGGCGGAACCGGTCCTCCATCCGCTCGGAGAAGCCGCCCGACTTACGGGGGCGACCACCGCGCCCGGTCGAGCCACCCGAGGGGCCGGAGCCCGCGGCGGGATGCTCGGTCGAGTCCGGCCGAGCGGACCTGCGCGAGTTGCCGATCATCAGCAGGACACCAGCGCCGAACATGGCGATGAATCCCACGAGACTGATGATCGGGAAACCGCCCGGCTTGAACGGGGCGGCGATGCCGGCGACGAGCAGGAACAGACCGACGGCGAACAGCGCCGCGGCCTGCAGTCTGCGTCGACTCGACGTGGAGCGAAGACGTCCGCCACGGACGGACGAGGCGAACTTCGGATCCTCAGCATAGAGAGCGCTCTCGATCTGTTCGAGCATGCGCTGCTCGTGCTCGGAGAGTGGCACGGTACCTCCCCCGGCACTAGGCGTGGCTGGTCGCCTCCGGGTAGGCGACGGGTAGCCGACCTTGGCGGCTATCTCCCCCCATGATACGAGTTCGATCGAGGCCGTACCACCTACTCGGTGATAACTAAGCGGTCATGTCCCGGTCGCGACTCGGCTGCGGGCGTGTCTTCGCGGCGGCGACCAGCGCATCGTCGACGTCGTAGAGGAACGCGCCGACCCGTGAGCAGAATTCGTCGGCGCGGGTGTCGGTGATCGCACGGTCCAATCCGGCCTCCAGATCGGCCCGCAATTGCGAGTGCGCCTCGAAGTAATCCGCCCACATCGCGAATTCCGGGGAGGCCCGCCGCAGCAGCACCCAGGCGCTGCGGGACCGGGCCCGCGGCGCCCGGTCGGCGCCGGTGAGCGCGATCATCGCGCCCGCGCCGCGCAGGGCGGCCAGGTAGGCGGTGCGGAACCGCTCCCCCGGCTCGTGCTCCCAGGCCGAATCGGTGAGCAGGGCGTCGGCCTGACGTAGCAGCCCGCCCGCGCGACCGTCGTGCCCCGCGTGCTCCCGACCATCGTTGCGACCAGCCATCTGCTGCCCCTTTCGCCCCTCGCACAGATCGAACAAGCATTCGAACGTTTGAATTGGGATTGAATATAGGGACACCCACCGACAACTTCCGCGCCAGCGCGCCATCGACGAGAGCCATGACAGCCGTCAAGCCGAATCACACCCCAGCACCCGTCGTCGTCGACCTCAGTGTCGCCGCCCTGCGCGCGCGCCTGCACGACGCCCTGTCGGTGTATGTCGCCGCCATGGACTATCCGCGCGGCACCGAGCACCACCGGGCCCCGATGTGGACCGAGCACACCACCAGGGCGGGCTGGCGCGCCGTGGCCGCCGTGCTGCCCGACGACTCCGGCGCGGTCGACCTGCGCACCGCCCCCATCCTGGCGATCGCCTACGGCTACCGCGGCGCGCCGCGGCAGTGGTGGCATCAGCAGGTACACACCGGGATGCGCCGCTGCGGCTGGCCCGAGGCGGCCGCGCGTGACCTGCTGGCGGACTACTTCGAACTCACCGAGCTGCACGTGCACCCGGCGGCGCAGGGCCGGGGAATCGGGTCCACGCTGCTCGAGCGGCTGCTGGCCGATCGCACCGAGGCCGCGGTCCTGCTGTCCACGCCGGAGGTGCCCGAGGAGGCGAACCGGGCCTGGCGCCTGTACCGGCGGGCCGGATTCACCGATGTGATCCGCAATTTCGTCTTCGCCGGCGATACCCGCCCGTTCGCCATCCTGGGGCGGCGGCTCCCGCTGCCCGCGTCCGGCCGGTGAGGGCGCCGGACACGGCGATCGTCGTCGGCTCCGGCCACAACGCGCTGGTCGCGGCCTGTTACCTGGCGAAGGCCGGCGTGCGGGTGCGAGTACTCGAACGCGACGAGGTGCCCGGCGGCGCGGTGTCGACCGTGGAGCGGTTCCCCGGTCACCGGGTGGACCGTGGTTCCTCGGCGCACATCATGATCCGGCACACCGGGATCGTCGAGGAGCTCGAGCTCGAACGGTTCGGATTGCGCTATCTCGACTGCGATCCCTGGGGTTTCACCCCGTCCGACGGTGTCCGCCCGCCGATCGTCTTCCGTCGCGATCTGGACCTGACCTGCGCCTCGATCGCCGCGGCGTGTGGGGCGCGCGACGCCGACGCCTACCGGCGCTTCGTCGGGGTGTGGGGTGAGCGCAGCGCGCGGGTGATGCGCGCGTTCGGCGGTCCGCCGACGCCGGGCAGGCTCGTGCGCTCGTTCTGGGGTCTGGACGCGCGCGACGGCGGCAGCGCGCTGTCGCGGGAGTTCCTGCAGACCGGTGACGCGCTGCTGGACTACTGGTTCGACGACGAACGGCTCAAGGCGTCGCTGGCCTGGTTCGGCGCGCAGTCCGGGCCGCCCATGTCGGAGCCGGGGACCGCGCCGATGGCCGGCTTCGCCGCGCTCATGCACACCCTGCCGCCCGGGCGGGCCGTGGGGGGAAGTGGGGCACTCAGTGCCGCCCTGATCGCCCGGCTGCGGTCCGACGGCGGCGAGCTGCACACCGGGGACGCCGTCACCGCGCTGCGCCACGCCGGCGACGGCTGGCAGGTCGACACGGCGTCGGGCCGGAACCTGCGCGCCGACACCGTGATCGCGGGCGCGCACATCCTGGCCACGCTGGACCTGCTGCGCGCGGGCGGTTTCGACGACAGCGTCCTCGACGACTGGCAGCGCCGCATCCGCGTCGGCCCGGGGATCGGCATGGTGGTGCGGCTGGCCACCGACCGGCTGCCCGACTATCCCGGCGCCACCCACGCCGAGTCCGCGCACGGTCTGCAGTTCCTGGTGTCGGACCGCAATCAGCTGCGGCTCGCGCACGGTGCGGCCATGGGCGGTGCGCTGCCGCCGCGGCCGGTGGTGCTGGCCATGAGTTTCAGCGCGCTGGATCCCTCCATCGCGCCGCCGGGGGAACACCAGCTGTCGCTCTGGGCGCAATGGCATCCCTACGCGCTGGCCGACGGCGGCGACTGGGCCGCGCACGGTGAGCGTGAGGCCGACCGGATCGTGGCCGAGGTCGAGCGGTACGCCCCGGGCTTCGCGTCCTCGGTGCGGCAGCGGTTCACGCAGACACCCGTCGACCTGGAACGGGAGATGGGTCTGCGCGGCGGCAATGTCATGCATGTGGAGATGTCGCTGGACCAGATGATGCTGTGGCGGCCGCTGCCGGAGCTGTCGGGTCAGCGGGTGCCGGGCGCCCCCGGGCTCTACCTGACCGGCGCGTCGACCCATCCCGGCGGCGGCGTGTCCGGTGCCAGCGGGCGCAGTGCCGCGCGCCTGGTCCTCGGCGATCGCCGCACGCGCCGATTCTCGTTGTCGCGTAGACGATGAGGAACCGGTCCGCCTGCGGGCGCCGTACCCAGCGCGGCGGGCGGCGGTACTCGACGAATTCCGAACGGGACGCCGGGTCACGCGTGCAACCGCGCGATTCCGCCGCCGCGACCCCGAACTGCGGCAGCGCCTCCGGCAACAGCGATGACGGCAGCGGCAATGCGAGCATCAACGGCAACGGCAGCTTTAGCAACGGCAACGGCAGCAGCAGCGGCGGCAGCAACGGCAACGGCAGCAGCAGCGGCGGCAGCAACGGCGGCAGCAGCAACGGCAGCAGCAGCAACGGCAGCAGCAGCAGCGGCAGCAGCAGCAGCAGCAGCAACGGCAACGGCAACGGCAGCAGCAGCAGCAACGGCAGCGGCAGCAACGGCAGCGGCAGCAGCAGCGGCGGCAGCGGCAGTGGCGGCGGCAGCAACGGCAGCAGCAGCAACGGCAGCAGCGGCAGCAACGGCAGCAGCAGCAACGGCAGCAGCGGCAGCAACGGCAGCAGCAGCAACGGCAGCAGCGGCGGCAGCAGCAGCAGCAACGGCAGCAGCAGCAGCGGCAGCAGCAGCAGCAGCAGCGGCGGCAGCAGCAGCAGCGGCAGCGGTAGCGGTAGCGGAAGTGATGGGAGCGGGCCGATGATCGGGGGGCCGCGGTGATCGGCGCGCGCAGCGGGCGGGTGCGTGGAGTCGCCGCGGCGTTCGGGCGGTGGGTGCGGGCCGAGCCGGGGCGGGCGCTGCCGGCCGCGACGGCGATCCTGCTGGTCGCGACGCAGATCGCCTATCCGTTGAGCGCGGGCACGACGCGGGATCGCATCACGATCGTCGTGGTCGGGCTCTCGGCCGCGACCGCCGTGCTGCACGCGGGGACGACTCGCGGTTGGCGATGGGCCCTGGGTTTTCTGGTCGTCGTCTCCGGGTTGGGGCTGAGCGCCGAGATCGCCGGGACCGCCACCGGGTTCCCGTTCGGCGCGTACGCGTATGCCGTCGAGCGGCTGGGGCCCGCGCTCGCGGAGGTCCCGCTGGTCGTCCCGCTGGCCTGGACCGGCGGGCTCTATCCGATCTGGATCGTCGCCACGCTGGTGGTGGCGCCGTCCGGAGCCGGGCCGGCCGGGGGCCGTGCCGGTTTCGCGGTGCGCCGGGCCTGCCTGTTCGTCGTCGGCGCGGTGGGGTGGGACCTGTTCCTCGATCCGCAGATGGTGGCCGACGGGCAGTGGACGTGGCGGGTCACCGATGCCGGGCTGCCGGGGCTGGCGCAGATCCCGTACACCAACTACCTCGGCTGGGCCCTCGTCGCGACGGTGATGGCGCTGCTGCTGACCGCGCTCGACCGGGCGGTCCCGGCCGCGCACGACCCGTCGGTGGCGGTTCCGGTGGCGGTGTTCGTCTGGACCTGGCTCGGCTCGACCCTCGCGCACGCGGTGTTCCTCGGGCTGCCCGCGTCCGCGGTGTGGGGGTTCCTCGGGTCGGCGCCGCTCGGTATTCCGCTGCTGCTGCGTGCTCGCAAGCTCGGCGCACCGAGCTGACGGGCCCGGTCGGCGCGGGTGAATCGCCTGGTCGACGTGGGTCGTCCCGGCCCGGTGGGCCCGTCGTGTGTGTTCTCGGGCCAGAGCCTGGCACGATGTCACCCGTGCAGCCGAGTCTCGTCGCCGACATGCCCACTCCGTCTCCGCGCCGGCGCGCGCGCCGCGTGACGGCCGTCGCCGTGCTGCTGGCGCTGCTGGTGCCCGCGCTGGCCGGGTGCCTGCGCGTGCAGGTGTCGATGGGTGTGTCGTCCAACGACCGGGTCTCGGGGCGGATCGTGGCCGCGGTCGTGCCGACCGGGCCAGCCGACAAGGGCCCGCAGCTGAAGGCGCCGGACCAGCTGGCCGCCAAGGTGCGCGTGGAGAACTACAACCAGGACGGTTACGTCGGCACCCAGGTGTTCTTCGATGACCTGACCTTCGGCGAGGTCGGCCAGCTGGGCGGGCTCTCGGACCAGACCCAGGGCATGTTCACCCTGGAGTTCCAGCGCACCGGCGACCTGGTGAGCCTCACCGGGCGCGTCGACCTGGAGTCGGTGCCGCCGCACGGTTCGGACGTGCAGTTCTCCATCGCCTTCCCGGCCCGCGTGGCCAAGACCAACGGCACCCGCGAGGGCGACAACACGGTGTCGTGGAAGCTGCCCGCCGGGGAGACCTCCACGCTGCGCGCCGAGGTGAAGTACGCCGACCCGAACACCCGCTCGTTCGCGGGCTGGGCCGGCATCGTCGGCGGCATCACGCTGGCCGTGGCGGCCCTGATCGCGGGCATGGCCTTCCGCGATCGCAACCCCGCTCCCCCGAACTCCCCGCGCGGCCCGTTCTCGCCGCAGGAGATGTGGCGCGAGATCGCCAGCCGCAGGCTGGGCCGCTGACATGGGCGCGGCGGGCCGTTACCTGACCTGGGCGGGCACCGGCCTCGCCGCGCTGGGCGCGACCACCGCCGCCTACAACCTGGCCACGCTGCGCACCCTCCCGCGCCGGGTCGCCGGGGTGATCGAACCGGTGACGGTGTGTGTCCCCGCCCGGGACGAGGCCGACCGCCTGCCCGCCCTGATCGCCGACCTGCGCGCCCAGACCGGCGTGCCGCGGCTGCACGTCCTGATCCTCGACGACGCCTCCGCCGACGATACCTACGCGGCCGCGCTCGCCGCCGTCGACGGCGACAGCCGGTTCACGGTGCTGCGCTCGGCCGCCCACCCCGCGCCCGGCTGGACCGGCAAGGCCGCCGCCTGCGCGCGCCTGGCCGCCCGCACCGACGCGGCGGCCCTGGTCTTCGTCGACGCCGACGTGCGACTGGCGCCGCACGCGATCGCCGCGGCGGTCACCGAACTGCGTGCGCGCGGTGCCGGTCTGGTGTCGGCGTGGCCGGTGCAGCGAGCCGGGTCCCCGGCCGAGCGGCTGGTGCAGCCGCTGCTGGCGTGGTCGTGGGCGTCCACCCTGCCGCTCGGCGCGGCCAACCGCAGTCTGCGCCCGTCGACCGCGGTGGCCTGTGGCCAGTTCCTCGCCGTCGACGCGGCGGCGTACCGGGCCGGTGGCGGGCACGCCGCCGTCGCCGCCAGCGCCACCGAAGATCTCGATCTGGCCAGGGCGCTGCGCCGGGCGGGTCATCGCACCGCGCTGGTGACCGCGGGCGAGGCCGCGAGCACCCGGATGTACACCGGCGCCACCGAACTCGCCGACGGCTACACCCGCTGGCTCTGGTCGGCCTACCGCGGCCGCCTCGACACCGGCGCCGCGGTGGGTCTGCTCGCCGCCCTGGCCTATTGGCTCCCCCCACTGGCCGCGCTGTGCGGCCGCGGCCGGGTCCGCCGCGCCGGCCTGCTCGGCTACCTGGCCGCGGTCGCGGGCCGCCTGGCCACCCGCAGCACCGAAACCCGCCGCCCGCCCACCCGCACCGACCTCACCTCCGCCCTGGCCCACCCGGCCGGCGTCGCCGCCTACCTCTCGCTGTGGCTGCGCTCCCACCACCGCCACCGCACCGGCACCCTCCGCTGGAAACACCGCCCCCTCGTCACCCCCGAACCCGCCACCGCCCGACACGCCTGACCCGCCGAATCGCGGAGGTGTTCGCAGCCCGCGGGATCGCTGACGAGCCTGTCGCTCAGGGGACTTCGGTGAGGCCGATGGTGGGGAAGAAGAAGCAGGAGCGGCCCGCGTTGTCGACGGTGCCGAAGACGGCGGCCAGGACGGTGCCCCGGCCGGTGTCGACGGGGACGGCGCGGACGCCGCCGACGGGGATGGCGGTGAAGAGGAAGTCGCGGATGGCGGTTTCGGCGAGGGGACGCAGTTCGATCGGGACCTCGGGTGGGACCAGGGCGCGCACGATGTCGGCGATCGAGCCCATCGAGGCCATCCCGCCGCGGCCGGTGCTGATGTTGAGCCAGGCCACCTGCATACCGGCGGTGCCGGTGGCCGGGTTGTCCGGCGCCAGGCCGTAGGGCAGGAAGGTGAACATCGTCTGCCCGGATTTCACGGCGTTGAGGTCCAGCCCCGGGATCTGCACCTTGCCGGCGGGCCATGGACCCGGCACGGCACCGGCGACGGCGGGGACGAGGCCCAGACCGTCCCCGGCGCAGTTCGCGGCCACCGTGGGATACAGGAACGGCTGAATGCCCAGTGCCTGCAAGGTCTGGACCACCGACTGATACGCGGTGAGCAGGTCGCCGGGCCCGGCCGTGGCGGCGGCGGGCGCATCCCTGGTTACCGCCGGTTCCGCGGCCGCGACCGGCGCGCTCAGCAGCACAGCGGCGGCGCAGGCCGCCAGCGTGATCACCCGGGTGGAACGACGCGGCTCGGTCACGACGCACTCCTCATCGACGCGGACAGATCCGACGCTACGCCGCCGACCGGCCGGATCCGCGCAGGCGAGGCCCTCGCGACGTCGGCGCGTCGCGGACAGTGTGCACCGGTGACACTCCGGAGCCAAGCTCTGCGCTCACGCTGATCCTTACCGTTGTGAAGTATCCCGGCGGTGCCACATGCTGATTCGGCACCGGCACTCGTGGCCGCGGCAACCATCCAGAGCGACCGAGAGACCTGGCTCCATGACGTCGCAGCAACCCGCCCGTTCCCGGGTGTGGGTGCTTCCGCCGGGTTCGATGGAGGAGAGACGTGGCGAGGTTCGCTGTCGCATGAAAATTCCCACCCCTGGCCGCAGGCCGCGTATTCCCTGGAGTCACCCCGTGATCGGTCCCCGTCATCGTCTCGCCGCCGTCGCCGGCGTCCTCGCCGTCGCCACCTCGGTGGTGGCCTGCGGCAGTGACAGTGGTGGCCCGGGTGGGCAGGCCGGTCCGCCGCAGCCCGGCGGCACCCTGCGCTACGGACTCTCGCAGGCACCCTCCTGCTCGGACCCGGCGCAGGCGGGCACGAACCAGACCATCTACGTGGCCCGCCAGATCGTCGACTCGCTCACCGATCAGGATCCGAAGACCGGGGCCATCACCCCGTGGCTGGCGCAGAGCTGGGAGGTCAGTCCCGACGCGAAGGTGTTCACCTTCAAGCTCGCCGACGGCGTGACCTTCAGCGACGGCACCGCGCTGACCGCCGATTCGGTGCGCGACACCTTCGACGCCGTCGTCAAGCTCGGTGGCGCCAAGGCGCCGCTGGGCGCGAGCTACCTGACCAACTACGTGGGCACCACCGCGGTCGACAAGCTCACCGCCCGCGTCGAGTTCAGCCAGCCCAACGCCCAGTTCCTGCAGGCCTCCTCGACGCCGCAGCTGGGCATCCTCGCCCAGGCCACCAACGCCAAGCCGGCCGAGGCCAGGTGCGCGGGCGACAACATCGGCAGCGGCCCGTTCACCTACGCGGCCTACAAGCAGGATGTCTCGGCGACGCTGGCCAAGCGGGCCGGATACCACTGGGGTTCGGCGGTGTTCGGCCACGAGGGCGAGGCCTATCTGGACCGGATCGAGTTCACCGTGGTCCCCGAGTCGGGCGTGCGCACCGGCAGCCTGGTGTCCGGGCAGCTCGACGCGATCAGCGACGCGCTGCCGCAGGACGCGCCGCAGATCGAGGCCGTGGGCGGTCGCATCCTGTCCACGTCGAACCCGGGCACCCCGTTCGGCTTGCAGCCCAATGTGAATCGCGGTCCGCTGCGTGACCCGGCGGTGCGCCAGGCACTGCTGCCCGCGCTCGACCGCAAGCAGCTGGTCGACACCGTGCTGGGCCCGCAGTTCAAGTTCGCGACCTCGTCGCTGGCCTCGGCCACGCCCGCCTACACCGATCTCTCGGCGCAGCTGCCGCACGACCCGGCCAAGGCGAAGTCGATCCTGGACCAGGCGGGCTGGGTGCCCGGCGGCGACGGCATCCGGACCAAGGACGGTGAGCGCCTGAGCTTCTCGGTGACCTTCAGCCAGGTGTTCGCCGGCAACCAGGCGATCCTGGAGCTGGTGCAGCAGCAGCTGCGCCAGGTCGGGGTGGAGCTGAAGCTGGACCTGGTCTCGGGTCCGGAGTCCACCGCGCGGATGGGCACCAAGGACTACGACGCCATCTACGGCAACTCGACCCGCGCCGACGGTGACATCCTGCGCACGAGCTTCTCGCTGGGCGGCCGCAATCTCAACGCGCGCGGCCCGATCCCGGCACTGGACGAAACCCTGGACAAGCAGCTGGCCACCAGCGACCCGGCCGCTCGCGCCGCGCTGCTCGGCACCGCGCAGCGGCAGATCCTCGACAACGGTCTCTACGTTCCCACGGTCGAGCTGTCGCAGGCGATCGGCGCCGCGGCGACCACCCAGGACCTGACGTTCGAGGCCTCGGCCCGGCTGCAGTTCTTCGACACCTGGCTGAGCGGGCGCTGAGCATGCTCCGCTACGTGGGTTCGCGCGTGCTGCAGGCGCTCTGGGTGTTGTGGGCGGCGTTCACGCTGTCCTTCGTGGTGCTGTACCTGCTGCCCGCCGATCCGGTCTCGATGGCCGCCGACGGCGGCGGCGTCGGCACCCCGGTCGACCAGGCCGCGATCGCCGAGCTGCAGGCCAGGTACGGCCTGGACAAGCCGCTGTGGGAGCAGTACGTGACCGCGCTCGGCAACGCCGTCACCGGTGACCTGGGGCGCTCGATCAGCACCGGCGCGCCGGTGACCCAGACCATCGGCGACGTGCTGCCCGCCACCCTCGGACTGGCCGCGCTGGCTCTGCTGTTCGCCACCCTCGGTGGCACCGCGCTGGCCTTCGCGGCCACCTACACGCGGCGGCCGTGGCTGCGCGACGCGCTGGCCGCGCTGCCGCCGCTGGGGGTGTCGGTGCCGACCTTCTGGACCGGGCTGATCCTGTTGCAGCTGTTCTCGTTCCGGCTGCACTGGTTCCCCGCGTTCGGCGGCACCGGCCTGCGCGGCACCCTGTTGCCCGCGCTCACCCTGGCCCTGCCGATCGGCGCGGTGATCGCGCAGGTGCTGGCCGCCGGGCTGGCACAGACGTGGCGGCAGCCGTTCACCGAGGTGGCGCTGGCCAAGGGCGCCTCGCGCTGGTGGGTGCAGCGCAGGCACGTGGCGCGGCTGGCGAGCGTGCCCGCGTTCACCATCGCGGGCGTGCTGGTCGGCACGATGCTGGCCGGGTCGGTGGTGGTCGAGTCGGTGTTCGCCCGCGCGGGCGTGGGCCGGTTGACCCAGACCTCGGTGCTCAATCAGGACATTCCCGTGGTGCAGGGCGTCGTACTCCTGTCGGCGCTGATCTTCGTGCTGGTGAATCTGGCGGTGGACCTGCTGTATCCGCTGCTCGATCCGCGGATCACCGGCACCCGCCGGACCGCGCGGGCGGACAGCTCCGGGACCACCGCCGCGAAGGCGGTGTCCGGTGCCTGACGTTTCCCATTCCTCCGAGACCGAAGGGAGCGACCATGGTCGACCTTCTCGTACGCCGTAGCACGGTCGCTCCCGCGACGGCGGCAGGCGAGGGCACCGCGCGCTCGGCCGGGTTCGGCGTCGTCGTGCGCTGGGTCCGCGGGCATCTCGGGCTCGTCGCGGCGAGCGCGGTGCTGGTCGTCGCGATCGGCTGGGCCCTGGTGCCGTCGGTGTTCGCCTCCGGTGACCCGCTCACCGGGGTACCCGCCGAGAAGTTCCAATCCCCCAGCGCCGCACACTGGTTCGGCACCGACAATCTCGGCCGCGACCTCTACACCCGGATGGTGCACGGCGCCGGCCTCTCGCTCACGGCGACGCTCACCGCGGTCGGTATCGCGCTGGTGGTCGGGTCGCTGTTCGGCCTGCTCGCGGGTGCGGCGGGCGGGATCGTCGACACCGCGATCATGCGCGTCGTCGACGTGCTGCTGTCGATCCCCGCGCTGCTGCTCTCGCTGGCGCTGGTGACGGCGCTCGGGTTCGGCACCCGCAATGTCGCGCTCGCCGTGGGTATCTCGCTGATCGCCAACTTCGCCCGGGTGATGCGCTCGGAGGTGCTACGGGTGCGGCACGCCCCGTATGTGGAGGCCGCGCACGCCTCGGGCGTCCGCTGGTACGCGGTGCTGGCTCGCCACGTCCTGCCGAACTCGGTGCAGCCGGTGCTGGCGCTGGCCGCGGTGGAGTTCGGGATGGCGGTGCTGGCGGTGTCGTCGCTGAGCTTCCTGGGCTACGGCACCAAACCGCCCACCCCGGAATGGGGTTCGCTGATCTCGGAGGGCCGCAACTTCCTCGCCTCGGCGTGGTGGCTGACCACCCTGCCGGGCCTGGTCATCGTCGCCGTGGTGCTCTCGGCGCAGCGACTGGGCCGGTCCGTCGGAAAGGCGGAGAATCGATGACGGCGCCCCTGCTGCGGGTCAGCGACCTGCGCGTCACCTACCGCTCCGGGTCCGGTCCCGTCGACGCCCTGCGCGGCGCCTCGATCGAGGTCGCGCGCGGTGAGGTGGTGGCCCTGGTCGGCGAATCCGGTTCGGGAAAGTCGACGTTGGCGCATTCGGTGATCGGCCTGCTCGGCGACTCGGCGCGCATCGTCGCCGGCGGAGTCGAGTTCGCCGGTGAGCCGGTGGACCCCACCGACGAGAAGTCGCTGCGCCGGTTGCGCGGAGTGCGGATCGGGTTCGTGCCACAGGATCCCGGGCTGTCGCTCAATCCGGTGCTGCGGGTCGGCGAGCAGGTGGCCGAAACCCTGCTCGTGCATCGGCTGGCCGATCGGCGCGGCGCCCGGTTGCAGGCGCTGGACCTGCTGGCGGAGGTCGGGCTCGACCGCCCCGAGCTGCGGGCGCGCCAGTATCCGCACGAGCTGTCCGGTGGACAGCGTCAGCGGGTGCTCATCGCCATCGCGCTGGCCTGCGGGCCGGAGCTGATCATCGCCGACGAGCCGACCAGCGCGCTCGACGCCACCGTGGCCAGGCAGGTGCTCGACCGGCTCGCCGAGCGGATCGCCGCGCGCGGGACGGCGGTCCTGCTGATCACCCACGATCTGGCGGTCGCCGCCGAGCGGGCCGATCGGCTGGTCGTCCTCGAGCACGGCGAGATCGTCGAATCCGGCCCGGCGGCACAGGTTCTCGACCGGCCGACGCACCCGTACACGCGCCGGCTGCTCGCCGCCTCCCCCGCGCTCGCGCCCACCCCGTTCCGGGCGCCGCGCCCGCGCGCGGAGTCGCCGCTGCTGTCGGTCCGCGCCCTGCACAAGCGGTTCCACGCCGCCGACGTGACCGCGGTCGACGATGTGGAGTTCACCCTCGACCGGGGCGAGACCCTGGCCCTGGTCGGCGAATCCGGGTCGGGCAAGTCCACCACCGCCCGCATCGCCCTGCGGCTGACCGAACCCGACAGCGGCACCGTGACCTTCGACGGACACGACCTCACCGGCGCCCGCAGGCGCAAGCTGCGGGAACTCCGGCGGCGCTTCCAGGTGGTGTACCAGAACCCGTACTCCTCGCTGGATCCGCGCTGGCAGGTGGGCGATATCGTCGCCGAACCGCTGCGCGCCTACGGCCTCGGCGACCGGTCCCGGCGGGTCACCGAGCTGCTGGACCAGGTGGCGCTGCCCGCCGAGTTCACCGCCCGCAGGCCCGCCGAACTGTCCGGCGGCCAGCGCCAGCGGGTGGCGATCGCCCGCGCGCTGGCGCTGCGACCCGACCTGCTGGTGCTCGACGAACCGGTCTCGGCACTCGACGCCTCGGTGCAGGCGCAGATCCTCGACCTGCTCGACACCCTGCAGGCCGAGCTCGCGCTGGGCTACCTGTTCATCTCCCACGATCTGGCGGTGGTCCGCCGGATCAGCGACCGGGTGGCGGTGATGCGGCACGGCCGCATCGTCGAGATCGGCCCCACCGCGACCCTGTTCACCGATCCGCAGCACGCCTACACCAGGGAGCTGCTCGCGGCGATCCCGGTGCCGCGCGCCCGGATCGCCCCACTCGACGGAAAGGACCTCACCCGATGAGCACCGACGGCTTGTTCCTCGGCATCGAAACCGGGGGCACCGGCGTACATCCCGCGTCCTGGCGGCGCGCCGATTCGCGCGCCGAGGACCTGTTCACCGCCGGCTACTGGACCGAGGTGGTCACCAGGGCCGAGCAGCTCGGCGCCGACGCGGTGTTCCTGCCCGACTCGTTCGGGCTGCAACCGGGCGGCACCACCGTCACCCGCGGCAGGCTCGACGCGGTCGCGATCGCCGCCCGCACCGCGCCGATCACCCGCCGGATCGCGCTCATCCCGCAGGTCCCGGTGACCCACACCGAACCGTTCCACGTGTCCAAGGCGATCGCCGCGCTCGACTTCGCGAGCCTGGGCCGCGCGGGCTGGGAGGTGGGCGTCTCCCCCGGCACCGCGCAGGCGAAGGCGTTCGGGCGCAAGGACGTCCAGACCGACGTGTCGCTGTGGCAGGAGGCCGACGAGGCGATCGAGGTGGTCACCCGGCTGTGGGACAGCTGGGAGGACGACGCGGAGATCCGCGACGTCCCCACCGGCCGGTTCATCGACCGCGACCGCCTGCACTACATCGACTTCACCGGCGCGCACTTCGCGGTGAAGGGCCCGTCGATCACGCCGCGCTCCCCGCAGGGACAGCCGATCGTGACGGTGCGCGCCGACGACCCGGTGGCCATCGACGTGGCCGTCCGGCGCGGCGACCTGCTGCGGATCAGCGCACCCGACCTCGCCACCGCGGCCGCCCGCCGGGTCGCCCTGCGCGCCACCCTGGCCACGGCGGGACGCGACCCCGACACGGTCCGCGTCCTGCTGGATCTGCCGGTGCACCTGGCGGATTCGGCCGCGCGGGCCCGCGCCGAGGTCGACGAACTGGACCGCTGGCACGCCGCCCCCGCGCCCGAGCTGCTCCACGCGGGCACCGTCGCCGACCTCGACGAACTGCTGGCCGAGATCGCCGCCTCCGGCATCGCCGACGGCGTCGTCCTGCGGCCGCTGGCCCTGCACGCCACCCTGGCCGCGCTGACCGCGCACCCCGCACGCCCGGCGGGCACCCTGCGCGACCGTCTCGGCCTCCCCCGTCCCACCAGCCGCTACGCCCGCCGAGGAGCCACGCTGTGAGCGCGAAACCCCGCAAGCAAGTCCATCTCGCCGCGCACTTCCCCGGCGTCAACAACACCACCGTCTGGGCCGATCCGGCGTCGAAGTCGCAGGTGGACTTCGCCTCGTTCGAGCATCTGGCGCGCACCGCGGAGCGCGGCCTGTTCGACTTCTTCTTCCTGGCCGAGGGCCTGCGGCTGCGCGAGCACCGCGGCCGGATCCACGACCTGGACGTCGTCGGCAGGCCCGACACGCTCACCGTGCTCAACGCGGTGGCCGCGGTCACCGAACGGCTGGGGCTGGCGGGCACCATCAACAGCACCTACAACGAGCCGTTCGAGCTGGCCAAGCAGTTCGCCGCGCTCGATCATCTCTCCGGCGGGCGCGCCGCCTGGAATGTCGTCACCTCCTCCGACGCGTTCACCGGCGAGAACTTCCGCCGCGGCGGCTACCTCGAGCACGGCGACCGGTACCGGCGCGCGGCCGAGGTGGTCGAGGCGACCAGGGCGCTGTGGGACAGCTGGCCCGCCGACGCGCTGGTGGTCGACCGGGAGCGCGGGATCTTCGCCCACGACGTGCCCGGCGCCGCGTTCCACAGCAGCCAGTTCGACATCGAGGCGCCGTTCGTGGTGCCGCCGAGCCCGCAGGGGCACCCGGTGCTGTTGCAGGCGGGCGATTCCGACGAGGGCCGCGAGTTCGGCGCCCGCACCGCCGACGCGATCTTCACCGCGCACGGCACCCTCGAGGCGGGCCGCGCCTTCTACGCCGACATCAAGGGCAGGCTCGCGAAATACGGCCGCGACCGCGACGAACTGCTGGTCTTCCCGGCCGCCACGTTCGTGCTCGGCGACACCGAGGCCGAGGCGCACGAGCGGGCCCGGCACATCCGCTACCAGCAGGTGAGCCCGCAGACCGCGCTCGCCTTCCTCGAACAGGTGTGGGGCCGCGACCTGTCGGCCTACGACCCCGAGGGCCCGCTGCCCGACATCGAACCCGACGCCACCGCCGAGATCACCCGCGGCCGGGTCCGGCACGCGAAAGACCCACTGGCCGTGGCGAAGGCCTGGCGGGCGCAGGCCGAGGCGGACAACCTCAGCATCCGCGAACTCATCATCGAGGTCACCAGCCGTCAGCAGTTCATCGGCACACCCGCCCAGGTCGCCGAGCAGATCGACCACTACGTGCAGTCCGACGCGGCCGACGGCTTCATCCTCGTCCCGCACCTGACCCCTGCCGGTCTCGACGAATTCGTCGACCGGGTGGTGCCGGAACTGCAGGAACGCGGCAGTTTCCGCACCGCCTACACCGGCACCACGCTGCGCGACCACCTCGGTCTGCGCCATCCCCAGCATCCCACCGTCGCCGAAGGAGCACGCGCGTCATGACGATCACGGTCGAATCCACCAGCACCGCAACCCCGTTCACCGACGACTGGCGGCGCTGGCACGAGGCCCGCGAGGACGGCCTGCGCGAGCCGCTGGGCTGGCTCAGCCTGGCCGGGCTGCACTGGCTCACCGACAGCCCGGAGCGGCTCGACGGTCTGCCCGGCACCTGGTGGGTCACCGACGAGAAGGTGTTCATCACCGCCCAGCCCGCCGACCTGCTCGACGTCGACGGCGAACGGATCGGCGGCGTGCAGATCCTCGTCCCCGTCGAGGGGGCGCCCGGGCTGACCGTGGTCAACGAGCGGCGGGTGTTCGAGGTGATCCGGCGCTCCGGACAGTTCGCGGTGCGGGTGCACGATCCGGCGGCGCCGGCGCTGGCGGCGTTCACCGGGGTCCCGCACTACCCGGTCGATCCGCGCTGGGTGGTGACCGGCCGGTTCACCGCCTTCGACACCGCTCGCACCGTCACCACCGGCGCGGTCGTGGACGGGCTCGCGCATCATCACAGCGCGGCGGGCACGATCGAGTTCCGGATCGGCGAGGTCACCGAGACGCTGGTCGCCTTCGGCACGCCCGGTGAGCTGAAGGTGCTGTTCACCGACGCCACCAGCGGTGTCACCACCTACCCGGCCGCGCGCTCGCTCGCGATCGGCGCGGTCGCGGCGGACGGCACCGTGACGCTGGACTTCAACCGGGCGGTGAATCTGCCCTGCGCCTTCACCCCGTACGCGACCTGCCCGGTGGCGCCGGCCGCGAACCGGCTGCGGGTGGCGATCGAAGCGGGCGAACAGGATCCGGCGCTGTGACCGTTCCGCTCTCGATCCTGGACCTCTCGCCGATCAGCGCCGGATCCAGCGCCGCGCAGGCGGTGCGCAACACCGTCGACCTGGCCCGGCACGCCGAACAGTGGGGCTACCACCGGTATTGGCTGGCCGAACACCACTTCGTCGCGGTGGCCAGCTCGTCCTCGCTGACCCTGCTCGGGCTGGTGGCCGCGGCCACCTCCCGGATCCGGGTCGGCACCGGCGCCGTGCAAGTGGGGCACCACACCTCGGCCTCGATCGTCGAGGCGTTCGGCACCGTCGACGCGGTGGCACCGGGCCGGCTCGATCTGGGGCTGGGCCGCTCGGGGCATCGGCGCGGCCAGTTCGGGGCCGAGGCCTCCACCGCCAAGGGCGGGCATCCGGTGCTGGACGCGGTCACCGGCCGCACCGAGATCCGCGACGGGGTGGTGGTACCGCCGCCGTTCGACCCGCGCGGGATCACCGACCGATCCAAGTTCGTCGCCTCGATCGAGGCGTTGCAGCAGCCCGGCGCCGAAGCGCCCGACTTCGCCGATCAGGTCGACGAGGTGCGCGCGCTGCTCGACGGCAGCTACGTCGGGTCCAACGAGGTTGCGCTGCACGCGGTTCCGGGTGAGGGCGCGCAGGTGGAGCTGTGGCTGTTCGGCAGCACCGCCGGGGAGAGCGCGGAGCTGGCAGGCCGGCTCGGACTGCCGTTCGCGGCGGCGTATCACGTGGCGCCGGGGACCGCGCTGGACGCGGTGCGGGCGTATCGGGCGGCGTTCCGGCCGTCGGCCACCCTCGCCGAACCGCACGTCATCGTGTCGGCGGATGTCGTGGTGGCCGCCGACGAGGTCACCGCCCGGCACCACGCGAGTACCTACGGGCACTGGGTGCACAGCATCCGCAGCGGCTCCGGCGCGAGCGAGTACCTCGACCCCGCCACCGCGGCCCCGCTCACCCCCGACCAGCACCGCCTGGTCGAGGACCGGCTCGCCGCCCAGATCGTCGGCGCCCCGGACACCGTCACCACCCGCCTCGCGGCGTTGGCGGCGCTGACCGGCGCGGCCGAGCTGCTGGTCACCACCATCACCCACGACCACGCCGACCGCCTGGAATCGCACCGGCTGCTCGCCGATGCCTGGGGCCTGCGCCCCGCCCGCGCGGCCTGACCCGATCCGGGGGCGGGGACGCTCCCGCCCCCGGACCCGGCGAGAGCTGACCGTGGCGGGCCGATTCAGCCTGCCGAACGTCGGCGTCAAGCGCTGATTCGTCACACCGGCGCGAGCTATACGTCGGCGTATATCAGCGGTATCCTCCTTTCCATACGCACCCGTACGGAAAAGGGGTTTCTCATGCGAGTGGAGACGTCGGCGCATACGGCACGACCGTGGCGGATTCACGAGATCGCGACCGATTTCGAGGTCGAGGACGTCTGGCGGTTCCGGACACCGGGTGGGCGCGCGGGCGACTTTCCCGCCCTGCTCGCGGCACTGCGCGCGAACCGGGCCTCGGACGACTCCGGGGTCAGCGGGGTGTTGTTCAAGATCCGGTGGAAGCTCGGCGAGCTGTTCGGGTGGGACCGGGAGTCGGCGGGCACGGGCCGCCGGGTTCGGTCGCTGCTGGACCGGTTGCCCGCGGATCTGCGGGACCTCCCCCGACCCGACGATACGGGCAGCCCGTTCACCAGCGTGTACGCGCTCGACGACGAATACGCCGCCGAACTCGCCAACAACACCATGCACGGGGTGCTGCACCTGGGTTGGGTGCCCGACGAGAGCGGACCCGGTTACCACTTGCAGATGGCGGTGCTGGTCAAGCCGAACGGACTGTTCGGCCGCGCCTACATGGCGTTCATCAAGCCCTTCCGGTACCTGATCGTGTACCCGGCCATGACGCGCTCGTGGGAACGCGTCTGGGCCGAGCTGGCGCTCACGCGCTGAGCGGGGCCGCCGTCACGCCGTAGCCGAGGTTGGTGAGCACCTCACTGGTGGCCTTGGCGAAGTTCAAGGTGATGAAGTGCAGGCAGGGGGCGCCCTCGTCGATCAGGCGCTGCGCCATCTCGGTGGCGATCTGGATGCCCTCGGCCCGCACGGCGGCCTTGTCCTCCTCGGGACCGGTGCCCGCCGCGCGGGTCAGCCGATCGAGCACCGCGGGCGCCAGCGGACGGCCGCACAGCTCCTCGGCGCGCTGCACGGTGCGCAGCGAGGTGATGGGCATGAGCTCGGGGATGATCGGCTTGGCGCCCTCGATCGGGTCCATCGCCACCACCCGGTCGCGCAGCCGCAGGTAGTGCTCCACGTCGAAGAACATCTGAGTGATCGAATACTCGGCGCCCGCACGCAGTTTCGCGGCCAGCTGACGGGTGTCGTGGTCGAGGTCGGGCGAGCGGTGGTGACCCTGTGGGAACGACGCGACGCCGACATGGAAATCGCCCAGGTCGCGCACGATCCGCACCAGTTCCTCGGCGTACTCGACGCCCTCGGGATGCTTGCGCCACTCGCCGAGCGGGTCGCCGGGCGGGTCGCCGCGCAGCACCAGCAGGTTGCGGATGCCCGAGTCGGCGTAGGAACCGACCAGCGCGCGCAGTTCGTCGAGGCTGTGCCCGACCGCGGTGAGGTGCGCGACCGGCAGCAGGGTGGTCTCGGTGGCGAGCTCACCGGTGATCCGCACGGTGCGGTCCTTGGTGGAACCGCCCGCGCCGTAGGTCATCGACACGAAGGCGGGGTGCATGCACTCGAACTCGCGCACCGCACGCCACAGCCTGGCCTCACCGGCGGCGTCGCGGGGCGGGTTGAACTCCACCGAGAACGGCACGCCGGAGCCCGCATGGGTCTGCAGGCTGCGCACCACCGAGGGGGTGTTCGAGACGATCGGCTGCTTCTGGGCGGGTCGATCTGGGGTCGAACGTCCCCGTCCATCGTCGAAAGTCACCGGTTCAGTGTAGTGGTGTGCACCGGCGCCGCGGCGCCGACCAGGAATCGGGCGAACCCGGCGGCCCGAAACCGGGCGCCGACCTGCCCGGCGAGCGTCAAGTCCGCTCGACGAACATTCGCAGACGCCGCCGAATCGCCGGGTGTGGGGTCGGTCGCAGCGGCCCCGTGCGCCGACGACACCCCCGCCCCGCCCGCGTATCCTGCGACGGAACGCCGGTGCGCGCGCCGCCGCGTGCGATCCCGGTCCATCCGCTCGCCCACTTCCGCCCCTGGAGGCCACCCTGTCCGCCGGAATCGGTACCCCACTCTCCCGGTCCGTCGCCGACACCACCGCCGCGGTCGACCTGGTCACGCTCACACCGGGCACACCCGCGTTCGTCAGCGCGGTCGAGCAGGTCCTCGCCGAGTTCTTCGCCTCGCGGCGCGAGATCGTCGAGCCGCTCGGCCCGGTCTTCGTCGACGCCGCCGCGTCGCTGGAACAGTTCGTCATCCGGGGCGGCAAGCGGACCAGGCCGGGTTTCGCCTGGACCGGCTGGCTCGGCGCGGGCGGCGATCCGGCCGGACCCGACGCGGCCGCGGTGCTCACCGCCTGCTCGGCGCTGGAGCTGGTGCAGGCGTGCGCCCTGGTGCACGACGACATCATCGACTCCTCGCAGACCCGGCGCGGCTACCCGACCGTGCACATCGAGTTCGAGGACCGCCATCGCGCGGCGGGCTGGCCCGGCGACGGCGCCGAGTACGGCAGGGCGGTCGCCATCCTGATCGGCGATCTGGCCCTGGCCTGGGCCGACGACCTGGTGCACGAGGCCGGACTCGCCCCAGCGGCGCTGGCCGGGTTCGCGCCGGTGTGGGCGCGGATGCGCACCGAGGTGCTGGGCGGGCAGCTGCTCGACATCAACGGCGAGGCGGGCGGCGACGAGTCGGTCGAGGCCGCGCTGCGGATCAACCGGTACAAGACCGCCGCCTACACCATCGAGCGCCCGCTGCACCTGGGCGCCGCGCTGGCCGGCGCCGACGAGGCCCTGGTGGCGGCGCTGCGGACCTACGGCACCGACGTCGGCATCGCCTTCCAGCTGCGCGACGACCTGCTGGGTGTGTTCGGCGACCCGGCCGTCACCGGCAAGCCCTCCGGCGACGACCTGCGCGAGGGCAAGCGCACCGTGCTGATCGCCGAGGCGCTGCGCCGGGCCGACCCGGAGTCGGCGGCGCTGATCCGGACCGGCCTGGGCACCGACCTCGACGACGCCGCGGTCGACCGGCTGCGCGCGCTGCTCACCGACCTGGGCGCCGTCGACGAGGTGGAACGCCGGATCACCGAGCTCACCGACACCGGCCTGCGCGCCGTGGCGACGAGCGGCGCGACCCCGCAGGCCAAGCAGCTGCTGCACGACATGGCACTGGCCGCCACCCGGCGCATCGCCTGAGCCTGATATGAAAAGCGTTGTGGGACAAGCGAACAATGTCGTGGTGGTCGGCGCGGGACTGGCCGGGCTGGCCGCCGCGCTGCACCTGCGCGGCGCGGGCGCCGAGGTGACGGTGCTCGAACGCGCCGATCATCCGGGCGGCCGGGTCGGGCGGTACCGGTTCGACGACTACGAGATCGACAGCGGCGCCACCGTGCTCACGCTGCCCGAACTGATCGACGAGGCCCTCGCCGCCGTCGGGCGGACCCGCGCGGACGTGGGCCTGCGGATCCACCGCATGGCCCCGGCCTATCACGCGCGCTACGCCGACGGCACCGACATCAAGGTGTTCGACGACGCCGAGACGATGGCCGCCGAGGTCGCCGCCACCTGCGGGCCCGCCGAGGCCCGCAACTACCGCAGGCTGCGCGACTGGCTGGACCGGATCTACCGCGCCGAGTTCGACGACTTCATGGACGCGAACTTCGACTCGCCGCTGGACCTGGTGCGCGGCCGCCGCTCGCGCGCTTCCCTGGCCACCCTGGCCCGGCTCGGCGGCTTCGGCAGGCTGGGCCCCAAGGTGCGGTCCTACCTGCGCGACGAGCGGCTGGCCCGGCTGTTCACCTTCCAGGCGCTCTACGCCGGGACGGTCCCCGACAAGGCGCTGGCGCTCTACGGCGCGATCCCGAACATGGACACCTGCCAGGGCGTGTACTTCCCCGAGGGCGGCATGCGCGCCGTCACCACCGCGCTGGCCGAGGCGTTCGTCGCCGCGGGCGGCACCCTCGTCCTCGACGCCGAGGTGACCGGCATCCGGTACGCGCCGGGGCGCGGCAGCCGCCGGGCCGAGGCGGTCCGGCTCGCCGACGGACGCAGTTTCGCGTGCGACGCGGTGGTGCTCACCGCCGATCTGGGCTCGCTGCCGAAGTTCGGCGTGCGGTACCGGCGTGGCCTGCGCGCCTCGCCGTCGGCCGTGGTGGCCCACGGGACCGTGCCCGCCGAGATCGCGGCGCGCTGGCCGATCCAGGCGCACCACACGATCGATTTCGGCGCCGCCTGGGCCGAGACGTTCCGTGAGATCGCGGCGCCACGCGGACGCGGCGCGCTGATGAGCGATCCGTCGATGCTGCTGACCAGGCCCGCGCTCACCGACCCCGGCCAGTTCGTCGACCGCGCCGACGGCCGCCACGAACCGCTCTCGGTCCTCGCGCCCTGCCCGAACCTGGACTCCGCGCCCCTGGACTGGGACCGGCTCGCCCCCGCCTACCTGGGCGAACTGCTCGCCGAGCTGGAACGCCGCGGGTACACCGGAATCGCCGAGCACTTCACCGTCGACCACGTCGACACTCCGGCGACCTGGGCGGCGCGCGGCATGATCGCGGGCACACCGTTCTCGGTCGCGCACCTGTTCCGGCAGACCGGTCCGTTCCGTCCACGCAACCTGCCACGGGGCATGGACAACGTCGTTCTCGCAGGTTGCGGCACCACTCCGGGGGTCGGGGTGCCCACCACGCTGCTGTCGGGCAAGCTGGCCGCCGCGCGAATCACCGGTGGCCGGACGCACAGCCGCACCGACCGCCGGGTTAGTGTTCGGAGTTGAAGCCGTAAACTTGCGGCCGACCATCAGCTCGCGGTTGCGACCGCCGACCATCCGGGGGGACGAACCGAATATGCCGCCCCCCGAGACGACCGTAGGCCCCATGGACACCACGCGCACCCTCGAACCGCAGCGCCACATGCCCACCGGGATCGATCCCGGCGTCCGGACCTGGCTACGCACCGCGGGCGATTTCGCCCGCAGCCCCGAAGGCCACGCGGCCATGATGGGCTTCTTCGGCGCGGCGATGATCACCTTCGGCGGTTTCGGCGCGGGCGCGGTGCGCAAGCGCGACCCACTGCTCGAGGCGCTACACCTGTCGTGGCTGCGGTTCGGCCACGGCTACGCGCTGTCCACGATCCTCATCTGGGCCGGTGTGCTGATGATGATCACCGCGTGGGTCCGGTTGGGCCGCACCACCATCGGCACCCGCGGCGCCGGGGTCACGCCCAACGAGCTGCGCGCGATCGTCGGCATCTGGATCACCCCGCTGCTGTTCGCGGCGCCGATGTTCAGCCGCGACGCCTACTCCTATCTCGCCCAGGGCGCGCTGCTGCGTGACGGTTTCGACCCCTACCAGGTGGGTCCCGTCGCCAATCCCGGTGTGCTGCTGGACAATGTGAGCCCGGTCTGGACCACGACCACCGCGCCCTACGGCCCGGTGTTCCTGCTCATGGGCCGCGCCATCACGCTCATCACCGGCGACAACGTCATCGCGGGCACCATCGCCCTGCGGTTCGTCATGCTGCCCGGCCTGGCGCTGATGATGTGGGCGGTGCCGTACCTGACCAAGCACCTGGGCGGCAAGCCGACCGTGGCGCTGTGGCTGGCGGTGCTCAACCCGCTGGTGCTCATCCACCTCATCGGTGGCGTGCACAACGAGATGCTGATGGTCGGGCTCATGTGCGCCGGTATCGCGCTGGTGCTGGAGCGTCATCACGTGGCGGGCATCGTCGTGGTGGCCATCGGCGTCGCGATCAAGGCGACCGCGGGCGTGGCACTGCCGTTCCTGGTGTGGATCTGGATGCTGCACGAGAAGGAACGCCGGGCGGCGCAGCGGGCCGCCGAGCATCCGGACGCGGCGCCGACGGAGGACCAGCGGCATCCCGACGCGGCCAGGGCCAGCGCCGACATGCCGCATCCGCTGTTCATGTTCGCCAAGATCGCCGGTCTGGGCGTGAGCGTGTTCGCGCTGGTGTTCGTGGCGGCCTCGGCCATCGCCGGCGTCGGCTTCGGCTGGGTGACCGCCCTGTCGGGCTCGAAGAAGATCATCAACTGGCTCTCGCTGCCGACGGTCCTGGCGCACATGATCACCTGGGTGACCCCGCTACGGATGGAGTCGGTGATCGGGGTGACCCGCACGCTGTGCGCGGCCGCGCTGGTCGCGGTGCTGGTGTGGACCTGGTGGCGATTCCGGCACAGCGAGCGCGAGGCCGTGATGGGGATCCTGATCGCGTTCGTCGCGATCGTGCTGCTCTCCCCCGCCGCGCTGCCCTGGTACTACTCGTGGCCGCTGGCCCTGGCCGCCGGTTTCGCGCTGTCGACGTCGACGTTGCAATGGCTGGTCGGCATCTGCACCTGGCTGATGCTGGTGTTCCAGCCCGACGGCTCGATCGGGCTGTACAACTTCTGGCACGTCGCGCTGGCCACCTTCGCCGCCGTCGTGGCCGCGGTGTCGCTGCGGGTCGTCGACCCGCTGCACCTGCGCTCGGCCAGTTCGCAGCCCGTCAGCAGGGAACCGGCGCCCACCCTGCGGGCATGAGCGAGCAGTCCCGCAGCACCCTCGCACCGCCTCCCGGCGGCACCGGAGGCGGTGACACCGCCGTGGCCGACGCGGCGTACGCGACCTGCCGCCGGATCGCCGCCGAGCACGGCCGCACCTACTACCTGGCGACCACCCTGCTCACGCCACCGCGCCGCCGTGCCGTGCACGCGCTGTACGCCTTCGCGCGCATGGTGGACGACATCGTCGACTGTGCCGACGATCCGGCGCACGTACTCGATCCGCGCGACGGCGCCCGCCCGCCGACGCCGGGCGACCCCGCCGCGATCAGCCCCGCCCAGCAGCTCGATCTGGCCGAGCGGCAGCTGCGCCGCGCGCTCGAGCACCGCGACATCGATACCGCCGACCCGCGCCGCGCCCAGATCCTCACCGCCGCCGCGGACACCATCCGCCGCTACGACATCGCGCACCGGCATTTCTGGACGTTCCTCGACGCCATGCGTATGGACGTGCCCGGTACCGCCGGTCACCGCACCCGCTACGCGACCATGACCGAACTCCGCGAGTACATGCGCGGTTCCGCGGCCGCCATCGGTCTGCAACTGCTCCCGGTGCTCGGCACGGTCGTCCCGGTGGCCGAGGCCGAGCCCCCCGCGGCGGCGCTGGGCGAGGCGTTCCAGCTGACGAACTTCCTGCGCGATGTCGCCGAGGATCTCGACCGCGACCGGATCTACCTGCCGGCCGAGGAGCTGGCCGCCTTCGGCGTCGACGAAGATCACCTGCGCGCCTGCAGGGCCACCGGTCGCACCGATCAGTCGCTGCGGCGCGCGCTGGCCCATCTGATCGCCGTCAACCGCGACATCTACCGCCGCGCCGAGCCCGGCATCGATCTGCTCGAGCCCCGGGTCCGTCCGGCCATCCGCACCGCGGCCGCGCTCTACGCCGAGATCCTCGACCGCATCGAGGCGGCGGAGTACCAGGTGTTCGACCGCCGGGCCACCGTGCCCAACCGCCGTCGAATCCTGGTCGCCGCCAAGGGATTGGCCACCGTCCGGCGCTGAAGGCGGGGCTCAGCCCACGATCTCGGGCCGTTCGACCAGGCCGAGACGCAGGTGCTCGCTGTGATAGACCGCCTCGTCCAGCAGCTGGGCGACGTGCTGGTCGTAGAGGCTGTAGACGATGTTGCGCCCGGCCCTGGTACCGGTCACCAGTCCCAGATTGCGCAGCAACCGCAGCTGATGGGAGACCGCGGACTGTTCCATCCCGACCGCGTCGGCGAGCTCGGTCACCGGACGCGGGCCCTGCCGGAGCTCGGACAGGATCAGTAGCCGGCTCGGCGTCGCCAAGGCCTGCAATGTCGTCGCCACGTGTGCAGCGGCCGCGGCGTCGAGCCGGGTCGCAGGCCGGTCGCCTTCCACACCGTGTCCCATGGCCGGAGTGTAGCTGACCCGTCATACATGAAAACCTCTTCATATGATCTGTTATTCTCGGGTCCTCGTTCCCCGCTTCGGAGGTGCCCTGTGGTCTCGTCCACCACCACGCTCATCCGCCCGGCCGACCCGGCCACCCGCGTGCCGCCGGCGCGGACCCGGCTGTTCGCGATTCCCGAGATGCGCTGGGCCGCTGCGGCGACCGCGCTGTTCGCCCTCGGACTGGTCGCGAAGTTCACCGGCGCCCCGGCGTGGCTGTGGTGGTCGCTGCTGCTGGCCTGTTACGCCACCGGCGGCTGGGAGCCGGGGCTCGAGGGGCTGAAGGCCCTGCGGGACAAGACCCTCGACGTGGATCTGCTGATGGTGGCGGCCGCGATCGGGGCGGCGGCGATCGGCCAGGTCGTGGACGGGGCGCTGCTCATCGTCATCTTCGCCACCTCGGGCGCGCTCGAGGCGCTGGCGACCGCCCGCACCGAGGACTCGGTGCGCGGCCTGCTCACCCTGGCCCCCGACACCGCCACCCTGCTCACCGCCGACGGCGAACAGACCGTCGCCGCCGCCGATCTCGCCGTCGGCGACGTGATCCTGGTGCGCCCGGGCGACCGGATCGCGGCCGACGGGCAGGTCGTCGACGGGGCGAGCGAGGTCGACCAGGCCACCATCACCGGCGAACCGCTGCCGGTCGACAAGGCCCCGGGCGACGAGGTGTTCGCCGGCACCCTCAACGGCACCGGCGCGCTGCGTGTCCGCGTGGAGCGCAGGGCCGAGGACTCGGTCGTCGCACGCATCGCGGCACTGGTCGAGGAGGCGGGCCGGACCAAGGCCAAGACCCAGCTGTTCATCGAGAAGATCGAACAGCGCTATTCGATCGGCATGGTCGTCGCCACCCTCGCGGTGTTCACCGTGCCACTGATTCTCGGTGCGACGCTGCGGGATTCGCTGCTGCGCGCGATGACGTTCATGATCGTGGCCTCACCGTGCGCGGTGGTCTTGGCGACCATGCCGCCCCTGCTGGCCGCGATCGCCACCGCGGGGCGCCACGGCGTGCTGGTCAAGTCGGCGGTGGTGATGGAACAGCTGGGGACCACCACCCGGGTGGCCTTCGACAAGACCGGCACCCTCACCCGGGGCCTGCCCGAACTGGTGGAGATCCACCCCCTGGCCGACATCTCCGGCGATCACGTCCTGCGCCTGGCCGCCGCGGTCGAGCTTCCGAGCGAGCACCCGCTGGCCGCGGCCACGGTGCGCGCCTGCCGTCAGCGCGGTCTCGCGATCCCCGACGTCACCGACTTCGCCGCCCAGCCCGGCCGGGGCGTCTCGGGCCGTATCGACGGCAGTCTGGTGCGAGTCGGCTCGCCCGCTGTCCTCGCCGAGCGCCGGACCAGCAGCGCGGCGGTACCAGGCCGAGACTGCACCGAGGCAGACGCTCGCCGGTCCGGTTCCGCGATACACAGCACCGGCGATCAGCCGCCTGCCATCGCGAAGGTCCCGCCGCCTACCCGCTTCGCCGCCGCACCCTCCACCGAAGCGCCGGAAGGGCACGCGCCGGCCCGACCCGCCGACCGCGCATCGAGCCTGGACTCTCCGCCCGCGACGCGAGCGGGGAAGGTGATCGCGGACCTGCAAGCACGTGGGCGTACCGCGGTGGTCGTGCTGCGGGACGGCGAAGCGATCGCGGTGCTGGGGTTCACCGATCAGGTACGACCGGAAGCGGCGGACGCGGTGGCCGCGCTGACCGAATCCACCGGCGGCACACCGGTTCTGCTGACCGGTGACAATCAGGCCACCGCGGATCGGCTCGCACGCGAGCTCGGCATCACCGAGGTACGGGCCGGGCTGCTGCCACACGACAAGGTCGCGGCGGTGCGCGCGCTGGAGGCCGACGGGTCACGGGTGACCATGGTGGGTGACGGCATCAACGACGCGCCCGCGCTGGCCGCCGCGCACGTGGGTATCGCCATGGGCGGCGCCGGTTCGGATCTCACGATGCAGACCGCCGACGCCATCGTCGTCCGCGACGACCTGACCGCCGTCCCGGCCGTCATCGCGCTGTCGCGCCGGGCCCGCCGGGTGGTGCTGGCCGACCTCGCCGTCGCGGCCGGTTTCATCGCCGTCCTGGTCGTGTGGGACCTGGTCGGCCACCTGCCGCTGCCGCTGGGCGTCCTCGGCCACGAGGGTTCGACCGTCATCGTCGGCCTCAACGGCCTGCGGCTGCTGCGCTCGTCCGCCTGGCGGCGCGCGCAGACGGAGGCGACAGGCACCGCCGTCGCGGCGAAGACGGGCGACTGAGCGCGGCCCTGCCCGTCACCGGCAGCTCGTCGGCGACGGGCAGGGCGCGGGGCTCAGAAGGGTTCGGCGGCGGCGCGGCGGACGACCTCGCGGGCCAGGGGACCGTGCAGCGCGTCGACGGGACGGCCGGGCAGCGAGTCGTCGGGGGTGTAGATCCAGCGCAGGATGTCCTCGTCGCTGTACTTGCCGTCGCGCATCACGGTGATGAGGCCGGGCAGCATCCGGACGATCTCGTCGTTGTCGTCGAAGAAGCGGGACGGAATGCCTGCGACACCGTTGCGGCGGATGGCGAGGAGCTGGTGGTCACGCAGCAGCTGGTGCACTGCGGTGACCGGAATACCGAGTATCTCGGCGGCCTCGGGAAGCGAGACGAGGGTTTCGGTGTCGGGCAGCACATCGTCGCTGCAGGGGAAGGCACTCACCCGCACAACCGTAGTACGTGCGAGCTGGTACGCATCGGCTGGCATGCCGTCTGGGCCCGGCTACGATCGTGGTGGCCGCACACGGTGGCCTGGTCGCTTGTCGCAGTGTGGCGAGGGGTGCGAAGTTCGTGAAAGCCGGAGGACATCACTTGATCGGCCAGATGCTGGAAGGGCGCTATCGGATCGATGCGCCGATCGCCCGCGGCGGAATGTCGATGGTGTTCCGGGGGACCGACACCCGGCTGGATCGGCCGGTCGCGATCAAGGTGATGGATCCCAAGTTCGCCGGTGATCCCCAGTTCCTCACCCGCTTCGAGTTCGAGGCGCGCGCGGTGGCCAAGCTCAAGCATCCGTCCCTGGTCGCGGTGTACGACCAGGGTATCGACGGCGAGTACCCGTTCCTGATCATGGAATTGGTGGAGGGCGGCACGCTGCGCGAACTGCTGCGCGAGCGCGGCCCGATGCCGCCGCACGCCGTGCGCGCCGTCGCCGAGCCGGTGCTGCGCGCCATCGGCACCGCTCACGACGCCGGGCTGGTGCACCGCGACGTCAAACCGGAGAACGTGCTCATCTCCGACGCGGGCGAGGTGAAGATCGCCGACTTCGGCCTGGTCCGCGCCGTCGCCGCGGCCAACACCACCTCGGCCAGCGTGATCCTGGGCACCGCCGCCTACCTGTCGCCGGAACAGGTCACCACCGGCACCGCCGACGCCCGCAGCGACGTGTACTCCTTCGGCATCCTGATCTTCGAACTGCTCACCGGCCAGGTGCCGTTCACCGGCGACAACTCGCTGTCGGTGGCCTACCAGCGGGTGGAGAACGACGTGCCGGCGCCGAGCACGCTCATCGGCGGGGTGCCGCCGGAACTGGACGCGCTCGTGGCCAAGGCCACCGCCCGCGACCCGCAGCAGCGTTTCGCCGACGCCAACGAGATGGCGGCACGCCTGCAGACCATCGCGATGGAACTGAACCTGCCGCCGTATCGTGTTCCGGCGCCGCGGGATTCGGCCGAACACCTCAGCGAGAGCTACCGCACCGGCGCCGCGCACCATCCCGGCGAGCGCCCGATGACCCCGCCGCCGGTGGCCCCGCACCCGGTCGCCGTGCATCAGGCCGCGCCGCCGGATCATCAGCCCCAGCACACCCGGGTCGTCACCGCCCCGCGGCCGCGGCCCGACGAGTACGCCTCGGCCCACGCGGCGCACAACCCGTTCGCGCCGAACGAGAACACCTCGCGCCGCACCGGGCTGGTGTGGGCGAGCATCGTCACCGCGCTGACCCTGCTGGTCGGCATCGGCGGCTGGTGGCTCGGCGTCGGCCGCTACACCGCGGTGCCGCCGATCGCGGGCATGGACTCCGAGCGCGCCGTGGCGGTGCTGCAGGAGGCCGGGTTCGAGACCGTGCTGCGCAACAAGGCCTCGGACACGATTCCGGTGGGCGGCGTGGTCGGCACCGATCCGTCGGCCGGCTCGCGGGTCACCAAGGGCTCCACGGTCGCGGTGCTGATCTCCAACGGCAAGCCCCGGGTGCCCGACATCAAGCCGGGCGACCAGATCAGCGCCACCAACCAGGCCATCCGCGACGCCGGGCTCCAGCCGATCGACAGCGGCGAGGCGCCCAGCACCGCGCCGAAGGGCACCCTGGCCAAGGTGGACCCGGCGCCGGGCACGATCCTGCCGATGGGCGCGCAGGTCAAGGTGTATCGCAGCAAGGGGTCGCAGCCGGTCAACGTGCCGGATGTGCGCGGCAAGTCCGCCGAGGAGGCCGCGCAGGCGCTGGCCACGGCGGGCCTGACGGTCCGCGACACCCGCGTGCAGTACGACAAGAGCGTCGAGGGCGACAAGGCGATCGGCACCGACCCCGCCGTCGGCACCACCCTGCAGTCGGGCGACAGCGTGACGCTGATCGTGTCGAACGCGGTGAAGGTGCCCAACGTGATGGGTCAGACCGTCGGCAACGCCCGCGCCAAGCTGCAGCAACTGGGCCTGCGGGTGGAGGTCAAGTCCATCACCGACTCCGACAGCTCCCTGGTCATCGGCCAGGTGCCCGGCTTCAACTCGAACGTGGAGGCGGGCAGCGTCGTGACGCTCACCGCCCTGCCTTGAAGAGATCAGGCCCCGGACAAGGACGACAAAGACAAGGAAAAGCCCGGACGCGGTCATCATCGCTGACCACGCCCGGGCTCGTCCCGGACTTCAGCGCAGCATCTCGGCGACCAGGAAGGACAGTTCGAGGGACTGCTGGGTGTTCAGGCGCGGGTCGCAGGCCGTCTCGTAGCGGTCCTCGAGGTCGAGGTCGGAGATGTCCTGCGCGCCGCCCAGGCACTCGGTGACGTTCTCGCCGGTCAGCTCGATGTGCAGGCCGCCGGGGTGGGTGCCCAGCGCGTGGTGCACCTCGAAGAAGCCCTGCACCTCGTCGACGATGCGGTCGAAGTGGCGGGTCTTGAAGCCGGTGGACGACTCGTGGGTGTTGCCGTGCATGGGGTCGCACTGCCAGATCACCTGGTGGCCGGTGGCCTGGACCTTCTCGATGATCGGCGGCAGCACCTCGCGCACCTTGCCGTTGCCCATCCGGGCGACCAGGGTGAGCCGGCCGGGCTCGTTGTTCGGGTCCAGCCGCTCCACGTATTCCACGGCCTGATCGGGCGTGGTGGTGGGGCCGATCTTGAGGCCGATCGGGTTGGCCAGCAGCTCGGCCAGCGCGATGTGGGCGCCGTCGAGCTGACGGGTGCGCTCGCCGATCCACAGGAAGTGCGCGGACAGGTCGTAGAGCAGCGGCTCGCCGGTCTCGCTCTCGCTCAGCCGCAGCATGGCGCGCTCGTAGTCGAGCACCAGGGCCTCGTGCGAGGCGTAGATGCGGGCCGACTTCAGGCTCGGGTCGTTGACCTGACAGGCGGTCATGAACCGCAGGCCGCGGTCGATCTCCTCGGCCAGCGCCTCGTAGCGGGCGCCCGCGGGCGACTGTGCGACGAAGTCGCGGTTCCAGTCGTGCACCTTGTGCAGGTCGGCCATGCCGGCGGTGGTCAGCGCGCGCACCAGGTTCATCGCGGCGCTGGCGTTGGCGTAGGCGCGGACCAGGCGCGACGGGTCGTGGCGGCGCACCGCCTCGTCGGCTACCAGCGAGTTCACCATGTCGCCGCGGTAGGACTTCAGACCGAGCGAGTCGACGTCGGAGGAGCGCGGCTTGGCGTACTGGCCCGCGATCCGCGCCACCTTCACCACCGGCAGGCTCGCGCCGTAGGTGAGCACCACGGCCATCTGGAGCAGTGTGCGGATGTTGCCACGGATGTGCGGCTCGGTGTTGTCGGCGAAGGTCTCCGCGCAGTCACCGCCCTGCATGAGGAACGCCTCACCGCGCGCGACGGCGGCGAGCTGCGATTTGAGCTCCTCCACCTCGGCGGGCAGGCAGATCGGCGGCACGCTCTCGAGCACCGTGCGCATGGTCGCCGCCTCGTCGGCGTCCCAGGACGGCTGCTGCAGCGCGGGCCGCGCGAGGGCGGCGTCGAGCCGGTTGCGCAGCTCGGCGGGCAGCGGCGGCAATTCCGGCAGGCGGTCAATGGGTACGTCGACGGTCCAGGTCACCAGATCAGAATACGGACCCGAGGGCTCGGGCGGAATCCGGCGTACCGGCTACCCCTGCGCAACGCGCCCGGACCGGCGGCATAGGGTTTCGTCGACCCATCGTGGGTCACGGACCGCGTCGTCCGCCCGGGGCGGACGCGGCCGCCCACCGGCACGAAGAGGCGATCTCCCTGCGATATTTCTACGACTCGGAATTCATCGAGGACGGGACGACGATCGATCTGATCTCGATCGGCGTGGTCTGCGAGGACGGCCGCGAGTACTACGCGGTGTCCACCGAATTCGACGCGGAGCGCGCGGGGCCGTGGGTCCGCAGGCATGTGCTGCCCAAGTTGCCGCCGGCCGGGTCGTCGCTGTGGCGCACGCGGACCCAGATCCGCGACGACCTGTTCAAGTTCTTCCTGCCCCGGCCCGGTGTGCAGCCGGAGCTGTGGGCCTGGGTCTCGGCCTACGACCATGTGGCGCTGTGCCAGCTGTGGGGTGACATGACCGCGCTGCCCAAGGGCATGCCGCGCTACACCAACGAGCTGCGCCAACACTGGGCCGCACACGGCAGCCCCGAACTGCCGCCGATCCCCGGCGACGCGCACGACGCGCTGGCCGACGCCCGGCACAACCTGGCCAAGTTCGAGGCCATCGAGACCTACCGCCGCGCACCCCGCCTGTAGGTTCCCCGGACACGCCGAAGGCCCCGAGTCACCTGGACTCGGGGCCTTCGTGGTGTGCGGGCTACACGATCAGTGACCGTGCGGCTCGTCGCCGTGGGCGCGCGCCTGCTCTTCCGCGAGCGCGGTGAGCATCTTGTGCTCCTCGGCGTGCTCGTTGGCGAAGTAGGCGTCCGACTCGGCGGTCGGGTCGGGCCGCAGGAAGCTGCCGGTACCCGGCTTGCCCGCCGAACCCAGCTTGTTCATCTTCTTGGGCACCGGGGCGCCCTGGTATTCCAGCGGGACCGCGTGGCCGTGGCCGTCGACCGGACCCAGCGGCTGGTGCACCTCGATGTACTCGCCGTGCGGCAGACGCTTGATGACACCGGTCTCGATGCCGTGCTCGAGCACCGCGCGGTCACTGCGCTGCAGGCCGATGCAGAACCGGTAGGCCACGAAGTAGGCCAGCGGCGGCAGCAGCAGCACGCCGATACGACCGATCCAGGTGGTCGCGTTCAGCGAGATGTCGAACTTCAGCGCGATGATGTCGTTGACACACGACAGCGTGAGCACCACGTAGAACGCGATGGCCATGGCGC
Organism: Nocardia asteroides; assembly: GCF_900637185.1. Taxonomy (NCBI): domain Bacteria; kingdom Bacillati; phylum Actinomycetota; class Actinomycetes; order Mycobacteriales; family Nocardiaceae; genus Nocardia; species Nocardia asteroides. The sequence goes on along the minus strand of NZ_LR134352.1, from coordinate 2,926,851 downwards.
CGATGGCGGTACGCACCGGCACGTCGCGCGGACGCTGCAGCAGGTTGTGGTGCGCGGTGGTGTCGCCGGTGAGGCGCTTCTCGATCCACGGGTAGGCGATCAGCAGCGTGAACACCAGACCCATGACGAGGGCGACCCAGAACACCGCCGGGATCGTGTAGCGACCCAGGTAGAGCTCCCACGGCGGCATCAGACGCGCCATACCGTCGGTCCACATCATGTAGAAGTCGGGCTGCGAACCCGCCGAGACCTGCGACGGGTTGTACGGGCCCAGGTTCCAGATCGGGTTGATCTGCAGGATGCCGCCCATGATGCCGACGATGCCGAGGGTGAACGCGAAGAACGCGCCCTGGTCCGCGGCGAACACCGGCACGATGCGCGCGCCGACCACGTTGTTCTCGGTCCGGCCGGGGCCGGGGAACTGGGTGTGCTTCTGGTACCAGACCAGCGCGACGTGCGCGCCGATCAGCGCCAGGATGATGCCCGGCAGCAGCAGCACGTGCGCGATGTAGAGGCGCGGGATGATGATGTCGCCGGGGAAGTCGCCGCCGAACATCAGCCAGTGCAGCCAGGTACCCACGACCGGGACACCGATGGTGATACCCGAGAACGCGGCCCGCAGACCGGTACCCGAGAGCAGGTCGTCGGGCAGCGAGTAGCCGAAGAAGCCCTCGAACATCGCCAGGATCAGCAGCAGCGAGCCGATCACCCAGTTCGCCTCACGCGGCTTGCGGAACGCGCCGGTGAAGAAGATGCGGAACAGGTGGATGATGATCGACGCCGCGAACAGCAGGGCCGCCCAGTGGTGGATCTGCCGGACGAACAGACCGCCGCGCACCTCGAAGGAGATGTTGAGCGCGGTCTCGTAGGCCCGCGACATGCCGACGCCGCGCAGCGGCTGGTAGGCGCCGTCGTAGGTGACGTGCGCCATCGACGGGTCGAAGTACAGCGTCAGGTAGATACCCGACAGCAGCAGGATGATGAACGCGTACAGCGCGATCTCACCGAGCAGGAACGACCAGTGGGTCGGGAAGACCTTGTTGATCGACCGCTTCATGAACGCGGCGGCGCGATACCGCTCGTCCATCTCGTTGGCTTGGTTCGCCACCAGAGTGCTCATGAACGACGCTCCCAGAAGGCCGGGCCGAGCGGCTCGATGAAGTCGCCGTTGGCGACCAGGAAGCCCTCGGAGTTGACGGTGATCGGCAGCTGCGGCAGCGCGCGGGCGGCCGGACCGAAGACCGGCTTACCCCACTCGGTCGCCGAGAACTGCGACTGGTGGCAGGGGCACAGGATGCGGTTGGTCTGCTGCTCGAACAGCGAGGTGGGGCAGCCGAGGTGGGTGCAGATCTTCGAGTAGGCGAAGTAGTCGCCGTAGTTGAAGCTCTCCTGGCCCTTGCGCTTGATGGCCTTCTCGGCGTCCGCGGTCCGCAGGCGGATCAGCATGACCGCGTTGCGGATGCCACGCAGCGACTGCAGGGTGGCGTGCTCGTCGCCGCGCCACTTCTCCTTCCACGGGAACACGGTCTCCATGGCGCCGGCGTCCAGGTCCTCCGGACGCACCAGCACGACATCCTGCGGGCGACCGGTGTCGCGGCGGATGTAGATGGTCTCGCCCGGGAAGTCCGGGGTCCAGCCCGAGACCCACAGCGGCGACTTGTCGCCCTTGGCCCACGGGTTCTTCACCATGCCGCCGACGAACACCAGCAGCGCGCCGATACCGAGCACGCCGACACCGGCGCCCGCGGTACCGAGCATCATCTTGCGGCGACCCAGGGTGGAGGTGTCGAGCGCGTCCTGCAGCTCGGCCGCCAGGGTGCGGCGCTCGACCTCGTCGGACGGGCCGTCGTGGCGCTGCTGGATCGAGATCTCGGCGGGGATGAACCGCTTGCGGATCAGCACGACCGCGATACCGATGACCAGCACCGCGATACCGAAGGTCAGACCGACCAGCGGGGTGAACAGCGAGTAGGCCGCGTGGCCCTCGTCGCCGTTGCCCTTCCATTCCCACGGCCAGAACAGGAAGACACCGATCAGCGCGGCGGCGGCCAGACCCGAGATGGCGAACCAGAAGGTGACCGCGCGCTCGGCGCGCTTCTCCGCGCGGGTGCCGGGCACCGGCCAGCGCTCGCCGCGGTACGCGACATCGACGCCGTCGCGCGCGGTACCGAGCTCGACCAGCTCGTCACGCGTCATCGCGTCCAGTTCGGCTTCGGTCGGTTCCCGACCCATGTCGTTGTGCTCCTGTCCACTCATGTGCGAGATCCGATCCACATCGCGGCACCCACCACGGCGGTGATGCCGATAACCCAGATCGCCAGACCTTCGGTCGCCGGGCCGAAACCGCCGAGGTCCCAGCCGCCGGGCGACTTCTCTTCCGCGGCGTTCTTGACGTAGGCGACGATGTCGCGCTTCTCCTCCGGCGTCAGCTGCCGGTCGGAGAACTTCGGCATGTTCTGCGGGCCGGTGAGCATGGCGTCGTAGATCTGCTGCTCGTTGGCCTCGGCCAGCGGCGGGGCGAACTTGCCGCCGGACAGCGCGCCACCGCGGGCGGTGAAGTTGTGGCAGGAGGCGCAGTTCATGCGGAACAGCTCCGAACCACGGGCGATGTCGTCGCCACGCAGCGATTCCTGCGCGATCTCACCGTTCGCGTCGCGGATCACCGAGGGGCCACCGCCGTTGGCGGCGACGAACGCGCCGAGCGCGTCGGTCTGATGCGCGTCGAACTTCTCGGGCTTGCGCATGGCCTGGGCCTCGTTGCGCGCCATCGGCATGCGGCCGGAGGACACCTGGAAGTAGACGGCGGCCTCGCCGACGCCGATGAGGCTGGGACCACGGTCCTCGACACCCTGCAGGTTGGCACCGTGGCAGGTGATGCAGGAGGTCTCGTAGAGCTGCTTGCCCTCGCGGATGAGCGCGGACTGGTCCTCGTGCGCGGTGGCGACCTGCGGCTCGGGAGTGAGCGCCGTGGCCAGGAAGCCGGCTCCGACCAGACCGACCATCAGCGCGAGCGCACCCGCGATACGACGGCGGGCGCGACGCTGCTTACGCGTCTTGGCGGCCTGACCGGTGCCGGGGCCAGCGGGCTCTGGGGCCGACGGGGGAGATGAACTCATCTGTGTCCCTTTGGAGTAGACGGAACCGACTTGTGCAAATGCTGTGCGCCCGCGCCTAGCGGACGAAGTAGATCGTGGCGAACAGCCCGATCCAGACGATGTCGACGAAGTGCCAGTAGTACGACACCACGATGGCCGCGGTGGCCTGCGCGGGCGTGAACTTGCTCAGCGTGGTGCGGATCAGCAGGAACACGAACGCAATCAGACCGCCGATCACGTGCAGGCCGTGGAAGCCCGTCGTGATGTAGAAGACCGAGCCGTACGAGCTGCCCGCGATCGAGGTGCCCTCGTGCACGAGGTGGTAGTACTCGTAGCCCTGGCCGGCGACGAAGAACGCGCCCATCAGCAGGGTGATCATGTACCAGCGACGGAGGCCGAACACGTCGCCCTTCTCCGCGGCGAACACACCCATCTGGCACGTGAACGACGATGCGACCAGCACGGCCGTCACCGGAACAGCGAGGCCGAGGTTCAGCTCGGTCGGCTCCGGGGGCCAGTTGCCGTGCGCCTGCGCGCGCGCAACGAAGTACATGGCGAAGAGGCCGGCGAAGAACATCAGCTCGCTCGACAGCCAGATGATGGTTCCGACGCTGACCATGTTGGGCCGGTTCAGCGAATGCACACGCTGAGTAATGGCCGATCCTGGGGTGCCTACTGCGGTCGTCACGGGGTAAGTATGACTCTTCGTAGTACGACAGCTGTACCCGGGTACGAAAGTTTGTCGCGAGAGTCGGAAAACCCACGCACAGAGGGGGTCCTGACCCGCCGTCGGCGTGTTGGCGACGATCACGTGACAACCGATTGTGGCAGCGTCAGATGTGGATAACCTGAGACGAGGAGGCGGCGATGGTCGTGGTGCGGATGTGGCGTCGGTGGTTCGGCGGTGCGGGCGAGTCGCTCGACCCGGCTCGCGACGATCTGGTCGTGGTGGCGGCGAGCTTCGACGACGCCGAGGCCTGTTCCACGGCGCTGGACCGGGCGAGCGCGCTCGACCGCGACGCCGACGCCGTGCTGCGCCACCATCTGCGCCTGCCCGCGGCCCAGCTCGACGCGGCCTGCGAGATCGCCGGATACGACGGCTACCAGCGGGCCGAGCCGGTCGACGCCACCGAGGGCGAGCTGGTGCCGCTGATCCTGCAGCGGGTGCAGCGGCTCGATCCGCTCTCCTGTTCCCAGGAACGGTCCCGGATGGCCGGGCTGGCGCAGCGCCACGACGGCGTGGCCGACGGCTGGGACGCGCTGCAGCCGCCGCGTCCCGCGCCGTAAACTCGGCACCCGGCGCAATAGGCTTGCGCTACCCCCTCGCGCCCGACCAGAGTTGCGCGATGGTGTTGTCGAACGGAGATGCGGAGCAGATGAGCGTGCGCAGCTGGCCCCAGGTGCTCGGAACCCTCGCCGACGGCGGCGACCTGGCCGCGGACGACACCACGTGGGTGATCGACGAGATCTTCACCGACAACGCCACCGCCGCCCAGATCGCGGCCTTCGGCGTGGCCATGAAGATCAAGGGCCCCACCCCGTCCGAACTGGCGGGCATGGTCGCGGGCATGCTCGGGCACGCGCGCCTGGTGCATGTCGACGGCGACGCAGTCGACATCGTCGGCACCGGCGGCGACCGGTCCGGCTCGGTCAACATCTCCACCATGTCCTCGGTGGTCGTGGCCGCCGCGGGTGTCCCGGTGGTCAAGCACGGCAACCGGGCCGCCTCGTCCAAGGCAGGCGGCGCCGACGTGCTCGAAGCGCTCGGGGTGAAGCTGACGCTGGGCCCGGAGTCGGTGGCGCGATCCGTGCGCGAGGCCGGGATCGGATTCTGTTTCGCGCCGCTGTTCCACTCCGGGCTGCGTTTCGCCGGTCCGGCGCGCAAGGAGATCGGCATCCCGACCGTGTTCAACGTGCTCGGCCCGCTGACCAACCCGGCGCAGCCGCGCGCGGGGCTGATCGGGTGCGCGTTCGCCGACCTGGCGCCCGTGATCGCGGGGGTGTTCGCCGAACGCGGCGCCAGCGCCTTGGTCGTGCGGGGGCGTGACGGCTTGGACGAGATCACCACCTCCGACGTCACCGATGTCTGGATCGTCAGCGGCGGGCGGATCCGGCAGACGGTGCTCGATCCGACCCGGCTCGGGATCGCCCGGGTCGAGTTGGACGCGCTGCGCGGCGGCGACGCCGAGGTCAACGCCGGGATCGCGCGCGAGATGTTCGCCGGGGCGCCGGGGCCGGTGCGCGACGCGGTGCTGCTGAACTCGGCCGCGGCGATCGTGGCCTACGACCTCTCGCGCGGCGCGGGTGACGTCGACCTGGATCTGGACGCGGCGCTGACCGCCGGGCTGGAGCGGGCCGCCGCCGCGGTCGACAGCGGGGCTGCCGCGAAGCTGTTGCAGGGCTGGGCCGAGCTCACCCAGGCGCTCGACGAGTCCTGAGCGAGCGAAACCCTCACTCCCCCAGCGAGAATCCGGCTTCCACGTCGGCGCTGGAATACGACTTGAAGGCGATATGGGTGGTGGTGCGGACGACGCCGGCCACCTTGTCGATGCCGCTGGTGACCACCTCGGCGATGCGCTCGTGATCGCGCACCCGCACGATGGCGATCAGGTCCACGTCGCCGGCGCAGGAGTACACCTCGGCCACGCCTGCGGTGTCGGCGAGCGCCTGCGCGGTCTCGGGGATGCGAGAGTTCTCGGCCTGGATCAGCACGATCGCGGTAATCATGGGATCAGCCTAGAACTTCGGGCCGCTCGGTGGCCGCTTTGAACCGTCGCATGAGGTCCAGGCTCTTCACGCCGGGTGCCGTTTCCAGCGAACTGGACACGTCGACGCCGTAGGGCCGGTGCCGGGCGATGGTGGCCGCGACATTGTCCGGGTCGAGCCCGCCGGCCAGCACGACCTTGCCCGGCAGCGTGCGCACCCAGTCGGGGAACTCCTCGAAGATCCCGGAACCGGCGCTGGCGTCGTAGAAGAAGTACTCGCTGGTCTGACCGGGCTCCGGCGGCTCGGCCGAGCAGTAGGCCAGGTTGGGCAGGTCGGTCCAGCGGTAGAGCTGGACCACGTCGAAGGCGTCGGCCACCTCGGTGACCTCGGCGGCCTCCAGCGCCACGACGAAGGTGGTGATCCGGCCGCGCGCGTAGTCGGCCAGCGCACGGGCCTGTTCGGGCGTGCGATACCGCTTGCTCTTGCGGGTGGCCATCACCCCGATCGCGGAATAGCCCAGCTCGACCGCCCAGTCGATCTGCTCCTCGGTGGTCAGGCCGCACACCTTCACGAACATCCGCGCCTTCGCCCTTTCTCCCGCTGCCACCAAACGGGGCAGGCGCGTCCATGATCCTCCGGCCGCGCGATCACCGTTGCGCCAGGTATTGCTCGCCCGCGCTGGGCGTGGTGGCGGCGGTCCGGGCCAGCTCGGCCCACCCCTTCCACCGCGCCGCGCCATACAGCGGCTCGCAGTACCCGTCGCTGGTACGCACGATGCGCGCACCCGGCTTGCTCAGCCAGCGCGCGATCACACCGACTTCCTCCGGCGGGGCACCGCGGAGCGGGGGGATGTCGTCAGCTGTGTGGGCGACGGGGCTGTCGTCGACCGCCGGGCCGTCGTGCGCAGCACCGCCGTCGCGGGCAGCACAGCCGTTGCAGCCGGGGCAGCAATCGTGCGCAGCACAGCCGTTGCGGCCGAAGCGGCCGTCGTGCGCAGCACGGCCGTTGCGGGCCGGGCAGCCGTCGTGTACGGGGCCGTCGTGGGCGGCGAGATCGTTGTGGGCGGGGCCGTCATGGGCAGCGGAGCCGTCGTGCGCAGCACAGCCGTTGCAGCCGGGGCGGCCGTCGTGCGCAGCACAGCCGTTGCAGCCGGGGCGGCTGTCGTGCGCAGCACGGCCGTTGCGGGCGGGACGGCCGTCGTGCGTGTGGGCGGCGTGGTCGTTGTGGGCGGGGCCGTCATGGGCAGCACGGCCGTCGTGGGCGGGGCCGCCGTGGGCGGAGAGGCCGTTGTGGGCGGTGCGGGCGACGTGGGTGAACAGGGCGCCGGCGGTGTCTGCTGTATGCGCGATCGGTGATGTTGCGGCACCAGGCGGTGTGATTGTCGTCGGGAGGGTGGGGCGGGGGTGGCGGGGGGACGATGCCGCGTCGCCCAGGTCGGGGACGACGGTTTCGGCGGACGCGACGATCTGGTCGACGATTGCCATGGGTGGGGTGCCTCGGCGGGCGGTGCCTGCGGCGGCGAGGCGGCCGTAGCGGATGACCGAGAATTCCCAGCCGCCCTCTCCGTCGGGGAGGGCGACGATCAGTTCGGCGAGCCGGGCCAGGGCGGCGAGGCGCTGGGTGCGGTGCAGCATGGTGACGACGGCGGCGGCGCGGTCGCGCAAGCGTGCGGCGGCTTCGAAATGCTGGGCGGCCGAATAGGTTTCGATGCGGTCGAGCATGGCGCGCAGCAGCGTGTCGGCGCGGCCGGTGAACAGGTCGAGCACCGCGTGCGTGGCGGGGGCGTAGTTCGCGGCGTCGAGGTCGCCATCGGCGCGCGCGGCCGGGCACCCGCCGACGGCGGCGGGCGGGCAGGTGTGCCGGGCGCTGCGGGACAGCCGGGTGGCGCAGGTGCGCAGGCCGGCGAACTCGGCGATCGTGGCCGCCACGTCGACGGCGTCGGTCCGGGAAGTGAACGGCCCCAACGCCGTTCGCGAGGGTGTGCGCACGGCGGTGAGCCGGGGGAAGGGCTCGTCGGTGAGCGTCAGCCACCAGCCGCGGCGCGGGAACTTCGAACGCCGGTTGTACGGCGGCGCGTGCGCCGCGAGCAGTCGCAGCTCGCGCACGCCCGCCTCCAGGCCGTGCGCGCAGACCACGTGATCGACCCGGATCGCCAGTGCCACCATCTCTTTCATCCGGCCGCGGGTCTCCGAACCGGTGAAGTAGTTGCGGACGCGGCGGCGCAGATTCACCGCCGTCCCTATATAGAGGACTTCGTCGGAGGGGCCGCGGAAGAGATAGACGCCCGGCGCGGACGGCAGATCGGTGGCGAAGGTGCGCTTGGCGCGCTGGGTTCCGGTGACGCCGGGCAGATAGTCGAGCAGCTCGGTCAGGCTGTGCACGCCCTGATTGCCGACCCGGCCGATCAGCGCGTGCAGCACGTCGACGGTGGCGCGGGCGTCGTCGAGGGCGCGGTGGGTGGGTGTGGTGGAGGCCCCGAGGATCTGCGCCAGGACACCGAGCCGGGCCGAGGGGGCTTCATCGCGGGTGAGTACCCGCCGCGCCAGTTTCACCGTGCACAGCACCTGGGGGTTGGGCCAGGCGATGTCCTGGCGGGCCGCGGCGGCCTTGAGGAAGGCGGTGTCGAAGCGCGCGTTGTGCGCCACCAGCACCGCGCCCGCGGCGAATTCCAGGAAGCCGGGCAGTACCGCCTCGATGCGCGGCGCCTCGTACACCATCGCGGTGGTGATCCCGGTGATCTGCACGATGGCGGGCGGGATCGCGAAGCCCGGATTCACCAGGGTCGCGAACTCCCCCAGCACTTCTCCCCCGCGCACCTTCACCGCCCCGATCTCGGTGATCGAATCCCCGTCGGGGCTGGTCCCGGTCGTTTCCAGGTCCACGACGACGAACGTGGTGTCGTACAGCGGGGTATCGAGCTCGTCGAAGGCCAGCTGACGCGCGGCGGCCGGAAGCGGTACGGGGTCGGGCACGGCGAGCAGCGTAGGACGGGGGTCCGACATGCTCGCCGCCGGTAATTCGGCGTGCGACTTTCGTTCCGGTGCGAACAAAATGACCTTGATCAGGGCTCGATGAGACCGGGCTCACAGTTTGCCGAGAATCACATCACCGCCGCGAATTTCATCGGGTAAGACCGATTACCGCTCGGAGCCTGCCGGAGCGGACCGGACGAGACGCCGGGGCGTGCCTGGGCGACCGACCGGTTCGAGAGGCGACGCGCCAAGGCGACCTGGGGGTTCACCCCTAGGGGTAGACCAATAGGCCGCGACCACGCCCGGTACGACACGCCCGGCGGCGATCGAGCAGCCCGCCGACGGCGACCTGGCGTTATCGTTTCGTGATTGGTGTGACGCAGCTCGCACGCAAAGTTCGGCCGTCGCGCCGAATTTGCTTCCCGGACCGATGTCCGACTTTACAAACCACCGTGATGTCTTCGTAACCTTTTCGAGACCTCACGGAGTTCCGTAGAGCCGGCAACGGTGCGACGGGATGAAGCCCGCCGCGTCATACGGACCCGGCGTCGTGGGGCAGATTGGAAGTACCCGCATCATGGCGACCAACACCGTCAAGCGTCAGGCGCAGCGAGCCGTTGCCGCCGGAGCCGTCGGCGCTGCCACCATCGGCGCGTTCCTCCTGCCGGCCGCCCCGGCGTCGGCGACGCCGGTCACCGTCCCCGGCATCGGCACCTTCGAGGTCCCCAACGAGATCCCGATCCCGCAGGGCATCCCCGGCATCGAGACCCCGGCCGCCCCGCAGGTCTTCACCGCCCCGCGCGCCACCGCCGCCGACATCGCCCTCGATGCCGCGCTGAGCAAGGTCGGCTCGCCCTACGTCTACGGTGCCGCGGGCCCGGACGCCTTCGACTGCTCGGGTCTGGTCCAGTGGGCCTACCGCCAGGCGGGCATGGACCTGCCGCGCACCAGCGACGCCCAGCTCGGCGCCGGCACCCCGGTCTCCATCGACAGCCTGCAGCCCGGCGACCTGGTGTCGTTCTACGGCGGCGGCCACTCGGGCCTCTACGCCGGTGACGGCAACGTGGTGCACGCCTCCACCTCGGGCACCCCGGTCCAGCTGGCGCCGATCTCCTCGATGCCGTTCGCGGGCGCTCGCCGCTTCTGATCGAGAAGGACGCGGTGCGTCGTTCGCGGGGAAGGGCGCACCGTGACCACTCCGTGGCCTACTGGACACGGGCACACGCAGTTCCGTAACCTGATCGAGACCTTCTCGCCGGACGCGGGGATCCGGTTCGGGTAAGGCGCTGTATCGGCGGACAACAAGAGAACGGGGCACCGCGCACTGTGACTGCACACCACCGGAACCGGCGCGGCCCGCGTGGCCTCGCCGCCGCCCTCTCCGCCGCGACCCTGGTGTGCGCCGCCTACGCGGCTGGACCCTCCCTCGCCGATCCGGTCGCCCTGCCGACCACCGCGGGGGACGCCATCGCCAGGATGGTCGAGTTGTCCCGCCAGGCCGAGGCCCTCAACCAGGCCTCGCTCACCGCGCAGTCCGACCTCGACGCCAAGCTCGCCGTGCAGCGCGATCTCGACGACAAGCTCGCCGCGAGCACCGCCGTCGCCGACGCCGCCCGCGCCGAGGTGCGCAAGTTCCAGCCGATGATCGATCGCACCGCGATCGCCACCTACACCGGCGCGCGCACCGATCGCATGTTCGCGGTGCTGTCGAGCAATTCGCCGCAGCAGCTGCTGGACAAGATGTCCACGCTGGACGTGCTCACCCAGCAGACCGCCGACGGGGTTCGGCAGTTCAAGCAGGCCGCCGACGTGGCCACCGCCGCCGAATCGGTCGCCCGTACCGCCGCCGACGCCGCGCGCACCGCGACCACCGCCGCCGAAGCCGTGCGCGCCGAGGTCGACCGCAAGCGCAACGACCTCACCGTCGCGACCACCCAGGTCGTCGAAGCCTGGGGCGCCCTGTCTGCCCGGGACAAGTCCACTCTGGCCGGCTCGCCGTTCCCGCCCGGCTTCGATCGCGACTCGCTGCTGCAGGGCCTGGTTCCCGGCAGCGGCACCAGCGCGCTGGCCGCGGCGCTCACCCGGGTCGGCGACCCGTACGTCTGGGGCGCCACCGGTCCGGACAAGTTCGACTGCTCCGGCCTCGTCCAGTGGGCCTTCAAGCAGGTCGGCAAGGACGTGCCGCGCACCAGCTCCCAGCAGGCGAACTACGGCACCCCCGTGGCCAAGGACGACCTGCAGCCCGGCGACGTCGTGCTGTTCTACCCGGAGATCTCGCACGTCGGCATCTACGCGGGCAACGGCATGATGGTGCACGCCTCCACCTTCGGAGTGCCGGTGGCCGTGGCGCCGATCAACACCACTCCGTTCCACTCGGCCCGGCGATACTGAGCCGGCGGTGACCGATCCGTCGCGCCGCCCGTCCGGCCTCCGTTCCTGGTTCTCGGCCAACGGCCGCCTCGAATTCACCCTCACGCTCGCCTCGGTCACCCTGCTGACCGGGGCGTGCGTGGCACTGATCCTGTTGCCGCGCAACGCCGGTCCGCTCCAGCTGGCCACCGACGAGGCCGAGGTGCTCGACACCACCGAGGGCATCGACGACCCCCGGCTCACCCCGGTGCGCCGCGAGCTCCAGCCGTTCGGCCCGATCCTCGTACGCCGCGTCGCCGCGGGCGGCGAGGCCGACGCGCTGCTGGTCGCGCACCCGGGTCACCGCACCGACCTCGACATCCTCGAACAGCAGCTCGCCCCGGCGATCGCCGACGTGAGCACCGTGTGGGGCACCGACTGGAATCGCGCGCCGGTGATCGTCGTCGCCGGGTCGCCCACCGAGTTCACCGCGCTGACCAGGGCGGCGGGCGCCGCGACGACCGCGGATGTGGCGGCGGTGTCGCTCACCGGCTCCTACGCGCCCGGCGCCAGGCCGACCGATCAGCGGATCGTGTTCAACCCCGACGCGCGCCGCCGGATCGGCACCGAGGGCCTGGCGACGCTGCTGCGCCACGAGCTCACCCATGTGGCGACCCGAGGCGCCACCACCGACGGCGCTCCGCTCTGGATGCTCGAGGGCTACGCCGAATATGTCGCCCAGCGCGGGCAGGGCAACACCTTCTCCCAGATCGCTCCGACGCTGACCACCCGATTACGCGCGGGCACCCTGCCCACCGAACTGATCACCGACGCCGATTTCGCCGGGCCCGACGCCGCCTTCGCCTACGAATCCGCCTGGAGCGCCTGCGCGTTCCTCGCCGACCGCTACGGCCAGGCCACCCTCACCACGCTGTACCAACGGCTCGCGACCGGCCCGCAGTCCCCAGCGGCGCAGGACGCCGCCTTCGCCGCGGTGCTCGGCGCCTCGCGCACCGACCTGCTCGACGGCTGGCGTGCCTGGTTGCGCGGCCACGCCGTCTGAACCGTTAGGTTGTTCCCTTATGGCCCGAACTCTGCTGGTTACCAATGATTTCCCGCCTCGGCCGGGCGGAATCCAGTCCTATCTGCAGGCGCTGGCGAATCAGCTGCCGCCCGACGACCTGGTGGTCTACGCGCCGCGCTGGAAAGGCGACAGCCACGAGAAGTTCGACGCCGCACAGAAGTTCCGCGTGGTTCGGCACCCGACGACGCTGATGCTGCCCACCCCGGGCGTGGTCAGGCGGGCGAGCGCGCTGCTGCGCGAGCACGAGTGCGACACCGTCTGGTTCGGCGCCGCCGCGCCGCTGGCCGCGATGACGCCGATGCTGCGCCGCGCGGGCGCCGAGCGGGTGCTGGCCAGCACCCACGGCCACGAAGTCGGCTGGTCGATGCTGCCCGGCGCCCGCCAGGTGCTGCGCTCGATCGGTGAGAACACCGACGTGGTGACCTACGTCAGCAAGTACACCCGGGGCCGGTTCGCCTCGGCGTTCGGCCCGCGCGCCGCACTCGAGTACCTGCCGCCGGGCGTCGACCCCGCCGAGTTCCGGCCCGACCCGGCCGCCCGCGCCGAGCTGCGCGCCCGCTACGGCCTCGGCGACCGCCCGACCGTGCTGTGCCTGTCGCGGCTGGTCGCGCGCAAGGGCCAGGACATGCTGATCGTGGCGATGAAGGAGATCCGCGCCCGGGTCGACGGCGCGGTCCTGGTGATCGCGGGCGGCGGACCCTACGAGGCCCGGCTGCGCGGCCTGGCCGAGGCGCTCGACGTCACCGACAGCGTGGTGTTCACCGGCCGGGTGCCCTCCGGCGAACTCGCCGCCCACCACACCATCGCCGACGTGTTCGCCATGCCCTGCCGCACCCGCGGCGCCGGCCTGGACGTGGAGGGCCTCGGCATCGTCTACCTGGAGGCCTCGGCCACCGGGGTGCCGGTGGTGGCGGGCAGCTCCGGTGGCGCGCCGGAGACCGTCCGCGAGGGCGAGACCGGTCTGGTGGTGCACGGCCGCTCGGTCGAGCAGATCAGCGACGCCGTCGTGGAGCTGCTCACCGACCGCGACAGGGCCGCCGCCATGGGGGCCGCGGGGCGGGCGTGGGTGGAGGAGAACTGGCATTGGGACCGCCAGGTCGCCCGGCTGCGGGAGCTGCTGCGGTGACACCCCGGCCGCTTCCGGTGTGGCGTCCACTACGCTCAGCGAGGTGAGCAGTATCCAGGTCGCAGATCAGACCTTCCTCGCGGCGCCGCCCGCCGCGATCGCCGACGTGCTGAGCGCCACCAACAACTGGCGCCGCTGGTGGCCCGACCTGCGCCTCGACGTGCGCGAGGATCGCGGTGACAAGGGCATCCGCTGGACGGTGGCAGGCCCGCTGGACGGGACCATGGAGGTGTGGCTGGAAGCCGTGCCCGAGGGCGCGATCCTGCACTACTTCCTGCACGCCGAGCCCACCGCGGCCAAGCCGATGACGCCGCGCGCGCTGGCCGCGGCGAACCGGGCCCGCCGGGTGGCGGGCAAGGACATGTCGTTCGAATTGAAGGCACGGCTCGAGGCCGGTCGTCCCGCGGGCGTCGCGCCCGCGGCCGCCGCGGCGTCCTGACGACGCCCCCGGCACCGACTGCTCGTCCCGCACGAAAGGAACCGTTGTCAGCCATGGCCGACCGGACCCAGAGATCGATCGTCATCGAGGCCCCGTCGCAGCAGGTGATGGCCGTCATCGCGGACCTGGCGTCGTATCCGGAATGGGTGGCGGCCGCGCAGTCGGTCGAGGTGCTCGAATCCGACGCGGCGGGCCGGGCGGCGACGGCGCGGTTCGTCCTCGACGCCGGTGTCGTCAAGGACACCTACGTGCTGGCCTACACCTGGCGCGCCGACGGCCGCGCGGTGAGCTGGCGACTGCTCAGTGGTGACCTGCAGAAGGCCCAGGACGGCAGCTACGAGCTCCGCGACCGGCCCGACGGCAGCACCGAGGTGGTCTACGAGCTGACGGTCGACTTGAACATCCCGATGATCGGCATGTTCAAGCGCAAGGCCGAGAAGGTGATCACCGATACGGCCTTGAAGGAACTGAAGAAGCGGGTCGAGGGCTGAGCGCCCCCGGCGGTACCCGCGTCGAACTGTTCGTCGGCAAGGGCGGAGTCGGCAAGACCACGCTGGCCTGCGCGACGGGCATGGCCTACGCGCGCGCCGGTCGGCGGGTGCTGATCGCCTCGCTGGACCAGGCCCATTCGCTCGGTGACGCGCTCGGCTTCCGGTTCCCGCACGATCCCGGGACGGTCGCGGGGGTGGCCAGGGTGGCGCCCGGCCTCGAGGTGATCGAGATCGATTCCCTGGCCCTGCTCGAGGATCGCTTCCGCGACGTGGTGCGGATGCTGGAGAAGGGCGGCGGGCACGATCACGGCATCGACATCACCGCGCTGGACCCGGCCGAGCTCACCGGGCTGCCAGGCGTGCAGGAACTGCTGATGCTGGTGGAGATCGCGCAGTACACCGAGGAGCAGGACTGGGACGTCATCGTCGTCGACTGCCCGCCCTCGGCCGACATGCTGCGCCTGGTGACCGCACCGGACACACTGCTCAGCTATCTGGAACGCCTGTGGCCCAAGCACGCTCGCACGATGAGCGCGATCGGTCCCGACCTGCGCAAGGCGGTGCTCGCGGCGACGGTGGAACGCATCGTCGGCGCGGTCACCCAGGTGCGCGACCTGCTGGCCGACCGCACGAGGACCAGCGCGCGGCTGATCACCGGCCCCGAGCAGGTGGCCGTCGCGGAATCGCGGCGGGTGCGGTCGGCGGCCGCCCTGCTGGGCCTGCGCCTGGACGCCGTGGTGGTGAACAAGGTGCTGCCGCCGGTGCCGCCGCCCGGTGAGCACGCCCATCCGGCCGTGCACTGGTATCTGAACCGCCGCGCCGAACAGCTCGAGGTGGTGGCCCGGCTGCACGAGCAGCTCACCGACGTCCCGATCCTGACCGCCCAGCACGCCGGCGCCGAACCGGTGGGGGTGAACGCGCTGACCGCCTTCTCCTACGCGGTCGACACGCTGCCCGCTCCGCACGCTCCGGGCGCGGATTCGGGCGAACCGATGGTTCGATGGGAGTCCGGCTCCGGTGTCGACTCCGTGTACCTCATGCGGATGCGGCTGCCGGTGGTCGATCCCGGCACCTTGCGGCTGGGCCGAGTGGAGGACGATCTGATCGTGGGAGCCGACGGGGTACGCACCCGTGTCCGGCTCGCGCCGGTGCTGCAACGCTGCACGGTGGCGGGGGCCGAACTCGACGACGGTCACCTGGTGGTCCGCTTCCGGCCCGATCCGCGGGTGTGGCCCGCCGATCCGAACTACACGAAGGCCACCGCAGATGAGCACTGAGTCCCAGTCCGACCGCCGCGGCCACCACCCGGACGGTTTCGCCGAGTTCACCGAGGAGCTGCGGCTGCTGGCCGAAGTGCTGCTGGCCCGGGTGGAGCCGGTGCTGCGCCGCACCGCCGCCGACGGCCAGGCCGATCTGGGCGGCTGCTCCTGGTGCCCGGTCTGCGCGGCCGCGGCCCTGGTCCGCGGCGAACACCACGACGTGGTCGCCGCGCTCGCCGACCACGGCACCTCGATGGTGACCGTCCTGCGCGAGGCCCTCGCCGGCGTCCCGGTGGAACCGGTCCTGCCGCCCGAGTGGGCCGAATACGCGGCGGCACATCATGATTCGCACGGCGCGTACGGCTACGACGACGACCGGCACGGGCACACCGGCACCGGATGGCCGACGGACGACGCCGCGCGCTCCGGATTCCCCACCCCTGGCACGGCGACGCCGACCGACGAGGTCCCCGCCGCCACGGAGCACGGGTCCGACGCGGCGGCGTCCACCGACACCGCCCAGGCCGCGGGCCGGACCCGCCTCCGCTGGGGCTCGGCCCGATCCAGCCAGGCACCACGCCCCCGCCGGGTCGACGAATTCGAGGCACCGCGCGCCGAGGGCATCCCCGGCACCACGGCCGGCCGCGGGACTCCGCCGGAGCACGACGGTGACACCCGCACCGGACCGGCGACCCAGCCCGCCGACACCGCCCGCGACGATCGATCGCGCTCCACCCGCGCGCCGCGCTCGCGTTATGTCGACATTCCGGTGACGATCCGGGGATGACCCAGCGGATCGACCGGCAGCATCTGCTCACCGTCGGGATCGACGTCGGCGGCACGAACATCCGCGCCTCGGTCGTCGACGCCGAGGGCGAGGTGCTCGACACTGTGCAGGCCCCCACCCCGCACTCGGCGCGCGCGCTCGAGGACGCCATCGACCGCGCGGTGCGCGAGCTGGCGCGCAGGCATCCGATCGCCGCGGTCGGTCTCGCGGTCGCCGGGTTCATCTCCGAGGACCGGTCGACCGTCCGGTTCGCCCCGCACCTGCCCTGGCGCGATGCCCCGGTGGCCCAGCGGCTGACCACCCGACTGGGGCTGCCGGTGATCCTCGAGCACGACGCCAACGCCGCGGGCTGGGCCGAGTACCACTTCGGGGCCGCGGCGGGCGGGCACACCGTGGTCCTCATCGCGATCGGCACCGGCATCGGCGCCGCCCTGCTCATCGACGGACAGCTCTACCGCGGCAGCCACGGCATCGCGCCCGAGCTGGGCCACCTGCAGATGGTCCCGGAGGGCCGTGCCTGCGCCTGCGGCAAGCGGGGCTGCTGGGAGCGCTACTGCAGCGGCACCGCCCTGGCCGACACCGCGATCGAGCTGCTGGCCACCGATCCGGTGCGCTCGGTGCTGGCCCGCGACGTCGCCCGCGACCCCGGCTCACTCACCGGTCGGCGGGTGGCGGGCGCCGCCCAGGACGGCGACCCGCTGGCGGTGCGGGTGATGGCCGACTTCGCGCGCTGGCTGGGCCTGGGCCTGGCCTTCGTCAGCGACATCTTCGATCCCGATCTGGTCGTGATCGCCGGCGGCGTGAGCAGTTCGGCGCCGCTGTTCCTGGACGAGGCCCGCGAGCACTACGCGGCCGCGGTCACCGGCGCCGGGCATCGTCCGCTGGCCCGGCTGCGCACCACCCAGCTGGGTGAGGCCGCCGGCATGATCGGCGCCGCGGAACTGGCCAGGGCCGCGGTCGACACGCCGGTGGCGGGCGGGACCGCGAGATGAGCGTCACAACCATGTCCGGCGGCTACCGTCCTGGGTTGGTTGTGACCTGCGACCAGCGGTAAAGTCGGATTCCGACGAGGCTGCACACCACGATCCCGGTCCCGGGGAAAGGACGCCATGTTCTACTGGCTGCTCAAGTTCGTGTTTCCGGGACCGTTCATGCATCTATACAACCGGCCCGTGGTCGAGGGCGTGGAGAACGTCCCCACCGACGGTCCGGCCATCATGGCGGGCAACCATCTGTCGTTCTCCGACTGGCTGTTCGCGCCGCTGCTGAGCCCGCGCCGGATCAGCTATCTCGCCAAGGCCGAATACTTCACCACCCCGGGCATCAAGGGCCGCCTGCAGAAGTTCTTCTTCAGCGGCACCGGCCAGTACCCGATCGACCGTAGCGGCGCCTCGGCGGCCGAGGACGCGCTGAACGCGGCGCGCAAGCTGCTCGACAAGGGCATGCTGGTCGGCCTCTACCCGGAGGGCACCCGCTCCCCCGACGGCCGCCTGTACAAGGGCAAGACCGGCATGGCGCGGCTCGCGCTGGAGACCGGCGTCCCGGTCATCCCGGTGGCCGTGATCGGCACCGACAAGGTGAGCCCGCCCGGACCGTTCAAGTGGCGCAGGCACAAGGTCACCCTGAAGTTCGGTGCCCCGCTGGACTTCTCGCGCTACGAGGGCATGAGCGGCAACCGCTTCGTGGAGCGCGCCGTCACCGACGAGGTCATGTACGAGCTGATGCGCCTCACCGGCCAGGAGTACGTCGACGTGTACGCCCACAGCCTCAAGAAGGGCGTCGCCCCCACCGACCGCCAGCTCGACGCGACCCGGATCCCGGACACCGCCGCCAGCTGAGCCGATCGCCCCAGTCCGCCGCACGTCGCACCCCGGTGCCGTGCGGCGGAGTTGTTTCCGGCTGGTGATCGGTACCGGACCCGCGACACGCCGCCCGCCCGGATTGGTAGCCTGCACAGGGCACGACGCCGCAGGGTGGGCATCCGGGACAGGATGTCGGTGAGGCAGTGAGGTGGACATGCGCGGTCGCGACCCCGACAGCCGGGTGACCCCGTTCGCCCGCCCCGCCAGGCCGTCCCCGGATCTGCGCACCGGCACTCCGCCGACCGGCAAAGTCGTGCGCAGTGCCCGGCTGGCCGCGGTGCCGGTCGCCTACGCCGGGCGGCGCATCGCCGGGCTCGGCAAGCGCGCCGTCGGCCGCGATCCCGAACAGGTCGACCGCGAGATCAGGACCCGCACCGCCGAGCATCTGTTCCAGGTGCTCGGCGAACTCAAGGGCTGCGTGGCCAAACTCGGTCAGCTGCTCGGTCTGCTCGAACTCGGCCTGGCGCCCGATCTGGCCGAGCCGTTCCGGCAAGCCCTTGCCCGCCTGCACGATTCGGCCCCGGCCATGCTGCCCGCCGCGGTGCACGCCGAACTGGCCGCGCAGCTCGGGCCCGACTGGCGTTCGCTGTTCCTGGAATTCGACGATCGCGCCGCCGCGGCCGCCTCGGTCGGCCAGGTGCATCGCGCCCGCTGGCACGACGGCACTCCCGTCGCGGTGAAGGTGATGTACCCGGGGGCCCGCCGCGCGGTGCTGGCCGATCTGCAGGCGCTGCGCCGGGCCACCCCGCTGTTCACCGCGCTGCTGCCCGGCGCCGACACCCGCCCGGTGATCGAGGCGCTGTGCGAGGAGATCAACGCCGAACTCGACTACGCGCGGGAGGCGGCCAACCAGCGCGCGTTCGCCGCCGCCTTCGCCGACGATCCGGACGTGGTCCTGAGCCGGGTGATCGCCCAGCGCGGCGACGTGCTGATCACCGAATGGCTCGACGGTGTGCCGCTGTCGCGGCTGATCCTGCGTGGCGGGGCCGCCGAACTCGACCGGCTCGGCGTGCTCATCCTGCGCTTCCTGTTCTCCGCGCCCGCCCGCGCCGGCCTCGTCTACGGCGACCCGCATCCGGGCAACTTCCTGCGCATGCCCGACGGCCGCCTGGGCGTGGTCGACTTCGGCGCGTGCATGCCGTGGCCCGCGGCCTTCCTCGACGTCGCCGGTGACGTGGGCGCCGCCGTGATCGCCGAGTCCACCGCCGATCTCGAGGCCGCGATGCGCCGCCACGGTTTCGTCGCCCCCGGCCGCGACCTCGACATCGCCACCGTCGCGGCCCGCCTGCGCCCGGTCCGCGAGGCCCTGCTGGCGCCGAGCTACCCGCTCTCGGCCGACTGGCTGCGCGAACAGGTCCGCCTGGCCACCGACCTGCGCCTGTCGAATGTGCTGCGCCAGCTGACGATGCCGCCCGGCCACACCCCCATCCTGCGTTCGTTCCTCGGCGGTGTCGCCGTCCTGTGCCAGCTCCAGACGGCGGTACCGCTGCGCGAGGAGTGCACCCGCTGGTACCCCGACACCGCCGCGGCCGCCGGCCTGTAGGACGGGCGATCGTCCAAGACCGTTCACGTCGTGTTGCCACGCGCGCGTCCCGGCGTTCGGACCCGCGATGCACCGTGAGCCCCATGGCTGGTTCGGATTTCGCGATATCCCGGCGCACACTGTTGCGCGCCACCGCCGTCGGTCTGGTGACCGCTCCCGCGCTGGCCGCGTGCGGTGACGGTCCCGGCCTGGTCCGGGCCAGGCCGGCACTGACCCACGGTGTCGCCGTCGGCGATCCACGCAGCGACGGCGCGCTGATCTGGGCGCGCTCGGACCGGCCCGCCACGCTGATCGTGGAGACCGCGGCGACCGAGAAGTTCGGCGACGTCCAGCGTTTCACCGGACCGCTGCTCACCCCGGACACCGACGGCACCGGGCGCGTCCGCGTCAACGGGCTGCCCGCCGGTCAGCTCGTGCACTACCGGGTGCGGCTGGAAGGCGAGGACGGCGCGGGTTCGGAGGCCGTGACGGGTGTCTTCCGCACCGCCCCGACCGCACCCTCGGACATCACCCTGCAGTGGTCCGGCGACGTGGCGGGCCAGGGCTTCGGCATCAACCCCGACGTCGGCGGCATGAAGGTCTTCGCCACCATGGCCGCCCGCGACCCGCACCTGTTCCTGCACTCCGGCGACTGCGTGTACGCCGACAACGCCCTGAAGGAATCGGTGACCCTGCCCGACGGCCGGATCTGGCGCAACATCACCAGCGAGGCCAAGAACGCCCCCGCCGAGACCCTCGACCAGTTCCGCGGCAACTACGCCTACAACCTCACCGACGACAACTACCGCCGCTTCAACGCCGCCGTCGCGCAGGTGGTCCAGTGGGACGACCACGAGACCACCAACAACTGGTACCCCGGCGGCACCGTGGCCGCCGACAAGGGCTACACCGAGCGCAGCATGGACACCCTGGCCACTCGCTCCTGGCAGGCCTTCCACGAGTGGATGCCGCTGGAGCCGAAGGAGGCCGTCGACGGGCGCCTGTACCGCAAGATCTCCTACGGCCCGCTGCTGGACGTGTTCGTCCTGGACATGCGCACCTACAAGGACGCCAACGGCGCCAACACCGCACCGCAGGGCGCCGTCCTGGGCACCGCGCAGACCAGCTGGCTCATCGAGGGCCTGCGGGACTCGAAGGCCACCTGGAAGATCGTCGCCGCCGACCTGCCGCTGGGCCTGATCGTCCCCGACGGCAAGACCGCCTTCGAGGGCCCGGCCAACGGGGCGCCCGGGGCGCCCTCGGGCCGCGAGACCGAGATCGCCCGCGTGCTGGCGGCGATCAAGTCGAACCGGGTCCGCGACGTCGTCTGGCTCACCGCCGACGTGCACTACACCGCCGCGCACCACTACTCGCCGGCCCGCGCGGACTTCACCGAGTTCGACGAGTTCTGGGAGTTCGTCTCCGGCCCGCTCAACGCAGGCGCGTTCGGGCCCAACCAGCTCGATCCCACCTTCGGGCCCGAGGCCGTCTTCGTGCACGCGCCGCCGGAGCCGAACACCTCGCCGCTGGACCCGCAGTTCCAGCATTTCGGCGAGGTCCGCATCGACGGGCGCTCCGGCGACCTGACCGTCGACCTGTGCGACGCCACCGGGAAAGTCCTGTTCACCAAACAGCTCGCCGCTACGCGGAAGTAGGTCGCAGGTACCGTGCGCAAGAATCGCCCAGCTGTGGTTAGCTATGCGGTCATGGGCACGCCGAACACCGTCATCTCCGAAGAGTATCTCCCCCGGGACACCGCGGATGTCGTTCGCACTGTACGTGATTCGCGCGATCGATCGGAACGCTTGACGGTTCGTGGCGGCGAGCAGACCGAAGAGTCCTATGGACTGACCGATCAGCGCGCGGTGCTCTCGCTGCGCAAGATGAACTCGGTGCTCGACATCAACCTCGGCAGGCGGACCGTGCGGGTGCAGGCCGGCGCCAAGCTCTCCGAGATCGACCGCCGCCTCGGCGCGCACGGCCTCGGCCTGCCCGTGGTGGGCGACCACCGCGACATCACCGCGGGCGGGTTCGCCTCGGTCGGCGGCGTGAGCACCGCCTCGCATCGCTACGGCATGTTCATCGACCAGATCGTCGACCTCGAGTACGTCGACCCCGACGGCCGGATCGGCACCTGCGGGCGCGGGCACCACACCGAGCGCTTCCATCGCATCCTGGGCGCGGGCGGTCGCGCGGGCATCATCACCGCGCTGACCCTCGACGTCGTGGAGGTCGACAAGGACCACACCTGGCTCACCACCGACGCCGACCGGTTCCTGGACTTCGACTCCTTCGTCGAGCACGCCACCACCGAGATCACCAACCCGGGCAGCGCGGCGCTGCAGGTCGGCCGCTGGGTCGACACCGCCCCGCTGAAGGTGGCGCGTCCGGTCGGCGCGGGCCAGGTGACCCTCGGCGCCGTGCGCTTCGGCCAGTGGTCGAGCCTCTACCCCACCGCCCCCACCCGCGGCCTGCGGGCCCGGCGTGAGGTCGGCACCCGCACCCGGAAGTCGCTGGGCGCCATCGCCTCCGCCGCGGGCGGGCGCGCGGGTATGCCGGTGCGCAACGCGGCGGCGGGCGCGCTGATGTTCGCGCCCAAGGTGCTCACCATGCGCGACGCGGAGTACCTGGCCGACACCGTGATCAGCTCGTCGGAGCGTGGCCCCGCCTACCGCGTGGGCGTGTTCGCGCCGCTGGCCAACTACGGCTCGGTGTTCTACGGCCTGCACGACCTGTTCGCCGACCATCGCGAGCGCACCGGCTGCTTCACCGTCATCTCGGCGATGACCTACGGTGTGCGCTCGCCGTACCTGCGCGCCGAGGCCGCCGCCCGTGGCCTCTCCCCCGCCGACTACGGCCTGATCACCTTCACCTGCCGCCTGCGCCCCTCCGCGCTGCCCTCCGAGCAGCTGCGCGAGATCGTGTCCGGCATCGACGACATCTGCCGCTCGGAGCAGGCGCTGCGCTACAGCGTCTGACCACGGCCCGACAGGAAAGGCCCCACCGGATTCCGGTGGGGCCTTTCCTTTGTCTGTGTGGAGCTGTGTGTGTAGCTGTCGCTCAGTGCTTCTCGGCGCCGAGGTAGTACTCGAACACCAGGCCCGCGGCGGCGGCGAGCACGAGGGCCACGCCGAGGCCGATCAGCCAGAACTGGAAGAACGCCAGGCCCAGCGCGGTGACCGAACCGGCGGCCGCGAGCAGGATGGGCCAGAAGCTACCGGGCGAGAAGAAGCCCAGGTCGCCGGCGCCGTCCACGATCTCGGCCTCCTCGTAGTCCTCGGGCCGCAGGTCGATGCGGCGCGCGACGAACCGGAAGTAGGTGCCGATGATCAGCGACAGACCCGCGGTCAGCACGATCGCGGTGGTACCGGCCCATTCGATGCCGGTGCGCGACTGCGCGGTGAAGAAGCCGTAGACGATGCCCACCAGGATGAAGAACGCCGTGAGCAGTTCGAAGATCCGCGCTTCGATCCTCATATCAGAATCCTCACTTGCTCTCGTTCACCGAAGCGCTCTTGCTGTCACGCTTGGTGTTGAAGGGATACGTGGAGGTGGCGATCGGCGACTCACCGATCGACTCGAGGGCCTCACCGTTGGTCTTGCCCTCGATGCGCGCCTGCATGTACTTGGCGTACTTCTCCGGCGACACCGCGCGGACCTCGAAGTTCATCATCGAGTGGTAGGTGCCGCACATCTCGGCGCAGCGGCCGACGAACGCGCCTTCCTTCTCGATCTCGGAGATCTGGAAGACGTTGTCGGACTGGTTTTCCTTCGGGTTCGGCATCACGTCGCGCTTGAACATGAACTCCGGCACCCAGAAGGCGTGGATCACGTCGGCGGCGGCGAGCTGGAACTCGATGCGCTTGCCGGTCGGCAGCACCAGGACCGGGATCTCGGTGCTGGAACCGATGGTCTCGACCTTGTCGTAGTGCAGGTACGAGAGGATGTCGTTCTCCGGCTTGCCGTGCACCGGGCCCGGCTGCGGGTGACCCTCTTCGTTCTTGCGCTCCTCGTAGCGGGCCAGCTGCTCCTCGTTGGCCAGCTCACGCTCGGTGTCGATGCCGTTCCAGGTGAGCCCACCGACGTTGTTCACGTTGCGGTAGCCGAACTTCCAGTTCCACTGGAAGGCGGTCACGTCGACGGTGACATCCGGGTTGTCGGTCTTCTCGTGCACGTAGTTCTGCACGACCACGGTGAAGTAGAACAGCACCGCGATGATCACGAACGGGATCGCCGTGTAGGTCAGCTCCAGCGACACGTTGTAGCCCGTCTGGCGCGGGAACTCCGGGGAGTCCTTGCGCTTGCGGTGCATGATGACGGTCCAGAAGGTCAGGCCCCAGACCAGCACGCCCATGGCGAGCGCGGCCAGCACGGACCAGGTCCACAGCTCCCGCATCCGGGTGGCCTGCGGCGTGATGCCCGAGGGCCAGCCGAACCGAAGCCAAACATTGTCGATCGAGCAGCCCGAGACGAGGACGGCAGTGATCCCCAAGGACACCGCCAGCCCGGCCCGTCGAAGGATGCGGCCCTGCCGACCCCGAACGGGTCGTGCCCCGATCTCTTCGCTCGCCTTGTGCGCCACGCTCACGCCTTCCTGGTCGCTACACATTCCGACACATTGCGTCGTCCGGGCCGCGATCCGCCCGTTCCGACACCGCTTTCAAGCACGTTTCAGGCCGCCCTCGAGTATTGCCGCTGTGACGCCTGCACACCTGAGAAGGACCTGAGTACTACGCAGCGTAGACCAAAGCGGGCGCTGACTTGTCGCGGGGTCGTGTTCGACACTCCGCCGTGACCGTGCCGGACGCGGCGACCTGGGGTTTGCCGGTGCGCGGGCCGTCCATCGGCCGCTGCGACGGGTTGGACGCGGCGCGTCGCGCGGGTGTGCGGCATACTCGGACACAGCGTTTCGGCCCGTACGTGGCCACCCCATCATCGAACGAGAGAAGGTTGCCGACACCGTGTGCGGACTGCTCGGATTCCTGACAGCTGATACGGCGACGACCGCGGTGGTCGATCAGGTGTACGACGCGCTGCACTGCCAGCGGCACCGTGGGCCCGACGAGAAGGGCACCTGGCACGACGAGCACATGATCTTCGGCTTCAACCGCCTGTCGATCATCGACATCGAGCACTCGCACCAGCCGCTGCGGTGGGGCCCCGCCGACAACCCGCAGCGCTACGCCATGACCTTCAACGGCGAGATCTACAACTACCTGGAACTGCGCGAGCAGCTGGCCGCCGAGCACGGCGCCGAGTTCCCCGAGGGCAAGATCTTCGCCACCGACGGCGACGGCGAGTCCATCGTGGCCGCGTTCCACTTCTGGGGTCCCGAGGCCGTGCGCAAGCTGCGCGGCATGTTCGCCTTCGCGATCTGGGACACCGAGACCCAGGAGCTGTTCCTGGCGCGCGACCCGTTCGGCATCAAGCCGCTGTTCTACGCGACCGGCCCCGGCGGCACCGCTTTCGCCAGCGAGAAGAAGAGCGTGCTGGAACTGCTGAGCCCGCTCGGCGTCTCCGACGAGCTGGACCCGCGCGCGCTCGAGCACTACACCGTGCTGCAGTACGTGCCCGAGCCCGAGTCGCTGCACCGCAACATCCGCCGCCTCGAATCCGGCACCTACGCCACGGTGAAGGTCGGGCAGGCACCGCAGGCCACCCGCTACTTCCGTCCCGACTTCCGGGTCCGGCCGTTCGCCGAGGGCGCCGCCCAGGCCCGCTACGCCGAGATCGCGGCCGCGCTCGAGGACTCCGTCGCCAAGCACATGCGCGCCGATGTCACCGTCGGCTCGTTCCTGTCCGGCGGCATCGACTCCACCGCCATCGCGGCGCTGGCCATGCGGCACAACCCGAAGCTGATCACCTTCACCACCGGGTTCGAGCGCGAGGGCTACTCCGAGGTCGACGTGGCCGCCGAGAGCGCCGAGCTGATCGGCGCCCGCCACATCGTGAAGGTGGTCTCGCCCGCCGAGTTCGCCGCCGCCATCCCGGAGATCGTCTGGTACCTCGACGACCCGGTCGCCGACCCGGCGCTGGTGCCCCTGTACTTCGTGGCCAAGGAGGCCCGCAAGCACGTCAAGGTGGTGCTGTCCGGCGAGGGCGCCGACGAGCTGTTCGGCGGCTACACCATCTACCGGGAGCCCTTGTCGCTCAAGCCGTTCGAGTACCTGCCCGCCGGGCTGCGCAAGCTCGTCGGCAAGCTCGGCGACAAGATCCCCGACGGCAGGCGGGGCAAGTCGCTGCTGCAGCGCGGCTCGCTCACCCTCGAGGACCGCTACTACGGCAACGCCCGCAGCTTCAACGACGCGCAGCTGCGCTCGGTGCTGCGCGAGTTCCGGCCCGAGTGGACCCACCAGGACGTCACCGCCCCGATCTACGCCCAGTCCGCGGGCTGGGACCCGGTGGCGCGCATGCAGCACCTGGACCTGTTCACCTGGCTGCGCGGCGACATCCTGGTCAAGGCCGACAAGATGACCATGGCCAACTCGCTGGAACTGCGCGTGCCGTTCCTGGACAACGAGGTCATGCGGGTCGCCCAGGGCCTGCCCTACGACCAGAAGATCACCAAGGAGACCTCGAAGTACGCGCTGCGCCAGGCCCTGGACGGGATCGTCCCCGACCATGTCCTCAACCGCGCCAAGCTCGGCTTCCCGGTCCCGCTGCGGCACTGGCTGCGCGGCACCGAGCTCTACGACTGGGCGCAGGCCCAGATCGCCGAGTCGCAGACCGACCACCTCATCGACAAGGCCGCGGTCCTGCAGATGCTGCGCGACCACAAGGCAGGCGTGTCCGACCACAGCCGCCGCCTGTGGACCCTGCTGGTCTTCATGGTCTGGCACGGCATCTTCGTCGAGGACCGGATCAAGCCGGAGATCCAGGAGCCGGTCTACCCGGTCTCGCTGTAGTCCCCCACGGCGCACGAACGCCCCCTCGATCCAACGATCGAGGGGGCGTTCGGTTTTCGCGGTTACAGCAGCGCGGACAGTTCGTCGGCGGCGTCGGAGCCGTAGGCCTTGGTGAGGCGCTCGACGGCCTCGTCCTTGTTGAGGGTCCACTCCTGGGTGCCGGTGGTCTCCAGGATCAGCACGGCGATCAGGGAGCCGAGCTGGGCGGCGCGCTCCAAGCTCAGGCCGGCGCGGTGGGCGGTGAGGAAGCCGGCGCGGAAGCCGTCGCCGACGCCGGTCGGGTCGACCTTGGCCACCTCCGGCACCACGCCCACGCGCACCTCGGTGCCGTCGGCGTCGACCACCAGCACGCCGTCGGAACCGAGGGTGGTGACCCGGATGCCGACCTTGGCGGTGATCTCCGCTTCGCTCAGCCCGGTCTTCTGCTGCAGCAGCGCCCACTCGTACTTGTTGGTGAACAGGTAGGCGGCACCGTCGACCAGTTCCGCCGCCTGCTCGCCGTCGAGGCGGGCCAGCTGCTGGGACGGGTCGGCGGCGTAGGCGATGCCCTGAGCCTTGGCCTGGCGGGTGTGGGCCACCATCGCCTCGGGGTCGTTGGCGCCCACCAGCACCAGGTCGACCTCGTGCGCGCCGGCGATCGCGGCGATATCGATGTCGCGGGCCTCGCTCATGGCGCCCGGGTAGAACGAGGCGATCTGGGCCATCGCCTCGTCGGTGGTGCAGACGAACCGGGCGGTGTGCGCCTTGTCCGAGACGTGCACGGCCGAGCAGTCGACACCGTTGGTCTCGAGCCACTGCCGGTATTCGGCGAAGTCGGCGCCCACCGCGCCCACCAGCAGCGGACGTTGCTTGAGCAGGCCCATCGCGTAGGCGATGTTGCCCGCGACGCCGCCGCGACGGATCTGCAGATCGTCGACGAGGAAACTCAGGGACACATGATCGAGCTGATCGGCGAGCAGCACATCGGCGAACTTGCCGGGAAAACGCATGAGATGGTCGGTGGCGATGGACGCGGACACAGCAACAGACACGAGGCGAGGCCCCTTCGACACTAGGCGCGGAAAGCAAGAAGTCCGGGATCGTCAGATCCCGGACTTCAACGGTAGCAAGCCGCTACCCCGCGTGGTTCGACCTCAGTTGAACGAGTCGCCGCAGGCGCAGGAGCCGGTGGCGTTCGGGTTGTCGATGGTGAAGCCCTGCTTCTCGATGGTGTCGACGAAGTCGATCGAGGCACCCTGGATGTAGGGGGCGCTCATGCGGTCGACGGCGAGCTTCACGCCGGAGAACTCGACGACGATGTCACCGTCGAGGATGCGGTCGTCGAAGAACAGCTGGTAGCGCAGACCGGCACAACCGCCCGGCTGTACGGCGATCCGCAGGGCGAGGTCGTCGCGACCTTCCTGGTCGAGCAGCGCCTTCGCCTTGGCGGCGGCAGCGTCGGTCAGCGTCGCACCGTGGGTCTCGGTGGCGGTCTCGTTCTGCACAGTCATGGACACTCCTAAGTCGGCCGGCCCGCGGAACGGACCTCAGGTGCACAGCGCACGACTGATTTCAACACCATCGCGGCGGCTGCTATTCCTATTTTGCCACCCGCGCCACGCGAGGTGGACTCGCCCTGGGTGGTTCCCCCCACAGTACGCGCGCGCACGACGTGATCCAGCTCGCACACCGGGGCCGATGAGACCGGCCACACCGCTGACCGGACCGCATTTCACCCTCGTCGGCGTCATCGAATAGCCTGGTGAACGTGAAATTGTTCCGTCGCGACGAGTCCAGCACCATCGACGAGTCCGTCGACCCCTCGGTGCCGGACGCCGATCAGGCCTCCGCACCCGCCTCCACCACCCCCGGCAAGGGGCGCCCGACCCCGAAACGGCGTGATGCCGAAGGCAAACGGCGCGGCCCGGTGGCCCCGGCCCCGATGACCGCCAAGGAGGCCCGCGCCCGCCGCAAGGCCACCAAGGGCTCCAAGGAGGACCGCAAGGCCGCCGCGGCCGACCGTCGCGCCGCCGTGCAGGACCGCCGCGCCCGGATGCTGGCCGGTGAGGACAAGTACCTGCTGCCCCGCGATCAGGGCCCGGTCCGCGGCTACGTGCGCGACCTGGTCGACGCCCGCCGCAACCTGGTGGGCCTGTTCATGCCGATGGCACTGGTGCTGATCATGTCGATGTTCGTGGCGCCGGGTCTGCAGACCATCGTCACGCTGGCGATGCTGGTGATGATGATCTTCATGATCATCGAGGGCTTCGTGCTGGGCCGGATCGTGAACAACCGGGTGCTCGAGCGGTTCCCCGACACCACCGACACCGGTTTCAAGCTGGGCTGGTACGCCTTCGTGCGCGCCTCGCAGATCCGCAAGATGCGCGCCCCCAAGCCGCGGGTCGGCCCCGGCGACGCCGTCTGACCTTCCGCACTCCCGAATGCCGTTCCACCCGCCGGGTGGGGCGGCATTCGTGGTTTCAGTGGTGGCCGGGCCGGATGTTGTTCGCGTAGCCGGCGATGGCGGCGAGTTCGGCGTCGACGCGCTGGGCGTCGCGGTCGACGATGCCGGTGGAGCCCGCGGTGCCGCGGCCGACGAGGACGGCGAGTCCGACGATGGCGGCGAGGACGATCAGGAAAGTAATCATGGCAGAAATTTTGCGCCCGCCAGTTTTCAGCCGAAAGTGGCTGTTCTGTCATTGTGCGTAAAAATTCGGCCAGATAGCATGGACGCATGCTGTCCAAGGTCGCGGTCGTCCTCAACGACAAGCTCGCCATGTTCGAATTCGGCGTCGTCTGTGAGGTTTTCGGGCTCGACCGGACCGCGGACGGGCTGCCGGGCTTCGACTTCCGGGTCTGCGGCGCCACCCCGGGCAAGCCGCTGCGCTCCACCACGCCCGGCGTCTCGGTGACCCCCGAGTACGGCCTCGACGAGCTGGTGCACGCCGATCTCGTGGCGATTCCGGCGTTCCCGTTCACCCTGGGCCACAGCTACGACGACCGGGTGGTGGCGGCGGTGCGCGCCGCGTCCGACGCGGGCGCGATCGTGCTGACCGTCTGCTCGGGCGCGTTCCTGGCGGGCGAGGCGGGGCTGCTCGACGGCCGCAAGTGCACGACGCACTGGCGCTACGTCGACATCCTGGCCGCCCAGTACCCGGCCGCCACCGTCGACCCCGACGTGCTGTTCGTCGACGAGGGCGATCTGATCACCAGCGCGGGCACCGCGGCAGGCATCGACGCCTGCCTGCACCTGGTGCGCCGCGAGATCGGCAGCGCGGCGGCCAACGGCATCGCCCGGCGCATGGTGGTGCCACCCCAGCGCGACGGCGGGCAGCGGCAGTTCATCGAGCAGCCGGTCCCCGAATGCCGCTCCGAGGGCCTGTCGACGACGCTGAGCTGGCTCACCGAGAACCTGGCCCACCCGCACACCGTCGACGAGCTGGCCGCACGCTCGAGCATGTCCACCCGCACCTTCGCGCGCCGTTTCGCCGCCGAGACCGGGACCACGCCGGTGAAATGGCTGACCACCCAGCGCGTCCTGTTCGCCAAGCACCTGCTCGAGGCGACGGACATGCCGCTGGAACGCATTGCCGACCAGTCCGGTTTCGGCTCCGGCGCGCTGCTGCGCCACCATTTCCAGCGCCAGGTCGGCATCGCACCCACCGAGTACCGCCGCCGCTTCGGCGCCCCTACCCGCGACGGCGCAGCCGACGGCCGTCCCGCGCGTTGAGCGTCATCAGCCCGATATTGACCGCGCCCGCGACCAGCTCCAGCGCCTGGACGAGGTAGAACGCGACGCCGAAGCGGTGCGCGGAGGCCAGCACCGCGAGCGTGACCGCCGACGGGATCAGCACGAGCAGCCCGTTGGCCGCGATGACCGGCATCCGCCGCTTCTTCGCGAGGACGACCGGGTCGTCCCACCCACCGGCCAGCCGGAACCCGGTGGCCCCGGTGACGGCGAGCGCGAGCACCAGCACCGGCAGCCCCCACGGGATCGCCAGTTTCACCGCACGCACGGCCGCTTCGGACCCGAACAGTTCGACCAGCACGGTGCAGGTCCAGAAGATGAGGATGGTGAGCAGGCCGACCGTCGCGGCGACCGGGTGGACACGAGCGAGCACGACTACCCCTCCAGATTGTGGATCGCATGGCGGAGCAGGCCCAGGAACGCCTCGCCGTCCTCGGCCGGGAAACCGGCGGTGGCCAGGTCGTTCACCTCGCGCGCGGCGGCGTGCAGCTCCGGGCGCAGGCGCCGGGCCCGCTCGGTGAGATGGATCAGCGCGCGCCTGCCGTCGGCGGGGTCGGGGGTGCGCCGCACGAGCCCGTCGCGCTCCATCCGCTTGAGGGTGTGCGCCATGGTCGACTGGTCGATGCGCACCTTCGCGCAGAGCTGCTGCTGGGTGACACCGTCCTCTTCGTAGAGCGCGAGCAGTTGCGCGAACTGCCCCGGCACCACGCCGTGCGGGGCGATGCGGTCGCGTAGCGCCTGCTCCATGAGCCGCGCCAGGTGATTCACCACGTATCCGAGCGAGGTACCGCGTTCCAGCGATGCCATGTCCACCTCCGTTCCCCTTCGACCGTTCCCCTTCGACAATACATGGCAAGCCATCTATTTAGGCTCGACGCCTGAAATCAATTGGTGAACAGCACAGTTCTCCACCTGCTCAACTGTCGGGAGTCGGAATCTTCTTGACCCGTTCCGGCGGGCGCTGGTCAGCTGACATGGTGATGAGTGTCGCGCGGGGAAATGTCGGTCGGCTGCGGAAGGTGCTCGCGGTCGCGGGGGCGGCGGTGCTCGCCGTGACGGCCGGGTGGTCCGCGACCGCGGGGGCCGCGCCGTCGGTAACACGCACTCCCGCAGGCGGTTTCGAGACGCTGCTCGTGCCGTCGAGCATGGGGCCGATCCCGGTGCAGGTGCAGTGGGCCGCGCGCGGCGGGAGCTCGGCGCTGTATCTGCTCGACGGATTGCGGGCGCCGGCCGACCACAGCCAGTGGACCACCGACACCGACGCGCTGCGCCAATTCGCCGGAGAAGACGTGACATTGGTGTTCCCGGTGGGCGGCCACTCCAGCTTCTACACCGACTGGTACCGGCCCAGCAGCACCAATCGGCAAGCCACGACGTACAAGTGGGAGACCTTCCTCACCCGGGAGCTGCCCGACTTCCTGGCCGGCTACGGCGTCTCGCGCACGAACAACGCGATCGTGGGCGCCTCCATGGGCGGCAATGCCGCGCTCACCCTCGCCGCCCACCACCGCGACCAGTTCCGCTTCGCCGGCTCGTTCTCCGGTTTCGTGAACCCGACCTACCCGATGTGGCGCGAGGCCATGCGCGCCGCCATGCTCGACGAGGGCATGTTCAACGTCGACGACATGTGGGGCCCCGCGGGCGATCCCGCCTGGGCGCGCAACGACGCCACCGTCCAGGCCGAACGGCTGCGCGGCCTGCCGCTGTTCCTCACCACCGGCAACGGCGTCCCCGGCCCGCTCGACCTGCCCAACGGCGCGGGCAACACCGTCAACGCCATGGGCCTCGAGGCGCTGAGCGCCGTTGCGGCGACCGGTTTCCGCGACCGGGTCACCGCGCTGGGTGTCTCCGCGCGCGTCGACATCCTGCCCGGCACCCACACCTGGCCGTACTGGCAGCGGGCGCTGGCCACCGCGCGGCCGATGATCCTGGACGCGCTGGGCGCCTGAGCGTTGCTACCGTGCTGGGATGCAGGCCATCCGCACCCTCGTCCTCGGCGGCGCCCGCTCCGGTAAGTCCGCCTTCGCCGAGGACCTGCTCGCCGGGGCGTCCGCCGTGCGCTATCTGGCGACCGCGCTCGTCGACCCCGCCGACTCCGACTTCGCCGACCGGATAGCTCTGCACCGCGAGCGGCGCCCGGCGCACTGGTCCACCGTCGAGAACAGCGAGCCCGCAACCGTTCTCGCCACTCCCGCACCCGCCACCCTGCTCGACGACATCGGCACCTGGCTGACCGCGCGGCTGGACGCCCGCGCCGCCTGGGACGCGCCGCGCGGCACGGTCGTCCCGGACTGCGACGCGCTGGTCGCGGCCGTCGCGGCCTACCGGCAGCGGCTGGTGATCGTCTCGCCCGAGGTCGGCATGGGTGTCATCCCAGCGACACGCTCGGGCAGATTGTTCCGCGACGAGATCGGCACCCTCAACCAGCGGCTCGCCCGGGCATGCGACGAGGCGTTCCTGATCGTGGCGGGGCTGCCGGTCCGGCTGAAATGAGCCGGGCCGGTCTGTGCGCGGCGCCGTGATCCGGGCAAGATGAGCGTCGGACACCCGGCACCACTGTCGAAAGGCTTGCTAGTGACTCACGGATTCGCCCCGGTGACGGCCCCGGACGCGCAGGTGCGCGCGGCGGCCGAGCAGCGTCAGACGCAGCTCACCAAGCCGGCCGGGTCGCTGGGCCGGCTCGAGCTCCTCGGCAACTGGATCGCCGCCTGCCAGGGTGTGTGCCCGCCCAAGCAGTTCGAGCGGGCCCGGGTCGTGGTGTTCGCCGGTGACCACGGCGTGGCCGCGCACGGCGTCTCGGCGTATCCGAGCGAGGTCACCGGGCAGATGGTGGCCAATTTCCTGGCGGGCGGCGCGGCGGTGAACGCGCTGGCCGCGGTGGCGGGCGCGACCGTGCGGGTCGCCGACATCTCCGTCGCCGGCGACACCGATCCGTCGGTCGCCGGGCACAAGGTGCGCCGCGGCAGCGGCGCGATCGACCGCGAGGACGCCCTCACCACGGACGAGGTCACCGCCGCGCTGGCCGCGGGCCGCGCCATCGCCGACGAGGAGATCGACGGCGGCGCTGACCTGCTGATCGCCGGTGACATGGGCATCGGCAACACCACCCCGGCGACCGTACTGATCGCCACCCTCACCGGGACCGAGCCGGTCGCCGCCGTCGGCCGCGGCACCGGCGTGGACGACGCCGGCTGGATCCGCAAGGTCGCCGCCATCCGCGACGGCATGCGCCGCGCCCGCCCGGTCGCCTCGGATCCGGTCGACCTGCTGCGGGTCGCCGCGGGCGCCGACTTCGCCGCCATGACCGGTTTCCTGGCGCAGGCCGCGATCCGGCGCACCCCCGTGGTGCTCGACGGCGTCGTCGTCACCGCCGCCGCGCTGGTCGCCGAGGACCTCGCCGCGGGCGCCAAGGACTGGTGGATCCCCGGGCACCGCTCCACCGAACCGGCCCACACCCTGGCCCTGCGGCACCTGCGCCTGGAACCGCTCGTCGATCTGGACATGCGCCTCGGCGAGGGCTCGGGCGCCCTCACCGCCCTGCCCATCCTGCGCGCCGCCGTCGCCGCCCTCGCGGAGATGTCGACCTTCGCCGACGCGGGCGTGAGCACCGCCGACGAGCCCGGCACCGTCGACCTGGCGAAGTGACACTCTCCCCGATCGCCGCACCGACCCGAGCCGGCCACGACCACCCGACGCCGCGCACCGGATCTCCGGGCCGATGCCCGCGACCGTCGTTCGGGGCCGGGCGTGAACAGCGTGCGGTTGGCGGTCTCCTGGCTCACCGTGCTCCCGATCGCCGGACCGACCACAGTCGATCGCCGCGCGCCGGACTACCGGCCCGGCGATACCAGGTCGCTGGTGCACGTACGCGAAGCGTCACCGGTCCGATGCCCGCGGCCGCCGATCGGGGCCGGGCGTGAACAGCGTGCGGTTGGCGGTCTCCTGGCTCACCGTGCTCCCGATCGCCGGACCGACCACAGTCGATCGGCGTGCGGCCGGGTACGCGATCGCATTGGCTCCGGCGGTCGGCCTGCTGCTCGGGGGTCTGGCCGCGGGCGCGATGGCGCTGTCGACCGCGGCGGGACTCACCGCGCTGCTGGCGGGTCTGCTCGCCGTCGGCCTGCTGGCCTTGCTGACGCGCGGCATGCACCTGGACGGCCTCGCCGACACCGCCGACGGGCTGGGCAGCTACGGCCCGCCGGAGCGGGCGCGCGAGATCATGAAGTCCGGGGACGTCGGCCCGTTCGGGGTGGCCGCGCTGATCTTCGCCGTCGCGGTGCAGGCTGTCGCGTTCGCGGCGCTGGCCGAGGGCGATCGATGGTTCGCGATCGTGCTCGCCGTCGCGCTGGGCCGGGTGGCGGTCGTGCTCGCCTGCCGTCGCGGCATCGATGCCGCGCCTGGATCGGGTTTCGGCACGCTGGTGGCCGGTACCCAGCCGGTCGGGCCGATCCTGGGGTGGGCGCTCGCGGCGGTGACGGCGGCGGTCTTTGCGGTGCCGGGCAACCTCTGGCTGGGCCCGCTCGTCGTGCTGATCGTGCTCGCGCTGGCCGCGACGATCGTGCGGCACTGCGTGCGCCGCTTCGGCGGGCTCTCCGGCGATGTGCTCGGCGCCGCGGTGGAGATCACGGTTTCACTTGCGGCCGTTGGCTTCTCACTCGGCGCCTGATCCCACCCCGGGGAAGTGAAACCTGCACTGGTCACAATCTCGCGGCCGTCCCCGTTGTGTGGTCCCACAGACAGTCCGCTCATCGGTACTCGGGTGCTTCCCCAGCACACCGGTGGCAATACAGTGGAGGACATGTCATCCGAGCGCCTCTACTTCCGCCAGCTGCTGTCCGGCCGGGATTACGCCGTCGGCGATCCGATCGCGACGCAGATGCGCAATTTCGCGTATCTGATCGGCGACCGGGAGACCGGTGAGACCGTCGTGGTCGACCCCGCCTACCAGGCTTCCGACCTGGTCGATGTCGCCGCGGCCGACGGGATGACCGTCACCGGGGTGCTCGCCACCCACCACCATCCCGACCATGTCGGCGGCACCATGCTCGGCTTCACCCTCGGCGGCGTGCGCGAACTGCTGGAGAAGACCAGCGTCGCGGTGCATGTGAACAAGCACGAACTGGACTGGGTGGCCCAGACCACCGGGATCGCGCCCAGCGAGCTGACCGGCCACGACAACGGCGACACCGTCAAGGTCGGGGCGCTCGAGATCGAGCTCCTGCACACCCCCGGTCACACCCCGGGCAGCCAGTGCTTCCTGTTCGACGGCCGCCTCATCTCCGGCGACACCCTGTTCGTCGACGGCTGCGGCCGCACCGACTTCCCCGGCGGCGACTCCGACGAGATGTTCCGCAGCCTCCGGCACCTGGCCGCCCTCGACGGCAACCCGGTCGTCTACCCCGGCCACTGGTACTCCGAACAGCCCAGCGCCGAGCTCTCGTCGGTGCGCGACAACAACTACGTCCTGCGCCCGCAGACGCTGCAGCAGTGGCAGGCGCTGATGCCGGGCTGACAGACCAGCGGAGCGGGCCCCGGCCGGGACCCGCTCCGCATCTGTCCTCGCGGCGGCTACGCCTCGCGCATCCACCCGTGGGTGTCGGCGAAGGTGCCGCGCTGGATGCCGGTGAGCGTGTCGCGCAGGGCCATGGTGACCTCGCCGGGCTCACCGCCACCGATGCTGAACTCGCCCTCGGTCGAACGCACCCAGCCCACCGGGGTGATCACGGCGGCGGTACCGCACGCGAAAACCTCGCTGATCTCGCCGGATTCGGCGCCCTTGCGCCACTCCTCGACCGAAACCTTGCGCTCCTCGACCGGGTAGCCGGAGTCGGCGGCCAGAGTGAGCAGCGAGTCGCGGGTGATGCCGGGCAGCAGCGAACCGGACAGCTCCGGCGTCACCAGCCGGGCTTCGGAACCGGTGCCGTAGACGAAGAACAGGTTGTTGGTGCCCATCTCCTCGACGTAGCGGCGCTCGCAGGCGTCGAGCCAGACCACCTGGTCACAGCCCTTCTCGGTGGCCTGGGCCTGGGCCAGCAACGACGCCGCGTAGTTGCCCGCCACCTTGGCCTCACCGGTGCCGCCGGGCGCGGCGCGCACGTACTCGGTGGACAGCCACACCCGCACCGGCTTCACGCCACGCGGGAAGTACGCGCCGGCGGGCGAGGCCAGCAGCAGGTACTTGTAGGCCGCCGCGGGCTTCACGCCCAGGCCCGCCTCGGTGGAGAACATGAACGGCCGCAGGTACAGCGACTCCTCGCCGCCCGCCGCGGGCACCCAGTCGGCGTCCACCTCGAGCAGCTGACGCACGGACTCGACGAACAGCTCCTCGGGCAGCTCGGCCATCGCCATCCGGGCCGCCGACCGGCGGAACCGCGCGGCGTTGGCGTCGATGCGGAAGGTGGCGATGCTGCCGTCGGGCTGCCGGTAGGCCTTGAGTCCCTCGAAGATCGCCTGGCCGTAGTGGAACACCATGGTGGCCGGGTCCATCGAGAGCGGACCGTAGGGCTCGACGCGCGCGTTGCCCCACACGCCGTCGGCGTAGTCGATCGACACCATGTGGTCGGTGAAGAACCGCCCGAAACCGGGGGCCGCCAGTACCTCTTCCCGCTGCTGCGCCGACCGGGGCGCCGGATGCGGAATACGAGTGAACTGTGCAGCGACTGTCATGATGCGATCCTATCCATTTGCGCGGGACTACTTCGTTTTGGTGTCGACGAACGGCGGCTTGACCACCGCGCAGCGCAGCCTGCGCCCGCGCACGTCGACCTCCACCTCGTCGCCGGGTTCCAGCTTCGCGGTGGTGTCGAGCAGCGCCAGCGCGATGCCGGCCTTGAGCGAGGGCGAGAACGTGCCCGAGGTGGTCTCGCCCACCGGCTCGCCGTCGCGCAGCACGGTCTGGCCCTGGCGCAGCACGCCGCGATCGAGGGCCCGCAGGCCCATCAGGGTGCGGCGCGGACCGTCGGCCTTCTCCTGCTCCAGTGCCGCCTTGCCCCAGAACTCGGGCTTCTTCCAGCCGACCGCCCAGCCGGTGCGGGCCTGGTTGGGGGTGATGTCGAGGGACAGTTCGTGCCCGTGCAACGGGTAGCCCATCTCGGTGCGCAGGGTGTCGCGGGCGCCCAGGCCGGCCGGCTGGCCGCCCAGCGCGCGCACCTGCTCGGCCAGCGCGCGGAACACCGGTTCGGCGTCGGCCCAGCGCGGCAGCAGCTCGTAGCCGTGCTCGCCGGTGTAGCCGGTGCGGCAGACCCGCACCGGGTGACCGTTCCAGTCGGCGTCGGCGTAGGCCATGTACTCCATGTCGGTGGGCAGGCCGAGCGCGGACAGCACCTCGGTCGACTTCGGGCCCTGCACGGCGAACACCGCGTAGTCGCGATGCTGGTCGGTGACGGTGATGCCGGCGGGCGCGACCTTGCTCAGCTCGGCCACGACGGCCGCGGTGTTGGCGGCGTTGGGGACGAGGAAGATCTCGTCGTCGGTGACGTAGTAGGCGATCAGGTCGTCGATGACGCCGCCGTCGGGCGCGCAGCACAGCGTGTACTGGGCCTTGCCGGGACGGATCCGCGCCAGGTCGTTGGTGAGCGCGGAGTTCACGAACGCCGCCGCGCCGGGACCGGCGACGGTCGCCTTGCCGAGATGACTCACGTCGAAGAGCCCGACGGTGGTCCGCACCGCGGTGTGCTCGCCGACGGTGCCGGCGTACTGCACGGGCATCTCCCAGCCACCGAACGGCGCGAAGGTGGCACCGAGTTCGACGTGGACAGCGTGGATGGGGCCCTCGAGCAGCGCGTTGTCGGTCATGGGCGAGAGCTTATCGGGCCGCGCGCGTGCCGCGCGAACCTCCGATCCCGTCTCGGCCCCGAGAATTGGGGTCCCCCGCGCGCGCCGCGCCGGTGCCAGGATCTGGGGCCATGAACACACGTAAACCGGCCGTCGGCCTGCTCCTCGTCGCCGCGGCCATGATCGTCGGCGGCCCCGCCGCGCACGCCGACACCGGCAGCGACGCCCTCGGCCCCTCCGGCTCGGGCGGCCAGATCAACCTCGGCTGTCTGCTCCAGTCCCTGTCGGGCACCCCGCCCACCGCCGACTGCGATCCGCCCACCATCCCGGTGCAGTGACCCGGGGCCCGTCGGGCCGTGGACAGCGACGCCCGTGCGATCGAGGGGTGCGGGGCGCCGGTGTCCACGGCCAAAGCTGGTGACGGGCAACGGCTGTAGTGTCTGTGAGGTGAGTGAGTTGCCCGGCCGTCGATTCCGCAGGGTCAGCCGCGTGGACGGCGCCCTGAGTCGCGCGGTGTCCCGGATCCCCGAGTCGGCGGCCGATCGCGGCATGCTGGCACTGACGAAATCGGCCAATACGGGCGGGCTGTGGCTGGCCACCGCCGCCGCGCTGGCGGTGCGGCCGGGTCCGCCGCGCCGGGCCGCGCTGCGCGGGGTGATCGCGCTGGGCGGGTCGAGCTTCCTGGTGAACCTGGTGCTCAAGTCGCTCATCCCGCGTCGCCGTCCGCCCGCCGAGCTGATGCCGCACGGCCGCAGGCTCGTCGACAAGCCGGTGTCCTCGTCGTTCCCGTCCGGGCACAGCGCCAACGCCGCGGCCTTCGCCACCGCCGTCGCCCTGGAGAGCCCGCGCACCGCGCTGGCGGTCGCGCCGGTGGCCGCCGCGGTGGCCTATTCGCGGATCCACACCGGCGCGCACTGGGCCTCCGACGTCATGGTCGGCGCCGCCGTCGGCACCGGGGTCGCGCTGGCCACCCGGCGCTGGTGGCCGATCCGGGAATCCGACGAGGCCGAAGCGCACGTCGTGCGGGACGCGCCCGTCCTGGTCGACGGCAAAGGCCTGCTGCTGCTGATCAATCCACGCTCCGGCGACAGCGCCTACGACCCGACGCCCGACATCGCCGAGGCGCTGCCCGCGGCCACCCTGCTGCACACCGAGCCCGGCCGCGACGCCGCCGAACTGCTCGAGGCGGCGCTGGACCCGTCGATCGTCGCGGTGGGCGCCGCCGGTGGCGACGGCACCATCGCCGCGGCCGCCGCCGTCGCGCTGCGTCACAGCCTGCCGCTGGTCGTGGTCCCGGCGGGTACGCTCAACCACTTCGCCCGCGATCTGGGCGTCTACGACCTGCGCGAGGTCGTCGACGCGACCGGAGCGGGCGAGGCCGTCGAGGTCGACATCGCCGCGGTGGAGATCGCGAACCCCGACAGCCCGCGCACGCACTACCTGATCAACACCGCGAGCATCGGCGCCTACCCCGAGCTGGTCCGGCTGCGTGAGCAGTGGGAGGACCGGTGGGGCAAGTGGCCCGCCTTCGCCGCCGCGCTGATCGTCACCCTGCGCCGGGCCGAACCGATCCGCATCCGGCTCGACGACCGCTGGCACGACCTGTGGTTCCTGTTCATCGGCAACGGCCCGTACCACCCGCACGGCGCGGTCCCCGCGTTCCGCTCCCGGCTCGACGAGGGCCTGCTCGACGTGCGCTGGCTGCGCGCCGACGTGCGGTTCTCCCGCACCCGCGCCGTCATCGCGCTGATGCTGGCCGCGATCGGGCACAGCCGCGTCTACGGCGAGCGCCAGACCCACGAGCTGACGGTGGCGCTGCACACCCCGGCCGGGGTGGCCGCCGACGGTGAAGTCATCGGCACCGCACGGGATGTGCGCTTCGAGGTCGCGGGCCGGGTGGTGGCCTACCGCCGCGACGAGGACAACCCGCGCTGGGAGAACCGCGCCCGCCCGCATCACCGGCGGCCGCTGGCCTGGCTCACCGACCGGCGCCGCTGAGTTCCTCACGAACCCGTCTCACCTCGATCACCATCGGCCACAACGCCTTGCGCGCGCCCGGCCGCTGGGAATGATGGAGTGATGAGCTCGCCGGACGCCGCCCGTCCGATCACCGCCGCCGAAGCCGACCGCCGCTGGGATCCGTGGACCCCGAGCGTGGTGGCCGCCCGCCTCGAAACCTGCACCGCCCCCTGGGCGGTCGCGGGCGGCTGGGCGATCGATCTGTTCGCCGGTGGCATCTCCCGCGCCCACGACGACATCGAGATCTGTGTCCCCCGTGCGGCTTTCCCGGAGATCGCCGAGGCGTTCCCCGAATACGAATGGGATGTCGTCGGCGACGGCCACCTGCGCCCCTACGCCACCGCGGCGCACGACCCCGAGCTGCATCAGACCTGGTTGCGTGACCCGTTCACCGGCGCCTTCCACCTCGACGTGTTCCGCGAACCGCACGACGGCGACACCTGGATCTGCCGCCGCGACCCCACCATCACCCTCCCCTACCGCGAGCTCGTCCGCACCACCCCCACCGGCATCCCCTACGTCGTCCCGGAGGTGGTGCTGCTGTTCAAGGCCAAGGCCACCCGCCCCAAGGACGACGCCGACTTCCGCCGCGCCCTCCCCCTCCTGACCGAAACCCAGCGAACCCGCCTGTCCGAGTGGCTGTCCCGCGTCCACCCCGAGCACCCGTGGCTGAGCACCACCTCGGTCTGACTCACTCCGGTGGGCACCAGCCCTGGCGGTAGTCGGTCCAGTCCTGGGGTCTGGCGGCGAAATCGACGTAGAGCGCGATGCCGAAGGTGGGGCGGGTGGGGTCGGTGGCGGTGAGGCCGAGCCGGATGCCCCGGACGGCGGCGGCGACCGTCTCGGCCGCGCCGTGGTGGCCGGGGTCGTCGGCCCAGAAGGCCGGGGCGCCCATGAGCAGGTCGACCTCGCGCGGGGTGACCTCCATGGCCAGTTCGGTCTGCTGGGCCAGGTAGCCGCTGTAGAGGGCCTGGGTGGGCATGGCGGTGTCGTAGGACATCACCGCCACCTGGTCGACCCGGCGGGCGACCTCGGCGAAATACGCTTGGCTCCACCATTTCCCGTGATCGGCGACGGCCAGGCCCACCGAGTGCAGGCCGGGCAGCGGATCGATCACCGGCGCCGACACCGACAGCCGAACCCCGGCCGCCGCGGTGACCGTCCTGGTGGCGTCGAGCAGGGCCAGGAAGCCGGGCGAACCCGAGCGCACCGGTTCCAGGTCGTAGTGCACGCCGTCGAAGCCGTAGGCCAGGACCCGCCGTGCCGAGGCGACCACGCGTTCACGCGAGGCCACCGATTCCACGTCGAGGCCGTCGAATTCGGGCTGCACAACGTCGCCGAGCCAGGA
Organism: Nocardia asteroides; assembly: GCF_900637185.1. Classification (NCBI taxonomy): domain Bacteria; kingdom Bacillati; phylum Actinomycetota; class Actinomycetes; order Mycobacteriales; family Nocardiaceae; genus Nocardia; species Nocardia asteroides. The sequence goes on along the minus strand of NZ_LR134352.1, from coordinate 2,885,387 downwards.
CTGCACCCGGATGCCGGGCAGCTTCGCGTGCACCGCGCCGACGAACCAGGCCGCCCGTGGCGCGAGCTCGTCGCGCAGGCTCCCGTCGTGTTCGAGCGGGCCGGTGTGCACGTAGAGATCCCGGATTCCGGTGCCCGCCAGCAGGATCGCCAGCTGGTCGACATCGGCGTCGGTCTTGCGGCCGTCGACCCAGGCGTGGCCGAGCCAGAACGCGTCCATACCCCTGGACCGCGCCTGCTCCGACTGCTCGCCGACGTTCTTGCCCAGCAGATAGGCCACCGCGACGACCACCGGCGTCGCCAGGACCACCAGCAACATCAGCGCGATCACCGCGCCACGCGTCCACCACGACCATCCGTGCCATTTCCCCCGCATGCGCGCTCCTCCCGCCCGAGCTCCCCACATTACCCGCAGGTACCGACCCGCAGATTTCCGGCAAACCGCCCAGCTGTGAAACGCTGTGCGCCGCTGTACAACTGAACGGAGCACCATGAAATACGCCGTCACCCTCGGGACCGCCGCCATCGCGGCACTCGGCTTCGCGATCGCGACACCGACCGTGGCCACCGCCGCACCGTCCGGCAACTGCCACCAGTCGTACTCCCCCTGCCTACCGATCGTCAGCGATGTCGACTGCGAGGGCGGCAGCGGCAACGGTCCGGTCTACACCGGGCGCGTCCAGGTGATCGGCCCGGACGAGTACGGGCTGGATCGCGACGGCGACGGCATCGGCTGCGAGTAGACACGAAAAAGGGGCGTGCGATGACTCTCATCGCACGCCCCTCGTGTGTCCGGGGTCAGCGGGGGATGTCGTCCGGACCCTCCCCCGGCTTGCCCAGGTCGGGACCCGATCCGGGACCGCCGGGGGTGCCGTGACCGGGTCCGGAGCCGGGCGTACCCGGGGTGCCGTAGTCGGGACCGGGAGCGCCGTAGCCGGGCTGTCCGCCCTGGCCGGGGCCACCGTAACCGGGCTGACCACCCTGACCGGGGCCACCGTAACCGGGCTGACCACCCTGACCAGGGCCACCGTAACCGGGCTGACCACCCTGACCAGGGCCACCGTAACCGGGCTGACCACCCTGTTCCGGGCCGCCATATCCGGGCTGACCACCCTGACCGGGGCCACCATAGCCCGGCTGACCACCCTGACCCGGAGCGCCGTAACCGGGAGCCCCGTACCCCGGCTGCTCACCGTATCCGGGCTGCGTGCCGTACCCCGGCTGCCCGTACCCGCCCGCGGGCCCGCCGTACTGCTGCGGGTATCCCGGATCGGCCACCGGCGCCGCGCCGGCGACCGGGCCGCCGGTCACCACGCGGTAGGCGTAGGTGGAGGCGATGATGGTGAGCGGCACCGTGACCAGCAGGCCCAGACCGCACAGCAGCGCGCCGACGATGTTGATACCGAACAGCGCCAGGGTCAGCAGCAGCAGCGGACCGGCATTGCCGGAGATGGCCGCGAAACTCGATTTGATGGCGGTGATCGCGTCCTGGTTCCGGTCGATCACGAACTGCATCGTCCACCAGGTGAAGAACGCGACGACCAGACCCGGCAGGATGCACAGCACGAAACCGATACCGGTCGCCAAGCCGACCAGAATGCCGGCCAGGATCACCGCGCCGACATTGGTGAACCGGAAGAAATCACCGAATCCCGGTTTGCGCCCGTCGGTTTCGTGCAGCGCGCCACGCACGAACGCGGCCGAGATCAGATAACCGATCACCGCGCTCACGACGGTGCCGATGAATTGCCAGATCCCGAATCCGATACTGATTCCGCCGTCGTAATCGGTATCGGTGTCGTTGCCCAGCCCGAACAGGAAGTTGATCGCCACCTGGATCACGAACGCGATGAGCACGATGGCGATCCACACCACCGCGTTGTTCTTGAATTTGTCCCACCCGTAACCGATGGCGTCGCCGACACCGAGTTTCGGCCCCGCCGGTGGATACCCGGGTTGCTGCTGTCCATACGTCATCCGAATCGCATCCCCTCACCTTGTGCGGCGGCCGAGGCCGCCGATTATGAGTCTTCCGATCCGGCGCCACGGTCACGCCGACACCGCCGATCATTTCACACCACCACCCCGACATGCGGTTTCCCGCCCGCGAGCGGGCATATCGGCGTCCCGCGCGGGGAAATGCCGGACGGCGGAACGAGAACCGCCCCGGTACGGGACCGGGGCGGTGGGGGAATTACTTCTCGGCGTTCTCGCGCCGGGGGAGTTTCCAGCCGGGGCGCGGGAAATGGCAGGTGTAGCCGTCGGGGTAGCGGATCAGGTAGTCCTGGTGTTCGGGCTCGGCGTCCCAGAACGTGCTCGCCGGGGTCACCTCGGTGACGACCTTGCCCGGCCACAGCCCCGACGCGTCGACGTCGGCGATGGTGTCGAGCGCGGTGCGGCGCTGGTCCTCGTCGAGGTAGAAGATGGCCGAGCGGTAGCTCGAGCCGATGTCGTTGCCCTGCCGGTCCCTGGTGGTGGGGTCGTGGATCTGGAACAGGAACTCGAGCAGCGCCCGGTAGTCGGTCTGCGCCGGGTCGTAGACGATCTCCACGGCCTCGGCGTGACCGGGGTGGTTGCGATAGGTGGGGTGGTCGTTGCTGCCGCCGGTGTAGCCGACCCTGGTGGCCAGCACCCCGGGCTGGCGCCGGATCAGATCCTGCATTCCCCAGAAGCAGCCACCGGCCAGAATCGCCGTACGGGTTTCGGTCACGCGTCCTCCTTCGTAGAGCTCCACGGTCGCACAGAACGGCCACAACCGCCTCTATGGAACTCCGATTCGGGCCCCGGAATTCCCCGCCAGTAAGCTCCCCGCGCGAGCGATACCTCATGAACGTCCGTGTGTGCCCCAGCGTCACCGAGGAAACAGGAGGAATTCGGCGAAATGCCACGTAGCGTCGTTGCCCGGTATTCGATGATCGGATTGGCCGCAGCAGCTCTGACGGTGGGGGCGGTGAGCGCCGCGAGCGCCCATCCCGGCGCCGACGACTCCGTCGGGCAGTCCACCACCTGCGGTACCGAGCACCTACGCGACGACCTGCTCCTACACGCTCCCGGTGCCGCCGCCACCGGTCAGATCGACGCGGTGCTGATCGAGTCGCGCACGCGCGGCCCGGTGGCGGGCGGGAAAGTCGTCCTGACCGGGGTCGACGCGTGCGGTGACACCATCCACCGGCACCTGTCCACCGGCGCCGACGGCCAGGTCAGCTTTCGCGGACTGCAGCCGGGCCGCTATCAGGTGACCGCCTATCCGGCCGAGACGACGGCGCGGCCGATATCGAGCGCCGATGTCGAATTGTCGACACCCTCCCGGAAAACCCTGCAATTCACGGTCGGCACGCATCACGAATAGCGGCCGTTCGGGCCGGGGCGAACAGCCCCGGCCCGAAACCCGGTGACACCCAGCACAACCGGAGCCACCGTGATACAACTCACCCCGAGAGTGAGAAGGGGTGGTTTCCGTATGGAACCGACAGCCGAACAGCGGGCAGCACTGGGATTGATCTGCGACACATTCCTGCCGGGTGACGGGCACGAACTACCCGCGGCCACCGAATTGGGCGCCGTCGACACGATCTTCCGGATTCTGGGCCGCAATCCGCGCGAGGCCGAGACCAAACAGCTCGCGACCCTGCTCGGCCTGTGGGATTCCCGTGCCTTCGGGCTGTTCACCGGCAGCGGTCCGCGCCGGTTCTCCACGCTGTCGCAGGAGCGGCGCGAGGCGGCGCTGCTGCGGCTGGCCGATTCCGGCCTCGCCCCGGCCAGGGCCGTGTTCCAGGCACTCAAGCAGGCCTCGCTGCTCGCCTACAACGTGACGCCGAGCCCCACCGGGACGAATCCGCTGTGGACCCGGATCGGCTATCCGGCGCCCACCGGCCCGGTGGCGAGCGCGCCCGCGCCCGCGCTGAGCCCGCAGCGGTTCACCACGTCGACCACCCTCGACTGCGATGTGGTGGTGGTCGGCTCCGGCGCCGGTGGTGGCGCCGCGGCGGCCGTGCTGGCCGAGGCCGGTCTCGACGTGGTGGTGCTCGAGCGCGGAAACTATTACGACGACCAGGATTTCGGCAAGGGTGAGCTCGACGCGCTGACCAGCCTCTACGCACCCGGCCCCGCCGCCTCGGCGGAGGGCCAGATCACCCTGGTGGCGGGCACCTGTCTCGGCGGCGGCACCGTCGTCAACTGGAGCACCTCGCTGCCCACCCCGGACAATGTCCGCAAGGAATGGGCGGAATCGGGTGTCCCGCAGTTCGCCGACGACGAATTCGGCGACGCCCTCGACGTGGTGCAGCGCCGCATCGGGGTCACGACGGGCAGATCGCCGCTCTCGGCCCGCGACGGCGTGCTCGAACGCGGTGCCAAGGCGCTGGGCTGGGAGGTCGACGCCCTGCCCCGCAATGTCGGCGACGCCTGCGACGCCGGGATCGAGTGCGGTCGCTGCGGCTACGGCTGCCGCCTCGGCGCCAAGCAGTCCACGACCAAGACCTGGCTGCACGACGCCGCCGGGCACGGCGCCCGGCTGGTGGTGGACGCCGACGTCCGCACCATCGCGGTCAAGGCCGGACGGGCCGAGTCGGTGTCGGCGGTGACCTCCGACGGGGTGGAGATCACCGTGCGGGCGCGCGCGGTGGTCGTGGCGGCGGGCGCCATCCAGACGCCCGCGCTGTTGCGGCGATCCGGCCTGCGCAACAAGAACATCGGCAAGCACCTGCGCCTGCATCCGGCGGCGGCGGTGTTCGGGGTCTTCGAGGAGGAGATCCGGCCGTGGGAGGGCGCGTTGCAGGCCCGGATCAGCAGGCACCACGCGGACCTCGACGGCAACGGCTACGGCGTCATCTACGAGACCGGCCCGATCCATCCGGGCCTGGCCACCGGCTTCATGAGCTGGCGCGGCGCGGCCGCGCACCGCGACACCATGCTCGACTTCGCGCGCACCAACTCCATCGGCGTGATCACCCGCGACCGTGATCCGGGCACCGTCTCGATCGACCGCGCCGGCGAGGCCGTGGTGAACTACCGGCTCTCCGACTACGACGCCGCGCATCTGCACACCGGCATCGTCGGCGCCGCCTCGGTGCTGGAAGCCGCTGGCGCGCAGCGGATCTACTCCGGTCATCAGGCGGGCATCTCGTTCGAACCGGGCGTGCGCGGTTCGCTCGCCGAGTTCGACGCCGCCTGCAAGAAGGCCGGATACGCGCCGGGCCGGTGCTCGATGGGCGCGCTGCACATCATGGGCTCGGCCCGGATGGGCGGCTCGGCGGAGCTGTCGGCGACCGACCCCGACGGCGCCACCTGGGAGGTCGCCAACATCGTCGTGGCCGACGGTTCCAGCTTCCCCACCGCACCCGGGGTGAACCCGATGGTGACCATCGAGGCGATCGGCTACATGAACGCCAAGCGCCTGGCGGCCACGCTCACCTAGGAGTCGACGCGGCGGATGCCGGCGAGGACGGCCCGCAGGACGTCCACGTCGGCCCGGCCCGCCGCGGTCTGCCGCGGCGGCCGGGCCACCAGCCTGCCCTCGTCGACCAGGTCGGCGATCAGCACCTTGGCCAAATTCAGCGGCAGCCGCAGGTGCGCCGAGACCTCGGCCACCGCCATCGGCGTGCGGCACAGCTCCACGATGGCGGCGTACTCCGGCTCGGTGCGCCGCAACCGGGTGCCGGCACCCGCGTCGACCAGCAGCGTGGTGAGGTCGAGTTCGTCGCGCTGGATCTTGCCGCGCCCGCGGGTCACCGCGTAGAGCCGCACGATCGGACCCGCGTCCTCCTCGTACCAGTGCTCGCGTTCGTCGCTCATGCGCGCGGGGCGACGGCCGGGCACTGACCGGAGATCGGCGAGGACAGGTCGGCGGCCTCGGCCAGCGCCGACGGGATGAGCACCACCGCGCGCACCCCGCCGTACACCGATTCCGACAGCCGCACCGAGATGCCGTGCCTGCCCGCCAGTGTCGCGACGACGAACAGCCCCAGCCGGGAGCTGCCCGACAGCGTGGCCACGCTGAACTGGGGCGGATCGGCCAGCAGGGCGTTGCGCGCGGCGATCTCCTGCTCCGGCATGCCCAGGCCCTGGTCGATGATCTCCACCGCGATCCCGCGTCCGACCACCACGCCGGACACGGTGACCTGCGCTTCCGGCGGGGAGAACGCGGTGGCGTTGTCCATCAGCTCGGCGAGCAGGTGGATCACGTCGGCCACCGCGTGACTCGCGATCCGCACCTCCGGCAGCTGCTTGGTCTGGATCCTGGTGTAGTCCATGCTCTCGGCGATGGCGCCGCGGACCAGTTCCAGCAGCGCCACCGGGTTGCGCCAGCGCCGGCCCGGCTGTTCGCCGCCGAGGATGATCAGGTTCTCGGCGTTGCGGCGGGCGCGGGTGGCGAGATGGTCGAGCTGGAAGAGCAGTTCGAGCTGGTCGGCGTTGGCTTCGTCGCGTTCGGCGCGGTCGAGCAGGGCCAGCTGCCGGTGCACCACCACCTGGCTGCGGTGGGCGATATTGAGGAACACCGTGTTGATGCCGGCCCGCGTCTGCGCCTCGGCGACGGCCGCGGAGACCGCGGCCAGGTGCGCGCGGTTGAACGCGTCCGCGACCTGGCCGAGTTCGTCGGAGCCGAAGTCGAGCCGGGAGGTCTCGGCGCTCGCCTCGACCTGCTCACCGGCGGCGAGCCTGCGCATGAGGTCGGGCATGCGTTCGTCGGCCAGTTCCAGGGTGTCGTGCCGCAGCCGCCGCATGCGGGCGATGAACCGGTTGGCCAGCACCAGCGCCACCAGGAAGGCGCCGACCGCGACGAGCGCCACCAGCGCGCCGCCGACGAGCGCGTCGCGGGTCTCGGTCTCGCCCTGGGCGCGGGCGAGGGCGTGGGCGTCGCCGCTCTGGTCGTGCCACAGCTTCTGCAGGGCGAGATTCACCTGGCGGCTCGCGTCCTGCCAGCCCGCCAGGCTCACCGGCAGCGAGTCGCCGTGGTCGCCGGTGACCGGCCCGCGATCGAGCAGCGCGTCCTGCATCGCGGTCACCTGCTGCCACCCGGGACCCGCGGTGATATCGCGGAGCTGGGCGAGCCGGGCGCCTTTGAGTACCGTGCCGGAATAGGCCACCTCGCTGCGGAATTCGCCGACCCGGCGGCCGAAGTCGAGCAGCTCGGCCGCGGTGATCCGGCCGGTGGTCAGCGCGACCGAACCGAGCGAGTCGGCCTGTGAGAGCGCTTCGGCGGCCCGCAGCTGCTCGGCGCCGTAGACCAGTTCGATGCCGATCTTGGCGCTCGGGGCCACTCGCGCCGCCAGCAGCGACGCGGCGACGATGGTGCCGACCACCTGGGAGAAGAAGGTGAACACCTCGCCCGGCGGAATGTGCAGGGTGTCCACACCGCCCCGCACGGCCGGGACCATCGCGAACAGCGCGTTGTAGCCCTCGATGTCCTCGGCGGAGCCGTCCGGATTGAGCTCGCGCGCGGCGTCACCCTTGGCCATCACCGCCGCGAGCGCCTCGTCGGTGCGCTGGCGCGCGGAGACCAGGGCAGGTGTCGACGGCGGGTCACCGGCCAGCCGCAGCAGCGACAACCGGCGTTCCTCCTGGAAGGCCGACACCATGAGAATCGCGGGCGCGGTGGTGCTGCCCGCCAATTCGGCCCATTCGGTCGATTCCCGCGCCGAATCCACCAGATACACCGCCGATCCGCCACCGGCGGCGAGCAGGATGACGCTGGAGATGAGAACGATCGACAATAGTCGGGTCCGCACGCTGACCCGGCCGCGAACACCGCGCTTCCCGGACATCGAACTGCCGAACACCGAGCTACGCCTGATCTTCACACCGAATCTTTCCACTCCCGAAGCCGCCCCGGCGCTTCGCTGCGTGCCCGGCACCGAAGAACAGACGATCCGGCACGCTTGTCGTTCGCGGAGAGATTAACCGACCCGTCGTTCCCGCGTGCGATTTGCACGAGGTCCGAAAAAGGGCTTCCACCAAGCAAACTCCCAGCGTCCCGGCGGTGCGCCGGAACTCAGTGCGCCATCGCCCGCACGCGGTGGTTCGACAGGTGACTCAGCACCGACTGATTGGCTTCCCAGCCGTCAGGGAATTTCACCGGCACACCGAGGTGGACCGGTTCGGCCGACGGGTGCGCGTCGAGCAATTCCGGAATGCCGGCGCGCCCCACGAGAATGCAGGCGTGGCGGTGCCGGGAGGCCAGCACGCACAGCCGGCCCGCCTCGAGATGGAAGGCGCTGGCGTCGCGGCGGCCCGAGAGCGGATGCAGCACGAGGGTGACGTCGTATTCGCGGCCCTGCAGGCGATTGGCGGTGTCGACGGTGACGGGTTCGGCGGCGGTGCCGCGCAGCGCGGTACGCACGGCGTCGGCCTGGTCGCGGTGCGCGGTGCCGACGGCGACCCGGTCGACGGTGATCGGGCGGCTGCCCGCTTCGGAATGCGCGATGGCGCCGCGTTCGATCAGCCGGGCGGCGATGTCGGCCAGGGCTCGCACGGCTTCCCGGTCGGTGCGCAGGGTGTGCCGGGCGGGCAGTTCGTACCAGCCCCAGCCGGTGCCCGCGGCTTCCTCGAGCACCGCGTCGATCGGGCCGCCGAGCCCCCGGGTGGTGAATTCCATTCGGCGGTCGCCGAATCCGGTGCCGGACTCGAATCCGGTGAAGGGATAGAAAGCTCGCGACACGACCGGCGCCGCGGTGGCGGGCAGGCGCCACGACACCGGCAGCCGGTGGATCGGGATGCCGGTGTTGTTGGCCAGCATCACGCTCACCGCGCTCATCGTCGGGTCCCAGGTGAGCCCGGCCCAGCGCGCGGTCTCCACGGTGGCGAACGGGTCGAGCTGCCCGGGATCACCCACGAACAGACCACGGTCGAACCGGTTCGCGATGCGCAGCAACATGTCCGAGCGCATCTGGTAGGCCTCGTCGATGATGGCGTGCGACCAGCTGCCGTCGGTGACGGTGGCCCATTTGGCCGCGGTCCCGATGACGATCGCGCGGTCGGCCAGGTCGGCGGGTTTCGTCGCGACCCGCACGTTGGCGTGCTGGTCGACCCGCTCGCTGGTCACGTAGGCGGCGCTGGACAGGCGCCCGATCCGCAGCGCGGGGTCGGCGCCGGCCAGCCGATCGATGAGGTCGTCGACCTGCTCGTTGGTCTGGGCCACGATCATCCGCTGGTCGTCGTCCTCGGCGAGCTGACGGGCGGCGCGCACGACCAGCGTGGACTTGCCCGCGCCGGGCGGTGAGTCGACCACGATGGCGCGGTGGCTCGCGTCGCGCAGGTCGGTGAGGATGCCGGCGACAGCCTCGTCCGGAGTGGTCACCGCGGGTCCTCCGTCTCGTCGGTCTCCGGCGTCCATTCCGGCGGCGGGCCGCCGTGGGTCCACGGCGTTTCCTCGCGCGCGGGCAGATTCAGCTGCCCGTTGAACGGCGTGGGCGAGAAGCGGGCGAAGCCCAGCTCGTCGTCGGTGCCGGGGACGCTGCCGGGTTCGGGAATCAGCTTGCGGCCCATGCCGCCCGAGAGTTCGAGCACCAGCGTGTCGCCCTCGATCTCGACCACCACCCCGCTCTGCTTGGGCCGTTCGACGCAGGTCAGCTCCTCACCGAGGACCGCGGTGAACGGGTCGGTGGTGCGGATGTGGATGTGCGGGCGCAGTTTCGGGCGCGCGCCCGAGCGGTCGACGCGATCGGGTTCGCTGTGCACGACGGTGCCGCGGAAGGCCGCGCCCACCACCCGGTGCTCGAGCATGCGCAGCGGATCGTCGAACGCGCACTGGGCCTGCAGCGCCTCCAGCGCCCGCTCGCGCTGCAACAGCCTGCGCACCGCGCGCACGGCCGGATCGCGGCGCGCCTGCGGCGTCCCCTCCGCGACCTCCTCGGCGAAGTAGGAGAACGCGCCGCGGTCGTCGGTCCACCGGCTCTCCACGCTGGCGCCCGGCGGCAGCGCGCGCAGCAACCCGAGCGCCTGCCACATCAGCTGCCAGGTGGGTTCGAGCTGGGCGCGCAACGACCGTTCCAGCCGTTCGGCGGCCACCGAGCGGCCGGTGTCGTCGGTGGCGGCGTTGTAGGCGGCGATCAGCGGCGCGAGTTCCTCGTTGTCGAAACCGGGATCGGTGGTGGGGCCCGCGGGCGGGGACAGCAGCGGGTCCTCGGCGAGGGCGGCGGCCTGCGCGCCGGTGAGCCCGGCGGGCGGGTCGATCCAGCCGAGCAGGGCCGCGAGATTGCCGTCCTCCAGCCCGGATTGACCCGAGGCCCAGTGCGCCGACAGCACCGAGGTCATCGCGGGCAGCACCGCCGACCCGGGATGTTCGGCGCGTTCGCCGAACCAGGTCAGCCAGCGGCCCAGCAGCGGGATGGCGGCGGGCACGGGGTTCTCGCCGTCGACGCGATGGAACCGCACCGAGCGGCCGAGCAGTTTCAGGAAGTTGACCCCGCCCTCGTTCGGCGTCCACAGCTGGGGCGCGTCCAGGCAGCGGGTGTAGGTCTCGCCGGACTTGCTGGTGAGTTCCTCGTTCTCGGTCAGGAACGAGGCCAGATAGGGCAGCACCACGTCGGCCAGCTGCTCGACGAAGCGCAGGCGCAGCACCCGGTCGCGCGGCTGCGGCACGATCAGCACGTTCTGGTCGCCGCGCGCGGTGCCGATCATGATCGCCAGTGGCGCCGCCGCCTCCCCGGCCAGCCGCAACGGCACCGCGACCAGCGGCCGATCGGCCAGATGCACGTGCCGCACCGCCGCGGTGGGTTGCGCGCGTCCCGCCCGGACCGCCTGGGCCTTGGCCAGCGCCGACAGCACGCTCATCCGGCGATCTCCAGCCGCAGGCGGTGCGCGGTGCGCAGCAGGGCGGTGATGTCGGCGTGCTCGGGGCCGGGTTCCAGGGTGCCGTCGGCCAGGCCGAGCACGGTGTCGATGGTGTCGATGCCGCCCATCTCGTCGCACACGCCACGGCCGAGCGCGTCCACCGAACCGCAGGTCCTGGCCTCGTCCCGGCAGACGAAGGCCAGCTCGCAGCTGGACATGCACTCCGGGGCGTAGCGGGCCTGGATCGCCGCGATGGTCTTCTCCAGCCCCTCCCCCGGCGCGAACGTGGCCTCTGGCGGCAGCTGCTCGAGCAGCTCGGGCACGGCGGTGAGCCTGGTCAGCTGCCGCGAGACCACGGCCAGCTGCTTGCGCAGGTCCACCAGGGTGGCGGTGGGCCGGTTGCTGAAGTCCTTGGCGCACACCAGGATCGTGTTGTGCGACACCAGCTCCGGTGACTCCCCGATCTCGGACATCAACTCGCGCAGGGCGATCACGTACACCGCCGACTGCCGGGCCGCGGCCGCCACCTGCGCGGGATCGGCCTGTCCGTCGATCACCGGGAACGCCTTGATCTCCACCACGTGGAACTTGCCGTCGAGCTGTACGGCCACCACGTCCGGTTCCAGATAGGCGGTGGCGCCCGCGATGTCGAGGCGCAGCATCGGATGGTCGAACAGGGTGCCGTCCCCGGCGTCGATGGTGGACTTCAGCAGCTGCTTGGTGCGCTGATAGCGCACCGCGTTGCCGGTGTTCTCGCCCACCGAGTTCAGGTCGTGATAAGCCACTTCGGGAATGGTGAGGCCGAGGGTGTCGCGCAGCAGGGCCAGCAGCTCGGCGCACCCGTTGGCCTTCACCATCGATTCGAAGGCGTTGCCACGGGTGATGGCGAACTGCGACTGACCGAACTGCGGTGGAAAGCCCAGTGATCGGGCGATCACGGTCTTGTCCACCGCGGCCGCGTCGAGCAGGGCGCGCCGGGCGCAGCCGGGATTGGCTGTGAGCGCGGCGATGGTGCGGGCATTGTGCCTGGTCGCGGGCGTTCCGCCGCGCAACTGGTCCAACTGTGCTGCGAGAGTGCTCATTTCACCTCGATTCGTCGCCGGTCGGCCACCCCGAGCCGCACCCCGAAGAGTTGCGCGGCCGGGTCGGCCAGCTGCTCGGCCGCCCGGCGCGCGGCCGAGCGCCGCTGCCGTGCGTCCGCGTCCTCGTGCACCGCCAGTTCGCGCCGGGCGGCCTCGATCACCGCCGCCGGGTCGAGCGCGTCGGGCGCGCCGGTCACGCCCGGGATCGACACGGCGAGCCGCCACAGTACGCGCCTGCCCGCCGGTTGCGCGGCAGGCTGGGCCGAAAGATGTTCGGCCAGACGGATGGCCGAGGTCAGCAGGTCCACCCGCGGGCTCAGCGGGCCGACCATCCGCTGGTGCAGCGGCCAGGAACTCACCGCCATCACCCCGCGCGCCGGCGCGAGCAGGTCGGTGGTGAGCGCGGCGCACAGGTAGTAGGGACGCGCGTAGGGCGCGGACCGGAAGGAGCGTTCCTCGTCGCGGCGCAGGCTGGTCAGCCGGGCGGCGACCAGTTCGCCGGAGAAGAACGCCTCGTGCACGGTGAGGACCAGCTTCGGCGACGACGGCACCGACAGCAGCGTCAGCGCCCGGTGCACGTGTTCGCGCACGGGCACCGCGGGCGGCTCGACGCGCTCGGGCTCGTCCGGAATCGCGCCGAGTACCACCGCGTCCCAGGCGATCTCGGCCTTGCGCAGGTCGGCCCGCAGTTGCCGGGCGGTGGCCCGGTCACCGGACGCGGCGGCGCGGCGCACCTCGGCCCGCAGCTCGGCGATGCGCGCCTCCAGCTCCTCGGCCGAGTCCGTCACGAGCGTGAGCGTATTCAGCGGTTCCAGCATTGTCCAGTAATTGCCAGCATTTTCGCCGCGCGCCGCCGCTGGACCACGTCGCGATGCGGCACCCGACGGCGACCGAATAACCTGTGGCAATGACAGCTGTTGCAGATCGTTCACTCGGACCGGAACTGGCACGCATCGAAACCATCAGCCCGGACACCGATGTACTGGTGATCGGCTTGACCTCTTCGGAGAACGGACCGGCCATCGTCCCCGCCGACCTGTTCGGCGACGTGCTCACCGCCGAGGTTCGCGCGGAACTGCTGGATGCCCTCGGCGCGGTCGGCGCGAAAGGCAAGCCCGAGGAACTCACCCGGGTACCCGCCCCGGCCGGGCTGGCCGAGGTGACCAGCGTGCTCGCCGTCGGCCTCGGCGCGGCCGAGAAGATCGACGCCGAGCAGGTCCGCCGCAGCGCGGGCGTGGCCGGGCGCGCGCTCAGCGGCACCGAACTCGTCGCGACCACGCTGTCCGGTGTCGACCTGGCCGCCGCGGCCGAGGGCTTCTACCTCGGCGCCTACACCTTCACCACGTTCAAGTCGGCCAAGAGCGCGCCGAAGCCGGACGAGCAGCCGGTGCTGCGGGTGGAACTGCTGGTGCCCGAACCCGAGTTCGGGGTGCTGGAGCTACTGCGGGCGCAACTGGTCGCCGAAGCGGTCGCCACCGCACGCGATTTCGTGAACACCCCGCCGAGCGCGCTGTACCCGGCCGAATTCGCCGACCGCGCCCGGCTGCTCGCCGAGGGCGCGGGCCTCGAGGTCGAGGTGCTCGACGAGGACGCGCTGGCCGCGGGCGGCTACGGCGGCATCATCGGCGTCGGCCAGGGCTCGGCCCGGCCGCCGCGGCTGGTGCGCATCACCTACGCGGGCGGCCCGAAGAAGATCGCCCTCGTCGGCAAGGGCATCACCTTCGACACCGGCGGCATCTCGATCAAGCCCGCCGCCAACATGGAGAACATGACCTCCGACATGGCGGGCGCCGCGGCGGTCATCGCGACCACCCTCCTGGCCGCGCGCCTGGGCCTGCCGGTCACCGTCACCGCGACGGTGCCGATGGCCGAGAACATGCCATCGGCAACCGCGCAGCGCCCCGGCGACGTGCTCACCCAGTACGGCGGCACCACCGTCGAGGTGCTCAACACCGACGCCGAGGGCAGGCTCATCCTGGCCGACGCGATCGTGCGCGCCGCCGAGGACGAGCCCGACTACCTGATCGACGTCGCCACCCTGACCGGCGCCCAGATGGTCGCCCTCGGCACGCGCACCCCGGGCGTGATGGGCACCGAGGAGTTCCGCGATCGCGTGGCGGCGGTGTCGCGCGCGGTCGGCGAGAACGGCTGGGCCATGCCGCTGCCCGCCGAACTGCGCGCCGACCTCAACTCCAAGGTCGCCGACCTGGCCAATGTGGCCGCGCATCGCTGGGGCGGCATGCTCTCGGCCGCGCTGTTCCTCAAGGAGTTCGTGCCCGAGGGCGTGCAGTGGGCGCACCTGGACGTGGCCGGTCCGGCCTACAACACCGGCGGCCCGTTCGGCTACATCGGCAAGGGCGGCACCGGCGTCCCGGTGCGCACGCTGATCACCGTGATCGAGGAGATCGGCGCGGAGTAGTCACTGTTCGGCTTCGCGCGCCCGCCGCTGTTCGATGCGGCGGCGGGCGTCGTAGTCGCGCATGCGCTGCGGGTAGCCGGTGCGGTTCACGTCGTAGACCGGAATCCGCAGCGCGCTCGCCAACCGCCGGGCGCCGCGCTCCCCGACGACGCGCCGGGTCCATTCGCCGTCCGCCGCCACCAGCACCGCTGTGACATCGGTCACAGTGGTTTTCGGTTCGACGAACGCCTCGACGCCGCGCCGCGCCCGGGCCCACTCCGCGAGCGCGGCGATCTCCGCGCCGCGCTCACGTGTGACGTTCCTGCTCCGGCCGCGCGCGCCGCGGAAACGATCCAGCAAACCCACCGGTAACAACCTCCTGCGCTCCGGCGGAATTCTGCTCACCGCCGTACATTCCATGGTGCCAGCTCCGTCCGGATCGCCGCCCAGCGCCACGTCGTCGGCGGGCGAGTGCAAGGATGGTTGCCGGAACAAGAAACCAACGATTCCCGGACGCCCCGCCCGCCTGGCGGGGTGGACGTGCGCCGCGACCCGCGACGGGTGTCTGCCGGGGTCGAAGCACTGTTGTATTACCCGTCTAACAGTCAGAGGAGACAGAGGACATGGCCTTCTCCGTCCAGATGCCGGCTCTTGGTGAGAGCGTCACCGAGGGAACGGTGACCAGGTGGCTGAAGCAGGAAGGAGACACGGTCGAGGTCGACGAACCGCTGCTCGAAGTCTCCACCGACAAGGTCGACACCGAGATCCCGTCGCCCACCGCCGGTGTGCTGTCGAAGATCGTCGCCCAGGAAGACGACATCGTCGAGGTCGGCGGTGAGCTCGGCGTGATCAGCGAGGCCGGCGAGGCCGCCGCCGCTTCCGCACCTGCTCCCGCCGCCGCGCCCGCCGAGCCCGCCCCGGCCCCCGAACCCGAACCGGCGCCCGCCGCACCGGCTCCCGCCGCGCAGGCTCCCGCCGCCGCGCCCGAGCCCGCCGCCGCGCCCGCCGAGGCCGCCTCCGGCACCCCGGTGAAGATGCCCGAGCTGGGCGAGTCGGTCACCGAAGGCACCGTGACCCGGTGGCTGAAGGCCGTGGGCGACACCGTCGCCGTCGACGAGCCGCTGCTCGAGGTGTCCACCGACAAGGTCGACACCGAGATCCCCTCGCCCGTGGCCGGCACCCTGCTGGAGATCTCCGCGCAGGAAGACGACATCGTCGCCGTGGGTGGTCAGCTGGGTGTGATCGGCAGCGGTGCGCCCGCGGCCGCTCCGGCCCCTGCTCCGGCTCCCGCGCCTGCTCCGGAACCCGCTCCGGCCCCGGCACCCGCGCCCGCCCCTGCTCCGGCCGCCGCCGCTCCCGCGCCTGCCCCCGCGCCGGCTCCGGCCCCCGCGCCTGCGCCCGCCAAGGCCGCGCCCGCTCCGGCGGCCGCGGGCAACGGCAGCTCGCCGTACGTGACCCCGCTGGTGCGCAAGCTGGCCGACGAGAACAACGTCGACCTGTCGACCCTCACCGGTTCCGGTGTGGGCGGCCGCATCCGCAAGCAGGACGTGCTCGCCGCCGCCGAGGCCAAGAAGGCGCCCGCCGCCGCACCGGCTCCGGCCGCCGCCGCGCCCGCGCCCGCCGCACCGGCCAAGCAGTCCGCCGCACCGAAGCTGGCCGGTCTGGTCGGCACCACGCAGAAGGCCAGCCGGATCCGGCAGATCACCGCGACCAAGACGCGCGAATCGCTGCAGACCACCGCGCAGCTGACCCAGGTCCACGAGGCCGACGTCACCAAGATCGCGCACCTGCGTCAGCTCGCGAAGGCCTCGTTCAAGGAGCGTGAGGGCGTCAACCTGACGTACCTGCCGTTCTTCGCCAAGGCCGTGGTCGAGGCCCTCGGTGTGCACCCGAACGTGAACGCCTCCTACAACGAGGACACCAAGGAGATCACCTACCACGCGTCGGTGCACCTGGGTATCGCGGTCGACACCGAGCAGGGTCTGCTCTCGCCGGTCATCCACAACGCCAGCGACCTGTCGCTGGCCGGGCTGGCCCGCGCGATCGCCGACATCGCCAACCGCGCGCGCACCGGCGGCCTGAAGCCGGACGAGCTGTCCGGTGGCACCTTCACCATCACCAACATCGGCTCCGAGGGCGCGCTGTTCGACACCCCGATCCTGGTTCCGCCGCAGGCGGCCATGCTCGGCACCGGCGCGATCGTCAAGCGCCCGGTGGTGGTGACCGACGAGGCCGGTAGCGAGTCCATCGGCGTGCGCTCGATGGTGTACCTGCCGCTGACCTACGATCACCGTCTCATCGACGGCGCCGACGCCGGTCGCTTCCTCACCACCATCCGGCACCGGCTGGAAGAGGCGGCGTTCGAGGCGGATCTGGGTCTGTAGTCGAGGAATTCGACCGTATGAAGGTGGTGATCGCCGGTTCGTCCGGGTTGATCGGGACGGCGCTCGTCGCGGCTCTGCGCCGCGACGGGCACGAGGTGTCGCGATTGGTGCGCCGCGCTCCCGCGGCCCCGGACGAATACGCGTGGGATCCCGCGCGCGCCCAGCTCGACGAGCGGGCGCTGCGCGGGGCCGACGCGGTGGTGAACCTGTGCGGCGCGAGCATCGGCGCGCGCCGCTGGAACGGCAGCTACAAGCAGTTGCTGCGCGACAGCCGGATCACCCCCACCGACGTACTGGCCACGGCGGTCGCCGCCGCGGGCGTGCCGACGCTGGTCAACGCCAGCGGCGTGCACTACTACGGCGGCGACACCGGCAATGCCGTGGTCGACGAAACCTCCCCCGCCGGAACCGGTTTCCTCGCGACCCTGTGCCGCGACTGGGAAGCCGCGACCGCACCGGCCGGCGCCGCGGGCGTGCGCACCGTGCTGGTGCGCAGCGCCGTGGTGCTGGCCCGCAACGGCGGCATGCTGAGCATGCTGCATCCGCTGTACTGGCTCGGGCTGGGCGGCAGGCTCGGCACCGGCCGCCAGTACACGCCGTGGGTGTCGCTCGACGACGAGATCGGCGCCATCGTCTTCGCGCTGACCCACCCCGAGATCTCCGGCCCGATCAACTCCGCGGGCCCCGCGCCGGTGACCTACGCCGAGTTCAACCGCGCGCTCGGGCGGGCACTGCACCGCCCCACCCCGTTCGTCGTCCCCGGTTTCGCGCTGCGCGCGCTGGTGGGCGAGTTCGCCGACGAGGCGATCCTGCACGGCCCCCGCGCCATTCCCGCCGCGCTGGAGCAGGCCGGATACACCTTCCAGCACCCCACGATCGGCGCCGCGCTGGCCGCGGCGGTCGGTCCGCTCGGAGGTCACTGATGTTCGTCCGCGACGCCGACAAGGCCGATCTGCCCGCCGTGCTGGCGATCCACAACACCAATATCGCCGAGTCCACCGCGATCTGGGACACCGACCAGGTCGAGCTCGACGACCGCCTCAGCTGGTTCGCCGACCGCACCGCCGCGGGCATGCCGATCCTGGTCGCCGAGATCGACGGCGAGGTGGCCGGTTACGCCTCCTACGGACAGTGGCGCCCCAAGACCGGCTACCGCTTCACCGTCGAGAACTCCGTCTATGTCGACGACCGCTTCCAGCGCCGCGGCGTGGCGACCGCGCTGCTCACCGAACTCGTCGCCCGCGCCACCGAGTCCGGCCGCGTGCACGCCATGATCGCGGCCATCGAATCGGGCAACACCGGTTCCATCGCGCTGCACGAGCGGTTCGGTTTCCGGACCGTCGGCGAACTGCCCGAGGTGGGCCACAAGTTCGGCCGCTGGATGGACCTGACGCTGATGCAGCGCAGCTTTCCCATCGCCCCCTGACTGTCCCGCACACCCCACGGCGAACCGTACGTCCGACCAGCTCCGCGCGCACCGACCGGTCTTGGCGGCGGTTTCGGCTGGGCGTAACGTCACGAGGGTGAACGACACGCGCCCCACCGCGTCCGCTCGATTCGATACGACCCCGATCGTGGTCGAGGATCTCGGACTCATCGAATACAACGCCGCCTGGGAGCTGCAACGGCAGATCGCCGACGAACGCGCCGCGGGCGAAGGCGCCGACCGGCTGCTGCTGCTCGAGCATCCGTCGGTCTACACCGCGGGCCGCCGCACCGAGGCCGAGGACCTGCCGATCGACGGCAGCCCGGTGGTGCAGGTCGACCGCGGCGGCAAGATCACCTGGCACGGTCCCGGGCAGCTGGTCGGCTACCCGATCGTGCGCCTGGCCGAGCCGGTCGACGTCGTGCAGTACGTGCGGCGCCTGGAGGAAGCCCTGATCCAGGTGGTCTCCGGCCTCGGCATCGAATGTGGGCGCGTCGACGGCCGCTCCGGCGTGTGGCTACCCGCCACCGAGTGGTTCGCCGAACGCAAGATCGCCGCGATCGGCGTGCGCGTGCAGCGTGGCGTCGCCCTGCACGGCATCTCGCTGAACTGCAACTCCGCGCTCGACGGTTTCCAGGCGATCGTGCCGTGCGGCATCAAGGACGCCGGTGTCACCACGCTGAGCCGCGAACTGGGCCGCGAGGTCACCGTCGCCGAGCTCAAGCCGCTCGTCGCCGCCGCGATCGTTGCCGCGCTCGACGGCGAAATTCCCGTTCGGCCCCATGACATTGATCGCACCACCAGCGCCGCGACCGCCGTCGCCCCGAGCGTAGAGTCGGTCCAGTGACCTCCGTAGACGCCTCTGCCCCCGCCGGACGCAAGCTGCTGCGCATCGAAGCGCGCAACGCGGAGACCCCGATCGAGCGCAAACCCAAGTGGATTCGCACCCGCGCCACCATGGGCCCGGAGTACACCGAGCTCAAGGGCCTGGTGAAACGCGAAGGCCTGCACACGGTCTGTGAGGAAGCCGGCTGCCCCAACATCTTCGAATGCTGGGAGGACCGCGAGGCCACCTTCCTCATCGGCGGTGAGCAGTGCACCCGCCGCTGCGACTTCTGCCAGATCGATACCGGCAAGCCCGCCGCCCTCGACCGCGACGAGCCCCGCCGCGTCGCCGAGAGCGTCCAGGCCATGGGCCTGCGCTACTCCACCATCACCGGCGTCGCCCGCGACGACCTCGACGACGGCGGCGCCTGGCTCTACGCCGAGACCGTGCGCGCCATCAAGGCGCTCAACCCCGGCACCGGCGTCGAGCTGCTCATCCCGGACTTCAACGCCGACCCCGATCAGCTCGCCGAGGTCTTCTCGACCCGCCCTGAGGTGCTGGCGCACAACCTGGAGACGGTGCCGCGCATCTTCAAGCGCATCCGCCCGGCCTTCCGCTACGAGCGCTCGCTGGCGGTGATCACCGCGGCCCGCGAGGCCGGTCTGGTCACCAAGTCCAACCTCATCCTGGGCATGGGCGAGACCCCCGAGGAAGTCACCGAGGCGATGCGTGACCTGTACGAAGCCGGGTGCGACATCCTCACCATCACCCAGTACCTGCGCCCGTCGCCGCGGCATCACCCGGTGGACCGCTGGGTGAAGCCGGAGGAGTTCGTCGAGCACTCCAAGGTGGCCGAGGAGCTCGGTTTCGCCGGTGTGATGGCGGGCCCGCTGGTCCGCTCGTCCTACCGCGCGGGCCGCCTCTACGCGCAGGCCATGGCCCATCACGGCCGCGAGATTCCCGAGGCGATGGCCCATCTCGCGCAGGAGGGCACCGCCTCCCAGGAAGCCAGCTCGGTGCTGGCCCGCTACGGCAGCTGACCTGGCCGGGCCAGGGCTCGGTGAGCTCTGGCCCGTCAGTAGACTAAGGGTCCCCTCACCCCCGGAAGGACCCATGTCGAAGTTCGAAAACGTCTCCGTCGTGAAGAAGGCCAACGTCTATTTCGACGGTAAATGCGTCAGCCACAACATCGAGCTGCCCGACGGCACCTCGAAGTCCGTCGGCGTGATCCTGCCCGCCACCCTGACCTTCACCACCGGCGCGCCGGAGATCATGGAGCTCATCGAGGGCGAGGCGAAGGTGACCCTGCCCGGCGAGTCCGAGCCGACGGTCTTCCGTGGCGGCGAGTCGTTCTCGGTGCCCGGCAACAGCGCCTTCGACATCGAGGTCGTCGAAACCCTGCACTACGTCTGCCACTTCGGCTGATCGTCGTCGCGCAAGGGCGGTGGTTCCGGCGGAGCCGCCGCCCTTCGCCGTCTACTGGTCGGGGACGCCGATCAGGGCACGGCATTCGCGCCACAGAGTGGTGACGTCGGCCTCGGTGTACCGGGTGCCGGGCCGCAGGTGCTCCGGACGGATCTTGCGGTCGTGCCAGAAACGGCCGGACGGCAGCGTGTTCCGGGTGGCGGCGAGCCACACCGCCGTGTCCGCGCCCTCGGCGGGGGTGCGCAGCAACGGCCGGGTCAGCCCGCGGAACCGGGGCAGGGCATCGGCGATGCCGGGAGTGTCGACCCAGCCGGGGTGCACGGCGTGCACGCCGATGTGGTCCTCGCCCAGCTCCGCCGCCAGCAAGGGGGTCAGCGCGACCTGCATCCGTTTCGTGCGCGCGTACGCGGCCGCTCCCCGGTACTCACCACGCCGGTACTCGGGATCGTCGACGACCAGCGGCTGGGCGTACATTCCGCCCGAGGACATCAGCACCACCCTGGCTCCGCGCGCCGCCGCGAGCAGCGGCCGCACCAGCTCGGTCAGCAGCAGCGGACCGAGCACATGGGTGGCGAAGGTGAGTTCGTGGCCGGTACCGGTCTCCCGGCGTTCCGGCGACAGCACCCCCGCGTTGTGCACGAGGACATCGATCGGCGTCTCACCGAGCTCGGCGGCACAGCGCCGCACCGAATCCGGTTCGGCGACATCGCATCCGACCACCGTCACCGGGGCGTCGGGATGCCGTTCACGCAATCGGTCCGCCGCGTCCGCGCCGCGCCCGGCATTGCGGACCGCGAGCACGACCGTGGCGCCGAGCCCGGCCAGCCCGTCGGCGACGGCGAACCCGATCCCGCTGTTGGCGCCGGTGATCACGGCGCGCCGCCCGCGCATCGACCCCGGTGCCGGATCGTCGTCGGGCCAGGAGCGACGACGCACGGCGATCCCGAGGCGGCTGTACCCCGGCACCACGGTCCGATCGAGGAACGCATCGCCGAGCGACGGCTCGAATTTCGCATCGTTATTCCGGTCAGAAGCGGTCACCTCTCCAGAGTACCGCCAGAAACGATGCACAAACGTTTCAATATGGCGCGAAAGGGGGCTACAGTCGAGGTATGGGCATCGACTGTTCGACGGTTGTCCCGGCTCCGCGCGACGAGGTCTTCGCCTGGTTCGCGCGGCCCGGTGCGTTCACCCGGCTGGCGCCGCCGTGGCAGCCCGTCCGGCTCCTCGCCGAGGCCGGCGACCTCGCCCGGGGCGCGGCCGTCCTCGGCCTGCCGGGCGGCCTGCGCTGGGTCGCCCGGCACGATCCGGCCGCCTACGACCCACCGCGCCGGTTCGCCGACGCCGTCGCCGTGGACGGGCTCGCGTCCGCTCCCGTCGGCCGGCTGCTGCCCTGGCGCCACACCCACGAGTTCCAGGCGGTCGACGACGACCACACCCGGGTGATCGACCGCGTCGACACCCCGCTGCCCGCCCGCGTCTTGCGCCCGATGTTCGACTACCGCTCGCGCCAGCTCACCGACGACCTGGCCGCCCACCGCCGCGCCACCGCCCAGGGTTTCACCGGCCGCACCATCGCGGTCACCGGCGCGTCCGGGCTGGTCGGGACGGCGCTGTGCGCGTTCCTGTCGACCGGCGGTCACGAGGTGGTCCGGCTGGTGCGGCACGCGCCGACCGGTCCGGCCGAGCGCCGCTGGGATCCCGCCGATCCCGCGCCCGACCTGCTGACCGGGGTCGACGCGGTGGTGCATCTGGCCGGCGCGTCGATCGCGGGCCGCTTCACCGACGAGCATCGCCGCGCGATCGCCGACAGCCGCATCGAGCCCACCCGGGCCCTGGCCGAGACCGCCGCCCGCTGCGGTGTCGGCACCTTCGTCAGCGCCTCGGCCATCGGCTACTACGGCTACGACCGGGGCGACGAGATCCTCACCGAGACCGCCGATCCCGGCGACGGCTTCCTGGCCGACGTGGTGACCGCGTGGGAAGCCGCGAGCGAGCCCGCCGTGGCCGAGGGCGTCCGGGTGGTACGGGTGCGCACCGGCATCGTCCAGTCACCGGAGGGCGGCACCCTCCGGATGCTTCGCCCGCTGTTCGCCGCGGGGCTGGGCGGCCGCATCGGCGACGGCACCCAGTGGCTGTCCTGGATCGGCCTCGACGACCTGCTCGACATCTATCACCGTGCCCTCTGGGACGAGTCGCTCGCCGGCCCGGTGAACGCGGTGGCCCCGGAACCCGTCCGCAACAGCGTCTACACCGAGGTACTCGCGCACGTGCTGCATCGACCCGCCCTGCTCCCCGTCCCGTCGTTCGGCCCGGCCCTGCTGCTGGGCCGCCAGGGCGCCCGCGAGCTGGCCGAAGCCAGCCAGCGGGTGTCACCGTTGCGGTTGGCCGACGCCGGACATCAGTTCCGCGCGCCCGAGCTGGATCACGCCCTGCGCCACCTGTTCGGCCGCTGAGGCCGGGTCAGTCCCGGGCGAGCACGAACTGCCCGACGTCGAGGTACCCCGACCGGAAGCCCGCCTCCGAGTAGGCCAGATACAGCCGCCACATCCGCACGAAGGTCTCGTCGAAGCCGAGCGCGCCCACCTCGAAGCGCGCGGCCTCGAACCGCTCGCGCCACATCCGCAGGGTGCGCGCGTACTGCGGGCCCATCGAGAATTCCTCGCGGACACGCAGTTCCGTGCGCGCGGCGGATTCCCCGAGCGCGCGCACCGACGGCAGGAACCCGCCGGGGAAGATGTACTTCTGGATCCACGTGTAGGTGTGCCGGGTGGCGAGCATGCGCTCGTGCGGCATGGTGATGGCCTGGATCGCGGCCCGCCCGCCGGGCGCGAGCACCCGGTCGATGGTCGCGAAATAGGTGTCGAGATAGTCGTAGCCGACGGCCTCGATCATCTCCACCGACACCACCGCGTCATAGCTGCCGGTGACCCGCCGGTAGTCGAGCAACTCGACCCGCACCCGATCGGCGAGCCCCGCCGCCGCGACCCGAGCCAGGGCCGCCGACTGCTGTTCGGTGGACAGCGTCACGGTGTGCACCGTGGCGCCCCTGGCGGCCGCGCGCACCGCGAGTTCGCCCCAGCCGGTGCCGATTTCGAGCAGCCGGGTGCCGGAGCGCACGTCCGCGCGGTCGAGCAGCCGGTCGATCTTCGCGCGCTGCGCCTCGGCGAGATCGTCGGCGGCACCGGTGAACAGGGCGGCCGAGTAGGTCATGGTCTCGTCGAGGAACAGGCCGAAGAAGTCGTTGGACAGGTCGTAGTGCCTGCCGATGTTGCGGCGGGTGTTGTCCTCGGAATTGCGTTCGGCGGCAGGGTGTCCGGCCACGTGCAGGCGGCGCAGCCGGGCCAGCGGGCGCGGCACCAGGTCGTCGACGTGGGCCGCCAGCACCGTCAGCACCGCCACGAGATCGGGCGCGTCCCAGTCCCCGGCCATATAGGACTCACCGAAACCGATCAGCCCGGCGACGCCGACCCGCGCGGCGAAATCGTCGGGCCGGTGCAGCACCAACCGGGGTACCCCGTCGGACGCGCCGACCACGGTGCCGTCGGGGTAGACCACGGCCAGCGGCAGCCGCCGGGTCAGCCGCCGTACCAGCGAATCCACCACGGCTCCGGCCACTCTCGCCCGTGGGCCACGCGGCACCGCGAGCCCGGGCCACCGATCCGCTGCCGGGGCGACGGGGTGCGCGGTCGTGTCGACGGTCATCGGATTGCCTCCTCGGGCACGGTCACCGGGCGCGGCACCACGGGCAGGCCCCGGGCCCAGAGCCGCACGCCCTGCCACCGGATGCGCGCGGCCACGAGCAGCGACGGGAACGGATCGGTCAGCACGGCGCGCAGGACCGCGCCGGGGGTGGCGGGCACGCAGCGGCCCGTGACGGTGGCGACGAAGATCGGCCGGTCGGTGCCGAGGGTGATCGACACCCGCAGCACGTCGTCGGGTTCCGGCACGCGCAGCCGGTACTCGCCCGCCACCGGGTTGAACGGCGAGACGTAGAACTCCTTGCCCACCCGCGCGCACCCGTCGGCATCGGGGTGCAGCAGATACCGGTGGACGCCGCCGTAGGTGTTGCGCACCTCGGCGATCACGCACACGGGGGCGCCGTCGCGGTCCCGGCACCAGTACAGGGTCAACGGGTCGAACACGTAGCCGAAGGACCGGGCCCCGGCCAGCATGAGCACGCGCCCACCGCGCAGGTCGATGCCCTCGCTCGCCAGGTACGCGTCGACGGCGGCGCGCAGGGAACCGCCGCGCTCGCCCAGATGATCGCCCGCGTCGAAGCTCACGAACGGGCGCGACCACCGTGGCAGGCGCGGCATCCGATCCAGGTCGACCAGCCAGCTGTGCCCGTGATAGCGGAAGG
Source organism: Nocardia asteroides (assembly GCF_900637185.1). Classification (NCBI taxonomy): domain Bacteria; kingdom Bacillati; phylum Actinomycetota; class Actinomycetes; order Mycobacteriales; family Nocardiaceae; genus Nocardia; species Nocardia asteroides. Next base: position 2,860,714 of record NZ_LR134352.1, on the reverse strand, counting down.
CGTGGTGCGTCGGCGCCAGCCGGGTGTGGCGGATGTCGGTGCGGATCAGTCGCGCGGTCACGAGACGGGGTCCAGGTCGGGGACGCGTCCGGTCCAGCGCGCGCCCAGTCGCTCGGCGGCGCGCAGGCCCGACAGCGCGCCGTCTTCGTGGAAGCCCCAGCCGTGGTAGGCGCCCGCGAAAGCGGTTCGGGGGCAGCCCAGTTCACCGGTGCGGGCGCGGGCGGCCACCGATTCCGGGGTGTAGAGCGGGTGCTCGTAGGTCATCGTGTCCAGGACCGCAGCGGGGTCGACGCGGTCGCCGTCGCCCAGGGTCACCAGGAAACGACGGTCGCCGCCGAGGCGCTGGAGCCGGGTCAGGTCGTAGGTCACCAGCACCCGGTCCGGTTCGGCGGCGCAGGCGGGCAGCCGGTAGTTCCAGGACGCCCCGGCGGCGGTGGCGCGCGGCAAGATGCGCGAATCCGTGTGCAGCACCGTGTGATTCACCGAGTACGGCATCGCCGCCAGGATGTCCCGCTCGGCGGCGGTGGGGTCGGCGAGCAGGGCCAGCGCCTCGTTCGGGTGGGTGGCGATCACGGCGGCGTCGAAGTCGTCGACGGCGTCGTCGGCGGTGCGCACGGTGACCCGATCCGGATACCGATGCAGCGCGCGGACCGGCGCGGCCACCCGCACCCGGTGCAACCGCTCCGCCACGGCGGCGACATAGGTGGCCGATCCCCCCGTGACCGTCCGCCAGGTGGGTGAGCCGAACACCGTGAGCATGCCGTGGTGTTCGAGGAAGGTGAACAGATACCGGGCCGGGTAGCGCAGCGCGGAGCCCGGATCGCAGGACCAGACCGCCGAGATGAGCGGCACCAGGAAGTGGGTGCGGAAGTAGTCGGAGAATCCGGCGTCGGCCAGGAATTCGGCCACCGTGCGTTCGGCCCGCGCGTCCGCGGCGAGTTCCGCGCGAGCCAGCCGATGGAATCGGGGCACCTCGGCGAGCAGGCGCAGATACCGTCCGCGCGTCAGGTGCCCGGCCCGGGGGAACAATCCGGGCAGGCCCCGCGCGCCGGCGTATTCGAGCCCGCATCCGTCGCACCGCACCGACATGCTCATGTCGGTCTCGCCGGTGGCGATCCCGAGCTCACCGAACAGCCGCAGCAGGGTCGGATACGTGCGGTCGTTGTGCACGATGAAGCCGGTGTCCACCCCGAGGGTGTCCCCGTTCCCGGCGGTGACGCGGTGGGTGTCGGCGTGTCCGCCGAGCCGTCCCTGCGCCTCGTACAGCGTCACCTCGGCCGAGCGCGCGAGCACCCACGCGGCCGTGAGTCCGGCGACCCCGCTGCCGATCACCGCCACCCGGCGCGGCCCGGACCCGTTCGATGCGTTCATGCGATTCCTCCGGCCAGCGGATGGACGATCCACCCGAAGTGAATCAATTATGCATCGTTTGGTGTGCGGCGGCTAGTCGACCGTCAGCGCAGAGCGTCGACCGCGCCGGCGAGCGAGTCGATCCGGACGACGCCGGCGGGCAGCAGCACCGCGTCCCAGCCCGGGCCCCCGACGAACACCCGTGCGCCCGCGTTCACCCCGGCCAGCACGGCCGATGTGAGCGCGGTGGACTCCCGCTGCGACCACAGCAGCAGCGACGTCGGCCCCGCGGACCGGGCCAGGGCACCGCTCAGCGCGACGGTCGGCACATCGGCCCCCAGCATCCGGGCGCCGATCCCCTGCTCGGCGAGCGCCGCGCGCAGCACTTCCACCGGCAGCGAATGGGTTTCACCCCCGGTACAGGCGAGCACGACGGTCCGGTCACCGGCGGGCGCGGCGGGCACCCGCTGCATCACGGCCGCGATCGACCACGACAGCAGGTGCTCGACATCGATGCAGTTCTCCCCGACACCCTGGCGTGCCACGATGTCGGCGAAGGCGGGCCTGCACAGCTCGTCCCAGGTGCGGACCACGCCATAGGTGTGCACGTGCGCCTCGATCAGGGCGACCGCGGTCGCCGAATCCAGCGCGAAGGCCGCGGTCAGCAGGTCGTCGCGGTCACCGGCCCGCACCGCGGGTCCGCGCGCGGCGGCCGCCGCACCGGCCGGGCTCGCGCCGTCGCGGATCAGCGCGACCATGCGTTCCAGCAGCAAAATGTCGGCTTCGGTGTAGAGGCGATGCCTGCCCGGACGGTCCTGCGCGGGACCGATGGCGTAGCGGCGATTCCAGCTGCGCAGGGTCGCCGTCGGAATACCGAGTCGATCGGCCACCGCGCGCACCGTGTATCCGGCCGCGTCGGAGACAGGGGCGGTACCGGCGGGCATCGTTCCATTCTGACCGATGCCCCCGCGCCCCCGCGTCACGGCCGTGCGTCGGCGGGTCGGCGCGGCCACGCGAGGGCCGTGCTTCCCGCGCCCAGCAGGGACCAGACCAGCGGAATCGCGATCGCGGTGCGGCGTTTGGCCGGGTCGACGGCCGCGCCGAGCACCAGCGCGTCGGTGAGGTCGGCGGCGAGGCGGATACCGGCCGTGACCCGGCCGGTCCTGGCGTCCGGCGCCAGCAGCATGGCGGCGCCGGAGATCGCGTCCCGGCATCCGACCATGCGCGCCACCGCCCGGGCGTCCGGCCGTTCGCCGTCGAATCCGCACGGCCGCAGCAGGATCTCGGGCCGGGCGGCCACGGTGACGCCGTATCCGGCCGTCGCCAGGCCCAGCAGTCGGAACGGCCACTGTCGCTTCATGGGAATCCTCTCGTCCGGTGCATCAATTATGCATCGTTGAGTGGTAGCCTGTCAGTATCACCGACCCGAGGAGTTCTCGTGCGCATCGCCCGTTCCTCCGTTCCGCTCCGTCTGTCGCTGGCCGCCTGCGCGGCCGCGGCCGGCGCCGCCCTGTTCCCGGCCGCCGCCTCCGCGGCGCCGCCCGCGCCGGTGCCGTCGCTCGAACTCGCCCGCTATCTCGGCGTCTGGCACCAGCTCGCCGCCGTCCCCGCCCCGTTCAGCCTCAACTGCGCCGGTGACACCACCGCCACCTACACCCTCGACCCGGCGGGCGACGTCGGCGTGTACAACCGCTGCCGCACCTGGTCCGGTGGCACCGACGAGATCCGCGGCACCGCCACGGTGACCGATCCCGTCACCAACGCGCAGCTGCACGTCTCCTTCCCGAGCGTGCCCGGCCAGGATCAGCGCACCGGCGCCCCGAACTACATCGTCACCGCGCTGGGCCCGGACTACTCCTGGGCGGTCGTCACCGACCCCAGCCGCCTGTCCGGCTTCGTCCTGTCCCGCACCCCCGCCGTCGACGCCGCCACCTGGACCGACATCGACGCCGCCATCGTCGCCGCCGGCCAGAACACCTGCGTCTACCTGACCACTCCCACCGCGGGCGGGCGCTCCGACATGATCCCGCTGTGCGCCCGATGACCACCGCGATCGCCCTGTTCACCCGGGACCTGCGGATCGCCGACAACCCGGTCCTCACGGCCGCGCACCACGACGCCGACGCCGTGGTCCCGCTGTTCGTCGTCGACGAACGCATCGTCCCCGACCACTGCCCGCCCAATCGCGCGGTCTTCCTCGCCGCCGCCCTGGCCGAACTCGACGAGCGGCTGCGCGGCATCCGCGCCCGCCTGGTGGTGCGCCACGGCGACCTGGCCGACCAGGTCGCCCGCGTCGTCGACGAAACCGGCGCCCACGCCGTGCATCTCGCCGACGACGTCAGCGCCTTCGCCGCCCGCCGCGCAGCCGCCCTGCGCGACCGCCTCGCCGACACCGGCTGCGCCGTGCGTACCCACAGCGCCGTCGTCACCGCCGCCGACCCCGCCGTCCTCACCCCGGCGACCGGCCGCGATCACTACGCCGTGTTCACCCCGTATTTCCGCCGCTGGATCGACGCCCACCAGCGCCGCCCGCTCGGCTCACCGCGCACCCTGTCGGTCCCCGACGTGGCGAGCGATCCGCTGCCCACCGCCGCCGGCCTGTCCTCCGGCGACCCGTCCCCGAACTGCCCGCGGGGCGGCGAGATCAGCGGCCGGGTCCTGCTGCGCAAATGGCTGGCCGGTCCGATCGACGAGTACGCCGCCCGCAACGACGACCTCGCCGCCGACGCCACCTCCCACCTGTCACCCCACCTGCACTTCGGCTGCCTGTCCCCGGTCGAGATCGTGCACCGGACCGACCTGTCCACCGAGGGCGGTCACGCCTTCGCCCGTCAGCTGGCCTGGCGCGACTTCCATCACCAGCTCCTGTCGGCCCGCCCCGACACCGCCTGGACCAGCTACCGTCCCGGCCCCTTCGCCGTCCGCGACGACCCCGACGCCGTCGCGGCCTGGAAGGAAGGCCGCACCGGCTACCCCCTCATCGACGCCGCCATGCGCCAGCTCGTCACCGACGGCTGGCTCCCCGGCCGCGCCCGCCTGATCACCGCCTCCTTCTTCGCCAAATCCCTGCGCCTGGACTGGCGTATCGGTGCCGCCCACTTCCTGCACTGGCTCGTCGACGCCGACGTCGCCAACAACCAGCTCAACTGGCAATGGGCCGCGGGCACCGGCACCGACACCCGCCCCAACCGCACCCTCAACCCCCTCCGCCAAGCCGACCGCTACGACCCCGACGGCACCTACACCCGCCACTGGCTCCCCGAACTGGCCCACCTGGAGGGCCCCACCATCCACCGCCCCTGGCGCACCGACACCCCCCACTCCACCTACCCCCCACCCCTCCTCGACGTCCCGGGGATGTGACCCGTAAGTACCACCGCCACTTGTGACCGCGGGCACTAGCATCTGCTCATATGCCCGCGTTCGTTTTCAGTCTGCGCTATGAAGATTCGGCCAACTGGGCCATCTGCAAGTCCTCCGGCCTGATCGGCGTCAGGTCCAGCCCGTCTGCCATTCGCAGCGCCGCACAGGTGCGCGACGGCGACACCATCTTCGTCTGGCGAGGCGGTGGTCAGCGTCCGGGTTCGGGTCTGCTCGCCATGATCACAGCGACGGACCGGGCTCGACCGGCAGTGAACGCACCGTGGCCCGACCCCGAGATCTACACCTACGTTGTTCCGTTCGCCTTGAACCGTGAACTGCGCAAAGCCATCCCGGATCGGTTCCCCGACAATCGACGAGGGGTTCGGTTCGGCATCCAGAACACCGACCTCCAGAAGGGTTTGCGCCCGTTGTCGCCCGACTCGGTCGCCAAGCTCGCCGCGTGCTTCGGCGGAGCGACGACACGAGGCCCACGCTGACCTGCGACAAGGTCGCACGAGCCGCCGATGTCGGTGTGCCTTGCTACTTTTCGCTCGTTCGAAAGACGCACGAGCTCAGCGAGGATCCATGACGACCGCCGAAACCACCTACCTGGAACTGTCCGACGACACCGGTTCCTCGCACAAGTTCTACGAGGTGATCGTCACCGGTACCCAGGTGAACATCCGCTACGGCCGGATCGGTGAGCAGGGCCAGTCCAAGGCCAGCGCGTTCGCCACCGCCGACAAGGCGAAGGCGGCCGCGCAGAAGAAGATCGGCGAGAAGGTTCGCAAGGGCTACGCACCCGCGGTGATGGGCGCCCGGGAGCGTCGCTCGGTGACCCGCCGCGTCATCACCAGCCAGCGCTCCACCGCCAAGAGCGCCCCGGTGCTGTGGCGTTTCGATTCCGGCGCCGCCGCGTTCGGCATCTTCGTCGACGACCAGCGCTGCTGGGTCGGCAACGAGAGCGGCGAGGTCTACACCCTCACCCCCGGCGGCGAGGTGACCAACCGCTACCAGCTGCCGGACGGCGTGAAATGCCTGGTGGCCGACGACTTCTGGATCTACGCCGGCTGCGACGACGGCCGCGTCTACGACCTGTCCGGCAAGGTACCGCGCGCCGCCTACGACGTCTCGGCCACCGACGTCTACTGGCTCGACATCCACGACGGCATCCTCGCCGCCTCCGACGCCGCGGGCGGCCTGACCGTCATCGACCACGAGGAGGAATCCCTGTGGTCGGCGCGCAGCACGGGCAACTCCGGCTGGATGGTCCGCCTCGACTCCACCGGCGTCTACCACGGCCACAGCGCCGGCGTCACCAAGTACACCCTGGAAACCGGTGCCACCCAATGGCATTCGCCGACTCGCGGCTCGGTCCTGTTCGGCTGGCAGGAAACCTCCGACGTCTACGCGGGCACCGCCGCCAACCGTGTCGAGGAGATCACCAAGCAGGGCACCACCACCCGCGCCTACCAGTGCGACGCCGCCGTCTTCTCCTGCGCCGCCTCCCCCGACGGCCGCTACGTCTTCGCCGGCGACTCGCACTCTTCGGTCTACTGCTTCGACGCCACTGGCGCCCGCCTGTGGAAACTGGCCACCGGCTGCGGCTCGGCCTACTCCATGCAGTACCACGACGAGAAGCTCTACCTCGTCACCACCTCCGGCGCCCTGGCCTGCCTCGACGTGAGCGAAGCCGCCATCCGCGACGCCGACCAGGGCGTGCTCCCCAGCACCGTCTCGGTCAAAGCACCCGAGATCTCCGCCGTCGCCGTCTCCAGCACCGTCGAGGTCACCACCGACGCGGGCAACGGCATCGTCGTCGAATGCGTCGAACACGGCGGCTCCCTGCGCGTCCACGTCGTCTCCCCCGGCTACGACCGCTCCTGGAACGTCCAATTCCCCCGCGACATCCGCCAGCCGGGCACCCGCTACGTCGTCGACGCCGTCACCGAATCCGCCCGCGGCGGCTTCTACCGAGTCCGCGGCGACATCCGCCGCCTCAACTGACTTCGCCGCCGGAACCCGCGTCCTGCCCACGCGGGTTCCGGCGAGAATAATCATCGACCGTGGCGGACCAGGAATCTCGAACTAGCCGACGAGTCGTCCTGCCCTGGGGCGAGCTGGAAATATTCGCACCGGGCTTCTCAGTTCCAGCGCTTCTGCAACACACTGCCGCCGCGCTCAGCCTTATGGACGAACGATTTCTTTCGGCCCTCCTCACCTTTCACCAACATCCGCCTGCACCCGTCACCGCCGTATGGCCAGCCAACCGGTCACTGCCCGCGTTCACCGAATCGGCAGATCTGACCCTCGACGAGATGACAGGCGTGGTGCTCGGCGAAGTCCACACGCTGACCTGCCACGTCTGTGGCGTCCGACTCCGCGCGGTCTATCCCGACGCGGGTGTCCCCTTCTTCGGCAACAACCTGTCGGCACACCGCCTGATCAACGAATGCCCCACCTGCGGAACCGGCTTCTCTCGGTCGCGCATTCAGGCTCTGGCGGTAATCCCCTCTCCGTGACAAGTCACCAATCTCAGACCCGTTTCGCTCCAGCACTCAACACCAATATCCGCGTCTTTCAAATCCCGCGGATCGGTGAATCGATGGGTCAGAATGTGCGGATGCGCACATTTGCCAGAGTGTTGCACGTGGCTGTCGCGAGTGCTGTCGTCGTCGCGGTCGGTCACGGTGTCGCGAATGCGGGCCCGACCGGCAGTTCCGACGGGATCTGGCCCGCTGCCGGTCCCGCCGGACTGCAAGCGGTCGGCGCGGCGTTGGCCGACGGGATCACCGGCACGGTGGTCTGGTCCAAGCAGGCCCACACCCCGGTCCCGATCGCCAGCATCACCAAGGTGATGACCGCGGTCGTCGTCATCGACAGCAACGACCTGGAACGCCCGGTCACCGTTCCCGCCGAAGCCGTGGGCTACTGCGCCGAACACAACGGCAGCACCGCGGGCCTGGTCCCCGGCGAGGTCCTCACCGCCCGCCAGCTCCTCTACGGCCTGCTCCTGCCCTCGGGGTGCGACGCCGCCTACGCCCTCGCCGAATCCTTCGGCCCCGGCCAGGCCGGCTTCATCGCCAGGATGAACGACACCGCCCGCGCGATGGGCATGGGCGGCGCCCAGTTCACCGACCCCAGCGGCCTGCCCAACCCCACCGACGACTCCACCCACGCCACCCCCACCGACCTGGTCACCCTCGGCGCACGCGCCATGTGGCGCATCCCCTTCCGCGAGATCGTCGCCGCCCACTCCCACCACATCGCCGCGGGCCCCGCCAACCGCGAACACCATTGGGAGACCACCAACCGCCTGCTGCGCGAATACCCCGGCACCATCGGCATCAAGACCGGCAACACCAACGCCGCGGGCCACTGCCTCCTCTTCGCCACCGTCCGAGCCGGCATCCCGTTGATCGGCGTGGTCCTGCACAGCTCCCCCCACAGCAGCATCGCCGCCAAGGAAGACGCCGAACGCCTCCTCAACTGGGCCTACGACCCCATCCTCGGCCTACTCCCCATCGGCTGACCCCCGCGCCACGGTCGGCGGATAGAGATACACGCCGACCGTGGCCGAGAGCGGCTCGAAGGCCGACCGGATCAGCGGTTCGACAGCGGGCCAATCGAGACCGCCATACCCACATCCCAACGCAGGCACAGCGATCGACCGAATGCCGAGCTCCCGAACCGTCGACACCAGCTCACTCAGCCCCGCCTCGATATCGGCCACCGTGCTGCGCGAACGCCAATGGCGCTTCGTCGGAAAATTCACCACGAACCGCGGACCGTCGCGCCACACGAACATCGATCCGACGACCACCTCGCCCCGCTGACACGCCGCCGCGTGCTCCCGAAACATCTCGGGATATGCACGGCGAAACGCCAAGGCGAGCCCTTTGCCCATCACCCCGACGGTATTCACCGGATTGACCAGCGCGTCGACCTCTGCCCGAAGCAGATCGCCGCACACCTCCCGAACCCCCGTATCAACCATGCCAAACCAGTACCACCACGGTCCGACATCCGCCCACCAGCACTGAGTCCGCACGCCGCGATCGACGTGGCAGAACGGCGTGCCGGTAGTGGTGGGGCCCGCTCGTCAGGCGCACTGCACGGCCATGAACAAAGCACGGCTGTCACCATTTCGTCCAGTTGGGCCTTGGTAAAGTCGGCAGCCTCGCTGTCGAAAGGTGTTGTTGTGGAAGTCGATCCAGCCAGTTTGCGTGCTGCGGCAGTGGAGCTGACCAAACAATCCAATCAAGTGGATGAGTGGACCAAGCTAGGTGGGGCGAATGTCGCGACTCAGTTGACAGGTCTTTCCGCCGCCGCCCTGTTCACCGAGGCCGACACGGCGAGTCGCCAGGCCAAGACGGTTTTGCAGTCCAGAATCAAGCAGCTGGGCAACCTTTTGAACATCTCTGCCGCCGCTTACACCGACACCGACACCGACACGGCCGAACGCCTGGCGAAATTCGCCGACATGAACGCGGCCGACGCCCCAGCGAGAAGCTACTGATGAGCCCCGACCTTGTCCTGCCCACTCGGGATCAGGTCCTGTCCTGGGACCTCGCGTCGTTGAAAACCGTCGCGGAAAACGCCGGGAAGATCGGCGACTCGATCGTTCAATCATCGAACTACGTCTTCAAGACGATTCACGACGACCTCACATGGTCCGGCGACGCGAAGAACTCGGCTGAGGATCGCGCCGTCCGTGAACAACGCGACATGCGCGAGGTCGCCACCGCCTACTACAACCTCGAGGATGCCTCGACCAAGCTCCACCAGGCGATCGAATACTCGGTCGATCAGATCAAACAGATCGTTCGGCTGCGCGAAGTAGAGCCCGTGGTCATCGGCAACGACCAGGCGTGGACCGTGCACAACATGGACGACGCGAACGAAGCCGAACAGCTCAGCAGCAGCCTCGTCGGCTTCGCGACCACCATCGCGGAATCGGACGCTCTGTGGAAGACGAAGATTCAGGAGGCCATCGACGCAATCCTGCTGGTGGCTCCCCTCACCAACGCGGCGGGCGGCAGCAACCAGCCGCTGTCGCCGGAGCGGCAAGCTGCCGTCGACTATGCGAACCAGTGGGCGCTCGGCCGCAACCCTGACTACACCGACTACGGTGAAGCCGATTGCACCAACTTCGTCTCTCAGGCGTTGCGAGCCGCCGGCTTCGACGACGAAGGCGACGGCGGCGTGCCGCGTATGCACCGCGGTGACGACGGACGCTGGTACTACGACGACGACACCCTGGTATCCGACCCATCCCATACCTGGAGTGGCGCCCCGAACCTCTATGACTATCTGACCAGGGAAGACCCGAAGGACGGGACGCCCAGCGGCACCGACGTCCAGACTGGAACGATCGCGTCGACGACCGCGGACGCGGATCCGCTGGCACTCAGCAAGGCCGGCCTCAAGCCAGGCGATATCGTGCAGTACGAGCTGAGCGACGGCCGAAACGGTAACTCCGGCACCATCAATCACACCGCGATCTACGTCGGTCAGAAGGCGGTAACCCTGCCGAACGGCCAGACCGTCATGGCCGACGTGGTGAACTACCACTCCAAGGACAACAAAGAGGTTCCGTGGACACTTCAGCAGGGTGGCGAGAGTTCGTTCCCCGTGAAGTACCACATGATCCGGGTCAACTATCCAGGAGATCAGCAGTGACGCTGTCGACACGCAACACACTGGCAGCCGTCGCAGCCGTACTGGGTATCGGCCTGTCCGCCTTGGCGATCGACGCCTGGTACTCGGTGACCTACGGTTCGTGGACGTGGATGTTCACACCCCCACCACGGATCGACGACACGAAGTATTCCCGCATCGATTCGGCGCCGGAAGGCAGCGCCGAGTACGAACGGCTCACGACGCTCCATGGCGGGTCGGAACCGGCCGACCGCCGGTGGCCCCTACCGTTCGCGATCGAACGCTCCGTTCGGGGATGTGACCAGACGCCGTGGCTCCTGTATGTCCACGACTACACCGGAACGGTACACCTCTACGGATTGAACTCCGGCTGCGCCTGATCCCGGGCGGCCGCCATGCCGGTGGGCATGACCGGGGAGTCGGCTCGGCCTGCGCAGCCAACGCGCTGACCATGACGACAGCCCCGGTCCACCATCCGTCAGAAACTCTTGTGTGGCACCCCCACCGTCAACCCACCATCCACCACGAACTCCGCCCCCGTCGAATACGACGACTCATCCGAAGCCAGATACGCCACCAACGCCGACACCTCGTCCGGCTCGGCCGCCCGCTTCACCGGAATCTGCAGGAAGTCCGGCGGAATCCCCTCGGTCATCGGCGTGCTGATCAGCCCGGGATGCACCGAGTTCACCCGGATCCCCTGCGCCGCCAGTTCCAAGGCGGCCGACTTGGTGAGCCCGCGCACCGCGAATTTGGTTGCGGTGTAACCGTGCAACCCCGGGCTGCCGCGCATCCCCTCGACCGAGGAGATGTTCACGATCGACCCGCCGCCGGTCATGGCCGGCACCGCGGCCTGCATCCCGAGGAAGGTCCCGGTCAGATTGATGTCGATGATCCGCTGCCATTCGTCGAGCGCGAAGTCGACCAGCAGATTCCCGTTGACGATGCCCGCGTTGTTCACCAGCACGTGCAGCCCGCCGAAGGTCTCCACCGCGGCGGCGACCACGGCCGCCCACTGCTCGGGCTCGCGCACATCGAGGTGCCGGTAGATCGCGGAATCCCCGAGTTCCTTGGCGACGACGGCGCCTTCGGCGTCGAGCACATCGCCCAGAACCACCGACGCGCCTTCGGCGACGAACCGGCGCGCGTGCGCGGCGCCCATCCCGCGCGCTCCGCCGCTGATCACCGCGACCTTGCCGGCCAACCGTCCCATGTCCACATACCTCCTCGCGAGAACTGAGCCACCCTCACCGTAGGAGGGTGGCTCGATTCGCGTGGGGATATGCCTAGATGAAACACCGCCGGGCGGTGTCAGCAGGTAAGGTTCGCGGCACCGTAGGACGAGAACGACACGTGCACGTGGTCGTAGTGGTTCTGGGTCGGGCTGCCCCGGTCCTCCATGTACGACCAGCCGCTGCCGTCGTTGTAGCGCTGCTGCCAGATCACATAGGTGACACCGAACCGCGCCTTGTTGGCCAGGATGAACGCGGCCATCGCGTCACCCTGCGCGGGGTTCTGCGTCATGAGGTCGAGCGCGAGGCCCGCGCCGTGGTCGCCGTCGTAGCGCCCGTGCGCGCCGCCGATGTCGGAGAGCCCGAACATCTTCTGGATCATGTGACTGACCTGCGCGACGTGCGGCTGCGTGCCCTTCCACTCGGTCGAGCACAGGTACTTCAGCTTCTCCGCCGACAGCGACGCCATCTCGTCGTCGGCCGCCACGGGCGCGGGCGCGATGGTCGGCTCGTCGTGGGTCAACGCGGGCAGCGGGTCGATCTCGATGGCCGCGGGCGTGACCGGCTGCACGGACGCGACCTGCTGCACCTCGGTCGCGCCGGGCCGCAAGGCCATCCACAGCATTCCGGGAACAGTCGCCGCGAGGCTGCAGACAGTCAGCGACATGCGCCCCGAAGGGGGCGCGGGAGTGCGATGTTGACCAGGCACGATATCAATCACCAGCTACTGTCGAGAACAAGTCTCTGACACATTACGAAATGGTCGCGAAAATGTCACGCTCGTGCGGCGGGTCGCGACACGATCGGACCAGTATCCCTTACCGACCGAGATCTCGCGGCCCTTACGTTGCCGCGGAGTAGGCTCATTTTCGTTCGCGCCGGTGCGACGACCTGGAGGTCGGCAATGGACGTGCTGCTCGGAATCGGAACTCGCAAAGGGTTGTTCCTGGCCCGGAGCTCGGACGGCCGCGCGAGCTGGACCGTCAGCCCACCCCAGTTCCCGGTGGCCGACGTGAAAGCCCTGGCCATCGACACTCGCCGGGCCACCCCGCGCCTGCTCGCCGGCGTCCTGAACAGCCACTTCGGCCCGACCATGGTGGCCAGCGACGATCTGGGGCAGACCTGGACCGAACCCGACGACGCCCCGCTGTCCTTCCCCGACGACACCGACGCCGCGCTCCAGGGTGTCTGGCAGATCGCCCCGGCGACCGCGGCCGAACCCGATGTCGTCTACGCGGGCGTCGAACCGTCGGCGCTGTTCCGTTCCACCGACGGCGGTAGATCTTTCACGCTGGTCAGAGGGCTGTGGGAGCATCCGCACCGCCCGCAGTGGGAGCCGGGCGGCGGTGGCCTGGCGCTGCACACCGTCCTGCCGCACCCCACCGACAACCAGCGACTCGCGGTCGCCATGTCGACCGGCGGCGTCTATCAGACCGCCGACGGCGGCGCGTCCTGGCAGCCGACCAACAAGGGCGTGACCGCCGATTTCCTACCAGGCGAACTGCCCGAATGGGGCCAGTGCGTGCACAAGGTCGCCCGCGACGCCGACACCCCGAGCACCCTCTACCTGCAGAATCACGGCGGCGTCTTCCGCAGCACCGACGACGGCACGACCTGGCAGTCCATCGACGCGGCCCTGCCGCCGTCGAATTTCGGCTTCCCGATCGTCGCCCACCCGCGGCGCTCCGGCGTCGTCTACACCTTCCCGCTGGTCGCCGACATGGACCGTTTCCGCTTCCCACCCGACGCCACCTGCGCCGTCTACCGCAGCGAAGACGCAGGTCAGACCTGGTCGGCGAGCACGGAAGGTCTTCCGCGGGTGCCGTTCTGGGCCGCCGTCATGCGCGACGCGATGTGCGCCGACGACGCCGACCCCACCGGCATCTACTTCGGCACCCGCAACGGCGAGGTCTACTGCAGCCCCGACGAGGGCGACCACTGGCACCTCGTCGCCGACAAACTCCCCGACGTCCTGTGCGTCCGCGCCGCCGTCGTCGGCTGACCCATGGCCCGCGTCCTGCTCCCCTCCGCCCTGCGCCCCTACGCCGACGGCGCCCACGAACTCGACATCGAGGGCCCGACCCTGCGCGACGTCCTCGACACCCTCCGCACCCGATCCCCCGCCCTCGAACGCCGCCTCCGCGACGAACGCGGCACCCTCCGCCGCTACGTCAATTTCTACATAGACGGCGACGAATGCCGCACTTTGGACGGCGTCGACACGCCACTGTCCGCGACCACCGAGCTGATGATCATCCCCGCCGTCGCCGGCGGATGAACCGACCAGTCCGTGACGTGCCCGACGGGCATCGTCCCGGTCTCGTCGTCACAGCCCGTACTTGCGCACGAACTCCTCGGTGAGATCGACCGCGGGAACCCCCAGATCCGCCGCCCTGGTCTCGACCGTCGTCTCTTCGATGAACGCCTCGGGTTCCGGCGGAAGCTCCCGCCACTTCGCCCGCGGATCACCGTCATACTGCTCGGACATCGCCGCTCCCCTCGTTCACTTCCAGAGTATCCGGCAAGCGACCATCCGGCGATCAGCGCCGAAACCACAGACCGAATACGCTGTTCCGGGCCGCACCACCCGCGGCCGAACGAACAGACGAGGGGGACAGTTTCGTGGGGGACAGCACGTCGGCCGACCGAACACGCACCACACTCGACGATCCGCCCACCTCCCTACCGACACTGGAACGCCCCCTCGGCCAGCTCTCCCGCCTTCGCGCAGTCGCCGCCGCCGTCGGCACGGGCCTGCTGGCGGGCGGCGTGATCCTGGCGCTCGTCAGCCGTTTCGGCACCACCGCGGTCTCGGTCCGCGAATCCTTGGCCCAGCCGACCCAGTTCGCGATGGTCGCGGCGGTTCTCGGCGGCCTGACCCTGCTCATCACCCTCGCCGCCTGGCTCGCCGGCCGCCGCCGCACCGTCGACCTGTGGACCCGCCAGCACGACTGGGAACAGTTCGCCACCGCGGCCATCGTGCTCATGATCGTGATCCTGGCCGGAATGACTTGGCGCGAACACCTGCCGAGCAGCTACGACACCCTCCGCGCCACCCTGCCCTACTTCACCCAACTGCCCACCGCGGCCGCCGCGACGATCCTGGTCGGCATCGGCGCGATCCTCGTCCTGCCCCTCACGATTCACATGGGCGTGTCCCGCACGATCGGCCGAGGTGCGGTCGCGGTGGCGACCACCGCCGGCCTGGTCATCGCCGCCACCGTCGGCGCCCTCGCGATCCACGCCGGCGACGACAACGCCAATATCGACCACCGCACAGCCGATTCGACCACACCGCCCGCCCTCCCCGCCCGCGTGACCGCCGAGGCCTACCGACTCGAACTCCCACCGCTCAACAACAGACCCGAAGCGACCGGCCGCCAAGTCCTCCCGGCGGGCACCGGCTTCATCGTCGCGGGCGTCGACGGCCTGCGCGCCT
The DNA here is from genome assembly GCF_900637185.1 of Nocardia asteroides. Lineage (NCBI taxonomy): Bacteria > Bacillati > Actinomycetota > Actinomycetes > Mycobacteriales > Nocardiaceae > Nocardia > Nocardia asteroides. The sequence continues at coordinate 2,845,669 of NZ_LR134352.1, read as the reverse complement.
ACGACGGCGCGACCGGCGAACCACGCTGGCACTACCTACGCCGCCCGCAATCGGGAAAGCGCGTGTTCGCTCTCGAACGCGGAACGACCATCGTCACGTCCGACCGCTCCGTGGTGACGACTCGCTGGGAGGGTCCCGGCGACCAGTCACACCGCATCACCTTCGACGCCGTCACCGGCCACATTTTGTGGACATCCGACGACGACAACGACTTCACCGTCGACGAAAAGGATCGGCCCGGCCGGCTCTTCGACACCCCCGCGGCCGACGATCTGATCGTCGAAACCACCAGGCGCATCGAGGCATACGACGCTCGAACCGCCGTCCGTCGATGGTCGACATCCCGTTCGGATTCCGGCTGCAAATCCACGGACACACCCATCCAGGTCACCGCAGCTGCGATTTACCACCTGCTGAAATGCGGCTCGACCTGGCGCATCACCGCATTGAGCGCCCGCACCGGCGACGTTGTCGGCAGCCGCGACCTCCCCGCCGACAGCCAACCCGACCTCGACCTGCTGTCGAACACCCTCATGGCGAGTTGGGGCGATCCAGGTGCGGCGTACCTCCTCGCGAACGCACCGGACCAGCTCGCCAGCGCTCCTATCCGATCCGGCACCCGGCCCTCTGCCGCGGATCCCGACGGCCCGGCGGTCCTGGTCAGACAACCGAACTCGGCGCCCGCCGGCGAACACACCGCTGCCCTGACGAGCATCCACGACACCGCGAGCACACCGGTTCCAGAACTGACCGCGTGGAGCCGCGACTCCCTGCTCTTCCTCACCGATCAGATCATCAACCTGAACTTCGACGAATCCCCGGGTCTGTCGCTCTGGGACCGCCGAAACCTGAGCAGCCCCAGCACAACTTCTTTCGCCAGCTCGTGCCGCCCCAAACAGACTGTCCCGCGACTGCTCCCGATCTCCTCCGCGGTACTGATGGTCTGCCAGAACAACGAGGCGATCGGCGACGCCACCCTCGACATCATCGGCTTCCGCTAGCGGCCCAGCCGCACCACCGGTCGGCGACGAGCCGTAAATCGTCCACCGCGCACCCAACCGAAGAAGCGCCGGCGCTCCCCCACCGCTATCGTGTAATCGCCACTGCCACAACACTATCGAAGGAGCTCTTTCGGTGCCGGACCGCCTCGACCAGCTGACCGCGACCCTCGGAGCCCCTCCGCCGGCGGAGTTCGCGACCCTCGACCCCACCGACCTCACCCGCCTGAACACCTTCGTGGAATCAGCCCTGGCCGCCCGCAAGGCCGCGATGGACGACGCCCTCGGCGAGGGCATGCACCTCATCCCGCGCATGGCGCGCCCGGCCGTCCGAAAGGTTCTGGGACTATGACCAGTGTCCGCCACACCATCGCAGAAATCGCGAAACTGGCCAGGGTCCTCGACATAGAGCCCACCGAGCTGGACTTCCTGAAGACCCAGACCCCCACTGCCATCAAGGCTTTCCGCGACCAGGTCAGCGACGAGATGTCCGGCCGCGACGTCCTGCGCATGCAACGCGTCGCCGCCGCCGTGAAACTGGTCCCCAAGCCCATCGCCGCCCTGGTCGCCGAGAAAGCCCTCGGCCCCGCCCTGGCCGCCGCGGTCGCCGGCGCCGTCGAGCCCGCCCGCGCCGTCGGCATCGCCGAGAACCTGTCCCCCAAGTTCCTCGCCGACGCGACGGTTCTCCTCGACCCCAAACGCGCCGCCGAGGTCATCGCCCGCGTCCCCGACACCATGGCCGCCGAGGTCGCCAAGGAACTGATCGACCGCGGCGACTACCTGACCATGGGCCGCCTCGCCGGCGCCATGCCCGACTCCATCCTCTTCGCCGCCCTCCCCCAGGCCGCCGACAGCGACATCCTCCAGGTCGGCCTCCACCTCGAGGACAGCTCCCAGGCCGAACGCCTGCTCAACATGGTCACCGACCGCGTCCCCGGCATGGTCACCGCCATGTACGCCGAGGAGAAATGGGCCGACGCCATCTCCCTCCTCGACCTCATCGGCCCCGAGGAACGCGCCCGCATGGCCGACATCGTCGCCGAACAAGATGACGAGATCCTCGACGGCCTCCTCACCGCCGTCAACCAACTCGACGCCTGGGACGCTCTCCTCCCCGTCGCCGCGGGCATGGCCATCACCGGCCTCCAACGCCTGGCCCAACGCCCCGTCATGCACGACCCGGCCACCCTCACCCGAGTCTCCGACATCTCCCTCACCCAGAACCTCTGGCTCGACCTCCTCCCCCTGGTCCCCCACCTCGACCCCACCCAGCAACGCTGCATCGCCGAACGAGTCCTAGCCGAACCCGACGACTCCCTCCGCGCCCTCATCATCCTGGCCAGCCCCGAAGCCCCCACCATGCTCCCCCTGGCCCTCCTCGTCGAAGGCGCCCCCCGAACCCGGGTCCTCACCCTCCTCGACGACATGCCCGAACTCGACACCCTCGTCGACCTCCTGGACCCCACCCACCACACCGCCTGGCAAACCATCACCTCGATCACCGAAGAACTCCCCACCCGAGCCCGCAAACTCCTCACGGCCAGGGCCCACACCTGCGGCTTGGACGACACCGCGTCAACGTTGTCCAAGGAGGCCTAGCGCTGAAGGTTGACGCCGGCCGAAATGGTCGGTGTCAACTCAGGCACGGCGTCCCAGCAATCTCTCACACGACTGTTTCAGGGCCAACCCGTGTTCAGCCGGGTCACCGTAGCCATCCTCCCAGTCGACTCGAAGCACCTCGAAATCAGTTGCCAACGCGGAAAGCTCAGGCATCGGAGCATCTGCGATGTGAGCCAACTGGTGCAGATACTCTCCAATCACCGCGCAGTGTTCGTACGGGTCCCCGTCGCCGACCAGTACCCTTCTCGCAGATGCCTCGGTTCGGCGCACGATCACTTCGACTCGGCGCTGCTCCCAGCTGACATCCGCACGGTCATCGAGCCCCAGCTGCGCGAGCGCGATCCGAAACAGATCAGGCGCCCCTCCACTGTCCGCCCGATGAAGGCACGCGAGCTCGACCAGTGCAGCACAGTCCAGTCCTCGCGCCAACGCATCCGCCGCCACCATCGTCAATTCCTCGGAGCCGAGCTCACCCACAGCGAACCGGTCCGCGACATCGACGAGATGTTCCATCGGTCCATCGTAGGTACACGCAACCCATCACCACCGGGCCCGACACCTGACCGACTTCCAACGAGACCAGCTCCACGCTGTGGCACCATTGCCGCCGTGCCGGAGACCGCGATCATCACTCTCACGGCGTGGGCCGATACCCCGACGAATCGCTCGTCCGGTTCACGGCGGCGCCCAGCACATCACCCCCTCCTCACACCACCTCACCGACCGACAACCGCGAGCAGTGGTGCGAGCCCGCGGAAGCCCAATGGGATGAACGTCTCGGCCTCACCGTCGACTTCGATTCGACCCCCACGGAACTGACCATCCGCTACACCGCGACGAATCACCGCCCAAGCCCGATCTACGCGATAAACCGCGTCAAGCAAGATGCGAACTCGGCGCCACCACGCGAACGGCATTTCGTCGCACCACGTTCCGACGGCGTCATCGAGATGAGCCAGCGCCAGTTCCGCTACCGATCGCCGAACTGCATCGTGCCCCGCTCGATGCCGCTCCCCCACCCGTATCGAACCGGGATCCACCCTCAGCGACACCATCCATGTGCAGCTACCCCTTCGGGTGCAACACCCGGAGGGCCCATCCGCATCCGAACACCTACCGCCCCTGACTGGGCCCCGTACTCGCTGTCGTTGTGTCTGGGCTTCGCGTCATCCACTGATCCGACCCCGCTCGAAGTGGACGGAGAAAACCCTGTACGGCGGATTGCTCACCGGTCCCGAAACTCGCGTGCAGCACGCCGATCGACGTGCGTCGAGTGGGCGCGTCACGACCGAACACCAGTTCCCAGGCGGCCGCGAATCGTTACGCCCCACCGCCCAACACACGCCGGAACATACAGATCACGGAGGAAAGGATCGGCCTCGATCCGCGCAACCGTCTCCGCATCAGGCGGATACGGCCGCGCCCGCACCACCCACTCCCGCCACAACTCCGGAATACACACCTGGATCTCGTCGAATTCCCATGTCTTCCGCCCGGACCAATCCATCCGCTCCGGCTGATCCTGAAACCCGGTCGCATAGCCCAGATAGTCGTTCCACACGGCATACGAGGTCGCCATCGCCACCTCAGCGGGCACATCGAGCTTCAACAGCCATCGCCCATGCGCCCACTCATGATCACCGAGCAACATGCTCGCCGATTGCCGAACGGCTCCACGCCGCCACCCGCGACCGGGCCAGCACCACACCGGCGGCGCCCCGCCACAGTCGATCCCCCGCCGCCCCATCTCCGCCACCATGTCGGCATACGCACCGCGCCAATTGCCGACAACCAGATCCCAGTCGGCACGGTAGACACCGGAGTGACGCACTGTCGCCACCACCTCCGGAGCCTGCAACGTCCAAAGCCTCACCCACCCGACCTTAGCGAGGTGCCGCGCAACCCCCGAGCCCCGGAGCATCAGCAAGCCGCCGACGCTGCACACCTGGGGCCACTATTCGACGCCCGTCGCTACGGACTTTGAATTATGCTGGGACACAACGGGTTAGCGTCGGCAACGAACGCACCGACCAGGGTTCGAGGGGGAAACCATGGCCAACATCCGACGTGAACGCCGCCTGCGAGCAGCCGAACAGACACTCGCCGAACAAGCCGACCTGAGTTCACCGGAACGCCGCGTTCTCACAGGCATTCTCGCGACCGAGAACTGGCACCTGCTGACCCGCCGGGGACCCCGACGGACCGGCCACCCGACTGCCTTCGCGATCGGTCCCACCGGCGTATTCGCTCTCGTGTTCGCCGCCGCCACTCCGGATACCGCCGAATTCGGAGACCTGCGCAAGCACGCCGAGGAACCACTCGTGCGGCTCGCCACCGCCGGCTTCCGATTCGTCCCGCACATGGTCGAGATCGTCGTCGTGTTCCCCGGCCGCATTCGCGCCGAATCCGACGGCCGCGTCCACCTCGTCGACGAAGCCGGCTTGCTCGACACGCTGATCCGCCGGGAACGCCGATTCAAGCCCGCCCGTGCGGCCCAACTCGCAGCCTCGCACGTCGACAAATTCACCCGCCTGCACCTCGACCTCCCCACCACCGACGAGCCCACCGATCTCGCAGGCCTTTTCACCGAAACCGACCTCAATGACGCCGAACGCGAGGCGGTTCTCGCCCGCCCGATCAGCGATTGGATGACCTTCCTCGACCCTGCCCAGCTCACGCTGGTGCAGACCACCTTCACCGGTCCAGCTCGGATCAGCGGGCCTGCAGGCACCGGAAAGTCCGTCGTGGCGTTGCACCGCATGGCCCACTGGGCCAAACGCAACCAGGGCCGACTGCTGTTCACCACCTTCGTGAAGACGCTGCCCACCTTTCATGAACGCGGCTTCGCCCGCTTGGCACCTAGGGCGGCGGATCGCGCGGTCTTCACCGGTCTGCACGCCTGGACCGTCAATTTTCTCGGCAAGCGAGAGGTGCCGTTCAATCTCGACGAGAAGGCTGTCGACGCCGCGCTCGCCGACGCCTGGCGCGGCGTTCGCGACACCTTGGACAAAGTCAAAGACACCGACTTCGGCTATTGGCACGACGAGATAGACCGTGTCATCAAAGGCCGCGGCCTACCGAACGTCGAAGCGTACAAGCAGGTACGGCGCCGAGGCCGAGAGGGAATAAGCCTCCACGGAAAGCGCCGGGAATTCGTCTGGGAACACTGGTACGAGCCCTACCAACACGGCCTCGTGACCCGCGGCGCCCACGACTACAACGACCTCATCTCGCTCGCCGTCGAAGAACTCCGTGCGCGCCCACTCACCGAACGCGAGAGTTTCGACCTGGTGGTCGTCGACGAAGTCCAGGACTTCACCCTCTGCCAACTCCAGCTCGTCTACGAAATTGCCGGCGCCAGAACGAACTCTCTGCTCCTACTGGTCGGTGACGGCCAGCAGGAGGTCTACGCCGGCGGCTGCACACTCTCCGAGGCCGGTATTCCATTGGTCGGCGGCCGCGGCCGCGTGCTGCGCACCAACTACCGCAACCGAGCCGCGGTTCTCGACTACGCCCGACGCATCGAAGCCTCCGACACCGTCGACGACCTCGACGGCGGCACCGGCGTCGTGCTGCGCGACAGCGATGCCACCCTCCCCGACGGCAAAGTCGTCGAGGAGCACCTCACCCGGTACCAAGCCGAGTCAGCCCTGCCCAGGGCAATCCAGGCTGCGAATCTGACCAACGCGGACATCGCCGTGATCGTCCCGTACCGCAGCCACATCAGCCGCTACCTGACCATCCTCCGCCGAGCCGGCTTCCCCGCCATCCCCCTGGAACACTACGACGGCACCCAAACCACCGACATCAAAGTCGGCACCATCCACCGCGCCAAAGGCATGGACTTCACCGCCGTCTTCCTCCTCACCAAACAACCCCCGACCAACCTCGCCGACCTCACCCCCGCCGCCCGCGACCAGGCCGAACTCCAAGCCCGCCAGCACCTGGTAGCCGCCAGCCGCGCCCGCGACCATCTCTGGGTGGGGTTGCTCACCGATTGATCAGCCCGGGTCCGACCTCGGGCGTCCCACCGACCTTTGCCGCGCGTCCGACACGAAAACCCTCGGGGCACCGCGACCACTCACCGCGAAACGAGCGGCCCGATCAGCGCCTTGGGATCCACGCCCACGGGTAGGTCGCTGACCTGCCCGTCGCCGACTTCGATCACCCGCCAGCTGCCATCCGCCCGCCGAGCGACATCTGTGGTGACGAACCGGCACCCGAGAGCCGACACCGCAGGTGCGACCATCGACAGATCAGGTTCGGGACACACGGCAGGCTCATCGGGATGCGGTCCGACCAGCACGGGTTCACCGTCGAGCCACCAAACCCTGGCCTCCGCCGCCCGACCACCCGCGGCATCGGAGAAATCCTCGAACTCGCGCAGCACGACCCCACCGGCCAGATACTCGCCCTGCAACTCGACGAACCGCGCGACAATGCGCCGCAGCGCGCCCACGTCACGCAGATCGGGTACGTAACAGGCGGTATCCCACTCGTCCTTGCGGGACTTCACGTAGTCCTTGACGATCCCCGCGCCCACACCGAGCGATCCGGCCAGTCCCGCCACCACCGACTCGCTGGGCACCGCCCTCGGTTTCGTCTCCATCCACCGAGACCGCGGCGTCAATTCAGCGAAGGCCTCGTACCACCCCGGCAGCTCGTGGGCCTTGGCATAGCACTCCGGTGAAACCGCAAGCACACAATCTCGCGCCGAAAGCGCCTGTGCGAGATCATGATAGCGATCCACCGGGATCATCCAACCGCGATACCACATCGGCCCGGCCGCCCGCGGCACCCTCCGCACCGCCGCGGCCGGATCACCCGCCATCAGCGCATCGTGATCCAGCAAAGCGACCGTCCCGCCGGCAGCGCGCACGGCTTCGGCCTGCGCGAAGAAGTGGTCGTCGACCCGACGGGGATTCAGTGGGTCAGAGCAGAACAGCAATGTCGCGGGCACCGTCGAATTCTAGTGCCCTGACCAATAGCAGGAGCCGGACGACAACGGCCGCTCAGCTCGCCACAATCAAGCGTTCGACGTACCCGCCAAATCCCGTTTCGCCGCCGGCCGAGCACTGAACGGACACTGCCAATCCACCGGCTTGGGCCGCCCGGAATACCGACGCGCCTCCGACAATGTCTCGTACTCCATCAGATTCGGATTGATATCCCCCTGCAACGAGATGTCCTGCTTCCGGATCTTGTCCGCCAGCCGATCCCACATCCCATCGGCCTTGATCCGCGCGAACTGCTCATGCGAATTGAACGCCAACATCGGAAACGGCGGCCGCCGCCCGAACCGCCGATGCGTCTCGTGCAGCCCGATCACGAAGAACGGATGCCCCGCCACGCTGTACTTGAACTCACTGGCCTGCGGATCCGACGAACACCCCTCCGCCCACTCGAACCGCTCCACATCGGCCTCGTGCAAAAGCTGCAAATGCTCCCACAACAACTCTTCGAACCGCAGCTCATCCACCCCACGCGGCTGCTCGAACGTCGCAATGAAACTGGTGAACTTCCGCGACCCCCAGTCCGCCCCACCGACGAAATCCGCCAGATCTGCCGCCATCCTCCGCGCCGACTCATGACCACCCATCACCTCATAGTGGCGATGGCTGATCCCGCCCTGACGCCAGGCGGAGCGACCCGCCAGACAGGCGAACCGATCTCCGAGAAGAAACCGCTCCACCTCAGCCCGCGCATCCGTCGTCAACCCCGGCGATCCTTTCCAACTACATCTCAACACTGAGCGGGTGTGCACCGATCGAATCGACGAATGCAGCACCTCGCCCACACTGCGGGGCTGATCCTGTCAGCCGCCCAGCTCGCGCGCGAATCGATAGAAACGACATCGATTACCATCTGCGCCGCTCGAGGGCATGGTCAGCCCCGCTTACGTGCTGTGAATCACGTCCGGGACGTGCTCCTGCGGCCACTGCGGGGTAGCGAGTCGCCGACCCACCGACTCCGGAACTCTCCGAGCGATGCGTTTCCCAGCCTCCTGGGCCCGGCCGCTCCGCGGTTCTCCGACCGACGCAACCCCTGACCGAGTCAGGGAGCCGTCAACAAATCAAGGAACTCCGCGTTGATGAACACCCGGTCACGACCGATCTTCACGTCGCGAATCATCCCGGCTTCGGCCAGCCCGTTCAGCCAGCCGGTCGCGGTCGGCCGCGAAACACCACAGCGTTCCATCACCGTGGCGATGCGACAGTACGGCTGCTCGAAAAGCACTGCCTGAAACTCTGAATCGGCTCCGCCCTTGCACACCGCCCTGGCCCGCTGCGCGAAGTTCTCCTGGAGCTGCCGGATGTTGTTGATCTTCGCAACGGTGGTCTCCGAAGTCTGCGTGACACCGGCGAGAATGTAGAGCAGCCAGGATTCCCAGTCCCTCTCCGCGGTGACCGCGCGCAGCCGCCGGTAGTACTGACGTTTGGTGTCGATGATGTAGCGCGAGAGGTACAGCACCGGAAGCCGCAGCAATCCTGCTTCCACCAGCATCAGGACATTCAAGATGCGGCCAGTCCGTCCGTTGCCGTCGGAGAACGGGTGGATGGCCTCGAACTGGTAGTGAGCGGCAGCCATGATGACCAGCGGATCCACACCGTCTTCGGAGTGCACGAATCGCTCCCAGTCGGCCATTTTCGCAGCGATGACCTCCTGACCTTCCGGCGGGCTGTAGATGACCTCGTTGGTCGCTGGATTTCCGATGCGAGTACCCGGCAGATCGCGGAGCCTCATCTGCCGGTTCTTGATGATCCCGCACACCTCTACCGCGGTCGACGCGGTGAGCCCACGTGTCACTGTGTGGTCGTAGCCGATCCGCAGCGCGTGCCGGTACCGGAGGGTCTCCCTGGTCGCGGCGTCGGCATTGGCATCGTCATCGACGTGTCGGAACAGCGCGTCAGTGGTCGTGACGATGTTCTCGATCGCCGAGCTGGCTTGCGCCTCCAGCAGTGGGATCGTGTTGATCAGCACCGTCGGGTTGGGCATGGCCATTGCGGCCTGGTCGAGCTGCGCCAGCGCCCTGTTTGCCGCGATGGCCGCTTTCAGCACGGGTCGGGTCTCGAGAACCTCAGGCTTCGGAACCGCCGGAAGGTCGTTGTACGGGACATCCGGCCGCCAGCTGGTCATCGCCCCAACCTGCCACAACAGGTGGGACATGTAAAGTTTTCCCGATTTTTTTTACACATCATAGTGATATGTGAAGTTGTTTTGCACGACGCTTCACCTGCCTTTCCCCTCCGCGCGCGCAAGCCCCACGACCCGTTCCAATGCCACAGTTGCGTTACCGGTTAGCCGCACCTGACCGAAGGCCCTGATCACCGCGCGGAACAAACTTCCCTGGTCCGCCCAACCGAGCACCTGCCCGTTGTGCGCCATCACCTCGGCCAGTTCGCGGGGTGGGATCTGCTCGATGGGACGCGGACCGCGCAGCCGCCATCGCGACAGCGGCTGATCGGGCACACGGTAGGCCATCAGCCCCAGATCACCCAGGTCGAGCGGATCGTCGACCAGCAATCGACCATGCGCCACGGCGACGTGGAGCGCGCGATCAATCGCGGCCTTGACGTTGTCCCGCTCCCGAGTCTTGGCCGCGCTGACGTACGCCGCGCGCAGACGCAACCCGGTCACTGGCCCTTCGATGCCGACGATGCCGCACAGATCGGCGACGATCGTGGCATGTGCGGCGGTGGTGGGGCTCTCCAGCACACCCGTGAACTCGGAGTATTCGCTCAGCGAATCCGCGGACAGTTCCGCACACGGTGCAGCAGGTTCCGGGTCGGCGGATGCGGGCTTCAACCAGCGCGCCGGGTCCGTCAAGTCGGTCCCGTCGATCTCTACGGTGGGTGCGCCCACTGTCGGCTCATCAGCCGGTGCCGTTTCTGGCCGTTCCCAGACGAATTCATCGAGGAGGCCTGCCTCCGGCTGAGATGGCTCGACGGCGTAGCCCGCACTGTCAGCTTCTTCGATTTCGTCCTGGATAGGATCTTCGCCACGTGGCAGAATTCCGTGGGCTCCGAGGACCGCGCACAGCGAATCCAGAGTTCCCTCCTGGTCGACAATGAAATCCGCCTGCCGAATCCGATGAATCGGCCATTCGCAGCGTTCCAGATCGCGCTGCAACGCCAACTCGGATCGGTAGGCATCCGCGCCCTGCCAGCGATCGCTGTCGCACTGAACGGCGAGCTGTCCGCCCCGGCCGGTCACCACCATGTCCAGGTCGCAGGCCGTCTCCGTGTGATGCGCGGCGACCTGGTATCCCCGGTCGACGAGCTGGTTGTAGATCCGTTGTTCGAACAGTGACTCGAAGGGATTCGTCAGCAGGTCATCGCTGAATCTTTCAGGGGGAGAATCCGATTCCTCGACGCCGGCCTCGGCTGCCAGGAAATAGTCCAGCAGTCGGAATCGCATGTCCTCGCTGTTGGCGAGATGCCGAGTGGTCACCGAATGAAACAACCAGACCTGATCACGAGCCCGGGATACAGCCACGTTGTAGCGCTGTACGGTTTCATCCTTCGTCTGCGAGGTCAGTCTGCCGCTATCTCTGGGAGCAGCGACGAGCGACAGGAAAACCACATCGCGCTCGGCGCCCTGGAAGTCGGCGGCGCTTCCGCAGAGCAGGCGCCGCGCCTCGAGTTCCTCGGGCGGCACGACGTCGATCAGTTTGCGCCAGACAACCTTTGCCTGTTCGGTACCGAGCAGCGTGATGACACCGAAAGACTTGCCGTCGTACGCGGGGTCGGCCACGCAAGCAGTGATCTGCTCGACGATCCGGTCGGCCTCGACCTCATTGACCTTCGACCGAATCTCCTGCCCGTCTTCGACATACACCGCACGGACCGGCGGCAAGCGATCGCTACCGAAGCGACGCACCGGGATCAGTGACACGCCTTCCGGCTCATAGGCGATCTTGTTCGAGAAGCCGATGATCTCGGGGACGCACCGGCGGTGCTCGACCAGCGTCAGCTTCTTCGGGTACCGCATCGCCGCCTCGTCGAACAGACTGCGCTTGGGCAGCTTCCACGTGTCGGCGTACTGATCGCCGGCCAGGTATTGCTTACTGAGGCTGACGAGTTCGTCTTCATTCACACCGACGGCCGATGGCGATACCTGCTTGTCGTCACCGATCACGACAACCCGCGGTGCGAGGTACTGCAAGAACACCGCGGCGACGCCCGCTTGCGACGCCTCGTCGACGACGACCACATCGAACATGTCCGGTTTGATCTCGAACTGTTCGACCACACGGTAGATCGGCATGATCCACACCGGCACCGCGGGCCTGCACTTCGCCAGCGCCCGCTGCACCCCGACCCGCTTCCGCGCCGCATTCTGTCCGGTGCCCTTGCCCAGATCCTTGACCAGGTCCGAGTACTGCTTGAGATCTGCCCTGGCCTTATAGGTGAGTCTGTCGACCGCCCGGTCCCAGGCGCGGGTTGTTGCCAGGATCGTTGCCTGGACTCGCAACTGCTCCTCGACATAGTCGAGGCGGCGACAAAGGCCATTCACCTCACCCACGTTGTGGCTGGTCAGCCACTTGCCCATCGCGCTCCATTGCCACGCCGCCTCGAAGTCCTCGAACCTGCGGGTCCACACGACATCGTCATGATTCGCGATCACCGCGGCGTGCAAACCGGGCTGTCCGGCAATCTTGGCGTCGAGCTCACGTCGTCGCGCGAAGGCATGCCGGAGCCGGTGAAGCTGGTTGAGGCGCTCCCCCGCATGCCGGTATGCGGCGATATCGCGTGCACGGACGGCATCCGCCAGAGCGTGCAGGTTGTCCGTAGCCCTCGGATCACGGCACCAGCGGTCGAGTCGTTCGGTGAGCGCAGCCAGCGACTCACCGCTGTGCCGCCACGCCAGCTCGGCTTCGACGGCGGCGAATGCCTCCAGCAGACGCGCGACCTCGTCCGGCTTCGTCCAGTCGGGCACCACCATACCGGTGTTGCGCAACGCATTACCGGTCGCAGCGAGCCGGTCACTGTAGTCCAGAACCCGGCCGAGCAACACCCGCGCAGCATGGTGTGCAGCGACACGGTCCCGCAAAGTTCCGACGGCGGGAATCTGCACCGGCCAGGCGCCATCGAGTTGGGCGAGTAGTCGCCGGCAGTTCTGGGTTTCCAGGAATGCCGTGAGCTGTTCGACCCTGGTGGGTATCCGGCCGTCCACCCGGACCTTCTCGAACAACGGCTGTGCGTCTTTGACAACCCGCGAAGTGAGGAAACCCAGCTTGGGGCTGCCATCGGTCTTGATCTCGAACTTGCCACCTTGCTCGATATGACTGCGCAGGTTTTCGGCTATCGACAGCAGTGGCGCGAGATCCACCTCGGTCACCTGCACATCGGCGAAGCCGATTGCCGCCAGCGCAGTGTCTGCCTGCGAGATCAGGGCATCGATGATCTGCGCGCATCCTTGCCACATGTGCTGGCGACCGGCTCGGATCGCTTCGGCGGCCGCACGCACCCAAGCATCCGGCTGCGCGGCGAAATCTTTTGCCCGAGTGTCCAGCTCCACTACAGCGTGACAGAGCTCGGTACGAGCCTCCGGTGACAGCGCCAGCAACTGCGAGAATGCTTGCGTCCCACGATGGTGCGAATAGGAGTCTCGCAGTTCACCGGCCGCCTGTTCCCGATTGCGACTGTCCGCAAAGTCGTCCGCGCTGGGCAGATCTGCGGCCGCGACCAAGTCCGGTGCCGCGGCCTCGGGGTCGGCGAGATCAGGATCCCGCAGTAGCGCGAGCCATTCGAGCAACTCGCCCGCTGAGAACGGGCACTGCCCGTTCGGGCCGGCTTCGACCAGACCCATGGTCCAATCGAAAGCGTCGCGGTCCACGGACCACTGGGTAGCGATATCGGCGATGGTGCCGGTCTGCTCACCGATCCGATGTTCGGTGACGTCCCGTTCCCGCAGATCGACCAATTCGCAATGCAGCTCACCACGAATGCGGCGCAGTTCCTCGATACTCGCTTCGGCTGCGGCTGTCGTCCGTTTCGATCGAATCGGATCATGTTCCGCGGCAGCCTGATTGATTCGACCCACCGACATCTTGAGTTCTTCGAGCTCGGCGCGGGAATCCCCGACAACCGTCACGCACAGCGGCTTGATTTCGCCGGGCAGCCGATTCCGCACCTCGTGCAGTGCCCGGTCGGTGTGGGCAGTGATGAGGACACGCTTGCCCTGCGCGAGCAGGTGGGTGATGAGCGCGGCCGCGGTGTGGGTTTTGCCGGTGCCGGGAGGCCCTTGGACAAGCGTGTGCGCATGGCGGTCGACGTGGTCGAGGATGCGCAGCTGAACGTCGTTGAGCGGCAGTGGGAGAAACTTGTCCGGTCCGTCATGGACGATCGCGCCCGCATCGTTACAGGAGGCGACGGTAGGTTCATGATCGGGATCGACGAGGTTCACCATGCCTGTGGGCAGGTGACCGGTGTTCCTGATGTTGTCGGCGACCGCCCGAAGCGCGTTCACCATGCCCCGATTACTTCGTTTGCGGAGCACGATCGCGGGCGCATAGTAGGCGACCGGGTTCGATGTCGCGCCCGCGGGCGCAAGATCGTCACGGTATTCGGCATCAGGGTTGATGCAATTGACGAACATCCTGACCAGAGCCGCGATGTCAGGCCGCTCGAATGCGCTCACGTCACCGGTTCTGGCCTGCTCCTCTGCGCGCTGCAGATCGCCGGGCGCCGACATCTGGCCCGCCTCGACGATGTCTTGCAGTTCCGGGGTGTAGCCGGTACTCGTCGGATCCAGTGCGACGGACAATGCACCGTATCCGGAATCGAACCGCACCGTTACCGGCACCGTGAGGATGTGGCGGCGCACCGATCCGACCGCGCTGCTGTGCCAAGTGAGCAAACCGAGCGCGAAGACGACCTCGAAGGTCTCCCTCTCGCTTTCGTATCGGGTATATACCTCATACAGGGTCTGATACAACGCGAGTACCGTGAGCTTTGTTCGAGCCACCGGCGCCCACTCACGCCACCGCGGCAGCCACTCCTCGTAAGCCGTGGCGACGTCCGGATGGTCGGCGAGTTCGAGTTCGGCTCCGGCGGCATCGAACCGACGTGACTCCAGTTCGGGTTCGCTCTCGGGATCGGCGATGGTTCCGACCAGCCAGGCACGCAGGACCGACGGCGGCGCAGGCGCAGGCGGAATCTGCGTCTTCTCGGCGATGAGGAACGGCGCGCCTGGTTCGGCGGACTCGTACGTGACGGCGGGATCGTCGGGCAGGTCGGCCACCCAGATGACTTCACCATCGCGCTGATAGGTGGCGATGTCCTTGATTCGGCTCACCCGTAGCTGCTGCGCATGTGCCAGAAAATCGAACAGCCGCGCACCACGACCGGCCAGATCGGCGGGAGCCTGTTCCCCGCTCGCGGTGTCGATCACCCGAATCCTCCAATAACAGTAGTGAACAACCGTGGTGCTCAGCGAACGTGGATGCCGTCGATCTGGGTAGCCAGTTCGATGACACGAGGGTCCTGTGCACCGAATCGCACCGACATCTGCTGATGCAACCGCTTGAGCCGATTAAGCGCTGCCTTCGGATTACCGAGACGCAGTTGGCATATCGCGTGTCGCTGGACGCAGTACATCGCCTGTTCGTCATACGGCCCGTTCGCGGCCGTCAGTTCCTCGGCGCACGTTCGATACAACTCGGCCGCCGCCGCGAACTCGCCCGCGTCGAAATGCCTGTCCGCGGCGCCACGTCGATCGTCGCCGAATCCCTGCACTGTGGGAGCGCTGTGCGGCTCCATGAACGCGATGTCGGCCGGTGGCGCGATCAACGTGCGAGCCGTGCGGTAACTCGGTGGGGCCACGAGTGCCTGCGCGTACAGCCGCGCCGGGCTGGTCGGCTCGCGGACATCGTCGAGGTCATCGAGCCCACCGATATGCCGTTGCAAGACGCTGTGCACCGCCGACGCATCGCGCGGCCGCTGTCGCGGATCCTTGGCGAGCATGTCCGACAGCAGTGCGACCACGTCACGCGGAATGTCGCGTCGCAACGTCGAGACCTCGGGTGGAACAAACTCGATCTGCTTGCGCCACAACAAGAACGGCGTGCTCCCGGTGATCACTTGTGCACCGGTGAGCAACTCGTACAGCACCAGGCCCAGCGAGTACAGGTCGGTCTGCGCCACGACCGGGTCACCGTTGATCTGCTCGGGAGCCATATAGGCGGGCGTCCCGAGGGTGTTGCCTGTGGAGGTGAGTCGGGAAACATCACTGTCCAAGAGCACCGCCAATCCGAAATCCAGGACCTTCACCGTGCCGTCCGGGCACAACATCACGTTGGACGGCTTCAGGTCGCGATGGAAGATGGATTGCCGATGTGCGGCCGCCAGCACCGCTGCCACTTGGGCGCCGATCGAGGCGACCACCCCGACCGGCAGCATGCTGCGATATCCCGCGATCTGATCCAGAGACGCGCCGTGCACGAAATCCATCACCAGGTAGGGACGTTCGGGTGGGCCCGGCTCGATTCCCGCGTCATGGATCGCAGGCAGCCCCGGGTGCGCCAAGCGCGCCATCAACCGCGCTTCCCTGATGAACCGCTGGGTCCACTGGGGGTCGGTATCCAGGTCCGGCCGGGTGAGCTTCACCGCGATCGGACGTTCGAGGTGACGGTCGTATCCGGCGAACACTTGCCCCATGCCGCCGGCACCGATCTGGTTGGTCAGCTGATACCGACCACCGACGACCTGCGGTTGCAGCCCCACCATCACCCCTCCGTGCCTCTCGGTCGAAGGAACAAAATACCGGATGAAAGGAAGGCAGGCGGCGGAGGCGGCCACTATGCTTACCCAGACCGGCTGGCAGCCAAACCATTCGGTCGACTTTCGCGCCACTGCAGCACAGGGCGCACACTGTTTGACATAGTTTTCAGCCGATCTTAGAGTTGCCGTGGCTGGAACCACCAGCCGACTGCCGCAAGATTGGGTGACAACGACATGGCCAACGGGGGCGTGGACCTTTCCAAGACCGATTCCTTGTCTCTGCGTGAGCGTTCCATACCGCTGCCGACCAGCACCGATGGCTACCGAAAGGTGCTACTGCTCGGCACCACCGGAGCAGGCAAGACGACCGTCGTCCGTCAACTGCTCGGCACGAACCCGAGGACCGAGAAGTTCCCGTCGACCTCTACCGCGAAGACCACGGTCGCCGACATGGAAGTGATCGTCACCGACGAACCCGCCTTCCGCGCCGCGGTCACCTTTGCGCCACGTGACGTGATCGAAGGGCATCTCCAGGAGAACGTCGTCGAGGCCACCCTGGCCGCCTACGCGGGCAAGGATGACGCCGTCGTCGGCCGCAAGCTGCTCGATCACGTGAATCAACGGTTCCGGTTCAGCTACGCCCTCGGCCGAATCCAGGCTGCCTCGGCCGACGATGTCATCGACGACGAAGACGAAGACGACGAGGACGACCTCGACCCCGACGATTTCGGCCAGATCGACGAAGCCGCCACCGCGCTGGCTTTGAAGTCCGTTGTTCAGTCGCTTCGGCTGATGGCCGAGGAGTACGCGCTCGAGTCCGCCGACGCGACACCGCCCGACGAAGTCGCCAAATACGTCGAACGTAACGCTGATTCCGACCTCCCGCGCAACCCACGCTTCACCGAGATCGTGAACACGCTCCTCGCCGAGCTCATGCAGCGATTCGAAGCCATCGACATCGGTGAGCTGCGCTACGACTCCCGCGGCTGGCCCATCCTGTGGACCCTGCAGAGCACCGACCGTGCCGAATTTCTCACCACCATCACCCGTTTCACCGGCAACAACGCCAAACTCTTCGGTCGCCTGCTCACCCCATTGGTGAGCGCAGTTCGCGTGAGCGGTCCGTTCGTTCCGAAATGGGCCGAGACCCGCCCGCGTCTGGTCCTCATCGACGGTGAAGGTCTCGGCCATGCGAAATCCCACGCCTCACCACTGTCGACCCGCATCTCGCGCCAACTCGACCAGGTCGACGCAGTGCTGCTCGTCGACAATGCCCAGCAGCCCATGCAGGCAGCGGCGGCCGCCGCCCTGAAAAGCGTTGCCATCTCGGGGCACTCCGCGAAGCTGCACTTCCTGTTCACCCACTTCGATCAGGTCAAGGGTGACAACCTGGACACCTTCACCGAGCGCGAAGAACATGTCCGTCAGTCATTGCACAACGTGTTGAGCCAGCTCCGCGCCGAGGGCCGCCAGGTCAACCCCGCACTCGAATCGGCGGAGCGTGTACTGCAGCTGCGCCTCGAGCACGGCGCCTTCTTCGTGGGCGGCATCCACAAACAGCTCAAGCCGACCAGCAACGCCGGCCGCCGCACCATCGAGGAACTCAACAAGCTGCTGGCGCACATCCACGATCCGGAGATCGCGAACCGGGCAGGCGAGTCTCGCCCGGTGTATCGCAAGGCTGAGCTGTTCGACGGCATCTCGGCGGCAGTTGTCGAGTTCCGCGGCAAGTGGCAGGTCCTGCTCAAGCTGAAGTCACACGCCTCGGTCCTTCCCGAGCACGGCAGCCGCATCAAAGCACTGGCCCGCCGAGTCGCGAACCGGTGGGACAACAACGAATACGACAACCTCAAGCCGGTCGCCGAACTCCGCGAATCACTGAACGAGCAGGTCTGGAACATCGTCCAGAACCCGCAGCGATGGCTCGGGGCCCGGCCCACCCCCGAGGAACGCCAGGTCCTGATCGACAACTTCATGATCGCCGTCACCAGTCGCCTCACCGACCTGATCGAGAGTCGCATCGTCGAGGAACCCCACGCGGAGTGGGTAGAGGCCTACGCAATGTCCGGCAGCGGCTCGGTCGCTCGCCGTGCCCACGCACTCGACGTCCGGATACTGGAGCGTGGCGCGCCGATGCCGGTAACGGGACGAGCGCCGGAATCGAATGGGCTTCTGACAGCAGTGGCACGCCTGATCGATGCGGCGGCAGCCGAGCAAGGCGTCGTGTTCGAGTAAGCGACACCTCGTCGGTGTTCGGTGGTACCCAACGAAGGAGTAGCGAGTGGTCGCGGCACAGGAAACCAGCCTGCAGCGGATTCTCGAGGGGAGCTCGCAGTACCTTGTTCCGCTGTATCAGCGGCCCTACGGGTGGGGTGATGAGCAGCTGCAGGAGCTCTGGAATGACGTCATTCAACTGGCCGAGGACCGCCTCGACGAGCCTCGTGCGACCCACTTCATCGGGTCGGTGGTGCTTGCGCCGGCACCCGCGAGCGTCGCCGGGACCGTGACTCAGTTCCTCGTCGTCGACGGTCAGCAACGCCTGACCACACTGACGTTGTTGCTCGCTGCAATCCGCGATTTTCTGCGAGAAGTGGATGGTTCGACCAGCCGCGACAGCGACCGAATCCACAACCAACTTCTGACGAATCAATACAACGACGACCCCGACCGCCTCAAGCTCCTGCCGACACAGGTCGACCGGCCCGCGTATACCGCGGTGATCGATGGCCGACCGCTTCCCGATGACGACGGACGAGTCGTCAACGCCTACCGGTTCTTCCGAGGCCGACTGAGTGCCGTGACCGACGCAGAAGACATGTCGTTCGGATTGTCGCAGATCGTCGACGCCGTGGTTTCAGGCTTGTCGGTCGTCTCGATCAGCGCTCACGCCAGTGACAATGTGCACCGGATCTTCCAGTCGCTCAACAATACCGGCCTCATGCTCACTCAGGGCGACCTGCTGCGTAACTACCTGTTCATGCGTTTGCCATCGCGGAGCGAGGAGGTGTACCGCACACATTGGCTGCCGTTGCAGGAATCCCTCGGTAACGAGCGCATCGAAACCCTGTTCTGGATCGACATCCTGCACAAACGGCCGAAGTTGAAGCAGGGCCAGACCTTCGCAGCGCAGCAGGCCAGACTGGAGAAGTTGGCGACCGAAACTCACATCGTGGCCGAGGTCGAACGGATCGCCCGACTCGGCAGGCTCTACCGGTTGATCTTGGAGCCGGAGTTGGAGTCCGATCCAGGGGTACGGCTGAGACTTTCGCGGCTGGCCGAATGGGACTCGAACACCCCGGCGCCCTTGGTGTTACACCTCTTGGTGCTGCGCGATCAGGGCAAGGCGACCGACGAGCAACTCGCGACTGCGCTCCTCTACATCGAGTCCCTCCTGGTCCGCCGGTTCCTGACCGGTCGTACCACCATGAACCTCAACCGGCTGTTCGCCGAGGCGGTACCCCAACTCGATACCTCGATGCCCGTGGATGCGGCTCTCCGCATGCACTTCTCACTCGGCCGGAAGCACTACGCGACCGACAAGCAGCTCACCGAGGGAATTTCGAGCACGCCGTTCTATCTGTACGGCCGGGCAGCTCAGCGCAAGGTCATGATGACGTGGATCGAGAACCTCTTCGCCACCCGTGAGTCCGTATCCCCCGCGTCACTCACGATCGAGCATGTGATGCCGCAGAAACTCTCGGCCCAGTGGCGCGCTCAGTTGAGCGCCGAATTCGGCGAGGACAACGTCGACGCCCTCCACGAGCGTTACGTCCACACGCTCGGCAACCTCACACTGACCGGTTACAACGAGTCGTTGAGCAACCACGAGTTCGCCCGCAAGCGCGAGACATTGCGTGCCAGCAGCATTCGGATGAATCAGGAGATCGCCGCACACGAGTCCTGGGGGCCGGGACAGATCGAAAAGCGCGGGCTCAGCCTGGCCGAGCGGATCATCGAGTTCTGGCCTGGACCGGTCGACGAATCCGAACTTCCGGAAAACCCCCTCTGGACGGCCCTCTCCGAACTCCTCACAGCCCTTCCCGAAGGCCGATGGACCACCTACGGCGACCTTGCCGCCCAACTCGGAACGGCGCCTCAACCTCTCGGTAACCGCATGCGTACCCATCCCGCCCCAAACGCCCATCGAGTCCTCGGCGCAGGCGGCACGTTCGCCGACGGCTTCCGCTGGCCGGACCCTGATCGCACCGACGACCCCCGCCAGCTGCTCGAGAGCGAAGGTGTCCGGTTCTCCGCCTCCGGCCGAGCCGATTCGACCCAGCGTCTCACCCCTGCCGAGTTGCGACAGCTGCAGTCCGGCCCAGTACAGGCCGGTCATGACCACCTGCTGGCCACCTGAGATCGGCCGATTTCTGCCGATTTCAGTCTGAATTCATCTCGCGACGGAGCAGTGCGTGACGAAGAGTCGATCCGACCGGAAACAGCAGGCGATTCGCCTGGTTCTCGACGCCGGGCCTCGAACAACCGCGGAACTCGTTGCGCAACTCGCCGAACGAGGGGTTCGGATCGACTCCACCGAACTGTTCTTGCTGTGCAACGAATTCGGATTGGCGACCTTCGACGCGGCGACCAACACATGGGCCGTGCCGGGCACGGTCCGGCTGGCGCCGACACGGCCAGAACGCCGCGAGGCCGACCGCCAGGTCGGCCTTCGCAGGCAGCCAGGAATCGACATCAGCAGCAGGGTCGAACTGCGCAAGATGCGCGAACTCCTGCTCGACGACGAAACCCCCGACACGCCTACCGAATACCCGATCCACCCGTCCTGGCCCGCCATAGCCGCGCAGGTATCGGCAGCGCTGCGCGACGAACTATCCACTGTCACACGCCAGCGGACACAGCAGGAGATACCACTGGTTGCCGGGGAGCTGGTCGAGCGCGCGCCCACTCGGCTGATCGTCCGCTATGAAATCCAGAGCAGCGACAATGTTCGCGAGGGCCTCACCGCCACGCTCGTACCTGCCGAGCACTCCGGCGCCGCCGAGCCGGTCGAAGCCGAAGTTCTCTCTCAGTTCGGCGCGGAGATCACGTTGAAACTGCCAGCCGACAGCGTATTTCGCGAGACGGCGCGGCTACGCTGTGATTTGTCGTGGTTGGTGCACCGCCAGATTCAGACCTACGCCGACTTCCGTGCCGACGCGGCACCTGGCTTCTGCACGGAGGCCGCGCTGGCCACGATCAGCGCGGCCGGCCTCCTCGACACTGTCCCGCCGGTCGACCCTTGTTTCGCTGTCGGCCTGAATGATCGGCAGGCCTGCGCTGTCGCGCATGGTTTGCAGCCGCGGGTCACCTGGTTGTGGGGCCCGCCCGGCACCGGCAAAACCACGACTCTTGCCGCTCTGCTCGCAGAACTCCTGGATTCGGGAAGAACGGTCCTACTCGCAGCTCCTACCAACGCCGCCGTAGATGTGGCGCTCAGCGCACTACTGGCCCGGCGACCGAATTTCCGCAACGGTGAGATCGCCCGGATCGGAGTCACTGACAACACCGCGCTCGTCGGTCTACCCACACCGGTCGTCCTCGACGAGATTGCCGCCGTCGCCGGGGAAAGAGCCGCACGTCGACTGGTGGAGATCCAGGCCGAACTGAGCGAACTGCGCGATCGCCTGAAGGTCGCCACCGAAGCCAAGTCGCCCGACCGCAGTGCCTTGACTCGCAAAATCGCCGATCACACCGAGTTTCAGCGCGAACTCAACGCGTTACTCGGGGACGTTCGCGACCAGGTGATCCGAAAGGCGAAGTTGGTCGCCTGCACTACTCATCAAGTGATGCTGAAGGGCCTGCACAGCAAGAACTTCGACACTGTCATCATCGATGAAGCGAGCATGGTCTCGTCGTCGATGGCGATGCTCGTCGCGGGTGCCGGAAATGGTCATACTGTCATCGCCGGTGATTTCCGTCAGCTGTCTCCGATCGTTCAGGCCGACACACCTGGCTCCAGGGAGTGGCTCGGCCGCAGCGCATTCGAGAAGTCCGGGATCGCCGAAGCAGTGCGTCGTGGCAGACCACCGGCGAACCTGATCGCCTTGAACCAGCAACACCGCATGCGGCGGCAGATCGGGGACGCCATCGGCATTGCCTTCTATCCCGAGGTCGATCTGCGCACCGCGTCATCGGTTCACACCCGGTCGGTCCGGACAGTCCCCACCCACCAGCCACAGGTGGTGATCGTCGATACCGGCGGCCTCGCCGCTCTAGTTGCTCGCCGAGGCGGCACGAGCTCCCGGTACAACCTTGCCAACGCCCAACTCGCGGCCAATGTCCTGCATGTCCCCCTGACCAGCGCAACCAATCCGGGTTCTGTCGGCCTGATCAGTCCGTTCGTCCCGCAAGCCCGCCTACTACAGGCGCTCACGTCCGGTCTGCAGCCCGCGGCAGTGGCATCCACGGTCCACCGGTTCCAAGGCGGCGAAACCGACATCGTGCTCTACGACGCCGTCGAGTCGACCGGTAGTCGATTCTCCCCGCACACCTGGTTCACCGAGACCCACATGGGGAGTGAAGGCGCCCGGCTCCTGAACGTCGCTATGAGTCGCGCCCGCGAACAAGCAATCCTGTTGGCCGACATGAGTTATCTGCGCACCATCTGCCCGGCGGGCACCCCCGTCCGCCGATTCCTCTCACACATGAGCGAATACGCCGAGCTCCGACCCTGGCCGACGGTCGCAGACAGCAACGGCCCAACACGGCGCGATCAAGACCTGACCCAGGTGCTCGACGACATCGCCGCCGCAACCAGCACCGTCGACATCTTCACGGCTGCCACCGACGGGCCGCTCACACGTCAGATCTCCGAGGCGATCGCCATGCTCCCCGACACCGTGAAAGTGTCGATCTGGTACCGAGCCGACGACCCGACGAGCATGCGATGCGTGGAAGACCCGCTGCGCCACCACCACACGATGCTGCATCCACTTCGCCCGGTCTATGAGTCGTGCATAGTCGCCGACGCTGTCGTGTGGTCTGCGACCGGCCCGATCCTCGGCAGTCGATCCGGCACCTTGCTCCGCACGGACCACGCCGGCCTGGCCGATGCGCTCCGACGCCAGCTCCTGCGCCGCACAGTCGGTGGCGCACCCGGCACCGGCGAATACGCGGTTCGCTGCGGCTGCGGGTCACTGCGGGTCCGCGAAGAAATCAGCGGCGGCCCCCGAAAAGGCGTCCATAGTGTCTGCAGGTCCTGCGGCGATTAAGTAGCGGTCGCGGAGTCCTCGCGAGTGCCGAACTGCTTGGGCAGTGCGGCCGCCCAACGATGCCCTGACCAGAGTCGGGGTGCCCGACCTCGTTCGACGAGTCGGTAATCAGCTACCGGCCGATGGCTCATCGTCGAGAAAACGCTGCAGCGTCGCGGCTGCTTCCAGGGTCAGCGAGTCCTCCGGCCCCCGCACCAGCAGCAGATCGTCGTACACCTCGGTCAAGGTGGTGCGGGCTTCACTGCGGTGCCCGACAAGCGCCAGCAACCGACCCAACGCCAACCGCAACTCCAGCGCGGTTTCGCTGCCGTCACTCTGGGTAGCTCGAACATCAGCCAAGACCGCGCGCATTCCCGACAGCGCCTCGGTGAGCTCACCCAATTCGATCCGGCAGTCGACCGCGAACTTGCGGCAGTTGATGGTGAGCTGATCGGCGAAGCCACGCACTCGCGCACAGGCCACCGCGAGCGCATCGAACTCGGCTCTGGCCTTGCGGATTTCTCCGCCGATGAAGCGGGCGAGCGCAACGTCGAATCGAAGGTCGAGCACGCGGGGGTTGTCGGCTCCCAAGGCGCGACCCGCAGTCTCGATCACTCCACCGAGCACATCTGCAGCTTGCAGCGGGCGGCAGTCTGCGATCAACTCGCGGTATTCACCCACGACAGTTTCCAGCCGCTGCTCGAGTACGTCATCGCTCAACGGCGCGGTCGCTGGAAGTGCCCCTTGGAACCGGGCAGTCGGCGCCACTCGGTCTGGTTGCAGGGGCGCGTTGGGACGACGGAAAACCGCCGTCGGATCCGGCACACCCGACAACCGACCCGCTCCGAGATCGACCACGGATCCCAGCGATGGCAGCAGCGGTAAGAGCCGCTCGTATACCTCCGCAGCGTCGGCTGGTCGCTTCTCGGAATCCTTGGCCAGCAGATCCATGACCAACCGGTTCAGGTCCGCGGGCAAGCCTGTGCGCAGCTCGCTCGGCGGAACAGGTTCGGTGGCGTAGTGGTGGTGCATGACGATTGGACCCGAACCGCTGAAAACTGGGTACCCGCAGAGCATTTCGTAGAGAACGCATCCCAGGGCGTATAGGTCGGTGCGCGGTGCCGCCTTCGCGCCGATGGTCTGCTCGGGCGCCATGTACGCGGCCGAGCCGAGCGGCATACCCGTCGCGGTAAGTTTCGTCGCGCCAGCGGTGAGAAGCGCGGCGATACCGAAGTCGATCACCTTCACTACGCCGCCAGGTGTGACAAGGATGTTGTCGGGCTTGAGGTCGCGATGGACAACCGGCAGCGCATGGGCATACGACAGCGCGGTCGCGATCTGCGCGGCGACCGCGACCGCCCATTCCACCGGCAGCGGGGTATCGGGGTCGAGGTAGTGCCGCAATGTCGTCGCGCCCTCGACGAGTTCCATCACGAGGTATACCTCGGTCAGGTCGGCGTCGAGGACCGCGTCATAGACCTGCGGTACTCCGTGGTGTCGGATCTGCGCGGTGATACGGGCTTCGCGGCGGAATCGCTCGGCGAACTCGGCGGCATCGGTCGGGGATTTGATCTGGGTGAACCGGATCATCTTCACCGCAATCTCGCGGTCGAGCACGGTGTCGTACCCGCGCCAGACCGACCCGAACCCACCGAAACCGATCTCCTCGATCAGCTCGTATCGATTGCCGATCCGCTGTGCCGGCACTACGACCCCCTGCCATCCTGCGACAGCCTCACCGCCGCCGCACTACATCTCGGGCAGTCCGTGCCGCCGCCCGAGCAGCCGGAACGCCGCTGTGCGTGCCTGCCGATCAAGATCCTTCTTGAACTCATTGTCCCGCGCGAAGTACCGCTCGCCGAGATCATTCAGCGTATCGAAGTGTTCGACCATCTTCTCGGCAAACACCTTGTCGAAAACGACGCCGAAGTCGTCAACGTTTTTGTTCGCGAGTCGAGCCTGCTCCACCTGTGGCTCGTTCATGGCCGCGTCGAACGGGATTGCGAGGTGCTCCTCGGAAAACTCGGTGCCGAACCGCTCGTTGAACCGCTCGACCAGCGCCGACAGCAGCGACTTCTCCGGTTCCTTGGGCGCACCGGTACCGTCGCCGAATCCCCTCAACTCCTGCGAGCCTTCCGGCGCCAGTCCCAGGTCGTGCTCGCCGGTCTGTTCGAGCCGCAGGTGGCTCAGGTCGACCTCGCCGATGTCGAGTCCGCCGTCGGCACGACGTGGGAGCCGGTTGAGCAGGTGACGCCCGTAAAGATGCAGCAGTTCGAGGTCGGGGTCCTGGTAGGGCACGATCTGCGCGAGGAAGCCGTATTTGCGCACGTAGTCGTTGAGATCCGCGCGGAACGACTCCGCCAGTGCGATGTCGTCCTCCTCCTCGCTGTTGAGGAAGACCTGGAACCGCTCGACAGCCGGCTCCAGATGCCGATACAGCTCAGCGTGCAACTTCGCCCACTTGGCCGCGGAGCCGGCGGCCTTCTGCTCCGCGACGAGGTAGGCACCGGCGAAATCCTTCATCTCCTGCGTGATCAGAATCGGCGGGGCCACCGCACGGTCGCGGGCGACATAGAGCAGGTTCGGGTCGGTCGGCAGGGTGAACGCGTCCTCGTAGTACGGCGCGAACGATTCCTGGATCTTCTCGGCATCGTTGACGAAATCGAGCACCACCAGATCCTGCTGCGACTTCCCTTCCCGCGTGCGGTTGAGCCGCGACAACGTCTGCACGGCGGCGATACCGGTGAGCGACTTGTTCACGTACATGGTGGTGAGCAGCGGCTCGTCGAACCCGGTCTGGTACTTCTCGGCGACCACCAGAATCCGGTATTCCTTCTGCCCCTTACCGCCCGCCTGGGTGGCACGGTCATCGGCGCGCGTGTACCGGAACGCCTTCGGCAGGGCGGATTCGGCAAGTCCACCGTTCTCCGACGACTCGGTGACCTCCTCGCCGTCGACCTCCAAGCTCCCGGAGAAGGCAACCAGCACACCGACATCCGGATACTTGACGTCGTACTCCCGATCACCCAGGTATCGCTTGATGGCGCGAGCCATTGCGACCGCGCTCTGCCGCGAAGCAGTCACCACCATGGACTTCGCCCGTCCGCCGAGCCGCCCACGGGTGTGCGCGATGAAGTGTTCGACGATCACCTGCGCGTGCTGATCGACCGCATACGGGTGCATGAACGCGAACCGCGCGAGCAGACTCGACGCCTTCGCTTCGGGAACCTCGACATCGTCGGGGTTCTGGTTCACCAACCTGTAGTACGCCTTGTAGGTGACGTAGTTGCGCAGCGGGTCGAGGATGAACCCTTCCTCGATGGCCTGGCGCATCGAATAGGTGTGGAACGGACGGTATTCGACGCCGTCAGCGGTGCCGAAGTTCTCCAGTGTCTTCGCCTTCGGCGTCGCGGTGAACGCGAAGTAGGAGATGTTCGATGCCTTCGACCTCTCCACAGCCTTACGACGCAACCGCTCGTCGATACTCACCTCGACCGCGCCCTGGTCCTCATCGTCAGCATCGAGTCCCATGTCCCGCAGCGCGGTCCGCACTGCCGCGGCCGCATCACCCGACTGCGAGGAATGCGCCTCGTCGATGACCACGGCATAGCGCCCACCGGCGAGTTCGGTCTGCTCACGCCGCAGATAGTCCAACAGGGCTGGGAACGTGTGCAGAGTGACGGTGATGATCTTGCCGCTCTGCGAACTCAACGCCTTGGCCAACTGCTCGGACTTCGAGCCCACCTTGTCATCGATCTTCACCACCAGCCCCGACACCTGCTCGAACCCACCGACGGTGTCACGGAGCTGGGAGTCCAGATTACGACGGTCGGTGATGATGATGACCTTGTCGAAAACCGGTACACCCGGCTGCAATCCGGCCGCCCGCGCATCCGGATCTACGTTGTCGTACGAGGCGGTATGCAGGTCGCTGAGTCGATGCGCGAGCCAGCCGATGGTGTTCGACTTGCCGGAACCAGCCGACGCCATCACCAGATAGTCGTGCCCGGAACCGTGGGTCGCGGCATGCGCCGTGAGCTTCTTGACCACATCCCACTGGTGGAATCGCGGGAAGATCGTGGACCGAACAGCCTTGCCGCCCGCCACCTTCTTCTCGGTGGTATGCACGAATCGCTCGAGCAGATCGAGCCAGTTGTCCGGCTGCCAGACCTGCTCCCACAGATACGACGTCGCATACTTGCCCTCCACCGTCGCCGGCGGATTTCCCTTGCCGCCGGCATTACCCGGGCCCTCCGATCCCGTGTTGAACGGCAGAAACACAGTCTTCGCCGACCGCAGCTGGGTGGTCACGAACACCAGATCCGGGTCGACGGCGAAGTTCGCGATCACCCGATGCTTGAAGATCAGCTCGGTTGGATCCCGGTCCTCCCGATACTGTTTCTTCGCTTCCTCGACCCCCTGCCCTGTTAAGGGATTCTTCAACTCGGCCGTTGCCACCGGAATACCGTTGAGCAACAACGCCAGATCCAGCCGCGGCCGCGACGTCCCCGGCTTCGTCGCATACGGCAGTTCCCGAACCACCGTGAGCCGGTTAGCTTTATAAGCAGCCAGGACATCATCAGACCCGACGAGGTTCGGCTTGAAGTAGGCAACCCGAATCAACACCCCCCGATCCTTCACCCCCTCCCGAAGGACCTTCATCAGCCCCTTAGCGGCCAACTCCTGCCCCAACCGCTTCGCGAACCCGCTCTGGGCTTCGTTCTGATCCTCCCCGTAGGCAGCAACCAGGTCATCCCACTCCGCCTGCTGCGTCTGCGAAATGAAGGTCAACAGCTCCCCCACATCCAGCCCAAGCTCCGCGTTGTACTCGTGCGGATTCCCCTCCTCCCAGCCGTTCTCCACCATCGCCTGCACGATGGCCTCCCCGAACACCAGCTCACTGTGGACTGACATTGTTCGCTATACCCCCTGGGTGAGATTCCGCCCGGAGGCGGTAGTGACGTCGAGTTGGCCGGTCACTGCGGCGGTAATAAGAGATTGACGGCGCTCAGCAAGAAGCAATATCATACGCCGCAGGCTGCGCTCGAGCGATTCAGTAGGTCCGTCAGCCTCCGCTAGTTGACCTAGAATGATATCCTGCTCCGCTAGAGATGGCTCGGGCATCATGAAGTTCACAACATGTGAAACATTGATTTGCTCTTGAGCTGCTCCGTATCTAACCATATCTACGTATGCCCTGCCGAGAGAGCTGTTGAAATAGCTCTCAAGGTATTTCGGACGAATTCTCTGCCCCCTTTTTAGGACAAGTATGGAAGCACAGTTCGCCCCATCGAGTTCGGCTGTGACGACCGCTGCCCGACCCGGGTCACCAGCTCGTACGACAACTACGTCTCCCTCGGCGAGTCGTGAACGCCAAAGCTCCCGACTATTCTCCTCGGAGATCTTTCTCACATCCGTCAGATCGAACCCGCCACCGACGACATTAGATCCCCGCAAGAACGGCACGCCGACGTCACAGAAATACTTCGACGGATCGACGACCACGCCGACCCCAATTCTCGGAAGGAGCCGTTTTAGCGGCAGAATCGGCCAGCTCGCCAGTACGTCCCCTAGCACAGGATGAGTAGCAGTGGAACCGCCCAATCCCTCTCCCCTGAGGATCTGAGACCTCTCAATATCCCGTCGTTCAGCAAGCAAGCCCAAGGTGCGTGTACTCAGAGAGATCATGCGGTCGACACGGGAGGTTTCGGCGTCGAGGAAGTCGGCGATGCGGCGCTGCTCCTCCAGCGGCGGTAGCCATACCCGATATTGACTCATAAGTTCCCAGGAAGTCCGCGGCATTTTCGATCCATAAGAGGTCGCCGACGCCCAATCCAACCAGGGAGAGGATAATGTTACGTACAGTAGGAATCGAGAATCTATCTCCCCTCCGGGCCGAAGGACAAGTAGCTCCCCAGTCCCCGTGCCCGCCACCGCTGGAGCATACGACTTCGCCAGATAGGGCCGAAGTTTACTGAAGAGGACATCGCCACCATAGTGGCGAAGACTATCATCAGCTGCCTTCATCGGGATATCCTCGACCAATAGCCGACCAGTGCCGCTCGCCATATCCTCAAGACCCAGGAATGGCTGCACAGAGCCGTCGGATTTCTCGATACAGTTTCGGACCACGGACTTGATACGGGTTTCAGCAGATGTCACTGCGTCACCTCGTTCAACAAGTCTTGAATCTGGGTTTCCAACGCCTTTAGCTCTGCGTCAATCTCGGCGAGCGGCCGCGGCGGTGTGTATGCATAGAAATACCGAGTAAATGGAATCTCGTATCCCACTTTTGTTTTTACGTGGTCGAACCAGGCATCGGGGACCTGAGGCAGGACCTCACGGATCAAGTACTCGTTGATATCCTCGACCAACGGAACGTTCTCGAAGTCGCGCAGATCGGGGTCCGGTTCGGGGCCACCCTTTAGCATCTGAATCTCACCCTCTGCATCGCGTATCCCGACGGCTTCACGGAGGACCTTGACGAAAGGTGCGCCGCTGGGCCATGCCTCACCGGCGCCGACAACTGCATCGCGCATGGCAGACACAGCATCTGCCTTCCGCTTCCATGCAGTGCCGATCAACGGCGTAAGGAGGGCCCGGAACGCGTCGGAATCGCCGTACTGCTTACGGACCGGCGCCGAGGAAGCGAGCTTATCCAGGCCTTCGTCGGTCAGCTCGAACCGAAGCTTGAGCGGTCGCTCGACAGTGATGCGGCGGTATCCAAAGTCCTCGTTATTGAAGACTTTCACCTTGCTGTGGAGCGGGTGGGTCGGGTCCTTGGCGACCGTCAGCGCGTCTCCATAGAGCCGAGTGATCTCCTGAATCTGCTCATCGCTGAGCCGCTTCCGCTTGTCGCCCAACGACTTCCGCATCTTCACCCAATATTCCCGCGCATCCAGCAGCACCACCTTGCCCTGGTGATCAGGCTTCTTGCGGTTGGTGAGGATCCAGAAGTAGGTCGAGATACCGGTGTTGTAGAACAGTTGATCCGGCAGCGCGACAACAGCTTCCAGCCAGTCGTTCTCGATGATCCAGCGGCGGATATTGGACTCGCCGGATTCGGCGGCACCGGTGAACAGCGGCGAACCGTTGAAGACGATGGCGATCCGGCTACCACCCTCACCGGCCGCGTTGACCGGCTTCATCTTCGAGATCATATGCTGCAGGAACAGCAGCGAGCCGTCGTTGATGCGAGGCAGGCCAGCACCGTACCGACCGGCATCACCGAGGTTGGCAGCCTCCCATTCGACGTCGTCCTTTATCTTCTTCCACTCCACACCGAACGGCGGGTTGGCGAGCATGTAGTCGAACTTGGTTTTCGGGTGGCCGTCGTTGTCGTCGAGAGAGTTGCCGAGCACGATGTTCTCGGAGTCCTCACCCTTGATCATCAGGTCGGACCGGCAGATCGCCCACGATTCCGGATTCAGCTCCTGCCCGTACAGGTCCACCGTCGCCTGTGGGTTCAAAGCAGTGATGTGGGCCTCCGCGGAGCTAAGCATGCCACCTGTACCGCAGGCCGGGTCAAGCACACGACGCACGACACCCGGCACTCCGAGCAAATCAGCGTCCGGCGCGATCAGCAGGTTCACCATCAGCTCGATGACTTCACGCGGAGTGAAGTGCTCACCGGCGGTCTCGTTGGACTGTTCGGCGAAGCGCCGGATCAGTTCCTCGAAGACGTAGCCCATCTGGTGGTTGGACACCACCTCCGGACGCAGGTCCAGGTCCGCGAACTTGCCGACCACCTGGTACAGCAGCCCCGCCGATTCGAGTTTGCGGATCTGCTGGGCGAACTCGTACTTCTCCAGCACCTCCCGCGCGTTCTCGGAGAACGAGTTGATGTAGGCGAGGAGGTTCTTGCCCGCGTACGACGGGTCAGCGGCGATCTTCTTCAACGTCAGGTCGCTGGTGTTGTAGAACACCGCCCCGGCCGCCATCGTGAGGAACTTGTGTACGTCGATGTCCTTGCCCGCTAAGGACTCCGCTTTCGCCACGACCGCGTCGCGGGTCGGTGCCAGCACGCATTCGAGCCGTCGCAGAACCGTGAACGGTAGGATCACCTTGCCGTAGTCGGACTGCTTGTAGTCGCCGCGCAACAGGTCGGCGACCGACCATGCGTGGTTGGCCAGCTCGCTGTGCTTGCCGGTGTCCACTCACTACCTCCTTGGAAAATGCTGTCGGGTTCGAGCACGCCGATCGCGGGCCGACGGTCACCAGTTCGGAGACTTGATCGACCCCGTTACAGCTCACCCCGGGCCAATGGGAGCCGGTGCGCGCTACGAGTCGTCCCACCGTATCGCTGCCGCTGCCCGCGTGACAGCGATGGATGCGGTTGGCGTATGGGCACAGGGTGGGAGTGCCCCACCAACTCGTCGTATACAACGACCATCTTGAGTCACACTACGTAATTCGTCAAGGCTGAACTCGTAGATTGACAATGTTTTCATCCTAGTGCAGTCTAGGTACACGGCCTCGGTCATGCCCCGACGGGGGCATCAGCTGGGAGCGGATCCACTCGATCGCCGTCGCCGGCACGACAGCCGACGTAATAACCGGGCGTCTGAGTAGCGATACCAGCACTGCACCGGTCGCCCGGTCCAGTCGATCACCCGCTCTGACCTCAGTTCCCAGGTTTCACCCGAATCACGTTCATTACGAGAAGGGTTCACCCGCATGTCAGACACCACCGAGGCACACCCCGTCACCACCGATCTCGTTCCCTGGATCGCCGATCAACTCGACCGAGCCGAACTGAGCGACGAAGTCGGTCTGATGATCCTCACCGCACTCGAGGGCGACCAGTCGCTCGACGACTACCTTGGAGGTTCATCGCGAGACCTGCCCACGTCTGGCACGAACTCAGCTGGCGCACCGGATAGTTCACGCGGCACGTTCCTCACCGCGATCGAAATCGAGGGCTTCCGCGGAATCGGCCCGGCCACCACGCTGACACTTCGACCTGAACCAGGCCTCACCATCGTCGCCGGCCGCAACGGCTCCGGGAAGTCGAGCATCTCCGAAGCGCTGGAGCTCACGCTGACCGACAGCGCCTACCGCTGGACCGGCAAGAAGTCGACCCAGTGGCGCGATGAGTGGCGCAACCTGCACCACCCAACGGCACGAATCGCTGTTCACCTGGTCGAGGAAGGCGACGACCCGATCACGGTGAGCATCAACTGGGCCGATGGCGAAACCGATGTCGACCAGCACATCACCCGCACGCAACGGCGCGGCGGCAAAGAGAAGATCGGCCGCGCAGACCTCGGCTGGGACGGACCGTTGCGACAGTTCCGGCCGATCCTCTCCTACGACGAGCTCGGCGCCATGCTCACCGGCGCACCGAGCGACCTGCACGACGCGATCTCGCGGGTGCTCGGCGTCAGCCAGCTCACGGATGCGATCAACCGAATCCAGGTACGACACAAGGCCCGCAAGGGACCGGGCGACGAGCTCGCCAAACAGCGCCGCGACCTCGCTACCGAGGCCGCCGCGCTCGACGACAACCGCGCCGCTGTCGTTGCGCCCGTCCTGAAGAAGACCCTGCCCGACCTCACTCGCCTGCGCGAGCTGCTGCACAACGCCGAGACCGACAACGGTCCGCTCGCAGGCCTCCGCACGCTCGCACAGCTGCGCGCTCCCGCCATCTCCGACGACGCGAAAGCAGTGGCGAAACGTCTGCGATCGAGTATGACCGCGGTTGCCGAGCTCGGCGCCGCGGCCAGCGACAAGCAGCTCGCCACCCTGAACCTGCTCGAACAGGCCCTCCGGGTACACGCTGAGCACGGTGACATGACCTGCCCGGTATGCCAGGGCGGGCATCTCGACAACACGTGGGCCACGCTCAGTCGAGAAGCCGTCAGCGCCGAGCGCGACCACCTGGCCGCGCTCACTCAGGCCCGAAAGATGGTGGAGCTGGCTCAGTCCGAAGCGCTGGGCATGTTGTCGATGCCACCCTCGGTTCTCGACCACTCCCCTGTGCCAGAGCTCGACTCGGCTGTCGCGGCCGCGCGCACCGCGTGGAACCGGTGGGGATCGATCACCCGCGGCGATACCGCCCCCACCATGCTGCAAATCGCCGATCACCTCGAATCCGAGGTCGATGCTCTGGTGGAGGCCATCGATCAGCTCACCGATGCCGCCGCCGAGTGCGTGTCCGCGCGTGAGGACAACTGGCAGCCGCTCAATGCCCGCATCCGCGCATGGAGTGTGGCTTGGGAGGCATGGCTCGCGGACAAGCCGGTCGTCGACCAGCTCGCCGACGCGAAGAAGTGGCTGCAGGACAACGATATTCGACTGCGCAACGAACGGCTCGCGCCGATCCGCGAAGGCGCGATCCACGCGTGGGAAATGCTGAAGCAGGAAAGCAACATCGAAATCGGTGACCTCGTCCTGGAGGGCACCTCGACCCGGCGCAGGCTTCGCATCGACTCGAAGGTCGACGGCGTGCCTGCAGGCGGACTCACCGTGTTGAGCCAGGGCGAACTCCACGCCATGGCGCTGGCCCTGTTTCTTCCACGCGCAACCATGGCCGAATCACCGTTCCGCTTCCTTGTTCTCGACGATCCGGTTCAGGCGATGGACCCCGCCAAGGTCGACGGACTCGTTTCGCTGCTCAGCGAACTCGCCCAGACCCGACAGGTCATCGTCTTCTCCCACGACGACAGGCTGCCCGCCGCGGTGCGTCGCGCGAATTTCACCGCGACGATCGTGGAGGTGAGCCGCAACAACGATTCACAGGTGTGCATCACACCAGTCACCGACCCGTCCCGCCGCTACCTGTCCGACGCGTTCGGGCTCGTCATGGAGTACGAGAAGAACAAGATCCCTGACGAAGCACTCCGTCGCACGCTGCCAGGGATGTTGCGATTCGCGGTGGAGGCAGCGGCACGGCACAGCTACTTCACCCGCAATATCCGTGCGGGAAAGCCACTTACAACGCTCGAAAATGAGTGGGAAGCGGCCACGACCACCCGGTCGAAGGTGACCCTCGCCATCTTCGGTGAGCCGCGGGAGAATCATGTCCTCGACCAGTGGGCACGCGCGGAGTACCTCAAGTCGGCGTTGAGCACGGTCGGCTCCAAGATGCACAACGGGCTCGCCGTAGGGACAGACCCTCGGCAGGCAGCCAAAGACGTTCAGCGCATGGTGCGCGACATCGAGGCGGCGGCCAAATGACCGTCCTGCTGACGCTTGCGTCCGACCAGGTCGCGGGCCGAACACCACACACCAACCGGATCAGTGCCTGGCTGACGCGAACGGCGTTGGAAGAGATCATCGGCGACCTGCTCCGAGCACGTGGGATCGAACCCGGCCGGGCCAGCGGCAACGCACGCCTCTCCTGCCTGGAGGTCGCCTACCGCGACAGCCCCGAGGTGGCGACACAAGCGCAGTACGCGTGGGCGCGGCTGTCAGAGGCCTGCCACCACCACGCGTACCAGCTCTCACCGACCTACCAGGAAGTGATCCATCTGCTCGGCATCGTGCAGAAGCTACACGAACGGATCACCTCGAAGTCAACCCATCAGCAATAGGAGAACCAACCATGAAGACCACCATCGCCGCACTTGCCGGCTCGGCCTTGATCGCCCTCGGAACTGCCGGCCCCGCGGCTGCTGAGGCGGCACCTCCCATCCCTGCGTCTGCAGCCCCTTCGGCCGCGATCCTGATCAGTCTCGACGCCGCGGGACATCCGGTAGCCATGTGCATGATGCCCGGCGACACCTTGGAGCTGCGCGCGGGCATCGGCGCAGCGATCGGCGCGTTCGCCGGCCTGCCCATCTTCATCATCGGCGCGGTGCCAGGCGCCCTGATCGGTGCCGGGTTCGGCGTGCTCTCCTGGTGGATCGCCGATCAGCAGCGTCACCGAATCCCCGGCCCGTGCTGATGACCGACTCGACTACAGGACGTCACCGGAAATCTTGCGAATGTAGAAAGTAGCTAATGCAAATGAGTGAACTTGTGCAGCGAGAACTCGGCGGGCGCGCCGACCGGACGATCACCGATCACGATCGAGGCGTGACGGTCTACCTCCGGAAGGTGGCGCCCCGGCAATGGAGGTTCGTCGTTCGGACTGCCTATCTCGATTCCACCGGTGCACTCCAGATCGGTCAGACTGTGAGTACTGGTGAACGCACGACCGGCCGCCGTGCCGATTCGCTGGCGCTGGAGCTCGCCGCGGAGTCCGCACCGGCCGCGCAGGCGATCCTCACTGCCAAGTTCGCCGAAAGCGCTGAAGGGGCAGCATATTGGCGCCGTCAGGAAGAGGCACGGCTCGAGGAAGACAAGGCGAGAGGCCCTGTTGTCCAGGAGAGGCTGAGCCGACGGCTCGGCTCCGTTGACCCAGATCGTAAGGCCGGCGAATGGCGGCCTGGCGGTGTCATCGAGACCGCACCATATCGTCCCGGTGCGGGCAAGCCGATCTCCGTGGCGGAACTGTCCACCTATCGTGTGGTTGCCGCCGATCAAGTCGATCCGGATGTGTTCGCGACGTGCACCGAACACCGCACGCTGTACGGGACGTACAGCCAGGGCCGCGCCCGCGAACTGGCCCGACGTGATCGCTGGTGCCCGGATTGTTCGGTATCCGCGCGGAATTCCTCCGTTGCCGGTCGGGACTGATTATCGTCGGTGTGGCGATGCCGAATCCTGCGACCTCGAACAGAAAGAAGGGCTGAGCGATGGGTTTGAGGAAACGCATCGCGCAAGCTCCGTCCGCAGCGCGGGCGCAGATGTCCGAAGTTACGGCGAGCACACGGACGCGTCTCACCGCTGCGCGGAAACGCGCCCGCGAGCTGAAGGACGAATGGCAGGAACGCCGATACCGACGAAACCACCCGTCGACGGCGCAGGATCCTCAGATCAAAGATGCCGAGGATTCGTTCTACCAGGCAGCGAAGTCCGTCGTCGGTCACATCAGCGCGATCGAGCATGCGCAGCGAGAACTCGGCTCCGAGATGCCACCACGAGAGTTCCTCTCGACCGGGTCCGTGCGTGAGGAGCGACGGATGTATCGAGAGTCCATCCGTCAGTCCACGTCAGACGCACGCCGTGAATTCCCGTTCCTCCGAGAGCAATTCGTGACGACCATCAAACCGTCGTCCATCCGCGAAGTTGTGCTCCAGTCGAATGCGATGGTCGACTCCATCGACCTGTATCTGCGGAACCGATTCGATGGCCAGTTCCATCCGGAAGATGCTTTGACCCGGCTTCACGCCGCAATGTTCGATCAGTGCCCACCCGGTTCCAGTGAGGACGACGACGGCCCAGCGGACGCAGGTTCGGCGCCGTCTGATTCCGAGTTGACCGACGCGCAAGTTGCCGACGAAACGCCGAGCGACGGTGAACCAGCCGCGCCGGTGCTCCTTGCCCGACGCATGCGTGACCCGGAGTACCGGCGGCACCAGCATTCCCTCGTCTATGTAGATCGCCTGGCACCGATCAACCAGCTCGTCGACGCGCTTCGCAGCGAGCAGGGCGAATGGATGCCGTACGTCGCACCCACCTACGGTGGCATCGAGGCACGAGTCCTGGCAGTGTTTCGCGATCCTGGTCCACGCACCCAGCAGGACAAGGGCAGCGGATTCCTGTCGCTCGAGAATGACGATCCGTCCGCCGAACGGCATCTCGGGTTCGTCACAGATGCCGGTATTAGTCCCACCGACCTCACGGTGTGGAACGCCTATCCCTGGTACATCAACCGGAAACCCGCATCAGGCGAGATCGACCGTGGGCTCGACCCGCTGCGCCGACTGATCGATCTGCTGCCAGATCTCGAGGTACTGATCGCGCATGGGGGTGCCGCCCAGACAGCGTGGCTACGGTTTGAGCGCAAACACCCGCGCATCGCCAATCGTCTAGAGGTGATCAAGACCTACCACACCAGCCAGCAGGCACTCTGGACGCCCGACGTCGAAGAGCGACAGCGCCGCCAGGCCGATATCGCCCACGCGTATGCGAAGGCCGCCGCGCTGCTCGATTGAATCGCTCGCTCGGTCCCCGAGGTCCCCACGACGGCGGCCAACATTGCTCGTATCATCCGAGTGTGCGTTCGTGGTGGACCACCAACCGGAGCCGTCTTCATCCCGCCGACGACATTCCGGTCCATGGCTCGGCCAGTGGCGCAGAGAAGCGACATCGTCACAGTCGATGATGAGCTCACTGGGGCGTCACGTCATTGACCGCTGTCGCACCATTCCCTCGTTACGACATGTCAGGTATCCCACCACCGAGGGGATCCGCGCCGTGCCGACGGGAGACTGATGCTGGCTAACGATGCCTAGTCGACATGCGATATCACACACATGGCAGCCCAGGGCTTTCTCGTGGCGAGCGACACAAAGCGACTTTCGGCAGAGGAGCTTGCTGATGATAGTCACCGCTAGCCGACTATCAGTCGGACTGCTCACCGCTGTAGTAGTGATGCTGGCCGGCTGCAACAGCGATACACCGCCAACTTCTCCCGCATCGACCGAATCGGTGTCAGCGAGTTCCAACCCGCCGGAACCCCCTCCCGATACGTCGCATATTCCGCCACCACTCACTACCCACAGCACCACGCTGGACGCACCATTGCCGGCCCCGCCCGTTGAGTTGACGTCAGCTCCTACGCAACCGCAGGCGACAGAACCCGCCAGCCAGCCATCCGAGCCAACCTTCCTGTACTGCGAGAATGGCACCGCGATCTACAGTGGCCAGACGTATGTCGTCGAAGACCCACGTTGTCCACAACGCACGCCTGCCGACGACCCATACGGCCGGGGCTACCAATGCGATGCGCAGGGGACCAACTGCGCTTATCCCGACGGCTCGCCGGTTCCTGGTTATCAGCGATGCGGCACCCAGTGCGGAGAAGCACCGACTTCCGGCGAGGTACAGCGTAAGTGGATGGAATGCATCGCAGTGAAGTCAGAGGAGCAATGCCGAGCGGAGCGATGAGCACCCGCTGGCTACCGACGACTTGGACCCAGCACCCCCGCGGTCAATCCCGTTCCGATCAGCTCGGCGGCGCTGAGGGCTGCATCGGCAGTCCGGGCCGCCGCTACGCGTAGCAGATGCAGTCGACGGAACGCCTCGGCGTACGGCTTCTGCTCGGCAAGGCGCAGGATCGGGATCTTGAGTCGGGACGGATCGAGCCGAATCGTGGTTGAACCGAGCATCGCCGCCGCGTTGTCGGGGCTACCGATGAAGCCGGCGAAGAACCAGGGATCCATCCGGGTCGGGTCGGTCCGGAAGATGATCACGCCGGACCCGGGGACCGCGCCGATATCGGCACCCTCGGCGACGCGGGCGCCTTGTGCGGCGCCGTGATCGTCGCGGAATCGGGACACCAGGACGTCACCTTCGCGAATGAGTTCGGCAGACACCGGAACTCCTGTGCCGGTGAGACCGGATGGGCCTTGACCGGTGAGGAGGTCACGACCAGACAGCACAGGGCGCTGAGGGGCGTCGGCGTCGGCAGCCTCAGGAGTTGTCCGCACGAGTCGAACCGCCCCACCTCGTTCGAGATCACCGACGGTGGCGGTCCGCAGAGCGGTGTCGCCGTGGTTGGACCACTCCTGCACCGTCCCTGCGATGCCGCGAAGTTCGGCGAGTTGCTCGCCGAGAAGGGCGATGGCGGCGTGTGCGGCGGCCGCCACGTTGCGGGGGTCGATGGCAGCGCGGACTCGGCGGGCGGGCGTCAGGTCCACATCGTCGTCGAGAATGTCCATGGTTCGGACGACAGCCGAAAAGTCTGCCACAGTGGCGGCATCTACGTCACCGTGGTCGAAGGCTCGCCATGAGTCGAGGACACGTTCGGCGAGAACTTGCCAATCCGATTGGGCGTCACCATGTCCGGACAGTCGTGCCGAGTCGGTGAACAATACCGATTCAGTCGGCTCGGCCCCAGGTCGACGCAACACCCAGATTTGCAGACCGACCTGGCGCGGAGTCGATGCTCCCTGCGGTAGCGCGATCACCGCACGCAGGGCACCGCCGCGGAGCAGTTCCATTCGGATTCGACGGCCCGATGTTCGGGAGGTGACGGCAGGCGGAAGAAGGACAACGGCAGTCCCTCCGACACGCAGGTGCGCAAGGATGTGCTGAACCCAGGCAAGTTCGGATTCGCCGCGAGGGGGCACCGAGTACTCCCAGCGAAGGTCGACAGCCAACGACTCCGCACCCCAATCACGTTGCGCGTAGGGCGGGTTTGCCAACACAGCGTCGAACTGCTCACCGGGGAAGGCATCGTCGAGCAGGCTGTCGCCTGTACGGATATCTACCCTTACGCCGGGAACCTTCGCGTGCAGCAAAGCAGCAGTGCGGGCCGCTTGGACGGGAAGCACATCTTGGCCGGACAGCGAGGTGACACCGATCCTGGCCGCTTCGAGAAGAAGAGCGCCGCTGCCACACGCGGGATCGAGCAAGCTGCGCGGCCGCGGCGAGGCTGCGGCGGTGAGGATGTCGGCCATGAGAGCGGCGACCGGCGGGTCTGTCGGATAGACGCCGGTGCTCGGCACCGCATCCAAGCCACGCTCGGCAAGCACATCCAGTACCTGCTTGACGTCAGTCGCGGCCATGGCGTCGCGGAGGGCAGCGTGCACCGGCGTGCCGGACGCCGACGTGAGGTCACCGACCAATTCCATCAGCTCCGGCACGGCTGCAGGCTCGACACCAGACCGTAGCTCGGTGCGCAATTGCTGCAGTGGTGAGTCGGAGGTCTGCACCCCGTGGCCGCGAAGCCATTCCTGCACCTCGCCGAGATCGAACAGCGGTCGAGCCTCGGAGCCACCGGTCACCGGGGCTGGGAAGTCAGCGTGCCGACGGCGCCAATTGCTGACTGTAGCGCGGGTGACGCCGGCCATCCGGGCGATCTCCGCTGCGGCGACTGTGGCGGTTGAGTCCGACATATGCCTCCTTTCGACTTGCCACCACATGGAGTGGTCGTCAAGCGCAAGGTTACACGTATCGAGGTTGACGATGTTTTCAACATTCCGACCACGCAAGGCACACGTTCACAGGTCAATTCCTTGAAAACATTGTCAACCTGTTGACGGTTGGATGACGAAGCTGCTACCTTCTAGCCATCGGCAGCAACCCACCCGCCGACCAGATGGAGCACACCGAAGTTGTTGCTCCACAACAGATCCCAACCATGATCCGGCCGTCCCGGGCCGTGTTTCGTCGTGCCTTCCATCACTCGAGAGGAGAGCGTATGTCCACCCACCGACGAGCTCGACGCCATCGGCACCGGTCAGAAAGCTCACGCACGCTGACTCTCCGGAATGGCGACGATCTCCGCAAACAGCGACTTCGAACCCCGATGACCCGCTGCTTCCACGGCAAACGGCGGTACTTCACCCGCGCTGATGCCGAACTCGTCCTCGGCAGCATCGACACCCGTGACCCTCGACGTCGCGAGGTGCGGTGCTACCAGTGCCCGGCATGTCACGGCTGGCATCTCACCAGTCAGACGGTCGAGCAGTACTCGGCGAGCCGTGCGGAAACTTCGCCGGTCCGCGCGCCGATCAAGCTGGACGTTCCCGTCAGCAGCAGCCCGGTGCCGACCCCGGCGCAGCTGGCAGCCCGGCTCGGCGTACGGCCGATCACTCCACCCGCACCGCGTCCTTCCCCCGCGACCGCCCGGCTGCGCAGGCTGTTCGACCGGGTTCGGCGACAGCTCACCGAGCGCCGCAGGCACTGACGACCACCGATACACCCCCGCTGATTCCGCCCGGCAGGCACTGCCGCGGCGCGACCCCGCACGCCCGGAACGGGCCGCCGAACCACACGACCCAGCATTTGAAGGAACCCCGATGACTTTGTCGTTCGCCGCATTCGACGTCGAAACCGCCAACCCGGCCCGCGGCAGTATCTGTTCGATCGGCATTGCGGTTGTCCGTGATGGCGTCCGGGTGCGGACCTACTCGCTGCTGTGCAGGCCGCCTGCCGCCGTTGACAATTTCGCGCCGTTCAATGTGCGCATCCACAAGATCACGCCGGCGACTGTCGCGGGCCAGCCCACCTTCGCCGAACGGCTGCCCGAGGTACGAGCCCTGGTGGGCGACCTGCCGGTGATCGCCCACAACGCGACGTTCGACATGAACAACATGATGCGGGCCTGCGAGTTCAGCGGCGCACCGCTGCCCCGATGGTCGTACGGATGCTCGTTGTCGTGGTCGAAACAGCAACTGCGGCTGGCGAATTACAAGCTCAGCACTGTATCTGCCGCGCTCGGGGTGACGCTCGACCAGCACCACGAAGCGGGAGCCGACGCCGCCGCGGCCGCAGATATCACCCTTGCCTTGGCCCGCCTCGCCGGCGCCACCTCCATCGACGCATTGGCCCAGATCAACGGTTCACCGCTCAGTGTGCTCGGCGGGGTCTACGGCTGATTGCGGTCGATCGCAGCCAGATTCCGACAACTGAATACCAATTCTCTTCTCTCCCAGGAGTCACGATGACCAACCCCCAGTACCCCTCCCAGCCCGGCTACCCGCAGGGACCCCACTACCCGCAGCCGCCGCGGAGGAGGAAGGTATGGCCCTGGGTGGTCGGCGGCATCCTTGCCGTCATCCTGCTGATGTTCGGAGGCTGCGTCGCACTGATCGGCGGAGCGGCGAATGAGGTCGCCAAGGCAGAGGAGAAGCGCAACACTGCCGCGCCGGCCGGGTCCGAAGTCCGCGACGGAAAGTTCTCCTTCCTTGTCACCGGTGTGGAAGAACCGGTGGCGGTGATCGGTACCAACGACATCCTGCAGGAACAGGCGCAGGGCGAGTTCGTGCAGGTGCACATCGACGTGACCAACGTCGGCACCGTGGCGCAGCACTACTTCGGGTCGAATCAGAAGCTGATCGACGATCAGGGGCGCGAATTCGCCAACGACACAGGTGCCGAGCTCAACGTCAACGACCATCTGGCCGAAGAGATCAATCCCGGCAACAAAGTGTCGATCACCCTCGTATTCGACGTGCCCCAGGGCACTGTGCCCGCGGCGGTCGAGTTCCACGACTCGGCGTTCTCCGGCGGCGTGCGTGTCGCACTGAAGTAGCTGACGTCGGCGCCGGGACGAAGGTGTCCCGGCGCCTCGAACCGAGGAACCACGATGACGAACCCGCCCGGCTATCCACCTCAACCGCCCTTCAACGCGCCGCGCCCCTTTCCTGCTCCCGGATTCCGACCGCCGCCCAAGAACAACAACGCGCTGATCCTGTGGATCGCGGGTTCGTGCGGCGGCGTGTGCCTGCTCGGTGTGTTCGCAATCGGTGCGGACTCACCTGAGTCCTCGAATCATTCGCGCGCGACCACTACCAGCCGCGTAGTTCAGGGCGCAGGCATCCCGTCCAATCCCACGTCGCCGACCACCGTCGCCCCGAAACCGGCCAAGAACCAGTCGGCGCCCGCGGGGACAGCGGTGCGAGACGGCAAATTCGAGTTTCTGGTGACCGGCATCGAGCAGGGTGCCACGGCCCTCGGGAGTGGTTTCTGGTCAGAGCGCGCCACCGGAGAATTCCTCGTGGTTCGGGTCCAGGTCACCAATGTCGGCAACGAAGCCCGCACCTTCTACGGCACCAATCAGTACCTCTACGACGAGCAGAATCGAAAGTTCGACAGCAGCTTCGGTGCCAATGCGGCGCTGTCGGACGACTTCGGGAGTATCGAGCTCAATCCGGGTCTGGGTGTGAGCACGGCCATTGTGTTCGACGTACCGCCGGGGACTGTGCCCGCGGTGCTGCAGTTTCACGACTCGATCTTCTCAGGTGGGGTCAAGGTCCGAGTCGGTTAAGTCGTTTCCGCCCAGTAGAAACGGTCTCGCGCAGACCCACAACGCCGAATTCGGCACATCAAACAACGGAGATTTCCATGCGTCCGACGGCCTTCACCCGCCTCACAACTCACAGATCCAAGCATGCGGTCCTCGCCGCCCTGACAGTGGTAGCAACAGCGATGTCGGTCGCCGCCTGTTCGTCCGCCGACGGAACGGCAACGAGCCCGGCCAGCACGACGGCCATGAGCGTGGCACCGACGACGGCCGCGGTGGTGAGCGACGCAGACTTCATTCGTGACCTTCGAAGCAACAGAACCTACATGCTGTCCAACAGTGACCAGTCCCTGATCGACCTGGCAAAGACGTCCGCCCGCGCATTTCCAGAAGGCATCTCCGACGCGGAATGGCGCAGCACCTACGAGTCCGTTCGCGACATTCTCACCCAGTCCGGATTCACGCGCGACCTCTCGAAGGAATTCATCGTCAAATCGGTCAAGTACTACGGAACATCTCCCAGCTACGCTCAGGCGGTTCGGCTGGCCGCCACGATCACCGAACTTCGCACGGTGATCACCGCAGGCATCTACATCGCCGGCACAGACATCGAGTCCGGCACCTACAAGACCGACGGCGCCAGTTCCTGCTACTACGAGCTGCGACGTGACCCC
Organism: Nocardia asteroides; assembly: GCF_900637185.1. Lineage (NCBI taxonomy): Bacteria > Bacillati > Actinomycetota > Actinomycetes > Mycobacteriales > Nocardiaceae > Nocardia > Nocardia asteroides. The sequence goes on along the minus strand of NZ_LR134352.1, from coordinate 2,801,722 downwards.
ACCAACGGCGCAGTATCCAACATCATCGAGAACGACAATCTCAGCGGCCCTGGCTACCTCACGGTCGACGATGGACAGGGCATCAAGATCTCGGGCGGCTGCGTGTTCACCAAGGTTCGGCCCAGATAGACAATCAGCCATCTCGACTTGGACGGTACCGGGCAGGTCGGCCAGACGCAGATCCACGACGATGCGCGTCCGGCCGACAACTCACATCCGCTGCGGTGCGGCGATTCCCAACTGCCCCAAACCCAGCTCGAGAGTACGAGCCGTCTACTGGCACAGCGCGATTCGATTCGAACGGATCGGCTCCTCAGCGGAGATCACCGGGCACGAATCGTAGAAGGCCGTATAGGCGCGGGCCAGCTCGGAGAGGTATCCGGCCAGTCGGTGCGGTTCCAGCGCCTCGGCTACCTCGTCCAGCACTGTCCCGTACCCCGTCGAGGACGAGCGCGAGTTCACGCTCGGCCGGTTCCATCGGAACATTTGCGTCGACTACGACTGGCGTGGTGGTGTCGGCCTTGCGGAGGATCGAGCAAACCCGAGCATGGGCGTACTGCAGGTAGACGCCGGTATTGCCGTTGAGCGACGTCATTCGAACAAGGTCGAAGGTGTAGTCCTCGACCCGGAGGTCGACAGATCCGCGTATTTCACCGCACCGATGCCGGCCTGTTCGGCGATGGTTTCGAGCTCGGCTGACGCGAGGTCCGGATTCTTCTCGGCGACCACGGCGCGGACGCGTGCGACCGCCTCGTCGCGGAGATCCATCAGCCGCACCGTGCCGCCCGCACGAGTCTTGAACGGCTTGCCGTCCGGCCCGAGAATCGTCCCGTAGGCAACGTGGTCCACCTGAATCGCTTCGGTCAGCCAACCCGCCCGGCGCGCGGCCTCGAAGATCAGTTGGAAGTGCAAGGCCTGGCAGGAGTCGGTGACGTACAGCAGCCGGTCCGCGCGCAGCGAGGCGATCCGGTACCGGATGGTGGCGAAGTCGGTGCTGTCGTAGCCGTAACCGCCGTCACGAGTCCCGCGACGACGTGGTCAGAGTCGCCCGCAACCGCGAGACGGGGTTACACTCGACCGGATCGCGGCCGATATCGGCGTCCGTCCGATGACGTTGTCGAAATGGATGCGCCAAGCCGACGTCGACGACGGCAACAGGCCCGGGACCACGCGCAGCGAGTCCGCCGAGTTGCGTGATTCTCGTCGCCGGATCCGCCTGTTGGAGCAGGAGAACGAGGTGCTCCGCCGCGCGGCCGCGTACCTGTCGCAGGCGCAGAGACCTCTACCCGCTCGTTAAGGAGCGATGGCGTGCGTGTGGGCGGCTACTGTACTCTCCAGCCCAGATCGCTGAACTACCAAGGGGGAGTAAGCATCACATGCGATTTTCGAGAGGGCACATACGCCACCAGCTACCTCGTCCCGGCCTGAACCATGTCTGAACTATCGGTAGAGACGGCTCAGCTCAACGGCTTCAAACTGGACCTGCAGGACATCGGATCGAACTTCTCCTCCAACGCTTCGCGCCTGATGCCCGAGATCCGGTTGCCCGACGGCGTCTCTGGTCTTCTCGCCGAAGTATCGCCGCCGCTTGCGCGGTTCCACGCCGCGGTCGAGGCCGCCCAACGCACGGATCAAACCACTATCCAGGACCTCGCCGACAATCTTTCGACTGCGGCAACCTCGTATCAAGCAACAGACCAGGACAATGCGTACGCCTTGGCGAGCGTCGGAGGCGATAGCCGCCCCGGCGACCAGTCGGCCACTGGCGACAGCGTCCGATACCCGTCGCTGCAGCTTCCAGCACTCACCAACACCGATTCCGTCACGTACTCGGTCCGCCAGACCGTGACCTCCGCCATCGAGTCGATCTCGTGCTACGACGCCGCGATCATGGCCGCTGTCGGCCTCCAGCCGGCAGCCGATCTCTTGAAGCCGCTGGAGGCCGACTGGGAGTCACTGAAGACCGTCGGCAAACTGGTCCGGCTGATCGGGATCAACGACTACGTCGCCTCCCAGAACCTTTCCGGCGGTACGACCTGGCTGCGGAGCAGTTGGTCCGGCAACGCCGCGCAAGCGTTCGAGTCGAGTTCGAACACCACGGCGGTATCGCTGGCCGGTCGCAGCGACGACATGGAGGCTGTCTGTCAAATCGTCGAGGCCGCCGCCGCCTTTCTCGAACGACTCGTCTGCAACCAAGCGACAGAACTCAGTGGCGGCCTCGCCAAGTCGATGACACTGCTCGACTTCACATTCCCGCTGGGAGTTTGGGCTCAAGCGTTGGCTGAGCCGATCCAGGAATCGTATCGCTCGACGATCTCCTCCGAGTTGGACGCCCTCATCGCGGCCGCTCGTTCTCGTCAGGACCAGATACGGGGCGCGATCGGAAAAGTGTCCCAAGCATTGGAGTACACGTCAGGCCGGGTCCCTCCGGCCTTTACGCCGGACGATTTCGCAGCTCCGGGCTTGGCCATCGCCGACATGGGAACCAGGCGATACGGTTGCAGCGACAACGTGTGGTGGGAGAACAGCCTTGCATCCACCGCCTGATCCGCCGAAGAAAAACCCGGCCGCGTATGGATCACGCACCGGAATCGCTGACAAGATCGAAGCCAGGACTTACAAGACCATAGATGCGTTCTTCGCTCTACAATATTTCGAGGGCGCCGGTTACACCTTCTCGGCGGACCTCTTCAAGTTCTACCTTTCGAACCCTGGGCCGAATTCGGACTTCACAATAAAATCCGAACATTTCCAAAAGACGGTAAGTACAACCAACGTGCGCGACACCATCTCGATGTGCCTCGACGGAATCATCGAACAGGCGAGACTCGATCCGCAGGTCGGGATCCTTCGAGAGCTTACCTCCGACTGGAAGGGCTGCGGACCAACAGAGGATCCAGACGTCGAGTTCGGGATCGGGCACTTCGATGTGTCAGTCGGAAGCGACACAATCGTACGTTCCCGAGACGACGGCCTCTACGCCGAATTGAGCTATAAGGTGTACGTCTGGGACTACTACAACTTTGAAACGAAGAATTGGATCCCATTTGGCAATGTCAAGCGAAACCAAGCCAACTCCATCGGCAATCACATGCGTGATCTCGAAGAATTCGGGTGGGCACGAAGTTTCATAGCCCGCGGACAATCCGACACCATCCAGACGTGGACGCAGAGGCTATGAAACGAAGACTGACCTTTGTACTCCTCACCGCCGCGATAGGCGCGCAATCATTTGCACTGACAGCCTGCTCGAGCGAGCGCAAAGACCTCCTATCCCTTGAGACCTGCAGCTCACTCGTCTTCCCACACGGCGTCAAACTTGTCGAATTCGAGCAGCAGACGGGTTTCGGAGACGAAGTGGTTACCGCAGTGGTGGAAATCCCCGCCGACGAAATGGATGATTTCAAGACCAAGTCAGGCCTTGCCAAGTTCACTGCCGGGGTGCCGAAAGATTGGAAGTACCACTGGCGGGACACGAAGAGCCTCCCACTGCTCGAATCGGAGCAGGCCTACCGCGCCGACGAAGGGCAGCTCGCCCAGACCAGGTGGGTCGCCTATACGACCAAGGACACATCCGAGATCGTCTTCATCCACGCCGTCTGCTAGCGCCTCGTCAAGCCGATTCTCGCATCGGCTGACACGACGCAGCATCAATCGCATGCGAAGCCCTGGTAGCCGGTGCGATCGCTGAACCGCTGCCCTCTCTTCCGTCGTTGCATGAGCTCGACGACAACCCCAGCTGAATGCCCACAGCCGTTGCATGCCTGTCGCACGTTCCACGTCACCCCACTGCCCACGTCCGCGATCCCGAGCAGGCGCTGGTCTCGAAGGAACTAATGCGACCGCGCAGATCTTCAACTATGTTGTCTAGCAAGGGATTACCGTCGCCTGACACCGCAAGCGGCGACATCGACCAGGTTGGGGGAACCATGGCCAATATCCGACGTGAGCGGCGCCTGCGCGCCGCCGAGCAGGCGCTCGCCGTCCAGACCCACCTGAGCTCGTCGGAACGTCGCGTGCTCACGGGCATTCTCGCCAACGAAGGCTGGCAGCTGTTGGTCAGCACCACGGCGTTCCGCCCAGGTAGGCCCACAGCTTTCGCAATCGGCCCGACCGGGGTGTTCGCCGTCGTGTTCGCCGCGACCATGCCGAACCCTTCCCAATTCGGTGAACTGCGCAAGCACGCCGAGGAACCGCTCGCGCGCCTGGCCCTCGACGACTTCCGTTTCGTCCCGCACATGGCCGAGATCGTCGTGGTACTCCCCGGCCGGGTCCGCCCCGAATCCGACGGTCGCATACACGTCGTCGACGAACCCGGCTTCGTCGCCACATTGACCGGAGGCGACCGGCGATACAAGCCTGCCCGCGTCGCCCAACTCGCGGCTTCCACCATCGACAAGTACACGCACCTTCGACTCGATCTGATCGACGAATCGGACTCTCCCGCTGAGCTTTTCACCGAAACCGACCTCAACGAGGCCGAACGTGCCGCCGCCCTGGCCCGCCCGTTCAGGGACTGGATGACTTTCCTCGACCCAGCTCAGCTCTCCTTGGTGCACGCGAACTTCAACGGTCCCGCACGCATCAGCGGGCCCGCCGGCACCGGTAAGTCCGTGGTCGCCCTGCATCGCATGGCCCACTGGGCCAAACGCAATCCGGGCCGCCTGATGTTCACCACGTTCGTGAAAACCCTTCCCACCTTTCACGAACGCGGCTTCGCCCACCTGGCCCCGCGGGCGGCCGACCGCGCGCTATTCACCGGCCTCCACGCCTGGACCCTCCGATTCCTCAAAGACCGCGACGTGCCGTTCAATCTCGACGAGGCGGCCGTCAATGCCTCCCTCGCGGATGCGTGGCGCCGTGTTCGCCACACCCTCACCGGCGTCAAAGGCACCGACTTCGGCTACTGGCACGACGAAATCGACCGCATCATCAAGGGTCGCGGGTTGCGCGACTCCGCCAGCTATCTGGCGGTACAGCGAACTGGCCGCGAGGGCATCAGCCTGCTGCCGTCGATGCGCAATACCGTCTGGGAAGACTGGTACGTCCCCTACGAGGAAGGTCTCGCGGCGCGCGGCGCACACGACTTCAACGACCTCATCGCCCTCGCCGTCGAGGAATTGCGTGCCCGTCCACTCACCGGCGACGAACGATTCGGCCTGGTCGTCGTCGACGAAGTCCAGGACTTCACTCTCCGCCAACTCCAGCTCGTCTACGAAATCGCCGGTGCCCGTGAGGATTCCCAGCTGCTCCTGGTAGGCGACAGCCAGCAACGCGTCTACGTGGGCAGCTGCACCCTGGCCGAGGCAGGCATCCCGGTCCCCGGTGGCCGCGGCCGCATCCTGCGCACCAACTATCGGAACCGCGCCGCAGTCCTGTCCTATGTCCAGCGCATCGACACAGCCGGCTCGGTCGACGACCTCAACGGCGGCGCAGGCGTCGTCATCCGCGAAAGCAACGCCACCCTCCCCGACGGCCGCGCCGTCGAAGCCCGACTCACCCGCCGCGAATCACTCGCCGCGCTCCCCCAGGCCATTCGCGACGCGAACCTGAATCCCGATGCCGACATCGCCGTCATCGTCTCCACCAGAAGCGATATCGACCGCTACCTCACCGTTCTACGCAGGGCGGGCCTGCGCGCCATGCCACTGGAGCACTACGACGGCACCCAACCGACCGACATCAAAGTCGGCACCGTCCACCGTGCCAAGGGCATGGACTTCACCGCCGTGTTCCTCCTCCTGGCGAATCCACCCACAACCCACCCCGGTGGGCGCGACACCGAGGCTCTCCGCTCCCGCCAGCACCTGGTGGCCGCCAGCCGCGCCCGGGACTACCTCTGGGTGTGCACGCTGACCGACTGAAGGCTCCTCCGACTTGGTCGAGACGCAGTCCCACCACTGTCGCTGAACTTCGCCCGAAATACCGAGACAAGGTCACCGCCAGCCGCGGGATCATGGAACAGACCTTCGCGCTGCTTCACCGGTAACGACGTTTGGCCGTGCGGTGGGAACACATACCGACATCCACCTCGGGTTCCGGAATCTCGATGCGGCGCTGATCCGTCCCCTACAGTGACGGCCCCGGCCTACCGTGGGCCATATGCTTTCATCTGTTCCCAGTCAAGTCCGGCGTCGTGGACGTCGTCCTCAGCAAGAAGGACGGAGCGCCACTTAGCCGCAATCTTCCCGCTGTTGTTGACAGTGTATGCCCAGGTCTTGGCGGCTCTTGCCTTAGCTTGGACGTCGGCAGCCCGGGCTTCCGTACGCTGGCAAAGCCGTTCGTGCTCATCGAGGAAGCGGAGAACCGGTTGCGGCCGGCCGCGCGGATCATCTCGACACCGAGGAGCTGCCGCGCCGAAGAATCGGCGGGCATATGTGACCGAGCCGGAACATCTGACGTTCGGTGGATAGGTGCACCTGCTGCAGAGTCCGACCAGTTGGCGGAAGCTGGGGTTCAGAGTCAGGTGATCGAGTTGCTGGAGCAGGTGCGGGTGGCGCGGAATGAGCTGATGCATTTCGCGACCGATCCGCTCTCGGCCGGACAGGAGGCCGCGGTACACGGTCTGCTCCAGGTGCTGCGGACGGCGGAACCCAACCCCTGATGCCGGTCAGGAACGCAGCTCAACGCTTCGAGCGGTCGTTACCCGCTGACGGAGAAGGGGAACAGCGGCAATTTCGCGAGTTGCTCGCCCGGCTTCATGACGAACGATCGGCCGGTGCAGTCGCCGTTCTCCCAGAAGGTCTGGGGGACGGTTCCGCCGTTGACGATGGAGCCTGCTCCTTGCGGGCCGAGACTGGCGACACCCAGCTCCAAGCAGTTCTGCGGATCCACCGACGGGACCTCGCCGTGTGGGAGGGAATGGAGCAGGTCCTCGAAGTCGGGCATCCCCCACCAGCAGACCGTGCCGGCCGGGCAGGGCTGGGTGAGGACCGCGGTCGGTGTGCGTGACGAGATCGCTGACGTCGCAGTCGGGTTCACCGTGTTCGGTGCGACCGAGGTGGTGACCACGGCCGGCGCTCCGGAGAGGGCAGCGGATGTCGTGGACCCGACGGTCGGCGCAGCGTCGCCATGCGCATCCGACTGGAAAGCCATGAACACCAGGGCCGCGCCGACTACGCCCGCCACGAGGAAGCCTCCTGCGACCACCAGCTTCAGGGTGTTGCGCTTCTCCTTCGTGCCCTCGCGGCTCACTTCGGATTCACGCCGCCACACACCGAAGTTCGTGCTGGACCGGGCACTTCGTGTATACGACTCGTTCTGTCCGCTCCTGTGCTCCGCCCCGAGGCTCGCGCGACCGTGGACGTGGGCCTTCGATTCGCCCTCGCTGGGCGGGAGTTCTGCACTCACCGGCACAGGGTAGCGCCAGTTCCGTTGGGAGGGGCGGTCATTCGTAGATCAGGAGAGTTCGGGAACGCAAAAAGGCCCTCCAACCGAAGTTGGAGGGCCTTTCGCAATGATGTTCCGGCGGTGTCCTACTCTCCCACACCCTGTCGAGTGCAGTACCATCGGCGCAGGTGGCCTTAGCTTCCGGGTTCGGAATGGGACCGGGCGTTTCCCCACCGCTATAACCGCCGTAACACTATGAAACTAGACAGCGCTCCCCACAAAGTAGGTTTGCTGCAGTGTCTGTTGTTTCAGATACCGCACAGTGGACGCGTAACACCTTCGTAGTAAGCCCTCGGCCTATTAGTACCAGTCACCTACACACATTACTGTGCTTCCAGTTCCGGCCTATCAACCCCATGGTCTGTAGGGGGCCTTAACCCATCAAGTGGGAGAGAAACCTCATCTTGGAACAGGCTTCCCGCTTAGATGCTTTCAGCGGTTATCCCTTCCGAACGTAGCCAACCAGCAGTGCTCCTGGCGGAACAACTGGCACACCAGAGGTTCGTCCGTCCCGGTCCTCTCGTACTAGGGACAGCCTTCCTCAAGTTTCTAACGCGCGCGGCGGATAGAGACCGAACTGTCTCACGACGTTCTAAACCCAGCTCGCGTGCCGCTTTAATGGGCGAACAGCCCAACCCTTGGGACCTACTCCAGCCCCAGGATGCGACGAGCCGACATCGAGGTGCCAAACCATCCCGTCGATATGGACTCTTGGGGAAGATCAGCCTGTTATCCCCGGGGTACCTTTTATCCGTTGAGCGACACCGCTTCCACTTGCCGGTGCCGGATCACTAGTCCCGACTTTCGTCCCTGCTCGAGCTGTCACTCTCACAGTCAAGCTCCCTTGTGCACTTGCACTCGACACCTGATTGCCAACCAGGCTGAGGGAACCTTTGGGCGCCTCCGTTACATTTTGGGAGGCAACCGCCCCAGTTAAACTACCCACCAGGCACTGTCCCTGAACCAGATCATGGTCCGAGGTTAGAAGTCCAATACGATCAGAGTGGTATTTCAACGACGACTCCACCTGAACTGGCGTCCAAGCTTCACAGTCTCCCACCTATCCTACACAAACCGTACCGAACACCAATACCAAGCTATAGTGAAGGTCCCGGGGTCTTTTCGTCCTGCCGCGCGTAACGAGCATCTTTACTCGTAATGCAATTTCGCCGAGTCTGTGGTTGAGACAGCAGAGAAGTCGTTACGCCATTCGTGCAGGTCGGAACTTACCCGACAAGGAATTTCGCTACCTTAGGATGGTTATAGTTACCACCGCCGTTTACCGGGGCTTAAATTCTCAGCTTCGCGCCGAAGCGCTAACCGGTCCTCTTAACCTTCCGGCACCGGGCAGGCGTCAGTCCGTATACATCGTCTTACGACTTCGCACGGACCTGTGTTTTTAGTAAACAGTCGCTTCTCTCTGGTCTCTGCGACCCCACCCAGCTCAGAGTGCAAGACTCGTCACCAGGCGTGGTCCCCCTTCTCCCGAAGTTACGGGGGCATTTTGCCGAGTTCCTTAACCACAGTTCTCTCGATCGCCTTAGTATTCTCTACCTGACCACCTGTGTCGGTTTGGGGTACGGGCCGTGTACCAACTCACTAGAGGCTTTTCTCGGCAGCATAGGATCACTGAATTCACCACAACGGCTACGCATCACCTCTCAGGCTACATGTTGTGCGGATTTGCCTACACAACGCCCTACAGGCTTACACCAGGTATTCCATCACCTGGCCCAGCTACCTTCCTGCGTCACCCCATCGCTTGACTACTACAGCCAGGGTCTCGTGCAGCAATTCTCCCTCTCACCCGAAGGCTCGATAAGAAAACATTTGGACGATTAGCACAACTGATTCGCCATTGGGCGCGGATACACGGGTACGGGAATATCAACCCGTTGTCCATCGACTACGCCTGTCGGCCTCGCCTTAGGTCCCGACTCACCCTGGGCGGATTAACCTGGCCCAGGAACCCTTGGTCATTCGGCGGACGAGTTTCTCACTCGTCTTTCGCTACTCATGCCTGCATTCTCACTCCCGTGGCCTCCACAGCTGGATCACTCCGCTGCTTCCACGGCCACAGGACGCTCCCCTACCCATCCACACACCTGGCACTTTTAAGGGTGCAGGCTAATGTGTGAATGCCGCGGCTTCGGCGGTGTACTTGAGCCCCGCTACATTGTCGGCGCAGGATCACTTGACCAGTGAGCTATTACGCACTCTTTCAAGGGTGGCTGCTTCTAAGCCAACCTCCTGGTTGTCTAAGCGACCCCACATCCTTTTCCACTTAGTACACGCTTAGGGGCCTTAGCCGGCGATCTGGGCTGTTTCCCTCTCGACTACGAAGCTTATCCCCCGCAGTCTCACTGCCACGCTCTCACACACCGGCATTCGGAGTTTGGCTGACTTCGGTAAGCTTGTGGGCCCCCTAGGCCATCCAGTAGCTCTACCTCCGGCGTGAAACACGTGACGCTGCACCTAAATGCATTTCGGGGAGAACCAGCTATCACGGAGTTTGATTGGCCTTTCACCCCTACCCACAGCTCATCCCCTCAGTTTTCAACCTAAGTGGGTTCGGGCCTCCACGACGTCTTACCGTCGCTTCACCCTGGCCATGGGTAGATCACTCCGCTTCGGGTCCATAATGTGCGACTGAAGGGCGCCCTATTCGGACTCGCTTTCGCTACGGCTACCCCACACGGGTTAACCTCGCCACACACCGATGACTCGCAGGCTCATTCTTCAAAAGGCACGCCATCACCCCACCACCGAAGTGGAAGGCTCTGACGGATTGTAAGCGCACGGTTTCAGGTACTATTTCACTCCCCTCCCGGGGTACTTTTCACCTTTCCCTCACGGTACTAGTCCGCTATCGGTCACCAGGGAGTATTCAGGCTTACCGGGTGGTCCCGGCAGATTCACAGCAGATTTCACGGGCCCGCTGCTACTCGGGTATCACTCACGAGAGCCAACATGTTTTCGTCTACCGGACTATCACCGTCTATGGCAGGCCGTTCCAGACCACTTCGACTAACACATTGGTTTCTAACTCTCGCTTGATCCGGCAGAATCAAGAAGAATGACCCCACAACACCCCAAACGCAACCCCTGCCGGGTATCACACGCTTGAGGTTTAGCCTCATCCGCTTTCGCTCGCCACTACTCACGGAATCACTGTTGTTTTCTCTTCCTGTGGGTACTGAGATGTTTCACTTCCCCACGTTCCCTCCACACACCCTATATATTCAGATGCGGGTAACACGACATCACTCGTGCTGGGTTTCCCCATTCGGAAATCCTCGGATCTCAGCTCGGTTGACAGCTCCCCGAGGCTTATCGCAGCCTCCTACGTCCTTCATCGGCTCCTGGTGCCAAGGCATCCACCGTACGCTCTTAAACACTTACTAACAAAGATGCTCGCGTCCACTGTGCAGTTCTCAAACAACACACCCGCATCGAATCGAATACTTGGACCTACTGGCAAAGCCGAGTGGTTTCGCAAGAGATCCGAGCGGATCGTTTGTCTTGCCTGGAAAGAACGTCTGTTCTTTCAGGACCCAATAGTGTGTCGGTATATCACCGCGGTCGAAGACTTTGCCCCGACCTCGATGCGATGAGTCAGTCAGTGTTCCACCCATGAGCGTCCGCAGTTCCACGAATGGGAACTAAACGGTCTCTGCCACAACCACTTTCACCTGTGTGAAGCGTCGTGGAGATGTGCTCCTTAGAAAGGAGGTGATCCAGCCGCACCTTCCGGTACGGCTACCTTGTTACGACTTCGTCCCAATCGCCGATCCCACCTTCGACGGCTCCCTCCACAAGGGTTAGGCCACCGGCTTCGGGTGTTACCGACTTTCATGACGTGACGGGCGGTGTGTACAAGGCCCGGGAACGTATTCACCGCAGCGTTGCTGATCTGCGATTACTAGCGACTCCAACTTCACGGGGTCGAGTTGCAGACCCCGATCCGAACTGAGACCGGCTTTAAGGGATTCGCTCCACCTCACGGTATCGCAGCCCTCTGTACCGGCCATTGTAGCATGTGTGAAGCCCTGGACATAAGGGGCATGATGACTTGACGTCGTCCCCACCTTCCTCCGAGTTGACCCCGGCAGTCTCTCACGAGTCCCCGCCATTACGCGCTGGCAACATAAGATAAGGGTTGCGCTCGTTGCGGGACTTAACCCAACATCTCACGACACGAGCTGACGACAGCCATGCACCACCTGTACACCGACCACAAGGGGGCCTACATCTCTGCAGGTTTCCGGTGTATGTCAAACCCAGGTAAGGTTCTTCGCGTTGCATCGAATTAATCCACATGCTCCGCCGCTTGTGCGGGCCCCCGTCAATTCCTTTGAGTTTTAGCCTTGCGGCCGTACTCCCCAGGCGGGGTACTTAATGCGTTAGCTACGGCACGGATCCCGTGGAAGGAAACCCACACCTAGTACCCACCGTTTACGGCGTGGACTACCAGGGTATCTAATCCTGTTCGCTACCCACGCTTTCGCTTCTCAGCGTCAGTTACTTCCCAGAGACCCGCCTTCGCCACCGGTGTTCCTCCTGATATCTGCGCATTTCACCGCTACACCAGGAATTCCAGTCTCCCCTGAAGTACTCTAGTCCGCCCGTATCGCCCGCAAGCTTGGGGTTGAGCCCCAAGTTTTCACGAACGACGCGACGAACCGCCTACAAGCTCTTTACGCCCAGTAATTCCGGACAACGCTCGCACCCTACGTATTACCGCGGCTGCTGGCACGTAGTTGGCCGGTGCTTCTTCTACAGGTACCGTCACTTGCGCTTCGTCCCTGTCGAAAGAGGTTTACAACCCGAAGGCCGTCATCCCTCACGCGGCGTCGCTGCATCAGGCTTTCGCCCATTGTGCAATATTCCCCACTGCTGCCTCCCGTAGGAGTCTGGGCCGTGTCTCAGTCCCAGTGTGGCCGGTCGCCCTCTCAGGCCGGCTACCCGTCGTCGCCTTGGTAGGCCATTACCCCACCAACAAGCTGATAGGCCGCGGGCCCATCTCGTACCGATAAATCTTTCCACCCTCAGACATGCATCCGAAGGTCATATCCGGTATTAGACCCAGTTTCCCAGGCTTATCCCGAAGTACGAGGCAGATCACCCACGTGTTACTCACCCGTTCGCCGCTCGTGTACCCCGAAGGGCCTTACCGCTCGACTTGCATGTGTTAAGCACGCCGCCAGCGTTCGTCCTGAGCCAGGATCAAACTCTCCGTTGAAGACTCTCAACCACACCCCGAAGGGTGTAATCAGAAATATCTAACTAGAGTCCGAAAACCTAGCAAAACCGAACACCAGCAAAAGTTTGCTGACATTCACGATGTCCACTCCTCAACCGGGGGGGTATGAGAAGCGGAGCCAATAATAATTGGCACTGACATTCATCGACACACTATTGAGTTCTCAAAGAACACACGCACAAGAATTCACCCACAACATTGTTGAGGGCTTCATCGGGGCAGGGTTCCAACTTAGCCCACGCAAGTGCCCCGACGCAAATCGGGGCTCGGTGAGCTGTCTTACTTGATGTTGTCGGCGCTCATCGTCCAACCTCGTTTTCCCTGGTACTCGGTACCGGGTCGGTGTCCGTGTCGCTCTGACTTGAATAAAGTTACGTGTCGACAAATGCAATGTCAAATTCCCTAGTCAGGGGTTGTTTCGTGTGTGGATTGCCGAATCGGGTTGCCGCGCCGGGGGGTCGGCGGCCGGTAGCGTGGCCGGCAACGACAAGACACGGGAGGGTCTGCGATGACGGGGCGGAATTCGAGGCGGCGGTGGGTTCGGCGGGTGGTGGGCGCCGGCATCGTGGTCGCCAGTGGCGTGGTGGTGGTGACGGCCGGGGCGAATATGGCTATGTGGGCCCTGTCGTCGGGGCATCGCAGTGATGTGGCCGGGGCTCCCGGGGTGCCCATGGTGATCGTGCCGGGGGCGAAGGTGGCGGAGGACGGGACGCCGATGGCTTATCTGCAGGGGCGGCTCGATGTGGCGATCGAGTTGGTGACGGCGGGGAAGGCCGGGGAGATCCTGTTGTCGGGGGACGCGGGTGGGACGTCCGGGGATGAGATCGCTTCGATGATGCGGTATCTGCTCGAGCACGGGATTGATCCGGCCATGGTGAAGACGGATGGGGAGGGGCTGTCCACGCGGGAGACGTGTGAGCGGGCGCGGGCGCTGTTCGGGGTGGAGCGGGCGATCATCGTCAGTCAGTTCCAGCATCTGCCGCGGGCGGTCGCGCTGTGCCGGGCGGCGGGGATCGAGGCCGACGGGGTGGTGGCGTATTGCGATTGCCGGCGGAGTACCGAGGTGCGCAACAACGTCAGGGAGTGGCTGGCCGCGCCCAAGGCTGTCGCGGAGATGGTGCTGCGCTGAGGTGCGCGGAACGTGCCCGGCTTCCCACCTCCGGCTAGCTGGCAGACGACGACCGGCGCAGCGCCTGCCACCATCTCCGCCTGGTCGGCGCGGGTGTGGCAGCGACGGGCCGGTTCCAGAGCGGGCCCGCCAACAGCATCCGGCACTTCGTGCGGGTGTCGTGCCGAAGAGAGGCCTGGTCGACGCTGTCGTCGTCGAGATGCCAGCAGAGGCCGTCGAAGTCGGCCGCCAGATCGGCCAGCTCAGGACTTCCGACTGCCGGCGTGAGCGCCAGATGGTCCAAGTCGGAGGCTATCCGGCTCAGGTGCTCGGGGACGACGCCGTCGTCGGTGAGCAAGCTGGTCGCGGCCCATCCGACCCGGCGCCTTCGCACGTCGACCTCCCGCGCAGACCACGCGGCTTCGCTGTTCTCGACCAACCCGAGTTCGGCGATCGCGATGCGGAACAGGGTGGGCGCGTCGCGGGTGTCGGTGCGATGCAGGCAGGCGAGTTCGACCAGCGCTGGGGAGTCATGGCCGTGCGTCAGGGCCTCGGCGGCCGCCATCGGCAGGTCTTCGGGGAAGAGTTCGCCCACCGCGAAGCGGTCGGCGATGCGGTCGAGGTCGCTCACCCGGTCAGCATGCGATAGCAACGCATGGCGGGCAACGGAGTTTCGGCACGACGTTTCCTCGGCGAAGGAACGGTCAACCCTGTCGGTCGGTCCAGACCTGCGAGGACCGGTTCTGATCAGCGCTTTCAGGAGGACATTGTGCGAATCGTCAAGGCAGTAGCGGTCGGTCTGGCTGTTGCGGCCGCCACAGTCACGGCGGCGGGTTCGGCCGTCGCGGAGCCGGAGCCGAAGGAGAACATCTACATCGATGTGACCGTGCTCGGGTGTTCGATCGGGGCGGGGCTGGGTGGGGACGTGCTCGTCGCGCTAGGCGGCGGGAGTGGGTCGAGTGCGTTGGTGAACTCGTCGCTGGCGGCGCGGATGCGGGCGGCCGGCTGCCTGCCGCGGCTGTAGGACCTGCGCCGATAGTCTCGCCGGCGACGGCGGGACCATCGGGGTGCCGCACCGGGGGAATCGCGATCGCGTACCGTGATCGGGGTTGTCAGCATGATGGCCGACGGAATGGGGTGCATCGTGGGCGGATCCGAGCATGCCGCGCGGCTCGTACGTTTCTGGCAGACCGTGGAGTTGTTCGGTCCGCAGCGCGTTCCCGACGTCGGCACGTGTCCGGACGGCGGGATCGTCGTCGAGCCGGCGGCGGATGATCCGGCGCCGTGGGAGAACCTGGCCGCACTGCCCGCCTTGCCGGCAGGCCGGGTGTGGCAGTTCGTCGTGTACGGCGGACTGTTCGGGATCGGGCGGGCGCGGGAGGCACTGGTCCGGGCGTTCGGTGAGGACCGGCTCGAACCCGACGCGCGGCGCGCGGGCGCTACCGCGGCGTTCGCGGTGACGTTGAGCGACGACGGTGTGGTGGTCGGTGGTTCGGCCACGCTGTCGGGGCTGGCCTGGGCGATCAATCGGCTTCGGTCCCCCGGGCCCGCCGACAGTGGCTGGACCGATGGGTTCGAGCATGATTCGGCGGCTTTCACCGCCGCCTTCGACACCATGACCAGGGAAGCCGCGGCGGTGAGCCCCGAGGAGGCGCCGCAGTCGCCCCGGTGGCGGGCGCTGGATGTCGCGGGGCGCGGGGTGGGGGCTTCGCTCATCGCGGCGGGGGCCGACGGTGTCATCTCCCCCGGGCTGGCGGGGATGTCGGCGCTGGCATTCGCCGAGCGTGTCATGCCGCGCGATCCGGAGGAACTCGCCGAGGCGCCCCGGCTGACCGGGCGTGATCTGCATTCCTTCGCCGGGGAACTCTGTGGGGCGCTCGGGATTCGGTCGGAGCTGCGGGCGGGTGGCCTGCGGATCGCGTGTGTGCAGGTCGCGGCGCGGGATGCCGACAGTGCGGCCGGTGCGGATCGGCTCAACAGTGGGCTGGGTGCGGAGCTGGCCGCGCTGGCCGGGGCGGTCGAGCGCGGGGATGTCGGTGTCGCGCTGCGGGACTATCTCGCCGCCACCGAGACGCTGCCGATCGACGATCGGATCGATGTCCGGCGGCGCCTGGACGTGGTGGTCGAGGGTCTGCTCCCCCATCTGGTGCCGGACGGGCGCTGGCCCGGTGACCCGCTGGTGTCCGGGCAGCAGTTCGCCGTGGACCGGGCGATGGCCGAATTGCGGGACAGCGCCGGGATTTTCGCGGTGCACGGTGCGCCGGGGACCGGCACGACGACGATGCTGCGTGATCTGCTGGCGGGCATCGTGGTCGAGCGGGCCGCGCAGCTGGCCGTGTTCGACAATCCCCTCGACGTGTTCACCGGGCTCACCGAGCAGGTGCAGGTCGCCAAGAACTACACGGTGGCCGCGCATCGGCTCGCGGGGAATGTCACCGGGTTCGAGGTGGTGCTGACGACCGGAAGCGAGGAAGCCGCGGCCGATGTGGTCAGCGAGATCCAGCGGCGCGACGCCGTCGACCGCGAAGTGGAGCACTTCACCCAGCTGGCCGAGCTTGTCGGCGGCGAACCCTCGTGGGGCCTGATCGCGGCGGCCATGGGTGACGACCGGCGCGCCTTCGGTGAGCGGTTCTGGTTCGGCGACCGGTTCGACACCGAACGCAAGTCGGGCGCGGCCGCGGGCGGGATGCTCGATCTGCTGAAACAGGCCGAGGCCGACCCGGATTCGATTCCGGACTGGTCGACGGCCGTACGCGACTTCACCACCAGGCACGCGGAGGTGCGCAGGCTCGCGCAGGAGCGGCAGGACGTCGCCGACGCGGTGGCCGAGCTGCCCGACATGAACGCGAGCTTGCAGTCGATGACCGCCGAGATCGCGAATGCCGATACCGCGCACGCGCATTGGCGGGAACGGCATCAGCTGGCCACCGAGCATCTGCGGGCCGCGCAGGCCACCCACCACCGGATCGGTGTGCTGCTCACCGAGCACGGCGGACAGAAGCCGGAGTTCATGGCGTCGCTGTCGTCCGGGTTCGGCGCGGGGCGGCGGTGGAGCGCCAAGAGCAACGAGCTGCTGCGCGAACGGCACATCGCCGAATCGGAGATGCGGCGGCGGCAGACCGAGGTCGAGTACACGCGCGGGCAGTGGGCGGAGGCCGCCGAGCACGGGCGCGGGCTGATCCGGGCGCATCTGGAGCTGACGGCGCGGCGCGAGGCGGCGCTGGAGATCATCGAGCGGGCCAGGGAGATCTGGGCCGACACCATTCCGTTCGGCGATGTGTCCGGCGACGACGAGCAGTTCCAGCTGTGCAATCCGTGGGCCGACGAGCAGTACGCCACAGCGCGGCGCGAGCTGTTCCTGTCCGCGCTGCGGCTGCACCGGGCGTTCCTGCTCGACGCGGCGCCGCGGGTGCGCGACAACCTGATCGTCGCCATCGCGTTGATCCGCGGGGAGCTGGCCGAGGAGCCCAAGCCGGACACTGTGGCGGCCGCATGGCAGACGCTGTTCCTGGCGGTACCGCTGGTCGTCACGACCTTCACGGCCGCGCCGCAGCTGTTCGCCGGGCTCGGGCGGGAAGCGCTGGGCTGGTTGTTCGTCGACGACGCCGGGCAGGCGGCGCCGCAGTCGGTGGCCGGCGGGTTGTGGCGGGCGCGACGCGCGGTGATCGTGGGCGATCACCGGCAGCTGGGCCCGGTCGGGACGCTGCCGACCTCGGCGCAGGAGGCACTGGTCCGCAAGTACGGGCTGGATCGGGAATGGCTGCCGGACCTGGCTTCGGCGCGGCGGGCAGCCGACCGGGGCGTGCGATACGGGACGTGGCTGACCCCGGCCGATGCCGCCGGGCCCGTGTGGGTGGGTGCGCCGTTGCGGGTGCATCGGCGCAGTGATCTGCCGATCTTCGAACTCACGCACCGGATCGCCTACGACGACGACCTGCTCGTCTTCGGGACGCCCGCGCGGGCGGAGTTCCCCGGGCAGGATCGCTGGATCGATGTGCGATCGGCGCGGGCCGAGGGGAATTGGATTCCCGGCGAGGGTGAGGCGCTGGCCGAGCTGCTCGCGCGGCTGGTCGAGGAGGGCGTCGCGGCGGGTGAGATCCGGGTCGTGAGTCCGTTCCGGGATGTGGCACGCGGGGCGCGGGAGGTGGCGCGGGAGGTCCTCGGGGCGGAGTTCGCCCGGCATCAGGTGGGGACCGTCCATGCGATGCACGGGAATTCGGCCGAGGTGGTGGTGTTGATCCTCGGTACCTCGCCCGCGGCGGGTGGGTCGCGGCGGTGGGCGGCGGCCACGCCGAATGTGCTCAATGCGGCGGTGTCGCGGGCGCGGCGGCGGGTGTATGTGATCGGCAACTACCGGTTGTGGAGCAGCCAGCGGTATTTCGACGCGCTGGCCGCTCAGTGGACCGTGCAGGACGAGCCGGTGCGTCAGACGGTGAGCCGGTAGAAGCGCCAGAAACCGAAGTCCTCGATGGGCAGGACCTCGACGTCGGTGAAGCCCGCCTTGGTCGCGTACTCGGCCAGGGTCGAGGTGCGCATGACGGTGCCGGTGCCCGCCGAACCGGGGTGAGCCATGCCGTCGGGCAGGCAGATCAGCAGGCTGAAGCCATACATCAGGCGGTCGACATCGTCGGCGGGGGCGGTGAATTCGGGGGCGACGGCTTCGTCCATGACGATGACGGCGCCGCCGGGGCGCAGCGCCTTGCGCATCGCGGTCAGCACCTCGACGGGGTGGGGCATGTCGTGCAGGCACTCGAAGGCGAAGACCGCGTCGTAGGTGGCTTCCGGAAGGGCGGTCGCGGCGTCGGCGTGGTGGAAGTGGACGCGGTCGGCCAGGTCGGCGGCATTGTCGCGGGCCATGGTCACCGAGGGTGGATCGATGTCGTAGCCGTCGACCGACAGCTCCGGGTAGGCGCGAGCCAGCGCGATCGAGGACCAGCCGCCGCCCGCGCCGATATCGGCGGCTTTGGCGCCGGGGCGGGCGAGCAGGGCGTGCAGGTCCGGGACGCCGGCCAGGTCGGCGGCGAGGCGGTGTTCGAACCACGGGCGGTTCATGTCGGACTGTGATTCGCGCATGTCGGCGCCGTATTCGGACCAGCCGACCCCGCCACCGTCGCGGTAGGCGGTGACCAGCGCGGGCAGCTGGACGGCGGCGCCGGCGAGCATGCGGGCCAGCGGTGCCAGGTAGTTGAGGCTGCCGCGATCGGTGAGCACCTCCGCCGCGCCCGCGGGCAGGGCGAATCGGCCGTCGGCGTCGACGGTCAGGATCTCGGACGCGGCCTGCTGTTCGAGCCATTCCCTCGCGTAGCGCGGGTCGCCGCCCGCCCGTGCGGTCAGCTCGGTCGCGTCGGCGGGGCCGTGGTCGACCAGCGCCTGATACCAGCCGAGCCGATCGCCGAGGTGCACCGCCAGGATGTCGACGGCGCCCAATGCCGCACCGAACAGCCGGTCGGCGAACTGCTCACTGGTCTGCTCCGCTGCGCTCATTGTCGAACCTCCTGCACTCGTGGCCACTGGGACGAACTACGAGCCGGCGGACGGGATGGTTCACCGGAACCAGTTCTGCCCGCCACCACCGCCGGGCGGGGAATGTCACCGGTCCTCCGGTCCGTGCGTCCCGATCACGTGGATTGGCGCCGGTGGCGGCGGGAACGGTCCCGTGTATACCGGGCGCGTGCGGGTGATCGGGCCCGACGAGTACGGACTGGACGACGACAACGACGGCGTCGGCTGCGAAAACAGCTGAGTCGCTACGGCGAATCGAACAGTGGGGTACCCGATTCGACTTCGGTGCCGATCGTGTCGGTGGTGATCGAGTCCTTCGCGGAGTCCATGACGACGATCGGGCAGACCGGGGAGTAGCCGGTGGCGGCGATCTCGGTGGGGTCGAAGGTGACGATCGGGCCGCCCGCGGTGACCTCGTCGCCTTCGGCGGCCAGCAGGTCGAAGCCTTCGCCCTTCAGCTTCACGGTGTCGATGCCCAGGTGGACCAGGACGCCGACGCCGCCGCCGAAGATGACGAAGGCGTGCGGGTGCAGCTTGAGGATCTTGCCCGCGATGGGGGCGGTGACCATCAGGGTGCCGCGGGTGCGGTCGGGGTCGATCGCCACGCCGGAGCCGACGAGTTGGCCGGCGAAGACCGGGTCGGGAACGTCGGCCAGGGCGACGACCTTCCCGGCGAGCGGGGCGAGCACCGGAATGCTCACAGGATGTCCTCGATGTCCTCGGCGAGGGTGTCCGCTTCGGGGCCGACGACCACCTGGACGACCGTGCCCGACTTGAGCACGCCGTGCGCGCCTGCGGCCTTGAGCGCGGCCTCGTCGACCTTGGCGCCGTCCTTCACCTCGGTGCGCAACCGGGTGATGCAGGCCTCGATCTCGACGATGTTGTCCGCGCCACCGAGACCCTGGACGATCGCTTCCGCTTTGGACATGTGTTCTCCCTTTCCGCGGTGGTTGCCGGTTCCAGTATGGGAGCCTCGAATGTGCGCCACGTCATATTTCGCGGTTGACATCCGGCGGCCACCTGGTCAAACTGACAACTGGTTATGACCGGACAGTACCCGTCGAGGGCACCGGTTCACAACAGTTAACCCGGACCGGCCGCCAAGTCCGTCCGGCTCGCCGAGACCGCCGGGAACCCGGCACGAAGAAGGTCGACATGACTGCCGTTACCGACAGCCCCCAGCAGGAATCGAAGGTGTTCGCGGGTTTGCAGCGCCTGGGTCGCAGCCTCATGCTGCCGATCGCGGTGCTCCCCGCGGCAGGCATCCTGCTGCGCCTCGGGCAAGACGATCTGCTCGGCCGGTTCTCCGCGCTCGAGAGCACGGCGTCGGTCATCTCGGCGGCGGGTCAAGCGGTCTTCACGTGGTTGCCGCTGATCTTCGCGGTCGGTATCGCGATCGGCTGGGCCAAGAAGTCCGACGGGTCGACCGCGCTGGCGGCGGTGGTCGGGTACATGGTGATCGACGGCGTGTTCAACGCGATGTCGCCGATCGTGCTGGAGGGCAAGACCGATCCGAAAGGCGCGCAGGCGCTGATCAACTACGGCGTGCTCGGCGGCATCGTGATGGGTCTGCTGTCGGCGATCCTGTGGCAGCGGTTCTATCGCACGAAGCTGCCGGACTTCCTCGGCTTCTTCAACGGCAGGCGGCTGGTGCCGATCCTGACCGCGATCACCGGCCTGATCGTCGGCGTGGGCATGGCGTTCATCTATCCGGCGTTCAACTCCGCGCTCACCTGGGTGGGTGAGACCGTCGCCGACAACACCGTGATCGGCGGCGGCATCTACGGCGCGGCCAACCGCCTGCTCATCCCGACCGGCCTGCACCACATCCTCAACTCGACCGTGTGGTTCCTCGTCGGCGACTACACCGACGCCTCCGGTCAGCTGGTGCGCGGCGACCTCAACCGCTTCTTCGCCGGCGACCCGACCGCGGGCACCTTCATGACCGGCTTCTTCCCGATCATGATGTTCGCGCTGCCCGCCGCCGCGCTGGCGATCTGGCGCAACGCGCGGCCCTCGCAGAAGAAGCTGGTCGGCGGGATCATGCTGTCGACCGGTCTCACCGCGTTCGTCACCGGCATCACCGAGCCGCTGGAGTTCTCGTTCATGTTCGTGGCGTGGCCGCTGTACGTAGTGCACGCGATCCTCACCGGCACCTCGCACGCGCTGGTCAACGCGCTCGGCATCCACGACGGGTTCACCTTCTCGGCCGGCGCCATCGACTACCTGCTGAACTTCGGCAAGGCGACCGACGCGTGGCTGCTGATTCCGATCGGTCTGGGCTACGCGGTGATCTACTACGTGTTGTTCAGCTTCGTGATCAAGAAGTGGAATCTGCGCACCCCGGGTCGCGAGGCGGAGACCGATGTGGAGGCGGGTGCGCCCGATGTCGCCGCGGTGGAAGCCGAGGCGGCGCTGACCGCGACCGGCGACACGCGCACCGACGCGCCGCTGGTCGCCGAAGTCGAATCGAAGCTGGACAAGAAATTGGAAGGTGAGTGAGGACATGACCACCCGCACTGTCGTCGTCGGATCCGAAGTGGGGCTGCACGCCCGGCCCGCCGCGACATTCACCCAGGCCGTACAGGCCACCGGGGTCCCCGTGCGGATCTCGGTGGGCGGCGGCGAACCGGTCGACGCGGCGAGCGTGCTCGCGGTGATGACGCTCGGCGCTGCACACGGCGCCGAGGTGACCCTCCACGCCGACGACGAGGCGGTGCTGGACCAGCTGGCCGCGCTGATCGCCACCGATCTGGACGCCGCCTGATGGGCGAACACGTGATCCGCGGTCTCGGCGTGAGTCCCGGGGTGGTGTGCGCGCCGTGGCTGCGGTTCGGCTCCCAGCTCGCGACCTCCCCGCAGGACCCGGTGGGCGGCTCGGTCGAGGACGAGCTGGCGCGGGTCAAAGAGGCGCTCGGCGGCGTGGCCGACGAGATGCAGGCCAGGGCGGCGCGCGTGAGTGGCGTCGCGGCGGAGATCCTGTCGATGTCGGCGACGATGGCCCGCGATCCGGGCATCGTCGCCGCCACCGAGCAGCAGCTCGGCGACGGGATGCCGACCGCGCACGCGGTGCACCTGGCGTTCGAGGGGTTCTGCGCCAAACTCGAGGCGCTCGGCGGGTACATGGCCGAACGCGCGACCGATCTGCGCGATATCGGCGGGCGCACCGTCGCGGTGCTGCTGGGCGAACCGATGCCGGGTATTCCGGCGCCGGGACATCCGTTCGTGCTGGTCGCGCGGGATCTCGCACCCGCCGATACCGCCATGCTCGGCGACAGCGATGTGGTCGGGCTGCTGACCACCGAGGGCGGGCCCACCAGTCACACCGCGATTCTGGCGAAGTCGCTCGGGCTGCCCGCGGTGGTGAACTGCCCCGACACCGACCGGCTCGTCGAGGACGCGCCGGTGCTGCTCGACGGCGGTACCGGCGATGTGGTGATCGATCCGAGTCCGCTGCGTCAGCAGGCCGCGATCGAGCAAGCGGCCGCCGACGCGGCGCGGCTCGCCGCGGCCAGCGGGCCCGGTCGGACCGCCGACGGGACACCGGTGCAACTGCTGGTGAACATCGGAACCGTCGACGACGCGGCCAAGGCGGGGCCCGAGGACAGTGAGGGTGTCGGACTGTTCCGCACCGAGTTCATGTATCTCGGGAAGGCGTCCGCGCCCGGTCTCGACGAGCAGATCGCCTCCTACACCGCGGTTCTCGAGCAGTTCGCGGGGCGCAAAGTGGTGGTGCGCACCCTCGACGCCGGCTCGGACAAGCCGCTGCCGTTCCTCGATCTGGGGACCGAGGAGAATCCCGCGCTGGGTGTGCGCGGGCTGCGGATCGGGACGGTGTTCCCGGATACCCTGGCCACCCAGCTCACCGCGCTGGCGCGGGCCCAGGAAGCCACCGGTGCCGATCTGTGGGTGATGGCGCCGATGGTCGCCACCGCCGACGAGGCGGTCGGATTCGCCACGCTCGCACGGGAATCCGGGTTGCGGACCGTCGGCGCGATGATCGAGATCCCGGCGGCGGCGCTACGGGCCAACGATCTGCTGACCCACCTCGATTTCGTCAGTATCGGCACCAACGATCTCAGCCAGTACACGTGCGCGGTCGACCGGATGGCCGGCGGGCTCGCGCACCTGCTCGATCCGTGGCAGCCCGCGGTGCTCGATCTGATCGCCATGGTCGGCGCGGCGGGGTCGGCGGCAGGGAAGCCGGTCGGGGTGTGTGGTGAGGCGGCGTCGGATCCGGCGCTGGCGCCGGTGCTGGTGGGGCTCGGGGTGACGAGTCTGTCGATGTCGGTGCCCGCGTTACCCGCGGTGCGGGCGGCGTTGTCGGCGGTGGATGTGGAGCAGTGCCGGGACGCGGCCGATGCGGCGTGCGCGGCGCGGAATCCACAGCTGGCGCGTGAGGCGGTCGCGGCGATCATCGGGCGGGCATGAATCGGAGAAGAGTCCGGGTAGGTCGGGTGCGGTCGGTGGCCGCCGGCCGGGTGATGGCAAGTTCGGCCTCTGACACCGACGATGCTGTCGATCACGCGGTACACCGTGCGCCTGCGCGATTCGTCGACCTGTTCGACTCGAGCCGGTGCCTCCATCCAGCGGAGTGGAAGCAGTGGTGAGCGCTGCCGGCGTAGTGCGGGGGCGACTGGTCGGGGCGGACAGCGGCGAAATCGCGGACGGGGTAATCGAATACGCGGATGGGGTCATTACGTGGGTGGGAGGAGCCTCCGAATATCCTGCCGCTGAAGAGCTTCCGATCCCTGGTGATGATCTGGTGGTGCCGGGGCTGATCGACCTGCACTGCCATGGTGGGGGCGGGTTCGGATTTCCCAATGCCGATGCCGGTGGGGGTCGAGTGGCGGCCGCCGAGCATCGGGGGCAGGGCAGTACCGGGTTGCTCGGGAGTTTGGTGTCGGCGCGGCCGGACGTGCTGATCCGGCAGGCGGGAATCCTCGCCGATCTCGTGGCCGACGGGCAGTTGCTCGGAATCCATCTCGAGGGGCCTTTCCTCAATGCGACGCGGTGTGGTGCGCAGGATCCGGCAGCGATCATCCCGGGCGATCCCGCGTTGTTCGAGCGGATCTGTGCAGCCGCACGCGGCACGGTGCGGTCGATGACATTGGCGCCCGAGACCGCGCACTTCGCGGAACTGCTCGCTGCCATGCGCCGGCACGGGGTTGTGCCGAGTCTCGGGCACACCGATGCCGACGCGGCGACCACGGCTGCGCGCATCGCCGACGCGATCGGCGGGCCGATCACCGCGACGCATCTGTTCAACGGGATGCCGGGGCTGCATCACCGCTCCCCCGGGCCGGTCGCCGCGTGCCTCGCGGCCGCCGGACGCGGGGACATGGTGGTCGAATTGATCGCGGACGGTGTGCATCTGGCGCCCGAGACCGTCGCGATGGTGTTCGACACGGTCGGGCCGGACCAGGTCGCGTTGGTGTCGGACGCGATGGCGGCCGCCGGGCTGGGCGACGGTGACTATCAGCTCGGCGCGCTGGACGTGCGGGTGCGCGAGGGTGTCGCCCGGCTCGCCACCACCGACGGTGTACCGGGCGCGATCGCGGGCGGCACCGCTCGCCTGCTCGATGTGGTGCGGCCGGACAGTGCGGGACGCGAAGGTTCCGCTCGTCGACGCCGTCACCGCCGCGACCCGCACGCCGGCCCGGGTGCTCGGGCTCGCCGATCGCGGCACGCTGTCCGTCGGGGCGCGGGCCGACCTGCTCGTCACCGACCAGTCATTGCAGCCGCGGCGGGTGCTCGTCGCCGGAACGGAAGGAACCTGATGGAAATCGTGATCCGGGCGGACGAACACGAGGTGGCCACCACCGTCGCCGATATCGTCGGCGGCTATGTGGCGCGCGGCAACGCGATCCTGGGGCTCGCCACCGGGTCGTCGCCGCTGGGCAGCTACCAGGAACTGGCGCGTCGCTGCCGAGCCGGGGAGATCGACTTCTCGACGGCGAGCGCGTTCCTGCTCGACGAGTATGTGGGGTTGCCGAAAGAGCATCCGCAGTCGTACTTCTCGGTGATCCGCGCCGAATTCGTCGACCACGTGAACCTCGATCCGGCGCGGGTGCTGAGCCCGAACGGCGAGGCGGGTGACATCGGCGGCGAGGGCAGGCGCTACGACGCCGCCATCGCCGCGGCGGGTGGGGTCGACGTGCAACTGCTCGGGATCGGCACCGACGGCCACATCGGATTCAACGAGCCGGGCTCGGCGCTCACCTCGCGGACCAGGGTGAAGACGCTGACCGAGCAGACCCGCAAGGACAATGCCCGTTTCTTCGACGGCCCGGACGATGTGCCGCATCACGTGTTGACCCAGGGGCTCGGCACCATCGGCGAAGCCGGGCACCTGGTGATGATCGCGCTGGGGGCGGGCAAGGCCGATGCCATCGCCGCGGCGGCGGAGGGACCGCTCTCGGCGTTCTGCCCCGCCTCGGTCATGCAGTGGCATCGGCACGTCACCGTGGTGAGCGACGAGGCGGCGGCGAGCAAGCTGAAGCTGGCCGACTATTACAAGTACGCACTGGCGAACAAGCCTGCCTGGCAGTCGTTCTGAGATGACCGCGCTCGAGTTCGCGGTGCAGGATGTGGCGGGTGCGCTGGCCGCCCGCCGGGTCGGCGCGGACCGGGTGGAGCTGTGTGCGGCGCTGGGCGGCACCGGTGGACTGACCCCGAGCATCGGGACTCTGTCCGCGGTGGTGGCCACCGGGATTCCGGTGCACGTGCTGATCCGCTGCCGGGCAGGCGGTTTCGTGTACGACGCGGACGAGGTCGCGGTGCTGAACGCCGACGCTATGGCTGCTGTCGCGGCCGGGGCTGCCGGCCTCGTACTCGGCGCGCTGACCCCGGATGGGCAGGTCGACACCGAGGTGCTGGGGCGCGTGCTCGACGGAGTTCCGGTCGACGACATCGAACTCACCTTTCATCGGGCCATCGATCGCATCGATGATCGGGCAGCGGCTTTGGACGAACTGATCTCGCACGGGATCACCCGGGTCCTCACCTCGGGCGGCGCACGGCGGTGCGCCGACGGCATGGACGAGCTGGCCGCCCTGGTCCGACACGCGGCAGGTCGCATCCAGATCATGGCCGGCGGCGGCGTCACCGTGGACGACATCGCGGCCCTACATCGGATCGGCGTCGATGCGGTGCACCTGTCGGCCCGCCGCATCGTCACCGATGACGGCGGACCGGGCGGTGGTGGCACGTCCGGGCGCGACCAGCTCGACGAGGTCTTGGCGGCCGCGGTCGCCGCTGAGCTGCGCGCGTTGGACGCGGCCCGCGTCGTTCCCGGCGAACAGGCGGTCCAGAACTACCCCGGCTTCGGCAGCTGACCGCGCGACGGGGCGGGGTGGGTACCCGCTGTAGGCGGTCCAGGTATTAGAGACCAACGTCGTAGGTCAGCGAGGAGCATGTTCCCGTCGAGCGAAAGGCACTGCGTGACGACGATGCCACCACGCCAGGCCGCGGGGCCGAGTCCGCAGCATCAAGAGCGTTCGGCGAGAATCAGTTCCGCCTCGCCGGGACTGCACTCGAAGGCGGCCTGGACCGCGGCGATCGCCTGTGTGTGGTCTCCCGCCGCGACGAGGCGGTCGATCTCGACCCAGTGATCTGTCGGCGGCGCCACCGACAGGTCGAGAGCACGCTCGAGCCGTTCCCACATGCGGGCGACGGTCGGATCGCCTTCCAGAAGCGCACCGAGGTGGGACTTGAACGTCGGGTGTTCGGTGCGGTACATGCCCATCCAGCTGCTGCCGGAGGGGCTGGCCTCGGCATTGGCGGTGCGGTCGGCCAGTTTCAGGATGACGGCGGGCGGATGGGCGGCGATCTTGGTGTAGGCGTCGAGATTGCGGGCCTTGCGGTCGGGGCCGACGCCGGTCACCGCCCACACGAGGTCGAGAACCGCACGGCCGAAACGGGATTCGACCTCGTCGGCGGTGATCGGGGTGTCCTCGACGACGTCGTGCAGCCAGGCGGCGGTCCCCAGCTCGCCGTCGTAGCCGAAGTCGTCGAGGACCCGGCGTACCGCGGCGAGATGGTAACTGTAGGGATGGTCGCCGTAGCGCTGGTCGCCGTGCGCGGCGAGCGCGAACTCCCGGGCTTCGGATTCCCGCTGATCGATGGCCATGCCGCACCCCCGTGCTCGACTGATCGTGTCGAGCTCGACCCTAGCCGAGGGCACCGACAGGTGCGGTCCGATCAGGTGGCCGGCTTCACCGCCGTGAGGATGCCGGTCTGATACCGGCTCTGGGTGTAGACCGGGTCGGTGAAGCCGAGTGCCTCGAGCTGATCGCGATAGCGCCGGATGTCGACGGCGGCGAACGGGTCACCGTCCTGGAAGCGGGCGAAAACCCGCCGCATCCGCGGGCTGGGCGAGGCATCGGCCAGCAGCAGCGTGCCGCCGGGACGCAGCACCCTCGCCATCTCGGCGAGCGCGGCGGAGCGATGCCGCTCCGGGATGTGGTGCATGACGAAAGTGCAGGTGACAACGTCGAATTCGGCATCGCCGAACGGGAGTTCCTGGGCTGGACCCCGCTCGTAGCGGTACCGGCCCGCGCGATCACGGCGGCGGTTGTCGGCGACGGCCACCTCGGACGGGTCGACGCCGGTGGCGAGTCCCGACGGACCGGCCGCGTCGCCCGAAGCGCGGACGAGTTTGCCCGGACCACACCCGATATCGAGCGTGCGACGGCCCGGCGTGATCCCGGCGCGCGCCACGAATTCGGCGAGCAGTGTGCGCTGCCTGCCGAGGAAGAACACCGCGGTGAACAGGTTGTAGCGGCGCAGCCCGGTCATGACGAGGCCGGTGTCGCCGTCGTCGACGAACATGGGAGTGAGAAGCTGATTCCTTGACATGGGTCCATGGTCGGACGCCGACAACGCCCCCGACCAGGACCAGAATCGCCGGAACTGTCCGTTTCCGGACAGATCGGGGGAATCCGTCCCGTGGAGGAACGATGGCCGAGCACACCGATCGCCGGGTCCGCCGGACCAGGGACAACCTGCACCGCGCCCTCATCGAGCTGATGATCGAGCGCGGCTACGACCGGGTGACCGTCAGCGATGTCATCGAGCGGGCCGATGTCGGGCGGTCCACCTTCTACGCGCACTATCGCGACAAGGACGACCTGCTCCTGGTGAGCTGCACCGATTTCCTCCGCAGCGAGATCACCCGGACCGCCGCGCCGGGATCACCGCTCGCGCCGCTGCGGGTGATGTTCCAGCTCGCCGCGCGCTACCCGGAGGTGTATCTGCCGCTGATCGGGCCGAAAGCGTCGACGACGGTGCTGCACAGCTATCGGCAGGCGGTCACCGACCTAGTCGGTGAACTGCTTCCCGATCAGTCCGCCGAGGCGGTGCCGTTCCTGTCATGGGCGCTGCTGGGCAGCCTCGGCACCGTGATCGACCGAGCATCCCCGACCCCGCCCGAGAAGGCCTGGCGGCGGTTCGAGGCGCTGGCACTGCACGGAATCAGTGGTGCCAGCGCAGATCCGGCCACGGCGGGCGGCGCAGCAGCGCCAGCGCCGCGATCACACCGGTGAGCAACCCTATCCATTCCCCCAGTTGCGCGATGCGGTTGCTGTCCATCGCCGGGGTCCAGTGCGCGCGACCCGCGTGGATCACGAACACCCCGACCGGGCGCGGTGGCCTGCCGAATCCGCCACCGCGCGCGACGGTGATCACCGTGGCGCCGTCGGCGGTCTCCACCGGCTCGCCGAACACCACGGGTGGCTCGGTGACCAGCTGTTCGACCTTGTCCCTGATCGTCATCCGAACCCCCGGTTCGTCGTCGCGACACTGCTGACGAACATACGCGAGCGAGGGCACGACGGGAGCCGGACCGACTTGGCATGATGGATGAGCCCCAGCCACGACGAGAGGTGCCGCGCCCATGACCACCACCCCGGAGCTCGACATCCTGGCGACGCCCTGGTCACGTTCGCTCGGTCTGCGCGTCCCGGTGGTGAACGCGCCGATGGGCGGCGCCGCCGGTGGCCGGCTCGCGGCGGCGGTGACCGCGGCGGGCGGGCTGGGCATGATCGGGATGGGCAGTGCCGGCTCGGTGGCCGCGCTGGAGCGCGAACTGGCCGCCGCCGACGGCACGGTGCCGGGGATCGGCCTCGTCGACTGGGTGCGACAGCGCGAGGCGGGGCTGCTCGAAACGGCGATCGCGGCCCGGCCGCGGCTGCTGTCGATCAGTTTCGGCACCGATTTCTCCTGGGTGCCACTGGTGCGGGAGGCCGGGATTCTCGCGGTCACCCAGGTGTACGACGTGCCGGGTGCGCATCGGGCGCAGGACGCGGGCATCGATGTGATCGTGGCCCGGGGTAGCGAAGGCGGTGGGCACGGCGCGGACCGGCTCGCACTGCTGCCGCTGCTCGACGCGGTGCTCGACATCGCGAACGTGCCGGTGCTGGCGGCGGGTGGTATCGGGTCGGGACGCACACTGGCCGCGGTGCTGGCGGCCGGCGCGTCCGGAGCCTGGCTGGGGACCTCCCTGGCCGCGGCGGAGGAATCGTTGCTGCCGGAGAACGCGCGCCGGGCGATGCTCGCCGCCGACTCCACACACACCGTGCTGACCACGTCGTTCGACGAAGTCCTCGACCTGCCGTGGCCGCCGATCTACCCGGCGCGGGTGCTGCGCAACGATTTCACCGATCCGTGGTCGCGACCCGAGCTCGACGAATCGCGGCCCGGCCCCGACCGGCTGCGCGCGGCCATGGCCGACGACGATGTGACCATCGCGCCGGTCGACGCGGGCCAAGGGGTGGGCCTGATCAGACACATCGAGCCCGCCGCGGCGATCGTCGAGCGGATGTGCGGGCAGGCCGCGGCGCTGCTGCGTCGCTGAGGGTCAGCCGACCGGATTGCGCAGCTCGACCGCGCGCGCCGGATCGTCGAGCAATCCGTGGTCGAGCTGGACGGTTTCCTCGGTGCGCCACCGCGCGTGCCAGATCGGTACGCCGCCGGGCAGATTCGTGTCCCTGGCCGTGGTGAGCAGCGGGAGTTCGAGGCGCGCCGCGCGCACGGTGACGGCGGCGTTGGCCGGGGCGTGCGACCACACGTCGTCGACGACATCGGTGATGCGGATGCCCAGGCGGTGCCCGGTGGCCAGGCGCGCGTCCTGCCAGAGCAGGCGGATCTCGGCCTGCGGGCGGACCGGCGCGATGCCACGCGACAGGACGGTGGCGCGACCGTCGGGCGCGATGTCGTAGAGCTCGAGCGCCACGGTGGCTTCCGGCGGTCCGGACAGGGACAGGGTCGCCGTGGAACGGCCTGCCAGATGCAGGGGCGCGGTCACCGGCGCCGAGACGGACCAGATCTCACGGTCGGGGCCGGGCAGCAGGCCGCGATCGGTGAAGGTGCCGGTGCGCAGGTCGACCGGCACGCGCTGGGAATCGGCCGGGGGCCAGACGTTTTCGCCACGCCAGCCGCCGTCGAACTGACCCACGGTGACCGGCGGACCCGGCACCTCCACACCGGTACCTGCCACGTGCCGGTCCAGGAACGCGGCCAGTTCGTCGGTGAAATGCGGTGTGCCGCATCGGCTGCGGCAGTCGGAGTGACCCCACTGACCGAACCAGGCGCGATGTTCGCCGGGGCCCATCGCCTGCCAGGCGTCGAGGACACGGTCGGCGCGGGTGTTGGAGTCGAGGAAACTCTGGCCGAGGAACAGCGGAGTGGTGTTGCCGCGCAGGTCTTCGACGATGTCGCGGTCGCGCCAGCCGGGGTTGGCGGCGTCGTGGTCGGTGGTGAGGGCGAGATAGCCGTCGAGGCAGGCCTGCGTCATCTGGACGGCGTTGGCCTGATATTCGGGTGAGTCGTCCCAGCGGCCGGGGGTGTGCGCGATGGCCAGGTGTTCCGGGCCCGCGAGATCGGCGGGACGCAGGCCGTCCTCGGTGAGCGGTTTACCGCCGAACTTCCACGAGATGCCCTGCATGTACAGGTAGGAATACGGGTCGACGACCGGTTCGAACGCGGCCACGGCGGCCAGGCCCTTCGGTTTCGCGGCCAGCGCGAGCATGCCGGTCCAGCCCTCGTAGGAGGTGCCGACCACGCCGACCCGGCCCGTCGACCACGGTCTGCTCGCCGCCCACTCGACCGCGGTGACCACGTCGGACTGCTCCCCCGGGCCGCCGAAGTCGGGGCAGCCGTTGGAGCCGCCGAAACCGCGCAGGTCCACGATCACATAGGTGTATCCGGCGCGCAGCGCCCACTCGACCGGCAGGTTGTCGGTCGACGGGCCGCCTTCGGGACGTGGCTGGGTGAGGTAGGCCAGGTGCGCGCGATAGGGGCTCGCGGTCAGCAGGACCGGGGTGCGCGCGTCGTCGGGGAGGCCGGCCGGGCGCAGGATGTCGGCGTGCAGGCGGGTGCCGTCGGGCGCGGTGAGGTAGTCCTGGGTCCAGGTGAACGGGACCGTCAGCGGGTCGGCCGAGGCCGGCGCCGTCATACCCAGGACCAGCGCCACACCGGTCAGCACCCGCGCCACCATCGCACCCCATTGCACGGATGGACTATCGCCGTTCGCCGGTCCGGCGTCCAGCCCCGAGATCCGGGGGCCGCTGGTGCGGTTGCGGGCGGACGGTGAGGATCTGCTCGGCGACGCCGACCGGACCGTTGACGTCGTGCAGCACGGTGCTGGTCAGGCCCTGGCCGGACCGGCCGAAGGTGACAGAGGTGTCGAGGCCGGTCCACTCGCCCTCGGGCCGCCGGTACAGGTGGATCGTCAGGTCCACGTTGGGGAACATCCACTTGGTGGGTTCCTGCCGGACCGCGATGCCGTTGGCGGTGTCGACCAACGCGACGAACGAGGCCAGCGCATCGGTGGGTTCACCGGCCACCAGATCAAGGGCCGAGTGGATCCAGGCGGCGGTGCGTCCCGGCTCCGGACGGCTGACGGGACGGGTGTCGATCGAGGCGATGTAGCCGCCGGACCACAGCGAGCTGAGCTGCCACGACTCCAAGGTCTCGGGCGCAGGCAGCCGGTCGGGCTCACCGCCGGCGACGCTGTCGGTGTCCTGGGCGCTCAGCAGCCAGGCCCTGGCGCTGACGACACTGCGGCCCGCGATGACGACCGTGGCTTCGACCAGTTCGATCGTCCGGCCCGGACGCAGGGTCCGCACCTCGATCTCGAATTCCTCGAAGCCGATGCGGCCGAGGATGTCGAAACTGATCCGGCTCATGACCAGGGCGTTTTCGCCGCGGCTGCGCTGGATCTCGTGGACGATCAGGCCCCCGAGCGGGCTGAAGTGCTGCTCGTCGTCGGCCCAGGCACCGCCCGCGTGGACGGTGGGCACGAATCGGTGTTCGCCCACGCGCTGGAAGTAGCTGGTTGCGCTCGTCTCCGTCACAAAAATCAACCTACGGGTCGAGTTTTCATCCCACAAGTCGAACCACCATCTTCGTGGTCGACTTCACGGCGCGAGCGATGGTCGGGCCCGGATATGATCGGCCGATGACTTCGATGGCGGACGAGAGCGTCGCGCCCGCCGGGCGCGCGGCCAGACGCCGCGATCGCCGCAAGGCGGAGATGATCGACGCCGCGCTGCAGATCCTGGTGAGCAGCGGCTACCAGGGGATGCGGTTCGAAGATGTCGCCGAACGCTCCGACATCGCGAAAGCCACGCTCTACCACTACTTCCCGAGCAAAGACGCGCTGGTCTCGGCGGCGCTGGAGAAACTGACCGGCGACGTGCTGACCCACCTCGGCGAAGCCTTGGACATGGCGGCCGACCGGTCGGCCACCGACCAGCTGCGCGCGCTCGTCGCGGCCCAGTTGCGGGTGCTGACGGTGCTGTATCCCGAAGTGGGCACGCTGTTCTCGTTCCCGGCGCCGTGGCCGACCGAGCACACCGAGTCGATCAAGACCATGCGGCGGCGCCACGACCGGATCTTCCGCGAGGTCGTCGATCGCGGGATCGCGGCGGGCGAGTTCGACTGTCCCGATCCGTCGGTGGCGCTGCACTGCCTGCACGGCATCCTCAACCACGCCTCGATCTGGCTGCGCCCGGACGCCGATCCGGACGGGCGCACCCGCGACGCCGTCGTCGACGAAGCGCTGCGCCTGTTCATCCGGGCCTGATCGACCCGCACCACGGTGTCGGACCGGGCGAGTAGGGTGGCGGCGCGGGCGGGGAATTCCCGTTCGGTCCGGGAGGGAATCACCGTGGCGGAACCCAGAAATCACCACTATCAGTTCGCGCATCGCGTACTGCCGGAACTGGCGCAGCGTATCGGCCCGCAGATGGTCACCGAGGAGCCGCCCGCCGGCTACACCGACGTGCTGAAGTTCCTGTGGGACAACGTCGGCGAGAACCTGGCGCCCGAAGACCGGCTACCCAGCGACAGCGTCACGGGCCGCCGCATCGAGGCCGACGGCTTCCGCCTGCTCCTCGTGCAGCTCCCGGAACCCGCCGCCCCCACCGAAGCCCACTTCGTCGCCGTCGTCCTGCCCGAGGACGCCGACCAGGTCCGCTACTTCACCCTCGAACGCGCCGCACTCCAGCCCGACGCCACCATGCTCGGCTCCTGGTCCGACCACAGCCACTTCAACCTGGGCCCGGGCCCCCACCCCGACCCCACCGCCTTCGTCGCCGCCATCCAGGCCCGCCTCACCACGCGGTAGGTTCACCCGGCTCGACGACCGAAGCACGAGCAAGTCGTGGGTGAAGTTCCGCGCGGGTGCGACCGGACCTCCGCGGTGCCAGAAGGTTGCCCCCGATGAGCGCGCTCGGCACCGACGGTCCATAATCGAACACATGTGCGAATCTGTGCGCCCTTATGTGCGCACCGGCGTGTGGACAGAACCGGCGCCCCGGTTCTGCCCGAACGGGCACCGCCTGGGCGCCGGGCGGTCGATCGTCACCGTGATGCCGTGTCGGCGCATCGGTGGCCACCACCGCATGCACTCCTGCCTCGCCTGCGGCGCGACCACCTACAGCCCGCCCGCGCACAACGATTGCGTGCACTGAGTCCGCGCGCCGTTCACCACCGGACAACAGAAAATCACCTCCGATGGGTCGAAGGGGATTTTCCTGCACTTACCACGTACCGGCGGACCTTTCAGCCCTGGCGGCGCAGGTCAGGCTTACACGTCGTAGAAAGTGCTCGGACTCACTGCAGGACGTTTGCAGGTGACGGACACCAACGGCACGGTTGCCTGACCTGCTCGTTTGATTGATGCCGTCGTTGGTCGCATGTGGGTGTCTCCGCGTTCGCTGCGGACGGATTGCGGACGGTCGACCTTTTGCTTCCTACCGCGCGGAGCCAATCGCCCATCGTCGAACGTCCGCTCATGCCGACGAGCGAGTGCTCAAACCGCATCGGAGGACCGGATACTGACGATCGCACCCGCTGCGCGCAGTTCAATTGCCAGAACCTCCATCTCGACCCTGGTTCCTTCGAGCCCCCTGCTACAGAGTTCCTCGGCCATCG
This sequence comes from Nocardia asteroides, assembly GCF_900637185.1. Classification (NCBI taxonomy): domain Bacteria; kingdom Bacillati; phylum Actinomycetota; class Actinomycetes; order Mycobacteriales; family Nocardiaceae; genus Nocardia; species Nocardia asteroides. Next base: position 2,767,022 of record NZ_LR134352.1, on the reverse strand, counting down.
CGCGGGCTTCGACGAGCGACAGCGCTCTGACCTTGCGAAGCGCCTGCATCACCACCACTGGCGTGGCGCTACCCGCGGCAAGCTCAAGGGCGGTCGGGCCGTTCGCGTCCAAGATTGCGATGCGCATACCGGTGAGCGGCGTCGGGTATCCGCATTCGTTCCAGCAGCACCCGCACTCGGGGCAATCACCTTCGAGATCCCACAGATGTGTACCGCCTGTGAGCACTTCGACGATCGTTACTTCGATCAGCGATCCACATTCGATGCACTCGGTCATGTAGGGCGCGGATTCGAGCACGGTGTTCATCTGTCGAGTCCTAGATTTTGTGTTGCAAGCCGTGCCGCCACCCCGTCGACAGTCGTCAATCGGCGGCACTCAAGGACAGGCGAGCCACGTGCGTGCGGGAGATCAACACGAAATCATCCCAGATATTGGCGTAGTACCCTTCCGGCTGGATCTTCACCTGCGCTGCGAATCGGATGGTGCCGAGCAAGTTCTCGACGTCGCGGGCGTAATCGTCTACCAGCGCATCCAGCGCGCCCTCATGGGCGCATAAACCTCGCGGTGGGTGCATCCGACGCACGGCGCTGCGCAAGTACTCTGGCCATCGCGAGACCGGTTTTATCACCTCGGTGTTGAGAACCGGGTCCGCGACGACGCGGAGTATGCGATCCCGCGGTGGCGTACGGCGAATGAACAGCTCGCCGTCCAACGCAATGACTGGGTCGAGGTCGATGCTGACGGCGTGATTGGTGGCCGACATCGTCTCCTCGAGGAGGAGCGCAGCGTTGGCCGCCGCCGATAGCAGGGATCGGTCGGCCGGATCGGCGCGGTCGCAGCGATGGCCAGTCTTCTTTCCCATGAAAAGAGTATCGATCAGCGATCGGGGCCAAGCGACCGGTTTGCCTGCTGAGACGGCCGAACTCAATACCCTGCAATTGCCGCCTATCGCACGTTCTGGTGACCGGCATCGGCCCTGGTCTGGGTTGGCCCGCGCATGAAGGGGGAACCGCGCTGGTTCAAGACCGTCACCGTGGTGAGCGACGACGGGACGAAGAAGCGCGAGCAGGTGCCATCGGCGAACTACGGAGTTGGCAAGAAGTGGCGTGCTCGGTACGTCGACGAACACGCCAAGGGGTTCGACCGCAAGACCGATGCGCAATCCTGGCTGAACGCGCAGATGTCCACGCTTGTGCAGGGCACTCACGTGTCACCACGGGATGCTCAACTGAACCGCTCCCCCGATGGGCAAGCAGAAGCCGTATGTAGCTACGCCGCAACAGGTTTGGGCGATCCATGACGCGTTTCCGGAACACCTCCGGGTGGCCGTTCTCCTCGGCGCGTTCGCGGATCTCCGAGTCGCTGAGGTATCCGCGCTCGAGGTCGCTGACGTCACCTACGGGCATCTGTGGCCGGACGCAGACGAGTCCACCCGAACCGCAATCGGTGAAGTGGTCGCGGAACGGATGGACTCGGGTACTGCAACTGCGGACGAACTGCGGACAGAGGACCGAGGTTAGGTGCTCAGCCGCAGGTCAAGCCGTCGAAACGACTTACACGTCGTAGTAGAGCTCGAACTCGTACGGGTGCGGGCGCAGGTTGACCGGCGCGATTTCGCTGTCGCGCTTGATCTGGATCCAGGTCTCGATGAGGTCCTCGGTGAAGACGTTGCCTTCGGTGAGGTAGTCGTGGTCCGCCTCGAGGCGGTCGATGACCGTGGCCAGGCTGGTGGGGGCCTGCGGGATGTTCTTGGCCTCCTCGGGCGGCAGCTCGTAGAGGTCCTTGTCGACCGGAGCCAGCGGCTCGATCTTGTTCTTGATGCCGTCCAGGCCGGCCATCATCATGGCGGCGAAGGCCAGGTACGGGTTGCCCGAGGAGTCCGGCGCGCGGAACTCGATGCGCTTGGCCTTCGGGTTGTTGCCGGTGACCGGGATGCGGACCGCGGCGGAGCGGTTGCGCTGCGAGTACACCAGGTTGATGGGGGCCTCGTAGCCCGGCACCAGGCGGTGGTACGAGTTGACGGTCGGGTTGGTGAACGCCAGCAGCGACGGGGCGTGGTGCAGGATGCCGCCGATGTAGTGACGCGCCAGATCCGAGAGGCCACCGTAGCCGGCCTCGTCGTGGAACAGCGGCTTGCCGTCCTTCCACAGCGACTGGTGCACGTGCATGCCCGAGCCGTTGTCACCGAAGAGCGGCTTCGGCATGAAGGTGACGGACTTGCCTTCCTGCCACGCGGTGTTCTTCACGATGTACTTGAACAGCTGCAGGTCGTCCGCGGCGGACAGCAGGGTGCCGAACTTGTAGTTGATCTCGGCCTGACCGGCGGTGCCGACCTCGTGGTGGCCGCGCTCGAGCTCGAAGCCCGCGTTCTGCAGGTTGGTCGAGATCTTGTCGCGCAGGTCGACGTAGTGGTCGTACGGGGCGACGGGGAAGTAGCCACCCTTGTTACGGACCTTGTAGCCCAGGTTGCGGCTGCCGTCCGGGTTGAACTCGTTGCCGGTGTTCCACGAACCCGAGACCGACTCGATCTCGTAGAACGAGCCGTTCATGCCCGAGCCGTAGCGGATGCCGTCGAAGATGTAGAACTCGGCCTCGGCACCGAAGTAGGCGGTGTCGGCGATGCCGGTCGAACGCAGGTACTCCTCCGCCTTGCGCGCGATGTTGCGCGGGTCGCGGGAGTAGGCCTCGCGGGTGAACGGGTCGTGCACGAAGAAGTTCAGGTTCAGGGTCTTCGCGGCACGGAACGGGTCGATCCGAGCGGTGCTGAAGTCGGGGAGCAGGAGCATGTCCGACTCGTCGATCGACTGGAAGCCACGCACCGAGGAGCCGTCGAACGCCAGACCCTCTTCGGCCAGGTCGGCGGTGAACGCCTTGGCCGGAATCGAGAAGTGCTGCTGGACGCCGGGCAGGTCGGAGAAGCGGATATCGACGTATTCGATGTCCTCTTCCTTGATGTACTGGATGACCTCTTCGGCCGTGCTGAACGTCACTTGTTCTCCTTACGGATCGGTTCCCAGCCAGTCACGATGCATGGGTTCGTCGCGACACGACGCTATGGACGCGGTGTTTCCCTACAGTCAAGGCTGTGTTTCGCCAGTGTTACGCGTGCCGGATTCGGGGTGATGTCTGCCATCCGGTCGCGAGCTGCATCGTAATCCTGCCATCCGCCGGGCGGCGCGGTGACGTGACCTCCACGAATGCGGTCGTGAGCGGGCGGTAGCTCGCCTCTATCCTGGAAGCCATGGCGCGTATCACCGGCACATGGCTCTCCGGCAATCCGGCGGAACCGGGCGACCCGGAAACATCCGGCTACCCCGGCGAGCTGTACGGGCTGCCGCGCGAGGGCGCCGGTTCGCTGGCGGCGACCTGGCGCCGGGTGGTGGCGTTGTTCATCGACTGGTTCATCGCGGTCGGGATCGCGGCGGTGATCACGCGCAGCTTCGCCTCGTCGTCGGTGCCGCTGCTGGTGTGGTTCGTGGTCGGCATCGCGGCGGTGACGCTGTTCGGGTTCACCCCGGGCCAGTACTTCATGAAGCTGCGGGTGATGCGGATCGACGCCCCGGTGGCGGTCGGGTTCGTCCGCGCGCTGGTGCGGCAGGTGCTGCTGGTGTTCGTGGTCCCGGCGCTGTTCACCGACGCCGACGGACGTGGCATGCACGACCGGGCGACCGGGACTGCGCTGGTCAACGCGCGCTGAGCGTGCGGGCTACCGCCGTCGAACATCCCGCGTTCGGCGCGGTCGGCTGCACGACCCGGTTCATGACCGAGGCTCAGAGCGCTCGGTTCTCGACCAAGCCGCCCGGGATGGTCGCCAGGAAGTCGGCGCCGAAAGCCTGGCTCGGTGTCCACGCGCCGGGCGGGACCGCGGGTTCCGACAGCAGCCGCTCGACCGCGGCCAGCGCGCTCGCCGCGGTGAAGTCGTAGGTGTTGGCCACGACCAAGCCGGCCGCGGCCACGTGCCCGTCGGGGGCGATGGCGCGGGCCCACAGTTCGCTGCGGGTATCGGCGCGCGCCGCGTCCGACGGACCGGAGATCACGGTCCGGACCGCGCCGGCGAGAGCCCAGCGGACGGGCCGGGGACTGAGGAGCAGACGCAGCGCCGGGTCGGCCAGGCCGGCCACACCACCCAGCGGCACGACGGTGAAGTCGGTGATGTTCGGGATACCGGTCGACCGGTACGCCGCGCTGATGTCGCCGAGCGGAACACTGTGCGCGACGACGGTTCCCCGCGTCGTCGGCACGCGGACCGAGCGATGCGACAGCGGCACCCCGGACAGTTTCCCGGCGCGCCGCACCAGACCGCCGCGGCCGGCGCTTTCCAACGCCGTCAGCAGGGTGCCCGCGCTGAATCCGCCACGGCTGATCAGCGCGATGTCCAGCTCGGTGGCCGTCGGCAGTTCGGCCGCCAAGCGGACCGCGAGGTGCTCGGTCGGCACGACATCGAAGCCGACGCCGGGCACGAGCGCGACCCCGGCGGCCACGGCCTGCTCGTGCCGGGCGTAGATGGACTCGAACACCTCGACCTCGCCGGTCAGGTCGACATAGTGGGTCCCGGTGCGCAGGCACGCGTCGACCATCGGCGCCGACGTGGCCGAGAACGGCCCCGCGCAGTGCGCGACCACGGTGACCTCGGCGAGCGCGGCATCCAGGGCCGCGGGGTCGTCCAGTCCGACGGTCCGGCTCGGTACCCCGAGCTCGGCGGCCAGCCGGGCGACAGCCGCGCAGGTGCGTCCGGCGAGAACGGGCCGGTGGCCTGCCGCCACCGCCGCGGCGGCCACCAGCGCGCCGGTATAACCGTTGGCTCCGTAGATCATCCAGGACACGGTTCCGACAATAGGCGCGGCAGGCGCGCGCCGCCGCGCGAACGGTTCCGGCGGATCGCCGAGCCGGCCGCGGAGTAGCAGACCCGCCGGTACGCTCCTGACGGTGTCACTGAATCCGGCCCTGCTGGCCGTGCGTTTCCTGCTCGAACTGATCGCCATCGCCTCGTTCGGCGTCTACGGCTGGCGGGTCGCCGACTCGCCCTGGCGATATCTGCTCGTCGTCGTGTTGCCCATCGTCGCCGCCGCGCTGTGGGGGACCTTCGCCGTCCCCGACGACCCGAGCCGCAGCGGTGCCGCGCCCGTGCCGGTGCCGGGTCCGGTGCGGCTGATCGTCGAGTTCGCGGTGCTGTTCGGCGGCGCCGCCGCGCTGTGGGGCGCGGGTCTGCCCCGGCTCGCGCTGATCTCCACGGCGGTGCTCGTGGGTTATCAGCTGCTCGCCTACGACCGGATCCTCTGGCTGCTCACCGGGCGCACACCGAACTCCTGAGACGACACGAGCCCGGCACCTGCGATCAGGTGCCGGGCTCGTGGAAACCGAGGCTCAGCGGCGACGGATCGCGCGCTGCATGCCCTTCATCTTGGCGCCGGGGGGCATCGGACCCTTCGGCATCGCGGGACCGCTGCGCGAGGACAGCGCCGAGAGCCTGCCCTCGATCTGGTCGATCCGCTTCACGTCGATATTGCGCGGCAGCTTGGTGAGGAACTTCTGCAGATCCTTGAGCGGGGTCTGGCCCTCGTCGTTGCCGACGATCACCTCGTAGATGGGGGTGTCACCGATCAGCCGGGCGGTGCGCTTCTTCTCCTGCGCGACCAGCGACTTCACCCGCTGCGGCGAGCCCTCGGCGACGAAGATCACGCCGGGCAGGCCGATGACGCGGTGCACCGCGTCGAGCTGGGTGGTGGCCGCGACGCCGTTGGCGACCCGCCACTTGCCCTGCAGGTTCTCCAGCACCCACGCGGCCGCGCCCGCCTGGCCCTCGGCCTTGCGGTAGACGTTCTTCTGCACACGCCGGCCGAAGATGATGAACGCGAACAGCACGCCCAGCAGCAGACCCAGCGGCAGCAGGAACCACTGCAGGTCGAAGATCAAACCGACGAGGAAGAACACCACCGTCGTGCCGACGAGCGCGCCGATCATCAGCGGCAGCAGCGCCTTGTCTTCCTTGCGCTGCATGTTGAACGCCTGCCACAGCTGCTGACGCCGTTCGCGTGATGCCTGCTTACGGGCCGCTTTAGCCGCGGCCTTGGCTTCCTTCGACGGCTTGCCGCCCTTGCCTCCTGCCATGGTGTTCAGCTTAGATGCCCGCTCGCGGACCCGTCTGACCGCATAAGGGTCCGACCCGAACACGGCGATTCGGACGCCTTCGCCGACACGGCGGCCGCGCACGGGCAAGAATGTCTGGGATGCGCCCGATCACCGAGAAACCGACCGGATCCCCCGTCACCGCGGGGGTCGACGACAAGGTCGCCGAGCGGCTGGCCGCGGCGCTGCGCTGCGCGACGGTCTCCACCGAGGACCCCGCCGTCACCGCCGACGCGGAGTTCGCCCGGCTGGCCGAGCACCTCGAGGCGTCGTTTCCCCGGGTCCACGCCGAGCTCGCCGTCACCACCTTCGGCCGCAGCAGGCTCTACCGCTGGGACGGCGCCGAACCCGGCCCGGTGTCGACGATCCTGCTGGCCCATCAGGACGTGGTCCCGGTCGACGATCCGCAGCGCTGGACCCACCCGCCCTTCGCCGGAGTCGTCGACGCCGAGTTCATCTGGGGACGCGGCGCGATCGACGACAAGAGCCGGGTGCTGGCCGTGCTCGAGGCGGTGGAATGGGCGCTCACGACCGGTCTCCGGCCGCGCCACACCGTGTACCTGGCCTTCGGTCACGACGAGGAGGTCTTCGGCGACGGCGGCGCGGTCCTGATGGCCGAGCACCTGCGCGCGGCCGGGGTGCGCGCCGACCTGCTGCTCGACGAGGGCGGGGTGATCACCGACGGCGTCGCCGACGGGGTCGACCGGCCGGTGGCCAGCATCATGCTCGGCGAGAAGGGCTATGCGACGGTGCGGCTCTCGGTCGCCGAGACCGGCGGGCACTCGTCGATGCCGGGCAGGCAGACCGCGGTGGGGCGACTCGCGCGCGCGGTGGCCCGGGTGCAGGACCACCCGATGCCGCTGCGGCTGACGCCGGTGATCGCCGACATGCTGGCCCGCATGCGGGTGGCGCTGCCCGAACCGCGCCGCAGGCTGCTCGAATTCACCGACACCCGCGGGCTCGGCGCGCTGGCCGGGCCGCTGGTCGCCCGGATCCTGGCCACCGGCCCCACCACCGAGGCGCTGGTCCGCACGACCACGGCGCCGACGGTGATCAAGGGCGGGGTGAAGGCCAATGTGCTGCCGCAGAGCGCCGAGGCGCTGGTGAATTTCCGGATCCTGCCCGGTGATTCGGTGTCGGCGGTGCTCGCGCACTGCCGCCGGGTGATCCGCGATATCGGCGTGGCCGTCGACCTCGTCGGGCCCGCGTCCGAACCGTCGCGGGTCACCGGGCCGGGACCGGCCTACGACCTGATCGCCGAGCTGGCCTCCGACATCGTGCCCGGCATCGTCACCACGACCGGGCTGGTGCCGGGCGCGACCGACTCCCGCCACTACGACGGCCTGGCCACGACCCGCTGTAACTTCGCCCCGATCGTGCTCACCGCGGCCGACCTGGAGCGGATCCACGGAACCGACGAGCGGATCTCCCGGCTCAACTACGCTCGGCTGATCGAGTTCAACCGGCGACTGCTCACGCGGCTCGCGGTGGCGCCCGGCGACGACGAAGGAGCGCAGCGATGACGACGGACACGGGCGAATTCGCCGGCAACGGCGGCCGGATCGCCTGGCGCGCATGGGAACCCGAGGGTCCGGCGCGCGCGGTGGTGGCGCTGGTGCACGGTGTGGCCGAGCATTCGGGACGCTACGAGTACGTCGGTGACACCCTGGCCGCCCAGGGGTTCGCGGTGTACGCGCTCGACCACGTCGGGCACGGCCTGTCCGAGGGCGCGGCGGCCAATATCGGCTCGCTGCACGCCGCCGCCGACAATGTGGCCGCGCTGCTCGACCTCGCCGCCGCCGCCCACCCGGGCGTCCCCCGCTTCCTGCTCGGCCATTCGATGGGCAGTCTGGTGGTGCTGCACCTGGCGACCCGCGGGCCCGTCGACGTCAGCGGCATCGTGCTGTCGGCGCCGCCGCTGGACATCCCGATCGGTAACCCGGTGCAGCGGCTGGCCGCCCCGCTGCTCACCCGCATCGCCCCGAATCTCGGGGTGCTGACGCTGGATTCGTCGACGATCAGCCGCGACCCCGCGGTGGTGCGGGCCTACGACGAGGACCCGCTGGTGTTCCGCGGCAAGTTGCCCGCGCGCACCGCGGTGGAGATCCTGCAGCACACCGCCCTGGTGAAGCAGCGTCTCGGCAAGCTGACCGCGCCCCTGCTGGTGCTGCACGGCACCGCCGACACCATCGCCGCGCCCTCGAGCACCGACCTGATCGAGCGCGCGGCGGGCTCGACCGACCTGACCGTGCGGCGCTACGCGGGGCTCTATCACGAGGTGTTCAACGAGCCCGAGCGCGATCAGGTCCTCGGCGACGTCGTCGCCTGGCTCTCCGGGCATGTTACCGACGAGTAGCTTATGAGCTAGTAGACTCCGCCCATGGGAACCACGTCTACCGGCGCCGTCGCCTTCATCCGCGCCAGCTGGCACAGCTCCATCGTCAACAAGGCTCACGAGGGCTTCCTCGCCGAGTACGCCGGACTCGGGTTCGACCCGGCCGCCGTCGAGGTGTTCGACGTCCCCGGCGCCTTCGAAATCCCACTGCACGCGCAGCGCCTGGCCCGCACCGGCCGCTACGAGGCGATCGTCGCGGCCGCGCTGGTGGTCGACGGCGGCATCTACCGCCACGACTTCGTCGCCTCCGCGGTGATCGACGGCCTGATGCGCGTCCAGCTCGACACCGACGTCCCGGTGTTCTCGGTGGTGCTCACCCCGCACCACTTCCACGAGCACAGCGAGCACGTCGACTACTACACCAACCACTTCGTGACAAAGGGAGCCGAGGCCGCCCGCGCAGTGGCGAACACCCTCAGCTCCCTCCGATCCCTGCCCGTGGCGCCCTGAGCTACTTGAACTGGGTCAGGCAGGCCGACTCGCCCTTCAGCACGCCGGTGCGGAAGGCCTCCAGGCGCTGGTAGCCGCTGGCCACCACCTTGCCGTTGACGTCGGCGGCCGCGAGGCCGTCGGCGAGCAGGCCGGACACGGCCTCGTCGAGGTCGCCGGCCGACAGGCGCGGATCACTGCTGGGCTCACTGAGTTTCGTGGTCAGCGCGCCGGACAGGCACGCGGTGCGCAGGCCCGCCGACTCGGCTCCGGTCAGCGACAGCTTGCGATCCTGCTGGACGGCCAGCGCGTAGCGCGACACGAAGACCACCGCCGCGTTGTAGTCACCGGTGACGACTGCCGACAGCGGTTCCTCCTTACCGTTGGCACCCTCGCCCGCGCGCTTGGCCATGGCGGGCACGTCGGTGCCGATGGTGTTGCTGCCCGGGCAGTACGACACCGGCTCGGTGGTGGCGGTCGACGCGCAGTTGCGCACCACGCCGTTGTAGTCGAACTTCGGCGCGTTCTTCACCGGCATCGACTTCTGCAGCTGGGTGGCCAGGTTGCTCAGGTTCTCCTTGTCCACCGGCAGCTGCAGATCGCGCTCGTTCTCCTGGAAGGTGACCGGCAGGCCCTCGCGGCGCTTCTCGATCTCGTCCTTGTTGATGTTCTTGCAGGACCCGGCGCCGTCGGTGTAACCCATCTGCACCGCGGTGACGCGTTCGAAGGCCGAACCGTGCACGGCGTCGGGGTCGTTGGGGTCACGGTCGCGCACGGCGACGGTCGCGCCGAGCACGCCGTTGAGGCCGTCGGTGGTGTTGAGGGTGAAGTGCTTGGACTTGCCCTCCGCGACATGGCGCAGGAAGACCCCGGCCAGGCAGTCGGCCTGCTGCTCCTTCACCAGCGCGTCGGTGAGGAAGCCGCGCAGCAGATCGGCCTGGGACTGGATGGCGTGGCCGTACTCGTGGGCCAGCACCATCACCACCGACATCTCCTTGTACTTGTCGACCAGCAGCGGCAGCAGGACCGAACGGTCCCAGCCGATGGTGTGGTCGAGCGGGCAGTACGCGGCGTTGACCAGCTTGTAGGTGCTGGACTTGCAGAACTGCACCGACTCGGACTCCGGCGCCTTCGCCGACCAGGAGATGTACTTCGAGGCGGGCTTGAAGTTGCCCCGGAAGGTCTTGGAATACTCGGTCTGCCAATACTCTTCGATATCGGCGATGGCGTTGAGCGCGAGCTTGTCGATCTTGCCGTTGTCGCCGTTGTCCGCCTTCTTGTCGGTGTCGGGCACGCCCGGCCTGGACCCGCTGGGACCGGTGCTCGACGACGCGCCTGCCACCTCCCACGGGTTGTCGATGGTGGGCATCGCCTGGTCGCTGGCGACGGTCGTCGCCGAGCAACCGGATACGAGCATCCCGATGCTCACCATGGCCGCCGCCGCGGCCATGCCGAAGCGCTGTCTGATCATCCGCTGTTCCTCCCCAAGGAATGACACGGACGCCGAGCGGTCCGATGTCGAGCGCTCACATGGTAATCGACGCCGTCAACCCTGCATCCGGACCGTCGCCAGCATCGCGCGATGATCGCTGCCGGGAATGGTGAGTGTGCGCACCTTTTCGGCCACCCCGCCGGCGACGAGGATGTGGTCGATCCCGATCACCGGTCCCCACCGGCGATCCGCGGGAAAGGTGAGCAGCACGCCGTCGCCGGTCTGTTCGGCCGCTGCCTGGAACGGCCCGTCGAGCAGCGCGCGATAGGCCGAATGGTTCTGCGTGGCATTGAAATCCGCGCCCACGATGGCGGGCGCGCTGGCTGCGGCGAGGATCTCGTCGACCCGGCGCAGCTCGGCCGACCACGCGCCGAAGTCGATGTTCGGCGGGATCGGATGGAAGGCGAACACCGCGATCGGGCCGCGCTGCGGGTGCTCCATCGTGGCGGAGATGTTGCTCATGATGAAGCCGTCGTATTTCTTGTTGTCGCGCAACGGGTATCGGCTGTAGATGCCCGTGCCGCCACCACCCGAACGGGCCGGTTCGAGGTAGAAGTGCGGCAGCCGTTCCTCCAGGCCGGCCGCCCGCAGCCGCACGATCGAGTCGTCGGTCAGTTCCTCGACGGTGAGCACGTCTACGTCGTTGTCGCGCACGGTGGCGACCACGGCACCGGCATCGGCCTGCCCGAACAGCAGGTTCGACTGCAGCACAACCAGTTCCGGCCCTTCGGCGGCCGCCGCCTCGGGAACGTAGGACGGCAACACCAGCCACAGCACCCCGGCCAGCACCACCCCGGCGGCCACCGCGCTGCGCCAGCCGCGCGCCAGCAGCACGAGCACCAGCCCGACGATCGCGCCGAGCATCAGCCACATCGCCCCCGAGGCCAGTAGCACCATCGATTCCCGCTGCCAATCCCCCAGGTGTAAGACGATCCCGGTCACCGCCGCGATCAGTGCGCCCCACCCCAGGACCAGCAACACCCGGTCCATCCATTTCCGCATCATGCGGCTCAGCCTAGGCGGGCCTGGATCGGGCCCCACTGTGACGCTTCTGAGGATTCTCTGAGGGGCCTACACTGGCGCTGCCGAAGGAGGTACCCGTGTACATCGAAGAATTCACGGCCGCAGGACCCCTCACCGAAGACGCCGTCGAGGCCCTGACCAGCCTGGGCCTGCGCTACACCTCGGCGCTGACCCTCACCGTCGCCGACCGGACCGTGCAGCTCCCGGTCCTGCCGGTCTGCTGGACCGAGCTGCCCATCCGCGCGGGCACCCCCGTCACCGTCGAAGCCGCGCGCGGCCACCGGCCAGCCGATCTCGAGGACCGCACAGCCCTGCGCGACTTCGTCGACACGTTCCAGCGGACCACCGGCGCACCGGCCTGAACCACGCCGCCCGGCCAAGTCCCGGCAGCGGATCCGGTACGGCGGTATCGTTCCCCGGGTGACGGTCCGGACGAAGATCTGCGGCATCCGGTCGGAACACGACCTGCGACTGGCGGTCCAGGCAGGGGCCGACGCGGTCGGATTCCTGTGTGGCCTGACCCATTTCAGCGAAGACGGGCTGGGCATCGACGACGCGAAACACATCGCGGACCAGGTGCCACCGTTCGTCAACAAAGTCCTGGTGACCCATCGCGAAGAGGCGGTCGCCATCCTCGACCTGGCCGAGCGAGTCGGCGTCGACACCATCCAGGTGCACGGGCTGGTCACGCCGCAGACGATGAAGCAGGTCAGGGACGGCGCGGGACGGCGCACCATCGTCAAGGCCGTACACGTCACGGGCGAACACTCTGTCGAGGAGGCCAAGGCCGCCGCCGCGCACTGCGACGCCGTCCTGCTCGATTCCCGGACCACCGACCGGCTGGGCGGCACCGGGTGCGTGCACGACTGGACGATCAGCGCCAGGATCGTCGCCGAGCTGTCCCGGCTCGACTGCCCGGTCGTGCTCGCCGGTGGTCTGAACGCCCGCAATGTCGCCGCGGCGATCGAGCGGGTCCGCCCGTTCGCCGTCGACGTCAACAGCGGCGTCGAGGACCCCGACGGCACCAAGTCGCTCGCCGAGTGCCGCGCCTTCGTGCGGGCGGCCCGCTATCCGGCGGATCGATCGTCGCTGCCGTAGCCCGCGTGGCTCAGGACGACAGCATGAAGGTGATCACCGGGATCGCGATGGCCGTGAGCGTGGTGAAGACCCCGGCGTAGATCCGCGCCGAGGGGACCGCGGGCAGGCGGGTGATCAGCGCGATGTAGGCGCCGATCGCCAGCACCGCCATGCCCCAGATGAGCAGGGCCCGCATCCCGGCCTTGTTCTGGGCGGTGGTGAAGGCGATCGACATCAGCATGATCGTGGCCCCGGCCGCGCCGGTCAGCAGGGCGAACAGCGAGCCCGCGTAGCTGTTGAGCACCACACCGTGCCTGCCCCAGCCGACGATCCGGCGCCCGTCGGTGTGGTGCCTGCCGTCGGTGCGGCAGAACAGGTCGAGGGCTTCGCCCGGATTGATGTGGGTGAGCAGCGCGCGCTGGGTGGCGACCATGGCTTCGAGCGCGATGGTCGTCGCGTAGGAGGCGAACGGGCCGTGCCGGGAGGTGCGGAATCCGCCGGTGCGTACGTGGGCCTGGGCGGTCTCCTGCAGATCGAGCAGTTCGATCAGCGACTCGCGCAGTACCGGGTCGAGCACCGCCTTCGGTTCGGCCGTCGCGACGGCGGCCACGGCCAGATGCAGGCCGAGGTGCCGCCAGCTGTGCAGCAGCGGCCCGCGTGCGAAGGTCTCCTCTTCGACCCGGTCGCCGCCTCCGCGCAACAACCCCAGCAGGGTCCGCACACCGGATGAGACGACCCGCCGGGCCCGGCGGCCGCCCAGCGCCGCGCATTCGGGCAGCGACAGCACGGAGACGATCAGCGCCGTGGACGCCATCGCCGGTCCCTCGAACGCATCCTCCCGATAGGCCCGCACCAGGAAGCCGACCCCGGACCGGACACACGCGGCGGAGGCTTCGTCGGTGGGCGTCACAGCGGCCAGCGCGTGCAGGACCGCCGTGGTGACGGTGATCGATTCGGTGTCCGGGTCGGTCGCACCGGAGAATCCCCAGCCGCCCGATTCACTGTTCTGGGTGGCGCGCAGCTGCCGCGCGGCGCGTTCCACATCCGGATCGTCGTGCGGGACGCCGAGCACCAGCAGGGCGCGCAGCCGCCACGCGGTGTCGATCGGCTCGTCGAACTCCCAGGGCTGGGTGCCGTGCCGCACCGACCGCCGCCGCAACAGGGTGATCACCTCGTCGGCGCGGGGCAGGACCTCCCGGACGGTGGGCGGCTGCTCCTCGGTATGTGGCAGCACTCCCCCTGTGGGCGAGGCCATTTCACCGGCGCGGGGTCCCAGCGAGCACACCGCGTGCACGGCGCAGACGACCTCGGCGGTGTTCTGCGGGTTCGGCGGGACATCGTCCACCCAGCCCCACCCCGCGCCGCCCTGACCGTCCGACTTCTGGGTGCGCTCGAGCCAGCGCACGGCCAGATCGATGCGTGTTCTCAGGTCGACCATGCTGCCCCCGCCCTCCGCGCACGCTGTCGCGCGGCGTTGCCGCCGAGGATACGCGGGCCGGGGCGGCTACAGCGGCAATCCCGCTTCGATCCAGTTGTAGGCCTGGATCTTTCGGGAGGCGGGGTCGTTGACGACCTGGTTGATGAGGTCGTTGATCTGGTCGGTGGACAGGGGGTAGCCGTAGTGTTCGGCGGCGCCGGCGGAGGCCCAGAGGGAGGCGAAGAGGCCGGGGCCGCCGAAGAGGTGGGACAGGGCGGTGGCGACCTCGTCGACGACCTCGAGGACGCCGTGCACCATGGCGATGGCGATGTCCTCGTCGGTGGGGGTGGCGCCGGGGGCGAGTGCGCCGGATTCGACGGCGCGGCGGGCCAGCCAGTCGTAGGGCACCAGCGGATTCGGGCCGATGGCGTCGCCCAGGTAGTAGCGCCACTCGCCCGGATTGCCCTGGTCGAAGGCGTGGATGTAGAAGGTGCGGGTGAGCGCCCACAGAGCGATGTAGCGCAGGGCGACCTGTTCGGGTTCGAGGACGACCGCGTCGGGACCCTCGGCGCGGTCGCGTTCGAGCTGGTTCCAGGCGTAGCGGAACCACACCTGCTCGGAATTGCCGACCCAGGTGGCGGGCAGGCGGTCGGCCAGCGCGGCCATATCGGCGGCGGGGCCGTAGAGCCCGGTGTCGCCGGAGACCTCCACGCGCAGATTGTCGACGTAGCCGCGCAGCGCGTCGACGGAGGTGAACACGGCGTAGCCGAGCTGGGCCAGCCGGGTCAGGTCGGCGTTGGCCGGTTCGAGCACCAGCACCACCGGCATGCCGACGCCGGGTTGCAGGCCCTCGGGCCAGAACGCCTCGGCGACGGCGAGTTCGCGGCCGGTGACCGGGTCGGACACCTCGCTGTCGAGCAGCGGGAAACCGAAACCGTCGGCGACCAGGTCGTCGACCAGCGCGTTCACCTGATCCACCGCCGGGTCACCCAGGGTCGCCCCGGCCACGCCGACGGTGAGCAGCGTGGGCCGGTGCAGCTTGCCGGTGCGCAGCTTCTCCAGGAACGCGTCGGCCGCGGTGGACAGCAGCAGCCGGCGCGCGCGCAGGAATTCGCGGTAGTTCTCCACCCGCCACAGTGCCGGATCGGTCGGAATCCATTGTGAGGCGAGCACTCCCGGGTTCCGGCGCTCCACCTCGGCGAGGTAGTCGGCCGGTTCGCGTTCGCCGAGTTCGGCTTCCGAGCCTGGGCTGAGGAAGCAGAAGTTGGCGATGGCGTTGATCTCGTTACGCTCGTAGCCCGCGTCGCGCAGCGTGGTCTTCGGGAACAGGTAGTGCACCTGCACCGGCGTGCGCTCGCCGAACTGCTCGATGCCCAGTTCGGAGCCGGTGCCCAGGTCGCGGGACCCGTCGACGCGGGTGAGCAGGTACAGCAGCGGGTAGAACCGGGAACCCCGGGTGGCGCCGCCGAAATCGTCGGCGCACAGGTCGAGCGAACCGCCGCGCAGCCGTTCCAGCGAACCGATCAGGGCATTGATGCCGCCGCGCTCGAGGGTTTCGTAGTCCTGTTGCAGGAAAGCCTCGGTGGAGCCGCTGAACCGGCCCCACAGCGCGGAGTGGATGTACCAGTACAGCGCCCGGTCGCGGTGCAGGTCGTCGTCGAAGCGGCCCCCGTTGAGGAACAGCAGGCGGGTGAGCACCGGAATCGCGTAGCGCCCCATCAGGACCCGGTCGTGATCGAGGCCGAGACGGCCCGCGACCGTGTCGAGGAAGGTGTCGACCTGGGTGGCGGTGGCACTGAGCGCCTGCTCGAACTCGGCGGGTGAGAGATCGCCGAGCGCGTCGAAGTGCGCGCGGCCGTTGCCGACGGCGATCACATTGCGCAGCAACCAGTCCAGGGTGAAGGTGTAGCCCTCCTTGTCCCAGCGGATCAGGTGGTCGCGCAGATTGCCGCGGGCCTGTGGCCACTGCGCGCACAGCGTCGCCAGCGCCAGGTCGCCCTTGGACAGCTTGGTGCCGCCGGAGTTGACCCGGTTGAAGATGTCGACGACCTCGTCGACGGTCCGGTCCGACCCGGTGATGGTCTCGACGTTGAATTCGCGATGGGTGATCTCGCGCAGCTTGTTCAGCCGGTCCAGATAGACCGCGAGGGTGTCCGGCGCGACATCGGTGAAGCGGGGCAGGTAGTGCACCGGGCCCTGGGCGAACAGTTCGGTGACGTCGATCCAGGTGGGCGCGGTGTCGCGGCCGGGCACCTGGAACTCGAAAACCTCACGGTCGACGTCGAAGTGGAGTCCGGTGAAGGCCACCGCGTCGCCCTCGAAGAAAGACGGCGCGCGCCCGCGCAGGATGCCGTAGAGGGTGGTGATGCGTTGCTGCCCGTCGAGCAGCAGCTGCCGCAGACCCGAGCCACCGCCGCCCGGGCCGCGCACCGCGATGTCCTCGGAACCGGTCTCCCACACCAGCAGCCCGCCGACCGGGTACCCGAGGTACAGCGACCGCATCAGCCCGCGCACCTGGTCCCGGTTCCACACGTACCCGCGCTGGAATTCGGGCAGCAGCACCGCGCCGGAGTCGATCTGGTCGAGCAGGGAGGACAGACGTGTCACGGCAGCCTTTCGATCGCGATCCGGTAGCGCAGGCGCTCCATCGTTGCACGGATCGTACCGACAAACACCGACGCGCCAGCGGCCGAACAGGACTCGCGTTCGCCGGGGGTGCGCTGCTACTCGCCGGTCACCGCCGCGCGGAACGCCTCGGAGGCGTAGAAGGGCGCCAGCCTGCGCCGGATCACCGTGTCGAGATAGCCACGCTCGTCGAGTTTTCCGAGCACCGAGGGACCGAAGCGCAGGGCTTCCTCGACCAGGTCGGCGCGCCCGATGCCGAGTTCGGCGAGCAGGTCGGCCAGCGGGGTGTCGCCGTATTTGTCGAAGACGTGGTCGATGCCCTCGTCGAGCAGCGCGTGGAAATAGTCGGTGTCGCGGAAGGTGCGCCAGAACTCGAAGGTGAGCACGACGGCGTCTTCCACGTCGTTGGCCGAGACCAGTTCGCGGAACGAGCCGATCGAGTCGTTGGTGTGCTTGCGCCAGGTCTCGCGGGCCGCGTCGAGCAGCACGTCGTCGGCGTCGTCGCGATTGCCGCGCAGGACGAAGCGGGCGCCCGTGCGGGTGAGCCTGCCGACGCCGTTCTCGATCGCGGGCAGCGCCGGCTCGGCCAGCCGGGCCAGCGCCCCGCGCAGCGTGTGCGCCAGGCCGCCGCCGTCGGCGTGCCTGCCGTCGTCGACGGCGGTGACCACCGCGCGCTGGACGGCCTCGACGCAGGCGTCGACCGTCACCGGGCTGTTGAGGACCAGCCGGACCAGCCGGTGCGAGACCTCCATGTCGGCCACCGCCGAGACCAGTTCGTCGAACCGGCGGTTGTCCACCACCTCGCCGACCGGGATCTCGTCCTGGGCGCGGTGGTTGTACAGGCGGGCGGCGATCTCGCCGACGAGTTCGGGGATGGCGCCCTCGACCGGGATCTGCACCGCGTACTTGTGCGCGACGTCCTTGATCTGCTCGCGGGTGACGGCCTCGGCCAGGGTCAGTTCGGCGGCCTCGGCGAGCAGGCCGTCGACCTCGTCGTCGACGAGCTCGCGGAAGCCGGCCGAGGTCAGCAGCTGATCCTTGGTGAAGGCCACATGCGCGTCGAGCACCCGCAGTGCCAGATCGACGTGTCCCCCGTGCCCCTCGTTGGTCTCACCCATGCGCCCAGCGTGACATACCGCGCGCGGATCCGTGATCTCGGCGCTCCGCGACCCGCGACAGGCCGCAGACTCCGCCCAGATCGCCGTGTGACGAGGCCGTCGGCACAGTTTGCCGGAGAGTATGGCATACTTGCCTACTGAGACTGGGCTGATCACAGAGATCGCCATGGCTCATCGACGGAAAAGACTTGCAAAAATCATGACTCAAGGCACTGTCAAGTGGTTCAACGGCGAGAAGGGCTTCGGCTTCATCGCCCAAGACGGAGGCGGCCCCGACGTCTTCGTGCATTACTCGGCCATCAGCGGCTCCGGCTTCAAGTCCCTCGACGAGGGTCAGCGGGTGGAGTTCGAGGTCGGTCAGGGCCAGAAGGGCCCTCAGGCTCAGGACGTCCGCGCCATCTGATTCCGGCGTGAACGAGAAAGGCCCCGCACTTGAAGTGCGGGGCCTTTCTCGTGCGCTCAGCCCCCGAACACCCGCTCGACCACCGCCTTGGCGCGACGGGTGATGCGCATGTAGTTGTCGAGGAATTCGCTGCCGTCGTCGGTGGGCCAGCCCGCCACCCGCGCGACCGCCGATAGTAGACGCCCAGGGCCGGGCAGCTGATCGGTCGGCTTGCCCTTCACCAGGACGAGGGCGTTGCGCGCGGCCGTGGCGGTGATCCACGATTCCCGCAACAGCGCGACGTCGTCGGGCTCGAGGATGCCCTCGGCCTCGATCACGTCCAGCGACTGCAGGGTCGAGGTGTTGTGCAGGGCCGGCACCTCGTGCGCGTGCCGCAGTTGCAGCAGTTGCACGGTCCATTCGATGTCGGCGAGACCGCCGCGGCCCAGTTTGGTGTGCGTAGCCGGGTTGGCGCCGCGCGGCAGGCGCTCGGCGTCGACCCGCGCCTTGATCCGGCGGATCTCCCGGACCGCCTCGGCCGACACGCCACCCGCCGGATACCGGATCGGGTCGATGACGTGCAGGAATCGCAACCCGAGATCCTGGTCGCCCGCCACCTGGTGCGCGCGCAGCAGCGCCTGCACCTCCCACGGCTGGGCCCACTGGTCGTAGTAGGCCTGATAGGCCGCCAGGGTCCGGACCAGCGCGCCGTTGCGGCCCTCCGGGCGCAGGCCCGCGTCGACCTGCAGTGGCGGGTCGGTGCTCGGCGCCCCGAGCAGGCGCTGGACCTTCTCCGCGATCCCGATCGCCCACTTCACCGCGGTGGTCTCGTCCTCGCCGGGGCGTGGATCGCAGACGAACAGCACGTCGGCGTCGGAACCGTAGCCCAGTTCCATGCCACCGAGCCTGCCCATGCCGATCACCGCGAAGTCGGCGGGCGCCGGTGCGCCGCGCTCGGCCTCCGAGGCCCGGATGACCGCCTGCAACGACGCCTCGAGCACGGCCACCCACACCGAGGACAGCGCCGCGCACACCTGCGGGACGTCGAGCATGCCCAGCAGGTCGGCCGAGGCGACGCGGGCCAGTTCGTGCCTGCGCAGCGAGCGGGCCGCCGCGACGGCGCGCGCCGGATCGTCGTAGCGGGCCGCGGCGGTCTGGATGCCGCGGGCCACGTCCTCTGGCTGCGGTCCGAGCAGCTGCGGGCCCGCGGGGCCGTCGGCGTACATCCGGATCGTCTCGGGGGCGTTGATCAGCAGATCGGGCAGGTACTCCGAGGAGCCGAGCACGATCATCAGCCGCTGCGCGATGGCGCCCTCGTCGCGCAGTTCGCGCAGGAACCAGATCTGGTCGTCGAGGCCCTCCGACACCCGGCGATACGCGAGCAGGCCCGCGTCGGGATTCGGGGTGTCGCCGAGCCATTCGAGCAGCGTCGGCAGCAGCAGCGCCTGGATGCGGCCCTTGCGCGAGACGCCGCCGGTGAGCGCCTTGAGATGGCCCAGCGCGTTGGCGGGCGCGGCGTAGCCGAGGGCGGCGAGCTGGCGAACGGCGGCGTCGGGGCTCAGCCGCAGCGCGTCGGAGTCGAGCCGGGCCACCGACTCGAGCAGCGGCCGGTAGAACAGCTTGCCGTGCAGCCGCCGCACCCGCAGCGAGTTGCGCCGGATCTCGGTCTCCAGCACGCCCACCGCGTCCTGCCTGCCGTCGGGCCGGATGTGGGCGGCGCGCGCGAGCCAGCGCATGCCCTCCTCGTCGTCGGCCGCGGGCAGGGTGTGGGTGCGCTTGAGTCGCTGCAGTTGCAGCCGGTGTTCGAGCAGGCGCAGGAACTCGTACGAGGCGGTGAGATTGGCGGCGTCCTCGCGGCCGACATAGCCGCCCGCGGCCAGTGCCGTCAGCGCCTCGACGGTGTTGGTGGCGTGCAGCGAGTCGTCGACCCGCCCGTGCACCAATTGCAGCAGCTGCACGGCGAATTCGACATCGCGCAGGCTGCCCGCGCCGAGTTTGAGTTCGCGCTCGCGCAGGTCGGCGGGGACCAGGTCCTCCACCCGGCGGCGCATGGCCTGTACGTCGGCGACGAAGTCGGGACGCTCCGAGGCGGCCCAGACCATCGGCATCAGGGCGTCGCGGTACTGCTGCCCGAGTTCGAGGTCGCCGGTCATCGGCCGGTTCTTCAGCAGGGCCTGGAACTCCCAGGTGCGGGCCCAGCGCTTGTAGTAGGCCAGATGGGAATCGAGGGTGCGCACCAGCGCGCCGGCTTTGCCTTCGGGGCGCAGCGCCGCGTCGACCTCGAAGAACGCCGAACTCGCGACGCTCATCATCTCCGCGGCCAGCCGGGTGGCGGTGGCGTCGGCCGGTTCGGCGACGAACACCACGTCGACATCGCTGACGTAGTTCAGTTCGCGCGCACCGCATTTGCCCATCGCGATCACCGCGAGACGCACCGGCACCGGGCCGGTCTTGCAGACCCGCGCCACGGCCACGGCCAGCGCCGCGGTGAGCGCCGCGTCGGCAAGATCCGACAGGTGCCTGCCCACCACCTGATACGGCGGCACCGGCTCGTTCTCGACGGTGGAGGCCAGGTCGACCGCGGCCAGCAGCATGAGCTGATCGCGATAGCGGCTGCGCAGCAGGGCGATCGCCTCCGGGCCCGCGATCTCGGCCCGGTACAGCATCGGGCCCGCGTTGGGTCCGGTCTCGGGTGTGGCCTCGACCGCGTCGAGCAGGTCGGCGATCAGCTCGTCGCGCTCGGGAAGCCGGGTGGCGCGCAACAGCTTCCACGCGGCGGGCGTGGCGACCAGGTGATCACCGAAGGCGGTGGAGGACCCGAGCAGACCGAACAGCCTGCCGCGCAACATGGTGTCGGCACGGATCGCCGAATCCAGTTCGGCCCAATCGTTTCCGAGCGACTCACGCAGCCGGACCAGGGTCGACAGCGCCAGATCGGCGTCGGGCGAGCGGGACAGCGCCCACAGCACCGGGACGCCGTCGACGTTGTCCCAGCCGAGCTGGTGCAGGGATGCCGCCGCGGCGGGCTCTAGCAAGCCGAGCCTGCCGACGCCGGGAACAGCGGAGCGGGCAGTCGGGGGCCGGACCATGCCCTAAAAGTACATGGTCCGCGCATCGACCGCGTTACGTCCTGCGCGCCGGACGCGGTGTCACAGGCTGAGGTATTCCTTCAGCTCCCACGGCGTCACCTGGCTGCGGTAGTCGGCCCACTCCCGGCGCTTGTTGCGCAGGAAGAAGTCGAACACGTGCTCGCCCAGCGTCTCGGCCACCAGCTCCGAGCGTTCCATCGCCTGCAGCGCCTCGTCGAGGGTGCCGGGCAGCGAGCGGAAGCCCATGGCGCGGCGCTCGGCGTCGGTCAGCGACCACACGTCGTCCTCGGCCTCGGGCGGCAGCGTGTAGCCCTTCTCGATGCCGCGCAGACCGGCCGCGAGCAGCACCGCGAAGGTCAGGTACGGGTTGCAGGCCGAATCGGGGCTGCGGATCTCGACGCGCCGCGAGGACGCCTTGTTCGGCGTGTACATCGGCACGCGCACCAGCGCCGACCGGTTGGACCGGCCCCAGGAGCCCGCCGTCGGAGCCTCGCCGCCGTGGATCAGGCGCTTGTAGGAGTTCACCCACTGGTTACTGATCGCGCTGATCTCCGGGGCGTGCTCGAGGATGCCGGCGATGAACGAGCGCGCCGTCGCGGACAGGTTGTCCGGGTCGTCGGGATCGGCGAAGGCGTTGGACTCGCCCTCGAACAGGCTCATGTGCGTGTGCATGGCCGAGCCCGGGTACTGCGCGAACGGCTTGGGCATGAACGTGGCGCGCACGCCCTCGTCGATCGCGACCTCCTTGATGAGGTAGCGGAAGGTCATCACGTTGTCGGCCATCGACAGCGCGTCGGCGTAGCGCAGGTCGATCTCCTGCTGGCCGGGGGCGCCCTCGTGGTGGCTGAACTCCACCGAGATGCCCATCGACTCGAGCGCGTCGATGGCGTGGCGGCGGAAGTTCGGGGCCGAGTCGTGCACGGCCTGGTCGAAGAAGCCGCCGTTGTCGGCGGGCACCGGCTCGCCGTTCTTGAGGCCGTTCTCCAGCAGGAAGAACTCGATCTCGGGGTGCACGTAGCAGCTGAAGCCCACGTCGGCGGCCTTGTTGAGCTGACGCCGCAGCACGTGGCGCGGGTCGGCCCAGGACGGCGAGCCGTCGGGCATGGTGATGTCGCAGAACATGCGGGCCGAGTGCTGATGTCCCTTGGAGGTGGACCAGGGCAGCACCTGGAAGGTCGACGGATCGGGCCGCGCGACCATGTCCGCCTCGGACACGCGCGCGAAGCCCTCGATGGCCGAACCGTCGAAGCCGATGCCTTCCTCGAAGGCGCCTTCGAGCTCGGCGGGCGCGATGGCGACGGACTTCAGATAGCCCAGCACGTCGGTGAACCAGAGCCGTACGAAGCGGATGTCCCGCTCTTCGAGCGTCCGCAGCACGAATTCCTTCTGGCGATCCATACCGGCGAGCGTAAGCACCTGGCGTTAAATCCGTGTTACATACGGACTCGCTTTTGCTATTCGATCACCGAGTTCGCACTTCTCACCGGCCACGACGGGGCGTGGTGAACCACGCGACAGCTCAGCAGGTGAGCCCGGACCCGGGCGCGGCGAGGTCCACCAGGTAGCTGATCACCGCGTCGTCGAGGCACCGATCGCCCGCGACCAGCGCCGCGGTGTGCCGGTTGCCGCGGAAGGTGATCAGGTCCGCGCCCAGCTGGGCGGCCAGGTCGACGCCTGCCTGGTACGGCGTCGCCGGATCGTCGGTGGTGGAGACGACGACCGTGGTCGGCAGGCCGGGCGCCGACACCCGGTGCGGGGTACTGGTGTTGGGCACCGGCCAGGCGGCGCACAGCTCCAGCGGCGCGGCGCCGGTGCCCCGGCCGTCGTCGAGGAAGGGCGCGGCCCTGCGGTATTCGGCGTCCTGGCGGGCCACGACGGCGGGATCGGTGATGCGCGGGTCGTCGACGCAGCGGATCGCGTTGAAGGCGTCCTGGGTGTTGGCGTAGGTGCCGTCCTCGCGGCGGCCGTCGTAGAGGTCGGCCAGTTGCAGCAGGGTGTCGCCGCGGCCGGCACGCAGCTCGGTCAGGCCCTCGGTGAGCACCTGCCACAGGTCGTCGCTGTAGAGGGCCTGCTGCACGCCGGTGATCGCGTCGCCGTAGGACAGCCCGCGCGGGTCGGTGGTCGCGGCGGGGGTGGCCGCGAGCGGGTCGACCAGCGCGCGGAACCGGGCGACGAACTGCGCCGGATCGGTCCCGAGCGGGCAGTCGGCGCTCTTGGCGCAGTCGGCGGCGTAGGCGTCGAACACGCCCTGGAAGCCGGCCGCCTGGCGCAGCGACTCCTGCACCGGGTCCTGCGAGGAGTCGACCGCGCCGTCCAGGACCATGGCCCGCACGTTCAGCGGGAACTTCTCGGCGTAGGCCGACCCGAGCCGGGTGCCGTAGGAGTAGCCCAGGTAGCTCAGCTTCTCGTCGCCCAGGGCCGAGCGCAGCACGTCCATGTCCTGGATCACCTCGCGGGTGCCGACATGGGCGAGCAGGTCGGTGCCGCTGCGTTCGGCACAGCGGTCGGCGTACTGCTTGTTGTCGGCCTCGGCCGCGGCGATGCCTGCGGGGGTGTTGTCGAGCGGGGGTTCGGCGCGTTCGGCGTCGGCCTGCTGCGGGGTCAGGCAGGAGATCGCGGGCACCGACGAGCCGACGCCGCGCGGATCGAACCCGACCCGGTCGAACCGCTCGGCCAGCTCGGTGCGGTTGCCGACGGTGACCATCGACAGCCCCGAGACGCCGGGACCGCCGGGGTTCAGCAGCAGCGAGCCGATCTTCTCGCCGGTCGCCGGGATCCGCGAGAGCGCGATCTGGGCGGTGGCGCCCTCCGGGTTCGCGTAGTCGACGGGCACGGTGACCCGGGCGCACTCGGTCTTGGGCGGCAGCCGGTCCTCGGGGCTGCCGAAGCCCTCGCACGAACCCCAGTCGACCTGCTGCTGATAGAACTTCTCCAGGCCCGCAGGCGCGGGGGGCCACTGCGCGTACGGCGTGCCGCTCTCGGTGGCGCTACAGCCGGACAACACCAGCGCGCCGAGAGCGCCCAGGAGCACGACGAACCTGCCACGCTGCACGGTGGGCCCACCTTTCCGCGCCGTCCGGCGCACAACACGATGCGCCCGAATCGGTCCGACCTGGGCTCGCCATCACGGTAGCCGAATACCGGCTGTGACCGATCACACCGGCGTCCGCCCTTAAACCGGCTCGGCCCGGGGTGGCACACTGGATGCGTCAGAAACACCCGGGGACCCGCTACGGGCCTCGAGGAACCAGACGAAAGGGACGATGATGTCCGTATCCGATGAGCAGACCCCTGCCTACGGTGCCGCTCCCGCCGCTGTCGACAAGCCCCGCCGCAAGACCCGCGTCCAGCATCTGCAGCAGATGAAGGCCGAGGGCGAGCGCTGGTCGATGCTGACGGCCTACGACTACTCCTCCGCGCGCCTCTTCGAGGAAGCCGGCATTCCAGTCCTGCTGGTCGGCGATTCCGCCGCCAACGTGGTGTACGGCTACGACACCACCGTGCCGATCACCGTCGACGAGCTGATCCCGCTGGTGCGCGGCGTGGTCCGCGGCGCGCCGCACGCGCTGGTCGTCGCCGACCTGCCGTTCGGCACCTACGAGTCCTCCCCGCAGCAGGCGCTGGCCACCGCCACCCGCTTCATGAAGGAGGGCGGCGCGCACGCGGTGAAGCTCGAGGGCGGCGAACGCGTCGCCGAGCAGATCGCGCTGATCACCGCGGCCGGCATCCCGGTGATGGCGCACATCGGGTTCACCCCGCAGAGCGTCAACACCCTGGGCGGGTTCCGCGTGCAGGGCCGCGGCGACGGGGCCGAGCAGCTCGTCGCCGACGCGATCGCCGTGCAGGAGGCCGGGGCGTTCTCGGTGGTCATGGAGATGGTGCCCGCCGAGCTGGCCGGGCAGGTCACCCACAAGCTGACCATCCCGACCATCGGTATCGGCGCCGGCGCCGACTGCGATGCCCAGGTGCTGGTCTGGCAGGACATGGCCGGCTACACCAGCGGCAAGACCGCCAAGTTCGTCAAGCGCTTCGGCAACGTCGGCGACGAGCTGCGCTCGGCCGCCGCCGCGTACGCCGACGAGGTGCGCCAGGGCACGTTCCCCGGCCCCGAGCACAGCTTCTGACGACCGATCCGGCGCACTGAGGCGTCGGCGGCGATGCGGGGGAAGTGGCAGACTCGATGCCGACACAGTCGACACGAGTAGAGGTACCGATGCCGCATCGCCGTTGGAAGACCCGCCCCGCACTGCTGGTGGCGGGCGCGCTCGCCGTCGCGGGCCTGACCGCTTGCGGCACTACCGAACCCACGGCGACCCCCACCTCCGCTCCCGCCACGACACCGGCGACCACCACCGCCGCGACGCCGGGCGCCCTGGTGATCAGCGACGCCGCCGCAGGCCAGCTGTGCGACCTGATCCGGCCCGAGCTGTCGAACTTCCGGGTGCAGGGCCCGACGCTGGGCCGGTTCGCGCTGAACACGATGGTGCACGAGTGGGCGCTGCGCAACGGCGGGATCAACGCCCAGGTGCTCGCCGACAAGGCGATCGTCGACCGGGTCACCACCGGCGCCTGCGCCGATGTGCGCACCGAGGCGCTGACCGCCCTCGAACTGCCCACTCTCGCCGCCGGATTGGCGTTCTGATGCGCACCCTCTACCCGCCGATCGAGCCGTTCCAGCACGGCCTGCTCGACGTCGGCGACGGCCAGCGGATGTACTGGGAGGTCAGCGGCAACCCGGCGGGCAAGCCGGTGGTGTTCGTGCACGGCGGGCCCGGTGGCGGTACCGGTCCGCTGCAACGGCGCTTCTTCGATCCGGCCGTCTACCGCATCGTGCTGTTCGATCAGCGCGGCTGTGGACAGTCGGTGCCGCACATCGCCGACGGCGCGAGCCTGGACGTGAACACCACCAAACACTTGATCGCCGACATGGAGCTGCTGCGTGAGCATCTCGGCATCGAGCGGTGGCAGGTGTTCGGCGGGTCCTGGGGTTCCACACTCGGCCTGGCCTACGCGCAGGCGCACCCCGCGCGGGTGACCGAGCTGGTACTGCGCGGCATCTTCCTGTTGCGGCGCAAGGAGATCGACTGGTACTACAACGGCGCCGCAGGCAACGTCTACCCGGCCGAGTGGGCGAAATTCCTCGCGCGCGTGCCGGTTTCCGAGCGTGGCGAGGACCTCGTCGAGGTGTATCACCGGCTGCTGCACTCCCCCGATCCGCAGGTGGCGCTCGATGCCGCCGTCGCCTGGTCGACGTGGGAAGGGGCGACGAGTTCGCTGCTGCCGCAACCGGATCGGGTCGCCGAGACCGGCGAGGCGCGGTTCGCACTCGCCTTCGCGCGGATCGAGAATCACTATTTCCGGCACGGCGGATTCCTCGACGAGGGACAGTTGCTGCGGGACATGGACCGGATCGCCGACATCCCCGGCGTGATCGTGCAGGGGCGCCACGACATCGTGTGCCCCGCCGTGAGCGCCTGGGACCTGCACCACGCCTGGCCGTCCTCGACCCTGCACATCGTCGAGGACGCCGGGCACACCGCGCACGAGCCGGGCATCACCCACCACCTGGTCGAGGCGACCGACGCGTTCGGGAAACGGGGAGGCTGAATCATGGCGCGCAAGGCCGGAAAAGCCGTCGTCGCGGCACTGCGCGAGGACATCGACCGGCTGCTCGCGGCCGAACCCGACGTGCGCGCCGACGCCGACGACTCGATCCACCAGATGCGGGTGGCCACCCGGCGGTTGCGCAGCGTGCTGCGCTCCTACCGCGACCTGTTCGACCACGACGCCGCCACCGACACCGTGACGGAACTGAAGTGGCTGGCCGAGCTGCTCGGCGTCGCCCGCGACGCGGAGGTGCGCGGCGAACGCTTCGCCGAGCTGCTGGCCGGCTATGACGACGTGCCCGCCGAGGTCACCGCGGCACTCGTCGACGCGGCGCGCGGCGCCTACGCCGAGGCGCACACCGCCGTCGTCACCGAGCTCGACCGCGACCGCTATCAGGCACTGGCCGAGACGCTGGTGGCCTGGCGCACCGGGCCACCGCTCGCGCGCGCCCTGGCCAAGGCCGACGCGAGCGCGGTGTTCAACCGCGTCCTGCGCCGCGACCACAAGCGGCTGCGCAAGCTGGTCTTCGCCGAACCGCGGGCCACCCCGGCCGACCGGGTGGAGCTGCTGCACGACATCCGCAAGGGCGCCAAGCGGTTGCGCTATTCCTGTGAAGCGGCGGGCGAGGTGCTCGGCGCCGATGCCACCGATCTCGGCGCCAGGGCCAAACGCCTGCAGAGCGTCCTGGGCGACCACCGCGACGCCGTGGAATCCCGCGAGGCCATCCTCGCGGCCGCCGCGGGCGCCCACGGCGCCGCCGCGACCGTCTACGAGCTCCTCGCCGACACCGAGGAAGCCGCCGCGGGCCGGGCCATCGCCCACTACCCCGCCGCCGCGGCGTTCGTCTCCGTCGCCGACTGAGCGGCGGTCACCGGCTCACGCCCGGGGCGTGCCGTCGTACTCGAATCCGACGGTGCGGGTGGCGATGTCGGCGGTCACCAGCCGGACGGTGACGTGCTCGCCCTCCGGTGGCCTGCCCTCGCAGCGGCCCAGGATCGGCGGTTCGGCGACGAAGATCTCGGCGGGCCGGGTGCCGTTGGCCTCGCGCAGGACCAGGGCGGCGAAGTCGGTGCCCACCCGGGGCGTGAGCACGGTGGCCTCGGTGAGGTCGACGCAGGCGCGGTCGACCTTGTTCGCCACGGAGTCGGTGCGGCGCAGGGTTTCCGCGGCCGGGGCCAAGCCGTCGCGCACCCAGTCCGGCACCGCCGTGCCCGCGCAGTGGGCCAGGCAGATCTCGGTGGTGAACCGGTCGGCCAGGCGGCGCAGCGGGGCGGTGACGTGGGCGTAGGGCGCGCCGATCGCGCTGTGCGTCAGCTGGTCGGGCGCCGGGTCGTCGAGGTCGGCGAGCAGGGTGTAGCCGGCACCGCGGAGCAGGCTCGTCGCCTCCGACATCAGCACCAGCGCGGCCGGGGTGTTCGGATCGAGACCGGCCAGCAGCCTGCCCACGGGCAGCTCGGCGGGCCAGGAGACGCCCAGGGCCGCGGCGGTGCGGCGCATCGAGGCGATGGCGGACTCCGGGGGCGGCGGCATCGTCCGCAGCAGGCCGAGCGAGCCGCCGTCGTGGTCGAGCATGATCCGCGCCGCGCACATCCCGGTGAGCAGCGAGACCTGCTCGTTCCAGTCGTCGGCGGCGGTACGCGGTTCCAGTTCCAGGCGCCAGTTGTCGCCGTCGCGCACCACGTCCTGGGCGGGCAGGCGCAGCGAGATCGCGCCCTGGTCCAGGCCCGCCTCGATGCGCAGCCTGCCGAACTCGGGCAGCGCGGCCAGCGACGGGTGCAGGGTCCCGGCCTCGGCGGCGGCCTGCACCTGGGCGTAGTCGAACCGTTCCCGGGAGCGCACCAGCGCGCGCGTCACCGAGAAGGTCAGCGGGGTGGCCTTGTCGTCGAGTTCGATGGTCCACAGCGCGGCGGGCCGGTCGACACCGGGCAGCAGACTGGCCGCGTCCTCGGACAGCACCGGCGGATGCAGCGGCACGGTCCCGTCGGGGAGATAGAAGGTCTGGCCGCGCGCTTCGGATTCGCGGGCGAGCGCACCGCCGGGGCTGATCACGGCGCCGAGGTCGGCGATCGCGTAGTGCAGCGTGAAGCCGGTGGGGGTGCGGGTCAGATGCAGCGCCTGGTCCAGATCCATGGCGCTGGGCGGGTCGATGGTGACGAACTCGATGTCGGTCCGGTCGGCCCTGGCGCCCGCGAACGCGTCGACCGCGTCGCGGGCCTCCGAGACGGCCTCGGCAGGATAGTCCGAGGCCAGCCCGAATTCGGAACGGATGGCGCCGAAGTCGACCGGCGCCGAGACGATCCGCTGATGGAGTTCCATCCTGGCAGGTTAGCGAGTGCCTACTGCAGCGCCAGCATGGTGCCGTTGAGCTGATCGAACGGGCCGTACACGGTGAAGGTGACCCGGCCGTTGGGCACGGCCGAGGACACGGTCGCCGCCGCGTCGAGCGCCTGACCGAAGGAGGCGGCCGACGGGTGCGGCAGACCGGCGACGGTCAGACCGAACCGGGTCTGGTGCACCCAGGCGGTATCGGCCGGGCTCAGGTCCACCTGGACCCCGCCCGCCAGCGGGGTCACCGCGACCGCGCTCGCCGAACCGGCCCCAAGGGAGGTGAAAACCGCGGCGGCACCGGCGATCAGTGCACCGGCGACAATGGAACGAACTACCCGCATGTAAATGTGACCTGCTTCCGCGATCGAATGTGTTGGGCTCGCTGCCCGGGCAGCGAGTCCTGCCGACGGCGAACACTCTATGACCTCGCTCACGTTCCCGGCGAGTTCCTGCGCATTTTCACCGGGCCGACACACTCCGCCCGCCGTCGCGCCCACAGTTGTTACTGTGTGCGCGGCACCCCCGGCACACGCCGGGCAGTGCGGCACCCACGTCGATAAATGGGAGTATCCGAGCGTATGTCGTCGCTGCTTTTCGATTACCTCTTGCCGATCCTCGGTCCGGACCAGGCGTCCTACTGGGCCCAGCTGCTGGTGATCAACCCCGCGTAGCTCACCGATTCGATCGAGTACCTGTCGCCTCCCGTTAACCTGACGGGAGGCGACTTGTTTTCTGGGGCGCTAGCATCCCGCTCCGTGAGTAGAACTACCGCCGCCATCGCGGCCAGCGCCACCGTCTTCGCCCTGCTTCTGGCCGGTTGCGGCGACGACACCTCCACCACCACCGCCGCCACTTCCACCTCCGCCGCGGCGGCCGCCCAGGTCGACTCCGGCAAGGCGGGCATGTTCGTGGTGAGCTACCGCAACGCCTTCCCGAAGCTGGCCGAGGGCCGCGACGACGCCGCGATCGGCGGACTGCTGACCCAGACCTGCGGCGACATCAAAGCGGGCAAGGCCGAGGCCGACGTCGTGGCCGGTGTCGTGAAGAACGCGAAGAACGGCGCCACCGCCCCGACCACCGAAGAGGCGCAGGCGATCTACCAGATGGCCAAGCTCATGTGCTGAGGCCGGTGCCCGGCTCGACGAGGCGGCGGTTCCCGTGCGGGACCGCCGCCTCGTCGTCTGCCGAAGGCGGGCGAGCCGGCCTGTAAGCCGGATCCTGTCCCCGGCTCGCGCCGGGGGGCGACCATCCATCTGGACACACCGTCGCCGGGTGCCTCGAGCGGTCCACCCGCAGGCTCGGGCGAGCAGCCCTCGAACACCTGCGCAGCCGCACCGCGAGGTGCGACCTTCGACCTTGCTCCGGGCGGGGTTTACCGAGCCGCCCCGGTCACCCGGGGCGCTGGTGCGCTCTTACCGCACCGTTTCACCCTTACCGCGCACGTGTGCGCGGCGGTTTGTTTTCTGTGGCACTGTCCCGCGGGTCGCCCCGGGTTGCCGTTAACAACCGCCCTGCTCTGTGGAGTCCGGACTTTCCTCGGCGGCGGGCAGCGGCACCATCGTGCCCGTTCCCGTCACCGCGGTCGCCCGGCCGACTCGTCCGCCCGTACAGAGTACTCGGTACCCTCAGCTTCCATGGAACGTGTCGACGTCAGTTTCCCTTCGGGAGACCAGCAGTGCGCTGCCTGGCTCTACCTGCCCGACGGTGCGCCCCGGCCGCGCCCGCTGGTGATCATGGGACACGGGCTGGGGGCAACCCGCGAAATGGGGTTGGATCGATATGCGCGGCGGTTCGTCGCGGCGGGGATGGGGGTGCTGGCGTTCGACTACCGGCATTTCGGTGCCAGCGAGGGTGCGCCCCGCCAGGTGCTCAACATCCCCCGCCAGCGGCAGGACTGGAAGGCCGCAATCGCCTACGCGCGCAGCATCCGTGGCTTCGACGCCACCCGGATCGCGCTGTGGGGCACCTCGTTCGGCGGCGGGCATGTGCTGTCCGTGGCGCCCGACGACGACTATCTGGCCGCGGTGGTCGCGCAGGTGCCGTTCACCAGCGGGTGGGCTTCGGCGCTGGCGAAGGGACCGATCAGCGTCACCAAGGTCGCCACCATCGCCGCCACCGACCTGCTGGTCGGCCCGATCCGCCGCAAGCCGGTGCCGATCCGGCTGGCGGGCCGCAAGCGCGCGGCGGCGCTGATGAGTGCCGCCGACGTGCCGGAGGGGTTCGGCAGGCTCGCCGAGGAGAGCGAGACCTACCGCCCGAAAGTCGGTGCCCGCGTAGCCTTCTCGACCCTGTTCGACTCCCCCGGCCGCCGCGCCAAGTCGCTCAAGGTCCCGGTGTTCTACGCCATCGCCGAAAACGACTCGGTGGCCCCCGCCGGCCCCACCCGCAAGGCCGCCGAACGCACCAAGCACGCCGTGGTCAAGCAGTACCCGGTGGGCCATTTCGACGTCTACTTCGACGACGTGTTCGAGCAGGTGGTCCGCGACCAGACCGACTTCCTGGTCTCGGTCCTGCGTCCCTGACCCCGCCGTTTCCGCCGGGTGGCCGGGAGCTCGAGGAACAGGACATGCGCACGGCCTGGTTCTCCCGCGCCCAGGTGGAGGCCATGATCCTGCGCGGCGAGATCGTCGACGCCCACGCCGTCGCCGCCTACGGACTGCTGCTCATGGGGAGCGCGGGCTCACCCTCTGACCACGTCGATCCCCGGCGCGCAGGCCCGCGTATTCCAGGGCGGCGAAGGTCGCCACCAGGACGGCACCGGCGAGCAGGAACGCGATGCCCGCGGCGGTCAACGGCAGAAGACCGGTGCAGGCCGACAGAGTCATGCCGACCGCCGAGATGGCGTTGACGGCGACCACGAGACGGCCGTGGCGATGGGGCCCGCGGGTGGCGATGGTCAGCAGGGCGGCGCCGCCGGTGATCAGGACGGCGCCGAACAGGACCGACAGCGAGGCGGGCAGGCCGAGCGGATCGGCGAGTAGCGGGGCGGCCGCGGCGAGGGCGACGCCGAAAACGGCGGTGCTCCAGCCGTCTACGCGCAGCACGGTGGTCAGCAGGTCGGTCCGGGCAGTGGTGGCGGTGCTCATCGTCGGCTCCTGTTCTCGGGGTGACCGACCCACTGTGCGGTGGTGGAGGTCAGCGTCGCAATGACCTCCGAGGTCATGGCCGGGCCACCGGAGAGGTGGATACGCTGGCCCGATGACGGCGCTTCGGACGGGGATCGGGCCGCTGCTGCGGGAATGGCGGCAGCGGCGCAAGCTCAGCCAGCTCGAGCTGGCGCTCGCGGCCGACACCTCCTCGCGGCATCTGTCCTATCTCGAGACCGGGCGTTCCCAGCCGAGCCGGGCGATGGTGCTGCGCCTGTGCGAAACCCTGGATGTGCCGCTGCGGGAACGCAATACGCTGCTCCTGGCCGCCGGTTACGCGCCCGCGTACCGGGAGTCGGCGCTCGACGATGCCGCGCTGTCGCCCGCGCGGCACGCGATCGAGACGATGCTCGCCGCACACGAGCCGTATCCGGCGGTGGTGGTCGATCGCTGGTGGGATGTGGTGGCGGGCAATGCCGCGATGCCCGTGCTGATGACCGGCGTGCCCGAACACCTGCTGACGCCGCGCCCCAACGTCTTCCGGCTGGTCCTGCACCCCGACGGACTCGCGCGGCGGCTGGAGAACCTGCGCCAGGTGCGCGAGCTGTTCCTGGAACGGCTGCTGCGTCAGCTCGGCGCGACCGGTGACGCGCGGCTGCGCTCGCTCTACGACGAGGTGCGCGGCTATCCGGTACCGGCGGATTCGCCCGGCGGCTACGAGCCGACCGGACCGTTCCAGGTGCCGATCCGGATCAGCTCGCCACTCGGCCCGCTCACGATGTTCTCCACCATGGCCACCTTCGGCGCCCCGGCCGATGTGACCCTGTCCGAGCTCGCGATCGAGTTCTTCTACCCGATGGACGACACCACCGCGGCGGCGCTGCGCGCGATGGCCGCGCAGTGAAGGTCGCGAACAGACAAGGGGCGCAGCACCGATTCGGTGCTGCGCCCCTTGTCTGTTCGAGCCGGGGATCAGATCGGGCGGAAGCCCGCGCCGACGCCACCCGCGCGGTTCAGCACGTCCAGGATGACCTGGATGGGCTGGAAGTAGGCGGGCGAGTGGATCGGGTTGGCGCCACCGGTGCACGGCACGTCGAAATCGACGGGGCCCAGGCCGGTGAGCCTGCCCTGGTTCATGCCGACCAGCTGGTCGCCGACGACGACCGGACCGCCGGAATCGCCCGGCTGCGAGCAGTACTGGTTGATCGAGGTGCCTTCGAGCTCACCCCACACCACGCCGCAGCTGCGACCGCTGGTGCGACCGTCCGAGCACACGGTGGCGCCCGGACCCGGCTGGGCCCCGATGCCGGCGACGGTGGTCTGCCCGATGGTGCGGACCGGCACCACCTTCGACGCGTCCAGCTGCAGCACCGCGAAGTCCAGGTAGTCGCCGTCGTCGGAGAAGGCGACGGTGCCGATCACGCCGGCCTGCAGCGCCTGCTCGGCGCCGACCCGCGCCCCCGTCGGCGCGCAGTGCCCGGCGGTCAGGCCGACCAGACGGCCTGCGTTGTCGTGGCCGATGGCCGTCAGCGAGCAACCGGAGTTGTTGTCGAAGACGATGCCCGAGGCCGCGCCGAGCACCACGCTCGGATCGGCCGACACGCTGCCCGCACCAGCGGACGCGGTGAGCGCCCCCGCGATGGCCGCCGCGAACGCCGCCATCCGTAGAAACCTCATCAAGTACCTTTCTCGACGGCCGCGGTGTCTCCGCACGCCCGAACCGATGTCGGGCGCCGGGGCGTCGTCGTTACGCCGCACCGCGAACCGGGGCGACCGTACCGCGCCCCGGCGACAGGCGGCCAGCGCTACAGGTAGGAGGTGTCGTTGACCAGCCGCACCGAGGAGCCGCCGTCGGGATAGAACTCGGCGACGCACAGCGAGGCCAGATCCAGGTGCAACCGGTACAGCAACGAGGGTCCGACACCCAGTGCCAGCTGCACCAGCGTCTTGATCGGCGTGACATGGCTGACCACCACGACGTTCTCGCCCGGATACAGCGCCACCAGATCGCGGCGCACCCCTTCGATCCGCTCACGCACCTGGTCGAAGCTCTCCCCACCCGGCGCGGGGATCGACGGATCGCCCAGCCAGTCGGCGTGCAGTTGCGGATCGCGCTGCACGGCCTCGGCGAAGGTGAGTCCCTCCCAGTCGCCGAAGTCGGTTTCGATCAGCCCGTCCAGGACTCGCAGCGGCACGTCCAGCGCGGCGGCCGCGGCCTCGGCGGTGGCGCGGGCCCGCTGCAGCGGCGAGGTGACCACGGCGGCGATATCGCCCTTGGCGGCCAGCATCTTCGCGGCCCGGTCGGCCTGTTCACGCCCCAGTTCGGTGAGCGGCGGATTGCCGCGGCCGGAATAGCGGCGCTGCACCGACAGCTCGGTCTGGCCGTGCCGCAGCAGCAACAGCCGGGTCGGCCTGCCGACCGCGCCCGTCCAGCCCGGCGCCACCGAAACCTTCTGCGCCGCAGTGGGTTCCGGCGCCGCGGGCACGGCGACCTGGTCGCCGGGCGCGTGCCCGGCGGCGACGGCGGTGCGCACGGTGGCGACCGTGTCGCCGTCGTCCATCGCCTCGTTCGCCAGCCGGTCGGCATGGGAGTTCTGCGCGCGCGGGATCCAGGTGAAGCTGACCCGATCGAACCCGGCGGCCAGCGCACGGGCCTGCTCGGCCAGCGGAATCATCGACGGGTGCTTGACCTTCCAGCGTCCCGACATCTGCTCGACCACGAGCTTGGAGTCCATCCGCACCGCGACCACCCGCGCGCCGAGTTCGGCCGCGGCCGCCAAACCGGCGATCAGGCCGCGATATTCGGCCACATTGTTCGTGGCGACACCCACGAACTCCTTGCGCTCGGCCAGCACCCGCGCGTGGTCGGCGTCGAAGACCACCGCGCCGTACCCGGCCGGGCCGGGATTGCCGCGCGAACCACCGTCGGCCTCGACGATCACCTCGGTCATCGGCGCGCCGATCCGCTCACAGCCCCGATTCCTTGGTGCGCACCATGATCGCGGAGCATTCCGGGCAGCGCAGCACCGCCTCGGGCGCGGCCTTGGCGATGCGCTGCATCTCGCCGCGGTCGATCTCGATCCGGCAGGCGCCGCAGCGGCGGGCCTGCAGCAGGGCGGCGCCGACCCCGTGGGCGGCGCGCTGCTTGTCGTAGACGGCGAGCAGCTCGTCGGGGAAAAGGCCGACCAGGCCGGACCGGTCCTGATCGCAGCGCTGCTGGGCGACGTCGAGATCGGCCAGCGCCTCGTCACGCAGGCGTTCGGCGTCGGCGAGGTCCTGGTCGGCCTTGCTCAGCCGGGCACCGGCGTGATCGTGGTCGGCGGCCATGGCCTCGCGCTGTTCCATCACGGTCAGCAGTTCGTCCTCGAGCACCGAGCGGCGGCGTTCCAGGCTGCCCAGCTCGTGCTGGATCTCGGCGAGTTGCTTGGCGGCGACGGTGCCCGCGGTGAGCATGCCGCGGTCGCGGTCCTCGCGCTTGCGGACCGCCTCGACCTCACCCTCGAGCTTGCGGATGTCGCGATCCAGATCGTCCATGCCGATCTCCACGGCGACGGCGGCATCCTTGTAGCCGTTGCGCTCGGTCGCGAGCCGGGCCACCTCCTGCTGCTCGGGCAGCGCGTTCCTGCGGTGCGCGATCCGCGTCAACTCGGCATCGACAGCGGCGAGCTGGAGCAGCTTGGACTGGACCGACGGTTCGACATTCAACGCGCACGAACTCCTGAACGCAGTGGACGGATGGGTTGATCAACCGTACCGCGCCGCGGGGGGTGCGCACGCCATGACCCGGAGACCCGGTGCCGGGCCGTGGGCGAGCGGGTCAGCCGGTGACCGTCCACGGGTCGGTGCGCAGGTCGGACACCCGGGTCGTGACGCCGGGCAGGGCGGCGCGCACGAACTGTTCGGCCTGCCCACACCAGGGGAACTCGGTGGCCCAGTGCGCGGCATCGATGAGGGCGGGGCCGCCGCGGCGCAGGTGCTCGTCGACGGGGTGGTGGCGCAGGTCGGAGGTGAGGTAGGCGTCGACACCCGCGCGGATGGCGGCGTTCAGGTAGGAGTCGCCCGCGCCGCCGCACACCGCGACCCGGTGGATCAGCCGGTCCGGGTCACCCGCGGCGCGCACACCCCAGACGGTGCGCGGCAGGCCGACGCCGACCCGGGCGGTGAAATCGCGCAGGGTCTCGGGCTCGGCGAGTTCGCCGATGCGGCCGATGCCGAGCGAGGACGGCAGCGGCGCACGCTCGGTGACGTGGTAGGCGGGCTCTTCATACGGGTGCGCGGCGCGCAGCGCGGCCAGCACGGCGAGACGCGAGGTCGGCGCGGCGACCACCTCGACGGCGTCCTCGGTGACGGTCTCCACCGCGCCCACCGCCCCGATCGCCGGATTCGCGCCGGGCAGCGGCCGGAATTGGCCGGTGCCCGCGGTGTACCAGGCGGCCTCGCGGTAGTCGCCGATCGCGCCGGCGCCCGCGGTGAACAGCGCCGACATCAGCGAGGCGGTATGCGTCTGCGGCACCTGGATCACCCATTTGTCCACCGAGGCAACGGGTTTGGGGTCCAGCGGGCCGGTGACGGTGAGGCCGACGGCGGCGGCGAGCGCGTCGGAGACGCCCGGGTCGGCGGAGTCGGCGTTGGTGTGCGCGGAGAACAGGGCGCAGCCGGAACGGATCAGCCGGTGCAGCAGCGCGCCCTTGGGGGTGTCGGCCGCGACGGTGTCGACCCCACGCAACAGCAGCGGATGGTGCACGACCAGCGCCTGGGCGCCCCACGCGATCGCCTCGTCGACGACGGCGGCGGTGGCGTCCACGGCGAACAGCACCCTGCTCACCTCCTGCGCCGGGTCGCCACACACCAGCCCCACCGAATCCCACGATTCGGCCAGCCGGGGCGGATACGCCGCGTCGAGTACCCCGATCAGTTCGGCCAGGTCGGACACCGCCGCCTCCTCCATGTCATCACGCTAGGGAATCACCTTGCACCACAATGCTTTCGCCCGCCGCACGGCTCGCCGGATCGCACACGGTGACACGATGCACTGCGGCGCGATCACCACAGCGCCGCTCGCAGCCCGTCGATCAATCGGTCGACCTCGCCGGGCGCGCGGACGGCGACCCGCAGGTGATCCGGTCCGAGGCCCGGGAAGGTATCGGCTCGGCGCACGGCGATCCCGCGATCGGCCAGGCGTTTGCGCACCAGCTCACCGTCGGTGACGCGCAGCAGCAGGAACGGGCCCGCGGCCGGGGTGTGCACCTCGATGCCGAGCGCGGTGAGCCGCTCGATCATGGCCGACCGCTCGACGGCGATGTCGCCCGCGTGCTCCCGGGCCGCGGCGACGGCCGACGGTTCGGCGGTGGCGCTGATCGCCTCGAGCTGGAGAGTGCCCAACGGCCAGTGCGGGCGCCCGTGGGTCAGCCGGGCCAGCACCTCCGGCGCACCCAGCGCATACCCGCACCGCAACCCGGCCAGCGCCCAGGTCTTGGTGAGACTGCGCAGCACGAGCACATCAGGCGCCGAAAGTGCGGCCAGCGATTCGGGATCGCCCTGCACCGCGCGCACAGTGAGGGTGTCCGGAGCACCGGACGATGCCGACCCTGCGAGCGCATCCTGACCTGCCTTCAATCCCAGCCCGGCGACCGCGTCCTGACCGGCCTGCGACCCCGACCCGACGAACGAGTCGGGTACCGCTGGGGCGAGTGGCCGCGATTCGGCCAATGAGGCGATGCCGGGCCCGTGGGCGACGGCCGCACCGAGCGCAGGTTGGTCGCTGTCGGAATCGGCCGACGACCCGGCCCCGACGACGGCGTCGGCAAAAGCCTCGTCGACCACGACGATCCGGCCCGGCCTGCGCAGCGCGTGGATCATCGCGGCGGGGTGCAGCACCGAGGTGGGGTTGGTCGGGTTGCCGAGAACGACGAGGTCCGCGTCCTCCGGGACCAGAGCCGGGTCGAGCGTGTACGGCGGTTCCAGCACCACGCGGGTCACCGGGATGCCCGCCTCGCGCAGGGCCAGCTCGGGTTCGGTGAAGGACGGGTGGATCACCGCGGCCAGGCGCGGGGTCAGGCGGGGTAGGAGGGCGAAGCCCTCGGCGGCGCCAGCGAGCAGCAGGACTTCGTCGGGACGGCGGCCGTGCCGGGCGGCGACGGCGGCGCGGGCGGCGGCCTCGTCCGCGGCGGACGGGTAGCGGCCGAGGTCGTCGAGGCGGGCGGCGAGGCGGTCGCGCAACCAGGCGGGCGGGGCGGTGCCGCGGACGTTGACCGCGAAATCGAGCATGCCAGGGCGCGCGTCCACGTCGCCGTGGTGGCGCAGCATCGCGGGGTCGACGGAGTCCTGGAACACAACTGAACACCCTACGTGGCGGCGATTCGGCGGCACCGGCGACAATGGCTGCGTGGGTCAGCTGCACGTGTCATTCATCTGCACAGGAAACATCTGCCGGTCGCCGATGGCGGCGAAGATGTTCGAGGCGCATCTGTACCGTGCCGGTCTCGCGAACCGGGTACGGGTGACCAGCGCGGGCACCGGATCGTGGCATGTGGGCGATCCGGCCGATCCGCGTACCGAGGCCACGCTGCGCCGGGCCGGCTACCCCACCGACCACATCGCGGCCACCTTCGGCACCGATCACCGCGACGCCGACCTGATCATCGCCCTCGACACCGGGCACGACCGGGAGCTGGCGCACCGCGGCGTCCCCACCGAGCAGCGCCGCCTGCTGCGCAGCTTCGACCCCGCCGCCGACGGCAGCGACGTGCCCGACCCGTACTACGGCGACCAGACCGACTTCGACCTGGTCCGCGACCAGATCGAGGCCGCCATCCCCGGCCTGCTCGACTGGGTGCGCGCCGCACTGGACGCCCACACCGTGGCCGACGCGCAGCGATGATGATCCGCAAACTCACCTTCCTGCTGCGCCCGAGCTGGCTGATCCTCGCGGTGATCGTCGCGGCGTTCGCCTACCTGTGCTTCACGGTGCTCGCGCCGTGGCAGCTGGGCAAGAACACCAGCACCGAGCACCGCAACCAGCTGATCGCCGACTCGGTGCGGGCCGACCCGGTGGACGTGACGAGCGTGCTCGACGGTGATCCGGCCGCTCACACCGAGTGGCGGCGGGTCACCGCGAACGGCGCCTACGTCGCGGATTCGACGGTGCTGGTGCGGCTGCGTCATCTCGACGGCGCCCCCGGCTACGCGGTGCTGGCCGCCTTCCGGCTGGACGACGGCCGCACCCTCCTGGTCGACCGCGGCCTGGTCGCCGCGGTGGACGGCACCCGTCCGCCGCAGATCGCCGCCCCGCCGGCCGGCCCGCAGCGCCTCGAAGCGCGGGTGCGCGCCTCGGAGGGCGTCGTCGCCGACAAGCCGCCGAGCACGCAGGACGGCTACCGCCAGGTGTACACCGTCGACACCACCCAGGAAGCCACCGTCCTCGGCACCCCGCTGACCGCCCTGCCCACCGGCACCGACAAGGGCGGTTATCTCCAGCTCGCCGCGGACCAGCCCGGCGCCTTCACTCCCACCCCGCTCCCCCAGCTCGACGCGGGCCCCTACCTCTCCTACGGCCTCCAGTGGCTGGCCTTCGGCATCATGGCTCCGCTCGGCCTCGGGTACTTCGTCGTCGCCGAACTCCGCGCCCGCCGCCGCGACCGCGCCGAGTCCACCCCGGCCGCGCAGCCCACGGATACCGCGACCCCGGCCACCACCGAAGCCCGCCTGGCCGACCGCTACGGCCGCAACCGCTGACCGAGCAAACGCGCTGCGCATTCAGCAGGACGACGGCGACCAGGGCGCCGAGCACGCCCGCCAGCCCGAGCGCCCGACAACGCTCCTGCGACCGGGCCGCAGCCGTTCATCGGCCGCAACCACGACGACGCTGCGCCGGTCGGCGCACACGGCGAGGAGTTCTCGGTTCGACCGACGACCGATCCGCTCAGCGCCGCCGGAGCCCCTTGGCAACTACCACCGACACCACGAGCGCGCCCACCTGCACCGCCTCCGACATCCGCACCGCCCGGCGCAGATCCGCGGTGGTCGGGGCGGGCCCGTCGCCCAGGGTGGGCCGTAGTTCGGCGCCGTGCCGGTACTGGGTGCGGCCGCCGAGGCGGACGCCGAGGGCGCCTGCCATCGACGCCTCGACCACGCCCGCGTTCGGGCTCGGGTGCTTGGCGGCGTCGCGGCGCCAGGCCCGCCACGCGGCGCCGGGGGTGCCGCCGACCAGGGGCGCGAGGGCGGCGGTGAGGACGCCGGTGACGCGGGCGGGGACCACGTTGGCCAGGTCGTCGGTGCGGGCGGCGGCCCAGCCGAAGCGCAGGTAGCGCTCGTTGCGGTAGCCGATCATCGCGTCGAGGGTGTTCACGGCGCGATACCCGAGCAGCCCCGGCACCCCGGCGACGGCACCCCAGAGCAGCGGCGCCACGGTCGCGTCGGAGGTGTTCTCGGCCACCGATTCCAGGGCGGCCCTGGCCAGTCCGTCGGCGTCGAGCACCGAGGGGTCGCGCCCGCACAGCGAGGGCAGCAATTCGCGGGCGCCGTCGAGGTCGCCGGCGTCGAGCCGCTCGGCCATGGCGTGCCCGGCGCGGGCGAGGCTGCGCCCGCCGAGCGCGGTCCAGGTGGCCAGTGCCGTCGCGAGGATACCCGCGCGGGCCGCGATCGCCCCGATCCCGAGCACCGCGCCCACCGCGATCACCTCGTGCACGACCCCGGCCTGCCGCTCGTCGGCGTAGGTCACCTCTTCCAATGCCGCAGCGGCGGAACCGAATCCGGCGACGGGGTGGTAGCGCCGCGGATCGGCGAAGATCCGGTCGAGCGCGAATCCGAGCGCCAGTCCGAGCGCGGTCGATGTCCCCTGCTGCACCCGGCCGAGGGTAGCCGACCCGGGAATGTCACACCCGCCCGTGCTGGTTCGTCTACTCGGTGACACCCTCCTAGAATCGCCCCGCACCGGGCCGGACGACTGAACGGCGACCAACGATGACCGACGCAGCACAGCCCCTCGACCAGGCCGAACTGGCCCGACGCTTCGAGGAACACCGCCCCTACCTGCGCCGGCTCGCCTACAGCACGCTCGGCAGCCTCACCGACGCCGACGACGTGGTCCAGGACGCGTGGCTGCGCCTGCAACGCCAGCACGAGGCGGGCAAGGCGGGCGAGATCGACAACCTGCGCGCGTGGCTGTCCACCGTCACCGGCAGGCTCGCCCTCGACCAGCTGGGTTCGGCGCGCGCCCGCCGCGAACAGTACGTCGGCGAGTGGCTGCCGGAACCCGAGGTCACCAGCTGGGACGACCCGGCCGACCGGATCTCCCAGGACGAGCGGGTCACCACGGCGCTGCTGGTGGTGCTGGAATCGCTGTCGCCCGCCGAGCGCACCGCGTTCGTGCTCCAGGACGTGTTCGGGATGACCGGCCCCGAGGTCGCCGCGGTGGTCGGCCGCACGCCGGCCGCGGTCCGCCAGCTGGCCTCGCGCGCCCGCAAGCATGTCGAGTCCGGCACCCCCCGTTTCCCCGCCTCGCCCGCCGAGCAGGAGAAGGTGGTCTCGGCCTTCGCGCTGGCGTGGCGCTCGGGTGATCTGAGTTCGCTGCTCGGCGTGCTCGACGAGAACGTGGTGCTCACCGCCGACGGCGGCGGCAAGGTGCCCGCGGTCCGCCAGCCGCTGCGCGGAGCCGAGCTCATCGCCAAGGCGCTGCTGGGCTGGTACCACGCGCCGTCGGCGTCCGGCGCGTGGGGCCGCGCGGTCCTGGTCAACGGGGTGCCCGGCCTGGTGGTCTTCGACGGCGCGAACACCGGGGTGTTCTCGTTCGTGATCGACGCGGGCCGCATCGTCGCGATCAATATCGTGCGCAACCCCG
Source organism: Nocardia asteroides (assembly GCF_900637185.1). Classification (NCBI taxonomy): domain Bacteria; kingdom Bacillati; phylum Actinomycetota; class Actinomycetes; order Mycobacteriales; family Nocardiaceae; genus Nocardia; species Nocardia asteroides. The sequence goes on along the minus strand of NZ_LR134352.1, from coordinate 2,724,989 downwards.
ACAAGCTGCACGACCTGCCGATCGAGGGCGCCCCGGATTGGTACCTGGGCGGCGGCGCGTAGTCACACGTCCAGCGAATACCCGTGCGCCGCGGCCACTTCGGCCGACAGCAGTTTGCCGTCGACCGCGGTGAGCCCGGCCGCGAGCCCGGGATCGGCGGTGCACGCACCGCGCCAGCCCTTGTCGGCGATGGCGGTCGCGAACGGCAGGGTGGCGTTGGTGAGGGCGACGGTGGAGGTGTGCGGGACCGCGCCCGGCATGTTCGCCACGCAGTAGAACAGCGCGTTCGCCACGGGGAAGGTGGGATCGGCGTGCGTGGTCGGCCGGGTGGAGGCGAAGCAGCCACCCTGGTCGACGGCGATGTCGACGAGCACCGAACCGGGCCGCATCCCCGCGACGAGCTCGTCGGACACCAGCTTGGGCGCCTTCGCGCCCGGCACCAGCACCGATCCGATCACCAGATCGGCGCCGAGCACCGCCCGCTCGATCTCCAGCGCGTGCGAGGCGAGGGTGCCGAGCCTGCCGCCGAATCGCGCGTCGAGGGCGCGCAGGCGGGCCAGGTTGGTGTCGAGCACGCTCACCCTGGCGCCCATCCCGACCGCCACGCTCGCCGCGTTGGTGCCCGCGACGCCGCCGCCGAGCACCACCACGTCGGCCGGCCGTACCCCCGGCACGCCACCGAGCAAGACGCCGGCGCCGCCCATCGGCGCCATCAGGTGATAGGCGCCGACCTGGGTGCCGAGCTTGCCCGCGACCTCGCTCATCGGCGCCAGCAGCGGCAGCGAGCCGTCCGCGGCACGCACCGTCTCGTAGGCGATGGCGGTGATCCCGGAGGTGAGGATCGCGTCGGTGCATTCCTTCGACGCGGCCAGGTGCAGGTAGGTGAACAGCACCTGATCGCGGCGCATCAGCGAATACTCCTGCGCGATGGGCTCTTTCACCTTGAGGATCAGCCCGGACCTGGCCCAGACGGTGTCGGCGTCCGGCACGATCCCGGCTCCGGCGGCGAGGTAGTCCTCGTCCCGGAAGCCGGAGCCGGCCCCGGCGCCGGACTGCACGAGCACCCGGTGCCCGTGCGCGATGAGTTCGGTGGCGCCCGCCGGGGTGAGCGCCACCCGGAACTCCTGCGGTTTGACCTCTGCCGGTACCCCGACCGTTCCGCCTGTTCCCGTCATTGCGCCAGCTTAGGACGGTCGCCGAGGGGATTCGGGCGGTTGCCGGGCGTGTGTCGGCCGCTAGGCGGGTGCCACGGTGGCGGTGGTGGTCGCCGCCGGGTCGGCCGCCGGTGCCGCCGAGGTCGTCGCCGGGGTGGTGGTCTCCGGCGGCGCAGTCGTCGTGGTCGCCGCGGGGGTGGTGGCGGCGGGGGTCGTCGTCACCGGCGGCGCGACCGTGGTGGTCGGGGCGGGGTTCTCGCCGCACTGACCGGGGCCGCAGTTGTCGGTCCCGCACTCCGGGCCGGGCATGCAGTTGTGGCCGGGCGGCAGCCCGCATTCGTTGTGCCCGCAGCTGTCGGTCCCGCAGTCGGGGCCGGGCACGCAGTTGTAGCCGGGCGGCGGCACCTGCTCGGTGCCACCCGGCGCGACCGTCTGCCCGCCGCCGGAGGGCTGGCCGGGCACCGCCTGCCCGGGCGCCGGAGTTCCCCCATTCGGGCTCGCCGAGGTCGGCGCCGTACTCGTCGCCGAGGTCGTGGCGGTGACCGACTTCGTCACCGTGCTCGATCCCGGCTGGTCCGACCCGGCGTCGCCGGACGAACACCCGGCCACCACGAACATCACCGCGGCCAGCGCCAGCAGTAACCCGGCGATCACCCGCACGCGACGGAACCGTCTCTTGGGCAACTCTTCTCCTCCATTTCGTTCAGCGCCACCGCGATCGGCGGCGCGACAATCCCGGTTCAGACCGCGAACACTTCGCCCCGCACCGGAATCCGGAGCCGGCCCGCGAGATCGGCGTAGGCGAAGGTCCGCTCGAGGTAGTCCAGCGACTCGCTGAAATGCCCCCAGCCCTCCGCGTGCACCGCGACGACGACGGCATCGCCGAGCAGCTGGGCCGCCCGCACGGCCGTGCGCGCGTTCAGGGTCACGTCGCTGTCGCCGAACCGGCCGACATTGGCCGCGCCGATGTTCAGCACCGCCACATCGATCCGGCCGACCCGCGCCACGATCTGCTCGACCAGGTCCACCGAGGCGTTGTCGCCCGACACGTACACCGTCGGCTCGCCCTCGGCCCGCAGCACGAAACCGGTGACCACGCCACTGAGCGGTTCGCACCCCTCGGGCCCGTGCAGCGCGGGCACCGCGGTCACCACCACCGCGCCGACGCGCGCCTGCTCCCACGGCACCAGCCCGCGCACACCGTCGATGCGGCCGGCCGCGTCCGGTGTGGACAGCACCGTGCCGACCTCGGTCAGCAGCGCGCGGCCTGCGGTGTCGAGATTGTCGGCGTGCTGATCGTGCGAGAGCAGCACCACGTCGATCGCGCCGATCGACTCCACCGGCACCGCGGGACCGCTGAGCTTGTGCAGGGTGATCGGGCCGGGGTAGTCGCCGGGCTCGTCGAAGGTGGGGTCGGTGAGCCAGGTGAGCCCGCCGTAGCGGAAGCGCAGGGTCGGACCACCGATGTGCAGGACGTCGAGCAGGGCGGGGCGGGTGATCGTCTCGGTCATGACGATCACTGTCGCCCACCGCGACCCGGCACGACAGTGGCCTGCAGGCCGAGCATCGATAAGATCGGGCCATGCGTTCGGTGGCGGTCGTCGCGTTCGACGACATCAGTCCTTTCCACCTGTCGGTGCCCACGCTGGTCTTCGGCCGCTCCGGCACCGGCGTCCCCGGCGACTCACCCTACGAAGTCCGGGTGTGTGCCGAGGAGCCCGGAACACTCTCCACCGCAGCGGGTTTCGATATCACCGTGCATCACGGCCTCGACGCGATCGCCGGCGCCGACCTGGTGGTCTTCCCCGGCTGGCTGCGCGGCAGGGAGCTGTCCCCGCAGCTGTGCGACGCGGTGCGCACCGCCCACGGCTCCGGCGCGCGCCTGGTCGGGCTGTGCCTGGGCGCCTGGGCCATCGCGGCGACCGGCCTGGCCGACGGCCGCGAACTCACCACCCACTGGGCGGCCGCGGAGGCGATGGCCCTGGCCTACCCGAAGGTCCGGGTGCGCGCCGACACCCTGTGGACCGACCTGGGCGATGTCATCACCTCCGCCGGCGTGGCCGCCGCGCTGGACTGCTGCCTGCACATCGTCCGCGGCGACCTCGGCGCCCGCGCCGCCACCGACCTGGCCCGCGCGCTGGTCACCGCGCCGCACCGCAACGGCTCGCAGGCCCAGTTCATCCCGGTCGCGGTCCCTGACGACGACACCGACGATCCCATCGAACGCGCCATGGTGTGGGCCCGCACCCACCTCGACACGGGCATCGGCCTGGACGGCTGGTCCCGCGAGGCGCTCATGTCGCGGCGCACCTTCACCCGCCGGTTCCGCGAACGCACCGGCACCAGCCCGCAGCAGTGGCTGTTGCAGCAGCGCACCGATCATGCCCGGCTGCTGCTGGAATCGACCGACGAGACCGTCGACCGGATCGCGCGCGACACCGGTTTCGGCAGCGCGGTGAGCCTGCGTCACCACTTCCACCGCATGCTGGGCACCAGTCCGGCGGCCCACCGCGCCCAGTTCCGCGGGGCAGCGCAATAATCACCGCATGATCATCAAGGTTGCCGGGTTCGCGCCGGAGATCGACGACACCGCCTGGATCGCGCCGAACGCGACTGTCATCGGGCGGGTGAGCCTGGCCGCCGAGGTCGGCATCTGGTACTCGGCGGTGCTGCGCGGCGACATCGAGCAGATCACCGTCGGCGCGCGCACCAACATCCAGGACGGCTGCGTGCTGCACGCCGACCCCGGCTTCCCGCTCACCGTGGGCAGCGGAGTCTCGGTGGGCCACAACGCGATCCTGCACGGCTGCACCATCGGCGACGACGTGCTGGTCGGCATGGGCGCGACCGTGCTCAACGGCGCGGTGATCGGGGCGGGCAGCCTGATCGCGGCCAACGCCCTGATCCCCGAGGGCGCCCAGATCCCGCCCGGTTCCCTGGTCGCCGGCGTCCCCGGCAAGGTGCGCCGCGAGCTCACCGAGGCCCAGCGGGACGGGATCAAGCTCAACGCCGCCGTGTATGTGCACAGTCTTTCGGTCCACCAGGGCGCCGAAGTGGTGTGACACGTCACATTGAGCAAGTGACCAGTTGGGATCCCTGATAGCATTTGCCCTGCGTATCGCGTCCGGCCATGAGTGCGACGGCCGGCACCGGATACGCGAGGTAGGAGGTATCACGGTGGCATACATGCAGTCCGGTGTGCACCGAGCAGGGGGACGGCTCAGCGTGGCCGACATCGCCGCCCAGCCCGGCGGAATCGAGGCACTCCACTGCCGCGTCCACGAATTACGTTCCCGCGGAGTCCACTTCGCCGCCAACGCGATCGAGCAGGAGATGGCCGCCCTCGATCTCTCGCCGTAGGGATAATGGGTTGATGCCGACCGTTTCGTCCATCCTCGCGCGGATCCTGGAAAAACCCGTCTCCGACGGGGAGAAGCTGCTCGACAGCGCGCTGTCGGCTTTCCTCGATTTCGGGATCAAACGCACGAGCATGGGCGAGATCGCGCGGCGGGCGGGGATCAGTCCGGCGACGCTGTACCGGCGCTTCGAATCCAAGAACGAGCTGGTCGAAGCGGTGGGCGTGCGGGAGGCGCAGCGGTATGTGGCCGAGGTCGACGAGCGGGTGCGGGCGGTCACCGAGCCGGCCGAACAGCTGGTCGAGATCTTCGTCGCGTTCATGACCACCCTGGCCGGCAACGAGCTGCTGCGCAGGCTGCTGGCCACCGAGCCGGAGGTCGTGCTACCCCGGCTGACCACCGAGGGCGGGCCGATCCTGGCCGTCGGACGCGAGTACGTGGCCGAGAAGCTCCGCGAGCTCCAGGCCATGTCCCCGGTGCCCGACTTCGATCCGGATCTGGTCGCCGAGATCATGGCCCGGCTGGCCCTGTCGCTGGCGCTCACCCCGGACGGCCTGATCCCGCTGGACGACGTCGAGGCGGGCCGCGACTTCGCTCGCCGCACCCTGCTGCCGATGGTCGGGATCCGCACCGCTCACTGAGCCCGCACCCCGAACGCGGCGGCGACGGCGTCGTCGATCCCCGCCTCCGCCGCGGCCGCGCCCTCCTCCACCACGGCGCGCACCCGGGCGACGAGGGCGGCTGAGGCGGGATGGGCCGGATCCGGCACCGGCAGCCTGGCCACGTACTGGGTGATCCAGCGCCGCCTGCCCGAATACAGCCGGTTCCCGCACACCGCGTCGTAGAACCGCAGCCCCAGCGCCGAATTCGCCACGCCCATCAGCAGATACGCCAGATCGGTCGCCTGCGGGCCGGTCCCGAGGTCGGTCAGCGAGATCCAATAGCAGTCCCCGTTCACCACCGCCCCCGACCGATCGAGCGCGAACCGCGGCCGCTCACTGATGTCGGGGAACACCAGTTTCGGCGCCCGCCACAGATGCGGACGCTGCGGCACCCAGATCTCGAACCACTTGCGCCCGCCGTCGAGCACGTACCGCCGCCCGGACAGCACCTGCTCGTGCGCGCGCAGATACTGTGCCGCACCGGGGAATTCGGCGAGATCGATGGGCGTTCGGCGGGGCTGCATGACGTCGTAGGGGTACAGCACCCGCGTTCCACGATCCCGCCCGATCCGCCACGGTTGCAGATCGTGGTGGGTGATCAACTGCCGCAACAGTTCCGGCTCCGGGGCGGGGTCCATCTGGTCCCACCGGTCGGAGATGAACACCCGGTCGGCGGTCGTCTTGATGCCGACCCGGATGCGGGCGGTGTCACCGAAGGTGCGCCAGGTGCGCTCGGCGATGGCGGCCAGCCACCGGTCGACGCCGGGGCGGGACATCCGCCAGACGGTGTCGGAGCCGGGGCGCGACGAGTCCGGGGGCATGGCTTTGGCCGGCCGGGTGGAGAGTCCGGGCCGCCGTGGCAGGTCCCGGCTCGGCCGGGTGGACCGCCCCGGCCGCTCGGAAGCGGCGCGCGCAGACGTGCCCGGCACCGTGCGAGCCTTGTCCACCTCGGCCCCGGTGGACAGCACCCCCACCTCGACGGCGAACACCCGCCCACCCGCCCCGACCAGGCACGCCGCCTCCCCGGCCAGCGCGTCGAACAAGCCGGCGGCACAGTCGGGTTCGGCGCCGAGCTGTTCGTAGGCGGAGACATACCGGCACTCGCGTTCCCGGGGCGACCGCGTCGCGACCGTGATCGCGGGCAGCACGGCGGCCGCGAACAGCTTGGTGTCACCGAGGTCGTACAGCTCGGCCGGATGCAGCTCGCTGGTCAGGATCCGGCGCAGGTTGGCACCGGCCCTGGTGGTGAGAAACCGGTTGGCGCAGAGCAATCCGAGGACGCCGTCGGCGGCGAGCAGCCGGGGCGCGACGGCCACGAACGGATGGGTGAGGTCGATGCGGCCACGCAACCCGAACTGCTTGCTCAGCAGCTGGGCGGTCGACCCGCCGAGCTGCTGCGTCCGCACGTACGGCGGATTGCTGATCACCAGGTCGAAGGAACCGGCCGGGAGCCGCCCCGACGCGGCGAGGAAGTCACCGGCCCGGCCGTCGATGGTGACACCGCGGGCGGCGGCACGGGCGACCGCGTCGTCGACGGCCCGCCGGTCCAGGTCGTATCCGGTCAACCGGACCGTGACGCCGGGTGCCCGCGCGGCCAGTTCGTCGTGCACCGCGAGCAGTAGCTCGCCGTCGCCGCAGGCCGGGTCGAGGACCCGCAATTCGCGGTCGCGGGGCGCGTGCAGCAGCGCCCGGCGCGCCAGGAACCGGGCGAGCGCCGGCGGGGTGTAGTGCCTGCCGTGCCGTTTGCGCTCCTGCGCGTCCCGGGCCTGCGAAGCCATGGCGTCGATTGTGCCCCGCGTGATCGTCGCCGTGCGGCAGGCGCGAGGGGTCCGGCCGAAGAATCGAAGCGGACCTGCCGGAACAGGAATTTCGCCGGTAAACGATGGTGTGTGCCACCACTTTCCGGGGTGGAGGGATTCTTGACCGATCGGTAACGTATGCCCGGTTTTCATCCTTGTTCACGAAGTCGAGGACATGTCGAGATTTCGCACCCTGACCGCGGCCGCCACCGCCGCCGCGCTCACCCTGCTGCCCGCGGCACTGCCCGCGATCGCGCACGCCGAACCCGCGCAATACGCGCCCACCATGCTCATCCTGGACGCGTCCGGATCCATGCAGCGTCCCGACCAGGGCGCCACCATGATGGACTCGGCCAAGCGGGCGGTCCGCGCCTTCGTCGACTCGGCGCCCGCCGAATCGAAGGTGGGTCTGACGACCTACGGCACCGGCACCGGCAACACCGACGCCGAGAAGGAGGCCGGTTGCCGCGACGTGCAGATCCTGCGGCAGGCGGCCACCCTCGACAAGGCCGCGCTCACCGGCGCCGTCGACGGCATCCAGGCGCGCGGGTGGACCCCGATGGGCACCGCTCTGCGCCAGGCCGCCGAGTCGCTGCCGTCCTCGGGCCCGCGCTCGATCGTGCTGGTCTCCGACGGTGACGACACCTGCGCGCCGCCGGATCCGTGCCAGGTGGCCGCGGAGTTGAAGCAGCAGGGTCTCGACCTGATCGTCCACTCGATCGGGTTCGCCGTCGACGACAAGGCCCGCGCCCAGCTGACCTGCGTGGCCGAAACCACCGGCGGCACCTACAGCGATGCCGTCGACGGCGCCGCGCTGGAACGGATCCTGCCCCGGGTCAGCGCGTCGGCGCTGCGCAACTACCAGGCCACGGGCACACCGATCACCGGCACCGACACCTTCGGCACCGCGCCGGTCGCGGCCCCGGGTCAGTACGTCGACACCATCGGTCAGCACGAGAAGCGCTGGTACGCGGTGGACGTGCCCACCGGGGCGACCGCGTACGTCACCGGGATCGTCTCGTTCCCGCGAGCGAGCCTCGGCGCGAGCACCGAGGGCATCGCGGTGCTGGAGATGCGGATCTACGGACATGACGGCGCGTACTGCAATATCCGGGAGCGCGAACTCGAATCCCGCACCGGCGATGGCGTCGCGTTCACCATCGGCAACATCCTGACGCGGGCCACGGATCAGCCCTCCGGTGGCAGTGCCGACTCCTGCCAGGGCGGCGGCCGCTACTACTACGAACTGAACTGGGACGAGGCCCCCACCGGATTGCCCGCGCGCCTCCTGGTGGAACTGCTCGTCGGCATCGAACCGGGCGTCACCGATCCCGGCCCCGGCGCGGTCACGAAGGAAACCGCCTTCACCGCACCGGCGGGACCGGCGGCACCGGTCACCGGCGGCGGTTCGTTCACCGTCGCCACGGCCCTGGACGGCAGCGGCGCATACACCGACACGATCCAGTCCGGCGAGTACGTCTTCTACAAGGTGCGCCTCGGCTGGGGCCAGGGGCTGGCCTACCGGGTGCGGTTCACCGAGACCGGCGGGGCCGGATACACCACCGCCACGAACGTCACCACGACCCTGTACTCGCCGCTGGGCGGCGAGATCGACGAGGACACGAACTCGTTCTCCGGGCGCCAGGCCACCGAACTCGCGGGCGCGACCGTGCCGATCCGCTACGCCAACCGGGACTCCAGCGTGACCTCGGCGCAGCGTCAGTCGGTGGCCGGGTGGTACTACATCGCGGTGAAGGTCGGCATGCCGTCGGGAGCCACCGCCATGCCGCCGACGCCGATCGAACTCGACCTCACCGTCGCGGGCGACGTGGAGGCCGGGCCGGTCTATCTCGGCGGAACGCCCGACGTGCCCGGCTCGCAGGCGGACACCGAAAAGGCTGTCGCGGTCGGCGGTTCGGAGTCGGGCACGCCGTGGGCGGCGATTGTCGGTATCGGTGTCGGCGTGGTCGCGCTGATCGGTATCGGAGTGGCGATCCGGGTCGTCGCCCGGCGCCGCGCCTGATCGCCGACGAGCCCGTCCGCGCCCGGATTTCCGGGTGCGGACGGGTTCCGTGTTTCCGGCCCTCCTGCTAGCCTGGTCTCAAAATGAGACCAGATCTTCTGGCCGAGTGAAGGAGCCGACCCATGGCGCCGTCCGACCCCACCGACTTCGGCGCGCTCGAGCGCCTGGCCGACGACCGCTGGTCCTGCAGGCAGTTCCTGCCCGACGAGGTCGACCGCGCGCTGATCGACCGGCTGCTGAACCTCACCCGGCGCACGCCGTCGTGGTGCAACACCCAGCCGTGGCAGGTCGTCGTCACCGCGGGCGAGGGCACCGAGCGCTTCCGCAAGGAACTGCTCGCACACATCCAGACCAGCGGCACCGCACCGGATTTCGAGTTCCCCGCCCAGTACGAGGGCGTGTACCGGGAGCGCAGGCGGGCGTGCGGTTTCCAGCTCTACGACAGCGTCGGCATCGCCAAGGGCGACCACGAGAAGACGATGCGCCAGATGGTGCGCAATTTCGAGCTGTTCGACGCACCGCACGTCGCCATCGTCACCTCCGAAGCCGATCTCGGCGTCTACGGCGCCGTCGACTGCGGCCTCTGGCTCCAGAGCTTCCTGCTCGGCGCCCAGGCCCTGGGCCTCGGCGCCGCGCCCCAAGCCGCCCTGGCCTCCTACTCCCCCTTCCTCCACGACTTCTTCGACCTCCCCGCCCACCGCAAGGTCGTCTTCGGCGTCTCCTTCGGCTACCCCGACCCCACCCACCCCGTCAACACCTTCCGCACCGCCCGAGCCCCCCTCGAAGACCAGATCACCTGGCACACGAGCTGACGGACGAGAACCTCAGGCCGAACGCGCGGCGAGCCCCGGGCCCGGTTCCGGGGCGATGTCGCGTGCGGTGACCTCGTTGCCGCATTCGTCGCAGGTGAGGTGGACGTGTCCTTCGCCGGTGCAATTCTTGTGGCGGTACTCGACCGGCGGGCCGTCAGGGGCCATGTAGGTGTCGCCCCAGTCGCGGATGGCCATCAGGATCGGGTAGATGGCGTGGCCCTTCTCGGTGAGCCGGTATTCCTCGTAGGCACCCTCTTTCGCGGGCTGCTTGACGAGGATCTCGTGCTCGATCAGGCGGTCGAGCCGATCCTGCAACCGGCTACGGGAGATCCCCAGCGCGCCCTGGAACGCGTTGAACCGGCGGATTCCGGTGAAGCAGTACTTGAGGATCAGCAGCGTCCACCGGTCCCCGAAGATCACCAGCGGTCGCGTGATCGAGCACGGGACCTCGGCGAGTTCTTCGTAGCGCACCCTGCCATTATGCGCGCCTGAGCCGAACCCGGAGGTCAGGTGTCACCACGACGGCCGCACGCCCGACCGCCGCCGCATCTTGAACGCCACGACCTCACCGAGCGGCAAGTCCGGCCTCTTCCGCCAGTACGACGGCCGCCCCTTGGCCAGCATGTCGATCTCACACTGCTCGGCAGCCACCAGATCCACCGCCCCGACCGCACCGATGAAGACACCTTCCCGCCGCCGATCAACCCGATTCCGCAGCCGCTTCCGCAACGGAATGTTCTTCCGCGAACTCTTGTCGTTCTCCCCATAACAGTTACGCCGATCCCGCGCGTAACTGAGCGCCTTCTTCTCCTGCGGACTCCGCCGAACCACCGATCCTCCATTCGCCTGTGGCGGCCACGCTAGGGATCGGCGCATCGGACCGCACGCGAATTTTCGGCGTAGCGCGTGGGAACGGATGCGAAACGACCGTCGCCTCTTCCGTTTTCGGGAAGAGGCGACGGTCGGGAATGAGCTACCGCGCTGGGGTCAGAGCGGGATGTTCTTGTGGTGGCTCTTGCGGGCCGGGGCCGAGGCGAGGGCGGCGGCGATGGTGCTGCGGGTCTTGGCGGGGTCGATGACCTCGTCGACGACACCGATGGCGACAGCACGTTCGACGCCGCCCGCGATCTGCTCGTGCTCGGCGGTGAGGCGCTCGTGCAGGGCTTCGCGCTCGTCGTCGGGGGCGGCGGCGAGCGCCTTCTTGTGCAGGATGCCGACCGCGGCCTTGGCGCCCATGACGGCGACCTCGGAACCGGGCCAGGCGTACACGGCGGTCGCGCCGAGCGCGCGGGCGTTCATGGCGATGTAGGCGCCGCCGTAGATCTTGCGGGTCACCAGGGTGACGCGGGGAACGCGAGCCTCGGCGAAGGCGTGCAGCAGCTTCGCGCCACGGCGCACGACGCCCTCGAGCTCCTGACCCACACCGGGCAGGTAGCCGGGCACATCGGTGACGACGATCAGGGGGATACCGAACGCGTCGCACAGGCGCACGAAACGCGAAGCCTTCTCGGCACTTTCGGAGTTCAGGCAGCCGCCCAGCCGCAGCGGGTTGTTGGCGAGCACGCCGACGGTGCGGCCACCGAGGCGGCCCAAGCCGACGACCATGCTGCGCGCGTACCCGCCCTGCAGCTCCTCGAAGGAGGATTCGCCGTCGACGTTGTCGAGCAGCTCGTGGATGATCGGCTTCACGTCGTAGGCGCGCCGCGGCGAAGCGGGCAGCATCGCCTTCAGGTCGACGTCGCCGTGCGCGGCGACCGCCAGGTCGAACTCGCCCTGCTCGGCGAACATCGAGACCAGCCTGCGGGCGCGATGCAGGGCATCGGCCTCGTCGTCGGCGGCGATGTGGCACACGCCGGACTTCTTGAAGTGTGTGGTGGGACCGCCCAGGGTCTCCATGTCGACGTTCTCGCCGGTCACCGAACGCACCACGTCGGGACCGGTGACGAAGACCCGCCCCTCGGGCGCCATGATGACGATGTCGGTCAGCGCCGGGCCGTAGGCCGCGCCACCGGCGGCGAAACCGAGCACCACCGAGATCTGCGGGACCAGGCCGGACGCGCGGACCATGGCCTCGAAGACCAGGCCGACCGCGTGCAGCGCCTCGACGCCCTCGGCCAGGCGGGCGCCGCCGGAGTGCCACAGCCCGACGACCGGGAGGTCGGACTCGATGGCGGTGTCGATCGCGTCGACGATGTGCTTGCAGCCTTCGACGCCCATCGCGCCGCCCATGACGGTCGCGTCGGAGCAGTAGGCCACGGTGCGGACACCGTCGACCTCGCCGATCGCGGCCAGCACGCCGGACTTGTCCCGCGGATGCAAGGGAAGGACCGTGCCCGGGTCGAAGAAGCGCTGGAGCCTGCCCAGCGGATCACGCGGATCGGTCGTTGCGTCGTGAAATGCGGGAGCAATGATGGTCATCGCGTGCACTCCTACCTTCGTTGAGATTCTCGCCGCGGCGGCGGCTGCGTAAGGCGAAACGCCGGTGGGGGTCGAGCCATTCAGTTGGCGCGACCCCCACCGGAGATCGTTGATGCAGTCGATCGGTGCGGCTAGGCCCGACCGAAGGCGAGCGCGACGTTGTGCCCACCGAAACCGAAGGAATTGTTGATCGCGTACTCGATCTCCTGGTGACGGGCCTGCCCGTGCACCACGTCGAGGTCGATCTCCGGATCCTGGTTGTCCAGGTTCAGCGTCGGCGGAACGACGCCGTCCCTGATGGCGAGCACGGTGAGCACGGACTCGAGAGCACCGACGGCGCCGATCGAGTGGCCCAGTGCCGACTTCGGCGCGTACACCGAAGCGTGGTTGCCCACAGCCTTGTTGATCGCGTTGGCCTCGGCGGTGTCGCCGATGGGGGTCGCGGTCGCGTGGGCGTTGATGTGGGTGATGTCCTGCTTGGACAGACCGGCGGTCTGCATCGCGCGGGTCATCGCCCTGGCCGCACCGGTGCCCTCGGGATCGGGGGCGACCAGGTGGAAGCCGTCGGACGTGATGCCGGCACCCAGCAGACGCGCGTGGATGGTGGCACCGCGAGCCTTCGCGTGCTCCTCGGTCTCGATCGTCATGAGCGCGCCGGCCTCGCCGAAGACGAAACCGTCACGGTCCTTGTCGAACGGACGCGAAGCACCCTTGGGATCGTCGTTGCGCGTACTCATCGCCCGCATCATGGAGAACGCCGCGATCGGCACGGAGTCGATGAAACCCTCGACACCGCCGGTGACGACCATGTCGGCGTCACCCATCACGATCATCCGCCACGCGTTGGCGATGGCTTCCGAACCCGACGAGCACGCCGAGACCGGAGTGACCACTCCCGCCCTGGCCTTCAGCTCGAGACCGACGACGGCCGACGGACCGTTCGGCATGACCATCTGAACAGCCAGCGGCGAGATCTTGCGGTAGCCGCCGTTCTTCAGCTTGTCGACCGAGTCGATCAGCGCGTCGCCGCCACCGAGGCCGGTGCCGATCGCGACGCCCAGGCGGTCGGGGTCGACCTCCGGGCTGCCCGCGTTCTTCCACACCTCGCGACCGAGGACGGTCGCCAAGCGCTCGACATACGCCATACGGCGGATCTCGACCCGGCTCAGGAGGGTGTCGGGGCTGACTTTCAGGTGACCGCCGATGCGCACCGGCAGGTCGTATTCCTCGATGAAGGAATCCTCGAGAACGTCGATTCCGCTCTCACCGTTGAGGAGTCCCTTCCACGTCGCATCGACATCACCCGCGATCGACGTGGTCGCCGCCATGCTGGTGACGACGACGTTGGGGAAATTCCCGTTCAAGGTGGAAGGAGTGGTCACTGGTTCAGCCCTACTCGGCGTCGAACTTGGCCTTGAGCTCCGCGGCGGCGTCGGAGTTCTCCGCCTCGAGCTTCTGGATGTAGGAGACCGCGTCACCCACGGTCTTCAGGCTGGCGAGATCCTCGTCGGGGATCTTGACGCCGTACTTGTCCTCGGTCTGCACAGCGATCTCGACCATGGACAGCGAGTCGATGTCCAGGTCGTCGACGAAGGACTTCTCGATAGTCACCTCGGAGGGTTCGATACCCGTAACCTCTTCGATGATCTTGCCGAGCTCTTCGACGATCTGTTCCTGGGTCAGAGCGGCCACTTTGGTGGCTCCCTTCTTGTTCTCATTTGTAGGGGGTCTGAACGGTCGGCACCTCGTCGTGCGCGGCCGCCGGGGGGAAAGCTAACCGGAGATGGCCGCTTCGGCCAACGCGGGGAGGTCTTCCGGAGTCTTCAGGGCCAGGTTGGGCGTGCCCTTCAGCTCCCGTTTCGCGATGCCGACGAGGGTGCCCGCCGGTGGCAGTTCGGCCACAGCCGAGACGGCTGCCGCGCGGACGGTCTCGGTGCACAGGTCCCACCGCACGGGGCGGGTGACCTGGGCGGCGAGCTTGGCGATCGCGTCGGCGCCCGAGGTTACCGGCTTGCCGTCGAAGTTCGACAGCAGCGTCCGGGTCGGGTCGTTCGGCGTGATCTGGGCGATGGCATCGGCGACAGCATCCTGGGCCGGGGCCATGAAAGCGGTGTGGAAGGCACCGGCGACGGGCAATGCGCGGACCCGTGCCTTCTCGGGCGGGTTCGCGGCGAGCTCCGCCAGAGCTTCCAGGCGACCCGCCGCCACGATCTGGCCGACCGCGTTGCGGTTGGCCGGGACGAGATCGAGCTCGGCGAGCCGTGCGAGCACGGTGGCCTCATCACCACCGAGCACTGCGGACATGCCGGTCGGCTCCAGCGCACACGCCTTGGCCATCTCCCTGCCGCGGATGGCGGCCAGGGTGACCGCCTCGTCGGCGGAGATGACGCCGGCGACAGCGGCTGCGGCGAATTCGCCGACCGAGTGTCCGGCGACGATCGTATCGGCCGGAATCGTTTCGGGGGCGATTTCGGCGAACGCGAGCAACGCGGCCGCCACGACCAGCGGCTGGGTCACCGCGGTGTCGACGATCTCCTCGGCCGTCGCGGTGGTACCGAGACGGACCAGGTCGAGGCCTGCGGCCTTCGACCACAGCTCTAGGCGGTCGGTCGCACCGGGGAGGGCGAGCCAGGGCGCGAGCATGCCGGGTGTCTGGGACCCCTGTCCAGGGGCGAACAACGCGATCACTCCCTAAGAAAACACTGTGACCCCCGCCGCACGAGATGTCGGCGCGAATGAAGCTTTCGGATCGGTTTTGTAGGGGTCCCACAAAATCCGAGGTGGGCTGTCCCGATCGACCGATTCGCCGATCTCGTTACAGGGGGTCGTGGCCCACTGAGGTAGGCGGTGTTTCTGTGACGGGGGGTGACGATTCGTTATGGGTTCGTGTCAAACGGCCCACTGTGGCCGCGATTCGGAGCACATAAGCGTCTCGGGGATTCATGGGATCACGTCCGGTGATCTCGCCGATTCGTTTGAGACGGTACCGAACGGTATTTGGATGGACGTACAGCTGACGCGCGCACGTTTCTACTGCTCCGCCACAATCCAGGTAGGCGTCGAGTGTGTCGGATAACGAAGATCCGGCCGATGCCAACGGGAGCACAAGATACTCGTTCAGCGCCTCGATCGCAGCTCTATCGCCCAGCAGGGCGCGTTCGGGCAGCAACTCCGAGGCGTGAACGGGCCTTGGCGCGGCTCGCCAGCCCACCACGGCCTCCATCCCCGCCAGCGCTTCGATGGCGCTGGCGTGCGCGGCGCCGAGGGTGCGCATGGTCGGACCGATCACCACCGGGCCGTCGGAGAACACGTCGGCCAGCAGATCGGACAGGAACGGCGAGCCGATGCCCGCGTCCCCGAGATGGCCGCTGACCACCATCACCAGCCGGGCGCCCTGCACCACCGCCAGCGCGGCCCGGCCGTGCCTGGTCGCGATGGCGTGCACCGCGCCCACGGTGGACACGCCCTGATCCGCGGGCGGCGTCCCCACCAGCACGGTGGCGGGCGCGGTGGCGTCCCAGTTCAGCGTGGCGGCCCGGGAGAGCATGTCGGGGCCGGTGTCGCCGCGGACCACCGCGTCGACCACCAGCGCCTCCAGCCTGGTGTCCCAGGCGCCCCGCGACTCCGCCGCGCTGGCGTACACCGAGGCGGCCGCGAAGCCGAGCTCGCGCCCGTATCGCAGCACCGCCTCGGTGAGCGCCACCAGCTGCCGGTCGTTGCGCGCCAGCGCGGGCAGCCACTGCTCGAAGAAGTCCATGGCCACCCGGACCATGTCCACGGTCTGGCGCAGCGTGAGCCGCCGCGCCAGATCCTGCGGGATCACCTGGAACGCGTCCAGGCTGAAGCGGATGTCGGAGTCGGGATCCTGCAACCACTCCAGGAAGTTCACGACCGCCGTCTGCACCAGCATCTGCACGCCCGCGCGCTGCGCGGCGTCCAGATCGGCGAAGAACGGCAGCCGATCCTGCATCGACCCCACCGCCTCGGTGGACAGCCGGCCCGAGAACTGTTTGACCCGCTTGAGCAGCGTGTCGGGCAGCGGATCACGAGTCTGCCGATTCGGGGACAGTGCCCCGGTCGGCAGATAGACCTCGTGTTCGCTGGTGCCCTCGGTGATCCGACGGGGCCGCGGCGGTTTGCGCTCCACAGTCCAATAGTCCGCTACGCGAGTTCCTCGCCCGCGTCCGCACTGGGCTTCGGCGCGGCGGCGACGTCGTCGATGCGGTATTTCGCCGCCGCCTCCACCGCCTTCGCCTTGTCCAGGGTGCCGTCCTTGACCAGGCCCTCGAGCACCGCGACCACGATCGACTGCGCGTCGACGTTGAACACCCGGCGGGCGGCCGGGCGGGTGTCGGAGAAACCGAACCCGTCGGTGCCCAAGGTGATGTAGTCGCCGGGCACCCACTGCCGGATCTGGTCGGAGACCGCGCGCATCCAGTCGGTGGCCGCCACAACCGGGCCCTGCGTCGGCGCGAGCGCCTGGGTGACGTAGGGGACGCCCGGATCGGTGTCGGGGTGCTTGAGCGCCTGGATCTCCTTGTCCAGCGCCTCCCGGCGCAGCTCGCCGTAGGAGGTCACCGACCACACGTCGGCGGCCACGCCCCACTCCTGCGCCAGGATCTCCTGCGCGCGCAGACCGTCGGGCACGGTGACGCCGGAGACCAGGATCTGGGCGCGGATACTGCCCTCACCACCGCGCTGGTACAGGTAGAGACCCTTGAGCAGACCGGCCACGTCGAGGTCGTCCGGCTCGGCGGGCTGCTGGTAGGGCTCGTTGTACAGGGTGATGTAGTAGAAGATGTTCTCCCCCGCGAACGCGCCGTTCTCGGGCGGGTTCGTGCCGGGCAGCTCGCTGTGCTCGGGGGTGGCACCGCCGTACATCCGGCGCAGACCGTCGCGCATGATGTGCGCGATCTCGAAGGAGAACGCCGGGTCGTAGGTCACCACCGCCGGGTTCGACGACGCCAGCAGCAGCGACTGTCCGTCGTTGTGCTGCAGGCCCTCGCCGGTGAGCGTGGTGCGGCCCGCGGTGGCACCGAGGACGAAACCGCGCGCCAGCTGGTCGGCGGCGGCCCAGAAGCTGTCGCCGGTGCGCTGGAAGCCGAACATCGAATAGAAGATGTAGAGCGGGATCATCGGCTCGCCGTGAGTGGCGTAGGAGGTGCCCGCCGCGGTGAAGGTCGCGGTGGAACCGGCCTCGTTGATGCCCTCGTGCATGATCTGGCCGACGGTGCTCTCCTTGTAGGCGAGCATCAGTTCCGCGTCGACCGAGGTGTAGAGCTGGCCGTTGCGGTTGTAGATCTTCAGCGTCGGGAACCACGAGTCCATGCCGAAGGTGCGGGCCTCGTCGGGGATGATCGGCACGATCCGCTTGCCGATCTCCTTGTCCCGCAGCAGCTCCTTGACCAGGCGCACCAGCGCCATGGTGGTCGCCACCTTCTGCTTGCCCGAACCCTTGCGGACCGAGCGGTAGGCCTCGTCGCCGGGCAGGGTCAGCGGCTTGGGCGCCGTGCGCCGCTCCGGCACGAACCCACCGAGCGACTGGCGCCGGCTGAGCATGTACTGGATGGCCGGATTGTCCATGCCGGGGTGGTAGTACGGCGGCAGGTACGGATCCTTCTCCAACTCGGCGTCGGTGATCGGGATGCGCTGCAGATCGCGGAAGTCCTTGAGGTCCTGCAGCGCCAGCTTCTTCATCTGATGGGTGGCGTTGCGGCCCTCGAAGTGCTTGCCGAGGGTGTAGCCCTTGATGGTCTTGGCCAGGATCACCGTCGGCTGGCCCTTGTGCGCCATCGCCGCCGCGTAGGCCGCGTAGACCTTGCGGTAGTCGTGCCCGCCGCGCTTGAGGTTCCAGATGTCGCTGTCGGACATGTTCTGGACCAGCGCCTTGGTGCGCGGGTCGCGACCGAAGAAGTGGTCGCGCACGTAGGCGCCGTCGTTGGCCTTGTAGGTCTGGAAGTCGCCGTCGGGGGTGGTGTTCATCAGGTTCACCAGCGCGCCGTCGCGGTCGGCGCCGAGCAGCGCGTCCCACTCGCGGCCCCAGACCACCTTGATGACGTTCCAGCCCGCGCCGCGGAAGAACGACTCCAGCTCCTGGATGATCTTGCCGTTGCCGCGCACCGGACCGTCGAGCCGCTGCAGGTTGCAGTTGATCACGAAGGTCAGGTTGTCCAGCGCCTCGTTGGCGGCCACCTGGATCAGGCCGCGCGATTCCGGCTCGTCCATCTCGCCGTCGCCGAGGAACGCCCAGACGTGCTGGTCCGAGGTGTCCTTGATGCCGCGATCGTGCAGGTAGTGGTTGAACCGGGCCTGGTAGATAGCGTTCATCGGGCCCAGGCCCATCGACACCGTGGGGAATTCCCAGAAGTCCGGCATCAGCCGCGGATGCGGGTAGGACGGCAGGCCGTGGCCCGGTCCGCCGTGGCTGTACTCCTGCCGGAAACCGTCGAGCCGGTCGGTGCTCAGGCGGCCCTCCATGAAGGCGCGCGCGTAGATACCGGGCGAGGCGTGACCCTGGATGAAGATGCTGTCGCCGCCGCCGGGATGGTCCTTGCCGCGGAAGAAGTGGTTGAAGCCCACCTCGTAGAGCGCCGCCGAGGACGCGTAGGTGGAGATGTGCCCGCCGACGCCGATGCCGGGGCGCTGCGCGCGGTGCACCATGATCGCGGCGTTCCACCGGATCCAGGCGCGGTAGCGGCGCTCGACCTCCTCGTCGCCGGGGAACCACGGCTCGTTCTCGGTCGGAATGGTGTTGACGTAGTCGGTGGAGGTGAGCGCGGGAATCGAGACGCGACGTTCACCGGCGCGCTCGAGCAATCGCAGCATCAGATAGCGGGCGCGTCCCGGACCTTCGCGGTCGAGCATGTCGTCGAAGGACTCCAGCCATTCGCTGGTCTCTTCGGGGTCGATATCCGGAAGATACGACGCCACTCCCTCGCGGATCACCCGTACGCGCTCACCGGTGGGCTTGGCGGCGGACTCTGCGGGTGCCGCCGCAGCGGGATCGTTCGCGGTATTCGCTGAATCAGAGTGGATCAGGTCGGTCAAATCTGCTCCTCGTACTGGGGGCTGAACTGCTTGTTGGCGTCGCTATCCCCGGGCCTGCCCGCTTGGTGTGCGGGCCACCCGTCACGAAAGTTTCGGGCGCACTCCCATCCTTACCGAAAAGGCTGCCCGGGTCATCCCTGCCGAACAGGTACTGCCCGGTATCCCCGCCGGACCACGGCGTGCCACTCCCCCGCGGGCCCATTTCCCCGCACACGCAGCATATTCATATCACCCGACTATCGAATGACAGCCGAACAAAGCCACAGCGCGGCACGACGGCGATGGCCGGTATGGAACCATGAGAGCGATCGGGCGAGCGAGAGGAATCGGGGGAACGATGAGGCTGCTGGACACGCGCAGACTGGGGCTGGTCTGCGCCGCCGTCGCCGTGACCGCGGGCATGGTCGTGGCCGGGTGCGGCAAGCAGGTGCCGGGCACCCCGACCACCGACGCCGCCGAGGTCGCCGCGTACAAGACCGCCGCCGCCGCGTCCTCCTCCGCCGCCGCCGCGTCCAAGGCCGCCGCCGCGCAGGCCAAGGCGATCACCGACAACTGCACCCAGTTCCCCACCACCACCGGCGCGGGCGTGACCGCCTTCAACGAGTTCGTCACCGCGCACGACCGCAACACCCCCGACTACGCCGCCAAGCGCGAGACCGCGGCCACCACCCTCGACAACGCCGCCACCAAGGTCGAGACCGGCGTCACCGCCGCCGCGGGCGCCCTGCCCGCCGACCTGGGCGAGAAATTCACCGCCTACGTGGTCGCCGCGCGCGAACTGTCCGCCGAGACCAGGAAGATGACCTACAGCTCCCAGGTGGCCAAGCTCAACGACGCCAGCCGCAAGATCAACCAGGCCCGCACCGACGTCCACGACGCCTGCCAGAGCCGCTGAATTCGTCCCGCCGACACGCGGCATACGGTCCCAATTCATCCGATCGGCTTGCGCTGCGGCCGATAACCATGTTCGCTTGCACGTATCTACTGTCGGCAGTTTAGGGAGGACACCACCGTGGTCGCCGCGGCGGACGCGCAGAACTACGCTCAGAAGCTTGGCATTTCTCACGGCTTGGTCGTTCAGGAATTGGGCTGGGACGAGGACACAGACGACGCATTGCGCGCCGAGATCGAGGAGGTCAGCGGCGGCGAGATGGTCGACGTGGACTCCGACGAGGTCGTGGACGCCGTCCTGCTGTGGTGGCGAGAAGGTGACGGCGATCTGGCCGACGAGCTGATGGATGCCATCAGTCCGCTGGCCGACGAGGGCTTCATCTGGGTACTCACCCCCAAGACCGGTCAACCGGGACACGTCGATCCGAGCGAGATCGCCGAAGCCGCGCCCACGGCCGGCCTGACCCAGACCTCGACCATCAGTCTCGGCAGCTGGACGGGCTCGCGCCTGGTCCAGCCGAAGGCACCGTCCAAACAGCGCTGAATCCACCGTTCGCTAAGGTCTCAGCCGGACGAGAACGCTCGGCTGAGACCCGACACGACGGAGGATTCGCTGTATGCCGCTAGAGGTTGGCACTCTCGCGCCGGACTTCACGCTCAAGGATCAGAACAACCAGCCCGTCACGCTGTCGGACTATCGCGGCAAGAAGAACGTGCTGCTGGTGTTCTATCCGCTCGCCTTCACCGGCATCTGTCAGGGTGAGCTGTGCAAGGTGCGTGACGAGCTGCCCAAATTCCAGAACGACGACGCCGAGATCCTCGCGATCTCCGTCGGCCCACCACCCACCCACAAGATCTGGGCGGCCGAACAGGGCTACCTGTTCCCGCTGCTGTCGGACTTCTGGCCGCACGGCGCCGTCACCCAAGCTTACGACGTCTTCAACGAGAAGTCCGGTTATCCCAACCGCGGCACCTTCGTCGTCGACAAGACCGGTCACATCACTTTCGCGGAGATGAACGGCCCGGGAGAGGCCCGTGACCAGGCGGCTTGGGAGAAAGCGCTCGCCGCGCTAGATTCATAAACCGTCACCGCCGGTTCCCGCCGGCGGTGCCAGGGCGTATAGCTCAGCGGTAGAGCACTGGTTTTACACACCAGCGGTCGGGGGTTCGATCCCCTCTGCGCCCACTCATGACGCCGTCGCCGTGTCGCGCTCGGCGGTCAAGGCCGCGATCCGGTTCCGGGCGGAGTCCAGGGATCGGCGCAGGCGGTCGCCGCCGAATTCGTCGTTGCCCGTGTAGACGAAGTCGATCTCGTCGATGCCGATGAATTCCAGGGCCGTACGTAGGTGTGGCTCAACATGATTCATGTGGGCCAGGGGGCCGCCGCGTTCGTAGCCGGTGTCGCCGGTGCCGACGACGACGAAGGCGCGTTTGCCCGCGGTGAGTGGCGTGTACGGCGACGCGGCCTCGGGATCGAAGGCGAAGGTGCGGCCGACCCGGATGACGCTGTCGAGATAGGCCTTCAGCATCGCCGGTATCCCGAAGTTGTACATGGGGACTCCGAGGATCAGCACATCGGTGGCGAGCAGCTCGTCCACCAGATGGTCGCTGTACGCCAGGGTGGCGCGCATGGCCGGGGTGCGCTGGGCGGGGGTGGTGAACGCGGCGGCGATCCACTCCTCGGTGACGTGTGGCGGCGGTTGGTGGCCGAGGTCGCGGCGGATCACCGTGTCGCCGGGGCGAGCCGCCACCCAGCGGTCGACGAACTCCCGGACCAGCGTGCGGGTGTGCGAACGCGACCCGCGCGGGCTGGCATCGAGCTGAAGTAGCTGGGCCATCGGTGAACTCCTGTCGGAACTGGATCGGCTGACGGGATCCGAGCCTGCCCGACCGGGAATATCCGCGTAAGAACGCACATTTCTGATACCCGGTACCCTTTTCCATACCTTTGCCGGTGAGACGAGGACGAGGCATGACGCAACGTAAGCAGGATCTCGATTTCTTCTGCCCGGTCGAGGTCACCCTCGATGTGATCGGCGGCAAGTGGAAGGGCATGATCGTCTACCACCTGAGCGAGGGGCCTGCCCGCTTCAACGAGATGCGCCGCGCGATGCCGCCGGTGACGCAGCGGATGCTCACCGCGCAGCTGCGCGAGCTCGAGCGGGACGGCGTCCTCACCCGCACGGTATTTCCCGAGGTCCCGCCCCGGGTGGAGTACGAGCTGACCACCTTCGGCCGCGGTCTGGTCCCGATCATCGCGCTGATGGAGGACTGGGGCGAGCAGTACCGGGAGCAGCTGCGCCGCACCGGGTAGTCCGGCACGCGAGATCACCCCCGGCCCACTCCCCAACCGTTTCCGGTGCCCCGACGCGTCGCGATTCGCCGGTGCGAGCACGCGTGTCAGGCGGTCAGGAAACGCCCTGCTTCTCGCCTCCGGCGACGCGCAGTGTGCACACGCCGTCCGCGCAGGAGCGTTCCAGTTTGCCGCGCGAGATCGTCTGCGCGAGCCCGATCGCCCAGCAGGTCGGACAGCCGCGCAGGGCGAGCAGGCCGACGGGCAACAGCAGCAGGCTGAGGAACCCGAGGACCGGGATCAGGGCGACCGAGCCGGTCAGGGCGCCGAAGCCGAGTGCGCCGCGCAGCAGGTGTCTCGGCAGCGACGAACTCGCGAAGTCGGCGCCGTCAGGTTTCGTTCCGGTCATCGGGTCCTCCTGGTACCGGGTCGGATTGCAGGGTGTCGCGCACCGCGGCGCGCGCACGGTGCAGGCGGGATTTCATCGCGGCCGAACTCAGGCCGAGGGCGTCGGCGACCATCCGGCCGCTGTGGCCCTGGATGTCGCGCATGATCAGCACGCGGCGCTGGTCGGCGGGCAGGGCGGCGACCGCGGCCGCCACCCGTCCCGCTTCCAGCCGTTGCAGCACCTCGTCCTCGACCGAGGCCGCCGCGGCGATCTCGGGCACCGGCGTGTACGGCAGCCGCGTCCGCGCGCGCCGCAGGCACTCGTTGCGGACGATGCGGAACATCCACGACGCCAGCGCGCCCGACGCTCGCAGCATGCCGATCTTGCGGTACAGGATGATCAGGGCTTCCTGCGCCGCGTCCTCGGCGTCTTCCGGTGTGGCGCACAGGGATCGGGCGAAGCGCTGGATGTTCGGGTGCGCGCCCGACACCAGCGCCGCGATCGAATCCACGTCACCGCCCTGCGCCGCGACGATCAGCCGCTGGTCGGGCCAGGCCGGCTCAGCCACGTCCGGCTCGTTTGCGCCGCACCACGACCGTGCAGGTGCACAGCGCGATCAGGCCGACGACGACACCGATTCCGATGATCACAACAAACCTCCGTATCCGGTCCCGCCATTGTGTCGGGACAGGGATAAGAGGCGGCGGGCGGCCGAAAGGATTCAGGGCTTGCGCGCGGTGACGATCCAGGCCCGCGAATCGAAGCGCACGCCCTCGGCGGTGGTGTGCTCGGCGAGGGTCTCCAGCAGCCGGGTGCGGGTGCGGGCCGCCGTGTCGGGGTCGAGCGTGGCGAACAGGTCGCGGAAGCCTTGCAGGCGCAGCAGATTGTCGAGGGCCGACGCGCTGTCCGCGCCGTAGTGGACCGGTTCGTGCACCTCGGTGAACTCGATGTCGGTGAAGCCGGCCGCCGTCAGGATGCCGTCGGTGACGATCGGGTCGGCGAGGGCGAACGGGCCGGGGCCGTCGGCCGGTGTCGCGGCGCGGATCCGGACCAGCGCGGTGGCCCATTCGTTGCGGTCGTGGCCCTGCCAGACCAGCAGCACGAGCCGGGCGCCGGGGCGGAGCGCGCCCGCGAAATTGGTGAACGCGGCCACCGGGTCGGCGAAGAACATGGCGCCGAAGCGGCTCAGGCACAGGTCGAACGCGGCGTGCGGGAACGGGTGTGTCTGCGCGTCCGCCAGCAGGAATTCGATGTTCGACAGCCCCTCGGCCTCGCCGAGCAAGCGGGCGCGGGCGAGCATCGGCGCGGCGATGTCGACGCCGAGCGCGCTGCCGTCGACGGCGGCGCGGGCGGCTTCGCGCGTGGTCAGGCCGGTGCCGCAGCC
This sequence comes from Nocardia asteroides, assembly GCF_900637185.1. Taxonomy (NCBI): domain Bacteria; kingdom Bacillati; phylum Actinomycetota; class Actinomycetes; order Mycobacteriales; family Nocardiaceae; genus Nocardia; species Nocardia asteroides. Next base: position 2,700,762 of record NZ_LR134352.1, on the reverse strand, counting down.
GATGTCGAGCACCCGGTCACCGGGGCCGACGCGCGCGGCGGCGCGCAGCAGCGCGTTGTGGGGGCGAAGTTCGGCGTCGTAGTCGAACAGGTCCGTCTCGGCCGACTGCCGGGGCACATCGGGCATCACCGTCACCGCGTTCTCTCGGGGTCCGAACCTCCATCACACCACGCGGCGCGGGCGGCGTGTGGTGACCGGCCCGTGAGCCGGTCACCACACGCACCGCACTACGGCGTCGAGTAGCCGATGAGGGCGCCGATGCCCGCACCGATCGGGATGGTGATCAGCGCGCCGACACCGCCGAGGAAGAAGCCGAGCACCGCGCCGATACCCGCGCCGACGAGCGCGCCGATACCCGCGTTGTGCTGCTTGCGGGCCAGGGTGTCGCTCGCCTCGTCGACGAAGGAGGCCAGGTTGTCGGTGACCACGGCCGGCGCGGCGACCGGACGTAAGGTGACCGACTGCCCGTCGGCGGCGATCCCCGCGGCCAGGTCGAAATCGCCCGCGCCGGTGACGATGCGGGTCGGCACGGCCGCGACCACGCGGCCCGTCCGGTCGCTGAGGGTGACCACGCCCCCGGCGAGCTGGAACGTGCCGTCGGTGACGGAGGTGGTGAGTCCGGAACCGTCGGCGAGTGGACTCGCCGTGAACGCCACTCCCCCTTCGACGCCCTGGACGGCCGGAACCGCTGCTGCCGGTCCGGCGTGCGCGGTGGTGGCCGCGAGGCCGAGTGCCCCTGCCGCGAGTACGGCGACAGTGCCGAATCGCCGTGCGCCGGAGCCCGTTCGAGACGAGAAAATCATCTTGCCCCTCCAGTCTGCCCGCCGAGATCGGCGGAACATCCTCTGCTGGACCGGATCTCGATCCGCGAACATTTTCGCATCGGCAAGGATCAAGCGGAACCCCACCAGCGGTGATACCGGAAAAACATCGCCGAATGCGGCCGGATTCAGGTGAGGTTGTGCTCGAAGGCGAAGGCGGCGGCCGCGGTCCGCGAGCCGACCTCGAGTTTGCCGAAGATGTTGGACAGGTGCCGGGCGACGGTCTTCTCGCTCACCACCAGCTCCCCCGCGATCTGCGGATTGCTGTGTCCGGCCGCCACCAGCCGCAGTACTTCGGCCTCGCGTTCGGTGAGCCCACCGGGCAGCGCGGGGGCCAGCAGCCGGGCCACCTCGGCGGCGGCGGGAGCGGCGCCCAGCCGCGTGAAAACCTGGTGGGCGGCGGCGAATTCGAGGCGCGCGGAGTCCTCGTCGTCGAGTGCCCGCAGCGCGCGGCCGAGATCGGCACGGCAGCGGGCGGTCTCGTAGGGCGCGTCCAGCGCCGACCACAGCCGCGCCGCGCGCCGGAGCTCGCCGACCGCCACGGCGGGCTCGCCGCGAGCCACCGCGACGCATCCCGCCGCCCGCGCGGCCGCGGCTCGCAGCGCCGCGCAGCCGAATCCCGTGGCGATGGTGTGCAATTCGGCGCTCAGCTCGACGGCCTCGGCGGACTCACCGCACGCGAGCAGGATGTCGACGGCGGCGGGCAGCACCCGGCAGCGATGGACCGGATCGGGCGTCTCGGCGACGAGCCGCCGCACGGTGGCGCGTGCGGCGCCGGTCCGCCCCCGGTCGGCCCAGAGCAGGGCCAGCCCGGGTTGCGGGTCGTAGCCGAACCCGACGGCCGCGGCGTAGGCGTCGTCGGCCTCGGCGAAGGCGCCACGCAGGCGCAGGACATCGCCGCGTTCAGCCTGCGCGAGGCCGGCCGGCGCGACGCTGCCGGCGGCGACATAGCGGCCGAGCGCCGACTCGAATTCCTCCAGCGCGGCGTCGTAGGCGCCGTGCACCCGCATCAGCTGGCCACGATGGACCGCGCACTGCCCGGTGAACGGCACCAGCCCCGGCTGGTCGGCGCACCAGGTGGTCAGCGCCAGCGTCCACTGTTCCATCCGCGCGAAATCGGAGATCTCCTGGCAGGCTTCGACCAGTGAGCAGTAGATCTCGCCGGCGAACAGGGTGGAGACCTCGCCCGCAGTGACGGCGGCCATCGCCTCGTCCAGCAGCTCGAGGCCCGCGCGCACCCGGCCCGCGTAGATGGCCAGCCTGCCCTGCGTCGACAGGCCCATCGCGATCAGCTCCGGCACCTCGAAGCGGCGTCCGATGGCGGTGACGCGATCCGCGCAGGCGGCCATCTCGGCGAATTCACCGGCGGCCAGGTGCCGGTGCAGGACCGCCACCCACACGTAGCCGTGCTCGACGACCTCCTCCGGCAGGTCCGCCAGCAGCCGCTGCGCTCGCGCCACCCAGCCGCCGCCGACGGCGGCTTCCCCGCTGGAGAGCAGGGTCATGGCGAGCCAGAACGCGCAGCGCGCCGCCGCCGCGACGGCGCCGGCGTCCAGGTTCAGCTGATAGGCGCGCTGCATGGCCTGGATGCCGTCGTTGGTCCGGCCGGTGAGCTGGGCGGCGGAGGCGAGCCGGGCGAAATCGTCGGCGCGCAGCAGGTCGGCGTCGGTGGCGGACAGCGCCTCGAAGGCCGCCACCCATTCCCGGCGCTCGTACGCCTCCCGAGCCCGCAGCAAGCTGTCGACCACGCTCATCGCACATCACCTGTCTAGCAGGATACGCGCAGGTCGGCGGCGGTCGCGATCACGCGGCGGCGGCCATTCCGCCGGTACGGGCCGCCCGTTTCACGATGCGATCCGCGATATAGGCGGCGTCGCGGCCGACGCCGGGAAAGACCATCGAGGAGAACGCGTACTGGAAACTCAGGCCGCAGAAGAACAGGCCCGGCGCGTCGGCGACCACGCCGCGGTATTCCGTCGGCCAGCCGTCGGGGCCGAACACGGGCAGGTCGATCCAGTCGAACACCTGCCGGAATCCCGTGGCCCACACGATGTTCTCGACATCGAGGACGGTGCCGTCGTCGAGTTGCGGGCGGCCGTCGCGCACGCCGCGCACCCGCTGGGTGATCCGTTCGACGCCGCGTGCGGCGAGGTCGGCGCGCTTGACCCGCAGCATGGGCCCGCCGTGGACCCGCGTCTCGCGCATCTCCTTGCGGCCCATCGGTGTACGCCGGGTGAGGACGTGACGCCACAGGAACACCAGGACCGGCAGCGCCACCTTGATCGCACGCGCATCCCAGCGCAGCGGGATCTGCCCGCAGTCGCGCCCGCAGAGGATGGTCGGCCGGGTGGCGGCGAGTTCGTAGGCGATGTCGGTGCCCGAATGCGAGGCGCCCACCACCAGGACCGAACCCTCGCTCAGCTGGCCGGGCCTGCGGTATCGACTCGAATGCAGCTGTGTGATGGCGGGATTCAGCTCGGCGGCGAAGTCCGGGACGCGCGGCGTGCGGCCGAAGGTGCCGGTCGCGACGACCACATTGTCGCAGTGGATGACGTCGGCCCCGAGGTGTGCCAGGTAGCCGCCGCCGGGGCGGGGCGAGAGCCGGTCGACGCCGGTCTTCATCCGCACCGGCAGGTCCCAGTGCAGGGCGTACTGCTCGAGGTAGGCGGCCACCTCGTCCTTGCCCGGATAGCTCCACGTGTCCGCGGGGAACGGCAGGCCGGGCAGGCCGTCGTACTTGGCCGGGGTGTAGAGCCGCAGCGAGTCGTAGTGGCGGCGCCAGTTGTCGCCGATGCGGTCGGACCGGTCGACGATCAGGAAGGGGCGCCCGGCCCGCCGCAGCGCGCTGCCCGTCGTCAACCCGGCCTGACCGGCCCCGATGACGAGTGTCTCGATGTACTGCGTGGTCATGACGACCTCCTCGATAGCTGGGTTCTGCCTGACTTCCGACGCTAGGAATCGACGGCGGACCACCGCATCGGGCGATCTACCCATCCGGGACGCGCCACCGATGGGTGGATGCGCGCACTAGATTCGCGGGGAGACGAGCGGGAGCCGTTCGCGGAGGGAGGCGTCGTGATGCGCTGGTGGCGTGCGCGCGGCCGCGACGAAGCGCCGATGCTCGACGCGCTCGAGGGCCTGTCGGTCGGCGATGCGCTCGGCGCGCAGTTCTTCCTCATGGGCCGGTCACTCACCGCGCTGCGGACCGGCCGCCCACCGGAGGGGCCATGGGTGTGGACCGACGACACCGAGATGGCGGCGGGCGTGGTGGCCGAACTCCGGCGCCACGGCACGATCGACCAGGATCGGCTGGCGGCGCGCTTCGCCCGGCGCTGCGATCCCGCACGCGACTACGGCCACTCGGCCGTCGCGACCCTGCGGCGGATCCGGGAGGGCATGCCGTGGCGGCAGGCGGCCGGTGCCGTGTTCGAGGGGCAGGGGTCGTGCGGCAACGGCGCGGCCATGCGGGTCGCCCCGCTCGGGGCGTACTTCGCCGACGACCCGGCGCGGATCGTGTCCGAGGCGATCCGGTCCGCCGAGGTGACCCACCTGCATCCCGAAGGCGTGGCCGGGGCGGTGGCCGTCGCCCTGGCGGCCGGTCTCGCCGCCGACGCGCGGCGAAACGAAATCCGTCCCGCACCTGCCGAATTCCTCGGCACAGTGCTCGACCGGCTGGAACCCGGCGACACGGCCGGAGGGATTCACCGGGCCCGGGATCTGCTCGGCGCGACGGTCGCCGAGGCGGCGCGGGGGCTGGGGAACGGCTCGCGGGTGACGGCTCAGCAGACCGTGCCGTTCACCCTGTGGGCCGCGGCGACCCACCTCGACGACTACCCGGCCGCCGTCGCCGCGTGTCTCGAGGCGGACGGCGACATGGACACCACCGGCGCGATCGTCGGCGGAATCGTGGCCGCCCACACCGGAATCGGCGATCGGCCCGGCGCGCGCGGTGTGCCGCTCGCCTGGCGTGCCGCCCGGGAACCACTCCCCGTCTGGCTCGATCCGGACCGCCGTAAGTCGTGGTGACGCAGGAGTCTGCACGACGATCCGGACGAGTCCGCAGCACCGGCCGGAGTGATCGCCGGGCGGTGATTTGCTACGTGCGGGCCCCGAATTCCGTTGGCAGAATCGGTAGGTCACCGAGCCGCACCGGAAGGAAACACATGACCATCCTGGTAACCGGGGCCACCGCCAATATCGGCCGCAAGGTCGTCGACCACCTGCTCACCGCGGGCCACACCGATGTCCGCGCGCTCACCACCGACCCGCGCCGGGCCGCGCTGCCCGCCGGAGTGGACGTGGTCGAGGGCTATCTGCGGCGGCCCGGGAGTCTGCCCGCGGCCTTCGACGGCGTGGACCGGATGTACCTGGCGCCCACGCCGGACACCGTCGGCGCAGTGCTGGAGCTGGCGCGCGCGGCGGGCATCCGGCACGTGGTCGACCTGTCCGGTGAACCGGACAGCTGGTGGGGCACGGTGTGCACGGCGGTCGAGGACAGCGGCCTGGCCTGGACGCATCTGTGGCCCGCGGACTTCATGGAGAACACGCTCACCTGGGCGCACCAGATCCGCGAGACCGGCTCGGTCAGCGAACCGTTCCCCGACGCGGCGACCGCGCCCATCGCCATGGACGACATCGCCGCCGTGGCCGCCACCGCCCTGCTGGACGACACCTGGCACGGTCGCGCGCTGTCCCTGGGCGGTCCCGAGGTGCTGTCGCGCACCGACCTCGTCGGCCGGATCGCCGCCGCCCTCGGCCGCGAGATCACCTTCCGCCAGGCCTCCCGCGACGACACCGTCGCCGCCCTGACACCCACGATGGGCGACAACACCACCTGGTACGTCGACAATGTCCTGACCGGGTACAGCCCGGACCCGGCCACCCTGCCGGTCACCAGCGTGGAAGACATCACCGGCAAGCCCGCCACCACCTTCGCGCAGTGGGCCGCCGACAACGCCGCCCGCTTCCTCGCGCCCTGATCCGGAAACGTCGTTGCCGCGGGCCGGCGAGGTCGGCCACCATCGACGGATGGCCATCGACTATCCGCCCGCCCTGGCTCCCGGCGTCACGCCGCCGCAGCGGCTGGTCGTCGACGACCTGGTCATCCGCCGCCGGCACGCCGACGACCTCGCCGCCATGACCGCGGCCATCACCGCCTCGCACGAACACCTGCATCGGTGGATGGACTGGGCCGCGCACCCGCCGACGCCCGATGACCTCAGCGCCGTCCACGACCGCCTCACCGCGCACTGGCCGACCCCCGACGGCGGCTTCGACTACGGCATCTTCGCCCCCGACGGCACCGTGCTCGGCGTGATCGGCCTGCACGACCGGGTCGGCCCGGCCACCCTCGAACTGGGCTACTGGTGCCACGTCGACCATGTCGGCAAGGGCGTCATCACCCGCGCCGCCGGTGCGTTGACCGACATCGCCCTGGCGTTGCCCGGCATCACCCGCGTCGAAATCCGCTGCGACGCCGCCAACCTCCGCAGCGCCGCGATCCCCCGGCGACTGGGCTATCGATTGGCGAGCACCGGGCCCCGCCCCCGGAAGACCCCGGGCGAATCGGGCCGCGGCATGTGCTGGGTCATGGACGCCCGCGCGGCCGAAACCGACGGCCCCGCGTAGCGATCAGGCGCGCCCGAGCCAGTCCTTCACCAGCTTCGTGCCGTCGGCCTTGCACATCGCCTGCACGATCTTGTAATTGCCCGGATTCACCTTCGTCTGATAGCCGAGCTGGTCGGCCAGCGCCACCAGGGTCGACTTCTGCGTGGGGTCGTCGAGGGCCAGGAACTGGGCACAGGTCATCGTGGTCAGGTCGCCGGCCGGGACCGGTGCTGTCGAGGTCCCCGGCTTGGTCGTCGACGCGGCGGCGGCCGACGATGCCGGTGTGGCCGTGCCCTGCTCGGTCCCGGAACAGCCTGCCGCGGCCAGCACCGCACCGGCCACCACGACGAACAACCCGAATCCCGCTCCCCCACGTGTCATGTCGTGGACGCTAGCAGCGAACCGGGCCGGGAACCAACGCGGCCGGACCGATCCCGGTCGGTCAGCCGACGTCGCGGCGCAGCCAGGTGACCTCGGCGCCGACGCAGTCGGTGCCCTGGCGGTAGGCCTCGAGGTCGTCGTCCCAGGCGGTGCCCAGGGCCCGGTCGATTTCGGCGGACAGGTCGTAGGTGCCGTGACCGCCCAGTTCCCTGGCGGCTTGCAGTAAGGCACGTAATCGCATCTCGCCGAGCATCACATCGCCGTTGGCGCCGGTGGATCCGTGCCACAGGCCGAGGGCGGGGACGAAGCTGTAGCGCTCACCGTCGACGCCGTCGCTGGGATCCTCGGTGACCTCGAAGCGCAGCACCGGCCAGGCGCGCAATGATTGGGCAATCCGGGACGCGGTGCCCACCGGGCCGATCCAGTCGCTGCTGGCGCGCAGTTGTCCGTCGGCCGGTTGCGCGGTCCAGCGCAATTTCGCGGGCGAGGACAACGCGGTCGACAGCGCCCATTCGACGTGCGGGCACAACGCGGCGGGCGATGAGTGGATGTAGACCACACCCGCCGTCGCATCAGCGAACTGACTCGATGCGCGCACTACACAACACCTCCAGCCTCGACAAGGAGCGTCTTCCCCAACGGTCCGTCGGACTGGCGTGGCCCGAGTGTACTGAAGTGTTCGGTGTTGCGGGTGTTACTTCACAGCGTGTTGTGTGTCTCTGCGATCACGGAATCGCTGAATTTCGGCCACGCCGCTCGAGCCCAGTCGCCGAAATTCTCGTCGCTCAGCGCGATCGTCGCCACCCGGATTTCGGGGTCCACCCAGAGGAAGGTTCCGGACTGCCCGAAGTGTCCGTAAGTCCGTCCGGAATTACCCGCGCCCGTCCAATGCGGGGTTTTCCCGTCGCGGATTTCGAAACCCAATCCCCAGTCGTTGGGACGCTGGGAACCGTATCCGGGCAGCACGCCGTCGCGGCCGGGGAATTGCACCGAGGTCGCGTCGTCGAGGGTTTGCCGCGCGATCAATCGGGGGTTCAGCAACTCGGCGGCGAATCGGGCGAGGTCGTCGACCGAGGCCCGGCACGCGTGCCCAGCGGATCCGTCGAGGACCGCGCCGGTCATGCCCAGCGGCGCGAAAACCGCGTCATGCAGATAGCGCGGGAATTCGATACCCGTTTCGGCGGTGAGGAAATCGGCGAGCAGTTCGAAACCGGCGCTGGAGTAGATGCGGCGGGCACCGGGCGCGGCGATGACCTCGGGGGTGGCGAAGGCGACACCGGAAGTGTGCGCGAGCAGGTGCCGCACGGTGGACCCGGGCGGCCCGGCCGGCTGGTCCAGCTCCACCGCGCCCTCTTCGATCGCGACCAGGGCGGCATAGGCGACCAGTGGCTTGGTCACCGAGGCGAGCCGGAACACCCGCGCGGTGTCGCCGGTGCTGGTCACGCCGTCGGCGGTGACGACCGCCGCGGCCGCGTTGCCGACCGGCCACTGCTGTATCTGCTCGAACGCGCGCATACCGGCAGCGTACGGAACGCCGCTACGATCGAGGCACCATGAGTGCCGCACCATCGATCCACGGCGACGTGGCGGCCGGTTTCGGCCCCGTCGCCGACGCCTTCCGCCGCAACTTCACCGAGCACGCCGAGATCGGCGCCGCCGTCGCCGTCTACGCGGGTGACGAGCCCCTGGTCGATCTGTGGGCGGGCCATCGCGACCGGCGCCGGGAGGTGCCGTGGGAGCGCGACACCATCGTGCCGGTGTTCTCCTCGTCGAAGGGGATGTCGGCGTTCACGATCGCGGTGGCGGTCTCGCGCGGCCTGCTCGACTACGAGCAGCCGGTGGCGAAGTACTGGCCGGAGTTCGCGGCCAACGGCAAGGACACGGTCACCGTGCGGCAGCTGATCGACCATCAGGCGGGCCTGTCCAGGCTGGACCGGATCGTGAAGCTGGGCGAACTCGTCGACCGCGACACCCTGGGCGCGCTGCTGGCGGCGCAGAAGCCGGCCTGGCGGCCGGGCACCCGGCACGGCTATCACGCGCTCACCCTGGGCCTGTACCAGAGCGAGCTGCTGCGCCGGGTCGATCCGGCGGGCCGCAGCCTGGGCCGGTTCTTCGCCGAGGAGATCGCGGCGCCGGTCGAGGCCGACCTGTTCATCGGCCTGCCCGCCGAGCAGCCGATGGAGCGGATCGCGCAGCTCTCGGCCACCAAGGGCCTCGACATCCTGCGCTACGAGCTCGCCGACATCCCGCTGCGGATCGGCGCCGAGGTCTACGCCAAGCGTGGTTATTCCTATGCGGCGCTCACCAATCCGCGCCCCGGCGCCCCGGCCAGGGCCGCGCGGCGCGAGTTCCTCGAGATCGAGTGGCCCGGCATGAACGGGGTGGGCAATGCCCGCGCGCTGGCCCGGGTCTACGGCGCGGCGGCGGGGCGCACGGGTGCGCTGCCGATCGACGACGCCGTCCTGGATCTGCTGGCCGCCGCCGACACCGCCGACGACGTCCCCGCCGACGATCTGGTGCTGCACACCAAGAGCCGTTACCACCTCGGTTTCCGCAAGTCGCGCGGCAGTTTCCGGTTCGGTTCCGACAAGCGCGCGTACGGCACCACCGGCTTGGGCGGCTCGTTCGGGTTCGCCGATCCCACGACGGGTCTCGGCTTCGGTTACAGCATGAACCGGCTGGGCATGGCGATTCTCGACGACGTGCGCAGCCGCAAGCTACGCGACGCGGTCCTGCGCTGCGCCACGCGCTGACCTGGCGCGGCGTGCGCCGGCGACGAACGCCGGGCACGCCGCGCGGATCGGATCAGTGGGCGGTGACGCCGCTGATCTCGTTCGGCGCTGCCGGCAAGGTCACCGTGGCCGTGACCTTCCCGTCCGCGAGGTCCACGCGATGCACCTGCTTGGCGCCCGGATCGGTGACATAGGCGATGCCGCCGCGCACGAACAGCGCGGGCCGCGCGTCCTGCCAGTCCAGGGGTTCCTGCCAGCTGCCCAGCACCGGGATGGTCCGGGTGACGGTGCCCGCGACCGGGTCGAGGACATGGATCTTGCCGTCGGTGCCCAGCACCAGCGCCTCGCCCTGCGGGCCACGGCCCAGCGAGCGGAAGGTGTAGCTGGTGCCGAGGTCGACCAGGCGCAGTGTCCCGTCGGTGGTGTTCACCAGCGAGACCCGCTGCGGCCGTTCGAGTTCGGCGTCCTTGTCGACCTTGTAGTCGCCGAGCACGATCGGGGAGACCTCGCTGCCGGACATGTTGCCGATTCGGCCGTACGGCGTGGGGCTGGCGACCTTGGTGAACTTCCCGTCGCGGTAGACCACGGCACCGGTCTGGCAGCCGATCACCACGGCCTCGCCCTGCGCGGTGGCTTCCCCGTGCACGCCGGGGCAGTCCTCGGTGCGGGCGAGTTCGGCGCGCTTGCCGTCGAGCGCGGCCGCGCCGACGCGCTTGTCCTCGGTGCCCAGGGTCACCACCAGCTGTCCGTCGCTCAGTTCGATCGCGACACCGTGGTGCGGGGCGGCCGCCTTGTAGGTGCTGGTCTGCGGTTTGTCCTGGCCGAGCTGGGCCGAGTCGACGATGGTGACCTCGCCCGAGCCGTCGGCGAACAGCACGGTCTTGCCCGCGTGCCGCACGACGTGGCCCGGCTTGGCCGCCGGGAACTCGGTGCCGGTGAAGGCCTTGTCGTAGGCGTCGAAGACGCGGAACCCGTCCTTGGTCGACACCATCATGTGGTCGTCGTCGCCGGCGGGGTTGATCCGGTTGTAGCCGTCCAGCGGCACATCGGCCTGCTGGGCGAGGGTGGCGCCGTCGAGGACGTAGAGGCCGCCGGCGTAGGTGAGGACGATCGGCTCGGCGCCGGGGGTGTGCGCGTGCTCGTGGCCGGATTCCTCACCGCCACAACCACTCAGCGCCATCACCGTGACCACGACACCGGACATCGCCGCCAGGGTGGCGGTCCGTGACCGTCTGTGCATGTGCTGCTCCATTTCTCGTGCGTGAACTACGTCGTGGCGCCCAGGCCGCCGGCGATGGCCTCGGTGTTGGCGCGGGCCATCTCCAGGTAGGTGGCGGCGCCGCCGCCGGGCGCGGTCAGCGATTCGGTGTGCAGGGCGATCACCCGCACCCGCAGCCCGGTGTGTTCGGCGAGCACGCGCGACAGCCGGTCGGGCTGGGCGGAATCGGCGAAGATCGCGCCCACGCCCGCGGCGCGGATCGCGGCGGCCAGCCCGTCCAGGTCGGCCGCGCTGGGCGAGGCCAGGGTGGTGCCGCTGGGGATCACCGCGCCGATCACCCGGAAGCCGAAACGCTGGGCGAGATAGCCGAACACGTGGTGGTCGGTGACGAGTTGCCTGCGCTCGGGCGGGATCGCGGCGAAGCGGTCGGTCATGAACCGGTCGAGCTGATCGAGTTCGGCGAGGTAGCGGTCGGTATTGGCGCGCACCGCCGCCGTGTCCACGCCCGCGACGCGGGCGATGACTTCGCCGCTGATGGCCTCGACCGCGCGGCGCACCCGCTGCGGATCGGTCCAGAAGTGCGGGTCCGGCAGGCCCGCCGACTCGTCGGAGGTGTACGCGATCGGGTCGACCTGTTCGGCGACCGCCAGCGTCGGCACCCCCGCGTCCGCCGCCGCGGTCACGTGCCTGGCGATGCCTTCCTCGAGCCCGAGCCCGTTGTGCACCACCAGCGCCGACCGTTCGACCTCGGCTGCCTGCCGCGCGGAGATCGCGAACGAATGCGGATCGGCCCCCGCCTGCATGAGCACCGTCACCGGCACGGTGTCACCGACGACCGCCCTGGTCAGATCGCCGAGAATATTCGTCGTCACGACGATCCCGGTGCGGTCGGCATCGGTCGAGCAGGCGACCGCCGACGACATCGTCAACGCCAGGAGGATTCCCGACGCGATCACCCTCGCGCGGCGCAGGCGGCGGGTTCGGGAAGCGAACGAGGACAGCGACTTTCGCCGAGCGCGCATCCAGCCCGCCCCTGGCCGGCGCGCCACCGTTGCGCGCCCGCACTCCACACTTCTCTCCGTGCCACGCCGGTCCTTAAGGCTCGGCGAATCATGCACTGCCGCATAGGCAATCCCGCCTACGCCATCGGCACCGATACGCGCGTTCGCGATCCGGCCACCACCGTCAGCGCCGATGCGCAAGTCCACGGCGCGGCCTTCGCCAGTAGCGTCGATCCGCGGGTCCGGGATCCGGTCTCGACCAACGGCGTCGATGGGCGCGTTCACAATCCGGTCTCCACCATCAGGGTCGGGTCGATGTCCAGCGGGAAGGTGCGGGCGACCCGCAGGTTGTCGTTGTAGGCGATCTCGTGGACGGTGCGGGCGCGGGCGTCGTTGACATAGGCGCGATCCGGGTCGACGTGGATCGTGGCGTGCTCGTCGGCCGGGCCGGCGAGCAGGGCGAGCCGCGCGGTCTCCGCACCGGTCACCGGGTCGAGTCCGCGCAGGACACCGTCTCGGGTGAGGACCAGCAGCGACGCGCCTTCGCCCGCGGTGTTCACCGCCACCGCGTCGGCGACGGGTGTCAGCGTCCAGGTCTTGGCCCTGATGTCGAGGGTCCACACACCGTGCCGGCCGGCGAGCGCGGTCAGCGTGGTGCTGCCGGGCCGATGGGTGAACGCGGTGGCGCGGTCGGCGGGCGGAGCCGGGTACGGGATCTTCTCGGCGACGAACGCGCCGTCGCGCTGGGCGACGACGAGTGCGCCGTCGGCGCAGCCGAAGACGACACCACGCCGGGTCACCGCCTGCCCCCGCGGATCGGCGCAGGTGACCGGCTGCGTCTGTGCCGCCGACCCGTCGCGCTCGCGCGTCGTCACCTGTCCGGCCCGGTCGACGACGACCAGCCGCTCCGCATACGGCACGGCGATGCCCTCGATCCGCCGCGGCGTCGCGACCGTCCCCGCACCCAGCGCCGCGCGATCGAACACCGACGACTCACCGGCCGCCGAGACCGCGACCGTGAGCACGGCGTCACTGTGCGCCGAAACCCACACACCGCCGCGGTCGCCGGAACCCGGCGACCCCTCCGCCGCATCGGGCGATTCGGCGGACGGCCTTTCCGCAGCACCAGACGGTCGCACGGAACCCGGCGCCTCTTCCGCAGCACCGGTTGATCCCTCGGAGTCCGGTGATCGCCCCTCAGCACCGGACGATCCCACGGAACCCGGCGAACCTCCCGCAGCACCGGACGATCCTTCCGACGGCCCGGCCGAATCCCCACCGACCGCGCGGATCGGCGCGCTGTAGTAGTGCCGGTGATCGCCGTGGTCGACGGTCCACGCGCCGCCGTCCACGATCGTGTACCGCCCGCCGGAACTCAGGAATCCGAACCGGCCGTCCCCGGCCAGGCGCGTCGGCACCGTGTCGGAACCGGACTGTGCCACCACACTTCCGGCGGGAATCGGCGTCACCTCTTCCGACAGCAGATCCACGACCCGTGTCTCCCCCGTGCGCACGTCGGTCACGATCAGCCGGGTCTGTGCCTCCGACATCTCCTCGGCGCCTTCGACGAACCCGTGCGGCGTCTCCGCCACCACCGCGGGCTCCTCCCCCGACCCGCACCCGGCCAGCGGCAGCACCGCGAGCGCGGCCACCGCCGCGGCTCCCGCCCGGCGCGACCCGAACCGATCGCGCAGCGCGGAGACGGCCGCCGACAGGAAGAACGACGCCACGGCGACGGCCGCGATGGTCGCACCGGCCGCGGTCTGCGCATGCCACGAGATCAGCAGGCCCACCGCGGTGGACAGCCCGCCGATCAGCGCCGCCACCGCCATCACCACAGGAATCCGGTCCGACCAGTACAGGGCGGCCGCGGGCGGCGCGATGAGCAGCCCGAACACCAGCAGCGTCCCGACGACATGGAACGACGCCACGATCGCCAGCGTCACCAGGCCGACCAGCGCCACCTGCGCGACCTTCGGCGACAGGCCGAGGGTGTGCGCCTTGCGCGGATCGAAGGTCGACGCCACGAACGCGCGATGCCCCAGCACCGTCACCACCAGCGCGATCACCAGTGCCACCGCGAGATAGGCGAGATCGCGCGGCCGCACGGCGAGCACGTCACCGAAGAGGAAACCCGTCAGGTCGACGGCGAAGGACTGCGAGCGCGACACGATGATCACCCCCGCCGCCAGCATGCCGACGAACAGCAGTCCGATCCCGGTGTCCGGCGCGATGCGTTTGCTGCGCGCCAGGACGGACACACCGAAAGCCATGGCGGCGCAGCTGATCGCGGCTCCGAGGATCAGATTCCCGCCGAGCAGCGCCGCCACCGCGACACCGGGCAGCATCCCGTGCGCCATCGCGTCACCCAGAAAGGCCATGCCGCGCACCACCACCCAGGTGCCCGCGAGCGCGCAGACGCAGGAGACGAGCAGCCCGCCCCACAGCGCGCGCTGCACGAATGCCACCTCGAACGGGACGAACAGCCAATCCATGACGCGAGAGGCTATACTGAAAATGGTTATCGTTTCAAATGGGAGTGAGATGCAGCACACAGCGGACGCGGCGATCCGGATCGAGCGCGTGACGGCAGGCTACGGCGCGACGCCGGTGCTGTCGGAGGTGTCGGCGACGATTCCGCGCGGGCACGTCACCGCGATCGTGGGACCCAACGGGTCGGGCAAGTCGACGCTGCTCGGCGTGCTGGCCGGGACCGTGCCGGTGCGGGCGGGCGATGTCCACCACGCCACCGCGCGTCGACCCGCGTTCGTGGTGCAGCACACCGCGATTCCGCCGACGCTGCCGATCACCGTGCGCGAGACCGTGGCCATGGGCCGGTGGGCGCACCGCGGCCCGTGGCGGCGGCTGACCCGCGCCGACCGCGCGATCACGACCGAGTGCCTGGAGCTGCTGGACCTCACCGCGCTCGCGGCCCGGCGGCTCGACACCCTCTCGGGTGGACAACGCCAGCGCGCGCTGCTGGCCCAGGCGCTGGCCCAGGAGTCGGACCTGCTGCTGCTCGACGAGCCGGCGACCGGCCTGGACGCGGCCTCACAGGCAGCCATCGCCGCGGTACTGGCCGAGGCCACCGCCGCCGGGGTGACGGTCGTCCAGGCGACCCACGACCCGGCTGAGGCGCAGCGGGCCGACCTGCTCCTACGGCTGGACGGCGGGCGGATCACCGCCGCGAGTCACGCCGACGAGGTCGGCGCCCGGCCGTAGAATCGGCCGCGCACCGGCTCCACCCGCGCGTCCCGCAGCAGGAGGACAACCATGGCCGCGACACCGATATCGGTCGACGCCTACCTGGCCGAGCAGCCCGAGGCGACACGCGCTGTCCTGCAGCGCATTCGCGAGACCATCCACCGGGTGCTACCGGAAACCGGCGAGAAGATCAGTTACGCCATCCCGGCCGTCACACTGGACGGCCGGGCGTTCATGTCCTTCGCCGGCTGGAAGGCGCATGTGAGCGTGTATCCCGTCCCCGAGGGGGACGAGGCGTTCGATCGTGCCGTCGAACCGTACCGATCCGGCCGGGGCACACTGAAATTCCCGCTCGGGGAACCGATTCCGTACGACCTGATCGCCCAGGCCGCGGTCCGGCTCGCCGAACGGGAACGCGACCGGTGACTACCAGTCGGCTTCGGTGTAGCGGATGATGCCGCGAATGTTCTTGCCGTCCAGCATGTCCTGGTAGCCCTGGTTGATCTCCTCCAGCGAGTAGCTGCGGGTGACCATGTCGTCCAGGTTGAGCTGACCGGCCTTGTACAGCGACAGCAGGCGCGGCGCGTCCTGACGGGCGTTGCCGCCGCCGAAGATGCAGCCCTTCACCGTCTTCTGCAGCATCGACAGCAGGAAGCTGTTCATCTTGACGTCGCCGGCGTCCATGCGGCCCATCGAGGTGACCACCAGGGTGCCCGCCTTGCCGGTGAGGATCAGGCCCTCTTCGACGTAGTCGCCGTGCATCTCGCCCATGGTGAGGATGACCTTCTCGGCCATCCGGCCCTCGGTCGCGTCCATCAGCGGCATGATCGCGGCGGCCATGCTCTCGTAGGTGTGGGTGGCGCCGAACTTCTGCGCCTGCTCCCGCTTCCACGGGTTCGGATCGATCGCGACGACCTTCGAGGCGCCCGACAGCACCGCGCCCTGCAGCGCGCTCATGCCGACGCCGCCGATACCGGCGATGACCACGGTCTCGCCCGGCTGCACCTCGGCGACGTGGGTCGAGGAGCCGAAGCCGGTGGGCACGCCGCAGCCGACGAGGCAGGCGACCTCGAACGGGATGGTCGGGTCGATCTTCACGACCGAGGTGTGGTGCACCGTCATGTACGGGGCGAAGGTGCCGAGCAGGCACATCGGGATGACGTTCTCGCCGCGCGCCTGGATGCGGTAGGTGCCGTCGGAGATCGCCTGGCCCATCAGCAGGCCGGCGCCCAGGTCGCACAGGGCCATGTGGCCGGCGACGCAGGCGGGACAGCGGCCGCAGGCCGGGATGAACGACAGGATGACGTGGTCGCCCACCGCCAGGTCGCTCGGGCAGTTCGGGCCCAGCTTGGTGATGACGCCCGCGCCCTCGTGGCCACCCATCACGGGGAACGACGGCATCGGCGTGGCGCCGGTGACGATGTGATGGTCGGAGTGGCACATGCCCGCCGTTTCCATCCGGATCTGCACTTCACCGGCGACGGGATCGCCGACCTCGATCTCCTCCACCGACCACTGCTGGTCGGTGCCCCACAGGATCGCGCCCTTCGTCTTCATGTCCGGTCGACCTCTCGCCAAGCTTGTGCCACGTTGTGATTGCACTCACCCTAACGAAGAATCGCCGGATTCTGAAACACGTTCTAGAAATATTGCCGAGAATTATCTATCCGCGCACGTCATGGACGTGATGGACGAGGTCGTGCAGGAAGTACCGGGACAGCGAAACCACCGTGAACGCCGATCCGTCGCTGCGGGCGCCGCGATATTCGAGCCGATCCGCGGGCACCGCGGCGAAGGTGGCCGCGATCCGCTCGGCGGCTGCGGCGAGCTCCTCCGCCACGCGCGCCGGATCCTGTTCGTCGTAGCGGTCGGCGATCGCGGTCGCGTCCTGATCCCAGCCCGCGAACCGCGCGGGCTCCACGCCGTCACCGTCGCACATCAGGGCGACCCGGGTCTCGAAGATCCGGCAGACGTCGCGCACGTGCGCGCCGTACTCGAGCACCGACCAGGTGGCGTCGTCCGGGCGCACCCGGGCGTCGGCCCGCTCGAGGGCGGCGCCGAGCCGGGCGGCGCTGTCGAGCGTGCGCTCGGGCACCGCCGCGTAGGCGATCTCCTCGGCGTCGAAACCGCAGTCCGCGCAGGGGCGTTCGAGGACCCAGGTCCAGTTCTTGGTGTCGGGAACGATCATGCTCACAGCCTAGGATGTCCGCATATTGCGGTCCATCGATATTCCGCCAACCATCGCCGAGATCCGGGCATCAGGCGATGAGCTGCTGCGCCTTGTCGAACAGTTCCAGGGTCACCGCGTGCAGGAAGTCGCCGACCCGCTTGGGCGCCTTGCCCGCGAAGGCGCGGGCGTGCGTGCCCTCCAAGACGATGCCGAGCTTGAAGCAGGCCAGCACCTCGTACCAGGTGACAGCGCTCAGATCGCGCTCGGAGAAGGTGCCGTAGTGCTCGATCATCTCCGCCGGCGTCGGCAGTCCGCCGACCGTACCGAGGGTGCCCATCAGGCCCGCGCCGACCGTGCCCGGCACCGGCCGGGTCGCCAGCTGCCAGCCGAGGTCGAGCAGCGGGTCGCCGATGGTGGACATCTCCCAGTCGACCATCGCCGCCACCTGCGGGCTGTCGTACTCGAACATCATGTTCGCCAGATGACAGTCGCCGTGCATGATGCCGGGGGTCCAGGCGGCCGGGCGGTTGCGCTCGAGCCAGTCGCCGACCCGGTCGACGCCGGGGATCTGCGGGCCGGGGTAGTTCTCGTTGGCGGCGTAGGAGTCGAGTTCGCGCAGCCAGCGCGGCACCTGACGTTCCAGGAATCCCTCGGGCTTGCCGTAGTCGGCCAGACCCAGCTTCTCGTAGTCGAGCGACCCCAGCCGGGCGATGGCCTCCACCGCCGACAGGCCCATCTGCCTGCGAATCTCCGGGTCACCGGCGTGCAGTTCGGGCAGTTCGGTTTGCGGGTTGAAACCGTGGATCGGTTCCATCAGATAGAAGACCGCGCCGATCACGGTGTCGTCGTCGCAGGCGGCGATCACCCGGGGCGCGCGTACCTCGGTGCCGTCGAGCGCGCCGAGCAGTCGTGACTCGCGCCGGATCACGTCGTTGCTCTTGGCGCGCAGGTGCTTGGGGCCACGGCGCAACACGTACTCGCGGTCGCCGCGGGTGAACCGCAGCATGATGTTCTGCGTGCCGCCGCCGATCGCGGTGACCTCGCCGAAAACGCCGCCGGGCAGGCCGCGCTCGTCCATCAAATGCCCGATGGCCGCGAAATCCGCGATCGTCGGGTCGACCTCGACCGGTTGCGAAACAGACATGGCGATCATTGTGCCCGAGGCGGGCCCGCCATGTGCCCGGCGTAGGGTTTCTGCTCAGGATGCGCACGCTGTTGATCGACAACTACGACTCGTTCACCTACAACCTCTATCAGCTGATCAGCGAGGTCAACGGGAGCGAGCCGGTCGTCGTGCGCAACGACGAGGCGGACAGCGTCGCCGGGCTCGGTCTGGACCGCTTCGACAATGTGGTCGTCTCCCCCGGTCCCGGTCGCCCGGATCGCGCCCGCGACATGGGGATCTCCACCGCGGTGATCGCGGAATCCACGCTGCCGCTGCTCGGCGTGTGCCTGGGACATCAGGGCATCGTGATCGGCGCGGGCGGCACGGTGGGCCGGGCCCCGCAGGCCAGGCACGGCTACCTCGATCGGGTGGCGCACGACGATCGCGACCTGTTCGCCGGGCTGCCACCGGACTTCACCGTGGTCCGGTATCACTCGCTGGCCGCCGAGACGCCGCTGCCCGCGTCGCTCGAGGTCACCGCGACGACCGCCGACGGCGTGATCATGGGTGTGCGCCACCGGGAACGGCCGCAGTGGGGCGTGCAGTTCCACCCCGAATCGGTGGCCGGCGAATTCGGGGCGGCGCTGATCCGCAATTTCGCCGACCTCACCAAGGCGGGCACCCGCCCGGCCGCGCCGATCGTGGTGCGCGGGCCGCGCGCGGAGGCCGGCCGTCCCGAGCCCGAGCGCCGGTTCCGGGTGCGGCACCGGGTGATCGAGCGCGCCATCGACGCCGAGGCGATCTTCCTGCGGCGCTTCGCCACGTCACCGACGGCCTTCTGGCTCGACAGCGAGCATGTGGAACCGGGCCTGGACCGGTTCTCCTTCCTCGGCGACGCGCGCGGCCCACACGCCGAGACCGTCGGCTACCGGGTCGGCGACGGAGCCGTCACGGTGACGGACGCGGCGGGCACCCGCTCGGTACCCGGCACGATCCTGGACTATCTCGACCGCGAACTGCGCCGCCGCCACTGCGAAACCCCACCGCTGCCTTTCGATTTCGCGGGCGGTTATGTCGGCTATCTCGGCTACGAGGTGAAGGCCGACTGTGGCGCGGCGGCCGCGCATCGGTCGCCGACGCCGGACGCGCAGTGGATCTTCGCCGATCGGCTGATCGTGGTCGACCACGAGGCGGGCCGCACCTACCTGCTCGCCCTCACCGAGTCCGGCGCCGAGACCGCGGACGCCTGGCTCGCCGCGACCGACGCGGCGCTGGCCGATCTGCCCACCTGGGCGAACCCGGCCGACCTGCACGTCCCCGCCGATCCCGACGCCGTGCAGGCGCATCTGCTGCGCGGCCGCGACCGGTACCTGGCCGACATCGCGGTGTGCCAGGACCGGCTGCACGCGGGCGAGTCGTACGAGATCTGCCTGACCGACACCGTCGCCGTGGCCGCCGCCCCCGACGACGGCCTGGCGCTGTACCAGCGGCTGCGCCGCTGCAATCCGGCGCCGTACGCGGCGTATCTGCGGTTCGACGGGCTCGATGTGGCCTGTTCCTCGCCCGAGCGGTTCCTCAAGATCGACCGGGACCGGGTGGTGGAGAGCAAGCCGATCAAGGGCACCGCCCCGCGTGGTGCGACCGTCGCCGAGGACGAGCACCTGCGGCTGTCGCTGGCCGACGATCCGAAGACCCGCGCCGAGAACCTGATGATCGTCGACCTGCTGCGCAACGACCTGGGCCGGGTCTGCGAGGTCGGCTCGGTGCACGTGCCCGAGCTGATGGCCACCGAGACCTACTCGACGCTGCACCAGTTGGTGTCGACGGTGCGTGGGACACTGCGCCCCGAGGCCGGGGTGATCGACTGCCTGCGCGCCTGTTTCCCCGGCGGCTCGATGACCGGCGCGCCGAAGCTGCGCACGATGGAGATCCTGGACGAGCTGGAAACGCAGGCGCGCGGGATCTATTCGGGCACCATCGGCTTCCTGGGTCTCGGCGGCACCGCCGACCTCAATATCGTCATCCGGACAGCGATCTGCTACGACGACGAATGGCGGATCGGCGCGGGCGGCGCGATCGTCCTCGATTCCGACGCCGAGGACGAGTACGCCGAGATGGTGCTGAAGGCGGCGGCGACCTTCCGGGCGCTGCGCTGAGCCGCACGTAGCCGACTACGCTACTTTTCGGCTACTCCGCCGGTGGATACTCGAATCGGGGCCGGCGGCGGAAGGCCAGATCATGAGAGAGTGCGACGTCTGCATCGTCGGGGCGGGCGCGGCGGGGCTGAACGCGTTGTTCGCCGCGAGCCGGTATCTGGATCGCGAACAGAAGATCGTCCTCGTCGACCGCAGGGACCGGGTCGGCGGCATGTGGACCGACACCTACCCCTATGTCCGCCTGCATCAGCCACACCGCATGTTCACGGCGGGAAACATCGACTGGACACTCGGCGCCGATCCCTCCTACCTGGCCGCCGGACCCGAAGTCCTCGGGCACCTGGAGCACTGCCTCGACACCATCGAACAGCGCGTCCAGGTCGACGAACTGCTCGGCGCGACCATGGTCTCGGACACCGAGACCGACGGCGCCGTCCGGGTCGTCTGCGAAACCGTCGATGGCGCGACCGAGGTGATCGAGACGAAACGGCTGATCAAGGCGTGCGGTTTCCGGATCACGCCGAACGAGCCGCTGCCGCTGTCCAGCACCCGTGTCCGCTCGGTGTCGCCGAACTGCTGCGGCACCGACCTCGCGCCCGGCACCGGCCCGGTGTGGATCGTCGGCGGCGGCAAGACCGGTATGGACACCGCGCTCGAGGTCATCACGCGCTATCCCGGCCGGGAGGTGCATCTCGTGGCCGGGGCGGGCACGTTCTTCCACAACCGCGATCTGTTCTTCCCGACCGGCGCCCGGCGGTGGTGGGCCGGTCAACTGGCCAGCGATCTGTTGCGCGAGGTCAGCCGCCGTTTCGACGGCACCAACGAAGCCGAGATCTGGGCGTGGCACGCCGCCACCTACGGCAATTCCGTGACGCCGGAGACGGGACGGTTCCTGCTGGGTGTGCTCTCGGAGTCGGAGGCCGCACGGATCGGCGCGGGCCTGCGCAGCGTCGTCATGGACTATCTCGTCGACGCGGTCGACGAGCACGACACGACCCGGCTGGTCTTCCGTAGCGGCGCCACCGTCGCCGTGCCCGCGGACAGCGTGATCGTCAACTGCACCGGTTACGTCATGCGGCACGACCACCCCTACGAGCCGTACACCTCGCCGAGCGGCGCGGTCCTGTCGGTCCAGCCGCGCTCGGCCACTCTGTATCTGACCACGATGATCGCCTATTTCATGACCCACCTGATGTTCTCGGGCAAGCTCACCGAGACGCCGCTGTACGAACTCGACGTGCCCGACCTCCAGCGCAAAGCCCCCACCGTCATGCCGTACGCGCTGTTCGCCCTCACCCAGTACAACGTCAGCCTGCTCTACGACACCATCCCCTTCACGACCTTCCGCGACTGTGGACTCGACCTGGATCGCTGGTATCCGCTGCCGCGCCGAATGCTGGCGGTCGCCCGGTTCGCGCTCACCCACCGCCGCGACCGCGAGCACCTGCGGCAGGCACTCGACACCGTCCACGACCGCTTCGGCGTCCGCTGCGGTCCGCTGCCGGCCTAGCGCCGGGTTCCCGGACGCTTGCGCTTCTCCGGTTCGGCGGGCGGTTCCTCGCCCGCCCGGCCGGTGATGCGCCCGAGCAGGCCGACGCCCGGCAGCTTCGCGAGCGCGCCGAACAGGTCCTCGCCCAGCGAGATCATCGCCTCGAGCCGGGGCAGCAGCCGGTCGTAGGTGGCGAAGACCGGGTCGGCCAGGGCGAGGGTGCGGTCGAGGCGGTCGATGGTGCTGTTGAGCCGGTCGACGGCGATCGACAGGTTCTCCACCAGGTCCGGCAGCTGCGCGGCCAGCTGCGCGGAGGCCGGTGGCAACCGCACCGCCGCGTCGAAGGCGTAGCCCGCCGTCTGCTGCGCCGCGTCGATGGCCTGCCCGGCCGCGGTCTGCGCGGCGCCCACCGCCGCCTGGGCCGCCGAGAGCAGATCGGCGCCCGGCACCTTGCGGGCCTGCGGCGGCGGCTCCGGCGCGCGTCCCCGCTTCTTCGGGTTCGTCATGCCACCACTGTGCCGCACGGACGCCCGCGACGCCGGGATGCGCCCTCCTCGCGGACGTGTGTCTCCGGGCCGCGAAACCGTGTCGGCGGGTCGTGGCATCATGCGAGGACCATGGAACTCCGTAAGGGCGCGCACGCGCCGGTCCCGACATCGCTTCTCGCCGTGGTCCTTTCATGGCGCTCGGCGCATGCCGTCGACGCGCACGCGCTGCTGGTCACCGAGTCGGGGCTGGTGCGCGGCGACCGGGATTTCGTGTTCTTCAACGCGCCACGGCACGCCTCGCAGGCGGTGACCCTGGATCAGGAGCCCGCGCCCGGCACCGCGCGGCTGAGCGTGTCGTTGCCGCGCACGGAGGCGGAGGTCGCGCGGATCGTGGTGAGCGCGTCGCTGGACGAGGGCACCTTCGATGAGCTCACCGGGCTCACCTTGACGGTGCAGGCCGCCGACGGCCCGGTCGCCCGCTTCACCCTCGACGGCATCGAGGACGTGCAGGCGATGATGTTCGGCGAGTTCTACCGGCGCGACGGGCAGTGGCGCTTCCGGGCGATCGGGCAGGGCTGGGCGGGTGGGCTGGCCGGACTGGCGACCGAATTCGGTGTCACGGTGGACGAACCCGGCGCCGGGCGAGCCGGTGGCGACCGCCCCGTGCCGGCCGCGCCTTCCCGCCAGGCCGCGGCCACCGCATCGCGCAGGGAGCTGAGCCCGTTTCCGCAGGACACCGCGGGTGAGGCTCCCGACACCTACCCGGGTCATCCACGTCCGCCCGCGCTGACCCGCCGCGTCATCGATGTCCCGCCCCCACCACCGCCGAACCCGGAACTGGCCGACTGGCATCCCGACCCGCAGGTCCCCGACCAGCTGCGCTGGTGGGACGGCGACGAGTGGACCACCAGCACCCGCCCGCACCGCCAGGATCACCGGACCCGCTGCCCACGCTGCGGCAACCCGCTGCGGCGCAAACTCTTCGGCGGGCACGGCCGATGCCGCTCGTGCGCGGACGAGGTCGAGGAATTCCTCACGCACTGGCGTACCCGGGCGCGCCGGGTACTCACCGGACCGGGCACCCTGTCCGAGGAGTGGATCCAGGTGTGGGCGTCGCTGCGCTACCAGCGCATCGACGAGGAGCTCGGCCGCGAGGTGCTGCGCGAGGCCGGGCTGACCCAGGTGGAGCGCATGGTCGCCTTCGCCTTCGCCGACGGCGAGGTGTTCGCCGACGAGCTCGACGCGTTCGAGCACGTGGTCGGTGAACTCGCCCTGACCGGCCCGGTGGTCGAGGACCTGCGCCGCCGGATGCATCGCGGCCGCACCCTGTCCCGGCTACGGGCAGGCGAACTGCCCACCATCGACACCCCCGGCCTGCACCTGGACCCGGAGGAAAGGGTGCACCTGGACCTGCCCGCCGTGCACATCCGGATGCTCGCGCGCGGCCCACGCAACACCGAGGGCAGGCTGATCGGCAGCTCCAAGAAGCTCCGGTTCGTCGGCGACGGCACCGGTATCGAACTGCCGTGGAACCGGGTCGTTTCGGTGCACCCCGAGCACGGCACCGTGGTCCTCGCGGCGACCTCGGCGCGCGGCGGCGCCACCTTCGGCGTGACCGACCCCGACTATGTGGCGGCCGCGCTGGAAGGCGCGCTGCGGGTAGCCAAGCGCCTGGTCCTCACGCCCGGCCAACGCGACAGCCGCAGCATCCCGCAGGACGTGAAAGCCCAGGTGTGGCAACGCGACGGCGGCCGCTGCGTGGAATGCGGCGACGGCCACTACCTGGAGTTCGACCACGTCATCCCGCTCAGCCGGGGTGGCGCGACGAGCGCGGCGAACCTGCAGATCCTGTGCCGGGCCTGCAACCGCGCCAAGGGCGCCCGGATCTAGCCGAGAATCGCGTTCATGATGGTGCCGCCGCTGGTGGCGACCACGCCGCCGATCATGGCGCCCGCGATCATCTTCGGCGACTCCATGGCGCTGCCGTTCCACTTCTCCCAGGCGAACTTACCGCCGGCGACGGTGATGGCCAGCACACCGGACAGGATCATGAACCAGGTCAGGTACTGGACCATCTGCATGATCTTGTCCGACAGCGGCGGCGCCTCGGGTGTGGGGTTGCCGACCTGCGCGAACGTCGTGACAGTATCGGCCATCGACGTCAGGATGATGCTCATAGCCTGCTCCCCTTTTCGCGTGATGCGAACTACGTTCCAGCACTGCCGTATTCGGACGAGTCCAGGATAGGGGCGCAAACCCCCGGCACGCCAACAAAACCGATCGGTCCGCTCCGGGTGGGCGGCTGCGCCACCCGATTCGACCGGATACCATCAGCGACAGCAGTTCATCGCCGTTCCCCCCGAGTACCGAGTGAGAGCAAACATGATTCTGGCCGCCGTCACCGATACCCTGGCGCAGATCGGCAATCCGACGCCCGAAGCACCCCCGATGTCGGACAAGATCTTGCAGCTGGTGCGCTATTTCACCTGGTTCATCCTGCTCTCGGGCGTCATCGCCATCACCTACGCGGGCGGCAGGTTCGCTTGGGAGAAGTGGACCGGCGGCGGGCTCGAGTCGCCGAAGATGATCGCGGGCGCGATGATCGGCGGCGCGGTCGCCACCAGCGCGGGCACCATCATGAACGCCATGCTCTGATCCCTGTCCGCTCGCAGGCGGTCCGGACAACTCCGGGCCACCTCGACCGGCGAGGCACCACGACCCGAGTCCTGTTGTTCGGCAACAGAACTCGGGTCGTCCGGCGTGTCGGGTCTCGAGTGTCGGCACATGGCAGCTACCTCCTCGCGTGCGCTGGGCCGGGTCGGCTAGGTGTAGAGGCGATCCAGGAAGGCGAACAGGTTCTCGCGGACCCGCTGCGCCTTCTCCTCCGGCGTCAGGTCCTCGCGGTAGCGGCTGCCCAGGGCGGGCCGCTTCTTGTTGCGCGCGTACAGCGAGCACGCCAGGTCGGTGCACATGTAGCTGCCCACGGTGTTGCCGCGCCGGCCGGATTCACCGGCCTTGTTCGCGGTCATCAGCGAGACGCCGCCGCCGGTGTGCGTGGTCAGGCACAGCGCGCACATCTGCGACTTGCCCGTGCCACCGGTCTCGTGCCGCAGCGCCACGCTGAGCAGCTCGCCGTCGCGCGGGACGGTGAGATAGCAGCGGCCCGGGTACGACGGGTCGGTCCAGCCGAGGAAGTCGAGATCGTCCCAGGGGCGATCGTCGAGGTCGCGCGGGACGGAGAGCCGTTTGGCGTCGCCCTTCGAACAGTTGACGAACGACGACCTGATGTCGCGTTCGGTGACGGGTTCCATGGGGTGTCCTTTCGGTGTCGGAGACAAACGGTAGCCAGGCTAACGACGCGCCGCGCGGACGACAAGCGATTTTCCGTCGCGTGACCTCGGCGTCGACTCCGCACTATTCCGCGTGCACCGGTCCGGAGGTAGATTCGGGAGGCGGCGGATTTGTTCGTGTCACCGTCGCCATTACGGCACCGAGGAGCCGTCGCCAGGACACCGGAATACCCTCCGCGCGTCCGAGAAATTACGCCCATACTCTCGACTTCGCTGTCCGCGAATCGAACAGCAGCCGTGACACCGACACTGCGAGGACGATTTCCGATGACACCGGACGAACTCATGGAAGAGGCGTGCAGACTGGCCAAGGAGTCGGTCGACAACGATTGGGGCGGGCCGTTCGGCGCTGTCATCGCCAAGGACGGCGAGATCGTCGCGCGCGGCCAGAACCGGGTGCTGCTCACCGGTGACATCACCGCGCACGCCGAGATCGAGACCATCCGCAAGGCGGTCCAGGTACTCAATGCCGAAGCGCCTTCCATTTCCACCGAACACCAGAACGAATCGACGCTCGAATTGGTGCCGCGACCCGCGGGGTCGGCCGACAAACTGCCCGAACGCGCGAAGATGTTGATGGGAATGGAGATCTTCATCAGCGGCGCGCCCTGCCCCATGTGCATGAGCGCGATCTATTGGGCGCGGCTCGACGCCGTGCATTTCGCGAGCGACTTGGCCGACACCAGCGAAATCGGTTTCGACGACGCGTTCCAATACGAGGACTTCACCCGGCCGCTGTCCGAGCGGCGCGTGAAGATCGAGCAGTTCCGCCGGGATCTGGGCGCCGTCGCCTACAAGGCGTGGGCCGAGAAGCCCGACAAGCACCCGTACTGACATGCCGGCGGCGAAAGCGTCCCCGCCGCGGCCCGCGCCGGCCACGGTGGTCATCACCCAGCGGCTCCGGGCCGGTCGCGAGCCCGAGTTCCGGCGGTGGCAGGCGGAGGTGAACGACGCCGCTGCCACCTTCCCCGGGTTCCTCGGCGCCGAGGTCACGCCGCCGGGCGACGCCGGAGCCGAGTGGTCGGTCCTGTACCGGTTCGACGACGTCGCGCATCTGAAACATTGGCTCGACAGCGCCACGCGCCGCGATCTGCTCGCGCGCGGCACCGGGTTCTTCGAGCAGCCCTCGACCCAGCATGTGCTGGTCGACGAGCCGGACGAGGAAGTGGCGACCGTCGTCGTCGCGCATCCCGTCGCGCCCGGGCGCGAGGCCGAGTTCGTCGCCTGGCAAGACCGCATGACCGAGGCCGAGCGGACCTTCAGCGGCTTCCGCGGGTCCGAGCTGCACCGCCCGATTCCCGGCGTGCAGGACGAGTGGACGATCGTCTACTCCTACGCCTCGGCCGAGCACCTCGACCGCTGGCTCGCGTCGCCGCAGCGCAAGGAGTTGCTCGCGGAAGCGCCCGACTTCCGCGATTTCGAGGTCCACCGCATCGCCAACCCCTACGGCTCCTGGTTCCCGCCGACCGGGTCCGGGTCCGATCAGAGCCCCGCGTCGTGGAAGACGGCGCTGTCGGTCCTGGTCGGCCTGTATCCGACGGTGGTGATCCTGACCCTGGCCATCGACGAGCTCTGGCCGAGCGCGCCGCTGTGGCTGAGCCTGCTCATCGGGAACATCCTGTCGGTCAGCCTGCTGACCTGGGTGGTGATGCCCGTCGTCACCCGGGCGCTGGGGTTCTGGATGCGCCCGCGAACCGCCCCCGATCCCCGCACCGACCTGCTGGGACTCGTCTGCTCGGTGGGTTTCCTGACCCTCGCGGCGCTGTTCTTCTACCTGGTGACGCGAGTGTTCTGGACCCTGCCGTAGGGCGGTCCGCCCCGTCAGCCCGCGGCGGCCGCGCGGCGAGCCCGCTTGGTCGCGCGCCGCATGCGCAGCAGATAGCCCGGCGAAGGCGGGTTCCAGCCGAGCTGGATGGACGTGCCGAGATCGTCGCGATTGGCCCAATGCTCGATGACCTTGCCGTCGGCGACCCGGATCCAGTGGGTCTGCGTGGTGGCGAACGACTTGCCGGTCGCGGGAAACACCTGCGCCACCTCGCCCGCCTCGTCATAGGCGACGAAGGGCCCGACCTGCCGCCCCGACATCGTCGCGTGCACGACGACGAGGTCGCCCTCCGTCACCACCGTGTGCACGTCCCACCGCAGGTCCGCGTAGGCCTGCCGCAGCCACAGCGCGGTCGCGTAGAAGGCTTCCGGACCCAGCCCTCGGCACGCGGGCGGTTCCTGCACTCCCTCGCGGTTGAACGCCTCCGGATGGACCACGTCCTCGAAGTCGCCCGGTTCGCCGGTCGCCATGATCCGCATCGATCGCACCGCCAGGTCGCCGATCTCGCCGTATGTGCTCGTCATGACCGGATAGAACGCGGCTGCCCCGGAAATGGTTCAGACGAACCGACGATCGACGACTCCGCGCGGCTACTCGCTGACGATGCCCTCGGCTCGGGCGGCGCGGAGCCAGGCGGGGAATTCGGTGAGGAGGTGGCGGTAGAGGGTGGGGTCGTCGGTGTGGTCGATGTCGTCGACGGCGAAGAAGCCGGCGTTGTCCACGCGGCGGCCGTCGAGTTCGTCGAGGGTGCGCAGGACGCCGAAGTTGGCTCTGCCGAGGCCGATGAACTGCCAGAAGGCAGGCAGGTGGCTGGCTTCCCGCATCAGGGTGGCGATGTCGCGTTTCTTGGCGAAGCCGCCGTCGGTGAAGAACAGGACCAGGGTGGGTGCGGTGGTGGCGGTGAGGGTGTCGATGACGGCGCGCATGACGGGCAGTTCGTCGTTGCGGCCGCCGATGGCGTCGTAGTCGATGCCGTCGTGGGTGCCGGTGAGGTGGAGGTAGGTCTGGGTCCACCGGTCGGCGCCGGCGACGGTGATGTCGGGCAGCCGGGCGTAGGTGAGGGCGTACAGGTACGCCTCGAGGGTGCCGTCGTCGTCGAGCTGGGTGGCGATGGGGATCATCCGTTCCACCACCCGGTGCACGGTGCCGCCGCGGTACAGCTTCTGCATGCTGCCGGTCTTGTCGATCACCAGCACCACCCGGGCGCGTACCCCGAACGCGCGCTCGTCGATGAGCACCTTCGCGACCTCGCGTTTGCGCAGGTCGAGCTTCTGCCGCTTCTCGAACGAGAGGGCCGCCTCCCCGGGCACGGTCCGGATCTCCGGTACCGCCCCGGTTTCCGGCTCGTCGTCGACGCTGACGCCGTGGTCGGTCACCAGATCCGCGAACCCGCCGGCGTACCCCTGCCCGACGGCGCGCACCTTCCACTGGTCACCGCGCCGATACAGCTCGAGCGCGATCACCACCGACTCGCTGTCGAGACCGTCGATCACGTACTCGTACAGGCTGTTTCCCGCCCGGTCGGCCACCGAGGCGACCGGCGATGACCCCGAGCCGAACGTATCCCCCTCGGCCGCAACGGTGATCACCGCCCGGATCTGCTCGATCGCCGCGGGCACTCCGGCGAAGGTGACGGCGATCCCCGGCCCGTCCAACCGAACCCCCGGTGCCACCGGCTGATTGAAGAACACGAAGTCCGCGTCGGAGCGCACGGTGCCCGCCGCGGTCACCAGCAGTGCCGACAGATCCGCCGCCACCCCGCCGCGCACGCTCAGCACCACCTCCCCGGCTGCGATCCCCGCGTTCTGCCCCTTCACCAGCGCAGCAGCCACCGCCACTCCCTCGTCTAGTCCAGCCGTGCCCACACCCTAGGTCCACGGGCCGACGTTTGCCGGACGATGCGCAGGTTCAGGGCCGCTGAACAGCAGGCGACGGGGTGCCACGGACCAGTGCGATGCCGTAGGCCACGAACCAGACGACCCACAGCAGCCAGCCCGACAGCCCGACCCATCCGAGCGTCCCCGGACCATCGATGACCCAGGGCGTCAGGACTGCGCCAGCGAATTGCATTGCGGTGGCGAGGAATCCGATAGCGGCATGCCAGGTCCGAACCAGGCCACCCACCTTGCCCGCCAGCGTGAACCCGACGAGGGCGAGCGCGAGGAAAGTGCCGTTGAGCGCGAGCAGCGCGTCCTGCAGCACCCACAGCGCGGGCACCGCGCCGGCGGCGGTCGAGAGCGCGTAGCGCAGGCCGACGATCACGGTGAAGGTGGCGTTCTGCAAGAGGAGGCCGGCGAACCCGACCATCGACCAGCCGGTGCCGATATCCCGTTCCGTCGATCGCAGCGTCGCGAGCACGCCAGCGCCAAACAGCACGGCGCAGAACCAGGCCGCCGGGGTCAGCGCCAGAGCGGGCGACACGAGATCACGGTGGTCCTGGAAGAAGGTGACCGCTTGGTCGGCATCGGTGCCGGGTTTCGGTAGGCCGGCGGGCACCAGGATGAGATTCGCGCCGACGATGACCAGGGCGAACCCGATTCCGGCAAGACCCGCGAGGCGCCGAAATCCTTCCCCTTCGGGTTTATCTGTCATATTTTGAATATAGGTACCGTAAACCGAAAGAGGAACCCCCGTGTCCAGCGATCAGCCCCGCCGCCGCTACGAGTCGCTTCGCCGCACTCTGCAGGCCGAGGCGACCAGCGCCGAAATCGCCCGGGCCGCGCGCCGTCTGTTCGTCGCGCGGGGCTGGGCGGCGACCACGATTCGCGAAGTCGCCAGGGAAGCAGGCGTTTCCGTGCCCACCGTGTACGCCGCCTACGGCAACAAGACCGGCTTGGTGCAGGCCATCGTCGACGCCGCCGACCTGTCGGCCGACGCCCCGCGGATGCTCGCCGAGCTGGAGGCGGCGGCCGGCGACCCGACCCGCCAGCTCGCCGCCATGTCGGCCTACGACCGCCGCCTGTTCGAGCGCGCCGACGACGTGATCACCCTGGTCCGTGAGGCAGGCCGGACCGAACCCGAGCTGGCCACCACCTACATCGACGCCCGTCGTCGCGCCGACGACATCCGCGTCGAGATCTTCTCCGCATGGCCCGCGGGCACCCTGCGCGAGGACCTCACCACCTCCGTCGACATCTACGCCACCCTGTGCACCATCGACGTCTTCACCACCCTCACCGCCGAACGCGGCTGGTCGCCCGACCGGGTCGAGAACTGGTGGGCCGCCGTCCTGCCCCGCGAACTCCTGGCCTGATCCGCTGTCAGCGGCGGCGCAGGGCGGGGTCGAGGAGAGACGGTGGGGTGTCGTGCTTTTCGTCGGGGGCGAGATCGGTGCCGGGAGTGACCACCTTGTCGATGGCGTCGAGGACGTCGGCGGGCAGAACGGTGTCGGCGGCGGACAACTGGGCGCGCAGGTGGTCGAGGGTGCGGGGGCCGATGATGGCGCTGGTGACGGCGGGGTGGGCGGTGGTGAAGCCGAGGGCCAGCTGGATCAGGGTCAGGCCGGCCTGGTCGGCGATGTCGGCCAGCTGTTCGACGGCAGCCAGTTTGGCCTGGTTGGCCGGGATGGTGGTGTCGAAACGGTGCGGCATGAGGGCGGCCCGGTTGGTGGTCATCGCGCGGTCGGCGCGGATCGCGCCCGACAGCCAGCCCGAGGCGAGCGGACTCCACACCAGCACCCCGAGCCCGTATTCCCGGGTGACCGGCAGGACGTGGGATTCGATGCCGCGCTGCAGGATCGAGTAGTTGGGCTGCTCGGTGACATAGCGGCCGAGACGATGTTCGCGCGCCGCCCACTGCGCCTGGACGATGCGGTACGCGGGGAAGGTCGAGGAACCGAAGTAGCGGATCTTGCCCGCGCGTTGCAGATCGGTCAGCGCCGACAGCGTCTCCTCGTCGCTGACGCTCGGGTCCCAGCGATGGATCTGGTACAGGTCCACGTGGTCGACGCCGAGGCGGCGCAGGCTGTCGTCGAGCGCGGTGACCAGCCAGCGACGCGAACCGCCGCGGTGATTGCGTTCCTCCCCCATCGGCATGCTCGCCTTGGTGGCCAGCACGATGTCGTCGCGGCGACCGGCAATGGCCTTGCCGACCACCTCCTCCGACGCGCCCTGCCCGTACATGTCGGCGGTGTCGATCAGGTTGACGCCCTCTTCGAGCGCCGCGTCGACGATGGCGGTCGCCTCGTCCTGGGTGGCGCCGCCGAGCCAGCCGAAATTCATCGCGCCGAGGACGAGGCTGCTGACCTGGACGCCGGTGCGGCCGAGGGTGCGGTACTGCATGACTGCTCCTCCGAGAGACTTGGTTCCGGACGTCCGATCTGACATCCTGAACAAAACGGAACAATGTTCCGCTATCAACATACGGAACATTGTTCCGCTTGCCAACCCTTCGGAGGTCCGGTGGTGCAGAACGACAGCGCGACGCCGCGCAAACGCGCCGACGCGCGGCGCAATCAGCAGTCGCTGCTCGACGCGGCCGCGGCGGCGTTCGTCGCCTCGGGCGTCGACGTGCCGGTGCGGGAGATCGCGGCGTCGGCGGGAGTCGGGGTCGGCACGATCTACCGGCATTTCCCGACCCGCGCCGATCTCATCGTCGCCGTCTACCGGCACCAGGTGGAGGCGTGCGCCGCGGCCGGTCCCGAACTGCTGGCGAGCAGCGCCTCCCCGCACGCGGCACTCGGCGCCTGGATCGAGCTGTTCGTCGACTTCCTCGGCACCAAACACGGTCTCGCCGAAGCGCTGCAGTCCGACGACGCCGCGTTCGAGACCCTGCACACATATTTCCTCGACCGTCTCCTGCCGGTCTGCGCCGAACTCCTCGACGCGGCCGCGGCGGCGGGCGAGATCACGCCGGGCACCGACCCGTACGAATTCCTGCGTGCCGTCGGCAACCTGTGCATCGGCGCGGGCGCCAATCCGCGCTATCAGCCCCGGCGGGTGGTCGCACTGCTGGTGCGGGGGTTACGCGCGCGGTGACCTGGCTCACGCCTCGTCACAAACCCCGGCCGGTCGGCGTCTTATGACCGAACCCCTGGTGCGGCTGAGGAGGCGCTCATGAGCGAGAAGATCGAAGTGGTCGTGGTCGGCGGCGGGTACGCGGGCGTGATGGCCGCGAACCGCCTGACCCAGCGCGATGACGTGGCGGTGACGGTGATCAATCCGCGAGGCAGCTTCGTCGAACGGATCCGGTTGCATCAGCTGGTCGGCGGCACCGACGACGCCGTCACCGGCTTCGATACCGTGCTGGCGCGCGGTGTCGAGCTGGTGGTCGACGCCGTGGACCTCATCGACGCCGGCAACCGGCGGGTGGAACTGTCCGGCGGCGCCGCGCTCGGCTACGACTACCTGATCTACGCGGTCGGCAGCGGCAGTGCCGAGCCCCGGGTACCAGGTGCGGCCGAATTCGCCTATCCGATAGCGAGTCTGGAACAGGCTCAGCGGCTGAGCACGACACTCGCCGCCGCACGGCAGGACGCCCCGGTGACGGTGGTCGGCGCGGGCCCGACCGGCATCGAGACCGCCGCCGAGCTGGCCGAGGCGGGTCGGCAGGTGACCCTGATCTGCGGCGACGTGCTCGGCCCCTACCTGCATCCGCGCGGCAGGCGCGCGGTCGCCCGCAAGCTGACCGCGCTCGGGGTGACCATCCTGGACGGCCCCGACGCGAAGGTCGTCGAGGTGACCCGCGAGACCGTGCGACTCAGCGGCGGCCACCGCGTGCGCAGCGCGGTGACCATCTGGACCGCCGGCTTCGGGGTGCCGCGGCTGGCCGCACACAGCGGCCTGCGCACCGATGCCGTCGGCCGCCTGCTCACCGACGAAACCCTGACCAGCGTGGACGACCCCCGCATCGTCGCCGCGGGCGATTCGGCGGCACCGTCGGATCTGCCGTTCCGGATGAGCTGCCAGGCGGCGGGCCCGCTGGGCGCGCACGCCGCCGACACCGTGCTGGCCCGGATCGCGGGCGCCATACCCGCGCCGGTGAACCTGGGTTTCGCCGGTCAGTGCATCAGCCTGGGCCGCGGTGGTGGGATCTTCCAGTTCGCGGCCAAGGACGACACCGCGAAGTGGTACCACCTGCGCGGCAGGCCGGGCGCCAAGCTCAAGGAGTTCGTCTGCGCCCACACCATCAAGCAGCTGGCCGACGAGGCCCGCACCCCGGGCAACCACACCTGGGCCGCAGACGCGGGACGAAAGCTGGTGCTGCAGAACCGGACCGGCGGCCCGACCCTGCCGCACACGGCGGAGCACGCGCGCACTCGGCCGACTATCGCCCCGCGGTGACGGCCCAGAAGTCGGCGTAGCGGCCACCGCGGTCGAGCAGTTCCCGATGGGTCCCCGTTTCGGCGATGCGGCCCTGGTCGACGAAGACGACCTGATCGGCGGTCTGCACGGTGCGCAGGCGGTGCGCCACCAGCACCACCGTGCGGCCCGCCATCAGCTGGTCGATGCCCTGGTGCACGGCGGCCTCGTTGACCGGGTCCAGCGCGGAGGTGACCTCGTCGAGCAGGACGACGGGCGCGTCCTTCAGCAGGGCACGCGCGATCGAAACCCGTTGGCGTTCACCGCCGGACAGCAGCGCACCACCCTCGCCGACCGCGGCGGACCAGCCGCCGGGGAGCCGCTCGATCACCTCGTCGAGGCGGGCCGCCGTCGCCGCCGCGCGCACCTCGGCGTCGGTGGCGTCGGGACGGCCGAGCCGGATGTTGTCCTCGATGGTGCCGTCGAACAGGTAGACCTGCTGGAAGACGATGGCGATCCGGTCCATCAGGGTCGCGGTGTCGATCTGGCGGACGTCGACACCGCCGAGGCGGACCGTTCCGGCGTGCACGTCGTGGAAGCGCGCGAGCAGCTGGAGCAAGGTGCTCTTGCCCGCGCCGGACGGGCCGACGATCGCGACCCGGTGGCCGGCGGGGACGGTCAGGCTCAGGTCGTCGACCACTGTGCGGTCGCCGTGCCGGAAGGTGACCGCGTCGAAGGCCAGGTCGTGGCTTTCGGGCCGGAGCGGGTGGGCGGGTTCTGGCAGCGGCTCGGTGCGCAGCAGGGTGTCGAGCCGGTCCAGCTGGGCGCGGGCGCTGCGCAGCTTGCCGCCGATCTCGGCCAGCGACAGCAGCGGATCGGCACAGCGCGCCGCCAGCACCAGGATCGCCAGCAGCTCGGCGGCCCCGAGGCGACCGCCCAGCGCCAGCCAGGCCCCCAGCGCCAGCAGCGCGGTGAACACCGCCTGCACCGCGAGGGTGAGCCCGAGGATGCCGGGCAGCGCCGCGAAGGCCGAGCGGCGCGCGGAGCGCTGGATGCCGTGCAGCGCGTCGTCGAGCAGGCCGAAGCGCTCGGTCGTGCGGCCGCCCGCTCGCAGGACCGGCTGGGCCTGCAGGTATTCGATGACCCGGCCCGCGGCCTGCCGGTCGCGCTCGTGGCGTTCGGTGTCGGCGGCGGCCGTCGCCCGCCCGGCCCGGGACTGGATCAGCACGACGAGTGGGACGGCGAGCAGCGCGGCCAGCCCGAGCCGCCAATCGAAGACCAGCATCACCACGACGATCGTCGCCGGTGTCACCGCGGCCGCTACGAACGGGGCGAGCAGATGCGCGATCACGCTCATCGCCTCGAGTACGCCCCGGCTGGCCAGCACCGACACCTCGCCGACCCGGTCGGGCCCGTACCAGCCGATGGGCAGCCGGGCCAGGTGATCGCCGAGCCGGTGATAGGTGCCGCGCAACAGGGTGGTGCCCGCGCGGAATCCGGCGAGGTCGCTGACATACCGCAGCACCGCGTAGCAGGCGACCGCACCGCCGAACCCGACCAGCCACGGCCGGGCGGCACCGGGATCGTCGCCGAACAATTCCCGCAGGACCGGGACCAGCAGGAGGTAGGACAGACCCTCCACGATCGCGGTGACCGTCATCAGCACGACCGTGCGCCGCACCGGGCCGGCGTACCGATTTCCGAGTACGCGCAACAGGATTCGGATCATCGTTCGTCTCCTCGCTGGGATCACCGGAATTCGGCGAAGGGGCCGTCGCCGGACAGCAGGTGGGCCGGAGCACCGCGCTCCACGATCACGCCGTCGGTCATCATGACGACGGTGTCGGCGTCGGCGATGGTTTCCAGCCGGTGCGCGATGACCAGCACGGTCCGGTCCCCGCGCAGGCCGGACAGGGTGTGCCGCACGGCCTGTTCGGTCTGCGGGTCGGCGAACGCGGTCGCCTCGTCGAGGACGAGGACCGGGGTGTCGGCCAGCAACGCGCGGGCGAGGGCGAGTCGCTGAGCCTCGCCGCCGGACAGCCTGGTTTCCTCGCCGAGCACCGTCTCGTAGCCGTGGGGCAAATCCAGGATCCGGTCGTGGATCCCGGCCAGCCGGGCGGCCCGCACCACCTGGTCGCGGTCCGCGTCCGGAACCGCCAGGGCGATGTTGTCGGCGACCGAGGCGCGCAGCAGCCGTACGTCCTGGAAGACGAACGACACCGTGCGGTAGAGCTCGCGGCTGCCGATCTCGCGCAGATCGACTCCGCCGAGGGTGATCGAGCCGTGCGTCGGATCGAAGAACCGGGGAAGTAGTTGCACGAGCGTCGATTTGCCGCTGCCGGACGGACCGACCAGCGCCGTCGTCGTGCCCGGTTCGAGCACCAGATCGATCCCACGTAGCACCTCGCGATCTGCGTCGTAGCCGAAACGGACGTCGCGCAGTTCCACGCGATGCCCCTGTGGCGCAACAGGATCCAACGGCTCGGGCAACGGCGCGACGGCCAGCACCGCCCGGATCCGGCCGACCGCGCGCCCCGCCGCCTGGAGATCGTCGAAGCCGTGCCCGAGCGCCGCGACCGGGGCGGTCAGCCCGAGGCCCAGCAGCAGGAACGGCAGCAGATCGACCGGTGCCAGCGAGCCGCCGGTGATCAGGAACGCACCGCCGACGAGGATCACCAGCAGCACGAACGGCGGCGACAGCACCAGCTGCATGCCCGCCGCGATCGGCGACAATCCGCGCGCCCAGCGCAGGAAGGTGTCGGCGAATTCGTCCACCGCCGTGCGGAATCGGCGGTGCGCGCGGTCACCGCCGCCGAAGGCTTTCACCACGGCGATGCCCTGCACGAACTCCACCACCGCGTCGGCGATCCGGCCCAGCGCGGCATCGAAATCGGCCTGCTCGCGTTGCCGGGTGGGCGTCATCATGAGCGGCACCAGCAGCACCGCCAGCAGGACCGGGACGAGCGCGATCAGGGTCAGCCGCCAGTCGACGGTGAGCAGGTAGACCAGTGAAACCAGCGGCACCACGAAGGCCGCGACCAGTTCGCCGGGCGCGTGCGCGAGGAATGGATGCACCGCGCTCACGTCCTCCCCGACCACCTTGGCCAGTTCTCCGGTGCGGCGCCGGGAGAACCAGCCGATCGGCACCCGGCCCAGCTGGGTGGCCAGCAGCCGGCGCAGCGACAGCTGCACCCGGCCGTCGAGCAGATGCCCGAGCCCGGCCGAGGCTGTGGTGAACAGCAGTTTCACCAGGAGGCCGAGGGCGCCGAAAGCTACCGCCGACCAGACGCGGCCCTCATCGATCGGGCCGGGCGCCAGCACCGCGCGGCCCAGCTCGACCACCGCGAGCAACGGCGCCAGCCCGGCGACGGCGCCGACGATCTGCAAGGCCACGACCACGGCGAATCCGCCTGCGTGAGGACGGAGCAGGACCCCGAGTCCCGGCGCGGCGGGGACGGGATCCGGTGGCGGCGCGGTTCGCTTCGGCGCCACGGCCAGGTCGGTGGTGGTCATCGCTCTCCCTCTCCCGGTGACACCCGAGCGGCGTTTGAGAAAGTCACTTTCTCTAGAGAGTGACTGTAGGGATCGATTTTCAGACAGTCAATGTCTGAAAGACAGCAATGGTCCAGAGACAGTCACTATCTGATAACCTGCCCGCATGTCCGGACTTCGCGAACGCTGGCGGCGCAAGGCCGTGCACACCATCCAGGAACGTGCCCTGGACCTGTTCGACGAGAAGGGGTTCGGCGCCGTCACCATCGACGAGATCGCCGCCGCCGCCGAGGTCTCGCCGTCGACGGTCTACCGCCTGTTCGGCACGAAGGAAGGGATCATCGTCGCCGACGAGTTCGACACTTTGAGCGCGGAGGAGATCGGCGCGATGGTCGACCCGCACGACCCCATCGCGAGCCTGCTGCGGTCGGTCCGCACCGACGAGGCGGCCCCGGCCGAAGCGCCCGAACAGGGGCCGTGGCGGCGCGTGCGGTATCACTTCACCGAGCCCTCGGTCCGGATGGCCGCGTGCGCGTCCGCCGACCGGACCGCGCAGCGCTTGATGCCGCTCATCGCGTCCACCGGAAAGCTCACCGAGACGCAGGCGCGGGTCGCCGCGAACGCCCTGGCCTTCGGCTATTTCGCCGCTCTCGAGCAGTGGTATCTCGACGGCGGCGAGCGGCCCGTCGCCGACTATGTCGAGGACGGGCTGCGCCCGCTGCGCGCCATCTGGCCCGTCGCCGGCGATCGTTGAGCACCGGGACGCCGGGGCGGCGTCAGGCGCTCTTCGCCAGGTGCTCGGCCGCCGCGCCGAGTGTCGCGTGACCGTCGGTCAGCGTCCGCAGGAAGGCGGCGTTCTCCCGATCGCCCCGCGCCGCCGCGCGATGCATCCCGCCGGGCAGGGCGTAGGCGGCGACGGATCTGCTCAGGTTGATCGGCAGGCGCAGTAGCGGATACCACGGGAGGACGAAGGGCGACAGGCCCAGCCTGCGCATGGCCCCGGGGCCGAGGACGGTGGCGGTGACCGACAGGTGCGCCGAGCGCGCGATCCGCCTGCGCACCTGCGGGAACCGGTCGTAGTGCCAGCTCAGCGGGTCGTCGACCATCGGCGCGGCCAGGCGCCGCGTGGTCTCGTCGGCCGCCGCCAGCGCGGCGGTGGTGTGGTAGAGCACGCGGACCGCGTCGGCGAAGGACGTGGGCAGGAACCGCTCGTCGACGCCGATGAGCCAGCCCGTGTACCGGGTGAGGTGCGCGACGGCCTCGAGATCGGCGCGCGGGAGCAGCCTGCCCATTCCCAACCCGCCGACGACCGGCACGATGAGCGCGCCGACCAGCGTCGCGGCCATGTCTGTCTGGTTCACCGGCAGACCCCACCGCTCCGGTCGCCAGTCGGGCAGCCCGCTCACGTGCCGCCGCACGAACGCGTGGATCAACCGCACGCGCAGGGTGGATCGATACCCGGTGCCGAAGTGCCGCAGACCGTCCCGCGAGGCGACGTCCAGCCCCCACTGCATCGTCTCGGCGAAGCGTGCGTTGGACCCCTTCTCCAGCGCGCCGGTGCGCAGCAGGGTCTGATTGAAACCGGCGAATTGATAGCCGCCCAGCAGCGCCACATCTCGCGCGACATACATGCCGTCGGCGCCGAGGCCACGCATGACCAGCGCGGCCCGCGCGAGCTCGTCCTCGTCGACCCAGTCCGGGGTCGCCTCGATTCCGGCGAAGAACTGCCGCAACGGTTCCGGCGGCGCGTCCAGTGCGTCGACCCCCTCCGCCAGCGCCTGCTCGAACAGCGGCCGGGCCGTGCGCATCCCGACCTGATACATCCACTCGACCAGCCGATCCATCGGCTCGTCCCCGACCGTCAGCAGCTCGCCCAGCTGCCGGAACTGCGCGGAGTCGGGCCCACGCACTCCGAGCGTGAAGGCCAGGGCGCGGACCACCCCGGGCACCGGTTGGGGCTGCGCGGGATGCCGCGACGGCACGGACTGGGACATGACGACTCCTCGTTGAGCATCAAATCAAAGTGGATAACATGCGTTATCCAAACTAGGGCGGCAGTATCGTGGTGTCAATGTCCCGAACCGAGGTTGTGCGCGACTACGGCGGTCGCAGCGCCGACACCCGCCGCGACGAGCGCCGTCGCAAACTGCTCACCGCCGCCCGGCAGATCTGGGGGGAGTCCGGCATCGGCCAGGTCACCGTGCGCGGCGTCTGCACCGCCGCCGGCCTGACCCCGCGCTACTTCTACGAGCACTTCACCGATCGCGAGAAGCTGATCGTCCAGGTCGCCGAGGACGCGCGCACCGAGGTACTCGATCTCCTGGTCGGCACCAGCCTGGCCACCCCCGGCCGCCTGCGCCCCAAACTGCTCGCGGCCCTCACCGCCCTGTTCGAACTCCTCGCCACCGACCGCACCCTGCACCGGATCGTCGCCGACTGGGCCACCGCCGAGCCATTGGTCCAGATGCGCAACGAAACCCTCGACCAGCTCACCGAATTGGTGCTGACCCACGGCACCGGCCTGCTCGACATCGACCTTCCCGGCGCCGCCGACATCCGGCGCGGCGCGCTGTTCACCGTCGGCGGCGTCTCGATGGTTCTCGATCACTGGCTCCGCGACCCCACCGAGTCGGCCCCCGATTTGGCCCGCCAATGCACGAATCTGTGCCTGGCCGCCATCAACGGCTTCGGAGCCCCCGACCCGCGGCCCTCGACACCTGTCGACAACACCTGAGATCCCTACTCACCGACGACTCCCCGCAGCGGCAAGACCTGGCTTTTCGGGGTACCGACCCCACGAAAACTGTGGAACGCTACCGCTTCACGAGGGTTCCCGGGCGATCGCCGGAACCGACCACTCCGAGGCGAAGGACCACCGAACCCATGCGAATCGCAGGACTCACCGCCCTCGCGGCGGGCGCACTCGCCATCCCGGCCATCCTGTCCCCCGCCGCCTCGGCGGAGGTCGAAGACATCACCATCTACGCCTGGGGCAACAGCGAAATGCCCGTCGCCTGCGACTACGTGGGCGCCAACTGCTCCCTCATGGCCCGCATGTTCGGCCCCGACTACGCCCTACCCGCCACCGTCACGATCAACGGCCAGGAACTCACTTCCCTCGAACGCCTGGACTACCCGGACCGCGAGCGCAGCGCCCTCCGCGGCACCTGGCGCCCACCGGCCAAGGGCACCTACACCATCGTCGCCACCCAGGGCCCCTCCACCAAAACCCTTGTCCTCGAAATCACCGGCGACCCCCAACTCGACACCGGCTCCGCCGCACTCTTCCCCACCGGCTCCCACTGACCGACGAGGGCGGCGCGACCGACCGGCCCCAGGCGCCTCCGCATGGTCTGCGGAGCCTGGGCCGACGCTTCGCCAGCCTTCCTCACGACAGCGTCAGTCGGTCCCGACGTCCGGTAGCAGCGGCACTATCAGACCGCGGGATTCGCCACACTCGACGTATGCACAGTGCAGGCACAGGACATGGTTGCCGGCCCCTGGGCTGTAGATGAATCCGCCGCGCTCCCGAACACCTTGCCGGCATCCGATGCACAGCGCGCCGAACTGGTTCAATTGCATTCGATCCTCCCGACCGGGCCAGTCTTGACGTCACATCGATATCCTCGGCACTCACATTCTGTCGATACCTAGGAATCAACAGAATCAGCAGAGCAGCAACGTCGCGCCAAGCACACTGCACAGAACGAGGAGGACGATGATCACGACCCGCCGACGCCTGAACTTCGACTGCAATCGACGCAACTCTGCGGTGACCTTGGTCAACGTTTCCTCGGCCGCCTGCAGTCGCTCGACCTTGTCTGCTCGGGCATCCTCGGCCTCGGCCAGGGCAGCCGTCAGGTCATCGCCCCGCTTCGTGAGTTCGACCCGCTCCTCGATCGCATGATCGATCGTGCGCGCCTGCCGGGCGATCGTCGCAGCATTTGATTTGATCGCATCCTCGGCAGTTTCGACCTGGTACCGGAGTCGGTCGCGCTCGCCGAGCGCGTCGGCGAGCTGACGGCTCTTCTTCACGATTTCGGCAGCCTGGTCGCGGGTGAGCGTTTCCCAGTCAGTCACGGTGGCCCATCCTGCGGTCGTAGGTGTGGTGTACGCCCAGGCAAGCTCACCTGGAGTACTCCAGTGCTGGAGGAAGCTGTCGAGCGGATAGTGACGGTCGGCCATCGCCAACCGATTCGTGCGTGCAGAGGTGCGTGGTGTGAGGAAACCGGATTGGATGCGGTAGCCGCCACCAGAACCCGTGCGTTTGAACTCACCGAGACTGACCGCGGGAATCTTCTCGATCCAATGGCGATGCCGCGTTACCCACAGGACCTGGTCGCACCCGGCAGCTCGAAGGCCCGCGGTTCGTTCCCGAGCCCGATCCGGAGCCAGGTTGCTCCACTGAATCTCGACGGCATAGGAGACACCATCCCTGGTCCCGTAGACATCGGGGTACTGGTCACCGATGCGAGGTTCCACCGCCACGTCGGCCAGCCCGAACGTCGCGAGACGATCGCAAGTCCATTGCTTGAGGCGAGCATGCTCGAACGTCTCGGAGACCTTGCCACCCGCCGGGATAGTCCCTGCTGGAGTGTTCTTCCCGTGGCGGACGAAGACGTTGCCAGTACTGCGGCGGTAGTACACCTCGACCGGGCACCTGCACAGCAGACAAGTCAGACCTTTTCGTCCCGACCACTCGGCGTAGGCTCCCTCGACCCGTACGTCGACCAGAGTGCCGTACTGACCACGCGCGGCCGTCATCTCAGTACCGAGGCATGTCAGCCCACCTGTTCCTGCCATCCCCTTCGTACCCCCTCTGGTGCGCCAATCAGGCTGAGTCCGAAGGTAACTCGACGCACTGACAAACTCGCCGAAAACGGCCGATGAGCCCCTTCGCCTACGAACTCTCGTTCGATGCGCTACGCCTGGGTGGTCGTGTTGGTGATGTCGGCGATGTCGGCGACCAACCAACCCGATCCTTGGTTTGCGCAACTCCCAGACCCAGCTCGACGGCGATGTCGCGGTACCGCCCGTTGTGGTAGATGCCGGTACAGCTGGTGTCGGTCTGGACCGAACTGCCCAAGCCTCGCACCACGTCGGCCGACCGATCCTGAAGCGATAATGATCACTACATCCGTTACCTCGGGATGCCGGACTCGCAACCCCGTCCACGCCTTCTCGGTCGATAATCCATTGGCGCAGGTGCGCTGTACTGGATCAACACGACTGCAGCGAGACAGAGTATTCGCAGGTCATACGAGGAAAGTGGGGCGGGTGGGGCTCGAACCCACGACCAGCGGATTATGAGTCCGCGGCTCTAACCGACTGAGCTACCGCCCCTGGCCGCGGGTATCCCGCGCGCGTGTGGATGGTACCCGGTGCACTGCGGCGATGACCACTCGGTGAGGTCGAGGGTGGAGTGGGAGGTGGTAGTGGTCGGGATGCGGGGAAAGTGGGCCGGACAGTCGAACGGCGACCGGTCGCGCGTCCTTCGGGGGAAGGCGCGGCGACCGGTCGCCGTGTGGGGTGAGGAATCCGAATGCGGTACGCAGCTAAGCCTTTTCGACGTCACGCTGGCGCATCCGTGCTCGCACCTCGCGGTCGCGGTGTTCGACCCTGCCCCCGGGGTTGCTGGCGACCTTGATGACGCCGACTACCAACAACAGAACCGCCACTATCACCGCTATGACAATAAGTCCCTGCACACTATGAACTTAACGTGTATTCCGTTGCGGCGCTGAACAAGTTACAATCACGCGCCGATCGTCAAGAGGGTGCGGCCGAGGGCCGATCGACTCCCGATCACCGCGTGGGCGCGGGCCACCTCCGCGAGCGGGAACGTCTGTCCGATGACCACATTCAGCCTGCCTGCGGCCACTTCCGCCTGGGCACGCAGGGCGATCTCGGACCAGTCGACATCCCCGGCCACGAGGTCGAACAGTCCGGTCACGGTGACCCCGTGAGCGGCTGCGGCCGCTGTGTCAATGTCAGCGAAATCACCTGCGGCAGAACCATATCCGAGGAATTTTCCGTTGTCGGCGGTGGCGGTGAGCGCCTGTCCGCCGAGGGCGCCGCCCGCGCCGTCGAAGACGACGTCGGCTCCCCCGCCGGTGATCTCCCTGACCCGCGCGGCCCAGTCCGCCGCGGAGTAGTCGACCACGGCGGTCGCGCCGAGCCGCTCAGCGAGCGCGAGTTTGTCCGCGCCGCGCGCGGCGGCGACCACCTTGGCGCCCGCGGCGACCGACAGCTGGGTGAGCAGGGTGCCGAGGCCGCCCGCGGCGGCGGTGATCAGCACCCACGAATCGGGTTGCACCCCGGCGTGATCGAACACGGCGAAGGCGGTGCGGCCGTCGTGGGCGAGCGCGACGGCCTGCTCGGTGCTCAGCCCGTCGGGGATCTCGACCAGGGTGTCGGCCTTGGCCAGGGACTGTTCGGCGTAGCCGCCGATCGGCAGGCCGCCGCCGACACCACTGGCCGCGGTCTGGGTGACGACGCGCGTGCCGAGCCGACTCGGATCGACCTCGGCGCCGATCGCGGACACGACGCCGCCGATCGCGCCGCCGGGCACATACGGCAGGCTCAGTGGGAAGTAGTCCTGGCCCCACCCGCTGCGCAACCGGGTGTCGAGGAACATCACGTCGGCCACCTCGACGTCGACGACCACTTCCCCCGGCCCCGGCTGCGGCGTGGGCAGATCCCGCACCTCGAGCACTTCTGGACCACCGAATTCCTTGACCTGCACCGCACGCATAGCGACTCCCTCGTGGTGTTCACCGGACGCGTCCAGCATGAAACCTCGAGGCGAGTTCAGGTCAATGGTGCTGCGATGTGGATCACACCGATCAGGAACCGCCGCCGCAGCTGCTGCCACCGCCACAGCTGCTGCTACTGCCGGAACTGCAACTGCTGCTGCTCCCACCACCACAGCTGCTGCTGGACCCGCCGCCGCAACTGCTGCTCGACCCGCCACCGCAGCCGCTGTTCGCGGCGCAACCACCGGAACTGTCGCCCGACCCCGCGCACCCCGAACCGGTCCACGGATGCCCGGGCGACGCGTCGAAGAACCCGGTGGTCCCGGCCGCACCCGCGGTCCAGCGCGGGTCCAGCGGACGATCGACGCGGGGCGGGCTCAGTTTGCGGATCAGCACCACGATGGTGGTCACCAGGATCCCGACGCCGAGCACCAGGAACGCGAGCACGATCAACAGCATGGACAGCATGTCAGCAGGCTAACCGGCGCGGTCGTCCCGAGCAGCACGTCCGGGCGACGGCCCAGGGGCTTACAGTGAAATCGTGGCGCTCTCGTTCCTCCGACGCGGTCAGCGACCGGTCGATCTCACCGCGGTCGACCGAGCCGTGGCAGACCTGACCTTTCCCGACGCGATCTTCAAGACCTGCCC
Organism: Nocardia asteroides; assembly: GCF_900637185.1. Lineage (NCBI taxonomy): Bacteria > Bacillati > Actinomycetota > Actinomycetes > Mycobacteriales > Nocardiaceae > Nocardia > Nocardia asteroides. Next base: position 2,656,080 of record NZ_LR134352.1, on the reverse strand, counting down.
GTGGCAGCCGCGGGATCTGGTGGAAACCGGTCTGCGCCAATGGTTGCGCTGCTGCGGCGCGGCCATGCGCGACGACCAGGTGATCGGGATGCCCTCGCACGCCGTCGACGAGGCCTGGCACGGCTTCATCCTGTGCACCCAGCAGTACGCGCGTTTCTGCGCCGACGCGTACGGCCGGTTCCTGCACCACTTCCCCGACGGGGCCGGCGACAGCGCACCCGACCACGGGTCGATGATCGACCAGCTCGGCCGCACCGTGGTGGCCTGGTCGATGGTGGCCGCGCCCGGCGAGGAGTGCGTGCTGTGGGATCTGGACCGCCAGGTCGGGGTGGAGCAGCCGTGGGGCGTGGACGCCCGGCACGTCGCCGCCGTTCAGGAGCGACTGCGCCGGGCGTGACCGCCGTCAGACCAGCTTCATCCGGCGGGCCGCGAACCTGACCGCACCGGGGGCGATCCGGTTGATCCGGTACTGCACCCACGATTCCGGCGTCACCGGGACGATGTCGCGACCGCTGCGCACCGCCTTGACGATCTGCGCGGCGACCTTGTCGGGGGTGTAGCCGCGCCGCTCGTAGAGCTTGTCGAACTTGCGCTGCGTGGCCGCCTCCTCCTCGGCGGAGACACCCGCGAAGTGGGTGGTGGCGACGATATTGGTGTGCACGATGCCGGGGCACACGGTCGAGACCGAGATGCCGCGGTCGGCCAGCTCGGCGCGCAGGCAGTCGGAGAACATGAACACCGCCGACTTGCTGGTGGCGTAGGCGGCCATGTCGCGCTGTGGGCTGTAGGCGGCCATGCTCGACAGGTTCACGATGTGCCCGCCCAGGCCGCGCTCGGCCATCGCGGCGCCGAAGGCACGGCAGCCGTTGACCACACCGCCGAGGTTGATCCGCAGCACCCGGTCGAACTCCGCCGAGGTGGTGTCGAGGAAACTGCCCGCCTGGCCGACGCCGGCGTTGTTGATCAAGATGTCGGGCACGCCGTGGGCGGCGATCACCGCGTCGGCGTGCGCGCGCACCGCGGCCTCGTCGGACACGTCGAGCGAATAGGCGTGCGCCACACCGCCGACGGCGGCGATCTGCTCGGCGGTCTCCTTGGCCGCGTTCTCGTTCACGTCCGAGACCACCAGCTCGGCGCCGAGCCGGGCGAAGGCCAGCGCGGTCTCGCGGCCGATGCCGCTGCCGGCGCCGGTGATCACCACCAGCTGGTTCTCGAATTCCTTCCTGGTCCGGCCCACCTCGGCGCGGGCGAGCCCACGCGGCACGGCCGCGCCCGCGAGCGCGTCGATGAGTTCGGTGGTGGCGGTGGCCAGCAGTTCCGGATGCGAGAACGGCATCCAGTGTCCGGCGGGCACGTCGCGACGCCACAGCCGCGCGGTCCACTTGCGCGAGTCGTCGTAGCCCGCGGGCCGCACGGCGACGTCGCGCCCGGCCACGATCAGCTGCACCGGCACCTCGGTGCGGCGTTCACGCGGGGACAGCATGCGCTGCACGATGTTCGCGCGGTAGATGAGCAGTCCGTCGACCATGTCGCGGCGGAAGGTCGGGCCGAGCACCACATTGGACGGGGCGGTGTCGTTCATGAGGGCGACGGCGCGCTGCCACACCTTCTCGGTGCCGATGGCGCTGAAGGTGGCGCGCGGCAGCACCGGGGTCATGAAGAACGCGGTGTAGGCCGAGGACAGCGCCTGGGTCACCGGCTGCCAGATGTTGCGCGGGGTGGGGCGCGAGAGCCGGTCCCGGACCCAGGCGGCCAGGTGGTCGAGGTTGGGACCCGACACCGAGGTGAACGAGGCGACCCGCTCGGCGGCCTGCGGCTCGCACACGGCCTCCCACACCTGCACCGAACCCCAGTCGTGGGCCAGCACGTGCACGGGACGGTCCGGGCTCACGGCGTCGACGACGGCGTAGAAGTCGCGGGCGAGCTCGTCGAGGCGGAAGTCGGCGGTGCGCTGGGTGCGGGTGGACTCGCCGTGACCGCGGGTGTCGTAGGCGACCACGTGGAAACGCTGGGCCAGCAGCGGAATCACCTTGTCCCACAGGTGATGGGTGTCGGGCCAGCCGTGCACGAGCACGACGGTGTCGGCGGCGGCGTCACCGTATTCGAACACGGCCAGCTCGAAATCGCCGTTGCGGACTGTGCGCCGGTTGGCGGGTGCGAGGGTGTCGGTGGTCATGTGCGGACTCCTTGTCCTGGAATCGAACTCACAGGTCGAGCACCAATCGCTCACCGTGCGAACGGGATACGCAGGCGAGCAGCTCGCCCGCGGCGTGGTCGGCATCGGTGAGGGTGTGCTCCCGATGATCGGGCTCGCCTGCCAGTACCCGCACCACGCAGGTGCGGCAGAACCCCTGGCGACAGGAGTAGGGCTGGTCGGGGCGGGCTTCGAGGATGGCGTCGAGGGCGCTGCGGTCGGCGGGCACCTCGATCACCGTTCCGGTGGAGGCGAATTCGATCTCGAAGGCGGTGCCGTCGACGATCGGCGGCGGCGAGAAGCGTTCGAAATGCAGTTCCACGTCGGGCATGGTGCGCACCGCGGTCACGATCGCCGAGGTCATCGGCGTCGGGCCGCAGGCGTAGACGGCGGTGCCCGCGTCGACGCCGGGCAGCAGGTCGGCCGCGGTGGGCAGGCCGTGCTCGTCGTCGGTGCGGACCACGACGTGCGGCCCGAACGACTCCAGCTCGGCCAGGAACGGGATGGTGTCGCGGCTGCGTCCGCTGTAGACCATGGTCCACGGCACGCCGAGGCGGTGCGCGAGCCGGGCCATCGGCAGGATCGGCGTGATGCCGATGCCGCCCGCGACGAAATGCAGTCGCTGCGAGGGTGATCCGTGGCCGGGCACGGCGAACGGGAAGGCGTTGCGCGGTCCGCGCACCATGAATCGAGTGCCGACCGGCAGCTCGTCGTGGACTTCCGTCGACCCGCCACCGCCGCCGGGGATGCGGCGTACCGCGATCCGGTAGGCACGTTCGTCGGCGGGGTCACCGCACAGCGAGTACTGGCGCAGCCGGCCCGACGGCAGCTCCAGATCGAGGTGCGCGCCGGGTCGCCAGCGCGGCAGCGGCCTGCCGTCGTGCGCGGCGAGCCGCAGGCTCACCACGTCCTGGTCGTGCGCTTCGATCCGGCGCTCGGTCACCACCACCGGGAAGCGGCGGTCGTCCACGCGCGGATTCGGTTCCCGCCGGTTGACCAGTGCGCTCCAGCGCAGTCGCGCGCCCGCGATCGCGTCGAGCACCCGCAGGCTCGGGTCGTGGCGGTGTTTGCCGTAGAGGTCGGCGGGCAGGGCCGCGGGGATCTCGCGGGTGGTCACGACGCGGCCGCGCGCGCCGCGGGCGACTGCGCGAGGTAGGCGACGGCCTGGGCGGTGGATCCCACGTTCTCCGGGCTGTAGCCGGGCTGGAACGTCGACAGCGCGCTCACCAGCAGCGACGGGATGCCGGGCAGCGCACCGCGCCACATGGCGCCCAGCACGTGGCCGATGATGCTGGGGTAACCCTGGTCGGGCAGCTTCGGGTCCTGCTGCACCAGGAACTTCGACCCGCGCACGACGAGGGCGATGAAGATCGGGAACACCAGCGTCATCGAGGCGCAGCGGCGCACGTACCCGACGCCGAAGTACTCGGCGACGTCGTGGGCCACATTGCGGTGCTCGACCTCCTCGGCGCCGTGCCAGCGGAACAGGTCGGCCATGCGCGGGTCGGCGCCGAACTTCTCCAGGTCGGCGTTGATCACCCAGTCGCCGAGCCAGGCGAAGAAGTGCTCGAGGCAGGCGATGAAGGCCAGCCGCTCGATCAACATCTGCCTGCTCGCGCGGTCGTCGCCGCCCTGCGAGCCGAGCGACTTGCGGAACAGGTACTCCATCTGGCGCACATACGGCCTGGCGTCGACCCCGTTGGCGGTGAGCACGTCGCGCAGCACCTTCTCGTGGGTCTCGGCGTGCATGGATTCCTGGCCGATGAAGCCGAGCATGTCCTCGCGCAGCTTCTCGTCCTTCACCAGCGGCAGCGCTTCGCGATAGGTCTCGATGAACATGCGCTCGCCCTCGGGCAGCAGCATGTTCAGCGCGCTGATCAGGTGCGCCGCGTACGGTTCGTCGGTCATCCACTGCAGCTCGACGCCCGACCAGTCGAAGGTCACGTTGCGCGCGTGCAGCGCCACCGTGCCGGGATCTACCTCGGGTCGCCGTGCGCTCCGGCGAAGTAGCTTCATCGGTACTCCTCGTCCTACCGCGCGACGCTCGGTCGAACGCCGGGCGCGACGGTGCGCCGTTCCTGCGGTAGTCGCAATGATACATGTACGTAGTATTCGAAGTAACACCTATTTTCCTGCGGTTTTCCGGGAGCGGCCACGAAATCTGCCGATCAGCAGGCCCGGATCCCAGCTCGCGCCGCGGCCTCGCGTCAGCGGATAACAGGCGAATCCGATGGCCGCCGCGCTGGCGTGTCCGATGTCGGTGAACGTGCGGTTGAGCAGGATCGGCGGCACCACGACAGCGAGCACGCCGAGGATGTACAGCAAGCGCCACCGCGGCACCAGGCGATAGGCCAGCACCGCGGCGACCCCGGCCAGCGCGTAGCTGACGCCGACATCGAGGGTGTAGACCGCCCGGTCCGGCGCGATGTCGGTGCGGATCGCCCACAGCAGCACGCCCTCGCTCAGGTAGGTGGCGCCGACGTGGGCGAGCACGGCCACGAGCAGCCAGCGCACCGTGCCCAGCCAGCGTTCGGCATTGGCGTGGAAGAGCGTGAACAGCACCGCGTAGCCGAGCCAGCCGCCGCCGTCGAGCCAGAACGCGCTGCCGATCAGCACCCGGATCGGGTCCTCGCCGAGATGGTGCAGATTGGTCGACCGGGAGCCGAGCCAGATCCTGGCCTCCTCCGGCGTGAGCCGATGGATGATCAGCGTCGTCACCGCCAGCACCGCCAGCCACAGGTACGTTCCCGGCGCACTGCGCAGCCACCGCCACACCGCACCGATCCGCGCCCGCCCGCCTGATGCGCTCACCAGGCCAGTCTGCCCGATCCCTGCCCGCCGCCGGACGCAGGCGCGACGGTGCCGACGTCCCCGGGCTCGCGGCACACCACTGGATAAGTGGACGGCAGTACCATTACCCTGCTCGGACGCGAGGAGGGCAGTGGCATGGTCAGCGAGGGGAAGGTTGACGGACGGGTGCGCCGGGGCGCGCAGTCGCGGCGCGCCATTCTGGACCGGGCGATGGACATCGCGTCGGTGGAAGGCCTGGAGAGCCTGTCGACGCGGCGGCTCTCGACCGATCTCGGGCTCAGCAACAGCGGCGTCTTCGCGCAGTTCGGGTCCAAGGAGGAATTGCAGCTGGCGACCGTGCGAGCCGCGATCGAGGCGTTCGCGGCCCAGGTGGTGAAGCCGGCGCGGCGCGCGCCCGGCGGGCTGCGGCGGGTGCGGGCGCTGGCCGAGGCGTGGCTGGCGTACGCGGCCAAGCCCTTCTTCAGCGGCGGATGCTTCTTCCTGTCGGCGATCTCGGAGTTCGACGCCCGCCCGGGGCGGGTGCGCGACGCGCTCGGCGCGGCCCGCCAGGACTGGCTGCGCCTGTACGAGGCCACAGTCACCGAGGCGATGTCGCTCGGCGAGATCACCGCCGACGTCGACCCCGGCGATCTGGCGTTCGAGCTCGACGCGGTCGCCAGGCAGGCCGCCCAGGACGCGTTGCTCTTCGACGATCCCGCCCGCTTCGAGCGGGCCCGCCGCATCATCGACGCCCGGCTGGCCCTGCTGGCGACCACGTAACCCCCTGCGCGTCAGTCCAGTTCGGCGACGGTCAGCACGATCTTGCCGGTGGTCTTGCCGCGAGCCACCAGCTCGAGCGCGGCCGCCGCGTCGGCCAGCGGCAGTTCCCGGTCGACGTGCACGCGCAGCTGTCCGCGCCGGATCAGCTCGGCCAGCGCGTCCAGTCCGGCGCCGTCGGGGTCGACGAGATAGGCACCCCCTGGCCTTGGCGATCTGCACGGCCAGGTGGCCGACTCCACCGCCCGCCCCGGCGACTAGAACCCGTTGCCCCGCAGACACATCCGCGACCTCGACCAGCATCTGCCACGCGGTGAGCCCGGCCAGCGGCAGCGCTGCACCCTCGGCGAAACTCAGCCCGTCGGGCAGGTGCGCGAAGTGCCGGGCGGGCGCCGTGAGGTACTCGGCGTAGGTGCCCGCCTCGCGCGGGAACATCGGCATGCCGAAGACCCGGTCGCCGGGCCGGAATCGGTTCACGCCGTAGCCGACCTCGGCGATCACGCCCGCATGTCGCCCTACCTCCCAAAACTATATGAACGTTCGTACCATAAATTTGCCCGTAACCGACGTCAATAGGCCAGCGAACTGGGCAAACAGGTCGATCGACCGTCCTAGCAGTGTGTCCGCAGAGCGTGACGCCGCCCATACCTGCCGGGCCAACGGGCGCGGCTGTTTCCGGTGGCGGGGCCCGGGTAGTCGGCACTCAGTAGGCACCCTGTCGTACCGGCGCGCGCGACTGCCGGGGAAAGGTTCCGCCATGCAGATCGGATACAAACTGGCCGCCGAGGCCTTCGGGCCCACCGAACTGGTCCGGCAGGCCGAGCGGGCCGAGCAGGCCGGATTCGACTTCGTCGAGATGAGCGACCACTTCCATCCGTGGCTCGACAACCAGGGCCACTCCCCCTTCGCCTGGACCGTGCTCGGCACGATCGCCGCCCGCACCGACCGGATCGGGCTCGCCACCGGCGTGACCTGCCCGATCCTGCGCTATCACCCCGCGATCGTCGCCCAAGCCGCCGCCACCACCGCGCTCGTCTCCGACGGGCGGTTCACCCTGGGCATCGGCTCCGGCGAGCGACTCAACGAACACATCGTGGGCCGGGAGTTCCCGCCGGTCCGGGTGCGGCAGCGGATGCTGCGCGAAGCGCTCGAGATCATCCGGCTGCTCTGGCAGGGCGGCTATCAGAGCTACGACGGCCACTACCTGTCGCTGTCGGACGCGCGGATCTTCGACCTGCCCGACACCCCGCCCGAGATCGCGATCGCGGCGGGTGGACCGCAGGCCGCGCGCCTGGCCGCCGAGCTCGGTGACGGACTGTTCTCCACCGAGCCGGATCCCGAGCTCGTCGAGAACTACCGGCAGGCGGGCGGATCGGGTCCGCGCTACGCCGAACTCGGCGTCGCCTTCGCCGAGACCGAGCGTGACGGCGCGGCGGCCGCGCTGTCGACGAACCGCTGGTCGGTCGGCGGCTGGAAGGTACTCAGCGAGCTGCCCAATCCGGCCAATTTCGCCGCGGCCACCACCACGGTCCGCGAGGACGACATGCTCGACGCGTTCGTCTGCGGCAACGACCCCAAACGCTATGTGGAGGCCGTGCGCGAGTACACCGACGCGGGCTTCGACCGGGTGGTCCTGATGAACGCGGGCCCCGACCCCGACGCGTTCCTCGACTTCTACGCGAGCGAACTCGACCCGCTGCTGCGCGCGGCCTGAGCGCCGCGTTCGGAAAGGTCAGGTGGGAGTGGTGATCCGGGTCGGTACCTCCGGCTGGCAGTACCGCGACTGGCGCGGCGTCCTGTACCCCGACGGGGTGCCGATGCGGCGCTGGCTCGAGTGCTACGCCGAGGGTTTCGCCACGGTCGAATCCAACAACGCGTTCTACCGGTTACCGAGCCGGGAGACCTTCGCCGCGTGGCGGGACCGCACGCCCGCGGACTTCCTGCTGGCGGTCAAGGCCAGCCGCTTCCTCACCCACATCAAACGCCTGCGCGACCCGGCCGAACCGGTGCAGCGGCTGCTGGATCGCGCCGAGGGGCTGGGCGATCGGCTCGGCCCGATCCTGCTGCAACTGCCGCCGACGCTGCGCGCGGACGCGAACCTGCTCGACGACTGCCTGGCCTGTTTCCCCGCCGCGGTGCGGGTGGCGGTGGAACCCCGGCACGACTCCTGGTGGACCGACGACATCCGCGCGGTCCTGGAATCCCGGGGCGCGGCCCTGGCGTGGGCCGATCGCGACTCACGTCCGGTCACGCCGCTGTGGCGCACCACCGACTGGGCCTATCTGCGCCTGCACGCGGGCCGCGCCACGCCGGCCCCGCACTACGGTCGCCACGCTCTCGACAGCTGGGTCCATCGGCTGCTCGACACCTGGTCCGGCGAGGCCGACCTGCACGTCTACTTCAACAACGACCCCGGTGGCGCCGCGGTCCGGGACGCGATCACCTTCGCCCATCTCGCCGACCGTGCCGGTGCCTCCGTCACCCGGGTGCCGGAATCGGTGCCTGCCCCAGTGGGAGGATCACGATGACCACCAGAACCCGCTATCCCGGTGCGGCGGAATACATTCCGAACACCGATGACCTGTCCAGGGTCCGCGAGGCAGCCGCCGGGTGCCACGGCTGCGACCTCTATCGCGCCGCGACCCAGACCGTGTTCGGCGAGGGCGCGCCGACGGCCGACACCGTCGTGGTCGGCGAGCAGCCGGGCAATGACGAGGACCTCGACGGTCACCCCTTCGTCGGCCCCGCCGGGCACCTGCTGGACCGGGCGCTCACCGAGATCGGCGTGGACCGCGAGACGCTGTATCTCACCAACGCGGTCAAACACTTCCGGTTCACCGAGCGCGGCAAACGCCGCATCCATCAGACCCCGCGGCGCACCGAGATCGTGGCCTGCGCGCCGTGGCTGGCCACCGAGCTCGAGCTCATCGCGCCGAAGCTGGTGGTCTGTCTCGGCGCGATCGCCACCCAGGCGGTGCTCGGCCCCAAGGCCAAGGTCACCGAGCTGCGCGGGCGGGTCGTCGACGCCGACCGCTATCGGGTCGGCGCGACGGTGCACCCCGCCTCGGTGCTCCGTGCGACCGATCGCACGGTGGCCTACGCCGAGTTCGTCGACGATCTGGCCGCGCTGTTCGAGGCGGGGTGAACCGGGGTCACCAGCCCGGGTCGGTGTCCAGCGGGATGTTGATCCAGCTCGGGCGAGCGGGGTCGAGCTCCAGGTGCTGGGTGCGCAGGCCGCTCTCGTTCAGCAACGGCCGCAACGGGATTCCGCTGGGGAAATTGCTCGCGAACACGTCGATCCGCAGGCGATGGCCCGGCAACAGCACACCGTCGGTGGCGCGGATGCCGATGTCGATCGTGGTGGGCTCGCCCGGCACGACCGGCTGCCTGGTGTCGAGAGTCAGGTACGGGTACGGATCGGTGTAGTCGCCGTTGGGCGAGCGGGTCGACTTGCCCTCGTCGACCGCGCGCAGCGACGCGGTCAGCTGGCCCTGCGACCAGACCGTCGAGCGGCCGTCGGGGGCCACGTCGTTGATCGTGACCGTCCAGTACCCGTCGGTCGCGTCGAGCACCGTGTTCAGGTGCGCGGCGATGGAACCCGAGATCCGGGTCGGCTGGGTGACGGGCGCCGTGGTGAAGGTCAGTGCCGCGCCCTCGCTGATCCGCGCGTCCTTGGCGCACACGTCGGGCAGCGGAAGGATGCCCGCCGTACCCTGCGCGGCGTCGCGCGAGCAGATGGTGGTCAGGCTCGGGTCCACCGAGACCCGCTGCGTGGCCCCGCCGGGCGCGGCGACCAGGCTGCCGTCGTAGCGACTGCCGGGCGAGGACCCCGAGGACGCGCCGTCGAGGTACATCCGCCGGTACTGCATGCCGGGACGCGGGAAGGCGACGTCGGTGGTCCACTGCTCGCTGCCCTGCTGCCACAGGGTCACCGGCTCGTAGCGCTCGACACCGTTGTCGATGCCCTTGAGCCACTTGTCGAACCAGGCGCGCTGCAACGACTCCAGCGGGGCGGGCGCGCCGGCCTGGCCCAGGCCCGAGCTCACGGTCACGTGGTAGACGTTGCCCATGATGAGCTTCTTCTGCTCGGCGGGCACATCGACGGCGTTGTAGATGCGCGGCGTGGAGTAGGTGAAGATGTCGTGCCAGCCGCCGTAGAGGAACGTCGGCACCTGCACCTGATCCGGCTGACCCACCCAGGCGGTGCGCAGCGGGCTCTGGTCGTCGAGGATCGAGGCCATCTCCGGCGGGATCTGGTCGATGCTGGGGGTGGTCAGTGCCGCGATGAGCACGTTGAAGAAGGTGAACGGGTCGCGGATGCGATCGCCCAGCCAGGTCCAGTCGAACTTGCCGGTCAGGATCGACACCATGTCGGGCAGCAGTTTCGCGCCGTCCACGGCGAGCAGCCAGGCCGGGATGAAGCCGATGCCGAGCGCGCCGCCGGGCGCGGCCACGTCGCGGATCAGGTCGCTGCCGGGGACGATCGGGAAGATCGCCTTGAGCGCCTCGGGATGCCGCTGCGCGGTCTGCAGCTGGTTGATCCCCGAATAGGAGATGCCGCTCATGCCGATCTTGCCATCGGACCACGGCTGCTTGGCCGCCCAGTCCACCACCTCGACGCCGTCGAGCTGCTCGCGCTCACCGAACACCTGCCAGGTGCCCTGCGAGAACCCGGTGCCGCGCACGTCGACGACGACCTGCGTGTAGCCGCCACGGATCAGGTTGCGGTCGACGCCGAAGGTGCGGGCGGCGCCGCCCGGCAGAGCCTTCATCATGTCGCTGAGGCTGCTGAAACCGAAGGCGCTGAAGTCGAGGTTCTGCAGCACCGGCAGCAGCACCTCGGACAGGCCGGGCACGGCCAGCGCCGAGTCGGCGACATTGGACACCAGCTTGGTGTAGGGCGTCAGATTGACCACGGTCGGCGTGGGCTCGGCGATCGGCTGACCGTCGGCGCCCGCCGGGTGATATACGTTGGCTTTCAGTACCGTTCCGTCACTCATCGTGATCGGTACGTCCCATTCGATGAAGACGTTCGGGTACTGCTGCGGCCCGTTGTGCGTGGCCACGAACTGCGCGTCCAACCCGGAACCGGCAGGCAGCGCCTGGCCGACCGGGGCCGATGCGACCGCCCCCGCGAACACGACGACGGATGCGACCAGCGCGGCCAGTCGCCCTCGATGTTTGATCATGCTTCGGTCTCAGCCCTCCACCATCGGGAACCACGACGTTCCCGTACCGGGAAGTAACGTAGCCTGCGTCACGTTCGATCGCAAGAACATGTTCTCGGCACGCCGCACGCCACTCCCGACCGTCACGTCGGCCCGTTCCACTCACCTGACAGAATCGGTGATGTGAGCGCGCCCGATCTCGATGCCGACGGCCGGCGATACCGTGGGGCGGCCCCCGGGCAACGCCAGCAGGAGCGGCGCACCCGGCTGATCGATGCGGCGACCGAGGCCTTCGGCACCGAGGGCTACCGCAACACCACCGTGACCACCATCTGCGCGGCGGCCGGTGTCGGCAAGCGCTATTTCTACGAATCCTTCACCGACAGCGAGGATCTGCTGCTCGAGGTGTATCGCGAGGTCACCGCGCGGATGCTGGAGGCCATCCACGTCGGGATCGGCGACGTGAACGCCGACATCGACACCAGGGTGCGCGGCGCGCTGACGGAGTACTTCCAGCTGATCCAGCGGGACCCGCGGGTGCCGCGGATCGCCTTCTTCGAGATCCTCGGCGTGAGCCCGACCGTCGACCGCGCCTATCACGATGTGCTCGACGCGCTCGTCGACATCTGCCAGGCACTGCTCACCCCGTACGTGGACCTGGATTCCCATCCCGCGCCGAGCGTGCGCATGGTGATCCTGGGCCTGGTCGGCGCGATCCTGATCATCGCCCAGAAGTGGGTGCTCGACGACTACCGCCAGCCGCTGGCAGATGTCGTCGACAGCGGGTTCCTGGTGGTCGGCGCGGTGCTGGCCAGAATCGGCTCGGACGCCGAATAGCCTTGCGCTACCCCGCTTTCCGCGCGGCGATGCCGTCGAGGAGCGCGGCGAGGCCGAAGTGGAAGGTGCTGTCGGGCGCGGCGTTGTAACCGGTACCCGTGGCGGCGCGCTCGACGCGGGCGCGCAGCCGGGGATAGGCGGCGGCGATCTCGGTCGCCTCGGCGACAGCCTGCGCCAGCGGGACCTCCGGATCGGCACCACCCTTGCCGAGCCTGCGGCGCAGGGAGACGTTCGCGGCCGGGCCGGTGGCATTGCCGAGGACGAACAGGAACAGGGCGGCGACGGCGCGGTCGGCATCGTCGTCGGCGAAGCCGGCCGCCTCGAACACGGCCAGCGCGCGCTCGTCGTGGCGTGACTTGTTGGGGCCGTAGAGCAGATGGCTCGCCTGCGCCTGTACGAGCCAGGGATGCCTGGTCAGCGCGGCGTACATGCCGGTGGCCATCGTCTCGGCGGCGGCGCGCCAGTCGGTGGCGCCGGGTTCGGGCAGGTCGATCTCGCCCCACACCTCGTCGACGGCCAAACGCACGAGATTGTCCTTGTTGCGCACATGCCAGTACATGGCCGTGGCGGCGGAGTCGAGACGCTGGCCGAGGGCGCGCATGTTCAGGCCGTCGAGCCCTTCCTCGTCGAGCAGCGCGATCGCGGCGCCGACGATCTGCTCCTTGCTCAGGGTGTCGCGTGGCATGCCGTCACCCTAGGCGCGCGGAGCACACTTTTACAAAGTTCAAGAAGGCTCTTGCACTTAGTTCAAGTTCGGCGCTATGGTTCTTTTACTTAGTTCAAGTCGGATCGGAGACCCTGATGAACACCCTCGTCGCCGCCATCGAGATCGCCATCGCCGCAGCCTTCGTGAGCATGCCGGCCGTCCGGCACCGCTACGGCAAGGCCGCCATGGCGACCGCGCAGGCCGAGCTGTCCCGGCAGGGGGTGCGCACCACGGCGCTGCACGAGCACGGGATGCGGTTCGACGCCAGCGGTCACGAGAGCGCCGCGCCGCTGAGCGTGGCCGCGATCATGCTGTTCGCGGCGGGCCTGAACCTGGCGGGGTCCGACCTCGCCCGGCCGGTGAACTGGGTGGTGCTGGCGCTGGTGTTGCTCGGCAACTGCGTGATCGTCTACAGCAATCACACGGCCGTGCGGTCGGTGACGGCCGCGTTCGCCCGGACCGGTGATGCCGAACTCGCCCGCATCGATGTGCCCGCGCTGCTGGACCGCGCCGAGGCCGGGTTCCCGGCGTGGACGTGGACTCTCCAGAAGGCACGCAACGCCATGGTTTTCGGTGGCGCCCTGCTCGGACTGGCTCTGGCGATCGTCGGCTGACCTGCCCGCGGGTCAGCGGACCCCGGCCGTGAACGCCGTGACCAACTCGGCGATGCGGTCGGGGTATTCGCCGTTGACGGCGTGCGAGGCGTCCGGCCACATCTCCACTCGCGCACCGGGAATCAGCCGCGCGGTCGCCGCGGCCACCGTCGGATCGTGCACGATGCTGCGACCGGCGAACAGCGCCAGCACCGGCACGGTGAGCGCGCGCAACTGCGCTTCGGTGGGGCGCGGCAGCAGCGGCTGGGCACCGCGATAGTCCTTCATCCCGGCAGCGACGAGCCTGCCCTCGGGAACGGTGTCGTCCACGGGCACACCGCCGGAGATCCAGCTCAGCAGGCGATGCCGCAGTGCCGTTGGCATCGACGGGATCGCGCTGCCCAGGGAGACCACGATCATCTTCCAGCTCAGCGGCGCGAAGGTGTTGGCCGCGTCGAGCAGCGTGATCGAGGCGACGCGGCCGGGGCGGTGCAGGGCGGTCTGCACGGCCAGGTTGGCGCCGATACTCACCCCGAGCAGGTGCGCGCGCGAAACACCGAGTCCCGCCAGGGTTTCATCGATCCACTGCGCCTGATCCGGGCCGTCGGTCAGCGGCACGGTCTGGCCGCTGGCTCCCGGTTCGCCGATGCTGTCCACGGACCACACGGTGTGCCGGGCCGTCAGCCCGGGCAGATTGACGCCCCACATCGGCGTCGAGGCCTGGCGCCCGGACAACAACACGACGGGGATGCCGCCGCCGGGCCCGAACCGGTAGGCGCGGACCGGACCGAACGCGGTCGGCACCGCGGCCAGCGCGTCGGGGCTGGGCAGCTCGGCCATGGCGGCGTGGTAGGCGGCGGCGAAGCGGTCGAAGCTCGCGCGGTCGGGGTAGTAGCCGACCTTGTCCGCGGGCCGGCCGATCGTGGGGGCAAGGAAGTACCCGTCCTCGGCCATGCTGCCGAGAGTAGTCCGGTTTCCGCGCCCGCCGGGTGATCCCGGCCGGTCAGCGGCCGCGCAGCAGGGCGACGATGGCGTCCTGGCCGAGTCGCTCGGCGTTCTGCGGCGCGGTGCGGCCCTCGGCGTCGCGGATCTGCGGGTCGGCGCCCGCGGCGAGCAGCGCGGTCACGGTCTCCTGATAGCGCTGGGAGCCGTCGCCGTAAACGATCGCTTCCTGCAGCGCTGTCCACCGCGGCTTGTTCACGTGGTTCACCTCCACGCCCGCGGCGATCAGCATCCGCACTGTGCTCACGTGCCCGTGTTCGCTCGCCGGGATGAGCGCGGTGCCGCCATAGCGGTTGACACTGCGCAGGTCGGCGCCGTGGCGCAGGGCGGATTCGAGGATCTCGTCGAAACCCTCGGCGCCCGCATAGAGGTAGGCGGAGTCCTGCAGGTCGTCCTTGGCGTTGACGTCGGCGCCCGCGTCGATCAGGGCCACGGCGGCTTCGCTCGCCCGATTCTTGGTGGCGGCGACCAGCGGTGTCCGGCCGTTGTCGCCACGGGTCTCCATGTCGGCGCCGCGGGCGATCAGGTCCCGCACCGCGGCCACGTCGTTGTCCTCGGCCGCGGCGTACAAGTCGTCGTCGAGGCTGTGGTCGACCGGCCGGGCACCCGGCAGCTGGGTGGTCTGCGGCGCGGTGTCGGTCACGGTCGCCGGCGCGCTCGTCGGCGGCTCCGGATCGGCGGAGCAGGCGCCGATCCCCACCGCGAGCACCGCCAGGGCCAGCACGCTCGCGCGAATGCCACGAACTGTCGGTCGGGCCGGATTCATACGTTCTCCTCTGCTCAGGTCCCCTCCACCGTGCCCACGCCACGACCGCCCGTCCAGGACGCAGGACCGATGACCCCCATCGACACCGCCTATGGCGCGCGCGGCGATGACCACCGGGTGAACACCGACCATCCCGTCCGCCGTATTGCCCTGTGTGGCAGCGCTATCCACACTGGACCGAGCTCGACAGCGTGGTCGGCGCCACCCGCGCGCCCCGTCACCGTGGGCGTTTCCGGCCGAGCCGAAGGACCGCGCGATGCCGTTTCTGCTGATCTCCGGAGCGCGGCCGCCGAACTGCTGGCCTGGCTGGGTTTCACCGGGGTGGTGCGCAACGCGAGCGAGACCGTCACCGCCGCCGATCAGGACTCGGTGCCCGGCTTCATCCTTCGCCGCGGTCGCGACGGCGGCGGCCACCGCGGCCACGCCGCTCGGGGTGTGGGCGGCCGACGTCACCACCAGCGGCGCCACCGTGAGCTCGCCGACCTCGCTGTCGGACGACGTGGTGCTGCTGCCGAAGCTGTTCCGCCGCCTCGCCGACTACCTCGAGCTCGGCGACGGCGACCTGTCGCTGGACGGCTTCCCCGCCTTCCTCACCCAGGGCCGCGGACCGCTTCTTCATCCTGTCCACCGGACACTCCACCATCGGCCTCGACGCGATCACCGTGATCGACGGCCGGACCGTGCGCCTCACCCACCCGCCGACCGATCTGGTCTTCGACGAGAAATGACAGGGGCCTGTTGACCGGCGCGGTGCACGGGGTACTCCCGGGTCATGACTACTCACGAGGATCGACAGCTCGACGAGGTCATCGAGCGGTTGACCGTCCGCTATCCCACCATCGAACGCACCGAACTCGCGGGGATCGTCCGCGAGACCTACGAGCATTTCGCGCGATCGCAGGTCCGTGATTTCGTTCCGCTGCTGGTCGAACACCAGGTGCGGGAAGAACTCGGCACTCCCACCGGCGATATCCCACCCATACCCGAGTGATCGGCCGGACGGCCCCGCTAGCGTGAAGGGGAAGTCGCCGACATGAGGAGATGCGCATGACCCAGACCGTCCGTGGAGTCATCGCCCGCGCGCAGAACGCGCCGGTCGAGACCGTCGAGATCGTGATCCCGGATCCGGGCCCACACGATGTCGTCGTCCGCGTCCAGGCCTGCGGGGTCTGCCACACCGATCTGCACTACCGCGAGGGCGGGATCAACGACCAGTTCCCGTTCCTGCTCGGGCATGAGGCCGCGGGTGTGGTCGAGTCCGTCGGCGACGCCGTCACCCATGTGGCCGAGGGCGATTTCGTCGTCCTCAACTGGCGCGCGATCTGCGGCGAGTGCCGGGCCTGTCGTCGCGGCCGTCCCTGGTACTGCTTCGACACGTTCAACGCGAGCACCCCGATGACGCTCACCGACGGCACCGCGCTCACCCCCGCGCTCGGTGTCGGCGCGTTCGCCGACAAGACGCTGGTGCACGAAAGGCAGTGCACCAAGGTCGATCCCGATACCGACCCCGCCGTCGCCGGGCTGCTCGGCTGCGGCGTGATGGCGGGCATCGGCGCGGCGATGAACACCGGTGCCGTCTCGCGTGGTGACAGCGTCGCGGTGATCGGCTGCGGCGGCGTCGGCGACGCGGCCGTGGCGGGCGCGGCGCTGGCCGGGGCGGGCACCATCATCGCCGTCGACCGCGACCCGCGGAAGCTGGACTGGGCCAAGGACTTCGGCGCGACCCACACCATCGACGCGACCACCGCCGACGTGGTGGAGCAGATCAAGGAACTCACGGGCGGTTTCGGTGCCGATGTGGTGATCGACGCGGTCGGCCGACCCGAGACCTGGAAGCAGGCGTTCTACGGCCGCGACCTGGCGGGCACGGTCGTTCTCGTCGGCGTCCCCACCCCGGACATGACCCTCGACATGCCGCTGATCGACCTGTTCTCGCACGGCGGCGCGCTCAAGTCGTCGTGGTACGGCGACTGCCTGCCCGAACGCGATTTCCCGATGCTGATCGACCTGTACCGCCAGGGCAGGCTGCCGCTGGACCGGTTCGTCACCGAACGGATCGGGATCGACGGCGTCGAGCAGGCCTTCGCCGCGATGGGCGAGGGCAAGGTGCTGCGGTCGGTCGTGGTCTGGTGAGCGCGCGCGTCGAGAAGGTCGTCACCTCCGGCACTTTCGCGCTCGACGGCGGCACCTGGGACGTCGACAACAATGTGTGGCTGATCGGCGACGACACCGAGGTGCTCGTCGTCGACGCCGCCCACGATGCCGACGCCATCGCGGCGGCGGTCGGTAACCGCCACGTCACCGCGATCCTGTGCACGCACGGCCACAACGACCACGTGACGGTGGCGCCGGAGCTGGCCCGGCGCCTGGACGCCCCGGTGCTGCTGCACCCCGGCGACGAACCGCTGTGGCGGATGACCCATCCGGACGCGGACTACCGTTCGCTGGCCGGGACCGACCGGATCACGGTGGCGGGCACCGACATCGACATCCTGCACACCCCCGGACACTCCCCCGGCTCGGTCTCCCTGCACCTGCCGGAACTGGCGGCCCTGTTCACCGGCGACACCCTGTTCGCCGGCGGCCCCGGCGCCACCGGGCGCTCGTTCTCCGATTTCGGCACCATCATCGACTCGATCCGCGACCGCCTCTTCGCGCTTCCGGACGAGACGACGGTGCACACCGGTCACGGCGACTCGACGGCCATCGGCGCCGAGAAGCCCGCGCTCGCCGACTGGATCGCCCGCGGACACTGATCCCGTCCGAGGGTGTCCGCCGGACAATCAGGTGGACACCCTCGGTCACGCACCAGTGCCGTTGCCGACCGGTCCGGCCGGACTCGCACGCCGCCGAGGCAGAGGACCGGTGCGGACGAAGTGCGCATCCCCGAGGCGGAGGGCCGGTCAGCCGAGTCGGCGGGACCGCATCACGGCCAGGCCACCGATTACTGCTCCGAGGACGCCGAGGACCAGGGCGATGTAGCCGCCCGCGATGCCGTTGCCGGTGCCGAGTCCGCCGTCGGCTGTGACGACGACGAACGTCCCGACGACGGCGGCGACCATCCCGGCGCCCGCGGCGATCGTCGCGCGCGAACCGGACGGCCGCGCCGTCGCGAAGCCGCCGAGGAGGACCGCGAACAGGCCGAGGAACGCGGCGGAGGTCGCGATCGCGCGGTCGGCGGTCAGGCCGTAGGCGTCCGCGAGGAGCACCGTCGACGCGGAGGCGGGCGCGGCCGCGACGAGTCCGGTGGCGAGGACGGCGCCGACGACGGCGGGGAGGTGACGGAAAGACGGCATGACATGCTCCTTCGATCGGATCGGTACGGCTCGATCATCGGCCCGCATCCCGGCCCCGGTCGTCCTGCGGCCGTGGGCAATTCGCGCTACAACTAACGCGGTACACCCGGTGCGACTACCGCGTTCGCGGTAGCGCGGGATCATCCCGCCGCCGGATTCGGCGCGGCCCGGATCGGGCTAGGGTGCACAGATGGCCAGGGCGCGGATCACGGACTGGGCGATCGCCGTCGGGGTGGCGGTGGTCCTGCTGGTCACCGGGCTGAGCGGGGAGCATCCAGACACCCGGTGGGACCCGCTGGGATACGCGCTGCTCGGCGCCGGTGGGCTGGCGCTGGCCGGGCGCGGACGCGCACCGGTCGCGGTGCTGGTGGCCACGGGGCTGTGCGCGCTGGGCTACCAGGCGCTCGGCTTCGACGTGCCCGCGGTGGCGTTCCTGTTCGCGGTGTATTTCGCGGTGCGCGCCGGACATCATGTGGTGACGGTGGCGGCATCGGTGGCACTGGTCGCGGCCCTGCCGCTGGCGGCGATGATCTCGCTGCACGACACCGCCGCCGCGCTCGCCAGGGGCCGCGACGCGCTCGAGATCGCCTGGCTGATCGCGGCGGGCGCGGCCGGTGAGGCGCTGCGGCAGGCCGAGCGCCGCGCCGACGAAGCCGAACGCACCAGGGAGGAGGCCGCGCGCCGCCGCGCCGACGAGGAACGCCTGCACATCGCCAGGGAACTGCACGATTCGCTCACCCATCAGATCTCGGTGATCAAGGTGCAGTCCGAGGCGGCGGTGCACGTCGCGCGCAAGCGTGGCGAGGAGATCCCCGCCGCGCTGCTGGCCATCCGCGACGCCGGGCGCGAGGCCTCGCGCGAACTCCGCGCCACGCTCGCGGCGCTGCGCGACGACGACGCGCCGCGACCCGGGCTGGCGCAGGTCGGTGATCTGGTCGAACGGGCAAGGGAGGCAGGCGTGGACACGACCCTGACGATCGCGGGCGAGCGCGGCGATCTGCCCGCCGCGGTGGACCGCACCGGCTACCGGATCGTGCAGGAATCGCTGACCAACGTCGCCCGCCACGCCCGCGCGGCCACCGCCTCGGTGCGCATCGGCTACGGCCCCGACGGCCTCGTCGTCGACGTCGAGGACGACGGTGCCACCCCGACGGCGGTGCCGGCGCCCGGCGTCGGCCTGCTCGGCATGCGCGAGCGGGTGACCGCGCTGGGCGGCAGGCTCCGTGCGGCGCCACGCGCCGAGGGCGGTTTCGCCGTGCACGCCGAATTGCCGGTGGAGCGAGCATGATCCGGGTCCTGCTGGTGGACGACCAGCCTCTCATCCGCAGCGGTTTCCGCGCCCTGCTCGACGTGGAGGACGACATCGAGGTCGTCGCCGAGGCCGCCGACGGCGCGCAGGGCGTCGAGCTGGCCCGCCTGCACCGGCCCGATATCGCCCTGGTCGATATCCAGATGCCGCGCGTCGACGGCATCGAGACCACCCGGCGCATCGCCGCCGACCCCGACCTGGCCGCGGTGCACGTGGTCATCCTGACCAACTACGGCCTCGACGAGTACGTCTTCGACGCGCTGCGCGCCGGCGCCGCGGGCTTCCTGGTCAAGGACATCGAACCCGAGGACTTCCTGCACGCCCTCCGGGTGGCCGCCCGGGGGGACGCGCTGCTCGCCCCGTCGATCACCCGGCGGCTCATCGCCCGCTACGTCACCCAGCCGCGCACCACGGGCACGCCCGCCGCGCTGGCCGAACTCACCACGCGCGAACGCGAGGCCGTCGCGCTGGCGGCGCGGGGCATGTCCAACGACGAGATCGCGGCCCACATGGTGATCAGCCCGCACACCGCCAAGACCCACCTCAACCGCGCGATGACCAAGCTGCACGCCCGCGACCGCGCCCAACTCGTCGTCCTCGCCTACGAATCCGGCCTGGTCACTCCCGGAAACCGGTGAGTGCATCATCGGCCGCGACGGGAACGTGGCGCTGCGGGAGGCGAGCTCATGTGCGACGACCAGTCACCATGGGATCGGAGCAGCACCACGTCACGAGGAGGAATGCGGCGATGCCGACAGGAACATGGGACCGGCTCGTGCCCGAGCGGCGCGCCGCCGTGGTCGCGGCCGCCGAGACGGAGTTCGCCGCCCGTGGGTTCAGCGGGGCGAGTATGAACACGATCTGCCGGGAGGCGGGCGTGTCCAAGGGCAGCCTGTTCCAGTACTTCACGGACAAGGCCGATATGTACGTCTACCTGGCCGAACAGTCCAGTGAGCGGATCCGGTCGTCGATGGAGGCGGTCGTGCTGCGCCTGGACTGGGACGCCGATTTCTTCGCGGCGCTGGAGTCGCTGCTCGACTCCTGGGTGCGCTATTTCTACGATCATCCGCTCGAACGCGCGATGACCGCGGCGGCCAATCTGGAACCGGATCCGGTGGCCCGCACGGCGGTGCGCGAGGCCGTCGACAAGCATTACCTGGCGGTGTTGCGGCCCCTCATCGGGCAGGCGGTCGACACCGGCGCGTTGCGCCCCGACGCCGAGATCGACGTGCTGCTGGCGCTTTTGCTGCTAATGCTGCCGCACCTGGCACTGGCGCCGCACGTCGAAGGTCTCGATCCGCTGCTCGGCCTGGCCGAGGGCGATGCCGACCACGCCGCCGAGACCGCCCGGCGCGTGGTGCTCACCGCCCTCGCCCCCTATCGGGCGGGCTGATCGGCCGGCATCCACAGCACGAGGGCGATGATCAGCGCGAAGGCGCCCAGTGCCGTACCGGTACGCAGGAAGTGGAACGCGTCCCAGCGAGTGAGGATCTCGGCGTAGTCGGGCGTGGGTCCCGTGACGGCCCATTCGTTGATCCGGTGATTGATCGGCACGTTGCCCAGCCGGGTGATCAGGAACGAGGCCACCACCAGCACGGTGGCCGCGGCCGCTACGAGCCGGTGCCGTCCCGCGGCGAGCACCGCGACGGCGAGACAGCTCAGCGCCGCGACCGCCATGGTGGCCTGCATGCTGATGCTGTTGTTGCGCATGAGCTCGGTGTGGAATTCCAGGCGCATCGGCAAGGGCACCCGGTCGAAGGTGGGGACGAGATTGGCGGCGCCGTAACCGAAGGCACCGGCCAGGAGTCCGGTGGCGAGCAGGGCGAGCGAACGGACGGTGCGGACGAGCACGGTGATCTCCTGGTCAGGCGGCGAGGGCGCGGGTGAGCTGATCGGCCCGGCGGAGTTTCCCGTCGGGAGTGAACTCGCCGAACAGGAAGACCTCGGTGGCGACGGTCCCGGTGGTGCGCATCGTCGCGTGGATGGTCATCCGCACGGCCATCCGGTCGCCGTCGGCGATCACCTCGTGCACCTCGAAGCGGTAGTCGCGCAGGTTCTTTCGCACCGGCCGCAGATGCGCGACGAGCCGGTCCCGGTCGAGCCGGATCCCGTCGGCGATCTGCACCACGTCGGGCGTGTGGAACCGGTCGACGACCGCGGCGGGGTCGGCGCCGGGGTCGAGCGCGGCCGCGGTGAACTCGGTGAAGAAGTCGGCGACGAACCGCTCCGGCGTGCGGGGCATTGCGGGATCCATGACACTCCTGCGTAGAATTCTTACAGTGATGTAAAGGTTAGACATGGCCAAGCAACTTTGACAAGGGTGTAAGATTTTGACTGGATCCCCGACACCGAAACGCCGCGCCGACGCCACCCGCAGCCGCGCGGCCGTCCTCGAGGCCGCCACCCGGTTGCTCGCGACGCATCCCGACGCGGGCATGGCGGCCATCGCCGCCGAGGCGGGCGTCACCCGGCAAACGGTGTACGCGCACTTCGCTTCTCGCGACGACCTGGTCAATGCCGTGGTCGACCACACCACCGGCCAGGCCGTCGCGGCCATGCGCGAGGCCGACCTGGACAGCGGCCCCGCCACCGACGCCCTGCTGCGCATGCTCGCGGTGGGCTGGCGATTCTTCCGCGTCTCACCCCTGGCCCACCATGTCGGCGCGTTCGCCCGGCAGCGCGACGAAGACCGTCAACTGCCCGTCAACGAGCGGCTGCTGCGGCTGGTAACCCGGGGACAGCGCGCGGGCGAATTCGCCGACACGGCGACGCCGGAGTGGCTCGTGACCGCGATCGTCGCGGTGAGCCATGCCGCGGGCGACGAGGTCAGGGCGGGCAGGCTGACCCAGCCGGCGGCCGAGCTGGCGCTGCGCGCGAGCGTGCTGCGCCTGGTCGGGGCAGCGTAAACATTCCGTAAGGCGGTTCGGCGACAGTGGTGACACACCAGCGAAACGCCGAAAGGACGCACCTCATGCGCAAGTTCAAGCTCCAGGTCCAGACCACCATCGACGGCTTCATGGCAGGCCCGAACGGCGAGATGGACTGGCTCACCTTCGACTGGAGCGACGACCTCGCCGCCCACATCGGCGCGCTCACCGACTCCGTCGACACCATCGTGCTGGGCCGCAAGCTCGCCGAGGGTTTCATCCCGCACTGGGCCGCCCAGCCCGAGCACGAGACCCAGGAGGCGATCGACACCATGAACAAGACCCCGAAGGTGGTCATCTCGCGGACGATCACCGAATCCCCGTGGGACAACACGGTTGTCGCCGCCGACGCGGCCGCGGCCATTCGCGAACTGAAGGCCGGCCCGGGCGGCGACATCATCGCCTACGGCGGCGGCGAACTCGTCGCGAGCCTGATCGCCCAGGGCTTGTTCGACGAACTGAATCTGTTCGTCAATCCGACCGCCATCGGCGCGGGCCTGCCGGTCTTCGCCGCCACCGGCGCGAACCAGCAGTTCGTCCTCGAATCCGCCACCCGCTTCGACTGCGGCGTCGTGGGCCTGCGCTACGTGCCCGCCGCCGCGTAACCGGCCTGGCTCACCGGGCGGCGGCCGCGATCAGCGCGTCGATCAGGCGGTGGCTGCGCTCGCTCATCTGTGCGGCCGTCTCCCCGGGATGCCGCAGCCACCAGGTGACCAGGGAGGTCACCGTCCCCATCCAGACGTCGGTGAGCGCCGAGAGGTCGGCCGGGTCGGTGAGTTCCACCGCGCCGAGCACGTCGGCCACACCACGGGCCGCCTGGGCGGCGATGCCGCGGCGCGCGGCGCGGATCGCGTCGGCGACCGCGCCCTCGTCGGGGTGGGTGCGATCGAACACGACAGTCCAGTCGTGCGGACGCGGTTCCAGTGCGGTGAAGATCGCGTCGAGCGTGCGCCGCGCCATCGACAGCTCCCCGCCCGCGGCCACCGCCGCTTCGATCGCCGCCCCGAGGTTCGCCGCGGCCCGCGCCACACAGGCGAGGTAGATCTCGTCCCTGGTGTGGAAATACGTGTAGACCAGCGGTTTGGAGACCTCGGCGCGCTGGGCGACTCCGGCCAGCGACAGCCCCGCGTAGCCGACCCGGCCGATCTCGGCCACGGCCGCGTCGAGGATCAACTGCTCGCGCCGCGCGCGCGGGACGCCCTTGGTTCCGGCTGTGCTCACCGCTTCATCCAACCAAACCCGCCGCCCCCACATTGACACCGAATTTACTATTTCGTAAATTACCCTCACGTCTATATGAGGAGTCGGCATGGTGTCCGCATTCTGGGAGCACATCAACAACCCCCTGCTCTACGCAGTCCCCTTCTTCCTGGTCTTCATCGCCATCGAGGCGGTGAGCCTGCGGCACGCGGGCGCGGACGCGGCGCCGCGCGCCTACTCGCCGATCGACACCCGCACCAGCATCAGCATGGGTTTCGGGGCACTGGGCGCGATGGCGCTGTTCAAGCTGCTCACCCTGGTCCTGTTCGTGATCCTGTGGACCGAGCTCGCGCCGTGGCACCTGCCGACGCACGCGTGGTGGTACTGGCCGGTGCTGATGCTGGTGGTCGACTTCGCCTGGTACTGCAACCACCGCTTCTCCCACCGGGTGCGGATCGGCTGGGCCGCGCACCAGGCCCATCATTCGAGCGAGTACTTCAATCTCGGTACCGCGCTGCGACAGAAGTGGAATCCGTGGTCGGAGGCCATCTTCTGGGCGCCGCTGCCGCTGCTCGGGTTCGCGCCGTGGACGATCTACGTCGCCTTCGCCCTGAATCTCATCTACCAGTTCTTCACCCACACCGAGACGATCGGGAAACTCTGGCGACCGGTCGAATTCGTGCTCAACACCCCCTCGCACCACCGGGTCCACCACGGCAGCGACCCGGAGTACCTGGACCGCAACTACGGCGGCATCCTGATCATCTGGGACCGGATGTTCGGCACCTTCCAGCGTGAACTGCACACGCCCACCTACGGTCTCACCACCCCGGTCGGCACCTACAACCTGCTGCGGCTGCAATATCACGAGTACGGCAACATCATTCGTGACGTGCGCGGCGCGCGTGGCTGGCGGGCCCGGCTCGGCTACGTCTTCGGCCCGCCCGGCTGGCAACCCGCCGCGCCGGAGTCCACCGCCGTTCCGAAGAAGCAGGCGGCGTGAGTTCCGTCGACACGGCAGCACTTCTGCTCCGCTCGACGCTGGGGGCGGTGCTGCTCGCACACGGCGTCAATCACGCCTGGGGCGCGGGCGCGCTCACCGCCACCGGCGCCTGGTTCGCCTCGATCGGCCTGCGCCCGGGCCGGCTGCACGCCGTGCTCGCCACCGCGACCGAGATCGCCGCGGGCGCTCTGCTTCTGGCGGGACTGCTCACGCCGTTCGCCGCGGCCGCCGTCATCGCCACCATGGCCGTGGCGCTGATCACCGCGCATCGCGGCAACGGATTCTTCATCTTCCGTCCCGGTCAGGGCTGGGAATACACCGCGGTGCTGGCCGCCGTCGCCCTGGCCACCGCCACCCTCGGTCCCGGCCGCTGGTCAGCGGACCACCTGCTCGGGATCGAGATCACCGGAACCACCGCGCTGGTGATCGCCGGCGTACTCGGCGTGCTGTCGGCGACACTGCTGCTCGCGACCTGCTGGCGACCGCGGGCATCGCGACCAGCTGGCTAGCCACAGCCGGTCCCAGCCATCGCGGCCGAAGGCATCGCGACCAGACGGCTACTCATAAGGACCGGTCGCCTAGCCACCAGGGCGAGTCGGTCAGCCACCGCGGCCGGAAGCGCCGCGGCCGGGCAGCCAACCACCAACGGCCGGTCAGCCGATCACCACAGCCGGTCAGCCGGTCACCACGGCCGGCCAGCCGGTCACCACAGCCGGCCAGCCGGTCACCACAGCCGGCCAGCCGGTCACCACAGCCGGCCAGCCGGTCACCACAGCCGGCCAGCCGGTCACCACAGCCGGCCAGCCGGTCACCACAGCCGGCCAGCCGGTCACCACAGCCGGCCAGCCGGTCACCACAGCCGGCCGACCAGGGCCGGAACCGGCTGGCCAAGGGCACCGGCACCGGGACTGCACCGGCACCGGCCCCCGCACCGGCCCCGGCACCGGCACCGGCCTCGGCACCGGCACCGGCACCGGGGGCTGACTACGGCACCGCGACCGCGATGAGGTCGCGGGCCGAGGTGGGGGTGAGGTCGAGGCCGGCGGTGTGGGCGGTGGCGAAGGCGGCTGGGCCCAGACCGGCGCGGACCGCGGCGGTGGCGCGGTCGATGTCGGGTTGTTCGGCGGGCAGCAGGGGCATTCCGGTGCTGGTGCGCAGCGCTTCGGCCGCGCCGAGCAGGCGGGCGGCGGTGTCGAGTTCGCCGAGGGCGGCGGTGGCCGCCGCGGCGCCGCCGAGGGCGAAGGCGGCGTCGCGGGGTGCGTCGATGCGGTGCGCGCCGTCGAGTGCGCGCAGGTGCTCGGCCAGGCCCGCGGCGGGTTCACCGCGCTGTTCGAGCAGGTAGCCCAGTTCCACCTGGAGCATCGGCAGGAACAGCGGCGTCTCGGTGTCGTCGGAGGCGGCGGCGAGCAGACCGCGCAGCAGTTGTTCGGCCTCATCCGGGTGACCGTCGCGCCGCGCGGTGAAGGCCAGCACAATCGAGCCGAACAGCTTGCCCGCACCGTCGCCCTGTTCGGCGGCCAGCACCATGGCCTGGGCGGCGAAGTCGCGGGCCGCGTCGAATTCGGTGTGCTGCATGGCGATCCAGCCGAGCCAGCACAGGTGCGACGAGACCTGTCCCCACAGTTCCAGTTCCCTGGCCAGGACCAGGGCTTCACGGTGGATGTCCGCGGCGCCGGCGAGATCACCGGTGAGTTCGGCCAGGCCGCCGAGCCATTCGGCGGCCTGCAAGCGGCCCCAGCGGTCGCCGAGTTCGGCGAAGAGCCGGGCCGCGTCGGCGGCGTAGCGGGCCAGCGCGTCCACGTCGGCGCGGCTGTGCGCCGACTTCGCCAGCGCCACCTGGATCGTCGCGACACTCCAGCGGTCGCCGAGCTCGTGGCATTCCGCGCGCAGTTGCCGCACCGAGGTTTCCAGATCCTGATCGGCACCGGCCTCCAGCGCCGACATCAGCAGGATGACCTCGGCACGCACCCGAACGGCCGGGTCGTCGAGCGCGGCCAGCGCGGCCGATACCTCGGCACGCCGCGCGCTCGCGTCGGTGAAATCGCCCTGCTGGAAAGCGGCGGTGAGCCGCCACGCCGCGACCGGCGCCCGGTACCGCGCACTGCCGCCGAGCGCCAGCGCCGCGTCGAAGCGGCGCCGGGCCGGGCCGAGCCGCCCGCGCAGCAGCCAGTACCAGGCCAGTGCCGCGGTGAGCCGCAGCGCGGTGTCGGCGTCGGCGCCGTCCAGCGCCACTTGCAGATTCGCGTCCTCGGCGTCGAGGCGGGCCAGCCAGCGTCGCTGGTCGGCGCCGTACAGTTCGGGCGCGGCCCGCTCGGTCAACGCCAGGTAGTAGGCGCGGTGGGCCTGCCGAACCGCCTGCTCCTCGCCTGCCTCGGCCAGCCGGTCCACACTGAACGCGGCCACCGACTCCAGCAGCCGGTAGCGCCGCCCGCTCTGCTGGACCAGGGAGCGGTCGACCAGCCTGGCGATCACATCCGCGACCGCGCCGGACGCGATTTCGATACCGGCGCAGACGGATTCGGCGGCATCGAGGGTGCAACCACCGGCATGGACCGCGAGCCGCCGCAGGACGACCCGTTCGTCCGCGTCGAGCAGCCCCCAGCTCCAGTCGATCATCGCCGCGAGAGTCTGCTGCCGTGGCGGCGCGCCGCGATGCCCGGTGGCCAGCAGCCGGAACCGGTCGTCGAGCCGGGCCACCATCTCGTGCACGCCGAGGGCCCGCACCCGGGTGGCGGCCAGCTCGAGGGCGAGCGGGATGCCGTCGAGTCTGCGGCACAGTGTCGCGACGGCGTCGGCGTTGTCCGCGTCGAGGGTGAATTCACGCGCACCCGACTTGGCCCGGGCCACGAAGAGCCGCACGGCATTCGACTCGGCGATGTCGGTCACCGCGCTGCCCGCCGAGGGCACGCCGAGCGGTTCGACGGTGACGATGTCCTCCCCCGGCAGCCGCAGTTGTTCGCGGCTGGTCGCCAGGACGTGCAGCCCGGGCGCGGCGCCGAGCAGGGCTTCGGTGAGGTCGGCGACCTGGTCGACGAGGTGTTCGCAGTTGTCCAGGACCAGCAGCAGTTCCTGCTCGGCCAGCGCCTCGCCCAGAGCCACGGCAGGCGCATCCGCGGCGTCGCCGAGGCGAACGCCCAGCACCTGCGCCACCGTGTCGGCGATGCGATCGATATCGGTGGTCGCGGTCGCGAGTGGCGCCAGTTCGACGAGCCAGCTGCCGTGCGGGAACCGCTCGGTGAGCCCGGCCGCGGTGGCCGTGGCGAGGCGGGTCTTGCCCACCCCGCCGGGCCCGATCAGGGTGACCAGACGGGACGCGTCCACCGCGCGGCTCAGCTCGTCGAGATCATCTGCGCGGCCGATCAACTCGGTGCGTTGCGCGGGAATGTTGGTCGTGCGCCGCCGGACCACCGCGCGCGGACGGGTCACCACCAGCCCGGGGTCCTGACCGAGGATCGAGCGATGCAGGTCGACCAGTTCCGGGCTGGGATCCAGCCCGAGTTCGTCCGCCAGCTGCCTGCGCAGGTCCTCGTAGCTGTCGAGGGCTTCGGCCTGGCGCCCCGCGCCGTACAGGGCGCGCAGCTGTGCGGCCCGCAGACGTTCCCGCAGCGGGTTTTCCGCTACGAATCTGGTGAGATCACCTGCGACGGCACCGTATTCGCCTTCGGCCAGGCGCGCTTCCGCAAGTTCCTCGACGGCGACCAGCCGCAGCTCCGAGAGCTGGGCGATGACCGAGCGGGTGAACTCCGCGTCGCGGAAGTCGTCGAAGGCCGGGCCACGCCACAGGCCGAGCGCCTCGGTGAGTGTGTCGATGCGGACGCGCGGCTCGGTGGCGGCGCGGGCCCGGGCCAGCAGCGCCCGGAAGCGCAGCGCGTCGACCTCGGTGGTGGCGAGGCGGTAGCCCGGCGGCGGTGAGACCACCAGGTCCCGGCTGCCCGCTTCGGCGTCCTCGAGGGCACGCCGCAGCTGGGAGGCTTTCGCGGCCAACGTGCCGGCGGGGTTGCCGGGCGGGTCCTCGCCCCAGATGTCGTCGATCAACCGGTCGGCCGACACCGGCTGCCCCGCGGCGAGCAGCAGGTCGGCCAGCAGCGCGCGCACCTTGGTGCCGGGGATCGGCACGACCGTGCCGTCATCGGTCCAGACCGTCAGCGGACCGAGCACACCGAAACGCATAACCGCACCCTAGCGGGTTCCGAACGCACCGGAATCCGACCGTAAACAAACCGGAAGGGGCCGGGCGCACTGTGGTCCCAACGAGATCGGCACACCACAGGAGAACGACATGAAACTCACCGCCTTCGCCCTCACCGCCGCCGTCGCCGTCACCGCGCTGCTGAGCGCCTGCGGTAGCGACCAGACCACCACCGCCGCACCGGACCCGGGCGCGTACGCCGAGGTCAACGGCTTGCGCATGTACTACGAGCGCCACGGTGTCGCCACCGATCAGCCGCCGCTGGTGCTGCTGCACGGCGCGCTGTCGGGCATCGGCACCGACTTCGGCGAGCTGATCCCCGAGCTGGCCAGGACCCGCGAGGTGATCGCGATCGAACAGCAGGCACACGGTCGCACCGCCGACATCGACCGACCGCTGCGCACCCCGCAGATGGCCGACGACACCGTCGCGCTGCTCGCACAGCTCGGCATCCACCGCGTCGACGTCCTCGGCTACAGCATGGGCGCGGGCGTGGCACTCGACATCACGCTGCGCCACCCGGAGCTGGTGCGCAAGCAGATCCTGCTCTCCGGTGGCCTCGGCGCCGAGGCCATGCACCCCGGCCTGATGGAGGGCATGGACGAGCTGAAGCCCGAGCACCTGCACGGCTCGACCTTCCACACCGACTACCTGAAGAACGCGCCGCGCCCCGAGGACTTCCCGCGGCTGGTCGCCGAGGTCCTCGACCACGATCTCAACGGCATGCCCTCGGTCTCGCACGAGGCAGCCCGTAAGGTCGAGGCCCCGACGCTGACCATCATCGGCGACTCCGACATCGTCCGCCCCGAGCACTCGGTGGAGATGTTCCGGCTGTTCGGCGGCGGCGTCATGGGCGACACTCCCGCCGGTCTGCCGAACGCGCAGCTGGCGATCCTGCCCGGCACCTCCCACATCACCGCACCGCACCGGCCCGAGTTGCTGCTGCCGATGATCCCCGCGTTCCTCGACGCCCCCGTCAAGGATGCCCGGTGACCGCGCCGGCGCGGGTGGCCATGATCCTCGGGTCCACCCGCACCGGCCGGTTCGGCCCGCTGGTGGCGGACTGGTTCGCCGGCCGGGTCACCCGCCGCCGCGACCTGGTGCTCGACCGGATCGACCTGGCCACCGCCGCCCTGCCCGAGCAACTGCCCGACCTCGACGACCCGACCCCGGAACCCGTGCGCGCGCTGGGTTCCCGGCTCGCCGCCGCCGACGCGTTCGTCGTCGTCACCCCCGAGTACAACCGCAGTTTCCCGGCCGCGGTGAAGAACGCCATCGACTGGTTCGACCTCGAATGGGCCGCCAAGCCGGTCTCGGTGGTCACCTACTGCCGCGACGCCGAGGGCGGCCACGGCGCCGCCCAGCTGCGGCAGGTCTTCGCCGAGCTCAACGCCGTCCCGATCCGCCGCACCGTCACCATCCCCAAGGCCTGGCAACGCTTCACCGTCGACGGCGCGTGGCCCCGCCCCGACCCCGACCTGCACGACGCCGTCGAAGCCACTCTCGACCAGCTCACCTGGTGGGCCACCGCCCTGCGCACCGCCCGCGCCGCGACCCCCTTCGTCCCGTGACGGCGTCGGGGCCGCCCGGACGTGGAGCCTCGTGGCTCCGCGCCATGGCTGTGGCCGCTCAGCCCGCCATCGGCAGCGGGATCGGATCACCGGCCTCGGCGCCCGCACCCCGCACGATCGCGGCCAGCAGACTGAACAGCACGAACTGGTCGCGCGGCAGCAGCAGGGCCTCCGGCGCCCAGTTGTGCACGAACCCGACGGCGAGGCCCGACTCGGGGTCGGCCCAGCCGCCGGAACCGACGAAACCGATGTGCCCGAAGGCATTGCGCGCGCCGACGACCGGCATCGAGTGGTAGCCCAGCCGCCAGCCCATCGGCAGCAGCAGGTTGCGGTCCGGCAGCACCGATTGCAGCCGCGACATGGTCCGGACACGGCTGCGCGGGAACAGCGGTGACTCGGTGGCGATGGCGCTGTAGACGGCGGCCAGCGAGCGAGCGGTGAAAACGCCGTTCGCCCCGGGCAATTCGCCCTGCAGGATGCGCGGGTCGGGCCCGTGGGCCAGCCGGTCGATTCCGTCGGTGTAGATCGCGCGCAGGAAGCCCGCGCCGGGGACGGGCGTGCGCGCGGCGAGCCGGATCATCGTGCCCGCCTGCGGAATTCCCAGCGGGGTGGCCGAGCCGTGGGTCACCGCGACGGTGGTGTTCGCGCCGGGGCGCGGCGCGCCGAGGTGCAGGCCGTCCAAGCCGAGCGGTTCGGCCAGTTCCGTGCGGTACAGCTCCCCCATGCTCTTGCCGGTGACCGCCCTGGCGATGCCGGCGATGATCGTGCCGTAGGAGATCGCGTGGTAGGCGGGGATGCCACGGAAACGGTCCGGCGCGGCGGCGGCGAGGCGGTCCTCGATCAGCTCGTGGTCGGCCAGGTCGGCGGCGGTGTGGGCGAACACGCCGATCCGGGACAGCCCGGCCCGGTGACTCATCGCCTCGGCGACGGTGATGGTCTTCTTCCCCTTGGCCCCGAATTCGGGCCAGTACTCGGCGACGGGCGCCTTGTAGTCCACCAGGCCGCGCTCGGCGAGCAGGTGCAGCACCGTCGAGGTGACGCCCTTGGACGTGGAGTACGACAGCGCGGCGGTGTTCTCCTGCCAGGGCACCGCCCCCGTGGCGTCCGCGTGCCCGGCCCAGACGTCGACGACTCGCCGTCCGTGGTGGTATACCGCGAGCGCACCGCCGCCGCGTCCGCCGTCGAACAACCGGCCGAACCGGTCGACAGCCTCCTGGAACTGGGGTGCAGCACTACCGCGCATAACGAAACCTCACCTGTCACCATTGACAAACCGACTCCGGGCTCCTCGTCGGAATCAGTCGAAGTTTTTACGTTACCGCAGGTGAACAGGAATTTCGAGACCGCGGCGGCCACCCACCGCAATTCTCTCCAGTGGAGAAAACCCCGCGACCGATTCGTCTCCGGAAACCAACGCCGAGTTCGGGTAGCGCGCTACTCGTGTTCCGGCCCCACGCGGATCCCTACCGTTTCGCCAGAGCCGGAAAACCCCTGAAGCGCAGGAGAACAGCCATGCCCAGGACTCACACCACCGTCGCGGGCGACACCCTCGCCTCGATCGCGCGCACCTGCTACGGAGACGCCGGATTGTTCGGCTTCCTCGCCGCGGCCAACGGAATCGCGGACCCCGACCAACTCGGCGTCGGCCTGGTCCTGACCGTGCCCGACCCCGGCCGGGTCCGGCGGGTCCAGCCCGGTGACACCCTGTCCGGCATCGCCGCGGAGGTGTACGGCGACCCGAACCTGTTCGATCTGCTGGCGGCGGCCAACGCCATTCGCGATCCCGACCACATCGAACCGGGCTGGACGCTGTCCATTCCCCACCGTCCCGGCACCCCGCCGCCGCCCTCGCCCGCGCCGGGGATCATGCCGTACGCCAGCGAACCGTTCGGCGTCTACCAGCCGCTGATCGGCTGGCGCAGCAAGCTCCAGCAGGAACGGGTGCGCAGCGGGCTGGCCAACCGGTTCTCCCAGGCGGTGAACCTGGCCCATCTCGAGACCCCGGGCCCGCACGTGGCCGACCCGGTCTTCGCGGACCCCACCGGCACGGCGATCGGCCGCGAACTGGTCGCGCGCGCCTCGGCAGCCCCCGACGACCCCAACGCATGGCAATCGCTGCTCGCCGACTCCGTGATCGTGCCGGTCGACGCCCCCGCCGACGCCGCGGCCGACACCCCGCAGCGCGAGACGGTGACCACCCAGCTGCTCCAGCAGCTCACCCAGGCCGACCCGGCGATCGTGCCGCAGCTGTTCGCCCGCGATGTGCAGCCGTGGGAGCGGGCGCTGGCGGCCGTGAAGTTCCTGGCCCAGCAGCATCCGTCGAAGGCGATGTTCCTGTCCCCCATCGGCATTCTGCACCGATTCCGCGAGTATTTCTTCGAGCTGGGCACCTTCCTCGGCCCGCCGGTCGGGCACGTCTGGATCAGTCCCGGCGGCATGGTGGAGCTGATCGAGGTCAACACCCGCCGCACCCTGGTGGAGCGGACCACCGAGCAGTCGACCGAGACCGTCGAGAAGGCCGAGCAGTCCGCGACCGATCGCGACGAGATCGCCGACGCGGTCAAGGCCGAGAACGCCAGCGACATGAAGCTGGGCGTCACCACCTCCGCCAGCGGCGGGCTCGGGACGATCTTCCAGGCCAGCGGCAGCGCGTCGTTCAATCTGGACCAGTCGCGCAAACAGGCGCAGGAGCAGACGCACAAGCGGATGCGCGAGCAGACCTCGAAGCTGTCGAGCGAGGTCAAGCAGAACTTCAAGACGACCTTCCGCACGGTCACCGAGACCACCGACACCTCCAGCCGCCGCTATGTCCTGCAGAACACCACCTCGCGGCTGGTCAGCTATCAGCTCAGCCGCAAGATGCGCAAGGTCGCGGTGCAGGTGCAGGACCTGGGGCAGCAGCTGTGCTGGCAGCTCTACGTCGACTTTCCCGGCGACTTCCTCGACACCGGCAAGTTCGTGCACGAGACCGCCGAGGCGCTGGATCCGTCCATCAAACGTCCCGACCGCATCCCC
Source organism: Nocardia asteroides (assembly GCF_900637185.1). Classification (NCBI taxonomy): domain Bacteria; kingdom Bacillati; phylum Actinomycetota; class Actinomycetes; order Mycobacteriales; family Nocardiaceae; genus Nocardia; species Nocardia asteroides. Next base: position 2,622,737 of record NZ_LR134352.1, on the reverse strand, counting down.
TATCCGCCGGACAAGCCGGTGGTCTACCAGTTCGCATGCGGGTTCCTGCAGCACAACGGTGGCGACGACGACACCGACCTGACCTATGTGCAGTCCAACGAGAACGGCGATCACGGCATCAACCGCAACGCCGGGGCCAACAGCATCATCAAGTTCAAGTTCGATTTCGACATCCCGCCCGCGCCGGAGGGGTTCGTGCTGTCGAGCCTGGCCGCGGTGGATTTCAAGAACGAGCAGGCCAGCGTGAAAGACGCCCTGCTGACCCCGAATCCGGCCGGCGGTCCGCCGAAGAGCTTCATGATCCGGCTCGCCAAGGCGAATTTCGGCGGCAAACGATCGATGCCGTTCGAGGTGACGATGATGTACACCCCCACGAAAACGGCCAAGGACGCGATCGACGCGCAGAACGCGCAGGCGATGAAGGACTACACCGACCTGGTCGCGGCGGAGAAGGAACGGCTGTTCTACGAGACCCTGCGCAAGCGCATCAAGCTCAGCAGCCGCGTCACCACCCGCAAGCCGGAGGATCTGCGCGAGGAGGAACGCAACATCATCTACCGCAAGATCATCGCCCGCCTCTACGGCAAGACGGCGAACTGGGAGAACGACGACTACCACGTGGCGTCCGAGCTCATCCGCTACTTCTTCGACGTCGACGCGATGCTCTATTTCGTGGCCCCCGACTGGTGGCGGCCGCGTCCCGGCCGACGGGTACTGATGACCGCCGACGGCGCGCTGCAGACCACCGCGTTCGAATCAGCGGACAAGAAATACCTGTTCACCGACGAGTCCGCGCCCGCACCGCTGGGTGCCTCCCTGGGCTGGTTCCTGCAACTCGACGGTGACGCCAACCGCAACGCCTTCCTCAATTCGCCCTGGGTGAAGGCGGTCCTGCCGATCCGGCCGGGCCGGGAGGACGAGGCCATGACATTCCTCGGCCGGCCCGAGGTCGCGGGCACCGACGGCCTCAACGAGGACTATCCGTTCGATCCCGCGCAGGACCCGCCGGAGTATCAGGGCAAGAAGCTGCGCGAGGTGCTGCTGATGATCGCCGACAAGATCGCGGCCGAGCAGAAGCAGTCGCTGACCCCGGTTCCGCTGCGGCCGGGCGATCCGAATTCGGAGATGGCGCTGCCCGCCGAGGTGGTCTTCGCGCACGGTTTCGACCCGCTGCAGGGCGGGATCTCCTTCGGGAAGGAACCGTTCAAGGTGTTCAGTCAGTGGACCGAGATCCTGCCGACCGAGCAGGTGGTGGCCACCGAATACGACCTGAACACCCCGTCGTGAGGGCGGCGGGCGATGGAGCTGCGTGACATCACGAACGAGGGCTCGCTGCTGCACAGCTACAAGACCGTGTTCGTCGACAATCAGGGTTACGAGTTGCTTCGCCCGTACCGCGACCATCAGCGCCGCTTTCCCGTCTTCCTGGACCGGGTCTTCGCGACCGCGCCGGCCGCGAGCCCACTCGAACTGCTCGACTACCGGACTCGGGCCGCGATGGACGACGCCGACGCGGGCCGGGTCTTCGTCCTCGAACGCAACGACAATTCCGCCGACACCGCGGTGACCCGGCTGTTCTGGGTGTGGCTGTCACCGGCGCTGGTGAAACAGTTCGCCGACGACAAGTCCGGCACCCCGGTGCTGCGCGCCAATGTCGTGCTGCATCCGCGGGCGGGTCTGGAGAAATACCCGGCGTATTGGCGCGGCGGTATCGACCCGGTCAAGACCCCGAACTATCTGGAGCTGGGCGCCCGCTATCTCTGCAAGGAGAAATTCGCGGTGACGCAGCATTTCTGCGCGGTGCGGCGGGCCGCGCCGAAGGTGGAGGGCGGCCCGTGCCTGTCGGCGTTCGCGGTGGTGGTCCCGGTGTCCAGCGCCGGCGCGTACGCCAACCTCACCGATCCGGCCGTGCTGTCGGAAGCGTTGCGCCACATCGGCCGTCGCTGCTACGAGGCGATCACCACCCGGCTGGTGCCGGTGGCAGCGGTGAAACTGGAACGTATCGCGGTCTCGGCCTACAGCCGCAGCGGCACCGTGCTGAGCGGGCTGCTGGCCAACAGCCGCAAGGACGACCGGTTCATGTCGGAGTCGCTGCGCGAGATCTACGCGTTCGACATCGTGCTGAACGAGGTGGTGAACGGCAAGGTCGTCAAGACGAAAAAGCAGGGCTACGACGAGTTCTGGGCCCGGCTGAAGGCGTGGCAGGGCGACGACGCCGACAGACGGATCCGCCTCTACAGCGCCGAGCCCGCCACCGTCGCCGACGTGCGCGCCGAGCTGCGCACCCGCCTGACGAAATACGGCGGCGGCTACCACAACGCCGCGGTGCCCTTCGCCCGTTTCAACGGCACCCGACGGCCCGACGGCACTCCCTTCAACGGCCTGACCGACGGCTACGAGATCTATTCCACCGACAATTCCCGATCCCTGGTCGTGCTGCCGTCGAACAATTCCCTCGTCTATCTGTCCACGGAGAACATCAAGAACGACGGCGGTTTCGGTCCCGGCGGCAGCTACGAGCCAGGTCTGGAGGGACACAGCTGGTTCGTCTCCCGGCTGATGTCACACGCGCTGTTCCACAGCGGCTTCTAGGGGGCGGCGGCCACGGTGTAGCGCGTGGTGCCCCGGCACGGGTTCGGCAGCGACGACATGGTCGCCAGGTCGCAGATGCCGCTGGTCAGGATCTGGAACGGGGTCACCCCGAGCAGGACGATGAACCCGATCAGGTCGCCGTTCTGGGCGAAATAGACCGCCGAGCGGGCGGCGGCCGATCCGGCGTCCACCGCCGAGGACCCGGTCTCGGCTTCGTCGGCCACGGGCACGGGCTGGGCGGTCGCGGTGCCGAACAGGCCCGCCGTGACGACCGCGGCGGCGGTGAGAGAAAGGACGGTACGCATCATCGCGCTCCCTAGCTGAAGTGGAATCGTGGACAGGTGTTTTCGTGGCTCAGCGCGGCGGCACGCTCATATCCCGGTTCATCGTCGGGATCTCGATGCTGATCGGCATCCGCAGCTCGGACAGATAGATCAGCGCGGCTTTGCGCAGGAATTCGTCGAGCAGCCAGTACGGGTCGCCGATCGGCGGGACCGCGGCGAGCAAGCCTTCCCGCACCGCGATGAACGGACCCCAGCTGAACCGCAGCAGCGGATCCCACACGGGCTCACGGGGAATGGCCAGTCCGTCGGCGATCTTGTCACCGAGCAGAAACCGCGTGAACGAGCCGAGCACCGGTTTGGTGAGCAGGGCGAAATCGATATTGCCGCCCAGGCCCAGCAGCCGGTCGGCGAGCTTGGCGCCTTCGGGCGTGGCGGCGATGATCGGGTCGAGCACCTGCGCCGCTTGCGAATTCGCCGATTCCCATGAGTTGGGGATGTACTCGTCGCGCACGCCCAGCATGTGCGCGGCCACCTGCCAGGAGTGCAGGAAAGCCTCCGATTCGTGGGCCGGGATGGGCACCTTCCACGAGTTCAGGTGCTTCATCACCGTGGTGGGCAGGCTGTGCCAGGTGACCATGATGTCGTTCTGGCTGATCGGGATGTCTTCCTCGGCCGAGTGCACCCAGTGCGGTGACTGCGGCAGCAGATGCCGCACCGCCGCGTGCACCAGCCGGGTCTTCACGCAGGTGACGATCATCTCCCCGTCGGGGCTGTAGGCGTTGACATTGCCGATGTCGTAGCCGAGTTTGGCGGTCTTGGAGATCCGGTCCTCGAGGTCGTGACCGCCCTTGGAGTAGTAGACCGCCCGCGCCTCCTTGGGGATGACGGTGCTCATCATGCCGCTGGCGAAGCCGTAGAGCACCCCGAGGTACAGTCCGCGCTTCTTGTTGAACTCGATCGCGGTGTGCAGTTTGGTGGGGTCGGTCCAGTGCGGCAGCCTGCGCGCGTATTCCATGAAATCCCGCAGGTCCGTGGGTAGCCCCTCGGGTAGGGCCTGACCGTTCCTGGTCCAGGTCCGCAGTAGTTCGTTGACCCGGGGCACATCACCCCGGTCGATCAACCCGGCCACCAGATCGTCGGCTTCGGGGTCCCACACCGTCATCGGGTCGGCACCGGCCCCGGATCCGGCGACCGACGACTCCGGCGACCAGGACCACGGTTCGGCCCGCGCGGGCGTCACCATCCCGAGGGCACCGAGCGCGCCCAGAATCCCGCCGGCTTTCAACGCATCGCGCCTGTTGAGTCCATCCATGGCGTCACTCCTCATTGAGTACGAGCACACCGCGATCTCCCGGGACAGTCGATACACTCGCGCCCGCGACTCGCGGAATGAGTATTAACTTAACAGCGACTTCATGCCGCTGACATCGATTCGCCGAAAGCACTCGAGCTCGCTACACACCGTGTGCGACAGGAGGTTTTCGCCGAAGAATTGACACCTGTTCTAGCCATTGAGGCGCAATATCTTTCGATAGCCCCAGACCGCCTGGAGCAGGCCCGCGTCCACGAGACATGCCGGAAGTGGATCGACCAAGTCCAATCAGTCGGCGAAATGAAAAGTAACTTCCGAGTCACTGCCATCCAGTCTCGATCTAGACTGCTGACGCTCCGTGCCATCACAGCCAGGCGGTCACCGGGGGCGGCAGCTCATCGATCCGCGGCCCTCCTCCATCCCCGGATATTCGCTTGCCGCGCGAGCCCGCCGCGCCGCACAATGGGCGACCGATGCCTGGACCTGCGGAAATACGGATCAGCCGGAGCGCGCGAACACGCCGCCCCGGCCGACCGCGCACGGTTCCTGGGTGGGTGACAACCGGGCGAACGGGTGGTTCATGTTCGATGTGATCATTGCCGGCTGCGGACCGACCGGCGCGATGCTGGCCGCCGAACTGCGCCTGCACGATGTGCGAGTCCTGGTCCTGGAGAAGGACACCGAGCCCGCGTCGTTCGCCCGCATCGTGAGCCTGCACATGCGCAGCCTCGAACTGATGGCGATGCGCGGCCTCCTGGATCGCCTGCTGGAGCACGGCCGCCGACGCCCGGTGGCCGGCATCTTCGCGGCCATCGTCAAACCGGTGCCCGAGGGTTTGGATTCCCCCTACCCCTACCAGCTGGGCATCCCGCAGCCGGTCGTGAATCGCGTGCTCCGAGACCACGCGATCGCCTGGGGCGCACAGGTCAGAAGTGGTTGCGCGGTCACCGGTTTCGACCAGGACGACGAGGGCGTCACGGTGGAACTGGCCGACGGCGAGCGGCTGCGGACGCGCTACCTCGTCGGCTGCGACGGCGCCCGCAGCACGGTTCGCAAACTGCTCGGCGTCGCCTTCCCCGGCGAGCCGTCCCGCAACGACACGCTCATGGGCGAGATGCGGGTCGGCGTGCCTGCCGAGGAGATCGCGGCGAAGGCCGCCGAAATCTACGCCACCAACAAACGATTCAACTTCCAGCCCTTCGGCGAAGGCTTCTACCGCGTGGTGGTTCCCGCCGCCACCGTCGGCGGCCCGAACCCACCCACCCTCGACGACTTCCGACACCAGCTACGCACTCTCGCCGGCACCGATTTCGGCATCCACTCCCCACGTTGGCTGTCCCGCTTCGGCGATGCCACCCGCCTCGCCGACGCCTACCGAGTCGGCCGCGTCCTCCTGGCCGGCGACGCCGCCCACATCCACCCACCCATCGGCGGCCAGGGCATGAACCTCGGCATCCAGGACGCGGTCAACCTCGGCTGGAAACTGGCCGCCCACCTCCACGGCTGGGCCCCGACCGACCTCCTCGACACCTACCACGCCGAACGTCACCCGGTTGCCGCGTCGGTCCTCGAAAACACCAGAGCCCAAACCGAACTCCTCTCCCCCACCCCCGGCGCCCAGGCCGTCCGCAATCTCCTCACGGACCTGATGGACTTCGACGAAGTCAATCGCCACCTGATCGAGAAGATCGCCGCCACCGACGTCCGCTACTTCGGCGAGGGCCCGTCCCTCCTCGGCCGCCGCCTCCCCGACATCGCCCTGAAGCAGGACACCCTCTACCCCCGGCTCCACCACGCCCGCCCCGTAGTCCTCGACCGCACCCGTTCCCTCACCGTCACCGGCTGGTCCGACCGCGTCGACCTCATCACCGACTCGACGGCCGACCTCGACGTCCCAGCCGTCCTCCTCCGTCCCGACGGCCACGTCGCCTGGATCGGCGAATCCCAACAGGACCTGAACACCCAGCTCACCCGGTGGTTCGGCGCGCCCTCCCACCAGCCGTGATCCGGTGATGTCGCATCGTCAACTCTAGGTTGACGGAACAGGGATCGTCAACTACTAGTTGACGATGAAGCGAGAGCGCAGTGCGTGGCTTTCGCCGTCGACGAACCGATCAGGAGTAGTGGTGATGGCTTCAGACAACGCGGCGCCGCCGACCGCAGGCGCGGGGAAAAGAGTGGTCATCGTGGGGGCAGGTATCGCCGGCTTGGCCGCAGCCCTCCGGATGCACCAGCACGGCTGGGATGTGGTCGTGGTCGAACGTGCCCAAAGCCGACGCAGCAGCGGATATCTGGTGAACCTGCACGGACCCGGATACGACGCCGCCGAGCGGCTCGGACTGCTGCCGGCGCTGAATCCCCGCGATATCGGGTTCTTCACCTCGGTCCTGGTGCACGCGGACGGCCGGGAGAAGTTCACGATCCCCGCCGCCGTCGCCCGAGCCGCAGTCGGCAGTCGCGCGCTGACCCTGTTCCGCGGCGACCTCGAATCGGCGCTGTATCACGCGGTGGCCGACTACATGGATATCCGTTTCGGCACCACCGTGCAGGCCGTGGTCCAGGACGGCGACCAAGTCGTCGTCACTCTCAGCGACGGCACCCGCCTCCGGTCCGATCTACTGATCGGCGCCGACGGCGTGCACTCCCGAATCCGAGAGCTCGTGTTCGGCCCCGAGTCCGACTATCTGGTGGACCTGGCCCACATGGTGGGAGCATTCCCACTCGCCGAGATCCCCGAGCACGTCCCCGAAGGCGTCGGCACCACATTCCTCGGCCCGCGCCGAACCGCCGCGGTGATGAACCTGGGCCCGGACCGATCCTCGGCGTTCTTCACCTATCACGCCCCCGACACAAGTGCCGAACTAGCGCTCGGCCCCACACCGGCGCTCACCCGAGCCTTCGGCGACCTCGGCGGCGGCATCGCCGACGCCCTCCGCGAACTCGAGGCCGACTCCACCGACGCCTACTTCGACTCCGCGGGCCAGATCGTCATGGACCACTGGAGCCACGACCGAGTCGTCCTGCTCGGCGACGCGGCATGGTGCGTGACCGTCTTCTCCGGGTACGGCGCAGCCCTCGCCCTCGACGGCGCCGACCGGCTCGGCGACGCCCTGGCCACACACGCCGACATTCCCACAGCACTCGCCGCTTGGGAGACATCACTGCGTCCCGAAGTCACCAAACGGCAGGCATTGGCCCGCAAAGGAATAAGCCGCTTCGCCCCGCCCTCCCGCGCTCACGTCTGGGCCGGCGAACTCATGCTCCGCGCCATCCAGCTCCCCGGCATCCGCGGCCTGGTCAAGCGCTCGATCCAACGCGCCAACAATTAGGTGGTGGGCGTCCGCGAACCGGCCCACCGCAAAGCCGTGCTGCGGTCGTGTCTCGATGCCCGAGGGCCGGTCTCCGCACTCCGCTGGGCTACAGCCTATTTCGGCGCCATCACGCTGTTACCCGTCCGCCGCCAGGCCCCTCTCGCCGGTGGCAACTCATGGTGCGACCACACGCAGATCGCACCGCGCGATTCGCGCCAGTTCAGCAACCCGGTCGCCGTGCTCGGCCGGGACGAACCCCAGCCCGTATCCGTCAGCCTCGATGTCGAGCGTGATCAGGGCGACGCCGAGTTCACGACACCGCGCCGCGAGAGGTCGCAGAAAGCTGTCGATATCGTCAGGATCCCAGTCGTCCTCATCGAACTGATCCACCCAGCCCCAGTCCAAAGCCCCAGGACAGCTGGGCAACTGAACCAGATCGTCACGAATTTCAGCGGGTTCGGAACCCCAGTCACACCACACCATCCCCGCCTGCTCGAGCGCGCCGTTCTCGTCATACAGAGCAGCGAGCAACACCTCAGCCGCTGCAGTCTCCTCCCCGAGGTCGTGATCACCGACCGCTTCAGCGAGCCGTCGTCGGACGACCGTGGATCCGGGAGCAACGAGTTCGGCGATATCCGCCAGGGCCTGAACTGTCGGCTGAGTATCGAGCACGAGAAGACCATATTCGCCCCCACCGACAGGCGCGAAGATGCTCGATCGGCGTGGGGCCAGTTCAAGATCGAGATCTGTCCCACGCCGTCGAGATGTCAACTGACCGTGCGGAATCCCCGGTCGACGTACACCAACGGAGCCGGCGACGACGTGGTCTCAGCCGCGGTGACCTGGCCGAACAGCACCATGTGATCACCCGCCCGGTATCGGTCGGTGGTGTCACAGTCGAGGGTGGCCAACGCGCCACCGACCACCAGGCCGCCGGCGGTGCTGCGTGCGAGCCCACCACCGGAGAACTTGTCACCGAGCCCGCCGGCGAACCGCAATGCCGTGCGCTCCTGGTCCGCGGCGAGAATGCTCACCGCGAACCGCTGCGCCCGGGCGAACACCGGATAGGAATTCGCTGAGCGAGCCAAGCAGACCAGCAGCAGTGGCGGATCGAGCGAAACCGAGCACAGCGAACTGGCGGTGAAGCCGTACGGCCTCCCGTCCTCATCCTCGGTGGTGACCACCACGACCCCGGAGGGGAAACGCGACATCGCCAGACGGAAATCGTCAGCGGAACACTGCCGCTGTTCGGCGGTGGTCACCCACGCACCTCCTGCAGTGATGCGGAAGGCCGGGTGCTGGCGGCGAACACACCCAGCGCCACCAAGCTCACGACGATTCCGAGTGCGACCACCGCGTGCCAACCGGCTTGCGTCCACAGCACCGCGCCCAGGGCGGAGCCGGCACTGATACCCGCGAACCGCGTGAAGAAGTACAGGGTGTTGAGCCTGCTGTGGTCGCGTGCTGCCGCACCGAACAGCGCAGCCTGGTTCACGACTTGGTTGCCCCACAGCCCGACATCGATGAGGATCGCGCCCAGGACGACAATCGGCCATGCCGGCGGCCCCGCCACTATCAGCCACCCCACAACCAGCATGCCGATCAGCACTGCCTGGGTCAGTCGTACTCCGTGCTGGTCCGCGATGCGACCCGCGACGGGAGAAGCCAGGGCACTGACGGCTGCTATCAATCCGAATGCACCCAATGCCGCTGAGCCGAAACCGAATTCGGCGTGCATCTCGAAGGTGATGGTGTTCCAGAACGCCCCGAAGGCGATGCCGACCAGCCCGCCGGACACACAGACGCCCGCGACCGCCGGCCTGCGAATCAGGACGGCCATCGACCGCACGAGCCGCGGATACGTCAGCGACTCCGTAGACTGCGCTGTCGAGGGCAGCGCGCGGAGTAGCAGCACCATCACCACCACCATGGCCGCCAATGAGCACCAGTACGCACTGCGCCAACCCACCCATTCGGCCATGGCGCCCGCGTAGGCGCGGGAACAGACGATGCCGATGAGCAGTCCGGCCTGGAGGATGCCGACCGTGCGGCCCCGGCCTTCGTCTCCGCTGAGCAAGACCGCCAGCGGGATCACGACCTGCGGGATCGGGGTGAACATGCCGATGAGAAAACCGGCGACGGTCAGTGCCGTCACTGTCGGCGCCAGCGCGGAAGCTACCAGCGCGGCTCCGGTGAGGCCCATCATCGTCAGGATCAGGGGCCGGCGGTCCCTGATATCGCCCAGCGGCACCAACAGCAGGATGCCGAGCGCGTAACCGATCTGGGTCGCCGAGAGCACCAAGCCGGTGGTCTCGGCCGTCGCGCCCAGATCGGCGCCGATCTGTGGCAGCAACGGCTGTGTGAGGTAGATGTTGGACGAGGTCACGCCGCAGGTGATCGCCAACAGTACGGTCAGCGACCGTGGCATGCCCGACCTTTTCATCGCCCCGCGACCGGGTCCGTGTCTGCCGGCACTCCGGGTACGACGGTGAACTCGGCGTCGAGCGACCCCTTGCTGCGGTATACGTCGACCATGTCGCGCAGCGCGGTCAGCGAGATGCCACGTCGCGAGCCCGCAGCGATCTGCGCGCGTTCGGGATGCGAGAAATAGCTGCCGCCGCTCTGATGCCTTCCCGCGGCAATCGCGCTCGGAAGATCGGCCAGCACCGCCGAGAGCAATTCGGTGCCACTGCGATTCACGATGTCGTCCTGGTAGAGGACCGACCGGCCGGTGTCCGCAACCGACAGCTGCCCGATGATCGGGCCCGCGTCGATCTGCTCGTCCTCGATCAGGTGCGCCGTTATTCCGAACTTGCGGTCGTTCTCGATCGCCGAGAACAGCACCGGCCACAGCCCGCGACACACCGGCAACGGCGCAGCATGGAGGTTGACCACACCGTGGGCGGGTAGATCGATGACCCGCTGTTTGAGAATCTGGTCGAACCAGTAGATGACGATCAGATCGATGCCTTCGGCACGCATCGCCTCGATCACGTCCGCGCCGTTGACATTCTGCGAGTGGATGTGGCGCAGACCGTTCTGCGCGCACAGTTCGGCCACCGACAGGCGGTCCCGCTCACCACGGGTCACCGCCGAGCGGACCCGGTCGAAGGACAACCACGCGTTGTAGAACTGGAACGACGACAAAAGGTAGCCCGCGAAACCCAAGCCGGAACGGCGGATGTGTTGGACCGCCTGCTGGGCTGCGCTTCCTCGCGCCGGGCGGGTGACGTCGGAGGTGACGATCATCCTCACCTCTGGGTGCCGAGCCACGATCTCAGCCATGGCGGCCCCGGTCTGTGCGCATTCGACAGTGAAAAGCGCGATCCGGTATTCGCTCATCGCGCACCAGCTTCCTGTTGTTGCCTGTAGATGTAGCCTGCGAGCGCCTCGAACGACGCGGTGGTGTCCGGAGCCATGTCGTCGTCCCATTCGATGCCGAGTACGTCTTCGACCTCGACCATGAACGCCAGCAGTTTCACGCTGGTCAGCTTCAGCGCCCGGATGCTCTGGGGACCAGTGGTGTCGACATTCGGCGGCACCGCGCCCTCGGTGACCTCGCCCAAGATCTCGACAAGCTTGCTGACGAGCTCCGCGTGGGTCATGCGGACTCCAGGCGCAGCTGGGCGCGGACCGAGCCCGGCCAGGTCGAGGGATTGGTCCCGTGGGCGTGGATCAGGGCCAAGGCGATGCGCTCCAGTCCGAAGGCCGCGCACGCGGTATGGGCCGGTTCGCCGGCGACGGTGATGTCGAACGGCTCGCCGAAGTGCTCCTTGTGGCAGTTGGCACTGGCCACTGCTTGCACCTGTCCGTCACCCACCGCGACACACTGCTCGAATTTGAGTTCCTGCTCCTTCTGCGTCGCGCTCATCAGGCGACCCGCCGCGCCGAAGAACGGATCGCTGGCCGGGACCACCGATACCTCCAGACCCAGCGATTCCAGCCAGGCGCGCTGGCGCTGCACCCATTCGTCGCGCCAGGCGGTGCAGTCGTCGGCGCCGGCGATCCGGACGAATTCGCGCATGCGGAAACTGCGCAGCCTGCCCAGCTCGTGGGTGCCTTCCTGGCGATAGCAGTGTGCTTCGGCGGTGAGCACCGTGGGAGCGTCCAGATTCTGACCCTCGAACAACGGATACACGTGGTAGCAGGTCGCGGGCAGCACGCACAGATCGCTGATCTGCTGGTCGTCGTGCCAGTGCCCGGTTCCTGCGGTACGTGCCGCGTCCAGCTCCCGCCAGCGCTTGGCCGAGCCGGTGAACGAGTGGATGGTGCCGAGCAGGTTGGGGAAGGTATCGACGTAGCCGACGCGTTCGAGCAGCGATCGAGAGATCACCGGCGGCACCGCGAGTGGTGTCGGCTGCTGCGGCGCGGCGAGTTCGAGCAGCGAGGCCCGCATGCCCGAGATGATGGTGTCGAAGGCGTGGTTGGTCACGCTGATACCAGGCGTTTCCGACGCGATCAGCTCGGCGTCGGGCGAGGCCAGCAGGGCATTCGGGGTGATGGTGTCGACGCTCATGGTCATCCTCGCTTCAGCAGGGCAAGTCGGGTGTTGGTGGCGATGAGCCGCTCGTTGCCGATCATCAGCCGCGCGGAGTACAGGTCGCGCAGGTGCCGGGCAACCGAGAGCGGGCCAGCTTCGGCATAACCGGCCATGCCGCAGATCTCGAGGGCGAGTTCGACGACATCGACCGCGCCCCGGGAGACGAGCACCTTCAAGTCGTTGAATTGCATGGTCAATCCGGGTCCGCCGAGAGTCTCCAAAGCCGCCGGATCGTCCCAGATCGGGGTATAGCGACGGACCGAGTCAGCCAGCAGAGCTTCGAGCTGAGTCAGGGCTCGCGCCGCATCGGCCAGTCGCACGTCGGTGGTGCCACGCTTGCGCACCGCGGTCTGGGCGCGCTTGAAGGCGTCCGCGGCGATGCCGATCCATACCGCCGCCCACAGGATGTGGGAGTGCGGGACCATGGTGGCCGCCGCGATGGTGTCGAACCCGACAGGCAGGATGTGCGAAGCAGGCACTGTGGTGGTGAAACCGAAGGCGGGACTGCACGTTCCGCGCATGCCCATCGGATTCCATCCGGGGCCCGTCGGAGCGAGTTCGCTGCACGTGGCGTCGGCCAGCACCGCGACCTGGTCCCCGGCCTCGGCATCGGCACTGCGTCGGGCGGTGACCAGGTAGGCACCGGCGTACGCGCCGTAGGACACGGTGGGCGCCTTCTTGCTGAGGACCGCGCGATCGCCGTCGCGTTCGACGGCCGCGGTGGAGGTGCGCAAACTGCCGCCCACTCCGGCTTCGGAGGTGATCGAAGCGATGAGCGTACCGGTGGTGACGTAACGAGTCAGGGTGGCGACGAGGTCCGGGTCATCACCGTGGTGGCGGGCCACGCAAGCGATCTGCACCTGGTGCATCGCCCACACCATGGCCGTCGCCGAACACCCGCGGCCCAGTTCTCGTGCGACGCCGACCTGCTCGTTCAGCGAGAGTTCCGCGCCGCCGTACCGTCGTGCGACGGCGGCGCCCAGCAACCCCGCCGCGTGGATCGCCGCGATGGATTCGGCCGGGAAGACAGCCTCACGGTCGACGCTGCCCGCGTGCGCGGAAAGCACCTGCGCGGCAATTGTCTTCGCCGCCGCGACGGGATCACCGTTCGTCATCTGCTCGGGTAGAGCCGTAGACGTCGTCATGCCGACGCCATCGCGACGTCGGCGCTCTGGGAGCGCACCGCGGCGGCGATCGACGCGACCGAAGTGAAGGTGGCGCGGGTGAGGAGTTCTTCGGGGAACTCGATGTCGAATTCGTCCTCGACGGCCATCATGACGTTCACACTGTGCACCGAGCTCATCCCGGCTGCCCACAGATCTGTGTCGTTGCCGAGGACGGTTCCGGCCGCGCCGAGTGATGTGTGCGCCAGAACAATCGCAATAATGCGGTCTTCCATCGCTTTCCTCCTGTGGTTCTCGTAGTCAGAGGGGATCGATCGGGGTGGTGAAATGGAGGGCGACCATCGCGATCGCGTAGTCGCCGTCGTGGCTGAGGCTGATCGAGCTGCCGACGCACCCGTGCGCCAACGCCGCAGCCCTGGTGTGCTCGTGTAACCGCAGTACCGGTCGGCCGTCGTCGCGGCTGACGGTCTCGATCTCGCGCCAGCGCAACGTCGGCACAGCCGAGGCCAGCGCCTTGAACGTGGCCTCCTTCGCCGCGAACCGGGCCGCCAGCGATGCGGGACCGGCAGCACCTTGCGCGGCGCAGTAGGCCCGTTCGGTGTCGGTGAAGACCCGGTGCAGGAATCGTTGACCGTGGCGAGCCACGACCTGCTCGAATTCGGGTTGGAACACCAAGTCGACGCCGACGTGGGCGGCGGTCACGTCCTGATGCCGTCGGCGGCCAGATAGTCGGTGAGCATCTCGTTGAAGACGGTTTCACGGCCGTGCAGCTCGGTCAGCAGGCGCGCCAGCCGTGCCGGTCGCGGCGCGGCGTTGCCGCACGCCACCTCTCTGGCCATGGTGTGCGCCAGATACCAGCGCCGCGACAAACCCGCCGAGGCCTTGGCCGCCTCGGCGGCCCACGACCGGTTCAATCCGGCGACCAACTGCCCGAGCACGAGTCGCTCGGCGGCGACATCGGCGACATCGGCGATGCCGTCACCATCCGCCACCTCGGCCGCGAAGGCGGCAGCGAGGGGAAGTTCGGCGCGGTGGGCTGTGACTTCGCGAGCCAGGAAACCCACCATTCCCGCCTCGTCGAGAGGTTCGCCGACTCGACCGGCGCAGACGAGCGACACACCAGCACCGGCTGCGCTCATCCGGGACTCGGCGTACGTGGCCGGGTCCATCCGCCGTGGCTGTGGATGGTTCATCGCATCGGATACCAGCACGTGGTCGTCGCGATGTCCGAGGACGACGACAGCGTGAGTGAGATGCTCGACCTTCTCATAGGGGGACGGGATGTCGAACGAGTCCAGCCCCACGATCAGATCACCACCGGCGTCGAGGGTCTCCTGTTCGAACCGAATCGCGTGCGACCAGTCCATGTGGTGGTGCCTGGTCAGCGCCAAGCCGGTGAGCGCGGCCGTGTTGGCGATCATGCGCTCGCCACCGGTCAGCCGCGTTTCACCCCGGCGCCCGAAACCGAGCGCCGGGCCGAGTCGACGCAGCGGGTCCGCGACACCGCGCGTGTCGAGAACGTTCGCCAATGCCTGCAAGAAACAGGTGGCGAAAGGAGTGTCACCTCGCATGGTCAGTCCGGCGTTCAACGCCCCGATCATTCCCGTGCCTCCTGCAGTACCCGGATCTTGCGCAAGGGTGCCGGGAAATACCAGTTCCAGCGGCCGAGCATCGTCATCGTGGCGGGAACGAGAATCAGCCGGGTGATTGTCGCGTCCACCGCGACCGCCACACCGCAGGCGATACCGAGTTGCTGCACGACCGGTATTCCGGTCACGCCGAAGGCCGCGAAGACGGCAATCATGATCACAGCGGCACTCGAGATGACCCCTGCGGTACTCCCGACGCCCTCGGCGACTGCTCGCCGATCATCGCCGGTGGCTTCCCATCGCTCCCTGATTCTGGACAAGAGGAAAACCTCATAGTCCATCGACAGCCCGAAAACGACGGCCAGCACCAGCGGCAGCGCGAGACTCTGCACGTGGCCCAGTGGTTCGATCCCGGTGAGGTCCTGCAACCAGCCCCATTGGAACAGCGCGACGATGACACCGAACCCCGCACCCACCGAGAGCATGTTGGTGACGATCGCTTTGAGCGGAAGCACCAGACTGCGCAGCAGCAACGCCAGGAGAATGTAGGACAGCACCAGCACGAGCACAGCCACCAGGGGCAACCGATCATGGATGAGGCCGATCAGATCGACTCCGCTCGCGCCCGCTCCACCGACCGCGACATGCGATGTCGCCTCGATGCCGGTGGCCGGCAGGATCTCGGACCGCACTGTCCGGACGAAGCCACGCGCCGCCTCGCTCTCATAGTCGACGCTCAGCACCACTGCCAGTACCCGGACATCGCCTTCGGCGCCGATGACCTGTGCCGACTCGACCAGCGCGTCACCGCGAAGCGCCTCGGCCAACCGTCCCGTGTCCGCGTCGACGGAACCACCCGGGCGGCCTTGCAGGGTAATGACGACGGGTGCGTCGGCTCCTGGTCCGAGTAGCCGGTGCGCGGTTTCCGCGGCCTGGCGCGCCGAATTCTGTTCGGGGAGCTGACGCAGGGTGTCATCGCCCATCCGCAACGAGAAGACCGGGGCGATGAGCAGAGCGAGAGCGCCGAGGGCGAGCACCGTCGCGACGACGGGGCGGTCGACGACGCGCGCGGTCCAGCGATACCAGAACGTCGATTCCAGCGGCCGCTCGACCCCGTCCGATTCCACGCGCCCGATCCGGCCGGCGAGCAGGCTCAGCAGAATCGGTAGCAAGGTCACTGTCACGAGCACCGCGACACATACAACCAGGACCGCACCGAGCGCCATCGATCGCAACGCCGCGTTGTCGATGACGAACACACTGCTCAAGGCCGCGACAACGGTCGCGCCGCTGGCGACGACGGCCATCCCGGAGGTCCGCATGCTCGTCGCACGAGCCTGCTCGACGGTCGCCCCGCGCCGCAGTTCTTCACGGAACCGCACCACGACGAACAGGGCGTAGTCCACGGCGACGCCGAGACCGATCATCGACGACATGTTCAACGCGAACACCGACATCAGCGCGTGCTGAGAGATCAGATAGATCGCGGCGCCGGTCACAGCCAGACTGACGCCCGCGATCACGAGTGGCAGCGCGGCCGCGGCCAACGAGCCGAAGATCACCAGCAACATGAGCAGCAGAACGGGCATGCCGATCATCTCGGCCAGCTTCAGCCCGCTTTCGGAGACGTCGTGCAACGCCGCCGCCTGGGCACCGCGCCCGGCAACCTGGGTACGGCAACCCGGTTCGCCGCTCGACTCGTCGAAGTGATGGGTGAGATCGCGTCCAGCGTCGATCGCGCCGTTCCATCCTGTCGTCACGTGCAACGGAATCGCCAGCTCACGATGCCCGGTGGCCACCGCCTGCCGCGCCGCCACGGCAGCCGGCGCGGCAACCGAAACGGCGCTACCGCCGGCACCGACCTGCGCCAGGGTCCGCTCCAATTGCCGCTCTACCGATTCCGGGGCCGCGCCGGTGTCGCACCGGACGACGAGAAGCAGTTGTTCCTGGGACAAGGCCGGGAACTTTTCGGCGACTACTCGCTGAACTTGTTGCGATCCGCTCCCGGGGACCTCATAGCCACCGGCCGTGAGCCGGTCGGCTTGATGCAGCATGAGCGGCACCGCGGCTGCCACCAGGAGCAGCCATGCGCCGACGACCCACCAGCGATGGACGCGGGTGATCTGGATCAGTTTCTCCACCAGCGGATCTACTTCGCCCGCGACTCGGTCGTGGCGACGAAATCCGCCACCGATGCCTGGAATCGGTCGGTCGCCTCGAAGAACGGCAGATGCCCACAGCCTTCGATGATTTCGACGCTCGCCCGGGGCAGAATCTCGGCCAGGGCATGCAGGGAGGCGGGGCTGTTGCAGAAGTCGTCGTCCCCGTTGAGCAGGAGTGCGGGCGCGGTGATGCTGCGCAGCAGCTCCACGTCATCGCTGGCGTCGATGGACTCGCGCAGGTTCTCCGCGAGCTGCTCAGCGGTGTTCATGGCCAGGAAGCGCTCTCGCAGCGCCAGATAGGTGGCATTGCCGCCGAGGGCGAGCATCTTGTCGCCGAACACGAGCGGGTAGATCTGATCGAACAGTGCTCGTGGGCCGCCGGTTTCGACCGCGGTCAGCCAAGACTTCGCGATCCGACGACGGCGGTTGGACCCCCACGGGCTCAGCGGAGTCCCGATCAGCACCAGCCCGGCGACACGGTCGGGATGCGCGACAGCGAAGTCACGACAGATCAGCGTGGAGATCGAGGTTCCCACCAGGTAGGTCTTCTCGATGCCGAGGTGGTCGAGCAGGGACAGCAGGTCGTCGGAATGCTGACCGAATCCGAGCGCGGTGTCGCCGGAGGTGCCCTGGTTTCGGAGGTCGTAGGTCAGCACCTGATGGTTCTGCACCAGGTTGCCGGTGAAGGCGCGCCACGCGGTGCTCACCACGTAGATGGTGGAGACGAAGGTGATGCTGGGGCCCTGGCCCTCGACCTCGTAGTACAGGTCGCAGCCGTCGGCCGTCCGATGCACCGGGCTACCCTCCCGATAGCTCAGATCCACCGCTTCGATGCGGTCCGCTTCCATCATGTTGCTCATCCGTACATCCCTTGCGCACAGCAAAGTAGAGGTGCACCGCGCACCTCTGCTTCGACCAAAAAACGTAGAGACCACCCAGGGCCCCCACCTGTCAACGAACCCAGGAATCGAACTGGCCCATCGGTCTACACCGCCTGAGCCCGGCCACAGTCGGCCGTCATCCCCTGCCACCGACCTGCCCATCAGCGACGCCTGTGACCGTACGTCACAGATATACGTCCATGCAACGTAGCGCAGTAGTGCTCCGCCTCACACGATGTGTGCCGGAAAAGTTCTCACACCCGAGCACCCCCGGCGGTGAACCATGACGTAGACGCCATAAGCGCAGCAAGATGTACGAAGATCAGGCCGATTCGCGAAATCTCATGCCACCCAGCTAGGTTGGCGCTCCAGGCACCGGCTCGTGCCGACTACAGGGGTGAGACAACGCCCGCGACGACAGAACTCGTGGTCGCGATCACAGGGGAGGCCGTTCCACATGACCAGAACAAGCTTCGGCACCGACGATCGACCATGCCGATCCGCCGGCTACGTTTAATTTGCAACGAGGATGTACAGCGGATGCGAATCTTGGTCGCCCCGGTAACCATTACCCCGACGAAACCGATCGTCCCGTCTCACGTAAAAGCTTTTCTCTGGGCAGATCTGCTGCTCAAGGCAACAGCACAGACAACGAATATCACATGCCTGTGGAATCCCCGCACACCGAATTTATCGGGCCAAGCAATCGGATTCTGGGAATATCTCGACCGCACATACGGCCGCCGCGACTATTCGGACCTGGACGAGTTGTCGATCGGCCGGCTCTACGTCGAGTTCCACTCCCGCGGCGAGGTCGTACCGCACTCGGCCCTGGCACCGTACGTGGCCAAGGTCGAAGCCGAGGGATGGGCGCATCCGGCCACCACACGGATGGTCGAACTCTGGTCCCGGCAACTGGCGGACCTCGGCGTGCTCGATCCGGGCCTCAGCGATGACCGCCCCTCGAGATGGTCGGTCGATCGACTGGTCGCGGAACTGGAAACCGAGGGTTTGTGCTTGGACCATCGCACCATGGGCGGTCCCGTGTATCTGGACGGCACCCGATGGGGCGTCCCACTTCGGACTGTCATCAGCACGGCCGGTCATGCCAACTACGTCGCGACCGCCCTACGCGACATTTTGCCGCACGCACTGGAAAGCGACCACGTTCTCCTTGTTTTCGACGAAGAAGTCGGCCCGGATTTCATTCTGATAGCCAAACTGCTCCAACATTTCGGCATCTCGACATCACGACTCGCGCTCGGGCGGGTGCCCGTCGATGGCCGAACCCTGTCGAGTCGTCACGGCGGGTGGGCCGGCGTGAGTCTGTCCGAAATTCAAACGAAAGCACTCGCCGAGTTCTCCGAGAGTGAGTACCGACTCGCGATGCGAATCTATTTCATATCGACACTGGGTCGCGCGTCCCCAGTCTCGTTCAGCTACCAAGGACTGTTCCGCGCCCTGAAGAAGGCTCGGAGACTGCTCGATCAGGAGCACAGCGCCGCCGCCTCGGTCACCGAATTCATCCGACCCCATATCACGCAGTCCGGGTGGACAGACCCCTACCGTCTCACCACTGCCGTGATCAGCCGGCCGGTCCCACGGGCCGTCATCGACTCCCTCTATATCCGTTGATCGAACCCACGAGGAACACCTTGTCCAACAACGCCGCGAACAACAGCGAACCGATCAGGGCCAAGGCATTCGCAGCGCGAGATGCCCTGCTGACAGCTCTGGCCGACCCCGAGGGCACGCAGAACTCCCTTCTCGCGCACATACTTCGCCGCAATTCGGGCACCCAGTTCGGCATCTATCACGACTTCGCCGATCTGCGGGGCGCAGACGACTTCCGCAGCGGCGTTCCCATACGCATGCATGAGGATTTCGAACCTTGGCTGGATCGGGCGATAGCCGGCGAGGCGAACGTGCTGGCCGACGAGGAGGCCATCGCCTACTTTTCCAGCAGTGGAACGACGGGCCGGGAGAAACAGATTCCGGTCACGCTCTCCTATCTGACGGAGAGCTTCATCCCGTTCTACTTCACCGGACTCGCCAATCTGCTGGACCGCCATCCGGATGTGCTCGCAGATGACAACGCGGTCCTCAATCTCTGGCAGGACCCCGACGCACCGATCGATCGAACCGCCGGTGGTCAACCACACCTGGGCGCCAGTCAGCTGGACTACGAGCGATTCGGACGGGAGTCGGCCGTCGGCCTCGGGAACCATGCCGTCTGGAGTCGGTTACCCGCAGAGCTTCACGATGCCGATCCGCTCACGCGCACCTACGCCAAAGTTCGCATAGCTGCCGAGTACGACGTCCGCTGCGTGTTCGCCGTCAATCCAGCTATCGCACATGCGCTTCCGACGCAGCTGCGTATGTGGTGGCCGCGAATCGCCGAAGAGATCCGCCGAGGGACCGTGGCCGACGCTCCGTTCTCCGTCGGCGATCCTGCGCGCGCCACACAGATCGAAACTACGGCCGCTCGGACCGGAACCGTCCGGCCGAAGGATCTCTGGCCCAACCTGACCGGCGTCGTGACCTGGACTGCCTACACCGCAGGCTTGTACCTGCCCAAACTGATGCAGGACTACGGACCGAACGTCGAGATCGTCGCGGCTCCGATCGGTTCGTCCGAGGGGCCACTCGCGGCACCCATCGATCGACATCCCACCGGCGCCCCGCTCGCCATCACCTCGAGCTTCCTGGAGTTCGTCCCAGTCGAACACGAGATCCGCCCGACTTCGTCCACCCTGCTGGCTCACCAGCTCGAACTCGGACGCGATTACCACGTCGTGATGACCCGCTTGGGCGGTATCTATCGTTGCGCGACCCGCGACATCGTGCGCGTGGTCGGGTTCGTCGGCCGCACACCACGGATCGCCTACCGCGGACGCCAAGGCGATCTGATCGCGGGGTCTGCGCGGTTACGTGAGGACCAGATCATTCAGGCCGTGCGGGATGCCGTGTCCGAGTCCGGGCTTGCCGTGGAGAATCTGGCGGCCCGCGTGAGTCCGTCGGCAGTGTCCCGGTACGAGATCGCCGTGGAATTCGATCGAAACGAGCCGCCGACCGAAACACAGCGGTTCGCCGAATTGCTCGACACTCACCTGGCGAGAGAGTCGGCATCGTACGCAGACGCCCGTGAGCGCGGTTCGATCGACGCCGTACGGGTATTACACGTGCCGCCGTCCACCTTCATGCGAGAGTGGCTGGAGCGAGTCGCCTCTGGTCAACGCCCCACCAGGATCAAGGATCGCGTATTCGCGCCGACCGTGGCGGCATGGTCGACGGCGTCCCCCGCCGAGCTGTGAGCATGATGCGCGCGATTGCGGTCCGGTCGAATCAAAACGGCCGGCTCGATGCCGATTCGGCTGTGTTCGACGAAACCTCAGCAGACCGGCTGCCTCCTGTTGTCGCGCTGGTCGGCATCGACGGCTCCGGCAAGTCCACCACCGCCGAGCTCGTCAGGCGGCTCCTCGCCCCACACTGCGCGATGGTCACCTGCCTCCGCAATCATCACTCGGTCGACGCGCCCCTGCAGAGTCTGTCCCGCGCGCTGGAAAGACTCAGCCGCCATGCCGACACCATCGGCAGCGAGCGACTCAAGCTCGTGGCCGTCTACCTACAGCTGTGTATGTACGGACCGACGACAAGGTTTGTCGCTCACGCCACCGCACCGACGGTGATCATCTCCGATCGCGATCCCATCATCGACGCGGCGGTCTATCTGCCCCTGTTGCGGACGGCGGTCAGCGATTCCGATGACATCGATCGTCTCGAACGGTGGTGGGAGCGGGCAGACACCGGCGAGCGAGAACTGATCGACGATTGGGCAGCGGCGCAGCGACGTCGATTGGGCATCGAAGCCGACCTCGTAGCCACCTCGGATGAGCTCGTGGCGGTACTCGGGCTACCTGTCAACCTTCTGATCGAACAGATCGCCGATCGAATTCAATCGGAACTCCCCCAGCTGCTCATCTGGCTGGACGCGGACGTCGACCAAGCGGTTCAACGGATCGCCCGTCGAGGAGGACCGGCGAGACCTCATGAAACCGGCACCCGCCTGGAGGCGATTCGGGGCCGGTATCAGCAAGTCTTGGCCGAAGCCTCGGCCCTCGTGCCGACCTATCGCATTCCGATGGCAGAAACACGCCCCGAGGCGGTAGCGAGGCAGGTCATCGAGTTGATCGAAGTGGAGCTGTAGTGTTCTCCCAGAACTTCCTGCAGCGTGAAATCGACTCCAGGATCGAGCAATTCGGCGGACGGAACGGCCGACGAGATGACCAGGGTGCGGCTGCCGTGGTGGTCGGCGCTTTCGATCCGGTGGTCTTCATCCGATCCAGTCTGGATTTCGCCCTCGGACTTCCGGACGAAGAGCTGAGCGACTGGTGCGCGAGCTTCACACGAACGATCTTCCTGGCGGGCAACCCGGCCAACCTCGAGTCGAGGCATGAACCACGCTGCAAATCGAGCGACAACACGATCGCTTGGTACGCGCCGACAGCTACCAAGTCCGTCCTCGCCGTTCGCAGGCTACTGAAACCGCTACAGGGCCCGTCGGGTGTTCCGCCTGTCGGATTCTCGACGCGAATCGAAGCCCGGGGCGCCGATAGTCCGCAGGTTGCCGAGGTGCTGGTAGAAGTCACCGGCCTCAGCACTGAGCACTACCTTGTGCATGTAAACCATCTGATAGCCGAATCAGTAGCCGTGAAACTGATATCGAAGTCCACGGTCCTACATCTTCGACACGTCGAGCGCATCACCCCAGCCGATGGGCCATTCGGCTATCTGCGGGTGGCGCCGGGTCGCGATGGCCTACTTCGTTGCTACTCAGCGCTGGTCGTGCGTGGTCAGTCCGCGGTCTTCTCATCATCCGAGTGAGTTCTTCCACCGAGCCGGCACGTGGCTCAGCACTCCTTCACGACGGCCACGAATTGGAGGCGGCCTCCGGCCAGGTGTGAACCGGAACTCCTCGCGCATCTTATCGCCAGACAAACAACACAGGCCAGGCACGGTTAACGTGCCTGGCCTGGTGGTTTATGCTCCCCCATCTGGACTCGAACCAGAAACCTGCCGATTAACAGTCGGCTGCTCTGCCAATTGAGCTATAGGGGAATGCTGCCCTGAGTGGTTAGACTCAGGCGGTCTGCCTTGGCGGGCTGACCGAGATGAAACTTTAGCGCATGGGGTTGCGGGTTCCCAAATCGGAGCTCTACCTGCGGTCATGCGGCGTATAACGATGTGTCGACGAAGGGTGGCCGGATCGACACGGGTGGGGCGGCTGGGGCAGGATGGAGCCCGCACACAGACGTGGGAGGAGCTCCAGGAGATGCTGCGGTTGATCATCGGCGTAGCGGCCGGTTATGTGCTGGGCACCAAGGCCGGGCGCGCGCGCTACGAGCAGATCAGTGCGGCGACACGGGCCGTCACGGGGAGCCCGGTGACGAAGAAGCTGGTGTCGGTGGGCCGGCAGAAGCTGTCGGACAAGTTGAGCACGCAGCCGAAGCTGGAGCCGATGACGCCGATCGACGAGCGCACCACCGTGCTGGTGCCGCACAACCAGCTGCGGCGCTGACCTAGACGCCCGCGGACTCGCTGCCCATGGCCTGGGCGGCGAGGCTCTTGCGGTACTGCTCGAGCGCGACCAGGTCGCCGAACAGGGTCATGTAGGCGTCGGGTTCCTCGCTGGCCGACAGGCGCTGCAGCTTGGACTTCAGCTCGGCGATCTGGCGGCCCACCCAGGCCTCCTGCGTGCGCGCCAGGATGCCGGTGATGAAGCGTGGGGTGTCGTTGTGGGAACGCACCGGGAGCTGCTCGCCGGCCAGCTCGGAGACCAGCGCGCGGATCATCAGGTCGTCGGTGTGGTCGGCGACGGCGGCGACCCATTCGGCGCCGCTGAGGCCCGCGGCGGTGCCGCCCGCCTGGCTGATCATGATGCGCACCGCGACGTAGGCCGGGTGGGTGAAGGCGGCGGCGTCGATGGAGTCGAACACCACACCCGCGATGCCCGGGTATTGCAGTGCGGCACTGAGGGTTTGGCGCTGGGCTAGCAGGACGGGGTCGTTGGGCGCGGGCCGGACCGAGCTCTCCTCGACGCGGGGCGCGGCGATCGGCGCTGCAGCCTTGCCGTTGGGCGCGGCACCGCCCATCCGGTTCTTCTTGGCTTCCTCGCCGACCCGGCGGACGACGAGCTGGATGTCGTCCCAGCCGACCCAGCCTGCCAGTTTGGTGGCGTAGCCCTTGCGGGTGGCGTTGTCCTTGATCTGGGCCACCACGGGCACCGTGCGACGCAGCGCCTCGACGCGACCCTCCACGTCGTCGAGGTTGTGTTCGGCAAGCAGGCCGCGGATCACGAACTCGTACAGCGGAGTTCGGCGCGCGACCAGGTCGCGGACAGCGGCGTCGCCGGAGTGCTGACGCAGTTCGCACGGGTCCTGGCCGTCGGGGGCGACGGCGATGTAGGTCTGGCCGGCCAGGCGCTGATCGCCGCTGAAGGCCTTCAGCGCTGCCGCCTGGCCCGCCGCGTCACCGTCGAAGGTGTAGATGATCTCGCCGCGCCAGAAGTTGTCGTCCATGAGCAGCCGGCGCAGCACCTGGAGGTGTTCCTCGCCGAAAGCGGTGCCGCAGGAGGCGACGGCGGTCTTGACGCCGGCCAGGTGCATCGCCATCACGTCGGTGTAGCCCTCGACGACGACGGCCTGGTGGCCCTTGGAGATCTCCCGCTTGGCGTGGTCGAGACCGAACAGCACCTGAGACTTCTTGTACAGCAACGTCTCCGGCGTGTTCACGTACTTGCCGGGCATGGTGTCGTCGTCGAACAGCTTGCGCGCGCCGAAACCGATCACCTCGCCGCCGAGATTGCGGATCGGCCACAGCAGACGCCGGTGGAACCGGTCGATCGGGCCGCGCTTGCCCTGCTTGGACAGGCCCGCGGCCTCGAGCTCCTTGAACTCGAAACCCTTGCGCAGCAGGTGTTTGGTGAGCGCGTCCCAGCCGCCGGGGGCGTAGCCGCAGCCGAACTGCTGGGCGGCGGCGCCGTCGAAGTTGCGGTCGGTGAGGTACTTGCGGGCCGTCTCGGCCTCGGGTTCGCGCAGCTGTGCCATATAGAACTCGTGCGCGGCGGCGTTGGCGGCGACCAGCCGGGAGCGGGTGCCGCGGTCGCGCTGGACCGAGGTGCCGCCGCCCTCGTAGTTGATCTGGTAACCGATGCGGTCGGCCATCTGCTCGACGGCCTCGACGAAGCCGATGTGCTCGATCTGCTGCAGGAACTTGTAGACGTCGCCGCCTTCGCCACAGCCGAAGCAGTGGAACAACCCGTGGTTGGGCCGCACATGGAACGACGGCGATTTCTCGTCGTGGAAGGGGCACAGGCCCTTGATCGAGTCGGCGCCCGCGCGCTTGAGCGCCACGTACTCACCGACGACGTCTTCGATCCGGACCCGGTCACGGATCGCCGCGATATCGCGATCTGGGATTCGTCCGGCCACGATGACTGAGTCTAGTCGGGCCGGTTCAGCGGCAGTCGAGTGAGGCGGCCACGCGCTCGAAGCGGCTCTCGGTGTAGGAGGCGATCTGGTCGATGATCACGCGCACCCGGGCGGTGTCGTCGGTGGCGGCGTTCCACCAGGGCAGCATCTGGTCGTCGAGGTGGGCGGGCGCGGTGGTGAGCAGCCGGTCGGCGACGGCCTGCACGCGCTCGCGCTGGGTCTGCTGACGGGCCAGGTGGCCGGGGTCGGAGCGCACGTAGCGCAGCGCGACGGTCTTGAGCACGGCGACCTCGGCGGCCACGATCGGCGGCACGATCAGATCCGATTCGTAGCGGATCAGCGGACCCGGCCCGTGCTGTTCCTGGGTGGCGGCGATCGCGGCGGTGGCGAAGCGTCCGACGAGCTCGCTGGTCATCCGCTTGAGCGCGACCGAGGCGGCGAAGGTGCCGTCGTAGTGCACCGCGTCGGCCACC
Organism: Nocardia asteroides; assembly: GCF_900637185.1. Classification (NCBI taxonomy): domain Bacteria; kingdom Bacillati; phylum Actinomycetota; class Actinomycetes; order Mycobacteriales; family Nocardiaceae; genus Nocardia; species Nocardia asteroides. Next base: position 2,596,979 of record NZ_LR134352.1, on the reverse strand, counting down.
ACGTCCAGTTCGGACAGGCGTTGGGCGGCGGCGGCCAGCGCGCCGATCGTCTGGTCGGGGTGCTGGCCGTGGCCCTGTTCGGCGAGGGCGGCCTGTTCGGCGGGGTCGGCCAGGGCGCGCAGGTCGATCCGGCCGACGATCACGCCGTCCTCCACGTCGTGCACCGAGTAGGCGACGTCGTCGGACCAGTCCATGATCTGGCATTCCAGGCTCTGCTTGCGCTCGGGCGCGTCCTTGCGAACCCAGGCCAGGCGCTGCAGGTCGTCTTCGTAGGCGCCGAACTTGGTGCCGGAACCGCTTCTGCCCCACGGGTATTTGAGGGTGGCGTCGAGCGCGGCGCGAGTGAGGTTGAGCCCGGCGCTCTCTCCCGCCGGGTCGAGCACCTTCGGTTCCAGCCGGGTGAGGATGCGCAGGTTCTGCGCGTTGCCCTCGAAACCGCCGTATTCGTCGGCGAATTCGTCGAGGGCGCGTTCACCGTTGTGGCCGTAGGGCGGGTGGCCGATGTCGTGGGCCAGGCCGGCCAGGTCGACCAGGTCGGGGTCGGCGCCGAGACCGTCGGCGATGCTGCGCCCGATCTGGGCGACCTCGAGCGAATGGGTCAGCCGGGTGCGCGGGGTGTCACCCTCGCGCGGGCCCATGACCTGGGTCTTGTCGGCGAGGCGGCGCAGTGCGGCCGAATGCAGGACGCGGGCGCGGTCACGGGAGAATTCGCTGCGGTGACCTTTGCCCGCCGCGCCGGGCCAGGCGGTCTTGCCCGGCTCGTGGACCATGCGTTCCCGGTCGTGCGAGGTGTAGCTGTCGCTCATCGAATCTCACTGTCCCGCCGTATAAGAGAAATCTGCCGAGAAATGGGTGAGCTGGTACCAGAGCAGCGCGCCGGTCTCGCGAGCGATGCCGTGGAACTGCGACTCCCTGGTGTAGACGGCCGGTCCGGTGCGGGTCGGCGCGGTCCACGCGTCCAGTCCGGCATCTCGGGCCATCGTCCTGGTGCGCAGTGAATGCCACGGATCGCTGACGAGTACGGCCGATGACATTCCGCGCGCCTGCATGGCGGTCGCCACCGCTTCCACACTGCGCAGGGTGTCCGAGCCCGTCTCCACGGCGAGGATGTCCTCGCCGGGGACGCCCTTGTCCTCGAGGTAGCGCTTGCCGGAGGCGGCCTCGGTGTAGAGGTCGCCCTCCTGTTTGCCGCCGACGGTGATCACCCGGGGCGCCACGCCCGCCTCGTAGAGCCGCCACGCCTGGTACAGCCGAGCCTCGAACACCGACGACGGCGTGCCGGAGTACTGCGCGGCGCCCAGCACCACGATCGCGTCGGCCGGGCTGTAGTCGTCGATCCGCGCGACCTGCCACACCCGGACCGCCGTCCCGGCCACCAGCACCAACCCCATCAGTACCGCCCCCGCGATCAGCCGGCCGGTCCAGAGCGAGACGGTCGACACGAGCCCGCGCGGACGTGGAGCATCCGGGGCAGGAGCGGCCGTTCGCGGGAAACCCGATTTCATCCTGATCAGTCTGCCAGGTCGGTACGACGACCGATCATGCCAGCGGTCACCACCGGATTCCGGTCCGGTGAACTACCGGGCGCGGGTCCGTTCCCCCGGCTGTTCGAGACCGCCGGGCGGGTGGGGCCGCGTACATCCGGATCGAATTCGAGTAGTCGCGGGGGTCGACAATTGCCTGGTCAGGGGCGTGTACTGGGATTGGTGCCCTGCGACGACACCAGGACACCACCTAGTTGGGCGGTCTGGTCAACCGGGTAGCCCTCCCACCGGTCGTTCGCCTGGCGAGCGGCATCTCCCGGTCCCCGTGGAGCGGGAATCGACAGGTTCCACAAGCATTCTCTGTTGCGCGAACCGGTTTTTGTAACGACGGCTCCTCGAAGGAGGTGCCCACCTCAGAGATCTCCGCGCGACCCCCCGAAGGAGGTCGCATGACCCACAGAAACAACAAACCGGTCTTCAGGATGACGCTGTTCCGTGGAGGCAAAGTGGTTATCCACTGCGCATTCCGCCTACGGACCGTCACGAAGGCCGGGAAGATCGCGCTGACGATCTTCGTGCTGGCCGGGGCGTTGTCGACAGGCTCGCAGCCTGATCTACTGCCCGTCTCGCTCGCAGCGCCGACAACCGGCATCGTCGGGTCGGCGGTGTAATCACCGTCAGGAGTTGGCGGCGTCAGAACCGTCGGAGGAACGGCACTATGGCCCGGGCCAGGTGCCGTTCGTTCCGTCCGGACGGGTTCACCAGCCGCGTTCGCGCCACTCCGCGAGGTGCGGGCGGTCGGCGCCGAGGGTGGTGTCGTCGCCGTGGCCCGGGTAGACGACGGTGTCGTCGGGGTAGCGGTCGAACAGCTTGGTGGTGACGTCGTCGAGGAGGGTGCCGAAGTCGGCGGGGCTGTGCGTTTTGCCGACGCCACCGGGGAAAAGGGAGTCGCCGGTGAAGAGGTGGGTTCGGCCCGCGCCGTCGATGAGGGACAGCGCGATCGAACCCGGGGTGTGGCCGCGCAGGTGGATCACCTCGAGCGCGAGGTCGCCGACCTGGATGGTGTCACCGTCGGCCAGCAGGCGGTCGGGCTGGACGGGCAGGATGCCCGCGTCCAGTGGGTGCGCGGCGGTCGGGACGCCGAGGGTCTCGGTCACCTCGGCGAGGGCCTGCCAGTGATCGGGGTGCTGGTGGGTGGTGACGATGAGGTCGAGCTGGCCCGGCGTCTCCTGCGCGGTCAGGTCCAGGATGCGGGCGGCGTCGTTGGCGGCGTCGATCAGGACGGCGGCGCCGGTGGCGGTGCACTGCACGAGGTAGGCGTTGTTGTCCATCGGGCCGACGGACATCTTCACGATGCGGGCGCCCGGCACGTCGCGCTGCTGGGCGGCCTCGCCTGCGGTGACATGTCCGGAGTAGAGGCGATCGACTGTGACCATGCGCCGATCGTAGAAGCCACGCGGCGCGCTGTCGTACCCGCGTCCTCGGCACCCGACCGTTAGATTCGACACATGCGGCAGTCGAGGACGAGTTCGGCCCCCCATCCTGTTCCGGTGCGCGCGTGGACCGGTGTGCTGTGCGCGGTGCTCGCCGCACTGGCCGTGCTGTGCGCGCCGGGCGTGCGCGCGGAGCCGCCGTCGCGGATGGGCCCGCGGGTGGTGGACTCCGCCGGCGTGCTCAGCGGTGCCGACGAGGAACGGGTGCTCGCGGCCGTCGACCGGCTCTACCGCGATCACCAGGTCAAGATGTGGGTGATCTACGTGCGCGACTTCGCCGCGATGGCTCCGCGCGAGTGGGCGGCCCGCACCAGCGAGCTGTCCGGGTTCGCCGAGCACGATCTGCTGTTCGCGGTGGCGGTGGACGACCGCGGCTACTGGCTCGACGGCACGCTGCCCGACGAGGTCAGCGACAGCGAGCTCGACACGCTGCTGGCCGGGACGGTGGAGCCCGATCTGCGCGACGGTAGATGGGCCCAGGCCGCGGTCGGCACCGCCGACGGCATCGGCTCGGCGATGACCGGCGGCGGCGTCGCCTGGGGCTGGCTGATCGGTATCGCGCTGGCGGTCGTGGCGGTGGCCGGCGGGCTGATCCTGTTCTCCCGCAAGCGTCGCCGGGATGCCGGTCGTGCCGAGCTGGATACCGCGCGCACGGTGGATCCGGCGGATTCGGCCGCGCTGGCGAAACTGTCGCTGCCCACCCTGCACGCCCTCTCCCGCGAGCGGCTCGTCGAGATCGACGATGCTGTGCGGACAAGCACCGAGGAATTGGCGCTGGCGACCGGCGAATTCGGGGAGACCGCGGTGACACCGTTCCGCACCGCCCTGGATGCGGCCCGTGCCGCCACGGCCACGGCGTTCACCCTTCGCCAGCAGCTCGACGACGCCGTGCCCGAAACCCCCGACCAGCAGCGCGGCATGCTGATCGAGCTGATCACCACCGCGGGCAAGGCCGATCGCGAACTGGACGCCCAGGTGGCCGATTTCGACGCCATGCGCGACCTGCTCATCGATGCGCCCGCCCGGCTGGACGGCCTGACCCGCGACGTCGTCGACCTGACCGCCCGCACGCCCGCCTCCGAAACCGAACTGGCCCGGCTGGATACGGCCTACCCGGCCTCGGTGCTAGCCCCGATCCACGACAACGTGCGCATGGCGCGCGAGCGGATCGCCTTCGCCGAGCAGAACATCGACACCGCTCGGGCCGCGCTGACCCAGCCGGTCGGCAAGCAGGGTGGTGCGGTGGCGGCGATCCGCGCCGCCGAGGGCGCTGTCGGGCAGGCTCGCGCGTTGCTCGACGCCGTCGACCAGGCGGCGACTAATATCCAGCAGGCCCGCGACGGGCTGCCCGGTGCGCTCGACGAGCTGCGCGCCGATCTGGCCGCGGCGGCTCAGCTCACCGAGTTCGGCGGCCCCGAGCTGGCCGCCGCGGTCACCCGGGCTTCGACCGTGCTGAACAGTGGCGAAGGTGAGGCCGATCCGCTCGGCGCCTTCCACGACGCGGTCACCGCCGACGCCGAACTGGACAAGGCGATCGCCGCCGCCTCGGATCGCAAACTCGCCGTGGAGGACCTGCGGCGCAGGCTCGACCGCGCGCTCACCGACGCGGCCGCGCGCATCGATGCCGCGTCCTCCTTCATCACCACCCGCCGCGGCGGCGTCGACGCCGAGGCACGGACCCGGCTGTCGGAGGCGCAGCGGCACCTCGACGAGGCGCGCGGGCTGGCCGCGACCGCCCCGGATCGTGCCCTGACCAGCGCGCAGGCCGCCGCCGACCTCGGCGGACGGGCCATTGAACAGGCGCAGGCCAGCGTGCGGGCGTGGGAGTCGCGGCAGCCGGTGGCGGGCAGCTCGCAGGCGGGTGCGGTCCTGGGCGGCATCCTGCTCGACGGGTTCCTGCGGGGCTCGCTCGGCGGCGCGACGCGCGGTGGCGGCGGTTTCGGTGGGGGCGGGTACCGGCCCGGGTCGTACGGCGGGTCCTCGGGGTCACGGCGGGTCAGCCGGGGCGGGCGATTCTGAGTCGGGCTTGACCCTCACACCGTGTGAGGCCGTAGACCGGGAGCGTCATGTTCAGTATCGGAGATTTCGCCAGACACGGTCAGGTGTCGGTGCGCATGCTGCGCCACTACGACGCCGTCGGATTGCTGCGACCTGCCCGGGTGGACCCGGGCACCGGCTACCGGTTCTACACCGCCGCCCAGCTGGCCCAGCTGAACCGGCTCGTCGCGCTCAAGGAGCTGGGGTTCACGCTGGAACAGGTGGGCCGGATGCTCGACCCGGGTCCCGAGCCCGGCGAGCTGCGCGGCATGCTCGCGGTGCGCCGGGCGGAGCTGGAGCAGCGGATCGCGGCCGACAGCGCCCGGTTGACCGAGGTCGAGGTGCGACTCCGCATCATCGAGAAGGAGGGCGTCATGCCCGATCAGGATGTCGTCGTGAAGTCCCTGCCCGCGGTCCGGGTGGCCGAATCGACCGGGGTCGCCGCGGGATTCGAGCCCGCCGCGATCAGCCCCGTGATCCAGCCGCTGTTCGGCGGGCTCTGGGAGAAGATCACCGAGGCCGGGATCCCGGTGGTCGGGCCCGCCATCGCGTACTACCGCGAGCTGCCCGACGGCACCGTCGGCATCCACGCGTGCGTGCCGGTGAATGTGGAACCCGAGGCCGCGCCGGGCTTCTCGATCGTCGACCTGCCCGCGCTGGGCCAGGTGGCGACCACCATCCATCGCGGCAGTGTCGACGGGATCGGCGCGGCGTGGCAGGCGCTGGGCCGCTGGGTGGAGGACAACGGCTACCGCACCGCGGCGCCGGTCCGCGAGGTCACCCTGGAATGGACTCCCGATCCCGACGGGTGGGTCACCGAGCTCCAGGAGCCGATCGCGCCGCGGTGATCCTTGCGGGAATTGTTGTCGGACAGTCGATCTAGAGTTGCGGAAGATCGACGGAAAGAGGACACAGTCATGCTGAAGTACCGGATCACCGTGGCGGCCGCGGCGTGTGCCGCACTCCTGGCGGGCGCCGGCCTCGCCCAGGCGGCGAGTCCCGAGGACGAGACGCTCTTCCTCGACACGGCACGGCACTACTCGCCGTCGCTGCTGTGGCAGTCCGACGAGGGACTGCTCGACGTGGGCTACGCGATGTGCGAGGTGTTCGACTCGCGCGGGGTGAGTCCCGACGTGTTGCGCAAGGTCATCGGGTTCGGCACCGAGGGTGGATTCACCGAGCCGGAGACGCGCAATCTCATGGGCGCGGCCACCCGCGGGCTGTGTCCGCAGCACGGCGACGCGCTCATGATCGCGTTCGGTGAGATGGTCGAGGGCCGTTAGGCGCTGGCCGCTTCCGCCGCGGCGGGGCGGCCGGTCAGCTCGGCGGCGACCGCGGGCAGCAGTTCGGTGGCCCGCGGCCCGCCGCCGAGCCGAGCCAGGGTGAGCCTGCCGAGGTAGGTGTAGACGAGGAAGGTCACGGCCGCCGAACCACCGGTGGACGGACGGGGATGGGCCGAGAGGTAGACGATCTCGTAGTCGTCGAGGATCAGCCCGGCCGGCGCGCGGAAGGTGGGGACCGTGCCGGTGTTGGTCAGGGCGATGTGCCCGGCGGTGGAGTGCACGCGGGTGGAACCGAAGAAGTCGGGGAAGTGCAGCACCGACTGTTCGATCACGCCGTCGGCCAGGTCGTCGTGCAGCGCGGTGCCGATCCGGCGCGCCAGCGCGACGATGTCGTCGGTGTCGGTGACGTCGGTGGTGAACGCGGCAAGCCCGGAGATGTTGGTGCCCGCGGCGGCCGCCAGCGGCGGGTCGAGACGCCTGCGCATGTCGACCGGATAGAGACAGCCGACCTGCGCGACATCGTAGAGCGTGGCGAACGCGCGCAACGCCGCCGCGGTGACCAGGCCGTTCACACTCACCGCATGGGTCCGCGCCAGCTCCAGCACCCGCGCGGTCTCGGTGGGGTCCAGGTGGATCCGGTCCGGGCGGGCCAGCGCGGGCGTCGCCGCCGGCGAGGGTTCGACCACCCCGACCGCGTCCGCGACGACCAGCGGCCGGATCACGGCTTCGAGACCCGACTTCGGTCCGCGCGTGGTCCCCCGCCGCGCCAGCAACGACTCCAGCGACACCGGGTACTCCCGGGCCGCGGCCGCGATGGTGCCGGTCTCCACGTGGTCGGTGTAGTACCCCCACAGCCGCTCGAACAGTTCCACGCAGTGCGCGGCGTCGGCGACGCTGTGGTGCACGAAGAGGGTGACCCTGGCCCGATCCTCTTCGGCGAGAACCACATCCAGATAACCCAGCTGGGCGCCGGGATCCATCGACTCGGTGGGAATCCGTACCTCGTCCGGATCACCGAAACTCACCCACGCGCCGACCGGCTCGATATCGCCGGGGCGCACCAGGATTCCGGTCTCGGTGTCGTCCTCAACGATCCGGCAGACCAGGATCGGGAAGGCGCGCTGCAGCGCCGCGAAGGCCGCGCCCAGCGCCGCGGCGTCGAGTTCACCGCGTACGGTGACCGAGCGTCCGGTGAAGGTGGCGTGCCGGACGAATCGTTGTTCCGAGGGGTCGAGCACCCGCACCACGTCTTCCGGTTCCCACAGCACAACGGAAAGAGTGCGGCACGCGGGCGGGCGATGCAAACCATCAGGTACGCACTGTGATCACCTGCACGCGCGAGAGCCCGCACCATGACTCGGTGCGGGCTCTCGCTACGGTCGGATCAGGCGCCGATGAGGTGGGTGGCCAGGTAGGACTCCACCTTGTCCAGGGCGATGCGTTCCTGGGCCATCGAGTCGCGTTCGCGGATGGTCACGGCCTGGTCGTCGAGGGTGTCGAAGTCGACCGTGATGCAGAACGGGGTACCGATCTCGTCCTGACGGCGGTAGCGGCGGCCGATGGCGCCCGCGTCGTCGAAGTCGACGTTCCAGTTGCGGCGCAGCTGGGCGGCGAGGTCCTTGGCCTTGGGCGTCAGGTCGGCGTTGCGCGAGAGCGGCAGCACCGCGGCCTTGACCGGCGACAGACGGCGGTCCAGGCGCAGCACCGTGCGCACGTCGACGCCGCCCTTGGCGTTGGGGGCCTCGTCCTCGGCGTAGGCGTCGACCAGGAACGCCATCAGCGAACGGGTCAGACCGGCCGCGGGCTCGATGACGTACGGGATGTAGCGCTCACCGGAGGCCTGATCGAAGAAGCTCAGATCGGTGCCGGAGTGCTCCGAGTGCGTCTTGAGGTCGTAGTCGGTGCGGTTGGCGATGCCCTCGAGCTCGCCCCACTCGCTGCCCTGGAAGCGGAAGCGGTACTCGATGTCGGTGGTGCCGGCCGAGTAGTGCGACAGCTTTTCCTTGGGGTGGTCGTAGAGGCGCAGGTTGTCGGGATCGATGCCGAGGTCGGTGTACCAGGCCAGGCGGGTGTCGATCCAGTACTTGTGCCACTCGGCGTCTTCGCCGGGCTTGACGAAGAACTCCATCTCCATCTGCTCGAACTCGCGGGTCCGGAAGATGAAGTTGCCGGGGGTGATCTCGTTGCGGAAGCTCTTGCCGATCTGGGCGATGCCGAACGGCGGCTTCTTGCGCGCGGTGGTCTCGACGTTCTTGTAGTTGACGAAGATGCCCTGCGCGGTCTCGGGACGGAGGTAGTGCAGGCCCTCTTCGTCGTCGACCGGGCCGAGGAAGGTCTTGAGCAGACCGGAGAAGTTCTTCGGCTCGGTCCACTTGCCGGGCTGGCCGGTCTCGGGGTCGTTGATGTCGGCCAGGCCGTTGGCCGGCGGGTGGCCGTGCTTCTCCTCGTAGGCCTCGAGCAGGTGGTCGGCACGGTAGCGCTTGTGCGTGTGCAGCGACTCGACCAGCGGGTCGGAGAAGGTCTCGACGTGGCCGGAGGCCTCCCAGACCTGGCGCGGCAGGATCACCGAGGAGTCCAGGCCCACGACGTCGTCGCGGCTGGTCACCATGGTGCGCCACCACTGCCGCTTGATGTTCTCCTTCAGTTCGACGCCCAGCGGACCGTAGTCCCACGCCGACTTGGTGCCTCCGTAGATCTCACCGCACGGGTAGACCAGACCCCGGCGCTTGGCGAGGTTGGCAACGGTGTCCACCTTCGACTTGGGTGCCACGCGAGATTTCTCCATCCCTTGGGAGTCGGACAGTATTCAGTCAAGCGTATCGGCACCGGCCAACCGGTTTTGCACCGCACGGGGTGAAGTGACGCCCCGACCGGCCTTCGCGCGTGCCACATTCGACATGCGCACCTTTGCATGTCAAAATGGCATCGGTTTCCATTAAGGAGTTGGTTGATGACCACCGATGCCACCGCAGCGCACACGCACAGTCCGTACCACTCGCCCGCCCCGGCGACGGTACCCGCCCGGCAGGTACTCGAGGACGCGGGCGAGCTGTTGCGCGCGCTCGCGGCCCCGGTGCGGATCGCCATCGTGCTCCAGCTGCGCGAGTCGCCGCGCTGCGTGCACGAGCTGGTCGACGCGCTCGGCGTCACCCAGCCGCTGGTCAGCCAGCACCTGCGCATTCTCAAGTCGGCCGGGGTAGTGCACGGGGAGCGATCCGGCCGCGAGGTGCTCTACGAACTCGTCGACGACCATCTGGCGCATATCGTCGTCGACGCCGTCGCCCATGCCGAGGAAGGGTAATCCGTTGGCAGACAATCTTTCCGGCAAGCAGGTCGGAGTCCGCAGCACCCGTCAGCGCAGTGCCATCTCGGCACTGCTCGGCGATATCGACGAGTTCCGCTCCGCGCAGGAACTGCACGACGAGCTGCGCAAACGCGGCGAGGGCATCGGCCTGACCACCGTCTACCGCACGCTGCAGTCGTTGGCCGACGCGGGCATGGTCGACGTGTTGCGCACCGACTCGGGCGAGTCGGTGTACCGGCAGTGCTCGAGCGGGCACCACCATCACCTGGTGTGCCGCCACTGCGGCCGCACCGTCGAGGTCGAGGGCCCGACCGTCGAGGCCTGGGCCGCCACCATCGCGGGCGAGCACGGTTTCACCGACGTGAGCCACACCCTGGAGATCTTCGGCACCTGCCGCGATTGCGTGCGCGCCCGGGCCACCGCCGCGGAGGATCAGCCCGCCTCGGTCTGATCATGTGACTCACGTCACATCACGGAACCCTCGCTCCGAGTGCCCCGTCCAACCCTCACGAAGAGTCCGATCCGTGCGGCGGTACCGACGGCCACCGGCCGCTTCGGCGCCTGAGGAGGGGGAATCGTGAGCACGCTGGGTGTCGAACCCGATCAGTTGAAGACGTTGGCGACCACGTGGCGGCAGGAGGCCGACGGCGTCGGCACGCTGCCCTGGACGGCGATGAGCGAGGCCACCGGCGAGGGCAGCGAGGTACTGGCCGTCGCCCGCGCGCTGGCCGATCCCGCCCAGCAGGCGATGTCGTCGATCACGACCAGGCTCACCACCCTGGCCGATCTGGTCGACAAGTTCTCGGCCGACATCCAGGCCAAGGACGGCGAGATCGCCGGCGAGATCGGGAAGCTGCAGGCCCGCTGATGCGCCCGACCCTCCCCCAGCTCGACGGCTGGAATCTCGACGGTCTGCACCGCGCCGCCGACGCCGCGCGCGCCAACGCCGATGTGGTGTCCACCTCGGTCGACGACTGCTCCCGCGCCGTGTCGACCACCGGCAGCTGGTTCGGCCAGACCCGCGACGCGGCGGGCAGGCGGATCGACGAAGAGGTCGACCACGGCTACGAGGTGCGCACCGTACTGCTGCGCATCGCCGACGATGCCGAAGACGCCTACCTCGGCCTGAAACACGCCCGAACCTATGTGCTCGACCAGCGCGACCTCGCCGTCGGCCAGGGTTTCACCGTCGAATCCGACGGACGGGTCAGCCACACCGATCCGGAGAAGGAAGGCGCGGCAGGAGTATTCCAGCTCAACCTGTTCGGCGGTCTCGACGAGATCGAACGCCTGGACGGCCAGTTCGGCACCAGCCTGAAGGAATCCCTGGCCGACCTCACCGCGATCCGCGACGGCCAGCCCGACATCACCCTCGCCGACGGCTCGATCCAGGACCCCGACACTGTCGCGACGCAACTGGCCGGGATGTCGGCCGACGAGCGCGCCACGTTCCTGGCGGGATTGAGTCCCGAGGCGCAACGTCAGCTGGTGATCGCCGCGCCGGAAAAACTCGGCAACCTCAACGGTGTGCCGTTCGCGATGCGGATCGATGCCAACGAGATCAACATCCGCAATGCGCTGACGGCGGAAAAGGCGAAGCCGAATCCGGATTCCTCGCGGGTGAAACAGCTCGAGGCGATGCTCGCACCGATCCCGAACCCGGACGGTGCGGGTGATCGCGACACCGTGGCCGCGGCGACCGGTGACGGCGCCACGCCCCGCCTGGACATGGTCGACCGCAAGTTCGTCATGTTCAGCCAGGAAGGCAACGGGCGGATGATCGAAATGCTCGGCACCATGAAGTCCGGGGCGCCCGGCGTCGGTGTCTACGTGCCCGGCACGTCGACGAATCTGAACGGTTCCGGATCCAATCACGTGGCCGCGTGGAATCTCGCCGACCAGACCGGCGGCCCGATCTTCCTCTATATGGAAGGCGATTTCCCGCAGAGCCTGACCAGCCTGTCCGACGGCGCCCCGAGCCCGTCGTTCGCCGCGGACATGGCGCCCAAACTGGTCGATTTCGGCCGCGAGATCGACCGTGAAGTGGCCGCCACGAGCCCCGGAACCCCCGTCACCTATGTCGGCCATTCCTACGGCGGCTCGATCGTCGGCTCCGCCGAACAGCTCGGCCTGCGCGCCGACCGCATCGTGCACGCCTCCTCCGCGGGCACCGGCGTCTTCGACACCGGCTGGAACAATCCCAACCCGAACGTCCAGCGGTATTCGATGACGGCGCCGGGTGATCTGATCGGAGTGGTGCAGTCGTATCCCGAAGGGGGACTGACCATTCCGGGTGGAATACATCTGCCGGGGAATCCGCACGCGTCCGAGATTCTCGGTGGGGATCCGGACGAGGCGCCGGGGGTCATCCGGTTGGATACGGGTTACTACAGCGACAGGTCGGCCGACCACGCCGGCGAAGTGGTCTTCGGAACCGACGGCCACGGCGAATACTGGGACGATCCCGGATCCACCGCATTTCAGAACATCGTCGGCGTCATCGAGGGTTCGTCGGCGACGGCCTACGTCGAGCGTGGCATCGAGACCTCCTATGTCGATATCGGATTGGGCGACAACGGAAACGGTGGCAAGGAGTCCTTCGACGCCGCCAAAGCGGCCGCGGCCCAGCAGGCCGCCAAGGCTTTGGGCATCGATATCGACCCGTACGCCGGTCCGCGGGTCACCGACAACCCGGACCGTGGCGCACGGATCGGAATCCGATGAGAATCGCCGCAGTAATCGCCGTGGCGGCAGCACTCCTGTCCGGGTGCGGCCTCCTCGAAGAAAAAGGCCCGACCAACGACGAGGTGCTGAAGCACAGCGGTCTCACCGTCGCGACCGCCAGGCCGATCGTCGCCGACAATTTCGAGCTGATCTGGCCGACGCCGCTCTCCGTCGATCCGGCAACGGTTGACGTCAGCAGAGGCTGCCGGAGCCGGATGGACTCCATTCGCGCGGAGGGCCCACCGTGGCGCCCGAACTACACACGGGAAATCGTGAACCCGTCGCAGGAGTTCATCGACCGCGCCATGAGCAATCTCGAGGCGATGACCAGCCGCGGGTTCACACTGGTGCCGAGCCAGAATCCGGACCAGGACACGGTGAGCAGGTTCTATCGGGACTCACGCGGGTTCTCGGTGTCGTCGTCGCTGATCAGGGTCGGTCAGCACGACCAGGAAGTACGGTTCTCGATGGCTTCCACCTCGCCGTGTGCGGCCGAATGACGAGACCGACCGGTGCCGCCCGGCTGCTTCCGCTGCTGGTGGCGGTCATGGCGTCCACCCTCGCGGGTTGCTCCGGCTGGATCTACGAAGGGCCGAGCAACCAGGACATCGAAGACACCACCGGCTTGACGGTCGCCGAGGCGAAACCACTTGTCGCCCAGCACTTCACGCTGATATGGCCCGAACCGACAACGGTCGAACTCGGCAATGTCCGGCTCGGCAACGGCTGCCGCAACGACCCGAACTCGCTGCGGGCCGTGGGCCCGCCGTGGACGCCCTACTACGAGAAGACGAAGATCGACCCGACTCCGGAGTTCATCGACCGCGCCCTGGCAAACCTCGAGGCCATGACCGCGCACGGTTTCACCCCGGTACCCGACCCGGTCCCTGGCGACGACCCCGTGAACAGGTCCTACGAGGATTCCCGTGGATTCTCTGTCGCGGTACAGCGCCACCAGACCAGCCGCGAAACACGCTTCACCCTGACCGCGGCCTCTCCGTGCGCGGCTGAGTAGGGGTACGCGCGCCCGACGATGCCGAAGGCCGGTCCTGACAAAACCCGTGGTGGGGGATCCGACGAGGGTCGTCGTCTGTCCTCGGCGCGGTGTCCGCAGCTCCTGCCGCATGGATGCGGGCGGCCAAGTTCGGCAAGGTTCGGACTAGACTCTGCACAGCCGTGGTCGCTCGGGGCGAGAGCGTCGCTGTCTACCAGGAGGGGATGGTCGCGATGACAGTGCGGGGCAGTGTGGTGAAGGTCGTCGGAGTTCTCGCTGTGGGGCTGGCCGCCGTCGGCTGCGCCGACAGCGAGCCGGAATCGGGGGCCACCTCGACGAGCAGTGTGAGTGTGGCGGCGAGTCCCAGTTCGGTGGATGCCGAGGCGAAGGTGTGGGATCCGTGTTCGCTCCCGGATTCGGCCGTCAGTGGGGTGGGGTTGAATGCGGGGAGTAAGACCAAGGATGTCGCCGGTGTCGACTTCACCGGGTGGAAGGTCTGCGCCTGGAAAGACCCCGCGAATCAATACAGCATCGCGCTCATGTCGTCCGAGCACACCCTGGCCGAGTCCAGGCAGCAGACGACGAAGTACACCGGCTTCACCGATCTGCAGGTCGGCGAGCACAACGCGCTCCAGTTCCGACCGATCGGCGCATCTAGCGATCTTGCCTGCTATGTCAGCGTCGAGGTCGCCGACGGTTCTGTCGACTTCCATCTACAGAACCGCGTTTCGGCGAAGAATCCGCCCGAACCGTGTGCCGAGGCGACACGTATCGCCAATGCCCTGGCCGCATACCTCCCAGCGAACTGATGGTGACGAGATGATTCTCGGCGTCGATCCGAAGCAGTGGAATCAGCTGTTGACCCAAGCGAACGCGGGTGAATTGGCGCTCGATCCGGAAGTCGGCCGCGATCTCGATCGAGTGTGCGATGACCACATCGCCCGTCTCGAAGACGTGTTCGCATCGGTCGAGCGCGTAAGCCGAATCTCGGGGTTCGGCACATTCGATTCGAGCAAGACGCTGGAGGACAAGTTTTCTCTCACCGCATCGGGTGGCGACCGAGCGCTGGACACCGTTCTCCGACAGCACATCGAAGCCGTGCAAACAGCGAAAGAAGTTGTCGCCAAGGCGATTGCCAACTTCGTCGCCCAGGATGAAAACTCCGGCGCCCAGATCACCGCGGCGGGAGGCCCGTTGTGACCTACGAGGAGTACAAGAGCCGGGTGATCGCCGCGCAGGAACAGTGGAACACCGAGCGCGCCGGGATCTACAACCGCCAGAAATCGGGCAACTACGCCTCCATCTTCAGTGGCGACACCCAACCGCCGCACATCGGCACCCCGGACAACTACGACAGTCTCTCGCTGGCGGACATGCAGGCCGCGGTGGCCGCGATGAAACCGAAGCTGGTCGACGACGCGGTCACGGCGTGGGCCAATATCGGGATGAACCTGATGGGCACGTTCTACAAGTTCAATCAGGAGTTCGCCCGCACCGTCACCGGCGTCGGTGATCGCGGCGGCTGGACGGGACTCGCCGCCGACGCCGCGGTGCAAGCCGTGAACAGCTATGCGGAGCAGTCGATTCCGCTGTCGCAGGCGGCTACGGCGATCAGCCTGAAACTGTCGGAGATGCGTACCGGCATCGAGGAGACCCAGGCGTTGATGCCGGGTCTGACCGCCAGGGAGAGCGTCACCGGCAAGACGCTGCCCGGCGACGGCGTGATGAAGGTCGACGAACACAATCAGCAGGAGGCCACCGACGAGGCCCGGCGGATTCTGCGCACGGTCTACGGTCAGGTCGCCGTCCAGACCGACAACGGCGTGCCCTTCCTGCCCACCGCGCCCACCATCACCGACAGCACCGGCGACACCGGGTTGACGGGCGGCACCGGCGGGGCGAACAACGGTGGCACACAGGATCAGTCGGCCGGTACCGGTTCACTCGACGAGACCACCGCGGACGGCACGACACCGAATTCCACGGATGACGGTTCTTCCGGCGACGACACCGAAACTTCTTCGACTACACCGTCCGCCACGGAGGCCAACACCACGACGCAGAGCACGACACCGCAATCCACGACAGCGGGTTCGACCACGCCCGGCACCACGTCGACCAGTCCGGGCACCGGCACCACGCCGCTGGGGGGCGGCGGATCGGCGGGCGGCAGCCGGGGGTCCCTGGGGAGTCGGCAACCGGGAACGCCGGGCAGCGGGAATCCCGGTGTGGCGTCACCGGGGCGCAGCGTCCCCGGGAACCAATCACCCGGCGCGGCGGCAGCGGCCAGTCGTGCGGGCTCGGCCGCCGGTGGTCGTGGCGCGACCGGCATGTCGGGGATGGGCGCGCCCGGCGCCCATCGCGGCGGCGCGGACGACGAGCGGACCAAGGGCATCCCCGAGTACCTGATCACCCAGGAGAACGGAGACGAGTTGATCGGTGCGGACGGAATCAGGACAGTGCCCCCGGTGATCGGCGGAGACCTCGACAGTGCATCGAACTGAATTCACCGGCACCGAGTTCGAGATCCTGTGGTCGGGCTACGGTCGTGACCGTCTCCCCTACCCGTTGCAGTACCGCACCGATATCGCGGACTTCGACGAGCTGAAACGGCATCGGGAGGCCGCGGTCGAGAGCCTGCTCCGCAAATACGATCCCGCGGTCGAACACGCGCTGACGGTCCTGCTCGATCCCGATGCCAGAGTCGAATCCAAAGGGTTTGTCGGACAAGACGACTCGCATGCCATCCGCTTCCACGGTGCGATCCGGGGGCCCGTGGGCGCCACTCTCACCCAGGCGCGGGGCAGCGCGGCGGATGTGGGCGGCGATGTCGTGCTGACCTACTGCACCGCCGACCAGGTGGCCGCGCTCACGGTCGCGGCGCTCCCTCGCGCGAAGCCGGGCACCAGGTCACCGGTCGAGGTGCGCCGCGAACAACTCGCCGCCGAGGAAGAGCACTTCGAATACCGGGCCGGCCAGCTCAGCTCCGCCGACCAGCTCAACCGCATCTTCCAGCGCCGCCGCCACGCCTTCGGCGAGATCTCCGCCTTCTCCGGTCCCGCTGTCGACGCCCGCCCCGGCCCCGGCCGCACCTTCTGGTGGATGGACTACGACGACGGCCGCTACTACGTCAAAACCGGCGACCCCATCATCGCCGAACCCCTCTCCACCGACCGCATGATCGCCGGCATCCGCCGCATGCTGCTGCGCGCCCAGCGCTACCACCAGGAATTCGGCGAGCCGGACGAACGCCTCGCCTGAGACCCCTCACCACCCGCCGTCGAACACGGCGTGCAACGCGGGCGCCGGATCGGCGACAGTCGTCGCATTCGCCGCGGCGACCACCCCGAACAGCACCCCCAGTCCCACCGCGACAACCGCCGACCCCGTCACCACTCGCCGCAGCCGCCGCTCCGCGAACCCCGCCCGCGCCCGCCACAGCGCCACCCCGGCCCCGAGACTTCCGAGCGCCACCAGCCCCGCGATCACCACCATCGCCAGGTGATACAGCGAGAAGTCCTCCACCATCACCTCGACAGCGGGCGACCACCCCTGCGCACTCCCCAACTCCCGGTCGACCTGCCCGAGCACGACCGAAAGCTCCTCCCCCACAGCCCCTTCCATGACCATCGGAAGCACCGACGAATACGGCGCCACCGCCCCTTGCACATTGACCATCACCGCCACCAACGCGACCAACCCCGCCCCCAGCGTGGAGCTTCCCGCGAATCCGAGCGCGATCCGGAAGCCCCGCGAACGACCGGCCGCCTGCCGAAACGACCGCCAGACCACCGCTCCCAGCAGAGCCAGCACCACCAACAACCCCACTGCCACAACAGCTTTGGCGACGTGATACCAGAACCAGTAGTCCACCACGTCGGCCAGCGCCGGCGAGAACTCCCGAACACCGGTCCCCCAGTACCCGACAAAGGCTTCCTGAAGCGCAGCCCGCAACTCCCCCGCCCCGCCGATCCCCACACCGACCGCCTTCGCCGCAACAGGACCGGGCGCGAGCACAAACGCGACCACCAGCAGCCCCGCGGCGCCACCGAGAAGTGGAGTGCGCCAGCGACCGAAGCCGTCAACCGATTCCGAATTCATCTATCACCTTTCAGCCCTGTCGGGGCGCACGTGTCGCAACGCCACTCGTCCTGACTCGACTGGCGAGACTTCGATGCAGGAGCGATTGTCAACCGATCGAGTGGGTGAATGTTCGGAAAGCGAGCATCGTATGGGAGCGCTCCGACAAGATTCAACATGGCATTGTGTGGCGGATCCAGCAGGTCGCAGTCCTGTCCGTACCGAAGAATTCGCGAGACCTCGAGGCATACCACGACTTCTGTGCCGTCACCTGCCCAATGCGAACTGACAACGTCGCCGATTCTCAGCGTGCCGGAAAGACACCTCACGACGCATTCGGACAACGCTGAACCTACCGGGCGAAACTGGACGATCTCCAGACACGAGATAACATCCGCATCAACAGCTTCGAGCCTACTGTCTTCCCGCATCGGGGAGGTTCCTTCCAACCGAGGACATCATGTCTTCGTACGAGGACTGCATTCCGTGCAGAGTCCGCGTCAGCTCACTGAGCACGAACTTCGACTCCGAACCACCTGACCAGTGCATAGTCACCTCTACTGGCCATCGCCTCGACATTGGCATCGGCAACCAGCTCACCGAGACCGTCGGCGGATCGCGGCAGGTACAACGACTTCCCGGCTGCCTGCAGACGCTCGAAGTATGTGCGCGTGACCTGATGCTCGTCTTCGTACAAGCGCGAGCACAGCGTGTCGAACGCGAGTCCGTACTCACCGGCGGTGATGAAATCTCGAATGTCGTCGATTGCGCTGGGAGACGTCAGCGGCGAGTCGTCGAGAAGCCCTAGCAGCGTCCGGTCGTCATCGGTCATTGGAACCACGATACGAACCTCATCCAGGGATCGCCTGCCAGCGCGACAGGTTGCAAGGACGCGAGGGGGTTCGCATGGCCCGCAAACAGGCTGAGGCTCCGCACGAAGGTTCTCGTGCGGAGCATCGTAGGTCGTGTGGTCAGGCTGGGACGGCGACCGGGTCGGGGGTGGTGGGGGCTGTGGTGGGGGTGCGGAGGGCGCCGACGGCGAGGAGGGTCAGGCCTGCGGCGGACCAGGTGAGCAGGACTGCGAGGGGAGCCAGAGCGCCGGCGCCGTCGAAGTAGGCGATCGAGCGGAGGAGGGAGGCGGCGGCGCCGGGCGGGCAGAGCTGGCCGATGGCGCCCCAGGGCTGCGGGAGGAGTTCGGGGGCGGAGGTGGCGGCGGAGAAGGGGTTGCCGATGAGGAGCATCAGGAGGGCGCCGAGGCCGATGCCGGGGCGGCCGATGGCGGCGGCCAGGCCGACGATGGTGGTGGAGACGGTGAAGGCGGCCAGGCCGGCGATGGCGGCCAGTTCCAGGTAGGAGCCGGGGACGATCGACAGCCAGGTGTGGAAGATCAGGGTGCTGAGCAGGCCGCCCGCGACGCCGAAGGTGACCAGGCCCGCAAGCCGGGCGCCGAAACCGGGGACGAGCATGGTGAGCAGGACACCGGCGGCGATCCCCGACATCACCAGGGGCAGCACCATGGAACCGAAACCGGCGCCACGCGGATCGTCGGAATCGGTGGCGACCACGTCCTGCACCGGCGCGGCCGGGACGCCGCTGAGCTGCTGGGCCAGGGCGGTGAGCTGCTGCGCGACGGCGGGTGAGGCGGCCGAGGCGACGAGCACCTGCGGCGCGCCCTCGCCGGTGACGACGGCGCCGTAGATCTCGTTGTCGGCCAGGGCGGCGCGGGCGGCGCGGGAGTCGGTGAGGGTGCTGATGGCGAAGGAGTCGGGGCTGCGCTGCTGCAGCTGCTGGATGACCTGCGCGGACTGCGGGCCGGTGACCGCGATCGGCAGGTCACGCGGTGCGAGGTTGACGGCGGGCCAGGCGAAGGCGATCAGGAGCAGGGCCTGCAGCGCGGTGGCCGCGAGACCGAGAGCCACTGCTCGGCGGGTGATCGTCATGACATTCTCCCCTTAAAGCGAATGTTCGTTCTTTTTGATGGATCTCACGGTGACACCCCTCGCACCCGCTTGTCAAGAACGGATATTCGTTTTATTTTTAGTCATGCCCCGAGTCAGCGAAGAACACCTCGAACGCCGCAGGCAGCAGATCCTCGACGCGGCCCAGCTCTGCTTCGCCAGGAAGGGCTTCCACGAGACCTCGATGCAGGACGTGTTCACCGAATCGGGACTGTCGGCCGGCGCGGTCTACCGGTACTTCACCAGCAAGAACGAGATCATCGCCGCGCTCGTGGCGCGCACGATGACACCACTGCGGGCCCGGCTCGCCGAGATCATCCGCAGCGAGGTCGCGCCGACACCCTCGGAGGTGGTCCGGCTGCTGACCACCGAGGTGATCAAGCGCGGTGGACCCGACGGCCCGTTGCGGCTGGCGCCGCAGGCATGGGCGCTGGCGATGGTGCAGCCGGAGACGGGCGAGCCGGTGCGGTTCGCCATCGCGGCCATGCGCGATCTGTGGCGCGAGTACGCGGTGCGGATGCGCGAGCTCGGCTGGATCGCACCCGACGCCGACGTGGACGCGCTGGCCAAGACGATCATCGGCGTGCTGCCCGGCTTCATGCTGCAGCACCTGCTGCTCGACGACGCCCACCCGGACGACTTCGCCCGCGGGTTGGACGTGCTGATGTCGATCGATCCGGGCCGCGAAGGTTAGAAAGCTCACTGTTACGCACGCGGTCGAGGGGGTAGGTTCGGGTGCGGTGCCGGTCGGGGTCGAGCGCCGAAATTCACCGAACAACGATTCGACCAGGGAGTTTCCTGTGGCATTTCACCGACGAACCCTTCGATCGCGCGGGATCGCCGTGCTGGCGGCCGCGGCCGTGCTGCCCTTGGCCCTCGCGGGCACCGCGCAGGCGCGCAAGATCGGCGACTTCGAGGTGGGCGGTGCGATCGAGATCGAATACGACCAGGCGGGCGGCGCCGCGCTCGGTGACCCCACCTCCCCCGAATCCGACGCGGCCGCGGGCGGCAAATACCAGACCTTCGCCAACAACGCGGCCATCTACTGGCACCCCGACACCGAGGCGCGCACCGTCGCCGGGCAGATCCGCGACAAGTTCGCCGAACTGGGCAACGAGGGCGGCAAGCTCGGGTACCCGGTGACCCGCGAGGAATCCACCCCGGGCGGCGCGGGCCGGTACAACCACTTCCAGAAGGGCTCGATCTACTGGTCCGTCGGCACCGGCGCGCACCAGATCAGCGGGCCGATCCGGGACAAGTGGGCCGCGCTCGGCTGGGAGTCGAGCCCGCTGGGGTTCCCGCTCAGCGACGTCGCCAAGGCGGGCAAGGCCGACGGCCAGTTCTCGATGTTCCCGACCGGCGCCATCTACTGGTCCTCGGCGACCGGCGCGCACGCGGTGTGGGGCAGCATCCAGGCCGACTGGATCCGCGCGGGCTCCGAAGGCGGCCGCTACGGCTACCCCACCAGCGACGAGTACGACTACCAGGGCGGCAAGGCCCAGGATTTCCAGGGCGGCAAGATCACCTGGAAGCCGTCGAACTGACGCCTACGGCGCGAGCAGGCCCTGCCTGGCCCTGCTCGCGCCGGACAGCGCGAGCAGCAGCATGGTGGTGAGGGCCTGGTCGTCGAGGCCCTCGGCCGGGAACGTGTAGCGCAGGATGACATCGCCCAGCTTGCCGCGCCCGATCAGGGTGACCGAGCCGAACTGGATCTCGTTGTTGCGTTCGGCCACGCGCTTGTGCAGCTGCGGCTTGAGCGGGCGATCCCAGGCCAGCACGCTGGTCAGCGACAGCACGGTCAGGCCGGGCGCCAGGGTGACGGCGCGGATCGAGCACAGCGCGCCGTCGTATTCGAAGCCGAGCGATCCGTCGGCGTCGACCCGGATGTCGACGTCCTGCATCTGCAGGCAGGCGCCGGTGCGCGCCTGCAGGTCGAGTTCGGGGGTGACCGCAGCGTCCATGTCGGCTCCGTCGCTCATTTGGTGCCGCCGAAGCGACGATCGCGCTTGGCGTATTCCAGGCACGCGGCCCACAGGTTACGCCGGTCGAAATCAGGGAAAAGCGTGTCCTGGTAGACGAATTCGGCGTAGGCGGCCTGCCAGATGAGGAAGTTCGAGCTGCGGAACTCGCCCGAGGGCCGCAGGAACAGGTCGACATCGGGCATGTCGGGTTCGTCCAGGTAGCGGGCGACGGTGGCCTCGTCGACCTTCTCGGGATCAATCTCGCCCGCCGCGACCCGGCGCGCGATTTCGCGTGCGGCGTCGGCGATCTCGGCGCGGCCACCGTAGTTGACGCACATGGTCAGCGTCATCACGTCGTTGTCCCTGGTGAGCTCCTCGGCGACCTCGAGCTCCTTGATCACGCTGCGCCACAGGCGCGGTCGGCGTCCCGCCCAGCGCACGCGCACGCCCATCTCGTGCATCTCGTCGCGGCGGCGGCGGATCACGTCGCGGTTGAAGCCCATCAGGAAGCGCACCTCGTCGGGGCTGCGCCGCCAGTTCTCGGTGGAGAAGGCGTAGGCCGACAGCCACTTCACGCCCATCTCGATGGAGCCTTCGACGGCGTCCATCAGCACGGCCTCGCCGCGTTCGTGTCCCGCAGTGCGCGGCAGCCCGCGCTCCTGCGCCCAGCGGCCGTTGCCGTCCATCACCAGCGCGACGTGGTTGGGCACCAGCTCCGGCGGGATCGCGGGCGGACGCGCGCCCGAGGGGTGCGGCGACGGCGGGCGAACGGTGCGGGCCGGCTTGCTCGCGGTGGAGGTGTCACGACGCAGGATCACGGCATCCATCCTGCCTGATCGCCGGGTGCGGCCCGCACGGGCTCCGGGTTCGGCCGCTCCGGTGGCGGCTCAGCCAACCCGGCCCGCGGGCGCCGTCTCGGCGCGGGTGCGCTCGATCAGCGGCAACGTGCGCAACTGCCGTTCCAGATGCCACTGCAGGTGGGCGGCGACCAGGCCGCTGGCCTGGCGGCGGGTGTTGTCGGGGACCCCGGCGATGTAGTCCCACTCCCCCTTCAGCAGGGCGACGAGCAGATCGAGCACACCCGGCGCGGGCGTGCTCGCCCCCGGCGGACGGCAGTGCACGCAGACCGCGCCACCCGCCGCCACGTGGAACGCGCGATGCGGGCCCGGGGTCGCGCAGCGGGCGCATTCGTCGAGCGCGGGCGCCCAGCCCGCGAAACCCATGGCGCGCAACAGGTACGCGTCGAGGATCAGTTCGTGCGGGCGCTGTTTGGCGGCGATGGCGCGCAGCGCGCTCGCGGTGAGCGCGTGCAGTTTCGGCGCGGGCGCGCGCTCCTCGCCCGCCAGCCGTTCGGCGGTCTCCAGGATGGCGCAGGCGGTGGTGTAGCGGCCGTAGTCGTCGATGATGTCGGCGGCGAACGCCTCGACCGTGGTCACCTGGGTGACGACGTCGAGCGTGCGGCCCGGATGCAGCTGCACGTCGATGTAGGCGAACGGCTCGAGCCGCGCCCCGAACTTCGACTTGGTGCGCCGCACCCCCTTGGCCACGGCCCGGACCAGGCCGTGCTGCCTGGTCAGCAACGTGACGATGCGATCGGCCTCGCCCAGCTTGTGCTGGCGGACCACCACCGCCTCATCCCGATACAACCGCACGGGCCCAGTCTTCCACGTCGACCCGACACCGTCGGCACGGACACACCCCCGCTCAGCCCTGCCGCAGCAGCCCGGCGAGGATCAGCAGCAGCGACTGCTGGGTTTCGAGGCGGGCGCGGTCGGGGTCGTCGGCGTGGGCGACGATGAGGGAGGCCTCGGTGATGGCGCTGAGCAGCAGCTGAGCCAGGACCGCGACCGGGGCGGTGGGAATCAGGCCCGCGTCCACGGCGCGCTGGAGTTCGCCGGTGATCAGGCCGAGGCCGTGGCGGGATTCGAACTCGCGGAAGGCGGGCCAGCCGAGCACCGTGGGCGCGTCCATCAGGACGACGCGCAGCATCTCCGGACCCGCGCAGAGGTCGAGGAAGCGGGCCAGGCCCGCGGTCATCCCGGCGACGACGTCGGCGGGGTCGACCGCGGCCACCGCGGCCGCGATCTCCGCGGTGGCCTCGGTCTCGATCTGTTCGAGCACGGCCAGGAACAGGCCGCGTTTGTCGCCGTAGTGGTGGTGCAGTGCCCCGCGGGTGACCCCGGCGGCGGCCACCAGCTGTTCGGCGGACGTCGCGGCGAAGCCGCGCTCGGCGAACAGGCTGCGGCCTGCCTGCTCGAGCGCGGCCCGGGTGGTGCGGGAGCGATCCTCCTGACTACGGCGCTGCATGCAGCCGAGTGAACTCCACGATCATCTCGACGAGCAACTCCGGCCGGTCCTCGGAGACGAAGGTGTAGGAATCGTCGACCGTGCGCAGGCTCGCGCGCGGCAGCTCGGCGACGAGCCGCTGCGCCAGCGCCATCGGGAACAGCTTGTCCTCGGTCGCCCAGACGACGAGCACCGGCAGATCGACCTCGCCGAAGTGCTCGGCGGCCGCCAGCGTGAGCCGGTTGTCCACCCCGGCGGCGAAACGGCGCAGGTCGGCGCGGATCGCCGGGTCACGGCGCGCGGGCCGCAGATACGACTCCGCGATCTCGCGGGGCAGCGGGTGTTTGGTGACCCAGCCGAAGCCGAGCGGCAGCCGCTGCACGGCCTTCCACCGCATCGGCGCGAGCAGCGGCGCGATCGTGCCGGGGATCTTCGCCACCTTCAGCAGCGCGCCGAAGGGGAACGGCGGGAAGACCTCGTAGCAGTCGACGGCGGCCAGCACGACACGGCCGATCCGTTCCGGTCGCCGGGTCATCAGGAGCTGGGTGAGCGCACCGCCGGTGTCGTTGGCGACGACGGTGACGTCGGTGAGGTCGAGCACGTCGAGGAACTCGGCGATCAGATCGGCGATGCCGGTGGGCGTGAGGTCGGCGTCGGGCATCGGGATCGAGTGCGAACCGAGCGGCCAGTCGGGCGTGAGACAGCGGTGTCCGGCGGCGACGAGACCGGGCACCACCCCACGCCAGATGTCGGCGTTGACGAGCAGTCCGTGGACGAACACCACCGGCGATCCGGTGCCGGTGTCGTGATAGCGGATACGGCCGGACGACAGGGCGATCTCACGTGCCGGGCCGAGTGTCGAGCTGATTCCCATGGGGTCCTCCCCTGGTCGAATGCTGGGCAGCACCACTGTTACATACATACGGTATGTATGTCTATAGCTGAGAAATCCACCCAGGGTATGTGGACGGGTGACCAGATTCGCGGTTACGGTCGAGCCCACGACCTGCAGAGACGGAGTTCACATGACCGCGCCCGACCGCGTCGCGCCGAAGCCCTCGGCCGATCTCGGCCTCACCGAACTGTCCACGGCGATCGCCGACGGTCAGCTGTCCTCGGTCGCGGCCGTCACCGACGCGCTCGACCGGATCGAGGCGTCCCAGCCGACGCTCAACGCCTTCCGCGTCGTCCGGCGCGAGGCCGCGCTGCGCGAAGCCGCCGAGGCCGACGCGCGCCTGGCCGCGGGTGCCCGGCTCCCGCTGCTCGGCGTGCCGATCGCGGTCAAGGACGACACCGATGTCACCGGCGAGGTCACCGCGTTCGGCTGCGGCGGCGAATTCGCGCCCAAGACCGAGGACGCCGAGGCTGTACGCAGGTTGCGCGCCGCGGGCGCGGTGATCGTGGGCAAGGCCAATACCTGTGAGCTGGGCCAGCTGCCGTTCACCAGCGGTGACGCCTTCGGCCACTCCCGCAATCCGTGGGACCGTACCCGCACGCCCGGTGGTTCCTCGGGCGGTTCGGCGGCGGCGGTCGCGGCCGGGTTGGTGCCCGCCGCACTGGGTTCCGACGGCGCGGGCTCGGTGCGCATCCCGGCCTCGTGGAACAACCTGGTCGGCATCAAACCGCAGCGCGGACGCATCTCCACCTGGCCGCACGCGGAGGCGTTCTACGGGCTCACGGTCAACGGGCCGCTCGCGCGTACCGTCCGCGACGCGGCCCTGCTGCTCGACGTCGCCGCCGGACCACACCGCGGCGACCTGCACACCCCGGCGCCGATCGACGCGAGCGCCGCGGTGGGCCGCGATCCGGGCAGGCTGCGCATCGCGCTGTCGCTGCGCATCCCGTTCACCGCGACCAAGACCGCGCTGGACCCGCAGATCGCGGCGGCCGTGCACGAACTGGCGAGGACCCTGCGCGGGCTCGGCCACACCGTCACCGTGGCCGATCTGCACTACGGGCTGATGATCGGCGCGTCCTTCCTGCCGCGCTCGATGGCCGGGATCCACCGGGTGCACCGGGAGATGCCCGAGGCGATCGTCGACCCGCGCACCACGGCCAACTCCCGGCTCGGCCGGGTGCTCGGCGGCCCGGTGCTGGCCGCGGCCCGGCGCGCGGAGCCGCTGCTGCACAAGCGGATCGGTACCTTCTTCGACGACTACGACCTGGTGCTGGCCCCGACCACGGCGACTCCTCCCCCGCGCGCCGAGGAGATCGACGGGATCGGCGTCGGCGCCACGAACAACCTGATCACCGGCGCCTGCCCCTACACCTGGCCGTGGAATGTCCTCGGCTGGCCGAGTGTGAACGTGCCCGCCGGCTTCACCGAGGCCGGGCTGCCGATCGGGGCGCAGCTGATGGGCACCGCGAACACCGAGCCGATGCTCATCTCGCTGGCGGCGCAGCTGGAGGAGGAACTGCACTGGGAGCGGACCCGGCCGACGCCGTGGTGGTGAATCAGAACGGCGGTAGGCCATGCCGTCGGTCGCCCCGCGATCGCGCACCGCGACGAGGTTCGGACGGGCCGCACTACCTCCCCGGTTCGGCCCAGCCTTCGAGATCACTCTTCGTCCCGGCCGGGCACCCGTCCTGACCGGTCTGGCGCGGGAACATCATCAGGCAGCGTTGCGGGCCTGCCGCACCGACCGCCGTGGTGACCAGGACCGCGATCGACGACCCGTCGGCGACGCGGCGCGTCGAGAACCCCAGTGTGCCGGTGACACCGCGATAGTCGCTCTCGCGCAACTGCACCGCGATCGCCGTCCGGTTCGGCGGCAGGTCCGCGAGCACCCCGCGACTGCTGCGCACGGCCTGCAGGAACAGCCCGCTCACATCGAAGGCCAGGCCGGTGCGGTCGCCTGCCCAGGTCGGCCGGTAGTCGTCCAGTCCCGGATAGCCGCGCAGTTCCTGGATGAGCCCGGCCAGTTCGACACAGAGCTGTTCGTGCTCGAACGGCACCGGCTGACTGCCGAGTTTGCCGATGCCGCCGACACAATCGGCGCCACCGAGCATCACCGGCGCGGCCTTGGCCACGTAGCGCACCGTGAGATTGGCGGGCAGGGCGGCGGTGGCCCGCTGGTCGGTGATCAGACGGGTCACCGCGTCGTTGCCGAGGATCGCCGGACCCGCCCCGCTGAGGCAGCCCCGGCTGACCGACTTGGCGAAGGTCGGGAAATCGTCGTTGCGGCCCGCGAAGAACAGCAGGGTGCGCCGGTCGAAGTTCTCCGTCTCGCAGGGCGCCGCGAAGCGATACAGCTGCTGCTGTTCGCGCCAGCTCAGACTGTTCTGGGCGACACCGCGTTTGCGGAGTTCGGCCTCCAGGTCGGCGACCAGGGTAGTCACGTACAGATCGTCGGCCGCCTCGGGGTGGTAGATCGTCACCTTGTCGTAGCGGGGCGTCCCGTTCGGTTCCCGCGCACCCTGCACGTAGTCGGCGATGAGCCGGGCCTGCACGGTATTGCTCGGCGCGGCCTGGAAATACAGCGGGGAGGCCTGGTCCAGGCCGTCGGCCGACAGCGTCGTCGCCACCGCGGGGACGCCCAGTTCGCCCAGCCGGGTGATGGCGCCGCGGGTCTCGTCGGTACTGCGGTCGATGCCGACCACACCGAGCACACTGGGATCGTCGGCCACCAGGCCGCGCAGCTTGTGCTCGACCACCCAGCCGGCCTGGCGCATGTCCGAGCCGCCGTTGGCGATCACCACGCGCAGCAAGGGTTCGGACTCGTCCGACGCCAGCAGCGCGCGCCGCTGCTGCACCGCGAGCCCGGCCAGCTCCTCCACCTGGGCGTGCGGGTAGCGCACATTGGCATCGGCGTAGCTGAGGCCGGCGAAGTACACCAGCGAGACCAGCGGGCGGTTCGGGTTGTGCTCCTTGGCTTCCCGCGCGACACCGTTGAGCCGGAACACCTCGCGCTGCATCGCCGTGAGCTCGGGATCGTCGGCGAAGATCTGCCGGGTGTTGTCGCTGTAGCCGACGCACTCACCGTCGCGCAGGCTCACCGAGACGCCGCCGGTCCACGGCCACTGCGAGCACGGCGCACCGCGCAGCGGCGGGAAGTACACCAGCGCGGCGGCCACGGCCAGCACGATCGGGATAAGCACGCACAGTCCGACGAACCAGCTACGCGCCGCCATCGGCGGAGCGGGCGGTAGGGCCAAGCCGCGGAAGCGGGCATCGCTGATCTTCGGCGGAACGTCGGCCGGGAGCAGCGCGCGCAGCGGCAGGAACCAGGCGTCGGCCTGCCGGTGGGTGCGGCGATTGTCGATCTCACGCACCCAGGTCTGCAGCGGGTCCGGCGGCTGCGGTGACGGCTGGTCGGCCAGGCTCTCCAGCGTGCGCAGCGACCGCAGCTCACCGATGTGCCCGAGCTCGCCGACCTCGCGGTTGGGACCTTCGTCCCGGAAGGCGACGAGCACCAGCGGGTCGAAGTGACCGGTCTCGTTCCTGATCTCGTTGATCCAGGTGAGAATCCGCGCGCCGTCGCTGCCCTCGGCCAGCCCACCGAGCAGCGCCACCGGATAGGCGGTGCGCCGCCAGCTCGACGGCCGCCAGATCCGGCGCCGGTAGGCGTCGCGCAGGTCCTCGAGGAAGGCGTGGATGAGCAGCTTGGCGACCTGCTCCTCGTTCTCGTCCACCCGGTGCGAGGCGGTCAGCCGCGAGGCGAAACCCAGGAAGCTTCCCGACAATTCGGGCGCCAGATACCGCTGGTGCAGGAACCACCTGGTCACCTTCGACATGCCCGGAATGCGCCCGGACACCCACAGCCACAGTCGCAGCACGGGCCACAGCGCGAGCACGCCGAAGACCACCCGCGAAAGGGTATCGCCGGCAACGCCTTCGGCGGTGTCGGACCGGCTCGTCGGCGACCCGCTGCGCAGCAGCTTGGGCAGCCTGCGGCGCAGCTCGTCCGGCGCCTCGGATTCGTCGCTGGTGACGCGCTGCCTGGTCAGCCAGTCGGCGGTGCGGTAGCGCGGGAACTTGATCGCGCCCATCGCGGTGTCGTCGGCCGCGAAACCCGCGACCAGCTGCTGGATGATCGGCAGGCAGTGCCCGGCGATCTCCTGATCGTCGTGCGAACTGACGGCGCTGAGATCGGGTGTGAGCGTGGTCCGTGGCAGGTCGGGGGCGTGCAGGTCGATCTTGGCGCGCGGGGTGGCGCGCCGGCCGCCGGATTCGCCCAGCCAGCTGTAGAGATCGGCGACCAGCGCCGAATGCCCCTGCACCCCGACCAGTTCCACGATCGGCCGGGGCAAGATGCGGCGGCCACGCAGCAGCGTGCGCAGCACCCGCGGCTTGGTGTCGGGGATCTCCAGCGCCCGCAGCAATTCCAGCAGTTTGCCGACATCATTGGCATCGGGCACTTCGGCGGCCTCCCCGGGGCGAACAGCGAGCACGCCGCGACTGCCGGCGTATTCGCCGAACGATACCCCGTCCGGCCGACCGTCAAACGATCAAAAGCCCAGCTTCCCCAGCTGTTTGGGGTCGCGCTGCCAGTCCTTGGCCACCTTCACGTGCAGGTTCAGGTAGATCCGGGTGCCGAGGATGTGCTCGATCTGCTTGCGGGCGTTGGTGCCCACTTCCTTGAGCCGGGACCCGTTCTTGCCGATGATGATCGCCTTCTGGCTCGGCCGCTCGACATACAGCAGGGCATGCACCTCGAGCATGTCCTCGTTGGCCTCGTACGGCTGGATCTCCTCGATGACCACGGCCAGCGAGTGCGGCAGCTCGTCGCGCACGCCCTCCAGCGCGGCCTCGCGGATCAGCTCGGCCATGAGGGTTTCCTCCGGCTCGTCGGTGATCTCGCCGTCCGGGTAGAACGCGGGGCCCTCGGGCATCTTCGCGGCGATCACGTCGACCAGCACCTCGACCTGCTCGCCCTTGACCGCCGAGACCGGCACGACCTCGGCCTCGGGGCCGAGCAGCTGCGAGACCGCCATCAGCTGGTGCGCGACCTGGTCGCGGCTCACCTTGTCGATCTTGGTGACCACGCCGAGCACGGTGGTCTTGGGCGCCATCATCTTGATCTGCTCGACGATCCAGCGGTCGCCGGGGCCGATCTTCTCGTCGGCCGGGATGCACACCGCGATCACGTCGACCTCGGAGTAGGTGTCGCGGACGAGGTCGTTGAGCCGCTGGCCGAGCAGCGTGCGCGGACGGTGCAAACCGGGGGTGTCGACCAGGATCAGCTGGGCATGGTCACGGTGCACGATGCCGCGGATGGTGTGCCGGGTGGTCTGCGGGCGCGAGGAGGTGATCGCGATCTTCGTGCCGACCAGCGCGTTGGTCAGCGTCGACTTGCCGGTGTTCGGGCGGCCGACGAAACAGACGAAGCCGGAGCGGAATTCCTTCTCAGCCACCGTGCACCTCGCTCAGCACGGCGCCGGAGCGATCGGTGCGGATCACCGCCGCCGACGGCGACACCTCACGCACCGCGGCGATCCCCGCGTCGTCGGACGCGCCGCCGACGACCACCGCCGCCTCGAAACCCTCGGCGCCGCTGGAGATCGCGGCGGCCACGGCAGCCTGCAGGGCGGTCAGCCGCAGCGCGGCGAGCGCCACCTCGCCCGCCGCGTAGGTGCGGCCGTCGGTGTCGCGGATCGCGGCGCCGCTCGCGCCGCCGGTGCGGCCCAGCGCGCCGCGGGCCAGTACGAGCAGTTTGTTGTCCTCGGCGTCGAGTTCACTCATGGGTTTCTCCGTTGTCGTCGGGCACCGTGGCCGCCGTGGGCGCGGCGGTCTCGTCGGTGCCGTTGGTCCTGCTCTGGCGGCCGTTGTCGGCCTTCTTGTCCTTCTCCGGGGTGTCCCGGCGCACCAGCACCGTGTTGACCCGCATCCGGCCGCGCGCGTCGGCGCCGCCCTCGCCCCGCAGCACCAGCCCGTGGACGGTCACCTTCGAACCGGGCAGCGGGACGCGGCCCAGCTCGTGCGCCAGCAGGCCGCCCACCGTGTCGACGTCCTCGTCCTCGATCTCGAGCCCGTACAGCTCGCCGAGGTCCTCCACCGACAGCCGGGCCGACACCCGGTAGCGGCCGTCGCCGAGGTCCTCCACGGGCGGGGTCTCGTCGGTGTCGTACTCGTCGGCGATCTCGCCGACGATCTCCTCGAGCACGTCCTCGATGGTGACCAGGCCGGCGATGCCGCCGTATTCGTCGATCAGCAGGGCCATGTGGTTGCGGCGGCGCTGCATCTCGTCGAGCAGATCGTCGAGCGGCTTGGAGTCGGGGACGAACACCGCGGGCCGCATGACCTCGCGCACGGTCACCTTGCGGCTGCGATCGGCGTACGGGACAAGGTCTTTCAGGTACACCACGCCCAGCACGTCGTCGACGTTCTCGCCGACCACCGGAATCCGGGAATGCCCGGACCGCACGGCCAGCGACATCGCCTGCGCGGCGGTCTTGTCGGCTTCGATCCACACCATCTCGGTGCGCGGCACCATCACGGCGCGGGCCGCGGTGTCGCCGAGTTCGAACACCGACTGGATCATCCGGCGTTCGTCGTCGGCGACGACGCCGCGCTCGCGGGCCATGTCGACCACTTCGCGCAGCTCGATCTCGGAGGCGAAGGGCCCGTTGCGGAATCCCTTACCGGGGGTGATCGCGTTGCCGAGCAGGATCAGCAGTCTGCTCACCGGGCTCAGCACCGCGCCGATGATCTGCAGCGGCACAGCGGCGCCGAGCGCGATCGAATACGCGTGCTGGCGGCCGAGCGTACGCGGCCCGACCCCGATCACGACGTAGGAGATCACCACCATCACCGCGGCGGTGACCAGCAGCGCGGTGCTGGTGCGCCACAGTTCGAGGGTGGCGGCGGCCAGCAGCACGGTGGCGGTGATCTCGCACAGGATGCGCAGCAGCACCATGAGATTCACGTACCGCGGCCGGTCGTCGACGATCTTGCGCAGGCGGGCGGCGCCGGGCCGTTCCTCGCGGACCATGTCGTCCAGGCGGGCCCTGGACACCGTGTTCAGGGCCGAGTCGACCCCGGCGAAGACGCCGCCGAGACCGATCAGCACGGTCGCCAGCAGGATCTGGGTCAGTGAGGTCACGCGGGGCCCAGCGCGTCACCGGGTGCGGTGAAACCGGCCTTGCCGAGCAGTCTGGCATCGCGTTCGGCGAGCTCGGCGCGACGCTGTTCCTCGCGCAGGCTCACGTACCACTCCTCGAGCAGCTGGCCCTGCAGCGCGAACATCTCCTTCTCCTCCTCCGGCTCGGCGTGGTCGTAGCCGAGCAGGTGGAGCACGCCGTGCACGGTGAGCAGGGCCAGCTCGTGATCGAGCGAATGGCCGGCCTTCTGCGCCTGACCCATCGCGAACTCCGGACACAGCACGATGTCACCGAGCATCGAGGGACCGGGCTCGGGGCTGTCGGGGCGACCGCCGGGCTCGAGCTCGTCCATCGGGAACGACATCACATCGGTGGGGCCGGGCAGATCCATCCA
Organism: Nocardia asteroides; assembly: GCF_900637185.1. Taxonomy (NCBI): domain Bacteria; kingdom Bacillati; phylum Actinomycetota; class Actinomycetes; order Mycobacteriales; family Nocardiaceae; genus Nocardia; species Nocardia asteroides. Next base: position 2,564,941 of record NZ_LR134352.1, on the reverse strand, counting down.
GCGCACGTGCAGGTCGGCCATGGTGTCGAGATCCACGAGCACCATGGACAGCTCGGCGGCGGGATGCACGTCCATCCGGCCGATCACGAACCGTGCCACGCTGACCAGGTCTTCTTCGGGGACGTCCATGCCCGATTCGTTGGCGATCTCGATGCTCACCTGTTCAGGGTACGGTGCCGACCCGACGCCGCCGGGAGCGGCATCGGGCCAGCGTGGCGTGAGTTACCCCCGGTTCGCCCGGCCCGCGGCACGGCGCTGCGCCCGGTTGCCCGGGTAGTGCGGGCCGGGGACCGTCCGGGTGTCGGACTCGTACCGGTCGTAGGCGTCGACGATGTCGGACACCAGCCGGTGCCGCACCACATCGGCGCTGGTCAGCTCCGAGAAGTGGATGTCGTCGATGTCGGTGAGGATCTCCGAGGCCGCGCGCAGACCCGACCGCTGCCCGTTGGGCAGGTCGACCTGCGAGATGTCACCGGTGACCACCATCTTCGAGCCGAAGCCCAGGCGGGTCAGGAACATCTTCATCTGCTCGGCCGTGGTGTTCTGCGCCTCGTCGAGGATGATGAACGAATCGTTGAGGCTGCGGCCACGCATGTACGCCAGCGGCGCGACCTCGATGACACCGGAGGCGAGCAGCTTGGGGATCGCCTCCGGGTCCATCATGTCGTGCAGGGCGTCGTAGAGCGGCCGCAGATACGGGTCGATCTTGTCGTTGAGGGTGCCCGGCAGGAAGCCGAGCCGCTCCCCCGCCTCGACCGCGGGCCTGGTCAGGATGATGCGGGTGACCTGCTTGGACTGCAGGGCCTGCACCGCCTTGGCCATCGCCAGATAGGTCTTGCCGGTGCCGGCGGGACCGATGCCGAACACGATGGTGTTGGCGTCGATCGCGTCGACATAGCGCTTCTGGTTCAGCGTCTTGGGTCGGATGGTCTTGCCGCGCCGGGACAGGATGTCCAGGCTGAGCACCTCGGCGGGCGATTCGGACACGCCTTCGGTGAGCATGGACACGGTGTGCCGGACCGCCTCGGGGGTGATCACCCGATTACGCCCGGTCAGCGCGACGAGCTGCTCGATGACGCGTTCGGCCAGCGCCACATCGCCGGCCTTGCCGGTGATGGTGACGGTGTTGCCGCGGACATGGATGTCGGCCGGGAGCAGTTTCTCCAGCTGACGCAGATTCTGATCGGCCGAGCCGAGGAACGGGAAGACAGACTCCGGGGCGAGTTCGATGCTGGAACGCACGGTTCGCGCCGCGGGACCCGCGTTGTTACCGCCTGCGCCGATGCCTGTTACGGGGTTGGTGGGGTCGCCGATCTCGCCTGAGTTCTTCAAAAGTGGCTATGGCCTGCTTCCGGTCTCGACTGTGTGTTCGATGATCACAGTTTAACGCGCCCCACCGACACCGCCCAGCGATATAACGGGGGTATCGGCCGAACCGCGATCGTCCGGTGACCGCAGGTCAGGACTGGTGACTACCAGCGCGGGGTGAGGGCGCCGAGAGCACCCAGTGCCACCGCGGCCGCCGTCGAGGTGCGCAGCACGGTCGGGCCGAGCAGCACGATGTCGGCACCGGCCTCGGCCAGCGCGCCGAGTTCGGTGTCGTCCAGGCCGCCCTCGGGGCCGACGATCAGGACGACCTCGCTCGCCTCGGCCAGCGGCAGTTCGGTGAACCTGCCCGCGCCGGACTCGTGCAACGCGGCCACGATCGCGCCGTCGCCCTTGGCTTTTCGTACCAGCTCCACCAGGTCGCGGGTGCGGTGCAGCTCGGCGACCTCGGGTATGTAGGCACGCCGGGACTGCCGGGCCGCCGATTTCGCGGCAGCACGCCACTTCTCGATCCCTTTGGCCGCCTTGGCTTCCCAGTTGGCGACACAGCGCGCGGCCTGCCACGGCACGATGACGTCGGCGCCCGCCTCGGTCATCAGTTCCACCGCCAGCTCGGAGCGATCCGACTTGGGCAGTGCCTGCACCACGGTCACCGGCGGGGTGACCGGCGGCGCGAGCACCCGGTTGCGCACCGCGAGTTCGAGCCGGTCCTTCTGGGCCGCGACGACTTCCGACTCGGCCAGCACCCCGCGTCCGTCGGACAGGGTGATCGGCTCGCCGACCTTGATCCGGCGCACGGTCGCCGCGTGGCGACCCTCCGGACCGTCGAGGACCGCGACGGCGCCCGGGGCGGGTACCTCGTCGAGGTAGAAGACCGTCGCGGCCACGGCCTCAGCGTCCGCTGAAGGAGGCGCGCAGGCGGGCGAACAGGCCGCTGTTGTGCTCGGACTGGGCCGACATCACCTCGGCGCGGTCCTTGTCGCGCAGGCCCTTGAACTTGCGCAGCAGATCGGTCTGCTTACCGTCCAGTTTGCTGGGCACGACGATGTCGAGGTGGGCCAGCAGGTCACCGCGGGCGCCCGAACGCAGCCGCGGCATGCCGTGGGCGCGCAGCTGGATGATCTCGCCGGGCTGGGTGCCCGCCGCGATGGTCAGCTCGGTCGGGCCGTCCAGGATGGTGTCGACGACCACGGTGGTGCCCAGGATCGCGTCGACCATCGGGACACGCACGGTGCAGTGCAGGTCGTCGCCGTCGCGGACGAAGGTGTCGTGCGGCTGCTCGACGACCTCGACGTAGAGGTCACCGGCGTGACCGCCACCGGGGCCGACCTCACCCTGCGCGGCGAGCCGCACCCGCATGCCGTTGGCGACACCGGCCGGGATCGGCGCGGCGATCTCGCGGCGGGCGCGCACCCGGCCGTCGCCGCCGCACTTGTGGCAGGGGTCGGGGATGGTCTCGCCCGCGCCGCGGCAGGTGGGGCAGGGCCGCGAGGTGAGGACCTGGCCGAGGAAGGAACGCTGCACCGACTGCACCTCACCGGCGCCGTCGCAGGTCTCACAGCGGACGGGCTTGGAGTTGCCGTTGGTGCCCGCGCCCTGGCAGATGTCGCAGAGGATGGCGGTGTCGACGGTCAGGTGCTTGGTGACACCGACCGCGCATTCGGCCAGGCTCAGCCGGGTGCGGATCAGCGAGTCGGCGCCGGGCTGCACGCGACCACGCGGTTTGCGCGCGCCGCCGCCCTGGCCGCTCATGCCGCCGAAGAACGCCTCGAAGACGTCGCCGAGGCCGCCGAAACCGGCGCCACTGAATCCGGCTCCGCCGCCGCCGTTTTCGAGCGGGTCACCACCGAGGTCGACGATCCGGCGCTTCTCCGGGTCGGTCAGCACCTCGTAGGCGGTGGAGACTTCCTTGAACTTGGCCTGAGCGGCCTCGTCCGGGTTCACATCGGGGTGGAGTTCCCGCGCCAGCTTGCGGTAGGCGCGCTTGAGCTCCTGGTCGGTGGCGTTCTTGCCGACGCCGAGCAGTCCGTAGTAGTCCCGTGCCACGTGAGTTCTCTAGTCCTTGGTCGCTGTGGTCCAGCCGAGCGCCGCGCGCTCCTTTAGTCGAATCCACTCAACTTTACCGGCCGAAGTATCGACCTTAACAGTGTGGGTCGGCCGGTTACCCGGCCGCAGTCACCTTTCGGCGAGCACCTCGCCGATGTACCGGGCAACAGTGGCCACCGAGGCCATTGTTCCCGGATAGTCCATCCGGGTGGGGCCGAGCACACCCATCCCGCCCAGCACTGCGCCCGCCGCGCCGTAGCCGGTGGACACCACCGAGGTGCCGCGCATCTGCTCCACCTGGGTCTCTTCGCCGATCTGCACCGTCACCTGGCCCGGTTGCTGCGCCGCGGCGAGCAGTTTCAGCACGATGACCTGCTCCTCCAGCGCCTCCAGCACGGTGCGCAGGGAGCCGGGGAAGCCGAAGTCGGCGACATTACGGGTGAGATTGGCGGTGCCGCCGAGGACGAGCCGTTCCTCCGGATGCTCCACCAGGGTCTCCACCAGCACAGTCGAGACCCGGACGAGGACATCCCTGATCTTGGCGGGCGCCCGTTCGGGCAGGCCGGCCACCGACGCACTGGCCACCGACAGCAGCTTGCCGTCCATGGCACCGCCGAGCAGGCCGCGCACCGCCGCCAGATCGTCGTCGGAGATCACCGTGCCCAGGTCGACGAGGCGCTGGTCGACCCGGCCGGTGTCGGTGATGACCACGAGCAGCAGGCGGGCGGGGTTGAGCGCGACGACCTCGATGTGGCGCACCGTGGAGGCGGAGACCGTCGGGTACTGCACCACCGCGACCTGCCGGGTGAGCTGCGCCAGCAGCCGCACGCCGCGGCGCAGGACGTCGTCGAGGTCGACGCCGGATTCCAGGAATTCCATGATCGCCCGGCGCTCGGCGCCCGAGAGCGGCTTCACCTCGGCAATACGGTCGACGAACTCGCGATAGCCCTTGTCGGTGGGGATGCGGCCGGAGCTGGTGTGCGGCTGGGTGATGTATCCCTCCGCCTCCAGCACCGCCATGTCGTTGCGGATGGTGGCGCTGGATACACCCAGGCTGTGCCGTTCCACGAGCGACTTGGAGCCGATCGGTTCCTTGGTGGCGACGTAGTCCGCGACGATCGCTCGCAGGACCTCGAACCGCCGATCCTCGGTGCTCGACGCCATCGACCCCACCTCCTCGCTCGTGCCGGGTACGTCATCGGCCCGCGTGTGCTGCTGTGTACGCCGCACAGACTCGCACGCGGACGCTCGGAGCGTCTCGTTGTCCAGTCTAATTGTCCGATCCGGGATCGCCCGCTCACCGGGCGCACCCGAGCCCGGTTGTCCACAGGCCGCGAGTTGTCCACAGGCGGCGGAAGTCGCCGGCCGCTGGCCCGTCCACCGGGGTAGTTTCGGCACTGATTCAGCTGTTCACCAGTGGTTTTCAGACGGCCGGGGAGGGCTTGTGCACCAGCGGAACGAGGGCTATCAGGCAACGGGATCGGCAGTGGATCCGGCGGCGTTCGCCGGGGTCGACCAGGGGTGCGCGGCCTTTCTGGCGGTGATCGACCAGATCGTCGCGCTGGCCACCGAGATCGGCGAACAGGCCCACTGGGGACTGGGCGAGGGAGACCCGCGGCTGATCTCCTCCGCGGCCGTCGTGGCGCGATTGCGGGCCAAGGCCGCCGGAATCGACGGAAACAGCATCCACGCGGTGATGACCGCGCACGCGTCCGCCATCTCGGAGATCCGGAAGGCACACCGGCTCGCGCTGTCCCAGCTCACCGGCGCGGACATCGACTGGAGCCGCCAACTCCAGACCACGAATCCGGCTGCGAGCGGACGTGATCCACGGGAGCAGGCACAGTGACCACCTGGGAACCGCCTGCCATACCAGGCGGCGGCGAGAACCCATGGCACTGGCGGCACCTCGACATCGCGTCGGCCTTCACCCCGATCCAGGTAGCTGATGCCGCCACGCAGGCGGACCGGTTCGAACGGATAGCCCATAGGTGGGCCGAAGGGGTCGCGGCATTCGAGAGGGCATTCACCGCAGCCCACACGGGTTGGTCAGGACTCGCCGCCGATGCCGCCTGGACGCGTCTGCGCGCCTATCTCTACGACGCACACAACCTCACCACCGCACTTTCCGAACTACCCACCGCCGTCCGGTCCGCGGCCGACGCGATCGCAGCAACCAAATACGCGATCCCCTCTCCGATCACCACCGGCGCGGCAACGCCCGAGCTCGTCATGGACGACGCGACGGCGTACCACGCGGAGAACGACGCCCTCGAAGAGGCGCGCTCGGCAATGCATTCGCGCTATGTCGTGCCGTTCGCGGCGATCGACGCACGAATTCCCCTGCTGCCGATGCCGTTTCGATACTCACAAAGCACGACCACCGATACATATCCCTCCGGTTCCGCTCTCACCGATCGCCGCGCCCCGTTCGCGCCCAGCACCGAGCCAGACGGCGCCCACGACACATGGACCACAGCGGACCATCGCCTGACAGCCCTGGCCTCCACCGCCTCGAAAGCCGCCGACAGCACAGCAGCTGACGGCGACACCTCGCCATACTCCGGGACGGACGGAGCTGGGGTTGCGATTGGGGCTGAAGCCGTAGCCGTGACCGGCGCTGAAGCCGTGCCCGGGGCTGGAGATGCCGTCGGTACCGAAACCGGGCCCTCGCCGACCGAAGGCGCAGCCGGAACCGGCACCGCCGCTGGAGCTGGCACTGCGGCCGGGGCAGGAGGCGAAGCAGGCGCTACACCCGGATCTGAAGCTGCGACCGAGTTTGAGACCTTGGCTGGAGGCGGGGCGGAGGCTGACGCCGCGAGCACTGGAGCCGCGGTCGAGACCGGAGCTGGAGGTGCCGTCGACGCTGTCGCCGGGGCAGGGTTGTCCGGAGCTGCAGCCGGGACTGAAGCCGCGGGCGGGGCTGAGGCCCGAGCTGAGGCTGAAGGCGGGGCTGAGGCCCGAGCTGGGGTGGGAGGCGGAGCCGGCGCCGCGACGGGATCCGGAGCTGCGACCGAGACTGGGACCGTGGCCTGGGCTGGAGTTGGAGCAGCCGAATCTGGTGCCGGGGCTGGGACGGCTGGAGTTGGAGCAGCCGAATCTGGTGCCGGGGCTGGGACGGCTGGAGCTGGAGCCACGACCGGGGTCGGCGGCGGACCTGGTGCTGGGGTTGGCGCTGGAGCTGGACTCGGAGCCGGGACCGGAGCTGAGGCCGCGACCGGAGCTGGGGCCGCGACCGGAGGCGGAATCGGGGCTGGGGCTGGTGGGGCCACAGCCGGAGTGGGCGCTGGGGCCGGGGTCGCTACCGGGCATGGAGCCAGTGCCTGGGCTGGAGGCGGAAGCGCAGCTGCGTCCGGGCTCGGGACCGGAGTCGGGTCCGGGCTCGGGACCGGAGTCGGGTCCGGGCTCGGGACCGGAGTCGGGGGTGGGGCCGGAGTTGGTGCGGCGGCCGGGGCTGGGGCGGGGAATGTGCCGCAGCAGGGTGGGGTGGCTCGGCCGGCTGTGGAGCGCGGTAGTCCTGGTGGGACGGGACAGGTCGCGTCCTCGAATACGCCGGCCGGGGCGCCGGTGGTCCGAGCCGGGGATCGGCTTCAGTGCGCGGTGATGCCGAGCACCGGGGCTCCGGTGGCGGCCGCGAGCGAGCGTGAGCTGCCGGGGTATCTCGTTACACGGGCGAATACCGATGTGCTGCTTGCTGATTCACGGCCGGTGGTTCGCGGCGGGGTGATCGGTGGCGCGGTCGACGTGGAGTCGAGTGGGCAGCGAGAATCCGCGGCTGGGGATGACGATGTCGGCAGGCGGTAGCGCGCCGGGGCGGTCGAGCCGATCGACCGCGGGCTGGGGCCACCCGGTGGGCGGCCCCGCCGGGGTCAGCTGCGGGCTGCGGAGTGGGCGGCGCCGACCTGCTTGCCCGCGAGGGCGTCGAGGCCGAGCATCGCCAGCAGTGATACGCAGTCCTCCGCGTCGTTGGAGTGCGACGCGACCGTGCGGGCGGCGACCGCGCACTGCCGCGCGTTCTCCGCCTTCTCGGCAGAGCGCGCTTCGGCGAATTCGCTCTGCTCTTGGACGAGGGTGATGTGCCGTTCGGTGGACATATAGCTCCCTAGGATCGAGCCGAAGCCTACGCCCCTGATCGTTATCTTCGGCTCCGAACCCCGGGATCGGACCGGTTTGCGACCCCGGTGCCCTGGCCCTCCGATGAGGTGTGCATCACGCCGTTTCCGGTTCACGACCGGGCGATCTTCTCCGGAGCCCGCAGCGGCGGTGAGCCCGGAAATTCGGATCACGAATGGATCTCACCGGACGGCTCGCCGGCGGCGCGCAGCAGCCGCAGCTGACCGATCTCGGCCACGTTCTTCATCAATTCCGCATCGACCCAGGAGACCAGGTGTGCCACTGTCAGCCCGGCGTCGGCCGACCACGGATAGGCCGACGTTGCGTCCAGATCCGCGTCGTCGAGTGCGGCGAGCACGTCGAGCCAGTCCGCGCGCAACTGCCGCAGCCAATCGATGGTCTGCGGCCCGGGGCCGGGCCAGCTGACAGCGGTGCGTTCCCGCGGCGTCCGGCCGCGGACATGGTCCGTGGCGACGCTCCACCACCAGCCGATGTGCCAGGTGAGCCAGCCGATCGTCGGCACGGGGATCGGGTCGGGTTCGGTGTCGGCCCAGTCGGGGACCCAGCCACCCTCGCCGTCCGGCCGCAGCGTCCAGGACAGCGCGGACGGTTCCCACAGGAAGTCCGCAGGCGTCAACCGTTCCAGGTGGTACTCGAACAGCGACCAGACAAGGTCGAAGTGCCAGCGCACCAGATCGTTCCGCGAGGTGGTCACCCGGCGCATCGTGCCACCAGGCCGCCGGAATCGACAGCGATTTTCGCCGGGTCAGTCGAGCAGGTCGCGGACTACGCCGTCGGCCAGCAGCCGCCCGCGGTCGGTGAGGACGAGCCGTTCGTCGGTGAGCACGGCGAGGCCGTCGGACAGGATGCGATCCAGCGCCGGGCGCGCGGAGGGCGCGAGGGTGTCGAGCGGGAGGCCCGTGCGCAGCCGCACGGTGAGCATGAGGTGTTCCAAGTAGCGCTCGTCCTCGGTGAGCGCTTCCCAGCCCGCGGCGGGCAGCCCGCCCAGCGCGACCCGGTCGGCGTAGCGGGCGGGATGCTTGATGTTCCACCAGCGCACCCCGCCGACGTGACTGTGCGCGCCGGGGCCCGCGCCGAGCCAGTCGCCGCCGTCCCAGTAGCCGAGGTTGTGGCGGCAGCGGGCGTCGTCGCCTGCGGCCCAGTTGGACACCTCGTACCAGGACAGGCCCGCGGCCTCGAGCCGGGAGTCGATGCGCTCGTAGCGGGCGGCCAGCACGTCCTCGTCGGGGGCGGGCAGTTCCCCCCGGCGGACCTTGCGGGCCAGGGCGGTGCCGTCCTCGACGATCAGCGAATAGGCGGACACGTGGTCGACCCCGGCGGCGAGCACCGCGTCGAGGCTCGCGTCGAGATCGGCGTCGGTTTCGCCTGGGGTGCCGTAGATCAGGTCCAGATTGACGTGGTCGAAGCCGGCGGCCCTGGCCTCCTTGGCGGCGGCGACCGCGCGGCCGGGCGTGTGGGTGCGGTCGAGCACCCGCAGCACATGCTGCGCAGCGGACTGCATGCCCAGCGAGACCCGGGTGTACCCGGCGGCCCGGATGCGCTCGAAGAACTCGGGCAAGGTGGACTCGGGATTGGACTCGGTGGTCACCTCGGCACCGGCGGCCAGGGTGAACTCGGCGCGCACCGCGTCGAGCACCGACGCCAGCCCGTCACCGCCCAGCAGCGAGGGTGTGCCGCCTCCGACGAAGATCGTCGACACCTCGGGTGTCGCGCTGGGCAGGGCGGCGAACTCGGTCGCCGCGGTCGCGAGTTCGCCGCGCAGCGCCTCGAGCCACGACTGCGGCGACGCGGACGTGCCGAGTTCCCCCGCCGTGTAGGTGTTGAAGTCGCAATATCCGCAGCGCGTCGCACAGAACGGCACGTGTACATACACCCCGAACGCGCCGCCCCCGAAGTCACGCAGCACCGGCCGCTCGGCATCGGCGGGAGTCACGCCGGGAGCCCCGGTGGCAGCGCTGGAAGTCACCCCTCCAGTCTGCCCGTCCCCGGCGCCGCGCCCCGCACGACCCCTGACCCGGTGCGAGCGCCGTCACCGTCCCGTCCACGCGGCGAGACCGGCTCACGTGCTCACTGCGGCTCGCGCGGGCAGCGATGTCGGCAACCTCCGTCGCCGCGCCAGGCACAACGTCACCCCACATCCACGTACCCACCGACGGCAGGCGCTGTCCGGCTCGCGGTCGGAAACTGCGTTCCGCCGTGCCGCAGGTCGCGGCCGACGCCGGGCCGGCGACCGGATCGATCGAACGGATCAGTCCGCCACCACCGGCGTGTTCTGGTTGGCGGTCAGAACCCATGCGCCGTCTTCCTTGGTCATCACGTACATCGGTGTGCCCCGACCCGAGAGTTCGCCGTCGAGGGTGAAGTAGCTCTGGCGGATCTTGACGGCGGCCACGTCTGGGCGCAGGAACAGGACGTGCTCGATTTCGTAGGTCGCCGTGCCGTGGGTGGTGGCGCCCGGCAGGACCTGGGCGGTGAACTCGGCGATGGCCGCGCGGCCGAACAGCCGCTTGCCGTGGCCGGTGGTCCAGATCGCGTCCGCGCGGAAGACTCCGGTGAACTCGTCGATCAGTTCGTTGTCCTGGGCGTGGGCGACGGTGTCGACCACGGCGCGAATGGCCGCGAGTTCGGTCTCGATGTCGATGGGGGTCTGTCCGGCCACGGTGGCGTCGGTGCTCATGAGACCCACTGTGCAACCTCAACGACGCTCCAGGTCAATGCGCTGTGCCGTACCGCACAGCGATGGCAGATGACGAATCACCAGTCGCTTCCGCGGGGTGAACTATGACCCCCGTCACAGAACGGCACGACCGTCCAGGGAATTTCCCCCAAAAGTGCGGGAAATATCTCCTTGCGGTCGGAACGACCCGGCTGACATGGCACAATAGGCCCATGCACGCAACTGGAGTACGACTCGTGGCCCGGCGCCACGTCGACTTCCAGCGTGTCTGCAGCGCCTGTTGTCGGCCCGGTCTCCACCGGTAGCGCAGCGGCGTCCACGCCCGGGTCCACCCCGGTGCCATCGACATTCATCGGCCCGCTGACCACCTGACGCGAGCCAGCCCCTCGCGCCTTCAGCACGGATGTACCACCCACCCCGCAGGAGCGACCCCACATGACGTCGAGCACCGACGCCGCTTCGACCGAACAGTCGTCGCCGGCCCGCCCCGAGCGCCCGGCAGCCGAACGCCGCGTCCGACCCGATCGGCCGCGCAGCGAAGCCCCCGTCGCGCCGCGCGAGCGCACCGGCAAGCCGGTCCGGCGCCGCTCCGAAGGCCAGTGGGCCCTCGGCTACCGCGAGCCGCTGAACCCGAACGAGCAGTCCAAGAAGGACGACAACCCGCTCAACGTGCGCGCGCGCATCGAGAACATCTACGCCAAGGGCGGCTTCGACTCGATCGACAAGGCCGACCTGCGCGGACGTTTCCGCTGGTGGGGCCTCTACACCCAGCGCGAGCAGGGCTACGACGGCACCTGGACCGACGACGACAACGTCGACATCCTCGAGGCCAAGTACTTCATGATGCGGGTGCGCTGCGACGCCGGCGCGCTCAACGCCGCGCAGCTGCGCACCATCGGCCAGATCTCCACCGAGTTCGGCCGCGACACCGCCGACCTGTCCGACCGCGAGAACGTCCAGTACCACTGGATCGAGGTCGAGAACGTGCCGGAGATCTGGCGCAGGCTCGAGTCGGTCGGCCTGCACACCACCGAGGCGTGCGGCGACTGCCCCCGCGTGATCCTGGGTTCGCCGCTGGCCGGTGAATCGCTCGACGAGATCATCGACCCGACCCCGGCCATCGACGAGATCGTCAAGCGCTACATCGGGAAGAAGGAGTACTCCAACCTTCCCCGCAAGTTCAAGACCGCGATCTCGGGCCAGCAGGACGTGGTGCACGAGATCAACGACGTCGCGTTCGTCGGCGTGAACCACCCCGAGCACGGCCCCGGCCTGGACCTGTGGGTCGGCGGCGGCCTCTCGACCAACCCGATGCTGGCCAAGCGGGTCGGCGCGTGGGTGCCGCTGGACGAAGTGCCGGACGTGTGGGAGGCCGTGGTCTCGCTGTTCCGCGACTACGGCTACCGCCGCCTGCGCACCAAGGCCCGCCTGAAGTTCCTGATCAAGGACTGGGGCATCGAGAAGTTCCGCCAGGTGCTCGAGGACGAGTACCTGAAGCGCAAGCTGATCGACGGTCCCGCGCCGGAGCAGCCGGCCAAGCCGATCGACCACGTCGGCGTGCAGAAGCTGCGCAACGGCCTCAACGCCGTCGGCTTCTCCCCCATCGCGGGCCGCGTCTCGGGCACCATCCTGAGCAAGGTCGCCGACGCCGCGGAGAAGTACGGCTCGGACCGGATCCGGTTCACCCCGTACCAGAAGCTGATCGTGCTCGACATCGCCGACGACCAGGTCGACGCGCTGATCGACGAGCTGGAGCCACTCGGCCTGCAGGCCCGCCCGTCGATCTGGCGGCGAAACCTGCTCGCCTGCAGCGGTATCGAGTTCTGCAAGCTGTCGTTCGTGGAGACCCGCAAGCGCTCGCAGGTGCTGGCGCCGGAGCTCGAGCAGCGCCTCGCCGACATCAACGCGCAGCTGGACGTGCCGATCACGATCAACATCAACGGCTGCCCGAACTCGTGCGGCCGTTCCCAGATCGCCGACATCGGCTTCAAGGGTCAGCTGGTCGACGACGGCGCCGGGAATCAGGTCGAGGGTTTCCAGGTTCACCTGGGTGGCAGCCTCGGCCTGGACAGCGGGTTCGGCCGCAAGCTGCGTCAGCACAAGGTGACCAGTGTCGAGCTCGGCGACTACATCGAGCGTGTCGTGCGCAACTTCGTCAAGGGCCGCGAAGACGGTGAACGCTTCGCGGTGTGGGCTGTGCGCGCCGACGAGGCCGACCTCCGCTAGTGGATGAGGAGATCTCAACTGTGACAACGAATCTCGCCGCCAAGCTGTCCGAGGACGAACTGCGCGCCATCGCCGAGCAGGGCGCGGCCGAGCTGGGCTCCGACGCCTCGGCCGCCGACCTGATCGCCTGGACCGACCGCACCTTCGGCAACGGCTACATCGTCGCCTCCAACATGCAGGACGGCGTGCTGGTGCACCTGGCCGCGCAGGCCAGGCCCGGCGTCGACGTGCTGTTCCTCGACACCGGCTACCACTTCGCCGAGACCATCGGCACCCGCGACGCGGTGGAGGCCGTGTACGGCGTGAACGTGGTCAACGTGCGGCCCGAGCACAGTGTCGCCGAGCAGGACGAACTGCTGGGCAAGGATCTGTTCGCCCGCGACGCCGCCGAGTGCTGCCGGTTGCGCAAGGTCGTGCCGCTGAAGAAGTCGCTGACCGGCTACAACGCCTGGATCACCGGTATCCGCCGGGTGGAGGCTCCCACCCGCGCCAACGCGCCGCTGATCTCCTTCGACGAAGCTTTCGGCCTGGTGAAGATCAATCCGATCGCACCGTGGTCCGACGACGAGATGCAGGCCTATATCGAGGCCAACGGCATTCTCGTCAATCCCCTGGTGGAAGAGGGCTACCCGTCCATCGGCTGCGCACCGTGCACGCGCAAGCCCGAACCGGGGTCCGATCCGCGTAGTGGCCGGTGGGCCGGCCTCGCCAAGACCGAATGCGGATTGCACCAATCATGACCGTCACCACCACTGGGAGTGAGCCTGTGAGTACCGACACCACCGAACGCGACCTCGGCCTGACCGAGTTCGACACCCTCGCGGCGCTGGAGTCCGAGGCGATCCACATCTTCCGTGAGGTCGCGGGCGAGTTCGAGCGGCCGGTGATCCTGTTCTCCGGCGGCAAGGACTCCACCGTGCTGCTGCACCTGGCGCTCAAGGCCTTCTGGCCCGCGCCGCTGCCGTTCGCGCTGCTGCACGTGGACACCGGGCACAACCTGGACGAGGTGCTCGAGTTCCGCGACAAGGTGGTGGACAAGTACGGGCTGCGCCTGCACGTGGCCTCGGTCGAGGAGTACCTGGCCGACGGCCGCCTCACCGAGCGCCCCGACGGCATCCGCAACCCGCTGCAGACCGTCCCGCTGCTCGACGCCATCACCGAGCACCGCTTCGACGCGGTGTTCGGCGGTGGCCGCCGCGACGAGGAGCGTTCGCGCGCCAAGGAGCGGATCTTCTCGCTGCGCAACGCCTTCGGCCAGTGGGATCCGAAGCGGCAGCGGCCCGAGCTGTGGAACCTCTACAACGGCAAGCACGCTCCCGGTGAGCACGTGCGGGTGTTCCCGCTGAGCAACTGGACCGAGCTCGACATCTGGCGCTACATCGCCCGCGAGAACATCGATCTGGCCAGCATCTACTACGCCCACGAGCGCCCGGTGTACCAGCGCGACGGCATGTGGATGACCCCCGGCGTGTGGGGCGGCCCGAACGAGAACGAAGTGCTCGAGACCCGGTCGGTGCGCTACCGCACCGTCGGCGACGGTTCCACCACCGGCGCCATCATCTCCGACGCCGCCGACAACGAGGCCATCCTGGCCGAGGTCGCCGCGTCCCGACTGACCGAACGTGGTGCGACCCGTGGCGACGACCGCGTGTCCGAGGCCGCCATGGAAGACCGCAAGCGAGAGGGTTATTTCTGATGTCCGACCTATTGAGGCTGGCCACTGCCGGTTCTGTCGACGACGGCAAGTCAACCCTGGTCGGACGGCTGCTCTACGACACGAAGTCCGTGCTGGCCGATCAGATCGACGCCGTCACCCGCGCCTCGGTGGACAAGGGTCTGTCGACCCCCGACCTGTCGCTGCTCGTCGACGGCCTGCGCGCCGAGCGTGAGCAGGGCATCACCATCGACGTGGCGTACCGCTACTTCGCCACGCCGAAGCGGTCCTTCGTGCTGGCCGACACTCCCGGTCACGTGCAGTACACCCGGAACACGGTGTCCGGCGCGTCCACCGCGCAGCTGGTGATCCTGCTGGTCGACGCGCGCAAGGGCGTCATCGAGCAGACCCGCCGCCATGCCGCGGTGCTGGCGCTGCTCGGTGTGCCGAAGCTGGTACTGGCCGTGAACAAGATCGACCTGGTGGAGAACCCGGCCGAGGTCTTCGCCGCGATCTCGGCGGAGTTCAACACCCTCACCGCGAAGCTGGGCTGGGCCGACGAGGACGTCCTCGAGATCCCGGTGTCGGCGCTGCACGGCGACAACATCGCCAGCCGTTCCGAGAACACCCCGTACTACGACGGCCCCTCGCTGATCGAGCACCTGGAATCGGTTCCGGTGGACGCCGATTCGACCGGTGAGCACGCGCTGGGTCTGCGGTTCCCGGTGCAGTACGTGATCCGCCCGCGGACCGCCGAGTACCCGGACTACCGTGGCTACGCGGGTCAGATCGCGGCCGGCTCGGTCTCCCCCGGTGACGAGATCGTGGTGCTGCCCTCGGGCAAGCGCACCACCGTCGAGCGCGTCGACACTCCCGACGGTGAACTCGCCGTGGCGCAGGTGGGCCGCAGCGTGACGCTGCTGCTGGCCGACGAGGTCGACATCTCGCGCGGCGACATCATCGCCTCCCCCGCGGACGCGCCTGAGCCGATCGACACCTTCGACGCCACCGTGTGCTGGCTCGGCGACAAGTCGCTGCGCCCCGGCGCGCGGCTGCTGCTCAAGCACGGCGCCAAGACCACGCAGGCGATCGTCGGCGCGCTCGTGGAGCGTTTCGACGAGCAGACCCTGACGGCCGAGCCGAGCCCGGAGACGCTGGAGCTCAACGACATCGGCCGGGTCTCGCTGCGGCTGGCCGAGCCGATCCCGGCCGACGACTACCGCACCAACCGGCACACCGGTTCGTTCCTGCTGATCGATCCCGCCGGCGGCAACACGCTGGCCGCGGGCCTGGTCGGCGATGTGCTGACCGCCGTCGAGGTCGGTAGCGCGGTCTGATGTCGCTCGTGCTCGCTCCGCCGCGCGGCGCCGTCACGGTGCCGCGCGGCGGGAGCGAGCCCGCGTTGATCCTGGTGGCGCACGGCAGCCGGGATCCCCGTTCGGCGGCGAACGCGGCGGCTGTCCGCGATCTGGTCGCCGCGACCCGGCCGGACTTGACGGTCCGGTTGGCCTTTCTCGACCTCAACGCGCCCTCGGTCGACCAGGTGGTCGATTCGGTTGCGGCGCAGGGTTTCTCCCACGCCGTCGTCGTTCCGCTGCTGCTCGGCAGCGCGTTCCACGCCCGGGTCGATCTACCCGGTTTGCTGGACTCCGCACGGCGGCGTCACCCCCGGCTGCGGCTCGACCAAGCCGATGTCCTCGGGCCCGATCCGCGTCTGCTCGCCGCGCTGTGTGATCGGATCGCCGACGCGGCGCCCCATGCCACCGGCATCGCCGTGGCCGCCGTCGGCTCGACCCGTCCCGGCGCCAACGAGCGCACCGCCGAAGTGGCCGCCGAGATCGCCCGCCGCACCGGCCTTGCGGCCGAGATCTGCTTCGCGACAAGCGAACCCACCCTGACCGCCGCCGCCACTCGGCTGCGCGCCCGGGGCGCGGACGCCGTCGTCGTCGCGCCCTGGTTCCTGGCCCCCGGCCTGCTCACCGACCGGTTGCGCACTGCCGCACCGGATCTCGTGCATGCCGATACTCTCGGCGCCCACCCGATGCTCGCCGAAGTCGTCTGGGATCGCTACGACGCCGCGATCGAGGCCGACCTGGAGCTGTCTGCCTGACCCTCGCGGGTCGCTCGGCAACGTCTGACGCTCCCCCGGACGGTGCCGTAGACGCCGAGCATCGGCACGGACGCAGGTACCAGTTCGGACGCATCCCGTCCTGCGCGATGTCTCTCCTACGGTGAGCCCGCCGAGCTGACGGCGCCCGGTTCCCCCGCACCGGAATTCGCCGTACCGACCACCTCCGACCCGGAGGCCCCTCCCTCCGAATGCGCCGCTTCCGCCGCATCCGACGCCGATGTACCCGCGCTGGGCTCCGATACCCCCGCCCCGGGGCTCGGCGTCCCGTGATCCGGATCGTCGACATCGTGAGCGGGGACTGCCGCCTGGTCTCCTCCGGTCTCGGACTGCGGCCCGCCGCCGGGCACCGAAGCCGTGGATGTCACCTGCTCGGTCGCGGATGCCATCGTGGCCGTGATGGTGTCGCGCGGGCCGGACAACTCGGGATAGTCCGGTACCGAACCCGACGGGACTCGCAGTTCAGCGGCGAAGGGCAAGGGGCGATCCCGGCCAGGAGACGTCGAGTTCGGCGCGGCATCGGCGGCGGGCAGGGTGGCCGAGGTGAACGTCTCCAGCGCCGGTACCGCCTCGCCCGTGGCCCGGACGAGCGTAGCCGGATCCGGTGCCATGGCTCCCGGCACGCGCGGCGGTTCCGGTTGTGACCCGGCCGGCGACCAGCGGACCGCCGAGACGGTGAGCGGTCGTTCCGGCCATCCGGGGACACCGCGAGGTTCGACCGTCCCGCCGACACCTGGTTCGCCGATCGCCGGCACCACCCGGACGGGTGCCGCGACGGTGTTCCCCGGTCGGCCGTCCTCGATGCGCAGGAGACCGAGAACGGCCGGAATACCCAGGGGCACAGCGATGGCGGCGGCGATCAGGACACCGCGGGATCGCGGTCGCCGGACCGGGACCAGGACGCCGTCCACGGCCGGTCGGGCAGCGCCGAGCAGGGCCGCGCCCCTGGCGATGGTCTCGGCGGGTTTCGCACCGCGCACGACGGAACAGCGGAGCAGGTCGGCCAGGGTATGGGCCACGTCAGCCGGCGTCGCCGCGCCGCCGACGAGCAGCACCGCCGCCACCTCGTGCGGGGAAACCCCTGCGGTGCGCAGGCATTCGCGGACCAGCGGGAGCGAGTCCCGCACGTGCTGCGCGCGCACGGTCGCGACCCGGGCCGGGTCGACCCGCTCCCCCGGCGAATGGTCAGCGGCCGCCAGATCGTGCGCGGCCTCGGCCACGGCCGCGGCGCAGGCACGGCCGCCGAACTCGTAGGAGCGCACCGGCCTGCCCGCGACGCGGTGACCGTCGCTGTCGCGCACCAGCACCGCGAGATCGAGGGAACTCGCGCCGAGGTCGTATACCAGCAACGCACCCGAATCATTCGCGCCGTCTGGGCTGTCGTCCTCCGATCCGAGGTCGGCGAAGCCGTCCAGTGCCGCGGCTGCCGCGATCGGCTCGGCGATCAGTTCCAGCTCCGCCAGTCCCGCCCGGTCCAGCGCCTGCCGGAGCGCAGTGAGCTGACGCGCGCTGTACACCGCCGGGTACGCCAGCACCGCACGTTCGGCGACGGCGCCCGCCGCAGCCATCGCCGCGCCGAGCGCGGTCGCGACCAGGTCGGCGGCAGTCGCGCACGGAATGTCGCCGACGGCGGTCAGGTCACCGAACCCGAGAATCCGGGTGCCGTCGTCGGCCTCGACGGTCGCCCTGGTCACGCTGATCGCCGGATCGACACCACCGCCCACGGACACGCACACGCTGTTGCGGGCGCCGAAGGAGATACCCCAGCCGACCGGCATCACTCACCGCCTTGTCTCGGCCGATGCGCGACCGGGAACGTCTTTACCAATACCGAAGAAATAGTTTAGCCTCACCTAATCTTTTTTGGGAACGCACGTGAAGGGCAGCGATGACGGACGGTTTAGTGGTCATTCGACCGAATAACGCGGTGACGCCGACGGTCTGGGGCGCGCCACACGCGCCCGCGCCGCTCCCGCACGGCGGGCGGTGGCCGGCGCCCGAGCCGACCCGCCCACTCGGACCGCTCGACTCCTGGTGGCTGCTCGGCGCCACCACATTGGCCACGCTGGGCGCATTGGGGACGGCGGTATGGGTCGCCACCCACGTTCACCCGGATCCGATCCTGCACACCGCAGGCCTTTTCGTCCACCTGGCCGGACTGACCCTCGGATTTGGCGGCGTACTGATCGCGGACTACCTCACCGCCCTGTGGCTGCTCGGGCGCAGCACCTTGGCCGAAGCGATGACCGGCGTGAACCGGATGCATCTGCCGATCTGGCTCGGTCTCGCGATCCTGGTCGTGAGTGGATGCGTTCTGGAACCGAACCTGAGTTCCCCACTGACCCAGGTCAAGATGGCGGCGACCGCGATCCTCACCGTCAACGGATTGCAGACCACGATCCTGGGCAGGCGATTGTCGAACCATTCCGTGGCACCGCTGTCGGCGCCGCTCCTGCTGTGGGGTGCGGCATCGGGCGCGATCTCACAGATCTGCTGGTGGCCCGCCGTCGCCATCGGATTCTGGAACGCACAGCACTAACCCGTCGACGTGACCCAGCCCACAGGAGAATGCCCTTACCGACATACCCCCTAGGGGTATATGGTGGTGTCAACGCACAGAGCACGCAGAGAGGCGAGAACGATGACCACCAACGCCCACGCCGGACACCACGCCCACACCGAGCATCAGCACCACCACGCCGGGCACGGGATCGACACCACCGAGCGCGCCCCGCGTCAGCACGGCAAGCACGCGGCACCGGAGCACGGCGAGCACGCGGGTCACGGCGGCGCCCACGCCGGCCACGCCGCCGGCGCACCGGGCGGACTGCTGGTCACCCAGGACGGCTACACGCTCGATCTGGACACCACCGTTGCCGAGCCGGGCGCGATCGACTTCCGCTTCCGCATCCTCGGCCCGGACGGCACCCCGGTGACCGAGTTCGACCCGATCCACGACCGCGAGCTCCACCTGATCGTCGCGCGCCGCGAACTGACCGGGTTCTGGCACGTGCATCCGGTCCGCGAGGCCGACGGCACCTGGGCCATCCGGCTCGAACTCCCCGAGGCGGGCGCCTACCGGGTGTTCACCGACATCGCGCCGCGGGCACTGGGCCGCACGATCACCCTCGGCGCCGATCTGGCGATCGCGGGACACTATGCGCCGCAACCGGTTCCCGCGGTCGGCCGCACCGCGAGGGTCGACGGCTACGAGGTCACCGTCGACGGCGAGCTGCGCACCGAGGGCGACCTGCTGACTCTCACCGTCCGCAAAGACGGTGCGGCCGTGACGGATCTGCAGCCCTACCTGGCCGCGTTCGGCCACCTGGTGATCCTGCGGGCGGGCGATCTGGCCTACGTGCACGTACACCCGAACGGCGAGCCGGGCGACGGGGTCACCCCGGCCGGACCGGAGATCACCTTCCACACCGCGGTTCCCGGCCCCGGCACCTACCGCCTGTTCCTCGACTTCCGGCACGGTGACGTGGTGCGCACCGCCGCGTTCACCCTGACCGCCGCTGTCGCGGCGCCCCAGCACGCCCACCACCACTGAAGTCCATCGCGAACGGCGTCGTCACCCCCTGGTGACGACGCCGTTCGCGTTCGCGGGTCAGTCCGCGAGCAGCCGGGTCGCGATCGCCCGCGCGGCGTCGACCCGCGCCGAATCACCCAGCTGGCGTGCGACATTGGCGGCGCTGACCACCGCGTTGAGCTCGAAGACCAGCTGACCGGGGTCGACGCCGGGAAAGTCGCCGCCCTCCTGCGCCTTGCCGATCTCGGTCGTCAGCAACGCGAGCCATTCGTCATGATCGGACACCACCGCGTCGCGGACCGCGCCGTGCTTGCTGCTGAACTCGACCAGCGTGGCGACCCGGAAACAGCCACCGGGGAACGGCGGATCCTGGATGTGGGCGAACCAGCGCTCGATCAGGGTGCGAACCCGGCCCGCGCCGCGCGGCTCCTGGAGGCTGGGCGCGATCACCCGCTCGATGAAGACCTCCCGGGCGGTCTGGACAGCGGCGAGCTGCAGGGCCTCCTTCGTGCCGAAGAGGGTGGCGATGCCGCTTTTACTGAGGCCGAGATCGGTCGCGAGCATCCCGATGCTGATGCCGTCCAGCCCTTCGACGGAGGCGAGCTCGGCGGCCCGGCGGGCGATGGTCGCCCGCGCGCGGGCGCCCTTGGCCAGCCGCTGGTCGCCGGGCTCGGTCAGCTGAGTCATGGGAACCATTCTTCCACCACCTCTTGCCTATGTGAACGATCGGTCGTACTTTATTTTACGAACGATCGTACGTTCTTATTTCTCTCCGAAGGATTCCCATGACCGATGTATCCGCTCGGCCCCATGACCCACCCGCCGCGCTGCCCGGCGCCGCGGGGCGAACCCTGGCGGTGGCCTCCGGTGCGGCCTTCCTGGCGTTTCTGGATCTGTCCGTCGTCAATATCGCGTTCCCGACCATCGCCGCGACCTATCCCGGCACCGCGACCAGCACGCTGACCTGGATCGTCAGCGGCTACGCGATCGCCTTCGCCGCCCTGCTCACCCCGGCCGGACGCCTCGCCGACGTGCTCGGCAGACGCAAGCTCTTCGCCCTGGCCCTGGCCGGATTCGCGGTGACCTCCCTGCTGTGCGGGCTGGCGCCCGGCGCGGACTGGCTCATCGCCGGCCGGGTCCTGCAAGGCATGACGGCGGCGTTCATGGTGCCCGCCGCGATGGGCCTGGTCCTGGCCGCGACCCCGCGCGAGCGCATCGGCGCCGCCATCGGAGTCTGGACGGCCGCGGGCGGATTCGCCGCCGTGGTCGGCCCGGCCATCGGTGGCGCGCTGGTGGAGAGCCTGGGCTGGCGCGCGGTGTTCCTGGTCAACGTCCCGGTCGCGATCGCCCTGATCGTGCCGGGCCTGCGCCTGCCCGCGACCGAGGAACCGCCGCGGGGCGGTTCGCTGCCCGACCCCCTCGGCATCGTCGCCGTCGCGCTGGGTCTGGGCGCCCTGGTCGCCGCCGTCACCGAGGGGCAGAACTGGGGGTGGACGGCGCCGGGCACCCTCGTCGCGCTGCTCGGCGGAGCCGCCCTGGTGCTGTTCGCGCTCGTGCGCTCGTGGCGGCACCCGGAACCCGCGGTGGCCGTGTCCCTGTGGCGCGACCGGCGATTCGCGATCGCCAACGCCGGCTCGTTCCTGTTCGGCGCGACCATGTTCGCGTGGCTGCTCGCGGGCCCGCTGTTCCTGGATCAGATCTGGGGCTATTCGGTCCTCGGATCGGCGGCGGCGCTGACCGTCGGCGCGGCGGCGTCGATGGTGACCTCGATGATCGTCGGACGGCTCACCAGGCCGCAGGCCCAGCGCTGGGCCGGTGTGGTCGGCGCGCTGATGTACACCGCGTCGCTGGCGTGGATGAGCACCGACGCGTTCGGACCCGATCCCGCGCTGTGGTCGGCCTGGGTGCCCGCCGGGCTGCTCGGCGGCGGCGGTATCGGCATCGTCGTCACCGTGTTCGGCACCGCGGCCGCCAGTTCCGTTCCACCGCAGCAGTTCGCGGCGGGCATCGGCATGAATGTGACCGCGCGGCAGGTCGGCGGGGCACTCGGCGTCGCGGTGCTCGCCGCCGTGTTCACCGCGGTGCCCGGCGACCCGGTGCGCGCCTTCCACCTCGTGTTCGCGATCGGCGCCGCGATCGGACTGGCGGTCGCGCTCCTGCTGGCCCTGCCCCTCCGCGCCACCGACCATCAGAACTAGGAGCTCCCGATGACTTCCACCACCCCACTGTCGGATCCGAACACCGAGGCCGACGATCCGCTGCTGCTGTCTCGTGCACAGGCGGTCGCGCTGCTCGACGGCGCGCCATGGCAGCGCTTCGCCGTGCTGGGCGATTCGATCGCCGCGGGAACCGGCGATCCCAGCCCCGGCTATGCCGCCACCGGCTGGGCCGATCGGGTGGCCGCCGTCCTGTCGTCGGTGAATCCGGCGCTCGTCTACCGCAATACGGGGCGGATCGGCGCGACGAGCACGCAGGTCAGGGAACGGCAGTTGCCGCAGGTACTCGAGTTCGCGCCGGATCTCGTGCACGTCAGCTGCGGCGGGAACGATCTGTTCGAGGCGGGTGGGGATCCGAATCGGCTGCACGACAATCTGTCCGCCATGTTCGAGGAGCTGGCCGCGATCGGCGCCCAGTTGTCGGTCTTCACGGTGGCCGATGTGTGGGAGGTCGAGCGGATGGCGCCGATGCGGCCGATGCGCGAGCGCATGGCCGCGATGAACGAGGTGGTCCGGGCCGTCGCCACCGAGTACGACGCGGTGCTCACCGAGTTCTGGGACCATCCGGTCCGCACCCGGCCGACGCTGATGAGTGCCGATCTCATCCACTTCACCACGAGTGGGCACGCGGTGGTCGCGACCGAGGTCGTGCGGTCGCTGGCGCGGCGCGTCGACCGCGGCTGAGCGGACTGCATCCGGCTGCCCGCAGCCGGATGCACCTCAGCTGTTGCCGCGGACCAGTTCGGTGCCCAGGGCGACGAGTTCCGCCCTGACCTCCGGCGGGCCGACGACCTCGACATCGGCGCCCCAGCCCGCCAGCTGCCGGGCTACCATCTTCGCGGTGTCGGCCGTGATGCTCGCGCGGACGCGGCCATCGGGGGCCGGGCCGAGCAGAGTGCAGTTGCGCCCCTGCTGATCGGCGAGAATCGGCGCGAGTGCGGACGAGACCAGCACGGACGCGGCCACCGCGGCCCGGCGGCCCTCCATCGTGGTGACGATCGCCGCCCACGCGGCCTGCAAGTCGAAATCGGCGGGACGCTGGGCGGCTTCGTCGAGTATCTCGACCTCGCCGATCCGGTCGAGACGGAAGGTGCGCTGCCCGCGCTCGGTGCCGGCGACGAGATACCAGATCGTCTCCTTCTCGACCAGTCCCCACGGATGCACCACGCGGACGGTGCGCGCGCCCGAGCGCAGATATTCGATGCGGGCCTGGCGCCGGTCGACCACCGCGCGCTGGAGCGGCGGCAGCGCGGCGGGTTGCGCCGGATCCGGCCTGCCCCAGCGGGCCGGGTCGACCACCACCGCGTCGGCCGCCGCGGCCGCGTCCGCCCGGAAGGTCTGTGGCAACGCGCGAACGAGTTTGCGCAGCGCGGACTTCACCTCCGGCGCGGCCTGCGCGGCGGGTCCCGCGAGCAGGAACAACGCCCTGGTCTCGCCCGCGGTGAGACCGGACAGATCGGTGCGGGCACCGCCGACCAGGGACCATCCGCCGCCGCGACCCGCCTGCGGATACACCGGGATGCCCGCCGCCGACAGTGCCTCCAGGTCGCGCCGGGCGGTCGCCACCGACACCTCGAGTTCCGCGGCGACCTCCGCAGCCGTCACCCGTCCGCGCGCCTGCATCAACAGCAGGGTGGCCACCAGTCTGTCCGCTCGCATGGTCCGGAATTCTGCCCGACAAAGTGCTCATTCGGTGAGCACTTTGGCTGGCAGAGTCGTTCTCATCGACACCGACGAACCAGGAGCGAACATGCTGCAGGGAATGGCTACGACCACCTACTACGCCGACGACCTCACCGCCGCCAAGGACTGGTACACCGAGTTCCTCGGCCTGGCACCGTATTACGAGGTGCCGGGCGGGTACTACGAGTTCCGCGTGGGGCCGATGCAGGCCGAACTGGGCATCATCAACCGCGCCTACGCGCCGGCGGGCGCCCGCAACGCACCCGGGGGCGGCGGCGTGGTGTTCTGGCACGTCGACGACCTGGCCGCGACCTTCGACCGGTTGCTGGCGCTGGGCGCCACCGAGTACGAGCCGATCACCGAGCGTGGTGAGGGTGCCGGGTTCGCGACCGCGGCGGTGGTCGACCCGTTCGGCAATGTGCTCGGGATCATGACCAATCCGCACTTCGTCGCGATGACGGCGGCGAAGGCGGCGTCGGCCTAGCCGGTCAGGCGGCGAACCAGCGTTCGAGGACGGTGGCGACACCGTCCTCGGTGACGTCGCCGGTGACCTCGTCGGCCAGGGCGAGTACCGAATCGGGTGAACTCGCCATCGCGACCGAGTGGGCCGCCCAGCTCAGCATCTCGCGATCGTTGAAGCCGTCGCCGATGGCCAGGGTGGCGTCGGGCGCGACACCCAGCGCGCACCGGAGCCGTTCCAGCGCCCAGCCTTTCGTGACGCCCCGGCGCGAAACCGTGACCCACGGGCCGAATTCGCCGTGCACCCACGAGGTGTCGGGCACCTCGAGCGAGGCGAGCAGGCGCAGCATCTCCTCGATGCTGCCGCCGGGCCACCAGCCGTTCAATCGCGGGGTCGGCTCGCTGCTCAGCCGCTGATGGTCGACGAGCAGGAACTCGCCGATCGAGAACTCACCCGGCCCGTGGCCTGTCGCCCAGGGGTCCTCCCCCACCCGTTCGGCGGCGAAGATCATGTCCGGGAACAGCGCGCGCAGGGCGAGCACGGCCGGGCCCGGATCGAACGACTGCACCGCGACCGGCTCGCCGCGGGCCACGTCGAGATGGATGGCGCCGTTGGAACACAGCGCATGCCCCTCGATGAGCCCCAGCTCCCGCAGCACCGGACGCGTGGTCATGACGGTGCGCCCGGTCGTCACCACGACATGCGCCCCCGCCGTCACCGCCGCCCGCACCGCGGCCACGACCCGCGCGCTGATCCCCAGCCCCGTCGCCAACAGGGTCCCGTCCACGTCGAGCGCGATCAGTTTCGGCGCTCCCCCGAGTGATGCCATCGCCCTATTGTGCCCGCCCCCACCGACACCCACCCATTTTTCCCGCACGACTACCAGCAACGATCACCACCCGGCCCTCCGAAACCGTCACCCATAGCCAGACCACCCCCGACGAGGTGCCGCCGCTGGTGGTGCCGTCGGAGGCACTGCCCGAGGAAGCACCACCGGAACTGCCACCGCTGCAAGCACCACCGGGCGTGCTGTCGGAAGCAGTCGTCGGGCTCCGACCCGCCGCACGGCCATACGTACGCCACGCGGAAGACACCGCCACCGTATGCACTCAGCCACCGCGACAGGACCGAGCATCGCTCGTGGACGTGCCAGAAGTTTCGCCGCCGGAAGGGCCGCCATCGGCGATATCGGCTCCGTTCGATGCGCAACCGTGCTGGCTTACGCCCTCTCGATGCGCGCAAAGGCCACCGTGATTCAGCGGCGTGAATCACCGCCGCCTCCACCACCGGCGCCGGCGCTTCGCCGCCACCCGTCGAGCCGCCGCCCCGAATCGAACCGCCGGACAAGGTGTCGGCGAAGGAGCCATTCCGCTAGATGCGCAATCGTGCTGGCCTAAGCCCTCTCGATGCGCGCGCGAAGGCCACAGTTGTGCACGGCGTGAATCACCGCCGCGTCCACCACCGGCGCCGGCGCTTCGCCGCCACCCGTCGAGCCGCCGCCCCGAATCGAACCGCCGGACAAGGTGTCGGCGAAGGAGGCACTCTGCTCGATACGCATCCGCGCTGGCTCAATCGGTTCGATGCGCACGCTCGAAGGTCACCGTGATTCAGCGACGTGAACCGCCGCCGCCTCCGCCCCCGCCGCCTCCACCGGCGCCGCCGCTTGCACCGCCGGACTTCGAGCCGCCGCCGCTCATCGAGCCGCCGGAAGAGGTGCCGCCGCTGGAAGCACCGCCGGAAGAGGCACCGCCTGAGGACGCGCTGGAGGATGCGCCGCCGGACGTGCCACCCGATGCGCCACCGCTGGAGGCACCACCGGAAGTGCCGCCGCTGGAAGCACCACCTGAGGCGCCGCCGCCGGACGCGCCGCCGCTGGAAGCTCCGCCGCCCGAAGCACCACCGCCTGAGGCGCCGCCGCTGGAATCGCCACCGCCAGAGGCACCACCACCGGACGCACCCCCGCCCGATGCGCCGCCGCCGGTGCTGCCACCTGAGTCGCCACCGCCGGACGCGCCACCGCCGGACGCGCCGCCACCGGACGCGCCGCCACCGGACGCGCCGCCGCCGGACGCGCCGCCGCTGGATGCGCCGCCACCCGAAGCACCACCACCGGTCGACGTTCCACTGTCCGAGCCACCGGTCGAGGTGCCACCGCCGGTGGTGCCGCCACCCGTGCTGCCGCCGCCGGTGGACGTGCCACCGTCGCCGGTTCCGGAGGTTCCCCCGGTGGTGCCTCCACTGGGGGTGCCGCCGCCATCGGTCGGCGCTCCACCAGTGGTTCCGCCGCCGGTCGTACCGCCCGCGCTACCGCCTTCGGTCGTGCCGCCGGTGCCGGCGCCGTCGGTTGTTCCTCCGGTAGTGGGGGTGCCGCCGGTTTCGCCGGAAGGTGCTGTGCCAGTGCCGGCTCCACCGGGTGTTCCCGCGGTGTCGGTGGAGGTGCCGGCGCCGGGGGCGGGAGCCGACGGGTCGGTGCCGGGCGTTCCGGTTCCGGGGGTATCGGTGCCGGGTGTGCCCGTTCCGGGGGTGCCCGTACCTGGTGCGGTCGGGTCGGTCGGCGTGCCGGGGCTGGAGATGGGGCCGGGTTTGGTGGGGGTGTTCTGTGGCTGGCCGAGTGAACCCGGGAACGGCAGCGGGTTGATGAAGCGCGCCGGGTCGCCGTACGTCGAACGGGCGGGGGGACGGCAGTCGTCGCGTAGGTCCTTGGGGCTGGTGCCCCGCTCGCCGCCGGCCGCCTCGGTCTTGTCGCGGGCGGGGGTCTTGGGGGCGACGATCATCTCGTAGGCGCTCTGCGCGATCGCCGCGCCCGCGGCGCCGACCCGGCCGGTGACCGGGTCGACACCGCCGAGGAGACCGGAGTTCCTGGCGGCGACCAGGTCGGCGCTCATGTCGTAGAGCATTGCCTCGGCGGGCGCGCCCAACGCGGGGAAACGTTCGAGGACCGGGGTCAGGCCGGGATCGAAGGGGCTGCCGAATACCGTCATGGCCGACATGGCGAGCGCGGAAACGACCGCGGCGCTGGAGAACACGGCGACGTGCGGCGCCGACGGACCACCCTGCTGGACCGGCGCGAACGTCCGGGCCGCCAGTGCCGAGGCGCCCGCGGCGACGACCTGACCGGGATCGGCGACGGTGACCAGCGGCACCCCGAGTTCGGCGAGCGTGCGCGCGACCTCGGGCGGCCGCGTCGCTCCGCCGACGAGCAGGATGCGCGACAGATCGGCCAGCCGCAGGCCCGCGGCGGCCACGGTCTTGCTGACCAGCGGGAAGGTGTCCCGGATGTGCTCGGCCCGCAGCGCGTCGGTGTTCACCATCGACGTGAGCGTCTGGGTGGCGCGCCCCGAGCTGGGCGAACCGGCGTAGCGGGCCACCATCTCACCGAGCGGTTTGCCGCCGAAGTCGGTGGAGCGCACCGGGGTTCCGACCATCGGATGATGCGGCCAGTCCGGTCCCACCCGCAGCACGGTGAGATCGAGGCTGTTGGCGCCCAGGTCGTAGACGAGGACGAAACCCGGTGCCAGCGGCCCCTGATCGACCTCGAGCCATTCCGCCGCGGCCACCGGTTCCGGTGCGAGCAGCACCTGCCCGGCACCGGCCAGATGCAGCGCCTGCCCGAGCAGGGCGACCTGTTTGTCGGAATACACTGCCGGATAGGTCAATACGACACCGGCGGCGGGTTCGGCGAGCTCGATGAGCCCGGTGACCACCGCGGCGATCAGGTTGGTCGCCGAATAGAACCGGCCGTTCACCACCAGCGGTTCCGGATCGCGGCTCAGATCCGCGAAATCGGTGATCGCCGAGGCGAATTCGTTGATCGCGCCGATGCGGGGCCGACCCGCTTCGTCGAAGGTGAGTGCGGTACGCCGTGTGCGCACTGTCGGCTTGGCCGGATCCTCGACCGTCACCGCCGACATCGCATTGACCGTACCGATGCTTAAGCCCAGACCTCTGGTCATGTATTTGCTATCCCGTCAACGCACCGTGACCACGTCCAGCACGCGAGCGCACCATGTGGCCGCGGTCGTCTTCCAAACAGCTCGCACAGATTAACCGGCACAAAGCCGAATTGCTGCCTGATTGATACGAAACACGTGACCTTTGGCCCTTGTTAGGGGGTTTTCGCAGGTGAACGGGTGAAAGGTCAGGCGTCCAGTCCCCTGGATGTCGCCAAATCGGCTGACAGACTCCGAGATCCAGCTACTAGCGAGTAATCGACTTACGCGCCTGCGGAATACATTCTTACGG
The DNA here is from genome assembly GCF_900637185.1 of Nocardia asteroides. Classification (NCBI taxonomy): domain Bacteria; kingdom Bacillati; phylum Actinomycetota; class Actinomycetes; order Mycobacteriales; family Nocardiaceae; genus Nocardia; species Nocardia asteroides. Next base: position 2,536,617 of record NZ_LR134352.1, on the reverse strand, counting down.
TTTGTTATGGCCGCCAAATAGCGCACCTACCGCCCGGTAACCAATTCTTTTGCCGCTTGTCCGATTTCGATCGACGCCGAAATGCGGGACCACATAGCGAAGTACACGCCGAAAACTATGACGCGTCAATGCTACGGCCGATACCCGCCAGCACCCGTCGGTTTCCGACGGTTGACTGAATGCCGGAGCGACACCGAGGCGCGCTCCGAAGATACAGGGAGAGAAGGGAATTCACATGTCCACTCGATTCGCCGACCAGGTTGTGCTCATCACCGGCGCTGGTTCCGGGATCGGCCGGGCCGTCGCGGTGCGGGTCGCGGCCGAAGGCGCGGCCGTGGTGCTCGGTTCGCGCGGCAAGGATCAGGGCGAGCAGGTCGCCGACGAGATCAGGTCCGCGGGTGGGCGTGCGCTGTTCGTACCGACCGACGTCACCGTCGACGCCGATGTCGCACGGCTCACCCAGGCCGCGCTCACCGAGTACGGCAGGCTGGACGCGGCGTTCAACAACGCGGGCGCGGTGTCGGCCTTCGGTCCGGTCGCCGAGATCGCCGACGACGCGTGGCGCGCCGAGCTCGACCTGAACCTCACCGGCGTGTTCCACGGCCTGCGGCATCAGGTACCCGCGATCATCGCCTCCGGCGGCGGCGCGATCCTGAACAACGCCTCCAATCTCGGTGTCGTCGGAATGGCCTCGGTCGCACCGTATGTGGCCGCCAAACACGGCGTCGTCGGTCTGACCAGGTCGGTGGCGCTGGAGACGGCCGCCGCGGGCGTGCGGGTCAACGCGCTGGTGTCGGGGGCCGTCGACACCCCGGCCTTCCGCACCTCGATGGGGGCGACGCCGGAGGGCGAGGCGGCGATCGCGGCCCTGCACCCGCTCGGGCGGATCGCGCAGCCGGCCGAGATCGCCGCGCTGTGCGCGTTCCTGCTCAGCTCCGAGGCCTCGTTCGTCACCGGGTCGGCGGTGGCCGTGGACGGCGGCTTCACCGCGCAGTGAAACGCCGAAGGCCCGCCCGCCGAATCGATGTCGGCGGGCGGGCCTTCGGGTGTCGCTGCGTCAGCCCCGCGCGAGCAGGCGCTTGATCGGGCCGGTCGCGGCCGGTGCCGCGGCGCCGCCGGCGCGAGCCTGCGGACGGCGGGCACGGACCAGGCGGTCGAACTCCACCGCGTCGCGGACCGGCGCGCGCAGCTTGCCGGTGTTGAAGTCCTCGGCCAGCTGCTGCACGGTCTCCTGCGCGCACGACTTGTTCGTGCCGATGAAGCCGGTCGGGCCACGCTTGATCCAGCCGGTCACGTACGTGCCGGTGACGACATCGCCACCCGGCGCGGACAGCACCCGGCCCCGGTCGTTGGGGATCACGCCGCGCGCGTCGTCGAACGGCAGATCCTTGCTCGGCACACCGCGGTAGCCGACCGAGGTGAGCACGACGCCCGCCTCGAGCAGCTCGGTGTCGCCGGTCGGCACCGCGCTGGTGCGACCGTCGGCGCCGGTGACCAGCTCGTTGCGCTCGACCCGCACCCCGGTCACCGCGTCGGTGCCCAGGATCTCCACCGGCGAGGACAGGTAGCGGAACACGATCCGCTTGCGCTCGCCGAAGGGCCGGTTCGCGACACTGTGCAGCAGCCGCAGCTTCTGCTCGACCTTGAACGGCAGATCCGGGGTGACCTCGGGCAGCTCGCCCTCGATCGCGATGTCGATGTCGGCGGCCAGCAGGCCGACGAACTCGGGGACGGTGAACGCCGACTCGGCCGGGCCACGACGGCCCAGGATCACGACCTCTTCGATCTTGCTCTGCCGCAACGCCCGCAACGCGTAGGGCGCGATGTCGGTGTTGGCGAGCGTGGCCGGATCGACGGTCAGGATGCGGGCCACGTCGAGGGCGACGTTGCCGTTGCCCACGATCACGACGCGCTTCTGGTTCAGGTCGAACTGGTCGTCGGCGTGGTCGGGATGACCGTTGTACCAGGCGACGAAGTCGGTGGCCGAGACATTGCCCGGCAGACCCTCGCCCGGAATGTCGAGCTTGCGATCCGAGGACGCGCCCACGGCGTACACCACACCGTGGAAGTGCTCGAGCAGCTCGGCCTGGCTGATGTGCTTGCCGATCTCCACGTCCAGGTAGGTGCCGAAATCCTGCTGCTTCGACATCACGTCGAACAGCTCGGCGACCTGGCGGGTGCGCTTGTGGTCGGGCGCGACGCCGAGCCGGGCCAGACCGTAGGCCTGCGGCAACCGGTCGAACATGGTCACCGAGACCCCGGGCTGGGTCAGCAGTTCGTCGGCGGCGTACATCGCCGACGGACCCGACCCCACGATGGCGACCCGCAGCGGCGAACGCTGGGTGTCGATCGCGGGCGGCATCACCGGACGGGCCAACGTCGGCCGGTCCCGCTGGATGCGGTAGAAGTCGGCGTTGATCTCGATGAACGGCTTCTGCTCGTCGGTCAGCTTCTTCGACGAGGTGATCGCGTCGACCGGGCAGGCGGTGGCGCAGGCGCCACAGTCCACGCAGGCCGACGGATCGACATACAGCATTTCCGCGGTGAGGAAGTCCGGCTCATCCGGGGTCGGATGAATGCAGTTCACCGGGCATGCGTAGACACACGAGGCGTCACTACAGCATGACTGGGTAACGACGTATGGCATCTGGCTATCGTCTCAGGCTGCGTGCTTGGCGGAGCGCTTGGGCTCCGACCGGTAGCGGCTGGACGGACCGTCGATGCCGAGCAGCTTCCACACCCGCTTGGCGACCGGGTTCATCAGACCGACCTCCTCGGCGAGCGCGCGCACGTCGATGAAGTAGTCGGCGAAGACCTGCTTGGACTCCTTGGCGCCGTAGAACAGCTCCTTGCGGACGTCGGCGGGCATGTCGAACTGCTTGAAGAAGGTCTTCGGCGGCGTCGCGATGGCGCGGCCGAGAATGAACATGATCGTGGGCATCGCGATCGACAGCACGAACTTGTTGAACGGCCGCTGCGCGGGCACGTTCTTCTTCAGGAACTCGTGGGCGAAGGAGATGTGGCGAGCTTCCTCGGCCACGTGGATCGCCATCACGCCGCGCATGATCGGGTGGATGTCGTCACCCGAGCGCAGGATGTCCTTCTGGATGTGGTCGATCGGCTCTTCGCCGGCCAGCACGGCCATGAAGAACAGGTTCGGCATCAGCGCGCCGACCGGGGCGGCCAGGTGACGCAGCTGACGCACGAGCGGGTTCATGCCCGGCACGTCGGCGACGCGGTTGACCATCTCCTGGAACATCAGAGTGTGGTTGTGCTCTTCGATCATCTCGTGCGAGCAGTACCGGAACTCCGGGTCGTTGTTCTTCAGGTTGAAGATGTGCTGCATCATGCCGATGATCAGGATGGCCTCGAACTGCAGGCCGACCTTGGCGACATTGGCCTGGCGGACCTTGCCGATCTCGATCTTCTTGTCCAGCGGCAGCGCCTGGTACCAGGGGTGGCGACCGATCGGGTCGGCCGAGGTGACCAGGACCCAGCGCTCGGGCTTGTGGTTCGGGTCGAACTCGGGGTTGTCCCAGTCGATGTCCTCGAACGGGTCGAAGTGACGGTCGACCGATGCCTCGGACAGCATCAGCAACTTCTCGGCGTACGCCTGAGCCTCCGCGACTACAGGATCGACGTCAGGGGTGGTGGGCGCAGACATCGTCGTCACTGCCTCTCCTCAAGGGACGTTTACTGTTTCCAATAGTTACACCTACGAGAGGTCACGTCAACTCTGTCGACGTCTCGATTTGCGGTGTTCGGCGCGCCGAAATGCCAGGACGAAAAGCTACTCACCAGTAAAAATGGCTCTACCTGTGACACTGCGTCATGCACAGTCGGCGGGCGCGCGCGGCGGGTTCGGGAAAATTCTTCGCGCCGGGTGTGCCGTTCCGGCCGGTGGACCGCCGGTACCGGCTATCCTGCGCGGCCTCGACCGAGCATCCGCGCCGCGCCCGCCCAGCGAACCGCTCGGCAACCCGCGCCCGCTCAGGGCAGGGCGGGCGAGATGTTGGCGTTGTGCCGGAAGACGTTGGTGGGGTCCCACCGCCCCTTGACCGCGCGCAGCCGGTCGTATTTGGCGCCGTAGGTCGCCGCGACCTGCGCGGTGTTCCCGTCGCCGAGGAAGTTGACGTAGGTGCGGTCGTCGCGGGCGAACGGGCGCAGTTCGTCCCAGAACTCGCGCACCCACTGCCGCTCCGCGGCGAACGTCGCCGGATCCGGGCTGGAGGTGGAGATATTGACGATCAGGCCGGGCGCGCGGGACCCGCCGAACGCGGTGTCAGCGTCGGCGAGCCTGCTGTAGTGCCCGCACAGCGGCAATGTCGGCATCACCGACAGCGGCGCGCGCGAGCGCGGATACTGCTCGACCATCACCTCCGCGACCGCGGCGTCGATCCGGTCCAGGTACAGCGACTTCTCGTAGGACCACAGGCCCCACGGCGCGGTGCCGTCGAACAGCTGCTGCAGCGCGGGATAGGGCATCTCGGCGACCAGCTCCCAGGCCGGCGTGGGGGTGAGCGCGCGCAGCGGGGCCACCGCGTCGGCCAGGTCGAATGCCGAGCCGTCGCCCGCGATGCCGACCACGAATCCGGGCTTGCCCTGCCAGTGCCGCGGCACGAAGGGCGCGGGCGGCCCGCTGATCGCGTTGATCGTGCCGCAGTGCCGGGCGGGCAGGTCCATCAGGACGGCCTGACCCTCGACCAGCGCGGCCACCGCCTCCTCCGGCGGCCACCACAGCAGCGCCACCTGCACCATCGGCCCGAACGCGTGCAGCACGAACTCGAACCCGGTGACGATCCCGAAATTGCCGCCGCCACCGCGCAGCGCCCAGAAGAGGTCGGGGTTCTCCTGGGCCGACGCGGCGACCACGTGCCCCTCGGCGGTCACCACCTCGGCCTCGACGAGGTTGTCGCACGACATCCCGAACAGCGGGGTCAACCAGCCGAAACCACCGCCGAGGGTGAGCCCGCCGATGCCGGTGTCGCTGATGAATCCCCCGGTGACGGCCAGCCCCTGGGCACCGGCCATCCCGTCGAGTTCGGCCCAGGTCGCGCCGCCGCCACAGCGGGCGCGCTGCCGCAGCGGGTCGACCAGCACCTGATCGAGCCTGCCCAGGTCGAGCAGCACCGCGCCGTCGGCGACGGCGTGCCCGGCGTAGTTGTGGCCGCCGCCGCGCACGGTCAGATCCGCGCCGCTCGCCCGGATCGCGGCGACCGCCTCGGCCACCTCGGCGGTGTCCGCGGGACGGACGACCGCCGACGGCCTGCGATCTATCGCGCCGTTCCATACCGCGCGGGCCTCGTCGTAGCCGGGCTCGCCCGGCCCGATCACCTGCGCCGCGACGGCACGCCGCAGCGCGCCGACATCGAACACCCCGGTCGACATGATGTCTTCCTCCGGTCGGGGCGTTACCGCCCCAGAGCGCCTGTCCAGGTCCCGACCACGGTCGACGCGACCTGAGCGCGCCCCCGCGCTGCCCGGTCCCGCCCGGTGCGATATGACCGAGGCCACATCGCACTCATCGTCTCACCGCGGGCGCCGGGGCGACAGGGGTCGCCGGTCTCAGCTCGACGGCAGGTCCGGGATCCGGGTGGCGCGGGCGTAGACGGTCTCGCCCTCGCTCAGGTGCAGCGCGGCCGCGTCACCGCGGGTGACCTGCGCGGCGAACTGATCCCCGGTGGCGGCGTTGCGCAGCTCCAGCCGCACCTCGAAGCCGAGCCGCACGATCCGCTCCACGGTGGCCCTGGTGACGCCCGCGGACTCCGCGGTGCCCTCGTGCTCGGCCATCGCCATGCTCGGATCGCGGCCGATCCGGATGTCGTGCGGGCGCACCAGGTGGCCGTTGAGCCGGGCCACCGCGCCGAGGAACGACATCACGAACTCGTTGGCGGGCCGGTCGTAGACGTCCTCGGGAGAACCGACCTGCTCGATCCGGCCCTTGTTCATCACCGCGATCCGGTCGGCGACGTCGAGCGCCTCCTCCTGGTCGTGGGTCACCAGCACGGTGGTCACGTGGACCTCCTCGTGCAGCCTGCGCAGCCACTGCCGCAGGTCGGTGCGGACCTTGGCGTCGAGCGCGCCGAACGGCTCGTCGAGCAGCAGCACCTGCGGGTCGACGGCCAGCGCGCGGGCCAGCGCCATGCGCTGGCGCTGACCGCCCGACAGCTGCGCCGGGTAGCGATGCTGGAAGCCGTCGAGGCCGACGATGCCGAGCAGCTCGTCGACGCGCTTGTCGATCTCCTTCTTGGGCCGCTTGCGGATGGTCAGGCCGAAGGCGACGTTGTCGCGCACGGTCATGTGCTTGAACGCGGCGTAGTGCTGGAACACGAACCCGATGTCGCGCTTCTGCGGCGCCACGTGGGTCACGTCGTTGCCCGCGATCCGCACGATGCCCGAGTCCAGCGACTCCAGGCCCGCGATCGAGCGCAGCAGCGTCGACTTGCCCGAACCGGACGGGCCGAGCAGCGCGGTGAGCTCGCCGGAAGTGATGTCGATGCTGACATCGTCGAGAGCGGCGAAGGAACCGTAGTTCTTGCGCGCGTTGGTCACGGTGATCATTCGGAGCCCCGCTTGCGTTCGAGGAGAGTCATCAGGAGAAGTACGACCAGCGCCATAGCCATCAGCAGCGTGGCCGCGCTGTAGGCGCCGAAAGTGTTGTGGTCGTTGATATAGCGGCCGTGCACCAGCAGGGTCAGCGTCTGCGACTTGCCGGGCAGCGCGGTCGAGACCATGATCACCGCGCCGAATTCGCCGAGCGCGCGGGCCACGGTGAGCACCACGCCGTAGGTCAGGCCCCAGCGGATGGCGGGCAGGGTGATCCGCCAGAAGGTCTGCCAGCGCGACGCGCCGAGGGTGGCCGCAGCCTGCTCCTGGTCGTCGCCGATCTCGTGCAGCACCGGCTCCACCTCGCGCACCACGAACGGCAGCGTGACGAAGATGGTGGCGATCACCATGCCGGGCAGGCTGAAGATCACCTTGAACCCGGCCGACTCCAGACCGCCGAACCAGCCGCCCGCACCCCACAGCAGGATCAGCGACACACCGACGACCACCGGCGACACCGCGAACGGCAGGTCGACGATGCCCTGCACGAGACTGCGCCCGGGGAACTTGCTGCGCACCAGCGCCAGCGCCGTCACCACGCCGAACACCACGTTCAGCGGGACCACGATGGCCACGATGAGCATCGACAGCTGGAACGCCGAGATCGCCGCCGGGGTGGTGATCGAGTCCAGGAACGCGCCGATCCCGCGCTCGAAGGTGCGCCACAGGATGATCACCAGCGGCAGCACCAGCAGCACGAGCAGATAGCCGAGGGCCACTGTGCGCAGCGAGAGCCGGGTGAACAGGGACAGCTTCATCGGGAGGCCTCTTCCTTGCGCGCGGTGCGCTCGGCGAGCAGCCGCAGGACGAGCAGGCTGGCGAAGGAGATGGCCAGTAGCGCCACCGACACCGCGGCCGCGTTGACCGGCCGGTCGACCTCGATCTGCTGCTGGATGTACTGCGAGGTCATCTGCGTCTCGCGCGGGATGTTGCCGCCGATCAGCACGACCGAGCCGTACTCACCGATCGCCCTGGCGAAGGCCAGGCCGCCGCCGGAGATGATCGCGGGCGCCAGCGTGGGCAGCACGATCCGGCGGAAGGTGATCCAGTTGCTCGCGCCCAGCGAGAGCGCGGCCTGCTCCACTTCCTTGTCGACCTCGATCAGCACCGGCTGTACCGAGCGCACCACGAACGGCAGCGTCACGAACGCCAGTGCCACCACCAGACCGGGCTGGGTGGCGTTGAGGTGGATGTCGATCGGGCTGTTCGGGCCGTACAGCGAGAGCAGCACGATCGAGGCGACGATCGTCGGCAGCGCGAACGGCAGATCGATCAGCGCGTTGACGATCCCCTTGCCGGGGAACTCGTCGCGCACCAGCACCCAGGCGATGAGCGTGCCCATCACCACATTGAGCAGGGCCACGACCACCGAGACGCCGACCGTGATACGCAGCGAGTCCAGGGCCGCGGGCGCGGTGACCGCGTCCCAGAAGCCCGACCACCCGTCCTCGAACGAGCTGACGGTGAGCGCGGCCAGCGGCAGCAGCACGATGACGCTCAGCCACAGCACGGCGATGCCGATGCCGACCGGGCCGACCGAACCGGTCACGCGCAGCCACTCCCAGCGGCGGCGACGCGCGGGCGCAGATTTCTCCAGTTTCACGGCAACGCCGGGATCGGGGGTTTCCCCGGTCCCGGCGTGCCCACTGCTGTCAGTCACAGTTGTCCAGTATCGCGTGTGTGCTGGGTCACGCCCTACTTGGTGGCCTGGTCGTAGATGACGGCGACCTTGCCGGTGCCCTGCGCGAACAGGTCCTTGTCGACGGCCTTCCAGCCACCGAGGTCGTCGATGGTCCACAGCTTGGCCGGGGTCGGGAAGTCCGCGGCGAACTCGGCGGCGACCTTCGGGTCCACCGGGCGGAAGCCGGCCTGCGCCCAGGCCTTCTGGCCCTCGGGGGTGAACAGGAAGTCGCGGAAGGCGGTGGCCTTGGGCAGGTTCTTGGAGTTCTTCAGCACCGCGACCGGGTTCTCGATCTTGAAGGTGGTCGGCGGGTTGATGTGCTCGATCGGGTCGCCGTTGCGCTCGGAGAAGATGGCCTCGTTCTCGTAGCTCAGCAGCACGTCACCGGTGCCCTGCAGGAAGGTCTCGGTGGCTTCGCGGCCCGACTTCGGCTGCACCTTGACGTGCTCGGGCGAGATCAGCTGGGTCAGGTAGTCCAGGCCGGCCTGCTGGTTCTTGCCGCCGTCGCTCTTGGCGGCGTAGGGCGCGAGCAGGTTCCACTTGGCCGAGCCCGAGCTGAACGGGTTCGGGGTGACGACCTCGACACCGGGCTTGATCAGATCGTCCCAGTCCTTGATGCCCTTGGGGTTGCCCTTGCGGACGACCAGGGTGACGACCGAGCCGAACGGGATGCCCTTGCTCGCGTCGGCGTTCCAGGTGGAATCCACCAGGCCGGCGTCGACCAGGCGGGTGATGTCGGGCTCGACGGAGAAGTTGACGACGTCGGCCTCGGCGCCGTCCTTGACCTTGCGCGACTGGTCGCCGGAGGCGCCGTAGGAGGCCTGGATCTGGACGCCCTTGCCCGCCTCGGTCTTGTTGAACTCGGGCACGACCTTGTCGAAGCCCGGCTTCGGCACGGCGTAGGCGTAGAGGTTGAGCGAGCCCCCGCTGCCGTCGGCCCCGGTGTCGCCGTCGGTCGAGTCGCTGGCGCCACCGCCGCAGGCGGTCAGCGCGACCGCGGCGACGGCAGTGAGAGCGACAGCGGCGGCGCGACGGCGCGAGCCGATCCAGGTGTTGCGAGACATCGGGGTGAACCTTTCGGAAGGGCCTGCGGCACAACGTCTTTCGTTGGCGGCAGGAACGCTCTGGTCGATCGGTAGACCTGTCGTGGACGAACGGCACGACAGTTGGCGCGACTCGGGCCTGCTGGCCCCCGGAGTACGGACTACGACTGCGAAAGGAAAGCGCGCGCCAGTCTACTGGGCAAGAACGCGCAGAGGAGTCCGGTGGCCGATCATCGACAGAGGATGTCCGCGACCGCGAGGTTGCCGACAGCGATCAACGCCAGTTCATGGCGGATCTGCGGGGCGACACTCGACGACACAGGCAGACTGTAGCAGATTGCGACATGATGATTCGAATCGACGAGAGTTCCACACCGAGGGGGGATTTCATCCTATGACCATGGCACCCGACCGCGTCCGTGTGCGTTTGCCGGAAATCAGCACGCGCGCCTGGGAGCATCCGGCCGACCGCACCGCCCTGGTGGCGCTGCGCTCGCTGAGCGGTTTCGACACGGTGCTGCGGGCACTGTCGAGCCTGCTGCGGGAACGTCAGCACCGGCTGATGTACCTCGCCACCGCCGTGCGGGTCGACGATCGCCAGTTCCGCACCCTGCACCAGCTGCGGGCCGACTGCGTCGACGTGCTCGACGCGCCGACCACGCCGGAGATGTACGTCCTGCAGGACCCGTCGGTGAACGCCTTCACCATCGGCATGGACCGGCCGTTCATCGTGCTCACCACCGGCCTGCTCGAACTGATGGACACCGAGGAGCTGCGCTTCGTGGTCGGGCACGAGCTCGGGCACGCGCTGTCCGGGCACGCGGTGTACCGCACGATGCTGATGCACCTGCTGCGGCTGTCGGCCTCGGTCGGCTGGATGCCGGTGGGCGGCTGGGCGGTGCGCGCGATCGTGGCCGCGCTGATGGAGTGGAGCCGCAAGTCGGAACTGTCGGGTGACCGGGCGGGCCTGCTGTGCTGCCAGGACGTGGAGGCCTCGGTGCGCGTGCACATGAAGACCGCCGGTGGCGCCTGGTTGCACGAGATGAACCACGGCGCGTTCCTCGACCAGGCCGACGACTACCTGCGCTCGGGCGACCTGCGCGACGGCGTGCTCAAGCTGCTCAACCTGGAGTTGCAGAGCCACCCGTTCTCGGTGCTGCGGGCCGCGGAACTGCGCCGCTGGATCCAGTCCGGCGACTACGACCGGGTACTCGGCGGCGCCTACCCGCGCCGCGACCAGGACCGCAACGCCCGCATCGGCGAGGAGGTCAAGGAGGCGGCGCGCAGCTACCGCGAGACCTTCGACCAGTCCGAGGACCTGCTGATCCGCACCGTGCGCGATCTGGGCCGCGACGTGGGTTCGGCGGTGAACACCGTGGGCCAAGAGGTCGGCAAGACCGTCGCCGACCTCGGCAAGCGGTTCGACGACTGGCGCCGCAACTAGGTCAGCGGGTGAAGAACCAGGCCACCACGACGAGCACCAGCAGGGCAATCAGGGCGAGCTGAACGCGGGAACGTGGCATCAGCGGGCACCGCTGCCGACGGTCGGACGTTCCGGCGCGGCGGCGGTGACCGGCACCGCCGTGGCGCCGGCCGGCGCGGGCTCGATCCGGTCGGTGCGCCCGAGCAGGCGGAAGATCACCCGCAGGGTGCGATCGAGCAGGAAGGCGATGGCGAAGCTGATCGGGACCATGCCGATCAGCACGACGAGGAACTGCGGGATGAAGGGCAACCCCGCCACCCAGAGTTCGAAGCCGTCCCACCAACCCGCGATGCGTTCCACGTCGACCAGACTAGTCGGTCGCCGCGAACGCACGAATTCCGTCGCCCTGACCGGCGGAATCGGCCGATCGCGACGCTGTCGCGGTGGACGCGGAGCCGGTATCGCCCCGATGATGGGGTATGGAGTCCAGCGCCGACAACCTGCCGATTCTGAGTCCCGTCTCCTCCAGTGGCCGCCGTGGCGCCTTCCCGCCGATCGACGACTACGCGTTCCTGTCCGACTGCGAGACCAGCTGCCTGATCGCCAGCAGCGGCTCGGTCGAGTGGCTGTGTGTCCCCCGGCCCGACTCCCCCAGTGTGTTCGGCGCCATCCTGGACCGCAGTGCGGGTCACTTCCGGATCGGCCCGTACGGCAAGCATGTGCCCGCGGCGCGCCGGTATCTGCCCGGCGGCATGATCATCGAGACCACCTGGCAGACCGAGACCGGCTGGCTGATCGTGCGCGACGCGCTCGTGCTCGGCCCCTGGCACAACAACACGGCCAGGTCCAAGACCCACCGCCGCACTCCGATGGACTGGGATGCCGAGCACATGCTGCTGCGGACGGTCAAGTGTGTCAGCGGCACGGTCGAATTGGAGATGAGCTGCCAGCCCTCCTTCGACTACCACCGGGGCGGGTCGCGCTGGGAGTACACCGGCAAGGTCTACGAGGAGGCCACCGCCGTCTCCGTGAACGACCCGGACGCGGGCCCGGCCCTGGTGCTCACCACCGATCTGCGGCTGGGTCTGGAGGGCAGGGAGGCGCGGGCGCGTACCCGGATGAGCGAAGGCGATGCGGTGTTCGTCGCGCTGTCCTGGTCGGACCTGCCCGCACCCGCCACCTTCGACGAGGCGGCCGCCCGGATGTGGACCACGGCCGAATGCTGGCGCCGCTGGATCACCCTCGGCGACTTCCCCGACCACCCGTGGCGCAGCTATCTGCAGCGCAGCGCCCTCACGCTCAAGGGCCTGACCTACGCGCCCACCGGCGCGCTGCTGGCCGCCGCCACCACCTCGCTGCCGGAAACCCCGGGCGGGGAACGCAACTGGGACTACCGCTACACCTGGGTCCGCGACTCCAGTTTCGCGCTGTGGGGCCTGTACACCCTCGGTCTCGATCGCGAGGCCGACGACTTCTTCAACTTCCTCAACGACGCCACCACCGGCGAGAACGGCGACGCGCTGCCGCTGCAGGTGCTCTACGGGATCGGCGGGGAGCGCCAGATCACCGAGGAGCTCCTGCCCGAGCTGTCGGGCTACGACGACTCGCGCCCGGTCCGGATCGGCAACGCCGCCTACAACCAGGATCAACACGACATCTGGGGCACCATGCTCGACGCGGTGTACCTGCACGTGAAATCCCGTCAGCAGGTGCCGGAATCGCTGTGGCCGATGCTGCAGCGCACCGTGCAGGCCGCGATCTCGCGCTGGCGCGAGCCCGACCGGGGCATCTGGGAGGTGCGCGGCGAACCGCAGCAGTTCACCTCGTCGAAGGTGATGTGCTGGGTGGCGCTCGACCGCGGCGCCCGGCTGGCCCTGCTGCACGGCCAGCGCGAGCGGGCGGCCGAATGGTTCGAGATCGCCGAGGAGATCCGCGAGGACGTGCTCGCCCACGGCGTCGACGAGGAAGGGGTGTTCACCCAGACCTACGGCGGCACCACCCTCGACGCCTCACTGCTGCTGGTGGTGCTCACCCGCTTCCTGCCGCCGGAGGACCACCGGGTGAAGGCCACCGTGCTGGCCATCGCCGATCGGCTCACCGTGCACGGACTGGTGCTGCGCTACGACACCGACACCACCGACGACGGCCTGTCCGGCGAGGAGGGCACCTTCACCATCTGCTCGTTCTGGCTGGTCTCGGCGCTGGTGGAGATCGGCGAACTCGAGCGCGCCACCCAGCTGTGCGAGCGGCTGCTCGGCATGTCCAGCCCGCTGCGGCTCTACGCCGAGGAGATCGACCCGCACACCGGCAGGCACCTGGGCAACTACCCGCAGGCGTTCACCCACCTGGCGCTGATCAACGCGGTGACCCATGTGATCAGGGCCGAGGACTCCCGCCTGGCCGGTCAGTTCCAGCCGGCGCACTCGCCGTCGAACCGGCCGAATTGACCCGTCTCAGTACGCGAGTCGTTCGGCGCGTTCCCGGAGCCCGGCCAGCGTGCGCAGGCCCGCGTCGATCTCGGTGATCCGCAGTTCGCGGTGGTCGCCGTAGCGCAGGCCGGTCTCCTCCGCGGCGCGCAGCGCCTCGTCGGCGGTGCGGCCCACCTCGGCGGCGATCTCGGTGTAGTGGTCGCGCAGCACTCGCTGCAGAGTGCGCAGCCGGTTGCGGGATTCCTTGCCCACCTGGAAGATCACGTCGTCGGCGAGCCGGGCGACGGCCACCTTGGCCTCGGCCTGCCTGCGCTGCTTGCGGTTTCGCCGGTCGTCCCACAGCGCGTTCACGCCGAGTAGCACGCCCGCGCCCGCTGAGTACCAGTTCACCAGCGACATCCCGAGCAGGCTGGTGGCCAGACCCACCATCAGGATGCCGCCGTAGGAGCCGCGCAGCGCCGAGAGCGCCTGCTGTCCCACACTGGATTTGGCGCTCTCCAGCGACTCCAGCGACTGCACCGGCTCGAGCACGTCGCCCGGGTTGGTCAGGCGCAGTTCGGGCAGCGGCGGCGTGCGGTTGTCCGGCGGGAACTTGGTGGCGACCTGTTCGGCCAGTTCCACGGCGCGGTAGTGCGCCATCACGAAGTTCTCCTCGACGGCCTCGCAGATCCGGGCGTCGAGTTCGGTGGCGAATTCGTTCCACTTGCGCGCCGGATCGGTGCGCGAGATCTCGGCCTCGGCCTCGCGGACCAGGGTGCGCAGCCGGTGCCGCAGGTCGTGTTCGATGTCGGCGCTCAGTTCGGAGCTGCCGTCGACGAGGGTGACCTGCCAGGTGGCGGTGCGCTGGCGCAGCAGGTCGGCCTCGGTCCTGGCCGCGGCCAGCCGCTGGGTGATCTCGGCGCGGCTGCGCGGGTCGCGCAGGGCGTCGGCCTCGGCGCGCAGGGTCAGGGCCAGCTGGTCGACGACCAGCGCGATGTCGCGCGAAGCCGCCGTCACCGCGACGGAGTCGGCTTGGGCGACAACGTAATCGTGCAGATGATCGATGAGCTGCGGTACGCCCGACTCGATGTCGCGCTGCTGATCGCCCGAGTCCACGGCCTGCCGGTGCATCAGCGCCGAGACCGGGGCCACCGCGAAGTTCAGGCCCGCCCCGTCGAGCAGCGTGCGGTTGCGGCGCTGGGTGAGCGACCAGTGCGGGTTGCGGTCAATCTTGGTGAGCACGCACACCACCGACGGGCACACCTGCTCGACCCGGCGCAGGTAGTCCAGCTGGGCCTCGGTGAGTTCGGCGGCGGCGTCGGTGGCGTAGAGGACCACGTCGGCGGCGGCGATCATCGACCAGGCCGCGCTCTCGTGGGTGGCCGAGCCGGGAGCGTCCATCACGACCAGGCCGTCGGCCAGCAGCGGGCTCGGCTCGGCGAACTCGGCGCGCAGCACCCCCAGCGCGGTGAGCGCGGGACCGGGGTTCAGCGGGTCGACCGACACGCGTTCGACCCGGCCGCGCGGCGCCGACTTCACCAGGGTCGCGGCCGGCGCCTGACCGTATTCGACGATCACCGGGACGCTCGGCTTGCCGTCGGTGGCACTGACCGGGGTACCGACCATGCTGTTGACCAGCGTGCTCATCCCGGCCTGCGGTTCGCCGACGACGACGAGCCGTACCCGCGGATCGCTGAGCCTGGCACGCACCATTCCGAGCCGGGCGTCGAGGTCGTCACGACCGCCGGTGCGGACCAGTTCCCGCAGTTCGTCGACCAGGGAAACGACCGGAGCCATCACATCCGGATGCTTCACGGTCGCGGCCTGCAGTCCGGCTGCGGCTGACAACCTGTTCCTCACTCTCGTTGCATGAACCCGGCCGAGATGCCTGCGCCCGACGTCGTCATGTCAGACGAAGTCGTACCCAACGGGCTCGTGCGGAAACACGGCGGCCGTCAGATCGGCGCCGCCCATTCCCGGATCGAACAGCCCGGCCGACACGCCATGGTAGCCGCCGTCGGTGTGCCCGAAGTCGGCGGCGATCGGCTTGGTGTCGATGACCGGCGGCTTCACCGGGGCCTGGGTGGGCTGCACGGTGACCACCGGCGGCGGGGTGACCATCGTCGGCGGATCGATGTCGACCGTCGGCTGCTTGGTCGGCGCGGTCGGCTGGTGGGTCGGCACCGTGGCGGTGGGCTGCTGGGTGGGGACCGTGGCGGTCGGCTGCGAGCCGGTGGGCTCGGGCAGGTCGACGGTGGGCTGGGTCGGCGCGGTCGACGGCGTGCTCACGCCACCGGTGGTGCCGGTCCCGGTGCCGGGCGTGGTGACCGTGTCGTCCGGGACGGACGGCTTGACGGTCGGCGCCACCGTGATCGGCGACTTGGTGGTGTCCGGCATCGTCGGAGCCGTGGCGGTCGGCAGGGTGGGCAGTTTCACCGTGGTCGGGGTGTCGAGGTCGACGGTGGGCTGCTTCGACGGCACCGTCACCGGCACCGTGGTCGGGGTGTGCTGGCCACCCGTGACCTCCGGCAGCACAACGGGTTTCGTGGGCGTGGTGGGTGCGAACAGCGCGGGCACCGCGGCCGCGGGCGCGGTCAGCGGCGACGCGGCGCCCGCCCCGCCGAAGACGTTGGCGATCGGCGTGGAGGCGGCGTCGGGCTGGATGGTGGTCTGCAGCGGCGTGCTGACGACGGGGCTCACCGCGGCGGGCGCCGGCGCGGCGGGCGCGACCGGAGCCG
Organism: Nocardia asteroides; assembly: GCF_900637185.1. Classification (NCBI taxonomy): domain Bacteria; kingdom Bacillati; phylum Actinomycetota; class Actinomycetes; order Mycobacteriales; family Nocardiaceae; genus Nocardia; species Nocardia asteroides. The sequence goes on along the minus strand of NZ_LR134352.1, from coordinate 2,520,718 downwards.
GCGCCGGAGCGACCGGAGCCTGCACGACGGGTGAGGGCGTCTGGGCCATGGGCGCGGCAGGCGCCGGTGCGGGGGCCGTCGGCGCCACCGGTGACGGCGCCGTGGCCGAGCCGGGCAGACCGACGCCCGAGGACGACGAACCGGGCAGGCTGGGGCCGGTCGGCGAGGTGAACCCGCCTGCGCCGCCGCCGGTGGTGTCACCGGGGACCTTCAGGCCGTCGCCGAGCCACTTGCCGTAGTCGTCGAGCTGGTCGCCGACCTGCCCGACCTGGGCGTTGACCTTCATCTGCGAGGTGAACCAGACGCCGTCGAGGCCGACGTGCGCGTCGACCTGCCACTGGGCGTCGACCATCGCGCCGAAGCCGTCGAACATGTCGCCGATGCCGTCGAACGGGCTGTCGCCGGGCTGCGCGCCCACCGGGCTGGTCGCGCCGGGGATGCCGATGCCGTGGCCGGGCAGGCCGTCGTAGCCGGGGATGCCGATGCCGTTGCCCGGCAGGCCGTCGAAGCCCGGGATGCCGATGCCATGACCGGGCAGGCCGAGCGCGGGGTTGCCCGCGCCGGGCAGCCCGAACGGGTTGTCGTCGTCGAAGCCGACGCCGGGCTTGGTCGGGGCGGGCGTGTAACCGGGGATGCCGAAGCCGTTGGCGTTGCCGCTGTCGGAGCCGGGGATTCGCAGGCTGTGGTCGTTGTCGTCGGAGCCGGGAATCTGTGGGCGCCAGTCGGATTCGGTGGCGCGCGCGACCATGGACACGTCCGGATCGCCCGCGGGCGGGTGCGCGCCGAACGGCGCGTGCGGAACCGGGTGCGGGGCGGGCGTTTCGGCCAGGTCGGGGAAGGTCACGACCGGGCTCGGCGCGTCCGGACTGGGATCGGAGTGGTACTGCGAGGACCAGCCCGCCGCACGGCTGTCGGCATTGCTGGTGCCGGGCACCGGGTCACCGCCGGAGCCGTTCGCGGCGACGAGCGCACCACCGGTGACGTAGGCGCCCGCCCTGGCCACCCGGGCGACGCCGTTGGCGACGCGGTAGGCGGTGTCGGCACCCTCCGTGCGCGCGGCATCGTCGTCGAAAGGCAGTTCACGCGTCATCAATGCTCCAACACTCGCATCACTGTCGGCCCCCCACCACGAACGAGGCGAAGTGAAGATCATCCAACACTATTCCGGGCACGCCGAACTGTCGTTTCGACCAGAACGGTTGGTCCCCACCTTATGGCGAACAACGGCTTTCGGCGACCCGTCGGAATCGGGGGGTCCCGATCCCAAGAGAACTCTAACGATTGCTCAACGGAGCGTGAAGATCGGCTGCTTAGCGTCGGTTTCGCCGGTCGCCCCGACCGGCGGATCCCACCGGAGGAGACCTTCGCCATGACCGTATTCACCGCCCACCGCCGGGCCCGCGCCGCCGCCGTGGTCGGCGGCCTCGCCGTCCTGACCGGCACCGTCGCCGGCGTCGCCAGTGCCGATCCCGCCGTGACCAGGGAGATCGGCCCCGACCGGACCCTGATCCTGTGTACCGCGCCGGACGGTCCCGGCGCCCCGGGCCTGCCGCCGCTCGCGGACGGGGCGCCCGGCCCGCGCATCCACATCGAACGCTTCGACGACGCCCCCACCGCACCCCTGCCGACGCTGCCCGGCGCACCCGGCGCGGACCTGCCCGGCGACTGCACGCGGATCGAATCCGGGGACGCGCCCGGCGGCGCCGTGCTCATCCGTCCGCCGCACGCACGCTGACCGGGGCCGATGATGGATCGCACTAGGGTGAGCGGATGACCGGACAGCAGATCTTGGTCGTCGACGACGAGGTCAGGGTGCTGGCGTCCCTGCGACGCGGCCTCGAGCTCTCCGGCTTCGACGTCGTCACCGCCGGTGACGGCGCCCGCGCGCTCGCCCTGGTGCGGTCCGCCGCGCCCGACGCCATGGTCCTCGACGTGAACATGCCCGAACTCGACGGCGTCGGCGTGGTCACCGCCCTGCGGGCGATGGGCAACGACATCCCCATCTGTGTCCTCAGCGCCCGCAGCGCGGTCAGCGACCGGATCGCGGCGCTGGAACGCGGCGCCGACGACTACCTCACCAAGCCGTTCGACCTGGGCGAGCTGGTCGCGCGATTGCGCGCGCTGCTGCGCCGCAGCGCGGCCGCGAGCGCGGCGCCACCGGGCAAGACGGTCCGGGTCGGCGCGGTGGACATCGACCTGGCCGGCCATCGGGTACACGCGGGCGGCAGGCAGGTCGAGCTGACCAAACGCGAATTCGAGCTGCTGGCCATGCTCGCCGACCACCTCGGCGTGGTGCTGGGCCGCGAGCAGATCCTGTCCGCGGTCTGGGGCTACGACTTCGCCACCGACACCAATGTGGTCGACGTGTTCGTCTCCTACCTGCGCCGCAAGCTGGAAGCCGACGGTGTCGCCCGGGTCGTGCACACGGTGCGCGGCGTCGGATTCGTCCTGCGCGAGCGCCCGTGAGGACCGGGTCGTGGTCGCTGCGCACCCGGGTCGCCGTGGTGTCGGGGGTGGTCGCCGCGCTGGTGGCGATCACGCTCGGGCTCACCTACGCGGCGCTGCTGAAGGTGGCGGGCACCCGTCAGCTCGACCAGACCGTGTCGACCATGCACGTGCAGGTGGTGCGCGGACCCGACGGGGTGACGATGCGCACGCCGATCGCGCCGCCGGAGCCGTTGCCCGCGCCCGACGTCACCGAGCCACCGATCCTGGGCGCCCCGTTCGATCCGGCACTGGCCCCGGTGCAGGGCGCGCCCGGCCTGGTGGTGCGGCTCAACCCGGACCGTGACCTCGTCGACGCCGCCATCACCCGCAGCCAGCTGATGGGACTCGGCATCGGCGTCGGCGGGATTGTCGTCGCGGCCGGATTGGGTTGGGTGCTGGCCGGTTTCGCGGCCCGGCCGCTACGCAGACTGGCCACGGCCACCCACGAGATCGACACCCTCGACGAGCTGCCTCCGCTGTCGGGGCGCGGCGCACGCGAAGCCGAGGAACTCTCCGACGCGATCACCCGGATGCTGGCCCGGCTCGAGACCGCGCACGGCGAGACCAGGCAGGCGCTGGCGAGCGCCCGCGATTTCGCCGCGGTCTGCGCGCACGAACTGCGCACCCCGCTCACGGCGATGCGCACCGATCTGCAGGTGCTGGCCGGTGACGACCTGCCCGCCGAGCACCGCGGCGCCGTCCTGGCCGACGTGCTGGCCGCCGAGCGCCAGATCGAGCGCACGCTGGCCGATCTCGAACGGCTCGCCGTCGGCGAGCTCACCGATCGGGGCGCCTTCGAACCGTTCGAGCTGTGCGAAACCCTCGACCGGGCCGTCCAGAACGCACGGCGCGCCCAGCCCGGCGTCGACATCACACTCACCGCCTGCGAACCGGTGCCGATGACCGGGCTGCCCGGCGGCATCCTGCTGATCGTCACCAACGCCGTCGCCAACGCGGTGCTGCACGGGCAGGCCACCGAGATCGCGGTGGCCGCCACCGTCGACACGGACGGCATCGCGATCACCGTCGACGACAACGGCACCGGGATCCCGGAGCACCTGTCCCCCACCGCGTTCGACCGCTTCGCCAAACGACCCGGCTCACCGGGTTCGGGACTGGGACTCGCGCTGGTCCGGCAGCAGGCTGCCCTGCACGGCGGCACCGCCGCACTGACCCGAAGCCCGCTCGGCGGCACGCGCCTGCTGGTGCGCGTCACCGCCGAGCCAGCCTGAGCTACTTGCCCTTCGGCTTGTCCGAGGCGGCGTCGGAGGACAGCGCGGCCACGAAGGCCTCCTGCGGCACGTCGACCCGGCCGATGGTCTTCATGCGCTTCTTGCCTTCCTTCTGCTTCTCGAGCAGCTTGCGCTTACGGCTGATGTCACCGCCGTAGCACTTGGCCAGCACGTCCTTGCGGATCGCCCGGATGTTCTCGCGGGCGATGATCTTGGAACCGATCGCGGCCTGGATCGGCACCTCGAACTGCTGGCGCGGGATCAGCTCGCGCAGCTTGGTGGTCATCTTGTTGCCGTAGGCCTGGGCGGCGTCCTTGTGCACGATGGCGCTGAACGCGTCGACAGCCTCGCCCTGGAGCAGGATGTCGACCTTCACCAGCGCCGACGACTGCTCGCCCGCCTCCTCGTAGTCGAGCGAGGCGTAGCCGCGGGTGCGTGACTTGAGCGAGTCGAAGAAGTCGAAGATGATCTCGGCCATCGGCAGCGTGTAGCGCATCTCCACGCGCGTCTCGGACAGGTAGTCCATGCCGAGCAGTTCGCCGCGCCGGCTCTGGCACAGCTCCATGATGGTGCCGACGAACTCGCTCGGGGCGATCACGGTGCACTTGGTGACCGGTTCGAAGGTCTGGCGCACCTTGCCCTCGGGCCAGTACGACGGGTTGGTGACGATGTGCTCGGTGCCGTCCTCCATCACCACCCGGTAGATCACGTTGGGCGCGGTGGAGATCAGGTCCAGGCCGAACTCGCGCTGCAGCCGTTCGCGGGTGATCTCCATGTGCAGCAGCCCGAGGAAGCCGCAGCGGAAGCCGAAGCCCAGCGCCACCGAGGTCTCCGGCACATAGGTCAGGGCCGCGTCGTTGAGCTGCAGTTTGTCCAGCGCGTCGCGCAGATCCGGGTAGTCCGAGCCGTCCACCGGGTACAGGCCCGAGTAGACCATCGGCCGCGGTTCCTGGTAGCCGGCCAGTGCCGAGGCGGCGCCGTCGCGGGCGGAGGTGACGGTGTCACCGACCTTGGACTGACGCACGTCCTTCACGCCGGTGATGAGATAGCCCACCTCACCCACGCCCAGGCCCTGGGTGGGCTTGGGTTCGGGCGAGACGATGCCGATCTCGAGCAGCTCGTGCTGCGCGCCGGTGGACATCATCTTGATCTTCTGGCGCGGGGTGAGCTTGCCGTCGACCACACGCACGTAGGTGACCACGCCGCGATAGGTGTCGTAGACCGAGTCGAAGATCAGCGCGCGGGCCGGGGCGTCGGCGTCGCCGACCGGCGCGGGCACCTCGGCGATCACCTTGTTCAGCAGCGCGTCGACGCCGACACCGGTCTTGCCCGAGACCCGCAGCACGTCGTCGGGCTCACAGCCCACGATGTGGGCGATCTCGGCGGCGTAGCGGTCCGGGTCGGCGGCGGGCAGATCGATCTTGTTCAGCACCGGGATGATCACGAGGTCGCGTTCCATCGCCAGATACAGGTTCGCCAGCGTCTGCGCCTCGATGCCCTGCGCGGCGTCGACCAGCAGGATCGCGCCCTCACACGCCTCCAGCGCCCGCGACACCTCGTAGGTGAAGTCGACGTGGCCAGGCGTGTCGATCATGTGCAGGACGTAGTCCTCGCCGTCGACACTCCACGGCAGCCGCACGTTCTGCGCCTTGATGGTGATGCCGCGCTCGCGCTCGATGTCCATCCGGTCCAGGTACTGGGCACGCATCGCCCGCTCCTCGACCACACCGGTGAGCTGCAGCATCCGGTCGGCCAGGGTCGACTTGCCATGGTCGATGTGCGCGATGATGCAGAAGTTCCTGATCCGGGCCGGATCGGTGAACGTCGTATCGGCAAAACTGGAAGCCACTCCACTCCTCGAGGGGTATCGGCGAACTGGGTCCATCGTCCCATGCGCCGAATCGCGGCCCTGTCACCGGTGCACCGAAGCGGTGAGTCACCGTTATATTTCAGGGATGGCCAGCAGTTGGAACACACTCGGCAAGCAACTCGGCGTCATCGCCAAGGAGCAGGGACCGAAGATCGTGCGCAAGCAGGGGCCGCGGCTGCTCGAGAAGCTGGTGGGAGCGCTGGCGGCCAAGCCGGAACCCACCGTCGCGGTGCGTCCCACCGCGTCCACGCCGGTGCCCACCGCCCATCGCGCGCGCCAGATCGTCTACTGCCCGCAGCTCGACGGACGCGCCGACCCCGGCGAGATCGTGTGGACCTGGGTGCCGTTCGAAGAGGATCCGACCAACGGTAAGGACCGCCCGGTGCTGGTGGTCGGACGCGACCGCAAGACCCTGCTCGGGCTGATGCTGTCGTCCAAAGCCGAACGCGCGCACGACCGCAACTGGGTCGGCATCGGCGCTGGACCGTGGGACCACGACGGCAGGCCGAGCTGGGTGCGCCTGGACCGGGTGCTCGACGTGCCCGAGGACGGGATCCGGCGCGAGGGCGCGATCGTCGAACGCAAGACATTCGACCTGGTCGCGCACCGGCTGGTCGCCGAGTACCACTGGAGCTGAGCACACGGGAAACCCCCGACCGGCCGATGCCGGATCGGGGGTTTCATCGTTCGGGAATCAGCTCAGGACGTCGCGGGAACGGCCGAAGATCAGGCCGTACAGCAGCGAGCCCAGCACACCGCCGACCAGCGGGAACAGCACGAATGCCCACACCTGCCCCAGCGCGCCGTCCTGATAGGGCGCCACGGCCAGGCTGCGCACCGGATTGACCGAGGTGTTGTCGATCGGCAGCGAGACCAGGTAGATCACCGTCAGCGTGACACCGATCGAGAGCCCGGCCAGCGGTACATCGGAGATCTGGTCGGTCGAGGCCAGCACCACGAAGACCAGCAGCGCGGTCAGCATCACCTCGATGATGATCGTCGCGGCCAGGCCGTATCCGTTCTGGACCACGACCGCGCCGAGCGGCCCGCGGATCGCCGAGGGGCTGTGCGCGCCCCAGCCGTTGGCGCCCAGCCCGTCGACCGGGCGGTCGTAGGCGGGCAGATTGTTGGCCAGTGCGAACACCACCAGTCCGGCGAGGAAGCCGCCGACCAGTTGCGCGACGACGTACGCACCGGCGCCGACAGCCGAGATCCGGCCCAGCAGCAGCTGTCCGAGCGTCACCGCGGGATTGACGTGGCAGCCCGAGATCGGCCCGATCGCGTAGACGAGGAACATCAGCGTCAGACCGAACGCCAGGGCGACCCCGAGCGCGCCGACCCGGTCACCCGCCAGCACCAGGGTCCCGACGCCGCAGACCACCAGGATGAAAGTGCCTATCGCTTCGGCGGCCCATTTCTTGACCTCGGGCACGACTTCGGGTTCGACGAGTTCCTGTGCAGTGGGAGACATCTGCCACCACCTCTCCGGGAGGATTCATCCCCGCGGCGAGCGGGGTCCGCACGAGCGAAGTGGACATTACGCGAGGCGGGTCACCTCTACAACGACCTCGAGGTCCGTCGAGCCGCCGCCGGAGAACACGCCTTTCAGCGGGGGCACGTCGGCGTAGTCACGCCCGACGCCCACCGAGACGTGCTGCTCGTTGACCGCCAGATTGTTGGTGGGGTCGTAGCCCCACCACTGCCCGGTCCACGCCTCCACCCAGGCATGGGACTGCCCCGCCACCGTCTCGCCGATCCCGGCGCCCGGCTTCGGATGCAGATAGCCCGAGACATACCGGCTCGGAATTCCCATGCTGCGCAACAACACCAGCGTCAGGTGCGCGTAGTCCTGGCAGACGCCGCGCCGCTCGGCGAAGGCCTCGAGCGCCGAGGTGTGCACCGAGGTCGTGCCCGCGATGTAGTCCATCTCCTTGTGCACCCACTCGGCGGCACGCACCACGGCCTTGGCCGGTTCCTCCCCGCGCGAGAGCTGCCGGGCCACGGTGGCGAGCTTGCGATCACGCGGGACATAGGCGGTGGGACTGAGCATTTCGTCGAACCGGTCGACGATCCGGCCCGCGCGCAGCTCGTCCCAGCTCAGTTCCTCGGTGGGCTCGGCGAACGGTTCGGTCTCCACCACCGACGAGCCGGTCACCTCCAATTCGGTGTGCGGGGCGTGCAGATCGAAGGCGGTGACCGCGGTGCCCCAGTAGTCGGTGTAGCGATACGACCTGGTGGCGGGCACGGTTTCGACGCGATTGAGGATCACGTTCTGCCTGCTGTCCGCCCGTGGGGTGAGCCTGGCCTCGTTGAACGACCGCGTCACCGGCGCGTCGTAGACATAGCCGGTGGTGTGCACCACCCTGATCCGCCAGCTCACAGTTCGCCCTCCACCTGCACGCGCCCGTCGGAATTGCGGCGCACATCGGTCCAGGCCACCCAGGGGGCGGCGTGGAAGTACTGCCGGGACACGGCCTCGCTCACCTCGCGGCAGCATTTCTGCAGCGCGAGCAGCCTGCTCTGCAGATCCTCCAGCAGCACGCCCGGCGGCAGGAATTCGAGTTCGCTGCGGGCGCGGCCGAGCACCCGCTGCGCCTCGTGCCGCGCGCCGACCCGGCTGCCCGGCCGCTGATCCAGCTCGGTCAGGCAGGCCTCGGCGACACGCAGCGTATGGAACACCGAGCGCGGGAACAGCCGGTCGATCAGGATGAACTCGGCGACCCGGGCCGCGTCCAGCGCGCCGCGATGGGTGCGCAGATAGGTGTCGTGCGCGCCCGCCGAGCGCAGCACCGTCACCCAGGCCGGTGAGGAGGTGCGGTCGCCCGCGCGCGAGAGCAGCAGGCGCACCATCATGTCCACCCGTTCGATGGACCGGCCCAGCAGCAGGAAGCGGTAACCGTCGTCGCGCGAGAGCGTCGAGTCGGTGAGCCCGGTGAACATCGCCGCGCGGTCCTTGATGTAGGAGAAGAACTCGTGCGGGCCCAGGCCACGCGCCGCCTTCTCCGCCGTCGCCAGCCCGTTGTAGGTGGCGTTGAGGCATTCCCACATCTCGCTGGAGGTGACTTCGCGTGCGCCACGGGCGTTCTCACGGGCCTTGCCGATGGAGTCGCTGATGGACACGCCGTGGTCGTGGCTGAACGCGACCAGGTCGGTCACCGACCACACGTCCAGGCGCAACCCCTCGGGCGGTTCGATGCCGAGCACCTTGAGCAGCACGCGGGAGGTGCGGTCGGCGTCGACGGTGGCGTCCTCGAGCAGCTGGTGCACGGCGACGTCGAGGATGCGCGCGGTGTCGTCGGCGCGCTCGACGTATCGGCCGATCCAGTAGAGGGATTCGGCGTTGCGAGCAAGCATGTGTGTCAGTCCCCGATCAGCCGCTGCGTCTGTTGTTGTTGCTGCTGTTGCTGATTGGCCTGCGGCGCGCTGAGCTCGCGGCCCAGCTCGAACGAGTCGGCCTGCGGCGGATCGCTCACCAGTTCCGGCCCCGCCAGCTCCCGGTCGACCGGTCCGGAGCGGCCCGCCAGCACCCAGGTGTCCTTGCTGCCGCCGCCCTGGCTGGAATTCACCACCAGCGAACCTTCCGGTAGCGCCACCCGGGTGAGCCCGCCGGGGAGTACCCAGATGTCCTCGCCGTCGTTGACCGCGAAGGGCCGCAGGTCCACGTGCCGCGGCACCAGCTCGTTGCCGATCTTGGTCGGCACGGTCGACAGCTGCACCACCGGCTGGGCGATCCAGCCGCGCGGATCGGCCTTGATCTTGCGCTTGACCGCCTCCAGCTCGCGCGGCGTCGCGTCGGGGCCGATCACGATGCCGTAGCCGCCCGACCCCTCCACCGGCTTCACCACGAGTTCCCCGACGCGATCGAGAACTTCCTCGCGTTCCTCGTCGAGCCAGCAGCGGAAGGTGTCGACATTGGGCAGGATCGGCTTCTCGCCCAGGTAGTACTCGATGATCGTGGGCACGTAGGTATAGATGAGCTTGTCGTCGCCCACGCCGTTGCCGACCGCACTCGAGATCACCACATTGCCCGCGCGGGCCGCGTTGAGGACGCCGGCGACGCCGAGCACCGAGTCGGGCCGGAAGTGCATGGGGTCGAGGAAGGTGTCGTCGATGCGCCGGTAGATCACGTCGACCTGCCGCTCCCCCGCCGTCGTGCGCATGTAGACGACGTTGTCGCGGCAGAACAGGTCGCGGCCCTCCACCAGCTCCACACCCATCTGCCTGGCCAGCAGTGAATGCTCGAAATAGGCCGAGTTGTGCACGCCGGGGGTGAGTACCACCACCGTGGGATCGGCCTCGTTCGGCGCCGCGGAGGCCCGCAGCGCCCGGAGTAGGTGGGTGGCGTAGTCGCCGACCGCGCGTACCCGGTGCGAGGAGAACAGGTCGGGGAAGACCCGGGCCATCGTGCGCCGGTTCTCCATCACATAGGAGACCCCCGAGGGCGAGCGCAGGTTGTCCTCGAGCACCCGGAAGTCGCCGCGCTCGTCGCGCACCAGATCGATGCCGGAGACGTGGATGCGCACCCCGTTCGGCGGGACCAGCCCGGCGGCCTCGCGGTGGAAGTGCTCGCACGAGGTGACCAGCCGCTTGGGGATCACCTGATCGCGCAGGATGTTCTGCTCGCCGTACACGTCGGCCAGGAACAGCTCGAGCGCGGTGACGCGCTGTTTGATGCCGCGTTCGAGCTTGGCCCACTCCGCGGCCGCGATCACCCGCGGCACCAGGTCCAGCGGGAACGGGCGCTCCTGACCGGACAGCGAGAAGGTGATGCCCTGGTCGATGAACGCGCGGTCCAGCGCCTCGGAGCGCTTGGCCAGGTCGTCGACGTCGTTGGAGGCCATGGCGGCGTGGATGCCCTTGTAGGGCGCCCGCACCCGGCCCTGGGCGTCGAACATCTCGTCGAAGGCGTCGGCGAAGCGGCCGGGTCCGTACCCGTCGAACAGGCCCGCGGTGCCCGGGTGCCCGTTCGTCCTCACCACCGCCGGTGATCCAGATCGAGCCGTTGTCGGCGCTGTGGTGGAGGTCATGGGAAAAACTGTGCATCACCCGGCGGCAGGGTCGTGTGAGACACAGGTAAATTTCTTGCATCACCTGAAACGGGTGAATTCGGCGCAGGGGTGATCGAGGCCCGATTTCGCCGGGCGGTGCCGAGCTGGTAACCTCGATCTTCGGCGCGGTGTTACCCGTAGTTCAGCACCATCTGCTGCATCGTGGGCGCGCGCCCGACGAGCTTTCAAGGCATACCACCCAGCGACAGGAAACCAGAGGATACAGGCGTGGCCAACATCAAGTCCCAGATGAAGCGGATCCGTACCAACGAGGCGGCGCGCAAGCGCAACCAGTCGGTCAAGTCCGCGCTGCGCACCGCGATCCGCAACTTCCGTGAAGCTGCCGCCAGCGGCGACAAGGAAAAGGCTGCCGAGCAGCTGCAGTTCGCGAGCCGCAAGCTCGACAAGGCCGCCTCGAAGGGCGTCATCCACGCCAACCAGGCCGCCAACAAGAAGTCCGCGCTCGCGCTGGCTCTGAACAAGATCTGATCCGGGCGGGGTCACCCCGCTCAGCAATACTTCGCAAGACGCAGCCGCCGTGGCCTCGATGACCACGGCGGCTTTTGTCGTCGGCTACCATTCCGCGCATGTTGACGGTGTACGCGAATCAGACGGTGGTACGAGGCGACGACCTGGCCGAGGTGGTCCGCGCCGCGGAAATCCTCGGCATCGGTCTCAAGATCGAGAACGTGATGGTCCCCGACGAGGACGGTGGCTATTCCGCCGCCTGGATCGTCACCAGGGAGGACGAGGTTCCGCTCTACGAGGAGTGGGACGGTCGCTACGAGGATCTCGACGAGGACGAGGAACAGCTCGCCGCCGTCGGCGAGTGATCGGGCCCGGTTCCCGCAGCTTCAGTTCACACAGGGGATCCGTCCCGAGGTGATGTCGCCGCGGACCGGCCTGCCCGCGTCCGGTGTCCCCGACAGCGGTGTGGTGGTGGTGCTGGTCCGCCAGGCGCCCGTCGACGTCTCGACGGGCCAGGCGGCAGGCGGTTCGGTCCGGGGGGTCGTGCGCCGCGTGGTCGTCGGCAGGACGGGGACGGGCAGACCGAATGCGGTGGCGATCTCGCGGCGGATCGCCGTACGGTCGACGATGTTCACGTCCTGCCCGTTGATCACGTCGTAGCGCACGATCGGCAGGGTCCGGAATTCCACCTGCGGATCCTGCGCGGTGCCCAGGGTGCGGACGAACTCGGTCATGTTCCAGCCCTCCGACAGCACGATATTGCGGTGGGCCACCTCCATCAGCTCCGCCAGCTTTCCGGGATCGGTGAGGGTGCCCGCGCTGCGCAACTGCTGCGCGACCGAGGTGAGGAAGGCCTGCTGCCGGTGAGTGCGGTCGAGGTCGCCGTGCTCGAGTCCGTGCCGCTGCCGCACGAATGCCAGCGCCTGCGCCGGGTCGAGATGCTGGCGGCCGGCCGGGAAATCGGCGCCGGAGAACTCCAGGTCCCGCACGGGATGGTTCAGGCACACCTCCACGCCGCCGAGCGCGGCCGCCAGCTCGTAGAAGCCGCCCAGGGTCACCTCGGCGAACCGGTCGATCGGCACGCCGGTCAGGTCGCGCACCGCCCGCACGATCGAGGCGCGCCCCGCTTCGCGTCCCGCCTGTTCCAGCCGCCGCTGATCGGTGACGCCGCGCGCGATGAGCTGATCCTGCACGGCGGCCTTCTTCAGCCCGTACGCCTCCTTGATCTTGGCGTGCGTGTAGCCGGGGATGCCGCTGACCTGCACGTAGTCGTCGCGCGGGATGGACACCGCGACGATCTTGTCCAGCGCGGCCGGGATGTGCACCAGGATCAGCGTATTGGCGTTGTAGCCGCCTTCGTCGCCGTCGCCGGCGTGCAGCTGGTCGAGCACGGCGGGCGGGAGTTCGTCGCCGTTCTGGTCGCGCCGGGTGTCCAGGCCGATCAGCAGGATGTTGAGGTCCCCGCCCAGGGAGTGTGGTGCGTCGTCCTCGATGGCGTTCGAGCGCAGGAACCCGGCGTCGAAATCGCCGGCGGTGGACCAGCCGTACGCGGTGACGGCGACCACGAGGGCCGACAATCCGGCGGCGAACCCCCGGCCGAACGCGGTCGCCCAGCGACCCGCCGAACCCCGAGCGCGGCGGCGTCGTCCGCGCTCCCCGGTCCCGCTGTCGGTCGGGTGGTCCATGTCATGATCAACTGTGCCAGCCGCGAGGGCGGGCGGACATCGCGATTCGGTCCCGATTCCGTGGCGAGCCCGCGTGTCGGCTCGGCGGCTCAGCCCGCCGCGCGGAGATCGAGAATCCGGGCCAGGGCGTGTTCCACGGCGTAGGTGGAGTCGGCCGCACCGCCTTTGACGTCGGCGTTGAGGGCGGCGACCACCTGGAGGGCGGTGCCGATCGTCGCCGGGGTCCAGCCGCGCGCCTGGGCCTGGGCCTTCTTCACCTTCCACGGCGGCATGCCCAGCGTCTGGGCGAGCTTGAACGGATCACCGCGCCCCGCGGATCCGACCCGGGCGATGGTGTGCACGGAGTCGGCCAGGGCATCGGCCAGCAGCACGTGCGGGACACCCCGGTCGGTGGCCCAGCGCAGCGCTTCCATCGCGGCGGACCGGTCGCCCGCCACCGCCAGTTCCGCGACATCGAACCCGGTGACCTCGGCCCGCCCGGAGTAGTACCGCCGGACCGCGTTCACATCGACCTTGCCGCCGGTGTCGGCCACCAATTGCGAACAGGCGGCGGCCAGCTCACGCAGTTCGGACCCGACGGATTCGATCAGCACCTGCACCGCGTCGGCGGGCACCCGTACCCCCGCCGCCCGGAACTCCGCGCGCACGAACTCCATCCGCTCACCGGCCTTGGTGAGTTTCGCGCAGTCGTGCACCTGGGCGCCCTGCTTCTGCAGCGCCGGTGCCAGTGCCTTCGCCCGTCCGCCACCGGAGTGCAGCACCATGAGCACCACACCGTCGGGCGGGTCGGCCGCGGCGTCGGTGATCACCGCGACCGCGTCCTTGCCCGCCTCGGCGGCCGACTCGAGCACGATCACCCGGTCCTCGGCGAACAGCGAGGGACTCAGCAGCTCGGCCAGTTCGGCGGTGCTCGCGTCACCGGCGCGGAGCCGGTCGACCGGCACCGAGTCCGGATCGGGGGCACCCGCCCGCACCTGCGCGGTCACCAGCGCGACGGCGCGTTCGACCAGCAGTTCCTCGTCACCGAGAACCAGATGTACCGCGGCAGGGCGTTCGCTCACCAGGCGATCCTACGTTCGCCCGCCGACAGGCCGGCGGTGCCCGGTCGTCGCCTCGCGGTTCCGGGCTCTTTCGTCCACGAGGACCCCGACGGCGAGCAGTGATCACTCGCGGCTCGGCCGCCGTGCCGAAGACGACCACGTCACCGTCGCGGTCGGTGCGGGCAACGGTCGCGCCCAGTGCCGCCAGGGCCGTGGTGATGCTCGGGTGCGGGTGGCCGAAGGTGTTGTCGGCACCGGAACTGATCAATGCCAGCCGCGGCCGCACTGCGCGCAGGAACTCCGGCGTAGTGGTCCGTGACCCGTGATGCGGCACCTTCAGAATGTCGGCCCTGACCTCGCCGCCCCGCAGCACCCGCGCCTGCGCCGCGGCTTCTATATCGCCGGTCAGCAGCACCGTCCCCACCGAAGTCCGTGCGCTGAGCACCACCGACCGATCGTTGGCTTCGTCCGCGTCCAGCGCCGATGCCCGGTTCCCTGCCGGAGCCAATACCGTCAACTCCACCGCCCCGAACGTCAGCACCTGCCCAGCAGACAACTCCAGCAATGAAACCCCCGCGGCTTTCGAGAGCTCAGCGACCTTGGCCATCCCGCTGGCGCCGCTCGATTTGCCCTGCACGACACCATGTTCGGGCTCGACGTCCTGGTGCTCCCGACAGGTGGGCGCTGCTGCCCCGTTCGCGCAGCATGGCACCGGACCGCCCGGCCGAGCATCGGTGGGCAGTTCCGAGCGCGCGGGTACGGCACTCTCCAGCCGAGCGACGGCGGCCGGTGCAGTGCGTACAGGCAGGGCCCCCTGCTGCCGCGCGACCGCGGCCGGTGCCAAGTACATCGGCACCACACCTCCCCGCCGAGCGGCGGCCAGTGCCGAGTCCGCTGGCGCGGCATCGCCCGACCGAGCGACGAAGGGCCGTTCCCGCTGCATCGGAGTGGCGCTTCCCCGCCAAGCGACGGTGGCCGACGCAGGGAGCGCGGCACCGCCTGGCCGAGCGTCGATCGGCGGTCCCGGATGCGCAGGCGCGGCATTGTCCGGCCGAGCATTGGTGGCCGGTCCCGGCCCCACGGGCACAGCACTTCCCCGCGCATCGCCGACGGCCAGTTTCGAGTGCGCTGCCGCGTCACCACGATGCCGAGCGTCGGTTGCTGGAATCGAGCGCACCGGCACAGCGCCTCCCGGCGCAGCGGCGGTCGCCGGCTCCGCAGGCGGTTTCGGGTGCACGGGCGCGGTGCTTGCCGATCGAGCATCGGCGGGCGGCGCCGAGTGCGCCGGGGCGGCGTCTCCCGACCGAGCATCGGCGGGCGGCGCCGAGTGCGCCGGGACGGCGTCTCCCGACTGAGCGACGATGGCCGGTTTCGAGCGCGCAGACGTGGCGACTCCCGACCGAGCATCGGTAGACGGTCCAGAGTGCACAGGCACGACGACCCCCAACCCAGCATCGGTAGACGGTCCAGAGTGCACAGGCACGACGACCCCCAACCCAGCATCGGTAGACGGTCCAGAGCGCACAGGCACGACGACCCCCAACCCAGCATCGGTAGACGGTACCGGCTGGGCAGTACCGGCGACTCCCGGCAAAGCGTCGGTGGCCGGTTTCGAGTGCGCGGGCGCGGTGCTCCGCGGCTGAACGTCGGGTGACGGTGCGGAATGCGCGGGTGCGGTGCTGGTTCGGGGGTGGGTGATGTTCTGGGGCTCGGCGGTTTTGTTTCCGGTGCGCGGTGTGCTGGGGCAGGGAGGGCTGTGGTCGAGTTCGCCGGGTGCGGTGGCTATGGCGGTGATCGTGCGGCCGCGGAAGGCGCCGGCGAGGCCGTCGATGTGGTCGGCGTGGGGGTGGGTGAGGACCAGGAGCGGGATGTGGGTGATGTCGAGGTGGTCTAGGCAGCGGCGGATGGCTCGGGGGTCGGGGCCGGTGTCGATGACGACGGCGGCGTGGGGGCCGACGGCGAGGGCGAGACCGTCGCCCTGACCGACGTCGCACATGGCCACCGCCCAGCCGTCAGGTGGCCATCCCGGGTGCCACAGGCGCATCGGGATCAGCACCGTGGAGACCCCCAGTGCACAGACCGCGAGCAGGCGCCGGGTCTTCGACCAGCGCAGGGCGGCTATCAGAAGCACCATGATCGCCGCGGCCACCAACCCGCCGAGTGCGCCCTCGGGCACCGCCATCGTGGCGCCAGGTACCGCGGCCAACCGGTCGGCGACCGAGAGCAGCCACCACAGCGGCGGTCGCGCGCACCACAGCACCGCGACCGCGGCGTCTCCCCAGAGCCAGGCGAGTGCGGCGCCCATCGCGCCGATCACGGTGATCACGCCGACAACGGGCGCCACCAGGGCGTTCGCGAGGATCGCGACCAGGCTGACCCGTCCCGAGAGCGCCACCATGAGCGGCAGGGTCACGACGAACGCGGCCGCGGCGACGGCGACGATCTCCGCGGGGGCCCGCCACCATCCTCGCGCTCGCAGCCAATCCGCCCAGCTCGGCGCGAGAAGAATCAGCCCGGCGGTGGCGAGCACCGACAGCGCGAATCCGGCGCTCACCGCGAGATACGGTGCCACACCGAGCAATCCGATCACCGCGGCACCCAAGGCGGGCAGCGCCTGTTTGCGTCGGCCGGTGAGCAGGGCGAGCACCGTCACCGATCCCATGGCCGCCGCACGCAACACACTCGGGTCGGGGCGGGCGAGGACGACGAACACAACCACCGTCCCCGCCGCCGCGATCGCACTGGATCGAGGACCGAGAGTGAGCAGTCTGGTGAGGGCGAGGAGCGCAGTCAGAAGGATCGTGAAATTCGCGCCGCTGACAACTGCCAAGTGCTGCAGGCCAGTGATGTCGAAATTGTCCCGGACCTCGTCGGACAGGGCCGCCGTGTCACCGACGACGAGTGCGGGCAGCAGGCCGGCAGCGGCGGGCGAGAGTGCCCGTGCCGCAGCGGCCGACAGATCAGCCCGCACTCCGGTCGCCAGGCGCTGCCACCACGGCGGGACGCCGACCAGTTCCGGTGCGGCTACCGGATGCAGGGCCGCGACGGTGAGATCCGACCGGGTCGGCTCACTCACCTTGCCGCGGAACCGAATAGCTTGCCCCGGCGACAACGCCGACCATTCGGCACCCTGGGCGATGATCACCAGCGAACCACCGACTCGCGTGGTCCCCGAGCCGCCCCCGAACTCCCGCAGCCCGGCGTGCACGATCCACGGGCGCTGACCACCGAAACCGCCCGCCCGCATCAGTTTCGGATCATCGGTCACCACGGCGACCACCGGTACCGTTCGCCCGAACGACTCCCGCAAGGGATGAGCCTCGACGTGATACGCCCGCCACGCCCCCGCCGCCCCAAATCCCGCCGCCAGCAGCATCGCGGCCAACCCCGCCACCGCGACCACCCGCCACCGCTCCCGCTCGTGCGCGACGGCCCACAACCAGACCACCCACAGGGCGATCGCCACGACAACGGCACCGACCGCCAGAAGCACCCCGGCGAACCAGCCGAGGGACAACGCGACAATCGTCGCCACCCAGCACCCGAGCGCCGCGGGCACCAAGCGCAGATCGAGCGCCTGCCGCTCCCCCGTCGGGGTCACCAACTCCTCCCCCGCCGTCCCCCTCATCCGCCCGCCGGGTCCGTCACCGGCGCGTCAGCGCACACCGATCGGCGCCCGAGCACCGACGAAACGCCGAAACACCCGAATTCCATACTGCTGTAAGAATGTTCGACGCAATCCGGAAAGCAGGTCGAGAATCCCGCGTTAGATTCTCCGCGAGCGTCCGACCCCGGCGCCGTATCGACGCCGCGCGACGGGGACGAGCCGACCAGCGGGCCAAGGTCACGTTCGGTCCCCGGGCTCTCCCCTGCGCCCGATCCGGCCCACGTACCCGCCCCATCTCGCGGGCGCACATCCGCCAGGACAACTTCTCCATCTAGGCCACCAGCTGGACGGCCAACGGTGGCCCCTGCACCTGTGTCATCGTGCCCGTGCGTCTCAGAGGCCGCGGTTTCCGCGCACGCTCCCGCCACCGGTGTGCTCGCATCCGACTGCGGCGCTGTGTCGGGCTGGGCAGCAGTCCTTCTCACGTCGTCACCAGGTCGCGCAGGCGGGCGAGGCGGGCTGGGCCGATTCCGTCTACTTCGCCGAGCTGGGAGATGTCGGTGAAGCGGCCATTGGTTGTGCGCCAGCTGATGATGGCGGTGGCGGTGACCGGGCCGACGCCGGGGAGCGCGTCGAGTTCGGCTTCGGTCGCGGTGTTGAGGTTGACGCGGTTCTTGGGTGCCTGTGCGGTGCCGGTGCTCGTGGTGCGTGGCGAGTTCGAAGTCGGGCCCGCGGCACCGCGCGAGACACTGCTCGTCCTTGGGCCGGAGTCCGGGGCAGAGGCCGCGACCACGATCTGGTCGCCGTCGGAAAGGCGCTGGGCCAGATTCAGTCCGGCGAGGTCGGCGCCGTCGGTCGCGCCACCTGCGGTGTCGATGGCATCGGCGACGCGGGCGTCGCCGGGGAGCCGGTGCAGGCCCGGTCTGGCTACCAGGCCGACCACGCTGACAACGACTTCTGCCGTGGTGTTCTGGCTCGCACCTGGCACCGCGTGCGCCGCGGAGACCACTTCACCGGGTACCGAGGTCCGTTCCGCGCGCACCATCGGCACCGGTGGCACCGATTGCGCCACCGGCTGATCGCGCACGACCAGCACGCCGGTCAGTACCACCGCGACCACACCGACCACGCCGAGGACCATGGTTCCCCGGCGGCCGGGATCGACACGGGCGCCGCGGAACCGTTCGGGCACGAAACGTCGGAGGCCGCCTGTGTCGGCGCCGTCGTCGAGCCACCCCGGTGGGCGGACCTCACCGGTCGACGGCACGAGTTCGTCGTCGTCCCAGCGTCCGCCGGTGCCGGCGTCGGTGCGGGCCGTTCCGGCTCCCGGAACGGCGGGCCGGGCACCGCCGGGTCCGGGTTTGTCGCGCAGTGCCAGCCCGCCCAGCCGTTGCCGTACCCGTTCGCGCTCTTCGTGTCGTGGCATGGGCTCGACGCTACGAGCGGACGACGCCGCGAAATGGCTGCCGACCTGCGCGAGTGGCCGGCCTGTGGACAACCGCGAACCTGTGGACAACCCCCGGTCGCAGGCCGTTCCGGACCGGGATCGGCGCGGTGTGCGCGAATACGGTGCGGGCATGGCCGAGACGACGTACGGATGGATCCATGGAACTGGCACAACGCTTCCGCGACTTCGCCGAGCGCGAGGCCGGCGGGAATTCCCCGCGCTATCACCGGCTCGCCCTCGAGATCGCCGAGGACTCGGCGGTGCTGGCGCTGATCGCCGAATTGCCCACGGACAAGCAGCAACCCAATCTGGTGCTGGCGTCGGCGCGCGTGCACGGAGCGGTCCCGTCGCCCTATCGCCGGTTCCGCGACCATCTGATCGCGCACTGGCCCGCGATCGCGGCGACAGCGCGGACCCGCCGCACCCAGACCAACGAAGCCGGACGCGCGGCCACGCTGCTTCCGGTGCTCGCCCGGCTGCCCGGACCACTGTCGCTGATCGAAGTCGGCGCATCGGCCGGTCTGTGCCTGTACCCCGACCGATTCAGCTACCGCTACAACGGGAACGGGCCCGATCCCGCCGACGGCCCTTCCTCGGTGGTGCTGCCCTGCGCGGTCACCGGCCGAGCGCCGATCCCGGCACGGCTGCCCGTGGTGGTGCATCGAGCGGGCGTGGACCTGAATCCCCTGGACGCGGCCGACAGCCACGACCGCGAATGGCTGGAGGCCCTGATCTGGCCGGGGCAGGAGGAACGCCGCACGCGACTACGGGCGGCGTGCGCGATCGCCGCGGCCGACCCACCCCGGCTTGTGGCCGGCGACGCGCTCGAGCACCTCGCCGAACTGGTGCGGTCCGCGCCGCCGGACAGCACCGTGGTCGTGTTCCACAGCGCGGTGCTCACCTACCTCGCACCGCGAGCACGGGCCGAATTCGTGGCAACGGTGCGGACACTGCCCTGCCACTGGATCTCGCAGGAGGGCACCGGCGTACTCGCGGAGTTCGCCGGTCGGCTGCCCGGGCGCGAGACGATCGCCGCGCGGATGGTGCTCGCGGTCGACGGCGAGCCGGTGGCCTACGCCGGGCCGCACGGTCAGTCGCTGGACTGGTTCGGCCCGGCCTGATCTCAGACCCGGCGCATCACCGACACCACGCGGCCCAGGATCACGGCCTCGTCACCGTCGATCACGGAGTAGGCGGGGTTGCGTGGTTCGAGGTACACGTGGCCGTTGCGGCGGCGATACACCTTCACCGTGGCTTCCTCGCCGATCATGGCGGCGACGATATCGCCGGTGTTCGCCTCACGCTGACTGCGGACCACGACCAGATCGCCGTCGCAGATCGCGGCATCGATCATCGAGTCGCCGCGCACCCGGAGCGCGAAAACCTCACCGCGCCCGACGAGTTCCCGCGGCAGGGTCAGCAGATCGTCGGCGTGCTGCTCGGCCAGGATCGGCGCGCCCGCGGCGATGTCACCGACGACGGGCACCGAGACCGACGTCTCGGACTGTGGCGCGGGGCCGTGGCGCAGGAACAGGCGCACATCGATGGGACGGGTCACCGCGGCGCTGCGCCGCAGGAATCCGTCCTCCTCCAGGGCTTTCAGATGCTTGGAGACCGTGGAGGTCGACTTCACGCCGACCGCGTCGGCGATCTCCCTGGCGCTGGGCGGATAGCCGTGGGCCAGTACCGAATCCCGGATCACGGCGAGGATGTGTTGCCTGCGCTGCGGCAGGTGCGAGGCGTCGAGGTAGTCGAGGTCGTCGAATCCGGTCACCGGGGCATCGTAGTGGCCCACCGGATCCGGGCGTTCGCGCAGGCTGTCGGCGTGGCGCCGGAATCCGGCCGGCGCCGTCTCCTACGAGCAGCCGCCCGGCACCACGAGCACGCCGAGCGCACCGACACCGAGGTGGACGCCCAGGGTGGGGCCGAATTCGGTGACGTGCAACTCCTCGACCTCCGGCACCTGGTCGCGCAGCTGAGCGGCGATGGTCTCGGCGGCGTCGGCGGCCCCGAGGTGCTGCACCGCCAGCGCGGCACCGTCGCGGCCGGCCGCTTCCACCGCGGCGGCGACCAGTTTGGCGTAGGCACGCGACCGGGTACGCACTTTCTCGCGCAGTTCCAGCTTGCCCTCGACCAGCTGCAGCAGCGGCTTCGACACCAGTTCACTGCCGAAGAACGCCGCGGCACTGCTCAGCCTGCCGCCACGACGCAACTGCTCGGTGCGGTTGACCAGGATGAACGTCCGGGCTTTGGCCGCCGCGGTCACCGCACGCTCGTAGACCGCGTCCAGCGCGTCTCCGGCGCGGGCCCGGCGGGCGGCGGCGAGCACGGGCAGTCCGGTCGCCAAGCCTGCACCCAGCGAATCCACCAGGCGCACACTCTTTTCCGCGTCCATGTCGCGCACCGCCTGCCTGCCCGCCTCCCAGGTGGCCGACAGGGTGCGCGACAGGTGCACCGCGACGACTCCGTCGCCGTCGCTGTGATCCAGCGCGCGCTCGTAGACCTCACGCAACTCGCCGGGCGAGGCCGCGGACGTGGTGACCGAGTCCGTCGTGTAGTCGATCTCGACGGGGTCGACGCCCTCCCGGATCTCCCGGTCGCCGACGAACACGTGCAACGGCACCACTTCGATACCGAGCTCGGCGACGACGTCGGCGGACAGGCCCGCGGCCGAGTCGGTGACCACCACTACGGTCACGGACTACCTGACCTCCTGCAGCGCCTTGGTCATCGCCGTCGCGACCGCGGCGTGCCCGGCCCAGCCCCAGTGGATACCGTCCGGGTTGGCGGCACCGGATTCGATGTCGTCGCGGACGGCCTCGCCGAGGTCGACCAGCGGTACCGAGGTACGGCCCGACCACGCCTGCAGTGCCTTGACCGCGCGCGCCCGGCCGCGATGCACCCGGCCGTAGGCATCGCACTTGTGCACCGACGGCAGCACCGCGACCACGGGCAGCTCGGGACGCAGGTGCTGCAGCGCCTCGCGCGACTGCTCGAGATAGTCGACGCTCACCTTCGGCGGAAGCGCCACGGGCCGCCCGAGTTTCGACAGCTTCGGCTGCAGCCAGTTGTAGGTGGAGCGCACCCCGCGCCGCAGCTTGGGCGGACGGATGTAGCGGATGAGTTCGCGCAGCGCGGTCGGCAGCGGCGAGGGCAGGGTGTCCATGCCACCGACGGCGAACACGACGGCGCCGGCACGCGGCACCGCGGCCCACACCCGAGGATCGCCGATCAGCGCCCAGTAGGCGTCCCGGCAGGTCCAGCCGATCCGGGCGATCAGCTCCACGTCCCAATCCAGTTCCGCGGCGACCATATTCGGCCAGATCCGCGGATCGTCGGCGGGCAGGCCGCCCTTGGGCCCGTAGTACGCGAGCGAGTCGGCGATCACCAGCAGCACCGGACGCGGCGAGGCGGACTCCACCGCCCGCGGCTCGGTCTCCGCGGCAACCAGCACGGCGTCCTCGACGACGAGCTCGACCTCGGCGAGTGCAGTCGCGGCCGGACCAGCGGCAAAACCGACGGACGCGGTCTCGGCGACAGCACCCGCGGCCGAACTGGCGACGGAACCGGCGGAAACCGTCTCGGCGACAGCACTCGCGGCCGGACCGGTGGCGGAGCCGACGGAAGTGGTCTCGGCGGCCGCCGGAGCAGCCCCGAGAGAATCGCTTGCCACCGGCGCCGACGAATCGGCGGGGCCGACCGACGAATCAGCCGAGGCCGCGACCTCGTCGGCGGATCGACGTTCCTGCGCCGCACCCGAATCCGCTTCGGTCCTGGCTGCGGTGGAAGCTTGCGAGTCGCCCGGGGCGGGAGCCTCCGGGTCGCCCTGGGCGGTGCCCGCCGCCTGGCGGTCCGCCTCTGACACCGCGCCCGCAGGCGCCTGCGCGCCCACAGCATCACCGGGGAGACCAGCAGTGTCCGAAGACTCTACTTCCCCAGCTGGATCCGGCTCCGCGCCGGTAACCGGCGCCGAGGCCTGGGCTTGCCCGAGCGAACTGTCCGAATCCTCCGGTGCACCGGAGTCGCTGCCTGTCGTCGCCCCAGCCTCAGCGGCGGACTTCGCGTCGGTCACCACGGCTTCGGCGGCGACAGCACCGGTTTCCGGCTGCGCCGCAGCGGTTTCCGCCGAAGCACTCGCCGTCGAAGACCCGCCGGACTCGCCGAGGCTCTCGCCTACCGAAGCCACGTCGTCCTCGGCGGACGCCGATTCACCGGCAGCTTCGGCCGATTCGGGCTCGGCGGCGACCGGCGCGGGTACGGGCGGCGGGCCGAACAGCGCGTCGGGTAGGGATCGTTCGCTGCGCGCGGTGACCTGCTTGAAGAGTTCGTCCGGTACCGAACGGATGGGCTCCTCACGCTCCTGGCGTGCGGGCCGAGCGGGTGGCGGGCCGAACAGCGCGTCCGGCAATTGCCGTCCGGCCTTGGCCGTCACCTGCTGGAACAGTTCGTCCGGTACCGATCGGACGGGCTCTTCAGAGGACATCGGGAGCTACCTTCGCCGCTGCGTTCCAAACATCGAGGCGCCAACCGGGCCGGTCGATGTCAGGGCCGTGGCTGGACAGCTGCACCCAGCTCGTATTCGCCAGCCCACCGAGGGCGGGCCAGTTGTCCGGGGGCAGTTCCAGCAACGCGGCCGTGAGGGCAGCGATCAGCCCGCCGTGCGCAACCAGGATGATAGTCCGGCCCGGCCAATCCTGCCGCTCGTTGTACAGTTCGCGCACCACGGGCAGGGCCCGCGCGCCGACCTCGAGTTTGCTCTCGCCACCGGGCGGTGTGTAGGTGGCGTCGAGCCGCCACTGCACGCGCGCGCCGGGGTAATCGGCGTCGACCTCGATGTGGGTCAGCCCCTCCCAGTCGCCCAGGTGGGTTTCGCGCAGCCGCTGGTCGGTGACGACCGGCAGATTGCTGATGTCACCGAGCGCCTGCGCGGTCTCCTTGGCCCGGCGCAGATCCGAGGCGTGCACCGCGATCGCGTTGCGGGACACCAGTTCCCGCGCCGCCTCCTTGGCCTGCTGCCTGCCCAGATCGGTGAGATCGGTATCGATCTGACCTTGCATGCGGTCGGCGGCGTTCCACTCGGTCTGTCCGTGCCGCAGCAGGATCAGCGTGCGGACGTGCGCGTACTTGCCCACCCGGCGCTGCTCGGTGGTGTGCGGGGGCCCTGCCTGGGGACGTTGCGCTCCCGTCTCCTGGCCCTGGCTGCTCACTCGGTGTCGCCCTCTACCTGTGCGTCGTCGTCGGCGGCCGGCGGGGTCGCCGGTGCGGCGATGCCCTCCACGGCCACGGTCGGGCAGTCCCGCCACAACCGCTCCAGCGCATAGAAGTTGCGCTCGTCGTTGTGCTGGATGTGCACGACGATGTCGACGTAGTCGAGCAGCGCCCAGCGACCCTCGCGGGTGCCTTCGCGACGGACGGGCTTGTGCCCGGCTTCGCGCAGCTTCTCTTCGACGTTGTCGACGATCGCGTTGACCTGGCGCTCGTTGGGCGCCGAGGCGATCACGAAGCAGTCGGTGATCACCAGCTGCTCGGAGACATCGAGGACGACGACGTCGGTGGCGAGCTTGTCGTCGGCCGCGAGCGCGGCGACCTTGGCCATCTCGATCGCTTCTGCCGTGGCGCTCATGCGGCCTCCCCCGGACAGGTCAGAACCTCGCTCGTGTGGCTCACCGTCAGCTACCTTCCGTTCCTGCGGGCCCATACAGGTGCCGCTTCGATATGTACTGCACCACGCCGTCGGGGACGAGGTACCAGACCGGCCGACCCTCCGCGGCGCGGCGGCGGCATTCGCTCGACGAGATGGCCAGCGCCGGGATCTCGATCATCGTGACGGCGTCGGCGGGCAGGTCCCGCAGATGCTCCTCGAGATGGTCGGTGTTCAGCTCGTACCCCGGACGGCTCACCCCGACGAACTTCGCCAGTTCGAACAGTTCGGTCCAATCCTGCCATGTCAGGATGTTGGCCAGCGCATCTGCACCGGTGATGAAGTACAGCTCGGCGTCGGGATGCGCGTTCTGCATCTCGCGCAGCGTGTCCACCGTGTAGGTGACCTTGTTGCGTTCGATGTCGGCCCGGCTGACCGAGAACCTGGGGTTGGACGCGGTGGCGATGACGGTCATCAGGTAGCGGTCCTCGGCGGGGCTGACCTGCTTGTTCACCTTCTGCCACGGCTGTCCGGTCGGCACGAAGATGACTTCGTCGAGCTCGAACCGGTTCGCGACCTCGCTGGCCGCGACCAGGTGGCCGTGATGGACGGGATCGAAGGTGCCGCCCATGACGCCGAGCTTGCGGCGTGGCCGAGCTGTTTCGTGCATGAGGTCCGAGCTTAACGGGGTCGCCACCATTCGAGCGGATCGGTCCGCTCCGGGACGGCCCGATCCCCGGCCGGGCCCGACGCTTGCGCGCACATCTGGGCGAACTGGCCGCGGGTCCGGGCCAGCTCCTCGGCGATGTGGGCGGCTGGCTCGGCCGCCTGCAGCCGGTTCAGTTCGGCCATGAGCACGTCGACGGTGATCCACCACGGTCCGCGGATCCGCCCGCCGGGACCGCGTAGCTGCAGCCAGGCCGCGGCGCGCAGGCAGCGGGCGCGCGGGACGATCTTGCCCAGTTCGCCCCACAGGCCGGCGGCGCGCAGGTAGCCGCCCAGCGCCTCGGATTCCTGCCCGCAGCACTCGCGGGCGACGGCGGCCGACCACACCAGGTCGGCGTGCAGGCGGCGCTGCGCGGGGGTACCGGCGATCAGCCGGGCCGCCTCGGTGAACTGCCAGGCCGCCTGCCGGTAGCGGCCGAGCCGCATCAGCGATTCGGCGAACTCACCGCGGACCAAGGCGAGCTCGCCGGCCGGATAGCCGACGCCGTCGGTGACCAGCGGCCGGTCGAA
This sequence comes from Nocardia asteroides, assembly GCF_900637185.1. Classification (NCBI taxonomy): domain Bacteria; kingdom Bacillati; phylum Actinomycetota; class Actinomycetes; order Mycobacteriales; family Nocardiaceae; genus Nocardia; species Nocardia asteroides. The sequence goes on along the minus strand of NZ_LR134352.1, from coordinate 2,494,957 downwards.
GGCGGTGACGGCCTCGGCGTGCCTGCCCGCCCGCGCCCACGCCCGTCCGGCGACCACCCACAGGTGTGCGGCGTCGGCCGCCGAGATCGGCTGCCAGCAGGCGGCCGCGGTGGCCGCCGCGCGGGCCAGGTCGCGGTCGCGATCGGGCTGGGCGGCGATCGCCGTGACCAGCCGGGTGCGCAGCTGGGCGAGTTCGCGGCCGTCGAGCTCGCCGCAGCCGACGACGAGGGCGCGGCGCAGTTGTTCCTCCGCGGCGGCCGGTGCGTCCGCCAGCCGGATCGCCGCGATGCCGGCCAGCCGCCGTGCGGCCGCGGCGGCGGCGCCGGGGCGCAGGTGCTCGGGCGGGGACGGCGCGGTGGACTCGCCCGGGACGGCCGGGGCCGACAAGGGGATCGCACCGGACTCGACCGCGGAACCACCGCCCTTGTTCGCGAACGGGTCGGTCACCGGGCGAACCGCACCGATCGCGATGCCATCGATTCTCCGGTGCCTCGTCGCACGCACTGCTCGTCGTCGCACGACGCCCCTGCCAGCATGGCGGCGATTGTGACCGGCCCGGCCTACAGCCGGCTTAACGTCCGCTGAAGAGATCAGGCCTTGGGGCGCTTGGATTTCGGGAGCTTGGCGACGACCGCGTCGTAGGAGGCGTCGATCAGCTCCCGCAGTTCGTCGGGCGGGACCGCGCCGCCGACGGTGACACTGTTCCAGCCATACCTACCGATATAGGCCGAGGCACTGACATCGCCGGGATAGATCCGCACGAGTTCGTCGGCCTCCATGCGGTCGCGGCCGCATTTCAGGCCGATGGCGGTCCCGGTGCCGAGGAAGGCGAAGATCTTGTCGCCGACCTTGGCCACGATGTCGCCCTCCCACGGTTCGTCCTGCCAGGCACCGGGTTTGGCCAGGCAGTACGCCAGCAGATCCGCGCTCATAGCGACTCCTTCACACCGGCAACAACCGGGAGACCACCTCGGTCAGCTGGCGCGCCGACCGGCATTCGTGCATCTCGATCACCTCGCCGTACTCGCGGGCCGCCGAATCACCGGTGCCCCAGAGGGTGCGTGGCTCGGGATTGAGCCAGTGCGCGTGCCGGGCGGTACCGACGAGCTGACGCAGGGTGTCCAACCGCGGATTGCGGTAGTTGGTGCGGCCGTCGCCGAGGACGAGCAGCGAGCTGCGGCTGGTGACGGCATCGGCGAAATTGTCGGCGAAGGTGCTCAGCGCCTGCCCGTAGTCGGAGTGCCCGTCGGCGTCGATGATCCGCGACTGGGTGAAGATCCGGGTGAGCACGTCGTCGAGGCCCGCGTGCGGGTCGAAGTAGCCGGTGACCTCGTCGGTACGGTCGACGAAGGCGAAGATCCGCACCCGGGAGAACTGTTCGCGCAGTGCGCTCACCAGCAGCAGCGTGAAATTGCTGAAGCCGGCCACCGAGCCCGAGATATCGCACAGCAGCACCAGTTCCGGCCGTCCTGGCCGGGGTTTGCGATTCACCAGGTCGATCGGCACGCCGCCGGTGGACATGGACGCGCGCAGGGTCTTGCGCAGATCGATCTCGCCGCGGCGGGCCTTGCGGCGCCGCACCGCGAGCCGGGAGGCGAGGATCCGGGCCAGGCGCTGGGTGCCGCGACGCAACTCGATGAGTTCGCGTTCGGACGCGCGCAGGAAGTCGGCGTCCTCGGCCTGGCGGGCGACGCCGTAGGTGGCGACGCGGTCGCGGCCGATCTGCTCGGCGACGCGCCGATTCGTCTCGGCTTCGACACTCGCGCGGAACCCCGCGATCCGTTCCCGCACCACCCGCTGCGCGACCTCGGTGTCCCGATCGCTCGCGTCGGGCGGCAGGGCGAGACCGGCGAGCACCCGCGACAGCAGGGTCTGCGGCGCGAGGTCCTTCATCGCCTGATAGGCCGAGAACGACGGACCCCGGGCCGACTGGTACTGCCCCAGCTGCTCAACGACCTGGCCGGCCAGCAGCTGCAACTGGGCGCCGCCGTCCTCCAGAGCGAGCAGTTCGGCCAGCTGCTCCCGCAGAGCGGGCAGGTCGATCTCGCCGGTGGGCGTGCGGGGCAGCTCGGCCGCCTGCGCGGTGCGCTCCCCCACCGCGACCGGGAACCACAGGTCGAACAGCCCGTCGAAGGTGGCGCGGTGGGTGGGGCGGCGCAGCAGGGCACACGCCAGCCCCTCCCGGACCGATTCCCGGTCGAGCAAATCGAGCACGGTGAGTACCCGGCCCGCGTCGACCGTCTCCGACGGCCCGACCGGCACCCCGCGGGCCCGCAGGGCCGCGACGAACCCGGCGACGTGACCGCCGAGTCCGTGCGGGGCAGGCGCTGTCATCTCATGCCAGTTTCAGCTCGGCCAGCGCGCGCTGGTGGTCGCTACGGTGCTTGAGCACCACCCCGAGCGTGGCGCGCACGGTGGCGTCGTCGAGGTCCTCGGCGCCCAGGGCGAGCAGGGTGTGGCCCCAGTCGATGGATTCGGCCACCGACGGCAGCTTCTTGAGCTGCATGCCGCGCAGCACGTGCACGATGCGGACCAGCTGCTCGGCGACCGCCGTCGACAGCTCCGGTACCCGGCTGGCGAGGATGCGCCGTTCGAGGTCTTCGTCGGGGAAGTCCAGGTGCAGGTAGAGGCAGCGGCGCTTGAGCGCCTCGGACAGCTCCCTGGTGGCGTTCGAGGTGAGGACGACGAACGGCTTGCGGGTGGCGGTGATGGTGCCCAGCTCCGGCACGGTGACCGCGAAGTCGCTGAGCACCTCCAGCAGCAGGCCCTCGATCTCGACGTCGGCCTTGTCGGTTTCGTCGATCAGCAGCACCGTCGGCTCGCTGCGCCGGATGGCGGTGAGCAGCGGGCGCGAGAGCAGGAATTCCTCGGTGAAGACGTCGGCTTTGGTTTCGGCCCAGTCGTTCTCGCTGGACGCCTGGATCCGCAGGATCTGCTTGGCGTGGTTCCACTCGTAGAGCGCGCGGGCCTCGTCGACGCCCTCGTAGCACTGCAGCCGGACCAGTTCGGCGCCGGCGACCTGGGCGACCGCGCGGGACAGCTCGGTCTTGCCGACACCGGCCGGACCCTCGATGAGCAACGGCTTGCCCAGCCGGTCGGCCAGGAAGACCGAGGTGGCCGTGGCCTTGTCGGCCAGGTAGCCGGTGCCGGCGAGGCGGGTGACGACGTCGTCGACCGAGGTGAAGATCGGTTCTTGTACCAGGGTCACGATCACACCGGCCGAGTCTGGCCGTCGCCCCACACGATCCACTTGGTGGAGGTGAGTTCGGGCAGTGCCATCGGGCCGCGGGCGTGCAGCTTCTGGGTGGAGATGCCGATCTCGGCGCCGAAGCCGAACTGCTCGCCGTCGGTGAACGCGGTGGACGCGTTGACCATGACGGCGGCCGCGTCGACCCGGGTGGTGAACGCGCGGGCCGCGGCCAGGTCGGCGGTGACGATGGCCTCGGTGTGGCCGGTGCCCCAGGTGTTGATGTGCTCGACGGCCGCGTCGAGATCGTCGACCACCTTCAGCGCGATGTCCAGGGTGAGGTACTCCTCGCCCCAGTCGGCGTCGGTGGCCGGCACCTGACCGGGCAGGTCACCGTGGATGGTGACGCCGGCGTCGGTCAGCGCCTTGCTCAGCCGCGGCAGCGCCGTCTCGGCGACGGCGGCGTCGATGAGCACGGTCTCGGCCGCGTTGCAGACACTCGGACGGCGGGTCTTGGCGTTGAGCAGGATGGCCTCGGCCATGTCCAGGTCGGCGGCGGCGTGCACGTAGACGTGGCAGTTGCCGGTGCCGGTCTCGATGGTCGGCACCTGCGCGTCGCGCACGACGGCGTTGATCAGGCCGGCGCCGCCGCGCGGGATCACCACGTCGACCAGGCCGCGGGCCTGGATCAGGTGGGTGACGCTGGAGCGGTCGTGGCTGGGCAGCAGCTGGACCGCGTCGGCCGGAATGCCCTGGGCGGCCAGCGCTTCGCGCAGTACCTCCACGAGCGCGGCGTTGGAGTTCGCGGCCGAGGACGAGCCGCGCAGCAGTGCCGCGTTGCCCGACTTGAGGGCCAGCCCGAACGCGTCGACGGTGACGTTGGGCCTGGCCTCGTACACCATGCCGACGACGCCGAGCGGTACCCGCGTCTGGCGGATCTCGAGACCGTTGGGCAGCGTGGAACCGCGCACGACCACACCGACCGGGTCGGGCAGCCCGGCGACCTGGCGCAGGCCGGAGGCGATGCCGTCGATGCGGGCCTTGGTGAGCCGCAGCCGGTCCAGCAGGTTCTCCTCGGTGCCCGCCGCCTGCGCGGTCGCGATGTCGGCGGCGTTGGCCGCGAGGACGCGATCGGCGGCGGCCAGCAGCGCGTCGGCCGCCGCGTGCAGTGCGTCGTTCTTCTGTGCCGTGGTGAGCTGAGCCAGCGCACGGGACGCGACGCGAGCCCTGCGGGCGGCGTCGTGCACCGCTGCGCGGATGTCGAGCTCGGGGGTCACTTCTACCGTCATGGGTATCAGCCTACGCAGGCCACCTGCCCGTCCCGTCGCCACCCGGACCCCGGAAAGCGGCTCCGACCGGCGGCGGGACGAAGTTGTCCACAGGGTGGACAAGGCGCCGCTCGACCGCCGACCCGCCCGGTCCGGTGGCGCCGGCGCCGGTACCGCCGCGCGCCGATCGTGGCCGCCGGGGACGGCGACGCGGCTAGATTCGCCGATATGGACAGCGTGGCGGCCCCGACCATCGTCGTACTCGGCAGCGTGAACATGGACCTGGTGACCAGCACCGCCCGCAGGCCAGCCCCCGGGGAGACGGTGCTCGGGTCCGGGTTCACCACCGTGCCCGGCGGCAAGGGCGCCAACCAGGCGATCGCGGCGGCCCGCTCCGGCGCCCGGGTGCGGTTCCTCGGCGCGGTCGGCGCGGACGCGTTCGGCGAGACCCTGCGGGCGACGCTGACGGGCGCGGGCGTCGACACCGCGCTGCTGCGCACGGTGGACGGGCCGAGCGGGGTCGCGACGATCGTGGTGGACGACGCGGGCGAGAACAGCATCATCGTGGTCGCCGGCGCGAACGGCCGGGTGCGCGAGCTGACCGCCGACGAGCTCGCCGCGATCGCCGACGCCGATCTCCTGCTGTGCCAGCTGGAGATCCCGCTCGACACCGTCGCGGCGGCCGCCCGGCACGCGCGCGCGGCGGGCACGACCGTGGCGCTGAACCCGTCGCCGGTGCGGCCGCTGCCCGCCGCCCTGTGGGCCGAGGTGGATCTGGCGATCGTGAATTCGCTGGAATCCGAACACTATTCGACGGAGCTGGACCAGGTGCCGCACGTGGTGCGCACGCTCGGTGGTGACGGCGCCCGGTACCGATCGACCGACGGCACCGAGTTCGCCGTCGCCGGTCGCCGGGTCGACGTCGTGGATACGACAGGCGCGGGCGACGCCTTCACCGGCGCGTTGGCCGCCACCTGGGCCCGCGGCCCACGGGCCGCCGTGAGCTGGGCCAATGCCGCCGGCGCGGTGGCGACCACCCGGCTGGGCGCCAGTTCGGCGATCCCGGATCGCGCCCGGATCGAACGCGCGCTCGCGGCGGACTGATCGTTTCGACGCGGCGGATCCCCTCCGTGCGAAGCCTGTCGCCCACGTCCACCACCCAGGTGACGGCCCGAAATTCAGGTGCGCGGCCCCGGTCGTCGGTCCTACCGTGGGTAGTACACCAAGGAAAGGACCGACCATGTTTCCCGTCGAGCTGCGCGGTACCAAGGCGCAGACGCTCATGTGGGCCGACGAGCACCAGATCGAGCAGGCCGCGCTGCGACAGCTTCGCAATATCGCGGATCTGGAATGGGTGCACGGACTGCGCGTGATGCCCGATGTGCACCTGGGCAAGGGCGCGACGGTGGGGTCGGTCATCGCCATGCGGGACGCGGTCGCGCCCGCCGCGGTCGGTGTCGACATCGGGTGCGGGATGGAGAGCGTGAAGACCGGGCTGACCGCGTCGGATCTGCCCGACGACCTGCGGTCGCTGCGCTCGCGGATCGAGCGCGCGGTACCCGTCGGGTTCAACGCGCACCAGCAGGCGGTCGACGTCGGCGCGCTGCACGCGGGCTCGCACGGGCAGTCGGCGCGGACGAAGGGCTGGGACCGGTTCTGGCGCGCGTTCGACGACCTGCACCCGGGGGTGTCGTCGCTGGAGTCGAAGGCGCACAAGCAGATCGGCTCGCTCGGCGGCGGCAACCACTTCATCGAGGTCTGCCTCGACCAGGACGACGCCGTGTGGATCCTGCTGCACTCCGGGTCTCGCAACATCGGCAAGGAACTGGCCGAGCGGCACATGGCGGTGGCGCGGACGCTGCCGCACAACCAGTCGCTGCCGGATCGGGACCTCGCGGTGTTCCTGACCGGGACCCCGGAGATGGACGCGTACCGGCGCGACCTCACCTGGGCGCAGGAGTACGCCGCGCGCAACCGCGCGGTGATGCTGTCGCTGGTGTGCCGGGCGGTGCGTGACGAATTCGCCGACCGCACGGTGCGTTTCGACGAACCGATCTCGTGCCACCACAACTACGTGGCCGAGGAGATCATCGACGGCGTGCCCATGCTGGTGACCCGCAAGGGCGCGGTGCGGGCGGGCGCGGGCGATCTCGCGTTGATCCCCGGTTCGATGGGGACGCGGTCGTACGTGGTGCGGGGCAAGGGCAATCCGGCCTCGTTCCAGTCGGCCTCGCACGGCGCCGGACGGCGGATGAGCCGGACCGCGGCCAAGAAGCAGTTCACGGTCGCGGACCTGGTCGCCCAGACCGAGGGCGTGGAGTCGCGCAAGGACGCGGGCGTGGTCGACGAGATCCCGGCCGCGTACAAGGACATCGACGAGGTGATCGCCGCGCAGGCCGACCTGATCGACGTGGTGGCGACGCTGCGTCAGGTCCTCTGCGTCAAGGGCTAGGGCCCGCCGGGGTGTCGGTGGGGTAGGCCAAGATGGGGGTATGACCTCAGCGACCGGTGGTGACCTGCTCGATCTGACGGCTTCGGACCTGCGGGAACGTGGGGAGGAGTTGTTGCGGGAGCTGGCGGGGCCCGCTGCCCGCCTGCGGGAGGATCAGTGGGTCGCCATCGAGGCGCTGGTGGTGCGGCGGCGCCGGGCGCTGGTGGTGCAGCGGACGGGGTGGGGCAAGTCGGCGGTGTACTTCATCGCGGCGAAGCTGCTGCGCCGCGCCGGGCGCGGGCCGACGGTGATCGTGTCGCCGTTGCTGGCGCTGATGCGCAACCAGGTGGCGGCGGCCGAGCGCGCCGGGGTGGTGGCGGCCACCATCAACTCGGGCAATGTCACCGAGTGGGACGAGATCCATCAGCGGGTCGCCGACGGCGCGGTCGACGTGCTGCTGGTGAGCCCCGAACGGTTGAACAACCCGGACTTCCGCGATCAGGTGCTGCCCCGGCTGGCCGCCGACGCCGGGCTGGTGGTGATCGACGAAGCGCACTGTGTCTCGGACTGGGGACACGATTTCCGGCCCGACTACCGCCGCATCCGCACCCTGATCGCCGACCTCGGCTCCGATGTGCCGGTGCTGGCGACCACCGCCACCGCCAACGACCGCGTGGTCACCGACGTGGCGGGCCAGATCGGCACCGACACGCTGGTGCTGCGCGGCACGCTGGACCGCGAGTCGCTGCACCTGTCGGTGGTGAAGTTCGACGATGCGGTACAGCGCACGGCCTGGCTGGGCGCGCAGCTGGACCGGTTGCCCGGCTCGGGCATCATCTACTGCCTCACCGTCGCCGCCGCGCACGATCTGGCCGACGTGCTCACCGCGCAGGGCCACACCGTCGCCGCCTACACCGGCCAGACCGACCCGGCCGAACGCGAGGCGCTCGAGAGCGCGCTGCTGGACAACGAGGTGAAGGCGCTGATCGCGACCTCGGCGCTCGGCATGGGCTTCGACAAGCCCGATCTGGGCTTCGTGGTGCACGTCGGGGCGCCGTCCTCCCCCATCGCCTACTACCAGCAGGTCGGGCGCGCCGGCCGCGGCACCGACCGGGCCGAGGTGGTGCTGCTGCCCGGCCCGGAGGACGCCCGGATCTGGAGCTACTTCGCCTCGGTGGCGTTCCCGCGCGAGCACATCGTGCGCGCGGTGCTGGCCGCGCTCGACCAGGACCGGCCGATGTCGACCGTGGCGCTGGAACCGCTCGTCGAGCTGAACCGGTCGCGGCTGGAGATGGTGCTGAAGGTGCTCGACGTGGACGGCGCGGTACGCCGGGTGCGCGGCGGCTGGCTGTCCACCGGGCAGCCGTGGACCTATGACACCGAACGCTACGAACGCCTCGCCGCCGCCCGCGACACCGAGCAGCAGGCGATGGTCGACTACCAGGCGACCACCGCCTGCCGGATGACCTTCCTGCGCCGCCAGCTCGACGACCCCGGCCTCGGTTCGCTCGACGCGGGGACGCCCGACTGCGGCCGCTGCGACAACTGCACCGGCACCACGCCCGACACCACCGTCGACGCCGAAGCGGTCGCCGCCACCAGGGCCAGGCTGGATCGGCCCGGGCTCGACCTGGCCCCGCGCAAGCAGTGGCCCACCGGCATGGCCAAGCTGGGAGTCCCGTTGTCGGGCAAGATCTCCGCGGGCGCCGAGACCGGCCGGGTGTTCGGCAGGCTCACCGATCTCGGCTGGGGACGCAGGCTGCGCGCCCTGCTCGACGGCCCCGACGCCCCGTTACCCGACGCCGTGTTCGACGCGTGCGTCGCGGTCCTGCGCGACTGGGACTGGGCGTCGAGGCCGACCTCGGTGCTGGCCCTGGAGTCGCCGCGCTACCCGCAGCTCACCGCGAGCCTGGCCGCGCGGCTGGCGCAGGTGGGCAGGCTCGACAATCTCGGCATCCTGCACACCAGGCCCGACCGGCCACCGGTGTCGGCGGCGAATTCGGCGCACCGGGTGGCCGGGCTGTTCGATTCCTGGGAGGTGCCCGATCTGTCCGGGGTGGCCGGGCCCATCCTGCTCGTCGACACCGTCACCGACACCGGCTGGACGATGACCGTCGCGGCCCACGCGCTGCGGACCAGCGGCGCGGACGCGGTACTGCCGTTCGCGCTGGCGACGCCGACCTGATCCGCACCCCTCCCCAGGGCACCGCAAATCCCGTACGCTCAGTCCGTACGTGCAGGTCAACCGGCCGACGATGGAGTCGCGATGACGTCCACAGCACCGAAGAAACTGCCCCCGATCCCGGTCCTGCGCGCGCTCGATCGAGTGCGCGACGCGCTGGCCGCGCTCAACCGCAGGCTGGTTCCCGGCCATATCGCGCTGCTGGATCTGCAGATCGCGGGATTCCTGTCCCAGGCCGTCAGCACCGCGGCCGAACTCGGCATCGCCGACGAACTGGCCGACGGCCCGCGCACGGCGGCCCAGCTGGCCCGCGCGCTCGATGTCGACGAGGAAGGCTTGCGCAGGCTCCTGCGGCTGCTCGTGAGCTACGGGGTGTTCGCGCAGCGCCGCGACGGCAAGTACGCGCTGACCCGCATCGGTGACGCGTTGCGCAGCGACGCCCCGGTGACCCTGCGCGACCTGTCCCGGTTCTTCGGTTCGCCGTATCACCGCAACCACTGGACCCACCTCACCGACGCGGTCCGTACCGGCGAGGCGGTCGGCCCGACCCTGGACGGCGCGAGCTTCTTCGAGTACGCCGCCGCCCATCGCGAGATCGGCGACCTGTTCGACCGGGCGATGACCAGCGTCAGCACGCTGGCGATCGAACCGCTGCTGGCCGCCTACGACCTGGGCCGGTTCGGCACCATCGTCGATGTCGGGGGCGGCCGCGGCAGCCTGCTCACCGAGATTCTCGGCCGTCACCCCACCGCGCAGGGCGTGGTGTTCGATCTGCCGAGCGTGGTCGACGATCTGGGCGAGGATCTCGCCGCGGCCGGGCTCGCGCAGCGCTGCGCGGTGGAGGCGGGCTCGTTCTTCGAGTCGGTGCCCCAGGGCGGCGACGCCTACCTGCTCAAACACATCATCCACGACTGGTCCGACGAGCACGCCGAGCGGATCCTGCGCACCGTGCACGCCGCGATGAGCCCGACCGCGACGCTGCTGGTGATCGAGCTGGTGCTGCCCGAGCACCAACGTCCGCACCCGGGCAAGATGATCGATCTGGAGATGCTGGTCAACACCGACGGCGGCCACGAACGCACCGAAGCGCAGTTCCGTGAACTGCTCGCCCGCAGCGGCTTCACCCTGCGGCGCACGGTAGCGACGGCGGCGCCGGATTGTGTGCTGGAGGCCGTTCCGCGCTGATCGGGCCCGACACGCCGTCACGATTGTGGGCACTGCCGGTGACCAGTGCTTCAATGCGGCTATGACCAGGACCTCATTTGCTCGATCCCTGATGGCCGTCGCCGCGGGCTGTGCGGCCGGATTCACCCTCTTGACCGTTCCCGCCCAGGCGTCGAACGAGAACCCGCTCGACTGCGCCGGTGTGCCCGGCGCCCAGGCCGCCGCCGACCGCGAGGGCGCCCGGCGCGGCATCGCGATCACTCCGCTGTGCTTCAGTGGCGGTCTCTACAGCGGCATCCACGCCGGCATCCCGCTGGCCGTGCTGAACCCGCTGACCATGCCCGGCACCGCGAGCGTGTGCGTCGACGAACGCGGAACCGTCGAGGCCGCAGCGAAATTCGAGTGGACCGATCAGGTGCACGTGATGCCGATGTGCATTCAGAACCGGGCATTCGGGGTGTACGAGCTGTAGTTCGCCGCTCGCACCCGCGGTCCGCACGGAGTCGATCCGTGCGGACTTTTTACTCTTGCCCTATACGTATACATCTACTTATAGCGAGACGGCCGGGTCACGCGACAGGCCCGGAAAGGACCTCTCACCATGTTGGTCAGACTGGGACGCGTCGTCGTCCATCACCCGTGGAAAGTGATCGGGCTGTGGGTGATCGCGATCGTCGCCGTGTTGTCCACGGCGCCGGCGCTCACCGCGACGACCGACCAATCCGCCTTCCTGCCTTCGCATTACGAGTCGATCCAGGCGATGCAGTTGCAGGAGCGGGCGTTTCCACAGCAGTCCGCGCAGGCCGCGCTCATCGTCGCGGTGCGGGCGACGGCGCCGCGCTGACCGAGGCCGACTCGGTGACGTGCGCGCGGCCGCGGCGGCGCTCACCGCGCGGAACATCGAGGGCGTCACCGGAATCCAGGTGACGCCGCCGTCGGAAAACCGGCTGGTGCAGGTCATCGCGGTGCAGATGACCAAGACCACCGACGCCGCCGACAAGACCCAGGGCGAGGCGGTGCGTGACTTGCGCGAGCAGTTGCGGGAACAGGTGCGCGACACCGGGCTCCGGGCGGGCATCACCGGCACCGCGGCACAGACGCTGGATCAGACCGAGCAGGGCGAGAAGGGCATGGCCATCATCGGCATCGCCACGATCGTGCTGATCCTGGTGCTGCTGCTGGTGATCTTCCGCAGCCCGGTCATCGCGTTGCTCCCGGTGATCACCATCGGGGCGATCTCGAGCATGGTCGGCGGCCTGATCGCCATGAACCACGACTACCGGATCGTGTTCCCGGTGGCGGCGATCGTGATCATGCTGGTGCTGGCGCTGCTGCTGCGCAGCCTGGTGGCGCCCTGGTACCTGATGGCCTCGGTGTTCGTCGGCTTCGCCGCGACCCTGGGCGCGACGGTGCTGGTGTTCCGGCATCTCCAGGGCGAGCACGGGCTGATCTTCACACTGCCGGTGATCATGTACCGTTCGTCGTCGCGCTCGGCACCGACTACAACATCCTGAATCACGATCGCGGCGTTCGTGATGGCGATGTTCTTCACCCCGGCCGTCACCGCTCTGCTCGGCCAGCGCGCCTGGTGGCCCGGACACGGTGGCGACCGGCGCTGACACACCCCGTGCCGCAGGTCCGCTCCCCGCCGGGAGCGGGCCTGCTCGTCTATCGTGGCCGGTGTGGCCAAGTCTGCGACACCGGCGGTCGAGCTTCCGGTGGGCGAGCACACGGTGCGGGTCAGCAATCCCGACCGGGTGTATTTCCCCGAGCTCGGCGTCACCAAGCTCGACCTGGTGCGGTACTACCTCAGCGTGGGCGACGGGATCGTGAACGCGCTGCGGGACCGGCCGTGCATGCTGCACCGGTTCCCGAAGGGACTGCCCGGCGGCAAGGTGCATCAGAAGCGGCTGCCCGGCGGTGCGCCGGACTGGATCTCCACGGTGCGGGTGTACTTCCCGCGCTACGGCAGGCACGCCGACGAGCTGTGCGTGCAGGAGCTCGCCGAGGTGATCTGGGCGGTGCAGATGTCGACGGTGGAGTTCCATCCGTGGAACTCGCGGGCGAGCGACACCGAGTCACCCGACGAATGGCGCATCGACCTGGACCCCATGCCGGACTGCCCGTGGCCGCGGGTGCAGCGCGTCGCCGGGGTGGTGCACGAGGTGCTCGACGAGCTGGGTGCGGTGGGCTGGCCCAAGACCTCCGGCGGCGCCGGGCTGCACGTGTATGTCCGGATCGCGCCGGAGTACGGGTTCAAGGAGGTGCGGCGGGCGGCGCTGGCGTTCGCGCGCGAAGTCGAGCGGCGCGCGCCCGAGGACGTGACCACCGCCTGGTGGCGCCGCGACCGGGACCCGGCCCAGCTGTTCGTCGACTACAACCAGAACGCGCGCGACCACACCATCGCCGCCGCCTATTCCGTGCGCGGGGTGCCCGCGGCGACGGTGTCGACACCGGTGCGCTGGACCGAGATCCCCGACATCCACCCGCGCGACTTCACCGTCGAGACCGTGCCCGCCCGCTACGCCGAGCTGGGCGACATCCAGGCCGACATGGACCAGGCGGTCTTCGACATCGCCCCGCTGCTCGAGCTGGCCGACCGGCACGGCGTCGACGAACCCGTCGACCTCGACGAACCGTAGCCCGGCACGACACCGCGGGCCCGGAGAGGGAAGAATCGAGGGCGGCCGCGCGCCCGCGCCGCCGCGCACTCCAGGAGGCTCCTGTGCAGGAATCCGCGACGACGATCGCGATCGGCCCGGACGATCCGGCGCCCCGCCTGCTCGAGAAGGCCGTCGTCGGGGCCGGTGCCCAGCTCGGCGAGCTCGCCGACGCCGACGCGCTGATCTGGACCGGCACGCCGCGCGAGTTCCCCGCGACGCTGCCGTCCTCGGTCCGCTGGGTCCAGCTGCCCGCCGCCGGGATCGAGGACTTCTTCGCCGCCGACGTCTTCGCCGCGCATCCCGGCGTCGAGTTCACCTCCGCGGCGGGCGCGTTCTCGCACAGTGTCGCCGAGCACGCGCTGATGCTGCTGCTGGCCGGAGTGCGCTATCTGCCCGAGCAGCTGCGGGCGACCTCCTGGCAACAGCGCGAGTTCTTCCCGCACGTCGGATCGTTGCGCGGCAAGACGGTGACCATCGTCGGCGCGGGCGGGATCGGGCGCGCGCTGATCCCGATGCTGACGCCGCTGGGCGCGCACGTGATCGCGGTGAACCGGTCGGGCCGCCCGGTCACCGGTGACGGTGTCCCGGCGGGCCTGGAGACGCTGCCCGCCGATCAGCTGGGCCGGGTCTGGTCGCGCACCGATCACGTGGTGGTGGCCGCCCCGGCGACCGCGCAGACCCGGCACCTGATCGGCGCCGACGAACTTGCCCGGCTCAAGCCGTCCTCGTGGGTGATCAATGTGGCCCGCGGCAGCCTGATCGACACCGACGCGCTGGTCGAGGCCCTGGCCACCGGGGTGATCGGCGGCGCGGGCCTCGATGTGACCGAGCCGGAACCGCTGCCGGACGGGCACCCGCTGTGGACGCTGCCGAACGCGATCATCACCCCGCACGATTCGAATCCGCCGCAGCTGCGACTGGCCGCGTTCGCCGATCATGTGGGCGCCAATGTGGCCAGGTACGTGGCGGGTGTGCCGTTGCTGGCGGTGGTGGAGCCGGACCGGGGTTACTGACCGATCCCGCCGCGGCCGACCCAGGCCGCGATCTGGCTGCGCTTGGCGAAGCCGAGTTTGGTGAGAATGTGCTGCACGTGGTTCTGCGCGGTGCGTTCCGACAGCACCAGGTGCGCGGCGATCTCCCGGTTGGTGAGGCCGCGGGCCACCAGGTCGGCGACCTCGCGTTCCCGCGGTGTCAGCGTGGTACAGCCGTCGTCGTGCGCGGCGACGGCCCGCAGCCGGGTGGCCCACGGTGTCATGCCGACCGAGTCGGCCACCGGCAGGGCGCCCACGGCCAGGGCGACAGCTTCGGCGACGGCACCGCGGGTGAGCAGCAACTCGGCCAGTTCGCAGTCGGCCTCGACCGCGAAGCCGGGGGCGCCGATCGCGCGGGCGGTACGGGCCGCCGCGCGCAGCTCGGTGGCGGCGGTGTCCGGATCATCCAGCGCGGCAGCGAATTTCCCCAGCCACAGGGTGACCGGCCCGAGATAGTGCGCGGTACCGCCACCGCCGGTGACGTGCCCGTCGCGGTAGCGCGCGAGCCGCGCACGGAAGTAGGCGACATCGTCGGTGATGCCGAGCCCGGCCGCCACCGCACCGCCGACGGCGAGCACGTTCAGCAGGAAATACGGTGGCACGGGCCAGTTCCCCGGCCGGCCGAGCCCGCGGTAGAGCGGTTCGGCCTCGCCGGTCAAACCGCTGTCGATCATCGGGAAGGCGGTGCCGAGCGCGGCGAACAGCAGATTGCGGACCTCCCCGCGCAGCGGCGCGGGGGGCACCGTCAGCGCCTCCGGGCGATGGCCGCGATGATGACCGACGACGGCCAGCAGGGCGCGGTAGGCGCCGTCGCCGGCGGGGTGACCGAGGGTGGTCGCCAGCTCGTGCGCGCGGCCCGCCCGGTCCAGGGCATCGTCGAATTCGGCCCTGGCCTGGGCCAGCGCGGCTTCGGCGATCAGCCGGTGCCACTGCGACATCGGGCCGCCGGTGTGCTCGGTGCACCAGCTCAGGCAGGACAGTTCCCCGGTGATCGCGCCCAGCTCGCCCTGTTCCCACAGCGCGTCGATGCGCCACAGCCTGCCCCACATCTCGACCGCCGGGTCGCGCGCGCGTTCGCCCGCGATGATCATCCTGGTGGCCAGCTCGCGGTGTTCGGCGCGATGGTCGGGTCCGCTGCAGGCGAGTTGCCTGGCGCGCAGCGCCGCGGCCAGCACCGCGGGGTCGTCGCTGTGTTCGGCGGCGGCGAGGGCCGCGCGGCTCGACGCGTCGACATCGTCTGATCGACCCAGGTAGATGGCGGTTTCGGTGGACCGGGCCAGCAGGCGGGCGCGCAGCGCGGCGGGTAGGTCGTCGGCGGCGAGCGCCTCGGCGCAGGCGTCGGCGATATCGCGGTCCCAGCCGCGCTCCCCGATCGGTTCGAGCACCAGCGCGGCTTCCGCGTGCAGGACCGGCTCCCCTGCCTTACGGGCCAGCGCCTCGGCGGCGGCGCAGTCGGCGCGAGCGGCGCGGCGGTCGCCCGCACGGGCGGCGGCCGCGGCGCGCTCCAGCAGCAGCCTGCCCCGGTCGAGCGGGTCGAGGGCGGCGGCGTGGGTCAGCGCCAGCCCGTAGAACCGCACCGCGTCCTCGAAGGCCAGCTCCCGCAGCGCCACCTCGGCCGCCCGCCGGGCCCAGCGCACGGCGGGTTCGTGCGCCCCGGTGACGGCCGCGTTGGCCCAGTGCCAGGCCAGCGCGGCCGAATTCGCTTCGACCGCATCGGGATACAGCGCCTCGATGGCCAGCGCCGCGCGCTCATGCAGGACAACGCGCTGTTGCAGCGACAGCCCGTCGAGCAGGGCGGCGCGCACCAGCGCGTGCGTGAACCGCACGGTGCCCGGGTCGGCCGCGGTGGCGAGCAGGCCCGCGTCGATCGCCTCGTCGATCGCGGGCAGGCAGTCCGCCGCAGGCCGCGCGACCAGCCGCGCGGCGACCGCGATGGCGAACCGCTCCCCCAGGATCGAGGCCGCCCGCAGCAACTGCTGGGTCCGGGCCGAACGCGGCGCCATCCGTCCGCGCACCACCTCGCACAGACTGGTGGGCAGGCGCAGCGCGTCGTCGGTGGTCCCGCGCAGGGATCGTCCCAGTTCGCGCAGGTAGAAGGGGTTTCCACCGGTCATGTCGAAGGCGTCGCCCGCGAGCTGGTCGGGCAGCGCGCGCCCGGCTTCCCGTTGCAGGCAGCGGGACGAGTCCGCCGGGGACAGCCCGCGCAGGGTGAGTGAGGCGCTGACCGGTTCGCGCAGCAGGTCCGGTTTGATCGTGGTCCAGCCGCTGTCCTCGGCACCGGTGCGCTCGGTGGCGCACACCATGATCCGGCGGTCCCGCAGCCCACGCACCACATAGAGCAGGGCTTGCAGCGAGGGCTCGTCGGCCCAGTGGACGTCGTCGATCACCAGCAGCGCGCCGCCGACCGCGCCGTCGAGGCCCGCGGCGAACGCCTCGAACAGCGCGACCCGGTCCGCGCCCGGCGACGGGGCACCGGGCCCCAGCGCTTGCCGCCACAGCCAGAACGGCGGCGTATCGGGTAGTTCCAGGGCCCGCGCCCACAGCGTGCGTACCCCGCGCTCCCGGGCGCGGGCGGCCAGTTCGGCGACCAGCCTGGTCTTGCCGACCCCGGCCTCACCGCTACAGATCACCAACTGCGGAGCGCCGTGGAGCGCGTCGTCGAGCCGGGCCAGCAGATCCGCCAGTTCCCACTCGCGCCCGATCAGCTCGGTGATCACGCCTCACCTCCGAGTAAGAGAGCATACTCGCAGGTGAGGGCGTTATAGAAGGGTCAGGAAGCGGTGCGCTCGGTGAACCCGCCGACCGAGACGACATATTCCTTCGCGTTGTCGTCGAAGCGGATCGAATAGGTGGTCGGATACCGCGTGCTGTGCTGGTAGGCCTGCGGCTGCGGGATGTCGCCGGTGAACGACGGCTTGGTCAGCAGCCAGTCCCGGGTGAACATGGGCTCGGTGAAGATGTACTCGCCGTCCCAGGCGCCGTTGATCAGGGTCTGGGTGAACTGGCCCGGCGCGACGGGATTGCTCATGTCCACCCAGTGCACGCCCATCGCGGGCACCGCCTGCACCTCGATCGGCTCGGGGATGGTCGCGTTGCCGGCGGGCATGTACTTCGGGTCGGGGCTGTTGGCCGCCTTCGTCAGGAACGCCGGGTCCTGCGGGTCGATCGCCGCCACCGCCGCCGGGTCGATGAAGTAGAAGTGCGAATCGAAGTGCGGCTTGTCGAACATGCCGACCGGCGGGTGACCGTGCGGCACCCAGTCGAAGGTGAGGTGGTCGACCACCGTGCCGTCGGCCTCCGCGGGCAGGGCCAGCGGCGGGCTGGCGGGCGGCGGGCCCTCCGGCATGGTGGCGGGCATCGGCAGGCCTTCCAGTGCGGCCTCCTGAATCCGCAGGCCCACCTCGGTCGGTGTGCCGTCGTCGGTGACGACATAGGTGCGGATCTGCCCGTTGCCGAGGGCGCGTTCGTCGCCGTAGTAGGTCTTGTCGCCGTCGTCGCCGCAGGCCGCGGCGGAGGCGAGGACGAGCAGCGCGGCCAGTGCCGCGGTGACCGTGCGGGTACGCATGACACTCACCCCAGTTCCGCGGGTCGGATTCGACGGATCTGTCCTGAAGGTAGGAGCCGCGACGCCCGCCGACGTCCGCCGAAATACTCATCCGGCTACTCATTGCGCCGAAGATTCCATTCGGACGGATGAACGATGCGCCGGAATCGGACACGCCGGTTAGGCTGTCCTCGTCCTGGTTCGGTAAGGATGGGATCGGCAATGGGATGGACCTTCAGCGCTGACGAATTCGCGCACGTGTGGCGGGAATCCGGTCAGGACCGAATGCCGTTCCCGCTGCGAGTACTCGAATCGCCACGCACCGAGGACGAAGCCGTCCGCGTACGGGCAGCACTGCGCGAGCGACTACCCGGCGGCGGCGACCCCGATCTCGCCGCCTGCCTGCGGATCATCGCCGCACCGCACGCCAGGATCGTGCTCGTCGGCGGCGCGCACACCCCCGGCAGCGAGATCCGGCTGCTGGCCTGCTCGGTGTACGACCACGCCGTGCTCGCGGTACAGGAACCCGGCACCCGCCCCGATTTCGGTGGCCGCGTGCGGGTTTCGATCGGCCATACCGCCGGTATCGGGGCCAGGGTCGCCGCGTGCCTGCCCGACACTCCGCCCGGCCGTGAGCCCGCGCGCGAGGCCGACGCGGACGCGGTGCGCGACGAGGAGACGGTGGTCGCGACCCATCCCGCCGTGCCGCGAATCCAGCGGCTGCTGCGCCGCCCGCACACCGCCGAGGGACACATCCGCATCGAAACCGGGCTCGACCGCCCGACACCGACCCCACCGGTGCACTACAGCTGGATCGATGTGGCCGGCGACGGCCGCTACCTGCTGCGCGCCGGGGAAACGGTGCACGTGGTGCCCGCGGCCGCCGGTCAGCTCGCCGCCCAGCTGCAGCGCAGACTGGCTCCGGTGCACAGCTCGAACACCAGAAGGTCCGGTTAGCCTGGACGCCGACGCACGATCTGGAGGGGAGACGCGATGACGATCGACAGCAGCAGAGCCGAGATCTCCCGGTTCCGCAGCGCCGCCGCGGCGGGGACCGTGAAGTTCGACCCCGATGCCGCGCGCCGTTGCGCCGCGCTCTACGAGGAGCAGGCCGACAAGCTCGCCGCCCTGCGTCAGCGGCTCGAAACCGCTTCCGAGGCGGGCGGATTCGGCGGTTTCGTCTCCGCCCAGCAGTTGCAGGCCGGTTTCGCGCACAAGGCCCGCGACGCGGCCGATCTGCTCGACCGCTACATCGAGGCGGCCTACCGGATGAAGGAGGCGTTCCTGCTCAGCGCCGGACTGCTCGACGAGGCCGACGCCGCCGCGGCCGCCGCCCTGCGCGCCGTCGATCCGAGGCAGCGCCGATGAGCGGCACCGATCCCACCTACATCAGCGCGATGGAGCACTTCGAGTCCGTCCCGCACGAGCAGATCTACGCGCGCACCCAGCAGATCGACGCCGCCGAGATCCTCGGCGCCTCCATGGCCTGGCTGGAAGCCGCCGCGGCACTCACCACCTCCATGCCGCTGACCAGGGACAACGCCGACAGGATCATCGCCGACACCGGCTGGGAGGGCGCGGCCGCCGAGGCCGCCTTCGCCGGTACCCGCAGTTACGCGGCGTCGGTGGACGAGCTGGCCGCCGTCCTGGCCGAGGTCGGCGCCCGCCTCGGCGGTGTGGCCGCCGCGGCGGAAGCGGTGAAAGTCGCGGTGGTCGCGCCAGGCGGTTCCGGGCCCATCGGGACCATCGCCCGGCTGCTCGAAGCGGCCCACGTCATCGACGCGCAGATGGCGGCGGAGGCGTTGCGGCAGGAAGCCGTGCTGGCCATGAACATGATCTACAAGCCGGCCTACACCCTCGCGGGGACCGCAGTCCCGGCCCTGCCCGCCCCGCAGGACACGCCCTCGACGCCCAACGGGTCGGCGCCCACGCCGGATTCCGGCGCACCGCGGGGATCCTCACCCAACGGATCGGCACCGACACCGGATTCCGGTGCACCGCAAGAATCCTCACCCAACGGCAACTCCCCCCAGCCCGGCACCGCACCACCGGAAACGCAGACCGCTCCGGAAACGCCCGCGAACCCGAACCAGCCCGGCGACGATTCCGCGCCGAACCAGAACCCACCCACCACCGAGCACCCACCGAGCACGACACCCACACCCTCCAGCGAGAACCCCACGCCGAGCACCACGCCCCCGGCCACGGAACAGCCTCCGACACAACAGGACTCGACCCAACCGACGACCCCGCCGCCGTCGACCACCGATCAGCCCGCCCCGACCTCGGAGCAGCCGGCACCACCCGCGCCCACCTCGGAACCGCCCGTTCCCCCGACAACCACCGACAGTCCAGCGCCAGAAACCCCCGCCCCGAGCTCGGAACAGCCGGCACCGCAAGCACCCGCGCCTACCTCGGAGCGACCTGCCCCAGCACCGGAAACGTCTGCGCCGCAGCCCGCTCCGCCCGAACCACCGGCACCCTCCACAGCGGAGCCTGCGCCGGAAACACCCGCACCGAGCTCGGAACTACCGGCACCACCGCAGATACCCGCACCACCTTCGGAGCGGCCCGCCCCACCGCCGGAAACATCTGCGCCACAACCCGATCCGCCCGCCCCCACAGCGGAGGAGCCGGCGCCGCAGGCGTCACCCGACCAACCGGCACCACCCGCTCCCACCTCGGCGCAGCCGGCTCCGCCGCCGGAAACGTCTGCGCCGCAGCCCGCTCCGCCCGAACCGCCCGCCCCCACCAGGGACGAGCCGGCGCCCCAGGTTCCGGTGCCCACCTCGGAGCAGACGCAACCACCGCGTGCGCCGGAACCGCCGCCGGTTCAGCAGGCGCCACCGCGTGCTCCGGAACCGCCGCCGGGTCAGCAGGCGCCGCCGCTGCCGATCGATCCCGGTCCGCTCGATCCGGGCGGTCAGCCGGGTGTCACGGGGCCGATTCCCGATGCGGGTGGCCCACCCGCGCAGACGGTTCCGCCCGCGCCGCCGCTCGATCTCGATCAGCCCGGCGTGATCCCGCCGCGGGGGTGATCGGGTGAGCGCGGTGCTGGGTGTGGTGACGTTCGCGGTCGCGGTGATCGCTATCGATCGGCTCGGGTTGTGGGCGGAGCGGCGCGGCTGGATCCATTGGCGGCGGACGCGGGGCACCGGCGCGGGGGCCGGGATGCTGAGCGTGGTCGACGAGGTGGTGAATCCGGCGAGCAGGCACAGCGTCGAGGAACGAGAGGCCAAGCAGCACACGCGAGTCGAGGACGGCACGGGCTGGGGCCTCGACCTCGACAGCCGGACGGTGTATCTGCGCTGAGCGGTGCGCCCCGGCTCAGACCTTGACGAGGTCGTCGGCGTGGATGACCGGGCGCTGCATGGTGTCGGGCAGTTCGGTGGTGGACCGGCCGAGCATGGTCGACAGCTCGGTGCTGTCGTATTCGACGACACCGCGGGCGACGACGCGATTGTCGGGGCTCACCAGGTCCACGACATCGCCGCCGAAGAAGCGCCCGCGCACGCCGGTGATGCCCGCGGCCAGCAACGACCGGCGTTTCGCCACGGCCTCGACGGCGCCCGCGTCGAGCAGCACCGCACCGCGGGTGTCGGCGGCGTGCCGGACCCAAAACTTGCGGCCGGACAGGCGCACCGGGCGGGCGGCGAAGGCGGTGCCGACCGTGCCGTCGGCGAGCGCGGTCGCGGCGTCGGCGGCCGAGGCCAGCAGCACCGGAATGCCCGCGTCGGCGGCGAGGCGGGCCGCGGACAGTTTCGACGCCATCCCGCCGGTGCCGAGCGCGCCGCCGCTCCCGGCGATCACGCCGTCGAGGTCGGCGCTGCTGCGCACCTCGGGGATGAAGTTCGCGGCGCGCTTGCGCGGGTCGCCGTCGTAGAGGCCGGCCACATCGGAGAGCAGGATCAGCGCGTCGGCGCCGACCAGATGCGCCACCAGCGCGGCGAGCCGGTCGTTGTCGCCGAAGCGGATCTCCTCGGTGGCCACCGTGTCGTTCTCGTTGACCACCGCGACCGCGCCGAGTGAACGCAACCGATCCAGCGTGCGCTGGGCATTGCGGTGATGCTCGCGCCGGGCGAAGTCGTCGGCGGAGAGCAGGACCTGGCCGACGGTGCGGTCGTAGCGGGCGAACGAGGTCCCCCAGGCGTGGGCGAGCGCGAGCTGGCCCACGCTGGCGGCGGCCTGCTTGGTGGCCAGATCCTTGGGCCTGCGCGACAGCCCCAGCGGCGCGATGCCCGCTCCGATCGCGCCGGAGGACACCACCACCACATCCGACCCAGCCCGCATCCGCGCCTCGACGGCGTCGGCCAGCCGGTCGAGCCGGTCGGTGTCGAGCCCGCCCTCGAGGCTGGTCAGCGCCGACGAACCGATCTTCACCACCACCGCGCGCGCCGACACGATGGCCTGACGCGCCGCGCTCAGCTCCGAACTCACCTGCATCGCCTAACTCCCTGCACCGCGATCACCATCGTCGACGGTCCCGGCCGACGCCGGTGACCCACCGCAGTATGCCGATCGAACGGCCCCGTCCGACACCGGTTTTCGACGGCGCGGACGCGGCCGGACCCTACTTCTCGTTCTCGTCGAGCAGACCGCGCCGCGCTCGCGAGGCGTGCTTGCGCTCGGCCGCGCCCACGCGGTCGTTGCGTTCCAGGCGCACGTCGGTACCGCGACCGGTCGGCGTGATGTCCACACCGGCGGAGACCTGCGGCTCCCACTCGAACGACACGTCACCGATGGTCACCGAGCACCCCGGCTCGGCGCCCTGCTTGACCAGCTCGGCCTCGACACCGAGGCGGGCCAGCCGGTCGGCCAGGTAGCCGACGGCCTCGTCGTTGTCGAACTGGGTCTGCCGCACCCAGCGCTCCGGCCTGGTGCCGCGCACGATGAAGCCACCCGGCTCCTGCGGATCGGCGTACACGCTGAAACCGGACTCGTCGGCCGCGATCGGGCGGATGATCTGGCGCTTGGGCGCGGCCTTGGGGTGATCCTCGCGATACTGGCGGACCATGTCGGCCAGCGCGAAGGTGAGCGGGCGCAGTCCCGCGCGGCTCACCGCGGAGATCTCGAACACCGGCCAGCCGCGTTCGGTGAACTCGGGGGTCACCATCTCGGCGAGTTCGGCGGCGTCGGGGACGTCGGTCTTGTTCAGGATCACCACGCGCGGGCGGTCGGCCAGGTCGCCCAGGCTCGCGTCACCGGCCAGGGCCGGCTTGTAGGCGGCCAGTTCGGCTTCCAGGGCGTCGACGTCGGAGACCGGGTCGCGGCCGGGCTCGAGGGTGGCGCAGTCGACCACGTGCGCGAGCACGGCGCAGCGCTCCAGGTGGCGCAGGAAGTCCAGGCCGAGGCCGCGGCCGTCGCTGGCGCCGGGAATCAGGCCCGGCACGTCGGCGACGGTGAAGGTGGTGTCACCGCTGGCCACCACGCCCAGGTTCGGGACCAGGGTGGTGAACGGGTAGTCGGCGATCTTGGGCTTGGCGGCCGAGAGCACCGACACCAGCGAGGACTTGCCCGCCGACGGGAACCCGACCAGGCCGACGTCGGCGACCGACTTCAGCTCCAGGACCAGGTCGGACTCTTCGCCCTCCTCGCCGAGGAGCGCGAAACCGGGCGCCTTGCGCGCCTTGGACGCCAGCGAGGCGTTGCCCAGGCCGCCGCGTCCGCCCTTGGCGATCACGTAGCGGTTGCCCGCGCCGACGAGGTCGACCACGACCTCACCGTCGCCGTTGACGACCACGGTGCCGTCGGGCACCTTCAGCACCAGATCGGTGCCCATCTTGCCGTCGCGGTTGCCGCCCTCACCGGGCTTGCCGTTGCCTGCCTTGGCGTGCGGGTGGAAGTGGAAGTCGAGCAGGGTGTGGACGTTGGCGTCGACCTCGAGGATCACGTCCCCGCCGTTGCCGCCGTTGCCACCGTCGGGCCCGCCGAGCGGCTTGAACTTCTCACGATGCACCGAGGCGCAACCGTGTCCACCTCTACCGGCACGAACATGTAGCACGACGCGGTCGATGAATTTGGACATGGGTTGATCCTCCTCCTTCTGACTGGTCGATTGCGGTAAGGGTGGGCGAACACGACGGAGCGGGTCAGGGAATGAACCCTGACCCGCTCCGGTGTCCGTGGGGAGCTGACGCTCCAGGCGGTCAGGCCTGGGCCGGCTCCGGGACGACGATGTTGACGGTCTTGCGGCCACGCTTGGTGCCGAACTCGACCGCGCCCGCCGCCAGGGCGAACAGGGTGTCGTCGCCGCCACGACCGACGTTCACGCCGGGGTGGAAGTGGGTTCCGCGCTGACGGACCAGGATCTCGCCCGCGCTGACCTTCTGGCCACCGAAGCGCTTCACGCCGAGGCGCTGGGCGTTCGAATCACGACCGTTCCGGGAGCTGGATGCGCCCTTCTTATGTGCCATTGCTTCGTCTCCTCGCGCTTACTTGATGCCGGTGACCTTGATGACCGTCAGCTGCTGACGGTGACCCTGGCGCTTGTGGTAGCCGGTCTTGTTCTTGAACTTGTGGATCCGGATCTTCGGGCCCTTGGTCTGGTCGACGACCTCGGCGGCCACGGAGATCTTGGCCAGCTTGTCGGCGTCGGTGGTCAGATCGGCGCCGTCGACGACGAGAACCGGGGTCAGGGCCACGGCAGTGCCGGGCTCGCCCTCGATCTTCTCGACCTTCACCAGGTCACCGACCGCGACCTTGTACTGCTTTCCGCCGGTCTTGACGATTGCGTACGCTGCCATCGGTCGGCTTCCTCCACTCACGGTTGGTCGTGCTCGTTTCACGTCACAGCTGCGACGTGGATCTTTGGCTCATCCCCGCCTGCGCAGGGAGGGAATTTGGTCGCTTGCCTGCGGTATCACCCGGACTGGTCAGCCAGGTGCCCAATCGCTGGGCAGCGACCGACCCAGGTTACCAGAACCGCACCCCGTCCCCCAATTCGGCAGGTGAGCACGGTTTTGGTGCGCTTGCGTGCGCGGGACGGACCCGCGCACGCAAGCGCCCGGCTACTGCGAGTCGGCGGGCGCGCCCGCGGGACGCGCCACCGCCCGCCTGCGCGGCTTGCGCTCGGGGACCACCACCGGCTCGGCGGCGAAGTCCACCACGGCCGCAGCGGGCGGCTGCTCGTTCGTCGACAGGACGAACACGGCACCCGCGCTGTCCGCCGCCGGAGCGGCCGTCGAACGGGCCACCCGCCGCCTGCGAGGCGTGCGCGGGGCAGGTTCCTCGGCGACGGGCTGTTCGGGTTCCGGTTCGGGCTCGACCGCGGCGGCCGCGGGCTGCTCGGCCACCGGCTGCTCGGGCTCGACCGCGGCGGTCACCGGCTCATCGGCCGGCGGCTCCTCGGCTTCCGGCTCCGCTGCCTCGGCGGCGGGCTCGGCCGGGATGACCCCGGTCAGCGCCGGCGCCTCCGCGGCCTGCTCACTGCTCGCGGCGGCCCGGCTGGACCGACGCGACCGCGACCGCGTGCGGCGGGCGGGCTCGGCGGCGACGGTCTCCTCGACCACCGCCTCCTCGGGCGCCGCGGCCACGGCCTGCTCCTCGACGTGCTCGGCGTCCTCACCGTGGTGGGCGGCCATCGCGAGCGCGACCGGGTGGGCCCGCTTGACCGCGATGTCCTCCTCGCCCGCGTGCTCGGCGGCCGGGGCCGTGCCGTTGGTGGCGGGCGCGGCGGTCTGCTTGTCGCGGTCCTTGTCCTTGCCGCGGCGACGGCGCGAACCGCCCTCCTTGGCCCGGCCCGCCTGCTCGTCGGCGCCCGACGCGGCGTCGACCGGGTAGGAGTGCACGAGGATGCCGCGACCGTGGCAGTGCTCACAGGTGGTGGAGAACGCCTCGACCAGTCCGGTGCCCAGCTTCTTGCGGGTCATCTGGACCAGGCCCAGCGAGGTCACCTCCGACACCTGGTGCCGGGTGCGGTCCCGGCCCAGCGCCTCGGTGAGACGGCGCAGCACCAGGTCGCGGTTGGATTCGAGCACCATGTCGATGAAGTCGACGACGATCATGCCGCCGATGTCGCGCAGGCGCATCTGCCGCACGATCTCCTCGGCCGCCTCCAAGTTGTTCTTGGTGACGGTCTCCTCCAGGTTCGAGGAACCCGAGCCGGTGAACTTGCCGGTGTTGACGTCGACGACGGTCATCGCCTCGGTCCGGTCGATCACCAGGGTGCCGCCCGAGGGCAGCCACACCTTGCGGTCGAGCGCCTTGGCCAGTTGCTCGTCGATGCGGAACGCGTCGAACACGTCGACACCGTTGTTCTCGTGCCGGTTCACCCGCGGCAGCAGGTCCGGCGCGACGGTGCGCACGTAGGTCTCGACGGTGCTCCACGCGCGCTCGCCCTCGATGACCAGCTTGGCGAAGTCCTCGTTGAACAGGTCGCGGATGACCTTGACCAGCATGTCCGGCTCTTCGTAGAGAGCCTTGGGCGCGTCCTTGCCCGAGGACTTCGAGGCCTCCTCGATGGTGCGCCAGGTGGCCTGCAGCCGCTCGACGTCGCGGGCCAGCTCGGCCTCGCTCACGCCCTCGGACGCGGTGCGGATGATCACCCCGGCGTCGGCCGGGACGATGTCGCGCAGGATCTCCTTGAGCCGCTTGCGCTCGGTGTCGGGCAGCTTGCGGCTGATCCCGGTGGAGGTGCCGCCCGGCACGTACACCAGGAAGCGACCGGCCAGCGAGATCTGGGTGGTCAGCCGGGCGCCCTTGTGACCCACCGGGTCCTTGGACACCTGCACCAGCACCTGATCGCCGGGCTTGAGCGCCTGCTCGATCTTGCGCTCCCGGCCGCCGAGACCGGCGGCCTCCCAGTTCACCTCACCGGCGTAGAGCACGCCGTTGCGGCCACGGCCGATGTCGATGAACGCGGCCTCCATGCTGGGCAGCACGTTCTGCACCTTGCCGAGGTAGACGTTGCCCACCATCGACGCCTGGCCGGAGCTGGTCACGAAGTGCTCGACCAGGATGTTGTCCTCCAGCACCGCCACCTGGGTGGTGGTCTGGTGACCGGCGTGCTCGCTCGCCTCGAACGCCTTCTCCCGCACGACCATCACCCGGTCGACCGCCTCGCGGCGAGCCAGGAACTCCGACTCGGTCAGGATCGGCGGACGGCGGCGGCCCGCCTCGCGGCCGTCGCGGCGGCGCTGGCGCTTGGCCTCGAGCCGGGTGGAGCCGGAGATGCCCTGCACCTCGTCGGAGCCCGAACGGCCCCGGCTCTTGTTGCGCGGCTCGCGCTCGTGCACCACGGTGTTCGGCGGATCGTCGTCGGACCCGGCGTCCTCGCCGGATTCCCCGCCGACCTTGCGGCGGCGGCGACGACGGCGGCGACGGCTCGCGCCCTCGGGCAGTCCGTCCTCGTCCTCGGTGTCGGTCTCGGCGTCGTCGGCCTGCTCGGCCTCGTCGGTCGAGGCCTCCGCGGCGGCCGACTCGTCGTCGGTGTCGGTGTCGGCGCCCTCGGTGTCGGTGTCGTCACCGTCGGCGGCCTGCTCGCCACGGCCGCGGCCACGGCCACGGCGGCCACGACGACGGCGACGCGGCTGACCGTCGGCGTCGTTGTCGCCGGTGTCGTTGTCGCTGGCGTCGCCCGGCTCGGCCTCGTCCTCGGCGGCGGTCTCGGGCTCGACCTCGTCGACCGGCTCCTCGACGCGCTTGGCCGTGCGCTCGGCGCGGCGGCGCTTGCGGGTCTCCTCGGCGGCGGTGGCGTCCGGCGGCAGGAACAGCGGGGCCACGAAGGCGGGCGCGTCGAAGGTCACCGGCTCGGCCACCGGGGTCTCGGTGACGCGATGGGTGAACAGATCGGTGTGCGGGTCGGTGCCCGCGGGCTCGGTCGCCGAGAACATCGGCGCGGGCGCGGTCGGGTCGGCCGGCTGCTCGGCGACGGTGGGTGCGGCGGGCTGCGCCGCGGCGGGGGTGGATGCCGGGGATTCGCCGGTCTCGGCGTCGGCGGCGGCGATCGCGTCCCGGACGGTCTCGGCGACCGCGCGATCCACGTTCGACTGGACGCTGCGTGCCTCGGCTCCCAGTTCGGCCAGTTTGGCCAGGATGCGCTTGCTGGTCACTCCCAACCGCTTGGCCAGTGCATGAACTCGAATTCGCTCCGGCAATTGATCGGCATCCTGTTGTGTTGTGTCCAGCGGCTCTGTATCGGCCACGAAGTCTCCTCGGGCCCCCGGGCGCGTCCCTCCCCGGTACGGGAGTGACGCGGCCGTCGCGGGGGCATCGTCCGTGCACCTCGCACCGAAGGTACGAGGGTCATCTGGTCTCGCCCCGCGTGTCCGGCCACACCTCGATCGAACTCTGGCGGGCCAACCGGTCACGCGGCGCCTGGCTGTACGGCGTGACGCCGCGTTCCGAGCGCTCATCCAGCGTGCCGGGCGGGCAACCCCAGCAACAGGGTCGTCCATGGCAGCGATGATCGGCATCCGATCGCGGTGTCATCCGGTCATGTCCGTCGCCGCCGTCGCGTACCTGCGCGACAGGCTGTCACCAACCGCCCATGAGAGGCATCGGCGTCGAACACATCCATAGTCAGTATCCCATACGGTTCGCGCTGCGATCGCCATCGGCGCAACTCAGGCGAACTCCGCGCCGCTCGAGCTCGTCGCGTCCGCACCGGACGCGACGAGCGAGTACAGCGCGAATCAGGCAGGAAATTCCGGGAACCAGAGCGTGATCTCACGCTTGGCGGACTCGGGCGAGTCGGAGCCGTGGACGAGGTTGAACTGGGTCTCCAGACCGAAGTCGCCGCGGATGGTGCCCGGGGTGGCCTTCTCCACCGGGTCGGTGCCGCCGGCCAGCTGACGGAACGCCGCGATCGCGCGCGGACCCTCCAGCACGGCCGCGACGACCGGGCCCGAGGTGATGAACTCGATGAGCGAGCCGAAGAACGGGCGCTCGGCATGCTCGGCGTAGTGCTCCTCGGCGAGCGCCACGGACACGTTCTTCAGCTCCAGCGCCTTGATGATGAGGCCCTTGCGCTCGATCCGCGCGAGCACCTCGCCGACGAGGCCACGGGAGACGCCGTCCGGCTTGATGAGTACCAAAGTCTGCTCAGTCACGGCGACACTCTATCCGGCGCCGCCGCGCCGGGCCGAACTCGTCTCAGTTCTTGCGGCCCATCCGCTGGCTGGGCAGCAAACCGGCGTCCATCCGGCGCTGTACATCCGAGCGCAGCACCAGGATGAACGCCCACACCGCCAGGAAAACCAGACCGATGATCCCGATGGACAGATGGATGAAGACGCCCGCCAGCACCAACACCTGCAGGCCGAGGTTGAACGGGATCGCCCACGGTTTGCGCTGCAACCCGGCGCCCAGGATCATCAGCACCGCCAGGGTCACCAGGTAGGTGCCGGAGAACCAGGTCACCCCGCCGCCGACGTCGGCGACCACCGGCAGCGCCAGCAGCACCACGATCGCCTCGAGGACCAGCGTCCCGGCCATGACCCCGCGCAGTCCCTTCCAGGGATCGGTCGTGGGAGGAGGGACATCGCTCATGACGGGGCCTTTCCGAAGAGGGCGCGCGCGGCGCCCGCGGTGACCACCGAACCGGTCACCACGACACCGGCGCCGGAGATCACGTCGCCGGCGTCGCCCGCCTGCTCGGCCAGCGCGATCGCCGATTCCAGCGCGTCGGGCAGGGTCTCGGCGATGACCACCCGCTCGTCGCCGAAGCGCTGCACGGCCAGGTCGGCGAGCGCGTCGACCTCCATCGAGCGCGGCGAGCCGTTGGTGGTGACCACGACCTCGTCGAAGACCGGTTCCAGCGCGTCCAGGATGCCCGCGGCGTCCTTGTCCGCGAGCACGGCGACGACGCCGACCAGCTTGCGGAAGTCGAACTCGCCGGTGAGGGTGTTCGCCAGCGCCTGCGCGCCCGCGGGATTGTGCGCCGCGTCGACGAAGATGGTGGGCGCGTTGCGCATCCGCTCCATCCGGCCCGGGCTGGCCGCGCTCGCGAAACCGGAGCGCACCGCCTCGATGTCGAGCTGACGATCCGCGCCCGCGCCGAAGAAGGCTTCCACCGCGGCCAGCGCGAGCGAGGCGTTGCGGGCCTGGTGCTCGCCGTGCAGCGGCAGGAAGATCTCGTCGTAGACACCGCCGAGACCCTGCAGCGTCAGCAGCTGGCCGCCGACCGCGACCGCCCGCTCCAGCACCCGGAACTCCGCACCCTCGCGGGCGACGGCGGCGTCGGCCTCGACGGCCCGGCGCAGCAGCACGTCCATCACCTCGGGCTGCTGCTCG
Source organism: Nocardia asteroides (assembly GCF_900637185.1). Taxonomy (NCBI): domain Bacteria; kingdom Bacillati; phylum Actinomycetota; class Actinomycetes; order Mycobacteriales; family Nocardiaceae; genus Nocardia; species Nocardia asteroides. The sequence continues at coordinate 2,465,256 of NZ_LR134352.1, read as the reverse complement.
GCGATCACCGCGACGGTGTCGGTGGGCACCAGCGACTCGGGCGCGCGCTTGATGATCCCGGCCTTCTCCTTGGCGATGGAGGGCAGGTCGGGGCCGAGGTACTCGGTGTGGTCGAGACCGATCGGGGTGATCACCGCGACCTGGCCGTCGACGACGTTGGTCGCGTCCCAGGTGCCGCCCATGCCGGTCTCCACGACCGCCACGTCGACCGGCGCCTCGGCGAAGGCGGCGAAGGCCATGCCGGTGAGCACCTCGAACTTGCTCATCGCCGGGCCGCCCGCGGCCGCGGACTGCTGGTCGATCATGCCGATGTAGGGCTCGAGCTCGCGGAAGGTCTCCACGTACTTCGCCGGGCTGATCGGGGCGTTGTCGACGCTGATCCGCTCGGTCGCCAGCTGCAGGTGCGGGCTGGTGATCCGGCCGGTGCGCCGGTGCAGGGCGGTGAGCAGGGCGTCGATCATCCGGGTGACCGAGGTCTTGCCGTTGGTCCCGGCGACGTGGATCGCCGGGTAGTTGCGCTGCGGGTTGCCCAGCAGGTCCATCAGCGTGGCGATCCGCGTCAGCGACGGCTCGATCTTGGTCTCCGGCCAGCGCTTGTCGAGCTCGGCCTCGACCAGCGCCATCTCGGCCAGGTCGACCGGCGACGGACCGGCGCCCAGCGGCGCCGGGGTGTGGTCGTCGGCGTCGAACTGGGGCTCCGGCTCGTCGTTCACTTGCCGCTCAGCTCCGCCAGCCGGGCGCCGATCCGCGCGACCTCGGCCGCGGCGACGTCGCGGCGGCCGGTGATCTTGTCCACCACCTGCTGCGGCGCCTTGGCCAGGAACGCCTCGTTGCCCAGCTTGGCCGTGGTGGTGTCGAGGTCCTTCTGCGCGACCGCGAGATCCTTCTCCAGCCTGCGCCGCTCGGCGTCGAGGTCGATGGCGCCGGAGGTGTCGAGCTGCACGGTGACCGTCGCGGACGACAGGCGGACCTGCACCTCGGCGGTGGTGGCGAAGTCGTCACCCGGTTCGGTCAGGCGGGCCAGGTTGGCCACCGAACCGGCGAACGCGCCGAGCCCGGCCTCGTCCAGACCGACCAGGGTGGCCTTCACCTTCTGCTTGTCGGCCAGGCCCTGATCGCTGCGGAAGCGGCGGATCTCGGTGATCAGGCGCTGGGTGTCGGCGACCCGCTGGGCGGCCACGGTGTCGGTGCCGACGCCGGTCGCGGCCGGCCACGGGGCGACGACCACCGATTCGCCGCCGGTCAGGGCCTTCCACAGGGTCTCGGTGACGAAGGGGATCACCGGGTGCAGCAGGCGCAGCACCGCGTCGAGCACGGTGCCCAGCACCACGGCGGTGCTCTCGGCGCGCGCGTCGGACTCGGCGAACTGCACCTTCGACAGCTCCAGGTACCAGTCGCACAGCTCGTCCCAGGCGAAGTGGTAGAGCGCCTCGCAGGCCTTGCCGAACTCGTAGGCGTCGAAGGCCGCGTCGACCTCGGCGCGCACCTCGTCGAGCCGGTCGACGATCCAGCGATCGGTGTCGGTGAGGGTCTCGCGCGGCGGCAGCTCACCCGAGCGGGCGCCGTTCATCAGCGCGAACTTGGTGGCGTTGAACAGCTTGGTGACGAAGCTGCGCGAGGCCAGCGCGTGCGCCTCGCCGACGGAGAGGTCACCGCCGGGCTGGGCGCCGCGGGCCAGGGTGAAGCGCAGCGCGTCGGCGCCGTAGGAGTTGATCCAGTCCAGCGGGTCGATGCCGTTGCCGCGCGACTTCGACATCTTCTTGCCGTGCTGGTCGCGAATCAGGCCGTGCAGGAAGACGTCCTCGAACGGCACCTGCTTCTGCGCGCCCTTGCCGACCGTGAGCACCGGATCGTCGCTGACGAACATGCCGAACATCATCATCCGGGCCACCCAGAAGAACAGGATGTCGTAGCCGGTGACGAGCACGCTGGTGGGATAGAACTTGGCCAGCTCCGGGGTGGCCTCGGGCCAGCCCATCGTGGAGAACGGCCACAGGCCCGAGGAGAACCAGGTGTCGAGCACGTCCGGGTCCTGCACCCAGCCCTCGGGCGCTTCCTCGTCCGGGCCCAGGCACACGATCTCGCCCTCGGGGCCGTACCAGATCGGGATGCGGTGACCCCACCACAGCTGGCGCGAGATGCACCAGTCGTGCATGTTGTCGACCCAGTCGAACCAGCGCGGCTCCTGGCTCGCGGGGTGGATCTTCACGTCGCCCTCGCGGACGGCGTCACCGGCGGCCTTGGCCAGCGACTCGACCTTGACCCACCACTGCATGGACAGGCGCGGCTCGATCGGTTCGCCGGAGCGCTCGGAGTGGCCGACGCTGTGCACGTAGGGCCGCTTCTCGGCGACCACGCGGCCCTCGGCGGCGAGGCGCTCGCGCACCTTCACCCTGGCCTCGAAGCGGTCCATGCCGTCGAATTCGGTTCCGGTGCCGGTGATCCGGCCGCCCTCGTCCATGATCGTGGGCATCGGCAGGTTGTGCCGCAGGCCCATCTCGAAGTCGTTGGGGTCGTGCGCGGGGGTGATCTTCACCGCGCCCGTACCGAACTCCGGGTCGACGTAGTCGTCGGCGATGATCGGGATCTGGCTGCCGGTGATCGGGTGGTAGACGGTGGTGCCGATCATCGCGGCGTAGCGCGGATCGTCGGGGTGCACGGCCACGGCGGTGTCACCGAGCATCGTCTCGACACGCGTGGTCGCGACGACGACATGCGGCTCGTTGTCGTCGAGCGAGCCGTAGCGCAGCGAGACGAGCTCGCCCTCGACGTCCTTGTAGTCCACCTCGAGATCGGAGATACCGGTTTTCAGCACCGGCGACCAGTTCACCAGCCGCTCGGCCCGGTAGATCAGGCCCGCGTCGTACATTTTCTTGAAGATGGTGCGGACGGCGCGCGAGAGGCCCTCGTCCATGGTGAAGCGGTCACGGCTCCAGTCCACGCCGTCGCCGAGGCGGCGCATCTGCGCCTGGATCGCGCCACCGGATTCGCGCTTCCAGTCCCAGACCTTGTCGATGAACAGCTCGCGGCCGAAGTCCTCTTTGGTCTTGCCGTCGACGGCGAGCTGCTTCTCCACCACGGTCTGGGTGGCGATGCCGGCGTGGTCCATGCCGGGCAGCCACAGCACCTCGTAACCCTGCATCCGCTTGCGGCGGGTGAGGGTGTCCATCAGGGTGTGGTCGAGGGCGTGGCCCATGTGCAGGGTGCCGGTGACGTTCGGCGGCGGCAGCACGATCGAGTAGGCGGGCTTGCCGCTGGTCGCGTCGGCGCCGAAGTATCCGGCGGCTACCCAGCCCTCGTACAGGTCGGCCTCTACCTCGCTGGGGTTCCAGCTCTTGGGCAGGGCATCGGCACGATTACGCGAGTTGTCTGGGGCTGCGCTGGTCACGCCCCAATCCTAAGGGGCGCCGCCCTCGCGGCTTACCACCACCTCCGGCGGCAGGTCCCGGAGAAAAACAGAGACGGAATCTTCGGTGGATGAGGGACACCGAAGACTCCGTCTACTCCTGTGATACTACCGGCGATTTCGGGCGGGCCACCGAATCCATAGGCAATTCTCAGTTTCTGGTTGCCCCACGGGTAACTTTTGTTCCGCAGCACCGGCGACACGCGGAAGTTGTTGTGAGACATGCCGCTCCGGCGCGAATCCGGGAAATCCCCGATTGCCGAATTGTCCGTTTTCACGGAGCCTGGAGAGGGTGACGCCCCCGCTCGATTCCGCAGCAAGTTCAACGCCTCGATCCGCGCCCCGCCGGATCGTCGCCCCGGTCGATCTCGTGGACCTACGCGCGGGGGTCGTCGACGAGCTCCGCTATCCCGCGGGCACCGTGCTGGTCTTCGCCGGTGTCCCCGGCGCGGGCAAATCCACTGCGCTGCACCGCTTCTTCGCCGCGGGTCCCGACGCCGAGCAGCCGGTGCGCACGGCAGCGGGCGCGCTGGTCCTCGATTCCCAGCACAGCCGCAACCGGCTCCGGCACCGGCTCGGCCTGCTCCCCTATCCGCTGTGGCGGCCCCTGGTGCACCTCGCGCACTATCGCGCCATCCGCGACGCGCTGCGCGCGGCCGACGGTCCGGTGGCGATCCACGACTGCGCGACCTTCGGCTGGAGCCGCAGGATGATCGCGCGATGGGCGCGCGAGGGCAGCCGGGAACTGCACATGGTGCTGATCGATGTGCCCGCGGCGCAGGCCAGACACGGTCAGATCACCCGGGGCCGACGGGTCAACGGGGTCGCGTTCACCGCGCACTGCCGCCGCTGGGAACAGCTGATGGGCGAGCTCGGCGCCCGCGGCGACGGGCCGCTTCCGGTGGGCTCGACGCCATTGGACTCGGCCTCGGTGGTGATCGTCGACCGGCCGACGCTGAGCGCGGTCGACCGCGTCACCTTCGACGCCGCCTGAGCCACGCCCTCAGGGCACCAGCACCGTCAGCGCGCCCGGCATCGCCTGCACGGTCACCGGCAGCATGCCCGCGGGTTCACCGTCTGCGGTCGCGTAGCCGCCGTCGGCGCTCACCGTGATCCGGCGCGCGCGGTAGCGCTTGGTCGACGGGTGGTCGATGCGCTTGCCCGCCGACAGGGCGGGCAGCAGCCGCGCCATCTCGAGCCGGGAGACCGCGCCGACCACGGTGATGTCGAGGTAGCCGTCGTCGGCCAGCGCCTCCGGGCACACCAGCATGCCGCCGCCGTAGGTACGGGTGTTGCCGATCGGCGCCATCACCGCGTCGGTGCGGACCACCGCGTGCTCGCCCTCGGGGTTGTCGAGCGCGCCGGGCGCCAGGCCCGACAGCTCGATCGTGAAGGGCAGCGTGTAGCCGCGCATCAGTTCGGCGACCGCGGCGACCGTGTAGCGCAGCGGGCCGCGCGGGTAGCGCATCTTGTTGGCGCGCAGGGTGACCCGCGCGTCGAAGCCGGTACCGACGACGGTGGCGAACCAGGTGGGAGCCGCGTAGGTGGACTCGATGCGGCCCAGATCGATGTGGCGGACCCGGCCGCGCAGCACGATGTCGACGGCCGCCTCCGGATCGCCGGTCGGGATGCCGAGTTCCCTGGCCAGGTCGTTGCCGGTGCCCGCGGGCACCAGGCCCAGCGGCACCGTGCTGTGCGCCACCGCGGCCAGCAGCACGTTCATCAGCCCGTCACCACCGACGCAGAGCACCGCGTCGGGCCTGCGGTTCTCGCTCGCGATCGCCGCCCGGACCTGCTCGACCGACTCGGCCGCGCTGGGGGCCCTGACCTCGGCCACCTCGACACCCTGGGTCAGCAGCCGCTCGAGCACCGCCTCGGCCACGCCGTCGCCACGTCCCGACCCCGAGTGCGGGTTCGTGACGACGAGGACGCGCCGCACCGAAAGTTCGTTCACGGAACCAGCTTTCCAGGATTGAGCACGCCGGCGGGGTCGAGTTCGCGTTTCACCGCACGCAGCACCCGCACGCCCAGGTCACCGACCTCGGCCCGCATCCACGGGCGGTGGTCGGCGCCGACCGCGTGGTGGTGGGTGATGGTGCCGCCCGCCGCCACCATCGCGTCGCTCGCCGCGGACTTGGCCAGGCGCCACTGCGCGATCGGGTCGTCGAGCTGCTTGGCCACCACGGTGAAGTACAGCGAGGCGCCGGTCGGGTAGGTGTGCGAGATGTGGCACATCACCAGGGCGGGGGTGCCCTGCGAACCGAGCGCGTCCATCAGCGCCCCGGTGACCTTGGTCTTCAGGTTCGTCAGGTTGACCCAGGTGGTGGCGGTCTCCAGGGTCTCGCACAGCACGCCGACGTCGAGCAGGGCATCGCGCAGGTACGGCGCGGCGAAGCGACCGTGCTCCCACTGCCGGGCCGGCGCCTCGCCGAGCGCGGTGCCGCCCGCGGCGGTGAGCAGGCCGCTCGCCTCCAGCGCGCGGGCCGCGACGTGATCCTCGGTGCCCTCGTAGGTGGTGATGGCCAGGCAGCCGGAAACCGGCGCGCCACCGATGTCGCCGGAGCGGGCCAGGTTCAGTCCGGTCTCGGCCTCGTCGGACAGCCGCAGCACGGTCGGCGCGGCGCCGGTCTGCACCAGCGTGCGCAGCGCGGCCGCGCCGGTGGCGAAGTCGGGGAACGACCAGGCCTGGTAGGCGACCGTGGCCGGGACCGGATGCACCCGCAGGGTCACCGAGGTGATGATGCCGAGGGTGCCCTCGGAGCCCACGAACAGCTCCCGCAGGTCGGGGCCCGCGGCGGAGGCGGGCGCCCGGCCCAGCTCGACGCTGCCCTGCGGGGTGGCCACGACCAGGCGTTCGACCATGTCGTCGAACCGGCCGTAGCCCGCCGAGGCCTGGCCCGAGGACCTGGTCGCGGCGAACCCGCCGATGGTGGCGAATTCGAAGCTCTGCGGGAAGTGCCCGAGCGAGAGCCCGTGCTCGCCGAGCAGTTCCTCCGCGCGCGGGCCGGTGAGTCCGGCGCCGAGGGTCGCCAGGCCGCTGACCGGGTCCACGCCGGTGACACTGTCGAGCCTGCGCAGATCGATCGCGACGACGGTGTCGAACTGTCCGCGCGCCGGGTCCACACCGCCGACCACGCTGGTGCCGCCGCCGAACGGAACCACGGCGATGCCGTGTTCGGAACAGTAGCGCAGGACCGCGAGCACCTGCGCGTGATCGGCGGGCAGCACGATGGCGTCCGGCGCGTCCTGGGGACCGTCGGCCCGGCGGCGCAGCAGATCGGGGGTGCTCTTGCCGCCCGCGTGTCGCAGCCGCTCGACGTCGGCGCTGGTGAGATGTTCCTCACCGACGAGCGCGGCCAGTCCGGCGCGGTCGGCGTCGGTGAGGGCGGTGGGGCGCAGCGGCACGTCGCCCTCGTCGCGACGCGCCACCGGCTCGCCCGAGATCCCGAACACCTGCGCGAGCAGGCCGCGGATCTGCGCCGACAGGGGCTGGTGTCCAGCGGGGACACCCCAGGCGTCCCACACCATACGCGGCGGCAGGGTGGTGGCACCGGTGTTTTCGGGTTGCGTCTCGACCATGCGTTACATTCTGACATATAGTGTCAAGCAGTAACCAATAGAGATTCCCTCGAGATCGGCAGCCGACCACTGTCGGATGTCACCGCAGCCCCTTCACGACAGCGACCCCGCTGGCCCGCTCGATACCCTTGGGCGTTCCAGCTCGAGCACGGCGCCCCTCCCGGCGCCGCCGAACACACCCGGGGTGAAGCCACGATGATCGAACTCGCGTCCACAGCGGACGAGCAGCTCTCGCCCACCGACGTGGCGATCCTCGATGCCACGCGCGCCTGCGTGGTCGACTTCGGCGTCCGGCGCACCACCCTCACCGAGGTGGCGCGGCGCGCGGGTGTCAGCAGGCCGACGGTCTACCGCCGCTGGCCCGACACCGGGTCGCTGATCGCCGAACTGCTCGTGCGTGAGCTACGCACGATCGTCGGCGAGACCATGCCCGATATCGGCCTCGGCCGGGACCGGCTGGTGCGGGGCATCGTGGCGGGCGCGGCGGCGATCCGGTCGAACGCGGTGTTCGCCAAGATCTTCCGCACCGACACCGACCTCATGCTCACCTACGTGTTCGGCAGGCTGGGCCGCAATCAGCGCACGCTGATCGAGCTGTTCGCCACCGCGATCCGGCTCGGGCACGAAGACGGGTCGATCCGGGCGGGCGACGCCGAGCAGATGGCAACCATGCTGCTGCTCATCACCCAGTCCGCGGTGCAGTCCGCGGGCACGGTGGAGCCGCTGCTGGCCGGTACGGAGTTCGACGCCGAGCTGTCGAGGGCGATCGAGGGTTACCTGCTCCCGCCCCGCGACAAGGACTGTGATGACTCCTGATTCGAACCTCACCGCCACCCGCCGCTCCGCCGAGCTGACCGCGCTCGGCGACCGACCCGAGGTCGACGTGCTGGTGATCGGCGGCGGCGTCACCGGCGTCGGCGCCGCCCTCGACGCCGCGTCCCGCGGCCTGCGCACGCTGCTGGTCGAGCGCGACGACCTGGCCTTCGGCACCAGCCGCTGGAGTTCGAAACTCGTGCACGGCGGCCTGCGCTACCTGGCGAGCGGACGGGTCGGCATCGCGCACGAGAGCGCGGTCGAGCGCGGCATCCTGTTGCGCACCACCGCACCGCACCTGGTGCGCCCGCTCCCCCAGCTGGTCCCGCTGCTGCCCGGCATCAAGGCCACCCAGAGTTCGCTGATCCGGGCGGGTTTCGCCGCCGGTGACGCGCTGCGGGTCGCCGCCCACACCTCCGCGGGCACCCTGCCACGCTCGCGCCGGGTCGCCGCCGCCGAGGCGCTGCGGCTGGCCCCCACCGTGCGCCGTGCCGGGCTGCGCGGCGGCCTGCAGGCCTGGGACGGACAGCTGGTGGACGACGCGCGTCTGGTCGTCGCGCTGGCCCGCACCGCGGCGGCCGCCGGCGCCACCGTGCTCACCCGGGTCGAAGCCGTTGCCGCGACCGGTGATTCGGTGCGGCTGCGCGACACCCTTTCCGGCGAGACGCTGACCGTGCGGGCCAAGGCGGTGCTCAACGCCACCGGTGTCTGGGCCGCCGAGGTCGACCGCAGCATCGAACTGCGCCCCAGCCGCGGCACCCACCTGGTGTTCGACGCCGCCGCGTTCGGCGGTCTGAGCGCCGCGCTGACCGTGCCCGTCCCCGGCAGCATCAGCCGGTTCGTCTTCGCCTTCCCGGCCGCGCACGGCCGCGTCTACCTCGGGCTCACCGACGAGGACGCCCCCGGCCCGATCCCCGCCGAGCCGCAGCCCACCGAGTCCGAGATCGACTTCCTGCTCGACACCATCAACACCGCGCTGCGGGAACCGCTGACCCGCGCCGACATCCGCGGCCGCTTCGCCGGCCTGCGCCCGCTGCTGAAGACCGCCGACGACAGCACCGCCGACATCTCCCGCGAGCACGCGGTCCTCACCTCCCCCGACGGCCTGATCACCGTGGTCGGCGGCAAACTCACCACCTACCGCAAGATGGCCGAGGACGCCGTCGACGCCGCCGTCGCGCACGCGGGCCTGCCCGCGACGCCCTGCCGCACCACCCGCCTTCCGCTGGTCGGCGCGGTGTCCGGCGCCGCGCGCGACCGCATCGACGCGCCCCCGGTCCTCATCGAGCGTTACGGCAGCGAGGCGGGCACCATCGTCTCCGCCTGGCTGGCCGACCCGGCCCTGCGCACCCCGGTGGCCCCCGGAATCGACGTCACCGCCGCCGAATTCGACTTCGCCGTCACCCACGAGGGCGCCCTGACCGTGGACGACCTGCTCGACCGGCGCACCCGGATCGGCCTGGTCGCCGCCGACCGCGACGCCGCCCGGCCCGCCGCCGAAGCCGCCCTCGCCCGAGCCACCGTCGGCGGCTGACCCGTCGCCCGGACACCCGAGCGGGTCGGCAGATCACCGATCGTCGCCGCGGCGACCCGGCGCGGCGACCCACCCGGTGCGATCAGTCCGCGAGCCAGTCGTCCAGGTCGACCCGCATGCAGGCGCGGGGCCATTCGTCGAGGCCGTGGGCGATTTCGGCGGCGCGGACGGCCCGCAGTCCCGGCGTCTCCTCGGCCGCGGTGACATAGCGGAATCCGAGCCGCTCGTAATAGGGCCCGTTCCAGGGGACTTCGGTGAACGTGGTGAGGGTGAGTTCGCGCAGGCCCTGCTCACCGGCCCAGCGCACGGCGTGGTCGATCAGGCGTTTGCCGATGCGCAGGCCCGAATACGCCGGGTCGACGGAGACCTGGTCGATGTGCGGCTGCCCGTCGACCAGGCCGAGCACCAGGTAGCCGACGGGCAGGCCGACCTCGTCGGGCCAGACCCAGGCACGGCCGACGGTGATGAACTCGCGCAGGGTGTCGGCCGAGGGCGGATCGTCGTCGGCGACGGCCGTCATGCCGATGTCGGCGAAGGGCGCGCCCGCGCGGCGCTCGATCTCCTGCAGGATCGGGATCTCGGCCTCGGTCGCCGGCCGGATCGGGCCGCCGATCGTGGGCCGCGCGAGGCTGCCCTGCCGGTCGCTCACGACGCGCTCACCGGGGTCGCGAGAATGCCGTTGAGCATGGCGCGCAGGGCCCAGCGGGCGCGGGTGTCGCCGTCACCGGCCAGCATCGGCCCGCGCAGGGCGACGATGGTCGGGTACCGCTCGGCGGGCAGTTCGTCGAAGCGGCGGGCGATATCGGCCAGGTACTCCGATTCGGTACCGCCCTTGGTGTCGTAGGCGGCCTGTTCGGCGGCCGCGGCGGTGATGTGCAGGTGGATCAGGTCCACGGCCCAGCTCGCGGTCGCCGGGTCAAGGCCGCCCTCGCGCAGCAGCGCGAGCAGCTGTTCGATCAGGCCGAGCGCGTGCTCGGTGGTCGGGATCCGGCCCAGCGCGACGAGCGCGAGCCCTTCGTGCCTGCCGAGCACCTCGACGGCCGATTCCACGACCGCGGTCAGCCGCTCCCGCCAGTCACCGCTGTCGGGCGTGGTCACCGTGGCCAGCACGTGGTCGAGCATGCCGGTCATCAGGTCGTCGCGATTGGCGACGTAGACGTAGAGCGAGGCGGCGCCGGTATCGAGTTCCTGCGCCACCCGGCGCATGGTGAGCGCGGCGAGTCCGTCGGTGTCGAGGACGCGCAGGCCCGTCTCGATGACGACCTCGCGGCTCAGTGGTGCTTTCGCCGGTCGGGCCCGGCGACTCACGGGAGCGGCGTTCATGCGCCGATCATACGCGCCCGACGAACGACGTTTGGCACGAACGATGTTCGCACCGCACCCCTGGGACGCGTCTTCCGCCTCGCCCACCTGCGGTGATCATCGGGGCGAGCGCGCCGCCACCGAAACCGGTAGCGCCACTGGCTCGCTCGGCCTCGCGCGCGCACCCGGCCGCCGACCGTTCACCCGCCCAACCCTTATCGCCGCGCGCGCGAGCGCTCTATGCTGACAGAGGCCAATCCGACAAGGAGGCATTGATGCGCGCGCATTCGTCTACCGTGGCCATCGTGCCCGGTACCGGGATCGTCGCCCGATTCGGCGACGTCGTCGTCTATCTCGCCGGGGAGACACCGTCCACCGACCGCCTGCTCGGCGCGGTCGAAACCGTCGCCATGAGCACCGCGGCATCCGCGCCGGGAGCGGCGCTGGCCCAGCGGCTGGCCGGCGTGGTCTTCGGCGGCGCTTCGGCGCCGCCGCCGTTCGGCGTCCTCGCCCCGACCGGTGACGGGATGCTGATCCTGTTGCGCGGCGCGGTGATCGCCGAGATCTCCGGCGCCGAGGGCAATCGCAGGCTGGCCGGCGACCGGGCCTTCACCTGGGTCGACGAGATCATCCGCGAACCCGTCCGCCGGATCGCGGTGGGTGCCGAGATGGCCGACCCCACCAGCGCCAACCCCCGGACCGATCTGCGCGCGGGCATCGTCAACGGCAACGGCTTCGTCCTCACCCTGGGCCGCCGCCGCAATCCCGCGCCGCGCCGGGTCGAGACGATCGACGAGCCGCCGCCCACCGAGGCCACCGGCTTCCGTGCCCTGCGCGACCCCGCGAACCACACCGAGAACGGCGAGGCCAGGCCCGCCACCGCCGGCTTCACTCCGCCCAGCGCCGAGACCGCGACCGCGGGACCGGCGACCGGTTTCACGCCCGCCGCCGAGACCGTCGACGCCGAGGGCGAGACCGTGAGTACGGGGTCGCGCCCGATCACCGGCGACGGCGCCACCGTCAGCACCGGTCCGCGCAACACGCCCGCCACCAACGCGCCGCTAGCCTGGTCCCAAGCGCTCGACGCGGCCAAGCGGGCCGAGCCCGTCGCGCTGGGTAAGACGGGGACGCAGCAGAGCAGTCCCCGGGGCGCCCTGGTCACCGAGGACGGGCTCAGTTATCCCCTGGATCGGCCCTACGTCCTGGGCCGTAACCCCTCCGGTGACGAATCCGTGCGGGCCGCCGCGGCCACGCCGATCCTGATCGAACGCGACCGGCTCGTCTCCCGGGTCCATGCCTTCGTCGCCCCCGACCGTGGCAAGGTTTTCGTCCGGGAGGCCCCCGCCACCTCCGGTACGTTCTTCGCCGCCCCCGACTCCGAACGCTGGTCGCGCGTCGGCACCCTGCCCATCGAACTGCAGCCGGGCTGGCGCCTGCGCATCAACGATTTCCTGCTGACCTACTGCGTGTGATCCGCTGCGGGCCGAACTGTCCCGACGCCCGTGGCCGTGGTGCCCACGGGCGTCGGATCGCGATTCGGCTCAGGCCTCGAGGGCGTCGAGCAGCGCCGCGCGCTGGCGAGCACCGAGGCCACCGATGCGGCGGTCCTCGGGGATCTCGGCCTGATCCATCAGCTTGGCCGCCTTCACCGGGCCGACACCCGGCAGCGCCTTGATCACCGCGGCGACCTTGGTCTTCTTGACCAGGTCGTCGCTGTCGGCTTTCTTGAGCAGATCGGCGACGGTGACCTTGCCCTCCTTCACCTTGCCGATCAGTTCCGAGCGCGCCTTGCGCACGGCAGCCGCTTTGGCCAACGCCTCGGTGCGCTGTTCGGCGGTCATCGTAGGCAGTGCCATGTCTCCTCCGCTTCCACTCGTCACTCGAACATCTGATTGACGGACCGAGTAAACAGCACGGGATCGGCAGCATCAGTCCGACACACCGCGAGGATACGCCGATGAGTTTTGCGCGTCGGGCCCGTCGTAATGGGTGAACGCCCTACAAGGCGGACGAAACGGACGAAAGAACCGCCGCGTAACACCGCACCCACCTGCGGCGAAACATCAGCAGAAGCACAAAACGGGACAAGGTTCAACGGCGAACCACGGAGGATCGACGACGCTCCTCGGCCCCGGGCGCGACCGTCCCGACGGTTGTCACCGGCTCCCCGTGATCGTGCGGTTACAGCTACACAGTTGTGCGCCAGACGTTTCCGCGCATCGCGGGCCGGCCCCGAATCGGCCCGCGATTGCACGCCCGGCCCGTCGATGCGCAAGAATGACGCGACCCGGCGAACCCCCACAGCTGTCTGGAGTTGCGATGCGCGAGGAACACCCGCTCGATGACGAGGTCGTCGCACTGCCCGTCCGGGTGGAACGGGCCCGCAGGCGCATCGAGTTCCAATCCGATCCGGCGCTGACCGACGCGCTGTCCGAGGACGAACTGCGCGCCGAGCGGGAGCTCGCCGAGAAGATCCGCACCTACGAGCGCGACCAGCGCTGGAAGCAGATCAAGGCGGCCTCCACCCACGCCGACCGGCTGCGCGAGACCAACGCCGAGCTGGAACGGGCCGAGATGGCCGATCTGATGCTGGCCCGCAAGGCCATCGCCGCCCAGCGCCGCGAATCCAACCCGCGCGCCCGCCTGGCCTCGCTGTACCAGCACCGCACCTGGTCGCTGCGCGCGCTCGCCGGCGTGGTGATCGCGGGCATGCTGTGGTCGGCGGTGAACGTGCAGCACAACATCGCCCCCGGCGGCCCGAGCGACCCGCTCTACTGGGCCAGCTTCGGCTTGGAGGCCATGATCAGCGTCTGCCTGGTCATCATCATGATCGGTACCACCCGGGTGGCCGAGTGGGGCGTGATGGGCAACCGCACCCAGGTGCTGGTCGCCGAGCTGTTCCTGCTCACCCTCACCATCGCCCTGAACACCTATCCGCACCTGAGCGCGCGGCACTGGTACGACGCCGCCGTGCACGCCGTGGCCCCGGTGATGATCGGCGTGGCCCTGATGATCCACAACGCCGCCAGCGCGCGCTACAGCACCGCCATCGCCCGCGCCTCGGCCGAGATCCCCGCCGAGGACGAGGCGGATCTGCTGGCCGCCGCGCCTTCCTTCCGCGAGGGCTGACGAACCGCGCCCCCGAACGAAAAGAGGGCCCGTACTCCTTCGGGAGTACGGGCCCTCTTCTCTGACCTGTGGGCGATCCTTACGCCGACTTCTCGCGACGCTCGGTGCGCTGGGTCTTGCGCGGGACGATCGTCGGCAGCACGTTCTCGGTGACGGTGTCGGCGTTCACGACCACCTTGGCGACGTCGTCACGGCCGGGGATGTCGTACATCACCGGCAGCAGGACTTCCTCCATGATGGCGCGCAGGCCACGGGCGCCGGTGCCACGCAGGATCGCCTGATCCGCGACGGCCTCGAGCGCGTCGTTGGTGAACTCCAGGTCCACCCCGTCCATCTCGAACAGCCGCACGTACTGCTTGACCAGCGCGTTCTTCGGCTCCGAGAGGATCTTGACCAGCGAGTCCTTGTCCAGGTTGGTCACCGAGGCCACGACCGGCAGGCGGCCGATGAACTCGGGGATCAGACCGAACTTGATCAGGTCCTCCGGCATCACGTCGGCGAAGTGGTCGTCGGTGTCGACCTCCGCCTTGGAGCGCACCTCGGCGCCGAAGCCGATCCCGCGGTGACCGGTGCGGTCGGAGATGATCTTCTCCAGGCCCGCGAACGCGCCCGCCACGATGAACAGCACGTTGGTGGTGTCGATCTGGATGAACTCCTGGTGCGGGTGCTTGCGACCGCCCTGCGGCGGCACACTCGCCTGGGTGCCCTCCAGGATCTTCAGCAGCGCCTGCTGTACGCCCTCACCGGAGACGTCGCGGGTAATCGACGGGTTCTCGCTCTTGCGGGCGATCTTGTCGACCTCGTCGATGTAGATGATGCCGGTCTCGGCGCGCTTGACGTCGTAGTCGGCGGCCTGGATCAGCTTCAGCAGGATGTTCTCGACGTCCTCGCCGACGTAGCCCGCCTCGGTGAGCGCCGTGGCGTCGGCGATGGCGAACGGCACGTTCAGCATCTTCGCCAGGGTCTGCGCGAGGTAGGTCTTACCGCAGCCGGTGGGGCCGAGCATCAGGATGTTCGACTTGGCCAGCTCGACGGTCTCGCCGCGGCTGTCGCGGCCCTTGTCGCCGGCCTGGATGCGCTTGTAGTGGTTGTACACCGCGACCGCGAGGGTGCGCTTGGCCGTGTCCTGCCCGATGACGTAGTTCTCCAGGAAATCCCGGATCTCCGACGGCTTGGGCAGTTCGTCGAGCTTGACCTCGCTCGACTCGGCCAGCTCTTCCTCGATGATCTCGTTGCAGAGGTCGATGCACTCGTCGCAGATATAGACACCGGGGCCCGCGATGAGCTTCTTGACCTGCTTCTGGCTCTTTCCGCAGAACGAGCACTTGAGCAGATCGCCGCCGTCTCCGATGCGCGCCATCTCGTAGGTCCCTACTTCCTTTTCCGAGTGCGACCGTCGTCCCCCGATTGGGCCGGAAATACGTTTCGGTGCCGTCAATCAGAGCAATGGTCCCTGAGTCGACCGTACCTGGTGTGCGCGAGAGAGGTCGACAACTCGCGCATGTTTCTGTGAACGGTTGTGCGGGTTCTCACCATTGTGAGGCCCACGGTCGAAAAATGGTGGGCCCGCCGCCCAGATCGGGCGACGGGCCCGGGCGTGTCACTTCTGACCGCTGAGCTTCCGGTAGTCGAAGACCTGGTCCACGATGCCGTAGTCCTTGGCCTCCTCGGCCGTCAGGATCTTGTCGCGGTCGGTGTCCTTGCGGACCTGCTCCTCGGACTTGCCGGTGTGGCGCGCGATGGTGACCTCCATCAGGCGGCGCATCCGCTCGATCTCGGCCGCGGCGATCTCGAGGTCGGACACCTGGCCCTGCACGCCGCCCGAGGACGGCTGGTGGATCAGGATGCGCGCGTTGGGCAGCGCGGCGCGCTTACCCGGCGCACCGGCGGCCAGCAGCACCGCGGCGGCCGAGGCGGCCTGACCCAGGCACACCGTCACCACGTCGGGGCGGACGTACTGCATGGTGTCGTAGATCGCCATCAGCGCGGTGAACGAGCCACCGGGCGAGTTGATGTACATGGTGATGTCGCGGTCGGGGTCCTGGGACTCCAGCACCAGCAGCTGCGCCATGATGTCGTTCGCCGAGACGTCGTCGACCTGGTTGCCCAGGAAGATGATGCGCTCCTCGAAGAGCTTGTTGTACGGGTCCGACGTCTTGACACCGAACGAGGTCTGCTCGGTGAACTGCGGCAGGATGTAGCGCGCCTGCGGGAGGCCCGCAGCGGAGCCGCCATGTCCGGCGCGCGGGTCGAAGAGGTTGGCCATCTTTATCTCCAAGCTTGGTCTCGAGTGAGGGGGGACGGCGGCGTTACTTCGCCTGGTTCGCGTGGGTGACCACGTGGTCGATGAAGCCGTACTCCAGGGCTTCCTTCGCCGTGAACCAGCGGTCGCGGTCCGCGTCCTCGGTCACCTGCTCCACCGACTTGCCGGTGTGCAGCGACTGCAGCTCGTTGAGCTCGCGCTTGGTGTGGGCGAACTGCTCGGCCATGATCGCGATGTCGGCCGCCGAACCACCGATGCCCGCCGACGGCTGGTGCATCATGATCCGGGTGTGCGGCAGCGCGAAACGCTTGCCCTTGGTGCCCGCGGTGAGCAGGAACTGCCCCATCGACGCGGCCAGACCCATCGCCACGGTCTTGATGTCGCACTCGGCGAACTGCATCGTGTCGTAGATGGCCATGCCCGCGGTGACCGAGCCACCCGGGGAGTTGATGTAGAGGGAGATGTCCTTGGTGGGATCCTCGGCCGAGAGCAGCAGGATCTGCGCGCACAGCTTGTTCGCGATGTCGTCGTCCACCTGGGTGCCCAGGAAGATGATGCGCTCGCGCAGCAGCCGCTCGTACACCGAATCACTGAGGTTGAGACCAGCAGTAGCGGCTGTCATGACCCCTGCCTGGTTGATTGTCACGGATACCTGCCTTCTCTTCTCACCGATTTGCTACGGCCATACGGTTCGTCGTCACAAACACTAACGAAGCAGGGCGGCACCGAACTCCCGGTACCGCCCTTCTTCGCTCACAGCGCAATCTCGCTCCGCTCGATCGCACTGTGCGCGAGGCGCGCTGCGCAGCCGGTTCGCTCGCTTCGCTCCCTCACAGCGCAATCAAATCACGCCGCCACAACTTATTCGGCAGCCGCCTCGGCCTGCTCGGTCTCGGCGGAATCGGCCGGGTCACCGAACATTTCGGTGGTGTCGACCACATTGCCCTCGGAGTCGGTGACCTTGACCTGGCCCACGACACCGGCCAGCGCCTTGCCGCGACGGACGTCGGCGAACACCGCGCCGAGCTGACCGGCCTGCTGCACCTGCTGGATGAACTGCTCCGGCGACATGCCGTAGCGCTGCGCCTGGAACAGGATCCGCTCGGTCAGCTCCTGCTGGCCGACCTGGGTGTTCTCGGCCTCGGCGATGGCGTCGA
The DNA here is from genome assembly GCF_900637185.1 of Nocardia asteroides. Taxonomy (NCBI): domain Bacteria; kingdom Bacillati; phylum Actinomycetota; class Actinomycetes; order Mycobacteriales; family Nocardiaceae; genus Nocardia; species Nocardia asteroides. The sequence goes on along the minus strand of NZ_LR134352.1, from coordinate 2,448,073 downwards.
GCAGCAGCTGGGTCTTCACCGACTTCTCGGCGGCTTCCTGGGTGTCCTTGTCGAACTCCTCGCGGGAGGAGCCCTGCGCCTCGAGCGCCTCGGCCAGCTTGGCCTCGTCGTGGTCGAAGCCGTGGACGGCGTCGTGCAGCACCGCGTCGACCTCGGCCTTGACCACGGCCTCGGGCAGCGGGACCTCGACGGTCTCGAGCAGGGTGTCGAGCACCTTGTCGCGGATCTGACCGGCCTGCTCGACCTTCTTGGTCCGCTCGACGCGGCCCTTCAGGTCTTCCTTGAGCTCGTCGATGGTGTCGAATTCGCTGGCCAGCTGGGCGAACTCGTCGTCGGCCTCGGGCAGCTCGCGCTCCTTCACCGACTGCACGGTGACGGTGATGACGGCTTCCTTACCGGCGTGCTCGCCCGCCACCAGGGTGGAGGTGAACTCGGCGGACTCGCCGGCCTTCAGACCGGTGATCGCCTCGTCGAGGCCCTCGATCAGCTGACCCGAACCGACCTCGTGCGACAGGCCGGTGGTGGCCGCCTCGGGGACGTCCTCACCGTCGACGGTGGCCGAGAGGTCGATCGACACGAAGTCGCCGTCCTGCACCGCGCGCTCGACACCGGTCAGGGTGCCGAAGCGCTGACGCAGCGAGGTGAGCTGCTGCTCGATGTCGGCGTCCTCGATGGTGAACGCGTCGACGGTGACCTCGAGGCCCGAGTAGTCCGGCAGCGCGATCTCGGGGCGCACGTCGACCTCGGCGGTGAACGCCAGCTCCTCGCCGTCCTCGATCTTGGTGATCTCGATCTCGGGCTGGCCGATGACCTTCACCTCGGTGGACTGCACGGCCTCGGCGTAGCGGCCCGGCAGCGCGTCGTTGACGACCTGCTCCAGCACGGCGCCACGGCCGACACGGGTCTCGATCAGCTTGGCCGGGGCCTTGCCCGGACGGAAGCCGGGGATACGGACCTGCTGGGCCAGCGCCTTGTACGCCTTGTCGAAGTCGGGCTTCAGCTCCTCGAAGGGCACCTCGACGTTGATCCGGACCCGGGTCGGGCTCAGCTGCTCGACGGTGCTCTTCACGGACATGCTCCTTGGTTCGTAGTTCAGTGGTGTCCCCGCATGGGACGTCGCGCCCTGAATCGGGTGCGGCGAACGCATCCCGACCAGGGTAGTTGACCGCCCTCGCGGCCGTGCAATCGGCGTCTCGGCTAGCGGCCGACCTGCACCGCATCGGTGACGAAGACCAGCGTCTCGTTCGGCGCGACGCCGTTGCCGCCCGCGCCGTAGCCGAGGTTCGGCGGCACGATCAGCAGCCGGCGCGCACCCTGCTGCACGCCGAGCAGACCCTGGTCCCAGCCCTCGATGACCTGGCCGGCGCCGAGGGTCAGCCCGAAGGGCTTGCCGCGCTTGAAGGAACTGTCGAGGGTCTGCTTGTCCGACCAGGTGACCAGCGCGTAGTTCATGGTCAGCGGCTGGCCCGCCGCGGCGCCGGGGCCGTTGCCGGGGACCAGGTCCTTGACGATCAGGGTGGTCGGCGGGTCGCAGGAATCGGGGATGGTGATCTCCGGTGCGTCGCCGTAGCCGCCGCTGACCTTCACGTCGTCGGCGGTGCACTCGCGGCCCTTGCTCGCGGTCGGCGCGCCCGCGGCGGTGCTGGTGCTCGGCGAGCTCGCCGAGTCCGAATCCGACGAGCCACACGCCGCCGTCGCGACCGCGGCCGCAGCGACGAGTCCGATGCCGATGATCCTGCCGAGAGAATGCATGGCCCGCACAGTAGTGCACGGCGGCGGTAGGCTCGGCGATGCGTATCTCCACCGGTGACGCCGAGTGCCGATCGGCGCCACGGACAGGTCCCGGCGGCGCGGTCGCGCCGCAGCTCACCGAGTACGAGGAGAGTCCGCGATGACCCGGACCCGCGATATCCACGCCGACACCGCCGCCGACGATGTGGGCGGCGGCGAGGGCGAGACCGTCGCCCCGAAGCCCTATGTCCTCACCGACGCCGCGGGGCCGCTCTCGCGCGAGGAACTCGTCGCGGTCGACACCTGGTGGCGCGCGGCGAACTATCTGGCGGTCGGCCAGATCTATCTGATGAGCAACCCGCTGCTGCGGGCACCGCTGCGCGAGCAGGACGTCAAACCCCGGCTGCTGGGCCATTTCGGGACCGTGCCAGGCCTGAATCTGGTGTGGGCGCACGCCAATCGGCTGATCCGGGCCCGCGACCTGAACGCGGTGTACGTGGCCGGCCCCGGCCACGGTGGTCCCGGCCCCAATGCCTGCGCCTGGCTCGAGGGCGCCTACGCCGAGCTCTATCCCGACATCCCGCGCGACGCCGACGGCATGCGCAGGCTGTTCCACCAGTTCTCCTTCCCCGGCGGCGTGCCGAGCCACTGCGCGCCGGAGACCCCCGGCTCGTTCCACGAGGGCGGTGAACTCGGCTACAGCCTGCTGCACGCCTACGGCGCCGCCCTCGACAATCCCGATCTCACGGTCTTCTGCGTGATCGGCGACGGCGAGGCCGAGACCGGCCCGCTGGCGGGCAGCTGGCACGCGAACAAGTTCCTCAACGCGGGCCGCGACGGCGCGGTGGTGCCGATCCTGGCGCTCAACGAGTACAAGATCGCCAATCCCACGATTCTCGCCCGCATTCCGGAGGACGAGCTGGTCTCGCTGCTGCGCGGGTACGGCTACGAACCGCTGATCGTCTCCGGTGACGACCCGGCGCCGGTGCATCAGGCGATGGCCACCGCGATGGAGACCTGTCTGGACCGGATCGCCGAGTTCCAGCGCGCGGCGCGCGTGGACGGTGACATGTCCCGCCCGCGCTGGCCGATGATCGTGCTGCACACCCCGAAGGGCTGGACCTGTCCCCCGGTCGTCGACGGCGAACGTGTCGAGGGCACCTTCCGCGCGCACCAGGTGCCACTGCCCGCGGCCAGGACCGACCCGCGGCATCGCCGGGTGCTGGAGGAGTGGCTGCGTTCCTACCGGCCCGAGGAACTGTTCGACGACGCGGGCGCCCCGGTGCCCGCGCTGCTCGCACAGGTCCCGGACCAGCCGATGAGCCTGAACCCGGTGGCCAACGGCGGCCTGCTGGTACGCGATCTGGACCTGCCCGACTGGCGCGCGTACGGCGTCACCGTCGAGCGGCCGGGCGCCACCCAGCACGAGGCCACCCGGGTGCTCGGCGGCTGGCTGCGCGATGTCACCGCCCGCAACGAGCGCGATTTCCTGGTCCTCGCCCCCGACGAGCTGGTCAGCAACCGGCTCCAGGACGTGCTCGAGGTGACCGGCCGCGACTGGCAGGCCGAGGTGGGCCGCTGGGATGTGGACCTGTCGCCGGTGGGCCGGGCCGTGGAAGTGCTCTCCGAGCACATGTGCCAGGGCCTGCTCGAGGGGTATCTGCTCACCGGCAGGCACGGGGTGTTCACCTGCTACGAGGCGTTCATCCACATCGTCGACGCCATGTTCAACCAGCACGCCAAATGGCTCGACGCCAGCCTGGCGGTGCCGTGGCGGCGCAAGATCCCCAGCCTGAACTACCTGCTCACCTCGCACGTCTGGCGGCAGGACCACAACGGCTTCACCCATCAGGACCCTGGCTTCCTCGACGTGGTGGCGAACAAGAGCCCCGAGATCGTGCGGGTGTATCTGCCGTCGGACGCGAACACCTTGCTGTCCACCTACGACCACTGCCTGCGCTCGCTGCACTACGCGAATGTCGTCGTCGCGGGCAAACAGCCGGGTCCCGACTGGCTCTCGGTGCCGGAGGCCGCGGTGCACTGCGCCAGGGGCGCCGGGATCTGGGAGTGGGCCTGCCACAACGACGAGCTGGGCAGCACCCCCGACGTCGTGCTCGGATGCGCGGGCGACATCCCCACGCTGGAAACCCTGGCCGCCGCCGCGATCCTGCGGGATCGGCTGCCGCAGCTGCGGATCCGGGTGGTCAACGTGGTCGACCTGATGCGCCTGCTGCCCGCCGACGAACACCCGCACGGCCTGTCCGACGCCGAGTTCGACGCGTTGTTCACCACCGACCGCCCGGTGATCTTCGCCTTCCACGGCTACCCCTGGCTGGTGCACCGGCTCACCTACCGCCGCACCAACCACGCCAACCTGCACGTGCGCGGATACAAGGAGAAGGGCACGACCACCACCCCCTTCGACATGGTGATGCTCAACGACCTCGACCGCTTCCACCTGGTCCTGGACGTGATCGACCGGGTGCCGGGCCTGCGCGAACAGGCGGCCGGGCTGCGGCAGGAGATGGTCGACGCCCGGCTCGTCGCGCGGCGCTGGACCCGCGAACACGGCGCCGACATCCCGGTCGTCGCCGACTGGGTGTGGCCCGACGCGGCGATCCCCACTGTGACGTAACGCGGTTGCAGCGCGGGCCCGGCCTGCACGACGATGGAATCGATGACCGAGCCCCGCCGCCCCCACACCCTCCCCCGTGATCGTCGCGACCTCACCGGCCCCTTCGACGTGATCGGCGACGTCCACGGCTGCCGCGGCGAACTGGAGACCCTGCTCGGCGAGCTCGGCTACACGATCGTCCGCGACGAGCGGGGCCGCCCGGTCGACGCCGCCCATCCGGCCGGTCGCACGGTGGTCTTCGTCGGCGATCTGGTCGACCGCGGCCCCGACACCCCGGGCGTGCTGCGCCTGGCGATGGGCATGGTGGCGGCGCGGACCGCGCTGTGCGTCACCGGCAATCACGACGACAAACTCCGGCGCGCCCTGGACGGCCGCAATGTCCGGATCGCGCACGGACTCGAGCTGTCACTGGCCCAGCTGGCCGACGAGGACACCGAATTCCGTTCGGCCGCACTGAGTTTCCTGCACGACCTGCCCAGCCACTATCTGCTCGACGGCGGGCGCCTCGTCGTCGCGCACGCCGGCCTGCCGGAGAGCCTGCACGGCAGCACCTCGGGCCGCGCCCGCTCGTTCGCCCTCTACGGCCACCCCACCGGCGACTACGACGAGCACGGCCTGCCCATCCGCTACGACTGGGCCAAGGACTATCGCGGCGCCGCCACGGTGCTCTACGGCCACACCCCCGTCACCAAGCTGACCTGGGTCAACAACACACTGTGCCTGGATACCGGCGCCGTCTTCGGCGGCACCCTGTCGGCGCTGCGCTACCCGGAGCTGACCACCGTCTCGGTCCCCGCCGAACAGATCTGGAGCGAGCGCGCCGGCATCACCCCCACCGGCTAGACCTCGCCGCGTTCCTTCTTGATCGCGCGCCAGCCACCGGCGCGATTGTCGGCGATGATCTGCTTCAGCATGGCGCCGAGGGCCCGCTCGTTCAGCACTTCGCCCTCGTGCACAGCGACGGTCCGCGCGGTCTTGTTGTCGTGGCCACCGGTGATGATGTGCTCGGGGTCGGGCACGATGGCGCCGCCGCGCCCGGATCGTCGCCGAATCGTCAACTCGACATCCCGCGACGACGAACCGTCACTGGCGGAAAACGGCCTACCATCACGGCGGACGACCCACTCACCGCCGAGGAGAGGTTCATGCGCCGAACATTGCTCGCCCTGTCCGTGCTCTGCCCACTGGTCGGCGCGGGCGTGGTCGCCGCCGATCCGGCCCCGCCGGGGACGAGCACCGCGGGGACACTCACCGTCCTGGCGTTCACCGGCCGCGATCCGATCCCGGTCAACCGGGCCGAGATCGCCGTCACCCGCTGCGGCGAGAGCCAGGTCGTGACGACCCTGACCAGCGGCGCCGACGGCCGCGCCACCGCGGCCCTGCCCGACGGCTGCTACGAGGCGAAGGTGATCACGGTGCCGGGCGGTTGCGCGCTGGCCGATGTGGACCCGGTGCGCCTGCAGGTGGCCGCGGGGACCGGGGTGGGCGCCGAGTTCCGCTTCCGCTGCGCCTGAGGCGTCAGCCGCAGGCCGGGGTGAACCGATCGAGGTCGACCGCGTCGGCCATCGCCCGGTAGCCCGCCGCGTTCGGATGTAGGTTGTCCGGGCCCGCGTAGCGCGGATCCAGGACGTCCGGATTCGCCGGGTCCCGCAGCGCCGCGTCGAAATCGATGACGCTGTCGGACAATTCCTGCGTCCGGATCCACGCGTTGATCCGCTGCCGGACCGGATTCGCGTACGGCAGCGTCAGCATGCCGTCGGCCAGCGCGTTGCTCGTGGGCAGGATGGTGCCCAGGTGCACGCGCAACCCGGCGGCACGCAGGCGCCCGATGATGTCGGTGTAGCCGGTGACGATCTCCTCGTAGCTCGCCCCGATGGGGATACCCAGGTCGTTGATGCCCTCGAGCACGATCACGTCGCCGACCCCGGCCTTGTCGATGACATCGGCCTGCAGCCGGGCGGTGGCCCGGGGGCCGAACTGCGGGATGAACCCGTCGCGGGTGACCCGATTGCCGGAGATCCCCGCGTTGAGCACACTGAACGGCTTGCCCGCCGCGTCGAGGCGGCGCTGCAGGAAGTCCGGGTAGCGCACGTTCCGGTCGACCACGCCCGGGTCCTGCGGCGTGCCGAGGTAGTTGGCCGAGACGTATCCGTCGGTGATGGAGTCGCCGAACGCCACGATGGCCGAGACCCCCGCCGGAGCCTCGACGTCGAGGCCGGAGACCAGCGGGACCGCGGTGGTGCTCAGGGGCAGCCGCGCGCCCGACGGATCGGCGGTGCGATCACCGGCGAACGGCAGGCTGTAGTAGCTGGTGGCGTTGCCGTTGAAGTGTTCGGTCGGCAGCACCGCGAGCCCGGGCACGTGCACGCTCACCGCCAGTGGCGCGAACGCGGCGACATCGAGCTGGACCGGGTCGCTTACCACGTCGCTCCACGGCGGGATGGTCACCGCTCGCGCGCCGCCGAAGGTCACCTCACGCACGGAGTCTGGGTGCACGTCCGCGCCCACGGTCTGATTCGCGACGGTCACGCGGCCTACGCCCATCGCGATCGGCCGGGTGCGGTTGGTCAGGTGGACCCGCAGTTCCGATCCGCCCCGATGCGGGGTGATCACCACGCGGTAGGTCTGATCCGAGATCGACAGCTGGGGAATCAGCGACGGGTCCGCGGCACTGAGGGAATCGGACGGCGCGGCCATCCAGCTGCCCACCCAGCCGGGTCCGTCGCAGCTGCGCGGTGCCGCCCCGGCGATTCCGGTGGACATCGATCCGGCCAGTACCACCGCGGCGCCGAAGACCGCCCACTTTCCCACGCCGCACAGCCTCCCGAGTCACACCCCGACCGTTATCGGGGGTAACAGTAAGAGCGGCGACGCTACCGGCAGGTAGGAATCGTGAAAATTCCTGGCACCCCTCGGTCTTCGCGTCAGTCCTTGGGCCCGCCGGCGACGTAGATGACCTGACCGGAGACGAACCCGGCGCCCTCGCTCACGAGGAACGAGGCGGTGTGCGCGATGTCGGCCGGGGTGCCCACCCGGTTGACCGGGATCTGCGCGGCGGCGGCCTGCTTGAACGCCTCGAAGTCGGCGCCGACGCGGGCCGCGGTGGCCGCGGTCATCTCGGTCTCGATGAAGCCGGGGGCGATGGCGTTGGCGGTGACGCCGAACTTGCCGAGCTCGAAGGCCAGGGTCTTGGTGAAGCCCTGCATGCCCGCCTTGGCGGCGGAGTAGTTGGCCTGGCCGCGGTTGCCGAGCGCGGAGGTGCTCGACAGGTTCACGACGCGGCCGTACTTCGCCTCGACCATGTACTTCTGCACGGCGCGGGTCATCAGGAAGGCACCGCGCAGGTGCACGTTCATGACGGTGTCCCAGTCGTCGACCGACATCTTGAACAGCAGGTTGTCGCGCAGCACACCGGCGTTGTTGACCAGCACGGTCGGCGCGCCCAGCTCGGCGGCCACGCGCTCGACCGCCGCGGCCACGGCCGCTTCGTCGGCGACGTCGGCGCCGACGGCCAGCGCGGCGCCACCGGCGGCCTCGATGGCGGTGACGGTGTTGACGCAGGCGGCCTCGTCGAGATCGAGGACGGCGACGGCGAATCCGTCGGCGGCGAGCCTGCCCGCGACGGCGGCGCCGATACCGCGCGCGGCACCGGTGACGATCGCGACCTTGCGTTCCTGGGACATGGGCACTCCTAGCGCGCTGACACAACCGGCCGAATGGGCGAACTGGTGATGGTCGGGGTGACAGGATTTGAACCTGCGACCCTCCGCTCCCAAAGCGGATGCGCTACCAAGCTGCGCTACACCCCGAGGCCTCGCAGGCGAGACGCCGTCGAGGGAATACATGTTTGAGCGGGTGACGGGAATCGAACCCGCACCATCAGCTTGGAAGGCTGAGGTTCTACCATTGAACTACACCCGCAGGCATACGACATCGATGGGATCGCCACGATGTCGTGTGCGCCACGACTGTACCGAATCCCGCGCGAGAAACGCCAATCCGCCCCCGGGCGAGCACGGCGCCGCGCCGGCGCGCACGGCGCTCGGCCCCGTCGCCCCAGGTGCCCGATTAGGGCCTAATGACCCTATTAATCCCACCCCCGCCCGGACACCATTGTCTGTGCGCGCCCATGGGGACCGGCGCCTGCTCCACCGGGGGAATAAATAGGAGAATTTTCCTCAAAAACCTGGCATGGGGGCGGCGAGTAGGCCACCATGAGATGGCGCGTGACGGCTCCTTGTCGGGGGGAGCCATCGGTCACTCGGCCGCTTTGTCACGACCCGCCCCTGTGCCAGGAGGAACCATTGGCGACGCAACGTCCACCCCCACCGGAGGGGCAACACGCTGCACGTTTCGATGCTTCCAAAGTTTTTCGGGGAAGTGTGTAACACCGGAGCGGCTGTAGCGATGTCATAGCCGATCGCCATTCGCGAGAGACCTGCAACGCGTTCTATTGCGCGCCATTTCGGTCTCGGGTGGCTTGCTAGGATCCTTTTTGCCGGACGGGGGTATCTGGAAAGGGGGCGGTGAGCGTGTACCGAACTCGGTGGACTCAACCGCGTAGCAGTGCGAACGATCGAGGTGGCATGCCCGTCGCCACCGACCGCCGGTGATCTCGATGACTGTCCACATCGAGCCACCGGTCGCCGCCATGGCCCGCGCCTGGGCCCGTGCGGTGTGCGCCGAACCGGGTTCGTCCACGGCGCCGCACCAGCTGGAGCCGGTGCTCGTCGACATCGTCGAGCGGCTGCTGCACCTGGCGCGGACCGAACCGTTCCCGGTGCCACAGGCGCGCATGCTCGGCGCCCGGCTTGCCGAGGCGCCCTTCGAACGAACCCGGATGCTGGCACATGCCACCCGCTGGCTGCTCGGGTTCCCGTCCGGTGTGCCGGGCTCGCTGGTCGCCACCCGGTGGCCGCTGGTCGCCAGCCAGGCCATCGACAGTTACGCGCAGGCGTTGCAGGAACGCGCGCTCGCGCAGCAGGAACAGAACATTTCGGCGAAGGTGTCGCTGCGCGTTCAGGAGATCGCCGCGCTGCAGCATCGCCTCCGCCACGAGGCAACCCACGACGCGCTCACCGATCTGGCCAACCGCACGCTGCTGCAGGAACGGGTCCGCGCCTTCGCGGCCGACCCCACCCGTGGTGTCGGCGTGCTGGTGGTCGACCTGGATCGGTTCAAGCAGATCAACGACGGCTACGGACACGCGATCGGCGACGAGGTACTGGTCGAACTGGCCAACCGGCTGCGCGAGGTGTGCCCGCCCGACACGGTGATCTGCCGGTACGGCGGCGACGAGTTCGTCGTCGCGGCCAATCCGCGGCGCGACACGCTCGGCGAGCTGGCGCACCGCGTGGTGGCGGCGCTGCGCGACCCGGTGTGGTCGAGCGCGGGGCCGGTACCGGTCTCGGCCAGCGTGGGCACGGCGTTCTGCGCGCCGGGAAAGACGTGCGATTTCACCGACCTGCTGCGTCGCGCCGACCGCGCGATGTATTCGGCGAAATCCGCGGGCGGGCGGCGTTTCGCGCTCGCCGAATCGGGCGACCCCGAACTGGGAACGGCGGTCGCGGGCTGAGTCGGATCGCGAAGCCTGCACTTCGCGGTCCGGCTCAACCCTTCTCGATGCTCGAGCTCAGCGGGGCTGGCAGGTGGGGCACCAGAAAAGGTTTCGGGCGTCCATCACCTGGTGGGCCACGGGGGTGCCGCAGACGCGGCAGGGTTCGCCCTGGCGGCGGTAGACGTAGGTGCGGGGGCGGTCCTGGGCGTAGGACGGTGCGCCGGTGTCGTGTTCGGGGCGGACGACGTGCATGCGGCCGGTGGCCACGCCCACCGGCATCAGGTCGACGAGGTCGGCCCACAGCGCGTCCCATTCGGCGGCGCTGATCGAGGTGCCGGGCCGGAACGGGGAGATTCCGTGCCGGAACAGCACTTCCGCGCGGTAGACGTTGCCGACGCCGGCGATGATCGACTGATCCATCAGCAGCGCGCCGATCGCCCTGCGGGAGCGGCGGATCCGCGCGCCCGCGCGTTCGTGATCGGCGTCGGGCCGCAGCGGGTCGGCGCCGAGGCGGGCGGTGAGCGCGTCGACCTCGGGTGGCAGCAGGACCTCGCAGGCGGTCGGCCCGCGCAGGTCGGTGCCGAAATCCGTTGCGGCGCCCAGCATCCGCATCCGCACCTGGCCGACCGGCGCCGCCATCGGCAGCTCGGCCTCGCTGAAGGTGCCGTACAGGCCGAGGTGCACGTGCACCGTCAGCCCGGACGCGTAGTGATGCAGCAGGTGCTTGCCGTAGGCCTCGGCCGACTCCAGCACCTGCCCGTCCACCCGCGCCGCACCCTCGGTGAAGCGCCCCTGTGGACTCGAAACCCGCACCACCCCACCGGAAAGCCGCTCCTGATGCAGCCGGGCGATCCGGTGGAGGGTGTGTCCCTCAGGCAAGGATTCCTCAGTACGCGGGGACCGCGGGCGCTTCGCCGGACTTCTCGTAGTCGGCGAGGATGTCGATGCGGCGCTGGTGGCGCGGCTCCTCCGACCACGCCTGGGCGAGGAAGGCGTCGACGATGGCCAGCGCCTCGGCGGTGGTGTGCATGCGGCCGCCGATGCCGATCAGCTGGGCGTTGTTGTGCTCGCGGGCCAGCTTGGCGGTCTCCACGCTCCAGGCCAGCGCGCACCGGGCGCCGGGCACCTTGTTGGCGGCGATCTGCTCGCCGTTGCCGCTGCCGCCGAAGACCAGGCCCAGCGAGCCCGGGTCGGCCACGGTGCGCCGGGCCGCCTCGATGCAGAAGGCGGGGTAGTCGTCGAGAGCGTCGTATTCGAGAGCTCCGCAGTCGACGACATCGTGTCCGGCCTCCTGCAGATGGGCCTTGACGTGATTCTTCAGTTCGAAACCGGCATGGTCGGCACCCAGGTAAACGCGCATGGCTGCGATTGTGTCAGGCCCGCTTAGAGTCGTTTCATGCACCCGCACGATCCGCATTCCCCGCATTCGGCAGGTCCCCCACCGGAGCAATCGGGCAGGCCCACCGACGCGGCGCCGTCGCCGGCCACGGGCACCGGTGACATCGCTTCCCCACCCCCGCAGCCGTCCCCGTGGGCCCAGCCCGGCCCGCCGACCGGCGCCTTCCCGGCCCCGCCGAGCGGTGCGTACGCGCCGGCGCCGCAGTATCCCGGCCCGTATCCCCCGGTCCCGCAAGGCGGTTACCCGCCGGGGTACTACCCGCCCGGCGGCCCGCCGGTCCCGCCTCGGCAGCAGCCGCGCGGATTGTCGCCGTTCGGGATGCCGGCCCGGCATTCGTGGGAGATCCCGCTGCTGGTGGTCGTGATCATGTTCACCACCGTCGCGTATCTGCTCGTCGCGCTGATCCTGCTGGCCGAACTGTTCGCCGAGCCGGTGCTCGACGAGAAGGGCCAGACCGTGGAGACCGATTCGATCCTCACCAGTCCGTATGTGCTGCTGCTGGTCTTCGCGCCGGTGCTGCTGTGGATCGGCCGTGGTCTCAATTACGCGACCCAGCGGATCAACGGCGTGAAGATGTCGCCGACGCAGTTCCCGGAGGGCTATCGCCTGGTGCAGGAGGCGGCGGCGCGGTTCGGGATGAGCAAGGTGCCCGACGCCTACGTCGTGCTCGGCAACGGCCAGATCAACGCGTTCGCGTCCGGGCACGGGTTCCGGCGATTCGTCGTGGTCTACAGCGATCTGTTCGAAATCGGCGGCGCCGCGCGCGATCCCGACGCGCTGGCCTTCATCGTCGGCCACGAGGTGGGCCATATCGCGGCGGGCCATGTGTCCTACTGGCGCCAGCTCGGCATGTTCGTGGCGCCGTGGCTGCCGATCCTGGGGTCCTCGCTGATCCGCGCGCAGGAGTACACCGCGGACAATCACGGCTTCTGCAACCGTCATCAGGGCGCGCCGGGTGCGATGGGCACGCTGGCCGCGGGCAAATACCTCAACGCCCAGGTGGGTTTCGACGAGATGGCCGACCGCGCGGCGGTGGAGAAGGGCGGCTTCGTCTGGCTGGTCAACGCGATGTCGAGCCATCCGGTGCTCACCTGGCGGATGTGGGCGCTGCGCGACCGCAGCAAGCACGGCCCGATGTTCCTGCGCCCGAACGCGCCGAAGCCGGGCATGATCCCGCCGCCGGGCGGCTACCCGCCGATCACGGCGCCGCCCGCGTCACCGCCGCTGCCGGTGCGCTGACGCGAACGGGGTGCCGGATCGTTCCGGCACCCCGTGCTGTGTCTCAGTCGAAGACCGGGTCCTCGGTGCGGGTGCGCTTGAGCTCGAAGAAGTGCGGGTAGGAGGCCAGCGCGACGACGCCGTCCCAGACCTTGCCCGCGTCGTCGCCGCGCGGAATGCGCGAGAGCACGGGACCGAAGAACGCGACGCCGTTGACGTGGATGGTCGGCGTGCCCACATCGGGACCCACCTTGTCCATGCCGGCGTGGTGGCTCGCGCGCAGCGCCTCGTCGAACTCGGTGCTGGTCGCGGCGTCGGCGAGCTCGGCGGGCAGGTCCAGTTCGGCGAGGGCGTCGGCGACGACCGCGGCCAGGGTCTCCTGGGTGGTCTCGCGCGCGTACTCCTCGCGGCGCTCGTGGATGCGCGTGCCGAGGGCGGTGTAGAGCGGCGACAGGATCTCCTCGCCCGCCTTCTCGGCGGCGGCGATGGCGACCCGCACCGGGCCCCAGCCCGCGGACATCAGCTCGACATACCGTTCGGGCAGGTCGTCCTTGCCCTCATTGAGCACCGACAGGCTCATCACGTGGAAGCGCGCCTCGATGTCACGCACCTTCTCCACCTCGAGGATCCAGCGGGAGGTGATCCAGCACCACGGGCACAGCGGATCGAACCAGAAATCGACGACGTCCTTCGTGGCCTGATCGCTCACGGTTGTTCCTCTCGACAGTCAGCACGGTCGGGCCCGATGCGGTCCCACCGGTTGGTGCAACCCCGCCAGGTTCGGAATCGTTCCCGTCCGGCGTGGCGCGCACTAGGCTCGGGGCGAGGAGTCCGGTCGTCCGCGAGAAGGAGTCCGTTCATGAGCTCGAATCAGCATTTCGTCGTCATCGGCGGCGGACTCGGCGCAGCCAAGCTCGCCGAAGCCCTGCGCGCCAACGACTTCGACGGCCGGGTGACGGTGCTGGCCGCCGAGGAGGAGCTGCCTTACGAGCGGCCACCGCTGTCGAAACAGCATCTGGCGGGCACCCAGCAGCTGCCCGATTTCACCGTCGACCAGGGATCCTGGTACCGCGATCATCACATCGACCTGCGGCTGGGCACCACCGCGACCGCGTTCGATCCGGTCGCGCACACGGTGACGCTGCCCGACGGGTCCACCCTGTCCTACGACAAACTGGCCCTGGCCACCGGTTCCCGCCCGCGCACCCTGCCCATTCCGGGCGCCGACGCGCCGAACGTGTACACCCTGCGCACGATCGGCGATTCCGATGTGCTCGCCCAGATCCTGCGCACGCGTCGGCAGCTGGTGATCATCGGGGCGGGCTGGATCGGGCTCGAGGTCGCCGCGCAGGCGCGGGCCAGGCAGGTGGAGGTCACCGTGCTGGAGGCGGCCGAACTGCCGCTGATCGGCGTGCTCGGCCCGGAGATGGGCGCCTTCTACGCCGACCTGCACCGCTCCCGTGGCGTCGACCTGCGAACCGGCACCAAGGTCGACATGATCCTCACCGACGACGGCGACGCCACGGGTGTGCAACTCGGTGACGGCACCGTGGTGCCCGCGCAGGCGGTGCTGGTGGCGGTGGGCGCCGCACCCAACATCGAGGGCGCGCTGGCGGCCGGGCTGGCCACCGACGGCGGGGTGCTGGTGGACGCCGGCCTGCGCACGAGCGACCCGGACGTGGTCGCGGTGGGCGACATCGCCGAACAGGATCATCCGGTGTTGCGGCGGCGGGTGCGCGTCGAGCACTGGGCCACCGCGCTGAACCAGCCCGCGGTGGCTGCGCTGACCATGCTCGGCAAGTCCGCCTCCTACGACCGGCTGCCGTACTTCTTCAGCGATCAGTACGACGTGGGCATGGAGTACACCGGCTATGTCGGCCGCGGCGACGACGTGCGGGTGGTGGTGCGCGGCGAACCGGACGAGCGCGAGTTCGTCGCGTTCTGGCTCGATCCGGAGAACCGGGTGCGCGCGGGGATGAACGTCAATGTGTGGGATGTGACCGAGCGGATCAAGCAGCTGATCCTGGCGGGCACACCCGTCGATCCGGAACGGCTGGCCGACCCCGACATTCCCTTGTGACCCAGTTCACATCCACGGCCGGGGTCGATGTGTCGAACACGGCACGTCGGCTCCGACCCTGTCTCGAGCGCGCCCGCAGGGCGCCACCGACACCAGGAGCGATCCGATGAAGTACATGCTGGTCAAGACCTACGGCGAGACCGCCCACTGCCGCACCCCGCTGCCGGAGTGGGCGCCCGAGGACATCGCCGCCCACATCGATTTCCAGCGGGCGCTGGGTGAACAGCTCGCCGCCGCGGGCGAACTGGTCGACGCGCAGGGCCTGGCCGGCCCGGAACAGGCGCTGATCGTATCCTCCGACGGCCGGTCGGCGCCGGTGGTCACGGACGGGCCTTTCCCGGAGACCAAGGAGTTCCTCGCCGGCTACTGGATTGTCGACGTGGACTCCCCCGAACGCGCGATCGAGATCGCCGCGCAGGCCTCGGCCGCACCCGGCCCCGGCGGCGCGCCGATCGGCGAGTACATCGAGGTGCGCCAGATCATGAGCGCGCCCGCCGAGTGACGACCACGGCCCGCACCGAGGACCTGCTGCGCGAGCTCGCCCCGCAGGTCCTCGGCGTCCTGGTCCGCCGGTTCGGCGATTTCGACCTGGCCGAGGACGCCGTGCAGGACGCGCTGCTGGCCGCGGCCACCCAGTGGGCCGCCGACGGGCTGCCGGAGAATCCGCGCGGCTGGCTGATCCAGGTGGCCCAGCGCCGGATGGCCGACGCGGTGCGCGCCGAGGTGGCGCGGCGGCGCAGGGAGACCACGGTTTTCGTCCGCGATGTCGCCGTCGAGGCGAGCGACCGGGACGACACCCTGGACATGTACTTCCTGTGCTGTCACCCGGACCTGCCGCCCGCGGGCGCGATCGCGCTCACCCTGCGGGCGGTCGGCGGTCTGAGCACCGGCGAGATCGCCGCCGCGTTCCTGGTCCCGGAAGCGACCATGGCGCAACGCATCTCCCGCGCCAAGAAGCGGCTCGCCGAGTCGGAGCGTCCGTTCGCCGACGGCGCGCACGACAGCGCGCGGCTCGGCGCGGTGCTCCAGGTGCTGTACGTGATCTTCACCGAGGGCCACACCAGCACCGCGGGCGCCGGGCTGCGCCGCGCCGACCTGTCGGCCGAGGCGATCCGCCTCACCAGGGCACTGCGCGCACTGCTGCCCGACAGCACCGAGGTCACCGGCCTGCTGGCGCTGATGCTGCTCACCGATGCCCGCCGGGCCGCCCGTTCCGGCCCGCACGGCGAGCTGATCCCGCTGCACGAACAGGACCGCTCCCGCTGGGACCGCGCCCAGATCACCGAGGGCCTGCGGCTGCTCACCGGCACCCTGCCCGCCGGGCTCACCGGCACCTACCAGATCCAGGCCGCCATCGCGGGTCTGCACGCGCAGGCCGCCCGGGTCGAGGACACCGACTGGGCCCGGATCATGGTGCTCTACACCATGATCGAGCGCGCGAATGCGAATCCGATGGTCACGCTGAACCGGGCCGTGGCGACCGCCATGGTGCACGGCCCGGCCGCCGGGCTCGCCGTGGCCGAGTCCGTCGCCGCACCGTTGGCCCGCTCCCACCGCCTCGCCGCGGTGCGCGGTCACCTGTACGAGATGGCGGGCGACGCCGCCGCGGCCGTCACGCAGTACCAGCTGGCCGCGAGCCAGACGGCGAGCACCCCCGAACGCGACTATCTGCTGCTGCGCGCGGCCCGGTTGCGCGCGGGCGAATCCGGCGCGACCGCCGGGCGAGATCCGATCGCGGCCTCCGGACGGCCCGACCAGCTCAGCTGAGCGGTTCCAGGTTGGCGATCAGGCGCGTGAGCGTCTCGGTGAACTCGGTGAATTCGGCGGGGGTGATGCCGTCGGTCATACGCTGCCGGACGACACCGACGGCCCGCGTCGCCTGTTCGTGCGCGGCGCGGCCGAGCTCGGTGGCGACATGCCTGCCGACCATGTCGCGCACGATCCACCCCCGGTCGGCCAGCACCGCGGTGACTTCGGTGACCGATTCGGCACCGCGTTCCCAGAAGGGCCGCAACGCGTCCCGCAGGTCGGCGTCGGCGGCGGGCGTCCGGACGATGGTGTTCAGCGTCTGCCATTCCCGGCGGGTCATGCCGACCTCCGCGATCGCCTGCTCGAAGGTGCTCTCGATGAGCTGATCCAGGCGCTTGACCTGGTATCCGATCAATCTGCGCGTGACCATCGCACACCTCCATAACCGATCACAACTACTTGTCCTATTGCATGTATATGCACGAAGGTAGCATGGGCGCGTGGACGAGGTCGAGCGGATCGAACGGGCGATGATCGCCATCCGGCGGCGGCAGACGCGGCGCACGCTCGCGGCGGACGAGCCGAGCGGGCAGTCCTTCGACGTGCTCGACGTGGTCGAGGACGCCACCGAACCGACCGTCTCGACGGTGGCCGCCGCGCTGGCCGTGGACCAGCCCCGCGCGAGCAAGCTCGTCGCGGGCGCGGTCGCCGCGGGACTGCTGCGCCGGGAGGCCGACCAGGCCGACGGCCGCCGCTCGCTGCTGGTCCTCACCGAACACGGCCGCGACCTGCTGGACCGGGCCCACGACCGCCGCCGCGGCGCGTTCGACCGCGCGATGACCGGCTGGTCCGCCACCGACCGCGCCGCCTTCGCCGATCTGCTCGGCCGGTTCGTCGCGGCCCTCGACTGACCGCGGGGCTGGCAGACTTGCCCGCGTGACGGATGTTTTCAGCGCGGGCGTGCTGCTGTACCGCCGGGGCGAGGCGGGGATCGAGGTCCTGCTCGGACACATGGGCGGCCCGCTGTGGGCGAAGAAGGACGCCTCGGCGTGGTCGATTCCCAAGGGCGAGTACCGACCCGACGAGGAAGCGGCCCGTGCCGCCGCGGCCCGCGAGTTCACCGAGGAACTGGGCCTGCCCGCGCCGGGCGGGGACTGGGTCGAACTCGGTGACGTCCGGTACGGCAGCGGCGGCAGGCGCAAGACGCTCACCGTGTGGGCGGCCGAGGGCGACCTGAACCCGGACGAGATCGTCCCCGGCACCTTCGACATGGAGTGGCCGCCCCGCTCGGGCAAGATCGCCGCCTTCCCCGAGATCGACCGCGCCGCCTGGTTCGATCCGCTGACCGCGCAGGACAAGCTCGGCAAGGGCCAGCGCCCCTTCCTCACCCGCCTCACCGAGCACCTGGGCTGAACGCGGCTTACCGGGGTAGATTGCGGTTATGCCCAGCGATCTGCAGCTGAAGATCATGAACGCCGGTCACCGATTCCTGCTCGCCGTCAGCGGTGGCCGGATCGGCAACAGCATCTTCGGGATGCCCTCGCTCGAACTCACCACGATCGGCCGGAAATCGGGCACTCCGCGCGCGGTGATGCTGACCGCGCCGGTGGTCGACGGCGACACCATCGTCGTGGTGGCCTCCCGCGGCGGCGACCCCACCCACCCGGCCTGGTTCCTGAACCTGCGGGACAACCCCGATGTCGAGGTGTCGCTGCAGAAGGGCCCGACCCGGCCGATGACCGCGCACGTGGCCACCGCCGAGGAACGTGCCGAACTGTGGCCGCGCGTCGTGGCGAGCTACAAGGGTTACGGCGACTACCAGACCAAGACCAGCAGGGAGATCCCGCTGGTCCTGCTGACCCCGCGCGCCTGAGCTACACCAGCGCGGCCCGGAACTCGGTCGGGCTGGTACCCCGGGACCGCTTGAACGCCGCGCTGAACCCGAACGCGTCGGAATAGCCGACGGTGGTCGCCACCTGGGCGACGCTGCGGGCCGGGTCGGCGAGCAGTTCCTCGGCCTCGGCCATCCGCCACTCGGTCAGATAGGTCAGCGGCGGTTCGCCGATCACCTCGGTGAACCGCCGGGCGAACAGCGCGCGCGAGACCGCGGCCTCGGCCGCCAGGCTCGCCACCGTCCAGCGCTGGAAGGGCTTGGCGTGGATGGCTTCCAGCGCGGGCCCGACCACGGGATCGGCCATTCCCCGGTACCAGGCAGGGGCGCAGTGCTGCTGCTCGGCGAGCCAGGTACGCAGGTTGCAGACCAGCGCCCAGTCGAGCAGGCGATCCATCATGGCCTGTGAGCCCGCGCTGTGCCGGACCGCTTCGGCGGCCGAGTCTTCCAGCCAGGTACAGACATCGCTGTCCGCCGCGACCACCATCACCGGCGGCAGGGCGCGCAGGAGCCGTTCGTGCCGCCGGCCCGAGGCGCGGTAGGCACCGACGATCATCGACGTCTCCTCGGGCGCACCGGTTTCGGCGGCCTTCTCGATCAATTCCGGGGTGGCACAGGACAGATCGGACGGACCGAAGCCGTCGGGCACGAAGCAGGACAGCTCGTACTCCACCGGTGGCCGGTCTGCGACGGTGTCGGTGTCGGTGTCGGTGAGCCGGAACGGTTCCGCGGCCTGCACCACCGCCGTGTCGCCCGCGCCGAGCCGGGTGCGCGAGCCGTCGGCGAGCACCAGGGTGCCGCCGCCGCGCAGCACGCAGATCATGATCAGTGGGGCCCGGTCGGCGAAGTGGATCGTCCAGGGCGCGTGCAGCACGGCGTGGGCGAGGGCCGAACCGTCGGCGCGGATGCCACTCAGCAGTGAACTCAACGGGTCCATGCCACCAGCGTAGACGAACTCCTATCAACCCGAGATGATCACCCATAGATCGTCCACGCGATTCACGGTGTACTCGAAGGCACGGGGCTTCGAGCCCCCTCACCAGGATCGAACAGGGAGAACACCGTGTCGCAGTCGCCCAGCACCCCCGTCGCGTCCCAGCGGGCCGAATCGGCCACCCGGACAGCGCTTGTCGTGCTCGCCCATCATCGCGCCGACTCGCTGTCGGCCCACGTCGCCCGGCGCGCGGCCGACCGGCTCACCGCCGCCGGCTACACCATCGACTTCCTCGACCTGCACGCCGAGGGTTTCGACCCCAGGATGACCGTCGCCGACCAGCCCGACTGGGGGCATCGCGACAAGCGCTACTCCCCCGGCGTGGAGGCGCACATGGCGCGCCTGCTCGCCGCCGAGGTGGTCGTGGTGGTGTTCCCGGTGTACTGGCAGAGCGTGCCCGCCACTCTCAAGGGCTGGATCGACAGCGTCTGGAACTACGGCTTCGCCTACGGCCGCAGCAAGCCGCGCCTGGCGGGCAAGCGCATCCTGTGGCTCGGCCTGGCCGGAGCCACCGCGGGCGACGACATCGTCCCCGGCATGCAGCAGCTGCTCGAAGCCCAGCTCAGCGCGGGCCTGGCGTACTACAGCGGCTTCGCCGACTCCCGGGTCGGTCTGCTTCCCGATGCCGAGGACCAGCCGCAGAGCCTCGACGCCGAGGGCAATCTCGTGATCGGCGAGGCGATCAGCGGCGATGCCAGGGCCGCGCACTACGCGGCGTTCGAGGCCACCGCCGAGGGCTTCGTGGACGACTTCCTCGCCGCGGCTCTCGTCGCCGCCTGAGTGGCGGGATCGCGGCAGCCGCGCGAGCGTGTGGTGACCGGGAGTCGCCGGTCACCACACGCCGTCTCACCTATCGGTCAGCACTCGGCGCACGACACCGAAAAGCTCGGTGGCAGTCCCGGATTCGGTGGCCGCCTGGTCGATCAGGTCGATGGCGGCGGCGGTGAATTCGTCGCTCTGTTCCGGAACGTGGTCCGCCGGAGTGTCGATGCCCGGCGCGTGCTGGGCGAGCAGGGTCGCCATCGCCTGCAGGAACGGCGCCATCAGGGCCGCGAGTCGCGCCGCCGAGCCGCCGGTGGTGCGAACCATCGCGCCACCCTGCTGGAAGGCCGCGAACATGGCGTACATGCCACCGAGGATCGACACGTCGTACATCGCCGCGGCGCCGGGATCCGCGCCGACGAACTCGGCCCGGCCGAAGACCTCGAGCACCGTCCGATAGCGCTCGAACGCCGCGGGCACGCCGCTGTAGAGCACGAACGACCCCGGCCCGCCGATCATCGACGGCACCGCCATGATGCCGCCGTCGATCAGCGCGATCTCGCGTTCGGCGGCCCACCGGCCGAGTGCGCGCGCCTGCTCGGGCGTGGTGGTGGTCAGGTTCACCACGGTGCGCCCGCGCAACCGGTCGGCCGCGGGCTCGAGGTGCTCGCGCACCGCCGCGTCGTCGAGCAGGCACAGGATCACCAGGTCGGCCGCGCCCATCGCCTCGGCCGGATTCGCCGCGAGCAGCGCGCCCGCCGACACCAGCGGCTCGGCCCTGGCCGCGGTGCGATTCCACACGGTCACCTCGTGGCCGCCCGCCAGCAGCGCCTGGGCCAGCGCGGCGCCCATCGCGCCGAGTCCGAGCACCGAAACCCGCTGTGCCGTCGCCGAGTTGGTCATGTCTCCCCTTGCTCCGAAACTCTCGTCACCGGTCGGCGACGCCCTCCCAGATTCGCCGGTAGCGCTACACTGCACAAGTACCGACTATCAAGTCGGGTACTCACCTAAAAGTAAGTAAGGCGAGCATGAAGCAGCGAGAGCGCCCGTATTCCTGCGGTATCGATGCCGCGCTCGACGTCGTGGGCGGCAAATGGAAGGCCCTGATCCTGTGGGCGCTGTCCACCGGCACCCAGCGTTTCGGCGATCTGAAGCGGCTGGTGCCGGGGGTGACGGAGAAGATGCTGATCCAGCAGCTGCGCGAGCTCGAGCACGACGGCATCGTGCACCGCGAGATCTACGCGCAGGTGCCGCCGAAGGTCGAGTACTCGCTCACCGAGCTCGGGGTCTCGCTCAACGCGGCCCTGGTGACGCTGGGTGCGTGGGGCAGCGACAACATGGCCCACATCTGCGAGGTGAAAGGTGTTGCGGCGCCGGTGCATTGACGCACCGGACCGGCGCCCACGGTCAGCGGGCGCCGGGAGCGATCAGGCCTGGATACCCTGCCAGGTCCGGCCGGTGACGCGTTCGTAGGCCTCTTCGTACTTGCGCCGGGTCGCCTCGACCACATCGGCCGGGATCTCCGGGCCCGGGTACTCCTTGTTCCACCCGGTGGAGGTGGACCAGTCGCGCACGAACTGCTTGTCGAAGGAGCGCTGGGCGCGGCCCGGCTCCCACTCGTCGGCGGGCCAGAAGCGCGAGGAGTCGGAGGTGAGCACCTCGTCGCCGAGGGTGAGCACGTCACCGTCCCAGCCGAATTCGACCTTGGTGTCGGCGACGATCACGCCCGCCTTCGCGGCGTGCTCGGCCCCGCGCGAGTAGATCTCCAGCGTGAGGTCGCGCAGTTTCTCCGCGACCTCGCGGCCCTCCTGGTTCACCACGTCGGCGAAGCTGATCGCCTCGTCGTGGCCCTCGGCGGCCTTGGTGGACGGGGTGAAGATCGGCTCGGGCAGCTTGTCGCCGTCGCGCAGGCCCGGCGGCAGCGCGATGCCGGAGACGGTGCCGGACTGCTGGTACTCCTTGAGCCCGGAGCCGGTCAGGTAGCCGCGCGCGATGCACTCGACCTGCACCATCTTCAGCGGCTTGACCCGGATGCCGCGCCCGGCGAACTCGGCGGGCACGTCGGTCGCCGAGACCACGTGGTTGGGGATGCCGGTGAAGTACTCGAACCACCAGTTGGACAGCTGCGTCAGCAGCGCGCCCTTCTCCGGGATCGGAGTCGGCAGGACGACGTCGTAGACCGAGACGCGGTCGGAGGCGACGAGCAGCAGGGTGTCGCCGTCCTCGTAGAGGTCACGAACTTTCCCGGCGTGCACATGCTTCAACGTCGAGCCTCCGAATCCTGGATTGACTTACCTACGCGGTACGCAAGAACTGTACTGGCCGACCCCAAGTCGAATCCGGCCTGGTCACCGCGACGCGAGACCGGTCACATTCCGGCGTGGCGCGCTCCGGGTTCCGGCGCCGCGCGCCGGCCCGGACCACGGTCGCGACGCGTGCGGCCTTCGGCGCCGAACAAGGGTCAGGCGCTCGCGCGCTCGCCGTCGCTGCGGCGAAACGTCCGGCGGTAGGCCAGCGGGGCGACGCCGACCGCGACCTGGAAGTGCTGGCGCAGCGATGTTCCGGTGGCGAAGCCGACCCGGCTCGCGATCTGCTCGACCGACAGGTCGCTGACCTCGAGCAGTTCACGGGCGCGCGCTACGCGCTGCTGGGTGAGCCAGCGCCCGGGACTCAGCCCCACCTCGTCGCCGAAGCGGCGGGCGAAGGTCCGGCTGCTCATGCCCGCGTGCCGGGCGAGCTCGGCCATGGTCAACGGCAGCACCAGGTTCTCCAGCGCCCAGTGCCGGGTCGCGGCCGTGCTCGCCATCGCCGGATCGGGCACCGGCTGCTCGATGTACTGGGCCTGCCCGCCCTCGCGCCACGGCGGGACCACGCAGCGGCGGGCCACGTGGTTGGCCACCGCGCTGCCGTGGTCGGCGCGCACGATGTGCAGGCACAGGTCGACGCCGGAGGCTGCGCCCGCCGAGGTCAGGATGTCGCCGTCGTCGACGAACAGGACCTCGGGGTCGAGCCGGACCCGAGGGAAGTGGCGCCGGAACACCTCGGCCATCCGCCAGTGCGTGGTCGCGGGCCTGCCGTCGAGCAGGCCCGCCGCGGCCAGGATGAACGCTCCGGTGCAGATCGACACGATGCGGGTGCCGGGCCGGATCCGGGCGAGCGCGTCCCTGGTCACCTCGCCGAGCCCGGCGAGCGCCTCGGCGATGTCGGACGCGGGAATCACCACCGTGTCGGCGGTGGCCAGCAGCTCGGGCCCGTGCTCGACCGCGATCCGGAAGTCGGCGCAGGTCCGTACCGATGCGCCGTCGGCCGAGCAGGTGAGCACCTCGTACCGGTCGTCGAGCATGCCGAACACGCGTTGTGGCGTACCGAGTTCGAACGGGTAGACGCCGTCGAGTGCCAGGACCACCACACGATGCATGGCACGATCCTATCGGATGATGACTTTCATGCCATTTTCTCGACGGCCGCCGCCCGGCACCGTTGACCCCATGACCGACACCATGCGCGCCATCAGCCAGGACACCCTCGGCGGACCCGAGGTCCTGCGCGAGATCGAACTGCCCCGCCCCACCCCCGGCCCGAGTCAGCTGCTCGTGCGGGTACACGCGGCCGGGCTCAACCCGACCGACTGGAAACACCGCGCGCTGCCCGGATTGTTCCTGCCCGCACCGCCTTTCGTGCTCGGCTGGGACGTCTCCGGCATCGTCGAGGCGGTCGGTTTCGGCGTCACCCTGTTCGCGCCCGGCGACGAGGTGTTCGGCATGCTGCCCTACCCGCACGGGCACGGGTCGCTGGCCGAGTACGTCACCGGGCCTGCGCGCGCCTTCGCCCACAAGCCCGCCGGTGTCGACCACGTCGTCGCCGGGGCGGCCCCGCTCGCCGCCCTCACCGCGTATCAGGCACTGGTCGACACCGCAGATCTGCGGTCCGGACAGCGGGTGCTGATCCACGCGGCAGGCGGCGGAGTGGGCCACCTGGCGGTGCAGATCGCCAAGGCCCGCGGCGCCTACGTCATCGGGACGGCGCGCGCCGACAAGCACGAGCATCTGCGCGCGCTCGGCGCCGACGAACTGATCGACTACCGCACCGTCGACTTCGCCGCCGCCGTCGCCGAGGTGGACGTGGTGCTGGACACCCTCGGCGCCGAGAACGCCCGCCGCTCGCTGCCGACGCTGCGCCCCGGCGGCGTGCTGGTCAGCATCCTGCCGACCGGCGACCCGGAACTGCGCGCCGACGCCGAGCGCCGGGGCGTGCGCTACACCGAGATGCTGGTGGAGGCCGATCACGCGGGCATGACCGCGATCGCCGACCTGCTCGCCGCGGGGACCGTGCGACCCACCATCGCCGGGGTGTTCCCGCTGGCCGAGGCGGCGAAGGCGCACGCCATCGGCGAGACGGATCGGACCCTGGGCAAACTCGTCGTCACCGTGGGCTGATCCGCCCGGCGCCGCCGCCTCGCGCGCGGCGGCGCCCGCGTGTCCGGCGCGGCCGGAAACTCGTGAGCGGGCGCCGTCGGCAAGTGGCATTGTGGACGCTGATGTGCGCACCGGCGGCAGCCGGGACCGCTCGACCGTGCCGTGTTCGTCGACGACGAAGGAGATCTATGTCCGCCCCGAATCTCACCCGCGACCAGGCGGTCGAACGCGCGGCCACCGTGGCCGTGCAGAACTACCGGATCGAACTCGACCTCACCGACCAGCCGCGCGGCGCCGGTTCGGAGGTGTCGGACACCTTCGGTTCCACCACCACCGTGACCTTCACCGCCACTCCCGGCGCGAGCACCTACATCGATCTGGTCGCGCCGCGGGTCCGCTCGGCCGTGCTCAACGGCACCCCGCTGGACGTGAGCGGCTACGACGAGTCGACCGGCATCGCGCTGCCCGACCTGGCCGCCGCCAACGAGCTCGTCGTCGAGGCCGACTGCGAGTACTCGCACACCGGCGAGGGTCTGCACCGCTTCGTCGACCCCGCCGACGACCGGGTCTACCTGTACTCGCAGTTCGAGACCGCCGACGCCAAGCGGATGTTCGCCTGCTTCGACCAGCCCGACCTCAAGGCCACCTTCGACATCGTGGCCACCGCGCCCGCCGACTGGCAGGTGGTGTCCAACGGCGCCACGATCGAGGAGCACAAGGTCGGCGCCGTGGTGCGGCACACCTTCGCCACCACCCCGAAGATGAGCACCTACCTGGTCGCCATGATCGCGGGCCCGTACGCGAAGTGGACCGACTCCTACACCGACAGCCACGGCGAGATCCCGCTCGGGCTGTTCTGCCGTGCCTCGCTGGCCGGGCACATGGACGCCGATCGGCTGTTCACCGAGACCAAGCAGGGCTTCGCCTTCTACCACGACAACTTCGGCGTGCCGTATGCCTTCGGCAAGTACGACCAGCTGTTCGTGCCGGAGTTCAACGCGGGCGCGATGGAGAACGCGGGCGCGGTCACCTTCCTCGAGGACTACGTCTTCCGCTCCAAGGTGACCCGCGCGTCCTACGAGCGCCGCGCCGAGACCGTGCTGCACGAGATGGCGCACATGTGGTTCGGCGACCTGGTCACCATGAAGTGGTGGGACGACCTGTGGCTCAACGAGTCGTTCGCGACCTTCGCCTCGGTGCTGTGCCAGGCCGAGGCCACCGAATACACCAGCGCCTGGACCACCTTCGCCAATGTCGAGAAGTCCTGGGCCTACCGGCAGGACCAGTTGCCCTCGACCCACCCGATCGCGGCCGACATCCCCGACCTGCACGCGGTGGAGGTGAACTTCGACGGCATCACCTACGCCAAGGGCGCCAGCGTCCTCAAGCAGCTCGTCGCCTACGTCGGCCTGCAGCCGTTCCTGGCCGGCCTGCGCGCGTACTTCGCCGAACACGCCTACGGCAACGCCACCTTCGACGATCTGCTGGCCGCGCTGGAGCAGGCCTCGGGCCGCGACCTGTCGGACTGGGGCGCGCAGTGGCTCAAGACCACCGGCCTGAACATCCTGCGCCCGGACTTCCTGGTGGCGCCGGACGGGACCTTCTCGAGCTTCGCCGTGGTGCAGGAGGGCGCCGCGCCGGGCGCCGGTGAGCACCGGGTGCACCGGATCGCGATCGGTGTCTACGACGACGTCGACGGCAAGCTGGTGCGCACCCATCGCGCCGAGCTCGACCTCGACGCGACCGGGCGCACCGAGGTGTCCGAGCTGGTCGGGGTGCCGCGTGGGCAGCTGGTGCTGGTCAACGACGACGACCTCACCTACTGCTCGCTGCGCCTGGACGCCGACTCCCTGGACGTGGTCGTACAGCGCATCGGCGACATCGCCGACTCGCTGCCGCGCACGCTGGCCTGGTCGGCCGCCTGGGAGATGACCCGCCAGGCGGAGATGAAGGCGCGCGATTTCGTCGCGCTGGTGCAGCGCGGGATCGGCGCGGAGTCCGAGATCGGCGTGGTGCAGCGGCTGCTCATGCAGGCCGTCACCGCCATCTCCAGCTACGCCGATCCGGAGTGGGCCGAGCGGGAGGGCTGGCCCGCTTTCGCCGACCGGCTGCTGGAGCTGGCCCGCGCCGCCGAGGCGGGCTCGGATCATCAGCTCGCCTTCGTCAACGCCCTGACCGGCGCGAAGCTGGAATCGCGGCACACCGGGGTGCTGGCCCAGCTGCTCGACGGCGACCCGGCGGCGGCCGGACTGAGCGGGCTCACCGTCGACACCGATCTGCGGTGGCGCATCGTCACCGCGCTGGCCGCGGCAGGCCAGATCGACGCCGACGGCGTGAGCACCCCCACCATCGACGCCGAGCTGGCGGGCGACCCCACCGCGGCGGGCAAGCGCCAGGCCGCGGCCGCGGCCACCGCGCGCCCGATCGCCGAGGTGAAGGCGCAGGCCTGGCAGACCGTGATGGGCGACGACTCGGTCCCCAACATCACTGCCCGCGCCATCGTCGGCGGGTTCGCCCCGGCGGGCCAGGGTGAGCTGCTGGCACCGTATGTGGACCGCTACTTCGCCGAGATCCCCTCGGTGTGGGAGCGCCGCTCCAGCGAGGTCGCCCAGACCGTCGTCATCGGGCTCTACCCGCACTGGGCGATCAGCGAGGACGCGGTGGCCAAGGCCGACGAGTTCCTCGCCGGCGACCACCCGCCCGCCCTGTACCGCCTGGTATCGGAAGGCCGGGCCGGCATCGAACGCTCCCTGCGCGCCAGGGAGTTCGACGCCAAGTAGGGACCCCCGCGACCGGCCCTCGATCCTCGTGATCGGGGGCCGGTCCGCGTCCGGTGAGCTGAATCCCTGCGGCCCAGCTCTTTCCGCCCGCCCCGTCGATCGCCGGTAGGCTGCGACGGGGAGCTTCCTCCATGTCGGCTTTCAAGGGCCCGCTCCGACGCACGACCGCGGGCTGAGCCGGCGGCGCTGCGCTGCTGTGAGCAGATCCGCTCACAGCAGCGAAGGGCGCGAATCACGGTGCGCGCCAGGCACCGTGGAGTCATGGCACACGACGACAAGACTCCGATGTTCAGCTGGCGGGTCCGCGAACAGCTGTTCGGCCGCCGCATCCTCGTCCTCGACGGCCCGCTCGACGACGACAACGGCACCCTGCTCATCACCCAGCTGCTGACCCTGGCGGCCCAATCCCCCGAGGCGCCGATCTCGCTGTGGATCCACTCCCCCGGCGGCTCGGTGCCGTCGATGCTCGCCATCCGGGACGTGATGCGGCTGGTGCCGTGCGAGGTGTCGACGCTCGCGCTCGGCCTGGCGTGCAGCGCCGGTCAGTTCCTGCTGTCCTCGGGCACCCCGGGACGGCGGTTCGCCCTGCCGCACGCGCGCATCCTCATGCACCAGGGCTCGGCCGGGATCGGCGGCTCGGCCGTCGAGGTGGAGGTGCAGGCCGACGATCTGCGCTACACCGTCGACACGGTGCTCGGCCTGATCGCCGCCGACACCGGTCAGCCGTTCGACCGGATCTACGAGGACTCCCTGCACGACCGCTGGTTCACCGCCGCCCAGGCCAAGGAGTACGGCTTCGTCGACCACATCGTCGAATCCTTCGACCAGGTCGTCCCCAACCGTCACCGCATCGGCATCACGGCGTGAGACGCGCTGTCCCAGAGGAGTTCTCATGACCAGCTACACCATTCCCAATGTGGTCTCGCAGCATCGCGGCGGCGAGCGCATCACCGACATCTACTCGCACCTGCTCAGCGAGCGCATCGTCTACCTGGGCACGCCGATCGACTCCGGGGTCGCCAACGCGCTCATCGCGCAGCTGCTGCACCTGGAGTCGGACAGCCCCGGTCAGCCGATCAGCCTGTACATCAACTGCGAGGGCGGCGACCTGTCGGCGATGCTCGCCGTCTACGACACCATGCGGTTCATCAAGGCGCCCGTGCACACCACCTGTGTCGGCCAGGCCATCGCGGTCGGCGCCGTCCTGCTCGCCGGTGGCGCGCCCGGGCATCGCGCGATGCTGCCGCACACCCGGATCGTCTTGCACCAGCCCGCGACTCGCGGTCAGGGCACCATCCCGGACCTGATCCTGCAGGCCGACGAGATCGTCCGGATGCGCGCCGCGATCGAGGCGATCCTGTCCCGGCACACCGGGCAGACGCCGGAGACGCTGCGCCGGGACACCGATCGCGATCGGGTGTTCACCGCCGACACCGCACCGGAGTACGGCCTGGTCGACATGGTGCTGCACGAACGGGAGTGAGCCCTACTGCTTCTCGATGCGGTCGAGGTAGGCGCGGCGCACGCGGTCGTCCACCCGGGTGATCGCGGCGTCGTCGTGCGCGGCCCTGCGGGCCAGGCGCATCACCCGCTCGGGGACGAGTCCGGCGGCATTGGCCGCCAGCCCTACATACGACGGCACGGCCGTCTCGGCCGACCTGGTCCGGACCGTGCGCACCACCGCGGCGGCGATGTCCTCGGGGTCGACGGCGGGCAGGATGCCGTAGTCGATGCCGGAGCTCAGTTCGGTGCGCACCGCCGAGGGCAGCACCGCGCTCACGCTGACGCCGGTGTCGTCCATCTCCAGGCGGGTGGCCGCGGTCAGCCCGACCACCGCGTACTTGCTGGCGTTGTAGACCGCCAGGCCCTTGATCGGGAACTTGCCCGCCAGTGAGGCCACGTTCACCACGTGACCGTAGCCGCGCTCGACCATGCCGGGCAGGGCCAGCCGCATGCCGTGGATGACGCCGTAGACATTGACGTCCATGGTGAGCTGGTCGATCCGGTCGGACTGCTCGAGGAACGCGCCGTTGGGCATGACGCCCGCGTTGTTGACCAGCACGTCCAGCGGGCCACCGCGCCACGCGGACGCGGCGGCGAGAAACGCCGCGTACGAGGCCTTGTCGGTGACGTCGAGGACGTGTCCCATGGCCCGGTCGCCGAGCCCTTCGGCGGCCTGCACGGCCAGCGCCTCGTCGAGATCGCCGAGCGCCACATAGGCGCCTTCGGCGAGGAAGGCCGCCGCCGTGGCCAGGCCGATGCCGCGCGCGGCGCCGGTGATCGCGACCAGCGCGCCGTCGAGGTCGATGCGGGGATAACTCATGCCGGTACCGCCATTTCGTCGTCGTTGACAATGGAGAAATCGTCGGGGTGGAAGGCGCTGACCCGCCGGGTCAGTTCGCCGGTGGACCAGGGCCAGCTGAAACTGTTGCGGCCGTTGGCGTCCAGGTAGTAGCTCTGGCAGCCGCCCGCGTTGTAGACGGTGCCCGCCAGCGCGGCCTGCACCTGCTCGACATAGCGGGCCTGGACCTCGGGACGTACGTCGAGGATCGCCCAGCCGCGCCTGCGCGCGCTCGCGATCGCCGAGACCAGGAAGTCCACCTGCGCCTCGAGAATCGCGAACGCCGAGGAGTGGCCGGTGCCGAGGCTGGGACCGAGCACGGTGAACGCGTTCGGGAATCCGGTGGTGACGGTGCCGAGGTAGGCCTCGGGCGAGCCCTGCCAGTGCTCGGCCATGGTGCGGCCGTCGGTGCCGCGCACGATGTCGGCCAGCGGGGTGTCGAGGATGTGGAAGCCGGTGCCGAGGATGACCGCGTCCACCTCGGCGGTGCTGCCGTCGGCGCCGATCACCGTGTTGCCGCGGAATTCGGCGACGGCGGTGGCGTGCACGGCCACGTTGTCCTTGGTGAGCGACTGGAGGTAGCTGTTGGAGAACAGGATTCGCTTGCAGCCGAGCAGGTAGTCGGGAGTGAGCTTGGCGCGCAGTTCCTTGTCGCGCACCACCGCGCGCAGATACGCCGAGCCCACCTTCTGCACCGTCTGCATCAGCGGCCGCGGATTGCGGAACGCGACACCCAGGCTCTCCATCAGCGAGTACTCGATCGACCGCAACGCCTTGTGCGCGAACGGGACCCGGCGCATGACGCGCTTCTCGAAGCCGGGCACCGGGTGGTCGAGCTTGGGCAGCACCCACTGCGCGGTGCGCTGGAACAGGTGCAGGGCGGCCACGTCGGGCTGGATCTCGGGCACGAACTGCACCGCCGAGGCCCCGGTGCCGACCACGGCGACGCGCTTGCCGCGCAGGTCGTAGTCGTGGTTCCAGCGCGCGGAGTGGAACACCTCGCCGGGGAACTGCGCCAGGCCGGGGATCTCCGGCACCCGCGGCTCGTTCCACGGGCCCGCGGCCGAGACCACGAAGCGCGCGGTCAGCTCGCCGTCGCTGGTGTCGAGCCGCCACCGGCGCTCGGTCTGGTCCCACGCGGCGCCGCGCACCTCCACACCGAAGCGGGTGCGCTCGGCCAGCCCGTGCTCGCGCGCCACACCGTCGACGTAGGCGAGGATCTCGGGCTGGGTCGCGAACAGCCGCGACCATTCGCTGTTGGGGGCGAAGGAGAACGAGTACAGCCCGGAGGGGACGTCGCAGGCGCAGCCGGGATAGGTGTTGGCGCGCCAGGTGCCGCCGAAGGTGTCGGCCTTGTCCAGGATCACGACATCGCGCACTCCCGCCTCGGCGAGTTTGATGGCGGCGCAGATACCGGAGATGCCTGCGCCGATGACGATCACCTCGTGGTGGGTGGTCATACGGTTGCTCCTTCGTTCGCGGTGCGGATCGCGGCCGCGACGCGGGTGGGGGTGGTGCGCCGTGCGGTCGCGAGGGTGTTCGCGCGGCGGGCGAAATCCATGAAGTTGGGGCCCATCACGGCCAGGTCCTCGGGGCCGGGCTCGACCCGGATCACCCGGGTGCCCGCGCGACGCAGTGCGGCGACCTCCCGGTCGAGACCGCGCGTCATCTGGGCACGCAGCAGCCGTTCGACCCGGCTCAGGCCGGTGGCGGGGGCGCCGCCCGCGGAGGTCATCGGGGCGACGACCACCACCTCGTCGAGGCCGAGCGGGACGAGCAGATCGGCCGAGACCGACGACACCGCGCCACCGTCGACGTACTCGCGGCCGTCGATCGACACCGGCGGGAACCAGCCGGGAATCGCCCAGGACGCCGCGATGGCCGCACCGAGGTCGACATGCGGTGCGGTGGGCGAGCCGAAGGCGACCCGTTCGCCCGTGCGGCGATCGGCGCCGACCAGCCAGGTGGCCGGATGGCCGACCCAGCCGCCGCGCGGGACCAGTCCCCGGCCGTAGGCCCGCAGGAAGTTCGCGTCGCCGCGGCCCTTCGGCAGCAAGCCGGCCAGCGCGGTGTAGGCCGAACCGGCGCGCACGCCCGCTCCGACGAGCGCGAGCCCGGGCAGCACCGGCGCGGGGACCGGCGGCACGGAACCGGGGTCGACGGCCACATGGGCGGCGAGCACGGGGTCGGCGTCCGGGGCGCCGTCGAGGGCTGCGAGCAGATCCGCCGGAGTACGGCCGGCGCCGAGCGCGGCGACGATCTCGGCGCCGGCCGAGGTGCCGATCAGCACGTCGGCGGTGCGCACGTCCCAGTCCAGCGCGCGCCCGACGGCGTCCAGGGCGACAGCGGTCCAGGCGAAGCCGAGGATGCCGCCGCACCCGATGGCGAGGCCACGTCGTGTAGTCATAATTCGGATACTAACGGTATTTGAGTTCTAGCGGTAGCCCGATTTGCTAAACTCCAGCGTATGGCCCGGATGACACGCAAGGAATCGCACGCGCAGACGCGTGAACGTCTGGTCGAGACCGCCAAGCGCCTGTTCCTGGCCGACGGCTACAACGTGACGTCGCTGGAGAAGGTCGCCACGGCGGCCGGTTTCTCCAAGGGCGCGGTGTACTCGAATTTCGCCACCAAGCACGAACTGGGCCTGGCCGTCATCGACGTCGTGCACGTGGAACGCGCCGAATCGCTCAGCGCCGCGGTCATGGGGCACGACACCATGGCCGAACGCATCGAGGGCTTCGCCCGCTGGGCCGACGAGAACATCGGTGACGTCGGCTGGACGGCACTCGAGGTGGAGTTCGCGACCAGTACCCGGCACATGCCCGAGGTGC
The DNA here is from genome assembly GCF_900637185.1 of Nocardia asteroides. Taxonomy (NCBI): domain Bacteria; kingdom Bacillati; phylum Actinomycetota; class Actinomycetes; order Mycobacteriales; family Nocardiaceae; genus Nocardia; species Nocardia asteroides. Next base: position 2,415,687 of record NZ_LR134352.1, on the reverse strand, counting down.
GCACCGAACTGGCGGCACGCAGGCGGTCGATGACCGCGGTGCTGGCCTCGCTGGTTCAGGTGCAGGCCGACGAGATGGGCTTCGAACTGCCGGTCCCGGCCGAGGAAGCCGCGCTGCAGCTGCTCTCGCTCGGTATCGGTCTGGGCGTGCAGCGCGCGATCGACCCCGAGATGCCGGTCGGTTCGCTGGTCGACATGCTGCGCGGCCTGAGCGAATCGCTCCCGGCGCGGGCCTGAGGCGCAGGCAGGCTCAGGCCGCCAGCAGCACGGCGTTCGGGGCGAACGAGTTCCGCACCGGCGCGGGTCCCGTCGGCGCCGCGATCCGGCGATCCTCGCCGACGACCACCGCGCGCACCGGCACGGCCCGCCGCATGGCGTCGGCCACCTGGGCGACGAGCTCGCTCAGCGACGTGTCGAGGGCGCCGGCCAGCGCGGCGATCATCTCGCTGGAGGGTTCCTTGCGGCCCCGCTCCACCTCGGACAGGTACTGCGGGGAGATGCCGGCCCGGCTCGCCGTCTCGACCAGAGTCGATCGCCGTTCCTGGCGCAAGGCGCGCAGGCGGTCGCCCAGCGCCTCCCGCCACAGCGGTTCGGGGCGCGGCCGCCCCTCGCCGCGTCCGCCCGGAATCACCCGCAACCCGCTGTGTTCGCCCATACTCCGAGGGTAGGGACGGCAGACCGAATCCACCCGGTTCTTCTGCTCTCGGCGTAACCGGACTCAGCGGGTGATGCCGAAGCGGGTGTCCACCCAGCCGAGCGCGTCGGCGAACGAGGCGGCCGCGATGCCGCTGTGGTCCACGTCGTCGTACTTGCGGTAGTCCACCGACTGGCCGCGCACCTGCTGCTCGGCGACCATCGCGTCGGTGGACTGCAGCGGAACGGTCATGTCGGAGCGCCCCTGCAGCACCAGCACCGGCGTGGTGAAACTCAGGCCGCTCGGATCGTTGTCGTCCAGGACGCGCAGCAACCCGGACACGTCACCGTCCTTGCTGAACACGTCCTTCGGGGCCAGCCCGCCCCATTTGCTCCGATCCCGCAGTCCCGCCGTGCATTCGGAGTCGGCCAGCGGCAGCAGCGACTGCGCGCGCTGGGTGAGGAAGCGGGCCGGATCGACATCGGTGATGGTCTGCGCGCCGCGCACCAGCAACGGCAGATAGAGCGAGACGTCGCCGGTGCCGAGTTTGCCGAGCGGGTTGGACACCGCCCACTTCGCCATCCGCACCTGCTCACCCAGGTGCGAGGCCGGCGCCAGCGCGACCGCGCCCAGCGGTGCCGAACCGGGCGTCCAGGCGCCCGCCGCGCTCGCGGCGAACAGGGCGGCGTGGCCACCCTGCGAATGTCCCATGGCGACCCAGCGCGTACCGACGGATCGGTCGACTTCGCCTGCGGCCGTAGCGATATCGGCCATGGCCCGCTGTTCGGTCTCCCCGATCAGGTAACCGTGCGGGCCCGGCGTGCCCAGCCCCTGATAGTCGGTCCTGGCCACCGCGTAACCCTTGGCGATCCAGCGCGCCTGCTCGTCCTTGCCCGGCGTGGACCCTTCGGTGCGCGAGGGCGCGCACACATCGGCGACGCCGTTGGTGCCGGGCGCCCAGGAGATGAGCGGCCAGCCACCCGCGGGCGGGGTACCCTCCGGCACCGCGAGGGTGCCCGAGACCGCCACCGGCTTGTTCTGCGCGTCGACCGAGCGGTACAGCACGAGGAAGTTGCGCGCGCCCGGCACCGCGGACGTGCCGGTCAGCGGCTTGCTCCGGATCACCGAACCGTGCTGTCCCGGAATCGATTCCGCGGGTGGCGAGTAGAAATCGGATTGCGGCGTCCCCGCGACCTCGGTCGCGCTCATCGTGTCGTGCGCGCACGCCGAGACCGAGAGCACCAGACAGGCGACCGCGGCCGCGACGAAGCCCCGAGCGATACCTGTGCGCATGTTCCCCCCACTGCCACCGACGGCCGCCACACGCGGCCGCCACACCGCCGATCAGGGTACTCGATCGCATCGCGGCGGCCGGGCGCCGTGGGACGCCCGGCCGCCGGCCCGGATCAGCGCAGGATGCGGCCCAGGAAGTCGCGGATCAGCGCGGCGATCTCCGGACCGTGCGATTCCAGGGCGAAGTGACCGGCGTCGAGCAGATGCAGTTCGGCGTCGGGCAGGTCGCGCAGGTAGGCGCGGGCGCCGTCGGCGCCGAAGATCTCGTCGTGCTCACCCCAGGTGATCAGGGTCGGCGGGCGGTGCTCGGCGAAGTACTTCTGGAAACCGGGGTAGCCGTCGAGGTTGTTCTTGTAGTCGGCGAACAGCTGCAGCTGGATCTCCTTGTTGCCCGGGCGATCCAGGTACGCCTGATCCAACGTCCAGGTGTCGGGGCTGACCAGTGCGAGCCGGTCGGCCGGAACACCGTGCGTGTACTGCCATTTCGTGGCGTCCAGGTCGAGCAGCTTGCGCACCTCGGGCTCGTGTGTGGCGCGATCGTTGGCGTGTGCGAACAACACCTCCCAGAAGGGGGTGAAGCCCTCCAGGTAGGCGTTGCCGCTCTGGGTGATCAGCGCGGTGATCCGCTCGGGATGGGCCGAGGCGATGCGCAGGCCGATCGGGGCGCCGTAGTCCTGGATGTAGAGCGCGAAGCGGTCGACGCCGAGGGTGTCGAGCAGTTCCAGGGTGATCTCGGTGAGCTTGTCGAAGGTGTAGTCGAATTCGTCGACGGCGGGCATGGCCGACTGGCCGAAGCCGAGGTGATCGGGGGCGATCACGTGGTAGTCGGCGGCGAGCTCGGGGATCAGGTTGCGGAACATGGCCGAACTGGTCGGGAACCCGTGCAGCAGCACCACGGTCGGGGCGTTCGGGTCGCCCGCCTCCCGGTAGAAGACGGTCTGTCCCTGGATCTGGACGGTGTTGTGGCGGATCTGGCTCATGCCGGTTCTCTCTTTCTGGATGGGTTTTCGGTTCAGACGGTGACCGGTTCGCGGCGGCGAACCGGGGTGATCAGGGCGGCCGCCGCGACGGTGAAGACCAGCGCGAGGGCGAAGTAGCCGCGGTAGCTGTCGGTGAGGGCGTGCACGAGGGTGGCCACGCCGAGACCGGCGGCGGCGGAGAGCTGGTGGATCACCCAGGCGGGCGCCAGGGTGCGGCCCATCCGCGCCGGGTCCAGACCACGCGACAGGATCGCCATGGTCAGCGGGATGACGGGAAACGAGGCGATGCCGAACAGCACGGCCACCAGCACCAGCGCCGCGGGTCCCGGCACGAACACCGCGGGCAGCAGCGCGGCCAGACGCACCGAATACAGCACGCGCAGCAGGGTTTCCGGCGGGTACACGCGCAGCAGCCGGACCATCGCGGCCGAGGTGAGACCGGCCGCCAGCGCGGCCAGCGCGACCAGCCTGCCCGCCCCCGCCACCGACCAGCCCTGCTCCACCGCGTGTTTCGGCAGCATCAGCACGACGACGTACAGCGTCGCGGCGTGTAAGCCGAACGACACCAGCATCTTCCATCGATCGGCCAGCGACTCGCCCGCCCCCGCGACGGCCGGCACGCGCGGGTCGTCGGGCAGCAGCTGCCAGAGCACGGCGGTCGCGGCCAGGCCGATCGCGCCGAGCAGGGCGAACGTGCCGCGCACCCCGATCGGATCGAACAGCGCCGTCGCGGCCCACGGGGTGATCAGCTGTCCCAGGTTGATGCCGATGGCGGCCCTGGCCATGGCCGGTCCGGCCTGCGCACCGTGCGCCCGGCCGAGCAGGGTGGTCACCGTGAGGGTGGACGAGGACGCGAAGCCGAGTCCACCGAGCACCATGTAGGCCGCCACGAACTGCCAGGTCTCGGTGACCGTGGCCAGCACCAGGTAGCTGCCCGAGATGAGCGTGAGCCCGCCGATCAGCACGAGCTTGGGGCCGACCACGTCCAGCAGCCTGCCGATGCCCTGCTGGGCCAGGCCGGTGACGGTGGTACCGAGCGCGGCGGCCACGGCCAGCGCGGTCGCCGAGACGCCGTAGGCCGCGGCGGTGGGCGCGAAGAACACGCCCATGGTGAAGTTCAGCCCGAAGGAGACGGTCATCGCCGCCAGTCCGGCCCAGGCAAGGTGCTCGCGCCGCATGCCCTCACATCCTAACTGTCTAAAGTGATTTCAGTGGTTACAACTGGGCAGTGGCCGATCCCATTCCCGCTCGGGGAAATTCAGTCGCGCCCGGATTCGCTTCGCAGCCGGGCGATCTCACCTTCGAGCTCGACGATCCGGTCGCGCAGCACCTGCATCGCCTCGGCGACCGCGGCCCGCGGATACAGCGGCGGAATGTGCTGACGGCAGTTCCAGTCGAACGCCTCGACCTCGATCAGCACCGCGCGCTCGACCGGCGCGCGATACCCCTCGACCGTGAGCGCGGCGATCAGTTCGGGATCGTCGGCGGCTTCCACCACCCGGGCCCGGCCGAAGATCTTCATCCGCGACTGCGCGGCGTAGTCCATCAGGAACAGCGAGACCCGGTCGTCATGATCGAGATTGCCTCGGCTGATGTACTGCTTGTTGCCCCGGAAGTCGGCGAAGCCGAGCGTGCGCTCACCGAGCACCTTCAGGAATCCCGGCGCGCCACCGCGGTGCTGGATGTAGGGCCAGCCGGTCTCCCCGACCGTCGCCAGGTAGAAGCTGTCGCGCTCCCCGATGAACCAGGCCTCGTCCGGCCCGATGCGGTCGGCCACCTCGGGCACCTGCGCCATGCGCTCATAGCTGCGCAGGCTGCCGTGCGCGCGCTGATGTTCGCGCACGAGCGGGGTGAACGCGACCTGCGCGTAGCGGCCGGTCACGACTCCTCCTGGGCGCGTTCGTTTTTCACGGTGGCGGCGGTGCGGGGCACCCGGGCGGGGACGGTGTGGTTCGTCATGGCTCGATTCCTGAGACGTCGGATTTCGGTCTAACCATTCATCACCTTTTTAAAGGTTACAGCAAGCGTGTTTGATTCCCGATCAGCCGGGAAAGTTTCGGAGTGGTGGTGTCGTCGTGGTTGCTTCGACCGTACGGCGCACCCGCGGGCCCGCCCCCGGACCTCCCACGTCGAGAGGCGGACTCCACGCGCCGTTGCACCCAGCCGGAAACGTTCTCCCGCGCCGCGGCCGGTGCGCGTGCAATACCATCCGCTGGTGATCGACCGCACCATCCCCGTCCGGACCGCCCGGCTGATCCGGGCCACCGCGCGGGGCATCGGTGTCACCGAGGGCGAACTCCGCCATCTGCCCGGCCCTGATCCGGCGGGCATCGCCGACGACCTGTCCCGGCTGCCGACCGAAACCACCTGGCGCGTCTGGGAACTCATCGACGCCGTCGGCGGTGCGGGTGCGGGACTGCGAGCGGGCAGCGCGGCCGAACGCGGACGGCTGCTCGAATGGGACTACCTGTTCACCAGCGCACCCACCCTCGCCGACGGCATCCGGGCGGCATTCGACCTGCGCGCCCTGGCCACCGACCCCGGCGTCGTCTGGACCGTGCACGAGGACGACCGGCTACTGGTGCTGCGGATCGCCGCCATCGAACCGGTCCCGGTGCTCGCTCCGGTCGAGGAGTTCGTGCTGTCGACCGTGCTGCGCCGGATGCGCGAGGCGACCGGCACGCCGATCACGCCCGTCCACGTCGCGTTCAGCCAGCGCCCGCCGTCGACCCGGCAGCACCTGGTCGACGCGTTCGGCACCCGGCGCATCGATTTCGACGCGCCCCACGCCCAGCTGACCTTCCTCGACGCCGCGGCCCTGCCCACCGGCGGCGACCCGCAGCTGGGCGCCCTGGTCCGCAGGCATGCCGAACTCGCGCTGGCCGGCAGCGCTCCCGTCCCCACCTACGAGGAAGCACTGCGCGCCGCCATCCTCGACGACCTCGCCGCGGGCGCCCTCGACCTGAGCGCGGTCGCGGCCCGCTTCGCGGCCAGCCCGCGTACCTTCCAGCGACGGCTGGCCGAGGCGGGCACCACCTGGCGCGCGGAGGTCGACGCCGCCCGCCGTGACCGCGCCGAACGCCTGTTGCGCGAGTCCGACCTGCCCGTCGGGTCGATCGCGGCGCGCCTGGGCTATGCCGACGCCCGCACCCTGCGCCGGTCCTTCCAGCGCTGGACGGGACAGAGCCCCGATGCCTACCGGCGGGCGCGGGTGTGACCGAAACACGTTCGGCGCGGGCACCACAGGGGTGCCCGCGCCGAACGGTGGAGAAGAGGACTAGCGGCCGATGGCGGCGGCCATCACGCGGACCGCGGAGATCAGGCCGTCGATCAGGTTGCCCTGACGGAACGACGCCAGCGCGGCGGTGACGCCCAGCTGGCAGATGCGGTCGTTGGCCCGCTCGGCCACGTTCGCACCGGAGAGCACCTCGATGGCCTGCTGATTCGGGGAGACCGCGATGAGGACCGAGTCGGCCGCCTCGGGGGTGCCGGGCAGGATCGCCGCGGCACCGGCCGCCGGATCGTTGCCGAGGTCACCGAGGTAGATGTTGAAGCGGACCTTGGTCGCGCGGGTCGCCTCGGTGAGCGCGTTGTCCAGGGCGATGCGCTCCCGATCGGTGAACGGCACCTCGTCGAAGACCGTGCCCGACTCGTGCACCGCGGAGACGCGACCGCTGCTGGTCAGCGCCGCACCGTGCGGCAGGTCGGCCTCGACCACCGCGGGCCAATTAGAACTTGCCACTTGCCCGGCCTCCGATCAGCTCCGCGTTCGCGGCTTCGAGAGACGCATGGCTGCCATGCGACTCGGCGGTGTGGTGACCACCAGCGGCGGTCACCTCGTCGGTAGCGCTCCACAGCACCGGCGGGTGGGTCCACTTCTGCCCGAGTGCGAAGTGGGCCGGCTTCTCACCGGGCAGTGGCTTACCGAGATAGGACAAACCCGCGATCGCGAAGTAGATCGCGGCCGGGATGCCGACGAAGATCAGCACTGTCTCGAGAATGCTCACGGTCCAACGGTAGACGATGCTGTGTAGTAGTTCATCCTCCGGCCGGTCCTCGGGCTCGCGTGTCCGCCGCGATCACACCAGCCAGGCCGCCGCGTTCGCGGGCAGGCGGTCGTCGGAGACCGGCGCGCTGGCCAGCAGCACCTCGCCCGGCGGCAGCTGGATCGGCCCGTCCGAGGCGTTGAGCACACAGATCAGCCCACCCGGCCTGCGGAACGCCAGGCAGCCGTCGGGGCTGCCGTACCACTCCAGCCGCTCACCCGCGAATTCCGCACGCGTGCCACGCAAGTCGATCGCCAGCCGGTACAGCGACAGGGTCGAGTGCAGGGTCTCCAGCTGCGCTTCCACGGTGCGGTCGGCCCACTCGGCGGGGATCGGCAGCCACGGCGTGCCCGCGGTGAATCCGAACGGGGTGCTCGCGCCCTCCCACGGGATCGGCACCCGGCAGCCGTCGCGGCCGCGTTCGGTGTGGCCCGAGCGCTCCCACACCGGATCCCGCAGCGCGTCGTCGGGCAGATCGTCCACATTGGGCAGGCCGAGTTCGGCGCCGTTGTAGACGAACACCGCACCGGGCAGCGCCAGCTCGACCATCATCATCGCCCTGGCCCGCGCCACCCCGTCCGCGCCGCCGCCGTAGCGGGTGACCTCGCGCTCGATGTCGTGGTTGGACAGAGTCCACGTCGGCGGGGCGCCCACACCGGCGACCGCCTCCATCGAATGAGTGATCGCCGCGCGCACGCCCTCGGCGGTGAACGGGGTCTCGGCGAGGCGGAAGTTGAACGCCAGGTGCAGTTCGTCGGGCCGCACGTATTCGCCGAAGCGGGTGTTGTCGTCCACCCAGACCTCGCCGATCGAGACGGCGTGCGGGTAGTCGTCGACGACGGCGCGGATGCGGCGGTGGATGGCGTGTACGCCGGGGTTGTTGAAGCGCGGATCGTCGTCGTCGTGCACGAGCATCTTGGTCTCGACCACCGCCATGTCGGGCAGGCCGTCGGGCTTGGCCATGCCGTGGGCGACATCGATGCGGAAACCGTCGACGCCGCGGTCCAGCCAGAACCGCAGGGTCTTCTCGAAATCGGCGGCGACCTCGGGATTGTCCCAGTTCAGGTCGGGTTGTTCGGGCGCGAAGATGTGCAGGTACCACTGGCCGGGCGTGCCGTCCGGCTCGGTGACCCGCGTCCAGGCCGGGCCGCCGAAGATGCTGGGCCAGTTGTTCGGCGGTTCGGCGCCCCCGGGTCCGCGCCCGTCGCGGAAGAGGTAGCGGGCCCGTTCCGGGCTGCCCGGCGCCGCTTCCAGTGCCGCGGTGAACCAGGGGTGTTCGACGCTGGTGTGGTTGGGCACCAGGTCCATGGTCACCTTGATCTCGCGGTCGTGCGCCTCGGCGATCAGCTCGTCGAAGGCGGCCAGCCCGCCGAAGAGCGGGTCGATGTCGCGCGGATCGGCCACGTCGTAGCCGCCGTCGGCCTGCGGCGAGCGCATCACCGGACAGATCCACAGCGCGTCGACGCCGAGTAGCTCCAGGTACCCGAGCTTCTCGCGGACGCCGCCCAGGTCACCGACGCCGTCACCGTCGGAGTCGGCGAACGAACGCGGATAAACCTGATAGAACACGGCGGTCTTCCACCACGGAGCGGTGCTGTTTTCCCCCGGCACCGGCGAGGCAGGTGTCTGTGTCACATCCGCAATATTGCCAAAGATTGCCCGGGATATTCCTCCGGCGCGACACTTTCTTTCGATCCGGCAAATCGCCAGCGTTCGCCACGCCGTGCCGAAACACCGGGGTAAAGCCCGGCATCGACCGGAAACCGCGTCGCCATCGGCCGGTCACCAGCGAACGCCGGGCACCCGTACCGTCAGCCGGGCGCGTTCTGCAGCGAGTTCGCGGCCATCTGGAAATAGTCCAGCAGCGCCCGGCGATGCTCGTCGTCCAGGATCGACGGCTCGATCTCGCCGACGGCGATCGTCATGCAGCGCATCCACGCGTCGCGTTCCAGCGGGCCGATGACGAACGGGTGGTGCCGCATCCGCAGCCGGGGGTGCCCACGCTCGTCGGAGTAGGTGCGCGGACCGCCCCAGTACTGTTCGAGGAACATCCGCAGCCTGCGCTCGGCCGGGCCGAGGTCCTCCTCGGGGTAGAGCGGGCGCAGGATCTCGTCGGCGGCGACCTCGCGATAGAACACGGACACGATGCGGCGGAAGGTCTCGGCCCCACCCACCGCCGCGTAGAACGAGGTCGTCGTCTGCTCACCTGAAGTCACGGGCTCCATTGTGCCCCGCCGACCCGGCGGACGGCCCGGCGGCAGCCTGGGTCACGAACGCGTGGCCCTTCAACCACAGTTCACCGGAAAGTTTGAAAAATAGCCGTGCAATACCGGCGGAACCATGGTCAACTGGGGGGCAGTATCGGCCCCAGATACCACATGATCCTGCCAATCATGAAATTGAGGTCACGACGATGAAGCAGCGACCAGGCGCCCGGTCACACGAGGCGCGCGCGCATCGACAACTCCAGCCCGCCGACGTCCACAACCGTGGCTCGGGGGCCATTCCGCTGCACATCTTGTCCGATCACCATCCGGGCGCAACCGGTCATCACGACCTGCCGCATCTCCCCGCGCCATTGCATCTTGCCGGAGACCACGACGCCGCCGCGTGGCGCAAGCGCCGGGTCCTCCTCCTCAACGCCACCTACGAGCCGCTCACCGCGCTGTCCGCGCGCCGCGCCGTCGTCCTGCTGATCTGCGCCAAGGCCGACGCGGTCCACGACGATCCCGAGGCCCCGATCCTGCATTCGGCGGGCGCCGAAGTGGCCATTCCCTCCGTCATCCGGCTGCGTACCTATGTGCGCGTGCCCTATCGCGCCCGGGTTCCGATGACCCGCGCCGCGCTCATGCACCGCGACCGCTACCGCTGTGGCTACTGCGGCGGCAAGGCCGAGACCATCGACCACGTGATCCCGCGCAGCCGCGGCGGCGAACACTCGTGGGAGAACTGCGTCGCCAGCTGCGCCCCGTGCAACCACCGCAAGGCCGACAAGATGCTGACCGAGCTCGGCTGGACGCTGCGCCATCCCCTGGTCTCCCCCAAGGGCCCGCACTGGCGGCTGCTCTCCACCACCGCCGATCTGGATCCGCTCTGGTTGCAGTACCTGGGCGAGGGAGCGGCCTGAGTCAGGGGCTCTCGATGACCATCGAGGCCCAGGTGCCCGGTTCCAGCGCCTCGAAGATGTGCGGAAGGTCGCCCAGGTAGCGCACGTAGTCACCCGGGCCGATCTCGATGGGCTCGTCCGCCGGGCCGACGAGCGCGCGGCCCGCCGCCAGGACGACGTGCTCGACGACGCCGGGGTTGTGCGGGTCCGAGCGCCGGGTGTGCCCCGGCTCGGCCGCGATGCGGTAGACGTCGCAGCGGGTGTGCGATTGGCCCGCTGCGAGCAAGGTCACGCGATAGTCCGCGTCGGCCGACGGCACCGGGTCGCCCTCCGCCGCGCGGATCACCTGGACGTTGGGCCGGGGCGGGTCGAGCAGCCGCGAGAACGGCATCTCCAGCGCGACGCACAGCGCCCACAGGGTCTCCAGGCTGGGATTGCCGGTGCCCGACTCCAGTTGGGACAGCGTCGATTTCGCGACGCCGGCCCGGCTCGCCACTTCGGTCAGCGACAAACCTGCGCGGGCGCGTTCGCGCCGCAGCGACGCCGCGATCACCGCTTGGGGTGGTCCGGCGACCGGGTCCTGCCGGTCCATCAACGCCTCCTGGGAGCTGGCGAGTTCGCGTTGACTTTACCCACCGGCGCCGTTCATTATGAGAAACATGCGTTCGATATGGCGAACACTGGATCGGCGGACCGTCGCCGCCGTGGCCGCGGCCTGCCTGGCCGTCGGCCTCTTCGGGGTGTCCTACGGCGCCTCGACGATCGCGGCCGGGTTCCCGGCGTGGATGCCGATCGTGATGGCGGTGACCGTGCTGGCCGGGGGCTCGGAGCTGCTGTTCTTCGGCATCGTCGCCGCCGGCGGCAGCCCGCTGGCCGCGGTGGTCGCCGGGCTGCTGCTCAACGCCAGGCACCTGCCGTACGGCCTGTCGGCGCCGGAGGTGTTCGGTCGCGGCTGGCAGCGGGTGCTGGGCATCCACGTCCTCAACGACGAGTCGGTGGCCTTCGCGACCGCCCCCGGAGACCAGGACCGCAAACGCGCGGCGTACTGGGCGTGCGGTATCGGCGTCGCCCTGTGCTGGCCACTCGGCGCGGCCCTGGGCGCCGCGCTCGGCTCCCTGGTCCCCGACACCTCCGCGCTCGGCCTCGACGCGGTGTTCCCGGTGATCCTGCTGGCCCTGATCCTGCCCGCCCTGCGCGACCGCGCCACCCTGCGCCCGGTGCTGGTCGGCGCGGGCCTGGCCGTGGCCGTCGCGCCGTTCGTGCCCGCCGGGTTGCCGGTGCTCATCGCGCTGCTGGGGCTGGTGTTCGCGCTGCGCCCGCCGGAGCAGACGGCCGAGGCTTCGCCGTGCTGACGTTCCCGGATCGATACGCGGGACGCGTGTCATGAATACGCCGTACCTGATTCCGGCGATGCTCGCGCTGGCGGTCGGCACCTACGCGCTGCGCTGGACCGGCCCCGCGCTGCGGCATCGGCTTCGCCTGTCGGCCAGGACGATCCACCTCCTTGACACCGGCGCCCTGATCCTGCTCGCGGCCTTGGTGGCGACCGCCACTCTGCCGACCGGTTCCGGCGAACTCGGTGTGGCCCTGCCCGCGGGCGTCGGCGTGGGCGGCGTCCTCGCGTGGCGGCGAGCCCCGCTGCTGGTCACCGTACTCGCCGCAGCGGCAACCACCGCCCTGCTCCGCCTCGTCGGCGTGCACTGAGCCGGACGGTCCCGGCTCCGCGCCGCTCACGCAGCGCTGCTCGCCGGCGTCCCGGTCGGTGGCGGCGCCGCTGCCCTGCCGTCCGGTTCACCTATCGACCGTCAGAGGGCCTGGGAGCGCCGGGCGAGGGTGCCGGGATGTCCGACCCTGCTGGCACCCTGTCGCGCATGACGACGAACGAGCGGCCGACGCCGCCGATGACGGCCGACGAGCGCGCGACCGCGGAGGGGTGGCTGGACTTCTACCGCGCCACCTTGGCGCAGAAGTGCGCGGGGCTCACCGACGAGCAGCTACGCACCGCGGCCGCCGGGCCGTCACCGCTGACCCTGCTCGGCCTGCTCCAGCACCTGGCCGAGGTCGAACGGAACTGGTTCCGCCGCGTCCTCGCCGGGGAGCAGGCGCCGCCCATCTACGACCCGCACGCCGATCCCACGGGACACGACGGCGGCTTCGAGCTCACCGCCGACTCGTCGTACGACCGCGCTCTGACCATCTGGCACGACGAGATCGCCCAGGCCCGCCGCAACTGCGCCACCCGCGCCCTGGACGACACGGCCCCGTTCCTGGGTGGCAACGTCAGCCTGCGGTGGATCTACACGCACATGATCGCCGAGTACGCCCGCCACTGCGGCCACGCCGATCTCCTCCGCGAACGCATCGACGGCGCCACCGGCGTGTGAGCGGCTGATTCAGCTGGGCGACAAGGGAATTCCACCACCCAGGCGGCGGGCCACCGAGCCGTAGCGGGCATCGAGCCGCAACCAGGTGCGCGTGGCCCGCACCCGCACCAGCTCGGTCGGCTGGATCCGGCGGGATTCGGCCTTCTCCCCCGCGTGCGGGATGAAGTCCATGGCGGTCAACGCGAAGACCACACGCATCGGCACTTCGACGGCGAGATCGTCGGCGCCGGTCACGGTGAGCACCGACTGGTCGAGCAGCGATGCGGGCGGGCCGTGCGCGCCACCGTGCTCGCGAGCCAGGTCGGCGCCGCGCTCGGCCAGTTCCACCAGGGCGCGGGCGGGCACGTCGTCGACGTGGGTGAAGCCCTCGGTGGGCGGCAGGGCACCGCGCCAGGCCGAGTCCATCGAATAGCCGAGGTCGACCGGATGGCCCGTGCGCAGCCCGGCGAGCACCGTGTCGGCGCCGACGGTGACGTCGTCGACGCCGAGCTCGGCGGTCACCGTCCGCACCGCGAGCGTCTCGAAACCGGTGGCCACCCAGGCGGACACCAGACTCGATCCCCGCCGCCGCAACCGGACGACGGCGGCGTCGTCGAGCCGGATGGCGCGGGTCAGGAACGTCGCCAGGTTCTCGCGTTCGGCCGGGTCGGGCGTGTACAGCACCCGCTGTTCGGAACTCACGAACTCAGGCCCGCCACAGCGCCAGGTAGTCACGTTCGGTGTCGAGGAGCCTGCGCAGCCGCTGTGTCTCGATGTCGAACGCGGCGAGCTGCGTGGTCGCGGTGACCGCCGGCGGCGAATCCGGGGCGGCGCCGTTGGCCCGCACCTCGTAGCCGATGGTGAAATCGACCGCGCGCAGCTGCTTGACCCACATGGCGATGTCGAGCGGCGTGTCCTCGTGCCGGAGCTGACCCCGGTACTTCACGTGCAGGTCCACCAGCACACAGCCCTGCCGTCCCATCGAGGCCGTCGGCTTGTCGTCGTCGAACAGCCACGGGATCCGCGCCTCTTCCAGCAGGGTCACCATCCGCGCGTGGTTGACGTGCTGGAACACGTCCATGTCCGACCAGCGGATCTCGACCTTGGCGTGAAAGCGCTGGGGCAGAACCAGGTTCGCCCCGGCCGTGGCTGTCTTCGGCGAGCTCGTCACCGTGGTACCTCCGATTGGGCGCCCACCCCGCTCACCATGCTCCGCACCTGTCGCGCGGCGACCGACAGTGTGGCGAGGTCGTGGGTCCCGGACTCGAACAGTTCCGACAGTGCCGCGCGCGCACGACCCAGCCGGGACTGGTTTTTCGACTCCCAGTATGCAATTTTCTCGTCGGCGGTCTCCTCCGGGTCACCCGCGGACAGCACATCCAGGGTGAGCGAGCGCAGCGAACCGTACATGTCGTCGCGCAACGCGAGCCGGGCCAGCGCGTGCCAGCGATCGCCGCGTTCCAGGTGGCTGACCGCCTCGAGCAGCCAGTCGATCTTGAGGTGCTCGTTGAGCGCGTAGTACAGCGCGCCCACCTCGGCGCCGTCGCGGTCGGCGATGTCGGCGATGTCGACCACGTCGAGCAGCGGGTACAGGCTCAGCAGCCCGAACACCTCGGTGGCCAGCTCGGTCGGCGCGCCGCGGGCGATCAGCTCGGCCGCGCCCTGGGTGAGCGAGGTGACGTGATGGCCGCGCAGCCAGCCCGGCACCTGCGGCGCCAGTTCCTGCACCCGGCGGTGGTAGCGGTTGATCTCGGCGCCGACGGCGATCGGCTGCGGCCGGTTGCTCAGCAGCCAGCGCGAGGCCCGGTCCAGCGTCCGCTTGGACTCCAGTTCCAGCAGATCGCACACCCCGGCCGGGGCGTCGGCGCTACGGATCCGGGTCCACACGTCGCGCAGTTCGAAGATCTCGGTGGCCGCGGCGAACGCGCGCACGGTGTCGGAGGTACTGGCCCCGACCTCCTCACTGAGCCGGTGCGCGTAGGTGATCCCGCCGTAGTCGACCACCTCGTTGACGATCATCGTGGTGACGATCTCGCGGCGCAGCCGGTGTTTCTTGATCGCGACGCCGAACCGCTCGCGCAGCGGCGTCGGGAAGTACATCGGCAGCCTGCGCGCGAAGTAGGCGCTGTCGGGCAGGTCGGTGTCGAGCAGGTCGGCCTTGAGCCCGAGCTTGACGTGGGCGAGCAGGTTGGCCAGTTCGGGCGAGGTGAGGCCACGGCCCTCCTCGTCCCGCCGCTTCAGTTCCGCGTCGGACGGCAGTGCCTCGAGCTCGCGGTCCAGGCCGCGGCGCTGTTCGAGATCGTCGATGACGCGGGCGTGCACGCTCGCCATCTGCGGTGCGTCGGTGCGCGCGATACCGATCAGCACGTTCTGATCGACGTTGTCCTGCAACACCATCCGCGCGACCTCGTCGGTCATCGAGGCCAGCAGCGGATTGCGCTCGGCCGCGGGCAGCGCGCCCGAGCTCACCACGCCGTCGAGCAGCACCTTGATGTTGACCTCGTGGTCGGAGCAGTCGACGCCGGCCGAGTTGTCCAGCGCGTCGGTGTTCATCTTGCCGCCGCCCCGGGAGAACTCGATCCGGCCCAGCGCGGTGGCGCCCAGATTGCCGCCCTCGCCGATCACCTTGACCCGCAACTGATTTCCGTCCACCCGCACCGCGTCGTTGGACTTGTCGCCGACGTCGGCATTGGACTCGGTGCTGGCCTTGATGTAGGTGCCGATGCCGCCGTTCCACAGCAGCTGCACCGGGGCCAGCAGGATCGCGCGCACCAGTTCCGGCGGGGTGAGCGCCTGCACCGCATCGGGCAGGCCCAGCACGGCCCTGACCTGTGGCGAGATCGGCACCGACTTGACGGTGCGCTCGAACACGCCGCCGCCGGCGCTGATCAGGGCGCGGTCGTAGTCGGCCCACGAGGACCGCGGCAGCGCGAACAGCCGCTGCCGCTCGGCGTAGGAGGTGGCGGCGTCGGGGTTCGGGTCGAGGAAGATGTGCCGGTGGTCGAAGGCGGCGACCAGCCGGATGTGGTGCGAGAGCAGCATGCCGTTGCCGAACACGTCACCGCTCATGTCGCCGACGCCGACGACGGTGAAGTCCTGGCTCTGGGTGTCGATGCCCATCTCGCGGAAGTGGCGCTTGACCGCCTCCCACGCGCCCTTGGCGGTGATGCCCATGGCCTTGTGGTCGTAGCCCGCCGAGCCGCCGGAGGCGAACGCGTCGCCGAGCCAGAAGCCGTAGCGGGTGGCCACGTCGTTGGCGATGTCGGAGAAACTGGCGGTGCCCTTGTCGGCGGCGACCACCAGGTAGGTGTCGTCGTCGTCGCGCCGGACCACCCGCGCGGGCGGCAGCACCGCGCCGGTGGCGAGGTCGACATTGTCGGTGACGTCGAGCAGGCCGGAGATGAAGGTGCGGTAGCAGGCGACGCCCTCGGCGATGCTCGCCTGCCGGTCGACGCCGGGGTCACCGGTGGCGGCGGGCGGCATCTTCACCACGAAGCCGCCCTTCGCGCCGACCGGCACGATCACCGCGTTCTTCACCGCCTGCGCCTTCACCAGGCCGAGGATCTCGGTGCGGAAATCCTCGAGCCGGTCCGACCAGCGCAGGCCACCGCGGGCCACCGAGCCGAACCGCAGGTGCACGCCCTCGACCCGGGGCGAGTACACGAAGATCTCGAATTGCGGCCGGGGCTTGGGCAATTCGGCGATCTCGCGCGGCTCCACCTTGAACGACAGGTAGTCGCGCGGGCGGCCCTCGGCGTCGAGGATGTAGTAGTTGGTGCGCAGGGTCGCCTTGATCAGCCCGAGGATGGCGCGCAGGATGCGGTCGGCGTCCATGCTGACCACCTCGTCGATGCCGGCCCGGACCGACTGCTCGAGCTCGGCGGCGGCCTCGGCCGACACGGTGTCGGGGTCGAACCGGGCGGCGAACAGGTCGACGAAGCAGCGGGCCACCTCGGGGTGGGCCAGCAGCACGCGCGCAATATTGACCTGGCTGTAGGGGAATCCGGCCTGCTGCAGGTACTTGGCGTACGCGCGCAGGATCGCGACCGAGCGCCACGGCAGCCCCGCCCGCAGCACCAGTTCGTTGAGGCTGTCGGCTTCGGCACGCCCGTACCAGACCGCTTCGACGGCGTCGGTGAACCGGGTGTGCAGCTCGTCCTCGTGCCCGTCCCGCTCGAGCAGCGCGGCGTCGAGGTCGCCGCCGAGGGCGTTGCGCAGCAGCTCCGGCCGGGCCAGCAGGCCGAAGTCGTAGATCCAGCGCTCGGCGCCGCTGTCGAGTTCCAGCTGGTAGGGCCGCTCGTCCACGACCTCGACGCCGAGGCTCTGCAGCACCGGCAGCACCTGGCTCAGCGACACCCCGGAGCCGGCGATGTACAGGCTGAACCGCCAGGAGCCCGGCGCGGCCTCGGCCTTGCGGTACAGGTACTGGTCGATGCCGCCCTCGGTGAGGCGCTCCAGCCTGCCGATGTCGGCGAGGGCGCGGACGGGACCGAAGTCCTCCTTGTAGCTTTCGGGGAAGGCGTCCGAATACCGCGTCACCACGGCGGGATCCAGCGCGGTGGAGCCGGCGACCGCGTTGTCGATCCGGTCGCCCCAGGTGTGGCTGGCCGCGTTGAGCAGGCCCTGCAGGCGCAGCCGGTTCTCCTCGGAGGTGTCCGGCGCCGCGGTGGCGTCGGCGGGCAGCGTCACCGTGAAATACACACTGGCGAGCTCGCTTTCGCTCACCCGCGCGGAGTAGTCGATGTCGGCGCCGCCGAGTTCGCGGACCAGGATCTCCTGCATGTGCAGGCGCACCGCGGTGGTGTAGCGATCGCGCGGCAGGTACACCATGCAGGCCACGAAGCGGCCGTAGTTGTCGTTGCGCAGGAACAGCCGCACCTGCCTGCGCAGGCCGACGCCGAGCACGGCCACCGCGGTGCGGCGCATCGCCTCGGTGTCGGCGGAGAACAGCTCGGTGCGCGGGAAGGACTCGATCACCTCGAGCATCGCCTGCCCGGAGAACGAGTCCTTGTCGAAGCCCGCCGCCTCGATCGCGGTGCGCACCCTGGTGTTGATCACCGGGATGTCGAGCACGTTCTCGTGCACCGCGCTCACGGTGAACACCCCGATGAACAGGTGCACGCCGACCACGGCGCCCGCGTCGTCGACATCGGCGACACCGACGAAGTACGGGTACACCGACCGGTGCACGGTCGCGCGGACCAGGCCCTGGGTGAGCATCAGCAGCGGGCGGTCGCCCCCGTTGATCGGCACCTGGAAGTCGGTGCCGATGTCGGCGCGCAGCACGCCGAGGCTGGCGCCCGCCACCGGCGTCGACACAGTGTGGCCGTGCTGGGTGTCGCGGCGGTAGCGCGCGTAGCCGAGCAGGGTGAAGTTGCCGCGGGCCAGCCAGCGCAGCAGCTGCGCGCATTCGGCCAGGTCGGCGGCCGGGAACGGGGCCGAGCCCGCGCCCGCGGTGCGGTCGAGCTGGTCGGCCAGCGAACTCTGGACCTGGGTCATCGCCTCGGTGTCGTCGATGACCTGGCGGACGTCGGCGAGCACCTCGGGCAGGGTGCGCTCGATGTGGTCGAGCTGGGCCCGGGTGGTCGACGGGTGCAGCTGCAGGTGCATCCACGATTCCGGCAGGCCCGTCGCGCCGTTGCCGTCCACCTCGTGCGGCGCCGCGCCGACCAGCACGCCCGCGGCGTCGCGGGTGACCTCGAAGATCGGGTGGATGACCTCGGTGACGCTCACCTGCATCCGGCTCAGCGCCGCGGTGATCGACTCGACCAGCAGCGGCATGTCGTCGGTGACCAGCTGCACCGCCGCGCCCATCTCCGACCCGTCGTCGGGATGGTGGACCCGCACCAGCGCCGTGCCCGCGGGCCGTTCGGCGGCCAGTTCCATATGTCGCCGGAAGATCTGGTTGATGCCGGTGACCGGGAAGTCCGCGTCACCGGCGTCGACGTGTCGGAAATACGCCCCTTCGAGTGTCGCGAGATCACCGCGCAAGCTCTGCGGCATTCCCGCGGCCCACGCCGCGCTCGACATTTCCGACGAGACCGTCATCGTTCGCCCACTCCCATGGATTTGGTTCGCTTCGATTCCGCAACTCAGGTGACGCAAATTCGAGACTAGCCCGGGCCAGTTGGACACGCGCAGGGAATCAGCGCTTGCCGCGCCGGTAACTTGGCGAACCGTCGGTGAACATCCGGGAGTTCGCCGCTACCAGCACTTTTCGCACGCCAGACGCCGACGGCCCGGCGGGTCGATCGGTGTCGATCATCCCGCCGGGCCGTCGTGGCAAACCGCGGCTCAGTCGCGCGTGAGCTTGCGGTGCGTCACGCGGTGCGGACGCGCCGCCTCGGCGCCGAGGCGATCGATCTTGTTCGCCTCGTAGGCCTCGAAGTTGCCCTCGAACCAGAACCACTTGGCCTCGTTGTCGTTGTCGCCCTCCCACGCGAGGATGTGGGTGCAGGTCCGGTCCAGGAACCAGCGGTCGTGGGAGATCACGACGGCGCAGCCCGGGAACTGCTCGAGCGCGTTCTCCAGCGAGCTCAGGGTTTCGACGTCGAGGTCGTTGGTCGGCTCGTCGAGCAGGATCAGGTTGCCGCCCTGCTTGAGGGTCAGCGCCAGGTTCAGGCGGTTGCGCTCACCACCGGAGAGCACACCGGCCGGCTTCTGCTGGTCCGGGCCCTTGAAGCCGAACGCGCTGACGTAGGCGCGCGAGGGCATCTCCTGGTTGCCGACCTCGATGAAGTCGAGGCCGTCGGAGACGACCTGCCAGACGTTCTTGTTCGGGTCGATGCCGGCGCGGTTCTGGTCGACGTAGCTGAGCTTGACCGTCTCGCCGACCTTCACCTCGCCGCTGTCCGGCGCCTCCAGCCCGACGATGGTCTTGAACAGCGTGGTCTTACCGACACCGTTGGGGCCGATCACGCCGACGATGCCGTTGCGCGGCAGCGTGAAGGACAGATCCTTGATCAGCTGACGGTCGCCGAAGCCCTTGTCCAGGTTCGACACGTTGACCACGATGTCGCCCAGGCGCGGACCTGCGGGGATCTGGATCTCCTCGAAGTCCAGCTTGCGGTGCTTCTCGGCCTCCGCGGCCATCTCCTCGTAGCGGCCGAGGCGGGCCTTGTTCTTGGCCTGGCGGGCCTTGGCGCCGGAACGCACCCAGGCCAGCTCCTCCTTGAGGCGCTTCTGCAGCTTCTGGTCCTTCTTGCCCTGCACCTCCAGCCGCTGGGCCTTCTTCTCCAGGTAGGTGGAGTAGTTGCCCTCGTACGGGTACGCGCGGCCGCGGTCGAGCTCGAGGATCCACTCGGCGACATTGTCGAGGAAGTACCGGTCGTGGGTGACGGCCAGCACGGCGCCCGGGTAGGAGGCCAGGTGCTGCTCGAGCCACAGCACGCTCTCGGCGTCGAGGTGGTTGGTGGGCTCGTCGAGGAGCAGCAGGTCGGGCTTGCTCAGCAGCAGCTTGCACAGCGCCACGCGGCGGCGCTCACCACCGGAGAGGTTGGTGACCGGCTCGTCCGGCGGCGGGCAACGCAGCGCGTCCATGGCCTGCTCGAGCTGGGAGTCGACGTCCCACGCGTCGGCGTGGTCGAGGAACTCCTGCAGCTTGCCCATCTCGTCCATGAGCTCGTCGGAGTAGTCGGTGGCCATGAGCTCGGCGATCTCGTTGAAGCGGTCCAGCTTCACCTTGACCTCGCCGAGGCCCTCCTCCACGTTGCCGCGGACGGTCTTCTCCTCGTTGAGCGGCGGCTCCTGCTGCAGGATGCCGACGGTGGCGCCCGGCGCGAGGAACGCCTCACCGTTGTTGGGCCGGTCCAGTCCCGCCATGATCTTCAGCACGGAGGATTTACCCGCGCCGTTCGGTCCGACCACACCGATCTTGGCGCCGGGCAGGAAGTTCAGCGTCACGTCGTCGAGGATGACCTTGTCGCCGTGCGCCTTGCGAACCTTGATCATCTGATAAATGAACTCAGCCATATACGGAAGCCTATCGGTGCGGGTAACGGGGGTGAGATGCGGAGCGGGCCGGGTGCCGCGGACCAGCCCTCAGGCGTCGACCCGCGCGGGTGTGCCGTCGATCGGCACCGCAACCGGCGATCGCGCCGGGAGGGAATCCGCCGCGGTCGTAGAGGGTACGGCAGTCACCGGGGTGGATGCATACTCACCCACATCCTCCCCGGAAGCCGGTGGTACAGCGCCCACCCGCCCCGAAATATTCCGCACCGCGTGTCAGAGGACGGGGAGTTCGGTGTTCGCGCCGCAGAGGACGACGATCGGGCGGACCCCGGGGTCGGGGCGGTAGACGCCGCTCTGGACGGCGGCCAGGGCGGCGGCGCCCTCGAGCTCCACGACCACGCGGAATTCGCGCCACAGGTATTCGCGGGCCCGGCCGATGGCGTCGTCGGCCACCGCGAGGGCGGGCATGCGGTGGCGGCGGGCGATGTCGAACGCGATGTCGCCGACCCGGGTGGCGCACAGCAGTTCGGTGGGCCTGGGCTGCACGCCCACCTCGACGGGCCGTCCCGCCGCGAGCGCGGCCGACAGCGCCGGAGTGTGCTCGGACTCGATGCCGACGATCTGCCTGCGCTTGCCCAGCGCGGCGCCCAGCCCGGCGATGAGGCCACCGCCGCCGACCGCGGCCAGCACCGGCGGCCTGCCGCGCACCTGTTCCTCCAGCTCCAGCCCGATGACACCGGCGCCGGCGACCACCGCGGGCATGTCGTAGGCGTGCAGCTGGACGGCGCCCCGCTCGTCCGCCAGGGTGACGGCCCGGCGCTGCGCCTCGGCGTAGCTGGTGCCGTGCCAGAGCACCTCGGCGCCGTGCGCCCACATCGCGGCGACCTTGGTGTGCGGCGCCGACTCGGGCACCACCACCGTGCAGGCCTTGCCCAGCTGCGCCGCGGCCAACGCCACCGCGATCCCGGCATTGCCGCCGGAGGCCACCACGACATGGTCGGCCTGCTCGCCCGCGGCCAGCAGCGCGTTGAGCGCGCCGCGCACCTTGAACGTGCCGCCGTGCTGCAGGAACTCCAGCTTCAGCGAGACCGGCACCGGACCGTCGGGCCCGTCCACGCTGGTGTGGAACACCGGGGTCTTGCGGACCCGCCCGGCCAGTCTGCGCCGCGCCGACCGCACGTCGGTGCGGAGCACGCGGGGCGGTTCGGCGCGAGAGGTCGATTCGGGCGCAGGCACACCGCGTCCGCTCACCGGCGCACCTCGCCGTCACGACGCGCCAGTTCGGCGTACATCGCGTTGTAAGCGGACAGGTCGGCGTCGTTGTCGCGGTCGGCGGCGCGGTCGGTGCGCTTGGCCAGCCGCTGATCGCTGCGCGACCACTGGATCAGCAGGGCCAGCATCACCACCACCAGCGGCACCTCACCGCTGGCCCAGGCGAAACTGCCGCCGTTGCGCTGGTCGGCCAGCAGGTCGATGTTCCAGCCGAGACCGAGCGTGCGGTAGAACCAGCCGCCGAGCACGGTCGTCATGCTCATCAGCGCGATGCCGAAGAACGCGTGGAACGGCAGCGTGCCGAAGACCATGCCCAGCTTGGTCAGCGGCGCCACCTCGCGCGGCTTGGGATCGATGCCGATCACCACCCAGTAGAACAGGTAGCCGCTGAGCAGGAAGTGCGCGTTCATCATCAGGTGCGCGGCGTGCGAGTCGACGGTGGCGTCGAAGATCCCGCCCAGGTACAGCGCGTAGAAGCCGGCGACGAAGATGATCGACGCGACCACCGGCTGGGTGAGGAACCGGGAGACCGGGTTGTGCACCGCGGCCAGGATCCACTCGCGCGGGCCGGGCACCCCGCCCTTGCCCGCGGGCGGCAGCGCGCGCAGCGCCAGCGTCACCGCGCCGCCGAGGGCGAGCAGGATCGGCGCCAGCATCGACAGTGCCATGTGCGCGCCCATGTGCACGCTGAACATGGCGGGCGAATACCGGCCGACACCCGAGGACGTGGCCAGCAGCAGCACCAGGCAGCCGCTGCACCAGGCGATGGTGCGCCCGATCGGCCAGGCGTCGCCGCGCTTGCGCAGGCGATACACCCCCAGCAGGTACAGGGCCGCGAGGACGATCGCCAAGGTGCCGAAGATCAGGTCGAAGCGCCAGTCGAACAGCAGCCTGCTCACCGTCGGCGGCCCGGCCAGCGTGTAGCCCAGTTCCACCTCGACGGGCGTGGGGATCGAGGTGGGCGGTGGCGGCGGGGTGCGGCCCAGACCGACGGCCAGGCCGATGGTGGCCGCGAAGATCAGCATCTCCACCCCGGCGAAGCGGATCAGCGCCGTCCGATCGCGCGGGTCCGCGGCGAGCGCGGGCAGCGCGGCCCGGCGCTGCAGGAAGCCGAGCACGCCCAGGACCAGCAGGGCCGCCGCCTTGGCGAGGACGAGCTTGCCGTAGGTGGTGTCGAACAGGTCGCCCGCGGGCACCCGAACCCAGGCGTTGATCACGCCGCTGAGCCCGATCACCACGAAGGCGATCGTCGCGAACACCGAGAACCGCCGCGCGGCGACATCGGTGCCCGCGCCGCCGCGCAGCGCGTTGGCGAGCACGGCGATCAGGCCACCGACCCACACCGCGGCGGCGACCATGTGCAGGATCAGCGAGTTGGTGGCCACGTCGTGGGCGCCACCGGAGGACGAATGCCCGGTCAGCGCCAGCGGCATCATCGTGATCAGCGAACCCGCCAGCAGCAGCGGCGTCCAGCCCCAGCGCAGCGCCAGCCGGCAGCCGATGGCCACGATCAGCGCGAACAGGGTGGTCGTGCGCCAGGCGCCCGCCACCTCGACCTGCGTGATCACCGGCCACAGCACCTCGGGCCGCCAGATGTCGCCCACCGGCTGGCCCGTGGTGTCGGAGACGGTCAACGGCACCAGCAGCGCCGCGCACGCCGCCCAGACCAGCGCGGCGTCGGAGGCGCGGCGCACCGCCCGATACCCGCCCGCTTCGAGCAGGCCGCTGTCGCGGGGCGGCAGCAGGAACGCGGCGAACAGCAGGGACCCGACGGTCACCGCGGCGGCCAGATCGGCCACCGCGCGCAGCGCGGGCAAGCCATATGTTGTCAACGGTCCCGGATCGGGTATACCCAGCAGACTCAGCGCCTGCGCCGCCGACAACCCGACCACGATGGCCGCGACAACCGCCGCCATCGCACCCGCGACGACACTCAGCACACCGAAAAGCGCGGTGTTCCCCGCCGGCGCCACGCGACCCGCTTCCGCCGGTGGCGCGCCGTCCACGGCGGTTCCAGCGGAGGGGTCCTGCGATAACGACATGACCACGAGGGTAGTTCGGCCTGCTCCGAGCCGCCCCGATGGGGCGTCGTCGCCGCCGACCCCGCCCATAGATCTGGTCGGTCGCTATACTTTTCGCGCTGGACACCGGGGCCGAGTTCGGCCAAGGTGGATGCCACTGCCTCCGTAGCTCAGTTGGATAGAGCAAGGGCCTTCTAATCCCTAGGTCGCAGGTTCGATTCCTGCCGGGGGCACGAAGAACATGGGCAACTGTAGTAGCGGTTTCCCGTGGCGTGCCGGGTAGCCCCGTACCGCCGCCGCTGTGCGCTGGTGGCGGTACGGGCCCCGTTTCGGGGGTTGTAGCGGGGGTCAGCGGTGCGGCGGCTGTGGCGGCGTCGGGGAGTGTTTCTTCGGTCAGCGTGGCGTAGATGGTCACGTGTTTGCCGGTGTGGTCGTAGACGATCTTGATGCCGAACGCCTCGTACAGGTCGCGTTGCAGGACGTCGGGGGCGCGGGTGAGATGCAGCGTTAGCCGGGGCAGGTGGTCCAGGAGAGCGGGTTCGTCGGGTTGCTGGCGGGCGGCTTGTTCACGCAGGGTCTCCAGCTCGGCGTTTTTGGTGCGGCGTTGCTGTTCGAGTTCGGTGTAGCGGCGACGCAACCGTTCGGCCCAGGCGTCGGACAGCTCGTCGCCGCCGGTGATGGGGCGGGATTCCAGCTCGGCGAGCAGGTTGTCCTGTCGTCGGGCGATGTCGGTGAGGGTCTTGTGGATCGCGGCGGCCCGCTGCTCGAGGTCGTGGCCCTTGCTCGAGGACTGCCCGCGTAGTTGATGGCGCAGCAGGGTCGCGCGGTCGGGACCGAAGACGCGTTCGTTGAAGAACGTCTCGACGCAGTCGAGGAGCCTGTCTTCGCGCACGTACACCGAGCGGGGGTGGTCGGCGTATTCCTCGGGTTTGCCGACGAGGTCGAGTTTGGGTTGGCAGGTGTAGTAGCCGTAGCCCTTGCGGGTTTTGCCGAACATCCTCTTGTTGCACTGCTGGTGGTGGACGAACGAGCGCAGCACGTAGGTGCGGTAGGTGTCGGGGTGGGTGTTCTTCACGCTCATCCGCGACCCCTGGCGGGTGGTCCTGTTGTTTTGCACCGCGTCCCACACCGCGCGGGTGACCAGGGGTTCGTGGGTGGGCTCGGGTGACCACACCCATTTCTCGGGCGGGACGAGCGCGCCGCCTTTCTTGCTGGCGCGCCGGTTCCACACCATGTAGCCGGTGTATTTGGGGTTGATCAGGATCTCGCGGACCGAGGACCCCGACCAGCGGCCCCGGGCGCGTTTGCCGCTGTTGGGTTGCGGGGGCGGGTAGCGGTCGGGGTCGGTGTTGAGCCGTTCGGCGATCACCTGGTAGGCGAGGTTCTCGTCGTGACGCAGCTGGAAGATCCGCACCACGGCGGGTGCGCGTTCGGGGTCCACGACGAGCCGGGATTTGGTGCGGCCCTCCTCGCGTTTCGCGGCGACAGGGTGTGGGAGTTTCTCGTTGCGGTAGCCGTGGCAGGCTTTGCCGATGTTCCAGCCCTGTTTGGCGTGTTCGCGGAATCCCTCCCACGATTGTTCGAGGGTGTGACGCAGGAACCATTCGGCGACACCTTGTTTCATGCGGCGCACGAGGATCTGGGTGGCACGTTTCTCCGACAGCGAGATCGGTCCCTCGTCGGCGGCAAACAGTGGCACCCCGACCTTTTCCAGCTCGTGTTCGAGCTGGGTGGACTGGTGGGTCCACCGGGCGGCGCGTTCGATCTCCTCGACCACGACCGCTTCGAACCGGCGATTGGGGTGGCGGGCTTCGGCCATCAGATCGGCCAAACCGCCGTCACGCGGGATGGGGATGTCGAACGCCTCGTGCGCGCTGCCCAGGCCACGCAGTTCGAGGTCTTTGCGGGAGGATTCGACGTCGTAGAAGAACGCGACGATCACGAACCCGTTCGGCAGCACCTTGCGGCAGTTGTCGAGCTGGCGCGGCAGCGACAACGTGGGGTCCTGCAAATCCCGGGTCGAGGTGCGCAGGAACACCGCCACCGGGACCGGGGACGAGCCGCCCATCCCGAGCAGGTCCGGGCTGTCGGATCCGGCGAATGCGGGCAGGCTCATGCCGCCTCCTGCTCACCGTCGGCGGTGATGGCGTCGAGATCGACCAGCTCGGCGGGGGCCGGGTCGTGGCTGTCGAGCCAGCGCAGCAGCGCCGAGATCGCGCGGGCTTGCCGGTCGGCGACATGTTCGGCCTCGGCCCCGCTGACGTAGCGGATCTGGAACGAGGCCGTCAGTTCACCCACGCGGGCGTCGACGTGCCCCGGCACCTCGTCGCCGGTGTGCGAGCGGCGAGCGCGCTTGTTCAGCGGGATCACCACGGCCTCATCCGAGAATTCCTCGTCCATGGATCGTTCTCCTTCTCCGGCTACCACACGCTCCGAAAACGTGTGCGGTGGTGGCTGTTTGGTGGGTTGTGGCACGTCTCGGGAACCGTCCGGATCCCTGTGCAGCGGGGTCCATGAACGCTCCGTAGCGGCCACGGCGTCAAATGTCTTCTCTTGCACCGTTTCTGCCGCCATGACCGCCCGCATCCCCACCCGGGATGCCGAACCACGGCATCCGGCGGCCAGCGCCGTTCTGGCGGGGTAGACGCGCGGACCGGCGCGGCGTGGTCCTTGACCGGCCACCGTCCCCCGGCAACGATTCCGCCGCTGGCGACGGAGCGGGCAGCGGAGGCGGGTTCACGCCGCCCATCGGTCGACTGTTTCGTGGGCCGTCTCGTCGGAGTCGATGCCGACTTCGGTGTCCTGCGATTCCGTGGCCGCTGCTAGTTCGCCGGGATCGGTGGTGATGAGCGCGTTCTCGGTGGCCGAGGCCAGCGACCCGAATACCGCGCGGTCGCCGCCGACCGCGAGAAGTCCCGAACCGCGTGCGGCGGAGAGGAGGAACTGTTGCTCGCCGTCGGAGAGGTGGAAGGCGGTGGCGACCTCGTCGATGGCTTGAGGTGCCTGGCGCAGCAGGATCTGGGTCGCGGCATTGGAGATGATCGCGCGCCCCAGATCGGTCGAGAGCACATCCGCGCAGTCCTGGGTGGCGACGGTGAGTCCGGCCCAGTGTTTGCGGAAGCTCTTCGCCGCTCGGAACAGGAATGCGGCTCCGGCAGGTTCGCGCAGCAGTAGCCATGCCTCGTCCACGGTGATCATGCGAGGCCGACGCTGGCCTGGGTTCGATACCCGCCTCCAGGTGAGGTCCAGCACGAGCAGGGTGCCGATGGTTTTCAGCTCGTCGGGCAGCTCCCGCAGCGAGAACACGATCAGCCCACCCTCGGGTTCGGTGGTGGTGGGCCCGTCGAGCAGCCCGGCATAGGCTCCCTGCCCGGTGTAGGGGTGCAGCCCGGCAGCCAGCTCGGCCCCAGCGGGTGTGCCGAGCTGGCCGAGCTGATCACGCAGTCCGCTCAGCGTGGGCGCGGGCAGGGTCCAGGTGGTGGGGTCGTCGGTGATCCCGGCGGCGGTGTAGGTGGCTGCCAGCGCGGCGTCCAGGGCCGCCCGTTGCGCGGCGTTCTGGTTTCCCAGCAGCACCTGGATCAGGGTGTGGCAGAACAGCTTGCGTCGGGTGAGCCCATCGGCTGGTGCGCTGCGGCGGCCGTCGGATCGGGTGTGGACTTCCAGATCGAACGGGTTGAGCCGCACCCCGGGTGCGCCGAGGCGGATGTGGGTGCCGCCCACGGACTCGGCGAGGCGGCGGTATTCGTCTTCGGGATCGATCACGACCTGCTCGATCCCGCGATACAACGCCCGAAGGATCTCGGTTTTGACCAGATACGACTTGCCCGCGCCCGAACGTCCCAGCACGACGAGGTTGTGGTTGTGCGCCTCATGCCCGAAACGGTCCACGAACAACAACCCCGACGCGGCGTCGCGGCCGTATAGGACTCCCTGGGGTCGGGCAGCCTGGGCGGGGTCGACGGCGGGGAGTTGGGGTGAGTCGAAGGGGAATGCCGCGGCGAGGGCGGTGGTGTCGAAAGTCCGCTGGACCCGGATCAAGTCGAGCCCGAGAGGCAACGTGGTCACCCAGGCTTGAGCTGCCCGGTAGGACAGGGTGCAGGTGTCCACAAGCAGGCTCGCCGCCAGCGCCCGCACTGCGGCCACCTCGTCGGCCAGTTCGGTTTCCGAAGCGGCGTGCACGGTGAGATACACCCCGACCCGGAACAGGCGTGCCTCGGCGCGGGCGACGCGGGCCGAGAGGTCTGCGGCGTCCTCGACGGCGACGTCGACCTGCGGGTCGGTCAGGCGGCCCCGGCCGAGATCATGCATCCGGGAGGATTCGAGGCGGGCCTGCTGGCGGCGCAGCCGGGTGGCGGCGGTGGCCGGGTCGACGGGCTCGACGTGCACGGCGACCTCGACTCGCCCAGGGTGCGAGAGAAGTGGTGCGAGCCAGCCGGCCGTCACCTCGCGCGGGTATCCGGTGACTGCGAGGGTCGCACTCCAGTCAGATCCGATTTCGAGGTGCCGGGTGCCGATGGTGAGGGACTCCGGGGCGAACCGGTCGAGTCCTTCCCCGGCGAACGGGTCCGGGGTCGGGGTGTCGGGGTCGGTGGTGATCACGGTGTCGGCGGTGGTGATGTCGGCGGCGGGCGAGACGAGGCTCTCGGGGTTGGTGCAGCTGGTCAGGACGGCGGTGGCGGCGTCGTTGTCGAGTGCGGTGACCGAGATTCCCAGTGGGTGCAGGACATCGGCGGCTTCGTTCATCCGGCGCAGGAGCCGGGACTCGGCGGCGCGGCGCGCGCCACCCGAGAGCGTGCGCTGAGCCTGTTTCCGGCCGGGCAGCCGTGCACGCAATCCGGTGGAAGCGAGGGACGCGGTCTGTTCGCGCCAGATCAGCAGGACTTGCCGGTGCACCGGGTCTTCGCGGGCGGCCAGGTCGGCGAGGTGGTCGGCGTGGTCGAGGGCTGCCGCGGCGAGGTCGGCCGACATCTGGGATGCGGCGGTGTGCAGGCCGGTGATGTGTTCGGTCAGGTCCAGCCGCGCCGAGCGCACCAGGATCTGCACGGGTTGGCGCAGGGTGTGCAGCCAGCCCGCGAGTTGGCCGACGAGGCTGTCTTGTTCGGCTGGGGTCCGCAGCGACAGGTTGAGGGTCCCGGCGACCGCGAGAACAGCGAGGCCGTCGGCGCCGAGGTCGATCACGGCGACGTCACCGCCTCCCCCACTGCTGGCAGACACCGACTTCGGGAGTCGCGCCGCTTGCGCGGTCAACAGAGCCGGTGTCGGCGGTTGCGAGCGGGTTCTGGTGCTGCGACGGGAGATCCATTTCGGGTGGGCCTGAACGCGGGTCCTGGCCAGGCGGTGCGGCCGAAGGCGGTGGCGGATCGCTGCCACGAGCAGCAGGTCGGCTGACAAGCCGTCGCGGCGGGTGAGCACCGCGACCGCGACGACGACGAACACCAGAGCAGCGGCGACGGCGAACACCGGCAGAGCCAGCACGGTTCGGGCGGCGGCCCAGGTCGAATACAGCAGGACGGCTGTGGTGGCGAGGACGGCGAGTTGGCGGGCGGTGAAGGGACCGAGGAGCCGGTCGGAGCGGTCGACGTCGGCGGGAATGCGCACGATGGTGCTCACTGGAGGTTTCCTCCTCTCGGGGCGCGAGGCGCGCGGCGGCGCACGGGCAGATCGGGCATTGGCAGATGCAGCTGCCGCCCCGCCGGACGTGCCGGGGCCGGTGCGGGTGGTGGTGGGTTCGGTGGCGGTGGGGCGGGTTTGACCCGGGTGACGGGGAACGGCAGCGGGTACTGGCCGCTGCGCGTCGGGCGAAGACGCGCGTACGGGTCGGGCGGGGTGGGTTCGGTGAAGTCGAAGGCGAGCTGTTCGGTCCGCCGTCGAGGGGTGGGGCGTTCCGGTGGCGGGGCCGGGGCCGCCGGTGTCGTGCGGACGCGGCGCACGGGGATCGGGAGTGGGTACTGTCCCCCGGCCCCGGCGCGGATCCCCCGGTACGGGTCCGGCGGAGTGAAGTCGAGCGCGAGCTGGCGTCCCCTCGCCGACCGGGTGGGACGCGGCGGTGGAGTGCCGGTCGCCTCGGCCGGTGTTGGGCTAGGTTGCCTGGCGACCCGGCGGACTCCTTCCAGGGGCAGCATGAGCTGCCCGTCTCGTGTCGAGCGCACCCGCGCGTACGGATCGGGCGGCCCACTGCTGGCGGCGGTGCGAGGTGCTCGTGGGGCGCGGGCAGGGCGAGGAGGTCGCCGTGCCGATGCCCCCGAGGCAGCGGTACGGGCGCTGCTCGAGGTGGCTCCTTTGAGCATGCCGAGGGTTTTGTAGGCGATGAACCCGCGCACGATCGACCCGAGGAACGAGCGGCCTTGCCCGATCTTGAGCACCGACAACAGCCACATCGGTGTTTTGATCAGGACGAACATCAACGCCAAAGCGACGGTGAGGTCGGCGATCTCGTTGGTGTCGGGGCCGAAGAGGTGCCAGCCGCCGGGGGTGAGCAGGACCCGTAGGACGGTCACCAAGGTCAGTGATTGCACGACCTGGATCGCCAGGCACGCGGCGAAGGAGCGCCACCACCAGCGGGCGATGCCGTCGAGGCCGGGCAGCCCGTGACACATCAACGCCAGGGGCGCGCCCACGATGAGCAGGATCGTGATCGTGACCCGCACGACGTAGGAGATGAGCAGCACCAACAGCATCACCGACAGCGCCAGTTGCAGCAGCACGAACACGCCTCGGCTCTGGTGGCTGGTGAATGCGAGCTCGGACAGCGCGTCGGCGGCCGATCCGGAGTCGACACCGTCTCCGGCCAGTGCACCGGCGAGGGTGTTGGCGAAACCGATTCCGGCGGTGGCGATCATCATGCTCAATCCCCCGGCCGCGAACCCGATCACCAAGCGGGGGGCGAGTTCGCGGATGGACCATTGGGTTTGGACGGTCTCGCGCATCATCAACAGCACACCTGCGGCCATCACGACCAGGACGTAGAGCGCGACCACGATCTGCCACGACTGATTCCACAGAGCCCCGATCTCGGGTATCTCCCCGGGTTCGGGTGTGGTGAGCAGGGTGTGCGAGAGCAGTTCCAGCAGCGGGTTGAGCGAGGTCTCCACGATCCGCTGGAAGAACCCGTCGACGGCGTTCTCCACACAACCGTTGATGTTGGTGACCCCGCACTCCGCCGACCCCGAGCCAGAACCGGATCCGGGTGCCGTTGTCGTGCCGGGCGCGGTCGTTGTCGGTGGGGTGGTGGTCGAGGGTGGTGTCACCCAACGGCGTGGGGTTGTGGTGGTCGGTGGAGGGGTTGTCGGGGCGGGTGTGGCCGGTGCGGTGGTCACCGGCGGGGCCGGTGTTGGGGTGGCGGGTTGGGCGGCGGCATCGGCGGAACTGGTGAGCGCGATCAGGACCGCGGCGAGCACCGCCGCTGCGCTGGCGGCAGCGATGCGTGCGGCCGGTGTGAACCGGGCGGGTGCCGGGGGTGCCTGGGCCGAGGTGGTCACGGTCAGGCTCCGATGATGGACTTGAGCACGGCGACGATGACCGGGGCCAGCATCGCCAGCGCGTATCCCAGGCACGCGGCGCGGAAGGCGGTTTTGGCTTTCTCGATCTCGCTGGGGTCGCCGCCGCCGAGCAGGTAGCGGGCTCCGGCGATGGTCAAGAACAACGTCGCCAGCCCGGCCAGGATGCCCACCAGCCAGTTGCGGGCGTTGTCGATGACCTCCCCCAACGACGAGGCGATGGCCAGCACATCGGTGTTCGGTGGTGTCGCCGAAGCGGATCCGGTGATCAGTACCAGCAGCACCATGCTCGTGGCCGCGACCGCGAGCACCCGCAGCCAATGCCGCGCGCGCCGAGCTGACCGTGGCGTCGTCTGGTCGAGATGTCCCTGGTTGGTGTTCATGCCGCCACCTGCCCGTGCTCGATGCTCGACGGTGCTGGAGTGACCGAGTGCCGGTTCGGCCGGCGACCTCGCCGCGGTGACCGATCCGGTGGTGCGAGGGCGGTGACCGCCGCCGCCTCGACCGGGCTGGTGCGCTCGGGATCGACGTCGCGGGCACGGTCGTTCAGCCATGCGAGCAGAGCGCGTTCGGCGCGGGGCCGCTGCTTGCGCAACTTCCACAGCGACACACCACGTTCAGCGGCCAAGGCGGTCAGTGACCGGCCCTCCCACCGTGACGCGGCGATGAGTTCGGCCGCGTCGGCGGAGATCACTCCAGCGGCCACGGCATCGGCCAGCACCGTTTCGGGGTGCCCCGGCTCCGACACCATCGCCTGGCCCTGCTCCCCCAGCGCAGCCAGGTCACGGTCGAGGTCTCCGACGATGGTCACGCTGGTTCGCTGACCAGTTGCCGCCGCGAGAGCCGCACGGTAGGCACCCCAACGCAGCCGATGCCATACCCCCGGCTGGTCCAGGCCGACGCGCGGGAGATGGGCCAGGAACGCGGTCAGGATTTCGGACTCGATGTCGTGGCGGACGGTGTGGCTCGAGGTCACGCACTCACTGGCGGTCCGCGACAGCATCGGCGCGGCCAGCCCAGCGCAGACGAGCATCGCGTCAGCCTCCTGGGCGCGGACCCGTTGCAGAAGCCACACCCAGATCGTGTCGACCTCTGCCATCGGGGTGGCCGGGTGCCACAGCCGCTCGCGCAACTGCCCCCACGTCGGCACCGGGGTGGCGGGGTCGGGCTGCGAGGTAGGCACCGGGCGCGGGTCGGCGGGCAGGGTTTCGGCGGCCATCCGGTCGAAGCCCGCCCACACCACCGCCAGCGGCGAGCCCGGCTTTCCGCCCGGTCCCGCATATGTCGCTACGTGTGAATTCGTCACTACAGATCTCCTTGTTCGGTCGAGAACTTCCGACCTCGCAAGGACACCTCGCACCCATATCCGAAACGCATCCAAACCCTATCCAAACCCTATCTGAAACATATCCAAGTCATATCCTGCGCGGATTGGCGAATATTTCGCTATCGCTCGCCACGCCGCCACCAGACCACCGGATATCCGCCCGGATATGTACTCCTACCTGCACTTGTGAAGGTGCGGATAGAGCCAGGATATGAACCGGATATGTTTCAGATAGTTTCCGGATAGTGCGCAACACCTCATCGGCAACCCAGCACAAAAATTCTCAAAAAAATTCTTAACCCCAGTGAACGGACCGCCTTCCCCGGGCCCAATTTTCAGCCTCAGGAAATTCTCAGAAAAAATATCGGGCACCCGTGTCCCGATTTCGGCTTTTTGGCGGAAGTAAGCGAGTACACACCGCTCTCTCGCTCAGGAGGCCACAATGCCCGCCAGTTCCCGCCGACCCCGTTCCACCTCCGCCGCCGTGCGCGTCCCCTCGACCCTGTGGGCGCTGGGGTCCGAGCCGCTCGATCCCGACGACCGTTGGCCCGATCGGGCTCTGGTCCACACGATCACCGAATTCTCCGCGCCCGGCGCGCGAGTGATGCTGCTCGGTTGGCCCGCCCCCGTCACCCGAGGGGCGTTGCGGATCATCGAGCCCGACACCGCCGCCGCACTGTCCACGATCGGCGATCTGGGACGCCACGGACTCGACGCCCCCGCCAACCAAACGTTGACGGGCGAGCCGGTGGATCTGGTCGTCGCGAGCCTGCTCGCCGATCATCTCGACCCGATCGCCGCCGCCGAGCACATCACCGCTCTCG
Source organism: Nocardia asteroides (assembly GCF_900637185.1). Classification (NCBI taxonomy): domain Bacteria; kingdom Bacillati; phylum Actinomycetota; class Actinomycetes; order Mycobacteriales; family Nocardiaceae; genus Nocardia; species Nocardia asteroides. The sequence continues at coordinate 2,382,376 of NZ_LR134352.1, read as the reverse complement.
CGACCGAAGTCCTCGCGATGGGCGGGTTGCTGGTCGTTATCTCCCGCTGCCGACACAGCGACTCCGGGATCCTGTTCGACCCGGCCGGATCGGTCGTGGCTGCCGCTCAAGCCGCCGATCTGCTCTACCTCCAGCACATCATCGCCGCCCCCATCTCCGGGCAGATCGTCACCGCGACTCCCACCCCGGCTCCCTCGGGCAACGCGCGCCACACCGTCGCGCACACCGACGTCTTCGTCTTCCTCCAGCCCGCCCATGGCTGAGCCCATCCGCCCTCTGCCCCACCGCAACTCTCACGCGAAGGACGCCCCGATGACTCTCGAACCGACCACCACCGCCACCGCCACCGCCGACATCGACTCCGGCACCCCCGCACAGACCGGCCCGGCGGTCGCGCCGGTGTCGGTGTGGGCCACCGCGCAGACCGCGCCCACCGCGCAGCGGCGGGGCCGCTATCACCCCGACAGCACCGCCCATCCCGCGAAGATGTTCCCCGCCATCGTCGCCCACGCCGTGAACACCTACACCCGGCCCGGGGACCTCGTGCTCGACCCGATGTGCGGGATTGGCACCACCCTCGTCGAGTCCCTGCATCTGGGCCGCCGCGCGGTGGGTGTGGAGTACGAGTCGCGGTGGGCGGAGCTGGCGCGCACCAACATCGAGCTCGCTCGTGAGGCCGGGATCGATCTCGCCGCGGACGTCTTCCACGGCGATGCCCGCAAGCTGGGTGATCTGATCCCGGCCGAGCTACGCGGTCAGGCGAAGCTCGTCATCACTTCTCCTCCTTACGGCGACAGCTTGCACGGGCACGTACGCGCCAACCGCAAAGACCCGGTGCTGAAGTCCAACCACCGCTACGGCGCGGTGCTGGATCGCGGCAACCTCGCCAACGTCGGCCTCGGCAGACTGCTGTCCGGGTTCACCAAGATCCTGGCCGGAGCCGCCGAATACCTCGCGCCCGGTGGGTATGTGGTGATCACCGCGCGACCGTGGCGGCAGCACGCCGAACTCGTGCCGCTGCCCGCCCACCTCTACACCTGCGGCGAGCTGGCCGGGCTGGTCCCGGTGGAGCGGTGCGTGGCCTTGCTGGGCCGCCTCACCGACGGCGAACTCATCGCCCGCAGCTCGTTCTTCCAGCGCGACTTCATTGTCAAGCAGCGCGCGGCCGGGCTGCCGATGCACCTCATCGCCCACGAGGACGTCATCATCCTGCACAAGCCCGAAGCCACCGAGGCGACCGGACGCCGTCGCGCGGGCCGGTTCCCGTTCGGCAGCGCGGCGACTCTGCCGAACACCGAGATCACCGGCCCGGGATCGGTGGCCGCGTGAATCCCGAGCAGGGATGGCTGGGCCGGGCGCTTCTCGCGCCCAGCCGGGCCGTGGCCGACCTCCGCGACGCTCTCGAACACGCCCTCGTGTCCGCCGATGCTCTGTTTCTGGTCGCGGTCGGTGTCGCGGTGCTCGCCGCGGTACGGCTCACGGTTCGGTGGCGGCGAGGCCGGCTGAGTGCGCGTGCCCGCCAGATCACCGTGCTCACCCCACCGGAGGTCGACGCCAAAGGCGCACTGACCTTCTGGGCACACCTCATCGGCCAGCTCCGCCCAGCATGGGCGAGAACGCTGCTGGGGCAGCCACATCTGGGGTTCGAGTATACCGTCACCCCCGAGGAAGGCGCGGCGATCCGGCTGTGGGTGCCGGGCACGGTTCCGCCCGGGTTGATCGAGCGGGCTGTCGCCTCGGCGTGGCCCGGCGCGCACACCGACACAGCCGAACCCGCCCGGCCCCCGCTGCCGAACCCGGTCAAAGGGATCCGGCGGATTGTGGCCGGAGGCGAGCTGCGCCTCGGGCGCCACGAGGGACTCCCGCTGAGCACCGATCACTCCGGTGATCTGGTGCGCAACCTGATCACCGCCGCCGACGATCTGGGCCCCGGTCACGCAGTGTGCGTGCAGATCCTCGCCCGCCCGGTCACCGGCCGCCGCGTCGCCCGCGCCACCCGCTCCGCGGCGAGCACGGGTGCCCGGGCCGGTGTCGCGGCGGGACTGCTGCGCGAGGCCCTCGACCTTCTCACTCCCGGCTCGAGCACCGGTCGCGCCTCCCGCACCGCCACCGGGGTGGGGAGCGCGCGGGGCACCGACCGGCAGACCTCCCTGGAATACAGTGCCGCCGCCCGCGCGGCAGCGGCCAAAGCGCGAGGGGCGCATTGGGAGACGGTCGTCCGCTATGCCGCCTCGATCCCGGTCTCCACCGACCCCGCCGAGATCGACTCGACAGCCCAAGCGCGAGCGGTGGCGCGCGGGCGCGCCGATGCTCTAGCCACGACGTTCGGGGCGTGCACCGATCACAACTACTACCGGCGTCGCCGTCGACTCTTCCGCCTTCAGCGGTTGATCCGGGAGCGGCGTCTCGGGCGTGGGGATGTGTTGTCGGTGCCCGAGCTGGCCACGATCGCCCATCTGCCCACCGACGACGGGCTACCGGGCCTGCAGCGCGCCGGAGCCCGCGCGCTGTCCCCGGCACCGGAGATCCCCGTCGGTGGGGAGTTCACGAAGCCGTTGGGGATGTCCGACACCGGCACTCGCCGCCCGGTCGCGGTGAAAGTCTCCGACGCCCGTCACCACCTGCACATCCTCGGCCCGACCGGGGTCGGCAAATCCACGCTGCTGGCGCGCACGATCCTCGATGACGCCGAGGCGGGGCGCGGGGTGATCGTGATCGACCCGAAAGGCGACCTCGTCACCGATGTCTTGTCGAGGCTGCCGTCGCGCATGGGTGAGCGGGTGGTGCTCTTCGACGCCGACGCATCCAGTGCTCCGCCGTGTGTGAATCCGCTCGACATCGGCCGGATCGGGCGCGCGGGGATGGATCTCGCGGTCGACAACCTGACCACAGTTTTCCGCCGGATCTTTCACCAGTGGTGGGGGCCGCGCACCGACGACATCATGCGCGCGAGCCTGCTCACCTTGTGCGCGCAGCCCGGGACCGCGACCCTGGCCGACCTGCCCCGCCTGCTCACCGAGGGTGCGTTCCGGTCCCGGGTCACCCGCACCACCGCCGATCCGGTCCTGCGCGGGTTCTGGGACTCCTACGAGCAACTCTCCGACACCGGCCGCGCCCAGCTCACCGGCCCCCTACTGAACAAGCTGAGGGCGTTCCTGCTGCGCCCGTTCGTGCGCGCGGCCATCGCCGGTGGCCCCTCGACCGTGGACTTCGGCGACATCCTCGACCACGGCGGCATCTGCCTGGCCCGATTGCCGAAAGGCTCACTCGGCGAGGAGACCTCCCGACTGGTCGGGTCACTGCTGGTCGCGCGTACATGGCAGGCAGTGACCGCCAGAGCCCGGGTCGCCGCCGCTGACCGGCCTGACGCCGCGCTCGTGCTCGACGAGGCGCAGAACTTCCTCAACTTGAGCACGCCGATCGAGGACATGCTCGCCGAAGCCCGCGGACTCCGGCTCTCCTTGCTCCTGGCGCATCAGAACTTGGGCCAGCTCTCGCGCGAACTGCGTGACGGCATCTCGGCCAACGCGCGCAACAAGATCGTCTTCGCCGTGTCGCCCGACGACGCGCGCGATCTGGCCCGCCACACCGACCCGTGGCTGTCCGAGCACGACCTGTCTCACCTCGACGCCTTCCACGCAGCCGCCCGCCTGCTGGTCGACGGCCGCAACGCCAGACCGTTCACCCTCACCACCCGGCCGCTGGACCCGCCGATCCCCGGGCGTGCCCGGGAGATCGCTGCCGCCGCTCGCGCCCGCCTCACCGACACCCGCCCGGACCGCGACGAGTGACCCGACCACCGACAGCTCCGCCACCGCCCGTCTGTTCGTTCCGAGAAAGGTTGTGCCACCGATGCTCTCCCGTCCCGCCCAGCAGGCAGACAACCGGCGTCCCCGCCCCGACAACCGGACCCGGCCCCGGCCGCTCGACAGCACCGCGCTCGTCTCCCGGTTGACCGAGCGCGACCGCTGGATCCTGCGGATGCTGCACGAGCACCGCGTCCTGACCACCAACCAGCTCACCAGCCTGGCCTTCCCCACTCAGCCCATCGCGCTGCGGCGACTGAACCTGCTGCACCGCTACGGCGTCGTGGACCGTTTCCGGCCATGGCGCACCGAGGGCAGCGCGCCGATGCACTGGGTACTCGCACCGGCCGGGGCAGGCGTGCTCGCCGCGGAAGCCGGGATCACGGTGCGCGAGCTGGGCTACCAGCATCAGCGTGCCCTCGCCATCGGCCACAGCCTGCACCTGACCCACACCCTCGGCGTCGCCGAATGGTTCACCGCCCTGATCACCCACCCCGCCCTCGACCAGCGCGGCAACCCCGCCCAGGTCCAGGCATGGTGGTCGCAGACCCGCTGCGAGCGTTTGTGGGGCGACCTCGCCCGCCCCGACGCCTTCGGCCGCTACGCCCACGCCGAGGATGTGCTCGACTTCTATCTCGAGTACGACCTGGAGAGCACCACGGCGCTGTCGCGGGTTGCGGCGAAACTCACCGGCTACGCCGAACTAGCTCGCACCACCGGCGTCGTCGCCCCCGTGCTGCTCTGGGTGCCGAGCGTCGCCCGCGAGACCAAAGCCCGCGCGGCGCTGCACCGGACCTGGGAACGGCTCCCCGACCCCGAGGCCGTGCCCGTGGCCACCGCCGCCGCCGAACTCCTCGCCCCCACCCTTGAGGCCAGTCCCGCCGACCAGGTCTGGCTGCCCCTGGACGCCAACGCCGCCAACGCCGCCAACGGCTCTCGAAGGCGACACCTACACCAGCTCGCCACCGCGTGGCCCCGGCGCACCCCACCCGAGCCCGACAGCGAACCCGACCCGGGCTGGGCACCGCAGAGCGGCATCGTCACTCTGTCCCCGCCACCCCCACAGCCACCGACCTACGAGTCCTGGTGAGCTGACGATGCTGGTCAAGGCGCTCGGGGCAGGGTTCGGCGCGTTCGTGTTCCTCACGGTCGTCATCGCGACCGTGGTCAGCGCCATCGTGGTGTTCGACCAGTCGCTCACCGCACCTACCCCGGGAGCCTCGACCGGCACCGGCTCGACCCCGAGCACCGAAGCACAGCAAGACATCCCGGCCGAGATGCTCGTGCTCTACCAAGCCGCCGCCGGAGACTGCCCCGGCCTGGACTGGAGCGTGCTCGCCGCGATCGGCAAGATCGAAACCGACCACGGCCGCTCCACCCTGCCCGGCGTCTCCTCGGGCGAAAACGCCTCCGGGGCCGGTGGACCGATGCAGTTCCTCGCCCCGACGTTCGACTCCGTTGTCTCGCGCCATCCCCTGCCCGCTGGTGGCGCGAATCCGCCCTCGCGCTACAACCCCTCCGACGCCATCCACGCCGCCGCGTTCTACCTGTGCGACTCCGGTGCGCCCGCCGACATGTACAGCGCGATCTTCGCCTACAACCACGCCGACTGGTACGTGCGCGACGTCCTCGACCAGGCCGCCCGCTACCGGACCACCACGCCCGACACCTCCGGCGGCGACTGCGACACCACCTCACCGACGAACCCGACAGCCGCGCAGGTGATCTCGTTCGCCTGCGCGCAACTCGGCTTGCCGTATGTGTGGGGTGGCAACGGGCCCGAGGTGAACGGCGGCTGGGACTGCTCCGGACTCACCCAAGCCGCCTACCGCGCCGCAGGCATCTCCATTCCCCGCACCACCTACGACCAGGTCCACACCGGCACACCGGTATCCGAGGACCAGCTCGTCCCGGGCGATCTCGTCTTCTACGGCACTGCCGCCGACGTCCATCACGTCGGGATCTATCTCGGCGCGGGCCAGATGGTGCACGCGCCGACCTTCAACGAGCCCGTCCAGGTCTCGCCCTACCGGTGGAGCGGCGACGACTTCTACGCCGCCCGCAGACCCACGTCCGCCCACGACGACTCCCGCGCCGCGTCCTGACCAGTCCCTCACCTGAACGGAGAACACACCATGCACCGCAACAGCTCCCAGCTCCGCCGCAACGCCCACGCGGCGTTGTGCGCGGTCATCGCCGCGACCACTGTGACAGCCGGTGTCGCCGCCGCAGAACCCACACCCGACCGCACCGGTACCAAGTGCCCGCGCTGGACCGCGCTGCTGGCACCGGGCACCTACGAGACGACCCCTACCATCGGGCAAAGCACGAACGGGATCCTCACCCAGCTCGGGGAGTCCCTGACGACGCGTTACGGCACCGACATCGAGGTCCGTACGCTCGCGCCCTCCACCGGCGCGGGTTCGGTGAGCGGCGCGGACCTCTCCGCGGGGATGAAGGGGCTGTGCTCGGACACCCGAGTCGTTTTGGCCGGCTACGGCCAGGGCGCCGAGGTCACCGGCGACCTCGCCACCACCCTCGGCAATCGAGGGGGTCCGATTCCGGCCTCTCGGGTCGTCGCTGTCGCGCTCGTCTCGGACCCGCGCCGCGACTCCACCACCGCCCAGCTCGGTACCCCGGTCTCTGGGCAGGGTGTCACCGGGCCACGCACGAAGGGCTTCGGCGAGCTGACCGATCGGGTCCGCACGCTGTGCCTCGACGGTGACAGCTACTGCTCGACCACCGCCGAGTCCTCGCCCGTCCTCGCCGCGGTGAGCCGCGCCCTCACCACCGCCACCTCGGCCACCGCCACGTCCGGCTCGGCTCCGACCGACGCCACCTCCCCTACCACCACAACGAGACTCCCCGCCCCCACGACGAGCACACCGACCATCAGCATCGGCTCGTCCTCGACCGGGCAGATCAGCGTGTCCCAGGTTCTGGCCCAGGTAGTCACCGTGCTGAACGGACTCGCCAGCTTCACCGCGAACGTGCCCGCGATCGTGGCCGACCTCGCCCAACTACCCGGACTGGTCACCGCCGCCGACGTGCGCGGCGTACACCGCGTCTCCGGTGACCTCAACAACCAGTTCGCCCCGCTGGTCGAGCTGGCCGATGGACTCGACCTGCGCCTGATCGCGCGGGCTCTGGCGCTGGCCGCGCCGCTGGACACCACCGGGGTCGCGACGATCGCCGCCGAGATCGTCGGTGTCCTGGCCGGACTCGACATCTCCCGCATCGCCACCGATGTCGGCCGCGCGCAGGAGATCGCCTGGACCGCCGTGGAATTCCTCGCCGATGGTGACCCGGTGGCGGCCGTGCTGACTCTGACCGAGCTGGCACCGGTCGCCGCCGATCTCGTCTCCGCCGCCGCCGCAGCGTTCACCGGCCAGCAGTTCCCCACCCTGACCAACACCTACACCGCCACCACCGCCGGAACGGGCACAGCGGACAGCGCCACCGGCACGGGGACCGCCGTTCCGGCCGCCCAGGACGGCCACACGGGCGCGTTCGACGCCACCGGATACACCACCGCCGCCCCCGTGCTGACCGACTGGATCACCCAGGCCATCGACCGCAGCAAGTAGCCCGCGCCGTCCCGCACAGCGCACAGAAAGCGGCCCGTGGTGCCGAGCGGAATGCTCGGCACCACGGGCCGTTTCAGCGGGTAGGCGGGTCAGGAGATGAGCGGGGGCACCGCGCGCGGGGTGAACGCGGGCGGGGTCCCCTTGTCGCGGAACCGCCACGACGGCAACGGCGTGGGCGCGCCGTCGATCTGCTCACCGCCGCCGCTGTCGCCGCTGTTGTCGTCGCTGGTGGTGCCGTGGTCGATCAGCTCGTTCAGGGTGGCCACGACCACCTCGCGGGCGGCGGTCTCCGCGTCGCGGTACAGGGTGCCGGTCAGCGGGCCGGTCATGATCCGCACCGACCCGGTGTGCGGGAAGAACTCGCCGTCGGTGGTCACCTTCTCGTAGCGCAGCGCGATCGGCACCCACGGCACCAGCGACACCAGCACCGGCATTTGCAGCTCCCGCACGGCCTTGTCGGCGATGGCGATCCACAGCTCGAGGCTGTCGGGGGCGTGGCTGGACTCGGCGTACACCTGGTACAGAGCCGAGGCGAGGACCTTGGGGGTTGGGGTGGAGTACATAGTCGAGCACCTTTCTCAGGGGTTAGATTGAGAGGGCGGTGTCGGACTCCCCGGAGCTAAGCCCTCCGGGGATTCCGGCATCGCCCAGTTGTCAGGACGCGAGGGTGAATTTCTTGGGGGCCGTGCTGGTCTGGCGTGCGGTCCCGCCATCGGTCAACTTGACCAGGGCGTTGTGGACCGCGCCGCTGGAGCGGGCCAGGGCTTTACCGATCTGGTGTGGGGTGAACTCCTTTCCGGGGTTTTCGTGCAGGAAGTCCTCGACCTGTCCCCGCAGCGCACCGGCGGGCAGGCGTTCCACCGTCGACTCCTCGTCCGCCGTAGCCGTGTTGTCGGCCGCCGCCGGGGGTTCCGGGGCCACGGTGGCGGGTTCGTCGCCCGTGGGGGCACCTACCGCCATCTCCGCCGTGGTGTCGGGCGCGGGGTCGGCCGGGGCCGCCTGCTCGGCAGGCGCGGCCGGTTCGGGCACAACCGGTTCCGGGGTCGCCGGTTCGGCCGGTGCGGGATCCGGTTCGGCCGGTGCGGTGTCCGCCACTTCGGTCACGGCGGGCGCGGCCGGGGCCGGTTCGGGTTTCGCCCCGGCGGTCCAGCGCTTCCCGGCCCGAGGCTTGCTCGGATCGGTGGCCGCCCACACGGCCCCGGCGAGTTCCCACTCGGTCAGCAGATGCCGCACGGGAATGGTCCCGATGACTGCGAGTTGCGCCAGCTCGGCGGTGGTGCTGGCGGGGTGGGTTTCCAGCGCCTCCCACAGCGCCCGTGCCTCGGCGCTGTGCAGCGCGGGCACTTCCGCCGCCGTCACGGTGGCGGGTTCAGGTGCGGGCTCGGGGGTTTCGGGAGACGATGCGACCGGTTCGGCCGTCTCCGGCGAAACCGGTTCCGGCGTGGCGGGTTCGGCCGGGTCCGTGTCGGCGGGCGCGGCGGGGGCCGGGTCCGGTTCGATGGTGGCGGGTGCGCCCGTGCCCTGGGTCCAGGTCTTGGCGGCCCGGGGCGATTCGGGGTCGGTGTGCGACTGTGCGCACCCGGCGGTTTCCCACTGAGCCAGCAGACGCCGCGCGGTCGACAGGCCGATCCCGGCGATGTCGGCCAGCGCGGCGGTGGTGCTGTCGGGGTGGGCCCGCAGCGCCGCCCACAACGCCCGGATGCTGTCGCGGCGCAGCACCGGCACGACACCCGACCGCGAACCGTGTTCCGGGGCGGGTGCGGCCGTTTCCGTGGCCACGGCGGCGTTCTTGGTTTTCGACATGGGATTTCCTTCCAACAAATGGGTTTGGTGAATTCGTGACGTCCCTGGGTGGGGACGGGATGCGCACCGATCGGGGCGATTTCCCCGGGTGGTCGGTGCCGTTCCGGTTTCCATGACCGCTCGATAGGGCGTGTGATGTCAAGCGGAATGTCGAAATTGGTTCCGGTCCCGAATTCCTCTCGTCCGATTCCGTAATGGCCTCGGCGCGAATGGAATTCGCCTCGCATCATTCAGCTCAAGAGATGCGAGGGCGCCTCGCGCCGGCGGCCTCGCCGCGGGCACTGTGGCGCGCGAGTCGCGCGGACTCGACGCCCGAGTCGGTCACGGGTGCGCCAGCGACGAGTCGGCCGTATCGGTGCCGGGCTCGCCGGTGTCGTCCTCGGCGGGCTCGTTGCTCGTGGGTGCGGCACGCTGGGTGTCGAGGGCCTCGCGTAGCCGTCGCCCGCCGCCGGTCAGCTCGTAGTCCACGTGGTGGTCGAGTTCCCAGCTGTCGGCGCACTCGACGCAGAGGGTGTAGCCGTGGTGGCAGCGGCGCGGGTTGCGTACCAGCAGGATCCGGCCGGGCGGGTGGTCGCGGTCGCGCAGCCTCACCACGACGTAGGCGTTGCCGCTGAGTTTGGCTCCCGGTTTGATGACGCCGTCCTCGTCGTGGGTGCGAGTGTCTTTCATGAGGTGCTCCTGTTCGGGTTCGGTTGGGGTGCTGGCGGGTTCATCGAGTCAGGCGCGCGTGCAGGGGGCCGGTGGTGCGGTCGAGCCACACCGTCGCGGCGTGCCCGTGCGCACCCCGGCGCAATCGGTCGGCGGCACCGGCGGCGTAGGCGGCGATGTCGTCGGGGTGCACGAGGTGGATACGCGGGGCGGCGTAGCCGCCGGTGCCGCCGGTCACGTGCGCCACGGTGTACATGCCGCGCTCGTCGTGCGGTCCGAGTCCGTAGATGACGAACTGGTCGCCGGTGACGGCGTTGGCGATCACGTAGATCGCGTCGAGCGCGGCGGTGGTGGGAATCGCGGGATCGGTCACGGTGTCTCCTGTGTGGTTGCCGCCCCGGGGTGCGGGACGGGGTGGGCGGGGTGGGTGATGGTTGGGCCGCGCCGGTGGCCGATGTCGGCCCGGTCCGGGTGCCCCGGGGGCGTGCTGCGCGCCCGGGGCACCCGGGGTTTAGGTGGCGCGTATGGCGCGTACGGCGGCGGGTTCGAGTCGACTCAGCAGGTTGATTCGCCCGCGCTTGTGCCATCCGTCGAGCTATGACCGGTTCAGTCGAAGTCGAGGTACTGCCGGATCTCCGGGGGTGAGAGCAGGCCGCTGTCGATGAGGTTCTGCCGGGTTTCGGCGAGATGGCCGAGACCGTCATCGATGCTGGTTCCCTCGTGCTCGATGGGATCCTCGTCCTCAGGGTCGCGGAAGCGGCCCGTGCGCAGCGTGGCCGCGATCTCAGTCAGGCGCTCGGCGAGGGTTTCCGCCGCTTCGGCGAGTTCTTCCTGGTCACTGCGAAGCCGGTCGAGCGCTTCGTCGCGTTTGGCATCCCGGTAGGCGCGCATCCGATCGAGCCACTGCGCCGAGGGGTCCTGGTGTGCAGGCACAAGCGACCACGGGGCGGCGAAACCTCTCCCGCCGGTGTCGGTTTCGATCACACACTCGGGAACGTGGTGGTCGAAAACCTGGAGCACAACGCCGCGCCAAGTGCGGTTGTTGAGGCCCGTTACCTCGTCGCCGACCTCGATCGGGCAAACCACCTCGCCTCGGGTGTCGGTGTCGGTGGGGGTCTGGTCGGTAGCGGTGTTGTCGGTCATGGTGAAGCCTCCTTGTCGTTGCCGCCCCGGGCGGGGCGGGTAGGGGTGTTGGTGGGTGATGGGAGGGCCGCGCCGGTGACCGGTAGCGGCCCGGTCCCGGGTGCCCCGGGCGCGGTGTGCGCCCGGGGCCCCGGGGGTCTAGGCGGCGCGCACGGCGGCAGTGATGGCGCGGGCGATCGCGGTGGCGGTGGTGGCCGGGTCGGTGACCACGTGCACGGTCGCCCCGTTCAGCGGAGTCGGGGCCCCCGGCCGACCGGGGCGTTTGCCCGTGTTCGGTGCCAGCCACAGCACCGCGCACCCGGCCGCGCGCACGGCGTCGAGTCGGCGCTGGGCGGACTCACGTTCGTGGGTTCGGAAGATGCCGTCGGAGATGACGACCAGCAGCCGGGTCGCGCCGGGCCGCGACAGACCCAGGGCCCCGTCGAGGGCGAACGTCGCAGCACCGAGGGCGTGGTATTTGTCCGGGCAACCGAACTCGCTGACCTGGGCGGGGGCGGTGCCCGGGTAGGTGATGGGGGCCACCGTCGCGCCGAAAGTCACGGTCGCGGTGGTGGCGGGCATTGCGGCCAGCTCGGCGGCGCGGGCGATGATCCACGCGGCAGAGGACACCGGCGCGGCGAACGCGCTCATCGAGGAGGACACGTCGCACGCGATGCCGACCCGCAGCGGCGGGTGCGGGCTCGTTTTGCGGGCGGTGCGGGTGAACGGTTCGGCGGTCGGGATGGCACCGGCCGCGAGCTGGGCCTGCCTGGCCAGCACACCGCGCATCCGCACCCGCCCCGGCGGCACCACCGAGGTCGTTTTCACCGTGGCACGTTCGCGGGCGGCGGCGGTGTCCAGCGCGCGGGCCAGCACACGCGCGGCGGTCTGTTCCGTGGTCAGCGGGGTGCGGGTGCGGGCCACGGTGCGCGAGATGCCCGATGCCGCATCGTCGCCGAACACATGCTCGGCCATCTGTTGTGCCTCTTCGGCAGTGGCGGCGGCAGCCTGGCGAGCGGCGGCGGCGGACTCGGCCGGGTCGGCGGGAACCGGGTTCGCCGCGACCTCGCGGGCGATGGCGGCGGCGGTGGCAGCGATGGCCGCGCCCAACGGCGAGCTCGGTACCGGTGTGGCGTGCGGTTCGGGGCCCACGATGTCGAACCAGCGCCGCCCGAGCTCGAGCATGGCGGCGGTGTCGGCATCGGCCACCGTGTGGGCCTCACGCCAGATCGCCCGCAGTTTGGCGAGGGTGTCTGTGCCGAGGATGGACTCGAGCTCGCCCAGCAGCGGCGCGCACTCGGACTCTTCCAGCACCCCGGCGTCGATCCGTCCCAGCACGAGGGCGGCGTTGTGGGCGGCGGCGTAGGTGGTGCGCGGGAGGTGGGCGGCGGCGGTCGCGCCGCCGTTGTCGCCGATCACGATCTCGGTGGCGCTGGCGCGCAACCAATGACGGTCATCGGGGCGGCGGCGAATCTGGGCGGCCTCGATGCGCGACTCCTCGAGCAATTTCGCCGCCTTCACTACCTCCGGGTGCGCCAGCAGCGGGGCCCGCCATACCGAGTGTTTGGCGTGCGCGCACTCGTGCACGAGCGCGCCCCACACCGCCGGGTAGTTGTTGCGGTCACTGTTGCGGGCCGGGTGCGCGTCGGCCGGGTCGATTTTCAGGTGTGAACCGTCGAGTTCGATGGCGCGCAGTGCTGGCACGAACACCGCCGGGTGCCCGAACGCGGCACCGGGGGCGATGCTCACCGTCAAGTCGTCACGGTCGGCGATCGGCGGAACCTCGGCGGTCATGGCGGCGGACAGGGTGGCCCATCCCCCGGTGACGGGTACCGATGCCGGGGCGGGGGTGGCAGGCGCGGCGGGGGCCGCCCCCGCCCCGGCGGCGGCCGGGGCGGAAGCGGTGCCGGTGCCCGGGGTAGCGGGCGCGGCGGGGCTAGCGGGGGCGGGGGCGGCGGCGGTGATCACGTGGCCGGTCATGGCGGGCAATACCTTTCGTGCGTGCGGGCGGGTGGCGGGTGGTCAGAGGCGGGGGCCGAGGGCGAGCGGGGTGTGGGTGGTGCCGCACACGGTCCGCATCACGGCGGCCACCACCTCGCGGTCCTCTTCCGGGGCGGCCCCGAGGAGGTTGGCCATGGCGGTGTCGGGGTCGGTGGCGGCGGCGATCTTGCGGAACGCCAGCAGCTCGCGCAGTTGCGGGGCCCACCCGACCTCGCCCTTGGCCTGCCGTGCGGCCAGCTCGCGGGCCACTTTCACCGCGCGCCGTTCCACGCCGAGCTGGGTGGCGAGGTCGAGGTCGCTGACCACCTGCACCTGGAACGCGAACCGCGAACTCAGCGCGTCGGACAGGATGGCCCCGTGCACGCCGGGGTTGTGCCCGGCTACCACAAAGAAACCGGGCTCGGCTTTGACCACCTCGCCGGTGGCTTTGACTACCAGCTCTTTACGGCCGTCCATCGCGGGATACACCGCCGCGAGCACGGTCGGGGAGATGAGGGTCGCGTCATCGATGAACAGCACCCGGCCCTCTTTCATCGCGCGGACGAGGGGGCCGTCCATGAAAACGAAACGGCCGTCCGGGGTTTGGGTGTACTCGCCTACGAAATCGGCGACCGTGGTGTCCCCGTCGCCCTGCACCGTCAGCAGGTCCCCGTAGGCGGCCTCGATGAGCGAGGTCTTCCCGGTGCCGGGCGGGCCGTACAGCAGCACCGGAACCTCGGCTGCGCGCATCGTCTGCAACACATCCACATCCGCGCGCCCGGCGAGCTTGCGCAGGTGGTAGTCCTGCCCGTTCGGCCGGGCCACCGTGTTACCCGTGCGGGCCGGGGCCGCCGGGGCGGCGGGCGCGGCCGGGGCCGGGGCCGGGGTGGCGGTTTTCTTGGTGCGGCGGCGGGCCGGTTTCGGCTTGCTGGGGGCCGGGGCCGCCGGGGTGGCAGGCACGGCCGGGGCCGGGGCGGCGGCCGGGGCGGCGGCGGTGGCCGTGGTGGAGGTGGCGCGGTAGCGGCGGGGCGCGGCCGAGGTGCGTTCAGCGTGCCCGGCGGCGGTCAACGCCTCGAGCGCGTTGCCGACCGCACCGGAGGACCGGCCGAGCCCGGTGGCGATTTCCCGGGGCGACTGTTCGCGAACGGGGTCGGCGGCCAGCGCGGCGGCCACCATACGGCGAAGTTCGCCGTTGGGCAGGCGACCGGCGGCCGGGGCCGGGGTGGTAGTGGTCGGGGCGGCGGGGGCGGTGGTGGCGGGCATCGTGACTCCTGCAATTTCCGTTCCGAATTCGCGCCGGTTTCCGGCATACGTGCGGCGTGGCCGCCATTCGGATTTCTGCGAATTTCCCGGCGAATTCCGGGAACGGGGTCGACGCTAGCTCGACCTCGAACAGCCTCACAACCCCGAAAAGCGCTCAATTTTCCGGAATTTTTCCGGACAATGGCGAGTCCGGCTAGGCAATACGGAAACGCGGCGCGGACATGCGCTCGCCAGCCAGGCCACGCCTCGGCCGGAAAAGACTGGAAAGAATGGAGAGATGATAAGCAATAGGAAGGCGAGAAGGGGGCGAGGAAAGGAAGCAACCGAACAGGTAGGCAGACGCGAGAGGTCACAGAGAACCAGGCGTCAGACACCGCCCGAGCATGTCTATACATCTTTGTGTATAGACAATCCCCGCCGATATCCGCCCAGATATTTGCCCGCTGACCTGCTATTTCATGCAGACAGGGTGCGTCGTTCCAATCCTCGCACTGAATCATGCATCGAATCTCGCCATGGAACATCGCATGGATAATTTCTCATCGAGCCACTCAGGCAAAAGGGAGCTCCACCCTCGCAAATAGCAATGAAATACCCGGCGCATGAATACGGCCTTTTCAGCAATTCTTGAATTGAACAGAGCAACACCCCGAACGTGCTGAATGCCGTTTCGGAAACGATCGGAATACCGATTTCTACAGTAATCGACAATCAGCGCGAGCGGTAATATCCGGGCCACATAGGACTCTATTTCTTGGCGCGGCGGAGCGTTGCGAGAAGCTGTCGGGTTTCCTGACTCGGAGTCTGGCCGATTTCGGCGAGTCTCCGCGTCAGAAGGCTGTAGGTGCGGGCGAGTGCGGCGGTTTCACCGAGGCGGGCGTGCAAACGCAGGAGGTCGTGCCAGACCGCTTCGTTGTAGGGGTCGTTCTCGACAGTGGTTTCGAGCATTCCCAGGGTGGCGCGGGGGTCGTCAGTGTTGCGGGTGGCCAGCCAGCTCAGGGCGTTGAGCGAGGTGCGTCGCGCCGATTCACGGATGGATTGAACCCAGGTGTCGGTGAGGTCGCTGGCCAGTTCGCTCGTGGCCAGGGCAGCGATGCGGCGAGCGGCGTCGGTCTGCTCGGTGTCACTGCGGGCGTGGCGGCGTTGCGCTACCGCCGCGTTGAAGTCCCAGTAGTCGACGCCGAGGTGGCCCGAGAGCCGGACCTGGGTGCGGTCCTCGGCGAGTGCGTCGGTGATCTGCCCGCCGGTGGCGGTGCCCAGCGCGGCGCGTAGGCGGCTCAACGTGTTCGCCAGCGCGCTGCCGCCCCGGTGTCCGGGTCGCTGGCCCCACAACAGCTCGATCAGCTGCTGTCGTGGCAGCCCTTCGGGATGCAGGGCGAGCACGGCCACCAGTTCGCGGGCACGCGGCTGCAGCTGCGTGGTGATCTCCACGCTCTCACCGGATTCCGCGTCGTGCCAGAAGATTCGGGTGGGCCCGAAGACCCGCACCGTCAGCGCGGGTGCACCGTCGGCCGGTGTCGGCACCGGCGCAGTATCGGTGGTGTCGGTCTCGGGGTGCGGGATCGGCTCAGGCGCCGCGGCGAGGTCGCTCTCCGCGAGTTGGCCGGCATCCTCGGCCTCAACCGCGAGCACAGACTCAGAGGACGGTGCTGCGATGGTCTCAGCGATGTCCACCACCACGGGCTCGCGTAGACGAGGGCGCGGTGTAGGCACGGTGGCGGGGTCGATGCTGTAGATCCTCGGACCGTCCTCGCCGCGGCGTCTGCGGCGGTCCTGGCGGACCGCAGGGGCCGCGCGAGGTGGGTCGAACTGGCCGGAGTGTTCGTAGCGGCGCAGCTGGATCTCCACGTCGATGATGGTGCCGCGCGCGGGCGGGATCAGGTGCTGGCGTGTGCGGCGGCCGGTCAGCAGGGCACGGGCACCGGCGCGGGAGGCGGGCAACTCTCCCACGACCGGGAACCCGATCGCGTCGATATAGGCGCGGCTGCCGCCGATGACCACGATGCCCCGAGGGCGTCGACGGCGGGTGAGATCGAGGACCCGCTGCGCGGCGGGCCCGGGATCGATGTGCTCGGCGCGGACCACGAACAAGGCGGCGTCGGCGGCGGCGATCACCGGATGCGCGGGTGAGCCTGGCTCGGGGACACCGCAATCGGCGAATATCGTCGCGCCGAGCCCGCGCCAGCCCCGGTCCGGATCGGTCAGCAGCGCAGCGGCCGGAACCGGATCGTCGGGGTCGTGCCCGGGCGGCGCGGCCAGGAACGCCTGCCCGCCGGGCAGATACTGCACGTGCTGGGCCAGGAGTTCCGGGGTGACGGGCAGGCCGAGGGCGCTTCGGCGGGCTAGGCTCGCCGAGCCGAGATGCGGGTCCGCGCCGACCATTTCGGCGAGCTGGCCGCCTGCGGGGTCGGCTTCGACGATGAGCGCGGTTTCGGGGCCGGGCCAGGTGTGGGCGAGCGCGACGGTGGTCGTGGTGGTCCCTGCGCGCGAGCTCAGTCCGGCGACGGCGATCAGGTACGGCGCCTGCGGCCTCATCGATGGGTTTCCTATCCCTGTTTTTGGACGTTGGAGATCAGCAACGCGCCACCGGTTTCGGCGGGGCGGGTGTTGATCAGCTGGAGGTAGTCGGTCCGTGTGCGGTCGGGGCGAATCTCGGCGATGTGGACGTTGGCGGTGGTCGGGGCGATCGGGGTGATCGCGACGCAGTGGCGGGTGCCGGGTGGGACGGAGGCGATGCCCGCGGCGAGGCCCTCGAAGGTGATCCCGCTCTCCGGTGCGAGCAACGGCATCGCGCGCGCCGCATCGCGGTGGATGTAGTAGGCGGCCTCGAAAGAGGCGATGACCCCGGCCAGGGTGGCGGGGTCACCGGCGCTTTCGGTGACCACCTCTCCGGTGAGCCCGGTGCACGGACCCGAAACCGTGGTGCTCGAGCTGGGCGGGGCGGCCGTGGACGGCACCTGCGCGCCGGTGTCGCCGGTCTCCTCGGTCGGCACCAGCAGGACCCCGGCCAGGACGGCGACAGTGGCCGCCAGCGCGGCCCAGGCACCGCGCGGCAGCCGGTCCGCAAGACCGGTCCCCCACCGGGGAACACGGGCGGCGTCGGCCGTGCCGGGAGTCTTGCGTATCCGGTTGAACCAGAACTCCTCCGGTAGGAGTGGCTCGTCTGACTCGTCGAGGTCATGGCCGGAGCCGGTGTCGGCGACGAGCCGCAGGTCCGGAAGAGTCTGGGGCAGGTCGACCCAGGCTTCGGCGCCGTCGTCCTCGTTCTCAGGTGGGTTGTGCGGGTACCTCGGCATTCATCTCGCCTCGCCTCGGGTCAGATGTCTCCGGGGCCTGCCCGCACCCCGGGAAGGGGGGTTGCGGGGTGCGGGCAGGGTTCCCCGGAGGGGTCAGGGGTGGCTCACGCGCTGGGCCGCACTTCGGCCTCGGCCGGTGCCGGGATCGGTTGGGACACGGGACCGTTGGCGATGTCGGTGGTGAGCCGGGCCAGGACATCGGAGATGGCCCAGTGCGCGGTGCTGCGGTGGTCGCCGTCGTACTCGCGCCAGTCCACCGTCGTGCCGCGCTGTCGGTAGGCGATCAGCGCCTTGCGTCCGGCGCGGACCGGCACGATCAGGTCGAGTTCGCCATGGTAGAGGTGCAGGGGCACATCGGATTTCACGTGCGCCAGCGACTCCAACGCGAGAACCCGCCGCCACCAGTGGTCGTTCCACGGATCGGGCTCACGGCACCAATGCGCCAGCGGCTCGGGAAAGCGCTGCAAGAGTTCGACGACGGTGAGGTGTCGTGCCTCGGCAGCAGCGACGAGACCCGCTTCGTTGAGCACGTGCCGCAGCGGGAGCTGGTTGTAGGCGTGAGACAACCCGATCAGCCCGGCGAACGCCAACCCGGCCAGACCGGTGCGGGTGCCCCGGCCGACCAGCGGGGCCAGGACCGCCAGGTCGGAGAAGACTGCTCCGGCAGCGACGCCGCGCAGGTCGATCTCCGGGGCGTACCAGCGCTGCAGCTCCCCCGCCACCGCTGCGATCCGGCCGCCGTCGGCGTATCCCCACGCGACCACCGGCGCGACCGGCAGGTCCAGGTCCGAGGCGCGGTAGACCGCACGAGCCAGGTCGAGGACCGGTTTGGCACCGGCGGCGCGGGCGGCGAGGAAGGTGTGCGGGCCGGTGCCCGCGCCGAGTCCCTGCCCGTCGGGGATGGCGACGACCCAGCCTCGCGTGAGCGCGGCATCGATGCCGGCGAGGTCGTACTCGGTCCCGGTAGCGAGCAGCTGCGAGGGCGCGCAATGGCCGCCCAATCCGCGAAACGGTGGGCAATAGAGCAGAATCGCTCCGGTTCCCGGTTTCGGCTTGGCCTCGGGGATGCAGACGATCGCCGAGGCCGCGATCGGCTGAGACCGCGAATCGGTGGTGACGTAGACGAGTTGCCACGCCCCGGCCGCGCCCGCCAGCTGCGGAACGAAGACGGGTCGGGCGCGCACGATGTCACCTGGGCGAACGCCTTCGCGCAGGATCGGTGTCTGGTGGAAGTCGCTGATGGTCATGAGGGGCTCCCGGCGAGGTCGTGGGCAGCGGCGGTCAGCCACGCGGCCCCGCTGGCGATGGTCCCGTTCGCGGCGTAGCCGGTGTGGCGGGCGGGAATGTCGGTGTAGCGCAGCAACACCGCAGGATTGATCAGGTCCGCGTGGTCGGACACGAGCTGGCCCCACGCGGCCGACAGTCCGGCCGCGAGCGGCGGCAGCGTGGTCAGCGGGTTACTGGCGACGGTGGCCGTGATCTCGGCCCAACGCGCGGTCGCGGCGGCTGTCTCATCTGGGCCCGGTGCCGGGGTGCGGGAGTCGGCGGCATCGATGAGCCGCTGCGCCAGACTCGCCGCGGGCACATACGCGACGGTGCCGGGCCCAGTCTGAAAGTCGTTGAGCACCAATGAGGTCCAGGCGTCACCGAGCGCGCCCGACAGCAGGTTCTGGATGGATCCGACGGCGGCGATGGGGTCGCGCAAGTCGGCCTGGGCGGCGAGCTGGGCGGCGATCCGAAGCAGGGCGGCGTGGTCGGGTGCCGCGCAGCTGAGATCGCCCTCGACGCAGATGTCGGTGACCCGGCCGGTGAGCGCCCCGTAGTCGACACCGGAGGTGGTGGCGATCCCGCCACCGGAGGCGACGGCGGTACTCAGGTTCACTCGCGACACCGCCGCGCCGCTCGTGCCGGGGGCCGGGTCCGGGCTCGTCTGCCCGGGGCGGCCCGCGATCACGGGCGAGCCCGGGGCACGGTCGGGGTCGGAGTACAGGATCACCGCGGCGACTCGCGCAGCCGCCACAGGGCCTTCCCCGGCCCCCACCATCTGCGCGAACCCCGAAGCGACTTGCGCGCCTTGGGAATAGCCGACGATCGCCTGGGAGGTCCCGGGGCAGATCGCAGCAACACGCTCGGACTCGGACAGGAGTGTGTTCAGTCCCGCACTGGCCGAAGCCGCGTACGGGGCGGTGCCGCCCCCGGTGCCCGGTGCGCCGCCGAACGACGCTGGATAGCTGATGTAGGAGCGCGCCACCAGACTCGGGTCGTCGGCGGCGACCGGGCCGAGCAGGTGACCGAGCATCCCGGAGTCGGCGGTCTCGGACGCGCCCGGTGAGGACTCGGACGTGCCCTGCACACCGAGGACCCACAGGGCCGGGCAGCTCAGGCCGACGAGCTCGGGTTGCGCTGTCGCTGGGCCCGCGTTCGTGGGGCCGAGGGCAGCGACGAAGGTGGCGGCGGCGACGGTTGTGGTGGTGAGCAGGCGTAGGCCGGTCATGGCTGCCCGACCCCCACACCCGCGCCGAAGCCCGCGCCGACCGTGCCACCGACAAGTGCGCCCAGCGCGGCGGCAGGCGCACCTGCCACCACCGCGCCAGCAGCGGCCCCGGCCGCGGCACCCAACGCGGTACCGGCGACGCCGGAGGTGATGGTGCCGATCACCGGCACGGCGATCACCGTGCCGAGCGCAGCTCCGGCGATGCCGCCGATTGTTCCTCCGGCGAGCCCGCCGACCACGGCACCGACAGCGGCGGCGGGAGCACCGGCGAGTGCACCGCCGATCGCTCCCCCGGCACCGGCCCCGGCGACGGTGGCACCGGCGACCCGGTCCGAACGCCCGGCCGGGAGGCCGACGCTGTCGAGGAAGGTAGCGGCCTGGGCTTCGAGGTCGGCGGAGACGTTGTTGATCGTGTCGCCGACTTCCGGCGGCAGCCAGTCCGGTTCGGCAAACTGGGCTTGACCGATCCGGATCGTGTCCGGCGGCGGTTCGATCGGCGCGACCGGCTCCACCGGCTCCGGCGAGTGCAACTCCATGACGTACACCGGCGGCGCGGGAGCCGGGGACGGCTCCGGACGCGGAGCCGGGCCATTGCGGATCTCGGGCGGTTGTTCCTGGTAGACGGTGGGTTCGGGCACAGCAGGGGCCGGAGGCGGTGCGGGAGCGTCGGTTCCGGGCTGTGCCGGAGCGGTCACGCCGGGCTGGTCCGCGATCGGGGCGAGTGTCGTCATCGCGCTCGCGTTCGTAGCGGCCAGCACCATCAGCACCGGCACCGTGCTGGCAGCGACCAGGCGGCCACCCCACAGCATCCGCCCGCCATAGGTCAGACGGGAACCGCGAGCCTGCACGCAGGCACCGGCGGGATCGAGCGGCGCGGCAGCCGAGGAATTGCGTCCTGTTTTGGGCATGGCAAATCACCCCTTCGGGGGTCAGAAATAGAACTAGATGAATGGCGAATTTAGGTACTGCATTGTGCAGTACATTTCTCCGGCTCTCCCGGCTGCACGCCGCAGCCGGGAGCCCGGTGAAAGCTCTAATGAATTAGAGCTGCGAGGTCTGCCTCAGAGGTAGGGCAGCGCCAGCGCGGCGACCTGTGACGCGATGGCCAGCACGTTCGACAGCAACGACGCGCCGATGTTGAGGAACGAGACGATCGAGTACGGATCCACGAGTTTCCCTTTCGGAGGAGGTGCGGTACTCCACCATCAAAACCCCGAAACCGCCTGGTGCGCCAGCCTTTTGACAGGTAAGAAAATCGGTGCCGTTTTCCTTACCCCTGCGCAAACGCGCGGTGGCCTGCAAGGATCGGCGAAACAGGTAAGAAAAGCGTCACCAAAGAAATTTTCCGGCGGGTGTCCCGCATCGGAGAAAGGGTGGCCAGAATACTCCGCGCGCCCCTCGCGGAGGTCCGTAGCTAATTGTCAGCCAGGTCACAGTGAATGATCGGTGGCCGGGCTGTTCCCTTTCTGGTAGAAGTTAATCAACTCGGGGGAGTTAACCCTTCAACCTATCGCGTGGTGGAGGGGTGACGGAAGACTGAAATAGGAGGGGCTTGACACATGAACCGGAGGACCCGCCCGACCCGACGACCGCGGCGAGGCATGGCCCGCCGCACCACATCAGAGCTACCCGACCTGGGACGATGGATCCGCCAGATCCGCGAGCACCACGGACTCATCCGATCCGAGGCCGCCGGCCGAATCCAGGTCAGCGAGGACCTGATCAAGAAGATCGAACTCGGCACCCACCCGGCCTCCCCGACCGTTCTCGAACAGATCATCACCGGCTACGAACTCGACAAATCCCAGGCCCGCCACACCCGCGAACTCGCCGAACCACCGACACCGCTGCCTTCGATCGAGGAGCTACGAGCCCGCCCCGTTGCCTGCGAGCACCACACGACGTTGCGCCGCCTCGATGAACGAGGCTGGGTCGGCGCGTATCTCGACCCCTTGTGGAACGTGGTCTACGCCAACGAACGCTTCCGCGCAGAGCTGCCCGACCTCGCCGACTACGACAATAACCTCAGCCAGTGGTTCTTCCACCCCGGCAGCACCACACCCACCGCCGAGCCGTGCGTTGTGCACTGGGATGCCGCCGCCGCGTACATGGTCGCGTCCCTGCGCGTGAAGTTCGGCATCTACCGCCACAGTGCCCGTGCACGGGACCTGCACGAGACACTCAGCGCAGCAGCGCCTTTCCGGCAGTTGTGGACCGGCAGCACCGAGGTCGCCTACGGCCACAAAACCGTGCACCCCATGCAGGTACGTGATCCCGACACCGGCGAAGAATGCACCATCCGCATCCACCTCGGCGTCGGGGCGGAAGGTCCTCCCGACCTGCGGTTCTGCTTCGTCTATCCCGACCCGTGCGAGGGGCCTCGCAGCATCTGACCTTTCCACCGCACCCACGACCTCTCCCCCGGATGTCCCGGAGGAGCACAACCGAACAAAGGAGTATCGCCATGAACGGCATCCCTCAGCGCACCCGCCATCGCGGAGCCGATCCGGACGTCCTCAACCAGCCACCGGCACCCTGTGCTGCGCTCGGCGTCGACATCGTCCTCATCCCGCCGCAGAAGCGAGACAACTGACATGTCCCTCGTGCTATCCGGGATGCCCGACTTCCACGACACCGTGGAGTTCCTGCGCCACAAGCGCCAGCTATCCCGCGAGTCCACCGCCAACAAAGCAGGATTCAGCATTTCCCGCCTCAACGAGGTCATCCAGAACCGCACCCAGCCAGGACCCAAGCTGAAGAAGGGACTGTTCGCCTTCTTCGACCTCACCCCCACTCAACAGCGCCACCTGCAAGACCTGCTTCGCCCCTCCGCCGAGCTACCCCCGCTCACCGGCCTGCGTCAGTACCTCACCGATCAGGGAGTCCATCACCACCTCGACTACCTCGACCAATGCGAGGTCATGGGCGCCTACCTCGACCCACTCCAGAACGTCCTACACGGCAACAAGGTCTTCTACCGGATCATGCCCGGCCTCGACGACGCCGACCACAACATCGGGCGGTGGATGTGCTCACCCACCGCCCGCGACCTCGTCGAGGACTGGCACGAACACCTGCTCCACCACATCCGCCGCCTGCGCGCCTCGCTCGGCCGCTACCGCGACGCACCCCGAGCACAAGCACTGTTCCAGACACTGCGCAACAACCCCGAGTTCCGAGCCGCATGGGACTCCACACCCCTACAGGTCAGCTACAACTCGCACCGGTCGACGCCACTGCGTCTCCACCACCCCGACAACGAACACCCGATCCACCTGAATCTCGAAATCGACCAATACGGCGCATGTTTCGAGATCCTGTCCGTCCACGGCCTCTACAACACACACGCCATCGCATCCTGAGGCGACCTGGCCACCGAGCCACATCGGAGCGCCGCCGGGCGAGGCGGGCAACCCTCGCCCGGCGTGTAGGCGTAGTGATGGTGTAGACCGGCAATGCCCTCCGCAGACTGCCATGATGGGCTCATGACTGACCGAACTCGGGTGCTGAATGCCATCGTGACCGTCGCACCGCCAGCGCTGGCTTCTGCAGGCTCCGCTACCGTCTGCGAGGATCGATGAACATGGCTGAGGCACGGACGGGGCTGATCATCTGGGATGTGGACGGCACGCTCATTCCTGCGGACTTGCGGTGGCTACGGCGAGCAGTCTCCCGTACCTACGACATCGAAGAGTCGGCAGTCGTGTTCCCCGCTGCGCGGATACATGGTTACACCGATGAGTCCATCGTCGTGGACACGGCCATAGCCTCGGGCGTCACCAGCGAGACCGCCGAAGAAGGATTCAGTCGGTACGCCGAGGTGCTGATGCAGGTCATGAAGCAGGGAGAGGCTGAACTCGCCCGCGACCAGGCAGCATATCCGGGTGCCGCCCAAACGATCGCTACTTTGGCGGAGCACGGGTACGTCCAGACGGCGCTCACGGGGAACTTGCGTGTGTCGGCAGAATTCAAACTGGCCGTGGCGGGCCTGGATACCCACCTCGACCTCGAGGTCGGTGCGTTCGGCTCGGACGCGCGTGATCGGTTCGACCTGCCTGCGTTCGTCGCCGACCGGTACAAGGCGAAGTACCGGCACTCCATTGAGCCCGCGCGGACCGTCATCATCGGCGATGCGGCAAACGACATTGCCACTGCTCGGCACGCCGGATTCAGAGTTGTCGCGGTTGCCCACCGGATTAGCTCGGAGCAGCTGTGGGAACACTCGCCGGATGCGGTCGTGGATCGGCTGGATCCATACGAGGTTCTCGAAGCAATCCGTTCGGTACAGACGATCCGATCGTCCGCCCAGCTCGACCGCTAGGTGGAGATTTCGCCTACTCGCTCCATCAAAGCGAGGACCGGCTTTTCGTTCTGCCAGGGAGCCATCCTCTCGATAGCACATTGCGCACGTTCGAGTCCACGACGATTGCCCATGGTCGCCAGATCCTCGTAGGTCTCACCGAGCACCCTGCAACCCTCGTCCAGCTCTCCTGACAGCGCGTACGCGCTGGCTAGGTCGACGCGCGCCGCCAGCGCGACGTTAGGGCTGTCCATATCAGGCGAGTCCTGCGCGGCGGTAAGGGCGGCGATAGCGCGTTTCGGTTGCCCGAGCAGGAGCTGGCAGGTGCCGACATAGACTTGGATCCGGGTGCTGTTCCAGTCGCTGAACAGGCCGGAGCGGTCATCTTCATCGATGCTCTCCGCGGCGCGCTGGGCGCGAGTCAACGCTTCCTCGCATTCATCCCGCAAGTCCAGCACCGCATAAGCCTGCGCCTGCTCAGCACCGATCCGTGCTCGCGCCGCAGGTGGCAAGAAGGCGGAGAGACCGGCTGCCTCATTGAGTACTCGGAGCCCGATGACCACGTCACCGTCCGAACTGATCAATGTCGCCGCATCTGACCGGAGATTGCTTTCGAAAATTCGTGCGATACCGCCCATCGTTTTGTCCTGGAGCTGGTCTGCAAGCTTTCGGGCAAACGCGGCATGGGTCAGTGCCATCGACCGGTCACCGATGGCGCTCCACACCCGGCTCGCCACAACGGATGTCTCGCCCAGCAGCGCCCCCGCCCGCCGCTTGATCACATCGTCGGTCGCAGCTCGAAACAACGACGCGACAGCATCTCGGTGGGCCTCGATCGGGCCGATCAACGCATCCGGTGCCAAACTCTGACGCTGACCAGCCAGCAGATCGGTCACGGCAGCGAAACTGCGGAGGGAACTCGGCGCAGCCCGCGTTCGCATCAATGCCGCAGCCTCTTCCACTTCCAACACATCGATTGCCGGGTGATCGGTCCCGACCAGCACCGAACTGCTGATCGGTGCGAGGTTAGGTGTCGGCACGGAGTAGTCATTGCCCCCGGCCAGCGGAACATCCGTTCTCACCAACGCTGACTCAAGGGCCGGGGCCATGTCAGCACTGGGCACACCGGCGTTCGAGCCAGATTTGCTTCTACGCGCAGCTTTCGGGTGCCGTGCTCGCCACGCGGCTTCTCCTTCGGCCACAATCTGCTCGAACCGTTCCCGGTCTTCCGGGGTTGCACGTTGGGCGTAGGCGGTGTCCAGGATCGATTGGGTCTGCGCGCGGAGTTTGACCGCGCTCAGTCCCACCTTCCAATTGCTGACCGTGGTGGTTTCGATTCCGAGCATCGTGGCGAACTGCCGGATCGGCAGTCTCATGGCCTCTTGCAGCACGGCTGCTTCGAAGCCGGTCCATGCCCGCCCTCGTATCATTCGGCCCCCTCATTCCCGCTCCTGAACTGGGAAATGCCTACGGTACGCCAACGCTACGCCAACACTCTGCGGTTCCTCCCGATACCGCTGGCGGGCCACGATTTTCAGCAGGAACCCGTTTTCGTGGGAGGCCGAGGCGCAACCGCCCGATCCGACTTCCCTCGACGTTGGAAAGCCCTCAGGGAGGCCGCGCATGAACGGCAGCAACGAGCCGAACTCACCCCAGTCCGCGGCGAGACAGGCCGACGTGGGTGAGTCGGCCGGCGCCCTCGCCAATCCCGAGATCACCCACGGCTTCGATTGCACACTGTCGACTCTGGTCCGGCAGCTCGACGCGATGACGATCGCCGGATGGGTCACCAGCGTGGCCGAACCGTCCGGGGAGTTGCGATGACGCCGATCAGCACGCCGGTGCAGCCGTTCACCGAGTCTCCCCACAGCCGGTGCGAGTTCTACCGTCGCATGTGCTCGCTGCCGACCGTGGTCGACCCTCAGACGGGGCGGATCACGATGAAGGCCGGGTCTCTCGTCGGGGCGGTGATGATGCCGACCGGACTGGCGCAACAGGTCAAGAACAGCCTCGATCTGCGCGGTGTCGCTCCGCTGTCGATCATCGGCCACCCCAGCGCGGGAATGTGGACGTTCTTGGTGCGAGCCGACATGCGGCCCATCGCCGACCCTGCCGAAGTCGCGCAGCTGCGGAACGCCCGGGTGGTGGTCATCCGCGACGGAGACATCGCCCTGCCCTCCCCGGTACCGGACCAGCTGATGATCCGCACCTGGATCTCCCCGGCGACCGGCACATTCCGGCCCTCCGGCGAAGTGGTGATCGAATGCGCCCGAGCACTCCTACCCCGGACGGATCGGAAATGACACCCGACAGCAATCGGTCGCCGTGCCCAGACGAACCCGACGTCCGACTCTCAGTCCTGATTTCCAGTGTCCGAATGGAATTCGTCGCCTGTCTGACCGCCGCGCTGGTGTTCGTCTGCGACGTGGCCGCCCACCGCCCCGGAACCGTCACCGTGGAGCCCGGCACTTGCGCCGGACTGCCGCGCTTGCCCGCCGAACGC
This sequence comes from Nocardia asteroides, assembly GCF_900637185.1. NCBI lineage: Bacteria > Bacillati > Actinomycetota > Actinomycetes > Mycobacteriales > Nocardiaceae > Nocardia > Nocardia asteroides. Next base: position 2,355,574 of record NZ_LR134352.1, on the reverse strand, counting down.
CTCTATCTCCAGCCCTGAGCCGCGACCGCGCGGCTCTCTGACCACCCAAATGGCCTCCGCACGTGCCCCGGCGAGATACCCGCGACGTCTCCTCGGCCGTGGCCCCGGTGCCGAGGCGGCCCCGGAGTTGCTTCCCGGCGACTCCGGGGCCCCAACAGCCCCTCCACCTCGAAGGAACCCATGTACGCCGAGTTCGACACACCCGAACCGTCACCCGCAACCCGCCGCGACCGGCACCTGATCGCCTTCGGCATCGGTGCGGCCGTCGTGTCCACGGTCCTGTTCGTCATCACTCTGACCGTGCTCGCGCCTGGCATCCACGCCCAGCAGCGCGGCATCGACTGCCCGAGCACGACCTCGCCGGCCGGGGTAGTCACAGGCTCTGGTCCCGGCGACTTCTCGAACGGCCCGGCCGCGATCCTGGGGTTCAACCACGCCTACTACGTCCAGCGCTCCGCCGAGCAGGCACGCCGATTCCTGACTGCCGACGCCCTCGTCGGCCCGAGTGGCAAGTTGCAGGCAGGGATCGACGCCGTACCCGCCGACACCTACCACTGTGTGACCATCTCGCCACTCGAACGGATTGGCGACGCCGACCTCTGGGCAGTCACCGTCACCGAGTACCACCCCGACAGCGAGCCCTATGCGCCTCGCCAGATCATCACCACCCGCACCGTCGGAGAACTGACGCTCATCAGCTCTATCGCCCGCGCATGACCAGCGCGTAGACCACCTGGATACCTCGGGCCATCACACCGACCGGGCAACCGGCCGGTCGACCCGAGGGTGGGGAACCGCCCCCGGAGGCCGCCCCAACACCCCCGCGCCTCCGGGGGCGCTCACCGAGCGCTACCGACCACACCCGTTGGACTCCCACGGGATTCCCTCAACCACTGAAAGCAACTGAAAGGTTAGACAATGTCCTACTCCAGCTGGTACGACGCGACCGACAACAGCGGCCTGGAAACCTTGCAGCGCAGCCTGATCGACATCGAGTCCGACACCAAATATCAGCGCAGCCACAGCCCCGAAATCCTGCCCGGCCTGCTCCAGACCCTCGACTACGCCCGCGCCATCCTCGCCAAATGCACCGCCGTGCTCGGCCTGCCCGACGACAGCGAGGCAACCGCGGCGGCACGCATGCAGCGCCAGGCCGTTCTCGACGCGCCCGGGCACCGCTTCCACCTGCTCATCGGCGAAGCCGCGCTGCGCCGCACCGTCGGAAGCCACGCGGTCATGGCGGCACAGATCCGCCAACTCGGCGACATCCTCACCCAGCGCGACAACCTCGACATCGGCATCATCCCCCTCGATGCCGAATTCATCGGCCAAGCCGACAACTTCGTGATCCACGACGAATCCGGCGTCGCGATCGAGACAGTCACCGGATCCGTCGAGACCACCGGCGCCGACGAGATCGCCCTCGCACTGCGCACCTTCGAGCTGCTCGCCGACCAGGCCGTCTACGGCGAACACGCCCGCGCCCTGCTCGACCGGGCGTTGGCCGAGCACGTCGGCCCCGGCATCTGAACCATCCGACCCGCTGCCCGGGCCCCGACCCCGTCCCCGCTAGGCCGTATCCCTCGTCACGGCTGGGAGCAGTCGGGCCCGGCAGCCCCCTCTCACCACTGGAGTTGGTCGACATGACCAATCACGAGGTCGCGCTGCGACACAACATGCCCAGCAGCGCCCGCGTCGTCAACAAGCTGCTCGGCGGCAAGGACAACTACGAGATCGATGGTCTCGTCGCAGCCAACATCAGCAACAGGTTCGTCGTCGCACTGCGTGAGGGACGACGGTTCCTGCTGCGCGCCGTGGACTACCTCAGTAGCGAACACGCCGTGCACCAGTATGTCGACCTCGGATGCGGCATTGCGATGCCTCCCGATGTCGGTGATGCCGCCACGCACCGCGGCGAGTCTGCTCGCGTTCTCTACCTCGACAACGACCCCCTCGTCGCTGTCCACGCACGGGCCTTGCTGGCAACGAACCCGAACCGCCACTTCGCCCTGCTCGACATCACCGACACCGCAGCTGTTCTGGACAAGATCGCCGCCGTATTCGACCTCAACGCCCCGTTTGCGGTCTGCCTTTCCGGCACCGCCGAGCACCTGCCCGAGGCCCCCACCCTGCTCGCGGAACTGACAGCAGGGCTCCCGCCCGGTACCTGGATCGTGTTCAGCCACATCACCGACGACGTCTTCGCCCACGCCATCGGCGCATCAGCACGGGAACTGGGCCACCACGGCATCGCCTACCACCCCCGCGACCGCGACACCCTCGCCACCATGCTCGCCCCTTACCAACTCCTGCACCCCGGCCTGATCGCACCGCACCGATGGCATCCCATCACCCGCGTCCCCGCTCTCAAACCACAACACCCCCTCAAACATGACCTCGCCGCCTACGCCGCCGTAGGACAGCGACACCAGCGGTAAGACACCGAAAACCGAACAGAGAAACGGGGCGACAGCGATGGGCTGGGACCGAGACAACACCGACTACGACGACCAAGGAACCGAACAACAGCGGTACTACGCACACCTTGATTTCCTGCGCCGCGCCGGAAAGACCGCACAAGCCGACAGGCTCGCCGCCGGTGGCCCACCCCCACCCAGAAAAGCAGACGGTCCCGAAGGCTGGCTGGCCTGGCACGAACACCACCCGCCCACACCCGAGGAACTCGACAAGCTCGTGGACCGGCTACTCGACGCGGGACAGATCACCGCCAGTCAGCTCACCGGCCACACCCTCGCCCCACACGACACCGCAACCATCGCCACACTGCGGGCACTCATCGGCGCCCGAGTGACCTCACGCGCCTCGACGACCCCTCAATAGCGCCGTGCATCGGTGTCGTTGGTGTCGGCCGACTCGGACCTGAGCGCCTATGCCGCCATCGGACGACTACCCGAATAGACGACCTGCGAGCCGGAACCCGTCGCGGCAGGCCATGCCCCCGCCCACGTTGATCTTCGTCATCTCTCGACCCAGGAGGTACTCATGCCGTTGACATACATGTTCCGTGAAACACCCGCCGGTTTGGCCTCGGCAGCCGCCGATCTAATTGCCACACAAATTCATTCAGCGATCGAGAAGACTGGTGAATGTCTTATCGCTGTTGCCGGTGGAACGACGCCGGTCGCAACCTACCGAGAGCTAGCCGCGCGCGATATCGACTGGGCCAGAGTGGTTTTTGTTCAAACCGACGAGCGAATGACACCGGAGCCAACCGACCGATCAGCGAAGCCGATCGAGACGGCGTTGGGACTGACCGACCCGGGCCATCGCGCTACCTGGTACCCGATTCGGGCGAGCTGCACTGGTCACACAACCGCTGCAGCGTATGACGAACAACTGGCTAGACTGCGCGCCGAGGGTGGTCCCGACATCGCGGTGCTCGGTTTGGGAACCGACGGCCACACGGCCTCGATCTTCGACCACGCTCGCCCCGAAGGCGTATGCCAGCGGGTGATCGCCACGACCTACCACGGCCAGCAGCGAGTCAGCCTCGGCCTGGCCTATCTCCGCGCCGTGCCGACTCGAATCCTGCTGGCCACCGGGACCAGCAAGAGCGCGGCGCTGGCGGCAATCCTCAACCCCGCGCCGGGCGCTGCACCGGTATCGGCCGCTGTCGTACTCGGCCAGGACGGGTATGTCCTGGCCGACGCCGCAGCTCACCCAGGCCAGGTGTGAAATGAAAGACGTAGCAGGCGATAGCCGCTCGGTGATCGTGTTCGATCTCGGCGGGACATGGTGGCGTCTGGCGGTCTTGTCACCGTCCGGTGAGCTCACCGATCAGGACCGGCACCCGGCGGTGACGAAGGCCGGTACCGGGAGCAACACCGCCACCCTGCGCGAGCTGATGGTGCAGTTTCTCCTCACCCAGACCCGTCGACTGCTCGAAATCCATCCCGATGTCGTGGACGTAGGGATCTCGATCGGTGCCGCCACCAACGGGCACACCGGACAGATCCTGGCCAGCGCCCCGCTGTGGGGCGACAGCGCCGACCCGTTCGATCTGCAAGCCGTGCTGTGCGAGAACGAACCACGGACCCGGTGGTGGGTGGTCAACGACGTGACCAGTCTCGCGCTGGCCATCACCCGCAGGCCCGAGGTCCGCGCCATGAACCTCAAAACCGTTGCGGCGGTGACGGTCAGCAGCGGCATCGCCGCGCGCACCATCGACATCGAATCCGGCGAGGTAGTGCTCGACCGTATACACGGGACTCAAGGCGAGATCGGGCACCTGCCAGCCGCCGTCACCGCGCCACTGTCGACCGAACCCTCGGTCTGCGACTGCGGAGCTGTCGGGCACGTCTCCGCCCTCGCCGCGGGGAAGGCGATCGACCGACAGCTGACACAGCTGGCAAGCATCGTCGGCGCTGAGGCCACCACCGATCCGCCGCTGACGCGACTGCGATGCGCACTCGAGGCCAACAATCCGCACGCGAAGGCGTTCCTGGACTCGGTGACCGCGCCACTGGCACGGGCACTGCTGTACCTACTGGCCATCGATCCCCACATCGACCATGTGTTCCTGTCCGGCGGGGTCGTCGACACCCTCGCCAATCACTACATGAACAGCATGTACCGCTGCCTGGAAGCGGACGGTCTCTACCTCGTTTCCACGCACCAGCCCACCGTCTTTCGCGACCGGATCACGCGCCTGGAATCCGATGGGCTCGACCCACTTCGGGGTGCCGGGCTCTTCGCTCGCACGCAATCACTGCTCGCAACCGCCCGGCCCGGGGGAAGGAATCACTGACATGGACCGCATCTGGGGTGTCGCCGCAACACAACAAGTCTGCTACCGAATCCGACGGACACGAGACTGCCTCGACCCTGACAACAGCGACCTGGCCGACGCCGTGGGTATCGGCAATCGCCGCACCCTGGTCTTCGTCGACTCGACGGTCATGAGCTTTGTCGGCGACCAGATCCTCGCCTACTTCGACACCTACACCTCGAACTGCACCGTCGTACCGATCGAAACCACCGAGCGCACCAAGAACTCCGAAACGGTGAGCCGGATCATCCGCGAGTACGACAAGTTCGGACTCAGCCGGCGCCGCGATGCCGTCGTCGCCCTCGGCGGTGGAGTCCTCACCGACGTCGTCGGCTTCGCCGCGAGCATCTACCGCCGCGGCGTGCCCTATGTCCGAGTGCCGACCACCCTGCTGGGGATGGTCGACGCCGCCGTGGGAGTCAAGACCGGGATCAACTTCAACGGCCGCAAGAACCGGCTCGGCACCTACTACGCCTCGAGCGAGACCATCGTCGACCCCAGCTTCCTCGCGACGCTGCCCGACCGTCAGATCTCCAACGGAATGGCCGAGATCCTCAAGATCGCACTGGTCAAAGACAGCGGCCTGTTCGACCGGATCGAGCGGGAATGGACCACCGCCTCCGGTTTCGCTGCCAACACCACCGTGAGCGGTCCGATCATCGACGCCGCGATCACCGCGATCGTCGAGGAACTGGAACCGAACCTGTGGGAGGACAACCTCGCCCGACTGCCCGACTTCGGCCACACCTTCAGCCCCTCGTTCGAGCTGGCGGCGAAACCGAAGCTCTACCACGGTGAAGCGGTCGCCATCGACATCGCGCTGTCGTGCGTGCTCGCCCAGCGACGTCAGCTCATCGACGACGAATGCCTGGGCCGCATCCTGACATTGATGGCCCGGGTCGGGCTGCCACTGAGCCATACCTGCATCACCGACGACATGTTGCGAGCGGGATTGTCGGACTCGATCCGCCACCGCGACGGCAACCAGAACATCCCGCTGCTCACCAAGATCGGCACCGCGATCTTCGCCCAGGACATCGCCGCGACCGAGCTGGCCACCGCAGCCGATGTCGTGCGTCCGTTCCACAACGAACTGTGCACCGCATGAGCGCCACCGACACCAGCGCCGTCAACCGCGCCCTCGTCCGCAGCGGCGATGAACTGCGCCTGCAGCACACACCTGTGCCCTGCACCTGCGAACCACCCACGGCCCGCCGTGTCCTGCGAGTTGGTGTCTGTGGCACCGACTTACAGATGCAACGCGGCGCACGGTCGGACCGCGCCACGATCCTGGGCCACGAAGGTCTCGCCTTCAACCCGGACAAACGAGGCTGCGAGATCTTCAATCCCGTCAACCCGAACGACCAGGACGTGATCTTGGGCCACAGCTACGACGGCATCCTGCGCGACTACGTGCCCACCGGACTCCCCTGCGGAGTCGTCGCCGCGCACGAGGCCCTTCCGCTCGACCTCGGCGCGCTGGTCGAACCCACCGCCACCGCCCTGTACGCGTGGGATCTGATGCGCGTGCATTTGCGCCCGGCCGGGACGGTCGCGGTCTTCGGCAGCGGTTCGGCGGCCCTGCTGGTGGCGATGCTGGGCGAGGACCTCGGATACCGGATGCAACTGGTCCACCCACGCCGCGAGCGACTTCGCTACATCGAGCAGCTCGGCGTGCTGCCCGCGAGCACCCTCACCAATCGGATACCACCGGCCAGCGTCCACGGCGCGCTCGTGTGCTTGCCGCGCGAGGCGACCGTCACGGCCATCCGCGCGGCAACCGCCAGCCTCGTCGACAAGGGCATGCTCGACCTGTTCGGTGGCATCCCCGCCGGGCTGCGGCACCCGGCGCTGCCCGGCATCGACTTGTCGGCCGTCCGACGTGCCAACGTCTGCGGGCGCTCCTCCGGCTACGACTCCGTCCAGGTGTTCCCCACCGCTGGCAAGCGGGTGTGGGTGACCGGTCATCGCGGAACATCACCCGCCCACCTCGTCCGAGCCCAGCAGCATCTCCTCGCGGCTCCAACCAGATTCGGCAGGCTCATCAGCCACGTGATCTCGCTCGAAGAAGCCGCCTCGCGGATGCCGGCCATGGCCCGAGGCGAACGACCTTTCGGCGAGCACGTCAAGGTCGTCGTCGACCTGACCATGTCGGAGCGTGCGCGCGACGCCGACCTGTCGACCACGGTCGCTGATCACCTTGAGGCGGTCCGATGACCACTCATCTGACCACGACCTACCGGCGTATCGAGCACCATGACCACACCGCTTTCCTCACCACCGCCACAGTTGCCGGTGCATCGTCGGTGCTCGCCACCGGAAAGGTTGTTCTGGCGCCACGAGTAGTCGGTGTGTGCCGCTCGGATCTGCGCGAGATCAGCGGTACCCGTTTCGGCCGCCGCGACTTCGGCCACGAGATCATCGGCAGCGTCCTCGACACCACCCCGGCCTTGGCAGACCTACGGGGGCGCACGGTGGCGTTCGATCCGCACCCACAGCTGGAGCACCGGACGTCGGGATTCGCTGAACTGGTCGAGCTCACCGGCGACTCCCACCAACTGCGTGCCGCGCTGGTACCCGTCCCGGCCGGGTTGCCCGATCAGGTGGCGGTGTTCGCCGAACCGCTGGCGTGCGCGGTGCACTGTGCCACCCGGCTGCACACCGTCACCGCGGACCTCGCGCTGGCGCCCGAGACCACAGTCGCGGTGTACGGCGCGGGCATGGCCGGAACGTTGATCAGCGCGGTCCTCACCGCCACCGGCCACAAGAGCGTCCTGCTCAATCCCAGCGGCCCGCGTCTGGTGTTCCTGCGCCGCCGCCACGCCTTGTCCTCCTCGGCCTTCGAATCCCGCCAACACCGGCCACCGTTTCAGCGCATCGTGGTCGCCACCGCCACCGCCACACCACAGGTGCTGGCGACCTGCATGGACATGCTCGCCGACGACGGATTGCTGATGCTCTTCGCAGGTACACAGCCCGGTGACCGGCTGGGCACCATCGACATCGACCAGGTGCGCCGAACCGAAGACACTCAACTCTCCGGTTCGAGCCAGCGGTACCACCTGGCGGGCACTCACGGAGCCAACCGCGCCGATTTCCACACCGCCCTGGCCCTGTTGCAGCAAGCCCCCGATGCCGGGTGGTCACCGTCGATGTGCGTCAAGCGACTGACCACACAAGTCCTCGACCTCGACGCCGCTGCCGACCATCTCACCGCCAGTGCTGCCCACGGCGGACTCGGCAAAACGATCGTGCAGATCCGTCCACCCGTCCCCCTGGAGTCGTGATGAAGATTCCCCGTTACAACTACCTCGCCCAGTTCGCCGACCTGCCCGCGACCGCCGACCAGATCCGAGGTGCGCTGGCCTCCGGGGATTACATCCTCGGTGAAACAGTCATCCGCTTCGAACAGCGCTTCGCCGACTACCTCGGCGCTGCCCACGCGATCGGCGTCAACACCGGCACCGACGCGCTGACCCTCGCTTTGATCGCACTAGGTCTCGGGTCGGGCGATGAAGTCGTCACCGTCGCGAATACCTTCCACGCCACAGCTCTGGCGATCGCCGCCGTCGGGGCGACACCGGTGCTGGTCGACTGCGAACCCGATACCTACCTGATGGATCTCGATGCGCTCGACGCGGCGTGCGGGCCGGACACGAGAGCGATCCTCGCGGTCCACCTGTTCGGCCGCAGCCTCGACATGGACCGGATCACGACAATCGCCGCCCGCCACCAGATTCCCGTCGTGGAGGACTGCGCCCAAGCCGTCGGAGCGACCTGGGCTGGCAGGCGGGTCGGCACCTTCGGCGCTGCCGCCGCGTTCAGCTTCCATCCGAGCAAGAACCTCGCCGCGGCTGGCGACGCCGGAGCCGTCGTCACCGACAACCCCGAGATCGCCCACACGATCAGGGTCCTGCGTGGCCTCGGACAGCACGGCCAGGGCAACCACGTCGCTCTCGGGGTGAACTCCAAACTCGATGCGATCCAAGCCATCGTCCTCGACGCCAAACTCGACCTTCTCGACGGCTGGAACGCCCAACGCCGCACCCTCGCCGCCCGATACACCCGCACCCTGACCCACCCCGCCATCACGGTTCCACCGCCGATACAAGACCCCGGCGACCACGTCTATCACCTGTACCAGGTCGCCGTGCCGCATCGCGATGCAGTGCTCGCACGGCTGCGCTCGGACGGCATCGATGCCGTCATCCGCTACCCCGTCCCCGTTCACCGCCAGCCCGCGTTCGCGCGCTACCGGTTCGACGGCACCTACCCCCATGCCGACCATCAGGCAGCCGACACCCTGTGCTTGCCGATCCGGCCGGACTTGTCACCAGCAGATGTCGACTTCGTCTGTGCCCGCCTGACCACCGCAATCACCGACTCCCAGGAGGCCCTCGCATGACCGTGTCCATCGCCCCGGCACTGATCGGCGCTGACCCTCTCGCGCTGCGCGACGCCATCGACAGCGTCGCAGCCAGCACCGCCAAATACCTTCACCTCGACATCATGGACGGTCACTACACGCCCGCGATCAGCTTCGGCATGCGCACCGTCGCCGCCATCCGCCACCACACGTCCCTGCCGCTCGAGGTCCACCTGCAAACCCTCGAACCCGAGCGCTACATCGACGACCTCATCGAGATCGGGGCCGACCGGGTCTGCTTCCACGTCGATGCCGCGACCGACATCAGTACTGCCCTCGACACCCTCCAATTGGCCGGCATCGGCAAAGGGCTCGTACTCAACCCTGACCTCGGCCTCGAACTGCTCGACCCCTACTTCGGACGCGTGGACTTCGTCGTCCTCATGACCAGCCGACCCGGCACCAGCACCTTCGAGCCCGCCGTCCCGGACAAGATCCGCGCTCTGCGAACGCTCCTGCGCGACCGGCAACTCGATACGGTGGAACTCGTCGCCGATGGCGGGATCACCACTATCACCGCACCACAGACAATCGAGGCCGGAGCCGACACCCTCGTCGCGGGCAGCGCGATCTTCAGCTCCACCGACCCCGACCTGTCCACAGCTGTCCACGGCCTCGCCCAACCCGTCCAGACCACCGCCTCCGTGCAGCAACACTGACCGAACCAGCAGGCAGCCGTGCGAGAACCGCGAGACGCACCAGCGGGTGGCCGCCGCAGGCCCACCCGGCACCACACGGGATACGCTGGTGCCAACGCCGCCGCTGCCACCTGGCCGGTTCTGGTGAACTATTCGAAAATCGTTCCGGCCCCCCACTTTTCGACCCATATCGCGGCGTCGAATCCGTAGCGCAACGCAGGAGGAGCCCATGGTGTCGCAGACACCCGAGGCAGTTGTGATCGACATCGTGACCCAGGTAGACGACGAGACGCTGACGGCGCTGACGGACCTTCTACCGCAACTGTCCACCACCGCAGCACCTCTGACCCGTGATGTCCTGGAGGCGGTGATCGATTCCACCTCGACGCGGCTGCTCATTGCACGTGTCGATGGAGCGATCGTCGGCGCGCTGACTCTGGTCATGTACACGATCCCCACCGGACTGCGCGCACGCATCGAAGATGTCGTGGTCGACCAAGCCGCGCGAGGACACGGCATTGGACGAGGTCTGACCACCGCTGCGCTGGCCATCGCGATAGACCACGGAGCGCGCACGGTCGATCTCACGTCGACCCCGAAGAGATCCGCAGCCAACCAGCTCTACCAACGGCTCGGATTTGCCCCACGCCAGTCCACGACCTACCGCCTAACTCTCTGACCTATGTCGAACAGCCGCTGCGACAACGCCGATCCGACCAAAGGACCCTGGATGGACAACGCTCAACCGACAGCCGAGACCCAGATCCGCCAACACGCTATTGCTCTGGCCGCCCTCGCGCACAACGGCCTCGTCTTCTCCACCGACGTCTTCGACCGGCAACGCTACGAACAAGCCAAACAGATAGCCACCGACCTGCTGGCCCTCATCAGCAACGGCACCCTCGAGGACCTGCACAAGAACGTGTTCCTCGAACACGGCTACATGACACCCAAAGTCGACGTCCGAGGCGGCGTCTTCGACGACAAGGGCCGCATCCTGCTCATCCGCGACCGCAGCGACGAGAAATGGACCCTGCCCGGCGGCTGGTGCGACGTCCTGGAACCGCCCTCACTCGCCGTCGAACGCGAAGTCCACGAAGAATCCGGCATAACCGTGCGCGCCCGCAAACTCGTGGCCCTGCACGACCGCGATGTGCAGGGCCACCAGCCCGCCTTCCCCTACCACGTGTACAAGCTGTTCTTCCTGTGCGAGACCATCTCCCACGGCCAACCCAGCCCCGTCGAGACTATGGAAGTCGGCTGGTTCAACGTCGACGAGCTGCCCGAACTGTCGACCACCCGTGTACTCGACGCCCAAATCCAGCTTCTCCACGAGCACTGGAACAAGCCAGACCTACCAACCATGTTCGACTGACAGCTGTCATCACCTGACGAGGCGTGCGACGTAGAACTCGCGATCGACATGAGCTGCAGTCCTGTCGGCCTCCCGGAAGCTCCTGCCGGACAGGCTCCAGTAGGTTCCAGCCGCGCGATGCCCCGGTCCATCTCCAGCGGTCCGGGGCACTGTCATTCGACTATCAACGCGCACAAACAGGTCACACTGCAGGTAAGGCGATTGGCCCAAAACCCTGAGGGCTACGAACAACCAGGCCACCACCCTGGCGATCCACCACCCCCTGTAGCTGGACGGTCTCGCCGCTTGTCATCCACTCCGTGACCGTCTTTAGTGGCAAGCTTGGGAGAATGGCTGTGACGTTGCACGGGTGACCCCCTCGAACCGTCTTGATCGTCGCGTAGACATTCGGATCGTCTGGAAACTTGCTAACAGTGACGATCGGACCAGTCATGACGTTGAATTCTCGCCGTTTCGATCGCTTCAGGATCCGGATTGTTTCGGTCAGCTTCTCCTCGGCCGCAGCGGGAATGCTAACTGACTGAGCGATACGCGTAGGAGTGGGTTGCGACGGTGCCCATTCGAAACGGGTTTCAAATTCCGCTACCGCGCCTTCCGCAAGGACACGGGTGATAGCCGACACGAACTCGCGTGTGACCCCCGCTGATACCAGCCCCATCACCTGTTCCGCTCTTGGTAGATGCTCTGGTGTCAAGACATGATCGTGGATGGCTTGCATTGCCTGAGCGAAGGTTCGCGTCATTCGACGTTCCGCCGACTCAACCATCTCCACCGTGGCAACCGACTCACGCTCCAACCCTTCAAAAGGCTGCTCGTTGTCGACGACTTCCTTCGGGTCGCTCAGTTTCACGTAGACGGGGATGACATACGAGCCTCGCTCAGTGTGTCCCATCCGTACGGTATTGCTGAGATCGTCCCCAATTTTCGAGTACCCACCGCTGATCTCAGGGCGCAGCCGAATGGCTGCGGTGGCTGAACATCGGTACATCAGCCGTGCGGACTCGACCATGACGGCGGCGGCAGTCAGCGGGATCGTTTCGGCTATCACGATGTCATTAGCTGCCCGGAGCATTGTGACATCTGTGCCCCACATCTTCAGCGTTCGTTCGACCTCAGCCGTGGGTGCCCCGTGCGCTGCCGCTAGACGTTGGACCACACCATTGAACGCGCCGCTGTCGTTGGCGAGGTTTCGCACGATCGCGATCTTGCGAGCATCCCCACCGGCTGCGGTGTGCTTCCACATCCATCCAGCTGGGCCCTCGGAGACCTCCGTCCAGCCGTGTTGCAGCATCCACGCCTTAGTGTGTATGACTAGTTCGTCGCCGGACATCAGGATGCCGCCTCCTCTCCGAAGCCGACCGCGAATGCAGAGTGCCACTTGGCGAGCGTAGAGGTATCCAATCGGTTGGCACGCGGGATCACGATCGACTTCGCCGTCGAGCTCTTGTCGAATTCTGCCCAGTACGCCTGCGTTCGATGCACCGTCTCGTCATCTCCATACTGCACCCAATCAGCCTTGTGCTCGGGAACAAGAACAAGAACGACGAACGTTGTCCCTTGGTACTTTCTCCACTTGTCGATCCATTGCTGTTTGAGCTGAAACCGAATTTGAGACCCGGTCATTCGATGGGTGCTGGAGCACTTCATCTGAACTCGAACGTCACCCTCTTCGAACTGAACTGTCGCATCGATAGAGTGAACGTCCGAGTCCTGCGGGGTCTCGATCACAGTGCACCCGGCCTGAGAGCACACCGCATACAGGTACGACAGACTGTACCTCGACTTTGCACCATTAAGGTCCAGCCCGTAATGGGGATGCGGTACCGCCACCACCGTCATCTCCCAGCCTCACCCACAGCCCGCGAGACGTTGCCGCGGCTCAGATCGTAGTGCCGAATGTCTAGCGGCATCGTCCCGCCCTCCCTATCCATCACCACACGATTCTCGTCGGAACCGCAAGCCCTACGGGCGTTTCCGAACATTTAGCTCCGAGTCGGGTCCCCCACGAGGCGAGATCGGCGGTCAGTCGCGACGGCGGTTGGCTACGGGGCCCACCTCGGAGGTAGCCCGACGCGACGTGGCCGAGCCAAGTTGATCAGGGTGCTCAATGCACCGCTGATCCCTCTTCATCCCAGGGCGGCATCCGCCGCGACTACCGGTCGACCAGCGCGACGTCCCAGCCACTGCGACGTAAGGGATGACGGGAACGGCCTCTGCCTCGCCGAGCGTTTGCCCCGCCGGCGAGTTCGAGTGTTTCGGTGCGGGCGAGGATGATGTGACAGCCAGGCAAGGCCATCAGTCCTCACACCTGAGTGTTCCCACCGCAATACCGAAGCCTCCAACGGTTCTGCAAGTACCTGACGGGCGTAAACGGGACTGATGCAGGATCCGGTGACAAGTTGACCTGCTCCACCATGCATCAGTCCCCGACCACCCCGACGTCCCCGGTCTGATCGTCGACATGGCCCAGGCACACGAACTCGGCAACCACATCTTCGCGAATCTGCTCCGAAAGGTCCTCGAACTGTCGCCCACCACGCGTCCACTACCGCGGTCAGCGCGTCGACCTTCGCGACACGGCGGGTAGCCACCAGTTCCAGTCGCCGAACAGCCGCATGAGGGCTGGGACGAGAACCAGACGGATGAGCACGGCGTCGATGGCGACAGCGACGGCAAGGGCGAGTCCGAGCTGTTTGAGTTCGAGGATGTCGGCGGTGAGGAAGCTGGCGAAGATGGCGATCATGATCGCTGCCGCGGCGGTGATAGGGCGGGCGGTGTGAGTGAGCCCTGCGGCGACGGCGTGTCGGTTGTCGCCGGTGGCGTCCCAGTGTTCGCGGATGCGGCGGATGAGGAAGACCTCGTAGTCCATCGAGAGCCCGAACAGCAGGGCGAACACGACGGTGGGCAGATAGACCTGGACGAAGCCCGGGCTGGTGAAGTCGAGGATGTTCTCGCCCAGACCCCACTGGAACACCGCGACGGTGATGCCGAGGGCGGCGCCGGTGGCGAGCAGGTTCATCGCGATGGCCTTGACCGGTAGGGCGATGCTGCGGAACGCCGCGATCAGGAAGATCAGCGAGGCCGACAGCACCAGGGCCATGACCAGCGGCAGTTTGGAGGTCATCTCGTCGGAGAGGTCGACGAATTCGGCGGTGCTGCCCCCGATGCGGAGTTCGGTCCCGGCCGCCATATCAATGGTTGCGGCGCTGGTGCGGAGGTCGCGGATGAGGTCGGTGGCGTCCGTGGAGTCGAACGCCACCTGCGGGATCACCATCGTGAGGATTCGACCATTGCTGACCTGCGCCGGGAGCACTGCGGCGATTCGGTCGTCGCGGTCGATCTCGCTGAGGAATTGGTTGATCTGTGCCGCGGCGTCGGCTGTGAGTGGGGTGTCGGAGGCGCCGGTGGCGATGATCTCGACTGGTGAGAGTGCTCCGGCGGGGAAGTTGGTGGTCAAGGCGGTGCTGGCGCGTCCGGTGGGGGTGTCGTCGAGGGCGGTGGTGCCCATGTCGAGGCCGTAGCGGATCCCGAAGACCGGCAGTGCGGCCACGACGAGCACCGCGATCACGGCCGTGCCGAACAGCACCGGTTTGCGCATGACCAGGTAGGCCCAGCGCGCCCACCGGCCTGGCGCGCCACCGGTGACGGTAGCGGTTTCGGCGGGGCGCCACCGGGGCGGGAGAGCGCCGCGATTGATGGCGGGGCCTAGGGCAGCGAGCAAAGCGGGCAGCAGGGTGACAGCAACGATGAGCATGCTGGTGACGGCGGTGGCAACGCCGATGGCGATGCCACGGAAGATCGGTGCGTCGATGATGATCAACGCGCACAGCGAGATCATCACCACGAGCCCGGAGACGAGGATCGTCTTGCCTGCGGTCTCCAGCGACCGTCCGACAGCGGCGGCGATGCCGTCATGGTCGGCGCGTTCGGTGACGTTGCGGCGGGCGAGTTCTTCGCGAAAGCGGCTGACGATGAACATCGCGTAGTCGATGCCGACACCGAGTCCGACCATGGTGGCCATGGCGACGGTCAGCGAATCGAACGCGGTGATCGTGGTGAGGGTGAACAGCGCACCGACCGCGGCCAGCAGGCCGGCGAGGGCCACTCCGATCGGAACCGCCGCCGCAGCAAGAGCGCCGAGTGCGAGCACCAGCAGCAGCAGGGCGACGGGGATGCCGATCGCTTCGGCGCGGGCCAGGTCGGCGTTCTGCAGTTCGGTGGCCGCGTTCTGCACCGCCGAGTATCCGGTCAGCCCGACCTCGACGGGGGCATCGCTATTCGCCGCACCGATGGCGTCTTGCAGATCGCGGGCGATGCGTGCGCGTTCGGCCATGTCGCCATCCATACCGGCCAAGGCGATCGCGACGTGCTTGTCGGCCGAGATCTGGGTGCCGGGCAGTCCGAGGTAGGGGTCGACGACCTCTGTCACACCGGAGACCGCTCGCGCGGCGGTGACCGCACGGGAGACAGCCGCCCGGAAGTCTGGGCTATCGGCGGTGAGGGTGGGCGACTGCAGCACGATGACCGCTTGTTCGGCGCCGAACTGCGGGAAGTGCTGCGCGACGAGGCGGTCGACCTCGGCGGATTGGGAGTCCTCGACCCCGAAGTCCATGGCGCCGAGCCGATCTTCGAGTAATGGATAGGCCACCGCGCACATCACCAGTAGCAGCGCCCAGATCGCCAGGACGGGGCGTCTGTGTCGTGCCATGGCCGCACCCCACCGATACAGCAGGCCGGAGTCCGCGACAGAGGTGGATCGTTGTGGTGGCTCGGTGGTCGCGATCGTGTGCTGCTGGTTCACGGGGTCTCCCTCCGGCGCCGATCAAGATTGATCGACAAAAAACGATGTGATCGGTGAAATAAGATTAATCACAGAGAGTGGCGATATCAATAGCCTTGGGCGCTATCATCGTTTTATGACGATGAATCATGGCAGGGACTGCCTCGTCGGAACAGAAGGCTTGGATCCGGCGGTGGCGTTGTTCCACAGCCTGTCGGATGCCACACGGTTGGCGATTGTGCACCGGCTGGCGTGCGGGGAGGCACGGGTGTCGGACCTGATGGCGGGACTGGAGTTGGCGCAGTCGACGGTGTCGGCGCACGTGGCGTGCTTGCGTGACTGTGGGCTGGTCGTGGGCCGCCCGCAGGGTCGGCAGGTGTTCTACAGCCTGGCCCGCCCCGAACTGATGGACCTGCTCTCGGCGGCGGAGACCTTGCTTGCCGCGACGGGCAACGCGGTGGCGCTGTGCCCGAACTACGGCACCGACGCCGCTACCACCACCCCGACCGAAACCACTACGGAGGTGCGAGCATGAGCGACGCGTGCGGCTGCGGCCACGACGAACCCCCCGGCGAGAACGCCGAAGGCGAGGAGCGCGAACCCGAGAAACTCTGGGAGGTCAGCGAACTGCGCGCGGCCGCGCTCGCGGGTGTGTTATTGCTCGCGGCGTTGATCGTCGGCTGGAGCGGCGGTCCGCGCGCGGTCGAATTGGGCTTGGAGGCCGCCGCGCTGGCGGTCGGCGCCTATACCTTCGTGCCCTCGACGATCAAGCGGCTGGCCAAGGGCAAGATCGGTGTCGGAACGCTGATGACGATCGCGGCAATCGGTGCGGTGATCCTCGGCGAGGTCGGCGAAGCCGCGATGCTGGCGTTCTTGTTCTCCATCAGCGAAGGACTCGAGGAGTACGCGGTCGCGCGCACCCGCCGCGGCCTGCGCGCGTTGTTGAGTCTGGTACCAGCGCAGGCCACTGTGCTGCGCGGTGGCACCGAAGCCGTCGTCACGCCGCCCGAGTTGCGCATCGGTGACCGGATGCTGGTGCGTCCCGGCGAGCGCATCGCCACCGACGGTGTGATCATCGAAGGGCGTAGCGCACTAGATGTTTCGGCGATCACCGGCGAATCGGTGCGCGTGGAAGCCGGACCGGGCGCGGAGGTTTTCGCCGGATCCATCAACGGCACCGGAGTCCTCGAGGTCGAAGTCACCACCACCGCCGAGGACAACTCCCTGGCCCGGATCGTGCGGATCGTGGAAGCCGAACAAGCCCGCAAGGGCGAAGCTCAGCGCCTGGCGGACAAGATCGCCAAACCCCTCGTTCCAGGGATCATGCTCGCCGCCGCAGCGATCGCGGTGATCGGGTCGCTGCTGGGCGATCCGACGACCTGGATCGAACGCGCGCTGGTGGTGTTGGTCGCCGCGTCGCCGTGCGCACTGGCGATCGCGGTGCCGGTGACCGTTGTGGCCGCGATCGGCGCTGCGAGCAAGCTGGGTGTGCTGGTCAAGGGCGGCGCCGCGCTCGAGGCGATGGGCAAGGTCCGCGAGGTCGCGCTCGACAAGACCGGCACCCTGACCGCGAACAAGCCTGCCGTGGTGGAGATCTCCACAGTCGGGGGCGTCGACCAGGCCACCGTCCTCGCGGTCGCGGCAGCGCTGGAATCGCGCAGCGAACATCCCCTCGCTCGGGCCATCCTCGCCGCCGCCGACACCGTCACCCCGGCCACCGACGTCGAGGCTGTCACCGGCGCCGGGCTCACTGGTCTGGTCGACGGGCGCCCGGCCCGGCTGGGTCGACCAGGCTGGATCGAGCCCGGCGAGCTGGCCGTCGACGTCGAGCGGATGCAGCATGCCGGGGCGACCGCGGTGCTCATCGAAGACGACGGCCGGCTGATCGGTGCGATCGCGGTGCGCGACGAACTGCGACCCGAGGCCCGCGAGGTCATCGACCGCCTGCATGCCTCGGGTTGCCGCGTATCTATGCTCACCGGCGACAACGCCCGCACCGCTGCGGCTCTCGCGGCCGAGGCGGGTATCGAGGACGTGCACGCGGACCTGCGTCCGGAGGACAAAGCCCGCATCATCGGTGAACTGCGCAAGGATCGGTTCACCGCGATGGTCGGCGACGGCGTCAACGACGCCCCCGCTCTGGCGACCGCCGATCTGGGCATCGCGATGGGCGCTATGGGCACCGACGTGGCCATCGAAACAGCCGACGTCGCGTTGATGGGTGAAGACCTTCGACACCTGCCGCGAGCGCTCGACCACGCCCGCAGGGCGCGTTCGATCATGCTGCAGAACGTCGGGTTGTCGCTGGGCTTGATCACTGTGCTGATCCCGCTGGCGTTGTTCGGTGTCCTCGGGTTGGCGGCAGTGGTCGCGGTGCACGAGCTCGCCGAGATCGTCGTCATCGCCAACGGCGTCCGTGCCGGACGCACCACCTCGCTGGCGCCGGTCCCGGAACGCGTCGCGCCCGTGACGCCGACGCCAGCTGGCCTGCCCGCATGACCGCCACTGACGCGCCGGTGGCGGCGGCGTGGCGGCGCCGGTTGGCGTGGGGCGCCACTGCCTCCGGAATCGCTGTGGCCGACCTCGCGATCAAGGGGTGGGCGGTGACCGCTCTGAAGGGATCCGCGATCGAAGCGGGCCCGGTCGATCTGCGGTTGGCGTTCAACCCAGGCGCGGCGTTCTCGATCGCCGCGAATGCGCCTGATTGGGTGCTGCTGAGCGTGACAATGGTGATCACGGTCGCTGTCGCGGTCGCGGGTTATCGGGTCGCGCCGCACGCGTCGTTGCTCACCCGGGTCGCACTGGCCGCGCTTTTGGGTGGTGCGGCGGCAAACGTCATCGACCGCATCCCTGATGGTGTCGTCACCGACTATCTGCACACCGGGTGGTGGCCGACGTTCAACCTCGCCGATTCCTTCATCGTTCTGGGTGCCATTACGTTGGTGATCGCGAGCCTGTTCACCGATACCGCCGATTCGTCGTCGCACGAGGCCGGTCGGGGGTGAGTGTGGCCGGGCAACGGTGGCGCGGTGGGCTCGTGTTCGCGCCGGGGGTGATGGCGTTCACCGGCGAGATAGGCGACGCCACACCCCATTCACACGCCGCGGTCCAGGTCCTGCTCGTCACCGCCGGCCAGGTGACTCTCACCGACGCCGCCGGTGATACCCGGCTGGCCGACCTGGCGATCATCCCTGCTGGTGTCCGTCATGAAGTACGCGTCACCACCCCGACCGCACGAGGGCTGCTGGCTTTGCTGGATCCGGCAGGGTCCACCGGCCGTGCCGCGCTGGCCCGGCTCGATGGGCTGCCCGCCCACGAGGTATCGAGTTGGATCTCCGCGGCCACGCCACGAACCGACCCGCTCCCGTCGATGACGGATCCGGTCTCTGCGCTACGTCGGCGGAATGTGCACCCCGCGGTCGCGGCGGCGATGCGCGAGGCAGACGGGGCCGCCGGAGGGCCGCCGCCGCTGGGCGTGGTGGCCGCAGCGGTGTCGATGTCGCCGAGTCGGCTCTCGCACTTGTTCACCGCCGAGGTCGGATTGCCGTACGCGGCATGGCGGCGCTGGACCCGGTTGCAGCGTGCCGTCGATCAGGTCCGCGCCGGGAGCTCGTTGACCGAGGCCGCGCATGCCGCCGGGTTCGCCGACAGTGCCCATCTCACCCGCACCTGCCGTGACTTGTTCGGTCTCACCCCCACCGAGGCGTTAGCGGCGACCGGATGGCGGCCGACCACCTCGGCGCGAGTCAGCTGATTTGTTCAAGCCCCCACCCTGACCCGTCGGCGACGCTGGATTCATCGGCCCACACCCACTAACCCATCGGTGCGCGTTACCGATGCGAAAGGACAAGTCATGGCATCGATTCCGGCCCCAGTACGCGCCCGCTACCACGAGGAGATGCGTGCGGCGAAAGCCACGCTCGACCCGGCTCAACGCTGGACCCACCTCGAACGCGCCCACATCCTGTCCCAACCCGCCCCGTGGCTGCATACCCGCAACCACGTCGCGATGTTCGTCCTCGCCGTCGGTCAGCGTGATCGACGCGAGGCGTTCGGGCAGGTCGTGCGGATCATCGTCGCCGCCCCCGGCTCTCTGTCGGGACGCTACCCCGAGGGCAACACCGGGCGAGCCGGTGTCGGGCTGCGGCAACCGATGACGACCCCACCGGACCTCGCTGTGCTGATGTCGCGATAGAGGCGGGATTTCAGGGGTCTCCCTGATGTGCGCACACCGAACGCGGGCCGACACTGAACAACACCTACCGGATGATCGGAAAGAGGCACCGCCCATGCAGCAGCCGAGTACCGACGAGATCGCCGCGGTCTTCGACCGCAACGCCACACGCTATGACCGGCAAATCGGCACCTTCGAGCGGCTGGCGTTGGGCAGGGCCCGCGAATGGGCAGTCGGCCGTGCGCATGGCCGGGTGCTCGAACTCGCCGTCGGGACCGGGTTGAACCTGCCGCTCTACGGCGACGACGTCGAGGAGGTCACCGGCATCGACCTGTCCCAGGGAGTGCTCGACATCGCCACCCGACGCCAGCGTCGCCCGGGACTGCAGGTGCGGCTTCGTCGCGGTGACGTGCAGGATCTGGATCTGCCCGACGCGAGCGTCGACACCGTCGTCTCGACCTACAGCTTCTGCACGATCCCCGACCCAGCTCGTGCGAGCGCGCAGGCCTACCGGGTGCTGGCCCCGGGCGGGATGTTCGTGTTGGCTGAGCACGGGCCATCGACACTCGCGCCGGTACGGACATTGATGCGGCTGCTCGACCCGATCAGTGTGCGGTTCGGCGCGGACCACCTGCTGCGCGATCCGCTGCCGTACCTGGAGGCTGCGGGATTCACGATCACCGAGTCCTACCGGAGTGGGCGCGGTGGAATCGTGTTCCGCGTCCTGGCCCACAAGCCCACCACGCGCTAGCCGCGCGCCGACTACGTCCTGGTACCGAACGGTCAGCTGACGATGAGGGTGTTGCCGTCGATCGTGGCGGTGCGTTCGGGCAGCGGCCGCTGGGCCGGGCCCTTGGCGACCGATCCGTCGGTGAGGCGAAACTTGCTGCCGTGGCACGGGCACTTCACGACGTCGCCGTCGACGTCGGTGACCGCGCACCCCTGATGGGTGCAGACCGCGGAGAACGCCCTGTACACCCCGTCGTTGGGCTGGGTGACCAGGATCCGGTGTTCGGGAAACACTGCGGCACCGCCGACGTCGATCCCGGCGCGCGGTACCCGCACCGGCTGGCCGTCGGATTGGGATGCCTGCCCCGTCGCGCAGCCGGTGACCGCGACCGCGCACAGCGTGCACGCACCGGCCAGCGCAGCGCGGCGGGTGAGCGAGGTCGTGGTGATGGGGTCGTAGCTCATGCCGCCACCAGCAGTCCGGTTGCCCACATAGTCACCAGCCCGGCCGCGATCCCGGCGAGGGTGCGGACACCGAGCGTTGTGGTGCCGGGTTCGCGCACGCTGGGGATGATCTGCACGATCACCTGAACGATCGCACCGACACCGACGCCGAGCAGCAGCGCCGAGACTTCGGGATTGTTGGCGCTCGCGCCGATGACCGCGCCCAGGATCGCCGGCGCTCCCGCGATGAGGCCCAATCCGGCCAGCGTTGCCAGCGAGGGACGTCGTTCGGTCAGGGGCGCGACGACGGCCAGGCCTTCGGTGGTGTTCTGGATGGTGAACCCGATGACGAGGAAGGCCCCCAGGGCGAGTTCGCCGATGGCGTAGGCGGATCCGATGGCCAGGCCTTCGCCGAGGTTGTGCAGACCGATGCCGATCGCGATCATCAAGGCCAACCGGATGCCGCTCGCGGTGCCCTGCTCGGCGGCCGCATGGCGGCGAGCACGCAGCCATTGGTCGACCGCGGTCAACGTCAGGAACGCCAGGATCGCGCCGAGGACGACCAGGGAGGCGCCGCCGAACGCGGCACCGGAGGTATCGGCGATTTCGAACCCTTCGCGGGTGCCCTCCCACGCCAGGAACATCAGCAGGCCGATGGTGAACCCGAGCAGTACTCGCACGGTGGCGGTGCCGACCGAGCGCAGGAACGGCAGGAACAACATCCCCAACACGACGGGGATGATGCCGACGTAGGTGCCCAGCAACGCCATCAACCCGAAGAACGACGCCCCTGTCTGTGGAGTTTCGACCGCGGCGGCGATGTCGTGTTCGATCACCAGGCCGGTGGAGGTGAGCATCGACACCTTGTAGGGCTGCCCGTTCTGCCATGGGTAGTCCAGCACCAGATGCGCCGAGGTCAGCCGCCCGATCGGTTCGGTCGGTCCGGTGAAGT
The DNA here is from genome assembly GCF_900637185.1 of Nocardia asteroides. Lineage (NCBI taxonomy): Bacteria > Bacillati > Actinomycetota > Actinomycetes > Mycobacteriales > Nocardiaceae > Nocardia > Nocardia asteroides. The sequence goes on along the minus strand of NZ_LR134352.1, from coordinate 2,333,267 downwards.
CGACATAGGCGTCGTTGACGAAGATCTGCGCGACCGTGACGGGGTCGGGTCCGGTATTGCGCAGGTTCAGCTCGATCGATCCAGGCTCGAGAATCACGCGTTCGACGCCGACTTCCTCGACCGGGGGTCCGGCCCGATCGGGCAGGCTCGCCCCGCCGAGCAGGGCGATCCCGATCAAGGCCAGCAACAACAGGATCAGGGTCGCCAGGCCCAGCAGCCACGGGCGCCGCGTAGTCGTAGTGTCCATCAGTCGCTCACCTCGAAGAACCCCATCCACCCGAGTTCGGCGAACTCTGTTTTGTGGGCGTGGAACATGTACTTGCCCGGGTGCGGGAACCGCATCTCGCAGATGCCACGCTGGCCTTGACCCTGCACGATCGTGTCGGTGAATTCCGAGGACTGCAGCCGGGTGCCGGTCGGGTAGTAGTCGAAGAAGTTGCCGTGGACGTGGAAGCTGTTGATCGGGTCGTACTCGAGCACATTGACCAGATAGATCCGGACCAGCTCGTTGCGCTTCACCCGCACCGGCTCATGCATGTAGTGGAACGGGATCCCGTTGACCGCATACAGCTGGTTGCCTTCACCGTCGAAAGTGGTGTTGTAGCCGTGCATCACCATCACCATCTCGTCCGCGGGTGGACGCGGAGAGGGCGGGTCGACGATGAACGTGCCGTACATGCCGCGAGCGATGTGTTCGGCCAACGGCCCGACGTGGCAATGGAACAGGTGCAACCCGAACGGGGTCGCGTCGAACTCGTAGGTCGTGGACTGGCCCGGGTGGATGATCCCGGCGCCCAGGCCGGCTATGCCGTCCATCTCGGCGGGGTGGATGCCGTGGAAGTGCAGCGTATGCGGGTGTTGGGAGCCGTTGCGGAAATGCACCCGCAGCAGGTCGCCTTCGCGACAGCGCAGGGTCGGGCCCGGGATGCGGGCGTTGAGCGTCCACGCCGGGAAGGTGACACCGGGAGCGACTTCGATGTCTTCGTCGCTGGCGAAGACCTCCCACTCACGCAGGGTTCGCCCGTCGGGCAGCCGCGTCGTGGTGCCGTAGTCGAAGTCACGCAGCACCTGGGTCGGGTTGAACCCGTTGGCGGCGTGATCGACGGTCTGACCTATGCGGAACGTGGGGCCATCAGCTCCGCCACCATGGGCGCCACTGTGGCCAGAGGAGGATGGTGTTTGGGCTTTGGCCGGGGACGCGTCGAGCAGACTGCGGCCCGCCAGCGCCAATCCGGCGGTGCTCGCCAGTGCACCGCCCAACAAAAAACGGCGGCTCGGATCATTCATAGTCCGGATAGTTTGGCATACCGAAATATTTGATTCAACATGCCGAACTCTGGCCGGCTGGCATATCGATCTTCCCAGGTGGGCGAGCAACTCCGCAGTGAATCGAGGCGAGATCCGGTGGAGACAGCCGGTTGTCCGGCCTGATGAAGCACAGCCGGGTGTCGCCCGCTCTCGGGCGACACCCGGCACGTCATCGACGTTGGCCGTGGCCTGTCACATCGGACAGCAAGGACCCATCACTGCGCACATCCAGTCGCAGAGCATCTTCAGCGGGTTCATCACGGTCACCTCCTTTGCATTAGGTTCGTTCCGGTTGCCGTGGGGCGTCCGGTGCCGCCGTGGCGTGGCCCGTCGCCGATGGGAGTCTCGCCGGTAGCGGGCCGCAGGGATGCTAAACATTCCAGTCGAGTGGAAGGTCAAGTCCTGCACCCGCACCAGGAGGTCAGTGCGGGGTGAGGGTGGCGGTATAGCCGAGTTCGGCGATCGCGGCGACGACCTGCTGCGGCGCCATCACTGCTGGGTCGAGCTCGACGGTAGTCAGGCCGGACTTCTTGGATGTGCGAGTGTCGCGGACGCCGGGCAGGTCGGCGAGGGTGTCGTCGATGAGCAACGCGCAGCTGCCGCAATGCATGCCATAGACCTGAAACGTGTGAGTTTTCATGGGTTTTCGTCTCCTCTCAGTTGACGGTGAGGTGGCCGGTGTACATGCCCATGCCGCAGGCGTAGTCCAACCGGCCCGGCGCCAGCAACCCGAGCTCGATGCGCGTCTGGCCGGTTCTGGGCAAGATCTTCTGTATGTCGAGGCTGGGGATGACCAGCGATCGGATGCAGCCCTGGGTGCCGTTGGTCTGCACGACCAACGTCGTCGGCAGCCCGGCCTGGACTGCGATGTTGGCTGGACTGTAGGCGCCGGTCCGGGCGGTGACCGTGACGGTTTGAATCCCGTCGGCGATGACCGCGCCGGTCGGGTCGGCGGCCGGGACGGGTGAGCCGAGTGATTCGGCGATGCGGGCGGCGGCCAGTGGAGATCCGGCCAGTTCCAAGCCACCGTTGAGGGTGTAGAGACCCATACCCAGGACCAGCACGCCGGTCAGCGCGGCCAACCGGCCCCGCCACGCGGTGGCCGTGACGCGGGCGGCGTAGCCGAGCAGCGCGAACAACGGCCCGGTGCCCACGACGAACACCGCCATCGTGGCCGCACCCCACCACGGCGAGCCCGAGGCCAACGCCAACGCCTCCACCGAGAGAGTGACCCCGCACGGCAGCAACACAGTCAACGCCCCCAGCAGCGCCGGAGCCGCCGCGGACTGCCATCGGGCGCCGTCGCGCACCACGCGCATCCACGACGCGGGCGGCTCGATCACGATCCGCCGGAATCCGGGCACACCGAGTTGGGCGAGCCCGAAAACGACGATCAGCACCCCGGCGCCGATCTGCAGCCATGTCCGGGCGCTCACCGACAATTCGACAGCCCCACCGAGCGCTCCCAGCAGCGCCCCGAGCACGGCGTGGGAGACGAGTTTTCCGGCGAGGAATCCGCCGACCGGGGCGAGGTCGTCACCCAGTCGGGTGCTCGCCGCGACACGCGAACCACCCGATTCGGTGGTCGCCGCACGTCGCTGCCGGGTGATCACCCCGGCCAGCAGGCCGCCTTGCACGGCGGCGCAGGACACGCCACCGGCGAACAAGCCGGTGACAAGGACAGGAACAAGGTTCACGAAAGACACTCCTGCGTATCAGGGAGAACGACACGTGCACAGGCACTCCCGTGGCGTCGGCGACGCAGCACGGGATCGTCCCATCGCTAGGCGAGGGACGTGGAGCGCACAGTGGTCATGTCCGCAGGATGCACAATTCGGCCAGGCTGGGAGGCCTGGGCAGCACAGAGCGCAGAACCGGACTCGGCGGCTGGTGATAGCGCCCGATGAGCAGGGCTCGTCGCAGCGAGCCTGCGATCGCCAGCACTGTCAGCAGTGCCAGGAACACTGCAAGGCATGCCATCGCGAGCCCCGCCGCCGGTGCAGCCTCGGTCTGGTGATCGTCGGGGGCGGCCATCAGGTCATCCGCGATGACGGTGGGCTGATCCTGTATCGGGGCGGCCGCCGTATCGTGATGATCGCCGGGATCGGCGTCGGCGGTGATGGGCCCGCACGGGCCGGTGGCGAACGTCCCGATGGTCGGCATGGTCATTCCCGCCATCGACGCGGCATGGCATTGCGCGCCCTGGATCAGCGCCACACCCACCAACGCCGCCAGCATCACCGCGAGCCGGAGGAAACCGGCGCGGCGTCGCTGGGGCAGGGCGGCGATCACACAGCGATCCTAGCCACGCAAAATCCTGCGAGGCGGTCCGTAGGCTCGACATCGAGGAGGCATGCAATGAAGATCGGCGAACTCGCCGCCGCGAGCGGTGTCACCACCAAGACGATCCGGTTCTACGAAAGCCAAGGTTTGATGCCCGAACCCGATCGCACCCCCAGCGGATACCGCGACTACACCACCGCCCACATCACCCGCCTGCACTTCATCCGCCGCGCCCAATCCGCTGGCCTGTCCCTGCGCGAAGCCGCCCAGATCCTGGCCATCCACGACACCGGCGAACAACCCTGCGGACACGTTCGCACCGTGCTCAACGACCGCCTCGAACACGTCCAAGCCCAGATCGCCGAGCTCACCACTCTCGAATCCCACTTGCGCGCACTGCTCGAAACCGCTGAAGGCGAACCGCCCAGCCCCCATGACACCGCAGGCGTGTGCTGGATCCTCGAGACCCAGGTGTAGCCCCGCTGGTCGAACACCATAAGGAACTTCCCCGCTGGGTCCACTGAGATGTCGCTACAGGCATCTACTATGATGCATAGTAGATTGGATCTTGTTCGATCGGCGCCGGGGAAGGAATCACACGTGCGCCTAGCACTCGGTGGCTGATCGTTTTCACAGGGCCGAAATGCAAGCCGTTACGGCTGCTCATGGCGATCGATCGGACCTACCGAGGCGGCGGATCAGTCGGCGCCCCATCGCTGCTCGGTGAGAACGCCGTTGCCGGCGAGCCACGCGACAGGATCGATCTTGTTGCTGTTCTCGTCCCAGATCTCGAGGTGCAGGTGTGGACCTGTGGACTGGCCGCGGTTGCCGACAGAGGCAATCACGTCACCGGCGTCGACTCGGTCTCCGGCTTGCACGTAGTAGTCGTTGATGTGTCCGTACACCGCGATGGTGCCGTCGTCCTGCTGCACCCGTACCCATTGGCCGAATCCGGACGCGGGACCGGCTTCGATGACGGTTCCGCCCATCGCGGAGCGGATCGGGGTGCCCAACGAGTCGGCGATATCGACACCGTAGTGGAACGCGCCCCAGCGGCTGCCGAATCCGGAACTGATCTCTCCGCCGACGGGAAGAACCGCGGGTGCCGCAACCGGGGGCGCCACCGGCTGGGAGATCTTCTGGAAATCCTGGATGGCCTGCTCGGCCTGGGCTAGCGGTCCGGCGAGTTCCGCGGGCAGGCCCGCCAACCCGAATGGGGCAGCGACCGGCGCCGGGGCGGGCGCAACCAGGTCGGGAAGTTCGACCGAGTCCGAAACCCCTTCGGCCCCTTGGTCTGTCGATGCCGCCATTGCCGGAGCTGCCTGCGCCATCGTGCCGAGCAGGGCACCTGCGGCCACCGCGACACCCGCTACCCCTTTGAACCTGTCAGTAGAGCTGTCAGGTGTGCGATGCCGAGCCACGCGCTCGACGGTGACATCACCGAGCAGGTCCTTGACGGGAATGGAACCAGAGGTCACGCGATGGTGGGGCACAACTTTTCCTTACGTCGATCAGAGTTGTCGTGAGGCGGGTTCACGGGCGAGGTGACACCGATGGCTGTTGCTACGACGTGACACAAACTGTACCTGGCCGTGACCATTCCGCGACCGGCTTCGGGACAGAACCCAGGCTTGTTGCAGAACTCAATTCATCGGCAGCGCGGGTGCACCGCGTTGCGCGAGCATGTCACGGAGGGTTCGAGATTCGGCGGTCTGTGCGTTATCGATTTGTTTGGCCAGTGCCGCGACGGCAGGGATCGTTGCGTTGTCGCGCGCCGTCCGCGCCATCGTCACGCCGCCCTCGTGGTGGCGCAGCAACAGTTGCAGATACCGGGTGTCGAAGTCTGTACCGCGAGTCCTTCGCAGGTCGGCGAGTTCCTCGGTTGTCGCCATTCCTGGCATTCTCATCGACTTCTGCTCCGGCATCTGATGGGCCGATCCTGGCGTATGCGCATCCGGCGTGCTCATCCACAGCATCGGTTGCTCGGAGGCCACCGGCCGATCCCACAGCATCAGCCAGCCGCGCATCATCCCCAGCTGGCTCTGCTGGCTCGTCAGGACATCGAAGGCCAATGTCCGGACCTCGGGGTCGACCGCTTGCGTCAACGCCATCGCCGACATCTCGACAGCTTGATCGTGATGCGTAGCCATGTCCTGAGCGAACCCCACATCGACGACATCGAGCGCTGGCTCCGACGTGTCCGTAACCACCATGCCGCGCGCCCAGAATCCGGCCAGCAGACCCACAAGCAGCGTGGCGGCTACCACCGCGACCATGATCGAGGTGGATCGGGACCGCTCGGGTGCGGCCGACACCGATTTGGGCTCAGAAGTCACCGTCGACCTCCGGACGGATTGGTGGAACCACTACCGGCCGGGTTGAGCGGGACGGCATCGGGTCCCGGTGGGGCCGGGTCGAACGGGGGCGGCGCGTCGGGGTTGAAACCGGCCCCGGGGGTGGCGCAACTGGCACCCGGTTCGGGATGGGTGTTGGGATTCTGCCGCAAGGCCGTGACAAACCGCGCGATGCGGGGGTCGTCGACGTTGTCGAGTTTGAGCTGACGCCCCCACGACTGAAGCGCCACAGGCGAATCCAGGTTCGGGTAGGGCGACATCAGCATGTAAGGCTTGCCGTCTACCTCGTCTCGCAATGCGGCGAGGTCCTCGGTGTCGAGACGATCGGGGTTGTAGGTGACCCAGATGGCGCCGTGTTCGAGCGAATGGACGGCGTTCTCGCTGCGGATCGGGCTTGCGTATACCTCGCCTGTGCAGGTTGCCCAGCTCTGGTCGTGCGGGCCGCCGAACGGCGGGGACTGATCGTAGGCGACGCGCTGGGTCGCGCGGACGTGACTGCCAGCCGGGTATTCCTGCTTGGTGACTCCGTCGATGCGATCGGAGGGGTCCGGCTGACTGGTGCCGGGAACGTAGCGCTGGGCTTCGGTGTACTCGCGGTACTTGGGCACGTAATGCCAGGCGAGTCCGGCGGTCAACGCGATGATGGCTGCCGTCGCCCCGATCAATGGCCACGGTGGCTGTTTGCGAGCGACCTTCCCTACTGCGGCTTTCTTGACCGCGCGAGAGCCGCGTTTCCTGTTGCCTGCCGGGGGTCTAGATTTGTTGATCATTCGATGTTCCCTTGTGCTGTCGAGCCGACAGGAATGGAGTGGGCTGGCGTATCGCCGGTGTGCGAGGCGGTAGTCGGATGGAGGTTCTTGAGAAAGGCGTTGTAGGCGGCCAGTTCGGCGTCGCCGAGAAGGTCGGCGCGATGGTCGGCGACGGCGTTCTCGCGCAATTCGTCGCGCCGCCAGCGAATCGCGAAAACGATGACCACGACGAGCGCGACCGGTTCGCCGTAGGACCACGCGAGCGCTCCCGCCAAATATTGGTCGCGCATCGCGTCGATTCCCCAATCCGGCGGCGGATCAGCGAACAGCTCCACAATCGGAGTGGTCCCCATCATCAAGATGACGCCGAAGAACACGTGCAGCGGCATCTCCACGAACAGGTCGAAGAATCGCCCTAGGTTGGTCTGGCGGATGGGCAGTGGACCGACCGACAGGATTGGCACGACGAACAACAAGCCACTGAGCAGGAAGAACAGTTCGAGCATTTGGTGACCGACGGCCGTGGACCCGACAGCGTCGAACACCGGCGTCAGATAGATCCCGTAGTAGCTGAACAAGAACAGCGGGATGGTGAATCCAGGATGCAACATCAGTCGCGCGGTGCGGCTACGCAATCCGCTCACCGCCCCGACGAGGACGAGCCGTCCGAGCCCGTGGTGCGGTGTCGCGCGCAGCAACATCAGGCCAGGACAGCCCCACACCAACAGCGGGGGGATCGTCATCGACAGCGTCAGATGCTGGAACATCCAGACGCTGAACAACTGGTATCCATAGCCTTCGATACCCAGGCCGGTCGTTCCCGCCAGCAGCAGGCACCCGCCGAGGAAGCACGCGGTGCGCCACCACGGCCAGGGCCGCCGCAACCGGCGCAGCCGCGCCAGGCCGGCCAGATAGAGCACGGCAGCTGCTACCGCGAGCGCGGGAAGGACAGGAACCGGCTGTGGATTCCACGCCAGCATCGAACCGACCGACGGTGCCGAGTCGGGCACATGGATCGACGTGGCGAGCAGGTCCGACACAGTCATGGTGGCCAGATTCACGTCGAACGTCTCAGCGCTGCGATCGCTTGCTGGCACGTAGCGTCACGACCGTGCCACCGATGACCAGGGCAATCAGTATCCCGATCAGCGGCCACGGGAGTTCACCCGACGATGGTGACATAGCCGAAGATTCGCCAGTTCCAGCACCCATGTTCGACGGCGCATCTGCCGGCGCGACTCCGGTCGAGGCCGTCGGCGCGGCGGTGTAGGTGAAGTCGTAGGAGCCGGTGATGGGATGTCCGTCATCGGAGACCACTCTGTATGCCACGGTGTACTGCTGCGGTGGCATCGTCGGACTCACCGCGACACGCACCGTTTCGCCCTCGACCTTCGACACCTGGGCGGCCCAGCTCGTGCCGCTGCTGTCGGTTAGTCCGACGGTGGCGAATGCGGTCCCGATCTGCTGGTTGAACGTCAATTCGATCATTGTCAGAGGGGAGTCGACGCTGGCCCCGGCCGCCGGTATCGAGCTGTCGAGCTGGCTGTGAGCACTCGCCGGGCCGACCGGAAGCGCCACCGCCAAAGCTGCCAGCAGTGCGACAACGATGGTCCGTCCAACCATTCCGGCCTCCCGAGTTGTACGCATTCCGCGGAGGCAGTCGTCGCCGCGCGGCGCGGGCGATGACCCGGCGCCGAAAACTATGCTACATAGTTGTTCCTCGACGTCCAGTTCGGTGTCAGGACACGAGCAGGCAAGCGGCTGCGGCACAGGCGAGGACGCCGGTCGGCGCGGCTGTCGCGGCCAACACGGGATACAGGCTCACCGCTATCCACCGCGACGATCGCTGCGGCTGGGTCGATGGCTCCAATCGCTGCAGACGTTGCTGCAGGACCTGTCCCCCCAGTGACAGCGTGGCAGATTGCTGACCACCGGTCGTTTCCGCGACGGCGCAGAGAGCTGAACGGATCGTCGCGGGACTGGTGGTGGCCGCAGCGGAGTCGTCGGCAGCGAACTCGGCCAAAGCGGCCACTGCTTTCGGCGCGCTGGCGAACAGCGGAATCCAGGGCAGCGCCGCGGCCAGAACTTCACAACCTCTGATCAGACGATGGTGGCCGCCACGAAGGTGGGCATACTCGTGCGCCAGCACGGCCCGCCGCTGACCATCGTTGAGCTTGCGCGCCAATCCCTCGGTGGCTACGACCATTCCCGGCCTGCCGTCGACGCTGTAAGCCATCGGCTTCGGGTGGTCGAGCCACATAACGGGCATCTCCTCGTTGCCCGGACGAGCAACCACGCTGACTACATCGCGGTGGTAGGCGCGCACCCGCGCTCCGGCACGGGCATGTCGCCGCGCACTGCGCGCGACGCGAATAGCCAAGGCGGCGACCACTGCCAGCCCGGTGGCAGTCAACGGATCGTTCACCCAAACCGGCACCGCGTGGACGACCCGGGTCAGACATCGCAGGGCCGCTTCTGCCAGGCCAACGCCTGGCGCATGCCCGGGCCACACTGCCGCGATCACCGCGACCGCGCCCAGTGCGACTACCGCAGCGAGGCAGGCCAGCCAGCACCCGAGCGCAGCGCGGGGATTCATCGACGGGGTTATCCGGTGCAAGAGGGTCGGTGCGGCGAGTGCCAAGACTGCCGCAGCCCACGTCGCTCCCAAGGCGATGATCATTTCTTCGACCGCTTCGCCGGACGGGTACGCCCCCGATGGAACGCTTCGGATTCGGACTCGGTCACGATGGAAGCCAGGTGTAGCAGCACGGATTCGGGGTCGTTGCTGGAGTCGATGATCCCGCGCACGACCTCGGCAGTTGCTTCGGCACGTGAGCGCGTCGGCCGGTACAGATACGCCCGCCGGTGCATGACGCGCACTACCCACTCCTTCTCGTGCAGGTGGGTAAGGACCGTCAGGATGGTGGTGTAGGCATAAGGGTCGGGAAGCCGCTCGAGGATGTCACGCACCGTCAGCGCTTCGGTGGTGTCCCACAGTACGTCCATCACTCGGGCTTCCAGAGTGCCCAGTCCGTTCATCATCTCGCCTCTCTGTGCGTCCTGACTGCCGTCGATCGACCGTCCCGGGAGTTCGACGATGGTCGCTGCACCGCGCGACCAGGTGGCAATCATGCAGACACCCACCGATCAACTATCGCTGATCGGCGATGCGGGATCCACACCGACCATTGGGACCCGGCCCAGTTCTACGACCAGCTAAGTACTATGCAGCATAGTTGTTTCTGAGAAGTGGCTTAGAGATAGCTGGATTGTGACGTGGGCAACGGTCGCCGCAGCGGGCCTGGTCCTAGAGTTCCCGTTCGTGCCGCTTCCCCTCATCAAGGTAGGCACATGTCCGACGGGCCGATGACTTCCCCCGGCAGGGAACCATCCGCCCGTCGGACCTCGAGCAGCCCCGTGGGCGTTGTACCGATCAGCCCTCACTCTCGTCCGACGACGGCACACCGTCGACGGCCAGTAGACCGACACCGGTGGAGGAAAACAATCATGTCCCAGGCCGAGGCGCCCGAGCGCGCAGGCGACCTACCAGCTCCACAACCACCACTGAGCGATCGGCTCCGTGGTGTCCTGCGCCATGATCTGCCCGCCTCGGTCGTGGTGTTCCTGGTGGCGTTGCCGTTGTCACTCGGGATCGCCATCGCCTCCGACGCCCCGATCATGGCCGGTCTGATCGCCGCGGTCGTCGGCGGCATCGTCGCGGGCGCGGTCGGTGGCTCGCCGATGCTGGCCAGCGGCCCGGCAGCCGGACTGACCGTCGTCGTGGCCGAACTGGTCGCGAAATTCGGCTGGCAGGTCACGTGTGCGATCACCGTCGCTGCCGGCGTGCTGCAGATTCTGTTCGGGCTCAGCCGAATCGCCCGTGCGGCGTTGGCGATTTCCCCCGTCGTCGTGCATGCCATGCTCGCGGGAATCGGTATCACGATCGCCCTGCAGCAGGTGCATGTCCTGCTCGGCGGGACATCGCGAAGCTCGGTGTGGCAGAACCTCAGTCAGCTGCCCACTCAGCTGACGCGCCTGCACTGGGCAGACCTGGTGATCGGGCTCATCGTCATCGTGACGTTGCTGTCCTGGAAGAAGGTACCCGGCGCACTGGGACGAATTCCCGGTGCACTGGTCGCCGTGGTCGCGGCAACTGTGGTGTCGTTGGTGGCGCCGCTGGGTGTCGAGCGAATCGTGATGAACGGATCCTTGTTCGACGCGATCGCACTACCGACGCTGCCCGAAGGCAAGTGGCTGGCAGTAGCTACCGGCGTATTGACCGTGGCGCTGATCGCGAGCGTGGAAAGCTTGCTCTCGGCCGTGGCGGTGGACAAGATGCACTCCGGTGCGCGGACCGATCTGAACCGCGAACTCGTCGGCCAGGGCACGGCGAACATCGCCTCCGGCATGCTCGGCGGCCTGCCGATCACCGGTGTCATCGTGCGCAGCGCGACCAATGTCGCGGCGGGCGCGAAGAGTAAGGCATCAACGATCCTGCACGGCGTCTGGATTCTGTTGTTCTCGGTTCTGTTGGCCGGCATCGTGCAGCAGATCCCCAAAGCCGCTCTGGCCGGGCTGTTGATCGTCATCGGTATCCAGCTGGTCAAGCTGGCTCATATCCGCCTCGCGCGCCGTACCGGCGACCTGTGGGTCTACCTGATCACCGTGGCCGGAGTGATGTTCCTCAACCTTCTCGAAGGTGTGCTGATCGGTCTGATCGTGGCGATCGCCCTGGTCGTCTGGCGCGCCTCCCGTGCGGATATTCACGCCGAACCGGTCGGTGACCCGGATTCGCGGCGCTGGCGGGTCGTCATCGAAGGAACATGCAGCTTCCTGTCGCTGCCGAAACTTTCGACTGTGCTGGACTCCGTGCCCGAAGGTGCCGATGTCACCGTCGAACTGACTGTCGACTTCATCGACCACGCTGCCTCGGAGGTGCTCCATGAATGGGAGCGCCGCCACCGCGAAGCCGGCGGCACCGTCCTCATCGATGAACTCGGCTCCGACACGCTCTCGGCCACCACCCAGGGGCCGCCTCAGCGCGCCGCCGCGGCGCAAGCCCGCGGTCTGGAACCATGGAAAGCCTGGCAGCACACCGACACGGCCACCGAACCTGTTCTCTCATCTGGGCCGTTGCGACCCATGCTCGACGGCATCTCGCGCTACCACCGCCGACAAGCACCGGTAGTGCGCGCTCACCTCAACGAACTGCGCGACAGTCAAGCCCCCACCTCGCTGTTCTTGACCTGCGCCGACTCGCGAGTGGTTCCCAATGTCATCACCCACAGTGGTCCCGGTGACCTGTTCACCGTCCGTAACGTCGGCAACCTGATCCCAGCCGAGAACGCCGACGCCTCCGTCGAAGCGGCCTTGGCCTTCGCGGTCGAGGAATTGGCTGTCTCCTCGATCATCATCTGCGGACATTCCGGGTGCGGCGCGATGAGCGCGTTGCTCAACGACGCTCCGGTGTCTGCGAGCATCCGCGAGTGGCTCGACCACGCTCGGCCCAGCTTGCAGGCCTACCTTGTCGGGCATCCGGTCGCTGCGGCGGCCGCAGCGGCAGGATTCGATACGCGCGACCAGTTGAGCATGGTCAACGTCGCGGTCCAGGTCGCGACCGCCCGCCAACACCCTGTCGTGGCGGCCGCAGCGGCCACCGGCGCGGTGCATATCGCGGGGTTGTTCTTCGACATCGCCACTGCCACCGTGTGGCACGTCGGGACAGACACAGTCACCGAACACCACGACGAACTGATACCAGAAGCCGTGCGCATCTGATCAGGTGCCCGAATCGACCGGGCTCGCAGCCTCACCGGTTTGCGAGCCCGGTCCCGGCGTCTGGCGAGGCAGCGAAGACGACCCGATCGTTGTGGCGGCGCACTCCACTGATTGCGGCATGCCGCCGCGACGATGTGTCTGCCGCTTTCAAGATCACGTCGGCGTACGATCGGCTGCCGTGAGGAACAGGGTGCGCGTTCCGGGTATGTGGTGCGCCGTTGTGCTCATTCTTGTTGGCGTCGTCCTGGCATCGGGTATCGCTGATTGTCGGCTACTCGAATCTCGCGACATTGTCGCCACCGGTCATCGCCACCTCGTTGTCGACCCATCCGAATCGGATGCGATCACCGAATCCGCCTGCAGGCACACCGATCTCGACGGCGGCTCGACCCATTGCTCCTACAACGGGGTCCGGGCGGACGCTGTACTGACCCGCACCGACGAGACCGGCCCCGGAATGCTCGACCAGGTTGACCCACTTTTCGGGACCGACCCGTGGCCTACGCCGCAGCTACGCGGTCCGCCGCGGTCGAGCACAGTTCGTGTCCAAAGCGGCCCCGAACGTCTGATCCGAATCTGTATCCGCCGTTGCTGACAGGCAAGCACCAGGCCGACGCATCAGTTGCTGTCGGCCAGTGGTCGCTGCCGGTCACACGCTCTTGGCGAACAGAACGGAAACCTTCATGGACGACGCTTTGCTCGACGAACTGCGAATCACCCCCGCCAACCTGCTCACCACGGCCGCACGCTGCCTCCGGCCGGACGCGCTGGTCGGAAACACCCCGGTCTTGTGGATCGGTCCACCGCTGGCCCCGCGCGGGCGCGGGTTCTGGGCGAAACTCGAAGGGGCCAACCCAGGTGGCATGAAAGATCGGCCCGGCCTGCACATGGTCGAGCGCGCCCGCTCCCGCGGCGAATTGCTGCCAGGCGCACGGATAATCGAATCCACCAGCGGAACCCTCGGATTGGGATTGGCGCTGGCAGGCACATTCTTCGGACACCCGGTCACCCTCGTCACCGATCCAGGCATGGAGCCGCTGATGCGCAGCATGCTCGCCGCGTACGGCACCCGGATCGAACTCGTCACCGAGCCACACGCCAGCGGCGGATGGCAACTTGCGCGATGCGACCGGGTCGCCGAACTCCTCGACGCCGACTCCACGGCCTGGTGCCCGAACCAGTACAACAATCCCGACAACGTCGATGCTTATGACTCCTTGGCGTTGGAATTGGTCGCCCAGCTGGGTCGCGTCGACGTGCTGGTGTGCTCGGTCGGCACCGGCGGACACTCCGCGGGGATCGCGCGAGTGCTGCGCCGATTCCATCCACACATGCGCTTGATCGGGGTCGACACCATCGCCTCGACAATATTCGGGCAACCTGCGGGGACCCGCTTGATGCGCGGGCTGGGCTCGAGTATCTACCCCTGCAACGTCGACTACGCCGCGTTCGACGAAGTGCACTGGGTCGCACCGGCCGAAGCTGTCTGGGCCGCACGCGCACTGGCCGGCACCCACCACGCCACCGGAGGCTGGAGCGTAGGCGCCGTCGCGCTCGTCGCGGGTTGGGCAGCAGGGAATCACTCAGCTGATACCCGAATCGCGGCCGTCTTCCCCGATGGTCCCCACCGCTACTTCGACACCATCTTCAACGACGAGTACTGCCACCGTCACGGGCTGCTCGACAGCGGCCCACCGATCGAGCCTGCCACCATCGGTCATCCCACCGAGCAGGTCGTGCAGGCGTGGACACGCTGCACCACTGTCATCGCCCCTCACCGAACGCAGCCGGTTGATTCTGTGCGTTTCTCGCGGAGCACTCGATGATCCAGGCCATCCGCAGCTTCGGCAGTGGCCGGATGATGCCTCGTTGATCGGCAACGTTTATGGCGGTACAGCGAGCAAACAGCGGTGGGTCATCCACGGGTCGGCCAAATAGAGATACACATGCGCACATGCGCATGTTATTATTTACGAGTCAGGCATGAGTGCCTGGACGGGGAGTTCACCACAGCAACGAGGGAGGTCGTCCGATGGGCGCGGGACACGGGCACAGTCACGGATCGAGCAATCCGGATCAGGGCAGCGCGTCGAGTCGCTACACCATCCGCCTCGCGATCGTGATCGGTCTGGGCCTGGTCACCTTCGTCGCGCAGGTCGTGGTCGGGCTCTCGACCTCGTCGCTGGCACTGTTGTCGGATTCAGCGCACGTGTTCACCGATGTGTTCGGGGTGACGATGGCGCTGGTGGCGATCTTGATCGCCCGCCACGCCACTATCGGCGGTGCACGCTCGTTCGGGATGTATCGCGCCGAGGTCTTTGCCGCACTGTTCAACGCGATCCTGCTGTTCGGCGTTGCCGGTTGGGTTCTCTACGAAGCCGTCGGGCGCCTGTCGGATCCGCCGGAGGTACCCGGCCTGCCCGTGGCGGTCGTCGCGGTAGTCGGCCTGCTGATGAACGTGATCAGCATGCTGATCTTGCGCGAAGGCGCCAAGGACAGCCTCAACGTGCGCGGTGCGTACCTGGAAGTCATGGCCGACATGCTCGGCTCACTCGGCGTGCTGGCCAGTGGCCTGATCACCATCATCTTCGGCTGGCGCTACGCCGACCCCGCGATCGGCGTCGCCATCGGACTGTTCGTCCTGCCACGCGCGTTCCACCTGGGCCGCCAAGCTCTGCGGATCCTGTTCCAGCACGCGCCCGCCGAGCTTGACCTCGCCCAGATCGAACACTCCTTGCAGGGCCTCGACGGCGTCGAGGAGGTACACGACCTGCACGTGTGGACCCTGACCCCTGGCATGGAAGTCGCCTCCACGCACCTGGTGACCAACCCCGACGCCGACGCCGACACCGTGTTGCGCGCGGCCCAACAGCTACTAGCCGAGTCCTATCACCTCGGCCACGCCACGGTGCAGATCGAACCTGGGCACGGCAGCGAGCAGTGCCGGAAAACAACCTGGTAGGCGCTACACAACAGGCCATCCGGCACCGACCCCACGACTACTGCTACGACCTCTGCTTGAAACGAGGAGAAACACCATGACGGTTTGGTGGGCGCTGGCCCTGTATCTGATCTTCGGAGTACTGGGTTTCGGGTGGCGCAGCTGGCGCCAGCACCGACACACCGGATCGACCGGATTCCGTGGAGTCAGCGGCCGCCCCGGCTCGCTGGAGTGGTTCGCCGGAGTCGGCTTCATCGCTGCCATCGCCGTCGGCGTGGCCGCGGCGCTACTGCAGCTGACCGGGCTACTCGCACCCATAGCGGCCCTGACCGCCACACCGGTTCAGGCGCTCGGCGTCGCGCTGGCGGTCGCCGGGATCGCCGCGACGCTCTATGCGCAAGACCAAATGGGCGATTCCTGGCGCATCGGCGTCGACGACACCGAAACAACCACCCTCGTGCACACCGGAGTGTTCGGGCTGGTGCGCAACCCGATCTTCACCGCCATGCTCGTCTTCGCCGCCGGGATCACCCTGATCATTCCAAACCTCATGGCTATCGTCGGATTCGTCCTGCTCGTGGCCATGATCGAACTGCAGGTCCGGATCGTCGAGGAGCCCTACCTGACCCGCGTCCACGGCGCAGACTACCGCAACTATCTGGCCACCACCGGCCGCTTTGCCCCCGGGATCGGCCGAATCACTACCTGAGCGAACCCGCCCGTCCTGCCGCGCTCCGCTCCCCCGCCCGGTTCCAAGGCCCAACCTGGCAATCAAGCTCGAAAGGCTGTAGACCTCCGCCAGCGAGAAATCAGCTTCCACCACCAGCTGCCCAGCGAGAGACATCAGGTCAATCGCGTTCCCATGTTCGATGTGCCCCGCCGTGGGCACATCGAACATGGGACCAGAGACCTATCCGTACCGGCAGACCGTGATCGTCAGATCGGATAGGAACCCGCGATGACCAGGCGTTTTCCAGTTGCCCATGTTTTGCGTGTCCTGCCGAGGGCACAAACCTGCGACACCGTTCCCCAGGTCAGAAGGTTTCCTTATCCGTGCTTTGCTTCCGAATCGCCAACGAAACGGAAATGTGCAAGTCACGCGGTTGCCTTGCGCCTCCCCCTAGGAAACCCAAAGCATGGGCAACCGGGCCCGGCACCAGACCGGAATTCAGGAACAACCGACTTCGGAGCTATCCGCCTGCCACGATCCGGCCGTCGTCCCGCGGCCGACCGGGGCGCGGCGTAACGTCATTCCGAGCCGCCGCGACCCGTGACCACACCTAATCCTCGGCCAGCAACTGCTCGATCCGCTGAGCGCAGAACGCGGTCACGTCGATCTCCGGCGGCAGCTGTAGCCGGTGCGCCATCCGCAGCAGCGGGATGCTGAGCAGGACGGCCGCCAGAATCTCGTTGTAGCGCAGGTTGCGCACCGTCATCCCACTGCGCACCTCGTAGCGCGCGATGGTCTCCTCCCGGGTCGGCGTGCCCGGAAGTCGTTCGGTGTCCTGGAATTCCGAACACGCCCAGTCCAGGAACAGCATCCAGGCGAGGTCGGCCTCGTGGTCGCCGATGTAGGCGATCTCCCAATCGAGCACGCCGGTGACCCGGAATTCGGTGTCGTAGAGGATGTTCGACATGCGGGCGTCGCCCCAGCACAGCGTCACGTGCTCGGGTTCGTACAGATTGGCGCGCAGCCAGTCCACAGCCCGGCGCAGTGCGGGCGGCTGGGTGGCCGACGCCCAGTCCAGCGCGGTGTCGACATAGCCGATCATCTGCTCGAGCGGCGCGGTCCCGTATTGCGGAAACGACAGGAAGTCCAGATTCAGGGCGCGCCAGTCGAGCTGGTGGATCTCGGCGATGGTGTCGACGCAGCCCCACCACATCTTGGCCCGATCGGCGGGCTCGGCATCGAAGTACAGCCCGGCCGAATGATAGGACGGCAGGTCACCGGGCGCGCTGCCCTCGATCCGGTCCATCACGAAGTACTGACTGCCGAGAGCGTCGGCGCCACGATCCAGCCAGCGGACGGCGGGAACCGGGATCGCGGTGTCGGCGAGCCGACGCATGACGAGCACCTGCCGCAGCAGGTCGTAGTCGGGAAACAGCGCGACCTCGGGCGGGCGGCGCAGCACCAGCGACACCGGCTCGGCGTCATCGCGCTCCACGTCGAACAGGAAGGTCTCGGTCGCCAGCCCGCGCGGGCTGGCCGACCAGTTCGACACCCGGGCGCCGGAGAATACTTCGCGCAGCACGGGGACGACGGCCGCGGGCAGATCTTCTGCCGTGGGTCGAGCGGTCATCAGTAGCCCTCGTATCCGTAACGGGCGTTGCGCCCCATGAACACCATCTCCACCAAGCCGTAGCCGACTTCGCCCGCGCTGCTCTCGACTTTGCAGAACGTCTCGGTGAGCATGCTGACCTGCCGCAGTTCGTCGGTGTTGTCGAGATCGACGGTGAAGCCGTCGCTGTAGGACTCGCCCTTCCAGATGCCGGAGGCGTAGCCGCGGTACATGTCGTAGCCGGCCAAGCCCGGCCAGAAGTCGTGCAGCGCGGTCACGGTGAAGGTGCGGACGGTGCCATCGGCGGCGGTCGTGGTGAACGCGCCCTCGGTGACGATCCGGAAGTCGTCACGGAACTTCAGGTCGTGGGTCACGCTGACGATCGGCACGGTCGGCACCTGCGCCTCGATGGGCTGCTGGATGGAGCCTTCGAAGTGCCAGCGCTGCCCATCCGCGGTCTCGCGCTGGGCGAAATGCACCAACTCGTCGTCGAACTGGAAGATGCCCATGAAGTACAGGACGCCGTCCGGGATCTCCGAGGGCTGCAGGCCGGCACCCTCACCGAGGCTGCCGCCACCACCGCCGTGCCTGGTGCCCCACGAGTGGTCGCGACCGAACCACCAGGTGCTCGGATCGATCTCGATGCGTTCGCCGTCGACCTCGAGCCAGCCGGAGATCTCACCGTTCTGGTAGTAGCGTCGCGCGTCCTCGCGGACCCGGCCGCGGGTGCGGAAGAAGGCGGGTTCCTGCTCGTAGGCGGGGAACTGGCCGGCGAAGTTCAGTTCGAGGCGCAGCCCGTGATCGTTGTCGCCGAGGCTCGCGCGCACGCCGCGCAGCGGCTCGGTGATCTCGTAGCGGTAGGGGCCGACCTGCCAGGCACCCAGGTCGTCGTACTTGCCGCTGATCTCCCGCGACAGGCGCGTCACGTGCGCCTTGCCGTCGATAGTGACCATCGCGTAGGCGTCTATGACATTGCGGTTGGGGTAGCGCGCCATGCCGGTCATGACGCTGACCCGGCCGGTGGTGTCGAAGCCGTAGAGCACGATGCGCTCGGTCCAGCGCAGATCGCTCTGGACGACGTGGTCGAACGTGGTCGGCAGTTGGTGGCAGAGCAGTTCGTCCTGAGGAGTCAGCATGGCGTTTCCTTCGCGAGTAAGGGAGGAACAGGTTTCAAGTTAGCCCAATTTGAATACACCATGACGCGTTTTTAAAAAGATCCGATCTCGGCTACGCTCTGCCGACATCGAAGGAGGAGTGATCGGTGACCGAACAGAGCGAGGTCCGGCAGGGTCCCGGCCGTCCACGTGACCCACAGCTGGACGAACAGGTGCTGCGCGCCACCCAGGAACTGCTGGTGGAACAGGGTTTTCAGGCCACGACGATCCAGGGCGTCGCGCGCCGAGCCGGGGTCGTCGCCACCTCGATCTACCGGCGGTGGCCCAACAAGATCCACCTCGTCGAGGACGCGATCTTCGCGCTCGACACCGGCGTGGTCCCCCAGCCCACCGGTGACATCGGCGCGGATCTGCTCGCGTGGACCAGGTTGTTCTTCGCCGCCGCCACCCACCCCGCGGCGCGCTCCGGCATCCCCGGCCTGCTCTCGGCCTATCACGACGACGAGCAGAGCTACCAGCGGCTCCGTGAGCGCGGCGAGGGCCTGGCGCGGGTCGCGCTGCGCGCCACCATCGACGCGGCGATCGAGTCCGGCCAGGTCTCCCCTACCTGTGATCCCGATCTGCTCTTCGAATTCCTGCGCGGCGCCACGCTGCTGCGCGCCCTCACCCGCGGCGACGAGGACGGCGAGCGCTTCTGCCGCCAGACGGCCGACGCCCTGGTCACTCTGGCCATCCACCACGAAAGTACGACATGAGAACTCCCCATCGCCGCCTGCTCGTCGCCGCGGCGGCCGTGCTGCTGATTCCCACTACCACCGGCCTGGCACAGCCCGACTCCACCGGGGTCGTCCTGGAGAACCGGACGATCGCCGACACCTCCGTCGCCCGAGCGAGTTGCGCGGGCGACGCACTCCCGGAACCCGGCCTACAGGGCGACGTATCCGCCGCCGACCGCGACAGTGGCCGCAGCACCCAGGGCTACCGGTGCAATATCAGCCGCATCGGCGGGTACGCCGGGCGCGGCGCCGGAATCACCTCGACCCAGTTCGACCACTGCGTCTACCTGGGCAGCTTCTTCCCCGGCAACCTGCTCGGTCCCGCGCAGGGCGTGCAGGTGATCGACGTCGCCGATCCGGCGAACCCGGTGCTCACCGCCACGCTCACCGAGCCGGCCATGCTGGCCGGCACCTGGGAGAGCCTCAAGGTCAACGCCGCGCGAAAGCTACTGGTCGGCACCGGCGTTCCCGCGTTCACCGGCGCCGGGCTGATCTCGGTCTACGACATCTCCGACTGCGCGCACCCGCGCCTGCTCAACCCGGGCCCCGGCACCGACCTGAGCCTGCCGGTGCAGATCACGGCGCACGAAGGCGGCTTCTCCCCCGACGGCCGCACCTATTGGGCATCGGGCGTCATCCCCGGCATCGTCAGCGCCGTCGACCTGACCGATCCGGCCGACCCCCGCGTGATCTGGCAGGGCATGCCGGGCCAGTCCATGCACGGCATGGGCCTGCGCGCCGACGGCAACCGTCTGTATCTGGCGAACAACATGGGCGGGCTGACCATCCTGGACACCTCCGCGGTGCAGCGACGTGATCCCGACCCGCAGGTGCCGATCATCGCCCAGCTCACCTGGACCGACGGCTGGGCGACCCAGCAGAACGTCCCCGTCACCTACAACGGCGTGCCGTACCTGTTCAGCGCCGACGAGGCGGGCTCGGGCGGGGTCAAACTCATCGACATCTCCGACGACACCCACCCGCGCGTGGTGAACACGATCAAGCTGGAGATCAATCTGGCGCAGCACCGCGACAGCGCGATGGCCTCCAGCATGGGCGGCTCACTGTTCGCCTACGACGCCCACTACTGCTCCGCCGACCGTCCGGTGAATCCCACCGCGCTCGCGTGTGGCTGGATCTCCTCCGGTATCCGGGTGTTCGATGTGCGCGATCCGTTCCAGGCGCGCGAGATCGCCTACTACAACCCGCCCGCGCGCACCGGCCAGAACAGCGAGCTGTGGAACTCCCCGCACGCCCTCGCCTCGATCATCGGTATCCCGCTGCTCAGCGCGCCCTCGGTCATGCAGGCCGTCGAGTCGGGCGCCTTCGATCCCGAGCAGGCGACCAGCTCGCGCACCGGCGACGTGGCCTTCGGCGACCTCTCCACCGACTGGTGCTTCTCCGCTCCCGAATGGCGTGGCAATCAGCTGTGGGCCACCTGCGCCGACAACGGCCTGCTCACCCTGGAGTTGTCGCCCGAGGTGTACACCCCGCCCGCCGACCAGCACTCGACGGTCGGCTCATGAGTCGGCGGGTGCTGCTGGGCGCCGCGGCCGCCGCGTCGATCCTGCTCCTGCTGGTGCTCGGCGCGGCCCTGCGACCGGCCGTGGTGCCCGAGACCGCTTCGACCGCAGCGGCATTGACGCCCACCGAGATCGGCTTCGTGCAGGACATGACCGGCCATCATCAGCAGGCGCTGATGATGGTCGATCGGCTCGCCGCCGACGTCGATCCCACCGTGCGGCAACTGGCCGACCAGATCGCCGACGCCCAGCGCCTGGAGATCGGCATGATGCTCGGCTGGCTCCGGTTGGCCGGGACGACCCCGACCAACCCGCACCCGATGTCATGGATGCCTACCGGTCACCACCACGCCGCGTCGGCGACAATGCCCGGCATGGCCACCCGGGCCGATCTCGACGCCCTCGCCCAGGCCCGCGGCGCCGAAGCGGAAACGATGTTCCTGCGCCTGATGTATCGCCACCACCAAGGCGGCGTCGCCATGGCCCAGACATTCGACGAGCTGTCCACCGGCGGCCCCGTCGAACAGGCGGCCCGCGACATGATCAGCACACAGAGTCAGGAGTCCGGGCTGATCGGTCTGCTGCTCAGCCGGCGCGGCGCGGCAGCCACCGGCTGAGTCGGCCGAGCTCGGGGATGCGCGGGGACGGTGGCGCGCAGCGCCGGTCCGGCCGCGGCCGAGCACCCGCGCTCACGGATGCCTGACCATGTCGCGGATCGCGCCGCGGACTTCGCCCACCGCCGGGACCGCAGCGAACTCGACCGACTCATGCCAGACGTCGGACAGCCGGGCGGCGGTGCGGCCGGTCGGGTTGCCATCGAGCGACAACGCCAGCCCGACCTGCTCGGCCGCGTGTTCGGGCTCGCCGAGCATCAACTGCAGGCGAGCCGAGGAGATCGCCGCCATCGCCGGTGTCAGGAGTTCCCGCGGCAACGGTGGATGGACCTCGCCGAAGGCGATCCGGGCCAGCTCGGGCCGGGTGGCGATGAGCTGCCGGTAGCTGTGCCCGAGTAGCCGCGACTGCCGGCCCGGCCCCGGCCAGTCCCGGCGCGGGCCGAGGAGCATGCCAATGGTGGCCGCGGTGAGGCTGCGGTCGGCGGGGCGATCAGCGGCCGCGGTCTCCGCGGCTTCGCCACGGCACTCCGCGGCGACGACGATCGCGCGCTGGAACGCGGCCTGTTCACCGAGAATGCCGTGCGCGTACGCCTCCAGTTCGGCCAGCGCCAGCCGCAGCGGCGGCGTCGCCGTGCGGCGCGCCAGATACTGGGCGAGCTGGGCGACCTCCAGCGCCTCCGCCGGGCTGCCACTGTCGAGGAGCTGCCACGTCGACTCGGTGAGGATCGCGGCCGTCAGCACCGTGTCACCCGCGGCGTGGGCCAGCCGCGCGGCGGCGACCGAATACCGGCGAGCCGCGGCGATGTCCTCCACGTCCCAGCTCATGGCGGCGGCGATGTCGGCCAGTTCCGCACCGACCCGCAGGGCACGACCGTGCCGGGTGGCATCCGAGAGCTGCTGCAATCGGGGCAGATTCGCGGTCAGCCACGCTGTGACCGCGTGGCGCGGCGCCTGCCCGTCGCCCCACTGTCGGCCCCGCGCCCAGGTCACGAGCTGCTCGGCGGCCGCCAGTTCGGTCGTGGCGAAGGTGGGGTGATCGCCACGCGCGTGCGTGCGGTGCGGCAACAGCAGCGACGACAGCTGGGTGGGCAGATCGTCGAGTTCGTCGACCGATTCGACGGCGAGCTGGTCGTGCAGATGATCCAGCGACGTGTCCAGCGCCGACTCGTAGGCGGCCACGTGCTCGGCACGCACCGCCCGGGCCCCGGTCTCGAGCTGACCGAGATACGGCTTGGAATAGTTCGTGCGCGCGGCCATGCCCTGAAGGCTGATTCCCGCGGCTGTTCGCGCGACACGCAGCGCCGAGCCGACCTCGCTCATGCGAGGTCCGCGACAATGCGGGCCGACTCGTTCATCATTTCGAGCTTACGTCGCCGATTTCCCCCCGCGCGGGGTGTCTGCAAATAGTCTGCAAGACGGCGCGGCCCGCCTTGTCCAGCCGTTGATCTCCCTATCGTCCGACATCGTGAGCAACAAAACTGTCTTGTCCGGTCGGCGCCCGCGCACCGGCGCGCGGGCCGCGCTGATCTCTCTCGCACTGCTCGTCGCCGCGGCGACCGGGGTGACACCGGCAGCGGCGGCGCCGTCCTATCAGCCCGCCGCCCCGCTGGAAGCCACCTATTACGCGCCCGGCCCTTGGGCAGTGGCCGAGCGAACCGGCATCGACTGCTGCACGTCGACCGGCGACAGCTACGAGATCTGGCACCCGGCCGATCTGGGCGCAGGCGGTGTCGTGCATCCGGTGATCACCTGGGGCAACGGCACCCTGGCCCACCCGCGCGAATACGCGTATCTGCTCGCGCATCTCGCGTCGTGGGGATTCGTGGTGATCGCCGCCGACCGCACCGACACCGGCACCGGCGTGCAGATCCTCGACGCGGTGCGGTACCTGGCTCAGCAGAACAGCGACCCGGGCAGCGTCTTCCACGGCAAGATCGACACCACCACCGCGGGGGCCGCGGGGCATTCACAGGGCGGCCTCGGCGCGATCAACGCGCTCGCGCGCGGCGGCACTGCTGTCGACACCGCGGTGACCCTCGAGATGCCGTGGTCGGCGGCCTGCGCGTCGCTGCCGACCGTCGACAGCCAGAGCGCCTGCATCGATCCCACCGCGGTCACCTCGGGCTCGGTGCTGCTGGTCAACGGTTCGGCAGACGGTGCCTCGCCCTCGACACAGCAACTCCCGCCGCAGCTGATCGGCATGCAGTCGATGCAGGCGTACTACGACGCGCTACCCGCGGAGCTGCCCAAGGCTCGCGCCGCGGTGGTGGGTGCCCAGCACAATGACGTCCAAGGCCAGCCGACCTGCACCAACTACAGCTGCACCGAGGGCGTCCACCGCTACCTCGGCTACGTCACCGCCTGGTTCATGGACCGGCTGCGCGGCGATCCCGATGCCCGCGCCGTGTTCCTCGCCGACACCGGCGAAATCCTGCACAACCCCCACTGGTCCGATCAAGCCAGCACCATCACCCGCTGACCTAGGAAAGGCTGCCTCCTTCATGGAAGACCACATCGAGGAACTACTCGCCAAGCTGGATCTGGACGGCAAGCTCCGGCTGATCTCCGGCGCGAGCCTGTTCCGGATGGCCGGTGACCCCGCGCTCGGACTCGCCGAGATGCCGGTCTCCGACGGACCCTCCGGTGTTCGCGGCGAGAACTGGGACGAACGCGACCCGTCGGTGAGCCTGCCCTCGGGCACCGCGATCGCCGCGACCTGGGACCCCGCCCTGCTCACCGAGATCGGCGCCCTCATCGCCGCCGAAGCCCGCCGCAAAGACGTCTACGCGGTGCTCGGCCCGACGATGAACCTGCACCGCTCCCCACTGGGCGGCAGGCATTTCGAATGCTTCTCCGAGGACCCGCTGCTCACCGCCGAGATGGCCGAGGCCTACGTGCGGGCGGTGCAGGCGCACGGGGTCAGCGCGTGCCCGAAGCACTACGTGGCCAACGATTCCGAGACCGATCGCTTCACCGTCGACGTCCACGTCGACGACCGTGCGCTGCGTGAGCTCTACCTCTACCCGTTCGAACGCACCGTCGAGGCGGGCGCGTGGATGATCATGGACGCCTACAACGCCGTCAACGGCACCACCATGACCGAGAACCCACTGCTCGACGAACCGCTCAAGGGCACATGGGGATTCGACGGGGTGGTGGTCTCGGACTGGACGGCCGTGCGCACCACCGAGAGCGCGGCGCGGGGCACCGACCTGTGCATGCCCGGCCCGCCGTACCTGTGGGGTGAACCGCTAGCCGCCGCCGTGCGTGCCGGCGAGATCGCCGAGTCGGCCATCGACGACAAGGTGCGCCGCATCCTTCGCTTCGCCCAGCGGGTCGGCGCCCTGGACGGAACACCCCAGCCCACACCGGTTTTCAGTGACGAGCAGGCCCAGGATCTGGTCCGCCGGATCGCGGCGCAGGCCATGGTCCTGGTGCGCAACGACGGCGCACTGCCGTTGGCGCCGGAGACGACCGTCGCCCTGCTCGGCCCTTCGGCGGGCGAACCCCGCTTTCTCGGCGGTGGCAGCGCGACCGTGATCCCCGGCCACGCCACCACCCCGGTGGAGGGCCTGACCGGGCGCCTGCCGCTGACCTACACCGCGGGTGTTCACCTGTCCGAGGACCTGATTCCGGCCCCGCTGGCGATCATGACCGACCCGGAGACCGGCGAGCCGGGCCTGTCCGCGCGGTACCTGAAGGACGACACCGTGCTCGGCACCCAGCACCGCACCACCAGTCGCCTGGTGCTGCTCGGCGAACCGCTGGCCGCGCAGTCGAACACGGTCGAGATGCGCACCCGCCTGCGGGCCGACATGGCCGGTGACTGGCAGATCGGTTTCGGCGGTGTCGGCCACATCCGGCTCGACATCGACGGCGAGACCGTGCTGGACGAGAACGTAGCCCTGGATTCCGGCGATCCGGCGGCGGCCCTGCTCAACCCGCCCCAACGTCACGTGACCCGCGCGCTCGCCGTCGGCGACGAGATCGAGGTGCGGCTCGTGACGAGCATCGAGGAGGCGATGCCCGGCCTCGGCATCATTCTCGGCGCCACCCTCGGCATCCGGCGTCCCCAGCGCGACGACGACGAGGAATTCGCGGCCGCCGTCGAACTGGCACGCGCGGCCGAGGTAGCGGTGGTCGTGGTCGGCACCACCGAGCAGATCGAGAGCGAGGGTGTCGACCGCACCTCCCTGCGGCTGCCCGGCCGTCAGGACGAGCTCGTCGCCGCCGTCGCCGCGGTGAATCCGCGCACCGTCGTCGTGGTGAATTCCGGTGCGCCGGTGGAGATGCCGTGGCGTGACGACGTCGCCGCGGTGCTGCTGGCCTGGTTCCCCGGCCAGGAGTTCGGCGCGGCACTGGCCGACGTGCTCACCGGCACCGCCGAACCCGGCGGCCGGCTGCCGACCACCTGGCCCAAGACCATGGCCGACGTCCCGGTCCTGAACACCACGCCGGTCGACGGTGTTCTCGACTACACCGAGGGCATCCACCTCGGCTACCGCGCGTGGCTGCGGGCGGGCACCGAACCCGCCTACCCGTTCGGCCACGGCCTCGGCTACACGACCTGGTCGACCGACGATCTCGTCATCGAGGGGCGCACCGTCTCGATCACGGTCACCAACACCGGAGATCGCGAAGGCAAACAGGTCGTTCAGGTCTACCTCTCGCGCCCGGACAGTGCCGTGGATCGACCGGTCCGCTGGCTGGCCGGCTTCACCGCCGTCACCCTGGCTCCCGGCGATTCGCGGACCGTCGCGATCCCCCTGCCCGAGCGCGCCTTCCAGCATTGGGGACCCACCGGCTGGGAGAGCGAGCCGGGCGAGTTCATCGTGCGGGTAGGTACCTCGGTCGCCGATCTCCCCCACACCGCCTGCGTCTACTGACCCAACTGCTCGACCATCTCGACCGAACAACGGAGCGTGGCCATGTCCACCAGTACCTCTCAACTCGCCAAAGACGACTACAACGACACCGGGCGGCTGGACGGCGCCTCGCGCGCCAGGATTTTCACGGTGCTGGCCGCGATCGTCCTGTTCTCCGAGATCGCCCCGATGCAGTACACGATCGTCGCGGCGGCAATACAGAAGATCGCGCCGAGCTTCCCCGGTGTCGGGGCCGACATCAACTGAGCCATCATCGTTTTCGGGTTGATCGGAGCGGCCGCGTCTCCGTTGATCGGCAAGATGAGCGACGTGTCGGGCAAGAAGCGGATGTTCCTCATCTGCGGCGTCCTGTTCGTGATCGGCTGTGTGCTCGACGCGACCACCTCGAACTGGGCCGTCTTCCTGTTCGGCCGCTGCTTGCAGGCCACCGCCATCGCCACCGCGGTGATCGCCTACGGACTCATCCGGGACCTCATGCCGCGCACCATGATTCCGCTCGCACTCGGTCTCACGGCGACGGGCTTCGGTATCGCCTCCATCGCGGGCCCGATCCTGGACGGCTACCTGGTCGACAACCACAGCTGGCGCGCCATCTTCTGGGTACTCGCCGCGTTCACCCTGGCGATGCTGCCGCTGGTGTGGCTCATCGTGCCCGAGTCCAAGCTGCGGGTCCCCGAGCGGATCGACGTCGTCGGCGCCGCGTTGCTGTCCGGCGGCGCCGCGCTCACCCTGATCTACGTCGACAAGGGCCACGACTGGGGGTGGGCGAAGCCGACCACGCTGGCGTGGCTGATCGCCGGCATCTCGCTGCTGGTGCTGTTCGTCGTCGTCGAAAAGCGTGTGTCGACACCGATCATGGACATGGAGCTGCTCTTCCACCCGCGCGTCGCGCTGGTCCTGGCCGGTGCGCTCCTGGCGTCGCTGCAGATCGGCATCGTCTCCTACGCCATCGCCTACATGGCCCAGACCCCACCGGAGTCGACGGTCGTCGCCGGTGTCGAGCAGGGCACGCTGGCCGAGATCCAGGAGCTGACGGGTCAGGCGCTGCCGCCCGAGGCGGTGCAGGTCGCCCTCGATCCCGGCTACACCTATGGCAGCGGGTATTCCCTGCTCGAGTTCGCGATCCGGATCGCGCTGATCGGTTCGGTGATCACGATGATCTTCGGAGCGGTGGCGGGCCTGCTCGCCAAGCGGATCGGTGCCCGTCTGCCTCTGGTCGTCGCCCTGTTCATCTTCGCCGGTGCCGGCATCGCGTTCGCGCTGCTGCCGCTGACCACCACCAACTTCCTGATCGTGAACTCGATCTTCAGCATCGGATTCGGGATGTACTACGCCTGCATGCCGATCTTGCTTGTCGAGGCGGTTCCACAGGAACAACAGGGCATCAGTCTCGGCATGCTCGGTGTCATGCAATCCATGGGAGTCGCGATCGGCTTGGCCATCGTCACCGCATTCCTGCACAACAACGGCATAAGCGCCCTGGTGAGCGTCGGCGGGCAAGCCCAACCGGCCACCCCGCTGCCGGACCTGTTCGGTGATCACGGCTACCAGTTGGGTTTCTGGGTCAGCGCGGCCGCTTCGGTGCTCGCCCTCTCGCTCGCGCTGATAATGAGGCACGGCCGCACCCCGGCCACCGGCGGCATCGCCCACTGACATCGTGGTGCCGGTCGGCACCCAAAAACCAGCGGCGACAAGACGTAGCCTGATTCGGCTGTGGGCCCGAAGGGCTGCCCGAGCAATCGGGAAACCGCAGCTCGGATCCGTTCGCATGTTCACAGTGCCCCGGCCTCGGCACGACAAGGGCGAACAATAGACCCGTGGGGGCCACCTCAATCGTCAGATCGGATACATACTGACGATGACCAGGTGTTTTCCAGTTGCCCATGTTCTGTGTGTCCTGCCGGGGGCGCACAATGGCTCTGACCTGCTGACATAGCAGGTCAGAGCCGCTTCGTCCGCGTCAGTGCGAGTAGTCCCGGAACGTCATGATGCCGCCCACCAGGACGATCATCACCGTGAGGATGTACACGGTGACGCGGAACCAGGTCGGTCCGTAGTAACTGACCGCCATCGACGCACCGAGCGCCGCGAGAATCAGCACCACTCCGTAGAACGGTGTCCGCTGCTCCCTGTCAACCATCTCTCCAGTGTCCGCCGACGGTGTGGCGGGTGGCAATGCCGTCGGCGGACCGGATCGCGGCGCCGCCGGTCAGAACCAGTCCGGGCGGCAGTCCCTGGTGGTGGTGTCGAGGCTGTCGAGGAGGTCGAACTGGGGGCCGGTGCGCGGCAGTTCCACACGGAAGAAGTAGCGGGTGGCTTGGCGTTTGCCCTCGTGGAAGGGGTCGGTGGCGGCGCCGACGGCGAGGAACTGTTCGAGCCAGATCCAGGCCAGGACGACGTGGCCGACGGCCTCCAGGTAGGTGGTGGCGTTGGCCAGCGCGGTGGCGGGGTCGCCGGTGGACCACAGGGTGGCGGTGGTCGCGGCGACGCGGGCCGTGGCCTGGTTCAGCTGGGCGGCCAGCTCGGCGGCCTCACCGCCCGCCGTGGTGGCCCGCTCGGTGGTCGCGGCGATGGTCTCGAGCAGCAGCACCAATCCGGCGCTGTTCTGCATGATCACCTTGCGGCCCAGCAGGTCCAGGCCCTGCACGCCGTGGGTGCCCTCATGGATCGGGTTGAGCCGGTTGTCGCGGTAGAACTGCTCCACGTTGTACTCCCGCGTGTAGCCGTAGCCGCCGTGCACCTGGATGGCGAGGTCGTTGGCCGCCAGGCACCACTGCGCGGGCCAGCTCTTCGCGATCGGGGTCAGGACATCCAGCAGCAACCTGGTCCGCGCCCGGTCCGCCTCGGTCTCGGCGGTGCGTTCCTCGTCCAGCAGCCGATAGCAGTACAGGTTGAACGCCAGCGCGCCCTCGACATAGCTCTTCTGCGCCAACAGCATTCGCCGCACATCGGCGTGCTCGATGATCGGCACCTGCGGCGAGTCCGGATCCTTGACTCCCAGCGCCCGGCCCTGCGGGCGGGTCCGCGCGTAGTCCAGCGCATGGAGGTATCCGGTGTATCCCAACGCGGTCGCGCCCTGACCCACGCCGACGCGGGCCTCGTTCATCATGTGGAACATGTAGGCCAGACCATGGTGGGCCTCGCCCACGAGGTAGCCCACCGCGCCGGCCGACCCACCGGGGGTGTACTTGCCCTCACCGAAATTCAGCAGGGTGTTGGTCGTGCCGCGATATCCCATCTTGTGGTTCAGGCCCACCAGCACCACGTCGTTGCGCTCCCCCAGCGTGCCGTCGTCCTCGACCAGGAACTTCGGCACGATGAACAGCGAGATCCCCTTCACCCCCGACGGCCCGCCGGGGATCTTGGCCAGCACCAGATGCACGATGTTCTCCGACAGCTCGTGCTCGCCACCGGAGATCCACATCTTGGTCCCCGTGAGCCGGTAGGTTCCGTCGTCCTGGGGCACCGCGCGGGTGGTGATGTCGGCCAGCGACGACCCCGCCTGCGGCTCCGACAGGCACATGGTCCCGAAAAACCGGCCCTCCACCATCGGCCGCACGAACGTCTCGATCTGCTCCTTGCTGCCGTGCGCCTGCAAGAGGTTCGCGTTGCCGACGGTCAGGAACGGATACGCGGCGGTGCCGACATTGGCGGCCTGGAACCAGGCCGTACACGCACCCGCGACCACCGCGGGGAGCTGCATGCCGCCGATCTCGTAGTCCATCGCCGCACCGATCAACCCCGCCTCGGTGAAGACCTTCAGCGCTTCCTTCACCTCGGGGATGATGTGCACCCGTTCGCCGTCGAAGTGGGGTTCCTCGGCGTCGTTCTTCTTGTTGTGCGTCGCGAAATACCGGGTCGCGATGGCCTCGCTGAGCTCGAGCACCGCGTCGAAGGTGCCCCGGTCGTGATCGGCGTAGCGCGCCCGGCTGGTCAGTGACGTGACATCGAGCCAGTCGTGGAGCAGGAAATCGAGATCGCGACGCGAGAGCAGCAGGGAGTCCATACCGATCATCCGATCAGAGAACGCGGCGCAGCGGGAGGGGAATGTGCCCGCGAGCCCGCGACCTGCGGCGATGCCGGGACCGGGCGACGCGATGCGGGTGACACGCCCGGGTACAGGTAGCCTTCCCACTCATGTGGATCATTCTCGCCATTTCCGTGGTCAGCTCCGTGATCATCGCGATCCTGTTCGCGACCGGCTTCCCCGAGCACTGAGCGGGCGGTAACTGTCACATTGCTGTCCGTCCCCGGCGACGGGGATGGATGAGAAGATCACTGGGTGCCGACCAGTAGCCAGCCCAGTGCGCGGTCCGATGACGGCCGCTCCTTCGTCGTTTCCGATGCCACCGACAGCGCCCTCGTCGCCGGTTCACTGGCCGTGATCGTCGCGGCCGAGCACCGTCAGCTGGTGCTGGTCGAGGAGCGGTCCGAGACCACCCCGGTCCGCCTGCGCGGCCGGTTGATCGGCGAACTCGTCGACGGCGGTATCGACATCCGCGCCGGTTACCCGTTCACCGACGGCGAGGTCGAACTCGTCGACGCGGCCACAGTCGCCACACTGCACGAGACCACCGGCGCGCTGCTCGACATCGGCGTCAACCTCACCCCACCCGGTGGACCGGCCCGGCTGCTGCCCAAGCGCTTCAACCGGCACACCTTCTGGTGCGGACAGAGCGGTTCGGGCAAGACCTACGCGCTCGGCGTGGTGCTCGAGCAGCTCATCGCGCATACCGCACTGCCGGTGGTGATCTTCGATCCCAACTCCGATTTCGTCCGGCTGGGCGAGGTCGACCCCGCGGCCACCGGACCGACCGCCGACGCGCTGCGCGAACGCGACATCCGGGTCCTGCGACCGCATTCCGGCCTGCCGTTGCGGGCCAGGTTCACCGCCCTGCCGCTGTCGTCCAAAGCCGCCATCCTGCAACTCGATCCGATCGTCGACCGCGAGGAGTTCAACGAGCTCATCCACCTCGCCGACCAGCTGGCCGCCGCCGAACTCGACGTGACGCTGCCGGTGCTGCGGCGCTCGGAGTCCGCGGCCCAGCGGCGCCTGGCCATGCGGATCGAGAATCTGGGCCTGCGTGACTGGGAGGTGTGGGCGCGCAGCGATCGCGCGGTCACGGAGGTCGTCGCCGAGCGCCCCGACGCGACCGTGCTCGATCTCGGCGGATTCTCCACCGCCGCACAGCAGCTCGTGGTGGCCCTGGCCCTGCTCGACGACCTGTGGGAACACCGCGAGGAACGCAGGCCGGTGCTGCTCGTCATCGACGAGGCGCACAATCTGGCCTCGCCCCGGCTGGACTCACCGATCGCGATCGCCGTGCGCGAGCGGCTGATCCAGATCGCGGCGGAGGGGCGCAAGTTCGGGCTGTGGCTGCTGCTGTCGACGCAGCGGCCGTCGAAGGTGCACCCCGGCATCATCTCCCAGTGCGACAACCTGGCCCTGATGAAGATGACCTCCCCGGTCGACCTCACCGAACTCGGCACCTATTTCGGCTACGCGCCCGCGGCCCTGCTCGACCGCTCCCCCGCGTTCCGGCAGGGCGAGGCGCTGTTCGCCGGCGGCTTCGTGCCCGCGCCCGCGCTGCTGAAAGTGAAGGCGCGCATCACCCCGGAGGGCGGCAGCGACGTCGGGGTTCCGCTGCGCTGAGCAGTCACGATCACGGTCGTTTTCGTCCGGATCGTGGGGTGGCCGCCTAGAGTTGACTGATTGTGCGGGGCGATGCGGAGGGGGACGGCCGACTTGCCATCGCCGTGAGCCGGTGCGGCGCGCGTCGCCGCAGGCGCAGTGCGCTGGGCGTGTACTGGACGCTGGCGCGGGCGGGGTTCAAACGTCAGGCCCAGTACAAGCTGGCGATGTTCGCCGGCCTGTTCACCAACTGTGTCTTCGGCTTCGTGCGCGCCGCGGTGATGGTGGCCGCGGTCCGCGCCGCCGGTGATTTCGGCGGCTACGACGAGGGCACCATCGGCGCCTACGTCTGGCTCTCACAGGCACTGCTCGGCGCCACCCAGTTCATGGGACCGCAGATCGACCTGGTCGACCGGATCAAATCCGGCGATGTCGCCATCGATTTCCTGCGCCCGGTAGACATCCAGCTCAGCTACCTGGCCACCGACATGGGCCGGGCCGCCTGCACCTTCCTGCCGCGTGGCGTGCCGAGCATCGCCATCGGCGCGGCGACCTTCGGCCTGTCGCTGCCGACGACGCCGGTCGCCTACCTGCTCGGGCTGGTCAGCGTGCTGCTGGCGGTCGCGTTGTCGTTCCTGTGCCTGTTCGCGATCGCGCTGATCGGGTTCTGGGTGGTGGAGATTCGCGGAATCCGGGTGCTGTACCAGATCGTCGGTACGTTCCTCGCCGGTCTCTTCGTCCCCGTCCACATGTTTCCCGACTGGTTGCGGACGATCGCGATGGCGACACCGTTTCCCTCCATCCTGCAAGCCCCGATCGATACGCTGTCAGGACGGGTAGTCGGGATGGATGCGCTGATCATCGTTGCGGCGCAATGTTTCTGGGTGTTGGTGATCGGGTTGCTCGGCAGGGTGTTGCTGCGGGCGGGTCAACGCAGGTTGGAGGTACAGGGTGGCTGAACCGGATTCCGCGCGCATCGTGGCCGGGACCTGGTTCACCCCCTATCTCGCAGTATTGCGTTCGCGTGTGAAAGCACAGCAGGTCTACCGGCTCTCCTTCGCCACCGAGGTGTTCAGCGCCTTCCTGATCGGCCTGGTGGAGTTCGCCGAGGTGTGGGTCATCTTCCACAATGTCGGCACACTCGGCGGACTCGACACCGACGCGGCGCTGTTGCTGTTCGGCCTGTCCAACACCTCCTTCGCGCTGGCGCAGGTGCTGGTGGGACATCTGGATTCGCTGCCGACGATGATCAGGATGGGCACCCTCGACGCCTATCACCTGCGCCCGCAACCACTGCTGCTGCAACTGATCACCAGCGACATCTCCCTGCGCAGGCTCGCCAGGGCCGCCGTGGCCGTTTTCGTGCTCGGTATCGGGCTCTGGCGCAACGAAATCGACTGGGGCATCGCCCCGGTTACCTTGATCGTGATCACCCTGCTGAGCGGAATCGCGCTGTTCTGTGGCCTTTTCGTATGCGCGGCGGGACTACAGTTCTTCCTGATAGACGGTGCCGAGCTCACCAACAGCTTCACCTACGGCGGATCCTTCGCCGCGATGCAGCCCGCGTCGGTGTTCCCGACTCCGTTGAAGCTGTTGTTCGGGTTCGCGATTCCCGTCGCGTTCACCGCCTACGTGCCGACCGTCGAGCTGCTCGGGCTGCCCGGCCCGCCGCTGCTGCCCGCCTGGTCGGCGTGGTTGACCCCGGTCGCGGCGGCGTGGGTCTGGTTGCTGGCGTTCGCCGCGTGGCGGATCGGTACGAGGCACTATCAGGGAGGAGGGGGATAGCGATGGACGAGCACACCGGATCGGATCCGATCATCGACATCGACGACCTCACCCGGCAGTTCACGGTGTACCGCAAGAACGGCAGCCGCTGGCGCAGACATCGCGACACCATCACCGCGGTCGACCGGATGAGTTTCCGGATCGAACGCGGTTCCGCGGTGGGCTATATCGGGGCCAACGGCGCGGGCAAGTCGACCACGATCAAGATGCTCACCGGCATCCTGGTCCCCACCACCGGCAGCGTCCGCACCTGCGGCCTGGAACCGGTGCGTCAGCGCAGGGAGCTGGCCTCGCGGATCGGTGTGGTGTTCGGGCAGCGTTCCCAGCTGTGGTGGGATCTGCCGCTGCACGAATCGTTCTCGATCCTGGCCGCCATCCACCGGCTCGACCCCGACATCGCCGACAAGCGCACGCACGAACTGGTCGAACAGCTCGAGATGGCCGACACGCTCGACACACCGGTGCGCCAGCTGTCGCTCGGCCAGCGCATGCGCGCGGAAGTGGCTGCCGCCCTGCTGCATTCACCGGAACTGGTGATCCTGGACGAGCCGACGATCGGCCTGGACGTGCTGTCCAAGCAGCGCCTGCGCGAGTTCCTGCGCGCCGAGCGCATCGAACGCGGGACCACCCTGCTGCTCACCACCCACGACATGGGCGATGTGGAACGGCTCTGCGACCGGGTGCTCGTGGTCGATCACGGCAGGCTGGTGTACGACGGTTCACTGGCCGGGCTCGGCGCCACCGTCGGCGCGCGCCGGGTCCTCGTCGTCGACCTGGCCGCGCCGACACCGGATCTCGACGATCTGCCGGGCGGGGCGCAGCTGCTGTCCAGCGAGGCGGGCGGGATGCGGCAGCGGCTGGCCTTCGACGCCGAACACACCACCGCGGCGGCGCTGCTGGCCACGGTGTCGGATCGGGCGCAGGTGCGGGATCTGTCGATCGAGGAGCCCGGCATCGAGGACGTGGTGCGCCGGATCTACGAGTCGGCGCGCTGAGCGAGTTCAGCTCGGCGCGTCGGGCGTTCCCGAATACAGGCTGACCTCGCCGTTCTCCCCGAGGAAGGCGTTGACCAGCATGATCCGCTGCTCGCGCAGGTCGGCGGGCTCGGGGGCGCTGGTGGTGATGGAGATCTGCGGGATGGACGCCCAGTTCACGACATAGCGCTCGGGCGGGCCGTCGTCGTCGGAGAGCCGGGCTATCCGGAACACCGAGACCGCGCGCCGCTCCATCAGGTCGCGGACCACGTCGGCGATTCGCTGCGGGTCTTCCAGCGAGAACAGGAACCCGAAGGTCAGTTCGGGTGAGGAGACATAGGCGGGCACATTTGTCGAGGTTAGTGCATACGCCGGCGCCGGTGGCCCGCACCGGGGATCGGATTGCCCGGAATGCGCCGGTGGGTTACCCGGTGGACCTCGCCCGGTGACACCGCCGTAACGCTGGATAACAATTCCGGCCGACCGCGGAATTTGTACACCCGACTATTGCGCGCTCACGCCGGATCGCGCTTTCCTGAAAGGGTCCCGATTTTCCCCGGGTCGTCTTCCTCGCCGCAGCGTCGCGGATATTCGTCGACGCCCGGGCGGGGCTACGCCGGAGCCGGGGAGCGCACTCCCCCGATCCTCCCCGGCCCTGGCGTATCCAAGCTCAATTCAGCGTTATCCACGGGGCGTGAACCATGCCGAACCATCCCGGCCAGCGCGAGTCTGCCACGCAATTCCCACCGCCGTCGGCGTTGTTGCGGGCCTTTCTCGACACCGCCGACCCCGAGCAGGCCCGGCATCAGGTGCTCGACGCGGCCAACAGTCTGGCCCGCTGCCACGACCGCAGGCACTCGGCCATCACGGCGGCCCGCGCACCGCAGGCCAGCAGCAGCCGGATCGCGGCGTGCGGGCGGGTGATCGACGGCATCGATCGCGACCGCGCCGCCCTCATCGCCCGGATCGACGGCTGGGTGGCGGCGAACGTGGCGCATCGGGCGGGCGCTTCGCTGCACACCGAGACCCTGGGCGCGGTGATCGATCGGATGGCGGCGAAATGGATCGCCGCCCAGCAGGCGCTGGGCGGCGATCCGATCGAGCCGCATTCCCCGCGGCAACGGGAGGCCAGGACCCACCTGCACTGGTGCAGGCTGGCCGAATTGACCGACGGCTACCGGGATCTGATCACCGATGTCACCGAACACCGCAGGCGGTTGCCGGTGTGGTGAGACTCAGGCCTTCTCGCCGGGAGCCGGCTCGGCCGGTTCGGCGATCGGAGTCTCGGTGAACACGGCGGTGGTGACCTCGACGTCGTCGTCGGCGTCGAGATCGACGGCCTCGCGGTAGTCCCGCTCGGCCTCGCGCTGCTGCTCGGCGTCGCGGCGGGCGGCCGCCGCGGCCTCGTTCATCTCGATGGCGTCGGTGACGAACTCACCGATCTCGCGCGCCACCTCGGCGACGACCCCGGTGATCAACGACGCGATATTGCCGACGTGCCGGGCACCGGAGGACGTCAATTCCTGGACAAGATCTTTGTTGCTTTCGAATTTGCCGACCATTTACACGCCCACTTCGGTTGCCTTCCGATTACGCACAACGATAACACCGGGCTGCGGCGCCCTCTTCACGAAGCGATCCGGCACCGAGAGCAGGAAGATCTTGGCCCAGACCGAGCCGATCTGCTTGGAGAAACGGCCGGTGTTGTAGGGCAGACCGAACTTCTCGGCCAGCGCCTTCACCTCGGGCGCCATCTCCGGGTACCGGTTGGCCGGGATGTCCGGGAACAGGTGGTGCTCGATCTGGTGCGAGAGGTTGCCCGACATGATGTGGAACAGCTTGGAGCCCTTGATATTGGCCGAGCCGAGCATCTGCCGGACATACCACTCACCGCGGGTCTCGACCTCGGTCTCCTCCTTGGTGAACGTCTGTACACCGGCCGGAAAGTGGCCGCAGAAGATGATCGAGAAGGTCCAGAGGTTGCGCACCAGGTTGGCCGCGGCGTTGCCGGCCAGGGTGTGCAGGAACAGCGGGCCGGTCAGCGCGGGGAACACCACATAGTCCTTGAGGACCTGCTTGCCCGCCTTCTTGCCCTGGCCCTTGAGCAGCGGCTTGAGCTCGGCCCAGGTGCGCTTGCCCTTGATGATGTTGTCGGCCTCGAGGTCGTGCACCATCACGCCCCACTCGAACAGCACCATCAGCAGGAACGCGTAGATCGGGTTGCCCAGGTAGTAGGGGTTCCACTTCTGGCCCTCGTCGATGCGCAGGATGCCGTAGCCGATGTCGCGGTCCATGTCGTGGACGTTGGTGTAGGTGTGGTGCATGTAGTTGTGCGAGTGCTTCCACTGGTCGGCCGGGCAGACCGTGTCCCAGTCGAATTCGCGGGAGTTGATGCCGCGCTCACGCATCCAGTCGTACTGACCGTGCATGACGTTGTGGCCGATCTCCATGTTGTCCAGGATCTTCGACACACCGAGGGCGGCCACGCCGGCCAGCCAGAACGGCGGCAGGAAGCCCAGGTACATCAGCCCGCGGCCGGCGATCTCGAAGCCGCGCTGGGTCTTGATGATCTTGTAGATGTAGTCGCGGTCGCGTTCGCCGAGGTCGGCTTCGACGCGGGCGCGCAGTTCGTCGAGCGTGCGGCCGATCTCCTCGACCTGGTCCGGGGTCAGGATGACCGGGCCGTCTTTGCCTTCGGTGAGGATCGTCATGTCTGTATCTCCCCTTGGTTGGTGTCGGTATTCGGTTGTCGTCGTCTAGAGGGCGATGTCGACGTCGCCGACGGGCGCGTTGACGCAGATCTGGATCTGCTTGTCCGGGTCGGCGTCGAGTTCGCCGGTGCGCACGTTGCGGGTGCAGCCGGAGACCTTGGTGGCGGTGCAGGAGAAGCAGATCCCCATGCGGCAGCCGTATTCCGGGGTGAGCCCGGCGGCCTCGGCCTGCTCGAGCAGCGTCGCGCCGGTGTTCTCGGCGGCCACGTCGCTGCCGGAGAACGAGACCGTGCCGGTGGCCTCGGCCGGGTCGGCGGGCACGGTGGTGAGGGTGAACTCCTCACTGTGCACCCGGTCGGCCAGGCCCTCGGCCTCGAAGATGGTCCGCACGGCGCGCATCAGCGGCGGCGGGCCACACACGAAGGTCTGCGCGTCGGCGAACCAGGGCGCGACCCGCTCGAGCTCGTCGTAGTCGAAGAAGCCGCTGCCGGTGGAGGTCTCGCCACCGACGACGGTGCCGGGCTCGACCGGGTAGCGGTACTCGACCCGGAAGTTGGGGCGGCGGTTGGCGATCGCGGTCAGCTCGGCCCGGTGCGGCACCATCTCGGGCTGACGCGCGTAGTGCAGGAAGGTGACCTCCCCGGCGAAGCCCTCGGCGTCGAGGGTGCGCAGCATCGACAGTACCGGGGTGATGCCGCTGCCGCCGCTGACCAGCAGCACCCGCTCGGGCCTGCGCGCCGGTAGCGCGAAGACGCCGGCGGCGGGCGCCAGGTCGACGACCAGGCCCGGCCTGGCGTTGTCGTGCAGGTAGTTGGAGACCAGCCCGCCCGGGTGCGCCTTCACCGTGAGCTGCAGGTAGCGGTCGCCGCGGCTCTCCGGGTCGATCGGCGAGTAGCAGCGGGTGTGCCGCACGCCGTTGATCGAGACGCCGATCTGCACGTACTGACCGGCGGTGTGGCCGCGCCACTGCCGGGAGGCGCGCAGGGTGAGCGTCACCGAGCCGGGCACCGCGTGCGAGACATGGGTGACCTCGGCCCGCAGCTCCCGCGCGGTGAGCGCGGGGTTGACGAGTTCCAGGTACCGGTCCAGCGGGTGCGGCGTCGTCAACGTCTGCACCAGGTCGATCAGTCCCACCATGCGTCTTGCCCCTCTGCGGAAGTCCCTCGGCATGCGATTCACATTTCAGTGCACGCCTGTACACTCACCAGTGTGCCGGATGAACCCAGCCCGCTGTCAACCGGCAAAGATGTGAGGCGGGCAACAGAACCAGGGAAGCGACTATGGTGAACGGATGTATGCTCACCGATGTGACTGAGCAGGCAGGAACCCGCAACGAGCGCAAGGCGCACACCCGTGCGGCCCTCCTCGAAGGCACCCTGACGCTGGCCGCAGACCGCGGATTCGCGGCGCTGAGCCTGCGGGAGATCGCTCGCTCGGCCGGCATCGTACCGACCGCCTTCTACCGCCATTTCGCCTCGCTGGACGATCTGGGCGCCACCCTCGTCGACGAGGGCGTCACCGCGCTGCGGCTGGCGTTGCGCGAGGTCAGGCGCAAGCCCGACGCGCATCTGGCCGACACCGTGCGGTTCGTCTTCGAGCAGGTGGGGGCCAAGCGCGCGCTGTTCGGCTTCCTCATCCGCGAACGCCACGGCGGCCCGGCGCCGCTGCGCCAGGCGATCGCGATGGAGATGCAGCTGATCGTGCGCGAGATCGTGGCCGACCTGTCCCGGTTGCGCGCGCTGGACACGTGGAGCACCACCGAGCTCGAGATCGCGGCCGATCTACTCGTCACGACGGTCACCGACGGCATCGCCGCCTATGTCGCCGCCTCGCCGCGCGAGGAGTCGGCGGTGGTGGAGCGCACCGTCATGCAGATGCGCCTGATCGCCCTCGGCATCGGCGGCTGGGTGCCCAAAAGCGCTGACTGAGGGGTATTTCCGCGGCGGCATGCGGTCCATGGTGTAACACACCGCACATCCGGCACCACGAGAATTTCAGAGTACGGGCGTACACACAACGCCGCCCTGGCACGGTTGGTGAAGTAGCACTATTTCACCACCGCGAGCGGCGCGGGCGCGCGCACCGGCAGCAGCACCAGCAATCCGGCGGCCAGCACCACCAGCAATCCGGCGATCCCGGCGCGGTCGGTGCCGAAACCCCAGACGAACAGGCCGAACAGGGCGGGCGCGAGGAACGACACCGCCCGCCCGGTGGTGGTGTAGAGCCCGAACAGCTGACCCTCGCGGCCGGGCGGCGCCAGCCGCGCCAGGAACGAACGGGCCGAGGCCTGCGCGGGTCCGACGAACACCGTCAGCGCGAGGCCGAAGATCCAGAACATCAGCGTGCCCGACACCACCAGCAGCACCAGCCCGCACACCAGCATCCCGGCCAGCGAGGCCACGATCACCCGCTTGGGACCGATCCGGTCGTCGACCCGGCCCGCCGCGATGGCCGCCGCACCGGCCACCACATTGGCCGCGATGCCGAACAGCAGCACGTCGGCGTCGGCGAATCCGTACACCTGCACGGCCAGCACCGCGCCGAAGGTGAACACCCCGGCCAGCCCGTCACGGAAGACCGCGCTGGCGAGCAGGAACCAGACGGTGTGCCGGTCCTGCGCCCACAGGTCCCGCACGTCGCGCCACAGCACCCGGTAGGAGCCGAGGAACCCCGCGCGCGCCGCGCCGGAGTCGGCCGCCGTGCGCGGCATCTCGGGTACGGCGAACAGCACCGGCAGCGCGAACACGGTGAACCAGACCGCCGCGGCCACGATGGCCAGCCGCACATTCAGGCCCTGATCGGTGGGCATGCCGAGCACGCCGCGCGCGTCGCCGTCGCCGGCGAGGAACCCCACGTAGCAGATGAGCAGGAGCACGATGCCGCCGAAATAGCCCATCGCCCAGCCGAATCCGGAGACCCGGCCCACCGTCGGCGGGGTGGAGACCTGGCGCAGCATCGCGTTGTAGGGCACCCCGGCCAGCTCGAACACCGCCGCGGCGAAAGCCAGCAGGCCCAGGCCCAACCACAGGTCGTGATAGTCGTCGTGGACGAAGAACATCAGCGCCATCGCGCCGACGGTGAGGCCGGTCAGGGTCGCCAGCGCCCGCTTGCGTGAGCCCACGGCGTCGAAGTATTGCCCGCAAACCGGCGCGGTGAGCGCGACCACCAGGCCCGCGCCGGCCAGCGCCCAGCCGAGCCAGGCGCTCGCCGAGGTCGAGCCGGGCAGATCGTCGCCCACCTTGTCGGTGAGATACACCGAGAACACGAAGGTCAGCGTGACGGCCTGGAACGCCGACGACCCCCAGTCCCACAGCCCCCAGGCCACTACCTGTCCGCGCCCGGCCGCCTCGCCGACGGTGTCGGACGCGTTCACCTCGGTCATGGGCGAAGCGTAATGGGCGTCGCGCCGGTCGGCAGGGCACATCGGCGTTTCGGCTCGCCGACGGTTCATATGAACCTGGTTGCATAGTACCGCGCGTTCCGGATACCCTCGACGCATGGCACTGGAGCACGCGCTGCTGGTCTCGCTCAGCGAACGGGCCGGCTCGGGCTATGAACTCGCTCGCCGGTTCGACAAGTCGATCGGCTACTTCTGGAGTGCCACCCACCAGCAGATCTACCGGGTACTCAAGCGTATGGAGGATTCCGGCTGGGTGACCGTGGAATCGGTCGCGCAGCAGGGAAAACCCGACAAGAAGGTGTACTCGGTGGCCGCGGCCGGACAGACCGAGCTGGCCCGCTGGATCGCCGAACCCACCGAGTACAGCCCGTCCCACGACGAACTCGGCGTGAAGATCCGCGGTGCGGCGCACGGCGACATCGACGCCGTGCTCGGCGAGGTGGCCCGTCACCGCGCCCAGCACGCGCAGCGGCTCGACGAGTACCGCCTCAGCGAAAAGAAATTCTTCCCGGCGCCGGACCAGCTCTCCGGCGCCGCCCTGCACCAGTATCTGGTGCTGCGCGCGGGCATCCGCGCGGAGTC
Organism: Nocardia asteroides; assembly: GCF_900637185.1. Classification (NCBI taxonomy): domain Bacteria; kingdom Bacillati; phylum Actinomycetota; class Actinomycetes; order Mycobacteriales; family Nocardiaceae; genus Nocardia; species Nocardia asteroides. Next base: position 2,291,577 of record NZ_LR134352.1, on the reverse strand, counting down.
CGGCTACGTCGAATGGTGCGACGAAGTACTGCAGGCCCTGCGACCGCGAAAAGGTGACGACCTTCCATGACTGCCTATCCCCACCTGTTCGAGCCACTCGACCTCGGCCACACCACCCTGCGCAACCGGGTGGTCATGGGGTCCATGCACACCGGTCTCGAGGACCGTGCCTGGGACACCAACAAGCTCGCCGCCTACTTCGCCGAGCGCGCCCGCGGCGGCGTCGGCCTGATCATCACCGGCGGCTACGCGCCCAACCGCACCGGCTGGCTGGCGCCCTTCGGCGGCAAGCTGACCACCAAGTCCGAGGCCTACCGGCACCGCACGATCACCAAGGCGGTGCACGCCGAGGGCGGCAAGATCGCCATCCAGATCCTGCACGCGGGCCGCTACTCCTACATGCCGACCAGCGTGTCCGCCTCGGCGGTGAAGTCCGCGATCAACCCGTTCAAGCCGCGCGCGCTCTCGGCCAAGGGCATCGAGAACACCATCGACGACTACGCCCGCTGCGCCGAGCTGGCCAAGTTCGCCGGCTACGACGGCTGCGAGATCATGGGCGGTGAGGGCTATTTCATCAACCAGTTCCTCGCACCGCGGGTGAACAAGCGCACCGACAAGTGGGGCGGCACCCCGGAGAACCGGCGCAGGCTGCCGGTGGAGATCGCCAAGCGCATCCGGGCCGCCGTGGGTCCCGACTTCATCATCGTGTTCCGGCTGTCCATGGCCGAGCTGGTGGAGAAGGGCCAGACCTTCGACGAGATCATCGCGCTGGCCCAGGAACTGGAAGCCGCCGGCGTCGACATCCTCAACACCGATATCGGCTGGCACGAGGCGCGGGTGCCCACCATCGTCACCTCGGTGCCGCGCGCGGCGTTCGTGGAGTTCACCGCGAAGGTCGCGCGCCGGGTGAACATCCCGGTGTGCGCCTCGAACCGGATCAACATGCCCGAGATCGCCGAGGAGATCCTCACCCGGGGCGACGCGGCGCTGATCTCGCTGGCCCGCCCGCTGCTGGCCGACGCCGAATGGGCCAACAAGGCGATGGGCGACCGCGCCGACGAGATCAACACCTGCATCGCCTGCAACCAGGCCTGCCTCGACCACGCCTTCGGCAACAAGAAGGTGTCGTGCCTGGTCAACCCGCGCGCGGGCAGCGAGACCACGCTGCAGCTGCTGCCGACCCGCCGGGCCAAGCGGTTCGCGGTGGTCGGCGCCGGACCGGCTGGGCTGTCGGCGGCGGTCAACCTCGCCGAGCGCGGTCACCACGTGGACCTGTTCGAGGCCGACGACAAGATCGGCGGCCAGTTCGACATCGCCCGCCGCATCCCCGGCAAGGAGGAGTTCGACGAGTCGATCCGCTACTTCCGGCGCAAGATCGAGCTCACCGGCGTCACCCTGCACCTGGAGAAGCGGGTCACCGCCGACGAGCTCATCGCGGGTAAGTACGACTCGGTGGTATTGGCGACCGGTGTGCGCCCGCGCATCCCGAACATCCCCGGCATCGACCACCCGATGGTGCTGTCCTACGCCGAACTGGTGAAGGAGGAGAAGCCGGTCGGCAAGAAGGTCGCGGTGATCGGCGCCGGCGGCATCGGCTACGACGTGAGCGAATACCTCACGGTGGAGGGCCATCCCACGCTCAAGCTCGACGAGTGGAAGGAGGAGTGGGGTGTCGACGCCGACGACGAGCAGGTGCGCGGTCAGCTCAAGCAGCCCAAGCCCTCCCCCGCCGCCCGCGACGTGGTGCTGCTGCAGCGCAAGTCGACCCCGTTCGGCAAGGACCTGGGCAAGACCTCGGGCTGGGTGCATCGCGCCGCGCTCAAGGCCAAGGGCGTCGAGCAGGTCGGCGGCGTGAACTACGAGCGCATCGACGACGCGGGCCTGCACATCAGCTTCGGTGACAAGCGCGAGAACCCGCGGGTGATCGCCGTCGACAACGTGATCGTCTGCGCCGGACAGGAATCCGTGCGCGAGCTGGAGGAGCCGTTGCGCGCCGCGGGCGTCGACCTGCACCTCATCGGCGGCGCCGACGTGGCCGCCGAGCTCGACGCCAAGCGGGCCATCGCCCAGGGCACCCGCCTGGCGGCGCGCCTGTAGTTCCCCGATCCCGGTCGTCCTCCGCGAGGGACGGCCGTCGCACCGCCCCGTCCACCGACCTCGCATCCGGTGGGCGGGGCGGTGTTCCGCGCACGGGACCGCCGACGGCGGAGCTAGTCGCGTGCCGCGTCGCGCACGAGGTCGAGGACCGCGCGCCCGTCCGCGGTGTGGAACCAGGTCAGATGGCCGAGAAGCCAATCCTGGTAGGCGATCTCGGCGTTGCGTGGTTCGCCGGACACGGTCAGGAAGTAGTCGATCTCGGACAGTTCGTAGCCGAGGTGCACCACCGGGAGGATCTCCGCGAGTGCTCGCTGTTCGGCCGCAGGCAGCGGACGGACCGCGCGATACCCCTCGACGAGCGCGCGCACCTGGTCGGCGCGGACGTGCGCCGGGCCGCCGTCACGCAGCGAAACCCAGTCCACCACAGCGCGTTCGACGGCGGTGGCGAGGTCGAAGACAGCGGTGGTGCGGTCGGCGAGACCGAAATCGAATACCGAGGTGACCGTGTTCCCCGTCCACAGCAGGTTGGTCGGATGCCAGTCGCCATGGGTCCACAGCGGGTCCACCCCGGACAGATCGACGCGCGGGTCGGGGAGGTCGGCACGCCAGTCGCGGTCGTCCAGGAACCGTGCGACGGCGGGCCTGCGCGCTCGATGCCATTCGACGACCTGCCAGGGACCGCTGCCGTGCAGGCTCGCCACCAGCGGCCGGGCCGGGCGCGCGGGAGCATCGAAACCCGCTGCGGCCACATGGAGTTGGGCCAGCATGGCGCCCGCCGCCGCGGCATCGGCGGTGTCGCGATACGGCGACCAGGAGAAGTCGCTGCGATACCGATCCACCCCCACGCCGGCCCGCTGGACCTCGTAGACGAATCCGGCGCGACCGGCCGGCTCGCCACTCACCGCGCGTACCTCGGGGATGGGTACGCCCCGGTCGCGCAGGTAGGTCATGAACCGGTGCTCCTCGGCGAGCGCCGCCAGGTCACGCAGTCGACTCGGGACGCGCTTCACGACGACCATGGCCCCATCGCTCAGCCGCGCTCCCACGGTGGCGGACAGTGGCCGCGCGCTGCGCCATTCGATGCCGACCAGCTCGGGACCGCCCCGGGTCGCCGCGACGGCCGCGGCGATCTCGGTCTCGGTCGGCGGCGGCCAGGTCGGCGCCGCCGCCGGGGCGTCACCCATCCCGAACACGTGGTGCCCGGTCACCGCGGCCCCCGATCGGCAAGCCCGGTGGACGCGTGCGCGGACGGCGGCTCGGCGCCGGGCAGCGACGGCTCGTCGAGACCGGCGCGGGGGCGCGGTGTCTTCCTCGTCATGGCGGTTCCCATGCTAGGGCCGCGACGGGGCCACACCCGGCCCCAGCCGATCCCCTAAGCTCCCCGTGTGAGCTTGCCCTCCCCCACCGCAGACAATCGTGCCGTCGTCACCGGCGCCTCCTCCGGCATCGGCACCGCGCTGGCCGCCGAGCTGGCCGGACGCGGCTATTCGCTGATCCTGGTCGCCCGGCGCGGTGAGGTGCTGACCGAGCTGGCCCAGCGGCTGACGCTGGCCCACGGCATCACCGCCGAGGTGCGCGCGGTCGACCTCGCCGACCGGACGCAGCGGGCCAGCCTGGTCGACGAACTCGCGGTCCGCGACATCGCGGTGCTGTGCAACAACGCGGGCATCGCCACCTTCGGCCCGGTCGCCGAGCTGGACTTCGCCTACGAGCGGGCGCAGATGGAACTCAACGCCACCGCGGTGCACGATCTGACCCTGGCCGTGCTGCCCGGCATGATCGAGCGGAAGGCGGGCGGCATCCTGATCAGCGGCTCGGCCGCGGGCAACATGCCGATCCCGAACAACGCCACCTACGCCGCGTCCAAGGCGTTCGCCAACACCTTCTCCGAGTCGCTGCGCGGCGAGCTCAAGGGCACCGGCGTCCACGTCACCCTGCTCGCGCCCGGCCCGGTGCGCACCGAGACGCCCGCGCCCGAGGACGAGTCGATCGTCGACAAGATGGTGCCCGACTTCCTGTGGGTCTCCTCGGAGTACACGGCCAAGGTCTCCATCGACGCCCTGGCCCGCAACAAGATGCGGATCGTGCCCGGCCTGATCTCCAAGGGCATGAGCGTGGCGGGCAACTACGGCCCGCGCGCGGTGACCGCCCCGATCGCCGGCGCGTTCTACAAGAAGCTGGGCGGTTGATCCCACGCTGACGGGTTGCCGCGTCAGCAACCCGTCAGGATCGGGCCGGTGCGGGTCAAGGACCCGTCAACGCCGCGTCCACCGGCCCGCGGTCGGCGTAGTCCTGGAATCGGCCCCGCCGTCCGAGCGCGGGGGCGTCCCCAGGAGACCACCGTGACGTTGCTCGACATCTTCCCGTCGTTGCGCGCGACCACCGTGCCGCGGCTCGATCCCGCGCTCTGGCCCGCCGACACCCACTACGACGGGGACGGCCGGATCACCCTCGGCGGGGTCGCGCTCGCCGATCTCGCCGACCAGTACGGGACCCCGGTCCATGTCGTCGACGAGGCCGAGGTCAGGGCCCGCTGCCGGGCCTATCGCAAGTACTTTCCCGACGCCGAGATCGTCTACGCGGGCACCGCGCTGATGATCGGCGCGCTCGCGCGCTGGGTCACCGAGGAGGGCCTGTCGGTGCAGGCGGGCTCCGGTGGGGAGCTGTCGGTGGCGCTCGCCGCGGGCGTCGAGCCGCGTCGCGTCGTCCTGCACGGGCCCGGCAAGACCTGTGACGAGCTGCGGACCGCCGTCGAGCACGGTGTCGGCCGGATCGTGGTGGGCTCGCTCACCGAGATCTCCCTGCTGGCGGCCCTGGCGACCCGGCCGCAACAGGTGCTGCTGCGGGTGGACCCCGCGATCGAGGTGCCGGGTGGGCCGCGCTTCGGTTTTCCGCTGCGCGGCACGTCACTGGCGACGGCCGTCGCCCGCATCGCCGGTCAGCCGAACCTGCGGCTGGTCGGCCTGCACTGCCACCTCGGCGCGCAGATCAGCAATCCCGATCTCTACGGCGAGGCGATCCGCAGGCTGATCGGCGAGATGGCGTGGATCGACGCCGAATACGGCCTGCTGCTGAGCCACCTCGACATCGGCGGCGGGCACGCGGTGGCCGTGCGCGGCGGGGACGCCGAACTGAACCTGCCGGAATTCGCCGACATCGTCGAGGACGCGCTCGACGCCGGGTGCGCGCGGCACCGGTTTCCGCGTCCGGTGCTGGTGCTGGAACCGGGACGCGGCATCGTCGCCAGGGCGGGCGTGAGTCTGCACCGGGTGCTTGCCGTCACCGAGACCGCCGACGGCGGCACCACCGTGCTCGTCGACGGTGCCGGCGCCTGCCCGGCCCGTGGGAGCGCGGTGCTGGTCAACCGGCATCCCACCGGCGCCCGGCTGACCGCGTCGATCCTCGGCAGTCACGGCGGATCCGGGATCCCGCTCGCCGCCGACGTGCGGCTGCCCGCCGATCTGCGCCCGGGTGAGGTGCTCGCGCTGCCCTGCGCGGGCGCCTATCATCCCGGCCTGGTCTCGACCTACCGCGGCGTGGGCAGGCCGCCGGTGGTCGCCGTCGCCGCGGGCCGCTGCACCCCGCTGCTGCGCCGCGAGACGACCGCCGATCTGCTGCGCCGCGAAACAGCCGTCTGACCGGGCCGAGGGCTGGTGGCCGCCCCCACATCGGGCCTAGTATCAGATAAGTCGGGGAAAAGCAAATATCCACTCGACCGGCGGTGCGCCGAGTCCGGCGACCGGTGCACCGGAAGAGGCAACCATGAATACCGACACGACCCGTGTGCGCGGCCCGCGCAGACTGCTCCTCGGCGTGGCGGTGGTGGGTGCGGCGGTCACCATCCCGCTGACGGCGGCCACCCCCGCCCTCGCCCTCCCCGCTTCCGCCCCCGACGTGGTGCAAACCAACCGGCCACGGTGCGACGACTGGAATCGCTACGACAACTGGGACTACTGCGACCGCGATCGCCGCCACCGCTGCGATTACGGCTACCACGACCAGTGGAACGACTGGGATCGCTGTGATCGTGGCCGCGGCGGCGGCTACCACAACTGGTTCCCCTGGGGCTGGTTCGGCAGCAGCTGATCGCTACCGCCGACGCCGGGTACCGAAGAGACTGCGGCTGATCTCGCGGCCCGCGGCGCTGGCCGCCGACCGCAGGAAGCTCTTGACCGCCGGATTGTTCATGATCCGCTCGGCGGCCGAGTCCTCCTCCTGCGGCGCGGCCGAGCGCCCCGGCGCCGTGGGCGCCTCGGGCTCGGGTTCGGCCGCGGCGACGCTGGCCAGCAGCATCTCGTAGGCCGACTCCCGGTCCACGCTCTGCCCGTACCTGCCCTGCAGCGGACTCGACAGCGCCTTGGACTTGATCGCGTCGTCGCCGACGGTGTCCATCAGCGAGCGCGGCGGCGCGATCTTGGTCCAGGCCACCGGCGTCGGCGCGCCCTTCTCCGAGAGCACCGTGACGATCGCCTCACCGGTGCCCAGTGAGGTGAGCGCCGCCTCCAGGTCGTACACCGACGACTTGGGGTAGGTCCGCACCGTCTTCGACAGCGCCTTCTGATCGTCGGGGGTGAAGGCGCGCAGCGCGTGCTGCACGCGCGCGCCGAGCTGTGACAGCACCGGATTCGGGATGTCGGTGGGCAGCTGCGTGCAGAAGAACACCCCGACGCCCTTGGAGCGGATCAGTTTCACGGTCTGCTCGACCTGCTGCAGGAACGCCTTGGACGCCTCGGCGAACAGCAGGTGCGCCTCGTCGAAGATGAAGACCAGCTTGGGCTTGTCCACATCGCCGACCTCCGGCAACGTCTGGAACAGGTCGGCGAGCACCCACATGAGGAAGGTGGAGAACAGCACCGGCCGCGCCGCCTGCTGGCCGAGTTCGAACAGCGTGATCACGCCCTGCCCGCCCGCGGTGCGCAGCAGGTCGGCCGGGTCGAGTTCGGGTTCGCCGAAGAAGGTGTCGCCGCCCTCGGCCTCCAGATTCACCAGCGAGCGCAGGATCACCCCCGCCGTCTGGGCCGACACCCCGCCGATGCCCTTGAGGTCCTCCTTGCCCTCGGGGCTGGTGAGGTGGGTGATCACCGCGCGCAGATCCTTCAGATCCAGCAGCGCCAGTCCGCGCTGATCGGCCCAGTGGAAGATCAGGCCGAGCGTGGACTCCTGGGTGTCGTTGAGGCCGAGCACCTTGCTGAGCAGGATCGGGCCGAACGAGGAGATGGTCGCCCGGATCGGCACCCCGATGCCGCCGGTGCCGAGCGAGACGAACTCGGTGGGAAAGGCGCTGGGCGCCCAGTCGCCCGCACCGGTCTCGGCGGCCCGTGCCCGGATCTTGTCGTTGTCCGCGCCGGGTTCGCTCAGGCCCGACAGGTCGCCCTTGATGTCGGCCATCACCACCGGCACACCGGCCCGGGACAGGTGTTCGGCGATGCCCTGCAGGGTCTTGGTCTTGCCGGTACCGGTGGCGCCGGCGACCAGGCCGTGCCGGTTCATCATCTTCAGCGGAATGCGCACGCGCGCGGCGGGATCGGCCACCCCGTCGACCATCACCGTGCCGAGCTCCAGGGCCGGGCCGTCGAACGCGTACCCCGCCCCGATCTCGGCCGCCGCACCGACGGCCGCGGGCGGCTGCGCCGGTTCGGCATTCGCCGCCGCGGCTTCCTTCTCGGCGGCCTCCGCCGCCGCCGCGGCCTCCGCGGCGACCCGCGCCGCGTCCTCGGCCGCCTTGCGGGCCGCTGCCGCCTTCTCCTGGGGGGTGGTCATCGCGCGTCCTCCGTCTGGTCACAACTGCCGTACGCAAGAAATGCTCGAAAACGTCTGCGGGGAATTCCAGGCAAACTGTATCGCCCGGTTAGGGTGACTCAGGTGTCCGACAAACTCTTGGTCTGGATGGATTGCGAGATGACGGGGCTCCGTCTCGACAGCGACAAGCTGATCGAGATCGCCGCGCTCGTGACCGACAGCGACCTGAACATCCTCGGTGACGGTGTCGACATCGTCATCCACGCCGACGACGCCTCGCTGGCCTGCATGCCACCGGTCGTCGCCGAGATGCACGCCAAATCCGGTCTCACCGAAGAGGTTCGGCGCTCCACGGTGACGCTGGAGCAGGCCCAGGCCGAGGTCCTCGCCTACATCCGCCAGTACGCGCCCACCGCGCGCACGGTGCCGCTGTGCGGCAACTCGATCGCCACCGACCGCGGTTTCATCGCCCGGGACATGCCCGAGCTCGACGAGCACCTGCACTACCGGATGGTCGATGTGAGCTCGATCAAGGAACTGTGCCGCCGCTGGTATCCGCGCATCTACTTCGGCCAGCCGGAGAAGGGCCTGGCGCACCGCGCGCTGGCCGACATCAAAGAGTCCATCCGCGAGCTCGAGTACTACCGCCGCACCGCGTTCGTGCCGCTGCCCGGCCCGTCCACCACGGAGATCGCGACCGCCGCCGAAGCCGTCACCGAGGCCGTGGATGTCACCGGATCAAGCCCCCGACCAGCCGATTAGGGTCTGAGGCCGCAGACAAGCTACTATTTACCGCGCCGGTGAATAACCGGTGATGGTGACTGTAGTTCAGTTGGTAGAGCACCAGGTTGTGATCCTGGCTGTCGCGGGTTCGAGTCCCGTCAGTCACCCCGAAGAGAAGGACCGGTTCCCCAGGAACCGGTCCTTCTTCGTTTCCCCGGTACGGATGTCACACTCGCGGGCCCACCGCCGTCTACTCGATGAACCACCGAGCAGAGTGAGGAAATCGGACATGGGAATCGACGAACTGCGCAGCACCGTCCGCGGCACCGTGCTGCTGCCCGGCGACGACGGCTTCGACCGGGCGGCCCAACCGTGGAACGTGGCGGTGCGCCAGTCCGTCGGCGCCGTGGTGGCGGCCGCCGACGCCGACGACATCGCCGCCGTCGTGCGCTACGCGCGCCGGACGGGCCGCACGATCGTGACGCAGCCGACCGGCCACGGCGCCACCGGCGACATCGACGACGCCATCCTGCTGCGCACCGGCGCGCTCGACGAGATCACCGTCGACGCCGAGCACCGGGTGGCGCGGGTGGGGTCCGGCGCCCAGTGGGGCCGGGTCCAGGCGGCCGCGGCCGCGCACGGCCTCAGCGGGCTGGCGGGCAGCAACCCTGTCGTCGGGGTCACCGGCTACACCCTGGGCGGCGGCTTCGGCTGGCTGGCGCGGGCGCACGGCTGGGCGTGCAATGCCGTGCGCGCGTTCGACATCGTCGACGCCGACGGCGCGCGCGGCCGGGTCACCGCCGAGAGCGACCCCGAACTGTTCTGGGCGCTGCGCGGCGGCGGTGGCGACTTCGCGATCGTCACCGGCCTCGAGTTCGACCTCTTCCCCCTGCCCCAGCTCTACGGCGGCCGGGTGAGCTGGCCGGCCGACCGCACCCACGAGGCGTTCGAGCTGTTCACCGCGCTCACCACCGACGCGCCCGCCGAGCTGTCGGTATGGCTGCAGCGCTACCAGCTGCCCGGCGCCGCGCCCACGGTCGCCCTCGACTTCGCCTACCTCGGCGACCCCGCCACGGGCCGCGCGCTCACCCGCGGCCTGGACGCCCTGCCCGGCGCCCTCCTCGACACCCGCGCGACCATGACGCCGGACCAGCTCGGCACCATCACCGCCGAGCCGACCGACCCGAGCCCGTCCCTGTCGCGCGGCGAACTGCTCACCGATCTCGGCGACGCGGTGGTGAAGACCCTCGTCGACGCTCCCGTCGCGCCCCTGCTCAACATCCAGCTGCGCGGTCTCGGCGGCGCGCTCGCCGAGGCGAACCCGGACGACGGCGCGCGCGGACCGGTCACCGAGCCGTACGCGCTGTACCTGCTCGGCCTCGGCCTGCCCCACCTCGTCGACGACGTGCACGCCGGCTTCGCGGCCGTCCTCGACGGGCTCGGCTCGCACATCACCGGCGCCAAGCCCTACACCTTCCTGGCCCCCGGCGAATCGGCGAGCGCCGCCTTCGACGCCCCGACCCTGACCCGCCTGCGCGCCCTCAAACAGGCCCGCGACCCCCACGGCGTGCTCCGCGCCAACTTCCCGGTACTGAGCTGAGATCCCGGCGACCACCGCGCCGCGCACCGGGTTTCCGGTGCCGGGCCGAGGCTCGGCGACAACCGCGCCGCGCGCCGGGATCCGGGCCCTGGGCCGTGGGCGGCGGCTACGGGCCCGCGCTGCGTGCCCGGTGTCTGCGGACCGCCGACCGGTTCGCGCAGGCGGGGCTGCAGAACCGCTGTCTGCCGTTGCGTGAGGTGTCGGCGTAGGCCCGCGCGCAGCCGTCGGCCGCACAGACGCCGAGCCGGTCCATCCCGAGGCCGGTCAGGTGCAGTGCCGTGCCGACGGTGATGAGCGCGGCGATCTGCCGGTCGGTCGCGACGCCGGGGTCACGGAAATGCAGATGCCAGCCGTCGCCCAGGTGGTCGGTGAGCCGGGGCGCCGAGGCGTATTCGACCAGCAGTGCGTTGAGCAGCTCGGCGCGAGCCGGGGCCGCCGGGCACTCCACCACGCGCCGCCAGCGCCGCAGGAACGCCGTCACCGAGGCGAGATCACCGTCGGTGGGGGCGCAGGACAGGGCCAGCCCGGCGGCGGCGCAGCGCGCGGCGAGCTCGGCGGCCGACGCGCACGGGTCGTTGAGCAATTCGATCCCGAGCTGCACCGGCTCCCGTCCGTAATGGTTGTAATGCACAATGCCATTACAACAGACTCGAAGCATGAACAGCCACAGCTCCCACACCTGGTGGATCGAGTCCTGCCATCGGACCAGCGAGGGCCTGGTCGCCTACCAGCGCTGCCGCTGCGGCACCCGCCGGGTGGTCGCGGGCGATCTCGCCGTCGGCATCTCGGCCGAGCTCCCCGGCGATTCCGGGCTCGCGGCTACCGCGTAGTAGATCCGGCGCCGGGGTTCATGACGAACATCACGTTTGCCCGCTACACTCTGGACCACTGCCCAGATGTGGGGCAGATCTCGTCAGAGCTCGACCGGAAAGACCACTTGATGAAGCGTTCCACCGTCGTCGCCGCCTTCGCGGCCGCCACCGCGCTCGGCCCCGTCGCGGGGGTCGCGGCGGCCGAGTCGCCCGGCCTGCCCCTCACGGCCTACGTCGCGGAGACCCCCGCGCCCAAGGCCGACCTCGGGCTCCCGAGCGAACTGCCCGAGTCCGGTTCGGCCCAGAGCGGCTCGACCTCCGGCGTGGAGACCACCGGCTCCTCCGGCACCGGCTCGGCCGGCCTGCCCAACCTGGACCGGCTGCTGTTCGGCGGCCGCATCCTGTGCGGCGCGTTCGGCAGCGCCATGGCCGTGGCCGGCGAGGCGATGATGGACTGCAGCGACCTGCCGACCCCCGCCTGAGCCACCCCACGAACGACGAAGGGCCACCGGAAACCCCGGTGGCCCTTCGCTTTCCGCACGACTCAGGCGACGTCGGCGTTGCCCGCCTTCCATTCCGGCCACGGGATGTTCCAGTCACCGAGGCCGTCGACACCGGACAGCGTGCCGCCCACGGTGTTCTTCACGATCGTGATGTCACCGCGCTTGGCGTTCTCGTACACCCAGCGCGCGTTGGCCGGGCTCAGATTCAGGCAGCCGTGACTGGCGTTGGAGTAGCCCTGCTGCCCCACCGACCACGGTGCCGAGTGGAAGAAGATGCCGCTGTAGGAGATTCGCGTCGCGTAGTCCACCGGGGTGCGGTAGCCGTCCGGCGAGTTCACCGAGACACCGTAGGTCGAGGAGTCCATGATGATCTTCTCGTGCCGGTCGCTGACGATGTAGATGCCGTTGTCGGTGGGCGTGCTGTCCTTGCCCATCGAGGTCGGCATGGTCATGATCACCTGGCCGTTGCGCTCGACGGTCACCTGGTGGGTGTTGTCGTCGGCGGTGAAGATCTGCGCGTCGCCCACGGTGAAGTACGAGTGGATGTTGTCCTGCCCGAACAGGCCCTTGCCCAGGTCTTTTCCGTAGACGTTGACGTCGATGGTCACCTTGGTGCCCGGCGCCCAGAAATTCTCCGGCCGCCACCGCACCTCGCGGTTGTTCACCCAGTAGAAGGCGCCCTCCACCGCGGGCTCGGTGGTGATCTTGATGGCGTCCTGCGCGGCACGGCGATCGGGAATGTTCTCGTCGAACTGGATGGCCACCGGCTGACCGATGCCGACGACCTCGCCCTCACCGGGCAGCAGGTACGGCTTGGTCTGGCTGTTCGGCGAGCTCGTGGTGAAGCTGAGCGTCGTCGAGTTCACCCCGCCCAGGCCCATCGCCGAGGCGGTCAGGTTGTAGGTCTTGCCGTAGCCGAGCACCTCGCTGGTCGCCCAGGAGCGTCCGTCGGCGGCCAGCTTGCCCGCGACCGCGCGACCCTCCTTGTTGGTCAGCGTGACCTCGGTAAACTTGCCGTCCTCGACCTGGAACGCCATCGGCATGCCGGGCGAGACGCCGACCTGGCCGTCCTTGATCTCGGAGACCAGTTTCGGCTTCATCAGTTCGGTGATCGGGTTGCGGTCGATCGCGACCTCGACCCCGGCGCCCTCCGCGGCCGAACACGCCGTCGCGCCCACCGCGAACACCGCGAGCAGTGCCACCGGAACCATCGTCCGCAGCGACCGAGGTCGCCCCCGCTTCTTACCCATGTTTCAACCCCGTTTCCATACCGACGCCCCGCCATTCTGCCAGCCCAGCTGGTCGCCACCAACGGGAAAGACCCCGCGACACGACCAAGTCACAATCGTTAGATACGTCCGGGGGCCGCTGTCGTTAACAACTCGAAGGGCCCGGCATCGCCGCTGGTCAGAGCCCGATTTCACTTTCCGGCCCCAAGCCTGTTAATGTTTGTTCCGCACCGGAGAGCGGGGCTGAGAGGGAGACCGAGAGGTTCTCTCCCAGAGTCGCGAATCCAGCAAACCAAGCGCCATTAGCTCAATTGGCAGAGCAGCTGACTCTTAATCAGCGGGTTCGGGGTTCGAGTCCCTGATGGCGCACAACAGACCGCATCCCGGCAGTTACCGAAACTGCCGGGATGCGGTCTTTTTGCATCGGAGTGGCACGTTCGACAACGGTCACGAGGCTGTTATCGGATCGCCATCGACATCGCTCGATCCGTCACAGCTGTCCCGATCCGGACACGCTCGAGCTGCGCAAACGCTCGCGAAACCAGATTTGGGCAAACTTTTTCTGTGACCCGCGGCACACCGCTGACGTCGGCAAACCCCCTGCATAGATAACGATTCTGCAACCACCCGGCGAAGCGACCAAGATCGGCAACGTTTGCCGTTCAGGTTCCGTTCACCTTGCGTTAACCCGTCGTGACCATTCTGCAATCAGGTCACAAACAGACCTGCGGTTTGGTTAGCCCCGAGGTATCCAACCTTCGGAGCACGAGAACCGAACAGCGCGTGGTCTCCCCGCAGCCAGCTGTGGAGCACCGTGCGACGCGCGGGACCGCCATCGAGCGTCCCGACCCCGACAGCGTCGCACATTCCCATACAGACAGAAACAACACATCGCCTGACCGGCGTGCGCCGCTGCGTGCGCTGCGCGATCCACCGCGCCCGTCACCCGGGCCCGCGGTCGCCAGACAGAGATGAAGGAACAGAACAGCAATGCTCAACAAAGACAAGCTCAGCACCGTCATCGGCCGTCGATCTCGCCGTGAGGCGTTCACCGTGGCCGTCGCCGCGGTCGGCCTGGTCGCCGTAGCAGCGTCCTCCGCCGTGTCCTTCGCGGACGACAGCGTGCCCGAGCGTGCAGCCATGGTCGTCGAGCAGGCGGAGGCCGTCCCCGCCGTCGGCGCCGCTCCCGCCGTCGAGGCGATCCCCGCCCCGGCCCCCGCGCCGGAGGCCGCTCCGGCTCCCGCGCCCGCCCCCGAGGCCGTCCCGGCCCCGATGCCCGAGCCCGCCCCGGCCCCGCCGGTGTACGCGGACAACCTGGACGGCTGGATCCGCCAGGCCCTCGACATCATGGCCGCCAAGGGCATCCCCGGCACCTACGAGGGCATCCACCGCAACATCATGCGCGAGTCGACCGGTAACCCCCAGGCGATCAACCTGTGGGACTCCAACGCCGCGATGGGCATCCCCTCCAAGGGCCTGCTCCAGGTGATCGACCCGACCTTCGCCGCGTACCACGTGGAGGGCACCCCGTTCGACGTGTGGAACCCGGTCTCCAACATCGTCGCGGCCTGCAACTACGCCGCGCACCGCTACGGCTCGATGGACAACGTCAACAGCGCGTACTGAGCCATCCCACGGGTGAACGCCCGCGTCCCGGTCTCCGCCGACCGGGACGCGGGCGTTCGTCGTAGAATCGCCGGGTGCCAGACAGCGCCGATCAGGCACCCGATCACGCGCATTCCGACGCGGCCACCGCGAGCCGCGTCGCCAAGGCCCGCCGACTGGCCGCCTATCTCTGGGACCGCGACATCCACGGCGCCGAACTCCTCGCCCTGCCCGCGGCCACGTTGCGCAAGCTGGCCAGGGCCGCCGACACCAATCCACCCAGCACGGGTGAGACCTGGCAGGTGGTCGCGGACCTGCTCGACCGGAAGGACGCCTGGGCGGCCCGCAATCCCGGGCACACCGCCGCGGTGCGCTCCCACGCCGACGAGAAGCTGCTGTGGGTGAAGCCGCCGGTGAAACCCTGGGCCGAGTCCTGAGCGCGGCTCAGGACAGCACCAGGCCGACCGCCAGCGTGAGCATGACCACCGCGATCAGCGCGTCGAGTACCCGCCACGCGGCCGGGCGCGCGAACAACGGGCCGAGCCTGCGCGCCCCGTAGCCCAGCGCCAGGAACCAGACGACGCTGGCCAGCATGGCGCCCCCGGCCAGGAACCAGCGATCGGGCGCGGCGTAGGTGCCGGCGAACGAGCCGAGCAGTACGACGGTGTCCAGGTAGACGTGCGGGTTGAGCCAGGTCAGCGCCAGGCAGGTGAGCACCGAGGCCCCCACCGCCGCCGAGGCGCCCGCGGCATCGGCGATCAGCGACGACGAACGCAGCGCCCGCCGCGCCGCCAGCACCGCGTAGCCGAGCAGGAAGGCCGCCCCCGCGTACCTCGCCACGGCCAGCACCGCGGGCACGGCCTCGACGACGGCCCCGAACCCGGCCACGCCCGCCGCGATGAGCACGATGTCGGACACCGCGCACACCGCGATCACCGGCAGCACGTGCTGCCCGCGCACGCCCTGGCGCAGGACGAACGCGTTCTGCGCGCCGATCGCCACGATGAGCGAGAGCCCGAAGCCCAATCCGGAGAGGGCGGCCAGTGCCGCGGAAGATGCCGTCACGTCTGTCGACGGTAAGAGACCATCAATTTTCAGACCAGCTAATGATTCTTCAGCACCATTAGAATCGCTTAGGTGGATCTGCAACTGGACCAGCTGCGCGCGCTAGACGCCGTGCTCACCGCGGGCACGTTCGACGGCGCGGCGCGGCGGCTCAATGTCACCCCGTCGGCCATCAGCCAGCGGATCAAGGCGCTGGAGGAGGCGGCCGGGCGCATCCTGGTGCAGCGCTCGAAACCGGTGCGCGCCACCGAATCCGGGCTCGCCGTATTGCGGCTGGCTCGCCAGGTGGAACTGCTCGCCGGGGACACCGCGCGCGAACTCGGCGACGCGGACCGGCCCGCCGGTCGGCCCGCCCGGATCCCGATCGCGGTCAACGCCGATTCGCTGGAAACCTGGGTGCTGCCCGCGCTGGCCCGCGTCTCCGGCACGATCTGCTTCGAGTTGCACCGCGAGGACGAGGAACACACCACCCGGCTGCTGCGCGACGGCACGGTGATGGCGGCGATCACCGCGACCGCGACGCCGGTGCAGGGCTGCAAGGTCGAACCGCTGGGCGCCATGCGGTACCAGCCGCTGGCCCGCCCGGACTTCGCGGAGCACTGGTTTCCCGACGACGCGCGGCCCGGCTCCTACGCGCGGGCCCCGATGATCCAGTTCGACCGCAAGGACGACCTGCAGTTCCGCCACGTGCGCGGCCGGTCCCCCGACCCCATCGACCCGCCGACCCACTTCGTGCCCTCGTCCAACGCCTTCGGCGATGCGGTGCGGCTCGGCATGGGCTGGGGCATGTTGCCCGACCTGCAGACCGAAAACGACCGCGCCGCAGGCACTCTCGTGAACGTCGACGGCCGGTCCCGGATCGACGTCCCGCTCTACTGGCAGCAGTGGAAGCTCGACTCCCCCGCCCTGTCCGCCACCGCGCGCGCCATCGCCGCCGCCGCGGCCGACAAGCTGATCCAGCCCGAGCCGCCGCGGCGAACCGTCACGTGATCAGCCGGCGAGGAATTCGACCAGCAGCCGGTTGATCTCGTCGGGCTGTTCGAGGTAGCCGTAGTGGCCGCAGCGCTCGATCTCGGCGTAGCGGGCGTTCGGGATGGCCTCGGCGACCTCGCGGCAGAAGCGCGGCGGCACCATCTGGTCGTCGGCGAAACCGACGACCAGGCTGGGCACGGTGATCCGGCGATAGGCCTCGCGACGGTCCTGCGACCGGTCCATGCCGAGCTGCGCGCGGGTGCCGGGAGTGCCCTTGCCCGAGGTGAATTCGAAGATGTCGAGCCATTCCTGCGCCTTGGCCGGGTCGGCCAGGGTGTGCGGCGACAGGTTGAGCATCGCCTTCACCGCGGCCGCGTACTCGGCGGGCAGCTGGATGCCCTTGTCGAACAGCGCCTGCTCGCCGCGGTTGAGGGTGCTCGTCACCGGATGCGGGCGGGCGGTGGCGGCGAACATGACCGCCTTGCCCAGCAGTTCGGGCCGGGCCAGCGCGAGCTCGGCCACCACCCGCGACCCCATCGAGGTCCCGACCACGTGCGCGGGCGCGCCCAGGTGCTCGATCAGCGCGGCGGTGTCGCCGACCAGATCGGCCATGGTGATCCCCGCGGCCGACTCGGCCGACGGCGCGATCCCCCGGTTGTCCACCGTGACGACGCGAAAACCCGCCTGCACCAGTGCGGGCACCTGATAGGTTCGCCAGACCCGCCCCGGACTGCCACTGCCCATCACCAGCAGGACCACCGGGCCCGACCCGGTGACGTCGTAGTTGAGCTGGATCCCGTCGAGCGAAACGAGCGGCATATCTCTCCTGTTAGCTTGTTTGCTAAAGTTAGAAAACACCATACCGCCACTTCAGGGACGGGGTTCGCCACGGTGCCAGGACTGAGCAGGCCGCTGTATCAGATGAAGGCCGACTTCTTCAAAACCCTCGGACACCCCGTCCGCATCCGGGTGCTGGAGCTGCTCAGCGAGCGCGAACACGCGGTCTCGGAGATGCTGCCCGAAGTCGGCGTCGAGGCGGCCAATCTCTCTCAGCAACTGGCGATCCTGCGCCGGGCCGGACTGGTGACCGCGCGTCGCGAGGGCCTGTCGGTGACCTACGAACTCACCTCACCGCGGGTGAAGGAACTGCTGACCGTGGCTCGCGCCATCCTTACCGGTGTCGTCGCGGGCCAGGCCGAACTCCTGGAGAACCCCACGGAGTCGACCGTCGCCTGACCTCACCTACGCGGGGCGGGTGCGGAACTGGCGGCGGTACGCCGTCGGGGTGAGGCCCGTCGCGGCGGCGAGGTGGGTGCGCAGATTCACCGCGGTGCCGAGGCCGCTCGCGGTGGCGACCTGCTCGATCGGCAGCTCTCCGGATTCGAGCAGTCCACGGGCGTGATCGAGGCGGCGGGCGGTGAGCCAGGCCAGCGGGGTACAACCGAGTTCGGCGCGGAAGCGGCGGTGCAGGGTGGCCACGCTGACGCAGGCGTGCGCGGCGAGGTCGGCGACGGTGATCGGCTGGGTCGCCCGCTGTTCGGCCCACTCGACGGTCGCCGCCAGGGACGGCCCGGGGTCCCGCGGCACCGGCCGTTCGATGAACTGGCGCTGCCCGCCCCGGCGATGCGCGGCGAAGACGAGCCTGCGCGCGACGGCGGCGGCGACGCGGGAACCGTGGTCGCGGCCGACCAGATGGAGCGCCAGATCGAGGGCGGCCGCACTGCCCGCCGAGGTGAGGATGTCGCCGTCGTCGATGAACAGCACGCCGTCGTCGACGGTGGTCTCGGGAAATCGCCGCCGGAACTCCGGGGCCCACTGCCAGTGCAGGGCGACGGTCCGCCCGGTCAGCACCCCGGCTTCGGCGAGGGTGAACGCTCCACTGCACATGCCCACCAGCCGGGCTCCGCGCGCGTGCGCCCTGGCGATGGCGGCGAGGACCGCCGGATCACGCAGTGTCGCGGTGTCGGGCCGGTTGGGCACGATCACCGTGTCGGCGGTGTCCAGCAACGACAGGCCGGCCAGCCCGGTCATGGTGAAGAAGTCCTGACGCATCGGCACCGCGCGCTGATGGGCGCAGAGCCGGAAATCGTAGAGCAGCCCGCCGATCTCGGGCCGATCGATGCCGAACACCTCGGTCATGCAGGCCAGTTCGAACGGGTTGGAGCCCACGTCGACCAGCGCCGCGATCCGGTGCAGGCCCGGGTGCGAGAAATCTTTCGGCATATGCCATTCATCGCACTGTCGGGATGCCCGGCGCAACCGTGACGATGAGGTCATGACCGATCGACCGAGCAATATCGACGCCGCCCTCGCCTCCTTCGACGAGCTGTGGAGCCCGCGCATCCTGGCCCGCGTGAACGACTGGGATGTGCGCCTGGCCACAGGTGCGCGGTGCGCACCTGTGGCACGCCCACCACGACACCGACGAATTCTTCCTGGTCCTCGACGGCGTGCTCGACATCGACCTGCGTGCGCCCGATCGCCGGGTCACCTTGCGCCGCAACGACACCTACGTGGTGCCGCGCGGCGTCGAGCACCGTCCGTCCTCGGCGGACGGGGCGACCCTGCTGCTGTTCGAGCCCGCGGGCACCCTGACCACCGGCGACTACACGGGTGAAGTCCCCGACCACATCACCGCGACCACGGGCCGTGCGCTGACCTGAGCGGGTAGACCGCGCGCCGAACGGTCGGGCCCGCGGACCGTGACGGCCGCGGCGAGGTTCCGATCAGCTCGCGGCCGCCGCGAAATACGCCGTGCGGACGGCGACCACCAGCGGGGGTGGGAAGTCGGGGTTGCCCGAGCCCAGCGGGCCGACCCGCACCGTCCAGGTGCTCGACGAGGTATCGATCGCGGTGCGCGCCTCGGCGGGTTGGAGCACCACATCGTGTCCGCCGTCGCAGGAGTACGCGCCGACCAGGCCGTCGGAGCGGCCACCCCACGCGCCGCCGACGCGGATGCGGCAGTGCCTGCCGTCGGCCAGTTCCAGTGCCCACGGCTCGGGCGATTCGGTGCGCCCGACCGGGGTGAGCTGCGGTGTCACGGTGTAGCGGCGCAGGGTCCGCTGCCAGGGATCGTTCGCGCACAGCAGGGTGGTGTTGCCGGGTGGCGCCCAGCAGACGTCGGCAGAGTCGGCGGAGGCGCCGCAGCCGGAGTAGATGCCCGCGGTATTGCCCGAGCGGCCGGCCTGGGCGTATCGGCAGTCCAGGGCGCCGAACGGGTCGGGGCTGGTGACGGTGAATCCGTCGGCGGGCTGACCGGCGGCGTCCACCGCGACCACCGAGACGACGGTGGTCGCCGGGCCGGACGGCGCACCAGTCGATGTCGCGGGAGCGGCCGTCGAGGTGGTGGCGGACGGGGACGGCACGGTGGTGCCCGGATCGGTCGTGGCGGACGGCGTCTCCGGTTGGGCGGTGGCCGGGGACGTGGTGGTCGGCGTCGCGGTGTCCTCCGACGCGGACGAACACCCGGCGAGCACGACGATCAGCGCCGCACCCACCGCACCGGCCACCCGTGCGCGAACGACAGTCATAGCCACCCCTCGATTCGACGAGCCCGACCCTCGACCGATGCATCGACGACGCGCGCGAATTCGTTAACCCGGCAATGCCGTTCGGTTGTCGCTGGCCGCGATCACCTTCTCCGACAGCGACCGGATCGCGGTGCTCTCACGCTGGGTCAGCCGGTCGACGAACACCTCCCGCACCAGTTCCACGTGTTCGGGCGCGGCGCGCCCGAGCAGCGCCCGGCCCGCCTCGGTCAGCGAGACCACGATCCCGCGGGCGTCGTCCTCGGCGGGCCGCCGGTCGACGAGTCCGCGGGCGGCCATCCGGGCCAGCTGCTTGGACAGCCGCGACTTGTCCCAGCACACCTCGCCAGCCAGTTCCTTGGCCCGCATGCAGCCGTTCGGCGTGGCCGACAGCGGCACCATCAGCTCGTAGTCGGCCATCGACAGCCCGTGTTCGGCCAGGCCCGCGTTGATCGCGGCGTCGAGCCGCTGCCGCATGCGGATGTAGGCCTGCCAGGTCTGCTGCTCTTCGTCGGACAACCATCGAGTCACGGGAATGATCCTAGAACCCATTTGGTTGACATGGAAACAAAGAGACCGCAGATCCGTCCAGGAGGCGCATCCCATGCCCGCAATCACCGTCGACGACATCATGGTGCTGCCCCGGCTGCCCCGTCCCGATGTCACCGAGACCCAGCGACCCGTCCGCCAGATCGTCACCGCCACGCGGCAGCGCGAAGGCGCGGGCTTCGAGGTCACCCGCCCGTTCCCCAGCGTCGACCTGCGCGCGGCAGACCCGTTCATCCTGCTCGACCAGATGGGCCCGGTGGCCTACGAGCCCTACGAGGCCAAGGGCGCGCCCTGGCATCCGCACCGCGGTTTCGAGACCGTCACCTACATGCTCGACGGGACCATGGTCCACCACGACTCCCAGGGTGGCGGCGGCGTCATCAGCGAGGGCGACACCCAGTGGATGACCGCGGGCTCCGGCATGCTGCACGACGAACTGCCCGAGGAGAAGCTGGTCATCTCCGGCGGCACCTTCCACGGCATCCAGCTGTGGGTCAACCTGCCACGGGCGAACAAGTTCGCCACCCCGCGCTACCAGGACCTGCGCGCGGGCGAACTCACCCTGGTCAGCTCGCACGACGGCGGCGCGCTGGTCCGCGTCATCGCCGGTGAGCTGGGCGGCTTCGCCGGTCCGGGCTCCACCTACACCCCCATCGCCTACGCGCACGCCTCGCTCGTCCCCGGCGCGCAGCTCGAGACGCCGTGGCCCAAGGACTACACCGCCATGGCCTACGTGCTCTCTGGTACCGGCACCGTCGGCGTCGACCGCAGGCCGATCAGCGCCGGACAGCTGGTGGTGTTCGGCAAGGGCGACGCGATCACCCTGACCGCCGACACCAGCCAGCACAGCAGCACCGGCGATCTCGAGGTCCTGCTGCTCGGCGGAATCCCGTTGCGCGAACCGGTGATCCAGTACGGGCCCTTCGTGATGAACACCCGCGAGGAGATCATCGAGGCCATGGAGGATTTCCAGGCGGGCCGCATGGGCACCGTCCCGGCCGAACACCGGACCGGGCGACGGCTGGGTGAATAACCGACCGGAGTTCACGGTGCCGCGGTAGGGTCCCGCGCGGTTGACAACGGGCGGCCCCGTCGTGAAGGTTGACGGGGCCGCCCGCGGCGTCAAGTGTCCGGGCCCACAACCGAACCGCAGCAGACATCGAGGAATTCATGAACGTTCGCCGGCTCACCGTCAGCCTCGCCGCCGCAGGCCTGTCCCTGCTGGCCGTCCCCGCCGCCCATGCCAACGTGCCCACCGGCTCCGCGGGCACCGGCTCCTCCAGCTTCGACTCGCTCCTCGGCGCGACCGGCTCGGCCAACCTGGTCCAGTCCGGCTCGGCCGGCGGCGCCTTCCGCAGCTGCGACGACGCCTACGCGCAGGGCCGCGCCCCCCTGTTCCGTGGCGAAGCCGGCTACTCCCCGCACCTGGACCCCGACGGCGACGGCCTGGCCTGCCCCACGCAGTAGTTTTCGGCGGCTGGCGCCGCGGGGTTTTCGGCCCCTGGTGCCTCGCGCCCGAGGGGCGATACTTCGCCTTCGGCGGTACGTCTCGCCCCTCGGGCGCGAGGCGGCCGAAAACCCGTGGTGGAGCCGTTTGTCTTACACAGAACCCCCGATGTGGCCGGTGCCGCATCGGGGGTTCTGGTGTTCGCCGGTCTTCAGCGGCGGAAGATCTTGACCAGGACCAGGCCCGCTACGAGGGCGCCCGCGCCGATCAGTGTGTATTTGACCTTCGGCTCGTTCAGCTTGGCGACCACGATCGCCTTGGTGTCGTCCGCGATCCGCTGGGGATCGGCGCGCACCGCCAACTCGTCGAGCGTTGTCGCCAACCGGGCGCGCGCGATCTCGATCTCACGCTCGATCCGGTCGGTGTCGTCCTTGGCCACCTGCACCTCCAGTATGTGTCTGCTGCTCGCCGACGAGTCTATCCATGCCGTCGCCGGACCCGGTCGGTTACCGTGCGGTGGTGACCGACAACCATCGCCTCTCCCCCGGAGACCCCGCACCCGATTTCACGCTGCCCGACGCCGACGGCAAGGACGTGTCGCTGTCGGACTACCGCGGCCGCAAGGTGATCGTCTACTTCTACCCGGCCGCGAGCACGCCCGGCTGCACCAAGCAGGCCTGCGATTTCCGCGACAACCTGGCCGAACTCGGCGGCGCGGGCATCGACGTCATCGGCATCTCGCCGGACAAGCCGGCCAAGCTGGCCAAGTTCCGCGACGCCGAGGGCCTGACCTTCCCGCTGCTGTCCGACCCCGAGCGCACCGTGCTGAAGGAGTGGGGCGCGTTCGGCGAGAAGATGATGTACGGCAAGACCGTCACCGGCGTCATCCGCTCGACCTTCCTGGTCGACGAACAGGGAAAGATCGAACTCGCCCAGTACAACGTGCGCGCCACCGGCCACGTCGCCAAGCTGCGCCGCGACCTGTCGGTGTAGCTACCCGGCGAAGGTGCGGATGAAGACCTCGTAGCCGTCCAGCATCCGCGCCAGACCGAATTCGAAATCGGCTTCGCTCCAGTCGATCTCGTCGGCGAGGAAGGCGGAGGCGGACAGTGCGGCCGTCACCGAGGGAAAGCGCCGCGGGTCCAGTACCCGCGCCAGCACCCCGGTGAAGTCGCTGTCCTCCTCCGCCTGCAGGTCGCGCACCGCGCGCCGCTTGCCCACCACGAACATCGACAGGTTCATCACCAGCTGCAGCTTCACCGGCTCCGGCACGGTCGTCGCGGCCAGCGTCCGCAGGCCCGCGTCTAGCCAGGCCATGTTGTTGGGCCCCATCGGCGGCCGGTTCAGCGGGATGTCCACCCACCACGGATGCCGGCCGAGCCGCTCGAACTCCGCGCGCGCCCAGCGCTCGAGACCCGTTCGCCACGGCAGCTCCGCCGTGATCTCCGGCGGCGGCCCGACGACCCGGTCCATCAGCAGATCGATCAGGGTGTTCTTGCTGTCGACATAGCGGTACAGCGACATGGCCGTGAAGCCCAGCTCCTTGGCGACCCGGTTCATCGACAGCGCCGGGTAGCCCTCCGCGTCGGCCACCGCGACAGCGGCGTCGAGGATCTGGTCGAGCGTGAGGGTGCGCCGCGGCCCGCGCGCGCCGGGCTGTTCCAGCCCCCACATCAGCTCGACCGATCTCGGTAGCGCCGTATCGCCGGACGTCGTCATCTGCTCGCATCCTCCTCCGCTCC
Organism: Nocardia asteroides; assembly: GCF_900637185.1. Lineage (NCBI taxonomy): Bacteria > Bacillati > Actinomycetota > Actinomycetes > Mycobacteriales > Nocardiaceae > Nocardia > Nocardia asteroides. Next base: position 2,267,967 of record NZ_LR134352.1, on the reverse strand, counting down.
GCTCGACTCTATCGCCCCCGGCTCTTGCGCCCAGAAACTGTTTACCCTATAAATTGAGTTTATTACATAAACAGTTTCTCGATCGGAGAGATCTCATGCCATCCGAACCCATCCCCGCGCTCTCGATCAGCGGGCTCCACAAGGCCTTCGGTGACCACGTCGTCCTGGCCGAGCTCGACCTGGAGATCGCGCCGGGCACGGTCTTCGCGCTGCTCGGACCCAACGGCGCGGGCAAGACCACGCTGGTCCGCATCCTCGCCACCCTGATCCGGCCCGACCAGGGTGGCGCCCGGGTGTTCGGGCACGACGTGGTCGCCGAGGCCGACACGGTGCGCGGCCTGATCGGCGTCACCGGGCAGTACGCGGCCGTCGACAGCGTGCTCACCGGCACCGAGAACCTGCGGATGACCGGCAGGCTGCTGCACCTGGGCACGGCCGAGACCCGGCGCCGCACCGCCGAACTGCTCGAGCGTTTCGACCTGGTCGAGGCCGCCGACCGGCCGGTGGCCGCCTACTCGGGCGGCATGCGCCGCAGGCTCGACCTCGCCATGAGCCTGATGGGCAGGCCGCGCATGGTCTTCCTGGACGAGCCGACCACCGGCCTGGACCCGCGCAGCCGCCGCGACCTGTGGGCGGCGATCCGGGCGCTCGCGGCCGACGGCACGACCATCGTGCTCACCACCCAGTACCTGGAGGAAGCCGACCAACTCGCCGACCGGATCGCGGTACTCGACGGCGGCGTCATCGTGGCCGACGGCACGCCCGCCGAGCTCAAGAATCTCGTCCCCGGCGGCCATCTGCTGCTGCGCTTCCCCGACCACCGGCTGCTCACCGCGGCGAGCCGGGCCGTGCCCGACGGCCATCCCGACCCCGCCGAGCTGACCCTGCAGATCCCGACCAGCGGCGGCACCGCGCAGATCAAGGACCTGCTCGACCGGTTCGCCGACCTCGACATCACCGTCGAACAGCTGACCGTGCACACCCCCGACCTCGACGACGTCTTCTTCGCCCTCACCGGCGGCGCCCACCGGCCCGCCGCGGCCGCCTGACCCACGGAACGAGACCGACCATGACCATGCCATCCCCCGCCCTGCGGTCCCTGCGCACCGCCCAGGACTCGATCACCATGCTGGACCGCAATATCCGGCACACCGTGCGCTCCCCCGACACGATGATCATGACCATCGCGCTGCCGGTGATGATCCTGCTGATGTTCGTCTACGTCTTCGGCGGCGCGATGGACGTCGGACCCGGGGCCTACATCGACTACGTGGTGCCCGGAATCATCCTGCTGTGCGCGGGTTTCGGCGCGTCGACGACCGCGGTCGCGCTGTCGACCGACGTGGCCGACGGCATCATCGACCGATTCCGCACCATGGCCATCGCGCGCTCGGCCGTGCTCACCGGCCATGTGATCGAGAGCGTGCTGCGCAATCTGATCACCTCCGCGATCGTCATCGGCGTCGCGGTGCTGATCGGCTTCCGGCCCACCACCGATCCGCTGCGCTGGCTCGGCGTGGCGGGCGTGCTGACGATGTTCGTCTTCGCGCTGTCGTGGCTGTCCGCGGCGCTGGGCCTGCTGGCCCGTAACCCGCAGGCCGCCAACGGCTTCACCTTCGTGTTCATGTTCCTGCCCTATGTGAGCAGCGCGTTCGTGCCCGCCGAGTCGATGCCGTCGGCGCTGCACGCCTTCGCCCGCAATCAGCCGGTGACCCCGGTCATCGAGACGCTGCGCGGGCTGCTGATGGGTACGCCGATCGGGAACAGCGCGCTGCTCGCCGTGCTGTGGTGCGCCGGGATCGCCCTGGTCGGTTATGTCTGCGCCGGAGCGCTGTTCCGGCGCCGCACCAACGGCTGACCAACGAGCGAGGGGCCGCGCGAATCTCGCGCGGCCCCTCGCCGGGTGCGGCCGGAATCAGTCGGCCGACGCCGAGCTCGGCCCCTCGGGCGCGGGCGCCTGGGCGGGCTGCATCCCCATCGGGATGCCGGTGCCGGGCACTGTCGGCGCCGCGGCGGGCGTCTGCGGCACGATCGGGGCCGCCGGTTCCAGCGGCAGCGGCTCGTCCTGTGGCGCGTCGCCGTAGAGCTGGGTGGGGTACTCCAGCGGGAACTGGCCCGGGTCGATGAGCTGCGGGTTCGGCGACACGACGTCGTAGGGCGACGAGCCGGACGGCTCACCGGCCGGACTCACCTGCAGACCGCTGCCGGAGTTGACGCCGCCCGAGGTGCCGCTCTCACCCGAGCCCGTGTCGGCGACCGGCCCGGCCTCGGGCACCTGCGGGACGACCGGCGCGGCCGGACCGGCGCCCGGCTCCGACGACACCGCGGTGTTGTCCACTGCCTGCGGCCCGCCGCTCATCAGCGCGTACGAACCACCCGCCACCAATCCGCCCGCCAGCAGGCTCGCGGCCGCGGCGACCAGCGCGGTGCCCCGCTTGGACTGCGCGGCGACCGGAACCGGCACGTCGACGGCGTCCCCGAGGGCCACCAGCGCGGCGCCGGCGGCCGGGGCGAACGGCGCCAGCCGGCACGGCAGCACCGGCACCCCGAATCCGGCGACCGCCTCGCGCACCGCGGGCGCGTCGGCGGACGTGCCGACCAGCACCACCGCGCCCGGCCGCACCGAGGCCGCCTCGAACTGATCCCAGGCCGCCGACACTCCCGCGCGCAACGCGTCGGGGGTGGGCGCGCCGGTCTGCGCGGAGGCGGCCAGCACGCGCTGCCTACCCGGGTCGATGAGCGTCATCGCCTGATGACCCGGCACCGCCTCGTAGACCAGCAGATTCTCGAATTCGTCGAGCCAGGTCATCGCCCCGGCGACGAACAGGTGCGCCGACTTGGCCGAGACCAGCGAAGCGGTGCGCCACGGCGTGGGCGCGAGCCGGGTGACGATGGCGCGGCGCTCGACCGCGTCGCGGTAACTCACTGCCACCCCGGCGATCTCGTGCTCGTCGTCGAGTTCGGCGGCCATGGTGTCGAGCGCGGTCTGCACCGCGGCGGCGACATCGGCCCTACCGTCCCCGCCGGCACGCACCGTGCGCCGCAGCAGCATCCGGTCGGTGAGGGTGGCGCCTTCCGCGGCGAAGGCCACCGCGTGGACGGCGCCGCGCTCGGTACTGACACCGAGGGTGATCACAGATCCTGCAGCCACAAGTCAAGCCTTCCCTGTGCGAAACGATGCGGGACGGGACCGCACGGGGCCCATCACTTCGCGATAGGTCGGTTGCGGCGAGATCGCCGCGAATAAGCGTGCGGATGCACGCACGCTCATCTGATGATTCGTCACCAGCCGCGGCGCGGATGGGACCTATTTCTCCCAGTTGTTGACACGCTGTCGGTAGACGCGTGTCGTGGATGTGTGTATACCGCTAGCCTGGATGGGTGGAGGTACATGCGCAGGCCCGGTCCAAGCAGAGCCGTCCGGACCCTGCGCTGGAGTTGCAGGACGATCCGCAGGAGCTCATGCCGCGCAAGCGGCCCACCCAGGAACGCAGCAAGCGCAAATTCGACGCGCTGCTGGCCTCCTCGCGCGAACTGCTCGTCGAGGTCGGATTCGAATCGTTCACCTGTGAAGAGGTCGCGCAGCGCGCCGAGGTGCCCATCGGCACCCTCTACCAGTTCTTCGCCAACAAGTACGTGATCGTCTGCGAGCTCAATCGGCAAGACCTCGTTGCGGTTTCCCGTGAGCTGGCCGACTTCCACGGCGAGGTGCCCTCGCTGGACTGGCTGCGGCACATGAACCAGTTCGTCGACCACCTGGCGAATCTGTGGACCACCGATCCCTCGCGGCGCGAGGTGTGGCTGGCCATGCAGTCCACGCCGTCCACCCGGGCGACGGGCGCGCTGCACGAGAAGGAATTCGCCGAGGTCGTGTCGCAGATGCTGCGACCGCTCACGCCACGCACCCCGCGCGCCCGGCGCACGATGATGGCCGAGGTGCTGGTGCACGTCGTCTACTCGATGCTCAACTTCTCCGTGCAGGACGAGCAGTCCAACGCCGACGCCGTCGCCGAGCTGAAGCGCCTGATGGTGGCGTACCTGCTTGTGGCAGAGAAGGAATCGCGCCATGACCGCCTCCCCGGGGATTCGGCCGACAGCTGAGTAGCGGCGTGCGTGGCAACCGGGCATGCGGTGCGGTAACTCGCCGGGTTCTGGGCGTTCCCGGCGAGTTACCCATGTACTGACGAGATCAGCTGTAGCGGTGGGCCGCAGTCAGTGTCGTCCCTCGATCAAGTCCGCGAGTTCGCCCGGGTCTTCCAGGACGACCATGGCCGCTGCGGTGTCGCCGTCGTGGGTCAGCGACAGGTGCACCCGGGCCCGCGGCAGGAATTCCGCGGCCAGGCCGTGCAGCTTGATGCTCGGCCTGCCCCAGGCGTCGTTCACCACTTCGATCAGCGGATACGGGTTGTCCCCGATCTGCGGGCTGCGCGCGAAGCGAGACGATGCCCAAGCCTTGAGCACCGCCTCCTTCGCGGCCCAGCGAGCGGCGAAGCTGCGGGCCGGGTCCGTCTGCTTGCTCTGGCAGTAGCGGCGTTCACCCGCGGTGAAGCTCTCCCTGAGCATCGTCGTACCCGACCGTTGCAGCTGCTCGGCGAACTCGGAGATGGTCACCAAGTCCAAACCGATTCCGAGAATCGTCACGAAGCGGCAGCCTACGACGCTTCGTTCGACTGCGGAGCGGAACCGATCTGCCCGGTGCCGCAACCCCATCCGTTCGCCTGGTACACACCCGTGCCGTCGAGCCTGGCCTCCGGCGAGAGCAGCATGTCGGCCTCGCGCTGACGGATCTGCTTGGCCGGGGTGCCGTCGGCGCCGAGGCGACGATCGGCCGGCTTCTCGTACAGTGCCGCGCCGCCGCACATGGCCTCGGCGAAACGCTGACGACCCGCGAGCTGACGCGCCTGCGCCCGCTCCTGGTACTCCGCCCGCGCCACCGGCTCGATCGCGGCCAGGAACGCCTGCGGATGCACCACCGCGAGCAGACCCGACACGTGGCCGAAGCCGAGCGAGGTCACCAGACCGGCCTTGAGCGCGAACTTGTCGCCGAAGCGCAGCGGCTCGCGCGCCCACACCAGGTGCGGGTAGCTCGCCATCTTCTCGTCGACGCAGTCCAGGCTCCGGTTCGGCGGCACCACACCGTTTTCCAGCACCTGGCACAGGCCGATGAGCTGGAAGGCCGCCGCGCCGCCCTTGGCGTGACCGGTGAGGCTCTTCTGCGACACCACGAACATCGGCGCGCCCTCGCTGCGGCCCAGCGCGCCCGCCAGCCGCTCGTGCAGCTCCGACTCGTTGGGGTCGTTGGCGGCGGTGGAGGTGTCGTGCTTGGAGATCACCGCGATGTCGTCGGGCGCCACACCGAGCTTGCGCAGTTCGGCGGCCAGCCGCGAACCGCTGCCACCGCGACCCGCGCCCAGCGCGCCGAGACCCGGCGCCGGGATGGAGGTGTGCACACCGTCGGCGAAGGACTGGGCGAAGGCGAGCACGCCCTGCACCGGCAGACCCATCGCCACGGCCACGTCACCGCGGGCCAGCAGCACGGTGCCGCCACCCTGCGATTCCACGAATCCGCCGCGGCGGCGGTCGTTGGCGCGGGAGAAGTAGCGGTCGCTGATGCCCTTGGCGCGCATGGCCGCCGAGTCCGCGGTGGCCGACATGTCACCGAAGCCGACGATGCCCTCGATACCCAGATCGTCGAAACCACCGGCGACGACGACCTCGGCCTTGCCCAGCTTGATCTTGTCGACGGCTTCCTCCACCGACACCGCCGCCGTGGCGCACGCCGCGACCGGGTGCACCATGGCGCCGTAGCTGCCGACGTAGGACTGCACCACGTGCGCCAGCGCGACGTTGGGCAGGGCCTCCTGGAGGATGTCGTTCGGGCGCGGTTCGCCGAGCAGGTTGTCGACGTAGAGCGAGCGCATCGAGGACATGCCGCCCATGCCGGTGCCCTGGGTGTTGGCCACCAGGCTCGGGTGCACCCAGCTCATCAGCTCGTCGGGGCTGAAGCCGGCGCCCACGAACGCGTCCACGGTGCAGACGATGTTCCACAGCGCGACCCGGTCGATCGAGGCGGCCATATCGGCGGAGACACCCCAGATGGTGGGGTCCCAGCCGGTCGGGATCTGGCCACCGACCACCCGCGACAGCTTGGCCTTGCGCGGCACCCGGATCTCGGTGCCCGCCTTGCGGGTCACCGTCCAGTCGCCGGAGTCGGCGACCGGGGCGATCACGGTGTGCTCGGGGTCGGCGGTGTGGAAGGCACGCGCCTCGGCCTCGCCCGCGACGGTGAAGCTCAGGTCCTGGTCGAGGAAGACCGAGGTGAGCAGCGGCGCCGCGTTGTCGAGCATGGCGCCGTCGTCCTCGTAGCGGCGCACGCCGCAGCGCTCGACGACGGTGTCGTGGTAGCGCTCGGCCAGCTCCGATTCCGGCACGAAATCACCGGATTCGACGTCGTACCAGCCCGGCTTCGGGTCGTTCTCCCAGCGGATCAGACCGGTGGTCCAGGCCAGCTCCAGCACGCCCGCGGCGGAGAGCCGGTCCTCGACCTCCATCTCGAAGCGGGTGCGCGAGGAACCGTACGGGCCGAGCTCGGCCGCGCCGACGATGACGACCATGTCGGCGAGGTCGGCGGTCACCTCGCCCCATTCCGGCACCGGCAGAGCCGAACTCAGGGTGGGCGGCGCGGGCAGCGCGGCGATGGTGGCGGCGGTGACCGCCTCCTCCTCGCTCGCGGCCGCGGCCTCCTGGGCCTGCTTGGCCAGCGCGGGCAGGTCGAGCTTGGCGCGCGCCAGCCCGCCGGTGAGGTCGATCTGCTGCGGGCCGGTCTCGGTGACCTGCCGCGCCCGCGAGGTGCACCACTTGAGCAGCTCGTCGGCCATCTCGGTGGTGGACCAGGTCTGCACGCCCGCCGCCTCGACCGCCTCGACCATCGGGTCGTTGTGGCCCATCAGGCCGGTGCCGCGCACCCAGCCGATCAGCGCGTGCACCATGGTGACCCGCGCCGACCAGGACTTCTCGGCCCGCCAGCGGGTGACCACCGCGTCGAGCGCGGCCTTGGACTCGCCGTAGGCGCCGTCGCCGCCGAAGAGGCCGCGGTTGGGCGAACCCGGCAGCACCACATGCAGTTTCGCGTCGACGTCGTGATCGGCGCCGAGGGCGGACAGGCCGCCGATCAGCCGCTCGACCGACCAGAGCAGGACCCGCATCTCCATCTCGGCGCGGGCGCCCGCGTCGGCGAGGTCACCGGCGACGCGCGGCGCCGCGAACGGCAGCAGCAGCGTCGGGGTCATGGCGTCCTTGACCTTGATCTTGGCTCCGCCCGCGTTGTCGACCTGCTCGGTGCCGACCCAGTCGATCAGCGCGTCGAGGTCCTGGTAGGAGGCCATGTTGGCCGGGACCACCCACAGCGCCGCGCCGTGGCGGGCGTTGGTGCGGTACAGCGAGCGGTAGAAGCGCAGCCGCTCGTCGTCCAGCCGGGAGGTGGTGACCACCACGGTCGCGCCGCCGGCCAGCAGCCTGCCGGTCACCGCGGCCGCGATGGAACCCTTGCTGGCGCCGGTGATGACGGCGACGTCGTCGGACCACAGGCCCGCTTCGGTGGTGTCGAGGGCGGCCTCGGCGATCTGGCCGTAGACCCCGGCCAGCACCGAACGCGCCTCGCGCATCGCCCGCTGACGCCACCAGTTGGCCTGCGCGGCAACGGCTTCGCCCGCACCGTGGTAGCCGGAGATCGGCTGCTCGGCGGTGGTGGCGTCGTCGCCGAGCCACAGCGTGGCGAGGTCCTCGCGGGCGGTGGCCCAGCGGTCGTCGATCAGCACGGCCTTGCGGCCGTCGAACGCGGGGGCGACCAGTCGCGGCCAGTCGCTGCCGAGTTCGGCCGACACCAGGTCGACGAGGGTGTCCTCGGTGACCTCGGGCGCGCTGACCTGCTCGGCGAGGCCGAGCTGCTCCAGGATGACCCGCGCCGTGGTGGCCAGCACCCCGTCGCGGCCGGTGATCTGCTCGGTGAACTCGCCCAGCGCCGCCGCGTCGACGGTGCCGCCTGCCCCGCCGCCCGCCGAGGGCAGCGTCACCACGACACCGCGGCGCGCGGCCACGGCCTGCACGGCGGCGTCGATGGCCGCGTCGACCGAGGCGGCGTCGCTCAGCGCGCCGCCGACGAGACCGCCGAGGTCACCGCCGCGCACGCTGGCGCCTTCACGGGTGCCGAGCGAGACCTCGGCGGTGACGTGGCTGGCCCAGCCGTCGCCGAGTTCCCAGGTCTTCTTGACCCGGTCGGCGATGGCGGCGGGCCGCTTGCCCGACGGCCCGAAGACCTTGCGCAGGTGGTCGCCGATGGCGTCGGTGAGGACGGTGCCGAACGGCTTGTAGGTGCGGGCCAGGCGCTCGACGGTGCCCGCCAGGGCGCCCATGTCGGCGTCGGCCGCGCCGTCGATGGCGCCGAGCGAGAGCTCGGAGCCGAGGTCGACCAGCAGCTGGTTACGCCGCGAGGACACGCCGTCGCAGAGGCCTTCGATCGTGTCGACCGGGCCGATCTGGTCCAGCCGCAGCTTGGTCCACAGCGCGATGAGCACGCGGGTGGCGTCGGCGGCGGTGAAGGAGATGTCGTCGGGACGCGGTCCACCGGTGGCGGCCGGCGCCGCGGCGACCGGCGCGGCGGCGGGAGCGGCCGCGGCGGCGGGCGCCTCGGCCGGGGTCTCCTCGATGTCGTCCTCGACCGGCGCGGGATCGGTGTCGGTGGCGTAGACGACGGCGGCGTCACGCTCGACGTTGACGACCTCGACCGTGGCCCCGCCGAACGCGGGCAGCTTCAGCGTCTGCGAGGCCAGGTTCGCCACCGTCGGGGTGGCGCCCAGGCCGATCTCGACGAACCGCTCCACCCCGAGGCCGCCGTGCGCGGTGTCGGTGAACAGCAGGTCCTGGGTCTCGATCCAGCGCACCGGGCTGGCGAACTGCCAGGCCAGCAGCTCGATCAGCACCACGCGGCACAGCTCGGCCGCGCGCTCGGCCCAGCTGTCGAAGTCGGCCAGGACCGCGGCCAGCGGCTCGGACGGCACGAGTTCGGCGATCTCGGTGAGGAATTCGCGGGTCAGCGAGAACGGACGCGGCACCAGGTTCGGGATGTAGCGCCCGACCAGCACCTCCGGGTGCACCTCGGCGGGCAGCAGCTGCTCGAGCTTGTGCCGGAACTCCGGCACACCGTCGCGCAGCACCGAGGAGTGGAACGGCACGTCGATGCCGGGCACCAGGATGAACGCCCGCTTGCCACCGAATTCGGCGCGGCGGCGGTCGATCTCGGTCTCCAGCGCCTCGAGCCCGGCGACCGTGCCCGCGATGGCGTACTGCGAGCCGCGCAGGTTCAGGTTGACGACCTCGAGGAACTCGCCGGTCGCCTCGCCGATGCCGTTGACGAAGTCGATGACCTCGGCGTCGGGCAGACCGATCTGCGACGGGCGGATGGCGGCCATCCGGTAGTCGCTGCGGCCCTGGGCGTCACGCGGGACCAGCTCGTGCATGGCCGAACCGCGCTGGAACACCACCTCGAGCACCGCTTCCAGCGGCAGCACACCGGCCACGGCGGCCAGCGCGTTGTACTCACCGACCGAGTGACCGGCCAGCATCGCGCCCTCCACGAAGGCGCCCGCTTCGCGCAGCTCGGCGACCTGGGCGACGCCCAGGGTCGCCATGGCGACCTGGGTGAACTGGGTCAGGTGCAGCACGCCGTCGGGGTGGCGGTGTTCGACACCGCGCGCCTTGAGGTAGGTCGGGTTGTCGCGCACCACCGCCAGGATGGAGAAACCGAGCGCCTCGCGGGTGTGCGCGTCGGCACGCTCCCACACCTGTTTGGCCGCCTTCGAGCGGGTCAGCGCGTCCAGACCCATCCCCTTGCGCTGGATGCCCTGGCCCGGGAAGGCGTAGACGGTCTTCGGGGCGGCGGTGCGCCCGGTCGCGGTCATGACCAGGTCACCGTCGACGCGGCAGGAGACCTCGACGATCTCGCTGCCCGCGTCCACCGCGATCCGCTCCACCCGCACGTCCACCGTCGCGCCGGGGCGGACCATGCCGAGGAACCGGGTGGTCCAGGCGGTGAGCGTGCGTGCGGGAACGGAGCTTTCGGGATCCACCGCGACGACCGCGTGCTGGGCGGCGGCCGAGAGCCACATGCCGTGCACGATCGGGCTGCCCAGACCGGCCAGCTTGGCGGCGGAGTCGGAGGTGTGGATCGGGTTGTGGTCGCCGGAGACGGCGGCGAAGGCGTGCATGGCGCGCGGGGCGGCCATGGCGACGTCGCGGCGACGGCGGCGCGGGGTGTCGGTGGCGTCGGCCGAGACCGCACCGGCCGCGCGCGGCGGATCGGTGAGCTCGCCGGCGCCGTTGCGGCCGCGGATGGCGAACCGCTCGACCAGGCGCGCCAGCGGGGTCGGCTCGAGGCCGTGATCGAGGATCAGGCCCACGGTGACGGCCACCTCGACGACGCGGCCCATGTCGGTGTCGACGACCGCTCCACCCTCGGCGCGGACGACGAGAATGCCGGTCTCGGTGGGCAGTTCCTGCAGCAGCTCGATCTGGTGGTCCAGGTGGACCAGATCCAGCATGCCCTCGATCACCGAGCCGCCGTCGGCGGTGCGGCCCGCGCCGAGCACCGCGAACACCGCGGGCCAGCAGGCGCCGACGAGCACGTCGGGCGCGGTGCGGCCGAGGGTGCTCAGCGCGGCGGGCAGGCCGGAGCCGGTGACGCCCGCGTGGTCGGCGACCAGGTCCGGGGTCCAGGCCAGGTTGAGGTGCGCCACACCGGACTTCACCTCGGGCAGCGACTGTCCGGCGGCCACGGCGAGCAGCGCGGACATGGCCGTCTCGGCATCGGCTTCGGTGATCACCGGCGCACCGCCGGAGTACACGCTCACCGGCACGGTGATCCGGATGGTCACCACGTCGCGGCCCAGCAGCGGCACCGACAGCTCGACGTAGCCGAATTCGGCTTCGGGACCGGCGATCTCGGTCAGGGTCGCCCCGGTACCCGGATGCACCGCGCTGCCCTGCTCGACGATCCACTCGCCCGGCGCGCCGAGGCGGTGCACCGGGTTGACGGTGGTGCGGCCCGCCCACTGCACGTCGGGGGCGGCGAGCACGGTGTCGATGGCGCCCGCCACCACACCGGCCACGCGGCGCGCGTCCACCGGCGTCGGCGCGACACCGGCCCGGACCAGGGTGTAGGCGGTGTCCTGCTCGAAGCGGTCGAGCAGCTCGCCGACCGGCTCGTCGACGCGGGTGATGCCGGCGACCGCGACGGTGCCGGGGATGACGCACACCTGATCGGCCGAGTAACGCGGATCGTGGGCCTGCCACAGCGAGTCCGAGCGCCACCAGCGCCGCACGTCGGCATCGACGACGGGCACGAAGTTCACCGGCTTGCCCGGGGTCTTGCACAGCGCGACGAAGAACGGCACGTCGGCCGGGTGCAGCACGGTCTCGGCGACGGCCGGGTACTGCTTCTTGAGCGCGCACAGCGCCTGCACGGGCTGTTCGAAGGCCTCGTCGTCGGCGAACAGCGTCTCGATCTCGCCGCTGTCGGCGGGGTGCAGCCGGGATTCGGTGCGCCGCATCATCTCCGCGAACCGGTCGCGCCAGGTGATGTCGAGCCACAGCGAGCGGGTGGCGTCGACGATCGCGTCGCCGATGTCGCTGCCGCAGTCGAAGGAGATCGGGACCTCGCTCGACACGGCCAGCGAGACATAGCGTTCCAGCCACTGCTGGTAGGTCATGGTGGCGACGTCACCGAAGTACGGCTTGGCGGTGGCGTCCAGCGCGGCGATGATCTCCGCGCGGCGCTCGGCCACGGCGTCGGCGTCGCCTGCCACCTCGTCGAGCAGGCGGCCGGTGCGCGAGGCGGCGTTGTCGATCTCGTGGATGTCGGCGCCGAGCTGGCTGCGGCCCGAGGCCATCCCGCCGCTGGCGGTGCCGGCGCCGACCCAGTCGGGGGTGCCGGGGGTGTCGACCAGCAGCTGCTTCACCTCGGGGGCGGTGGTCGCCTCGAGGGTCGCCATCGCGGCGGTGCCCACGAGGATGCCGTCCAGCGGCATCACCGGGTAGCCGTGGTTGGTGGCCCAGGTGCCGGTGAGGTAGTCGGTGGCCCGCTCGGGCGTGCCGATGCCGCCACCGACGCAGACCACCACGTTGGCGCGGTTGCGCAGCTCGGCGTAGGTGGCCAGCAGCAGGTCGTCGAGGTCTTCCCAGGAGTGGTGACCGCCGGCCTTGCCACCCTCGATGTGCATGATCACCGGGTAGTCCGGCACGGCGTCGGCGATGCGCAGCACGGCGCGGATCTGCGCGACGGTGCCCGGCTTGAACGCGACGTGGCTGATGCCGGCCTCGGTGAGCTCCTCGATCAGCGCGACGGCCTCGTCCAGCTCGGGGATGCCCGCGGTGACGATCACGCCGTCCAGCGGCGCACCGGCCGCGCGCGCCTTCTGCACCAGGCGCTTGCCGCCCAGCTGCAGCTTCCACAGGTACGGGTCGAGGAACAGCGAGTTGAACTGCACCGCGCGACCCGGCTGCAGCAGCTGACGCAGCTCGGACATCCGGTCGGCGAAGATCTGCTCGGTGACCTGACCGCCACCGGCCAGCTCGGCCCAGTGGCCCGCGTTGGCCGCGGCGGCGACGATCTTCGCGTCGACGGTGGTCGGCGTCATGCCGGCCAGCAGGATCGGCGAGCGGCCGGTGAGCTTGGTGAACGCGGTCTCCACGACGATGCGCCCGTTGGGCAGCCGCACCGGCTTCGGCGCGAACGCCGACCACGGGGTGGCGGGCTCGGGCGCGGCGCCGGGGGTGAGCAGGCTGCGCTGGCCGGGGCGGGTGGCGGCGGCGACCACGCCGACGCCGGTGCCCTTGATCGAACCGCCGGTGACCCGCGAGAGCAGGTCACCCGGGCCGAGATCCAGGATCCACTCGGCGCCCGCCTCGACGACCTCGTCGACAGTCTCGACCCAGTCGATCGGGTCGACCAGCACCTGCTGGGCGAGCGTGGCGGCCAGCTCGGCGTCGAGCTCGCACTGGCGGGCCCAGCCGGTCACCAGGTCGACGGTCTCGGCCAGGGCCGGGTGGTGGAAGGCGACGTCGACGGAGATGTCCTCGAACACCGGCGCGAACACCGCGCCGCCGCGCACCTTGGCCTCGCGCTCGCGGGTCTGCTCCTCGTGCAGCTGCGCGCAGCGGGTGCGCACGCGATCGATCTGGGCGGGCGCGCCTGAGAGCACGACCCGCCTGCGGCCGTTGCGGATCGACACCACCGCGGCGACGGCGGGATCGACGCCCTCGGCGACCTCGGCGACGATGGCCCGCAGCTGTTCCGGATCGACATTGGACACCGCGACCATCGGCGAGCGCTCGCCCACCGGCATCAGTCCGCGCCTGCGCGCGACGAGCCCGGCGGCGGCGCCGATGAACTGGGCGATCGCCAGCAGCTCCGCGTCCCGGGCGCCGTGCGCGGTGAGCGCGGCGGCCGCGATCAGGCCCTGCGAGTGCCCGATGACCGAGACCGGCGGGTGCTCGGCCGTGTCCAGACCCTGCAGGCGCAGCGCCCTGGTGGCCGCGACCTGCGCGAGGAACACACCGGGCATGGACACCGCCGCCGAGCGCAGCACCGTGTCGGCCGGGGCCGAGGACGGCTCGTCCGGCTCGTCCAGCTCACTCTCCAGCATCCAGCCCATCGGATCGAAGCCGCCGGGACGGACCACCAGCAACTGCGCCGCAACCGGCTCGACCAGCGCCTCGGCCTCATGCACCAGCGCGGTGAGCTCGGTCTCCAGCGCGCTGTCGCGCGCGATCTCCTCGAGCTCGCGCAGCCACTGCGCGCCCTGTCCACCGAACGCCAACGCGTACCCGGCCCCGTTGCGCAGCTGCTCCAGCAGCGCCGCGCGGACACCCTTCACCTGGTCACGACCCGCTTTCGCGGCCGACCCCGTGCCCAACTCGGTGCTCTCGTTGATCGTCAAGACGCTCGACTTCCTTCTCCTGGCGTTTCGCCCACCGACGGAACGCACACGTATCCGGCAGCCCCTCGGGCCTGTATGCGAGCCACGATCGCACAAAATCATGAGGAAAGCCTCACGTTTCCAGCCCCCACGGCAGCTACCGCCGAGTATTTCTGCACGCCCGTACCAGTTTTATCTGAAACGTGACCCACCCTCATGTTTGAACGCGCAGGTCCGGCCTGTTACTTCGCTTCGCAAACATGAGTGGCCCTCACATTGGTGGTTACCAAATCGTTATAACCCCAGGTCGTGTTACCGACGAGTACGCCACGCCGCCGAAGCGCTTCGCGTAGCCGGATTTGCCCGGTAGAGTTTGGACGGTCGTACACATCCAGCGCGAGTGGCGAAATTGGCAGACGCGCCAGATTTAGGTTCTGGTGTCCACGGACGTAGGGGTTCAAGTCCCCTCTCGCGCACAGATTTGTGGCACGCATGCCACATTCGGAGTTGCACCTCGACTCGTCGAGCCTGTGATTCGGTCTCGAAACACCTGCGGCCGCGGCGGTGCGCTGACGACCTGGCCGTTCGGCAGCCGGACTCAGGCAGCGCGCGGTGCGTACATGATGACGGCGACACCGACGAGGCAGATGATCGCGCCGATCACGTCCCAGCGGTCGGGACGGAATCCGTCGAGCGCCATGCCCCACAGCAGAGATCCAGCGACGAAGACCCCACCGTAGGCGGCGAGGATGCGCCCGAAGTTCGCATCGGGTTGCAGGGTCGCGACGAAGCCGTAGACACCGAGAGCGAGGACTCCGGCGCCGATCCAGGCCCACCCGCGGTGCTCGCGCACGCCTTGCCAGACGAGCCAGGCCCCACCGATTTCGGCGACAGCCGCGAGCACGAACAGCAGGATCGAGCGGACAACGGTCATGTGAAAAGCGTAGTTACCTGGAGTCCGGCGTCGAGGATGTCGGGTCAGCTGCAGCAGTTGGGATCGAGCACGAAGCACAGGGCGGAGAGCGCGTCGCGGCGGGCGCGGTGGAAGGTGTTCATTCCGCGCCGCTCCGATTCCACCAGGCCGGCTTTGCGGAGCTGGCCGAGGTGGTGGGAGACGGTGGACTCACCCACGCCGACCGCGGCGGCCAGGTCGCCGCCGTTGCACTCCCCCTGCGGGGCGGTGAGCAGCAGCGACAGCAGCTTGACCCGGACCGGGTCGGCGATCGCCTTGAGTCTCAGCGCCACCTCGAGCGCGGCGGCGTCGTCGACCGGTCCCGCCGCCACGGGGGCGCAGCAGACAGGAGCGGACATGTCGATCACGGGGAGCGCCTTGGGCATGGAATCGAGACTACCCGCGGTATTGACATATGTCGAAAAGGTGAGCAGACTCGGAGTCGGAAGTTCTTCGATATATGTCACACAAGTGGAGGTTCGATCATGTCTCGCATCCAGCTCGCCCTCAACGTCGACGACCTCGACACCGCCGTGCGGTTCTACTCGACCCTGTTCGACGCCGAACCGGCCAAGCGCAAGCCCGGCTACGCCAACTTCGCCATCGCCGATCCACCGCTCAAGCTCGTGCTGATCGAGAACGCCGGACAGGGCGGGTCCATCAACCACCTCGGCGTGGAGGTCGACACCTCCGAGCAGGTCCACGGCGAGATCGCGCGGCTCTCGGGCGCCGGACTGTTCACCGAGGAGCAGACCGCGACCACGTGTTGCTTCGCCACCCAGGACAAGGTGTGGGTGACCGGTCCCGGCGCCGAGCGGTGGGAGGTCTACACGGTCCTCGCGGACAGCGAAACCTTCGGCACCGCGCCCGAACTCGGCCGCACCGACGCGGAGGCGGTCGACGTGTGCTGCGGCACCGCCGCCGAAGCCGAGGCCGAAGGCGCGTGCTGCGGCAGCCAGGCCAAGGAGAAGGCAGTGGCCTCGGGCGCGAGCTGCTGCGGCTGATCGTGTTCGCGAACCCGGCGGCCGACACGCCGACGCCGTATGCACCCGGCTCTCGCGCAGAGAAACGGTCCGGCAGAGCGTGTCGGCCCCGGTGTTCACCCACTGTTTGCTTGCCGACTGATTCGACAACCGTCAATATCGATGCGTGTCGAATCCGCCCTCGTCCTGTCAGCCGCGCGAGCCTGTCTCGTGTGAGGTCATCCCGCTGACCCGGGAACCGCTGTCCGCCGAATCCGCCGCCGAACTGGCGACGACGTTCAAGGCGCTGTCGGATCCGGTGCGGTTGCGACTGCTCAGCCTGGTCGCCAGCCGTGGCAGCGGCGAAGCCTGCGTGTGTGACCTGTCCGCCGGGTTCGAGCTGAGCCAGCCCACCATCTCCCACCATCTCAAGGTGCTGCGCGAGGCCGGGCTGTTGTCGAGTGAGCGGCGTGGTTCGTGGGTCTACTACCGGATCGAACCGCGCGCACTCGCTCCGCTGGCGCAGTTGCTCGATGTCACGACTGTCGAGGCGGGCGCGCGGTGACCGATATTCGACGCCGGTTCCTGGCCGAGTTCGTCGGCACGGCCGCGCTGGTCACTGTCGTGGTCGGTTCGGGTATCGCCGCCCAGCAGCTCACCGACGATGTCGCCTTGCGGTTGCTCGCCAACTCCACCGCGACCGTCTTCGGCCTCGGTGTGCTGATCCTGGTGTTCGGACCGGTTTCCGGCGCCCACTTCAATCCCGTGGTCTCCCTAACGGATTGGCTGCTCAGACGCCGTCACGGCACCGGCCTGGCACTCATCGACGCCCTCGCCTACACGATCGCGCAGATCAGTGGAGCGGTCTGCGGCGCCGTGCTGGCCAACGTCATGTTCGATCTGGAGGCCTGGCAGATCTCGACCCATGACCGGATCACCACCGGTCACCTGGTCGGCGAGGTCGTCGCCACCGCCGGATTGATCGCGGTGATCTTCGCGCTGGCCCGCAGCGGCCGGGCGGCACTGTCCGCTTCGGCGGTAGCGGCGTATATCGGTGCGGCGTACTGGTTCACCAGCTCCACCAGTTTCGCCAATCCCGCGGTCACCGTCGGCCGCGTCTTCTCCGACACCTTCGCCGGTATCGCACCCACGTCCGTCCCCGGATTCATCCTCGCCCAATTCGTCGGTGCGGCACTGGGCCTGGCGTTGATCGTGGTGCTGTATCCCCGCTCGGCGAGTGTGGCAGCCGACAACGCGGTGGTTCCGCATACCGCGGATCGCCCCGCCGCCAGCCCCCACTGAAAGGACATCCCGTGTCGACCAAGCCCAGCGTGCTGTTCGTCTGCGTCCACAACGCCGGACGCTCCCAGATGGCACAAGGCTTCCTGACCCACCTCGCCGGCGACGCCATCGAAGTACGTTCCGCGGGTAGCGCTCCCGGCGACACCCTCAACCCCGCCGCGGTCGAGGCGATGGCCGAAGTCGGCATCGACATCACCGACCAGGCCCCCAAGATCCTCACCCCGGACGCGGTCGAGACCTCCACGGTGGTGATCACCATGGGCTGCGGTGACGCGTGCCCATACTTCCCGGGCGTCGACTACCGCGACTGGCAGCTGGAGGATCCGGCGGGCAAGGGTGTCGAGGCGGTGCGGCCGATCCGCGACGAAATCCGTGCGCGCATCGAGAAGCTCATCACCGAGTTGATCCCGGCGTAGCGAACGATGTCGCGATCTCCCGGCGGGCACGACGGATGATTCATCCGATTCGGGTGATGCGCGCGACCCGTCGGCACGATTCGGTGGGAGGTGGCGGCCCGAGCGCCGAGCTGGGTCGATAGCCGCGGGCGAGGGAGATTGCATGACGCGATACGACGATCTGGCCGAGTCCGAATTCGAGGGCGGGTTCGCCACCGAGGAAACCACGCGGCTCCTGACCGAGGAGTTGCGGTTCCAGCGCGCCGTCCAGGCCTATCTGTGGGCGTTGCCCGCGGTGAACATCTGGGCGATGAAGGAAGCCTCGGAGCGCCGCTTCGGTGCCGGGTACCACGTCCTGCCGGTGTGGCAGGACCGCATCGATGCCAAGACGCTGGTCACCACCCCGAACTTCGACGTCGTCTACGCGATGGGCTATCTGGACCTCGCCAAGTCCGGGCCGTTGGTCGTGGAGGCACCGGCAGGGGTACAGGGGATCCTCGACGATTTCTGGCAGCGCCCCATCCTGGGACCGGTCATCGACGGCCATCAACACAAGGGCGATGTCGGCATGGTCGGACCAGACGCGGGCCAGGGCGGGAAGTATGTCCTGCTGCCCCCAGGATTCGACGGCCCCGAACCCAGCGACGGATTCGTCTACCGCTCCCGCACCAACAACGTATTCCTGTTCTGGCGTTCGTTTTTCGCCGATCCCGACGATCTGACCGAGACCGTCGGCCGGATCGAGGCCACTCGCATCTATCCACTCGGGAACAGGGCCGGGGCCGCGCCGATGCAGTTCCCGCACGCCTCCGGGGTGGAGCTGGACATGCTGTTCCCCCGCGACGGCTCCTACTTCGACATGCTCGACCGGTTCATCCAGGCCGAAGCAGTCGACCCCCACGACCTGGACATGCGCGGATTTCTGCACACCATCGGCATCGAGAAAGGCGCGAAATTCACCCCGTCGACGCGGGACCGTGAACTGCTCGACAAGGCGGCACGGACCGCGTTCAAGATCAGCAAGATCACCATCACCGACCTGCTGCCACTCGAACCCGGCGGCACGTACTTCCCGGCACGGCCCTGGCTGAACGTTTTCGCCGGGCAGAACACCGAATTCCAGGCCAGCGGCACGTTCACCAACCTCGAACAGCGCGCAGGTTATTTCACCTCGGCCTATTCCGACTCCCCCGCCATGGTGGTCAACCTCGTCGACAAGGGCGCCAAGTACCCGGTGACGATGCGCGACATCAACGGTGACGTGCTCGACGGTGCCCGCTCCTACACCCTGCACCTGCCCGCGAACGTTCCCGCGAAACTGTTCTGGTCGGTCGCGGTCTACGACCCGGTCACCGCTTCCGGCCTCGACAACGGCCAACGCTTCCCCTCGATCAACGCGATGGACAAACCCGCCACCGACCCGGACGGTTCCCACACCATCTATTTCGGTCCCGACAAGCCCACCGGTGCCGACGAGCGCAACTGGCTCCGCACCGTGCCCGGCAAGGGATTCTTCGTCATCGTCCGGCTCTACGGCCCTGGCACCGATTTCTACGACCAGGTCTGGACCCCAGGGGACCTGCGTCCGATCGGCTGACCGGCGGGCAGGCCCGGGCTGAGGCGGCTTGCCCGTGCTCGATCCTGCTGGGCAGATCGCTACGATTGCCGGAAATGAGCTGGCTGCCGGGCCGCTCGTACGTCGCACCGCGCCTGCCCGAGGAGTCCATGCTGTGCTGCATTTGCGTGTCGTCTCGCCCAGCGACCGGACGGCGGAGGTGCTGGACATGCTGGTCGCCGACCCCGGGGCCGTCCACGTGACGATCGCCCGCGGCTCCTCGATCGACCCGCCCGGCGATGTGATCGTGGCCTATGTCGCGCGCGGCCGGGCCAACCACGTCCTGGCCGCGCTCTCCGAGCTGAACCTGGTGGACACGGGCGCCGTCGCGTTCGCACCGGCGGGAACCGTACTGTCCGAAGCGAGCAGACTGGCCGACTCCGCCGCGGCGAGCCCTTCGGACGACGCCGTGGTGTGGGAGCAGCTGCTCAGCCAAGCGCGTCAGGGCGCTCGGCTCACTCCCACGATGCTGGTCTTCCTGACGATCGCGTTCCTGTTGTCGGCGGTCGGCGTGGCGACGGCGTCCCCACTGACGTTGGTCGGCGCGATGGTTGTCGGACCCGAGTTCCGGCCGCTGTCCGCGCTTTCGGTGGGGTTGACGCGACGAGACACCGCGCTCGTCCGGACTTCGGCTCGTACCCTGGCCATCTCCTTCCCGGCGGCGATGGTGGTCACCGCGCTGGCCACCTTGCTCTGGATCCGCCTGGGCTGGATCGGTACCGACGATGTCGAGAACGCGCGCGCTTTCGATTTCATCTACCAGGTGGGGCCGTTCTCGCTGATCGTGGCCTTGCTGGCGGGCGCGGCCGGCATGCTGGCCATGGTCACCTACTCCTCCACCGTCCTGGTCGGGGTCTTCATCTCTGTCACCACGGTCCCGGCGGCCGGCCTGGCCGTGGCCGCGGCGATCGCGGGAAAGTGGAACGTCGTCTGGAGCTCGCTCGCCCAGCTCGGCGTCAACCTCATCGGCATCGTGCTCGCCGGCGTCGCGGTGCTTCTGCTCCTCCAACGTCTCGGCGGTCGACACGAATCGCGCTGACCTCGCGCGGGTGGTCGGTGACCACGAAGTCGACCGCGGAGTTCCACGCGCCGTTGCCGCGGACATCGGTCACTCGGCGCGATTCAGGCCGTCGCAGTGGCACTTTCCTTGCGTGCTCGCTCGGCGACGGCGGCGGGCATCGGCTCGTGTCGCAGGTACCCGCGGGCGAACGAGCCGGCCCCGTGGGTGAGGGATCGCAGGTCGATGACGTACCGGCTCAGTTCGAGTTCGGGGACCTCGGCGCGGATATGGGTGCGGCCGGGCTCGGCCGGTTCGGTGCCGAGGATGCGGCCGCGCCGGGTGGACAGGTCGCCGAGTACGGCGCCCAGGTGGTCGTCCGGGACCGTGACCCGCACCGCGGCGACCGGTTCGAACAGCAGGGTTCCGGACGCGTCCGCCGCGTCGCGGAGGGCGAGGGCGCCCGCGGTCTGGAAGGCGGCGTCGGAGGAGTCCACCGAGTGCGCTTTCCCGTCCACCAGCGTCACCCGCACATCCACCAGCGGATATCCGGGGGTGACGCCGCGCGCGGCCTGCGCCTTCGCCCCTTTCTCCACCGATCCGATGAACTGCCGCGGCACCACGCCGCCGACCACCCGGTCGATGAACTCGAATCCCGTTCCCGCAGGCAGTGGTTCCGCCTGGATCTGGCATACCGCGTACTGCCCGTGCCCGCCGGACTGCTTCACCAGCCTGCCGCGCCCCTCGGCCGCCGCGGCGAGCGTCTCCCGGAACGCCACCCGATAGGGTTCCACGTCCACCTTCACCCCGAACCGCCCGCGCAGCCGTTCCAGCGCGACATCCCGGTGGGCTTCCCCGAGACACCACAGCACCAGCTGATGCGTGTGTTCGTTGTTGTCCAGCCGCAGGGTCGGATCCTCGGCGACGAGCCGGGTCAGGCTCTGCGAGAGCTTGTCCTCATCGGCCTTCCCCTGTGCCCGGATAGCCACGGGCAGAAGGGGTTCCGGTAGCGGCCAGGGCTCGATCAGCAGAGGCTTGCCGGTGCCGGAGAGGGTGTCGCCGGTTTCCGCGTGGCCGAGTTTGCTCACGAACGCGATATCACCGGCGACGGCCTCGGCCAGTGCCCGCTGCTGTTTCCCCAGCGGCGCGGTGACCCCGCCGACCCGGTCGTCGGCCTCGTGCTCGGGACCGCAGACGTGGACGGTGTCCTCGCTGTGCAGCGTGCCGGAGAACACCCGCACCAGCGACACCCGTCCCACATACGGATCGGACGAGGTCCGGATGACCTCCGCGGCGAGTTCGCCCGCCGGGTCGCAGCGCACCGGGGTGGGCGTGGCGCCGTCGCCGGGCGACACGGCCGACAGCGGGTGTTCGATCGGTGTCGGGAACCCGCCGCTGACCAGTTCCAGCAGTTCGAGCGTGCCGAGGCCTTGCTCCGCGTCCTCGGCCGCCGGTGCCGCGAACAGCACCGGATGGAAGCTTCCGCGCGCCACTGCTCGTTCCAGGTCGTCGACCAGGGTGTCGAGTTCGACGGGTTCGCCGTCGAGGTACCGGTCCATCAGCGTTTCGTCTTCGCTCTCGGCGATGATCGCCTCGATCAGCCGATCGCGGGCCGGGTCGATCTCCGCGAGCTGTTCCGCCGCGGGTTCGGTGCGCTCTCGTTTCCCACTGCGATAGTCGGCGACCCGTCGCTCGAGCAGCTCCAGCAGTCCGATCGCGGGCCGGTGCCCGTCGGGGCTCTTGGGTCCGTAGACCGGCAGGTGCAGGGGCAGCACGGTGTCGCTCGCGCCGTCGGTCAGCAGCGCCTGACAGGTCTGCACCAGTTCCGGGTACTCCGCGCGCGCCGTGTCCAGGTGGGTCAGCACGATCGCCCGCGGCATACCCACGCGCGCGCATTCGGCCCACAGTTCCCGCGTCGCCCCCGCCACGCCCGCCACGCCATCGGCCGCCGACACCAGGAACAGCGCCGCGTCCGCCGCTCGCAATCCGGCCCGCAGTTCGCCGACGAAATCCGGACAGCCTGGCGTGTCGATCAGATTGATCTTCACCCCGCCCCACTGCACCGGGACCACCGACACCTGCACGGACCGGTGCTGTCGCCGTTCGACCTCGTCGTAGTCCGACAGTGATGTCCCGTCCTCCACCCGGCCGGCCCGGTTCACCGTCCCGGTCGCCAACGCCAGCGCTTCCACCAGCGTCGTCTTCCCCGCACCGCTGCTGCCGACCAGCGCAACATTCCGGATGCTCTCCGGTCCCTGCGCCCCGTTCGTCCGGTTCACCATGTCGCACGCTCCCTCGGATCGGGACCCGGCCCCTTCGAGCTTCCCACCGCAGGTAGGGGCACGTCCACGGTTTCCGGCCGATCGTTTTTCGCGAGCCGCCGTCGCGCCGGTGCGGGATATCACCTTGCGGTGTGGGCGGCCGGTGGGTTGAGTCGCCACCATGACCGAGTCTCTGTTGTTCTCCTACGGCACCCTGCGACAGCGCGAGGTGCAGCAGATGGTGTTCGGGCGGGCGTTGCGTGGGCGCCCGGACGAGATCGCCGGGTACGCCCTCGACGAGGTCACCATCACCGCTGCGTCAGTCATCGCGGCCAGCGGGTCGTCGGTGCATCCGGTCCTGGTTCCGGCCGGCCCGCAGGATGGGGTGCCCGGCACCGTCTTCGAGGTCGACGACGACGATCTGGCGGCTGCCGACGACTACGAGGTCGACGACTACACACGTGTGCTGTTGCCGTTGCGCTCGGGCGCGCGGGCGTGGGTGTACGTGCTCGCCGCACCGGTGCCGACGGGCGTGGATCAGGCTGGATAAGCACCGGTCCCCGCAGAAGAGCGAAACTCCCGACACCACTGCGGTTTTCATCGCAGCAGCGCCGGGAGTCCCGAGACTGGGGGCAGTTACCTGCCGGCCCGCCCGCTCAGGGCAGGACTTGCGGAATGACCTCCGGGTTCGCGTGGCCGACGATTCCACCGATGATGGCGCCGACGGCCGCATGCGGAAGGACCCCGAGGAGCAGGCAGATCGGGTAGCCCACGCCGAGCACGATCACCGACGGAATGCAGTTGACCAGAGTCGCGAGGGCGCCGATACCGGCACCGGCGAGGGCGCCGTTGAGCACCGGGTCGGAGTGCTCGGCCTTCGGGTCGGTCGCGACATCATTCAGCTGGCTGTCGATCACATCCGAAACCGCGGCCGCCTCCGAAACCACGGGCGTAGCCGCGTCCGAGACGGGGCTCGCACCGGAAAGCTCGGCGTCCTGCGACATCGAAAGCTCGGCGTCCTGTGAAATCGCGGCGTTCGCCGGAGTGGCGCCGAACGAGAATCCGGCGATGGCGGTTTCGTAGCTGTCGCCCTGGACGACCATCGCGGTCGCCGGCTGAGCCTGCTGGTCGACGGAGGCATCCGCCGACGCGAGCCCACTACCAGCGAAGGTGACCGCCACAATTACCGGCAGCGCACCGAGAAGAAAATTGCGAGTCGAGCGCATGAACACTGAGAACTCCCTCTCGATTATTGCCCCCCAACCCGGACCGATCAAATGTCGACTGGGCTATTAGTAATGGCCTAAAGATATTGAAAGCAAGTAATGTGATCTATTTCACATTGACAGATTCGGACCAATCCTTTTCTTAGTCCGGATCCGCGTTCTTTATGCGAGTCCGCTTTCGCGCACAGATTTGTGGCACGCGTCCGGCATTCGGGCCGTAGGGACGGGTTTCGACCCGGTCATGTCACCCGCTGTTCGTCGGCACCCGCGTTTCCGCGCAAACAGGCCCGACGCCGGGTAACACGCACCATTTACATGTGGGCGGGGCCGCCGAAAGTTCAGTCCGGTAGACAGCGGATCGGCACCGCCCGCTCGATTCCCGCGGCGTCGAGATCGGCCAGGGTGAAC
Organism: Nocardia asteroides; assembly: GCF_900637185.1. Classification (NCBI taxonomy): domain Bacteria; kingdom Bacillati; phylum Actinomycetota; class Actinomycetes; order Mycobacteriales; family Nocardiaceae; genus Nocardia; species Nocardia asteroides. The sequence continues at coordinate 2,243,879 of NZ_LR134352.1, read as the reverse complement.
ACCATGCCCGCGCGCTCACCGAGCAGCGCGGTGAGCAACAGGTCCAGCAGGGCGCGATGCTGGGCACGCGCGGTGTCGACCGTGGCCCGCAGCTCGAACACGAGTTCCCGATGCGCCGCACCGATACCCAGGTTCTCCAACTCCGCCAGGAGCGACCCCGCCACCAGGTAGCCGTCCCATGGCGTTCCGGTGCGCAGCAACGACTTCGCGGCGTTGAGCATCAGTCCGTGCACATACCCGCCCGGCCCCCTGCCGACCGCCGCACGCGAGGTCGGCAGACGCACCTCGAACAGACCACACAGCCCGTCGAAATAGGCGCGGCGTTCCACCGCCAACCACCGCGGATTGCTTTCATCGGTCACCACGTCGACATAGGCATCGCGCAGTTCCCGGAGCCCGAACCGGGTCGGCGGATTCGGCACCAAACTCACATAGTCGTCCTCCGGCAGCACCACCCCATTGTCGCGGCGGCAGCCTGTGTGAATCATCCGAATCGGGTGAAGTGTGGGCCGGGGCGATCAGGTGTGCTGGGAACGCTCGGTTCACGAGGCGTGAGGTGGTGGGCTGCCATGGTCGACGAGGCTGGTTCCGGAAGTGCCGAGGAGTTGACGGGCAGCCGGCGACTGCTGGCGATTCTGCTGGCCATGGCGATGTTCGTGCTCGTCGTCGACACCTCGCTGATGAACGTGTCGATCTCGGCGGTGGTCCGCGATCTCGACACCACCGTCAGCGGGGTGCAGTCCGCGATCGCGCTCGAGGCGCTGGTGTCGGCGGCGTTCATCCTGATCGGCAGCAAGGTCGGGGATCTGATCGGCCGCAGGCGGGCCTACGTGCTCGGCCTGCTCGGGTACGCGACCGGTGCGGCCGCGATGACTTTCGCGCAGAGTCTGACGGCGGTGATCGTGCTGTGGGCCATGGTCGGCGGTATCGGCGCGTCGCTGCTGTTGCCGGCCATGCAATCCCTGGTGCACGGCAATTTCCACGGGGCCGCGCAGAAGAAGGTCTACGCGCTCGTGGGTGCCGCGGCCGCGATCGCCGCGGCGGTGGGGCCGCTGCTCGGCGGCTTCGTCACGACCTACCTGTCGTGGCGGGTCGGGTTCGCGCTCGAAGTGGTGATCATCGCCGCCGTCCTGTCCGGGATCAGGCTCGTCCACGACGTCCCCTACACCGGCGAACGGGGCGTGGATGTGGTCGGTGCCGCGCTGTCGGTGGTCGGCATGGGTGGCATCGTGCTGGGAATCCTGGTGTGGCAGGAGGGCGGTGAGACTGTCGCGGCGTTCCTCGTGGTCGGCGCGGCGGCCTTGATCGGGCTCGCGTACTGGCTCAACCATCGGAAACGGCGGGGTGAGCCCGCGCTCATGGACCCGGACCTGTTCCGGTCCAAGAAGTTCCGGCTCGGTGTCACCGGGCAGATGCTCCAGCAGATCGCCCTGGGCGGCACGATGATCGCGCTGCCGATCTACCTGCAGATGGTCCTGGAGTACAACGCGATGCAGGCGGGTCTGTCGCTGGCCCCGCTGTCGCTGAGCATGTTCGCCGTCGCGCTGCTCGCGGGCAAACGGGCGGGTGACCGGCGCCCGGCCGCGATCATCCGGTGGGGGTTCATCCTGCTCACCGTCGGCGTCGCGGTGCTCCTGCCGTTGGTGCCGCGCGCGGAGTTCGGATGGGCGCTGCTGGCTCCGCTGGTCGTCGCCGGCGCGGGTCTGGGCCTGCTTGTCTCGCAGCTGAACGACTACACGCTCGCGCCGATCTCGGAGGAACGGGTCAGCGAGGCCGCGGGCACCAACTCCGCCGCCGGGTCGTTCGGGCTCTCGTTCGGCCTGGCCTTCGCCGGCGCCGTCATGCTGGCCACCCTGTCGCTCACCTTCACCGCGATGGCGGAGTCCAGCGACGTGCTCCCACCCGCGGAGCAGGAGCATGTCGCACAGGTCCTCGAGGACGACGCCCAGGTCATGAGCAACACCGAACTCGAATCCCTGCTCGCGGGCCAGCCGCCGGCGATCCGCGACGAGATCGTCCGCATCAACACCGACGCCCGGCCCCTCGCTCTGCAGACGGCCCTGCTGGTGCCGATCCTCGCGGGCCTGCTCGGCCTGCTCAATTCGTTCCGGATGCTGCGCGAACCCGACGCGCCACCGGCGGCACCGGGTACGACCTCCGGGCTGCTCTGAGGACGTCGGCCGCACGCTCGGAGCCGCCGCCGTAACACCTTAGGGGAACAAGGCATTTCACGTTTGTGATGCCGCGCCGTCAGCTACGCTCCCGATCTGAAACCAATTGGTCTCAGAACTGGGCGGCATCCACGCCCGGATCGCGTGTCGAGGATGGCGATGAACACCTTCTTGGTCTCTGTCGGACTACCGCTGGTGCTGGCGGTGATCATGTTCGGCCTCGGACTCTCGCTCACCGTCGCCGACTTCACCCGCATCGCCAAGACCCCGCGCGTGGTGGCCATCGCCCTGACGTGTCAGGTGATCGTGCTGCCGGTGGTCGCGTTCGGGCTGGTGCTGCTGTTCGGACTGTCACCGATCCTGGCGGTCGGCATGCTGCTGCTCGCCGCCTCGCCCGGTGGGACCACCGCGAACCTGTTCAGCCATCTGTTCCGTGGTGACGTGGCGCTGAATGTCTCACTCACCGCGATCAATTCGGTCCTCGCGGTAGTGACCGTGCCGCTGGTGACCAACCTCGCCATCGAGTACTTCGAGCCCATGGGTGACGCCGACGCGATCGGCTTGCAGATGGGCAAGGTGATCCAGGTGTTCGCCATGGTGCTGGTTCCGGTCGCCGTTGGCATGCTGGTGCGCCGGTGGTCGGTGGGGTTCGCGCTGCGGATGGAACGCCCGGTGCGCATCGGTTCCGCGGTGACCCTGCTGCTGGTGATCGCCGGTGCCGTGCTCAGCGACCGCGGCGAACCCGATCCGGCGCTGGCCGACGTCGGCGCGATCACCATGGTGTTCTGCCTGATCAGCCTCGGCGTCGGCTATCTCGCCCCGCGACTGCTCGGAGTCACCTACCGGCAGGCCGTCGCGTGCTCGATGGAGGTCGGCCTGCACAACAGCACGATCGCGCTCACCATCGCGCTGAGCGTCATCGGCAGCACCGAGATGGCCCTGCCCGCCGCCATCTACGGCGTGGTGATGTTCCCCCTCGCCGCGGGATTCGGCTGGCTCATCACACGTCGCCGAACGCCGGACAGCCGGGAACACGACGCGAATGTGCCTGTGTGACCCGCTGTCCCGCTGACCGCCGCGGCCTCGACCCCACACCACGGACCATGGTGCCGCGCCAGGACCTACATTATGGATTGGCGCGGCCGTCGCAGGGACCGGCCCGCTGCCGCCGGAGGGAGAGGTATGCGGGTCGAGGAGTTCGAGGACGGCATGGTCGATGTGAGCGGGTCCGCGGAGGAATTCGAAGCGCTGGCCGCCGTGGTGGTCCGGGGCGCGGGGCGGATCGAGACCGAGGCGCTGACGGCCGTCGAGGTGTACGAGGACGACGATCCGCGACTGCTCGTCCAGGTCGTCGAACAGCGCCGGGTGCTGCTGGTGATGGGGGACGCGGAGAGCCGTGCGCTGCTCGCCGAGGATCTGCGCAGCGTGGGAGCCATGACCGAGTGCGGGCATCAGCACCTCGAATACTACGAGGACATCGGCTATCTGCGGGAAGGGTCGTCGCCGCTGGTGCTCAACAGTCCACACGGCGGTGCGCCCGCCCTGGAGCGCGCGTAGGCGCCCGCCCGGATCACGGTCGCCACCAGCAGGAACAGGAAGGCGTAGGCGAGGACGTCGACCAGCGCCATCGTCCAGATCGTTTCCGAGCTCACCAGATCATCGGCGTCGTGGTGGGCCCGGTACGGGTACGGATAGCCGCGCATCGTGGTGGTCATGTAGGGGCAGCAGCTCAGGTCCGAGCGCGCGAGAAACCAGGTCGCGGCGGTGGCGGCCACCCCGCCGGTGAGGAACGCGGCCAGCGCCGGGAGCGACCAGCGGCGGGAGTACGCCAGGACGGCGCTGCCGAGCATCAGCACCGCGGCGGTGACCGCGATCCGCCATCGCGCGTCGAGGATTCCGGTGTCGGGGATGAACTCCCAGCCGTTCTCTTCAGGGCCGACGAGCGCTACGAACGCGATCAGCGCCGTCGCGAGCCAGGCCACTACGACAGCGGGCCGACGCCACCGAATACGAGTCACAGGCTCCTCCCCCACACCACTTTGTACCGCACTCCGCCCGATAGTTCAGCCATTTTTGGATACAGATTTGGATGTACTATCGACTCATGGAGACGTTGCCCCTCGCCCACACCGACGCGCTGGCGCGGTTCGGCCACGCACTGTCCGATGCGACCCGGACCCAGATCCTGCTCAACCTGCGGCACGGCCCGGCCTATCCGGCCGAACTGGCCGACCGTATCGGCGTCTCGCGGCAGATCCTGTCCAATCACCTGGCATGCCTGCGTGGATGCGGGCTGGTCGTGGCCGTGCCCGAAGGGCGGCGTTCGCGCTACGAACTGGCCGACGTCCGGATCGGCCGGGTACTGGACGACCTCCTCGGCCTGGTCCTGGCGGTCGACCCGGCGTGCTGCCCGGACGCGGGCACCGAAGAGTGCTGCTGATGGCCACGCTCGGGATACCCTCAGCCGCCCCCGTCGGCGAACGAAAGCTACTGCTGGCCAAGCGCATTCGCTGGCTGGTCGCCGCCACGATCACCTACAACGTCGTCGAGGCGATGATCGCCCTGACCGAGGGCACGCGGGCGTCGTCGACCGCGCTGATCGGGTTCGGGCTGGACTCGGTGATCGAGGTGTCCTCCGCCGCCGCGGTCGCCTGGCAGTTCGCCGCCCCCGATCCCGCGCGACGGGAGAAGACCGCGTTGCGCGTGATCGCGTTCTCCTTCTTCGCGCTCGCGCTCTACGTCACGATCGACGCGGTCCGCGCCCTGGCCGGATTCGGCGAACCGCGTCATTCCATGATCGGGATCGTCCTGGCCACAACAAGTCTGGTGATCATGCCGGTGCTGTCGGCGGCACAGCGGCGCGCCGGGCGGGAACTGGGCTCCGCGTCCGCGGTGGCCGATTCCATGCAGACGCTGCTGTGCACCTACCTGTCGGCGGTCCTGCTCGCCGGGCTGGTGCTGAACAGCGCCTTCGGCTGGTCCTGGGCCGACCCGGTCGCCGCCTTGGTCATCGCGGTGATCGCCGTCAAGGAAGGGCGCAACGCATTGCGGGGCGATACCTGCTGCGCCACACCGGTTCCGATCACCGCTGCCGAATGCGGCGACAACTGCTGCGACACCGGAAAAGGCCACCGCTGATTCTCGACCCCGTCCGCTACGTCCCCGAGAATGGGCAGGTATTCACCGGCCCCGAGCGCAGTCATGGCCGACCATCGACCGCTGCGCGAACCCGCTCGGTGAAGGCGTCGAGCACGTGGGTATAGGCGGGCGGGACCTCGACGCCCATCACCACGGCGCTCGCGTCGGCGCGGAAGTCGAAGGCGAAGACCCGTCGTGAGCTGGTGAGATGGCCATACTTCGACGGTAACCCCGTACCCGGCACACGAGGCAACCCCCGGCGCCGATAATCCTGGCATGCCGAACTCCAGCGACGCGGTCGTCGTCTACACCCGCCCCGGCTGCCCGTTCTCGATGAAACTGCGATGGAAGATGCGGCTGGCGCGGCTGCGCTATACCGAGCGCGACATCTGGCAGGACCCGGACGCGGCCGCCTACGTGCGGTCCGTCGCCGACGGGAACGAAACGGTTCCCACGGTCAGTGTGGCAGGGCATGCGATGGTCAATCCGACTCTGCGCGAAGTGCTCTCGGCAGTCCGGCGCTACGCTCCGGGCGCGTCGCCGGGCCACTGAGGGCTGAGGTCACCGCCTCCCGCAGGCAGCGGAGAGCCACTTGATACATCATGTGCCGGTGGATCGAGAGCAAATCACCGCGCAGGTCGGCGAACTCGCGGAGCGATTCGGCGTGCGGACTCCGCTGGTCGAACTGGGTGACCGGACGCCGGAGTGGTGCGTGGACGGTGTGTACCCGCAGTTCGACTGGCACCGGCCGACTCTGACGATCGGGCCCGCGTTCGGCGCCCTCACCCCGGCCGAGCAGCGGGGCGCGCTCGCTGAGGCCATGCTGAGCGCGGACCTGCAGCGCACCCGCCTGTACCGCTTCCTCATCGCCGCGGTGATCGTCGTCGTGGCACAGCACCTCATCGTCGGCCATCTCGCGAAGTCCGCGATCCTGGCCCCGATCGAAGGGTGGCAGTGGACGCTGAAGTTGACGGGTTGCATCGCCGGACTCGTCCTGGTGTACACCCTGTGGGCGCGGGGCATCATCTACCAGCTGGATCGCCGGATGGTGACCGTACTCGGCCGCGAGACCGTGGCCGCCACGCTGAGCCTCGATGAGCGCAGCCGCACCAGCGCGCGAGGCATAGCCGGCGGCTTTCTCCGTCTCACGCTGCCCAGCAAGACCCGCCGGACGAAGCGGATCGGCACAAACCTCGGACGCGACGAGCCCTAGAGATCCGTGGATCTCAGCGGTGGGCGGCGCACAGGCGCTCGATCAGGGACTCCCAGCTGGTGGTGAGGCGGGCGGCAGCCGAGTCGGGGGACTCGCCCGATGTTCCGAGGAAGAGCAGGATGGGGCCTTCGAGGGCTCCGGTGAGCTGGAGGGCGAGGGTGTCGGTGTCGGTGACGCCGAGGTCGGCTCGGTCGAGCAGCATGCGCAGGTGCAGGGGCGACATGGTGGGCGGGCCGGTGGGGATGGGGCCGTGGGTGTCGAGGGCGGCGCGGGCGATGTCGATGTGTTCGATCAGGTGCTCGATGCGGGCGCGGCCGTAGGCGATCAGGCGGGCGACGGGATCGGCGCCGGGGCCGAGCGGGGGCGGACCGCCCAGGACGCGCTGCTGGAAGGCGATCTCGTCGGCGTCGAGCAGGGCGTGGAAGATGCCCGCGCGGGTGCCGAAGCGCCGGTACACCGTGCCCTTGCCCAGGCCGGCGCGCTCGGCCAGGCCGTCCATGGTGACGTGCTCCACGCCGAGTTCGGCGATCATCTCGCGCGCGGTGGCCAGCAGCACCTGACGGTTGCGGACCGCGTCGCCGCGTTCGGCGCGCGGCTGCCCGAGGGGTAGCGACAAGGGTTCCACCGCCCGGTACATTACCGCAGGAATATTAAGCGGGGTAAAGTCCGTTTAAGCCTGCAGTCGGTTCGCAGACCAGCTGTGACCAGCACCAACGCCGAACGCAACGTCGGGCGGCGAGAGGAGTATCCGGAGATGAACGTGCTGCTGTGGATCCTGCAGATCGCACTCGCGCTGATGATCGGCATGGCCGGAGTGGTGAAGGTGATCACTCCGCGCGTCCAGCTGACCGAGAAGATGTCGTTCACCCAACACGCCACCGACGGGCAGGTCAAAGCGCTCGGGGCGGTCGAGGTGCTGGGCGCGCTCGGGTTGATCCTGCCCGCGGCCACCGGGATCCTGCCGTGGCTCACACCGCTGGCGGCCGTCGGCATCGCGGTGATCATGGCGGGCGCCATCGTCACCCATGTGGTCGCGCGGGAATTCCCCAACGCCGTGGTCAATCTCGTGCTGCTCGCGGTGTCGCTGTTCGTGGCGGTCGAACGATTCGGGTCCTACCGGTTCTGATCCGGCGGTTCAGAGTTGCGCGGGGTAGGCGGCGATCCGGTTGGTCCGGGGATCGAGTCGCAGGTACAGGTATTCGATGTCGAGCAGCCCGCGCTCGTACGCCGGGACGACATCCCACAGCTCCGGCACCACCGGGGGCACGCGCGGGTAGGAGCGCAGCATCCGGTGCAGGTACGGGCCGGACAGCTCCGGGCACCGTTGGCCGTCGATGGTTTCCGACAGCGGGGTGTCGTCGTGCGGATCGGCGTTGACGTGCAGGACCAGCAGCCGGCGCGGGCCCGCGGTGGCGATGACGTCGAGGCGGCCGCCCCGGCCGGGATGGTGGCGCGCGAGCGAGATGCGCGCCCCCGCTTCGGCGACGCGCCGCTGGGCGATGTCGGCGGCGATCCGATCGGCCTGCCGGTCGCCACGGCACACCGCCGCCAGGGCGTCGATCCGCGACCGCCGCCACTGCGCCAGCTCGGCCGCGGCGTCGGCCTGCGGATTCTGTTCGAGCACCTGCTCGACGGCGCCACCGAGGGCCAGGCTCAGCGCGCCGATGTCGACGGGCGGGACCGCTTCGCCGTCGGGGGCGGAGTCGGGTCGCCACCAGGAACCCGGTCCCCACGCGGTCGGCGCGGTGCGCAAGGCGTCGCGCAGCGTGCTCACGATCAGCTCGGCGACGCTCGCCGCCGCCTGCTCGCCCGCCGCCCAGGAGGTGAGCCGGCACCAGGCGCCGCGGCCGGTCTCCCCGGAGGCGCGCACCCAGCCGAGCTTGGCCAGCCGCGCCTCGTCGGCGGGCGAGACCCGGTAGCGCGGGTCGGTGTCCTCGCCGGAGGTCAGGCGCAGCATCAGCTCGGTGCGGTACATCACGATCGCCAGTTGCCGTTCCTCGCAGTCCCAGGCCCGCAGGGCCACGACGGCACCGGCCGGGACGCGCGTCAGTGTCAGCGTCAGGGCATCCCGGAGATACCGCCAATCGACCTCGGTGGGCACCAGTTGCTGGACTCGGCTCTTCGATCGGCGAAAACGCGACAACACCGCCTGAACATAGGCAGGCGGGAGGGTACCCGGCAAATGCGGCATCGAAACCCCCAGCACGCCAACGTATTTGCGGACCGGTAGCGTGGCATGGTGGGTTTCGACACCAGCTTCCACGCTGTGGACATTCGACTGATCGAGTCGCGGATCATCCCCTTCGTCGCCGGGTTCGGCGCCGACCACGATCTCGACGATCTCGTCGCCAGGGCGGTCGAGCAACGCAAGGTCCGCTTCCGCGCGAAGGCCTGGGCGCTGGGCGCCTACGCGGCGGCCGGACACGACAGCGGTTTCGACGCCCAGCTCTACGTCTGGGGGCGACCGTACTTCATCACCGCGGACGCGGCCGCCGACGTGGCCGAAGCCGTTGTGCGCTACACCAATTGCGCGCCCGAGACGGTGGACGCGCTGGCCGTCGAACAGTTGCGCGCCCTCGATCCCCGGCTCGCGGCCCACACCCAGCCGGACGCGGACGGATCGCTCCCCGACGATCACGGCCTGACCACGCTGCTGTCGTGGAAGATCCGGCTGTTGCGCGACGCGATGGTGGCGCTGCGCACCGGCCGCGGCGAGGTGACCCATCCGAGCGGCGACACCCAGGACGCCGGTGAGGTACTGGCGAACAATCTGCAGTTCGCGGTCGTCGAGTTCGCCGCGGCCCTGCTGCCCGGCTGGATGGATCGCGGCCCCTGCTGGCCGACGCTGCTGGCCGGGGAAGCCGGTCTCGGCCGGCCACCCGGGTTCACCGACAACGAGCCGCTGCTCGGCCTGCTCGGCGCGCAGATGCCCGAGTTCCCGTGGCCGATCCGCGACACCATCGAGGAGAACTACGAGGTCGGCGGCTTCGTGCCGGCGATGGACGTGGCCGCCGCCCGGCAATGGCTCACCGACCATGCCGCGCACCTGACGGCCGAGGCCGACGGCGGGGACCGGCTGACGACGACCCTGCGCAAATGCGACGAGGCCCTCGCCCTGGCCCAGCGGATCGGCGGCGGCTTCGCCGAGGCCACCGAGATCTACAGCGGTTTCGAGGGCGAGCTGAACTAGCCTCGGCCAGAACCGGATTCGGCGGGGAGCGCGAGCAGCTGCCCGACGACCGCGGTGACGTGGTCGACGAAGGCCTCACGGTCGGTGCCGAGGTTGCCCTCGGTCCACTCCACGAACAGGAAACCAGTGCACCGCGGTCGACCGCTATCACTTCGGCACCGACCGCCTGATGTACGAGGGCGAGACCCTCTACGACCTCGTCGACGGCGTGCAGCTGGCGGGCATGTTGCCCGCGCCGTCGTCGACGGCCGTCAAGCTGCTGATGAACGGGGCAGGCGTGGCGAGCCGGGTGAGCACGTTCCTCAACCGGGGCACCGCGGCCGAAAGCGGCGTGCTGCCGCGCCGAACGCTCACGCGGTGAGCGCTCCCCCGTCGGCCAGGACACCCAGGAGGACGAACCTGATCATCTTCTCCAGGGACTCGGCGAAGCCGTCGGGCATGACCACCAGGGACGGGTCGGCGGCGTAGGCCTCCAGCACCGCCTGCGGCGGGTGGGCGTGGGTCCACAGCGCGCCCGCCAGCAGCAGGATGGTCATCGCGGCCTCGGCGGCCTCGCGGTCGCCGAGTTCGGGCAGCACCCGGCGCAGGTCGGCCGTGAATTCGCCCAGGCTCGCGTAGGCACTCCGTTTGTAGCTCAGGACCGCCTCGGCGGACACATTGCGCTCGAGGACGCCGGCCTGGGCGCTGATCAGCTCGCACAGCATGGGGTGCGCCGCGAACGTCGCCGCGAGCACCGACGCGACGCTCGCGGCCCTGGCCCGGACCGAGCCGGCCGTGTCGACGGCCGCGGGCAGCCGGTCGGCGATGTCGGCGAAGAAGTCGCCCACGAGCTGGACGAGCAGATCCAGCAGTACCGCTTCGCGAGACTCGAAGTAGCGCAACACATTCGACTTCGCCAGGCCCACGCGACGGCTCAGCTCGTTGAGGCTCACCGCGGACAACGGCATCTCACCCAGCATGGTCGCCGCGGTCCGCAGGATGACCTGACGCCGCTCCTCGCGCTGCTCCTCGCTCCTGGCGCGCTGGAAAGTACCCATGCGCACACTTTACAGACCGCAGGTCTCTTGACAACAGACCACCGGTCTCTTACGTTAGAGACCGATGGTTCGTTATTCCCGAGAAGGAGACATCATGTCCGACTGGACCACCACCGACATCCCTGATCAGACCGGCCGCACGGCGGTCGTCACCGGCGCCAACTCCGGGCTCGGCTTCGAGACCGCCGCGGCGTTGGCCGCCAAGGGCGCGCACGTCGTCATGGCGGTGCGCGATCTCGACAAGGGCAAAGCCGCCGTCGACCTGATCACCACCGCCACGCCCACGGCCGAGGTGGAACTGCTGCGGCTGGACCTGGGCTCGCTGACGTCGGTGCGCGAGGCGGCGCGGGAGCTGAAAGCCGCCCATCCGCGCCTCGATCTGCTGATCAACAACGCCGGCGTGATGTATCCGCCGAAGCAGAGCACCGCCGACGGGTTCGAGCTGCAGTTCGGCACCAATCATCTCGGCCATTTCGCGTTCACCGGACTGCTGCTGGAAAGCCTTGTGCCCGTGCCGGATTCGCGCGTGGTGACCGTCAGCAGCATCGGGCACCGGATCCGCGCCGCCATCCACTTCGACGACCTGAACTTCGACCGCGGCTACAACCGGGTAGTCGCCTACGGCCAGTCCAAACTCGCCAATCTGCTGTTCACCTACGAACTCCAGCGGCGCCTGACCGCCACGGCCGCATCGACGGTCGCGCTCGCCGCGCACCCCGGTGGCTCGAACACCGAACTGGGCAGGCATCTGCCCGCCGCCTTGCGAGGTCCGATGATGAAGCTGGTGACCCAGTCCGCCGCCATGGGCGCACTGCCCACCCTGCGCGCGGCGACCGATCCCGCGGCCACCGGCGGGCAGTACTACGGTCCCGACGGATTCGGCGGCGTCCGCGGCTACCCGAAGCCGGTGTCGTCGAGCAGGCAGTCCCACGATCCCGAGCTGGCGCGCAGGCTGTGGCAGGTCTCCGAGGAACTGACCGGAGTCACCTATCTCGACGCCTGACCGTCTTTCTGCGACAACATCTTTCGGGACAAGGACGAACATGCGGATCATTGTTTTCGGAGCTACCGGGATGGTGGGTCAAGGCGTCGTCGAGGCCTGTCTGCGGTCGGACTCCGTCACCGAGGTGCTGGCGATCGGCCGCTCCGGCACCGGACGCACGCACCCGAAACTGCGCGAGATCAGGCACACGGATTTCACCGACTTCTCGGCCATTCGGGAACAGCTGCGTGGTTACGACGCCTGCTTCTTCTGCCTGGGCACCTCGTCACTGGGTATGCGCGAGGACGGCTATCGCGCCGTCACCTACGACCTGACACTGGCCGCGGCGCATGCCGTCTTGGCGGTCAACCCGGGTCTGACCTTCTGTTATGTCTCCGGTGCCGGTACCGGCACCAGCTCGCGGCAGATGTGGGCGCGCGTGAAGGGCGAAACCGAGGACGCGCTGCTCGCGCTCACCGACCGCGCCTACATGTTCCGGCCCGCGTTCATCGTCCCCGTGCCCGGCGGCAAGCCCAGGTCCAAGGCCTATGTCGCGCTGTATCGCCTGGTGGTCCCGCTGTATCCGGTGATTCGCCGCATCGCGCCGCGCCAGGTGACCTCGGCCGTCCGGATCGGCCAGGTGATGATCCGTGCCGCGCGCGACGGTATACCCGAGCATGTCTTGTCCACGGCCGACATCAACGAACTCGCCGAAGTGTGATTTCGCCCCGGCGAAGCTACCCGATGCGAACGCCGGCGCTTGGGGGGCGAATTCACCGATTGTGTTGTGCGGGAGTCGGACCGGTCCCGAAGCCTTGCTCGGTGAACGCTGGTCGCCGGTGCGGCGGCGCGGCAGCAGCGGAGCCATGGGAGCGGGCGGGTAGGGCGCGGCGGGGTCAGTTGTCGCGGTCGAGGACTTCGTGGAGGACTTGGGCGAAGGCTTCCGGCTGGCCGGGGTAGCCGGAGTCGGGGCCGGTGAATCCGCCGTGGTGGCTGGGGAACAGGACCGGCTTGTGGCCGAGGTGGTCGGCGAGTGCGGTCGAGGTGCGTTCGGTGACGGTGCCCGTGGACTCCTCGCCGTAGCCGAGGACGATCCGGGTGGGCGCCGCGGTGAGGGCGGCGATGTCGGCGCGGTAGGCGAGGACCGGACGGGAACGCTCCGACAGCAGGGGGTGGTCGCGGGCGCCGTCGTCGTCGGTGGGCAGGCCGAACATCGCGGGATCGGCGGCGGGGGCGGCGAAGTAGGCGTCGGTGAATTCGCCGGGCCAGGAGGTCATCGCGATGAACGCGGCCATGCCGGCGCCGAAGCCCTTCGCCGCGTAGGCGTCGCGATACCCGGCCGCCGCACGTGCCGCTGCCGCGGCATCGGGGAGCGCCGTCAGCAGCGGCGGTTCGTGCGCGACGAGAGTGGTCACGTCGCCGGGATGGGCGGTGACGAGGGCGAGCGCGACGATCGCCCCGCCGCTGCTGGCGAAGATCTCGACCGGGCCCGCGTCGATCGCCTCGATGACGGCATGCACGTCGTCGGCGTGCACGGCCGGGACATTGTCGACCTCACCGTCGGTGCGCACACTGCGACCGAGCCCACGCGGGTCGTAGGTGACGACCGTGCGTTCGGCGAAATGCGCAGCGAGGGCGCTGAAACCGCTCGCGTCCATGGGCAGGCCGATCATGAGCAGCGGCGGCCGCCCGTCGGCGGTCGGGAGCGGGCCGTGGACGTCGTAGGTGAGGGTCGCGCCGGGAACTTCGAGCTTGTGTGTCGCCATACCGATAGTGACGTGCCCGGCGGCGAGAACTCATCGGCGGGCGGATCGCTAGCGCGGGACTTCGACCTCGTCGGGTGTCTTGTCGGTGCGGATACCGCGGAAGCTGGGGTGGCGGAGCAGGCCGTCGCCGCTGATCTCGCGGTATTCGATATCGGCGACGAACACCGGATCAACCCACCACGCGGCGCGGGTGACGGTGGGTGGGGGTGGGTCGTCGAGGGGGCTGGTGTCGCGGCGGACCTCCTCCAGGGCGGCGCGGATGGTGCGCCGCGCCTCGGTGGTGAACCCCGTGCCGACGCCGCCGATGCAGTGCAGGTGGCCGTCGGGGGTGTGGCCCGCCAGGACCAGGCCGCCGAAGGTCGCGGCGTTGGGGCCGGTGCCGGGGACCGCGCCGACGATCACAGCCTCGGTGGTGGCGCGCAGCACCGTCTTGATCCAGGCCGGCGAGCGGCGGCCGGGCTCGTAGCGCGAGTCGGCCCGCTTGCTGACGATGCCCTCCAGGCCCGTGTCGGCGGCCGCCTGCAGCAGCTGGTCGGCGTCGGTGTCGGCCAGCGACCAGTTCGGTGGGACGCGGACCCGCGCGCCGTCGTCGATGCCCAGGTCGGTGAGTTGGGCGCGACGCGACGAGTAGGGGTCGTCGAAGAGCATCTCGGTGTCCACGGCGAGCAGGTCGAAGGCGATGTAGTCGACGCGGACCTCGGCGATCAGCGCCTGCTTCGGCCGCTGGACGTGCATCCGCCGTTGCAGCAGCGCGAACGACGGCGCTCCGCGCTCGTCGGGCGCGACCAGTTCACCGTCGAACATCAGGGTGCGGCCCTCGACGATCTCGGTGAGCGCCGCGACGACCTCGGGATACGAGGCGGTGATCTCGCGCAGGTTGCGGCTCCACAAGCCCACGCCGTCGGGCGTGCAGCGCGCGATCGCGCGGACGCCGTCCCACTTCATCTCCGCGCACCAGCCACCTGGCGGCACCGGCGGCCGTCCGGGTTTGGCCAGCATCGGTGCCGGCACCGCGGGACCCATCAGTCCAGGTTAACCCCGACCACCTGCGGTTTCGAGTGCCGATGTCAGTCCGGTGGTTCCTGGGCGTGCTCGGTCTCGGCCATTTCCGGGGCGACTTCGCGGGTCGCCATACCGCCCTCGCCGCCGTGATCGGCGGGTCCGGGCCTGCCGCCCTCCGGCTCGTCGCGGTCTTCGTCGGGGTTGTTCGTGCGCGGCATGGGTTCCTCCTCGGGTCGAATCCAGGGGCTCACAGGGTGAGCAGGATGCCGACCGCCGCGATCACGAAGACGGCGACCAGCACCACGACCACCACGACGGCGGCCACCCCTGTCGGCGGGAAATGGCGGCTGGTGCGGGGTTCGGGAGCGGACAGGCCGGAGACCTGGCCGGCTTCCGGTGGTGTCGATCCGGGTGCCACTCCCCCGCCCGGCTCCAGGTCGGGGGTGCGCGCGGGATCGGGATCCATCGACGTCATGACTACACCTGCCTCTGTTGCGCGAGTATCGCGGTCACACCGAGGCCCTACCCGGCTCCGGGGTCGTCAATCGGTTTCGCCGCCGGAGATCGGGTATGTGCCCGGCATCGAGGCACACAGTCGACCCAGAGGAGATCACCATGCCGCAGCACACGCTCACCGGAAAGCGCGTCGCCATTCTGGCCACCGACGGAGTGGAGCAGGTGGAACTGGTCCAGCCGCGCACGGCGGTGGAGGACGCGGGGGCGAGTACCGCGCTGCTGTCGCTGAAATCCGGCGAGATCCAGGCGATGAACCACGATGTCGAGCCGGGCGACACGTTCACCGTGGACCAGGTGGTCGGCCAGGCCAGCCCCGACGACTTCGACGCACTGCTGCTGCCCGGCGGCACCACCAACCCCGACAAGTTGCGCCAGGATCCGGCGGCGGTCGGCTTCGTGAAGGAGTTCGTCGCGACCGGCAAGCCGATCGGCGTGATCTGCCACGGCCCGTGGACGCTCGTCGAGGCCGACGCGGTGCGTGGCCGCACCCTCACCTCCTACCCCAGCGTGCGCACCGATATCCGCAACGCGGGTGGCACGGTGGTCGATCAGGAGGTGGTCACCGACAACGGCCTGGTCTCCAGCCGCAACCCCGACGACCTGCCCGCCTTCTGCGCCAAGATCGTCGAGGAGTTCGCCGAGGGCAGGCACTGACCTCGATTGAGGCACGGCACAGCGGGTAACGCCCGCTCATGACCTCTTCGAATCAGCACGGGCAGATCCGCAAGCGCACCGAGCACGTCGACGGTGAGTTCCCCGACCATGCCCGTACCACCCGCAGCCACGCCGGTGAGAGCCTCGAGGACGGCTACAACTTCCCCGGCATCATCCTGTGCGCGCTGGGTGTCATCGCGCTCGGCCTGTGCCTGACCGCCACCGGCTACGGCTTCGCCGGCTGGGCCACCATCGCCGGCGTCGCCGCCGTCCTCCTCGCCGGCGCCGGCGTCGTCTGGCTCCTCCTCGAACACCGCCGCGTCAAGTCCCGCGAAGGCCTGGATCTGACCGATCCCCGAGGCCACTGACCAGCCGCACGGTCAGGGGGCCGGGTGGGTGTAGAGGGTGAGGGTGTTGTCGATGCAGTGGGTGATGAAGGCTTCGTCGACGGGGTCGCGGCCCAGGAGTAGGCGGAAATAGAGGGGGGCGGAGAGGGTTTCGAGGAATTCCCGGGGGTCCACCGACGCGGGGAGTTCGTCGCGGTCGACGGCTCGGGTGACCAGGAGCGAGCCCTGGTCGAAGCGGTGGGTCCAGAAGCGCTGACGGGCGGCGTCGACCTCGGGGTCGGCGGAGAGGGCGATGATGGTGCCCACCAGGCGGGCGATGCCGGGGCGGGCGATCAGGTGGGCGATCTGCTCGGTGAAGATTCGCAGGTCGGTGCGCAGGGAACCGGTGTCGGGGACGGGGTTGCCGAGGGCGGCCAGGTCGGTGACGGCCTCGGCGACCAGCGCGGTGCGGGTTTTCCAGCGGCGGTAGATGGTGGTCTCGGCGACGCCGGCACGGGCCGCGACATCGCCGATGGTCAGGCCCTCGATGCCGTGTTCGGCCACCTGTTCCAGGGTGGCGGCCAGCACGGCCTGCCGCACCCGGGCCGAGCGCCCACCGGTGCGCTTGCGCGGCGCCGGGGGCTGCTCGTCGATATCGGCGGCCGGCTGGTTCATGCCCCCAGTTCTACTCGACAGCTCGGTCAGCGAGCGTCACCCGGCGCCAACCTGACCCCGAGAATTGTCTACACGCGACAAGAACTTGACCGGAGACGACACATTCCCGACGATGGCGGCATGGCGGTGATCCGGTCGGCGGGTATCCGGGGCTTCCGGGCGGTGGTGGCCGAACTCGGCGGCGATGCCGAGGACCTCGCGCTGCGCACCGGTTTCCCGCCGCAGGCGCTCGACGCCGACGACCTGCTCGTGTCCGACCGGACGATGGGCATGCTGCTGGAACTGGCGGCACTCGAACTGGACTGCCCCGACCTGGGATTGCGCGTGGCCCGGCTCCAGGACGTGAGCATGCTCGGACCGCTGGCCCTGGCCATGCAGAGTTCGGCCACCCTCGGCCAGGCGCTGGAGTCGGCGATGGCCTACCTGTTCGTACACAGCAAGGGCATGCGCCTGACCATGCGGGACGACCCGTATCACGCGCGCGGCGTGGTCGCGCTCCGGCTGGACATGCCGCTGCCGGGGTACTGGCCGGTCCAGGGCACCGATCTGACCATGGGTTTCATCCATCGCGCCACCGAGAAACTCGCCGGCGGACCGTACGGGCTGCGCTCGGTGGAACTGCCCTACCGTCCGCCGGCGAGCCTGCGGCGGTACGAGGAGTTCTACGGCGTTCCGGTCCGCACCGGCAAGCCCGCGGCGCTGCTGCGGCTGCCGACGAGCCTGCGCTCGCGACCGCTGACCACCAGCGACGAGGACGTGCGCCGGCTCGCCCTGGTCATGCTGCAACGCCGCGCCCCCGACCTCGCGACCCCCGAATACACCGCCCAGGTCCATTCGACCCTGGCCCAGTCCCTGGGCACCGCCACCCTCGACATCGCGGCCGTGGCGGGCCTGCTGGCGATGCACCCGCGCACCTTGCAGCGCAAACTGGCCGACGAGGGCACCAGCTTCAACACCGTGCTCGACGACGTCCGCCGCGGCGCCGCCAAACGCCTGCTGACCACCACCGACCTGCCGCTGAGCCAGGTGGCGGCGATGGTCGGCTTCGCCGAGCCCGCCTCGCTGACGAGGTCGGCCCGGCGCTGGTGGGGCCGCGCGCCCTCGGCCGTGCGCAAGGCGGCGGCCGCGGGAACGACCTAGACGAGTACCTCGGCGCGCGGCGGCACCGTCGTCAGCTCGAGGTCGCGGTCGAATCCGCCGCGCAGGGTCGCGAAGCGGTCGATCAGGTAGTTCTGCGGAACACGCCAGGAACCGCTGGGCCCCTGCGCGGGAAACTCGCTGATCGAGCGCTGCACGTACCCGGACTTCAGATCGATGATCGGCAACCGCCGCATGCCCGCGGGCGCCTGCGGCGACACCGAGGTCGCGTTCTCGGCGTCGAGGTACCGCAGCACGCGGCACACCAGCCGCGCGGACAGATCCGCCCGCAGGGTCCACGACGCGTTGATGTAACCCATGCACACCGCGAGGTTGGGGACACCGCTGACCATCGCGCCCCGCCACAGGAAGGACTCGCTCAGGTTCCCGGGCCGGCCGTCCAGGGTGAACTCGATACCGCCACCCGCCGACAGTTGCAGTCCGGTGGCGGTCACCACCAGGTCGGCCTCGAGTACCCGGCCGCTCGCGAGCCGGATGCCCTCGGGGACGAAGGTGTCGATCCGATCGGTCACCACGGAGGCGTCGCCGCCGCGGATCACCTTGAAGAAGTCGCCGCCCGGCGCGGCGCACAGCCGCTGGTCCCACGGGTCGTAGCTGGGGGTGAAGTGTTCGGCGACGGCCGTCGCGTCGCCGCCGAGGACCTTGGTCGCGAGCCCGGTCAGCATCTTGCGGGCGCCCTGCGGGTTGTGGCGGCAGTAGGTGTAGATCGCGATGCCACGGGTGATGTTCTTGGCGCGGATGAGCCGATGCGCGAGACCGGCGGGCAGGACCGCGCGCAGCCGGTCGGCGACCTTGTCACGGGAGGGCACCGCGCCGATCCAGCTGGGCGACCGTTGCAGCATCGTCACGTGGCCCGCGGTCGATGCCATGGCGGGCACCAGGGTCACCGCGGTCGCGCCGCTGCCGATGACGACCACGCGCTTGCCCGTGTAATCCAGGTCCTCGGGCCAGAACTGCGGATGCACCACCTGACCCGTGAAGTCGTCGAGGCCGGGGAAGTCGGGGGTGTGGCCGGCGTCGTAGCGGTAGTAGCCCGAGCACAGGTAGACGAAGCGCGCGCTCAGCGTCCGGCGTTCGACCGCATCTCCCGTGCGGACCTCGAGGTCCAGATTCCAGCGCTGCTCGGCGGTGGACCAGTCGGCGGCGACGACCTTGGTGCCGTAGCGGATGTGCCGGTCGATGTCGTTCTCGGCCGTGGTCTCACGCAGGTACGACAGGATCTCGGCGCCCTCGGCGAGCGGCTTGTCACCGCGCCAGGGCTTGAAGCCGAAGCCGAAGGTGAAGATGTCGGAGTCCGAGCGGATCCCGGGATACCGGAACAGATCCCAGGTGCCGCCCATCGACTCGCGGGCCTCCAGGATGGCGTAACTCTTGCCGGGGCACTGTTCTTGCAGGCGATACGCGGCGTTGATGCCCGACAGTCCGGCGCCGATGACCACGACATCCAGCTGTTCGGTGCTGTGCAGGGAGGAACTCATACCTGAAGATTCTCGCCGCGTCCGCCCCGCGAGAATTGTCCTGTCACGACAACAACTTGTCCGCACATGCCACGGGACGTCGACCATAGCGGCGACGCGGCCCGAGCGAGGCCGGTCACAAGCCGGTAGCGCGGGGCGGCCCGTTGTCGATCTTGCTGGCGACAGAGCTGGACTCGGGAAGGAACTCAGGTGGCAGGACGGCATCGTGCAGTGAGCAAGCGCGGCAAGGCGCTGCGAGGACTTCCCGTGGCGGTGGCGCTGCCCGCGGCGATCGCGTTCGGGGTGGGGCCGGGGACGGCGCAGGCCGCGGAAGCGACCGTCGCCCACCTCCCCGACACGGCGGACGAGATCGCGACGGAAGCCGGTGCCCCGCACTTCACGCCGACTTCGCACGTCGAGGCGCAGCTCGCCCCGATCGCGCACGCGGAGACGGAGTTCACCGATGTGCTCGCGGCGCAGCCGATCTCGCGGGTCGTCCCCACCGCGCAAGTCGCCGCGGCACAGCCGGGCGCGGTGGCGGAACCGGTGGCCGCGGCGGCGCCGATCGCGAGCCCGATCGAGAACGCCACCTTCCTCGGGTCGACCGCCGGTCAGGTGATCGGCGGGCTCGCCGGCGCCGGACTCGGCGCGGCGGGCGGCGCGGCACTGGCCAGCCCGCTGGCCGTGCCGACCGGCGGGGTCGCGGTGCCGGTCGGCGCCGTGGCCGGTGGCGTCATCGGTGGCGTGGCGGGGACCTACGCCGGGTACTACGTGGGCGCCTACCTCGGCACGATCGTCGCCCAGCAGGCGCCGCACCTCATCCCGGCCGTCCTGCCCTGATCCACCCCGCTCGGCAGAGCGCGCCGATCCGGCGGGCCATGCGGGAGCCCGCCGGATAGCCGGGAGTCGCATCCCATTTACCCGCGCAGATGCCGGGCATATGCCCGATGCGACCTCGGTGGGCGATTTGCGCGCGGCAATGTAAATGGGACACGATGTCCAGGTCACATGCCGTCGGACGACGGCGCTGGGTATCGAGGGGTAAGTCGTGGTCAGCTGGGATGTCGCGGTGCGCAATGTCGGCGCGCTGCTCGGTCGGGGGATCGAACCGTACGAGCCGATGCCGTCGGACGTCGTCTACGCCGAGCCGCATCGGACCCTGCGCCGCTACCGGCGCTCGACCCCGGCCACCGGGAATCCGGTCCTGCTGGTGCCGCCGCTGGCGGTGACGATCTCGTGCTACGACCTGCGGCCGGGCCAGAGCCTGGTGGAATTCCTGCTGGGGCTGGGTCGCGACGTCTACGTGGTGGACTACGGCGACATCGGTTACGCCGACCGGCATCTCGGGTTCGAGGAGTGGGTCGACGACATCGTGCCCACGGCCGTCCGCGCGGTGAGCGACGCGCACGGGCACGCGCCGGTGGAGGTCATCGGGTGGTCGTTCGGCGGCACCATCAGCCTGCTCACCGCCGCGGCCGATCCGGGACTGCCGATCGCCTCGATCACCGCGGTCGGCACACCGTTCGACCAGCGCCGCAACGGGCCGATGGCGCTCGCCCACGCGGTCGGGCGCCGCACCTCGAGCCACTTCGTCACCGCGCCGGTGCGATTGGCCGGCGGCATCCCGAAACACGCGGTGCGGATGGGCTTCCGGGCCCAGTCGCTGGACCGCGAACTGACCAAGCCGTGGTACATCGCCCGCAACGCCGGTGACACCGAGGCGCTGGCGCGGATGCAGGCCGTCGACCGGTTCATGGACGAGATGCCCGGCTACCCCGGCCGCTTCTACCGGCAGGTCTATCGCCAGCTGATCGTCCGCAACGAAATGTGGAGCGGCACCGTGAATCTCGGCCCCGGCCACGCGGTCCGGCTGGCCGGGATCACCGCACCGGTCCTGCTGGTCGGCGGCCGCCGCGACAAACTCGCCACCGCCGCCTCCGTCGCGGCGGGCACCGAGGTCCTCACCGGTGCCGCCACCGTCCGCTTCGCCGAGGTGGACGGCAGCCACCTCGGCATCATCGCCGGACCCGAGGCCCGATCCAGCACCTGGGCGGCGATCGCGGACTTCCTCACCGTGGACGTGCCCCAGCCCGCGTGAAAACCGGATCCGCTCAGCGTTCGAACTGGGCGCGCTTGTGGTCGCCGTACGGGTCGTCGCGCTCGCGGACCGCTTCGCGGAAACCGACAGTGGCGGAACGGGTCTGGAAGGCGTAGCCCTCGCGGGTGTGCCGGGAGATGCCGTCGAAGACGGTGCTGATCATGGCCGAATTGGCGACGCCCTGGGTGTTCAGGGCGGAGTTGAGGGCGAGCTTGGCCATCATGAGCTGGTTGACCGGCATCCGGGCGATCCGCTCGACCAGCGCTTCGGTGCGCTCGTCGAGTTCCTCGGCGGGACAGGACTCCACCGCCAGACCCCACTCGGCGGCCTGCTTGCCGCTGATGCAGTCGCCGGTGAACAGCAGCCGCTTGGCACGCTGGTCACCGAGCCGGTGCGCCCACAGGCCGGCCGCGGGGATACCCCAGACGCGGGTGGGCGGGTAGCCGATCTTGGTGTCGTCGGCGCAGATGATCTGGTCGGCGTGCAGCGCGATGTCGGTGCCGCCCGCGATGGCGAAGCCGTGCAGCTTGGCGACGGTGGGTTTGTTCGCGTGCATGAGACTGGCGAAACCCTTGGTGAACCGGCTCATCATGGCGAAGTCGATCATCGGGTCCCACACGCCGTGCGGGTTGTGGTTGATCGCGTTGACCATCGGGTCGAGCACGGTCCCGGTGACCTCGTCGGGTCCGTCGGCGCCCGCGAAACTCTGCTCGGCGAACATGTCCAGGTCGTAGCCGCCGCAGAAGCCCTTGCCGCGCCCGGACACCACGATGACGTGCACCCGCGGGTCGAGGTCGGCGCGCTCGACCGCGTGCGCCAGGTCGCGCGGGGTGTGCGGGGTGATGGCGTTGCCCTTGTCGGGGCGGTTGAAGGTGATCCGGGCGATCCGGCCGTCCCGCTCGTAGGTGAGCGTGGCGTACTCGCGGTCGAAGTCCGGGTCCGGGCGATGCTGCCACGGGGATTCCGGGCCCTCGGTCCAGCTGTCGTACCAGGGCGCGGTTCGGTCGGCGTTGCTGTTCGGCACGGATGCCCTCCCGAGGTCGAGGATGATTCGGCAGGGCTGCACTCTCTGCCGATACCCACGGAGCATGGCGGACCGGCCCATTGACAGTCAAGTGTGACTGTGAAAATCTCGGCGAACGAACAGAGAGGCCCCGACCAGTGGCGACCCGGGAAGAACAGAAACAGGCGACGCGCGCCCGCATCCTCGAAGCGGCCACCGACCTGCTGGTCGAGCGTGGCTATGCCGCGCTGACCACGGTGGCCGTCCAGGAGGCGGCCGGCCTCAGCCGCGGCGCGCTGCTGCACCACTTCCCGACCATCGGCGCGCTGACGACCGCGCTGGTACAGAACCTGGTCGCGCGCAACGAGCGGGCCGCGCTGGCCGCCGCCGAACGCTTCGGCGCCGACGCCGACCCGGTGGACCGGGCACTGGCCGCGCTCTACGACTCGATGACCCAGCCGGCGGCCCAGGCCGAGCTGGAGCTGTGGTCGGCCGCCCGCACCGACCCCGACCTGGCCGCGGCCCTGCGGTGCGCCGAACGCGCCGCGGGCCGCGACCTCCTCCGCGTCGTCGACGGCGTCTTCGGCCCCGAGGTGGTGGCCCACCCCCGCTATCCGGTGATCCGCGACCTCACCATCACCGTGCTGCGCGGCACCGCCACCGGCCGGGTGCTGCACACCTCCGAGACCTCGGCCCGCACCACCCTGCGCGCATGGGCGGACATCGTCCGAAGTCTGCTCGGCTGAAGCGGGTCGCAACCTGCGACAACGGATCGGGTATTGACGCGCGGAAAAGAGTGAGTGTACGGTCACTCACATGAGCAAGAGCGGAGTCACCCTCTCCCGATCGGACCTGCGCCGCGACGCGGTGGTCGATGCCGCGATCGTCGAGTTCGCGCGGACCGGCTATCACGGCACCCCGATCAGCACGGTGGCCGCGACGGCTCAGATCTCCCCGGCGTACGTGTTCAAGCTGTTCCCCGGCAAGGTCGCCCTGTTCGTCGCGGCGCTCGAGCGGTGCTTCGACCGGATCGTGGCGGCGATGTCGTCGGGCGCGGCGCGGTCGACCGGCGAGAGTCCCGAGCAGATCCTGTACGACATGGGCGGCGCGTACGCCGAGCTCATCGGCGACAAGAGCCTGCTCATGCTCCAGGTCCACGCACAATCGGTGGCCGACGAGCCGGAGATCGGCGCGGCCCTGCGCGAGGGGCTGGCCCGGGTCACCGAGCTGGCCAAGGAACGCTCCGGCGCCGCGGACGAATACGTGCAGCGGTTCATCGCGTTCGGGCAGCTGTGCCACCTGATCACCACCCTCGGACTCGACGGCGACGACAGCCCGTGGGCCACCATCGTCACCGCGGGCATCCGCCACCCGAAACCCCACTGATTCCCCTCTGCCCCTCCGGGGGCATTTTTTCGACCCATCGAGTGATTGACCAGTCACACACTAGGAGTTCCGATGTCCACCACCGCCACCGAAATCGTCCTCCCCGGCCGCGTCGCACCCGACGGACTGCTGGTCACCCGGCGCGAACTGCCCGCGCCCGGCGCCGGGCAGGCGCTCGTACGCGTCGAGGCCAGCGGGGTCTCCTTCGCCGAACAGCAGATGCGCCGCGGCAAGTACTACGATCAGCCGCCGTTCCCGTTCGTGCCCGGCTACGACCTGGTCGGCATCGTGGCCGAGGTCGGCGCCGACGTCGATCCGGCGCTGCTCGGCACCCGGGTCGCCGCGCTGACCAAGATCGGCGGCTGGGCCAGCCACACGCTGCTCGACGCGGCCGATCTGGTCGCGGTGCCCGCGACACTCGAGCCCGCCGAAGCCGAGACGTTCGTGGTCAACGGGATCACCGCCTGGCAGATGCTGTTCCGCACCGCGCGGGTGCGCGCCGGGCAGACCGTGCTGGTGCTCGGCGCCAACGGCGGCGTCGGTTCGACGCTCGTCCAGCTGGCCCGGGCCAACGGCATCCACGTCATCGGCACCGCCTCGGCGCGCCATGCCGACGCCGTGCGCGCGCTCGGCGCCACCTGGGTCGACTACCGCGACGACGTGCCCGCGCGGGTGCGCGAGCTCGCCCCCGACGGCGTCGACGCGGTGTTCGACCATGTCGGCGGGCCCGGCATCGCCGACTCGTTCGCGCTGCTCGCGCCGCACGGCACGCTCGTGTCCTACGGCACCGCCGCCACCAGGGACGACGCGGGCAACTCCCGGCTGCCGGTGCTGAAACTGCTGGCCACCCTGCTGCTCTGGAACGCCCTGCCCAACCGGCGCCGGGCGCACTTCTTCAACCTGTGGGCGGGCAAGCGTCGTGCCGCCCGCTTCCGCGACCGGATCCGCGCCGACCTCGGTGCGGTCTTCGCCCTCGCCGCCCGTGGCGAGCTGCGGGCCCAGGTCGCCGCGCGGATCCCGCTCACCGAAGCCGCGCGGGCCGTGGAGCTGGCCGAGTCCAGCACGGTCGTCGGCAAAGTCGTCCTCGTCGCCTGATCCACCCCACCTCGTACAGGAGATTCCCCCATGTCCCAGCACCCGTCCACCCTGCGTGTCCTGCTCGACAACCGGCCCTCGTACCTGAGTTTCGGCCTGGCCTGGCTGCTCGGCCACGGCGCGTACGCCCTGTCGCACGGCGACGATCCTCTGCTGCGGCTGCCCTCGGCCGTGCCGGGCGCGCTGCTGATCGCCGGGCTGTTCACGGCGATGGTCGTCACCAGTGTCGTGACCATGCGGGCCCAGCGCGGCGTCAGCGGCCGTGACGCGGTCGTCGGCAATCTGCTGGCGGCGTCCTGGCTGATCGGCTTCAGCGCGCTGTTCTTCGTGATCACCGCGCTGAGTTCGGCGCTGAGCCAGGACGATCTGAAGATGCTGCTGTGGCCCACCGGCTCCGGTCTGATCGTCGGCCTGCTCTACCTCGCGGGCGGCGCGGCCTACCGCGACGTGCTGCAATACGCGCTCGGCGCCTGGCTGGCGCTGACCTCCACCGCGGCGTTGTTCCTCGACGGCGCGAGCCCGTACTGGGTTCTGGCCCTAGCCGGCGGCGGCAGCTATCTGGTCGCCGCAGCCATGGAACCCCGGCGCCGGGCATCGGCCGCCGTCTGACCCCTTTTCACCCGCTGCCCGTACGGTCCGGCCGTGCGGGCAGCGCCGTGATCAGGGACTTCGGTCCCCGCCGGAGGGGCAGAAGGACCGTGGCGCTCGGGACCACAGGGGGCCAGACTGGCAGGTATGAACGATGACCGAGTTCATCCGGCGCCCGACCATCCCACGGTGCGCGCGGCCATCCGGCTCGGCTGCCGGGCACCGTCGGTGCACAACACGCAGCCGTGGCGCTGGGCGTTCGACGGCACCGCGCTGCTGCTGTTCCGCGATCTCGGCAGGCAACTGGTCGAGGCGGACCCGACCGGGCGGCAGGCGGTGATCAGCTGCGGCGCGGTCCTGCACCATGTGCGCACCGCCTTCGCCGCCGCGCACTGGCACACCGAGGTCAGCAGGCTCCCCGACCCCGACCGCCCCGACCTGCTGGCCCGGATCGAATTCCAGCCCTGGCCCGACCCGCCGATGGCCGAACTGCGCCGCGCCGAGGCCATCGACCGCCGCTACACCGACCGCCTGCCGATGGACGCCCCCATCGGCCTGGACTCGGTGCTGTCGCCGCTGGACAAGGTCCTCGCGCCACACGAGCTGTCGCTGGACCTGCTCACCGACGACGTGCGCCCCCGGCTGGCCACGGCCTCCGAACAGTCCGACGCGCTGCGCCACTACGACATGCAGTACCAGGCCGAACTGCGCTGGTGGGCCGGGCATTCCGAGCACCCCGACGGCGTGCCGCCGAGCGCGCTGCCGTCGGAATCGGAGCTGGCCCGGGTCGGCGTCGCCCGCACCTTCCCGACCCCGGGCCGCTCGGCCCGCCGCGCCGACAGCGTCGACAACGCGCGCCTCGCGGTCCTCGCCTCCGCCGACGAATCCCCGCTGTCCTGGCTGCGCACCGGCGAGGCCCTCTCGGCGGTCCTGCTCGAGTGCACCGCCGCGGGCCTGTCGACCTGCGCCCTCACCCACATCACCGAACTCCCCGCGAGCCGCCGCACCCTGGTCGGCCTCCTCGGCCACCCCGGCACGCCCCAGGTCGTCCTCCGCATCGGCATCGCCCCCACCGGCGAACTCCATCCCCCGACCCCGCGCAGGCCCCTGACCGAAGTCCTCGTCGAGGGCTGACCGTCACGGATCCTCGCCCGCCTCCGGGTGTGCGGCGCGGAAGGCCTCGACCGCGGTCGGGAGGGTGGGGAACAGGCGGTCGGGGCCGATGCGGGTGGTGAGGCCCGCGGCGTCGAGGGCTACCCGCAGGTCCTGTTTGACGCGGGCCATGGCGAAGACGATGCCGCGCGCGGCCAGTTCGGCTCGCACCTGTTCGACGGCGTCGAGCGCGGTCAGGTCCACCTCGACATTGGCCTCCACATTGAGCACGAACCAGCGGACCGGTACCCCGCTGTGCTCGGCCGACCAGTCGACCGCGGCGAGCGCGCCGGTGCGGAAGTCCTCGGCGTTGGCGAAGAACAGCGGCGCGTCGTAGCGGTACACCACCAGGCCGGGCAGTGGCCGCGCGGCCGGATAGTCGTCGACATCGTGCATGCCCGCCAGCCCGGGGACGAAGCCGAGGACCGCGTCGTGACCGCGGGCGATGCGGCGCAGCAGGTCGAACACCGACAGCGCGACCGCGACGAGAACGCCGTAGAGCACCCCGAGCACGAGCACCGAACCGGTGGTGACCAGTGCCAGCAGCAGTTCGCTGCGCCGGAACCGGCCGATCCGGCGGAACTCGGCGACATCGATCAGCCGCAGTGCCGCGTAGACGACCAGCGCGCCCAGCGCCGCCATCGGGAACTCCGCGAGCACCCCGGTGGCGCCGAACAGCACCACCAGCACCGAGGCCAGGCACACCAGCGAATACAGCTGGGTGCGCGCGCCCATCAGGTCGGCGATGGTAGTGCGGCTGCCGCTGCTGCTCACCGGGAAGCCGTGGGTGACCGCGGCGGCGACGTTGGTCGCGCCGAGGGCGGCCAGCTCGGTGTTGACCTGCACGTGCCGGCCGTGCCGGGCGGCGAACGCGCGGGCGGTCAGCGCGTTGTCGGAGAAGCCGACCACCGCGATGCCCGCCGCGGGCAGCAGCAGGGCCGCCACATCGGCCATCGCGAGCGTCGGCAGCGCGGGGACGGGGAGTCCGGCGGGTACCGAGCCCACCACCGCGATGCCGAATCGCTCCAGCGAGAACACCGCGACCGCCAGCGTCGCGGCCAGCACCGCGAGCAGCGGTCCCGGGGCGCGCGGCGTCCAGCGGGCCATGACCAGCAGCGCGACCAGCACGGTCGCGGCCAGGATCGCCGTCGCCGGATGCCAGCCGCCCAGGTTCGCCACGAACGAGCGCAGCTGGGCCATGGCCGTCTCGCCCTCGACGGGCACACCGGTGACCCGGCCCAGCTGACCCACGATCATCAGCCCCGCGGTCCCCGCCAGATAGCCGATCAGCACCGGACGCGACAGCAGATCGGCCAGCACCCCGAGCCGGGCCAGCGCCGCCACCAGGCACAACGCGCCCACCAGCAGCGCCAGCACCGCGGCCAGCGCGGCGTAGCGCCGCGGATCGCCCGCGGCCAGCGGCGCCAGCGCGACCGCGGTGAGCAGCGCGGTGGTCGACTCCGGACCCACCGACATCTGCCGCGAGGTCGCCAGCAGCGCGTACACCGCCAGCGGCGCGATCGTGGCCCACAGCCCCACCACCGGGGGCAGCCCGGCGACCGTCGCATAGGCCATGACCTGCGGGATCAGATACGCGGCGACGGTCACGCCCGCGACCACGTCCGAACGCAGCCACGCGCGCTGATAGTCCCGGTATTGCCGCAGACCCGGCAGAGCTCGTCGCAACACAGTGCGAACATTGTGCGCTCGCGACGCGCGATCCGGCGGTCCACGACACCGGATCGGGACACGGGTCCCCGGCCCGGGTGACCTTCGGCCCTGACCCGACCGCCCGGTTTGCGGGAGGCTCGGAGAGTGGGCGGCCGCATGCCGGACAATGGACACGACGGTTCGCCCGCGAGAGAGGATCGGCGATGATCACGGTGTTCCTGGTCGACGACCACGAGATCGTCCGGCGCGGAGTCTCGGACCTGATCGCGCTCGAATCCGACCTCGGGGTGGTCGGCGAGGCAGGTTCCTGCGCCGAGGCCCTGGCCCGCATCCCCGCGCTGCGCCCCGACGTGGTGGTCCTCGATGTGCGCCTGCCCGATGGCAACGGCATCGAACTGTGCCGCGAACTGCTCTCGGCCGAACCGGCACCGCGCTGCCTGATCCTCACCTCGTTCACCGACGAGCAGGCCATGCTCGACGCGATCCTGGCCGGGGCGAGCGGCTATGTGGTCAAGGACATCCGGAGCCTGGAACTGATCAACGCCGTGCGCGAGGTCGGCAACGGGCGGTCGCTGCTGGACAACCGGGCCGCCGCGGCGCTGATGGCCAAGCTGCGCTCGGAGGCCGCGGAGAAGACCGGCCCGCTGGCGACGCTGACCGAACAGGAACGCACCCTGCTGTCGCTGCTGGGCGAGGGCCTGACCAATCGGCAGATCGCGGCCCGCATGTTCCTGGCCGAGAAGACCGTCAAGAACTACGTGTCCCGGCTGCTCACCAAGCTCGGTGTGGAGCGCCGCACCCAGGCCGCCGTGTTGGCCGCCGACCTGGAGCGACCGCCGCGGCGATGACGCCGGTCCCCGGCTCGTCGACCCGTGGAAGAATGCCCGCCATGGACGACGATTCGGCGGCCGCGGGCCGGCCTCCGGTGACCGAAACCCTGTCCCAGCTGCGGCTGCGCGAGCTGCTGGCCGAGGTGCAGGACCGGATCACCCAGATCGTCGACGTCCGCGACCGGATGGACCGGTTGATGGAGGCCATGCTCGTCGTCACGGCGGGCCTGGACCTGGACAACACCCTGCGCACGATCGTGCACACCGCCATCGAACTCGTCGACGCCGGCTACGGCGCGCTCGGCGTGCGCGAGACCGACAAGACCAGCAATCAGCTCGCCGAGTTCGTCTACGAGGGCATCGACGACCGCACCCGGGTGCTGATCGGCGACCTGCCGCGCGGGCACGGTGTGCTCGGTGTGCTCATCGCCGATCCGAAACCCATTCGGCTGTCGAATCTTTCCGATCACCCGTCGTCGGTGGGGTTCCCGGCCAACCATCCTCCGATGCACACCTTCCTCGGGGTGCCGGTGCAGGTGCGCGGCGAGGTGTTCGGCAATCTGTACCTCACCGAGAAGGCGGGCGGGCTCGAGTTCACCGAGGACGACGAGGTGGTCCTGCAGGCGCTGGCCGCCGCCGCGGGCATCGCGATCGAGAACGCGCGCCTCTACGAGCAGTCGCGGGTGCGGCAGCTGTGGCTGGAGGCCATCCGCGACGTCGCCACCGAACTGCTCGCCGGCAGCCCGTCCAAGGACGTGCTGGAGCTGGTCGCCGAACGTGGTCGCGCGCTGACCAATTCGGTGTGCACCTTCCTGGCGCTGCCCGACGACGCGGACGTGCCGCACGAGGAGATCACCGAACTGGTGGTGGTCGCGGCGGCGGGCGCCGACGCGGGCGTGCTGGTGGGCCGGTCGGTGCCGCTCTCGGATTCGCCGGTGGCGCAGGCGTTCCGGTCGGGCAAGCCGGTCACCTCGTATGTCCCCGAACCCGATCCGATCTTCGCCGGGATCGCCGATCTCGGACCGGTGCTCACCTTGCCGTTGCGCGCCAACGGCATCATCACCGGCGTTCTGACCACCGTGCTCAGTCCCGTCGACACCGCGCGGAGCCCGGTGGACCTGGCGCTGATGACCACCTACGCCGACCAGGCCGCGGTGGCGCTGCAACTGGCCGACACCCAGCGCCGCATGCGCGAACTCGACGTCTACGCCGACCGCGACCGGATCGCGCGCGGCCTGCACGATCACGTGATCCAGCGGCTGTTCGCGGTCGGGTTGTCGTTGCAGGGGACGATGCAGCGGGTCCGTACGCCCGAGGTGCGCACCCGGCTGGACGAGACCATCGACGACATCCAGGCGATCGTGCAGGACATCCGCTACTCGATCTTCGACCTGCAGAGCAACACCACCACCGATTCCTCGCAGTACCGGAAACGGTTGCACCACATCATCACCGAGATGA
Organism: Nocardia asteroides; assembly: GCF_900637185.1. Taxonomy (NCBI): domain Bacteria; kingdom Bacillati; phylum Actinomycetota; class Actinomycetes; order Mycobacteriales; family Nocardiaceae; genus Nocardia; species Nocardia asteroides. The sequence goes on along the minus strand of NZ_LR134352.1, from coordinate 2,213,310 downwards.
CCGCCGAGAGCGGGCTGCGTACCACGGTGCGGCTGTCCGGTCCGGTCACCGTGCTCGAACCGCCGCTGTCCGGGCACGTGGAGGCGGTGCTGCGCGAGGCGGTGAGCAATGTGGTCCGGCACGCGGGGGCGTCGACGGTCGCGGTGGAGCTGGTGGTGCGCGACGAGGTGAGCATCGAGGTGGCCGACGACGGTGCCGGGCTGGCACCGGAGGTGACCCGGCGCAGCGGGCTGGCCAATCTCGCCGCGCGCGCCGAGGAGGCCGGTGGCGTGTTCGCCGTCACCGCGCGCGAGCCGCGGGGCACGGTGCTGCGCTGGTCGGCGCCGCTGACCTGAGCGCCGAGGGACTTTCGGCCCTGGCGGGCGGGTCCTGCGGCCCTGTCCCCGTGCGACGTCGGCGACGCACAGTGGAAGGGACAGAGGAGCCGTCATGTTCTTTCCCGACACCCAGGGCCGTGTCGTCGTCGTAGGTGTCGACGGTTCATCGCAGGCTCGGATCGCCCTGCGGTGGGCGGCCGAGTTCGCCGCCCATCATCGGGCGCCGCTGCACCTCGTCACCGCGGTGGAGATCCCGGTCGACTACGGGCCGGGACTCAGTGGCCCGCTCTTCGACGGTGAAACACTCTGCGCCCAGGGTGAAACCGTGGTCGCCGAGGCGGCGAGACAGGTGCCGGACGGGCTGATCGTGTCGACCGCCGCCGAGGTGGGCGACGCGCGGGCGGTGCTGCGGCGTCACAGCGAATCGGCGCGACTGCTGGTGGTGGGCAGTCGCGGGCTCGGCGCGCTGCGGCGCACCCTGCTGGGCTCGGTGAGCACGGCGGTCGCCCGGCACGCGGTGTGCCCGGTGGCGGTGGTGCCGGAGCCGCCGGTGCCGTCGGCCGGTGCCGTGGTGGTCGGCGTCGACGGTTCCGGCGACAGCGCCTGCGCGCTCACCCTGGCCTTCGACGAGGCGAGCCGGCGCGGCGTCCGGCTGATCGCGGTGCGCGCCTGGTCGGAGTTCTTCCGCTACGAGGCCCGCGAGACCATGCAGGCCGAAGCCGAGGCGGAGCTGTCGGCGAGCCTGGCCGGCTATCGCGAGAAGTTCCCCGACGTCCTGGTCGAGCGCATCGTCGTCGAGGACCGCCCCGCCCGCGCCATTCTCACCGCCGCGGCGGGCGCCCAGCTGATCGTGGTCGGCAGCCGGGGCCGCGGCGGCGCTGTCGACCCCGCCATCGGCTCCGTCGCCCAGGCCGTCCTGCACGGCGCACCCTGCCCGCTGCTGATCGTCCGCCCGGAGTCCGAGCCGCACGGGTGAGTGGCGCGGAACACGGTTGCGCGCTCGGGTTGCCGGGTGTTTACTGCCAGAGGTCTGCCGAGGAGTGGCGCCGGACCGGCCGTGCGCCGAACCCACTCCAGACCTGGTCGCGTGAGGAGGTGGTTGTCGTGCCCGATGGAAGTCGCAGTAGAGACGTGTCCCTCGTTCACCACCTCCACCCCGAAGGGTGTGATTCCCCATGTCGACCTTGGAAATGCTGCTCCGGCTGGGAGCGGCGGTAGGACTCGGCGCGCTCATCGGCGTCGAGCGTCAGTACCGTGCGCGGATGGCGGGGCTGCGCACCAACGCGCTGGTCGCCGCCGGCGCCGCGTTGTTCGTCCTGTTGTCCGCCAATGGTTTTCACGGCGGTGACGCCGATCCGACGCGGGTCGCCGCGCAGATCGTCTCCGGTATCGGGTTTCTCGGCGCCGGTGTGATCATCCGGGACGGCGTCGATGTGCGCGGGCTGAACACCGCGGCCACGCTGTGGTGCGCGGCGGCGGTCGGTTCGCTGGCCGGAGCCGGGATGTACGCCACCGCGGCCGCGGGCACCGTCGCCGTCGTCGTGGCCAATGTGGCGCTACGGGCTGCGGGCCGGGCCGTGGACCGCAAGCCCGAGCACGTCGCGTGAAAACCGCCGCGTCACAACCACTTGATGCGGCGGAAGGCGGCGAACAGTCCCGTGCAGAGCACGACCATGATGATCAGGACGGCGGGATAGCCCCAGCGCTGGTGCAGTTCGGGCATGTGGTCGAAGTTCATGCCGTAGATGCCGGCGATCATCGTCGGCACGGCCAGGATCGCGACGAAGGCGGAGATGCGGCGCATGTCGGCGTTCTGCTGGATCGCGATCTTGGCCACCGCCGCGCCGACCAGGGCGGTGAGGGACTCGTCGAGATCGTTGATCCGTTCGGCGACGCCCGCGTGGTGGTCGGCCACATCGCGCAGATAACGCCGGGCCTCCTTCGACAGCGGTGACACCGGCCCGGTGAGGGTCTGCAACGGCAGCGCCAGCGGGCTCACCGCGCGGCGCAGTTCCACGATCTCGCGCTTGAGCTGATAGATCGACTCGATCGGCAGCCGCGAGCGCGGGGTGAACAGTTCCTCCTCGATCGACTCCACGTCGTACTCCACGGCCTGGGCGACCGCGATGTAGGAGTCGACGATCCGGTCGGCGATGGCGTGCAGCACCACGCCGGGGCCGTGCGCCATCCGCTCGGGATCCTGTTCGAGCCGGTGCCGCACGTCGGCCAGGCCCGAATGCTCGCCGTGCCGGACCGCGACGACGAAATCGGGGCCGGTGAACACCATGATCTCGCCGGTCTCGACGATCTCGCTGACCGCGTGCATGTCGTGCTCGACGTAGGCCACCGTCCGCATCACCGTCACCAGGATGTCGTCGTAGCGCTCCAGTTTGGGGCGCTGGTGGGCGTGCACGGCGTCCTCGACCGCCAGCGCGTGCAGGTCGAAGGTCGCGGCGATCTCCCCCATCTGGCGCAGGTCCGGTTCGAACAGCCCGATCCAGACGAAGCCCTTGCCCCGCTCCCGGACCGCGGCCCGCGCCTCGGCCGGAGTGAACCGGCCCGGCAGCCGCCTGCCCTCGACATAGACGCCGCAGTCCACGATCGCCCGTGCCGTCGGGACCGCGGGCCCCGGCACCGGCGGCTCGGGCGCGAGACGGGAACGGCGGAACCGGAACTGTGGAGCGGACGACACCACCCGATCGTAGGTGCCGGCCACGTCGCCGGTCTCCCGCTCGCCTGGCCCGCGGCGGTGGTTACCGGTACGAAGGACATGATGAGCGCGCAGTTGATGATCGTCGAGGACGACACCCGGGTCCGTACGTCGCTACGACTGGCGATGGAGGACGAGGGTTACCTCGTCGCCGAGGCCGAACGGGCGGAGGTGGCGCTCGCGCAGGTCCGCGAACTCGGCGCCCCCGATGTGATGATCGTGGACCTGATGCTCGGCGGCATGGACGGTTTCACCTGTATCCGCGAGGTGCGCCGCGACCACGACGTGCCGATCATCGTGGTCAGCGCGCGCGACGACACCCACGACGTAGTGGCCGCGCTCGAGGCGGGCGCCGACGACTTCGTCACCAAACCGTTCGAGGTGAAGGAACTCACCGCCCGCATCCGTGCCCTGCGCCGCCGCTCCCGCGCCACCGGCGAACGCGAGGTCACCGAGCTGGTCCTGGACGCGGACCGGCGGCTGGTGCTGTGCCCCGAACGCGGCTCGCTGCGCCTGGCCGGAGCGGACGTGCACCTCACCCTCACCGAGTTCCGGCTGCTGTGCGAACTGGCCCAGCACGACGGCCTGGTGCTGAGCAGGCAGCTGCTGCTGGACAAGATCTGGGATCGCGGCTTCTTCGGCGACGAACGCATCGTCGACGTGCACGTGCGCAGGCTGCGCACCAAGATCGAACGCGATGCCGCCGACCCGCGCCTGATCGTGACCGTGCGCGGCCTCGGCTATCGGCTCGATGCCCGGTCCTGATCGCCGCCCGCGCCTGCCCGCCCGGTTCCGTGGCCTGCGCGGGCGGGTGATGACCGCGTTCGTGCTCGGCGCGAGCGTGGTCGCGGTGGTGCTGGCCGCCTCGGTGTACGGGATCAGCACGCGGTACATGGAGGCGCAGCGGGTCCGGACCGTCGACCGCGCGGTCGCCGTGCACGCCGAACTGCTGCGGCTGCGTCTGGACGATCCGGCCGTCACCAGCGCGCAGGCGCTCGACGCCCTGCACCTGCCGACGGGCTATATCGCCGTCCTGCACCGGGATTCACGCTGGACGGCCGTCGGTGTCGACGACGGATTCGTCCCGCTGGCCCCGCCCGCGATCGACCCCACCGCGGCGCTGCCCAGCACCGCCACTCGCGTCCGGCTCGGCGACCAGCCGTACCTGCGGGTGTGGACCACCGTCGACGACGGCACCGTGCTCTACGAATTCGCGCCGCTGCGTGAGCTCGAGGCCACGCTGCGGCTGCTGCGCACCATCCTGTTCGCCTGCGCCCTGCTCGCCGTGGCGGTCGCCGCGATCTCGGGCGCCTGGGCCGCGCAGCGCACGCTGAGCCCGCTGCGCCAGGTCGCGCGCACCGCCGCCCGGATCTCCGCGGGCGAACAGGATCTGCGACTGCCCGGCGACGACGACCCCGACCTGTCCACCATGGTCGACGCGTTCAACGCCATGGTCGATTCCCTGCACCGCCGGATCGAACGCGAACACCGGCTGGTCTCGGACCTGAGTCACGAACTGCGCACCCCGCTGACCACGCTCACCACCACCGCCACCGTCCTCGCCGGGCACAGCGACGAACTGTCCGAACGGCCGCGCGCGGCACTGGGACTGCTGGTCGAGGAGACCGCCTATCTGCGCGGCCTGCTCGACGACATGCTCGCGCTGGCCCGCGCCGAAGCGGGCATCCACCGGTCCGAGCCGGCGCCGCTGTCGCTGGCCGAACTGCTCACCCACCTGCTGCGCGGCCGGGGCGCGGCGCCCGAACTGCTCGACATCGGCGACCCCGGCATGGTGCGCGGGCGGCGGATGGAACTCGAACGGGCGCTGGTGAATCTGCTCGCCAACGCCGACCGGCACGGCGGCGGACTGGCCGGGGTGCGGGTGGAACGCGACGGTGCGGAGGTCAGGGTCCTCGTCGACGATGCCGGGCCCGGTGTCGCGCCCGCCGACCGCGAGCGCATCTTCGACCGGTTCGTCACCGCGGCGCCGGCGACGGCGGGCACCGGGATCGGCCTGGCGCTGGTCGCCGAGACCGTCGCCGGGCACGGCGGCACGCTGCGGTGCGTCGACCGCCCCGGCGGCGGTGCGCGTTTCGTGCTGACGGTCCCCTCGCTCCACACGGAGGGCGCCGCCGCCGGGGCCGGGGATCAGCCGATGCTGAAGGGCTGACCCCACAGGGTGACGACCGAGTTCACGTTCTCGGTCTCCACCTTGACCTTCACGAAGGCGCGCGCCTGCGCGTACCCACCGCAGCCGCTGAGGCCGATGGTGGTGTCGGCCCAGGTCACCGAGCCGCTCTTACCCTTGAACTTGTTGTTGGTGCCGTGGTCCTCGTTGCCGTAGTCGTCGGCCTTCTCGATGTCGAGCACGTAGAACGACTTCGCCTGGCCGGGGCCCAGACTCAGTTCGGCGCCGCTGCTGGCGCCGACGTTCACGTCCTCGCCGTCCCAGCTGCTCTCGCCTTCCACGCCGCCCTCGACGCCGCCGCCGTCGATGTTCACCTGGCAGCCCACGACGTAGCCCGGGTAGATCTTGCCGCCCTTGGCGTTGTCGCCGGACAGCTCCACCTGCGCGCTGCCGGACACCCACGCGTTGCGGTGCGCCGGGGTGGCGCCCATCGACGGGTTGATGTTGGCCGACTCGCCCGCCAGGCGCACGGTGACGACGGTGCCGTCGGACAGGGTCTTGACGATCTCGCCGCCGGGCAGCGGAACGAAGGTGTCGGCGTTGGCGGCACCGGTGGACAGCAGGCCCAGCGTCACGGCGGCCGCACCGGCCAGACCGGCCAGGCGGGCCGAATTCTTACGGTCGATCATGTGTGTCATTCCTCGGATCGAATGCGGTCTCGGCGGTGCGCTCAGCCGATGCTGAACGGGGCGCCGTAGAGGGTGGTCTTGGAGTAGTGGTCGCCGATGATCTCCACGACCGAGTAGGCGCGGGCCTGGGCGTAACCGGCGCAGCCCTGGATCTCGATCTCCACGTCCTGGTACTCGACCGAGTAGACGCCGGCCTTCAGGATGTCCTTCTTCTCGATCTGGACGAACTTCACGTCGCCGGGACCGAGGTCGAGGCCGACCGAGCCGCCGATGCTGCCGCCGGACAGGTCGATGCCGCCGGAGACGCCCGCCGAGATGGCGTCGTCGCCGATCGCCACCTGGCAGCCGATGATGTAGCCGGTGTTCAGCTGCGAGGCGCCGTGGGTGGAGGAGTTGTTGGATCCGTCCTTGCCGGACGGGCCGTTGTACGGGCCGACCTCACCCTCCGGGGTGGCGGTCACGTCGGCGGTCACGGTGCCCGACACCCAGGCCACCCGGCCCGCGCCGTTGGCGGCCAGCGACGGCGAGACCAGGGCGCGCTCGCCGGTCCGCTTGACCGTGACCCCCGGCCCCGCCCGCTCGCCGTCGGGCAGCGGGACGAAGGCGTCGGCGCCCGCGGTGCCGGTCACCAGAGCACTCAGCGCGAGTACGGCGACACCGGCGCCGATACGGTTGATTCTCATACTTCCCCTCATCAGGTTCGAACAGTCCACCCGCGGGCGCGAGCCACCTGGCCGGGGCGCGTCGCGGGCTTCGCCGAGCATCGCGGCCGTCTATGGCGCGATCAGAACCGCGCCACGGCCCTGCGATGAAGGTCCCGGTACGGGAACCTGTCCGGCTCTTTGCGGCGGTATGACGGTCACCGCAACACGTTCGCAATATTTCGCGGTTCAGCCCTGGTCACGCGCGGCCAGCCAGGCCGTCGGCGATCGGCCCACCTTCTGGGTGAACACGCGCGACAGGGCCGAGCTGTTCGCGTAACCGAGTTCGGCGGCAACGGCTTTCACCGGGCGCCCGGCCTGCAGCCGCAATTGCGCCACCGCCAACCGCCACGCGGTCAGGTACTCCAGCGGGGTCTGCCCGACGATCTCGCGGAAGCGCGCCGCGAACGCGCTGCGCGACAGGGCGGCGCGCTGGGCCATGGTGGCGAGAGTCCAGTTGTCGCCGGGTGATTCGTGGATCGCGAGCAGCACCCCCGCCAGCTGTGGATCGGCGATGCCGGTGAGCAGGCCCGGTGGCATCGCGACCGCGCCGGTGTGGTCGAGCAGCCAGCGCAGCAGTTGCAGCAACACCACTTCGAAGAGCCGGTCCGCCACCACGCGGTGCCCGCACCGGTGCCGGTCGATCTCGCCGAACAGCAGCGCGAGCGCCTCCTCCAGGCCGTCGACCCGGGCCAACGGCACGATCACCACCGGCGGCAGTGCCCGGGCCAGCGGATGCAGCGCGCCTCCTTCGAACTCGACGGTGGCACAGGCGAAGTCGCAGTCACCCTCGGCGTCGGTGTGGAAGTCGTGGGCCAGCGGGCGCGGGTAGAACAGCACGCTGGGTTCGGTCACCACCACGCGCCGCGGCCCCGCACCGGGGACGCGGTGCTCGACGGTCAGATCGCCGGACCGGATCAGGTGCAGGAATCCCCGGCCCTCCCCCGCCCCGAATCGGGTGACACCGCACAGCGGTCCGGTGTGGAGCACGTGCGCGCGCACCCGGAACTGTTCCAGCAGCGGCGACAACCGATCGACCGAGGTCATCACCCGACATTAGACGATCGGATACCTACTGCGGACTTTTCGTACCCATTCAGCCATCGCACTCGATGAAGCTGGGAGCATGCTTCGGCATCCGCCCGGGCCGATCGGTTCCGGCGGAGGAACTTTCACGGAGGACACCATGTCGTACGTCTCGCTCATCGCCCGGACCGATGCCACCGGGGCGACCCGCGAGCTGCTCGATCAGATCGACGGCGCGTTCGGGGCCACCCCGGCGATGTTCCGGGCGGTGGCCAATTCGCCCGCCGCGCTGCGCAGCATGTGGGGTTCGTTCCAGGCGCTCGGCGCGGGCGAGCTCGGGCCCGCGCTCGGCGAGCTGATCGCGGTGGCGGTGGCCAATCGCAATGGTTGCGAATACTGCCTCGCGGCGCACACCGGGCTCGGACGCAAGGCCGGGCTGACCGACGCGGCGTTGGTCGCGGCACAGCTCGGCGAGTCCGACGACCCGAAGACGACCGCGCTGCTGGCGCTCGCGCTGGCCCTGGTCGATCAGCGCGGGCAGGTCTCCGACGCGCAGTTCGAGGCGGCGCGGGCGCACGGCTGGACCGACGGTGAGCTCGTCGAACTCGTCGCCCAGGTGGCGCTCAACCTGTTCACCAACTACGTCAACATCGCGCTGCGGGTGCCGGTCGACTTCCCGGTGGTGGCCCTGCGCTGACCCGGCTCCGACGCGCCGGGCGGGGTTGCGCCCCGGCGCGTCGGAGCGAGTTTGCGAAGTCGCGTCAAGGGCACTCGATTTCCGTGTTCCCTGGATAGTTGCTGCGTTACGGTTTCCCGCATGGACGACATCGAGTTGGATTTGCCGAGCGTCGCTTCTTCCCACAACGCCGGACGGATTCTGGAAATCGAGGCGGTCGGTCTGCGCAACCCCCTCCCGGTCGACGGGGAGCGGACCCAGGCCTACGTCTGCTGCGTCGACGGCACCACCCTGCGACTACCGGATTCGCTGGAGGGCTGGGCGATGCAGACCCTCGCGGCGAACTACGATCTGCGCGCCACCGGGCTACCCTCGTTGTTCCCCTGCCGGTTCGAATTCGGCATCCGCGACGGAGCCGCGTACGCCGTGCCGGTCAGGGTGGCAGCCGGACACCCCGCTGCGTGAGGTTCCGAGAGGAGACCGCTTGGCCACCCCATCCGAGGTCGGCGAGTTCGCCCAGCGTCACGGGCACACCGTCGCCGTCGCCGAATCACTGACCGGCGGGAATCTCGCCGCGGCCCTGGCCGCCGCACCCGACTCGGCGGACTGGTTCCGCGGTGGCGTGGTGGCGTACTCGGTCACGGTGAAACAGCGGGTGCTCGGCGTCCCCGACGTGCCCGTCGTCTCCGAGACCGCCGCGCTGGCCATGGCCGAGGGCGTCCGGAGCCTGACCGACGCCGATGTCGCGGTCGCGACGACCGGCGTCGGTGGTCCCGGCGCCCAGGACGGCGAGCCGGCCGGTTCGGTCTGGTGCGCCGTGGCCACCCGCGACACCGCCTGGGCGGTACACCGCGACTTCCCCGGCGACCCGGCCGAGGTCCTGGACCAGTCGGTGCGCTGCGCGCTGGAACTGCTGCGCGCGGGACAGGACCGCCTCACCGGATCCGGCGGATAACCCGTCCGCCGCCTATCGTCGAGCGCATGCAGGCCCTGACCTACGCGCCCGCCGGTGCGACCAGCCCCGCCGAGCCGCACTGGACCGCGCGGCCCACCGGCTTCCGGCGGTTCGAGACCTCGGTGGTGATCGGGCACGGGGAGCCGGCCTGGGCCGCCGCCAGGGAAGCGGTGCTGCGGTGGGGTGTCAAGCGCCGCAGCGGTTTCCGCGTCGAGCCCGACACCCCCGCGACGGCCGGCGCCGACTACCGGGTGACCGCGGGATTCGGCCCGGTCGCGATCGTCGAGCCGGTGCGCGTGGTGGCCGTGGTCGACACCGCCGAGCGCTGCGGCTTCGCCTACGGCACCCTGCCCGGCCATCCGGTGTCCGGCGAGGAGGCGTTCGTGGTGCATCGCCGCCCCGACGGCACCGTCGAACTCACCCTGCGGTCGCTGACCCGAGCCGCGCCCGCCGGATGCTGGCGCGCGGCCTTCCCGATTCTGCTTGTCGCCCAGCGGTTCTACCGCCGCCGCTACCTGCGCGCGCTGCAGCGCTGACTCAGGCGATCGGCGGCAGATGAACCACCTGGCCCGCGTACGCCAGACCCGCGCCGAACCCGAGCAGCAGGGCGGTATCGCCCGGCTTCGCCTCGCCGGAGCGCAGCAGCTGCTCCATGGCCATCGGGATGGACGCCGCGCTGGTGTTGCCGGTCTCGATGATGTCGCGGGCCACCGCGACGGTCTCGGGCAGGCCCAGGGTACGCACGAGCGCGTCGGTGATCCGGATATTGGCCTGGTGCGGGACGAAGGCGTCCAGCTCGGCCGCGGTGACGCCGGCCCGGTCCAGCGCGGCGCGGCAGGCCTTCTCCAGGAAGGTGACCGCCCAGCGGAACACCTCGGTCCCGTTCATCCGGATGTAGGGCCGCACCGAGGTGCCGCCGGACGCCTCGGCCGCGGCGACCTCGGCGAAGTATTCGAGAAAGTCCTTGTCCTGCTTGATCGCCGAGGTGCGGCTACCGTCCGAGCCCCAGGCGACCGGGCCGATCCCCTCCTGCTCGGCCGCGCCGACCAGGACCGCGCCCGCACCGTCGGCGAAGATGAACGCGCAGCTGCGGTCGGTGGTGTCGAGCAGGTCCGACAGCCGCTCCACCCCGATCACCAGCACGGTGCGCGCCTGGCCCGAGCGCACCAGGTTCGCGCCGTCGGCGAGCGCGTAGCAGAAGCCGGCGCACCCCGCGGAGACGTCGTAGGCGGCGGTGTCGTCCATGCCGAGTTCGGTGGCGACGACCGCGCCCGCCGACGGGCCCAACACCATCTGCGAGGAGGTGGCCAGGATGACGGCGTCGACCTGGTCGGCCCCGACCCCGGCGGCGGTCAGCGCGTCGCGCGCGGCGGCGACGCTCATCCCCACGATGGTCTCGTCGGGTTCGGCCCAGTGGCGCGCGGCGATCCCGGAGCGGGTCCGGATCCACTCGTCGGAGGAATCGATGGCGTCCACGATCTCCGCGTTGGGGACGACGCGGCGCGGGCGATAGACGCCTAGACCGAGAATTCCCGCATGGGTGACCGGAACGGCGGTGGCGATGGGGGTGGGCATGGCATCCTCTCCATATGAACCGATCGGTTCACGCTGGAATAGGTCTAACATGGACCGATCGGTTCAATCAAGGGTTGGGAGGAGATCGGATGGCAGCCGGACCACGCGCCCGACTGATCGAACACACCATCAGCACCGTCCAGCAGCACGGCGTGCACGCGGCGGCGCTCAGCGAACTGCTCAGGCGCAGCAACACCTCGCGCAACTCGCTGTATCAGCACTTCCCTTCCGGCAAAGGCGAACTGGTGCAGACGGCGGGCCGGATCGTGGCGCGCCTGGTGTACTCGCACGTGAGCACCATGGCCGACGCCCTGCAGACCGCGCCGTCGGTGCAGCAGTGGCTCACCGATCTGCTCGCCTTCTGGCGGGCGCCGCTGGAACAGTCCGACTACAGCGCGGGCTCGTTCATGATGGCCGCCGCACTGGACGAACTCGATCCGGCGGTCCAGTCCATCGCGGGCCAGGCCTTCGCCGAGTGGACCGCGCGGCTGGCCGACGGCATCGTCGCCACCGGCATCGAGCGCGCCACCGCCGTCTCGCTGGCCGGTTTCCTGCTCACCACCATCGAGGGCACCATCGTGCACAGCCGGGCCCTGAAGTCACCGCACCCCTTCGACCAGGCGGTCACCCAGCTGACCATCCTGCTGAATCTGCACCTGTCCCAGCGCTGAGCGCTACAGGTGGGCGCGCAGGGACTCGACGATGACGCGGCGCGCGGCGGCGCCCTCGGGGGTGGGGGTCAGGGGGTAAACGTGCACCAGGCCGTCGCCCTCGTGGTAGTCGACCTCCACGCCCGCCGCGCGCGCCTTGGCCACCAGCAGCCGGGTGTCCGGGTTGAGGATGTCCTCGGTGCCGCTGAACACGGTGAGCGGGCCGAGCCCGGTGAAGTCGCCGAACAGGGGGCTGACCATGGGGTTCTTCATCGGCAGGTCGCCGCTCCACAGCTCGCCGAAGACCAGTCCGCCGTCCCGGCCGAGCCACGGATCGCGGGGCAGCACCGCGGTGATCTCCGGATTCTCCAGGGTGAGATCGAGCGCGGGTGAGATCAGCACGGTGCGCGGAATCGGCGCCGCCCCGGAGTCGCGCAGGTGCAGCGCGGTCGACAGGGCGATCTGGCCGCCCGCGGAGTCACCGGCCAGGAAGGTGGGGCCGTGACGCTCGGCGCTCTCGGTGACGAGTTCGGCGAACCGCGGAATCACCTGGGCCGCGGTGCCGCGCGGAATCAGCGGGTAGATCGGGACGGTGACGGTGAGCCGCAGCTGACTCGCCAGCCGCGCGGCCAGATGCCAATGCTGCGGGGCGATCTCGCCGACCCACCCACCACCGTGCGCGTACACCAGCCCGCCACGCGACTCCCCCGCCGCCGGGGCCAGCGTGTAGACCGGCCAGCCGCGATCCTCGACGTGCGAGACCGTCACGCCGCGCAGCCGCTTCGGCGGCGCGTAGGCCACCGGGTCGGCGCCGCGACGGCGCACGTGCTCGCGCGCGGCCTCGGCGCTCACATAGTTGCGGTTCGCCCTGGTGACCCGCAGGAACGCGGGGACGACGATCCGGCTCAGCACACTGGGCACCGGCAACCTCCTGCTCGATCGACTGCCGAGGATACGGACCCGGCCGCCGCGGCGACGGCGATCAGCCGAGCCGGTGCTCGGTGATCTCCCCGCGCAGACTGGTTCCGTTGAGATCCAGGTACAGCTCCCCCTCGGTGACCGACAGGCTCAGGGTGTTGCGGCGGTCGATCAGCGGCACCGCGGCGTCGATGAGGGCGCGGTCGACGGCGTAGAGCGGGATGTCCTCGGCGCGGTGGATCTTCTTGCCCGCGTAGGACGCCAGTACCTTGGCCGGGTCGCGATGGGTGTACACGGCGGCGCGACCGGCCAGCTTGCTGCCCCGGTGGACGCGCTCGGCATCGGGCGCGCCGACCTCGATCCAGGCGGTGACCTGCCCGGTGAGATCGCGGATCTGCACGGCCGGTTCGTCGGTGGCCGAGATGCCGCCCTCGCTGAAGACGATGCCCTCCTCGTACTGCAGGCAGTAGGCGAGGATGCGGGTGAGCATGTACTCGGGCGTCTCCGACGGATGGCGGGCGACCCGCAGCTCGAGGTCCTCGTAGACGCCACGGTCGACGTCGGCGAGCTGGACGGCGAAATGGTGCAGGGTTGCGCTGAGTGCCATAGGAGCTCCGACACTACCGGGCGGTATCGCGCGGCGGCCATTGCACTCGCCCGCGCGGACCGCCAGCATCTCTGCATGCGAATCACCCACGTTTCAGCACTGGCCGCCGCCTTCCTCGCGCTCGGCACCACAACCGCTGCGGCAGCACCGGATCCGGCCGACAGCCCGCGCCAGGCGATCGCCCGCGCCTACATCGACGCGCTGGTCTCCCACGACGCGAGCGCGGTGCCGTTCACCCCCGACGCCACCCGCGTCGAGGTCGGCATCAAGACCGGCCATTCCGGCCCGCAGCTCACCGCGGACCTCGAGCACGGCCCGCAGTACCGGGTGATCCAGGGCATCCGCGACCTCACCATGTCCGAATCCGGCGACACGGTGACCACCCGCTATCTGCTCGACTCCGGCGTCGCCGGCGTGCGGCTGACCACGGTGGAGATCGTCGAGACCTTCGTCATCCCCGGCGACGCCATCCAGACCATCGAGGCCACCATCACGCCGGTCGGCTGAGCGCTAGCCGTCCTCGAGCAGGGCCCGGGGCGCGGCCAGCCGCCAGGAGTCGGTGACGATCGCCTCCAGTTCCTCGCGATCGTCCAGGGCGGCCAGCCGGACCCGGACCCACGGATTGCCCGCCTCGTGCGCGGCGATCCAGAACTTGTCCGGTTCGGCGAGGACCAGTTCGTCGCGGTCGAGCACCGGGCAGCGCACCGCCATCGAGGTCTCGTCCTCGGGCAACGTCAGGAACAGCTTGCCCGCGACCTTGAAAATCGGCATGCCCCAGGCGAATTGCTCCACCGTCTCGGGCAGCGCCGCGACGACGGCCCGGACATCCTCCCCACTGACCACCATGGCGGTCATCTTGCCAGCAGGCCCCGACACCCGCGGGTCACCGCTCGGCCAGCAGCGCCTTCCAGCCGTTGCCGATCGGACGCGCGAGCGGCGCGGCCCAGGCGGGCAGCGCCGCCCGGCCGCAGAACGCGACGGGTTCGGCCGGGCCCGCGACCGTGTACCAGGCCTTGGACGCGGACCGGTCGAGCAGCGTGATCATCGCGACCGACACCACCACCGCGGGCAGGGTGAGCACGCCGAACAGCGCGATCCCGGCGACCAGGGCCGACCCGTACCAGCCCCCGGCGTGGGCGTAGCGGGTGCGCGCGGCGAACACGGTGGTGAACACCGCGAGCGCGATGGTGGCCGCCGCGGTGAGATAGGCGAATCCCGCGCAGCGCAGCGGCAGGGCGTCGGCGGGCAACAGTTCCCTGGCCGGGACGGTCGCGAGCGCGACGCCGGTGCTGTACACGGCCTGCCACACCGCCAGCTGCTGGACCCGCCTGACCTCGCGCGGCCGCCCGTCGGGCGTATCCAGCGACAAGGCTGCGGCATCCAGGATTCCGAGACCGAACATCGAGCGACGACCTTTCCCGCGTGTCACAGCGGCCGAAAGCCCTGCGCTACTGGAACACGTTCTAGGCGTCCATCGTGCGACGCGGATCGATTCCCCGCGGCGGATTCGCCGAAATCAGCTTCCGACGGCGACTTTCGATCCCGTGCGCGCCCTGGCCGCGCTCAGCCTGCGGCCGATGATCCCGTGCCGGGGCGCGAACAGATAGACCAGCGTGAAGGCCACCCCCTGGGTCACCACCACCATGCCGCCCGCGGCGGTGTCGAGGTGGTAGCTGAGGTAGAGCCCGGTCACCGCGCACACCACCGACACCGTGGGCGCGATGACCAGCATCCGGCCGAACCGATCGGTCAGCAGATACGCCGTCGCGCCGGGAATGATCAGCATGGCGACCACCAGCACCACGCCGACGGCCTGCAACGCCACCACCGAGGTGAGGGCGAGCAGCGCCAGCAGCGCCGTGCCCAGGACGCGCGGATTGAGCCCGATCGCGTGGGCGTGCGTGGCGTCGAAGGCGTACAGCGTGAAGTCGCGTCGCTTGAGCAGCAGCGCCGTCAGCACGATCGCGGCCAGGATCATGATCTGGATCATCTCGCCGCGGCTCACACCGAGCAGATTGCCGAACACGATGTGGTTGAGGTCGGTCTGGCTCGGCGTCACCGAGACCAGCACCAGACCGAACGCGAACAGCGTCGTGAACACGATGCCGATCGCGGCGTCCTCCTTCACCCGGCTGGTGTCGCGGACCACCCCGATCAGCGCGACCGCGAGGAAACCGAAGATCACCGCGCCCACCGCGAACGGCCAGCCCACGATGTAGGCCAGCACCACGCCGGGCAGCACGGCGTGCGAGACCGCGTCGCCCATCAGCGACCAGCCGATCAGCACCAACCAGCACGACAGCACCGCGCACACCACCGCGGCGGTGACGGTGGTCGCGAGCGCGCGGACCATGAACTCGTAGCGCAGCGGGTCGACGAAGAATTCCTCGAGGCTCATCGGTTGTCCCTCACTCGTCCACGTCGAGGCCGAAGGCCTTGGCCAGGTTCTCGGGCCGCAGCACCACATCGGGGTCACCGTGCTCGAGCACCTTGCGATTGAGCAGCACGGCCTCGTCGGCCAGCTGGGGCAGCGCGTGCAGGTCGTGGGTGGACACCAGGATGGTGGCGCCGGTCGCGGCGAGCTCGCGCAGCAGCGCGGTGATGGTGGCCTCCGAGCGTTTGTCGACACCGGCGAACGGTTCGTCGAGCAGCAGGATGGTGGCCTCCTGGGCGATGCCGCGGGCCACGAACGCCCGCTTCTTCTGCCCACCGGAGAGCTGACCGATCTGCCGGTCGGCGAGGTCGGTGAGCTCGACGCGGGCCAGCGCCTCGGCGACCGCGGCCCGGTCGGCCTTGCTCGCCCGCCGGGTGAAGCCCATCTTCCCGTAGCGCCCGGTCATCACCACGTCGCGCACGGAGACCGGAAAACTCCAGTCCACATCCTCGGACTGCGGCACGTAGCCGAGGCTGCCCGCCTTGCGCGCCGCGGCGGGCACACCCCCGTTGATCAGCACCCGGCCCCGGTCGGGGGTGACCAGTCCCATGATCGACTTGAACAGCGTGGATTTCCCGGACCCGTTCATGCCGATGAGCCCGCAGACCCGGCCGGATTTCAGGGTGAGCTCGACATTGTCGAGGGCGAGCACGTCGCCGTAGCGGACGGTGACGTCCTGGATCTCGACGACGGGCGCGGTCATCTCGGTGCCCCGGCCAGCGCGGTCGCGATGGTGTTCGCGTCGTGGCGGATGAGTTGCAGGTACGTGGGCACCGGGCCGTCGGCCTCCGACAGCGAGTCGACGTAGAGGACACCGCCGAAGCGGGAACCGGTGGCCTCGACGACGCGCTGCATGGGCGCGTCGGAGACGGTGGACTCGCAGAACACCGCGGGCACTCTACGCTGGCGCACGAAGTCGATGGCGGAGCCGATCTGCTGCGGCGTGGCCTGCTGTTCGGCGTTGACCGGCCAGATGTACTTCTCGGTGAGCCCGGTGTCGCGGGCCAGGTAGGAGAAAGCGCCCTCACAGGTCACCAGGGCCCGCTGGTCGGCGGGCAGCGTGTTCACCGCGGCGACCAGGTCGGCCTGCACGGCGGCGAGTTGCGTCTTGTAGGCGGCGCCGTTGGCCCGGTACGCCTCGGCGTGCTCGGGGTCGAGGTCGGCGAACGCGCGGACCATGTTGTCCACATAGATCTGCGCGTTCACCGGCGACATCCAGGCGTGCGGGTTGGGCTTGCCGCGGTAGGCGTCCTCGCCGATGTCCATCGGGGCGACACCCTCGCTGACCACGGCGTGCGGCACGTCGAGGTCGGCGACGAACTGGGCGAACCAGGCCTCCAGGTTGAGCCCGTTGTCCAGGATCAGGTCGGCCTTGGCGGCCTTCTTGATGTCGCCGGGCGTGGGCTCGTAGCCGTGGATCTCGGCGCCGACCTTGGTGATCGACTCGACCCGCAGGTGCTCCCCCGCGACATTGCGCGCCATATCGGCGAGCACGGTGAAGGTGGTGAGCACCACCTTCTTCCCGTCGTCCTCGGCGGCGACCCCGCCGCACGCGGTGAGCGCGACCGCCACGACACTCAGCACACCCGACGCAAGAACCCGGCGCCGCGGCGAACCCGGCGAACGGTGGAACCCGACCTTCATTCCAGAATTATATTGTTCGGGCGACCGAACTTTCAAGTTCAATGCCAAGAACAGGCACCGTGACGGTTCAGGATGCCCAGGGCGGAACGAAAGTGGACCCGTCGGGCAGCTGCGCCGAGAACCCGGCTCGCACGGTCACCAGGAACACCGCGGGCTCGGCCGCGGCGTTGGAGATGCCGAGCATCGAACCGGCGGGTGCGACCGCGGCGTCGCCGGCCCGCATCGGCACGGATTCACCGTCGATCGTGATCGTCACCGCGCCGGAGAGCAGGACGAAGGCCTCCTCGCCCAGGATCCGGTGCGGCACGCCCTCCGAGTCGGGCGCGATCTCGGTCTGCCAGACGCAGAGTTCGGCACTGCCGGTGCCGGGACGGACGAGCGAGGTGAAGCGGGCGTTGTGGATTTCGTGGACCTGCGCGTCGGCGGAACGGACGACCGGCATGTATGCCTCCCAAATAGTCAAGCTGCTTGTCCATATAGTCAAGTAGATTGACCATCATGTCAAGTGCCAGAATGACCGACGTGCCCGAGAAACCCCCACCGGCAGGCGATCTGCCCCTGCTCCTGCTGGCGGCGGCCGCCGAGGTGAGCACCGCGATCCAGGCGGGCGTGACGGCGGCGGGCTTCACCGACATCCGGCCCGCGCACGGTTTCGCCTTCGTCCGGATGGCGCCCGACGGCGCGACCGTGGGCGAGATCGCCGAGCACCTCGGCGTCACCAAGCAGGCGGCCAGTCAGCTCGTCGACGAGCTGGTGACCAAGGGCTACGCCGCGCGCAATCCCCACCCGCGCGACGCGCGCGCCCGGCTGATCACCCTCACCGAGCGCGGCTGGGCCTGCACCAGAGCCGCCGACGCGGCCGCCGCCGACTTCACCGCCCGCTGGGCCGACACCCTCGGCCCGGCAAGCTTGGCGCAGCTCAGGAATGCCATCGCCCGGGTGGTCACGCCGGGCCGGGTGCGCCCGTCGTGGTGATCGCGACCGGCCGATGACGGGTAACCGTTAATCAGAAGAACAGGATTTTCAAAACACTGCGCGTAGTGTCGTCGCGCGCGGCATACTCGGCGTCGAGCGGTGACGCGCCACCGCGGCATCCGGGCCATCGGTCCGGGAGCGCCTCGTCAGGTCGATCACCCCTCTCCTCGATCCCGGAAGGATCACCCATGTCTTCCCTCGCCACCGTCGCCGCGGTCGACACCGTCACCCGCCACAAGTACGAGCGGCTGCAGTACACCGGATCGGCCGGCGTCGTCGCCTCGCTCGAGGACCCGCGCCTGATCGCCCGCTGGCATGCCGACTACCCCGGCTGGCGCGGCGAGCACTGGGCTTTCGAGGCGGGCACCGTGAGCCCGGGCCGGTTGCGACCGATCAATGTCGCGGTGCGCCAGAGCTGATCAGGCCGCGCCCTCGGCCGCCGTGCGGTCGACGATGCGCGGGAACGGGCTCGCCGCCTCCAGCTGGTAGGCCAGGTCGAGCAGCGTCCGCTCGTCGCCCCGGCGGCCCGCGAGCTGGACCGAGCCGGGCATACCGTGCGGCAGCAGCCCGTGCGGCAGCGACACCGCGGGCCCGCCGCCCACATTGTTGAGCGGCGTGAATCCCACGTAGTCGACCAGTTTCGCGAACAGGTCGCCGAAGGGCTGGCCCGGTGCCAGCTCGCCGATCCGCGGCGCCGGATGCGAGAGCACCGGCGTGAGCAGCACGTCGACCTCGGCGAAATGCCGGTCGTAGGTGGCGGTGCCCGAGCGCAGCCGCCAGGCCGCGGCCGCGGCGGCGAGCGGATTGCGCTTGGCCAGGCCGATCAGCCCGGTGGTGAACGGGTCGAGCTTGGCGACGTCGAAGTGGTCACGGTGACCGATCCGGAACGACAGCGTCATGGCCGCGGCCATCACCGCCCAGTACCGCTTGAAGTCCTCGATGAACCGCGGGTCCACCGCCAGGCTGGTCTCCACGATCTCGTGGCCGAGCCCACCGAGGATCGCGGTGGCCGAGGCCAGCACGGCGGCATTGTCGGCGTGCACCGGGCGGCCCAGGACGTCGGCGGTGATCAGGCCGATCCGCAGCCGCTTGGCGCTCGGACCCTCGATGAGGCCGATCGGCGCCAGTTTCGGATTCGGGTGGAATCGCTCGACGGCGGCCAGGTAGTGCGCGGTGTCGCGGACCGAGCGGGTGAGCACGCCCTCGGTGACCAGGTGCACCGGCAGTTGCCGGGCGCCGGGCTGGTCGAGCAGCCGGTTGCGGGTGGGTTTCAGCCCGACCAGGCCGTTGGCCGCGGCCGGAATCCGGATCGACCCGCCACCGTCGTTGGCGTGCGCGATCGGCACCACGCCCGCCGCCACCAGCGCCGCCGATCCACCCGAGGACGCACCCGCCGAGTACTCGGTGTTCCACGGATTGCGCGTCGGCGCCCGGTCGGTGAACTCGGTGCTGGCGGTGAGCCCGAACTCGGGCAGTGTCGACTTCCCGAGCACCACCACCCCCGAATGCAGGAACTGCGCGCCGGGCCCACCGGTGGCCGTGGCCGGGCGCGGCGTGAACGCCGCCGACCCGTGACAGCTGGGCAGGCCGGCGATATCGGTGTTGTCCTTGACGAACGCGGGTACCCCGGCGAACACCCCCGCCCCCTCCGGCGCCGCGGCCGCCCGCTCGAAACACGCCACCTGCACCGCGTCCAGACTCGGATCCACCACCCGCGTCCGCGCGACCGCCGCCGCGATCACCTCGGCCCGGCTCACCTCCCCCGCCCGCAGGGCCGCGGCGACCCCGACCGCGTCGAGCGTCCCGAGTGCATCGTCGGTGAATCCATGGACCGTGGTGCTCATAGCCGCAGCGTAATGCGATCCGACACCCATTTGCGGCGGTAACCAATTTCCTCCGAGAACCCACAGAGTCGGCCCGCGCCGGGCGCGCGGGCAATGCCGCACCCGGCGCGGGCCGACTCATGTCACCCGGTCAGGTCACTTCGCCGGTGGGGTGAAGGGCTGGTTGATGGTGGTGACGTACTGGATGGCGGCGCCGATGGCGACGGGGGCGGTGACCAGGATCTGGCCGGCGACCGTGCCGAGGGCGCCGACGGCGAGGATGCCGCCGACGCAGCCCACCGCGGCGGCGGGCAGGAACGGGCCGAACAGGCCGATGATCGTGGCCGAGGCCACCGTGGCGCCGACGATGCCGCCGAGCACGCAGCCCACCGCGGCGCCACCCAGGCCGCCGACCAGGGTGCCGACCGCGGCGCCGAGGGAGATGGTGCTGGTCATCCGCGACCAGGCGGCCTGCTCACGGTCGTATTCGGACTTCCACGGCGCCTTGTCCTCGAACGGCAGCGCGACCGGCTGGTAGACGGCCTTGTCCATGCTCAGCTGCGGGGTGAGGGTGGCGGTGCGGCCGGAGATCTCGGCCGCGATGGGGAACCGGAAGTCGTCCACGGCGAAGGTCAGCGGGGTGGCGGCCACCACGGTGCCCGCGCCGTCGCGCACCTGCAGCGCCCCGTCGGCCACCACCAGCGAACCGGCGTCGATCTCGATGATCGAGGCGGTGTCGGTGGCGTGCGCGGTGAATCCGATCGGCCGCTCCGGTTCCTGCGCCTGGACCGTGCCCGCGGTGACCGTCAGGGCGGCCAGCGAAAGCACGGCGGGCACAACGATTTTCCTCATCAACATGCGGTTTTCCTCATCTTGTCCACGTCGAACGAGCGCTCGACTATCGCAACAATAACGATAATGGTTATCATTAGCACCTTGCTCGAGGCTGGGAGGCTACGTGGGACATCTGCTGATGGTGGAGAGCTGGGTCGGCTCGATGAGCACCCTGCTCCCGAAGGCAATCGAGGACACCGGACACCGATTCAGCTTCCTGACCAGGGATCTCGGCCACTACCTGCGCGCGGGCAGCCCGTCGCCGCATCCGCTGCTCGGCGCCGGCAACGTGTTCACCGCCGAGACCAACGACGAGGCGGCCCTGCTGCCGTACGTGCGCAGGCTGCACGAGGTCTTCGCCTTCGACGGCGTCCTCACCTCGTGCGACTACTACCTGCCGACGGTCGCCGCGATCGCCGCCGATCTGGGCCTGCCCGGCCCCGGCCGCGACGCGGTGGCCGACGCGTGCGCCAAGGACCGCACCCGGGCCGTCTGCCGTGCCGCGGGTGTGGCCCAGCCCGCCTTCGCGGTCGTGGAGACCTGGGACGAGACAGTCACGGCCGCAACCGAAATCGGCTTTCCGCTGGTGGTGAAACCGGTCGATCTGTGCGGCGGGATGTTCGTACGCCGGGTCGCCGACGCGGACGAACTGCGCGCCGCCGTCGACCGCATCGCCGGGTTCCCGGTGAACGCGCGCGCACAGCGGCGCTCACCCCGGGTGCTGCTCGAGGAGTGCGTGGACGGACCGGAATTCAGCGTGGAGACCGTCACCGTGGACGGCCGCACGACCGTGCTCGGCGTCACCGACAAACAGCTCACCGGCGCGCCCGCCTACATCGAATCGGGCCACATGTTCCCGGCCGCGCTGTCGGCCGCCGACACCGCCGCGGTCGTCGATCTGGCCGTGGCCGCGGTCACCGCTCTGCGGCTGGACGCCACGGTGGCGCACACCGAGATCCGGCTCGGCGCATCGGGTCCGCGCCTGATCGAGGTGAATCCGCGCCCCGGTGGCAACCGCATCAGCGAGCTCGTGCGCCGCGTCACCGGCATCGACCTGGCCGCCGTGTACGCCGACCTCGCCGCGGGCGGCTCGCCCGACCTGACCCCGCGCCACACCGGCACCGGCAGCGCCGCCATCGCGTTCGCGGTGCCGGACGCGACCGGCGAACTCACCGGGATCACCGGCGCCGAACACTGGGCCGAGGATCCGCGAGTCGTCGAGCACACGCTGGCCGCGCCCGGACGCAGCGTCCGGCCCGCCTCCGACAACAACAGCTACCTCGGCCACGTCATGATCGCCGACGAGACACCCGGCGCCGCGGGTGAACTGGCGCGGAAGCTGATCGCCGATCTGCGCTTCGAACTCGCCGGTGGTGCCGCGTGACGGTCTCGACACAGCCCGGCTCGGTCACCGAACTCGTGGAGTGGGCCCGCGCGGGCAGGCTCGGTCCCGATCCGGCCACGCTGCGGGCGGCGACAGCGTTCCGCACCACCTACGGCACCCGACACGCGGGCCGCACCACCAGCTACCGCAACGAGATCCTGAGCATCCGGCTCGGCGCGGCCGTGGGGTCCTGCGGACTCGAACCCGGCACGGCCACCGGCGAACTCGTCGACGACTGTGTCGCGGCGACGATCGCCGACCTGCTGGCGCATCCGCGCCCCGAGGTCGGGATCGCCGCCCTCGACGCCTACCTCATGCACACCCGCCCGCATCCGTGCGCGGGCGGAGTCACCGGTGAGCCGGTGGTGATCGACGGGCCGTCCTCGCTGGCGAAGTCGCGGAGCCGGGCGGCCACCGTGGCCGACCTGCTGCCCGCGGGAGTGCGGAACGTCCTGGTTGTCGGTGTGGTCGGGTCACTGCTCGCCGAGCTGCGGACCCGCGAGATCGGCTATCTGCCCTGCGATCTCGCCGGTGGCGTCACCGAATGGGGAGAGCCGGTCTACGAGTCCGTGGCGGCGGCTCCGGCCGGCTACGACGCCCTGCTGGTCACCGGAATGACCCTGAGCAACGGCAGTTTCGACGAGCTCAGGGCCATCGCCCAGGAGCGCGCGCTGCCGCTGGTGCTGTTCGCCCAGACCGGCAGCGCGGTGCTGCCCTGGTTCCTCGGCGCGGGTGTGCACGCGATCTCGGCGGAGCCGTATCCGTTCTTCTCCCTCGACGGCGGACCGAGCACCATCGTGACCTACCGGGAGCCGCGATGAGCACGCCGCAACCGGCCCTGCTGCGGCTGATCGGGAACACCCCCGCCGTGCCGATCCGAGCCGGAAACAGCTGGTACACCGCCAAACTCGAAGCGGCGAGCATCGCGGGCATGAAGGCGCGCGCCGCGGTCGCCATGCTGCGCGCCGCCGCCGCGCGTGGCGATCTGGCGCCGGGCGCCACCATCGTCGAATCCACCAGCGGCACGCTCGGAATGGGCCTGGCGCTGGCGGGCAAGGCACTCGGGCATCCGGTGGTGCTGGTGGTCGACGCCGAGCTGGAGCCCGAATTGCGTTCCCTGTTCAACGCTTTCGGCGTGGAGATCGATGTCGTCGACACCCCGCACCCCACCGGCGGCTGGCAGCGGGCCCGGCTGGACCGGCTCGCCGAACGACTCGCCGCCCTCCCGGGCGCCTACTGGCCCGACCAGTACGACAACCCCGACAACGCGGGCGGCTACGACGCGATGGGCGCGGAGATCCTCGACCAGGTCGACGCGGTCGACGTGCTGGTCGCCTCCATCGGCTCCGGTGGGCACTGCGCCGGCCTGACCAGGGTGTTGCGCACCCGCTGGCCGGACCTGCGGGTGATCGGGGTCGACGCGGTCGGCTCCCGGATCTTCGGCCAGCCCGACCGGCGCAGGCTGATGCGCGGGCTGGGCAGCAGCATCCTGCCGCGCAATGTGGCCTACGCCGATTTCGAGGAGGTGCACTGGGTGGGCGCGACCGAGGCCGTCGCCGCCTGCCGTCGGCTCGCGGCCGCGACCGGCATCGCCGGCGGCTGGAGTACCGGGGCCGCCGCGCTGGTCGCCGGCTGGGTCGCCGAGCGCGAACCCGGCGCACGGGTGCTGACCGTGTTCCCCGACGGCCCGCACCGCTACCTGCGCACCATCTACGACGACGACTGGTGCCGGGCCAACGACCTGTTCGGCGCACCGGCGCGCGAACCCGTGACGATCGCGTCGCCCGGCGTCGAGGCGCGCGGCTGGGCGCGATGTCGGGTCGTGCGCGATCCCGCCGGGGTGAGCGCGTGAGCGGGCTCGCCACCTTCCGCGCCCTGCCCGGCGCCGTCCGGCTGCTGCTGGTGAATCACCTGGTCGGACATATCGGTTTCTATCTGCTCGTCCCGTTCCTGGCGGAATATCTGCTCGAGGATCTCGCGCTCTCGGCGGCGGTGGTCGGCGTGGTACTCGGCGTGCGCAATCTGAGTCAGCAGGGCCTGTTCCTGGTGGGTGGTTCGGCGGCGGACCGGCTCGGCGCGCGCGGCGTGATCATGACCGGGCTGGCGATCCGCGCGCTAGGCTTCGCCCTGTTCGCCGTCGGCGGGTCGCTGCCGGTGGTGCTGGCCGCGGCCGTGCTCACCGGATTCGCCGGGGCACTGTTCAATCCGGCCGTGCGCGCGTTCATCGCCCGCGACAGCGGGGACCGATCGGCGCAGGCGTTCGCGCTGTTCAACGTGTTCGGCAACGCGGGCTCGGCGATCGGGCCGGTGGTCGGCACCATCCTGATCGCGGCGGGCTTCCGTATCTCGGCGCTGGTGGCGGCGGCCATCTTCGCCGTGCTGGCGGTGGTGCAGTGGCTGTTGCTGCCCGCCCGGCCGCTGCCGCGTCACGACGGCGGAGTCGCCGCCGACTTCGCCACCGTGTTCACCGACCGCCGGTTCTGGGCCTTCACCCTGGCCCTGATGCCGATGTTCGCCCTGATGAGCCAGATCTACTTCCTGTTCACCCTGCAAGCGCAGGACAGCGCGGGGCCCGGGCACGGCGCCGGTGCGGTGGCGTCGCTGTTCGTGGTGGAGACGATCGCGGTGGTGGGACTCCAGGTGCGGGTCACCACGGTGCTGGCACGCAGGCCGCGGCGCGGTCCCGCGATGGCGCTGGGCATGGCGATCATGGGCCTGGCGTTCCTGCTGCCGCCCGCGGCCGCCGGGATGGTCACCGTTTCGGGAAACAGCCTCGTGGACACGGCGATCCGCGTCTCCCCGGTGGTCGCGGCGGCGGTGCTGCTGGCGATCGGCGTGACGGCCGTGCAGCCGTTCGTCAACGAGGCCATCGGCCGCTTCGCCGGCGATCGCCTGACCGGCACCTATTTCGGCGCCTTCTACCTGGCTTCGGGCCTGTTCACGGTCGCGGCCACCTCGCTCACCGGCGCCGTACTCGACCGCACGGGCGGCTCCCTGAGCTGGCCACCGGCCTTGCTGTGCACCGCCGCCGGGCTGCTGTCGGCCGCCGCGCTGCTGTGGCTGCACCGGCGCGAGGTATTGCCCGGACCGCGGCCACGGGCCTGCGAACCAGCGCCCGCGCGCCAGGGCCGCGAGTCCGGGCTGCGGGCGAGCGAGTCCCGCCCTGTCGGCACCGAGCGCGGTGTGGTCGAGGCCGTGTCCGAGCGGCGCGGCGGAAGGTGGTCGCCGCGATGACGATCGAAACATCCTCGGGAATCGGTGTCGGGCGCGCCTACGGCAGTTGCGGGGAGTTGTTGCAGGGCGTCACCGCGCGAAATCGGCACTTCCTGGTGACCCTGCCGATCCGGCGCGGCTCGGTCGCGGTGTTCGAACCGGGCGACGCGCCGACAACCGTGGCGCCGGAACACAAATCGAAGGCCCGGCGACTCGCCGAGGCCATGATCGCCCGGTCACCTGTATTGCGGGGCGGACGGCTCACCGTGCACAGCGAGCTGCCCGAGGGCAAGGGGCTGGCGAGCTCGACCGCTGATCTCGTGGCCACCGCACGGGCCGTCGCCGACGCCGAGGAACGCGCGCTGCCGGTCGCCGAACTGGAAGCCGACCTGCGTGCCATCGAGCCGTCGGACGGGGTCATGTACCCGGGCACCGTCGCGTACTTCCACCGGGAGGTCCGGCTGCTGGCCCGGTTCGGCACGCTGCCCGCGCTGACGATCGTCACCGGCGACGAGGGCGGCGCCGTCGACACCGTCGAATTCAACCGGGACACACCCTGTTTCAGCGCCGCCGACAAACGCGAATACGACCGGCTGCTCGACGCGCTGGGACGCGCGGTCGTCCGGGGCGATGTGGCGGGCATCGGCGCGGTGGCCACCCGCAGCGCGGTGCTTAGTACCGCGCTGCGCGCCCGGCCGCACCTGGACGACACGATCGCGGCGGCCCGAGCCATCGGCGCGGCCGGTGTCGTGGTCGCGCACAGCGGCACCACCACCGGCATCGTGCTGGCCGACGCCCACCCGCGCCGGCGCGAACAGGTCCTCGCCGCGCGCGAGATCTGCGCCCGGTTCGCCTGTTCGGTCACCGTGCACCACTCGTGGCGGCCCGGCCGCTCCGCCGAGACCCGCCATCCCACAGTCGACCACACGTATCTGTCGACCGTAGTCCGACCAGAGAGCAGTCCGCGATGATCACCGTCGACCAGATCCGTTTCACCTACGGCGGTCGAATCACCCTCGACGACATCGGTTTCCGCGCCGAACCCGGCAGCACCGTCGGCCTCATCGGCCCGAACGGCTCGGGCAAGTCCACCCTGCTGCGGCTGATGTATCGCGCACTGCGCCCGGCGGGCGGGTCCGTCGTCGTCGACACCACGCCGGTGGAGCAGTTGCGCGGCCGGGCGCTGGCGAGCCGGATCGCCGTCGTCGCCCAGGAGGCGCCGCCGGACACCCCGGTCACCGTGGCCGAGACCGTCCTGCTGGGCAGGTCGCCGTGGGTCGGCGCGTTCCAGGGGTATTCGCGCGCCGACCGCATCGCCGCGGCCGCCGCGCTCGACCATGTCGGCGCGCGTGACCTGGCCGATCGGGCCTTCGCGACACTGTCCGGCGGCGAACGCCAACGCGTCCTGATCGCCAGGGCACTGGCCCAGCAGGCCGACCACCTGCTCCTCGACGAACCGACCAACCACCTCGACATCCGCTACCAGCACGAACTGCTCGGCCTGGTCCGCGGGCTCACCGCGACCACCACCCTCGTGGTCCTGCACGAGCTGAACCTGGCCGCCCGGTACTGCGACCGCCTGGTCCTGCTCGATCAGGGCCGGGTGGCCGCCGCGGGCACCGTCGACGAGGTCCTCACCCCCGAGATCGTCGAGCCGGTCTACCGCATCCCGGTCCGCAGGACCACCGCCTTCGGCGCCGTCCAGCTGCTGTTCGGACCAGCGCCGGAGGACACCCCCATGCCCGCTGTTCCGCCCGTCCACCGAGAGGCGGCCGACCGATGACCGCGACACCGACCATCGACCCGATCGATGACCTCGACCACGCCGGGCAGCGGCTGCGCACCGCGCTGCTGACCGGCGGACTCACCGTCGCGCTCATCGGCACCGTGCTGATCGCCGCCGGGCTGGGACCCGTCGCGGTGCCACCGGGGACGGTGGCCCGGATCATCGGTCACCACACCATCGGACACCCGGTGACCGCCGACTGGACCTCCGCGCAGGACTCCATCGTCTGGCTCGTGCGCGTCCCGCGCGTGCTGCTCGGGGCGCTCGTCGGCGCGGCGCTGGCCATCACCGGCGCGGTCCTGCAGACGGTGGTGCGCAATCTGCTCGCCGACCCGCACATCCTCGGCGTCACCTCGGGCGCGTCGACCGGGGCCGCGGTGTACCTGCTGTTCGGGATCACCGCGGCGACGACCGCGACCGCGCTGGCCGCCAGCGCGTTCGCCGGCGCGCTGGCCGCCACCGCGCTGCTGTTCCTCATCGCGCGGATCAACGGGCAGCTCACCTCGCTGCGGCTGCTGCTCGGCGGCGTCACCATCGGCTACATCTTCTCGGCGGCGACCAGTTTCCTGATCTTCGCCTCAGACCGGCCCGAAGGCGCGCGCACGGTGCTGTTCTGGCTGCTCGGCTCGCTCGCGCCCGCGGCCTGGTCGTCGGTGGGAACCACGGTGGCCGTCGTCGCCGTCACCACGGCGGGCGTGCTGCTGCTGGCGCCGCGCCTGGACGCGCTCGCCGCCGGCGACGACACCGCGCGCACCCTCGGCGTCGCGCCGAACCGGATTCGCCTGCAGGCCTTGCTGATCGTCGCGCTGGCGGTGGGCGCGGTGGTGGCCGTCGCGGGCGCGATCGGCTTCGTCGGGCTGATCGTGCCGCACGTCGCGCGGCTGTGCGCCGGTGGCGCGCATCGACCGCTGGTGGTGGTCAGCGGACTGCTCGGGGCGCTGTTCCTCGTCGTCGCCGATGTGGCCGCGCGCACCGTGTTCGCGCCGCGCGAGCTGCCCATCGGCATCGTCACCGCGGCCGTCGGCGCGCCGCTGCTGCTGGTGCTCATCCGGCGCCTGCGCGCCTCCTGAATTTTTCGCTCCACGAAAGGAATACCGATCACCGTGTTCACTGGTGTCCTCCCGTCGCGCCGTGCGGCGCTTCCCGTCCTCGCACTCCTGACCAGTGCCGTCGTCGCAGGCTGCGGCACGCCCGCGCCCGCGGGTGGCTCCGCCGACGAGGGCTTCCCGATGACGATCTCGAGCTGCGGCCGCGAGGTGACCTTCACCGAACCGCCGCAGCGCGTGGTCACCGTCGGCTCCATCGCCGCGCCGCTGATCGCCGCGGCGGGCGCCGCCGACCGCATCGTCACCCGGGCCTTCGAGGCCGCCGCGTTCCCCGGCGAGTACGGCGACAGGCTGCGCGGCATCGAGATCACCGCGCCCACCGCCGAACTCGCCCGCGAGGAGATCATCGCCCGCTCCCCCGACCTGGTGGTGAGCGTGGAAGGGCTGTCGGTGACGCCCGACGATCTCGCGCAGGTGAACATCCCGCTCATCGTCACCCGCGGCTACTGCCGCGACGCCGCGGGCACCTTCGAGGACGTCTTCGCCGACATCTCCCTCTACGGCAAGCTGTTCGGCACCGCGGCCGCCGCCGACGCCGAGGTCGCCGCCCTGCAACGGCGCGTCGACGCGGTGGCCCAGCGTCATCCCGCCGCCGCGGCCCGCGTGCCCGCCGCCGCGCTGATCATCTCCCGCGACGGCGCGCAGCTGAAGGCCTACGGCGCCAAGAGCACCGTCGACGCGCAGATGAGGATCCTCGGCCTGGAGAACGTGTACGGCGGCATCGACAAGCGCAATTTCGAGGCCAACACCGAGACTCTCATCGCCCGCGATCCCGAGGTGATCGTGCTGCTCACCCAGGGCGACCAGACGCCCGACGCCGTGCGCACCGCACTGCGTCAGCGCCCGGAACTGGCCGGGCTGCGCGCGATCCGCGAGAACCGGATCATCGTGGCGCCCTTCGGCTACACCGGGCCGGGCCCGGTCGCCGTCGAGGGACTGGAAGTGCTCGATCGCGAACTGGCGGCCCTGCGATGACCACCGCCACCGGCACCGGCTACCTGATCCGCACCGCCGAGCCCGCGGATCTGCCCGGCGCCCGCAGCGTCATGCTCGACACCTTCTACCGCGTCTTCGGCATCGGCTACCTGCCCGAACACCACCAGGACGTGATCGATCCGGCGAGCACCTACCTGGACCACCCGGGCAACCGGCTGTGGGTGGCCGAGCACGAGGGCGCCATCGTGGCCACCACCGCGATCCGCGCCAAGGGTCCCGCCCATCCACCGCATCCCGCCGAACTGGCGGCCCGCTACCCCGATCCCACCACCGCCCAGCTGTTCCGGGTCTACGTCCGCCCGGAGCACCACCGGCGCGGGCTGGCGACCCGGCTGGTGGCCGCCGCGATCGACCATGTCCGCGCCACACCGGCATTCGACCGGCTCTACCTGCACACCGACGCGCGCACCCCGGGCGCGCTCGAATTCTGGCTCACCTTCGGCCACATCGTGCACGACGCCCGCGGCCCGCACGACGGGTTCCAGACCGTCCACCTGGAGATTCCGCTGGACCGCGCGGGGCGGGCGGACCTGTGACGGGCGCCGCTGGCGCGGCGGCGGCGGACACGGCACTATCGAATCCGTGGAACACTTGCGAATCGGACAAACCGCCCCGCATCGGGGTGTCGAGTCGTGACCGTGCTGGCTCCCGGCGAGAACCGGCCCGCGCCGGGTGATCCGCTGACCGTCACCGTGGCGAGTTCGGCGTCGGTCGACGTGTCCGCGCTGCTGCTGAACAGCGCGGGCACGGTGCGCTCCGACGCCGATTTCGTCTTCTTCAACCAGCCCACCGGCCCCGGCGTGGTCTACCGGCACGGCAACGGCGGGCCCGATGTGGTGCAGGTGCAGACCTCGGCACTGCCCGCCGACATCGACCGGGTGGTCGTCACCGCCAGCCTCGACGGCCGCGGACCCGCCACCTTCGCCGGCGTCGGGCAGCTCACCGCCACCATCGGATCCGCTTCCGGGACACTGTCTTTCCCGATCTCCGGGCTCACCACCGAGAGCGGCGTGGTGTGCGTGGAGATCTACCGGCGCGGCGACGCCTGGAAGGTCAGGGCGATCGGGCAGGGCTACGACGACGGGCTCGCCGGCATCGCCTCGGCCTTCGGGGTGAACCTCGACGACGAACCCGAACCGCAGCCGCCCGCCCCGCCGCCGTCGTACCCGCGGACCGCGCCCACCATGGCCTTCCCGGCCGCGCCCGTGCCGCCGCCCCCGGCGCCGCAGGGCCAGTTCGCCCCGCCCCCACCACCCCCGGCGCCGCCGCAACCAGCCTCGTTCTCTTCCCAGCAAGGAGCCCAGCCCGTGCACAGCGACCTGTTCGACCCTTCGCATGCCGAGGTCAACGGCCTCGGGATCCAGAAGCAGGGCGGCAAGATGATCAAGGTCGGCCTCAACGGTGAGGTGATGGCCCGCAGCGGTTCGATGGTCGCCTACCAGGGCGACCTGCAGTTCCAGGCGCTCGGCTCCGGCGGCATCGGCCGCGCGATCCAGCAGCACCTGACCGGCGAGGGCGTGCCGCTGATGAAGGTGACCGGCCGGGGCGACCTGTTCCTGGCCAACAGCGCCGCCGACGTGCACATCATCGACCTCGACGGCACCGACGGCCTGACCATCAACGGCTCCAACGTGCTGGCCTTCGACGCCACCCTGCGCTACGACATCGGCCGGGTGCAGGGCGCCGCGGGCTACGCCTCCAACGCGGGCCTGTTCAACTGTGTGTTCACCGGCCGCGGCCGCATCGCCATCACCACCCACGGCACTCCGGTGGTGCTCACCGTCGACGCGCCGACCTACGCCGACCCGCAGGCCGCCGTCGCCTGGTCGTCGAGCCTGCAGACCGGCATCAAGCGCAACGACTCGTTCGGCCTGGGCAGGCTGATGGGCCGCAGCACCGGCGAGGCGTCCACGCTGGCGTTCACCGGCCGCGGTTTCGTCATCGTGCAGCCCTCGGAGCTGCCGCCGGGCGGGCTCATCGGCGGCACCGGCGGCGGACAGCAGGCCGGTCAGTCGGGCGGCATGTTCGGCGGCCT
Organism: Nocardia asteroides; assembly: GCF_900637185.1. NCBI lineage: Bacteria > Bacillati > Actinomycetota > Actinomycetes > Mycobacteriales > Nocardiaceae > Nocardia > Nocardia asteroides. Next base: position 2,182,128 of record NZ_LR134352.1, on the reverse strand, counting down.
GCTCGGATAGGTCCGGACGCGCTGCCGTGACCACACCAGGATCGCGCAGCCGAGGATCACGACGGTGGCCGCGAGCATGGGCGCAGCGCCGGGCCGGCCGACCGTGTAGGCATCGGGCGCGTACGCGGTCCAGCCCAGCTCGTCACCGGCGGACCAGGTGGCCCTGCCGTTCTCGAACAGCCGGGCCACCACCGGGAACACCGACAGCGCCACGACCGTCGTCGGCGCCACCGGCAGGCACGCGCCGACCGCGAACCCGACGGCCGCGGGCAGCACGAACCGGAACGCCACCTCGGTGACGGTGGTGCTGTCGATCAGCGTCGGCACCAGTCCGCCGAGCGTGACCAGGGCACACAGTCCGATGCCGACCAGCGGTAACCGCCGCAGCGTGCCGACCAGCGCGCCCAGCGCCAGCAGCGCGATCTGCACCGACAGCCCGACGCGATCCGGCCCGACACCCACCGACGGGTCGACGGCGATCGCGGCGGCGACGGCCAGCATGGTCAGCGTGTAGATCGCGTCGGCGGCGGGCAGCCACAGACTCACCGCCGCGGTCCCCAGCACCACCACCACCGCGACGATCACCGAGGGATTGCCGGGCACCTGTCCGACGAGCCAGATCAGCGCGCCGATCGCGAGCGGGATACCGGCCCCCACCGCCACCGCGCGCCCCGGCGACGCCGTCTCGATCCGCTCCCGCCCCACCACGAAACCCGCTGCCAGCAGCGCGATCACCGCGGCCACGAGCAGCGGCCAGCTGCCCGGCAGATCGGGCACGGTGCGGGTGGTCAGGTAGTCGGCGTAGCGGCGCGGCAGCTCGACGCTCTCGTCGATGCGCGCGCCGTACAGCACCGAGACCATCGATCCCACCACGAACCAGGTCTGTCCCGCGGGCCGCAGCACCGCCGCCGCGATCAGCAGTCCGGCGCCGATACTGCCCAGAACCCACTGCTCCGAGTCGGTTCCGGCGGATTGCAACGCCGCGATGGCGACCACCATGGCCAGCCCGGCCAGTCCGGCGGCCACCGCGACCAGATAGCGCGCACGAAACCGGCCGAGCACCACCACGACCGCGGTCGCGACCACCGCCGCGATCACCGCGGCGCTGCCCGGCCCCGCGCCGAACCAGCTCGCCCGCCCGTCGTGGACGACGACGGCGAAATCGGTCCGCGTATGGCCGATCACGTAGCCGGCCAGATAACCGCACAGCAGACCGACCGCAACGGAAACGACCGCACGCCCGTTCATTCGCAGCACGATAGCCGCCGACGCGTGCTCGATGAGCCCGAATCAGCGGCGCGGACCAGCGATATCAGGAACCGGCACGCTCCTTGCGGGCCTGGCGACGGGCCTCGCGCATCTCGGCGAGTTCCTGCTCCAGGCTCTCCGCGATGCGGAACTGGCCGGTGTCGTAGATGTTGACGGGCTCGATCGCCTCGTAGCCGAAGTTGGCCTCGGCGAAGGCCTTCTCGACGCGGGCCTCGATGTCGGAGATGGTGCTCTTGCGGGCGGCGGGCACCGAGTCGGCGGGCTTGGCCGCGGGCTCGGCGGGGGCGGCCGCTTCCTTCACCGGCTCGGGCGCGGGGGCCGGGGCCACCGACTTCTTGGCCTTGTCCGACGACGAGGGCTTGCCGATGCCGAAGCGCTTGCGCTTCTCGGTGGGCTTGCCGTTGCCGTTGGCGATCGGCTCGGTGGGCGTCCACGCCGGTTCCCGGGTGACCGGCGGCGCGGCGACCGCGGCCTGCTCGGCCGCGTACGCCTCGGCGCGGGCCTGGCCGGTCATCGGCGGCTGGTAGGTGAGCCGGACGCCCTCGGTGGCCTGGCGGTTGAGGATGTTCTCGGCCGGGTCGGGCATGTCCCTGACCTGACTGGTAGCCCGGGTGATGGCCAGGCCGTAGCGCGCGCTGGCCGCGTCGTGGATGAGCAGCGCGACACCGATCATCACCGGCGCGACCGCGTGCACCGCCGCGTCGTACCAGCGCCCGTCCCGCACGTACGGGTAGGTGTTGAGGGTGACGGTGAGGCCGAGCAGCGCGATCTCGGCCATCGCGACCTGGCGCCGGTTGTCGATGACGCCCCACTCGGCGACCTTGTTGGTGCCGACCATGATAATGATCAGACACACGCTGATCATCGCCTCGAGCAGGTAGCTGAACCAGTACAGCGGATCGCTGGGACCACCGGGCGCGATGTTGTGCTGGACATTGACCGCCGACCACAGCATGCCCGCGCCGACCACGCCGGCCAGCGCGCGCAGCGACCACGACCGGTGCCGGTACAGCGAGGCCAGCTTGGCGTGCGGGCTGGATTCGCGCCGCTGGGCGGCCATCGCCTTTCTGGCGAGCAGCAGATCTCGCATGTCGGCCTTCTCGATCGCTTCGGTGGTCTGCCTGGCCCGGTCGGAGGCCTGCGCCATCGCCTGGGTGTGCTTCCAGCGCTGTTCGCGGTCCTGTTCACGGATGCGTTCGGCGAGTTCTCGCTCGGCGCGCAGTTCGTCTTCCGAGAGCGCGTCGGTCAGCGCCGGATCGAATTGGTAGGCGAGGCGCCCGCGCGCCCGTTCGACGCGCTGGGCGAGCTGGCTGACGTCGTCTTCGACGGGTGTCTCGATGGTCATCCCAGACCACCGCCCCGGCATCGCGAAGGCAGGCAGGTGAGCACACGTGTGAACGGCACACGCCATTCTTAGTCCATATACCCTCCGGTGCGAAACCGATGCTCCGACACCGCTCCCCATTACCGGCGCGTTGCGGGCGACACGCGCAGCGTTTACCAGCCGGTAGCCGAATCTCGAAAGATAATCGCCGACCACTTGCGCCGCCACGGTTTCCGGCTCATCGGTGCGCAACCGTTGCCGAACATTGTTCGCGGACAACTCGACTCACCCGCCTGCGCCGATGCCGAATCCGGCATTCGATCCGAATCGACCGCGCGCATTCTCGCCGGCTCACCCCACCGCGATTGCGGATCGATATGCGGGCGGCTCGCAGGCGGCCGGCCGCCGAGACCGACCGGTTATCGACGAATCGCAGGTGAGAGGCTATTTCCACGATATTATTGTCACGTCGCCAATACTGATGCAGACTGGTACCCGTAACCACCGGTCACGCCTGTGCCGGTGCAGTGCCGAGCCGTAAGGAGACTCGATGGCCGCCAACCGGTCCACCTGGATGAACGAGGACTTGGACGCCCTGCGCGACCTCGCCCGCGCCTTCATGGCCAAGGAACTGGCACCCAACATCGACAAGTACCGCGAGCAGCACCACGTGGACCGCGACCTGTGGAACAAGGCGGGCGAGGTGGGCCTGCTCTGCCTGTCCATCCCGGAGGAGTACGGCGGCGGTGGCGGCACCTTCGCCCACGAGGCCGTGCTCATGGAGGAACAGGCCCGCGTGGTCGACACCTCGTGGGGCGTCAGCCTGCACAACGGCATCGTCGCCCACTACCTGCTCGCCTACGGCACCGAGGAGCAGAAGAAGCAGTGGCTGCCGAAGATGGCCAGCGGTGAGGTCGTCGGCGCCATCGCCATGACCGAGCCCGGCACCGGCTCGGATCTGCAGGCCGTCAAGGCCAAGGCCATCCGCGACGGCGACGAGTACGTCATCAACGGGTCCAAGACCTTCATCACCAACGGCGCGCAGGCCGACCTGATCATCCTGGTCGCCAAGACCGACCCGACCCAGGGCGCCGCGGGCGTCTCGCTGGTGCTGGTCGAGGCCGATCGCGCCGGTTTCCGGCGCGGCCGGGTCCTGGACAAGATCGGACAGAAGGGCCAGGACACCTCCGAGCTGTTCTTCGAGGACGTGCGCGTCCCGGTGACCAACCTGCTCGGCACCCAGGAGGGCCAGGGCTTCGTCCAGCTGATGCAGCAGCTGCCCCAGGAGCGCCTGATCGTGGCGCACGGCGCGGTCGCGGGCATGGAGGTCGCGCTCGAGCACACCCTGCGCTACACCAAGGAGCGCGAGGCGTTCGGCCGTCCGGTGTTCGGTTTCCAGAACACCAAGTTCAAGCTGGCCGAGGTGGCCACCGAGGCCCGCATCGCGCGTGTGTTCATCGACGACTGCGTCGAGAAGCACCTGCGCGGCGAGCTCGACATCCCCACCGTCGCCATGGCGAAGTGGTGGTGCACCGATCGCGCCATGCAGGTCGCCGACACCTGTCTGCAGCTGTTCGGTGGCTACGGCTACATGAACGAGTACCCGATCGCGCGGATGTGGGTCGACAACCGCGTCCAGCTGATCTACGCGGGCACCAACGAGATCATGAAGGAGATCATCGCGCGGAGCCTGTGAGCCTCCCGCCCTGGTGATTTCGACGTCGACCGGCCGCGAACAGTCCCACTGTTCGCGGCCGGTCCGTCGTGTGACCTATCCGGATTCCCCGCCGAGACGAATGTCCATCGGAAGCGGCGCAAACAGGACAGGACGGTGCGGCGACAGTGGACAGGGACGGCGGTTCATCGGGTGAGCCCGGACGGGAACCGGTACTGCCGGACCGCGCGCGGATGATGCAGGCGGTCTGCGGATTCACCGGCGACACCGATCCCGTCCTGCGGGCCGCGCACGAACTGGCCGCGCTGCACGAACGACGCGAACAGCTGGTCCCCGGCGACACCAGCGAGATCGATTGGGAGCGGGCACGTCTGGTCTGCGAGATCGACCGGTGGGTGGTCATCCGCTCCCCCAGACCCGCCACGACGGCGCCGATGCACACCGAGAGCATCGGCGCCGTCGTCGATCGGATGGCCCATTTCGCCGCCCTCACCTACCGCGCTCTCGCCTGTGGCGCCGAATCCCAGCTGCGCGCCGCGCAGACCCGGCTGCACGAACTGGCCTGCGGCTACGACGATCTCGCTGTCGAGGTGGCCAACGGCGCCCGCCGACTACCCGACGGCCCCGACGGCGACGCACCGGAAAGCGGTGGCGCGCAACCAAGCCGGAACCGCCCGCGCACCGAATAACAGTCGGCGCGCTGCCCGACCGGCCACGGAACCGGCGCGCCACCGCTCCACCGCCGCGCCTGGGTTCACACCCACCCTCCCCCAGGTCCGGCGCGGCACCCGGACCCCGCTCCTCGGGCGGCGGGGTCCGTTCTCGTCTCCCGGCCCCGTCGCGATCGCGACGGGTGTCAGAACAGCCGCAGCGCCACCAGCCGCCAGCGGTCTTTGGCGAATTCGACGCGTCCCGCCAGCGCCAGTGTGCGCGGTCCGCGCTGGTAGCAGGCGAAAACCTCGGCGGCGCCCGCGTCGTCGGGCGTGACCCGGACGCGGGTGAGCGTGGCGGATCCGAGTCCGCTACCGGGCACCAGGTTCTGGGTGAGCATCGTCCGGATCGCGGCCAGCACCATGGGCTCGGCCACGGCCCGCAGCTGATCGACCGGTCGGCGTCGATCGGCTACCTCGAGCACCAGCCGCACCGCCTTCTCGGCGAATCCCTGTGCGGTGGGCGAGGACCGGGGCGCGTTGCGCGCGCAGGCGCCCCGCACCGCCAGACTCACCCCGCGCGGCACTCCGCCGCTGCGGCGCACAGGACGGCAAACCCGTTGCGGTACCGCGGAATCCCCCCTGTGCGCGCCGGTCTGATCCGCGAGGCCCGGCTCGCAGTGCGGTGCGCGCGACAACGACAGTCGATTCGTAGACATCACTCGTCCCCTTCGAGTCCGCCCACCCACTCCCCAGTGCTGGCGCACAGCATGCCACGGGGGTCCGACACGCGTGCGCGGAATTCAGAACAGGGTCATCGGTTCGTCGGGCTCGGGCGTCGGCTGCGGTGGCAGGCCGGGTACCGCGGCGGCGACGGCGTCGTGGAAGCGGCGGGCCAGGTCGCGGGCGGCGGCATTGTCGGGGGTGTGCACGAACACCGTCGGCGAGCGGCCCTCGCGCAGCCAGTCCGCGACCGTCTCGACCCACGGCTGCCAGCCCGCGACGGTGCGGTCGGTGTCGGCGCGACCGTGGTAGCGCACGATGGGGTACTCGGTCAGCGCGCGCATGCGGCGCGGCACCCGGGGCTTCTTGGCCCGCGCCTCGTACTCGGAGGGATCGCCGGGCGGTCCGTCGAACAGGACGGTCGTGTCGAAGGGCACCCACTCCGCGCCGATCCGGCCGAGCACTCGCTCGAGCTGCACCGCGGTCCGCTCCTCGGTGAAGAACGCCGGATGCCGCACCTCCACCGCGCAGCGCAGCCCACCGGGCAGCTCGCGCTGGAACCGCGCCAGCGCGCCCAGATCGCCCGGCCCGAACGAGGCGGGCAGCTGTATCCACAGCGCGTGTACCCGCGGACCGAGTGGCGCCATCACGTCGAGGAACGCCGCCAGGTCACCGCCCGCGTCGACCAGCCTGCGCTCATGGGTGACCGCGCGCGGCGGCTTCAGCACGAACCGGAAATCCGGCGCGGTCTGCCGCGCCCAGGACTCCACGGTCGAGGCCGACGGCGTCGCGTAGAAGGTGGTGTTGCCCTCGACGGCACCGCAGTGCGCGGCGTAGGCGCGCAGCCGCTCCCCCGGCGCGGGCATCCGCTGCTGCCACTGCGGGTGCGTCCACATCGCACACCCGACCCGCAGCTCACGCACTCCCCGACGGTAGTACAGCGATCGGCCGCGCCTAAAATGAGACCGGTTGCCACCATTCGCCCTGTGAGCGTGCCCCGGTGCGCGCACGACGGAAAGGGCCTGTGATGGCGATTCTCACCAGCGAGCGGCCCACCGCTGTCTCCGGCACCGGTACCCGCGCCTGGCTGGGCGTTTCCGCCGCCATGGTCGCGATCGCCTGGGGCGGTAACGAGTTCACCCCGCTGCTGGTGATGTACAAGAATCACGGCCTGCCGCTCACCGCGGTCGACCTGCTGCTGTTCTACTACGTCCTCGGCATCGTGCCCGCGCTGCTGATCGGCGGCCCGCTGTCGGACCGGTTCGGCCGCCGCCCGCTGATGCTGCCCGCGCCGCTCATCGCGGCCGCCGGGTCGCTGCTGCTGGCCGCGGGCGCGGCCTCGGTGCCGATGCTGGCCGCGGGCCGGATGCTGTGCGGTGTCGCGCTCGGGCTGGCCATGGCGGTCGGCGGCAGCTGGCTCAAGGAGCTGTCCCAGCCGCCGTACGCCGCGGCCGCCGCGGGTGTCGGCGCGCGCCGCTCGGCCATGAGCCTGACCGCGGGCTTCGCGCTCGGCGCCGGTGTGGCCGGGGTGCTGGCGCAGTGGGGACCGCTGCCCGATTCCACCGCCTATCTCGTGAACGCGGCACTGTGCGTGGCGACCTCGGTCTGGCTGGCGCGATCACCGGAGACGGTGCCGCGCGACCGCGCCCCAAGCCGGCTGCGCGACGACCTGAAGATCCCCGCCGCGGGCCATCGCCGGTTCCTGCGCGTGGCGGTGCCGATCGCGCTGTGGCTGTTCACCGCCAACGCCACCGCCTACGCGGTGCTGCCGACGCTGATGCTGCCGCGCGTGCAGCAGGCCCCGATCGCCTTCTCCGCGCTGGTCACCATGGTGACGCTGGGCTGCGGCTTCACCATCCAGTCGGTGGCCCGCAAGATCGACCGCCCCGGCACCGCCCGCGCCGGTGTGGTCGCGCTGGTGCTGCTCACGATCGGCATGGTGCTGGCGGCCTGGACCGCGGCCACCCTGAGCATCTGGGTGACGCTGCTGACCGCCGTCGTCCTCGGCAGCGGCTACGGCATCGGCCTGGTGGCCGGGCTGCAGCAGATCGAGCGAATCGCCGGCCCCGGCGACCTGGCCGGGCTCAACGCGGTCTTCTACTCGGTGAGCTACCTGGGATTCGGCGTGCCCGCCCTGCTGTCGAGCCTGCACGGCGGCTTCGGTTTCGGGTATCCGGCGATGTACGTCGTCGTCGCGCTCGTCGCCGCGGCCTGCCTCGCGCTGGTCGCGGCCAACTATCGCGAACCGGTGCGCTCGTGAGCACGGACCCGGTCGAGACACTGCGCCGCTGGCAGGATTCCGGCGCCGTCTGGCGGGTGCTCGCGCGCCGCGCGGGCGCGGTGACCGTCGGCCTGTTCGAATGCACCGGCGGTCAGGAGGTCGACCGGTTCACCTCCACCGATCCGGCCCTGCTCCGCTTCCTCGGCGACCGCTCGACCAGCGAGGACTGACCGCCGCGCACGCACCGGGCTAGGCTGGGTGCCGTCATCGCTTCACGTCACGTCGGCCGTACCGGCCGGTTCGCTCAGTGAGGAGAGATCATGTCGGCACCTACCCGGGGTTTGTCCGCGGGCACGTGGGTCATCGACCCGAGCCATTCCACGCTGCAGTTCTCCGTGCGACATCTGATGGTGAGCAAGGTGCGCGGGCGCTTCACCGACTTCTCCGGCGCGCTCGTCATCCACCCCGACGGCACCGCCGACGCGAATGTCGAGATACAGGTCGCCTCGGTCACCACCGACAACCCGCAGCGCGACGGTCACCTCGCGACCGCCGACTTCTTCGACGTCACCCACTATCCCGTCGCCACCTTCACCGCCACCGGGTTCCGGCCCGCGGGCGAGGAGTTCGAGGTGACCGGCGACTTCACCATCCGCGGCACCACGCACCCGGTCACCCTCGCGGTCGAGTTCCTCGGCGTGGGCCCCGGCATGGCCGACGCGCCGGTGGCCGGATTCACCGCCACCACCACCATCAACCGCCGCGATTTCGGCATCACCACGGAGATGCCGATGGCCGAGGGCGGCGTGGTGGTCGGCGACAAGATCGCCCTGTCGCTCGACGTCGAGGTCGGCCTGCAGAGCTGACCGGAATGAGACAGGAGGGGCGCATGGCGCGACGACGATGGCCGGCCGGGCTGGTGGCCGTGCTCATGCTGCTCGTCGCGGCCTGCGGTGGCACCGGCTCCGATCGCGACGGTGACACCGCCGCCCCGCCCGCCCCCGTCATCACGGTCACGCCAGGGGCGGGCGCCACCGAGGTCGACCCGCTGGGCCAGGTCCGGGTCACCACCAGCGACGGCGAACTGACCGCGGTCACCCTGACCAACGAGCAGGGCCGTCCGGTCGAGGGCCTGTTCACCCCCGACCGGACGGCCTGGAAACCCGCCGAACCCCTCGGCTACGGCCACACCTACACCGTCGAGGCCTCGGCGCTCACCGTCACCGGCAGGGTCGGGCCGATCACCTCGTCGTTCACCACGCTGGCGCCGAACAACCAGACGAAGGTGTACTTCCGCACCACCGGCGGCGCCGCGCTGGAACCCTCGGGGTCCTACGGCGTCGGCACGGTGGTCGTCGCCCATTTCGACGAGGACGTCCCCGACCGCGCCACCGCCGAGCAGCGCCTGAGCGTCACCACCGACCCGCCGGTCGCGGGCAACTGGTACTGGCTCGACAACCGCAACGCGCACTGGCGGCCGCAGACCTACTACCAGCCCGGCACCAAGGTGAGCCTCGCCGCCGACATCTACGGCAAGGACCTCGGCGGCGGCCTGTACGGCCAGGAGGACACCCGGACCAGCTTCACCATCGGGCCCTCGCACGTCTCGGTGGTCGACGACAACGACAAACAGGTGCGGGTCTTCGAGAACGGAACGCTCATCCGTTCCATGCCCACCTCCATGGGGATGGGCGGCAGCGAGGTCGTCGCGGGCAAGACCATCACCTTCTGGACCCAGCCGGGCACCTACACCGTCATGGACAAGGCCAACCCGGTGATCATGGACTCCTCCACCTACGGCTTGCCGGTGAACTCCCGGCTCGGCTACAAGGAGGCCATCGGCTGGGCGACCAGGATCAGTACCGACGGCATCTACCTGCATCAGCTCGACGACACCAGCTGGGCCCAGGGCAACACCAACGTCTCGCACGGCTGCCTGAATCTCAGCGGCGAGAACGCCCGGTGGTTCTACGAGTTCGCCCAGCCGGGCGATGTGGTGGAGATCCGCAACACCGGGGGCGCCCCGCTCGAGGTGTGGCAGAACGGCGACTGGAGCGTGCCGTGGGACCAATGGCAGGCGGGTAGCGCACTCCGGTGAACCGAACAGACGACACCCCGGCGCGGCGACCGCGCCGGGACACAGCCCCCTCCGCACCGCGGCGGGTCGGCAGGCACGCCCAGGACTCCGGCCACCCGACCCGCCGCGCCGGCCTGCGCCGCGCCGCGCTGATCACCGCCAGGATGCTCGCGGCCACCACCGCCCTGGCCGTGCTCACCGGCACCGGGCTGGCCTGGTCGGCCAAGAACGACTTCGACTCCGGCTTCACCCATTCCACCGCTCTCGGTGAGGACGCGCCGCGCTCGCGGGACGGCGCGGTCAACATCCTGCTGATCGGCCTGGACACCCGCAAGGACCTCGACGGCAACGACCTGCCGAAGGAGATCCTCGACCAGTTGCACGCCGGCGACGGCACCGAGGGCGGCTACAACGCGAATTCGCTGATCCTGCTGCATATTCCGGCCGATCTGAGCAAGATCGTCGCCTTCTCCATCCCGCGCGACGACTACGTGCCGGTCACCGGTATCCCCGGCTATCAGCAGGTCAAGATCAAGGAGGCCTACGGCCTGAAGAAGGCCGCGGTGCAGGCCGAGTTGATCGAGCAGGGTGAGAAGGACCCGGTGGTGCTCGAGCGCCGCGGGCGCGAGGCGGGCCGCGCGTCGATCGTGACCACGGTGCGCAATCTCGTCGGCGTCCCGATCGACCGGTTCGCCGAGATCTCCCTGGCCGGTTTCTACGATCTGGCCACCGCGGTCGGCGGCGTCGACGTGTGCCTGAACAACGCCGTGGACGACAGCGAGTTCTCCGGCGCGGTGTTCCCGGCGGGCCGCCAGCACCTGAACGGCGCCGAGGCGCTCGCCTTCGTGCGGCAACGGCACGGACTGCGCAACGGCGACCTCGACCGCACGCACCGGCAGCAGGCGTTCCTCACCTCGGTGGCCAAGTCGCTCAAGGATTCCGGCACCCTCACCAACCTGAGCAGGCTGGCGGCGCTGATGGACATGGCGCACAAGGACGTGGTGCTCTCCGACGGCTGGAATCTGTTCGATTTCGCCCGCGAACTGGGTGCGGCGGGTTCGCTGCCGGTCGAGTTCCGGACGCTGCCGGTGCTGCGCTACGACGTGATCGACGGTCAGGACGTCAATATCGTCGACCCGGCCGCCATCAAACGCGAGGTCAGGGCGGCCTTCGGGCAGCAACCGAGCACCACGAGCGCCGCACCGGCGCCGACGAGCGTCGTCGACGTGCACAACGTGAGCGGGATCGTCGGCCAGGCGGCGACGGTGTCGGCGGCACTGGCGAAGGGCGGCTATCGCGCGGGTGAGATCGGCAACGGCACCCTCGACGACGGCCCGTACTCCGCGATCACCTACGGGCCCGGTGCGGGCCCGGACGCCACCGCGCTCGCCGAGAGTCTCGGTGGTCTCCCGGTCGCCGAGTCGGCGTCGGTGACGGCCGGGCACATCCGGCTGGTGGTCGGCAGCGATTTCACCCTGCCTGCCGAACTCGCCCCCACGACCACGACTTCGGCGACACCCACGACGGCGACGGCCGCTCCGGGAGTGTCGTCGACACCGCTGCCCGACGCGGGCAAGCCGGTGACGACGACCATCGGCAGCACCATCCCCTGCGTCAACTGAGCACGGCCGCACCGCGGTTCGGCCACCGGCAGCCCGGTGGCCGAACCGGTCTCACTCCTCCGGCGCGTCCGGGTACGCGTCCTGCCGGTGCCCACCGCGCAGCGTGCCGTCCAGGTAGGCCGCCTTGCAGGCACGTCGCGCGATCTTGCCGCTCGACGTGCGCGGGATCGACCCGGCGGGCACGAGCAGCAGGTCACGCACCATCACCCCGTGCCTGCGCGCGATCGCCGCGCGCACGGTGTCGACGATCGGGCCCGGCTCGAGTTTGGCCGCACCGGTGGCGCGTTCGGCCACGACGACCAGCTGCTCGGCCATCTCGTCGGTGACCCCGCCCGCCTCGAGCACCGGCGCGGGCAGCTGCCCGCCCTGCACCGAGAACGCCGCGACGAAGCCGGGCCGCAACGCGGTACTGGCCTCCTGCGCGGAGTATTCGAGATCCTGCGGGTAGTGGTTGCGGCCGTCGACGATCACCAGGTCCTTCACCCGGCCGGTGATGAACAGCTCCCCGTCGTGATAGGCGCCGAAGTCGCCGGTGCGCATCCACCGCGCGTCGTCCGGTGCGCCCTCGGCGCGGCTGCCCGCCGGATTGCGGGCGATCACCCGGTTGTGGAAGGTCTCGGCGGTCTCCCCCGGCCTGCCCCAGTACCCGATGCCCATATTGTCGCCGTGCAGCCAGATCTCGCCGACCTCACCGTCACGGCGCTCGATCCCGGTCTCCGGGTCGACGATCACCGCCCACTGCGACCGGGCGACGTACCCGCACGACACCTGCGCGACCGCGTTGTCCGCGTGCTCGTCGACCTCGACCATCCGGCCCTCGTTGAGCTGCCCGCGGTCCACGTAGACCACCCTGGCCTCGTCGTCGCGCCTGGTCGCCGAGACGAACAGCGTCGCCTCCGCCATGCCGTAGCACGGTTTGATCGCGGTCTTGGACAGCCCGTAGGGCGCGAAGGCCTCGTTGAACTTGCGCATCGAGGCCACCGACACCGGCTCGCTGCCGTTGATCAGGCCGATCACATTCGACAGGTCCAGCGATTCGGCGTCCTTGGGCAGCCCGCGCACGGCGGCGTGCTCGAAGGCGAAGTTGGGTGCCGCCGAATAGATCTCGGCCCCGTCGGCCTGCGCGGCCAGCTCCTTGATCCAGCGCGAGGGCCTGCGCACGAACGCGCTCGGCGACATGATGGTGATGAACTTGCCGCCGATGGTCGGCAGGATCACCGTGAGCAGCCCCATGTCGTGGAACAGCGGCAGCCAAGTGACCCCGCGCGCGTTCTCGGTGATGCCGATGGCGTCGATCATCTGCAGCAGGTTGGTCCCGACCGCCCGGTGGGTGATCTCGACGCCTGCGGGCACCCGGGTGGACCCGGAGGTGTACTGCAGGTAGGCCACACTGTCGATGTTGATGTCGGGCCTGCGCCAGCGCGCGCCGACGGTGTCGGGGATCGCCTCCACCGCGATGATCCGCGGCCGTTGCGCGGCGGGCTGTTCGCGGAAGAAGTTGCGCACCCCCGCGGCCGCGCCGGTGACGGTGAGCACCGCGGCCGGCTCGCAGTCGCCGAGCACCGCGTGCAGGCGGTCGCTGTGGCCCTGCTCCTCCGGATCGAACAGCGGCACGGCCACATTGCCCGCGTACACCGCCGCGAACAGCGCGACGACGTAGTCGAGGCCCTGCGGCGCGAGCACCGCCACCCGGTCGCCGGGCTCGGTCACCTGTTGCAGCCGCGCCGCCACCGCGCGCAGCCGGACGCCGAATTCGCGCCAGGTCAGCTCCTGATATTCCCCCTCACGCTCCCGCGAGTAGTCGATGAAGCGGTAGGCCAGCTCGTCACCGTTGGCCTCACTGTGTTTGTCGACGAAGTCGATCAAGGTCTGGTCACCGGGAATCCGGATATTGCCCAGTTCGTCCACATAGTCGTCGAAAGTCTCGCCGATCATTCCCTATCCTTTTCAACGCACAATGCCTCTCACGCCGAGAGGCCGAACTCGTGCAATGACGCCGAACAAAGAAGAAGTCGCCTGCGCCCGGAACGGTCCGGGCACAGGCCGTGGCAATCGTCAATACCGCCCGAAGGCGACGGCGACGTTGTGGCCGCCGAATCCGAAGGAGTTGTTCACCGCGTAGTCGATCCGGCCGCGCCTGGCCTCGCCGGCGACCACGTCCAGATCGATCTCGGGGTCCTGGTTGTCCAGGTTCAGGGTGGGCGGGACGATGCTGTCGCGCACGCTGAGCACGGTCAGCACCGCCTCGAGCGCGCCGACCGCGCCGATCGAATGCCCGAGCGCCGACTTGGGCGCGTACACCGAGGCGTGCGCGCCGATCGCCTTGCCGATGGCGTTGGCCTCGGCGGTGTCGCCGATCGGGGTGGCGGTGGCGTGGGCGTTGATGTGGGTGACATCGGTGCGGCTGATCCCGCCGGTCTGCAGCGCCCTGGTCATCGCGCGCGCCGCGCCGGTGCCCTCGGGATCCGGTGCGACGAGGTGGAATCCGTCGGAGGTGACGCCCGCCCCGAGCAGCCGCGCGTGGATCGTGGCGCCGCGCGCCTTGGCGTGCTCCTCGGTCTCGATCACCATCATCGCGCCCGCCTCGCCGAACACGAAGCCGTCGCGGTCCTTGTCGAACGGGCGCGAGGCCGCCTTGGGATCGGCGTTGCGGGTGCTCATGGCCCGCATCTGGGTGAAGGCCGCGATCGGCACCGCCTGGATCGAGCCCTCGACGCCGCCGGTCACCACCATGTCGGCGTCACCCATCACGATCATCCGCCACGCGTTGGCGATGGCCTCCGAGCCCGACGAGCAGGCCGACACCGGCGTGGAAACCCCGGCGCGCGCGCCGAGTTCGATGCCGACGCAGGCGGCGGGCCCGTTCGGCATGATCGCCTGCACGGTCAGTGGCGACACCTTGCGGTAGCCACCGTTGCCGAGCTTGTCGCGCGCGTAGATCAGCGATTCGGCGCCGCCGAGCCCGGTCCCGATCGAGACACCGAGCCGGTCGCGATCCACCTCGGGGCTGCCCGCGTTGCGCCACACCTCGCGACCGAGGACCACGGCCATCTGCTCGACATAGGACAGCCTGCGCGCCTCCTCGCGGGTGAGCGAGGCGGCCGGCGCGACCTTCAGGTGCCCGCCGATGCGCACCGGCAACTCGAAATCGTCGACGAAGGAGTCCTCCAGGACGTCGATGCCGCTTTCGCCGTTGAGCAGACCTTTCCAGGTCGAGTCGACGTCGCCCGCGATCGACGTGGTCGCCGCCAAGCTCGTGACCACGATGTCCGTCATATTTTTCGCTCACTCTCTCTAGCTATGCCACGACTGATCGGGAACCGCTGATGGAGCTGAACTGGTGGAGCGTATATGCACTCGGCGCGACGCGCCCAAATTGCGAAACAGTGCCCTCCGCACCGTGTCGTTCGGAGGCACGATGTGCCGGGTCTATTCTCGGCGACGACGGGCAACACTACCGGACCAGCGCAACTCATGCTTTTCACTTGACGGAAAGGGCACGTGCGTGGCCAGGAACCTCACCCAACTGGAACTGCTCATCGAACTGGAGCCGGTCGCGGCCAGCAATGTCGACCGCCATCTGTCCATGGCCAAAGACTGGCACCCGCACGACTACGTGCCGTGGGATCAGGGCCGCAACTTCGCCGCGATGGGCGGAATCGATTGGGAGCCCGAGCAATCCGCGCTCAGCGAGCTCGCCAAAGCCGCGATGATCACCAATTTGCTCACCGAGGACAATCTCCCGTCCTACCACCGCGAGATCGCCGAGAACTTCTCCCAGGACGGCGCCTGGGGTACCTGGGTCGGTCGCTGGACCGCCGAGGAGAACCGGCACGGCATCGCCATCCGCGACTACCTGGTGCTCACCCGCGGCGTCGATCCGGTGGCGCTGGAGCAGGCGCGGATGATCCACATGACCAACGGCTATTCGGCCATGGCCGTGGTCGACGCCAAGGCCGCCGAGGTCGACATCAGGGCCAAATCCGTGGCGGGCCTGCTGTATTCGGTCGCCTATGTGACCTTCCAGGAACTGGCCACCCGGGTCAGCCACCGCAACACCGGCCGCGTCTGCGACGACCCGATCGCCGACCGCATGCTGGCCCGCATCGCCACCGACGAGAACCTGCACATGATCTTCTACCGCAACCTGTGTGCCGCCGCCCTCGACCTGGCGCCCGACCAGACCATCGAGGCCGTCAACACCATCGTGCAGGGCTTCCAGATGCCGGGCGCCGGTATGCCGGGCTGGCGCCGCAACGGCGTGCTGATGGCCAAGCACGGCATCTACGACCTGCGTCAGCACCTCGACGAGGTGCTGCTGCCGGTGTTGCGCAAGTGGAACATCTTCGAGCGCACCGATTTCGGCCCCGAGGGCGAACGGGCGCGCGAGGACCTCGACGCCTTCCTCGAGCGCCTGCGCGGTGATGTGGCGCGGTTCGAGGAGCAGCGCGACCGGTCGCTGGCCCGGGCCGCGCAGCGCGACCGTCAGCCCGTCTGAGCGGTCCCCGTGCTTCCGGCCCGGCCGCTACCGGGCCGGATCGCGGCGTGGGTCGTGCTTGTGGCGGTACATCGCCGAATCGGCCGCGTGCACCAATTCGTCCACGGTGCCGGGCAATTCGCCGAAGTAGGCGGCGCCGATACTCACGCCGACCGCGAGCATGTGCCCGTCGACCTCCAGCGGCGCGGTGAGCGCGCTCATCAGATCGTCGGCCAGCGCCGTCAGCTGCGGCTCACCCGAGCAGTTCTCGACCAGCACCAGGAACTCGTCACCGCCGATGCGGGCGGCCATGCCGTCGAGCGGGCGCACGCTCTCGCGCATCCGGTCGGCTACGGTGCGCAGCACCCGGTCCCCGATGGTGTGGCCCCACAGGTCGTTGATCTCCTTGAAGCCGTCCAGGTCCAGATAGCAGACGCCGATCGGCGGCACCGCCTCGGCAAGCCGGCTGAACAAGTGCGCGCGGTTCGGCAGGCCGGTCAGCGCGTCGTGGTTGGCGTCGTGCCAGAGCCGGTCGGCGAGCTGCTTGCGCTCGGTGACATCGACCGCGACGCCGATCAGGAACCGGATATTGCCGTCGGCGTCGCGCACCGTCGACATGGACAGGTCGATGACGGTGACCTCGCCGTCGTCGTGCAGATGCTCGGTCTCGGTACGGAAGCTGTCGGATTCCCCGCTCACCATGCGCTGCAGTTCCACGAAGGCGTGGTTGAGATTCTGCGGTCCGAGAATGTCGGCGACGGTGCGCCCCGGCATCGTCTCCGGGGTCTGTCCCAGCATCGCGGCCATGGTGGCATTGCAGTTCACCACCTGACCGGACATGTCGACGGTGCCGATGCCGACCAGCGCGCCGTCGAAGACCGCCTCGAACCGGGCCTCCGACAGTGCCCGCCTGCTCTCGGCTTCCCGCGCGGCCGCGAGCACCGCGGCCAGCGTGGCCTCCTGTTCGGCCAGCGCGGCCGAACGCAGCGCCGCGGTGAACCCCGCGGCGAAATCGGCGGCCAGCCCGATCGCGCGGTCCCTGATCTCGGGCAGCGATGGATCGTCGGGGCCGTCGGCGACGATGTCGACCAGGTCGTGGCAGATCACCCGCACCGACCGGCTCACCGCCGCCGAATCGCGATAGTTGGCGGCGACCAGCATGCGGGCCGCCCGCCGGGCAACGTCGGGGTCCTCACCCCCGCGCGCCGCCTCGATCAGGCCGATACACAGGGCCGCGAGCATCTCCTCGATCTGGGAGCGGGTCAGGGTGGGAGCGACGACACCGTCGAGCGCATCGGCCCACCGCTGCGCCAGCTCCCACGACCCCACTACTCGTCCACCCTGTCATCTCCCGCCACCGCCGGACGACGGCTCATTCTTTGCGCGCGACTCCACCGAGGCCGAGCGAACGCCCCGGCTTCTCGTGCTGATCCCGCTCGGACTCCGGCCGCCACAGCGGCAACTCGACGACCCCGGGGGACTCCAAGCCCCAACCCTCGAACATCGCCGCGATCTCGTCCTTGGTCCGGAACTGGATCCCGACCCTGGTCTCGGTCGCGGCGTGCTCACCCAGCTTACCTGCGTCTTCCGGCCGCAACTCGGAGGTGAGATGTGAAATGGCTATGAAACTCCCCGGTGCGACCGCCTCCCGCAGCGCGGCCACCTTGCCCGCCGGATCGTCCTCGTCGGCGACCAGGTGCAGCACCGCGATCAGCAGCAGCCCGACCGGCTCGGCGAAGTCGATCAGCCCGGTCGCGCGGACCGCCGCGAGCAGGTCCGCCGTCTCCCGCAGATCCCCCTCGATGGCTCCCGCGTGCTCCCGGCCGACCAGGATCGTCCGGGAGTGCACCACGGCCACCGGATCGATGTCGACATAGAGCACCCGGGCCTCGGGATCGAGCTCGTGCACGATCTCGTGCACATTCCCCGCGGTGGGGATGCCCGAGCCGATGTCGAGGAACTGCCGGATACCCGCGTCGAGCATGAACCGGACGGCCCGGCGCAGGAACGCCCGGTTGCTCAGCGCCAGCCGCGGCAGATCCGGCACCATCGAGGTCGCCATCTCCGCCGCCATGCGATCGACCGCGAAATTGTGCGAGCCGCCGAGCAGCGCGTCGTACATCCGAGCCGGGCTCGGCTGATTCATGTCGACGCCGTCCGGTGCCCACGCTGGCCTGTCCATTACCTACCCCTGTCCCGTCACGGCACCACCGCACCCCGCGACGACGCCAGAGGCATAGTAGTGCGCCGCACCGACTTCGGCGCGCTCTATCGCGGCTCGTCCGTGCCGTACGGTTTGGCCCACAGCGGGGCGACGTCCGGCGTCATGGTGGCGACCACCGGGATACCGGCCGCCACGAAGTTGTCCAGGGCCCTGCGCATGTGGTCGGCGGAGGTGATGAGCACGGCCTTGTGCACGCCGAGCACCTCCATCAGCTTCGCCGAGAAGAACGCGTTCTGAACCGTCGAGCCCGCCTGCGTCTCGGTGAACACGCGCTGCCTGGCCACCCCGCGCGTCGTGAGCCAATCCGCCATCACCTGGGCCTCGGTGACACCGTTGCGCGGATTGCCCCCGGTGACGATCACCGGCGAGGACGGCGACATGAACGCCTGGATCAGTGCCGCGTGCAACCGGTTCCCCAGCTCGGCACGCATGGTGCCGTCCGGCAGCAGCCCGAACCCGAGGACCACGATGGCGGTCTCGGGCCCATAGGTCTCGGGAAGGTCGATTCCGGCAACGCCCGCAACGGAATTCGCCGCGCCGGCCAGCTGGTCGGCGAGACCGGCGAGCGGATCGGGCGTGGGCGCCGCGCCGGCCGGCCCCGCGGTGGCTATCAGGCCGACAAGGGCGGCGGGCAGCGCCAGCGCGACCACGCCGCGTCGCAGCGACTTTTGAGCGAACAACCAATTCATGGCGACCTCCCGAAGCAACGTCGCACTATGGTCGCCGACGAGACCGGGCCGTAAGGCCGTTTTCTGAAATGTTGTCGGTTCGGATGGCAATCCCCCGATTCCGGGGGCAGGCCGGCCGCGTGGATGCTACGCGCGCGACCGGTCCGGGAACGCAAAAAGGCCCTCCAACCGAAGTTGGAGGGCCTTTCGCAATGATGTTCCGGCGGTGTCCTACTCTCCCACACCCTGTCGAGTGCAGTACCATCGGCGCAGGTGGCCTTAGCTTCCGGGTTCGGAATGGGACCGGGCGTTTCCCCACCGCTATAACCGCCGTAACTCTATGAAACTGTCACACAGAGAGCCACCCCAAACCCTGACCCCTAACGGGACCGGACTCGGAGAGTCTTCTCGGTGATCTGTGTGTTGTTTCAGATACCGCACAGTGGACGCGTAACACCTTCGTAGTAAGCCCTCGGCCTATTAGTACCAGTCACCTACACCAGTTACCTGGCTTCCAGTTCCGGCCTATCAACCCCATGGTCTGTAGGGGGCCTTAACCCATCAAGTGGGAGAGAAACCTCATCTTGGAACAGGCTTCCCGCTTAGATGCTTTCAGCGGTTATCCCTTCCGAACGTAGCCAACCAGCAGTGCTCCTGGCGGAACAACTGGCACACCAGAGGTTCGTCCGTCCCGGTCCTCTCGTACTAGGGACAGCCTTCCTCAAGTTTCTAACGCGCGCGGCGGATAGAGACCGAACTGTCTCACGACGTTCTAAACCCAGCTCGCGTGCCGCTTTAATGGGCGAACAGCCCAACCCTTGGGACCTACTCCAGCCCCAGGATGCGACGAGCCGACATCGAGGTGCCAAACCATCCCGTCGATATGGACTCTTGGGGAAGATCAGCCTGTTATCCCCGGGGTACCTTTTATCCGTTGAGCGACACCGCTTCCACTTGCCGGTGCCGGATCACTAGTCCCGACTTTCGTCCCTGCTCGAGCTGTCACTCTCACAGTCAAGCTCCCTTGTGCACTTGCACTCGACACCTGATTGCCAACCAGGCTGAGGGAACCTTTGGGCGCCTCCGTTACATTTTGGGAGGCAACCGCCCCAGTTAAACTACCCACCAGGCACTGTCCCTGAACCAGATCATGGTCCGAGGTTAGAAGTCCAATACGATCAGAGTGGTATTTCAACGACGACTCCACCTGAACTGGCGTCCAAGCTTCACAGTCTCCCACCTATCCTACACAAACCGTACCGAACACCAATACCAAGCTATAGTGAAGGTCCCGGGGTCTTTTCGTCCTGCCGCGCGTAACGAGCATCTTTACTCGTAATGCAATTTCGCCGAGTCTGTGGTTGAGACAGCAGAGAAGTCGTTACGCCATTCGTGCAGGTCGGAACTTACCCGACAAGGAATTTCGCTACCTTAGGATGGTTATAGTTACCACCGCCGTTTACCGGGGCTTAAATTCTCAGCTTCGCGCCGAAGCGCTAACCGGTCCTCTTAACCTTCCGGCACCGGGCAGGCGTCAGTCCGTATACATCGTCTTACGACTTCGCACGGACCTGTGTTTTTAGTAAACAGTCGCTTCTCTCTGGTCTCTGCGACCCCACCCAGCTCAGAGTGCAAGACTCGTCACCAGGCGTGGTCCCCCTTCTCCCGAAGTTACGGGGGCATTTTGCCGAGTTCCTTAACCACAGTTCTCTCGATCGCCTTAGTATTCTCTACCTGACCACCTGTGTCGGTTTGGGGTACGGGCCGTGTACCAACTCACTAGAGGCTTTTCTCGGCAGCATAGGATCACTGAATTCACCACAACGGCTACGCATCACCTCTCAGGCTACATGTTGTGCGGATTTGCCTACACAACGCCCTACAGGCTTACACCAGGTATTCCATCACCTGGCCCAGCTACCTTCCTGCGTCACCCCATCGCTTGACTACTACAGCCAGGGTCTCGTGCAGCAATTCTCCCTCTCACCCGAAGGCTCGATAAGAAAACATTTGGACGATTAGCACAACTGATTCGCCATTGGGCGCGGATACACGGGTACGGGAATATCAACCCGTTGTCCATCGACTACGCCTGTCGGCCTCGCCTTAGGTCCCGACTCACCCTGGGCGGATTAACCTGGCCCAGGAACCCTTGGTCATTCGGCGGACGAGTTTCTCACTCGTCTTTCGCTACTCATGCCTGCATTCTCACTCCCGTGGCCTCCACAGCTGGATCACTCCGCTGCTTCCACGGCCACAGGACGCTCCCCTACCCATCCCAGCTCCTGGCTCGAAAGCAGGATAATGCTGAAATGCCGCGGCTTCGGCGGTGTACTTGAGCCCCGCTACATTGTCGGCGCAGGATCACTTGACCAGTGAGCTATTACGCACTCTTTCAAGGGTGGCTGCTTCTAAGCCAACCTCCTGGTTGTCTAAGCGACCCCACATCCTTTTCCACTTAGTACACGCTTAGGGGCCTTAGCCGGCGATCTGGGCTGTTTCCCTCTCGACTACGAAGCTTATCCCCCGCAGTCTCACTGCCACGCTCTCACACACCGGCATTCGGAGTTTGGCTGACTTCGGTAAGCTTGTGGGCCCCCTAGGCCATCCAGTAGCTCTACCTCCGGCGTGAAACACGTGACGCTGCACCTAAATGCATTTCGGGGAGAACCAGCTATCACGGAGTTTGATTGGCCTTTCACCCCTACCCACAGCTCATCCCCTCAGTTTTCAACCTAAGTGGGTTCGGGCCTCCACGACGTCTTACCGTCGCTTCACCCTGGCCATGGGTAGATCACTCCGCTTCGGGTCCATAATGTGCGACTCAAACGCCCTATTCGGACTCGCTTTCGCTACGGCTACCCCACACGGGTTAACCTCGCCACACACCGATGACTCGCAGGCTCATTCTTCAAAAGGCACGCCATCACCCCACTGCAAGCAGAAGGCTCTGACGGATTGTAAGCGCACGGTTTCAGGTACTATTTCACTCCCCTCCCGGGGTACTTTTCACCTTTCCCTCACGGTACTAGTCCGCTATCGGTCACCAGGGAGTATTCAGGCTTACCGGGTGGTCCCGGCAGATTCACAGCAGATTTCACGGGCCCGCTGCTACTCGGGTATCACTCACGAGAGCCAACATGTTTTCGTCTACCGGACTATCACCGTCTATGGCAGGCCGTTCCAGACCACTTCGAC